>CAWELW010000004.1:232500-2433605 GCA_963809985.1 uncultured Alphaproteobacteria bacterium | reverse complement strand
AAACTCGGCCAATCAATCTTGTCTCGTCCATCACAGTGAGCGCCGACGGAATCTCGCCGATGTTCAGGTCCGCTTTTGGGTGAGGGACCACTTCGGCTGAGCGGCGGACATGGGCGCAGTCCCGCTGTTCGCTTGTTTCGCCTGAAAGGCCGGAGTCCACCCAAAGCAGCCCTATGGCTTGCGTGTGATTTTATCCACCAGCTCCCGATATTCGCCATTCGCGACGCCGCCATGCGGCAGGTCAAAGCGCCACCGGCCTCGCTGGAACGTTCTAAGACGACACGCCAGATGAAGTGCTCGATGTTACCGGATGGGCGTAACCTCTCCCCGCTCGCGGGGAGAGGTCGAGCGAAGCGAGGGTGAGGGGCCGGGTGAGTAGCCACCATATCCGACCACACGCGCAGCACGCGGAAAGTGCCCATCCTCGTCGCATTGAAAGAACTCCCGTGATCAGCGTCGCGGCCAATCCCCCCGCCCCTCACCCTAACCCTCTCCCCGCGAGCGGGGAGAGGGGACGCGCCCTCACGTATGAATCACGCGTCCATAGGCGTCGAGCACGCTCTCATGCATCATCTCGGACAAGGTCGGATGCGGGAAGACGCTCTGGATCAACTCCTCCTCGGTCGTTTCGCAATTCATCGCAATGACGAAGCCTTGGATCAGTTCCGTCACTTCGGCACCGACCATGTGCGCGCCGAGGAGCTTGCCCGTCTTCGCATCGAAGATCGTCTTGACTAGACCATCCGGCTCGCCGAGCGCGATCGCCTTGCCGTTGCCGATGAAGGGAAAGCGGCCGATCTTGACGTCGTAGCCCGCCGCCTTGGCCTTGGCTTCGCTCAGCCCGACCGAAGCGATTTGCGGGTTGCAATAGGTGCAGCCCGGGATCATCGCCTTGTCCATGGGATGGGTGGGCAGCCCCTTGATCGCTTCGACGCAGATCACCCCTTCGTGCTCGGCCTTGTGGGCCAGCATGGGCGGCCCGGCGACGTCGCCGATCGCGTAGATGCCGGCGATATTCGTGCGGCCGAAACCGTCGGTCGCGATGATCCCGCGCTCCACCATAACGCCGAGAGCTTCGAGGCCGAGGTTCTCGACATTGCCGACGACGCCAACGGCCGAGATCATCCGTTCCGCCGTGAGCGTCTGGGTGGCGCCTTTTTCATCCTCGAGCGTCGCGGTCAGCTGATCGGCGGCTTTCTCGACTTTTGTCACTTTGGTCGAGGTGAGGATCTTGATGCCTTGCTTCTCGAAACGTTTGCGGGCGTGGGCTGCGATTTCCGCATCTTCGAACGGCAGGATCTGAGGCAGGATTTCGACGACCGTGACCTCGGCCCCGAGCGTGCGATAGAAAGAGGCGAATTCGATGCCGATCGCTCCCGAGCCCACGACGATGAGTGATTTGGGAAAAAGCGCGGGAACCATGGCTTCGAAATAGGTCCAGATGAATTTCCCGTCGGGCTCGAGACCGGGCAGAATCCGCGGCCGCGCGCCGGTCGCGACAATGATGTGTTTCGCGCTGTAGGTGCCAGGCCCGAGAACGCCCTTGGGCGGCGGTAGCCGCGGCTGCATCGGCGGTTTCTTCGTCGCTCCGACTTTGACTTCACCCGGCTTGGTGATCGCGGCTTCGCCGAAGATCACATCGACCTTGTTCTTCTTGAGAAGAAAGCCGACGCCGGCGTTCAATTGGGCCGAGACGTTGCGGGAGCGCTTGACGATGGCGGCCGGATCGAAGCCGACCTTGCCGTCGATGACGAGGCCATAATCCTTGGCGTGCTGGGCATAGTGAAAGATTTCAGCCGAGCGCAGCAGGGCCTTGGTCGGAATACAGCCCCAGTTGAGACAAATGCCGCCCAGATGCTCGCGCTCGACGACCGCCGTCTGGAAGCCGAGCTGGGCGGCGCGGATCGCCGCGACATAGCCGCCCGGACCGCCGCCGATGATGAGGATGTCGTAAGATTCAGCCATGTGCGACTCCGCCTAGGCGCGTTCGAAAGGACGCAACAATTTCTTGCCGGGGAATTCCCCTCCCACTTGTCGCGAGGGGAATCGCGCTCCGCCGGAGGTGCCCCGGTGGCAATCCACTACACCAGCATCGCCGCCGGATGTTCGATCAATTTCTTGAAAGCGGCGAGAAGTTCGGCGCCCAGAGCGCCGTCGACGGCGCGATGATCGGTCGACAGCGTGGCGGTCATCACGGCCGCAACCGCCGGCGCGCCGTCCTTGACGACGACGCGCGCCTCGCCGGCACCAACCGCGAGAATCGTTGCATGCGGCGGATTGATCACGGCGGCGAAATTCTTGATACCGAACATACCGAGATTGGAAACCGCCGACGCGCCGCCCTGATATTCCTCAGGCTTCAACTTGCGCAATTTGGCGCGCGCAGCAAAATCCTTCATCTCGTTGGAGATGGCCGACAAGGTCTTGCTTTCGGCGCTGCGGACGACGGGCGTGATCAAACCGCCGGGGATCGAAACGGCCACGCCGACGTCGGCATGCCGATGCTTCAGCATCGCGGCTTCCGTCCAGGTCACATTGGCATCCGGCACGCGGATCAACGCCTGCGCCAGAGCCTTGATGATGAAATCATTGACCGAAAGCTTGTAGAGCGGATTTGCGTCCTTGTCGCGCGGCGCCGCTCTATTGACCTCTTCGCGCAGTTTCAGCAAAGCATCGAGCTCACAATCGATCGACAGATAAAAATGCGGAATGGTCTGCTTGGCTTCGACGAGCCGGCGCGCAATGATCTTGCGCATCGAATCGTGCGGGACTTCGGTGAACGACCCCGGCGCGAACAATTTCTTTACGGCATCGTCGGAAATGGGCGCCGGCGCTTTCGCGGCAGCGTCGACAGCAGCGGGCGCAGCCTGGCGCGGCGCAGCCAGTGCGGCCTTGACGTCGCGTTCGATGATGCGCCCATGCGGCCCCGAGCCGCGCAGCGCCGCGAGATCGAGGCCGGCCTCTTTGGCGATGCGGCGGGCAAGCGGCGAAGCGAATATCCGGGCGTGCGCTTGGCCATCGAGCGCGTGGCCGTTCAAAGGGGCTGCCGCAACAGCTTGCGGCGGCGGCGCAACAGGCACCGGCGGCGTGGCTGCGGCCTGAGGCGCAGCTGTGGGCGCCGCGCCAGCCGCAACCGACTTGGGATCTTCGCCCTCGCCTGCGATCAGCGCGATGACGTTATTGACCGGCACGTCGGTGGTTCCTTCCGGCACCACGATTTTGGCGAGAACTCCCTCATCGACCGCTTCGACTTCCATGGTCGCTTTGTCGGTCTCGATTTCGGCAATCACGTCGCCGGATTTGATCTTGTCGCCTTCCTTCTTCAGCCAACGGGCGAGATTACCTGTTTCCATCGTTGGCGACAGCGCGGGCATGAGAATGTTGATGGGCATGGGCCAGCCTTCTCGAGCAAATTCAAAATTGCCTGGCGGAAAACCTATGACAACAGGCCCGCGTGCTTGTTTCTCGCAGCCCCTGGTTCACTATCTGTAACACACGGCCTTTGCCGCGCTCACGACTTCGCCGACATTCGGCAAGGCCAATTTTTCCAAATTGGCCGCATAAGGCATCGGAACATCGCGGCCGGTGATCCTGATCACGGGCGCGTCGAGATAATCGAAAGCCTGTTCCATGATCCGCGCGCTGATCTCGGCGCCGACACCAGATTGCGGCCAGCCTTCCTCGATCGTCACGCAGCGCCCGGTCTTCATGACCGAAGCCATGATCGTCGCGCCGTCCATAGGCCGGATCGTGCGCAGATCGATGATCTCGGCCTCTATCCCTTCCTTGGCCAGTTCTTCCGCCGCCTTGTGGGCATAGGTCATGCCGATGCCGAACGAGACGAGCGTGACATCACTGCCCAGCCGCGCGATCCGCGCCTTGCCGATCGGCACAGTGAAATCATCGAGCCGCGGAACCTCGAAACTATGGCCGTAGAGAATTTCGTTTTCGAGGAAGATGACCGGGTTGGGATTGCGGATGGCACTCTTCAAAAGCCCCTTGGCGTCGGCTGCCGTATAAGGTGCTATGACGATGAGGCCGGGAATTTGCCCATACCAGGCGGCATAATCCTGGCTGTGCTGCGCCGCTACGCGTGCAGCCGCGCCATTGGGGCCGCGAAAAACGATCGGGCAATGCATTTGTCCACCCGACATATAGTGCATCTTGGCGGCGGAATTGATGATCTGGTCCATCGCCTGCATGGCGAAGTTGAACGTCATGAATTCGACGATCGGACGCAGCCCCGCCATGGCGGCGCCGATGCCGAGACCGGCAAACCCATGTTCGGTGATCGGCGTATCGCGGACGCGCCGGTCGCTGAATTCCTGCAAGAGACCTTGAGTGATCTTGTAGGCGCCCTGGTATTCGGCGACTTCTTCGCCCATGACGAAGACCGTTTCGTCACGGCGCATTTCCTCGGCCATTGCGTCGCGTAAGGCCTCGCGCACCGTGATCGTCACCATCTCGGTTCCGGCCGGAACTTCGGGCTCCACATCGGCGAAGCGCGGCGCAGCAGCAGCTGGAGCCGGCGGGACTTGCGATGGCTTGCCGGCGGACGCTGCCACGGCGGGCGGCGCGGTTGCTGGCGAGCGCACATTCACATCTTCACCATCGCCGGCAATCACGCCGATCGGGGTATTGACCGCGACATTTTCGGTGCCGTCCGGTACCAGGATCTTAGCGAGTGTCCCTTCATCGACGGCTTCGACCTCCATCGTCGCCTTATCGGTTTCGATCTCGGCAAGCACGTCGCCCGATTTGATCTTGTCGCCTTCCCGCTTCAGCCATTTGGCGAGCTTGCCCTGTTCCATCGTGGGGGAAAGGGCGGGCATCAGAATATTGGTCGGCATCGGTTCCCCGCCCTATTGCAAGACGTCGGTATAAAGTTCGGCTGCATCCGGCTCGGGATCATTGGAGGCGAATTCGGAAGCATCCGCTACGATCGCCCGCACCGAAGCGTCGATTTGTTTGAGATCGTCCTCGCTTGCCTGATTATTGCGCAACAGGCGGGCACGGACCTGCTCGATCGGGTCATGCTCTTCGCGCATTTTCTGGACTTCGTCCTTGGAACGATATTTCGCCGGGTCGGACATGGAGTGGCCGCGATAGCGATAGGTCTGCATTTCGAGAATGATGGGGCCATTACCGCCGCGGCACCACTCGGCCGCTTTGAGCGCCGCCGCCCTGACGGCGCGAACATCCATGCCGTCTACCTGCTCGCCGGGAATGTTGAACGACGTCCCGCGCTTGGAGAAATCCGTCTCGGCCGAAGCGCGCGATACGGATGTCCCCATCGCATAGCGATTGTTCTCGACGACATAGACGACAGGCAACTTCCAGAGTTCCGCCATATTGAAACTCTCGTAGACTTGCCCTTGGTTCGCGGCGCCGTCGCCGAAATAGGTGAATGAGACATTGTCGTTGCCGCGGTAGTGATTGGCGAAGGCGAGCCCGGTGCCGAGCGGGACCTGGGCGCCGACGATCCCATGGCCGCCGAAGAAATTCTTCCCCTTGCGAGAACATGTGCATCGAACCGCCCTTGCCCTTCGACAAACCGCTGCGGCGGCCGGTGAGTTCGGCCATCACGCCCTTGGGGTCGAGGCCACAGGCGAGCATGTGGCCGTGATCACGATAGCCGGTAATCGTCTGGTCGCCCTCTTTGGCGGCGAACATCACGCCGACGACGACGGCTTCCTGGCCGATGTAGAGATGGCAGAAACCGCCGATCAGCCCCATGCCGTACAACTGCCCGGCTTTCTCTTCGAAGCGGCGGATGAGCAGCATGCGCCGATAGGCCTCGAGTTCCTCTTCGACTGTGAACTCGGCCGGATTGCCGGCTTTGGCGGGAGCCGGCTGAGCCGATTTGGCGCGCCCGTTCGACGTCGCTGCCATGAATATCCCCTCCAATCGCTCGATGCGGTGTGAAAATAGCCTGCCCCGGCGCCAAAGGCGAGCCGCCAAAAGATAGACGAACGGCCCAAAACCCTTATGATAAATCAGAGACTTATAGAACTTAATCAGATTTGAGTTGAAATTAAATTATTACCTTAATTCGAGTTATTTGCACATTTGATCGCATCGGCGACGGCGCAGGAAAACGGCGGCGGGGATCGCGACGGCCATTTGGAACCGTCGCAGCCTTCAAACGAAGGTCACTTTCTCGGAAAGTCTTCCGCGACGCCTGTGAGAAACAATCGCAAAACTCGCCGCCGAAAGCGACGCAGGCTTGTTGATTTGGATTTTTCTAAGAGTGTGCCCGCGCAGCGCAAAACGGGCGTCGGCCGAGCTCTCACTGGAGCCGTTTGAAGACGAGGCAAGCATTGGTGCCGCCGAACCCGAAGGAATTCGACAGCACGAACTCGACTTCGCGCTTGCGCGCGGTATGCGGTACGAGATCGATCATCGTCTGGACCGAGGGATGATCGAGATTGATCGTCGGCGGGACGATCTGATCGCGGATCGCCAAGATCGAAAAAATGGCTTCGACGGCGCCGGCCGCGCCGAGCAAATGACCCACGGCCGATTTGGTCGAAGACATGGAAAACGAATTCGAACCCATTCCTGCATCGCCCAGCAATCTGTGCACGGCGTTGAGTTCGATCTCGTCGCCGAGCGGTGTCGAGGTTCCGTGCGCGTTGATGTAATCTATGTCCTGCGGCTTGATTCCGGCGCGCTTCACTGCGGTTTGCATGGCCCGAAAGGCCCCATCGCCGGTTCCTTCGGGTGCAGTGATATGATAGGCGTCGCCCGACATGCCATAGCCGACTATTTCGGCATAGATCTTGGCGCCACGCGCTTTCGCATGTTCGTAGGCTTCTAAGACGAGGCAACCGGCTCCTTCGCCCATGACGAAACCGTCGCGGTCCTTGTCATAGGGTCGCGACGCCTGTTTCGGCCGATCGTTGAAATTGGTCGAAAGCGCGCGACAGGCCGAGAAACCGGCAATACCAATGCGGTTGACCTGCGACTCTGCGCCGCCAGCCACCATGACGTCGGCATCTTCGAGCCCAATGAGGCGAGCCGCATCTCCGACCGCATGCGTGCCCGTCGAACAGGCCGTCGCAACGGAATGGTTGGGCCCTCTGATGCCATGCATGATCGAAACATAGCCGCTGGCGAGATTGATGAGGCGGCCCGAAATGAAAAACGGCGAAACGCGGCGTGGGCCCTTTTCCCTCAAGACCACGGCCGTTTCGGCAATGCCTCCGAGGCCGCCGACGCCGGAACCGATCAGGACGCCGGTTCTAATCTGGTCTTCGTGGGTTGTCGGTTTCCAGCCGGCGTCGGCCAGGGCCTGAGTTGCGGCGGCGACCGCGAAAATGATGAAATCGTCGACTTTGCGCTGTTCTTTCGGCTCCATCCATTGATCGGCATCAAAAGTGCCGCTGGAGCCGTCGCCACGTGGGATCTGCATGGCGATCTTGCACGGGAGATCCGACGTGTCGAAATTCTGGATCACACCGGCTCCGCTCATGCCAGCGATGAGGCGTTCCCAGGTAACATCGACCCCGCAGCCGAGCGGCGAGACAATACCAAGACCGGTTACGACCACCCGACGCATTCATCGCCCCCGTTTCGCCATGCGCAATGAGATCGCAAAGCTCAAAGCAAAATCCGACCACGAGAAACAACAGGCTCGCGCGCCGCTCCGATAACGCATCACGTCGCGCAGGCGTGATTTCTCACCGCGAATATTCACGGCAACGCAAGTTTTTGCAACTTTAGCGCACATGTCGTCCGGCGCTGCCCACTCCACACCGCATCAGCCGAAGCAAGGCGGCGTGCTTCGGCGGCGTTTTCGCTATCGTAACGGATTTGGCAAGCACTAGTCCGCGCCCGCAAGGCACTCGTCAACCAGCCCCGCGATCGCCCGCACCAGCGCTCAGCGTATTTGTCAACACTGCGGTCAACTTGGAGAGACGCCGCGGCGAATCCCCGCGAAATCAGGCTGCCGTGGCTTTTTCGAGAAAGCGGACCGCATCGCCGACAGTGACGATCGTCTCTGCCGCATCGTCCGGAATCTCGACGCTGAACTCCTCCTCGAAAGCCATCACGAGTTCGACCGTATCGAGCGAATCGGCTCCGAGATCCTCGATGAAATTGGCATTGTCGACGACTTTGTCGGCATCGACGCCGAGATGCTCAATGACAATTTTCTTCACGCGCTCGGCGACATCGCTCATGACCGTCTGATCCTCGTCCCTATTTCCTGCAGACATGCTTACTCTCGGTGGCCGGCCAACATCAACAACGCTTTGGAAATGCCACTATTTCCATGCATTGCCTCGGAGCTGCTTTAAGCAACCAGAGCGCCTCTCGAACTCGCGAGCTTTCGAAAAACCCCGTGGCAGCAGGCGTGCGCAACGTCAAGACATCCGCCTCGACCGTCCCCCATCAGCAGCTGCCCGCCAGCGAAGGCTACCTAACACACTTCATACAGGTTGGCGAGGGGCCGTCAAAAAACCCGTAGCCTCTTCGCAACCAATTCAAATCATTGCCATTCCTCCATTGACGTGGAGGGTGTGTCCGGTCACATAGGAGGCTTCCTCACTAGCCAGATAGACAACTGCGGCGGCGACGTCGGCGCCGCTGCCGAGCCGCGCTACGGGCACGGCAGCGAGAATTGCAGCCTTCTGCTTCTCGTTCAGCACATCGGTCATTGGGCTCGCGATAAATCCAGGGGCGATGCAGTTGACGGTCACGTTCCGGCTCGCGACCTCCCCAGCCAAGCTCTTGAACATGCCGATCATTCCGGCTTTCGAAGCAGCATAATTGGCCTGCCCGGGATTGCCCGTCACACCGACGATCGAGGTAATGCCGAGAATGCGGCCCCATCTGCGGCGCAGCATGCCTTTCAACGCGGCGCGACTGAGGCGGAAAGCCGCCGTCAGATTGACCGCGATGACGATTTCGAAATCCTCATCCTTCATCCGCATGAACAAATTGTCGCGTGTCACACCGGCATTGTTGACAAGTATGTCGAGGCTGCCCATGGCCGCTTCGGCGGCGGGGACGAGTTTTTCCGTCTCGGCGAGGTTTGCGAGATTGCACGGCAAGACGAAGACGTTTTTCGCCATGCCTTCGGCCAAGGCCTCGAGCGCTTCTTTGCGGGTACCGGAGAGGGCGACCTTGGCGCCCTGCCGATGCAGGGCCCGCGCAATCGCCTGGCCGAGGCCTCCGCTGGCACCCGTCACGAGCGCCGTCTTGCCGGTGAGATCGAACATGAATTCAGCCTTTGCAGTTTCGCCGGACCTGCTGTTGCGGAGCAAGCGGCAACCGCCTCCGCACTGTACAGTTCCCAGTTTTCAGAGCATTCGTGCCGATTGCCCTGGCCTCTGCAGCACATGCTGTTCGAGATGCCAAGACAATGCGACCGCGTTTCAAGCAAGTGCCTTGAAGGCTTCGACATCGGCCGGCGTGCCGACGGCAAGACCGCTCGCGCGATCCGAGATCCTTTTCACAAGACCCGTGAGGACTTTGCCTGCACCGACTTCGACGAATAAGGAGACGCCCTCGGCGACCATGGCGAGAATGCTTTCGCGCCAGCGCACTGTCCCGGTCACCTGGGCGACGAGAAGGGTCCGAATCCGTTCCGGATCGGTGACGGCTTGCGCCAGCACATTGGCCACGATCGGCACTTTTGGTGGCTTAATCTCGACATTTGCCAGAGCCTCTCGCATGACTTCGGCGGCCGGCTGCATCAAAGCGCAATGAAAAGGCGCCGAGACCGGCAGAAGAATGGGCCGCCGCGCTCCTTTCGCTTTGGCGATTTCGATGATGCGAGCGACCGCCGCCTTCGAGCCAGAGGCCACGACCTGGCCGCCGCCATTGTCATTGGCGATTTGGCAGATCTCTCCTGCCCCTGCCTCCTTCTGAGCCTGTTCCGCAATCGCCACACCGGTCTCGTAGTCGAGTCCCAGGAGTGCAGCCATCGCGCCGCGGCCGGCAGGAACCGCCTGCTGCATCGCTTCGCCGCGCCGGCGCAGCAGCAAGGCCGTATCCTTGACGGACAACGAGCCGGCAGCCGCTAAAGCCGAATATTCGCCAAGCGAGTGGCCTGCCACGAACGCCGCGTCGCGTTGGAGATCAAGTCCAGCTTCCGTCTCGAGGACGCGCAAGGCCGCCATGCTGACGGCCATGAGGGCCGGCTGCGCATTGGCGGTCAGAGTGAGTTGCGCCTCCGGCCCCGTAAACATTAACTCCGTCAGCTTCTCGTGCAAAGCCGCGTCGACTTCTTCGAACACCGCTCGCGCAGACGCAAAGGCCTCGGCCAAAGCCTTGCCCATTCCGACCGCTTGCGATCCTTGACCCGGAAACACGAATGCCTTCACGAATTCCTGGGACATCCCACGCCTGCCCTTGGTTATTGGAAATCTGCGAGTGGCATTTCCGCGATCGACCTGTCAAGCCGGTCGCATTGCGGGCGGCAGCGAACGAAACAACGGCGATGGCATCGTTTGCCGACTGCCTTCGCGCGAGAATCGAATTCCGATTGCTCTGGGTTTCCTGAAGGCCTCATATGGTGCGTCGATTTGGCTCGCCTTGATGGCGACCGCAGCGCGGCGTGAGAAAAGAAAGAGATGGATATTCCGGGGAAAGCTTGCGCCGAGTGCAACCTCTGCTGCCAAATCCTCGAAATCGAGGAATTGCGCAAGCCGGCCGGCCTCTTGTGCAAAGAGTGCAAGCCGGGCAAAGGCTGCGGGATCTATGAAGAGCGTCCGACGGTCTGCCGCGATTATGAATGTCTCTGGAAAAGCGACCGCGGCTTGAGCGCACAGCTGCGTCCGGACCGCGTCGGCACGATCCTCATGGAAGATCCCGACAGCGACGAATATCGCGCCGTTTGCGATCCGGAAAAGCCGCTCGCCTGGCGCACACCGCTCGTCTTCCAGCATCTCGTCGCAATGGCGAAGGCCGGCCGCACCGTCGTCGCCAAAGCCGGCCTCAAATCCTGGCGCATCCACGCCAGCGGGGAATGGGGCCCATGCATATAGCGCGGCGGGAGCCGAACCTGTGCCTTTTCAGACCGGAGCAATCTAATCCGTTTTGCGCTGCCGCTTGCATCCGCCGCGGATATGCGTATAAAGCGCGCTTCGCGATTTCGGCTGGGGGCTGAACGGAAGGCGCGCCTGAAAGCAGTTCGGACATTACATCCCTTCGATGTCAGAACTATCTGGAAAATATGATTTTTCCCGAAATAAGAGCTTGGTGCGTAGGATTATCCGTCTTCCCGTGTCTCCGCCTTCGTGTGTTCGCTCGAGCCTTTCCGGGGCTCGAAGGGCTCTGCGCCGTCTCGCGTCACCTCGTCGAAGAGGTCGAATCAGGAAAGGCAAGACCATGGCTCTCTACGAGCACGTCTATCTTGCGCGCCAGGACATTTCCGCCCAGCAGGTGGAGGCCCAGAGCGAGCAATTGAAATCGATCGTCCAATCTTTCGGCGGCAAAGTCGAAAAGCTCGAGTATTGGGGCGTCAAATCCCTCGCTTATCGCATCAAGAAGAACCGCAAAGCGCATTTCACTTTGCTCAACATTGATGCGCCCCCCGCCGCTTTGACCGAAATGGAACGGCAGATGGGGATCAATGAAGACATCATCCGTTTCATCACCGTGCGCGTCGACGCATTGGAGGCCGGGCCGTCCGCCATGTTGCGCAAGCGCGACGACGACGACCGCGGCGACCGTGGCGATCGGTTCGACAGAGGCGAGCGTCGCGGCGGTCGCGGCGATAGGCCCGATCGGCCGCCGCGGCGCCCCCGCGACGAGGCAGCCGCGGCGTGAAGAAGGGGGCTTTTGATGGCAATTAGTGCAGGCCCGGCTCGCCGGCCATTCTTCCGCCGTCGCAAGACTTGCCCCTTCTCCGGCCCCAACGCTCCGAAGATCGACTACAAGGACACACGGCTGCTCTCGCGCTATATTTCAGAGCGCGGCAAAATCGTTCCTTCACGCATTACCGCGGTCTCCGCAAAGAAGCAGCGGGAACTGGCGAAGGCGATCAAACGGGCACGTTTTCTCGGATTGCTCCCCTATGTCATCCGCTGAGGGTGGCTCGAGGCGCTGCGTACATACGTGCTTCCGCCTTTGGCGGGATCCGCTCTAATTGTTGCGATGCCAACGGATGGGTGCCCATCCGTACGTAGGTTGAAGCGCGCCGTATCGGGACGCCCAATCGCAACGAATGAAGACCGCCGGGCTCAACCCGTCGGTTCGGCTGGAACGAACCCGTGTGGTGTCGTTTCCTAACCGCAGACGCGGGACAGCTCGGCGATGGTTTCAAGCTCCAGTCAGACATTCGACTTTAAATATCCGGTTGCAGTCGGTGCCGGACTGACGGCTGCCCTGCTCTGTCTGGTCGTCCGGCAGGGGACGCTGCCTGCCCTCTTTATGGCCTCGCTCGCCCCATTGCCGATCATGATCGCGACGCTCGGCTTCGGCTGGGCACCGGGTTTGAGCGCGGCGGCGACCGGCACGGGCACGATCATCCTTTACATGGCCGCGAGGCCGGCTGATTCCTGGGAGGTCAGGCTCGTCTCGGCGGCGCTCTTCGGCGCTGCCTTTGCCCTGGTGCTCGGATTTCCCGCCTGGTGGCTGGCCCGCCTCACCAGGCTCAGCCGAACGGAAGCCGGGTTCCCTTGGCGGGACGTCCCTTGGCGCGAGACCGACCGTAGAGTTTCAGAGAAACCATTTGGCCGCAATTCCTACCCGCTCAGCCGTATTCTCGCTTATGCCGTGCTGGCCGCCGCTTCGATCATCACTCTCTCGCTCATAGTGATAAGTCTGGGCAACGGCGGTTTCGCCGTGATCGTCGATCGCTCGGCGGCAAGAATAGCGCCCTATGTCCTCGCTGCCGCCAGCACGCGCGAACTGCCTGCGGGCATAGATCTGCAAGAACTGTCGCGTTTCTATATCAGGCTTATTCCGCCGGTCGTGACCTCTTCCTACCTGCTGCTGCTCGCGGCCGACCTTTGGCTCGCGGGACGGATCGTTCAGGTCTCGAACCTGTTAGTGCGGCGCTGGCCCGACTTAGCGCGAGAAGTGCGTTTGCCGCGCGCCCTCGCTCTCGGCTTTTTCGCGAGCCTCGCGTCATGCTTGCTCGATGGCCTTGCCGGAGCCATAGCTTCATGCGCAGCCGCCGCCCTCGGCACAGGCTTCGTGCTGGAAGGACTGGCGGTCACGCACGCACTGACGCGCGGAATCAAGTTCCGCGCGGCGCTGCTTGCCGCAATCTATGTTACCGCCGCGGTCCCACCCTTTTTGATGCTCATCCCCTTTGCCCTACTCGGCTTGCTCGATGCCGGCTTCACCTTTCGCGAGCGCAGGCCGCGCCCCCTACCTCAGAAAACTTGATGTGATCGAAAGGACCCGAACCATGGAAGTCATATTGCTGGAACGCGTCGCCAAGCTCGGTCAGATGGGCGATAGAGTGCGCGTCAAAGACGGCTTTGCCCGCAATTTTCTCTTGCCCTGCGGCAAGGCTCTACGCGCCACCGAAGCGAACAAGAAGCGTTTCGAAGATCACCGCGTGCAGCTAGAAGCCCGAAATCTCGAGTTGAAGACGGAAGCTGCGGCCGTCGCCGAGAAACTCGGCGGAAAGAGTTTCATCATCATTCGCCAAGCCGGCGAGACCGGGCAGCTCTACGGTTCCGTTTCGACCCGCGACATTGCCGAGGCTGTGTCGGCGGCAGGCTTCAGCCTCTCCCGCAACCAGGTTGCCCTAATGTCGCCGATCAAGTCGATCGGCGTGCACGCCATCCCCATTCAGCTGCATCCCGAAGTGGAGGTCCCGATCACGATCAATGTCGCACGCTCACAGGAAGAGGCGGAGCGCCAGGCCAAAGGGGAAAAGATCAACGTCGTCGAAGCCGCGACCATGGAAGATCTCGGTCTCGAGGTCGGCGCAGCTCTGGCAGAGGCCGGCGGCGAAGAGGCATAGACCTTACGCCGGCTCTGTTTTTCCGCCACTTGGACGTCGGATATCCGATGTCGTGCATCATTGAGACATCCGAAAAATCGGATGTCTCAGACGTGACGGGTTGAATTCTCTCGAAACGGCGCGTCATCTCGTCGATCGGGTGAGTCCACCCGATCGAAATAGTGTTAGCGATGATGCGCCGATACGGCCTTGGTCAGCTCGCCCGCAGTCTTCAGGCCGGCTGCATGCGAGACGTCGCCGAGGCTCAACATTCCAACCATGCGTTTGTTCTCGTCGATGACGGGAAGGCGGCGCACTTTCTTTCGCTCCATGAGATCTGCGGCCTCCTCGACGTCTTCATCGTCGCGGCACCAGATGATTCCCGCAGTCATCACATCTCGAGCCGTCATCGACTCAATGTCTTTGCCGTCGGCCAGTGCGCGCAGGCAGAGGTCACGATCGGTCACCATGCCGACGAGCTTGTCGCCTTCGCCGATCGGAACGGCGCCTATGTCGAACTCTTTCATCATTTTCGCGAGCTTTCGCACCGGTGTATCGGGCGACACCCATTCGACGCCTTTGTGCATGACCTGCTTGGTTTTCATTGGACTTCTCCTTCGCTGCCGAGAGCGCGCAAATGCTCTCCTCGCTCCCGATGGGCGCTTTGCACAGGCGCAAGCGCCGCACGGATCGGCCCCGCAATGCGGGGCGTCATCGCTGCAATGAAGACCGCGGCGGTGATTGCGAAGGATAGACGCGTCTTCGTTGCGCTTCAATCTCTGCTTTGCAGCAATCTCATGGAGCAGCGTGAGCGTGAGAACACATCTTTCGTCAAGATTCCTGAGCGACATGGTCTGGCGCGGACCCTTGCTTGCTCCGAGAACGAGCAATGTGTGCGCCCGCGCTTTCGACGACGGCTTCATGCCGAGCCTGCGCAGCCGATAGTCGAGTTGTGGCCTGGTGATCTGTAGCCGACGCGCCGCAGCCGAAACGTTGCCGTTCGAACGATCGAGCGCCACCCCGCGACTGTGCTGAATATGTCAGCGAAACACGACACCGAAAGACTATCGGCCAATATCCGGGTGCGCTCTCTGTCCGCATCGATCAGCAGGATCTTCAGCGACATTTCGGCATGGATGTCCCAACAACCCTCGGTCGGAAATTTGCTGCCCTCTGCGCGCGAATTTCATGCAGATAGGGCGGAAAATGGCTTGAGAGGAGCTTGGCAGTTCACTTTGATTAGCCCATGTCGACGAGTTCAACTTTTTCCCGGCATCGCTGTCGGCGTCGCGAGTTTGTCGAAAATCGGATGCGGCTTGCGTGACATGCACGCGTTCGTTGCATGTGGATAGCGGGACGTCATCGGTTTCGGCGCGACAATTGTCTCCAATCCGCCGCCTTGCCGTGCAACAAAGTTCTGGTCGCGAATCGACCAGCCTTTCCCACCTCGACGAGCCCCTATGCCAACCCTGGAACAATTCGCCGGTCGATCAGGCTCATTGAACGCACCGGCACCGGCGCCCGCTAACGGCGCCACATCGCCCGTCTACCGAATGCCGCCCCATAACATCGAAGCCGAACAGGCTCTGCTCGGCGCCATTCTCGTCAACAATGATGCGTTCGACCGGGTCTCGGACTTCCTCAAGCCGCAGCATTTTTCCGAGGACCTGCATCGCCGCATCTTCGACGTCGCGAGCCAGCTTATCCGCGCCGGCAAGATTGCGACACCGGTCACATTGAAGACCTTTCTAGGCGAACATGATCTCGGCGGCGTGACGATCCCGCAATATCTCGCACGGCTCGCCGGCGAGGCGACGACAATCATCAATGCCGAAGACTATGGCCGCACGATTTATGATCTCGCGATCCGCCGCGATCTGATCCTCATCGGCGAAGACATCGTCAATGCGGCCTATGATGCGCCGATCGCGGCCTCGCCGCGCGAACAAATCGAAGAGGCCGAGCGCAAGCTCTATTCGGTGGCCGAGACCGGCCGCTACGACGGTGGCTTTCAGCGCTTTTCCGAGGCTCTGACGACGGCCGTCGACATGGCCGCCAAGGCTTTTGAACGCGACGGCCGGCTTTCCGGCATTGCCACGGGTCTAAGTAAGCTCGACACTATGCTTGGTGGCCTACAATCCTCCGATCTCGTCATCATCGCCGGCCGTCCGGGCATGGGCAAGACGGCCCTCGCCACCAATATAGCCTACAATATAGCAAAGGCCTATGAATTCACGCCGCGGCCCGATGGGACGCATGAAACGGTGAACGGCGGGATCGTCGGCTTCTTTTCGCTCGAAATGTCGTCCGAACAATTGGCGACCCGCATCATATCCGAGCAGGCGGGCATCCCATCCTACAAGATCCGGCGCGGCGACATTTCCGAAGACGAGTTCCACCGCCTCGCCGAATCTGCCCGCGAAATGCAAACCCTCCCCTTCTACATCGATCAGACCGGCGGCATTTCGATTGCCCAGCTCGTCGCCCGGGCGCGACGGCTGAAGCGTCAGCGCGGCCTCGATCTGCTCGTCGTCGATTATCTGCAGCTCTTGTCGGCATCGAAGACGCGCAGCGACAGCCGCGTGCAGGAAGTGACCGAGATCACGACCGGCCTCAAGGCCCTGGCGAAGGAACTGAACGTCCCGGTCGTCGCCCTGTCGCAGCTGTCGCGCCAGGTCGAGAGCCGCGAAGACAAGCGCCCGCAGCTCTCCGACCTGCGCGAATCCGGTTCGATCGAACAAGACGCCGACGTCGTCATGTTCGTCTACCGCGAGGAATATTACGAGAAGAACAAGCAGCCGCAGGAAGGCACACCGGAACACGAAGCCTGGCGAAACAAAATGGAACGTGTACTCGGGCTCGCCGAGGTCATCATCGGCAAGCAGAGGCATGGGCCGACCGGCATGGTGCCGCTCACCTTCGAGGCCGAACTAACGCGCTTCTCCAACCGCGCGGACGACGAGTACCTGCCGGCAAGGTTGTGAGGTTTTCTGCCGGGAACTTCTGTGCCGACGCTTCTAAGTACCTGTTCCACGAATTAAATTCCACGGTTGTGCAACCGCGAAAGGCAAATAATTCATTCGACTCTGGAACTTCGCACTCGATTTGCGCGAACAGGGCCATCGCACTACATTGGATTGGCACCGCGAGATACTTCAATAGCTTCAGTTTGTTAGCGAGACAGACTGCAAAACCAGAGTTTAATAACTTAGAGCGGGATATGCAGATAAGTCTACGCGATCTGCGTAAGCTTGATCGCGCCGGAAAGGCCATGCAGCGTCCCACTTTTCCTCATCCCGCTCTAGTACCCGGAATCACGGGTCCGCGAAACATGGTTTGAGGCGTTTCTGATGGACTTCGGATTTGGTCCAGACGAAGGGGCGAGCTGTTTCATTATAGGTGCGGATGAAGGCGTCGATATGGGCCTTGAGCTCTTCGACGGCCTGGAACGAGGCGCCCTTGAGGGACTTTCCGGCAAGGATCGAGAACCAGATTTCGATCTGGTTCAGCCAAGATGTGTGGGTCGGCGTGTAATGGAAGGTGACGTTCTTGTGCCGTGCAAGCCACCTGTCGTGTTTGGGCTTGTGGGTGGACAGATTGTCGAGGACGACGTGGATATGGCAGTCCTGGTAGGCGGCGATGACCTCGTTCATGAAGGCGAGGAACTCGACGCGCCGTCGGCGCTTGGCGTGGCGGCCGATGACTTTGCCAGTCGCGACATCGAGCGCGGCGAAAAGGGTCGTGGTGCCATGCCGCGTGTAATCATGCGACTGGCCCGTCATCGCCCGTCCGTTCGGCAGTTTGAGGTAGCCCTGGGCGCGCTCCAAGGCCTGGATCGCCGGCTTCTCATCGACGGCGAGGACGATCGCGTTTTCGGGCGGCGCCATGTAAAGGCCGACGATCTCGGCGGCTTTCGCCACGAAGTCGGGGTCGTTGCTCTCGCACCAGGACTTGCGACCGGAAAGATCGATCTTCTGGGCACGAAGAAAACGCCAGATATATTGCTCATGAACGTCGCCGAGCGCCTTGGCGAGCAAAGGAGCCGTCCAATTGGCGAAGCCTTGCGGCGGCTTTTCGTCGAGCAGCGCCAAAATCCGTCGGCCTGTCTCGGGGCCATATTTCGGCACGGGGCCGCGGTTACCCGTCTCGCTGAAGCCGGCAAGCCGGTCCTTGGCGTAACGCACCCGCCATTTGGACGCTGTGCCGATCGTGCAGCCGACCGCGCGGGCAATGGCGCGGGTCGCAGCCCCATCCGCCGCCTGCAAAACGATCCGCGCCTTGAAACGGGTGCGGTGTTCGGTCTTCGTCGAACGCACCAAGCTCTCAAGCTCGGCCCGTTCTTCCGCCGTCAGAATTATCGGCGTAGCTTCTGGAATGATATTGCTGCTCATGCAGCCTTGAATCACGACTTAACTACCCGCGATAGTGGGTACTAGACGCCTCCAAATTCGTTCTGCCGCCTCGTTGGCGCCATCCTGCTTGCGCAGAATGGCGAATGGCAATTACCACGTCGCCACGTGACATCGGATACTGTAAATGGCCTCGCTCACGAAACCCGTGCCTCAATCCCAAGAATCTCGCTCGACGCGGAGCAGCGAAGCTCGCGAAATCGCCCCCTCCTTGACGGAGGTGATCCAGGACACTAGAGCGGGTTGAGGAAAAGTGGGAACCAATTTTCCGCCCGCAGCCCGCTCTAAATTATTAGAATTGATCACGTTCATGATTTTGGATTGCTGCAATCCAAAATCATGAACGTGATCTAGAGCGGTTTCGGGTTGAGCGTACATACCTAGCCTTTTGAAAGAGCTCTCGCCCATGGCGCCCTCGCCCCTCGGCTATGAATATAAGCAATCCGGCCCATTAGTTAGGGCGTTGCTTCGGCGCCTTCTCGGCCCATGGCCTGGATTTCTAGCGAGATTGGGCCAGCTTTTTTCGCGGGTCGAAAGGCGCAGGATCTATGTGGTCCTCTCACCTTGGCACAATTGCCCGACGGCTTATTTCTCTATGATCATTGGCGTCTGCTTGGCGCAGCGAAACTCATTGGAGGTTCGCTTTTTGATCGACGATATTACTTATCCGTTGATCGAAGACATTGCTCATCCTTGGTACAATCGTGTTTGGGATCGCGAGTTGGAGGCCATCGAAAAGATGTGCGGGGTCTTCAGAGGCCGGGTTCCAGTCACTCGCCTTAGCCGACTCCCTCTCACAAAGAACGACGCCGATCGAGAACAAGTCAACAAGACGGCGCGGCGCGCTGCAGAGCTCGACCTTGCGTATCGCGTCGGCTACGGGATGGTTTCCTATCCGCCACCGGAGGCATTCGTTCCGGTGGCTGAAAAGCAACTGGTCTCCAAAGGGTTGCGGCTTGCCCACTTGTGGAAAGAGAAAGCCGGCGACGCCGTTTTCGTGCCGGCTGGATCGGTGAGCGGAAGCTGGATCTTTACCGATCTTGCTGCTCATTTCGGTCTTCGGCGGGGCACATTCGACTTCGGCGATGAATGTTTGTACCTGTCCGTCGATGGTGTTGCCGCCCAGCAGCCGGATAACGTGAGGACTTACGGCTATCTTCTTTCCGCCTCGCAAGAAGAGCGCGATTTCGCGATCGCGCTTTCGCGCAAAATCCGTTCGACGCGAGAAAAGCAGGGCGACGAACTGTTGAAGGTCAAATTCGACACAACCGGCGTCGATTCATATGACGTCATTTTGTGTATGAGCTGGGAAGGCGATACGGCAGCACTCGGTCTCGATTATATCTTCGCGGATGCGCGAGACTGGATCGAAAGTACAATTGTCGAGTTGAGCAGAATTCGCCCTGGCCTTCGCATTGCGGTTCGTCAGCATCCGACTGAGCGTGAGCTGATGTCTCACCAAAGTGTGGATGCCATGGATCGCCTCAAGCAACTTCAGGCGGCCGGGGCTAATGTCGTCATCTTCAATGCGTTCAGCGACGTTTCGACCTATGAATTGAGCCGCCGCTCGAAAGTCGTTGTTGTTGGTTCAACCACCTTCGGCGTCGAGGCCGCGATGATGGGTTGCCCGGTGGTGGTGTTCCGTGACAGTTATTATGCGCGAACGGATTTCGTGCAAAGGCCGAATGATCGCGAACATTATTTCAGGCTTATCCTCGAAGCTGTCGACGGTGCGCGCAAGCCGACGGCCGAGCAGCGGGATCATGCGCATCTCATGTATTATGTTGTCGAGGTATGCAATCGTATCCGCATGGGTTTGACCCCGCACCCCAAAGTGTTCCTATCCTGGTTACAAGGCAATCCAATGGAGTCGATGAAGAGCGGCGATTTCAAAATGATGATCGGAGCGGTCGCTGGCGATGCGCCGTACTCTCTGCGCAAACACCAGATGCTTTGGAGCGATTATCGTGCGGCGATGGCCGTGTCCGCCAAAACCGCCGAGAGCGCTACGCCATAAGCGCGGCGCTGGGACCACCAGTTCAGCGAACTACGGGCTTAGACTTCGGAAGCTGAGTTTGCGGGGCAAGGACCGCCTCAATAGGCTGCGTAGCTCTTTTCTTCGATGATTGCACTGCTCAGCAGTTCGTTGATTTCGCGCTTGAGTGCGGCACGCCGGTCATTGGTTCGGTAGACTGATCGCGCGAGAGCCACGAATTTCGCGCCGAATGCCTTGGCTCTTTCCTGGTTACGGATATCGTCCTCGATCCGCCAGAGCTCGGCATTGACCTCCTTGAGCGCGGCCGTTAGACGCGAAAGCGCATCCGTCAGGGCAACCTCTTTTCGCAGCACTTCGGTCAGAATGTCATATTCGCGGCGAACATTGGCGAGTTTCGCGTCGTCAGGAATGTTCTCGAGTTTGATCTCCAGGACGGTGATTTTGTCGATCAACTCGCCAGGAGCGATTTCAACCATGAGCCTCATATCACCCATCCTCATATAACCTGATCACTTCACGGCCGGAAAACTCTCAGGATTGATGACGCGAAAATTGTCAGTGACGGAATCGCATAATTCCGGCCAGTTTCGGGGCACCTTTTCACGCAGGAATTCGAGCGTCGCATCGGCGAATAGGGCGCAGGTCGCGTAGGACTTATTGTGGGTGACATGTTTGGCATGACGCCCCACAGCCGCTCGATCAGGTTCAAGTGCGGGCAATGGGGCGGGATGAAGTGCAGCTTGATCCGGCGCCCCGGCTGAGCGAGCCGTTCCTGCACGAGTTTGGGGAGATGATAATGCGCATTGTCGAGAAAGACCGGGATGAGCGCGAGCAACGGATAGCGCGCCTCGATCGATTCCAGGAGCTTGATCGTCGTGGCGGCGCCGACGGTCAGAGCCTCGATCATTCGCGTTTGCCCGGTCTCCAAGTCGATTGCGCCGTGAATGTTGATGCGCTGACGCCCGCTCGTCTGCTCGATCGCGAGATTTTCTTGGCTCGGCGCCCAACAGCCTGCGGGCCGCGCTGCATGGCTTGGATGCACCGCGCCGCCGAACAGCACGGCCTCGTCGTCGCCCAATGAATTCAAGAGCTTATCGTAGCTTGCGATGAACGCCTTTCGCTTTTCCTCGTCGCCCCGGGATTTGATCCGGGGGTTGCGCGGGATGACTTCCGGCTTGTGATATTCGAGCGCCAGGCGATGCAACAACGCGATCAGTCCCGAGCGGCCCGCGTAGAGGTGGCCGAACACCTTCTCGATCCAGGCGCCGATCTGGCGTGTCGAACGCAGCAAGGCCACCGCGCCCCAGGCCTTCAGCTTTTCCTGTTGCTCGCCGCCCATCTGGCAGGCGCTGCCACCGGCCTCGAAACGCGTCAGCCCTTCAAAGCCATACTCGATGAACAATCCGGGGTACCGGCGGATCGCGTCGTCGTCCAGCAGCAAGGCCCCGCCGACCTTTTCGCAACTCCAGCCGGAATCCAAAAGCACCAGCGCATTGGCACGCCGCGTCAATCGATGCGCCGCCGATCCATCCCGCGCAAGGGCGGTCAGGTCGGCGCGGTCAACAGGAGACAAAAAGCCGGCGCAAATCATGCCCCATCACGAATCCCAAAAACGCCCCTTGGCAAGCGGTTTTTCCGACCATCGATGAATCGGGGTATATGTGCGGCCTATTCAAAAACAGTCTGAAACTCGGAATGGGCGCGCCGCAAATCCTCTATACGGCCAATATCGAGCCAATATTCTCCCAGCGGATAGACTGTGACACGCATTCCCAGATTGCGCGCCGTGACCAATAGGTCGGGCATGTCGATCGATCTCTTGCCTTCGAGCAAATCGAGAATTTCCGGCGACAGGCAATAAATTCCAGCGTTGACAAAAAAAATACTGATAGGCTTTTCCGAGATTTCGTTGAAGTGATGCCTGTCGAATTGAACAACGCCGTAGGGAACTTGATATTCGTGTTTGCGAATCGCCATTGTAGCGTTGGCGCCATGTGCATTATGAAACGCGATGAGATCGCAACTGTCCATATTGGTCAGTATGTCGCCATTCATGAGGATGAATGGTGCCGACGGACGCGACGGCAAAAGCGACAGTGCACCTGCAGTGCCGAGATAATCCTCCTCGCGAAGATAGACGATCTGACAACCGTATTTGCTGCCATCACCGAAATAGGCTTCGATCATATCGCCGAGATAATTGATCGAAATGAAAATCCGCCAGAATCCTCGCGCCACCAGATTGCGGATTGTGGTTTCGAGAATTGGGCGGCCGCCAATGTCCAAGAGTGGCTTCGGCAGCGTATCCGTCAAAGGCCGAAGCCGCTGTCCGCGGCCCCCGGCCATGAGAACGACCCAGTTCTCGCGCGGCTCAGGCAACACAATTTCGTCGATCGTATGGAAACCGAGAATATGGTTTTCCGCATCAACGCGCGGGATGCAATGAAGGCCCTCGTGTCGCATGAAATGCAACAACTCGTTGCGCCCGAGGTCCGCAACGATCGTCCGGGGCGAAGTATTCATAATTTTCGACACGGGCTCGGAGAGCGGGATTTGTTTGAGAATGCCTCTTCGCACATCACCGTCTGCGACAGTCCCGAGCAACCGTCCTGCATCATCGGCGACGAGGACGAGCTGGACGCCGCCGTCGTTTATCGCTTGAATCGCCGCCAAAATCGAGATGGATGGAGAGACGATGAGTTTTCGCCATTCCTTCATGAATGAACCTGCATGACTTAGCCTGGGTACCATTGTCTCCTGCGGGCGACATTCCCGCGAGCGCCTTTGCCATCAGACTTTCAATGTGCCGCAGGTTCGATGGTGCGGGATTGGTGCCACTCTAAGCAAATCGGGAAAGCTCGATCGGAAGTAATTGTCGGGAAGCCGCAACTAAGGAGCGGCTCCGAGAATAGTGAAAAGTGAGGCCAAGGCAAGCCCAAAGCAAAACTAAGGAGCCCTCGCGGCGATGCGCATCGGCACTGCCGCCGTTTTTGCTGGGATTTGTCTTGGCGCGATCTTCAGGGTGGTGAAGTCAGCCGATCATACGGCGACGGCAATGATTTGATCGGAACGCTCCTCGGCGAGCCATTGCTGCGCCCCTTTGGGATTCGTCCTCCTCGTCCAATTGAAACTTCAAAGCCGTGCACCATCTGCCGGCCTACGATCTCGTCAACGCGCCCTGCCAAGGTGGCTTTGCGCAAGACCAAGTCCCGGTCTTCGTTTTAGTGACCAGTCAAAACGGCACGGCGACCGAGCCTGGCCTCCTCTTCGGCGAATGAGGGCCAAGACGAAATCAGGGTGCCTCGGATAGGCTATCGATAATGTCGGCAAAACAATCAATCCAAGCCCCAGGCCGGTAATCGAGAGGCTTCGCATTGAGGTCGCAGGTGTGAATATTCCGCCCACGATCCCGAACCCCTATGGTCTTCCATCCGAGCTGGTTGGGAGCAACAAAATCCTTGTTGGGATTGTCAGCGACATAGGCGTAGTGCGCGCCGGGGTAGCGACGCATGATGGCTAGAAACCGAGCCGAGTCGGGCTTCACCGAGCCCCATTCTTCCGAAATATAGGCCTCAAATTCCGTCAGACCCAGAGCGGCCAGCTTACGTCGTTGGCTAATTGAACGCCCATCGGTCAGAATGACCACCTTTCGGCAAGAGGCGTTAAGGGCAGCCAGTGTAGACACAACATTCGGCGAGAGGGCGATGTCGGGGACGTGTAGCCTGTAAATCCAAAGGAACTGATCCTTGACAGTAAGCGGCAGGTTCAAGAGGTTGCAGGCTTCCGTCCATAGGTCCCTACCCCCTTCTGCCTCATAGTCCAGAAGCGCCGGCTCGATATCGCGACCAAAGAGGACGGCAATCTCGCGGCAGACCGCCCGCACGCCCGATCGGTAGTAATCGATTTCAGCATAGAGGGTGTCGTCGAGATCCACAGTCACCACGGTGTTTTTGAAATTAGGTGGCATCATGCACCAGGACCTTGGCGTCGTATCGTAGCATCATCAGATTCGGCTCCCACGCATCAAAGAATGCCACGTCACGGCCGAGGAGATACTCATCTATCAACCAGCCGGTAAAGTTTGCGCCCGCCGCCTGGGCCAAAGGGTATCCGCCTCCGAAACGAGGATTGATCTCTATGGCGTAAAATCTTTCGCGCGGGCTGTCTGCAAACAGCTGCATGGTTATGCAGCCGCGCGCCCCAGCCAATTTGCTGAAGCGTGGCAGCAGATAGTCATAAAGCCCGTCCCGCCTGGTTATACCCTTGCTACTTTCGCCGGCGCGAGTTGCGAGGCGTTGGCGGGGCACCATCGACTTCAGCTCGCCGTGACGGTCGAAGTATATGTCGACCGTGAACTCCTTATGGGATTTATCCACCAACTCCATAAACATCAAATTCTCGTCGGCCAACATTGCCGGCGTAAGAGACTTCGCATCCATGAGAGCCGCGGCGCCGATGCTTGAACTTCCATCGTAGGGTTTGCAGAAACAGGGAAAACGTATCGCTTCGCGGGAATAAATGGCCGGCGTGTTAATGGACAAGGAGTGGAACAGGGCGCTGGTCGCCCGCTTGTCGCGGCAAGCGGCAACCAGCGCCTCGTCTGAAACGACTAGGAAGGTGCCGGCTTTCTCGAACTGATCGCGATAGCGCGACAGCAACAGAAGTTCCGTATCGATGGTTGGGACAACCAGCCCGATGCCGTGCGCGAGGCAAAGATCCGAGAGGAACTCTATATAGCCGTCGGTGAAACGCGGTGCGGCAAAACACCTGTCTGAGACCTGGCAGGCCGAAGAGAGATCGGGATCCAGGTCGGTTGTGAAAACCTGTGCCCCAGGAATGCGCATGCCAAGCTCCGCCTGGAACGCCTGGACCAACTCGACTCTGCGCCCGGCCGACGAGACCAGGATGTTGTGCATCAATGTTTTGACCCGGCGTTCGATCCGCAAAAAAAAGGCATAGTCGCCTTATCGTCCGTGAGTAAACTGTGATTCTGGGTGACGGAACTCATCAGGCGGCGTTTTGTGACGGCGTTTCGATGACTTCGATACCGCCGATAAGGCTGACACCTCGGATCACCTTCGGCAACTGATTTTTGCCACTCATTTGGTGCCGGTTTTCTTGGCGGCCATGACAATCTGCGGGATATTCCGTGCTTGCTGGGCCTGCCCGTCTGGGCCATGACTGTTATGGGCGCATTCTTCGGAGACAAAAGTGCTATCGGTTACGAAGTTTTTGAAATTCTTGAGGCATATTAGGCCAAGAACCGCGGACGTGGCGGCCAGTCCATTACCGGCTCCACCACAACCCAAACGAATCTACTCGCCCGAGGTCGAGGCATTCTACGTATTGTCCACCGACCGGGCGCTATGGCGACGGCGCAAACAAGGAACTGAGGTCGGTGCGGTCATCGACGTCGGCGCCTCAAACGGAATGTGGTCGGCGGTCTGCGAGAAGCATTTTCCCGATGCCAAATATCTTTTGATCGAAGCCCAAGAGCTCCATCGCCCTGCCCTCGAAAACTATTGCCGGTCGCGCCCTGGCGCGGAATTCGTGATCAAGGCGGCCGGTCATGCTGTCGGTCAAGTGAGTTTTTTTCATGAGGATGATCCATTCAGTGGTGCCGCGCATGAATACGAAGGGCAAGGAACGACATGGGTCCCTATGACCAGTGTCGATCATGAGGTTCAGAATAGAGGCCTTCCCGGACCCTATCTCCTGAAGCTCGACACGCATGGATTTGAGACCCAAATTCTGGCAGGCGCCCGCAAAACCTTGGCTGCTGCCAGTCTCGTCATATTAGAAACTTACAATTTTAGGCTCAGCGACAAAGCGCTGCGGTTTTTCGAAATGATCGACTTCATGCGCGAGAGGCAGTTCGAGGTCATCGATATTTCAGAGCCGCTGTGGCGTCAAAACGATATGGCTCTTTGGCAGTTCGACATACTCTTTCAGCCGTCAACACGGCCCGAATTCGCTTACGAAACCTATACCGGCAATCCAAAGGGCACCGCGTTCTCCGGCACCGATTGACAAAGATTCAGATGGCGGCTGGTCTGAAACCGTGATTTCATCGAGTTCGACCGTGCTGCGACTGGCGACGCGCACGGGCCAACCACTGGGCTGGCCGTCGGCAGCGCTCTCCCCAATAACCCGCGAGGCGCAAACCCGAATGAGTCGACTGTCCAGTCCGCGCCAACAGATGTTCCCTAGGATCGACCGAGTCGAGGATCGCATGAGAGCGAGTAACTAGCATTGCTGAGAAAATGCGAAGACTTATGCGACCCTGCGACAGAAGTTTCACCCAACGCTGCAACTCTCGGTAGCTTTTCTGCAAAGTCCGCCTACAGGCCCGAGATTGACGGGATGAGGGCTTTGGCGGTCGTTTCCGTCATTATCAACCACTTCAGCGATGATCTGCTACCCAGTGGCTATTTGGGAGTGGACATATTCTTCGTTATCTCTGGATATGTTATTACGTCTTCGATTGCTAATCTACCAAACAAGTCGTTTTTGGATGTTTTTCTTGGTTTCTATTCGAGACGAATAAAACGCCTCGTACCGGCGCTTGTGCTCTGCGTCGTTCTCACGAGTATTCTAATATCTCTTTTTAGTCAGCACCCCGACATCTCCCTGCTGACAGGCATAACGTCTCTTTTCGGCTTCTCGAATATTTATCTACTCGGCCAGGCAACCAGATATTTTGCCACCTCGGCGGAACTGAATGCCTTTACGCAAACCTGGTCGCTCGGTGTGGAAGAGCAATTCTACCTTGTCTTCCCTGTTTTGGTCTGGTTCACCGGTTTTGGGCGGCGGTCCGCCACGGGGTCAAGAAATCTCATGGCGATTGTGGGCGTGCTCGGCGTCGCTTCCGTATTTGCCTTTGTCTATCTGAGCGGAACCAACCAGCCCGCTGCCTATTTCCTGATGCCCACGCGTTTTTGGGAGCTGGGTGCTGGGTGTCTGTTGTTCTTGGCTCAGACGCGCTTCGGTGGTCTCCTCCCGCGTCTGCTGTCCAGAGTGCATCCGACGGTGGTGATTTCCGTTATTGTCGGGATATTTTTCATTCCGCTTCAGTTCTCGGTCGCGGCGACGATCGCTGTGGTGATGATGACCACTATGTTGATTGCCTCTGTTCGCCCGCAGACATTCGCCTATCGCTTTCTCACAACTCCCCCTGTCGTCTACGTCGGTCTCGTCTCTTACTCGCTCTATCTATGGCACTGGAGCGTCCTCTCGATCAGCCGCTGGACGATCGGTATTCATTGGTGGTCGGCGCCCATATTGGCAGGTCTCATGCTCCTGCTGGCGATTTTGTCCTATCATTTTGTCGAAAGGCCGCTTCGCCGCGCCGAATGGTCTCCTCGGCGGTGGCAATCGATTGCCTATGGATTATGCGTTTCTGTCGTAGCCGCGGGGGTTCTTGTTGGTCTTGAAAACCCGTTAAAGGGGCGACTTTATCTGGGGACCCAAAAAATACGTTACGATCTCCTCGCATCCCACTTGCTCAAACCAACATGGAATGAAGTGCCAGATGAAAAGTCATCGGCGCTGAAGCAACAAATAAAAAGTTGCAACATGACGCCGCACTATTTGACAGGCGACGCTTACCTTCCAAAACCCAACCTTGACGAAGCATTCATAGCGAGATGCACGCATTCCTCGAGCGCCCAGTCTCCTCCAAAGGTTCTCCTAGTCGGAGACAGCTTTGCAGAAGTCAGCGCAAAGCACCTTGCTTTCGCCGCGGCTTCATTGGGTTATGAGTTCAAATACATTAATGGATACGGATGCCCTTATCCGCTTCGGCTTGCCAAAATCAAGTCGGCAGATAGGCAAGTCTGTCCCGAAGTAGATGAAGATTGGCTGGTGGCGGAGCTCGTTGGCAGCCTGAGGCCAGGAGACTTGCTTGTCCTCAGGTTGGATTTATCAAAAAGCCAATATTTGAAATATTATAATGGCTCTATACCTCCGCTCGACGCCTATGATAACGAGATATTGTCGCTGCATTCTAAGGTGGTTGCGCAAGGCGCTCAATTGCTGGTGATCGGTGCTAATCCAATCCTCAACGCGCAGACGTTTGCATCTGCTCGCGCCGAGCGGTTCGACGTGGGGGGAGACAAATATTTCAGCAGTAGCGATACCCCTCAAACTGTTTATTTTCTCAAGCAAGACCGTCACCTGAGAGAGACACTTCCACGGCACATAGGTCTCTACTACTTTTCGACCGCGGACTACCTCTGCGAACCAAACGAGACATGCGCTCTTCGAAAGGACGGCGGGCTGCTTTACACCGACCTCGATCACATCAGCCCATTTGCCCACGACTTATTTTTCCCAGCGCTCTTCAGATACATGAGCGAGATTCTCCAGTGATGTGCGCCCCGTTTGACCGGACACTCGGCGGGCAGCCTTAAGATCAGTTGAAGCGGCCGGCAGCAAAAAGACTACAAAAGGCGCGGATGCCGCACGTTGCAATTTGCCGCAAGCAACTTTCTTGCCTTAAGCACCACAATTTATCCTATTATTACAAATGCTTACAAAACATCGTCTTGAATTGGTCAAGCCGAACCGGAACGTTCTTTCCGAAGGCTAGTCAGGTTCGCCACCAAGTGCTATTTGGGACCGCCTCGACCTTCGTCGTTTGGGCTTAACTACAGTTCCAGATGGTCCAGTTCACCTCCAACTTGCGTCGAAATGGAATTTTCTCCGCGATGAGTTCTTCAAAAGTTGCACTAATTACCGGCGTCACCGGCCAGGATGGCGCCCTGCTGGCCGAACTGCTCTTATCTAAGGGCTATACAGTGCATGGCGTGAAACGCCGAGCATCGCTTATTAATACGGAGCGGGTCGATCATTTGTATCGTGACCTTCATGAGGCGGATGTTCGCTTCATTATGCACTACGGAGATATGACGGACTCGACGAATTTGATCCGGATCATACAGGAGGTCCAGCCGACCGAAGTTTATAATCTGGCGGCGCAAAGCCATGTTCACGTCAGTTTTGAAACGCCTGAATATACAGCCAATGCAGATGGTATTGGCACCTTGCGCGTACTCGAAGCCATTCGCATCTTGAACCTGACGGATAAGACGCGATTTTATCAGGCGTCGACATCCGAATTATATGGCAACGTGCAGGAGAGTCCGCAGAGCGAAAAGACCGCTTTTTATCCGCGTTCACCCTATGCCGCGGCCAAGCTCTACGCCTATTGGATCACTGTGAATTATCGCGAAGCCTACGGGATGCACGCGTCGAACGGCATTTTGTTCAACCATGAGGGCCCCTCGCGCGCGGAGACATTCGTGACCCGCAAAATCACCCGGGCGGTCGCCGCGATTCATTATGGTTTCGAAAACAAGGTCTATCTTGGCAATCTTGACGCAAAGCGCGACTGGGGCCATGCGAGAGATTACGTCGAGGGGATGTGGCTCATTCTGCAGCAGGACGAGCCGGACGATTATGTGCTCGCAACCGGCGAGACCCATAGTGTTCGTGAGTTCGTCGAGCGGGCCTTCGCAGAAATTGGCCGAACGCTCGTATGGCGAGGAACCGGGACGGACGAAAAAGGCTATGACGCAAAGGACAACACGGTTCTCGTCGAAGTGGATCCGCGCTATTTCCGTCCTACCGAGGTCGACATGTTGATGGGCGATCCGACCAATGCTCGGGAAAAGCTCGGCTGGCAGCACCGCACGACCTTCACGGAACTCGTGTCGGAAATGGTCGCCAGCGACTTGGCGGTTCTCAAAAAGCGCGGGCGCCCCTGAGGAGAAGAACCTTGTCGTCTAACCGTCGAATCTTTGTCGCCGGACATAGAGGAATGGTGGGTTCGGCCATCATGCGCAGACTTCTGGCGGATGGCGTCACCTTGCTCGTGGCCGACCGCCGCGAGCTCGATCTCCGCGATCAAGCCGCCGTCCATTCCTGGCTGGAAAAGCAGAAGCCAAATGTCGTCATTCTCGCCGCCGCAAAGGTCGGCGGAATTCTTGCCAATGATACTTATCCAGCGGATTTTCTTTATGAAAATATGATCATCGAAGCGAACGTCATCCACGCTGCACATGTTGCGGGCGTCGAGCGGCTGGTCTTTTTAGGATCGTCCTGCATCTATCCGAAATTTGCGCCGCAACCGATTCCCGAGCAGGCGCTGTTAACCGGTCCGCTCGAACCGACCAATGAATGGTATGCGATCGCCAAAATCGCCGGCATCAAACTATGTCAGGCGTATCGACGCCAGTATGGGCGCCGCTACATTTCGGTCATGCCCAGCAATCTCTATGGGCCTCATGATAATTTCGATCTCAAGACAAGCCATGTCCTTCCTGCGCTGATCCGCAAAATTCACGAAGCTAAGGTTGCGGGGCGCGATGAGGTTGTGATCTGGGGCACGGGCACACCACTGCGTGAATTCCTTCACGTCGACGATCTCGCAAATGGCGTGGTTTTCTTGATGGATCGCTTCGATGGCGACGAACCGATCAACTGTGGCGCCGGCTCCGATATTTCCATTCGCGCTCTTGCAGAAAAGATTGCAGGCATTATCGGCTTTAGCGGGAAGCTTGTCTTCGACACCACGAAGCCGGACGGAACGCCGCGCAAGCTGATGGATTCGGGCCGTATCAACGCACTCGGCTGGAAACCTGAGATCAGTCTCGATGAGGGCATAGCCCATTCCTACAGCTGGTTTCGGGAAAATGTTGCTCTGCAGCCTTCCGCGGCCTAGGCTTGCACCGATCGAGACGCCTGCACCGTCGGTTTCGACAATATTCAGCCGTGGAGCGGCTATTTTGGCAGATCTGAAGGCCGGCATTTCGGAGCGGGCGAAACTATCGGCAAAGCCCTATTTGGCAGCTTTTTTGACAAATTCGAAGAGGCTTTTTCCTGGTCGCGCGGATCGTAACGCGGCGTTACGGGATGGCTGCTTGCTTCAAGAGAGCATGGATTGAGGTGGAAGCACGAAGCCATCCTGCTTCGATTTCGAGTTGGGAATTCTCAAGCCGCAACGAAACACATTGATCCGCTCTGAATTCAGAGCCGATTTTTTCGGAACTTGCGGATCGCGAAAAACTTCCGCTGGATCGACGTACTAAATATCATTAGGTCAGCCTGCCATGCGGATAGCTCTATTCAACGCCTTTCCCAATCTCTCCCACAGCGCGGAAATCGAGCTCATCAGGCGTTTCATCCACGTCTTCGGCGAGCTCGGTCATGAGGCCGTCGAAGTGATGTGCTCGGACGAGATCGTCGCGTTTGCGCCCGACCTCGTCTTGGTGACGCATGAATTCGTCCCGAAAATGACGGATCATTTTACGGCCGGCGCGCTCTGGAGCCCGACACGCTTTTATAAGAACGACGAAGATCGTCTGAAGTCTATTCGATCTTGGGATCTGATTGTTCCAATCAACGATGCGACGCGCCAATTCGGTCGCGACATCCACTTTCCCCTGCGGGATGGTCAGGTCGTCAGCCCGGTCAATCTCTATCCGAGTTCGCCCGTTATCGACATTGGCGTGCCTGACCCCGCCAATCTCAGCCTGGCTTATGTGGGCGTGCATTGGGACCAAGGCCGCCACAAGGATCTGTTTCTGGCGCTCAAGCAGCGTGTCGATCTCAATGTCTATGGGCCTGCCGCCGCATGGGATTTCATCAAGGGCTGCTACCGTGGCCCAATTCCTTTCGACGGTAAGAGTCTCGCCGCGACATTGAACCGGCACGGCGCCGTGCTCGCAATCCACAAGACGGCGCATCGCCTCGAGGGCACGCCGAGTATGCGAGTTTTCGAGGGTGCTGCCGCAAAATGCCTCGTCATTACAGATCCCCTTGAACCTATCGTACGCACCTTCGGCGACAGCCTCGTCTATGTCGATATGCTTCGTGGCCCTAGTGTGGTCGCCATTCAAATCGCCAAGGCGCTCGCGCAAGATAGGGCCAATCCGGACGAGTTCCGCGACCGGATCGGACGGATGCATTCGGCTTTCGCGGCCTCGGCATCGCTCGAGCAAAATCTGCGCAAGCTTGTCGCCGATGTCGGACCAAGGATCGCGGATTACCGCAAGATCGTCCCGCACGTTTCGTCAGATCCTTGCATTTCGGCGATCATGCGCGTCGGATCGCGCCCGATCGATATGATTGATCGTGCGGTTTCGTCGCTGCGCCGCCAGACCTACCGCCATTTTGGACTTTTGTTCGTGCGATTTGCGGAGATTGATGGGTTTGACGCATATGTCGACCAGCTGCGTGCAGAAAAGGCGTTCGAATTCATCCGCGTCATCCAAGCAAAACCTGGCTATCGCAGCACCGCGCTTTGCGAGGGGTTGCGCGCGGTGGAGACCTCGCATTTTGCAATTCTCGACGATGACGACGAATTATTCTGCAATCATTATGAGCGCGCCGTCAAAGTGATGCGTCAATTTCCCGAAATGGATATTGTCTATTCGGGAGGGATCAAATGCGAGGAAGACGGCCTCTATCTCAACCAGGCCGGCCGGTTCGCCGGCGATCTCGACAAAGAGATCAAGGAGACGCGCGAGCTGAAATTCTTCGACGATTTCAACCTGGATAGATTGCTCCGTCTCGACAATTATATCCTGCCCGGCTCGCTCGTCGGAAAATCAAGCCTTTTGCGACCGCATGTGCTCGAAGATCCCTGCCTTGAAGTCGAAGAAGATGTCTACTTCCTGCTTATGCTCGCGTCTTTCGCTAAGTTCACCTTCTCGGGCAGCGTTTCAATGAAATGGAATTGGCGATCGCTCGCCCGCAATAATTCGATGACCAATGTCCCGCTCGAAAGTTGGCAGGCCGACGACGAGCGGCTGCGTCGCCGGCTTGCGCAACTCACCTTTCCAGACGGATATGCTGGGCGCTATGTCGTCGGCAAAGGACGCCGGGGCGTGTCGTTCCTGCGCAAGTCGCAGGGCCTCTTCACCGTCGATTCCAGTCTCAGCCTCGAGAACATAGATTTCTCAATCGAAGATCTCCGCTCCCTCATCCTGCGGCTCGAAGGGTTCGGAAACTACGAGCCCTGGGGCCGCTGGACGATTGGCCCAACTTGCAAGATCCATTTCCGCGAGCCGCTGCCACGAAAATTCAGCCTCGCAATTCATGGCCACTCCTTCGGGCCGAACATAGGGGCAGAATTCATGGTCGAAGTGGGCGAGAGCCGCGGAACCTATGTCTTCAGCGGGGACGGAAAAACACAAGTCCCCCTGGCCGATTTCGAGACACTCGCCGACGCCGTCACTATCACGATCAATATACCTTTCCCGACCGCCCCGAACGATCTCTATCCAGAGAGCGGCGACTTGCGCAAGCTCGGACTGGCACTGAACAAATTGAAGATCGTCGCTTTCGAATAATTCAGCCCCATCAACCGCTCGATCAGAGCCTTTGCGAGATTAGAACATGCGCTTGTTCAAACGCGCGCGCGAGATCTTCCAACACAAATCCAAAAGCCGCGAACTGAGAGCGGAAGTGGAGGCGCTTCGCTATCTCGTCAAGATCTTGCTGACATCCATGGTTTCTGGCGAGCCACGCCAGGCGGATCAGGAGCTCCAGCACCTGGTTGCGGCAACGCGATATGTCAAATCAAGAGCAGATGATGAGGACAGGAATGGCACGACCGAACAACTCACCGAGAGGGCGCGGGCGAAGGCCCTCGAAGTGATCGAGGCGGTTCGGTCGGCGATCATGCAATGAGATCCTAAGCATGACGGCGAACGCGGTAAAGACCGCACGGCTGGCATTTGCCGCGTCGCGCGGCTCAACCTTGCGCCTGCGTACGCTTTTCGCTGCCGATCTTGCATCTCTCTTGCCAAATCCAAGTAATCTCATGGCGGCCCTCCGGTGAGGGTATCATGTGCCGGATTCGGTCCACCTGAGAGCGCGACCCGTCATCTCGCCGTCCGCACTATTCCACTCACCGAGACGGACAACCATTTCCACTCAGCGTTCTTCCGGGGTCAATGGTTTGCCCTCGCTTGCGCGCGGTAAGGTAGCTGTTGTGTCCGTCCGGCCGGTGAGATCCCGAAGGGCTTGTTGGCAGTTTTGCAGAAGTAGTTTTAGGCCTGCGCGACAAATTTGGGCGGCTGATCGCAGGTTGAACGAAAGGCTTCGTCGATTGCGAGCCTCCGCTTCTTCGAGCAGCGCATAGAAGCCATCGACGGCTGCCGTATCTCCATACTTCCGGCCTATCTCCGCCCATTCTTGCTTGCACAAAGCATAGTTTTTTGCCGACGCCCCACCCCCTGCGTAAACACTGATCAATTCGTCGGAATTGAAGAATTTCGCGCCGCTTTTGCAGGCTCGAAAGAGCAGGTCGTGATCGGCGGCAATGCGGAAGCTCGTGTCGAACCGCAACTTGGCCAATAGAGCGCGGCGCACCGCGGTTGCTTGATGAGCCGGGATTCCCGCCAACCAATCAAACCACAATTCGCCCCGCTGAAGGCGGCTCCAGGTCGTCTCGAAATCTGCCGCGGGATGATATTCTTCGAGGCCGCCAACCGGCACGTAAAAGTGATGGCCGTAGACAACGTCGGCATCTTCCGGAACGCGGCCGAACATGCGGCTGAGCGAAGTCCTGTGCAGAGAACGCGTCGCCGGCATTCATGAAAAGTATCCAATCGCCGCTGCAGCGATCGATGGCATTGTTCATGGCATGGTAGACGCCTTCATCCGGCTCGCTCCGCCAGTCGGCCAAGAATTCAGCGTATTTCTTGATGATTGCAACGCTGCCGTCCGTCGACCCTCCGTCGAAGATAATATATTCAATATTCGGCCGGTCCTGGCCAAGAACGCTCTCGACAGTCGCCTCCAAACAATCGGCGGCATTCAAGCAAACCGTGACGATAGATAATTTGGCCGCGGACGGGTTTGCCGAACCGCTTGTTTGCTCTCGCACAAATTGGACCCTCCGAGGATTGGCGGTCCGCAGTTGATTCTTGGGAGTGACAATGAACTCCATGAGGCTGGGCAATTCCCGTTGCCAATCGGCGAACCCGCGTTCCACGGTTTCGCGCGCGCGCGCGCCAATCGCTTGTGCGCGCGAAAAATCGAGCCCCAATCTCCGCTGAAACGAATAGAGCAGACCATTCGTCCCATTTGCAATATATTCGTTCATGGTCGGCAAGTCTGGCGCCACTACACAGAGGCCCGAGGCCATAGCTTCGAGACATGCCATGCCAATCCCTTCGACGGGCCGCGGGACAAAAAAAACATTATTTCTGAGCAAGGCTTCGCGATAGTCTTCCGCGCTATCGAACCACGTTGTAACTTCATATTTGGAAATATTGGCTGGAAAATTTGAAATTGATAACGGTCTCATTCCCGGATCCGGTGCATTATGGAGCACAAGGTTTCTTATTTTAGTCCCCGCGCATAACTCAATCACGAGATTCGCATCAATTTCGTTTCTTCTATACCAGAAAAATGGCCGAATCTCGCTGAAGTCAGACACCGTTCGATAGTGAGCGGGGTCCGGGAAATATTTGAAATATCGGCTTGTGCCGTTTCTTCTTGTTATCTCTTGATGTAATTTACGGCAAAACGATATGCATTTTGCGTTTCCAAATTCCTTTTTCCAGTAGAACTTAGATCCTGTGAACATCGCGTCGTACATTGGAACGAAGACTACATTATCATGTCGACCTGATAATGCGCTGAATGCTTCATGGATCTGCCATAGCACTATTAAGTCATAATTCGATTCGTTGAAGTTTAGTCTCCAATCATTCTTTCCGCCGCACCACGATTCGTCATGAAAGCGCTGTACCGATCCAATTTTGGACAGCATCTCATAAACAAAATCGGTTGATTTCGTCGTCTCATGATAGGAATGGTCAATTATAGCAATGCGCATTTCACCACCATTCTGGCGCAGGCAAGTTCGATCGGGTTTCGGTCTGGATCCTGTTTTTGGGCAGGATCGGATTCACTGATGGATGAATTGTTTCGTCACCGCAAAGTTTGAGTTTCTTGAAGCGCGCTGATCGCAGGAATAGCCAGTAGAACAGCCCGAGGCGGATCTCAACAATATTAGCAGGACATCGGCACGGGCATCGCCGCCGTGCCTGCCTGCAAATGCCTCCGTGCGGCCTCTAATTTGGGGAACTTGGCGGGGCATCCGTGCGATGGCGCCCGCCATTCCGCGGGGCGCGAAAAGGAGCAAGATTTCACCTTGCGCCTCACCCTTTTTGACGACTACGGCAGCGAAAGTCCAATCCGAAGCTATGATCAGCCGCCCTGCATCGACGCAATCAGTCTAGACGAGCCGCGCATGCCAAACAGAACCGGATCATTGCCGGGCAACGCGACATCGGCCTCATTCGTCTCCTCAGTGCGAACGTCCGAACTCAACGGCGCTTCGAGAAAGCATAGATTGGACATTGTCCATAGTCCAGCTTCGGCCACTAACATGGCTGGTTCCATTGCGAAGACGGAGTTTGGATTTGGAATTCGCCTTTAGCGCTCCGTGTCGACCGAAAGCGGTCGTTTGCAGCGAGAAGTTAATCCCGCATTCGCAGATATCGCATTGATTTCGCGCGTCTGAGCCGCGGTTCGGCGTCGTATCCTGACGATATCCGCATTGCGGCACTCGATGTGCCGATGTCACGGGCTCCGCTATGCGCAGGCCTTCTATCGAGAGCTTCGCATTGCCACAAGTCGCAGAATGTGGCAATTTGAGCGTCGGCAAGGCCGTCATTCGGTAGATGTCGGCTGAGACGAGATCAGTCCAATGTCGAGCCGGGCATCATGAGTTTGCAGTTTGAGAATCTTCTGGCGAAAGCTCCGCTAGGAAAAAAAAGACCGGTCAAGCACGGTTCCGAACTGTTCCTTGACCCGCAAGACGAGAAAGCCTGCGAATTTGTCCGCGGCGCCTTCAATCTCATATTTGAGAATTCCGATGTCCCGAGTCTTCGCGGCCTCGCTGCTCGACTTGAGTCATAGATGGGTTTCGTTATTGGGAAAAAATGACGTCGTCATTTTTTCTGATCCCTGGGCTCTCCGCGACCGGATTGCGATCCGCACACAAGAGATGGCCAGGTTTCCAAACAATCTATATTTCCTTTGCAATGATTGGCAGACTTATTACGCAAGAAGACCATATATAAAAAACCTAGCCGTAGTTAATCAGAATTGCTTCATGGATGAAAAGACATTTTACGTGAAGGCTGAAGTCAAGAAAAACTACGATGTATTATATAACGCTCGGCGAGCGAAGACGAAACGGCATTACTTGGCCGGTCGAGTCGGAGACGAGTTGGAACTCGCCTTAATTTATCCGCAGCATGATACTTCTTGGAATGATATCTCACCAGAAGAGTTGCCGAAACACGTTTATCACAATATAGGAAATCTTTCGCCAGAGCAGATCTGCGGCGTCATCAATCAAAGCCGGGTGGGTTTGGTCTTGTCCGCCGTAGAGGGTGCTTGCTTTGCTTCCAGCGAATATTTGCTTTGTGGCGTGCCGGTCATATCGACGCCTTCAACGGGAGGGCGATCGTTTTGGTACAATGATGAAAACTCGATTATTGTCGACGCAGATCCGTCAGCCATCTTGGCGGCTGCCAAGTCGTTGATCACTGCCGAGCGCGATCCTCACCGGATCCGCGAAAGTCATCTGGAATTGATGCAAAAGCAGAGACAGGTGTTTCTCGATGACGTTCTGAAGCGGATCAAAGACAGTCTTTCCCTCCATGATTGGGACTATGTTTCTCACTTTTACAAATGCCGGCTCATCGAGGAATTCGGATTCAGAAAGAATTGTTGGTTGGACGTAGGTTCCATCTGTCATCGACTGCAGAGTTGAACAGCCCCTGGTTGTGGATCGGCCCGCAATATTGGTCAGCAGCTGCTTCTCGGCCGAGCGCACCAACCAAATCGTGCGCAGCCATTGGGGTGTCGAGAAATGGTTGCATTGGTGCCTCGACGTGAAAACGCGCCGAAGCGTGACCCCACGTCGAACGGTGATCATCGGGCTGATTTCGCGCTGAAAATCGGCATTCTCCGAGGGTCAGCATCGGCGCCGATCGCGACCCTTCATCGCCTCGAAACACTATAGCGACTTCAATCTCTTAATCGTCGCGTTAGGCGGGGTCACGCTTCGGCGCGTTTTCACACCCAGGATTTCCCGGCTTTCGTCTGAGTGCTGCGAAAGGGAAGAGCTGGCACATGTGCGGCGCAATCAGTTCGTGGATGAGAGGGCGGAGCTGGCGCAGCGCGGGAGGTCTTGGGAAGTGCCGCAGTGGACAGCGGTGATGAGGGTGACGGCGGTGAAGGAGCTGAGGCACCCGAGGGTGACGACGAGGGCGAGGAAGGCGAGGAAGGAGACATGGGAATTTGGCGAAGTCATTATGGTGGCCCTTGGCGAAGGATGCGGTGCGGTATAGCAGGGCGCGGTGGCGACCATAACAAAGGTCAAGATTTTTTCCTGAAAGTGAACATTCACGGCCCCCAAACTAAGAACGCGCCGTGAAGTTGTTCCGTGCCAGTTTCTGGAACCTTAAAGCGCGCAGCTCAAGCGATGCGGTGGAAAACAAATCGTCAACAGAAAGCATCTAAAGCGACGAATTGAGCCAACCATCTATCGGAACTTCTAGGCTTACATCCGTCGGACTTATCCTCGTGCTCGAACCTCGAAGCAAGCAGTTCGAGCGTGGCGGTGCAAGATGCGACGAACGCGATCGTGTCCAGGAATGCATGAATACGACCAGCTCGTTCAGATGCACATTTTCGCGCATGGATTACAATCCGGCACATCTTCTGCGGTAGGAAACGCTGAGTCGCCAGGCCCATGCATCTTCGAGACCGGGACCTTTTGGCATGACTGATCCCCTCGGCGACCTGCCACAGTTCGCAGATCGGCCCATCGCCACAGTCGATCCCTCGCTCATTCCACGCGCACTAATGCTTTACATGGTACGCGGATTGATGCCGCTGCCGCCTGAAAACCGGGGGCACGCCCCTCTTCCGACTCCACAAGAATTCGAGGAAACATTACAGGCCGAATTCGGTCTCACTAAAGACGCGGCCTTCGCGCTCGAAACCCGTCTACATGCCTTCTTCAATACGCTTGAAACAACTCCAGAGCTGCGAGATGTCTTTGGATTCCCGGTAGTCGATACCGAAACGATTTAGGATGACGCCTTAAGATTTATCGGCCGCTCGCGCCTCGTGCCCGGCCGCAATCCGAACTATCCCCGCGGCCTCTTTGACGGCCAACAGCTCTTGGATATCGCGAGACCGCCCAACTTTTTGCAGTCCCTGATGAGACAGACAAACGGTCTCGTTCATAATCATAAGCCGGCGGTTCGCCTGGTTCGAAACTATGGACTTGTGCTCGCCGCTCTTGCCGTCGTGAGTTACTATCCGTACACTGGTTTTTTTCTAACGATTCTCACCCTCGGCCGTTTGCCATCTCTCGTCTGCAATGCTTTTTTGATTTATCTTTCGATCACAAGTTTGAGGGGAACAATTGCGCGTGCATGGCTTGGAATACCCATCATTTGCTACGGCGCTTGGCTCGGGTGGCTAATCTGGCAAAGGACGGACACCTACCTGACAACGGAAAAACTTGAAGCCGAAAACAGCATCAGCGAGCCCGTTGAGCAAGACGTGACGCTCGTCTTTTCTCAAAGCGACAGCGAGCTATCGAAACGAGCGTTCAACTTCCTAGCGCCTCCGGTACGCATATTCTCTGGCACAGCGGAATCGGGGCCGGACTATATCCCACCAAATTCGCCGCCGCTCAAAGAATGGCTATATTTCCGTCAACTCGAAGCTCCAAATCCTGACTCCGGTGGCGGCGCATACCTGTATCGGTACGAGTTGGTACGAAATTCCGCGACCAACGAGCAGCGAGTGATAGGCCATTTCAATTTCGGCCGACTTTCTAGGCCTTCATTGGCTCCGATTTTTTTTGCTGGCTGCGGTTTGATTGATAATCCGCCCGCTTGGCGATGCGAAATCACGCCCTTTCCAGACTTCGTCCCCATCGGTCAGATCGGTGACGAACTGTATAATTATGATCCGGGACATTATGACCCTTTCCATACTAAAGCCGATCCTGTCATTAGAACTCTGGCAAAAATGCTCGGTGTGGTCTATCTACGAAACCCGTGCCCGCGCGGCTGCAATAATGATTTTTGTTGCCCACCCGCACAACGACCTCCGGTTAAGTAATGTCTCGCCGAGAGTCCTTAAGCGCGATGGCACCGCCAAAAAGGGAAGCCGTTTCCATGGCTCTGTTGAGCCATACTCGATACGTCGCACATTATTGAGGTTTCTGCGACGCCCTTCCCTGAATGTTGGCAGGCGTCATCACCGCCTTTACGGGCGTTGCAGAAACTCTGTTGCACGAAACCGCGAGTTGCTGCGCGTAGCTATGGGGATTTGGCTGGCGCGATCGAGCGCGAGCCGGGAACGCTCGGCGCCGCGATAGGTGGCTCGCCGAGCAATGGATTGGCGTTGTGGCCCATCGAGCGGATTTTCGACGGGCTCAAGCCGCGCTCCAATCTCCCCGCGCAAGGCGGCGGGGAAGGGTCGCGTCGATGCTGGCGCGCCTTCTCGTTTTCGCAGAGGCGAACCGAGACGCGATCGAACAAGGCGGTGACAGGATGATGGCCGATGGTGTTCATGACGTGTCGGCCCTCCACGCCCGGCGGGGACGCGAATGCGATCCCTCGAAACTTTCGACGAGCTTCATTCGACCGCCGCAGCAGGGGCATGGCGGGGGCTCAATTGGCGAGGCCGCCTCATCCTCGTTTTGTTTGATCTCTGAACCTTCGGGGCCAACTCGTGCCGCATTGAGCAATCGCCGGCAGAGCGCCAGTTTATCGGCGCGATGACCACTGGCGAAGAGCCCGTAGTGGCGAATGCGATTGAATCCATCAGGCAAGACGTGAAGCAGGAAGCGGCGGATGAACTCGCCGACCGCGAGCGTCATCGTCTTGTTTTTCGAGCGCCCATTCTCGCGGTAATCTTTCCAGCGAAAGACAACGTGCTCGTCGGTTTGTTCGACGAGCCGGCTGTTGGCGATGGCGACCCGGTGGGTGTAGCGTGCGAGATAGGCGAGGACCTGTTCCGGCCCCGCGAAAGGACGTTTGGCGTAGACCACCCATTCGCGCTTGCGCAACGGCGCGAGATGGGACAAGAACGCCACGCGATCCGAGAGCGACGCGAGTTCGTTGAAGAACTGTAGTTGGCCAGTTTCGAAGAGCGCGACGAGGCCTTCGAGAAACAGCCTGCGAAAGAGACGCGAGAGCACCCGAACGGAGAGAAAGAAACCGGGCTTGCATGATATCCAGCGTTCGCCGTCGGGGGAGACGCCGCCACCCGGAACGATGCAATGGAGATGCGGGTGGTGATCGAGGTTCTGGCCCCAGCTGTGCAACACGCTGGTGAGGCCGATCGCGGCTCCAAGGTGCTTGGCGTCGGCGGCGATCGTCATGAGGGTTCGCGCGGCGGCCTTGAACAGAAGTCCATAGACCGCCGCCTTGTTCTGATAGGCGATTGCACCGACTTCGGCGGGCAGCGTGAACACGACGTGGTAATAGGGGACAGGCAGGAGTTCGGCCTCTCGCGCCGCCAACCATCGCTCTGCCGCCCGCCGTTGACACTTGGGGCAATGGCGGTTGCGGCAGGAATTGTAGGCGATGCGCGTATGAGCACAGTCCTCGCAACGCTCGACATGACCGCCGAGCGCAGCCGTGCGACAAATCTCGATCGCCGTCATGATGCGGCGCTGGGTGAGGCTTACGTGGGCGGCATTGGCCGTGCGCCACGCGCCGCCGTGGCGACGGAAGACGTCCGCCACCTCAAGCTTTGGCTTCGACATGGCCGGCGGTTCACGCCGGGGGCGTTTCGATATTCAATTGTTCGAGCGGGCTTTGAATTTGCCGGATCGTGTCGACCGCGACGCGTGTATAGCGTGTTGTCGAATTGATGTTGCTATGGCCGAGCAAGCCCTGAATGACGCGGATGTCGACCCGCTGTTCCAGCAGATGCGTTGCGAAACTGTGCCGCAGCGTGTGCACGGTGACGTTCTTATCGAGGCCGGCCGCCTCGGCGGCGGCGCGGCAAGCCCGTTGCAGAGATCGCGTGGTAATCGGTTGCGAAGGATCGGGGCCGGGAAAGAGCCAATGGGGCGGCTTGGTTCGTTTCCAGTAGTCTCGCAGAATGGCGAGCAATTGCTCGGAGAGCATCACATAGCGATCCTTGCCTCCCTTGCCGTGCCGGATGGCGATGACCATGCGGGAGCTGTCGATGTCGCGACTTGTGAGAGCGACGAGCTCGGACACGCGCAAACCGGCGGCGTAGATGGTGATGAAAGCCGTGCGCATCTTCAGGTTGCGGACGGTCTTCAACAACCGCTCGACTTCCTCGCGCGAGAGAACGGCGGGCAAGGTGTCCGCCCGCCGAGCATAGGGAATCTGATCGACCACATGTTTTTGCCCGAGCGTCGTCCCATAGAAGAACCGCAACGCCCCCATGATCGGGTTGATCGTGTTCGGCTTGAGATTACGCGAGACGAGGTGGAGGTGATAATCGCGAATGTCCTCCAGGCCGAGTTTGTCCGGAGAGCGTCCGTGAAAGACGCTGAATTTGGCAACTGCGGAGATATAGATATACTGAGTGCTTGGCGCCATGTTGCGGATCGTCATGTCGTCGATCATGCGCTGGCGCAGAGGCGAAATCTGTTTGGTCACGGCTGTACTCCTGTCGACTGGACTGCACGAACGTACGATCCTGACAGGCGCGGCCAATGACGGCGAAGAAAAGCAAACAGGTCGCCAGATGACCCGAATGTCGCGAAAGTAAACTTGTGCGACGTATTGGAAATGGCTTCACTGAGCCATTCCCTGCCGTAGAGCACGAACGCTCGTTGCTGGCGCTACCGCGAGAGCGGTTTAGTGCAATATCTGATTTCCGTGCGAATTCCGATTTAAGCCGGCCGGGTATACCGATTTGATGTCGGCCACCGTACCGATTTGATGCCGGCCGGCATTCCGAAACGAAGCCGGCCACCATTCCGATATGAAGCCGGCCACCTGCCGGTAACCCTCATGCAGGTCAGCACCCTGAGCATCAGCTCCCTCGATTTGGACGAGGAGGGGCTTGATGCCGGCGAAACGAGAGCTGACCATGAGACAATTGCGGCAGATGCTGCGGCTTCACTATGACGGCGTAAGTGCGCGCGAGATCGGGCGGACGCTCGGTGTGGCGCGCAGCACGATCCAGGACAATCTCGATCGGGCAAAGAAGGCGGAGCTCGCCTGGCCACTCGCCCCCAATCTGACGGACGATGTTCTCGAACGGCGGCTGTTTTCAAAAGCCGGCTACAGACACGGCGTTCGTCGGCGGACGGAACCCGATTGGAAAGCCTTGGCGCAGGAGATCAAGCGGCCCGGCGTCAATCTGATGGTGTTGTGGGAGGAATATCGCGACGCCCATCCCGGCGGCTATGGCTACAGTCGCTTTTGCGATTTGTTCCGGGAGTTCGAAAAGCGGCTGTCGCCGGTCATGCGCCAGCATCACGCGGCGGGAGACAAGCTCTTCGTCGATTATTCCGGCAAGAAGATGCCGATCGTCGACGCTGCGACCGGCGAGGTGCGGGACGCCGAGATCTTTGTCGGCGTGCTCGGGGCTTCGAACTACACATATGCCGAGGCGACCTTCACCCAGAGCCTGCCGGATTGGATCGGCGCGCATGTGCGCATGTTCCGTGCTCTCGGTGGCGTACCGCGCCTGCTCGTGCCGGACAATCTGAAAAGCGGCGTCCAAAAGGCCTCATTCTACGACCCCGATATCAACCGAAGTTATGGCGCCATGGCAGCGCATTACGACGTCGGCATTCTCCCGGCACGGCCACGAAAGCCTCGGGATAAGGCGGCCGTTGAGGCCGGCGTGCGCTTCGCGCAGACCTACATCCTCGGCCGTTTGCGCAACCAGACCTTCTTCTCGCTCGCCGAGGGCAATGCCGCGATTAAAGTCGTGCTCGAGCGGATGAACACCCGCGTCATGCGGCAGATCGGCATGAGCCGGCACGATCTCTTCGAGAGCCTCGACCGGCCCGCGTTGAAGCCGTTGCCGGACCTCGATTGGGACTATGCCGAGTGGCGCCTCGCAAGGGTCGGGCTCGATTATCACGTCGAGGCGGACGGCTTCTATTATTCCGTTCCGCATGCGTTGATCCGGGCCGAAGTCGACCTGCGCATCAGCGAACGGACAATCGAGATCTTCCACCGCGGCCAGCGCGTCGCTCTGCATCAACGTCGCTATGGCGGCCGAAGGCACGGCACCGATCCCGACCATATGCCGAGTTCACACCGCCGCTATGCCGAATGGTCGCCGGAGCGGTTCCGTCGTTGGGCGAAAACGATCGGGCCCAACACCGAAGGGCTCGTTATCGCCGTTCTCGCCAATCGCCCGCATCCCGAGCAGGGGTTTCGGACTTGCCTCGGCATCCTGCGAATTTATCGCGGCATCGATCCAGCCCGTGCCGAAAACGTCTCGGCGCGAGCCCTCGAAATCGGCGCCCTCAATTACCGCAGTGTCGCTTCCATCCTCGCCAACAATCTCGACAAGACCTCATCCCGCCAAACTCGCTCCGACGAGCCCTCCGGCATGAGCCTCTTCGATCATCAAAACATCCGCGGCCCCCGCTACTTCAACTGAAAGGAAGATATCATGCTCCTGCATCCGACCCTCGATCGATTGCACGCCCTCGGTCTCCACGGGATGGCCAAGGGCTTCAAGGACCTTACGGATAACCCGCAAGCCCGCAGCCTCGAACATGCCGAATGGCTGGGCCTCCTTCTCGAACATGAGGCAACGCTCAGGCGGCAGAAGCGCTTCGAAATCCGCGCACGAACCGCGCGTCTGCGGCAAACCGCGAGCGTCGAGGATATCGATTATCGGGCTGCGCGTGGTCTCGACCGCGCCCTTTTCCTCATGCTCGCCAGCTGTGATTTTATCCGCGACAAGCGTAATTTGATTCTTACCGGCCCCTGCGGCGTCGGCAAATCATGGCTCGCTTGTGCGCTCGGCCATAAAGCCTGCCGGGATGACCTCTCCGTGCTCTACCATCGTGTTCCGCGCCTTTTCACCGCGCTCGCCCTCAGCCGCGGCGACGGACGCTATGGCAAGCTCATGAGCGCGCTTGGCAAAGTCAAACTGCTCATCCTCGATGATTGGGGACCGGAAACCCTCACCGCCGAACAGGCGCGCGACCTTCTCGAAATCATCGAGGATCGCATCGATGTCGGCTCAATCCTCATCACCAGCCAGGTTCCGGTCGATCGCTGGCACGATATGATCGGAGTTCCGACCATCGCCGATGCGATCCTCGACCGCCTCGTCCACAATGCCTATCGGATCGAACTCTCCGGCGAGAGCTTGCGAAAGCGACGCATGCCGGAGCCTGTATGATGGTGTGGCCAACGAAACGCCATGGCGGGGCTGCGCAACCCTGACCAGCTTCGCCCCGCCATGGCTTACATCCGCGCCCCTCGCGACCGCTTAACCACGATCCACAGCAACACTTGACCGCCTGAACCAAGGAAAAGATCTTCCAATCCGACCTGCATGAGCCCGTCCAAAGTGGCCGGCTTCATATCGGTACGGTGGCCGCCTTCAAATCGGAACAGGTGGCCGGCTTGATATTGGAATGCATGGCCGGCTTCATCGGTATACGCAATTTCCGACCCGCTCCGCCGCCTCTGTCAATCTACCGGCCTTCGGGGCGATGCTATAATTCTGCAATGAGCAAATTGCTTGAACAGGCAATTGAAACGCTCCGCGAGCTGCCGGAGGACGAGCAGGACGCGGCGGCCGACGCGCTCTTCACATATATCTCTGGCGACGAGCGGCGGTATCACTTGAGTTCGGATCAGGCCGAGGCCGTGCGCCGCATCCGCCGCGATCTCAAAACTGGGAAAACTCGCTTGGCAACTGATGCAGAAGTTGCCGCCCTCAGGCCCACGTCGCGTCTATGGACGTATGAAGGTGCGCTTCACGCTTGAAGCGCTCACCCACATTTCATTGACGTCGCCTGTCGATTTGATAGCATGGGGATGCGCTAGAAACGCGCAATCATATGACCCGCAGGAGCAACATAGTGGCGGAGAATTACAGCTTTTCCGTCGTCCTTGAACCGCAGCAAGGCGGCGGCTTCACCGTGCTCGTTCCCGCATTGCCCGAGGTCGTCACCGAAGGTGAGAACGAGCGCGAAGCACTTGCGAACGCCGAAGAAGCGATCCGGGCTGTTCTGGAATATCGCCGCGAGCACGGCTTGCTGATCCCATCAGACGCCCACCCCGAAATTCGCCACGTGACTGTGGCCGCCTAGTATGGGCGGTGGACGACTGCCGTCCTCCCGCGGCAAAGACGTTGTTCGCGCTCTGGAGAAAGCGGGATTTGTCGTCGATCGTATCGTCGGCAGCCATCATGTCATGGCATTTCCCGGCGACTCCACGCGCACAGTGACGGTGCCTGTCCACGCGAGCCGCGATCTCAAACCTGGCACGCTGCGCTCGATCATCCGGCAGGCCGGCCTCAGCGTCGAAGAATTCACGACTCTTCTCAACTCCATCGCGCGATCAACAAGTGCGTTGGCTCATTCGCGTTGCAACCGCCAAAAAGGCAAGCCGTTTCCACGACTCTGTTGAGCTACACTCGATACGTCGCAGATTCTTTGATCTCCGACCCGTGCTCGATATCCCCAACATGATGCGAGAAGCACAACGTATGCTACAATGGCCTGATGAAAACCGTAATAAAATCTTCCAACGATCGTCATGCGGTCGTCGTGCCGGTCGTGTCTCTCGAAGAGTTGCCGCACCTCACCACCGAGGAACGCGCCACCCTCATTTCCGAACTTGAGAAAACCGAGGCGGAGATGAAGGCAGGCCAGTATTTTCCCTTTTCCCCCGAGTGGCTGCGACAGCGCTTTTTGGAGATTTTCACCCGCTCTGCTTGAATGGCGTATAGGGTCGACATCGCCAACAATGCCTGGCGTCAGATCGACGGTTTTCTTGAGCATTTGCGGCGCTACAGTTTCGAGACCGCCGACAAATATGAGCGCGCCCTTCAACACGCGATCGACACCTACTTGGTCAACACCCCGACGACGTTCGAGCCCTATTGGGAAACCGGACTCCCCTACCACGGCTTCCTGTTCACGGTGTCGCCGCGCACGTCCTACTGGATTGTCTACCGCGTTTATGAAAGCGAGAACTTGGTCCGAATCCTGAGCTTCAAGAGCGCCTCGCAGGGAATGGGCACTCACGGGCTTTAGTGCATTATCTGATTTCCGACCCGCGGTCGTCACCGATCGAAGCGGCGTCTGGTTCAGTCGTCACCGAGAGGGACACGCCCCGACAACCGACAGCCCGGATCAGGCGCCAGAGTGGGATCGATCAAACTTAGATATGTCGCCAATGCGTGATAGCAAGAAGCCGACTGCCGCACCTTACCCGTCGAGTTCAAATTGCTGTTCGATGTTGACGTGCCGATAGAAAAGCCCCGGCACTTTCGGAACGATGTCTTGCTGATTGACTACGCGGTGCGACTCCAGCGGGAGCCTATTGAACACATTTACAAATTCCTGGTCCCCCATCCTGGGCGAGCCAAACGTATAAAGAGCCTGAATCCTGATCTTATGGATCAGCGCATTTTCGGCGGCGTAGAGGGTCGCGAGTGCGGCGCCAAGGCTGTGGCCGGTGACCACCATCACGTTAGAAGCAACGTCTATCGGAGGGGAGCCAGCCCTCGTCGCGTGACGCTGGAGATGTTCTTTCACCTGCGCCGCAAACCTCCCGACATCCTTCAGCGACTGCTGTCCTTCCCCGGCTGCGGTAACCGGGACCACCTCAAGCGTTTTGTAAATGTTTTCCCATCCCATTCCGACATTACCGCAATTTGGCGCTAAGAACGGCATCATGCCGACCGAGTTGAAGTCGTCCCACCACTCCACGTCATCGCCCGTGCCGCGAATGGCAAGAACGGCGCGATGCGGCTCCGTCTTACTGTGTGCAATAAAGCCATAGAAGACCAGGCTGGTGCTGCCGAAAAAGGAAAAGTCCCGCATATGAATCCACGCGGTGAGTTGGTATCCCGCAGGAAAATCGTGAGATGGCGGCGGGGTCAGATTAGTGGGGTCGTCACGATACATCGTATAGGCTGCTTGAATGAAACGACCATACTGCACCGCCAAGCTGGCATTGAATGTCTTGGTATTTTCTTCTGGCGGCTCGCGCGACCCACGCGCATTGGCGCAGGCGTCCACGTCGTTGGATGTTTGAGCCCGAGCAGGAATTTCCGGAACAAAGTGCCAAATCAAGGCGGCAGATAATGATACTGCCAGAAAGCGAGGGCACCGCATGGCAGATTTCCTCATTCAGTAAGAACTTTGGATTGATTTTAGATGATCGACACTCTTTGGTCGAGTCTGGCGACCGGATCGTTGCCTGGCCGATCCTGCCGCGCACCTTGAGGCTTGCAGGGTCGCGCGAGATTCTTTTTCCGACGCGTTCTATGGCCTCTGGCAATCTACCGGCCTTCGAGGCGATGCTATAATTCTGCAATGAGCAAATTGCTTGAACAGGCGATCGAAACTCTCCGCAACCTGCCGGAGGACGAGCAGGACGCGGCGACCGACGCGCTTTTCACATATATCTCCAGCGACGACCGGCAGTATCGCTTGAGTTCGGATCAGGCCGAGGCGGTGCGCCGCACTCGCCGCGATCTCAAAACGGGGAATACTCGCTTGGCAACCGATGCAGAAGTTGCCGCCCTCAGGACCAAATCGCATCTATGAACGTATGAAGGTCCGCTTCACGCTCGAAGCGCCCACCCGTACGCCCGCTGCCGCGCAGTTCAATCAATGCAGAACGATTGCCTTTCTGCGCGACCATCCGGGGGAAGATGTTTCTTCGCCCTGGACGCACGGCAGCTCGTCTTTTCCATACAGCCAACAATGGATGAAGTCCGCTGTTCTTAGCATCTCGCCTTTTGTAACTTTGCGAGACGCCGCATCCTTGAGCGAAGCAACAAAGGACGCACTTGTTTTCGAATTCACCATGTTCGACCTCCCAGCGTCAGCGTGACGCTTCGATGAAGCTAGGACGCTTTGCGGCGTCATCCCTTTGGTCGTGGGAGAGACCTCGTAGGTTCAGGAGAGCAGATCTTTCTTTCTATTTTATTGCCGTGCGCCGTGTCACCCCGCACTGACAACGGCGGCGAGGCATCGATCTCTCTTTGCAATTCATCCTCGCGCGCACTTCCGCGCGCCTCAAGGCGACCCCGCTAGCGGGGCGGCCTGCGACCGGCCTTGACCCGCGCGGCCGTGCGCGCACATGCAATTGCACGTCGGCTCCAAGGGAAATGTCGCTCATGTCTCACCCATGGAAATGACACTTGCCGCTGCGCGTGTCGCTTATCCCAGCTCTCTCTCCCATCGTCGTGGAGGCCGAACGGTAAAATCCAGCAAGGCCACGATCTCGAAAAGATCGTGGTCGAAAACGAGCCGGCAGTGAGCGGGGGGTTCGGTAGTCTTTCTCAAACGCACAACAGAAAGACGCCATGTAGCCCCGGCGCCCCTGAGGGAAAGGGTGCTGCCCGCATCACTTCCCACCTGAGATGCGCACGGCACACCGGCTCCCTTCCGCCCATGACACTACCACCACAGCCGCTCTGCATTGGCGCCCGAGTGTCGGGCGAACCCGTCGTGCTCGAACCAGACGAACGCCGCCGGCACCCCTACATCATCGGCCAGACCGGCACCGGCAAGAGCACGCTCCTCCCCAATCTCATCCGCCAGGACCTGATTGCCGGCGAGGGGCTCGCGCTGCTTGACCCGCACGGCGATCTCGCCGAGGCCGCACTTGCGTACATCCCTCGCGCCCGCACCAACGATCTTGTCTACATCAACCCCGCCGATCTCGAACGGCCGATCGGCTTCAATCCCCTCTCGCGAAGTCCCGGACGATCTCAAGCCGATCGTCGCCGACGACACCGTATCTGCGTTCCGGCACGTGTGGCCGGAGAGCTGGGGACCTCGTATGGATTATATCTTGCTCAACGCGGTGCGCGCGCTGCTCGACGTGCCCGGCGCGACGCTTCTCATGCTTCCCCGCCTTCTCATCGACGAGCCGTTCCGTGCGCAGCTCGTCGACCGCCACGTGCGCGATCCCGTGGTGCGCTCATTCTGGGTCAATCAATATGCGGGATACAACGACAACTTCCGCACCGAAGTGGTCGCGCCGATTTAAAACAAGATCGGCAAAGCGCTGATGATCCCGAGCTTGCGCAACATGCTCGCGCAACCGAAAAGCACCATCACCCTGCGCCGCGTTATGGACGAAGGCGCTATCGTGATTTGCAACCTCTCGAAAGGAAAGCTGGGAGAAAGCACCGCGCATCTGCTCGGCGCAATCCTCACCACAACGTTTGCACAGGCGGCACTGTCCCGCGCCAACACGCCCGCGGCGAAGCGGCGCGCGTTCCATCTCTATGCCGACGAATTCCAATCATTCGCGACGGAGAGTTTCGCGCTCATTCTCTCCAAGGCCCGCAAGTACGCACTGACGCTCACGATGCCCACCAATACCTCGACCAGCTCTCCGATGATTTGCGGTCCGCGGTTTTCGGCAACGTCGGATCGATCATCGCCTGCCGCACTGGAGCGCCGGACGCTCCCGTCCTCCCCGATCCGCCTCGACCTCTACGACGCCCCGCAGGCCCGTCGGCAAAGTGTGCACCGGCTGATCGAGACGAGCCGCGCACAGTTCGGCCGGCCGCGTGCGGAAGTCGAGGCGCGCATTAGCAAATTTCTTGGGGTGGCCTGAGCCCGAGGGTGTGCCTACGCCCCTACATACCGTAGGCATAGGGTGTAGGCATAGGAGGAATGAAAATGCTGCCGTAATTTCAATATGGTGAGTTCGGAGCATTTGCAGATTCCGGCCGCGGCTGGATACCTTTTCGGTTTGTTTTAATGTTCCCTGCGTGTGTAGGGAACGCGAAACGCGGGCAGCGGCGAGCGGCGAACTCGGCGGTTCATCCCCGCGTGTGCCGGGACGCGTCCCGCGGCCGTACGTGTTCGTATTTCAAGACGGTTCATCCCCGCGTGTGCGGGGAACGCGGATATCCACATCATTACAAATTGGACATAGCCGGTTCATCCCCGCGTGTGCGGGGAACGCTATGCACGACGCACCGACAGGCTGGACCTGGACGGTTCATCCCCGCGTGTGCGGGGAACGCCGGGGCGCAGCAGTAATTATCCTCCGGCAAAGCCGGAGGCTTTATTTGGTGAACCGCTCAAAGCGGCTGAGTGGGGACGCTTTAGCGTCCCCGGATGACAATTCCGAAGGTGAGAGGCCTACGATTGAATATCCATCGATCGAGCTTTCTTCTGCTTCCCAGTTTTCGCGGTTGGATTCTTAGGGCTCGTGCGGGAATAACTGCGCCGATATCCGCGTGGCAACACTGCGTGGTTCAGCGAAAATGCGATTTAATCATCTCCGTACGTGCACTTAGACTGGCATAGGGTGTTCATGATTGTTTGGAATTCGCTTCGGCAACCATGGCGACCGACAACCTTGGCCCATCATGATTTGACCCTTTGCGTGCTTGGCGGCTCACAAAAGGAAAAATCATGGTGGACCCCGGTAAACGTCAAACTCCTACTGCCTCCCCGGCAGAGCCGGGGGAACTCTCAACTTATTAGGAGATACTATGCGACGCTATGCTCGGGATGGCTGGCGGAAGGGGTGGGATTCGAACCCACGGTAGGCTTTCACCCACGGCGGTTTTCAAGACCGCTGCCTTAAACCACTCGGCCACCCTTCCATCTCTGTTTTTACTGCGTATTTCGGCTAAGCTCGGCGCCGCTTCCATTTTCCGTACCGAGTCCGTACCGGTTAATCAATAGCAGCGGTTGGCGCAAGATCGATAGGGTTTGGAGGCACGAGACTTTGTCTCCCCGATTCTGGCGCTCTCCAGCCGGCAGCCTCCGCGTACAGATTCGCGCTCGACAGCCGATATCGTGCTTGTCGCTCTCGGCACCCCGACACAGGAACGCTTGATTCTGGAAAACTGGCGGCCCGTCGAAGCTCCGGTCCTCCTTGGTGTCGGCGCGCTTTTCAATTCCCTGTCACATGAGCAGAGGCGGGCGCCGCTTTGGATGCGCCATTCGAACCTCGAATGGTTCTTCCGGCTCTGCACCGAGCCGCGCCGCTTTTTTTATCGTTGCGCGATCGAATCCGCGGCATTGCTTCGCATCGTGCTCGACCGCGGTGCGCTCGAAGACATTCGAAGGCGGGACGAGTTTCTCGGGTGAGTGGCGGGCGCCGCTGGGAAATGGCGACAATTTCGTCTTGAACGCGAAACGTCTCGGGTCGAACACGATTTCGTCGACGACGCATTTTCGCCATCACCTCACCCAATCTTCCGCCAAGTTAGCGTGCATATGCCATTCAGACGAACGCGACCCGAGCTAGTCGGGCGAAAAAGCGCAGCTGAGGGCGGCCTTGCCGCAAGTATCACAAGTCGAAACGGTAATTTGAATTGCAGAGCCGCGGCCAAGAGCCATTTGTGCTGGGCGTTTTCGACGCGCCTGGCTTTGTATATTAAGTCTTTCTTAACTTTGCCATAATTGCGGCTCTATCATAAGCACCACTCATTAACTTTTCTGCGTTGTAAGTCTTTAACATATTGCAGATCGAGCGTGATCTATTTGATGTCGATTTTAATTTTGTCAATCAATCTATCGCTATACATCGGATCAATGCTGGTCCGCGGCGTTTTGTGCGGCAATGCGGTCGCAGCGCTCGTTCCTGCAGTTTCACCACGCGAAGTGGGTTCTCGCAGCCCGTTTCGCTTCTGCTCCGCAAATGGGGCGCAGAGGCGAGCCCGGCACCCGGCCCTCGCCACGGATCGGGCGGACTGCGCGGAGCCGAAGTAACAGAAGGGGTAGCAAATGTTTCGCAAGTTTCTGCTGTCCACGGCGGCTCTCGTCGCCCTCGGCGGATCGGCTTTTGCCGCGGACCTCCCGTCGCGGAGCGCGCCGCCGCTCTATATGCCGCCACCGCCGCCGGTCTTCACCTGGACCGGCGTTTATATCGGTGGCCAGATCGGCTATGAATGGGGCAATTCCAACAGCGCGCTCTTCCCGACCGGCACATCGCCTGCGGCCGGAATTGCGTTCGCAAGCTCGACGCCGAGTGGCATCACCGGCGGCGCCCATATCGGCTATAATTATCAGGTTGCACAACTCGTCTTCGGCCTCGAAGGTGATGCCAATGGATCGAGCTACCGCGGCAACCAATTGTTGGGCGCCGGGACTCTGACGACGAGCTCCGACATCGACGGTTCGATCCGCGGCCGCCTCGGCGTCGCTTTTGATCGCGCCCTGCTTTACGGCACGGGCGGTGTCGCCTTTGCGCCGTTCCGCGACCAATACGCCCTGGGCGGCTTAGTCGACGACACGACGACCACACGAGTCGGCTGGACCGTCGGCGGCGGCATCGAATATGCGGTCACCAATAACTGGTCGCTTCGCGGCGAATATCGCTACACCGATTACGGCCACTATGGCGACCTGCTCAGCACTACGACTGGCGGCTTAGACACTGTCGGCAAGCATGAGACAGACAATCGGGTCCAGGCCGGTTTCAGCTACAAGTTCGATCTCGGCGGTCCGGCGACACCGATCGCCGCCAAGTATTGAACCGTCCCGCTCGATCCAAAATTTCGAACCCGGCCCTCAGTGGCCGGGTTTTTGATTCGGGTATGCGCAAAGGGAGCGTGGTCAGAGACTCTTCTGCAGTTCGATCGGCTGAACCACTCCACATCTCATTCGCCGCAATTCCCGCAAAGACGCTGACGGCGGGTGCGTCGCCGATCGCTCATTACAAGTGGAAAGACGCGATTTTGCAGCCAATCGTGGAACTGATCTGCGTCAATGACGTTTCGCTATTGTCTCGATTGAGTTAGGGGTCTGAATTCGTCGCTGAAGTCGGGTTCCGAGGGTGCGTTGCGTCAAAGCAACGGTCGTGCCAAATAATGCATCCAAAATGCGACTAAGTGTCGATTTGCGGTTGCAATCTCCGCTGGCGGACCCGATGATAGAGTTAATGTTGCAACCTCTGAGGGGGTTCCCATGTTTCGAAAGTTTTTGATGTCGACGGCTGCGGTCGTCGCTCTCGGCGGCACGGCCTTCGCGGCCGATCTTCCGTCACGTGCCGAACCGCCCGTCTATATCCCGCCACCGGCGATCTTCACTTGGACCGGCATCTACATCGGTGGTCAGGTCGGCTATCAATGGGGCACCTCCGCAACGCAGGCCTATTCTTTGGCCACTGGCGTGCTGGGTGCGGTGCAGAACAACTATAGCCCGGACGGCGTCGTCGGCGGCGCCCATCTCGGCTATAATTATCAGTTCAGCCAATTCGTCGTCGGTCTCGAGGGCGACATAGAAGGATCAAGCTACAACGGTTCCGGCCCATCCCTTAGCGGGGCATACACCTTCACGACCCGCGAGCCTGTCGAAGGCTCGATCCGCGGCCGCGTTGGTGTCGCCTGGGATCGCGCGCTGGTCTATGCGACCGGCGGTGCTGCGTTCGGCGACTTCCGGCATACATATACGGGGCCGTTAGGCTTCGACAGCTTGTCGACGACCCGCATCGGCTGGACCGTCGGCGGCGGCGTCGAATATGCGGTGACCAATGATTGGTCGGTGCGTGCCGAATACCGCTATACGGATTTCGGCTATTTTAATGATCCCCTCCTTAATTCGTCGGGCGGTCTGATCGGGGATCGGAAACACGAGACCGACAATGCCGTTCGGGTCGGCTTCAGCTACAAATTCGGCGAGCCGCCGCCGGCTCCCGTCATCGCCAAATATTGAGCCTTCCGCTCGATCCAAAATTTCGAACCCGGCCCTCAGTGGCCGGGTTTTCTTATTCGGGATAACGGACACAGGTCATCCCAGAGCATCTTGCGAAAAACCGGGTACCGGTTCTTCGCAACAAACGAAGCGTCCTCAAAAACCTAGAGCACGATGCTCGAGTCCACTTGGATGCATCATGCTCCAGAATTCGGAATTCAGCAAAAAATGCCATTAGCTTGGCTAAGAATGGTGGGCGAGAAACTTCTCCCGCATCTTGCTACGCTGCGCCAAGCTAAAAAATTTAGGGTCGTCGCGATTTTTGTGGCCGACAACCGCGGTTCGGACTCTTCTGCGGTTCGCTCGGAGGAACCACTCCACACACGCTTCGGCGCGCGCCCCGCGATAACGCCGGCGCCGACCTCGCCTCGTCGACGCGATCCGACGAGATCGCTCATTCCATGACGGCCGCCTTCAGAATGCAGACCATCATGGCAGAGGCGGGTTCGTTCGTGTGGTTGCGAATCGTGTGGGGCCGGTCACAACGGTAGCGCAAAGTCTCGCCCGCCTTGGCATGTTCGACGACGCCACCGACCGCGACTTCGAGTTCGCCTTCGGTCACCGAGAGACATTCGACCGAACCGCGTTGATGCGGGTCGGATTCGAGAGCGCCGCCGGGGTCGGCCGAGAAGCCGTACCATTGCAGCCATTCGACGGTCTTGATCCAGCCGATGATCGCAAGCCGGCATTTGCCGTCGTCTGAGAGCAGGATCGGCGTATCGCCCTTGGAGGATTTTTCGAGAAAAGGCTCATCCTCGCTGACCTGCAGGACCCGCTCGATCGAAATATCGAGCGCTTGCGAAAGCCGCCAGATCGTCGACAAGGTCGGATTTGTCTCATTGCGCTCGATCTGGCTGATGATCGATTTCGCCACGCCCGACTGCTCGGAAAGCTCCGAGAGAGAGAGATTATAGGCCTTGCGCAGCCGCTGAACGGTCTTGCCGAGCTGTCCCGACAGAGCCTGCGCGCCTGCCTCTAGTGCCTTGACCCTGTCGCGCCCTTCTATGCCCATGGTTGCGCCTCTGTCGGCCCCTCTCCATCGGACTCCATCGGACGGAATAATACACGAATTCGTTTGGAATATCGAACGAAAGTGACAGTTGGAATCCAAAGCCTCTGAAGCTGCCGGCGCTCCGGCTTCAGCCGCCTGCCGGCCGCTCCGTGCCGTCGCCGCGCGCCTCCAGCACCAGGTGATCCTGGTATGTGCGGCCGTATTCGTCGGCGACGGTCACACGGATCCGTCCGCTCGGCCCAAACAGGCATGACGATCTGGCGCCCTCAGGCAAAGAGGCGCAGTTTCTCGAGCTCCGACAATTCGTCGATTGCGGCGAGGGCCGCGAGCTTGCCGTCCAAATTGTGGGCCTTCGCCTGGCCTTCCAGCGCAACCGTCGCCGCCAAAGGTGTTGGGGAAGCCGGCGTGCGGGCCTCAACGCCTGGGTGGCGCGGCGCACCCGGGGGCGGCGCCCGCAGCTTGGCCGGCGCCGCATCGGCCGAACCGTTGAGCCGCAGCAAGCCGCCGAGGGCGCGCGCCTGCATCTCGACGCCGGCGCAATATTTTTCGTCGATCCCCTCAGCCCGCAGGGCTTGCGCCGTCAAGCCAAGCTGTTCGCCGACTTGCTTCAGCCGCGACACCAGAAGCCTGATCGAAGGATCGGCCGGCGCCATCTGGTTCGTCGTCACGACCTGTTCGAGCCGCGCCATCGCGTCGAGCATTTGCCGCATTTCATCGATGTGGCTGCGCCGCGCGAACTCGGCCAGAAACCAGCGCCCGCGCACGGTTTCCATGACCGCGGCTTCGATCGCCTCATAATCCTCTTCGCTCATGCCTTCCGGCGGCTTCGGCTTCATCATCTTCGGATCGGGCCACGGCTGCGAATCGCTTGCGCGCCAAGTCTGCGCTGCGGGCGGATGAAATCAAGGGGTCACGCCGATCGAAATGGACCCGCGAAGCAGGACCGCCTGAATCGGTTTCTCAATTCGAAGCTCGACCGCGCCGATGTCCTCATATCTTGTCGCGAAGCGCTGCGTTTCGTGCCGCAACTGTCGAGCTGTGGTCATGCCGAATGATTGGCCGGCCCGGTCATGGCGATGTGATCGCTTTTCCCTCGAGCGCCGCAAATATCCGCGCCGGCGTCGCCGGCATGTCGATATGGCTGATCTTGCGTGCCCGATAGAGGGCATCGACGACCGCGTTCATGACGGCCGGCGAAGTGAAGGGTTTCATAAAATGATTTACAATTGTATACACAAACTGGTAGATAGTCGCAAACGGAGGGCCGATGGAATTTGCCGGCTTCGACTGGGACAAGGGCAACCGCGACAAATGCCGGAAGCACGGAGTTTCGATCGATGAAATTGAAAGCCTGTTCGCTGGCGTAGTGCTCGTCAGCCCCGACCCTGAGCACTCGGAAAAAGAAGAACGTTTGAAAGCCTTCGGAACAACGGCAAGATGGCGCAAATTGCTAGTCGCCTTCACGCTGCGGCACAAAGGCAAGGAGACTTTCATCCGGCCGATCAGTGCCCGTTACATGCATCAGAAAGAGGCTGACTATTATGAAAAAGAAACTTCCCACGTTGAGAAGTGATGCCGAGGCCGAAGCGTTTGTCGCCAAGGCCGATCTCACGGACTACGACCTGTCGGTCTTGATTCCTATGCGCTTCGAGATGAAACCCAAGGATAAGGCCATTAATCTTCGCTTACCCGAGGAACTGCTCGACGCCGTGCGGAAGCATGCCAAACGTGCCGGTATCCCCTATCAGCGGTTCATACGCATGGCGCTCGAGCGAGCGGTTCAGGGGCCGAAATAGCCATTCGGAGAGTTCGAGCGATGACAAGTTCGGCGTGTCGTTATCGGCGCGAAGATTTGTGACGCGCAGTCCAAACTGGCGCCACTTGGGTAGCCCATCGGCGAAGACTCCTCAGATTGACGCGACTGCGTGTGAAATCAGCAATTTTTCCTTGGCCTCCACGGCTTTCGGCCGGCCGGTCATGGCAATGTGATCGCCTTTCCCTCGAGCGCAGCAAAGATCCGCGCCGGCGTCGCCGGCATGTCGATATGGCTGATCTTGCGCGCCCAATAGAGGGCATCGACGACCGCATTCATGACCGCCGGCGAAGCGCCGATCGAACCCGCCTCACCCGCCCCTTTGAGGCCGAGCGGATTGGTCGTCGAAGGAATGTTGCGCGTCTCAAAAGAATAGAAGGGCAGATCGGCGGCGCGCGGCAGGCAATAATCCAGCAAGCTCGCCGACAGGGGCTGGCCGTCTTCGCCATAGACCATGCGTTCCATCAAGGCCTGGCCGACGCCTTGCGCGATGCCGCCATGGACCTGGCCGGCAAGAAGAAGCGGATTGAGCGCCAGGCCGAAATCATCGCAAATCGTATAGCGCAGGATCTCAGTCTCGCCCGTTTCCGGATCGATCTCGACTTCGCACACGTGCGTGCCGTTGGGATAAGTGGCATCGGCCGGCACATATTCGTCGCTCGCCTTGCGAAGGTCCTCGCTGCCCGGAAGCGCCGCAAGCGCGGCGAACGAGATCTCGCGGTCGGTCCCGATGACGCGAACGGCAGCGCCGGCGATCTCGAGATCGCTCTTCGCCGCCTCGAGCCGATCTGCAGCAAGATCCTTCAACTGATCCGCGAGCCTGGCGGAGGCCTTCGAGATCATCGCCGCACCGACCGGGATCGAGCGCGATCCGCTGGTTCCGCCGCCGGTGGGGATTTGCGCCGTATCGCCCTGCAGGACCCTGACCTTGTCGAGCGGCACACCGAGATGGTGGGAGACGACCTGGGCATAGGCCGTGGCGTGGCCCTGCCCATTCGACTGGGTGCCGACGCGGACGACGAAGGTCCCGCCCTCGGCGAGTTCGACCGAACCGTTTTCGCCTTCTCCCCAGGCCGTGCATTCGATGTAGCTCGCAAAGCCGATGCCGGCCAGCTTGTTGCGCGATTTGGCGGCCTCTGCACGCGCCTCGAAACCGTCCCATTCGGCGTTTTCGAGCGCCCTCTTCATGGCGCCGCCGAAGTCGCCGACGTCGTAGCGCCGCCCGGTCAAGGTCGCGTAGGGCATTTGCTCCGGCGTCACGAAATTCAACAGGCGAATTTCATCCCGCTTCATGTTCAGCGCGCGTGCGCATTGATCGACGAGGCGTTCGAGCACATAGGCGGCTTCGGGCCGGCCGGCGCCGCGATAGGCATCGATGGGAACCGTATGTGTATAGACGCCGCGCACCGCCACGTGGAGCGCCGGAATATGATAGGGGCCCGTCGCCATCGTGGCGCCGAGCCAATGGATATAGGGGCCGAATTGCGCCGCATAGGCGCCGAGATTGCCGATGATGTCGAGGCGCAGCGCAAGGAATTTGCCGCGTAAATCGAGCGCCATTCCGGCTTTCGTGACGTTGTCGCGGCCATGCGTGTCGGCGACGAAATGCTCGCTGCGGTCGGCCACCCATTTGACCGGCCGCCCGGTGAGTCTCGCAGCCTCGAGAACGAGCGGATATTCGCGATAGATGATGGCTTTTGTGCCGAAGCCGCCGCCGACATCGGGCGTGATCACCCGCAATTTCTTCGCCGAAATGCCGAGCATGCCGACGAGGCAATCGCGCAAGCCATGCACGCCTTGGCTCGCCGTGGTCAGAGTGAAGCCCTTCGTCGCAGCGTCATATTCGCCGATTGCCGCGCGCGGCTCCATGAAATTGGCGACGAGGCGATTGTTGACGATGTCGATCGCGACAATTCGCTCGGCCTTGGCGAAGATCGCGTCGGTCGCGACCTTGTCGCCGATCGCATTGGCGTAGGCGATATTGGAGCCATTGGCGGAATGAACGAGCGGCGCGGCCTGAGCGATCGCAGCCGAAAGATCGGTCACGCTCGGCAGCGGTTCAAAGGTGACTTCGAGCGCTTCTGAAGCCTCGCGTGCCTGAGCTTCGGTCTCGGCCACGATCATTGCGATCGCATCGCCCACATGGCGGACATGCGTCCTGGCGAGAACCGGATAAGACGGCACGTGCATCGACGTGCCGTCGGCATTCCGCATGGGCGCGAGGCAGGGCAGATCGCCGATATGGGCGACGTCCGCCGCGGTCAGGATGGCTTTGACACCGGGCATGGCGCGCGCGGCCGATATGTCGCCGATCGCAAACTTCGCATGCGCATGCGGGCTGCGCACGAAGACGGCACTCAGCGCCCCGTAGGGTTGAATATCCGCCGTGAAGACGCCCTTGCCAGTTATGAAGCGCTGATCTTCGACACGATGGACCGGCTGCCCGATCCCGAATTTCGTCACTGGCATGGTCACGTTTCCTTAAAGCTTGGGGGCGCCACCCTCTTACGCCAGATCCCGGCCGCCCCCATATCACAGGCCAGCGATGAAAGGCAGTTTCCCTATGTTCGACAGCGCTTTGACCTTTGTGCTCGACGACGAGCACAGCGCGAACCCGGCTCCAGCGGACGCCAGCGTGAACGCTGCGGCGCCCGCCGACGATGAATTCCTGCTCGATTCTTATTCGCGGCGCGTGACACGCGTAGTCGAGGCGGTCGGCCCATCCGTCGTTCGCCTCGACATTCGGCGCGGCGACGGCCAGCGGGCTGGGTCCGGCTCCGGCGTCATCCTCTCGCCCGACGGGCTCATCCTGACCAATAGCCATGTCGTGCAAGGCGCAAGGCGTGCCGATGTGACGACGCTCGACGGCCACTTGCTCTCGGCCCGCGTCCTGGGCGATGACCCGGATACCGACTTGGCGCTCGTCCGCATCGATGAAAACGCCACGCTCCCTGCCGCAAAACTCGGCAATTCGAAGAAGCTCAAACGCGGCGAGATCGCCATCGCGATCGGCAATCCGCTCGGCTTCGACGCAAGCGTGACGGCAGGCGTCGTCTCGGCGCTCGGCCGCTCGCTGCGCGCCAAATCCGGGCGCATGATCGACGACGTCATCCAGACCGATGCGGCGCTCAACCCCGGCAATTCAGGCGGTCCCCTCGTTTCGTCGCTCGGCGAAGTCATCGGCATCAACACGGCGATGATCGCCGGTGCGCAGGGCATTTGTTTCGCGGTCGCCGCGAATACGGCGCGTTTCGTGCTCGGCGAGATCATTCGCCATGGACGCGTGCGCCGCGCCTATCTCGGCATCGGCGCCGGCACGATCCCGCTGCCGCGGCGGATCGCCTTGCGGCTCGGGCTCACTCAGACGATGGGCGCCGTCGTGACTTTAGTCGAGCCGAATGGTCCCGGCGATGAAGCCGGCCTCCTGACCGGCGATATTCTGCTCGCGGTCGACAATGCACCGGTTGCCGGCGCCGATGATCTGGTCGGTCTGCTCGATGCCGAGAAGATCGGTCGCACCGTGCCGCTCGACGTCCTGCGGCGTTCGGAAAAGAGACGGTTCTGGGTCGGTCTGCGGGAACGCTGAGCGGCCCGGAAAATGTCGCGGGCTTGCTGAGTTGGCGCTTGTTTTAGGAACAAATAGAGAACATAATGCCACTGCTCTGAATAATGGAGGGGCTCAAATGTTGCACGCAGACGGGGAACTCGGCGGCCTTGTTGCCGCATTGATTGCCAAGACAAAGGAAATGGCGGCAACCGACCATGTCGGGCATTTCAATCGGTTGTTTTCGCAGCGAGAGCAGATTTATACGGCGATCGAAGCGTATCCCGAAGCCGCAGAAGCTTTGCGCCAGCTGTTCGATGATCCCGATCCGCGGGTCCAGCTCGATGTAGCTCAGCACTGCAAATATCGAAAGATCGATCTCGATGCCGCATTGCGCACGCTGCAGAGACTCGCCGCGCGTTCCGACAAGATCGGCGCCGAGGCAAAATCCTCTCTGGAAGTCCGGCTTCCCGAAATCGAGCGGGACGAAATCCGAATTTGTGCCGCGCGTCTTCCGATTCCTACCGAGACCGCCCAGTTGCAGCAAAGCGACGGCAGAGGAAATGATCGGCACTGCATTTCGGTCCGAATGGGCGCAAAGGATCGCGGAACTCTTGCGCCCCGCGATCCGGATCTGGCCGAGCAAACCGGCGGGACTGCCGACCGGTTCACACTTCGGCGGTTTGCCCGCCACACCTCCGCATTGGGACTGGCCATTTGCCGAAGAAGAGCCATTCGTCTTTCTCGCCCAAATCAATTGCGCCGAACTTGGACCGCTCGCAAAGCTGTTCAATCTCCCGGACAAAGGCATTTTGAGTTTTTTCGGCGATCATGACGACATCAACGGTGTCCCGTCCAATGGCGGCGCAGTTTACTACTTCAAGCATGCCAATGAACTCCGGATTGCCGCCTTGCCGATGGAGGAAGACCAGCCTCTGATCACGTGCGACATGGATTTTTACGAAACTTTCGAATTGCCGCATCCATTTAGCAATGTGATCGAAGCCTTGGGATTCGACAAGGAGCAGCGAGATACCTATTTCGACCTCTACGTGGCGCTTGCCCAGTTTGGTTTTGACGAGGGCGAGTATCTCGACGAAAATGATATCAGCAAGCTGCTCGGTTGGCCTGATCTCGTTCAGGGCGAGATCGATGGCGGCGAGACCCAGCTCCTGCTCCAGCTCGGCCAATTCCGCGATGGAACCGAATCAGAAGGTTGGGGACCGGGCGGATTGCTCTATTTCATGATCCGCCCAAAAGATTTGGTGGCCTGGTCCTTCGACCGTGCCGAGCTCACAGTGCAATGTACTTAGAGCTTGATTGCATCGGAGTGCATCGCAATCACGCTTTATGTTTTATTTTGACGCATGATCTTGTCCGAAAAGTCGGCAGTTCTTCGGGCCTGTACTTCAGACCTCTACCGGTTCGCCGGCCCGCACCCAGGCCTCAATGCCGCCGGCGAAATGGGCGCGCACATCGTCGCGTCCGGTCGCCTGCGCCAGCGCCAAAGCCGTCAATGTTCGAATGCCGCAACGGCAGGACAAAACCACTCTCTTGCCGGGTACCCGTGGCAGCGCCGCCGGATCGAAGCGCTGCAGAGGATTAAGCGTCGAGCCGGGGATACGACCGGCTCTGAACTCGTCGGGCTCGCGCACGTCGACAAGAAGGATCGACCCGTTCGCCAACCCGTCCTTGACTGCCGCAAGGCTCACGTCTTCCACCACGACCGCACTCTGTCCCATCCTGACCTCATATGCTCGACCAACGCGCAATTGGTCTTTCATTAGATGGCGCCGCCACCCGCAGGGTCTTGCACCCCTCCGGATCGGATGCAATCGTCCAATGGAAAAGACTGGGTGTCAGGGCAATAATTCGCGGCATGTCATCTATTTGCAGCATGTCACTTATAAGACATCGGATAAATCCTATAAGAAAGTAACAGAAATGTGGAACCACATTTCTGTGAGATGTCGCAAGGCTGGATCAAGCCGGACGGCCGGCAATTGCAGGCGTGTGAAATTCGGCTGCGGCCCGACTTGACGAATTGTCGGAATCACAGTCATACGAGTCGGGGTTCGTCAGGAGCCTGTGCTTTGCGTCGCAAATATTATGTGCTCGACATCTTCACCGATCAGCCATTTGCCGGCAATCCGCTCGCCGTCGTGCTCGATTGCGACGGCCTCGACGCGAGCGCGATGCAGGCCATTGCACGCGAATTCAATCTCTCCGAAACGGTTTTCGTTCTACCGCCGCGCGATCCAGTGAATACGGCGCGGATCAAAATCTTCACGCCGCTGGCGGAACTACCTTTCGCCGGACACCCGACGGTCGGCGCCGCCATCCTCATCGGCGAATTGCGCGCCGCCGATCTCCTGCGCAGCCAGGATGTCGGCATTGTCATCGAGGAAAAAATCGGCCGGGTTTCGTGCACCGTCCGGCACGCACCGGGCAAAGTGCGGCAGGCGTATTTCATTTTGCCGAACCTGCCGACCCGTACCGGCCTGCCGAGAAAGATCGAAGACATTGCTGCCGCCTTGTCGCTCGAACCTTCCGATATCGGGTTTGGCCGCCATGTTCCGTCGATCTATTCGGCCGGCGTCGCTTTCACGTTTGTGCCGGTTGCGGGGCAAGCCGCCCTGGCGCGCGCCAAGCCGCGTCTGGATCTCTTCGATCAAATCCTTGTCCCCGCCGACGCCGCCAAGGCCTTCCTCTATACGCGGGAGGTCCAGGATCCGAACCATCATTTCCAAGCCCGCGTATTCGCACCAAGCCTCGGCGTGATGGAAGATCCGGCGACGGGATCGGCGGTGGCGGCCTTTTCCGGGGCCCTCATGGCCTTCGAGAAGATCCCGTCCGGCCGGCACGACATCCTGGTCGAACAAGGCAATCAAATGGGTCGTCCAAGCCTCATTACGCTGGGCCTCGATGTGGAACATGGGGTCCTGGTCGAGGCCTCGATCGGCGGTTCCGCCATCATCACCGCCCAAGGCACGCTCGATCTATGAGCGCCGACGCTTTGCGGATCGAAGAAGTCGCCCATATTTCTTATGAGCGCGAACCGGTGCCCTGGCCTTTTGTGATCGAGGCAGCGGCTGCCATCGAAGCGCATTGGCAGCAGCTCGTCGCAACGAACCCCCGCTTCTTCAATGGCCGCGTCCTCTTGATGCATCGCTTCGCACTGGAAGAGCAAAGCTGCGGCCGCGTTCTCGCCGGTGCTTGTTTCGAAGCCGACTACAAGGCCTTCCTCGCCTGGCGCGATTTTGGATTTCCGGGTGATGCCGTCTGGAATTGTTTTGCCATGCCGGCGCTGCGATCCGCCGACGGCGCCTTCATTTTGGGTGAGATGGCGCCGTTCACCGCCAGTCCCGGCCGCATCTATTTCCCTGCCGGGACCCCCGAGCCCAGCGACGTCAAAGACGGAATCGTCGACCTCGAAGGCAGTATTTTGCGCGAACTCGAGGAAGAGACCGGAATCGGGGCAATGGAAGTCACGCGCTTGCCCGGCTGGACGCTCGTCTTCGCGGGCGCCCGCATTGCTTGCATGAAAATTGTGCAATCGCCGCTGTCCGGAGCCGCGCTCGTCGACCGCGTCACGACATTTCTCAGCCGCGAAAAAGAACCGGAACTGGTCCGCGTCGTGCCGGTCTTTTCCCTCGAAGACCTCGACCCGCAACACATGCCGGATTTCACCCTCGCCTATCTGCGGCATGCTTGGGGCGCCGATCGCTGAGCCTTGCGAAGGTTGGCCGATGTGCGGCAGACGCCGCAAGTTGCGTCGAGAGCATCGGACACTCACATGAATCCATATCCAGCGGCGGCGAAGTAGTTTCCTGCACTCGGCGGGCTCGAACAGGTAGCAGATTTTACCGATTGCCTGCCAGAGCGCGACGAGCCTCCGCTGTCTCACCGCTTGCCAGCACCCCAAAGATTCGGCTAGACAGGTGACGTTTCGCCCTTTGCGACGTTCTTTCGAGTCTCGGCCATTGGACTACGGCGCCACCATCTTTCGGACCGATGCCGCGGGAGACCCGTCCCGGCGGCTGCCGAGCGCTGTTCTGGCCCTTGCTGCGCTTCTGCTTATCTGCCCCTGAGGGCCGGCCGGGCTTGTGCCTGGGCACTCAGGGGTGCGCCGCAGCAGATTGACTCACCAGGAAAAAGCCATGACTAGCCAGACAATGCCCCGGCGCGATGAAATCGGCGCCAATACCGAACACGTCATCATTTTCGACACGACTTTGCGCGACGGCGAACAATCGCCCGGCGCCTCGATGACGCTCGAGGAAAAGCTCGAGGTCGCGGACATCCTCGACGCGATGGGTGTCGATGTCATCGAAGCGGGCTTCCCGATTGCTTCGCCCGGCGATTTCGAAGCCGTCAGCGAAGTCGCACGCCGCGTCAAGAACGCGTCCGTCGCCGGCCTCGCACGCACCTCGCCGGCCGATATCGACCGGTGCGCCGAAGCGGTCCGGCATGCGGTGCGCCCGCGCATCCACACCTTCGTTTCGACCTCTCCCCTGCACATGAAATACAAGCTCCAGAGAGAGCCGCAGGAGGTTCTCGAAATGATTACGGCAAGTGTTACCCGCGCGCGCAACCACGTGGCCGATGTCGAATGGTCGGCCGAGGACGGAACACGCTCGGAGTTGGATTTCCTCTGCCGCTGCGTGGAACTCGCGATCGCGGCCGGCGCGACGACGATCAATATTCCCGACACGGTCGGCTATGCCGTGCCGGAGGAATATCAGGCCCTGTTCGAGACGGTGCGGGCGCGCGTTCCCAATTCCGACAAGGCGATCTTTTCGGTCCATTGCCATAACGACCTCGGCCTGGCGGTGGCCAATTCGCTCGCCGGCCTGAAGGGCGGTGCCCGGCAGATCGAATGCACGATCAACGGCATCGGCGAACGCGCCGGCAATGCGGCCCTGGAAGAAGTCGTCATGGCCTTGAAGGTGCGCGCCGACGGCTGCCGTTCCGCAGCCAAATCGATACTACTTTGCTCACCCGCACGTCAAAACTCGTCTCGGCGGTGAGTTCATTTCCCGGTCCAGTACAACAAGGCGATCGTCGGTCGGAACGCTTTTGCGCATGAGAGCGGCATCCACCAGGACGGCATGCTGAAGAATGCCCAGACCTATGAGATCATGACGCCGGAGAGCGTCGGCGTCGCCAAGACGTCGCTCGTGATGGGCAAGCATTCCGGCCGCCATGCCTTCAAGGAAAAGCTGAAGGAATTGGGCTATGAGCTCGGCGATAATGCGCTCGAAGACGCCTTCAAGCGCTTCAAGGATCTCGCCGACCGCAAGAAGATCGTCTATGACGAAGATCTCGACCGCGCTCGTCGATGACGAAATCGTCCATGCGCATGAGCGCATCAAGCTCGTTGCGCTGACCGTCATCGCCGGGACCGGCGGGCCGCAATCGGCGACCCTGACCTCGACATGGACGGGGCGCACAAACCTGCCAAGCGACCGGCAATGGCCCGGTCGATGCGATCTTCAATGCGATCAAGTTGCTGGTGCCGCATCATGCGGAGCTCGAACTCTATCAGGTTCATGCCGTGACCGGCGGCACGGATGCGCAGGCGGAAGTCTCGGTCCGCCTCGCCGAAGACGGCAAGACCGTGACGGCTCGCGGCGCCGATCCCGACACGCTCGTCGCCTCCGCCAAGGCCTATATTGCGGCCCTGAACAAATTGATGGTCAAACGCGGCAAAAGCCTGCCGCAAGCCATCACCATCTAGCGACAAATGCCGATCGGATAGCCGCATCCGGTCGGCGAGCGGACGCGGCGACTTTCCGGTGCAGGATCCTCATGAGCAGCAGCATCGAAGCCCCCGACTGGTCGACGATCCCGGCGCCGATCGACGACGGGGCGGCACGCCACCTCGAAGGCATGCGGGTGCCGCGCGTGCCTCTTACCGCCACCGATGGCACGACGGTCGATCTCGCCGCCCTGCCTGGCCGGGTCGTGCTCTATGCCTATCCCCGGACGGGTCGACCCGGGGTCGAAAATCCGGCAGGATGGGACCTGATCCCCGGCGCACGCGGATGCACGCCGCAAACCTGTGCCTTCCGAGACCATTTTGCCGAGCTGCGCGCATCGGGTGTCGATCACCTGTTCGGCCTTTCGACGCAGGACACGGCCTATCAGCGCGAGGCGGCCGAGCGCCTGCACCTGCCCTTTCCGCTCCTCTCGGACGAACATCTCGAATTGGCGCGAGCGCTGCGTTTGCCGACCTTCGAGACGAATGGGATTGTTCTCTTGAAGCGTCTCGCGCTCGTGCTCGACAATGGCGTGATCGCGCAGGTCTTCTATCCGGTCTTTCCGCCCGATCGGAATGCGCGCGACGTCTTGAAATGGCTGGCCGACGCGCGGTCCAAAGCGGTGATCGCGAACCGCCGGGCTTGATGGCTCTGCAAGCGAGCATGAGGCCGGGAACTCGTCGACATTTCGGATGAGATCCTGCGTTAAAATAAAGATTTAACGCGTGACTGCTTGTCGATTTGCTGCGATCGCGCTCGCCCCTCCGAAATCGCATCGCGTGATCGAAAGGCTGGACAGGCTGAAGCACCTTCGCTACATGCCATGCTCCCGCGCCGCAGGGGCTCTCTTCGCCCTGCCCGGCATTCGATGGGCGCATAGCTCAGTTGGTAGAGCAGCTGACTCTTAATCAGTGTCCAGCCCTTTTCATAGCACCGCATACCACCACCAAAATCACCAAATTACCCTTTGGTTTCAGAGCCTTTCGATATACACTCCGGCACATATCAAATCGCCACTACGCGCCCAAATCCTGAGGCTAGGTAGTGGCTAAGCCGAGCCGCTGACGGCTCCCGACCCGGAGCCGCCCGTTAGCTTCTGCCTAGCCTGATCGGAGGAAACTTCGATACGTCTGACCGACATCAGCGTTCGCATGCTTCCGGTTCCCGCCAAGGGACAGAAGACCTATTTCGACGATACATTGACATCCTTCGGATGCCGCGTCTCGCTTGGGCGGCACGCGCAGCTTTGTCGTGCAGCACGGCGCCGACCGGCAGCTCACCACGATCGGCCGCTATCCGGTCATTTCGCTCTCCGAGGCCCGGACCGAGGCAAAACACAGCCTTGCCGAGCGCACGCTCGGGAAACTCCGGCCGCGCATTCCTATGCGCTGATTGTCATCAAGATTTTCTTCAATTGGGCGGTCGGCAGGCATTACCTCGACACCAATCCGCGCGCCCGGCTGAAACGTCCATCGCGCGCCGAGGCCCGCGAACGCGTGCTCACGAACGCCGAACTCGTCTCAGTCTGTCAGATCGCGTTCAAGGGCGATGACAGTTTTTCGCATATCGTCGCACTGCAGGTACTCACCGGCCAGCGCCGTGGCGAGATCGGCGCACTTCGCTGGGATTGGATTGACGAGAATGCGCGTACGATTGAAGTGGACCCCGGATTTGGGACCACCTGTTAAGGTGTGAAGCGTCCTGCTCTTTCGGACACGAAGGAGCGAGAAAATGACGAAGTCACGCAAGAAGTTTGATGCGGCGTTCAAGGCGAAGATAGCGCTGGAGGCGCTGCGCGAGGATGCGACGGTTCCGGAGCTGGCGAAGCGGCACGGCGTGCATCCGAACCAGATTTACGGCTGGAAGAAGCTGCTTTGCGACAACGCTGCGAGCCTGTTCACGCGAGGCGCGAGTAGTTCGGGCGATGGCGAGGAGGAGCGCGAGCGCGAGGCGGCCAAGCTCTACGCCAAGATCGGCCAGCTGACGGTGGAACGGGATTTCTTGGGCAAGAGGCCCGGGCGATGAGCGCGCCGGACCGCAAGGCGATGGTTGATCCGGGCAAGGATGATCTGTCGGTACGCCGCCAATGCGCGCTGTTGGCGCTGCCGCGCTCGGGCGTCTACCGGCCCAAGTCAGTTACGGCGGCGGACGATCTGGCCTTGATGCGCCGCATCGACGAACTGCATCTCGAACTGCCGTTCTACGGCTCGCGGCGGATGACGTTTGCGCTCAATGCCGAAGGGCGTGGGGTCAACCGCAAGCGGGTGCAGCGGCTGCTGCGCGTGATGGGGATCGAGGCGCTGGTTCCGCGCCCCGGCACGAGCAAAGCCGCGCCCGGACACAAGATCCATCCCTATCTGCTGCGCGGCCTGACGATTGCCGAACCGAACCATGTATGGGCGGCTGACATCACCTACATCCCGATGGCGCGCGGCTTTCTGTATCTGGTGGCGGTGATCGATTGGGCCAGCCGGGCTGTTTTGGCGTGGCGGCTGTCGAACACGATGGATACGAGCTTCTGCCTCGCCGCGCTGGACGAGGCTCTGGTTCGATACGGCAGGCCGAAAATATTCAACACCGATCAAGGCGCACAGTTCACGAGCGCCGCGTTCACCGGCAAGCTCGAAGCGGCGGGCATCGCGATTTCGATGGACGGACGCGGCCGTTTCATGGACAATATTTTCATCGAGCGCTTATGGCGGTCGATCAAATACGAAGAAGTGCATCTGAAAGCTTACGCCGATGGCCGCGAGGCGCGAGCTGGTATCGGCAATTGGATGACTTTTTACAATCATCGGCGCCCGCACCAGGCGATGAACAACCAGATGCCGATGGCGGTGTGGCGCGCCGGCATCGACGCAATCGAGGCGGCGGCGAAGACTGTGGATATGCCGCTTCGCTTGGACAACGCAAACGCGTTGCCCACATACCCACAGCAGAGGCAGAAGAAGCAAGAAGCAGCTTGAATTTTGAAGGACAAGAGCAGGCGAGATTACACCTTAAATCCAAGCCCCCGTGGTCCTACGAATGGGGTCCACTTCAGATCGCGCTTCCTTCACTCATAACGAAGAACAAGCGCACGCACACGTTCCCCTATGGATCGATGGTCGCCACGATCCTCGAACGCATCCCGCGCACGAGTGAGTACGTGTTTCCGGCGAGCCGATCTAACGTGCGCGGCAAACCAACCACTTCGTTTAACGGATGGCCGAAGTGCAAAGAGGCCTTTGACGCGAAGTGTCGAATTGCTGCGTCGCAGCGAACCACCGGTTAGCGCCAGTGGCGGACTCATGCGATGCAGCATTTGGCTGTAGGGCCACTTCTAAAACGAATATTCCAATCCGGCAGTGGCTCCTTGAAAAAGCACACCTGACCCGCAGTTGACACCAAGTGCACGCACATTCGACGGAGTCGAATAAGTTTCCTGGATCTGTCCGGGCGCCAAAGCAACGCCGTCGAGCCACAGCGCTTCGTAGCCTACCTTTAGCGCCAGCCCGTTGATAACTTGATATTTCAACTGCAAGCCGGCTTCGCCGACGAAGGCGGCGTGGTTAGTCGTGGCTTGCGATGGGTACACCACCTTCTGGAGGCTGACCCCGGTTGACTGCTCGGCATTGTTATCAAAGAGTCCGGCCTTTATCAGTCCATCAAGCGAAAAGCGACCAAGCTCCAGCATTTTTGCATCCACGCCGATTTGGGCGCCATAAAGGTTGTTCGTCGTGCTCGTATTCCAGAACGGGGGGTAATTTCCTGCTGGCCCACCCGGTGTGATCTGAAAAAGATTGGAACCATAAGAAGTTTGCTTCCATGTCGGTGCAGTGAGATCTGCGGGGGTCAATGTACCCTGAAGATTGTCATTCAGTTGGAGCCAGCGGAACTCCGGCCAGCATGGTCACTCGGCTGGAGAGATCCAACCGCCCGTTGGCCTCGGCATTATAAAGATTTGTGGTGGCTTTCCATGCCATTGCTTGGTAGGGGAAATCTTGAGTTTGCCAGAAGGTGCCGGGAACCTTCATCACCAGCCAGTCTGCCGGACTGTCGGGGCCAACGGCTTTGGTGGCGCTCTGGTCGAAGATGTTAAAATACGACAACTCCGCACCGTAGCCGGAATCGTCATGGTAAATCAGGCTTAGTTTCGGTCCGGCGGAAAAACCTTGTTGAAACTGGTTGCTGTTGAAAGCTTCGGTGCCAGGGGCAGTTGACGTAAGATAGAATGGTACGGCGCCCGGCACTCGTGCAACGAGCGTTTGATTTACGCCGCCCATGCGGCCCAAGGCGATAGCCTCAGCTGAGAAAGTCCATCGCGGAGTGCTCAGAGATGGGGGCAACCCTTCACTATCCGCCGATTTGCCGATTGAATTCTCTGGGTCTCCGGCCGAGGCAGTCATCGGCAGGAACAGCGTGGCGAGCAGAGTAAAGAGGAAACAGCTGGCGACAAACCCACGTCTATTACGAAACGATCTAAAAAGAGTTCTCATGGGTTTGTCGCCAGCCGTTCGAGTTCTTTGCGATTGAGTGTCCGCCTCACATTTTCGCCGCCGGGCTCGGCCTGAATCTTCGTCCATACGAAGGCGTGCGGCTTTTCATAATTGTTCATGCACACTCCCCTGTTTAGAAAACTGAATATATTGATTATGCCGTTTCCAGCAAATACAATTTCCAGTCCGGTGCAAAAGCGGACAACGGAAACCATAGGCACCGCGATTTGCCGCTCTACTGACATTGCGGCTTGCCAATTTTGGCGCTGTAGTGTTCTGACTCACCTGGAATCGGCGGTGAGCCAGGCGGGGCCTGCCTTACTTCTGACTCGACAGTCACTATCACAAAACATCTGGCCGTTGAAAAGCGAACATCGATGTTGAAGACATTTCACGTCTTCAACGTGGAGCAGATCGAGGGACTGCCTGATTCTCCAACCCGTGCGTCGACAGTCGCGCCCATCGAAGCTACGGAACGGTTCGTCGCCGCAACGAAGGCCGGCATCAGGCTCGGCGGCAGCAAGGCATGCTACGTGCCATCCCTCGACTTCATAGCGATGCCGCCAAAGGATGCGTTTGCCGAAGCGTCCGGTTTCTATGCGACCGAGTTGCACGAGCTTGGTCACTGGACAGGGAGCGAGAAGCGCCTCAACCGCGATCTGAAGAATCGTTTCGGCACCAAGGCCTATGCTGCAGAGGAACTGATCGCGGAACTGACTGCCGCGTTCCTGTGCGCTCATCTTAACATCGAAGGCGAGTTGCGCCACGCAGGCTACATCGCGGATTGGATATCGCTGTTACGCGAAGCCAAGCGGGCGCTCTTCACCGCTGCAAGTGAAGCGAGCCAGGCCGCCAACCATCTGAGGACCTACTCGGAGACCGTGCAGGAAGACGCGTGACATCCATCTGAAGCCGTCGGCTTGTCCGGCGGCTTTTTTCTTTCGCATCCGCGCTTTAGTCAGCAGTCAGTCCCCTCCCCTTGCGAAGCCGAGGCTGACGCTGGACAGCCCAGTAAACTCGCCGCTCTGATTCTCCTATATCACCTCTCGCTTTCTCGGGTCAGGCTTCAACATCCGCTTGCCCCGGAAAGTCGGTACACGGAGGTTGAGGCTATACCGACGCTAGAAAAACGAGCTGTAAAGCTAAGGCATTGAAATAATTTACGATGGGCGCATAGCTCAGTTGGTAGAGCAGCTGACTCTTAATCAGCGGGTCCAAGGTTCGAGCCCTTGTGCGCCCACCATCGAAATCAATTGGTTAGCTGACAATCTTCACACCGCAGACGAAGCGTTTTCAGTATGGGGCAACGTTTAGGGCAACAGAAATTGCGGTTCGAATGATGGTCGCGCCGCCGACCATCGCGCATCTGAAAGACCACGGCCTCGAGGGTCTGTTCGTGACGTGCTCGAACCCGCGCTGCCTGCATGCGGCGCCGTTCACGTTCGCCACACTCGGCCTGCCGGATGAATTGCCTTTCCCGACGATTGACGGGCGCCGGCGGTTTGTGTGCACGCATTGCGGCGGCCGGCGCGTGTCGGTCTCGCCGGATTGGCGGGCACACCGGGCCTATGGGATAGCCCGCGGCTCTAGTCGCTAGACTCTTCGCATGTAGCGATGCGCATGACTTTGACGGCGTTGCCGATTACGTCGGCGGGGCGCTTCTCACCTTTTGGGTCCGCGGGGCATTGGTGAGCCCTAAAAGATCAGCCAACTCTGCTAGGCAGCGCAGGCCTCGGCCCTGAGCGCGCATATGACCTTGTGCTTCCAATCGGGGGCGGCCTTTTTCGCCACCTCCCACTTCCTCCAGATCCACAAATCATCGCCGTGGAAGCCGTCGGGACAGCCTACGTGATACATTTCACGGCCTGGAACAGGTTCGACGCAGTACCCTTCCGATCGGAGATCCGAAATGTAGGCCACAGGGTCGAAAACTGCCGGAATTGTGGGATTTTGCATTGGGGAAGGTTCCTTTCATGTGAAGCCTTGGCGCTTCGTGGGACCGCGGCTGCCCGCGGCCCGGCGAAGGGTCACGCAACCTCGAGTGCTTCAGCGATCGCTTGCAGCGCGGCTTCCGCAGCCGGCTCATGATGCGCCCGCAACTGCCGGAGCGGCGCGGGCTCAGCCCTGGCGAGAAGGGCGGCTTGGGCCGCCTCGGCGTCGCAATGCTCAATTTCGAGTTCGCACTTCAGGGTCCATTTCCGCTCGATCGCAGTCTGCATGGCGCGGCGATCCTCTGCGGTCCAGAGACTCATGCGGGGATAGATTGCATCCATCTTGGCGTTCAGCCGGTCGATCCGCTTTTGGCAGAGCTTGATCTCGATCCGCTTCGCCGTCTTGTCCATTGTCGTGCTCCTCGTATTGTCCTCGACAATTAAACGTGTACATGATAAATCTTAACGCGTCAATATCGTATACATGAAAAAGTCAAAGAGGGGACGATGGGTCGGAAAAAGCTATGGGATTCGCAAGTGAGATTGACGCTCTCGACAGAGTTGTTGACGCGCATAGACCGTGTAGCGGAGATTGTCGGCTTGGCGCGGCTTGACCTCATTCGCCGCGCGATCGAACGCGAAATTGTGCGGCTCGAAAAGAAGCACGGAATTCCGCTGGCGGCGATTGCAGAACGGCCGCCGCGTCCACTCACCTCGGCCGAGCGGCATTTCGGCGAGAAGATGGAATCCGGCGGCTTCGGGCATCCTGCCAAGAAAAAGGGGAAATGAAATGTTCGCGCCCCCGCAGCAACTGAAAGGTCGGGATCGTCGCGACCGTTGCTCAAAAGCGTCGGCGATAAGCCGAACTGTTCGTCATGACGGCGGCGACCGTTTTCGTCAGCGACCGGCCTCGCCGGCGTCCTGCATGTCCAACAGGTCGCCCGCCTTTTCGACTTCCGTGAACCCGGCCGCCTTCAATGGCTTCGCGTCTTCAGCGGTCACAGTCATCAAGCCGTCCGCACCGGCGGGGTACGAGTTTCCTGACAAGCCATAGGCCGTCGAGACGCCGTCCGGCGGTTTCAGTGTCACGAAAGTTTCGGGCGCCGCCCGCATCCCCAAGGACCCGCCATGCGGCGACGTATTCAAGCCCTCGGCCTCAATCTGCCGGCGGTAGAATTCGATGATTGCGGTTCCATCGCCAGTGTTCACCATCAGTTCAGTCATGGCGTAAACAGCCGCGTCGAGTTCGATCCGGCGACTTCGTCGAACCGGGCGTGAAGCTGCAAAGCTGATCTTCCAGTTCAGGGAAGGCGCCGACATGATGCGCGCGGCCTTGTTCATATAGCGCGGACACGGGCTCAGCCCGGACTATCTTACCGCGGCTCGCGTGCACGCCCTTGTAAGGCATGTTTGGATCGATGACGCGGAGCGTACTTTCGACCATCGCTCCGCCTTGGTTTGTCTCTGCAATGACGCGATCGGCCTTATACTTGTGGAACAGCACGACCGCCTTAGAAGCCCATTCGGTCGGTGTGTATCGGTCGCTGGCATCTTCAAGAACATAGCCGTGACCGTCGACGCCGAGCCCCGCAACAATAATCCCGGTTTCGTCACTGTCCTCGCCGCTCGAAACCGCCGGATCGATCGCGATCACGACGCGGCTGAATTCAGGCGCCGCGGCAACCCGCAGTTTGTCGATGTTGGCGCGAGACCATAGAGCCCCTTGGACGTCCTCTAGGACTTCGCCCTCAAGCTCTTGGCGGCCTATCCGCGTGCCTTCGTATCGACGCCGGATCGAGGCCAAGAAGATCGGCGACAGGTTCGCCGCATTGTCGTACGTTCGACCACGCGTCACGACGGTTGCCGGATCTGCGATGATTTCCTTCAGCAAAGCGACGGGCCGCGGCGTGGTCGATATCAGAACGCGGGGATGAACGCCGATGCGTAGCGCAAATTGAAGATTGTCCCACGTCTCTCGCATGTACTGCCATTTTGCGAGTTCGTCGCACCAGGCGAGATCGAATTCTGGACCGCGTAACTAATCAGGCTCAGTCGCGTTGAAGAGTAGAGCAAACGCGCCGTTCGGCCACGTCAGCTTTCGCTTGCTCGGCTCATAGGTCGGCCGAAAATCCTTCGAATGAATCTGGAGAAGTCCCGACCCGACGCCATCAACTTTGCCTTCACCAACCAACACGTCACGCGCATCGGCTGCGGTCTCCGCGACCAACGCAATTTGCTTATATTTGCCTCGACCAAGCGGCGTCGATCCACAAACGTTTGCTCGCACGGCTTCCGCCATCGATCGTGTTTTGCCGGCGCCGCGGCCGGCTAGAAACAGCCAACAATCCCATTCGTCGCCGATCGGCGGCAGTTGTTCAGGGCGCGCAAGGCATTGCCAGTCGCGTTCCAATTCGTCGGCGAGGCGCCCGAAGATTTCGCTGGTTTGAAGTTCAGGCAACGGCGGCCTCCCGAACCTCTATCGTTTTCAGGTTGGCCGACGGCACGCCGCGTTCAAGGCCGCGAAGCAAGGCAACGATGTCCATGCGCGCATCGGGATGTGCGCGGGCGATGCTGAGAAGGCCGGATTGCAGGTGCAAAAATTCAGGTGAACTCATGATGATGTTGTTCGTCACTGTGACGGAGCTGAGTGAAGAAAGCTCGCCAAGGTACTTGCCGACCAGTTCGAGATTGCGATGAATTTGCGCGCTGGTACGCGTGACCATCTCAGCGTCGGCGAGTTCGAGCGCGACGTCTTGCACGAGCAAAAGTCGGATGCGCTGGTTTTGCAAATTGGCGAGCAGGCCTTCGCTCTCTTCAAGCTTCAACGCATCGAGATTGGCGCCTGGCTTGAGCAGTTCGGCGAGCTTGTCCGCTTTCATCTCGGCCGGCATCTTTTCCAGATGCCGATAACAGGCATCTTTGCTCAGCCCGTACTTCTTGCCGACCACGCGCACGGGAACGCCGCGGGCCAGGTCATATTCGATGCGCGCGCGCTCGGGATGTTTGGCAATGACCGAGCGATCCGGCTTCGCGCGCGGCGCGGCTCTCGGCATGACTCAGACCGAGTTTCCGTTCGTCGGATCGCGCCAAGTCGCACCATCATAGACGATGACCTTGCCAAGCGTCGTGTCGTAAAACGGCAATCCGGCGGTGGCCGCGTAAGGCGCAACCGTTGCGGTCGGCCGGGCGCTGGTTGGACCTGAGAATGCGACGTTGATCCAACCGTTCGCAGCGAGCGCATTCGCGTCGAAATCCGGAATGTCTTGCACCGTGCCGGGCGTCCCGCTGTAGGTGCGGCCGTTGACGGTGCGGGCTTGTTGGTTGACTGCTACCGGCGGCAGCATGCGGACGTTCATGGGATCAATCCTTTCGTGAAGTGCGACTGCGGAGCACGTTGCGCCGCCTTGATCAGTTCATGCGCCCGGACATCGCCCGCGTACCTTTCGAGCTCGGCTTTGACCGCTTTACCTTCGCGGTGCGCATCCGACACACCCGCGCTGATCTTCGCCATAACCATGTCGACACGGCCCTGCAAGCTCTCGGGCAACCCCTTGCGCAGCGCCTCGCCGTTCAATGCGCGGGCGAATTTGTCCGCAGGTTCGACAGTGCCCGCTTCTTGCCAGCCCGCGGATTTGAGCCGCAATGCTTCGTCGTGGTCGACGATCGCATGTCCATCGGGCTGCGAATATTCGGGATGCCGGCCGATCACGTCATGGGCTGCCGGCGCGCCTTTGGTGCGCTTCATTTTGAAGCGACGCGGCAACGCCTTCGCGAGCGCTGGAAAGTCGTCTTCGGCATAGATGCCGGCGACAGTCCAGCCGGCGGCTTTCAGCTTCGCGGCGTCGGCGTCGTTATAGACCCGCACAAAGCCGTTCGGGTTTGTCTCGACCAATTTGCCGAGAACTATGTTCGCCGGCCTTCCGCCTTTCGGTGGTCGAAGGATCATCATTGCATGTGCTCCATCATCCAGTGCGGCAGGGGTACGTTGAGCAGGCGAGTGATGCTCTGCTCGAGGTCATTGAGCTCTGTGGTAATGCTATTGATCGTTTTGCAGAGCGCGTTGCACTCCGCAACCTTGCCGAGACCGGTCATCGCCACCCTGTTGAGATCGGTCATCGCCGCCTGAGCATGCCTCACATCGGCGAGCAGCAAGCCAAGGTCTTTTGACTGCTTTGCGAAGTGCGCGGCGATGGCCTTTTGATGTTCCGTCATCGCTCAGCCCTGCAACAGTGAGTGGAAGCGTTCGGCCCAATCGCGCTGCGCAAGATCGACTTCGCCTATGGTCGGCAACACCTCTGGCAATGTGGCTTTCCGAAGCGCTTCGGCGCGGCGGAAGAATTCCATTGCAGTATCGTGCTGGCCAATGCTTTGAAACCGGCGGCCTTCAGATCCAAACCAGAGGCCTTGCGCCCGTATCTTCGCAACGAGGCGGCTTGCTTGTGTGGCAAGCGCGGCGAGATCGGCGAGTGCCGCCGCGTGTTCGTCGCCGATGACCGTGAATGCGAGCGATTGAATTTCGCTTGCGAGATCGCGTTGCCGTTGTTCGATCGTGCCGCGCTGCTTATCAAGATCGACCGCTGCACCTTTTGCGGCGGCACTTGCCGCTTGCGCGGCGGCGAGCTGCTTGGCAAGCGCAGCGCGCTCTTCATGATCGACCGCGGGAGGATCGCCAACAGCGCCCTCTGACGCCCATCTCGTCATCGCGGCAATCTCAGCCTTGCCGAGCTCGCCGATGGCTGCCAGCGCCTCGCGCTCGCCGTTTTCGGCCTCATTCAATCGCGATCGGATGCCGGTCAGGCGCGCGGCTTCTTTGCGAAGATCGGCGCGTTCGATTTTCAGGGCGGCGAGTTGATCGGCCGGTGAAGGTTCGGTTGCTGGAACGATGGCGAGGGCTGGCATGCGAGCTCCGGGTGAAACTGAGAAAACGTGTCGCGCAAATGGGCTGCCCTATTGTTGCCCCAAAAGCATTTGCTGGCGATGTTATCAACGCATCTCATACGATAACAGCCGCTTGAATTTGCAGAGCATGTGAGAGGAAATCAGGTGGTGCCAGCAAGCAGGCGGTGAAACCACGAATTGATAGCGCTTTCGTCGCACCGGCAGAAATGCGGGCGAGCATTTTCTCTACTTTCCCTCACTCCATGCGGGACAAGCGGGACATTTGTCCGCCGTGTTGCTCCACTTGAAAAAGGTGGAGCGCTGCAAGGTGGAGCAGGTGGGGCGTCCCGGTTGCTCCACCACCACCCCCTATTGGGGTGTGGGGTGGGGCGCCGCACGGCGCAGGCTTCAAAACGAGGTGGGGCAAAGTCAATCGGTTGCTGGCGTCCCGACTTCGATGAATGATCGCTTTTTGCGGTTCGCGTCCAAGCCCTCGACGACGACAAGCATCCCGGTCGATATCCAGGTTTTCAGCAATCCGGCGATCTTAGCGCGGGCCGCCTTGTTTTTGGCGTCGAATTTCAGGACGGCCGCGACGGCGTGACCGGCCCAATCTTTCGCTTGGGCATTCTCGCGCCAGCGACCGTCGGCGATGGCGGCTTGCACCGTGCGAAGGTCGAGACGGTCACGCCGTCAAAGATATTTGGCCAGTTCCATCCGGCCACGACGCCGACACTATCGCCCGGATGATCGGGATCGCCATTGCCGAGGTCGACGGACAGGAGGCGATACCATTCGGCTGTGTCCGCTGGCGGCGATAGGTTCGCCTTGCCATTCTGCACGCGAAAATAGGCGCGCCGGTATTCGACGCCGGCGCGTGCGGCTTCGTCGTCGGTCATTCCGTTGAGCGTTCGTGCCGATCGCACCTTCGCGAGCAAGGCGGAGCCACCGCGGCCATCGTCGACTGTGATTTCGGCGCCCCCCGTCTTGCGGGCATGATGCACAAGTTCTATTGCACATCCCGTCACGTCGGCGATTTCCGCCCAAGTCGCCGCGACAAGTTCGATTGCGGGGTTGTCGTTTTCGACAACCCGATGCGAAGCTACGAAGGGATCGACAATCATCAGGCCGATTTCGTTAGCCCGGATGGTCGCAATGACCGCGTCGACGATCGGGCGCGCGATGATGGCGCCGGTCTTCGTCTGCTCGGCGATGATGATCTTGGTTTCGCGCCCTGTATCGACGAAAAGGCGGCCCTTGATTTCAGTCTGATCAATTCCATAGTGGAGCGCAGCCCCGATGATGCGCCGCTGCAATTCCTCCATTGGATCTTCGCCATTCCAAATCCAAACTTTCGTCGCTTCGTCCGGTGCGATGCCGAGAAGCGCGCGTCCGGTTGCGATTGCGAGCGCTTCCATGATGGCGAGGCTCGACTTGCCGAAACCGCCTGGCGCGACAGTTTCGGAAATAAACTTGCGGACATAGTGGCGCCCGTAGAGCCATCGGCGCCGCGGAATGGTCGCCGGATCGCGCCACGCGAATGCCGTCGCCGTAATGAGCGGCGGCAAGAGCTCATCATCCTTCTTGGCTGGCGTCTCTCCGCTGTCCGGCCGAAAACGCCGCACCGTCGCGAACTTTTCGGTGCCAGGCGGCACGGCAATATCCGTCATGCCGCCGCCTCGCAAATTGCGTCGTTCAAATCCGAGCCGCCGATGGGGTCGACAATGACGACGTCACGCCCGGCTGCATGCCATTGGGCCGCGCATTGTTCGGTCGCGCGCGCGCTGGCGTCTCCGGTTTCGGCAAGCAGGGTCAAGGCCTCAATGGCCGGCAGCACGGGAAAGGTGCCGATGGCGCCGACCGAGCCGAGCGCCCAAACCGGCCGGAAACCGAGCTGCCGCGCGGCGAGGCAAGTTTCGATCCCCTCGCCGATCGTGAGGCCTGTCGTCACGTCGGCGTCGCCATCCAATTTGATTGCCGCGCCCGCGGCCGTGCCGAGCATGCGCCGGTCCACCTTGCGGCCGTCAGTCGTGAGCCGCGTGCGATGGATGCCCATCGGCTTGTCGGTCATGATGTCGCGAAATTGTGCGATCATCGCAGGAACGAAAATCGTCGCTTCACCTTCGCGCCATGGGCAGTTTGGATGAAAGCGAAGGACCGCGTCTGAGACGTCATCGGGGAACTCGAGCTTGCGCGAAGTCAGATAGGTTTCGACGATTGTTCCACGAGCGTTCTGCGAACCGGACCAGACGCGCAAAGCGGCTTGCCGGCGCCGCTCGTCATCATCAGTCGGTGCGGGTTTTATCGGCCGTCGTGTCGGCTCGCTGCACCGCGTGCGAGCCCCGTCAAGAGCTGGCATGCCGAGCCGCCGGCGGACATAATCTTTACAATCTCGCCAATCATCCTTGGCAAAAGATCCGACAAGGAAGCCATCCGGTGCATCCGGCGAAAGCCTGACCCAAAGCGACCGATCTTTGGAGGAATGTCCGGGTCCGGGCGCGAGCAGTTGGCCATTTGAGATCTCGCCGCCGAGAGCGCGCTTGAGTTGATCGAGGGTCATCGTGCGCCCCCCGCAAGTTTGATCGCGAGCACGCCCCATTTGTCTAATGCGTAGAGAGTTTCATCGATCGTCGACACAACCACGAATGGAATACCATGCGCGAGGCAATGCAGCCGGAAGTTCTCTTGATCTTCAGAAATGTATTCGCCGGCTCTTTTGAATTCAAGGCAATGTATAACGCCGTCCGGCCTAAGTAAAAGAAGATCAGGCACGCCCGGCCGGACGCCCATAGCCTTCAGTTTTGCGGCGGTTCGAATGTCGCGCCACTCGCCGTTTGCAGTGTGCCAAAACAGCCAATCCGGCTTGGCGTAGCGCCGCAATGTTGCGACGATGGCGATGTGAAGGGATAGTTCCTTCGGCTTGACTTTCGGCGCTTTGCGCGGGCGCACCTTGCGGCCGTCGATAAGTTGGAGCAGGGGCGGCGCCGTCATCGCAGCACCGCCCGATTTGCCTGCCCTTGCGTCGAAACGTGTTCCGCCGCGAGCAGTGCCTCGACAACCTTTATGACGAGGTCGTGCCGGATCGCGACGCCTTTTGCGGTTGCTTTCGGCTCGCCGGCGATGTCGACGAAAATGCGGAGGTCAATAAATTCTTGGCCGCGGAAGCGCCGAACCATCACGCGAATCATTTCGCGACTATTTTTCGGGATCTCCGCGACAAGGAAATCTTCGTCACTCATGGCCGCGCCCCCATCGTAAACGCGGCGAAGCCGATCGCAACAAGGATGGCTACGGCGACATGCGCCGGATCGTGAACGCGGCGGAGCCGATCGAACCAGGCGAGCAGCTCGAAGAGTGCTTGAAATCTTGGGAAGGGCGGTGTACTTACCCGGGTGTCGCTAGCCGTCAAGCAAGAGACATTCCCGGACCCTGCCACGCCCCACGTGGCGGGGTTTTCCTTTTTCAGTGTCATTTTTCACTCTCGCGATTAGGCGAGCTGAATTTCTGCTCCCGTCCGCAACGGTCACCCTCGACCTTCCGTACGCCGTCTCCGGCTTTCCGGCCTTTTTCTCAGCTCTGTCAAAAGAAGAAAGCTGTTTAGGCAAGTTCGGCTTGGTCAGGCTGCTGTTTTCTCGACTGCGGCCTTCTTTTGGGACGCGACGCAAGCCACGCGCTGACCTCATCTTCGGCCCAGCCGACCGAGTTTGGCCCGAGCTCAACAGCTTCTGGGAAGCCGTCGTTTAGGATTTTGCGGCGCAATGTCATCCGATCGGTGACGATGCCAAGACGCTTCAGGTCTTTGAAGCGAAGAATTGTCCTCTGCATGATTGCTCCTTTGAGCGTGCACTGCATCGGCGGTGCTCATGCGAGTGTCGTCAGTTATGCGCCCCGTGTGAATTCAGATAAATTCGGGCGACGGCTTTCCCCTAAAAGCTAATATCAAGACAGGCGCTTCATTCCGCGCCGGCTATCGATTGATCGCCGAAATAGGCTTCCTATTCTAAGTGGCCACACCTCGGATCCCGGTGCAGGCCCTATCCAAAAATTCGGCTGGCCAGCCACTGTGTAACGTCGCGGCTTCAAGCGGGCGAGAAGTCGTTTCACAATCGCATCTTCTGATTGCCCGAGCTCCTTTCGAAGAGCCTGTGTCGGCAAATAGCAGCAAGCGTGCTTCGCTTGCACAAAAGCCGGCGTCAAGGCGAAACAGAATGCCGGATCGCCGTCCCAACATCCTCGCACACTGCGCCTTAGCGCTTCGGTAGGAGTGATCCGCTCACATGACGTCCGAAACAAGTCTTCAGCCCGCGCAATCAAAAGGCCGTCAATCTGCGAGTATTTATCCATTCGCGGACGACCGCGCGGCCTGCCAGTTCGCTTCGTCGCCATCGGTTCACGCCGCGTCTCTCGGCGCGATCTTTTTGTACTTCTCACCTTCGGCGAGCGCCTTGCTCAAATCGTGCGCCGTTTGCAAACCGAGCCAAAGATCCGGCGTCGTCCCGAAATAGCGGCCGAGCCGAATGGCTGTATCAGCGGTCATCCCGCGCCGTTCGCGGATCACATCCGAGATGCGATTGGCCGGAACATCGATCTCTTTGGCGAGCGCGGTCGCCGACATGCCGAGCGGGATGAGGAATTCCTCGCGCAGGACTTCGCCGGGATGTGTGCGGATGCGAATTTTTGCCATGCGCTTTCCCTTCAGTGATAATCAACAATCTCGACGCTGCTCGGCCCTTGATCGCCATCATCCCAGCGAAAACAGATCCGCCATTGGTCGTTGATCCGGATCGACCATTGCCCCTTGCGATCGCCTTTGAGCTTTTCGAGCCGGTTGCCCGGCGGAGCTTTGAGGTCAGAGACTGCCCCGGCTTGGTCGAGATAATCGAGCTTTCGGGCCGCGACCCGCTCGAATGGACGCCATTGCCGCGGGCATTTTCCGGCCTGAAAAAACTGCTCTGTTTCGGCCGTCCGGAAGCCCTGGATCATGGCCCGACAATATATGATACGTGTGGCGTATTGTCCAGCCCTGACTATGCTTGTCTCGCCGCGTCCTATCTCTTTTGCACAAATTCGACAACATTCTGAACCGGCGCGTCGTTCACCAGCGTCTCGACCCTGCTCTTGATCCGCGGCAACGCCTTCAAAATCCCGATATCGGCGTCACCGAGCGGGACGATGTGTTCCATGCCATTTTTGCACCGCTTCTCATGGTGATGATGCCTTCCGCTTCGACGATCGTGAGCCACCTGGGATCCGCCATAGTGCTCACCCCCGCGCCGCAAGCCGAACGACCTTCGCATCGTCGGCAGGTTCGACGATCGACAGTAGCCGGGCGGCCCAAAGCTCGAGCGCGCGCCGCTTTTCGTCACGATAGGCGTGCAGGTCATAGACCTTGTGCAGGCCAGGCTGGGCATGGGAGATGACGAGCTCGGCAACGTTGCTCGGCACCGGCAGGCCGCCAAGGTGCGTCCGCATGGTCCGCCGCAAGTCATGGTATCGCCACGCGGCAACGCCGCTCAGCATCCCGTCCAGGCGGCTCTTTGCCTTGCTGAAGCCCGCGATCGGCCGCTCGCCGCTCGTCGTCGAAAAGACGAAGGGACCTTTCCAGCGCGGAAGATCCTGCAGGAGTTGGATGACGGCCGGCGACAACGGCACTTCATGCGCCGCATCGCCTTTCATTCGGGCCGCGGGGATGGTCCACATAGCCTTGTCAAAGTCGAATTCCGACCATCTGGCTTCGGCTACCTCGCGCCTTCGTTGGCCAGTCAAAAGCAGCATCCGGACGAACGGCGCGAACGGGATGCCTAAGCCGTCATCGTCCGACGTTGCGCGCCAGATTTCCACAAGCTCCTTGTCATCGAGGATCCGCTGCCGCGGCTTTCTGGCGCCGATGACGCCTTTGGCCGAGACCCGATCGCACGGCGACGCATCGAGCCCATACTCCTCGGACGCGAGCGCCCAATTGAACAGTTTACGGGTATAGGCGAGCAAGTGATGGGCGATATAGGGGCGATCTTTCGCAACTGCCCTCAGCATCTTCGTCACGTCGCTGCGGCTGATACCGGCGATCGGGACAGGTCCCCAAAGCGGAATGAGCTCCCGCCGGATCGCGGCCGTCACTTCCTTGCCGGTCCGGAGCCCGTCGACGTGCTCCGCAATGAACCGCTCTGCGACGGCGCCGAAGCTGTTTTCGGCTTGGCGCTTCGCTTCCCGGATCTTGGCCTCGCGCTTCGCCTTCGGATCGACGCCGCCCTCCATATCCCGAAGGGCCGCCCTGGCCTCTTCGCGGGCCTTGGCGAGCGGGTACGGCAGGTCCGCGCCAGCCGGCAACGGAACGTGCCAGGATTGCCCAATGACGCGCCTGAGCAGCTTACGGTCCAGCCGGCGCATGACGATGAAGGTCGCGGCCCCGCGGTCGGTCACGCGGACGCCAAACGCGGGCAGCGAGGCATCCCAGTGCATATCCCGTCGCCCGGCTGCGGCCGGCTTCAGTGCTTTCAGGCCTCGGTCGGTCAAGACTTTTTTGGGCATGTCGGGCTCCCCTGATCTTTTGCGAGGAAATCGCTCGGGGCAACTGTGGGGCAACCTACATCTTGTGTCAACGGATGATATCGGTTGAGACGCGATGCGCACATAAATTCGAGTAATCAAAGCATGAACAAGGTGTTGTGAAGTTTTTATGATACCTCCTGATATGCCTTGATATTGGTTGATCAGTGACTCTTAATCAGCGGGTCCAAGGTTCGAGCCCTTGTGCGCCCACCATCGAAATCAATTGGTTACGGCATTCCGCCATCGTCATTTCGACAAATGTTCGAAGGTTGTGTCGCAAATCTGGGTTTGATGCCGAAAGAAGGTTTGGCTAGCGCGAGGTCCGTCACGCCGCCAGGAGATCGAACTGCTCTGCGAGTGACGGCTGCCGATTGCGACCATAGTTCGCCTGTTGTTTGCGCATCATGTGGATCATTTCGATGCCGCCCAGGATCACACGCGCCCTGGAAATGGACTTGAAGCCGAGTGTCGACCGTAGTCGTCGTTTGATGCCTCGGTGGTCTTGCTCTATGCGATTATTGAGTTAAGGGGTTTGTCGAATTCGAACTGGTGTCAGTCGGCGCCTTGAACCGTCCCAGAGCCGGCTTACCGTGTCACAGGACAGGATCGCTTCCCGGTTGGTCCGGCTCCCGTCGACGACGATCCTCTCGGGACGGCCGTGCCACTTGAATGCTCGCGTGAGGAATTGTTTGGCGGCAGCGAGAGTGCGCTGAAGTGGACCCCATTCGTAGGACCACGGGGGCTTGGATTTAAGGTGTAATCTCGCCTGCTCTTGTCCTTCAAAATTCAAGCTGCTTCTTGCTTCTTCTGCCTCTGCTGTGGGTATGTGGGCAACGCGTTTGCGTTGTCCAAGCGAAGCGGCATATCCACAGTCTTCGCCACCGCCTCGATTGCGTCGATGCCGGCGCGCCACACCGCCATCGGCATCTGGTTGTTCATCGCCTGGTGCGGGCGCCGATGATTGTAAAAAGTCATCCAATTGCCGATACCAGCTCGCGCCTCGCGGCCATCGGCGTAAGCTTTCAGATGCACTTCTTCGTATTTGATCGACCGCCATAAGCGCTCGATGAAAATATTGTCCATGAAACGGCCGCGTCCGTCCATCGAAATCGCGATGCCCGCCGCTTCGAGCTTGCCGGTGAACGCGGCGCTCGTGAACTGTGCGCCTTGATCGGTGTTGAATATTTTCGGCCTGCCGTATCGAACCAGAGCCTCGTCCAGCGCGGCGAGGCAGAAGCTCGTATCCATCGTGTTCGACAGCCGCCACGCCAAAACAGCCCGGCTGGCCCAATCGATCACCGCCACCAGATACAGAAAGCCGCGCGCCATCGGGATGTAGGTGATGTCAGCCGCCCATACATGGTTCGGTTCGGCAATCGTCAGGCCGCGCAGCAGATAGGGATGGATCTTGTGTCCGGGCGCGGCTTTGCTCGTGCCGGGGCGCGGAACCAGCGCCTCGATCCCCATCACGCGCAGCAGCCGCTGCACCCGCTTGCGGTTGACCCCACGCCCTTCGGCATTGAGCGCAAACGTCATCCGCCGCGAGCCGTAGAACGGCAGTTCGAGATGCAGTTCGTCGATGCGGCGCATCAAGGCCAGATCGTCCGCCGCCGTAACTGACTTGGGCCGGTAGACGCCCGAGCGCGGCAGCGCCAACAGCGCGCATTGGCGGCGTACCGACAGATCATCCTTGCCCGGATCAACCATCGCCTTGCGGTCCGGCGCGCTCATCGCCCGGGCCTCTTGCCCAAGAAATCCCGTTCCACCGTCAGCTGGCCGATCTTGGCGTAGAGCTTGGCCGCCTCGCGCTCGCGCTCCTCCTCGCCATCGCCCGAACTACTCGCGCCTCGCGTGAACAGGCTCGCAGCGTTGTCGCAAAGCAGCTTCTTCCAGCCGTAAATCTGGTTCGGATGCACGCCGTGCCGCTTCGCCAGCTCCGGAACCGTCGCATCCTCGCGCAGCGCCTCCAGCGCTATCTTCGCCTTGAACGCCGCATCAAACTTCTTGCGTGACTTCGTCATTTTCTCGCTCCTTCGTGTCCGAAAGAGCAGGACGCTTCACACCTTAACAGGTGGTCCCAAATCCGGGGTCCACTTCAAACATCCGTTTCTCCGCCGCGTTGTTTCAAACTTTTTATAGCGGTACAACTGAAAATAAATGTTTGCGACAGATCCCGTGTCCGGGGTCTCTTCAGCAGCAGCCGCGGAACCGCCCCTTGCCGACTGCGTAGCGCGCCTCCTGGCGCTCGCGGAAGAATTCCGTGTAGGTCATGATCGGCTGGTCGGGGTGGTTGACCCGACGATGCGCCACGTAGGTCTCGTAGTCCGGGACGCCGACCATCAGGCGTGCGGTCTTGACCACCATCTCGCACACGAAGCCGACTCTGGTCGTCTCAGTCAACGCCCGCTCCCGCCATCGCCGCGCCGCCGATCTCGACTGCGGTGCTCTTCGAATTGCCCAGCGCCTTGCGCACATCGATCACCGCGTAGATCAAGGTCGCCATGACGACGCCGACGAACAGAGCCGCCAGCGTCGCGTCGACATAGTCGTTGAAGACGACCCGGCTCATCGTCTCCAACGTCTTGACCGGCGCCAACACCCGCCCTTCCGACAACGCCTGGGAAAATCGCCAGGCATGGCTGACAAACCCGACGGCGGGATCGGGGCTGAAGACCTTCTCCAATCCCGCGGTGACCGTGGTCACCACCAGCCACGCGGTCGGCGCGATGGTGACCCAGGCGAAGCGCTCGCGTTTCATTTTGAACAAGACGACGGTGCACAGCGTCAGCGCGATGGCGGCGAGCATCTGGTTGGCGGCGCCGAACAGCGGCCATAGCGTGTAAATGCCGCCATAGGGGTCGATGACGCCTTGATAGAGGATATAGCCCCACAACAGGCACGCCAGCGCCGAGCCGACGACATTGTTGGTCCAGGACTTGGTTTCCTTGAAGGCGGGGACGAGCGCGCCGACGAAATCCTGGATCATGAACCGCAGGACGCGCGTGCCAGCGTCGACCGTGGTCAGGATGAACAGCGCCTCGAACAGAATGATGAAATGATACCAGAGGCCCATCAGCGCCCGCCCCCCGAGGAAACTCGACAATATGCTCGCCATGCCGACCGCCAGCGTCGGCGCGCCGCCGGTGCGCGACAGGATACTGGTCTCGCCGACGTCATGGGCGATCTGGGTCAGAACGTCGGGCGTGACGACGAAGCCCCAGGCCGAGATCGCCTGCGCCGCAGAATCGGCGGTTGAGCCGATGACCCCCGCCGAACTGTTCATCGCGAAGTAGATTCCCGGATGCAGGACCGCGGCGCCGATAATGGCCATGACGGCGACGAACGATTCCATCAACATCGCGCCGTAGCCGATGAAAGGAATCTGCCGCTCGTTCTCGATCATTTTCGGCGTTGTGCCCGATGCAATCAGCGAGTGCCAGCCCGACACCGCGCCGCAGGCGATGGTGATGAACAGGAACGGAAACAGCCCACCCGCCCAGACCGGGCCGCTGCCGTCGATGAAGCGCGTCACCGCCGGCATTTGCAGATCGGGATGAACAATGATGATACCGACCGCAAGAAGCACGATCGTGCCGATCTTGAGGAAGGTCGAGAGATAGTCCCTGGGTGCCAGCAACAGCCACACCGGCAGCACCGAGGCGACGAAGCCGTAACCGATGATGGTGAGCGCCAGCGTCGGGCCGGAGAGATTGAAATACGGCGCCAGCGCCGGATCTTCGGCGACGGTGCGGCCAAACACCAGCGCCAGCGCCAGCAGGACCGCGCCGATGACCGACATCTCGCCGATGCGCCCGGGCCGGATGAAACGGCTGTAGACGCCCATGATCAGCGCGATCGGAACCGTGCAGAACACCGTGAAGGCGCCCCACGGGCTTCCCATCAAGGCCTTGACCACGACCAGGGCGAGCACGGCGAGGACAATGACGCAAATCAACAGCACGCCGAGGCCGGCGACGCTTCCGGCGACAAGACCCATCTCGGCGCGGACCATGTCGCCGAGCGAGCGGCCGTCGCGCCGGGTGGACAGGAACAGCACGGTCATGTCCTGCACCGCGCCGGCGAACACGACGCCAGCGAGAATCCACAACGTGCCCGGCAGATAACCCATCTGCGCCGCCAGAACCGGACCGACCAGCGGTCCGGCGCCGGCGATGGCCGCAAAATGGTGGCCGAACAGCACGTAACGGTTGGTGGGCACGTAATCGAGGCCGTCATTGCGGCGATACGCCGGCGTCTGCCGCGTCGCGTCGACGGCGAGCGCACGGTCGGCGATGAAGAGACCATAAAAGCGATAGGCGATGACGTAGATGCAGACCGAAGCGATGACCAGCCAAGCGGCGTTCACCGGCTCGCCGCGAGTCAGCGCCACGATCGCGAAGGAAATCGCGCCGAGAACCGCCACCGCGGCCCATATCAGCTTCGCTTGCAGCGTCACGGTTCCCCTCCCCCAGAGTTCAAGCCGAGCAGCGAGCGCGCCTCGACCAACCTTTTGGGCGCTCCGATCGCCCCGGCTGTGTCGCATCCTACAACGAGGGAGTCCCAATGCAACGACTTGACGTTACAATGGCTCTGGTGCAATTTGCACCAGAGCCGTTTGAATGGGCATCGCGTCGCGCCGTCACATCACCGGCTCGCCTTCCCGTACGGCGAAAGGAAAGATCGACTATCTTGAAAACGTGCGCTCGAAGATCGACGTGAAACGATAAATGAGGCGACCCCGTAGTCCCGAAGGTACTTTTGGCGTCGCCTCCCGATAGTAGTACCTGGAATGGGTCTTTGACAGCAAACTCTGTCAACCCTTATCAATTTGCACTGGTCGGCCGGCCATACATCGAATCATCTCGGTTCGGCCCTTCCGCGGTCCATATCACGCGCAGAGGCATTGGCTCCTGCGGCTTCAGCTTGCCGTTGGCATCTTTGAACTGCGTATCGATCCAAGCCATGCATTTTTGCGTTTCGACATTGCTGATGCGCTGGGCGATCTCTTCGGGTGTAGCGACCCCTTGCTCGGCAGAAGAAATCTTTTCAACGTTTTCGGACAAGCAATCGAAGAGGATGCGTTGCAGCCTGTAGCGCAAAGCATAGGCATTTTCTTCCCGCCGGACCAAATCGCCGAATTTTCCTGTAACTGCGGCGGAAGCTTGCATGAGCATGCGCTCGGTGCCTTCACGTACATCGCCCTGTATCAAATCGCCATGCGTCTGATAGAGCCGCTGGACGAAAAGCGCGGAGCTGCGGTTCGAGGCCAAGAGCTCGGAAGTTTCGAACAGGCGTGAATAGATGATATCGGCTGATTTTTGGATCATCGTGCGCAAATCGCTCATGCGCACTTGGCCTTGATTTGTGCCCTTGAAGAGCCTGTCGATTTCGGCATTGACATGATCGAGGATCATCACGCGCAGCCTGTCGGCCGTCCAGTTTTCGCCGAGAAAGGTTTCGAAACGTTGCAGATTGGCATGTTTGTAAGCATCGTCGACGGCTTGCTCGATCGCATATTCGGTGATGTCGCCATCGTTACTGGACTTCTGACCCTTCATTTGATTCTTGAACTTCTCAATCAGATTGCCTATCGCATTGACGAAATCGCGTTTCGCCTCTTCGAGACCGACCTCTGTTTTGGTCGTCTCGCCTGGCTGTTTCAAATCATCCGTCGACCCTACTGGGCCGAGCACCGTGCTTGAAGCAATACTCTTGAAAACGCCGGTTTGGACCGCCGTCGCGGGTGCCAATGCGGCTAGGACATGATTGTTGCGGTCCGATGATATGTCCTGCGATGAATTGTCGTCCGCCCTGTCAGAGTTCTGAACGGGATCGGCTGTGGTGCGAAGAATATCGCCGGCCACGTTGGTAATATCCCCCATGCGGGCGATAGCCCGGACGGAAGGCGCCGCTCATAAGGCCGCCGAGCAGCGAGGAGAATTGCGCAGTGGCAGGCTCTGGAACGGCCGAGGCTAGTCCAGAGGACGCGACGGCAACGCAAACAAAGGCGCGTAGCTTATGACGCGGGCGAAACGAAATCATTTGTGCCTCCAACCATCACGGCGGTCACTTCTAAATCCCGCCTTCCAAAACATTGCGAAACCGAAAACCATCTACCTCCAGCGCCTGTGCCGCGTCATGCCAGAGTTTGTATCGTTCGAGGCTTGCGCGGTCTTGATCTGCTGATCGATCAGATCCGCAAAGGGCACATTGTTCTTGCGCGACAATGCGAAACTCGCGGTCAGAGTCCCCCGTAGCCTGCCGTTGTATTGGCAAGACGTTTCTTGTTCGAGACTGCGGAATTGTGGTTCAGTCGGTGATTCTTCTCGTCCCCAGTCCCAGACCCAGATGTATTCCCATCGGTCGTTGTAGTCAGCTACGTTATCTTTATCGACGTAACAATGGAGCGGCACATCGAGGCGCCGCACTTTCACCTGTTTGGTCTCGGGATCGACCTTGCCGTAAAATTTATCGAGATGTTCGATCTGATCTTTCGTCAATAATTGCTGGCCGTCGGGTCCCGTGGCCTCGCCCGACCGCACCATTTCGGCGATTAAAATGCCGGCGGCAAATTCACGAAACGGATTGCCGTCATCGGTTGTCGGATTCGCCTCGGTCGAGAGCTTGATGGCGAGATAAGCATATTGCATCGCCTTGATCGGATCTTTGGCTTCGCCGAGAACACCATCGCGATAAATTCTCGCCAGCTGCAGCGCGGCCCGCGCCGACGCCTGGCTCACGGCCCGTTGCAGCAATTTGACCGCCTCCTCGGAGCCGTTCTCGGGCTTGACCAGAACGCTCCCCAGCCGCAGTCTGTCGGCGAATTCGACCTCGGCATCTTCGTCACCGGCATAAGCGGCGAGACGCCAATAACGCTCCGCAATTTCGGGTTGCTGATTAGGAAGGCCCTGACCTTTTTCCATCATCACCGCTAAATTATACTGGGCACTGGGATCGCCGGATTCCGCGGCTCGCCCGAACCACAAGAGCGCCAGCGATTGATCGGGAACGACACTGTCCGGCGTCCGCTCGCCATTTTCGCCCCGAAAAGCTTTGCCGAAGTAATAATGTAATCCGAGAAGGTATTTAGCCCGCATTATGCAGCCCATTGACCCTCACGCGGCGCAAAGTGCTGCTTTTGCGTGATCGTTTTCGGATTTCTCCCGATGGTAACGCACCCCGTCGTCGTCGGCGGAGCGCCAGCGTTCGGGGTGGAAAATGTTTTCGGGTTGACGGGAAGGGTTCGATTTTCGGGGTGTCACGCCCCGCCTGTTACGTGACGAGGCGCGGGATACGCCCGAGGGCGAAGCGCAAAATATCTTGTCCGGGACACGATGTCGGCAAGTGAACGCGGATCATCGTCTTCATCTCGACGACGTGCGCGGCGATTTTGATGAGGCGCAGGCGCAACGTGTCGAACTGCGCAACGCGCCACATCGAACGTTTCGGCATCGATGTGCGCAGGCCCCACATGAGCCAATAGGCCCCCGCGTGCAGGAACAGCCGTAACTGGTTGGCCGTGGCCTTCGTACAAGAGGTGCGGTCCGCCGCCAGATGCGTCTTCCACGATTTGATGTGGTTTTCGGCCTGGCCGCGCCGGCAATCGACATCCTCGTAGAGCACGCGGGCGTTGCGCTTCTTGAGATTGGTGACGACGAAGCGCGTGTCGGGCCCTTCCGCGCCAGCCTCGACGCGGGCGATGACGCGCTCGACGCGGCTCCAACTCGCGGCTCCGTCGTAGAACTCCTTGAAGCGGCGTATCTTGCCGTCTCTCGGCACGGCCTCGAAGCGTGCCTTCGTGCTGGCCTCAAGGACTTCGATGTGCCGGCGCAATGTCGTGGTCGGCGCAACGCCGAGGATATAATCGAGCTCGTTGGCGCGACAAAAGTCGAGAACCTCGGGAGCGCAATAATGACTGTCGCCGCGCAACATGATCTGCGTTTTCGGCCAATGGGCGCGGATGGCGCGCAACAGGCGGCGCAGGAAGGCTTTGATCTCCTTGCCGCCGGGTCGTTTGGCGGGACGAAGCACGGCGGTGATGAAGCGGCCCTCGCCATCGAAGACGACAATCGGCTGAAAGCCATATTCATCGTAATGCGCGTTGAACAATCGCAACTGCTGGCCGCCATGCACCGCGTCGAACGTGTCGTCCACGTCGAGCGTGATCCGTTTGGGAACCTTGTGGAAGGACTCGCAATAAAGATCGACCATGGCGCGGCCCATGCGCAGCAAGGCGCGGGCGTCGGGCAGGTTTTCCAGTCGCGAGATCGTCGATTGCGAGCACAGTTCGCGATCCGACGGCGCAAGATCGAGCGCCATCTTGAACATGGGATCGCTGCGAAGACTGGAGGCGTCGTTGCCGTCTTCATGGCCCGCCGCGATCATCAGCAGCCGAAAGCGGATTATGTCGGCGAGCGTGTGCGTGATCTGATCAGGCGCGCGCGGGTCTTTGATACACGCCGCCATGCGATCGGCGACGCGAAGGCGCTGCTCAACCTCGCGCAAAACCACAATCCCGCCGTCCGACGACAGCAGACCGCCATCGAATTTGGCGACGATTGCCTTGCCTGAAACAGGTGACAGGCCGGGCAGCGGCAGCATAGGATCATTCATGGCAGGTGTGGCTTCTCTGAAACGGCGCTGATTGGAGTTCGACAACCAAATCATACGCTAAATCAGATATTTAAGCCACATCCGCCAGCATGGGCTGCATAATGCGGGTTAGCGCGATTGGAGCCCAATTCCGCCGCCTGCTGCAGCATTTCGATCGCCCGGCGCGGACTTGAAGGCACGCCGGCGCCCCTCCACAGATCTTCGCCCATTTCGACCATGGCCGAGACCAAGCCGCTTTCGGCCGCTTTGGCAACCCATTCATAGGCCTGGACATCATCGCGCGGAATGCCTTTGTCGCCGGATTTATAGCGGAGCGCCAAATTATACATTGCGAGCGGAAAGCCCTGATGTGCGGCGCGCTTGAAAAGTTCGTTCGCGCGATTGCGATCTTGCTCGAACCCGAGCCCGTCGTCATAGAGCATAGCGAGATTGTTCAGAGCGGCGACATAGCCGCGTTGCACCGCATCATCGAGTGCAAGGCGCGCGCGGCGAAAGTCTTCCTGACGCGCCGGATCATCGGCCCGATATGCATTCGCCTGCGCCATATGCGCTCTGCCGAGATTAAACAGAAAGCGCACGACCCGTGGGTTCTTGGCAATCAACTCCTTAACATGCGGCGATCGCATCGTCGGCGGTGATTTTCTCGAACGCCACACCGGGCACTTCCGGCGGACGCGCGCGATCATTCTCAGAGGCCGCCAACCGATCGCATGGATCTATTGGCCGATTGACCAAAGCCGAAGGCTGCGCCGCCGAATCGTCGGAGCCTTCCGCGAACGTAACGAGCTTTCTGCGGGCTTCTTCCGCTGTCGGGCAACCGTCGAACCTGTGTATGTGCCGTTCCAGGTTTTCCCGCCGCGGAAGCAGCGAAATCTGCTCCCAATCCGATTGCGCGCCTTCACATTTTTCCTGTGTCATTGCGAATTGTTCGGCACCGATCGAGCCGACGAGATAGACATCGTCGACCTCGCCTTCCTTCGAATATTGTTCCGGTTCCTGTTGTTGGCCGTAGTTACGGGCAACGTCCCGCACCATCAACCGGACCCGTTCGGCGAGCTCGATCAGCGACTGACCCGGCCGCGGCAGTTCCGAGCGCAGCACTTCCGTAAAAAGCGAGTTGCGCCGCTGGTCCCATTTACCAAAGCGTTCGACCGCCTGCTCGCCGAAGGAAGCGGAATAGAGCACCATGAATCCGTCCGGCAGGTCCTTGTCGGGAACCAGCCGACTGCCCGAATTGCTGTCCCGCTTCGCTTTGCGCGACTTGTTCGGGTCGATGGCGAGAATCGAACGACAGGCATCGAGAACGATGATTGCGGTCTTCGGCTTGCGTTCCGCTAATTTCTGCTCGATCTCCTTCGCCGATATGCCGGCTTTGGGGATTTCATCGCGCTCGTAGGCATCGAGATAGGAAGTGACCTGTAATTTGACGACATTACTGTCTTTGCGATTGGCGGCGGGTAACTGGTCTTTCGTAAATGCGAAGGGGCTGCGGAGATCGCCGAAGAGTAAGTAATTGGTATTTGTCGCTTCGACGCCGATGCCATGGCCCGAAAAGAAAAAGAAGACCAGATCGCCTTCATGCACGGTCTTGAGGAAGGCTTCGAACTTCTTGTTGAAATCGGCTTTGGTTCTGATGTCGGTGACGACGGTGATGTTCTTCTTCTCGAAACCGATTTGTTCGAGATCGTGGCCGAGATCCTTAGCGTCGTCGACGGCGCGGTTCAGGGGCTGAATTCCGTCGCCATAGCGTTCGATCCCGACGAGGAAAGCCCGGCGAACCGGCTCATCGGCATAGGCATTCGAGATGTTTGAAATCGTGCAGGCGAGAAAGAATCCGACCAGTGCGCAACACAGCCTAAACATTCCGCCCCCCAAATTTGAGGTTACAAAATCAATTCGTCAAATCCCGTGCCACGCGAAAACCGTACTGCGGTTTGCGACTCGTGGCAATATCCCATTTGCGTGCTGCGCTGCGCAGGTCTTTCGGCTCATCTGACCAGCTGCCCCCACGAAGGACATGGGACGTGCAGTCGCCCCTCGCTTGTGCCGAACCGTCGGTGGGCAAATCCGCGAGGTTCGGGTTCCAGCAGTCCTCGACCCATTGATCCACGTTACCGGTAATATCGTGGACACCGAATGGGTTGGACTGGAAATGACCGACAGGTGTCGTTCTTCGAAGTGCCTGTGCTTTTGGGCTGCCGGAGTAGGAATAACGCCAATCGTAATTGGCGCGCTCCGGAGTAATCGCATTTCCGAACCAATACGTGGAGTTTTGGCATGCCGCAGCGCGGCAGGCGCGCGCCACATACTCCCATTCCGCCTCCGAAAGCAGGCGATAGTGCTGTTCTGTCTTGTCAGACAGCCATTTGACATAAGCTTTCGCATCGTCCCAGGATACAAAAATGACCGGGAGGTCGCCGCGGCCCCAGCCCATGTCTGTCGGAATGAAATGCCTGCAACCTCCCTCCGCGACGCAGGCGTCCCATTCCGCAAAAGACACTGCGGTCGTACCCACGGCGAAAGGTTTCGCAATGCGAATCCGCTGGCGCGGTCCTTCACCCGGTTCGCGCTGAGCTTCGTCCGATGGCGAGCCGATGATGGCTGTGCCGGCAGGTACGACCACCATTGGCGGGCAGTCAGCACAATCGCGAAAGACTTGGCCTCCCTCGCCAATTGCGTCGACCGGCGGCGGCTTGGTGAGAACCCGCGGAATTGGGGGCGACACAGGGGCAGGCAGGATCGGGGACGACGCAGGGGTAGGCGAGATCGGGGGCGCCGGATCAACCACCACCTCTTGGTCGCCACGTGGGGGAGTGGGCACCTTCCCCTCAATCCCTCTAATATCCGGGGCCGGTGCGACGTTTTGCCCATTACTCAGGACACCCTTGAAATACGGAAAAGCTATGGCTGAAAGCACGATCAGGCCCAGCGGCACCGATAAGAAGAGAAGACTTTTTCGCGTGAGCCACGATCGAAAGAAGGATGTCGGCGGCGAGACGCGCGACGCTGGAGCCGATTTTTCTGCCTCCTCGGTCTTGCTACTCAGATCGCCATTTGGCTTAATTTCTGCGGTTGAGTGTCCAAGGTCTGCCATGACGGGTGCTGCGCCGGTGGCGATCGAAGCCTCTGCCGAACGCTCTGAACTCCCAGTCTGAGTTGTCGCGAAAGCTTCGATCTCCGGCTCTCTTGTTTCGACGGGCGAAATCTCGGCCGACGGCTCCGTCACGAAGACAGTTCCAGACTGCGCCGGCGGTTCGATCTGGAGAAGCGCCTCGATCGATGCGGCAAGATGTCTCAGATGCGGGTCGATCGGCGGTGTCAGCGCGTCGAGCCAATGCACGGCGCCCATGTAGTAGGCAAGCGCCTTGGTCGGCTGGATATTCTCGATCCGCACGGGAATGACCGGCACGCCTCGGGACACAGCGCGAGTAACTTCATTGCGAATCTGCAGCGAGTTATTCGCATGCGACGAGAAGATGAGAACAATGGCGCGGCAGCCGTCGATCGCATCGACGATCGAAGCGCCCCAATCGGTGCCCGGCACAATATTGCGCGGCGCGATCCAGCAGCGAATGCGCGCATTTTCAAGCGCTGCGCAAGCCGCGTCGGCCACGGCCTTGTCGTGATGGGAATGGCTAATGAAAACGTCGAACTTCATCACGGTTGATATCCTCATCCTGCTGAAATGAGGTGGGCCGAGACCATTTTTGCATCTTAACGCTTATTGCCCGGTCTTTCGACGGCTGAGAATGTCGATCGTCGCCCCGCTCCATCCCTGACCGATCAACCGCTCTTGAAGAGAGCCGACATCGTATTCCGAGCGACGGAACGAAACCTCGTGCGAGACACTATTGAGGATAGCATAAGCCGCCGACGGGTTGCGGTCACGCGGTTGTCCGACTGATCCTGGATTGACGATAAGCCCCCTTGCCGCTAGGTATATCAGAGGATGATGGGTATGGCCGAGAACCAATATATCCCGGTCATCAAGTTCTATTTCACTAAGCTTGGGGCTATGCGGATAAAGATAGGTCTCATCATCCCAGGAGCGGCATGACGCCGACAAATCCGCACCCCATCGATCTCCCCAGCCGATGCTCTATCGGCAACGCAGCCAGGCCGGCATGGTTGGCCGGCCTTAAGGTTTCTCGGGTCCAGTCGGTGCGGTAGGCGTTGCGGCCGTCTCGCCGCACAGCTCGCGCGCGACGAAACGCACCATTTGCCATTCCGACAAATCGAAATTCCGATGTGATATCAATATGCGAACGATCAAATAATTCGTCGAAATGCGCTTCGTTTTTACTCATTTTCACCGCGACCCTTAATCAGCGAGTCCAAGGTTCGAGCCCTTGTGCGCCCACCATCGAAATCAAAGATTTAGTTTAGTTTTCTGCTTCTTCGTGCGAACTGCTTGGCACCGATTTGGCACCGAAAATGGCTGCACTCTGGCACGCCGCCATGTGCATCGATGATCAACGAGGGCATCCGTTTTAGGTGTTCATTTGAACGATGGTCCTGCATCAATTTGCAACGGGTCTAGTCGGATGCGACATTGACATCCCCCGCGGTGACCGACACGACCCCATCGATGTCGGCCAATTTTGCCGCCAGATTAGCGACGACCGGGTTCCCTGAATCTCTAATTTGAGCGTCACAATTCGCTCTGGCGGCGTATGGCAGGCTGGGCGAGACGCAGAAGGAGCGCGGATAGTCCCGGTTCTTGCACGAGGTGGGCCGCTTCATCGAGTGTGCACCATCTGGCTTTACGTTGAGCTTTTTCGCGCCAGTCCTTGAGCTGCTTTTCCACCATCAGGATGTAGACGTCGACCCTACAAATATTGAAATGCGCTTTGCGCCGTTTGAAGTAGGTGTAGGTTCCAATCGGCTTTTTGCTCGGGCCGCCAACCAATCCAGCCTCTTCGAGAGCTTCACGAGCGGCTGCTTCAGATGGCTTGCGCCCTTTTACCGGCCACCCTTTGGGAATAATCCAGCGGCGGGTTTCGCGCGACGTGATGAGCAGGACGCGCATTGTGCCGTCCGAGTCCTGGCGCATGGGAAGCGCTGCGACCTGTAAGCGAGGACCCGGCACGCTCGAATCTGAGGTCACACGTTCTGTTTTCATGCCAGCCGGTATCTTGCGCATGGATTCGTCAACCTGCCCACGCTACTACAGACCGCCTTCGTTTCGCATAAGTCAAAAGGCAGATTGCGCCAAAATTATCGGTACGAGGCCAGCAATTCCAGCCCGCAAGCCGCTTGCTCGTACCGCTCCCGCGACGATTCGCTCATTGAACGATATCACTATTGCCCTGATAATTTCACTCTTTCGCGCAACTTGCCCGAAGGCGAAAAACTCGCAGGAGCCGCCAAAAGCAGACCTCGCGAACTCCCTTGTGATGCGGCTACTCGATCGCGCTCCAGAGGAGGCAAACATGATAGGGGCACGGATTCTGGTCGTCGAGCGGGAACGGCCATTGGCTCATTTGATCCAATCCAATTTGGAAGCAGCTGGCTACAAGGCGTCTATCGATGAATCGATAGACGCCTTGGAAATCTGCCACCGGCGGAATGCTCCTGACCTTATAATCCTCGACGCAATACTTTCAGCCACCAAAGAACCTGATTTGTTTGCCTGGTTGCGAGCATGTCATGGCAAGACGCTTCTGCCGATAATCACATTAGTGGAGAACATCGAATGCGGGCTCCGACGTTTGCACGCCGGGGCGGATGATTTTCTAGTAAAGCCATTTATGATTCGCGAACTTCTTGCCCGACTGGGCGCTCTTTTGCGTCGCTTAAGGCCTAACCATAACGGAAAAACCATCCGCGTCGCCGGCATAAAGCTTGACCGGCGAAGCCGCCGAGTGATGCACGGAAAGTGCGAGATACATCTCAGTCCAATCGAGTTTCGGCTGCTGGAGCTGTTAATGTGTTCTCCTGGGCGCGTGTTCTCGCGCACCGAGCTGGTCAACAGTATTTGGGGTCCGAAAGCCGATACAAAAATGCAAACAGTGGATGTTCATATCGGTCGGCTTCGAAAGGCGCTCCATGCCGCCAACTCCGTTGACACGGTAAGGACAGTTCGCGGGGCGGGATATGCCATTAAAGGAACGGTTGGCTCAGAGACTCTGGCGGGTGCCATGCGCCGGCGGACGCGAGCAATCGAAACCATGCAATTGAATTAGCAGTGGACCTTTTCGAACTTTCAATGAATATCTATTTCACGCACACGATTTTCATCATGTCGGTCGCGGCAGTTTCTCCAAATTCATGGCTGGTGCCGGGAAGTCCGGTTGCCGGAGTGCGGCCATCTCCACTCATGCTTGGTTTCCACAGGGCCGCCGCAGCGGATGGCATGGTACACTTCAACTGTCGCGAAAAGGGTTCTTTACGGGACAGTCATGGCCTCACGCACACGGAAAACACAGGCTCAAACGGCTCGCTCGCGGCGTGCGCCAATAACCGTTTCGGGACAGTTCTGCGCAAACCCCGCAACCGCGATCGCCGGGCACGGGAATATCTCACGCGGGCGGAAGTCGATCTGCTCGGGCGAACGGCGCAGGGGCGCGGCAGGTACGGCCACCGCGATGCGACCACGTTCGCAAATCGATTGCGGCGAGAGCTGCCGAGAGCCGTCCCGGCAGCCTGCTGTTTCGACAAAATCCGGCGTAAATCAGATTAAATAGATCCGGTCTGGCAGTTCATTGCGGCTCATCTCGGTCCGCGGGAAGTGAGTCACCAGCACGGTTTCGCACGCGTTGATGGCCGCAAGGAATCCGTCGGCGATGCGGCCGCTGCTCATGTGTGTGACCAGCGAATCGACGGCCGCCTGCCAGTCCGATTGCGGCACACGAGCGGCAATGCCTTGGTCCGCAATGATGCGCGCATAGCGCTCCGCGAGCGAGACGAAGATCAGAATTCCACTGCGGTCCTTTTTGCGTGCAATGCCGCGGACAATGAACTGTTCCACAGCGGCGCGATGGGCCGCAGCCCGGCGCGCCCGGCGCGGCACAAGCGCGACCCGCACACGCGGCAGACAGAGCAACACGGCAAGCACGAAAAATACGACGGTCTGCAGCATCAAGATCCGGTGAACCGAAAACTGGGTGAGGGCCAGCAGCAGCCAAGGCACCGCCAGAGCGACGACAGCCGCGAGGGCGATGGGCAGCGCAGTTGCGTCCGAGCAAGTCCGCGCCAGCACGCAAACGATCTCGCCCGACGTCTTTGCCTCCGCGGCGCGAATTGCTGTCGAGATACGTTCGCGGTCCTGTTCCGAAATGTTCATCACCAGCTTCCCGTAGCCCCGCCGCCGCCCGAAGAGCCGCCCCCGCCCAAGAAATCGCCGCTATCCGACGAACTCCTATTCGTAAATCCGCCGCCGCGCGGACCGCCAGAATTGAGCAGGATGCTCAAAAGCACGTTCATGAAAAGCCATCGAAAACCTGGCGAAACAGCGAGCAGTGCAACGACGACGACGGCGACCGCGATCAACAGCCAAATTACCGGATCGGTGCTCTGCTGACGGTCGAGTCGCAGAGACGGACGCTGCTGCCATTCCGAGGCGTCGGTGGTCAGTACCGTGATGATGTCATCGACGCCGCGCGAGACCCCGCCGCCGAAATCGCCGGTCTTGAAGCGCGGCGCGATGGCGTTGGTGATGATGACCTTCGACAGCGCATCGGTGAGCGTTCCCTCGAGACCGTAGCCGACCTCGATACGCACCTTGTGCTCGTTGGGCGCGACGAGAAGAAGCACGCCGTTGTTCTTCGTCTTCTCGCCGAGCTTCCAGGTGCGGAAGAGTTCGTTGGCGTAGGGCTCGATTTCCTCGCCTTGAAGCGAGGTGACAGTGGCAACGACGAGCTGGATGCCCGACTTGGCTTCGAGATCGGCGAGCTTCGGCCCAATGGCGGCGCGCGTCTCCGCCGGAATAATGTTGGCTTGATCGACGATACGGCCGGTGAGCGCCGGGAAATTGGCGGCGAAGACGCCGAGGCCCGCACAGAGCAGCGCGACGACAGCAAACGCCGCGCGCGGACCACCTGCAGTGAAGAAAATGGCGGCACGGCCCAAGGTCATTTCGGCGCCTTCGCATGACGGCGGGGTGTCAGAACTTCACCTGCGGCGGGGTCTGCGCATTGTCGCTCGCGGTGAACTCTGCCATCGGCTTGTTGGAGCGGAAGAAGGTCGCCGCCCACAACACGCCGGGGAAGGTCCTGAGCTCAGTGTTGTAGGCTCTTACCGCTTCGATGTAGTCGCGCCGCGCGACGGCGATGCGGTTCTCGGTGCCCTCCAGCTGCGACTGCAGCGCCAGGAAGTTCTGGTTCGACTTCAGGTCGGGATAGTTCTCGCTCACCGCAAGCAACCGACCTAGCGCGCCGGACAGCTGGTTCTGCGCGTCCTGAAACTGCTTTAGTTTCTCGGGATCAGTGAGTTGGGAAACATCGATCCTAACCTGCGTGGCCTTGGCACGCGCCTCGACCACGGAGGTCAGCACGTCCTTTTCCTGTTTGGCATAGCCTTGCACGGTGGCAACGAGATTTGGAATAAGGTCGGCGCGGCGCTGGTAATTGTTCTGCACATCCGCCCATTTCGCCTTGGCCTGCTCCTCCAAAGTCGGAATTGTGTTGTAGCCGCAGCCCGAAACGGCAAGGCCAAGAAGAACGACGGCCAGAACGGCGCGAATTCGCGATATCGATAGCGTCATGAACGCCTCCTGCTCAATTCAGAATAGGCAGCGTTACGGTAGCGATGTCAACTTGCGTTGTTAAGTCTAAATCGGCATGGCGTTTGACCTCCAATTGGCGCCGAACATTCCACTTTCGCGCGCGTAAGGTTCATCCACGACTGGAAAAATGCGTTCGAAATGGGGTTGCGGTTGGAAGCCGAAAGGGGTCAATGTTCGGGTCTGACTCACTTTTGGTGCAGGTTCTGGGGACGTTTGCAACGAGGCGCGCGCGAAGCAGATCGAGATTCGCGCGGCCATACATCTGACGCTTGACGAGTTTCAACTTGTGGATCTGGGCTTCGACCTGTCCGCTCGACCAAGGCTCGATCAACGCGGCCCGAACGGCGGCGTAATCCGCAGCGATGCCGTTTGCCAATGAAGCGATCGCGCTCTTTTTTGCCGTCTCGATCCAGGCATCAAGATCCGCGGGTTTGCGATGCCGGACCATATCGTGGAAACGATCCACGAGATCTCGAGCTGTTACCAGCATAGGAACAGCTGTTTCGATCGACGCGAGCAGACTTGCAACATCTTTCGAAGGGGCATCGCGCTGTGTTGTCATCATGCGTGCGATCCTACGCGCCGCTGGGACTTTCCTCGGCCGTCCGAGCTTGTCTGCCTCGTCATGACGCTTACGTGTTGCCCATTCCGAGACGACGCGCAGACTGCCGGAAAACCCCTTGGTCCGCAGCCGCCGCCAAAGTTCGGCCCCCATGCGGCAGCCGGCCGTCCACTCTGCTTCGAGAGTTACCGCGAATGCGTCAAGCGAACTCTCGCGGATGCGGAACACGTCGGCGCCGGCGCCGCGGACGATTTGGCGGATCGTTTGGCGCGCCAATCCAGTGCGGCGCACGATGTCCTTTATCGTGACACCATTGCCCTTCAGCGCGAGGACCGTGTCACTGGTTTGCTTGCGTCGCTCCCAACCTTCGAACTGCCGTTTCTCGGCAGCCGTGAGCACGTTTGGATCGACGCCACTGATGCCAATGGCCTCGCGGATTTGCCGCATATGACGACGCACGGCATCAAGGAAGGCGGCGCTCGCGTTCTCAAGGAGATGCCAGCGATCGGCGACCTGTACCGCCATCGGCGCCCCACGTTTAGCCGCCTCCGCATAACCGCCGCCCCTGTCACGCGCAACGATCTCGATGCCTGGATGCGCGGCAAGCCATGCGCTGACGGTCGCCACCTCACGGTCCGGAAGAAGATCGATGATCTGTCGGCGTTCCAGATCACAGACGATCGTGCCGTAGCGATGTCCCCGCCGCCACGCCCAGTCATCAATCCCAACAACTCGCGTCAGCGTCAGGGCTGGGAGCGCCCGCTGGCGGACGACCCTGAGCAAAGTGTCCTTGCTGATCGGCACCATTAGGAGCTTCGCTAGGCTCGAAGCCGGGCGTCCGCCCAGCGCGATCCCAAGACGATGGACGATTGTCTCGAGCCGTCCGGTTCGACGCGCCGATGGCGGAGCGATCGCCTGATCGAGACGTTCAGCGAAGATCTGCACTGAACACCCCGAATTGACGCAACGGAAACGCCGAACGGCGATCCGAACGTGTACGGTGCGACCGTGAGAGGGCAAGTCCAGGAGCTGCCGCCAATATCGGCTATGGATCCTCTGCGAAACATGTGCGCAGACCGGGCACAAAGATGACCTAGTGGCAGAGTGCGCCGAAACGCAAATTGCCTCGGCATCTATTTGCACCGCGTCCACGACCAAGCCCTTTGGCACAAGGCATTTGAAATCATCTTTAGCCACCGGCGGCGCTCCCCGAATCGAGTATGCGTCAAGCTCGGCGGTAACTGCACCAAAAGTGAGTCAGACCCAATGTTCGGGGCCGATCCACAGGTTACTGGACCGCGCGCCCAGCGATGTCGAGCCGCCCGCGCTATGAACGGCAGGACGCCGGCGACAGCCTTCGTCGATAGCCTGCCGCAAACGCCAACCCAGAAAGAAGGAGAAAAACCAGAAAAACGACCCGCCAAACACGCCGCCTGACAAGCCCGCTCAAAGCGGCACTTGTTAGGTAATTAACCTCTCCAGTACACCCTAAAGACTTCGGACAAACTCCAATCGCGCACCGCCGGCGTTATGCAGACCGCATTGCCGATACAGCAATTCAAATTGCACTCAATCCTCATAAGAATATCCTTTGAGGAAATCAAAATGCGTGATGCGGTTGCTCACTTCTTTTATCAGCTTGTCTGTCCATTGATGCTCATCTCTCGTGCGCCTTGCAGATCGAAATACTCTGTCAGATACTCTTGAAATAAGTTCCACGTCAGCCAATTCGCCGATGAAATGAAATATTTTTCCGACTATAACTGATGTACTGCCGATAACGTCCTCGTTTCGAATCGTTAGCATGCGCGTTGTATTGCGGTCATAGAGCGCCTGTGCGGCTTCGCAGTGGTTGAAGTACCATTTAATTCTATCGGAGATGCCTGCTTTGGAGCGATAATCCATAGTCGAAATGACATCAAACGGATTCCGGACGCAGTGTATCAGGGCAACTTCGCAGCCGACGGTTTGCGAAACCCGATCAATCAGGCCAAAATCTCCATGCAGAAGAAGGAGAGTTGGATTCCAAATTTTGTCGGCAATGACCGCAATGTCCTGGATATTCTTTTCTTCTGTGAATATTTTGTATTCATATCCGGAGGATGGCCTTCCAGACCCGAAATTCGCCGCGCTATTCGCAATGATTTCCGAGATGATTTCGTTTTTGCTCCAGCCTCTCCAAAAATTCAACGATGCAGTCGTCTCGTTGGCACAAATTACGCGATGGTGCGCGTCGAGAATGGAACCAACAATGGTGGTCCCTGAACGAGAGTTACCTACAACAAGAGTGAATAAACGCGGCATCAGATCACAAGTGTCGATCGGCACCCGCATGCTCCATTTCCAGATGAGCGGCCAACCCGGCCAAGTCTGACGGCACGATACCGAAACGCATATTTCCGACAATTGCCGCGCGTCAGAGAGATCTTGCATCAGGCTTTCACAGATCTGGCACAATTTCCCGTTCGACGAGATTGGAAATCACCCGAAGCGCTGCCTGCTCGGCGCTCTCGCCGTCTCGGGCGACCACGAGGTCAGCCGCCACCGGCGCCTCATAGGCCTGATCGATGCCGGTGAAATTGGCAATCTCGCCGGCAAGCGCCTTCTTATAGAGCCCCTTCGGATCGCGCGCGATACAGACTTCCAGAGGCGTATCGACGAAGACTTCGATAAATTCGCCCTCATCCAGAAGTTCGCGCACCGCTTGCCGCTCGGCCGTGAAGGGGGAAATGAAGGAGCAGAGCACGACGAGGCCCGCTTCGGTCATCAACTTTGCTACTTCGCCGACGCGGCGGATGTTTTCGACGCGACCCTCGGCGGTAAAGGCGAGATCCTTGTTGAGACCATGGCGAATAGTGTCGCCGTCCAGCAATATCGTGTGGACGCCGCGGGCGTGGAGTCGTGTCTCGACGAGATTGGCGATCGTCGATTTGCCGGATCCGGAAAGACCGGTGAACCACACCACGGCAGGCCGCTGATGTTTTTGCCGCGCCCGCAATTCTTTGGTGATGGTGCGATCGTGGTGATGGATATTCGTCGCCCGCCGCAACCCGTAAGCCACCAGGCCTGCGGCGACGGTCGCATTGCTGAAACGATCGATGAGGATGAAGGAACCGGTAACCGAATTGTCCACACAGGGATCGATCGCGACCGGCGTCGTGGTGGCAAGATCGCAGAAGCCCACTTCATTGAGTGACAGGGTCTTCGCCGCGAGTTTCGAAAGCGTGTCGACATCGATGCGATGTTTGAGCTTGGTGACCGTCGCCGGCAAAGCACGAGCGCCGATCTTCATGAGATAGGAGCGGCCGGGCAACAGGTCATCCTCGCTCATCCAGATGAGATGGGCGGCAAATTGATCGGTGAGAACCGGCCGGGCCTGCGGCGCGGCGAGGACGTCACCGCGGGCGACATCGATCTCATCGAAGAGCGTCAGGGTCACGGCATCGCCGGCCCGCGCGACATCGAGATCGCCATCGGCCGTGACGATTCGCCCGACGCGTGATGTCCTGCCCGATCCGGCGACGACGATTTCATCACCTAGATGTATCGAGCCGCCGGCGATCGTCCCCGCGAACCCGCGAAAATCGAGATGCGGTTGGTTCACCCATTGCACCGGCATCCGAAACGGCCGTGCGCGGTGATCTGCTTCGACCTCCGCGTTTTCCAGATGGGCGACGAGGCTAGGCCCCAAATACCAAGGGGTCTTGTCGCTTTTTTCCGCGACATTATCGCCGCGCCGTGCCGAGATCGGAATGGCGGCGAGAATCCTGAACCCGAGCGGTCTTGCGAAGACGGCGAAAGCTTCGGCTATCTCTTCGAAGATCGCCTGGTCGTAGCCGACGAGATCGATCTTGTTCACCGCGAGCACGACATGCCGGATGCCGAGCAAAGCCACGATCGTCGCATGGCGAAAGGTCTGCGTGAGCAGGCCTTTGCGCGCATCGACGAGAAGGATCGCAAGATCGACATTGGAGGCGGCGGTCGCCATGTTGCAGGTATATTGGTCGTGGCCCGGCGTGTCGGCGACGATGAACGAGCGCTTGCCTGTCGAAAAACAGCGATAGGCGACATCGATCGTCATGCCTTGTTCGCGCTCGGCTTCGAGGCCGTCTAGCAAGACCGCGAAATCCATATCTTCACCGATCGTGCCGTGTTTCTTCGAATCGCGCTCCAGCGCGGCGAACTGATCGTCCATGATGAGCCGCTGTTCGTAAATAAGCCGCCCGATCAAGGTCGATTTGCCGTCATCGACGGAACCGCAGCTGAGAATGCGCAGAGTCGGCGACGAGGCGTCTGTCGGCGCCGGCGACGTCTCGAGCGGCGTGTCGGAGAGCCGCGAGGTCGCGTGACAATTCTCGATTTCGTTCGGGTCGGTCATCAAAAATAGCCCTCGCGCATTTTTTTTCTTTCCATGGCGCCCGCTACGTCATGATCCATCTGCCGGCCTTGCCTTTCAGAGCTATTCGAGGGGCGCATTTCGGCGATGATACCGCACAATGTCGTAGCCTCCGAACGGATCACACGCGAGAGCGGATACGAACCGAGCCGCCTGAATCTGATCCGCTCTCTGCGCGACCTCTCGCCCGAAGCGAGCGGCGATCGGTCGTCATCCACAATGATGAGCGCGCCATCACGGTCGACAACGGGCCGCTCCTTGGCGAAATAAAGCGGCACGACCGAAATTTCTTCGGCTGCGATATACTCCCAGACGTCGAATTCAGTCCAATTCGAGGGCGGAGAGAGACGCATCGATTCGCCGCGCTTGATGCGCGTATTCAACAGCCGCCAGAGCTCCGGCCTCTGATTGCGCGGATCCCACACCTGGGTCGCCGCACGATGTGAAAAGATCTGCTCGTTCGCTCGGCTGTTCTCCTCGTCGCGCCGCGCCTCGCCGAAAGCGACGTCGAAACGGCCGTTGTCGAGCGCCTGTCGCAGCGTTTCTGTTTTGATGACCCGGGTGTGTGGCGCCGAACCCGAGGCGACAGGCGAAATGCCCCCCGCCATTCCGGCTTCGACGACATGGACGACCAGGCCGAGACCGAGCCGCGCCGCGCTCCCGGTGCAGAAGGCGCTCATTTGCCGAAATTTCCAGGTCGTATCGACGCGCAGCAGCGCAAACGGCGGCTCAGCCGGATAAAAAGCTTTGAACGCGACATGCCGCCTCACGCCGGAATCCTTGCCGATCGAATAGAGCATCACCGGACGTTCGAAGTCCGCCACCACCTCGCGCATGATGTGGATGGCTTCGGCTTCGAGCCTGCATAGATGCGGAGAGAAAGCCATTTTCACATATTTTCTCGTATCATAAAATATTTTACATCAACAGAGTTCGAGGCATGGAAAGAATATATCACTCCTGCGGCAGACGCAGCTTGAAACCAATGAGGCTATCCTGATTGCGACGGTAACCCTCGCTATGCAGATTATGCATGGCTCTCGCGCGGCATAATGAGCGTCGATATTACACCGAAACCAAGCGGGATTTGCCTTTGCTCAATAACGAAGCCGGCGCGCCTGCGTGGGTCCGTTTTTCGCCTTTTCGCAAACAACCGCAGTGTCGCAGCGTCAGAATCGGTCTGGAGCAGACAGGCACGCCGAAGCACCCCCCGTTCGCGATGGCGAAGCACAAGGTGATTTGGGATGCCGCGTCCGAGTTTTGGTTTCAGAGACTTGGTAAAGGTGGCAGAGCGCTCAGACGAACGCGTTCATCCTGCGATCCCGACGTCAATGGAAGTCGGGTCGGCTCGGGCGGCCAAAATGGAAGTGGGCTGCTGGCTGAAGATCGCCCGGCGCGCCAAGCAAAACAATCGGCGTCGCAACTATTATGGGTGACGCCTCCGACTTATTTTGAGGCTCGCGTCGCTGGGCGCGACAGTTTCAATATTTCGCGACGACCGGGACGACCGGGACGATATCCGGCGGGAAGTGATAATTGACGCCTATTCGCACGACATTAATCGCGCTGATGTTGCAGATCGGATACGGCCCCGTGGAAACGCTCGTCGTATAGAGCGGATTGGAGTGCTCGAGATGCGCGTACAGGTATTCGGCCTCAATCGACCAGTTGTTATTCAAAGCGTATTCTACGCCGGCGCCGACTGCATATCCCGGGAGAATAGTACTATTGTTGCCTAACCTGGCTCCAGTGGCGAAGCCGGGGTAGATAATGCCCGACCCGGAGAACGTCTTGGGCGCGATAACGTTGCCGTAGGCGAAGCCGCCGGTGCCGAATACCAACAGGCGATCCCAGGCATAGCCGAAGCGAGCGCGAACCGTGCCCAAATAGCCATCGTTCGTCTGAGAAACCATGCTGTTGGTGCTGCCGATCGAGCCGCGATAGTCAAGGTCGGTTTCGAAGCCAACAAGCCACGTCGGTGTCAGCAGCCAGTTATAGCCCGCTCCCACGCCACCCAAGAAACCGATTCCATCAACCGGAACCGGTTCGGCGAATTCCGAGGCGCCGATGCCGATGCCCACATTGCCACCCAAATAAGGGCCCGCCCATGTGAAGGGTACTACCGGCGCCACGAAAACCGGCGGGCTCGTAGGTGAAGGGAGATCGGCGGCGATCGCAGGTGCAGCGGAAAACGCCAACACCGCCACCATAGCGAAAAATCGTGATTTGTTCATCGATAACCCCGTATCCGCCAGCCGGACAAATTCCTGACTTCAAAATTCAGCCCGATCCCTACGCCGACCTTATAAATTAGGCTCCACCCGTCAACTGATTTGCGTGGCTGCTGCCAATTTTTGGGCGTTTTCTGGTCGGTGTTGCACAATTGCTGCACCCGAGGTTCGGTCTTAGACACTTGCAATTGGCAAGCTCTCTGCCGGTGACCAGTCCTCCTATCGCCCGCACCGCGGCGGTGCTCATCGTGGCCGCCAACGAGGGTGATCAGATCGGCGCTGCGGACGGAGCCTTCTGCGAGAGCGAATTCAATGATTTCGCCTCGTTTGCTCGATGTGGCTGTTTGTCGGACCGGCCTCATCCCAATGCCGCATCGAGCCTAGCCAGCGACAATGCCGGGTGGAAGTAGGGATCATCGCGCAGTCGATGCATCCATCTCGTGCGGAAATAATGGTGTTCTTTTCGATAGACTTCATCGGGGCGCAGTGTCGTGCCGCGCGAAGCCGATTCGCGATGAATGAGCACAAACTCAGGCGCGCAAATGCACTTCCAACCTCGCTCCGATAGCCGCAAACACAGATCGATGTCATTGAGTTCGACCGCCAAATTCACGGCGTCGAAGCCACCAACCGCATCGAATTTCCGCTTATCCACTGCGAGGCAAGCCGCCGAGACCGCGGAAACCTCGTGTGAAACGCAGAGACGCCCGAAATATCCGGGATCGTTCTTCTCCAAACCTCGCTCGAAATGCCCTGCCCGGCCATCGATGCCGAGAACAACTCCAGCGTGCTGCAGGTGACCGTTAGGATAAAGAAGTTTTGCTCCCACCGCACCAACTCCGCTTTGTTTCGCCCAATAAAGAAGTGGCTCCAACCAATGCTCGTCGATAATTTCCGTATCATTATTCAGGAAGACGAGCGTCGACGCCTTCGCTTGCGCAGCCCCGTCGTTGCAGTGTTTTGAGAAGTTGAATGGACCGGGGCTCGCAACCACGCGAAACCGCTTATCGAGCGCCAACTCGGCGAAAAAGCGTCGCGTGCTGTCCCGGACGCTGCCATTGTCGACGACGATGACCTCGATGTCGTGCGACAATGTCTTCCTTCTCAGGCTACCAATGCAGCATTCGAGGAGCTCTAATCTGTCCTTCGTCGGAATAATAATCGTCGCGCACGTGCCTGCAGCGCATTCGGCACTCGAGCTTGCGCGCATCGAATTCGACATATTTCGAACAACGCCGCGAACCGTCGGCGCACCAGACCGCGTCCGCATCACACGTCTGATATGGTTCACGACGGGTCGTTGACGGATAGCACGCTCCGCCACGATGTCCGGCGATCGCACCAAGTCGACTGCGGGCATGTCGCCCGCGAACCGCTTCAGCAAGCCGACCTTGAAGAACTCCGCCCCGTTCATGTACGGACAGGCCGCATAAAAAGCTGGGCTCCAGTCAGGTCGCAGCCCCAAAGCCTCATGTCGTCCACCCGGGTCGATGAATTCCTGATCTCCATAAAAGATCTCGGTGGCAGGATGTTGGCTTGCGGCTTCCGCGAGAACGGCGACGGCGTAAGCAGGACTCCGGTCTCCCACCGTAATGGGTGCGACGAAATCATCGTTCGACAAGCCTTCGAGAGCCTCATAATTCGTTGCGCCGGGCCCGACCGTAATGACGCGTGCGCTGGAGGCCGCGGATTTTGCTCCCAGAAGCTCGCCAATTGCCACCGGCGATATGACGGCAAGCGTCCAATGTGGATACGGTTGGGCGCAAAGTTGGGAGACGAAGGATTGCGCGCCCGCCAGGTTCCCAGACTGCAAATCGGTCACGAACCTGATACGGGGTCCGCTCTCCCAGTTAATTCGCGGCACATCGAGGTTCGTCAAATCGAGATCTCTGAGCCGGAGTTTTCGCCACGCGTCGTAGTCTTCGAGCCGGGTCGCCGAAAGCACTCTGCGAAACTCCGTGTTGGCCGCATACCTCAATCCGATCAGACGCGCTCCGAGTCCCGTCACGCAACGGCCAGGATTCCGGCGCAAACATCGCCAAATGAGCTCTGCGGTCGACAGCATCGCAATGCTTTCTATTGAAAAGCCAAATGGACCCAGGCGGTTGGTCGGCGAGATCCAAATCTCTTCAGTGCCTTCTGGTATGAGGCCGAGCCAAATGGCCCGCCCGAACAATGCGCCGGGCAAGATTTCATCATGGTACGAATTTCCGATAAAACATCGCATCAACGGCCGGACCAAAGGATCGAACAAACTCGCAAAGTAGGTCAAACTGATCCAGCGGCCAGCCGGCGGCGCACCCTTGAAGTCGATACGCAGCCAGGGCGTTTCAGACAGTGCCGAATAGCGCCAGTCTTTAACTTCGACGTCCTTGGCGACGCTCAAGGAGATTGAAGGCGGACCAGTGTCCTGACATGCGTCTGCCAAATGCCGAGAGTTCACGAACCGATCTCCGAGCCGAGCTTCTGACCGAGCGGATAGATTGCGTCTTGCGCGCGAAAGTCAGGCAAAACACTGGCAAACCGGGTGCCGGAGCCGATCGTGCTGTCTGCCAATATTTCTCGATGCATTGCAGCCATCTCGAAAAGGTCGCTTTCAACTGCTACGGCGCGCGAAGACCGAGAAGGACGGGCCGTTTGGATGATCGGGTTGATCATGTGCGATGCGAATATCGGCGAAGCCGAGCGCACGGACGAGCGCCAGGATATCTTCTTTCTCCATCCAGCGATGCAGGTCGTGCATGCCACCGCAGAACGATTTACTCCGCCAGGCGCCATGATAGCTGCGTTTATAGAGCCTAACCCGAACGCCATGCCATTCTTGCGTCTCAGCCGGCCCGACGAATACGCTCCGCCTCGGGTCCTTGGCCGGCATCGCCTCGTCGCTGGCGTAATGAGTCCAAAGGTAGAACGCGTCGCAGGCCGCAGAGATGAGTTCGAGCAGACGCGCCGGGCTTTGCATATGATAAAGAACGCCAGAAGCGACGATGAGATCATAACGCTCCGGCGGATGTTGCAGCCATTCTGTGAAATCGCCCAGAAAAAACTTCGCGTGTTTCAGGTCGAGAAGCTCCTTGACGACGAGGCAGCGAAGAAACGAAAGTTTGTTCGCCTCGATCGCATGGATGACTGCAGCACCATGGCGTTCCAGAAGATAAGTGTGCGACGCTTCCAACGGTCCGAGTTCGAGAATCTTACGCCCCTCGATCGAACCGAATTGTTCCAGGGCCCATAGAATCCTCGGATCATTGTAGAAGGCGCCAGAACCAGCGGTCGCTCCAGCGGGTTCCGGGAGGGCGTGATTCCAACCGGGCAAAGCATCGACGGCGTTTTGCGCGCTGGGCATGCCGCCGGCATACTCGTCAAGCACTGCGCCTGAACGGCGTACTTCCCGGATTTCTTGTCTTGCAACGGCAAGGTCGAGCACCTCGGCTGCCCTGCGCAAACCTCCTGAAACCAGGCGAAGCAACGACAAATGAGATCTCCTCCAAATATCAATGAACACGACCACACCCGCTAGGGCGACGCTACGTTCCCGAGGCCTCATCGAGCACGGACGGTTGGAATCGGCAATTATCGCGCACGTGGGAGGCGCTATCGCGCACGCGGGAGCCGTTCGAGCTGGATTGGAACCGGATCCGAACGGTCTTTGGAATACCAGGGATTGAACGCCCGATCTTCAAATTCGTCGGTTCGATGTCGCGCCCGCAAACTCTGCTTATCCCGACGGAACCGTTCGATGTGTTCTGGGACTTCGTCGCTACCGCGAGACGCGGATTTGTGATGGACGAGCGTAGCGAATGGTGTCCAAACGACACGAAATCCTCGGCTGATCGCGCGCAGGCAAAAGTCCACATCGTTATAGGCGATGTTAAAGATCTTCTCGTCGAACAGCCCAGTCTCTCCGATGCATCTCCTGGAGACGAGCATGCACGCCCCAGTGACGACGGACAAAGACAGTCGAACGCGCAACCGCCCCATCGGACCGGGAAAGCTTTCGTCGCGTCCGATGAACCAGTGTCCGGCGAACCCGCCGAGGCCCGCGATCACGCCGACATGCTGAATGGTTCGGTCTGGATAGAGTAATTTCGCTCCGACGATTCCCGTTTCCCGGTAGTCAAGACAAGACACCATTTCTTTGAGCCAGTTGGGCTCCAGAACCTCGATGTCATTGTTGAGCAGGAGAATGACGTCTCCTTTCGCCATCGCGATACCGAGATTGACGGCGCGGGAAAAATTGAACGGCTCCTTTTTGACGCATGCTGCAAATGGCACGCTGCCTCGACGGTAGCGCTCGTAGAGTGCCAAGACATCCGGGTCTTTGGACCCATTGTCGATGACGATTATCTCCATCGCGGGATAGTCCGTAATATTGGTCAAGCCATCGAGAACTTTGGAGATCAAGGGCATTGCATCACGGCTGGGGATGACGACTGAAACCAGCGGCCATTCGGAGCGGGCAAGATCAAAACGGATGCGGTGGAGATCTGGGGTCATAGCCTGATCTACAATAGCCAAACTCTGCCCTTTGGCGTAGGCCTCGGCGAGGGCGCGGCGCGCATTTGTCGTGGCGGTTTCAAGAAATTTGGCGGAAAAACTCGCCCCATCGCGACGCCAAACATAGGCAGGGAAAGGCAAGTGCAGTATTTCTTCGGGACGAAGGCCGGTCGTGTAACGGAGCAGAAGATCGTAATCCTGAGACCCCTGGAACCCGTCACGCAAACCGCCGATTTTCAGAAGACGACCACGCCGATAGACGGAGAGGTGATTGATATAATTCACTCCCGACAACAGGACCTGATCCCAGGCAGGTTTCAAAAAATAATCGACAGGCCGCAGATAACGATCCGCGATCACTTCGTCAGTGTATAAGAATTGGCATGCCGGCGCATTCTCCAAAGCCTTGGCAATTTGGGAGACGGCGTATGGTGCCAAAGCATCATCGTGATCGACGAACCCAATCCAATGCCCTGCCGCATGGGCAATCGCGCGGTTGGTTGCAGCCGCGATACCGTGATTCTCCCTATTCCTGAGGATGCTGACACCCGTCGTGGCGGCGTGATCGTCCAACCATCTCTGCGTCTGCGGCAAAGTCGACCCATCGTCACTGAGAATGAGCTCGCAGAGATTGCGCGGCTGAAGCTTGAACGAGGCGATAAGCTCGGTGAGGTATTGCGGATTCGTATTGAAGACAGGAACGACGAACGAGATCAATGGCTTATGTTCTAAACTCCGAATCGCTTGATCGTCCCCGCCCGCAGCCGCGGCGGCAAGATCGATAACATGCCGAAAATGCGCCGCCGTCTCTCGAGGCCTGTGGAGGCGACGACGAAATGCGGCGCGCAAACGCGCAAACAGCGAATATTCGCCCATGAATTGGTATCCGATGGGGGTCAGTGGATGCTATACGTAGACCGTATATGCGAGAAATTGCCATAAAACGAGCTGCAGGAATGCAGAGTTTTCGGTCGCGAGACGATGCGTCAATCGAGCGCGCCACCGCCGGCAATCGGGCGAAAGCAATGCTCAATCCGCACTGGGCGCCCGGCATTTTCAGGGGGCTTTTCAAAAAACTCGGCCTATGGCGAGAGCGCTTTTTTCCTCAACCCGCGCGTCATGAAAATCCTTAGGTGGCACATTCACTTGGTCGGTTGAATGACTATCCCGAAATAGGCTAAACTGCAAATCGTAAAATCAGTTCGGTTGTGGCTGCCGAAGAAATAATTCGCCTCACTACTCACGCAATATGCAATATGGAGTCAATAGACTTTGCGTCGCGCCTCCGGGAGCGAAGCTTCTCGCCAATTATGCCATCGACGAGACTGTCGTCATGATTCAACTCGACCGTGTGTTCAAATTCTATCGGACCGGAAGTCACGTCAAGATCGTCCTTGATCACATTTCGACGGTCTTCCAGAGCGGGCGATCCTATGGCCTACTCGGCGTCAACGGAGCCGGCAAATCGACGACCATTCGGCTGATCGCGGGCACCGAACTGCCCAATGCGGGGCGCGTCAGGCGTTCGGTCCGCGTGTCCTGGCCACTCGGACTTGCCGGCGGCTTCCATCCTCTCATGACCGGCCGCGAGAACGTGAAATTCGTCGCCCGCGCGTATGGTGAGGATGTTCGGAAGGTCATTGAATTCGTCGAAGACTTTGCAGAATTGGGCGATTATATGGACGTTCCGGTAAGGACATATTCTTCCGGCATGGGTGCGCGGCTGGCCTATGGTCTTTCCATGGCCATCGAATTCGAGTGCTATCTGATCGATGAGAGCTTGGCAGTCGGCGACGCACGATTCCAGGCGAGGTGCAAGAAGATCTTCGACTACCGGCGCGCCAATGCCGATATTATACTTGTCTCGCATTCGATAGAGACGATCAAAGACTATTGCGACCATGCCGGCGTTCTCGTCGACGGACAATTGATCATGTTCGAATCCGTCGAAAAAGCGATAGAAATGTACAATCGTCTGAACCGATGACACTAAGACGACGAGCTACGACGCCGATTGGCAGGAATTCCGCGCCGCTCGCGAGGAGCAATTGATGGACGTCGACAACGAGCCCGGCATCGGCCGGCGGCCCGTTTCGGCCCTCGACAGAGCTCGCGCTCTATCGCAGGCGCTGGCGGATGCGGCGCGCCTCGCCCGCATTTCCAAGCGCGGTCGCCGCGCCTTGGTAGGCGGCGGTTTTCAAGCGCGCCGCGGCGCCAATGTGCTGCGCATGGCCGCCTTTATCAGCTTCGTCCTGATGGTGGCGATCCCGAGCTCGAGCGGGGCGATATATTACTGGTTCATCGCTTCCGACCAATATGTGGCTGAAGCAAAGTTCACGGTTACCGGCGGCGCGCCGCCGACAGCCGACACGATCGGGTCCTTCAGCGGCATTCCGGCGATCGCGATTGTTCAGGATACGCAAATCGTCGTCAACTATATCCATAGCCGCGCAGCACTCGAAAAGCTCGAGAACACGCTCAACATTCGCAGTTTGTATTCGACTTCGCGCGCCGATCGATTGTCACGGTTCAACCCGTCGAAGCCGATCGAAAAATTCGTTAGCTACTGGCAACATATGGCGGATGTCTCGATCAGTTTGCCAGCCGGAATCGTCGACCTGAGAGTGCGTGCTTTCACGCCTGAAGATGCGACGAAAATCACCTCGGCTGTTCTCGAGATCAGCGAGGCCCTCATCAATGAGATGAACGACCGCATGAATCATGATGCCGTCGCGAATGCGGAACTCGAACTCGATCGCACATCCGCGCGCCTGACGAAGGCGCGGATCGCGCTTGAGACCGCGCGTAACGAGACCGGATTGCTCGATGCCGTGAAGATCGGCGACGCACTCAACAAGCTGATCACCGAGACGCGCTCCTCTCTGTTGCAGTTGCAGCAGGAATATACGAGCGAACTCAAATACGTTTCCGCATCAGCACCGCAGATGCTCGCCATGAAATCGCGGATCGACGCGACCTCCGGCCAGATCGCAGAGCTCGAATCGAAATTGACGGTCACGAAATCGACGTCTTCGAAAGAGCCGACGCTTGCCATGTCGATGACGAAGTTCGCTGAACTCGATCTCGAACGCCAGGTCGCGGAACGGCTTTACGCCGGCGCCGCGGCATCGCTCGAAATCGCACGCCTCGTGGCTGAGCACAAAATGATGTATCTAAACACGTTCGTGAAGCCTGTCCTACCGGATGAGCCGCAATATCCGCGTCGCTTTTTGGTCTCCGCCGCGATCTTCGCCGGCTCTCTGGCGATCTGGGGAACCTGCTGCGGTCTCGCTATGACGATCAGAAATTACAAGGCGTGAGCGCGAAGGGCGAGCGAGTTGCGATCGATGTTGTTCAATATCGAACAGGATTTCGGCGAGCGCGTTATCGGATATGTCGTGCCGGACGGCTATTCCGGCGTGCCGACGATCAGAGTCTGCAATAAAGGCGAAGAACTCTACACCTTTGCAGCGAACGAAAAGCGCGAGGCGCTCGTCCATGCGGGACGCCACGAGACCGGCCAATGCGGATTCTCGATCGATACGAGCGTCCTCCCCGATCTCCGTGATCTCGGCGATCTCGAACTGTTCGATGCGGAAACCGACATTCTCATTTATCGCCGGCCGCGACCCCACAATATCAAGAAGAAGCTCCTGCGTCTCGAGACGCATCTTTTTCCGCTCTGGACACTCGACAATGCCATCGCGCCGCAATTCCAATATTTCGCCAAAGGCATCGAAAGCTTCGGCCGCGAGACCGTCACACAATTATTCTTGCTGAATCGTGTCGAGTCCGTCTACCTCAGCGGCAAGATCTTGTACAAGAACTACGGTTATTTCATCGAGTTTGGGTTTCAGACTCTGATGATGCTGCAGGACCCTTATGAAGAATTAGCGGAGCGCCTCCTCGTCTTGAGTAAGATCAGGCAAGTCGGGGCTGCGCATCTCGGCATGCGGGAAAGCGTCGCGCTGGAGCCGGCGATGGATTTCGCCGAAGCCCTGCCGACTCAGGACGAAAAGGGGTTGCGGCGGGCGCTGCGGCAAATGCCCGAGAATGTGACGGCCCTTTTGGCCAATCCGCTCGTTCGCCAGCTCACGACCGCCAGTCCCGACGAAATGCCGGGCGGTGGCGCTGTCGCCGCCGGCCTCGACATTCTCGCCAATTCCGCCCTCGTCGGGTTGCGCCGGGAACCGGGCAAGTTCCTGCAGGGCCTCGCCGAACTCGTTGAGATCGAGGCCGACTTGCTGCCTCACACACCGCGATTCGCGACTGTGGCGCCGCTGGCACAGCTCTTGAAAAATAGCGGCGAAGTTGACAGAATTCTCGAAAAAGATATCGAACTTTATCATTACGTCGAGGCGGCCTTCAACAAATCACCATAAAGGCGGGGCATTCGGGCAAGTTCATACTGTTTCAGATAGGACTCCCGGCGCGGCGCGCCGCTCTCCCCGCGTGCAACTCGGCTGTTGCCGATTTGTACATCTCAAAAGCCCGACTCTGGCAGGCCTGAGTTGGGTAGGAGGAGGCCCGGCGGGCGTCCTTGCCAAACAATGTCGAGGCGGCTTTCGAAGAAAGCATGGAAATGGATCGGCAGATCGTCACGAAACAGCGGGAGGAGCGCGACACGCCGCGGACGATCCCAGGCTTGCTCGTGGGCGCGATCACACGAACCTCGGGCGTCGTCGCGCGCCGCGTTTTCGGCGCCGTCGCTTTGCGCCGTTCCGAGAAGCCAATCGAGAAAGAGACCGAGATCCGGTCCCGCAAGCCCCTGCCGTTGCCCAATTTCTATCTCGCGAGCTTCGTCGCCATCGTCGTCATTCCGTCCTTCCTTTGCATCGTCTATCTCGCCTTCATCGCTTCCGACCAATATGTCGCGGAAGCGCGGTTCGCGGTGAAAGCGGCACAATTCGAGTTCGGACGCGACAGTGCGAACGGAACGCTTGCCTCGCTCGGCTCCGGCTCAATTCCGTCGATCGCCAGCCAGGACGCTTTTATCATCACCAATTACATCCACAGCCGCGCCATCCTCGAAGATCTCGCCGGAAAGATCGACATAAAGGAGATCTACCGGCGGCCCGAGGCGGATTACTGGGCCCGCCTCAAGACAAATCCCTCTGCGGAGCAAGTGACCGATTATTGGAAAAAAATGGTCACCACTTATGTTGACGGGCCGTCGGGAATCGTGACCCTCATGGTCCGGGCTTTCCGGCCTGACGATGCTGAGAAGCTTGCGCAAGCCGTGCTGGAAGCCAGCGAAAAGCTCGCCAACGACGTCTCGGCGCGGGCGCGCAAGACGATTATGCACCAAGCGGAAGAGGAAGTCCGCCGCTCCGAAGGCCTCGTCCGCACTGCGCTTCTCGACATGCGGACGTTCCGCGATCGGCAGGGCTTCATCGATCCGGCCTCTGCCGCCACGTCGACCTCGACTTTGCTCATGCAGGACATGGCCGAAAAAATCCGCCTGGAAAACGATTATTTCGTGGTCTCCAAAGCGACCTCGGCGAATGCACCGACTGTCGTCGGCTTGAAGTCCAGGCTCGACGGGCTCGACAGCCAGATCGCGCAATTGAAAGCCGAATTGGCCGGCCATTCGGCGGAAGGGCGCACGGTCGCGGCCTCTCTGGTCACCTTCGAAGAATTGGAACTGAAGCGGATTTTCGCCGAAAAGCTCTATACGATGGCGCAGGATGCGCTGGAGCGCGCGAGGCTGAGGGCCGAACAGCAGAACATCTTCATCAGCACGTTCGTGCCGCCCGCCGCGCCTGAATATGCGAAATATCCGGAGAGGTTGGCGCTCTCGCTGCTGATCCCGGTCGGGCTCGCGATCCTATGGGGCATATTCGCGCTCATCGGCGCAGCGATCGAAGATCATCGGTATTGACGACCGGAAGGATCATTGGGCATGCAAAGCGAACGTGCGCTCACCCCGGTCGGCATGCTGAAGGCGCAATGGAGCATTCTCCACGCGCTCATGCTGCGCAATATCAAGACGCGCTTGGGCGGCAATGAATTCGGGTTTCTCGCGATGGGGGTCGGCTGGCCGCTCTCGCATATCCTCATTCTCATCATCATCAATACGGGGCTCGGCCGCGCCGCACCCTATGGCGACAGCGCCGCGCTCTGGTTCGCGACCGGCGTCATTCCCTTCATGGCGTTCAGCTACATGTCGCGCTTCATCATGATGGGCGTCGTCCTCAACCGGCCGCTGCTCACCTTTCCGGTCGTCAAGGTCACCGATATTCTCTTCGCCAGCGCCATTGTCGAAATACTCAGCGCCGGGCTCGTCATCCTCATCATGTTCGCAATCTTTTGGGCCTTCGGGATCGACTTCATGCCGCTCGATATCGTGCAGGCGAGCCTGGCGCTGCTCGCCATGATGCTGCTCGGTCTCGGCTGGGGCGTGGTCAACGCGATCATCGCCGCCGCCGTTCCCTTCTGGGTCACGGGCTTTTTTCTTCTTCAGATTATTTTATGGATGGCGTCGGGCATCCTGTTCGTGCCGGATGCGCTGCCGGAGGCCATTCGCACGCCGCTCTCCTACCTGCCCCCGCTGCAAGGAGTGGAGTGGATGCGCTCGGCCTATTACGAAGGCTATGGCGCGATCATCCTCGACAGGCCGTACCTGATTTCTTTCGCCATAGTCACCCTGTTCATCGGCCTTGCTCTCGAACGCCTCGTGCGTGGCAAGATGTTGCAATTTTAAGGCGCGACGCTTTACGCTGCCGGCTCTTCAATGCTTTCTAGGATAGTACTTGTGGATACGATTTCATTTGTCTCGTAAAGTTCTTGAAAACGTATATTTGTTAATTCAATATTGATATATTGATCTACTATCTTAAGATAATTGTCACGGAGGGCCGTCGATAATGGGTCTAGATTTGTGATCATCACATTTCCGGTTAGAGGTGTGTCGGCGCAAACTATCTTCAGGTCCGGCCTGTACTCTTGCAATATAGGTAAAAGCTTCCAAACGTCACCCGTCCACCAACTCGCTAATTGTTGGTCTTGCCTTTTTTCCGGCGCCGGGGTGCGTTCCGCCATCTCGGTATTTGCGGGAAAGCAATCATCCAGCATGATCAGTGAATTCGGAAGACAGGCCGCTTCGGTATTCATGAAATCGCGAAGCAGAAATTCGAAGAGATGCAATCCGTCTAGGAATGCCGTGTCGAGAGGCTGACCGAGTATTTTGCGTGGGTCGTAGTCCCGAAAAAATTCGTCGCTCGTCATTTGGAAAAGATGGAGACGCCGCTTCTTGCCAACCGGGTTGAGGTTGAAGTTGAATTGTGGGTCCACTCCAATGGCATCGCAATCGATCTTCGCGAGAGTGTCCCCGAAGCAAACGCCGACCTCGAGATAGGTACGCGCTTTTTTTCGCCGGACGACTTCCTCTATAAAGTCTCGATAATTAATTCCGTGGAACTGAGGACGGGCTCCATTCACGTAAGTTGCACTTTCCATCGTCAAATCGTCCCCTCTGAAGGCCATGCGGCCACATTCCAGCGGCGGTAACACAGATGCTATTTGGGCGTGCTCAAAAAGTTTTTCGACGCCGCCGCGCCGCATCCAGTTCTGTTGGCGCGCCGCACTTTTCCGACTCTGATTAGTTGCGATCTTATGTTCTGTCTAATGTATATTTTTGGTCGTGGGTCCATTTGAAATTAGTGCGTCACGGGCGCCCGATTTGCAGGGCGTGCTTTTTGAGATGGCGCCCGCGCTCGAATGCCACGACGCTATCATAGAAGTGCATCGATAACGTTGTTTTAGTGAAATCAGTGACGGGGATTTGCTGGCGCGCATGATCGGCGTTTAGATGATCAATGAGCGATTTGCACAATTCTATAAAACTACCTTCGCGACAAAGACTACCGCCATATTCATCCCAATACGCTGTATGCAAGTCCTCGACCACGTAGACGCCGCCTGGCCCGGTGCGCGGATAGAGGTACTGAAAGGACTCCGTGACGTCCTGCATGATGTGGCTGCCATCATCGAGAACTACATCGGGCGTTCCAAATTCTCTAAGGACATCGCTCAGAAACTGAGAGTCTTTCTGATCACCAATACGAATGGCAATCTGGTCTTCCTCAAATTTCTTTGCACGATCGGAATTATCAATTCCGACGATCTGGGCAAATGGGCCCAGGTAACGCTTCCAAAGCTGTAGCGAACCGCCGGCCCCGCAGCCAATTTCGATGAACGTCATTGGCCGGTTCACATAACGAGCAAAATGCGCCTCGTAGACTGGAAAATAATGCGTCCATTTGCGGATCAGGCGCTGGTCATTGGTGAGGAATTCAGACCAAAGGCTCATATGCTAACTCCCACTAGGCATTGTCTACCACACATCCAACGCTCTTTCACAATTACGCAAACACTATAGCGCCGGTTGTCAGCGAAGAACGCATCTTATGGTACAATGCATGGGTTCTCTTGCCTAAATTGACCGGTAAGCCTGGGCGAGATTCTCTCCGCTTCGTGGACGCTACAAAGGACGATCCTCATGCGGCCGAAGGAAAGGCGCGAGACCTGGCAGAGCCTAGTCGCTTAATCGGCAAGTCTTCGCGAGCGACAGACCGATAACTTCTCTTTCCTAGCATCGTAACAACGTTCGATCCCGCTCGGCCCCCGTGGACGCCGACGAGTAGATCGGCGCTCATCGATCCTCTTGGTAATAATATGCCAGCCTCGCCTTCAGCACTGCAAGTGTTTCAGCTGCATTCTCGCCTCGCTGTTCGGCTTGAGCGAGGTTCGCTTTGATATCGGCAATCTCGCCGCGCCAATAGGCATCGAGCTGCTCGAGCCGCTGCGACAGATCGACGAACACCTGCTGGCGGCCGTTGGCCTCGACACGTAACGGTTGCCACGCAGCAGGGATTTCCTTCTCGTGCGAAGCGTCGAGTGGCTCCGCCCTCGGTAGCCGGCAGAGGAACATGGCAGTGATCGAGGTTTTTAATGCATCAATGCTGCAGGGTTGGAAAAGGAAATCTTCGAGACGGCAATCTTCCCGTTTCTTGGCTGCGCCGGCGCCGTTAATAATGTCTGGATCTTTGACGCCATGCCGGATCGGCTGAACCCAATTGAAAAATCGCTCGAGCTTCGTCTGCCAACTCCATACAGGCAGATTTGAAATATGAAAGATGTTCTGCGCATTTGCGTAAATCCCACCTATGTCGGCGATTGGCGGTATCGCTACCAGCACGCAACCATCAGGCTTCACGACCCGGTGAAATTCCGCGACGATTGGGTTCACGTATGCGACGTGCTCCAGGACATTGGAACAAAACACCACATCGAAACTCTGAGACTCGGCCGGCAAAATCCCGTGGTCGAGATCGCACCTGTAAGTACTGATGTCGGGGTGCCGCCGGGTTAATTCGTTGACGAGCGCCTCATCCCGTTCCAGCGCGACAACTTCGAGTGCGCCAGACTGCTTGAGGTACTTCGATCCATAGCCGGTTCCGCAACCCACATCGAGCACACGCTGTCCAACAGCCTGAGGCCGCACGAAGTCATAGATTGAAAGATGCGCGTAATAGCCGAACCCATGCGGCTCGCTTCCCATCCTCTCGCCAAAGTTGGTGAAATCGATATTATCCATGAGTACCCTTGAGTGTGCCACTGTGCCCCCGCCGAGACGCATTATACACTTCGTTTAGAACATAACCCGAAAATCCTTTGGGTTGATTGAAGTGGACCCCATTCGTAGGACCACGGGGGCTTGGATTTAAGGTGTAATCTCGCCTGCTCTTGTCCTTCAAAATTCAAGCTGCTTCTTGCTTCTTCTGCCTCTGCTGTGGGTATGTGGGCAACGCGTTTGCGTTGTCCAAGCGAAGCGGCATATCCACAGTCTTCGCCACCGCCTCGATTGCGTCGATGCCGGCGCGCCGCACCGCCATCGGCATCTGGTTGTTCATCGCCTGGTGCGGGCGCCGATGATTGTAAAAAGTCATCCAATTGCCGATACCAGCTCGCGCCTCGCGGCCATCGGCGTAAGCTTTCAGATGCACTTCTTCGTATTTGATCGACCGCCATAAGCGCTCGATGAAAATATTGTCCATGAAACGGCCGCGTCCGTCCATCGAAATCGCGATGCCCACCGCTTCGAGCTTGCCGGTGAACGCGGCGCTCGTGAACTGTGCGCCTTGATCGGTGTTGAATATTTTCGGCCTGCCGTATCGAACCAGAGCCTCGTCCAGCGCGGCGAGGCAGAAGCTCGTATCCATCGTGTTCGACAGCCGCCACGCCAAAACAGCCCGGCTGGCCCAATCGATCACCGCCACCAGATACAGAAAGCCGCGCGCCATCGGGATGTAGGTGATGTCAGCCGCCCATACATGGTTCGGTTCGGCAATCGTCAGGCCGCGCAGCAGATAGGGATGGATCTTGTGTCCGGGCGCGGCTTTGCTCGTGCCGGGGCGCGGAACCAGCGCCTCGATCCCCATCACGCGCAGCAGCCGCTGCACCCGCTTGCGGTTGACCCCACGCCCTTCGGCATTGAGCGCAAACGTCATCCGCCGCGAGCCGTAGAACGGCAGTTCGAGATGCAGTTCGTCGATGCGGCGCATCAAGGCCAGATCGTCCGCCGCCGTAACTGACTTGGGCCGGTAGACGCCCGAGCGCGGCAGCGCCAACAGCGCGCATTGGCGGCGTACCGACAGATCATCCTTGCCCGGATCAACCATCGCCTTGCGGTCCGGCGCGCTCATCGCCCGGGCCTCTTGCCCAAGAAATCCCGTTCCACCGTCAGCTGGCCGATCTTGGCGTAGAGCTTGGCCGCCTCGCGCTCGCGCTCCTCCTCGCCATCGCCCGAACTACTCGCGCCTCGCGTGAACAGGCTCGCAGCGTTGTCGCAAAGCAGCTTCTTCCAGCCGTAAATCTGGTTCGGATGCACGCCGTGCCGCTTCGCCAGCTCCGGAACCGTCGCATCCTCGCGCAGCGCCTCCAGCGCTATCTTCGCCTTGAACGCCGCATCAAACTTCTTGCGTGACTTCGTCATTTTCTCGCTCCTTCGTGTCCGAAAGAGCAGGACGCTTCACACCTTAACAGGTGGTCCCAAATCCGGGGTCCACTTCAGCCTTCTTTATCGAAATACTCGACCGCTAAAGTTGCCACCGTATCGACCTCACAAAAGAGCTGTTCCATCAAAGCGACCCGCGCGGCTAAATCGGCAGCACAATAGGCGAGTGTCTGAATTCCGACAAACAGCTCCCGCGAATCCGGCTGATCAAACTTTCCTATGCTGACGAGAGTAATATCTACCTCGCCTCCGCTAGACACGTTCCCGGAAACGATACACCATGAAGGTTTAGCGGTTACTGGAGGCGAAGATGCTTCTTGTCGATCAATCTTTATTGTGCAGCGCGCCACGGTTGCACCGGGAGCAATAAGCCGAAGATACAGCACGATCGGCGTGCCGGCTGACAGATTGGTGCTAAATCTCAGACTTGCCGAGCGCCTTGAGGCCCAGCACCCCCAATTCTCGATTGGGTGCCATCCCGCGACCCTGGCCATTCGAAAATTCACTAAACTTTTCCCCGTTGCAGCTTGCTGCGAGAGATACGAGTTGCCAAGATGATAAATGACGCCCGGTTCCAACATGCAGTTGTTCGCTGTCGGGTGCCCATGCTCAGCTGATGCATAGCTGGTCACCGCACCAAAGAACTCGTCGGAAAATGCGTTCCACGGCTTGGGTTTGAAGTTCGCCTTGATCTCCGAGGTCCAGGCGCTGAGGCCATCCGGGTCAGAAAGAATGCTGCGAAACGTCTCGTAGCCCTCCTTCAAGTTGAAAGGGTCAACGTAACGCGCAAATCTTCCTCCGACTTCAGGAATGGAGGTCGCGTTTGAGGCGATGCAGGGCTTGCCGTAGGCAAGGGCCTCGCCGACAGGTAGGCCCCAACCTTCGTTGAAACTGACGAAAGCGGTCAATAAACAATGTCGATAAAGATAGGCGAGGTCCTGATCGGACGCACCGTTCAGGATTTGCAGCGTGCCATGAAGATAGCCGCACCCCTCTATGTAATCTCGTAGCTCCTGAATGTCCCAGCCCCACTTACCTACTAGTACGAGATTGGGGACCTTCCCTTTCAGCTCCTTTATCAAGCGTTCCCAAATCCTGATGAGATACATATGATTTTTGCGGATCTCGATCGTAGCAACGGACAACACGAATGGTTCCCGACAGACCTCGACGACATCGCTTGATATCTCTTCGGCCTTTCCCGGAGTGAAGGAACGGAACTCTGTTGCGAGAGGGACGGCTTGGATAGGCAGTGCGAAATTGAAATGAGCTGATATATACTCTCGTACGTTGCCTGCGACAAAATTCGAGTTGGTCAGCACGAAGTTAGCCAGAGTGAGAACATCAATAAGCTTCTGCTGAAAGACCTTGGTGGCCTCGGCATGCACATATTCCGGGTTGCTAATCTGAATGAGATCATGAATGAAGATGCCGAAATACACGCCTCGCCGCCGGATCTCATTGATCAGGTCATAATGGGCGTAAATCCAAAAGGCACCAGCAATCACAAACAGGTCCCCACTTTGGGGATGCACGAGCCGTCGCGATTTGTAGACAGCTCGTATCGAGTTATCGAGCAATTCTCGTTCGGCCGATCTGTGGGCGATGATATCGATCATCGCGCGTACCAGATGGACTTTAACGGAAAAGATCCGCAGCCGATCGTATTCCGGAATGACAGGGACGACGGCAACATCGGGATGTCGATCCTGCCAAGAATTGATGTGCAGGATCAGATTGGCGACGACCCGCTGAATGCCGCTCAGAGAAGGATTTTGCTTCGCGTATTCGATGAGATCAGTCATATCGAGATAGATCGTCCGGGTCGCTTCGCCGGCGATACGCTCCTCGTTGTCTAACTCCTTCTCCTGCTGTGTCGCTTCCTTGAGCGCCCCAAAGGCTAAAAGCTCGAGCAATGCGTCATTGTCATCAGGTTTGCATTCAACCGACTTTTGATAGGCTCGGATCGCATCTTCGCGCCGGCTCATGATCTTGAACAGATGACCGAGGTGCAAGTACACGTCATGATCTTCGGGCATGCCCGTGGCCGCCTGCTCATACGCTCGCAGGGCGTCATCCGAGTTTCCCGATTCTTTCAGTGCATGGCCCAACTGGACAAAGATTTCGTGGTCATTGGGGTGCTCGGCCAAATGTGCCGCGTAACACTTGGCCGCCTCCTCCCACCGCCCCCGATCACGCGCCCTGTCTGCTTGGGCCCGATTGTCGCTGTCATGAATTTGTCGTTCTCGTTGGGGCTCCACTTTTTTGTCGGAGCGCAGGAACTGAGCTATTGGGTTCATGATGTATTCGGTCCGACGATTCGAACGGTGCCAGCGGATACGCCCCTGCGCCTTCTCGCGGCGGTTGAGCGAGGGGGCGTCAATCGCGGACTATTACGATAGTTGCCGCTGCACAGCAACCCTTATGAGGCCGTAGGGCGACGTCCGTGAAGATTGCGTTTCGACGAGATCGCGCATCGCCGCAGTCGAGAGATCACGCCGCCGCCGACGCCGCACCGACAAGTTTGCGTGCTTCTGCTGCGCTGATGGCATGACCGAAGGCATAGCCTTGCGCGAATTCACAGCCGAGCTGGTAGAGCTCGATCGCATCGCTTTCGGATTCGGCGCCTTCGGCGACGACGTCCATGCCGAGGTCATGGGCGAGAGCGACGATGGACCGTAAGATCACCGGCCGGGCGCCCTTGCCGTTCTGGTGGACGAAAGAGCGATCGATCTTGATCGTATCGAATGGGAAGCGCTGCAGATAGGACAGCGAAGAATAGCCGGTCCCGAAGTCGTCGAGAGAGAGGCCGGCGCCGAGTTCGCGGATCTGGGTCAGGATTTGCGCGGCAAATTCCGGGTTCTCCATGACCAGGCTTTCCGTCAATTCGAGCTTCAGTGTGCCTCTCGCGACGTGGCAGCGCGACAGCACCGCCTTCACGTCATGCAGGAGATCATGGCGCAGCAACTGCCGCGACGACACATTGACGCTCGCAAAAAGCGGTGGGTCGATGTCGAGCGCATTTTGCCAGGCGGCGAGTTCGCGCGCCGTCCGTTCCATTGCAAAAATTCCAAGATCGATGATCGCGCCGGTTTCTTCCGCGATCGGGATGAATTCGCCGGGGCTCAGACGTCCGAGCTTTGGATGGTCCCACCGCAAGAGCGCTTCGAAACCGGCAACGGTACGGTCCTCAAGACGCACGATCGGCTGAAAGAAGACCTTCATTTCGCCGCGATCGAGCGCACGCCGCAAGTCGGTCTCGAGCGTCAAGCGGTCCGAACGCAAGCTTCGCATCGATGGTCTGAACACTTCGATGCGGTTGCCGCCGACCCTTTTTCCGTAGCGCATGGCTATTTCGGCGTCTTTGATCATGTCGTCACGGCCGGGATGCAATTGCGTGTCGAAGAGAGCGAGTCCGATCGAAGCGGAGAGTGGAATCTCCTGCTCGGCGAAAGTCACCGGTGTCGACAGTGCCCGGCGCACGACATTGGCGAGCGCAATGATGTTGTCCGTTTCCGCCTCCGAGACGACGATGGCGGCGAATTGATCGCTCGCAATTCGCGCCAAAGTATCTTGCGGCTTCAAGATGCGGCCGAGCCTGCGCGCGATCGTCAGCAAGATCGAATTGCCCGCAGACAGTCCGATCGCCTCGTTGACGTGCCGGAACCTGTCGATATCGACGCAGAGCACCGTCGGACGCGCGCGCGGGTCCGTATGCGCCTGGAGAAGCGCAGCATCGAGCCGATCCAAGAAAAGCTCACGATTGGGCAGGCCCGTGAGATTATCATGCACGGCGTCGTGCAGGAGTCTCTCTTGTGCCGTCTTGTGTTCCGTCACATCGACCAGCGTGCCAACGACTTGAATGACTTCACCGTCGGTTCCGACGACCGGACGCGCCTTCATGCGGAACCAGAAAAAATGCCCATCCGCCGCACGCAAGCGGAAATCCTGGTTGATTCGGCCACGTCTCTGTTCGAGCATGGCATCGAGGGAGGTGCGATAGCGGTCGCGCTCGAAGGGGTGCAGAATATCGAGCCAGGCCGAGGCCGGTCCCTCAAGCTCACCATGGTTGCGCCCCAGTTGCGCTTCAAGCTCAGGGCTCACGTAAACGCGGTCCGACGCGACGTCCCAATCGAACACAACGTCGCCGCAACCGGTCAGCGCGAGAGCCCTGCGCTCGACGTCGGTGATTGCGCCATGGCCGAGACCGCCGCCCGCGAAAGCATTTTGCATCACAGTAAAGCCGATGAGCATGACAATGAGGACGAGCCCGCCGATGAGAGCGGGCGACACCAGATCGTTGGTGAGCGACCCCATGACGGTGAAGCCGGCTGCGGAGATCCAGACGAGAAGCAGAAACCAGGTCGGAATCAGCATGACGGCGCGGTCATAGCCGTGCGTCGACAGATAAAGAACGAGAATTAGACCGATCCCGGCAATGGCCGCGAGCGAAATTCGCGCGACGCCGGCTGCAACCGGAGCGTCATAGACGGCCAGACCAATGAGCGCGACGAGGAAGAGGAGCCAGGCGATCGCAACATGGGAAGCGCGCACATGCCATCGGTTGAGGTTGAGATAGGCGAAAAGAAAGACGAGCAGTGTCGCAGCAAGCGAAGTCTCCGCACCGGCACGCCAGATTCGGTCGGTTTGTACGGATGTGCCGAATATCTTGCTCCAGAAGCCGAAATCGATGCACACATAAGCGAGCACGGCCCAGGCCAATGCCGCCGCCGCCGGAAAGATCACGGCCCCCTTGACGACGAAGACAATCGTGAGAAAGAGGGCGAGCAAGCCTGCAACGCCGATGACGATGCCCTTGTAGAGCGCGAGACTCGTCACCTTGTCTTTGTAAGCGTCGGGTACCCAAAGATAGAGCTGCGGCAGGTTTGGCGTGCGCAATTCGGCGATATAGGTGACGGTCGTTCCGGGATCGAGCGTCAAGCGGAACACGTCGGCATCGGCGCTCTCATCGCGCTCGGGCGGAAATCCTTGGCTCGCGGTGATAGCCGAAATCCGGGTGGCGCCGAGATCAGGCCAAATCACGCCGGACCCGACGAGACGAAAGTGCGAGGCGACGACCAATCTTTCGAACTGCTCCGACGTGTCGTTCGTCAGTGCGAAGACAATCCAGCTCGGATGCGTGCCCTCTTCTCGCGCACGGACTTCTATGCGCCTGACGATACCGTCCGAGCCCGGCGCCGTGGAGACGAGGAGCCGGTCGCCTTGCGAACTATAGCTCTCGACGGCTTTGGTCAGATCGATTGCCGCGGCATCAAGCGGCACACGCACCGATTTAATCGCCAACGCAGGAGAAAGTCCGGCTCCGACGCAAGCGAGTGCGAGCAAAGGTCCGATAAGCCGCAGGATACTCTGCAATGGGTTGAATGACATCGTATTCAGGATATGTGCCAAGCCGGAAGGTGATGCGACACGGACGATTTCCGCACACGCCAATTTTACCGCATCACACGATTAGCAAATTGAGGCCGTCCCTCACGAATGCTGGTCATCCCCAGACGTTCGGGTCGAACCGTTCCTCCCCGGCGCCCAGCCCGGAGTTCTCGCACGGGACATCGTGCGCGCATATTTCGATCGGATGATATCATCCGATCGACAAGAATACGAGCCGATTTAAAAACTTGGACCATGTTCTCATCGGAAAAGTGGAGCCACTTTTCCGGAACATGGTCCGGGTTTGCGTTTCGGCGAGCATCTGCCGCGTCCGACGGCTCAACCGTATCATGGGATACGCTTTTCCCCGCCCAACTCGGGCCTGCCCGAGTTGGGCTTTCGCGATACGCAAGTCGGCAACAGCCGACTTGCGAGCAGAGAGAGAGAGAACACATCCCGATTGGTCAGTTTTTTTCCGAGTGTCGCCTAAGCCTCCTTCAGGTAAGCCATCATCAACTTCTCCTGAAGATGCACTTGCAAATGCCGCCGTTTCCAGCGCCGAATACGGTTCAAACTTCCAATAGGGCAAGCTATTTCCAAATCGGCACGCCTGCGTCGGCTCTCGATGTCTGAAGCGGCCTCGCAGCATTGGCCGAGGGCAAGACCTCTGGACGAATCCTCCCGTTCTCCGCGGTTGCCATCATTGGTACGCCCTCGACCGGGCTTGATCAAGCACAGCGAGGAAGGCGCAAGCCTACGTGCGGTCGTCACAGCTGGCTCTTCTCCCGCCGCGGCAGTCTGAGCGGCAGCGGGTCCGTTTCCAGCAGCGCGAACAGGATATGATCCTGCCAAAGACCGTTGATACGCAGATATGCGCGGGCCAAGCCCTCGCGCCGGAAGCCGTTGCGCTCCAAAAGCCGAACCGAAGCTTCATTGTGCGGCAGGCAGGCGGCTTCGATGCGATGAAGCCGCAAGACGGTGAAGGCGAATCCGGTTACCGCCCGCACTGCGCGCGACATGAACCCTCTGCCGGCATGGGGCGCGCCCATCCAGTACCCGATCGTGGCAGAATGCGCGACACCGCGCTTGATCTGCCCAAGCGTCAGACCGCCGACGAGGGTATCGTCGTAATCACGATAGATTAGGAACGGATAGGCTTCGTCACTTTCGATTTCTTGCTCGTGCCGCCGCAGCCGCCGGCGGAACGAGGCACGGGTGAGGTCATCCCCCGGCCATGTCGGTTCCCAAGGTGTCAGAAAAGCACGGCTCTTCTCGCGCAGGGCCGCCCACGCCTCGAAGTCGCGCATTTCGGGCGGACGCAGGTAGACCCCATCGCCGCGGACGAAAGTTACGGTGTCGCTCGGCGGGCCGAGTCGGAACAAAGCCAAAGGCGCCCCCTTCTAAACCGCACCGATCCGCTCCGAGACGCGGTCGGGTGAATAGACTTTCGAGATCGGTCCGATCGCCGCGACCGTCGGCTTGGAGCGCAGGGCCGCGCGTCCGGCCGCACGAACCTCCTCGACACCGAGCCGGTCGATCTTGGCGATGATTTCATCCCGCGACAGCACTCGACCGAAGGCGAGGATCTGGCGGGCGATCTGCTCGGCGCGCGCCGCGGCGGACTCGAGTGCGGTCAGCATGGACACCTTGATCTGAGCCTTGGAGCGCTGCACCTCCGCCTCGCTCAAGTCTTGCGCAGCTACAGCGAGGCAATCAAGTGCCACCGGCATGAGGTCCTCGACTTGACGACGACCCGTCGCCGCATAGAAGCCGAAGAGGCCACTGTCGGAATAGCCCCAATGGAACGCATTGATGGCATAAACGAGACCGCGCTTTTCGCGAATTTCCTGGAAGAGCCGCGAAGACATGCCTCCACCTACCGCGTTGGTGAACACGTGCAGGGCATAATGGCTCGGATCAGTGTAGGAAACGCCTTCGAAACCGACGATTACGTGGGCCTGTTCCAACCGCCGTTTCAGCAAGGTTTGCCCGCCGACATAGCGGGCCGAAGCCGACGGTTCGGCGGCGGCGACCGGCAGAGCGGCAAACCGTTTTTCCGCAGCCGCGACGATCTCCGCGTGGTTGGCGGCGCCGGCGGCGCCGACAACCATGACGTCGCTGCGATAATGGCTTTGCATATAAGCGGAGATCATCGTCGGGTCGAAGGCCTTGACCCGGTCCGGCGTGCCGAGAATGGGCCAGCCGATCGCCTGACCGGGAAAAGCGGCAGCATTGAACAGGTCGAAGACGAGATCATCGGGCGTATCTTCGACGGCGCCGATTTCCTGCAAAATCACGCCCTTCTCGCGCTCGAGTTCCTGTTTGTCGAAGATGCTCTCGGTCAGGATGTCGGCGAGGATGTCGAGAGCTATGCCCGCATCGGCACCGAGCACATGCGCATAATAGGCCGTCTGTTCGGTGCTCGTCGCAGCATTGAGATCGCCGCCCGCGGACTCGATTTCTTCGGCGATGTCGCGCGCCGAGCGGCGTCTCGTCCCCTTGAAGGCCATATGTTCCAGAAGATGCGACAGGCCATGCTCGATGCTGCGCTCGTGCCGTGACCCGGCGCCGACCCAGACCCCGAGCGAAACCGTTTCGAGATGGTCCATGCGATCGGTGACGACCCGCAAACCGGAGGGCAAAGTCGTGATTTCGACGCTCATGATGCGGTCCTCCGCGCGATGCGAATCGCGCCGGTGTGCGCTGCGATGAAGCTTTCGACCGCAACTCGATCATTGGGCAATACGGTGAAATGCTCGTCGCGCGACAAGATGTCGGAGAGGGGCAGCGGCAGTTCGACCGAAAACCCGAGTGCCTTCTCAATCGCGCTGCCGAATTTGGCCGGATGCGCCGTCGCGAGCGCGACAACCGGGCACTGCGGTTGCTCACGAAGCTTTTGTCGCGCCACGCTTATGCCGACCGCGGTATGCGGATCGACGAGGCGGCGTGTCTCTTGCCAGACGCGGGCGATCTCCCAGGTTGTCTCAGCCTCGCTCGCGCTCGCCGCATCGAATTCGGCGCGGATCGCCGCGAGCGGGCCGGGGTCTAGGCCGAAGCCGCCCGACTGCTGCAAGCTTTCCATCAGCCGCCGGACCGCGCCGGCATCGCGACGATAGGCTTCGAACAGCAGACGTTCGAAATTCGACGACACCTGAATGTCCATCGAGGGCGACTGGGTCACTTCCACATCGCGCAGCTCATAGCGGCCGGTGGCCAGCGTTCGCGCCAAAATATCATTGGAATTGGTTGCGATCACGAGCCGTTCGATCGGCAGACCCATCCGCTTGGCAACCCACCCGGCAAGAATATCGCCGAAATTGCCGGTCGGCACGACGAATGAGACCGGCCGATGCGGACTCCCGAGCGCAACGGCACTGGTGAAATAATAGACGATCTGGGCGACGATGCGTGCCCAATTGATCGAGTTGACGCCAGCGAGAGCGAACTCGTCGCGGAAGCTCTTGTGATTGAACAGGCCCTTCACGATCGCCTGGGCATCATCGAACGTGCCTTCGAGCGCGATCACGTGAACATTGCCGGCGGCAATTGTCGTCATTTGCCGCCTTTGCACCTCCGACACGCGTTGATGCGGATAAAGGATGAAGACATCCACCCGATCGAGCCCGCGGAAGGCCTCGATCGCGGCAGCACCAGTATCGCCCGAGGTCGCGCCGACGATCGTCGCGCGCTGGTCGCGCGCCTCGAGAACATGGCCCATCAGGCGCCCGAGCAATTGCATCGCGACGTCCTTGAAGGCGAACGTCGGACCGTGGAAAAGCTCGAGGAGAAAAAGATTGTCGCCGAGCTGCGAAATGGGCGTTACGGCAACATGATCAAAACGCGCATAGGCCGCCTCGAGTGTCGCTTCGAGCGCGGCGGACTCGAAGAGGCCGCCGGTGAAGGGCCGAATGATCGCCGCCGCCACCTTGGCATAAGGACGCCCGGCGAAGCGCGCGATCTCGTCGGGTGCAAGACGCGGATAGGACTCCGGCAAGTAGAGTCCACCATCTTGTGCGAGCCCGGCCAGAAGCGCGTCGGTGAATGAAAGCGGCGGTGCGGCACCGCGCGTCGAAATATATTTCACAGCTCTTGCCTGGTTATTGTTGCCATTTAAACCCTAGCGCCTGTCCATAGCAGAAAAATGGCTGAATTCTTCCAAGTGCAGCTCGGTTCGTCGAATAGGCGAATTATCTCACCGGCCGAACGGGTCCATCCAATCGGCCACATGTCTATTTTACAATGAGATTTTACGAACTCGCACAGCAATTTGGCGAAATTTTCGTTCGCCGGAATGGGGCAACCACGGTCGCAGCGCGCGGCGATTAGAGCGGCTCGACCCGCACGGCCGTGCCATAGGCCAAAACTTCGGTGATGCCATCCATGATCTCATTGGCGTCATAACGCATGCCGATCACCGCATTGGCGCCGCCCTGGCGGGCATGTTCGCACATGTGATCAAAGGCTTCCTGCCGCGCCCTCTCGGCCAGCTGCACATAGGCGCCGAGCTTGCCGCCGAAGATGGATTGGATGCCGCCGACGAAATTGCCGACGACGCTGCGCGAGCGCACGGTAATCCCGCGCACGAGGCCGAGATGTTGCACGACTTTGTAGCCGGTGACGTCGTTGGTCGTCGAAACGATCATGGCTCCCTCCCGAACAAGGCCCGACCGCGCGCACGGGACCGGCAGAGCCTCGACTTCGCTTATATAAGGAGAAACTAGTCCAGCGACAAACGGCCTATTTCAAGCCGCAATCGGACCGCTCCAAACAGTCGAGGCAAATGTCGGCGCCCCCAGCGATTTCGGGCTTCTTGCGGGCCGCGAAGCGGACCACGCCCGCGGCGTGTTCGGTTCGGTTTCTCACACGCTGATCGAAGCGACGATTCCGGCGCCGACGCTCCTGCCGTCTTCGCGGATCGCAAAGCGCAGCTTCTCTTCCACCGCAATCGGAATAATGAGCTCGACATACATCGTCACGTTGTCGCCGGACAACTCACGCCGGCGCACTGCGCGCGTCGAACAGCATTTTCGGCGGTTCTTTCACCAGCGAAGCCGATGAGGCGATTGATCGCGTCGAAACTCGGCTTGATGAATGTATTGCGATTGCTCAGATCCGCTTCTTCCAGCGGATCGACCGTTTTAAACGGGCGTTTCACGCCCGTATAAGAAACGAAACAGCGGCATTTGCCGGCCTTCGCATCGACTGCTGCCGCGACGCCCGGAACAACTCGGGCGGTTTGGGAGTTCTCAATCATCTCGGAGCGTTCGCCTCGCGCGGTCGTGTCAGTCGGAGTTTTCTAAACGCCGTCTTTCGACGTGGAAATCGCAATCCGCACAATCGCCGGGCGGGGGCTCTTCGCGCGGCTCCATGAATGGAATTCGAATGAAATTCGCCGCCAGTGCCGGCGCGGATGCGGCGAACGCCGTATATGCCTTCTTGCGGATCGGACGACGTCACGCGGTCGGCGCCGCCCCCCGCTGAGAACCATAGCGGAGACTGCAAGTAGGGACGAACGCAAGCGCGGACGAAAAAAGATTGAGTCAGCCCCGGCCAAAAATCGGACCCGCGCTTTTTCCGCGCGCGGTCATGCGCCTGTCTGCACTAGGCCTCGCCCTCGGCTGCGCCTCTGGTGTCGCAGCGCAAGGGAACATACCGTTGCCGCCGGTCCGCCCGCATGAAGTTGCGGCGCCGGCACCTGACAAAACGGATTCGCGCAACCCTGGTGCCGAGCCAACTCCCGCCGACAACGACGCACTCCGCGCGCAGGTGCTGGCGAGCGGCCGTATCATTGGCGAAAGCCTTGCGCCCATCGTCGATCCGGGAGGTTGCAACATAGCCGCGCCGCTGCGGCTGCAGGCCATCATGCTGGCCGACGGCTCGAAGGTGACGCTATCGCCTGCCGTCATCATGCGCGGCTCGCTGGCAGCGGCCGTCGCCGATTGGGTGCGCGACGATCTCGCGCCGGCGCTCGCGGCCTCGAGCGACCGCCTCGCCCGGATCGAGGGTGCCGGTGCTTACGAGTGCCGCAGCCGCAATGGCATCGCCGGCGCAAAGCTGAGCGAGCATGCCAAAGGCAATGCCCTCGACCTGCGAGCCTTCGTCACAACACGCGGGAAGATCTTTGCTGTGGCTGCCTCGAAGAGCGACGAACCGATCGGCACCGAAGCCTTCCTCGCAGGCGTGAAAGCGACCGCCTGCGCGCATTTCACGACGGTGCTCGGGCCGGGCTCCGACCCCTATCACGAACAACACCTCCACGTTGATCTTTCGGAGCGGCGCAGCGGCGCCCGCTTGTGCCAATGGATTCTGCCGAATTTGGCCGAACAGGGCGGGACGCCGACAAAGCGGTGAGGCTCGGTACGACTGAAACTATATAAGTATTTGATTTTATTGGTCGGTTGCAGGAGTCGAAACCGCGGCTTGTCCTTAACCCGTGGATTCTAAGCGTAAGGGTCGGCCCACTAGCCTCCACGCCTGACGCCTTATTCCGAAAGCGCGTCAGGCGTGCAAGAGTTGAAGTTTGAAAAACAATGCCATGTTCTTATTATGATCTATGACTTCGCCTATTTTTGGCTTTATTCTCAATTAAAATACAGAAATACGCGCAATATGGTGATTTGACGCTATTTTCAAGCATGCATCTTTTTGGCATTTCGGTCGAACGTCGCTCATGTTGCGATTCGATAGCCGATAGTGCCCCGCTCTCGGACAAATCTTGACCAAAGCATCATGTGGGTCTTCAAACCGTCCCGGATTCATGTCACATGACACTGAGACAGGGCGGCCGCAGGAAGCGCCCGCAGCCAATCGGCATGTCCCGCTCGCGGGCGGTCGACGAGGCCTGCGGGTGGCAGTCGAGTTTGAGCCGTCTCGAGTGATGAGGAGAAAAATTATGGCGCGCGTGAGCGGTCCAACCATCCATCTTCCGGCGAAGGCCCGCGCGGTCCTCATGGGAATTCTGGCAGTCTTTGCCGGCCTTGCTCTTGCTCCACTGCCGGCGGCAGCGGGAGAGTTCTCTGCCGGTCAGAAAGCCGAGATCGAAGCGATCATAAAAAACTACCTCCTGCAGAACCCGGAAATTCTGCATGAGGCTATCGTCGTACTGGAAAACCGCGAAAAAACCGCCGAGGCGGAAGCACGCGCCAAGATCTTGAGCGACGCCAGCGGCCCGCTTTACACATCGGTGCATCAAGCGATCATCGGCAATCCTAACGGCAAGATCACTCTGATCGAGTTTTTCGACTATAATTGCGGCTATTGCAAAAGGGCGCTCGCCGACCTTGCTCATCTCATGAAAGAGAATCCGGATTTGCGGGTCATATTACGGGATTTCCCCATTCTGTCGGAAGGTTCCATCGAAGCGGCGCAGATCGAAGCGGCAGCGCTTCTGCAACTCAAGGACGAAAAGTTCTGGGAATTCCACCAGAAGCTCTTGAGTTCGCACGGACCCGTCGGGCGGGCGCAGGCGCTCGCGGTCGCAAAGGAGTCCGGCGTCGATATGGACAAGCTCGCCAAAGATGCCGCGGCCCCATCCGTCAAGGAGGGGATCGCAGAATCCGGTGAACTCGGCCGTGCGCTCGCCCTCACCGGCACGCCCTCCTACGTCATCGGCGACGAGGTCGTGGTCGGAGCCGTCGGCTATGATCAGTTGAAGGCAAAGCTCGACAATGTCCGCAAATGCGGAAAGGCGGCCTGTTCTTGATGGCAATCCTTGCAAAAGTGGACATTCACGCCGACCGCGGGCATTTGCCGCCGCAGGCCCAGGCCGTGTCCGGTGTGGGAAATCCGAACTGGTATGCGGCCAACTTCGTTCGATCGCGAATCGAAGTGCAGAGTTTAATGAGTGAGACCATGTCCCTATCGGAAAAGTCGAGCCACTTTTCGAAAATGAGACATCGGAAATATCCGATGTCACGGAAATGACATGCATTGGCGGTCGGCGATCTGCGCAATGCTGATCGGCCGGGTCGGATGCTGTGCCGCTCCGAGCCCCGCCGGATGGCGTTGATCTTCGATCCTCACGAAGAAAATAAAAAATTGGCCGCTGCTTGTGATAAGCGACCGGTTCTGCATCTCTCTTTCATGCCAAGAAGCAATGTTCACAGCTGTCCATGTCCTCAACGGGCCCAATCTCAACTTGCTCGGCACCCGCGAGCCGGAGGTCTATGGCGGCGCCACACTCGCCGAAATCGAGGCCGGTCTGGCCGCAGTCTGCAGGGTGCAGAAAATAGACTTGCATTTCAAGCAGACGAACCATGAGGGCGAACTCGTGACCTGGGTTCAGGAGGCAGCCCGTGCCGGCGCGCCGATCATTCTGAATGCCGGGGCCTATAGCCACACCTCGATCGCTCTGCACGACGCCATCAAGGGATCAGCAGCCCGAAGTCATCGAGGTCCATCTCTCGAATATTCATGCGCGTGAGAGTTTCCGACGTCATTCCTACGTCGCCTCCGTCGCACAAGGCGTCATCCTCGGGTTTGGGGCAAAATCCTATGATCTCGCGCTGCATGCCTTGTTGTTGGCCGCGGACCTTCTGGAGGTTTGACAGATGACGGACAAGAAATCCGCCGCGCCGGACTTTCCATCTGCCATTGATCCTGGACTCGTCGAAAGGCTTGCAGAAATTGCGTCGCGCCTCGGGCTCAGCGAAATCGAAGTGGCGCAAGGCGATCTGCGCATTCGTGTCGCCCGCCAACTCGCGCCGGTTCAAGTTTCCGTAACTTCGCCGGCGCAAGCGCCGGCTTTGGTCGCTCCCGCGCCGCAAGCCGTCGTTGCGCCGCCCGCCGATCATCCAGGCACAGTAAAATCGCCGATGGTGGGAACCGCCTACCGGCGTCCTTCACCTGAATCGCCGCCCTTCGTCGAAATCGGCAGCCAGGTCAAATCCGGCGACAAGATCTTACTGATCGAGGCCATGAAGACCTTCAACGATATCGTCGCGCCGCGGGCCGGCACGGTGACGGCCATTCTCATCGAAGATGCATCACCGGTCGAATATGGCCAGCCACTGGTGGTGATCGAATAGATTTCGCAACCGCTCTCATTCATGACACATCGGATATATATCCGATGTGTCAAACGAGGAATTGAGGCGCACTTTCGGCAGATCGGGTCGGGCTTGCCTGACCCGATGATCCAACAACCGATCTCTGCAGCAGCCGAGATCGGAGACCCGTCGCCAATTCGCCTGAAGATACTGTCACCAACACCCAGAGCGGGATGAGGAAAAGTGGGAACCGTTTTTCCTGCGCAATCAAATTTACGCAGATGGCGTGGATTTATCTGCGCATCCCGCACTAATTTATTGGAATCAATCACGTTCATGATTTTGGATTGATTCAATTCAAAGTCATCGTGATCTCTTGGCAGCGATGCCTGCGAGACCCGTTGCAAATATGGTTCGATCTGACAATCTCACGGCGTCGAACCGTATAGGCCCCAGTGGATGGACATGTTCGAAAAGATTCTCATCGCCAACCGCGGCGAGATCGCACTGCGGATTTTGCGTGCGGCCAAAGAACTCGGCATCGCGACGGTCGCGGTTCACTCGACTGCTGATGCCGAAGCGATGCACGTCAAGCTCGCGGATGAATCCGTCTGCGTCGGGCCGCCGCCGGCGCGCGAATCCTACATGAACATACCTGCCCTCCTTGCCGCGTGCGAAATCACCGGCGCCGAGGCCGTCCATCCCGGCTATGGTTTCCTCGCCGAAAATGCGCGCTTCGCCGAAATTCTTGCCGACCACCACATCGGCTTCATCGGTCCCAGTCCGCAACATATTCGCATGATGGGCGACAAGATCGAGGCCAAACGCACGGCGCGGCGGCTCGGCATCCCCTGCGTACCTGGATCCGAAGGCGCGATCCGCAGCGACGACGACGCCGTGCGGATCGCCAAAGAGATAGGTTTTCCTGTGCTCGTCAAGGCCTCGGCCGGCGGCGGCGGCCGGGGAATGAAGGTCGCCCGCAGTGCCCAGGATCTGCCCGTCTCGCTTGCGACGGCGCGTGCCGAAGCCAAGGCGGCCTTCGGCGATGACGCAGTCTATCTCGAGAAGTATCTGGAAAAGCCGCGCCATATCGAGATTCAAATTCTGGGCGATGGCCAAGGCCATGCCGTTCATCTCGGCGAACGCGATTGTTCCTTGCAGCGCCGCCACCAAAAGCTTTGGGAAGAGGGCCCCTCCCCCGCCCTCAATGCCGAACAGCGCGTCGAGATCGGCGAAGCCTGCGTGGCGGCCATGCGCGAGCTCAATTATTCCAGCGCCGGTACGATCGAGTTTCTCTACGAGGACGGACGTTTCTATTTCATCGAAATGAACACGCGCATCCAAGTCGAACATCCGGTCACGGAAATGATCACCGGCTTCGACCTCGTCAACGAACAGATCAAGATCGCCGCAGGAGCGCCGTTGAGCTTCACTCAAGATGAAGTGGTTTTGTTTGGCCACGCGATCGAATGTCGCGTCAACGCCGAACATCCGAGCACGTTTCGCCCTTCGCCCGGCAAGATCGTCTATTACCATCCGCCGGGCGGTCTCGGCATTCGCGTCGATAGCGCTGCCTATGCCGGCTATTCGATCCCGCCCTTTTACGATTCCCTCGTCGGCAAGCTCATCGTCCACGGCCGCACCCGGACCGAGGCTTTGATGCGATTGCGGCGGGCGCTCGACGAATTCATCATCGACGGAATTGACACGACCCTGCCCTTGTTTCGTACCTTGGTGCGCAATCCCGATATCCAGAACGGCCTTTACGACATCCATTGGCTGGAGAAGTTTCTGGCGACCGGCGGAATGGATCTCGAAATCTGAACGCATATCGGCTCGCGCGGCCACGACGGACGGAGGGATCCGCGCGGCAACCGCCCGCGCCGCCTCGGTCATTTCGGCAGAAGATCGCCCAGTCCGGCCAGCTCGGGCAGGGATAGGCCCTTTTTGGCCACGGCCTCTTGGATCACCGGCTCGGGAGAGGGCTCGTTCCACCATCCGCCGCCGAGCGCCATGAAGAGCGCCGTCGTGTCGGCCATCCGGCTGGCTTGCGCCTGAATGCGGTTGATCACGGCCTGCAGATAAGTCTGCTGGGCGTTCAGGATGACGAGCGGCGCGACTTGCCCGAGTTTGGCTTGCTGCCGCACCAATTCGAGGTATCGCTTCGCCGTGTTTTCCGCCCTCACGGTCGCGCTGACGGCGCGTGAATCAGTCTGCAGGGCGCGCAACGCATCCGTCACATTCTGGAATGCGGTGATGACCGTGCTGCGGTATTCGGCATCGGCCTGCCGATAGCCTTGTTCCGCCGCCTTCTGGCGGAAATACAAGGTGCCGCCGTCGAATATGCTCTGCGCGACATTGCCGCCGAAGGTCCAAGCCATGCTGGACGGAGTGAAGAGCGTCGCGAAAGTTGTCGACTGGGGACCGGCCAGTCCCGACAAGGTGATGTTCGGGAGACGGTTGGCGATCGCCACCCCGATCAGCGCATCCATCGCATGCATATTGGCTTCTGCCGACAGGACATCCGGCCGCTGCCGCACCAGCGCGGAGGGCAAAGTCACGGGCAATTGCCGCGGCAGGCGGAAGGAGCCGAGATTGAAGGTCTCGCGGATCTCGTCGTTCGAATATTGGCCGGCGAGGGCCGTGAGAAGATCACGCTGCTGTGCCAATTGCTTCTGGAGCGGCGGCAAAGTCTGTTCGAACGTCTCGAGGGCCGCCTGCTGGGTCAGGACGTCGAGATCCGAAACCTGGCCGAACTCTTTTTGCTTCTTGAAGTTGGAAAGAATATCGGCGGCGATCTTGATGAGATTTCTGGTAGCTTCGATCTGACCGCGCAGCGAGGCTTCCTGTATGGCGGCGGTGACGACGTTCGAAGTCAAAGTGAGCTTGGCCGCTTCCCATTGCCAGCGCTGCATCTCGGTCTGCGCCTGCAGATTTTCCACGGCACGACGCGTTCCACCCCAAATATCCACCACGTAACTGACCGACACTTGTGCGGTGTAAAGTCGGTAGTACAAGGAGCCGCTGGCCGGCACCGGCGACAAGGAACCCGACGTCCGGTTGGCCGTCGGATTGAAAGTGCCGGCAACCTGCGGAAACAACGCGCCTATTTGGGCGTCGCGCGTCGCCGCGGCAACGCGGATCGCCGCCTCGGCGGCCTCGATCGACGGGTTTTGCCGCAACGAGCGTACGACGAGGTCACTCAAGGCGCGCGAGTGAAACGCGCCCCACCATTGCGTCGGAATGTCTCTGCCGGATTGAAACTGCTGGCCGGCCGGGCTCGCAAGCGGTTCGGGCGTGAAGCTGCTCACCTCCGGCGCCTTGGGAGATCTCGAAATCGGGTCCGACCATGCCCATGCAGCCGCTCAACCCGAGCGGCAAGAGGACCATGACAAGCTGCCGGCATGCAAAGCCAGGACGTGCCATGCGCCAGCGTGCCTCGCCCTTCTGCGAGGACGGTGTCGCCACAATCAACGTTTTGGGCTCACCCGCCACAGGCGCCTCACTCATTTTGGTTCGCAGCGACCAGTTCACGGGCCTCGGCACGTTCTTGCGTAAAACGTTCGAGGACAAAGTACAATGTCGGCAGAATGAAGAGCGTCAACATCGTCGCGATGATCAGACCGCCGACGACGACGGTGGCGAGAGAGCGCTGCACGTCGCTGCCGATACCGGTTGCAAGCGCGGCAGGAAGCATGCCGACGGTCGCCACCGTCGAGGTCATCAGCACGGGCCGAAACCGCTCAGCGGCGCCTTCAATCACGGCTTCGAGCAGGGAGGTCACGCGGCCGCGCATGTGATTGAGGCTCGAAATCATCAAGATACCATTTTGCACCGCGACGCCGAACAGCGCGATGAAGCCGACAATGCTGGCGACATTGAGCGTGTCGCCGCGCAGGTGGATCGCGATGAGGCCGCCGAGAGCCGCGAGCGGCACGACACCGAGGATCAGAAGCGCCTGCCGGAGCTTGCCAAAACCGATGAACAGAAACAACAGCATCATGGCGAGCACGCCGCCCATGATAATCGTCAGACGCGCTTGCGCGCGGCGCTGATTCTCAAACTGGCCGGCCCATTCGACCGTGAATTTCGCCGGATCGAATTTGACTTCCTTGGCAATCCTGTCCTGCGCATCCGCAAGATAGGAGACCAAGTCGCGGTCGGCGTAATCGATGCGTACGGTAATATTCCGCTTCGCCATATTGTGCGAAATCGTGCTCTCGCCATTCAGCAATTTTATGCCGGCAACCTGCGACAGCGGAATTCTCGCGCCGGACGGGGTCGTCAGCAGCAATCGGCCGAGCGCTTCCGGGCTGTCGCGCTGCTCGCGCGGAAACCGCGTCGTCAGATTATAGATGCGGTCTTCGATATAGACCTGCCCGATCGGCTCACCACCGACGCCGTTGGTCACCAAATTGGCGACGTCGGAAATATTGAGGCCGAAGCGGGCCAGAGCTGCGCGGTCGGCTTGGATCGAGATCTGCGGGATCGGCGGCTCCTGAAAGACGGATGCCTGGGACGTCCCTTGCACCGTCCGCAAGACCGCAACGATCTCTTCGCCGATCCGGCGTCCCTCTTTGAGATCTTGGCCGACGACACGCAGGACGAGGGCGCTGTGTGCGCCGGCTATCATATCATTGACATTGTCGATGATCGGCTGACTGATGCCGATCTGGTAGCCCGGCAATTGATCGAGCCGGGCGCGCAGGCGTGCGACGAATTCATGCTTGCTTTCGTGGTCCGGCCAAGTGTCATAGGGACGCAGAGTGACAGGCACTTCGATATGCGAAAATGTCCAGGGATCGGTCCGGGTGTCACTTCGGCCCAATTGCGAAATGGCATTTTCGACCTCCGGGAACTCCTTGATCGCACGCCGCAGTTCGCTCGCCATTTCGCTCGCCGTATCGAGTGAAGCGCCACTCGGCAATTGAACCTGCAGCCAAAGTGAGCCTTCATCGAGTTCGGGCAGGAACTCCTTGCCGACGGTGATGCCGAGCACGACCACAGTCGCAAGCGCGACAGCGGCGATGCCGTAGATCATGATCGGCGCAGAGAGAAAATGACCCAGCAGATATCTGTAGCCGCGCTTCAAGGCCTCGAGCGGCCTGTTGTGGAAGATCTTGCGCGGCTTTCGAAACGCCATGAAGGCCAGGCCCGGAATCAACATCAGGCTGCACAGCAGCGCTCCGAACAAAGCGTAGACGATCGTATAGGCTATCGGCGAAAAGAGCTTGGCTTCCGCCCGCTCCAAGCCCAACAGGGGCAGATAGGCCGTCATGATGATCAAGGTCGCGAAGAAGATCGGCTGCGTGACGTTGGCGGCCGTGTGTTTGATGTCCTGCTCATCGAGCGGCAGATCGGGAGTTGCTTCACGCCGCACCAGAATGGCCTCGGTCACGACGATTGCGCCGTCGACGATGACACCGAAATCGATTGATCCGAGTGACAACAGATTCGCTGGAAGTTTCGTGACGTTCATCAAGGCGAAGGCGGAGACGAGCGACAGCGGAATGGTGACTGCGACGACGATAGCACTGCGCGGCGAGCCGAGAAACAGAATGAGCACGATGAAAACGAGTGCTACACCTTCACCGACCGTATGGCCGACCTTATCGATCGTCGAACTGACGAGATTGTCGCGATCGATATAGGGCACGATATGGACGTCGAGCGGATCGAGCTGCTTTTGCAGTTCAGCTACCCTGGCATGGACGGCCTTGAGCACTTGCGACGGGTTTTCGCCCTTGAGCATCTGCAGGTTGGCCTGAATCGTGTCCGGATTATTGTTCTTGCCGAGAATGCCCTCCCGTTCTTGATGGCTGAATTCGAGGCGACCGAGATCGCGCACGAGAACCGGCACGCCATTGTGCTGGGTCACGACGATATTGCCGAGATCGTCGAGCGTGCGGATCAGTCCCGTCTGGCGGATCACATAGGACTGCTGCCCGCGGGCAATGCGGCTGCCGCTGCCATAAGTATTGTTGCTGTTGATCGCATTGACGACATCGCCGAGCGCGACACCGTAGCGCTGCAACTGCTCTGGGTCGACCTCGATCGTATATTGCTTCGTGAAGCCGCCGAAGAGATCGACATTGGCGATACCGGGAACGCGCAGAAACGCGGGCGCGACCACCCAGTTCTGGATGTCCGACAGTTCCAACAAGTTCTTGCTGTCGGACTCCAGCGTAAAGCGGAAAATCTCGTCGATCGGACCGGTCACGGGATCGAGCGACGGCTGAATCGTCGACGGGAAGGTAACCGAAGTGACCCGCTCCTGTATCCTTTGGCGCTCCCAATAATCTTCCGAACCATCCTTGAAGACCATAGTGATGAGCGAAAGACCGAACGTCGAGCTCGAGCGCATGGTGGTCATGCCGGGCGTGTTCGACAAGGCGCGTTCGAGCGGGATCGTGATCTGCTGTTCGACGTCTTCCGCCGGCAATCCGAGCGCCTGGGTCGTCACCTGCGCAGTCACGTCGGAGATGTCGGGATAGGCTACGATCTTCAATTGCGTCCAGGCGTAGACGCCATAGGCCGCGGCAAGCAGAGCGATGATGATGATGATCGCCCGCCGCGCGAGGCAGATGCCGACGAAACGCTCAATCATTGAGCAACACTCCGCCTTTGGTCACAATACGTTCGCCGGCGGAGAGGCCTCCCAGAACTTCGACCTGGCCCTCGATATCGGAGCCCGGCTCGATCGTCCGGCGTACGAACGTCCATGGCTTCGTCTCGACGAAGACCGTCGTAGTGTCGTTGTTCATCAAAAGCGCCGACGCCGGGACCAGGAGACTTTCGACCTGCGGCGGCATGAAGGATACCGTCGCGAACATGTTCGGCTTGAGAAGCGTGTCCGGATTTTGGTAGGAAATACGCACTCTGTCACGCCGCGTGTCGGCATCGAGAAGGCCGCTGATCGAAGTCACACGGCCATGAAACACCCTGCCGGGGTAAGCTACGAGCGAGAATTGCACGTCTTCATTCTCGTGAATGATGGCGAGATCGTTTTCCGGCACATTGGCCGTGACATAGACGAACTCGAGATTGGAGATCGTCATCAGCGCCAGGGTCGGATCATTGATATAGGAGCCGGGAGAGATGGCGAGCGACGTAATCGTGCCGGAAACCGGCGCGCTGACCAGCAATCTTCTTTCGCCGGCGATCTCGCCTTTTCCGGCGATCGTCGCGAGCCTGATTTCGGCGCGTCTCTGTTCGGCAAGGGCTTGTGTGTAATCGCTCGTTGCCTGCTCGAGATCTTTCACCGCGCCGGCAGAGATCTTGGTGAGATCGCGCTGGCGATCGAGCGCCTTCTTCGTCAACTCGATTGTGGCATTGGCCTTTTCCATGTCCGACTGGGCTTGCGCCAGATCGCCCGACTCGATTGCGATCAAATCCTGCCCTGCTTTAACGGCTTCGCCGAGCTGAACTTTGAGTTCGCTGACCCGGCCGCCGAGGGGCGGCAAGACATTCACCGTCCGCGCCGGGTCGGCTTCGACCACCGCCGGGAAGGCACGGACCTGCCGGATCGCTTCAGCCTTGACGGGCGCAACAACGACGCGCGCCCGGTAGGGCAAGTCTTCTGGAACAGTCACCTCGCCTTGGGCATGGATCAGGCCAGGCAGTGCCGCCGCAGTTTCAGCACCTTTGGCTTTTTCGCCACCCGTCTTTTCGCGCATGAGGCCTGGAAGTTGCGTGCCCAAGTACCAGCCGGCACCGATGATGCAAGCCAAAACCAGGAGCACAAGGAATGGCCATGCCGAACGCCCTGTTCCCTGCTTCGCCATTCCAGTCCGCTCCAAATCCTCGTTACTACTTGAGACGACTGCTGAGGCGTCGCCGCATCGAATCCAACCGAGCGGCCCGCGATCAATCAAACCTCGTTCAGGTAAAGGTGATACGACAGCCCGGCAAGCACAAACCTCAAATGATCCGACGGCTTTTCCGGAGTGTGGCTCGGAAGATGCAGTGCGGCTCGCAAAAGGCAATCTTGTTGCGTCGCGCCGCCACGCCGAAGCGGCACGTTGCACCACTTCACAAGTCTTGTTCATCCCCGTCTCGACAGACCTATTTGCGGACGCAATACGTGCGCCGGACGTTTTTCCTGGACGTCGACAAAACCATCACCCCACCCTAGTACCCGGAATCACGGGTCCGCGAAACATGGTTTGAGGCGTTTCTGATGGACTTCGGATTTGGTCCAGACGAAGGGGCGAGCTGTTTCATTATAGGTGCGGATGAAGGCGTCGATATGGGCCTTGAGCTCTTCGACGGCCTGGAACGAGGCGCCCTTGAGGGACTTTCCGGCAAGGATCGAGAACCAGATTTCGATCTGGTTCAGCCAAGATGTGTGGGTCGGCGTGTAATGGAAGGTGACGTTCTTGTGCCGTGCAAGCCACCTGTCGTGTTTGGGCTTGTGGGTGGACAGATTGTCGAGGACGACGTGGATATGGCAGTCCTGGTAGGCGGCGATGACCTCGTTCATGAAGGCGAGGAACTCGACGCGCCGTCGGCGCTTGGCGTGGCGGCCGATGACTTTGCCAGTCGCGACATCGAGCGCGGCGAAAAGGGTCGTGGTGCCATGCCGCGTGTAATCATGCGACTGGCCCGTCATCGCCCGTCCGTTCGGCAGTTTGAGGTAGCCCTGGGCGCGCTCCAAGGCCTGGATCGCCGGCTTCTCATCGACGGCGAGGACGATCGCGTTTTCGGGCGGCGCCATGTAAAGGCCGACGATCTCGGCGGCTTTCGCCACGAAGTCGGGGTCGTTGCTCTCGCACCAGGACTTGCGACCGGAAAGATCGATCTTCTGGGCACGAAGAAAACGCCAGATATATTGCTCATGAACGTCGCCGAGCGCCTTGGCGAGCAAAGGAGCCGTCCAATTGGCGAAGCCTTGCGGCGGCTTTTCGTCGAGCAGCGCCAAAATCCGTCGGCCTGTCTCGGGGCCATATTTCGGCACGGGGCCGCGGTTACCCGTCTCGCTGAAGCCGGCAAGCCGGTCCTTGGCGTAACGCACCCGCCATTTGGACGCTGTGCCGATCGTGCAGCCGACCGCGCGGGCAATGGCGCGGGTCGCAGCCCCATCCGCCGCCTGCAAAACGATCCGCGCCTTGAAACGGGTGCGGTGTTCGGTCTTCGTCGAACGCACCAAGCTCTCAAGCTCGGCCCGTTCTTCCGCCGTCAGAATTATCGGCGTAGCTTCTGGAATGATATTGCTGCTCATGCAGCCTTAAATCACAACTTAACTACCCGCGATAGTGGGTACTAGATCGCGCCAAAATCGCCACTTCGTCCGAGGCCCGACGCAAAGCGCGCCGCGCCCTTCCTGGCCTCGGTCCGGATCGTGTCTTCCCCGCCGCGGCCTTCGATACGCAGAGCCTCTGTCATGTCGTGGCCCCATTGCAGATGCGACGACAAGCGATCGGCCTTGAGGCAGGCTTGAGGAAACCGCGTGATTTCGCGTGCCAGTATTTCCGCCTCGCGACGCGCCTCTCCGGCCGGGACGAGGCGATTGGCGAGGCCGATAGAATAAGCTTCTTGCGCATCTACCGGACGGCCGGTGAGGATCATGTCGAGAGCCCGGCTCTGGCCGACGAGGCGCGGCAATCTGACCGTGCCGCCGTCGACCAGCGGCACGCCCCACCGCCGGCAGAACACGCCAAAGACAGCCGTGCTCGCAGCCACGCGAAGATCGCACCACAAAGCAAGTTCGAGCCCGCCTGCTACCGCATGCCCTTCGATGGCGGCAATGACCGGCTTCGACAAGAACATCCGGGTCGGCCCCATCGGCCCCTCACCTTCGGGCTCATAGGGAAATCCCGATGCGACCGCCTCGAGGTCAGCGCCAGCGCAAAAACTCGTCCCCGCGCCGGTCAAGATCGCCGCATGGGCATAGGGGTCGGCTTCGAATGCTGCAAATGCACGGCGCAGCGAAAGCGCAGTTGCCGGATCGACGGCATTGCGGGAAGCGGGACGGTTGATCGTGACGATTGTCACCGGCCCGGCCTTTTCGATGAGAACGGTTTCGCTCGCAGCTTGCGTCATGTCGGTGTCCTCCCTCCCGCCGCAAAGATTAGTTGCAGCCGGCAACTCCGTCTCTTGAGTGCCTTGCCGCGTCTTGCGCAACCGCGCAGGGCTTGACGTAACAGACCTCGGAGCACATCTTCGCGGCATGGCGCGCGCCCGTACGCAATTCGAAATCACTCCGGATATCCTCCTGCGGGCCTATTCCATCGGGCTTTTCCCGATGGCGGAAAGCGCCGAGGATCCGAGTCTTTTTTGGGTCGATCCCGAGGCACGCGGAATTTTCCCGCTCGATAATCTGATCATATCGACAAGCTTGACGAAATGCATTCGCTCGGACCGATTCGAGATTCGCGTCGATCAGGACTTTGCCGCCGTGATCGACGGCTGCGCGGCGGCCTATGAAGGGCGCGACAAGACTTGGATCAATGCGCGGATCCGCAGCCTCTATGGCGCGCTCTTCAAGCTAGGCCATGTTCACACCGTCGAGTGCTGGCGCGAAGATCGGCTGGTCGGCGGGCTCTATGGCGTCGCTCTCGGCGCGGCATTTTTCGGCGAAAGCATGTTTCACCTTGAAAGCAATGCTTCGAAGGTTGCGCTCGTGCACTTGGCGGTGCGCCTGGTTGCCGGCGGCTTTCGGCTGCTCGACACGCAATTCGTGACGCCGCATCTCGCCTCGCTTGGCGCGATCGAAGTCTCCAAACATGTTTATCGGCAGATGCTCGCCGAGGCCGTCGCGGCGAAAGCCGACTTCTCGTGCTGGCCAAAAGACAGGCGCTTGTCCGGCGACGAAGTTCTTGCGCTCCTGCCGCGGCGCGGGCGACAGACGGAACACCCCGATCAGTTCGGCGTGGGATAAAATCTCTGAGTCGGCGTGCGCTGGTCGTTCGGCGGATTATTGAAGCCGGGCGGAGGCCCGACTACGACAGGGCCATTCGGCGCCTCGCTTTTCGCCTGGTCGGAGGCAGGCTTCCGCTTCGACTTCGGAGGTTTGGCCGGCGGCGTGGGCTTGGCGTTTTCGGGGGGTGCGGGTTCAGCCGCCACCGTATCTGGAGGTGTCGCAATTACTGTAGTTCCTCCCTTACAATCAACGAGCCAGACGTCATAGACGGGATGTTCGAGCGCATGCAGTCCCGGACTCGCCGCGAACATCCAGCCCGAGAAGATCCGCTTGTAATTTTTCGAAGCGTCGATCTCGTCGACTTCGAGAAAACTGGTCGTCTGCGGCGCCTCGGTCGCCGGGCGCGTGTAACAGGCGCGCTCGGTGATCTGGAGCGAACCGAATTGCACGGTTTCGTCCATGCTCACTTCGAAGGAAATTATCCGCCCGGTAATCTTGTCGAGACCGGAAAATACGGCGATCGGATGTTTGATCCGGTCGGGTGCGGCCGGCAGCGCCGTGCCGATCGACAAGAATGCGATACAGGCAAGAGCTGACGTCCCTAGGCACAGCAGAGCTCGGCGCCCGCAGCCGCGGGTTTCCGCGGACGTCGCGTCGTAACACGGGCGGCCATGGGCAGGTGAAATGCGGAACGCGTCAAGTTCAGTCATGAATGATCCAGCGGACCTTTCCGACAGGCGAACCACGAAAGTCCGGCTCAATTGGGGCCGAATAGACAGTCTTACCGCGGCGCAAAATCATACATGAAGTCCATCCTGACCAAGCCGAAGCGCATCGTAATAGCAACCAGGTTCGCCCGCTGGCTGCACATTTCCAGAGGGTTTTTGTCTAGAGCCTGTCCGTAAAAGTGAGTCCAGTTTTCCGATTCGTAGACATCGGATCGATTGGCTGTCTCGTCAGGGAAATGCCGCAACTTACTGAAATGGCCCTAATTTTTTGTCGATCTGATACGTCCGTCGCCGGGACTTTGGGTTAGCCTACGATCTCGTTGCCGGAGAAAAACTGGGCGATTTCAATCGCCGCGGTTTCCGCCGCATCGGAGCCATGCGCCGAATTCTCTCCGACGGACTGCGCAAATTCCTTGCGAACGGTGCCGGCTGCGGCCTTGGCCGGATCAGTTGCGCCGAGCACGTCACGATATTTCTTAACCGCGTCTTCGCCTTCGAGAACTTGAACGACCACGGGCCCCGAGGTCATTGTTTCGACCAGTTCACGGAAAAAGGGGCGCTCCTTGTGGACAGCATAAAAGGTCTCCGCTTGCGCACGCGTCATCAAGACCCGCTTTTGCGCAACGATGCGCAAGCCGGCCGCTTCGATCATTGCGTTTATGGAACCTGTGAGATTGCGGCGAGTTGCATCGGGTTTGAGGATTGAAAACGTGCGTTCAATCGGCATGAGCAAAAAGATCCTGAGCGGTCGCGAGCGGAGACTGCAGCGCGCTTATAGCGGCGCTCGTGCAGCCCGACAAGGCACGATCCGCGCGACCGTCGCCGCCACTGATCGACCCGGAACGAAACTCCTCACGGAGTTTTCGGCTTGACTAATGCAGATAACTCTGTCTAACAGAGCACTCTGTCTTGGAGACGAAAATGTCGTTGCTTAAGTGGATTGGGCGCCTCGTGCGCTGGGGTCTCACCGCCACCGGCCTCTTTGCTCTGGCGGCAGGTTCGCTTCTGGCAGTGCCGGTCTCGCCGCCTCCCGAACTCGCATCGATTCGTGCCGGGGCGCTGGCGATCGATCGCGCCGGCCTGCCAGAGCCTTCACGTTTTTACGCGCGCGACGGCAGCCACCTCGCCTACCGGTTTTATCCGGCGGCCGATGGCGGCACAGAAAAGATCGCAATTGTCATCCACGGATCGGGCGAAGGATCGGCCGGGATGAATCAAATCGCAAAGCAGCTCGCCGCTCAGAACTTTATCGTCGTCGCGCCCGATATTCGCGGCCACGGCGGCTCAGGGACGCGCGGCGACATCGGCTATTTTGGACAACTCGACGATGATCTCGAGGATCTCGTCGTCCTGTTGCGTAGGCAATTCCCAAACGCGCACTTCGGGCTTCTCGGGTTTTCCTCCGGCGGTGGGTTCGCGCTCCGCATTGCGTCCGGCAAACTCGCATCGAACTTCAATCGCCTCGTCCTCGTTTCGCCTTATCTCAATTATGATGCCCCTTCGACCCGCAGCCCGGCGACCTCGGCGCGTTGGGCGAATGCCGATGTGCCGCGCATCATCGCGCTCGCCATTTTGCGCGGCCTGGGCCTTCGGTGTTGCGAAGATTTGCCGGTCGTTGCTTTCGCCGTCGCACCGGGCAGCGAAAAATTCGTCACCGCTCAGTATTCCTATCGCTTGATGACGAATTTCGCGGCACCGCCGAGTATCAGCACGGCATTGCACGACGTCAAAATGCCGGCAACTATTATAGCCGGCGGGCAAGACGAGCTGATGGATTCTGCAAAGTATGCCGACATCGTGCGCGGCATAGAGCCCAAGATCGACGTGCAGATTGTGCCCGGCCTCGGCCACATGGACATGCTGCATACGCCCGCCGCCATCGATGCCATGCTCGCCGCATTCAAGGAGTGACAGGGTGCAAATCGATCCGAAAACTGCCGAAGCGAGCCTCGCCGATATCGATGCGATCGTCGCGCGGCTGAAACAATCAGCTTACTACCGCAGTGCGAGCGCGATTATCGTGACCTGGGGCGGGCTCGTCGCGCTCGGCTATGTTGCGACATTCTGGGCGCCACGCCAGGCCGTCCTGGTCTGGGTCCTGGTCAATTGCGCCGGCTTGCTCGCAACATTCGCTTATGGTTTGCGGCTCCGCGGTGCCGGCGCGGGCTTCGACTGGCGGATTGTCATCGCCGTTCTCCTTTTCTTCGGATTTGGACTCGCCTGCTGCCGCATGGGCCATTTCGGCGCCCGCGAGAGCAGTGCCTTTTGGCCGATGCTTTTCATGTTCGGCTATGCGCTCGCCGGCCTCTGGCTGGGCCGCGCCTTCACCTGGCTCGGGATCTGCGTCGCGCTCTTGACCTTCGCCGGCTATCTTATGATCGAAACTGGGCTTGATCTCTATCTCGCCGTCGTGGACGGCGGCGGAATGATTCTCGCAGGGTTGTGGACGCGGCGGGCCTGATCATGCCGAACCCCGACGACATCATTCACCAGCCGATGCGTCTGCGCATCATGGCGGCGCTTGCCGCAGGCGTTCACAAAGGCCAGGAGTTCGACTTTGCCCGGCTCAAGGCCGTTACGCAGGCGAGCGACGGCAATCTCGGCTCCCATATCGAAACCTTGGAGCGTGCGAACTACATCGAAGTCGAGCGCGGTTATCAGGGACGCAGGCCGCGCATGGTCGTCCGCCCGACCCCGCAAGGCCTGCGCGCCTACAAGAACCACGTGGCTTTCCTGCGTTCGGTCATCGAGAGCGACACGGAATAATCGACGTCGCGTCGATCCTTGTGTCGGAGAGCGCGCTGGCTCTCGCCAACGGTCGCTGTGAAGGCTCAGTTCCGCTTGTTCCTGTAATCGGCGACGTAGACGGCCGCCATTTGCTTGTCGGCGTCGTTCGCAGCCGCCTGGGCTTTTTCATAGAGCTCGACGATCCATTGGTTTTTCTTGAGTTGCAGCGGCTCCGCTTTCAATGTCGCCTCGCGCGCGAGCGTCAGCCACATGAGCCCCGCACCCCGCTGCCGTTGCACGCCGTCACGGCCGGTGAACAGCAATTGGCCGAGCAAAGCTTGCGATTCGACATGGCCTTTCTCGGCTGCGAGATAGAACCAGCGCGCTGCCTGACGGACGTCTTTGACGACCACCGTGCCGTCGAGATAGAGATGCGCGAGATTATACTGCGCATTGGGATCGCCGAAATTCGTCGCGGCATAGCGGAACATTTCGATCGCCCGCTCCACGTCGGGCTTGACGCGCGAATTGGGGATGCCGCTGAGGTCATAGACGCCGACCGCGACGAAAGCGCTCGAAACGACCGAGAGAATGCGCGGATCGGCAGTGTCTTCGTCGTAATTTTCGACAATTTGCGAATAATATTCGTAGGCTTTGAGATCGTCATGCGGCAAGCCGTCTCCGTCCGCATACATCTTGCCGAGTTTCCACGCGGCTAAAAACTCGCCTCCGGCCGCGGCATATTTCATCGCCTCGATCGCCGAATGGACGTCGCCCGACTTGAAGCCTTCGAGGCCGGCCCGCAAAGCGGCCTGCGGATTCTTGAAGATTTTCAGTGGCGCCTTGTCATTGGCGGCCGTTTCCGTCGTGCCGTCGAAGGCCGAGGCCGAAAGGCTGCCAACCCAAAGGCTTGCCAGGGCGGATATGATCATCCATGTGATGCGCCTAGACGTTTGCATGGATCTGCGTCTCACCCGCTCCGCCCGGACGGGTGACGGCACTAGCGCCCGCCGCCCCGATCAACCGGGCATATTTCCAAAAGGCCCCCGCGCCAAACTCATGCCACCCCGGCGACGACGGCTTCTCGCGTGCAGCCACGTCCGCCAAAGATAGGCGCAGCTCGATGCTGCCTTGGCGGGTAGCGATTTTGCTGATGTCGCCATTGCTGACGAGGGCAATCGAGCCGCGCATGGCAGCCTCTGGCACTACCGCCATCTCATCGGCGCGGGATTGCGGACGGCGGGCACCGGCCGAAGGACAAGCGAGCGCCCGCTGCATCAAGGCCATTTTGCCGGGTGCCAGTTCGTTCCAGCAGGAGACCACGCCCGCAAAAGGCCGACGGAACTGTGCACGCGTGAGCCCGATAGTGTGAAGGTAGGCGCACTCCATCACACACTCCCGGCCCTCGGCCAGATGCCGCCTGGAAAGTCCACTCTTGTCAAAAACCCTCACGTCCATTACTCACCCCGGCGTTTCGATCACTGATGACGGCTCTCTCGAACCTCCAATGCCACGCGGGGAAGCGGGCGCACGCATCCTATTAAAATGACCCATCTCGCTGCGGCGAAGGTAAAGCACAGATCCCCAGCGCGGTGTGCACAGGGCGTCCACGGCCGAAATCATCGACGCCGCCCAAAACACTCCGAAGTAGCGGATATTTCGATCTCTTCGCCAATCGCAACAAAACCAGTCAAGCCAATCTAACAAGCCCAAATTAGCGTGTTGTTTATGGCTGAAAAGCGGCTTTCTTCTTGAGTCTTGCGAGGTTCCGTAAGAAGAGCCGGCGCTGTGGCACGGATGTCACAAATCGATTCGACAGCGAACGGCCGGTAATGGAGGATGGCGCGTCGGCAGGCTGGGATTCGTTCCCCGCCCTAAACTGAGGATTGGATCCGCAAGCCGCTTCGATCCAAACCAGAACGAGCGCTCGCGACATCCGGAACAGGAAGCGCCGCAGTTCTTCGCTCGGGCCTCAGGCGCAGAAAATCCGGGCTAGTCTTGTTGCGGATCGCGACCAGAGCGGCTTGCGCCATGTTTATTGAGAAAGCGCGCAAAAGCGGCCAGCGCGTCGTCTGACACGTGATGCTCGATGCCTTCCGCATCTAGTTCGGCGCAATGGCGGGGAACGCCGACGGCAATCAGAAGATCGACGACGACCCTGTGGCGGGCGCGCACCCGTGTAGCGAGGCTCTGGCCCTCAGGCGTCAGGAAAACCCCGCGATAGAGCTTCGACGTCGCCAGTCCCTCCCGCTTGAGCCGCGCGATGCTCTTGATCACAGTTGCGTGCGAGACCCCGAGCCTGCGGGCAATATCGGTCGGGCGTGCCTCGCCCTGCGAGGTCAACAGATCGTCGATCAGTTCGACATAGTCTTCGAGCACCGCCGAGGCGCGCGCCGAGCGGGCTTTTCCGAAACGCTCCGCTTGAGCCGCCTCGCTCGGAAGGCTGTAGCTCACCGTCGCAGGCGTTCCTTTCTGGCTCGTCATCGATTCCCCCGGCCTCGAATTTCGGTGCGTCCCAGCAAAATGCGCCCAAGGGGTTGAGAATTCAATTGCCGGCACTTATGTGCTTCATATACATTATGTAGCCTATGCTACAACCTGCTTTAAGTGCAGTCTGTGCGTTGACATTCCAAGGCCCGTGGATATCCTGTTATGTAGCTTAGGATACAAGTTGGTGCTGGTGCTTCATGTCCCCAACAATCTCCGACGCGATGCCGAAACGAGAGTCATTGACCGAACGGACCGTCTCCGCGGCTCGCCACGTGTTGGCTGGCCAGCGCGGCGGGCTTCGCGCGTATCTGGCGTTCGCCGGTCCGGCCGTGATCGCCTCGATCGCCTACATGGATCCGGGGAATTTCGCGACCAACATCCAGGCGGGGGCAAAATACGGCTATGGACTGCTCTGGGTGGTGTTGCTTGCGAACTTGATCGCGATGCTGTTCCAGGCCCTTTCCGCCAAGCTCGGTATCGTCACGGGGCGGAACTTGGCAGAGATGTGCCGCGAGCACTTTCCGCGTCCCGTCGTCTGGGCGATGTGGGTCGTCAGCGAGGTCGCCGCCATGGCGACCGACCTGGCCGAGTTCCTCGGCGGCGCTATCGCGCTCTCGCTGTTGTTCCAGATGCCGCTGTTCGCCGGGATGATCGTCGTGGCGATCGTGACTTACGGCATATTGATGTTCGAAGGCTTCGGGTTCCGGCCGATCGAGCTGATCATCGGCAGCATGGTCGGCCTCATCGGCCTTTGTTACCTCGCCGAGATGTTCATCGCTCCGGTCGATTGGGCTTCGGCAGCGGTGCATACGGTCGTACCGCAGATAGCCGATGCCCAGGCGCTGCTGCTTTCGGTCGGCATCATCGGCGCCACGATCATGCCGCACGCCATCTTCTTGCATTCCGGGCTGACGCAGGCTCGCGCGCCCGTCCGCGACGCCAACGAGCGGCGAAAAGTCCTGCGCTTCTCCAATCAGGAATGCATTATCGCGCTCGCCTTCGCCGGCCTGGTGAATATGGCAATGGTGATGATGGCGTCGAGCGCCTTCCATGCGGGCCACAGTGACGTGGCGGAGATCGAAACGGCGTATCGCACCTTGACGCCGCTGCTTGGTATCGGGGCCGCAGGCGTATTCCTGGTGTCCCTCATAGCGTCGGGTGTGTCGAGCTCGACGGTCGGCACCATGGCCGGTCAAATGATCATGCAGGGCTTCGTCGGGTTCCGAATCCCGATCTGGCTCCGCCGGCTCGTGACCATGCTTCCGGCCTTCGTCGTGGTCGCGCTCGGCACCAACGCGACCAATGCGCTCGTCATCAGCCAGGTCGTGCTCAGCATCGCTCTCCCGCTTCCCATGATATCGCTTCTGATCTTCACGCGCCGAGCCGACATCATGGGTCATTTTGCCAATAGTCGGCTGACCCATGTCGCGGCGCTGATTGGAACAGCGGTGGTGTTGGCGCTCAACACCTTCCTGATCCTGCAGACGCTGGGCGTGGCAATTCCGGGCTTGTCGGCCTCATGAGCACGGATGTCGCATCGCGCTGTGCGACAGTGCACTGTCATCGTAACCCGCAACCGTAACCCGTAGAAGCGTAACCCGTAATCCAACCCACTGCCGACGAGGCGGCGAGAGAAGGTTGTGAAGCGGCTCAAATCGCCGCGATAGATCCAGAAGTTCTTATCCATTGACGATCTGGTCGCCATCCTCTTCCGGGCGTCATCTGCATCCCGCCGAACTATCATGCGCAAGGTCGATGGATGGCAAATGCATGCAACAAAGCGCTCAGATCGGCCGCTTGACGTCGCTGTGTGATCAGATAACGTCACCCCACCGTAGATTGCGCCAGGCAAATTCCGACACAGTTCCGGACGGCACCAAAATGAAAGCCATGCCGGCTCTGCGAGGAGATCGATGGGCGGGCGGCCTGTTGGCCACCGGTATCGCCTGTCTGCTCTTCGTCCAGGCCTTGATGACGAGCGTCGGGCTCGGAATGGCGGCAGAGGCCTCCGGCCCAGGTGATGCGCTCATCGTCTGCAGCGCCTCCGATCCGAGCCCCAAAGCTTTAGCGACAAACGACGACCGGAGGAAGCCTTCTCAAAGTTCCCATTGTCCATTCTGCTACATCGCAGCGCAAAGCGCAGGGCAGATCGCGACCATCGGTCACACTCCATTTTTTCCGGCGCATGTCGCCTTCGAAAGTGCTGACGTAAACTATGCTCGTTTCATAGACCAAATCTTCGTCCTTCCGCTGCGACGCAGGATCAGCGATCCGCGCGCGCCACCAAAGCTTCCCGTTTGACGCTCGAATAGGCCCTGCTGCGCGGAGCCGGGACTCATGCGCTTACGGAGATCATCATGCGCTATTTGTTGACGCTTACCTTTGTCGGAATGCTGAGCATGGTCGCCGCCGCGGCTTTGGCTCAAGAACGTTCAGTCACTGAACATGGTGCCACGCCCGTTGTGGTCGATCATCCCTGGGCTCGTGCGACGCCGGGCGGCGCTCTAACCGGCGCCGTCTATATGACGATTACCAATGCGGCGGACAGCAGTGATCGCCTTACGGGCGCAACATCGCCCGTCGCTGACAGGGTCCAGATTTACGAGATGAAAGTCGAAAACGGCATCATGCATATGCGCGAGCTTCCGAATGGCCTCACGGTTCCGGCAAATGGCAGCGTCACGCTGAAGCCCGGAAGCTATCACGGGATGCTGACCGGACTGAAAGGGCCACTGAAGAAGGGCGAGCACATCCCGCTGACCCTCACCTTCGAGAAGGCCGGCACGCTCAGTGTGAGCGTTCCGGTGCTGGCGATGGGTGCAATGTCAGCTGAGGAGTAAGAGCCGGCCGGAGAGGCGGCGCAAAGCCAGGCAGTTTCGGCGTGGGCGTGAAGCTCGAGGCGGCGCGTCCACCCCGGCAGAGCTGGTCGGGTTTCGTAGCCGGATGCGGCATTCAGGACGAGGCGATGATTTCGCCGGTTTTATCCGCCCTCGGCAAGCTCAGACGCTTGACCGAGATGATCGCCATCCAGTAGTCAGGGCCTCAAGCTAGAACCCCGTCCGCTGCGTCAAGTGTTCCGGCACAGCAGCGCTCGCAGGCTGCTGCGCCGCTATGGCAACCGATCTTGCGAAATTCCTCAGCGACTCCGCTGGCCCGTCGCTATTGTTCCAGACTTCCCGTGTGGCGGGCATGTTCGTCACAGCCATCATGAACTATCGCATCTTTCTCTGCGAAAGTGGGGCTGCCGACCGAAAGTGCTCCAAAGATATTGGGACACTTGCAATCTGTCGTGGCACGCTACCGAGTAAGAAAACTCCCTGGTTATGGGACCGAAAGGATTATTTGATTTTGACAAGTGCGGCCGCTCCAAGACCCTTCAGCTTGCGAAGATTTCTGATCGTTGCCGGGCCTGGGATTGTCGTCATGCTCGCGGACACGGACGCGGGGAGCGTCATCACCGCGGCGCAGAGCGGCGCACAATGGGGCTACGGTCTGCTGCTGTTGCAGTTTATTCTCATTCCGATTCTCTACATCGTACAAGAATTGACGGTGCGGCTCGGCGTCGCGACAGGCAAGGGGCACGCCCAGCTGATCAAGCAGCATTTTGGCCGGGGTTGGGCTTGGCTATCGGTGGCGACGCTGATCGTGTCGTGCCTCGGCGCGCTGCTCAGCGAGCTCTCAGGGCTGGCGGGAGTTGGCAGCCTGATGAGCGTTCCGGTTCCCATAACCATGGCACTCGTGGTGACCGCGCTGCTGGTGATGGCCTTCACTCACACCTATTTGACCGTCGAGCGCATAGCGATCATCGTCGGCAGTTTTGAACTCGTGTTTCTGTTGGTGGCCTGGATGGCCCATCCGGGCGCCAATGAAATCGCCACTGGCGCACTATCGATGCCGCTCGGCAACCCCAAATATCTCTATCTCGCCTCAGCCAATATCGGCGCGGTGATCATGCCATGGATGGTATTCTTTCAGCAGTCCTCGATCGTCGAAAAAGGGCTGACCCCCGCCGACCTGCGCCCCGCGCGGGTCGACACTGCGATCGGCGCCGTGGTCACCCAGCTCATCATGGCCGCAGTGCTCGTCGCGGTCGCGACGACGCTCGGCAAGGCGAGGGGCGACCAGTCGCTCAACACGATCGGCGAGATCGTCGGCGCGCTTACGCCGTTCCTTGGAGAGTTTGGTGGCAAGCTGCTGTTCGGTCTCGGCATGAGCGGAGCGGCCTTGGTCGCCACGATCGTCGTCACTCTGACTGCCGCGCGCACGCTGGCTGAAGTTCTCGGGGTAAAGCATAAGTTGGAGGACGAACCGCGCGAGGCGCCATGGTTTTACGGGTCTTACGTCGCCGCACTCATCGTTTGCGCGCTCATCGTCGCCTCGAATGCCAACCTCATCGCGTTGAGCGTCGGCGTGCAGGTGATGAACTCGCTGCTTTTGCCGGTTGTCTTGACTTTCTTGTTTTTGCTGGCGCGACGGTTGCCAGAACCGTATCGGCTAAAGGGCGGATATGCGCTTGTTTCCGGCGTTGTCATCACGCTGACCACGGTTTTTGCCGTCTACTCCGGTATCGCCGGGTTGTGGGGATAGCCGAAACTGGCGGCCTCGAAGGCGACGCACCCGCAGCGACGATACGGGGAATGATGGGACGACATGTAGAGTCTCCAGTCTTCGTGGCCACGCGGACAAAGCAGACCGTGAGGCTTCGTCACGCCGTCGAAGTGCGGACCGAAAGAGCTGAACGTGACCGATTACAGCGCCTTGCAATATCGCGCTCAAGGCCGCAAGGCTTCGATGCGACAGCCGGCTGGATCGACGACAAACGCGGAGTGGTCGTCAATGAGCCATGGAGTAGGCATGATTATTCTTTGACAGGCAGTCGATCCAGCGTGACCTTCATGACTGCCAGTCCCTGAGCAACCATGGCCTCGATAGGCGCCTTCAAGGCGTTCGGGAGAAAATCGGCAATCCACACGACGCGGCTGCCGTTGTCAGCGGTGGGAAAGACCTGAATCGATGCATTGTGATGGGTCGAGCGGCCTCCGACTGCTGACCAAACGAGTTGATGTGCACTCTCGTCAAGATCGACAATCAGCTCGCGAACTTCCATGCCGTTAGCGAATGTCACCAAACGTGCACCAGGCTCAAGGCGGGTGTCGACGACAAACCCCGGTACGAGCCGTGTATGCAGGGCGCCAACGTCGCGGATCGTTGCCCAAACGTCCTCGGGTCGTGCCGTCGTCAATATCTCATTTCGAATTGAAGCCATGATGGTCAGCCATTCTTGTTACAGTACGCTTCGATGCGATAGCCGTCGGGATCGATGAGGAAAGCGGCATAATAATTGTCGCCATAGTCGGCGCGCAGGCCGGGCTTTCCATTGTCGTGCCCGCCCGCGGCGAGCGCTGCCGCATGGAATGCATCCACGCTTTGCCGCGTCGGCGCGCTGAAACAGATGTGCAGGCCGGATTTTTTATCCGGCGGGACGGGACGTCCGACCGCGTTCACCCAAAAGCCGACAGACTTTGGCCCATAGCCGAGCGAACCTCCGGCCTCCATCACACATCGATAGCCCAGCGGTTGCAAAGCTGCGTCATAGAAACTCTTCGCTCGGCCAATATCGCGAACCCCGATCGAAACATGATCAAGCATCTCACCACTCCTTCGTCATGAACATCGATCAGGCGGCAACCCGGCGCGCCAGGAACTCGGCCTGGAGTTGCCAGATCGCGCCCTCGTCCTGCAAACGTTCGCCCCGCCAGCGGAACGAACCGGGCGTAATATCGATGAAGCTCCAGCGGATCGCTGCGCCGGCGTTGGTCCTGCCCTCCTGCACGATGTCGCGGCCGACCGCGCGGCCGATTTGGCGGACGTAATATTGTCTGACCGGATCACTCCACAGAATATGCCAGGCATCGAGACCTGGGTCGTAAACCCGTAGCGTCGTTCCATAGAAGACGCCGGGGAGGATCCAGACGTCCTGGATGGCGCGGCCTTCGAGTACCCAGCCGAAATGGATCTCGCCGCGGCCTTTGTGCGTGGCGGCATCGTCGGTGAATACAGTGGCGTCCATCTCCCAAGCGCCGATCAGCCAACCGTAGAGGCTCACCTTGTCGGTGCGGTCGGCTGCGGGACGATCGGTGTGCAACGCATCGATAAAGGAGCTGGAACGCATCACGGCCTGAACCTTTCATCCGTAACCATGCGCCTTCCCTAGGCCAAAACAGGTTTCGGCCGCTTGGGAAAAATTGCTATACTGCGTTTATGACCACGACGGCATACAGCTTGGCTTCGGGCCCCGACTGGAGCGTGGACGACGTGATTTGCACGGCCGGCCCGCATGACCATCCGTTCGAGGAGCAGCACGAGAGCCTGTGCATCGCCGTGGTGACGGACGGCACGTTTCAATATCGCACCTCGCAGGGCGCAGCTTTGCTCGCTCCTGGCGCTGTCTTGCTCGGCAATCACGGACAGTGTTTCGAATGCGGGCATGAGCATGGTGTCGGCGACCGCTGCCTCGCCTTCCACTTGGCGCCCGAATTTTTTGAAGCTGTCATTGCCGGTGTGCCGGGCGCCAAGGCGACGCAATTTGCCGTGCCGCGCCTGCCGCCGGCGCCTTCGTTCATACCGCTCATCGCCTTGGCCGAGGCGGCGCGCGACGATGGTGACGAATTGGAATTCGAAGAACTGGCGCTGCGTTTCGCTGGGGCTGTTGCGGCACAGCTTGTCGAAACCAGAGGCGCATTGCCGTCAGCGAGCCGGCGCGACGAACGGCGCATCACCGAAGCGGTTCGCCGGATCGAGGCGGAAGCTCATGAAATCTCGCACGTGCGGCTCTCCGTTGCGGCGCTCGCGCGCGGGGCGGCAATGAGCCCGTACCATTTCCTGCGGAGGTTCCAGCAAGTCGTCGGCATGACGCCGCACCAATTCGTTCTGCGCGCCCGCCTGCATCGCGCCGCCGTGCGTGTGCGGCGATCCGACGAGCCTATTTCAACCATTGCCTTCGACGCCGGCTTCAACGACTTGTCGACGTTCAACCACCGCTTCCGCCGCGTGATGGGGGCGAGCCCGAGCGTTTTCCGTAGGCAAAGAGGACGCGAGCCTGTGCGTGCCTTTCGCACCGACGAGTGACGGTTCGGCGCTCAAATTACAATTGCGGATTGCGGTACGGACGCTCAGCAATGATCGCCCCTAACGCAATCCGCAATCACAAGACAGCGATTTGAGTTTGCCGTCCACGTTGCATCACCCCGCATCCCGCACGTGAGTATGCAGGTGCTTCTGGTCCGGCTCACCGCCGTGAGCATGTTTTTCAGTTTCCAGTTCGACAGGGACAATGATCAGCCGTCCGTGCCGTACGCCGCGCTCCGCAATAACGTGATCGGCGAAGTGTTGCACCTCCGCTGTCTCTCCCCTGAGCACCGTGACTTCCATGCAGCTCGCATGGTCGAGATGGACGTGCATCGTTGCGAGCGACAGATCGTGGTGGTCGTGGAACGATTGGGTTAGGCGCCTCGATAGCGCTCGCGTCTCGTGATCATAAACATAGACGAGCGCCGCAACGCATTGTCGTGATGCGCTGGCCTCTTCGGCTGCCTGCCGAAGGCCAGCGCGCGCAAGATCACGGACCGCTTCCGAACGGTTCTGGTAGCCGCGCGTGGCAACCATCCGATCGAGCTCGATCAGGAGCTCGTCTTCGAGGGTGATGGTAACGCGTTGCATTGCGGACCTCCTGAAATAATGTCGATATGGTATGATGTTTTGATATAGACATCATACGTATTTCGTGCTTTGAATTGATCGTGCCGTTGTCCTGCGACAGCATGCGGGGGTTTCATGCTTGGATTTCTTTCTCGTGCCGCAAATGAAGGCGACGCTGATCTGCGTCGTCGGCTCATCGCGATTTACGCCGTCCTCATCGTCGGCAATATTCTCGTTTGGCTCTGGGCGCTCGTCACTTTGGGCGACCGGCCGGTGCTGCTTGGCACGGCGCTGCTCGCCTATACATTCGGCTTGCGGCACGCGGTCGACGCCGATCATATCGCGGCGATCGACAATGTCACGCGCAAGCTCATGCAACAGGGCCAGCGGCCGGTCGGCGTCGGTTTCTTCTTCTCGCTCGGTCATTCGGCCGTGGTGGTCCTTCTGTCGGTCGCCGTCGCGTTCACGGCGGCGGAAATTTCGACGCATTTCGAATCGTTGAAGGCGGTCGGAGGCATTGTCGGCACGAGCGCCTCGGCGCTGTTCCTGTTCGCCATCGCCGTCGTCAACATTCTTGTGCTGGTTTCGGTCTTCCGCACCTTTCAGGCGGTGCGGCGAGGCGAACCGTTCGCCGAGGACGACTTCGACATCCTGCTCAACAACCGGGGATTTCTGGCGCGCATTTTTCGTCCGCTGTTCCGGCTGGTCAGCAAGAGCTGGCACATGCTGGCGTTCGGATTTTTATTCGGGCTGGGTTTCGACACGGCGACGGAAGTCGCGCTATTTGGCATTTCGTCCACGCAAGCGGCCAACGGCTTATCGTTCAGTGCCATCATGGTGTTCCCGGCGCTCTTCACGGCCGGCATGTCGCTCCTCGATACGACCGACGGCGTGCTGATGCTGAGCGCTTACGGCTGGGCGTTCATGAAGCCTATTCGCAAGCTCTACTACAACATGACCATCACGGCGGTCTCCGTCGTCGTCGCCGTCGTCATCGGCGGTCTCGAATTGCTCAACCTCATCGGTGATCAACTCGGCCTCACCGACGCAGGCGGCTTTTGGGGCGCGATCGGCGCCCTCAACGACAATTTCGGCACGCTCGGCTACATCATCATCGGCATTTTCGCGCTGAGCTGGATCGGTTCGCTCGCCTTCTACAAATTCAAGCGCTACGACGATCTGGAAGTCGAGGTCCGAACGATATAGGTCGCGGCTGTTTTTATGTCGCTGATCCAGGCCTGGGGGATTTTCATGCAACGGATCATTCTGTCGCTCGCAACGCTCGCAGCCTTCGCGGCCGCATCCGCGCCGGCATAATTCAAATTGCAACCGCCGTCCGCCCGAACCGGCGGCTAAGGACGTAAAGATCTTTTCCGCGCGGGGTGCACATATACTCAAATACTTGGAACGACAGGTTCGCTGTACCCGGGTCGGCCGGATGGCCAATCAGAGGAGGGGAATGTGCCGAAAATCGGGGATGGCGCGGGTCACTCACGCGCGCAAGGAATCCGCAGCTTTGCGATCGCAGGAGCTTCGACGCTCGCATTGACCATTACCTTGGCCGGACACCCGGTTCTCGCCGCCGAGTTGGTTCTCCCTCCGCTTCCAGTCTTCGCGTCGGGCAGTCCCTGGGAAGGTTTCTACGGCGGCGGAAATGTTGGATACGTTTTCCTCGGAAGCTCGTCTTACGCCACTGATGCCTCGGGCGTGCCATCGGCGGGACAGACGAGCGTGGTCGGCGAGGAACATATTGATGGCGCGCACCAACTCGGTCCACTCTCCGCCGGCTTTCAGGCCGGTTACAATCATGTGACCGCCTCCGGTCTCCTGCTCGGCGTCGAGGCCGACTTCTCCTTTCCCGGCATCCTGCGGAGCAATCTGCTGCAGAACATCGCCGCCCTGGGGCCGTCGGTCATCAACGACAACGTCCAAATATACGGCTCCCTAGGCGGTCGCGCCGGCTACACCTTCGGCAATTGGCTCGTCTACGGCACTGGAGGGTTCGCTTACGATCGAGACCGATTGAACACCACGGATTTCGCAACCGGTAACGTCGACGACAACGTTTACTTCTGGCGGCCCGGCTGGACGGCGGCCGCCGGTGTCGAGGTTATGTGGACCGCGAATTTGAGCGCCAAGCTCGAATATCGCTTTTACGACTTCGCTCACGCCGACACTTACCTTCCGGTTGCCGCCGAGCACTATAATTCCAATCTCACCTTCCATACAGTAATGTTCGGGTTGAACTATCATTTCGTCGACAACCCGGTCGCTCCCGGAACGACAGGCGGAATTCTTCCGCAGTCCGTCCGCGACGACATGAGTATCCATGCGCAGACGACCATCATCGGACAGGGAGTTGCGCCGTTCGCCGCTGCATATTCCGGCCCGAACAGCTTGAATCCGAACGGTGAAGTGCGCGATACGTGGAGCGTGACGGGATTTTTCGGTTACAAGGATCCGTACGAAGGCACCGAATTCTATTACAATCCTGAGCCGTTCCAAGGTTACGGTCTTTCCCAAACGCACGGCCTTGCCGGCTTCTCCGACATCGAAGCCCAGAAGGCCGGCTATGATTTTCCGCATTACAATACGGCGCGCGTGTTTATTCGCCATGTCTTTGGTCTAGGCGGCGAGCAGGAGGATATCGCGGACGGTCCCAACCAGGTGGCCGCGAAGGAAGACATTTCCAGGCTGACATTCACGTTCGGCAAGCTAGCGATCGGCGACATCTTCGACAACAACACCTACTCGCACGATGGACGCGTCGGTTTCATGAATTGGGCGTTGGTTGATGCCGGCGCGTTCAATTATTCCGCCGACCAGCAAGGCTATACTTACGGGACGGTGCTCGATCTGAACCAGAAGGACTGGGCGGTTCGCGCCGGCTATTTCCTGGTCCCCGATGTTTCCAATGGCGAAAATTTCGACATGCGGATCGGCCAGCGAGGCCAGTCCATTATCGAGGCCCAGCACAACTACTCGCTGTTCGGAATGGACGGCATCGTCCGCGTCTTGGCCTTCGAGGAGCAATTTTATGCCGGCAGCTACGCCGCCACGCTCGCCAATCCTTATCTCAATCCTTTGACCGCGCCGGCGGACAGTCCCGGCATCGCGGCGACGCGCGAGACGCGATCGCAATACGGCTTTGTCGGCAATGCCGAGCTCGCCGTGACGAAAGACCTCGGTTTGTTCGCTCGGCTCAGCTGGTGGAACGGGCAATCAGAAATCATCTATACCGATATCGACGAAAGCGCCTCGGTCGGCGGCGTCTTGACCGGCACGTCGTGGGGGCGTCCATTGGATAAGATCGGGTTGGCGGCAGCCGTTAACGGTATTTCGAGTTCCTATCAAGCCTTTCTCGCCGCGGGCGGTCTCGGCGTCAACATCGGTGACGGCGCGTTGAGCTACGCGCCTGAGACAATCGTCGAGGCGTACTATTCAATTAGCATCACGAAGGATGCCTTTTTCACTTTCGATTATCAATTCGCCGCCAATCCCGGTTACAACTCCGCGCGCGGGCCGGCGTCGATCGGCTCGGTGCGGCTGCATGTGCAATTGTAATCGGAATTCTCAACCTGGGCGCAGTTTCGCAACGAGCGAGGCCGATAGCAGAGATGCCGAAGATCATTTCCACGCAGTCCCGTCGCGGCGGCACCGGCAAATCCAGTGTCACCGCCAATCTCGCTGTGCAATTGGCGTTGCGCGGGAGGCGTGTCGCTGTCGTCGATGGTGATCTTCGATCGCCCGGCGTTCACTTCTTGTTTCAGATCGATCCGCAGGATCTCAAACTGACTTTGAACGACTATCTCGGCGGCCGCTGCCGGATCGAAGACGCAAGTGTCGATGTGACCGCCGCCGTCTTCGATGGCAAGGGCAAGGCGGTCGCAGCTCCACAAGATCACGATGATTTTGGATTGGTTCAATCCAATATCATGAACGTGATCGATTCTAATAAATTAGGCTCTTCGGGATTTTGTGTGGGTTATTTTCGGGTGTTTTCATAATTCTGGCAAGCTGCAAGTGAGGATTTTGAGGCGCAGATAGTCTTCGTCGCGTAGGCCATAGGCTCGGCGCTGGAAAACGCGGATCTTGTTGTTGAGGCCCTCGACGAAGCCGAGCGCGATCTTGTTTTCCGGGCGGCAATAGGCGGCGATGCCATCCCAGTGGCGCTCGATCATCGCGGCGAAGTCCTCGAAGGGCTTCAGGCGTTGCCAGCGCAGTTGGGATTTCCAATTGTCGAAGAACCGGCGCGCCCAAGCCTCGGATTTGTAATCCCACAATTGCCCGAACGACTCGCGGAGAAGGTAGGCGGTGTTCAACCGTTTGTTGGCGGCCAGCAGCAGCTTTAGATTTTTCCGCGCCTCGCTGGTGAGATTTTCCTTATGCGCCAGCAAGACGTATTTCTGCCCCTTGATGAACTTCCGTTGCGTCCCGGTGAGGCGGGCGTATTCGACCTTGCGCACTTTATCCAACGCCTCGCCGAGGTGGCGCAGGATGTGGAACTTGTCGAACAGAATGGCGGCTCTCGGCGCGTTCGCCTGCGTCGATTTGCGGAACGGCTTCCACATGTCCATCACGGCGAGCCTGATTTTGTCGCGGTTTTCCTCGCCTAGAAAGGCATAGAACCGATCCATGTCCGCCTCCGATCGGCCGTCGCCGCCAAACCAGATCGCTCGGCGCTTGTCGAGGTCGCTCACCACGATGCGGTACGTGTGACGTTTTTTGATCGATATCTCATCGATCCCGATCACGCTCGGGCTGGGAGGTCCGCTGCGCGCCAGTTGCTCGCGCATGTAGTCCTTTTCGAGTTCCTTCACCGTATGCCAATCGAGGTTCATTCGCTTGGCGACATCCTTGATCGGCATCGTCCGGCACAAGCCGCCGATCGACAATGCGAGACGCTTCGTGAACTTCGTGTTCGAGGCTAGCAAGTCGAGCCGCTCCCGTCTCACGCCACAGGCCTGGCAATCGACGCGGCGCAACTCGTATTCGAGATAAACGCGCCTATTGCCGCTGGAGAGATCGCGCGCCAGGCGCGTCTTGCGGTCGTAGAAGCTGAAATGGACTTTTCCGCAGCCGCTGCACACGGTTTTTTTTGGCGTCGCGTCAGCGTGATCACCAAGCCCATCGGATCGCGGTCATGCCGTTTGATCCGTGCGCCAGTGCGAAACCCGGGAATGCGATAGCCGTCGAGCAGCGAAGCCTTGCAGAGCACTTTTTTCATGCCGAAAACGTGACAGGTTTCAACGTCCCGTCAAACCTCGAAAACTCCTTGTGTTGTCGAGGGTTTCCTCATTCCAGCCCCGCTAACCCTCCCACAAAATGCCGCGATGAGCCATAAATTAGAGCGCGGACGTTTCTACGTCGCCGATCCGGCTCGGGAAGATTCCCATGAAGCGGCTGGTGCTTTCGGTCGGGACGCACGCGGCTGAAGACATCGCTGCGCCCGGCTTACCGCCTTCCTATTCGCGGCAATCCCGGAAGACAGCATAGAGCAATGCCGGATACGACTCTGGCGTCATAACTCTCGAATAGTACTTTACAGAATTAATTTCTGGTGGCAAAAGTGGACAATCCAGAGCGAAGGAGAAGTTTTTACGCGTTCTAAATAATGCCTATACGCACAACTTTGCACCAATTGTTGGGAACTAAGCTTCAGATTAAAGGGAAATAGTTCTCAGTTTGGAATTGTTCCAGTTCGAAATACAAAAACTGACGGTGTATCTGCGGTAAAGGGGTTTGCATATTCAGGTCGCTTCGCCGGCCGTCCGGGGGGATTTTCATGCAACGGATCATTCTGTCGATCGCAACGCTCGCTGCCCTCGCGGCCGCATCCGTGCCGGCAGCGGCGGCAGATCTCGAACCGATCGCGCCCTCCGCAACCAATACCTGGGGCGGCTTTTATCTCGGCGGCCATTTAGGTTACGCCTTTGGAAACTCGAACTGGTCGACGCCGGGCGCGGCAGGCTCGACGGACTTCGGTCAACCGCTCGACACTTTTAGTGAGGGCGGAAGTTTCTTCGCCGGATTTCAAGGCGGCTATAATTACATGCTGGCGAATCGTTTTGTCATCGGTGTCGAAGCCGATGCATCCTTTCCGGCGTGGCGAAATACTGCTGGCATTTCCGTCGGCGGCACATCGTACTTTACATCGCCGACGCTCGGCGATGAGAGCTATAGCGACAACATACTCGCGTCCGGAACCGTGCGCGGCCGCATCGGTTACGCGCCTGGCAATTGGCTTTTCTATGCGACGGGCGGCTTTGCTTGGAGTCGCGATCAGCTGACGCTGACACAACTCGCGTCGGGGACCCAAGACTTGCCTTATCTGTGGCGATTTGGCTGGGCTGTCGGCGCCGGCGTCGAGACGCCGATCGCACCGCATTGGACGGCAAGGCTTGAATATCTGTTTACGGACTACGGCACCACCAGCGCCTATTTCCCGTATGCCGGGCAAACAATCAGTTCAAATCTCGCTTTGCATGAGGTGCGGGCGGGCTTGACCTATAATTTCTATGATGATCCGCCATCTGCGGGCAAGGAACCGGCAGCGCCGGACGCTGACCGTTTCGCTTTTCACGCCCAATCGACCTTGACCGCGCAAGCCTATCCGGGCTTCCACGCATCCGCTCCTGACGGCCCCAATAGCCTGCCACAGGCGGGTCAGGGCCGAGAGACGTTCGATGGGACGCTTTATGCCGGCGTGAGGCTATGGCAAGGGGTAGAAGCCTGGGTCAATCCGGAAATCGACCAAGGTTTCGGCATTGGGAATACGCATGGCGTTGCCGGATATCCGAGCGGAGAGGCCTATAAGCTCGGCGCATCCTATCCCTATGCGCGCGTCCAGCGTTATTTCGTCAGGGATACCATCAATCTTGGCGGCGAGACCCAGAGCGTCGATGCCGATATCAACCAATTTGCCGGCTCGCAGACCGCGAACCGCCTTGTGTTGACGGTCGGCAAGTTTGCCATCGTCGACATCTTCGACACCAATAAATATGCGAATAATCCCAAAGCCGACTTTCTGAACTGGTCGATGATCAATGCCGGCACGTTCGACTATGCCGGCGATGCCTGGGGCTTCACCTATGGCGCCGCGGCCGAATGGTATGTGAACCGCTTCGCGGTGCGCGGCGGTATCTTCGATCTTTCCGCGACGCCGGCCGGCACGCAAGGGTTAGGCAATGCGTTCTCCTATGGCCTCGACGAGAGCTTCCGCCAATTCCAGGCGGTCGGAGAAATCGAGGAACGGCACGAGCTGTGGGGGCAGCCCGGCAAACTCAAAGTGACCGGCTTCCTCAGCCGAGGCGATGCGGGCAGTTACCAGGATGCGCTCAACCTTTCGCAGAGCACAGGGCTCGACGTCACCGACGCGCTCACAGCGGTTCGTCACTATCAGAGCCGGCCTGGCGTGAGCCTCAACCTCGAGCAGCAAATTTCGGAAACGGTCGGCGTGTTTGGCCGCGCCGGCTGGGCCGATGGCAATGTAGAGCCGTGGGATTTCACCGATATTGATGAGACGGTTCAGGGCGGCGTTTCGGTGACCGGGAAACAATGGGGCCGGCCGGACGACACGGTCGGCGCGGCCGGCATCATCAACGGTATTTCCGCCGCCCACGCGGCCTATTTGCAGGCTGGGGGCTTGGGCATTTTGGTCGGCGACGGATCGCTGCCGAATGTCACCGTTGAAAAGATCTTCGAGACTTATTACAGCCTCGCTTTGACCCCTTCGCTGAAAGTGAGCTTCGATTATCAATTCGTCGCCAACCCTGGCTACAATGGGGACCGTGGTCCGGTTTCGATCGGCGCGATACGCCTGCATGCGCAGTTTTGAGTTCTGCGGCGCTTGAAGGCGGCGGCATCAATGATGATGCCGCCGCCTTTGAGGAATGCTTTGAAAGCAGCCTGTGAATTCATGCGAATTCATCGCATGTTTGAAGGCTTCCATTTCGAAGTCCATCCGGGCGAGGATTTCGTCGCCAACCCCGGCTACAACGCCGATCGCGGCCCGGTCTCGATCGGCAGCGTTAGGGTCCACGCCGAGTTCTGACCAGCCTGCGCCGAAATTTCCCTGGCGAAGGCAATTGGCTCGCGACGCCGCGGTCATCTTGCGCATGAGCGCTTACGGCAAATGCGATGAGGCTCCCGTCGCTTGCCCAATCGAAAGCAAGTCCTGCGCACGCCGATCAGGAGCGAGGATCACACGAAACGGTGTTCGAGCTGCATGATGTCACGATAGGGGATGGCCCCCTTCATAACCTCGCCCTCACCTATGATCGGGATGGCGCGAAAGCTGTAGCGGGCAAACAGCTTGGACGCATCGGCCACTGTGGAGTTCTCGTCGAGGCTGACCACGTTGGTCACCATGATGTCTTCCAACTTGTCAGTCAATTCGGCCTGTAAGAGTTCCTTGATGTCGATGACGCCAAGCAGCACGCCAGTGGCGTCTAGGACGTAAATGTACATCACCACGTCGGCATTCTTGGCCACGTCACGGTACTTCACCATCACCTCGCCCACCGTCGCGGTAGGCGGGAAGCTGATGCAATGGGCTGTGGCGAAATCGACGATGCGCTCTTCGTGCTTTTCGATGAGCGCGCGGATCTTGGCTGCGTCGGCTGCGTCGATGCGCTCCAGTATGGCGTCCATATCGTCATTGGGCAGAACTGCGACGAGGTCGGCTGCCTGGCCCGGCGTCATATCGCTGACTAGTTCTGCGACGCGTTCGACGGTCAGAGCAGAAACCAGCTCGCGCTGCACTCGCGGCTCGACCTCCTCCAACGTGTCAGAGGCTTGCTCGGTGTCAAGCTCGCTGAAAATAGCCAGTCGCTGTTCGGGTTCGAGTTCCTCCAAAATATCGGCGAGGTCGACCGGATGCATTTCCGGCAGCTTTTCCTTCAGCACGTTGAGTTTGACATTGCCTTTGAAGCTGCTCATGTCGGCCGGCAACGCCTGAACATAGGTCCATGGGATGGTTTTGTCGTCTTCGAGCTTGGCGGCGACGCCGCGGATGAGGTTGGACAGCCAAGTGAGGCCGATGCGCCGCAGGAAGCCCGCCCGAGAGCAATCGACATCGGTGACATAAAGCTTGCCGTTGCGCGCCGTCAGCTTGATGTCATAGACAACCTCGACCTCGTCCTCGTCGCAGTCCAGCACTTTCTTGTCGAGCAGGTGGTCGCGCAGACAGATCTGGCCTTCGCGCGGCTCGTCTTCATGGAGTTCCGGAGACTCAATCGTTAGAATCGTCCCACCTTTGGCGCTGAGCTGGTCGACCTTGCTCCACGGAACCATCAGCGATTTGTGGCCGAAGGGGCGGTCGATCAGGAGGTGCGTAACCTCCGGCAGCTTGCCCTGCTCGGCGACGACGATGTCGGTCAGTTTGCCAATCGTCTTGCCGTGAAGCCGCGCCCTGCCGCCGATTAAGTCGCTCAGCATGTAAATGGGGTCGGGAACGCTTTGCATGAAAGTCATGATTGCTTCTCCCGCGCTCAGTGAACGACCAGGGTGAAAAACTTGTAGCCCAGCAGCCCGACCAAAGTGAGCAGGTAGATGCGCAGGGCCAGCAGCGACCAGCGCACGACCGGCGACATGATCAGACGCGGTTGGGCATACCGGGCGTTGATAGCCCGCACCTTGGCCACGTTGCCGGACAGCATTGAATGGAGGGTGTATAGTAGTCTCATTCTTTCGTCCTCCTTAGCCGAACATTTTAGGGAACAGGGTGCTGACGCCATAGAGCGTCGACAGCACGATGATCACCGCGACGATGACGCCGCTGATAAGATTCTGTGAGAACGTATTGGCATACTCGCCCATGGTTTCCTTGTCGTTCAACAGCAGGATGAGGAAGACCAGGGCCGCCGGCAGCAGCGTGACCGCCACCACCTGGACGAAAAGCGTGATGAGCACGAGTGGGGCGCCGGGGATCAGCACCACTGCTCCAGAGGTTACCAGCGCCAGGAAATAAGTGACGTAGAACCACGGCGCTTCCTTGATCTTGTTGTTGAGCGAATGCGCCCACCCGAAAATCTCGCCGAAGGCCCAAGAACTGGCCAAGGAGATGCAGATGGCGCCGAGTAGGCCAGCGTCGAACAGGCCGATGGCCATGAAGGTCCCGAGATAGCCGTCTTTCTCCATCAGCAGGCGAGCGGCTTGGGCTGCATCGTCAACTGGGACGCCATAAAGCACAGTCCCCGTCACGATGACGATGAAGACGGCCACCACAACCGTGAAGATCGACCCTATAAAGGTGTCGAACTTGCCAAAGGGAATATCCTTTTCTTTCAGGCCCTTGTCGACCACAGAAGACTGCTGGAAAAACAACATCCACGGCGCGATGGTGGTGCCGATGTTGGCCATCAGGAAGAAGAACAGCTCGGCGTTGAATCCGCCTGGGAAATTGGGAATGAGGCCGTGGGCGAATATGTCCGAAACCTTCGGGTGAACCATAAAGGCGCCGGGAATGTAGATCAGGTTCAAGGCGCAGAACGCCATGGCGATCTTTTCCCAGGTCCAATAACGACCGTTCAGCATGATGAAGCCCATCAGCGCACAGACGCCGGCCACCGTCGCCCATGCGGGGACGCCGAAGATGGCAAGGGCCGAGGTCATGCCGATGAATTCAGTGACCAAGGTTAGCCAGTCGATCAGCAGCAGGTCCAAGAGCGAGAACCAGCCCCAAAACGCCCCGAAGCCATCGAAGATAGCCTCGGCGTGGCCACGTTTGGTAATGGCGCCAAGACGAACCGTCATTTCCTGGACGTAATAGGCCACTGGAATCAGGAGAAGCAGGAACCAGATCAGATAGTATTCGTACTTCGAGCCGGTCGCGGCGTAGGTGGTGATACCGCCGGCGTCATTGTCGGCGATCATCACGACCACACCGGGACCGGCAATGATCAGATATAGGCGGATGGCTTTCCACCAGCGCTGCAATTGGTAGTAAGTACGGGTAATCCAGTTCATCGACCCACTCCAATCCGTCAACGTTCCCTCGGTCCCGCGGCGGAATGCATCGCAGCCTCGATCGAGACCGAACCCGAACTCAGCGCGTTTCCGAAGCGGCTCATTTTGAACAATGCCTGTTCCTGATCCGCGAAATCGGTCTTGTTAAACGAACTCATTCTGATTTTTTCATTTTTGAGGACGGAGTTGCCCGACCGTTCCGACGCGCATTTTATCTGGGTGTTGGTACGACGATCGGCGTCCAAGAAGCGCGCCAAACAACAGACGGGCGCGCAACTGATCATCCGCAGTTAGTCGGCCCGGCGTTTCGACGCACATCGGCGCGCGAAGACGTTGATTAGCTGGACATCAGAGGAGTCAAGTGGCGGAGCCTTATCCCAGTCTCCGTCAAGCAGCAGCGAGCATGGCCGAGGGAGGGCGCCCTCGGTCACGGATCATGAAAGGAAGATCGGATTGCGGTTGCTCCGCGTCGGCGCGCTGCCAGCGGCAGACGAGCCGACTGGTGCCAGGATCGCGGGTCCAGACGCAGATGAGCGGCTGTTCCTGGCGGATTGTGGCGCCGAGCGTTGAATTGGCGCGGCTCTGTGCCGCACGAACGACTGCGAGCTTGGTCATGGCTCACCTCCTTGGCCCGTGGCCGTCGAGAGGTGAGGGACGAAGCCGGCGTTACGCCTTCCCGTAGCCTCTCACGCAGGCCCGACGGCCGCGGACTTTCGCTATGTGGGTCGACGCCATCAGAACGGCATTTGCCGTCATCCGGTCGCCGGAGTTGCTACTGCCCATGTCTCTTTCGAAGAGTTGCGGATCGTCGGTGGCAAAGCCATCCGACAAGCCGCAAATGGCCCGGTTGCACCACAATGTCAACCCGGAAAACAAGCTGCCGCAGCCCCGCAGTCGGCATTATGCCTTATGCCTTTGTCCCTCGATAGACGAGCAAACGGCCGCTGTTCTCGGGAAGACCAATTGCCCAAACGGCGCACGCTGTCATTTGTACTTGTGGGCGCAGCGTCGCGCGCTGCGTTCAGCCGGGAAGCATGCGCGAGAGAAGCCGGCCGCGCAGCCAAAACTGCTGATAGAGCGCGCCAGCCAGGTGTAGACCGACGAGAGCCAGAAGCAGGTAGGCCGTCAAAGTGTGAATATCGCCGAGCTCATGGCCAAGCGGCGAGCCGGTCGGCAAGATCTGCGGCAGAGAGACAAGACCGAAGAGATGAACAGTCCAACCGCGCGAGGACGCGTTCGCCCAACCCATGAACGGCTGAACGAGCAGTGTGAGATTGAGCAATGCACGGCTTTCCTGTGCTGATCGATGCTGCCAGTGCGGCATGCCGCGGCGGATGAGCGGCACAGGATGGCTGAGCGCCAGATGAGCCGCAAGACGACAACCAACAAAATGATCATGCCGAATGACAGGTGGAGACTGATCAATCCATCGGGCTTCGTGTCACGCTCAATCTCCGGCATCGTCCAGGCGATCGAAAACTGCACGATGAGCAGCGCGACGGTCAGCCAGTGCAAAAACTTCGCGACAATGTCGTACTCCGGTTCGCCGGCGGTTCCCTTCTTGAGCATAACGCTCACTGCTCGTCGGAGACCGGCTCGGGCATTTGCCGCGCCGTGAAATTCTGCGGCGCAGGCGGCGTGGCCGCCACCGAGCCGAGCCCGTCGCGCTGGTAGATATCGTCGCGGAACTGAACAAGGCCGTCCGGCGTCGCCCAGGCGGTTACATAGACCCAGTAGACGGGGACCGGAGTCGTGAGTTTGGCATCGATCCGCTCGCCGGAGCGAATCGCTTCGTCGATGCGCGGCCGATCCCAGCCGGGCGTATCCTTCAGCAGCCAAGCGACATAGTCGCGGACGTTCTGGACGCGGATGCAGCCCGAAGAAATGAAACGATAATCGTCGCCGAACACGCCTTTGCTGGACGTGTCGTGCATATAGACGCCGTAAGGATTGGCAATATTGATGCGCACAACGCCAAGTGAATTGTTGTCACCCGGCTCTTCCCGGAACTTGTAATTGGTCGCTTCGAGCGAATTCCAATTGATCTGCTGCGGTTCAACTTCCTGCCCGTCTTTCTTGAAGACGTGGATCTTGCTGTCGGTCAGATAGTTCGGATTGGCCTGCATCTTCGGAATGAGATCTTTGCGGATGATCGAGGCCGGCACCGTCCAATAGGGATTGAAATTGACTTCGAGCGCTCTTGTCATCATCACCGGCGATTGCCGATCGATCTTGCCGACGCCGGCGATGTGGCGCGTCGCCACCACGCCATTTTCCACCGTTTCTACGGCCGCGCCCGGAATATTGGCCGTGACGTAACGCTCGCCGAGATTGCCGGAGAAGGCGTGCAGCCGGACGAGATTGATTTCGAGTTGGCTCAGCCGGACGTCGGCGGGAATATTGAGCGCAGCCGACGTCTCCGCATTGACGACGCCGTTCTCGATGAGGCCGTGCCGCGCCTGGAAATGCTTGACGGCGGCATCCACATAGGAATCGAAAATCGGCGAAGATCCGGCGCTTGCATCTAGATCACCGGAGGCGATGAGGCGCCGCCGGAGCGCAACGACCGCCGAACCGTTTGTCCCGAGTTTCAACTGTCGCCCGCCGGGAACCATTGTCCAGCCGCCGTTGGTCACGATTTGCCGATAGCGCTCGATCGCCTGCTCGGTTGCGGCATAAGTCTGTGGCGAAAAATCGGCGTCGACGAGCGGGAGACTGCCAGATGTTCACCGGCATCATAGCCTTGTGCCCATTCCGCCTGGCCGCCGAAAAGCCCGTTTTGTTCCGCCGAAACCGGCGCCGCAGCGGCAGCGACGAATGAAACCGCTAAGAAAGCCGCCGCCAGACCGCGCAGGACTTCCCCTCTCGACGACGAAAACGAATGTCTTGCCAATTCGAACTCCGAATTCCTGCGCCAAATCTCGACCGAAATGTGCCGTCCGCGCCATTCGCGCTCGGCAACTTCGATCGGGGGACGTCGCCTCGCATCCGATTCCTGCTCGGACTTTCTTTGGAACTGCCTTTGGAACCGTCTAAGGCCGATCTCGACGCGAGATGGCTCCAACTTCCATCTTCGTAGTTAAGAAGACGCAAAGGCGCGGCGATTTTGTGGCGCAAGAACGCGTGAATGCTCGACCCACCCGATCTGTTACCGAGATCCCACAGCCGCGGCGGCCTCGCTCGCCTGAAATCTCGCCTCGGCAGCCGCGCAAACGACCAATCGAACCATCAAGCGACCGCACGTTTGCAACCGCAATCTCGCGTCAGAAGCTTAAGGACTTCAGGCTTCAAAGCCGGAACCTGATCTGGTCGGTCCAGAACCGCTCGAGCCGGTTGAGCGATTGATTGAGGCGCGAAAACTCGTCGCTGGAGATACCGCCGATCTGCTCGACCGTCATCACGTGCTTGTCGTAGAGGCCGGTGACGACGTCATGCACCTCCTTGCCCCTGGGAGTCAGGCTGATGCGTACGGAACGGCGGTCGAGCCTCGAGCGGGCATGATGCAGATAGCCCATTTCGACGAGCTTCTTCACGTTATAGGAGACGTTCGAGCCAAGATAATAGCCGCGGGTGCGCAACTCGCCGGCGGTCAGTTCCTTGTCGCCAATGTTGTAGAGCAGCAGCGCCTGAACGGAGTTCACGTCGCTGCGGCCCCGCCGGTCGAATTCGTCCTTGATGACATCGAGAAGACGCCGATGCAGTCGCTCGACCAGCGTCAAGGCTTCGATATACCCGGGACGCACCTCGCTGACGCGCCCGGCCCTCGATTGAGTAACCTCGGTCTTAAGACCACTGTTCATGACCCACCCCTTCGTTCCTTGCCTAGCCCGCGGCTTATTGACGGGATGATCTATACCCGGCACGAATGAAGACGAGTTTAAGTAACAGTCTGAATCACAGGTTTACTTGTTTAGGTGAATCATAGCTGAAATAAAGACGATCTTTACGATGAATTTATCTTAAAATTCGATTTTATTAACTTACGATTGTGTTGACGACGCGGATTGGCTGAGCAGTGTCAAATGAGTGTGAAATTGACTGCGCAGTGCAATCGGACCGAATCGTCGGGTCGATGGAATACACGCCAATTCAATACGCTACAGCATGTGACGCGAAAGTGGACCGATGCTTCCAGGGCATGTTCGCGAAGCTTTGCTCGAGCTGAACGCCACCAAATTCACCGATGCCGCATGAATTCTTCCGTCGAATGCCCAGCCATCCAAGTCAATGCAAAGTATAGAATGATCAAAATCGCGTCTGCGACAACCCAGAGACCCGAATAGAAATTGGGAATTGCCACGACGACAAAGATTTGCGAACTCGCTGCGAAGAGCCAGATTGCGCCGCCCCAAGGAGTCGCAAGCCAAAGACCAACGGCCGCCAAGAGATCAGCGATCGCAAAGAAGATCACGGCGGGCGCCGCAGCACCGCCCGGCAGAGTCGTGATGAAAGATTCGCTCGGCAGCAGTATTTTGGCCCATTCGGCCAGGCCCTGACACATCCAGAGTCCGGCGAGTAGCCGCATGAAGAGTACGACAATCGTCCCCCAACGCCTCGGCTCGCGCTGCCCGTTCTGGCCTTCGCCGACGCGAATCGCCGCACCGGCATCGTCGTCTCGGCGCGGCCTCTCCGAAAAGCGCGACAGGCTCACGGCGCACTCACGCGCGAAGGCAATTCGAGTTCGCCCTCAACGAGCCGCGCAAAATAGGCATCGATGTCGGCAGGCTCGACCGCTTCGACCGTTTCCCGCATCCACCTTGAGGCATTGTCCCTGTCGATCATAGTTGCGCGGACGCCTTCGTAGAAATCATGACCCTGGGCGATCCGCGCGACGATACGCAAATCCATGCGCAGAGTTTCAGCCAGGTCGAGTTTGGCGCCGAATTGCATCTGCTTCAAGGCTATCGCAACACTCGTCGGCGATTTGGCGAGGATGTTTTCCCGTGTCTTCGCCGCAAATGGCGAGCCGGCGACCGAAGCTTCCGCCAGTTTGCCGAGAATCGCCGCTACACTTTGCCCATCAAAGCACTCGTCGATGCAATGTTTCTCGGCGGCGAGAGTTGGGGCCGGAGCCGGAATCGCTTCCGCGGCAATCGCCGCGGCAACCTCTTGCCCCGATACGAGCCGCACCAGGAGCGCCTCGAACTCGACTGCAGGCACATGAGCGTCGACAAGACCCACGGCAAGAGCATCGCCGAGGCCGACACGGGCGCCGGTCAGGGCAAGATAAGTGCCGATGCGTCCGACGAGCCGCGGCAGAAAATAGCTCGCTCCGATGTCGGGGAAATAGCCGATCCCGACTTCCGGCATGGCAAAGCTGAACTTCTCGCCCGCTACCCGGTGATGCGCATGGATTCCGACGCCGGCGCCGCCGCCCATGACGATACCGTCCATCAAAGCGACATAAGGCTTGGGATAAGTCTTGATCCTGTAGTCGAGCTGGTATTCCTCACGCATGAAGGCGAGCTGTTCGGCATGCGCTCCAGCCTTGCCGAGTTCATAGAGCTGCTTGACGTCACCGCCGGCGCAAAAGGCCCTGTCGCCCGCCCCGCGTACGACGACGGAGAGGATATCTGCGTCCTCTTCCCAGCCGACGAGCGCCCTCGTCATCTCGCGCACCATGGTCAAAGTCAAAGAATTCAGCGCCTTGGGCCGATTGAGCGTGATGACGCCACAGCGGCCCATCTTCTCGCAGATGACTTCGGTATCGCGCATGCTCATTCCGGCGGATTAGATCAGGGCCACGCGCGTTCACCCCCGCCCATGCGGCGCCGAGAAATCAATACGCGGGCCGACCGGCACGATGCCCGTCGGATTGATGAAGACATGGCTCTGATAATAGTGATTCTTGATGTGATCGGGGCGGCACGTCGAGGCGGTCGTCCCGGTCTGATAGATATCGCGCGTGAAGGCGAAGAGATTCTCATAGTCGACGAGGCGGCGCAGATTGCATTTGAAATGGCCGACATAGACGAGATCGAAACGCAACAGCGTCGTGAACAATCTGATATCGGCTTCGGTCAGGCGGCTGCCACAAAGATAGCGGCTGCGGGAGAGCCGCGCTTCGAGAAAATCCAGAGTTTCGAAGAGGGGATAGACCGCCTCTTCATAGGCTTCCTGAGTCGTCGCAAATCCCGCCTTGTAGACGCCGTTGTTGACGTCGGTGTAGACGCGCGCGTTCAAAGCCTCGATCTCGGCCGCAAGATCGGCGGGATAGTAATCTCCCGGCGCAGCGCCCGAGCGATCGAATGCGCTGTTGAACATGCGGATGATTTCGGCGGATTCGTTCGAGACGATCTGGTTCGTCTGCTTGTCCCAGAGCATCGGCACCGTGACGCGGCCGGTGTAGGCCGGCACGGCAGCCCGGTAGATTTCGTAAAGATATTTCGCATTGAAGAACGGATCGGGGACGACGCCGTCCCCTGCCGCGAAGGTAATGCCGTCGTCGCCCATCAGCCAATGCGCGATCGAAACCGAAACGATATTCTGCAGGCCCTTGAGTTCGCGCATGATGAGGCAACGATGCGCCCAGGGACAAAAATAGGCGGCGAAAAGATGATAGCGGCCGGCTTCCGCGGCAAAGCCGCCGCGCCCCGTCGGCCCCGGCGCACCGTCGCGCGTGACGAAATTACGAAAGCCCGAATCCCGGCGTTGAAACCGGCCGGCGGATTTTTCGTGTTCATAGCCGCGTTCGTGCCAGACCCCGTCGACGAGAAGACCCATTTCACCGCCCTTTGCTGCACCTTCGTCGGTGTCATATCGGCAATCGCACCTGATGCAAACCGCGGCAATTCGCTCGCTTCGGCGGTCGAGAGCATGTCCCCTTTGGCCGGTCATGCGCCGAGCGCCGGCCTCGGCGTCGATGAGGTCGGCGAAACGGCCTGCGCAGCGCGCCGGGATCGACGGCATCGCAACAATGCCGTCGTCTTTGCCCGCCAGATGCACGCCTGCACTCGACCAACGCCGGTCCCGCACGCGCGCCGCGAGCCGAGCCCGCACTCAAGCTCCAAGATCAAGGGATTTAGTAACGAGTCAAGGGATTTAGCGAGATGTCACCGTAAATCCAAGCAACCTCGCCGTCCTCCGCCATATGGTGTTCAACATCCTCAATGCCCAAAAATCAGAAAATCTCAAACCGCCGCAAAATCAAAAGAGCCGGGTGGAGAAATGCATTCCTCGCCAACCTCCTCGCTCAAATCGGAAATGCGACTGCCGTGACCGAGATCTTGCGTCCCATCGCCCAGTGCGTGGTATGAGGGCTGCCGATCGGGCTTTGCATTGCCGACAGTTTCGATTATCCCACTTCGCAGTTATGGGAGACTTGCATGGTTTGGCCGCTGCGTCCGCAATCCGAAATCGTCAAAATCGGCGAAGCTTCCGCTCCGACGGCGAAGCTCGGCCTCGTCCAGCGGCCGCGCCGCAACCGCAGGGCGGACTGGACGCGCCGGCTGGTGCGTGAACACGAATTGACGGTGAACGACCTCATTTGGCCACTCTTCGTCATCGAAGGGGACAAGCGGCGCGACCCGGTCGCGGCGATGCCGGGGGTTGATCGGCTGTCGGTGGACTTGGCTGTAGCGGCAGCCGAAGACGCCGCTCGATGGGGCATCCCGGCATTGGCGCTTTTCCCCAATACGGACCCTGGCCTGCGTGATCCCGAGGGCAGCGAAGCCTTGAACGAAGGCAATCTCGTCTGCCGCGCGGTGCGGGCGATCAAACAGGCGGTGCCGGAGATCGGCATCGTCACCGATGTCGCGCTCGACCCTTATACGAGCCACGGCCATGACGGCCTGATGCGCGGCGACGAGATCCTCAATGACGAGACCGTCGCCGTGCTCGTCGCGCAATCGCTCAACCAGGCGCGCGCCGGAGCCGACATCATCGCTCCCTCCGATATGATGGATGGGCGCATCGGCGCCATTCGTGCCGGCCTCGATGCCGAGGGCTTCGAACACGTGCAGATCATGGCCTATGCGGCCAAATATGCCTCGGCTTTCTACGGGCCGTTCCGCGATGCGATCGGCACCAACGCGACGCTCAAGGGCGACAAGCGGACCTACCAGATGGACCCGGCGAATTCCGACGAAGCCTTGCGCGAGGTCGCCCTCGACCTCGAAGAGGGCGCCGACATGGTCATGGTGAAACCGGGCTTGCCCTACCTCGATATTGTTCATCGCGTGAAGGAGACCTTCGGCGCGCCGACCTTCGCTTATCAAGTCTCCGGCGAATATGCGATGATCATGGCAGCGGCGAACAACGGCTGGCTCGACGGCGAGCGGGCCATGCTCGAAAGCCTCGTCGCGTTCAAACGCGCCGGCGCCGATGGCGTGCTGACCTATTTCGCGCCGCGTGTCGCGCAGAAGCTGAAGGCGGGGTGATACGCGGACCCGCAGATGCGTGATATGTCCCATTCGGAACACCCTACGGCAGCAACCTTCCCCTGGCGCCGGAGGGAGCAGCCTAATCGATGGATGAGGGCCGATATGTCGATCATGGAAACCGCGAGCGGCACCCGCCTCGTAACCATCAGCCAAACCCTGCGTGCTGCAACCGATTGGCTATTCGATCATCAGGAGCCCGAAGGCTATTGGGTCGGCATGATCGAGACGAATTCCACGATCGAAGCGGAATGGCTGCTGGCGAGCCATATTCTTGGCGTTAGGCTGCCGCACGAAGAGGGCCTGATCGGTGCGCTCCTCCAGAGGCAAAGGCCGGATGGGTCCTGGGGCGTTTACCCTGGCGCCCCCGACGGCGACATCAATTCAACGGTCGAAGTCTATGCGGCTTTGCGAGCCAAGGGATTCGACCCGCATTGCGCTGAACTGACTCGCGCGAGGGACTGGATTTTCCGGCACGGCGGTCTCGCCACAGTGCGGGTCTTCACACGCTATTGGCTTGCCATGCTCGGCGTCTGGCCCTGGGAAGCGACCCCCAATCTGCCGCCGGAGATCATTGATCTGCCGCTCTGGTTTCCCTTCAACATCTATAATTTCGCGCAATGGGCGCGAGCCACGATCGTGCCTTTGACCGTCGTCTCGGCGCGCCGTCCAGTCTGGCCCCTGCCCGGCGGCAGCAAGCTCGAAGAACTTTTCCCAACCGGCTACGACAATTTCGATTTCTTCATTCCTCTGAAGGTCGGGGCTTTCCTTTCTCCCGAATGGATCTTCTTGAAGATCGATCGAATATTGCATGCCGCTCAGAGCGTGCGGCTCATTCCTTTCCGCGAAACCGCAATCAAGCTCTGCCTCGAATGGATCATCAAACACCAGGATGCCGACGGCGCTTGGGGGGGCATTCAGCCGCCGTGGATCTATAGTCTGATCGCGCTGCGCAACGAAGGCTATGCGGTGGAACATCCGGTCATCGCGACGGGTCTGGCAGCGCTTTCCGCGCATTGGAGCTACGAGCGCGACGGCGCGATCCATTTGCAGGCGAGCGAATCGCCCGTCTGGGATACGTTGCTGGGCCTGCTCGCCCTGCATGAGGCCGGCGTCAAGTTGCAGGACTCGCCTAAGATGCAAGCGGCCCTCGACTGGGTCTTGCAGTGCCAGGTTCTCGTGGCGGGCGACTGGTCGGTGAAGGTGAGGAATGTCGCACCGGGGGGCTGGGCTTTCGAACGCGCCAATACTTTCTATCCGGACATCGACGACACTGCCGTCGCGCTTCTCATGCTCGGCAAAATTCGCCCCACGCTCGAAGGCCAACTTCGGCAAAAAATAGATGGCGCGATCGAGCGCGCCCTCGCCTGGACGCTGGCGATGCAATCGAGCAACGGCGGTTGGGCGGCGTTCGACAAAGACAACAATAAAGAAATCATTTGCAAGATCCCGTTCTGCAACTTCGGCGAAGCGCTGGACCCGCCGAGCGTCGATGTGACGGGCCACGTGCTCGAGGCCCTTGGCGGGCTCGGCTTCGACAAGAACCACTCTGCCGTAGCGCACGCCCTCGCCTTCATCCGTGCCGAGCAGGAAAAGGACGGCAGCTGGTTCGGCCGCTGGGGCGTCAATCATATTTACGGCACCGCGGCAGTCCTGCCGGAACTCCAGGCAATTGGCGAAGACATGCGGCAGCCCTACGTCCGACGCGCCGCCGACTGGATCGTGGCCAAGCAAAACGAGGACGGCGGCTGGGGCGAGACCTGCGGCTCCTACATGGACCCGAACCTGCGCGGAAAAGGCCCGAGCACGCCCTCGCAAACCGCTTGGGGCTTGCTCGCTTTGCTCTCGCTCGACAATCCCGCCTATGCTGCGTCCCTGAGCAAAGGACTGGATTACCTGACCAAGACGCAAGACGAGAACGGCACCTGGGACGAACAATTCTACACCGGCACCGGCTTTCCCGGTTATGGCATCGGCGGCCGTACGGATCTCGATGCGGCGGGCCTGCGTCAGAAGCTCGGGCACGGCACCGAATTGTCGCGCGGCTTCATGCTCGGCTACAATCTGTACCGGCATTATTTCCCGATCATGGCCTTGGGCCGGGCCAAGGACTGGCTGGAGAAGGCCGGGGAGTAGCGCGTGATCTTAGAGCTCGTCCGGAAATAAGTGCTCCATTTGCAGCAGCCACAAGCTCCCTCTCCATGAACACCGTCGCCGATTGTCATCCTCGCGAAAGCGAGGATCCAGGGGCAACTCGCACAAACTCTGGATTCCCGGTCTCGCCTTCGGCTCGCCGGGAATGACAGACCTGCGGCTCTCTCCTTGAACAGCCGCCGAGATAGCGTGTTCATGGTCCGTGTGCAGCTCCGCTGGAGCAGGTGGCTCAGGATGAGGAGGCCCTTTAACCTGGATTTCTCAAACGAATTCAGTTTTTAGCTGAAAAACGGGTCGTTCGGCGGCTTATTTTTCGGGCTTGGGCGTGATTTTCACATCGGCCGGACATCGCCGCTGACACGGCCCGCTCGGTTCCCGCGCTGCGAGTCCCATGGTTTCGATTCTCTCGCAATACGAGTTGTTTGGCGCGTGCGTCAGGGCTCGGCGAACCGGCATCTTGATCCTGCTTTCCGGTGCGGTGGTTTTCCGTCAGCCGGAGCCAAAAGCGCGTTGAAGATAATGGTGGGCGAGTTCGAATTCGTTCTTGTGGGGGCATCCCGAAGCAAGCGCGAAGTGAATGCGGCGCACGCTCCTTCGCACCTGAGCGCCGAGCTTGAGCAGCTTGAGGCGAATGGTTTGAGCCGACGCGTCGGCGAATTCAGTATGGCGCAGGCCGACGCGGCGCAGAGTATCGACGAGCACGTAAGCCATGGCCGAGAACCACAGCCGCAATTGGTTGGCTTGCATCGTCGCGGAGGAAGCACGATCGGCGAACAGTTCGAACTGCTCGCCGATGCGGTTTTCCGCCTCGCCACGCGCGCAATAGAGATCCTCGTAGAGAGCACGGGCGTCAAAGGCGAGGCGGCACCCCCGACGTTTGAGCGTGGTGACGACGAAGCGCGGATTGGCGCCATCCGGTGTGTGCTCGGCTTTGCCGACGACACGTCGGTTTCGGCTCCAGCTCTTGAGCGTGCGATAGGAGAAGTCGCGGAAGACCCGCGCCGGCTTGCCCGAACTCAGGCACCGGCGCTTGGCCGCGGCAGCCTCCGCGACGAGCGCTGCTTCCAGCCTTGCATTGCGCGCCACACCGAAGACGTAATCGACGCGGTTGGTCTCGCACCAACTCATCAGGTCGTCATTGGAAAAGCCGCTGTCGCCGCGCAAAATGATGCGTACCCGTGGCCAGCTCCGGCGAATGTGTGAAACAATGCGCGCCATGTCCGCGACCGCGCCATCGCTGCCTGCGACATCGGCGCGCCGCTGCTTCGCCAGCAGCAGATGCCGTCCACAAAAGACATACAGCGGCAGATAGCAATATTCGTCGTAATAGCCGTGGAAAAATCGACCCTCTTGTCCGCCGTGAAGCGGAATGTCGGTATTGTCGAGATCGAGCACGATCTCGCGCGGCGCGCGTTCGTGGGCTTCCAGGAAAACATCGACCAGCAGGCCATCGACCCGCGCGCCGTCGCAATCGATCTTGTGATATTTGGCGGCATGGCGCTTGGGCGTGTGCTCGAGACGATTGAGCGTGCTCTTGCCCGCCAAGGCCTCGCAATCGGAGCGCAGCGCCGGCTCTAGCTTGCCCGCCAGCACCGCAAAGCTCGAGTCCTTGCGCAGCTCGTCATGATCGTTGAGGTCCTCGTAACCCAGCGCCAGTCCGAAAATCCGTTGCGCCAGCAAGGTTTCGAGCCGGTGTTCGACGTAGACAGGGTTGCGCCGGTCATCGAAGCATTGCGCGAACCGCCGTATCAGCCCGAGGCCGCCATCCACCTGTCCCAACAGAAGCGCGCCCGCATTGGAGGTGATGTCGCCGCCATCGAAACTGGCCACCACCGCGCGCCGTTCAACCGCTTTAAATCCGAAAAGCTTCGCGCTACAGTCCGTCCGCATCGGGGAGTTCCGTTCGATCTAAGCAAGTCGTTCTCGCAAAACAACTTTCTAAAATTCGGCGCCCCGATGCACCTTAAATGTTTGAGAAATCCGGGTTAGGGCCGTCTCGAAGCACGAGGGAGCGCTTTGGCGAAAGCAGCGGAAACATAACGCATGACGCCGTCGTCCTTCGAGACGCTTGCTTCGCAAGCTCCTCAGGACGAGGGCTTCGGGACCGTTTATCCTTCTCGCCAAATGATTCACTTATTCACGGACGGTGCCTAACTATCGGACATGTCTTTCGAGACGAAAAAATCCCAGTGGCGTGGCGGCCGGCGAAATTCTCGAAAGGTTTGATTTTTGCAAGCTACGGTGACAACTACGTCCGGGAAGCAGGCAGCCGACACATGACTGACGACGACAGAAAAGCTGACTACGAGAAGAGCGCTCATGACCCACTGCGATGGCGGATGGCAGCAGAGAACCTATTCGAGGCTGCCGCGCATCTTTTATTGGTCCATGAAAACGCGATGCGAGAGATCATCGAAAAGAAGGCGGGCGAAGTTCCACCCGGCTTTTACATGGATCATCAGGCGCACTATTTCGAGGGAAAATGCATCGAGCTGTACGTCAAGTGTTTGCTGATCAACTCGGGCACAATAGTGACAAAAGACGGCAAAATGGTCGGCGATATAAAAACGCACAAACTCATTGACCTTTGCCAAAAGGCGGGTTTCCAGACGAGCACTTCAGAGACGGAGACGTTGGAAAAATTGACAGAGGCGATCATGTTTTGGGGGACATACCCGATTCCAACGAGCTTCAAGAAGTGGAGGCCAAACCGGAAAGGCATAGGGGGAGTCCCGGCTATCTGGTTTTGGAGCTCGGTAGATATGGATAATTACATCAACGTAGTCCGCAGGCTCAAAGACCAAGTCAGTTCGATTGGGGGGTGATATGAGGAAGTGGCTCATCCTTCTCGGTTCAACGATAACGAAGCTCGAAAGGGGACCAAGGAGTTGGAATAGGTTTTTCATAGCCGTGCGTCGGCTTAGGAGGTACGCCAATGAACGAGCATGATTCTACTCCGGCGGGATGGGCTTTACAGATCCCCGTTCAAAACCGCGGGGATTCTCTAACGCCCATGACGTGGGCCGTCGCGATACCGGACGAAAAAGAGGCGAGACAGGCCTTAGGTAAACTTGAACCGCTCGCTCTCGCTCCAGAAAATAAGCTCGTGCCGCTTTCGGCACGCCAGGTTGATGAGTTCCACCTTCAACCTGGAACTCCGACGCGGCTATGACACGAAAAGGCGTGCAATCATGCGAAAGGTCGTCTTCGGCGCGTGTATGGTGCTGCTCGCGCATTCTGGATTATCCGCAGCTCAAGACTACAACGCGGCTGGCCGAGCGAAGATGGCTGAAATGATGGCCTTCATCCGGCAAGCATCGACCAGCTGTCCAAAGTCATTTCCTGATAGTTACGTCTTTGAGACATTAGCGCTCTACATGGCGATCAAACCGCCGGTCACCGAAGAGGATATCGAAGAGAAAGAGAAATATGTCATCGATCTTCGCGGCAGGATTGGACAAGTCAAATGGTGCCAGCTCTACGCCGTCGAGATGGGCGAAGCGCACATGATCGTCCATCTGCGCGACAACAACGACTAGAGGCCGAATTCGGCTTTTCCCTTCTCTTTGTTGGTCTTGGTTGCGTCTGTTGATTGTCACTCACTTTCGCTGTCGCATAAGCCCCATTACGTCAAATCGCGCCTCTTCCGAAATTCGTGACTTTCGAGAATCCAGCCCGGTTCCGCAACCGGTGTTATGCGCGCGCGACCAGCGGCAACCGCTCCGGCGTCCCCTCGCCGATGTTGGTGAGCACCACGCTGGCATCCGGGAAGCGCGCCGTTATTTCGAGCGTGCCGCCGAGGGCCTCGACATAGCGGCGCAGGTTGCTCACGTGCATGTCCGCGCGCTTTTCGAGCTTCGCCACGGCGGACTGACCCACTGTCATCGTCGCGGCCATGTCCTCTTGCGAGAGCGAGCGCGCCTTGCGCAGCTCTTCGAGCGTCATCGCCTCGCGCAATGCGGCAGCCTTTGCCGCCACGCGCGCCCGGCGCTCCGGTGTGAAGCCCTTGGTGAGTTCGCTGAAAGGCCGATGTCCGGTCATGGGATCAACCCTTCTTTCTGATTTCGTCGATGTAAATGTCGTAATGCGCGTCGGCGATCGGGATCATCCGCTCGTAGAAGCGATCGTCGCCCGTCTTGTCGCCGCCGATGAGCAGAATCGCCGTCCGCCGCGGATCGAAGGCGTAGAAGGCTCGTATCGGATGCCCGCCGCTTCGCACGCGCAGCTCGCGCATGTGCTTCGACCCGCTGATCCCTGACGAATAGGGAAAGAGCAACCAAGGCCGCTGTTCCATCAGCAGCAGTCCGACAGCAATTATGTCATCCTGTTGAGACTCGCTCAGACCGCCGTACCATTCCGCGAATTCGTCAGTTTGTTCGACGCTCCAAGCCGTCTAAGTCAATTTATGCCATCAATGGAATATCTTCAAGGTGAAAGGAATCCCGATCGGCGAGGCCTGCGAGCCAGTCAGAATGGGCCTTGACCCAATAGCCACGTCATCAGCCGCCAAATTGCAGCTTTGCTCTAAAAGCACAGCACTTTCGATCGACGGAGGGCGTTTCGGCGGCGCTTCTTGCATTTCGCCTGTTGAGTGCGGCGATCTCTGCACGGCAATCCCTTCAGTTTCCCTCATTCAAGGAGCGTCACTTTTGACAATAGCGCTTTCCGTCAAAAGTGATGGCCCTTGCCATGCCAAGGTCAACTCAAAAAACCGGCCCAAAACCGATTTGGCGGCCGGTGACACGACTGTTGGGTCTGGGCCTGGTTCTCCGAAATCGCGGCGAGCGCTATTTCGCGACCGTTTTCGCGGCGGCCTTCGGCTTCGGCACCGTCTTGTTCTGTTCCGGCGCGTTTCTTTCGTCGCTCATGACACGCGCGGCAAGCCGCTTGATATCTTCGGGCGTTGCCTCCTGCGGATGCGTCATCAATCGCGCGGCGCGTTTTACGAGATCATATTCCGGCTTTTGCTTTTCGGACATGGTCAACTCCCCTCAGGCGATGGGATGGGAACGCAATGCCGATATGGTGAACTGCTTTTCGGCGTCTGTCGAGTTGGAGATGTATGAACGACGAAGCCGCTCGTCGTTTCCCCATGCGAGCCGGCCATCGTCGACTTGCGCGTCAGAATGCCCAACTCGAGCAGCCGGCGCTGGGTTGGGGACGGACCTGCACTCGGCCAAAACTAACTGATCTCGACATCGACGACGAAAGCTTCGGTTGCCCGATGCGGCCGATAACACTCATGGACGACGAGCCGCAGGCCCTTCCTCTCCGCTTCTTCGGCCGCTGCGGCGAGCGCCGCCGCAAGCCCCCCGGCGCAGCCAGCATTGCGGCACGCCATAGCCTGGAACCGGCCGGCCGGTAAAGTTCTCGCCGCCGGCATAACGCATGTGCTGCACGATCGTGGGCGCCACTTCAGCGAGGCGCACGAAGCCCTGCGGCGGCCCACCAGCGGCCGCGCTGGCCGGAAAGCAACTAGAAGCTCAGAGCGAGCCAGGTTGCGGCGCGGCGGCCCGATCGGTCCATGAAATAAGCTTCTCCAACTTCGAGGCCACTTGTTTCCGGGCTGAACGAGGCCACATTTTGACCGTAGGCTGGAGCCGAATCTGATCGCCTAGAATTGGCTACAGGGCGCTTCCGGACCGGAACAATTGGCGGATTTTCCGTAGGTTAGGAGCACTTCGGATGAGCAATATCGGTGATTTTGACCGCAGCGGTGCGTCGCCCTTTTATCCCCAGCTCGATCTTCCCGAGGAGGCGCTTGTCGGTGTGCGCACGCGGCGGATTTTAGCCGTCTTTATCGATTTTCTCGTCGTATCCGTTTTATCTTCGGCGATCTGGCTCGTCCTGCTCGTGGCGACGCTCGGTTGGTCGCTGGTCCTTCTGCCGCCGCTGTTTCCACTGGTCGCCTTCTTCTACAACGGGCTGAGCGTCTCGAGTACGGCCATGGCGACACCCGGCATGCACTTGATGGATCTCGAGATGCGGCTGGCCGACGGCAGCAGAGTTCCTTTCCTTTATGCTGCGGTGCACGCCGTGCTGTTTTACGTAAGCTGGATGTTCCCGCCGCTTCTTCTGATCTCCCTCGTCTCGCCGAATAAGCGCTGCCTGCACGACATTTTGGCGGGAGTTGTCATCACCCGGCGACCGCTCGATTTTTCGCAATGATCGTGCCAATTTCTCTTTGCGAAGGCGCGGGAGCGCGCTAGCCTCGGCGTTCGACAGGGACGCCCGAGGCCCAACGCGCCGGGAACCATTGATTTCGCCATTGCTCGCGACGGCAGGATTAACGGGAAGGCGAGCCGGCACGTATTTTGATCGGATGGTCGCATCCGATCGATAAGGCTATGCGCGCTGCCGATCGTTCGGAGCATAGCCGTATCCGAAAACCGGACCCGCTGTCGGCGACAGGCTCGATCGCGGATCGGCCTGGATGACCAAAAGAGCGGACGCGCGAGATTACGGCGCTGCCCCGACCAAGAGAGACCAGCTTGACGCGAGAACTGCGCGACGCGCCACAGTTTTATCTTACGGCCCCCTCGACCTGCCCCTATTTGCCGGGCCGCGAGGAGCGCAAGGTTTTCACTCATCTCATTGGGCGGAGAGCCACCGCGCTCAATGACACGTTGACGCAATCGGGCTTTCGCCGTTCGCAAACCATCGCCTATCGGCCGGCCTGCGAGACCTGCCGGGCCTGCGTATCGGTCCGGGTGAAGGCCGAAGAGTTTCGCCTTTCAAAGAACTTTCGGCGCATCCTCGCCCGTAATTTGGATCTGCAAAGCACGGTGGTGCGGACGCAGCCTACAGCCGAACAGTATTCGCTGTTTCGCGCCTATCTCGATGCCCGCCACGCCGACGGCGGCATGGCGGACATGACCGTGCTCGACTATTCGATGATGGTCGAGGACAGCCATGTCGAAAGCCGGCTCGTCGAATATAGATGTCGCAACGAAAATCCCTGTGGCCCGAGCCGGCTCATCGCCGTCTGTCTCACCGATCTCCTCGCCGATGGCCTGTCGATGGTCTATTCGTTTTATGCGCAGGATGAAGACAAGCGCTCGCTCGGCACTTTCATGATCCTCGACCATATCGAACGGGCGCGGCGACTCGGCCTGCCGCACGTCTATCTCGGCTATTGGGTCGAAGGGTCGAAGAAAATGGCCTATAAGGCCCGCTTTCTCCCGCAGGAACGGCTGGGCATGGCGGGCTGGGAACGCATCGACTAAAGCGGATTGCGATCGGATGGCGTCACTCGATCGTATCACGCGCCAATTGAATAATTTGCCGCACGTCACTGCCGCTGCAGGATGACGAGAGCACCGCCGACCCGCCGGTTGGCTTCGAGCCTTATCGTCGTTTCAACGGTTTCGAGCAAAATGAAGTCGCGTTGCGCCAGGTCGAGAATGTAGGACAGGCGGTGGGCGAAACGACCGGACGGCAAGAGGGCAAAGTCGGCACTTTCGGTCGTTTCGATGCTGCAAGCAAACAGGCCGCCGGCCTCCATCCGCCGGGCCGCATGCGCCAAGAGTTCGGCCAAATCGCCGAAATAGACGAGGACATCGGCCACGAAGATCAAGTCGAATGTGGTGTGCGCTGCGGCGAGGAAGGAAACGAGTTCCGCCTCGAGCAAATGATCATAGCGCTGCCGCGCCGCAGCTTTTTCGAGCATCAAGGGCGAAATATCGACGCCCGTGAGCTCGCCGCCGAAAGTAGCGAGGAACTGCGCCGCAAGCCCAGTGCCGCAGCCCAGATCTAAAATCCGGGCGAAATTCTGCCGGCGCGCAGCCAGCAGAGCATGCAGTTCTTCGGGAACCTTGTAGCGCAAGACGCTCAAGACCTGTCGATCGAACCCTTCCGCAAAGTGGTCGAAATATCGGATGAGATAATCCTCTGGCGCGCGATCGAGCGGCGCACCGGAAACGGCCGCGAGCAAATAGCGGCGGACGGGATCATCGGGCGCCGTTGCCAGCCAAGTCTGGCCCAGCCTGAGGGCGGCGTCCGTATAACCATAGGCACTCAGAAGTTGAAATGCTTTTTGGGCGACGGAGTCGACATCCTCGCCCGCGCCTTCCCCAGCATCGCAATAGGCGGCAATCGCAGTCTCGACGGAACCTTCGACGACGGTTTGGATGAACTGCAGCAAAGCGAGCTTTTCGAGGACCGCTTTGTCGCTCGGTTCGAACCGTGCCGCGCGTGCAAATGCCTCAGTGGCTTCGACAAAACGACCGGTGAGAAAAAGAGCCTGACCGAAACAGACATAGAATCCGACGTTGTGGCAGCCTTCTGTGCTCGCTTGGCGCAAGTACTCGACGGCTTCCTCGAAACGATGCTGCTGAAAGAGCATGATGCCGAGCCCGAAAGACGCCTCCGCCACATGCGGGCCATGTTCGAGCGCGAGCCGAAAGGCGCGCTCAGCCTCGGGATATTTGTGTGCGCCGTTCAATATCGTCGCCAAGAGCAACCAAGCATGTGGCTGTGCCGCATCTTTCGCGAGCGACATTTCGATTGAGGCTTGCGCGTCTTCGAGACGGCCGGCCGCAGAAAAAGCGTTGGCGAGGTCGCGCCAGATCGCGGCGTCGTTCGGGGCCAAGGCGGCTGCAGCTGTCAGTACATGGACGGCGGCGGCGGCTTGGCCTGCCTCAATCAGAGTCAGGCCGAAACGGCGCAGCGCCTTGTCAGCCGGGACCCGCTGCGCCAACAGCCGATCCAAAGGCTGATGCAAGGCGCGCCAAGCCGCGACGGCGCCCTCGACCTCTGCGGGAGCTGGTAAAGCGAATGCCATCGACTGCCCCGACCCTGTTCACCCGCGACCTGCTCGAGTAGCAGAGCCTTTATCGCCAAAGGCCCAGAAAACTTCCAGCGTGAACCGTCCAGTCGCGAATCGCTCTGATAAAATTATAAGCTAACGCCGTTGCCAAGTGATTCGCAACGAAAAGACATGATTCGACACAGTTTGTCGCACGTGCGGCGCAGCGATGCGAGGATGCATACGCGCGAGACGCCGAGACGAAAAAACAGCTCTTTCGCAGCGAACGGACAAAGCGCGGATAGCAATGAATAACCGGAGAACAGCACTTGCATTATTCGCCGCTGTCCTGTTGGCGAGCCCGCAAGTTGCAGCAGCTTCTCTCGAAACGCTCCTGCGCGCCTATCCCGATCAACTCGCAGGTTACGACGAAACGGATCTCATCCGGCGCGGCGGAACCTTTGGCCGGCTTCGCCCCGCTCGCCGCCGTTTCCGGCAATGAAGGCGATGTCCCTTGCCCGCCTCACCCGAACTTGTTGTTCTTCGGAAAACCCTTCGGCGGCAGGCGGCCGACTTCGGCGCGCAAACCCATCCAGTCGCGCAATTCGCGCGACGGCACATTGAAATTCCGACCGGCCGCATCTCTCCAAGAGAGACCCTCGGCGCGCTTGAAGACCTGCGCATCGGCAATCCCGCCATCGCGATATTTCTGCAGGCGGACGCCTTTGCCGCGTGTCATCTCCGGCACCTGCTCGAGCGGGAAAATAAGGAGCCTGCAATTCAGCCCGACCACCGCAACATGATCGCCCTGGGCCGGCACGATGAGAGCCGCCTTCGCCGGCGGATCGATGTTGAGCAATATTTTGCCTTTGCGCGTGCCGCCAATCATTTCGTCGCATGGAGCGACGAAGCCGCGGCCCTCGCTCGAAGCAACGAGCATTTTCTCGCCTGCCTCGTAGGGAAAGACCGCGACGATATCCTCCCCTTCGCCGATGTCCGCCATGAGCCTCAAAGGTTCGCCTTGACCACGCCCGCCCGGCAGTTTCGCAGCCTCGAACGTGAAAATCCTGCCGTCGCCCGCGAGCACCAGAATCTTCGCGGTCGTGTCGGAGAGGAAAGCATGTCGGAGCTTGTCGTCGCCCTTGAACTGTAGGTTGGAAAGATCTGCGACATGTCCCTTCAAGGCCCTGATCCAGCCTTTCTCCGAGACGACGATGGTGATCGGTTCGCGCTCGATCAGTGCGGCCGCCAGATCAAGATCAACCGCCTGGGGCGCATCTTCAAAGCTCGTGCGACGCCGGCCGAGTTTCGAATCGGGAGAGAACTTCTTCTTGATCTCACGAATCTGCGCCGTGATGAGCTTCCATTGCCGGACATCGTCGCCGAGCAGTTTTTCGGTTTCGCTCTTCTCCCTGGTCAGCAAATCGAACTCGCGACGCAACTGCATTTCTTCGAGGCGGCGGAGGCTGCGAAGCCGCGTATCGAGGATGTAGTTGGCCTGGACTTCGGAGAGAGAAAAGGTCGTCTGCAAGACCTGTTTGGGCTCTTCCTCCTCGCGAATAATGCGGATCACCTCGTCGAGATTGAGGAAGACGATGAGCATGCCCGAGACGACTTCGAGCCTGTGCTCAATCTCGCCCAGCCGGAAACGCGATCGCCTCTGCAGCACCGTGCGGCGATGATCGAGCCATTGCTGCAAGGCCTCTTTCAGCGAGATCACCCGCGGCACGACGCCATCGACGAGCACGTTCATGTTCATCGGAAAACGTGTCTCGAGTTCGGTCGTGCGGAAAAGCTGCTCCATCATCACGACGCAATCGACCGTCTTGATGCGCGGTTCGATCACGATGCGCACGTCCTCGGCCGATTCGTCGCGGATGTCGGCGACGAGCGGCAATTTCTTTTCGGCCAGAAGCTCGGCGATCTTTTCGATCAGGCGCGACTTCTGCACCAAGTAGGGTATCTCGGTGACGACGACCGTGAAGGCGCCGCGTGCGCACTCCTCCTTCGTCCAGCGGGCGCGAAGCCGAAATGAGCCGCGACCGGTCCGATAGGTCTCGGCGATCGCTGATTTCGAATCGATAAGAATGCCGCCCGTCGGGAAATCGGGGCCGGGCATGAGGGTGAGCAATTGCTCGTTCGTCGCAGTCTTGTGCGAAATCAGATAAAGCGCCGCATCGCAGAGTTCGGCGACGTTATGCGGCGGAATGGACGTCGCCATGCCGACCGCAATGCCTTGCGCGCCGTTGGCGAGCAAATTCGGCAAAGCGGCGGGGAGAACGATTGGTTCGCGTTCATCCCCGGAATAATTGTCGCGAAAATCGATCGCATCCTCGTTGAGGCCTTCGAGGAGCAGCCGCGCGACTTCGGTCATCCGGGCTTCGGTATAGCGATAGGCTGCGGCGCCGTCGCCGTCGATATTGCCGAAATTGCCTTGCCCGTCGATCAAGGGGTAACGTGAGGAGAAGTCCTGGGCGAGACGGACGAGGGCCTCATAGATCGCCTGGTCACCATGGGGGTGAAAAGAACCCATCACGTCGCCGACGATTTTCGCGCATTTCTTGAAGGCGGTGCCGGGATCGAGCCGCAAGATTTGCATGCCGTATAGGATTTGCCGGTGCACCGGCTTGAGCCCGTCGCGGGCATCCGGCAGGGCACGGCCCATGATGGTCGACAGCGCATAGGCGAGATAGCGTTCTTCGAGCGCATCCCGCAGATTGACATTTTCCGTATTGCCGCCGGATGGAACGCCCCCTTGCGGCGGAACGATGTTTTTTCCCATATACATGAAGTCCGGTTGTTTTGCGGGTGTTGGGCGACCGCAAATGTTGCGATTATAGCGGATGGCGCCCATCCATGAGTTGAAGCGCAACACGCACTCATAGTTCCGGCAGGCTGATTTGTCCTAACATAAAGGTCGACCACTGGAGCGGGATGAGGAAAAGTGGAACGCTGCGCGGCTTTTCCGGCGCAATCAAGTTCACGCAGATTGCGTAAACTCGATCGCGTACTCCGCTCTAAATCATTTGAATCGATCGGGTTCATGATTCTGGATTGATTCAATCCAAGACCGTCGTGATCCAGCGCCGCCTCAGATTGCTTAGGACATATTTTTGCCACATCAGGCATAGCCGATGAGCTTGAAATGCGACCCATGCAGCGGCGAGAATCGGCTCCAAATAAGAAATTTGGAACGCACCTTGCCGCAGCTCCATCCTGCGCCAGCGCATTTATCCCCGCAGTGCCTCACATGTCAGTGATTTAGTCGCTGCCGCGAGTCGCGGCAAGGTCGGCTTCCATCCGGTGCCGTCGGTTTCCCCTTCTTCTTTCGGTCCCGGTGTGGCCGGCCAGCACTAGTTCGGCCGACGCAACGGATTCTAGACCAAGCCCACGTGAGACCAACGCGGGTTCCGAGGCTGGTTCGTTTCGTGTTGCCGCGCACAGCGCTTCGGCCAAGCTAGAGCGATCCTCGAACCAGTTCGGGCACAGCAGTTCTCGAATGCGCCGCGGCCGGCCTCTGCCCGAGTCAAACGACGCAATTCCGGCGATCCAGGACAAGGACCTTGAGAAGCATGACCTTGAGAAGCATGACCGTGGCAAAATTCCTATCCATTCTGTGCCTCTTCGTCGGCTGCGCCATTGTGGCGATCGCGATGGCCGGAACGCCGCGATCTGACAACGTCGAAGCCCACGAAAATGATACGTCCGTCCGTACGGAAAACTGCCGCGTCGAAGAGGTCCTGCTGGACGAGGGTTATGGTGTCAGCCGCAAGGAGCAGCGCCGCATCTGCACCGCGACCGATTGAGCCGGCGGCTTCGGCGTGCCGTTTTCAGACCCCAGCGCCTTTGTGCAATTCAGCTAGAAACGCGCTGCGCGAATCTGGCAAAGCGAGGCCGCGCGGCTCGAAAAGATTGCGGCGCAAAAAATATTCCGTCAGCTGGAATCCTGCCTGAATATCGGCGAGCGAGGGCGTGAGGCTTCGCGCCTGCGGTCGGAGGAAATCGGGCAGCGGCAGCATCCTATCGTGATAAGGGGCGCCGGCTGCAGCCGAAACGGCGCGGCCGCTCTTTGGCGAGACATAGACCAGATCCTCCGTCGTTCCGGTCGCCGCGCAAGTCTCGAGATCCAGGCCGAAGCCGAGCTCAGCCAAGACCGCGAGTTCGAACCGGAGAAGGAGAACCGCCGCGATGTCCTTGTCCTCAAGGTGCTCGGCTATGACGCAAGCCGCTTCATAGAGCGCCTCATGCGGATCACGCTCGGCGAGAAGCCGCAAGAGCGCAGCGAGAAGATTGATGCCTTGCAGAGCCGCGGCGCTCGCCATGAGACGCGCGGCCCGCAGCTTTGTCGGTTCCACTACGTAGAGGCCGAGATGATCCTCGAGCCGCGCGCGCCACACGAGTGCGATTTCGTTGCCTGGCTGCAAGACGGGCTGCATGCGCTTCGAACGGCCACCCTTCACGAGGCCGGCATGGCGGCCGTGCACGCGCGTTATCGCCTCGAGGATGACGCTCGTCTCGCCAAATCTCTTCACGCCGATGATGAGGCCCTGGTCACGCCATTCCATGTCAAGTCTTTTGCACTCGGCAAAATCATCTGCCGATAGTGCCGATCCACCGATTTCGCCTAAGACCCTTTAAGACCCCCACACCGGCGGCGCCGGCAGGCCCGCGACGAGGTTGGTGAGACCGTCGCTGTAGCTCTGGCGCAGTTGCGTCCAATAAGCGTCCCCGCTATGGAGCGTGCCGAGATTGGCGGTCGAAAAGCTGTTCGCTTCATAGCACAAAATATCGATCGGCTCGCCGACCGAGAGATTGCTGCGCAAAGTGGCATCGAAGGACAAAAGCGCAAGTTTCGCAGCTTCGCCGAGCGTGCAATTGGCGCTCAGCGCCCGGTCGAGGATCGGCTTGCCGTATTTTGTTTCGCCGATCTGAAGGAAAGGACAGCGGTCGGATGCCTCAATGAAATTGCCGGCCGAGTAAATCTGAAAGAGACGCGGCGCCTCGCCGCCGATTTGGCCGCCGATAAGAAAGCTCGCGCTCGGATCGCCATAAGGCTGAACGAAAGATCCGTCGCGCGCTATGATCTCACGCAATTTGGCGCCAACCATCAAGGCCGCTTCGAACATTGACGGTGTGGTGTGCAGGTCATCCTGGAGCCGGCCCGACCCGACAAATTCGCGTAGGCTAGTGACGACCGCCTGACTCGTCGCGAGATTGCCGGCCGACAAAATGACGACCAATCTTTGATTGGGCGCGGAGAACACGGCGAGCTTTCGCACTTGCGCGACTTGGTCGACGCCGGCGTTGGAGCGCGAATCGGAGGCCAGCACGAGGCCCGAAGGCAGAAGGAGTCCGAGGCAATAGGTCATGCGGCGCTTCCTTGTTGAGCTGACGGCTTGGGCTAGCTCGACTGTAGCGAGAAAAGCTGCGATTCTGTCAACGCTGTTGCGACAGTGGGGAAGCAAGTGGAACGCGTCGAAAATCTCGCTAAAATCGTCGCCGCGGTACATGCCGAAATGGAGCCGCATTTCGGCAGCGGCAGCGTCGCCGATTATATCCCCGCCCTCGCCCGCGTCGATCATCGCCAATTCGGCCTTGCGGTCGCGACCTGCGACGGTGAAACGGCCGCTGCCGGCGCCGCCGAAGTGCCCTTCTCGATCCAAAGCATTTCGAAAGTCTTCACGCTCACGCTCGTGCTCGAAAGACTGGGCGCCGCACTCTGGCAACGCGTCGGCCGCGAACCATCAGGCTCGCGGTTCAATTCGATCGTCCAGCTCGAAAGCGAAAAAGGCATTCCGCGCAATCCCTTGATCAACGCCGGCGCAATGGTCGTCAGCGATTGTCTCCTCGCTGGCCGCAAGCCGGCGATCGCTGTCGGCGAGATCGAAGATTTCTTGCGCAGTCTCGCCGATGACGCAAATGTGTCGATCGATGCCGAAGTGGCGCAGTCGGAAGCCCAGACGGGCTTTCGCAACATCAGCCTGGCTAATTTCCTGCGCGCTTACGGCAATCTCGAAAACCCGGTCGAGGATGTGCTCGCCGTCTATTTCCACCAATGCGCGATTGCGATGAATTGCCGCCAGCTCGCGCGAGCGAGCCTCTTTCTCGCGCATGGCGGCACGGATCCTCTCAACGGCGCAAAGATCACGACGCCGATCAGAGCCCGGCGCATCAATGCGATGATGATGACGTGCGGCCATTATGACGCTTCGGGCGAATTTGCGTCCCGCGTCGGCCTGCCCGGCAAGAGCGGAGTCGGCGGCGGAATTCTCGCTATCGTCCCGCGCCGCGCCGCGATCGCAGTATGGTCGCCCGGCCTCAACCGGGCCGGCACGTCGATGGTCGGCGCGCTCGCGCTGGAGCGCTTGGTCGCAGTGACGGGATGGTCGGTGTTTTGAGGGGCGAGAGCCATATCATTGGCCGCCTGATGATCTCATCGCAACAATCCGCAGGCTTCCGGGGGACGAAACCTACGGCAGGCAGATCGGTTAAACGCACAGCAGCGCAAAATGTGGCGCCAGAGGTGGCAGCGGCTATACTGCGGTCACGACCGGCGACACGGCCTTGAAGCGAGGCCCTGTTCCTCGAACAACGCCGCATGCGGCCTCTTTCTAATTCCGTCGGCGGCGCGCTGGTCGACGCAGCGGGTGCCCGACAGAAACGCAACCCGAAGAAGGGTCCAAGCAGCCTGCCTTCTCCTCACAGACCAAGGGGTGGTCATGGATCTCGAACGCATCATCGAACGCGTACTTTTCGCCAGCCGCTGGCTCCTTGTCCCGCTTTACCTGGGTCTGGCGGCCCTGCTCATCGTGTTCTCGATCCATTTCTTCCGCGAGCTCATGCATCTGTTCGAGCGCGCCCTGTCGCTCGGCGAGACCGAAATCATTCTCGGGACCCTCGGCCTGATCGACCTCGTCCTGGTCGCGGGACTTGTCGTGATGGTCATGTTGGCCGGTTACGAAAACTACGTTTCGAGGCTCGACGTCCGCGAAACTGAGAGGACTATCTCTTGGCTCGGCAAGCTCGATACCGGAACCTTGAAGCTAAAAGTCGCGGCATCGCTCGTTGCGATATCGGCCATTCAACTGCTGCGGGGCTTTATGGAGGTGGAAACTCTGGCGGACGACAAGCTGCTCTGGATGACGATCATTCACCTCACCTTCGTCGTCTCCGCTTTGCTGCTCGCCGTCATGGATCGGTTGATGGTCAGGGAGCAGCACTGAGCGAAACGCGATTCTTCGGACGCACAGCGCTCGTGGCTCCTAAATTACGTAGTCGGCCGCGAAGATTGCCTAAGCCCCTGATCGGAATTACGGAAATTAATGTGACAGTTTATCCTTGTCACCGTAATCCGAAGGCCCAATCGTACCGACCAGCTCATTTGTGGTGAGGCTTTGCTTGCGTCCGGGACCGGCATCGGCCAGATTTGGTCCAGCGGCACGAATTTTCGTAAATCGCCGGAGCTATGGACTATGAATCACGAAGCGCTTGCCGCTCACCTGCGCGCCCACCTCCCGAACCTGCTCGCCGTCTATCTGTTCGGCAGCCGCGCGGACGGCACCGCGGGGCCGCAAAGCGATCTCGACTTGGCCATATTGAACGACGGACCGCTCGATCCCGTCGCGCTCTGGGAGCTTACCTCCGACCTCGCCGAAATAGCGGGTTGCCCGGTCGATCTCGTCGATCTGCGCGCGGCCTCGACCGTTTTGCAATATCAGGTCATCACCAAGGGCATTCGGCTGTGGACTCGCGATGTGCAAGCCGGGATCTACGAAGCCTTCATCCTGAGTGAGAAAACCGCGCTCGACAGCATGCGCGCCGGCCTCATCGATGACATTGTGAAGGATGGCCGGGTCCATGGCCGATGACGTGCTTCTCAATAAGGCCGCGATTATCGAGCGCTGCGTCGCCCGCGCCCGCGAGGAATATGGCAAGGAGCCCGCAAGTTTCGCGAGTGATTTCACCCGTCAGGACGCGGCCATTTTGAACATTCACCGCGCCTGCGAAGCGGCACTCGATATGGGCCAATATCTCATCCGCCGAGAGCGCCTCGGCGTGCCGCAGAGCGCGCGCGATGTCTTCTCCCTCCTCGCCGCGGGCGGCTGGATCGATCCGGCACTGGCCGAAAAGTTGAAGAAGATGGTCGGCTTCCGCAATATCGCCGTGCACCAGTATCAAGCGCTGCTCGTGTCGATCACCATCGCCGTGATCACGCGACATCTCGACGATCTTCTCGATTTCAGCAGTGCCGTTTTGCGCCGGGACGGTGCGCGATGAACATGCTGACGATCACCGCCACCAACACCGCTGCGGCGGGATCGTCTCACCCTTTCGGAAAATCCAGCCCCATCTCGCGATAGCGTTCGGGGTCGTCGGCCCAATTCTCGCGCACTTTCACGAAAAGAAAGAGGTGAATCTTCTGTTCGGCGGCCTCGGCGATGTCCTTGCGCGCCGCCGTGCCGATCGCCTTGATGGTTCGCCCGCCCTCGCCGATGACGATCTTCTTGTGCCCTTCGCGCACGACGTAGATCGTCTGCTCGACTCGCGCCGAACCGTCCGGCATGTCCTTCCAGAGCTCGGTCTCGACCGTCGATTGATAAGGCAATTCGTCGTGCAATCGCTCGAAGATTTTTTCGCGCGTGATTTCGGCCGCGAGCGCCCGCAAAGGCGCGTCGGAAATCTGGTCTTCGGGATAGAGCCATGGCCCCGCCGGCATGAGCGCCGCGAGCCTTCTCTTGAAATCCGCCACACCATCCCCCGTCTCGGCGCAAATCATGAAAGTTTCGGCAAAGCTCACCTTCGCATTGAGCTGGAACGCGAGCGCCAGCAGTTTCGGCCGTTCGACGAGATCGATCTTGTTGAGGATGAGGATTTTCGCCGCCGCGACTTCGGGCAGTTTGGCGACAATGGCTTCGACTTCGCCATCGAACCCTTTGCGCGCATCGACGAGCAGCGCAACGGCATCGGCATCCGACGCGCCACCCCAAGCGGAGCTGACCATGGCCCGATCGAGTCGACGCTTCGGCGCAAAAATGCCGGGCGTATCGACGAAAATAATTTGCGCGTCGCCTTCGATCGCAATGCCGCGCACCAGGCTGCGGGTCGTCTGCACTTTGCGTGAGACGATCGAGACTTTGGCGCCGACAAGCTTGTTGAGCAAGGTGGATTTGCCGGCATTGGGCGTGCCGATCAGCGCGACGAAGCCGCAGCGCCGCGATAGGTTTGTGGCCGGTTCAAGATCCCTCATTCCCACTTCCGCGGCCGCCGGCCGTATCAATGCCCTCGCGAGCGATGAAAAGAGAGGCAGCAGCCTGTTCGGCACCGCGCTTCGAACTGCCCTTGGCTTCTATCGGATCATAGCCTTTGACACTGACCGACATGGTGAATTCCGGCGCGTGGTCGGGGCCGGCGCGGGCACTCTCACTATAAAGAGGCGGCTCGAGTCCGCGCGCCTGCGCCCATTCCTGCAGCGCCGTCTTGGGATCGCGCAGCGGCCGGCGCGGCGAGCGCATCCGCGCCTCGAATGCACGCGTGACGACGGATTTTGCAGCCTCATAGCCGGCATCGAGAAAGGCGGCGCCGATCAGCGATTCGCAGACGTCCGAAAAAATCGCAGTCTTGCTCGTGCCGGCCTGACGCTCGCCTTCGCCGAGACGCACATGCGTTTCGGCGCCCCATTCGAGCGCGACTTCCGCGCAGCTCTCGCGCCGCACCAGATCGGCGAGGCGGCGCGACAATTCCCCCTCTTCGGCCGAAGGAAAAGCCGCATAAAGCATCTCGGCGACGACAAGACCGAGCACGCGGTCGCCGAGGAATTCGAGCCTCTGATACGTCTCGCGCCTGCCGTTTGCCGCGCTGACGTGCGTCAGTGCAAGGATCAGGAGATCGCGATCGACAAATTTGTGACCGAGGCGCGTTTCGAGATCGCCGAGGTCATGTTTCGGCTGCGCCATTATTTCACAAGCTGGAACAAACGGTTCCAACGCACGGTCCAGGGCCATTCCCAAAACGTCCAAGCCGGCGCACCATCGACGGAAAAGAAAATCACTTCCGCGCGGCCGACGAGATTTTCGAAAGGCACGTAGCCGACGCCGTTCTGATCCGGGGGAACGCGGCTGTCGGTGGAATTGTCGCGGTTGTCGCCCATCATGAAATAGTGATTCGGCGGCACCTCATAGACGCCGGTGTTGTCGTAAAAGCCATGGTCGGATTCGACTTCGATGATCGTGTGGCTCACGCCACCAGGCAAAGTCTCGCGATAGGTCGGCACTTCGCGGGCGCCGTGGTACGGAAACTTTGCGATCGGCTCGCGCGGCACGATTTCGCCATTGATGAAGAGACGGCCTTCTTTCATCTGGATCTTGTCACCCGGGAGACCGATCACTCGTTTGATATAGTCCTCCCCGGTGTCACGCGGCAGCTTGAACACGATGACGTCACCGCGCTTCGGCGGCGAGGCGAATATGCGGCCGGAAAACAGATCCAGGCCCAACGGCAGCGAATACCTCGAATAGCCGTAAGCATATTTGGAGACGAAGAGATAATCCCCGACCAGCAGAGTGGGTATCATCGAGCCCGATGGAATGTTGAAAGGCTGGAAGAGAACGGTGCGCACGATCAATGCGATCACCAGAGCCTGAATGAGAACTTTGACGAGTTCCGCAAAGAACCCGCCCTCCTTCGCCTTGCTCATTGAGCGCACGTCCTTATCTTCCACCCTAACCGGCTCAGACATCTAACCACTCTTCGTTTAAGCTCACCGAGACCCTCTTCGCCGAACCAGACGGCGACCCTCGGGGGCATATTGTTCAAAACCAGCGCAAAGATAACTCGGCCCGTTTGCGAGGGCTCTAGCACGCAAGCGCCGGCTCGGGAAGCGCGCCAGCCTACGCCGAGCGATTTGCCGACTCAGGCGACACGCAAAATTAAGTGCTCCATGTTACCGCACAGGCGCCCCTCTCCCCGCAGCCTGCCTAAACTTGGCTGCTGCGGGGAGAGGGGAAGCTCCCGATCGACTTATCTTTTTCAGGGTGTTGCCTCAGTCCCACCGCCGCCCAGTAAATTTGTGTCTTCGCGGCGGTTTACAAGACCGGAAAGGGTCCCGCCTCACCGCTCGGCGTCGAAATGCAGCGACTCCCTCCCCTCCAAACTTGGCGTTTCCATGGTGAGCCTGGCTATTTCCACGGCCTCGATGATGACTTGCGCCTGTGCGAGGGGGAATTCGTCGGTCAGGGTCAAATGGATGATAGGTCGGTAGCCGTGCGGCGTCAGCCGCAGCAGCTGCGCGGCGGCCCCGCCCGCCAATTGCAAGGTCGGCTTGCCCGACGGGAGATTGACCACCCCGATGTCGCGCCAATAGACTCCTCTCGACATGCCGGTGCCGAGCGCCTTGGCGCAGGCCTCCTTGGCCGCAAAGCGCTTGGCATAGGAAGCGGCCCGCGCTGCCCGGCGATCGGATTTCTCGCGCTCGATCTCGGTGAAACACCGGTTGATGAAACGCTCGCCGAACCGTGCGAGCGATTCTTCGACGCGACGGATGTCGCAAAGGTCTATGCCGAATCCAATGATCATCCCAGCCGATCTACCTAAGACTGTCTCATGTACCCGAATCGGAAGGATTCCAGGGTTCCTTTCCGGCAAATCGCCGGTTCCTTCAAAGCAGCGCTAAGACCGCCATACTCCGATCGGCGGCGGCCGTCACCAGCCTTGCGGCGAAACCGACCGTTTTCGAAGCGCGGCTGAGACCTCGGCGCTATTCCGGCCGGCGCTCAATCTTGACGCGATCCGGGTGCCAAGCAAGATGGCTGGCAACGGCCGCCGCCGCGGGAATCGGATCCTCATAGGTCCGGACGGCATTGGCACTGCGCTTATCGTCGCGCACTATTTCGAAATAATTCGCAAGACCTTTATAGGGGCACCGCGTTACATGGATCGAACGTGCGAGAGATTCCATTTTCATGTCCTCGCGCGGGATGCAATAGACGGGCGGCAATAGACGGACGGCAAGCCAGATTCGTAAAGGATGACGGCGCGCAGCGTGCTGGCGATCTCCTCGCCTTGGAATCGGACGCGCGCGGTTTCGCGGCTTGCTTCGGTCGCAGTTTCTTGTCCGGCAGTTGTGACGCTGATCATCCTGCTCCCGAGTTTTTGTGAGTTCCCTGCAGAAATCGGCCTCAAGAACAGCCGATGGCGGATACCGATGTCAAAGGTAGTCGCTCTTGAGATCGACCGTCGATTCTCGTCCAATCCATTGATGGTTTTGGTCCAACCATTCGGTTGCAGCCTTGCGGCCTGCCGCGAACAGCATGCGCAGGAATTCCCAATCCGTATCGGTTTTGCTGAAGGCGCCGAGTTGCGACATGGCAGAATCGGCACGGATCGCATGCATGCGCATGCGCTTCATCTCGCCCTCCTTCACCTTACCCGTGTCAATCAATCTGTTGACGAAAGCGATCGCGCGCATTTCGCGCATCAGCGACGAATTGAATGAAACTTCGTTGAGCCTGTTCATGATCTCGAGCGTGGTTTTGGGGCAGCCCTTGCGCACGAGCGGGTCGATATGGATAATGACCACGTCGCAGGATTGCGTTTCATAAATGAGCGGAAAGATCGCCGGGTTGCCCATATAGCCGCCGTCCCAATAATATTCGCCGTCGATCTCGACGGCCTGAAACAGAAACGGCAGACAAGTGGAGGCGAGAACGGCATCGGCCGTCAGCTCGGCATTTTTGAAAACCCGGATCTTGCCGGTCTCCACATTGGTTGCGCATATGCGGAGCTTGACCGAATCGTGTGCCGCCCGCAGCGCTGCGAAATCGACATGCGCCGCGAGCAGATCTTTCAGCAGATTGTAGTTGGCGGGATTGAAATAATAGGGCGAAAACATCGCGTTCAACGCGTCAAAGATATGGCTCGCGAAACTGCGCGAGGGGAGCTTTCGTTTTGTGCCCGTCTTTGCGACAAAAACTTGCAAGAACGGATTGAGCTCCGTCATGCTCGCGAGGTAGGACGAGAAAGCCTCGTTCGACAATTGGAGAAACGAATGCAAATGCGCCTGGTTGAGCTGCGCCGTGCCGGAAAGCATCGCCAACCAGTTTGACGGCATCGGACGATAGGTCTCTCCGGCATTGGCAACCGCCCGCCAAAAATCGCGCAGAGCCAGGCGCGCCCCTTCGCGTCCGCCCCTCAGCATGCCAGAGGCGCAAAGTGCGGCATTTACTGCGCCAGCCGATGTCGCGCTGATCCCCTCGAAGGCCAATCGTCCATCTTCGAGAAGGCAATCGAGCACTCCCCAGGCGAACGCTCCATGCGCGCCGCCGCCTTGAAGGGCAAGGTTGATCTCCTTGACTGTTGGTTCGGCCTCGTCCGTTGCGCCTGGCGCGTGATCGAGCGAGGCTCTGCCGCCTGCACCGCGATCGTCGAAGGCTCGGACCTCTTGGGGTCCTTCGATCCTCGCCTGCTTCGGTCCGCCTTCGGGCGGCAGCTGAGGCATTGAGCTCTCCCATTCCCCGAACGAGCAAACGGCCACATCAACAACCGTGGCCCGCTCGCGAGTTTTCGCCAGCCTCCCGGGCAAGGAGAATTCGACGAAAAACTATTCTAGACCTCCGATCGATCGGATGTCCAAATAAGGCCGGTTCGCACGCGGTCGACGCTTTCGGCCCGGTTCCGAAACGACCAAAAAACAGGGTCGCCGTTGCGCTGAACCGCCGCACCCCCGGCGCCGGAGTTTTCGACCCAAAGCTTTATGAATCAACCGTGCACAGATGAATGGCGCGTTCGCCAATCACGCCGGCAGTGATCTGAGACAAAGTGACCAATATGCATCAATTTTGAATGTCGATATTTATTCCGAAACTCGATTATGGAATTGGAGCAGAGACTTCCGACGACGAGCAGCACATGTTCAGTGGCGGAAATCCCGGCCAATCTTGCCCACACGATCGGCATCGCCAAAGCGATCTGTTGGAGCAGCACGACATGCTCCTTTAGAACGGCGGTACCAAGGGACGCTGCGCGATGGTCAGCATCAGCGAGTCGCCAAGAAAAAAGCAGCAGCGTTCGCTCGGGCGCGAGATCGTCTGGCTGCTTGCCTTCAAAGCGGTCGCACTCGCCGTTCTCTATTTCGTGTTCTTCGGCCCGTCCCACCGCATTCATGTGACAGCTAACCAAGTCGCCGCCGCACTCGTCGGCTCCGCGCAAATCAACGAGAGGCCCTGACATGCCGGAAATCGATATTGTCCAACTCTCCCGCCTCCAGTTCGCATTGACGGCGCTCTATCATTTCCTCTTCGTGCCGCTCACCCTCGGGCTTTCCCTGCTGCTCGCCATCATGGAGAGCGTCTATGTGATGACGGGGCGCAGCATCTGGCGGGAGATGACGAAATTCTGGGGCACCCTCTTCGGCATCAACTTCGTCATGGGCGTGGCGACGGGGATTACGATGGAGTTTCAGTTCGGTACGAACTGGGCCTATTACTCGCACTATGTGGGCGACATATTCGGCGCGCCGCTCGCGATCGAAGGCCTCATGGCCTTCTTTCTCGAGGCGACCTTTATCGGGCTGTTCTTCTTCGGCTGGAATTGGCTCAGTAAGATCGGGCACCTGGTCGTGACGTGGCTGGTTGCGATCGGCAGCAATCTCTCCGCTCTGTGGATTTTGGTCGCCAATGCCTGGATGCAGAATCCGGTCGGCGCCACGTTCAACCCGGCGACCATGCGTATGGAACTCACATCCTTCTTCGATGTGCTGTTCAATCCGGTCGCCCAGGCGAAATTCGTTCACACGGTGAGCGCGGGCTATGTGACAGGCTCCGTGTTCGTGCTGGCGATCGGCGCCTTCTACATGCTCAGCGGGCGGCACAAGGAGATCGCCAAACGCTCGATCACGGTCGCCGCGAGCTTTGGGCTGGCGTCCGCCCTCTCCGTCGTCGTGCTCGGCGACGAGAGCGGCTATATGGCGGGCTTGAATCAGAAGATGAAGATCGCCGCGATCGAGGCTATGTGGGAGACCGAGCCGCCACCGGCGAGCTTCACCGTTTTCGGTCTTCCTGATCGCGAGAAGGAAACCACCCATTTCGCAATCAGGGTGCCCTGGGTGCTCGGCCTGATTGCGACGCGTTCGCTCGACGAGCCGGTCGCGGGCGTCAAAGAACTCGTTGTCAAGGCCGAGCAGCGCATCCGCAACGGCTTGATCGGATATAAGGGTCTCGCCACGCTGCGCGCCGCACGCAGCACCTCGGTGCCGACGATCTTGGAATCGCCGATCCGCGACCTCGGCTATGCGCTGCTCTTGAAGCGCATCCGACCGGACATCGAGAATGCCACTGACGCCGAAGTGCATCAGGCGGCGCTCAGCACTGTGCCCGACGTTCCGGTGCTTTACTGGACGTTCCGCCTGATGGTGGGTATGGGCTTCTACTTCATCCTGCTCTTTGCGATCGCCTTCTATCTGGCGAGCCGCCGCGAATTCGAGCGGACCTGGTTTTTGCGGATGGCCCTGTGGAGCCTGCCGCTGCCGTGGATCGCCGCGGAGTTGGGCTGGATCGTTGCCGAATATGGTCGTCAGCCGTGGATTATCGACGGCGTGCTGCCGACCGCTCTTGGTGCTTCGAACGAGCCGGTCGGAAACGTCTGGTTCAGCCTCGTTGGCTTCGTGCTGTTCTACAGCACGCTCGCCGTCGTCGAAGTCTACCTGATGGTCAAATATGCGCGGCTCGGCCCCAAGCCTCCGGTTGAGGACTTCCAGAAGGGCAGCCTAGTTCACGCTGGCCAGGAGTGAGGAGAACAACATGCCGCCGATCGACTATATGACCCTTCGCTTCATCTGGTGGGCCTTTCTGGGTATCCTGCTCATAGGCTTTGCCGTTATGGACGGCTTCGATCTGGGCGCGGCTGTGCTGCAGCCCTTCCTCGCCCGCACCGATGCCGAGAAACGTATGATCCTCAACGCGGTCGGCCCGGTATGGGAAGGCAACCAGGTCTGGTTACTCCTGGGTGGCGGCGCGGTTTTCGCCGCATGGCCGCCGCTCTATGCGGTCTCCTTCTCCGGCTTCTACCTTGCAATGTTCCTTGTCCTTGTGGCGCTCATTCTGCGCCCCGTGGCCTTCACGTACCGGAGCAAGTTCGAGGGTGCCGGCTGGCGGCGCACCTGGGACTGGGCTTTCTTCATCTCGGGGCTCGTGCCCTCTCTCGTCTTCGGCGTCGCCTTCGGCAATCTCTTCCTCGGCGTTCCCTTTCGCTTCGACGAGACCTTGCGTGTCACTTACGAGGGCGGCCTTCTCGGCGGCCTTCTCGGCTTGCTCAATCCCTGGGCGCTTCTGTGCGGCCTCGTAAGTGCCACTATGCTGGCGATGCACGGCGGCACCTGGCTTGCTCTCAAGACCGAGGGTGCTTTAGCACAGCGCGCACGCTCTGCCGGGTCATGGGCGGCGCTCGTGCTCATCGTGCTCTTTACACTGGCGGGCGTGTGGCTCGCCTTCGGCATAGACGGCTATGCTGTGCAAGGAACGATCGATCCGGCTGCCCCCTCCAATCCGCTCAATAAGAGCGTTGTTCACGAGGCCGGCGCTTGGCTCGCCAACGACCGCTCACATCCGTGGCTCATGATCGCTCCGGCGCTTGCCTATGTCGGGGCGGCGGCGGCATTCGTGCTGCTGCGCGCCGGCCGGTCGCTCCTCGCCTTTATCGCCAGCGCAATCAGCGTCGCCAGCGTCATTGCGACGGCCGGCCTCAGCCTGTTCCCGTTCCTCCTGCCGTCCTCGCTCGACCCGCGCAGCAGCCTGACCGTGTGGGATTCCTCGAGCAGTCGGATGACGCTGTTCATCATGCTCATTGCGACCCTCATCTTCCTGCCGATCGTCATCGCCTATACGGGGTGGGTTTTCGCAGTGATGCGTGGACCCGTGACCGCCGCCGAACTCGAGCAGAACAAAGACACGCTTTACTGAATCACCCGCTTTGTGGAAGGAGCCTTTCAGCGATGTGGTATTTCTCCTGGATTCTCGGACTGGGACTTGCCTGTTCCTTCGCCATCCTCAATGCGATGTGGCTCGAACTGCCGCAGGCAACGAACGACGAATAAATAGCCTTTGCGCTGGCATCTGCGGAAACAGCCGATGCGCATGGCGGCGAGACACGCGGCAGCCTCGGCCCTCAAGCCGCCGCCCGTCCGGCCGCCATCGCCACGCGCATTTTCTTGATCGCCGCGTCGAGGCCGACGAAGATCAATTCGGCGATGAGAAAATGCCCGATGTTGAGTTCGACGACCTGCGGCAAAGCCGAAATCAATCGCGCCGTGTCGTAATCGAGCCCATGCCCGGCATGGCATTCGAGACCGATCTTTTCGGAATGCCGAGCCGCGGCGTGCAACCGCGCGAATTCATGTTCGGCCTTCTCCGTTTCGCCGTGCTCTCGCGCGTCGCACCAGGCGCCCGTATGCAACTCGATCACCGGAGCCCCGATCTCGCGGGCGGCCTCGAGCGCTTCGATCGCGGGCTCGATGAAGAGCGAAACTCTTATGCCCGCACGGGTCAGTTCGGAGACGATCGGTTTCAGGCGGTCATGCGCACCGATGACTTCGAGCCCGCCTTCGGTCGTCCTCTCACTGCGCCTTTCGGGAACGAGACAGGCGGCCTGGGGGCGCGTATCGAGCGCAATCGCGACCATTTCGTCCGTCGCCGCCATTTCGAAATTCAGCGGCTTCGAGATCTGGCTCTTCAGCCTCTTCATGTCGTCGTCGCGAATGTGGCGGCGATCTTCGCGCAAATGCGCGGTGATGCCGTCCGCCCCAGCCTCAATGGCGAGCAAAGCCGCCCGCACAGGATCTGGAACGCTGCCGCCACGCGAATTGCGCAAGGTCGCAACGTGATCGATATTGACGCCGAGGCGCAGCATAGCCTGTGTCATGAGAAGCGTCCTGTTACGCCAATATTGCGAAGCGCCCACGCCGACGCAAGCAAATCCGCGTGGCCCGTTCAACCCCGACTAACCGTTCACGCGTTCGACCTTGCTCACGACCGGCTTTGTCCGTAGTTGCGTCATGATGCCGTTCAAATGCTTCAAATCGGCGACTTCGAGATCGATGACCAGTACCCTGAAGTCCGGCGAGAGGACATTGATGATGATGTTGTCTATATTGGCGCCGGTATCCCCGATGACGGTTGCGATCGTCCCCAAAGTGCCCGGCTCGTTGATTGCGGTTACGACGATCTGGGCGGGAAAGAAGCCACGCTGGCCCTCTTCGAGGTCCCAACGCACGTCGAGCCAACGCTCGGGCTGGTCGTCGAAGGCGATGAGGGCCGGCGATTGGATCGGGTAGATCGTGATCCCCTCCTTAGGAGTCAAGATGCCGACGATGCGGTCGCCCGGCACGGCGCCGCCATTCGGCGCGAAACGCACGGGCAGATCACCCCGCAAGCCACGAATTGGGATCGGATTGCGGGCCGCGTCTGCAACTTGGGCGCCGGGCACTCTGAAGACGAGGCTCGCGGCTTTCTTCAACCCGAACCAACCGGTCTCGCCTTCCGTCGCGCGGCCGCGCAGAGATGTGCCTTTGCGCTCCTCCATGAATTCTGGATAGACCGCCTTGACGACGTCGCCGGAAAAGATCTCGCCGCGCCCCACTGCCGCGAAAACATCATCGACGCTCGCTCGCGCCAAGCGCGGCAAAGCGGTTTTGATCTTTTCGTCGCCGAAGGATTTGCCCGCGCGCTCGAAAGCCCGCACGACGATCTGCCGGCCGAGCTTCGTATATTGAGCACGCACGGCATCGCGCGTCGCCCGCCGGATCGCGGCGCGAGCTTTGCCGGTCATGACCCGGCTCTCCCAAACCGCAGGCGGAATCTGGCCTTCGGCCCGAACGATCTCGACTTCGTCGCCGTTTTGCAATTCGGCAACGAGCGGCGCAAGCCGACCGTTGATCTTGGCGCCGACGGCCGTATTGCCGACGTCGGTGTGGACCGCGTAAGCGAAATCAATCGGTGTCGCGCCGCGCGGCAAGGCGATCAATCGGCCTTTCGGGCTGAAGCAGAAGACTTGATCCTGGAAAAGTTCGAGCTTCGTATGCTCGAGAAATTCTTCCGGTGAATCGCCTTCAGCGAGAAGGTCTATGGTTCGACGCAGCCATTGGTAGGCGCGGCTCTCCCGCGTCAGGGCCTGCTGGTCGGCAACCCGGCCGTCTTTATAGAGGGCATGGGCGGCTATCCCGTGGCGCGCGATGTCATGCATTTCGCGGGTGCGCACCTGCAGTTCGACGCGCTGGCGTCCGGGCCCCACAACCGTCGTGTGGATCGATCGATAATCGTTGTCCTTGGGCGTGGAAATGTAGTCCTTGAACCGTTCCGGCACCATCGGCCATTTTGTGTGCACGACGCCGATGACGCCGTAACAATCGGCTGTGGTTTTGACGACCACTCGAAAGCCGAAAATGTCCGACAATTGTTCGAAGGCGATGGATTTGCGCTCCATCTTGCACCACACCGAATAGGGGTGTTTTTGGCGCCCCTCGACCGTGGCCTCGATGCCGCGCGCCGATAATTCGTCGCGCAATTCCTGCTCGACCCGGGCAATCGTGCGGCCGTTCCTTTCTTTGAGATCCTCGAGACGGGCCTTGATCATCTCATAGGGTTCCGGCATCAAGTGCCGGAAAGCGAGATCCTCGAGCTCGTCGCGCATGTTTTGCATGCCCATGCGCCCGGCGAGCGGCGCGTAAATATCGAGCGTCTCTTCGGCAATCCTGGCCCGCTTGTCCGGCGGCACGAAATGCAGGGTCCGCATATTGTGGAGGCGGTCCGCCAGTTTGACGAGGAGAACGCGGACGTCGTCGGCTACGGCAAGCAGCAGCTTGCGAAAATTCTCCGCCTGCGCCGCTCGTTTCGAGACGAGATCGAGCCTCTTGAGCTTGGTGAGCCCTTCGACCAGCCCGCCGATCTCCGAACCGAACAATCTATCGATCTCTTCGCGGGTCGAATCCGTATCTTCGATCGTGTCGTGCAGAACCGCCGCCACGATCGTCGCCTCATCAAGCTTGAGATCGGTGAGGATCGCGGCGACTTCGAGCGGATGCGAAAAAAAGGGATCGCCGGATGCGCGCCTCTGCACCCCATGCGCCCTCATCGCATAAACATAGGCGCGATTGAGCAAATCCTCGTTGGCCAGCGGGTTATAGCTCCGCACACGGTCGACGAGTTCATATTGCCGCATCATAGGTTCGGTCGATCCTTCGAGGCCACCGCCGCTGCGATTGTGACGTCGCGCAGACTTCCTCTTCCGAGCCCGAGATCACCGGTGCCGCCGCGCTGGAGCGGGATGAGGGAAAGTGGGAACCGGTTTTCCGGCGCGATCAGGTTTAAGCGATTGCGCAAGCCTGATCGCGCATCCCACTCTATATTATTAGAATTGATCAGGTTCATGATTTCGGATTGATTCAATCCAAGATCGCAGTGATCTATCGCGGATCCCGTTGAAGCGGAAGCGCGTCGGAGCCGCGGCCACGGAATAGACGCATGGGACGCGCCCCCAGCCGATCCCGGCCACTCGAGATTCAAGAATTGAGGCGGCCTGGAAAGCTTGCTGAGGCGCGGCCCTCTGGCCTCAATCGCCCTCGTCTTCGGTTTCCGCCGGCGGGACCAGACCTTCGAGGCCGCGCAGCAAATCCTCCTCCGTCATACGGTCGAACTGAACGTCGCCGAGCAGGTCGGAATGGGCACGGTCCGCCGCAGGTGCCAGCGCCGGCACAGCCTCCGGTTCCGGCTCGTCGACTTCCACGTTTTTCTGCAGCGAGTGGATGAAGTCTTCCTTCAGGTCTTCGGGCGCCAGCGTGCTTTCCGCGATTTCGCGCAAGGCGACAACGGCGTTCTTGTCATTGTCGCGCTCCACCGTAATTTGGGCCCCGGACGCGATCATCCGCGCGCGATGGCTCGCTATCAGGACGAGCTCAAATCGATTTTCAACCTTGTCGATGCAATCCTCAACAGTTACGCGTGCCATCCGTTCGTTGCTCCTTTTTCTCGACCCGTCTTTCAAACCCTCGCAAGAGTTCTAAAAAACATAATAGAAAGCCGGGTGAATTTGTGTTGCTTTGTCCGATCCTGCAAAAGTTGACGCCCTGTTTCGTGCCACACCGCCTCTTTTGATCCAACAGGTCTTAAATTATAGGCTTATCGAATAAGCCTATAATAAGAACTTTCTCTTGCGCTGCGGCCGTGCCTCTTGGTAAGATTAAAATATATTCCTCGATACATTTCGACTTTACCGCAGCGATAAATGCAATCATTGGTCGTCATTCTCTATTCGATTAAACCGCAAGTGACCGATGTGAATTCACGTGAACCTAACTTCACATTACCGCTATCTCTTCCTCTTCCTTGCGAATAATCGAACAAGTGACTTGACGTATCAGTCGGGCCGGGCCACATCTGGTGGCATTAGGTGGGTCGAATGCACGATCGCGTCATGCGGCGGACGACCTCGCCGCGAACTTATGGGTTGCTTCTCCCATACACGAACGATCCCGTATGATTAACCGGAAACATTCAGAGACACGTTGATGGCTGACCAAGAACGAATTGCGCTGTTCATTGATGGCGCAAATCTATATGCGACCGCAAAAACCTTAGGCTTCGATATTGATTATAAGCGTCTGCTCAAAGAATTCCAGAGCAGGGGTAAACTGATAAGGGCTTTTTATTATACGGCTCTGGTCGAGGATCAAGAATATTCCTCGATCAGGCCCCTGATCGATTGGCTCGACTATAATGGCTATTCCGTCGTCACGAAGCCGACGAAGGAATTCGTCGATTCGCTCGGACGCCGCAAGGTGAAGGGAAACATGGATATCGAGCTCGCGGTGGATGCCATGGAAATGGCCGAACATCTCGACCACATTGTCCTGTTTTCCGGCGACGGCGATTTCCGCTCGCTTGTCGAAGCCGTGCAGCGCAAAGGCGTGCGCGTTTCGGTCGTTTCGACCAATACGACGCAACCCGCCATGGTCGCAGACGAGTTGCGCCGGCAGGCCGATGAGTTCATAGACCTTGTCCAATTGGCCGCCAAGATCGGCCGCGACCCCGGCGAGAGGCCTGAGCGCACACAGCGGTATCAGGACCGGCGTCCCGCTGCGGCCGTGCCGGGCGGATACGATCACGACATCATCGACGATTGACGCGAGCCGCCCTCGACGCGCACCGGCCGCAATCGGGCCTGATTGAGTCGAATTGCTTTGCTGAGCCGATCGGGTTAACCCGATCGGCTCAAGCTGCTATTCGGACGCCACGAAAACTCGGTTCGGCAATGACAATTTGGAGCATGTCCTTGGCCGACGAGTCGAGCAACATTTCGCACATTAAACATCGGATCCATCCGATGTGGCGGAAGTGACATGCTCTAGCAACGACGCGCCGCGGGTCGGATCGGCAGCGAATCCGGGCCGGGATTGCCCCTTGTGCGAAAGGCTCGCCGCCTTTCGAGAGGCGAACCGCGCCGAATATCCGGACTGGTTCAACGCGCCGGTCCCATCATTCGGACCGACCAACGCGCGGCTGCTCATCATCGGGCTTGCGCCCGGCTTGCGCGGCGCCAATCGCACCGGCCGGCCTTTCACCGGAGATTTCGCCGGCGATCTCCTCTACGAAACTCTGCTCGCCTGCGGCCTCGCTTCTGGCCAATATCGCCAGCGCGCCGACGATGGGCTGACTCTCGTTGGCTGCGCAATCACCAATGCGGTGCGCTGCGTGCCGCCGCAAAATAAGCCGACTCCGGCCGAAATCGCCGCCTGCCGCCGCTTTCTTGCCGCGACGATCGCCGAAATGCCGGATCTCGAGGCGATCATTGCCCTCGGGCGGATCGCGCATGATTCGCTCGTTCGCGCCCTTGGCCGCAAGCTTACCGATCTGCCCTTTGCGCACGGACGCGAACATCTGCTGGCGGATGTCGGCCGCCGCGGGCTCGCCCTCTTCGACTGCTATCACTGCTCGCGCTACAACACGAATACCGGCGTTCTGACCGCTGCGATGTTTCGGGAGGTCTTCAGCAAAGCTTGCGCGCGCATCGGTGTTCAGCCGCGGCCCGGCGAATAGGCCATGAACTCCAGGAGCGACCCGTCCGGGTCGCGAAAATAGACGCTCGTCGCCGCGCCTTTGGCACCCCGGGTCGCTATGGGCCCAAGTTCCATCGGGACGCCGATGCAAATCGGGGGTTCCCTGGGAGCGGCCTGCATAAACTCCTTTATAACACTCTAAAGCACCTCATTCCGAAGTCGCCAAGTAAGTATGAAGCCTTCATACTTTGTGCTATGATGTGTCGTATGGAGGAGCAATCCAATGTCCCAAGTTGAAAAAAGGACCATCAGCCTGCCATCCGCCCAGGCAAGCTATATCGATGCCCTCGTTGATACCGGCGCCTATGCTTCGGCGAGCGAGGTCGTGCGCGCTGGCCTGCGCGCGCTGCAAGAACGCGACGCTGCCGTAGAGCGATGGCTGCGCGATGAAGTGATCCCGGTCTATGACGCCATGCAGGCTGACCCGCAACGCGGCATCCCGGCAGACCAGGTCGTTGCCGCCCTTCGCGCGCACCACGCCGACCGCCTGAAAAAGGCTGTCCGTGACACATGAGATCATATTCGCACCGGAGGCTCAGGCGGACCTCCTTAAGCTTTACGACGATATCGAGACCAATTCCGGTGCCGAGCGGGCGCGCGATTACACGGATCGCATCATCGCGCAGTGCCTGAGCCTGGCGAACTTCCCCGCGCGCGGCCGGCGTCGTGACGATCTGCGTCCGGACCTGCGGATCATAAGTTTTCGCCGCCGTGTGACTATCGCCTTTCATATCACCGCAACGACCGTAATAATCGACCACGTTCTGTATGGCGGGAGAGACCTGAAACCGCTCTTTGATGAGGAAGACGATGACTGATTCGATTGCCGGCACGGCCTGCGTCCCCAGCAAAACACGCCCGCGACAGGCATCACGGCTTATCTTAAGAATTGTGGCACGCTTGAAAAGGCCACGGCTATGGCGAACCATGCCAGTACGCGCACTACGCAGCTTTGCGATCGCCGGCACGACGAGATGAGCCTCGACGAGGTCGAACGGATAGGGATCTAGGCAGCAAGGTTGGTGCTATTGGGCCAATCCGAACCAACGTTGCGGCATGATCTTGGCTCGATCAGATATAAAATTGTAGTGGCATTCAGTTTCTTCGCTTAACGTCAGCCGCTTGACCTCAGTGTTCGGCTTTCGATTAAGAGTTTTGGCGAAAATAAATTCCCCTAGTTCCCATATCTCCTGCATCGTTCGCAGCACCCGAGCGTGGCCTTCTGCATCTCCAGCATTTGTAAAGTGTTCGAGGAGGTGAATGCAGACGGCATGAAAGCGTATCGGGGCAGGTGGATGATGCCGCATTGGAAGCGTGTGGCTGTTCCAAACTGTCTCGTCCATCAGACGAAACACAAAGAAAATTGCGAGCAGATAGTTCACTATTGCATCGTCAGGAGTGCGATGGAATTCCAGATATCCGGCATCAACAGGGCGTGGAATGCGGTCGGACGCTTGTGGCCAGTGTCGAAGCATGTCCAGGCCCCAGATAGCGGAGTGACCGTCCGCGACCAACTCAAGCGCTTGAACGGCAATCGGATCGTCTTTTAGAGCAGACTGGCAATCTGCCGCCGTATGTCCAAGAACGAGGTGCGCAAATTCATGCCGCACAATCAAGTCAAAGCATTCGGACATAAACACGACCGCCAAAGCCGTGCGCAATGGGTCTTCGGGCGCGCGCTTTGGCAGTACAGTCCAAAGGATATGCGCAGGCAGGTTTTCAGTGGCCGGCCATTCATCTCTTGAAGGATCGGCTGCCTGTTTCCCGAAGGCCGGCCACAACCCCGCCGTTGCCATCATTCGTTGAAAAAAATCCATCAGCGTCGGCACCAGGCCGATATTCAAAACGATGTAATCGTATCGATCTTCGATTGCGACGGCGCCGTATTCGGGGGCTTCACAAAAGGAAATATGGGCAAGGTGGCGGTGGCAAGCTGGGAGATGGCCATTTATCCGGCGTACCGTTATTTCGGCGCGTCGCTCGAATTGCTCGGTCAACGCCTTCAGATTGCCGGTCAACAAAGCCCTGTCAACCCGCGCAGCGCGATTGCGTAACGCGCCGTCGAGACAATCAATAACGTTTTGGTCAACCATCATCTTCGATCCTGTTGCCTTAGACATACTATATCGCTAAGCGACAACCTTAAGGCTGCGACGGGCGGTTGATAGGTTCCTGTCCGCAGGAGCTGGCTTGTCCGGGTCATTCTATCCCTCAGGATGACGCTGATGCGCGGCAACCAGTGCGAACTTGCATAAGGCCGCCTTGCGATCAGCTATCGCCTGTTTCAGCTTTTTTGGTATTACGGTGACACGCCCGTATTTCTCTAAAAGTGCGCCTTCGCTGACCTGCCTCGTATAATTCAGTAAATACGCGTGGTTCACCGTAACAGTGCTCACAATGGATGCACATCGACTAGAATCGGTTGAGCAGAAGCCATTCTGACGCGGCACGATCTCGGCGCCGAGCACATCGGCATAAGACCTGTTCGAGCGGTTCCAGTCGGAAACATGGATGACGCAATGGTCTGGCTTGAGCGCGCCCAAGTTCGAGCCCCGCTCCCGTTCAGCCTCTGGCGCGCAAGAGCCGGCTCTTCTCGCGATTCCAGTCACGCTGCTTTTCGGCCTCGCGCTTGTCGTGCAGTTTCTTGCCGCGCGCGATGGCGACTTCGACCTTGGCGCGACCACGTTCGTTGAAATAGATCTTCAGCGGCACCAAGGTCATGCCTTCGCGCTCAAGCGCTTTTCTGACCTTGATGATTTCGCGCGAGTTCAACAAGAGCTTGCGCGGTCGCTTGGGATCGTGGTTGAACCGGTTGGCTTGCAGATATTCGGGGATGTTGGCATTGACGAGGAAAATCTCGCCGGCCCTGTCGAGACTGGCATAGCTCTCGCCGATCGTCGCTTTTCCGGTCCGCAGCGATTTCACCTCGGTCCCGGTCAAGACGAGCCCCGCTTCGAAGGTCTCGCCGATTTCATAATCGAACCGCGCGCGTCGATTGTCGGCGGCGATCTTGCGCTTCGGCTCCGGCTTTGCGGCCAAGTTATGCTCCCATCAGCGACCGCATCAAGACGACAGCAAGCCGGCATGTTTCATCGCGGCCGTAACCGCCGATCTTGCCGCATCGCTCGCCGGCAGCAGGGGCAAACGCACCTCGGCCGTCATTTTGCCGATGAGCGAGAGCGCGAACTTGGGGCCCGACGGATTGGGATCGGCAAACAAAGCGGCATGGAGCGGCGTGAGCCGGTCATGAATTTTCAGGGCTTCGGCAAAATCGCCGCGGAGACAGGCCTCCTGCGCGACTGCGCAAGCGCGCGGCGCCACGTTCGACGTCACCGAAATACAGCCCTCGCCGCCATGCGCCATCACTGAGAGAGCTGTCATGTCGTCCCCCGACAATTGAATGAAGTCGGGCCCCAGGGCCTGGCGCTGCAGCGGAATTCGCGCGAGATTGCCGGTCGCGTCCTTGACGCCCGCGATGTTCGGCAGTTCGAAAAGCCTCTTCATCGTGTCGATCGACATGTCCACGACGGTCCGCGGGGGAATGTTGTAAATGATGATCGGAATACCGACCGCGTCATTGACGGCCTTGAAGTGATGATACATGCCCTCTTGCGAGGGCTTGTTATAGTACGGGACGACGACGAGAAGCCCGTCCGCTCCGGCCTTTTCGGCATGCACGGCCAAGCTGATCGCTTCCTTGGTATTGTTCGAGCCCGCCCCGGCGATGACCGGCACCCGGCCCTTTGCCTCGGCGACGCAGGCCTCGACCACGCGATGATGTTCCTCATGCGAAAGAGTTGGGCTTTCACCGGTTGTACCGACCGGCACGAGGCCATGCGTGCCATTGGTGATCTGCCAATCGACGAAGGCACGGAAAGCGGCTTCGTCGAATTCGCCACCACGAAACGGGGTCACCAGTGCGGTGATCGAGCCCTTGAAGGTGGCCTTCTTGCCCATGGCGGGGATTTCCTTCCGACGATTGCCAAACAGATGCCGCAATTTGCGGGCTGGATTTCACGCCCAATATTCCGCCAAAGAGCGCGGATGTACACACATAGCGAGTGGGCAGAGTTCCGCAAGGTCAAACAGGCCCGGCAACACTAAGTCCTTGATCTGATAGTCCGACCTATCCTTGACCCTCGGCCGCCGCGCGGAAGGGTCGGATCGCTGCGGTGGAAATTCGGGCCCTCGCACCAGCCTCTGGGTGGAAGGATTTGCGTCGTCGCAGCGCTGAAGCTGGCCGTTGGTATTGTTGATGTCGAACCGATTTTTCCAGTTTGCGTAGATCGCGATCGAGGCACATCTTCATAGCCGATGTGGCAAAAATGCGATTTGGCTGGGTTCGTGGCTCTTCGGAACGGAATGCGTCATGGTCGCAAGACGCTGCAACATTCGTATTTTCGGTCCTCTCCTTGCGAGCCTTATCGGGCTCGCTGTCTGCATTGCGTTAACCACTGACGTTTCGGAGCGGCATTCGGAGAATATCCCGCAGCAGAGCAAACCTTCGAACGAACCATTCCTCCACGCGTTCGGGGAGGCGCTCGATCATCTGCGCGCCAAACTTTTTGGAGCGCAAAACGTGCCGGATCAGGCGGACGAGGCAGAAATTGCGGCGCCCGCACCGGCCGATCGCGCTGCAGCCCTCGGGCACGATCTCACCGGGCTGCGCGAAGCCATTGCGTTCTACAAATCCGGAGATCTCGCGCACGGCGATGCCGCGGCCAAGACGGCGCATGACGCACTCGTCCATACGCTGCTCGAATGGGTGGCACTGCGCACAGCGCCGCGCGAAGTGGGATTCGACCGGCTGCAGGCTTTTCAGGTGGCCCACCCCGACTGGCCTGGAAATCGCTGGATAAGGCACCGAATGGAGGCCGCCCTTTACTTCCGCAAAGCGGCACCGGAGCGGATCGTAGCCTTTTTCGCTAACCAAGAGCCCGAAACCGTCCCTGGTAAGCTGGCGCTCGCCCGGGCGCTCGAAAGCGACGGCAAGACGGCGCAGGCCCGTGCGCTCGTCCGTTCGGTCTGGCACGAAGCGGTCTTGAGTTTAGGCTTCGAAAATCGGTTCAAGGCCGATTTCGCCGGCGATCTCGACAATGCGGACCACAGGATTCGTGCCGACCGGCTCATTTCGAAGGGAGAGGCGGAGGCGGCCTTGCGCGCCGCCGCCCTTGCCGGCGGCGACGCCCTGGCTCTCGCCAAGTTGCGGTTGGCCGCACTGAGCAACAGCGCGACCGACAAGATGTTCGCGGCGATCCCTATTGCCCTGCAAAGCGACCCGGACTACGTCCTCGCCAAAGTCCAAAAGCTGCGCCATGCGGAAAAACTCAAAGAGGCCGTGGCGCTTTTTGCAACGGTGCGACGCGGTACCACGCTTCCCCCTAATGGCGACGAATGGTGGGCCGAGCGCCAGTTCCTCGCCCGCAAAATTCTCGATCTCGGCGAAGCCGAAACGGCCTACAAGCTCTGCGCCGAACACGAGGCCTTAAGCACCGAGGCACGCATCGAAGCCGAATTTTTCACCGGCTGGATCGCGCTGCGGTTCTTGAACGATCCGGCGCGGGCAGCGCGCCATTTCGCGGTGGCCGCGGAACTCGCCGAGACCCCGATATCCGTGGCACGCGCCGCCTATTGGCAAGGCCGCGCCGCGGAAATCTCCAGGGACGACGATGCGCTGGCGCGCGCCCGGAGCTTTTACGATAAAGCCGCTGCGGAAACATCAACTTACTACGGACAAATCGCGCGCGAACGGGTCGGTGGGACAGGGCGCATTAGTTTGCGCACTCTCCCCAAACCGTCAGGTGGGGAAGCTCGTCTCGAAGCCATTCGGACGGTCGAGTTGCTCTTCGCCATCGACGAGAAAGAGCTCGCCCTGTCGCTTGCCAGCGAAGTCGCGCAACATGTCTCCGACGCGGCGCAGCTTGCCGCGCTCGCGGAAGTGGTGGCCGCCGAACGGAATGCACATGCCGCCCTAATGATTGGCAAAATCCTGAACCAGAGACGGATCGACGACGATCGTCTGGCATATCCGACATTCGGCATCCCGCGTTTCGATCCCTTGGAAAACTCAGCCGCACCCGCCGTCGTCTATTCCGTGGCACGGCAGGAAAGCGGCTTCGATCCGCATGCCGTTTCGAGCGCCGGCGCCAAAGGCCTGATGCAATTGATTGCGTCGACGGCGAAACGCACGGCCCGGCATGCAGGGCTCGACTTCGACGCAGACAAGCTCACGACGGATGCTGCTTTCAACGCCAAGCTTGGCGCGGCCCACCTCGGACACTTGTTGCGCGAACGGGGCGGGTCCTACATCCTCACATTCGCCGCTTACAATGCCGGCCCCAAGCGGGTGAAAGAGTGGATAGAGGCCCATGGCGATCCACGCTCGCTGGGCGTCGATCCGATCGATTGGGTGGAGCGGATACCGCTGGCGGAAACCCGCAACTACGTTCAGAGGGTCATGGAAAATCTGTTTATGTACCGGGCGAGTTTTGCAAATCCGCAGCCCACACAGGGCAACGGAGAAGCCGACAATCACGTCTTCACGGCGGCAAAATAATTTGCCGCTGCGCCGCACCACATTTCCTTAACGGGACTGCTCTAGACACTGCCCGCAGAAGAGCGCGCGCTGATCAGCGGAGCCTCGGGCAAAACCGTTCTGTGCGGATTGGCCACGACAGCAGCTGGTCGGTGCTGAATCTTTTCCGTCAATACGCCAAATTACGTGCCTGCCGAGGCGCCTTTCTGCCGTCCAGTCAATTGAATTTGACAGGGTCGAATAATTACTTTCACATAACTATTATGGGTTGGTGAGGAGGCGCTCGAAAATGCTTATGGGTCGACCGCTCGCGGGCTGTGTTAACCGTTTTGTCACCGCCCCGGACGGTCTGCGGCTGCACATGCGCGAGTACGGCTCACCGCTGGACCCAGGTATTGCGGTTGTCTGCCTGCCCGGCCTGGCACGCTGCTGTTCGGATTTCAACCCGCTCGCTGTAGCGCTTACGGCCGGTGCGGCCGGCGGGACGAGGCGGCGTGTATTCGCTCTCGATTATCGCGGCCGTGGCGCATCCGACCATGATCCAAATTGGCGCAATTTCGAACTCGGCGTCGAGCAAGCCGATATCGCTGCCATGCTGATGGCCGCAGAAATATCCGACGCCATCTTCATCGGCACTTCGCGTGGCGGCCTCCATATCATGGCCATGGCTGCTTTCCGGCCCAATCTGTTGCGCGGCGCGGTCCTGAACGATGTGGGTCCGGTCGTCGAACCGCTGGGGCTGCTGCGAATTCGCCGTGTCTTGAGCAACATCCAGCCGCCGCGAGGGCTCGAAGACGGCATCGATCTCCTGAAACGCTTGATGGGCAATCAGTTCACCGCCTTGTCGGAAGAAGAATGGAAGATGCACGCGCTCGCGACGTTCCAGAAGGCGGACGGCTCGTTTGGCCTCAAATATAGCCCGATGCTGGTGAAGGCCCTGGAATTGATCGACCTCGAGGCCCCTTTGCCGACCCTCTGGCCGCTTTACGACACCTTGCAAAAAATTCCGCTTCTCATAATCCGCGGCGCGAATTCGGACGTCCTATCGCCCGAGACCTTTGCGGAAATGGCGCGCCACCATGAAACCTGCGAGACGCTTGTCGTGCAAGGTCAAGGCCACGCTCCATTATTATATGATGGACCGTCCATCGAGAAGATCGCCGGTTTCATCGCCAAGATTGAGGCCGATGCAGACCAGACCGAGCGGCGGGACGTCAGCCATCAGATGGCGGTTGCGCCTTAGGGCGTGTCCCGAGAAGTGACGCCACTTTTGCGATTTTTCGATCTTCAACCGATATTCGAGTGTGGCCGCCATGCTTGCGCGCACGAGCCTTTTCGTCAGCGCTTCGGAGCATAAAGGATCCGGTCCTGCCGTCATCGACGCGTTGAGCGCCAGGCTCATCCCGATCGTCCATGCCAACGAGGCCTTTTGTGCCTTAGCCAAAAGCCGCGATCTCGTTCACCTCGCCGATCACAGTGATCGCGCTGATGCCGCGGCAAAGATCGAAGAGGTCTTCGCCGCGTTCGGCCATACCCACGCGCAATCGCAAAGCGCCGCGCAAGAAGCCGCCGCAGGCTATTACTGGCCCGCCGCAACCGATCATTATCGCGCACTGACGGAAGCCGGCAAAATCAATCGTAGCAAGCGGGACATCGTGGCCTAGCCCAAGAATGGACTGATCGCCGCTTCGGGCACTGCTCGGGAAAATGGCTTCGCAGAATTGCCACTGCCTGCTATCGTTGAAATCAAGACGATCCAAAGCTCGTCTGGAGACGCAGGTTGAATTCCTCAGGTCGCGGTGAATGACGAACAGTCGATCATCGCATCCACAGCTGCATTCTGCGGGACGCCTGGGGGAAGTGCCATGGGACCGTTGGTTGGCAGACGCCTGTCTTCGATTTCAGCCTTCATCGCCAACCGAAAGGTGATTTCCGGCGCCTCGCCTCTTGTTGCAGCTCTCGCTTTTTTTCTTGATCATACTGGGTCTTGGCAGCGCAAGCGCATGTCCGTTCTTCCAGACTACGGACGCCAACGGCAATTGCGTCTGCGCGGTCGGAGGTAACCCGCCGGATGCCAACGGCAATTGTCCAATTCCGGACCTTTGCTTCGGCACAGGGACCTGCAGCGCTTGCCCGCAAGGTCAGATCCAGCTGTCGAACGGCACCTGTCTGGTGGATAACCCGACGCTTGCCCAGATCATAGCAAGCGACGGTCTCTGTCCGGCTCCGGAACAACTGAGCCCTACCTTCAGCACCTGCTATTATCCCCTTGATGCCCCAGGATACGGCACAGCCTGCACCTTGGCGCCGCCTTTGCCGTCAAGTTCGCCACCCTATTCGCTTTCTTCGGGGGCCTGCTGCCCGCCCGGTCAAATTCCTGCGACGCTCACTTTCCAGTACCCTGGCCTGCCGCCGGTCCTGATATATTCGGGGACTTGTTGTCCGGCCGGGCAGGTGCCGCTGAAGAACGGCACCTGTACGCCAAAGGAGCCGTTCATAACCGGGTGTTCGGGCAACGCGCCCTTCAACCCGCGGACGAATAGCTGTTGCCCGCCCGGCTCGAGCATTTCGAACCATTATCAATGCTGTGCGGCCGGCCTGGCGCCGCAGCCCAACGGCACGTGCGGCTGTCCGTGGACGGCGGCGACGAATTCTGATGGCAGCTGCACGCGGCTTTGCCCGCCCAATTATATCCCGTCCCCACCCACCACCGGCCTCTGTAGCAACTGCCCCCCCGGGCAGACCGAATTGGCCGGCTGCTGTCCGCAGAACTTGCCCGGCGCCACCTGCATCAAATGCCCCTCCGGGGAGGTCGGAACGTCGCAGGGTACCTGTTGTCTGCCCGACCGCGTGGCGAGCGGCGGTTTTTGCTGCCCTTCGGGGTATCATACTGCGCAAAATGGGTTTTGCGTTTCGAATACATCCAAACAGAGCACCGAGCGGAACGCTTGCAAGCCTGACGAAACCCGGCTTGACGATGGCACTTGTGCCGTCATGCCGCCGGTCGGACTCCCGGTGCTTGTGCCGGCCTGCACCGGCGACGATGTGCGCGGCCCCGACGGCACTTGCACTCCGAAGATGCCGCCGCAGGAGCATCCGTGTCCGCCAGGCCTGGTTCCCGGCCCGCACGGAACTTGCGTGTTAGCGGCGTGCCCTCCCGACCAAACCATGGTGGATCGCAGATGCAGCGTGCTCCTCCCCGCGTGCCCTCCGGGCCAAACGCGGCTTGACGACGGCAAGTGCGGTGTCAAGCAACCAGTCGAGACCCCAGAGCTCCCGGTCGAGGTTCCAGGGCGGTCCGATAACCCGGAACAATGCGCCAATGGCTTGGTGCCACGAGAGGCGTTCCGCGGCGACCGGGTGTGCGTGCCGACGTGGGTGCGCGACCAGGCGGTCGAAGACAATAATGCCGCTCCGTCGCGCGTCGATCCCGAGGGCGGCTGCGTGAAAGGCTATGTCTGGCGCGAGGCCAAACCGGGCGATCATGTCTGCGTCACGCCGCCAACGCGCGCGCGGACACGGTCCGACAATCGCAACGCCATTTCTCAGCCACTGCAGCCGCCGGATTCGACGCGACAACAAATTCCACCCGGCGAGTTTGTTCCAGGCGTCTTCCCGCCGTCAAATTGTCAGGGGGAAATGCGTGACGGCCGATGCAAGACTGTGGAGCGGCCGACGCGGTCCCCTCCGCCCGGTGGGTTTGGCTCGCGCACCTTCCCACCGCGTGTCGTAACGCATCCGCCCGACAGAGGCCGCATCGGACATCCACCATCAAGGAATTTTCAGCGCTTCCATCGCCCGCCGGCACGACATGCACCCGTGTCGCGTGGCCGCCGCCGTTGAGTGTGCCGAGACGCTATGTACCGGAGCATCTCATCGCCTTCTTCCACAAGGAGAGTGCCATGCAAATCCATCGACGCCGCCTGTTGCTGTTTGAGTTCGCAGCCACGCTGAGTTCCGCGGCTGCAGCGTAAGAGTTCGATCTCGGTCGACCGCCACCCTTCCGGTGGCCACGCTCGAATGTTGCCACAGGGTGGGTTCCGATCGTTCATCCGAAACCAGCGAACCGCCGGTTAGCGACAAGAACGGCCGTGAGCAGCTGTAAGAAATCGTCGAGGCGTCGATCGCTTGCCGGCTGTCGCTGAATCGTGATATCCGAGTTTCGAGACGGAAGATGAGACTAACGGCACCTAGCGACGAGTCTCAAAAGCAAGGGGGCAGTCGGATGACAACATCGAAAACGATATCAGGATTGATCGGACCTACATTTATTGTACTCGCTGTAAGTATGTTGGTGAACCTGGGCTCCTTGCCTGCAATGATAGAGCAAGTCTCCCGCGACCCTGCTCTGGTCCTTGTGACCGGCATTATCATTTTTGTCGCGGGGCTTGCTATTGTACGCGCTCACAATCTCTGGAAGGCCGGTTGGCCGGTGCTCGTGACAGTTCTCGGCTGGCTCTTTACGTTCTCAGGCGTTGTGCGAATGCTGTTTCCGACCCAGCTCGTCGCAATCGCGGCCGGGGTTGTCCATAACACCGGGTTTATCGTCGGAGAAGCCGTCATCATGCTGGCGCTCGGTTGCTTCCTCTCATTCAAGGCCTATAGTCAAAGTTGAAGCGGCAGCGCACCGGCATTCGCAAAAACCCGCCGTTTTAAGAATGCGGAAACCGTAGGGTTCCATGCCGTGGGCGACCGCAAGTGCGGCACAGTCCTGATACAGCAGAAGCGACCGTCGCGGTCCCCTCTGCCCGGCGAGTTTCGCTCACGTCTCTTCCCACCGCGTGGCGTCGTAACGCATCCGCCCGACAGAGGCCGCATTGGACATCCGCCAAAGCGAAACGGTCAACGCTTCCATCGCCCGCCGGCACGGCGCGCGCCCGTGTCCCGTGGCCGCCGCCGTCGATTATGCCGAGACGCTATACAACGGAGCATCGCATCGCCTTCTTCCACAAGGACAGTGCCATGCAAATCCATCGACGCCGCCTGTTGCTGTTTGCACTCGCTGCCACGCTGAGTCCCGCGGCTGCTGCACAGGATTTCGATCTCGGTCGAGAATGGCATGTGCGCGAGCAAGCGTCGGACGGGAGCCATTGGGACGGAGTTTGGACGCGGCGCGGATATTCGAACACGTTCGACGCGGAGTGGCAGAACAGTGCGTCGGATCGCATCGTTCGCGATGTCATCGAATTCATGCGGGTGGAACAGAATTCGGTCGTGCTCCACCGTCTCGGTAACAATGGGCGGTATTTTGGCGAACTGTCGCCCGATGGCCGCCGGATCGTGAGAGGGACAGCGAGCTGGTACAAACCTGAATCTTATTGGACTGCGCGGATAGTCGGGCGCTAGTCCGAGCCAACTTCTTCGCCTCCTCCAGGTTCAGAAAACGTTAACCCTGAGACAATCTACGCACCCAAGCTTCGTTCGTTGGCCGACCATGCGATCAGCGCGGGATGCTGGACGGACTGCAGACATGCGGGGGCAACCCGCCTTCGCCTCGCCAAGCTTGCAGGATCTCGAGCTGCGGGCGCTCGACCCCCGGTTTCGGCTCGACGGAAAACATATAGTCCGGCGCCCACCAGGCGCCCGCAGCCCAATAGGTCCAGCCCAGCCAAGCGTCGCCATGATCGGCCAGGAATTGCAGCATGGCGTTCATTGCGGCGAGACATTCGGGCCGTTCGCTTGCGGCAAACTCGCCGAGAAAGCCCTTCTTCCCCGTCTCGTGCAGCCAGTCCGTTACGCTTTGCAAAGCGTCGATGGCGACTTGCGGCGCCGGACAGGCCGGACTCGTTCCCGAGAAATTTGCGTCCAAATATTGATGAAATTCAAATGCGATGTTGTTGCATGGGTCAGTGATGCCGCGCAACGCCACGGCATTCGGCGTGCCATAGCCGGCCTTCGCCCAGCTATGCGCCCCGCTGTAGGCGTTCCCCGGAACCAGGATAAGGTTCTCCGCTCGCGTGCCGCGGATCGCTAGAATCGCCGCCGAAGCCGCTGCTGCCCAGGCTTCCGTCGACATGTCGTGGGGCTCATTCATGAGGCCGAAGACGACATGCGGATCGTCGCGGAATATCTCGGCCAGCCCATGCCAGAATTGCGCGAAGGACTCGATCGGTACTTGCGGCGAACCGACGGTGCGATCGAAATAGCGCGCGTAATTATGCGGGTCGAGAATGATGGAGAGACCATGTTCTTCGGCGAGATGCACGACAGCCGTCAAGCGCGCCAGTTCCTCGGATTCGAGTACGCCGCCAAGCTGCGGCTGCAGGCGTTCCCACAAGAAGGGAAGCCTGATGACTGAAAACCCTTGCGATGCGGTAAAGGCCAGCTCGGCCTGCGAGGGATAGATATAGTCGAAACCATAACGGCCACCGACGTGGCCGAACTCGGCGCCCGCAATGTTCAAGCCCGTCAGCGGCGGCCGTGCCCGATCTTCCGCCGCGTTGGCGACTGCGGTTGCCGCCAGCATGACGGATACAGTCATGATTTGCAGGACATTTTGCACGACACCTCTGTTCATCCGCGCGCTCGTTTTACATCTTCGTAGAGGCGATCGTTTGCGCCGGTGCGGCGCGCTTTATCGTCGACGAGAGTCCGACGCAACTCGGTCTTGTTGTCGCGATCGCCGCGGGCAGCATCGTTTATGCCCTCGGTCTGCCAATCTTGAAAGTATTGCCGAAAGAGGACCTGACGCAAATCATCGAGCTCGTGGACCGTCTGCCGGCCAGTTTCGCACGCGCACTTCTGCCTTTCGTCGCGTTCTTCGACATGGCACGCAAGCCGCCGCGCCAGCCTCTGTTCACACTTCCAGCCATTCTTTGCGAACCGCCTCGTTCGCGGCGAGATTGCTCGGCGTTCCTTCGAAGACGATCTGGCCATGCCCCATAACATAGAGCCGGTCGCTGATCTTCAGCGCTATCGTCAATTTCTGCTCGACCAGCAACATGGACACGCCGCGTCGGGCGATTTCCGTCAAAAGATGGCTGACATGTTCGACCATGAGCGGCGATAGGCCTTCCGTCGGCTCATCGATCATAATCAGTTCCGGATTGCCCATGAGTGTCCGGCAAATGGTCAACATTTGTTGTTCGCCGCCGGAAAGAACGCCAGCCGGAGCCTCGGCGCGCTCGGCGAGAATTGGAAACATGTCGAACATGTCCTGCATCGTCCAAAGTGCCTTCGCAAGCCTTGCCGACTTGCCGGACTTCTCTCCAAGCAGGAGGTTCTGTCGAACGGTAAGGCCAGGAAAAATATCACGGGTTTCCGGAACGTATCCGAGGCCGAGGCGGGCGATCTCGTTCGGCCTGCGTCCGACGATTTCACCGCCCCTGAAGCGGATCGACCCCTTCGGCGCCACATCTCCCATGATCGCCTTGATCGTGGTCGACCGGCCGACGCCATTGCGCCCAAGCAGGCTGACGATCTCGCCCTCGTTGACGGAAAATCGCACGCCGCGCAAAATGTGGCTCTTGCCATAATAGGCGTGAAGATCGACGACATCGAGGATCGGCGGCGGCATCAAGGGCTCACTTGTCCGAGATAGGCTTCGCGCACCGCGGCATTCTCGCGAATCCGCGGCGGCGTGTCGCTGGCAATGATCTCGCCATAGACGAGCACGGAAATACGATCGGCCAATCCGAAGACCACGCTCATGTCATGCTCAACCATCACGAGCGTCTTGCCCTCCGTCACTTTGCGAATGAGGGCAACGGCCTGCTCGGTCTCGCTATTGCTCATGCCGGCGGTCGGCTCGTCGAGCAAGATTACGTCGGCTCCGCCGGCAATGGTTACACCGATCTCCAAAGCGCGCTGCTCGGCATAGGTCAGCACGCCGGCTTGTACATCGCGGCGGTCGGAGAGGCCGACGCGCTCCAACAGCCATTCCGCGCGTTCCCGCACGTCGCGCAACCGGTTGATCCCGACGAGAAAGGAATATTTATAGCCGAGCGACCAGAGCACGGCGCAACGCAGATTCTCGTACACGGACAAGCGCGGGAATATGTTGGTTACCTGGAAACTGCGCGACAATCCGCGCCGGTTGATCTCATAGGCCGGCAAGCCGCTGATACGTTCCCCTTTAAGCCGGACCTCCCCGGAGCTCAACGGAATTCGGCCGCTGATGAGATTGAAGAGCGTCGATTTTCCAGCTCCGTTAGGGCCGATGATCGCATGGCGTTCGCTCATAGCTATTTCGAGCGAAACACCGCGAATGATCGGTGTTGCTCCGAAATTCTTGTGGAGCGCGGAGAGCTCGAGCGCCGCGGTCATGCGGGGACTTTCTTGTGACGTCGCAAATGTATCTCGCCCCACGCCGCGGTGACCCTTGGCCAAGCCAAGCGGCCCGCGGCCAGGCCGAAGGCGAGGAAAACCACGGCCAGAATCCAGGGCGCGGCAGCACTTGCATCCATCTCGAAGCCGAACAAGCGCATCGCCGTCCCTTCGGTCTGGGCTTCGACCAAGAGCCGATGGCTGAGTTCGATTAACATGATGAGCCCGACCACTCCGGCCGCGATCGGTGCCGCGACAAGGCCATAGGCCGGCAGCAGCCGCCATGCCTCGCCACGCCGCAGGACATCTTCATGCAGCATCAGCCAGCCGGCAATCCCGCCCGGCGAGAAAAGCACGACCACGATGAAAAGCAGGCCGAAATAGAGCTGCCAGGCACTGGTGACATCGGACAAAGTGATTTGCAGAAAGCTGATGATGACCGCACCGATGATCGGGCCTGCAAAATAGCCGACGCCGCCGACATAGGCCATGAGCAATACGATGCCCGATTGCTGAGCCCCGAGCGACGCGGAATTCATGATCTCGAAATTCACCGCCGAAAGTGCACCGGCGACGCCCGCGAAGAATGCCGCAAAGCAGAATGCGATGAAACGCACTTTTTGCGGCGAATAGCCGAGAAACTGCACGCGCTCGGCATTTTCGCGTACTGCATTGCACATGCGGCCGAATGGCGTTCGGGTGAGTGCGTACATCGCGAGGATGCAGAGAAAACACCAGACGGCAACGAAATAATAGACCTCGATCTGAGGACCGAACTTGTGCCCGAAGAAGACCGCGAGCTTCGTCCGGTTCGTCGTGACGCCTTCTTCCCCACCGAAAAATGTCCGCAAAATGAAAGAGCTCGATGAGACCAGCTCACCGAGTCCCAAGGAGATCATGGCAAAGACGATCCCGGCGCGGCGCGTCGAGATAAGGCCGAAGAGAAAGCCGAAAAAGAGACCGGCGACACCGCCGACGAGCGGAATGACGGGAACAGGTATGCCGAGCTTGCCATGTATCACGCCATTCATGGCGTGAATGGCGACAAAGCCGCCGAGCCCGTAATAGACGGCATGGCCAAAGGAGAGGAGGCCCGTTTGGCCAAGCAAGACGTTATAGGAGAGCGCGAAAATGATCATCGCGCCCATCACTGACATCATCGTGAGAGCCGTGCCGGAGGAGAACACGAGTGGAGCAGCAGCGAGCACGACAAGCAGCATGACCCAGGGCCCGAACATACGCAGGGCGAAATTCATGATTTACGCTTCCCCAAGAGGCCGGTGGGTCGCAGCACCAGCATGAGGACGAGAAGCAAATAAGGAATGATCGGGGCAAGCTCAGCGACCGTCACTTGCCAGAGATCACTGAGGAAAGGCGGCGCGACCGGACCCAAGAGTTGCGTAAAGGAGAAATTCACGGCGACGGCGAACGTCTGAATGATCCCGATGAGCAAGGAAGCAAGGAAAGCCCCAGTCAGCGACCCAAGCCCCCCAATGACGATGACCACGAAAAGGATGGGGCCGAGCAAAGCCGCCATGCTCGGCTGGGTCACAAGCGCCGGCCCCGCGATCACGCCAGCGAGCCCGGCAAGCCCGGCGCCGACGCCGAAAACGAGCATGAATATTTTCCCCACGTCGTGCCCGAGCATGGCAACCATGTTGGGATGCGTCAGCGCCGCCTGAATGACAAGACCTATGCGCGTGCGCGTCAGAACCGCAAGAAGGAAGATGAACATGACGATCGCAGTCATCAGCATGAACATCTTATAGGCCGGATAAGTCGTGTCAAAGAGGCGAAAGGCGACGAAATCGAGAGAGTCCGGAACGCGATAGTCAACCGGTAATTTTCCCCAAAACATTTGGACGAGTTCTTCGATCACGAACGCCAGGCCGAATGTGAAGAGCAATTCGTGCAAATGTCCGAATCTGTGCACACACCGCAGGCCGTAACGCTCGACGAGAGCGCCAACTACCCCGACGAGGATGGGCGCAAAAATCAAACCCGGCCAGAAGCCAATGTGCCGGCTGATCTCGAACCCAAAGTAAGCGCCGAGCATATAGAAGCTCGCATGGGCGAAATTGAGCACGCCCATCATGCTGAAGATGAGCGTAAGCCCACTCGCCATCATGAAAAGCAGCATGCCGAAGAGCACACCGTTGAGCGTCGAGAATATTACGAGCTGCAGCATGAGAAAGGATCGAGGCCGGCCGGCATTGCATTCAGGTTGGGAGGAAGGCGGAGCGCCTTTTCAAATCCGGGCTCGCCATGAGGCCCGGGCAATGAGGGTTTTCGCAGCGAGTCCCGCAGCCGATAAACGCTCGCTCTGGCCAACCCGCGAGGGTAATGAGCCTCTCACCTGAGCCTGAGCGAGCGCAAATCGCAGGGCAGATCCCGCCTAGGAGGGCCTATCCATCTTGCACGTCGTCGGCAGGACCGTGTCCTTCGCCTTGATCGTGTCGACCGTCTTCCAGCCCCAGCCGGTTCCCTCTTCGTCGAACTTCGCACCGGGATCGAGCGGCCCGAAGCTCGCGATATACATGTCCTGGAAGAACTGATGATCGTCCTTGCGCATGAAAGCTTCGCCGCCATTGAAGGCTTCGACCTGCATGCCTTCGAGCTGTTTGGCGATCGCTATCACTTCGTCCGACTTAGCCTGGTTGACGGCCTTGACGAGCATGCGTATCTCGTTCACCGCGCGCGGATACCAAAGTCCGATGCCGACCTTGGCGCGGAAGTCCGTCTCGAACTTTGCGGCGGCGGGTCCTTCGGAATTCGGAACGCCTTCGGCGATTTCGAAAACGCGATGCGCGAGCCCGGTCTGCTTGACCGCAGTCGGCCCGCCGGCGCCGCCGGCATAATAAGTGTACCAATCCGTCTGCAGGCCCGCATCGGCGGCAGCCTTCAGCAGAAGCGCAATGTCCTGGCCCCAGTTTCCGGTGATGACCGTATCGGCGCCGGATGCCTTGATCTTCGCAATATAGGGCGAAAAATCCGTAATCTTGGCCAGCGGGTGGACCTCGTCGCCGACGATCTCGATATCGGGGCGCTTTTCCGTCAGCATCGCGCGCGCTGCCTTGCGCACCGCTTGGCCGAAGGAATAGTCCTGATTGATGAGATAGACTTTCTTGATATTCGCCCGGCTCTTCATGAACGTCGTCAGAGCGCTCATCTTGATGTCGGAATTGGCGTCCCAGCGGAAATGCCAGAAGCTGCATTTTTCATTGGTGAGGGCCGGGTCGACCGCCGCATAGTTGAAAAACAGGATCTCGTGGCCGGGATTGCGGTCATTGTATTTCGACACGAAATCCGTAAGTGCATGAGCGACCGAGGAGCCATTGCCCTGGGTAATGATGCGGATGCCTTGATCGGCCGCCTTCTGCGCCTGAACAAGGCTCTCTTGCGGATTTGTCTTGTTGTCGAAACCGACGATTTCGATCTTCTTGCCGTTGACGCCGCCGGCGGCATTGATCTGATCGGCAAGGTACTGAAACGTTTTCAAGCCACCTTCGCCGACCGACGCCATGCCGCCCGACAGCGGATCGATATAGCCGATCTTGATAGTGTCCTCAGCCTGGGCCGGAACAGCACAAGCGATCCCCCCAGACAAGCTCGCCGCAAATGCGAAGCACGCGATACCCAACCGCATTTCGCTTCCTCCCGTTTCGGCCGTGATACCCGCGGCCCGTTCTGATCGCGCACAAGTTATCTGCGGAAAGCCCTTCGTGTCAAGCGGATCGAAGGACTGGTATGGCAATATTCCAAGGGAAAGAGCTAATTTTCGAATATACGGTTTTACGGTCACGCCGCTTCGGGCTAGACTGGTAACGGCTAACCGGTCTATCAGGTGATGTATGGCCGAGACGCGTGCCCAGCATCTTACAACATAAGCGCCAGCGCGCCACCTGGACAGACGAGCCGATGCCTGCGACTAATCGGACATGGACCCAAAAGTCATTTCCTGCGCTCCGCAAACGCAAAGATTCGAGAAAAAGCGAGAGGCCATTCTCGATGCCGCCGCCCGCCTCTTCAACCAGAAGGGCGTGAAGGGCGCGACGTTGGCCGACGTCGCCCAAAGCGTGGCGCTGATAACCAACAGCGTCACGTATTACTACCGCAAGAAGGAAGACCTGGCCTCAGCGAGCTTCCTGTGCACGATCGAGGTCCTGAACGGCCTTTGCGAACGCGCCGCCACGAAGGCTGATCCGCGCGAGAAAGTGAGCGCATTGTTGCGCCTCTATGCCGATCTGCTCGCGCAAATCGCCCGCGGCGACCATGCCGAACTCATGTATTTTAACGACATTCGGGCGATGCGCAGTCCCCATGTCGAGGTCGTGTTCGACGCGTATACGAATATGTTCCGGCGCATGCGTGCCTTGCTGCCGCAAAAAGGCCGCGATGCCGGGTCGCGCGCCGCGCTCAACGCGCGGGCGCATGTCCTGGTAAGTGCAATCCATTCGATGCGTCTCTGGATCGACCGCTATGAAATCGAGGATTATCCACGGGTCGCCGACCAGGTGGCGGATCTTCTGACCCAGGGCTTGGGCAGCAGCAAGGCGCGCTGGTCCCCGCCACCGCTGCCTTGCATCAAAGCCCGCGACCTGTCGGAGGTCTCCGCCAAATCCTTCCTGCGCGCGGCGACATTTCTCATCAATGAACAGGGCTATCGCGGCGCCTCGGTCGAAAAGATTTCGGCGCGGCTGCACGTCACCAAAGGTTCCTTCTACCACCACAACGACAACAAGGATGATCTCGTCGGCAATTGCTTCGCCCGCAGTTTCGAGGTGATCCGGCGGGCCCAGAATGCCGCCGCCGCGCTCGATGCCGACGGCTGGACGAAACTCACCGCGACCGCGTCTGAGCTGGTGCGCTACCAGCTTTCGGAACAAGGCCCGCTGTTGCGCTCGACCGCTTTGAGTGCCCTGCCGGAAACCATCCGCCACGAGCTCGTAGCAACGATGAACAGGCTTTCGCTCCGCTATACGCATTTCATCGTCGACGGCATCGCCGACGGGTCGCTGCGCCCGGTCGACCAGATCATCGCTGCCCATCTCGTCAACGGCATGGTCGATGCTGCCGCCGAACTGCAGCGCTGGGTTCCCTCCGTCGCTCCCAGCGATGCCGTCGCGTTATTTGCGCGGCCGCTCTTCCTCGGCCTTTTCGCCGATTGATCGCGTGCCCGCATATTTGCGGCACGTCATGGCTTTGTGACCCGCTCAGGAGATGGCCAAGCGGCCAATAGAGCCTCGATCGCCGCGACAAAGGCGAGAGGCTGATCGAGCATGATGTGATGATCGGCCTCCGGCACTTCGACATAGGGTGCATTGTCCGCCAGAACGCTCCTCATATAGGCGGCGTCATCGCCCTTCATGAGCCGCGAAATTCCGCCTCGCACGAGCGCCAAGGGGCAACGCGCGGCGCGAAATCAGGGGAATGGGGTTGGTGTGGCGCAGACTGTTCCATAAAAAAGGGTCGAAACGCCACGACCATCCCGGCCCTCCGGCAGCATCGGTCACTTTCCGCAGAGACTGACGCGCAATATGATCGAGGATGAAGAGATTGTCGCAGGGTTGCACCGGCGCCAAGCGAAACCGCGCCAGCGCCGCCGCGAGGGTCGGATAGACGCGATGCGGCTTGGACCCGAGACGTGGCGCTTTTTGCCTTAGATTTTGCGGCGTGAAAACCGGCGGATCGACGACGACCGCGCCGGCCAACTTTTCGCCATGCGCTGCCGCGAGGCCGAGGGCGATACGCCCGCCGAGCGAATGTCCGACAACGACCGGCGGAGCGGCTTCGAACAGCCCGGTGGCCCGCGCCACCTCGACGGCCTCGCGCACGAAAAGATCGAGCGAATAAGATTTCACGCCAATCCGAGCCACCCATGCCGGACCAGGACAAGGTCACGACACGATGCATGCGAGCAAGAAAAGGTGCGATGAAGGAATACCAATCCGCATGCGCGCCATTGCCATGCAACAGCAGCAGCCCCGGCCGGCCGCGTTCGCCCCAAATCAGGGTTTCTATACGCGCGCCGTCGACCTCGACGAATGTCCTTTCGGGAAGCCGGGCGAGCGCCCGCTTGAACCAGGCCGGAGCATCCGGCATTCGCCCCTCGAAAAGCGCAAGCGGAGCCGAGAGTTGGGGATCGTCCGTTTTAAATACGAATGCCAAGGTCGAACTCTAGCGTTGGATGGGGAAAAGTCGGACGCTTCGCGGGTTTTCCGGCGCAGATGAGTTTACGCAATCTGCGTAAACTCATCTGCGCATCCCGCTCTAACTTATTAAAATTGATCACGTTCATGGTTTTGGATTGATTCAATCCAAAATCATCGTGATCCAGGGCAGCGGCATAGGCGAATAATTCGCAGTGCACAGCCCTTCGTGTCAAGCCAATCGAAGGAGTGGTATGGCAATATGCCAAATGAATAAGCGGGACTTTAGAATATGCGGTTTCCCAGTGACGCCGCTTCGGGCTAGACTGGTGACGGGCGCCCGACCTATCAGGGTGATGCGCAGAAATAGGCGCCGGACGCAAGGCTGGCGCGTATCCCGATCGGATGGCATCATCCGATCGAGAATGATGCGCGTTTATTCAAAATGAAGGACGTTGTCCGAGGGCGGGTCGCGTCGGTTCGGCGATAAGCAACATTTGGGAGAGAAATCTCATGGATTTTTCGATGTCGGAGCGGCAAAAGTACTGGCGCGAGCGCGTCATCGCCTTCATGGAGGAGCACGTCTATCCCGCGGCCGAAATTTATTCCGCCCAGACTGCCGAGGGCGAGCGCTGGAAGGTTCTGCCGATCATCGAAGAGCTCAAGGTCAAGGCCAGAGCCGGGGGTCTTTGGAATCTCTTCCTGCCGCCCTCCCCCCAACACGACGAAGGTGACTATCACGGTGCCGGCCTCACCAATCTCGACTATGCCTTATGCTCTGAGCAAATGGGCCGCCTCTACTGGGCATCCGAGGTATTCAATTGCTCGGCACCCGACACCGGCAATATGGAGGTTCTGCATCGCTACGGTTCGGCCGAGCAAAAAACCAAGTGGTTGCGGCCGCTGCTCGCCGGCGAGATCCGCTCCGCCTTCCTGATGACCGAACCAGCCGTCGCTTCTTCCGATGCAACGAATATCGAGACGTCGATCGTGCGCGACGGCGACAGCTATGTGGTCAACGGCCGTAAATGGTGGTCGTCAGGGGTCGGCGATCCGCGTTGCAAACTCGCGATCGTGATGGGCAAGACGGATCCGACTCGCGCAAAGCATGAACAGCAGTCACAGATCCTGGTTCCGCTCGATGCCCCCGGCGTCAAAGTCGTGCGCATGTTGCCCGTCTTCGGATATGACGACGCCCCGCATGGCCACGCGGAAGTGCTTCTCGACAATGCACGTGTGCCGGCGGGTAATCTGCTACTCGGCGAGGGTCGCGGTTTCGAAATCGCGCAAGGGCGTCTCGGCCCCGGCCGCATCCATCATTGCATGCGCACTTTGGGCGCTGCCGAAGTCGCCCTGGAAAAAATGACGAAAAGACTGCTCTCTCGCGTCGCCTTTGGCAAGAAAATCGCCGAGCAGTCGATCTGGGAGCAGCGCATTGCCGAGGCGCGCATCGACATTGAAATGACGCGCCTTCTCTGCCTCAAGGCGGCAGATATGATGGACAAGGTCGGCAACAAAACGGCGCAGCTCGAAATCGCCATGATCAAGGTTGCTGCGCCTCGCGTCGCCCTGCGGGTGATCGATGACGCGATCCAGGCGCATGGCGGCATGGGCGTGACGAGCGACGCGGGATTGGCAAAGGCCTATGCGGGTATCCGGACGTTGCGGCTTGCCGACGGCCCCGATGAAGTCCATTGCCGGTCAATCGCGCGCCTCGAAATGCGAAAATATACCAACGCACGAGTGTGACGATGCCGCAGGTAAGCGCGCCCGCAGAAGAGGCCTTCGCCGGCACGAAGCCCGTCGAGGAACGCCATCGCCTCGATGAGGCGAAGCTCGACGAATGGATGCAGCAAAACATCGACGGCTACGGCGGCCCTTTGACTGTGTTGCAATTCAAAGGGGGCCAGTCCAATCCAACCTACCGGCTCGACACGCCGGGGACATGCTATGTATTGCGGCGCAAGCCGTTCGGCAAACTCCTGCCGTCGGCACATGCCGTCGACCGCGAATTTCGGGTGATCTCGGCGCTGCATGGACAAGGGTTTCCTGTTGCCCGCCCCTATGCCCTCTGTACCGACGAGGACGTCATCGGCGCGGCTTTCTACATCATGTCCATGGTCGAGGGTCGGGTTTTCTGGAACGCGACCTTGCCCGACCGGACGCCGGCAGAGCGCCGGGCGATCTACGAAGCCGAGATCGCCACGCTCGCCGATCTGCATCAGTTCGATCCCCAACAGATCGGGCTCGGCGACTACGGCAAGCCCGGCAATTATTTCGCCAGGCAGATTGAACGCTGGTCGAAGCAATATCGCGCCTCCGAAACCAAGGTCATCGAAGCGATGGATCACTTGATCGCTTGGCTGCCGGCCCGCGTCCCGCCGCAGGATCGCGTCGCGATCGTGCACGGCGATTTCCGCATCGACAATATGATCTATCATCCAACCGAGCCGCGAATCATGGCCGTACTCGATTGGGAATTGTCGACGCTTGGCGATCCGCTCGCCGATTTCACTTATCTTCTCATGAATTGGGCCATGCCGCCCGAAGGCCGCAGCGGACTCGCCGGGCTAGACCTTCCCTCCCTCGGCATTCCGACGATGGCCGAGACAACAGAAATCTATTGTGCACGCACGGGCCGGGCAGGCATTCCGGCGCTCGACTGGTATTTCGCCTATAATCTTTTTCGCCTCGCGGCGATCTCGCAAGGCATTGCCAAACGTTTCGTCGATGGCACGGCGGCGAGCGAAAGGGCGCGTGAAATGGGCGAGCGCGCCGCGCCTCTCGCCGAAGCGGCCTGGAGTTTCGCCCAAAAAGCCGGAGTATGAATGCTTTGCTACACGGGCAAGTTAAGGCCTGTAGTTGACCATGACAACGCGCCAGCCGGCCCTATCGCGCCCCTGGTGATGATCGAGCCGTGTCACCGAACAATTATCGATCGTGAAAGCAAGGCCGCCGCGCGGCGGCAGGCCGAGTGCAATCGCCAATGCGGCCCGGATCGTGCCGCCGTGCGCGACGGCAATAATGTCGTGGCCTTTGTGGCTTTCGGTCGTGCGCGTGATCGCGGCCCTGACCCGCGTGACCACGTCGACGAAGCTTTCGCCGTTCGGCGCCCGCTCTTCTGCCGGCGCGTACCAATAGGAATCCGGCTCTTGCTTGCGACTTTTCAAAAAACTCTGCCGATCGAGCCCCTGCCAATCGCCGAGGTGTTGCTCGGCGAGGTCTTTGTCTTGCAAAAAATCTCGCGGCGCCCCGAGACCGGCAGCCCAGAGCGCTGCGGCCGTTTGATGCGTCCGCGCAAGATGGCTCGTGATCCAGATTGCCTTGCGCGGCAATATCGCCACGAGACCGGCAAAAACGTGCGCATCGCTGCAGTCGCAGGGCAGATCTCGTTGGCCGTAGATGCGGCCTTCATCGACGCGCACCGGTGCATGGCGAATCCACCACCAGCGCGTGCGCACGAACGCACTTTCTGCGGCATCGCTCGCCGCGGCCCTTTCGCGCGTCGAAGATTCGGACAAACCAAGCTCCGTTGTATACCGCGGTTCCGCAGGAACACGCGCTGCCGCTCTTGGCAATCGCCTTCTCGAGTGGCGATTTGCAAGAAAGGAACTCCGTCTTCCTTCGGAAGCGGAGTATATCGAAGAACACCGCAGATCTCGCGCACGCGTCTTCAGCAGAGCACCGAAGGCGTTGCTTCACGATATAAAAAATGGTCGAATGATCTCATCCGCTCATTTTGCGATCCCGGCCCTTGCTTAGAGGCTGCCGCGGCAGGGTTCAAGCGCAAATCCGAAGCCCCGAATTGGACACGTAGCAAGGGAGGATTTCATGGGCCGGCTCGATGGTAAGGTCGCAATCGTCACGGGCGCCGCGAGCGGCATCGGCCGTGCGAGTGCGGTCCTGTTCGCGCGCGAAGGAGCGCGCTTGGTCATCGTCGATCAGGACGCGGAGGGTTTGGCCGGAACTGTGAACATCATTTCGCGGAATGGTGGGAGCGCCCATATCATCGCGGCGGACACCAGCCACGAAGAGGATGTGAAGTCCTATGTCCGCTATGCGCTGGAGATCCTCGGCGGGCTCGACATCGTGTATGCCAACGCCGGCGTGAGTGGCGGCCTCGTGCCCTTATTCGAGCAGACCGTGGAACATTGGCTGCGCGTCCTGCAGATCAATCTGATCGGCACTTTCCTCGCAATCAAACATGCGGCACCACATATGATCGAAAAAGGCCGCGGATCAATCATTCTGACGGCGTCCGTCGCCGGATTGCGCGCCAATGCGGGCGGTTCGCCTTATAGCTCCAGCAAAGCCGGGGTGATCAGCCTCGCCCAGACGGCGGCGAATTCTCTGCTTGGGACCGGTGTGCGCGTCAATGCCATTTGTCCGGGATTGATCGAGACCGGCATGACGCGACCGATCTTCCAGGCGGCCCGCGAACGCGGCACAGAAGCCAAGATCGGCCAGCTCAATCCGCTCCAGCGTGCCGGCGCGCCGGAGGAAATTGCCGCCATGGCGCTGTTTCTCGCCAGCGATGAATCATCCTATGTGAATGGCCAGGCCTTCCCGGTCGACGGCGGACTTTCAAGCGCGCTCCCCTTCACGCGGCCGATCCGCTGAAAGGAGCGATTTGGCCTGTTGCGCCGCGAACGCATCGGCCGCGCCTTCCTCACCGATCCGCCACCTCACTGCGCATGTTCCACAAACAAGCGCTTCAGCTCCGACTTGAGGATCTTGCCATTTGCATTGCGCGGCAACATCGAATCCAAGAAAATGACTTTGACCGGCACCTTGAAAGCGGCAATGCGTTCGGCAACGAAAGCCCGCAATTCGTCTTCACTGGCTCGCATGCCTTGTTTGAGCGTGACGACGGCACCCGGTTCCTCGCCAAGCGAATGATGCGGGATCGCGACGACAGCGGCATCAATCACGGCAGGGTGTTCATAGAGTGCGTTCTCGACTTCGACACAATAAATATTCTCGCCGCCGCGGATCAACATGTCCTTGGCGCGATCGACGATATAACAGAATCCTTCCTCGTCGAGACGGGCGAGATCGCCTGTCCGTAGCCAGCCATTGACGAATGTTTGCGCCGTTGCTTCGGGGTTGCGCCAATAGCCTTTGGCGACATTTGGACCCTTGACCCAAAGCTCCCCGACGGATCCGATCGGCAATTCCCTGCCGTCGGGATCCATTATCTTCATCTCGCCGACCGGCAATGCGGGGCCGCAGCTCTGCGGCCGCAATTCATAATCGTCGCCTTGATGACCGGTGAAAGTGCCGGAAGTCTCCGTCATACCCCAGCCGAACCCCGGCATGGATGCCGGCAAGGTCTGCCTCAGTTGGCGCAGGAGTTCGGGTGCCGCCGGTGCACCGCCATATGCGATACTTTCAAGCGAAGACAGGTCATGCTTCACGAAGGCAGGATGTTCGAGCAATTGCCAGGCGACAGTCGGCACGCCGCCGGTTGTTGTAATGCGCTCGCGCTCGATGAGCTGCATCGCCAGTTCGGGATCCCATTTTTGTATGAACACGAGTTTGCCGCCCATGGCGAGCAATGGAAGGGTGATCGCCTGACAGCCGGTGACATGGAAGAGCGGAACGACCAGAAGACAGGCCTTTTGCGGCGCATCCGGATCCGGTAGAGGTACGGGTTCGCCGCGGCGAACGAATGTTCGCGCATATCCGAACGGCGCCACCATGACGTTCGAGCAGGAACTGCGATGCGTCCCGACGGCCCCTTTCGGCCTGCCGGTCGTGCCCGATGTGTAGAAGATCGTCGCGTCGTCATCCGGTGCGAGGGCGACCTGAGGCAGAGGGCGATCCGGCAAAAGATGCCAAGCGTTCACCTCTCCGATAATGGTTTCGATCTTCGTGACTTTCGGGTGGGCGATTTCTTCGCGCTCGCGACATACGAAGATTCGCTCGAGCGCCGGGCAATTGTGCAAATGTTCGGATAGTCGCTCGAGCCTTTCGCGATCGACCATGGCGATCTTGGCTTCGGAATTTTTCAGGCCATATTCGAGTTCCGGCCCGGTCCACCAGGCGTTCAACGGAGTTGCGATGCCGCCGACCAACAAACAGCCAAAAAATGCGACCGGCCATTCCGGAATATTGCGCATGGCAATTGCCACACGATCGCCTTTCTGCACACCTGCCTTCTGCAGGGCTTCGGCAACAGCGAGTGTGGCACGCGCGAAAGCGTCGAAGCTCGCGCGGTCGTCACGATAGACGAGAAAGGTCCGCTCGCCGAATGAGCGGCCGAGCAGAAACAATTCGCGCATGGTCGGCGGCGCGTTCTTCCAGACGCGCGTGCGAATCCCGCGGATCTCGCGTTCTTCGATTTCGAACGGCGAGCCTGGAGCGGTTAGTGCCGCATGTGCTCGCGCAAGCGAAACAGACGGAAAAGCAGCTGCACCCTCCATGTATCCTCCCCTATGTCACAGCCTAGTCTAGCCGGGCATTCTTAGTTATGAGCGCTCAGTAGTTCTGCATTCGCGCCAGGCGATCCGCATGGAAACCGACATCGCCGAAAAACTCTTGGCCGACCCGCGCCCGCTTCATGAAAAAGCCGATGTCGAATTCATCCGTCATGCCCATGCCGCCGTGCATCTGCACGGCTTCTTGAACCGCGAGCGTCGCACTGGCTCCGGCACGCGCTTTGGCAACCGAGACGATCATCGCCGCGTGTTCGAAATCAGTATCGAGCACCTGCAAGGCTTTCAACACGGCGGCCTGCGTGATTTCGAGCTCGGTGAAGGCCTGAGCAGCCCGGTGCTGCAGGGCTTGGAACGATCCGATCGGCTGCCCGAATTGCTTGCGTTCTTTGAGATAGGCGAGCGTGCGCCCGAAAGCCTCTGCGCCGACACCTACGAGTTCGGCAGCGACTGCCGCGCGACCGACATTGAGTACGCCCTCGAGAAGAGGCCAGCCGTGATCGACCTCGCCGATCACGGCATCGGCGTCGACTTCGACATGGTCGAACTTAATGCGCGCAGCATTATGCGCATCGACCATGATCGTGCGTTCGATCTCGACCCCGTTCGATTTGGGATCTACGAGAAACAGCGTGAGACCTTCGGTTTCGCCGGGCACGCCGGCGCTGCGTGCCGCGACGACGAGGAGATCGGCGATATGGGCATCGACAACAAAATTCTTGTCGCCGCTGAGGGCAAAGCCATTGCCGCTGCGTTCCGCCCTGAGCGCCGTCGCGCTCGGCGCATGTTTCGTGCGTTCGTCGACCGCCAGCGCCATCAGAAGATCGCCTGCGGCGATTTTCGGCAGGAGCTCGCCGTTGCGGGCGCTATTGCCGTCACGCAGAAGTGCCGTCGTACCGAGCAGCGCGGTTGCCAAGAAGGGCGAAGGCGTCAGATTGCGGCCAATTTCTTCCATGATGACGCCGGCTTCGACATAGCCGAGGCCCGAGCCGCCATCGCTCTCCGGCGCGAGAATGCCGCAGAACCCCAATTCCGCAAAGGCCTTCCAGAGATTACGGGAGAAACCGTCCGGATCACGCGAGTCGCGCAACTTGCGTAAATGCGAGACCGGCGCCTTCGCGGCGAGAAAGGCACGCGCATTGTCGCGCACCATCATCTGTTCTTCATTAAGGATGAGCGCCATAGTCCTCTCCGCAATCACGCGCCGGGCAGTTCCAGTATACGCTTGGCAATAACGTTGAGCTGCACTTCGCTCGTCCCGCCCTCGATCGAATTGCCTTTGGTCCGCAGCCAGCCGCGCGCCGTCTCGCCATGGCGGGAACGCTCGCTCTCCCACTCGAGCGCATCCGAGCCGCCGGCCGCCATCGCGAGCTCGTGACGGCGCTTGTTCAATTCGGCACCATAATATTTGAGCATGGACGAAATCGCCGGATGGGCCTGCTTGGCTTTGGCCATGTCGCCGGTGCGCTCCAGGGCCAATTGGAACGCATAGGCGTCAATTTCAAAGCGCGCGATATCGGCGCGCAGGCAGGTATCGGCGAGGATGCCTGCGTCGCTGCCCACCGAATTGGCGGCAATCTGACCGAGCGGGCGGCCGGCAGGCAGGCCGATGCCGCTGATCATCTCGCGCTCATGCGTCAAAAGATATTTGGCAACGTCCCAGCCCCTGTCGATCTCGCCGACGAGATTCTCTTTGGGTACGCGGACATTGTCGAAGAAGGTCTCGCAGAAGGGCGACTTGCCCGAAATCAGAAGAATAGGCTTCGTGGAAACACCCGGCGTCCGCATGTCGAAGAGGACGAAGCTGATGCCCAAGTGCTTCGGCGCGTTGGGGTTGGTTCGCACGAGGCAGAAAATCCAATCGGCGTTGTCGGCATAGCTCGTCCAGATCTTCTGGCCGTTGACGAGAAAGTGGTCGCCCTTGTCCTCGGCACGTGTTGCGAGAGAGGCGAGGTCGGACCCGGCGTTGGGTTCCGAATAGCCCTGACACCAGCGAATTTCACCCCGAGCGATTTGTGGAAGATAGCGGCGCTTTTGCGCCTCGGTCCCATATTTCAGCAAGGCCGGACCAAGCATCCAAATGCCGAAGGAATCGAGCGGCGAACGACTGCCGAGCTTGCGCATTTCGGCCCGCAGGATCTTGGCCTCCTCGCGCTGCAGACCGCCGCCGCCATAGTCTTTGGGCCATTCCGGCACGGTCCAGCCGCGTGCCGCCATCCGCTCGAGCCAAAGGCGTTGGCCCTCGGACTTGAACCTCCAATTGCGGCCGCCCCAGCAGCGGTCCTCGTCATCCTCGAGGGGAAGCCGCATGTCCGGCGGACAATTGGCCTCCAGCCAGGCGTGCGTTTCTTTGCGGAAAGTTTCGAGATCCGACATGGCCAGCATTTCCTCAAGTCTCGAATGAAGATGGACGGCAACCCTCAGTTCATCGTGACCACGACTTTGCCGACTGCCCGGCGCCCGGCAAGCCAGGCTATGGCCTCGCCGGCTTGCGCGAGCGGGAAGCGTTTCGACACGCGCGGCTTGATCGCGCCTTGCTGATAGAGCGCGAGAAGTTCGGCGGTGTTCCGTGCATTGGCTTCGGGATCGCGCCGAGCGAAAGCGCCCCAAAAGACGCCCACGATCTGAAAAACTTTGAGCAAGGGGAGGTTGAGCGGAACCCTTGGAATGCCGGCCGGAAATCCGATGACGAGAAAACGGCCCTCCCAGGCGATCGCACGCATAGCCGCCTCGGCATAATCGCCGCCGATCGAATCGTAGATCACATCCGCGCCGTCTTTGCCGCAGGCGGATTTGAAAAGCTCGGCAAGAGCCTTTTGGCCTTCCTTGTCGAAGGGGCCGGTCGGATAGACAAGCCCTTCGTCGGCTCCCCAGCTCTTAGCCATTTCCACTTTTTCCAAGCTGGATGCCGCTGCGATCACGCGCGCGCCCATCGCTTTACCGATTTCGACCGCGGCCGAGCCGACGCCTCCTGCCGCGCCGAGCACGAGCAAAACCTCGCCCGGCCGCAAATGGGCGCGATCCTTCAAGGCGTGATAAGACGTGCCATAGGTCATGAGAAAAGCCGCGGCCTCGTCAAAAGGCATGGATTGCGGAATTGGCACACATCTCGCCGCCGCCACGGCGACCTTCTCCGCCATGCCGCCCCAGCCGACCGACGCCAGAACGCGCTGGCCGGGCTGCAGATTGGCGACGTCGGCGGCGACAGCTTCGATCGTGCCGGCGATCTCGCCCCCCGGCGCGAAGGGCCGCGGCGGTTTGAACTGATATTTGTCGTCGATGATGAGCGCGTCGGGATAGTTCACGCCGCACGCTGCGACCTTGATCAAAACTTCACCCGGCTGCGGCGACGGCGCCTCGGTATCTTCGAGAACGAGCGTCTCTGGCCCTCCTGCCGCCTTGCTCAAAACGGCCTTCATCAGAACCTTTCCTTCCATAATTTCGGCCTCACGGCAAAGCGAGCGATCAGGTGATCGTTGCGCCGCCGTCGACGACGATCATTTGCCCCGTCATGAAGTTCCCCGCCTTCGAGGCGAGCAGGATTGCGGCGCCGGCGATCTCGTCGGGTTCGCCGATACGGCCAAGAGGCGTCCGGGCGGTCGAGTGCTTCAGCGTCTCTGGATTCTCCCACAGCGCTCGGGCAAAATCGGTGCGGATGAGACCGGGAGCGACGCAATTGATCCGCACATTATGCTGACCCAATTCGACGGCAAGGTTGCGTGCGAGCTGAAAATCCGCGGCCTTGGATATACAATAGGCGCCAAGGACCGGGCTGCCTTTGAGACCGCCGACCGAAGAAACGATGATCACCGATCCATCCTTGCGGGCGATCATCTGTGGCACAACGAAGCTGATCAACCAATGATTGGCGATAATATTATTGTCGAGAATCTTGCGGAACTGCTCATCGCTGATTTTGTGCATCGGCCCGTAGTAGGGATTGGACGCCGCGTTGCAGACGAGCACGTCGATCTTGCCGAAGACCCTCGTCGTTTCCTCGGCGAGATGCTGCAGGTGTTCTTTCGAGGATATGTTTGCGGGTATGGCAACGGCGCGTTTTTCGCCATATTTCGCATTGATCGCAGCCGCCACCTCTTGGCAGGGTTCAATATTGCGTGAGGACACGACGACCTTCGCACCCTGCTCGGCCATACGCTCGACGATGGCCCGGCCGATGCCGCGCGAAGATCCGGTGACCACGGCAACCTTGCCCCCGAGGTCGAACAGCGACACGAAAAAGCCCTCCCCATGACTTTCAGATTGTCGGCACGAGAGCTTACCCAGGCATCCGACGAAAGCAAGCCGGTTTTTCGAAAATGTTGCCCTGGCCGGCCATTGCGCCTTCGTGCTAATATCGACTTCTCAGGTATCGCTTGACCGCCGGGGAGCATACCGACTTTTTGAAAATGTCAGGAAGTGCGATCGCCGCCGCCAGTTCCGGCGGGCTGTGGGGCGCGACCCGACAGGTGTTGCAAGCGCGAAGGCTTTGGCCGCCGCAGGTTTCTGCCGAAATGAACTCGGCGTAGAGGCTTAGACAAAGGGAGGTGCCAGCTATGGCCGCCATTAATTCCGTGACCGATCTCAGCCGCGAGGGCGACATCGCGGTGCTGACGCTCAATTCGCCGCCGGTCAATGCGCTCTCGGCCGAGGTGCGCGACGGCCTTCGCGACGGCGCTCGTCAAGCTGCGGCAGATCCGGCGATCAAGGCCATCGTGATGATTTGCGCCGGCCGCACGTTCATCGCGGGTGCGGATATTGCCGAATTCGGCAAGCCCTTCAAGGGTGCATCGCTGCCCGAAATCTCGGCCGCTATCGAAGGCAGTCCGAAGCCGGTCATCGCCGCCGTTCACGGGACAGCCCTGGGCGGCGGCTTCGAAGTTGCGCTCATGTGTCATTATCGCGTCGCCGCGCCCTCTGCGAAACTCGGGCTTCCCGAGATCAAGCTCGGCCTCATTCCCGGCGGCGGCGGAACCCAACGCCTGCCTCGATTGATCGGCGTCGAGAATGCGCTCGAAGCAATTTTGTCGGGCACGCCTTTCGGTGGCAAAAAGGCGCGGGACTGGGGGGTCGTCGATGAATTGGTCGAGGAAGGCAAGCTGCGCGACGGCGCCCTCGCCTTCGCCCGCAAGGTCATCGACACCCATATGCCCTTGCGCAAAGTCCGCGACATGAACGACAAGATCGAAGCGGCGCGTGGCAAGCCGGAAATATTTGACAAGATCCGCAGAGAGAATGCCCGCAAGTTCCGCGGCTTCGAAGCCTGGCAAGGCGCCATGCGGGCGGTGCAGGCCGCGGTAGACCTGCCTTTCGAAGAGGGCATGAACGTCGAGCGAGAAACGTTTCTCGGCCTTGTCCAGACGCCGCAAGCACGGGCGCAGCGCTATGTCTTCTTCGCCGAGCGCCAAGTCTGGAAAATCGCCGATGTGCCGGACGACACGCCGACTTTGCCGATCAAGAAAGTGGGCGTCATCGGCGCCGGCACGATGGGCGGCGGCATATCGATGAATTTTCTCAATGCCGGAATTGCGGTGACGATCATCGAAACGCAACAGGACGCGCTCGACCGCGGCCTTGCCACGATCCGCCGTAATTACGAAAATACGGCCAAGAAGGGCCGGCTCACGCAGGCCGACGTCGAAACCCGGATGCGGCTTCTCGCGAGCGGCTTGAACCTCGAAGCGCTGGCCGACTGCGATCTCGTGATCGAAGCCGTCTTCGAGAACATGGACATCAAGAAAGAGGTCTTCAAAAAGCTCGACAAGATCGTCAAGCAAGGCGCGATCCTCGCCTCGAATACATCCTATCTGAACATCGACGAAATCGCCTCCGTCACGACGCGGCCGGAGCATGTCCTCGGCACGCATTTCTTTTCGCCGGCAAACGTCATGCGGCTGCTCGAGGTCGTGCGCGGCGAAAAAACGGCCAAGCCTGTCATCGCCACGGTCATGCAGCTCGCCAAGAAGATCGGCAAAATCGGCGTCCTCGTCGGCGTCTGCCACGGCTTCGTCGGCAATCGCATGCTGGAGCAGCGCCAGCGCGAAGCGATGAAACTCATCCTCGAAGGCGCCATGCCCTGGGACGTCGACCGCGTCCTTTATGATTTCGGTCTTCCCATGGGGCCCTTCGCCATGAGTGATCTCGCCGGCCTCGACATCGGCTGGTCAAAAGAGAAAAGCACGTCGTCCACCATCCGCGAAATCCTTTGCGAGATGGATCGGCGCGGCCAAAAGACCGACGCCGGCTTTTACGACTATGACGAATCCCGCACTGCCAAACCCTCGCCTCTGGTCGAACAGATCATCCTCGACTTCGCCGCCAAGAAAGGCATCAACCGGCGGACGATCTCGGATGAAGAAATTCTCCAGCGCTGCATCTATCCGATGATCAACGAAGGCGCCAAGATCCTCGCGGAAGGCAAAGCGCAGCGGGCCTCCGACATCGACATCGTCTGGATCAACGGCTATGGCTGGCCGGTCTATCGCGGCGGTCCGATGTTCTATGCCGACCTGATCGGCCTCGACAAGGTTGTCGCCAAGCTGAAGGAATTCGAGGCGACGATGGGCGAGGCCTTCAAACCGGCGCCTCTGCTCGAAAAGCTCGCCGCAGAAGGCAAGAGGTTCACCGGCGGCAATTGAGCTTGCGGGGCAAGGTCCTTGGAGTTGGCTGCGGATCGACGCAGCCAACGTTACCGACGCTCCTGCGCATAAAGTGTTCGCCTTGTTCGTCCGGCCCGTGTGCGTCGCGCATTCGAGTATGGCGCCGAGTTTGCCGTCATGCGTTTACTTCACCGATAACGCGAACGCGGCCGTGCGCCCGATTGCGCGGCTTCGTTCTAACTGTAATGTCCACGTCCTGGCCGAGCGCGGTCAGCAAGCGCATCAGGCGCTCGCTGGAAAAGTTCGTGAGCCGTCCGTTGAGGAGCGCCGACACCTTCGGCTGGTCGATGCCCATGCGCGCCGCCGCCGCAACCTGGGTCAAACGCCGACGCTTGATCACCTGCCGGATGTGACTCGCAAGCTGCGCCTTGGTCAGTTCCTCATCGGGCTCGGGCAGACCCATGTCGGCGAACACATTGCCGCTGCTCTCGATCACCGGGGCGTCGGTTTCGCGCTTTTTGACCATTGCTCGTAATCCTCTCTCGCTCGCCTGAGCCGTTGGGCGATCAGGTCCAGTTCCGCCTTGGGCGTGGCGACGCCGCGCTTAGATTTCTTCTGGAAGGCATGGAGCACATAGATGGCCTTGGCAAAGCGCACGGCGTAGACAGCGCGGAAGGCACCACCGTCGAAGTCGTCCACGATCTCCAACACGCCGGCATCGCCGAACCCCTTCAGCGGCTTCGCATAGGGTGCTTTGCGGCCGATCTGCGCCTCCCACAGGGCGCCGCCGACCCGCCGTCGAACCTCCTCCGGGAAGCCGCTCAGATCTTCCTTGCTGCTGCCGACCCAGCGCACCGGCTTCGGTTGGTCTTCGCTGGTTGGCGTCACCATGTCCTCGAACGTTTTCGCATTTTATGCCCGATCAGGCATAGATTCAAGTTCTTTCGCGACCGGGAAGGGAAACATTTCGTTTCTTGATTCCCCGTTGATTCACGGAGGCTTATGCCGTGCCGCATGAGACGTGCTGTCAAAGCGGCGAACGCGCCAAGCGTAACGGCACGACGCGCGAGCTAAATCTGGTCGGCCCGTTTGTTGGAGCGCGTACATATTCCCCGCAGCTGAATATATGATAGGTCCCTTATCGGACGGAATCGCCGCGCGTAAGCGCGGGAAGAGGAGGGGAAATGATGCGAGTCACGTTCGACACGAACACACTCGATCGCGCTGTTCGACCCGAGCGATTCCCGAAAGACCCCCGACAGACTGAGTACGTCAAGGTTCACGACGCGCTTGCTCGTGGCGCGATCAAGGGCTTCTTCTGCGACACACTTGTGATCATCGAAGGCCTTCAACGAAACGACCGAGCGGCGGTTCTCGCGAGCACGAGCCTGCGGACAGAGATTCTCCCCCAGACTGTTGACCCGGACGGAATACCGGCAATCCCTATCAATCTTAAAGTGGAGCAACGGCGGCCGTCGTTGCATCCCGAGATGGCTGCTCGCGTCAGTGCAGCGCTCGGCCTCGGCCTACGGGTCTTAGGAGTCCCGCGTGTGGGCCGGCTGAGGATCGAGGATCGCGATGGAACGATTTATGTGTCCGAACCCGACACCGCGGCGCTGTCCGCCAGACTCGATCGATATTTCGATGCTGCGACGGCGATCGAAGGCCGTGGATTGGGTATAAGATGCGCCCAAGCCCTCGCAGAGAAATTCGCGAAACGAGATAATGCGACCGAACATTGGTTTCACAGTCTGATTCGAGCGCACGATGTCCACGAAGAGAATGCGGTAAAGCGAGCATGTTCCGAGTGGGCTGACGGTGACTCGATTGCCGCCCACGTTGGGTACAGTAACGATTTTTTCTGTACGGAGGACGCTGGCAAGAGCGCCGGGGGAGACTCGATCCTCAATGCAATAAATCGAGCATGGCTAGAACAAACATATGGAGCGAAGTTCGTCACCCTTACTGAATTGGCCACTCTGGTTTAGACGATGCTTCTCCCGACTCCAACGATTGCGCCATCCCTGCCCGCGCTCGTCCGAGGGGTTATTCAAGCATTTGAGCGGTTGGATTCCGCCAGAAAGATACGCTCAACGTACACAGATTTAAGAGCCAAGCGGATGATCGGCCGGTCGACTTGGGGTTCAGCGACTTTGTGTATTTTAGCCCGTCTTCGCGGATTCGCCTGTTGAAAACCTGGTTTTGCGATTTTTTCTTTGGTCTAAGCGACTGATTTACTTCGCACGGGGCATCCCGATTTCGCTGAAAACAGCTGTAGTGAAGACCTACCCGATTCCCAGGGCGGGATTCGTGTGCATAGACTTGCGTCATCATGTTTCTGCGACGCACCGAGCGGAAGAAGGACGGCAAGACACACGCCTACTGGAACATCGTCGAGAACAAGCGTCTCGACAATGGCCGGGTCGTGCAGCGGCATGTGTTGTATCTGGGCGAGATCAATTCCTCGCAGGCTGCGGCGTGGCGCAGGGCGATCGAGGTATTCGACACGGATACGGGCGCTCCGCGTACACTGGCGCTGTTCCCGGAGGATCGCTGCGAGGCAGCTGCGGACGACGCTTCGGTGGTGCGGCTTCGTCTGTCGGAGCTGCGATTGTGCCGGCCGCGGCAATGGGGCGCCTGCTGGTTGGCCGGTCAGTTGTGGCGGGATCTGCACCTGGACCGGTTCTGGGCCGAGCGTCTGCCGGCGAGCCGCAAGGGGACGCGCTGGGATCGGGTTTTGCTGGTTCTGGTCGTCTACCGGCTGATCGCGCCGGGCAGCGAGTGGAAATTGCATCGCGATTGGTTCGCCAAGAGCGCCATGGCCGATCTCTTGGGTGCGGATTTCGGCCTGGCCGAAGCGCACAAGCTCTATGCCTGCCATGACCTCCTGCTCGCGCATAAGGAGGCGCTGTTCTCGCATCTCGTCGGGCGCTGGCGCGACTTGTTCAATGTCGATTTCGACGTTCTGCTCTACGATCTGACCAGCACTTATTTCGAGGTCAACGCATCGGATCTGCCGGAGGGCGACAAGCGCCGCCACGGCTACAGCCGTGACAAACGGCCGGATTGTCCGCAATTGGTGATCGCATTGGTGGTCACGCCCGAGGGGTTGCCGCTCGCTTATGAAGTGCTGCCCGGCAACACGGCGGACAGCAAGACGCTGCGGCTGTTCCTCGGCAAGATCGAGCAGCAATACGGCAAGGCACGGCGCGTCTGGGTGATGGATCGCGGTGTGCCGACCGAGGCGGTTCTGGCGGAGATGCGCAACAGCGATCCGCCGGTGCACTATCTCGTGGGAACGCCGAAGGGACGCTTGAACCGCCTGGAAAAACACTTGCTGGAGAAGCCCTGGCAGGAGGCAAGGGAAGGGGTTCAAGTGAAGCTGTTGGCCGAAGATGATGAGCTTTACGTCTTCGCCCAGAGCGTCGATCGCGTCACCAAAGAACGCGCCATGCGCCGACGCCAGATGAAATGGCTGTGGAAGCGGCTTCGGCAACTCGCCGCCATGCAGATCTCCCGCGAAGAACTGCTGATGAAACTGGGTGCCGCGCGGGCCAAGGCGCCGACTGCTTGGCGCCTCGTCGATATCGAGATCGACGAGGAAATCGCTGCGTTCACTTTTTCCCTCAACCGCAAAAAGCTGCGAAAGATAAGGCGCCGTGAAGGCCGTTATCTGCTGCGCACCAATCTCACCGACGACGATCCGGCCTTGCTCTGGCAATATTACATCCAACTCGTCGCCGTCGAAGAAGCGTTCAAAAACCTCAAGGGCGATCTCGCCATCCGCCCGATCTTCCACAAGGATGCGCAGCGAATTGAAGCCCATATCTTCATCGCCTTCCTCGCTTATTGTCTGCAGATCACGCTGACGCGCCGCCTCCACGCGCTGGCACCCGGATTGACCGCGCGCAGCGCGCTCGAAAAGTTCGCCGCCGTTCAGATGATAGATGTCCATCTTCCGACGACCGACGGGCGCGAGATCATGCTCACGCGCTATACCCATCCAGAGCCCGAACTCCAGCTTCTGATCGGCCGGCTGAAGCTCCGTCTGCCGCCGCAGCCGCCCCCCAAAATCACCTCGACCGCAATTATCCAAACCACCCGCCGTAGTGAAGACCTTTTGGTCTAAGCAATTGATTTATAATCCACCACCTCTTCAAAATCGCCCCAATCCGCGAAGACGGGTTAGTCTGCTTTTGCGCCACCTCAGTATTCGGCAAGGACGAGGCTCACTCCAAGCTTTCCGCCTTTGTCGCCGTTGGGGAAGATCTCTACAAGCGTGCTGCGATGATTGTCGGCGAGAGCCCGACAACAGAAGCGGATGTCGACCGCATCTTCATCGCGATGGGCAATCAGTGGCAGATCGACGAGTACGCATTCCAGGCATCCTTCTGGCCGATGGCGCAAGGGCCAACCAATCTTCCAGACGACGTTCTGGATGGGATAGTCAGGATCGGGCAGTTCGACAACTTCGTCTTCAACGCGGTTGGGGCAACCTACAGATGCCATAACGCCGACGCCCATTGGACACTCAAGATCGCCGGCGAAATCCTAGTACACGCCAAAATGGCGTCGGACAGCCACCCGGACCCAGATTGGAACCCCGATCTCGATTCGGGGCCAGAAGACCACACCAAGTGCCGGAAATAATCACTCTGTTAATGCTGTCAAAGAGGCCACCCGATCGATCAGACTGAAATGGCAGGCCGATGTATGGCAGGAAATGATAAGCGCCGTGCTTGATACCATGTCGTCTGTTGGGCGTGCCGAAGGTCGCTACCGGTTCGCTGCTACCGACCTCAAGTTCAGGTGATCTTGCACCTGCCGGGAAGGGTGACGCGTAGCATCAAATCCGTCCCTCACTGTGCCCTTCGAGCCATTCCTTCAGCGCGACGGCATTGTTTTGCTGCTCATTGCGGGCGGCATAAAGCAAAGTGACCGGACCCTGTCGTAATCGGTCGCGCAGATCCTTCGCGGCCACCTGAGCCGCGGCACCTTCCAGCTCGGCGAAATAGGCCGCGCGAAACGCGTCCCAATCCTCGGGCTTGCCGTGGAAGCGCTTGCGCAGCGCATCGCTCGGCGCAATGTCCTTGAGCCAGAGGTCGATGCGCGCCTTGTCCCTGGCGATGCCGCGCGGCCACAGCCGGTCGACCAGAATGCGCGCCCCGTCGTCAATACCCGGCGACTCGTAAACGCGCTTGAGCGCGAGCGACGTCACTTGCCGCCGCCCAACACCATCAGGGTCGAGGTGCCGTGCGCCAGCACCTTGCCATCTTGGCTCAACATTTTGACCTCGGTCGAGATGATCTGGCGGCCCTGAGCAACGACGCGCCCCTCGGCGCGGACCCGGCCGGTGTCCTTGCTGATCGGCCGGGCGAAATTGGCCTTGGTCTCGACCGTGGCGTAGGCCGACCCGGCCGGCAGAAGAGAATGCCCGGCGCAGCCGCCGGCACTGTCGATCAGGGTCAGAGCCCAACCGCCGTGCACACCGCCCATCGGGTTCAGCAGGTGCGGGCCGGGATCACCTTCGAAAACGGCAAAACCGTCGCCGACCTCGGTGAGCCAAAACGACATGATCGCGGAAATCGGCGGCCGCGGCAGGTCGCCGTCGATGATCGCCTGAAGGATTTCCTTGCCGGTCTTGCCGGCAACCTCAGCCGGAGCCGCAACGCCATAGTTGATTTCAGTCATCGGATCCGTACCCTTATTGCATGTATTTACATTTTATGTATCTACATGGATATATGAGCAACCCAAGTCAACCTCGCAATCAGCCGCGAAAGACCCTTCGATCCGATGCCCGCACTCTGGTCGAGGTCTGTGCCGGCTGGAACAGTCGGCTTGCTGCGCGGCGCATCACTCAGTTCCTCGAGCGCGAGACGCCTGGCCTCGGCCTGACCTTGGCGCAATTCGGCCTCATGGCGCAGATTGCCGCGGCATCCGATGACACGCTCGGCGCATTGGCCGAGCGCACCGGCCTCGATCAATCGACGCTGTCGCGCAATCTGCGCATGCTCGAAAGCGAAGGGTTGGTTGAAATCGCCGTCGTCGAGACCGATCTGCGGCGCCGGATTGTGTGGCTTACCGAGACCGGTGCGCGACGGCTCGAAGCGGCGATTCCGATCTGGCGGAAGGCGCATGCCAAGCTGGAGAAGGTGCTCGCGCCCGGCTTGGCCCGTCGGCTGGCGGACGAAACCGAGGCGCTGACGCGGGAGTGACGGCGCGTCGCTCGCGCTTCACCCGTCGATCGCGGCATAGACGAGGTTGCGGAACAACCTTCGGTAATACTCGCGCTGGGCCGGCGCTTGGATCAGCGACAGCGCGAAGAGATCTTCGTGCGGATCGACGAAGAATGTCGTGCCGGCGATGCCGCCCCAAAAATAATCGCCGACCGAACCTGGCACATCGGCGAGGCCAGGCTCGACGCGCACGGCAAAGCCGAGACCGAAACCATAGCCCGGAGGCAAGAGATCGGAGCCGATCGCAACGTCGCGCGCCAGGTGATTGGCCGTCATCAGCTCCAGCGTCTTGCGGCCGAGAATGCGAACCCCTGCGAAGCTGCCTCCGTTCAGCAACAATTGCAGGAACCGCGCATAATCATGCGCGGTCGACATCAGACCGCCGCCGCCGGATTTCAACGCCGGGACCTTGCGCGGTTCGATCACGTTCGTCACCGCGCCGGTTTCCGGATCTTTCGCGAAAGGCTCGGCGATCCGCGCCTGCTTCTCCGGAGGGACAAAAAAGTCCGTATCGATCATACCGAGCGGCGCGAGAACCTTCTCGATCAAAACCTCGCGCAGCGGCTTGCCGCAAACGACTTCGATCACACGCCCGAGCACGTCAGTCGAAAAACTATAGTCCCACCATGTCCCGGGTTCATGATGCAACGGCAGTTGCGCCAGCGCGCGGCAGAATTCCTCGTTGGTTCGATTGCGGCGATGCAAGCCGGCTTCGACGTAGAGCTTTTGCACCGGCCCCGGGGTGACGAAGTCATAAGCGAGACCGGAGGTGTGGCGCAAAAGATCCTGGATCGTGATGCCGCGCCGCGCCGGTCTATATTCGAGGCCCTCGTCGGATTCGCGCGCAACCCGTAGTTTGCCGAATTCCGGAACATATCTGTGCAGAAAATCGGTAAGCAGCAATCTGCCTTCTTCGACCAGCATCATGACTGCGACCGAAACGATCGGCTTGGTCATCGAATAGATGCGGAAGATCGCATCGGCCGGCATAGCCTTGTCGCTCTGCGGTTGAAGCCTGCCCTGCGCATTGAACCAGGCAATCTGACCGCGGCGCGCAACGAGGCTGACGGCGCCGGGAAAACGGCGGCGCGCTATCTCGTCGCCGATCGCAGTCTCGGTGCGCCGCAGAGCTTCGACGCAAAAGCCCAGCTCTTGCGGATCTCCCGCCGAAAGAGTTGAAGCCCCCACGCGATGCCTCAAAAGATCTCGAACAGGCCCGCAGCTCCCATGCCGCCGCCGACGCACATCGTCACGACCCCCCATTTGGCGCCGCGCCGCTTGCCTTCGATCAAGATGTGGCCGGTCATGCGCGCGCCCGACATGCCATAGGGATGGCCGATGGAGATCGCGCCGCCGTCGACATTCAGACGATCGTTGGGAATTCCCAATCTGTCGCGGCAATAGATGACTTGACAGGCAAAGGCCTCGTTGAGTTCCCATAAATCGACGTCTTCGATCTTCAGACCGTTCTGCTGCAACAATTTCGGCACGGCGAAGACGGGACCGATCCCCATTTCGTCCGGCGCGCAGCCGGCGACCGCCATGCCGCGATAGGCGCCAAGCGGCTCGAGACCGCGCTTTTCAGCTTCTTTAGCCTGCATCAAGACGACGGCCGCGGCGCCGTCCGACAATTGCGAGGCATTGCCTGCCGTGATGAATTGCCCTTCTTTAATCTCGATCCCGTTCTTGAAGACGGGCTGCAAGGCGCGCAGGTCTTCCAGCCTCGTCTGCGGCCGGTTGCCCTCGTCGCGCGATAAAGTGGTTTCGCGTTCGGAAGTTTGACCAGTCGCCTTGTCGGTGACCAGCATCCGCGTCGTCAACGGCGCGATTTCGGCGTCATAGCGCCCTTCGGCCTGCGCCAAAGCCGTGCGCTGCTGCGATTGGAACGCAAATTCATCCTGCGCCTCGCGCGAGACGGAATAGCGGCGGGAAACGACCTCCGCCGTCTCGAGCATCGAAATATGCACCGCCGGCACCATTTGCACGAGTTCGGGATCGGCGGCGCGGTATCTGTTCATATGTTCGTTCTGAACGAGCGAAATCGAACTCGAGGCCGCCGCCGACCGTCACCGTCATGCCGTCCACAATGATCTGCTTGGCCGCGGCCGAAATCGCCATCAGGCCGGAGGCGCATTGCCGATCGACGCTCATGCCGGCGATCGACGTCGGAAGCCCGGCGCGCAACGCGCATTGGCGCGCCACATTGAAGCCCGTCGAGCCCTGCTGCATCGCTGCGCCCATCACGACGTCATCGATCTCCGCGGGGTCGATGCCGGCACGCTCGACCGCTCGCGCAATCGCGTGGCCGCCGAGGGTTTGCGCCTGCGTATTGTTGAAGGCGCCAAGATAGGCCTTGCCGATCGGCGTCCGCGCCGTCGAAACGATTACGGCTTCACGCATCTTGTCCTCCCCATTGCCTATTGGCAGCCTCCGGCCTATCGCCAGGCGCCCATTGCCGGCTCAGCGGTTTCGCAAATAGCGGTACGGATTCCCTAGCCGTATATTCGGCCTTTTTCCAGCACAATTATGTTCCTGCCCCGGAACGTTTAGAAAAACAGTTACGGCAGCCTAGCCCGGATTTCTCAAACATTTAAGGTGCATCGGGGCGCCGAATTTTAGAAAGTTGTTTTGCGAGAACGACTTGCTTAGATCGAACGGAACTCCCCGATGCGGGCGGACTGTAGCGCGAAGCTTTTCGGATTCAAAGCGGTTGAACGGCGCGCGGTGGTGGCCAGTTTCGATGGCGGCGACATCACCTCCAATGCGGGCGCGCTTCTGTTGGGACAGGTGGATGGCGGCCTCGGGCTGATACGGCGGTTCGCGCAATGCTTCGATGACCGGCGCAACCCTGTCTACGTCGAACACCGGCTCGAAACCTTGCTGGCGCAACGGATTTTCGGACTGGCGCTGGGTTACGAGGACCTCAACGATCATGACGAGCTGCGCAAGGACTCGAGCTTTGCGGTGCTGGCGGGCAAGCTAGAGCCGGCGCTGCGCTCCGATTGCGAGGCCTTGGCGGGCAAGAGCACGCTCAATCGTCTCGAGCACACGCCCAAGCGCCATGCCGCCAAATATCACAAGATCGATTGCGACGGCGCGCGGGTCGATGGCCTGCTGGTCGATGTTTTCCTGGAAGCCCACGAACGCGCGCCGCGCGAGATCGTGCTCGATCTCGACAATACCGACATTCCGCTTCACGGCGGACAAGAGGGTCGATTTTTCCACGGCTATTACGACGAATATTGCTATCTGCCGCTGTATGTCTTTTGTGGACGGCATCTGCTGCTGGCGAAGCAGCGGCGCGCCGATGTCGCAGGCAGCGATGGCGCGGTCGCGGACATGGCGCGCATTGTTTCACACATTCGCCGGAGCTGGCCACGGGTACGCATCATTTTGCGCGGCGACAGCGGCTTTTCCAATGACGACCTGATGAGTTGGTGCGAGACCAACCGCGTCGATTACGTCTTCGGTGTGGCGCGCAATGCAAGGCTGGAAGCAGCGCTCGTCGCGGAGGCTGCCGCGGCCAAGCGCCGGTGCCTGAGTTCGGGCAAGCCGGCGCGGGTCTTCCGCGACTTCTCCTATCGCACGCTCAAGAGCTGGAGCCGAAACCGACGTGTCGTCGGCAAAGCCGAGCACACACCGGATGGCGCCAATCCGCGCTTCGTCGTCACCACGCTCAAACGTCGGGGGTGCCGCCTCGCCTTTGACGCCCGTGCTCTCTACGAGGATCTCTATTGCGCGCGTGGCGAGGCGGAAAACCGCATCGGCGAGCAGTTCGAACTGTTCGCCGATCGTGCTTCCTCCGCGACGATGCAAGCCAACCAATTGCGGCTGTGGTTCTCGGCCATGGCTTACGTGCTCGTCGATACTCTGCGCCGCGTCGGCCTGCGCCATACTGAATTCGCCGACGCGTCGGCTCAAACCATTCGCCTCAAGCTGCTCAAGCTCGGCGCTCAGGTGCGAAGGAGCGTGCGCCGCATTCACTTCGCGCTTGCTTCGGGATGCCCCCACAAGAACGAATTCGAACTCGCCCACCATTATCTTCAACGCGCTTTTGGCTCCGGCTGACGGAAAACCACCGCACCGGAAAGCAGGATCAAGATGCCGGTTCGCCGAGCCCTGACGCACGCGCCAAACGACTCGTATTGCGAGAGAATCGAAACCATGGGACTCGCAGCGCGGGAACCGAGCGGGCCGTGTCAGCGGCGATGTCCGGCCGATGTGAAAATCACGCCCAAGCCCGAAAAATAAGCCGCCGAACGACCCGTTTTTCAGCTAAAAACTGAATTCGTTTGAGAAATCCAGGCTAGGCGCTTGCAGCAGCAATATGCTTCCCTTAAAAGTCGTGTCGCACAAAAAAATATCACGCCGGAGAAGACATGTCGCTTCAAACCAGTCTCGATACGGATTTTGGGACCGTCGCCGGATTGATTGGCGAGATTGCAAAGGCGGCGCCGGAACGCACTGCACTGATCGACGGCGACCGACAGCTGAGCTTCGGCGAGCTCGATGGGCTGATCGACGCGATAGCGGCGAAGCTTCTTTCCGAAGGTCTCGCACCTCGTGATGCGATCGCCATTTGCGCTGCGGCTTCGCTCGAATATGTCGCGGTCTTCCTCGGTGCGCTGCGGGCGGGCATCGCCGTCGCGCCGCTGGCGCCCTCATCAACGCCCGAGGCCCTCGCAAAAATGGTGGCGGACTCCGGCGCCAAACTCTTGTTCCTCGACGCGGCGACGCGCGACAATCTTGCAGCGATCGACCTGCCGCGTGTGAGCCTGGACGATACTTCGCCGGAACGAAGCTTCAGCGAGTGGCGGCTGCCGGCAGGCGCCCGGCCTCCCGCAATCGAGATCGCCCCCGATTGGGTTTTCAATATCATCTATTCTTCGGGCACGACCGGAACCCCGAAAGGCATCGAACAATCGCACTTGATGCGATGGCTCCATGTCAAGCGTGGACAGGCTTTCTATGGTTCGGGCGCCCGAACGCTCATATCAACGCCGCTCTATTCGAACACGACGCTCGTCAGCCTGATTCCGACGCTGGCGACCGGCGGCGCTGCAATCTTGATGCGGAAGTTCGACGCGCGGCAATTTCTCGCCCTCGCGCAAAATCATCGTGCAACCCACACCATGCTGGTGCCGGTCCAGTACAGCCGCATCATGGCTCTGCCGGACTTCGACAGCTACGATCTTTCGAGCTTCAAAATGAAGCTCTGCACCAGCGCGCCATTTCCTGCGGCGCTGAAACGCGACATTCTGCAGCGCTGGCCGGGTGGTCTCGTCGATTCCTACGGCATGACCGAAGGCGGCGGCACCTGTTTTCTGCTGGCGCATGAACATCCCGACAAATTGCATACCGTCGGTCAGCCGGCTCCGAATCATGACATTCGCCTCATCGACGAACAAGGCCGCGAAGTTGCGCAAGGTGAAGCCGGCGAAATCGTCGGCCGTTCTGCCGCGGTCATGAACGGCTATCGCAATCAGCCGGACAAGAACTCGTGAAGCCGAATGGTTCGACGCTGAAGGCCGACGCTTCATCCGCACCGGCGACATCGGCCGTTTCGACGCCGACGGCTTTCTCACTTTGCTCGACCGCCGCAAGGACATGATCATCTCGGGTGGCTTCAACATTTATCCGAGCGATCTCGAGTCCGTGCTGATCCGAAACGACGCGGTCGAGGAAGCAAGTGTCGTCGGCGTCGCCTCGGCCGCCTGGGGTGAGACACCGGTGGCGTTCGTCGTCCCGAAGCCGGGCGCCGCACCCGACGCCGAAGCCTTGCGCGAATGGGTCAATGCACGGGTCGGCAAGACGCAGCGCCTGTCGGCCCTGCGTCTCGTCGAGAGCCTTCCACGCAGCGCCATCGGCAAGGTGCTGAAACGTGAATTGCGCGAGGCATTCGGCACACTGGCCTGAACGGCCTCGACCCATGCGATCAGCGCGGCGCCATGCGAATGGCGCCGTCGAGGCGAATAGTTTCGCCGTTGAGCATCGGATTTTCAACAATGTGAACGGCGAGGTTCGCATATTCGCTCGGATCACCGAGGCGCGACGGGAAGGGCACTTGCGCGCCGAGACTGGTGCGCGCCGCTTCCGAAAGGCCCATCAGCAAAGGCGTCAGAAAGAGGCCGGGCGCGATCGTCATCACGCGAATGCCGTATTGGGCGAGATCGCGGGCAATCGGCAAAGTCATGCCGACGACACCTGCTTTCGATGCAGAATAGGAGGCTTGGCCGATTTGCCCGTCGAAGGCGGCGACGCTCGCCGTATTGATGATGACGCCGCGCTCTTCGCCGATCGGGGCGGCCTCGGTGAGCCGCGCCGCGACGAGGCGCAGCACGTTGAACGTGCCGATGAGATTGATGTCGACGATCCGCTTGAAAGCGGCGAGCGGAAAGACGCCCTTCTTGCTGACGATACGGATGGCATCGCCGGTGCCGGCGCAATTGACCAGGATCCGTGTCACGCCATGCGCCGCCTCGGCCGCTTCGATCGCTTGCGTCACCGACTCTTCGGAGACGACGTCGGCAGCAACCGCCAAGCCGCCGATTTCCGCGGCAACCGCGTCGGCACCTTTTTTGTTGATGTCGAGAACCGTGACTTTTGCGCCTTTTGTCGCCATCGCCCGCGCCGTCGCCGCGCCAAGTCCAGAGCCGCCGCCTGTGACGATGACGCCGATGTCTTTCAATTCCATTTGGACTCCCCTTTCACTGTCTCACAATTGGCAAACCTTAGTTCTCATTTCGACCATTTCGCGATCGCCGCATCCGCATCGACGACACCGGCCGCCGGTGAGGCGCCAATCGTCGAAGGTGTGCGGGAAAAGCGCGGCGCAGGGGCCGGCTGCAGCTGCCCGTCATATTCGACATAAGTCTCGCGCGCGACGAGATGCGGATGGTTTGGCGCTTCGGCGAGACTGATGACCGGCGCGACGCACGCATCGCTCGTGCCAAACAGCGCACACCATTCATCTTGGGTTCTCGTCTTAAAAATTGCCGCCATCTTAACCCGTTGCACGGGCCAGGCGGAGCGCTCCGACTGCCCGTCGAAGACAGCATCGTTCAAGCCGGCGAGTTCCCGCAGTTTTGCGTAGAACTGCGGTTCGAGAGCCCCGACGGCAACATACCGACCGTCCTTGCATTCATAAGTTCTATAAAACGGCGCCGCGCCATCGAGAAGATTGCTGCGCGGCGCATCTGTCCAATATTTCGTGGCGCGCATGCTCTGAAAAAACGTGAGCATGGTCGACACACCGTCGCACATGGCAGCGTCGACGACCTGGCCGCGACCCGAGTTTTTCGCTTCGATAAAGGCGGCGAGCACGCCGACGACGAGATAGAGCGCGCCGCCGCCGTAATCGCCGACGAGATTGAGTGGGGAAATGGGCTCGCCCGTGCTCGCGCGAAAGGCATCGAGAGCGCCGGTGATCGCAATATAATCGATGTCATGGCCGGCCACTTGCGAAAGCGGGCCGGTCTGCCCCCAGCCGGTCATGCGGCCGTAGACGAGACGCGGATTTCCGGCAAGTGCCACATCCGGGCCGAGCCCGAGCCGCTCCATGACTTGCGGCCTGAATCCTTCTATCAAAATATCGGCCCCGGCGACGAGGTCCAGCGCCTTGGCGACATGATCGGGATTTTTGAGATCGAGTTCTATCGTTGTGCGGCCACGCTGGACGAAATTGCGCGGATCTGGCTTCGTCTGCCCGGGCCGATTGACGCACACGACATCGGCGCCCATGTCGGCGAGCAGCATGGTCGCAAACGGACCTGGGCCGATCCCGGCGAATTCCAATATCCGGAGCCCGCGCAAAGGACCGCCGACGGCGCCTCGATCCGTCTCAGGCGACTGCCTGTCCAACCGAATTCCTCCCCTTGTCGAAACGCTCGGCAGCGGAATTGACTTGCTCGCGACTTTGGTGCGGACGCACAGTCTCCGTGGTCTCAGCCTTTTCGTTAGAGCCGGTCGCCGGAAGCCGCGAACGGCCTTGATTTCTATCAATCGATCGGTAAAGTCAATCACCGCCTCATGCAAAAAGAAGCTGAGGCGGTTTCGGCGGTTTCAAACGAGATTTGTTGCTGCCAAGGGTCGACGCTACCCTGTTCCGCGCAGACAGGCTCCCATCCGATGAACCGCGATGGGACTGCCGCGGCACGTGCAATCGGGCGTCAGGTCCCGAAAATGCAAAGCGCGCAAATCGGGTCATAAAGCAACGCCGCATGGAAACTGCAGCGCACAGCAATTTTTTTGAGGGAGCAAGACGGTGGGCAGCATTCGATCCATAGCGCTTGGTTTATTTTTGGGCCTCTCTTTCGCCGCGGGGGGTGAGGCCCAAATTGCCGAAAACCCAGTCCGCCTCGTCGTCATGAACGACCAATCCGGAGCCTATTCCGACAATGCCGGCAAGGGCTCGGTCGTGGCCGCTCAATTGGCTATCGATGATTTCGGCGGCAAAGTCGCGGGCGTCCCGATCGAAGTCGTCGGCGTCGATGATCAAAACAAGCCCGACATCGCGGCGGCACAAGCCCGCAAGGAGATCGAGACGGACCAAGCCGCCGCCCTCTTCGATTTCGCCAATACCGGCGTCTCGCTCGTCGTCCAAGAGATCGCCAAGGAACACAACAAAGTCGCCGTCCATGTCGGCAGCGCCTCGGCCGATCTTTACGGCAAGGCCTGTTCGCCGACCGGTGCCATGTGGCTTTACGACACTTATTCGCTCGTTCGCTCGCGCGCGGCTTGGCCCAGGCCATCTACGACGAAAACCACAAGAAATGGTTCCTGCTCGTCGTCAATTATGCCTTCGGCCAAAGAATGCAGGAAGATATGACGGCAGCTGTCGAAGAACGCGGCGGCACGATCGTCGGCGCGGTGCGCCATCCGCTGAACACGGCTGATTTCAGTTCCTACTTGTTGCAAGCAGCTGGCCTCGAACCGCAAGTCCTTGCACTTTTAAATGCCGGCGCCGATGCCGACAATGCGGTGAAACAAGCGGCTGAATTCGGGCTGATCAAGAAAGGCGTTCGGCTCGCGGTCCCGATATTGACGCTCACCGAGGTCCATGCGATGGGCGCGGAGCTTGCCCAGGGGACGACATTCCTGCAGGGCTATTATGCATTCTATGACGAAGCCAGCCGCGCTTTCGCAAAACGTTTCACGGAGAAGATGAACCGGCCGCCAAGTCATATTCAGGCCGGCGTCTACAGTGCGGTGATGCATTATCTGAAAGCCGTCGCAGCCGCGAATACGACCGACGGTCGCATCGTCATGCAAAAGATGAAGGAGCTTCCCGTCAATGATTTCATGACGAAAAACGCAAAGCTGCGCGAAGACGGTAGGTTGATGCGCGACATGCTGCTTGTCGAAGTGAAAAAGCCGCAGGACGTGAAGGACGGATGGGATCTTCTCGAAGTGCGCGGCGTCATCCCGGCGGAGAAGATCATACGCCCGCTCGCAGCCGGCAATTGCCCCTATGTGAAAACTGCGCAGTGAAGCCAGCCCTGGTTTCGAACGTGGCCGGCTCGCATTCATTCGGGAAAAAGATTATGTTGCACCTAAGTGCATTCACGAAGATGGGATCGCACCGAGCGCGGAGCTTGCCGCCGAGCTCATTGCCTTCTGCCGGCAAAAAAGTCTCGCCGGTCAAGTGTGCGAAAGGCGTCGATTTCGAAAAAGAATTGCCGCGGACTCCGACCGGAAAATTGCTGAAACGGCTGTTGCGCGACCGCTATGTCGCAAACCCTGCCGTGGTATGACTTCCCTGCGCGACGGCGCCGCTGAGGCACCCGTGTGCTTTCGAAATTCGCCGTCACGGCGGCGCGGGGACGATGGAGGTTTTTCTTGAACATGCAAACCACATCGAAGAGCGATGCAGAGACGCTCGAACGGCTTCTTTCGACGCGCCATAGCTGCCGCGGGTTTCTGCCCAATCCGGTTGCCGACGACGTGATCGCGCGCATTCTGGCCATTGCGCAGCGCACGCCCTCTTGGTGCAATGCCCAGCCCTGGCAAGTGATCATCACCAAAGGCGCTGCGACGGAGCGCTTTCGCGCCGCACTCGGCGCCTATGTCACGAAAAACCCAGTTGCCCCCGACATAGCGTTCCCGCGCGAATATCGCGGCATCTATCTCGAACGGCGGCGTGCCTGCGGTTTCCAACTCTACGACGCCGTCGGCGTTGCGCGCGGCGATCGCGCGGCCTCCGCCAAACAGGGCTTCGAAAACTACAAGCTGTTCGGCGCGCCGCATGCCGCGATCATCACGACGGACGCAGCGCTCGGGACCTACGGCGCGGTGGATTGCGGCGCCTATGTGAATAATTTTCTTCTCGCGGCACAGAGCCTCGGCGTCGCCTCGATTCCGCAAGCCGCACTGGCCTCGCATTCGAAATTCGTCCGCGAGCACTTCCGTCTCGGCGACGACCGCCTGATCGTCTGCGGGATCTCGTTCGGATATGAAGATCACACCCACAAGGCCAACAATTTTCGTACCAGCCGCGCGTCTTTGGACGAAGTCGTGACATGGGTCGAGGATTAGCCCGATAGTGCTTTATGCCGGATCGGCAAAGCGCGGCGCCCGCTTCCCGAGATTGGCCATGACCGCTTCGATCTGGTTGGGCGAACCTATTAATTCACCCTGCTCGCGCGATTCCGCCAGCAGGCAGGCCGCCTCGTCTTCCGCATAGGCATGATTGAAGAGACGTTTGGCTGCCCTTATTGCGGAAGGGCTCTTTTCGGCGATATCGCGCGCGAGAGCCAGGGCCTCGGCCCGCGGATCTGAACATAGGCGTGTCGCGAAACCATAGGCCAGCGCTTCCTTGGCCGAAAATATCCGTCCCGTATAGGTCAGTTCGCGGACAATGTCTTCACGCGCCAGATGCCGCATCAAAATCGTTCCGGCCATGTCGGGCACCAGGCCCCATTTGATCTCCATGATCGACATGTGCGTATCTTCGGCGACATAACGCACATCCGCGGCGAGCGCGAGTTGGAACCCGCCGCCGAAGGCCGCGCCGTGCACGGCGGCAATGACCGGCACGCCGAGTTCGCGCCAGCCGAGCACGGCATATTGAAACGCATTCGAAATTCCGTGCGTCCGCGCTTCGATATTTCCAGAGTCCGCCTTGTTTCATCGCGGCGAAACTATTCATGTCGAGTCCGGCGCAAAAGGCCCGCCCTTCGCCGGATAAGACGACAGCACGCAGGCCCCGCTCCTTGCCCAGCCGGTCGCAAGCGGCGATCAAAGCTTCGAACATTGCGGGATCGAGGGCGTTCATCTTGTCGGCGCGCATGAGGCGAACATCGGCAACGCCGTCGGTAATCTCTATCGCAATCCTATCGTTCATCGCGTATCCTCCCTGCGTCCACCGCGCGTCATGCACCAGAGCGGGATGGGGAAAACCGGCAACCGGTTTTCCGGCGCAATCAAGTTTACGCAGATTGCGTAATCTTATCTGCGCATCCCGCTCTATACTTTTGGAATCGACTTTGATCTAGTGGGCTGACTTATCCTTGATCCTTGGGTGCCAAGCGTAACGGTCGGACCACCAGGCTTTTTCGCTTCGAGCCCGAGCCGCAGATGACGAACCATCTGCCGGCCGATTTCCGCAGCCGACAAAGGCCCGTCACGGCGAAACCAGGTCGGCAGGAAATTCATCACGCCCAGAATATGCAATCGCAACAATTTGCGATCGAGATCCGGCGGCAACGCCAGGTCATCGACGAGCTTCTGAATGAGGCGCTCGTAAGCATCGCGCTGCGCAACGAGAGCATCATTGACCTCGGCGAGACCGTCGCTGATCCGCGCCGTCAGGATCGCGCGGGTTCCGTCGGTGTCGAACAAGGTCGCGCAATGCGCTTGTGCAGCCGCCTCGAGCCGATCCCACGGGTCGGTAATCCCCTCGACGGCGCGTTCGACGGCGGTCGTCATCGCATCGATACTCAGACCATGAACGCCGACGAACAATTCGTCCTTGCTCGAAAAATGATAATAGAGAGACGCTGTCGTCATGCCGACCGCACTCGCGATGTCGCGAATCGACGTGCCTTCATATCCGCGCGTCGAAAAGAGGTCGAGGGCCGCGGCGACAATACGGCTGCGGCTTGCGGCGGCCCTGGCTCCGCCCTTCGGCGTGGATGATCTTGCAGGAAATTCGACGTCTGCCGGCGACATGGCGGATTTACCCGAACCTTCGCTGTTTTGCCGGGACCTCATTGCGCCCCGTGCCCCTTGCTTTAGGCCATCTTGACCTTCTACCGATCGATCGCTAGAAAATCAATTCAATCGATAGCGACCGCCGAAGAGAGCCGCCGCGGCCTTGTCGCTGGCGCTCGGCGAGCCAGGTCCGCGCATGAATGATTGCGCGGTGCCGGCACTCTCTCGAGCGGCGTAACATTGCAATTCAACTGCGGGATGGTGCGCGTCCACGAGTTGAATGACAATTGCAACGTCAAGCTCTCGTGGACGACTAGTGGCCTGCGTCGATTAAATTGAAGGGAATAGCGGACCGGAGGTCCGCGGTCCGGAACGCGGACCTCCGATCCGCACAAAACCCCTCAATTTGAAGGACTCGCGCCACGAGAGCCGCCCGCCCCCCTCGCCACAGGGCAAGCATTCGCCACGCTCGAAGCAGGACAATAACATGACGCCGCGCTCCGCGAGAACAAGGCGCGCTCCACGAGAACAAGGAATGGGATGGATGTTCAAGGATCATTTGTTTGCGGGCAAGAGAATTCTCGTCACCGGCGGCGGCACCGGGCTCGGCAAGGCCATGGCCGAGCGTTTTCTATCGCTCGGCGCCGAAGTTTTGATCTGCGGACGCCGCAAATCGGTATGTGAGGAGACCGCCGGCGAATTGATGAAACAGCACGGCGGCTCGGTCGCGGCCTATGGCGTCGACATCCGCGATGCGGCGGCCGTCGATGCCATGATCGAAGATATTTTCAAGTCCGGCCCTTTGACGGATCTCGTCAATAACGCGGCGGGCAATTTCGTATCGCGGACCGAAGATTTGTCGCCGCGCGGTTTCGACGCGATCGCCAATATCGTGATGCATGGGACTTTCTATGTGACTCACGCAGTCGGCCGTCGCTGGATCGCCGGACATCATCCCGGCAATGTGCTGTCGATCGTCGTGACTTGGGTACGCAACGGCAGCCCCTTCGTGGTGCCCTCGGCGATGAGCAAATCGGCGATCCACGCGATGACCATGTCTTTGGCAACCGAGTGGGCTCGCTATGGCATCAGGCTCAATGCCATTGCGCCCGGTGAGATACCGACTGAAGGGATGAGCAAGCGCCTCAACCCGAATGACGCCCCGGGCGCGCGGACCGCCAAGCGCAATCCCATGGGCCGCGTCGGCAGCCTGGAAGAATTGCAGAACCTTGCAACCTTCCTGCTTTCGAACGGCTGCAATTGGCTGACCGGAGAGACGATCGCCATGGATGGTGCGCAGGCCCTGGCCACGGGCGGCAATTTCTACGAATTGCGTGCTTGGGGCGACACCGAATGGCAGGCAGCCCGCGATGCCATCAAGGCACAAAACGAGCAAGACAAAGCTCGCCGCGCCTGAGCCAAGAGAGCGGAACCGAATCCCGCTCTGCCGCAGCGATTGGCAAAAGGAGCAGAGAATGCAGGTGCTGAGCCTACCCACGCCGGACTTCATGGCGGACGAGGAAATCGCCATCTTTCGCAATTCGGTCGGCCGCTTTCTCGACGAACATGCCGGGCCTAAGAAGATGGATGCTTGGCGCAAGGAAGGCATCATCGAGCGCGCGCTGTGGACGAAGGCGGGTGAAGCGGGGCTCCTCGGGCTTTCCACCTCGGCCGATTACGGCGGCATCGGCGGCGATTTCCGCCACGAAATCGTTTTGATCGAAGAGACCGGCTGGCGCGGAATCGACGGCTGGGGCGCATCGCTGCACAATTCGATCGTCATGCCCTATATCGAGAGCTACGGCTCGGAAGATCAGAAGAAGCGATGGTTGCCGAAACTGACGAGCGGCGACTATGTCGGCGCCATCGCCATGACCGAGCCGGGTGCGGGGTCCGACCTTCAAGGTGTCAAGACGACCGCCCGCCGCGTCGGCAATCAATACGTCATCAACGGCGCCAAGACCTTCATCACCAACGGTCAGACGGCGAACTTTATCATCGTCGTGACCAAGACCGATTCGACCCAAGGCGCCAAGGGAACGTCTTTGATCATTGTCGAAACCGACGATGCCGAAGGCTTTGCACGCGGCCGCAATCTCGAGAAGGTCGGCCTTGAAGCGGCCGATACTTCGGAGCTCTTCTTCAACGATGTGAAGGTGCCGACAAGCAACCTTCTCGGATCCGAAGAAGGCCGCGGCTTTTACCAGCTCATGGAAAAGCTGCCGCAAGAGAGGCTGCAGATCGCGGTCGGAGGCGTCGCGATGATCGAGCGGGCGCTCGCCGTCACGATAGATTATGTCAAGCAGCGCAAGACTTTCGGCAGACCCATCATCGACAATCAGGTGGTGAAATTCAAGTTGGCGGAATGCAAGACCGAAGCGACCGTCGCGAAAGTCTTCCTCAATCATTGCGTCGAGCTGCATTTGCAGGGCAAGCTCGATGCGGCAACCGCATCCATGGCCAAATATTGGATCACCGACTTGCAATGCAAGATCATCGATGAGTGCCTGCAGCTTCACGGCGGCTATGGCTATATGGACGAATATCCGATCGCCCGCATGTTCAAGGATGCTCGCGTGCAGCGGATTTATGGCGGCGCCAACGAAATCATGAAGATTTTGATCGCGCGCACTTTGTGATCACTGCGCCGGCTTGCCAACAGCAGGTCGCCGAAGAGACCGCGTCGACACGACTCAACCGGAGGAATCGCATATGTCGGAAGCATATATCGTAGCAGCCGCTCGTACGGCGGGAGGCCGCAAGGGCGGACGATTGGCCGGATGGCATCCAGCCGACCTCGCCGGCGTCATACTCGATGCCTTGATCGAAAGGTCAGGCGCCGACCCTGCGGTGGTCGAAGACGTGATCATGGGCTGCGTCGACCAGGCCGGTGAGCAAGCCAGCAACATTGCGCGCAACGCCGTCCTCGCTTCGAAGCTTCCGCAAAGCGTGCCGGCTACGTCCGTCGACCGCCAATGCGGTTCGTCGCAGCAAGCCCTGCATTTTGCTGCGCAGGCGGTGAAATCCGGCGCAATGGACATCGTCATCGCCGCCGGCGTCGAAAGCATGACCCGCGTGCCGATGGGGCTTCCCGCGACGCTGCCGGCGAAGCACGGCTTCGGCGATTACATGAGTCCGGCAATGAAACGACGCTATCCGGGCGTCGTCTTCAGCCAGTTTCCCGGTGCCGAGATGATGGCCAAGAAGCATGGCTTCTCGAAGGATGATCTCGACCGCTTCGCGCTGCGCAGCCATCAGCATGCGATCGCCGCGATGCAAGGCGGAAAATTCGCCGAAGAGATCGTCCCCGTACCGGTGACTTTGGCGGATGGAACGGCCGACATCCTCAAAGTCGACGAGGGCATACGTTTCGACGCGACGCTCGAAGGCATTCAGGGCGTCAAGCTGATCGCCGAAGGCGGCCGCGTCACGGCGGCGACGGCGAGCCAGATTTGCGATGGCGCTTCCGGCGTGATGGTCGTCAATGAAGCGGGCTTGAAGAGGCTCAGCGTCGCGCCGCTCGCCCGCATCCATGCGATGACGGTGAGCGCCGGCGATCCCGTCATCATGCTCGAAGAGCCGCTGTTTTGCACCGACAAGGCGCTGAAGCGTGCCGGCATGAAGATCGAGGATATCGATCTCTACGAAGTCAACGAGGCCTTTGCGCCGGTGCCGCTCGCCTGGCTGAAGCACACCGGGGCCGACCTCGAGAGGCTCAACGTCAACGGCGGCGCCATCGCGCTCGGCCATCCGCTCGGCGCCTCGGGAACCAAATTGATGACGACCCTTCTGCATGCGTTGAAGAGCCGTAACAAGCGCTATGGATTGCAGACCATGTGCGAAGGCGGCGGCTTGGCCAATGTGACCATCGTCGAGAGGCTTTGACACCAAGGCGACACGCGAGAATGAGACGCTCGATCAAAGGCTGCTTGCCGGGTGAACAGTCCGTGATCTGCGAAGAAGGCTTTGGTCCATCTCGTATGATCGCATCGCTTCGCCCCATCGACGGAGGCCGTTCCTGCTTGCGCAGGACGGCGCGCAGCCGTCGGCTGACGAAGCTACGACTGACTTCGACAGGGACCTCCGCCTTGCTAACAAAATGTCCTCGCGGACGCACTCATGGCCGGAACAAGCCCACGACTGTCCGGTTCATGTAAGCACCAAATCGAGAGCAAGTTGTCTTTGGTCGAGGGGCGGCGGTCGTTGGATCTGTTTCAACCGCGTGAAGTCCTTGCGGTGCATCAGATTGCAGCGGATAAGTCGAAACATCTCGAGCGCGCCGTATTTTACTTTGCTCATCTCTTGACCCATGCGAAGCAGCAGAAAGGCGATCAACGCAACCGCGATCTGAATGCGCACGGCATTTTCGGAGCGGCCGATGAAGTGCCTGATTTTCAAGGTCTGCTTCACGAAGCGGAAGAAGAGTTCGATCTGCCAACGCCTTTTATAGAGATCGGCGATCTCCTGCGCCGGCGCATCGAGATCATTGCTGAGGATGCGCAAATGCTTGCCGGTCTCGGTCTCGACGCCGATTTCGCGCACCGCAGTCTGCATCGGGTTGCGGCGGCTCTTGGCTTGCCGGCCGGGCAAAAAGCCGATGCGATCGGAAAGCACACTTGACCCAGGCTCAAGCGGCATGTTGCGCGCGTCGTGAAGCGGCGTATTCGCCTTGAAGCGGGTCACGATACGGCAGCCTTCGGCATCGAGCCGCGCCCACCAGGCGAAGTCGTAATAGCCGAGATCGAAGACATAGGTCGCATCCTTGTCGATCGGCATGTCCTTGGCAGCGGTGATGTCGTTGACATTGGCCGGCGTCGCCGCATGGTAGACGGGGCGGCCGAGATCCGGATCATAGATGATATGCGCCTTGGCGCCGCAGACATCGGTCGAAAAACGAGCCCATTCCGTGCCGACACCGGCAAGCTGCAGGCTCGTCGAGTCGATAAGCCGCACCGCATCGCCGATCTTGCGTTGGAGGCCTTTCGTCGCCATGCCGAGCATGTGTGCAAACAGGCCGGAGAACACCTCGTAGCTGCGGTCGCGGTTGGCATCCGAAAAGGTCGACCGAGCCGGAACCTTGCCGCCGACGTGATAGAGCCGCGCCTGATGGCTCGAAAGTCCGGCAATGATGTCGCGCAACGAATGGGCTCCCGCCAACTGGCCATAAAGCAAGGCGATCAACTGTTCGCGTGATTTCAATTTACGCACCAGCGCGTCGCTCCCATGGGCGTCCACAAGCCGGTCGAAGGCGGCCCAAGGAATGAGTTTGAGAAGATCGTGGAAGACGCTATTTTTGTGCCGCACGGTGTTGTTCCTTTTTCGTGTCCAGATGAGTTGCGAAACCCTCTGAACCGATTAGAATCAATGCCGTGCAGCTCTTCAAGAAAAAACGAACCGGACAGTCGTGGAACAAGCCCGGCCATGACGGCCTATGTTAGGTGCTCAATCTGGAATTGACTCACTTATTCTTGCTGGTCTCCCAAGCTTGCAACGACGTCCTCCGCTGCCTTTACGCCGGTGAGATAGGCGCCGTGCGCGGTCGAAAAATCCTGCGTCGAACAGGCTTCGCCGGCAAAGAAGATCCGGTCCTCGACGGCTGCGGCGAGCTTGGCCCTTGCATCGGCTTGGCCCGGCACAGCATAGGAATAGGCGCCGCGGGCATAGGGATCTTCGCCCCAGGCCGTGTGGACGAGCGGATGCAGGCGACCGCGGATCTCGCTGCCGAAGAGGTTGACGAGTTCGTCGCAGGCAAAGGCGAAAAAGCCGGCTTCTCCGGCATTTTCGAGGACTCTGGCCAAGCCGCCGCCAAAATAGGCCTCGATCAGGTCCCGTCCGAATGGCCGCAAATGATAACCTGCCGTTGCGACCTTGTCGGTGTGGCCGAACAAATGGCCGTCTTTCGGCAGAAAATCCGGCTGGTCGATGCGCAGGAACAGCTTATCGGCCAATCCGAGCGGCAGACCTTCGGCAGCGGCGGATTTTTCCGGCAAGGGTGGGTCGAAGACGAGCTTTTCCGAGAGAAGGAGGTTAGGCGGCACGGTGACGATGACGGCCCTCACTCGCAGCGTTCCGGAGGACGTGATGATGCGCAGATTGGGGCCGCTGTGATCGATGCGCGAGACGTGACAGCCGAGCTTGATCGGCAGAGCTCGGCGGCGCGCGTCTGTCGCTTGCGCAACGATGCCGGCCCCATAGCCCTCAACGACGCGCCAATTGACGTCGCTGTCGGCATAGCGCGACATGTCCCGCACCGAAAGCCGATCGAGTTCGACGCCGCTCACATAGGTGCTGACGGCGTCGAGCAGGGCGTTGAAACGCCCGCCGGGTTCGAGCAGAGAAGCGGCAGGGTGGTCGTACGGTTCGTCTTCGGCTTCCGCCAATCTTGCGTAGAAAGCCCCCCAGGCTTCACCAAATGCTTCTTGATCTTGCGGGCTGAAGCCGAGATCGAGGCTTTGCCGGCCCCAGCCCGGAGGCGTCTTGTCGATAGTGAAGCCGCAATCGGCAAGACGGAGTGTCCAAGGGTTGCGGTCGGCCGAATGCAGCCAGCCGCAACCGAGATCGAGGGGATAGCCGCCGACCGTCATCGTTGCGGCGCGGCCGCCCATGCGTGACCGCCCCTCGATGATGACAAACCTCAACTGCGATTGAGCGAGCCGCAGCCCGGCCGCGATGCCGGCGGCGCCAGCACCGACTATGACGACATCTTGGTCCAAAATCTCGGACGTTTGGGACATCTTGCAGCTTTCATGGCATTACGCCGTTCGAAATAATGCGGAAGCTGAGGTCGGATCGGGTTCAGCGCTCCCCCCGTCCCATTCTCGTCATGTTTACCCGCCATGAAGCGGGGTCATTGCCGAAGAGCCATTCATTCTGGCTTCTGCTCAAAGATTTGGACGATTTGCGGGATCATAACGAAATGTCGGCTCCTCGTCGGGCGGCGCAGGCATGGCGCGGCTCCGTCGTCGCAATGCCGAGCCTCTTGCTTTCGGGGCTCCTTCTCACGGGGCTCTTGGCGGGATGCGCCGACATGACGGCGAAAGTCGGATCGCTCGCCGACGCCTTTGCGTCGACACCCGCTGGCGCACCGAGCCCAGTTATCATCTTCGTCGCCTCGACGCGCAAGACTGAAAACGGCGCGGCGAACGAACTGAGCGCCGATGGTGCGCATCGTTCGCTGCAGCTGATTTCGGTTCCGGCGCAGCACAAGCCTGGCGAAATCGAGCGGCCCGCGTTCGGCGGCGAAGATCCGACCAAGCATTTTGTCGCCAGCTCGCGCCGCAAGCTCGACGAAGAGACGTTCGACAACGAAATCGCGACGCATATTTCCGGCCGGATCGGCTCCAACCGCGATATTCTCCTCTACGTTCACGGCTTCAACACGAGCTATGACGAGGCGCGGTTCCGTCTCGCGCAAATCGTCACCGACGGAAGATTCGGCGGCGTCCCGGTTCTTTTCACCTGGTCGTCCAGCAATAGTCTGCTCGACTATGGCGCGGCTAAGGAATCCGCGACGGCGTCGCGCGACGCTTTGGCCAATCTTCTGCGCGATCTCGGCAATGTGCCGGGCGTCGGCCGTGTCCATATCCTCGCCCATTCGATGGGAACTTGGCTGACCATGGAAGCTCTGCGCGAAAGGGCGATCGCCGGCAGCCCCGATCTCAACGGCAAGCTCGGCGATGTCGTGCTCGCCGCACCCGACATCGACCTCAATGTCTTCCGCGGCCAGCTCGCGCGCCTCGATGCCTCGCATGTCTCGCTTCTCGTCTCGGCCAACGACAAGGCTTTGTCGCTGTCGCGCTTCCTTGCCGGCGATCGTCAGCGCCTCGGCGGGCTCGATCCGCGCAAGCCGGCAGACAAGGCCGCGCTCGCGCAGCTCGGCGTCAAGGTTTTCGACCTCTCCGACAAACCCGACGGATTCATCAATCACGGCACGTACGCCGATGCGCCCGATGTCGTGCGCATGATCGGGGTACAAATCGGTCAGTCACGCCTGCAGGACGCGAATGTGCAGGCGGTGCTCGGCGAACGGCCGGTGAGCGATGCCGTCGTCGTCGAACCGGTGCCGTCCGCGACAGCATCGCCGCCGCCTGCAGCGTCGCGGCCCCCCGTCGCCTCCACGACTCCGCCGGCAGCGCGAGCGACGGCGACTCCCCCGTCGCAATAAAGCGGGACGGCGAGGTTTCGCGTGCCTCGATCTGCCGACGCCCGAGTCAATCAAGCATTGGCCGCTGACGAGCCAGACGGAGAAGTTGATCAAGATCGGTGCGAAGGTCCTTCGCTACTGGCGCACTGTTGCGTTGCAGATGGCCGAGGTCGCCATTCCGAGAAAACTGTTTGCTGGTCCCCTGAGGCTGATCGCCGAACTGCTGCCAACTGCAGAACGCCGGCTGAAATACCGCCGTCGCGCGCGAAGCCACCCAATGGCGTGCCTGGTGCCGTGACAGTTCTTCACGTCAGAAGTGCGATCATTACAATTCCACTTTGCGTGACAAGGATAAACGGTTTCCAGGCGTGCCCTCGAAGCGCTCGTTTATTCACCGCTGCCAAAGTTTGGGTTGATTTATGGCATAGTTGCACAAAAGCATCACGCTCACGAATTGTAGAAAGGCTGCCTGCACAAGTAGTTGTGAGCCACCGGGCGGGGCGTGATACTAAACGCCGAGCTCGGGGGGAGGGAGAACCGAAAGACGGCTCCCTCAGGTTGGCGGGGCGTGATACTAAACGCCGAGCTCGGGGGGATGATCATGAGAATGCGTGCGGCCCTTTTGGGTGCGTTGTTGGTTGCGGTCGCCGCTCCCGCGACCGCTCAGAACTTCAATCAGTTCGCTGCCTTCGGCGACAGCACGACCGACACGGGTTGGTTCGCGCATGCCTCTATCGGCATCCCCTCTTATGATGCGTCAATCGCAGCTTCGCTGGCCCTTGGCGGAAACGCACACTACACCGGCCCCGGGGCCGGCAACGCGCAAATTCTTGCCGCTTTCTTTGGCCTTACGGCGAATCCCGCCAATACGCCCGGCGGCACAAACTACGCGATCGGTTCCGCACTCGATAACGGCACGCCCGGATTTGAAAATCTGTATCCAATATCTACCGGAGTACCGAATCCAGCACTCCCCGGCACTGCCACCCAAATCAACAATTATTTGGCCTCGGTGAATGGCCAAGCAAATCCCAATGCGCTTTATCTGATCAGCAGCGGCGTAAACAGCACCAGCGTGGCGCTTTCCGTTTGGCCGACGCCCACGGCGGCCGCAAACGCTTACCTTCTTGGCGAAGCCCAAGCCCTGACCAATAGCGTTGCTCGCCTTCAGGCCGACGGAGCACGCCATATCATCGTGGCTGATGAATATTCGTTCCCCGGCATCACCCCCACCCAAGTGGCCTATGTAGAGACAATTTTCGGCGCAACTTGGAGAGATCTCGCGGCGGCCGGAGTTAAGTTCATTCCTGCGGATACCCAATCGGTAATTTCGGCGGTGGAAAATAACCCGACTGCGTTCGGTATCATCGCTCCTATCACTTCCCCTGCTTGCGTCCCGCCGGGCTTTTCAGGTGGAATAGCAGCCTATGGAACGGCCACCGGCTATGGCGTTACGTGCGCACCCACCACGACGCCGAGTACGGCAAATGGCTACCTCGTGTCTGCGAATGCCCTGCAGACTCACCTCTTCATGGATGACCGCCATCTCACGGAAGCTGGCCAGCTGATCATTGCCGACTATTATTATAATCTGCTCGTCGCGCCGAGCGAGATTTCGTTTCTCGCCGAAACCGCGGTGCAAACCACGTTGGAGATGGTGACCGGAATCCAGCAACAGATCGACGTCTCGCAGCGGCAGCGGACAAGCGGCTGGAACGGCTGGGTCAACGGCCAGTTGTCTTACTTGCAGATGAACAACGACGCGGCGGGATTTCCGAACGATCCGGGCTTTCCGATCTCAGGTACGATGGGCGTCGACTACCGCTGGCAGAACGGATGGCTCGCCGGCGGCGCGCTCACCGCAGGTCAGGTGGCGCAGACCTTCTCGCTCGGCGGCGGCTACAGTCAAGACGACATCGCTTTCAGCCTGTATAGCGCCTATCGCAACGGCGCCTGGTGGGGCGACGTGATCGGCAGCGCGGGCTGGCTGGGTTACAGCACGAACCGGCTGGTTCCGATCGGCATCACCATACAGCCCAACAACGGCTCGACCAATGGCTCCGACCTGTCGCTCGCCGGCGAGGTGGGCTACGACTTCGAGACCGGCTGGCTGAAGCAGGGCCCCGTGGCGGGCCTGATCTTGCAGCGGGTCAATGTCGGCGGCTTCACGGAATCCGGCAGCTTCACGAGCCTGGCGTTCGCCGGCCAGACGCGCGATTCCGAAGTGAGCGCGCTCGGCTATCGGGCGAGCTTCGACTGGGGCCAGTTCAGTCCCTATGTGCAAGCGGTGTGGAACCACGAACTCGACCCACTGAATAGGAGCGTGACGGCTTCGCTCACGACAGTGGCTGCGCCGAGTTATTCGATGCCGGCCGTGCAGCTCGGGAGGGATTGGGCAACCGCGACGATCGGCACTCGGTTGAAGATAGACGCATCATGGACCGGGCTTGCGTCCTTCACGGCGCAGCTGGGCCAAACTCACGCGATGAACTACACCGGCATGGTGGGCTTGAATTGCGCTTTCAATCAATAGCTTCGGCGGCAGGTTCCGGAACCCGACCAATTGCTACCGCTCGCAAGGGGCACCGCATCCTCTACGTCGACATCCGCTGTCCTCAAAACCGCCCGACGCCGCTCGATCGGCGCACTCGAAGCCATCCGCCTCACACGCGCCGCGCTGATGCGCCCGACACCCCGTTAGCCGCTCGGCTTTTGCCGCAAGTGATGAGGGCGATCATCAACTCGCGGTACTCTCACGCACCTATCCGCCGCCGGCTGTTTGTAGGCTGGGCCTGCCCAAATAGGCTGAAGCTCGTCTCGCCAGCCGTTTCCGCCTGTGCCTCCACGACCCCGCCGGCAACGAAAGCGACGGCGACTCCCCCGACGCAATAAATCGGGACGGCGGGCTTCGGCAAAGTTCGGCAAGCCTGGACCTCTTAGCGCGTTGTGTTAGGCTTGGTCTAGCCCGGAACTCCCGCACTGGACATGATCTGCGCCATGCCGATCCTTGTTGTCGAACCCGCCGAAGGTCTGCCGCCACGCCGTGCTTTCACGGTCGCGGAAGTCCTGCGCATGCAGGAGGTCGGTATCATCGACCCCGATGAAAATTTCGAATTGATCGAGGGGGAGATCGTCTGCATGCAGGCCAAGAACAGCCTTCACGAGCGGATCAAACTTGCTTTGATCCGCGCACTCTCGCGCAGCCTGCCGGATAGTCTTCAGCTCGGAGTCGAAACGACACTCTATCTCTCGGAACGGACATTTCTCGAACCAGATTTGACTATTTTTCCGATGATGGAGACGGAGGCCGTGCGCGGACCGGACATTTTGCTCGCCGTCGAGGTTGCCATTTCGTCACTGGCTTATGATCGTGGTCTGAAGGCGCAGCTTTACGCCAAATATGGCGTTCACGAACTTTGGGTCATCGACGCCAAAGGCCTCCTGACCTATGTCCATAAGGCACCCATCGATGGGAAATGGAGCTCAATCGAGATCAAGGGTGCCGGAGAAGTCTTGACGCATCCAACCGCGCCGGGATTTGCGGTGAAGTTGAGCGAGTTTTGAACCATCGAGTGTAACTCGCTCTGGCAGGCTATTTTTGTGTGCGCCTACACGATAATCAGCGAGAATAGAGCTTGGATACCGCACTCATTATCTCTCCGGCAGCGGCAATTATCGGCACAATTGTCGGTTCGTCTGTTCAGTTTTGGTTCAGCCGTAAGTCAGAGGGCCGCAGGCGAATTGAGGAGCAGCGGATGCGCGCATACGTTGATTTCGTTAGCGCGGTAAGCCGGCTAGCGATTGCGCAAAAAAATGGAAATGAGAGACAAGAAATAGAAGCGAACATATTACTATCTGATGCGAAGATTCGTATCGGATTATATGGACGACGTGAGGTCATCCAATCTTTAGCCCGGATTTCTCAAACATTTAAGGTGCATCGGGGCGCCGAATCTTAGAAAGTTGTTTTGCGAGAACGACTTGCTTAGATCGAACGGAACTCCCCGATGCGGACGGACTGTAGCGCGAAGCTTTTCGGATTCAAAGCGGTTGAACGGCGCGCGGTGGTGGCCAGTTTCGATGGCGGCGACATCACCTCCAATGCGGGCGCGCTTCTGTTGGGACAGGTGGATGGCGGCCTCGGGCTGATACGGCGGTTCGCGCAATGCTTCGATGACCGGCGCAACCCTGTCTACGTCGAACACCGGCTCGAAACCTTGCTGGCGCAACGGATTTTCGGACTGGCGCTGGGTTACGAGGACCTCAACGATCATGACGAGCTGCGCAAGGACTCGAGCTTTGCGGTGCTGGCGGGCAAGCTAGAGCCGGCGCTGCGCTCCGATTGCGAGGCCTTGGCGGGCAAGAGCACGCTCAATCGTCTCGAGCACACGCCCAAGCGCCATGCCGCCAAATATCACAAGATCGATTGCGACGGCGCGCGGGTCGATGGCCTGCTGGTCGATGTTTTCCTGGAAGCCCACGAACGCGCGCCGCGCGAGATCGTGCTCGATCTCGACAATACCGACATTCCGCTTCACGGCGGACAAGAGGGTCGATTTTTCCACGGCTATTACGACGAATATTGCTATCTGCCGCTGTATGTCTTTTGTGGACGGCATCTGCTGCTGGCGAAGCAGCGGCGCGCCGATGTCGCAGGCAGCGATGGCGCGGTCGCGGACATGGCGCGCATTGTTTCACACATTCGCCGGAGCTGGCCACGGGTACGCATCATTTTGCGCGGCGACAGCGGCTTTTCCAATGACGACCTGATGAGTTGGTGCGAGACCAACCGCGTCGATTACGTCTTCGGTGTGGCGCGCAATGCAAGGCTGGAAGCAGCGCTCGTCGCGGAGGCTGCCGCGGCCAAGCGCCGGTGCCTGAGTTCGGGCAAGCCGGCGCGGGTCTTCCGCGACTTCTCCTATCGCACGCTCAAGAGCTGGAGCCGAAACCGACGTGTCGTCGGCAAAGCCGAGCACACACCGGATGGCGCCAATCCGCGCTTCGTCGTCACCACGCTCAAACGTCGGGGGTGCCGCCTCGCCTTTGACGCCCGTGCTCTCTACGAGGATCTCTATTGCGCGCGTGGCGAGGCGGAAAACCGCATCGGCGAGCAGTTCGAACTGTTCGCCGATCGTGCTTCCTCCGCGACGATGCAAGCCAACCAATTGCGGCTGTGGTTCTCGGCCATGGCTTACGTGCTCGTCGATACTCTGCGCCGCGTCGGCCTGCGCCATACTGAATTCGCCGACGCGTCGGCTCAAACCATTCGCCTCAAGCTGCTCAAGCTCGGCGCTCAGGTGCGAAGGAGCGTGCGCCGCATTCACTTCGCGCTTGCTTCGGGATGCCCCCACAAGAACGAATTCGAACTCGCCCACCATTATCTTCAACGCGCTTTTGGCTCCGGCTGACGGAAAACCACCGCACCGGAAAGCAGGATCAAGATGCCGGTTCGCCGAGCCCTGACGCACGCGCCAAACAACTCGTATTGCGAGAGAATCGAAACCATGGGACTCGCAGCGCGGGAACCGAGCGGGCCGTGTCAGCGGCGATGTCCGGCCGATGTGAAAATCACGCCCAAGCCCGAAAAATAAGCCGCCGAACGACCCGTTTTTCAGCTAAAAACTGAATTCGTTTGAGAAATCCAGGTTAGTCCCTTTGCTTCGCGGACACGGATTTTGGAGCGTCGGTTTGACACCGCTTAGCCTGTAAGTTTTACTATCACGAGCCGCGTGTAGTCTCTAAGATTTAGAAGCCTTCTTCAAACATATTGAACAAAGGGTCGACCAGAAGGTCACTGCAGAAGAACCGGGCGAGCCTGGACGTGGCGCATCCAGGTCGGTCGTCCAGGAAGAGCGAAAATTCGAGACGGGACCCAAAATACGGCGCTTTTTGGCCCTTTGCCGCCATCGGGATCAGAGTCCGGCCGGATCGGCCCAACCGAGACCGGCGGAGTCCAAATTCTTTTTCAAAGCACAGATCGCGACAGCGAGCGCCTTTGCCCAATGCGGCAATAGCACGCCGTGAATTCTTTCGATCTTGCCGGTGTCGAGGCAAGAGAAAGCTGGCCTTCGCGCCGGCGTCGGATATTGTGCCGTCTCGATGGGAACGACGCGCGCCGACGGGCCGCCACACTCGACCGTCAGTTTGAAGATTTCGGTGGCGAAACCGGCCCAACTCGTCTGACCCGCATTGGTCAAATGAAACGTACCGCGCAACAGGCTTTCGTCGGGCCGATCGACTAGATTACGCGCCACCCGCTCGAGTCCCACGGCAATATCCAAAGCGGAAGTGGGCGTGCCTTGCTGATCGGCAACGACGCGGATCTCTTCGCGGTCTGCTGCAAGCCTCAGCATCGTCCGCAGGAAGTTTTGTCCATAGGGCGCATAGATCCAGCTGGTGCGTAAAATGACATGGTTCGGCGTCGCCGCGCGCACGGCCTCTTCGCCGGCGAGCTTCGATTGCCCGTAGAAATTCGCCGGGGCGACAGGGTCATCCTCGCGATAGGGCCGCACTGCGCCACCGTCGAAGACATAATCCGTCGAAATCTGAATGACCGGCACGCCGAGATTGGCCGCAGCCTGCGCCACAGAGTCCGGCACCAATCGCATTGGTGCGAAGTGCCAGCCCTTGCTCCGTTTCGGCTCTGTCGACCGCCGTGAAAGCACCGGCATTGACGATGACATCCGCGCGCATGTGTTTGAAGAGTACCGTCGGGTCGATCGGCGCGGCGAGATCGAACTCTGGCCGCCCGATTGCCAAAACCTCGAGCCGCGGACCGGCGCGTTCTTGCAGCGCGCGCGCAACCTGGCCACGCCTGCCCGTCACGGCAATCCGCAGACGACGCTCATTCGACATCGACGGCCGCCTCGATCAAGCCCAGCCTTTCACCCGCGTAGATCTTCTCTCGCAGGGGCCGCCACCACCATTCGTTTGCCAAATACCAGAGCACTGTTTTCTCGATGCCGGATTCGAAGCTTTCCTCGGCACGCCAGCCGAGCTCCCTTTCGAGTTTGCTGGCGTCGATGGCATAGCGCTGATCATGACCCGGCCGATCCGCGACATGAGTGATCAAGCCCTCACGCGGCTCGCCAGCCGGTGCCAGACGGTCCAAAATCTCGCAGATCCGGCGCACGACATCAATGTTTCGGCGCTCGTTGCTACCGCCGACATTATATTTCTCGCCGGGGCGCCCGCGCGTCAGAACTGTCGAGAGTGCGCGCGCATGATCTTCGACAAAAAGCCAGTCGCGGACGTTGCTGCCGTCGCCATACACCGGCAGCGGCTTCTGGTGGAGGGCATTCAAGATGATGAGGGGGATGAGCTTTTCCGGAAAATGATAGGGGCCGTAATTGTTCGAACAGTTCGAAACGATGACCGGGAGACCATAAGTTCGGTACCATGCACTGGCGAAATGATCGGCGGCGGCTTTCGACGCCGAATAGGGCGACGAGGGGTCATAAGGAGTCGTTTCCTTGAAGGATCCTTCATTCCCTAGCGAACCATAAACTTCATCCGTCGAGACATGAAGGAAACGGAAACGCTCCTTGGCGCCTCGATCGAGTTGCGGCCAATAGAGGCGGGCCGCCTCGAGCAAAGTGAATGTGCCGACGACATTGGTGTTGACGAACGCGCTGGACCCGGTGATCGACCGGTCGACATGGCTTTCGGCTGCAAGGTGGATAACGCCGTCGGGACGAAATTCAGCGAATGCCGTATCCATGGCGCCGCGATCACAGATGTCGGCCTTGAGGAAATGGTAGTTGGCGTTAGACGATATTTCGCGAAGCGAGTTGAGATTGCCGGCGTAAGTGAGCGCGTCGATATTCAGGACGATCGCGCCAAAATTTTGAACCAAATGTCGGCAAACTGCGGAACCGATAAACCCAGCGCCACCTGTAACCAAGATCCTCACACGGGCCTCCCTCGGTAGCCTCAGTCGAAATAAACCGGAAGATCGGCCAATCGCGGATGGTTCCGATCCTTTTCCGACGTCACCGCCTCGGCGGGATCGACCGGCCAGTCGATATTTATGTCGGGGTCGTTCCAAGCGATCCCTTTATCATCCGCTGCGCTGTAAAACTCAGTGACCTTGTAAAGCACCTGTGTGTTCGGTTCCGTAGTACAAAATCCGTGCGCAAAACCAACTGGAATCCACAGCTGGCGCCAGTTCTCGGCGCTGAGCACGGCCGACACATATTGACCATAGGTCGGTGAACTGCGGCGAATATCCACCGCGACGTCGAAGATCGCGCCTTCGCCGACGCGCATGAGTTTTCCTTGCGCTTTCGGCCGCGTCTGGAAATGCAATCCTCTGATCGTGCCCGGCATTGCCGAGAGTGAATGATTGTCCTGAACGAAGCAAACTTCGCCTATCAGGGAATCGAACACCTGCTGATTGTAAACTTCCGAAAAGAACCCGCGTGCATCACCGAACTTGCGCGGTGTCAGAAGCAACGGACCGGCTATCGCAAATGACTTTGCGTCCATTCGTAAGCTTCGCTCCGAATTATGGGAAAAAGCTCTCAACCGACGAGGCGGAAGAAAACCCCAATATTTGTCAGTCTGGATAATGTCAACTTGGCTGATTGTTAGGCTGGCCGGGGATGGTGAAATGGACCCGGTTTTTAGGACCGTCGGCTTAGTTGGAAAACGGCCGCTCTGTTTGATAAACGGAGCGGATAATGACGAAGAAGACGAGACGCAAGATCGATGCGACGCTGAAGGCGAAGATCGGCCTCGAGGCGCTGCGGGAGCTGGCGACGGTGCCGGATTTGGCGCAGCGCTATGAAGTCCACCCGAACCCGATTTACAGCCGGAAGAAGCAATTGGTCGACGGTGCGGCGGCGGTGTTCGATCCCAAAGCCGGAGCGGACCCGGAGGCCTCGCGTGAGCGGGAGATCGAAAAGCTGCACGGCTCGCGCCGACAGCGGTCTCATCCGGCCGCCGCTGTTCGGCCCCTACCTCCATGATCATCTCGATTGCTTGCCCCAAGCGGCGGCACTCACAGATTGAGCTCTGCCTTAAGACAGGGCGGCAGGGCAAATCCATAGGCCTCGCGTGAGTTCTCTATTCGTTCCCCCCCCCAATCCCGCAGCGCCCGGCCGAAGCCGCGTATGCCGAAAGCCATCATAAGCCACTTTATCCGGCTCGGGTGCTGTCCGCGCTCCTCGACAAGCCGGGCCCGTTCCCGGCTCCGGCGGCGCTCATCCCTCCGGTCGGTGCTCGGCACCCACGCAACCCGGCAAACCCTCCGTTTGCCGCGATCCAAGGCCATGATTGTCCGCGACAGAGCGGTCGTCTCCCATTTCCAGCTTTGAATCGAAATCTCGCCTAAACGGGTATCCCACCATGATCCAAACACGCCCTGGTTTTTCCGCCGCATTTAGACAATTTCGCGGTTAAACGCGCCAGCATCTATGTTATAAGCGAGAAGCGTGCCGTTCCTTTCGCAATTTTCTCTTACGAGCGATGATGGTTAGACAATGGCTGAACCATCTGGCGAACTGAACACCCCGGATGAAGGCCTCTCCGTCCTTGTGACCATGCTGCATTTCTTAGGCATCGGGGCCGATCCCGTGCAGCTGAGCCATCGTTTCGGCCGCGCGGCCATCGGGGTGCCGGAGATGCTCCGCTGCGCCAAGGAACTCGGCCTCAAGGCGCGGACCTACAAGACGAACTGGAATCGACTGTCCTCGACGCCGCTGCCCGGCATTGCGGTCTTGCGCCATGGCGGCTTCCTCTTCCTCGCCAAAACCGGCGATGGCAAGGCAATCGTCCAATCACCTTTGTCGCCACGCCCTAGCCTGATGACGCAAGCCGAATTCGAAGCAGCATGGACTGGTCAATTGGTCCTGATGACGCGGCGCGCCGGCTTGGTCGACCTGTCACGCCGTTTCAACATCAGCTGGTTTCTCGGCGCCATTAACAAATACCGCAGCGTGCTCGGCAAAGTGCTGGTGGCATCCTTTTTTCTGCAACTATTCGCGCTCGTCTCGCCTTTGTTTTTTCAGGTCGTCATCGACAAGGTCCTGGTGCACCGCAGCCTCAGCACGCTCGACGTGATCGTCATTGGTCTCGTGACGATCTCCGTATTCGAAACGATCCTCGGAACCCTTCGCACTTATGTGTTCGCACATACTACCAATCGCATCGACGTCGAGCTCGGGGCTCGCCTGTTCCGTCACCTCTTGGCCTTGCCGATCGCCTATTTCCAGGCGCGTCGGGTCGGCGATTCAGTCGCGCGGGTACGCGAGCTGGAAAACATCCGAAATTTCCTCACAAGTTCGGCGCTTACGCTCGTCATCGATCTGTTCTTCACCTTCGTGTTCCTGGCGGTGATGTACGTCTACTCGCCGCTCCTGACATTGCTCGTGCTCGCCTCCTTCCCGTTCTACATTGCCATATCGGCCCTCGCGACGCCCTTGTTCCGCCGCCGCCTCGATGAGAAATTCGAACGCGGCGCAGAAAACCAGGCCTTGCTGGTGGAGAGTGTGACCGGGATCGAAACGCTCAAATCGATGGCCGTCGAGCCGCAGATGCAACGTCGCTGGGAAGAGCAGCTCGCTGGATACGTCGCCGCAAGCTTTCGCGTGCTCAGCCTTGGCAATACGGCAAGCCAGCTGGTGCAGCTTATCAATAAGCTGGTGACCGCCGCCGTGCTCTATTTCGGTGCCCAGCTCGTCATCGACGGCAGTCTTTCGGTCGGCGAACTCGTCGCCTTCAATATGCTTGCCGGTCGGGTCAGCACGCCGGTTCTGCGGCTTGCCCAGATCTGGCAGGATTTTCATCAGGCCCGCCTCTCGATCGCGCGCCTAGGCGACATTCTCAACACCGCGCCCGAGCCGATTTACAATGCCGGCCAGACGGCGTTGCCGGCAGTCCGTGGCGATGTCACTTTCGATCACGCGACGTTCCGCTATCGGATCGACGGACCGGCGGTGCTGCATGATATCAGTTTGCGGGTGCCGGCCGGGCAAATTATCGGCGTTGTCGGGGCTTCAGGTTCCGGCAAGAGCACGCTCACGAAGTTGATCCAAAGGCTTTATGTGCCGGAGAGCGGGCGGGTGCTTGTCGACGGCATTGATCTCAGTGTTGTCGATCCCTCCTGGTTGCGGCGGCAGATCGGCGTGGTCCTGCAAGAAAATGTTTTGTTCAATTGCTCGGTGCGGAACAATATTGCTTTGGCAGATCCGGCAATGCCGATCGAGCAGATCATTGCGGCCGCGCAAGTGTCGGGCGCGCATGACTTCATCCTGGAATTGCCCAAGGGCTATGACACTATTGTCGGCGAGCGCGGCAGCAGTCTGTCAGGCGGGCAAAAGCAGCGGCTCGCGATCGCACGTGCTCTTATGATGGATCCGCGCATTCTGATCTTCGACGAGGCGACGAGCGCACTCGATTATGAGAGCGAACGGATCATTCAGCAGAACATGCCGCTGATCGGCAAAGGCCGGACGGTGTTCATTGTCGCGCATCGATTGTCGACTGTGCGGCGCACCGACCGCATCATCACGATAGAACAGGGTCGGCTGATCGAGGATGGTACGCACGATGACTTGATCAAGACGGGCGGTCGCTATGCGGCGCTGCATCGCCTGCAGGCAGGAATCCATGAAGTCCGACAATAAAGCCATCGCCACCCAGCGCAAATCCCTGGCGCGCAGCAAGACAGAACTCGCCTTCCTGCCGGCTGCGCTGGAGATCGTCGAGACGCCGCCGCCGCCTCTTGCCGGCGCCGTAAGTGCGACGATCATCGCCCTGTTTTGTCTGGCGGTGATATGGGCCTGTTTCGGACAAATCGATATTGTTGCGTCGGCGACCGGCAAGATCATTCCGAGCGGTCGCACCAAACTCGTCCAACCGTTCGAAACGGGGGTGGTTCGCGCCATCCACGTAACTGATGGCCAGAGCGTCAAGGCCGGCGAGGATCTCATAGATCTCGATCCGACCATTGATGATGCCGAGCGCAAGCATATTGAAAGCGACCTCCTCACGGCGCAACTGGATATTGCCCGACTTACCGCGGCGCTAAGTCTGGACAAAGATCCACTCGCCTCCTTTCACCCGCCCGAGGGCGCGAGCCCCCTGCAGATTTCTGCGCAGCGGCAATTCCTCGGCCATCAGATCGCCGAGCATCTGGCCAAGCTTGCAGACCTCGACAAGCAGAAAGCTCAGAAGGAGGCTGAACGCGACACCATCGAGGCAACGGTGAACAAGTTGGAAGCGGTGCTTCCGGTCTTGCACCAGCGTTTGGAAATTCGCCAGGTCCTTTTTGCTCATCAAACCGGTTCCAAAGCCAATTATCTGGAGATACTCCAGGCGCAGGTCGAAACTGAGCAGGATCTCCTCGTGCAAAAGACTCGAGCGCGCGAAGCCGAAGCCGCGATAGCGGCTATTGTGCAGACGCGAGCGACGACCCAGGCGGAATATAACCGCACGTTGTCGGGCGAACTTGTCGAAGCACAGCGCAAGGCGGGCGGGCTGACTGAGGATTTAATCAAGGCTCGACAGCGCTCGAAGCTCCAGGTGCTCACGGCGCCCGTCGAGGGCACTATCCAACAATTGGCTGTGCATACGATTGGTGGTGTTGTAACGCCGGCTCAGGCTTTGCTCGTAGTGGTGCCCGCCGAAAGCCATCTCGAGATCGAAGCCATGGTGTCGAACCACGATATTGGGTTCGTTCATGTCGGCCAGGACGCTGAAATCAAGATCGATACGTTCAACTTTACCCATTACGGGCTGATCCACGGCAAGGTGGTCAGCCTATCGCAAGACGCCATCGCCCGCGACAAGCCGCAGGACAAATCAACTGTTACGTCGCAGGGTGCGACAACAGACACGAGTGAACCGAAGGGCCAGGAACTCGTCTATTCGGCCAGGATCGCTCTCGAGCGGACGCAGATGCAGATCGATGAAAACCTCGTCAATCTCTCCCCCGGCATGGCCGTCACCGTGGAGATAAAGACCGGTTCGCGCACGATGATCAGCTATCTATTGTCCCCCTTGATCCGCTATAGGCAGGAGAGCTTGCGAGAAAGGTGAGCCGAGGCTAGAGTGCTCTTATGAATTGAATGACTTGCTGAAAGAACGTGGATTTTTGAAATTTTCGGAGTCGCGCAAGCAGACTGCGCCTATATGGAAAACATTCTAAAATAAACCCGGCCGTGCGCGGCCTGACACATTGTCAGATCGAGTTTGGGCACGATGCACAACCAGAAGTCTCTGCCGGGATGGGCCAATGCCTAACTTATCGATTTTGGTAACTGGCGGTTGCGGCTTTGTCGGCTCGAATATTGCGGCCCGGCTGGCAAGAGACGGTCACCATTTGACTATTTGCGACTGGTTCGGTGACACCGAGAAATGGCGCAACATCGCGGCGATACCCGCCGCAAATGTCATTTTGCCTGACGGCCTCACCGCATTGCTCGCAAATTCCAGTTTCGATCTTGTCATCCATATGGGCGCTATTTCCGCGACCACCGAACGCGATGTCGACTTGATTGTGCGTACCAACATCGTCCTGTCACGCCAGCTGCTCGATTATTGTACCGAGCGGGGCGCGCGGTTCATTTATGCGAGCAGCGCCGCGACCTACGGGGACGGTGAGAGCGGTTTCGATGACGATGAGGACTGCCTGAGTTCATTAAAGCCGCTCAACGCCTATGGTTGGTCCAAGAATGTCTTCGACCAGGTTGTCATGGAGCGGCGGAAATTCGGTCAGGCTCTTCCGCCGCAATGGGTGGGGTTGAAGCTCTTCAACGTCTTCGGCCCAAGAGAGTATCATAAGGGCGACATGCGCAGCGTCGTATTGAAAATCTTCGAGCAAATACACGCGAAAAAACCTGTTACGCTCTTTAAGTCCTATCGTGCGGGCATCCCGCATGGAGGCCAGCAACGTGATTTCATTTATGTGAGGGACGTTGTCGATGTGATTGCCTGGTTCATCCGCAACCCTGCGGTATCCGGCATCTTCAATCTGGGAACAGGGCAAGCCCGCAGTTTTCTCGACCTCGGCCGCGCGGTGTTCGCAGCACTCGAACGCCGTCCCAAAATCACCTTCGTTGCCATGCCGATCACGATACGTCCACGCTATCAATACTTCACCGAAGCGAACATGGGTCGGTTACGCCAGGCAGGATACGTAGAACGCTTCACATCGCTTGAGGAGGGCGTCCACGACTATGTCACGCAATACCTGACTAAAGACCCTTACGGAGGGTTTTGAGAACCCGCGTCGGGCATCCCGGGCGCCTCGGCATCCCAGAAATCCACTCGCTGCGTAGCTGGAAACGATGCATTCATCTTTCTGCGTGATCCCATGATCTCTTTCAAAGCCGCCATTGATGCATTTTCCGGCAAGCGAATCTTGGTTGTCGGCGACGTCATGTTGGACAAATTCATCTACGGCGACGTCAGCCGCATCTCGCCGGAGGCCCCCGCTCCCGTGATCCGCGTCAGGCGGACCGAAGAGGTCCTCGGAGGCGCCGGCAACGTTGCTCGAAATATCGCTTCGCTCGGAGCATTTTGCGACCTCGTTGCCGTTGTCGGACAAGACGAGGCAGCTGCGACAATTAGGAAAAGTCTTAATACATTGGAGCGCATCGCGGCTCATTTCGTCGCCGCTCAGACGCGAACGACGACCGTCAAGACACGATTCGTGGCAACGATGCACAACACGCATCTTCTCCGCGCCGATTGGGAAGACGCGCAGCCGATTGATAGCGAACTCGAGACGCGGCTTTTGGTGCAAGTCAACGAGCGCCTCGCTCGTGCCGATGCCGTTATCCTATCGGACTACAACAAGGGAACGCTGACCCCGCGTCTTCTGTCCACTATTATCGAAGCCGCTCGAGCGCAAGGGAAATCCGTGATCGTTGATCCGAAGGGCTTCAATTACGAGCACTACCGGCATGTTACGGCGCTCACGCCGAACGTCCAGGAGTTGGGACAAGCGATCGGCCGCCCCGTCGCCGATGAAGATGCCGCAATTACGACGGCTGCCGCCGCCCTTCTCGACATCGCCGGGTGCGAAGCGGTTCTCGTCACGCGTGGCGAACGGGGTATGTCGGTCGTCGGGCGTGACGGCACGGCGATCTCCTTTGCCGCCGCGGCACAGCGAGTGATCGATGTGTCGGGCGCGGGAGATACGGCGGTGGCTAGCTTTGCCTTGGCTCTGCTTGCCGACACGGGGCTGGCCAATGCCGCTCGCCTAGCGAATGCTGCCGCGGGATTGGCCGTTGCAAAGAAGGGAACCGCGCAAGTCTCCTCGGATGATCTTCGAAAGTTCTTGCTGTCGCGCCCACATTTCGAAATTCACAGCAAGATTTTCGCTGACCTGAAACACGCCGAGGCGGTGACGCGAGGCTGGAAAAGTGACGGCCTCGTGGTCGGATTTACCAATGGCTGTTTCGATCTTCTGCATCAAGGTCACATAGCTCTGCTCGCCGAAGCTCGGTCGCGATGCGACCGGCTCATCGTCGGTCTCAACAGCGACGTCTCGGTGAAGCGATTGAAGGGGAGCACGCGTCCGATACAAGATGAAACTTCGAGAGCTACGGTGTTGGCCGCTTTGAGCTTCGTCGACGGCGTCATCATGTTCGACCAGACGACGCCGCTCGAACTCATCGCGCTGATCAGGCCCGACGTCCTGATCAAGGGCGCAGATTACACGCTCGATCAGGTCGTCGGCCGCGACATCGTCGAAGCCTACGGCGGCAAAGTCTCGCTTGTCGAGATCGTTCCCGGCGTCAGCACGACACGCATCGTCGCCACTATCCGCGGCAAGGAGTGACGGCGATGCAGGTACGCACCGCCGGCGGACGCCGCCGAGCCGCAACGGCTGCGGTAATCTGCGCCGCGCTCCTCGGATCTTCTGTTCGATGCGCCGCCGCAGCGCCGGACCGCGACGCGGAAATCAACCTCGTGCGCGACATCGGGCCGAGGATTGCCGCCTGCTGGCATCCGCCACATGCGGACGACCAGATCACCATCCGGCTGAGCTTCACCCGCAGCGGCGTTCTGATCGGCCGGCCGCAGATCGCCTTCGTGCGATCGAGCCGCGGCGCGGACGGCGAGCCGGCGCTCGTCAACTCCATCCTGGTCGCGCTGCACGGCTGCACGCCGTTGCGTTTCAGCGCCGCCCTCGGCGCGGCGATTGCCGGCCGTGTTCTGGCGATCCGCTTCGTCGGGCACCGGAACCCACCGGGCCGGTTGGAAATCTGAGTGGCCGCCAACGAAGCGCGCCTTGCAACCCGCTTCCGTAGGACCGGGTTAGGAGAACTGCGATGCTGCGCGGCTGTTCTGGCGCAATCGAGTCGACATCGATTGCGTAGACTTATCTGCATATCCCGCTCTGCAGCGACGCAGCGTGCCCTCCTGCTCGGTGTCGCGTTGAAGGGCGCCCATCCTATCGTCCTCATCCTGAGCCAGCTGCTCCGACGCGAAGCTGCACACGGACCCTGAACAACCCTAGCTTGGCGGCTGTGTTCATGGAAAGACGCTCCCCCCTGTCATTCCCGGCGAGCCGGAGGCGAAGACCGGGAATCCAGAGTTTTGTGCGAGTTGCCCCTGGATCCTCGCTTTCGCGAGGATGACAATCGGCGGCGGTGTTCATGGACCGCAAGACGCGAGAATTGCGTCGTCTGACCGTTCCCGTGCACGGGAGCGGTCAGACGACGCCCCAAACCGAAACCGGAGAATTGTAACCCATGTATCCGGTCCATTCTGTTACCCATGTATCCGCTGGACAGATCGATTCATCTATTTCCGGACGTCGCCTCAGGTGAAATCGCGGCTCGGCGCCAGCGGAGATGATTTTGCCGGGTGCAAAAGACAAGACATGGACTGGCGAGACGAGCGTCAGCCTCGATGCGACGATGACTCACCTTGTGCTCGGCCTCACGGCATGCAACTATGCCGGGGTAACACTGCAACAATACCTATTTTGCCGCGAAGCGCCATGAATTCAGAGACTTGAAGCCAGCTCCAACACACCACGCGCGAGCGCTTGCGGCAGGATGGGCAAATTAAGTGCGCCGACAGGCTGAATTTTTCGCCTTTCGAAGCCGCATCCATCACGCAATGGGGGTGATGCATGGCTTTTCCTGCCAAGCCCACGGCGAGAGCCCATAACGAGACCGAACCGCCCGGAACCTCGATTCCGCTTTCGACGCTGTTCACCTGTTCGGGCGCCGCTGGAGATTCGGTGGTGTTCGCTGCGTTCGAGCTCGAAAATCTGCGACTGATCGGTTCCGAGCGCGCGCAACATCCCACTGGGTCAGGCCCGCTGCTTGGCGTTGGAGCGTGGCGATGATGGTGCGCCATGCGCGACTCGATTTGTCGCGACTGGCCAATGTCCACCTCCGCAAGCGGTCGGCACTGATAGGTCAATCTCACGTAACAGGGCGAATTGGCCTATCGATTGCAGACATTCAACAATCGCCGGCCGCGCCTCCGCAAGTTGGATCACAAGCCGCGCACGGCAGAGCCGACAGGGCGGCTGAAGTCGGGGAATTGGGAATGGGAAAGCTCGTAGGGCGGACCAGCGACGCGTAATCCGCCAATCTCAGACGATGCGGCGCAATACGCTTCGCTATTGTGCCCTACGGCCCTAACAAAGTAGGGGGAGGTGATGTCCATTTCAGAACCATTGATTTAAGAAGCTCTTGATGCGTCCAATGCAGTGTATTCGTCGAATATTAATGTCGTGCCAGGAGGCACCAATACCTATCAACTTCTCGATAGCAGCCTTCTCGATAGCTTTGATATTCAGCACCAGTCAGATGGCTTTTTTGCTCGCGCGTATGTCGATGTCTCGCAGGGTAATGTCATAATTTCCTACGAAGGATCCATTCCTTCTTTCGCCAGCGTTATTGCACCAAATCAATCGTATGATTCCGAGTTGACGGCGGCTGACGAGGCGCTTCTTATTGGACAAAGTCCGCAAGCGCTCCAGGATGCAGTCGACTTTGCACAGTATGTGTGGGCAGCAGCAATTACTCAGGGATATGGTACCGATCCGATTTATGTCACTGGACATTCACTCGGCGGAACCGAAGCAGAAGCGGCGGCACTAGCACTCAACACATCCGTCGCGGGAGGTTTTATTTCGGGTTCTGTCACGTTCGCGGCGACGGGCCTGCCGGGCTATCTCAGCCCTGGAGGAAACAACAATTTCTTGAATTTTGTCGATACAGGCGACCCCGTAGGCAACTACGCTAACGACAGTCTCAGCGAATTACGCTCGATCTCCAAGACCGGAAGTCATTTCGGAACAGTTCAATTAGTTGGAACTGCCTATGGTGCGGCGAGCTTAGGTCTTGCCTTAGATATTGCACGAAACGATGAAGTTGCAGGGGTCGGTGCATTCCTTGCGTTAGCGCAACAATATCATCTTCTTTGCAATTATTACGTTGATTTAAAAACGATTTATCCAGAAATACAAATAGACCGTCCAGTGTTGATTAGTACCGGAACGACGATAACGAACCCGGCGCCGACGACTGCAAATCCAAACCTAGCTTACCTGCTGGCCGGTCAAAGTGCCTCGATCCCTCCGCAGCAAAATGCCAATCCTGAGCCGGTCGTCGACAACCCGTCTAACGCTCCTGTGCTGACGGAATCTCTGACCCCTGTCTCGAACTGGTTTTCAACCTCCGAGACAAATTCGGGCGGGAACCACTCCATCACCGGATACAACCTTTTCGTTGTGCGAGGGTCCGGCAGCCTTATAGTCGATGGCCTGCCCTATTCTCTTGGAAGCGTTGCCAAGAATATTTCGCCAGCGGAATTCGCCACCGCATATTTCGACGCCGGCCCGACTCCTGGCGTAAGCGAGATTGCCGTCATCGCGATCGATGACCTCGGAGATTACAGCGTCGCAGGTGATATGACGATTACGGTGACTGCGCCGGCAACGTCCCCGCAGCCGATCGTTACAAGCGACCACACGCCGCCGACAATCGTTGCGCCGAGCCAGCAGCTCGTCATAGGCGTCGGCAGCAATCCGGATTTGACGTCGGCCTATCTGCAGGTCACCGATGCGAATTCTGCGGATTATACGCCGGCGCAACTGACATACACGATCACGGCTAAGCCGCAGGACGGCTATATCCTGATGGGCGGCTCTATCGTCAGCTCGTTCACCCAGCAGGACATTGACGACAATCTGGTCGAATATCAGGAGAACGGCACCGTCGCATCGAGTGACAGCTTCACGTATTATGTGTCGGACCCGGCGGGAAACCAAACTCCAAGCACAACATTCAACATCAGCATCAACGCTCCACCAGTTTCGACCCATCCCGCGCTCACGACGAATACGGCGCTTTCCGTCGGTCAGGGCGGGACGCAGCTGATCACCGACAGCAACCTCGACGTGAGCGACGCCGGCCTCAATTCTTGGCAAATCATCTACACGGTGACGAGCGGGCCGGCGGATGGTCAAATCCTGGCCGACGGCATCAATCCAGTCACGTATTTTACGCAGCAACAAGTGGATCTCGGCCTCGTCAGTTACAAGAACAAAGGGGCTTCCAGCGGGCAAGACAATTTCGACTTCACGGTTTCGGATAGCCAAGGCGGCACAATCGGGCAGACTGTGTTCGATGTCAATGTCATACCGAAGAACAACCTTAGTGTGAAAGTCGAGCGTCCGCTTTCTAGTTACGAGGGACCTAACAATTTTGTCATTCCGGGAACCAACACGCCGCCATCCTATGGCATCGTTGGTCCAGACGTACTTTCCGCAGTGGATGCGGGAGTTGATCCGCAAAATATCACCTATACGGTCGACTCGGTGCCGGCCAATGCCCGTGGATTTCTGGTCGGCACCTGGAACGGCTCTGGCCAGTTTACAGGGACCGCTCCTGCTACCACATTCACTCAGGCGGAAGTTGATGTAGGCGAAGTGTTTTATGCCTCGCCCCAGGGTTCCGATATTAGCGGGGATCAAGTCACTGTCGTTTTGTCCGCGAGCGATAACGCCGGGAACTCCGTTTCAAATATCGTGCTGCCAGTGATCCTTTATCCAGTGGGATTACTGAGTGAAGGGCAGTTTACACCTACAAACCAGGTAGTCGCTGCAACCCTTCCTCTCCAGGTGCCTGTCGGACAACCGACCGTGATCGGGCCGGGCCTGATCACATACCTTTCGCCCTGGTACTCCAGTGCGCAAATCGAATACGCGCTGGAATTTTCTCCCCGTAATGGCACGCTTTATCTGAACGGGCAGCCGCTTGAAGTAAACTACCCCTTCAACGCCGGTTCCACGCAGGTATTCACCCAACAGGATATTAATGAGGGGCATTTAACATATGTCGAGAATGGCCCTTCCGCCACGCCCGACGAATTTGGATTGTTTGTCGCTGACCCCTTCTACGGGCTAAACGATCCTTTTGGATTCACTGTATCTGTGACGACAACCGGCACTGCTGGCGGTCAGACTTTGACCGGCACTTCTGGCGCGGAGGTGCTGTCGCCCGGATCTGGAAACAATTATCTTGTCGGTGACGGCAACACCACGGCGAGTTACGCCAATTCCCCCAACGCCGTCACTGTCGATCTCGTCACTGGTACCGTTAGCAACGGCTACGGGGGCACCGATACCCTTACCAATATACACTCCTTTATTGGTTCGACTTACGATGACACTTTCGAAGGCACGGCGTCCCAGCTAAACGGCGATACGATCACGGACTTTGCGCGAGGCGACAAGATTATCGTCACCGACGCCAATTTTGCCCTTTTTTCCTATTCCGTGACTGGCACGACGCTGAGCTTCGATCCGGACAGCTCGATCAGCACGACCCTTGACGCGCTCACCCTTACGAACACGCCAATGGACGAGTTGAAGGCCGTCGCAGACCCGACAGGTGGCGTCGATCTCTTCCTCGCCCCGACGCTTTCGATCACAAGTACGGGCGGCCTGACCAACCAGACGACGCAGATGATCTCCGGCACGATCGATGTCGCCGACGCCGGCCTCACTGTGTCGATCTTCGATGGGACGACCCTGCTCGGAACGGTGACGCCGGCCGCTGACGGCGATTGGAGCACGCAGGTCACCCTGCTCTCGACGCAGAGGACGCAAGCCATCACGGCGCAGGCGACGGACGCGGCGGGCAATGTCGGATCGAGCGGCCCCGTCACTTTCACCCTGGGCAGCGGCACCACCGTCAGCAGCGGCCAAGCCTATACGATTTCAGGCGAGACCGATATTGGCGTCATCGTGCTGAGCGGTGGTACGCTCGATGTTTTGTACGGCGGTACGGCCGAGACACCGACCGTCTCGAGCGGCGGCGTCCAATATGTCTATAGCGGCGGCGCTGCGAGCGCGACCAATGTTGTGAGCGGCGGCATCGAGGAGATTTTTGCCAGCGGCACGGATAGCGGCGGCACAGTGTCGAGCGGCGGCGTCGAATATGACCTCGGCACGGCGAGCGGCGTTGCGGTCAGCGGCGGCCGGCAATTCGTCTATGGCAGCGCGGCGGCCACTTCGCTCGGCAACGGCGGCGTCGAGGAGATCTTTGCCGGCGGCACGGATAGCGGCACCATCGTGTCGAGCGGCGGCAGCGAATATGACTTCGGCACCGCCGGCGGCGACACTTTGTCGGGCGGCGGCGTCCAATATGTCGAGAGCGCCGCCACCGCGACTGCGACCACTCTTGTGAGCGGCGGCATCGAGGACATCCTGGCCGGCGGCACGGATAGCGGCGCCATCGTGTCGAGCGGCGGCAGCGAATATGACTTCGGCACCGCCAGCGGCGATACTTTGTCTAGAGGCGGCGTTCAATTTGTTTACAGCGGCGGCGCCGCGAGCGCGGCCACTCTTGCGAGCGGCGGCATCGAGGACATCCTGTCCGGCGGGACGGCGAGCGGCGGCATCGTGTCGAGCGGCGGCACCCAATTCGACTTCGGCACGGCGAGCGGCGGCACTTTGTCGAGCGGCGGCGTTCAATTTGTTTACAGCGGCGGCGCCGCGAGTGCGGCCACTCTTGTGAGCGGTGGCATCGAGGACATCCTGGCCGGCGGGGCCGCAAACGGCGCCATCGTGTCGAGCGGCGGCACCCAGTTCGACTTCGGCACGGCGAGCGGCGGCACGCTCAGCGGCGGCGTCCAATATGTCTATGCCAGCGCCGCGGCGACGGTGCTCGCCGGCGGCGGCATCGAGGACATCCTGTCCGGCGGGAGGGCGAGCGGCGGCGTCGTGTCGAGCGGCGGCACCCAATTCGACTTCGGCACCGCCAGCGGCGGCACTTTGTCGAACGGCGGCCTGCAATTCGTCTATGGCAGCGCGGCGAATACGACAATCGGCAGCGGCGGCATCCAGGATATCCTGTCCGGCGGAAGGGCGAGCGGCGGCACCGTGTCCAGCGGCGGCACCGAGTTCGACTTCGGCACGGCGAGCGGCGGCATCGTGTCGAGCGGCGGCACTGAGTTCGACTTCGCTACAGCTAGCGGCGTCGCGCTCAGCGGCGGCCTGCAATATGTCTATGGCAGCGCTGCGGCGACGGTGCTCGTTAGCGGCGGCCTCCAGGACATCCTGTCCGGCGGGACGGCGAGCGGCGGCACCGTATCGAGCGGCGGCACCGAATTCGACTTCGGCACGGCGAGCGGCGTCGCGCTCAGCGGCGGCCTGCAATATGTCTATGGCAGCGCCGCGGCCGCGACGATCGCCAGCGGCGGCATAGAGGACATCATTGCGGGCGGCGCGGCGAGCGGCGTCACGGTGAGCGGCGGCCACCAATATGTCTATGGCAGCGCCGCGGCGACGACACTCAGCAGCGGCGGTCATGAAATCGTCTATTCGGGCGGCACGATCTCCGGCGCGACGATCGCCGGCGGCTCGCTCGAATTGCAGAGCGGGGCGGCGGCGGGATCGAGCACGATCGGCTTCGTCTCGAGCGGCACGCTGAAGCTCGACGGCACCGGGTCGTACGCTATGTTGGTGGCGGGCTTTACCGTGCCCGACGCGATCGACTTGACGGCGGTGAACTACGCCTCGGCGACGACGCTGAGCTACACCAGCAACACGTCGGGGGGAACGCTGACCGTTACCGACGGGACGCATTCGGTGTCGCTGCTGCTCATCGGCAATTACACCGCGGGCAGTTTCAGCCTGAGCAGCGGCAGCACCGGCACCGTCGTCAGCGACCCGCCGACGGGGGTGACGACCGACCTCACTCCGGTCGCGCTGGTGACACCGCATAACACGTGAACCACGGCTGCGGGTTCATGGTGGTTTCGGCCTGACCTTGCAGATCTGCGCGGCGTCTCAAAACGCCGGATCGAGCGGAGCGCGCCGGCAATGCGGCCGCAGTCCGCCGCAATACAAATGAGCCTGTCCGTCAGCAAAGTTTCACGCGGCCCAGAGCCGCGCTTTACGCAATCTACGCCCACTTGATCGCGCCGGAAAACCGGGTTCCACTTTTCGCCATCCCGCTCAAAATGGCTGCAGTTTATGTATCCCTATGGGAAACTCCAATGGCCTTATTCGAGGCCTCATCGGCTACGCGGATGAGGCTGGAAACGAATTCGTCCAGGGGCCCGCCGCGATACATGTAGCCTGGAATTCCAGCGTTGATCGCCGCTTGAATGTCGGAATTGCGATCACCAACGAGAAGTGTCCGCTCCGCGTCCACGTTCAACTCGCGCATCGCCCGCAGAATCATTCCGGGGTTTGGTTTCCTATCTTCGTGCTCTAGGCGATATCGCTCGACGACGCCGCCGGCGTGATACGGACAATAGTAAAATGCGTCGATGAAACATCCGATTTCTGCAAGATCAGCATTCATGGCGCGATGGAATTCAATGACCGCCGCCTCGTCGTAGAAGCCGTAGGCGACTCCTGCCCGATTCGTGCAGACTACGACTCGCCACCCAGAATCATTCAATCGCCGGATCGACTCTTGGGCTCCCGCGATCCATTGCAGGTCCTGCGGGCGGTGCGTGTAGCCTTTGTCTACGATCAGCGTGTTATCCCGGTCGAAAATGACGCAAGGCCGCTTTATACGCGAAGGCATTTCGGTGCGAGCGATAGCACGCGTCTTTGGTGAGCCGAGGTCCGGAGACCAACCGGAGACCGGTATGTGACCGAGAACGCCGTTGGCGGCAAGCTCCGGGAAAACGTCGGTTTCGATTGAAGCGGGCGAGTGTCTGATGCGCTTGACGACTTCGTCGGACAATCTGTAGATCCCAGCGTTGACGGCGGCCGGCCCTGATGCCGAAGCATCCTTTTCCAAGAACGAATGCACCCGAGAGCCGATCGTCGCTAACCTGACGTAACGGCGCGGATCCTCCACAGCGAGAGAGGCAATGACTGCCGGCAAAGCGAGTTCCGCAGCACGGCGCTCGAACGATCGAAGATTGATATCGACGAAAGCGTCGCCATTCATCAGCAGAAACTCGGATGCGAGGTTATCGCCGATTTCTGCAAGTGCACCCGCTGTTCCGCGTGGAACAGTTTCTCGGATCACTCGAAGATGCGCTCCGTAGACATTGGTCGTGCCACCATAGCGATCCTCGACCTGGTCACCCAGGTAGCCGGCAAGCAAGAGGATGTCCGTGAAGCCTTGGCGTGCAACATTGTCGAGGAGATAGTCCAGAAAGCAGCAATCATCCTGGATCGGCAGCGACGGCTTCGGAACGACGCACGCCACGTCTCCAAGGCGCGTTCCCGTCCCGCCAACCTGGATGATCACTTGATTCACAAGCATGATCAATTTTGTCCATCGGCTGACGAAGCTATCATGTTCTCGCGAATGACAAAGAGCGCGCATTAGGTCGATGCGGCCGTCGTCAAAATCCCCATGTTGCAGGTCCAAATCATCAAGCGAAGCGAAGATGCAAAAGGCTTTGTCGTGACGCCGCGCCCTTGGGTCGTCGAACGAACCTTCTCCTGGTTCGGCCGGAACCGCAGCCTTACAGAGGACTTCGAGCAGCTCGCCGAATCCCTTGTCGCTTTTGTCACACTCGCCTGCATCCAGATCGCGCTCAGGCGCCTCGCGCGATAGTTGCCTTTTGACTCAGGCTATCAGACGCTCGTCGATATCGAAAAGCCCACGCTGCTCAACCATCCGACGCCCCCACGCCGCAACACCGAAAGTGGATCATAAAACGACCCAAAACGCAGTAGTTTTTGGAGGTGTCCAGGATTCACTGACGCCAACTCGCCAGATTTCGTACGGTTTCCCTGAAGAGATATAATATTTTCCTCCGCTCATTTAATTCCGGCGCCCGCATAATTTCTATCTCTTCTGCAACAGACCTATGGCTAAAGTGTAGGGGAGCGACGACAAATCGTCACGGATGTCAATCTGTGCCTTCTCGAACACCGAGCCGCATAGATTTTCGTAGCCTTCTTTCGTTCGCACGTGTCGGCCACGATCATTCCGGAGAAGCCAGCGCGCGATCGGCGACTGGCCGTGGCGAAAGCAGCCGTCGAACGTAAAGACTATTCCGTCAGGCTGAAGTATCTCTCTGGAAGTCTGCAGTACAGCCCTGGCAGTTTGGTCATCGAGGTGGTGCAGGAGACCCATTAGCATCACGATGTCGGCTCCCGCAAACTCGCGCGCGTTTGCGTCATCGAAAATTTTGCAATGAAACGTGCCTTTGTCCCCGAAATGCTTCTGAGCATAACTGATGTTGCGGCTGCTAATATCAAACCCATGGTAATCAACACCGTCAGGCAAATAGTTAACAATATATCCTGGCCCGCATCCGATATCTATAATCCGATCACCAGGCTTTATTGAAAGATATTCACAGATCGACCGAACTCTTACAGGTATAAAGTCTCCAAGTTTCTGGAATAACATGTATGCCGTCGGTATCTCCAGTACGTGCCTCATTGCTCATCGCCCCATGGACAGGGTGCGGCATTCTGAGATCGGACGACAGAACGCCCTTCGGACGAATATTGAAGGTGCGACTGTATCTTATGAGAGTCTTGGCACTTCATCGAAACTCTACTCGTTTTCCACTGTTCCGGCGCTTTAATTGTTTGAGATCAATGCTTATTCTACCATGATATCAACAGGGTGAATACGTCCCGCCAAAAGGCGGTGCCTTTGAGTTCCAGCTAAAAGTCGGATCGATCGGCCCTTTGGGCCAACAAGCTTGCACAACCATGAAGTGATCATCCGGGCGCTCGGGTTTCTGGTCCTCAGTTTATTGTTTCCAAGCCTATTCGCTCACGTTGCCGCTCGCCACGCCAGCCAGTATCTCCGCGCCCATAGGTACTTGCCAGTTTGTGCTTCGGATCGCCCGCCGACAGAAGGGATATGCCGGCGACCGAGGCCCCAAAAGTTCCAGCCAGCAAGTAGAGCCGGCGGCCATTGAACCCTGTGTGCCCGGTGATTGCCACCCGCCTGCTGCGGTAATGAGCATCCGTTCCCAAAGTCGGGGCTTGCCAAATTGTTTGGGTCATCCTCAGTCCACGTCGGTCAGGAGCACGACCAGCAATGCCGCGCTTACCGCTTTCGTTGAGATCTCATAGCCCGACTCTACGCGAAATGTCCAAGATCTAGCGATGTTCCTTGATCAGGATACGCAGCTGCCGCCAGGGGCGGATGCAAATGCTGCTGTCCTGTTTCCGAAATAACTGGCCGCGTGTGCTGGTAGGCGATTCCCTGGCTCTGGAAATTGCGGAGAGCGGCATCATGACGTGGCGAGCAGCGATGCGGATCGCGTTAGATGACCCGAGCGCAGCAAACTCGAAGCGCGGACCCGGCGGCCCAAGATTCCTGACAGTCCTTTAGCCCGGATTTCTCAAACATTTAAGGTGCATCGGGGCGCCGAATCTTAGAAAGTTGTTTTGCGAGAACGACTTGCTTAGATCGAACGGAACTCCCCGATGCGGACGGACTGTAGCGCGAAGCTTTTCGGATTCAAAGCGGTTGAACGGCGCGCGGTGGTGGCCAGTTTCGATGGCGGCGACATCACCTCCAATGCGGGCGCGCTTCTGTTGGGACAGGTGGATGGCGGCCTCGGGCTGATACGGCGGTTCGCGCAATGCTTCGATGACCGGCGCAACCCTGTCTACGTCGAACACCGGCTCGAAACCTTGCTGGCGCAACGGATTTTCGGACTGGCGCTGGGTTACGAGGACCTCAACGATCATGACGAGCTGCGCAAGGACTCGAGCTTTGCGGTGCTGGCGGGCAAGCTAGAGCCGGCGCTGCGCTCCGATTGCGAGGCCTTGGCGGGCAAGAGCACGCTCAATCGTCTCGAGCACACGCCCAAGCGCCATGCCGCCAAATATCACAAGATCGATTGCGACGGCGCGCGGGTCGATGGCCTGCTGGTCGATGTTTTCCTGGAAGCCCACGAACGCGCGCCGCGCGAGATCGTGCTCGATCTCGACAATACCGACATTCCGCTTCACGGCGGACAAGAGGGTCGATTTTTCCACGGCTATTACGACGAATATTGCTATCTGCCGCTGTATGTCTTTTGTGGACGGCATCTGCTGCTGGCGAAGCAGCGGCGCGCCGATGTCGCAGGCAGCGATGGCGCGGTCGCGGACATGGCGCGCATTGTTTCACACATTCGCCGGAGCTGGCCACGGGTACGCATCATTTTGCGCGGCGACAGCGGCTTTTCCAATGACGACCTGATGAGTTGGTGCGAGACCAACCGCGTCGATTACGTCTTCGGTGTGGCGCGCAATGCAAGGCTGGAAGCAGCGCTCGTCGCGGAGGCTGCCGCGGCCAAGCGCCGGTGCCTGAGTTCGGGCAAGCCGGCGCGGGTCTTCCGCGACTTCTCCTATCGCACGCTCAAGAGCTGGAGCCGAAACCGACGTGTCGTCGGCAAAGCCGAGCACACACCGGATGGCGCCAATCCGCGCTTCGTCGTCACCACGCTCAAACGTCGGGGGTGCCGCCTCGCCTTTGACGCCCGTGCTCTCTACGAGGATCTCTATTGCGCGCGTGGCGAGGCGGAAAACCGCATCGGCGAGCAGTTCGAACTGTTCGCCGATCGTGCTTCCTCCGCGACGATGCAAGCCAACCAATTGCGGCTGTGGTTCTCGGCCATGGCTTACGTGCTCGTCGATACTCTGCGCCGCGTCGGCCTGCGCCATACTGAATTCGCCGACGCGTCGGCTCAAACCATTCGCCTCAAGCTGCTCAAGCTCGGCGCTCAGGTGCGAAGGAGCGTGCGCCGCATTCACTTCGCGCTTGCTTCGGGATGCCCCCACAAGAACGAATTCGAACTCGCCCACCATTATCTTCAACGCGCTTTTGGCTCCGGCTGACGGAAAACCACCGCACCGGAAAGCAGGATCAAGATGCCGGTTCGCCGAGCCCTGACGCACGCGCCAAACGACTCGTATTGCGAGAGAATCGAAACCATGGGACTCGCAGCGCGGGAACCGAGCGGGCCGTGTCAGCGGCGATGTCCGGCCGATGTGAAAATCACGCCCAAGCCCGAAAAATAAGCCGCCGAACGACCCGTTTTTCAGCTAAAAACTGAATTCGTTTGAGAAATCCAGGTTAGTGTCCATCGCGACCGTACTTCAAACCACGTGAAATTCAAGTTTCACTTGGTGGTCGGGAGATCAAAGCCGGATGCGGACCGGGGCGAGAATGCGATTCCATGAAAGAGCACGGTCCTGCCCTCGATAGCATCCGGCACGACGACGCGGGAATGGAAATCCACCTCGGAATCTTTGGAAAGGAATGCAATCGACATCGCGCAATCCGTCGCGTGGTAGGCGGCTCCGAGAGCGCAAGTGCCGATTTCTACGCCGTCGACGCTGACGCTCACCATCTGGCCATCGACGGGACTTTGCGCCCGGAATTTCAGTTCGCCGGGGCCAGATTGGTCGACATCGAAATTGATAATCGCATCGGGTTCGTTCATCCAACGGATGACAGGCAGATTCCACTTTGGATAGGGGCCTTCGGCCGCGAGCATCCCGCGTATTGCCTTGACTTCGGGAAAACCAGGAGGACCGGTCAGCTTCAATCGGTAAACCTGGAAGCCATCCGGAACGAGTGAAGTTGTTTTTAGGTAGTCCAACAATCCGTAGGCGACTTCGAATCGACAGGCTTGGATGTTACGTGAACCATGTAGCATGAGCATATTCTGGTTGACTTGCGCGCACAGCTCCTGACAGCTTTCGGGCTCGGGCAGTCCATTCAGCATGGGACGCTCGAGGAGGCCCGGCAAATTCCAATACGCCTTGCATCCCAGCTTTTTGATGAGGCGTTCAGGATTGCTTACATGAACAATTGCCTTGATTGGGAGCGAGTCTCGCAGACCGATCAATTGTCGTGTCATTGCCTCTATTTCGAGGTCGTGTGTGTAACCATTGCGAGCTGCCTTTGCGAATGACTTATCATAAATACTGTCGGCGGATAGCGCTAAGGGAATCGTCACGAGCAAAGTTGAATATCTCGTTCCTGGCCACGGAATTGAAGGCATGACCCGCGCCACGACCGCGACGATGCCAATCATAACCGGAATCCATGAAAAATACATCGCACCGCCGCCTTGAATGTCGAACGTCAGAGCAATGAACATCGAGGGTAAAAGCAGCGAAATCAGAACTCCAAACTCGAAGCTTCGAAAATAAGCCCTGCCCTCGGCCCTCACACCAAGCCAGAAAGCGAACCATACGGATAAATAATGAAAACAAACGTAACGGGCTATTTTGACGGGAATGAATGACTCGGAATTAGGACCCTGAACGTAATCCAACACAAATCCAAACGGCTTAATATCGTCCAAAGCTTTAGCGTTTGTCGCGGAACCAACTAACGTAAAATACATCGCAATTGCATATATTGTAACAAGCGCAATGTAAGTCTTATCTTTGCGCACGACAAATACAAGAAAATAAAAATATATACAGATGCTAACAAGCCCTATACTACCTTTGGCCCGTCCCGCGAAATACATCAGGACAAGCGAGATCGCGAGATCTATTGATCGACGCTTATCGACGAACGCGCGAAGAGCGAATAATGACATTGATAACAGCCCGAGCGAGCATAAAAATGACTTAAAATCAAAAAAACTGTCGAAAAGCCCAACCGATACAAAAATCGGAACTATTTGAATGACCCCCAAGCAACAAATGACCCCCAACAAAGCTTTGTCAAAAGACAGTTCGAACGAGTTAAGAAATGCCTTCGTTAATCCGGCAAGTGCGAATATCACCGTTACTGGGCCGAGTGAAAAGTAAACATACGCCAATGTTTCTACGGCACTGAGGCCGGACAGCAATGACAGGCCCGCAAGGATCTCATATGACAAAGTATGATAGGCAATCGGAACCAGCCCATCCAAACCGACGGAGCTAATCTGGTAATTCTTATACATCGCGATGATAGCAGAGTCGAAGGCGATATCATTATGAAGGGCTCCAGAAGCGAGCGATTCGGCGAGCTGATAATGCACGTCGAAGACAGCACCCCAGATCAGCGTCAGCATCAGCAGACTTACCAAGATGAGGCGGGTGAACTTGACTTGTACGCCGGAACGTATTATTAAATATAACCCAGGAATTGACAGAGCATAAATACCATATCTAAACCATTGGGCAAATGGGAGAAGAATAAGGCTAAGCATAATAAATAGTGCGACGAGATCATGCCTCCTAGTTATACATAGGAGAAAGCCATAAAACCCAATGATCGTCAACGCCGTTCCGAATATTTTCAAAACAAGACCTAGCGTCATGGCGTTGTAGGCCAAAAGCGACGAGCACAAGATTACGCAGGTCGTGATGACTAAAAACCGTTGCAATTGGCCAGCATGGTCCTGTGAAAGCTTCAGGTGAGCCGTCAAAATATTCGATTGTTTAATTCTAAATTGTACCACACGTTCCTCCGCATTCGCCCCGGGCTGTTTAATACTCTTTGCATGAAACGCGTCGATTGGAGGACATCGATTCCTCAATTGCGATGGGGATAGCGTATTCTGGCAACATTATCGGCTCCGTCGCAGCGAAGGATATTTGCCGCGAACTGCTGCAACGCATCGACCGCGCACCGCGTCGAACGATTTAACGGCATTGTCAAGTTCGTCAGGCCTCACCTTGGCGAAAGCGATGTGGTCGATTAAGACCGCACACGGTGATACCGAGGGTCTCGCCCTCGACGTACGCTGGATCGCGCTGGCCTCGTCCGTCGATGACGAAGCTGATAATTGGAAGTGAGCAGAAAAATGGTTGAGGCGCAGACGCATATTTATGATGCTAAATTCTTCGATTACCTTGAGATTGGCGGTCGGCGTTCGGCCGAACGCGTCATCGGTCTCGTGCTTCGCTATCTGCCCGTATCCAGCGTGCTTGACGTTGGTTGCGGACGCGGTGTGTGGATTGACGAATGGCGCCGCGCAGGCGTGGAGGATGCACTTGGCGTGGACGGCGCTTACGTCGATGCCGATCGGTTGGCAGTGCCGGCAAAGCATATGGCCGCCTTTGATCTATCGCTGCCGTTCCGCCTCGAGCGTCGCTTCGACTTTGTCCAGAGCTTGGAAGTCGGCGAGCACATTCCAGCCTCGAAAGCAGACGTCTTCGTCGACAATCTCGTCGCACATGGAGATACCATCATGTTCTCCGCTGCGGTCCCCGGCCAGGGTGGAGAGTTTCATGTCAACGAGCAGTCATACGAGTATTGGCGTGACAAATTCGCTGTTCGAGGCTTTGTCCTTTTTGATTTCATAAGACCGCACATTGCGAAAGATCGAAGGGTCGAGCCTTGGTATCGTTACAATACGCTCCTATTCGTGCATAAAGATGCTCTTGAGAAAATTCCTGCGATGGTCCGCAGCCATGAAGTTCGGGAGCAGGAGCCGATACCGAATTTTGCGCCACCACTTTGGCGGCTCCGCAATTCGATCCTGGGTCGTTTGCCGCAGCCCTTGGTCCAGCGCATCGCGCGGCTGAAACATGCTGCGGTTCGCGCCGGCCTGCCTGTTCCTAATTGATCGTAGAACAATGTCACCCCTCACGATCATGGCGCTCGTCAGTGGCGCGATTGTCGCTGCTGGCGGCCAGCTCTTGCTTGCCGTCGGCGCGCGCGGACGAACCGAACTCATCTCTTTTCTCAATACTTGGATATTTTTAGGGCTCGGCCTCTATGGGCTTGGCGCAATAGTGTGGATCTATGGCCTATCCAGGGCAACATTGATTCAGGTTTATCCGTTTACCGTACTGACCTTTGTCGTGGTCTACCTCGGCTCGATCCTGCTCTTAGGCGAGCGACCACGGATGGCGGACGCTGGCGGCGTGACCCTTGTGCTCACCGGCCTTTACCTGCTGAGTTCGAAATGAGCAGCTCGGAAGATAGGCTTCGCGAACACAGCGAAAAATATCGGGTTGAGAGCTGATTAAACAGCGCTTGATTTAATGATTTGGTCAACTAGAGATCACTGTACAAGTCTGGAATTACGCCGTCTTTTGGCAGACGTCGCCCTGCGGGCGCGCTATCGCGATCAAAGAACTTCCGGGCAATCGTGGCGGCAATAGCGCGGACAATACGCCGCTAGCGACCGCTAGAATCCGGTGGATAAGAAGCAAGTTCGGTGCCTTGAGTTCGGTTGATCGTCCGTTGGATCGGCTGCTGACCAACAGCGGTAGATACAATTCGTGGAAGAAATAGCGCATCCGTGAGACAGAAAACCCGCCCATAGTAAGCTCTTTCGTCAAGGCGACAGATTGATAGCGTCGCTGATGGCCATAGTGTTCGTCGTAATTCGACCACAGCTCCGCTCGGGCGGGGACTGTCAACAACAGGAATTTGGCCTTGGGGAAATTGTCCCGCAAACTGCGCAGGAAAGCGACTGGGTCATGAATATGCTCCAGTACATCCAGTAGCAGCAGTCCGCTGATGTTTTGACGGAAATCGTCATCTAGTTCGTCATGACCTGTCGCTGCGCGAACGAATGGGCGCAGGACTTCCGGAATGGGCGGCCTCCCCAGGTCGCATCCCCAACAATCAATTCCGCTTTGTCGCAGATGGGCAAGGACGATGCCGGTGCCGCAGCCGACTTCCAATAGTTTTCCTTCTGCGAAGCCATTGCCCCTGAGCCAACGTTCAATCAGCTGACTGCGGGCGCGGTGCCAATAATGGTCGCTAATGCCTTCTTTATAGGCTTCGTCATATTGGTGTTCTGTGAATGCGGTGTCGGTCATTGCGTTATTTCCGGCGCTGCAGAAGGCATCGAAGGAAGGGCCCGCCAGCATACATCAGTCTTTCCATTTGCGCCACGGAGCCCGACCCGAGGCCCACAAGCCGTCGAGCTCTCGTTTATCGCGAAGCGTGTCCATCGGCTTCCAAAATCCGGTATGCCTGAAGGCAGTTAATTGTCGCGCGGCGGCCAATCTCTCCAGTGGCTCGCGCTCCCATGTCGTGGCATCGCCGTCGATGTACTCGATAACTCCCGGATCCAATACGAAAAAGCCGCCGTTGATCCAGCCCATTTCCGCATCCGGTTTCTCGTGGAAGCGCCGGACCCCGTCGTCCTCGGCCAAATCGAGAATCCCGAACCGACCCGGCGACGGCACCGCTGTCACGGTGGCCAGTTTATCATGGTGGCGATGGAACGCTACCGTCTCGGCTATATCGAGATCGCTCAAGCCATCCCCGTAGGTCATGCAGAACGGGCCATCTTCGACCAGCGGGGCGATCCGCTTGAGCCGTCCGCCGGTCATCGTCGCGACGCCTGTATCGATGATCGTTACTTTCCACTGCTCCGAGGAACACCGCTTCAGATATCGGATGCTGCCGGTGCCAAGTTCGATTTCGACGTCATTCTCCTGTAGGAAGTAATCGACGAAATAGCGTTTGATGTACTGGGCTTTATAACCTGCACAAATGATGAATTCGCGAATACCGGCCGCCTCATATAACTTCATCACGTGCCAGAGAATCGGTCGCCCGCCGATCTCCACCATTGGCTTGGGCAGCAAATCTGTTTCTTCCGACAAGCGGGTTCCAAACCCTCCTGCCAAAATGACGGTCTTCATGGAAATTCTCTAGCCTATCAGTTTTTGGCCTGGGGTTGGTCTTGTTCATCGCGCGGCACGCCCTCCAGCCGGTCGACCACGACGGCGAGAGGGCCTCCCCGCACGACGTTGAAGATACGGCCGATGTACTCGCCAAGGACGCCGACGAACGCCGCGTTGATTGCAATCGATAACAATATCAGAAGCACCAGGGTCATGAACCCACGTGGCCCAGTATCGTATCCAAGCACGTAAAGCCAAAAATAGAATAAAACAAGCAATACTGCAACAATAGAAAGTCCAAATCCAAAAAATGTGATGAACTGGAGAGGTTTTGTCGATTGGCTACACATGCCGTCGAAAGAGAGAGCGAGCAAACGCAAGAGGTTGAACTTGCTGGCACCCACTGTCCGCGCAGACCGATCATAGGGAATACCAATCTGTGTATAGCCAAGTGAAGCGATCATTCCACGGATATAGGGCGCTCGATCATTGTAATCTCGAAGGTGGTCGATAATGGTGCGATCCACCAAGCGGAAATCTCCCGAGTCCAGCGGCACTTCGTTCTCACTGAGGGAGTTGATCAAGCGGTAATGCAACTTGCGGCCGGCGAGGAGGAAGAAGTTCTCCTGGCGACGGCGCCGGATGCCGTAGACGACCTTGTAGCCCTTGCGCCAATGCGCAAGGAAAGCCGTAATCAGCTCCGGCGGGTCTTGCAGATCGGCGTCGATCTGGATGGTCGCCAGCCCCCGCGCGTTGAACATGTTGGTCAGGATGGAACGCTGAAAGCCGAAGTTGCGGGAAAAACGCAAAGCCCGCACACGCGGGTCCCGCTTCACCCAATCCGCGAGCTTAGCGAATGTATCATCGGTGCTGGCATTATCGGTAAAGAGGAATTCGAACTCGTAGCCCGCGTTCTGCCCGGCAATATCCCTCAGCCGCTCGATCAGACGGTCGATGTTGCCCTCTTCGTTCAGAACCGGGACGCAAATGGTGATTAGCGGTCGATGATCGGCGTGATCGGCGATTGTAGTCATGCCCCTTGTGCCTTTTTTAGCATTTCAACCCCGCGCGCGATCCCCGCTCGTAAAGAGTATCGAGGCTTCCATCCTGTGCATGAGTACATCAGGGATGGGTCGCCGCTGAAGAGCGAAACGTCGTCTGGACGAGTTGGAAGGTCGCCAAAGCCGAGCAAACCACGATCCGCCCCGAGCACATCCGCCACGATCTCCGCGAATTGCCGGACTGAAGCCGGCTCACCTGTGGCCACATTCATGATCAGAGCTGCCGGGTTTCGTTCGAGCGCATTCAGGATTAGCAGGATAGCGTCGATCGCGTCGTCGATATAGATGAAATCGCGCCGCTGCTCGCCCGTGCTCAGCGGAACCCGCTCGCCTGTCCGCAACCGTGTGAACAGCGACGGCAATAGACGGTGCGGCGCCTCGCCGGGGCCATAAACGCCGAACAGGCGGCCGACCACAAGGGGGAGGCTTGAGGCGGCGGCAATCGCCACCGCCGACAGTGTGCCCGCCGCCTTCGACGCGGCATAGAGGCGATGCGTATCGAGCGGAGAGTTCTCGACCAGTAAAGTCTGGTCGGCGCTGCGCGCATATTCCGCGCCCGAACCGGCAATGAATACAGCGCGGGCCGGCCAGCCAGCCGAGACCGCCGCAAGGGTCCACGTCACATCCGCATTGATGCGAAATAGGGTTTCGATGTCGCGATCGGCGGGATGGGTTCCTGCTCCTGCAAGATGAACAATCCAATCGAAGTTTCGGCCGCGCAACAGGTCGCGCACGCTGGCAGGGGTAAGCTCATTAGCGTGCAGCACCTCCCGCACCCCGGCGGGATGTCGATCAGACCGCTGCAGCAGGGTCACCACATGGCCGTCCTGCAGGAGTCGGCGGACAACGTGCTGGCCAACAAAGCCGCTGCCTCCAGTCACCAGCACGGAACGGCTCATGCTCATCGCGCCACGACCGCCCGCTCGATCAACGCCTCAAAGGCGCCGATCTGGCGAAGCGTGAGTTCTCGTGCCTTGCGCGGATCGTAGCGGACTTCACGATACCAGTCGGCTGTCCACACCAAAGCCTCTTGTACCCGTAGGCGGGGGCGCCAGCCGAGCTGCGAGACGGTCTTGGAAATGTCAAGCTGAAGCGTCTGAGCCTCGTGGAGGGGCGACGGAGAGACAAGCACGGGATGGCCCGGGCGTTCCATCGCCGCCAGCAAGCCCTTGGTAATTTCGCTGACTGACAACTTCTCGCTAAGCCATGGGCCAAAATTCCACGCCTGCTCGACGCGGTCATCGCCGGCCAGAAGGCCTGCCCCTAAGGCGAGGTAGCCTTCGCAGAGTTCCAGCACGTGCTGCCAAGGACGTACCGCACCCGGATTGCGCAGCTCGATCGGCGCATCGGCGCTGATCGCCCGGATGATATCCGGTACAATTCGATCGACCGACCAGTCCCCGCCCCCGATCACATTACCACCGCGAGCCGTCGCAATGTGAATGCGCCGATCGCCGCGGCAGATGTTCTTCTGATAGACCCCCGTCACAATCTCAGCGCAGGCTTTGCTCGCACTATAGGGATCGAGCCCGCCAAGCGGATCGCTCTCGCGATAGGGCCAATGCCATTCGCGGTTCTCGTAGACCTTGTCGGTCGTCACGACAACCACGGCGCGCACTGACGGCGTGGCCCGGCACGCCTCCAAAACGTGAGCGGTGCCAAGCACATTGGTGGAAAAGGTCTCGATAGGGTCCGCATATGAGCGGCGAACGAGAGGCTGCGCGGCGAGATGAAACACCACCTCGGGGTTGGCGCAGCGCAACAGCTCGGTGAGCGGTCCCAGCTCGCGGATGTCGGCAAAGTGCGAATCGATGGTCCGGTCAAGTTCGAGTAGGTTGAATAGGTTCGGATCGCCCACCGGCGGAAGAGATATGCCGGTGACCGAGGCCCCCAGAAGTTCGAGCCAGCAAGAGAGCCAGCTGCCCTTGAACCCAGTGTGCCCGGTGATTGCCACCCGCTTGCAGCGGTAATGAGCGTCCATTTGCAAAATAGAGGCTTGCCCGATTGTATGGATCACAGTATTTCCGCGCCCGTCGGGAGCACGACCAACAATATCGCACTTGTCGATTTCGTTGAGACCTCATAGCCGGACTCGCGCGAAATGTCCAATATCTACCGATGCTCGCTTGATAAGGACATGCAGCTGCCGCCAGGGCCGGATGCAAACGGTGGTGTCCTATCTCCGCAATAACTCGCCCGGATTTCCCAGCGGGCAGAGGGGCGCATCGGGGCCGGTGATCGGGTAAATTTGTTTTACAAGAATGAGTTAGGCCGAGATCAATTTTGCAAGGGTTGGCGGCCGGCGCGTCTTGGTCGATTTTGACGTGGAGATGGTGTCGTCCAATGCCGAAACCCTTATTGCCCGGCGAGGCGGACAAGGCAATTGGGTCTATTGATCGGTTTGCCGCCTGCTTTCGTAACCGGCGCAATCGGATTTACACCGTGCACGAGCTGAAGTCGCTGATCGCCCAGCGGGTGTTCGGCCTCGCACTCGGCTACGAGGATCTGATCGATCACGACGAATTGCGGCACGACCGGGTCCTCGGCGTTCCGCTCGGCAAGCTCGAATGCAAAGCCGACGAACCAAGGCCATTTGCCTGCAAGAGCAAACCGAACCGCTTCGAACATGCCCCACGCGAGGGCAAAATCAACCGTCATCACAAGATCGGCCACGACGATGTGGCGATCGAGCGTCTATTCGTGGAGTTGTTTCTCGTCTCCTGGACGAAGCCGCCGCGCAAGATCGTGCTCGGCCTCGGTGCAACTGACGATCCGCTACATTGCGATCAGGAAGGACGGTTCTTTCACGGCTATGACGACTGCTATTGCTATCTGCCGCTCTTAGGTTTTGTGTGGCCGGTATTTGCTCGCAGCCAAGCTGCGGAGTGCGTACATGGATGCGAGCGCAAGTTCGCTCGAGGAGATTGCACGATTTGTCGCGGTCTGTGTGGTCGTGTATATGGCGAATGTCGCGGCGGTTCGAGTGTGCCTGGGTAACGACAAATAGATGCCCAAAGCGATCAGCATGGCCGTCTACTTGCCGATCGAGCTGCTCGCGGACCGCCTGCACGCGGCGCAGAAACTCCGGCAGTACTTCCTGCTCGTTGAAACAGGGAGCGACGACGGAGAGGCTGGTCAGATCACCGTTCACAATTCGGCCTATGCGCGAGGACTGTATTCGGCCTATGCGCGAGGACTGTGAAATTTCCGCCGAGGAATTGCCGGACGATCAGGGTGCATGATCCAACGAAGAAATCCACACGTTGCATGCTTAGAGAGAAGGAAATTACTTTGCACCGAGCGGGCAATAGCGATTGTCGTCGGTCGTGTCCACAGGAACCCGAGATCGGGCCGCTCGGTCGCAATCAACGAGAACAATCGGCATGATTCCTGCCGCGCTCAGCGGCCGTCCACATCGCTTGCCGCCAAGATGGCCGAAAATCGCGCTCTGCCACGCCTGCCGCAAGCAATTGGCCGCAAATATATCTCGGCCCTGCCCTGCCGGCGTCGCTTACTCTAATGTAGGATGCATTTATTCTATTTGCGCTTGCAGTCAATACTTATTTCAGCTTTAAACCAAGCTTGAGGCAACTCTGCCCTAGGCGCAGTTAGCGCTATTCACCTAGCGAGGTGATTTTGAGTCTTTGCTTTACTGCCATTGGGGGTGAACCCCACAGACGATGACCCGCGATTGAGGCTAGCGGCCGGAAAGAGGAGACGCGTGCGGCCCCTGGACCGCGGGCATTGTCCGCCGAGGAACGGATCAGCGGTATTTTAAGAGCGAAAATGAGGGAAGGCGATGGCGGCGGAAGTGGCGTTGCGCGGCGCCGAATTGAGTGCTTTATAACGCCCGCGGCGGCCACCGAGTTCAGCAGAACAGGCCGTCGCGGAAACTCTTTTCATGGTGGAGCGAGTGGTCACTGGAGAGGACATTGGCGTTGGGCAACAGATGCACGCCTGGGCGTCAGATCTCTTCCCAATTTGCCGCAGCCTTACCGGTGACGGCGTGCGCCGCACTCTCGATTATCTGGAAAGGCTCCTGCCGGAACTTCAACGCTATGAGGTTCCCTCGGGAACGCGCGCCTTCGACTGGGTCGTTCCCGATGAATGGAACATCCACGATGCTTTCATCGCGGACAGCCGGGGCCGGCGCCTCGTCGATTTCCAACACCACAATCTCCACGTTGTCGGCTATTCAGAGCCTGTCGACAAGGTCGTTGATCTCGAAGAATTGCAACAGCATCTCTATTCTTTGCCCAATCAGCCGACGGCCATTCCCTATGTCACCTCCTATTATGCGCGGCGCTGGGGTTTTTGCTTGTCCCACGACTTACGTCAAACGCTTGCGTCCGGCCAATACCACGTCAAGATCGATTCGACGCTCGCGCCTGGCGCGTTGACTTATGCGGATCTCGTCATCCCCGGCCAGAGCGACCAGGAGATTCTGCTTTCGACATATATTTGTCATCCTTCCATGGCCAACAACGAATTGTCCGGGCCGGTCGTGACCGCGGCGCTGGCACGTTGGATCATGGAAACTTCCCGGCATTACACTTATCGCTTCGTCTTTGTGCCCGAGACGATCGGCGCAATCGTCTATCTGTCGCGCAATCTCGCGCATCTCCGCGCGAAGACCTTGGCAGGCTATGTCGTGACCTGCATCGGAGATGAAAGGACTTATTCGTTTCTACCGTCTCGCAACGGGGCCACATTGGCCGATCGCGTCGCGCGCAATGTTCTCCGAGAGCTTGCGCCCGGCCACTCGATCTATAGTTTTCTCGACCGCGGCAGCGACGAGCGGCAGTATTGCAGCCCCGGCGTCGATCTGCCGATCGCCTCTGTGATGCGCTCAAAATACGGCACTTATCCAGAATATCACACCTCGCTCGACGATCTGTCGCTGGTCACGCCTACCGGTCTTTGGGGGGGGTTTACGGCGCTGCGGTCCTGCATCGAGGCGATCGAGGCGAATTGCCTGCCGCGCGTGACGACGCGATGCGAGCCTCAGCTCAGCAGTCGTGGTCTCTACCCGTCGATCAGTGCAAAGGGTTCTTCTGCCAATGTGCGTACGATGATGCATCTCATCGCCTACGCCGACGGCCAGCATGATCTCGTGGCCATCGCCGATGAGATCGGCGTATGCGCGCTCGATCTGATCCCGATCGTCGCGCGACTGCGGGATGCGGGCGTGCTCGAACTAGGTCGATAGGAGCGCGCATGGGAGTCCCGACAACGAGCGCAGACGATCTCAGAGCACATCTCCAAGCGCTGGGTGTACGGAAGGGCGACCATCTGACTGTGCATTCGCGGCTCCTGTCTTTCGGACAGATCGAAGGCGGCGTCGCGACCGTTTTCGACGTTCTGATAGACGCGGTGGGGCGAGAGGGGACGCTTATCATGCCTTCCTATACGCTGTCGCCAGGAACGGTCTATGATCCGCGTACGACTCCCTCGCAGGCAGTCGGCGCCTTGCCGGAGTATCTGCGCCACCTTCCGGGTGCGGTCCGCAGCCTCTGCCCGATGCACAATCACGTCGGAGTCGGCGCAAGGGTCGACGTTTTGGCGGCGTCGGACGGCGAGGTTTCTTTCGGTCCAGGATCCGATTTCGAGGCCTTTCTCAATGCGGATTTTCGCCTGCTGCTGCTCGGCCTGCGTTTGACCGAAGCTGCGACCTTCCTTCATCACATCGAGGCTGTAGCGGCCGTTCCTTACCGCGACTGGCTGGAGCTGCCACGCGAGTTTTTAGGACCCGATGGGGAAGTCCTTGTCAGAACATGCCGCTACTTTGGTCGTTCGAAGCTTCGCGAGGTCGTCCAAGACTGCGAAGGTCTGGAGCCCGTTCTCCTCGAGGCGGGTGCCATGACGCGCGTCGAGACATATTTCGGCGCGAGCCGGCTTGTGGGCTTGCACGATTTCTTCAAATATGGGATGGCGGCTCTTGCCAAAGACCCCTATTCTTTTGTGAAGTCGCATTGAAATTGCCCGACGTTGTCGACCGCTTCCTTGACTGCGCTGCCGCCGATCCGGACCATCCGGCCGTAGTTTGCGGCGATGAGCGACTTACTTATGGTGGGTTTGAGCGTCGCGTTCGTGCCTTTGCCCAGAGGTTCTCGACATTCGAAACGCCGCGCGTCTTGATCGCGCTGCCGCAGGTGTCCGATGCCTATGCCGTCATTTTCGCGGCTGGTCTTGCTGGCGGCTGTCATACGCCGCTCAACGTTGCAGCCCCGCTTGAGAAGTTGCAGCGGATAGCGGGACTTCTGAAACCGGACATCGTCATCGGCAAGAGCGAACTTGCTAACGCACTCGCCGAATCCGCCCCCACAGCAGTGGTACTCGATCCGGCTGAATTAGACGCCGACGAGCAATTTACCGGTCGGGGACGCCGCCATCATTTGGCCTATGTGATTTTCACCTCTGGATCGACCGGCATGCCGAAGGGCGTCATGGTGCCGCGTTCTGCGCTCAACCATTATGTCCAGTGGATGGGGCAGGCGCTGAAAATCACGCCCGACGATCGGGTCTCGCAGCATCCCAATCTCGCCTTCGACATCAGCATGACCGATATTTTCGGCGCACTGTGCCATGGCGCCACGCTCTATCCATTGGTGCGCGATGTCGACCGGCTGATGCCCGCCCGCGCGATCGCGCGAGAGAAGATCACCGTTTGGAATTCAGTGCCGAGCGTGGTCAGCCTGATGATGCAGGCCGGCCAAGTCACCAATGCAAACTTCGCATCCATTCGCGTCTTCAATTTCTGCGGCGAGCCTTTGTTGCCGGCACAGCTCGAGGCTTTGTTTGCAGCACGGCCTGAGGCGCTCGTTCACAATACCTATGGGCCGACGGAGGCAACCATCGCTGTGACCGATCTGCCGTTGTGTCGCGATGATTATCGGAATGCATCGGCAGCTTCGGTCGCAATCGGTCCACCGAGCACTGACATAGGTCTTCATCTGATCAGCGGGAGCCATCGCGACGAAGGAGAAATCGTCATCACCGGGCCGCAACTTGCCGATGGCTATTGGCGCGACCCAGCCAAAACCGAGGAAGTCTTTCGCTCAATCGAAATTGACGGGCGATCCGTGCGCGCCTATTTCACAGGCGATTGGGCCGAACGGCGCAACGGTCATGTCTTTTTCAAAGAACGCATTGATTTCCAGGTCAAGATCAGGGGCTATCGTGTTGAACTCGACGAGGTTGCCGCTGCGATACGCGATTGCGGTTGGCCAGTGGCCTGCGTATTCAAGCGCGGCGAGGCACTTGTCGCCGTCGTCGAGCGCATGCCCGATAAGGCCTTCGATCCGGCAGGTCTGCTCGCTAAAGTTGCACGCAAGGTTGAGGCTCACGCCGTGCCCGTTGCCGTGCGGTTGATCGAGCGAATGCCGCGCAACGACAATGACAAATTGGACCGCAAGGCGGTTGCCGCCTGGTTCGAGGCCGAGGAAGCGAGCGAGAAATGAACGACGTGCGCAACATGATCGCCGAATTTCTCCAGCGCCAGCCGGCGGATCTCGCGGATAATGCTGCGCTCGGAGATACGCCGGGTTGGGACAGCTTCGTGCAGCTCAACATTATGATGGAGTTGGAACGACGCTACGGCGTCGACATCACGGATGAAACTATCCGCGCCTATAGTAGTCTGGCGGCGATCGACGGTCTCGTGAAGGAAAGACGGTAAGTGCATCAAGGCGCGACTTGTCTCATCCTAACGCTGGCGGCGGCATGTCCGGCGGCGGCTTTCCGCGCGATGACGGAACACTCAGCCGTTGGACCTATGCCGAATTCCCACACAGCTCCTATAAAGTGTCAAATCGATCTTTAGGACGAATTCCAATGGAAAATACAAATAAGTCTAGAATAGAACTCACGTTTTCAGAAAAAGCAAAGGATTACTTGTTGGTGTCATTGTTTCATTTTGAGGATTTTCTATTTTCGAAACTTCATAGGATTGACATAACCCCTGTTTTTCACGAGGAATTGACCGTTGATAATCAAAATTCGCTTTCCCATGCGACCCATTATCAGGCGACAACGTGCAAGGATCTAAGTGTCTGTCCGGAAAGATCTTGAGTTCAAAGGAATCATTTGTGATTTTAAGGGAGGCGGCCTGATTTGCTGGAGGTCGCCGATGTGGACGAACAAAAATCGCGGGCGTTATGACCGAAGTCGCTTGCGCTACCCGAGCGACCTGACCGACGAGGAATGGGCGCATATCGAGCCGTTGATCCCTGCCGCCAAGCGCGGCGGCAACAAGCGCAGCGTGATCCTGCGCGAGGTCGTCAATGGGCTCATGTACATATTGGGCACCGGATGCCAGTGGCGGGCCATTCCGAAGGATCTGCCGCCGCGCTCGACGGTGCACGATTATTTCGACCTTTGGAGTTGGGACGGCACGCTCGATCGCATCCATCATGCCCTTTACGTCAAGTGTCGAGAACTGGCCTCGCGGGAGGCTTCCCCCACCGCCGCGGTTATCGACAGTCAAAGCGTAAAAAGCGCCGAAAAAGGGGGCTGCGCATCGACCCTCACGGCTACGATGCGGGCAAGAAAATCAAAGGCAAAAAGCGACACATTCTCGTCGACACGCAAGGCTTGCTGATGCATGCCATCGTGCATGCCGCCGACATTCAGGACCGCGACGGTGGCGCACTCCTGATGGCAACCTTGTTCGGTCTTTATCCGTTTCTTTTGAAACTCTATGCCGACGGCGGATATCGTGGACCGGAGTTCCAAAACGCCCTGCGGAAAATCATGGCGCAAGTCAACATCGAAATCGTCAAACGATCCGATCAGGCCAAGGCGTTCGTCGTTTTACCAAAACGGTGGGTTGTCGAGAGAACCTTCGCTTGGCTCGGCCGATGCCGAAGGCTCGCCAAGGATTGGGAATGTCTCAATCGAAAGGCGCTGGCCTTCTTGCGCCTCGCATCCATAAGGCTCATGCTACGCAAGCTCTGCAATCCAACGTAATGTTCCCGGACAGACTCTAAGAGAAGTTGTTAGTGAAGCACGAAAGACGCTAATCCCCTTTGAAACTTTTATCGATATTGGGTGCGGTAAGGGAAAAGCATGCATCTACATATCAAAAAAAATGAAATTCAAACAAATCATTGGCGTCGACTTCTCGCAACCTCTCATCGATATTGCTGTCCAGAACAACAGAAAAGTTGGACGCGCTAACGTTGTATTTTTCCAAGGTGACGCCATTGAATTTCGAATTCCGGACGGAAACAACATAATTTTTATGAATAACCCTTTCGATAATATTGTGCTAGAGGCTTTTATCAAGAATAATATGAACCATTTCAAGCGTTTTAGTTCTATTATTGCTTATGTGAACGATCGGCAGAGACGGTGTTTGGCGGCATTAGGATTTGAAACTATTTATCGGAATCAAAGATCAAAATCTTTGTATAGGTTTTATCAGCAACCCGCGTCGGTTTCAGAGGCTTTCGCAGCCGGCGCACTGGCACAACCGGCAGTCGATGGGGTCCAAAGCTGATCGCTTGGTTGTCACGGCATCAGCGGCGCGAACGTTCGGGTGTCGACCTCGCTCATGCGACACTTGGGAGGGCCGACGCGTCGTAGAGTCAATAACTCGCTGCCCGGCAATAGATTCGACGGAATGACGTGCTGGCCGCGCCAAGCGGTGAAGCCGATATAGATCCAAAGCCCGAACGCGAATATTGGATGTGAACTCGGATAGTGGACGTTGCTTTTGTTATGAAGAAGACCTATCGAGACCACGAACTCAGCTATGCAAGCCGGTGTTGATAATGGAGATTCCAGGAACAACCGCGGAATTTTTCTCAGAACATCTATGGAGCCTGGGAGTTCGTCGCGGCGATTGCCTTATGGTGCATAGCAGCATGTTTTCGTTCGGTATCATCGAGGGTGGGTTGGATGTTGTCCTCCAGGCGCTGATCGATGCCGTGGGGGCAGAAGGAACGATTGCCGTTCCGACTTATTCCTATGTTCGCGGCACGGTGTTTCATCGTGCCTCTACACCTTCATATTTTGTTGGAGCCTTTTCCGAGCATGTCCGCAAGCACCCGAATGCAATTCGTAGCCGCAGCCCGATGTTCAGCCATGCGGCAATAGGCGAGAAGGCGAAGTTGCTTGATGAACTCGACGGACGTTTCGCCGTCGGTCCGGGGTCAGACTTCGACATGTTCCACCGCGAAGGCTTCAAATTGTTATTGTTGGGCGTCACCATCGGCGAAGGCGCGGCGTACGGCCATCATTTGGAGGCGCTTGCGGGAGTTCCCTACCGAGAGTGGCGCGTGTTAGATCGCGAAGTGGTGGGTGATGATGGGGTGATCCGCAAAGTCCCATGTCACTACTACGCTTGGCCCGATTTCGAACAGCGCCCCTATGTGGATCACTTCGACCCGATAGAACACACGTTGCGAGAAAGGGACCTTATCACGATCGTCCCGGCACCACTCGGCAGCAGCAGCTTCTGCCATCTCGGTGACTTCACATCAGTAGGGTTGGATCTTTTGGCCAAGGATCCCTTCGCGCTCGTGAGGCCTGCGTGAGAAATCCCGATTATCTCGACGCTTTCCTTCGAGTGGCCGCACAGCAGCCAAATCACCCGGCGGTCGTTGACGGTGATCACGTCACCACTTACGGACAGATGCTTTCGAAGGCGGATGCCATTGTAGCGGCGTGTTCGGGACTGGCTGAGCCTGCAATGTTGATCGGCCTGCCGCAAGGCGCCGATGCCTATGCCGCAATGTTCGGTGCTGGCCTTGCTGGAGGTTATTATGCGCCGGTTAACGCCAACGCGCCAATTGATAAGCTACGTTCGATAGCTATTCGGCTCGAGCCGAACATTGTCGTGGCTCAGCGTGAGTTTTCCGAGGCGGTTCGGAAGGTGCTGCCGCGAGCACGCATGATCGATCCCGCGACGCTCGAACCAAAATCCGCTCCCCGGGTTCACCCGAACAAGCGCCACCATCTGGCCTACGTAATATTCACATCCGGCTCGACGGGGGAGCCGAAAGGCGTGATCATTTCGCGTGAAGCTTTGGCGCATTATGTCGCCTGGATAGGTTCGGCGATGGAAATCGCGCCAAGCGACAAGTGGTCACAACATCCGAATATCGGGTTCGATCTCAGCGTCATGGACATATATGGCGCTCTTTGCCACGGTGCGTCGCTGTACCCGATCACAAGTGCCGAAGACCGCGTCTTGCCGGCCTTAGCGATCGCTCGGAATCGGCTGACGATCTGGAATTCTGTCCCAAGCGTTGTCGGCTTGATGATCCAGGCAAATCAGGTCACCGGACCGAACTTGGCATCCTTGCGTCTATTGACATTCTGCGGCGAGCCGCTGCTGCCGCAGCATGTGGACGCCTTGTTTGCGGCCCGCCCGGATGTCGTCGTGCAAAACACCTATGGACCGACGGAAGCCACAGTCTCGTGCACGCAAATTCGGCTCCAATCCCGAGACTGCAAGAATTACATCCAATCATCAGTCGCAATTGGCGATGCGATTCCCGGCATGGATCTCATGCTCGTCGGAGGAAGACATGAAGACGAGGGTGAAATCGTCATCGCCGGACCTCAGGTTGCCGAGGGCTACTGGAAGGATGCGCGCGGCACAGAACGCTCGTTCCGCTCCGTTGCCATAGCCGGGCGCGAGGTTCGTGCATATTTCACCGGTGACTGGGTGGAACGACGAAACGGCGCCCTATATTTTCGTGAGCGCCTCGACCATCAGGTGAAGATCGGTGGCTTTCGGATCGAACTCGATGAAGTCGCCGAGGCTATACGCGGCTGTGGATGGCATAATGTGTGCGTGATAAAATTTGACGATAAACTCGTGGCGGTGTTAGAGCAAACTCGGGGGCAGGGCCTGGACGATGGAGCATTGCGCAAGCAACTGCAAGACAAGCTCGCTGATTATGCAATACCCAATCGTTTCCTAGAGATCGCCCGAATGCCTCGCAACGCCAACGACAAAATTGATCGGCAAGCGGTAACGGAACTTGTGCGTTCTCGCGGATTGGCCTCATGAACGATATTGTCCGAGAAATTATCTCTGTTGCCCTGGACTGCGCTCCTGAGTCGATCACTGAAGATGCAAAACTCGGCACCTATCCGAAATGGGACAGCCTTGCGCAATTGCGTCTTATGCTTGAATTGCAGAGGCGATTCGACATTCCAATTGACGCGACCACGATTAGAAAATTCAATAGTTTTCGAGAATTGGCCAAGTTTGCCGACGACCGGAAAAAGCTTCCTCGGACGTGAGTAAGGCACGGTCTTTTGTTAACATGACATTGTAAATTGCTAGTGATTCCGCGGCTTCGTTTACGTAGCCCCGAGTGGCTTTCGTAGGCACGCTTGATGCCGCTGACAGTGAAATCGAACGATCATCAATCCACACCTTTATCCGCCGTTGACACTGGCCGACATGAAAGACATTGCCGAGATGCCTTCGACAAGATGACCGAGCATTTTTATACGGGCGGCCTCATCGCGGTGGTCGACAGGTTGCGCAAGCGCTTTTCCATTGGGCGCGTCTGTGTCGTCGCCGGTCGCGGCATGATCGGCGCCGAAACGATCGCCGAACTCGGAGCGCGCCGCCTTTTCTACATTCTCGGCGTTCGCGAGCGCACCGACAAACTCGTGCGCGAGTTGGTACTCGACGATCCCGCTTCCTTTGTCCCTCTCACCCTTGCAAAGCGGGATAAGGCTATCGACTAAGAGGCCAAGGCTGTCGCGCTCGCCGGGCGGCGCTACATCGTCTGCCGCAATCGCGAAGAGGTGAAGAAGGACGCCGCCGCGCGAGCCTCGATCCTGGCCGCGCTCGAACGGCAATTGAAGCGGGGCGACAAGGCGCCCTTTTATTCGCCTGGCAAGAGAGCTGACCGGAAGATATTGCACATCAATAATTGACTAAATTGCTCAGACCGATACGGTCCACTTGGTTGGATCTTGGATAGATCGGTAAAGAACAGTCCGGGGTTGAAGTCCCATGTCGCCTTCGTTACAGCGCCTGAATGTTCAACATTCATTCCAAATCGGGCCGACTTCCATCACATTTCATCACAGCGAAAATCAAGATAGTTTTCTGACTCGTATCAAATCGGAGCTCGAGACAGTTGAAGTCTTCCCGGGCAATCCGGCGACAGTGCTGGAGATCGAAGACGCGTTTTTTATGCCAGGTGAAGTCTGTGTTTACGACAAAGGCGGTCATCGAGTTGTAGATAGTTGCATTCGACGTGGTCCGGATCTTTCAAGCTTCGCGAAAACAAAAAAAGAGCACGCCGTACTTCCACAAGAGCATGATAGTTTTGAACCTCCTATTGTATATCTTTCGTTCCTTCCGAATCATTGGGGGCATTTTTTAACCGAGGGCGTAAGTCGGTTATGGGCATTTTTAGAATATCCCGAGTTACGCGATTTTGATTGTTTTTTTGGCCACGCTAATTTTCAGAATCCAAGCTTTCACGAGTTCTTTCAAAGCTGCGGAATTGCACCTGATCGAATAAAAACCTTCGATAGGCCGGTGAAGATAAAGAAATGTTATGTGCCATTGCCGTCAATAAACAATAGAAATCGGGTGTTTTCCGATCATAAGGAAAGCCTGCACGCAGTTGCCGATTTAATGCTTCAAGGCGACACCCCTCAATACTCGGATCAAGCCGTCTATTTGTCTCGGTCGCAATTTCGGGGGGGCCCCGCCGCGTGCTTCGCAATGAGACGGAGTTGGAAGCCTCTCTGTCCGCCTGCGGCGTCCGCATTGTCCACCCGCAGGGGCTTGAACTCAAAGAGCAGATACGGCTGTTCAATTCCCATCGGGTGTTCATCGGAAGCATGGGTGCCGCCTTCCACAATCTGTTATTTTCGCTCGTTCCCGCAAACATACATACACACGTTCTGTTGGAGCATGTGCCGAACATGAACTACATCATGTTCGATGCGATGCTGGGAATGAATGCGAACTATGTACAAGCGTTGGCTCCAACTCCCGATGCTCCCCGAACTCTTTATCAGGATTTGTCTATCGACATCGATTTGACGGTCGATTATCTGCGGCATAATGGAGTCATTTAGCGCGCCGCTGATCGTGAGATTATTGCTGCGTGATGAAACATCATGGCATCGAAATATTGATTTGCATCTTGCCGAAGGCGTCGATTTCATACAGGTTTCAGCTCTTCGATTTCTAAAGCTTCGACCGGATATGTGCACATGAGTTCGCGCTGCTCGGGCGCGTTGCGCCATTCGCCTGGACAAATCGTGTCTGCATGAAATTGATAAGTTTTGATGTAGCCGCCGGCGCGATCATAGACTGCGAAAACCTGTTCTATTCCGGGCATGAATCCGTAGCTCCCGCCCAATTCAGGAGCGAAATAATGGAGAGTCTTGATGCGTGTCGATAATCTGCACACGGCATATCCAAAAGTCCCATTTCCAAAGACGAGATGGCGAGCATCGATAAGAGCCGAGAGATCGTCCGCCAGCGTGCCGGACGTAGTGCGGAAAGCGATCCCCTTCCCGGTTAGAAACTCTTCCAGAGCATCAATGCAAGGATTGCCTCGATCTTGAAAAACCAGATGCACACGCGTTATGGCTCCACTTGCGATCATTCTGTTGATGACAAGCATGTAAAAGGAAAGTGGCGGCTGCCTCATTCCGGAATCAACTGGGCGATCGAGACGGAATATGTCGCCGGACCGAATGTGAATTGTCACTTCGTCTTCAAAATGATCGCCATTTGAGCGAGGCAGTCCCGTCAAGAGATAAGGACGAATGATTTCCCTCATCACACGGCAATGCTCGACCTCGTCATCGCGGAGAAACTTCAGAAATGGGCTCAAAATTGGAGCAAACGGCGCTGTATCGAAAAAACCTCCTGTGAGAAACGAACCGCCAGGCGGAAGAGGAGCGTTAGCGGGAAGAAAAGTTAAGCCATCAACGGTAATTTCTGCAATCGGGTCACATAGCTCATGCCGCCCAAGTTGGATGTACTTTAAGCCGGTTTTCTTCGCAAGAAGTATAGCGTTGGTATATTTGTTAAGTAGATTGCCAAATCTGCCGCTCCTTGAAAATTTTAAGCCTACGATTGGCATGTTTTTACCTTGGAAGTTATTTACCTCTATATCATATAATTGAGGCCATGGCTTGCTTACATTGTCTCCAGTAAGCTTCAGATTTGATAGGCCGTGGCGCTCACGAAAGTCGATGAATCCAAAAAACTCCGCACGAACAAAAACGCCGACTTGCGCCAGATGCAAATAGTCTCGCTCGGTTAGGGAAAGCCGCACGTAACGGGCGCAGACCTCGCTCAGCAAAGGTACGTCCAAGGGCTGCCCTTTGTCGCCGCCGGAGAAATCGCTCGGACCAGCGTGGACGACAGCCCAATGCTCATTGTCGCGGGAGACTTCCACCACCAGGCTTCTCGCCCGCTCCTGGAACATATCCAACCGGTTGTGAATGACGATACGTTCGAGCGGAAAAATAGAAAGCAGGTCAATTTGCCACCAAGGGCGCTCTTCGATGTCGGTGTGGAAAGCAAAAGCAAATGAATTCGGGAGCACACCCGACACGGCTCGCGACGCCTCCCCTTTGGTCGACCGTTGTGACAAGCTGCTTTGCCAGGCTTGTTTACCTCTCGCGATGTTCGCAAGTGGACGATCACTGCGATAACTAAATTTCATGCGTTCCGGCCAATCTTGGTGCCAGGTCAACGTTGACAACTGTGAATCCGACATGCCTCATCACACGCGAAACTTTTCCGGTGACGTCGCAAGAGGTGTGGGAGGTCGAAGTGACGCGATCTCCGAATTATTCAACGCAACGAACCTGGGCTTTCACTCCGACCGCGACTCGAAAAGATAGACGCCACTCGTGAAGAAAGACGCCTCGCTTCTCAACGGCTCGGCAATTTCAGCCATCGGCCTTTCTTGTGATGAGCCTTTCTGCAAAACGAAACATATATGGACGGCGACGCTGGCGTTTCGCCTGCCGACGCTTTCTCGGAACATCCGTTTGGATAGTCGCGGATAGCCGATCCGTCAATCTTCTGTTTTTCCGGCTTCGCTGAAAGGCGTCGGGCTAAACCGCAAGCCGCCGCGGATCAGAGTCAGAACTTTACCTTTCCGGTCTGCGCGACCATGCTATCTACGCCCATGCGTAATTTGAAGCTCATCTTCGTGCATGTTCCGAAGACCGGGGGGCGGCTCGATCAATGAAGCGCTCCGGCGCCGCTTTGGAGCGAGCCTCTATCGCGACAACGGTGATCGTCCTTTCAACCCGATATCGCCGAGGAATTTGGATTCCGATGGATTTCTGAAACGGCGTCGCAAGAGCCAATATGATTTTCTCGAAGAGATCGAGGCTGTCACGGGCCATCTTCGCGTTCGCAAGTACGATCCCATACCGACCGAGATGCGTACGGTCATCCTCCGGCCTCCTGTTCAGCGGGAGATTTCCCAATATTTCTTCCGGTTTTCGCCCGCAGTCACTCCTGAAAGCGAACTGAAGACTTGTGTAAAATCGGCCGGCCTCGACATCACTGACTTCGCCCGTCTGCCGACCATACGGTGGTACTGCTTGCTGCCCATCTTCCGTGACACACCGGCATGAGGATATTCGATTATGTCGCCGAATATGAGGATCTTCAGAGGGATTTGGCCGGTGTAATGTGTCGTTTGGGACTTAACTCGGCGCCATTGCGCGTTAACGAGACGAAGACCCATGCGCCCGACTATACGAGCCGAAAGGCGGAGATCGTGGGCGACCCGGTGGCCATGGCGGCTCTGCGCGACATACTCTCCGACAAAATCAAGTTCTATGAACACGCCCTCGCGAGGCCTTGATTGCGCGGCGCTCGGCAGGCAAGCCCATTGCATCTGGCGGGGAGTGCAATGCGGGTTAAATAGCCGCCGTTCCCGGGAAGCGTTTTTAGGGACCGTTACGTTGGGCATCGTGTGGTCAGGCGCGCTTTGGACCGGCGCCAAGAGAGAGGGTTGAAAGGTGAAGGCGCTCTACTCTTTCATTATCGACGCCGACCCGCGTTTTGAGATTCAAGCACGGATTTTTCTTACGACGATCATCGCCGCCGGCGTCTCCTCCGCTGACATTATTTGTCGCCATACGCCGTCCGCGACACTGCAAGCCCGCGCGGTGGTGGATACATTCGGAGTGGAACTATTGCCGATTGCGCCGTTCCTGGATGGTCGCCATTGCAACAAAATTGGACAACTGCCGGCGCTCATCGAACGAGACGCCGATTTTCTGATCTTGTGTGACACCGATCTCGCGTTCCTCGATCCGCTGACGACGTTGTTCGACACAGAGCACGTGAGAGCAAAGCAGGTCGATCGCCCCATCCCGCCGCTCGCGGTCCTGAACGCGCTTCGCGAACAATTCTGCTGCGAAAAGACTCCCAGACTAGTTCCAGTTTCAATCGGCGATGAATTAACCTATTCGGTCAATTGTAATGGTGGTCTCTACATCATCCCTCGTCAACTCGCTGCGCTCATTTCCCGAGCATGGCGCGCCGAAGCAGAACGTCTGTGCGCGTACAGAGCCGTATATGAAGGGTGGTTCAGCCACACCGACCAAATCAGTTTTGCGATGACGATGCTGGCGAACGATCTCGATGTAGCTGAGCTTCCGATTGAATATAATTTCCCTTTACATCTGTACAAGCAATTCGGCAGCCGCGATTTCAGGGTCCCGCGCGTATTGCATTACCACCGAATGGTCGACAACCAGTCTCGTTTATTGCCGGTGGGGCATCCAGCGGTTGACTTGGCTGTCAACCATGTAAACGACGTTTTGGAACGGAACGCCAAGTATTCGAATTGGACGAAACTACCCAGACCATGACAAACTGAGAATCTGACAATATGAGTGTGTTGGCTACCATGCTGGATAGGCGCGCCGAGTCGGCAGGCCGTCGATTAATTCTCCATGCCGGAGCAAGCAAAACCGGCACAACTTCCCTTCAGTATTGCCTGAACGCCGGCCGACACGAGCTTGCGGCCAAAGGGATCAAATATCCGGCAGAAGGAACCGGCGAAACATACGATCCGAAGCACCAGTGGATCCTGGGCGCTCTTAGAACGGAAGACGAGGGCTTGTTTTCGCGCCGGCTTTCAAGATGTCTCGATGAATGCGAGGCCAATACGAATACGATAATATTGTCGACAGAAGGCATATATAATCATTGGTGGGACTTGAGCGCGGAGTTCGAAGAGATGGTTCGGAGTTTTCGGCTTCTCACTTTCATTTGAGTTGTGTGATTTGGTTCAGAGAGCCCATCGCGTTTTTGAAAAGTTATTACATGCAAAATCTGAAAAATCCCAGAGTTAGCGGAATTGAAAGTTATGGTCGCGACATGTCCGCGACCGAGATGTTGGAAATTCCTTGGGCTGCGCGGCACCTCGACTACGACGCCCTGATCGAGGATATGGGCGCAGCGATGGGATCGGACAATGTGTTTCCGTTCGCCTATACTCCCGAGCTCGTTCCAGAGTTTTACCAGCTGCTCGGACTGGACGCGCCTGAAATTGCGTATCCGCGAGAGAACGTCACGTCACTGAACTCTGCGGGCGTTGAAATGCTGCGTCTCTTGAACCGATTTGCGCTCGACCCCGGACAAAAGCGAAGAGGCTACGAGTTGATCACCGAGATCAATGCGCTGATTGGGGATCGCGCGACGCCTTTCGAGCTCGAACCGGAGGCCATTCGCCGCATTCGGGCGATCTGTCCAGCAACCGCCAACTCGTTGAGGGAAATGCATAAATCATCCCTCTTGCGCTGGAATGTGCGCTATCCGAGTGCCAAGCGAGACTTGATCGCGGGAGCATGAATGATAATGGAGCTTCGCGTGAATATCTTGAGTTGCGGCGGCATCAACCTCTGCTTGCGGTAACTTGATTGCTTCGCACCGTGAGACCGGCGTTGAACGAAAGTGATGACTTCGACCCGCGACGGCGGGCCATCCGGAGCTTTGGTCACAGTCGTATTCATAGGCGTATGCCTATGCCTTATCGGCTATGCCGGATGTCCGGTCAAAACGGGGTGCAGTTCACGCTGGTTACTCGACAGAGGTAAGTCCAAACATTGGAGAATTTCTCACCGACGACTTTTCATTTGGCCCCCGTTAAGCTTTGAAAAGTCTTTCGACTTTCTGACGCTCAGACCAATGCGCAGCGCTGCCGTGCGTTGGATTGCTGCCCAGCTCAATTGGCGCTTCTTCCTGCCGGACGATCACGATACGTCCCTGAAAGTCCGATCGAATATCTCTATTGTCAGAGCCGGTTCGTAAGACCACGTTCATTACAGCTCTTGGCCCAGATAGCCGCGCTATATGATAAGAGATTTTGCCCCTTTCACGCTCTTGCTCGCGATGCCGAGCCAAGTTATTGAGTGCTTCATGGCAAATGCTGAATATGAGGTCGGAGCGAGGTCGGCTGAACATAATAGAGTTCAGTAGAAAATGCTCCTCGGGGGGCCGTTGCTTTCGGCTCAGCGCTCTATCAATAAAAATCGCTTCCATCTGCTGAAGCAACGAAAGCAGGCGTCGGATCTCATCCGCGTCGCAAATCCCGCAGTCGCAATCGACGTAAAGCCCTCCAGACGCGTACAATAACAGCAATCGTGCGATGTCCGCCTTCGCCGCTGGTATGCGAAGCGCTTTGTAGAGATCAACATGACTTGGAAAATGTTGCTCGATTAGCGGAATTACATCTCGGTCTCCAAAAACCTGAAATTGCGGAAATTCCGACCGCCACTCGTTCGTCATTTTCGCAAGAATGGAGTGGTCATCGTCCTCCCAGTAAGCGAAAACGGGCCAGACGCGGCTCGGCTGCTCGACCGCGCCATTGACGATCAAATGATCGGCTTCTGAAGGCATTCCTCACCTCCTCGCATCAGCACCGTTTGTGTCGACGAGAGATCAATTTGGAACTAGGGCACGAAAGCTCATCCCGATTGCCCTGTCAAATTCGCGATGGCGAGAGTCGGCAGGGACTTCGAAGTCCCCAATGAATATGGTTTTGTGGATCTCAGATAAGTTGTCCACGCGGGCCGATTTGAAGTCCCTCCCTAATCGTATTCGCGTAAAATGATTAACGGGGCAGCAACCTGATCACCACGGGGAAATCTGGTGATCGCCGCGTTAGCGCGCTAACGTAGGCTACATATTCAAAGCGCGCTCATCGTCACGACCTGAGGATGTGTTTTATGGGACACTTAAAAGCCATGCTCGACGCGCGCCCGGAGTCGGCGGGGCGACGGTTAATCCTTCATGTTGGAGCTACTAAGACTGGCACGACGTCCCTTCAGTTTCATTTATGCGGCCAAAGGCGTCCACTGATAGATCAAGGTATATTATATCCTGCAGAGGGGACAGTCGATCCTCCCCATTTAAAACGCGACATGAAACATAATTGGTTCGGGATGGCTCTCCGATCAGATGATGAAATCCTTCTTGCGAGGCGGCTTTCGAAATGTCTCGATGAATGTCGGGCAGATACTAAAACAATAGTATTGTCTGCGGAGGGTATATTTACTCATTGGTGGGATTATAGTACACTTTCGAAGAGTTGGTTTGGGACTTTGGCTTGTCATTTTGAATTCAGCTGCTTCGTTTGGTTTCGAGAACCCGTCGCTTTTTTCAAGAGCTGTTACGTTCAGGATCTCAAACACCCGAGGCTGAGCGGAATCGAAAGTTACGGTCGCGACATGTCCGCGACCGAGATGTTGGAAATTCCTTGGGCTGCGCGGCACCTCGAATACGACGCCCTGATCGAGGATATGCGCGCAGCAATGGGATCGGACAATGTGTTTCCGTTCGCCTATACTCCCGAGCTCGTTCCAGAGTTTTACCAGTTGCTCGGACTGGACGCGCCCGAAATCGCGTATCCGCGAGGGAACGTCACGTCACTGAATTCTGCGGGCGTTGAAATGCTGCGTCTCTTGAACCGATTTGCGCTCGAGCCTGGACAAAAGCGAAGAGGCTACGAGTTGATCTGCGAGATCAATGCGCTGATTGGGGATCGCGCGAAGCCTTTCGAGCTTGAGCCGGAGGCTGTTCGACGCATTCGGGCGATCTGTCCAGCAACCGCTGACTCGTTGAGGGAAATGCATGAGTCATCCCTCTTGCGCTGGAATGCGCGCTATCCGAGCGCCAAGCCAGCCAGCGTTTAGAGAACTCTCAATCGGGTTAGAGGCTGATTGATCCGATGGTTTGTTCGGGCTATTGCGGATCTCACCTGCGTATACCGACGAAGCCGCCCATGCATTCCAAGATGAAGACGCCCGGCTGTACCGATTGGAAGCCGCCCAGCGTTCCGAAACGAAGCCGGCCACGGTTCCGATTTGAAGCCGCACACTTGGACGTGGCTCGTGGGGGGCGAATGCGAAGTTCTTTTGCTTGGTTCAGAGGGTCAAGTGTTGTCGTGTATCGTGGTTAAGGGGTCGCGATGGGTGCGGACGCAAACCATGGCGGTGCGAAGCTGGTCAGGGTTGCGCAGCCCCGCCATGGCGTTTCATTGACCTTTGGAGCGCACCGCCACTGTCCGGCATACCACACGATACAAGCTTGACCGCCGCTTTGAAGCGCGGGGCCGGTCCAGTTCGGCGGGACACCGATCGGGCGAGGCAGGGAATTGTTAACGGATGTCGTGTGACAGTGTTCGGCCTCGGAGATCTGGTGCTCCACGAAGCCCGCATGGACACGCGAACGCAAACCCATGAGCGGCAATTGCCGATTCATGCTAAAGTGACTATTCGGGTGGTTCTTCCTAGCTGACGGGTCATGTCCCAATGGCCGCCGAACAAGCCGTCGATACAGCTGCGACGCCGTCATGGATCTCCTCGCTGAACGATCCAGTCATCAAAACTGACATGACGGCGGCATCTGCGGGCGGTACGGTCAGCGAAACCGCGATGGCCAAGCTATTCAGCGATCTCAGCGCCGAGCTGACGACCGACCACACAACGCTGTCGCCTAGCCAGCTGAATGACCTTGAGACGATCGCCGCGGATCTCAACGTCGGCGAGACGGCATCGCCGTATGTTACCTACATCACCGATGCGCTGATCGACGGCAACGCTGCCAACGCCAAATGGACCGGGGGAGGAGCCTCAACCACCACCCTCGGCAACCTCACGGTTGGCTCCACCGCTACGCAGGTGGATGAACTCGACGGCAAATGGTTCCTCGGCACCGACCTGCCGAGTTCCACTGTGCATATGAGCGGTTATCCGACTTTCAAAGTGTCCTACTCGGCGGTAACCAGCCCGGTGTTCGGCGCGACCGGTCCGAGCATGAACGACATCAACCAAGGATATCTCGGCGACTGCTACCTGTTGGCTTCACTGGCCGAAGTCGCCTATCAGAATCCGTCGCTTATCCAGTCGATGATCACTAGTGACGGCAACAATACATACGGTATCCGTTTCTTTGTCGACGGTTCGGCGGAATATGTGACGGTCAACAATTCCCTCGCCGATGGCGGAACCATCTTCAATAACGCCACCGACATATGGGCCAGCCTGGTCGAGAAAGCCTATGCCCAGATCCAGGCCAGCGGCATCATCACCGGTAATACCGTCAATGACGGCAATTCGTTCTCGACCATCGGTAACGGCGGCTTTCCGGAAGACGCCTTGGAAGAGATAACCGGTGCGTCATCCATCACCGATTTCGACGCGAGTGGCTCGTCATGGAGCCAATATGTCTACAACGACGCCCTCGCGACCCAGTTAGCCACCCTCGGGTTAACGACGGCGTCCGTGCTGGCAACCCTGATCAGCGACCTCGCTGAAGGCAATGACGCGGTGCTGTCTTCCGAAACCAACGCCACCGCCAGCAACGGCATGGACACGCTTATCGCCGATCACGCCATGTCGATCTACGGCTACGATAGCACAACCGGCGATTTAGAGATCCGCAACCCTTGGGGCACCGAGAGCGGGCAGTACTGGGAGACGACGTTCGAAGTAAGCCTGGCCGCGCTTCTCGCCGATGGTGATACCATCAGTGTCGACAATATGGCCTCTTCCTCTTCAGGAACGATCGTCAGCAACGGGCAAACGTCGGCGGTGACCGCGGGCTCCCCTTCCACCGGCTGGATCGTATTGAGCGGGGGCACGATGAACGTGTCCGTGGGCGGAGTCATCAGCGGCGCCGTCGACAGTGGCGGAAGCGACGTCATTTTGAGCGGCGGAACTGCGCTTGGCACGCTCGTATCCAGCGGCGGCGTCGAGAACGTGTCGTCCGGTGGCACGGCGATCGGCACGATCCTCTACAGCGGCGGCGCCGAAAACGTTTTCGCGGGCGGAACAGTCTCAGGCCTGATCTTCAGTGGCGGAACGCAGAACGTTTGCTCCGGCGCGGTCGTGAACGGCACGACGCTGAGCGGCGGCACGGTCAAAGTATTGTCCGGCGGCAGCGCCGGGGATTTGACCGTCGCGAGCGGCGGCCTGCTGAAAGTGTTGTCGAGCGGCAACGCCGAAGATCTGACCGTCTCGAGCGGCGGCCTCCAATATGTCTATGGCAGCGCCGCGGCCACTTCGGTCGGCAACGGCGGCATCGAGGAGATTTTTGCCGGCGGCACGGATAGCGGCGCCATCGTGTCGAGCGGCGGCGTCCAGTATGATTCCGGCACGGCGAACGGCGGCACTTTGTCGAGCGGCGGCGTCCAATATGTTTACAGCGGCGGCGCCGCGAACGCGACCACTATTGTGAGCGGCGGCATCGAGGACATCCTGTCCGGCGGGGCCGCAAACGGCGCCGTCGTGTCGAGCGGCGGCACCGAGTTCGACTTCGGCACGGCGAGCGGCGGCACGCTCAGCGGCGGCGTGCAATATGTCTATGCCAGCGCCCTGGCCGGGACGGTCGCCAGCGGCGGCGTCGAGGACATTCTGTCCGGCGGGGCGGCGAACGGCGGCATCGTGTCGAGCGGCGGCACGCAATTCGACTTCGGCACGGCGAGCGGCGGCACTTTGTCGAGCGGCGGCGTGCAATATGTCTATGGCAGCGCCGCGGCCGGGACGGTCGCCAGCGGCGGCCTCGAGGACATCCTGTCCGGCGGGTCGGCCAGCGGCGGCACCGTATCGAGCGGCGGCACCGAGTTCGACTTCGGCACGGCCAGCGGCGTCGCGCTCAGCGGCGGCCTGCAATATGTCTATGGCAGCGCCGCGGCCGCGACGATCGCCAGCGGCGGCATAGAGGACATCATTGCGGGCGGCACCGCCAGCGGCGTCACGGTGAGCGGCGGCCACCAATATGTCTATGGCAGCGCCGCGGCGACGACACTCAGCAGCGGCGGTCATGAAATCGTCTATTCGGGCGGCACGATCTCCGGCGCGACGATCGCCGGCGGCACGCTCGAACTGCAGGGCGGATCCACGGCGGGATCGAGCACGATCGGTTTCGCGTCGAGCGGCACGCTGAAGCTCGACGGGACCGGGTCGTACGCTATGTTGGTGGCCGGCTTTACCGTGCCCGATGCGATCGACTTGACGGCGGTGAACTACGCCTCGGCGACGACGCTGAGCTATACCAGCAACACGTCGGGTGGAACGCTGACGGTCACCGACGGGACGCATTCGGTGTCGCTGCTGCTGCTCGGCAATTATTCGGCGGCGAACTTCAGCCTGAGCAGCGGCAGCACCGGTACAATCGTCAGCGACCCGCCGACAGGGGTGACGACCGACCTCACTCCGATCGCGCTGGTGACGCCGCATAACACGTGACGGCATGGCCGGGCGATGCGGGGTCGGTTCCGCGGACCTCAGTCGCCCGGTAAAGTGGCTGCCTTCGTAACGAGAATCGCTGATCGGCGAGGCGCGCCATTTGCGCGAATATGAATTATCTGACACAACTCATAAATAATTTTCTGTCTTGCCACAGGCGGGGACTTACATGAACCTCGTGTTTGCAAGTGGGAACTCGGCCGGGGGCTGGAGCCTGAAGCTGTTGTTCCAGCACCGGGCTCGCCGATTTTGCCTTTTATGATGGCACCCAATGCCGCCGCCGCACATGTGCTGAACGCGTTCGACGCACGCTACGGCGTGGTCGCCGACGACACCTGCAACGACCCGCACCTGCGCTTCCACCAAGAGCACTTCCTTTGGTGGCCGCGCCAGTTCGATTACACAGGCCTCGCTACCGTCGATTTGACCGGGGCCGTCCCGTCGCATTGCCGACACGCCTTTATCCGTCGCGGCGCCTGTCGCGTCGATCATGGCGATAATGGGAGACCCTTATGACGACGCTCGGCAGCGGCAACGTGTATTGGGGAGAAGTCGTCTCTTCCACTGGAACAGGTTTTTACAACTCGCTAGGTGCCTCCGTGGGGTCTTCTTCCGACACCTCGGCGACCGACACGATAGTAGACAGTGGCGGCATCCTTCAACTCGACGCGGGCACGGCGACCGACACAACAGTTAACAGCGGCGGCTATGAACTGGTTTATGCCGGCGGCACGATCAGCGGCGCGACGATCAGCGGCGGCACGCTCGACCTGCAGAGCGGAGCGACAGCGTTGGGAACACTCGGCTTTGCGACCACGGGAGGCGACATCATCGTGGCCTCCGGCGGCACGCTTCCGGGAGCGACGATTTCGGGCTTCACGCTCGGCGACTACATCGACTTGCAGGGTGTCGGATTCGGCGCCGGCTTGACATCGGCAACCTATGCCGTCGATAGCGCGGGCACAGGCGGGACACTGACGATCACGAGCGGCGCGGAATTTGTCAGTCTTGCTTTGCTCGGTCAATATAGTGTGGGCAATTTCACGCTTCAGAGCGACGGCGCAGGGGGAACTCTCGTCGGAGATCCACCCGTCGGATCCGGCGCGCCGTCGCTCGATGGTGTCAACTATGTCGCTGACGTCTATGGCTCTTACGCGGACGCCAGCTCGCTTGCGAGCCTCGAGCCGGTGGGCGTCAACACGGTTGCGCTGACAGCGGATTTCGGGATCGACGCAACGAATTCGACCGTCTATCAGAACGATGTCGCCGGCGGCTATACTGAAAGTGACGCGGACATCGCCACGACCATCGATGCCGCCGTAAAGCAAGGTCTGTCGGTGATGGTGCGGCCGCTCATCGATTTCTTGCCGAGCAACTATGAGACCGCGCCTGGACAAACGAACCCAAACAACGGTTCCTATTCCGCAGGCGAGTGGCGCACTTACTACAACCCGTCGAACGCGGCGACGTTCTTCGCCAGTTACCAGACGATGATCGTCCAGCAGGCAACGCTCGCGCAGGCGAATGGCGCAACCCTGTTTTGCATTGGAACCGAACTCGATCAAATCACCGGACCTGCCTACGAAACTTACTGGGACAATATCATCAGCGCGGTGCGTGCGGTGTTCAGCGGCAAGCTGACCTACGCGGCCGATTGGGATGACGCGCTGTCCCCTTGGCAGTATGGCGGCACCGGACTTCCGGTCGGGACCGGAAACATCACCACGCAGATCAGTTTCTGGAACCAACTCGACTACGTCGGTATCGACGAATATGCGCCGATCTCGGATGCGGCGAACCCGACGCTGAACCAGCTGATCGCCGGATGGACGCAGGTTCCAACCGACCCGACCACGCTGGCGGTCACCGGGCAACAGTCGTTGATCAGTTATTACGAAAGCGTCGCCGCCACCGTCGGCAAACCGCTGATCTTTACCGAGATCGGTTATGCCAACTCCTCCGACGCGGCTTCCTCGCCGGCCACGCCCGGTTACGACGAGGACGGCAATCCCGATGGCGCGGTCGCGGACCCGACCCTGCAGGCCAATCTGTATCAGGCGTATTTCGACGCCTGGCAACAGGACGGCAACGGCTCCCTGGCGGGCGCTTATCTGTGGAATTGGGAACCAGACCCTACCTCGGCGAACGACACCTGGACCGTGCAGGGCGAGCCGGCCCTGTCGGTCGTCACAAGCGCTTACACCACGGTTACCGTCGGCAGCGGACTGACGCTGTATATTTCCGCCGGCCAGACGAGCAGCGGTGTCATCGTCCTGAGCGGCGGCACCGTCGATGTCCTCTCCGGCGGCACGGCGAGCGGCACGATCGTCTCCGGCGGTGGCACGCTTGCCGTCCTCTCCGGCGGTCTGGCCGATCCGACGATAATCTCGAGCGGCGGCATCGAAATTGTCAGCAGCGGCGGCACCGACGACGGCGCGCAGATTTCGGGCGGCGAGCAGGACGTCTACGGCACTGCCAGCGGCGCCACGATCTTCACCGGCTCGCAGGTGGTCGAAGCGGGCGGCAACGCCAGCGGCACTACGGTCAGCCTCGGACTTGAGATCGTCGGATACGAAACCGGGACTGGGACGGCGACCGGCACCATTATTTCAAACGGCGGCACGCAGATCGTCGGATACTTCTACGGCACCGGGACGGCGACTGGCACCACGATTTCGAACGGCGGCCAGCAGTGGGTCGGATACGACGGCACCGGGACGGCGACCGGCACCACAATTTCGAGCGGCGGCCAGCTGGTCGTCGGATACGACTCCGGCACCGGGACGGCGACCGGCACCACCATTTCGAACGGAGGCTATCAGTTCGTCGGAGCCGACTCCGGCATCGGGACGGCCACCGGCACCACCATTTCTAACGGAGGCTATCAGGTCGTCGGATACGAAACCGGTACCGGGACGGCGGCCGGCACCATTATTTCAAACGGCGGCACGCAGATCGTTGGATACGACTCCGGCACCGGGACGGCGGCCGGCACCACCATTTCGAACGGAGGCCGTCAGTTCGTCGGAGCCGACTCCGGCACCGGGACGGCGACCGGCACCACCATTTCGAACGGAGGCTATCAGTTCGTCGGAACCAACTCCGGCACCGGGACGGCGACCAGCACCATTATTTCGAGTGGCGGCGAGCAGTGGGTCGGAGACAACAGCGGGACGACTATCTGCACCACGATCTTCAGCGGCGGCTTGGAAATCGTCAGCACCGGCGGCACGGATTTAAGCACGCAAATTTCGGGCGGCGAGCAGGACGTCTACGGCATTGCCAGCGGTGCCACGATCTTCACCGGCTCGCAGGTGGTGGAGAGCGGCGGCACCGCCAGCGGCACGATCGTCTCCAGCGGCGGCTTGGAAATCGTCAGCGCCGGCGGTGCGGCAAGCGACAGCATCGTCTCCCATGGCGGCAAGGTGTACGTGTCGTCGGGCGGCTTTGCCTCGGCAACGATCGTCAGCGGCGGCAAAGAGTTCATCTTGGCCGGCGGCTCGGCGCTCGGCGACGTGGTGACGTCGGGCAACGAAACTGTCTCCAGCGGCGGTTTTGCGAGCGGGACTTCGGTGAGTGGCGCCGGCGTCCAATATGTCTATGGCAGCGCCGCGGCCACGTCCGTCGGCAACGGTGGCATCGAGGAGATTTTCGCCGGCGGCACGGATAGCGGCGCCATCGTGTCGAGCGGCGGCAGCGAATATGACTTCGGCGCGGCCAACGGCGACACGTTGTCGAGCGGCGGCGTCCAATATGTTTATAGCGGCGGCTCTGCGAGCGCGACCAACATTGCGAGCGGCGGCATCGAGGACATCTTGTCCGGCGGGGCGGCGAGCGGCGCCGTCGTGTCGAGCGGCGGCACCCAATTCGACTTCGGCACCGCCAGCGGCGGCACGCTCTCGGGCGGCGTCCAATATGTCTATAGCGGCGGCTCTGCGAGCGCGACCAACATTGCGAGCGGCGGCATCGAGGACATCTTGTCCGGCGGGGCGGCGAGCGGCGGCATCGTGTCGAGCGGCGGCACGCAATTCGACTTCGGCACGGCGAGCGGCGGCACGCTCAGCGGCGGCGTCCAATACGTCTACGGCAGCGCCGCCGCGACGACCCTCGCCAGCGGCAGCATCGAGGATGTCATCTCCGGAGCGACGGCGAGCGGCGGCATCGTGTCGAGCGGCGGCACCGAGTTCGACTTCGGCACGGCGAGCGGCGGCACGCTCAGCGGCGGCGTCCAATATGTCTATGGCAGCGCCGCGGCCGGGACGGTCGCCAGCGGCGGCCTGCAGGACATCCTGTCCGGCGGGACGGCGAGCGGCGCCATCGTGGCGAGCGGCGGCACCGAGTTCGACTTCGGCACGGCGAGCGGCGTCGCGCTCAGCGGCGGCCTGCAATACGTCTATGGCAGCGCCGCGGCCGGGACGATCGCCAGCGGCGGCATAGAGGACATCCTGTCTGGGGGGACGGCGAGCGGCGTCACGCTCAGCGGCGGCCACCAATATGTCTATGGCAGCGCCGCGGCGACGACACTCAGCAGCGGCGGTCATGAAATCGTCTATTCGGGCGGCACGATCTCCGGCGCGACGATCGCCGGCGGCACGCTCGAATTGCAGAGCGGGGCGACGGCGGGATCGAGCACGATCGGCTTCGCGTCGAGCGGCTCGCTGAAGCTCGACGGCACCGGGTCGTACGCTATGTTGGTGGCGGGCTTTGCGGTGCCCGATGCGATCGACTTGACGGCGGTGAACTACGCCTCGGCGACGACGCTGAGCTATACCAGCAACACGTCGGGCGGCACGCTGACGGTCACCGACGGGACGCATTCGGTGTCGCTGCTGCTGCTCGGCAATTATTCGGCGGCGAACTTCAGCCTGAGCAGCGGCAGCACCGGCACCGTCGTCAACGACCCGCCGACAGGGGTGACGACCGACCTCACTCCGATCGCGCTGGTGGTGCCGCATAACACCTGAACCGTGGTCGCGGGTTCGTGATGGTTTCGGCATTAAGGGATCAGCCCGGCTGCGACGCGCCGCAAGGCCGCCACACGCTGATCTCAGAGGAATCCCGATGGCTGCGCCAACCTCTGGTCGCGGGCAGACGCCTTTGGCTTCAATTGCCAGAGTCTGACTGCAGGGCTCCTGTTTGGATGCATCATTGTTAGCCCGATGAAATAAACCCTCGACCTGGCCGGTGGCCCAGCCGGGCCTGTTGCCGAGCGCTAATTCTCGATTTCTGCTTATCGCTTGCTTACCGAAAACGATAGCCAGAGGATTCCTCTGTCGAATTCAAGACGCAACTTCTTGATTCTACTTGGTGAGCGCGATGGGACTCGAACCCATGACCCCCTGATTAAAAGTCAGATGCTCTACCGGCTGAGCTACGCGCTCTCGAGGAGGGGTCGTTTGCACTAACCGCAACGGCCGGCAGGGTCAATAGACCATGTCCCAAGACAATTTCCCTCTTGGCCGATGCGAGACAAATCGGCGAGGAGCCCGGCGCCTGCCTCGGCCCTGCCCTCAACCCATGTAGATAATGGCGGCCACGAGTTCCGGCAAAGATCACGCCCGAAATCACGGTCGTCCAGATCGCTTTGGCGAGCAAGCGCGGCATTACGGGCGCCCCGGGATCCGTGCCCGGAACAAATTCGCCGGCTTCCTCTTGCGAGCGGACACCGAATGGCAGGACCGCAAAAAGAACCACGAACCAGATCGAAATGAAAATCGCGATCGCCAAGGGCGCGGAAAGCGACATGACGGCTCACATTCTTGTTCGGCACTACTTTCTTGAATTTAGAGCGGATTCATCCGTCGATGGCAAGTCTGGCACGGCCGAGGTGCGCAACAATGCGGGCCGCATTGACGCTTCCGCATCGACGGGAACCGCGTCGGAATCCCCGCGCTTGCGCAGGCAAGGGGCGGCGGGATGGGGCAGGTTGTTGCAGGCCAGACACGCTCGTCCTGAAATTCTGTTGCGATGTGATCTCCGAGGCTCGCTTGGATTGCCAATCTTTTCCCTTGGTCCGATTATGGCGCGATAAGCGGATTCCCCGCCAGCTTTCCTCGGTCTTTCCCTCGCAAAGGACTTTCGAGACCATGCGTCAACATTCTTTCGCTGCGGCCGCTGTCGCAGTGGCTCTAGTCGTCTCGTCCGGCACTGCCAAGGTACAGGCTAATGAGATGGCCTCCCTCTTCCCGACTCAGGCGATGTTCGGCGGCGGTGCCAGCACATTCGACGGGCGCCCGCGCGCGGTGGCGCCGCCGCGCGAACTCGTGTCTTATTTGGGTCGTTATACACCGGGCACGATCATCATCTCCACGGAAGAACGCCGGCTTTATCTCATTTTGCCGAACCATCAGGCGCTGAAATATGGCATCGGGGTCGGGCGTCCGGGCTTCGCGTGGGGCGGAACCAAACATATTGCGATGAAGCGCGAATGGCCGTCTTGGACGCCACCTTCGCAAATGCTGCGGCGACGTCCCGATTTGCCGCGCTTCATGGAGGGCGGACCCGAGAATCCGCTCGGCGCGCGTGCGATGTATCTCAGCGGAACGCTTTATCGCATCCACGGCTCGAACGAGCCCCAGACAATCGGCCAAGCCGTCTCATCGGGCTGCATTCGCATGACCAATGACGATGTCATGGATCTTTATGAACGCGTGAAGGTCGGCACGTTGGTTGTCGTCCAACGCTGACCACGGCGCAGGCCCTGTCTCTTCTCGCTCTACGGCGACGACGTCCCCTTCCCTTGGAGGAGCTCAGGCTTCGCCGGGACCATCGCGGTGCAAGCCCTTCTGTTCGAGTTCGGCGAGATAGGTAGCCCATTTTTCCGCGAAGCCAGCGCCGAGTTCATAAAGATAGTTCCAAGAGTAAATTCCGGTCGAATGCGTGTCTGCGAAGACGAGCTTGACGGCATAGGTGCCGACAGGTTCGATACCGACGATCGTGATGTCGCGTTTGCCGCCGACCGTCTTGCGTTCGTGCGCATAATGGCCTCGCACTTCCGCGCTCGGGCTCATGACCCGCAGATATTCCGCCGTCAATTCGAACATCCGGCCGCTGTCGAACTCGACCTTCAAAAGCCGCCCGCCTTCCGTAAGCCTTAGTTCCTTCGGCCATTCGCTCTCGCTCACCATCTTGTACCCCATATTTTCCTCGTCGCGATAATGTGCATGCGGACCATTTCCCCTCGAACCGATTGTGCACTATATTTAATGCCATGCGTGCAGAATTCACCGATCCACCCGCCGCATTTTCACCGCCGCCCGCGGCCGCGGCTGCGCTGATCGATCCGTTCGGCCGCAAGATCAGTTATATCCGCATTTCGGTCACGGACCGCTGCGATTTCCGTTGTGTCTATTGCATGGCGGAAGACATGACCTTCTTGCCGAAGCGGGAGCTCTTGACGCTCGAAGAACTCGACCGTCTCGCTACGGCTTTCGTTCAGCGTGGCACGCGCAAAGTCAAAATCACCGGCGGCGAACCTTTGGTGCGTCGCGATATATTGCGCCTTTTCCGTTCGCTGTCGCGGCATCTCGACTCTGGCGCGCTGCATGAATTGACGCTGACGACGAATGGCTCGCAGCTCGAAGCCCATGCGGCCGAACTCGCTCGTTGCGGTGTGCGCCGCATCAATGTCTCGCTCGACACACGAGATCCTGAAAAGTTTCGGACGCTCACCCGTTTGGGCCAGCTCGACAAGGTTCTGGCCGGCATAGATGCGGCCCAGACCGCGGGCCTCGCGGTCAAGATCAACATGGTCGCCCTGAAAAGTGTCAACGAGACCGAAATCATACCCATGATCGAATGGGCGCATGGCCGCGGCATGGATCTCACCTTCATAGAAGTCATGCCGCTCGGCGAGGTCGGCGCGCAAAGAGTTGATCAGTATTTGCCGCTCACGGCCGTCAAACGCGATATCGCCAAACATTTCACGCTGCAGGACCTGCAGTATAATTCTGGCGGACCGGCGCGCTACATGCGGGTCGAAGAGACCGGCGGCCGGCTCGGCTTCATCACGCCGCTCACCCATAATTTCTGCGAGAATTGCAATCGTGTGCGGATCACCTGCACGGGCACGCTCTATATGTGCCTTGGCCAGGAGGATGCGGCGGACCTGCGTGCGCCCTTGCGCGCCTCCAAGGACGATGAACTCTTGCACGGCGCGCTCGAGGCGGCGATCGCGCGCAAGCCGAAGGGCCATGATTTCATTATCGACCGCACGCATAACGGCCCAGCCGTGCCGCGCCATATGAACGTCACGGGAGGCTGAGTCTCTAGTCCGGCGGCCCCTCGCCGATCCCGATCAATGGAATCCTCCTGCCCGTCAGCGTTTGCGGCAGCCGTCCAGGAACAGCCTTATCGCGGCGCGCAAGCGCCGTTCCTCCATGGCCGGCGGCTCGCGGCCTATGAACGACGCCATCCGTTGCGGAATCCCGACGACGAGAATGAAAAAATGTTCCGCCCTTATTTCGAGGTCGCCCGGCTCGATCGCACCGCGGTCGATGTAAGCTGCAAGCACGTGCCTGATCTCGCGGAGGGCGCCAACTTGGCGCAGACGTTCGACGAAGAGTCTCGCAAGATTCGGAAAATGCGGCGCTGCCGCGATGAACAAGCGATAGAAGGCGAGTGCCTCGGAGCTCAGAGCGAGGTCCAAGATTTTCCGTCCGAGCCGATAAAGTCCCTCCTCGACATTGTCCGATAGAGCTTCGGAACGCTGAAGAACCCCCACCCGTTGCTCGATGAAGCGTTCGAGGGCACCGACAAACAGCGCGGCCTTATCTGCATATCGGGCATAAATGAACCGCTTGGCGACACCGGATTCCCTCGAGATTTCGTCGATCGAGGTGGCTTCCCAGCCTTTGTCGAGAAACAGGCGGGTCGCGGTCGCGATGAGATCGCGATGTCTTCGCTCGGCGTCCTCCCGTGTCGGCCGTCCGCCGGGACCGCGCTTAAACTCGTCGGATTCCAGTCGCGGCTCTGACATACAATTCCTTTCGTGCCCGCCTTGCTGCCAGGCTGCTGCCGTGATAATGCAACAATACCGTTTCGTTACAATAGGTCAAGATAGTGGACCGACGCCTGACCCTCGCAGTTTTGCTGGCTGCCGTGATCGGCGCCGGTGGATTTTATTGGTGGCGGCTGCCAAAATCCGCTCCGGACGAATGGCAGGGCTATGCCGACGCCGATTTCGTCAAAGTCGGCCCCACCCAAGAGGGGCTCCTCACCTTTGTGCACGTGCAGCGCGGCGACACTGTCAACGCAGGCGCCGCCCTTTTCGACCAGGACGATATCGCCGATCACGCCGCCCGCGATCAGGCGGCGCGGCTGTTCACGCAAGCCGAGGAACAGCTCGAAAACCTTCTCAGCCCCGGCAAGCCGACCGAGATCCTGCAAGCCGAGGCCAATTTGCGCGACGCGAACGCGGCGCGCGACAAAATCAAGGCGGATCTCGACCGCAGCGAACAGCTCCTGAAAACCGGCGCCGCAACCGTGCAGCTCGCCGACCAGCAGCGTGCCGATTTCCGCTCGAGCCTTGCCAAAGTGCAGGCAGCCGAAGCGGCCCTGGAGCAATTGCGCGCGCCACTCGGCCGCGAGCGGGAAATCAAAGCTCAGCGGGCGGCCGTCCAAGCGGCGCATTCAGCCCTGGCGATGGCGCAATGGCGTCTCGACCAGCGCCATGTTGCGGCTCCGGCGAGTGGCGTCATTGCGGATGTGCTCGCCCGTCCCGGCGAGACGATCCCCGCCGGCGGCCCGGTCGTGTCGCTGCTGCCGCCGGAAAACATCTTCGTGCGTTTCTTTGTACCCGAACCGATGCTCGCGCGGATTCATCTCGGCGGCGACGTCGCGCTCGTTTGCGACAATTGCCCGGCCGATCTCAAGGCGAAGATCTCGTTCATCTCGCCGCAGGTCGAATATACACCGCCCGTCATATTCAGCGAATCGATGCGGTCGAAGCTCGTCACCAAGATCGAAGCCCGGCCGCGCCCTGACCAGGCCGCCCTCATCAATCCGGGCCAGCCGGTCAGCGTCCGGCTGATCGCAATGGACAATCCACGATGATGGATTTTGTCATCGACGTGCAAAACTTGCGCAAATGCTTCGACGGCCGGGCCGTCGTCGACGGGCTGAACTTGCGTGTCGCCAAGGGTGAGATCTGCGGCTTTCTCGGTGCCAACGGCAGCGGCAAGACGACGACGATCCGGATGCTGTGCGGTCTGCTCGGGCCCGATGCCGGCAGCGGCTCTTGCCTCGGCTACGACATCATTCGGCAGGCGCCTCAGATCCGCCGTGAAGTCGGCTACATGACCCAGAGGTTCAGCTTTTACGGAGACCTCACTGTCTTCGAGAATCTCGACCTCGTCGCGAGCATTTACGAAATGCCGAACCACCGGCAAGCCGTCAGCGACATCATGGACCGCATGGGTCTCGCCAATCGACGCGACCAGCGCGCCGAACATTTGTCCGGCGGCTGGAAACAGCGTTTGGCGCTCGCAGCCTGTGTGCTGCACGAGCCGCAACTCTTGCTCTTGGATGAGCCGACGGCCGGGGTCGACGTCAAAGCCCGGCGCGAGTTTTGGGACCTCCTCCATGCGATGGCCCTCGATGGCCTGACCGTCCTCGTGTCGACCCACTACATGGACGAGGCGGAACGCTGCAAGCGCATCGTCTATCTCGCCGACGGCCACATCATCATCCAGGGCGACGCCTTCGAACTCGCCCGCAATTCCGGCCTCATCACGTTCGAGGCGACGGGCGAGGACATCGACGCGGCGACAATACGCATAAGGCGCATGCCCGGCGTCGAAGCCGCCGCCGTTTTCGGGCGCACGCTGCATGTGGCCGGGACGGACCGCGCAGCATTGGAGAACACTCTGCGGTCATTCACGTCGACGGGTTTCGCCTGGCACGAAGTCGAACCGCGTTTGGAAGACGTCTTCATTCATATGCTCGGTCTTGAGGAAAGAGCGGCATGACGAGCTTTTCCTTCAAACGCTTCTCTGCTTTGGTGCACAAAGAATGGATTCAGATGTTGCGCGACCCGATCACGCTGCGCTTCCTCGTTGTTTTGCCGATCATGCAGCTTTTTCTATTCGCCTACGCCATCAACACCAATCCGAAGGATCTGCCGAGTGGCGTTCTCTCCTTGGACCACTCCAAATATGAGCGCAGCCTGATCGCCGCGCTTCAAAACACCGGCTATTACGCGGTCCGCAGTCTCTCCTCGGTGGCCGAATCCGAGCGCATGCTGGCCCGCGGCGATCTCTTGTTCGTCATCGAAATTCCGACGAACTTCGACCGCTCGGTCGATCGCGGCGAACAGCCCTCGGTCCTCATCGACGCCGATGCCACCGATCCGACCGCAATCGGCTATGCGACCGCAGCGCTGCCGGCGATTTCCACCGCGCTCGACCGCGACTTGCCGCCGGTGCGGCGCGCGCAAGCACAAACACCGACGGCTGCCTTCCAATTCGTCATTCACGCCCGCTACAACCCGGAGCAATTGTCGGTCATCAATACGGTCCCGGGGCTGGTCTGTCTCGTTCTCGTTTTTTCAACGCTGTTTCTGACGACCTTGTCGATCACACGCGAGCGTGAACGCGGCACGATGGAAAATCTTCTCGCCATGCCGGTGCGGCCACTCGAAGTGATGCTGGCCAAGATGATCCCTTACATCTTCGTCGGCTATGTGCAGGTGCTGCTCATCATCACCGTCTCGACCCTGGCCTTCCAATTACCGATCCGGGGGTCGCTGCCGCTGCTCCTCTTTGCCCTCGGCTTGTTCATTTCGAGCAATCTGGCACTCGGGATCACGATCTCGACAGTGTCGGCAAACCAGATGCAGGCGACGCAAATGGCCCAGTTCACTCTGATGCCCTCGATTCTCCTCTCCGGCTTCATGTTTCCGTTTGCCGGGATGCCGATCTGGGCGCAATGGATCGGCCAAGTCTTTCCGACCACGCACACGATCCGAATCGTGCGCGGCATATTGCTGAAAGGAAACGGGCTGCCGGACATCTGGCCGGAACTCTGGCCGACCGCCCTGTTTACGATTATCGCTATCGTGATTGCGGTGCGGTTCTACCGCGAGACGCTGGATTGAGGAGCGTGCGGATGACGCAGGGTTCATGGGGACACGCTGGCGAATCCGATCGCCTGATCCGACACTTCGCTCGTTGGCAGCAGTGTGACACATGCCCATGTCTTCGCACAACTCATAAATCTAGGAGGTACATCAGTGAACGACACATTGCTAATGATGTTCGCATGGGCAGAAGAACATGTTCGCTTGTTCCAAGCCATGTCCGCCATTGTCGCCGTACTGATCGGCGTCGGCGGCTTTGCCTTCGGATGGTTCCTCCGTCACTTCAGAGCGAAAAGAGAGCGGAAAAGTTACCTCAAGCTCGAGAATGATCAGCAGATCGAGTTCGAAGGCCATGTCTTGACCGGGATGCCGGATGGAACAATCAGGCTCGAAGTCGACCCATGGGGGCCTAAGCATACGCTGTCCTACGTCTTCAATGATCCGATGCTTGAACAGGAAGTCAGGAGGGTCGCGAAGAAGAGAGACGGTCTCATGCTCATTCCGAAGCCGGGACAGTTTTTGATGATGACATCCTTGCGAGACGCCATCGTCGGCAACGACTGGACTGCCAACCCCGCCGCACTCAAGGGCCGTCCGGTGGAGGAAGAACAGATCATCTTCGCGCCGGTCTCGTGGCCGGGATTACGAGAAGCCCACCTTGTGCGGGTTATCATCATCGACCCGGATTGGATGGAGCGGCTGCGTGATCCCGCGGTGATCAGCCGGATCGTGGCGGCCGACACCTACTACCAACATCGGGCGCAGTGGCTGCACGACATCGCCCTTGCGTGGGCCGAGGAGCGGCAGAAGCAAAGGGAAGAAGCAACCATTTGGCAAGTGCCAATCCGGTCTGCGAAATAATGTTGGCGACGCTCCAGGCTTGCCAGGACTCCTAAACCGTCGCAGATTTGGCTCGAATGGGCGGCGATCCGGGGAAAGTCGGGCGGGGAACTCATGGCACAAGTCTACTTCACGCGCGAAAGCTTCGGGTTTCTCAAGGAGCTCAAGGCGCACAACGAAAAGGCGTGGTTCGAAGCGAACAAAGAGCGCTTCGAGTCGGGGCTTCGCCAACCTGGGCTGAAGCTCGTCTGCGACATCGCGCCGGTGCTCGAAAAGGTGAGCAAACATTTCCTCGTCGACCCGAGGCCGAACGGCGGCTCCTTTTCCCGCATCTACCGCGACACCCGCTTTTCCAAGGACAAGAGCCCTTACAAGACCGCGCTGTTTTTTCACTTCCGCCACAAGGCCGGCGGCGAAGACGGTGCGCCGACGTTTTACATGCACATCGAGCCGGGCGCCTCGACGGTCGGCGGCGGTGTGTGGCGGCCCGCAACTCCCATGCTCGACAAAATCCGTAAAGCGATCGTCGCTTCGCCGGCAGCTTGGGATAAAGCAAAGGGCAAGAGCGATGTCGGGGCGACCTGCATGATGGGCGGCGAAACGCTGAAAACTGTGCCGCGCGGCTATGACCCGGAACACAAGCACGCCGAAGATCTGAAACGCAAGGACTTCGGAATCAGCCAAAAGCTGAGTGACGCGACGATTGTCGGCGACGCCCTCGTGGCAGAACTCGGCAAGAGTTTCCGCGCGACCGCGCCGTTCATCGCGTTTTTGTGCAAGGCGATGGAGCTGCCGTTCTGAGGCGGCACAAGCCGCTGCGGTTGTGCAGTCCCGATGTGAGGCGCTGCGAGCGCGGCAAGCCCTCTAAAACGATCACTAGAATTGATTTGATCGTTTGGGGTTATCGCTGACCAGCCCTCGTCCCCTTGCTTGCTGGTCGCTCTCAACGGCCATTGCCGCATGCTCTAACCGGGGAAGGCAAGAGACGTGCACTTGTGAACCGGCTGTTCCGGCGCCGAACGATAGGGCGACATGAGGAGGCAAATTGCTCCGCGGAATTGCTAATGCAATAGAGCCTGTTTGACCAATAGAATACGAAAGGGAATATTCGTCACAGAAGCGAAAGCTTCAAAGCCGGTCCTCGCAGTTCGGCGCCTTCGAATAGTTTTTCCCGAGGGGATGCATCGCCTTTGTAAGTAGCAAAAAGGACGTCGCTGACGTTTTCCATTATTAGTGCGCGTCCCTTGGAGTGAGCATAGCGCTCGAGACACGATAAGAAACACGGTGGCATAGGTGCTTCTTCCCTTGGCACTTGATGGTAAACTTGATCGGGAACATAGTTGCCAGACCAAGCTTCCATTGTTACGACAACGAAGTCGAGTTCGTTCCAACCAAGGCCAATCCCATAACTGGGTCTTTGCCAGTAGAAGACCGAAGAGATAGCTGGACTACGTGCCGCCGAATCACCAAGGGCAGCAAAGAGTTCTTTCCCCTCCGCAAGCATGTCGTAGACAGTGCCGATAGGGGTCGAGTGCCGATTGATCAATATCCTCGCTATCGGCGTCGGATCACCGCCGAAGTGAGCCACATTCATCGCCGCAAGATACTTTTCCGCATCATTGAGCTCCGTTTGGGCTAAGAGCCGAGCCTGCTCCGAGGCCCAAGCTTCGACCTCGGCTGGACTGCGCAGCGGGCCGGAATTGCGGCGCGGTCCGCCGGGTTCAAATTCAATCCCGCCGACGTAAGCCGTTGAGAAATTGCTTGCCATTCGCGAGTGTCGGCCCGAAGCCAAACCGCCAACCAAGTCAATGCCCGCCTCAATATGTCCAAAGCCGATTGCCGCGCGACCGCAAGGCTCGCCATCTGGCCCCTTGATTACACGAATGAGAGGCGCGATCTTGGCGAGGTATTCGTCAATTGCTTGGTTGGCCATCCGGCCTACGAAAGCGATTTCGCGTGCCCATTGGAGTGGGTCTGATCCATACCATTTCCGGGAATGCGCAAGCTCAAATCGGTCCTGAGAATCCCAAGTCAACACGTCACAGTCGAGGCATGGACACAGGTGCGCAACCATTTCTTTCAGAGTCACTTTCAAGTTATCTTGCCGAGCGCGGAAAACCGTCAGGAGTTGCTCGACATCATCAGACTTGAGATGCAATACGACACGTGTTGAGAACAGGCCGAGGGACGTCGCGACTGTCTTTGAGATGAGCGGACGCAAGCGCAAGCCTTCTCTCAAGGTCAACTTGCGCGCTTGATCTTGTGCCGCATCCCACCGACGAGACGTGACTTCTATGCGTTGGGCAATCATCAGGGTCGAGAAGAAGCCGATGCCGTACCGTCCGGTTTGGTGCAGTTTTGCGCTGCTCACAAGGCCGGGAAACTCGTCCTGCGCCTCGTCTGAAGCCCAGAAGCTCTTGCCAAACTCTAGGAGCGGTCCCGCCAGGACACGCTCCGACATCCCGATGCCATCGTCTTCAATAACGAGCTGCCAGGAATCGTTCCCCCCAGCATTCTTCAGGCTGACGACCACCTTGCCTTCATAGAGCGGGTCCACCGCCGCCAACGCGCGCCTTGCTCGCACAGCATCAGACGCGTTCTGTATCAGTTCGCGCAATGGGATCGTCGGATCGCGACCATACAGAAGCGGGCCGCCAAAAAGACGAACTATCTGTTCAACACTTGAAACGCGAATCTCGGCGCTCACTGGCCGCCAACCGGCGGTTCGAATATGCCGCTCCAGCTGCAAGGGGCTTTCGGCGCCAGCGACCCGGTCAACTGTGAATGCTGGAAGGTCGTAGTCCTTCATGAGCTGATAGAGTGCGTATACCGATGAAGCCGGCCATGCATTCCAATATCAAGCCGGCCACCTGTTCCGATTTGAAGGCGGCCACCGTACCGATATGAAGCCGGCCACTTTGGACGGGCTCATGCAGGTCGGATTGGAAGATCTTTTCCTTGGTTCAGGCGGTCAAGTGTTGCTGTGGATCGTGGTTAAGCGGTCGCGAGGGGCGCGGATGTAAGCCATGGCGGGGCGAAGCTGGTCAGGGTTGCGCAGCCCCGCCATGGCGTTTCGTTGGCCACACCATCATACAGGCTCCGGCATGCGTCGCTTTCGCAAGCTCTCGCCGGAGAGTTCGATCCGATAGGCATTGTGGACGAGGCGGTCGAGGATCGCATCGGCGATGGTCGGAACTCCGATCATATCGTGCCAGCGATCGACCGGAACCTGGCTGGTGATGAGGATTGAGCCGACATCGATGCGATCCTCGATGATTTCGAGAAGGTCGCGCGCCTGTTCGGCGGTGAGGGTTTCCGGTCCCCAATCATCGAGGATGAGCAGTTTGACTTTGCCAAGCGCGCTCATGAGCTTGCCATAGCGTCCGTCGCCGCGGCTGAGGGCGAGCGCGGTGAAAAGGCGCGGAACACGATGGTAGAGCACGGAGAGGTCATCCCGGCAGGCTTTATGGCCGAGCGCACAAGCGAGCCATGATTTGCCGACGCCGCAGGGGCCGGTAAGAATCAAATTACGCTTGTCGCGGATAAAATCACAGCTGGCGAGCATGAGGAAAAGGGCGCGGTCGAGACCACGCGCAGCCCGATAATCGATATCCTCGACGCTCGCGGTTTGCCGCAGACGCGCGGTTCGTGCGCGGATTTCGAAGCGCTTCTGCCGCCTGAGCGTTGCCTCATGTTCGAGAAGGAGGCCCAGCCATTCGGCATGTTCGAGGCTGCGGGCTTGCGGGTTATCCGTAAGGTCCTTGAAGCCCTTGGCCATCCCGTGGAGACCGAGGGCGTGCAATCGATCGAGGGTCGGATGCAGGAGCATGATATCTTCCTTTCAGTTGAAGTAGCGGGGGCCGCGGATGTTTTGATGATCGAAGAGGCTCATGCCGGAGGGCTCGTCGGAGCGAGTTTGGCGGGATGAGGTCTTGTCGAGATTGTTGGCGAGGATGGAAGCGACACTGCGGTAATTGAGGGCGCCGATTTCGAGGGCTCGCGCCGAGACGTTTTCGGCACGGGCTGGATCGATGCCGCGATAGATTCGCAGGATGCCGAGGCAAGTCCGAAACCCCTGCTCGGGATGCGGGCGATTGGCGAGAACGGCGATAACGAGCCCTTCGGTGTTGGGCCCGATCGTTTTCGCCCAACGACGGAACCGCTCCGGCGACCATTCGGCATAGCGGCGGTGTGAACTCGGCATATGGTCGGGATCGGTGCCGTGCCTTCGGCCGCCATAGCGACGTTGATGCAGAGCGACGCGCTGGCCGCGGTGGAAGATCTCGATTGTCCGTTCGCTGATGCGCAGGTCGACTTCGGCCCGGATCAACGCATGCGGAACGGAATAATAGAAGCCGTCCGCCTCGACGTGATAATCGAGCCCGACCCTTGCGAGGCGCCACTCGGCATAGTCCCAATCGAGGTCCGGCAACGGCTTCAACGCGGGCCGGTCGAGGCTCTCGAAGAGATCGTGCCGGCTCATGCCGATCTGCCGCATGACGCGGGTGTTCATCCGCTCGAGCACGACTTTAATCGCGGCATTGCCCTCGGCGAGCGAGAAGAAGGTCTGGTTGCGCAAACGGCCGAGGATGTAGGTCTGCGCGAAGCGCACGCCGGCCTCAACGGCCGCCTTATCCCGAGGCTTTCGTGGCCGTGCCGGGAGAATGCCGACGTCGTAATGCGCTGCCATGGCGCCATAACTTCGGTTGATATCGGGGTCGTAGAATGAGGCCTTTTGGACGCCGCTTTTCAGATTGTCCGGCACGAGCAGGCGCGGTACGCCACCGAGAGCACGGAACATGCGCACATGCGCGCCGATCCAATCCGGCAGGCTCTGGGTGAAGGTCGCCTCGGCATATGTGTAGTTCGAAGCCCCGAGCACGCCGACAAAGATCTCGGCGTCCCGCACCTCGCCGGTCGCAGCGTCGACGATCGGCATCTTCTTGCCGGAATAATCGACGAAGAGCTTGTCTCCCGCCGCGTGATGCTGGCGCATGACCGGCGACAGCCGCTTTTCGAACTCCCGGAACAAATCGCAAAAGCGACTGTAGCCATAGCCGCCGGGATGGGCGTCGCGATATTCCTCCCACAACACCATCAGATTGACGCCGGGCCGCTTGATCTCCTGCGCCAAGGCTTTCCAATCGGGTTCCGTCCGCCGACGAACGCCGTGTCTGTAGCCGGCTTTTGAAAACAGCCGCCGTTCGAGAACATCGTCCGTCAGATTGGGGGCGAGTGGCCAGGCGAGCTCCGCCTTCTTTGCCCGATCGAGATTGTCCTGGATCGTGCTGCGCGCCACACCGAGCGTCCGCCCGATCTCGCGCGCACTTACGCCGTCATAGTGAAGCCGCAGCATCTGCCGCAATTGTCTCATGGTCAGCTCTCGTTTCGCCGGCATCAAGCCCCTCCTCGTCCAAATCGAGGGAGCTGATGCTCAGGGTGCTGACCTGCATGAGGGTTACCGGCAGGTGGCCGGCTTCATATCGGAATGGTGGCCGGCTTCGTTTCGGAATGCCGGCCGGCATCAAATCGGTACGGTGGCCGACATCAAATCGGTATACCCGGCCGGCTTAAATCGGAATTCGCAGATAGCAGCCCTGCAATTCTTCATTGGCGTTCTTGATGAGATCGTGGGCAATCCACCACGCGTCCGCTTTGTCTTCTGTAAAGTCGCTTTGAGACGTGAAGACGAGGACACCTGGACCACCATCTGTCTCAGGTTTCACAATGGGCTGCGCCAACTGCTGAGCCAACCAATGTAGAAGAGACTGCCCCTGCGGGGCGTGAATTGCGAGCGCGAATGCGGACGCTCGCGTTTGGTCAATCTGAATAGCGTCGGAGCAGCGCAATAGACAGGCACTCTTTACTGCTTGTATTGACCATTCTTGAGGCATAAATCCTGGAGGACCCTGCACATTTGGTAGTTTAGTTTCCAGTAGGGTACGATCCCAGTGATGGCTGGCGGCAACACGACCAATTAGCTGCGCGAGATTGGCGCGAAGCTCTTTGTCTTCGATCAGGTAGTTTCCTTGGAAGGATCGAGTTGCAAGAATTTCTGCTTGTTTTGCATGAAGGCGTCGCAAAGTGACAAAGAGAACCGCCTTTGCAATTTCTTCGTTCGGATTGGCAATGTCGGCCTCCTGGGGCGGATTTGCTCCGTTCCTTCGTAGGATTGCCGCTACAGCATCTCGGTATTCGAGAGTTTGTTTCAGCTCTGCTAGGCCCCCTTCGTAGGCTGCGAGAGTATGTCCAGCATCGTGGACGAGAACCGCGCCACCGAAGACAAATGCTTCAAGCGGGTTGATCGGGTAGCCAGGTCCGGTGAGCTGACTTGCGCGATCCCATAGTGCAGCGAGATGCGCTTCATCGTGGAGCGTCAGTCCAGGCAAATCAGTTGCAATGCGCTCCGCAAGTTTGACGCCTCGCTCCCAAAAACTTTCATAGACTACGCGTAGTCGGTCGCGCTGGGACTCATGCGGATCATTTTTGCGAGCTATCAGCGTCGATTGCCAAAGTCCGCTTTGTCGGAAGTCTGTCACATGTCGTCCCTTGAGCGGAGCACTGCCTTTAGCTGTTCTTTTTCGCAATCAGTCAGAGGTAAGCGGATAAGGGCTGTGCCAAAACCTCAGCGTTTCAGGTGACGCGGATCAGGTCAGAGTTCGAACGTCCCTCATCCGGCAGGCTCCGCCTGCCACCTTCTCCCGCTTGCGGCCGAAGAAATCGCCTTGTACAGCCCCCTACTCGATCAATATCTTCGGCGCGGTGCGGCGACTGCTTTTCTCCAAGCTCGCTTGCACGCGCTGGGCGACGTCGCGATAGGCGATCGCATGAGGACTGTCGGGGTCGGTCGCGACGATCGGCCGGCCAGAATCCGAATGTTCCCTGATATCGAGCGTGAGCGGGATCTCGCCGAGGAAAGGCACGCCGAGCTTTTCGGCTTCGCGCCGCGCGCCGCCATGCGCAAAAATATCCGTACGGCCGCCGCAATGCGGGCAGAGGAAATAGCTCATGTTCTCGACGACGCCGAGGACCGGCACATCGACCTTTTGGAACATGGCAATGCCGCGCCGCGCATCGATGAGTGCGAGATTTTGCGGCGTCGAGACGATGACGGCGCCGGCGAGCGGCACGTTCTGCGCCAGAGTGAGCTGCGCATCGCCGGTGCCGGGCGGCATGTCGGCAACGAGACAATCGAGTTCCCCCCAGGCGACGTCGCGCAGCAATTGCTGCACGGCCGACATCACCATCGGACCGCGCCAGACGATCGCCGCGTCGTCCTCGACGAGAAAGCCGATCGACATGGCCTTCACTCCATAGGCTGTGAGCGGCCGCAACAGGCGGCCCTCCATCTCGGGCTTGTCGTTACGGCCGAGGAGGCGCGGCAGCGACGGGCCGAAAACGTCGAGATCGAGGATGCCGATGCGCCAGCCGAGCGACGCCAGGCCGAGCGCCAGATTGACCGCCGTCGTCGATTTGCCGACGCCGCCTTTGCCCGAGGCGACGGCGATGATCCGTGCGATGCCGGGGATGGCATTGCCGCGCGCCGGACCCGGCGCCGGATTGGACACCTTCGCCGCGGCGGGCTTTTCCGCCGTCAGGCTGACGATAGCCGTAGTGACACCGGGGACGGCGCGGATCGCCCTTTCGGCGGCGACGCGCAAAGCTTCCATCGCCGGTGCCTGGCTGGCCTCGACCCGGATCGACAAGAAGACCTTGCCCTCCCTGACCGTGACGCCGGCGATGTTTCCCGTCTGCGGCAATGGGGTTTTGCCGTCGGGCCCGATAATTGATTGAAGCGCATCGAGCACGTTTTGCTCACTCACCATAGAGCCACTCCGAGGTCCTGTTTGCCGCTAGATTCTAGAGGTTTAGCCTTGTGCGTGCAACACTCGATCCAATCCGGGCTCGGATGGGCGAAGCCGTTGCCGCAGCCTGACGGGAAGGCAACCCGGCTTTGCCAAGCCAGCGATGCGCCTCACTACGATAGATAACCTTGTCTCCCCTGAGAAATATATGCACATTGAGATGAGCTTATCTGTACCGATGTGCTGAACGCGAACAGCCTTGCACCCTGGCGCAGCTCCGTTTGGCTCAAGAAAGGTCCTGAAAGGGTCTCTCCGCCGCACTAGAATTGACACCGCAATCGGTCTGGCTCCCTCATAAGAAGGCCATGAAGGCTGCGGGCCGCCGCATCGACGTCCTCGCATGAAACACCGCCTGCAGCTGCGCGAAATTTGTGTGAATCCCCGCGCTTCGACAGTTTTGTCAGGCGAGATCCCAGCCAGGAGGAAACCCTGCCTGCCTTCTCACTATTCCCCTGCCCTGCAGGCACCGTCTTTCGCTGTTTCCTGTTTGTCTGCGTGGCCGCCCTGGCGTTCTCGCTGCCCGTCCCGCCAGCGCACACGCAGAGCACCGAGCCCTCGACGTGGTCCGAGGTCAGGATCGCGAGCGAAGGCGCGAGGCCGCCCTATAATTATCTCGACAATAACGAACTCGCCGGTTTCGAGATCGATCTCGGTCATGCGATCTGCGACCGGCTGGCGATCAAGTGCAGTTTTGTCACCCAAGATTGGGATGGTCTCATTCCCGGCCTCCTCGATCACCAATATGACGCGATCATGGCGGCCATGGAAATCACTGACGAGCGTCGTGAAAAGATCGCCTTCAGCATTCCCTATGTGCGCATGCCTTCGGCTTTCATGGTCGCGCGCACCACCGACTTGAGAGAGGCGACCCCCGAGGGTCTCGCCGGAAAGGCGATCGGCGTGGAAACAGGCGGCACACACCAAGCCTATGTCGAAGACATGTTCAAACAGTCCGACATCCGAACCTACAGCCTATTGGAGGACGCAATCCTCGATCTCGCCGAAGGCCGTATCGATACGGTCATCGGCGACAAGGACGCCATCATGGATTTCCTCGCCACGCGCAAGGAAGGCCAATGCTGCCGCATTCTCGCCGACATCCCGCGCGACGCGACGTATTTCGGCGACGGCATCGCCGTAGGCTTGCGTAAAGACGACAAGAACCTGAAGGTCATGTTCGACAAGGCATTGAGTTCGCTCATGGCCGATGGCACCTTCACGCGCATCCGCAGCAAATACTTCAGCTTCGAAATCAATTAGACTTGGTTCCACGCATCGACTCGAGGCCTGTTCCCCGATCATCACGAGGTGAGAGCACACATGGCTAAGGTTGCATTCATCGGCCTCGGCGTGATGGGCTACCCCATGGCCGGGCACCTGCACAGCAAGGGTCACTCGGTCGCGGTCTATAACCGAACTGCGGCAAAAGCCGAGAAATGGGTCGCGGAATTCGGCGGCACGCGGGCTGCAACGCCGCGCGCGGCCGCGCAAGGCCGGGACATCGTCTTTGCCTGCGTCGGCAATGATGACGATCTGCGCATAGTCACGCGCGGCGAAGACGGCGCGTTCCATGGCATGTCGCCAGGCGCCGTCTTCGTCGATCACACGACCGCGTCTGCACGTGTCGCGCGAGAACTCCACGAAGCCGCTTTGGTGCAAGGGTTGGGCTTCATCGATGCACCGGTTTCCGGCGGCCAGGCCGGTGCTGAGAAAGGCCAGCTCACGATCATGTGCGGCGGCGAGGCCGAGGTCTATGCGCGGGCGGAACCCGTCATTCAAGCCTATGCCCGCGCGTGCCGTCTGATGGGCCCGGCCGGATCCGGCCAGCTCACCAAAATGGTCAACCAGATTTGCATTGCCGGCCTTGTCGAGGCGCTCGCGGAAGGGCTGCATTTCGCCAAGCGTGCCGGACTCGACACCGACGCCGTCGTCGACGTGATTTCCAAAGGCGCGGCGCAATCCTGGCAAATGGAACACCGTCACCAGACGATGGTCGCCGGCAAATTCGATTTCGGCTTTGCGGTCGACTGGTTTCGCAAGGATCTCGCCATCTGCCTCGACGAGGCGCGCCGCAATGGTGCCAACCTGCCGGTGACGGCGCTCGTCGATCAATTTTATGCGGAAGTTCAGAAAATGGGCGGCAACCGCTGGGACTCGTCGAGCCTCATGGCGCGCCTCGAACATCGTTAGGATCCCCTGCCGGGCGCAGAGGCCAATCCGACCAGCCCACGCATCTTCAGGATTGGCTCCCCCTTAGAACGAGTTCTCTTTCTGCCGGACCGCAAGCCGTTGCGCCCGTCCGCACGGAATCCAATTTTTTCGAGCAAATGCCAGGACGCTTTATTTTGGGGCCGACACTCCGCGAAGATGCAACGCTCGGGATAGGCCCTTGCGAGCCCACGAACGACAGCCGACACGGCTTCGCTTCCAAAGCCTTGGCCATGCATTGAACTCGCGAGCCAATAGCCGATCTCGATCTCATCGGCGTCCTGCAGGTGAGCGCCGACCGTGCCAATCAGTGCAACGTCTTCGCGCAGCCAGATGCCCCAGAAGCAGCCGCTGCGATCATTTTCACCGATTATGAGCTTGCGTGCATCGAAAAGGGTGAACGGCGTATGAAGGAAATCGATGACATCCGTGATGGCAGGCTCGTCGGACATCGCGCGAAAGGCATCGGCGTCGTCCCACCCGAGAGGTCGCAGGCGCAAACGCGCGGTTTCGATTGCCGGGAGGGCTAGGACCGTTCTGACCATGACAAGATAAACAGGTTATGCGACGCGCATGAACTCTATGCCACGCCAGTCCGCATTCGACTAATTTCGGTGCTTGAAGTTTACGATTAGCGAGCGGCTATCTCAAGAGCTTCCCCCGGATTGCCGGAACGATCCATGGTTTCGAGGGAACCGAGCAGCAGCATGCTGAGCTTCTCGATCGGCTCGAAAGCGGCGCCCCGGCGTCACTAGATCACGATGATTTTGGATTGAATCAATCCAAAATCATGAACGTGATCGATTCTGATAGTTTAGAGCGGGATATGCAGATAAGTTTACGCAATCTGCGTGAACTTGATTGCGCCGGAAAACCGGTTCCCACTTTTCCTCATCCCGCTCTCGGACGCAAGATCTCGAGGGCGAGCTGCGTCACCTCAACGTTCTGCTGAGGGATGATGGCTTGAACAGGCTCTTTATTCATCTCGAAATGCGCAAGGCTGGTCGCTTCTTCTCTCGACCCGCCGTTTTGCGCAGTCCGTCCATATCGAAGACGAGCGTTCCGGCCGGCAACGAATCGGCTGCATCTCGCGCCCGGCGTCGAACGCCGAATTGCTTTGCAGCCCCGCGGCTTCGCCCGGAGGCGCGTAATTCCCCGAGGCCATGTGGCCTCGATCAACGGCGAGTGCGCGCCTGACTGAAGCGGTCCCGGCGAGGCCGGGTGCGTTGTCGGGGACATGCCGCCGGAGCTCGGGCGCGCCGCCAAGGCGCGCCGATATCGACCTTGACCTGTTGCCACGCAAGTGCTGGAGTATGATGAAAGGATGTGGCGCTGGCGGCATCGACTGGGCGCTGAAGCGACGGGAAGAGCCGCGGCATTCGCTCGGCATCGGCGCGCGCATCCGATCGCCCCGTCGATCGCGCGAGGATTGGGTGTGCAGGGGCACGCCGGATCGAAGGAGGGGGAAGTGAAAAGACTAGCGATTGCCACGGCACTCTGCATGATCGTTTAGGCTGCCGCAGCACAAAGCCCAACCTGCAAGGCGCAGGCGACAGATAAGAAGTTGGCGGGTGCCGCCTTGAACAGCTTCATGACAAAGTGCCAGAAGGATGCCCAGACGAGCTGCGATACGGCAGCAGCCGACAAGAAGCTCGCCGGTGCGGCCAAGACGAGCTTCACCAAGAAATGCGTCAACGATGCCGTCGGGACCGGCGGCTGACCATTCCCTCGAGATCAACCAATGTGAACACAGCCAAGAAAAGCTGACGGATTTTTCCGGAGACTTGCTCAAAAGGAGGTTCTTCATGTTCGATCATTTTTCGCGTCCGCTTTTGCCTTTCGCGGCGGTCGCCTTTATCGCCGCGTGCGCTTTTGCCGGAAGCGCGCAGGCGGAATCCGTGAAAAAGCAATGCAGCGAGAAATACCAGGCCGCCAAGACCGCCAATACGCTCGCCGGCCAGACCTGGAACCAGTTCTATAAGCAATGCGCGGCGGAGCTGAAGGCCGAACCGGCGGCGAAAGAGCCGCCTGCCGAGCAGAAGACCGCCGCACCGCCGCCGGAAAAAACCGCGACGCCGCCCGAACCAAAAAAGACGGCGGCACCCGCCGAGCCGATGCCAACTGGTAACGCTGTCTTCCCGACGGCGATATCGCCGGCCCATGCGAAAGACTCGGCCGGTAAAGCGCGGATGGAAACCTGCCTCGATCAATATAAAGCCAACAAGGCCACAAATTCGAACGGCGGCCTGAAGTGGATCATGAAAGGCGGCGGCTATTACAGCGAATGCAACAAGAGGCTGAAGGGCGGCGCCTGAGCCCGAGAGAGTGAAGAGCGCCAAGCGCCGCCAAGAACGCCAGCCATCGAGCCGGCGCTCAGCCGCCTTCCTAAAATTCCTTCCCGCAGGGCGGGATTCGCAACGGCCGCCGCGGAACGATCCGTGGCGGCCCTGCTGTTTCGATGCCTAAGGCAATCAGCTTTTCTTCTTGGTGCCGCGCAGCGAAAAGGCGATCAGCGGAAACCGCAGTCCGTAGGGCAAGAGCCGCAACAGCTTCAGACCTACGCTGAGCTGCCAGGGAAAGCTGATTTCGAAGCCCGCCCGTTCGAAGCCGTCGCAGATGCGCTTTGCGGCCTCGTCGGCTTCGATCAGGAAGGGCCTCGCCAAGCTCTTCTCCTGGCCCGTCATCGGCGTGCGCACGAAGCCGTGGCAGACGACCTGGATCGCGAGGCCGGCCGGCGCGTAAGTGAGCGCGAGCGATTCCGCCATGTTGATCAAAGCGGCTTTCGACGCACCATAACCGGGCGAGCCGGGCAGACCACCGTAGCCCGCGAGCGAGGCATTGAGCGCGATTTGACCGCGCCTGCGCTCGCTCATGGCCGCCAGCAGAGGGCCGAGACAGTTCACAGTACCGCCGACGTTGATAACTTGCGTTTGCCAGACGACATTGGCATCGAAGCCGCGCCGTTCGGCGGCAAGAAAGGAAACGCCGGCATTGAGAAAAGCCAAGGCAATCGGCCCATGCGCCGCTTCGATGGCGGCGATCACCGCAGCCACCGCCTCGGGCTCCGTCACGTCGGCGGGACAGGCGAGGATCTTCTCAGGATACGCACCGGCTAAGTCAGAGAGCGCCCCGGCGCGGCGCGCGGTAGCCGCGACGAGATAGCCGCGGCCGACGAGTTCTACCGCCGTGGCGCGGCCGATGCCGGAACTTGCGCCGGTGACAAAAGCAATCCCGTCTCGCGGACTGGCGCGGTACATGATTTTGCTCTTTCGAGTTGTTGCCAATTGTCCTGGATGGTTCACTTGAATTGACGCCAGCCGATGGCTCCGGGCGCGAAAATGAGTATGTAAGCCGGATCGAAGCCGGAAAAATTCGGCTCTTTTTTCCTGCCATACTCTGGACGCGCCGCCGCATGGGCGTCAAGGTACACAAAGTCGAGAACTTTTATCAGGATTAGAAGACTATGAGCTTCCCCGCCAACGTCGTCGAAGCCATCGGCAAGACGCCCCTCATCAAATTGCGGCATGCTTCGGAAGCGACCGGCTGCACGATCCTCGGCAAGGCCGAATTCATGAATCCCGGCGGTTCGGTGAAGGATCGCGCCGGCCTGTTCATTATCGAAGACGCGGTCAAGCGCGGGACCTTGCAACCGGGTGGATTGATCGTCGAAGGCACCGCGGGCAATACCGGCATCGGCCTCGCTCTCGTCGCCAATGCGCTCGGCTACAAGACCGTCATCGTCATTCCCGATACGCAGAGCCAAGAAAAGAAGGACATGCTGCGCCTGCAAGGCGCTGAACTGATCGAAGTTCCGGCCGTGCCATATTCGAACCCGAACAATTATGTGAAGCTTTCGGGCCGGCTCGCCGAGCGCCTCGCCACGGAACATCCGCAGGGCGCGATCTGGGCCAATCAATTCGACAATATTGCCAATCGGCAAGGCCATATAGAGACGACCGGCGCCGAAATCTGGGCGCAGACCGAGGGCAGAATTGACGGATTCGTCTCTGCCGTCGGCACCGGTGGAACGCTGGCGGGCGTCGGCATAGCGCTCAAGGCGCGCAACCCAGCCGTGAAGATCGCCCTCGCCGATCCGATGGGTGCGGCGCTCTATTCCTATTACACGAGCGGTGTGCTGAAGTCCGAAGGCTCTTCGATCACCGAAGGGATCGGCCAGGGACGCATCACCGCCAATCTCGAAGGCGCGCCGATCGACATCGCCTATCAAGTGCCCGACGAAGAAGCTTTGCCGCTCATCTTTGATCTCGCCGAGAACGAGGGCCTCCTGCTCGGCGGCTCGTCAGGCATCAATCTGGCCGGCGCGATTCGCTTGGCAAAGACGCTCGGCCCCGGTCATACGATCGTGACGATCCTCGCCGACTCCGGCGCGCGTTATCAGTCGAAACTCTATAATCCGGAGTTTTTGCGCTCGAAAGCCCTGCCGGTGCCGGGTTGGATGGAACGAAAGCCGACGATCAAACCGGACTTTGTCTGAAAGCAACAGGTGTGAACAATGACCGCTGACCGAGCCGAACTCGTCGCCCACTTCTGCCGGAAAACCGCATGACGAACGAGCCCTCATCTTCTCATTTCGTGTCGACCGACTGGCTCGCAGAAAACATCGGCGCGCCGGACCTCGTCGTCGTCGATGGCAGTTTCGTGATGACCGACGAAAACCGCGACCCTTGTGCGGAATATCTCGCCGGGCATATTCCCGGTGCGGTCTTTTTCGACATAGACGAGATCGCCGATCAAACGACGGAGCTACCGCAAACGCTGCCGGCGCCGGCGGCCTTCGCCGCCGCCATGCAGGAACTCGGCATCAGCGACAGGTCGCGGATCGTCGTCTATGATTTTGCCGGGCTCGAAAGCACCGCCCGCGTCTGGTGGACATTGAGACTTTTTGGCGCGTGCGACGCGAAGATCCTGGCCGGCGGATTACCAAAATGGAACGCCGAAGGCCGCCGCATTGAACGTGGCTGGGTTTCACGCGCCCCGCAGACCTTCGTGGTCCGCTTTGACGCGCTGGGTGTCGCCGATGTCGAAGACGTCGCCGCGGCGGCGAAGACCGGAGCGGCGCAGATTCTCGACGGACGTTTAGCAGCCCGGTTTCGTGGCGAGACGCCTGAGCGCCGCGCGGGCGTTCGGTCCGGCCATATTCCCGGCAGCCTCAACCTGCCCTGGCGCAACCTGATCGCCGACGGTATGCTGCGCGAACGGCAGGAGCTCGAAGCTGCATTCGCCGAAGCCGGCATCACCTGGGACAAACCAATCATCACGACCTGCGTCTCCGGCGTATCGGCGGCTGTCCTTCTGCTGGCGCTCGCTTCGTTGGGCAAGACCGATGTCCGGCTTTATGACGGCTCGTGGGTCGAATGGGGCGGCCGATCGGATCTGCCGGTCGAGCGGAACTAAAGCGGACTTCTCGCACGGCATACGGCCGGACTTGCCGTTGCGGCGTGGCAATTGCAAAGAAAACTGCGAAAAGCGCACGGTCACGGGTTCGAGGCGACCGAGGCGGTACGTTTGCGCCAAAACGCTGGTATTGGCATAGGCAAAGCGCAGTTCGAGATATCCCGACTAGAGCCGTTCCGGTCGGGTCTCTTCGTTTGAACGTAAGCGCGACCTTCGTTGGCCCATCATTGTCGCAAGTTTGGCACACTTGTCTCCCAAATGCCGCTTAGGAATGCGGCGTGCATATTAAAAACGGCCATGAACCCGCAAAAAACTTGACGCGACACGAGGTCGCGGTAGCATATGTAGAAAGATACGAGCCACTTCGAAACGATTAGCGGTTTCAAGTGTTTCGTTCTAGGTGGAGCGTTTGGCGACCGTCGAACGCGGTGTGGTTCTTTGTCGCGGCGCAAGGCCGCATGTTCTCCTGAGGAACCGAACCGGCAGGCCCCTCGTGCCGCCCCCGATCCTCCCCGCCAGGCCAGGGGAGTTGCCGATCTTCTCGATTCCGACTTCGCACAGAGCCGTCAACCCCGGCCGGTTCTCAGCGCTCGGAACAGGAGATCAAATATCTCGAAGACGTCAGGAGTGACAACCATGTGTGACTATTCGTTGGAAATGTATGCCTCCCGCCCCGCCCGCGAATCCGAGAAATACGTCACCACTCGCTTTCCTTCGGGAAGCATCGGGCTCGCCGCCCCCGGGGACTGCACAACGGCGGTTTGTGTCCAATATGATACGCATCTGAAACTGGAAGGCATTTCGCCGGAAATGCAAAGCCGGCTCGGAGTCAAGGCGGCGGAAGACGTTGTGTTCGCCCGCCTCGAACATGGCGCCTATCGCGACGGCATCAGATTCGCCAATGGCAAGGAAGTCTCGTTGCAATTGGTCGGCGCCGGCGTGAGCATCATGATCGGTGCTAACAAAGCTGAAAAAACAGTCAGCCTGCACAAAGAACTGCTCGAAAAGGTTGACTAGAGCCGGCGTTCGGCTCTTCCAAGACACGCTCTTGCAAAACTCATCGGGCCCGGATCGAGATTGACCGTCGAGCGGGCCAGAGGGTGGACGAAGGCGGATCTGGGGTTCCTTTGAACGATCCGGCACCGGCTTTTCCATGAGCCGGTGCCGTATTTCGGCCAATACATTGGATCGGATCGCCGTGAGCGCGACGAGGAGAATTGCGACGCGGCGCGGCTGTTCCGGCGCAATCGAGTTGGCACAGATTGCGTCAACTTGATCGTCTATCCCGCTCTATATTGTTGGAATCGATCACGTTCAGGACTTTGGATTAAATCAATCCAAAGTCCTGAACGTGATCGAGCGGTTGAAAAAAATTCGTAAAGTCAATCAAGTATAGCATATTCTTGACAATGGGTCGGGCCGCAGCGACGCCGAAAGCGGAACGCATTTCGCTAGGAACAGTCCCGCAGAATTGACGACCCGGCGAAGAGCGTTTTTCCCGTCGCGGGCTGAACGTTCTGGCGTGCAGCGGCGGCTTTCGTTTGTCTCATGTCGTCTTTGCGAATTTTGCGTGGCGGTTTAGCTGGACAGGTGATATGAGGCCGTCTCGTGCCTCTCCGGCGCGAAATTTCTGTGGCGATGGAACGAAATAGGCGCCGATGAAGAAGATCGAGGCGATCATCAAACCCTTTAAGCTGGACGACGTGAAGGAGGCGCTGCATGAAACCGGCGTTTCCGGCATCACCGTTATGGAAGCTAAGGGATTCGGCCGCCAAAAAGGCCATACCGAACTCTACCGCGGTGCCGAATACGTGGTCGACTTTCTCCCGAAGGTGAAAATCGAGGTCGTCATCGCCAACTCCGCACTCGATGCCGCCGTCGAGGCGATCCGCAAGGCGGCACAGACAGGCCGGATCGGCGATGGCAAGATCTTTGTTTCGAATATAGAGGGCGCGGTCCGAATCCGTACCGGCGAAACCGGATTGGATGCGATCTGATCCCGAGTTTCGTCCCAAGTTGCATGATCCGACGAAGAGTTTTTCCAGGAAAGAGGGGGTGAGACATGAAGACCGCGCGTGACGTGCTCAAGGCGATCAAGGATAATGATGTAAAGTATGTCGATCTGCGCTTCACCGATCCGCGCGGCAAGTGGCAGCACGTCAGTTTCGACCTGTCGCTCATTAGCGAAGACACTTTTTCGGAAGGGCTGATGTTCGACGGCTCGTCGATCGCCGGCTGGAAAGCAATCCACGAATCGGACATGACGCTGATGCCGGATCCGACGACGGCCTGCATCGACCCGTTCTTCGCGGCACCGACCATGGCGATCGTCTGCGACGTGCTCGAACCGACGACCGGCGAGCCCTATAGCCGCGATCCGCGCGGTATCGCGAAAAAAGCCGAGGCTTATGCGGTTTCGACCGGCATCGGTGATACTGCTTATTTCGGCCCCGAAGCCGAGTTCTTCGTCTTCGACGACGTCCGCTTCAGCTCTGATCCCTACAATACCGGCTTCGTCCTCGATTCGATCGAATTCCCGAGCAATACCGATACGGCCTACGAGGGCGGCAATCTCGGCCACCGGATCCGCACCAAGGCCGGCTATTTCCCGGTTCCGCCGCAGGATTCGGCGCAGGACATGCGCGGCGAAATGCTCTCCGCCATGGCGGCGATGGGCGCCACTCCCGAGAAGCACCACCACGAAGTCGCCGCGGCGCAGCACGAACTCGGCCTGAAGTTCGGGCCGCTGACGACGATGGCCGACCATCTGCAGATCTATAAATATTGCGTCCAGCAGGTGGCCCAGAGCTATGGCAAGACGGCGACCTTCATGCCGAAGCCGGTCTTCGGCGACAACGGCTCGGGCATGCACGTGCATCAATCGCTGTGGAAGGACGGCAAGCCGGTCTTCGCCGGCAACAAATACGCCGATCTTTCGGAGGAATGCCTGTACTACATCGGCGGCATCATCCGCCATGCCAGAGCGCTGAACGGCTTCACCAATCCGTCGACGAATTCCTACAAGCGGCTGGTGCCGGGCTACGAAGCGCCGGTTCTGCTCGCCTATTCCGCGCGCAACCGGTCGGCCTCCTGCCGCATTCCCTATACGACCAATCCCAAGGCGAAGCGCGTCGAAGTGCGTTTCCCCGATCCCTTGGCCAATCCCTATCTCGCCTTTTCCGCCATGCTGATGGCCGGCCTCGACGGCATTCTCAACAAGATCGATCCGGGCGCGGCCGTGGACAAGGATCTCTATGATCTGCCGCCGCAGGAAGTGAAGCAGATCCCGACGGTGTGCGGCTCGCTGCGCGAAGCGCTCGCCAATCTCGACAAGGACCGCAGCTTCCTGAAAGCCGGCGGCGTCTTCGACGATGATTTCATCGACAGCTATATCGAATTGAAGATGACGGAAGTCATGCGCTTCGAAATGGCGCCGCATCCGGTCGAATTCGACATGTATTATTCCGGCTGAGGCTCGAGGGCGCGCTTCCGGCGCACCATTGCTCCAAACGTGCAAGCGCTTTCCGCGAGGGAAGCGCTTTTCGTTTGTCCGCGCCAGCCGCGTCCAGTCGTAAAGTCGAAGAAGGCCGCGGTTGCCCATTGTTGCAAGGCTTCAACCAAGCCGCTCGCCTGCCAGCAGATCAATCGACACTTATTTGGGAGGCACCTTCTTCCGCTGGTGATCCGCGCCGTCGGAGCGCCCTGAGAAATCCGGGTTAAGCTTAATGCCGACAATCTTTCGCAGCCTGGCGGAATTTTCGTATTCTATCCATTGCCAAACCCGATGCGGCGGGTAATGCCGCCGTATTGAAATCGGCATCGGCAGTCGCGTCTGTGCCCGCAAGCAATTGAAGAGCAGGCTATGCTCAAAATTCCGACGAAAGTATTGCCGAAGGATATCCTTGATGCCGTGAAACGCACACGGCCCGTGTATAAAGTGGCGAGGGGACTGCGTTTTGCGCTTGGCGAACGGCTTGGTGCGCGCCATGTTTCCGGGCTCGGCGGGCGCGTCCATTACAACGATTTCATGCTCACCTCGCCCGATCCAGCGCATGTGGAGAGTTATCTCCGCGGCGCGCTCGAGTTCGTCGATATCCTGGAGCGCTCCTGCGCGGAAGCCGGCCACGCCTGGTCCGCGATCGCCGCGGCGCTGGAGATCGGTTGTGGTTATGGACGCATCGTCCGCGAATTGGTGAAGCGCATGCCGGCTTCACGCGTTTCCGTCTCGGATGTGATCGACCCCGCGGCACGTTTTACAGCATCCGAATTCGGCGTTCACAAAGTGCCGGTGCTTGAAGATGCCGGCATGCAATTGGATGGAATGTTCGATCTCGTCTACCTGCTTTCGGTCTATACGCATCTGCGCAGTGACATGATCGCCGCCAATCTCGCGCGCGTCACCGCAGTCTTGAAGCCGGGCGGCGTCGCGGTTCTGACCGTCCATGGCCAGGGCTCCGCCGAAACCCTGGAGCGCTATTCTCAATATTGGCTCGACAAAGCGCGGGTTTTGGACGAGCTCGCACGCGCGGGCTATTATTACGAGCGATATCCCTATTACTATGCCGAATATGGGCTGACCTGGTTTACCTGTGCGGCCTTCGAACACCTGGTCGCCGAAACCGCGCCGAGCCTTGCTTTCGTCTCCTATCATCCGACGGATGTCGACGGCCACCAGGACGTCTTCGTCTACCGCAAGAGTTGATCGCACGGCCGCAATGATCTGGGCCGAGGCATAGGTCTTGCGCGGGGTCGGTCTTGACGCCAAGATGCACGCCCCATAGGCGCTCGGCGCGTGTCAATCTCAGGTTCGATCCGGCGTTGAGGACGAAAGTGAAGATGATACCCGTTGCGGCGGCGGCAAGGTTATGGCGGCTCCGGAATCTGGTGGGCAATCTTACCGAATGATGGCGCTCGCTTGCCAAGCGGCGGCTCTTATTGTTTTTCAGGCGCAAAGAATTGATTTGGAGCGTGTTTGAATTGGTAGAAGCGGTTCCTCCCCTCGCCGCCTCCCAAAGCGAGGAACTCGGTTCACTCGACTACCTTTGCTGCCCACCATGCTTCCCCATTCATAGATAACCGATTGGCAATCATTATGCCTGCAACGTCGCCGTTATCGGACGTTTCGCGCGAAGGCATCGGACGAATGCATGTTGTGCTCTTAACCGATTTCGCGGTTGGAAATGGCGGCGCAGGGCGCGTGGCGGTCGAATCGGCGCGCGCGCTCGCGGAAGCTGGAGCCCGCATCACCTTCATTCACGCGATCGAAGGCACCGACGGACGCCTGGCCCATCCCTCGATCGCGCGCCATTGCCTCGGCCTCACGAACGTATGGAACCTCGGTGCCGCGAGGGCGGCCTCGACCGGCATCTGGAACAGCCGCGCCGCAAAGATGCTCGAGCCCATCCTGCGCCCCTTGAGCGATGCGAACGACACGATCGTTCACTTGCATCAATGGACGCGCGCCCTATCGCCGTCGATTTTCCCGATATTGATGCGGACGAAGCTGCCGGTCTTCGCAACCGTCCACGATTATTTCCTCGCCTGTCCCAATGGTGCGTTTTTTCGTTTCGGCCGCGACGAGCCCTGCGCTCTAACGCCTTTGTCGCTACGCTGCCTTGCGACCAATTGCGATACCAAATCCTATCTGCACAAAGGTGTCCGCGTTCTTCGCGTCGCGACAGCGCGGCATTATTTGCGCGGATCGGTACTCGACCTCGTTCATGTCTCCGATCGCGGCCGCGACCAGCTCGCTCCCTTCGTGCCGGCAACGTGGCGCCATCATCGCGTCGACAACCCCGTCTCGATCGCAAAAGGGCCGTCGGTGCAAATCGATCCGCAAGCCAAATTCGCCTTCATCGGCCGGCTCACGCGCGAGAAGGGCGCGGTCTTGGCAGCCACGGCTGCGGCACGGGCGAAAGCGCCGATCGTCTTCATCGGCGATGGACCAGCGGCTGCAGAGATTTGCGCTCTATGCCCCGCGGCCGAGATCACCGGCTGGCTGGCGCCGGGGCAAGTCTTCGCTTTGTTGCGCAGCCGCATAAGGGCGGTCCTCGCGCCGTCGCTGTGGCCCGAGACAGGGCCGCTCACCGTCTATGAGGCTGCCGCGATCGGGCTCGCGGCGATCGTGTCCGATCGGTGTGGCGCCGGTGAGCGCGTGACTGCGGCGTCGGGCTTCGTGCTGGAACCGACACCAGAGGCTTTTGCTGCGGCGATGGTTCGGCTCGTCGATCATGATCTCGCCATTTCGATGGGCCGCGCGGCTTACGATCTTTATTGGGCCGACCCACCGAGCCCGGCAGCACACGCCCGGCGGCTCATTGAGCTCTATCGTGGGGCGTGCTCAGATTCGATGGCATCCTTGGGCTGAACCGCGCTGCCATCGTCGGCCGCCTGAACTTGCGAACCCGCCCCAAGCATCCCGCGATAGATCGAAACCAGCTCTTCGACATGGTGTGCCAGCGTCGGCGGCCTCGTCCAATAAGCGGCATAGGCGGCGGCGGACATGCGTCTTACGAGTTCGTCCTCCTTCAGCCGGAGAAGCGCGCGGGCGAGGTCCTCGGCATCGCCGCCTTTGAACCAAAGGCCGGTCACCTCATTTTCGACTTCGTCGCGCCCGGCGCAAGTGTCGGCGACGATTACGGGAACGCCCAGAGCCTTCGCCTCGAGGATCGTCAGCGGCTGACCCTCGTACCAAAGCGAGGGAAACACAAGCGCCCGCGCCCCGCGCATGAGAGCCTGGACGACCTCGGCCGGCTGCCAGCCGCGCATGCGCGCTTCGGGGTAGCGTGCTGCGAGTTCTGCCCGGATCGGCCCATCTCCGACGAAAATCGGAACGTGCCCAATCTTGCGGGCCGCCTCAGCGAAAAGAAAGGCGCCTTTCTCCGGCGAAAGCCTGCCGACGAAAATGATATCGCCTGCGAGGGGATCGGCTTTTGGTCCGCGATCCTCGACCAGGACAGGGTTCGAGAGACGATGCAGCTTGGCATGTTCCGGCAAGAAAGGCGCGACGATCTTGCGCTGGAAATCCGAGATTGTGACGAAATCGGAAAATATGTCAGGGAAATGCGCGCAGCTCTGTGCCATCAGAAGCCGGGTGTTACGCCAAAGCTTGCGCCCGTAGTTGCGCTGATCGCAATGCGTCCCCCAGCACGCGAGTGACAAGGGTCGGAGCTTGCAGATATGCGACTCCGGATAGTTGTAAAATCCGCCGTTCGGACAAAATAGGAAGTATTCGTGGATCGTATAAACGGCCGGCAGTCCCGACGCGGCGATCGGCAGTGCGATCGCGGCCGACAGCGCCTTAGCCCAGCCATGAACATGGACGATTGTGTTCGCCTTCGGCAGTCCGGCGAGGAGATCGCTGAGCGCGGCTGCAGCGCGCGCGTTCCAAATGCCTTGGATCGCCGCCTTGGCCCGCGAGGGATTGCCAAGGAGGTCGTTTTGCCCGAGGCAGACGGTCTCAATGCCCTCGGTGCGCAAGATTTCGGCAACCGGACCGGCTGCGGCAAAAAGGATCGGCCGCATCCCTGCGCGCTTCAGGCCAATCGCGCTGTCGATCGCGACTTTGGCCTGCCCCCCGGAGACAAAGGCATGGTCCAGGCAAAGGACGATAGTGATGACTTGATCGCGCATGAATTCTCGACTTTCGAAGAACTGTCCACAAGGAGCCTAGTGCGGCGGACTTAAACATGGGTAACAAGCGGGCGGCAAAACCAGCCGAAGCTTCCGACCGGCAAAGCCGCATGAGCGCCGGCGAATTGGTTCGAAACCAATTTTATGTGCTTTCGTTCTTTGTTCGTTCTTACACAACGATGTGTCAGGATAAGTTAAACTCAACTTGGCGAATCACGTTGCCGCGCTCGTTTGGTCGAGTGCTAATCCGATGGGTAGATGAATGGCCAATCATGGCGATCTTTTTGGGAATGCCGCACGCAAACAGGCACCCGCAGGCACAAACGGCAAGCTTGAGCTGAACCAAACCAAACCGGCGCCATCCCGCACGGCAGGGGAAGTGGGCTATACCGCGGCTTCGATCGAAGTCCTCGAAGGGCTCGAGCCGGTGCGCCGCCGCCCCGGCATGTATATCGGCGGAACCGATGAAGCCGCCCTCCACCACCTTTTTGCCGAAGTGCTCGACAATTCCATGGACGAGGCCGTCTCTGGCCACGCGACCTTCATCGATGTCAATCTGGAGGTGAGCGGCTATCTCTCGGTCGCAGATAACGGGCGCGGCATCCCGGTCGACCCACACCCGAAATTTCCGAAAAAATCGGCTCTCGAGGTGATCATGACGACGCTTCACGCGGGCGGCAAGTTCGATTCCGGCGTCTATCAGACCTCGGGCGGCTTGCATGGTGTCGGCGTTTCAGTCGTCAACGCGCTGTCGGAGCGTCTCGAAGTCACCGTCGCGCGCGGCCAAGTTCTGCACAAGCAGAGCTTCGAACGCGGCCATGCGACGAGTAAGCTCGAGCAGGTCGGCAAGGCACCGAACCAGCGCGGCACCAAGGTCCGGTTCAAGCCGGACGAGCAGATTTTCGGCAAGGGGACGAAGTTCAAGCCGGCGCGGCTCTTCAAAATGGCCCGCGCCAAGGCCTATCTCTTCGGCGGTGTCGAGATCCGCTGGCATTGCGCGCCCGAACTGCTCGATCCGGCAGGCACGCTTCCGGCCGAAGCCGTGTTCCATTTTCCCGGCGGCCTGAAGGACTATCTGGCTCAGGACATCGAGGGCAAAGAGCTCGTCGCCGAACAAATCTTCACCGGCAAAGTCGAAAAGCCGGGCGGCCATGGCTCGCTTGAATGGGCGATCGCCTGGCTCGTCGACGATGACGGCTTCGTCCATTCCTATTGCAATACGATTCCGACGTCGGACGGCGGCACTCATGAAGCCGGCCTGCGCGCGGCTATGCTGCGCGGCCTGAAGGACCATGCCGAGCGGATCGGCCAGGCAAAGCGCGCCGCGGCGCTGACCAGCGAAGACGTGATGGCGTCCTGCGCAGCCTTGATTTCCGTCTTTCTTCGCGAGCCGGAATTCCAGGGCCAGAACAAGGGTCGGCTGATGACCGGCGAAGCAAGCCGGATCGTCGAGACGACCTTGCGCGACGCCTTCGACCATTGGCTCGCGGCTTCGCCTTCGGCCGCCCTCAAGCTCCTCGACTTCAGCCTCGAAAGGGCGGAAGAGCGGTTGCGGCGAAAGGCTGAAAAGGATGTCTCGCGCAAGGCCGCGGGGCGCAAACTCCGGCTGCCCGGCAAGCTCGCGGACTGCTCGAACAATAGCTCGCAAGGCTCTGAATTATTTATCGTCGAAGGCGATTCGGCCGGCGGTTCCGCGAAACAGGCCCGCGACCGGAAGAACCAGGCCATCCTGCCCCTGCGCGGCAAGATCCTCAATGTTGCGAGCGCCACTCGCGACAAGCTCGCGAGCAATCAACAGCTCGCCGATCTCGTCCAGGCGCTCGGCTGCGGCACCGGCTCGCGCTACAAGGACGAAGACCTCCGCTACGAGAAGATCATCATCATGACGGATGCCGATGTCGACGGCGCGCATATCGCCTCGTTGCTGATCACGTTCTTCTACCGGCAAACGCCGAAGCTCATCGATGGCGGCCACCTCTATCTCGCCGTGCCGCCGCTTTACCGGCTGACCCAGGGCGCAAACCATGCTTATGCCCGCGACGAGGCCCATCGCGACGAATTGATGAACAAGGTCCTGACCGGCCGCGCCAAAATAGAAGTGAGCCGCTTCAAAGGCTTAGGAGAAATGCTTCCGGCCCAGCTCAAAGAGACGACGATGGACCCGAGACGCCGGTCGCTGCTTCGCGTGACGATTGTTCCCGAAGATCGCGACGAGACCGCCGATTCGGTCGAACGGCTGATGGGCAATAGGCCCGATGCGCGCTTTGCCTTCATCCAGGAACGCGCCGCGTTCGCTACGGATCTCGTCGTCGTGTGAGCCGCTTTTCGGGTTTCCATCAACCTTCTCTTAACCCTGGCATCGCATTCTCGGCAGCGAGCAAGCAGCACGGGCAAAATCGGCACGGGCAAAAGCGACGCGGGAAGGTGTTCATGGCGAGACCCCGGCATTTCTGGCGCAACGAGCGCGGCTCGAGTTTCGAGAGCATGGCCCTGGCGCTCTCGGTGATCGCCGTCATCTTCGTCGCCGGCGCCGATCTTCTCGATCATGCGTCGAAGAAGGACGGGCTTTTGGCGCGGATCTTCGCCAGACATGGCGCGGATGTCGCGCAAATGACGCGGGATTCGCTGCCGCTCGCCACGCCTTCGCAAGTGCCGGCCGGGCGCGGCGGCGTCGATTATACGGCGACCGGCTCCATTATCGGCTTGCGGAAAGCGCCGGTTCTCGATCCTTGCACGGGCGCCGCAAAGCAATAATGTCCGGGTGGAAGTAACCGGCAATGCTGCTCCAGCAGCCCTGAAATCCTCGGGATTTAGGCTGAGCCCCTGCCGAGCGGCCTTGCCACGAAGCACGGCGCTGATCTTTCCCCTCTCTCGCGTTCTTTGACTTCCAGACTGTCGCGATTTGATTATGATCGGCGACATGGAGTCCGCCTCACCCTTCGACCTTGGCCCGGGCACTGAGGAAATCGGTGCGCCGCCGCGCGTGATCGGTCATTCGACCAATTTCGTCGGCCTGCCGACGCAATTTCTCGCAAGTTGCGATTTCAACGACGAGCCGCAGCCGCTGCATATTTCAGGCGTGCGCGAAATGAACCCGCAGCTCTTCGAAATGCTCGATCTCGCAGTCGACATCGAGGAAGCCGGACGCGCCTTCCATGCCTATATGAATGCCATGTTCGGCATCGATCCCGAGCAGCATGTGAAATCCGGCAACGGCTCGGTCCGCCGCTATCGATCGTCTTATTTGCGGCTCTTGAAGGGCTGGGGTTTCGACAGCAACGGCCCGGACGCGGCCGTGCTGAAGGGCTGGGTCGAAAGCCGCTTCGGTCTCGTCCCGACTTTCCACAAGGAAAGGATAGCCAAGATCTCGAGCGGCGCCTGGACGACCTATGTGGCAGAAAAAATGTCGAGCCGCTTTCACAATAATTCGATCCTGACCCAACTCGATCTCGCTTTCGAATTCTGCCAATGGGCATTGGCGCGTTTCGCCTTGCCGGGCGAGACGCATATCGAACTCTATCGCGGCATCAATGATTTCGACGAACATCCGATCGTGCGACGCCTCAGCAAGACGGGCGTCGTGCTGCGGCTCAACAATCTGATGTCCTTCTCGAGTGATCGTGATATCGCGTCCTGTTTCGGCGACATTATTCTCAGCGCGCGGGTGCCGCTCGCCAAGCTCGTCTTCTTCAACACATTATTGCCGAAGCATGGGCTCAAAGGCGAAGCCGAATACCTGGCGATCGGCGGCGATTATCTCGTCCATGCGAGTTGGCTTTAGGAACCGTTGCTGCATCCTACGAGATCTCTCCCGATGAGGACGCATCATGGAGGCCGTCATTGCGACCGCGAGCTTGCGAAGCGGGAAAAAATCCAGGGGTAACACGCACCTCCTGGATTGCTTCGTCGCTTCGCTCCTCGCACTGACGAACCGAAACTACCAACCGCATCACTCCGCCGTGCGTGCAACCGCGCGATAGGCTCTTTGTATTTTTGCCATTCCACCGATCCAGCGGTCGTAATTCTCGATCTTTTTCTGCATGTAGGCCACGACTTGCGGATGTGGGAGAATCAAAAACGTCTCGCGCGCCAATCCCTCGATGACGCAATCGGCGACGGCCTCGGGCGACAGCACTCCGTCGCCCGATTGGGGGCCTGAGGGGATCGAGCGCAGCATCGGCGTGTCGACCCCTTGCGGGCAGAGGATCGAAACCTTGATGCCGTCGGCCTTATGCGAAATGGCGAGGTTTTCCGCGAACCCGACCGCCGCATGTTTCGTCGTCGAGTAGACGGCACTGCCGATCTGCGAGAGAAGCCCGGCGGCGGAGACCGTATTGAGGAAATAGCCGCCGCCGCGCGCCCGCATGCGCGGAATCAGCGCGCGGGCCGCGAAGACATGCGCCATGACATTGACCGACCAGGCCCTTTGCCAAATCTCGTTCGACGCAAAGGCGGCGTTTTCGGAGGCGAGATCGAAAGCCCCGCTGATCCCCGCATTCGAACAGAACAGATTGATCGGCCCGTGCCGGCGTTCGGTCTCTTCGACGAGGTGCACGATATCGGCTTCCTGCGCAACATCGCAGCGAAAGGCGTCGCCGCCGATCGTTTGCGCAACGCCCGATAGGGCAGCCTCGTCGATATCGGCGGCGACCACGATTTTTGCTCCGGCGCGGTGAAAGCGCTCGGCGAGCGCTTTGCCGATGCCATTTGCCGCCCCGGTGACGACCACGACTTGCCCGGCAACCTGCATGGTCCCTCCCGCCGGATCCGCTCCGGCCTATCGTCACAGCCGCCGCCGGAACACAGTCCGGGGATTGTCCCGCGGATGTCCGGTCTCTACAAGGTGGTTCCCCTCCCCCTTGTGGGGAGGGGTTAGGGGTGGGGGTCATGCCTCGTAAAATCGCTGATCACGTAAGAGTCTCTCCGCGCCAAACCTCTCTTGCAAGAGTGATGCGGCGCAAGATGACGGAGCCGGAACGCAAGCTTTGGAAAGCATTGCGTTGGCGGCTCGCAATCGAGGCGACCCATTTTCGTCGGCAGGTGCCGATCGGACCGTACATCACCGATTTCTGTTCGCATGGAGCAAAAGTGATCATCGAAGTCGATGGCAATCAGCACGGTGATGACGCATCACTCTTGCGAGATGCTGCGCGAACTGCCCATCTACGTTCGCAAGGATATCGGGTGCTTCGTTTCTCCAACCAGGATGTGATGACTTCGATAGAAGTCGTGCTTGATACGATAGCAGCGGCGCTTGAACCGACCCCCACCCCTAGCCCCTCCCCACAAGGGGGAGGGGAATAGGCGCCGCCGGCCCAAGGCCGGCCAGTCCGCCGCGCCCACCGCATCCGCTGCTAGGCGAAAAAACCCTTTCTTTTCAATCAAGCTATTCGGTGAAGCTGTGGCAACATAGTCACATAACCATGCGAAATGGCGCCAACTCGGCAAATGCTCTTGCGACCGCTGAGAAAATCGGGCTGCATGTCATCGTGCATTCACTGAGGCTTTCGATTCCCCCGGGCATTCCCTCCGGGGAATCCATTCACTGGGGCTTGTGAGCCTTCCGGGAGGGGTAAATATGAAGATGACAACCACCAAACTACTGGCCTTGGGCGTCGGCGCCGCCGCGCTCTGCGCTACGGCCCTTCCGGCCGCTGCGGGTCAAATTCAAGAGCCGGGCATCACCGACGGTCTGGCGCTGGGCGCCTCTCCGCCGCCCGGCCTCTACTACATCAACCTCGCCAACTGGGGCACCGGCCAAGTCCAGGCCCCCAACGCGTTGGGGGCGCCCAACAACGCCGATAGCGTTGCGGTCGGGGTCGAAGTACCTTTCTTCGTCTGGGTTCCCGACTTTAAATTCCTCGGCGCCCAATATTCGTTTACGGCTGCACTCCCGGTGGTCGATGCCGGCATCAACCATTTCACCGGCAACGCTCCTAACCTCTATTTCAGGGGCCTCTACCAGCCGGGCGTCGCGCCGGTCAATCTGAGCTGGAACCTCGGCAACGGGTTCTTCGTTGCGATCGGCGAGGCCATCAACATTCCGGTCAAGAGCGAGGTCACCTTCCCGGCATCTTCGAGCCCGGGTTTTGTGACGAGCGCCTGGGGCTTCGATACCCACGTGAACGTCAGCTATATCGGGAATGACTGGGTCCTGTCGGCCAACAATACGATCTCGTTCCAGACGAAAGACGGCGCCGGCGTTCAGGGCAATGACGCGTTCGGCACCGACATCACGATTGCACATAAGTTCGGCAAGTGGGAACTCGGCTTGGTGGCCAACGGCTCCTTTGATTTGAATGCGACGCCGATGAACACGGTCTTTGCCTTCACCCCCGGAATGGGTCGGGCGATCGACGTCGGCGCCATGATCGGCTACAACTTCGGTCCTGTCGACTTGATCCTCTATGCTACCAACCAGGTCTATGCCGAGGGTGACACTTTCGGCGGCAGGTACGACACCCGCGTGTGGACGACGGTCGTTATTCCGATCTGGAACCCGACGCCGCCGCCGCCGCACCCGGTCATCGCCAAGTATTGATCGCTTGAGTGCAAATAGGGCGGCGGGAGTATTTTCCCGCCGCTCGATAATACCAGGCAGCGGGTAGGGTCGACGCCGCTCTCGCTTAACTCCTCGGCGATGCGGGTTTGACAGCTCCCTCCGGTCAGATGACCGCCTTACTCGAGAGGTGATGACCGTACCGATTGCCCGACTTACCAGAAAGCGCTTTCATGCCCCTCATGAAAGCGCTTTTGTTTTGTGGGGGTCGGAGCTGTCGATTGGCTATTGCGAAAGCCGACGCATCGCAGTTGAAAGCGCCAAATTAACGCCGAAAAAGCCTGGCCAGTGTACCGGCGCCGGCTCTCAGAGGAGAGCGGTTATGGATGCCGTCATTGCGAGCCCCCGAAAGGGGGCGAAACAATCCAGACGGTGGTAATTGTCCTGGATCGCTACGACGGCTTTGCGGTCTCGCGATGACGGCGTTCATAACGCGGCAAACCAGGACATGCTCTAGAAACGGCCGCTGTCCGATTGCGGAGGATGAGATGGGTAGAGGAACGACAGCTTTCATTTTGGCCGCCTGTTTGGCCGCACTGTTCATGGTCGCACCGGCTTCCGCGCAGGTCGGACTCGAAAACTCTCACTCTCTCGACGATTGCACGGGCAAGACCAATCCCACTCCGGATGCTCTGATCGCCGGCTGCGTCGCCGTGATCGAAATCCGGCCGCTGGGCGAAGAAGGATCTGGCCTTCGCCTATGACAATGTCGGCCGCGCCCTGCAGAAAAAGGGCGAACTCGATAAAGCCATCGCGTCCTACGCAAAGGCCATCGACAGCAATCCCGACTATGCGCTCGCCTATCGCAATCGCGGTCTCGCCTACGAGAAAAAGAACGACCTCGACCATGCGATCGCCGACTTTAGTGCGGCGATCCGGGCCAACCCGAAATTGGCTCCGGCCTTCGACGACCGCGGCTGGGCCTATCTGCAGAAGAGCGATCTCGAGCATGCGATCGCCGATTACGACGCGGCGATCAAACTCGATCCTCTCTTCGCCCATGCCTATAACGGCCGTGGCGGCGTCTACGACGCAAAGGGTGATCTCACCCGCGCAGTCGCCGATTACGGCGAAGCGATCCGCCTCGATGGCAAGTTCGCCGCGGCCTACAACAATCGTTGTTTCGCGCGTGCCAGCCTCGGGGATTTGCAGGCTGCGCTCGAAGACTGCAATGCGGCGCTCGCGCTCGTCCCCAACCAGCCGCAAATGCTCGACAGCCGCGGCTTTGTCTATCTGAAGCTACGTCAGTTCGACCAGGCCATCGCCGATTACGATGCGGCATTGAAAACCGAGCCGAAACTCGCCTCGTCGCTCTACGGGCGCGGCCTCGCCAAACAGAAGAAAGGGCAGACCGACGCCGGCAAAGCCGATATTGCGGCGGCAATCGCGATCGACGCGAATGTCGCCGCGGGTTTCAAGGGGGTCGAGAATTAATACCAAGTCTCGAAGATCACCGCTCATGTAGGGGGCCGTCATTGCGAGCCAACGGGTCCGGCCTTCGGCCGGCCCGATGACAGGCTCCGCGAAGCACCGTCATTGCGAGGACGGCGAGGAGCTCCAGCGACGAAGCCGGACGAAGCAATCCAGCCTTGCGCAGGCATCCCACTAGATTGCTTCCCGCTTCGCGAGCTCGCGGTCGCAATGACGGCATCTGCTGCGCGTGGCCATCTCCCGCCCCTTACGTCATGCCCGGCGCCGTGATCGCGATCGTGCTGCGGCCGTTGCCGCGTTTCTCGACCCGGACCTGCACAGCTATGCGCTCGATCATGGCCGCGACGTGGGTGATGACACCGACCTTTCGGCCCTGCCCGTGCAGACATTCGAGCGCATCGATGGCGATGTCGAGCGTCTCCGTATCGAGCGACCCGAAGCCTTCGTCGATGAACAAAGTATCGACGAAGGATTGACGTCCCTCGAGCCCCGACAGAGCGATGGCGAGCGCCAGCGAAACGAGAAATCTTTCGCCGCCGGACAGGCTGCGGGTTCCGCGCCTCTCCGCCCCCATGTCGCGGTCGATGACGGAGAGGCCGAGCTCGCTCGTGTTCGTGCGTGCGAGCGCATAGCGCGGTGCCAAAGCGGCGAGCTGGCTGTTGGCGAGCTGGACCAAATGATCGAGCGTCACGCCTTGTGCAAATCGCCTGAATTTGTCGCCGTTTGCCGAGCCGATCGCTTCGTCGACCGCCTGCCAGACTGCAAGTTCGCAACTGGCCTCGGCAATTTCGTCGGAAAGCGTAGCAGCGCTGGCGCGCGCCGCATCATCCTGCCCGAGCTGGTTGTCGATCGCGCCAATGCGGCGCTGCAAGTCGTCGACGGCCATCTGGTTCTCGGCGATTTCGGCGCGGAGCATGGCCGCGTCGATGCTTTCAGGCGCTGCGGCGAGGAGTTCCCGGAGATCGCCTTTGCGCTGGTCGAAACTGGTTTCGGCATCTGCTAGAGATTGCCTCAATAACTCGATCTCGCGGCGAAGGTCCTCGCGCTCGTCCTGGGCAATGGCCAGTAATTCATGCACCCGCCCGACCGCAAGGCCGGATTGAGACGTTGCGATCGCGAACCGCTCTTCGGCTTTGCTGCGTGCCTGTACTGTCGCCACGGCGTGCGTCGCTGCGACGCCGCAGGCCGCTTCGGCAACTGCTCGCAATTTCGTTGTCTCACCCGCAAACTCGCGAGCCGTATCGAGCGTCGTGTGTGCTTGTTGTCTGAACGCATTGTGGCGGGTGCGGTGGCTACCCGTCGCCTCCCCGTCGAGCAACAAGGCGCGCTCGTCACGTCTTTCATTCACTTTGCTCAACGCCTCTGCCGCTTCATCTGCAGAGCGCTGCAGAGCGAGTTTGGCCAATTCAGCCGCTTCCCGCGCGCCGGCATACTGAGGTTCGATTTCGTGCAGCTCTTGGTCAACGCGCAAATGCTCGGCTCGCAAATTCCGATAGGAGTCGCCAAGCAGCTTGATTCTTGCGGCCACAGCCGCGTGATTTTCCTCTAGTTCAGCAAGGTTCGAATCGGCTGCTTCGAGATAAGGGCAAAGCGCACCCGTAGAGGACCGCAACCTTTCATCCAAATGCTGCAACAACAGGCCTGTCTCGGTCCTTTGCCCGATAAGCGTTTGGCTCGCGATCCGTTGGTTCGACAAGTCGCTGGCGGCGCGCTCCACCGCGTCTGCCACCGTCTCATGCGCGCGGCGGAACGTTTCTATATCGTCGCGAAGGCACCTGGCTCTTTCAAGGGCGGGCGCGAGCGCCGCACGTGAGGCCTGTGCCCGCTCGGCTAATGCGAAAACATCTGGCGCCGTCTCTGACACCACGCGCGGCAAGGCGCAAATCAAGCCGGCAGCCGTGCAAGTATGTTCGAGCTGAGGCAAGAGTTCCGCATAATCTTGTGCACTTGCCGTCAAATCCGCTGCGGCCTCGCCGATCTGATGCGCTGCTTGCGCGCCTTGCATTAACGCCGCCGCCCGCGCACCTTTTGCCGTCTCGATCGACCGAGCAGTCTGTTCGAGTTTTGCATCGAGTTCGCCACGCCGCGTTTTGATCTGTGCCACGAATTCCACAACCGCCCCATCGAGCTCCACATGCGGATGGACGCTGCTGCCGCAAACGGGGCAAGGCTCGCCGGGGATCAGGCTCGCCCGAAGCTGCACGGCGGTCTTCGAGATGGTCGCATCGGCGAGATCAACCAGTGCAGTGATCTCGTTGCGTGCCGACTTGTGCAAGGAATACTGCGACATGCGTGCCACGAGCGCCTCTTCGGCCACCGTCGCTTCGGATCTGGCCCTAGCCTGAGCAGCCCCAGCTTCGCAGCTTATCTTGTGCGCACGTTCGAAGCGATCGAGGACGATACTCACATTGGCGAGAACGCTAAGCAAATTCCCCAGGGCATCGTCCTCGCGCCGTGCAACATCTTCGTTCAGTTCCACGAGGATCGCCCGCCGACGCGCGGCTTCATCGGAAAGCCGGTTGCGTTCTGCAATCCCATCCGCGACCTCTTGCGACTTTACTTCGATCTTTGCGGCGAGGCTTTCGACGTCCTCCTGCTGCTTCGCGAGTGCTTTCGCGGCTTGGCCGCGCCGAGCGAGAAGCGCCCGCCGCTCCGCCAGAAGCGAATCGACATCTGCCGCGCGATCAGCAAGCGTGGCGCGCTTCACCTGGACGGCTAGGCTTCTCTCGATGTCTTCTTTGGCGCTGCGAATTCGCGTGAGATCGGCTTCGAGATCGACCAGGCGCTGCGTTGTGCGTTGCGCGAGCCCGTCCGCTTCGTTCATCCTGCAAATGGCGTTCTGGTGAAAGGTGGCCATGTCCTTGACTTCGGTATCGAGCTGCGCGCAACGGTCCCAGATCGGCCCAAGGATTTTGAACTGTGCTTCGGCTTCGGCCACGACTTCGTCGAGCGTCCGATTCTTCCTTCAAAGCTGCCATGGCTGATGCCTGTGCCGAGGCGAAGGCGGCCGCGGCATCGTCGCAGACCTTCGCTGCATCAGCCTCTTTCCCTTGCGCCTGCTGCAGCGCCCCAGCGAGATTTCGCAAGGGTTCGACCCGCTCGAGCTCGCCGAGCAAAGCCCGTCCCCCGGCGGACTCGTCCCAGGCGGCACAGGCAGCCTGATAGGCATTCCCCGCAGCCTCGCATTTGCCCCGCTCGATCTCGATTCGGGCATGAAGCTCGAGCGTCTCTTGCAAACCGGCGACGCGACCCTGAGTCTCTTGCGTGCGTTGAACGAGCGCTGCCCGCTCTTCGCCGAGCGCACACCGCGCCGCGTCATCGAGAAGGCCGATGTCGGCACGACGCTCTTCGAGCCGGCGCCGAGCCTTCTGTCGTTCGTCGGTTTGCGCGTGAGTACGGCGCGAAAGCTCGGCATAGATCTCAGTGCCGGTGACTTTTTCGAGAAGCTCGGCGCGCTCGTTCTCGTTGGCTAGGAGAAAAGCGTCGAAGTCGCCTTGAGCGAGAAGCACGGTTCGGCAGAATTGCGCGAACTTGAGATCGGTCAGGATTTGGACTTGTTCGAGAACCTGTTTTTTGCCGGTGGCGACGGCCTGCCCATCGGCAATACGAATGAGCCGGCGCTGCTCCGCCTGCAAGTTGCCATCGGCTCTGCCTCGTGCGCGGAAAATTTCCCAGCGGGCGCGATAGGCGCATCCATCGAGACCTCGGAAATCGACTTCGGCGAAACCGCGTCCTGCCCCCCGGCGCAGCAAAGCGGAGGGATCTTGCGCGCTGATCTCGACACCGGAGGGATCGGGTGCTTTTTCCTGCGCCGCGCCAGCGACGCGCGGATAGGCGCCATAGAGCGCGACGCACAGCGCATCGAGAATGGTCGACTTGCCGGCGCCGGTCTCGCCGGTGATCGCGAAAAGCCCGGCCCCGGCGAGCGGCTCCCGGTTGAAATCGATCTCGAAACGCGCTGCGAGGCTCGCGAGATTTTCGCCGCGAATGGCGAGAATACGCATCGCTCAGAGCCCTTCCCGCAAGCGCTGGAACACTTCGAGATGCGCGGCAGAGGGTGGCGCATTATTGCGCTTTTCGAAAGCGCGGCGAAACATGTCTTGCGGGTCGTGCTCGGCAAGCCGCAGCGAGGGTTCGACATTATCGGCCGCAACAAGTTCCGCCGGCACATCGATCCGTGCATCGACGATACGAACCGGGAAAGCTTCGCCGATGCGATCGACCTCGGCACGATAGCCGGAGCCGAGCCCTTCGCGCGCAAGCCGCACGTCGATGAAGGTGCGTCCCTCGAGCGGCAGAGCCGGATCGAGCCCGAGAGCCGCAAGATGATTGGCCAGGTCGCCGAGACGGATCGCGCCCTCAGCCGGCACGCGCAAGAAAGGCACCGGCCGGGTAAGAGGAATATGCCGGCTCGTCACGCGTCCCGCGTCCAAGCTGAGAAGCGTCACACCGTGCCGATAGGGCTGCTCGGTCGCAGACAAGGGAAAGAGCGACCCGCTATAGCGGATATTCGCGCGTCCAACCTCCTGTGCCCGATGCAAATGGCCGAGCGCGACATAGGCGGCCTCTTGCGGAAAGACATCGGCCGGCACGGCGTGCTCGCCGCCGATCAGGATGCGCCGTTCGGCCCCTTCCGATTGAAGCCCGCCGACGACATGCAGGTGACCGGTCGCGACGACCGGCAGATCTTCGCAGGCGGCGAAAGCCGCTTCGAAAAGTTCCGCATAGAGCGAGGTAACGGCGCGGACAATGGGTGAGCCGTCCGTCTCGCTGCGCCCAAAGGGCGGCAGGCACGCGGCTGTCGGGTAAGATACGGCAAGAACTTTTGCCGCAAGTTCGCCTCTTGCGTCGACGAGCGGGACAAGGTGGCGAGCCACATCGATGCGGCCCTCGTTTCGCGCGATATTGCCGACGACATGAACCCCGAACCTCTCGAACAGCGCACGCGGCGCTTCGAGCCGGCCGGCCGTATCGTGATTGCCGGCCGTCATCACGGTCGTGAGACTAGGCCGGACGTGCCGAAGACGGCTGAGCAAATCGTAAAGCAGGCGCTGCGAATCGCCGGCCGGGTTCTGCGTGTCGAAAACATCTCCGGCAATGATCAGCGCGTCGACGGCCTCTTCGGCGATGACTTGTACCAGTTCGGAAAAGACGGCGCGGTGCTCGCTCTCGCGCGAAAACCCGCGCAGCGTCTGGCCGATATGCCAATCCGCCGTATGGATGATCTTCAGCATATGGCCTGACCGGGAACCCTCATGTTACCATCTTTTCGTCCGCTCCCGCGCGGTCAAGCCCAGCAGAGACGATATCCGGGGACAGTGCAGATTTGCTTTTGGCGTTGGACCCGCAATTGCCGCTGCGCCGAATGTCGGGTCGGGGATAAGGCGTTGTTTCCCAAAGGGGTACCGTTGCCGGACAGGATTTTTCTCGCGGTTCGGATTGAATTTGACAAATATTATCGACATTATGTACTATGTGCGTGGACTGTCGCTGTGCCACGCAGTCCGAGTGCTTAGGACATGCACGGGGCAAAGGATCGCGCATGACCGACGCCTATGTGGTCGAAGTCTCTGGTCGCACGGCCTTCATAGTCGTTCGCGACTCGATTGCGGAGGCTTTCTATTTTTTCGCGGCGGCGCGGGCCTTGAGTTCACTCGAAGGCCGGCAATTCCGCGAATCCCACGCCGCCGAACATGCCGCCCGCCAAATGCTGGCCCCACCCAAGCGCGCTTTACGGCGCAAGAACAAGGAATAGCGCCCATGTCCTCCACACCGCAAAAGCCTGAAACACTCGCGCTGCATGCCGGCTGGCGTGCCGATCCGACGACCGGCTCGGTCGCTGTGCCCATTCACCAGACCACCTCTTATCAATTCACCGGCACCGAACATGCCGAGAATCTCTTTGCCCTGAAGGAACTCGGCTTCATTTACACGCGTATCGGCAATCCGACGAACGATGTGCTCGAACAGCGCCTCGCGGCGCTCGAGGGTGGGGTCGCAGCTTTAGCCGTCGCCTCGGGTCAAGCGGCTTCGGCGTTCTCGCTGCAGAACATCGCGAGCACCGGCGACAATGTCGTATCTTCCACTGACCTCTATGGCGGCACCTGGAATCTCTTTGCCAATACGCTGAAGACGCAGGGCATCGAAGTCCGCTTCGTCGATCCCGCCGATCCGGAGAATTTTCGGCGCGCGACCGACAACAGGACCCGCGCCTATTATGCCGAGACGCTTCCCAATCCGAAGCTCATCGTCTTTCCGATCGCCGAAGTCGCTGCGATCGGGCGCGAATATGGCATTCCGCTCATCGTCGACAATACGGCCGCACCGCTTCTCGCGCGCCCCTTCGACCATGGCGCCGCGATCGTCGTTTATTCGACGACGAAATATATCGGCGGGCATGGCAATTCGATCGGCGGCGTCATCATCGACGGCGGCAATTTCGATTGGGAAAAATTCCCGCAGCGCCAACCCGCGCTGAACACGCCCGACCCGAGCTATCACGGCGCCGTGTGGACACAAGCCGTCAAGCCGCTCGGCCCGATCGCCTATATCATCAAGGCGCGGGTGACGCTCTTGCGCGATCTCGGCGCGGCGCCCTCGCCGTTCAATTCTTTCCTGACGCTGCAGGGACTCGAGACGCTGCCGTTGCGGATCGAACGGCATGTCGAAAACGCCAATGCGGTCGCAGCCTATCTCAACAAACGGCCGGAAGTGGCCAAGGTCATCCATCCCTCGCTGCAGACCGGCGAAGCGCGCCAGCGCGCCGACAAATACCTGAACGGAAAATACGGCGGCCTTGTCGGTTTCGAACTCGCCGGAGGCCGCGAAGCCGGGCGCCGCTTCATCGACGGGCTGAAGCTCTTCTATCATGTCGCCAATATCGGCGATGCCCGCAGCCTCGCCATTCATCCCGCGACGACGACGCATTCGCAGCTCTCCGTCGAAGACCAGCTCGCCACCGGCGTCTCGGATGGCTATGTCCGCCTGTCGGTCGGGATCGAGCATATCGACGATATCATCGCCGATCTCGACCGCGGCCTGGCGGCGGCGGGCGGCCTCGCGGCCGCGGCCTAGCCGGTCACGCTCTGCGCCGTCTCAGCCCCACGTGACGCCGGCGAGATCGGCGGTCTTGTCCCAAAGCTGTCGCGCAAGTCTGTCGTCACGTGCCGTCTTCGTCGGTCGGGCCGGCTGCGATCTGATGAAATACTCGCCGCTCGTCCGCGCGACCTGCGGCGAGGCGGCGAGATAGACGATGGTTTCGGCGCCTTTCTGCGGCGAAATCGCGAAAAGTTTCGCGATTTGAACGACAGGGGCCAGCAAGCCGCCGGATTCATCGCCGAAGCGCGAAGCGACGAAACCCGGATGCAGACAATTCGCCGTCACGCCCGTCCCCGCCAAGCGTCGCGCGAGTTCGCGCGTGAAGAGGATGTTGCAGAGCTTGGACCGGCCATAGGCCGCGAAGCCCAGGAAATTGTTGGCGCTCTGCAGATCGTCGAGATCCAGTTTGGCGCTTTGATGGGCCGCCGAAGCGGTGTTGACGATCCGCGCCGGCACCGACCCCAGCAATCGCTCGCGCAGCAGCGCAGTCACGACGAAATAGGCCACATGGTTGGTTGCGAATGTATATTCGAGACCGTCGCGGGTTACGCGGCGGCTGTTGAACAAAGCCCCGGCATTATTGATCAGGACGTCGATCCGCGGCTCGCTGGCGGCGATCTGCGTCGCCACCCTTTTCATTTCGGCGAGACGCGAGAGGTCGGCATAATGGACCTTGTGGGCAAGGCCGGGCGCAGCTTTTTCGAGCCGCGCGATGGTCGCCTCGCTGCGGCTCTTGCTGCGCGCTATGAGAACGATGCGGGCGCCCATCGCGGCGAGTTTCAATGCAGCCACTTCACCAATGCCAGATGTGCCGCCGGTGATGACGATCGTCTTGCCTTGCATGAAACTCTCGCGAAAATTGATCGGGTCGATTGAGGTCGGGATCACCAATATCCCAGTTCCGCGCGGCCTGCGAGAGCGGCCGGATTACTGGATTGCACTGAGACTTTGCTCAATTCTTTTTTTGGCTCTTCGGGATTTTGTGTGGGTGATTTTTGGGTGTTTTCATAATTCTGACAAGCAGCAAGTGAGGATTTTGAGGCGCAGGTAGTCTTCGTCGCGTAGGCCATAGGCTCGGCGCTGGAAAACTTGACGATGTCGTTCGGCGCCGTCGTGAGGAATGCAAAGAGCCGATGCTCAGAGCCTATTTCAGACGCCGAAATACAGCTTGAGACTTGCCCCGCAAAGGGGTCAGCTCAGGGCTCGTGCGAGTGCTGAAGATGAGATATAAAGTTGCGGAGTTCGCAGCAAATCTGCTCCATGCTTATTTGCTTAGCCGGCCCGCCAGTCGCAAACCTTGCCATCGTGAACGCGTCGATGAATTCATCGTCGCGACGCGCGAAACACGCATGGCGTCCCTCGATTTCGAAACCGAACTTGCGATAGAGAGAGATGGCTCGCTCGTTGTCACAAAAGACGGTCAGTTGGATTCGGCGCAAACGAACCAATATGTCAGCTTTGGCGATCATCGCAGTCAGCATCAAGGTGCCGACACCGCAGCCCTGAAAGTCATCGTGAACGAAGAGACTCATCGACCCGACATGGCTCTGCCTACCGCGGCATGAAAACAATCCGGCAAATCCGATAGGCGTATCGTTTACTGTTGCAACCACCTCGAATGTGTCGGACCCGTTGCGGTCGAACCAATTTTGCACTTCGCTAACCGAGCTGAACGGCTCCAGCACCATGCCTCGCCGACATTGAGGCTGGTCGAACATGCGGAACAGAGCGTCCGCGTCGCGCTTGTCTCTTGGCCGGATCAAAAAGCCGTCGTCCACAGAAATTGAGCGGATGCGTGAAAGCGACATGATCGAACCGTGCGCCGTTGCCGATAGTGTTGCGGCAAATTCGCCTTGATCGTGACCAATGGCTAAAGGCGAAGGTCGGGCGCAGCATTTGCCTGATCCCCCTCTTGATACAAGTCGCTTGCGTGAATTTGAATAGTGCCGAATTCACACCGGTGAAGGCGCCTACGAAGGCCGCGCAGCGCACAGCTTTCGCACCTTGCCGCCCAGGTACAACAGGTCAGCGCCACGGCGCCAAGCTCTCACGACCCGGCGAAGAATATCAAGGCCTTCGGCGTGCGCGCCCCTGCGGACCTCGAAATCGAGCGTCGAAAGGGCGACGCCAAACTTTTGTTGGTCTGGCCAGACGCCCGGCGTTGCTCGCGAAGCCGGATTGACGACCTCGAACGTGATCTCGACGAAGCTTCGCTGCGGCATGTTTTCGGGATCAATCTCCACCTGGACAAGTTTGGAACTTTTCCGGCGGAAGCCGGCAACCTCGATCGGCTCAGAGCAGCCCGGAAGGCGCAGCTGGACGCTGCGGACGCGACCGAGCGCCGCACGCGCGAGGCGCCCAGCGAGGCGCAGACGCAGCCTTTCGCCAGGTCCGAGCGGGGCTTTAGTGCGAAACCGCAGCGTCGCGATGGGGCCGTCGCTCCAGACGCCCCTGCTTTCTGGCTCTGACCAGCCCTCAGCAAGCACCGCCGCGCCATTGCCTCCGCTTGCAAAAGAAAGTTGATGACCGGGCTCGAGCACAGGGATGCCGCCGAAGGGTCGAACCGGATCGGCAATCCCCCAACGCGCCCCAATCGCATTGGTGATCGAGTTCGGCAGGCAGCGTCGTGCCGCGTGACATCGGTGGTGCGCCGAGAATGTGCGACATGATACCGATCGAGGCGATGTCCGCGTTGACACGCCGGTAAAGTGAGCAGCTCGCCGGGAGCTTGGCGGGGTCATCCCCGTCCGGTCGAATCAACGCGTGGGCGGCCTTGAGGAAGAAGGGCGCCTCCGACAAAGCGCTCGAGGATAGGGCAACGATGAATTCGACGTTGTCGTGGCACATCAACGCATAAAGGTTTTCAGTGCACCACATGGCATTGGGAATGGCGCCATGGACCGGCCACAGATGCGCTGCCGATTCTTGATAGGGATGCGGCTTGACGAGAAGAAAGTCGACGCTCCGCGCCAGCGCGGAGATCTCTGCCAAACGATCGACGGGAGACAAGAGTGCACCATCCTGCACGAGCGAAAAGTCGATCTGCATCTGGCCGACGAAAACGCCGACCCTCATAGACGCGTCAATCACGAAAGGGGGTGCGCGCCGCGCGTAATAGGCAGAGAGCGCCGCGGCAGCCGCCCAGCATTCACCGTCGGATTGTGTAGCGGAGTTGAGGTGCGGCAGGATGAGAGGGTCGTTCGTGCGAACGCGCAACGCAAGTTCGCGCGTGAAACGAACTGGGTGTATTTCGGCGTCGATGAACGAGCAGCCGCGCCGATCGAGTAAATTCAGGATCGATGGTGGCAGGCCGAAACCGATGACGAGCGCATCGGGTTCAAAGACGTCAAGCCGAAGCGCGTGCGCGGCATCGAGCGGGATTTCACCCGCGGTGGCGGCCGCCCAATCGCCGAGATCGAGCTTTATATTGCCATGCGGTCTTGCGCGCACGGCCGCGATCAGCGAGGCGGTCGGAATGTCGCCGCCGTCGTCTTCAGAAAATACTTCGGCATATGGCACGCCGAGGCGCGCCAGCGCAGGGGCGAAGAGGCCGCGCATCATGCGCCGATTGTTCGGATGCGAAACCGCGCCGGTTGCGCGACTGCGCAAGAAATCATCAGTGAACAGGACCCTGTTGAACCGCATAGACGCGCCGGAAAAGAAGGGAGAAACTGCCTCCGATCAGACTATGGGTGAATTGCGACGGCGGGCCAAATAAATTCTCTGTCAGACTGGCCTTGGCGGTACAATTCGGAGTAATTATCCTCCGGCAAAGCCGGAGGCCTTATTTGGTGAGCCGCTCAAAGCGGCTGGGCGTGGACGCTTTAGCGTCCCCGGATGACAACTCCGAAGGTGAGAGGCCTACGATTGAATATCGATCGATCGAGCTTTCTTCTGCTTCCCAGGTTTTCGCGGCTGGATTCTTAGGCCTCGTGCGGGAATAACTGCGCCGATATCCGCGTGGCAACACTGCGTGGTTCAGCGAGAATGCGATTTAATCATCTCCGTATGTGCACTTAGACTGGCATAGGGTGTTCATGATTGTTTGGAATTCGCTTCGGCAACCATGGCGACCGACAACCTTGGCCCATCATCACTTGACCCTTTGAGTGCTTGGCGGCTCACAAAACGAAGAATCATGGCGGACCCCGGCAAACGTCAAACTCCTACTGCCACCCCGGCAGAGCCGGGGGAACTCTCAACTTATTAGATGCGTCATAAGGATCACGCAGCGCGGCGATCTCGCCACGCAGCTCGCGCCCGGCGAAACGCATCATTTATCGTTGCGACAAATCGAAATTCCAATGTGATTTCAATACGGGAACAACAACGTATCTGTCGGAATGCGCTTTGATTCTTCTCGTTTTCACCGCGACTCTTCATCAGCGCGTCCAAGGCTCTTCGAGCCCTTGCGCGCCCAACATCGAAATCAAAGACATAATTAAAGTCTTGGACGCTCGGCCGGCAAGCACTACCATGGCTAAGAACCCGTGGCGGTAGTATCATCGCGAGGCAGCAGGTGAAACCGCCGGCGTCGCGCGCCGCTTTCAATTATCTCGACGACGTGCGGTCAGATCAGTTGACGCACCGCCAGATTCGGTAGCGGCCTCATGCCAGATTCCAGCCTCTCATTTTGGACGTTCTCCCTGCAAACCTACGCTAAACCGTCGGTTGCGCAGACCTGTTTGGACCTTCAGGATCGATTCGGCATAGACGTCAACGTAATACTCTTCATGCTGTGGTGCGCACATTATGGACGGCGCTTGAGTGCTGAGAGTATTCGCAATGTTGTCGATCTCGTAAACTCTTGGCAAGCTGATGTGGTCTATCCTCTACGGCTTGCACGCCGCGCTCTCAAGCATCCGGCGCCCAATTGGCCCCCGCAGGGGACAGAATCACTACGAGAGCGCGTCAAGGCCGCCGAGCTGGAAGCCGAACGATTGCAACAAGAGGTGATGGCCTCATCCATTTCCGTGACTGGAATTGGACTGCCGGACGAAATCCGTGCAGCGGCGAGAGCCAATCTTGAATCGTACGCTGAAATCGCAAGCGTTGCTTTCCCCGAGCCGCACATTGCCGTCTTTGTGAATTGTTTGACCGACGCGCCTTAGCGGCTAGTCCGGTCGCTATGCGCATGAAATCCGATGGCCGGAATTGATCGAGGTTTGCAATGACGGAAGGGTCGTCAGGCGGAATTATATCGCGCTCCTCGTCTCACGTTGGACGACAAAGCGGACTGGGCCGCCAGTTTCGCGACGGGCCTCGCCTTCGCGTTCCGACCCCGGGCGAGAAAAACCATCAGCTTGCGAGGATTCCGGCCCTCCCCTTCGACCAACGTTGCAACTCGGTTTCGAGCAGCGCGACATGCTCGCCTTCCTCCGCGGCCAATTCGCGGTAAAGTTCCTGCTCGACCGATCCATGCGGCACGGTCTTGGCGCGCTCGTTGAAGAAAGCGACGGCGCGCTTCTCAAATATGATGGCGCTACGGAATAGAGTTTCAGGATCGTCGATATTACCTTCGATGCCAGCTTGGATAGCGGCCAAATCCAAGCGGAAACCGTGGTTCGGCTTGAGAACTTCGACGTGATAACGTCGTGAAAGCGTCTCCATATGCTCGTGTTCCATCGCAGAGAACTTGGTGAACAGCGCCTTGAGAACAGGCTCATCGACCCGTGCAGCGGCGCGATCGTAAAAGGCCTGTCCCCCAAGTTCGATTTGGAATGCCATGCGGATTGCATCCAAGGAAGTCTCGTCGGACAGGCCAAGACGCTCCAGCATTTTCAGCGTTCCCCCACAGTGCGGGCACATTCCATATGGGAAGGCAAAGCCCTCGCTCACCTTGGCGCAGCTTTGACACCGCCACTGCAGAATGGCGCCCGCGCAGCAAATATAAAACTCGTCGTCCTCCAGCGGCTGATGACATTTCGGACATAGGCTGGTTCCTACCATGATCAACATCCTGTCCCACTGATCCAGGTCGCTACGTTCACGGATCACGCGTCGCATGGTCGCTCGCCCGTGCGAGGCTGTTTCTGACCATCGAGCACGCCACTTTATGTTAAGTCGCGCCACCCCAACTTGCATCCACTCTCCGCGAACGGGGCCTTTCCATCTGTTCCTGCTCGGACATCGGGAACTCGCGGTTGTTGCGATTTATTCTTGCAGGCACGAGGCGACAGCCGGCGCCGCGGCTAAGAGACTGCCCACCGCAGCACCGGGAATGAAAGCTTCCGCGTCCTCCTTGGTAACCGGCCATCTTGTTTTGCCCATTTGCAGCCAAGCGCCGATCGCCTTCGCGGCATGGCGGCCAGCGCCCATCGCAAGGATGACGGTCGCCCCGCCGGTTACGATATCGCCGCCGGCGAATATGCCCGGCAGGTTGGTGCATTGCGTGTCGCCATCGGCGGTGACATTGCCCCTCGCGTCAAGGTGAAGGCCGGGCGTAGCCTGACCGATGATGGGATTGGGCTTGGTGCCGAGCGCATAGATGACCGTATCGCATTCCAGTTCGAGGAATTCGTCGAGCGGCACCGGTTTGCGGCGGCCACGCTCGTCGGGCTCACCCAGAATCATTTTCTGCACTCTCATGCCGCGCACATTGTCGTCTCCATCGAGAAGGATTTCGACCGGCGCGTGCAAGAAGAAAAACTCTATCCCCTCTTCCTTGGCATGACGCAGTTCCTCGATGCGAGCCGGCGCCTCGGCTTCGGATCGGCGATAGACACAGCGCACCGTCGGAACACCGAGACGCTTTGCGACCCGCAGGCAGTCCATCCCGGTGTTGCCCGCGCCGATGACGATGGCGCTCGTGCCGAAGCTGATCGGCGTGCCAAGATACGGGAAGCGGTCGCCACCCATGAGGTTTACGCGCGTCAAGAACTCGTTCGCCGAATAGACTTGGCCGGCATACTCGCCCGAGATGCCGAGAAAGGTCGGCGCGCCTGCGCCGGCGGCGACGAACACGGCATCATAGCCCATCTTCCCAGTGAGATCCGGAAGCGTGAAGGTCCTGCCGATCACTTTATTGACTTCGAAGCGAACGCCCATATCTTTGAGGCGCTGCACCTCGCGATCGATGATGTCGCGCGGTAGTCGAAATGTCGGAATGCCGTATTGGAGCACGCCGCCTAAGACATGCAGCGCCTCATAAACGGTGACCTCCGCGCCGAACCGCACGAGGTCGGCCGCCGCAGCAAGCCCTGCAGGTCCGGAGCCTACGATCGCGACCTTGCCGAGTGGATGCTCGATCACGGGTGGAGCAGCCTTCGGCGGACGCGCGTGATCGCCGATATAGCGTTCCAGTCGGCCGATGGCTACCAACTCGAGCTTGCGGCCCTTGTTCCGGATAAGGATGCACTGCGCTTCGCATTGTGATTCCTGGGGGCAGACGCGGCCGCAGATCGACGGGAACATGCTGAACTCGTAGATGGTCTCCAGCGCGCCATCGACGTCGCGCACCAACAGCTTGCGAATGAACGTCGGAATGTCGATGCCGACCGGGCAACCCGCGATGCAGGTCGGCTTGACACATTGGATGCAGCGCTCGGCCTCGCGCAGCGCATCCGCAATCGAGTACCCGAGATTGACTTCTTTGAAATTGTGGATGCGCTCGTGCGGGTTCCGCTCTTGCATAGCCACTTGTTCAGGCTCGAGCGCAGAAAATTTCTTGTAGTTGCGTTTGCCGTCGACGATCAGCCGCTTTTCGATCCCGCAGACGTGATCGAAGTCTTCGTTGGCGAGCGCCTCTTGGCGCTTGAACCGCCTTTGGCGCGCGTAGAGCTCCTTGAAATCGACCTTGTGGCCATCGAAATCCGGGCCATCGACGCAGGCGAACTTGACTTCGCGGTCAACCGTCACGCGGCACGAGCCGCACATACCCGTCCCATCAACCATAATCGTGTTGAGCGACACCATGGTCTTGACACCGAACGGCCGGGTGGCCTCAACACAGGCGTGCATCATCGGAAGTGGGCCGATGGCAATCACAAGATCAGGATTGTCGCGCGCCACGACCTCCTGAAGCGCGGCGGTGACGAGCCCCGCCCTGCCGTAGCTGCCGTCATCGGTGCAAATGATGAGATCGTCGGCGTAATCGCGGAATTTATCCTCCCAAAACACCAGGTCCTTGGTTCGGAAGCCCATGATCGCGGTGGTGCGGCTGCCGGCCTCGGTGAATGCGCGCAGCTGCGGAAATACCGGCGCGACCCCCAGCCCGCCACCGACCAGAACCACATGTCCGACCTTGTCGATATGCTGCGCCAACCCGAGCGGCCCGACGAAATCGAGGAACCTGTCGCCTTGTTTGAAGTCGTCGCGCATTTCGCGCGTCGTCTTGCCGAGCATCTGGACAACCATGGTGATGGTGCCACGCTCGCGGTCGAAGTCGGCAATGGTGAGGGGAACACGCTCGCCGCCCTCATGGAGCCGAAGCATGACGAAGTGACCCGGCTGCGCCGATTGCGCGATATCGGGCGCGTGAACTTCCCAGAGGAAAGTCGAATCGGAAAAGACCTCGCGGCGAACGATCGGATACAATCCTAACCTCCGTTTCGACGTGCGCAGTCGTTTCGACATGCGCAAGTTTTCATCCCAACAGCAGATCAACCGTGGCCTTCACAGCGCTGAGCCGTGCACCGCAGCGGAAGTGGCCGGCGCGCAGCTGCTCCCGGGCAACCACATCCCTGCAACAGCGGTTGACGAACCGCAACCTAAGCGGGTACATTCTCGAAATACAACACCAGTTCGCGTATCGCGCCCATGCGTCGCGCTATTGTCTGTCCCGCGCCATTGTCTGTCCGATAAGTGACCAAAATTGGAGTTGCGCTTCCATGACTAAAATCAAGATGATGCGCTTCCATCGTTGCGGTATCGGGCGGTCCGTCTGACCGAGAGCAAGAAACGTTCCGCAATTTGTCGGCAGATGCCCGATATCACGAGTTCATGTGCGGGGCTGACGGTAATTGCTCACGTCCTAGCGACGTTCTCACGCCCCAGTTACGGAGTTGTCTGGAGCGGCATTCCGGCGAGCTTGAGGCGGATCGCTTCGAGTGCGCCCGCTGAGCGACGCCGCAGGCCTGTCATTCCCGGCAAGCGCCAGCGAGACCGGGAATCCAGAATCAATGTTACAACTGGTTTTCTGGATCCCCGCATTCGCGGGGATGACATTGGAGAGATCCCCGTTTCGCGGACGCACTTTGCATCGGATTCCGGGTTCCGTTCCGCCAAATCGCACTCACAAAGGTAACTTTCTGGCCCGAAGTCCGGGCAATTTTCTTTTGCGCCTTTCCTGCCGGTCATCAATGTGATGACCTTCGCAAGCAGGCGCCTGTCCGACAGTATGCGATTCGTGAGTGAACAACCGAAGATGCAGAAAATAGCCGCCGCCTTCCTCCTATACGTGTCCGAGACGCGGCATCTCGATTTACAGCCGTCTTCTACGGAGAACACGTTCTATCCTGCGATCAAATCCTTGATTTCAGCAATCTTGAAGGAACGGCGACTTCCATTCGAAGTTCGGGTGAACACGTCGGAATCGCGGTCGAAGGCGCGGGATATGCCCGACTTCGTTCTCGGCGACGACAAGATGTTCGTTGGCGTCTTCGGCGAGGTGAAACGGCCAACGATCAGTGTCGAGGAACTTGCCGTTTCGACCGAACAGAAAGACCAAATCGGCCGCTACCTCGCCCAAACAGGCGTCGTTCTTTTGTGCAACGTCCGAGCGTTTGGCCTGTTGGCTTGCGCACCGGGTTACCAACGGCCGGCAACTGGCGCCGTTCCGCCCGACAAGCGGACCCTCATCAAGGCCGTCGATCTATGGTCGGCTTTCACCGGCGCCGAGCCGCACGCTAAGATTGATAATGCCACAATCGCCGACCTTCTCGAAATCGTCGATCGTTCGGTCACGGATTACGCACCGCTTGCCGATCCGGCCGATTTGGCGAAGGTGCTGGCGCGACAGGCGCGGGATGCGAAGGACGCTCTCCCTGCAGACTTGAAGCCGGTCAAGCCGCTTTTGGATGACTATCGCCAAGCCCTCGGCCTTTCCTTCGATATCGACGATGAAAAGGGCGATCGGTTCTTCCGTTCATCGCTTGTGCAAACCGCCTTTTACTCACTCTTCGCCGCATGGGTTCTGTGGGACAGGGCCGCCGACGCTTCGGCCCGTTTCGAAATAGACGATGCTCACGCCTATCTTCCGATTCCGTTTCTCGACGCGCTACTTCACGACATCCGGCATCCGAAGAGGCTCAAGGCGCTTGGACTTGAAGATCATCTTGCCCGCGCCATTGCGACGTTGAATCGCGTCGATCGCCCGCTATTTCGCGCGCGCATGACGTTTCCGACCATCGACGAACAGACGACGGCCGCCGCGATCACTTACTTCTATGAGCCCTTTCTCGAAGCCTTTGATCCGAAACTTCGCGAAGATTTGGGCGTCTGGTACACACCGCCCGAAATCGTTCGCTATCAAGTGCGCCGAGTTCACTACATCCTCAAGGCGGAGCTGGGACGGCCGCGCGGCCTCGCCGATCCAGACGTCGTGGTGCTGGACCCTTGCTGCGGCACTGGCGCCTATCTTTTGGAAGTGGCGCGCTGCATCGCCGAAGAGGCGCGGGCCGATGGCGAGGACTCCGCCATCGGCTTGGAGCTTTCACGCGCCTTCCACGAACGGGTGATCGGCTTCGAAATCCTCACTGCGCCTTTCGCAGTAGCGCAACTGCAGCTCTATCTCTTGCTCGATAGCCTCGGTGCAAAGCCGGACCCGGAAAAGCGTCTCACGATCTTCCTCACCAACTCGCTTTCCGGTTGGCACGACAGCGGCGATATAAAGCTGACCTTCCCCGAAATGCGCAGGGCTGTCCGGGAAGGCGGCGAACTTGCAAGGTGAATCACTAGGCCGCAGGTGCATGCCCCTGAAAACGAAGGATTTTCGTCTACGGCGATGCCGTTTGCGTCTATTTTCTGGTTGGCGAGACTCAGAAAAGGACGGGAACAGGAGCATGCGCTTCACACCTACCATATTTGCCAAATTGCTTGCACCCCTCGATCGGCGGCAGTTCGACACGATCGTCGAGCGCCACGACGGCGATGCCTACGACAAATCATTCAAGAGCTGGGACCATCTGGTGGGCCTGATCTTCGCCCAGTTTTCCGCCGCCGACGGATTGCGTGGTCTGGCGGCCAGCTGGAACGCCAATAGCCAGCATCATTATCATCTTGGCACCGGCACACTGGCGCGCTCGACTTTGTCGGATGCAAATAAAATCCGGCCCGTCGCGGTCTTTGCCGACACTTTCGGTTTGATTGCGGGTCTGCTCGATCGCGCCACGCGCCGCGACGGCAAGGACATGCTGCGCCTCATCGATTTAACGCCCGTTCCACTCGGCAAATTGTGCGATTGGGCGAAGTGGAATGGCCGCATTCGCGGCATGAAAATGCATGTCGTCTATGATCCCAAGTCCGATTGCCCGCGCATTCTCGATATCACCGATGCCAATATCAACGATGCCGAGATCGGCCGCACGATCAACATCGAAGCCGGTGCGACTTATGTCTTCGACAAAGGCTATTGCCATTATGGTTGGTGGCGCGCCATCCATGCCGCTGGAGCGATCTTCGTCACCCGGCCGAAGTCCAACATGGGGCTCACGCGCGTCGAAATGCGCCCCATCGAGGTTACCGAAGGCGACGGCTGCACCATACTCGAAGATGCCGAGGTGCGCTTCGCCAGCAAAGGTGATTCCAAGCTGCCGATAAGGCTGCGCCGCATCACCATCAAGCGTCACAAGGATGGCAGCACGATCAACTTTCTGAGCAATGATTTCGACCGTTCCGCCGTCGCCATCGCGGCCCTTTATAGAGGCCGCTGGCAGATTGAACTCCTGTTCCGCTGGATCAAGCAGCATCTCAAAATCCGCAAGTTCCTCGGCAACAACGACAATGCGATCCGCCTGCAGCTCATCGCTGCGATGATCGCTTATGCGCTGCTACGCATCGCCGCCAAAGTGCATCGTGTTCAAATCCCGATTTTGCGCTTCATCGACCTCGTGGCTCAGTGCATCTTCGAGCGCCGCGACATCGCCGCGATCGACAAACCGCCGCCGCTGAACCCGAGCAAAAAACGCGATCGAAACTCGCCAAATCAGATGAGCTTCTGCTATGTTTGATTTTCCCCGGACAGCCCTGCGAAATGCGGGAAGAGTTCGATGCTTCTCAAGATGTGAAGCGGCAAGCCAAGATCATTGTCGTCATGGGTAATCCGCCTTATGACCGCTTCGCGGGAGCGGCACAATCGGAAGAAGCCGAGCTTGTTGCACATTACAAGGGCATCGAACTGGTTGACGATGTAGACAAAAAATTGAAGCAGGTGAAACGAGACGAGTTCGGTAAGCCGAAGAAGAAACAGCGCGGGAAAAGCCTACTCTTTACCGAGTACGGTGTCCGCAAACAGCTTCTTGATGATCTTTACATTCGGTTCTTCCGTCTGGCCGAAGAGCGCATTGGCGAAGCCGCCGAATATGGCATTGTGTCCTATATTTCGAATTCCTCGTATCTCACCGGTCGGTCACATCCGATCATGCGGAAATCGCTGTTGTCGAACTTTCATAAAGTGTGGATCGACAATTTGAACGGCGACAAATATCGAACGGGAAAGCTTATCCCCGCCGGACTGCCAGGGGCAGGATCAGCGGACCAAAGCGCCTTCACCACTGAAATGGACCCGCGCGGCATTCAGCCGGGGACGGCCGTCGTCACTTGGATGAAGCGCGCCAATACCAAGACCAAACCAACAATGGCGGAGGTGCTTTATCGCGATTTTTGGGGACTCGCGAAGAACAAGCGCGCGGAACTTGTCTCCACATTGCCCACTGGTGCGAGCAACACATCCGCACCTTATCTGGCAGCCAAGCCAACACTTGAAAACCGGTGGCGGCTATCGCCGACGATGGTTGAAGGCGGTTTCGAGGCATGGCCTGCATTGGACGAGTTGTTCCCGACGTCTTATCAGGGCGTGAACCACAATCGCGGCATTGACGGCGGAGTTATAGGTTACACGCGCCCCGAGATTGAAAACCGCCTAAAAGGATACTTTGCTTCGAAGTCTTTTGCTGAGGCCAAAGCAAGCTATCCAGAGATTGCGGCGGAACGTGCACGATACGATCCGCAAAGAGCATGGCAGAGGCTGAAGGCCGAAGGCCATTTTGACCCTGCATCAGTTTTCGATTTTCTGGCGTTTCCGTTAGATCAACGAGCCATTTATTACGTGGATAAGTATAAATGGCTTAACGAATCCCGCCCGGATTTAGCAGCGAATATCAGTTCGAACGAACTTTTCATTACGGTGCCGGAACCACGCAAGGAATCTGAAACACGCCCCCTATTTTCGACAGTTCTTGCAAACCTTCACGTTCATGAACGCGGGTCCGTTTTATTTCCACGCGAAATCGCAGAAGAGTTTTCTGCTGAGAAGTATGGGAATGTCGCTGAAAGTGTGTGGCGTATTGCAGGGGCAAATTTTGGCCTTACATCACATGACGCGACCGCGGCTAGCCGGCTGACGGTCACACGAGCCAGCGCCGATGCCCGCGCTTTTGTGGGTAAGCTCTTCCGTGTCGGCTTTGGCGTGCTTCACGCTCCGGCCTATCAGGCCGAACACAAGAGCGCGCTTTCGGCCGATTGGGCGCATCTGCCTATCCCGAAGAATCGTGATCTATTCGACCGGCTTGTCACCAAGGGCGAACAGGTGACGCGCCTTCTCGACGCCAACCGCGATGCCCGTGATGTCATCGAAACCGTTGTGGGGCACAAGCGCGCGGCCGTGCTTGGGCCATTGAAGCGCGCGGACGGCGGCAACCTTAGCCCCGGCGATCTCAAAATCACTGTGTCCTATTGGGGCGGCTCTCGCGGCCGTTGGAGACCACGCCCGTTCACGGTTGAAGAAATGCCGCTTGAGGCGTGGGGCGAAGAGGTATGGGGCGGGCGGACGGGCGATCTCTATATTAACGACGACGCCTACTTTTCCGACGTGCCAGAAGCCGTGTGGACCTATCAGCTTGGCGGCTACCCTGTCCTCAAGAAGTGGCTTGGCTACCGACAAGCTGATCGCCGCGATGACAAGCCCTTGACCGACGACGAGCGCAAATGGTTCCGGCAGGTCATTCAGCGCATCGCCGCGCTTCTCGCTCTCGGCGTCGACCTCGATGCTCTCTATCAGGAAGCGGCTGCGAACGCATTCACGGCGGCTGAATTGGGGATTGAGCGTTAGATGAAGTGAGCAGATGCAACGTCCCGTTATCCTGTCCTGCCGCCCGCGTGCTCGCTTCCCTCGCCCGCCTCGGCCATGTTCATACGAGCGACGGCACGACCTTCGCCTTGCGCCGCTCGGCCTGACGCGGCACGCAAGATCGAGTGCGCCGGTTTGCGGCCAGTTCCCCCAAGCCGTCACGGCCGCACGCTCAAACAGCAATCCGGCGCTGCGCATCGGCGAGCGTCGACGCCCAGCGGGATTTTGAATTTTCGCCGAGAGGAACCGCAAACAGGTTGCATATCCAGTGAATGCCTCTCAGCTCGCCTATAGGGTAGCCGAACGGGAATGTCTGTCCCTGCAGATCATCGACATAGTGGAGCTTGTAACCGGCAAGCAGCTCGGCAAGCGCCGCTAAAGATTCGCCGCTTTCCGCCAGGGTGACGGGATTATACTCGAGATGAAGCGCCGGCCGATCCGGTCGCGACAGCAACGTCTGCGCGCCGCGCAAGACGGCGGGTTCGCTTCCTTCGACATCGATCTTCACCAGGGTCGGAAACGCTCCAGACAATGAATGGAATTCATCCAAAGTGATCCCGACAGCATGCGCGAGAGTGTCGCCGATGCGGCTATTGAGGCCATTCGGAGTGACCTGAGCGCAGAGTGAGTTTCGTCGAGAATAACTGATCCGGGTTGGCCCCGGATGGTCGGTCACCGCTGCCGGAAAGGGGTAAACTCTTTCCTGCAAATCGAGGCGTTGCACTGAGGTCACAAGTCCGGCGAAGCTTGTCGGCACCGGCTCGAAGGCATAGATCCTCGCCGATTGGCCGGCGAGCATTTGGGCGAGTTGGCAAGCAAAGAAACCATCGTTCGCACCCACATCATAGACAACGGCCTCCCCGCCTTCCTGCCGCAACCAAGCCGCACAGAGCTGCAGCTCCTTTTGGTAGGCGCGGCGATGATAAAAAGGATGTTCGGCAAGATCGCCAATGTGACAGACGAAAGGATGGCCAAAGCCGCTGTTGCTGACAAACTGCCGGATGCCGACAGCTTGGAGACCCCTCAGCAATACCACCCGCAAGCTCGCGCTGATCAAAGGAATGTCCGAGATCCCCGCGGGATCGACGCTGGCCGAAGATCCGACCATGGCTCGGATGCCGCGTTCGATGACCCATGTTCTAGCGGCCCTGGCATACTGACCCAAATTCTTAGCCTGCCGTAACGGGCGTTCGGGATTGTATCGACTATCAGGGCTTGGCGGGGCATCCGATTCGCAATCTGCGGTTTGCCGATCCGCCGGAAGTGCACTGTCGGGATCTGTCACGGGTGCAGATCCGGGCGTGCCAGAATCAGGACCAAGAGGGCGCTCCAGCGGCGAAGCGCCAATCGCGCGCGGGCGGGTCGAAACCCGCGGTCTGCTTGATCGAGCTGGCACCCCATAAGGGACTGCCCAACTGGAGATGCCTCGTTCTTTGCGTGCATCGTCCTCCTCCAGCATCCCGTTGACCGCGCCGACGATGAATCGCGCGGCGCGGCGCCGCGCTCTCATCTTTGAACAGATGAGCAGAGTTGTCCATGGGTCATCTAGCCCGGAGTTCTCACACTGGACATGGTCTGCGCCTGCAGCTCTTTCGGCTGAATGCCGGCTTCGATCTGCAGCAACGCGTCGCCCGCCGCCCCCTATTCGATCGCGCTCATCTCGTCGGCATGTTCGTCCAGCACACAAGCGACGGCATTACCTTGGCTTTGCGCCGCTCGGCGTGAGGCGGCACGGCCGCACGCCGCGCCCTCGTTAAACGCATCGCGGCCTTGCAGCGCGCGCTGGAGCTGGCGCCGAAGGCGACGGCCGCGCGCGGACCTGCCAGCCGAAGTGATCGCCCTCGCCCGAAGGCTCCGCGTTTCTTCCGGCGGGGGCCGCTGGCCAGATCACGATCTATTGCAAAAGTCTCGAGCCGGATGGGCGTTCAGGTTTAAGCAATCTGCGTGAACATGAACGCGTCGGAAAAGCCGTGCAGTGTCCCACTTTTCCTCGTTCTGCTCCAGTCGAAGAAATCTGCACTAAGGCGTCGTCCGAGAATAAGTCCTCCATTTGCAGCAGCCACAAGCTTCCTCATGCTGAGGAGGCCCTTTAGGGCCGTCTCGAAGCACGAGGGAGCGTCGCTTGGTGAGAAGCGCGGAAAGCAAGGTGTTTGGCGCCCTCGTCCTTCGAGGCTCGCTGCGCTCGCACCTCAGGATGAGCCATCAGCTCCGGCGGAGCTGCACACGGACCATGAACGCTATCTCGGCGGCTGTTCAAGGAGACAGGCGCCGTTCTGTCATTCCCGGCGAGCCGAAGGCGAGACCGGGAATCCAGAGGTTGTGCTTGTTGCCCCTGGATCCTCGCTTTCGCGAGGATGACAATCGGCGGCCGTGTTCATGGAGAGGGCTTCTGGACCGCTCATCCTTGTCGCCAAACGATTCATTTATTCCCGAACAGGGCCTAACTTTCATGGCCGCCTGTGAAAGGCACGAACGGAATAATCGCGCCGCCGTAAATATCCGAGCGCGTCACGCTGAACGTCCCGTCCGCCACCTTCAGTTTGACCGCCTTGATCACATGCTGCGCGCCGGGCGGGCCAACGGGGATGACCATGATTCCCGACGGGTTCATCTGTCGCAGGAGCGGCGGCGGGATATGGTCGATGCCACACGTGACGATGATCTTGTCGAACGGCGCCGCCTCTTCCCAGCCATAATAGCCGTCGGCGTTCTTCGTGTTGATCACGCCATATTCGTTATAGCCGCGCGCTATGAGCCGGTCATAAAGTGCGCGCGTGCGCTTGGTCAGTGCGGGAATGATTTCGATCGACCACAGCTTGTCGGTAAGGTTGGCGAGATAGGCCGACTGGTAGCCGGACCCCGTGCCGATTTCGAGCACTTTGTCGCCGCGTTTGATGCTCAATGTGTTGGTCATTCGCGCCACCGTATGCGGTCCGGTGATGGTGACGCCGAACCCTATATTGAGGTGATGCCATTCATAGGCGCGCGTCAGATTTTCCTGCGTGACGAATTCCTCGCGCGGAGTGAGCAGATAGGCGCGCTTGTCGGCCGCGTCCCAAAGATCATGATGGCTGATGAGCTGGAGAAAGCGATCGTAACGCTGTCCGAGAAAGCCCGCATCCTCGCCCCGGTTCTTCTGCATCCACGCGACGAAGGCCTCGCGGCTTTCCATCGGCGGCGCGACGTCCGGTGCAAGAGCGAGCGGCGCGCTGGCGCGCGCCATGCCCGGATAAAGCCCGCAAGCGAGGACGCCAGCCGAGCTGACAATTAATTCGCGTCGGTTCATTGGATGCCTCGAGGATTACTGTCGTCGGCCCGGATAGTGCACTGTCGCGCCCAGTGTCGCAAGGCGCTGACTAGGCTAGAACACGGCGATTGCACAACTCGGACATGAGTGGCCGTGAACGATCGGTGTCCGGCTGCCGACGCGGCCGGCCGCAACGAGCGGTGGCGGACCTTCGGGTGGGTTCAGGCGAGTCCGCCTCCCTACTCGACCGCGCTCATGTCGTCGGCATGTTCGTCGTGTTCGGCGCCGGGCTCGGTCGTTTCGCTCTTGCCCTGATCCTTGGCCAAACCGGCGTCTTTCGCGACTTCGTTCTTGCCCCAGCGTGGTTTCGGCGCACGCGACCAGGGCCGGTCTTCGCCGGGCGCGCGCGCCGTCGTGATGGCAAAGCCGTCGCCTTGCACGGTGAGCGCCAGAGAACCCGTTTCGGCGAGCTTGTCGCGATCGACGATGAGCGCGGCGGCGCAGCCGGGCGGCGCCCGCATCGGCGTCACGAGCACATCGGCGCGCAGGCAATCTTCGGCGAAGGCCGCTTTGTCGAAAACGAGAGCGACGGAGCGGCCATCTTTCAGAAAGCCGACACAGCCGATCTTGTCGCAGGCGTCCGTCTCGATGGCTTCACCCGCCGCGCGCGGATCGGCATCGGCGCGCAGCCATTGCTCGGCGGCAAAATGGCTTGGACGATGGCCGAGAACGGCGAGCCTGCCGTCGCCGCCGCGCAGCGCCAAGGCATCGCCGGTCGCGGCAATCGCAAGATCGAAGCTCGGCCCGCTCGCCGCGCCATAAAGGCCGATCAGTGCGAGCGGAATGGCGCTCGCCCGCAAAATCGCGGTTCGCCAGATCACCGCGGACAGCACGGCGAGCGTGAGAAACACCAGCGACCAGGGCGCGAAGGCGCCGAGATGGATGGACGAGCCCGGCAGACTGCCGATGCCACGCGCCGCCCATAAAATGAAATTGATGCCGGCGCCGACATAGTGCCAGACGAAAGCATCGAGCCCGAGCGGATAAAGAAATGTGCCGAGCAAGGCGCCGGGCACGGCAAAGAGTTCGATGATCGTGAGGGTCAAGGGATTGCCGATCAGCACATAGGGGCTGAGCTCGTGAAAGTCGTAGGCCATGAAGGACGCCGTCGCCGAAGTCGCGCAAAACGTCGCGAACAGCAGAGCCGCCGGGTGATGCCCCAATTTTTCTTTTGCAAAATACCAAAGGCGTTGCCGGCGCGACATCGTGTGGCGCGGTCTGCGGCCAAATTCTTGCGTGCCGCTCGCCCGCTTTCGGCCCGCCGCGGCGATGCGCGCCTCATAGACGGCGACGAGCGCCGCAACCGCTGCGAACGACAATTGGAAGCTCGCGCCGAGCAGAGCTTCGGGCTCGAGAAGTATGACGAGCAAGGCGGCGAAGCCGAGGTTGCGCATGCTGAAAGCTTGCCGTCCCATCAAGACCGCCAAGAGCATGATCATGGTCATGAACAAGGCGCGTTCGGTGCCGACACGCGAACCGGTCAAGATGTCGTAAGCTATGGCGGCCACGATCGCGGCCGCCGCCGCCCATTTCTTGATCGGGTAACGTAAGGCGAGCGTCGAACTCAGCGCCAACAGGCGGCGCAACCCGACAAAAAATATCCCGGCGACCAGGGTCATCTGCACGCCGGAAATGGTGATGATGTGAAATATGCCGGCCTGGCAAATCACTTCCCTTGCGGCGTCGGAGAGAAGATCGCGCTTACCCGTCACCATGGCGGCGGCGATCGCGCCGGCCTCGCCCCCGACGATCGTATCGACGCGCGCCGCCAGCGCATTGCGGCCGCGATCGACCGCCATCATCAGCGCCAGGATGGGATCGGGCGAATGCGGCGCCGGTAAAACATCGATCCGGCCGAGCACGTTGCCGACCGCGCCGATGCGGGCGAACCAGGCGTCGCGGGCGAAATCATAGCCGCCGGGCAAACTCGCGCGCGCCGGCGGCAAAAGCCGCGCTTTGAGCTTGACATAGGTGCCCGCCTCGAAAGGCGGCGTGCGCCGCAAAGTGAGCCGGACACGGTAAGGTATTTCCCCCGCCGCCAGCCCTTCGGCACGCTCGGGCCGCAGCAGGAAGCGCGCGCCGGCGCGGCGGAAATCCATTTCCTCGATGTAGCCCTCGAGCGTGATGACGCGGATGCGATCGAGTACCGGCGCCGCGACGCGCGCGGTTCGAAAGCTCGCCGAAAGCAGGCCGACGAAAACGGCACAAAGGCCGACGGCGATGAAGAAAACCAGCCTCCTACCGCGCAGCAAGACGGCGAGCGTACCGCAGAAGGCGGCCGCAAGGCCGGCGACGAGCATCGAAGGCTCCCGCTCGGCCAAAAGATAGCTCACGGCGCCGGCGCCGGCGGCAACCGGCAGCCACAGAAACATCCGCCGCTCGGCGATTTCGATTTCCAGCGCCGTGCGAAAGGATCGGCTGAGGCCGTCGAAGAGACGCCCGAGCTGCCCGGCGAGGCCGTCACCCAGCGCGCCACGATCTTTGCCGAGCGCCGTGCCGGCCAGATCCGTCATGCGAACTCCCAACGCTCACTTTGTGCGTACTTGTTGCGCGTACCTGGCGCTCACCCCGCCGCGCGTTCGCGCTGTGTTCACGCGGCACTTTTCTTTCTCGTTTTCCATGCTACACGACGCGCTGCGCGGCGAAATCCCCAATTCATGAATAATTCCGAGCGGGCCGCGCGGCCGCGGCCGCGCCCATGGCTCAGCGGCGAGCGTTCTGGCAGATAAACAATAGTCAACATAGACGCCCTAGTGTTGCGATGCTAACGGATGGCTTCAATCCGTGAGTTGAATTGCAGCACTAACTCCTTGATCTAGTGGCGCGCAGGACTGCCCTTCATGTCAGACCACGTGGTCACCCGTTTTGCCCCTTCCCCGACTGGCTTCCTTCACATCGGCGGTGCCCGGACGGCTTTGTTCAACTGGCTCTTCGCCCGCCATGCCGGCGGCAAGATGCTGCTGCGCATCGAAGATACAGATCGTGCCCGCTCGACGCCCGAGGCCATTGCCGCCATTCTCGACGGATTGTCCTGGCTGGGTCTCGATTGGGACGGCCCCGCGGTCTACCAGTTTCAGCGCTCGGCCCGGCATCGCGAGGTCGCCGAGAGCCTGCTCGCCGCGGGCAAGGCCTATTATTGCTACGCGACACCGCAGGAACTCGACGACATGCGCAAACAGGCGCGGGCCGAGGGGCGGCCGCCGCGCTACGACGGGCGCTGGCGGGATCGCTCGGCCGCGGAGGCGCCGGCCGGCATCAAGCCCGTCATTCGCCTCAAAGCTCCTTCGGCGGGCGAAACGATCCTCGACGATCTCGTCCAGGGACGCGTCACCTGGGCGAACGAGAACCTCGACGATCTCGTCCTTCTGCGCTCCGACGGAACGCCGACCTATATGCTCGCGGTCGTCGTGGATGATCACGACATGGACGTCACCCATATCATCCGCGGCGACGACCATCTCACCAATGCCGCGCGGCAAATGCAGATCTATCGAGCGCTCGCCTGGAGTATTCCGATCATGGCGCATATCCCGCTGATCCACGGGGCGGACGGCGCAAAATTGTCGAAACGGCACGGGGCGCTCGGCGTCGACGCCTATCGCGCCATGGGTTACCTTCCAGGCGCCTTGCGCAATTATCTCGTCCGTCTCGGCTGGAGCCACGGCGACAAGGAATTTTTCTCGACCGAAGAGATGATCGAGACTTTCGACCTCGGCCACGTCGGCCGCTCGCCAGCGCGCTTCGACTTCGCCAAGCTCGAGCACCTGAACGGCCATTATATCCGCACTACCGCAGACAAGAATCTCGTCGCGGCTCTGGTCGAGACTTCGCCTGTTCTCGCAAACGGGGCAAGCCTCGCCGGCAAGCTCGCTCAGGGCGAGCTCGATCAGACTTGGCGCAGCAAGCTTCTCGCCGCAATGCCGGGATTGAAGGAGCGCGCCAAGACCTTGATCGAATTGCTCGACGGCGCCCTGTTCCTGTTTGCCGAGCGGCCCTTGCAGCTCGACGAGAAGGCAACTGCGGTCCTTGAGAACGGTGGCCGCGCCCATATTGCCGAACTCGTGCCGCGCTTTGCCGATCTCTCGGACTGGACGGCGCAAGCGACGGAATCGGCCGTGCGTCAATATGTCGAGGAAACCGGGGTCAAGCTCGGGCAGGTCGCGCAGCCTTTGCGGGCGGCACTGACCGGCCGGTCGACTTCGCCCGGCATTTTCGATGTTCTCGAGGTGTTGGGCCGCGACGAAAGTCTAGGCCGCCTGCAGGACCAGATCCGCTGAAGAATAATGCAGATGCTTGAACCCCGCCCGACTATGGTTTAGTGATTTACTGCAGTGCACCACCGCCGCGCCGACTTGCGTTCCCGCACCTAGTCAGGGGCTCGTGAGAGCGGTTATGAAGACGCTGTTTGTGCAGCGCCGCGAGCTGTGGTCCCTTTTCAAGAAAGCAGGCTCTCATGGGCGATCTCTTGGGCGAAACGACCGGTTCCTTCGCACTTGGCGATAAGACGATCAAGATGCCGATCATGGCCGGATCGATCGGCCCGTCGGTGGTGGACATTACCCATCTTTACGCTCAGACTGGCATGTTCACCTATGATCCCGGCTACAGCTCGACCGCCAGTTGCGAATCGAAAATCACCTATATCGACGGTGACAAAGGCGTTTTGCTCTACCGCGGTTATCCGATCGAACAAATCGCCGAACATTGCGATTTTCTCGAAACCGCCTATCTCCTCCTTTACGGCGAATTGCCAAACGGCGCGGAGAAGGCCGATTTCGACCACCGCGTCACGCGCCACACGATGGTGAACGAGCAGATGGCGCGGTTCTTCCAGGGCTTCCGCCGCGATGCACATCCGATGGCGGTGATGGTCGCGAGTGTCGGCGCGCTCTCGGCCTTCTATCACGACTCGACCGATATTTCGGATCCCATGCAGCGCATGGTCGCCTCCATGCGCCTCATCGCGAAGCTCCCGACGCTCGCCGCGATGGCCTACAAATATTCGATCGGCCAGCCCTTCGTCTATCCGAAGAACGATCTCGACTACGCGTCGAACTTTCTGCGCATGTGCTACGCCGTGCCCTGCGAAGACTACAAAATCAATCCGATCTTCGCGCGGGCGCTCGATCGCATCTTCATCCTGCATGCCGATCACGAGCAAAATGCTTCGACCTCGACGGTGCGCCTCGCCGGCTCGTCCGGGGCGAACCCGTTTGCCTGCATTGCCGCCGGCGTCGCCTGCCTTTGGGGTCCGGCGCATGGCGGTGCGAATGAAGCGGCGCTGAAGATGCTCATGGAAATCGGCCACGTCGAGAATATTCCGAAATACGTCGCGCGCGCCAAGGACAAGAACGATTCGTTCCGGCTCATGGGTTTCGGGCATCGGGTCTATAAGAATTACGATCCGCGCGCCAAGATCATGCAGCGCACTTGCCACGAAGTTCTGACTTCGCTCGGCGTCAAGGACGATCCGCTCCTCGACGTTGCCATCGAACTCGAACGGATCGCGCTGCATGACGAATATTTCATCGAAAAGAAGCTTTATCCCAACATCGATTTTTATTCCGGCATCACGCTTAAGGCGATCGGCTTCCCGACCGCGATGTTCACCGCACTCTTCGCCGTCGCGCGCACGGCGGGCTGGATCGCGCAGTGGAAGGAAATGATCGCAGATCCGAACCAGAGGATCGGCCGTCCGCGCCAGCTCTATATCGGCGCGCCGGAGCGCGACTACGTGCCGATCGACAAGCGTTGATCGGGGCAAGATGGGCGTTCGAGCCGCCGTGTTTGTGGGCCCCACCCGAAATGGCGCGTCTCCGCTTCTCAAAACCCGCCACTTGGGCTAACTTGGCTCGGTCGATGGGCCAACGAGCAGTCCATCTGGGAATTGTAGGTCCATGCAAGCGATCGATCCGCAGCAGCTGCAACAACTGCTCATCCGCAACTGGATGACGCATGACGCGATGTGGTTCCGCCATTGCGCCGAACAGTGCGGGATGGAGAAGACGAACGCCATCAACCGCGCGGCGGTCCGCTCCATGGCAGCGGTGGAGATCCGCCGGATCATGAAGCTCGTCGGCATCGACGAGGTGCGGTCGATGGCGGCCTTGCGGAACCTGATCGACACGGCAGCGTCGTTGCTCAAGGGCGATTTCATGGACTTCGCTTGGAGCTATCCGGCACCGGAGGCGGTGCGCTGGGACATCCGCCGCTGCTTCGCCTTCGAAGGCGTCAGCAAGCTCGGCCTCATCGCCCAATACGAATGCGGCATCTTCGAGCGGCTGCAAGGCTGGTTCGACGCCCTCGGCCTGGCCTATGAGGTCCAGCCGGTCATCACCGGCTGCATGATGCACAGCCATGGCGCGTGCTTCCGCGAATACCGTTTCGCGCTCGGCACCGCGGCACGATCGTAAGCGGACTCGCCGCTTGCCGGTGATAGACCGCGAGGTCGATCGGCAGCCCGGCCGTCGGGTTGCCGCTGGTCCAGTCAACTGAGCCACTCCGGATCGATGTCGAGAGCCGTTGCTATTTTCGCGAGCGTCTCCGTTGTGCCGCGGCGCCGGCCCGACTCGATATCGCTGAGATAGCCTTGTCCGAGCCCGGTAGCGGCAGCGAGTTCGACCTGGGAGAGTTTGCGCCATTTGCGCAGCGCCTTCAGGAGGGTTTCGCCGCGCATCAGTGCCGCCGATACTTCCGCCGGCAGGAGTGATGCGCCGCCTGCAGCCAATTCCGCCCTGCGGGCATCGTAGATCGCGACATCGCCCGCCTCTTCTTCCGCCACGGCCGCAGATTCGACGAGAGCGTCATATTCGGCGCGCGAGAGCACGACGAGTTCCTCTCCATTTGGGGTGAGGATGATCTGAGGGCCGGCCATTTTTCTCAATTCTTTCGATAAGTAGTGGTCTCTCGCTTGCCAATGTAGATCGCAAGGATCGTCGTCTCGTCCTCGTCGAAGAGGACCCGAAAACGACCAATGCGGAGTTGAAAGCCATCGCGGCCTGAAAGCCTCTTCCCATCGCCGCGCCCTTCGATCGCATAACTGGCGAGAACTGCCACGACCGCCGCACGTGCTTCTACGTCAAGGCTGTCGAGATCTTTCGCGGCTCGGTGCGTGAAAATGATCGTCTTCATAGCGATAATATCGCATAAACAGACTGGACATCAAGCGATAAATTCGCGATAAACGCCTCGGCCGCAGCGACATCATGAATCAGAGCGTTTTTTTGCGCTGGGGCCGAACCTCGGAAATCGGGAGGAATTGGGATGCGATCTGCTCTTATCGCCGGCAGCCTCATCGGTGCGGTCCTGCTGGGCCAGGGAATTGCGCAAGCGCAACAGCAAAACCCGCTCGACACCGTGCCGGAGCAACTGCCCTTCAACATCCCCTATGGCGCGCCGATCTCGGTCGACGAGGCGAAGCAAGTCATCGCCGTTGCGGAAGCCGAGGCCAAGAAGCGAGGCTGGCCAATCAACATCGCCGTCGTCGATTCCGGCGGCAATCTCGTCGCTTTCGAGCGCATGGACGGAGCGCAGCTCGCCTCTATCGATATCTCGCAACACAAGGCGCGCGCCGCGGTACGCTTCCGGCGCGAAACGAAGATCTTCGAAAACGCCATCCAAGGCGGGGCCAACTCCGCATTGACCGTCGACGGGATCATCGCCTCTCGCGGCGGCATCCCGCTGATCAAAGACGGCAAGCTGATCGGCGCCATAGGCTGCTCCGGCGCGACAGGCTCGCAGGATGAAGTGGTCTGCAAGGCCGGCGCTGCCACCTTCGGCAAATAGGGCAATTTCGAGAGTGGAACCAACGGTCACGTCTCATGACCGTTGGTATAAAGAAACACGCCTCGGTTGCCGCTGCGTCGAGAGCCTGTCACTCACCAGGTGGGCTCGACGCAGCGTGCCGAGCTGATCTGATCGTTCCAATGGTCGCCGACATAGGGGTATCGGCCCGGCGCAAGCTTGAGCGTTTCCCCCTTGTAGTCAGCATCCCAGAAAAACACCCAATATCCGCGGTGCACGACGATCGAGGAAATTTGGTCATTCCAGTGCTGCCCCACAAACGGGATGCTGCGATGCAATGTCCAAGATTCGCCGCCAAAATTCGCGTCCCAATAAACCGTCGCGGAGCAGCCGGGTTCCGCCGCCGCGCGCTGCCCGCCGGAGGCAAAAATCAGAAGACACACACCGGCGAGAATTGCCAGTTTCTGTACTAAGTTCTTCATATGGACACTCCTTTGATCAAGAGCCTCGGCAAAAGCGGAGACATCTGACCATAAACCGTGAAGCTTGCAATTGCTGTGTCGGACTGCAGCCGCGGATTTTTCTCCGCGCCGCGCAACTCCGGCAAAATCTCCCTCTGTCCAAAATCCCTTTGTTTCGGTCACTGCCGCGGGTTAGACGAAACCGAGCGGTTCCAGAGAGGTCCGTCCTGTTCCCTCGTCAATATGGAGCCAAAACGCATGAGTGACGAGCCGATGGCATCGGCAAACCAAGACTTGGCGGCCCAATTCGAGGAGGTGATCGCCGACAGGCCGAAGGGGCCGAATGTCACGCCCCGCGCGGCGGCGACGCTCATTCTTCTCGACACATCGGGGCCGGTGGCGAAAGTCCTGCTCGGCCGCCGCCATGCCGGCCACAAATTCATGCCGGGCAAATTCGTCTTTCCCGGCGGCCGGATCGAAGCCGGTGATTTTTCGATGCCGGCGATCAACGACCTTCCGGATGCCACGGCGGAAAAACTCGGCAAGCGCGTCGGCAGCAAAGCGATCAAGCCGCGCTCGCTGGCGCTCGCCGCCGTGCGCGAGACCTTTGAAGAAACCGGCCTCATTCTCGGCGGCAAAGCCGCAGTTCCGCCTAACCGCCGCGTGCCGCTCGGCTGGGCGGGCTTCGTCGAACGGGGTTTCTTGCCCGATCTCACGATGCTTCAGTTCATCGGCCGCGCCATCACGCCGCCGGGCCGCCCGAAACGCTTCGATTCGCGCTTTTTCGCTGCCGATGCAGCCCATATCGCGCATCGGGTCGAGGGCGTCGTGACCGAGAATTCCGAGCTCGTCGAACTCGTCTGGTGCCCAATCGCGGAAGCCGTCGATCTCGCCATTCCGATCATCACGGCGGTGATCTTGCAGGACCTCGACAAGAGAATGGCGGCGGGATTTTCGCAAGAGCTTCCGGTGCCCTTCTACCACGCAAGGGGCAAACGCCGGATTCGCGAAGAGATTTGAGCGCGGGCGGGGACGATCGCGCCGGCGTCGCCATCGGCGCGGCCATCGCCTGCGTCACCATCGTCGGCGTCGGGCTGTCGCTGACGATCACCGTCATCGCGCTGCGCCTCGAAGAGGCGGGCTTTTCGGCGCGAGCCATCGGCTTGCATTCGGCAGTTGCCGGGCTCGCAACGATCGCTGCCGCTCCTTTCGTTCCCATTCTTGCCCGCGTCTTCGGGCTGCGGCCGGTGCTCTTGGCGTCGCTGGCGCTGTGCGCCGCAAGCCTCGCGGCTTTCGCCTTCACTGACGATTATTGGACCTGGCTCGCCATCCGGATCATCTTCAGCGCCGCATTGACGGTGCTTTTCGTGTTGAGCGAATATTGGATCAACGCCGCCGCTCCGCAGGCGAAGCGCGGCCTCGTTCTGGGTATTTACGCAGCGAGCCTCGCCGCCGGATTTGCCACCGGACCATTGCTGCTCACGTTGACCGGCGTCGCGGGCGGCGTGCCGTTCGGCGTGGCCGTCGTCTTGTTCGGCCTTGCCGCCGTGCCCGTGAGCCTCGTCGGCGGCCGGGCGCCGAAGCTCGAAGGCCCCACTGCCATTCCTGTGTTGCGTATTCTGAAGGCCGCGCCCGTCGCCACCTTGGCGGCCCTCGTCTATGGCGGGGTCGAGACCGCGGCGCTCGGTCTGTTGCCCGTCTATGCTCTGCGCAGCGGGCTCGATGCCAAGACAGGCGCCGCTTTGGTCAGCCTCTTCGCGCTCGGCAATGTCGGCTTCCAGATCCCGATCGGCTTCCTCTCGGATCGCGCCGACCGCCGGCTCCTTTTGCTGATCATCGCCGCAACGGGAGCCTGCGGTTCCGTTCTCCTGCCGTTTCTCGAAGCGGCGCATTTCGCCGCTTTTTGCACCTTGGTCTTCGTCTGGGGCGGGGTTCTCGGCGGCCTCTATGCCGTCGGCCTCGCATATCTTGGCGCGCGTTACCACGGCGCCGAACTGGCCAGCGCCAATGCGGCTTTCATCATGCTCTACGCGATCGGTATGCTCACCGCGCCACCCGTGCTGGGCTTTGGCCTCGATCTCGCCCCCGCCGGGCTCTTCTTCGGCGTTGCCGCGCTACTCACTCTCTATTGTGGCATAGGACTTTGGTACGGCCGCGAGCCGTAATTCGCATTTGGACAGCACCGGCTTTACCGGGCGCCTGAGGTCCTCGGGACCGGCCTGACGCGGGACCCGATGGCTTCATGCGTCCGGAAGTGGCCAAACTGCAAGTTCGCAGCCAAATAAGAATTGCCGCGTGCGATGCGCGAGCACAACTTGCGCGAACAAATTATACCCGGCCTATCTCGAAACCCGCAATTCGGTGGGATCGATGACGCGGAAGTTGTCGGTGACTGAGTCGAGGAAGTCGTCCCATCGTCGTGGGACGTCTTGCACCAAGAAGGTCATGATGGCGGCTTTGAAGTCGCGGAATTCGGCGTAGGATTTGTTGTGAGTGAGGTTTTTGTGCATGACGTCCCAGAGCCTCTCGATCGAATTGAGGTGGGGGCTGTAGCTCGGAATGAAGCGAAGGGTGATCCGGCTTCCTTCGCACGCCAGCCATTCGCGGACGACGCGAGCATGATGATATGCCGCGTTGTCCAGGAAGACGTGAATCGTCCGCATCGTGGGATAGGCGGCGAGGCTCGCCATGAGGAGCAGGATCGTGCTCTCGGCATCGACCCCCGGATCACAGTCCGGGGGCTTGGACCTCCAGAACCTGGGTTTCGCCGGTCTCCAGATTGACCGCGCCATGGATGTTCACGCGGTCCCGGCCGCTGCTTGGTGCGATGGCGATCTTCTCGTCCTCGGCAGCCCAGCAGCCCACCACCCGCGCCTGATGCGTCGGATGAACGGCATCGACAAATACCGCCGCCGAAATTCTTTCATAAGCTCTCGGGACGTAGGGCGTTCATCAAGCGTTCGTAGGCTTCGATGAAGGCCTTCTGCTTGGCCGCGTCGAGACGGGGCGAAACCATTTCGGGCTTGCGATAATGGCGACCCAGCCGATGCAACAGCGCGAGCAATCCCGCGTGGCTGTACGCGACCCCATGGGTCTCGGCGACCCGCGCCCCGATCACAGCGGAGCCTGTGAAAACGCGCCGAAGCGTGACCCCGCGTCGAACGGTGATCATCGCGTTGGTTTCGCGCTGAGAATCGGCATTCTCCGACGGTCAGCATCGGCGCCGATCGTGACCCTTCATCGAACTCGTAAAAACTATTGCGACTTCAATCCCTTAATCGTCGCGTTGAGCGGGGTCACGCTTCGGCGCGTTTTCACACCGCCAACCGTCTGCTCGAATTCGGCGATGACCTGGGAAAACTGTTGCAGCCGCGCCCTGATGGTGGCGACGGCCTCGTTCATCGTTTTTCGCCGCCGCGGCGAACGTGCCGGGCAGACCGCGTTCGACGACGCGCCGACGCGGCAATCCGTCGCGCACGAAAGACTTAGTGTCTGTCCCAAGGCAATCGCATTTCAGATTTGAGCAACGAGGTTGGCCAGGAAAGCATTGCTCGAGCCGGCTCGTTTGATTTTGCTGAGGTTTGAGATTTTGGATTTTTGCCCGTTGAGGATGTTGAGCGCCATGTGGCGGAGAATGGCGAGGTTGTTTCGTCCGTTGTCGAGCCGGTTCTTAAATTTTTTTGACTCATATCTCACTTTTATTCAGTCTTCTTTTTGCAAGAAAAGAGTCAGACCATCTCTTCTATAAAAAAAAACGGAAACGCGCCTGCGGTTGAGTTGTTGGGGCACATAAACAATCCAGTTGCTACCAAGTTCCGATGCGCCAGGAAATATCTTGGCCATAGAGGGGGGAGTTTATTTGCATGCGCAAGTATTTGATGCGTTGTTTCGCGACTGAGTTGTTGTGGGTTCGGCTTTTCGTCCGCGGTTGCCGCGTATGAAGCTCAGTTACTTCCCAGGCTGCACTATGAAGAGTCATGCGGCGAACTTCGAGGAGTCGCTGCTGTTCTCCATGCGCCACCTAGGCGATGAGGTGGAAGAAATTGACCGTTGGAACTGCTGTGGCGTCACGCTGTCGCTTGCGCAGGACAACGCCATGCGTCAACTGGCGCCGATTCGCAATCTGATCCGCGTTAAGGAGGCGGATTCGACCCGGGTCATGACCGCCTGCGCCATGTGTTACAACACGCTCAAGCGCGCCAACGATCTCGTCCGCGCCGACCCCGCGCTGCGGCAGCGGATGAACACTTTCATGTACGACGAGAAGGTTTCCTACGAGGGCGACGTGGATGTCATCCATGTGCTCGAGGCGTTGCGCCAGAAGGAAGGTTTCGAGACGATTCGCGCCAAGGTCGCCAAGCCGCTGAAGGGGCTGCGCGTGGCCTCCTATTATGGTTGCCTGCTGGTGCGCCCTCGCTCCGTTGCTTTCGATAATGTCGAAAATCCTGTGCTGCTTGACGAACTGGCGACGGCGCTGGGTGCCACGGCGGTCGACTTTTCGCACAAGACCGAGTGTTGCGGCTCTTACCAGACGGTGAACAAGCCTGAAATCACCGCCGACCGCGCCTTTGAGATCTTGACGGCGGCGCACGACGAGGGAGCCGAGATCATCGCCGTGAGCTGCCCGCTTGTGCGCCTTCAACCTCGATCACCGCCAGAAGTTGGCCCGCGACCGGCATCCAGGTTTCCGGGGGCTTCCGGTGGTCTATTTTTCTCAGCTCATGGCCATCGCCTTCGGCGGCGACGAGTCGGTGCTGAAGTTGGAGCTTCACCGCATTTCGCCGCGTCCGCTTTTGGCCGCCAAGGGATTGCTCTGAGGGATGGCGATGTTTTTTGGCAGGCTGAAGGAAGCTCACGCACGCGTCACCGTCAACAGGAACTGGTGCAAGGGGTGCGGCTATTGCGTCACCGTATTGCCCGACCAACGTGCTGACGATGTCCAAGGGTTACAACGCCAAGGGCTACCATCCGCCCGAGGTCACGGCGCCAGAGCAATGCCGCGATTGCAAGTTCTGCGAAATGATTTGCCCGGAATTTGCGATTTTTGTCACCGAAGACAAAAGATAAGGAACGGATAAGTGCCGAAGTCGCCGAACAAAGCAGCCGCGGACCCAAGGGCTGTCGAAACCGGTCCTCATTTCATGGATGGCGACCACGCCCTGGCCGAAGGGGCGCTGGCGGCCGGTTGCCGCTTCTTCGCCGGCTACCCGATCACGCCATCAACCGAGACCGCCGAGCGTTTCGCCGAACGCTGTCCGGCCGTGGGCGGCCTGTTCATTCAGATGGAGGATGAGATCGCCTCCGTCGCCGCCCTCGTAGGCGCGGCCTGGGGCGGTCAAAAGGTGATGACCGTGACGTCCGGACCCGGCTTCTCGCTGATGATGGAGAATATCGGCCTGGCGGTGATGACCGAGACGCCGATGGTCATCGCCAACGTGCAGCGCGGCGGTCCCTCGACCGGCCTGCCGACGCTCACCGCTCAGCAGGACATGATGCAGGCGCGCTGGGGCTCGCACGGCGATTATCGGATCATCGCCTTGGTGCCGGATTCGCCGCAGGAATGCTTCGACCTCGCCATCGAAGCCTTCAATCTCGCCGAAATCTACCGCGTGCCGGTGTTCATCATGACCGACGAAACCGTCGGCCATATGCACGAGAAAGTAGTCATTCCGCCGGCCGGGGAAATCGAAGTGGTGGAGCGCAATTGGCATACCGGCCCGAAGGAAGAATATCGCCCCTACCAATTCGACCGGCAAGGACGTGGCGCCGATGATCAAGGCCGGCGACGGCTATCGTTTCCACATTACCGGCCTCACCCATGACGAGCACGGCTATCCCGCCCTGACGCCGGAGCAGAACACCAAGGTGGTGACCCACCTGATCCAGAAGATCGAATCGCAACGCCAGCGAAATCATCCGCATTGACGAAGACGGCATGGAGGACGCCGAGGTAGTGGTGCTGTCCTACGGCATCACGTCCCGCATCGCCAATCGCGCAGTGCAACAAGCGCGCAAGGTCGGCGTCAAGACGGGTTCGTTGCGCCTGATTACCGTGTGGCCGTTCTGCGAGGCGAAGATCCGCGAACTGGCGGGCAAGGTGAAGGCCATCGTCGTTCCCGAAATCAACTACGGTCAGATCGTCCTGGAGGTCGAGCGTTGCGCCGCAGGCAAATGCAAGGTCGTCAGCGTCAATTCCTGCGGCGGCGCCGTTCATGACCCCGAAGACATCCTTGCCGCCATCAAGGAGGTCCGTGAAATGAGCGACGCCGCCCGCGTTATCGACGACGCCAGCTTCCGCAAGGAAAACCCGATGGCGGACTTCCTGCGCATGGAGCGCATGCCGCATATCTGGTGTCCGGGTTGCGGCATCGGCACGGTGGTCAGCTCCTTCGCCGAGGCGATCAAGGACGGCGGCCACGATATGGACAAGATCGCCGTAGTCTCCGGCATCGGCTGCACAGGCCGCGTCGCCGGCTATGTGAAATTCAATTCCATCCACACCACGCACGGCCGCGCCATTCCGGTGGCGACCGGCCTGAAGCTGGCCAATCCCTCGGCTCAAAGTGGTCGTGTTCAGCGGCGACGGCGACCTGTTTTCGGCATCGGCGGCAACCATTTCATCCACGCCGCCCGCCGCAACATGGACATGCTGTCATCTGCGTGAACAACTTCACCTATGGCATGACCGGCGGCCAGATGACCCCGACCACGCCCAACATCGGCCAACGCCTCGACCACGCCCTACGGCAACTACGAGTATCCGTTCAGTCTGCCTTTCCTGGCGGACGCCGCCGGCGCCACCTACGTCGCCCGCTGGACTTCGCTGCACGCCCGCAACATCACCAAGTCCATCGGCGAGGCGCTGAACCACAAGGGCTTCCCGTTCATCGAGGTGATCACGCCCTGCACTACGCTGTACCAGCGCCGCAACCGGCTGGGCGACGGACTCGACGCCATCGCATATTACCATGACGACGCCGACATCCAGCATGGCGCCGACACCCGCTCGGTTGACATCGGCTATCCAGAGCAAGATCGCCATGGGCAAATTCGTCGAGCGCCAGAAGCCGACCTATCTCGAGGCGGTCAACACCCATTACGCCAACGTTATCGGCGACGACTACGAGCTCTACGGCAAGACGCCGACTGGAGAAGAAAGCCGAAGAAGAAGCGCGCAAGAAGGCGCAAGGCGCCGACGATGTTCCCGAACCCGATCGCATTGGCTGCGAAGCGAGGATGACGGCTGATGTGGGAGATCAAGTTTTCCGGCTTCGGCGGCCAGGGCATCGTCCGCTGCGCCCTGATCACCGGCAAGGCCATCTCGCTTTATGACGACAAGTTCGCCACCATGACGCAGAGCTTCGGCCCCGAGGCCCGCGGCGGCGCCTGCCAGTCGCAGCTGATCATCTCGGACAGCCGCATCGCTCTATCCCTACTGCACCGTGCCGGGCGTGCTGATCGCGCTGTCTCAGGAAGCCTACGACAAGTACGAACCCGGATCTGGCCGACGGCGGCATCCTCATCTATCGAGGAGGAACTGGTCAAGCCCTCGGGCGACGCGACGCGCGTCAGGCTGCTACCCCTCCCCGCCACGCGCATCGCCGAGGAGCTGGGCAACCGCCTGTTCGCCAATCTTGTCGTGCTGGGCTTTTTCTCGGCCATCACCGGCGCGGTCATCCGCCGATGCGATGAAAAAGGCGCTTGCCGGGCCTGGTGCCCGACCGTTTTCTGAAAAAGAACATCGACGCCTTCGACCGCGGCATAAGTACGCCGCCAAGCTCGACGCCTCCGGTAGCGGAGCGGTCCAGTGACACGCCGAGCGGGAGTCTTCGTCTGCCATTGCGGCAACAACATCGCGGCCACCGTCGATGTTAAGCGTGTCGCCGAGGAAATGGGCGGGGACGATGGCGTGGTCTTCTCCAAGGACTACGTCTACATGTGCTCCGACCCGGGTCAGCAGGCGATCATCAACGCCGTCAAGGAAAACGACCTCGATAGCTTGGTCATTTCTTGCTGCTCGCCGAGCTTGCACGAGAAGACCTTTCGCGACGCTCGCCATGCTGGGCGGCATGAACCAGTTCCAATGCGAAATCGCCAATATCCGCGAGCAGTGCGCCTGGGTGCACAAGGATCGCGGCCAAGGCGACAGAGAAGGCGGTCAAGATCACCCGTTCCGCCGTCCGACGCAGCCTGCGCAACGACCCGCTCACGCCTATCGGCGTTCCGGTGACGCGTAAGGTGCATGGTGATTGGCGGCGGCATCGCCGGCATCCAGGCGTCCCTCGATCTCGCCAATTCCGGCTTCGAGGTGACGCTGGTGGAGAAGCTGCCGACCATCGGCGGCCATATGATTCAATTGTCCGAGACCTTCCCGACGCTCGACTGCTCGCAATGCATCCTGTCGCCGAAAATGGTCGAGGTTTCGAAGAATCCGAAAATCACACTGATGACCGAAAGCGAGGTCACAGTCGATTTCCGGTTTCGTCGGCAACTTCAAGGTGCAAGCGTCACATCCAAGGCGCAGTATGTCGATCCCGAGAAGTGCAAGATCTGCGACGACTGCGCCGTCGTATGCCCGATGGTGGCGCCCAACGAATACGACGTGGGACTGACCGGCCGCCGCGCTATCTACATCCCGTTCGCGCAAGCCATTCCCGCCAGCTACTACTCTCGACGCGGAGCGCCTGTCTCGGCCTCAATCCGGTCGTGTGCGGCAAGTGCAAAGAAGCGTGCGAAGCCGGCGCCATCAACTACGACGTCAAGCCGAAGACCGCGGATATCGAGGTGGGCGCCATTGTCGTCGCCACCGGCTTCGATCTCTACGACAAGGAGCTAGCTCGGCGAATACGGCCATGGCCGTTATGCCGACGTGCTCGACGGCATCCAGTTCGAGCGGCTGTGCTCGGCCTCCGGCCCGACGGGCGGCCATGTGCTGCGCCCGTCCGACCAGAAGGAGCCGAAGAACGTCGTCTTCATCCAGTGCTCCGGCTCGCGCGACCCCGAACAGCACTGCGCCTATTGCTCGAAGATCTGCTGCATGTACACCGCCAAGCACGCGACGCTGTACAAGCACCATGTCCCCGACGGCCAAGCTTACGTCTTCTATATTGACATCCGCTCCGGCGGAAAGGGTTACGAGGAGTTCGTCCAGCGCGCCATGGAGCGCGACGAGCGTCGTCTATCTGCGCGGCCGCGTTTCCAAGGTCTACCAGTCGAAGGGCAAGCTCAAGGTCAAGGGCGTCGACACGCTATTCGGGCAAGAACGTCGAGATCGACGCCGACATGGTGGTGCTGGCCCAGGCCATGACGCCATCCAGCGGCACCGCCGAAATCGCCAAGACGCTGAAGATCGGCCGCGACAAAGATGGCTTCCTCGCCGAGGCTCATCCCAAGCTGCGGCCGGTGGAAAGCGGTCACCGGCGGCATCTTCCTGGCCGGCGCCGCGCAATCGCCGAAGGACATCCCGGAAACGGTCTGCCAGGCGAGCGCCGCGGCCGCCAAGGTGATCCAGCTGCTTTCCAAGCCCGAGCTGGAGCATAGCCCGGCCGTCGCCAAGGTGCGCGAACTCCTATTGCACCGGCTGCGAGATGTGCGTCGACGCCTGCCCATTCGAGGCCATCACCCTGGTGCAACGGCAAGGCGCTAGGTCAATGAAGTGCTGTGCGAGGGTTGCGGCACCTGTTCGGGCACCTGCGTGCGGGCGGCGATCGACGTCAAGAACGTCACCCAGATGCAAATCTTCGAAATGATCAGCGCCTGCATGGGAGGGTGACCAAGGTGTCCGGCAGTTTCCGAAGCCAAACATGAAGCCAACGACAAAACCGAGGAGTTTGAGCCCAAGGTGGTGGCCTTCCTGTGCAAATGGTGTTCGTCGGCGGGTGCCGATCTGGCTGGAGTCTCGCGCGTTCAATACCCGTCCAATGCCGTGCCCATTCAGGTAATGTGTTCCGGATCGGTATCGCCGATGTACATCTTCTCCGCCTTCAACAAGGGCGCCGACGGCGTGCTGGTGTCGGGATGCCATCCCGGCGATTGCCACTACCTGAAGGGCAACTTCTTCGCCCGGCGACGCATCTATCTGACGCAGAAGTTGCTGCAATTTGTCGGCCTCGAACCCGACCGCTTCCGCATGTCATGGGTGTCCGCCGCCGAGGGCGTCAAATACGCCGAGGTCGTCGCCGACTTCGTCAAGGACCTCAAGGCGCTTGGTCCACAACGCAAGCTCAAGGCCAAATCCTGATGGTCGTCATCGAAGACATCAGGGCGCGAGCCAGAGATCTGCTGGAAAGCGGCAAGGTGCGGGCGGTGTTGGGCTATAGCCGCAACTCCGCCGGACTTCTGGCCGAGCCCGCGTTCGTCACCGCGCCGGAGGAAGTCGACGCCCTGGTCTGGGACGCCACATGCGCGCCCAATCTCGCGCTCTACCTGGTCAGCCACAGGAAGCGTCAAAGGACGCAGCGCGACCCAGACACCCGTCCTCTCGCTGTGATCGCCAAGGGCTGCGACAGCCGCGCCGTCAACGTGCTGATCCAGGAAAATCAAATCGAGCGCAAGGACGTGGTTATCCTCGGCGTTTCCTGCGAAGGCGGCGGCGTCGTGGATACGCGCAAGCTGGCCATGGCCTTGGACGGCGACATAGCGACTAGCGCCGCATGGGACGGCGCCGGCGCCATCAAGACCGCCACCTCCGGCGGCGAGAGCGCCTTGCCGGCGGCCGACGTGCTCGCCGATCGCTGCCTGGAATGCGCCAAGGCCTATCCGACGGAGAGTGACGCGTTCTTCGGCGAGAAAGTGGACGAGCGCGGCTACGCCCCCCGTTTCGCGGCGGTCGAGGCCGTCGCCAATATGACCGCGGAAGCGCGTTCGGCGTTGTGGGACTATCACTTCGCCCGCTGCATCCGTTGCTACGCCTGCCGGGCCGTTTGCCCGATGTGCTATTGCGACGAGTGCGTCGTCGACAGCACTTCATTCGTCGCTACGCCCACCACGACCGCCGAGGACAAGGCCAACCGCATCCGCTGGATTGAACGCTCCGCGACCCCCTCGGAAAACGCCATGTATCACCTTGTGCGGGCGATCCATCTGGCGGGCCGTTGCATCGACTGCGCCGAGTGCGAACGGGTCTGCCCGGTGAACATACCTTTGCGCCTGCTAAACACCATGCTCGAGCGGGAAGCGCTGGAAATGTTCGACTACGCGGCGGGCGCCGATCCTGCCCAGCCCTCCCTGATCTCCTCCTTCCGCGACGGCGACCCCAATGATTTCATCAGGTAAACCGATGGCGACGATCCTAAGGAAAGAAAAGCTGGGTGAATGGATCGCGCGGATCGGCGCCGACGCCAGCGTTTTCGCGCCCTCCCTTGCAGATGACGTCTGGAATTTCGCCGAAGTGGTCGGTGACGGTCCCGCGCCCGCCCTGGATCACGGCAACACCGCGCGCCCGGTCAAGGGCTTCGTGTTCCCTCAGCGGGAAGTGCTGTTCCGTTTCCGCCAGGCGCGCGGCCAGGCGCCGGAGATTACGCCCGTCGAACCGAAGGCCGAAACAACGGTGATTTTCGGCGTGCGGCCGTGCGACGGCCGCGCCCTGGCGCGCAATGACAAGGTGTTCGGCTGCGGTCCCGCCGACCCCTATTATCAGGCGCGCCGTGAGCAGACGGTGTTTGTTGGCCTGGCCTGCGCCAAACCGCCGTCGGCAAATTGCTTCTGCCTCGCGGTGGGCGGCTCGCCCCACGCCGAGGATGGCCTCGACGTGTTGATGACCGAGCTTTACGGCCGCTATCATGTCAAAGCGCTGACCCCGAAGGGTGAGAAACTCATCGCCGTCGGCGTGCTTGAGGAAGCCACCGCCGCCGATGACGCGGAAGCGGCCAAGGCGCACGCCGCCGCCGATAACAGCCCACAGCGCGTCCTGGCCAGCATGGAGCAAGTGGCGGAGGGGTTGAAGCGTAATTTCGATTCGCCGCTGTGGGAGGATCTGGCCCGCGCCTGCATCGGTTGCGGCGCCTGCACCTATCTTTGCCCGAGCTGCCACTGCTTCGACATCAACGACGAAATCTCCAGCGCGGCGCCGATGAGCGGCGAACGGGTGCGAACCTGGGACAATTGCCAGTTTCCCGACTTCACCATGCATTCTTCCGGCCATAATCCGCGCAACGATACCGGAGCGCGGCTGCGCCAGAGGGTATGCCACAAGCTGCTCTATTTCGTCGAGAATCATAACATCCAGCAATGCACCGGCTGCGGCCGATGCATCACCCATTGTCCTGTGGGCGTCGACATCGTCCGCGTCGCCACCGAGTTGGGCGGCCAACAATGAGCGACAATATCTATCTGCCCAAGCTGGCGCGCATCGTCGATATCGCGGAAGAGACCCGCGGCGCCCGCGCCATCAAGACCTTCCGGATCGAGTTTCACAACGGCGACGGCTTCGAGCACCAATGCGGCCAATGCGCCATGTTGTCCGTTTTCGGCAAGGGCGAGGTGATGATCTCCATCGCTTCGGCGCCGGCCGTACAGCAATATAAGCAGTTCTCGATTATGAAGATGGGGCGCGTCACCGCCGCCTTTCATGGTCTGAAAGTGAACGATCAGATCGGCGTCCGCGGCCCCTATGGCAACAGGTTCCCGGTCGACGAGTGGAAGGGGCACGATCTGGTCTTCATCGGCGGTGGCGTCGGCCTGGCGCCGATCTGGCCGGTGATCCAGACCGTTGCGACCAACGCCAAGGACTTCGGCAAGATCACCGTGTTCTACGGCGCCCGCACCTCGCGCGACATCATGTACAAGGCCGACTTCGAGAAGCTCGCGCGCCGTGGCGAACGTCCAACTTTCCATCGACGCGCCCGAGGAAGGCTGGCAGGGCTACGTCGGCTTTACGTCCCGCCAACCTGATGGACAAGGCGCCCTCGCCCGATAACGCCATCGCCATTACTTGCGGTCCGCCGATCATGATCAAGTTCGTGATCCAGAACCTGCAAAAGCTCGGCTTCGGCGACGAGCAAATCTACACCACCATCGAGAACAAGATGAAATGCGGCGTCGGCAAATGCGGAAGGTGCAATGTCGGCAAGGATTACGTGTGCGTCAAAGGCCCGGTCTATTGCTGGGCCGAACTCAAGAACTCTTCCGCAGGAATACTAACAACGACGGCCGCCGATATAAGTCTAGCGAGGAAACAAAATGAACGTTACCGGCATGCTCTACGGCGCGAAGCTGCTCAAGTACGTCGAATTCCCGACCTCCGAGGTTCTCGGGCCGGAAGCCAGCGACCATGAAATCAAGAACTTGATCGCCAAGCATGGCGAGATTTTCATCAAGCCGATTCTTTCGCGGCGGCATTGGCAAGAAGGGCAAGTCCGGACTGCTCGGGCGGGCCAAGGATTTGCGCATCGCCTTGCAGGAAAAGGAGCGCCTCTATTTCGTCGAACACCGCGTCGGCAACACCGTTGCCAAGTCGCAACGGCGTGACCTTTGAGGGCGCCGTTCCAGCCGAGCATGAGGTCTATGTCTCGATCGCCGACTTCGACCCGCTACCGCGCCCCGACGCTGACCATCACCCATCGCGGCGGCATGGAAATCGAGGAATTGCCAAGGGACCAGATCGCCGAAATCCCGTTCGATCCGCTCACCGGCCTCAAGTCCTTCGTCGTCACCAATGCGCTGTCCGACCTCAAGGCGCCCAAAGAAATCGTCTCGCCGCTAGCGCAAAATCTTCCGAAACTGTGGGACCTGTTCCACCATCACGGCATGACGACGCTGGAGCTGAACCCAATCCGCATGACGCCGACCGGCAGAAGCGCGCTGGCGCCGGTGGCCTGCGACTTCAAATGCGGCTTCGACCGCGACGATCCGCGCTTTAAGCGGCTCAACCTGCCCGATGATTTGTTCGCCTCGGATTACTCCGCCTTCGAGCAGGAGATCAACCAGCTGCGCACCTACCAGGGGCAGTCGGACGTTTCGGTGATCAACCCGGAAGGCACCATTCTGGCACCGACCTTCGGCGGCGGCGCCAATTCGCTGGTGACCGAATTCCTCGGCGACGACGCGATTATCTCTTCGGATTTCGGCGGCAACCCGCCCTATGAGAAAATGCGTGAAGTGATGCGCATCTGCCTCAAGCACTGGCTCAAGCAGTCCAACGTGCTGTTCATCATCGGCGGCAAAGCCAACAACACCGATATTTTCGTTACCTTCCGCGCCATGGCCGACGCGTTGCGCGAATATTTCGCCGAGCACGGCCCGACCCCGGTCTATGTCGTCATCGGCCGCGGCGGCCCCAATCTGTCGCGCGGCCTTTTTGCCTTCAAGGACGTCATCGACGCATTGGGCCTGCCTTACCGCATCTTCGCCTTCGACTCGGCGATGACCGACGTCGTTCATTACGCGCAGGCGGCCGACCGCTGGATGAAGGCCGGCGGACGCGAAACTGCTGGCCCGCAAACTGGGCGTCACGGCGTGAGCCTCCTGACGAGGAACTCGACCAAAAGGGACTACTGGCGACTGCAATGAACAATCACGGGTATGGAAAAGTTCAAATATTTCGTCGGCATCAATTCGCTGGCCGAAAATGGCTACCTGCAAGGATCGGGTCTGCGTGCTGAACATCCTTGGCAATGAATCGAACAGCGTCACGCCGGTCAGCCATGCCTATTCGGGCGGCAACGTGGTGTTCGGCACTTCGCCCGGACGACGTGGCGAGGTGCTGGAAACCCCGGCGGGCAATATCCCCGTCTACAACAACGTCCGCGAGGGACTTGACGACGGCCACAAGTTCAATGTCGGCGTGGTCTACCTGCCGCCGGCGGCGGTGCGCGACGGCGTATTCGAGCTGATCCGCGTCAACAAGGACATCGAGAAGATCGTCATCCTCACCGAAAAAGTCGCCGTGCATGACGCCCGCGAAATCCGCGCGATGGCGCAACAGCGCGGCATCGACATTTTCGGCCCCAACTGCCTTGGCGTCGCCGACGCCTGGAACCACATCCGCATCGGCGGCGCGCTCGGCGGCGACAAGCCCGAGGAATCGCTGCGCAAGGGCTCGGTGGCGATCTATTCTCGAACTCCGGCAACTTCACCACCACCATCGCCTCCTATCTGGCCGCGAGCGGCTGGGGCACGACCACCAGCATCTCCAGCGGCAAGGACCTCTATATTCTTTTCGCCGCGGCCGAATTCGCCAACGCCTTCGATAACGACGCGCGCTCCAAGGCGGCGGTGATGTACATCGAGCCGGGCGGGTACTACGAGGAAGAACCTCGAATTCAAAAAGCCGGTGATCGCCTGCGTCGTCGGCCGCTGGAAGGCCAAGCTGACGCGTGCGGTCGGCCACGCCGGCGCCATCGCCGGCAGCGGCGATAGCGCCGAGGCCAAGGAAGAATGGCTGCAGAGCACCCTCAAGGTCGAACGGGATTTACACGCCGGAGAACCCCATCGTGCTCGCAGGCCGGCGCGGTGGTGACCAACATCGCGCATATCCCGGCGGCGCTGACCGCCGTGATGAAGCTCAACGGCATCGAACCGCGACTTCGCCCCGGAAGGCGATCTCACGCTCAAGCCCTGGTTTGGCGCCAACCAGGGGCTGCCGATTCCGCCGAACTCGACATCCCGCTGGTCGAGCCGATCCAGCCCTACAAGGACCAGATCGCCGAGCTGAGCAAGCAGATCGGAGCCACTCTTCCCGCGCGAATCCATGAAGGATCGCTCGGGCAGTTCGATCATGGACGCCAAGACCCAGGTGACTCGGGTCAGCGGCGTATCCATTCTCGACACCGCCAAGCATCCGCTGGAATCCAACTACCTGCCTGGCGCTGATCCACGAGATCAGCGACGACAACGACAACGCCCTGTTCAACGCCGCCATCGCCGCCGAGGTCAACCTCCACAACGATCCCGCCCTGGCCGCGGCCGATGCGGCCCGCGCAGGCCGGCAACGCGCCGAACACCGTGCTCGCCGCCGCCTGCGCCATGATCGGCCCGCGGCGCGTGGACGGCTGCCCGCAAGGCGGTCGATACGCTGATCGAGCCTGTTCGGACAGTCCGGACTGAACGCCGGCGATCAAGCCGGCTTCGACTTCTCGACCATCAAGGCCGACGCCGCGCAACTGCGCAGCGCTGGTCGGCAAGAAAGCCCGACGCCAAGGCCGAGGCGATGCTCGCGGGCCTCAAGGCCCGGGGCGCGAAGTCGGTGTTCATTGACTACCTGCGCTCGCTCGAACGGCCACCCCACCGCCGACGCGGTGCTTGGCGGCCATCAGCCACCACCATCTGCCTGGAGCGCGCTGAAACGCAAGAAGATCTCCCGCACCACCGCCGCGCAATCTGCCATGGTATGCTCCAGCTCTTCGCCACCATCATCGGCGCCTCGCCGACGGACGAAACGCAGCACAAGGCCGACAGCTTCTGCGGCGTGGCCAGCCGAGGAGTTGGTCGGCAAATGGTCGGCCACCGAACTCGCCTATCTCGCGCTGCTGGGCGAACGGCCGACGCCGGATAAGCTATTCCCCTTCCAGGTGCTGCTGGGCCTGATCATCTCCAACGGCGTCGGCACCATCTCGGCCCAGGGATGCAAGGGCGCGGTCTCCGCCGACGGCCCGGAATCGCCGGAGCGCGTGCAGATCAACAAGGCGATGATCGGCTTTCTCACCCACACCGGCTTCGCCCACGGCGGCAATGGCTTCGAGGGCATCCAGTTCCTGATCAAACAGTTCGGCGGCACCGATCTCAAGGACGCCGGCGACCCCAAGCATGGCCTCGACCTCACGGCGATGGGCGTCCGCTTTGCCGAGACTTTCGCCGAGGAGAAGAAGGCAAGGAAGGGCGTCGGCGAGGGCAGTGCACGCACATTCCCGGCGTCAATCACCCGGTTTTCAAGGGCCAGCTCGTCAACAAGGACCCGCGCGAGGTCTATCTCCGCCCTCTTCAAGGAGCGCGGCGAGGTCAACGTCTTCCACGACTTTTACAGCGCGCTGGTGCAGGCGCTGTACGATACCGGCGTCACCGCCAACGTCTTCTGCGTCAACATCGACGCGGTGATCGCCGCCCTGCTGCTCAAGCTGCTTTGGCCGCGCTACCGCTGCGGCGCCTTCTCGGAAGAGGCGCTGGAGAACGCCGCGTTCACCGCCTTCCTGTTCGGGCGCATGGTCGGCTGCGCCGGCGAGATCGACGACCACATCAACCGCGGCCGCAACATGGACACCCGCACGCCCGCCTCGCAATGCACCTTGTTTCGTGACGACGCGAACTGCCAACGTGAATGACCAACCACACGTTTAGTCGAGGCAGCACAACATGACGACAGATTTACTGGACCAAAGTCGATGAAGCGCCGGCATTGGCGACCTATTCGTTGTTGCCTGTCGTTCAAGCCTTCACGCGCGCCGCGGGCATTGCCGTCGAGACCAAGGATATTTCGCTGGCCGGCCGCATCCTCGCCAACTTCCCGGAACACCTGAGCGAGGCGCAACGCATCGACGACGAATTGACTGGCTGGGCGAACTGACGATGAAACCGGAAGCCAACATCATCAAGCTGCCCAACGTCAGCGCCTCGGCGCCGCAGCTCAAGGCCGCCATCAAGGAATTGCAGTCGAAGGGCTACAAAATTCCGGACTATCCCGAAGACGCCGCAAACCGACTGCCGAGAAGGAGATCAAGGCCCGTTACGGCAAGGTGCTCGGCAGCGCGGTCAACCCAGTACTGCGCGAGGGCAATTCCGATCGGCGCGCCGCCCTTTCGGTCAAGAATTACGCGAGAAAGCATCCGCAAAAGATGGGCGCGTGGTCCGCATCCTCAAAAACCCATGTCGCGCATATGAACGGCGGCGATTTCTACGGCAGTGAGAAATCAACCACCGTGGCCGAGGCCGGCGCCGTCCGCATCGAGTTTGTCGGCGACGACGGTAAGATCACGGTTGCTCAAGGAAAAGACCGCGCTGAAAGCCGGCGAGGTGATCGACGCCAGCGTGATGAGCAAGAAAGCTCTGCGCGAATTCTTCGAGGCGCAGATCGCGGACGCCAAGCAACAGGACGTGCTGCTGTCCCTGCACCTGAAGGCGACCATGATGAAGGTCTCCGACCCGATCATGTTCGGCCATGCGCGTGTCGGTGTATTTCAAGGATGTTTTCGACAAGCACGCCGAGCTGTTCAAGCAATTGGGCGTCAACCCCAACAACGGCCTGGGCGATGTTTACGCCAAGATCGCAACGCTGCCCGAAGCCCAGCGCGCCGCCATCGAGGCCGATATCAAGGCTTGCTACGAGACCGGGCCGCGGTCTGGCCATGGTCAATTCCGACAAGGGCATCACCAATCTGCACGTGCCCAGCGACGTGATCATCGACGCCTCCATGCCGCCGATGATCCGCGAGTGGGGCAAGATGTGGGGACCGGACGGCAAGCTGCACGACACCAAGGCGATGATCCCCGACCGCGCCTATGCTGGCGTCTATCAGGCCGTCATCGACGACTGCAAGAAGCATGGCGCCCTCGATCCGAGCCACCATGGGCAGCGTGCCCAATGTTGGGCTGATGGCGCAGAAGGCCGAGGAATACGGCTCCCACGACAAGACCTTCGAATTGGCCGGGGCCGGCGTCGTGCGCGTCGTCGACGCGGCGGGAAAGGCGCTGCTGGAGCAGAAAGTTGAGCCAGGCGACATTTTCCGCATGTGCCAGACTAAGGACGCGCCGATCCAGGACTGGGTCAAGCTGGCGGTCACCCGCGCCCGGCTGTCAGGCGCGCCCACCGTGTTCTGGCTCGACAAGAACCGCGCCCACGACGCCCAGATCATTCAGAAGGTCGAGAACTATCTCAACGACCACGATACGTCGGGCCTGGACATCCGCATCATGACGCCGGCCGACGCCACGCGTTTCTCGCTCGAACGCATCCGTCAGGGCAAGGATACGATTTCGGTGACCGGCAACGTGTTGCGCGATTTCCTCACCGACCTGTTTCCAATCCTCGAACTCGGCACCAGCGCCAAAATGCTGTCGATCGTGCCGCTGATGAACGGCGGCGGACTATTCGAAACTGGCGCCGGCGGCTCCGCCCCCAAGCATGTGCAGCAATTCCTAGGAAGAAGGTTATCTGCGCTGGGATTCGCTGGGAGAGTTCCTGGCGCTGGCGGTGTCGCTCGAACATCTGGCGCAGACCTTCAAAAATGACAAGGCCCAGGTGCTGGCGGAAACGCTCGATCAGGCCAATGGCAGGATTCTCGACAACAACCGCTCGCCCGCCCGCAAGGTCGGAGAGCTCGACAATCGCGGCAGTCATTTCTATCTGGCTTTGTACTGGGCGCAGGCGCTGGCGGCCCAGGACAAGGACAAGGACCTGCAAGCGCGATTTGCGCCGCTCGCCAAGACCTTGACCGAAAACGAAGCGAAGATCAACGCCGAACTGCTGGCGGCCCAGGGCCGGCCGGTGGATATGGGCGGCTACCATGCGCCCGATTTCGTCAAGGCGTCGGCCGCCATGCGTCCAAGCGCAACCCTGAACGTGGCCATCGCCGAACTCGGCAGAGGAGCTGCTATCCCCCATGCTTGACACCTACCGCAAAGACGCCGCCGAGCGCGCAGCGCTGGGAATCCCGCCATTGCCGCTTACCTCGGCGCAGACCAGCGACCTTGTTGGACTGCTGAGAAATCCGCCCGAGGGCGAGGAGGCGACGCTCGTCGACCTGTTCATCAACCGCGTCCCGGCGGGCGTCGACGACGCGGCCAAGATCAAGGCCGAATTCCTGGCGAAAGTCGCCAAGGGCGAGGAAGCCTGCGCGCTGATTTCCAAGGGTCAGGGCGACGGAACTCTTGGGCACCATGCTGGGCGGCTTCAACGTCAAGCCGCTGATCGACCTGCTCGGCTTGCGCGAATGCGGCGCGGCGGCGGCCAAGGCCCTGAAGCACACGCTGTTGATGTTCGACTATTTCAACGACGTGAAGGCTTTGGCCGACCATCGGCGGCGTCAACGCCAAATCCGTGATGCGATCCTGGGCCGACGCCGAGTGGTTCACCTCGCGTCCAGAGACGCCGAAGAGCCTCACCGTAACCGTCTTCAAAGTCGGCGGCGAGACCAACACCGACGACCTCTCGCCGGCCACCGACGCCTGGAGCCGCCCCGACATTCCGCTGCACGCGCTTGGCCATGCTGAAGAATCCGCGCGTCCCGGCATCGACGCCGACGAGCCCGGCAAGATCGGCCCGCTCAAGCTGCTGCAAGAGCTTGCGCGCCAAGGGCCATCTTGTCGCCTATGTCGGCGACGTGGTCGGCACCGGCTCCTCGCGCAAATCGGCCACCAATTCGGTGCTGTGGTTCACCGGCGAAGACATCCCCTACGTTCCGAACAAGCGCTTCGGCGGCGTCTGCCTCGGCGGCAAGATCGCGCCGATCTTCTTCAACACCATGGAAGACGCCGGCGCGCTGCCGATCGAGCTCGACGTTTCGCAGATGGAAATGGGCGATGTGATCGAACTGCGCCCCTTCGACGGCAAGGCGTTGAAGGACGGCCAAGTTATCGCCGAGTTCAAGGTCAAGTCGCGATGTCATTTTCGACGAAGTGCGCGCTGGCGGCCGTATCCGCTGATCATCGGCCGCGCCCTCACCGCCAAGGCGCGCGACGCCCTGGGCCTGCCGCCCTCGACCCTGTTCCGCCTGCCCTCCAGCCCGCCAGGATACCGGCAAGGGTTACACGCTCGCGCAGAAGATCGTCGGCCGCGCCTGCGGCCTGCCCGAAGGCAAGGGCGTGCGTCCCGGCGCCTATTGCGAGCCCAGGATGACCACGGTCGGCTCCCAGGACACCACCGGCCCGATGACCCGCGACGAGATGAAGGATCTGGCCTGCCTGGGCTTCTCCGCCGACTCTGGTGATGCAGTCGTTCTGCCACACGGCGGCCTATCCGAAGCCGGTCGACGTCAAGACCCACAAGACCCTGCCGGCTTCATCTCCGAGCGCGGCGGCGTCTCCTTGCGTCCCGGCGACGGCGTCATCCATTCGTGGCTCAACCGCATGCTGCTGCCCGACACGGTGGGCACCGGCGGCGATTCCCACACCCGCTTCCCGCTCGGCATTTCCTTCCCGGCCGGCTCCGGCCTCGTCGCCTTCGCCGCCGCCACCGGCATGATGCCGCTCGACATGCCGGAATCCGTGCTGGTCCGCTTCAAGGGCACCATGCAGCCCGGCGTCACGCTGCGCGATCTGGTCAACGCCATTCCCTATGTGGCCATCCAGCAGGGGCTGCTGACCGTCGAGAAGAAGGGCAAGAAGAACGTCTTCTCCGGCGCCATCCTCGAGATCGAGGGCCTGCCCGACCTGAAGGTCGAGCAAGCGTTCGAGCTGGCCAACGCCTCGGCCGAACGTTCCGCCGCCGCCTGCACGGTGCGCCTCGCCAAGGAGCCGGTGATCGAGTACACCCGCTCGAACGTGGCCCTGCTGAAGTGGATGGCGGCCAACGGCTACCAGGACCGCCGCACTCTGGAGCGCCGCATCGCGGCCATGGAGGCCTGGCTGGCCGATCCGACGCTGCTCGCAGCCCGACGCGGACGCCGAATATCGCCGCCGTCGTCGAGATCGACATGGAGCGAGATCAAGGAGCCCATCGTCGCCTGCCCCAACGATCCGGACGACGTCAAGCTTCTGTCCCATGTCGCCGGCGAGAAGATCGACGAGGTATTCATCGGCTCCTGCATGACCAACATTGGCCACTTCCGCGCCGCCGCACGGTGCTGGACGGCAAGACCGACCTCCCGCACGCGCCTGTGGATCGCGCCGCCGACCAAGATGGACGCGGTGGTTCTGCGCGAGGAGGGCTCCTACAGCACTTTCGGCCAGGCCGGCGCCCGCATGGAGATGCCCGGCTGTTCGCTGTGCATGGGCAACCAAGCGCAAACGCGCAAGGGAACCACGGCGATGTCGACCTCGACCCGCAATTTCCCGAACCGGCTGGGAATCGATACCCGCGTTTACCTGGGCTCGGCCGAGTTGGCGGCGGTCTGCGCCACTGCTCGGCCGCATCCCCACCCTGGCCGAGTACATGGAGCGGATCAAGGCCGTCGACGAAAAGGCCGCCGATATTTACCGCTACATGAATTTCGACCAGATCGACGGTTTCCGCCAAGCCGCAGCCATGGTGGCCTGAATATTACGTCAGGTTCAATAACGAGGAACGGAAATGCTACCCGACGAGCCCCGCCAGGAAAACGGCAAAAGACAGCGCGTGTCAGCCAACATGGTGAACGTGTTCATCATGGGCAAGCGCCATGTCGTTCCGGAACACGCCACCATCATGCGCGCCATCGAATACGCTGGCCATCAGATCATTCGCGGCGTCGGGTGCCGCGAGGGTTTCTGCGGCGCCTGCGGCACCCTCTACCGGCTGCCCAGCGACTACAAGCTGCATACGGGTCTTGCCTGCACCACCTTGGTCAAAGAAGGCATGCTGCTGACGCAGATCCCCTTCGTGCCGACCGAGAAGGCCGTCTATGATCTGGAGACGCTGAAACCCGACGTGACGACAATCGAACAGGTCTATCCGGTCACCTTCCGCTGTGTCGCTTGCGGCACATGCAGCAAGGCGTGCCCGCAAGGTTTGCCGGTGATGGATTATATCCAAGCGGCCATGCGCGGCGACGTCGCCAAAGTGGCCGATCTTTCCTTCGACTGCGTCGCCTGCGGCCTATGCGCGTTGCGCTGCCCGGCGGAGATCATCCAGCATGAGGTCGGCATTCTCTGCAAACGACTCACCGGCCGCTATTTGCGCAAGGAAAGCAAAGAGCTTGACGATCGTCTCGAGGAAGTCCGCGAAGGCAAATTCGACGCCGAATACGCGGAATTGATGGCCATGACCAAGACCGTCCTGAGCAAACTCTACTACGATCGCGATATCGAACCCTGAGCAGGACGCCGGCCACTAGGAGCAAACAATGTATCCTGATTATCTCGCCGAGTTGCTCAAAGCCGTGGCCCGCACCCGTCCCGGGCGGCTTGAGAAGGCCCTATCCGGGCAACCCGTGTTCCCGTCAATGAACGCCGGGGAACGTGAGGACGTGCTGACCAAATACCATCCAGACTACGCGCCTGGCGCCAAGCGGACGGTGCGCATCGGTCCCAATCGTGGCGACGACCTGACCACCGAAGTGGCCGATATGCTCGAAGCCCATTCGATGATCGAGCCCAACGTGATGGACATCCATCTGCGGGAGCCCGATTACGAGACTGATCTGCTGATCATTGGCGGCGGCGGCGCAGGCAGCTGGGCCGCAATCATGGCGGCGCGCAATGGCGTCAAATCGATGATCGCCACCAAGCTGCGCTGGGCGACGCCAACACCATGATGTCCGAGGGCGGCATGCAGGCCGCCGTCTCGCGCACCGACTCGCCGACCCGCCACTATCTGGACGCCATCGGCGGCGGCCATTTCGAGAACTACCCGAACTGGTGCGCGTGCTGACCGAGGACGCGCCCGAAGTGGTGCGCGAACTGGAGAACCTCGGCGTGATCTGGGACAAGATGGCAGACGGCTCGATGCAGGTGCTGCATGGCGGCGGCACCTCCCGCAAGCGCATGGTCTCCTGCCGCGACTATATCGGCGCCATCATCATGCGCACGCTCATGGACGAGGTGAAGAACCACCCGGACATGATCTCGCTGCGCGAATTCGAGCCGGCGGTGGAGCTGATCCTCGACGACAAGGGCCATTGCGCCGGCGCGGTGCTCTACAGCCTCGACACCGAGCAGTTCCTGACCGTCAAGGCCAAGGCCACGATCATCACCACCGGCGGCTTCGGCCGGCTGCACATCCGCGGCTTCGCCACCACCAACCACTACGGCGCCACCGGCGACGGTCTGGTCATGGCCTACCGCGCCGGCGCCAATCTGCAGTTCATGGACTCGGTGCAGTACCACCCGACTGGCGCGGTATTTCCCGAGCAGATCGCCGGCTTTCTCATCACCGAGAAGATCCGCGGCGCCGGCGGCCAGCCGCTCAACAAGTACGGCGAGCTGTTCGTCTTCCCGCGCGAGCCGCGCGACGTCGAGAGCGCGGCCATCATCCGCGAGTGCAGCCCGGACCGCGAAAACGGCATCGAGACCTATGTCGGCCGTACCGGCGTCTGGCTGGATTTGCCGATCATCGACATGATCCACGGCGAGGGCTACACCCGCCACCAGTTCCCCGGCATGTGCCGCCAATTCGACCGTTTCGGCATCGATATCGCCAAGCTGCCGATGCTGGTCTACCCGTCGCTGCATTACCAGAACGGCGGCATTGGCATCAATGAACGCTGCGAGACCAACATCCCCGGCCTGTATCGTCGCCGGCGAGGCTTCCGGCGGCGTCCATGGCCGCAACCGCCTGATGGGCAACTCAGTGCTCGATTACAATGTCTTCGGCCGCCGCGCCGGGCATGCAGGCCAGCGACTATGTCAAGAACGGACACTTGGCAAGCTTCAGCCTCAACCATGTCGCCGGCTCACGCCGACGAGCTTGGACGGAGGCCATCGAAACCGATCTGGTGTCGCCGCTTGATCCTTCCGTCCTACGCACCGGAAGACGTGAAGATCCAGCAATTGGCGCGGTTGGGCAATGTTCCGGCGCGGCACTCCATGCTGCGCAGCCGGTTCACCCCCGGTGAGCGCAGGACCCACCTGCCATGACGAGACATAATGGCCGGGAAGGTCGGGAAAGGAACAGCATGAGCATGCATATCGCCACGAACGCCGCGGCCAGGGCCTTTGTCGACAAGGTCGAGAGCTTGGCGGGCCAGGATCTTCTGGCGTGCTATCAATGCGGCAAATGCTCAGCCGGGTGTCCCATGGCCAGTTACATGGACATCTTGCCCAACCAGATGATCCGCTTACGCGCAGCTCGGGCATGAAGGATGAGCTCCTCGCCTCCGAAGCCATCTGGCTGTGCGTCTCGTGCCTCACCTGCAACAGCCGCTGCCCCAAGGGCGTCCGCATCGCCGAGGTGATCGAGGCCTTGCGCCTGATTCGCCTGCGCGGCCGCCATGACCGCATTGACGTGCGCCGCCTGCCCCAAGGCGCGCTGGCCGAGATTCCGCCCATCGCCCTGATCGGCGGCCTGAGGAAATTCACATCTTAATACGCAAAGGTTTTGTTATTGGCGAGCGCCAAGCCGAGATTTGACGCCGCCTCCTCGTGAACATGCCGTCAGAATGAACCAGAGCACATGGCATGGCCCAGACAACTTTCACCTTTGCACTCCAGAAAATCGCTTACGCGAAGGTCAAACTCAATGCCCTGGTTCGATAAAGTGAAAGAGGAAGCCGCCTTGGGCGACACTTACATGGTTGAGTTCCTGCAAACGCGCAAGAATGGATCACCGGATATCGTCATCGACCGCGGCGTCTCCAGAAGCCGGGATTTCGAAACAATAAAATCAAACGTCTTCGTCACATTCAGGGGTGCGCAGGCTCCACAATGGGGCGGACCGATGATCGAAGCGTTTCGTATCCTCGACGACGAGAACAACGTGCTGCTTCGGTGGGATCTATCGGACGAAGAATTGTTTCAGGACGAGGAATATCGGCGGCGGATGGAAATGAAAAAGAAAATCCGGCGGGACTTTGGGTTGGAAGACGCGATGTGAGCTAAGCGTGTGAATATGCGTAGAACCGGGTGTCTGACTCATATGTGGAACGGCCCCGTCGTAACCGGTATACCCGGCCTATCTCGAAACCCGAAATTCGGTGGGATCGATGACGCGGAAGTTGTCGGTGACTGAGTCGCGGAATTCATCCCATCGTCGTGGGAGGTCTTGCGCCAGGAAGGTCATGATGGCGGCTTTGAAGTCGCGGAATTTGGCGTAGGATTTGTTGTGAGTGACGTTCTTGTGCATGACGCCCCAGAGCCTCTCGATGAAATTGAGGCGGGGGCTGTAGCTCGGAATGAAGTGAAGGGTGATCCGGCTTGCCTCGCGCGCCAGCCATTCGCGGACGACGCGAGCATGATGATAGGCCGCGTTATCCAGGAAGACGTGGATCATCCGCATCGTGGGATAGGCGGCCAGGATCGCCATGAGGAGCAGGATCGTGCTCTCGGCATCGACCCCCGGATCACAGTCCGGGGGCTTGGACCTCCAGAACCTGGGTTTCGCCGGTCTCCGGATTGACCGCGCCATGGATGTTCACGCGGTCCCGGCCGCTGCTTGGTGCGATGGCGATCTTCTCGTCCTCGGCAGCCCAGCAGCCCACCACCCGCGCCTGATGCGTCGGATGAACGGCATCGACAAATACCGCCGCCGAAATTCTTTCATAAGCTCTCGGGACGTAGGGCGTTCATCAAGCGTTCGTAGGCTTCGATGAAGGCCTTCTGCTTGGCCGCGTCGAGACGGGGCGAAACCATTTCGGGCTTGCGATAATGGCGACCCAGCCGATGCAACAGCGCGAGCAATCCCGCGTGGCTGTACGCGACCCCATGGGTCTCGGCGACCCACGTCCCGATCACGGCGGAGTCACGCGGCAGCGTCGCGCGCACCCACTCGAAAAGCGCCGCCTCCTGGGCGCTCGTCAGGTGGCTTTCGCTGCCTTTGTGATTGAAAACGACGACCCCGGTCAGGCCATGCTCGGCATAAAGCGAATGCCAACAATCACCGAGACCCGCGGACAGTGTCGTCATCAACAAGAAGGGCGGCGGCGACCGACCTCACTCCGGTCGCGCTGGTGACACCGCACAGCACGTAACTGCGAAGTGCGGCGACGGCCGGCCCGACGGGTCGATTTGTCGGGCCGAAGTCGAGAATTGTTGGCCAGATCATGATGATTTCGGATTGAACCAATCCAAAATCATTGCGATCCGGGATCGGGCCGCGCACCGAAGAGCTCGGAATAGGCGCAGATGACGTGATAGAGCGAACTCGCGCGTGCAGGCTCCTCAACGAAGCCTCCATCGGGCAGAAGCTTGTCGAAAATGGCTCCTGCCATTGGCGTTGCCAGGTAACGCTCGAGCGCTGCGCAGCAATCGACGATTAGCGGATCGTTCGTCTCACGGCCGAGCGCCTCGCTGGCGAGAGCGGCCTTGAGCCGCTCAGTTTGAGGCCACAGACGCGCGCGAGAGGAAATGACCGCACCCTTCTCATTCACCTCGTCAATACAGACGCCGCGTTGACGGTCGATTCCGAAGTGCTCGGCGAATTGCCAGAGCAGGTGTGCCACCATGCTGTAATTGTTGCCGCCCAGCGTCACGAGGCGGCAGAGCAGCCAGGCCCATTCGAAGTGATGTCCAGGCTCTACCAAAAGCCCTCGTTGGTTCGCGATAGGCTTCCATAGCAAATCAAAATATTCCGGGAGAACTTCGAACTCGGCCTGGAACAGACGTTCGGCGAAAAAGGCGGCAAGCCTGTTCGCCCGCGACAGGTCTTCAGGTTGCGACCAAGGCGTGGCTGCTGCCGCGATCATCGCTTCGAGAAGGTGCATATGCGGATTTTGGCGCCGCGGCGGCTGCGGCGGAAGTTCACCCTCGTAAAAGCCACCCGAGGGATACGCCCAGTGCGTCTCGATTGCCGTCAATAAGGTGCGTGCCTGGTCGAGGAGATCGCAACGGCCCAGCACGCGCGCCGCGGTGGCTTTGGCCATAGCGACGAACGCCTGATCGTAGAGGTCGCGGTGCGACTCACGCGGCCCATTGTCGTTCCCGACGTTGTGCACATAGCCCCATTCGGGATGTAGGAAAGCGGTATCAAGGGTGTGTAGGCCCATTTCGACCGCCTCACGCCAGGGCCCGTTCCAACTCAGTTCCCCGGCTGTCGCGAACGCATAAATCTGTCGCGCCTGAACAAACGTGCGCTTGGGAGCGTCGCAGGGGGAGCCGTCGACGCCGACAAGGTCGACAAACCCGCCTCTACGGCGATCTATACCGCGGTCGATCCAAAACGGCAGCGCGTGCTCGAACAGCCATCGGCGAGCTCTGCTGATCGCAGCGGCCCGTTCGATCTGCGCCGAAGACGTAGGCTGGTTCGGTTGAAAGGTGAAGTCAAAAGCCATGAAGCGCTCGGGACTGAACGATACTCGATCCTGCCGAGTCGATCCAGATCGGAGCGCGACCGCCGAGAGCCGCCCGTTCGGCCCTCCGCAACCTCAAAGCGACCCACTGGCCGACCCCACATCGCCCGCCTTCTCCCTCATGTGTTATGCGGTGTCACCAGCGCGACCGGAGTGAGGTCGGTCGTCACCCCCGTCGGCGGATCGCTGACGACGGTGCCGGTGCTGCCGCTGCTCAGGCTGAAACTGCCCGCCGTGTAATTGCCGAGCAGCAGCAGCGACACCGAATGCGTCCCGTCGGTGACGGTCAGCGTTCCACCCGACGTGTTGCTGGTATAGCTCAGCGTCGTCGCCGAGGCGTAGTTCACCGCCGTCAAGTCGATCGTGTCGGGCACGGTAAAGCCCGCCACCAACATAGCGTACGACCCGGTGCCGTCGAGCTTCAGCGAGCCGCTCGACGCGAAGCCGATCGTGCTCGATCCCGCCGTCGCCCCGCTCTGCAGTTCGAGCGTGCCGCCGGCGATCGTCGCGCCGGAGATCGTGCCGCCCGAATAGACGATTTCATGACCGCCGCTGCTGAGTGTCGTCGCCGCGGCGCTGCCATAGACATATTGGTGGCCGCCGCTGAGCGTGACGCCGCTCGCCGCGCCGCCCGCAATGATGTCCTCTATGCCGCCGCTGGCGATCGTCGCGGCCGCGGCGCTGCCATAGACGTATTGCAGGCCGCCGCTGAGCGCGACGCCGCTGGCCGTACCGAAGTCGAACTCGGTGCCGCCGCTCGATACGGTGCCGCCGCTGGCCGTCCCGCCGGACAGGATGTCCTGCAGGCCACCGCTGGCGACCGTCCCGGCCGCGGCGCTGCCATAGACATATTGCACGCCGCCGCTGAGCGTGCCGCCGCTCGCCGTGCCGAAGTCGAACTCGGTGCCGCCGCTCGACACGACGGCGCCACTCGCCCTTCCGCCGGACAGGATGTCCTGGACGCCGCCGCTGGCGACCGTCCCGGCCAGGGCGCTGGCATAGACATATTGCACGCCGCCGCTGAGCGTGCCGCCGCTCGCCGTGCCGAAGTCGAACTCGGTGCCGCCGCTCGACACGATGGCGCCGTTTGCGGCCCCGCCGGAGAGGATGTCCTCGATGCCGCCGCTGGCGAGCACCGTCGCCGCGGCGCTGGCATAGACATATTGCAGGCCGCCGCTGAGCGCGCCGCCGCTCGCCGTGCCGAAGTCGAATTGCGTGCCGCCGCTCGACACGACGCCGCCGCTCGCCGTCCCTCCGGAGATGATATCCTGGATGCCACCGCTCGCGATAGCGATCGCGCTCGCCGTAGCGCCGCTATAGACATATTGGACGCCGCCCGAGAGTGTGCCGCCGCTCGCCGTGCCGAAGTCGAACTCAGTGCCGCCGCTCGACACAATGGCGCCGTTTGCGGCCCCGCCGGACAGGATGTCCTCGATGCCGCCGCTCACGAGTGTGGCCGCGTTCGCAGTGGCCCCGCTGTAAACATATTGGACGCCGCCGTTCGACAAAGTGCCGCCGCTGGCCGTGCCGAAGTCATATTCGCTGCCGCCGCTCGACACGAGGGTGCCGCTCGCCGTGCCGCCGGCAAAGATCTCCTCGATGCCGCCGTTGACGAGCGCCGTCGCCGCGGCGCTGCCATAGACATATTGGACGCCGCCGTTCGACAAAGTATCGCCGTTGGCCGTGCCGAAGTCATATTCGCTGCCGCCGCTCGACACGATGCTGCCGCTCTCCGTGCCGCCGGCGAAAATCTCCTCGATGCCACCGTTGCCGACGGACGTGGCCGCAGCGCTGCCATAGACATATTGGACGCCGGCGCCACTCACCGAAGTCCCGGCCGCAAAACCGCCGCTGGAGACGGTTTCGTTGCCCGACGTCACCACGTCGCCGAGCGCCGAGCCGCCGGCATAAATGAACTGTTTGCCGCCGCTGACGATCGTTGCCGAGGCAAAGCCGCCCGACGATACGTTCACCTTGCCGCCGCTGTCGATGATGGTCCCGCTCGCAATGCCGCCGGACGCAACGTCGAGCGTGACTTTGCTGCTGACGACAAAGCCGCTTTCGACATAGCCGGAAGCAATTTCGAGGATGCCACCGCTGGCGATGGTCGTCGTGCCGCTCAGCATGGCGCCACCGAAAAGCTCAAGCGTGCCGCCGCTGGAGACGATCGCGCCGCTCGCCGTACCGGCCGACAAGACTTCGAGAGTGATGCCGCTGCTCACCGCAAAAGCGCTCAGCGTATAGGCCGAACCGATGTCCAAATCGGCGCCGGTCAGGAGGGAGACCCCGCTCAACGTGTCCGAGCCAAGCAGTTCCAGAGTGCCGCCCGACGACACAGTGGCCGTACCGCCGCTGACCGATATGTCGATGGCCGAGCCGCCGGCCCCGACCGCGAGGGTGACGCCGCTGCTGACGACATAGCTGCTCAGCACGTAGCCGGAAACGATTTCGAGCGTCGCGCCGGAGTGGATGCTGAAACTGCTGGCGACGCCGCCGCCGGCCAATTCGAGCGTCGTGCCGCTGCTCGCGACATAGTTGGAGAGCGTGTAGCCGGAGCCGATTTCAAGCGTGCCGCCGACGTCGATCGTGAAGCCGCTGGCGGCGCCGCCGCTCAGCAATTCGAGCGTCGTGCCGCTGCTGGCGACATAGTTGGAGAGCGTGTAGCCGGAACCGACTGCGAGGGTGCCGCCGGCGTCGACGGTAAAGCCGCTGGCGCTGCCGCCGCCAAGCAACTCGAGGGTAACGCCGCTGCTGGCGACATAGCTGGAGAGCGTGTAACCGGAGCCGATCGCGAGCGTGCCGCCGGCGTCGATCGTAAAGCCGCTCGCTGTGCCGCCCTCGAACAGTTCCAGCACGCCGCCGCTCGAGACGACCGTGCCGCTTGCGGTGCCGCCCGATGCCACTTCCAGAGTAATGCCGCCGCCGACAACGTAATCGCTGACAATATAGCCGGAGCCTATTTCCAAAAGTCCGCCGCTACTGATCGTGGTGCCGCTGGCTATGGCACCCCCTAGGAGTTCCAGCGTGCCGCCGCTGAAGACGATCGTGCCGCTCGCGACGCCGCCTGCTTCAACATCGGCCTGGGCGCCGCTGCCAATATTGGCGCTGACGGCCGTGCCGTAGATCACCTGGAGACCGCCGTCGCCGAGCATCGTTCCGCTGTCGAAAGCCCCCGATTCGACATACTCGACGCCGGCGCCGTTGATCGTCGTGCCGTTGATCTGACCGTAGACGAAAACAACGCCGCCGCTGTCAATCGTCAGCAAGGTCGCGCTGCCGCCCACTTCTATGTTGGCGCTACCGCCGATCGCTGCTTCGTCTTCGGTCCCGAATATGACTTGCACGCCGCCGCTCGAAATCTCCGCGCCGAGCTCGGTGCCCCCAGCGCTGACGATTTCGTTGCCGCCGCTGGAAACGGTCGAGAGGCTCGTCGTGCCGCCGGACAGGACTTCGATCGTGGCGCCGCTCAGGACCTGGACGCCAGCGCTCGTCTCACCCGAGGAAACGACGAGCGTTCGGCCGCCACTGACGACGGGCGGCACGAGGATGATATCGGTGCCGGTTAGTCCATCGGCACTCAGGACGAATGTGCCCGTCGCCGGCGAAATAAACTGCAGGTCGTAATTTTGGTCGTTCTCGAAGACGTCGAGCGTGCTTCCCGACAAGGTGGCCGTGCCGGAGCTGCTGAACGCGATCGAAGTCAGGTCGATTACATCGCCCGGCGCGAAACCGTTGATCGAACCCGAAAACGTCGCGAACGGAATGTCCAGATCGAGCGTCGTCGCGGATCCCGGCATCGTCAAAAAGCCGATATCCTGGCCGGCGAAGGCTTGCTCGGAAAGATCGAATGTGGTGCCGCCTGGAATGTCGATTTCGCCATATGTCGGCGGGTCGATCAGCCTCAAGATCGTTCTGTCGTTTGGAGTCAACGTTTGAGTATTCGCGCCATAGAAAGGACCTGCGCCGGCATTCAAGATGTCGAGCAATCCCGTCATGAGGTGGGTTCCGCCGGTTGCGCGATTGTTCAAATCGACTTGGATCGGCTGCAGCGAACTGTTCGGAACCTTGAAAAACGTCCCCTTGGTCGTCGTCGTCAGATAGGAGTCGAAGATTGTTTCCTGGTTTGTATTCTGCGAAAGCGCCGACACGATGCCGAACGCATGTCCGAGTTCGTGAAGAAACAGATTTGTGACAGTTTCTTGAGTTGAGGGAACACTCCCACTCGAGGCCAAGTCCATTTGCGACAATTTTGCCAGATTGACGTTTATCGTGATATCAGGAGCAGTACCGCCCAGGCCGACGGTTCCACTGGGAGTGGCCGAATAGCCCGCTGGCTGAGCTCCGTTATTTCTGACGATATATTGCGGTATCGTTTCAACAATCGTGCGTCCCGTATTGGGGTCCACCATCGGTTGGCCATTCGAACCCGTTACGGGGACGAATTGCCCTCCGTTGACGTAGGCCAAAGAGTTATCAAGCAGGTCATAGTAGTAATTGATCGAGATGCTGATCTGGCCGCTTCCGCCAATGACCTTCGCATATTGGGAAAACGCGTTCATCATGCCGGTATCGAAGGCGCTCAGCTGCTCGGCGGACAGGGGCAACGTCAAGCCCGTATTCGTTACTGTTGCCTTGGGACCCGTTGCCGGCGCGGTGGTGATTTTGCTGCCGCCGTGAAGATTGCTCGCGACCGCAACGACATCGGACGAATTGCTCAGACCGATCGGGATATTTTGCACCTGCGCGTTTTTGGCGTTCAGGACCACCAAATCTGCCGGCGGTCCCGGCGTGACGACGGGGTCGGAAATGTCCTCGCCTTCGAAATCGATCTCGTCGCCGGGGGCAAATCCAGAAATCGTGCCGCTAAACGTCATCGGCGTCTCGATATCGAGAGTCGCACTTCCCTGCTGAGGAAACTGGAAGGTGGTGCCGCGAGGCACAGGATCGCTCACCTCCACTGTCGCGCCCGCGGAAAGTGCAACGACCGCTGTAACCAGCGCATGCCCATTGCTATCTTCAGCGACACTGAACGTGGAGGAGGCATAGGTCCCCGCGAGTTCAAGCGTAGCGAGCGGCGTATTGCCTTGCGAGGAATTGACGACCGACAGGGTGCCGCTGCTCTGGTTCCAGCTCGTCTGCAAGGACGAGGACCAGGCGAGGAACGAAAGATCGACTGAATCGCCGGCGGCAAATCCAGAAATCGATGCCGAATAGGGCACGCCCAGCACAAGCTCGCCGCCGCCTGCGAACGTCGTGCCTTCTTGCGATCCCGAAGCGAGCGTGAGCGTCCCGCCCGCGGTGATGAGCTGGATGCCGCTGCCGGAAACCGGGTCGTAGACGATGAGGGCTGCGCCGTCGGCCTCGAGGGTGCCGCCGTTGACGACTGTGTTCCCGGTGCCGATCGTAAGGGAATTGTCGCCGTAGATGGCTTCGATGACGCCCGAGTTGACGAGCGTCATGAAATCGCCACCGATCATTCCCGCTCCCGCAATGGTGTCGGCAAGATTGGTGAAAGTCGCGCTGGTTGCGATGTCGCTGATCATGTTGTTCGTGCTGTCCGACAAAGTGACGGAGCCCGAACCTGCCAGCGTTGCGCCGCCTGACCCGACCTGAAGATAGGTCTTGTCCGCACCGGCGCTGACCGTAATCGATCCGTTGTTTTCGATCGTGCCTCGCAAGGCCAGCGATGTGTCGTTTTGGACGAGAATCCCGCCTTGATTGACGATGCCGGCTATTGTGTTGGCATTGTCGCCTGTCTCGATGACCCCCCCTGCTGCCGTCTTCAGCGTGCCGCCGGACAATGTCGCGCCCTTCAGGACAACGGTGGCGCCAGCCCCATTTGCTGCGATCGTACCCGAGCCCGAGCCGACGATGGTCGTTCTGAAGATGAGAAGGCCGGCGGTGCCGGTGTCCTCGATCAATCCAAAATTCGTCGCAGAGGCTGGCGGCGCCAAATAAATTTCGAGCTGACTGTTCGAGCCGGTCGCGTCGACGATGCCGGCCGATTCATTGACGAACGACAGTACGCTGCCGTTGCCGAATTGCCCGCCGCCAGAAATAATGTTGTCGACGTTTGTCAACGTCACGGACAGTGGGGTTGCCTCAATATAATTGTTGGCATTGTCGGAGAGGCTTACGGTTCCGCCGCCGTCGAGCGACAGCGATGAGGCTATATAGAGGAGGGCTGTATAAGAGCTCCCGGACAGCGTAATCTCGCCTGCATTGGTGATTGCGCCGGAGACCGTCAGCGCGCCGCCTCCGGACGGTTGGTCGATGCTGATGGTGAGGTTGGAACCTGAGGTGACCGTCAGAGAGACTGCGACGCCAGTCCCCTGAATGACGGGAGTGCCGTCTCCGCTGATGACGACGTTGTCGCCATCAGTGGGAATCCCGGCTGGACTCCAGTTGCCCGACGTGTTCCAGTTATTGTTGACGGCACCAGTCCAGGTTTCGGTCGTCATGGTGCTCTCCATCTGTTCTGCGCCGTGGCGGCCGGCAGACAGAACAACTGGTGAAATCCTAGTGTGCAGCGATATCCGCAGCGTCTTCGATCTAGGAAACGCGCTTCACCCTTCCGCCGTGTCCTTTGATGTTCCAACGATTGCAAGTCGGCACAATCACGGCCGTCGGCGCGCAGATCCGTGAGCGAAATCACAGGGAGAGTTGGTATGGCGCGTCGCGCGCCCGTTTGGGCCGGCTGTGTCGATATCGCATGCAAACCACCCTGCGATCGATCAATTGCCCGGCGTTCCATTCACTTGACCGGGTCATTCGCAACTGCGCGACATCCCCAGATTGGCGCCGATTTCAGGCCCATGCTACGCTGATTTGGCTTGTCGGACCAGCCTGAGCCGCGAATGCGCGTTGCCGATGGGCGTCGGGCCAAGCTGACGTCCTTTTCAGAGCCGGGACGTCTCGTATTCTCGCGCATCGAGATGCGGTTCTCCTGTGAGTTGGAGCAAAAGCATCACAATCGAACGCCTTGCGCTGTCGATGCAACGGGCTGCAGCCGCAGTTCTGCGATCAGCCGCAGGATGTCGGCGAAGAGTTTTCTCGGGATGGCGCCTCGGCCATCCGGAATGCAACATGACGGCCGTAGTTCACCACCTTTGCGCCGCTCTTGATCAGCCTCTCTTTCAGGCTCGTCAGCTATCAGTGCGTGCGCAACGGCATCTGAAAGCGGTACGCGATTGCTCGGGTTAGGCGACACGCCAGATTAAGTGCTCTATGTTGCGGGATGGGCGTAACCTCTCCCCGCAAGCGGCAGGGCTGTCCGGGAAGGCGGCGAACTTGCAAGGTGAATCACTAGGCCGCAGGTGCATGCCCCTGAAAACGAAGGATTTTCGTCTACGGCGATGCCGTTTGCGTCTATTTTCTGGTTGGCGAGACTCAGAAAAGGACGGGAACAGGAGCATGCGCTTCACACCTACCATATTTGCCAAATTGCTTGCACCCCTCGATCGGCGGCAGTTCGACACGATCGTCGAGCGCCACGACGGCGATGCCTACGACAAATCATTCAAGAGCTGGGACCATCTGGTGGGCCTGATCTTCGCCCAGTTTTCCGCCGCCGACGGATTGCGTGGTCTGGCGGCCAGCTGGAACGCCAATAGCCAGCATCATTATCATCTTGGCACCGGCACACTGGCGCGCTCGACTTTGTCGGATGCAAATAAAATCCGGCCCGTCGCGGTCTTTGCCGACACTTTCGGTTTGATTGCGGGTCTGCTCGATCGCGCCACGCGCCGCGACGGCAAGGACATGCTGCGCCTCATCGATTTCAACGCCCGTTCCACTCGGCAAATTGTGCGATTGGGCGAAGTGGAATGGCCGCATTCGCGGCATGAAAATGCATGTCGTCTATGATCCCAAGTCCGATTGCCCGCGCATTCTCGATATCACCGATGCCAATATCAACGATGCCGAGATCGGCCGCACGATCAACATCGAAGCCGGTGCGACTTATGTCTTCGACAAAGGCTATTGCCATTATGGTTGGTGGCGCGCCATCCATGCCGCTGGAGCGATCTTCGTCACCCGGCCGAAGTCCAACATGGGGCTCACGCGCGTCGAAATGCGCCCCATCGAGGTTACCGAAGGCGACGGCTGCACCATACTCGAAGATGCCGAGGTGCGCTTCGCCAGCAAAGGTGATTCCAAGCTGCCGATAAGGCTGCGCCGCATCACCATCAAGCGTCACAAGGATGGCAGCACGATCAACTTTCTGAGCAATGATTTCGACCGTTCCGCCGTCGCCATCGCGGCCCTTTATAGAGGCCGCTGGCAGATTGAACTCCTGTTCCGCTGGATCAAGCAGCATCTCAAAATCCGCAAGTTCCTCGGCAACAACGACAATGCGATCCGCCTGCAGCTCATCGCTGCGATGATCGCTTATGCGCTGCTACGCATCGCCGCCAAAGTGCATCGTGTTCAAATCCCGATTTTGCGCTTCATCGACCTCGTGGCTCAGTGCATCTTCGAGCGCCGCGACATCGCCGCGATCGACAAACCGCCGCCGCTGAACCCGAGCAAAAAACGCGATCGAAACTCGCCAAATCAGATGAGCTTCTGCTATGTTTGATTTTCCCCGGACAGCCCTGCCGCAAGCGGGGAGAGGTCGAGCGAAGAGAGGGTGAGGGGCGGGGTGAGTAACCACCATATCCGACCACAGGCGCAACACGAGGTATGTGCCCATCCTCGTCGCATTGAAAGAACTCCCGTGATCGGCGTCGCGGCCAATCCCCCCGCCCCTCACCCTAACCCTCTCCCCGCCGCAGGCAAGTTTACGCAGGCTGCGTAAACTTGCCTGCGGCGGGGAGAGGGGACGCGCCCAGTCGACTCGTTTGTTTCGGCGCGTCGCCTTCGAACGCAAATGACGGCAGCCTCTTCCTTCGACGTCGCCCTTCACGCGATCGCCCCTGAATCCCCAATCTGACCGGTTCCCACAAATCCCCGACCGTGTTAACATGCCGTTAACCGAGCGGCCGACGGGTGAAGGATTTCGGCGACGGTGTTCTGGATGCACCTGCCTGACGGAACGTTGCGCAGGTTCGAGCAGATTGATTTTCTGGGTTTGGATTTTCCGGGCCGGCGGTGCGGGCAGCACTCGCCGCGCCGGGTAGAATGCGCGCAGCCGATCGCTGCCGTGACGGAAAGACCAGGCTTCAGCCGGTTCATGGTCGCGATACGCAATCGGGCGCAATGGCGCACGCTGACGCGACAGGACGGGGAATGCGATGACGACCGTCAGCAGCGGACAGACATCGGCGGTATCCTCGGGCCAGACCGACACCGGCTGGACCGTGCTCAGCGGCGGCACGCTGAATGTCCTGTCCGGCGGCATCATCAGCAGCACGGTCGATAGCGGCGGCGCCGACAATGTGTCGTCCGGCGGGCTGGCCGTCAGCACCACCGTCGACAAAGGCGGCATCGAAACCGTCCTCCTCGGCGGCACGGCGAACGGCACGATCGTCAGCAGCGGCGGCGATCAGATCCTCAACAACGGCATCGCCAGCGGCACGCTCGTGAAAAGCGGCGGCTCCCAGACGATCTGGTTCGGCTCGGCGGTGTCGGCCACCATTTTCGGCGGCGGCACCCAGATCGTCAGTGCCACGGCCATCTCGACGACGGTGTCGAGCGGCGGCAGCGAAATTCTATCCCAGGGACTGACGACCGGCACGATCATCAGCTCAGGCGGCAGCGAAGTCGTCAGCGGGGGCACAGCTTCCGCCACGATCGTTCTGAACAGCGGCATTGAAACCGTGTCCGGCGGCGGCACGGCGAGCGGCACGATCATCAGCAGCGGCGGCAGCGAGACCGCCTATGGCGTTGATTATACCGCTACGATCCGCTCCGGCGGCGTCCAGAACACCTATGATGAAGCTTACGACACGATCGTCTACGGCACGCAGAACGTCTATGGCCAGACCATTAGCGGCAATAACTACACCGGTGAGGTGAAGTCCGCGGTCGTCGAAAGCGGCGGCATCCAGGATGTCCGCTCCGGCGGCGATTCCGTCTACACGATCGTCACCGCTGGCGGCACGCAGAATGTCTTGTCGAACGGCTACGCCACCAGCACCACGCTCAGCGGCGGCACCGAAAACGTCTCGTCCGGCGGCCACGCCAACTCCGTGACGATCAGCAACGGCGGCATCCTTAACGTCTTCACCAGCGGCGAGGCCGGAGACATCGTCATCAGCAGCGGCGGCATCGAGAACGTCAGTGCGGGCGTCATCGACGAAAACGTCACGATCAGCAGCGGCGGTATCCAGAACATCAGTTCGGGCGGCGTCGCAGAATATTATGGGACGCTGGCGGGCGGCACGCAGAACATTCTGTCCGGGGGCATCGAGTACAGCGACCCCAGTGACGCTTTCATCATCTACAGTGGAACGGAGAACATCTTCGCCGCCGGCTCGGCCCGCTATGTGACGCTCAGCGGCGGCACGCAGAACGTCTCCTCCGGCGGCACGGCCTACGAAACGCTGCTCTACGGTGGCACCCAGAACGTCTTTTCCGGCGCCATCGTCTCCAGCGCGGATGTCGACGGCGGCACGCAGAATATTCTCTCCGGCGCGGCCGTCAGCGGCACTTTGGTTGGCGCCGGCACCCAGAATGTGTCGTCCGGCGGCACCGCCTCCGCCACGCTGCTCGCCAACGGCGGCACGCAGAACGTCTTTTCCGGCGCCATCGTCAGCAGCACGACCTTCGAAGGCGGCACGCAGAATGTCCTTTCCGGCGCCGTGGTTAGCGGCGCGATCGTTTCGAGCGGCACGCAGAATGTGGCGTCCGGCGGCAAGGCGAGCAGCACGATCGTCGATTCCGCCGGAGTCCAGAATGTCGCCTCCGGCGGCACGGCCGTCAGCGCCACGCTCAGCGGCGGCACCGAGACCGTCGGCGGCGTGACGAGCGCCACATTGGTCCGCAGCGGCAGCGAAATCGTCTCCTCCGGCGGCATCGCGAGCGGCACGATCATCAACGCCAATATTGGCGGCGGCGCCCAGACTGATGTTGAAGCAGGCGGCGTCGCGAGCGGCACGATCATCGACGCCGGCATCGAAATTGTCTCCTCCGGCGGTGTCGCTAGCGCCAATGTGGTCGACGGCGGCACGCTGGAACTTTTAAGCGGAGCCACCGCCAGCGGCACGACGGTGAGCTTCGGCACGCTGGAGCTGTTCGGCGGCGCCATTGCGAGCGGCACGACGATCAGCGCCGGCGGCACCCTGGAGATCGCGGCGGGCTATGCGCTCAGCAGCTTCGTCGTCAGCAGCGGCATCACCCTTGTGGTGGCGTCGGGCGGCATTGCGAGCGCGGTGACGGTCAGCGGTACCGAGATCGTCAGTTCCGGCGGCACGGCGGGCGGCACGACGATCAGCGTCGGTGGTAGTCAGACCGTCTTGTCCGGCGGTACGGCCGACGGCACGTTCGTCGGCAGCGGCGGCACGGAGACGGTCCTCGGCGGCACCACAAGCGGCACCATCATCAGCGGCGGCACTCTGGTGGCCGGTGCCACCGGGTTGGGCAGCGGACCGGTCAAATTCGCCGGCAGCGGCGGCGTGCTGGAGATCTACCGGTACGCCGGCCAATGTCATCAGCGGCTTCGTCTCCGGCGACCAGATCATCCTCGGCAGCGTTGCCTTCGCCAGCGGCGCCAGCGTCCAGCTCGGATCGGGCAATATGCTCACCGTCGTCGAGGACGCCACCTCATACACGCTGCAGCTCGATCCGGCGCAGACGTTTAGCGGCAGCTTCCACGTCGGCCCCATCCCCTTCGGTAGCCTCCTTGGGGACACCGGCATCGCGCTCGGAACCATCACATCCGTCACCTCGGGGCAGAGCCTCAGCAGCGCCTCGATAACCAACGGCAACCTTCAAAACGTGCTGTCCGGCGGCGTCACCGTCAGCACGAGTGTCGGCAGCGGCGGCGAGCAGGACGTGCAGGTGGGCGGCACCGCGAGCGCGACCATTCTCACCGGCGCCGCCCAGGTGGTCTATGGCACCGCCTCCGCCACGCGGGTCGACGCCGGCGGCCTGGTCGAGGTCTTCGGCAGCGCGATCGGCAGCGTGATCAGCGGCGGCGACCAGTTTATCAATGCCGGCGGGACGGCGCGGGGCACCGTGCTCAGTGCCGGCTACGAAGGCGTGTCATCGGGCGGCACGGCGAGCGGCACCGTCGTCGTCGGCGCCAACATTGAACAGGAGGTCATGTTCGGCGGCACGGCGACCGGCACGATCGTCAGCTCCGGCGGCTATCAGTACGTCGATTCCGGCGGCACCGCCAGCGCTACAACGCTCAGCAGCTTCGGTGTTTTGTATGATTATGGCGCCGCCGTCAGCGTGACGGTCGCAAGCGGCGCGCTTCTCTATGTATATTTGGGCACCGTCAGCGGCGCCAAGGTCAATGCCGGCGGCACTGAAGATGTCTACGGCACGGACGTCGGCGCGACGATCAGCGGCACGTCCGCCGTCCAGCAGCTCGAGTACGGCAGCGCCAGCGGCACGATCATTTTGACCGGCGGGACGCAGGACGTCATCGACTCAACGGCCATCAGCGCGACCATCAGCAGCGGCGGCACCCAGGTTCTCGAATACGCGGTTTACGGATCCTACGGCACGGCCATCGGCACGACCATCGACAACGCCGCTTACCAGGAAGTCGACGAGGGCGGCACAGCCCTCGCCACCACAATCAGCAGCGGCGGCGAGCAGGATCTCTATTACGGGTCCGCCAGCGGCACCATCGTCAGCAGCGGCACCCTGTTCGTAGAAGTGGGCACCGTCAGCGCCGCGACCGTTCGCGGCGGCTTCGAGGTGGTGGAGGACACCGACCTCGGCGGCAGCGTGATCAGCAGCGGCGGCTATCAGATGCTGCTGGAAGGAACCGCTACTGGCACGATCGTTTCCAGCGGCGGCAAGCAATATATCGGCTTTGTCGGCAGCGATTTTTTCCCGCCATATTCCGGCACTTCCGATGCTTGGGGTGGCGGCACGGCCAGCGGCACCGTCATCGGCAATGGCGCCATTCAATATGTCGAATGGGGAGAAGCCGTCGGAACCATCGTCAGCAGCGGCGGCACGGAATTCGTTTTATCGGTATTCATTTCAGGGTACGGGGCGGAATCCGGCACGGAAATGGGCACCATCGTCGACAGCGGCGGCAGCGCCGTCATTTCGTCCGGCGGCGAGATTTTAGGAACGACGCTCATCAATGGCGGCACGCTCACTCTGAAGTCCGGCGCCGTGATCGACGGGGGAGTCGCGTTTACCGAGGGCGGCACTCTCGTGATCGGCGGCAGCAGCACCGCGCTCAGCGCCACGCTTTCGAGCCTGGTGGTCAGCGGCTTGGCCCTCGGCGACACCATCGATCTCGCCAACATCGCCTACAGCAGCACCGGCTCAACGACGCTTTTATCGAGCGGCACCGTTCTGCAAGTCACCGAGAATGCCAAGAATTATGACATCACGCTAAACGCGAACGTTTCCGGCGACCGTTTCAGGCTCGCATCGGATGGCAGCACCGGCACCGACATCACAATTAGCGGGGCGACCATCACGGCCGGCGAGACCATATCAATCACCGCCGGGCAAACCAGCAACGGCTATATCGTCCTCAGCGGCGGCGCCGTGGATGTTCTTTCCGGCGGCACCGCCGTCAACGTTCTGCTCAGCGGCGGCACTGAAGTCCTGAGCCACGGCGGAATCGCCAGCAACACCACTATCGAGAACGGCGGCATCCAATACGTCAATCAGGGCGCCGGCAGCGGCGCCACCGCCATCGTCACCAATATAGATAACGGCGGCGTGCAGGATGTGTTATCCGGCGGCACCGCCAGCGGTACGGTCATCGAATCCGGCGGCACGGAAAACATTTCGGCCGGCGCCACCGACGTCTCCGCAACGATCGTCGGCGGCGTTCAAAACGACGCCGGAACCGCCAGCGGGACGACCATCAACTCCGGCACCCAGAACGTACTGTCCGGCGGCAGCGCCGTCGGCGCGACCGTCGACGGCGGCACCGAGAACGTCTTGTCCGGCGGCACCGTCGTCGACACGACTCTCTACGGCACTTTGACGGTCTCCTCCGGCGGCACCGCGAGCGGCACAACCGTGAATTTCGGCGCCACCGAGAACGTCTACGGCACCGAGATCGGCGCCAGTGTCGCCAGCGGCGGCACGTTCACGGTCTTTTCCGGCGGCACCACCAGCGACGTCCAGCTCTACGCCAAGTCCAGCGTCGAAATCGTCTCCTCCGGCGGCACCGCCAGCGGCACGATCGCCGAGTTCTGGCAGCATCGTCGACGACGGCGGCACGACCGTCGGCACGCAGCTCAGCGGCGGCGTCGAATATGTCTCCTCCGGCAGCATCGCCAGCACGACGTCGATAACGCTGAGCGGAACGCAGTACGTCTTGTCCGGCGGCATGGCCAGCGGCACCGTCATCACCAGCGACACGGTGGAATTCGTCTCCGCCGGCGCGACGACCGTTGCGACGACCGTGTCCAGCGGCGGCATTCAAGACGTGTTGGCCGGCGGCACGGCGATCGGCACCGTTGTCCTGAGCCGCGGCAACGATTCTTTCGAGAACCAAGGCATCTACTTCTTCCCCGTCTTCGGTAGCGGCAACCTGATGGATTCCGGCACCACCAGCGGCGCCATGATCAGCAGCGGCGGCCAGGAGGTCGTCTATTCCGGCGGCGCCGCAAGCGGCACTCTCATCCTGAGCGGCGGCTTTCTGGTGCTCTCCAGCGGCGGGAGCGTGACCGGCACCAATTTCAGTTCCGGCGGCATCCTCGAAATCCCTGCTGGCAGCAGCTTCAACAATTTCGTCGTCAGCAATGGCGCCACGTTGGAGGTGATAAACAGCGGCACCATCAGCGGCACGATCGTGTCCAGCGGCGGCATCGAGCTCGATTATGACGGCGGCCTCGCCAGCGGCACGATCGTCAGCAGCGGCGGCGCCGACCTCGTCGGCAGCACTGGCATAGGCGGCGGCATCGCCAGCGGCGCCATCATCCTCAACGGCGGCAACCAGGACGTCTACTACAGCGGCACGGCGATCGGCACGACGGTCTCGAGCGGCGGCACCCAAACCGTATTGACCGGCGTAGCAAGCGGCACGATCATCAGCAACGGCGGCAACCAATACGTCGATGCCACCGCCTATGCGACCTCAGTTTACAGCGGCGGCGACCAGTACGTCACTGGCATCGCCTACGCGACCACGGTTTACAGCGGCGGCAACGAATATGTTCAAGCCGGCTCCGCGCTTGGCACGATCGTGTCCAGCGGCGGCGTCGAAACCGTCTCCGGCGGTTTCGCCGGCGGCACCATTATCGACAGCGGCGGTAGTCTCTACGTTGTGGGATTGGTCAGCGGAACCATCGTATCGAGCGGCGGCACCGAGTTCGTGTCGGCCGGCACGGCCGACGCCACCACCATCTCGAGCGGCGGCACCGAGATCGTCTCGGCCGGCACGGCGAGCAACACGATTGTCGCGAGCGGCGGCACGCTCGAACTGTTCGGCGGCGCCATCGCGAGCGGCACCACACTCAGCGCCGGCGGCATCTTGGAAATAGGCTCCGGTAATACACTCAGCAATTTTGTCGTCAGCAGCGGCGCTATCCTCGAGGTCGCGTCCGCCGGCACCGCCGTCGGCATATTGGTCAGCGGCGGCACCGTCACGGTGTCGTCGGGGGGGACGCTGGAACTCATCGGCGCGGCCACATTGAGCGGGGTCACGATCGAGGCCGGCGCCACTCTGGAAGTCGGCTCCGGCTACGAGTTGAGCGCATTTGTGGTGAGCAGCGGCGTCACCCTGGAGGTATTGTCCGCCGGCGCAGCGAGCGGCACGATCGTCTCCAGCGGCGGCCAGGAAGTCGTGTCGTCGGGCGGCTCCGCCAGCGGCAGCATGATACGGGGCTCCGGCACTGAAATCGTCAGCGCCGGCGGCACCGATAGCGGCGCGCAGATCAGCGGCCTCTACAGCACGCAATTCGTCTATGGCACGGCCATCAGTGCGACGGTCTATAGCGGCGGCGACCAGTTCGTCTACGCTGGCGGGGTCGTCAGTGGCACGACGATCAGCAATGGCGGCACGACATACGTCTCCTCCGGCGGGAGGGCCAGCGGCACGACGATCAGCGTCGGTGCTTATCTGGAGGTTGGATCCGGCGGCACGGCGACGAGCACGACAATCACCCCTCAAGGCACGGAAGTCGTGTTCGGCACGGACATCAGTGCAACAGTCGGCTTCGAGGCCGAGCAGGAGGTTTACGGCGGCACGGCCAGTTTCACGACGGTGAACAATCTCGGCGAACAGTCTGTCGCGTCCGGCGCCACGGCAATCAGCGCGACTATCAACAGCGGCGGCGAGCAGATCGTGTACGGCGCGGCGAGCGGCACGACCGTCTCGAGCGGCGGCACCGAGTTTATTTCGCCGGCGGCACGGCCGCCGGCACATCGGCAAGCGGCACTGTCGTAGTTTCCTCTGGTGGCATTGCCAGCGGCACGACGATCAGCAGCGGCGGCACGGAGACTATTGGCTCCGGCGGCACGGCCATCGGCACATTGGTCAGCGGCGGCACCGTTACGGTGTCGTCGGGAGGCACGCTGGAACTGCTCGGCGCGAGCACATTGAGCGGGGTCACGGTCAACGCCGGCGGCTATCTTGAAATCGGCTCGGGCTACACGTTGAGCAATTTTGTGGCGACCAGCGGGGTTACCCTGCAGGTATTGTCCGCCGGCGCGGCGAGCGGCACGGTCGTTTCCAGCGGCGGCACACTGGAGCTGTTCGTCGGTGGCGTTGCCGGCGGCACGACGATCAACGTCGGCGGTGTTCTGGAAATCGGCCTCGGCTATATCGAAAGCGGCTTCACCGTCAGCAGCGGTATCACCCTGGAGGTGGCATCCGGCGGCACGGCGAGCGGCACCATCGTCCTGAGCGGCGGCACGCTCGATATCCTCTCTGGAGGCATTGCCCGGGGAACGATTGTTTCGAGCGGCGGAACTGTGATTGGCGGAACTTCCACCAGCATTATCAGCAGCGGGCAGACCTATACGGTTGCAAGCGGTCAGACGGATCTCGGCGATGTCGTTCTAAGCGGCGGCACCGAGAATGTCTCGTCGGGCGGCACGGCGAGCGGCACACTCATCGACAGCGGCGGCGTGCAGAATGTCTATCTGGGCGGCACCGTCAGCGGCACCAGCTTCAGCGGCGGCACGCAGAACATCTGGTCGGGCGCGATCGTCATCGGCGAGGCGGTCTCCAACGGGTTCGAAAGCATTGAGAGCGGCGGTGTTGACAGCAATGGCGCAGTCAGCGCCGGCGGCTGGCAATATGTGTCCGGCGGCGGCACCGCGAGCAGTACCACGGTCTTCTCCGGCGGCGTGCAGGATGTACTGTCCGGCGGCGTGGCGGTCAGTGCGACTGTGTCGAGCGGCGGCACGCAGACTATTGGCGCTGGCGGCACGGCCGTCGGCACATTGGTCAGCGGCGGCACCGTCACGGTTTCGTCGGGAGGCAGTTTGGAATTGCTCGGCGCGAGCAGTGTGAGCGGGGTCACGCTCCAGGCCGGCGCCACTCTGGAAGTCGGCCCGGGCTACACGTTGAGCAATTTTGCGGTGAGCAGCGGCGTCACCCTTGATGTGTTGTCGGCCGGCGCGGCGAGCGGCACGATCGTTTCCAGCGGCGGCACGCTGGATCTGTTCGGCGGTGGCGTTGCCAGCACCACGACGCTCGACAGCGGTGGTGCTGAAATTGTTAGCGGCTCCGATGTCGGCGCGCAGATTTCGGGCGGGACGCAGAACGTTTTCGGCGTTGCCAGCGGCGCCACGATCTTCACCGGGTCGCAGGTGATCGAAACCTCCGGCGTCGGCAGCGGCACGATTGTTTCCAGCGGCGGCATGGAGACCGTCGACGGCACCACCGTCAGCTCGACTGTCTTCAGCGGCGGCAGCGCTACTGTTTTGGCCGGCGGGACGGATAGCAGTTCAATCATCAGCGGTCTCGGCAACGAGGTCGTTTCCTCCGGTGGCAAAACCGTCGGCGCCACCGTGTTCGGGGCGGAAGTTATATTGTCCGGCGGGACGGCGAGCGGCACGACAATTAGCAGTGGTGGTCTGCTGGAATTGTTCGGCGGCGCCGTGATGACCGGCACGACGATCAGTTCCGGCGGTATTCTAGCAATCGATTCCGGTTACACCCTCAGCAATTACATTCTCAGTAGCGGCGCGATCCTGATTGCAGGATCCGCCGGTATAACGAGCGCGACGACAGTCATCAACGGTGGTTGGGAAAAGGTCGCGGCCGGCGGTACGGCTATAGGGACGATGATTAACGGCGGCGTTCAAACGGTCTTTGCCGATGGAACGGCGAGCGGCACCAGCGTCAGCAATGGCGGCAATGAAACCGTCTTCGGTACTGCCGTCGGCGCGACTGTTGGTAGCGGTGGCTACCAGATCGCGCGAGAGGGCGGCGGCGTCGCCAGCAACACGCGGGTCATCAGCAGCGGGACGCTGGAGATCTACTTCGGCGGTACGGCGATCAGCGCCACGGTCTCCGGCGGCGGCCTCGACATTGTCTATGGTCTCGATTCGGCCGCAACGATCAGCAGTGGCGGGAGCGAGAATGTGTCCTCGGGTGGCACCGCGAGCGGCACGATCGTCAGCAGCGGCGGTACACAAACTATTGGCGCCGGCGGCACGGCCGTCGGCACACTGGTCAGCGGCGGCACTGTCACGGTGTCGTCGGGAGGCACGTTCGAACTCATCGGTGCGAGCACATTGAGCGGGGTCACGCTCCAGGCCGGCGGCTATCTAGAAATCGGCTCGGCCTACACGTTGAGCAATTATGTGGTGAGCAGCGGTGTCATCGTGGAGGTATTGTCCGCCGGCAAGGCGAGCGGCACGATCGTTTCCAGCGGCGGCACGCTCGAACTGTTCGGCGGTGGCATTGCCAGCGGCACGACCATCAGCGGCGGCGGCATCTTGGAGATCGCCTCCGGCTATATCGAAAGCGGCTTTGTCGTCAGCAGCAAAATCACGCTCGATGTTGCGTCCGGCGGTATTGCGAGCGGGACCGTCATCGACAGCGGCGGCAAGGTGTACGTGTCGTCGGGCGGCTTTGCCTCGGCAACGATCGTCAGCGGCGGCAAGCAATTCATTTATGCCGGCGGCTCGGCGCTCGGCGACGTGGTGACGTCGGGCAACGAAACCGTCTCCAGCGGCGGTTTTGCGAGCGGGACTTCGGTGAGTGGCGCCGGCGTCCAATATGTCTATGGCAGCGCCGCGGCGACGACGGTTCGCAACGGCGGCACCGAGGAGATCTTCGCGACCGGTATGGAGAGCGGCACCATCGTGTCGAGCGGCGGCAGCGAATATGACTTCGGCACGGCCAACGGCGATACTTTGTCGAACGGCGGCGTCCAATATGTTTACAGCGGCGCCACTGCGAACGCGACCGCTATTGCGAGCGGCGGCATTGAGGAGATCTTTGCCGGCGGCACAGCGAGCGGCACCATCGTGTCGAGCGGCGGCAGCGAATATGACTTCGGCACGGCCAGCGGCGACACTTTGTCGAACGGCGGCGTCCAATATGTTTACAGCGGGGCCACTGCGAACGCGACCACACTTGTGAGCGGCGGCATCGAGGACATCCTGTCCGGCGGGGCCGCAAACGGCGCCATCGTGTCGAGCGGCGGCACTGAGTTCGACTTCGGCACGGCGAGCGGCGGCACGCTCTCGGGCGGCGTCCAATATGTCTATAGCGGCGGCTCTGCGAGCGCGACCAACATTGCGAGCGGCGGCATCGAGGACATCTTGTCCGGCGGGACCGCCAGCGGCAGCATCGCTTCGAGCGGCGGCACCGAGTTCGACTTCGGCACGGCGAGCGGCGGCACGCTCAGCGGCGGCGTGCAATATGTCTATGCCAGCGCCCTGGCCGGGACGGTCGCCAGCGGCGGCCTCGAGGACATTCTGTCCGGCGGGGCGGCGAACGGCGGCATCGTGTCGAGCGGCGGCACCGAATTCGACTTCGGCACCGCCAGCGGCGGCACTTTGTCGAGCGGCGGCCTGCAATATGTCTATGGCAGCACCGCGGCCGGGACGGTCGCCAGCGGCGGCCTCCAGGACATCCTGTCCGGCGGGTCGGCCAGCGGCGGCACCGTATCGAGCGGCGGCACCGAGTTCGACTTCGGCACGGCGAGCGGCGTCGCGCTCAGCGGCGGCCTGCAATATGTCTATGGCAGCGCCGCGGCCGGGACGATCGCCAGCGGCGGCATAGAGGACATCCTTGCCGGCGGCACCGCCAGCGGCGTCACGCTCAGCGGCGGCCATCAGTATGTCTATGGCAGCGCCGCGGCGACGACACTCAGCAGCGGCGGTCATGAAATCGTCTATTCGGGCGGCACGATCTCCGGCGCGACGATCGCCGGCGGCACGCTCGAATTGCAGAGCGGGGCGACGGCGGGCTCGAGCACGATCGGCTTCGCGTCGAGCGGCTCGCTGAAGCTCGACGGCACCGGGTCGTACGCTATGTTGGTGGCGGGCTTTACCGTGCCCGATGCGATCGACTTGACGGCGGTGAACTACGCCTCGGCGACGACGCTGAGCTATACCAGCAACACGTCGGGCGGCACGCTGACCGTCACCGACGGGACGCATTCGGTGTCGCTGCTGCTGCTCGGCAATTACACGGCGGGCAGTTTCAGCCTGAGCAGCGGCAGCACCGGCACCGTCGTCAGCGACCCGCCGACGGGGGTGACGACCGACCTCACCCCGATCGCGCTGGTGACACCGCATAGCACATGAGGGCGAAGGCGGAGCTCCTGATGGTTTCGGCTTGACGCGCCGGCCAGCTTGAACTCGACGCGAGCCCTTCTCCTGGCTGAGGCGAAGGTCCGCGATGGGTCGGCAAACGAACTGACCCACCGCCCGCCCAAGATCCCGGTTGACCCTCGCCGCCCCATCGGATACAAGTTCAACTCGCAGTGTAATAGGGGACTACCCTTGACAACGCTCCTTATCGTATGCTTGGCGCCGGAGACGGGACGGAGATAGGCTCCGTTTTTCCCGCGACTGGCGCTATCCGAGGCCCTCTGGGGCCTTTTTTGTTGCCTGAATTCCAAATGGCCTTATGCCAATTGCGAACCTGGCCGCTCGGAGGAGATGATGACTAAAGTGATGACCGGTGCGGAAATGATTGTGGAGGCGCTGAAGGACCAGGGCGTCGACACGCTTTTCGGCTATCCGGGCGGCGCGGTTCTGCCGATCTACGACGTTTTGTACCACCAGAACGCCGTCAAGCACGTGCTGGTCCGGCATGAGCAGGGCGCGGCGCATGCTGCCGAAGGCTATGCCCGTTCGAGCGGCAGAGTTGGCGTGCTGCTCGTCACCTCCGGTCCCGGCGCGACTAACGCGATCACCGGCTTGACCGATGCTTTGATGGATTCGATCCCGCTTGTCTGCATCACTGGACAGGTGCCGACCCATCTCATCGGCTCGGATGCGTTTCAGGAATGCGATACGGTCGGCATCACCCGCCACTGCACAAAGCACAATTATCTCGTCCGTTCGGTCGAGGATCTGCCGCGTGTCCTGCATGAAGCCTTCTACGTGGCCCAGCATGGCCGGCCGGGTCCGGTCGTGATCGATGTTCCGAAGGATGTGCAATTCGCCAGCGGCGTCTATGACGAGACCCTGCTGAACGTCGAGCACAAGTCGTATAAGCCGCGCACGGACGGCGACCCTGACAAGATCGCCGAGGCCGTTAAGATGATGGCTGCGGCGAAACGTCCGGTGTTTTATACCGGCGGCGGCGTCATCAATGCGGGACCCGAAGCTTCGCGCCTGTTGCGCGAACTCGTCGCCGCGACCGGGTATCCGATCACCTCGACCTTGATGGGCCTCGGCGCCTATCCGGCCTCCGGGGCGAATTGGCTCGGCATGCTCGGCATGCATGGCACTTATGAAGCTAATAATGCGATGCATGATTGCGACCTGATGATCGCGGTGGGAGCGCGCTTCGATGACCGGATCACCGGCCGGCTCGATGCCTTTTCGCCCGGCTCGAAAAGGATCCACGTCGACATCGATCCTTCATCGATCAACAAGAACGTCAAGGTCGATCTCGGCATCGTCGGCGACTGCGCACATGTGCTCGAAGCCATGTTGGCGCTGTGGATTGCGCGCGGCTTCAAGTCGGATACGGCCGCTCTCGGCAAATGGTGGAACCAAATCGACGGTTGGCGCGCCCGCAAATCCTTGTCGTTCAAGCACTCGAACCAGGTCATCAAGCCGCAATGGGCGATCCAGCGGCTGTTCGAACAGACGAAGACGCGCGACACGTATATCACGACGGAAGTCGGCCAGCATCAGATGTGGGCGGCTCAGCACTATCGTTTCGAAGCACCGAACCGGCTGATGACGAGCGGCGGCCTCGGCACCATGGGCTATGGCCTGCCGGCCGCGATCGGCGCGCAAATGGCCCATCCCCACGCGCTCGTCATCGATATCGCCGGTGAAGGCTCGATCCTGATGAATATGCAGGAGCTTTCGACCGCTGCGCAACATCGGCTGCCGGTCAAGGTCTTCATTCTCAACAACGAATATCTCGGCATGGTGCGGCAATGGCAGGAATTGCTGCATGGCGGGCGCTATTCGGAAAGCTATTCGGCGGCGCTGCCGGACTTCGTCAAACTGGCCGAGGCCTATGGCGCCCACGGTATTCGCTGCTCCGATCCGGCCGACCTCGACGCCGCGATCGAGGAAATGCTCGAAACACCGCGCGCCGTCGTCTTCGATTGCCGTGTCGATCAGACGGAGAATTGCCTGCCGATGATCCCGTCGGGCAAGGCGCATAATGAAATGATCCTGCCCGATGCAGATGAAGATATCGGGGCAGTGATCGATGCCGCCGGCAAGATGCTGGTCTAGCCTCCCCTCTCCCCGCCGCGGACAAGTTTACGCAGCTTGCGTAAACTTGGCTGCGAAGGCGAGAGGCGATGCCCAGCCGGCAACATCGAGCATTTTTTCTTGCACGTCGCCTCAGTTCTGAACGGACCCTCACCATGAATGCCCCGACAGCCCCGCTTTCGCCCTACTCGTCCGCGCTCGGCAAATCCAATGTTGAGACGCACACCTTGTCGGTGCTCGTCGACAACGAGCCGGGGGTTCTCGCGCGAGTGGTCGGGCTCTTCTCCGGGCGCGGCTACAATATCGAGAGCCTGACGGTCGCCGAAGTGGCGCATGCCGAACATTTGTCGCGGATCACCATCGTGACCACGGGAACGCCGGAGGCAATCGAGCAGATCGGGCATCAATTGGAGCGTCTCGTGCCGATCCACAAGGTGACCGATCTCACCTTGCGCGGCGGTTCGATCGAACGCGAGCTCGCCATGATCAAGGTTGCCGGAAAAGGCGAGAACCGCGTCGAAGCCTTGCGGCTCGCCGAAGCCTTCCGGGCGCGGGTGATCGATGCGACGACCGAGAGCTTCGTCTTCGAGCTGACCGGCAACGTCAGCAAGATCGATCAGTTCGTCGACTTGATGCGGCCGATCGGCCTCGTCGAGATCTCGCGGACGGGCGTCGCCGCAATGTCGCGCGGGCGGGACCCGATATGACGAAAACTCCCCGCGGATCTCGACAAGCGATGCGGTTGGATATACATTGTATATCTAACCTTGGAGTGCGCCCATGCGCGTTCTGACATCCAAATGGGGAAATTCGACGGTTGTTCGATTGCCGAAAGCTGTCGTGGACGAGTTCGGGCTCAGGCCTGGGCAAGGAGGTTGAGCTTATCATGGAAGGGTGGGAAGTGCGGCTGAAGCCGGTCGTTTCGATTCCAATCTATCAGCTTACCGACTTATACGCGGAGATGGACCGGTTTGGCCCGGACAATGCGCCGCCCTTCGTTGATTGGGGGCCGGACGTGGGGGCAGAGGTTATAGATGACGCCTCTATCTAATGAAGGTCAGCCATGCGTGTTCAGATTTCGAAATGGGGTAATTCAGCCGGTATTCGCTTGCCCAAAGCTGTCACGGATGAACTCGGGCTTAAGATTGGTCAGGAGGTCGAACTCGTTGTCGAAGGCCGGGAAGCTCGGCTCAGACCCGTGAAACCGGTCCCAGTCTACCGGATCGAAGATCTCGTGGCGGAAATGAGGCGGCTCGGGCGAGAAAATGAACCGCCTTTCGAGGATTGGGGGCCGGTCGAAGCGCCTTGGCCAGATGAATTCCCGAAACGAAGCAAATGAGCCGATGCGCGGCTATTTCTTAGCCGCATTGTCGCTCATCGGCCGATCGAAACGTCGCGCAGAATCAATAAGACTCAGGTTTTGCCTTCCGGTTTTGGGGGAGCGATGCTAGCAGCGGGGGAACTCGTATGGGTCGATTTCGATCCAGCTTTCGGGCATGAGCAGGCGGGCCGACGCCCCGCGCTCATCATTTCGGACGGAAAGTATAATGAGGAATCCTCATTCATTCTCGTCTGCCCCATCACTCGCAACGCAAGACACTGGCCGTTCAAAATCGTTCTTTCAGACAAGCTTCCGGTCGGCGGTCAGATCCTCGTCGATCAAATCAAGTCGATCGATAAGCGGCGTGTTGTATCGCCCGCAATCGGCACGATTGAGGAGAGCGGTTTAGCTGAGGTCCGTGGCCTTTTGGCTGTACTGCTCGGATTTTCGGATGCAAAGCGCTGAAGGGTAACGCATCGAACTCAAAACATCGTCGTCGGTGCAAAAGACGATTCTCTCAGGCACAAGAAAAATGGGGGCACGAAATGGATTGAGCGGATTTCGCTGTCTTGGAGTTGAGATGGCATGATGATACCAATCTATCCGTTAGACTTCTGTTCGACTTGATTTCGCATTCGTGTTTTGCCGGCTCGGCCGATGCTATTCCTTATGAACGATTTATCAGCAAGGCGGCGTTCGCAGACGCTTATGAATACCTGTCCGACAAACGAGGGATAGAGACCATCTATATCGGATGCCATGGTAACGCTGATCGACTGGTGGCTGCCAATAAAACGGAAATAGATCGTTATCATTTGAAAAGCGTCGTTCATCAAAGACGCACATCTGGGTTATTTCTTGGGTGTTGCGACTTCGTCTCTGAACAAAATGCGAGATTTCTTATGGAAGACGGCTCATTTTTAACTTGGGTAGCTGGTTATGAAGAAGCGGTCGATTGGGATAGATCGACCATGCTCGACGGTATCTTCTGGATGGAGTACGTCAAGAACGATGCCGAACACAGATTTCATACTCATAAGAAGACCAATAAAATCAGGGAAGTATGCGATAGATTAAGGATTAACCATAGAGGGCTCGTAGACGTGCTAAAGTTTAACGTCTTTATGAGAACCAATATAGGGTCCAAAGAAATTACAAACCAGATGCTTCTGGATTAGACATGGCGCCGCATAGCAATCGTTCAGCAACAGCGGGAGTTGAAAGGACTCTCTTTCTTTGACGAGAGTGCCTAGTCAGCTTAGAAACCGACTTCGGTTTTGAATCAAAACGGCCAAACCGCCTAACAAAGAGAGCCAAGGAACATGCGCGTTTATTACGATCGAGATGCCGACATCAATCTCATCAAGGGCAAGAAGGTCGCCGTCATCGGCTATGGCAGCCAGGGCCATGCGCATGTGCTCAATCTGCGCGACTCCGGCGTCAAGGAGGTTTGCGTCGCTTTGCGGGAGGGTTCGGCTTCGGCCAAGAAGGCCGCGGCCGAAGGCCTCGATGTCAAGGACGCTGCGAGCGCCGCGAAATGGGCCGACGTCGTGATGATGCTGACGCCGGACGAATTGCAGGGCGACATCTACCGCAACGATCTCGCCGCGAATTTGAAACAGGGCGCGGCCTTGATGTTCGCGCACGGTCTCAATATTCATTTCAACCTGATCGAGCCGCGCCGCGACCTCGATGTTTTGATGGTGGCGCCGAAGGGCCCCGGCCACACCGTCCGTTCGGAATACAAACGCGGCGGCGGCGTGCCCTGCCTTGTCGCCATCGCGCAGGACGCCTCCGGCAATGCGCATGATCTCGGCCTTTCCTACGCCTCCGCCATCGGCGGTGGCCGCGCCGGCATCATCGAGACGACGTTCAGGGAAGAATGCGAGACGGACCTCTTCGGCGAGCAGGTGGTGCTCTGCGGCGGTCTCGTCGAATTGATTCGCGGCGGTTTCGAGACCTTGGTCGAAGCCGGCTATGCCCCGGAAATGGCCTATTTCGAATGTCTGCACGAAGTGAAGCTCATCGTCGATTTGATCTACGAGGGCGGCATTGCGAACATGAATTATTCGATCTCGAATACCGCCGAATATGGCGAATATGTCACCGGCCCGCGCATCGTCACGGCGGCGACGAGGGCCGAGATGAAGCGGGTTCTGGATGACATCCAGTCCGGCCGGTTCACGCGCGATTGGATGCTCGAGAATAAGGTCAATCAGACGTCGTTCAAGGCGACGCGAGCCAAAGTTGCAGCCCACCCGATCGAAGCAGTCGGCGCCAAATTGCGTGCCATGATGCCCTGGATCGGCGCCAACAAGCTGGTCGACAAGGAACGCAACTGACGCGAAATCTCAGGTTCGCATGCGCGGGCGCGAACTCGTGCGGTCTGCTTTGAGGTTGCCGCGCGGCCCCATCGTATGCCTTTTCGCCGGGTGGACTTCCGCGGCTGCGCTCGCTAAGGGGGGAGCCTCGATCCGAAGGGTTTCTGGGCACCTATCCAGCATCGCCTGCTTCTTCGGAATGACGGTAAACCAGGACGATTCCGAAAGCTGAGCTTTTTCCATGGCCACCAATCCTGCATCCGAACTCGACAAGGCTGCGATCGCCTATCATCGTCTCCCGCGCCCCGGAAAGCTCGAGATCCGGGCGACGAAACCGCTGACGACCCAACGCGATCTGGCGCTCGCCTATTCGCCGGGCGTCGCCGCCGCTTCACTCGCGATTGCGGCCGACCCCGGCCAGGCCGGCGAACTCACCGCCCGGCAGAATCTCGTCGCCGTCGTCAGCAATGGCACTGCGGTGCTGGGCCTCGGCAATATCGGCCCTCTGGCCGCAAAGCCGGTGATGGAAGGCAAGGCCGTCCTGTTCAAGAAATTCGCCGGCATCGATGTCTTCGACATCGAGGTGGCCGAAACCGACGTCGACCGTCTCGTCGACATCGTCGCCGCCTTGGAACCGACCTTCGGCGGCATTAACCTCGAAGATATCAAAGCGCCGCAATGTTTCGAGGTCGAACGCAAGCTGCGCGAGCGGATGGCCATTCCCGTCTTCCACGACGATCAGCACGGGACTGCCATCATTGTCGCTGCCGCTGTCCTGAATGGGCTCGAACTGGCCGGCAAATCGATCGCCAGTGCCAAGATCGCGACGGCAGGTGCCGGTGCAGCCGCGCTCGCCTGCCTCGACTTGCTCGTCAGTCTCGGTGCCAAACGCGACAACATCGTCATCACCGATACCAAGGGCGTCGTCTACAAAGGCCGGCCCGATGCCATAGATGCGTGGAAGGCGGTTTACGCGCGCGAAACGAACGCGCGCACACTCGCCGATGTCATCGGCGGCGCCGACGTGTTTCTCGGCCTTTCCACGGCCGGCATCCTCAAACCCGAGATGGTCAAGGAAATGGCGGGCACGCCTTTGATCATGGCGCTCGCCAATCCAAACCCGGAGATCTCGCCGGCGGACGCCCTCGCAGTGCGGCCGGACGCGATGATCTGCACCGGCCGTTCGGATTATCCGAACCAGGTCAACAATGTCCTCTGCTTTCCTTTTATTTTCCGGGGCGCGCTCGACGTCGCAGCCTCGAGCATCAATGAGGAGATGAAGCTCGCAGCCGTGCGGGCCATTGCGCATCTGGCGCGCGAAACCCCTTCCGATGTCGTCGCCCAAGCTTATGGCGGCGAAGCGCGTCTTTACGGGAAGGACAATCTCATCCCCTCGCCTTTCGACCCGCGTCTGATCTTGCGTATCGCCCCGGCGGTCGCGAAAGCAGCGATTGAGAGCGGGGTCGCGCGAAAGCCGATCACCGATTTCGCCGCCTACGAAGAAAGCCTTTCGCGTTTCGTCTATCGCTCCCAATTCGCCATGAAGCCCCTGGTCCAGGCGGCGAAGGCCAATCCAAAACGTGTCATTTATGCGGAAGGCGAGGACGAACGCGTCTTGCGCGCGGTGCAGACGGTCGTCGAAATGGAGATCGCCAAGCCGATTTTGATCGGCCGCCCAGACGTGATCGAGACGCGGTTGCAGCGCTTCGGCCTTTCGATCGAGCCCGGCAAAGACTTCGAGCTCGTCAATCCGAATGATGATCCGCGCTACCGCGACTATGTCGCGACTTATCTCGAACGCGCCGGCCGTCGTGGCATAACGCCGAGCGCAGCACCAGCTTTGGTGCGCACGAATTCCACCGTCATCGCGGCCGTTGCGGTGCAGCGCGGTGACGCCGACGCGATGATCTGTGGTCTTGAAGGCCGCTTCAATTCGCGCTTGCGTCATATTCGCGACATCATCGGCCTCGTCCCGGGCGCGACCGATATTTCCGCGATGTGCCTGATGATCACCAGTAAGGGGTCGCTGTTTCTGGCTGATACGCACGTGCGGCGCGACCCCTCCGCCTGTGAAGTCGCGGAAATCGCATTGATGTGCGCAAACCATGTGCGTCGCTTCGGCCTGGAGCCGAAGATTGCGCTCGTGTCGCATTCCGATTTCGGTTCGGACGATACCGATTCCGCCTTGAAGATGCGTGAAGCCCTCGACATTCTGCTCAAAGGCGCGCCCGACCTCCAGGTGGATGGCGAGATGCAGGCCGACTCGGCGCTGTCGCAAGATATGCGCGATCTCATATTGCCCGCCTCGCGCCTGAAAGGCGGAGCCAACGTTCTCGTCATGCCCAACCTTGACGCGGCGAACATCGCCTATCAGATGACGAAAATCATGGCCGATGCGCTGCCGGTCGGGCCGATTTTGATGGGCGTCGCCAAGCCGGCCCATATATTGACGCCATCTGTCACGCCGCGCGGCATCGTCAACATGACTGCGGTCTCGGTCGCCGAAGCGCAATGCGAAAGGCCGATCGGTATCGAGGCTTTGCGGGTTGCCGCGGTCTGACGCGCCGCGCCCGCCTTTGAGCAAGTCGCGGACGGCGGATCGCAGCTTTGATGCGACCCACACCGGATTGGTGATTTTGAGCCCATTCGTACGGACCCGGCGGACTTGGTCCGATCGAAATCGGCTTTGACGCGCAGCCCTATTGAACGTTCTGCGGGCTCGAAAGCCATCCGCGAGCTACCGTCACTTGTTCTCACGGCGAAGCAATGTCACACTGGAGTCGCTTCTCCGTGCCCGGCCGCGGCCGCGCGAAACTCGAAGGTTTTGCGCGACATCAATGTGGCAATTCGGCTTCGCATTATTCGCAGGCACAGGTTGCGCCGATCGGCTGACCCGCTTTGGATGATGGTTCTCCCATGCGCAAGGCCCCTGAATTCGCGTTCGATTTCGCTTCCCAGGACGACGCGTGGCTGCGCAGCGGTCTCGAAAAATTCGGCGCCACTTGCCTAGGGGCACGGCGATCGCATTCGCTTTATCTCGATACGCCGGACGGCACCATATCCAAGCTCGGGTTCGGGATTGGCCTGCGGCAGCAAGACAAAATGACCTTGGCCCGCGCGCCCCGCCGCGGGCCGGCGTCGAGCCGCGCCCGCTGGACGCATTTTGTCGAAGACCTGTCCCACGCCCCGCGCGCACGCGACGAGCTCAAGGCCTGTTTGCAGCAGGACGCCGTGCGCGAAGCGCTCGTGCTTTCGCTCTCCCGCGAGGCAGAAGAAACCTTTTTCGCTTTGCAATTCGCCGGCGCATGGCTCGAGATTTGCGTCGACAAATCCAAAATCCTCGCAGCCGGCCAGGAATTCTTCATCGCGACAGCCAGATTCCGCTACCTCTCCGGTAGTCTCAATGATTTCCTGCACGCCGTGCGTGAGATCGCGGACTTACCCAGATTGCGCCTGTGTGCTGACCCCACACTGGTTCGAGCCCATCGGCGTTTCCAGGCGGACCGCGGACGCTATGTCGGAGCATTCTCGCCACGGCTCGGGCGGGCGATGGATATGCGGGAAGCCTTCCAAACCATCGCCCGAGCTTGTTTCGATCAATTTCTCCTCAATGAAGCGTCCGTGCGGGACGCTCGCGACATGGAGGCCGTGCACCAATGCCGGGTTGCCTTGCGCCGGCTGCGCACAGCCTTGCGGCTCTTTCGGCTCCGCGCTGGGGAACGAGCCGAGGAAAGCTGGCGCCGCGACCTCAAAGAATTCTCTGCCCTGCTGCGCGAGGCACGTGATCTGGATGTTCTGCTCGGCGAGCGAACTCGCCCACTTCTCATTGAAGCGTCGCGTGGCGATTCCGCCGCGCTTCTCAATGAGATCAGGACACGCCGAGAGAACGTTTATGATAGGCTCGTTGAAACGCTGCACGAGCCCCGGGCGGCAGGCTTCTATTTGGACCTTGCGCTGTGGATCGAGGCCGGCGATTTCCATGCAGCCGAAACCTGGGACGAATTGCTTGTCGCCTTCGTGCAAAGGCGCTTGTCAAAAGCAGCGCAAAAACTGCTCGAGCGAGGTGATGAAATCGAAACCGACAACGAAGAGCGACGCCACCGGACGCGGATCGCCGCAAAGAACCTGCGCTATGGCGCAGAGTTCTTCGAGGCCTTGGCGTCGCCCAAGACGGCCCGCAAAAGGTTCAAAATTTTCGTCGCGGCCCTGAAAGAAATCCAGGAAATTCTCGGCGAGCACAACGACCAGATCGTCGCCAGACGGTTTTTCGCGAACTCGAGCGCAGGAGCCTCGCACGAGTGAGCCTGAAGGCCGCGAAGCTGTGGCCAGTTCGGCTCAAACCTTGGCCGGAACGGCGGCCGTTATGCCGCAAGAAGAATTCCTGCGAAAGGCACGGCTCACCTTTCGCAGGCTTGCGGATGCAAAACCGTTTTGGACCAAAATCGCCGACAGTCGGAAGCGGCACGGCGGGCATTGAGCTTAGCCCTAGTACCCGGAATCACGGGTCCGCGAAACATGGTTTGAGGCGTTTCTGATGGACTTCGGATTTGGTCCAGACGAAGGGGCGAGCTGTTTCATTATAGGTGCGGATGAAGGCGTCGATATGGGCCTTGAGCTCTTCGACGGCCTGGAACGAGGCGCCCTTGAGGGACTTTCCGGCAAGGATCGAGAACCAGATTTCGATCTGGTTCAGCCAAGATGTGTGGGTCGGCGTGTAATGGAAGGTGACGTTCTTGTGCCGTGCAAGCCACCTGTCGTGTTTGGGCTTGTGGGTGGACAGATTGTCGAGGACGACGTGGATATGGCAGTCCTGGTAGGCGGCGATGACCTCGTTCATGAAGGCGAGGAACTCGACGCGCCGTCGGCGCTTGGCGTGGCGGCCGATGACTTTGCCAGTCGCGACATCGAGCGCGGCGAAAAGGGTCGTGGTGCCATGCCGCGTGTAATCATGCGACTGGCCCGTCATCGCCCGTCCGTTCGGCAGTTTGAGGTAGCCCTGGGCGCGCTCCAAGGCCTGGATCGCCGGCTTCTCATCGACGGCGAGGACGATCGCGTTTTCGGGCGGCGCCATGTAAAGGCCGACGATCTCGGCGGCTTTCGCCACGAAGTCGGGGTCGTTGCTCTCGCACCAGGACTTGCGACCGGAAAGATCGATCTTCTGGGCACGAAGAAAACGCCAGATATATTGCTCATGAACGTCGCCGAGCGCCTTGGCGAGCAAAGGAGCCGTCCAATTGGCGAAGCCTTGCGGCGGCTTTTCGTCGAGCAGCGCCAAAATCCGTCGGCCTGTCTCGGGGCCATATTTCGGCACGGGGCCGCGGTTACCCGTCTCGCTGAAGCCGGCAAGCCGGTCCTTGGCGTAACGCACCCGCCATTTGGACGCTGTGCCGATCGTGCAGCCGACCGCGCGGGCAATGGCGCGGGTCGCAGCCCCATCCGCCGCCTGCAAAACGATCCGCGCCTTGAAACGGGTGCGGTGTTCGGTCTTCGTCGAACGCACCAAGCTCTCAAGCTCGGCCCGTTCTTCCGCCGTCAGAATTATCGGCGTAGCTTCTGGAATGATATTGCTGCTCATGCAGCCTTGAATCACGACTTAACTACCCGCGATAGTGGGTACTAGAGGTAAAGCTCAAGATTGAGCCATCTCAGGCCGATTGCCGTCAGCCATAAAGCCGAGCCTGGGCTTCAGATCGGCGGACTGGCATGCTATATTTCAAAATGTGATTGCCGATGGGTCATTTCCGAGAGAGATGCGCGCACAGCCGGCGCGGCACCGGCAGCCGCAGCGTGTCCCGCATAGGTTGAAGGTTGGTTGACTTTTCCGGCACTTAGATATCGGCTATATCCGACATCTCATGACGGACATGGCCCAAGTTATTGATGATGAGGCGATTTTTAGCGATTCTTTGAGGCGATGAGCCTTGATTTCAAGGAGCGGGCGCGAAAACCGGGACGACAAGACGGAGTACCGCAGATAGGATGGAGCGGTCCCACGATTCCCGTCGCGGAGCCTCGTTCATTCGTTCATCGGCATGGCTGCAGAGAAGGGGGGAAATACAATTGAAAATCTTACCGGTCATCATGTGCGGTGGATCCGGGACGCGGGTTTGGCCGGAATCCCGGGAGAGCCTACCCAAGCAGTTCATCCCTCTCCTCGGTGCTCGATCCACCTTTCAAATAAGCCTCGAAAATCTCGATGGAGACTTGTTCGAGACGCCGATCATCATCACCAATCAGGACTACCGTTTTCTCGTCACCGAACAATTGAAGGAAATCGGCCGCAAAGGCCGGGTCGTACTGGAGCCTATTCGGCGTGACTCCGGCCCTGCCGTGGCGGTCGGAACCGAGCTTGCCGCACAAGTGGCAGCGGACACAATCGTCGCTGTTTTTGCCGCCGATCACGTCGTGCGCGATCGCGCCGGATTTATTTCCGCCTGCCGCCAAGCGGCGCAGGCGGCCATGGAGGGCCATATCGTCACCCTCGGCATCAGGCCGAGTGAGCCGGCAACCTGCTACGGTTACATCGAGCCGGGCAAAGCCGTTGTCGCATCCGGCGAGGTTTTGAAGGTCGTAGCCTTCATCGAAAAGCCCAATGCCGAGCTTGCCGCCCGCTATGTTGCGGCGGGCTATTTGTGGAATGCCGGCAACTTCTTCTTTCGCGCCGACGTCATGCAGGAGGAATTGCGGCGGTTCGAACCTGTGATGCTGGAAGCGGCCTGCGAAGCCATCGTGAAGGCCAAGAGGGATCTCGAATTTATTCTACTCGACGAGGCGGCTCTGGCCCGCGCGCCGAAGAAGTCCATCGATTATGCGGTCATGGAGCGCACCGACAAAGCCGCGGTCCTCCCCGCCGACATTGGTTGGTCCGATGTCGGGACATGGGCCGCCGTATGCGAATTGTCGCAACCCGACGAAGCCGGCAATTCGGTGCGCGGCAACGGCATCGTGTTACATGCTTCGAACGTGCATGTGCGCTCCGATCAGCATTTGACGACCGTGGTCGGCGTGAGTGACGTCATCGTCGTGACGACACAGGACGCCGTGCTCGTTCTCGACAAGGCGCATGGCGACAAAGTCAAGCAGCTCGTCGATCAGTTGAAGCTGGAAAAGCGGCGCGAAGCTTTGGAACACCGGCGCTCCTTTCGGCCGTGGGGCTATTATCAATGGGTCGACGAAGGCGAGCGCTATCAAGTCAAACGCATCGTGGTGAAGCCCGGCCAGCGCCTGTCGCTGCAAAAGCACTTCCACCGCGCCGAACATTGGATCGTCGTACGCGGCATTGCCGAAGTGACCCGTAACAACGAGGTCATTTTGGTGCACGAAAATGAATTGGTCTATCTGCCCATCGGATCGATCCACCGCATGGCCAACCCAGGCAAGATCGACCTCGAATTGATCGAAGTGCAGACCGGCTCCTATCTCGGCGAAGACGATATTATCCGCTACGAGGACATCTATAATCGGGTGTGAGGGCGGAGCGGCGAAAGTCCTCGGATTGCACCTTGCGAAGCTGCGCACGCAGAAGAACCTCGCGAGCTTCCTCGGGATTGATGTTCGGGAAATAGCTGGTCGCCGTCAGCAAAACAATCTTGCCTGCTTCGCACAAAGAGCGCTAGCAAGAGCCTGAATCATGCCCTCTTCGCCTCCCCTCAAAGCTTTGTTCTTCGATGTGTTCGGCACGCTCGTCGATTGGCGCAGCGGCGTCGCCCGCGAGGCGGAGCGGCTTCTCGCGCCGCTCGGCTTCGCATGCGACTGGCCGGCATTCGCCGATGCCTGGCGCGGCGAATATCAGGCCGGCATGGAAGAGATTTGCTCGGGGCGTTTCCCGTTTTCGAAACTCGACGTCATTCACCGCCGCAATCTCGACCGGATACTTCCGCGCTTCGACCTATCGCAGGTTCAGGAGCCGGTTTTACGCGAACTCAACCTCGCCTGGCACCGGCTCGATGCCTGGCCCGACGTGCCGGCCGCCCTCGCATGGCTGAGGCCACATTTTCTCTTGGCACCGCTCTCGAACGGCAATATTTCGCTCCTCGTCGATCTCGCGCGGCGCAACGGATTGCCGTTCGATGCGATACTCGGTGCCGAAATCGCCGGCGACTACAAGCCGAAGCCGCGCGTCTATCTCGCCGCGGCCGAGGCCTTCGACCTGCCCGCCCAATCCTGCATGCTGATCGCCGCCCATAGTTCCGACCTTGCCGCGGCCGGCGCTCTCGGCTTCAAGACGGGCCATGTGGCGCGGCCGAACGAACACGGCCCGGGCCGCGGCGAGAGCGAGCCGAAAGTTCAAGTCGACATCGCGGCCGCAGACCTCGGCGCCCTGGCCGACGTCCTCTGCGCGCGAGCCGGTCGAGGCGCGCAACCATGAGCATGTCGTCTTTCGCAAGCCGACGCGCCGAAGCAATCGAATCGCCTGGGCGCGTCCCCTCTCCCCGCGAGCGCAGGGCTGTCCGGGAAGGCGGCGAACTTGCAAGGTGAATCACTAGGCCGCAGGTGCATGCCCCTGAAAACGAAGGATTTTCGTCTACGGCGATGCCGTTTGCGTCTATTTTCTGGTTGGCGAGACTCAGAAAAGGACGGGAACAGGAGCATGCGCTTCACACCTACCATATTTGCCAAATTGCTTGCACCCCTCGATCGGCGGCAGTTCGACACGATCGTCGAGCGCCACGACGGCGATGCCTACGACAAATCATTCAAGAGCTGGGACCATCTGGTGGGCCTGATCTTCGCCCAGTTTTCCGCCGCCGACGGATTGCGTGGTCTGGCGGCCAGCTGGAACGCCAATAGCCAGCATCATTATCATCTTGGCACCGGCACACTGGCGCGCTCGACTTTGTCGGATGCAAATAAAATCCGGCCCGTCGCGGTCTTTGCCGACACTTTCGGTTTGATTGCGGGTCTGCTCGATCGCGCCACGCGCCGCGACGGCAAGGACATGCTGCGCCTCATCGATTCAACGCCCGTTCCACTCGGCAAATTGTGCGATTGGGCGAAGTGGAATGGCCGCATTCGCGGCATGAAAATGCATGTCGTCTATGATCCCAAGTCCGATTGCCCGCGCATTCTCGATATCACCGATGCCAATATCAACGATGCCGAGATCGGCCGCACGATCAACATCGAAGCCGGTGCGACTTATGTCTTCGACAAAGGCTATTGCCATTATGGTTGGTGGCGCGCCATCCATGCCGCTGGAGCGATCTTCGTCACCCGGCCGAAGTCCAACATGGGGCTCACGCGCGTCGAAATGCGCCCCATCGAGGTTACCGAAGGCGACGGCTGCACCATACTCGAAGATGCCGAGGTGCGCTTCGCCAGCAAAGGTGATTCCAAGCTGCCGATAAGGCTGCGCCGCATCACCATCAAGCGTCACAAGGATGGCAGCACGATCAACTTTCTGAGCAATGATTTCGACCGTTCCGCCGTCGCCATCGCGGCCCTTTATAGAGGCCGCTGGCAGATTGAACTCCTGTTCCGCTGGATCAAGCAGCATCTCAAAATCCGCAAGTTCCTCGGCAACAACGACAATGCGATCCGCCTGCAGCTCATCGCTGCGATGATCGCTTATGCGCTGCTACGCATCGCCGCCAAAGTGCATCGTGTTCAAATCCCGATTTTGCGCTTCATCGACCTCGTGGCTCAGTGCATCTTCGAGCGCCGCGACATCGCCGCGATCGACAAACCGCCGCCGCTGAACCCGAGCAAAAAACGCGATCGAAACTCGCCAAATCAGATGAGCTTCTGCTATGTTTGATTTTCCCCGGACAGCCCTGCCGCGAGCGGGGAGAGGGTTAGGGTGAGGGGCGGGGGCATTGGCCGCGACGCTGATCACAGGAGTTCTTTCAATGCGACGAGGATGGGCACATGCAGCGTACTGCACGTGTGGCCGGATATGGTGGCTATTCACCCAGCCCCTCACCCTCGCTTCGCTCGACCTCTCCCCGCGAGCGCAGGGCTGTCCGGGGAAAATCAAACATAGCAGAAGCTCATCTGATTTGGCGAGTTTCGATCGCGTTTTTTGCTCGGGTTCAGCGGCGGCGGTTTGTCGATCGCGGCGATGTCGCGGCGCTCGAAGATGCACTGAGCCACGAGGTCGATGAAGCGCAAAATCGGGATTTGAACACGATGCACTTTGGCGGCGATGCGTAGCAGCGCATAAGCGATCATCGCAGCGATGAGCTGCAGGCGGATCGCATTGTCGTTGTTGCCGAGGAACTTGCGGATTTTGAGATGCTGCTTGATCCAGCGGAACAGGAGTTCAATCTGCCAGCGGCCTCTATAAAGGGCCGCGATGGCGACGGCGGAACGGTCGAAATCATTGCTCAGAAAGTTGATCGTGCTGCCATCCTTGTGACGCTTGATGGTGATGCGGCGCAGCCTTATCGGCAGCTTGGAATCACCTTTGCTGGCGAAGCGCACCTCGGCATCTTCGAGTATGGTGCAGCCGTCGCCTTCGGTAACCTCGATGGGGCGCATTTCGACGCGCGTGAGCCCCATGTTGGACTTCGGCCGGGTGACGAAGATCGCTCCAGCGGCATGGATGGCGCGCCACCAACCATAATGGCAATAGCCTTTGTCGAAGACATAAGTCGCACCGGCTTCGATGTTGATCGTGCGGCCGATCTCGGCATCGTTGATATTGGCATCGGTGATATCGAGAATGCGCGGGCAATCGGACTTGGGATCATAGACGACATGCATTTTCATGCCGCGAATGCGGCCATTCCACTTCGCCCAATCGCACAATTTGCCGAGTGGAACGGGCGTTGAATTGATGAGGCGCAGCATGTCCTTGCCGTCGCGGCGCGTGGCGCGATCGAGCAGACCCGCAATCAAACCGAAAGTGTCGGCAAAGACCGCGACGGGCCGGATTTTATTTGCATCCGACAAAGTCGAGCGCGCCAGTGTGCCGGTGCCAAGATGATAATGATGCTGGCTATTGGCGTTCCAGCTGGCCGCCAGACCACGCAATCCGTCGGCGGCGGAAAACTGGGCGAAGATCAGGCCCACCAGATGGTCCCAGCTCTTGAATGATTTGTCGTAGGCATCGCCGTCGTGGCGCTCGACGATCGTGTCGAACTGCCGCCGATCGAGGGGTGCAAGCAATTTGGCAAATATGGTAGGTGTGAAGCGCATGCTCCTGTTCCCGTCCTTTTTCTGAGTCTCGCCAACCAGAAAATAGACGCAAACGGCATCGCCGTAGACGAAAATCCTTCGTTTTCAGGGGCATGCACCTGCGGCCTAGTGATTTACCTTGCAAGTTCGCCGCCTTCCCGGACAGCCCTGCCGCGAGCGGGGAGAGGTTACGCCCATCCGGCAACATGGAGCACTTAATCTGGCGTATCGCCATAGCTGGCCGATGACGCGGCGCAATTGCGCGCGGTGCCGCGAAAAGATAATCCTCCGGCGTCAAAGGAATGTCCCCGTCGGAATGGGCAGTAAGCGACTTTCGTCTTGCTCGCTCATGGTCAGGCCTTGCCTTTCGGCGGCATAAATTTCGCCCGTATCGCCGCAACGAATGTTTCGGCATAAGCCAGGAAGATGACAAGCGCAGGGACTACCATCATTACGCATCATTACGGTGACAGTGCATTCAATTGCGCAGGATTGCGGTGATAGTGCATTCAATTGACGAAAGCGTACAATGAGTTAAATGCACTGTCACCGTAATCTGAGTGCCGTAATCTGACGCATGAGGGAGCTTGTGGCTGCAAATGCAGCATTTATTCCCGTACGAACTCTCAGCGCATGTCCCTGAAAGGTGAACCCACTTTTCAGGACAATGCTCCAATCTATGGATGCAGGCGCACGGTTCCGGCGGCGTTTTCCGCCAGCGCCGTCAATATCGCCGCCTCTGCAGCGTCCGGCTGGACCCAGGCAAAATCCGGCAATTGATGCCGGGCAAAGGTGAACTGCCGCTTGGCGTAGTGGCGCGTGTCGAGGGTGCTGCGGCTCACCGCCTCTTGCCGGCTGATGTCGCCTGCGATGAGGCGGATCAGATGCGGCACGCCATGCGCGCGCATCGCCGGCAGCAGCGGATCGAGGCGGCGGCGTGCCAGGGCCTCGACCTCGGCGAGCGCGCCTTGTTCCAGCATGGCGTCGAAACGCGTATCGATGTGTTGGTAGAGAACCTCGCGGTCGGGAGCGAGAAAGACGCCGAGCCAGGTTTGCGGCGCGAGCAATGGCGGCTCGGGCGAGCCGTGGAACGAGGTCAGGCTGCGTCCGGTCGCAGCGAAGACTTCGAGCGCCCGCAATATCCTTTGCGGATCGCTTGGCCTGAGCCTGGCGGCGGTCACGGGATCGCGGGCGGCGAGTTCGGCATGCAAAGCGGCAACGGGCCGGCCTTCCGCACGCGCCCTGACCTCGGCGCGGACCCGGTCCGGCACCGGCGGAATATCCGAAAGTCCTTGCGTCATCGCCTTGAAATAGAGGCCCGTCCCGCCGACGAAAACGGGCATCCGGCCTAGCCGTTGAGTCTCCGCCAGGATTTGCGTCGCATCCTCGAGCCATGCGCCGACCGAATGGTTGATGGCAGCATCCACATGGCCGTAAAGAAGATGCGGAACGCCCTCCACCTCCTCGACGCGCGGCCGTGCCGTGACGACGGCGAGATCGCGGTAGACCTGCATGGAATTTGCGTTGACGACGACACCGCCGAGCGTCCGGGCGACGCGCAAGGCGAGGGCGGACTTGCCGCTCGCCGTCGGCCCTGCGATGAGAATGGCCGAAATATTGGTCAATGGCCGAAACTTTCCCTTCCTCGACCGGCGCGACTATGCGGGACCGAACCTATAAGATAAGCGCTCTGACATCGGAACGATCATGACTCATGTTGCGACGCTCGTTGCCAATCCGGCCGAGCCGGCTCTCGACGAGACGGTCGTCGCGCGCGCTGCGAAGCTGCTGCCGGCGGCGCAGACGCCGCGATGGCTCGCGGCGGGCATCGCCGCCGACATCTTGTTTACCCCCGCAGGCGCCGGCGACGAACGCCATTTCGCCGAAATCATCCGCGACGAGCTCGCCGATGCGCCAATCGACGTGATCGTTCAGCCGGCCCAAAACCGGCGCAAGAAACTCCTCGTCGCCGATATGGATTCGACCATGATCGGCCAGGAATGCATCGACGAACTCGCCGATTTCGTCGGCATGAAGGCGCATGTCGCCGCAATAACCGAACGCGCGATGCGCGGCGAGATCGCCTTCGAGCCGGCGCTGCGCGAGCGCGTCGCGCTGCTCGGCGGCCTCGACGTGCAAATCGTCGCGAAAGTCATTGACGAGCGCATCACTTTGACGGCGGGCGGGCGGGCCCTCGTGCAGACGATGCGTGCCCATGGCGCCCATACGGCGCTCGTCTCCGGCGGTTTCACCCACTTTACCAACGAGATTGCCGAAAGAATCGGGTTCGACAGCACCCAGGCCAATGTGCTCGTCATCGAAGACGGCAAATTTGCTGGTCTCGTGCATGAGCCCATTCTCGGCAAAGAGGCCAAGCTCGCCGCGCTTTTGCGTCTGCGCGAAGAGCATGGTCTTTCGCGCCAAGAGACGCTCGCGGTCGGCGACGGCGCCAATGATTTCGCAATGCTGGAGGAAGCCGGCCTCGGCGTCGCGTTCCATGCGAAACCCACCGTGGCGGCGGCGGCCCATGCACGCATCGATCATGGGGATCTCACCGCCCTCCTCTATGCGCAAGGCTACAGGAGTGAGGAATTCTCACGCGGATGACGAAGCGCGGACGGAAGCATCGCATGCATCATGTTTACAACTAACTTTTTAGTGTTTTACATTTAAATTTTAATCCGGTAATAGGATTCAGTGATCGACGGCTTCACTCCGGAAAGGCTGAAAATGCTCCGTTCCCTCGCCAAGATCGCCGCATATGCAGCCTTGGCCTTCGGCCTTCTCCTCGGAACGTCGGCCGCTGCGGTCCCGGCCGTGCGCCACGTGATCTCCGCTTGGTGGAATAGCCCGTCCGGGCTCGCCGCTTTGCCGGAAAATCCGTTGGTCCATTACGAAGACGGCGCGCGGGATCAAGCACGCGCAGTCGCCGCCGCTTTACCCGCCGCGCTCGCCCGCATCGAGGCGGCGCAGGGGCGTCCTTTCGCACATCCCGTGACCATAGGCGTCTACGTCACGCCAGAGTCCTATGCCACGGCGAACGGCCTCGGGACGCCTAAGGTTGGCGCCGTGACGGTTTTCGGCCGCGTGACCTTGTCGCCGGACTTGTTTTCGACGCAGCGCGAACGCATGGAGGCGGTCCTCACTCATGAGCTGTCGCACGCCCATCTGCAGGGCTGGCTGACTTCGCTCGCCTATCTGCGCCTGCCCAATTGGTTCAAGGAAGGCCTCGCCGTGATGGTCTCTAGCGGCGGCGGCGCGGAAGGCGTCAGCGAGGCAGAAGCGCACGACGCCATTCGCCGGGGCGACCGCATCGCCATCCAAGCCGAAGGCTCCTTCTTCAATCTCGTCGCGGTGAAATTCGAAAAGAATCCGCCTGAAATCCCGCTCGACGCGACCCGTGCACATATGGCCTACAGACAAGCCGGCCTCTTCGTCGCTTATCTGCACGACACCGACCCGAGCAGCTTCGCGGAAATGATGGAAATGATCCTTCGGCGCCGCCCGTTCGCGGAGGCCGTGGAAGCCGCTTATGCGTTAGACCTGCCGACCCTCTGGTCGCGCTTCGATCATACCATTGCGAATTGAATGGAAGAGCCCCGTGACCGACGCGCTCGATATGCCCGACCAGACAACGAGGCCGGAGGAGCAGTCAAAGCTGCGTCGTAAGATCGGCTGGCTCTGCCACGCCATCCGCATTCTGGCTGTGGCGTGGATCGCTTGGGTACTCGTCACGATCATCCAGTCGTGGGGCGACCGTGCCCACGTGATCAATCTCTACGGCCGTTTCTTCCACGCCGATCTCAGCGACATGTCGCAAAGTCAATATCTCGGCGCATTCGCGCTGCTTCTTCTCGTCTGGTCGATAGCGGCGACCATGGTTGCGGCGCTTTGGCGTCTGTTCGGAACCTACCTCGCGGGACGCATCTTCACCATCGAATTGGCGGTCTGGCTGCGGCGCGTCGGCGTGCTGGGAGCGCTCGCCGTGATCCTGGATATCTTGGCGCGGCCGGCGCTCTCGATGATCCTGACGTCGCATATCGAAACGGGCCATTGGGGGGCTCTGTTCGTCATGCCGCAAGATGTCCTAAACATTATCTTCGCGGCTTTCGTTTTCTCGCTCGCGTATATTTTCAAGGCAGCGGCCGAACTGGCCGACGACCATTCCCAGATCGTCTGAGCCATGCCCATCATCGTCAACCTCGACGTCATGCTCGCCCGACGCAAGATGCGCTCGCGCGACCTCGCGCAACAGATCGGCATCGCCGAGCAGAACATCTCGCTGCTCAAATCGGGCAAAGTGAAGGGCATAAGGTTCGACACTCTGGAGAAGATCTGTCACATCCTCGCCTGTCAGCCCGGCGACATCCTCGAATACCGCCGCGAGGTGCCGGGCGCCCCCCTTCTTGACGATAAAGACGGATCCTGACAGGGTGTGTGCGCGCGGCCGCATCGACGGATTTAATCAAGAAGAACCGCAGATGAGGGCGAAGAAAGAGCCGCCGTTTCTTGCAATTCCTTGTGGATACTCAAACGAGAATACAGCTCCATCTCGCGCGCGATTGACCGCGCCTGCCAGAACGTGATTTGTTGATATTGATCCTATTCTCTAACCAACGATCAGCCGCCGCTGATCATTCATCGCACAGAAATTGAAAAATCTCATCACCGATATTCCTGGCATTTTGGTCGGCCATACCGACGACGCGCGGATTGCCTCCGGCGTCACCGCCGTCGTCTTTGCGACCCCCGCAACGGCCTCGATCGCGGTCCACGGCGGCGCACCGGGCCTGCGCGATACGGCCATGCTTTCCCCCGAAATGACGGTCGACAAAGTCGATGCGCTGGTGCTTTCCGGCGGCTCGGCCTTTGGCCTCGATGCCATGGGCGGCGTCTTGGCCTATTTGCGTGAGCAGGGCCGCGGCTTTCAAATCCGCGACATCAATGTCCCGATCGTACCCGGCGCCATCCTTTTCGATCTGCTCAATGGCGGCGACAAGGCCTGGGGCAATGAACCGGTCTATTGGCGTCTGGGCTTTGAAGCCGCCGCTGCCGCTGCCGGCGGAGAGTTCGCCCTAGGCAGCGTCGGCGCCGGACTCGGCGCGACGACGGCCAACCTGAAAGGCGGCATCGGCTCGACGAGCGCGATGACCTCGAGCGGCTTTCGTGTCGGCGCGCTCGTCGCCGTGAATGCGGTCGGCCGCGCGACGATCGGCGACGGGCCGCATTTTTGGGCTGCCCCATATGAGCGCAATGGCGAGTTCGGCAATCTCGGCTGGCCGCAGCCTTGGCCGGCGGCCGCGGCAAAGATGACGATCAAAGGCGATGCGCCGGAGAATACCACGATCGCTATCGTCGTCACCGACGCGGTCCTGAGCAAAGCCGAAGCCAAGAGATTGGCGATCATGGCGCAGGACGGCCTCGCGCATGCGCTGCGCCCGGCCCATGCCGCGATGGATGGCGATACGGTCTTCGCGGCAAGCACGGGAACTGCGGCCGAACCGCCCTCCGCGCGCGACCTGACCGAAATCGGCATGACGGCCGCCGATTGCCTTGCGCGTGCCATCGCGCGCGGCATCTACGAAGCGACGTCTTTGCCTTTCCCCGGCGCGCTGGCGAGTTGGAAGTCGCAATACGGCTAGCGGCACGAGGCATTCAAATTGGGGAGTCTGCGAACCGGAGGTCCGCGTTCCGGCAGACGGGAACTCTCTCGGACCTCCGGGCCGCTATTCCCTTCGATTTAATCGACGCAGGCCGTTAGCCCCTGCCCACGCCGGAGCAGCTTGCGTGCACTAGGTTGCGCCGGATAGTGTCACCCAGGCCTGCAGAGAGGATCGAACCGATGAAGCTCAGCGCCCGCAATATTCTTCCCGGCAAGGTGGTGGCGGTGACCAAGGGCGCGACCACCGCCCATGTCAAGATCGAGCTCGCCTCCGGCGTGAGGATGTTCGCCTCGATCACCAACGAGGCGGTCGACGACCTCGCTCTCAAAGTGGGCGACAGCGTATCGGCCGTGATCAAGTCCTCGGACGTCATGGTCGGCAAGTAGCGCCTGCACGATCCGAAACTTCGCGACGCGTCAGTGCCTTGTGCGAGGCGAGTTCGTGCCACCATTCGTCGAGCACGTGGCGCGCGCAGAGCAGCGTCGTGCCGCGAAAACGTCGCCCGCATTAGACTGAAGTGGACCCCGGATTTGGGACCACCTGTTAAGGTGTGAAGCGTCCTGCTCTTTCGGACACGAAGGAGCGAGAAAATGACGAAGTCACGCAAGAAGTTTGATGCGGCGTTCAAGGCGAAGATAGCGCTGGAGGCGCTGCGCGAGGATGCGACGGTTCCGGAGCTGGCGAAGCGGCACGGCGTGCATCCGAACCAGATTTACGGCTGGAAGAAGCTGCTTTGCGACAACGCTGCGAGCCTGTTCACGCGAGGCGCGAGTAGTTCGGGCGATGGCGAGGAGGAGCGCGAGCGCGAGGCGGCCAAGCTCTACGCCAAGATCGGCCAGCTGACGGTGGAACGGGATTTCTTGGGCAAGAGGCCCGGGCGATGAGCGCGCCGGACCGCAAGGCGATGGTTGATCCGGGCAAGGATGATCTGTCGGTACGCCGCCAATGCGCGCTGTTGGCGCTGCCGCGCTCGGGCGTCTACCGGCCCAAGTCAGTTACGGCGGCGGACGATCTGGCCTTGATGCGCCGCATCGACGAACTGCATCTCGAACTGCCGTTCTACGGCTCGCGGCGGATGACGTTTGCGCTCAATGCCGAAGGGCGTGGGGTCAACCGCAAGCGGGTGCAGCGGCTGCTGCGCGTGATGGGGATCGAGGCGCTGGTTCCGCGCCCCGGCACGAGCAAAGCCGCGCCCGGACACAAGATCCATCCCTATCTGCTGCGCGGCCTGACGATTGCCGAACCGAACCATGTATGGGCGGCTGACATCACCTACATCCCGATGGCGCGCGGCTTTCTGTATCTGGTGGCGGTGATCGATTGGGCCAGCCGGGCTGTTTTGGCGTGGCGGCTGTCGAACACGATGGATACGAGCTTCTGCCTCGCCGCGCTGGACGAGGCTCTGGTTCGATACGGCAGGCCGAAAATATTCAACACCGATCAAGGCGCACAGTTCACGAGCGCCGCGTTCACCGGCAAGCTCGAAGCGGCGGGCATCGCGATTTCGATGGACGGACGCGGCCGTTTCATGGACAATATTTTCATCGAGCGCTTATGGCGGTCGATCAAATACGAAGAAGTGCATCTGAAAGCTTACGCCGATGGCCGCGAGGCGCGAGCTGGTATCGGCAATTGGATGACTTTTTACAATCATCGGCGCCCGCACCAGGCGATGAACAACCAGATGCCGATGGCGGTGTGGCGCGCCGGCATCGACGCAATCGAGGCGGTGGCGAAGACTGTGGATATGCCGCTTCGCTTGGACAACGCAAACGCGTTGCCCACATACCCACAGCAGAGGCAGAAGAAGCAAGAAGCAGCTTGAATTTTGAAGGACAAGAGCAGGCGAGATTACACCTTAAATCCAAGCCCCCGTGGTCCTACGAATGGGGTCCACTTCAATCGTTACATACGATTCACCACGTACCAATATGGATCGTCAATTCCGCTAGATGCTGCGACTGCCGGTCGGTCTTCCGGCCCTGCAACCGGTATATCTAACCGACCCAAGCCGCTCCTTGCGCCACTCAGTGTCGCAGCCCGGACATCAGCGTGCTCAAACTGACATTTGCCGTTCGAATAAGGTGGTTGTGCACCAATAGACCCAGAAGCCCTCATGATGAGCCTCCTGCTCCGATGGAGCTGCACACGGACCATGAACACGCTATCCTGGCGGCTGTGTTCATAGTGAGACGCTCCCCCCTGTCATTCCCGGCGAGCCGGAGGCGAAGACCGGGAATCCAGAGTTTTGTGCGAGTTGCCCCTGGATCCTCGCTTTCGCGAGGATGACAATCGGCGGCGGTGTTCATGGAGAGGAGGCCGCCATAGGGCGTTGCACAGCGATGCCCGTCGCCAGCGTCGGGTTAGGGTGGCCGTCTCGAACCACGAGGGCGGAGCTGGCCAAAGGTTCAGTCAAGCGTAGCTTGATGGAATGGCCAGCGGAGGGGTCATGCGCCCTTTTGCGATCAGCGATTCCTCGCCCTTCGAGGCTCGCTGCGCTCGCGCCACAGGGTGAGGAATCTGGTGCCCTATGACGTCGTCTTGGCGCGTAGGGGCCTTTGCTCTGCTATCTGTTCGAGAACTTCGGCGCCTTTTTCTCGAGGAACGCGCTCATGCCCTCTTTCTGGTCCGCCGTGCCGAAGGCCGAATGGAAGACCCGCCGTTCGAACCGCACGCCCTCGGCGAGCGTCGTCTCATAGGCGCGGTTGACGCATTCTTTAGCCAGCATGACGACCGGCAAGGACAAGGCCGCGATCGACGCCGCCGTCTTCAAAACTTCGTCGATCAGCTGATCGGCCGGCACGATGCGCGAAACGAGGCCGGCGCGCTCGGCCTCGGCCGCGTCCATCATCCGCCCGGTGAGGCACATTTCCATCGCTTTCGACTTGCCGACGAACCGAGTCAGGCGCTGCGTTCCGCCGCACCCCGGCACGACGCCCAGCTTGATCTCGGGCTGGCCGAATTTCGCGTTATCCGCGGCGACAATGAAATCGCACATCATCGCGAGTTCGCAACCGCCGCCGAGCGCGAAGCCGGCGACGGCCGCAATGATCGGCTTGCGCGTCCGCGACAGGCGCTCCCAGCTCGTGATGAAATCTTCGAGATAGGCGTCGATATAGGATTTCGGCTGCATCTCCCTGATGTCGGCGCCCGCGGCAAAGGCCCTGTCCGACCCGGTCAGCACCATGCAGCCGATATTCGGATCGGCCTCGAAGAGGTCGAGCGCCGCGTTGAGCTCGCCGATGAGTTCCGAATTCAGCGCATTCAGCGCTTTCGGCCGGTTGAGCCGAATGAGGCCAACTCTGTCGTGTGTCTCGACCAAAATGTTATGATAGATCATCTTGCCTCTCGATTGCTGTTTCCACTTGGCTTCGCGTCTCGGCCTGCGGGCTGGTTCGATTGATCCGGCACCGAAGCGCAAACGCAAACCATTCTGTTCAGCTCATCCCCGCCTCGGCTCTTCCCGCGCAGGAAATTGATTTTGAATAACTCGCACCACTACATGTTCCTGCGGTACTTGCCGCCGACGTCGTAGAGGGCGTTGGTGATCTGTCCGAGCGAGCAGCAGCGCACCGCGTCCATCAGCACGGCGAAGATGTTGTCGTTGGCGATGACGGCCCGGCGCAGGCGCTCCAGCGCGGCCGGGGCGGCGTCGGCATGGCGCGCGTGAAAACCGCGCAAGCGGGCGAGCTGGCTGTGCTTTTCGTCCTCCGAGGAGCGCTGCAGCACCACCGCCTGCTCGGCCGGCGGCTGTTGGTTGAGGAAGGTGTTGACGCCGACGATCGGATAGCTGCCGTCGTGCTTCATGTGCTCATAGAGCAGCGATTCGTCCTGGATGCGGCCGCGCTGGTAGCCGGTCTCCATGGCACCGAGCACGCCGCCGCGCTCTGCCAGACGCTCGAACTCCGCCAGCACCGCCTCTTCCACCAGGTCGGTCAGTTCGTCGAGGAAGAACGAGCCCTGGTTGGGGTTCTCATTCTTCGCCACCCCCCATTCCCGGTTGATGATCATCTGAATCGCCACGGCGCGGCGCACGCTCTCCGCCGTCGGCGTAGTGTAGGCCTCGTCATGGGCGTTGGTGTGCAGGCTGTTGCAGTTGTCGTAGACGGCGATCAGCGCCTGCAACGTCGTGCGGATGTCGTTGAAGTCCATCTCCTGCGCGTGCAGGCTGCGCCCCGAGGTCTGGATGTGGTACTTCAGCTTCTGCGCCCGCTCGTCGGCGCCGTACTTGAAGCGCATGGCGATCGCCCAGATGCGCCGCGCCACCCGCCCGATCACCGCGTACTCCGGATCCATGCCGTTGGAGAAGAAGAAACTGAGATTGGGCGCGAACTCATTGACCTTCATGCCGCGCGCCCGGTAGCTCTCGACGTAGGTGAAGCCGTTGGCGAGCGTGAAGGCGAGCTGGCTGATCGGGTTCGCCCCCGCCTCGGCGATGTGGTAACCCGAGATCGACACCGAATAGAAGTTGCGCACCTTGTGCGCGATGAACCACTCCTGGATATCGCCCATCAGCTTGAGCGCGAAGTCGGTCGAGAAGATGCAGGTGTTCTGCCCCTGGTCCTCCTTGAGGATGTCCGCCTGCACCGTGCCGCGCACCACCTCCAGGGTCCGGGCGCGCAAGTCAGCCGCCTCGTCGGCGCTCGGCTCGCGCCCCTCGCGGTCACGGAAGGCAGCCAACTGCTGGTCGATCGCCGTGTTGAAGAACATCGCCAGAATGATCGGCGCCGGGCCGTTGATGGTCATCGACACGGAAGTAGTGGGCGCACACAGGTCGAAGCCGTCATAGAGCGCCTTCATGTCGTCGAGGGTGGCGATCGACACCCCCGAGTTGCCCACCTTGCCCCAGATATCAGGGCGTTCGTCCGGGTCGCAGCCATATAGCGTAACCGAATCGAAGGCGGTGGACAGCCGCGTCGCCGCGCTGTCTTGCGACAGCAGCTTGAAGCGGGCGTTGGTGCGGAACGGATCGCCCTCGCCTGCGAACATGCGCGTCGGGTCCTCCTCGTCGCGCTTGGTGGCAAACACGCCGGCGGTGTAGGGGAAGCGCCCGGGCAGGTTCTCGCGCAGCAGCCAGCGCAGCAGGTCGCCATGGTCGCTGAGCTCGGGTGGCACCACCTTGCGGATGCGCGTCCCCGACAGCGTCGTCGCCGTCAGCGCACTGCGTGTCTCGCGGCCGCGCACCTTCGAGACCAGTTCGTCGTGCCCGTATTTCGCCTTCACCGCCGGCCAGGTCTCCAGCAGACGGCGCGCCCGCTGGTCGAGTTCGCCCTGCCGTTCCGCCGCCAGCGCCGCCGCCGCCGTTCCGTCGCCGCCATAGTCGGTCAACAGCCGCCCGGCAGCGTCCAATTGCTGCGCCTCGCGCGCCAGCCGCGCTTGCTCGCCTGCCGTGGCGTGGTAGCCGCGCACCGTCTCGGCGATCTCGGCCAGATAACGCGCCCGCGCCGGCGGCACGATGGCGGCGCCCGCCGAGGACGCCCGGCCGGCCGGCACCGGCAGCCGTGACTTCGGCTGCACGAAGCCGCGCTCCGCCAGCCCCGCCAGCAGTCCGTGGTAGAGCGCCGTTACCCCGTCGTCGTTGAACCGGGAAGCGATCGTGCCGTACACCGGCATAGTCCCGGCCGCCGCCGCAAAGGCCTTGCGGTTGCGCTGCAGCTGCTTGCGCACGTCGCGCAGCGCGTCCTCGCCGCCCTTACGGTCGAACTTGTTGATCGCCACCATGTCGGCGTGGTCGAGCATCTCGATCTTCTCGAGCTGGCTGGCGGCGCCAAACTCGGGCGTCATCACGTAGAGCGACAGATCGGCGAGATCGGTCACCGCCGCATCCGCCTGTCCGATCCCCGGCGTCTCCACGATCACGAGATCGAAGCCCGCCGCCTTGCACAGATCGACGACCGCCGGAACATGCCCCGGCACCTCGCTGCCCGACGCCCGCGTCGCCAGTGAGCGCATGTACACTGAGCCGCCGCCCAGAGTACCGCCGATCGCGTTCATGCGGATGCGGTCGCCCAGCAGCGCCCCCCCGGTGCGCCGCCGCGACGGGTCGATAGCGACGATGGCGATGCCCATCTCCGGACGGTCGAGGCGGAAGCGGCAGACCAACTCGTCGGTCAGCGACGACTTGCCAGCGCCGCCGGTGCCGGTGATGCCCACCACCGCAACCCGGCGCCCGCGTGCCCGCGCGCCAATGGCCGCCGCCAACTCGCCCGGCACAGTGCCATTCTCCAGTCCGGTCGCCAGCCGCGCCAACACCCGCCGGTCCGGCGCGTCCAGACCTTCCAGCGACGCCGGCAGGTCGTGCGCCAGATCGAAACTGGCACGCCTCACCACGTCGGTGATCATCCCTTCCAGGCCGAGGTGCTGGCCGTCCTCGGGGGCGTAGATGCGCTCCACCCCATAGGCCTCCAGCTCGCGGATCTCTGGCGCAACAATGACCCCGCCGCCGCCGCCGAACACGCGGATGTTCCCGGCGCCGCGGCCGCGCAGCAGATCGACCATGTACTTGAAGAACTCGATGTGGCCGCCCTGGTACGAGCTGACCGCGATCCCCTGCACGTCTTCCTGGATCGCCGCCGTGACGATCTCGTCCACCGAGCGGTTGTGCCCCAGATGGATCACCTCGACGCCCGCCTGCTGCAGCAGGCGCCGCACGATGTTGATCGCCGCGTCATGGCCATCGAACAGGCTCGTTGCCGTGACGAAGCGCAAAGGCGGCCGACGCTCCGCCGCCGATCCCGCCTGCGCCTGTTCGACCTTGACATCGTCAAGCATCACTTTGCTCCTTGAGTACTTCCTCGAGTACTACCGCCGAATTTGTCCTGCGTGTTTCCAAGGCGGCCGCGTCAGAACCGGCGCAGGGTTCGGCCACGCCGAGCGCGACCGCTTCGCGCCGCACATCGGCTCGATCACACCAAAGAAGCTGCTTATGGCGACCTTAGAGCCTATCCCGTTCGGAGAAAACCACCCGATCGGCGGACACGGCGAATGTGCCGCAAAGTCACAGCCGGTGATTCTCGGACGCTCAGACCACGATCGGGACTTGCGCTCCATCCATCGTGATGGTCACGCCGGTGATATAAGCAGCCTTGTCGGAGGCGAGGAAAAGCGCCGCATTGGCAATATCCTCAGGTTCTGCCATGCGCCCCAGAGGAATCCGGGCTATGCTCTTTTGCCGCGCCTCGTCTTCGGAAATTCCACTGTGCTTTGCATCGGCTCGGAGGCCTTCGGCAACGCGTTCCGTATTGGTGAGCGCGGGATTGAGACCGACGATGCGGATGCCCTTTGCCGCATAGGCATGAGCGAGGCCGGCCGTCGCGAGCATCAGAGCCGCATTGGCGGCGCCTCCGGCGATATGGATCGGCGAAGCGACTTTGCCGCCGTTGCCGATGACATTGACGATCACGCCTGCGCCGCGCTCGGCCATCTGCTTGACGACGGGGTCGATGACATTGATGTAGGAGAAATACTTCGCATCCATCGCAGCCCGATAGGCGGCCGGGCTCAATTCGTTAGGCGGCGCGCGTTTCGCCGCCCCCGCACTATTGACCAATATGTCGATCGGGCCGATGTCGCGTGCGACATGCTCCGCGACATGCAAGGCCTGATCGGCATCGCTGAGATCCGCCGCAAAACCGAAGCATCCTTTCAGCTCGGCACAAGCACGATGGATGTTCACTTGCGAACGCGACACGATCGCAACGCGCGCACCTTCCGACAAAAAGGCGCGCGCGCAGGCAAATCCAATGCCTTTCGAGCCGCCGGTGACGAGGATGGTTTTGTCGGCCAGACCCAGATCCATGCGCCCCTCACGTCATTCCATGGGACCACCGCCGCTGAGAGCCGCGATCGCTACGGCGCAAATTCACGCGAAACTCGCTGCCTTCTTGCCGAGGGCCGCTTGCGCTGCCGCAAGCCGCGCGATCGGCACGCGGAACGGCGAACAGGAGACGTAATCGAGCCCGACCTTTTCGAAGAAATCAATCGAGGCCGGATCGCCGCCGTGCTCGCCGCAGATGCCGAGCTTGAGACCGGGGCGGGCGGCACGTCCCCGCGCGACGCCGATCGCGACGAGTTCGCCGACTCCTTCCTGATCGATGCAGACGAATGGATCGGTCGGAAAAATGCCTTTCGCGGTATAGACGCCGAGGAACGAACCGGCATCGTCGCGCGAAATGCCGAGGCCTGTCTGGGTCAGGTCATTGGTGCCGAACGAGAAGAATTCAGCCAGTTCGGCGATTTCGCCGGCGCGCAGACAGGCCCGCGGCAGCTCGATCATGGTGCCGACCTGATAGGGCACTTTTTCGCCGGTGGCGGCTTCGATCTCGGCAGCCATGGCGTCGATATTGGCCTTGACAAGTTCGAGTTCCGCCCTGGTCGCAATGAGCGGCACCATGATTTCCGGCTTCGGCATGTTGCCGGTCTTCTGCTTAGCTTCGAGCGCACCTTCGAATATGGCGCGGGCCTGCATTTCGGCGATCTCCGGAAATGCGATCGCGAGCCGGCAACCGCGGAAGCCGAGCATCGGATTGAATTCGTGCAATTCCGCCGCACGCCGCGCCAATCGTTCCGGCGCAACGCCCATCGAAGCCGCGACCTCGGCGATCTCGGCCTGCGTATGCGGCAGGAATTCATGCAGCGGCGGATCGAGCAGCCTGATCGTCACGGGCAAGCCCGCCATGATCTCGAAAAGAGCGGCGAAATCGGCGCGCTGCATCGGCAGAAGCTTGGCGAGCGCGGCACGCCGCCCAGCCTCGTTGTCGGCGAGGATCATCTCGCGCACGGCGATGATACGTTCGGCGTCGAAGAACATGTGTTCGGTCCGGCAAAGACCAATTCCTTCGGCGCCGAAGGCGCGTGCGACGCGCGCATCCTGCAACGTCTCGGCATTGGCGCGTACGCCCATGCGGCGGCTGGTATCGGCCCATTCCATAACCACTGCGAAATCGCCCGAGAGTTCCGGCTGCAGCATGGCGACTTCACCGTCGATCACTTGCCCGGCGGACCCGTCGATTGTGATGACGTCGCCCTTCTTGAAGGCGATGCCGCTTGCCAGCATTATCTCCTGCGCATAATCGACCCGGATCGTCCCGGCGCCCGACACACAGGGCTTGCCCATACCGCGCGCGACGACGGCGGCGTGCGAGGTCATGCCGCCGCGCGTCGTCAATATGCCCTCTGCCGCATGCATCCCATGAATATCCTCGGGACTCGTCTCAACCCGCACGAGGATGACTTTGTGGCCGGCGTTGCTCAGTTGTTCCGCCTCATCGGGTTTGAACACGATCTCGCCGCAAGCCGCGCCGGGTGAAGCCGGCAATCCTGTCGCGACCACTTTGCGTTCGGCCTTGGGATCGATGGTCGGATGCAGCAATTGATCGAGCGAACCGGGCTCGACTCGCAGCACCGCTTCGTCGCGGTCAATCAAGCCTTCATGTGCCATTTCGACGGCAATGCGGAGTGCCGCTTTGCCGGTGCGCTTGCCGTTACGAGTCTGCAGCATCCATAATTTGCCGCGCTCGACCGTGAACTCCATGTCCTGCATGTCGCGGTAATGTTTTTCGAGCAGATTGGTGATGCCGACGAACTCGTGGAAGACCTCCGGCAATGCCGTTTCCATCGAAGGCTTTTCGGAGCCCGCGGCAAGCCGCGCCGCCTCGGTGAGGTTTTGCGGCGTCCGTATCCCGGCAACGACATCTTCGCCTTGCGCATTGATCAAGAACTCGCCGTAGAGTTCCCTGGCCCCCGTCGACGGATTGCGCGTGAAGGCAACGCCGGTCGCCGAGGTCTCACCCATATTGCCGAACACCATCGCCTGCACATTGACTGCCGTCCCCCAGCTCGCGGGAATATCGTGCAGGCGGCGATAGGTGATCGCTCTCTGATTCATCCAGGAGCCGAAAACGGCCCCGATCGCCCCCCAAAGCTGCTCCTCCGGCAGCTGTGGAAACGGCTTGCCCCGGCCACTCACAACCTTGGCTTTGAATGCCAAAATGACGGTTTGCCAATCGTCCGCGGTGAGCTCGGTGTCGAGAAATATCCCTTTGCTCTCTTTGAAATGTTCGAGAATTTCCTCGAAATCGTGGTGTTCCATACCGAGGACGACGCTCGAATACATCTGGATGAAACGCCGGTAGGAATCGTAGGCGAAGCGCGGGTCGCCCGAGTTCTTCGCAAGCGCTTCGACCGTCTCGTCATTCAGCCCGAGATTGAGGACGGTGTCCATCATGCCCGGCATGGAGGCGCGGGCGCCCGATCTTACCGAAACGAGCAGCGGCTGCCGGGTATCGCCGAAACGGCGGCCAGTGAGCGCGCCGACGTGAGCGAGCGCGGCTTCGACATCGGCGCGCAATTCCGACGGATAAGTCTTTTCGTGCGCGTAAAAATAGGTGCAAACTTCGGTCGTTATCGTGAAGCCCGGCGGAACCGGCAGACCCAGATTGGCCATTTCCGCCAAATTGGCGCCCTTGCCCCCGAGCAGGTCGCGTAAGCTGCTTGCGCCTTCGGCGGTTCGGTCACCGAACGTATAAACCCATTTTCCCATTACGACTTTCCTTGCACCGGAAAACCACTTCCCACTCTTCTTCATCCCGCCCTAGAGCGCGATTGCCTGAGATTGCATCGGAATTACGCCTGAAGTCTTTGTTTTATCGCATGATCTTGTCCGAAAAGTCGGCAACATTTCGGGATCATGCCGTTCCAGCGTGGTCTCGTCGAGCGGCCCCCCTCGGAGCAGGCGCCGATCCAAATGGCTGCGACGAAGATGGGTGGAAACACGCTGTAGTCCGAGAGGGCGGTATAATCAACAAGCGGGGCCAAGATCAACAAACCGATCAGAAGCTTTGCCTCAGGCGCAGCCCCAAAGTGATGGCGCCGGCTGCCAAGAGCAAGAGATCGATCCCGAGCAGCGCGACGAGAACGCCGAACGCAGCAACAATCCGCCGGTGGCGGCGCAATCGCTCCACGGCTGTGCCGAGGCTCTCGGGGCTACTCCGCCAAAGAGGCGGGTTACTCCAAAGCTCATGTTCGCGCTCCCTTCTTGGCGGTGACAAGTTAGTCGTTGGCACGACGCGAGGCCTGTTTTCAGCTCGCGCGGCGCCTTCAAACCCTTCAGATCACGATGATTTTGGATTGAATCAATCCAAAGTCATGAACGTAATCGATTCCATTAATCCGGAGCGGGATGCGCGATCAAGTTTGCGCAATCTGCGCAAACCTGATCGCGCCCGGAAAAGCCGCGCGGCGTGCCACTTTTCATCATCCAGCTCTAGGACGCTCACTTGGCCGCCACCGCACCGCGGCACATCTCGGGCAGCGCCTGCCGCTGCGAGGGCGGCCGTGCGGACTTTGGGACTTTGTGCGGCCAATTCACGATGTAATTTGGATAGTCGTCGAGTTCGAGCTCGCATTCGGACGCCGTGACCCGCCCCCGCACAGAAACGCCCGCCTCATGCACTGTCTCTGGCGAACCCGACACAAGCGGATGCCACCACGGCAGGCGACGGCCCTCGCCGATCAGCCGATAAGCGCAGGTCGCCGGCAGCCACGCGAGTGCGCGCGCAAGATCAGGTGTCAATTTGATACAATCGCGCACCCGCCGGCGGCGCTGGCGATAATCGCTGCAGCGGCAAGACTCGCTGTCCAGGAGCCGGCAACCCACACTGGTCGAGTGGACGACGCCGGTGTCTTCATCCTCGAGCTTGACGAGGCAGCAACGGCCGCAACCATCGCAGAGGCTCTCCCACTCTGCCTTGTCCAGCGCTTCGAGCGGTTTGGTTTCCCAAAACGGCCTGTCTGGTGCCGCTTCCGCATTGATTCGCCGTTTCATCTTCCGTGGCCCTCGCCTGTGCCCAGTTTTCATCCTTTAGCGTGGCGAGCCGCGCGAAGACTGATAAACTGAGATATAAAGTGCGGTTGTTCGGCCCATGCCGCTCAGGCGTTCGTGGTTGAGGTCCGAGGAGTTCCCATCCGTGTTCGATATGCGGCGCAGCGCACACCTCAGGAGACGCCTCGCGCGAGCTTTACTCGCACTCGACAGTTACGTCGATTCATATCTCTACGAATCCGGGCGACGGACGCGGGAAGCCTACGAGGCTTTCATCATTTTCATGGAACGTTTCCATGTCTCGGGCTGGCACCGGCTTGTCGTCGATTTTCTCTGCGAGGCTTCGAATGTCGGAATTGCCGCCGGTGTCCTCGCCCTGACTCTCGCCACGCCGGCGTTCCAGGCGACCTCTGACGAGAATTGGCTCAAGAAACAGGACCTCGCCGTCACATTTCTCGACCGTTCGGGTCAGGAGGTCGGCCGCCGCGGCATCAAACATGACGACTCCGTTTCGTTCGACGAATTGCCCAAATTTCTTATCGAAGCAGTGGTCGCGACTGAAGACCGGCGTTTCTTCGACCATTTGGGCGTCGACCCGATCGGCACTTTGCGGGCCCTCACCGTGAATGCGCGGGCAAATACGGTTGTCCAAGGCGGCTCTTCCATCTCCCAACAGCTGGCGAAAAACCTGTTCTTGTCGAACGAACGGACTTTGATCCGCAAGGTGACAGAAGCCTATCTAGCGTTTTGGCTCGAAGCCCATCTCTCGAAACGCGAGATCCTGCGACTATATCTCGATCGCGTCTACATGGGTGGCGGCACTTTCGGCGTGCAGGCCGCAGCAGAATTCTATTTCGGCAAATCCGTCCGCGACGTCACCCTTTCAGAAGCGGCAATGTTGGCCGGGCTGTTCAAGGCGCCGACGAAATACGCGCCCCATGTCAATCTGCCGGCGGCCCGCGCCCGTGCCAATTACGTCTTGAACAATATGGTCGAAGCCGGTTATTTGACCGAAGGTCAAGCCTATGCGGCGGAGCACAATCCGGCGGCGCCGGTCGCCCGCAGCCGCGAGACGAGCCCCGACTGGTATCTCGACTGGGCCTATGAGGAAGTCCAGAAATTGGCCGAAGCGGGCAAGCTTGGCAAAGATCGCGTCGTGACCGTGCGGACCGCGCTCGATCTCAACTTGCAGAAACACGCCGATGCGACGATCGAAGACGAGTTGCGGCAAAACGGTCCATCCTATCACGCTAAGCAATCCGCGACCGTCATCCTCGACCCCTCGTCGGGAGCGGTGCGCACCATCGTCGGCGGTCGAGATTATGGCGCGAGCCAGTTCAACCGCGCAATCTATGCGCTCCGCCAGCCTGGCTCGTCGTTCAAGCCTTTCGTCTACTTCACGGCCCTCTTGAGCGGCAAGTTCAAGCCTTCAACGATCGTGGTCGATTCCCCGGTGTGCATCGGCGATTGGTGTCCGCAGAATTACGGCGGAGGTTACAGCGGCGCTTTGCCTCTCGTCAGCGCTTTGACGCATTCCTTGAACTCGGTTGCGGTCAAATTATCGATCGCAATCGGCGAACTGCCCGGGCATACGAACGTCTTCGAAGCCGCCAAGCGCGGCCGCGCCAAGATCATCGCGAATGCGCGGAAGATGGGCATTACGACACCTTTGGTCGACACCGTGTCGCTGCCCATCGGCGCAGATGAAGTTACGGTCATAGACATGGCCACCGCCTATGCCGTGTTCGCCAATGGCGGCCGACGTGTGCAACCTTTTGCCGCGGTCGAGATCACCAATAGCCGTGGCGAAGTGATCTATCGGCATGACCGCGACGGGCCGCAACCGAAGCAAATCTTCGATGGCGACAAGATCATCGAGATGGACGGCATGCTGAAGCAGGTGGTCGAAGCCGGGACGGGACGGCGGGCGCAGCTCGACAACATCGAAGCGGCCGGCAAGACCGGAACGACGAACGGCTATAAAGACGCCTGGTTCGTCGGCTTCACCGGCAACTACGTTTGTGCCGTCTGGTTCGGCAATGACGATGATACTTCAATGAACAACATGACAGGGGGCACGTTGCCTGCGGCCACTTGGCACGAAATCATGACTTTCGCGCATCAAGGGATAGAATTGAAGCCCCTACCGGGCCGGCCGGCTCAGGTTGCGGCCAAGCCGCGCGAGCAAGCGGCCGGCACCGCCGTCGCCGACCTCGCCGCACCGCCAAAGCCGGGAAACTTGTCGCACAACGTGGTGGATGTCTTGGGTAACATTGAACAGACTGCGGAAAGCCTTGCGCGCGCGCGCGCGGCGCGTGCGCCGAAGCTTTCGTCTTTCGTCAGCGGCAACGACGCAGGCGGGCGCAGCCCATCCGCCATCGGCGGACGCCCCGAGCTACGCTAAGGCCGGCCGTTGACAACCTTGTTCCGATTTGTCCTGACCGCGCTCGCGGGCACCCTGCTCGGCCTCGCCGCGACTTACTTCGTGCTCCAGAGTGGCCCCTGGTTCGGCCGGATCGAGGTCGGCCCCTGGCTCGTTGCACACGGCCACACTTCGGCTGAGATCGATCCTTACGCGCGCGCAGCATTCGCGCGAACCGGCGAGGTGCCGCTTGCTCCTGCCGAGGGCGTGACCTTTCTGGCCCGAACCGACAGCGCCGGAGATCGGCTCGAACCGCGCTGCAACTATGTTTTGAGCGGACAGGTCCCCGCCAGCCGCTATTGGAGCCTCACCCTCGTTACGCCCTCCGGCGCACTCGTCGACAATCCCGCCAAGCGCTACGGCTTCACTTCGGCCGAGATCCTTCGCGCCGCCGACGGCAGTTTCGAGATCGTCATCTCGAGCCACGCGCGTCCCGGCAATTGGCTGCCGGCCGCCACGCCGCAAGCCTTCAATCTCGTCTTGCGCCTTTATGATACTTTGCTCGATTTCGGAACCTCCCCTCTCGACAAGAGCGCCCTGCCACAGATCAGACGGGGGGCTTGCGAATGAGCGCCCTCGACCGGTTTTTGACCTTGCTGCTCAATCTCTTCGGCGTGTTCATGGTCGCATGTTTCGTCCACATCCTGTCCATCTTGCTGATGCCTCAGGTCGCACCCCATGACGGCTTCGCGCGCCTTGCTCCCTTGGGCAAGACCGGGCAACTCGTCTTGCTGCCGCGACCCGAGCCGGAACATCAAGTCACACCTTTCGCGGACCCGGCTGCCGCGCAGGGTGTGTGCTTATTTGATCTCGACAAGGGGCCACTTTCCATCCGCGGCAATATCGAAGCCGGCGGTCTCATCACGCTGTCTTTTCGAACGAGGCGCGGACGAGTCTTCTACTCCATGACGGACAGGGCGACGCAGCATGGCGTGGTCGATGTTCGCGTCGTGACCGCCGCTCAGCGTGAGACACTCGAGGACGACGAGGAGGAGGAGGAGGAGGAGGAGCCACAGCACGAATTGCGCCTCGTCTCACCCGAGACGATCGGCTTCGTCCTGATCAGGGCGTTCGTGCCATTTCCGAGCGCATGGGCGGAATTGGAAGCGCAAATCAATTCGATGACCTGCGCGCAGGAACCGCTGGCCGAAGAGTGACGCGCTCATGGTCCCGACGCATTGTTGTAGCGCGCGTTTTTTTGATCGGATCGCACCCGGCGATCGGAACACATGCTACCCTATTGCACCATGTCAATGCGACGGCTTTTCTTGCCGGAGCCGATCGGCGGTCTGCCGCCGCGATTGCAAGCCTATCTGCTTCAGGAGCGTTTCCTGCTCTTGAATCGGCACATAGCGCACGCCGGTAAAGAACAGTATTTCCGCAGTCTCACCGGTTTTCGCAATTCGGCGATTGGGCATGGCCGACTGCTTGAAGGCAACGAGTTCCCCCATCGATACGACCTCCCGTAGGTCCGGCGACAGCAAGCGAACGACTCAGTCTCGTCGTAGCTTTCCACGCGATTGGTTAACGATTTCGCAAGCGTGATCTCATTTCGCCGTCGAGACAGTGAGCTTGCTCACGCACCGATTGGCGGCCGCGCGCGATGCGGCCGAGAGGCGGTCACGAATACGTGAAGCTCTTTTCGAAAGGTCCACGAATCGGATCAATCCGGTGCGACAGCGGCAACGGACCCGCGTCCATTCGGAGAATTCCGGGTCTAATCAGGGCGGATCGAGAAAGGTACGCCCCAGGCGATCTTCGACTTCGATGATCCAAAGATCGGGATCATAAGTGATTTCGCGCACTAATCTGGCCTCCGCGCTTTTCGGGTCGATCCAGTCTTCCTTGTGAAAACGCGCGAAAGCCCGTTCGCCTGCCGGACCGCTCCCCTGCGGCGCCGGGCCGAAGAGGGCGGCGCTTCCGTCGAGGCGATCGATGATGATGAAAATCGCTCCGGCCTCCGGTGCGCCGCGACGGCGCAAGACCGCAAAGAGACCTTCGCTGCCGCAGCGCCGCAGATAGGCCGAAACCCAAAAATCCGAACGCAACCGTGACAATCTTCTCGCTCCACGTCAGAGGCCTACAGCCCGGCCCGAAGAAGCTCGTGTGCCGGCCTCCTCCGATCGGTGGAAATGCATGCCCAGTCAATAATTGGGAGCATGTCCTCAGCGGCGGAGCGGGATGAGTTTTCCAGGCCGTGCCGTTACCGCTGCAGCGGTTTCGCCGTTGGGAATACAGGGCTGGACTCATCCCAGCGAGGAAAAAATGCCCCTTGTCACAAAAGGGTTGCGTCCATCGGTTTTTTTGATGGCCGATCGCAAGGAGGGGTTCCAATGACTTCAGTTTCATCCGTCGGGTCGATTCCGGTCGACACGGAAAATCCAAAGCCGCATCTCGATCAGCCAATTGATATGAAGGCCGTCATCATCTTTCTGGCCGTCGTCGCCTGCGGACTCTTCTTTGCCGCTTATAGCATCTACGGCGACATGCAAGGCGCGGGCACACCGGCCAAAAGCATTCTTCCGTTCCTGCTTCTCGGCGTGGCGCTCATCATCGCCCTGGGCTTCGAATTTGTGAACGGTTTCCACGACACGTCGAATGCCGTCGCGACGGTGATCTACACGCATTCCCTTCCAGCCCAATTCGCGGTCGTCTGGTCCGGCTTCTTCAATTTTCTCGGCGTTTTGGCCTCGACGGGAACCGTCGCCTTCGGCATCGTATCGTTGCTGCCGGTCGAACTCATCCTGCAGGTCGGGTCCTCGGCCGGCTTCGCCATGGTCTTCGCCATGCTCGTCTCGGCCATCGTGTGGAACCTCGGCACTTGGTGGCTCGGTCTGCCGGCTTCGAGTTCGCATACTTTGATCGGCTCGATCGTCGGTGTCGGCGTCGCCAATGCGCTGATGCGCGGCCGCGACGGAACCTCCGGTGTCGACTGGAACAAAGCCACCGACGTCGGCTATGCGCTCCTCTTTTCGCCGATCTTCGGCTTCGTCTGCGCCGCCGTGCTGCTGTTAGTGATGAAATTCTTCGTCCGCAAGCCGGAACTCTACACCGCCCCGAAAGGCCAGAAGGCGCCGCCGTGGTGGATCCGCGGTCTGCTCGTCCTGACCTGCACGGGCGTCTCCTTCGCGCATGGATCGAACGATGGGCAGAAGGGGATGGGCCTCATCATGCTCATCTTGATCGGCACCGTGCCGACAGCCTATGCGTTGAATCGGGCCGTGCCGGCCAGCTTTACTGAGGACTTCCTCGCAACTTCCGAGTCCGTCTCGAAAGTCATCGAAGCCAAAGGCGCCGGCCATCAAGTGATCGGCGATCCACGCGGCTTCATCTCGCGCGACATCGCCAACCACGATCTCAACGAGGGCACTTATCCCTCGCTCGCCGTGCTCGTTCGCGACATTGCCGACCAAGTCGGTAAATATGGCTCGCTCACCAAAGTGCCGGCGGAACAGGTTGGCAATACCCGCAATGACATGTATCTCGTTTCGGAGGCGATCCGTTGGCTCGGCAAAAACAAGGAATCCGGACTTACCGCCAGCGAATCGACAACTCTCAAGATTTATAAAGGGGTACTCGACGATTCGACCAAGTTCATTCCGACCTGGGTGAAGATCTGCGTCGCTCTGGCGCTCGGCCTCGGCACGATGATCGGCTGGAAACGCATCGTCGTCACGGTCGGCGAAAAGATCGGCAAGGAACATCTGACCTATGGCCAGGGAGCGGCGGCCGAACTCGTCGCTGCGGGTACGATTGGCTTGGCCGATGTTTTCGGCCTGCCGGTTTCGACCACCCACGTCCTGTCTTCGGGTGTCGCCGGCACGATGGCCGCCAACGGCTCGGGCCTCCAATTGGCAACCTTGCGCAATATCGCTATGGCCTGGATCCTGACCCTGCCCTGCGCGGTCGCGCTCTCGGCTTTCCTCTATTGGGCCTTCGCGCATATCTTCTGATCGGGCGAAAAATCTCTCTCGTAACAGAGCCGGCCTCGAAGGAGGCCGGCTTTTTATTTTTGCATAGCAAGACAGTTGCGCCCGAGGCGGCGGCGCGTATCCCGATCGGATGGTCTCGTTGCGCGTGGTCTTCGCCGGAAAATGTCCTATACAGGGATCGCGGACGAAAGCCGTCTCGCACAGTCGCGTCCGCGGCAGACGGCGTCGGTCGGCGATCCAAAGGTCAATTGCAAAGGAGCGTGTCATGGTTTCACTCGATGCGGTCTTGGCGAAGATCGATGCCGATCTCGAGGCGTCCCTTCAGCGATTGTTCGCCTTCCTCGCGATCAAATCGATCTCGACCGATCCCGCTTATGCGGGTGAATGCCGCCGCGCCGCCGAATGGCTCGTCGGCGAACTCGAGCGTATCGGCTTTGCGGCCTCGCTGCGGCCGACGGAAGGTCACCCCATGGTCGTCGCCACGGCGCGGGCACCGCGCGCAGGGGCGCCGCATGTTCTGTTTTACGGGCATTACGACGTGCAGCCGCCGGACCCGATCGAACTCTGGCAGAACCCGCCCTTCGAGCCCCGAATCATCGACGCGCCGAATGGCAAACAGATCGTTGCGCGCGGGGTTGCCGACGACAAAGGCCAGTTGATGACCTTTCTCGACGCCTGCCGAGCTTTCGCCGAAGCCGGCGAATTGCCTTGCGACGTCACGATTCTGCTCGAAGGCGAAGAGGAATCCGGCTCGCACTCGCTGCCCGGCTTTCTCGCAGCAAATAAGGCCGAGCTTGCGGCAGATCTCGTCCTCGTCTGCGATACGGGCATGTGGGACCGCAGGACGCCGGCGATCACGACGATGCTGCGCGGGCTCGTGCTCGAAGAAGTCGTCATTCGCGGGGCCAACCGTGATCTTCATTCCGGCATGTTCGGCGGCGCTGCGCAAAACCCCATTCATGTGCTCGCCCGCATCATCGCCGATCTTCATGATGCCGATGGAGCGATCACACTCCCCGGCTTTTACGACGGGGTGGCCGAATTGCCTGCAGAGATCGCCGATCAATGGCGGCATTTGCCGCTCGAGGGCCATGATCTCCTCGGCGATGTCGGCCTCTTTGTCCCGGCGGGGGAAAAAGGGCGAAGCGTCATGGAAATGATCTGGTCGCGCCCGACCTGCGATGTCAACGGCATCCTCGGCGGTTACACCGGACCGGGCTCGAAGACCGTCCTGCCCGCGCAGGCCTCGGCAAAATTTTCGTTCCGTCTCGTCGGGGCTCAGGATCCTGCAAAAATCGCGGCGAATTTCCGCGACTTCGTGCGCGCCAGACTGCCCGCCGATTGTCGCGCTGAGTTCATCTCGCACGGCGCCTCGGGCGCTTTACAATTGCCGTTCGAGTCTTCGGCTGTGACGCGTGCATCTGCCGCCTTGCAGCAAGAGTGGGGTCGCGACCCTGTGCTCTGCGGTTGCGGCGGCTCGATCCCGATCGTCGGCGAATTCAAGCAGGACCTCGGCATGGACAGCCTGATGATCGGCTTCGGCCTCGAAGACGACCGGATCCATTCCCCTAATGAAAAATATGAATTGTCGTCATTCCACAAAGGCGCGCGCAGTTGGGCGCGGATCCTGGCGGCACTCGCTGCTTAACCCGGAATTCTCGCACTCGACGCAGCTTCCTTCTGATCCATATCAAGCCGCGTAGGGCGCCGTGTTGATTAAATTAAATATGAAGCCCATGGCTTCGTTTAGGGTGGGAGAGCAAAATGTCTATGACAGATCCGACGGAGTTGGGCATGAAGTTCAACATGCCCTTCCCGCAAATGTGGAAGTCGGCCTTTCTTGAGGTCCCGTTGACGTTGATGTCAGAGTCCTTGCGTTTTGCCGGTACGCGCCTGCAGGCACAGGGCGAATATCTTGCAACCTTGATCAGCTGCCGCTCAGTCCCCGAGGTCGTCGAAACTCAATCGGAATTCGTCCGCAAGGCCGTCGACGATTACGGCGCCGAAGCGGGCCGGATCATGGAGGATCTGCGCACGAACATCAATAAGGCGGCGTAACCCAAGAGTAGAATTCGGAAAAGTGGGGGCACTTTTCCCATTTCCTTTCTGGCCTGCGGAGTCCCCCGACGTCAAGCCGAGACACTGCAGCGATTTAATTTTGTGCGTGTTTTTGCCGAGCCGTCAGCCTGCCCCACGCAATCGCGGCCCGAGCCTTACGCCAGAGACATAAAGGCCGGCGCCAAGCACCAGGGCATAGATGAGCGCACCGCCGACGCCGAGCGTGACAAGCTCGATTTCATTCCGATAAACGCCGATGCGGGCTGCAAGCTGCATTGCCGGCCGATCGAAGACGAGCGCGAAGACGGCGAGCGCAAAGGCCGCGATCGAGGCGGAGGCAGCGGTTTTCGAGAAAATTTCGTCGGGCTGGATCAATCCGCGTCTCACCGCAAAAACGAACAGCAAAATGAGATTGATCCAAGCGCCGATTGCCGTCGCGACGGCAAGGCCGGCCGCCCCCATTGGCTTGAACAATGCAATCTTGAACAAGACGTTGATCGCAGCCGAGACGAGCGCGATCCACATCGGACTCCTCGTATCGCCGACCGCTTGAAAACTCGCGACGACGGTGCGCACGAGCACGACGGCGACAAGGCCGAATCCATAGGCGGCGAGGACATCGCCGGCCGCGACCGCCGCGGTTTCGGTGAAAGCGCCGCGCAGGAAGACGCCGCGCATGATCACGTCCGGAATCATGATGAAGGCGATGAAAAAAGGTGCGGTCAGAGCCAGCGACAAAGCCATGGTCCGATTTTGGACGTGAAAGGCCGCAGCTCGATCACCGGCCGCCAATCGACGGCTCATCTCCGGCAGAAGTACGGTTCCGGCCGCGATGCCTATCACGCCGAGCGGCAGTTGATAGATACGATCCGCATAATAGATCGACGAAGGACCGCCGGTCGGCAGCAGAGACCCGATGATCGTGTCGGCAAAAAGCGCGATCTGAAGACCGGCCGAACCAATGACCGCGGGCCCCAGCCTCGCGAAGAATTTCTTCACGTCTTTGGTCCAGAGATCGCCCGTCAGCCGTTCGTGAATCCCGGCGCGGCGCAGCGCTGCGAAGGTGAGACCGAATTGCAGCAGGCCGGACAAAGTGACGCCGCAGGCGGCGGCGATCGCGGCATTTGGGAAAACCGCGGCCAGAGCCAGGCACGAGATCATGGCGAGATTCAAAAGCACGGGCGCAAACGCTGCCACGGCAAACCGGCCGTGCGCGTTCAACGTCCCAGACTGCAGGGTCACGAGCGTAATGAATAGAAGATAAGGAAAAGTGATGCGCGTCAACAAGACAGCCGCGTCGAATTTCTCGCTGTCGGCGCGAAACCCAGGCGCCAGCAGATCGACGAGCTGCGGCATGAAGAGCCAGGCGAGAATCAGAACAATGAATTGCGTCAGCAGGAGCAGCGAGAATATGCGGCTTGCAAAATGCCGGCTTGCCTCGGGCCCCTTCGTTTCGAGGACTTGCGCATAGCAAGGCACATAGGCGGCATTGAAGGCGCCTTCACCGAAAATCGCACGAAAATGGTTTGGCAGGCGAAAGGCAACGACGAAAGCATCGGCGAGCAGGCCCGCGCCCAAGACATCCGCGAGCATCACGTCGCGGAAGAAGCCGGTGGCCCGCGAGACTAGAGTCATCCCTCCGACGGAGAGAAGGTTTTTGTACATTTTGAATGTCCGGCTCTTACGAATTGTCAGGGGCAGATCAACGATCTTGCGAATCGCACGGCAAGTCAAAGGCGGTGCAGATGTGCCGGTGTCGCGAAGCTCTGCTCGCACTGAACTAGAGAGTTCAGGCGACGCCCAGAAATAGGTGAATCGATCGGGAGCGTCCGCTCTCCCCGGCGCAGGCAAGTTTACACAGCCTGCGGAAACTTGCCTGCGCCGGGGAGAGTTGATGCCCGTCCGGCACCACGGAGCACTTATTGTGCCGTGCCGCCTTAGCGGTCAACCCGGATTTCGCACACGGGACGTGGGGGGTGCCGCCGCTTCATCCGTTGTCTCATTCGCCAATCCGAGACATTCTTCGACAAGGTAGAGCGGTCGCCGTTTCACCTCCGCGAATATGCGGCCGATATATTCTCCGAGCACCCCGAGTGAGAGAAGCTGTATGCCGGCGAGAAAGGTCACCGAGACGACGAGGGTCGCAAACCCCGGCATTTGGACGCCGAAGACGAGCGTTTCAAATATGAAATAGACTGCGGTGGCTAGCGATATGACGGAGATCGACGTCCCGACATAAGTCCATACCATCAAAGGCAGCGTCGAAAAGGACATGAGCCCGTCGAGCGCGAACTTCGTTAACTTGTGATAGCTGAATTTCGACGAGCCGAAAACGCGCTCGCTGACGTCGAAAGGAACGCCGATCGACTTGAACCCGATCCAGGCATAGAGCCCTTTGGAGAAACGCGCCTTTTCGCGCATGCCGCGCAGAGCGGCGACGGCCTGGCAGTCGAGCAGGCGAAAATCACCCGCGCCTTCCGGCAGTTCCGTCTCACCGAAGGCGCGGAACACGCGATAGAAACGCCGCGTCAGAAGGCGCCGGAGCCGGGAGTTGGCGCTGCGGTCAATGCGCTGGCCATAGACGTTCTTGTAGCCTTCCCGCCAGCGCGCGACGAATGTCTCGATCATCTCGGGCGGATGCTGCAAATCCGCGTCCATGATGATCGTTGCGGCGCCGCTGGCGAAATCGAGCCCAGCGGCAATCGCGACCTCTTTGCCGAAGTTGCGGCTCAGCGCGACAACTTTGACCCGTTCGTTCGCCGCTCGCATCCGCCGCAGGATCGCTAAAGTCGTGTCCCGAGAGCCGTCGTCGACGAATAGAATTTCGAACGATTGAGCGACGCGCTCGAGGACCGGCACCAGCCTCCCGAGCAGCGGCTCGATATTTTGGTCTTCATTGAAGACCGGAATGACGACCGAGACTTCCGGTCTGGTTGGCAGTTTTTCTTGGAGGGGCATGCTGCGGCTTGTTCTATTTCTTGAAGGCTGGACGAAAAAGGCGCTTGGCTTTTGGCGGTCGGAATCTTCAAGTCTCTGGAATACTTACGAAAGCCGCCCTATGCCTAAATCTTATGACAATAGGTGCTGATTTGCGCAATGAGCGCGTCTTGCAGCGGTCTCTTTGACTGAATCTGCCCTTTATGTGTTGTCGCCGCAGCGGTCAACCGTGACCGTGGCCGTCGCCGCCATCGCTATGCCACGTGATTTCAAACGGCGCAGCGCCGCCTCGACCGCGCGGGGCGAAACCCCCGCCACGGCATCGGCGACGACATGGGCCTGGAAGCCGTGGCGAAGCGCGCCGAGAGCCGTGCGCGAGACACAGGCTTCGGCAAACACGCCCGCGACAAAGACGTCACGCACTCCATGCCTATGGAGAAACGCCGAGAGCTCCGGGTTGGAGAAGGCATCGCCGGCGTGTTTGCTGAACCGGTGCGGGCTGACGATGCGAACACGCGGATCGAGTTCGGCGCCGAGCGTTCCTCGGATCGCTGCATTGCGGCGGAAGAGATTGGCGGCAAAATCCCAAGCTGAGAATTCATTGACGATATAGGTGACGATGCCTCCGTCTCCGACGAAGATCGAGGCAAGGCGGTTCGTGCGCGTCAAAAGGCCGTCGACCTCGTCTTGCGCTACCCGCAAACGTCCATCCGGGGCGAGAAAATCGCGCTGAAGATCGAGCAGAAGAAGCGCCGCCGTGGCTGCCTGGGTCACACTACCATCCTCAGACGATGTAATTGAATTGGCACGCAGTCTTCTCGATCGAATCATTCAATCGTAGCGAAGTAAGCACTCCCGGTGAATCCCCGCGGGTTGGAATTTTTCTGGTCGCGCGCTGCAAGGCCATGTAGGAAATCTTCATGCGAGCGATAGCGGCGACAAATGGGGCGGCTCGAACGAAACACATGTCAAAGACTCCACCACCGGCATTTGAGTTCTGCCTCTGTGCCGATGATTTCGCGCTCTCGCCTGCCGTCAACCGGGGCATATTCGAGGCGCTTGCTGCCGGCCGGCTCAACGCGACGAGCGCCATGACGACGCGGCCGTCGTGGCTGCAGGCCGCGCGCGACCTCGCCGCAGCAGGCTTCGATGCCGATGTCGGCCTGCATCTCAACCTCACGCTGGCGACGCCTTTAACCCGGATGGCGCAGTTCGCGCCTTCGACTTTCCCCGATGTCGGCCGCATTTTGCGCGCGGCCGGCAAAGGTGAGCTTCCGGTTGCCGAAATCACGCAGGAAATAGAGGCGCAAATCGATGCCTTCATCGAGGCCTTCGGCGGACCGCCTGATTTCGTCGACGGACACCAGCATGTCCAAGTCCTGCCCGGCATTCGGCAAAGCCTCTTTGGCGTGCTCGAGCGCAAGGGGCTGGTGGGACGGCTCTGGCTACGCGATAGCGCAGATCGGCTTGCCCGAATCTTCGCCCGCCGGATCGAAATGAAGAAGGCGCTCGGCCTTGCCTGGCTGGCGCGCGGCTTTGCCTCCGAGGCGGCAGCCCACGGATTCCCGGTCAATGATGGATTTGCCGGCTATTCCGCTTTTCGCGGCGAGGGCGACTTCGCGGCCGACTTCGCCCGCTATCTCGCGGCGCCGGGCGCCAAACATCTCGTTATGTGCCATCCCGGCCATGTCGATGATGAGCTCGCGGCCGTCGATGCGGTCACGGCGAGCCGCGAGAAGGAACTCGCCTTTTTGCTGTCGACCCGTTTCACCGAGGTGCTCGATGAGGCCGGGGCGCGCGGGACGCGTTTCGCGAAGAGTTCGACTGCGGCAATCTGAATTATATTCCTTGACGGGAATCACGGCTGAGGACGATCGCAGGCCGGAACTGAAAAAGGGGCGATGTGACCGCAGCGACGGCGACGGGACGATCAAAATGCTGCGGCGCCACAGCACGCGTGAGAATTGTGGCAAGCTAAGCGATATTTTTCTCCGAAATATTGCCGTATTTTGAAGGTGACTTTGGCTGTTTCGCGCTGATCTGCGCGGCTAACCCGAGCTTAAGCTATTGGTTTGTTCGGTAATGTATTGTGGCGTGAGCGCCGAAAGGCTCCAAACAACCGATCGGCGCTCGCACAACTAACTCTGGAGGATGTTACCTGATTGCGTTGACGTAAAGTTCCTCGACATATTCCCAGTTCACGAGGTCGTCGACGAAAGCCTTGAGGTAGTCAGCACGCCGATTGCGATAATCGATGTAATAGGTGTGCTCCCAGACATCGACCGTCAAAATTGGCTTGGCGCCAAGGACGAGCGGATTTTCGGCGTTTCCGGTTTTCAAAATGGCGATCTTGCCGTCTTTGACCGCGAGCCAGGCCCAGCCAGAACCGAATTGGGTCAGTCCGGCCTGAATGAGGTCTTCTTTCACCTTTTGGACCGAGCCGAAAGAATTGATCAGAGCCTTTTCGAGCCTGCCGGGGATAGAGCGGCCGCCGTTCGGCTTCATCGATTTCCAATATTCCGAGTGGTTGAAATGCTGCGCGGCATTGTTGAAGAGCGGAATATTCTTGCCATGCGACTCGACGACGATCTGCTCTAGGCCCTTGCCTTCGAGGCCTGCCTCCTTGAGGAGGTTATTGGCAGCCGTGACATAGGCTTGATGGTGCTTGTCGTGATGGTATTCGAGCGTTTCCTTGGACAGGTAAGGCTGGAGCGCGTCATGCGCATAAGGAAGCGGAGGAAGGGTGAAAGACATCGGGAGCTCCTCAATACTGTAGACAAGCAGCCGGCAGAGGTCGGGCTTGGCCGTGCCGCCTGCTCATAACTAGCCGCCCCGAGTGATGGCGGCAACTGCTATGCAACGCGCCGACGGCCCGTGCGATCCGCCCCGGGGCAGCCACATGGTTCGCGCCGCGGCAGGACGAGGCGGCAGAGTGCACTTTTTTGTCTAGCCTGCGAATATTCTTTACCGACGCAGGCGCAGAATATTGCGCGGAATCGTCGCAAGAAGGCGTTTGAGGTCCGCGGCGCATCCTCCTGCCGACCGATCTGGCTAGATCGGCTGCCGGCTATTCAAGGACGACAAAGATGAGATACGTCCTCCTCGCATTTGGAATCTTGCTCGCGCTTGCGGGCTCATTCGCGCTCGCCGCCGGCTATGCGACCGTTTTTGACGGCAACATGGGCAGCCTGATCGCGGGCACCGTGGCCTTGAGTGCTGGGGTCCTCGTCCTCGGGCAGGTCTTCATCCTCGGGGCGCTCAACTCGTTGAAAGCTTGCGTCGAACGGCGAGCCAATGAATTCGCCGCCACCTTTCCGCGCGGCGGAGACTCCATTCGAAGCGGATGCCTCCGCACAGCACGGCCGATCCGACCCTGGAGGGAGTGCCCGGATTCCGCCGGCTCCGCTCATCGAGGGGGCCGCGCCGCACGTCACAGCCTCGGATTTCGGCCTCGCCCAGATGTTGCGTAAGGCACCTGCACCCGTCGGTTTGGCTCTCGGCGATGCGTTCATGCCCGAAGATCAGGCGATGGAAATCGATGCGGAGGCAGCGATACCAGGGCCGCAGCCCGTTCCGTGGGCGCGCGGGTCCCGCAGCAGTGAAACGAAGCGCCCTGAGGTCGATGCAGCGCCTGGTGCCGCTCACACCGGCACCGATCTCTTGCTCGAAGCAGCGTTGACCACACCGCCGATCGCCCACACTGCACGGGTGACAGCCGGTGCGATTCCCGCCAAGCTCAAGAGAGCCCCGCCCCCTCTCCCCAGCAGTGCCCTGACACATGCGCCGACGCGCGCTTCGCCGACACTTTCGGAAATGTGGCGCCGCGTCACCGCCAAGACTGCAAAATCCCCTGCCCCGCCGGAAGAGACAGCCGAACAGCCGCTGCCGCCGCCCGCCGAGCCGGAGAGTGCCAGAGCAGCGGTTTCCGATGCACGTGATTTCGCCGGCGCTCACCACGAAGCCGACAGTCAATATGCCGACGAGGACCTCGAAGTCGCGCCGGGACATGCGGATGGCGGTCTCGCGCCGGAGCCCCGCGTGCCGAGCGCGATCGACGCCGAGCTCGGTAATTGGTTCGACCGCGCCCTTGCCGGTGTTGACGAGCCCGCCGCGCCGCCTCCCGTCGCAGAGACATCAGCGGAGGCGCAGACTGAACGGCCGAGCCTTGCGGCAAGGACAGAGGACGGGGAAGGTTCTGCCGCAGCGACGAACCATATTGCGCCTATTTCTGGCGAACCTTCCGAAGTGGGCCGCTACGAAGCGGACGGCACAACCTATGTGATGTTCTCCGACGGCTCGATCGAAGCACAATCCGAACAAGGTGTCTATCGCTTCGGCTCCATGGCCGAGCTCAAAGCCTTTTTCGAGGATCAGAGTGTCGCGCAATAGGGGGCGATCGGCGCCGGGCCTGCCGAGAGCGGTTTCTCCGACGATGGAATGACGTGGCTTGAAAACGCCCAGAGGGCGATTGCCAAGACAATGAATTGACCGAGGCAGGAGCCACCCTTTCGGGTGGCTCCTTTGCGTTCTCAGGGCGGCCATTCGCGCGGCAGCGGAAACCGCGCCAAGGCGCGGTTGCTCATTGTCCCTGCCGCTTCGCGGCGCTGCGATTTTACAGAATGGGGCTTATGCGACTCACCGGATCGCGTGGGGCGTTCAATCGACGTTTTCCCACCAGTGTTTGTCTTTCTCATCTTTCACAAGAATCCATGTTTTTCCTGTATCTACATCCATTAAATAATGACCACTGCGAACCACATCTCGACGCCCCCAAGCGCGAAGCAAAAATCAAGACTTTCGCATAAGCAACCCAGCCCTTGAAAACCAACGGCTTAGAATATGCATAAGATACTTGCATAATAGGGCCTGAGTCCGGCATCATGGCGCATGACAATTTACGGTTATGCACGCGTATCGACGGACGGGCAGACCCTCGACAACCAGGTCGAGGCGTTGAAGGCTGCCGGCGTCGAGAAAATCTTTAATGAAAAAGGTGCCGGCGCGCGCGCGGATCGCCCGCAGCTCGCCAAAATGCTGGCGACGATCGCCAAGAAGGACGTTGTCATCGTCACCCGTCTCGATCGCCTTGCGCGATCGACCCGCGATCTTCTCAACATCATCGAGGCCTTGAAGGAACAAGGCGCGGCCTTCCGTTCTCTTGGCGATCAATGGGCCGATACGACCACGCCTCACGGTCGCCTGATGCTGACGGTGTTGGGCGGTCTTGCGGAGTTCGAGCGCGAGCTGATCCGCGCCCGCACCAGCGAAGGCAGGGCGCGCGCCAAGGCGCGCGGCCAGCATATGGGACGCCGTCCCACCCTCAATGCCGACCAGCAGCAGATGGCTTTGAAAGCCCTTGTTGATGGAACGGCGACGCAGGCCGATCTGGCGCGGCTGTTCGATGTCAGCCAGAGCACGATTTCGCGTCTCGCAACCAAAGAGATTGTGCAGCGTGTTCCGGCGCTCGATAAGGACACTGAACGTGCGGCGCGCGCGTTCATGCGCCGCCTTGAAGGCAAGTATCCCTTGATCGAGGGCATTGTATTCGGCAGCCGCGCCCGTGGCGATTACAGGCCCGACAGCGATGCCGATCTTGCGGTCGTGCTGAAAGGCAAGCGCGGCGACCGTTGGGCGGCGGTGCGCGACATGGCGCGGATCGCTTTTGACGTGATGTTGGAAACCGGCATTTTGGTCGAAGCCCTGCCGCTCTGGGCGGAGGAACTCGAGCGGCCTGAAACTTTCAGCAATCCGGCGCTGATCGAGACTATCAAGCGTGAAGGGCTGCACCTATGAAACGGCCCGCTGATGCCAAGGCCTATATGAGCAAGGCGCAGCGCGCCCTCGCGACGGCTCGATTGCTGTTGAAGGAAAAGGATACGGAGGGGGCCTGCAATCGCGCCTATTACGCGATGTTCTATGCCGCGCATGTCGCTTTGCTGAAAGGGTCTGGCGCTGCAACTTCGGAGTTTAAGACGCATGGCGGCTTGATCGGCGCTTTCGGCAAGCAGGTGATCCTCGGCCTCAAAATGAATCCCGATCTTGGCCGGTCGATCAACGAGGTTCAGCGGCTTCGTCAAGTGGCCGACTATACCGGCGATAGCCCTTCCCTTGACGACACGAGGGAGGCGGTCGCGGAAGCCGAAACATTTGTTGCGGCGATACGGGCAAGGTTTATGGGAACACGGGCAAAGTCCTGAGCCGCCATTCGTGCAAGTGAACGAATGGTGCGTGTCTGTTCGCGCTGTGCTGGAATTTCCGGCCGCACCCAAGGCAAATAAAGCGCGGACATAAGCCGGCCATTCCGACCGAAATCACAAGGCACTACCCCGCCGCCGCAAATCTTCCCTCAGCGCAGGCGAGCGCAAAGGCAAATTCGAGGGCGATTTCTGCGAGGTGGTCGAACCGTCCCGAAGCGCCGCCGTGGCCTGCCCCCAAGTTGGTCTTGAGCAAGATCGGACCGCCTGCCGTCATCCTCGCGCGCAACCGCGCAACCCATTTCGCCGGCTCCCAATAAGTCACCCGCGGGTCTGTCAGGCCGCCCAGCACGAGCAGCGGCGGGTAGAAATGGGCGCCGACATTTTCGTAAGGCGAATAGGACCGAATCAGGGCAAAGGCTTCAGGATCGATGATGGGGTTGCCCCATTCGAGCCATTCCGGCGGAGTCAGGGGCAATTCCGCATCGAGCATCGTCGTCAGCACATCGACGAAAGGCACGTCGGCGATGATGCCGGCAAAGAGCTCGGGCGCCAGATTGGCGACCGCACCCATCAGCATTCCCCCGGCACTGCCGCCCTGCGCCACGATATTGCCGGCGCGGGTGAAGCCCGTCGCGACGAGATGGCGGGCGACGCAAATGAAATCGCCGAAGCTATTCGGTTTTTTCGCCAGTTTGCCGTCGAGATACCAATGCCAGCCTTTGTCGGTGCCGCCGCGGATATGCGCGATCGCATAGACGAAGCCGCGGTCGACCAAGGACAGGCGATTGGCGCTGAAGCTCGCCGGCATCGCATGGCCATAGGCGCCGTAGCCATAAAGGTACAGCGGTGCCGTGCCGTCGAGCGGCGTGTCGTTCCGATAGAGGAGCGACACCGGCACTTTTTCGCCATCGGGCGCCAATGCGAAAAGACGCCGCGTTACGTAGCGTGCGGGGTCGTGGCCGGAGGGGATTTCTTGCCGCTTCCGTAACGTCCGCTGCTGCGTCGCGAGGTCGTAGTCGTAGATCTCCCTCGGCGTCGTCATCGACGAGTAGCTGAATCGCAAGACATTGCTGTCGAATTCGTAATTTTCTTGGAAGCCGAGATGATAGGCCTCTTCCGCAAAAGCGATCGCATGTTCCGAGCCGCTCGGCAGATGCCTAACGATAATCCGCGGCAACCCCGCCTCACGCTCGAGCCAGACAAGATAATCTTTGAACATCGCGACGGCGACGATCATCCGGCCACGCCGGTGCGAAACTTCATCCCCCCAGTTGGCGCGCCGCGGATCCGCCAGAGGTGCCGAGACTATCTTGAAATCCTCGGCACCGTCGGCATTGGTGCGAATGAAGAGGCGCTGGCCGTTCGGATGCACGTCGTAGCGTTGGTCGGCGATGCGCGGCGCAACGATGTGTGCCCTCGCCGCTTTGTCCTGAAGATCGATGAGATGACATTCACTGGACACGTGATCGCTGATGGTGACGATCGCGTGGCGCTTGGAACGGCTCCGGCTCAAATGCACGAACCAAGCCGGATCGCGTTCCTCGATGACCAGTTCATCGGCCGCAGCACTGCTCCCGAGCTGGTGCCTGAATATCTGCGCGGTGCGGTGGTTTTCATCGACGCGGACGTAAAAGAACGCGCCCGAATCGGTAGCCCACACCATGCTGCCGTCCGTATCTGCCACGCTATCCTCGGCATCCGTTCGCGAACCGAGGTCTCGGACCTTGATCTCGTAGAGTTCCGAACCTTTGCCGTCGGCGCTCCAGGCAAGCTTCCTATGATCAGGCGCATTATGCGCCGCGCCGATATCGAAGAAGACCTTGTCTCGGCACTCAAGGTCGCCGTCCAGCATGATCTGTTCGGGTCCGTCGGCGCGTGGTGCGCGGCATAGCAACGGATGCTGCCCACCCTCACGATAACGGACGTAATAGAGCCAAGGCCCGTCGACGCAGGGCACTTCCGAGTCGTCTTCCTTGATCCGGCCGCGCATCTCGGCGGCGAGGTCCTTCTGGAGAGCGGCGGTCGGCGCCAGAACTTTTTGCGCGTAGTCGTTTTCGGCTTCGAGCACGGCCCTGATCTCGCTCGGCAGAGCCGCTGGGTCGCGCAACACCTCCCGCCAATTCGACGCCTTCAGCCATGCGTATTCATCGCGGATCTCAGTGCCGTGAAAGACGCGCGTGTTCGCCCGCTGTTCTATGACGGGCGGCACCGTTTGATCTTTCTGGGCCATTCAAGGGCCACCTTTCCGAAGTGCATGTCTTTGATAAGACGTAGGATATATCCGATGTCCCGATGCCTGCAAAATTCCGCAGACTCTTGCCGGCCATGGTCCGAGCTGAGTGGACTATCGCGTCCGCAACAGGGAAAACGGGCGCGTAAATAGACGCCTGAACTTTGTTCCGTACCCGGTTCTCATTGCCGGTTTTCACTTGCCTATTTCCGTACTCCTCTTTGAGAACCTGAAAAATTCAGGCTTTCGTTCAGCTCCTCGCCAACTCGATTCATGTGGCAACTCGTCCTAACCAGACATTCCACGTAAATTTTGCTTCATTTCATAAGACTAAGTGCTATTGCTACTTGCAGATAGACCTATTTCGTCTTAATAATTGCCCGTTTTCCGAGTCGGTTAGAGGGAAACCAACAGGTATTTGTTCTGCCACACGCCATTGAGAAGTTGTCGGTGAACCGCTCCGACCCAGTTTGATCCCGGCAGAGCAAGGACCTCATCGACCGGCTTCCAGCGCCGACGTACTCCATTCGGGACAAAGAAACGCCATGAGTGACACAACAAATTCAAGTCATAGTACCGGTATTAGTCATTCCGCTGATACTAATTATGGTACTTATATAGAGCTGGCCGCCGACATAGTGTCGGCCTACGTCAGTAATAATTCAGTCCCTGCGAGTGATCTGCCTACGCTGATCAGTGATGTGCATTCCGCCCTCATAAGAGTCACGGCGGGCAATGCCCCTATTCCCAGCGAAACACCAAAGCCCGCAGTTCCAACCAAGAAGTCTGTCACCAATGATTTTATAGTCTGCCTCGAAGACGGCCGGAAATTCAAGTCGCTGAAGCGGCATCTGCGGACGCAATATAATATGTCGCCAGACGAGTACCGCGAGAAATGGGGTCTCGGACCCGATTATCCGATGGTCGCGCCTAATTATGCGAAGGCGCGTTCGAATCTCGCCAAGCAAATGGGTCTCGGCCAACAGAGGCGGCGCAAACGCTGAGCCGGTTCGCCGGCCGGCGAGTGAGATCCAGCTAGCGGACTCGTTCCGGCTTCAAGCCACATGCGCCTCGGCGGCGCGGCGCGCTTCGTTCTTGATTCGCTCCACCAAGGAACGCACGCCATTGCTGCGCTGCGGCGTCAGATGCGCCGATAGGCCGAGATCGCCGAACAGTGGCTGTGCGTCGGTCGCGATGATTTCGGACGGTGTCTTGCCCGAATAGATCGTGAGCGCGAGAGCGACGAGCCCGCGCACGATGTGAGCATCGCTGTCGCCCTTGAAAGTGATGATCGGTTCGCCGGGGCCCGTAGAGTTTACGCTCGTCTCGAGCCAGACTTGGCTCGCGCAACCCGAGACTTTGTTGGCGCTCGTGTGGGCTGACTCGGGCAAAGGCTCGAGAGTTCGGCCAAGCTCGATGAGATAGCGATAGCGATCTTCCCAGTCGTCGAGGTAGTTGAAGTTTTCGATGATCTCTTCGAGGCTCATGACGCTCCGTGACGGCTAATAGAGCGGTCCATGGACGAAACGCATAGTCGGAACGCTTTCCGGACTTCGACGCGTCATCCACCGCTCTCACTGCGCCCACCGTGACCGGGGGGGCGTGGCATCCATCCTATAAGTTGGGCGTTCCTCGCATAATTACAGGCCTCGCGCCGTCAGATCCAGCCGATCGCGGTCGATGCTACGCCGTGCATTGCTGCAGCGGCTTCGGCCGATCCATGGAAAAGGTGCTAGCGAAGCAAGTTCTTTGCCGGAAGCCCTGACAAGCCTTCCGCTCTGGATCACGATGAATTTGGATCGCTTATCCCGGCCTAGCTTTTGCTCGCGCGCCCGGCATGCGACCGGGCCTCGTCCGGGCGAGCGAGCCTTTCCGGCGCAGCGCGCTCGCCCAGAGCCTGGGAGTTCGGCCGCGGCGGCGGCAGAGGCGCCTGCGAGACCGTGGCAGCCTCTATGGCGCGCGGTTCAGCTGCGACATCCGACAATCTCGCTGCCATGCGGAGGCACTCGGACGGCTGCCTCGTGCAGTGTTGCGCAACCCGCGCCTCGACCTGTCCTATAGCCCTGGCGATGACGCTTTGGACCGTTTGAGAGAATTCCGCGACAGGCGCCTCCCGGCGCTCCGCCTGATCCTGGGTGAAGATCATCGTGTAAACGATCGTCAACCAAATCGCACATCGGATCGGAAAAAACATGAATATCCCCGTTTCCCCATGGCCGTGCCGGCAAATCTTGCGGTCATCGGCCACGCTCGCCCCTCCTCTAGCGCAGTCACGTAAAATTCGTTCCTTGATTTCCGTGCAAATCACAGCAGCCTTGTTAAGTCTTTGGTCAGCATAGTCCCCGACTGAGACGGGTGGATCGCGACAAGAGCTTCTAAACCATAGACCGAAGTTTTGCCACCGAGACAGTCGCGGCAATGGCAGGAGCCGGTCTTTTCGATCGATTTTGGGCGTGTTCTTTAGGGTTCACTTAGGACCCGCCGGTAAATTCTGCTGCCGAACGAAACTGTTTTCGTTCAACGATGAGTTCGCCGTCGCGGCGGGTGGAGTGCAGCGTTTTGGGTTTGCTGTTGAGCCTTGCGAGGCAGGTTACGGCCCTCGTTCATCCGGACGTTTTCGTGCGTCCGTCCGAAAGGGTCCGCCACGAAGCCTTCATTTTGCGCCAGCTCGTGTCCTCGCTCGCCATCATGGCTGTCGCGCCGCTGTTTCTCGCTTGTTACGGGGCGCCGGCCCCCTGGCACGCAGTTGTGTTCGCTTGCGGCATCCTGCCGCTCTGTGCCGTCGTCCTCGTCTCGCGAACGGGCAATCTGACGCTGGCGCAAGGGCTCAGCGTCGCAGGCTTCATCGGTGTGGCGACGACACTTGCCGTTGGGGGAGGCGAAGCCTGGCAGATGGCTCTCGCCTGGGTGATGCTCGCCCCCTTGGAAGGCGTGTTCTCGCAAAGTCGCCGGCTCGTCTTCACCGGCATGGCGCTCGCGATCATGAGCCTCGCCAGCCTCGCCTCAGCAGCAGCCTTGGGCTGGCTCGACATCGGCGCTTCAACCTTGCGTGGCCTGTTTCTAATCGTTCCGGCGACCCTCTATGCGACCCTGATCGCGACCGCGATCCTCGCCCAGCAACGCATCCAGATATTGGCCAACACCACGCTGAGCACACGCCAGAACGCCCTCTATGAGGCTCTGGGCGATCTCGTCATCCATCACGATGCAACGGGCGCGGTGGACTATGTCGGCCGTAACTGTGAGCCCTTGTTCGGCTTGCCGCCGCGCACATTCATCGGCCGCGGCTTGTTCGAGCATATTCATGTCGCGGATAGGCCGGCATTTCTCAAGGGTATCGCCGAAGCAGCCAACAATTCGGCAACCGTGCATGCGACGCTCCGCCTGCGCGTCGCAGCAAATCCGGCGAGCGGCACTATTCGCGGCGAGCCCTCCTTTCGCTGGATCGACATGCGGGCGCGGCGGATCGGTCCGCCCACGCGCAAAGTTGCGGTCGGAGCCGCGCCCGTCGTCACCATATTGCGTGATATTACGGACGTCAGGATACAGAACGAGGAACTGGAATTGGCGCGCGCCGCACTCGAGGAACAAAACCGCTGGAAGGACCAGTTCCTCGCCAATGTGAGCCATGAATTGCGCACGCCCCTCAATGCGATCATCGGCTTCGCCGAAATGCTCGGCGACCCGCAATTGACGCCCCAGCTTCCCGAACGCCGGCGCGAATATGCGGGGATCATTCAGCAATCAGGACAACACTTGCTCGCCGTGGTCAATTCGATCCTCGACATGTCGAAGATCCAATCCGGCACATTCGACATAACGCCCGAGCCTTTCGACATCGCACCGCTCGTCGATTCGTGCTGCGACATGGTCAAGCTGAAGGCGCAGGAGAATGGAATCGAACTGGTGCAAGCCTTTCCGCCGATGCTCGCCGAAATCGTCGGCGACAAGCGGGCCTGCAAGCAGATTCTCATCAACCTGCTGTCGAACGCGGTTAAATTCACGCCGACGCGCGGCCGCGTTACGGTCAATGTCAGGCCCGACGGCAATTATCTATTGATCGGCGTATCGGATACGGGCATCGGCATTGCCGCACGCGATCTCGTGCGCCTCGGCGATCCCTTCTTCCAGGCAGGCGCGTCTTACGACAGGCCTTATGAAGGTACCGGCCTCGGTCTTTCCGTCGTGCGCGGCCTTGTCGGGCTTCACGGCGGCACGATGTCGGTCGAAAGCGAGCCTGACAAAGGCACCTGCGTCAGCGTTCGTTTGCCGCTAGACTGCCGACAAAGCGCCGGCGCAAAGAACCGGTCGGCCAAGATCGAAACGATCTCGCGCCGGTCGCGCCTCGATGACGCGAAACATTTCAACAACGACATGATGGTGAAAAAAATTGCGTGAAGCTCTTGCCCGCAGCGACCATGATTTCGTTGTCAGCGAGCCGCGCTCGCGCGGCGCCAAGCGCCGCGTTGGCTTAGGCGGCTTCTTTGTTGGATGTTTGCGATGGGCCTATCGCGCCGCCGCTTATCCGAACCGCGTCGCCGCCACCTTGCTCATCGCAATCCTGCTCGCGATACTGATCAACGCGCTCGTTCTCCAGAGCAGCCGTCACCCGGCGCCCTTGTTCGGCAGAAGCATCGCGGTTCCGGCAGCGCCAGGCCCCACCGCAATCGAGAAACATGAGCTTGCCGCCGCGGCCAGCGCCGCTGCGGAGAACCAAAAGCCCGCGCCTGACCCGATCAGCCAACTTCTCAAACCCGGCACTGCGCCGCACCCGGCCACGAGTTTTCGCAAGCAAATGAACCCGGAGGCGGTTGCGAGCGAAGCGAAACCGGCACAAGTCCGCGACCCGATCACGCAAATCCTGAAAGCGAAGGAGCCGCAGCAACAAAGCGGCGCAGAGCCCAACAAGATAGTGCTCGCTGCCCAGCGCGCCCTGGTCAGGCTCGGATTCGTGCTCAGGCCCGACGGGGTCAACGGCGCGGCGACCCGCCAAGCGCTCGAGCAATTCGAGCGCGATCGCGGCCTGCCGGTCAAAGGCGAATTGACGCCGAAGATCTTGCGCGAACTCGCGGCTCAATCCGGCCAGGCGATCGAGTGAGAGCACGTTACCGGAGGCTGCCGATTATTCGGATCCTTCGGACGCAGCAATTGAATTTCGTATATAGGTGTTCACGATGAACCGGCACCGGCTGAAAGCAGTTTGCCGGTTATCTTGCGACGACCGTGAACGATACGAAGCACCATCACGGTGCTGTCTGCCTCCGTGTACCTGTAAATCACAATGTTGGGGGGAAACGATGCCGATGCGAATTGTCGGCCCCGCATTAGGACGCGGTGCGCCGCTGTCCGGGAAGTCCGCCAAATGTTCGTGGAACTTGCTGAACAAAGCTCGATATTTGACGACGGTCGGTTTGCCCGCCTTGGTATTGAGGCGACGCCCAGAAATAGATGAGTCGATCGGACGCGTTCCCTTCCCCCCTTGTGCAGGGCTGTCCGGGGAAAATCAAACATAGCAGAAGCTCATCTGATTTGGCGAGTTTCGATCGCGTTTTTTGCTCGGGTTCAGCGGCGGCGGTTTGTCGATCGCGGCGATGTCGCGGCGCTCGAAGATGCACTGAGCCACGAGGTCGATGAAGCGCAAAATCGGGATTTGAACACGATGCACTTTGGCGGCGATGCGTAGCAGCGCATAAGCGATCATCGCAGCGATGAGCTGCAGGCGGATCGCATTGTCGTTGTTGCCGAGGAACTTGCGGATTTTGAGATGCTGCTTGATCCAGCGGAACAGGAGTTCAATCTGCCAGCGGCCTCTATAAAGGGCCGCGATGGCGACGGCGGAACGGTCGAAATCATTGCTCAGAAAGTTGATCGTGCTGCCATCCTTGTGACGCTTGATGGTGATGCGGCGCAGCCTTATCGGCAGCTTGGAATCACCTTTGCTGGCGAAGCGCACCTCGGCATCTTCGAGTATGGTGCAGCCGTCGCCTTCGGTAACCTCGATGGGGCGCATTTCGACGCGCGTGAGCCCCATGTTGGACTTCGGCCGGGTGACGAAGATCGCTCCAGCGGCATGGATGGCGCGCCACCAACCATAATGGCAATAGCCTTTGTCGAAGACATAAGTCGCACCGGCTTCGATGTTGATCGTGCGGCCGATCTCGGCATCGTTGATATTGGCATCGGTGATATCGAGAATGCGCGGGCAATCGGACTTGGGATCATAGACGACATGCATTTTCATGCCGCGAATGCGGCCATTCCACTTCGCCCAATCGCACAATTTGCCGAGTGGAACGGGCGTTGAATTGATGAGGCGCAGCATGTCCTTGCCGTCGCGGCGCGTGGCGCGATCGAGCAGACCCGCAATCAAACCGAAAGTGTCGGCAAAGACCGCGACGGGCCGGATTTTATTTGCATCCGACAAAGTCGAGCGCGCCAGTGTGCCGGTGCCAAGATGATAATGATGCTGGCTATTGGCGTTCCAGCTGGCCGCCAGACCACGCAATCCGTCGGCGGCGGAAAACTGGGCGAAGATCAGGCCCACCAGATGGTCCCAGCTCTTGAATGATTTGTCGTAGGCATCGCCGTCGTGGCGCTCGACGATCGTGTCGAACTGCCGCCGATCGAGGGGTGCAAGCAATTTGGCAAATATGGTAGGTGTGAAGCGCATGCTCCTGTTCCCGTCCTTTTCTGAGTCTCGCCAACCAGAAAATAGACGCAAACGGCATCGCCGTAGACGAAAATCCTTCGTTTTCAGGGGCATGCACCTGCGGCCTAGTGATTTACCTTGCAAGTTCGCCGCCTTCCCGGACAGCCCTGCCCCTTGTGGGGAAGGGACAGGGATGGGGGTTCTCGCCAGTGCTTCAATGTGAGAAGCACACCACAGACCCCCACTCCCAACCTCTCCCCACAAGGGGGAGAGGAGTTGCCCATCCGGCAACATGGAGCACTTAATTTTGGGCGTCACCTTAGATCGGCGAGAATAAAGCCAGAGTCGGCATCCGCCGAAGCCGTGACAATAACCCGCGCCATTAATTCATATCGGCCAAGCGCGCATCGGTACGAGCTTCGTGTTCCTCAAGGGTAATCACGTCGCCACGCGCGACCTCGGCCAAAGCTTCGTCAACATAGGGCTTCGCCCACGCCAAATCATCACTCTCCTCGGCCGCGCGCTCGGCGATCCGTTCGTCAATGAGCTGGCGTGCCGCCTCTTCAACAGAAGCGAAATCGCCATTCGCCATGCGAGATTTGAGCCATGCTTCCTGATCAGGTTTAAGTGTAATCGTCATAGGTCTTCATACCACAAAAGGCCCCCGAGTTCGACAGGGAAATCAGGGGATCGCTCCGCTACGATATTCTGCATCTAAAAAACGCTTTTCTATCAATCGCTTTTCAGACTCGCGCAGCAGCTCCATCAAGGCGCGAAACGCCTTGCGGATCGCATCGCTCATAAAGGCCTCCTGTCCTTCCATTTAACCGCATCCGCTTTGGACGCGGCATAGGTCGCGTCGAGCGCTGGACCCATCAGAAGGATTGCGGCAATGCGGCGACGGCAGATCCTGCCTTTGTCAAATCCGGGCGGCCCCGAAATGTGCCGACAAGCCCTCTTGCCACGATCGTCTCATTTGGACTAAACTAACAAAACTTAGTTTATCGAGGCAGGCCGTGCGCATTGTCAACATCCACGAGGCCAAGACGCATCTGTCGCGGTTGGTCGAACAGGCCGCCAAGGGTGAGTCCTTCGTGATCGCCAAAGCGGGCAAGCCCTTAGTGAAGGTTACGCCGCTGGATTTACCGGCCGCGGGGCAAGTCCGGCGCCTGGGTTTCATGCGCGGGCAAATTGCCGTTCCCGACGATTTCGATCGAATGGGCGATACCGAGATCGAACAGCTCTTCAGTTCTGACCCATGAAGCTGCTGCTGGACACGCGCCTCCTGCTGTGGGCGGCGGGGCAGCCCGAGCATTTGTCGGCGACGGCGCGTGAATTGATCGACGACCCGCAAAACGAACTGCTCTTCAGCGCCGCCAGCCTCTGGGAAATATCGATCAAGCGTGGCCTTGGACGAAAAGATTTCCAAGCGGATCCACGGCTTTTGCGGCGCGGATTGCTCGAAAACGACTATCGCGAGTTGCCGATCACCAGCGCGCATGCCGTTGCAATCGATGTGCTGCCTGCGATCCACAAAGACCCGTTCGACCGTATCCTGGTTGCGCAGTCGATAGTTGAAGGTATCACTCTGTTGACCGTGGATTCGCTGGTCGCACAATATCCCGGCCCGGTGCGGCGAGTCTGAACCGGCACCGCCGAACACTCACACCCCCTTCTTGAACGGCACCAGTTCCGCATATTCATCGAGTGCCGCATCGATCGCGACGCGCTCGCGTGCCAGAAATTCGTCGATCGCGCGGGCAAAGCGCCGGTCGGCGATGTCATGCGCCGAATAGGTCGGCACCGCGACATAGCCGCGTGCCAGCTTATGCTCGCCTTGGGCGCCGGCTTCAACGCGCGCGAGGCCATGCGTGATGGCGTATTCGATCGCCTGATAGTAGCAGACCTCGAAATGCAGAAAGGGATGCTCTTCGATCGATCCCCAATTGCGGCCGTAAAGCGCGTCCTCGCCGATGAAATTGATCGCGCCGGCTATGTAGCGGCCTTTGCGCTTGGCCATGACGAGCAGGATATGCTCCGCCATGCTCGCTCCGACCGCGGAGAAGAACGCACGGGTCAAATAGGGATGGCCCCATTTGCGCGAACCCGTATCCATGTAAAATTCGAAGAACGCGTCCCAATGCGCCTCTTTGATCGCGGCGCCGGTCAGCAGTTCGATCTCGATAGCGTTGACGAGCGCCTCCTTGCGTTCGCGGCGGATCATCTTGCGTTTGCGTGAGGCGAGGTCGGACAGGAAGGCTTCGAAATCGCCATAGGCTTTGTTGACGAAGTGAAATTGCTGGCCGGTCCGCTGCAGGAAGCCGGCCTCGCCCAAACAATCCCATTCGCTCCGCGTCGGAAAGGTGACGTGAATGGATGAGGCCTTGATCTGGGCGCGCCAGACGCGCAGGCCGGCGACGAGCGTTTCTCGCGCGGCATTGCCGCCTTCGTCGGACACGAGCAGGCGGCGGCCTGTCACAGGAGTGAAGGGAACCGCGACCTGCAGCTTGGGGTAATAGGCAAGCCCGTTACGCTGATAGGCTTCGGCCCAGCCGTAATCGAAGACATATTCGCCCATGGAATGGGTCTTGATGTAGGTCGGTGCCGCAGCGACGAGCTTGCCCGCGGCGTCTTCGACAAGCACATGGCTCGGGCTCCAGCCTGTTTTCGGACCGACGCATTGCGCCGTCTCGAGCGCAGCCAGGAAGGCATGCGTAACGAAAGGGTTGAATTGCTCACGCTGAAGCATGCAAGCCCCCGGCGCGGGCCGGATGACGGGCTCGACTTCCCCTCCCCAATCCGCCCCACGGCCGCATGCCGCAGAAGCGCAAGATTCCGCTTTTGCGGCATAGATTTCCGGATTGGCGCAGCGATCCCATTGCGCGGCATCGATCTCGCGTAACGAGGGGGCAATGCGGATCTTATAAGCGGAGGACATCGCAATCGGGATTCCGGACGGGTGTTTCATCGTCGAGCCGAGATTCGGAAATGACTAGGACACGCGATCGACAAGGAGCACCCAAACAGTTTAAGCGGCCTTTTTGCCGTGCAGCAATGAACGTGCCGAAGGGCCGCCCGACAACCGGGCGAAAGAGCCTCGGCTAGTTCAGCTCTTCAACCGAAGCTTGCCCATATAGTCACGCTTGCCGAGAGGCACGCCTTTCGAACGCAGGATGTCGTAAGCGGTCGTGGCGTGGAAATGCAAATTCGGCAGCGAGAAGGACAGCAGAAATCCCTCGGCCAAGAACGGCAATTTAAGATCGCGAAACTGGAAAGCCACGTCCCGGCCTTCGAGCGCGTTCACCTCCGCAGGCGTCAGCGCCTGAAGCGCCTCGCGCGCCTCAGCCACGACATTTTGCAAGCCGGCATAGTCGAGCGGCGGTATCTCCGCGGGTGGCCGGAATAGACCCTCTTTCACCCCCTCGATCGCGCCGATCGAATGGTGCGCCACCGCCAGCACCTGGAAGCGAAACGGCAGCATGTTCGGATAGAGCCGCGTTTCAACGATTTCGTTCAAGTCAATGTTGTTATCGCGGCAATGGGTGAGTCCGCGGTCCAGAAAGTGGGCGACGCCGCCCAGCGTTTGCAGGAAGCAGGCTACGCTCAGGTCATAGAGTGAAATCGCCATTGTAATAATTGCCTCCAGGTTCGCGCATTCGCCGCGGCGCCGACTGTCTTGGAATTCGCAGACGCGGTTCCGGGCCGAATGACACTATCGGATCATGCGGCGACATCAACGATCTGACCAGATGTAATTTCGGCGAGGCTTTTCGGCCCGAATGCCTGCGACTCGCCCTTCGCCGAGATTCAAACTGAGACACCGGCTCAGCGCGGCTTGCCGTCCACCGGATCGAGCCTGACTGCGAATTCATAGGCCTTTCCTGCGCCGACGGCCGTCAGGCGAACTTCGATCGGTTTTGCGGACGCATCGGCCGGAGCTTCGACCGCAACGAGCGTGAACTCATGGTCGCTCGTCTTGTGCGTCTCGAAATACCATCCGTCGGGCGCTTCAGCGAAGAGATCGGCGAGGCCCGCCGCGTCTTTCCATAGCAGCGTCCATGTGGGCTTCGTCGGACCCTCGTTCGGCGCCTTCGTCGCTTTCGCGACAAGATCAGGTGGTGTCAGCAACACAGGCACGCGCGCTTCCGCCGCCTCGACCAACTCGTTCGCCGCCTCTGTGCTGCGCTGCGGCAAGAGGAGTTCGGCTGACGCCCGTACCGGAATGCAGATCGTCGCGCAGACGGCATAATCCAGGGTCAGCTTCAGGATCGTCGGCAGACTGGCGTCGCGCGGGGTGACCCGAATCGGAAAGACGACGCCGCCGCGGTAGCCGAAAGCCTCGACTCCGCCCTCCTCGAGGCGCGAAGGCCATGGGTAAAGCACCTCGACGGAGCCGAGATTTTCCGAAGCTTCGAAAGAAAATTTCGGCGGAACGCCGGCCTCCCCCGGCTGACGCCAATAGGTGATCGCCGAGGGTGAAAGCTCGATCGCGGCTGCCGCGTGATAAATTCCGCGCGTCAGCCCGGCCGCGGCCACGAGCCGCATTCGGTTGCCTTTCACTACCGTGACATCATGCCAAGTTTGCGCTATGGCGCCGGACGAAAGCGCCAAAAGAGAAAGGCAGAGGCAGAGACCGAAACAGGGGATCACCCGAGAAAGGGTATGGCCAAAACGGCCGAAGCGGGCCAACATAGTGGTACAGCCTTTGGTGTGGCCTTGTCGGCAACTGGAAGAATTCTTGCCTGCGGACTAAATCACGTTCGTGACTTTGGGTTGAATCAATTCAAAGTCATGAGTGAGACATCGGATATATCCGATGTCTTTGAAAACGTGAACGAAGGGAATTTTTTGCTCAGCGTGCTGAAATTCGTGATTTCAGCACCATCTTGATGCGGTATCGCCCGTCCGAAGAGAGGGGCCTGGAGCAAGCCGCTGCGGCAGCGACCTGCGGGAGCTGGACAGTCGTTCTGGAGGAAGGCGGCAGAGGGGTAAGAGGCGCGCAGATGGCCAGTATGATGCATAGCAGCGGAAAGGACCGCTATTTCGACGGGCAATTGCTCGTGGCCATGCCCGGCATGCCCGACGAGCGTTTTGCCCGTTCTGTCATCTATGTCTGCGCGCACTCGAATGAAGGCGCAATGGGCATCATGATCAATCGTCGCGCTCCGAGCGTCGATTTTTCCGAACTCCTCATTCAGCTCGAAGTGATTGCGCCCGATGAAGCCATAAGATTGCCGGTTCAGGCCGGCGCAGTGCCGGTGCTCCGGGGCGGCCCGGTCGACACGGGCCGCGGCTTCGTGCTCCATTCGAATGATTTCCACATCGACAACTCGACTTTGCCGATCGCCGAAGGAATTTCGCTGACCGCAACGGTCGACATCTTACGTGCCATCGCCCACGGCGCAGGGCCCGGCCGAGCCGTGCTCGCGCTCGGCTATGCCGGCTGGTCGCCCGGCCAACTGGAACAAGAGATGCAGCATAACGGCTGGCTGACCTGCCCTGCCGATCCCTCTCTCATTTTCGATACACCGCTCGAATTGAAATATGATCTTGTTTTCCGCAAGCTCGGCATAGATCCCGGGCGATTGTCGGGCGAGGCCGGCCACGCTTAGGTCACGATGATTTTGGATTGAATCAAGTCACGTGGTCCCGCTTCGCGGGTCCATTTCAGGCGACTGTTTCTCATTCCGCGTGGCCTTCGCCAGTTCTCAAACGTGTCGGCATCCCCATCTCTACTTCGAGACCTGCTCAGGCTTCACATGTGTTACGGCGCGCTGGATTGCTCAAGGCCCGAGGCGGTCTCTGTCGAAGGCTTCAGCCCAGCCGGCTAGCCAAACAAGGCAACCCTCATAGCCTCGCCCTCATAGCCTGCATGGGTAAACTCGTCATCTACGCCGACGCCATCATCCAAAAAGACAGGCCCTGGAAAACCGCCACCTGATAATTGCTCTCCTGCCCGCATGCGAAAACCGGCAACGCCGGTTGCTAACAAACCTGGTATTGACTAGAGAACCTCTGCAGTGCACCTGCCATTCTGCAGAGTTTGGACGAATTGATCAAGATGGGCCTCAATCTCCCGTTTTCAGGCGGGTCGCAATCAGCTGAGACGCTTGCCGAATTGGCGACATCCTATTCCGTCTCTCGCTTCGAACCGGACGTTGCTGAAAACCGTGCCGTTCTGGAAGAGTCCGTCACGTGCAAGCGCGTGCTCGTGATAGGCGGGGCTGGCAGCATTGGATCCGCCGTGGTGGAGCTGCTCGTCGCATTAAATCCCGCAGTTCTCCATGTTGTCGATCAGAGCGAGAATAATCTCGCAGAGCTGGTGCGCAGCCTACGTTCCAGCCAAGATATGCACAAAATATCGGAGTTTCGTACATTGCCGCTCGACTACGGCGGACCGATCATGGAGATGTTTCTTGCTTCGCAAGAACGCTATGATTTCGTCATGAATTTTGCGGCCCTCAAACATGTGCGGTCGGAGAAAGATCCTTACTCCCTATTGCAGATGCTCGACACCAATGTTCTGAAGCAGGTTCGCTTCATGAATTCTTTGGTCGCACAAGGTTTCAAAGGTCGATATTTTTGCGTTTCGACGGACAAGGCCGCCAATCCAGCAAGCCTGATGGGCGCGAGCAAGCGGCTGATGGAGCATATCCTCTTTGCGGCCGATGGCTTCACGGGTACCCGAACATCGGCTCGCTTTGCGAACGTAGCATTTTCCGACGGTTCACTTTTGCATGCTTGGCTTCAGCGCCTGGCGAAACGGCAGCCAGTGGCCGTGCCGCGCGCAACCAAGCGATATTTCGTCTCAATGAAAGAGGCGGGTCACATCTGCTTGCTCGCCTCGATCTGCGCGCCCGATCAATCGATCCTCGTTCCGCGTCTGGACCCTTCAAAAGATCTCGTCGAATTGCAAGTCGTCGCCGAACGCCTGATCCGTCGGCTCGGACTCGAACCAGCTTTCTACGATAGCGAAGATGCTGTTCGCAGTGCCGTGGATATTGAACTGCGCCGCGGCCGTTATCCCGTCCTTTTGACACCTTTGGACACTTCGGGAGAAAAGCCCTTCGAAGTATTTGTCGGCGATGGTGAACAGCTTACGCGATCCGCCATGCAGACGCTGGACATCGTGTCCTATTGCCCCGCGCCGAAAGGAAGCATTGCCCGATTGTTGGAACAACTGGAAATCTGGCTCAGCCGAAGCGAAACGATCGCGAAAGCGGATGTTGTCGATATCGTCGCGTCGGTCATCCCTCAGCTCCATCATTACGAGACCGGGCGCAATCTCGATCAGCGGATTTAAACATGAGTTCAGTCGCGCGCTCGAAACCTGCCCAATCAGAGCTTTTGCCAATCCCGCTCGCGATACCGGAGCTTTCAGGCAACGAGGCGCGCTATTTGCAGGAATGCATAGAGTTCTGGCTTCGTCTCTTCGGTCGGACCTTTCGTCGGCCGCTTTGAAAATATGTTGGCCGATGCGGCGGGCGCACGTGGCGCAGTTGCGACATCTGCGGGAACGACCGCCTTGCACGCCGCGCTAGTTGCGCTTGGTGTCGGGCGCAATGATCTCGTGATTCTTCCTTCCTATACGTTCATCGCTTCAGCCAATGCGATCTCTCATTCGGGTGCCGAGCCCTGGCTCTTCGACATAGATCGAGAGAGTTGGACGATCGATACAGCACTTGTCGAAGCAGCCCTTCGAAGTGAGTGTCGCGCGACAGATCGAGGCGTGATCCACAAATCAACGGGCAAACGCGTCGCGGCCATAATGCCCGTATTCACGCTCGGACTTCCCGCTGATATGGCGCAAATCATGGACCTCGCAGACAGGTTTTCGCTTCCGGTCGTGATTGATGCCGCGGCTGCACTCGGCTCGCTCTACGAAGGAAGGAAAATCGGTGAGTTCGACACCTTGGCTGTCGTCTCATTCAACGGCAACAAGACCGTCACCGCAGGCGGCGGCGGTGCGATCTTAGGCAATGACGAAGAGTTACTTGCGCATGTCCGCCACCTCACCACCACCGCGCGCCAGAGCGATGCCTATGATCACGACATGGTTGGCTTCAATTATCGCATGACGAATATCGCAGCGGCGGTCGGCTGCGCGCAGCTTGAGCGATTGGACCATTTCCTCGCGCGGAAAACGGCGATTGCGCACCGATACCGCGAGGAATTGGCGGACTTGCCTGGGATCGGTTTTTTCCCCGAAAGGCCAGGAAGGAAAAGTGCGTTTTGGCTCTCTGGCATTACGCTTCAGCCGCAAGCACGATCACGCGCAGAACTCGCACCTCGTCTCACCGCGGCCGGCATTGCCTGCAGAAGCTTCTGGAAGCCGATGCATCTTCAGACTCCCTATGCCGATGCGGTGCGTTCTGAAATGACGGTTTGCAACAATCTATGGGAGCGCGTGCTGCCTCTGCCGTGCTCGACCGGGCTCACAGAAGCGGACCAGGCAAGGGTCATCAGCGCGGTGCGGGCAGCCGTGCCTGCGCTGTCACGTTGACTGCGGAAGGAAATGCGCACAGAGAGGGCATCCGGCATTCAACTGGTGGTCGCAGTGACGCGGTTATGACTTAGCACCCTCGGCCGCTTTGGCGGACACGGCCGTCGCCTCACGATAATCGGTCCGAAGCCTCTGGTGTTTGCGCAACGAGTGCGGCACACCGCCAGCTACCGCCCGGACAATCATACGGCGGATTGATCGCGCAGATCCAGCATATCGCGGCCCGCCGACAGGATCTCGACCGCCTTCTGCTCGAGGGGACGCACGGCAGCCGAGCCGACCATGCCGCGATGCCCGGCAACCCATACGCGCGCCCGACACCGCCGCTCATGCACGACCACGGACCTTCATGACGTGCAGATCGTTCGCAACCATTTCTACGACGAGCTCGCGGAAACTGATCTTGTGCGTCCAGCCCAATTTTTCTTTGGCTTTAGTCGCATCGCCCCGCAAGATATCGACCTCCGTCGGTCGAAAATACCGCCGGTCGATCTCGACGAGAATTCGGCCCGTCCGCCGATCCAATCCATATTCTTCGAGACCAGTGCCCTTCCACGCGATTTCGACATCCGTTTGCGCAAATGCAAGCTCGACAAATTCACGAACGGAATGTGCTTCGCCAGTGGCCAGGACATAATCATCTGGTTCAGGCTGCTGCACGATCCGCCACATGCCATCGACATAATCGCGGGCATGCCCCCAATCGCGCTTCGCGTCCAGATTGCCGAGATAAAGCTTGTCTTGCAGTCCGAAATGAATTGCCGCGACCGCGCGCGTGATCTTTCGAGTCACGAAGGTTTCCGAACGTGTCGGCCCTTCATGGTTGAACAATATCCCATTCGAAGCATGAATTCCGTAGGCTTCGCGGTAGTTGACGGTGATCCAATAGGCATAGAGCTTGGCGGCGGCATAAGGAGACCGCGGATAGAAGGGCGTGCTTTCGTTTTGCGGAATGCTCTTAACCTTGCCGTAGAGCTCCGACGTCGACGCCTGATAAAAACGGGTCTTGTCGGCACGGTTGAGAATGCGGATCGCTTCGAGCAGACGCAGAGTGCCGATCGCGTCGGCGTTCGCCGTATATTCAGGGGTTTCGAAACTCACCTGGACGTGACTCTGCGCCGCCAGATTGTAGATCTCGTCGGGTTGAACTTCCTGTACGATGCGGATGAGATTTGTGGCGTCGGTCAGATCGCCGTAATGCATGAAGAATTTGACGCCGGCCTCGTGCGGGTCATGATACAAATGGTCGACGCGATCGGTATTGATGAGCGATGAGCGCCGCTTGATGCCATGCACGACGTAACCCTTGTGGAGGAGAAATTCGGCGAGTAGAGCGCCATCCTGGCCCGTAACGCCAGTGATGAGCGCAGTTTTTGACGACGTCATGAAAAAACAACCCTACCTTTCGAATGCCCGACTTCTCTCAAGCAGATAGCCCACCTCCGCGTGCGAGGCAAATGTGGCACCGGCCGATTCGCGAACAGCCCCCTTCGAGATGGTCGGGCCCGTGCCGCACTCTGCGACAAACGTCTGTTTCGCTGTCAGAAAGCCAAGTTCGCCACTCTTATTGCGGTGAGCAACCGCCGGCTATCAGGCGGCGGCGGCTTTCTCATGCGACCAAGGCCGATCCGCCTCTTCGGCCTCGTAGATTTTGACTTGATCGCGAATGAAATAGGTCGGATCGGTCACTGGCCCTCCCAGCGAAATCGGCCGCGCTTCATCGACACCGAACATCGATGCATAATCGCCATGGAAGCCGTCACAAATCGGCTTGGCATCGCAGCGCCCGCATTGATCCGAATATCGATAACTACAAAAATGTTTGGCCCGCACGCGGCCTTGGTCCCGGTAGAGCTTGGGGTTGCGTCCCAATTCGTCTTTCGATGCAGCCGAGCCGAGCCATTTGACGCGCGCATGCGACAACAGGTTCGTCACCCAATTGTTCAGGAAAGGCGAGTCGCCATCGTTCGCTTCCAGGTCCAGACCATACTGCGGCAAATAGGTGTGTACCGCCAAACTCAAGTGATGCGACGACGGAGAACCCCATTTCATGCGCTGCGGCTGATTGCCCGTCCACGTCCACGAATCGTAATCCCACTCATGTGGATCATAGGATAATTGCTGGAAATTATAGACCGACTTGCGATGTCGGGGCTCGACCAAGCAGATCGGGAAGTAGCGCACATTGGCTTCGACGCCGGCTCCTTCCAGGATATCGAGTGCGCGATTGAGTGGGGTCGCGACCTTCGTATAGCTCGGCACGTTTTCGATCGATCGCTTGCCTTCCTTTGCCTGATCTTCAAACGGATTGAAGGCGAGGAAGTTAACGGCGCGTGCCCCTTTCTCGACGGCGAGCCGGGCAATATGCTCGTATTGAGGTATGCCCTTCATGGAAAGCACCGCATTGAAGCGGAACGGAACGCCGACCTCGCGGCAATTCTCGATGCCCTTGAGCTGTTTCTCCGAGCCGCCCGGCATGCCGACGATTTCGTCATAAGCCGGTCCCAGGGCATGGACGCTGACCAAGAGATCGCGCAGGCCTGCCGCCTTCAGACGCTCGGGCACCTGTCGCTTGAAAAGCGGGATGCCGTTGGTAATCAGCGTCGGGTGCAAGCCAATGTCCCGACAATAGGAAATGAGATCGTAAATGTGATGCCAAATGAGCGGCTCGCCGCCCTGGATATCGATCGATGTATTGCCGTATTTATAGCGCAGGTCGCGACAAATAGATTTCGCCTTGTCGAGACCCATGAACGCGTGCTCGGGATGCTCCTTGTCGTTTATCCGGTCGAGGAAATAGCAAAAATGACACCGGATATTGCATGTCTGGCCGAGCCAAAGAACACCTCTGCGGGTGAGCAGCTTCTCTTTCGTATAGAACACGCTGGCGTCTGTTTGCACATCGTTCATTCGGTACTCCGCATCCCACGCGCCTCGTCGAGTAGCTAAAAGTGTGCCCAAATCACTTGTAAGGACACGCCGCGATCCGACAATTCGCGACGTATGAAGTAAAATATCGGGAATCGAGCCGTTAATCCAACTGAATTCTGCCGGCACGCGCAGCGTTTTTTGGCCGTCGCGCCGGCCGCAAGCGCACATGGAGCGGCTAATCTGCACTTCCGCGCCATAGCGGGAGTATATCTACGGGCGCAACACCGCGGACGCAATATCATGTAAACCAAGATAGTCGGTTGGAAGAAATGCCTCTTCCGGAAGCATATTGGCCAACTTTCACACGATCGGCTCCAAATACGCGGGCCAATGAACTAAGTTGTTTTCTCCAATCATGTTTTAGCTTGACCTTTACCTTCGAAATCCGCTGCGGCGCGCGGGCGAGTCACATGGGCCGCAGGCGCCGGTCAAACCAGATCACCCGGCACGAAGGCTCCACGCGCACTGTCGCCGGGACGGTCGCGTGAACTAGCCCGCCCAGCACGACGATCTCATGCGCCTGGACCTCACGCGCTTTTGCGCTTTTCCCGGATAGCTCGATCGGATAAGCCCATTCGCGACGGGACGAATCGAATATCGCAGGTCCGATTTCTGAACGATCGGGACAATGGAACGACTTTCATTCGCGCCAGCTCTGAAGCTGCGCATCGGCGACTTGCCCGGCAGCCCCCCACCTTGGCATAAGGACGAGGCAGCCCACCAGATCAAAAGAATAAAGTCAGCAAAGCTGAAATCAGAACAAAGGGGAAACCGTGTTTCTCGGTCAAAAACGCATCCTTGTCACCGGTGGCGCGGGATTTCTCGGGACGCACCTTTGCCGGCGACTGCTCGATGAAGGTCACGAAGTTCTCTGCGTCGACAATTTCTTTACGGGAACGCGCCGCAACATCGCCGAACTCATCGACCATAAGCGGTTCGAGCTCCTGCGCCACGACGTGACCTTTCCGCTCTTCATCGAAGTCGATGAAATATATAATTTGGCATGCCCGGCCTCGCCAATTCATTATCAGCTCGATCCCGTGCAGACCACGAAGACGAGCGTCATCGGCGCGATCAACATGCTCGGCCTCGCCAAACGTCTGAAAATTCCGATACTGCAGGCTTCGACTTCAGAGATCTATGGCGACCCTTTCGTTCATCCGCAGACCGAATCCTATTGGGGCAACGTCAACCCGATTGGCCCGCGGTCTTGCTATGACGAAGGCAAGCGCTGCGCCGAAACCTTGTTCTTCGATTATTATCGACAACATAGATTGAAGGTCAAAGTGGCGCGGATCTTCAACACTTATGGTCCGTTCATGCGTCCTGACGACGGCCGGGTCGTCTCCAATTTCATTTGCCAGTCGCTGCTCGGGCGGGACTTGACGATTTTCGGCGATGGGTCGCAGACGCGCTCCTTCTGTTTCGTGACCGATATGATCGACGGCTTCGTCCGCTTGATGAATTCTTCCGACACTGTGACGGGTCCGATCAACCTCGGCAATCCCAACGAATTCTCGGTGCGCGAACTCGCCGAAAAGATCATTGCCGCGACCGGTTCCAAGTCGAACATCGTCGAACGGCCTCTGCCACAGGACGACCCGAAGCAACGCCAGCCCGATATTACGCAGGCACGCGAAGCGCTCGGCTGGCAGCCCAGCATTTCACTCGAACAGGGGCTCACGCTCACGATCGCCTATTTCGAAACTTTGTTGCGCGAGCGGGGCGTCAAAGCGATCGGTTGGACCGGAAATGCGGCTCAACTTTTCTAAGTCGATTTTTCGGATACACCGGCGTCGGAAGCGCCGAATTCAGAGCCACCGAGTGAAATTGCCGTGGACCGACCGGTCGTTCGGCCGTGCGGACCAATTGGCCGCTATAGGCGATGCCGATCGAGGCATGCGGTAGGACCTGCAGATCGACGCCAAGCGGGACGGCCAGCCTTGACGGTCCAGAGCGCGACGCCCGTTTCGCCTTTTGCGTTGATACTATCTTTTTGGTGGACTGCTTGCGCGCAGTGGTGATGCCCGGTCCGCACATTGAGGTTCGACCAAATCGCGAAGCGCTTCGCGCACGCGGTCCACCACGCCGCGCCAATTGCCGGTATCGGTTTGCCTGAACAGGCGCGCCGTCGGATACCACGGACTGTCGTCACGATCGAGCAGCCAGCGCCAATCGGGAACGAACGGCAACAAAATCCAGACCGGGCGGCCGAGAGCACCAGCCAAGTGAGCTATTGAGGTATCTGTTGTGATGATGAGATCCAAATTCTCCATGACGGCTGCGCTGTCCAGAAAACCATCAAAACCAGCGTCAAACTCTTCTCCGAGTGTCTCCATTTTCATGCCGTCAGGAAGCTCTGCGATTTGTTCCGAGCCTTCATTCTTCTGAAGGCTTATCAAACGAACTCCAGGAAGTTTAGAAATGTTTTGAAGCTCACAAATATGGAACGATTTCCCAAGCTCAGTTCCAAGCCTGCTGCCCTGCCAGCAAATTCCGATTTTCAAGCCGTGATTGCCGATGTGTTGCCGCCATTTGGCGACCAGTGGCGCTTCTGGGATCAAGTAGGGGATGTCCGATGGCACCGTGTTGAGCGTCGTTCCCATAACCGCAGGCAGGCTCAACAGAGCGCATTGGAAGTCGAAGGATTCGCCATGAGGAGGTTTGTCGATGAGGCGGATCGTTGAAGCGAAGGGCTGCAAGAGCCGATGCATGCTCGATCGGACAAGGAAGGTGACGCCTGCGCCTAATGAGGAAAGCGGGGTCAGAAACCGCGAGAATTGGATGGTGTCTCCCAAACCTTGCTCTTCGTAGACAATTATGCGCTTTCCTTGAATGTCTTCGCCCTGCCACGCTGGATAGGGGGCAATGGGCTTCAGCGGCGGTGCACCCTTTTCATCCCATCTGTGTTCGTAACCGCTCCATCCCGCCAGGAAATTGCCCATCAATAAGGCGGTCATTCCCCGATTGCTGAGCGCCTCGGCATAGTCGGGCTTGATTGCGAGCGCCTTGTCATAGCTCGCCAGCGCCTCCTCTGGCCGCTTGAGGTGTGTGAGCGCATTGCCGCGACTGTTGAGCGCCTCGACATAGTCTGGCCTGATGGCGAGCGCCTTCTCGTAGCTCGCCAGCGCCTCGTCGAGCCGCTTCATCTCCTTCAGCGCATTGCCGCGGTCGTGGAAGGCCTCCGCATAGCTGGGCTTGAGCGCCAGCGCCTTGTCGTGGTTCGCCGCCGCCGCGAAGAACCGCTTCAGCGCTTGCAGCGCAAGGCCGCGATTGTTGAAAGCCTCAGCATAGTCTGGCTTGAGCGCGAGCGCCTTGTCGTGGCTCGCCAGCGCCTCGTCGAACCGCTTGAGGTCTTGCAGCGCAAGGCCGCGATTATTGAAAGCCTCAGCATAGTCTGGCTTGAGCGCGAGCGCCTTGTCGTGGCTCGCCAGCGCCTCGTCGAACCGCTTGAGGTCTTGCAGCGCAACGCCGCGGTTGTTGAAGACCTCCGCATAGTTGGGCTTGAGCTCCAGCGCTTTGTCGTAGTTCGCCAACGCCGCGTCGAGCCGCTTCAGCGCTAGCAATGCATTGCCGCGGTTGTAGAAGGCCTCTGCATAGTCGGGCTTGAGCGCCAGCGCCTGGTCGTAGCTCGCCAGCGCCTCGTCGAGCCGCTTTAGCTCCTTCAACGCAATGCCGCAGTTGTTGAAGGCCTCCGCATAGTCGGGCTTGAGGCGGATGGCCTGATGATATGCGGCAATCGCTTCGTCGATCTTGCCCTGGTGCAATAGCGCTACGCCAAGATTGCAAAAATAAATTGGATGCTGTTGATTCCGTTTTATAGCCTGATCGATCAATTCGACGGCTAAGTCATGCCGCCCCACCTGATGAGCAATGACACCCAGCAGGTGCAGAGCGTCCGGATGGTCAGGTTGGGCCGCAAGCACTCGCCGATAACAAGCCTCGGCCTCGGATAATCGTCCCGCCTGGTGGTGTTTGACGCCCTCCCCCAAGAGCGCGGCGGCACCCGTTGTAACCTCGCTATTCACAGGCGCCCTCGAAGCTGGACCAAAGTGTTTGACTGCTCATTCAAGATTACACCAATTTCATCGCGCCGCACCTTCGGGATCGGCAATTCTAAAGCTAAATGCCTGACCACGACCTGTCAGGATTCCCAAACGGATAGAAAAATGATTCGAGCCAGGGATGGAATGCAATGAGCGGCTGACCTCGAACACCCCATTCGATCGTTGGCGAGTCCCTCCCCTTTTCAAAGGCGATTATGCGGTACTTGACTACTTTCTGAAATTGGAGTAGGTTCATTCTCACGCAAGGGAATTGCTCCTATGACCAAATTCACGAGCCAAATGACCATCCCGCAATTCGAAAAATTGTTCCCGACCGACGATGCTTGCAAGAGCTATCTCGTCACTCAGCGTTGGCCGAATGGCATCCGTTGCCCGCGTTGCGACAACGAGGACGTTTATCCCGTCGCTAACAAGCCTTTCCATTGGCAATGCTCGAAATGTGCGGCGAAGGGCGGTTATCGTTTTTCCGTCTTGGTCGGTACGATTTTCGAAAATACGAACGTCGGTCTCAAAACTTGGTTCAAGGTCATCTATCTGATGCTGACGAGCAAGAAAGGCATTTCCGCACTTCAAATTCAGCGCATGATGGGCTTCGGCTCCTATTCGACTGCGCACTATATGTGCCATCGCGTTCGCGCAGGACTCGCTGATCCTGAGTTCCGCAAACTCATGGGCATTGTCGAAGTCGACGAGACTTATATCGGCGGCAAAAACAAGAACCGGCATGCGGACAAGAAGATCAAGGATGCGCGCGGGACGACTGGCAAGCTGATCGTTATTGGTGCCGCAAGCCGCAAGGGAAATGTCGTCGCGCGTGTTATCGAAAACACAGATACAGCGACCCTCGACGGGTTCGTTCGCGAAGCCGTTTCCGAGAAAGTCAGCTTGCTCGCGACCGATGAGCATTCCGGTTATCGGAAGCTCGGCGACCTGTTTGCGCATGAATTCGTCCGTCATAGCAAAGGCGAGTACGTCAACGGTGCCGTCCATACCCAGACGATCGACGGTTTTTGGTCGCTGTTGAAGCGCGGCATCATGGGCAGCTACCACAAGGTCAGCCGCAAATATCTGCCGCTGTACGTGGCCGAATTCGCATGGCGCTATAATAATCGGAACAACTCGGACATCTTCGGCGCCGCGATAGCACGGTGCTGAGACGCAAAAAGAACCGAAGGAGACGGTAGCGTTCTCAGCACAATCCAAGAAGATTCTGTTCCGTGAGCGACAATAATGAGTCCGCAGACGAAGGATGCCCCGCCAGTAAAGATATGTCCTCGGGTCACATGGAGCCCCAGCGCCCCGCGCCCCAAGCTGAGATAAAGGCCGACGAACACAAGTGCACACCCGGCAATGAACACAATAGACGGCCAAATTGGGCCGCAGTAATCGAGCTTCTTCTCGCCGCCGTGATTGCCACAGCTACTGTTGTAAGCGCGTGTGTTGCGAGCCGACAGGCTTCCATTATGGACACTCAAGCCGCGATTTCCCAGCGGCAAACTAAGCTCGCGGAAGCCGGTCAACGGCCTTGGATAGACGTTGTTGGAATTGACCCTCAACAACCTCCCTTCGATGGCATCAACACCTTTCAATTGACCCACAACCTTAAGAATGTCGGCCATTCTCCAGCATATATAGTCGTTAAATCGAAAGCGGCCCCCGGCGAGCCTTGGCAACACATTCAAGAAGAACCTTGCAATGAATCTATCTCCCAGAAGGAATGGGACTGGGGGTGGCTGATCCTTCCGAATGGGCAATTTCCATATAACGATCGCGCCATTTTGAGCCAACAGGATATTAGCAATATCAAAACATCTAGCGGGCAATACAAACTCGCAATTTCGGGGTGCGTTTACTATCGGATACCCGGCGAAAACATCGTTCATAAAACTCATTTCATTGCTGCTATGTCCATCGAAGACCCATCTGCTCCGCTTAAAGAACGTGAACAGTATGGGCCTTTTGAAGGCGGCACTGTGGAAATCCCGAAGGGGCGAGTTTTGCGTTACAAGAATGTCTTGATGGCGGGGGACTCGAACTGACCCGACATTGGCGACCGCCGCCGTCCCACACGTTAAAAACAAAAAAACAAAACAGGCCAAAAAAGACCGGAGTAAATAGTCAAGTTCGGCATAATCGCCTTTTCAAAGGGAAGGGTGGCTGCGAAGCAGCCGGGTGGGGTCTTTGAGATGACATGAGACCCGCCCCATCCGGTCGGCTTCGCCGACCACCTTCCCAACCCAACTCGGGCCTGCCCGAGTTGGGCTTCTCAGATGCGCAAGTCGGCAACAGCCGACTTGCGATGGGGAAGGATAAGCGCCCAAATGTTTCGCCAAGTCTTATGTGTCACTTAGCCCGCATTATGCAGCCCATGCTGGCGGATGTGGCTTAAATATCTGATTTAGCGTATGATTTGGTTGTCGACTCCAATCAGCGCCGTTTCAGAGAAGCCACACCTGCCATGAATGATCCTATGCTGCCGCTGCCCGGCCTGTCACCTGTTTCAGGCAAGGCAATCGTCGCCAAATTCGATGGCGGTCTGCTGTCGTCGGACGGCGGGATTGTGGTTTTGCGCGAGGTTGAGCAGCGCCTTCGCGTCGCCGATCGCATGGCGGCGTGTATCAAAGACCCGCGCGCGCCTGATCAGATCACGCACACGCTCGCCGACATAATCCGCTTTCGGCTGCTGATGATCGCGGCGGGCCATGAAGACGGCAACGACGCCTCCAGTCTTCGCAGCGATCCCATGTTCAAGATGGCGCTCGATCTTGCGCCGTCGGATCGCGAACTGTGCTCGCAATCGACGATCTCGCGACTGGAAAACCTGCCCGACGCCCGCGCCTTGCTGCGCATGGGCCGCGCCATGGTCGATCTTTATTGCAAGTCCTTCCACAAGGTTCCCAAACGGATCACGCTCGACGTGGACGACACGTTCGACGCGGTGCATGGCGGCCAGCAGTTGCGATTGTTCAACGCGCATTACGATGAATATGGCTTTCAGCCGATTGTCGTCTTCGATGGCGAGGGCCGCTTCATCACCGCCGTGCTTCGTCCCGCCAAACGACCCGGCGGCAAGGAGATCAAAGCCTTCCTGCGCCGCCTGTTGCGCGCCATCCGCGCCCATTGGCCGAAAACGCAGATCATGTTGCGCGGCGACAGTCATTATTGCGCTCCCGAGGTTCTCGACTTTTGTCGCGCCAACGAGCTCGATTATATCCTCGGCGTTGCGCCGACCACGACATTGCGCCGGCACATCGAAGTCCTTGAGGCCAGCACGAAGGCACGCTTCGAGGCCGTGCCGAGAGACGGCAAGATACGCCGCTTCAAGGAGTTCTACGACGGAGCCGCGAGTTGGAGCCGCGTCGAGCGCGTCATCGCCCGCGTCGAGGCTGGCGCGGAAGGGCCCGACACGCGCTTCGTCGTCACCAATCTCAAGAAGCGCAACGCCCGCGTGCTCTACGAGGATGTCTATTGCCGGCGCGGCCAGGCCGAAAACCACATCAAATCGTGGAAGACGCATCTGGCGGCGGACCGCACCTCTTGTACGAAGGCCACGGCCAACCAGTTACGGCTGTTCCTGCACGCGGGGGCCTATTGGCTCATGTGGGGCCTGCGCACATCGATGCCGAAACGTTCGATGTGGCGCGTTGCGCAGTTCGACACGTTGCGCCTGCGCCTCATCAAAATCGCCGCGCACGTCGTCGAGATGAAGACGATGATCCGCGTTCACTTGCCGACATCGTGTCCCGGACAAGATATTTTGCGCTTCGCCCTCGGGCGTATCCCGCGCCTCGTCACGTAACAGGCGGGGCGTGACACCCCGAAAATCGAACCCTTCCCGTCAACCCGAAAACATTTTCCACCCCGAACGCTGGCGCTCCGCCGACGACGACGGGGTGCGTTACCATCGGGAGAAATCCGAAAACGATCACGCAAAAGCAGCACTTTGCGCCGCGTGAGGGTCAATGGGCTGCATAATGCGGGTTAGCTCGCCGCGTGCACCCCGCGTCTTGCTGCCAGCTATCTTGCCGCCAACTCGCTTTCGCTCTTTGCGACGCGCTGCTTCACGGCGATGAAACTATCGGGGCTCACCGAAATCGAATCGATGCCGCAGTCGACGAGGAAGTCGGCAAATTCCGGGTGATCGCTCGGCGCTTGGCCGCATAAACCGACCTTTGCACCGGCCCGATTGGCCGCCTCGATGACTTTGCGGATCATCCATTTCACGGCTTCGTCCTGCTCGTCGAAAAGCTCGGCGAGTTCGGCCGAATCCCGATCGACGCCTAGCGTGAGCTGGGTGAGATCATTGCTGCCGATCGAGAACCCGTCGAAGCGCTCGGCAAAGGCCTTGGCGAGAATGACGTTGGAAGGGATCTCGCACATCACATAGACCTGCAAGCCCTTATCGCCGCGGCGAAGCCCATTCTCGGCCATGACGGCCAGCACGCGGTCGGCCTCTTTGGTCGAGCGGCAGAACGGGATCATGACGATCACATTGGTAAATCCCATCTCTTCGCGCAGCCGCCGAATGGCGCGGCATTCGAGCGCGAAGCCTTCGCGATAGCGCGGCGAATAATAGCGCGAGGCGCCGCGGAATCCGAGCATGGGATTTTCCTCTTTCGGCTCGAATTCGGCACCGCCGATCAGGTTGGCATATTCGTTCGTCTTGAAATCGCTCATCCGGACGATCACCGGGCCGGGGTGAAAAGCCGCCGCGATGCGGCCGAGACCGCGGGCGAGGCGATCGACGAAATATTCGGTCTTGTCGGCGTAGCCGGCCGTCAGATCGGCGATGACGGACTTGGCCTTTGCATCTGCTAGCGTCTCGTAACGTACCAGCGCCATCGGATGGACCTTGATGTAATTGCTGACCACGAATTCCATGCGCGCGAGGCCGACGCCATCAGCCGGTATGCGCCACCAGCGGAAGGCCGCGGCAGGATTGGCGAGGTTCAGCATGATCTTGGTGCGGGTGGCAGGCGCAGCAGCAACATCGATGTCTTCGCATTCGAAGTCGGCAGTCCCCTCGTAGACGAAACCTTCGCTGCCTTCGGCGCAAGACACGGTGACATCTTGCTCTGAATGCAGCACGCGTGTGGCGTCGCCGGTGCCGACCACGGCGGGCAGACCGAGTTCGCGGCTGACGATGGCTGCGTGCGAGGTCCGCCCGCCGTGATCGGTCACGATCGCGGCCGCCCGTTTCATGATCGGCACCCAATCAGGATCCGTCGTGCGGGTCACCAAAATGGCGCCGTCGACGAAGCGATCGATCTCACTGGGATTGTCGATCAGGCAGACGCGGCCCGCCACGACAGCCTCGCCGATGCTCAAGCCGGTGACGAGCCGCCGCCCCTTCGATTTGACCCGATAAGTGTGCAACGCCGTCGCGGTGCGGCGCGACTGCACCGTCTCCGGCCGCGCCTGCACGATGAAAAGTTCACCCGTCTTCCCGTCCTTGGCCCATTCCATGTCCATGGCGCAACCGTAATGATCTTGGATGATGCAAGCCCAGCGCGCGAGGTTCAAAATGTCCTTGTCGCTGAGAACGAAACTGGCGCGCTCCGCCTTGGATGTCGGCACATTGCGTGTGGGTGAGGCGGCGTCATTCGTATAGATCATCTTCTGCGCCTTCTCCCCGAGGCTCTTTTCGATGATCGGAACCAGCGACGGATCGAGGAGGAGCGGCTTGAAGACTTCGTATTCGTCGGGGTCGACCGCGCCCTGGACGACGTTCTCGCCGAGCCCCCAGGCGGCATTGATCAGCACCAGCTTGTCGAAACCCGTCTCCGTGTCGATGGAGAACATGACGCCGGCGCCGCCCCGATCCGAGCGCACCATGCGTTGGACGCCGACAGAGAGTGCGACCTTCATGTGATCGAAGCCTTTGGTCTGCCGGTAGCTGATCGCGCGATCGGTGAACAAGGAGGCGCAGCAGCGCCGACAGGCGTCGAGCAAAGCGGCCTCGCCACGGATGTTGAGATAGGTTTCCTGCTGGCCGGCGAAACTCGCATCGGGCAGATCTTCAGCCGTGGCGCTCGAGCGCACGGCGACGTCAATGTCGGTCTCGTTCGTCCTTAGGCCAAGCGCGCGATAGGCCGCGGAGATCGATTGCGCGGTCTCCGCTGGCCAAGTGCCGCGCAGGATTGCGCGGCGGATCGCAGCGCCGGCGTCGGCGAGCTCGACTTTTCCCGCAGCGAGATCGGCGAGTTCATGCGCAATTGTCGCTTTCAATCCGTTCGCTTCGAGAAACAGCCAATAGGCCTGCGCGGTCGTCGCGAAGCCCGGTGGGACGCGCACGCCGTCTCGACCGAGCTTTTGCACCATTTCACCGAGCGAGGCGTTCTTGCCGCCGACCAATGCTACGTCTCCGCGCGCGATATCTTCAAACCAAAGTGTCTGAGGGAGTGTCGCCAAGAGAAGCCTCTCCGCATCGCCGGTGTTGCGGAACAAAAAGGGAGTCTAGACGCAGCACGGGTGCGGGCTCTGATCTTCATCAACGAACGTGCACCGCCAAAAAGCCTGAACGCGACCAAAGCGCGCCGTGTCCCCTTAGCCGAATATTAACCCTAACGGTTTCTTGTGGATGGCACCTTCCCTAGCCTCCGTCGAGGAACGTCGTATGTCCGGCCGCAGGAACCGCGGTCCGTCACCGGTTCGAAGCAAAGCCTATTCGCTGACCTTTGTGACCGGATCGCGGTCTTACCAGCTCCGCCTTCCGCGCGCCGCCTGGGCCTGCGCCTTCGTCGTTTTGCCCTTGATCGGCCTCATCTATCTCGGTGCAACAGTCTATTGGATGTGCCACGACGATCTTCTCGCCTCTTTGATGCGGCGCCAGATCGACATGCAATATGCCTATGAAGACCGTATTGGCCTGCTGCGGCGCGAAATCGAAGCGACAGCCTTGCGGGCGCGCAGCGAAGAAGCGCGGTTCAATGCCGATCTGCAAAGTTTGACGCTGCGGCAAATCGAGGCGGAGAGCCACACCTCCCTTCTCCTCGCCCTCTCCGAACGGATGAAGAGCTACCGCATGTCCGATCCGAAAGGGCTCGGCGGCGCGGCGGCGCGGGCCGAAAAGGCGAAAAGTCCAGACGAACCAAACCCCCTCCTCAGCGGTGCTTTTACGCCTGTCTTGCCGGAGGCGACCCGCGCCTACGCGCCTCTGGCACCGCGGCCTCCGGTTCGCGCGGTCGGCAAGCCGCATCCGGAACTCTTGGATCTGCGTTTGCGCGGCGACGACGGTTCCGTGAGCGAGAATGTCTTGCCTTCCCAACCCGTCGCGCCGGTGCCGCCGCAAACTCTCCCCGATCACTCCGCGCGCCTTGCTGCGACCTATGACCGGCTCGACGCCGAACACATGCGCGTCCTGGTGAATTTGCTCGTACCGGCACGCCGTGTCGCCGAAGATATTCGCGCCGCCCTCGCAACTGCGGGGCTTGCCGCCGACGCGCTCGCCCCGGCCTCACCGAAACACGCCGACGCGGAAAGCCCGAACAAAGCCGACGCCGCCGTCGGCGGCCCTTTTGTGCCTTTGCCCGCCGGCGAAAGCAACAAGGCGTTTGCACACGAAGCATTTCTGCTGCAAACCGCGATCGACACTTCCGAGGGCCTGCGCCGGCTCTTGCCGCATATTCCGCTGCGTCGACCGCTCTATGGCGCCACCGAAGTGACCTCCGGCTTCGGGCCTCGGATCGATCCCTTCCTCGGTCGTGCCGCGCTGCATGCTGGCGTCGATTTGCGCGACGACTATGGCGCGGACGTCCGCGCGACGGCGGCGGGCGTCGTCGTCTTCGCCGGTCCCAACGCAGGTTACGGCAATATGGTTGAGATCGACCACGGCAATGGCCTGTCGACGCGCTACGCCCACCTCTCGGCGGTGCTCGTGGTAGACGATCAAATGGTCGAAGCCGGAGCGATCGTCGGCAAGCTCGGCACGACCGGCCGTTCGACCGGCCCGCATCTCCACTACGAGACGCGAATTGACGGGGAACCCGTCGATCCCGAACGCTTCCTCCGCGCGGGCACTCTTCTTTTCGGCCCGGCAAGCACCTCGCCATAGTCCTCAAACGTCTTATCGCTAGTCCGTTTCGGGCTCATCCACGCGGAAAGAAAATTTTCCCCCTGTTGCCGCGACGGAATGGATCGACTTTCAACGATCATAGGTGTACAACTTAAACGTGTCTTACGTTAAGTTTACGCGATATAGTTTAGTCGAGCCGAAGGTGTCGCATGAATGTGGCAAAACGAACACGAGTTCGCCTCAAAACTCACGTCTCCCGCACGACCGAAGCGGCTCCATCGACAAGAATGGCCGTTGCTGCCGCGCCTGCAGCGACACCAGATGCCGCTGGCGTTGCCGAATATGTCGCGCTGATGGCTGCCGAACTCGCCGGCATGGCCGGCGCGGCCAAGCTGGACATGCTGACGTATTTTCTCAACATGGCCCGGATCGAAGCCGAATCCCACTACCGCCGCCGCGAATGAAGCCGGCTCGTCGCGAGCCTGCCCGCACTCCTTAAATGAGGGAGACGAGATCACCGCCGTGTCTTTCCAGGCGGCCGGCGAGTTCGAGTTCGAGAAGCAGCGAGCGCACGTCCCGCGCCGGAGCCGCAGAAGACCTCACCAATTCGTCGATCGAAATCGGCGACGGTCCCAGGAGACCGATAATCCGCGCTTTTGCTTCGCCAGCAGATAACGGGACGCTCGGCCCTTGGGCGCGATTTGCCGTATTGCCCGCGAGCTGCGTCGAGTGGACAGCCAACCCCGGCGCCGCCGAAGGCGCCTGCTCGACTCCTTGCAGCTCGAGCTCGTCCCAGAGCGGCTCGTTTGCGGGATCGGATGCCGCGGCTTCGGAGAAAAGATCTTGGGGTCGAGCATCCCCGCCGAGCTGTCTCGCCAAAGCCTCAATGACGTCTTCGACGCACGTGCACAAAGTAGCCCCCTCCCGCAAGAGATCGTTTGTCCCTTCGGCGCGCGGGTCGAGCGGCGAGCCCGGTACGGCAAAGACTTCGCGGCCCTGCTCTGCCGCAAAGCGGGCCGTGATCAGCGAACCGGAACGGCGCGCCGCTTCGATGACGACCGTTCCCTGCGCCAAACCCGCGACGATCCGGTTGCGGCGCGGGAAATCGCGGCCGCGTGCCTCCCAACCGAACGGCATCTCACTGAGGACCGCCCCCTGGTCGATGAAGTGTTCGAGGAGCGGCGCGAATTCCGGCGGGTAGACCCGGTCAAGGCCGCCGGCGAGAACGACGATCGTTCCGGTTTCCTGCGTCGCACGATGGGCGCGAATGTCGATGCCGCGGGCCAGCCCGGAGACCACCGCATAGCCATGCTGCGCAACGCCTTTGGCGAGGCGCTCAGCGAATGCGAGCCCGGCCGCGGAGGCATTGCGCGAGCCGACGATCGCCAGGGCCGGCCGGCCGAAGATGGCGGGATCGCCGCGCTGTGCGATGACGGCAGGCGCCGAATTGATCCGGCGCAAAAGCTGTGGATATTCAGGCTCGCCGAGCCCCACAAAGGTAGCGCCGAGACGCAAAGCCTGTTCGAATTCGCGTTCTATTTCGGCTTGCGAGGGGATGCGCAGCGGCCGGCGCGCCACTGCAGGCAATGCGTCGAGCGCGGCTTTGGCGCTGCCGAAACGATTGATCAGGGCGCGGAAAGTCCGCGGTCCAACGCTCTCGCTGCGCCAAAGCCGCAACCAGTCGAAGCGCTGGGCTTCAGTGAGCTTGTGGCCTTCCCAATCGCGCCCGCCGCTCACGTCTTCTGTCCGATCTTTGTCTCCGTGCCGGCGACGAGGCGGCCGATATTGGCGCGGTGCATGAACCAGAGGAGGATCGCGAGACCGGCGAAGAGAAGAGCCGCGTCCCGCTCGCCGAGGAAGACGAGAACAAACGGCGCCAAAGCGCTGGCGGCAAGCGCCGCCGCGGAGGAAAAGCGTGTCGCGAAAGCCACGGCAAGCCAGACCGCAGCGAAGATCAATGCCGCACGCCAGTCGAGGCCCAATAGGCAGCCGAGGAAAGTGGCAACCCCCTTGCCGCCCTTGAAGCCGAGCCAGATCGGAAAGAGATGGCCAAGAAAGGCCCCCAGAGCGGCGAACAGGGCCAAAGGCGGCAATAATTGGCCGGCATCGAAGTGCGCCGCAATCAGCACCGCAAATGTCCCCTTCAGCGCATCCGCCAGGAGGGTGATGGCCGCGAGGTCCTTGCGTCCGGTGCGCAGGACATTGGTCGCGCCGATATTGCCGGACCCGATCGAGCGCAAATCCTGCGTGCCCGCGAGTTTCGTCACAATCAGCCCGAACGGAATCGAGCCGCACACATAGCCGAAGAGGAGAGCCGCGAGCGCCGCCATCACGTGCAAGACCATTGAGGAAAATGCTCGCCGCAGCTTAAGGCGGATTGCGCGGAAACGAAAGCGGCGGCGTCAGAAGCGCCAGGTAAAATTGCCTTTCACCGATTGGTCGTTGGCATTGGCGGCCAATTGGCCGCTATAGGCGATGCCGATCGAAGCCTGCGGCGAGACTTGCAGATCAGCGCCGATCTGCACGAGCGCCGCGTCACGTGCCAGCGGCGCGCTTTGCGTGGTGAAGGCCGCGCCCGTATTCGCGAAGGCAAGCGTCGCGGTCGGTGCGACCGTGCCGATTGCATGTTCCCAGGCCGCCGAGCCCCATGGGGTCAGGGCCATTCCATTCGGCAGGACAAAGACGGTCTTCAAGCGGCTTCCTAAAGTCGAATAGCCGATCTCGGACGTTCCGTTCAATCCGGTGAGCGCGGAGGGGCCGCCCGCCTCCGTAAATCCGCTGGTGTTCAAATAAACGAAGGCCAAGCCGCCGAAAGGCTCGATAGCCACTGAGCCATATTGCAGGCCATAGCCCAATTCACCGAAGACTTGGCCTTCGTCAGCATGGTAATTGGCATTGGTCTGATCGCTGAAGCCGGGGAAAGAAATCGAACGATTCTCCGCGATCCCATTCCAGGCATATTCGGCACCGGTGCGGATATGCAGAGCGCCGAAGCTCGTGCCCGCATAGGCACCGATATGGGCCGAATCGATGTCGGCGCTGCTCGCGCGGGCTGAGACATTGAGGTCTGTGTTCGTGTAGCCGGCGACGATACCGGCCCGAACTTGACCAATTCCTTGGCCGAACTTCTGATCTACGCCAGTGAAGAGACCGCCGAGCGAACGCGTCAACGTCGCTGCATTGCCATCGGTCTCTGTCCGTCCCCAGGCACCGAGCGCCTGCGCCCAAATTGTCAGATCAGGGTTTTCGACCGGCGCGGCGAGCGGCGATTTTGCGACCTTGATCGGGCTCGCCGGATCTTGTGCCGACGTATAGGCGAGCGGGTTGGGGCTCTCGTCTTCTTGCGCATAGCGGAAATAGGTTAGGGCGCCGCCATGGGCGGTGCTCATGCCGCCCGGCAGATCCGCCGCTTCCGCCTCATAGAGCCGCATCAGCATCATTTGCCGGCCGAAGCGGCTCGCGTCGAGGATCTGGCCGCGCACATCGGCATTGATCTCGCCCGACAGAGAGTTGAAAGCCTGTTGTACGCCCGCGGCCGTCTGACTGACAACCGCGTTATAAATCGGATTGCCGGGGCCGCCTGCTTGGATCGCTTGAGCTGTTGCACACTGGTTGCGCGTGACGGCTGCACCGCAGAAGTTGGCGATGGCGTGCAGCGTCAGATAGACGTCGTTGGCATCATAGGTGAGTCCCGAGGCTAAAAGGAGGGCGAGATCGTTCGTGACCCCGGCGAAGGTGCCGGTGACGCCATCCGTCGCCGTTAGGATCGTATAGGTGTGCGAGGGCGCGTAAGTTCCGTTTTGCGCCAGGACCTGGACCGTGCCGCCGGAAAGATTGGCGGTCCCCATCACGTTGACGAGGCTCGCGGCAGTAGGCGAAACGGCAATTTGATAGATCGCTCCATTCGCGATCGCCAGATTGCCTTGAACCGTGAGCGTGCCGATGCCGTTGGAGCCCGGCGCCAGAATGCCGCCGCTTGCAATATTCGCCGTGCCCACGATGCCGATGCCCGCGAGAGTCGCACCGGAATCAGCAGTGGTCAGGCTCGACGACGCGATCGATCCGTCCACTTCCAACGTGCCGCCGTTCACGGTCGTCGGACCGGTATAGGTGTTGATGCCCGACAGGGTCAGTGTACCGCTGCCAACTTTGATCAGCGACCCGCCTGTCGCATATGCATTCAGGCACGATGTGCCGCCGGGGCCGCAATCGCTGATCACTCCGCCCACGCTCGTGGAGAGATTATTGCTGCCGACAGTGAGCTGATTAGCTCCCAAGTAAAAAGTTCCGGCGCCAAAATCTTCGATTGAGCCGGCCGAGAGCATTTTGTTGCCGAGGGGTCCAGTGCTCAATGAAAAATCGACCACGCCCCCTTCGGCGAAGATCTGCGCATTGCCGGCCGTGCTATTGCCGGTGAAAGCAACAACGTTGCCACTACCAGGGACGATCGCGGCATTGCCGGCCGTGCTGTTGCCATTGAAATAAATAAAGTTTCTTCCGGAACTGTTCCCAAGGATCGTCGCGTTGCCGGCGGTGCTCGAATTGTTGAACTTGATCGTGCCGTTGCTCAAGATCAACGCATTACCGGCCGTGCTCGAATTGTTGAAGTCGATTTCGCCGTTTGCGTTGACGGTGAATTGCGGCACCGAGGAAGAATTATTGACGATGCCGGCGCCATTGATCGATAAGACGGGCGCCGCTCCGCCGATGGTGATCAAATAAAATGGTGCACCCGCGCCAAAGAGGATCTCGTTGATCGATGTCGAATTCGAGATCGTGAGATGCGTCGTGTTCGAGGCGCCGAATGTTGCCGTATTCGTCGGGACGCTCGCTGTCGACCAATTGCTGCCTGTCGTCCACTCGGCGGTGCCTGGACTGGCGAGCCAAGTCGCGTCTTGCGCCCGCGCAGCCTCAGCGCTGAAGATCACGCTCACAGCCAGCGCCGCGACCGCCCACGCGAGCCGCGAGCGCCTCGACTCTTGCAGTGCCCTTCGCAGCACGGGACCAGGGATGAGCGAGCTAACCCGCTTGGATGCAGAGAACTTCTCAGCTAATCGCCACATGCAATGCCCCGCACCAAAAAACTCGCTAAAACAGTCCTGGCGATCCTTCCGGCACAAAACCAAAGTGAACGTCGCCCGCGCCGCAAAACTCTCAGACGAGCTTTCGTAATTGTTAGACTGTTCTTTACGGTAAGTCGGAGTTTAGGTCGGGGGGGAAACATACAGGTCCTGCGACTAAAATCACTGCGTGATGCCACGGAATAGTACTAAGCTGTGGCTCAAGAGCAACAGAATCATCAGCCCGTTTCACAAAACTGTTGCCTGATCTTGCGGTCTTGCCCGCACAGGCGGGACTCGAATGACCGGCCGACCTGAAACACCTCATTCGGTCGTTGGCGAATCCCTCCCCCTTTTCAAAGGGGAGGGTGGCGCCGAAGGCGCCGGGTGGGGTGCGGAGACAAGAAGAGGTTCACCCCATCCGGTCGGCTTCGCCGACCACCTTCCCCTCAAGGGGAAGGATTCGCTCCCAAATGTTTCGCCTTTTCCTGCTTGTCGCCTCAGCTGCACCTTTTGTGACCCTCGGCCTCGCGATAGATCGTCTCGATGATGCTTTCGAGATTTTCGTTCACGTCGGTGTTCCAGAAACGCAAGACTTTGAACCCGGCTGCCGCCAGCCTTTCGTCGCGCTTTGCGTCCTTGCTGACGTTAGGCTCCAATCCGTGCTGAGCACCATCGATTTCGATGATCAGTTTCGACCTCAAGCAGGCAAAGTCGACAATATAGCCTTCGCGAGGCACTTGCCGGCGAAAATGGAATCCTTGCTCCCTCAGCGCTCGCAGATGGACCCAGAGTTTCACCTCCTGCGGCGTCATCGTCTTGCGCAAGCGGCGGGCTGTCTCGTTGGCCATCGGCATCCCCGGTTGCCGCATCCCTCCCCTTTTCAAAGGGGAGGGTGGCCGCGCAGCGGCCGGGTGGGGTGTGGAGACAAGAAGAGGTTCACCCCATCCGGTCGGCTTCGCCGACCACCTTCCCCTCAAGGGGAAGGATTCGCGCCCAAATGTTTCGCCTTTTCCTGCTTGTCGCCGCAGCTGCACCTTTTGCATCTCTCGGTCCGGCCTTCGTCCGCCCCTTTACGCTGCGTAGACGATGGACCCGGCGACGATGGTGAGCTTGACACTGCCCTGCATGCGGGCTTCGTCGAAGGGCGAGTTCTTACTCCGCGAGTGCAGTTCGAACCGATCGACGACATAGGGCTCGTCGGGATCGAATCTTATGAGGTCGGCGGGCGCGCCGATTTCGAGGCGGCCCTGCGGCAGGCGCAAAATCTCCGCCGGCCGCGAGGACAGGGCGGCCAAGAGCCGAGGCAAGGCGACCTCGCCCGCGTGGACGAGCCGCAAGCCCGCCGACAGCATGGTCTCGAGTCCGATCGCACCATTTTCGGCCTCGGCAAAGGGCAGCCTTTTCGTCTCGACATCCTGTGGATTGTGGTCAGAGACGATCACGTCGATCAGCCCTTCGGCGAGAGCGGCGACGAGCGCCCGCCTTTCGTCTTCGTGGCGCAGAGGCGGCGCGAGCTTCAAGAACGTGCGGTAGTCGCCGATGTCGTTTTCGTTCAAGGTGAGATGATTGATCGAAGTCGCGCAGGTGACGGGCAAGCCCGCCGCCTTGGCACTGCGAATAATGTCGAGCGACAACGTCGTCGTGATGCACGCCGCGTGATAGCGTGCCCCCGTCAGATTGACGAGCCGCATGTCGCGGTCGAGCATGATCGCTTCCGCCTCGCGCGGAATGCCGGCGAGCCCCAAGCGGGATGCCAATTCGCCTTCGTTCATGGCGCCGCCGGCAGCGAGATTGCGATCTTCCGCATAATGGATGATCAGGGCGTCGAAGTCTTTCGCATAGGTCATGGCGCGCCGCATGACGAGTGCATTCTGGACCGAGTGCATCGCATCGCTAAAGGCGACGGCTCCCGCCTCTTGCAAGAGCCCGACCTCCGAAATTTCGATTCCCTCGAGGCCTTTGGTGAGCGCCGCAGCGGGCAGGACGCGGACGCGGCCCGTATCGCGGGCGCGGCGCAGCAGGAAATCGACCACCGCCGGCTCGTCGACTGGCGGGTTCGTGTCAGGCCGGGCGATGATCGTCGTCACGCCGCCGGCCGCCGCCGCGGCAGTCGCGGTCGCGATCGTCTCGCGATGTTCGGCGCCGGGCTCGCCGATGAAGGCGCACATGTCGATGAGCCCCGGCGCGACGACGTCGCCTTTGCAATCGATGATCTCGGCATCCGAAGGTAAATTGGCCGGCCCGACGTGCGACCCGACCGCGCGGATCGTCGCGTCGACCACGAGGACGCCGCCCGCCGTCTCCGTGCCGCGCTGCGGATCGACGAGCCTCGCATTGACGAGCGCCAGTGGGGCTGCAACATGCGAGGTCGAAGGGCTCATGATGAACGGCTCATGGTAAAACGCCTCCCGGCGGCCTCACGCGTTCGGCAAATGCTGCGACAGGGCTTCGAGCACGGCCATGCGCACGGCGACGCCCATTTCGACCTGCTCGCGGATGAGACTTTGCGGCCCGTCGGCGACGCCCGAATCGATTTCGACGCCGCGGTTCATCGGACCCGGATGCATGACGAGCGCGTCCTTCTTTGCGTAACCGAGCTTGTGGCCGTCAAGGCCGAAGAAACGGAAATATTCCCGTGAGGACGGCACGAAAGCCCCGGTCATTCGCTCGCGCTGAAGGCGCAGCATCATGACGATGTCGGCGTCTTTCAACCCGCTCTCCATGTCGCGGCTCACCTCGACGCCCATGCGTTCGATCCCGGCCGGCAGCAAGGTCGAGGGACCGACCGCGCGGACCCGCGCGCCGAGCGCCGACAAGAGCAATATGTTCGAACGCGCGACACGCGAATGCAGGATGTCGCCGCAGATCGCAACAATGAGGCCGCTGATATGTCCCTTGTTGCGGCGGATCGTCAGAGCATCGAGCAGCGCCTGGGTCGGATGTTCGTGCGCCCCATCGCCGGCATTGACGACCGAGCAATCGACCTTGCGGGCGAGCAGATGGACAGCGCCGGCCTGCGCGTGGCGAACGACGATGATATCCGGACGCATCGCGTTCAGCGTCATCGCGGTATCGATCAGCGTCTCGCCTTTCTTGACGCTCGAACTCGCGACCAACATGTTCATGACGTCGGCGCCAAGCCTCTTTCCGGCCAGTTCGAACGACGACTGGGTCCGCGTCGAAGCCTCGAAAAACAAATTGATCAAAGTGCGCCCGCGCAGGGTCGTGCGCTTCTTTTCGACTTGGCGCGACACTTCGATCGCCTCTTCGGCCATGTCGAGCAGCAGCGAAATGGACTGCGGCGAAAGCCCTTCGATCCCGAGCAAATGGCGGTGCGGATAGTTTGGATGAGGAAAAGAGCTGGCCATCGAAATGGGTCTATAGGGTCGAATCTGCCTCGGCGGCAAGGCATTCGGCCAATCCGCCGGTGGATGGCAGCCGCACTTAAGGCGGCCAGCGCAGCTGCCGCGCTACGGACCAGTCCAAAGCCGTCGGACGGCAAAGATAAAGCTTAGCCGCCGGCCAGCGTGTGCTGTGGTATAATGCGATGATCACTCCGCCACGCGGTCACGAGAAATGCCGCTGTAACCCTGGATAAGACGATGTAACTCTTTCACAATATTCGAATATTTTCCAATACGCCGGCGTTGCCGAGGGTCGATTTCTGCGTCTCCGACACCACCTTCGCCTTGGCTTTGAGGCCATTCCGGCCTTGCAAGCTCGGGCCACTTCCTCCATATGGCAAATTTGACTAAGGCCCTGCCCTCCCCCATCTTCCGCCGCGAAATACCGCGCCGGCGCTCCCGCGAAGGCTGATTCTCGTTTGTTTACAGGGTCCGCGTTCGATCGAACCGGCCGCGCCGCAGGCTCCTGCCGGGATTTGCAGAATGGCTGCTTGATTCCGTCAAAAACATTGAGGACCGCAATTCAATGAAGCTTGTCATCGTCGAATCGCCGGCGAAGGCCAAGACGATCAACAAATATCTTGGACGCGATTTTGAAGTTCTAGCTTCTTTCGGCCACGTGCGGGACCTGCCTGCGAAGGACGGATCGGTCGATCCCGGCAACGACTTCGCCATGCTCTGGCACGTCGACGCCAAATCCGCGAAGCGCCTCGCCGATATCGCCACGGCCGCCAAGACCGCCCAGCGCATCATTCTCGCCACCGACCCTGATCGCGAAGGCGAAGCGATTTCCTGGCATGTTCTCGAAGTCCTGAAGGCCAAGCGCGTCCTCAAGGACCAGCCGATCGAACGCGTCGTCTTCAATGCGATCACCAAGTCGGCGATCGACGAGGCGATGAAGCACCCGCGCGGCATCGACGAAGCGCTCGTCGATGCCTATCTCGCGCGCCGGGCGCTCGATTATCTCGTCGGGTTCAACCTTTCCCCCGTGCTTTGGCGCAAATTGCCGGGTGCCCGCTCGGCCGGCCGGGTCCAGTCCGTCGCCTTGCGTCTCGTTTGCGACCGCGAATTGGAAATCGAGAAATTCGTCAGCCGCGAATATTGGTCGCTTGTCGCCCACCTGAAGACTGCGGCTGGCGCGCCCTTCACTGCCCGGCTCGTCGGCGCCGACGGCAAAAAGATCAGCCGCCTCGATATTGGTTCGGGAGCGGAAGCCACGGCGTTCAAGACTGCACTCAAGACGGCCCGGTTTTCGGTTGCGAATATCGAAGCCAGACCGAGTAAACGCCATCCCGCGGCGCCGTTCACGACCTCGACCCTGCAGCAGGAGGCCTCACGGAAACTCGGATTTGCCCCGGCCCGCACGATGCACATCGCCCAGCGTCTTTATGAAGGCGTCGAAATCGGCGGCGAAACCGTCGGTCTCATCACCTATATGCGAACCGACGGGGTCGACATGGCCCCCGAAGCCATTGCGACCGCCCGGCGCGTCATCGGCAAGCAGTTCGGCGACGCCTATGTCCCAAATGCGCCGCGAAAATACATGGTCAAAGCCAAAAACGCGCAAGAAGCGCATGAAGCCATTCGACCGACCGATCTCGCCCGCCTGCCGAGCGCCGTCGAACGGGCTTTGGAGCATGATGCCGCGCGGCTCTATGACCTCATCTGGACCCGCACGATCGCAAGCCAGATGGAATTGGCCGAGCTCGAACGCACGAGCGTCGACATTTTGGCCGAAGCCGGCTCCCGCAAGCTCGACTTCCGCGCCACTGGCCAGGTGATCCGTTTCGACGGGTTTCTCAGGCTCTACCAGGAAGGCAAGGACGACGAAACAGACGAGGAGTTCGAGCCGCCTGCCGCCGATGCGGACTGGCGAAAGGCTCAGCAAGGACAAGATCGAAGCGACCCAGCATTTCACCGAGCCGCCGCCGCGCTTCACCGAGGCAACCCTCGTCAAGAGGATGGAAGAACTCGGCATAGGACGGCCTTCGACCTATGCCTCGACGCTCGCCGTCCTGCGTGACCGCGACTATGTCCGCATCGAGAAGAAAAGGCTCGTTCCGGAAGACAAAGGCCGCATCGTCATCGCCTTTCTGGAGAGTTTCTTCACCCGCTACGTCGGCTATGACTTTACTGCCGATCTCGAAGAAGAACTCGATCGCGTTTCCAATCACGAGATCGATTGGAAACAGGTTTTGCGCGACTTCTGGGCGGATTTCTCGAATGCGCTCGCCGGCACCAAGGACCTGCGGACGACACAGGTGCTCGACAGCCTCAACGAACTTTTGGGCCCGCATATTTTTCCGGCCAAGGCGGATGGGTCCAATCCTCGCGCCTGCCCCATCTGCGGCAACGGCCAATTATCTTTGAAGCTCGGCAAATTCGGCGCCTTCATCGGCTGTTCCAATTATCCCGAATGCAAGTTCACGCGCACTTTGTCGAATACGGGCGATCAGAGCACGATCGAGGGCGGCGATCGGCCCGGCGTCAAAGTCCTCGGCATCGATCCCGCGACCGGCGAAGAGATCACTCTTCGCGACGGCAGGTTCGGTGCCTATGTGCAGCAAGGCGAAGGCGACAAGCCGAAACGGTGCTCGCTGCCGAAGACGATCGCCCCCGAACAATTAACTCTCGAACAGGCGATCGGACTCCTGTCTCTGCCGCGCGAGATCGCCAGACATCCCGAGACGAAGCAAGCGATCCTCGCGGGCATCGGCCGCTTCGGCCCCTATGTTCAGCACGGCAAGACCTATGCGAACATAGGCAAGGACGAGAATATCCTCGAGATCGGCGGCAACCGCGCGATCGATCTCATCATTGCCAAAGAAAGCGGGCTCTCCGGCCGTCGTTTCGGCAGTGAGGCGGCCGCCGCAAGCCGCGCCCTCGGGGACCATCCCGCGGGCGGTGCCCTCACGATCAAGGCCGGCCGCTTCGGCCCCTATGTCAATTGGGGCAAGGTCAATGCGACCTTGCCGCGCGATGCCGATCCGACGAGCTTCACGCTCGAGGAGGCCTTGGCGCTCGTCGCGGCCAGGAGCGAAGGCCGCAGCGCCCAGCAGGGCAGCGGCCTCGGCGAACATCCGGCCGGCGGCCAAATCATGCTGCGGGCGGGACGCTTCGGCCCCTATGTCAACTGGGGCAAGATCAATGCGACCTTGAAGAAGCATATGTCGCCGGACACCCTGACGCTCGAAGACGCGATCTGTCTCATCGACGAAAAAGGTGGAGCGCCGGCGAAGACGAAAGCGGCTGCCAAAGCGCCGAAATCAGCGACCGCGAAGAAAAAGCCGGCGGAAAAGCAATCCGCCGCCAAGACAAAGACAAGTGCAAAAACCGCCAGTGCGGCCAAAACGCCAGCGGCGAAAGCGCCGGCAAAAACCGCCGGCAAGACAGCGAAAGAAACCCCATCCAAAACATCCAAATCCAACGCTGCAGAGGCCCCGCCTCCCGCTCCGACGAAAAAGGCCAAGCGCGCGTGAAGACACAAGCCGGGATCGCGAAGAGCGTCGACGCCGAACCGGCCGAAAAATCCGACATTTCTGCGCAGATCCTGCCGTCCCGCGAGGACATTCTCGCTTTTCTCGAGCGCGAGCGCGAAGCGGGCGCTATGAAAATCGGCAAACGCGAAATCGCGCGCGCCTTTGGCATCAAAGGCGCCGACCGCATCGCGCTCAAACATGTGCTGAAGGAGCTCGAAGCGGAAGGCGCTATTGAACGGCGCCGCAAGACCCTGCACAAGCCGGGAACCCTTCCGACCGTCGTCCTCGCCGATATTACCGGCCGCGACGCCGACGGTGAATTGATTGCAGTGCCGGCGGAATGGGACACTGAGCAAGGCCCGACACCGAAGGTCATCATCCACGTCGGCCGACAAAGACCGGGGGCTGCGGCTCCGGGCGTTGGTGACCGCGCGCTTCTGCGCACCGAGATCCTGCGCGACGCGCGGCCGGGTCAGCCAAACTACAGCGGCCGAGTCGTCAAGCTCCTGCAACGCGGCCGGGCGCAGGTTCTCGGCATATTTCGTGCCGATCCTGCCGGTGGCGGCAGGGTCCTTCCGATCGATAAGCGCAGTGTCGGCCGTGGCGAACTCGTCGTCCCGCCGGCCGGGCAAGGCGAGGCGTGCGACGGCGATCTCGTCGCCGTCGACGTGCTGCGCTCGGGCCGCCTCGGCATGCCGGCGGCCAAGGTCCGCGAAAGGCTCGGCTCTGTTGCGAGCGAACGCGCGATGAGCCTCATAGCGCTCCATGCGCATGGCATTCCCAATGTCTTTCGCGCCGAAACGCTCGCCGAAGCCGAAACGGCCGTTCCCTCCTCCCTTGCCCATCGTGAAGATTGGCGCGACCTGCCTCTAGTCACCATCGATCCGCCCGATGCGAAGGATCACGACGACGCCGTCTTTGCGGCGCCCGACCCCGATCCCGACAATAAAGGCGGCCATATTCTCGTCGTCGCCATCGCCGACGTCGCCGCCTATGTGCCACCCGGTTCGGCGCTGGATCGCGAAGCGCTCGAGCGCGGCAATTCGGTCTATTTCCCGGATCGCGTCGTGCCGATGCTGCCGGAGCGCATTTCCAACGATCTGTGTTCGCTGATGCCTCATGTCGACCGCCCAGCGCTCGCGATCCGCATGGTGATTGCGGCGGATGGACGGAAATTGTCACATCGCGTTCACCGCATCATGATGCGCTCCGTCGCAAAGCTTCATTATGCGCAGGCTCAGGCTGCCTTCGACGGCATCCCCGACGCCGAAACAAAGGTTCTGCAGGCCGAGGTGCTGGCGCCCCTCTTCGCCGCCTACGAGTCCTTGAAAACCGCTCGCGACCGGCGCGCGCCGCTCGATCTCGACCTGCCCGAGCGTAAATTGCTGCTCAAGCCCGACGGAACCATCGATCGCGTGATCGTGCCACCACGGCTCGAAGCACATCGCCTGATCGAAGAATTCATGATCCTCGCCAACGTGGCGGCGGCCGAGACATTGGAGAACGCGCGGCAAGCTCTCATCTATCGCGCGCATGACGAGCCCTCGCTCGAAAAGCTGAATGCATTGGCGGAATTCCTCGCTTCGATCGACATCAAACTCGCCAAAGGCCAAGTGCTCACGCCGCATCAGTTCAATGGCATACTCGTCCGCGTCAAAGGCACCGAACACGAACATCTCGTCAACGAAGTCGTGCTGCGCACCCAGGCACAGGCCGAATATGTGACCGAGAATTATGGCCATTTCGGCCTGCATTTGCGCAGCTACGCGCATTTCACCTCGCCCATCCGCCGCTATGCCGATCTCATCGTCCATCGTGCCTTGATCCGCGCTCTGCATCTCGGCCCCGACGGCTTGCCGAATATGGCGACCGACGAATTGGCGGAAGTGGCGGCGCGAATCTCGGCGGCCGAACGGCGCGCCATGGCGGCGGAACGCGAGACAGTCGAGCGATTGATTGCCAGCCATCTCGCCGAAAAAGTGGGGGCGACGTTCCAAGGCCGCGTTTCCGGCGTCACGAAAGTCGGGCTCTTCGTCAAACTGCACGACACGGGCGCCGACGGTTTCGTTCCGGCGGCCACCCTCGGCGCCGATTACTTCCACTATGACGAAAGCCGGCATGCCTTGATCGGCGGCCGAAGCGGAGAAATGTATCGGCTCGGCGACGAGGTGACGGTCAGGCTCGTCGAGGCAGCGCCTTTTGCCGGCGCCTTGCGCTTCGAAGTCTTGAGCGAAGGCGGCAAGGCGCCGAGCCTCGGACGCAGCAAAGGCAAGAGGGCGCTGCGGCGCGACACGCGGTCCGCAGGTTCAAGTGAGAGAATAGGCGTGAAGAATTCACGCCGGCGCTAGGCCTGATTTCTCAATTCGTTGCCGCCGCCGTGCTGATGCCCGCACATGGCTTTCTGCAATTGCGTAATTGCTTCCGGTACTCACGCGTGAGATTGTTGATTAGCCACGACGACAAATGAGCCGATATCAGCCCTCCAAATTGCGGCGGAAGACCCATGGCACTTTTGGAACATTACGATGGATGCCCGCTTTGTGGAGCACAGAGTCGTCTTCTAGGAACCGCAGATTGCACCAGGTATGTTTCGTGGCACGAACCGTTGCCGCGAGTCTTAGAATGGATGAAATGTAACGACTGCGGGCATGTCCACACGCGACACTTCTGGACACCGACCGGACTCGACGAAGTGTTTCGCAGCGTACATGGCACCCAAATTGTCAATATTTCGGATAATTTCGATGCCAAGAGAACAATGTGGGGTCCTGTCGTCGACAGGACGTTAGACCTGTTAGGCGGATATCGCGTCATGATGAATTCCGCCGAACCATGGACTTGGGTCGATGTAGGTTGCGGTGATGGCGGTCTGTTGATGGCCGCCGGCGATTTTGGCTTTTCGGCGATCGGTGTGGACGCTCGTCCCGAGACCGTCAATCAGCTGAACAATCTTGGCTTCAACGTCATAAACGGAACTTTCGCGGAAGTGTCATTTCAAAGGCGCCTCGATGTCCTGTCAATGATGGATATACTGGAACATCTACCGTTTCCGAAGCAGGCGCTGATGAAGGCCGCGCAAATCATTCGTCCGGGCGGCGTTATTGTTCTCAGTCTACCAGACCGGACTTGTTCAAGTTGGCGGCTGATGGATTTAGTAAAGGCGAACCCATATTGGATAGAAATCGAGCATCATCATAATTTTAGCCGAACGCAATTGCTACAACTCCTGCAGCAGAGTGGATTCGAGCCAGCCGGATTTGCCATTCCACTTCGATACAAAGCTCAGATGGAAGTCTACGCGGTACGAACCGCAGCGTCGTCGGACGCACCCGAATCGCTATAAGCTGTGGCGATTGTCTCGCTTTGCCGCTTATAGCCGCTCGCCGTGGCTGAAGGCTCGACCGCCGCGTTTCAACCAGGTCCCAAGATGACGGTCTGCTATGCGACGAAGAGCTCCGTGCTTTCTTTGTCGGAGGCGCTCTATGAAGAGACGTCGGGCACCGGCGTGACGGTCACTTGCCTCTGCCCGGGTCCGACGGTAACGGAGTTTGCCGAGACGGCCGATATGGAAAAATCCGTGCTGTTCAGGCTCAGCGCGATGCGGGCGAGCGATGTCGCCGCTCTCGGTTACCAGGCGGCGCTCTCCGGCAGACGGCTCGCCGTCGCGGGTTTGCGCGACCAAATCCTCGCTTTTTCAACCCGTTTGACTCCGCGCGGCTTGGTCCGCAAAGTCGCAAAGCAAATGCAGGCGCGAGCCTCGTTTCAGCAGGGAGTCTGCGCCCAATGTCTGCATCTACTACAAAAGCTACCGAAACCGATATTCTCGTGGTGGGGTCCGGCCCGGCGGGTCTCGCGGCGGCGATCGCACTGGCGCTCAGCGGCTTTTCGGTCATCTGCGTCGGCGCGATAGAGACGAAGGCGGCCGGGCGCACTGTCGCCCTTTTTGAGGGCTCCTTGCGCTTTTTTCATGCGCTCGGCCTGTGGCCGAGGTTGAGCGATGCTGCAGCACCGCTCGATACCATTGAAATGATCGATGCGACGGGGTCGAGAGTTCCGATCCCGAAAATCGAATTCTCCGCGTCCGAAATCGGCCTGCAGGCTTTTGGCGCAAATATCGAAAACACCGTCCTTGTCGCCCGGCTAGCGAAAATCGCCGAAGAGTTGCCCAATCTGTCGCTGCGGCCTGAATGGCTCGTCGATACGACGAGCGGCCCCGACGCGATTCATGCCGTCTTCGAATCCGGCAACACCATCGCCGCCAAGCTCGTCATCGCCGCCGATGGCCGCAGCTCGACCGCCCGGCGGAAGGCACAGATTGCGGCACGCTCATGGACCTATCCGCAGACGGCCCTGACGGCGCTCGTCACCCACGAAAGGCCGCACCACAATCGTTCGGTCGAATTTCATACGCGCGCCGGCCCCTGCACGTTCGTGCCACTGCGCGGCCGCGATGACGCGCCCAATCGTTCGTCCCTCGTTTGGCTTATGTTGCATGCCGAGGCGCGGCGGCGGCGCGAACTCTCCACTACCGAGCTCGCAAGCGAGCTCGAGCATCAGGTGGCGGGGATCTTCGGCTCGCTACAATTCGAGGAGTCCTACGGCTTCTTCCCGATGATGGGAATGCGCGCGTCGCGCCTCACCGGACCCCGGCTGGCACTCCTCGGCGAAGCGGCGCACGTCTTTCCGCCGCTTGCAGCGCAAGGCCTCAACTTGACCCTGCGCGACATCGCCGTGCTCGTCGATTGTGTCGAAGCGGCATCGCTTCACGGACGCGATATCGGCGAGGCCGCCGTGCTGAAGCGCTATGCCGCAACACGTGGCCCCGACATAGACCTGCACATACACGGCGTCGACGTGCTCAACCGGTCGTTGCTTTCGGATTTCCTCCCCGTCGACCTCGTCCGCGGCCTAGGGGTGCTGGCCTTCGCGACGATCGGACCTTTGCGGCGCGCCATCATGTGGGAAGGCGTTCTGCCGCGCGGCCCCTTGCCGCGACTGATGCAAAAGCCCACTCCCGCAAGTGAGCCAGCGTTGAAACGACGCCCCCTTCGCGCGCTGCGGTGAAGTAGGTCGAAGCAGCCTCGCATGGCTGGAGCGGCATGCGGAAAAGTGGGACGCTGCGCGGGTTTTCCGGCGCAAACAAGTTCAGTCAGATTGCGTGAACTTGATCGCCTATCTCGCTCTAAATTATTAGAATTGATCACGTTTATGATTTTGGATTGATTTAATCCAAAATCATCGTGATCTAGGCGTCAGCTCGATGCCGGACCACGATCGAGATTGCAACAACCTATCGGCAAAGCTAAAATCCGCTGCTTGATCAAGTCCTTTGTGAGCTTCCGGAAATATGGAATGTCTCACAAACGACATGGTCCAGCGTTTTGAATTGGCGCATAGTCTTATCGATCGGGTGATTTTGTCCGAGCGGAATATGCGCTGAGCACGACCGTCGACCGACGGCCCTTGAACCCATTGGGGGTTCGCCATGAGGGCAACCCGTCGGTCGAGTGAGTTTTTTTCGTCTCCATCTGTACAGCAAGGGGCGCCGATCATTCCCGATTCGATCGAGACCATGCCCGGCACTCTGTCCCGCGGTCCGACCAGCGCGCGCGCACGCCGACGCGTGTGGCGCTACGCCGTGGAGGACTTGGCGTTCGGCCTAGCCGGATGGATTTTGCGCGCGCCAAAGATCGAAAGCGCTTCGTGGATTTCGGGCCGGATCTGGCGGATCATGGGGCCGCGCGTCGGCAGCCTACGCCACAGACGCACCCTCGCCAATCTCGCGACGGCATTCCCGGGAAAAACCGAAGCCGAACTCAAGGCTATGGCCGCCGGCATGTGGGAAAACCTCGGCCGAACCTTTGCCGAAACGTTCCGCCTCGCAGAGATCGCCGCTAGCGACCGCGTGAAAGTCACAATGGCGGCGGAATTCCCGTTGGAACAAACAGCATGCGTCATTTGTGCCGCGCATCAGGCCAATTGGGAAATCGCAGTTCTCGGCGTTCCCGACGCGGTCCGCACGCGGCCCGCCGGTGTCTATCAAAGGATCAAGAACCCGCGCGTCGACGCGCGCGTCAAGAAAATGCGCGCTTTTCTCTATCCCGGCGGGTTATACCCGAAGAGTGCGGCAACCTCGCGCCAATTGATACGCCATGCGCGCGACGGCGGAACCCTTGCGATTCTCGCCGATCAGCGCGATTTCCGCGGCCCCCGCGTCCCATTTTTCGGCAGGCTGGCGCCTTCGACGCCGTTCCCGGTCATGGTCGCGCGCTCGCTCGGTCTCAAGCTCTATGCCGGCGAAATCATCCGCAAGCCGCACGTGCGCTTCGAAATCCGTCTTGTCGAGATCCCGGTTCCGCAGACGCAAGATCGTGACGCCGATATTTTCGCTGCAACCGAAGCGCTGCAGGCCGAGTTCGAACGCACGATCAGGCGCCATCCCGAGCAATGGATGTGGTCGCATCGCCGTTGGGGCTAGCTCGACGATCACGGCTTCGAGGGCGGGAGGCGACCGCGGCGCCGACCGAAGTGCATGGGGGCTATATTGAACTCTGTCAGATTGCTGCTCGGTTCGATGGTCTTGATAGCTGCGCTGGCGATCCCGCGGCTCGCATCTGCACAAGATTCGGATGAAAGTCTCGCCGCGGGTTCCGACCGGATCAAACACGTGTTCGTGATCATTCTCGAAAACGAGGGCTACGACACGACGTTCGGCGCCGCTTCGGAAGCACCCTATTTGTCGAAGGAGCTGACGGCCAAGGGTGCCTTGCTCAGCCAATATTTTGGCATCGGGCACGCGAGCCTCGATAATTACATCGCCATGATCAGCGGCCAAGCAGCGACGAACGAAACACGCCGCGACTGCCACGTCTATGCGGATTTCCAACTGAAGGGGATGACGCCGGACGGTCAGGCAATCGGCAGCGGCTGCGTCTATCCGGCGAGCGTCAAGACCTTGGCCGACCAACTTACGGCCGCCGGCAAGACCTGGCGCGCCTATTTGGAGGATATGGGCAATGATCCCAAGCGGGAGGACCCGACCTGCGGTCACCCGGATCTCAACGCGGACGACAGGACGCGAAAGGCGGAGCCGCCCTCGCCTGCCGTCCCAATGGGCGATCAATATGCGGCGCGGCACAATCCTTTCGTTTACTTCCGTTCCATCATCGACTCGGCGGATTGCGCCGCCAATGTCGTCAATCTCGATCATTTGCCGCAGGATCTGACGTCCGAGGCGACGACGCCGAATTTCGCTTTCATTACGCCCAACCTCTGCAATGACGGCCACGACGCGCCGTGCAAGAATGGGCAGCACGGTGGGCTCGGTTCAGCAGATGAATTTCTGAAGAAATGGGTGCCGATCATCATGGGGTCGCCCGCCTATCGGCGCGATGGATTACTGATCATCACCTTCGACGAAGGGGAATATAGTCTTTCCACCAATGCGGCCGGCGACAAGGTCATCACCTTCGAGGGGGAGAGCTGCTGCAGCGAGCAGCCGGGGCCCAATTTGGGATCGTTTCCGCAAACCAGCGCGATCGGCACCACTACGCTGGTCGTCAAGAACTACGGCGGCGACCGGACCGGGGCCGTGCTGCTGTCGCCTCTGATCAAGCCCGGCACAATCGCGAACACGCCGTTCAATCACTATTCCCTGCTGAAAACCGTGGAGGACATTTTCGGCCTGGAACACCTCGGCTATGCTGGCCAGCCCGGCTTGCTCGGCTTCTTCGGCTGCGTCGCTTCCGACGTCGCCATCAATTCGGATGTCAAAGTCGCCAAGTGCAAGATGGAGTGACCGTTCGGGCTTGCGTGCCGAACATAGCTCGCTGGATTGCTTCGCTTCGCTCGCATTGACGCCGCAGCCCCGTCATTGCGAGGAGGCGAAGCCAGCGCAATCAAGCGTGCGCAGATTGCGTAAACTTATCTGCGCGGCAATCCAGTCCGCCGCGGCGGAGTGACTTCATAGGACAACAAAGTGCAGATCGCCACTTGGAACGTCAATTCGGTCAGGCAACGCACCGAGCATCTCGTGCGCTATTTGCAAGACGTCGGCCCGGATGTCCTTTGTCTGCAGGAATTGAAATGCGTCGACGATGCCTTCCCCAGGCTCGAAGTCGAGGCCTGCGGCTATAATTGCGCCGTGCACGGCCAGAAGGGCTTCAACGGCGTCGCCATCCTGTCGAAACGTCCGCTCGAAGTTACCCGCGGCCTGCCGGGCGACGAAAGCGACGAACATGCCCGCTATATCGAGGCTGTCGTACAAGCCGACGGCGGCATAGTCCGAGTAGCCTCGATTTATCTGCCGAACGGCAATCCGCCCGACACCGACAAATATGCTTACAAGCTCGCTTGGATGGACCGGCTGATCGCCCATGCCAAGCATCTTCTTGCGTTCGAAGAGCCGCTCGTTCTCGCCGGTGACTATAATGTCATTCCAAGCGCGCGCGATTGTTATGATCCCGCCGCTTGGGAGGGCGATGCTTTATTCCTGCCGCAGACGCGGCAGAAATTCCGCGCCCTCCTTCATCTCGGCTTGACCGATGCCTTGCGGGCGACGACGGATGCGGCCGGCCTCTACACGTTCTGGGATTATCAGGCCGGCGCCTGGCAGCGCAACAAAGGCATTTGCATCGACCATCTTCTGTTGTCGCCGCTTGCCGCCGACAGGCTTGTCAAGGTGACGATCGACAAGGACAAGCGCGCAGAAGACAAGCCGTCGGATCACGTGCCGGTGCGGATCGAGCTTGCGTGATGTAATGTTGCCGGCAGCCGATGTCCCGTCCCTTGCCGGTCGCAGATGAGTGGCACTCGCGTAACGATTGTCAGGACCGCGCCGCAAGGTCGACAAGCTCCTTCACCTCGCCCAACTTGTCCTGCACCAACCAATGAGTTAGATCGCCGCTCGAAACGACAGCGAGGACCTTGCCGCCGTCCACGATCGGCAAGTGCCTGAATCGGCGCTTGGTGATCTCCTCCATAGCCTCGCTGACCGTCGTCGTCGGAGGAATGCAGAATGGATCCTTCGTCATCACCGCGGAGACTTTCGTGTTGCCGGGCTCAAGGCCGGCAGCCAGCACTTTGTTCAGCGCATCCCGCTCCGTGAAGATGCCCAATAGCCGTCCGCCATCCATGATAATCAGGGCACCGATCTTCTCGGTGGTCATCAAGCGCGCACATTCGGTCACCAGGGTATCTGGTCCAACGGAGTGTATCGCTTCACCATGTTCAAATAATTTGTTCACCGGAGTCCGGCGCTTGTCTTGCGGTAAGCGCCCGAAGTACACGGCGACAGCGATGACGATCCCTAATGCGATCAACACATACAACGGCACTTTCCCAAGGGTCGCCAGCGCGTCTTCCTGCGTACCAGCAAGCGCTGCGGGGGAAAGCAGTGCAAGACCGATAGTGGCCACAGATCTGTAAAGAAGCTTTCTCATCACTGTTCCTCCTTGATGATAGCGCTGGCTACAACCCAGCTTCTTTCTTCCGCTTTGTCACACGCTCAGGACCGGCGGCGCTTTTCGCATTTGCGCCAGGAGTTGGGATACGGCGGCTACCCGCCTAACTTTCTCCGACATCAATTTCCGGATTTACTCTAGCGGGGCACCACCAAGAAAACAACACTGAGCGCCGAATTTGTCATAAGATGACTGGCACCGGTCCGGCGTTCAGAATCACGCTCGAATTCGGATAACTCAACCAAGTTGTTCACTCGATTGGCCGACCTTCCGTTAACGGCGAGCCTTCACTTGGTATCAAAAGACGTGAACTCGCGAACAACAAAGTCAGTTTTGCGGCACCGCACGCGTAGACGCGCCGCGACCTGGCCGGCTTGGCGTGGTCGCGTTTGCCCGTAGCCGGGTGCTGAGAGCGCCGCGGCCATGACGATGTTCAGAAGGGCGCTTTCGATCGCATTGGCTGCGGTCCCCTGTTGCCTGCCGATTCTTCTCGGTTTGGCCGTGATGCTCGCGAGTCCGCCGCTGGCGGAGACCCTGCGCAATCTCGTCTTCGATCAGTATCAGAAGCTTGGGCCGCGGCCTTGGACGCCGGATCTGCCGGTGCGCGTCGTCGCGATCGACGACGCTTCGCTGCAGCAATTTGGTCAATGGCCTTGGCCACGAAAACTGCTCGCCGATCTCACCGAACGGCTTGCCGCGCAGGGCGCCGCCGCAGTGGCTTTCGATATCGTCTTCGCCGAGGAGGAACGGTCGGCGCCGGCGAGCCTTCTGGCACGCCTGCCCGCCATTCCCGAGCGTGATGCTTACGTGCGAGCGCTCGAAGCGCGCGGCTTCGGTGGGCGCGACACGGCAAGCGACGGCTTGGCCCTGGCCCTCGGCCGTGTTCCGTCGGTTTTGGCCCTCGTGCTGACGCAGGATAAGAACTCGACGAACGTACCGGTGAAAGCGGGCTTCGCGACGGCGGGCGACGATCCGGCATCCTTCATCGCCCATTTCACAAGCGCCGTCTTGCCGCTTTCGAAGCTCATCGAACCGGCGGCCGGGCTCGGTGCGATCAATTGGAGTCCCGACCGAGATCTCATCGTTCGCAAGGTTCCGTTGCTCTTTGCCATTGCGTCCCATGACGCTGCAGCCCTCGTCCCCGGCCTCGATGCGGAAGTCTTGCGGGTCGCGCAGCATGCCGACACCGTGATCGTGAAATCCTCCAATGCCTCGGGCGCGACGGGATATGGCGCGACGACCGGCGTCGTCGCGGTCAAGATCGGCAGCTTGGAAATCAGCACCGAAGCCGATGCCACCGTCCGGGTGCATTTTGCCGGCACCGAGCCGCGCCGGCACCTGTCGGCCGCGCGGGTTCTCGCCGGTGAAATACCCGATGGTGAAATCGCTGGACGCATCATGCTCGTGGGCGCGACCGCCTCGGCGCTCGCCGACGTGCGATCGACGCCGCTCGAAGCCGCCGTGCCCGGCGTCGACGTTCACGCCGAGCTTCTCGAACATGTTCTCTCCGGAGATCGTCTCGCCCGACCCGATTATGCCGGCGGGCTCGAAGCTCTTTTGCTCGTCTTCGGCGGCTTCGCCAGCACCCTGCTCGCCCGTTTTGCAAAGCCGGTCACGGCCGCTGCCGCCGTCTCGGCGGTCGTCGTTGCGCTGTGTGGGGGGAGCTTCCTCAGTTATTCGCGCGCCGCTCTGCTGTTTGATCCGCTGCTCCCCGGAGCGACTTGGCTCGTTGCTTATGTCGGCATGACGATCATAGTCTATCGCCGCAGCGAACGTCAGAGGCAATTCGTCCGCAACGCCTTTTCGCGCTATCTCGCCCCCGCCCTCGTCGCCCGCCTCGCCGCCAATCCGGCCGCCCTCAAACTCGGCGGCGAAGCGCGCGACGTCACCGTCCTCTTCACCGACATGCGGGATTTCACCCGCCGCGCGGAAAAGCTCGGCGCCGTCGCCGTCGTCGATCTGCTCAACCGCGTCCACACGCCCCTGACGCAATCGGTTCTGGCGCAGTCCGGCACGATCGACAAATATCTCGGCGACGGCCTCATGGCCTTTTGGAACGCCCCTCTCGATGTCCCCGACCATGCCGGCCACGCCTGCCGCGCCGCGCTCGCGATGTGCGCGGCCCTGCCCGCGCTCAATACGGAATTGGCGGCACAGGCGGGCGTCGCGGGCCTCAGTTACGAACCCGTCGAAATCGGAATCGGGATCAATACGGGCGAAGTCTTCGTCGGCAATCTCGGGTCGCAACAAAGGTTCGACTATTCCATCATCGGCGATCCGGTCAATGTCGCGGCGCGTCTCGAAGCGGCGACGAAAGAGTTTTGCGTGCCGATCCTCGCATCTGCGGCGACCGCTCGAGCGGCGCGTGACTTTCTCTTTCTGCCCCTCGGAGAGATCGCCATAAAAGGCAAAGCCGAGACGACGCAGGTCTTCGCGCTGCATGGCGCGGCGCCGGCCGACGCGAATTTTGTCGCCTTCGAGGCACTGCATCGAGACGCCCTCGCGGCGGCAAAAGGGGGCGCCGCGGAAGCACCGCTCCTGATCGCGAAGGCCCGCGGCCATCCCTGCGCCGAACCCTACGCCGCCTTTTACGCAAAGCTTCTGCACAGCCGCGGCGAAGCGCCGGCAAGCGGCTGAGGCAGCCGCAAGCCAGCCTGGAATTCTCGCATTGGATGCGGCGCTCGGATCGTGAGCGCCTGTCCGAAGCCTCCGTCGCCCGCACTTCACATATCGGCGGTGCGATCGACGGCCCTGCCTCAAACCGAACCATATTAGTTAAGCCAAATCGGTTTGCTTCGGCTGAAGGTTCGGGCCGCTAGCGTTGCCGGCCGTCAGGATCGCCCAAATCCGGAGGGAATGAAATGGAAACACGGCCAGGTCGGTGATTCGTCGCCGGTACGTTCGCGCTTTCGCCCATTTCTTAACGCCGTCGCAATCGCGAAGTTTCGCGAAACCGAAATGCTCGAAAGCGAACCCTATCGCCGCGCTGGTCTGACGGGTGCCGCTGCCGCCGCGCGGACTGTTGCCACCCTCCGACAGCCGATCCGACCGGGCACGGCCGAAGCCGACGAATGTTGCGGCCTCGGCGTCAAATCACTTGCGCAAGATCATTTTGTGCGAGACTTTACCGCGCCGAATGCGATCGTCGAGTTGCATCGGCTCATACGGAGGAGCACATCATGAAGGCTGCAACTTTGGCGTTGATCGTCATGGGATCAGTGTTTGCGGGCGGCGCCGCGTGGGCGGATGCCGATGACCTGAAATGGGTCGCGCAATGTCTGAAAGACAACCAAAACGAAAAAGCGTCGGTGGAAGTCATCACGAAATACTGCACCTGCATGAACAACAAGATGTCGAGCAACGAGACCCAAACGATCACGCAATGGGAAAAGACTTACGTGGCGGAGCAAAAGGCGTGCGACAAGGAAGCCGGCTGGAAATGATTTAAGGCTTGCGCCGCGCTTTTCGAGGTCCGGGCCGAACCGGGTTTTGTTCGGCCCGGCTCTGATATCGCGCCGGCTGCATCGGTCTCGGATTTTCGCATTGCAAAGGCAGCGTTTTTTCCAGGCCAGAGCCCACCGCCGGCGCCGACCCTCATTGTGCCCAACTATGAAATAGCTTCCGGACTGCAGCAGATTTCGGCGGCCGAAATGGCCAACCGTCGGCGATGCCGAAATTCGCCACCACCTCCCGCTGGACGCGTTCATCGGATCCATGAGACCTATTTAACTTCAATTAGTTGTCGAACTTCGCTGGGCGCCCGCGGATAGTTCCGATGATTTGCGGTCGCGCGCCGCCCCGTGCAGAAATTCGACGCCTCGGCAAACTTCGCCCGCATCCGCACCCCACCCGATTTCAAAGCCAGGCGGAAATTGCAGCGAGGACTTGATCGTCGACAGAGGCTAGGATGGGCGACGCGAGCATTCTCAAATTTCCGCGAAAGAATGGATCAAAGCCGTTCGGATCGGGAATATAGACTTGATTATAATGAGGGGATCGGGTGTAGCTTTTTCCACTGCTTTCGCTTTGCAATCCATGGCAGGATCGGGCAAGTCCCGCCTTGCCGGGGGCGAGAGCGCGGGCAAAGGCGGCAAAGATCGGCGTCGGCGGAACCGGTCGCGGCGGGATTGGGCGTTGTCTCAGGTTTCCGAGACATTGTTTCGGTGGCTCGTCGGCAGGGTGGACTCCAATCCGATCGTGTCGAGCATTTTCCGGAAGGGAACCCGGTTTTCCCGGACATGCTCCAACTGCTCGATTGGGCGCATGGTCGCGCCGATCGAGTGCATCCGCCGGGCGGACGGAGCCGCCCGGCAGATGACGGGAGCCGAATGGGCGGGACGGAGGGAGGTCGGTTGAGTGCGTGGCGACTATATTCTCGAGACCGAAGGTCTAAGCAAGGAATTCGCCGGATTTATCGCCGTCAGAGACGTCAACTTGCGCGTCGAGCGTGGCAGCATCCATGCGCTGATCGGCCCCAACGGGGCCGGCAAGACAACCTGCTTTAATCTCCTCACCAAATTTTTGCGGCCGACGCGCGGCCGCATCGTCTATAATGGCAAGGACATTAGTGCGATGCAGCCCGCCGACGTCGCCCGCCTGGGCCTCGTCCGATCGTTCCAGATCTCGGCTGTTTTTCCGCATCTGACGGCGCTCGAGAACGTCCGCGTCGCTCTCCAGCGGGCGCGCGGAAATTCGTTCGATTTTTGGCGCTCGAAACGCGTCCTCACGAGTTTGAACGCGCGCGCCGAGAGCCTGCTCGACGACGTCGGCCTCGCCGAGTATGCCCAGACGGTCGCTGTCGAAATGTCCTACGGTCGCAAACGGGCGCTCGAGATTGCGACCACCATGGCGCTCGAGCCGGAACTGATGCTGCTCGACGAGCCGATGGCGGGCATGGGCCATGAGGACATCGAGCGTATCCAGGCGCTCGTCAAACGCGTTTCCGCCAACAGGACGATTTTGATGGTGGAACATAACCTACAAGTCGTCGCGTCATTGTCCGACACGATCACGGTGTTGACGCGCGGCCATGTCTTGGCCGAAGGCGACTATGCAACGGTGTCGAGAAATCCAGACGTGCAGCAAGCCTATATGGGGGTAGGTGATGGCTGAATTGTCGGCTCTCCTCGAAGTCGCAAATCTCGAAGCCTGGTATGGCGAATCCCATATTCTGCACGGCGTCGATTTCAACGTTCGCGAGGGCGAAGTCGTGACGTTGCTCGGCCGTAACGGGGCCGGCAAGACGACGACCTTGAAATCGATCATGGGCATCGTCGGCAAGCGCAAAGGCTCCGTTCGGTTCGAAATGAAGGAATTGATTTCGGCGACCTCGGATCGGATCGCCCGCGCCGGCATTGCGATCTGCCCCGAAGAGCGGGGCATTTTCTCGAGCCTCAGCGTCGAAGAAAATCTGGTGCTGCCGCCGCGCGTCAAACCAGGTGGCTTGCCGATCGAACAGATCGTCGAACTTTTCCCCAATCTCCAAGAGCGGATGAAGAGCCAAGGCACGAAATTGTCGGGCGGCGAGCAACAGATGCTGGCGATCGGCCGCATCTTGCGCACAGGTGCCCGCCTGCTTTTGCTCGATGAGCCCACCGAGGGCCTCGCACCGGTCATCATCCAGCAGATCGGCCGCACGATCGCGCAATTGAAGGAGAAGGGATTTACGATTCTGCTGGTCGAACAGAATTTCCGCTTCGCTTCGACGGTCGCCGATCGCTACTATGTCATGGAACATGGTCGCGTCATCGACACGTTCGCCAATGCCGAACTCGAAGCGAACATGTCCAAACTGCACGAATACCTGGGCGTCTGACTGGCAACGGCGTCGAGCGAAGAGGAGGACGATATGAGACGGTTGACTTTAGCGGCTGGAGTTTGTGCGGTTTTGCTCTTCGCGGGAGCAGCGCAGGCACAGACTAAGACGATCAAGATCGGCGTGCTCACCGACGAGTTGGGCCTTTATTCCGACATCGGCGGGGCGGGCTGCGCATTGGCCGCGCAAATGGCCGTCGAAGATTCGGGCCTCTTGAAAAAAGGCTGGAAAATCGACGTGATCCACGGCGATCACCAGAACAAGCCGGATATCGGGTCCAATATTGCGCGGCAATGGTTCGATGTCGACAAAGTCGACGTCGTCGTCGACATCCCCAATTCGGGTGTGGCCTTGGCCGTCAACCAAGTGGTCAAGGACAAGAACAAGGTCTTCCTCGCCAACGGGCCGGCATCATCCGACCTGACCGGCAAGGCCTGCACGCCGAATACGGTGCATTGGGCGTATGACACATATATGCTGGCCAATGGCACCGGCACGGCACTGACCAAGGCGGGCGGCAACACTTGGTTCTTCATCACCGCCGATTACGCCTTTGGCCATGCGCTCGAAAGAGATACGGGGGCGGCAGTTGAAAAGGCCGGCGGCAAGATCGTCGGCAAAGTGCGCCATCCGCTGAACACGTCCGATTTCTCATCCTTTCTTTTGCAGGCGCAAGCCTCTGGCGCAAAGGTCGTCGGCCTTGCCAATGCCGGCGGCGATACGACCAATGCGATCAAACAAGCGGCCGAATTCGGCATTACCGCGGGCGGCCAGAAGCTCGCCGGGCTTCTGCTCTTCATCAATGACATCCATGCTTTGGGCATAAGCCTCGCCCATGGCCTCACGCTGACCACTAGTTTCTATTGGGACCTTAACGATCAGACTCGTGAGTTTTCCGAGCGCTTCCAAAAAAGACTGAAGACCGGTGCCGTACCGAACATGGTGCAGGCCGGCGTGTATGCGTCACTCTTGCACTATTTCAAGGCCGCCGAAGCTCTCGGCGACGCCGCCGACGGTGCCAAAGTCGTCGCCAAAATGAAAGAAATTCCGACTGACGACCCGCTGTTCGGCAAGGGTGAGATCAGAGCCGATGGTCGCAAGATCCATCAAGCCTATCTCGTCGAAGTCAAAACGCCGGAGGAATTGAAGCGGCCTTGGGATTATTACAAGCTTATCGCGACGGTCCCCGGGAATGAGGCCTTCCGGCCGCTCGCCGATGGCGGTTGCCCCCTGGTCAAGTGATCGCGCCACTGCGCTTCAGACGAAATGCATCTGCGACGCGCGCGCAGATGCGCCCTAACTAGAGCGGAGCCACCATGATACCGATCCTCGGCATAACGGCGCAGAGCTTGTTCGGCCAATTGCTTCTCGGGCTGATCAATGGGGCCTTCTATGCCTTGCTGAGCCTCGGTCTGGCGGTGATCTTCGGCATGTTGAACATCGTCAATTTTGCCCATGGGGCGCTCTATATGATGGGTGCGTTTTGCGCCTGGTTTCTCTTGAACGGCATCGACGTGCCCAACCTTGCAATATTGTTCAGCAATGGCACATTGGAAACAGTCCACATCGGCATCGGGCTGTCGTATTGGTGGGCCCTGCTCTTATCCCCGCTTATCGTCGGCCTGCTCGGCATGGCGATCGAGCGAACAATGCTGCGGCGAATTGCTCAGCTCGATCATCTCTACGGCCTGCTGCTCACTCTCGGGCTCGCCTTGATCATCGAAGGCCTGTTCCAAAATTCTTTCGGCTCCTCCGGGCTTCCTTACAACATCCCGGCACAGCTCCAAGGCGGCCACAATCTCGGCTTCATGTATTTGCCGAATTACCGGGCCTGGGTCATCGCCTTCTCGCTCGTCGTCTGCCTCGGCACGTGGTTCCTGATCGAGCGAACCCGGCTCGGCGCCTATTTGCGCGCAGCCACCGAGAATCCGACACTGGTGCGGGCCTTCGGCATCAATGTACCGATGATGATCACGCTCACATACGGTCTTGGCGTAGCGCTCGCCGCGGTTGCCGGCGTGCTCGCCGCGCCGATCAATCAGGTACGCCCGTTGATGGGCAGCGAAATCATCATCGTCGTGTTCGCCGTGGTGGTGATCGGCGGCATGGGATCGATCCTCGGGTCCATCATCACAGGGTTTTCCCTAGGCCTCGTTGAAGGCTTGACGAAAGTCTTCTATCCGGAAGCGTCGAATACGGTCGTCTTTGTTATCATGGCCATCGTGTTGCTGATCAAACCCGCCGGCCTCTTCGGCAGGGTAGCCTGACATGACCGCTCCTTCACATTCGATCTCCGTCGTGCGCGCCAGGCAACGACCGAACGCGGAACTCGTCGCCTTCGCGATCATCGTCGTTCTTCTCGCCGCCGCGCCGTTCGTCGCCTACCCCTTCTTTCTCATGCAGTTTCTTTGCTTCGCGCTGTTTGCCTGCGCCTTCAACCTGCTCATCGGCTATGTCGGGCTATTATCCTTCGGCCATGCAATGTTTTTCGGCGCGGCGGCTTATTTCAGCGCCCATATCGCCAAGGTCTGGGGTTGGCCGCCCGAACTCAGCATCATTGCCGCTTCTCTTGCCGCCGGCGTGCTCGGCATCGTCGTCGGTGCACTCGCCATCCGCCGGCAAGGCATCTATTTTGCGATGATCACCCTCGCGTTGTCGCAAATGATCTATTTCTTCAGCATTGAAGCACCGTTTACGCATGGCGAGGACGGCATCCAGGCGGTCCCCCAGGGCCATCTCCTCGGCTTCATCGATCTGTCGAACCAATTGACCCTTTACTACGTCGTCTTGGGCATATTCCTTTTGGGCTTCCTCTTGATCCAAAGGATCGTCAACTCGCCGTTCGGCGAGATCCTGAAGGCCATTCGCGAGAACGAACCGAGGGCCATTTCGCTCGGTTACAAAGTCGATCAATATAAATTGGCCGCCTTCGTCTTGTCGGCCACTCTCGCAGGCCTCGCCGGCGCAACCAAGGCGATCGTGACGCAGAATGCCTCGCTCACCGACGTACATTTCGGCACGTCCGGCGAGGTCGTGCTGATGACCCTGATCGGCGGCCTCGGCACGATCTTGGGCCCGGTCGTCGGCGCCTTCGTGATTGTCGCGATGCAGAATTACCTGGCGCAATTCGGCCAATGGGTCACGGTGATCCAAGGCGTTATCTTCGTTGCGTGCGTGCTCGTCTTCCGCCGCGGCGTCGTCGGCGAAATCGCGGCGTTCTGGAAGAAGCGTTTCGAGGGTTCCGGCAAATGAGGTGCGCGACCGCTAAGCTCGGCTAACCCGGCTCGTGGTTCGGATCTTTCCCCGAGTCTGCACCCAACATTTCGCGCACCAGCGATTTCGTGATCGGCGCGCCGCGCGCCAGTGCCTCGCGATCGAGCAATTCGACGAGTCGGCGGGCGGCATCGAACGAGCGCTCCATGTGCAGCGCCAAGAAGCCAATGACGCCGGCGTCCACGGTTAGTTGCCGATCGAAGAACAATTTGACGATGACAGCCTCGAGCAGCGCATCGTCGGGCGGGCTCAGTACGACGCTAGGGCAAAGGCGCAGGCGCGAGAGGAGATCGGCCGTGCGCAGGCCCCAGCTCTCAGGCTTATCACGCGCCGTCAAGAGCACGGCGGTTTTCAGTTCCAGCGTAAGATTGAACAGATGAAACAGGCTCGCTTCGTCGGCGCCGATCCGATCCGCGTCTTCGACGACGATCGCCGCCTGCCCCGCAAGCAAGACGAGATCCGCCTCGGCGAGCGCTGCAGCTGAAACGATAGCCGCTTGCGTGCGTGCCGCAAAAATCGCGGCAAGATGGCTCTTGCCCGATCCCGGAGGCCCGATGAGAAGCAAAGCATGGGCCGGCAAATTCGGCCAGGCTTCGATCAGCCGAAATGCCACTTCGTTGGAGCCGGACACGAGAAAATTCTCGCGTCCGTATTGCGGCTCCCGGGCGAGATCAAACGTGAGCTGCCGGACCGGCCTTTCCGCCACGGCCTCATCCTTCCTTCTCGACCGGCGTTTCGCTCGGCGTCAATTGCGGCAGTTTCGAAACGGCCGGAGGCAGATCCGTATAGAGAGCGCTGGCCTTGTAGCGCTTGATGGCGAAGCGCAAAACGACGCCGCCCGCGGCGGCGAGCGGCACCGCCACGATGAGTCCTACGAAGCCGAAAAGGCTGCCGAAGGCAAGCAAGGCGAAAATGAGCCAGACGGGATGCACGCCGACGCTGCCGCCGACGAGTTTCGGTCCCAAGACATTGCCTTCGAGAAACTGTCCCGCAACCACGACCGCCAAGGTCATGGCTGGTAAATGCCAATTCGGCCAGCCCTGGACGACTGCGACGGTCGTCCCGACGACGAGCGCGGTGAGCGACCCGACATAGGGAATGAAACTCAGGAAACCGGCAGAAATGCCAATCAGAAAGCCGAAGTTGACGCCTACCAAGGTGAGGCCCAACCCGTACCAGGCTCCAAGGAAGAGGCAAACGAGCGATTGGCCACGCAAAAAGCCGGCGATGGCACGATCGATCTCGGCCGCCAATTCATGCACGGTGGCGCGATGCCGCGGCGGCACGAGTTCGTCGAGTGTCGCAATCATCTCATACCAGTCCAACAGAACGTAGAAAGCGACGACGGGCGTCACGACGATGAGCGAGACGAGGCTGACGAGCGCGACGCCGCGCGCCACCAAGGAGTTGAGAAACGTTCCGGACCAGCGCGCAGCCTGGCCGACCAAGTCGTTGACGCTCGCGCGGATATCGTTGGCGCTCTCCAATCCCAGTTTTTCGAGGAAAACCCCGCCATAGTCCTTGGCGAGCTTCTCGCCCGCCGCGGCGATCAGGCTTTGCAATTTGCTCAGAATGTCCGGCAGGGACTGCACGAATCCCGACAGCTGATGCGCCAGCACGGGAACAATCAGGATGAAGATCACGACAATGACGACTAGGACGAGGGCAAGGATGAGCAATGTGGCGGCCGCCCGGCCAATGCCCAGCTTCTGCAGTGCAGTGACGACCGGATCGAGCAGATAGCCGATCACAATGGCCGCGACGAACGGGAGAAGAACGCCGCTGAACCACCACAACAGCAGCATGAACAAGGCAAAGGCGCCGATCCAAAAAGCGATCTGCCACCCCACCCGTATGGCCCCAACCTCCGCAGCCGCGTTCTGCTGTTCCAAAGTCGTCGCCTTTCGCCACGCTTCGCAAGCGTTTAGACGAGATCGGCTCGAGGGGAAAGCGGCAAGCTCCGGCGGGCGGCGCATTCGCCTATGGCCGCGTTAGCTCGCTCGAGGATTTCGCCAATCATCCGCAAAACCGCTTCATTCGCGTCGACACGCCGGCCGGCGAGGTCGCCATGCTGGCCCCGGGGCGCGACGTATGATGGTGCGCTCTCTTCTGCCGGCAAGACGCCGGCGCTCGGAGAACACGGGGAAGCGCTGCGGCGTGAGTTCGGTGCGGCGATGCGCAACGGCAAGCCGTAGCGGATTGCCTGGTCAAAGACCCATGTGCTTGGCCCATTGCAGCAAATAGGCGACGAGCGACGCGAGCGTCAACGCCGCGACGATATAGAGCGCGACCTCGAGCCAAGGTTCGGTCGAGAACTGAAACGCCTTGGCGCCGAGAACCAAAGCCGCAAAGCCAATCTGCACCGCCGTGTTCACTTTCGAAATCAAAAGCGGCTTGATCTCGACCGGCGCGCCCATCAACCAGGAAATCAGCACCGCTCCGATGATCATGAGGTCGCGTGCAACGACGATGATCGTCAGCGTCGGCGGCACGACATTGACGATCGCGAGCGCCACATAGATCGAGACGAGCAGCGCCTTGTCGGCGAGCGGGTCGAGATAGGCGCCGAGTTCGGTGCGCCAACCAAAAGTCTTGGCGAGCCAACCGTCGACCGCGTCCGAAACGCCGGCCAAGACGAAAATGATGCTCGCTTCCTGCCAGCGTTGCGCCGAAATCATCGCGATCACGGCCGGCACCATGACCAGACGGCCGAGGCTGATCAGATTAGGCAGGCTTGCAAAAGATATGTAGGACATCTTAGTCAAGAAAAGGTCGAAGCGACGGGCGCGCCCCGGTCGCCATCACGCACACGAGCGTAGGGAACCAGCAATGAGGAGCCGGGCGCTTTGTTCATCCGATGGCCTGCTTCACCGGGGCGGCATCGATCGGAAGCCTGATCGTGAAGACCGCGCCGCCAGCGGGCGCATTGGCGGCCACGATCGTACCCGAATGTTCCCGCACGATGACGTAGCTGATCCAAAGGCCGAACCCAGTCCCCTCCCCCACCACTTTCGTCGTAAAAAAAGGTTCGAAGATTTTGTCCAAAATGCCGCTTTCTATTCCGGCGCCATTGTCCGCCATTGTGATCACGACCTCGCGGCCGATTTTCTTGACCGAAATGAAGATATGCGGATTCGCAACATTGCGCACGGCATCCAGCGCATTGTCGACGAGATTGACGACGACTTGATGGATCTGACCTTCATGCGCATCAATCTGAACATTCGGATCTATGTCAACATCCACCTCGGCGCTAATGTTCTTGGCCCGTGATGCCAAGTGCGTGGCGGTGCGCACGATGTTGCCGAGATCGACTGGCTGCCGTTCCCCCAATTTGCTCGACGACAAACGTCGCAGATTCTTCACGATATCGCTGACGCGTGCCGCCCCCTCGAGCGTGCCTTCGATGAGTGGCGCGAGATCGTCGACTATAGCGTCGATACGGAGTGTCCGCCGCAGTTCGGCGAGTTTCGTACCGGCAAAACCGGCGTGAACGGCATCGAGATATTTTACGACATTCTTGCGGTAGCGTGCGAGTGTATGGACATTGCCGAAAACGAAGCTGATCGGATTGTTCAATTCATGCGCGACGCCGGCGACGAGCCGCCCGAGACTGGCGATCTTCTCTTGTTCGACCAGCTTGCGTTGCGCTTGTTGCAATTCGAGATGCGCCTCGTTCAAAGCTTCATAAGCGCGTCGCAATTCGCTGATCGGCCGCCCGGTGAGCACGGCGCCAGCGCGCTTGCGGTCCGGATCAAAGCGTGTCGAACAATGCATGGCCATGAGGTCCGATTGGCCGGATGCCGTCAGGAAACGCAAATCGACATCGCGCACCTCGCCGGCTGCGCCCGACGCGATCACACGGCCAGCAGTCTCACGATCTGATTCGACGAGATGATCGGCGATGTTGGAGCCAATCAACTCGGCCTCGGTCTTGCCGACAATCCGCAGCAAGGAGGGATTGACCTGCAGCACGATTTCGTGCCTGTCGCAGACGATCAGGCTGTCGGATATGGAGGCTATGACGCTGGAAATGAAGGCTTGCGCTTCCTCGAGTTGGGCGTTTTTTCGCTCGAGATCGGCCTCGTAGCGAATGAGGTCGGAATAGACCTCGTCCATTTTGTGAATGACTTCGAACCACATCGATTCGCTGGCGCCGTCAAGCGCGATCTCCTCGCCGATCGCAATCGTGGCAAGGAGATTCGTAGCGTGGGTGCGCCTGTCCGATTCACTCGTTGTCATCGAGGTCACGCCTCAAATCGTAGCGCGCAATCTTGCTGCGCAATCCAACCCGCGACAAGCCCAATTCTTCCGCCACGTGGCTGATATTTCCCGCGTGGCGACGGAGGGCCGCATCGATCACGTTCCGCTCGAGCGATTCGACCTGATCCTTCAGGGCTAAGCGATCATTTCCGAGGGCTGCGGCGCGGCATCGACCATTTTGGATCCCCGGAGAGAGGAGATCCGGCTGCAATTCCTGCTCGCCATCGGAAAGTGTGACCATGCGCTGGATCTCGTTATGCAATTCCCGCACATTGCCGGGCCAGTCATAGTCCGTCATCAACCGCAGGGTTTCTGGCGCAAATCCCGGAATGCGGCGGCGAAACGCTTGGTTGACGTCGATCAGCACGCGCGCTGCAATGGCCGGCACGTCCATCGGTCGCTCGCGCAAGGGCGGCATATGGATCGGAAAGGTCGCGAGCCGGTAATAGAGGTCGCGCCGGAAGCGGCCCGCTGCCACTTCCTCGGTCATGTCGCGGTTGGTCGCCGATATGACCCGGACATTCACCTTGCGCGGCCGCTGCGCCCCGAGCGGCCGGATCTCGCCTTCCTGCAGCACCCGCAAGAGCTTCACTTGAAACGCCGGTGAAGTCTCGCCGATCTCGTCGAGAAAGATCGAGCCGCCGTCGGCCACTTCGAAAAGACCGATTCGGTCTTGATAGGCGCCGGTGAACGCACCTTTCTTGCAGCCGAACAATTCGCTTTCGAGGAGCTCGTCCGGCAGCGCCCCGCAATTTTCGACGACGAATGCCTCTTCAGCGCGCGCCGAGCCATGATGGATGGCGCGGGCGAGCAATTCCTTGCCCGTCCCCGAGGCGCCGGTGATCAAGACCGAAATATCATACTCCGCCGCCCGCTGCGCCAATGCGATCACCGGTCGAATCGGGCTTTCCGGCACATGCACGATGCGGTTGAATTCGTACATTCGCCGTTCGGAGCGGCGCCGTTCGCCAAGGGCGCGCTGCAGGCCATCGTGCGAGGGCTTCGCGTCGACGAAGACGATCCCGGATTCTCTTTGTAAGTGAAAGAGTTGCGCGGCTTCGCGGACAGTGGCGAGAAGCTTATCGGGATGCCAGGGCTTGGTTATATATCGATAGATCCCGGCTTCGTTGACACCCGCGATTATGTCCTCGGAATCGGTATAGCCGGAGATGATCATGCGAACCGTGTCCGGCCATTGTTCGCGCGCACGTTTCAAGAACTCGACGCCGGATTCCCCCGGCATGCGCTGGTCGCAGAGAATGACCTGCACCATTTCGCCGGTGAGGACGGCCTCGGCCTCCGCCGCATTATGCGCACAAATGACTTCGAAATCCTCGCAGAGAACACGGCGCAATGATTCGAGCGAACGGACCTCGTCATCGACGATGAGAACCGTAGCATGGGCTGTCATCGCGCCGCGCTCCATTCCCGCGGCAAAGGCGCCCCCTCGAGCCTATGGGCGCGCGATCTGTGCCGCGCCAAGGTCATTGGCGTCCGCGACTTGGCAATCTTCCGGATGAAATTGAAACGCGCAACGTGATAACTCGGGTCGAAGCCAAAGAAATTCACCCGCATGCGTGCCAATTCTTCCGCCCCGTAGAGCGCGAGCGGTTTGGCGGCCTCGTCCCGCAGCCGCATCACCCGCTTTGAAGCGATTCGATCCGCAAGGTCAGCGTTTTGCGCGAGGCTTCGTGCGGCGGCGCGCGCGATATTGTCAGCTTCTGCCGGCTCGTTCGGCAAAGGCCGGTCGATCAGGCCCAATCGCTTCGCTTCGTAGACGCCCATGGGCAGGCGCGTTTGCGCGATCTTGGTCGCGGTCTCGATGCCAACCCGACGCGGCAGAAGATAGGTCCAGAATTCCGATCCGTAGAGATTGCCCATATCCTTGTAATGGGGGTTGAGGATGACGCCGTCGCGCATCCAAATCTCGTCGCAGGCCAGAGCGAGAAAAACCCCGCCCGCACCTGCATTGCCCCGTACAGCGGCGATCAGCAACCTGTCGTCGGTCCTGATAATCGCCTCGACGAGATCGTTCATGGCGCTGATGTTGGTCCAGGATTCCTCGGCCGGGCTGGCCGCGGCCTCGATGATCCCGAGATGCAGGCCATTCGACCAATAATCCGCACCGCCCATGAGCACGAGAACGCGTGTCGGGCGCTGCAAAGCGCGCCGGACGGCGGCGAGAAGTTCGCGGCAATCGCCTGTCGCCATGGCTCCGTTGTAAAACGAAAAATAGAGAAAGCCGGTGCCGCCTTCCTCCTCATAATGCGGAATCGGATAGCCGGCGATCTCCGGCAAGGACGCGATCTCACCGTGCAGCACTTGCGTCGTCGGCAGTTTCAAAGATCCTCTCTCGAGCGATTTTGCATGGCCGATCCAGACTGCCCCATCGCGCGTCGCCACTGCGACCGCCGGCCCCGATTTCGCCAGTGCCGCCCCCGGAACACCGCAAAGGCCGGATGCGTCGTGGGCGTCGTAGAAGCGCAAATTGCGGTTGAAGATCGAACCGATCGCGCCCGGCGTGCCGTCGCTGGCGCGAATGATCCGCAAGACTGTTGCCGAATCCTGTGCCGTGAAATCGAGCTTGCGCGCTGCCGCGCCACAGGAAGAACGTATGGAACCGCGTCCTTCGTTATGCGGCGCGACCGGCGCGCGCCCGCTTCCGCTCCCCAAATGATCGAGGGCTTCCAGAACGCAAGCAACGGCGGCCTCCGTGACCTCATGCCGATAGAGGCTCGATTTGGTCGCCGTGCGCATCGGAAATTCGCGCCAGGCCCAAACCGGCCCAGCGTCCATTTCCGCGCGTGCTTCGATCAAAGTCACGCCCCACGTTGTTTCATCGGCGAGGATCGCCCAATCGAGGCCGGACGGGCCGCGGTCTCCGCGCACGCCCGGGTGCACGATGAGACAGAGGACCTCGCGCCAGATATCCTCGGGAATGGCACGCTTCAAGAACGGAGCCAGGATGAGATCGGGGCCAAAAAGCGCAACCGCTTCACGCGCCACATCGTCGTTGACGTCGAACTCCACGGAGACGTCATGTCCCCGCTCCGTCAATTCGACATGCAATCGCTGCGTCAGCGAATTGAAACTATGGCAAAGAAGCAGAATGCGCATCTCTGCCACCTCAACAAATCCGCGGCAATTGTTCGCCCGCGAGCCAATCGACGATCCGGCCGCCGCCGAACGATGTCGCCATTTGCACGAAATGGTGATCGTCCTCGGCGGCCGTTCCGATGATCGCCGCATCTCGTCCGAGCGGATGCGAACGCATTGCTGCCAAGAGCGGTTTCGCCGCCTCCGGCGCGACGATTGCGACAAGCTTGCCCTCGTTCGCGACATTGAGCGGATCCAACCCGAGCAATTCGCAGGCTGCCGCCACTTGCGCCTTGACGGGAATCGCGTGTTCCTCAAGCCGAAAGCCGACGCCCGATTGGTGTGCGATCTCATTGAGCGTGGCCGCAAGCCCACCACGCGTCGGATCGCGCATCAGCCGGATCGAGGCCCCCGCCACCGAGACAAGTTCGGCGACGAGGCCATGGAGCGCCGCGGAGTCCGATACGATTTCGGTTTCGAACTCGAGGTTCTCGCGCCTCGACATGACGGCAACGCCGTGATCGCCGATCGTGCCGGAGAGAAGGACGCTGTCCCCCGGCCGCGCCCGGTCGCCGGACAGATCGAGCCCCTCGGGAACGGCGCCTATTCCGGAGGTAGATATGAAGATGCCGTCGGCTTTGCCACGTTCGACAACCTTGGTATCGCCGGTGATGATCGGAACGCCGGCCTCGCGCGAGGCTTTGCCCATGCTCTCGGCGATCCTCACGAGATCGCTCAAAGGAAATCCTTCTTCAACGAAGAAACTTGCCGAAAGATAGAGCGGCTTCGCACCCGCCATCGCAATGTCGTTGATCGTGCCATGGACGGCGAGCGAGCCAATGTCCCCGCCCGGAAAGAAAATCGGTGAAACCACATAACCGTCCGTTGTCATCACCATCCGCCCACGCGGCACGTCGAATGCGGATTGATCATTGCCGCGCTCGAGCCATTCATTGTCGAAGGCCGCATGAAAGACATCGCTGATGAGCTGCGCCATGGCGCGGCCGCCGGCGCCATGCGAGAGATCGACGCGACCTCTTGCCAGATCGAGTCTGCGCAGAATGAGCTTCGGCGCATTCATGAGGCTTCCCTTTGCGGTTCGCGGCGCAATGCCTGGCCCCCTCGCCCGGCGATCTCACGGAACCGGCCATAGCTCCAATGCGCGGCGCAGGCCCCTTCCGACGAGACCATACAGGACCCCATCGGCGTTTCAGGAGCGCAGACCGTGCCGAAGAGCTTGCAATCGGATGGCCGTTTGACTCCGCGCAGAATCGCGCCGCATTCGCAGGCCGGATTATCCTTGGCTGGTTGCGATATGACATTGAAGCGCCGCTCGGCATCATATTGCGCGTAGGCGCCCCGTAAACGCAGTGCACCATAAGGAACATTGCCCAAGCCGCGCCATTCGAAACTCTCGCGGAGCTCGAAGACTTCCATGACCTCGGCCTGCGCTTTCTGGTTGCCGGCGATTGTCACGGCACGGATATATTGGTTTTCGACCTCGTGGCGGCCTTGGTTCACCTGTCGCACCAGCATGAGGATCGCTTGCATGACGTCGAGAGGTTCGAAACCGGTCACTACGACCGGCTTCTCGAATTCCTCGGCGAAAAACTCATAGGGCCGCGTTCCGATGATAGTACTGACATGGGCCGGCCCGACAAAGCCATCGATACGGATTCTGCCCAGTTCGCGAACGTCCGGATTGTCGAGGATCGCCTGGATAGCCGCCGGCGTCACGACGTGATTGCAAAACACCGAGAAGTTTCGGAGGCCCTTTTTCGCCGCGAGGCGGATTGCAAGCGCAGTCGGCGGCGTCGTCGTCTCGAAGCCGATCGCGAAGAACACGACCTGTCGATTCGGTTCCATCTCGGCAATCTTGAGGGCATCAAGAGTCGAATAGACCATTCTGATGTCGGCGCCCGCGGCCTTGGCTTTGAGGAGAGAGCGTCCATGCGACGCCGGCACGCGCATGAGGTCCGCATAAGTGCACAAGGTCACTTCGGGACGTTCGGCGAGACGGATGGCATCGTCGATGCGGCCGATCGGCAAGACGCAGACGGGGCAGCCGGGACCATGGATCATCCGGACATTTGCAGGCAAGAGATCCTCGAGCCCATAGCGCGAGATCGCATGAGTGTGGCCGCCGCAAAATTCCATGAAATGATAGTCGCGGTCTTCTCTCGCCTCTTCGACAATGCGCAAGGAAAGCGCCTCCGCGAGTGCGCCGTCGCGATATTCGTCGACATATTTCATAGTTGGGCTCCGGCCGCCTCGGTAAAAAGCGCAAGCGTGCGCTCGGCTTCCTTCGGATCGATTCTTGTCAGCGCATAGCCGACGTGAAGCACCACATAATCATCGACGGCGACGTCCTCCACCAGCGCAAGAGAGATGGTCTTGATTACGCCGTCGAGGCTGACCTTCGCGAGATCATCGGGAAGGAGCTCGATCACGCGGGTTGGAATTGCCAGGCACATTGCAGGCTCCTCTCTCCCTTGCTGCCAGAGTTGGAAAACATCGAACGAGCAATCGCCGCCTGGCCGAGCGAAAGACCACCGTCGTTCGGCGGCAAAGCACGCGCGATGAAAGGCATCAAACCGCGGCCGCGCAAAGATCCGACCAGGCCTTCGGCGAGAACGCGGTTCATCAGACATCCGCCGCCGAGAACAACATGCCGCAAGCCTTGCAATTGCGCCGCCGCCGAGATCCATGCGCTGAGCCCCTCGATCAACGTGCCGTGGAAAAGCGCGGCCGCCTCGCGCGGCGCGGGGCGCTCTTCGACGAGAAGGGCGAGAAGAGGCAGAAAATCGAGGGTACCCTCACCGATCGCGAAACCACCCTGATGGGCGCGCGGCGTCGCGCACAAAGCTTCGAATTCCATCGCCGCCTGACCGTCGTAATGTTGGTCGCGGCAGATTCCGGCGAGCGCTGCCGCGGCATCGAAAAGGCGCCCCATGCTCGTCGTCATCGGCATCGCCGATCCGCGGTGCAGCGCAGCAGCGAGACGAAACGCTCTCGCCTCCGGAAAAAACTGCGGTCCGAGATCGAGCCGACCGACTGCCGCGAGTGCTGCAAGTCCCATGCGCCACGGCTCGCGCGCCGCGCGGTCGCCGCCGGGCAGAGCAAGTGGTCGCAAGTGGCCAAGCCGTTTTGCGTCCGTGCCGTTAAACTCGAAGAGTTCGCCACCCCAGGCGCCGCCGTCGGCCCCAAATCCGTGCCCATCGAGCGCGACGCCGATCAGTTGACCTTCGATGCCATGTTCCGCAGCAACGGCAGCGACATGCGCAACATGATGTTGCACCCGCACGATTGGCAAGCCGGTCGCCTCGGCAACGCGCGTCGAGCGAAAATCCGGATGGAGGTCACAGGCGACGAGCTCCGGCTGCGTGTCGAGGATGGAGAGAAGATGCCGGACCGTCTCCTCATAATAGCGCACCGTTGCGGCCGTATCGAGATCGCCTATATGCTGCGACACGAAGGCCTCCCGGCCACGGGTTACGGTGACGGTTGCCTTGAGATGGCCGCCGGTCGCCAGAATACAGGCGCCGTCGGCGCCGAGATCAATCGGGTCGGGAACGAAGCCGCGCGCGCGCCGCACGAAAGCGGGGGCCCGATCGATGATGCTCATGACGGAATCGTCAGTGCGCATGACGATGCCGCGGTCGTGCGTCACGATCAAGTCGGCAATATCTGCAAGCTCCCGCACTGCCTCCGCATCATCGACGATGAGCGGCTCGCCACCACGATTGGCGCTCGTCGCGACGATCGCGAAATCATTGGCGCCATCGCGACGATAGTCGCAAGGCGCGCCTGTGGCCGCATGAAACAGAAGATGATGCAAGGGTGCGTAGGGTAGCATGACACCAATACGGTTGAGATTCGGCGCAATCGAAGGTGCAAGCTCGCCACGCGATCGCATGACGACAATGGGTCGGGCGCGATTGCGCAACAGAAGACCTTCGTCGGCACCCATTTCGGCGATCATTGCCGCCGAGGCCTCGTTCGCGACCATGACGGCAAATGGCTTCGCGTCGCGAGCCTTGCGCTGCCGCAATCGAGCGACGGAGTCATCGTTGCGCGCATCGCAAAGGAGGTGAAAGCCGCCGATGCCTTTGAGCGCGACAATATCTCCCGTGCGGATCGCTTCGACGATATCAGCGACTTTATGGCTGAGACGCGGGCCGCAACTGGGACAGGCAATCGGCTCGGCGTGGAAGCGGCGATCTTTGGGATCATGATAGTCGCGAGCGCAATCCGGACACATTGCGAAGCTCGCCATCGACGTTTGCGGCCGGTCGTAAGGCAGAGCGCGGGTGATCGTGAAACGCGGCCCACAATGCGTGCAGCTCAGGAATGGATAGAGATGGAAACGGCTCGATGGATCGAAAAGATCATCAAGACAGGCTTCGCAAACGGCGGCGTCGACGACCACGCGCGTGCGGCTCTTGCCACCGATGCTCGCGAGAATTGAAAAGCCGGTTTGGCCCCGCGGCTCGATCCTTTCAACTTCGAGCACATCTATGCGAGCGAGAGGCGGCAATTCTTCCGGCAGAAGATCGAGGAAATTCTGCGCCTTTTCGCCTTCGACTTCGAGCAAGACACCTTCCGCATCATTGCGCACGAAGCCCGACAGAGAGAGCCGACCCGCCAAGCCATAGGCAAAAGGCCTGAAACCCACCCCTTGGACCGCTCCCCGCACGCGCATGCGTAGCCGAAGCGCTTCGGCGTGTCCGCGATCGAGGGATAGGGCTTGGGGCATGGGTCCTGCCTGCTCGAAATTGGGCGACACGCGAGATTTACTGCGCCATATTGCCGAATGGGCATCGCCTCTCCCCGCCATAGCCTATCGCTTGCGACGGGCGTCTAAACAAGGCCCTATGCGGGGAGAGGGGACGCTCGCGATCGATTCCTTTTTTCTTGCGTATCGCTTTAGCCTGCTTGCGTCTCTGCCGATCCGGCCATTGCCGCCGCAACTGCGGCGCGTGCCTCGATCCAGGCATAAAAGGCCGTCATGCCCTCGCCGGTGCGCGCAGAGACAATGAGCGTCTGCAGGCGCGGATTGACTCTGAGCGCATTGGCGAGGCAATCGCCGACGGCGAAATCCAGATGCGGCAAGAGGTCCGCCTTGTTCAGCAACATCAAATCGGCCGCGGCGAACATGTCTGGATATTTGAGCGGCTTGTCTTCGCCTTCTGTGACCGAGAGGACAACGATTTTATGGGCTTCACCGAGATCGAAGGCCGCTGGGCAAACGAGATTTCCGACGTTTTCGATAAAGAGCAGTCCGCCAGGCGTCAAATCGAGTTCATCGAGGGCACGGCCGACCATTTGCGCATCGAGATGACAGCCCTTGCCGGTATTGAGCTGAATCGCCGGCACGCCCGTCGCGCGGATCCGCTGCGCGTCATTGGCCGTCTGCTGGTCACCCTCGATGACGGCAATCGCGAGGCGCGGCTTCAGATCTTCGATGGCCCGCACCAGCAGCGAGGTCTTGCCGGAACCCGGACTCGACAGCACATTGAGTGCGAAGGTTCGGCGCGTCGCAAGCCTTGCACGATTCTCCTGCGCATAGGACTTATTCTTCGACAATATGTCGCGCTCTATGCGCACGATCCGATCTTGGCTCAATCCCGGGACATGCACACCAGCGAGTCCGGCGCCAAAATCGAGCGTCTCGTGTCCGTGCACGTGGGGATGCACGTGCACATGCCCGCCTTCATGATGATGATCATGCGCATGGTGCCCATGGGAATGGTCGTGGTCGTGATTGTCGTCATGGCGATGAGCATTATCATGCTCGCCATGTGGGCCGGCAACGCTCGCCGTCCCGCAGCCGCAAACCGTGCACATCATTCCACCTCCAATTCCTTGATACGGAGATCATCGCCCGCCGTCATTTGCACGTGATGGTTTCCGCATTCCGGACAGGCGCCAAACCTCTCCGCCAAAGCCACCGTCTTGCCGCAATCGAGGCACCAGCCGGCGCCGCCCACAGTCGCGATATCGAGCGCCGCTCCCTCCGCGATCGTGCCGCGCGACACGGCATCGAAGCAGAAGCGTAAGGCTTCCGGCTCGACATAGCCTATCGCGCCGACTTCGAGCCGCACCCGCCGAACCTTGGCGAAGTTTTGTTTGCGGCTTTCTTCCGCGATGATCTCGAGAAGGCTCTCGCCGATCGCCATTTCATGCATGCCCCGCCTCCTTGCAATCGACGCGGAAAGCGACGCAGGGATCGAAGAGCGAGGCAAGGCGGCCGATGCGCGGGCGCGCCTCGTCGGCCGCGCCGACCTTGGCGCCGAGCAAAGCGGCAACCAAAGGACCGGCCGGGTGGAGATTCCATTCGGTCGGCGCAAGCAATTCATAGGAGGCGATGCGACCGCCTTTGCCGATATCCAGGCAATGATAGAGGCGTCCGCGCGGCGACTCGACGGCAGCATAGGCGCCGCCGTCCGGAGCCTTGCCGAAATTCGTCAATTCGGCATCGTCGGTGTCGCCGCTCTCAAGGCCCTTCTTAAGATCAAAGAGCGCCTTCGTGGTGTCGAAGAGCCGCGCGTTCAGGCGAGCGGCCAGCGGGCTTCGTGCGATAGGCGCCTCTTGCCAACGGCGGGCGAAAGCGCCGGTCTCGATCCTTCGCCCCGGCAGCGCCGGCAGGCTCGCAAATTGGGCGCCGCCTGAACGCAATTCTGCGACAACGTCGAGATCGTCGGCGCTCGAGAGCGGATCGGGTGTGCAGGGCAGAAATGCCGTCTCTTCGCAAACCTCCGCCATGATCCCGGCCAAAAAGCTGCCCGGCATAGGCTCGCCTGCCTCGCCCGCAAGACCAAGCGCGGCAACCGCGCCTGCCAGGCGATCGGCTACGGGCACGAGTTCGCGCCGCCGCGCGTGACAGAGGCCGGAGCGCGCCGCCGCCATGATTTCACGTGCCGAAACGATTGCATCCCGCAAAGGCAGCATGGCTTCCACGAGCTGCTGGTTGACCGCATCCGGCAAAGGCCAACCGATAACGCAAGACTTGAGCGATTCGGAGACACGTTCAGCGAGCAGCCCGATTGTACTTGAAAATCGATCGGAAGCGCTCGGCACCCGCGCAAGCGCGGCATCAATGGCACCTTTCGCCGCGACCGCGTGAGAAAAGCCGCACAGCGTGAACAGCCGTTCGGCCAAGGCCGGTATCTCTTCAACCGGCCGTCCATGAAAAACCCGCGCAAGCCCAATCGGGCGGGTCGAATGCACTTGCACCGAACAGACCCGGCCGCCGGCAAGGATCGTGGCAATGACAATTGCACCAGGCCCGATCGTCATATTCATGGCAGTGCAGCCTCCGCCACGCTCAGGCGTCCCCGCAGGAAGGCGCGCCGGTCGAGAGCGGCGGCCGGCTTTGCCGTCGCCGGAGCATCGGCAAGAGTGCTTGGCTCGAACAGCGCCTCGAGAGCCTCTTCAGCCGTCCGGCGGGCAACATCCATGTCGGCGAAATCAAACATCGGCGAAAACAGCGAGCAAGAATGCAATTGGCCGAAACCTTCAAGCATGTCCGCGATGAAATCGACATCGCCGGCTGGCAGAGAGAGCCGCAGGCTCGAGCCGTCAAGCTTGGGAACCGCGTCGCCATCGCGGGTTTGCTCGACCGCCACCAAATTCATGAACCAGGGCGTGATGATGATGCCCAAAATGCGCTTCTCGAAAGCGCGAAATCCGACCGCCTCGATCGCGAGCGCGTGATTGCAGATCGGCACATCGCGCATAACCTCTTCGTAGATGGGGCCATAGACACGTGCGAGTTTCCGGCCGACCTCGTTCGCCACGGCATCGATGGTCTCGAGGGGGTTATCGGCGCGCATCGCCGATCCTCATAAACTTCGCTTGCGCCGCGCCGGATCGCCCGCAAAGAACAAGACCGCATGGATCGGCTCGCCCGCAGCGAAGGGCAAGAAAAGCGTCGACATTCGTCTCGTCGACATGGGGAAGTCTGTGACGGTCCGCGAGGGCACGGACCAAGGCCGACGGCATGAATTTCCTCCCCGATATTCCTTTTTCAGTCAGCAACCGCAAGGCTCGTGCCAAGTCATTCAGGCGAGATCTGGAAAGCAAGTTACTGATTTGGCAAGGAAACTACCGCCGAGATCCAAGCGGCTGGCGAAATTAAATGTAAGGCTAATTTCCAGAACTGGTAAGTGCCTTGATCAAGATCAATTCAGGGACATCGGAAAGAAAGAAAGAAGGAAGGAAGGAAGCGACCTTCAGGCGGGAGTGCACATCGACTGCCTCCAGCGGCAAACGCCTGCACCGGGCGGCGAAGCCGGCCGGACACTGAGCGCAAAACTCAGCTAGCGGGAAAAAGAACGCCCATTCCTGCAACCGCGGCGCTGGCGAGGCAGGCGGTGAGCCGGCCCAATCGTGACTGCAAGCCGATGAGCCCCAATCCGAGTCCGTGCGACTAGACTGGAAAGCGCCTTATCGCCCGCTTCAATGCGCCGTGCAGACCATGCAGGGGTCGAACGAGCGCACGACATGCTGGATGGCCGCCGCCTTTGCCCCCAATTCGCCGACTGCGACACCTACCAGCGCGCCTTCGAGCGGCCCCGGCAGTCCGGCGGCGTCACGCGGCGAAAAATTCCAGGTGGTCGGCGCGATGATCTGATAATGCGCGATTCTGCCGTCGCGGACCGTCAGCCAATGACCGAGACTGCCGCGCGCCGCTTCGACGAGACCGACAGCTCGCCCCTCGGTGACGGCGGGTCTATGCGTGCAAAAAGGCTCCCTGAGCCGCAACGCGCGAACCCAATCTGCTGCTTTTTCGGTCAAGAGCGCGATTTCGAGCACACGGGCGACGACCCTATTGCGCACATTGGTGCCACCATCTTGTTGCAGAAGATTTCGGATCAAGGGATGGCCGTTGACCGCCTGTCGCGCGACGGCGCCGACTTCGACACAACGCCCGTCGAGGCGCGGCGCTTTGGCCCAAGAATAGGCCCCTTCCTTCAGCGCATCAGGAATGGTCTCGGCGACGGCCGGATCGGCAGATGTTTCCCGCAGCCAAGCTCGGGTGACGTCTTCTCTGATCGCGTCGGCCGGCAAGGGCGCGGTTTCACCCTCGCAGAACAGACCCGCACGGAACAGCGAACCTCGGCTCTCGTGATAGGCGCCGTAACTCAACAAAGGACCGGGGCCGCGGCCGAGGCGCCTGAGATCAAGATCGCGGGCAATCTCGATGAAAGCCGCAAAATCTCCGCGCCATGCATCGCTCTCGACGAAAGTTTCGAGTTCCGCGCCGTTGTCTACGGCGAGCAAGCGATCGAGCGGCGCGGCAAGCAAATGGTCTTCGAGAAATGTTCTGAATTCAGCAATGATCGCGATGAGCCTGATGCGCTCGCCGAGGTCGATGGCGTGGGTCGTTCCGCCGGGCTGGAAGGCGAGGCTATGCGGCCATTTGCCGGCGAGGATGCCCATGATTTCGAGGAGCCTAGCGCGCGCCGGCAAGGCCACGGCTTGAGCCGTCCCGCGCGTCGCCTTGAAGCGGCCCTCCGCCCTTTCGAACCAAAGCCGCGCCGCATATTCGCGCCGCGCGAAATCCGGCATGAAGAACATATAGAAATGGGTGAGATGGTCGGCGATATTTTCCGCCGCATGGGCGATATTCGTCGCCAACAGGCCGTTCGGCGCCGCCTCGGCACCATCGAGCGCGCGCAATGCCGCCGCCGCAGCGACCGATTGCGAGACCGAACAAATGCCGCAAATGCGCGGTGCAATAACCAAGCCATCCATAGCTCGACGGCCAACGAGAATCTGTTCGAAGCCGCGATAAAGCGGCGCCATCACCCGTGCCTCGCGCACGTGACCCATTTCGATATCGAGCGTGACTTCGAGATCCCCTTCGACGCGGTTGAAGGGACCGACGACGAGACAATTCATTTACCTGTCCCTGCGCCGCCCTTCGGCGGCTGCACGACGTGGTCCGACTTTGCATTGCGGCGTACGCGCTTCGGCGTCGCCGATTTCGAGAGGGCCGCGAGAGCCACGAACCAGGCTTTCGGCATGTCGAGCGGGAGGCCAACCGGAATGCCGGCAACTTTCGGCGTCTGCATGAAAGTCCGATTGTCCTCGAAACCCGGCGAGGTGCAGGCAATGCACGGGTAACCCGAATGGCTGCAAGAACCGCTGCCGTTCCAAGCGCGCTGATTGCAGTCGCCGACGGCCTGTGTCGCCTTGCACCCGAGATGTTCCATCAGGCAGCCGAGTTCGGACATCTGTTCGGCACTCGCTTTGAATTCGTAATATTCGTTACGGCTGCATCCGTGATGGGCCAGGTGATCGGAGTAGAATTTCGGCCGGCCGAAGGCATCGAGATCCTCGCTGGCGAAATCGCCGAGCGACAGTGCAAAGAGCGTCTCCATGACCCAACCAGGATGGGGAGCGCAGCCGGCAATATTGATGGCCGGCAGGCCCGCGCGGGAGCGAAAGGAGCGCCCGAGCACGCCACCCTTCTCGGTCCCGTCATATTGCAGGCCGCAAGCCTCGGTAGGATCGGGATCGGCAGCCGGAATGCCGCCATAGGCGGCACAACTGCCGACGGCTACGCAATAACGGGCACGCGGCGCCAGCGCTTCGACCCATTCGAGCATGGTGCGCCCCGTTCCCGCCAGCCGGTGGAAGAGCCCCGTGCCGTTGGGGCCGCGCAGAATCGATCCTTCGACAAAGAGCGCGTCGAGCGGGACTTCGTCGCGTTCTATGCGGTCGAGAATTTCGCAGACTTCCTCGCCCGTTTCTTCGCTGAGCGACGGATGCCACAAGAGCTCGATGCCGAATGTCTTCAGCTCCTGGAACCAACCCGATGCGCCATATTCCAGAACCGACATGGTGCAGCCGCCGCAGCTCCCTGCTTGCAGCCAAAGACAGTTAAAGGCTCGACCCGTCTCCATAATCCCGCCAAGCTTCGATTGAGTTGCGAGTTTTAACCGGTGCGCAGAATTGATCAAGTGGGTGCCGAGAAACACTCAATCGATAAGCCAAGGCCGTCTGTCTCATAACAGTGTTCGCGACGATGGTTATAATTTGGTGGTATTATACTCGCCGCTGATATAGGCACCGGCTGCAGCGAGGCCGGTGATTATGTCCACCCGAAACTGCTGCCGGCTCGGCGGCCGGGGAAGGATCGACTAGCGGAAAAATGGCAGAAAAAAAGGGTCTCACCTATGCCGACGCCGGCGTCGATATCGACGCTGGCAACGCCTTGGTCGAAAAGATCAAACCGCTCGTGCGGGCGACGCGCCGGCGCGGCGCCGACGCCGAAATCGGCGGCTTCGGCGGGCTTTTCGACCTCAAGGCCGCAGGCTTTCGCGATCCGATCCTCGTCGCCGCCAACGACGGCGTCGGCTCGAAGATCAAGATCGCGATCGAAAGCGGCCTTCACGACACGATCGGCATCGATCTCGTCGCCATGTGCGTCAATGATCTCGTCGTCCAGGGCGCCGAGCCGCTCTTCTTTCTCGATTATTATGCGACCGGAACGCTCGATCCGGCTCAAGCGGCGGAAGTCGTCGCCGGCATAGCGAAGGGCTGCAAGGAAGCGGGCGCCGCCCTCATCGGCGGCGAAACCGCCGAAATGCCGGGCCTCTACGCCGGCAAGGACTATGATCTTGCCGGCTTCGCCGTCGGTGCGGTCGAGCGCGACCGCGTCTTGCCGAGAACCGACATAGAGGCGGGCGATATCGTCTTCGGTCTGCGCTCCTCGGGGCTCCATTCGAACGGCTTTTCTCTGGTGCGCCGAGTTGTTGCCGATGCTGGGCTCGCGTGGAGCGATCCGGCGCCTTTCGCACCGGCCATTTCGCTTGCCGCAGCGCTTCTCGCCCCGACTCGCATTTACGTCGGCCCGATCCTCGCGGCCCTGAAAGCGACCGATGCGATCAAGGCCCTCGCCCATATTACCGGCGGCGGCTTTCCCGATAATCTGCCGCGCGTGGTGCCGGCGGGCCTCGGCTTTGCGCTCGATCTTGCCGCAATTCCCGTTCCTGAGGTTTTCCGCTGGATCGCCGCGACGGGCAATGTCGCTGCGGCTGAAATGTTGCGGACGTTCAACTGCGGCATCGGCATGGTCGTCGTTGCCGCGAAATCCCGCGCCGACGAGGTCCTGGCCGCGCTGCGTTCTGCCGGCGAAACGCCGGTGCAACTCGGCGAGATCGTCGCTCGAGACGCGCAGCCCCGCGTCCTCACGTCAGGGCGGCTCGACCTGTGATTGCCCGCAAGCGCACCGCAATTTTGATCTCCGGCCGCGGCTCCAATATGCAGGCCCTGGTGCAGGGCGCCCGCGCGCCCGAGTTCCCCGCCGAAATCGCGCTGGTTCTCTCGAACCGGCCGGAAGCGCAAGGGTTGGCTTTCGCCAAAGAACAGGGACTTGCGGCTGCCGCCGTCGATCACAAAATCCATGCCGGCCGTGAAGACTTCGAAAATACGATGCAAGTACTTCTCGATCTGCATCGCATCGAGCTGATCTGCCTCGCAGGCTTCATGCGGCTCCTGACGCCGGCATTCGTGAAACGTTGGGAGGGGCGGATCATCAATATCCATCCCGCCCTCCTGCCCGCCTATCGCGGCCTCCACACGCATGAGCGCGCGCTGGCAGATGGCGTGAAGATCCATGGCTGCACGGTGCATTTCGTCATGCCGGCCATGGATGAAGGGCCGATCATCGCGCAGGCGGCCGTCGCGGTGCTCGACGACGACACGCCGGAGACGCTCGCCGCGCGGGTCCTGGAACAGGAACATATCATCTATCCGGCCGCCCTCGCCGCGGTCGCATCGGGCGCCGTTGTTATTCGGGGCAATCGGGTGATGCGCCGGGAGATCGGCGCGGATCTCTCGGCCCTACGCGTGCCGGCAACGAAATAAGGCGACGCCCAGAAATAGATGAATTGATCGGGCGCGTTCCCTTCCCCACCCGGGCCGCGCTTGCGCGCGCCCGGGCGCAGGCTCTTGTGGTGAAGGGAACGCGCCCGACCTTGTAACTTGCCTTCATCCGCATCGAGTGTAATGGCTGGTGCGGTGGCGGGCGAGAGGCGGACCTACTTCAGGGCACCCAAGCCTCATAATCGCCAGTGGCCGGCGGCCGCTCGCCCTCGGCCAGCGTCGAGCCCGGCGGGCGCCAAGCTTGCGGCGTGCCGGTGAGATTGCGCTGATGCGGCAATTCCCAGGGCCGCGGCTTGTAATCTTCCTGCGTCGGCGGCACATCGAACGTGTGATGCAGCCAGCCATACCAGCCAGGCGGCGTCGTCGAGGCATCGCTTTCGCCGTTGAAGATCACCCAGCGGCGCTCGAAGCCGAGCGCCGGATCAATGGCGCCGCCTTTGCTGCGGTAATAAAGATTGCCGAACTCGTCCTCGCCGACCAATTCGCCATGGAGCGCCGTGTAGACGCGGGTGTTGAGCGTCTGACCGTTCCACCAAGTAAATAACTGCAGAAGCCAATTCATCCGGCGGCGCTCCGGGTTCGAGACGAGCATGATATTTCGCGGGCGGAATATGGCGGCGCCGTCGCGACTTGTCCAGACCGGTCGGCCTGCGGCAGACTGGCAAGCCTGCGGCAAACTGGCAAGCCCGCGGCGCTTACTAAGCCTGCGGCGCTTGCACGTCCGGCACGGCTCGGCCTGGGGATATTGCGGATGACGCCCACGGCGGCGGCCTGCGGCCTTGTCGTCAGGCTTCCGTTAGGCAAGACTTTGTTTACCCGAGTCGGGCAATCTCAGCTCTGAGCACTACATTTTGTGCAACGAAGCATTGCCTATACTAGGGCTTGACGTACGTCAGAATTCCGCCATAATCCAACTCGGTTCCTCTCAAGCCATGAATTGCGGCCGCCCGAGAGGTGCCAGCGGCTTTCGAAGGTTCCGAAAAGAGGCGTTCGCGTCTTCGCTTTGCCCATTCAACCCTCCGGGCCGGTGAGAGAAAACCCAGTTTCGAATCAAAGTCAGGACGAAAACTATGCAAATCGAGCGGCGGTATACGAAGGCGGACGAATCGCCCTACGCGCAGATCGAATTCACGACTCTGCGCAGCGAAATCCGCAATCCCGACGGTTCCGTCGTCTTCGCGCTCGATGGAATTGAGGTCCCGGCGAGTTGGAGCCAGGTCGCCGCCGATATTCTGGCGCAAAAATATTTCCGCAAAGCCGGCGTGCCGCTGCGTCTGGCGCGCATCCCGGAAGACGGCGTGCCGTCCTTCCTGTGGCGCGGCGCGGCCGATGAAGCAGCCCTCGAAGCTTTGCCCAAGGCCGAACGTTCGGGCTCGGAGACCTCGGCCCGGCAAGTCTTCGACCGGCTCGCCGGCGCCTGGACCTATTGGGGCTGGAAGGGCAAATATTTCGACACCGAAGACGATGCCCGCGCCTTCTACGACGAATTGCGCTACATGCTGGCGCGCCAGATGGCGGCGCCCAATTCGCCGCAATGGTTCAACACCGGCCTGCATTGGGCCTATGGCATCAACGGCCCGAGCCAGGGCCATTATTACGTCGATTTCGAATCGGGCAAGCTCGTCAAATCGAAGTCGGCCTATGAACATCCCCAGCCGCACGCCTGTTTCATCCAGTCCGTCGCCGACGACCTCGTCAACGAAGGCGGCATCATGGACCTTTGGGTGCGCGAGGCGCGGCTGTTCAAATATGGCTCCGGAACCGGCTCGAATTTTTCCAAACTGCGCGGTGAAAACGAAAAGCTTTCGGGCGGCGGCAAATCATCCGGCCTGATGTCCTTCCTGAAGATCGGCGATCGCGCCGCTGGCGCGATCAAGTCGGGCGGGACGACGCGGCGCGCCGCGAAAATGGTGGTCGTCGACATCGACCATCCCGATATCGAGGCCTATATCGACTGGAAGGTCAAGGAAGAAGAAAAAGTCGCCGCCCTAGTCGCCGGATCGAAGATCGTGAAGAAGGCTTTGAAGGCCATTCTGCGCGCCTGCGTCAATTGCGAGGGGCCCAACGACGATTGCTTCTTTCCGGAGAAAAATCCGGCGCTGAAGAAAGAGATCAAACTCGCGCGCCGCGCCTGCGTCCCCGACGGGATGATCAACAAGATCATTCAATTCGCCCGCCAAGGCTATAAGGACATAGGCTTCGCGACCTTCACCACCGATTGGGATTCGGAAGCCTACCTCACCGTTTCCGGACAGAATTCGAATAATTCGGTGCGCGTCACCGATGCCTTTCTCAACGCCGTCGAAGCGGACGGCGACTGGGCCTTGACACGCAGGCTCGACGGCAAGCCGCACAAAGTGGTGAAAGCCCGCGATCTGTGGGAAAAGATCGGCTATGCGGCCTGGGCATCGGCCGATCCCGGCCTGCAATATCATACGACGATCAACGATTGGCACACATGCCCGGCGGCGGGCCCGATCGTCGCCTCGAACCCCTGCTCCGAATATATGTTCCTCGACGATACCGCCTGCAATCTCGCCTCGCTGAACCTGCTGCAGTTCCGCGCTGCGCAGACGAAGGAATTCGACGTCGAGTCTTATGAACACGCGGTCCGGCTGTGGACCCTCGTGCTCGAAATCTCGGTTCTGATGGCGCAATTCCCCTCGAAGGAAATCGCCAGGCTTTCCTATGAATACCGCACGCTCGGGCTCGGCTTCGCCAATATCGGCGGGCTCCTGATGTCGTCGGGCATTGCCTATGATTCGGACGAAGGCCGCGCCATCTGCGGTGCCTTGTCGGCGATCATGACCGGCACGAGCTACGCGACTTCGGCGGAAATGGCGGGCGAACTCGGCCCCTTCGCTCATTACAAGGAAAATGAATCGGCGATGCTGCGGGTGATGCGCAATCATCGCCGCGCCGCACAGGGTGAAGCGGCCGGCTATGAAGCTCTGGCCACCCTCCCCGTCCCGCTCGATCATGCCTCCCTGCGCGATCATGCGCTCGGCCGGCATGCCATCGCGGCCTGGGACAGAGCCGTGACGCTCGGCGGGAAATATGGCTTTCGCAATGCGCAGGTCTCCGTCATCGCGCCGACCGGTACGATCGGCCTCGTCATGGATTGCGACACGACGGGCATCGAGCCCGATTTCGCGCTGGTGAAATTCAAGAAACTCGCCGGCGGCGGCTATTTCAAGATCATCAACCGTGCCGTGCCGGAAGGCCTGCGTGCGCTCGGCTACAAGGAAGCCGAGATCGCCGAGATCGAAGCCTATGCCGTCGGCCATGCGTCGCTGCGGCAAGCGCCGTTCATCAACTCCACGAGCTTGAAACAGCGCGGCTTCACGAACGAGAAACTGGCGCAGGTCGAAAAGGCGCTGGCCGCCGCCTTCGACATCAAATTCGTCTTCAACAAATGGACGCTCGGCGCCGATTTTCTCGTCGCCGCACTCGCAGTGCCGGAAGAAAAGCTCGACGATCCCAGTTTCGATCTCCTCACCTTCCTGGGCTTCTCGAAAGCCGAGATCGAGGCCGCCAATATTCACGTCTGCGGCGCGATGACGGTGGAAGGCGCGCCGCATCTTCGCCAAGAGCATTACTGCGTCTTCGACTGCGCCAATCCCTGCGGCCGCATCGGCAAGCGCACGCTCTCGGTCGAAAGCCATATCCGCATGATGGCGGCCTCGCAGCCTTTCGTTTCGGGGGCGATCTCGAAGACGATCAACATGCCGAACGAGGCGACGGTCGAAGAGTGCAAGAGCGCCTACATGCTCTCCTGGCGGCTCGCTTTGAAAGCCAATGCGCTTTATCGCGACGGCTCGAAGCTCTCGCAGCCTCTGAACAGCCAGCTGATCGAGGACGAGGAGGACGAGGACGAGGCGGTCGAGGCCTTGATCGCGGCCAATGCGCCGGCGCGGACGACAATCGTCGCCGAAAAGATCGTCGAGCGCATCGTCGAACGCATCGAGCGGACGCGCGAACGCGAACGCCTGCCCGACCGGCGCAAAGGCTATACGCAAAAGGCGGTGGTCGGCGGCCACAAGGTCTATTTGCGCACCGGCGAATATGTCGACGGGCGGCTCGGCGAAATCTTCATCGACATGCACAAGGAGGGCGCGGCTCTGCGCTCGCTTATGAACAATTTTGCCATCGCCATTTCCGTCGGCCTGCAATATGGCGTGCCGCTCGAAGAATATGTTGACGCCTTCACCTTCACCCGGTTCGAGCCGGCCGGCCTCGTGCAGGGCAACGACGCGATCAAGAACGCCACCTCGATCATCGATTACGTGTTCCGCGAATTGGCGATTTCCTATCTCGGCCGCAACGATCTCGCCCATATCGATCCGTCCGACATCGGCCATGACGTGCTCGGCAAAGGCGAGGTGCAGAGCCGGCCGCCGCAGAATGTCGCGGCGCAGAAATTCGTCTCGAAAGGTTTCGTCCGTTCGAAGGCGGATAAATTGATGCTGGTGCAGAGCGCCGCGCAGGCGGTCGGGCCGCAAGGCGCGACGGCGCTGAAGAAGAACCTCGGAAACGAGATCGAGGCCGAATTGGGCGAACTCGACTGGTCGGTGCCGGCCGAACGCACGACAAAAGCTTCGAGGCGAAGCGAAGCGCGGCTGAAAGGCTATACGGGCGAAGCCTGCCCCGAATGCAACAACTTCACTTTGGTGCGCAACGGCACGTGCCTGAAGTGCGATACGTGCGGCGCGACGACGGGGTGTAGTTGACACCAGTGCAGCCGGAAAGCATGTGGATTAAGAAAAAGGCGCTGAATGAGTGACTGTGACTCAGAGGTACGGCCGCCGATACCAGCTGATATCCGACGCCGGGTTCTCGTCGAGGCTGGCCATCGGTGCGCGATCCCTACGTGTCGATATATTGAAGTTGATGTTCATCACATTGTTGCGTGGTCGCAATGTAAAGAGCATGAGTATGACAATCTTATTGCTCTTTGCCCTAACTGTCACAGGCGAGCCGATAGAGGAGAAATTGATCGCAAAGCCCTAAGGCTTTACAAATTTAATCTTCGTTTCGCACACGATAAATATTCTCAGATTGAGATGGACGTTTTGTTTGAGTTGGCTTCGATGCCAGATGGGCGCGGAATACCCTGGTTGGCTTATCAGCTCATATTTTTAAAACGTCTGTTTGATTCAGGATTTCTCATTTATCAGGAGGTCGACGGTGGCTTTTTTGCTGGTAATGTAAAATCAAACCCAGACCTTATAGGGATTACTAAGAAAGGTCGGGACTTTGTAGCCGACTTGGGCTTTCACGAACTTTAAGTTGCGCTATCCCTTTCCATGAACACATGGGTGGGGAGGCGGGTGAGAAAGCAATAACTCGTTCAGATATGGGTCGTTTGTCATTTAAGCTGCCGAGTAGGGTTGAGCCTGGACGATTTGTTGGCCGAGTTGTTTGGCGAGCCGGTGCAGAATGCGGTGTTTGGTTTCGAGGACCTGCGCCTCATAGTGAGCAAGGCCCGTCTCGACATAATCGAGGCCTTTGACCATCACGCGCCAGAAGAGTGTGGCCAATTTTCGCGCGAGGGCTTTGTTGGCCACCAGACCACCGCGGCGTGCAGCCATGCGCCGATAAAAGCCTCCGAGTGCGATGTATTTGCTGCGCGCCAAGGCACGAGCCATCACACAGAAGAGCTGACCGGCGCGGTTACGGCGGCGCTTGACCGAAGCCTTGCGCTTGCCGCTTTGGGCGCTGCCGGGAGCAAGCCCCAGCCATGAGGTGAAGTGCTTTTCGGTCGGCCACTTGCGCAGATCCGTGCCGACTTCGCTGATCAGCTGCAAGACCGTATATTCGCTATGAGCCGGCAACATCGTTAGATCCTTGCCGCCGCATATCTGCTCGAGGATTTCCCGCAGATTCGTGATCTTCGGCGCATTGACACCGGGCCGCGTGCGCAGTTTTGCCTTTTTGGTCGCAGCACCTGGAGGCGCGTCGGCATTTGGCATTTGGCTGAGGATTTTGGCAATCTGGCGGTCGCACGCGGCGATTTGGGCTTGATAATGATCCCAGCTCTGTACCGCTTGGTTGAGTGAAGTGGACCCCGGATTTGGGACCACCTGTTAAGGTGTGAAGCGTCCTGCTCTTTCGGACACGAAGGAGCGAGAAAATGACGAAGTCACGCAAGAAGTTTGATGCGGCGTTCAAGGCGAAGATAGCGCTGGAGGCGCTGCGCGAGGATGCGACGGTTCCGGAGCTGGCGAAGCGGCACGGCGTGCATCCGAACCAGATTTACGGCTGGAAGAAGCTGCTTTGCGACAACGCTGCGAGCCTGTTCACGCGAGGCGCGAGTAGTTCGGGCGATGGCGAGGAGGAGCGCGAGCGCGAGGCGGCCAAGCTCTACGCCAAGATCGGCCAGCTGACGGTGGAACGGGATTTCTTGGGCAAGAGGCCCGGGCGATGAGCGCGCCGGACCGCAAGGCGATGGTTGATCCGGGCAAGGATGATCTGTCGGTACGCCGCCAATGCGCGCTGTTGGCGCTGCCGCGCTCGGGCGTCTACCGGCCCAAGTCAGTTACGGCGGCGGACGATCTGGCCTTGATGCGCCGCATCGACGAACTGCATCTCGAACTGCCGTTCTACGGCTCGCGGCGGATGACGTTTGCGCTCAATGCCGAAGGGCGTGGGGTCAACCGCAAGCGGGTGCAGCGGCTGCTGCGCGTGATGGGGATCGAGGCGCTGGTTCCGCGCCCCGGCACGAGCAAAGCCGCGCCCGGACACAAGATCCATCCCTATCTGCTGCGCGGCCTGACGATTGCCGAACCGAACCATGTATGGGCGGCTGACATCACCTACATCCCGATGGCGCGCGGCTTTCTGTATCTGGTGGCGGTGATCGATTGGGCCAGCCGGGCTGTTTTGGCGTGGCGGCTGTCGAACACGATGGATACGAGCTTCTGCCTCGCCGCGCTGGACGAGGCTCTGGTTCGATACGGCAGGCCGAAAATATTCAACACCGATCAAGGCGCACAGTTCACGAGCGCCGCGTTCACCGGCAAGCTCGAAGCGGCGGGCATCGCGATTTCGATGGACGGACGCGGCCGTTTCATGGACAATATTTTCATCGAGCGCTTATGGCGGTCGATCAAATACGAAGAAGTGCATCTGAAAGCTTACGCCGATGGCCGCGAGGCGCGAGCTGGTATCGGCAATTGGATGACTTTTTACAATCATCGGCGCCCGCACCAGGCGATGAACAACCAGATGCCGATGGCGGTGTGGCGCGCCGGCATCGACGCAATCGAGGCGGCGGCGAAGACTGTGGATATGCCGCTTCGCTTGGACAACGCAAACGCGTTGCCCACATACCCACAGCAGAGGCAGAAGAAGCAAGAAGCAGCTTGAATTTTGAAGGACAAGAGCAGGCGAGATTACACCTTAAATCCAAGCCCCCGTGGTCCTACGAATGGGGTCCACTTCAGAGTGCGAACACATGTTCTTCAGCAAAGTTGCCGCGCAGCGATTCGACGACCCGCTCGGCTTTGATATTGCGGATCCGAATATCGCATAGATCCACCAGCACCTGGGGATCACGCTCGCCTGCAAGGATGGCACGAATGACCGCTAAACCGCTCGCCCCGGTCAAGGAGGCGATGACGTCGTGCAGTTTGATATTCATCCGCTCCAACGCCTTTTGCATGTGCTGAACATGCCCTGCAGCGGCTGCGATGTGCTCGCCGCGCAACCGCAGATAATCCTGGAGTCGGCGCACATGTGCCGGTGGCACGAAGCCCGCCCGCAACAGGCCATGCGCGTGCAGTGTCGCACCCCATTGACAGTCCTTCATGTCGGTCTTGCGTCCGGGAAGGTTGCGCGTCTGGCGGCCATCGACCATAACCACCTCCATGCCGGCGGCTTCCAGAATCCCGTAGAGCGGCAACCAGTAAACCCCCGTCGCTTCCATCGCCACCGAGCGCACCTTGTGCTCGGCCAAATAGTCCCGCAGCGCATGCAATTGCGAGGTCAGCGTGCCGAATACCTCAGGTGGCCCTCCTGCAATCGAAACATACATCTTCTCGCTGCCGACATCGACAAAGGCGGCGCGCGGATCCAGCACGGCCAGGTTACTCATCCAAGCCTCCATGTCCATCAGGGCGCGAAGTCCCGCCGAAAGCCCGATCGCGTGCCAGGATTACAAACCTTTCCAACGGGAAGCTCATGGCTCGCCAAAATGTGCAATCGTCCGCGATCGGAGCCAACCTCACCCCCGGGCAACGGACGCGCACCAAAGGAATTCGCGGCCAATCTGCTCAAAGCGGGACTCCGCACGGCCAAGATAGCGTGTTCATGGTCCGTGTGCAGCTTCGTCCCGGAGCAGCTGGCTCACCCTGAGGAGCACCGCAGGCGCGTCTCGAAGGGCGAGGGATCGGTTCGCAGAGTCTTTGACTTACGCTGTGCCAAATCGTCACCACAGCCCAGTGATCCGACCCTTACGGTTGGTACCCAAGCGTAAGGATAAGTCGGCCCACCAGATCAAAGAGTTAGGGTTGCGATTCAGCAAACGGATGGGAACCATTCGTTAGCATCGCGACACTAGAGCATTGTGCGAAAAAGTGGGCACCGGTTTTTCGCAACAAACGATGCGTTTTCAAAAACCTAGAACATGATGCCCGATTCAACTCGAATGCATCATGCTCTAGTATCTGAAATTCAGTTGAACCTTGTATTGGCGTTGATAAGCCATTGTGGTCTTATCTGTACCGTCATTGTATACAAAGGAAATGGACGAGGACGTTGCGGATGCCGACGGCACCGGCGCTTCGCCATTTGTCCTCGGGACACAAAACCGCCAATATGGAGCAACACCTGAGCTAAGATAGTATCCAACCTCAGCTGTGTAGTTAGAAATTGTACGACCGGTCTCAACATCCGCAAAATACTGCGCCGTTCCGCTAGAATATATTCGACCACACAGCGCCTCCCCAACCTCTGGCACGTTCTGGAAGAATATCGTTCTGGCCTGAAGAGTGCCGCCGAGAAATGCATGGTCGGTCTCGGATAAGAAATCAGTCCTTCCTGCAGTCTCAACGCGGTTGATATCGGCCTCGCCTTGAAGGCGCCAGTAAAAGCCAATGAGCCGGCGAGCTTGTTCATCGTATCTGCCACCCAGAAGTATATCTAAATTGTACGGCTCCCATACCGCATCAAGTCCCTCGATGCGAGCTGTTCCACGAAAATCAGTCTGGTAATATGGAGCAATATCAATAGTTTGAGTTCTAAAAATGAAAGCAGGAGTGGAAAAGAGGAATGCGGAGTTGAACGCCGCGCGCACAGCATTTGTCTCAGTCGGTTTAAACGGTTCAGCCAGGGTACCATTGAAGTAGACGGACGGTGTCATCGAATAGAGAAAGGTCCCATCAGAATTCACACCGCGTGCTAATGTGTAGCCCGCTAGAGCTTGAAGAGTCAGATTCTGAGACGGCGCGAGGGCATTATTCGTATAGCTGCCACTCGTTCCGGGGACGTCGCTGGGACCACAAGGAATGAGGAAACTGAAGACGTCCGTGCGACTCTGTCTTAGAAAGAGAGTTTGAGTTTCTTTGCACTTTTGGGATGCGGCTTCAGGCGCAGTTTGGGCCGGAGGGGGGGCAATCGCCGGACCTTCGGTTACGCCGACTGGTTTCTTTTTAGATTTCTGCTTTACGACAGCTGGATCGGCGAGGAGGATTTTGTATAAGGTCCGTTTGTCTTGGTCACTTAGTCGGGCGTAGACATCGCTTACTGATGGCTGTTGCTGCATTGTTTGACCGAAAGCAGCTTGGGACACGGTGACTGCGAGAAGTGAAAAGAGGAAGGCTTGACGCGGAACCATCTCGTCTCTCCTTAATTATTTAAGATGATTGACAATCACAGTAATCAAGCTTGCCACGGTTTTTACTCCGGATAGATTTCCGGGGGTCAAGTGAAGACCATCGAAACGTGAATTCAAGGTGTTAGCAAAATCCAAGATGGCGGCCGGACCGCCTGTAATGAAATCAGTGAGCGGTTCCGAGTCTTTGACGTCGTTGGGGTTTTCTACGCCCCATATCTGGGCCAGCACCTTCCGAACACCCTCTCGATTGAGAGCATGCGTTATGGCTGTGGCGGCAAGCAAGGATTTGGTATGGGCATCGAGAGCTTTGGAATGACGGTCTAGAGAGCGGGCGTGCTTGGTTAATATATCGCCAGGCTCATTGCCCTGCTTCGTCTTTCTAGCTGCCGGTTTTACTGTTGCTTGTTTAGGCATGTTCCCCTCATGCTGCATAATAGACAAAAAACACAACTTTAGGCCGGTTTTTTGGTTTTCTAGCTTGCTCAAAAGCAGGCAAGCCCGGCACAGTGCCCAAAAATGGCTTCCATCGAGGCGGTCCACATTGGCATGAAATTGAGAACCGCGATTGATAAACGCTCATGGTCCCACTTGGAGCGGATTTTGCGGCATCGGCTCGACCGAGTTCACGCCCATCAAGGCACCTAACGCGACCCCCTGTGTAGACCCAGATTCTTAGAACCCTTCTTCAACCGCGTTGAACGAAGGGTCGATCGGAAGGTCGCGGCAGATCACGCGGCCGGGCTTGCACTTGCCGCATCTCCGCGGGTCATCCGGCACGGCGGCCGCCGCATCAGGGTGGAGCGCGCGCCGCGTCGGCGCGACGTACGAGCCTAAAGGAGCGATCGCCAAGCCGAAGTTCGTAAGTTCTGGAACCATGGCTTCTGCTGAATTGCCATCAATTCCTTCAATTCCTTGCCGGGTGGAGCGCATGCTTTAGTGAGCACGTCGAACGCGTCGCGTTCTTCGTCGGCGGCTTTGTTTCTTTGCGTTACGACCCAGCCGATTCCAAGACCATTGACGAGAGTGCCAAGCACACTCAGTGCACCCGGAAGCCAACTGGCATTGATGAATAAAATGATCGCAAGAATGCAAAATATGACGACGGTCGTGCCGAAAGCGAACAACAGCACCTTCCACAAATTCAGCCACTTCGCGAAATTCTGGTAGCGCTGTTTTGCATATTCGCACGGGTCGTTGAGTGCATCGGGCATCGCGCCCCTCCATCCGGTTCCCGTATCATGCGGCGCCACCGCTGCCATGTACCGATGGGTTATCCAAGTCGACGCGGACTCTTGGCTTTCCGAGGGAGGTCAATCAGCCGGCGCGCCAAAATAGCCACCGGTCGCAGCCCAAATTTGCGACAGATTAGCGTTTCCGGCTCTAGCACTTTGCTGAAAAACCCCCTCGTCATGGGATCGGAGCAATGATTCAATCATTGATATCGAATCGGGGCACGGGGGCCAAGGTGCGCGGGCAATTTCTGGATCAAGCGAGCTTGTTTTCTTACATTTCACCAGAGGCGCGGGTACCGGCCAATCATCCATTGAGGCAGATTCGCGAACTCGTACGGGAGGTTTTGAAGGATTTGAGCCGCACCTTCGGAAAGCTCTATGCGAACGAAGGGCGCCCGTCAATTCCTCCGGAACAATTGCTGAGCGCGTTGCTGCTCCAGGCTTTCTACAGTATTCGCTCGGAGCGGCAGTTGATGGAGCAATTGGATTACAATCTGCTCTATCGCTGGTTTGTCGGGCTTTCGCCAGACGACCGCGTGTGGGATCCGACGACCTTCACGAAAAACCGGGAGCGGCTGCAGAAAGGCGATGTGTTTCAAAAATTCATGACGAAGCTGCTCAATCTGCCTCAGGTGAAGCCGTTGTTGTCGGACGAGCATTTTTCTGTCGACGGCACGTTGATCGAGGCCTGGGCATCGCAGAAGAGCTTTCGTCGCAAAGACGATAGCGACGAAGGCGACGGCTCCGATTTCCATGATCAGAAGCGCAAGAACGACACGCATGCGAGCGTGACGGACCCGCAATGCAGGCTCTACAAGAAGGCTGATGGCCGTGAGGCGAAGCTCTGCTATATGGGCCATGTGATGATGGAGAACCGCAACGGGCTTGCCGTGGCGGGCACGCTCACACAAGCCACCGGCACCGCCGAGCGCGAGGCCTCGGCGGTTATGCTCGCGGCCAAAGCCAAAGAAGCCGGCCATCGGATTACCGTCGGCGCCGACAAAGCCTATGACAGCGCCGAACATGTCGCGGCGCTGCGGGCCGCCAACGTCACACCGCATGTGGCCCAGCACGATTATGTGACCAAAACCGGCAGGCGGCGAAGAAGCGCCATCGACGGGCGCACGACGCGGCACGAAGGTTATGGCATCTCGCAAATCTGTCGCAAGATGGTCGAATGCATCTTTGGCTGGGGCAAGCAGCACGGCACCCTGCGCAAGACCAAACATCGCGGTCTCGATCGTGTGGCCGGCGATTTCCTCGTCAACATCATCGCCTACGATCTGATCCGCATTCCGAAATTGCTCGCCGCATGACCGCGGCGACCGAAAAGGGCGGCCTTGCCGCCCTTACCACCCGTCGAGAACCCTCGACAATGCAGTGAAGCAACCCGAAAAACCTCAAAAACGCGAGACATAGGCTCGAATTTCCACGTTTTTCAGCAAAGTGCTAGGGCATTGGTTCGGCCAAGCTCCCCCAACTATCAATGCAATAAACGTGACCCCTGTGTAGACCCGGATTCTTAGAAGCCTTGTTCAACCACGTTGAACGAAGGGGCGATCGGAAGTCGTGCAGACGAGGCGGCCGAGCCTGCGCATACCTTATCCACGTGGGTCGTCCACCACAACCGCCGCCGCGCGTTGGTCGAGCGCGCGCGCCGTCGCATACGAGCCTAAGGGAGCGATCGCCAAGCCGAAGTTCGTAAGTTCTGGAACCAAGGCTGCTGCTGAACCGCCATCAATTCCTTGCCGGGTGGAGCGCAGGCTTTGGTGAGCACGTCGAACGCGTCGCGTTCTTCGTCGGCGGCTTGGTTTCTTTGCTTGACGACCACCCGATTCCAAGACCATTGACAACAGTGCCATGCACGCTCAGTGCCCCCGGAAACCAACTCGCATTGATGAATAAATGATGGCGAGAGTGCAGAATATGAGGACGGTCGTGCAACTGATCGCACTCGGCATTCCGGGCGCTTATGCAGGCAAGACATTGCTGCATATCGGCAACAAACCGCGAACTGCCGTATGGGCCGTCGTCAATCGGAGGAATCGGTCATATAATACATCCACCAACGCGGCGGAGACGGCAGTTGCAGACAAGCTCGATATATAGCAGCGGCTTCGCTTACGAACTGGTCATGCGGCTCCTTTACGGGCGCCACTATGGCGCGCGCTGTCGCGTTATTGCCGATCTCATCCCGAATGGATCGAACGTCCTCGACGTCTGCTGCGGCCCGGCTACATTGTTCTCGCGCCATCTTGTCCATAAATCCGTGCGCTATAGCGGGCTCGATCTCAATCCGGTATTCGTTCGACGCGTTTGCGCTGCGGGAGGCAACGGCATCATGCGGGATATGCGACGGAACGAACCTTTGCCTCACGCCGATTATGTCATCATGCAGGCGAGCCTTTATCACTTCCTGCCCGATGCCCGCAGCATTGTCGAGCGCATGCTCGAAGCCGCCAATATTCAGGTCATCATCGCGGAGCCGATCAGGAATCTGGCCTCCAGCGACAACAGGCTGGTTGCGCTTGCCGCCAAGTATTTGACCAATCCAGGGAGCGGGGCGCAACCTTCTCGTTTTACGGAAGCGAGCCTTGATCGCCTCTTTGAGTTTTATCGGGAACGGATAGAGCGGACGTTTCTGATACCGGGCGGCAGGGAGAAGGTTTTCGTACTCGGCGCCAAATGAAATGAGCAGGTGCCTGGGATTCGTCCAGATGAATTGCGTTGCAATCCCGGGTGTCGACGCATTCGACCTCGTCGGCACCTTCAACATTGTAGAGCGATGGTCTCTCAAGTCCTCAGCTCTGTTGTTTCGCTCACCAGATAGGCGGGTTTTCCCATGGATCGCTGATACATTCGCGCCAGGTACTCGCCTACGATCCCAAGCGCCAGCAACTGGGCGCCCGAGAACAATGCGATGATCGAGGCCAAGAAAGGGAAACCGGGGACGGGATCACCTCTGACGAGATATTCCAGCACGACATATCCGAGCGTGAACATGCCTAGAATTGCGAATACAAAACCCGTCAGGCTTGCCAGTCGCAAAGGCAATGTCGTGAAACCGGTCGTCATGTTCACAGCGTGACGCATGAGCTTGATGGTATCGTACCCGGATTTGCCGTGTTGCCGCGATTGATGGTTGACCAGAACGACCGCAAAGCGATCCGTCGCCCACGTTAGCAGGACATCAATGCTGACCGATGGGCTCCTATACTCCGTGAATGCGTCACGCAGGTTTGTTCGGAACACTCTGAAAGAACTTATGTGGCGTGCCGCTTCCACCCCCATCGACGTCTGCAGCGCTATCTTCGTAATTCGAGACGCTACGTTTCGGAGGATCCCATGCTGCTCCCGCTCCGGCGAACCATAGACGACGTCGAAATCATTGTGCAACTTGTCGAGCAATTTGGGTAATTCTTCGGGGGGGTGCTGGAGATCGTCATCGAGCGTGGCGATCGTTTTGCCCATGGCGCCGCGAATGCCTGCCAGCAGGGCATTCTCCTGGCCGTAGTTGCGCCGCATCCGGAAACCTCGGACACGCCGATCTTCCGCAGCCAGCGCCAGGATGACACTCCAGGAGTCATCGCCTCCGCAGTCTTCTACGAAAAGGATTTCGAAGGTCGAGCCGCGAGCCTCAACAACCTCAATGATGCGCCGATATAATTCTCGAATGGTGGCGGATGCACGGTACACCGGGACGACAATGGACAAATCGATCCCAGGGCCTGCCTGATCGGATGTCGGGACCGAATTGATGGAATGCGAATCACCAGTCACTGTCTAGCTCCCGCCTTGATGAGGTCGACGCAGCGCAATTCTTCCTGTCGCCGCCGGATTCGACCCAAGTTTCTTGGAGATAACGGTACCTAACAAGAGCATCATTCGGGTGCAAGAGCGGCAAAGCCGCATGCTGATCTCAGCGACGTGCGCCCGGAGGAAAAGACGGGAGCCGGCGTGGAGATTGTGATGGGTCACCTTTCCCACTGTGACCGAGGCCAAGAAGCCTTGCGGCCGTAGGAGATTTGGTCTTCCTGAACAAGTTGGAGATCGCGCTAAAATCAATTCCAATGTGAATGGCGACGGCATCCATGCGTTTGGCATTCTCCTTTTCCTCCGGGGCTATCTCGGCTGGTCACCTTGCGCGGCTTTATGTCGGCCGCGCTGGGGCTGCTACCGGTCAGCGGCGCACAACCGATCTTTTTCGGAATTCTAGAGCGGCGGATATTCAGGTTGAATTGAAGGTGAGCGTCTCGGGACGAGCACGGATTTATGGCTTGTATGACACGGCGAGGTGTGATTGGCGCGATTGGCCGTGGATATCTCGAGCGACTGGGTTGAACTCGCCGATGTCCGATGGTCCGCTCGTCCGCGAGGATTTACGCGAGGCGAGCCATGTCGACCGAATCTCAGTTGCGTGAGAAACTCCTGAAGATCGAAGCTTTGTTTGCCGGCGCCGGAACCGCGGGAGAACGATTGGCTGCCGAAGCAGCATTGGCGCGGGTGCGAGTGCGGTTGAACGAACTCGGTCGGCAAGACCCGCCGGTCGAGATGCAGTTCTCAATGTCAGACCAATGGTCGCGCCATTTGTTTGCCGCCTTGTGCCGTCGCTATGGCCTGAAGCCATACCGATATCGTCGGCAACGGCATACGACCCTCATGGTTCGTGTTCCAAAGGGCTTCGTCGACTTGATTTTGTGGCCGGAGTTCTGCGACCTCGACAAAGCCTTGAAGGCCTATCTGCACGAAGTGACCTTGCGCATCATCCGCGAAGAAGTCTATGCCGACACCAGCGAGGCTCAAGAGATGCCGGAGGCACTACCGGCACATTAAACTATCGCACTCTCCTATCAAGCCGCTGCGGCGAGTTCTGCCGTCTGGCGCGCCGCTTTCAGACACACGAACAGTGGCAATAATGCTACAATAAAACGACGATAATAACGTTTCCATCGATGTTGCGATCGGGCAGACGAATACCCTCGAGCAGATCGCCCTGCTCGCGCTTGGCAGAAAGATCTAATGCCGCCTTCAATCCATTGGGTGAGGTGGACGATTCTTCCGGCATGTACCCCCCCCCTATGCGAACATTTCGCAAATGATTGGGTATTCATGGCAGGCGCTCCGGGAGCGGTTCCGCGAGTTAAATGCACGCCACTAAGCCTCGCGCCCTAACGACGTTTGCCCCTTGCGTCGCCGAAACCGACTTCACCGCTGCTCGGGGCAAGGCTTTCGGGCATCAGTTCGACCAGGCTCACGGCCATGAAGGCGATGAACGTGACCCGTGTGTAGACCCGGGTATTTAGAAGCCTTGTTCAACCGTGTTGAACGAAGGGCCGATCGGAAGCGGCAGCTGAGCCCGCGCATGTTCGCTCACCCGCTCGTCGACGAAATAATGCGTGATGCCGGTGTGATAAGTGCCACGGGCGCATCGCAGAATGTAGATATATGCGCCTGAGATGATGCGTGCTCCAAGCGCCTTGCGGCGCCGCGGTTGCGGCCGAATTGAGCGGGCCTTGGAAGGTGCTGAATTTGCACCTTGTATTTCCCGCCGATTAAGTCCATATTGACAATATCGATCTTCGGCCGAACGACTTTGCTTTTGCGTCTCGTGCGACGCCCGGCACATGACCTCCTCTCCAAGATTTCGATTGGTAAGGTGCAGCCTATTGCTGCCGCCGATAAAACTTGTTCTTCGAAAGGACAGAGATCATGCAAACGGGCACCGTAAAGTGGTTCAATGCTCAAAAGGGCTTCGGCTTCATTCAGCCGGATTCCGGCGGGCCGGACGTTTTCGTTCATATCAGTGCGGTCGAGCGGGCCGGCCTCAGGGGCCTCGCAGATGGTCAAAAGGTCACTTATGAGCTCGTAGCCGACCGCCGCAGTGGCAAGTCTTCTGCGGATCAGCTGCAAATCGCGGCCTGATACGTTAGGATCTCGTTCGGGCCGCCGACCGCGGAAGTACCGGCGGCGCGCGCGGACGAGTTTTCCTTCTGTCGCGAAAGTGCGGACGGTCGCATAGGCCGCCGCAGTCTCACACTGCATCAGGAGAAGTGAAAATGCCGGTAGCACCCATGAAAATGACGGCAGCACCCATTGAGCTTTTCATCTTTACTTCATCCGTCAACGTCGATCTGCACAGTTTCGTCGCCAAGGGCGGCGAGGGCGGACTGCCGAAGCAATTCGCCCCTTGGACGAAAATCGGCGTCGTCCGTGCCGACGAACGGCCGCCACATAGGCTCGAGCGTGACGCCATCCAGCGCGGCATCGCCGAAAAGGGATTCCAGCTCTGGCGCAAGACCAAGAGCCACCCTGACAAAGCGCCGCTGCGAGCAAAAGCAGCCAAGACCAAAAGCGCCTGAGCGAGAGATCGCGCTTCGATCGTTGCGCCGTCTCGCGCCGACGAACCGATACGATGATCGGCAGTGGTCAGCCGAGGATCGCATGCGGCTAGAAGCGCGAAAGATTTCGCGTGATTGCGCCTGCTCTACTTCGCCAGCCACGCAATATCGGAGCCCACTCGCTGCTTGAGCGACCTGAGCCTGCGGAAGCTCAATTCGATGCGCGCGCGCTTCAGTCTTCCGCTGTCAATGGCTGCCTCGACGACGCGATGGAAGCGGCCCGGCATCTGCGGATCGGGATGGTCGCGATTATTGTAAATGAAAAGATCGATGCCCGCTTCGACGCCGAGGAGAATGCACTCGTCCGGCGCAAAGAAGTGCCGCAGCGCGCCCATCTGCATGTCGTCGGAGACCGCCACACCGGCATAACCAAGTCTCTCTCGCAAGAGGCCCTGTATGGCCGCCGCCGAGAGCGAGGCGGGGCGGCCGGGACCGGTGAGTTGGTCATGCATCAAGTGCCCGACCATCACCATATCGGCAAAGCCGCCACGTGTAAGTTCGGCGAAAGGGCGCAGCTCGTCGCGGCGCCAAACTCCGGTGACGTTCGGCAACGAGAGATGACTGTCGATGCTTGCTGAACCATGACCCGGAAAATGCTTCAGCGTCGTCAGGATATGGTTGCGCCGATGCGCGTTGATGAAGGCTTTCGCATATTTGACCACGGTGTCGGGATCGGCGCCGTAGCTGCGGCCGAGCGCCTCGATGATGGGATTGTCGCTGTTCAAGGCGAGGTCGACGACCGGTCCGAAGTTCACATTGAACCCGAGGCGGCGGAGTTCGCCCGCGGTGCGCTCATAGAAAAGCTCCGCGTTTTGCAGAGATGTCGTCGCCACGACCTTCGCAGCAGGCAGCGGCTCGAAGCCGCGTTCCGCCCGCAGCCGCACCACCGCCCCACCCTCCTGGTCGACACAGAGAAACGGCACTGACGGGGTCGCCGCGCTGCGAAAGAAGCGCGTGAGGCGCTCGGCGTCTTGCGGCGAAGCCAGATTGGCGTCGGAAAAAATCACCCCACCGACGAGCCCGTTCCGCAGCCATCCGGCGAGGGCTTGCGCGCCGGGCGCATTCGCTTCAGCGCCCTTGAACCCCATCACGATCATCTGCCCGATCATCTGATCGAGCGAAACGAGGCTCGAGTTCGCTCGGTTCCGCCGACACCTGCCAGGGGCAGCAGCTCCCGCCCAAGGCGCCGAGAGCTGTGACGAGTAAATTCCGCCGGTCGATCGAGAAGGGGGAGCTGGCCATCGTCGCCGAGGCTAGCATTCCATGCTTGCCCCAGCATGGCGAACTCAGTAGGGCTCGTTTATCCAGCTAATGCTCGAAAGCTCCGGCCGCTTGTAGCCGTGCGTCTTGCCGCGCGGCGGCAGGTCGAACTCGACCGGACGGAGATCCATATAGGGTATGCGGCCGAGAAGATGGGCGATGCAGTTGAGGCGCGCCCGTTTCTTATTGTCGGAATCGATATCATACCAAGGCGAGATCGACGTGTCGGTCTGTTCGAATATGGCATCTTTGGCGCGCGAATAATCGACCCAGCGCTTGCGCGCCTCGACATCCATGCTGCTGAGCTTCCAGCGCTTGATCGGATTGCGCATGCGTTCGAGGAAACGTTTCTCCTGCTCCTCGTCGCTCACCGAAAACCAGTATTTGACGAGGTGAATGCCGGAGCGGATCAGCATCTCCTCGAAAAGCGGGCAAGCACGCAGAAATTCCTGATATTCCTCGTCGGTGCAGAAGCCCATGACGCGCTCGACGCCGGCGCGGTTGTACCAGCTGCGGTCGAACAGCACGATCTCGCCGGCAGCGGGCAGCTCGGCGACATAGCGCTGGAAATACCATTGGCCGCGCTCCTTCTCGGTCGGCGTGGCGAGCGCGACGGTGCGGCAATAGCGTGGGTTGAGGGCATCCGAGATGCGGCGGATGACGCCGCCCTTGCCGGCGGCGTCGCGGCCTTCGAACAGGACGACCAGTTTCAGACCCTGTATCCGCACCCATTCCTGCAGCTTGAGGAGTTCCAACTGGAGCCGCGTCAGTTCCGCCACATAGTCGTAGCCGGCCGGCGGCTTGCCGACCGGGGCGGCGCTGCCGAGGACATGCCAGCGGTCCTCGATGATCGTCGTCTCGAACGCGTTGCGGGCGAGTTCGCCATCAAGTGCCTTTGTCTTCGCCATCTTCTTTCCTCAACAAACTTCTTCAGCCGGACCTCAGGCGGAACTTTGCCGCGCCATGCCGTCAGCGTACGCAAACATCCGTTCTTTCAAACCTGACCGGTCATGCTGCAGCGCTGGCAGCGGCAAGGTTTGACACAAATCAAGTTGGCCCCAGCTTCCCACATTGGCCATGGTCCACATAGTCATTTCGGCAATGCAGCAAGCAGCATCCAGTTTAAGAATTCCACCAAACCCTTAGACGCGACCGCCAATAGACGATAGCCTGGAGCGGCCCGGACTGATCGTCTTGCCGCGCACAGCTCACGTGCGCGTCCGACGATTGCCTCGGGCAGGGAGAGAAAACCATGGCTGACAGCATCTACAAAGTCATCGAAATCATCGGAACGTCGCCGAAATCCTGGGCGGCCGCGGCGGAATCTGCCGTCGAGCGGGCCAGCCAGTCGCTGCGCGATCTGCGCGTCGCGGAAGTCACCGAGCAGGACGTGCAAATCAAGGACGGCAAGATTGAATTTTATCGGACGAAGCTGAAACTGTCGTTCAAGTTCGAGGGGTCGCTCTGACCCTTGAAGGCTCGCCGGCTCGGACCTCGCGTGGACCGCTCGCGTGAGCCGAGCCGTAATTCTACAGGGTCACGAGCATTCCTTTCCCGGACACATGAAGCGCAGCGGAATGTGATCCGGGAACCAGCGCGACATGATGTTGCGCGAAGCGCAACGCCGGATATTTTAATTCGGCCGCTACGCGAACGTTTTTTGCTAGATTCCGGGTTCCGTTCCGCTCAGGGCCTAAGGCCCTTCGCTGCACGGCCCCGGAAAAGCGGTGCCTTAAGATCGAAGAACACGGAATGAGATAGGGCCATGGACGCGTCAAAAAGACCCACGATGGATCTAACTCAATGTCCGTTCGCTCTTGTAACTACCGATAGATCACTTACACGAAAAGACGCAGCCGTATTGATCGAGTCCAATGTGCCGGATTTGGTTGAGGAATTGCGGTCAATTGCACCGACCGCAGCGTTGTCTACGATGCTCACCACGCAGCTCGCGTGGCTGCGTGCCGGCCAATATTGCGCCTTTGGCGGTAATGTTTGCAGGTTCGACTACAGAGTTATTCTTGACGAGATTGCCCATTTAGAGGATCAGACGCTTCCAACAGGCACAGGGCCGGCAACAAAATTCACAGGCCTCTTGTCTCAGTTCTGGCATAAGCATTTTTGCGAGCCGCAATTCTTGGCCAAAAACCTAGCCAATGAGACGGAACAGAGTTTTGATCGGCTCTTTTACTGCGATTTTGCCCAAGCATCGGAACGTGAACTCGGAAGAAATTGGAACGGACTTCTGCTTGACGACCATGCAGTTGGGCTTCTGACGTATACGCTCCTCTTTGGCGCGCTAAACGAACGATCTGGCAACAATTCGAAACATGCGGTCTCGCGCATGACCGGCGAATGGATCGTCTTCATGAAACACAAAGGCAAGAACTTATATCTAACACTTGCCGTGCACAAAGAGACTGACCAATCGATCATAAACCGCCTAGGCTTGTGCGCAGAGGAATTCCCGAATATCGGCGATTTGCTGACGCCCCACGGCAGTTAACGCTTCGTCAGCCAAAATTTTGGTTGCCGAGCAGGCCGCGAGCGCTGGAGGTTGTGGGACTTAAGGCAAGCCGCACCACATCCCAGCAGCGGGACGCGATTAATCGCCGCCCCGCTTCCGCAGCTATGTCAAACCCCGACTGGCGTGGGCGCGCAAACCACGACTGACTGCCAATAGCGAGCGTCGCAAAAACCTTTTATGAAATTAATCAAGTCACGCATATTCGCCTTTGAAAAGGGGAGGAGTTGCCGATGATCGAGTCAGGTCTTCCAGCCCAGCGGATCCCTGAATTCCCGCCTGCGTGGGAATGGCCGACTCCTGAATCCGCCCTCTCTTCACCGAGTGAGTCACTTCATTCACAACGAGCCTTTTGCGAAATAAAGGACCTGTGGCAGGCCTTCGAAATGGGCGTCGCAGGTGACAAGCTCGGCGTCCGCCGCCAGCGCGGTAGCGTAGACGATAGCGTCGGCCGTCGCCAGCTTGTGGCGTTGGCAAAGTTCGGCAGCACTGAGTGCCAGACCGGTGTCGAGCGGCACGACGACGCAAGTAAGCGTATAAGCGATCGCTAGATCGGCAACATCCTCCGAGCGTTCCCGCGCGAGCCATTTGGCAAGTTCGAGCTGAACGATGGTGGGCACGATGCATTCCGCCGCGTCCGGCAGTTCGGCATCAAGTCGGAGCCCCAGAGCGCTGCCGATGAATTTTTCGATCCACGCCGACGTATCGAAGACCCGCATCAAAAGCGATCGTTCCTGTCTCGATAATCTTGGCGGTTAGCCCCGCTGGCGATGCCGGTGAGTGCGTCGCGATGCGGAACCGGCATAACGAGAACCCCTTTGCCCTTGGGGATGAAAACGAAGACCTGCCCGGCCTCCCAAGCCTGCGCCTCGCGCACGGCTTTGGGGATGGATATTTGATATTTGCTGGATAGTTTCGCCGTCGCGGCCATTGTCTTGCCTTTTTATTATCGATCAGATTATCGTAAGAATATCATATAATGCGGCTTTCTCCAACCTGGCGATCGCATTACGAATGAGCGTTGCCGCAGCATCAGGAACACCCTTCAATTCTAGGACAGGCGGCTAGCCGCGAACTTTCATAAGGTTGCCCATGGGGCCGGACCGATGGCCTTGACCTCGCCTTAGGGGCGGCCCAAAACCTCCGGCAGAGGACCCGCAATGCCGACCGTCACGCTGATCGACAATTACGACAGTTTCACCTTCAACCTGGTGCATTACCTGGGTTCGCTCGGCGCAGTCAGTGCGCCGCGAGGATCACGGCGGGCGGTTGCCAAGTGCCTTTGCCGGCGGGCAGGATGGAGGGCGGAGTTTCCTTCGGCCAATAGAGGCGCATCACGAGATAGATCGGGCCGGCGGGCGCCGGCAGCCAGTTCGCCTCGCGGTCGGCGCCAGGAGACTTGTTCTGGATGTAGAGCGTCAACGATCCGTCCGCATTCTTCTTCATGCCAGGCAACATCGGCGAATTGATGAGATAGCGGTCGATCGGGTTCTTGATCAGAAGCTGAGTCTTGCCATCATACATCGTCACCGACCAGAAAGAGTTCACCGGCGGCAGTTGGCCGGCAGCGAAAGTGAGAGTGTAGTTGCTCTTGCTCCCGTCCAACGTCTTGCCTGTGCTGTCTTTGCGTGTGAACGGATACATCGCCTCCTCAGGGCTATTGCCGTAAATGCCGGCCTGAGCGGCGACGGCGCGGGCGAGCCAGTTGCCGTTATAATGGGCGCTATCGCCCGGCGCATCGCTGACGTTCCAGCCGTTGACGACAGTGCCGACTTTGGCGACAGCCGCATCGACTTTGCTCTTGCCCTGCTTTAGTCCAAGGAGGATTTCCAGCTTCTGCTTGAGCGGAAGGTCCTTGAAGCTGAAGGTCTTGCCCGCGCCGATGCCGATGTTGGCGAGCTGCGCCCTGATCTCGGTCTCGTTCTCCGCCGGGGGCGCAAATTGCAGCGCAAAGTCGAGATATTCGAAGAAGTTCGTCTTCACGAGTTCCTTGTCGATCTTCGGGAACGCGATGGCGGGCGCGGCCGGCGCCGGTTGCTTCAGATAGGCCGAAAGGGGTTGGGCGCGGTAGCCTGCCTGCACCTTCTTGACGTTGTCGATGTCGGCAGGATCGAAGAGCTGCGTGCGGAAAATCGCGATCGACAGCTGCGTGCTGGAGCGGAACAATTTCTTGATCCCTGCCGGCGTTTCGCCCTTCCAGTCGGGTCCGGCCACCATGTAGTCGCCGGCGTCGCTGCCGGTAGCGCGTGTGCCGATATAGCCGTAGTTATACGTGTTGCCGTCGCAAAGCTGCACCGAGTAGTAACGCTGCCGGTCGATCGCGGGAACCGAGATGACCATGGGCTCGGCGCGCAGGTCCAGCCACACCAGCGAATAAGGCGTATCGCTGTTGGGTGTGACGACGGCCGTATCCTTGTAGGTGAATACGTCGGGTTTGCTCTTGAGCGTGTTGAACGGCGCCTTGTACTGGCCCGAGTTTTTGTTGATCACGTATTCGTACATGGCACCATAGTTCATCACGATCGGCAGGCCGAAGATGTAGCCGGCTTCCGCAATATCCTTGGCCGCGAAGAAGCCCGGCCGGCTGGGAGCCGCGGCCATGCTTGGCGAGAGGCCGAGGATCGGACCGGAGGCCGCCAGAGCTGTTCGGGTAAGGAGTTGGCGTCTCGTGATCATCGCAGCGGCCTCCCTCGGGGCGTTATTGCTCTGTTACGCCTGTCTTATACACGCTTATCCCATGAATTGTTGGCAGTGGTGAGCGGGGAACATCCAATCCCGGATCTGCTGCAATTCTCTTCGCCCTCTCGGACAATACCGCGCCATTTTTGCCGATGAATAGATCGGCCCCTGGCACGTTCGTCCATGTTGTGGGTGCGGCCGTCGGGTGGGGTCGCCGGCAAAGCTCGCCGCATAGCGGAGCTTCGGGACGAAATAAGTGTCCGACCCAAATTCGAGGAAGGAATAGCGCACGCCGAAGCCGGGCATGATCTGCCACTTGCCGCTCCCCAACGCGTCCGCCGCGGTGGGAGTAACAAGCCGGGCGCCGAAGCCGAATGCCCAGCGCGTCGATGTCATGGCTCAAGGTGCCCTGGAACGCCGCATCGCCGATGCCGAATTCATAGCTGGAGCCGGCAGGATCGAGCGTGGCGGTCGTCTTCTCGACGAGCGGAAGCTGAGCGAGCCAGCCGGCCTTCCAGTCGGAATCGAGCGTCAGGCGACCTTCGATGCGCGGCAGTACGATGTCATTATTCGTTCGCGTCGCGGTGCCCGACGACTTGTCCTCGAACCTCAAGTCGAAACGATTCTCCGGACGCGTGAAGTCCTCGCCGCTTTCGTCGGTCGCCGCCGCGTCGCTCGCCAGCTGCTGTTGGCCGCCTTCAGTGCGTACCGGTGGCGCGGCTTCCGGGTCTGCTAAAGCCGGCAGAGCCGCCGCGGGAAGCAACGCAACCGAAAAGCAGAGAGCACAGCTTTGACGCCGAATGGGCACTCTCGCAGCACTCCAGCCAAACAAAACCATGACGCCAGATTATCAGCTTTTCCGGCTTTTGCCCGAGACCACTTAATCCTCAGGGATTGCCGGTTCGGGCTATACCAGCCCCGCATTCCGCCTCGAAACCAGCCCCGGCGCCGATCCGAACGCCGCTGTTCGCCTCCCTCCGCACTGCCAACAGCCGTCCCCCGCCCGATACCCTTGACCTCGCCGCGGGGGCAGCCCAAAACCTCGGGCAGAGGAGCCACGATGCCGAATGTCACGCTGATCGACAATTACGACAGTTTCACCTTCAACCTGGTGCATTACCTGGGTTCGCTCGGCGCCGAGGTCAGCGTCCATCGCAACGATCGGATCAGCGTCGCCGACGTCCTCGCTGCGCGCCCCGATGCGATCGTGCTCTCGCCTGGCCCCTGCACCCCGAAGGAGGCCGGCATTTGCCTCGATCTGATCCGCGCGGCGAGTGGCACGATTCCGCTCTTTGGCGTCTGTCTCGGCCATCAGGCGGTGGGCGACGCATTCGGCGGCGAGGTCGTCCGCGCCCCCCTGCCCGTCCATGGCAAGCTGTCGACGATCAGCCATGGCAGCGAGACGATTTTTCGCGGCATAAACGCGCCTTTTCGTGCTACCCGCTACCACTCCCTCATGGTGCGGCGCGAGAGCCTGCCGGCCGATCTCCACGTGACCGCCGAGGCCGATGGTCTGGTCATGGCCATGTCGCACCGCACCCATCCGACGCATAGCGTGCAGTTCCATCCCGAGAGCATAGCTTCGGAGCACGGCCACCTGATCCTGCGGAATTTTCTCGATCTCGCCGCGGAATGGAACCAAACTGACCGCGCCGCAAGTGGTCCGACCCTGACGCTGGGTATCCAAGCGTAAGGACAAGTCGGCCCACCAGATCAAGGAGTTAGTGTCGCGATTCAACGAATGGATGGAAACCATCCGTTAGCATTGCAACACTATGGCATGAGCGCCTTTGCGCTTTCACCTCTTGTTCTTGTAAAGAGAGAGCTGCCGCAGCGCTCAAATTGTCCTTGAAGGATCGTCGATGGATGAGTTCAAACCCTTGCTCGCGAAAGTCGCAACCGGCGCGGCCTTGAGCCGGGGCGAAGCTGAGCAGGCTTTCGACATGCTGCTTTCGGGCGAAGTCACCCCCTCCCAAATGGGCGGCTTTCTCATGGGTTTGCGGGTGCGCGGTGAAAGCGTCGACGAGATCACCGGCGCGGTCTTCGCCATGCGCGCGAAAATGCTGCCCGTCGCTGCCCCGGCGGACGCGATCGATATCGTCGGAACCGGCGGCGACGGCCACGGCTCCTACAATGTTTCGACCCTCGCGTCGCTCATCGTCGCGGCCTGCGGCGTGCCGGTTGCCAAACACGGCAACCGGGCCGCGTCGTCGAAATCGGGAGCGAGCGATGTTTTGACCGCGCTCGGCGTGCGGATCGGCCTCGGTCCGGCAGCGGTCGAAGCCTGTATCGCGCAGGCCGGCATCGGCTACATGTCGGCACAGGCGCATCATGCCGCGATGCGTCATGTCGGTGCCACGAGGCTCGAACTCGGCACCCGGACTTTGTTCAATCTTCTCGGGCCGCTCGCCAATCCCGCAGGCGTGCGCCGACAATTGCTCGGCGTCTTTTCTGCCGCCTGGCTCGAGCCTTTGGCGCAAGTGCTGCGGAACCTCGGCTCGCAACGCGTCTGGCTGGTGCACGGATCGGACGGGCTCGATGAAGTCTCGACGACTGGACCGACCTTCGTGACGGCGCTCGAAGACGGCGCCATCCGCTCCTTCGAAGTGACGCCCGAAGAGGCCGGGCTTCCCCGCGCGTCCCTCGCCGATCTCAAAGGCGGCGATGCCGGCCATAACGCGGCAGCGCTCAACGCCGTTCTCGCCGGCGCCAAAACGCCCTATCGTGACATCGCGGTCCTCAATGCGGCGGCGGCCCTGGTCGTCGCGGGCAAAGCGCTTGACCTCGCAGCCGGCGCCGAGATGGCCGCCGAGGCGCTCGATCAAAAGCGCGCCGCCGACGTCCTCGCCCGCCTCGTCAAGGCCTCGAACGCTGCGCCGTCGCCGCATTGAACTGCGAGGAAGCAATGTCCGACATTTTGAAGAAAATCGAAGCCTACAAGCGCAAGGAAATCGGCGAGGCCAAATTGCGCATGCCGCGCTCGACCCTGGAGCGGCGCGCCCATGATCGCGATCCGCCGCGCGGCTTCGTCAAAGCGATCGAAGCCAAGCTCGAAGAAGGCCGGATCGCGCTCATCGCCGAAATCAAGAAGGCCAGCCCTTCAAAAGGCGTGATCCGCAAGGATTTCGATCCGCCGAGTCTCGCCATCGCCTATGGGAAGGGCGGTGCAGCCTGCCTTTCGGTTCTCACCGATGCGCCGTCCTTTCAAGGCAAGCTCGACTATCTCGAAGCGGCACGGCTCGCCACCCATCTCCCCGTCTTGCGCAAGGACTTCATGTTCGACCCCTATCAGGTCTATGAAGCGCGAGCCTATGGCGCCGATTGCATCTTGATCATCATGGCTTGCGTCAGCGATCGCGAGGCGCGCGAGCTCAACAAGGCCGCCCATGATCTGTCGCTCGACGTTCTCGTCGAAGCGCATGACGAAGCGCAACTTCAGCGCGCCCTCGAGCTCGAGACGAGGCTCGTGGGCATCAATAATCGCGACCTCCGCACATTCGAGACGAAGCTCGAAATCTCGGAAATTCTCGCCGAGAAAATTCCGCAAGACCGCATCATCGTCGGCGAGAGCGGCATCTCCACACATGAGGATTGCCTGCGGCTTTGCCGTGCCCGAATCTGCACCATTCTGGTCGGCGAAAGTCTGATGCGCGAAAGCGACGTGACGGCGGCCACGCAGCGCCTGCTCACCGGCGAAACCTTCCCCCGCCGGGAACCGCACAAGTCTCAATGACGCAACTCTCGCATCTCGCCGCCTCCGGCGAAGCCAATATGGTCGACGTCTCCGCAAAGGACGTCAGCGAGCGTATTGCGGTCGCCGAAGGCCGCGTCGTCATGCGCGCCGAGACGCTCGCGCTCGCGCTCTCCGGCAATGCGAAGAAAGGCGACGTCTTCGCCGCCGCCCGTATTGCCGGCATCATGGCCGCCAAGCGTACGCACGAACTCATCCCGCTCTGCCATCCGCTCGCGCTCAGCAAAGTTGCCGTCGATCTCGAAAGCTCTGCCGAACTGCCGGGCATCAAGGTCACGGCACTCGCCAAGGTCGCCGGGCGCACCGGCGTCGAGATGGAAGCGCTGACGGCCGTGAGCATAGCCTGCCTGACGATTTACGATATGCTGAAGGCCGCCGATCGGTCGATGCGGATCGAAGGCATTACGCTCATCGAGAAAAAAGGCGGCAAATCCGGCGATTACAGCCGCCCACGGGAAGACGCACGTGGACAGGATCGGAGACCGGAATCATGAGTTCGCAATACGCGCTCACCGTCGTCGCGAGACGGCGAAGCGGTCGTGGCGATCCAGAGAAGGTTCAGTTGCTGGATTGCTTCGCTCCCTTTGGGAGTTCGCAATGACGAGGTGCCGGTGGCTAGCTGTTCTGCAATTGAGGGTACCAGAGCGATGACCGAGAATCTCCTCTCGGTCGATGAAGCGCGCCAGCGGGTGCTCGCGGCCGCGCAGGGTCCGCGCCGGCAAGACTTGGTCGCGCTTTCGGATGCGCTCGGCCGGACGCTTGCGGCCGATCTTGCCGCCAAACGCACGCAGCCGCCGGTGGCCGTCTCGGCCATGGACGGATACGGCGTGCGGGCCGCCGATGTCGCCACTCCGCCGGCGCGTCTGCACCGCATCGGCGAAAGTGCGGCCGGCCACGGCTTCGCCGGGTCCGTCGGGCCCGGCCAGACGGTGCGGATTTTCACCGGCGCCCCGGTGCCGCCCGGTGTCGATGCGGTCCTGATCCAGGAGAATGCCGAGGTCGACGGCGACACGGTCAAAGCCTTGCAAAGCGTTGCGCCGGGCACCGCAATCCGCCCGGCCGGCCTCGATTTCACCGAAGGCCAGCCATTGCTGTCGGCCCGCACGCGGCTTGGACCTTCTGAAATCGCGCTGGCCGCGGCGATGAATCACGCAATTCTGCCGGTCGTCCGCAAACCTCGGATCGCGATTCTTGCGACCGGCGACGAATTGGTCCGCCCCGGCGAGGCGATCGGCGCCGACCAGATCGTGACTTCGAATTCCTTTGCGATTGCCGCATTCGTGCGGCTCGCCGGCGGCGAGCCAGTCGACCTCGGCATAGTCGGTGACACGTTCGCCGCGCTCGAAGCGGGCATCAGGGCCGCACATGGCGCCGATGCGGATGTGCTGGCGACACTCGGCGGCGCCTCCGTCGGCGATTACGACCTCGTCAAGCCGGCCCTCGTCAGAGAAGGCATGGAACTCGGTTTCTGGCGGATCGCCATGCGGCCGGGCAAGCCCCTGATCTACGGCCGCCTCGGCGCCATGCAGATCCTCGGCCTGCCCGGCAATCCGATCTCTTCGATCGTCTGCGGCCTGTTGTTCCTCATCCCTCTGGTGCGCGCCTTGAGCGGCGATCCACGCGCCGGCGCCGATATGAGCGAGCCGGCGCGGCTCGGCGCCCCTTTGCGCGGCAATGATTTGCGCCAAGATTTTATGCGCGCGAAGCTCGAACCGAGCGCGGATGGGCTGCCGATCGCAACCGCCTTCGCCGCCCAGGATTCTTCGCTGCTGCGGGTCTTGGCTCAGGCGCAATGTCTCATCATCCGCGACCCGAAGGCGCCACCGGCCGAAGCCGGCGCGTTGTGCCGGATCATCCGGCTGCCATCGGGCGGCATTTGACGAAGAAACCAAGCAACCGGAGGCGAAATTGAACGGCAAGTCACCCAATGGCGCGGCGGCGCATTTCGATTTCGCAAAGCTCGGCTTTCCAGAGCTGCGCGAAGCTCTCGATGTATGCCTCGAAGAGTGCGAGACACATATCTCGAAAGTCGAAATCGGCGCTGCGGTCGAAGAACTCGTCGACAGTGAATTTTCTGAAGAAAATAGCGACATCTTCTTGGATTTCGCACTTTACCTGTCGCCGCCGGATGGCGATGAGCAGGCCCGTCCGATCGACAGGATCGCCAAGAAACTCGCGAAAAGTTCAAAACCCGTCCAAGCAGCCATCGCCGGCGCCCTGCCCGGCGCCTCTTTCTCCCTCTTCGAGGTCAAAGAGGCAAAGCCCGATGGCGCCATCGTGGTGAGCGATCTTCTCGATCGGCGCGAACTCCTCGTGATGGATGACGAACTCGCTGCGATCGAGGAACCAGGCGCGCTTTTTGCCGCCCGTCTCGTCGAACTCGGCCCCTGGCACCTCCCCGTCACCACCATATTGACGTTGCGCAAGAGCGAGACCGTCGCTTTGCTGGTCATGAGTTCGATGACCGAAAACCTCGCCGACAAGCGCGCCGCGCTGGAAGATATCGTCTATACGTGTGAGATCAGCGAACTCGACATCGTCCGCGCCGCACTCGATCCCCTGGTCGAAAGCTTGGCGCAATTCCTCGATGCGGCGCCGCAAGACGTGCAGTTTTTCGTGACGCAGTTCGCAGCGATGCTTCCGAAAGAGGAAGACGAACCAGACAAGCCGAACGAGATGTGAGGCTCGTCATTGCGACCTCCCAGAGGAGCGAAGCAATCCAGCGTCGCCGCGCCTCACTCTTTGGCATGAGCTCGAATGCGAACTGCGATTGCTCTGCCCCGAGCCTGGATTGCTTCGCCTTCGGCTCGCAATGACCGGGAAGCTGCGCTGGCGCGAATTTGCAGCGTTTATGTTCGGACGCCGGCTAACTCTGTCCCGGCACACCACTTCGTTGCTCCTTCCTGCCGTCACTTGAAGAAGGGCGTGTGGGTGTTGTTTCTGTAGTCGTAGACGATGACGCCGATCAGGCTGGCGAGCCGGAAGCAGAGCCTTGCCGCCCCGACGAATGAAGGTAGAAACACGATCCACCAAGACAGCTTAGGGAGCACGGTGAACCATACGATCAAAAGGATGATCTGTATGAGGAAGAGCATTTCAGCGAATCACTTGGCGAGCACCGCTGGCGCTATTTGACTAAAGATGTGTGACAGTTCGAAGAAGCCGATGAAGGCCGGCGGGAGGCCTTGGAGGCGACCCTATGGAAATCGGCGAGGGGTCCGGACGCCGTTCGGCGCACTAAGTAGCTGATTTAATGACCACGGCTGCGGTCATTGTCCGACGCCGTTTCACACTGGAGAAATGAATGCTGAGCAACACTTACAAAGTGTTTATCGAGTTTGGCGACTGTGACCCCACCGGAATCGTATTTAATCCTCGCTACTTCGCTTGGTTTGACGCGTCAGTGCATGCGCTGTGGCGCAGTGTCGATCTCAGCCTGGCGCGGCTCATTGAAGAATATGGGATCGACGGGATTCCCTTAGTCGAGACCCGAGCCAAGTTCCATGCGATCTCGAGAAGCGGCGAGGAAGTGGTCGTCAAGACGACGGTGACCGCCGTGCATCGCTGCGCTTTTGATCTGCAACATCTGCTGCTGAAGGGCGAGATTGTGGCGGTCGAGGCTTCCGAAACCCGCCTGTGGACTGCCTTCGATCCGGAGCAAGTGCGGACCAGGGCGAGGCCAATTCCACAGGACATCGTCGATCTGCTGTCGCGCCAATAGCCGAGACCATCGCCGGTTGAAGTGGACCCCGGATTTGGGACCACCTGTTAAGGTGTGAAGCGTCCTGCTCTTTCGGACACGAAGGAGCGAGAAAATGACGAAGTCACGCAAGAAGTTTGATGCGGCGTTCAAGGCGAAGATAGCGCTGGAGGCGCTGCGCGAGGATGCGACGGTTCCGGAGCTGGCGAAGCGGCACGGCGTGCATCCGAACCAGATTTACGGCTGGAAGAAGCTGCTTTGCGACAACGCTGCGAGCCTGTTCACGCGAGGCGCGAGTAGTTCGGGCGATGGCGAGGAGGAGCGCGAGCGCGAGGCGGCCAAGCTCTACGCCAAGATCGGCCAGCTGACGGTGGAACGGGATTTCTTGGGCAAGAGGCCCGGGCGATGAGCGCGCCGGACCGCAAGGCGATGGTTGATCCGGGCAAGGATGATCTGTCGGTACGCCGCCAATGCGCGCTGTTGGCGCTGCCGCGCTCGGGCGTCTACCGGCCCAAGTCAGTTACGGCGGCGGACGATCTGGCCTTGATGCGCCGCATCGACGAACTGCATCTCGAACTGCCGTTCTACGGCTCGCGGCGGATGACGTTTGCGCTCAATGCCGAAGGGCGTGGGGTCAACCGCAAGCGGGTGCAGCGGCTGCTGCGCGTGATGGGGATCGAGGCGCTGGTTCCGCGCCCCGGCACGAGCAAAGCCGCGCCCGGACACAAGATCCATCCCTATCTGCTGCGCGGCCTGACGATTGCCGAACCGAACCATGTATGGGCGGCTGACATCACCTACATCCCGATGGCGCGCGGCTTTCTGTATCTGGTGGCGGTGATCGATTGGGCCAGCCGGGCTGTTTTGGCGTGGCGGCTGTCGAACACGATGGATACGAGCTTCTGCCTCGCCGCGCTGGACGAGGCTCTGGTTCGATACGGCAGGCCGAAAATATTCAACACCGATCAAGGCGCACAGTTCACGAGCGCCGCGTTCACCGGCAAGCTCGAAGCGGCGGGCATCGCGATTTCGATGGACGGACGCGGCCGTTTCATGGACAATATTTTCATCGAGCGCTTATGGCGGTCGATCAAATACGAAGAAGTGCATCTGAAAGCTTACGCCGATGGCCGCGAGGCGCGAGCTGGTATCGGCAATTGGATGACTTTTTACAATCATCGGCGCCCGCACCAGGCGATGAACAACCAGATGCCGATGGCGGTGTGGCGCGCCGGCATCGACGCAATCGAGGCGGCGGCGAAGACTGTGGATATGCCGCTTCGCTTGGACAACGCAAACGCGTTGCCCACATACCCACAGCAGAGGCAGAAGAAGCAAGAAGCAGCTTGAATTTTGAAGGACAAGAGCAGGCGAGATTACACCTTAAATCCAAGCCCCCGTGGTCCTACGAATGGGGTCCACTTCACTGTGCCCGAAAGATGATGGCACTACGGTGACACCTTACTATTTCCCCTGAATAATTCGTAACGCGGCTCATTCCGCGGCATCGACGCGCCGCAGCAGGCCCGCGCGCTTCATCTCGTCGTGGAGCGCAATCGGGTCCCAGTCGTAGCCGTTCGGCCAGGTCGGGGCGCCGTCCACCCCATCACCGTAATCTGTGTCGTCTCGCCTTCTGTGTCGGCAAACGCGGGGGCGACATGGGGTCGAGCCGCCCCACCTGCTAACACTCAGGAACCGACTGGCTGTATTCCGCTATGGGTAAGACCGTGGTCTGGTCCTTCAAAAGCGCCTTGTAAGCGCCGCGTCCGAACTCGCTGTTGAGGTCGCCCCGATAAGCGTCGAAGAACTTGTCGATCAGCACGGTGCCGAGGAGGCCGACCGCAGTCAGCTCGTCACTGGCGGCGTCATACTCGAGTTGAATCGCAGCCAACGGAAATTCTGCCGGTCCCGCCGTGACGGCGGCGCCGTTGGCAGGATCAAAGATCGCGGCGTGGGAACAGCAGGTGATCATCCGCTCCGTCGCCGAGAGCTGAGTCCGCGCCTTGTGATAGGTCATGAAGGCCGCTTGCTTGCCGTCATAGGACAGCCCATGGGTACAGATCGCCATATAGGCGACGACGGCGCCGTCCTTGCCGACGCCGCCCGGCCAAGTGTAGGCCGCCTTATCGGCGCCGGATCTCGCGACATTGCGCGGCGTGGCCGCGCCCAGCCGCAGCAGCAGGCACGGCGTGCTGACGTAAGGGTAATTGAAGATATAATTGGCATGCGTCTCGAGCGCGCTCGCCTTGATCGGCTTGCCCGCTTTGTCGACGAGTTTGAGCCGGGGCGCGGCGTCGAGCGCGAACGACGGCTCGACCGGCCGGCTGGAAGCCGCCGCGGCGAGCGCCATGCCGCCGCACACTTTTACGAATCCACGTCGACTGACATTAGGTCGCTGCATTGCTTAAACCTCCATCATTATGCAGGCCAGCATCGCGGGAGGGCTTAGCCCGCCTGCGATGCAACCCGAATCCGATCAGTTTCGCGTTCCCGTCAACCTCAGAACATGTCGCGGTAAAGGCCGGCGGCCCACTCACGCGTGGCTTTGCCGAGCGCCGCCGAGCGCTTGTTGTCGCGCGAAACGCCGGTGAAGCTGAAAGTCTTCTCGTCGTAGGTGGCGGTCACCATGATGGATTCTTCCGGGTGCCCGTTGACCGTCGAGTAGCAGACGGTCTGGGGGCTGACCCAGTCGATGTCCTTGCCGGCGGCGGCCGCAGCGATCACTTTGGCGACGAAATGCGCTTCGCTGGCGGCGGTGTTGCCCGACTTGGAGAACGGCTGCGGCCGCGCGTCGCCGAGGACGTAGCAGGTCTTGTCACCCTTGCAGAAGTACTTGTAGGGGTCGATGTCCGCCTCGAACTGCGGGCTCTTCATGTCGGCGAGTCCCAGATCCTCGAGCAGCTTGGCGGCGCGGCAGCGCGGATAGATCGCTGCGTCGTCGAAAGAGATGGTGTCGAAGTCAGTGGTGACCGTCTTCTTGATCGGGTCGACCGACTTGATCGTCGTCGACGGCTTGTAGTCGACATAGTCCTTGTAGAGCTCACTGAAGGCGGCGAGAAAGCCCGGCGCTTGCGGTTTGAACGGCGTTTCGTTGGGGTCGAGCAGGACGATCTTGCCCTTGACTTTGTTCGTCTTGAAATAGTCGGCGACCAAGCAGGCGCGCTCGTATGGCGCCGGAAAGCAGCGGTAGTTGCCGGTCGGAACCGTGGTCAGGAACACGCCGCCCTCGAATTGGGCGAGCTTGTCTTTGATCGTCAGGATTTCCGAGCCCGGCATGAAGCCCGCCGGATAATTCAACTTGCAATATTCGACCATCGCGGGATCGGTGATGCCGATAGAAGCGTAGTTGTAGTCGATGCCGGGCGCCAGCGCGATGAATTGGTAGTCGATGTAGCCTTCGCTGGTGTAGGCGCGCTTCTTTTCGCGGTCGAGGTCGATCAGCGACGCCTGGAGCCAGATGTAATTGCCTTTGCGGGCGGCGTCGCAGAACGAGTACTGGACAAACTTGAGGTCGATGATGTCGTCGAGCCACAAACTCGTCAGGTAGGCCGACATGAACAGATAGTTGGGCTCGACCATGACCACGTCGAACTTCGGATTCTCTTTCTTGAGATACTTGGCCAGCGTGAGGCCCGCGGTACCGCCGCCGACGACCACGCAACGAGGCCCTGTGGCCTTCGGCAGGTCGGCCGGCCTGTTGGTTCGTCCACTCATCGCCGCGGCAGCCGGGCTAGTCGCGCTCACAACGGCTGTCGCCGCGGTCGCAGCCAGCGCTGCCGTGCCTCCCGCAAGCTGCAGGAACTGACGGCGCCCGAACCCTTTGGATGTTTCCTCAGAACGTGATGCCATTGCTCAGTCCTCCCCTGAGAAAATCATTTTCAACACTTACGAGCGATTATTGCGATGTGGCATTATTGCTATGCGGCATTATGCCAAAGATCCAGGACCTCACCCATAGACATGTTGATATGAGGATATGAGGATATGAGAATATAATGACGGCGAAATCAGGCATCGCGAGCATGGTCGCATGATTCCCGCATGATTCGCATGATTCCGGTGACAGTGCATTTAATTCACATCATCTGAGCACAGCCCCCATTTCGAATGAATGCACTGTCAGTGCGCCAGGAAGCTGGCGTGATCCAGCCGGTGGAAGTCCGGCCCAAGTAAAGGGTAGCGCCTGCTTGGTAGCGAGTGTTGCGGGGCGGAAGGTGACGACCGTCGCGAAGCGTACACAGCGATTGTGCGGGGTGGGCTATTGAGCCGCGAAAGGCATAAGATGCAGAGGCCGAGGCTGTTGACAGTCGCCGAAGGCAATATGAGCGAGCCTATGAGGCTTTTGTCGGTAAGACCAAGCCGGTCTTCAAGGACAACTGATGATGGTACTAAAAGCTACCATCATGCTGGTGGAAAATCTCTGCGCAGTCTGATGAGAACGGGCGTCCGGCCATTCGAGGAATGTCCGATATTTTGTGTGAGAGCGACTGGCCTGCGTCGATTAAATTGAAGGGAATAGCGGACCGGAGGTCCGCGGTCCGGAACGCGGACCTCCGGTCCGCATAAAACCCCTCAATTTGAGTGACTCGCGCCACTGCAAATACGGCGACGAAGTCCTTCGCATGTCATGACTGTTAGACCATAGTCCCGACCGCGGCACGGCCGGTCACTCCGTTCCCTTGCCATTGCCGTCACCAGTCATTGATGCCACACTATTGCCGTGGAAGCCTTTGCCCGCGTCGGATCGCAGCGGATGGAATAAAACCGAAGGCCCGTGCGGGAGGTTGGCTGTGGATGTGTCTTTTACAACCGCTGAGGTCGAGTCCGACGATCAGGTCGCCATGTGGCGGGATGTGACGCGCCAGCGTTTTGCCCCACTCGAAATTGCATCGGCTCAAGCGGGACCGTTTTGTGCCGCTGGCAGCGTCGCCACCAAGGGTCGGTTGCGGCTGAGCCGTGTCGAGGCTGAGCGCCATCGCGCCCATCAAACCCGCACTACCATTGCCAATGCTCCTTGCCCCGGATTCTCGGTCAAGATGGTGCTCGGCCACACAATGCGGGTGGAGCAGTTCGGCGAGGATGTGACGCTCGATCCAGGCGATATCGCGCTGGTCGACGTGAACGCCCCCTGCGTCCTCAATTTTGCAACCGGCTGCGATCTGGTTGCGGTGTTCCTCCCTGACGAGTTGATGCGGCGGCGGCGCTTCGGACCGCGCGGGCGTCCGCCCAGTTTACGTATTCGTGCCGGCGGCCTGGGCGGGCTGATCGGCGCTTATATGCATGGGTTGTGGCGGATCCCTGCGGCGGAGGTGGGCGACATGGACTATGCCATGCTCGATCACTTAGCTTTGCTGATTGGCCGGGCCGCGCGTGATACCGAGGCCGCACCACTTGTGGAAATGCAGCGCCGCGTGACGTGCGAGCGTATTCTGGCCGAGATCGAAGCGAGCCTCAGCGATGCCGGCCTGTCCGCCGAAGAGGTCGCCCGTCGCTTGCGGATCTCGCGCAGCCACATTTATACGGTATTATCGAAAAATGGCATGACCTTCAGCGGCACGGTGCGGGAGAAGCGGTTGCAGGCGGCACGGACCTATTTGATGAGCGGCCGCTTCTCGGAAACTCGGGTGGCCGATATCGCCCTGCGCTGCGGTTACAGCGATGCCGCCAGCTTCACCCGGGCCTATGGCCGGCGGTTCGGCCAGTCGCCCATGGCGTCACGGTCGGGCGGCTGACAAGTCCACCGTCGCCGCCGTCACCCCGCGCTTGCGCAGCACCTGTTTCTGCACCTTCTCGGTGGGCGTCTTGGGCAGGGCGTCGACGATCTCCACATAACGCGGCACGGCGAAGCGGGGCACGTTGGCGCGGGCGTAGTCCGCCACCTGGGCGGCGGTAAGGTTGGCGCCGTCGTGCGGCACGATGGCCAGCATCACTTCTTCTTCAGCCCCGACAATCTCCGAGGCCACGGCGAAGGCCGCCACCTCCTTGACCTCGGATAGGCCGCGCATAGCCGCTTCCACCTCGAAGGAGGAGACATTTTCCCCCCGGCGGCGAATGCAGTCCTTGATCCGATCAACGAAGGAGATAATGCCGTCGACGTCCATCACGCCCGCGTCGCCGGTGTGGAACCAGAAATTGCGCCACGCCTCGACGGTCTTGTCCGGCAAGCCGTTATACCCGGCCATGAAGCCGTAGGGCACTTTGGGGCGCACCATGATTTCGCCCACGGTGCCGGGGGGGAGCGGGTCATCGTTGTCCGGATGGCGGATTTCCACCTCGAAATAGCGATCGTAAACGAAGCCCGAGGTATTGGGGCGGGTGGCCCCGATGCGGCCATAGACGGCGATGTTGACTTCGGTCATGCCGAACCCGGACAGCACCTCGGGCACGCCGAAACGTTCGCGCCACTGGCGGTCATGGTCGGCGGGGTTGGGGGCGACCTGAATAATGCGCAAGCAATGACCCCGGTCCTCGGGGCGCGGCGGCTGGGCGAACACGAAGGCGCTGGCGGCCCCCAACAGGTTGACGGCGGTAATGCCATAGCGGTGCAGATCATCAACGAAGGCGGTGGCGCTGAAGCTCGGGCGCAGCACCGCCGAGGCGCCGGCGATCAGCACGGCGTAAAGCTGCATCATCAGGGCGTTGACGTGAAACAGCGGCATGAACACGTAATGCCGGTCGCGCTCGGTCAATTCCTGGCTGTCGATGGTGCCCAGCCCGAACAGATAGCAATGGGCGTGCGGCATCAGCACCCCCTTGCTCGGGCCGGTGGTGCCGGATGTGTATAGGATGCAAGCGATATCGGAGGCGGCGGGCAGGGGACCGGTCCAAGGGGCCGCGTCGCCGATGTCGGCGGGAGAGAGGATCCGCTGGCCGCTCTGGCAGGCGGCCTCCATCACCGGGCGGAAGGCGTCATCCGCCACCACCAAGCGGGCCTCGCAGTTGCGTAACGGATGCTCAAGGAATGCGCCCGACAGCGCTGTGTTGAGTGGAACCAACGTTGCGCCCAGGCGTCCGGTGCCCAGCCATAGGTGTACGAAATCAAGGCCATTGGGCAGCAGGACGGCCACCCGGTCGCCGGGTTTGACGCCCGCTCCGGCCAGGAACCCGGCCACCCGCGCCGCCTCATCCGCCGCCGCGCCGTAGGTCAGCCGTTCGCCCGCGGTGGTCAGGATGAACACCTTGTCAGGCCGCGTGGCGGCCTGACAGGCCAGCACCTCAGGCAGCACCCAACGGTGATGATCGCGTAAGCCCTCATACATGCTCAGGCCCCTTCCAAGAGGGTCAACAGATCGCCAACGCTTGCCAGATGAATGTCGGGGCGGTGGGCGGCGGGCAGGTCCGAGAATGGCGTTGCGCCGCTGATCCCGCTTTGCACCAGCACGCCGAGTGCGCCGCCCTTTTGCGACATGCTCATTTCCAAGGCGGCATCATCGCCCACCACCACCATCTCGGCGGGTCTGATGCCCAGGTGCTTGGCGGCGTAGCGCAGCGCCAACAGCGAGGGCTTGCCGGTCAGCGTCGGGCGCTTTTGCGTCAGGCTGGTAATGGCCGCCGAGATGGCCCGCGAGGTGCCGACGGCTCGTCCGTGGGCGGTCATGAAAAAGCGGTTCAGCGAGCCGGTGAGGAAGGCCGCACCATCCCAAATGGCGCGGGTGGCGTTTTCCAGGTCGTCCATGGTGAAGTCGCGGTGCCAGGCTACATAGACCGCCCCGACGGACTGCCGCTCGCGGCTATTCACCACTTCCAGCCCGCTATCGATGAGTGGTTGGTGCCCCGCCTCTGGGCTGATCATCATCACTTTGCGCACGCCGCGCCGGACCAACAGGTCGGCGGCGACGGTGGAGGGAGTCGATCACTTGAGCGGTGGCCACGGGCAACCCGGCCTCGCTCAACATATGGGCCAAGGCGGCGGGCGGCTTGATCGTGCCGTTGGTGAACACAACGAAGGGCAGCCCGCGCGCCGCCACCGCCTTCACCATGTCGACCGCACCGGGCAGGGCATTGGCCCCCTTGTGGCGGAGATCGGCAAGCACCAGCGTACCGTCCATGTCGAATACGAAGCCCTTGGCCGCCTGTAGGCGCGCTAGGGTTTCCGGGGCGACGGATCCGCTCATGGTGTGAGCTCCAGGGTAAAATCGGCGGTTTGCCGGTGCAGGGGTTGACCGTCACCGCGCAGAACGGCCTCTTTCACGAGGCGCAGCAAGAGGACGAGATCGGGGTTGTAACGGATAGCGGGCGGTGGGGCGGCGACCATGGCATCCACCTGATCGGCGGGCATGGTGGCACGCAGGAGGAACTCGTCGTCGGAAAGGTGGGGGCCGATCTTGCGGCGCAACTCGGACAGCGAAGGCGGCGGTGGTTCCGCCATGATCTCGCGGGCGCGCGGGCTGGATAGGATGAGATCCCTCACGGTGGGGTCCACCGGGGCGATGGGCCGCCCGAAGGTACCGAGCACATAGCGGATGACTTGATCTGGGGCCTTCTCGTAACGCTGCTTGCCAATGACGTTGAAGAGCGCCTGGGTACAAACGATTTGCGGAAAGGGTGTCACCATGATGGGATAGCCCAACTCGGCCCGCACCCGGTCCACTTCGGCCATCACGTCATCGAAGCGATGGCCGAGTTTGACCTCCTGCAACTGACGGCGGGTGGTGGTCATTACGCCGCCCGCCACCTGATGGCGCAAGAAAGCGGCGTCGTAGTCCTGCGGTTGACCCTCCGGCAGCCCCTCGCATTTGGCAAGACGTGAGAAATAATCGGCGGCAATACGCAGAGCGTGGTCGTTGACAGCCACCCGGTGTCCGTATTCGCGCAAATTGGCCGCCACTTGCACCGCCGAGGGCAGCGACGAACCGTTGGCCAATGGCCCCAGCGCGACATGCAAGGCGCAAACGCCTAATCCCGCCGCAACCATGTAAGTGTAAGGAGCCAGACCGATGGTGCAGTGGGAGTGCAACTCCAAGGGCTTGCCGTTCAGCCCGCCAAGGATGGCCGGAATGAGGGTACGAGCGCGGTCGGGTGTGAGCAGTCCGGCGGGGTCTTTGATATAGGCGCGGTCCATGTCGGGGCAGGCCGCGACGTCTGCAGCGAGGCGGGCATAACAGGCGTCATCGTGGACGGCGCTAACCGTGTAGGTGAGGGCGGCGACGATCTCTGTGCCGCCTTCCTCGCGGATAATGCGGGCGGTCCGCCGCATGGCCTCTGGGTCCAGCATCGGATCGAGCACCGCGTACCGGGTTATTCCGCTTTGCACCAAGCGCCGGTAGACGAGGCGCATGAACGCGTCGTCCTGCGTCTCCCACGAAATGAAGCGAAAGCCGGTGCCGATCAGTTGCAACGGCGTATTCGGCATCGAGGCATGCGCGGCCCGGTTCTTGTGCCACGGGTCTTCGCGGAAGGTGCGCACCGAAACGCCCATGGCGGTGGAGGAGACGAAATCGAGCGCGCGAAAGCCCACCCGATCGAGCGTCGGCGCGATTTCGAGGATTTGCGCCGTGTTGAGACCAGTGGCGCTCCAGTTGCTCTGGTTACCGTCGCGGAGGGAAACGTCGATCAGTTCGATGTCGGCCATGGGTCAGCTTCGGGCCGCCAGGAAGCGGGCAAGATACGCGGTATCGACCCCGGCGGCGGCGAATTCGGGGTCCTCGGCGAGAGCCGCATGGAGGCCGAGGTTGGTTTCCACGCCCGCCACAGTGCAGGCCGTTAATGCACCGCGCAGGCGCTCGAGCGCGCCCGCACGATCCGGACCATGCACGATGATTTTGGCCAACAGCGAGTCATAGAAGGGCGGCACGGTAGCCCCTTGTTGAATGTGCGTATCCACCCGAATGCCGGATCCGACCGGAAAGGCCGCCCGCGTCACCATGCCGGGGCTGGGACGGAAATCTTGCTGCCAGTTCTCGGCGTTCAGGCGGCACTCCAGGGCGTGACCATGAAACGTCACCTCGTCTTGCGTCAGCGGCAGCGGCCTGCCTTCGGCCACGGTGATTTGCAGGGCTACCAGATCAAGCCCGGTGATGGCCTCGGTGACGGGATGTTCCACCTGAATACGGGCGTTCATTTCGAGGAAGTAGAATTCGTCGTGGTGGCGATCGAGCAGGAACTCCACCGTGCCCAGCCCGCGATAGGCCAGGTGCTGACCAAAGCGCACCGCGGCGTCGCGGATGGCGGCCCTCAGCGAGTCGGACAGGGCTGGGGCGGGGGCTTCCTCGACCACTTTCTGATAGCGGCGCTGCACCGAACAATCGCGATCGCCTAGGTGGATAACTCGAGCCCCATCGCCGATGATCTGCACCTCCACATGCCGCCCCGAAGCGACGAACCGCTCCAAATAAACCCGCCGGTCGCCGAAAGCGGCGTCGGCTTCGGCGATGGCCAGGGCGACGGTGCGGGCCATGTCCCCGGCATGCTGGACCAGCTTCATGCCGCGCCCTCCACCTCCCCCAACTGCCTTGATGAGGATGGGGAAACCGAGCCGCTCGGCGAGCGCGGTAGCATCCTCGGGCGTCTCCGCCGGACCGCCCGGCACCACTGGCAACCCGGCGGCCAGGGCGTGCCGGCGCGCCGTCAGCTTGTCGCCGAGGGCTTGCAGGTGTGCCACCTCGGGGCCGACGAACAAGATCCCGGCCTCGTTGCAGGCTCGCGCCAGCCCGGCGTTTTCGGAAAGAAACCCGTAGCCCGGATGAAGGGCATCGGCCGCGGCCTCGCGCGCGGCCTCGACCACGCGGGCGATGTTAAGATAGCTGGACCCAGGTCGCGACGGACCCAAGCAGACGACCCTGTCGGCGAGGCGGGCCGGCAGAGAGGCGAGATCCGCCTCGCTGGCTCCCAGCACCGTCTCGATGCCCAAATGGGCGCAGGTGCGGATCACACGAACGGCGATTTCGCCCCGGTTGGCGATGAACAGGCGGCGCATCCTCATGACCCCACCTCCTCAATGCGCATCAAGGCTTGCCCGGACTTCTACGAAGGAAGCATCGGCGGCGAGGATTTCGCTCACCCGCCCGCTGATTTCGGCATGAACAGAATTCATCAGTTTCATGGTCTCGATGATTCCCACCACGGTGTCGGGCGCCACCCGGCTTCCCACCTCGACAAAGGGTGGCGCGCCCGGCTTGGAGGCGCGGTAGAAGATGCCGACCAAGGGGGCGCGGATAGCCGGACCAACGTCCTCTTCCGCCGTCTGCTCGGTAGCAACGGCGACCGGCGCTGTGGCAAGACTGGTGACTTCGGCGCTCCAGCCCGCCGCTTCGCGCTTCAGCACCAAGCTGAAGCCGTCCGCCTCCAGGCGCAGGGTGGAATCGGGCGAAGTCCTGGAGCTGGTGCGCCAGCGCCGCGATATCGTCGCCGGAAAGGTTCATGCGCCACCCCGCTTGCCGAGCACGGCGAACACATGGTCGAAGGCCCGCGTCTTTGGCGCCGCAACCGGCTTGGCATCTCGCGCCGCCCAGATGGTTTCGGGGCGGCTTTGCAGCAGGAACAGACTTTCGGGTTCGGTGGAGCTGGGTCCGATGGCCCATTCGATATCTTGCGGGCAACCATAATGGCGCTCGATACGCTTGCCGGTGCGGACCAGCGCTAAAATATCGGCATCGTTGACGCACGCCGCGTCGCGCCGGGCCTCCGGCACGGCTTCTTCGCGGACGCCGCCGCCCGTGGCATCGGGGATGTGCATCACCGTCTTGTGCGAAATGGTGCGGCTGACCACCTCCTCTGTCACCTTGCTGACCACCACCTTGTCGGGCGTCACCTCGCCGCTGACGATGGCCGAGCCCAGGCCCCAACTGGCCTCGATAGCAATCACCGAGCGGTCGCCGGTGGTGGGGCTGCGGGTGAACATCACCCCCGACACCCGCGAGTTGACCATCCGCTGCACCACGACGCCCATGGCCAAGCCAGCTTCCGGCAAACCCCGGCGCAGACGGTAGACCACCGATTCCACGCTAAAAAGGCTAGCCCAGCAGGCGCGGACAAAATGCAGAACGTTGGAGGCGCCACGAATCCACAAATACGTATCCTGTAACCCCGCGAAGCTGGCTTCGGCGCTATCCTCGCTGGTGGCGCTGGAACGGATGGCCACCGGTTCATCGGCCTCGCTGCCGCACAGAGCGGCATAGGAGAGGGCTATTGCGGCCTCTAGGTCTGGCCGCATTGGCGCGGTTTCAATGCGCTGGCGGATGCTCTCGCACACCCGCGAAACGGTAATCAGATCGTCCGGCGGCAGGCTTTCCACCTCGCGGCGGATGCCGCCCTTCGGATCGATCGCGGCGAGGAAGGCGATGAAGCCTTCCGTCGTCACCACGAACCCAGGCGGAACCTTGATGCCAGCGCGGATCAACTCGCCCAGACTGGCCCCTTTGCCGCCCACCAGGGGGCGGCTTTCCATGCCCAGCTCCGCGAACGGGCGGAGCAGCGCTGACGCCTCCATTTTCGCCCCCTCAGTCCAGAACCGTGACAATGCCGCTATTGCCGTCTACCCGCAGGCGCTGGCCGGTGCGGAATCGCTTAGTCGCCACTCCTGTACCCACCACGGCGGGCATCCCATACTCACGGGCGACGATGGCGGCGTGCGACATGGTGCCACCGATATCGGACACGGCGGCCCGGATCTTGCCGAACACCGGTCCCCAACTGGGGTTGGTGACGGGGCAGACCAGGATATCGCCATCCTGCACCTGACCGATATCGTTGACATTCTTCAGCACGCGGGCGAAGCCCTCCACCACGCCGGGAGAGGCGGCGAACCCGCGCACGGTTTTCTCGCTTTCTAGGTCCTCCGGCACCCGCAGCCACGATTGCAGGGTCTCGGAGGTAATACCCCACAGCATCAACAAAGCCGGATCGCCGATGTCTTCGGGCACCGGGCCGAGGGCGGCGGGGGGGTCCCATTCCTTGAGCTTTTCAAGGATGCGGCGGCGCTCCTTCACCAGCGGCTTCCAGTGCGTTGCCCCGCGCGCCGGGCTGCCGGCCGCCCATGCCAGCGACACGTCGGCCAACGCCTGCTCCACCTCCTGGTAGTGCAGCATGAACACGTCCTCGGGGTCGGCGATTTGCCCCCAGCGGGCGAGCAGCGCCCCGAACTCGCGGATTTTACCGTAGAAGAGTGTGGTGTACCAATGCTCGCACCAGAATTTGTGATCCTCCACGAAGGGGAAAACCAAGTGGCTTAGCCCGAGCATCTGATCGAACGCGCCGCGCTCCTCATCGGAGCCGAGCAAGGCGCGGTATTCGGCGATGATGCGCTCACGCTCGCTCTTCAGGCGTTCGGTGGGGCGCTCGATATCCTGCCCGGCGTTGAGCATGGTGATGTAGCGGGTCAGCGCCGAGAACGGCACAGATAGATCGTCGTTCCAACTGCGGTGGTGGTGATAAAAGCCGTCGCCCGTCGAAATGTGGAACCACGGATCGCGCGCCGCATCCATAGCGGCCAGCCAGTCCGCGCCCGCCGCTCCGGCGTCCTTCACAGCCGCTAGAATGGCCGAAGGCTGTGCTCCCTCGGCGAAATGAGCGGACAGACCCAGTTTCACCGCCAACCGGGCCAGCTTCTTCAATTCCTGGTCGGGGCGGAACATCAGCACGTCAATGCCCGCCACCATGCGCGAGACGGTTTGATCGGCGATTTCGGGGAAGGCCTGCTTGCAGAACTGGAAGAACACCACGTAAGCACCGTAGCCCAGCATCAGCAGTTCGAAATGGTACTGCCACATCTTGCCGAAATCCCTCGATGGCCCGGTTGAAATCCCTCGCGGATGTCGATGTTCTGGGCGTAACCGCGGCCGGAGTGGACGACCTCGATATCGTCGATCTCGGGCAGGGCAGGGACTTTTATGGCCTTGAGGGTTTCGATCAGGTCGGTCATCCGACCTTTCCACTCGCCATAGAGCCGGTCCCAATTCTGGTAATAGTAGCCGCCGCGCTCCTGGAAGATGGCCAGACGCTTGCCGATTTCTTCCGGGTCCGTCACCGGATTGGCGGTGATGTAGATCCGCCCGTTGATGATGCGGTGCTCGATGCCCAGCGAGGCGGGGAAAACGAACACTCGCGTGGTGAAGGCTCCTAGTGCCTGATAGGGAATTTCGGCTGTCACCATGTCGAAGGGCGGCATGGGTTCGGGGAAATGCATGGCGTTGTAGAACCAGAACCGCTTGTCATCCTCAGGAGCGATACGGGTGAAGTAGGGATACATCTGCTCCCAGCCTTCGGCTCCCGGCGGGGTGCGCACTTCCGAGGGGAGGGGGAACGAAGTACGATGGGTGCTCATGAACGTTGTCTCCCTAGATTGTTGTTAATCGATGCCGATCACCACTTTGCCGAAGTGCCGCCCGGCGGCGAGATGGTCATAGGCCTCGAGGGCTGCGGCGAACGACAACACGCAGTCGATCACCGGGCGTAGGGCGTGGGCGGCAATGGCGCGGTTCATGGCGCTGAACATCTCGCGCGAGCCCACGAAAATACCTTGCAGGCGAATCGATTTGCCCAGCAGCGGTCGCGGATCGATCGTGCCGCCCCCGGTCAGTACGCCGATCAGGGCGACAGTGCCGCCCACCCGTACCGAACGCAAAGAACGCTCCAGCGTCCCCGCGCCGCCAACTTCGACTACCAGATCGACCCCGCGCCCTCCGGTGAGGCGAAGAACCTCCTGATCCCAATCGGGCGTGCTGCGGTAGTTGATGAGGCCATCGGCCCCCAGAGCGCGGGCGCGCTCCAGCTTGGCATCGCTGCTCGAGGCGATCAGCACGCGCGCTCCGCTTAGGCGGGCGAACTGGAGGGCGAACAGCGACACGCCGCCGGTTCCCAGCAGCAGAACCGTATCGCCTGCCCGGGTGGCCGCCGTTTCCACCACCGCGTTCCATGCGGTGACGGCTGCGCAAGGCAACGTGGCTCCCTCCTGGAACGACAGATGGCCCGGCAGCGCCACCGCCCCGGCGGCGGAAAGAACGGCGTATTCGGCCAGCACACCATGCGCCGATCCGCCCAGCGCCAGCGCCGTGGCCTCGGCGTTGACTGCTCCGCCAGTCCAAAGCGGAAAGAAGGCGCCGGCCACGCGATCCCCCGGCTTGAAGGCGCTGACGCCCTCGCCCACGGCCACCACCTCTCCGGCGCCGTCAGAGAGGGGCACGAGGTTCGCTGCCAAGCCGCCGCGATAGCGCCCCGCCCGCACGAGAATATCCCGATAATTGAGCGCTGCCGCCCGCATACGCACCAAGATCTCGCCGTGCCCCGCCGATGGGTCGGCCCGATCGGGATTGAGGACGAGACCGTCGACTGTGCCCGGACTGCGAAGCTCGTAGGCCCGCATGAGCTGTCCCACTCCCTGCTCTTCATTCGTTACTGCGGAGAGTACGATTTTGGCAGCGGCGTGTCATTGCCTGGGTGTCGCCGCCAAGTGTGCCGGCTGTCTTCAGAGGTCGCCGCATCGCAGCAATTTCTCCTGAGGGCAAGTCGCGAAATAAGTGCTCCGATTGTAGCAGCCACGAGCTCTCTCACGCTGAGGAGGCCGTTTAGCCTGGATTTCTCAAACGAATTCAGTTTTTAGCTGAAAAACGGGTCGTTCGGCGGCTTATTTTTCGGGCTTGGGCGTGATTTTCACATCGGCCGGACATCGCCGCTGACACGGCCCGCTCGGTTCCCGCGCTGCAAGTCCCATGGTTTCAATTCTCTCGCAATACGAGTCGTTTGGCGCGTGCGTCAGGGCTCGGCGAACCGGCATCTTGATCCTGCTTTCCGGTGCGGTGGTTTTCCGTCAGCCGGAGCCAAAAGCGCGTTGAAGATAATGGTGGGCGAGTTCGAATTCGTTCTTGTGGGGGCATCCCGAAGCAAGCGCGAAGTGAATGCGGCGCACGCTCCTTCGCACCTGAGCGCCGAGCTTGAGCAGCTTGAGGCGAATGGTTTGAGCCGACGCGTCGGCGAATTCAGTATGGCGCAGGCCGACGCGGCGCAGAGTATCGACGAGCACGTAAGCCATGGCCGAGAACCACAGCCGCAATTGGTTGGCTTGCATCGTCGCGGAGGAAGCACGATCGGCGAACAGTTCGAACTGCTCGCCGATGCGGTTTTCCGCCTCGCCACGCGCGCAATAGAGATCCTCGTAGAGAGCACGGGCGTCAAAGGCGAGGCGGCACCCCCGACGTTTGAGCGTGGTGACGACGAAGCGCGGATTGGCGCCATCCGGTGTGTGCTCGGCTTTGCCGACGACACGTCGGTTTCGGCTCCAGCTCTTGAGCGTGCGATAGGAGAAGTCGCGGAAGACCCGCGCCGGCTTGCCCGAACTCAGGCACCGGCGCTTGGCCGCGGCAGCCTCCGCGACGAGCGCTGCTTCCAGCCTTGCATTGCGCGCCACACCGAAGACGTAATCGACGCGGTTGGTCTCGCACCAACTCATCAGGTCGTCATTGGAAAAGCCGCTGTCGCCGCGCAAAATGATGCGTACCCGTGGCCAGCTCCGGCGAATGTGTGAAACAATGCGCGCCATGTCCGCGACCGCGCCATCGCTGCCTGCGACATCGGCGCGCCGCTGCTTCGCCAGCAGCAGATGCCGTCCACAAAAGACATACAGCGGCAGATAGCAATATTCGTCGTAATAGCCGTGGAAAAATCGACCCTCTTGTCCGCCGTGAAGCGGAATGTCGGTATTGTCGAGATCGAGCACGATCTCGCGCGGCGCGCGTTCGTGGGCTTCCAGGAAAACATCGACCAGCAGGCCATCGACCCGCGCGCCGTCGCAATCGATCTTGTGATATTTGGCGGCATGGCGCTTGGGCGTGTGCTCGAGACGATTGAGCGTGCTCTTGCCCGCCAAGGCCTCGCAATCGGAGCGCAGCGCCGGCTCTAGCTTGCCCGCCAGCACCGCAAAGCTCGAGTCCTTGCGCAGCTCGTCATGATCGTTGAGGTCCTCGTAACCCAGCGCCAGTCCGAAAATCCGTTGCGCCAGCAAGGTTTCGAGCCGGTGTTCGACGTAGACAGGGTTGCGCCGGTCATCGAAGCATTGCGCGAACCGCCGTATCAGCCCGAGGCCGCCATCCACCTGTCCCAACAGAAGCGCGCCCGCATTGGAGGTGATGTCGCCGCCATCGAAACTGGCCACCACCGCGCGCCGTTCAACCGCTTTGAATCCGAAAAGCTTCGCGCTACAGTCCGTCCGCATCGGGGAGTTCCGTTCGATCTAAGCAAGTCGTTCTCGCAAAACAACTTTCTAAAATTCGGCGCCCCGATGCACCTTAAATGTTTGAGAAATCCGGGTTAGGCAAAGCCTCGATGCGGCAGTTCACGAAATACCACCACCCTCTCGGAATAGGCATCGGTCAAACGGCTGTCTCGCGGCCGCGCGGCAGGACCGCGCATCCTTGTTCCTATTTTCATTGTTTCGGGCGAGTGTTTCGGCGGCACACCGAAGCGACGGCACCTCTTTCCAGCGCAAACAAGATTGCGACAACGCTATCTATGCCGTGGCGGAGAGTCCGAAATAACCGTCTCAGGGAAGAACGCTGCATCGACAGCCCATAAGTGGCGGCCGACGGCGACGTTGCTTCGTTCAAAACGGCTTCAAATACGTCCCGCCGGCAGTCTTCAAAATCATCCGCCGTCTCCTTCGTATCAAAGGTGCGGCACTGAACCGGCTGACGCTTGCGGCGGACTCGCACTTCCCATTGCGTGGGTCCACGCCGGCGTATCGCCGCCATCGAAAAATGCTCCAGAATCTGAGTCTCAGTGGAGCAAAATTGGAGCAAATATCCGTATCTAGCGCAAGCCGTTTTCTTAAGTCATTGATTTTATGGTGCCCAGGGGCGGAATCGAACCACCGACACTGCGATTTTCAGTCGCATGCTCTACCAACTGAGCTACCTGGGCGCCGCCGGCGCGCGGCCGGCAGAGCGGGCGTTATATGGACTGCCGTCTGCCTTGTCCAGAGCTGCGCGCGGCTCGCCGAGCGCGGTCCGCGACCGGACTCGCGTTGGTGCACGAGATCGGCCGGGCGGTGGCGCAATTGCGTCACGGTGCCGCCGTTCCGCCTTCAATATTTGCGGATGAGGCTCACGAGCTTGCCTTGAATGCGGACGCGGTCGGGACCGAAAATCCGGGTCTCGTAGGCCGGATTGGCCGCCTCGAGCGCGATCGAGGCGCCGCGCCGGCGCAGTCTTTTCAGGGTCGCTTCTTCGTCGTCGATGAGGGCGACGACGATTTCGCCCGTCTCGGCCGTATCCTGTTTGCGGATGACGACCGTGTCGCCGTCGAAAATGCCGGCTTCGACCATCGAGTCGCCGCGCACTTCAAGCGCATAATGTTCGCCGGGCGACAAGATGTCCGGCGGCAGGCTGATCGTGTGGCTGCGGGTCTGCAGGGCGGTAATCGGCGTGCCGGCGGCAATGCGGCCCATGACGGGAATGGCGACCATCCCCTTGTCGCCCGCGTCTTCGCTGGGTGCGGCGACGGCCCTGACGCGGCCGAGATTGCCTTCGATCACGCTGGGCGAGAATTTCGCGCCGCGGCCGGGCGTCGCAGGCGTCGAAGATTCCGGCAAGCGCAAGACTTCGAGCGCGCGGGCACGATTGGGCAGGCGGCGGATGAAGCCGCGCTCTTCGAGCGCCAGGATCAGCCGGTGAATGCCCGATTTGGAGCGTAGATCAAGCGCATCCTTCATTTCGTCGAAAGAGGGCGGTATGCCCGTCTCTTTCAGGCGGTCGTGAATGAACCGCAATAATTCGCTCTGCTTCTTGGTCAACATGGGCACACTCGCTTGGCGGAGGCCGCTTCGGGGAAGCCCGAATCGGCGGATGTTCGAAGACGCCGCTACACTGAGAGATCGCCTTAAACAAAGAGTGAACGAAGTCTAGCCGTTCTCATTGTGTTCCGCAAGGGGGTAGGCGATTATGCACTTGACAAACAATGACCCCAAACGCCATGATTCCGCCGTCGCCTCTGACAATTCGAAGGCGGCTGGCGCACTCGGATCAGATGAAATTGTCACCCGCGAAATGCTTGACGCGGGCCGCGATCCTATTTCGAAACGCTGGCTGGATTTTAGCGGCCCTGAGGGGTTTCGATTATGGGATGAAGCGTTGCGCGAGACATATCTTGCAATGAGGGCAGCGCGGCCTCGATAGCTTTTCTGATTTCATAGAATTTAAAGACGCATTGTTCGATGACTTTCACATCGTTTACCAGTTCACAAAGAGGCACTGTCTCAATTGAGAAACTGAGTTTCTTGTCTGCGGTGATCCGAAGCCTCCCCATGGCTTCCGGCTCAAAGATACTGAGCAACCAAGCATCGTGAATGATTCGATTGCGCTTGTCGGCAGCGTCTCGCGAATCGCTGGTAAAACGGTTGATGTCGCTAATTATCTTGGGATCAAGCTGCCGCAGTTTCGCGAGGGCTAAGAGGGAATTAAGCTTCGCATTAAGTGAGAAAATCTGCGAAGTCATGCACGCGCCTTGCATTGGCTGCACATCTGCAAGAGTCCAGATCGAGCAATGGACATGATACTCAAGCTGCGACCACAATGATGCGGTTCTGGCGATGCAATCTGCATATTCTGGAACAAAGGAAAATTTCCATTTTCCGTCTTGATACCACTCGTCAGACATGTGATCCTTCCGCAATGGAACGTGAAAAGCAGGACGACGATACTCTCTCGGATGAAGAAATCGCACGCCGCCGCGACGAAGTAATCCGGCGCATGGCGAATACGCCACCGCAGCCTAAGCCGAAAAAGGATGCGAAAGCGAATCCGCCGGACAGGCGCGGGCGGCCAGAAAAGAAAAATCCGACATAAAAATCTGAGGTACTGCGAATGCGCCGCGCTCTCGATTATCAGTCTATGGAAAAATTCCGTGTAGCTCTGTTCAAGGCCGTCGTAGCTCATCCACTCTTCGGGCTGCCGTTTGACCAGCATTTTCTAACAGTGCATCAATCTTATCTCCAATCTCGCCAACAACCAATGCAGACTCCGCTGCGTTCCCAAGGCCGGGCACGGCCACAGCGCTCAGAACGGTCCGCATATGCTGGCGATGGGCGCGCGCCGTAGCGACCGGGTCATCCGATGCGAGATACCTACTCGTCAGCATCTCAGCCAGTAGTATTTCGATAGCTATCAATCGAAGAAGTTGGTCCAAAGCGTCCCGTTCATTCGGCATGGAAGCTTATCCATTTGTCGCTTATTTCTTTTTCCTCCACTTCAAAAAGTGGCGCGCCTTAGCCTTGAATTTATGCCGCTTTACGAGGCTGTCGGTAAGTCAACCGCTTGCCCTCGACGCCCTTCACCGCTTTCGCAGCGCGTGTGGTGTCGTCAACGCCAAGAGCGATGCGGTTCGAATAGCGGAAATCGAATTCGCTGAGATAGCGGTGCAAATGCTTCTCTGCACAATGTTGGTACACGCCTTTCATGCCGCGCTTGAAGATCGAATAGTAGCCCTCGACCGTGTTCGTCGTGATCACTTTGCGGCCTTCGTAGCGAGCATATTCATCCTTCGCGTGGTTCACAGTGTCATGGCTGGCGAACATCGCCGCAATCTCGGGATACCAAGCGGCTTGGTCGGTCATGATCGCGCTTCCGCGTTCGACATTGGCGTGAATGAAGGGTTTCAGTTCTGCGATCGTGGTGCCGCTAACATGGAAGCTGCGGGCAGAGCCGCCGCGCTCAACAAGCGTCAGAGCAACATTGCGGTAGCCGCTGCGTCCGCCCATGGCGCTAGTGGACTTCGGCGCGCCCTTGATGCGGCCGATAACAGTTTCGTCGATCTCGACCGTTTTGTCTTTGCCGCCGATCGGAGTTGGATTGTGGTCAGTCATCGCCTCACGAATGCGATGCGCCATGAACCAAGCCGTGCGGTAGGAACCAAGACCAAGCGTCCGCATCAATTGGTGCGCAGAGAAGCCTTTCTTGCTGGAGCAGAGAAGATGCGTCGCGAGCAGCCATTTGTGCATCGGAATATGCGAACTCTCGTAAACGGTGCCGACCGTGGCCGTGAATTGCTTGACGCATTCATGGCAGCGATAAAGGCCATGGCGCGCTGTCTTGCCGGTGACTTTGTCGGCGGCTCCGATGACGCCGCAATGCGGACAGACAGGACCATGCGGCCAGCGGATCGCTTCGAAATGCGTCCATGCGGCGGCTTCATCGTTAAAAATCGGGTTTGTGAGATCGATGGACATAGGAGGGCTCCGAATGTGTTTTCACAGTCGCATGCCCTATCCTGTTTGTCAAGTGCATAATCGCCAGGGGGTAGGGGTACTGTCCGAATTAGAGGGCGAGTGTCCTAGTTTGCCGGGGAGAGTGTCCTAGTTTAAAATGGTTGTGCAGAGGAAAGGAGGTTTATCTTGACCAAAATTTTGTCTGTGCCGGGGTCGCCCGTAAGTGGACAGGACTTTGATGTCTGATGTCTGAAGTGGACCCCATTCGTAGGACCACGGGGGCTTGGATTTAAGGTGTAATCTCGCCTGCTCTTGTCCTTCAAAATTCAAGCTGCTTCTTGCTTCTGAAGTGGACCCCGGATTTGGGACCACCTGTTAAGGTGTGAAGCGTCCTGCTCTTTCGGACACGAAGGAGCGAGAAAATGACGAAGTCACGCAAGAAGTTTGATGCGGCGTTCAAGGCGAAGATAGCGCTGGAGGCGCTGCGCGAGGATGCGACGGTTCCGGAGCTGGCGAAGCGGCACGGCGTGCATCCGAACCAGATTTACGGCTGGAAGAAGCTGCTTTGCGACAACGCTGCGAGCCTGTTCACGCGAGGCGCGAGTAGTTCGGGCGATGGCGAGGAGGAGCGCGAGCGCGAGGCGGCCAAGCTCTACGCCAAGATCGGCCAGCTGACGGTGGAACGGGATTTCTTGGGCAAGAGGCCCGGGCGATGAGCGCGCCGGACCGCAAGGCGATGGTTGATCCGGGCAAGGATGATCTGTCGGTACGCCGCCAATGCGCGCTGTTGGCGCTGCCGCGCTCGGGCGTCTACCGGCCCAAGTCAGTTACGGCGGCGGACGATCTGGCCTTGATGCGCCGCATCGACGAACTGCATCTCGAACTGCCGTTCTACGGCTCGCGGCGGATGACGTTTGCGCTCAATGCCGAAGGGCGTGGGGTCAACCGCAAGCGGGTGCAGCGGCTGCTGCGCGTGATGGGGATCGAGGCGCTGGTTCCGCGCCCCGGCACGAGCAAAGCCGCGCCCGGACACAAGATCCATCCCTATCTGCTGCGCGGCCTGACGATTGCCGAACCGAACCATGTATGGGCGGCTGACATCACCTACATCCCGATGGCGCGCGGCTTTCTGTATCTGGTGGCGGTGATCGATTGGGCCAGCCGGGCTGTTTTGGCGTGGCGGCTGTCGAACACGATGGATACGAGCTTCTGCCTCGCCGCGCTGGACGAGGCTCTGGTTCGATACGGCAGGCCGAAAATATTCAACACCGATCAAGGCGCACAGTTCACGAGCGCCGCGTTCACCGGCAAGCTCGAAGCGGCGGGCATCGCGATTTCGATGGACGGACGCGGCCGTTTCATGGACAATATTTTCATCGAGCGCTTACGGCGGTCGATCAAATACGAAGAAGTGCATCTGAAAGCTTACGCCGATGGCCGCGAGGCGCGAGCTGGTATCGGCAATTGGATGACTTTTTACAATCATCGGCGCCCGCACCAGGCGATGAACAACCAGATGCCGATGGCGGTGTGGCGCGCCGGCATCGACGCAATCGAGGCGGTGGCGAAGACTGTGGATATGCCGCTTCGCTTGGACAACGCAAACGCGTTGCCCACATACCCACAGCAGAGGCAGAAGAAGCAAGAAGCAGCTTGAATTTTGAAGGACAAGAGCAGGCGAGATTACACCTTAAATCCAAGCCCCCGTGGTCCTACGAATGGGGTCCACTTCAATAAGCTTCTACTACAACGACGAACAATGCATCCACTTCCTGCACTATCTCTGCACCCAATATTGGCGGACCAAAGGCATCAAAGATCGCGTGATAGAGTTGTGCAATGCGGACAAAAGCGCCGACCTTAGCCGCATGTGGAACATCCTAATTCACATGTTCGCCGCCAACACTGGAGCCAGCCTCTTTCTGGAGCGCAGACAGCGGAAACTTGTTGTCGTTCGCAACCAAACAGACGTACCGTTCATCACTGGGGACCAGCCAGCGATCAACCTAAAAGGAACCGGGCCGCGCCCGCCGGAAGACCTCTCCATTTACTATCCGATATCGCCCCAACTCGCGCTCCTTCTGGCCGATGTTGATGAGGAGCCCCCGGTTCCTTCCGAAGGCATAACAGCCGCGCAAGCTGCGGCTCTGAATGGAAAGCTATTTGAAGCGAGCTACAAACAGGTGTTTGCCCAATCGGAGGGGGCGCTGAAGGCACTTCATCGCGAATGAAGCGATTTGGGCTAGAATTACGGAATTGTAGAGTTGAGGAAGGGCGCGGTGGCGTTGAGGCGCCGGGCCAATGGCTCCGTTTCCCTTCCCCGCTCATCAAACCGGACGTGCGGGTTTGCCGCATCCGGCTTTCCGACAGAGTTCACGTCAGGCTCACGGCGGGCGCGGCCGGTTTGTCGCGGGTTAGACGCTGCACGCCGAGTTTTCCGAAGACGTCGCTCCAGGAGAACACGCGCGCACCGCGTCCGCCGCGTTGGGAGCGCCGATTGAGAAAGCGCCGGACGCGGTCGCAGACATGGCGATCGACGGCGCGATAGGCCGCGTTCAGGGTTCCATAGCCGAAGTACGCCGCCCAGCCGCCGAGGAGGCGGTTCACTCGTTTGCGCACGTTCGGCCAAGCGCCCATCTCGCACGGCCGTAACAGGTCGCCGATCTTGCCCTTGATCCGCTTCAGGCTCTTCTTCGAGGGACATGCGCCGAGATAGGGCTTGCCGTTGCGGGCGTATTGCGGCCCGAACGTGTAGCCCAGGAAGTCGAAGCTTTCCACGCGGGCGTTCCTCAACGAGGTCTTGGCCTCGTTGATCGTCAGCCCGAGTTTGGTCATCACGTCCCGCGTCCACGCCAGCGCCTCGGCCGCGTGTCCGCAGCTGAGGATGACGAAGTCGTCGGCGTAATTGACCACCCGTGCGCGGAAAGCCTTGCCGCACTCCTTCAGTCGCCAGAATTTTAGGAAACGGTTCATGTAGAGGTTGGCCAGCAGCGGACTGACGACGCCGCCCTGCGGCGTGCCTTTCCGGTTGCTCTTGCCGCCGCTCATGCGCCGTCGCCCCGCGCTGTCTCGCTCCTCGACCGGCGAAGTCAGCCACAGTTTGATCAACCGCAGCACCTTCGCATCGACGATCCGCCGAGCTACACTCTGCATGAGCTCGGCGTGCGGGATGGTGTCGAAATACTTCGACAGGTCGGCGTCCACGACGTCGGCATAGCCCTGCCGGATCAACCGGTGGGTCGCCTTGATCGCGTCGCCCGCGCTTCTCCTGGGTCTGTATCCATACGCGCAGTCCTCGAAGTCCGCCTCGAAGATCGGCTCCAGCACCAGTTTGGCGGCGGTCTGCGCCACCCGATCCCGGATCGTGGGAATGCCCAGAGGGCGCTCCCCGCCGCCCGGCTTCGGGATCATCACCCGCCTGACCGGCATGGGTCGATAGGTCATCGAGGCGAGGTCCTCTCTCAGAGTCTCGAGCCACGCCTCCACCCCCGCCCGCTCGATGTCGTCGAACGTCACTCCGTCCACGCCCGCCGAGCCGTCGTTGCGACGGGCCAGCGCAAAAGCGTGGGCGAGAATGTCCGCCCGACAGATCTTGTCGTACAGCAGATAGAAGCGGAACCCGGGCTCCGCCTTCGCCTTCACATAAAGCTTCCTCTGAAGGGTTCTGATCTTATCCGGCGTTTCCAGACTTATCGCCAATCGCCGCTCCGCTCCTCTTCGAAAGCGCCTCTGAAGCAAGGGGCCTTTGCTCCGCCGGCGTTACCCGGCCTCAACGCTCTTACGCCCCTCTCCGACTCCCGCTTCCAGCCGACGCCCTCAAAGACGCCGTCGAGGCCGAACCTCGCGGGGAGCGGGTCTCCCCTGATTACCCGTTCCTCTCTTCCGACCTGCCGCGCCCAATACCCCGACGGACCCCATGGGTGCGCATGTCGATGCCTTCCCCATGGATGCGGCCTTCCCCATCACCGTGGCGGGTCGGCGTCCGTATTGAACCTTTCGAGGCCTGCTCAGGCTTCACTCGCGTTGCAGCCGGCCGGATCGCTCAGCCGCCCACGGCGGCCTTTGTCGCGAGGCTCCAACCCAGGCAGTTACCCGCCCAGACCGCTCGCCAGCTACCGGACCCATCGACACTTATCCGGGTGGGACCTTCCTCCACTAGAGAAACGCGCCCTCAGGGCGCACACGGTGACACGTTACAATTTTTTTCAATTTCCACGTGCGCAACGTATCGGCGGGCCGCGCCGACCGGCGAAGCCGGGCGCGCCTAACGCTGCGAAAGGATGATCCTCGCGTCGACGGCCATGCAGCAATCGTCGAACGCCAGGCATGGGTTCAGATCCAACTGTTCGATCTGCGGTTGTTCCGCCAGCACGCGGCCGAGCGAAACGAGAGTTTCGGCAATGGCGTCGACGTTCATTTTGTTGCTGCCGCGTACCCCGGGAATTACGCCGACCCGTCACTATTTTCCCAATTTCCACGTGCGCGACGGATCTGCGGGCCTCGCCGACCGGCGAAGCCCGGAACCTACTGCGACAGGATGATCCGCGCGTCGACGGCCATGCAGCCGTCGTCGAGCGCCAGGCAGGGATTCAGATCCACCTGTTCGATCTGCGGCTGCTCGTCCAGCAGGCGGCCGAGCGAAACAAGCGTGCCGGCAATGGCGTCGACGTTCATTTTGGCCTTGCCACGCGCGCCGGCGATCAGGGCAGACGGAAGGGTGTCTTCAATCAGCTCGCGCGCTTCATCGACCCCGAACGGCGTCAGCCGGAAGCCCACGCGCTTGAGCACTTCGACGTAGATTCCCCCAAGACCGAACATGACGACAGGGCCGAACAGCTTGTCGCGGATCGCTCCCAGCACCAGCTCGGTCGTCGAAGGCATCATCTTCTGAACGAGCACGCTCGGATTGCCGATGCCGGGCGCCGCTTTCCTGACGTTCTCGACAAGCCGCGCGTAGGATTGTTCCAAAACGCTATTGGAGCCGACGCCGAGCATCACGCCGCCGATATCCGATTTGTGCAGGATCTGCGCCGACACCACTTTGAGCACGACCGGATAGCCGATCTGGTTTGCGGCGGCGACGGCGTCTTGCAGCGTTTCCGTCAGTTCGAACGGTGGCACGCGGATGTCGTATTGCTTGCAGACAGCATAGGCTTCCGGCTCGAGCAGGCTGACGCGACCCTCCTTCGCCGCGGCGGCGATCAGCTGCGCAGCCGGCCCTTCAGTGCGGCTCGTTTGGCTTTTGGCGGGTGCCGCCGCGGCCATTTCCCGAATGGCTCGATAGCCCGAAAGATTTGCAGCAACCCGGGCGACCGCGTCCGGATAGTCGAACGCCGGCAGGCCCGCGCTTTCGAGACCGTGGTGCAAGGCGGCGCCGAACTCACCGAACGTTACGACGTTGAGCAGCGGCTTTTTCGTCCCGCCCTGGGCTTCGTAAGCGCTGGCGACCTCTTTGGCGAGCTGCGACTGATCGTGGAACGCGCTGGGACCCAGAATCTGGATGACCGCATCGACGTTCGGATCCTTGAACAGAAGTGTCAGAACCTGATTGTGAAGAGCCTCGGAATTGGTCGCCGTCATGTCGATATAACCGGGCGGATGGCCGATGTTGGCGGCGGGAGGGAGGACACTCCTCAGCCCCGCCTCGGTCTCGCTGCTGAACGACGCCATCTTGATGTCGGAGAACGTTGAAAGGCCGTCGATGCACAAGGTGCCCGGTCCGCCCATGTGGGTCAGCACGGCGAAGCGGTTGCCAGCCGGGATCGGCTGCTTGGAAAACACCCTCATCGTTTCGAAGAACTCCGCGACGGTGCCGGCGCGCACCAGTCCGAACTGCCGGAAGGCGCCGTCGTAGATGGCATCGGCGCCGGCGATCGCGCCGGTATGAGAGAGCGCCGCGGTCGAGCCCAACGCGCTACGGCCGCTTTTCAGAACCACGATCGGCTTCACCGCAGCGACCTCGCGGGCGGCTTCGAAGAAGCCGCGCGGATCGGCCAGGCCTTCCAGATAGATGCCGATGACCCGGGTGGACTCGTCGTCCTTGAGGAACCGCAGCAGCTCGGTCATCTGCACATCGGCCATGTTGCCGACGGAAACGAACTTGTTCAGGCCGACGCGGCCGCTGCTGCCGGAGGTGAACAGGAAGGCGTTGCCGAACGCGCCGCTCTGGGTGAGGACGCTAATCCCACCGCTCGGGTAGGCGCCGATGTCGAAGTTGGTGTTGAACCCGCTCACGGTGTTCATGACGCCGACGCAATTCGGGCCGACCATGCGGATGTCGGCGGACCGCAGGGTCTCGACCAGATCCAGCTCCCGCTTGGTCCCCTCGGGAGTGTTGAGCTCGCCGAAGCCGGCCGACATGCACACCACCGCCGCGACATCGTTGAAGCGGCGTTTTCTCTCAGCCAGCTCTTTCGCGACCGACAGGGCCAGATCGGCCGAGACCATCAGCGCGCACGCCTCGACCGGTTCAGGGATGTCGAGCACGCTCTTGTAGCACGGCAGATCGAGGATGGCCGGCTCGCGCGGATTGACGGGGAAGATCTTTCCTTTGTAGCCCATGGCAATCATGTTGCGCAGCGCGGTATGCCCGGGCTTTTTGGGATCCGAGGACGCGCCCACCAGCGCGACGCTTCTTGGACTGAAAAATACGCTCAATGCGGAAACGTCTTGCATCACTTACCTCCCGGAGCCTTCTGCCTTGCAAAGACCGAATCGATCACGTTTATCGCGGTCATTCGCCCCTGATCCCGACGCTTTTTACGACCTGTCCCACCTTGGAGATCACGGTCTGGATGAATGCTGCGACCCGCCGCCAAGCCCGAAAACGAGACTTCGTCAGAGTGTCATCGATCTCTTTAGTCGCGAGCGTCTTTTGCATGAACGTGCCTACGTCAAAACAAGGCAAAGATTCATCTGTGCCTTTGGGCATCACACAGACGCGCGGGTCCGTTTCGCCGTACGGCACGCGTTCCAGTGTCCATAATGCGTCTCCGCCGGGATTGCACCGACGCCGCGGCTGCAACAGCCGTGGCGTCGCCGTCTAGAGCGCGTTCAGCTGCTGAGATTCGATCACCATCAGTTGCCCTTGAAGACCGGCTTGGTCTTGCCGACAAAAGCCTCATAGGCTCGCTCATAGTCTTTCGTTTGCATGCAAATCGCCTGCGCCTGGGCTTCCGCCTCGATCGCGTCGTCGATGCCCATGCTCCATTCCTGGTGAATGCAACTCTTGGTCATGGCATGTCCGAAAGTCGGCCCTTCGGACAAGGATTTCGCCAGCCCTTGCGCCGCCGCGAGCAATGCCTCGGGCTCACAGAGCTTGTTGTAGAAGCCCCATCTCTCTGCCTCGGAGCCGTCCATCGAACGACCGGTATAGAGCAGCTCGGCGGCGCGACCCGCGCCAATGATTCGTGGCAGCATATTGCATGCCCCCATATCGGCACCGGCCAGTCCGACGCGGACGAACAGGAACGCGACTTTGCTCCGCTGCGTGCCGTAGCGCAGATCCGACGCCATCGCCAGAATTGCACCGGCGCCGGCACAGACTCCATCGACCGCCGCAATGATCGGTTGTGGACAGGCCCGCATGGCTTTAACCAGATCGCCGGTCATTCGGGTGAACGCGAGCAATCCCGCCATGTCGCCTTTGCGCTGCATCTCGACCAGCGGGCCGATGATTTCGTGCACATCGCCGCCCGAACAGAAATTGCCGCCCGCCCCCGTGATCACTACAGTCTTGATATCGTCGGCATAGACGAGGTCGCGGAACGCGTCGCGCAATTCGGCATAAGACTCCAGCGTCAGCGGATTCTTTCGCTCCGGCCGGTTGAGCGTGACCGTCGCAACCGAACCCTCCGTCTGCCACAAAAAGTGCCGCGGCTTGAAATTCACGAAATCGACACGCCGCGGGCGAAAGCGCGCAGCTGTATCACTTTTCACCGCATCCTGCGCGGTAGCATGTCCACGACCAGGCATCGTCACCTCCTTTAGAGCATGATCAGTTCCGATTGAACCAGAACCCCGACCCAACATTTTGCCCGCACATGAGCTTTTCCGAAAACCGGTTGCCCCTTTTCGGGATCATGCGCTAGCCGGCAAAGGTCAGCCCGCCGCTCACACTGATCACCTGGCCGGTGATGTAATCGGAGCGCGAGCTCGCAAAGAACAAGATCGCATCTGCGATTTCCTGCGGTTTGGCGAACCGTCGGAACGGAATCGCTTTGAGAAAAGCTTCCTTCAGCTTTTCCGGCCGCGACTGCAGCATGGGCGTATCGGTCGGCCCTGGGCAGACGCAATTGACGTTGATCGCGTTGCGCGCCACTTCGCGGGCGAGCGACTTGGTGAATGCGATCACGCCGCCTTTGGCTGCGGCATAGGTGGTTTCGCCGCTGCTGCCGACGCGGCCGGCGTCGCTCGAGACGTTGACGATTTTGCCTTTGCCGGCGGCAATCATGGCCGGAAGCAGGGCTTGCGTCAGGTGCAGCGTGCCGCCGAGATTGATCGCGATCACTCGATCCATATAGTCGGGAGGATTGTCGACGAACGGCTGGATGTCATTCCAGCCCGCCGCATTGACCAGAATGTCGATGCGGGGATGCCGCGCGAGGATCGCGGCCGCACTGCGACGGGTAGCGGCCGGATCGGCGAGATTAATCGAGAGGTACTCGACCTTGAAATTGCTCTGCCTGGCTTCGTTTACGACCTCGGCGCCTTTTTTTTCGTCGACATCGGCGCAGATGACGGTTGCGCCGCAGCGAGCGAACTCCATAACGGTCGCCTTGCCAATGCCGGAGGCACCGCCGGTGACCAGTGCAATCTTGTCGTCGAATTTCATCGCGCCGTTCCTTTTTTCATCTGCGTCGAAGATTCAGCCGAGCCAGCAAGGAACGCGTGAACGCGCTGCCGCGTCTCGGCATCGTTAAACAGCAGCCGAGTAAATTCCAACTCGTCGGTATATCCGCCACGGTCTTTGTGACCGGCCGCTGCGATGCACGCTTTGCTGGCGGCAAGCGCCGCGGCCGGCAGGCTCGCAATGCCGCGGGCAATCTCGGCGGCGCGCTGGGCCAACTCGACACGCGGCACCGCCCAATGCACTATGCCGAGTTCACTCGCAGCCACACCATCAAGTACTTCGGCGCCGAGAATGAGCCGAGCCGCGATAGCAGGACCACATAACCGGGTGAGACGCTGAGTTCCGCCGGCGCCGGAATCAATCCGAGGCGCGCTTCCGGCAACCCCAGCTTGGTTTCGCCTGCCGCGATACGCAGATCGCATGCGAGCGCCAACTCGAGCCCACCACCCATCGCCGCACCGCCGATCTCGGCCAACACAACCTGAGGCAGCCGCTCAATCCGCGCGTAGAGCCGCTGGATGCCCGCCACGTAGGCATACATCCGGTCGGCACCGTCAGGCGCATCCATGCGCTCGCGCACCTCCTTAAGATCGGCACCGGCACAGAACACCTTCTGGTCCGAGCGGATGTGCAAGACAGTGCAAGGCGGGCCGTCGGCCAGCGCGTCGAGTTTTGCCTCGAATGCCCGCACCCATTCCTCGCTGATCGCATTCACCGGGGCGTGGCTCAGCGTCAGGGTGGTCACGGCGTCGTTGGTGTTGGTCAGGAACATCATCAGGTCCGTTTTTCCTGCCCCGACTGGGCGACGAGCGCGCGGCTGATGACCAGCCGCTGAATGTCATTGGTGCCCTCGTAGATCTTGCTGGCGCGAACGGCACGAAAAATTCGCTCGACCCCGTAGTCGGTCATATAGCCGGCGCCGCCCAGCGTCTGAATGGCGTCGGAACAGATGCGTTCGGCCGCTTCGCTGGCGAACAATTTCGCCATCGAGGCCTGCTTGAGGGATGGCAAGCCTTGGCTTCGCAAGGCGGCAGCGTAAAGCACGAGCTGACGCGCGGCTTCGAGCTGGGTCGCCATGTCGGCAAGACGGAAGGCAACGGCTTGATGTTCGATGATCGTCTTGCCGAAGCTTTTGCGCTCTTGCGCGTAGGCGAGCGCAATCTCGTAGGCCGCGCGGGCCATCCCCACGGCTTGCGCGGCGATGCCGATGCGCCCGCCTTCGAGGTTGGCAAGCGCAATCCGATAGCCCTGGCCTTCGGCGCCGAGCCGGTTCTCCTCCGGCACGCGAAGCTCTTCGAAATAAATTTCGCAGGTATCCGACGCCTGCTGCCCCATTTTGTTTTCAATCCGGCCGATGCGATAGCCCGGTTGTTTGGTGTCGACGATAAAGCAGCTGATGCCTCGTTTGCCTTGCCCGAGCTCAGTCGCGGCAAATACCAGCGCAACATCGGCGTTCTTGCCGGAGGTGATGAACTGCTTTGTTCCATTTAGAATGTAGGTTCCATTGCGCCGTTTGGCGTGGCTCCGAATTGCCCCGGCATCCGAGCCGCTCTGCGGCTCCGTGAGGCAGAAAGCGCTCAACATTTCGCCGCGCGCCATCGGCCGCAGATACTTTTCTTTCTGCTCCAGGGTTCCGTACTCGACGAGCGGCATGCAGCCGACGGAGTTGTGACCGCTCATGATCGTCGACACGGCGCCGTCGCCAGCTGCGATCTCCTCCAGCGCAAGCGCATAGGCGACGTAGTCGGCGCCCGCCCCGTCCCACTTTGGAGGAACAGTCATTCCCATGAAGCCGAGCTTGCCCAACTCGCGGAGCGCCGCCAGCGGAAACACGGCCTGGCTGTCCCATTCGGCCGAATGGGGCGCCAAGGAGCGCTGCGCGAATTCGCGCGCGGTGTCCCGCACCTGTTCTTGCTCTTCGGTCAGCAACATTACGGCGACTCGGCTGCTTGGCGTCGCGCTGTTTCGTGCGCCTTCATCATTTCTCGCGCCACGATCACTTTCTGCACCTCGGTTGCGCCCTCATAAATACGCAGCGCACGCACTTCGCGGTAAAGTGCCTCGACCTTGACGCCGACACGCACGCCATTTCCGCCAAAGAGTTGCACAGCGCGATCGATGACGCGTTGCGCCATCTCGGTCGCAAAGGCCTTCGCGATCGATGACTCGCGTGTGATGCGCGCCGCACCGCGATCCTTTTCCCAGGCTGCGCGGTAAACCAGCAATGCCGCAGCGTCGATGTCGATCGCGCTGTCCGCCAGCGCGGCCTGCGTGAGTTGCAGATCCGCCAGCGGCGCCCCAAACAAGTTGCGCGTTGCTGCGCGCTCGATCATTTCATCGAAGCCGCGACGTGCCAGTCCGAGCGCCGCGGCGGCGACGGTCGATCGGAAGATATCGAGCGTCGCCATCGCGACCTTGAAACCTTCGCCTGCGCCGCCGAGCCGGTTGGCCAATGGGACGCGGCAGCCTGTGAAGCGAAGCGTCGCGAGCGGATGCGGCGCGATGACCTCAATGCGGCCGGCGATCTCGAGGCCCGGCGTATCGGCATCGACGATGAAACTGGAAAGCCCCTTTGCACCGGGAGCTTCGTCGGTTCGCGCGAACACGACATAGTGGTCGGCGATCCCGCCGTTGGAGATCCAGGTTTTGGTTCCGTCGATCCGGACGTGCGCCGGGCCATCCTTCGTCGCGGTCGTTGCAAGCGCGCTGACGTCGGACCCCGCTTCGGGTTCCGAGAGCGCGAATGCCGCGATATGACGGCCGTCGCGTACCGGCGGTAGATACTTGGCTTTTGTCTCGTCGCTGCCGAAAAGCGAGATCGAGCCGGTGCCCAGGCCCTGCATGGCGAAGGCAAAGTCGGCGAGGCTGTCATGCCATGACAGAATCTCACGAGCGGCGCACAGCGTACGCACGTCGAGTTTTTCCGACAGCCCGCCGTATTTTTCCGGCACGACCGCCCTCAGCCAGCCGGCCTCGCCCAAGGCACGAACGAGGGAACGGCATGAACGATCCACATCTGCGTGATCGATGTATCGGCCAACCTCCCGGTCGGCCCAGTCGGCAAGCGCCGGGCCAAATTGCCGGTGTTCCTCGCCGAAAAATGGCCAAGCCAGATGGGAGAGCGGCGGCATCAGTGGTCTCCACTACTTGGATTAGACCCGATATCGCGCAGCATGAAACGTTGGATTTTTCCGGTCGCGGTCTTGGGCAAACTGTCGACGAACTCGATCCAGCGTGGATATTTCCAAGGGCCAATTTCTCGTTTCACATGCACCTTGAGTTCTTCGTACAGCGCCCGGCCGACATCGCTTTCTCTGCAATCCTTGAGCACCACGAATGCTTTCGGCTTGATCAGCCCGTTGCCGTCCTCGGCCGGCACGACCGCGGCTTCGAGGACTTGCGGATGGGAAACCAATGCCTCCTCGACCTCGAACGGCGATACCCAAACGCCGCTGACCTTGAACATATCGTCGGTGCGGCCGCAGTAGGTGTACACTCCATCAGGACGCCGCACGTATTTGTCGCCGGTGCGGGTCCATTCGCCCACAAATGTGCGGCGCGATTTCTCGCGCTGATTCCAGTAACCAGCCGCGGCCGATTCGCAGTGAACTAAAAGCTCGCCAATTTCATTGTCGTCGACGTCCTGCCCATTTTCGTCAACCAGCCTGAGCTTGTAGCCGTCCACCGGCACGCCGGATGTCCCATACTCCACGGCATTCGGAAGATTTGTCAGAAAAAGGTGCCCCATCTCGGCCGAGCCGACACCGTTCACAATGTCGACGCCAAATCGTTGCTTCCATGCTTCGCCAACGTGCGCGGGCAACGGCTCACCGGCCGAAAAACAGAGGCGCAACCGACTGGACATGTTTTCCGGCTTGCATTCGGGATCAGCAAGAATTGCCGCATAAAGCGTAGGCACCGCAAAAAACATTGTCGGCTGATATCCCCTCAGCGTCTCGAATACGGTCTGCGGACTCGGCCGCTCGGGGTATAAGACTGAAGTTGCTCCTACCCACAGCGGACAGAACATGGCATTGCCGAGGCCGTAGGCGAAAAACAGCTTCGCGGCAGAAAACACGATGTCATCATCACGATAGCCGATGCGGCGCTGGCCGGAGCTTTGTGCTATAAGCTTGGGGGTCGAGTGGACATGCATGACTCCCTTCGGCATTCCGGTGGTACCGGATGAATAGAGCCAGTAAGCGACCTCGTCCGCGCAGGTTCTGGCTGGCGCCGCGCCTTCGTTTTCGGCCGCCAAAAGCATATCCAACCGCGGCATCGGTGCAGGGCCTCCGCCAACGACTATTATCCCCTTGAGGTTCGGCAGGTCCTTCGCTGCTTCTTGAACGATCGGCAGCAGGGCGGTCGAAACAAAAACTGCCTTGGCCCGCGAATCTTCGAAAAGGCAGCGATATTGGTCGACCGTCAGCCGCGTGTTGACGAGAACTGGAACAATGCCTGCCCGGATGGCCCCCCAGAACAGCACCGGAAAATCGACGGTATCGAGCAGGACGAAGGCGATCCGGTTTTCCGGTTCGATGCCCATGCGGGCCAGCATTGGGGCGATGCGCGCAGTTGCATCACGCAGCTCGGCATAAGTCAGGTTGCGAGCAGGATCGACAAAAGCGGTCTTGTCGCCGCGGCCTTCAGCGACATTCCGATCCACAAAATCAACCGCGGCATTATAGTCGCGAAGCGTCATCGTAAGCCCCGCCTGTGAACTGTTAAGTTTCACTTTAATATCTAATTGCCGGCCAATCCTTGACTTCGGTCATGTAGATCTCACCTGACGACACGGAAATCCGGTGGGTTGTCTTGATTTTTGTCATGGAAATATCACGCCAAACGACGCAAGTATTTGATCGAGGAGTGCTCAAATGCGTGCAGCGGCCCCGCAGCCAAAAAAACGCCTGCTGAGATTGAGGCTTAACGGACGTTGGCGCGAAGACGCTGTCTCCGAAAGGGAGCTGCTCGTCGACTATTTGCGCGAAGTCGCGCACCTCACCGGCGTGAAGACCGGCTGCGACGGCGGTGAGTGCGGCGCGTGCACGGTATTGGTCGACGGCGAGGCGGTGCCAGCCTGCATCACGCTCGCGGTGCGCTGCGAGGGCCGCGACGTCGAAACGATCGAAGGCTTGGCGACGCAAGGTCGGCTCAGCCGATTACAGCATGCCTTTCACGAGAAGCTCGGCGCCCAATGCGGCTTCTGCACGCCCGGGATGATCATGGCGGCCGAGGCTCTTTTGCGCCGAAATCCGACACCAACCGACAGCGAAATACGTGCTGCCCTAGCGGGCAATCTTTGCCGGTGCACCGGCTATGTGAAAATCGTCGAGTCTGTCAAGGCCGCCGCGGGGGTGACTTCATGACTGCAGTTCCGATCACAGACGGCAAGCTCGCGCGCCCCGGCGTGCCTCTCATTGATGGCATTGAAAAGGTCACCGGGCGCGCACGTTATACCGCCGACCTCGACCATGCCGATGCTCTTGTCGGACGCATACTCCGGAGTCCGGTGAGCCACGGAGAAATCATTCGGCTGGAAGTTTCCAAGGCGCGAGCTCTCGAGGGGGTCTCTGCGGTTGTCACCGGCGACGACTGTCAATTTACCTATGGCGTGCTCCCCATCGCCATGAATGAATATCCGCTGGCTCGCGGTCGCGTGCGCTACCGCGGGGAGCCAATCGCCGCAGTGGCCGCCATTGATGCCGAGACTGCCGAGCGCGCAATTAAACTGATCGAATTGGAGCTGGGCACGCTGCCGGCCTATTACACGTCTGACGAAGCTCGAGCGCCGGGCGCAACCTTGTTGCACGACAATAAGCCCGGTAACCTCGAACGCGAAGTCCACAACGAATTCGGTGATTGGCAGCAGGGCTTCGCGACGGCGGATCTCGTCCGTCAAGAAAAGATCAGTTGCGCGGAAGTCAATCATGCTCAAATTGAACCGCACGCCTGCGTCGTGGATTACGATCCGATAACTGGCCGGCTCACTGTCCAGAGCGTTTCCCAGGTCATCTATTACCTGCACCTGATGCTCGCGCGATGCCTCGAGATGGATGAGTCGCGTATCCGTGTAGTGAAACCATTCGTTGGCGGCGGATTCGGGGCGCGCGTCGAGGTCCTGAATTTTGAGATCATCACGGCGCTTCTCGCGCGCGCTGCCGGCGGAAAAGTGCTCATGCAATTGAGCCGGGAGGAAACGTTCCTGACCCACCGCGCCCGCCCGCAGACCGACATTTCATTGCGGCTCGGAATGACCCGTGACGGGAGGATGACCGCCTGCGCGTGCGAAGTGGTTCAGCGGGGCGGCGCGTATGCTGGATACGGCATTGTGACGATCCTCTATGCCGGTGCGTTATTGCAGGGCCTCTATGATATTCCGGCGGTCAAATACGATGGCTATCGGGTCTACGCTAATCTCCCACCCTGCGGCGCGATGCGCGGTCACGGGGGGGTCGACATGCGTCACGCGTTCGAATGTCTCGTCGATCGCATGGCGCGCGAACTCGGGCTCGATCCTTTCGCCGTGCGCCGCGCCAACCTGTTGCAAGCGCCGACCCGCACGTTGAACGATCTGGTCGTGAACAGCTACGGTCTCGGCGAGTGTCTCGACAAGGTCGAGCGGGCGAGCCGGTGGCATGAGCGCATCGGCCGCATGCCTCCGGGCAAAGGCCTCGGCATCGCCTGTTCCCATTACGTCAGCGGATCCGCCAAACCGATCCATTTCACCGGCGAACCGCACGCGGTGGTGCACCTCAAGCTGGATTTCGATGGCGGCGTGACGGCGCTCACCGGCGCAGCCGATATCGGCCAGGGATCCTCCACCATGGTCGCGATCGCCGTTGCCGAGACGCTGGACATCTCGCTCGACCGTGTGCGGGTCATCGCCGGCGACACCGCCATAACGCCCAAGGACAACGGAGCCTATTCGTCGCGGATCACCTTCATGGTGGGCAACGCGGCGATCGACGCGGCGAAGAGGCTTAAGGCGCTGCTCGTCGCCGCGGCGGCCCGCAAGCTCGAGGCCCGCCCGGACGAGATCGAATGCATCGGCGAGATGTTCCGCGTCGGCACGGGCGTTCAATCGACCTTGCCGTTTGCCGAAGTCGTCGCCGCGGCGCTGGTCGACGAGGGCGCTATCACCGTGAAGGGGTCTTTCACCTGCCCGCCGGAATTCCAGGGCGGCAAGCACCGCGGCGGCGCGGTCGGCTCCACCATGGGCTTCAGCTACGCCGCTCAGGTGGTCGAAGTGACCGTCGACGAGGCAACCGGCCTGGTGACGATCGACAAGGTATGGGTTGCGCAGGACTGCGGCTACGCGATCAATCCACTCGCGGTGGTGGGACAGATCGAGGGATCGGTTTGGATGGGGATGGGACAAGCCCTATGCGAAGAGACCCGTTATCTCGAAGGTTTGCCGGCCCATGCGAGTTTTCTCGAGTATCGCATGCCGACAATGGCGGAATCTCCGCCGATCGAGGTTCACATCGTCGAAAGCCACGATCCATACGGGCCATTCGGCGCCAAAGAAGCGAGCGAAGGCGCGTTGGCCAGTTTCCCACCAGCCATGGTCAATGCGATCGCCAACGCCATCGGCATCGATTTCAACGAATTGCCGGTGACGCCGGACCGAGTCACGGATGCGCTCATCCAGCATCGCCGCAAGGCAAAGCTTGCCAACAGTTTGAAAGCCGCATCATGATGGCACCGCTGTCCGAGTTCCGTCTTGCCCAGCCGGGCACCGTGAAAGAGGCGATTGCTGCGCGTCTTGCGCATCCCGGCAGCCGCTTCATCGCCGGCGGGACCGACCTGCTCGTGAACATGCGGCATGGCATTAGCAGCCCGGATCTTCTGGTCGATCTATCCGGCATTGATGAACTAACCGAGATCAAGAGCAGCGGAGGCGGCGTAGTGATCGGCGCCGGTGTGACGATCGCCGCGCTCGCCCACAACACGGTGATCGCCACCCGATATCGCGCACTCGCGCAAGCGGCCGAGGCAATCGCCGGGCCCGGTCACCGCATCATGGCGACGGTTGGCGGCAATTTGTGCCTCGATACCCGCTGCATTTACTACAATCAAAGCGAATGGTGGCGGAGCGCAAATGCTTATTGCCTCAAGAATTGCGGCGACATTTGTCATGTTGCCCCGCAAGGACAGCGCTGTCACGCCGCCTACACCGGCGATCTTGCGCCCGCCCTGCTCGTCTTTGGCGCCGAAGTTGAAATTGCCGGCGCACAAGGCCAACGGCGGATTTCCCTGAGCGAGCTCTATGTTGAAGACGGCAAGGCACATCTCGCTTTGGCCGACGGCGAGCTCGTCGTGGCTGTCCATCTTCCTTCAGACCCGCCGCCCTCAGCTTATGCAAAAGTGCGGGTGCGGGGCTCCATCGATTATCCATTGGCAGGTGTGGCGGCTGCGCTCGCCGCGTCCGGTACGACCGTCAGTTCGCTTCGCATCGCGCTGACAGGCACGAATTCCAGGCCGTTCCTTCTCGCCGGCACGGAAACTTTTGCCGAACGATCAATCGATGACAAGTTACTGCACGAGATCGATCGACTTGTGCAGAAGCAAGTCCAACCGATGCGAACCACGATTGCATCCGCCAATTATCGCCGCGTTGCGGCCGCTGCGCTGGCGCGGCGCCTGACCGCAAACCTTCTCGCTGAAAGCATGGTTTGAGCCTGATTTCAAGCCCTAATAGCGGCGACGGTGAACACGCCACCGCCTAAAGGCGGCGGCTTCGAGTTACGGCTAGAAGCCGGGTCGATCGTCTCGATGCGGAACCTGCGCCATACTCAGATCACGTCCCTTGTGCCGGAATGACGGCAGTTGCCTCGAGCTCGATCTTTGCCGGCGCATCGAGAAGATCGGCAACAAAAATCATGCTCATCGCGGGATAATGGGTTCCCATCAGCGATTTCCAGATACGCCCAAGTTCGCGCCGCGCCGCGAGATAGGCGGGCTTGTCGATGCAGAATGCAGTTATTCTGCAAATGTGGCTCGGCATCCCACCTGCCTCCGCGACGACGGCGAGTATGTTTTTGAGCGCTTGCTCGAATTGCGGAACGAGCTCCTCGCTTTGAAAATGCTGATCGGTATCCCAGCCAACCTGGCCGGCAACGAACACAATGCGGCCGGCCGCCACACTGATGCCGTTTGCATAGCCAATCGGTGGCAGCCAGTCAGCTGGATGGAGAACATGCAACGACATTGGGAGACCCCCGTAATGATACGTGCGCTAGGCGCCAAATCCCCTCGGCGTCGGCGCGCCTCGACACCAAGATAGCAAATCGTCATATCACGATCGGCTGCAAGGGAATGCGGCGTCTCGCCGCCGGGTCTCTGCATTATCAGCGCGATAGCCGCAATTTCAGCGCCCGCAGATTACATAGAAAGCCTGCTTGCGTCATCGCAGTGGACGCGTTGCTCTCGACGCTCGCATAATAAGGCCAAACAACTCAGCGCAAGCGCACCGACTGCAAGGTGCCGCGCACCGCGCTGCGATCGTCGGCCGCAAGCTGACGTAGCTTGGCAACGTCTCTGACCACGACGTGCGAAGCATCAACCACGACGCCGATCGCCCTCAATCTCGCAAAAGCGCGCGACAGCGACTCAGGCGTCAAACCAAGGCGTCCAGCTATCAGAACTTTGTCATAAGGCAGCACGAGTGCGCAATGACCCCGCTCCGCCGATGATAGCGACACGAGAAACTCGGCGACCCGCTGCACCCCGCTTTGCGCTTTGAGTTGTTCAACTTGTTGAACGAGGTGATGCATGTGCTGGGAAGTCGATGCGAGCATCGCCAACGCAATGTCGGGACTTTGGCGGATGCAACGGACAATATGATCGGCAGGGATACGTCCTACGCGAGCTTCGGTCACCGCTTCGGCGGTAGCGAGATATCGATTCCCAGTGAATGCGACCGCCTCCGCAAAGCTCTCGCCCTTTGTCATGATATCGATCACGGTTTCATCGCCGGACGCCGTATTGCGATAAAGTTTCACCCATCCGTCGATGACGATAAAAAATGCGGTCGCTGGATCGCCTTGTCGGACTATCCACTCGTGCGGCCTCAACATGACGGCCGTCGCGGGCGCGATGATATGCTCAACGGTCTCAGATTTCAGGCCCCGAAATACCGCGAGGCGTGTAACGATTTGAAGATCGCCGGCCGTCAGCTTCGAGGCCATGAGGAAAACCTAAAATCGAACCCGTTGACGTATGAAGCTGAACCGCCGGGCCGCCTTGATTTCGATCAAGGATAACCGGGTGCGGCTGCTTATTTGAGTTGTAATGCATAGCAACAGTCCGATTGGCGCGCAAGTCACCGGCATCCCGCCCATCGGCCGCAATACCGGGAATGGTTGCGGGCATTGGCGGCATGTGTGCAGCGAAGATATGCGTCCTTGCTCGGGCCCGCCGCTGCAACTGTGGCGGGCTTGCTGCTGTTCGGCGGAGTTCTCGCCGATAGCTTGCGCCGCGCGCATGGTGTTCCTGTTGTTGCGGCCTACGGTTGGGGGGCACTCGCCGCACTTACGTTGGTGCTTGCACTTCGAGTCACAATTGCCAAATGGGGAGGGCGACGGCGCGAGTCATGTTGAAAGTGCCGGTAAGATTGACGCCGAGAACGCTCGCCCATTCGATGCCGCTCATCTTCATGACGAACGATCGCGCCTGATGCCGGTGTTGTTGACGAGCAAGCTGGGCGGCGCGGGAAGCGCCCCGACCGCATGATTGATGGCGACGGGACCGGTCACGTCGAGGCGTACGAACCAGTTGGCTAATTTGCCGCTTTCCCGGAATTCGCCGACGTCAAAAGCAGCCACCCCCACCCCTGCACCGGCTACGGCGTCTGCAATTGCCCGACCCATGCCGCAGCATGCGCCGGTGACGATCGCCCGGTGGTCGGACTAAGTGAAACGCGGCTGACTATCACTCAATCGCATGTTCGATACACAATCGCTGCGAGAGGTGGAAGCCGCACCGGTCGAGAAACGCGAGAAGCTGATGGTCATGCCATCCAATCTCCGTTCGTATGAACTCGACCCGGAGCGTCATCAAATTCATGAAGAGCTGCGAAACGAGTGCACGACCGATGCCCCGATTGCGATAGTCCGGACTGACGCCGATCGTATCCAGGACGGCAGTCGGCTCGACGCGGCCAAACTCGCCAAAATCGACTCGAGCCATGATGAAGCCAACTGGCTCTCCATCCGGCTCAGCAACCAAAGAAACGCGCACGTCCGACTCGTAAAGCGCTTCCTCGAGCTTGCGCTCAAAATAGTCGGAACGATCGCGTCCGGTGATCCGCCGGTCGATTTCGACAAGGGCGCGTAGGTCACTCTCCTTCATGGCTCGTACGGGAATCCGATCGCGTGCCAAGGGGCCGAAATCGGGCGCCGCGGCTTTCCCGTAATTCACTTCGGCGTCCTCGCCGACACGTTTCGGTATCGTGATACGCCGATGATGAGGTTCTTTAGTGCGCAGCTTATCGGTCATAGGTCCTGGTCCATTTCTTCGCGCAGCTCGGCGACCGGGCGCTCTAAGGCAAGCCGCGGCGCGAGCTCGAAATGCGAGGCGTTAAAAAACCGCAACAGGTCGTAGTTCGTCCAGCTAACCTGCGATTGGAGCGAACGCACGCCCCGCTGGCGCGACATCTCGACCAGCCCTTTCATGAGGCTCTGCCCGAGCCCGTGTTCGCGACTTTCCGGCTCGACGCCGAGCGCGTCCACCACGGCGACCGCGTCTTTTTGCCCGAACTCGCCGCGCAAAATGCGGGCGATGGCGAAGCCACACAGCGTGTCGCCGGCCATGACGCCGATATGGACGAAGTCGGCGGGCCGCGCCTTTGCCGCTGCAAGACGCTTCTCGAAGAAATGCCGCCGGCTATCGCCCGTGTTCACCTGATCGATCGTGATGATCCGTTCCAGGTCGGCGATTGTAATCGGGCGCGTGCTATGACTGGATGTGGGAGACGACATCGCTATGATCCCTCATGCGGCTGCAACATATTTTTCATAAAGCTGCGCTTCCGTATCGGGGGCCATGTTTTCATCGACCACCGGCAAAAGCGCCATTTCTTCCTTCTGGGCGTGTGCGACCAGGCGTTCGTTCAGTTCCTGGCCGAGACGACGAAACTCGTTCCAGCGCGCGGCATCGAAGCCCCGCGCACGAATCTCTCCGATGAGCTTGACGATAGCGCTGCCGAGCGGACGGATCACCGCATGCTCGTCGCGCAAATGGGCGCAGATCGCCTCGTCGCCCGCCGCGTTCAGATAAGAAAAAAGCTCCTCCTCCTCGAAGGCGAAATGGCGCACGAGCTCGCCTTCAATTCCTATGGCGAGATCGGCCAATAGCTGCGCGACGATCTGATCCTTCGCATCTGGCATGGTTTTCCGATGGCGCGCAAAGGCCTGCTCGAGCCGCTCCATCAACGCGATGGACGCGAAGTGCTCGTCGTGCAGGGTCTGGCAGACTCGGTTGCGGAAATTCATGGGTTTCGTCAGCGATGCAACTGTTGATACTTAGCAAGCAGATCGTCCTGGCTTTCTTCCCAGTCGGGGTTCGCAATGATGCATTCGGCCGGACATACCAGCTTGCATTGTGGTTCCTCCTCCGCCCCGACGCATTCGGTGCATTTCAACGGATCGATGACGTAGATCGGATCCCCCGCGGTGATCGCCTTGTTCGGGCACACCGGCTCGCACGCGTCGCAAGCCGTGCATGTGTCGATGATCATGAGTGCCATTGCTTCGCTTCCTTGATCACGCCACTTTCGGCAGGTCGCCCTGGGCAGCGAGTTTGTCGTACCGAAATGCCCCCCAAAGCGCCGCCCCGATGGCACCGGCATAGATAGAATTGGGGTGGCTGCGGACCACCGTGGCGGTCATGTCCTTGATGTGGCCGATATCCTCTTCCAGCGCGGCGACCAGACCCTTGTCCAGTGCCAAGCCGCCGGTCAGCATGACCACGCCTTTGCCTATGCCAATCGATTTCAGCAGCTTGGATAACCGCGCGGCCATCGACAGATGAATGCCCTTCAGGATGTTGGGTGCGCTAATTCCGCGGGACACCATGTTGATCACGTCGGTTTCCGCCAGCACGGCGCAGATACTGGAAACGACCTCGGGATTGTCGGCCTGTTCCGACAAGGAGCCGATCTCCTCCTGCGCGATGCCGAGATAGCGGGCGATATTCTCCAGAAACTGCCCGGACCCCGATGCACATTGGCTGGTCATTTTATAGCTCAGCACTTTTCCGCGCTCGTCGGTACTGATCGCGCGGCCGTGCAGCGCGCCGATGTCGAGCACGGCACGCGACTCGGGATCGAGATAGATGGCGCCGCGCGCATGCGTTGTCATCGAGTAGAAATGGCCGGTATGGAACGGCACACTCTCGGCCTCGCCCGTGGTCGCCACGTAACCGACATCTTCGGGTCGAAGGTTCGCATCTTCGAGCACGGCGTCATAAGCGACGCGGGCCATTTCCATCGGATCACGTTGGCGAATGCGCATCAGGTAGCGCGACAACCAGGTTTCCTCCCCATTCTCAACCTTGAACAGCGCCGCCTTGATGGTGGCGGTGCCGATATCGATTCCGGCTGCTATGGTCATTGTTCGCTCCCGTCCGCCTGCCCCAAATGCGCCCGGCGCGCAAACTCCGCCGCGCCGAGTGCGCCGGTATAGATCGAGTCCGGATTGATGTTGATAGTGACCTCGCCGTAATTCTCCTTGATGACCTTCCGCAGTTCGCGCACCGCGGCCTCGTTCTTCGCGACGCCGCCGGTGAAGGTGAACTCATTGGTGACGCCGCCCGAGCGCGAGATGATCGAGATCGCACGCAATATGATGGCGCGGTGCAGCCCGGCCAGAATATCCTCGCGCTTCTCGCCGAGCGAAAGGCGGTCCCGCAGCTCGGCGCCGGCGAACACGGTGCAGGTCGAGTTGATGCGCGCCGGCCGATCCGACTTCATGGCCATGGGGCCCAGTTCGTGCAGGCCCATATTCATCTCGTCGGCGATATAGCCGAGATACCGCCCGCACCCTGCAGCACAGCGGTCGTTCATCTGAAAGTTCGCGACGATCCCGTTCGCATCGACCTGAATGCCCTTGGTGTCTTGCCCCCCGATGTCGAGCACTGTGCGTGTCTGGGGATACATCAGGTGAGCACCGAGGCCATGGCACAAGATCTCCGAGCGGATATGCTCCTTCGAAAACGGCAGCGTCACCCGGCCATAGCCGGTGCCGACGAGGTAGGTTTCTTCCAGCACGATGGCGAGCGCGGCTTCGATCATCTTCTGGATATCGGCCGCTGCCGATTTGATCGAAGGTTCCGTTGCCAGAACCCGTCCGAGCGCCCGCCGGAATTTTTCGCTCAATTCCCCCGCCGGCGGCCGATTCTCCACTTCGATAATCGACTTGTCGTAGACGTTGAGAAGAAGATCGTAGGGAAGCTTGGCGTCGCGCGCGACTTCTTCGGCATGGGCATGGTAGCGCGACCCTGCGATATCGCGGAAGAAGTCCGATTTGCGCCTGGCGCCAGGAGCGTAGAGTTCGGGCGCTTCCTCGCGCAACCGCCGGAACACCTCGCCAAGCGATTCCTTCACCGCCGACCCTGCCCTGACGAAACGCTCGCCTTGTATTTGGCCGCTACAGGTCTGCTCTAGATCGTCGAGCTGTTCGAGGAACTGCTCGAGACGAAAGGCCCGCTCCAGCGCGCCGAGGAACGTGTCGAGATCGATCAACGCATGGGCATCGCTGAGGGCGCGGCGAAATAAAGTGAACTGCCCGTCGACATTCGCCTCCTGGCTCGCCACCCGCGCCGCCGTCGCGTAGTTCGAGCGCGAATTGGTGATGCCATGACCGATAACCTTGCGGTCCTCGTCGAGGAGGACTGCCTTCGTCGTCGTCGAACCAAGATCAATGCCGACGAAAGTCTTCATGCATGCCTCCTCAAGCCGCCGCGTCTACGCCGGCGCGCTTCTGGTCAATCATCTGGAAATAGCTCTCGAGACGGTTCTTTATATTGGCCGCTGAAAAGTAACGCGGATCGACCAGGTCGGATTCGATGAATGCCGCCGGCTTTCCGGTCCGCTTTTCGACCTCGCGCATGATGAGAAGCTGGCCGGCCGAGAAGCTGTTGCAGCTCTTGATCGAATTGATCAACAGGCCATCGGCTTCGTATTCCTCGATGTAATTGGCCAGCATGTCGATGCGCATCGGCAGGCTGCGGTTGGTGTAAACGCCGAGGCAATATTCAGCCAATGTCTCGAGCGGCTTGTCGGGGTCGTGCCGGAACCCGAAATCGTAGACGCCGCCGACCTTGGTGTAGCTCGACGCGACGACTACGGCGCCCTCATCATAGAACATCTTCCAGAACTGCCGAAAGTTCGTGTAGTTCGGCGGACCTTCGACGACAAGACGGTATTTCTCCTTGCCCATATCACCGTCTGGTGTGACCGGACCTTTGCCTTCTGCAATTCGTTCTTCGACTTCGGCGCGCAAAAACTTGTAGTAGTCGATTGCATCGTCGGTGCCACGGAACGCGCCGAAGATCGGGCCAATGTAATAGATGCCGCCGAAATAGGCGTCGATTGGCGACGGTTTGCTTTTCGCGCCTTGCAGCACGCGAACCAAATTATCTTCCGCCTTGACCGACCTTTTCAGGTATTCACGCAGCCGATCGATGTCGAATTTGACCCCCGAGACGCGCTCGAGCGCCGGGATGACCTCATCCTTCAACTGTTTGACCATGTATTCGACCATGTTTCTTGTAATCTTGCCGTCGCCCATATAAGGCGTGTGCAACATGATCGTTTCGCACTTGTACTGCTCGCGCAGCAGCTCGAACCACTTCATGAAAGTGAAGCAGCCGGTATATGACAGGAGCAGGACATCAGGGTCCGGCAACCGCTTCCCGTTCGGCCCGATATTGCCCTTTGCCATCATTCCAATATCGGATTTCACGTAGGTGCAGACGTCCTCGGAGTGACCGATTTTCTCGGCCTCGAGCACGTAAGCGCCTGACTGGCGGCGCAGGCCGCTCTGAATTGCGTTAACCTCGGGAAGATTATTTACGAGGTCGAAGCACATGATGAGCTCATTGAGATTGCCGGGCACGAAAGTGGAAGCGACCTTCTCACCCGTCTCAGGGGCATTCGACAGCCGATCGTAATGAGCCGCCATCATCTCCTTTTGCTTGAGCATCGAATCGTCTTTGACGACCGGCTTGGCTAGTGCGCCTTTTTGCGTGGCGATGACCGTCATGTTCCGCTCCACAATTTGATCGAATCGGCAAATGTCCCGGCCTGTTCTCGGATCGGCTGCATCTGTCCGGAATTCTCCGCATACTTGAAGGCGATGTACGGGATGTCGGCGCCCTTGAGCACGTGCTGCAACATCGGACGATCCAGCAGTGCGGGATCACAGAAGCTCGGGCAGGCAAAAATCACGCCTTCTGCATTCGTACGCCGCACCGCGCGCACGAGGTGTTGTCCTTTTTCGGCGAGATTTGGTTCATACTTGGCGGCCGTCGATTCCGAGTGGTGCAGGAAGGCGAGCGCCAAATTCTCGAGCGGGTTGCCCTCCACCGGAACATCGGCCGTGAGCCAGCGCGTCACCAGCAGCAAGTCGTCGTCGACCACGTAACAGCCGGCGAGTTCGAGGGACCTGATAAGGTTGAGCGGAGGCTGCTCGCAGAACACGCCGGTGAGCACGATGCGGCAATTGTCGCGCCGGGTGCGTTCTTCGCTCGCTGCCGCGTCGAGATAGGCTCGCAATAATGCCGAATGCTCTTCGACCGGCAGCACCAGCCCCGCGCGCATCATCAGATAGACCTCGGCCGCCGGGGTCTGCCACGGACGCTGCACTCTGACTGCGTAAAGCTCCTGCACGAGGCGACGATTTTCGTTGTAGACGGCGATCGAATGACGCAGCTCGTCATCGGTAATGGGCTTGCCGCGCATGGCACCGAGATCTTGCAATAGCTCGGTCAGTTCGTGGACGTAGTAGGTGCCGCCGATTTCGTCCTTGTAATTCTGTGGTACGTCGAAATAGCGAACGTAAACATTGGGAAACATCATTTTCCACATGCCGGACAAATTCCGGATCACGTCGCAGATCGACGGAAACAGCATGCCGTCAACGAAATCAAGGCGGCCGGAGACGCCGAGTTCGACGGTCGAGCGCGGAATACGGCAGATGTAGCTTTGATAATAGGCGTCGCCATGAATGACTTCGAGCTGGTCGCCGCCGCCGACGATTCCCAGCGGCAGCATGCTTGCTGCGTGAATGAGCTCGCGCGGCACGTAGATGGGCATGTAGCCCACGACTTTGCGCTCGGGCGATGCCGCCTTCCACTGCCGCGCCGCCGAGAACGAGAGATCGTCAAACAAGGCCTGTGCCCGACCGACGACATCGGATAGCTTCTGCCCATTCACCGATGTTGCCATTGTGCTGCCCTCTTCCCGACAAAGGCCTCGAGGCCCTCCACGGCGTCGTGCGATTTCATGAGTTCATCGAGATACATGCGTTCAACGCATGCGATCTTTGCTCTAACACGCGCGGCATAATCGAAACGCGCCGCCTTGACTGCGTAGCGCAACGAACTTGCGCTCTTCGGTTTCAGATGTTCGACGAAATAGGCGAGCGCTGCCGATTCCGGATCGGTCGCAACGCGCACCATACCTATTGCTGCCGCGTCGATGCCGGTGATGTTGCGCCCGGACAAGAGTAAATCGATGGCGCGTCCTGGACCAATGAGCTCCGGCAGGAGGCAGGACGCCGCTGGCGCGAATACGCCGATCTTCATCTCGGGTTGGCCAAGGCTGGCGTCGGGTGCGGCAAAGACCAAGTGGCCAGACAGTACCACTTCAAGCCCGCCGCCGAGGCATTGACCGCGCACGGCGACGAGTATCGGAACCGGTGATTCGACCAAATTCAGGACGAGCTCGTGAATACCCCTCAGCATCGTGTCGCATTGGCCCGGCATATGCTCTTCGACGCTGGCGCCAAAGCTGAAATGCGGGCCTTCGGCATCGAGCAGAACGCCACCGAGATTTGTATTGGCAAGATGCTCGGTGAGCGCGCCATGAAGGGCGGCAATCATCGCAGCATCGATGAGATTCGCTTTCGGCCGGTTCAGCCGGAGCCGCAGCAGTCGCCCTTCCGCTTCGAACCAAACCTTGAGCGGCGTAGTCATGATTTGCGTCCCCGCGGCTGAATGCTTTTGGTGAGTTCGTCCGACCAAGGCGTATTCGCGGCCAGGGCGCGGCGCAGGGCGATAAAGTCGACCTCGCGACCGGTCTCCCGCGTACCCTCATTGAAGGCACGGAAGCCGGCGCGCGCTTCCGTCATCATATTCAGTGCCAGCCAGGCTCGGGAATTCTCCTTGTTGCGGTTCCAGATGTCGAGTTTGGGCTTGCGAAGCTCTTCAATCGTCTTGGTCGTGCAATCGGGGAAAGTGTACAGCAGCTTCGTACACAAGGCGTCGACCTTCCGATCGAGCAGACTGAGATCGACACTGCCGCGCTTCATCAACTCCTGGCCAGCTTTGAGGGCATCGCCTGTCTTCGGTTTGCCGAAGACAAAGCGGCCAAATTCATCGGTCATCCGGCTGGTCTCGACCAGCGGATTGGCAACGAACTCGCCGTCAACCTTCAATGCCGGAGTAATATCGGCAAGCATCCCCATGAAATATGCCTCATGTGCGGAAAACGGCTCACACAGCACGCAGGCGACCATTGCCCGTTCGGCGCCGATCATCACCGGGAGGAAGTCGGTCGCCCCCCCGATCGGCGCCGAGCCGTGTTTAGGGCCCGCCTGGCCAAACCGCGCCAGGTCCTGCGCGATCGAAAAATCGCATGCCATGCCGATCTCTTGGCCGCCGCCGACGCGCATGCCGTTTATTCGGCAGATCACCGGCTTGTCGCAAGCAAATATCGCGGACACCATGTCATTGAAGAGCCGCATGTAGCCGCGATATTCTTGCGGGTTTCCAGCGTAGTACTCGGCATACTCCTTGGTGTTTCCGCCGGTGCAAAACGCCTTGTCGCCGGCTCCCGTAAAGACGACTGCGACAACATCGCGGGCAGCGCTCGCCTCGCGGAACGCAAGGATCACGCTCTTGACCATGCCGGTTGTATAGGAGTTGAACTGCGTCGGGTTATCGAGCGTGATCCACGCATTGTAGAGGCCGGCGACCGGCTTGCCGTCTTCGCCGGCGACCGGCCGTTTTTCGTAGCGCACGCCCTTGTTGGCGGCGAGCCAAGCCAGCCCTGGGACCAGCGCATGGTCCTTTGCAGTCTGTTCAGCAGCGGTTTCGCTTCGCACGGCTTCCGCGGTCATGATCACGCTCCTCAATGAGTGGGGACAAGTACGGCGCGGCGCTTGAGAGCGCCGGCGTGGGCGGCCTCGAACACCTGATTGATCTCGTTGAGCGGATGTTTTTCGACGAACGGCGCAACCCTAACGCGGCCGTTCAACACGAGTTCCAAGGCTTCAGGATAGAGCTCGGGCGGACATCCCCAGTTTCCGATCGCCCGCGCGTGAAATGCCATCAAGTTAGAGAGCCGCACCGCGGCCTTATCCATGGTAAATCCGACGACGGCGAGTGTCGCGCCATGATTGAGCAGACCGAATGCCGTCTCCTGGCCGACACGGGTGCCGGAACATTCGAAAATAATCCACTCGCTCTGGCGCAGACGATGTTCCTTGGCAAATGCCTGGATTGCTGCTTTGATGTCGCGCGGTGTCATCTGTTTGGCATTCAAAGTGAGTGCGGCACCCTGCCCGGCGATGGCGGCGAGTTTTTCCTCGTTCACGTCAATCGCGATGACGATACCTCCGAATGCCGCCGCGATCTGGACGGCATAGCCGCCGACGCCGCCAACCCCATTGACGACGACGAGATCTCCGTTTGCGACACCGGCCTGCACGACCGCCTGGTAGGGCGTGGTCACTGCATCAGCGATCACAGAAAGATCGGCCAGTTCGATTCCGGCTGCCGCTAGGCGGTGTTCATCGACAACACAAAGCCCGCGCGCCGGCACGATAATGTGCGTAGCGAAACCGCCTTGAATATCGTTGCCCGGCATCTTCTGGTTTGGGCAGATCGTCGGCTTGCCGCGCTGGCACACATCGCATCGGCCACAGGGGATTACGGCAGGAATAATAACTGCGCGATTGGTGTACGAGAGGGCATCTGCGCCAACGTCGATGACGTGGCCGCTGATCTCATGCCCAAGCGCCAGTGGCAGTTCGTGCTTAGTGCGAACACCATCGTAATAATAGCCAAGGTCGGTGTGGCAGACCCCACAACCGGCGATTTCCACTAGGACTTCATCGGGGCCCAGGGTACCGATATCGAACTCGATCGGGACGAGAGGCTCGCCTGCGCCCGTCATCACCCAACGAACCGGCTTGGCGCTCATCGCTCTTTTCCTCCGGGTTGGCCGGCAAGCCCAGTCTCCGGACTTGCACACAGCCTCATTCTTCGCGCATTCTTCAATAGTCGACCGTCGAACTTCCTTGACCATGGTCAAGGAAAAGCAAAAAAACGCGTACTAGTACTTAAATCCATATTGGAGCTGCGCGCCCGCGGAGCGTGACCTGATCAGGGGACTATGACGGTGGGAGCTTCGCCGAGCATCTCGATTGCGATTGTTGGCAGTGGCGGCGCTGGCGCGCTGACCGTCGGAAATTTCCTGCTCGAAGCGGCCAGCGCCGCCGGGTGGTATGGGCTCTTTACCCGCACCATGGGCCCCCAAATCCGCGGCGGCGAAGCGGCAGCGCTGCTTCGCCTGGCCGTTCATCCGGTCGAATGTCTTCCCGACCAGTTCGACTTCCTGATCGGCATCGACTGGTTGAATGCTCACCGTTTCGGCGCTGAAATCAAGGTCGGGCCGCAGACCCTGGTGATCAGTGATCCCCGCGGCGGCGAGCCGCCGGCGATCGTGACCCAATCCGGTGCGCGCGTCGTCGAAATCCCAATGAAGGACATGGCCAAGGCCATTCCCGATGGGCGCCCCAACATGGTCGCGCTCGGCATCGCCTGCCGGCTGCTCGGCTTTACCGCCGAGCAATTGTTCGCACCGGTGGAGAAACGGCTTTCCGACAAGGGGCCCGCCGCCATTGAGGCCAGCCAAGCAGGAAATCAAGGTCGGATTTGGCGCGGCAGCAGGGATCGACGTCGGCACGCAACTCGCCCCGCCGAACCTGATCTCTAGCCGGAGGTGGTTACTGTCGGGGAACGAGGCGACCGCTCTCGGTGCCATCCGTGGCGGTGTTCGCTTTGCCGCCGCCTATCCGATCACGCCCGCGACGGAAATCCTCGAATGGCTCGCGCCGAGCCTTGCCAAAGTTGGCGGGGTGTTGCTGCAGGCCGAAGACGAGCTCGCCGCAATCAACATGATCATCGGCTCATCATTTGGCGGTACGCCGGCGCTTACGGCAACCTCGGGCCCCGGCCTTTCCCTGATGCTTGAAGCGCTTGGCCTCGCCACGTCAGCCGAAATTCCGATTATCGTCGTGAACGTGATGCGCGGCGGGCCGTCGACAGGCATCCCCACCAAATCCGAGCAGGCCGACCTGAATATCGCGGTCTATGGCATGCACGGCGATGCGCCACATCTCGTGCTCGCGCCGCAATCGGTGGGCGACTGCCTATTCACGACACAATGGGCGACCTACCTTGCGGAAATGCTGCAATCCCCAGCCATCGTTTTGTCCGACCAGTTCATGGGGCAGTCACGTGCCGCTATCGAGCGGCCAGCCGACGTGGCGTTCATTGGCGGGCGGAGCGTCGCCGCCGATATTGCCGGCGCGTACAAACGCTACGCCATGGCGGCCAATGGCGTATCGCCGATGGCAATTCCCGGAACACGTGGCGGCCAATACACCGCTGATGGCCTGACCCATTCCGAGCGCGGCACCCCGACCAGCGGAGCTGCCGACCACCTCGCTCAGCTCGACAAGCGGCGCGACAAACTTGATCACTTCAACTTCGGCGACCATTGGGCGACTATCGAAGGTGCCGGCGATCTCGCGATCATGACTTGGGGATCGCTCACCGCCGCCGCCCGCGAAGCGGTCGGACGCGCGGCCGCCGATGGAATCAATGCTCGCGTTGTTGCGCCGCGCTTGCTGGCGCCGGTCCTGCCGGAACGGCTTGCGGCCGCCCTCGCCGACGTCAAACGCATTCTGATCGTCGAGCAGACGCATGGCGCCCAATTCCACCATTACCTGCGCGCCCACTATGACCTGCCGGCGCCGGTCCGCGTGTTGAACCGGCCGGGGCCACTGCCGATCACAGCCGGTGAAATCTGCCGTGCGATCGCGGAATGGAGATAACGATGTCGACCATCGAAATGCGCCTCGCCCACCAGCCAGCGGACTACAAATCCGACGTGAAGCCGATTTGGTGCCCTGGCTGCGGCGACTATCACGTGCTCATGTCGTTTACGCGTGCGTTTGCGCAATTAGGCTTGCCGCCGGAACAGATTGTCGTTGTTTCCGGGATCGGCTGCTCATCGCGAATTCCCGCCTATACGAATTGCTACGGCTTTCATGGCGTGCACGGCCGTTCACTCGCCATCGCCGCCGGATTGAAAGTGACCCGGCCCGACCTTACGGTCGTGGTCGCGAGCGGCGATGGCGACGGCTATTCGATCGGCGGCAACCACTTCCTGCACGCGTGCCGGCGCAACATCGACATGACCTATGTGGTGATGGACAATCACATTTACGGCATGACCAAGGGTCAGCCCTCGCCGACGACGGAGCCGGAATTCGACACCGCGCTGTCACCGGGGGGCACCGGCCTGCGACCATTCCACCCGCTCGTCATCGCGCTCGCTTCGGGGGCGAATTTCATCGCCCGTTGCTTCTCTGGTGCACCGAACGAAACTGCCGACGTGCTGGTAGAAGCGATCCGACACCCGGGATTCTCGTTCGTCGAAGTCCTCAGCCCGTGCGTGACCTTTCGCCCGGACGAAAAAACCTGGAAAGACCTGGTCCACCGAGCCCCGGTCGAAGCAACCGATGATCCCGGCAAGGCGGCGCGCCGGATCATGACCGACGACGGTTTCAACATCGGAATTCTGTACCGCGGCGATCGCAAGCCATTCAAGCCGGCGGTCGAGACGACCAGAGTCGATTTGTCGGAGTTGGAGAAGGACTTCGAGCAATGACCAACCCGTCGGGCAGCCCAAGGATTTCGAGTCTCGACGATTTGCTGGCCGTTGCCTATCAGATCGAGATCGACGCGGTCGACCGTTACAATCTGCTGGCCGATCAGATGGAAACCCACAACAATCCAGAGTTGGTCAAGGTCTTCCGCGACCTCGCCCGCGCCGAAGGTATCCATGCCGACGAAATCCGCCGTCTCGCAGGCGATTTCGACGTCGTTGCCCATGCCGGCCGAATTGCGAAATTCGACCGAAGCGAGAGCCCGGAAGAGGCCGATCTCAGTTCCGCGCATTACCTGATGACGCCGTGGCATGCACTGCAGCTCTCGCTCGCCGGCGAAAAGCGTGCGCTCGCCTACTTCACCTCCATCGTCGAAACCGCAAACGATCCGAAGGTCAAAGCGTTGGCGGCAGAACTCGTCGAAGAAGAGACCGAGCACGTCAATCTCGTGTATCGGCTGCTGCGCCGGTATCCGCCGCCGAGCAATTCCTGGGCCGACGATTTGGATCCGCCCGTATCGCAGGAGTGAGGGCGACGACGGGAATCGTCGAGTTGACGGGCGCGACGGTGCGGCCGCGATCGAGGCCTCGACGATGTTGGTTTGCGGCCGGCGATGGTGGAGACGGGCGAGTTCGCCGCGGCCAGAAGTCAGCCAACGGATTTCGATTGCAGCGGTTGCGTTGTCCTGGTTTTTCGCCATGCTCGGCCTTTGCCCTCGAATCGATCCGTGGCAATGACGGCGCAGGAATTCCGTCGAGCCCATGCCAATCGCTGATCTTGTCTCCTTCATGGCGCGCTGGTCGGCCGGCGACGGCGGGCAGGAGCGCGCCAAAACGGCACCACCTTCGCCTTGCGCCGCTCGGCGTGAGACGGCACGAAAGATTTAAGCGCGCCAGTTTGTGACCAGCTTCCCGCTATCGATAGGGGTCACGAGGGGCTGTCGCCCTCCCCGCCCTGCGAACCGTGCGTGCGGTTTTCCCGGACACGGCTCTCCAGTCGCTGATTTCCTCATCGGGAGTGTCTCGCATCTTCAAAGGCTGCTTGCAGGGTGAACAGTCCTTGATATGCGAAAGGGCATTTCCCTCAACCCGCACCCCAACTCGCCGCTTCGACCGGTTCGAGCACGACGAGTTCGACGCCTTCGGCCACGACTTCGCCGGTCGTCACATTGATCGTCGCCACGATTCCGTCGTGCGGCGCCTTGATCACATGTTCCATCTTCATGGCTTCGACGACGACGAGTGGCGCGCCCTTGACGACCCGTTCTGCCGGACGAACCAAAACCGCGATGACGGTTCCCGGCATCGGCGCGGTGAGCTTTTCTCCGGCGTGCGCACCGCCGTCCTCGGCTTCGCGCGGATCGATTGCGACGAAGGTCATGTCCTCGCCGCCAAAGAAAATGGTTATGCGGGCGCCGGAGAACACGACGCGCGCGACAAGCTTGATGCCGTCCAAGCGGGCGCTCAGCGTGCCGTCTTCGTCGAGCGTGGCTTCGGCTTCGAAGCGGCGCCCGTCGATGACGAGCGCGCTGCCTTTCTGCCGCGTCTCACTGACAATTGTTCGGCGATCCTCGCCGAGCGCCAGAATGATTTCTTCAAGTGCCGGCAGGTTCGGCACAAACGGGCCGGCAAGCGCCCAAGGTGAGAACGGATCGGCCGGATCGCGCCACATCTCTTTGGCGTCGCGCGCCCGCAAGGCGAGCGCGGCCAATGCGAAGGCGCGCGTCGGATCGACCACCGCCGGCGCGAAGAGCGCATCGTGATAGCGCTCGATGAAGCCGGTGTCGACATCGCCTGCGGCAAAAGCGGGATGGGTCAAGATGCGGTTCAAAAGCCGCCGGTTGGTGGTCAGGCCGACGACTTCGGTTGCGCGCAGCGCCGCCGCAAGCCGATCGACGGCGGTGGCGCGGTCTTGGCCATGCGCGATGATCTTGGCGATCATCGGATCATAATGATGGCTGACATCGTCGCCGCTCGCCACCCCTTGATCGACGCGCACACCTTCGGGAAAGCGCAGATGCGCCAAATGGCCGGTCTGCGGCAGGAAACCTTTATCTGGGTCTTCGGCGTAAAGGCGGGCCTCGATCGCGTGGCCATGGATCTCCATTTGCGGTTGGCTCTTCGGCAAAGCTTCGCCGCGGGCGATGTTGATCTGCCAGGCGACGAGATCTTCGCCGGTGATCGCCTCCGTCACCGGGTGTTCGACTTGCAGGCGTGTGTTCATTTCCATGAAATAGAAGTCTTCGCCTTCGGCGATGAACTCGACGGTGCCGGCGCCGACATAGCCGACGGCACGAGCCGCGGCGACGGCCGTTGCGCCCATGGCCTCTCGCCGCGCCGGCGTCAGCCCGGGGGCGGGCGCCTCTTCGATCACCTTCTGGTGGCGGCGCTGCACCGAACAATCGCGTTCGAAGAGGTGGATCACATTGCCCTGCGCATCGGCGAAGATCTGCACCTCGATGTGGCGCGGGCGGGTCAGATAGCGTTCGATGAGCATTGTCTCGTCGCCGAAGGCTGCTTTGGCCTCGCGCCGCGCCGAAGCGAGCTGATCGGCGAAGTCGGCGGGCTTCACGACGATTTTCATGCCTTTGCCGCCGCCGCCCGCCGAGGCTTTGATCAAGACTGGAAAGCCGATCCCTGCGGCGGCCTCGGTGAGGACGGCATCCGCCTGGTCGGCGCCATGATAGCCTGGAACGAGCGGCACGCCTGCTTGCTGCATGAGCGTCTTGGCCGCACTCTTCGAGCCCATGGCCCGGATAGCCGCGGCCGGCGGCCCGATGAAGACGAGGCCTGCTGCGGCACAAGCCTCGGCGAATTCGGCGTTCTCGGCGAGAAAGCCATAGCCCGGATGGACCGCATCGGCACCGCCGTGCAGAGCCGCTTCGATGATCTTCGCGCCCACGAGATAGCTCTCGCGCGCCGCTGCCGGGCCGATCGGATAGGCCTCGTCGGCGAGGCGGACATGCAGCGCATTTCGGTCCGCTTCGGAAAAGACCGCGAGGCTGCGCAGCCCCATCTGCCGCGCGGTCGTGAAAATCCTGACGGCGATTTCGCCGCGATTGGCGACGAGCAGGCTACGAATTGGCCGCATGGAACAGGTCCTCGATCATCGGTGGAATGAAATTGGCGTCGAAATCTACATGCGGAACACACCGAAGCGTGTTTCCCGTGGTGGGGCATTGAGCGCAGCCGAAAGCGAAAGGGCGACGACGAGCCGCGTGTCGAAGGGATCGATGACGCCATCGTCCCAAATGCGGGCGGAGGAAAAATAGGGATGGCCTTGTGTTTCAAACTGGGCGAGGAGCGGCGCCTTCAACGCCTCTTCTTCCTCGTGGCTCCATGGGGCGCCGCGCGCGGCCATTTGATCGCGCTTGACTTGCGCAAGCACATTGGCCGCCTGTTCGCCGCCCATCACGGAAACACGCGCATTGGGCCACATGTAGAGAAAATTCGGATCATAGGCGCGCCCGCACATGCCGTAATTGCCGGCGCCGAAAGAACTGCCGATGATGATGGTGATCTTCGGCACGGCCGCACAGGCGACGGCGGTCACCATTTTGGCGCCGTCCTTGGCGATGCCGCCCGCCTCATACTTGCGGCCGACCATGAAGCCCGTAATATTCTGCAAGAAGAGGAGAGGGATGCCGCGCTGAGCGCAGAGCTCGATGAAATGCGCCCCTTTCAGCGCGCTCTCCGAAAACAGGATGCCGTTGTTGGCGACGATGCCGACCGGATAGCCCCAGATATGGGCGAAGCCGGTGACGAGCGTCGTGCCATAGAGCGGCTTGAATTCGTCGAATTCGGAAGCATCGACGATGCGGCCGATGATCTGCCGCACGTCGAACGGCTTCTTCGGATCGGCCGAGACGATTCCATAAAGATCGGCCGGATCGAGGTCCGGAAGCTGCGGCTCGCGAAGCTCGGGCCCTTGCGGCTTGCGGCGATTGAGACCGGCGACGACACGGCGGGCGAGGCCGAGGGCATGCGCGTCGTCTTCCGCCATCAGGTCGGAGACGCCGGAGGTCCGGGTGTGGACATCGGCGCCGCCCAAATCTTCGGCCGAGACGTCTTCGCCGATCGCCGCCTTCACCAAGGGTGGGCCGGCGAGAAAGATCGTCGCCTGATTGCGCACCATGATCGATTGATCGGCCATCGCCGGCACATAGGCGCCGCCAGCGGTGCATGACCCCATCACCACGGCGATCTGCGGAATGCCGCGCGCCGACAAATTGGCCTGATTGTAGAAAATCCGACCGAAATGATCGCGATCGGGGAAGACTTCGTCCTGGTTCGGCAGATTGGCGCCGCCGGAATCGACGAGATAGACGCAAGGCAGCGCGTTCTTGGCGGCGATCTCCTGGGCGCGCAGATGTTTTTTCACCGTCATCGGATAATAGGAGCCGCCTTTCACCGTCGCGTCATTGGCGATGATGACGCATTCCCGGCCTTCGATGCGGCCGATGCCGGTGAGAATCCCCGCCGCCGGTATCTCGTCGCCATACATGTCGGCTGCGGCGAGTTGGCTGAATTCGAGAAAGGGCGTACCGCGGTCGATGAGCGTCGCGATGCGCTGGCGCGGCAAAAGCTTGCCGCGCGCTGCATGGCGCTGCCGCGCCACGGCGCCGCCGCCTTCGGCGATGCGGGCGATGCGAGCGCCCAAATCCGCGACTTTTTCGGCAAGGGCTTCATGATTGGCCCGGTATTCGTCCGATTTGCGGTCGACCATATCGGCAATGTTGGCCAAGGACACATCCTCCGAAAAACACTTTGCAACGGCTCGCCGGCGTTGTTACGCCCCGATTCGCCGATAGAGGGCAAAGCGCAGGCCCGATAAAGATGCAGGTATCATCACCTTTTCGCGCGCGAAAGGCAAAGCGCATTGCGGCGGCCCGAAGCTGCGGATTCTGGCTTCGCCTTCGCGATCGTCGGAGAGGATGTACCAACGCGGCGGTGCGCCGCACCAGTCGGCTTCGGCAGCCGGCGCCAGCCGGCCGCCGAGGTCTTTATCGTAGAAGCGCATCGTGCGGATGACTTCGGCTTGCATGTTGGAGGCATAGGTTGCTGCGCCGTCCGCCTCCATATGGGCGATCAGCGAACGATAATCGCCGCGCCCATGCGCGAGAAGATCCGCGACCTCGACCGCATTGCTGGCAAGCGGGACGAAGACAATAGCGAGGGCGAAGACAGGCCGGCCGGAGCGCCAAAAGTGTCCGACGACTTCAGCGAACAGCAAGACGAGGCCGAGCGTCGCGATGAGGTGAAAGCGTGGAATATGCACATTTGGCAGATGCGCGAGGATCGCTAAGAGCGGCGGCAGAAAAATCGTGATGGCCGGCAGAATGCGCCGCTCCACCGGAACGATCAAAAGCGCGAGAACCGTCCAGAGAAGGGCAGCCGGAAGGGCTAAATAGGCGGGCGAGCCATGCGTGAAGCCGAGCGTCGCGCCGAATAATGCGGCAAGACCCTCGGCCAAGCCGCCGTAAGAAAAGGGCACCTGCACGCCGAACTGAATCTTATGAGTGTAGACAATCCCCGCCGCGGTGCAGGCCAGCGCCGGCAGCGCGCCCAAAATGGCGGCGATGCAAAGATCCCGCGCGGCCTTGCCGGTCGCGGTCGCGGACCGCGTGCGAAATGCGATCCGTGCGAGCGTCGCGGCGACGAGAACGCAGGCGGCTTCGATCATCGCGATATGGAACAGCGCGCCGAAGCCGACCGCAACCGCGAAGCCTGCGCGATATCTCGTCTTCGCCGGATCGACGAGAAAATTTTCGAGCGCTTCGGCGGCGAGAAAGAGCATCAGCAGAAAGCCGGCATAGCCGCGCGCTTCCGAACCATAGTGAACGAAGATCAATCCGAAGGCGACGAGCGCGGCAGCGGCAAGCGCCGCCGCACGACCGGCGTGCGAGGCGAGTTTCGCCGCGGCGGGAACAGTCAAGGTCCCACAGAGGATCGCTTCGAGCCGGATGATTTGCGGCGGCGCATTCGGCCCGACGATGAACAGCCAGAGCGAATTCAGAAAATGGTTGTTGTCCTGCGAGATCGCGTAGAAGATTTCATCGGCGCGATGCAGCGGCTCGAGGTTCTGCAAGGACCAGATTTCATCGAGCCAGAGATCGCCGCGCGCGCAAAAGAGCCGAAGGACAAAGCCGGCGAGCGTGAGCGCGAGGACGCTCCAGACCGGAAAAGTGTTCTCTGCGTCGAGCGCAGCTTTGCTGGACAGGGGTCTCTCCTGGCAATTCGGCGAATGGCCCGTAAGATTGGCATGGAAAGGATTTTCCCGCGAGTTGGTGGCGGGGCAATCTGGTGGCGTGCTTTTCAGAGTATTCTTATGCTTTGAGACATGTGAATTCGTGCTATTTGTGGCCACATCTCACCCGGCGCCTTCCCTTTGCAAGGGGAGGGATTGGCAGCAACCCGCTCCTTTGAAACACGAAGCATGCTGCAAATCCTTTCCTTGGAAAGGGAATCCCGACGCGGCGAGCAGCCTCTCACATGCCGCAGTCGGCACGGGCAATGTGCGCCGCAAACCGACGTAGACAAAAACTGCAACCGCCGGACAGTGGGGCAGTTTGAATGTCTGCAAAGGGTGGACTCCGGCCTTTCAGGCGAAACAAGCGAACAGCGGGACTGCGCCCATCCCGGCCGTTCCGTAGCCCAGCGCCGGTTTCCAACAGCGGACCTCGCCCTGAATAGCTGCGCCGGCTTGTGTTGGCGCCGGCAAACAAAGCTTCGATCTTCAGGAGCCTCTCACGCAACTGAGATTCAGTCGACATGGCTCGGCTCGCGTAAACCCTCGCGGACGAGCCGACCATCGGACATCGGCGCGTTCAACCCAGCCGCTCGAGATATCCACGACCAATCGCGCCGATCCCCATAAACGTCAAACTCCTACCGCCTCCCCGGCAGAGCCGGGGGAACTCTCAATTTATTAGAAAACAATTCGTATTGCATTGCCGCGAGAAAGCGATGCAGGCAGCCGCAGTGCGGCACGTCAGCGAGTTCTGTTTCTTGGTCGGAAAATCAAAGAGACATTGCGAAGAAAAGGTGACGCTAGAGAATTTTCCGTAGCGGCCAAAGCTGCACATCCATTCTCCCTTTGATTCAATATTTTAGAACCAAAGCTCTCTTTCCGGTGCTTAACTAAAAGCTTGACAGGAGAGTTCTCCCGGCCGTTTCGACGCATCTTGATTTAGTCATTCAAAAAAAAGTTTCACGTCGGCGCCAAAAAACTCGAACTTGGAATGGCGCGAAATCAGGCGTTTACGTCAGTCAAGTAAGTGGAGTTACGGATCAAGCGAGGGGGCCGACACTTACCTTACGTGACAATTCTTTGACTACGGATCTTTACGCACGCGAGTCGCACGCTAAGCTCTTTGCAGTCGGTGACGGCGGCGGCACGAGAGTTTCAAGCGAAGCCTCGAACGTGATTTCCCAGTATTGATGACGCCTGCGCGCATTTTAACGCAGTGCGGAGCTTTGCCAAGAAAGACGTGAGAATGTTCGCGAGTTTCTATTCGTGCGCCGGGAGGGTCTTTTAACGTTAGCCGGCTGACTTGCGTCTATATGTGGATCGATGTTTTGCCTTCGAAAGCGAGGCTTTTCGAAGAAGGGGGACCTATGACTCGAGCTCATCGCTGTTCTTCTCCACTAGCGTGTTCGGCTTTGTCGTGCGGTTTCTCCTGTAGCGCCTGTTGTCACGCCACGCGTCATCGACGGCGCTTGCGCGGCTGAGCGCGTTACGCCGTCCATCCATTATTCATGTTGTTAGGCCTGGCGCCGGCTCCGGTGCGAGGACGTAGCTTGCTTTTTTTTGAGAAGAAGATCGATGTTGAACCCACTCCCTAACCCGAACAAGAAGCATCAAACCGAAAGCAACGAAGGCACCGAACCTCATCTCTCTCGCGACGAATCCTGGGCCAATATCGCCAGGCGCTTGCGCGCAGAACTCGGCGAAGCCAGGTTCACCTCCTGGTTCGCACGTCTGGAGATCGACGACCTCCACGATGCCACAGCCTATCTCTCTGTGCCGACCCGATTCTTGAAGACTTGGATCCAGGCACATTTCGTCGATCACCTGTTGGCGGCGGTATCCTGCGAGTTCCCCGAGGTTAAACACGTCAGCATCAATGTACGCTCGTCATCGCGACCGCTGAACGCGCGCGGCCCGCGTCCAAGCGACAACGCGGTGGGCGCCGTTGCCGACACGACTCCCCGCACATTTGAAAGGACAGGCTCGAAGCCGACCACGGGCTTCGAGGAAAGCCGGCATACCGGCGCGGGCATGAGTTTCGACAAGCTGCAGAAAGGCGCATCGCGCGACGCGTCGGACACCGATCCGCTTGCCGGATCGCCTTTGGACAAGAGGCTGAGCTTTTCGACTTTTCTTGTCGGCCGGACGAACCAGCTCGCCTATGCCGCAGCACAGACCGTGGCAGGCGCCACGTCGAGCGAGCCCTTGCATTATAATCCGCTGTACATTCATTCCGCCGTTGGACTCGGCAAGACGCATTTGTTACAAGCCATCGCCCATGCGGCTTTGGCGGCGAAACGGCGGGTGACCTATCTCACGGCCGAGAAATTCATGTACGTCTTCGTGTCTGCACTCAAGACGCAGAACACGATCGCGTTTAAGGAGAAGTTGCGGGCGATCGACGTGCTCATCATCGACGATGTGCAGTTCCTGCAGGGCAAGACGATACAACAGGAATTCTGTCATACGCTGAACGCGTTGATCGACGCACGTAAGCAGATCGTCATCGCTGCAGACCGGCCTCCCGGCGATCTCGAAAGCCTAGAGGAGCGGGTGCGGTCGCGGTTGGCGGGCGGCCTCTGCGTGGAAATGGGAATGCTCGACGAGGCACTTCGCATCAAAATTCTCGAGACGAAGATTGCCGCCGCCAAGATAATGCATCCGCATTTCGAAGCGGCGCCGGCCGTGGTGGCCTATGTCGCAAACGCCATCCAGACCAACGGCCGCGATCTCGATGGTGCGGTCAACCGATTGATCGCCCACGCGTCATTGAGCGGGGGCGTCTTGTGTGTGGAAACCGCGGAAGCCGCCATCCGCGACCTCATACGCACGCGCGATCCGAAAAGGGTCAAGATCGAAGAGATCCAGAAACTCGTCGCGACCCATTACAACGTGACGCGCGCCGACATTTTGTCGGCGCGGCGGACCGCGAACGTGGTTCGGCCACGCCAGATCGCGATGTATCTCTCTAAAGTTCTCACACCGCGTTCGCTGCCGGAAATCGGCCGGCGTTTCGGAGGCAAAGATCATACGACCGTGTTGCACGCGGTGCGCAAGATCGAGGCTCTCGCGGGTGCCGATGGGCGGCTTTCGGAGGAACTCGATCTATTGAAGCGCATGCTCGTCGAATAAAATCGGCGGGTGACAGCGGCTCGACCCGCCGAAACACGTGGTGCGAAAAGCGGCGCAAGGATGTAGTCTGCCTCGCATGGAGACCGTCGCGATTCGCATCCTCGGCATCCACCCCGGCCTGCGCAGCATGGGCTGGGGCATCGTCGACGTTTTGGGCTCTCGGTGTTCGCGAAATTCGGCACGGGTGTGTCTGCCAAGCCTCGTACCAGCCCTTGCGGCTGCGAATAAGCTTGGTGGGGCGCCGGTCAGATGCTCGGTTTGACTGTGGCATTAGGCGTTGCACGTCATGCCGCAAGGCTGTCGAGCATCGTCGCCGGGACGCGGCCAATCGCCTCGACAAGTCGAGGTTCGGCAAACTCATCAGGCGGCTGCTCGATGACGGCGACACCGGCATAGGTCAGTGCCGCTTGTTCCGCTACGGCCCGCGCATAACCCTCAAATCGACTGCGCACAGGCGACACCGGATGAAGGGAGGTGCCGTCAGCCACGAATGGGACGACAATGAAGATTGGCTCGGCCATGACATACCCCCTCTTTAGATATTGAGAGCCTATGAGAACAAAACGATTTGGTTGAGCCTTCGGTTTCTGTGAATAGCGGGGAAAATCGAAGAGTTCGTCGTACTGACACTTGTTCATGTACTCCACGCCATCTGCGGCCAGCGTCATTTCACCTCCCAAGCGAAACTTCAAACTGACGCATTGCTAATTCACTGCTTTCATTGCGCATTCAGACAATGTCCTGTACAATGACAGCTACAAATGGCTTCGGCCCTCCCCGTAAGGGGTAACGGAAAAGATCAGGCGAGCAATCGTCTGATCTTTTCTTTTATGGTTCCGAACTCGTCCGCGTGAACGGTCCCGATCTTGTACCGAAGACGCTTGCCGTCGATGAGACGCAGCTGCGACAGTATGGCAACCGACTGCAAGAGTGGCGCGCTCTCGACTTCCGGAAAGGCTGAGTAGTTGAAGTCCGCGTAGTACGGATTATCAGGCTTGGACGTTCTCGTCAGAGGAATGTGTCAAGCTGATGAGCGAACCATTATTCATCCGCCGGAAACAACTTCATGATGGCAGCTTAATTGATCCGCTTATAGCTCGATGCGGAAGTTTACGTTGTGTCAAAGTATGCCGCTGAGTTGTGCTTACCGAACGTCTGCTTTCGCTTCTTATCGCCCCGAAACTGCCATTCCGCTCTCGGCCAAAGAACTAAACCGCTCTCGCGGTAGAGCACTTCGGGCAGGCAGGTGCGTGTCATCGAGGGGCGGGGGTAACAGGTCGGGCGCGTCCTGCCTGAAGATCGAGGGGTTAGCAACCTCGCTTCAGACAGGAGCAGCCCATGACCGAAGAGAGCATCACTCCGCTTCGTCGGCGCATGATCGAGGACATGAGTGTCCGCCATTTCGCGTCGAAGACCCAGCATGACTACATTCGCGCCGTTGTAAACCTGGCAAGGTTCATCGGCCGGTCGCCGGACACAGCGACCAACGAGGACCTCCGCCGTTTCCAGTTGCATCTGACCGAGAACGGCGCAGGCATATCGCTCATCAACTCCACCGTCTCGGCGCTGCGGTTCTTCTTCACCGTGACGCTCGATCGCGCCGACGCGGCCCGGCATCTGACGGTCGTGCATCAGCCGCGCAAGCTGCCGGTCGTGTTGAGCCCCGAGGAGGTCGCGCGCCTCTTGGAGGCGGCGCCCGGCGTCAAATACAAGGCCGCGCTCAGCGTCGCCTATGGCACCGGCCTGCGCGCCTCCGAGGTGGTGTCGCTGAAGGTCTCGGATATCGACAGCAAGCGGATGATGCTGCGCGTCGAGCGCGGCAAGGGCGGCAAGGATCGCCATGCGATGCTCTCGCCGCAGTTGCTGGCACTTCTGCGCGACTGGTGGCGCCTTGCGCGGCCGCGAGCCTGGCTGTTTCCCGGGCAGAACCCGGTCAATCCGATGACGACGCGTCAGCTCAATCGCGCCTGCCATGCCGCCGCCCTGATGGCCGAGATCGACAAGCGCGTTTCCATGCATACGCTGCGGCACAGCTTTGCAACGCACCTGCTCGAACAGAACATCGATATCCGCGTGATCCAGGTTCTTCTGGGCCACGCCAAGCTCGACACCACGGCGCTCTACACGCGCGTCGCCACCAACACCATCCGGCAGGTGATGAGCCCGCTCGATCGCCTGACCCCGTTGAAGCCACCACGAGATCGACCACCGGCATAACGCCGGCGATCATGGGGCGTCCTGTTCTGGAGGTCGCGGATATCTTCCGCGACCACGCACCGGCGTGGCGCAAGGCCAACGCCGGTCACGTCAGCCTCGGCCAGTTGAAGGTGATGTCGGCGATCGAGAGCTGCCGCACGGCGGCGCTCGGCGGCCATGTCGCGCGCTGCCAGGACTGCGCCCATGAAGTCATCTCGTATAATAGCTGCCGCAACCGGCATTGCCCGAAGTGTCAGGGCGCGGCGGCCAGGCAGTGGCTGACCGAGCGCCAGGCCGAGCTCCTCGCCGTCCCGTATTATCACGTGGTCTTCACGCTGCCGGCGGCGATCGCCGACATCGCCTACCAGAACAAGGCCGCGATCTACGACCTCCTGTTCAAGACTTCCGCCGAGACGATGGTCACGATCGCCGCCGATCCCAAACATCTGGGCGCCCGGATCGGCATAACGTCGGTGCTGCACACCTGGGGATCGGCGATGACGCATCACCCCCACGTCCACATGATCGCGCCGGGCGGCGGCATTTCCCTGGATGGCGAGACCTGGGTGTCCTGCCGACCGGGCTTCTTCTTGTCGGTGCGCGTCCTCTCGCGCCTGTTCCGCCGGTTGTTTCTGGAAAAGCTCGCTGCCGCCCACGCCGCCGGCCGTTTGCAATTCTTCGGCGCCCACGCCAACCTCGCCGACCGCGACGCCTTCGCGCAATATCTGGCGCCATCGCGCAAGGCCGAATGGGTGGTCTACAGCAAGCGGCCGTTCGGCGGACCCGAGGCCGTGCTCGCCTATCTGGCGCGCTACACCCACCGCGTCGCCATCTCCAACAGCCGCCTGATCGCCTGCGACAGCGCCGGCGTCGCCTTCCGTTACAAGGATTACCGCGTCGATGGCCACGCACGGCAAAAGGTCATGAGGCTCGCCCACGGCGAGTTCATCCGCCGCTTTCTCATCCACGTGCTGCCGTCCGGCTTTCACCGCATCCGCCACTACGGCCTGTTCGCAAGCGGCGTCCGTGTCCAAAATATCGCCCGCCTGCGCACGTTGCTCGCCGCATCGACGCCACGTGATCAAAAAAAGCGCGCCGATCCCGACAATCACCCCGAGCCGCGCACGCTCGACCATCCGTGCCCGTGCTGCGGCGGTCGCATGATCGTCGTCGACAGGTTCGAGCGCGGATGCACTCCGCGCGGCTCTTCGCTCGGCGAGAGCAGGATCGACACGTCATGATCGAGATCACGCCATCCGCCACCTCGCAACGCCATCCGTTCCTGCCGCTGCTCGTTCGCCAGCACCGATGGCGCTCGCTCGATGAACCTCAGCCGACCTCTCGCGATCACCGGCACGACGCCGAACCTGATCTCGACGCCGGCGGCAAACCTTGCCTTGTAACGCTCAATCCGTCAAAACCTCGTTCCACCGTCGCTCCGACCGCTCGAAAACCGCCGCTCGTGGTCCTTAAATCCCCATAGCTCGCGTCAGCGACATCGACGCCCTTCCAACTCGCGGTTTCGTTCCTTGGAGGCTTTCGGACGCCGGCCCGGTCCCTGCTCGACGGCAATGGTCGCTGCCGGGCCGGCATCCGTAACCCTTCACAAGTGCAGCCATAAGCTGTGCCCGACCGAACGTCTGCGAAGGGTCGAAAGCGCAAATTCAAACTGAGACGCCACCACCCCCCGCCTTCTCTTGCGAAAAATGCCCTTTTGTGCTTATGCTGCGGCATGACGTGATCCCCCAGCTCCTCGAACCGACCGCAGCGCTGTCGCGCGCGTGCGGTGCTGTTTGACAATCGAGGAGCTGATCATGTCGCAAATCACCATTCATATTCATCCCGAACTCGCCCGCTCTCTGCTCGCAGAAGGCAAGGACGGTGCCCGCGCCGTCGCGGCGATCTCGCGCCAGGCCTTGCGCATCGTGCAGGTCTGCGGCTGGCACATCGCTTATGCGCCGGTCGTTCTGCCGGACGGGACGGGATGCGCGATGAGCGCGCGGGGCGGCATGCGCGGCCTTATCGTCGAAATCGATCCGGCCGGCACGCTGATCCCCGGACGCGGCGTCGTGCGCGCGCTAAAAACTGCCGAGCCGCAACGCGCCAAGCAAGCGGGGAGCAAGTCTCGTGCGCTGCGGCGATGAAGCGGGTGCTGTCAGCCGACGGTCATGGACCATGACCGTCGGCGAGCGCCAAACGCCCTCAGCTAGCTGGGGGCGTTTGTGTATTTTTGCTCCGCGATCGCCGGGCCGCCCCCTTACTCGCCCTCGATCAGCTTCCGCGCGTCCTCGCGCAGCGCCGCGCGGAATTCATCATCTGCATAGATCATGTGACCGCCGCCATAGACGACGAGGCGCAGGCGGGCAGGATTTCCCATCGGCGGGATCTGGTCGAGCAGAAGTTTCGAGGCGAAATAGGGCGTCACTTCATCGGTCACGCCATGCGCGACGAGGACGCGCAAGTTGGGGTCGAGCGCCAGAATGCGCTTCAAGTCGCTCAAGGATTCCGCATGGGCGCGGCCGTCCCATTGTTTGTTGACGCCTTCGTTGAGGATTTCATAGCGCGCATCGACGAACCAATTAAGCTTCGTCGCCGCCAAATGCGCCATGGCGCTGGCGAGCGGCGTCTTCATGGAATCGAGGACGGGATCGGCGTGGTCGCCGAAGTGTGCTTGCGGTTCGGGAACATAGCCCGTGATGAGCGCGTCATAGAGACTTAAGGTGCGCCCCGTCGCGCGCTCGTTTTCGCGCATGAAGCTCACCGCATCGACCTGGCCGGCGTGGCGGCGGACGAGGAGCGGATCGAGGCCGGTGAACTCTCCCACTTTTTCGCCGAGCCTCGCCAAAGCCGCTTCATCGCGCGGACCGCGCAAGAGATCGGTGACATAGGGGCCTTGCGCATAGGCTTCGACGTCGGCGAGCTTTTCACGCCCGTCCGGGCCCGAGAGATGGCGGGCCGCCGCCGTCAGAGAGGGCAGGCGGGTCGCGGAGATCAAAGGATTATTGGCGCCTTCGAACCAGGAGAAATCGAGCACCGGCGAAATCAGGACGAGGCCGCGAATGCCGACGCCTTCTTCGTCTTGCAGGCGCCGTGCGAGTTTCGGGCCGCGGAAGCCGCCATAGCTTTCGCCGGCGATGAATTTCGGGCTTTCCAACCGCTTGTTTTCGACCAGCCATTTGCGGATCACGACGGCGAGCGTGGCGATGTCGCCGTCGACCGAATAGAAATGCCGTTTGGCCTGGTCCTCGCTCGTCAAGATGCGGCTGTAGCCGGTGCCGGGCGGATCGATGAAGACGAGATCGGTGAAATCGAGCCAAGTTTCCGCATTGGGCACGGTGCGCGGATCGGCGGAGGGCGGCACGGCGCCGCCGTCGAGCGGCAATCGCCAAGGCCCCAGGCCGCCGAGATCGAGCCAGGCGCTGCCGGCGCCGGGCCCGCCATTGATCGCAAACGTAATCGGCCGCTTGGCGGTGTCGGCGTCGTCGCGCAAAAAAGCGACATAGGCGACATCGGCGAGCAGCGCGCCGGTTTGCGCGGCGCTCAAATTGACGGCGCCCGCTTTGGCGGTGAAATGCAAGGTGCGGCCCGGCAAGTCGAGGCTGTGACTCGTCGTCGCCGCGGCCGGAAGCGGCCCGATCGGCTTGGCGGCTTCGTGGTTTTCTTTGGCCGGAGCCTTCTGTGGTTCTGCCGCGGCCGATGGCTTCGCGGCCGGCGCTTTCGATTGGTCTTGCGCGGCGAGCGGCGCGCAAAGGCCGGCGAGAAGCAGGAAACTTGCTAAGGCGACACGTGACACGATGCTCATCCTCCCGGCGCGCCGGTGAAGAAATTCTCCGACGCCGGGCATACGAACTAGGGTGCCTTTGCGGCGACACGAAGAAGATGTCAGTCCCGCGCGACGGACCAAAGGGCGTACCGAAGGGACGCCCGTCGCATGCGACGGGCTATGGCGGGAATCCAGCAAGAGCCGCATCCGCGGCGATACGTGTCTTTTCCACGTGCCGGGGCTGAAGGACTGGATGTCCGCCTGCGTGGGCATGACAGGGTGCGGAATTGCGTATTCCGAGCAAGCACTAAGCCGCCCGCCGCGCGCGCGGTTTCTTGTCCACTTTGGCGACGCCCGGAGCTTCAGGGTCGAGCTGCGGCAGTGCATTCATGACGCGTTCGGGCGGAAACACGACGATGACTTCGGTTCCTTCGCGCACTTTCGATTTGAGCGTGAAAGTGCCGCCATGCAATTCGACGAGGGCTTTGACGATGGGCAGCCCGAGCCCTGAACCTTCTTCGGCATTCTTTTGTGCGAGTGAACCGCGGCCGAACGAGGACATGACGACCGGAAGCTCCTCTTCGGGAATTCCGTGACCGGTATCCTTTACGGAGAAATATTGGCCTCCTGCCGAAGTCCAGCCGATCTTGATCGTAATGCTGCCGCCGGGCGGCGTGAATTTGATCGCGTTGGACAAGAGGTTGAGCGCCGCTTGCCGGACGGCTCGCTCGTCCGCCCAAAGGCGTGGTAAGTTCGGTTCGACAGATTCCAGAATATTGATCTCACGTTTCTTGGCGCGCAGCGATATGAGGTGGCGGCAGTCCTCGAGTATGTTCCCGAGCCCGACGGGCTCCTCCTTGAGTTCGAAACGGCCGGCCTCGACCCGTGACAAGTCGAGGATCTCGTTGATCAAGGTCAGGAGATGCTGGCCGCTCGAATGAATATCGTTGGAATATTCCTTGTAAGCGGCGACGGCATGGGCGCCGAAGAATTCCGACTTCATCACTTCGGAAAAGCCGAGGATCGCGTTGAGCGGCGTCCGCAGTTCGTGGCTCATCGTCGCAAGAAAGCTGGACTTTGCGAGATTTGCCTCTTCCGCGCGCCGGCGCGCCATATCGCTGTTGCTCTTGGCTTGTTCGAGGTCGGCGATGAGTTCGTCCTTTTCGCTTTGAAACGACAAGGTGTCGAGCGAGCGGTTGTAGAGCTTCTTCGCCAGGACGGCGAAATAGAGCAATGTGGCGCAAGCGAGCGTGGCGAGCGACGTCAATGGATCGGTCAAGCTCTTCGGCCACAAAAATCCGACGATCGCGACCGTGATCGGCGCCAGGCCGGCATAGACGGCGACCGGGATCGAGGCGGTGATCGTCGCATTGATCGCCGCAATAAGAAAAAGCATGACAAGCACGAAGGTCCGCGCCGCCGGGTCGTCTGTCGTGGTCAAGAGGACGATGAAGAGGGCCCAGGCGATGCCCTGGACCACTTCAGCCGAGACGAAAATACGGCGCCAACGGCTGACATTGACGCTCGCCTGTTCCAAGCTTGCGAATCTCACTGCGAGGGAGTGCGACAGGAGCAGGCTCGCAAAATGGATGGCGAGCCAGATCAGCAAGAATTCGAGCGGCGCCCAGGCGCTCGCGACGGCGGCTGCGGCGATGCTGCAGCCCGCCAAGGCCAAGATCGAAGCGCGCCGCCCTTTGGCGAAGAGCTGCAGCAATTCGACATCGAATGCGCGATGGCCCGAACCGGCCGAGGTGAGCTTTTCGCGCGCCTCTCGGACACGTGCGGTGAGCCGCCGACGCTCCGCGAGGATTTTCGGGTCGGCCCCGCGGCCCCGCTCGATCATCTCAGCGGTGACTTCCGTCATCCCCATCCGATCCGTCAATTTCTAACGCGCATTGCAAGTTTTCGGCGACCATTACAGAGAAAGATTAACGTGCTGCTGACGCCATCGCTCGAATTTGACGGATCGGACTTTTCATCAATCTGTGCGCCAGCACACAGATTGATGAGAGTTCTGCGGTTTAGTGGTCTCTTGTTGTGGCACCTGCGGCGGCCGCGGCAGCGCGGTCCAGCCTCGCCGCCCAACTTGAGCGCGACGGATAATCTCTGGTCGAGTTGCAATTCGCTGCGTAGAAATCCTAAAAGTCTAAACAAATCCGTTAGAGCCATCCGCAACGAGACGCTCCTATGAAACTTTATGATTTCGCGCTCGCCCCTAATCCACGCCGAGTGCGCATTTTCCTCGCCGAAAAGGGCATAGATTTGGCCAAAATTCAGGTCGATCTCGGCAAACTGGTTCAAAAAGAGGCGGAATTCACCTCGATCAATCCCATGCAGCGCACCCCCGCACTCGTCCTCGACGATGGAACCGCCATCGCCGAATCCGTTGCGATCTGCCGCTATTTCGAGGAACTTCAACCGAAGCCGAATTTGTTCGGAGAGGGTCCGCTCGGCAAAGCTCTTGTAGAAATGTGGCAGCGTCGCGCCGAATTCCATCTCCTGGTTCCGGTCGCAAATGCCTTTCGCCATAGCCACCCGGCGATGAAAAACATGGAAATTCCCCAAGTGCCCGAGTTTGCCGAAACGAACAAGCCGAAGGCGGTCGCGTTTGTCGAATTTCTCGATAGCGAATTGGCTGGCCGGCCGTTCGTTGCGGGAGAAAACTTCTCCATCGCCGACATCACGGCCTTCGTCGCCACGGATTTCATGAAACCGGCGCGGATCAGCGTGCCGCCAAGCCTATCGCATTTCGCCGACTGGTACGCACGGGTCTCGGCGCGTCCGAGTGCCGTGCCATGAATGCCGCGGGATCAGGAGCTTGGTGCCAGTTCGCGCAGGGCGAGTATTTCGCCCTGATCAGGTTCGGGTCTTGTGTGCTTGGGTGAAAGCTGTATTCGGCATCCGAAACATCGGTAGAGCCGGGAGTTTTCCGAGACATTCTCCAGGGTTCGTTAGGACAGGCGCATGAAGATCACGATCGTCGGTTCCGGCGATGCGTTCGGTACCGGGGGCCGCGCCCATACCTGCATTCGCGTCGATTGCGAACCTGCCACCGTCGTTGTCGATTTCGGTGCCGGCTCGATCATAGCCTGGAACAAGCTGGACTTTTGCAGCAATGACATTGACGCCCTGGTGATCACCCACCTGCATGGCGATCATTTCGGCGGCTTGCCGACGCTGCTGCTGCAATGCCAGTTCGTCGCTTTTCGCACCAAGCCTTTGGCAATCTACGGGCCGCCCGGCCTCAAGGCGCGCCTGCGCGCCATCCAGGAAATTATGTTCCCAGGCATGGCCACCATCGTCTGGACATTCGCATGGCAGATCCATGAACTGCCCCCCGGCACGAAATGCGAGGTCGCGGGACTCTTACTCCAGACATTCGAAGTCGAACACGCCAGCGGCGGCGTCGCCACGGGTGTCAGGCTCACGGGCGAAGATGGGGTTTTCGCCTATTCGGGTGATACGGCCTGGACGGAGGCTTTGTTCGATATTGGGGCGGAAGCCGATCTCTTCATCGTAGAATGTTTTGCCGGCAAAGAGGCCGTCCCCAGTCATATGAACTGGCCGCAGCTTCGCAACGAACTCCCGCGTTTCACTGCGAAGCGCATCGTTCTGACGCATTTGGGGGCAACCGCCTTGCCGCTGATCGCCGAAATGGAAGCGGCCGGGGTGGCCGTTGCGCATGATGGACTCTGCTTCGAGCTCTGATCCGACGGCCGCAAGGCTTGCGGTCTTAGTGAGCAAAATCAGGGCCTGCCGCCTTTGCCGCGACGCGGCTGTCACCGATCCTCTTTCCCATGAGCCGCGGCCGATTTTGAGAGTATCGCCGACTGCCCGTCTTCTCGTTGCAAGCCAAGCACCGGGCACACGGGTCCATGCGACAGGGCTTCCCTTCAATGATCCTTCGGGCGATCGACTGCGCAGCTGGATGGACGTGTCGCGGGACGTATTCTATGACGAGGCGCGGATCGCCATAATCCCCATGGGCTTTTGCTTTCCAGGCCACAGCGAGACGAAGAGCGACTTGCCGCCGCGGCGTGAATGTTGCGCGACTTGGCACGACCAGCTCTTCGCACTCTTGCCGAACATTACGACGACCCTGGCGATTGGCACCTATGCGCAGGATTATCACGTCGCGCGGCTTGTTACGCGCCTCGACCGGCCTCTGCGCAAAGCTGCGAAGCGTGATGAGTTGATCGCCGGCTGGCGCGAATTCGCAGGATTGCAACCGCGCATCATCGCCTTGCCGCATCCGTCCTGGCGCAACAACGGCTGGCTCAAGCGCAATCCTTGGTTCGAGGCCGATGTCTTGCCGATGCTCCGCGCCGAAGTGGCGCGGGCGATAAGCTAGCCTGGATTTCTCAAACGAATTCAGTTTTTAGCTGAAAAACGGGTCGTTCGGCGGCTTATTTTTCGGGCTTGGGCGTGATTTTCACATCGGCCGGACATCGCCGCTGACACGGCCCGCTCGGTTCCCGCGCTGCGAGTCCCGATGGTTTCGATTTTCTCGCAATACGAGTTGTTTGGCGCGTGCGTCAGGGCTCGGCGAACCGGCATCTTGATCCTGCTTTCCGGTGCGGTGGTTTTCCGTCAGCCGGAGCCAAAAGCGCGTTGAAGATAATGGTGGGCGAGTTCGAATTCGTTCTTGTGGGGGCATCCCGAAGCAAGCGCGAAGTGAATGCGGCGCACGCTCCTTCGCACCTGAGCGCCGAGCTTGAGCAGCTTGAGGCGAATGGTTTGAGCCGACGCGTCGGCGAATTCAGTATGGCGCAGGCCGACGCGGCGCAGAGTATCGACGAGCACGTAAGCCATGGCCGAGAACCACAGCCGCAATTGGTTGGCTTGCATCGTCGCGGAGGAAGCACGATCGGCGAACAGTTCGAACTGCTCGCCGATGCGGTTTTCCGCCTCGCCACGCGCGCAATAGAGATCCTCGTAGAGAGCACGGGCGTCAAAGGCGAGGCGGCACCCCCGACGTTTGAGCGTGGTGACGACGAAGCGCGGATTGGCGCCATCCGGTGTGTGCTCGGCTTTGCCGACGACACGTCGGTTTCGGCTCCAGCTCTTGAGCGTGCGATAGGAGAAGTCGCGGAAGACCCGCGCCGGCTTGCCCGAACTCAGGCACCGGCGCTTGGCCGCGGCAGCCTCCGCGACGAGCGCTGCTTCCAGCCTTGCATTGCGCGCCACACCGAAGACGTAATCGACGCGGTTGGTCTCGCACCAACTCATCAGGTCGTCATTGGAAAAGCCGCTGTCGCCGCGCAAAATGATGCGTACCCGTGGCCAGCTCCGGCGAATGTGTGAAACAATGCGCGCCATGTCCGCGACCGCGCCATCGCTGCCTGCGACATCGGCGCGCCGCTGCTTCGCCAGCAGCAGATGCCGTCCACAAAAGACATACAGCGGCAGATAGCAATATTCGTCGTAATAGCCGTGGAAAAATCGACCCTCTTGTCCGCCGTGAAGCGGAATGTCGGTATTGTCGAGATCGAGCACGATCTCGCGCGGCGCGCGTTCGTGGGCTTCCAGGAAAACATCGACCAGCAGGCCATCGACCCGCGCGCCGTCGCAATCGATCTTGTGATATTTGGCGGCATGGCGCTTGGGCGTGTGCTCGAGACGATTGAGCGTGCTCTTGCCCGCCAAGGCCTCGCAATCGGAGCGCAGCGCCGGCTCTAGCTTGCCCGCCAGCACCGCAAAGCTCGAGTCCTTGCGCAGCTCGTCATGATCGTTGAGGTCCTCGTAACCCAGCGCCAGTCCGAAAATCCGTTGCGCCAGCAAGGTTTCGAGCCGGTGTTCGACGTAGACAGGGTTGCGCCGGTCATCGAAGCATTGCGCGAACCGCCGTATCAGCCCGAGGCCGCCATCCACCTGTCCCAACAGAAGCGCGCCCGCATTGGAGGTGATGTCGCCGCCATCGAAACTGGCCACCACCGCGCGCCGTTCAACCGCTTTGAATCCGAAAAGCTTCGCGCTACAGTCCGTCCGCATCGGGGAGTTCCGTTCGATCTAAGCAAGTCGTTCTCGCAAAACAACTTTCTAAGATTCGGCGCCCCGATGCACCTTAAATGTTTGAGAAATCCGGGCTAGCGCCTCTCCTTTACGCCGGGCCGAAGGAGGAGGCCAGTCAGCAAGACGAATATCGCGCCGGCCAAGCCGCAGAGGACTTCGAAATTCGTCGCGACGAAAGCGCCGGCCTTGGCCATCGGCAGATCCGCTATGAAAGGTTCGCCGGCGATGAGCTGACCGCCGATGAAACCGAGCAGGGCCGCTCCGGCCCAAACGAGGATCGGATGGCGTGCAAACAAATCAATGAGCAGCGTCGATCCGGATATGATGAACGGCACCGTGAGCAGTGTGCCGAAGGCCACGAGCAGGAGCGAGCCTTTGGCCGCTGCGGCGACCGCAACGACATTGTCGAGCGACATCAGAGCGTCTGCGACAACGATAGTGCGGACCGCAGCCCAGAGCGATTTGGCCGGCGCGAGCTTTTCTTCGCCTTCGCCTTCCACCGCAAGCTTGATCGCAATCCACAACAGCAGTGAGCCGCCGGCCAATTTGACGAAGGGCAGAGCCAGGATTTTGACGAAGATGAAGGTGAACATGATGCGCAGAGCGACGGCGGCACCGGAACCGAGGGCAATGCCATGCGTGCGCTGCTGCGCCGGCAGTGCCCGGCAGGCGAGCGCGATGACAATGGCATTATCGCCCGACAAGATGAGATCGATCCATATGATTTCCAGGAACGCCACGACGAAACTCACCTGTTCGGGAGTCATTCAGCTGATCCTCATGCACTTTCTTTGTTCGTCCAGCTCGAGTTTCCGCGAGATAGAACGTTATTGCCCGGCCAAAATTGAGCCATTTTCCCGGACAGGGCATTAGTTCTACTGCGTCATGAACACCACACTTTGCAGTTGAACGACTCCTCTCGCCCTTAGGGCCTCCTTGGACGCCCGTCGCTAGCGGCGGGCTATGGCGGGAGGAGGTTGCACAGTGGGGGTTTGTGGTGTGCTTCTCACATTAAAGCACTGGAGAGAACCCCCATCCCTGACCCTTCCCCACAAGAGCTTGCGCCCGGGCGCACGCAAGCGCGGCCCGGGTGGGGAAGGGAACGCGCCGCAACTTTGATGCGCCTCTCCGTTCGTGGAAGCTCTCGTCCAAATATGACGCAGTAGAATTAGCAGAAAGTCTCGCTCAGCGCATTTGGCTGCGCGGCGGTGCGATGGGTTTGCAGAATTTGCCGGCTTCGCCGTGCCGCCTTTGCGGCCACGAGAATGATGATTTCCGCGGCGCGCAGCAGCCCCTGCATTGTCGGGATTTGCCGGCTCCTTTGATCGGATCGCAGTCGATTTGCCGTTTGCAGAAGCGGCACATGAACGAAGCCGACACAGGCTGCATGTCGGGTCGCGAGCGACAGATAGAATGCCGCGTTGCAGAGATAGTCGCCGGCATCGTGTGAAAGGCGGCAGGCGAACCCCGCCCGGCGAAGCGCGGCGGCGATCTCGGCGGTTGGAACACGTGCTTTGGCGAAGAATTTGCCGCTGCGAAGAATAGAGATGTCTTCCGCTTGGCGCCCGGCAGCATCGCAATGGATCGCGCTCACGCGATTGCGTGCAAGCGTCTCGATTGAAATGCAGCTGCTCCTTGCGGCGAGGCCGAAGTGCAGGATGATGTCGGGCGAAAACGCATCGACATGCTGCGCAATGGCCGGTTCTATGGCCGAGTAGACCACCGGCAAGAGCCGCGGCTCGAGCCGGATTCCGCGCCGGGCGAAACAGGCCTTCCGCTTATCCAGAGCGGCGACGAGCGCCTCGGTAGGGTTGGAATGGGCGCCGGGAAACGCCGAAAAGCCGGTCAGAAGGACCGTTAAAGCTGTCTTTTCGCCGATGCTGTCCGACACGTGCGGTGTCTCCAATATCGCACGTCGCCAATATCGCAGAACAATTTCTCAGTGGCCACAATGTCGCGACAGGCAAGGCGCAGCGCGTAGCGCTGTTGCGCGCCGGGCTTGTCCCGGCCTTCGCGATCAATCGCAGGTGCACGGCTCCGGCACCGCATAATAGGGCGGCACGTTGTAATAAGGCTGCTGCTGCGGAATGTAATAAATTCGGACCGGAACCTGCGCATAAGTGGTGACAGGGACATAGGCCGTCGCGTTTCTGTAAGCGACGACCGGCGCGGCTTGGTCGAGGGCTGCGGTCGGCGGGTAGGCGGCATAGGCCCGGACGCCCGGCGCATGGCTTGGATAACTCAGTCCATAGCCGTCAGGATAATAGCCCCTGACAACGGTCGGCCGAGGTGCATGCCAGGCGGCGCTGCGTGGGGGTGCCCAGTGGCGATGTGCGCCGAACCGGCCGGGCTCATAGGTTTGCGCGCCGCCAGCCAAGGCGGGCATACAGGCCAACGGCCAAACCGAAACGGCACAAAGGAGTGTCTTTTTAATCACGTCGGTCTCCGTTGCAGGCGTGGTGCGGCACGCGCTGCACAGACAATGCCTGAAGCGGGCAATCGAGGAGTCATCCTGCATTAATGGTTAGCGTGCCGGTGAACCGGTCTCCAGCTCGCCAGAGAATGCTCCAGCTTGTCGAATTGGCGCGTATGCCTGAGCTTAGGGTGATTCCGACCGAGCGGAACCCGCGCTACGGCTCGAATCCTTCGAAGATCATTTGATCGGCGAAGCGCGCCGCGAGGTCGGCTTGCGTCACGTCGCGCACCGTCCATGTTAGCAGCGGCAAGCCCATGCCGGTACGCCAGAGCATGGCGACAGCGTGTGGCAGATCCGCGAGGTTCCAGGCGAGAAAATCCGGCCGTGCCTGCGCGTAATCGCTGAAAGTCGTGAGCGCCCGGCGGGTTTCATCGCTGAGGTCCGGCCATTCGGCTTCGCCATAGCCTGCTTGCGCGATGAGGCCGAGCGGCCGGGCCGGCGCGGAATTGCGGAAATGAACGAGCACAGCCGGGTCGAAGCTTTGCAGGGCAAGCGGACCAGAATAATCCGCGATGAGAGCGGCAACACGCGTAGCCAAGCGCATGTCGCCCTCGAACCTGCTCTTGATCTCGACGATCAACGGAACGCGGCCTGCGACCGCAGAGAGGAAGTCCGTAAACAGAGGAATCGTGCCTTCGCCATCGCGATAGGTGATCTGCGTGATCTCATGCGCGGTGAGATCGCGCGCCCGCGCATGTGCCAGCGTGAGACGATCGAGCGTTTCATCATGAAAAACGAACGCTTCGCCGTCCTTCGTCATTTGCACATCGCACTCGATCGCATAGGTCTTGCCCATCGCTGCCGCTGCCGCCGCAAGCGAGTTTTCGACAAGTGCGGGATGAGGAAAAGTGGGAACCGGTTTTCCGCCCGCATCCCGCACTAATTCATCGTGATCTAGCCCGCGGCTCTTCGTATGAAGCCCGCGATGCGCGATCGGCCGCGCCACGAGCCAATGTCGCGCGGCAGAATCGAGGCTCAAGGGGCGATCTCGAACAATGCTTCGACTTCCACAGCGGAGTCGAGCGGGAGTTCGGCGACGCCGACGGTCGAGCGCGCGTGGCGACCCTTGTCGCCGAACACTTCGACGATGAGATCGGAGGCTCCGTTCATCGCGAGTGCGACGCCGGAAAAGCCGGGCGCGACATTGATGAAGCCGCCGAGCCTGACGCAACGGCTGATCCGATCGAGATCGCCGAGGGCCGCTTTGGCCTGCGCCAAGAGATTGATGGCGCAGCGGCGGGCGGCGGCTTGGCCCGCCTCGATCGAGACCGAACGCCCCACTTTGCCGATATGGGCCGGATCGAGTTTGCCGTCCGCCCCAAGGGCGAGCTGCCCGGAAATGACGAGCCAGGAACCCGAGACGACGTAGGGCACGTAATTGGCGACGGGTACTGCCGGAACCGGCAGCTCTAAGCCCAAAGCATTTAGGCGGTCTTCAATGAGGCTCATGGCAAAGCTCCAGATCAAGCCCGGAATTCTCACACTGGACGCGGCCTGCGTTGCTGTTTCGGCGAGGCAGATGCAAGGCGGGCGGCGAAAAGCGTATGTAGTCATACGGTAGAGCCGCCCGACGCGGCAGCTGCCCGCCGAAACGCAACCCGGAGGGCCGGCCGAAGGCAGCGACAGAGTGCGTCGAACGGCTCGGCCGATGGCCATGCATCGCCCAGCGCCGTTCTCCTGCTCTGACGCTGCCTTGGGCCGGCGCAGACCATGTCCAGTGTGAGAACTCCGGGCGAGTTCCGGCCAATGTGCCGATCCGCGCTGCGGATGCAAGCTCATTGCAAAATAAAGCCAGGTCTTCGGGCCCGTTGCGCCAAGCTGCGCTTTCGGTCTTCGGCTGCGAATCAAGCCATTGGCGCCTGCCCCAAAACAGCTTGAGCCGAGTTCGGGCGGGGCGGCTTTCTGCCGGCAGAAACCCCTTTGACGAACAAATGGGAGCGCATTCGGAACCCGACCCGAGTCTTGCCTTGTGCGCTCCCGCGCTCGGCCACGGAAAGCGAGCCACTTTTTCGCCAAGGAGGCGCTGCAATTTAGGAGCTTGGCGCATCGTATTCGGAGCGATTGATTTGCTGCCGTCCGAACGCGTGTTAGAGTTGCCTTCCCTGGCCCGGCATCCTAGGATCCCGCTGGGCTGGGAGCTCGTCGTAACCCGCGGTTCCGCAACCTACCAGCACGGATTTGCAGGCCTTAGCATCGCGTTCTGCGGCATTCGCAAGATGCTCTGGGAGACATGGTACTCTAGAAAAATGGCTCCGGCGGCTTACGCGAGCGAGCATAGGAATAGCAGGAGGAGCGAAGATTTGATGTTTTCCACCCAACTCCGGCGCCGCAGCGTCTTGCAAGCTGCGCCGTTTTGCGTTGCCGCGTTCAGTTTTTTCTTTTCCTCGGCGCAGGCGGCCAATGCACCAGGGCCTCTCACTCAGGCTTCGGCGGCGAGCGCTTTCTCCAATGCTGTGCCGCTTGCGGCGCATCGCGCCGTCTATGACCTCACTTTGTTGAAAGCAGTGGGATCGAAAAGCCCGACCGGCGCGCGCGGTCGCATCGCATTCGATTTCACCGGCTCGGCTTGCGAGGGCTATGTCCAGAATTTTCGTCAGTTGACGGAACTGCAGCCGGCCGAAGGCCCGACGCGGACGTCCGACCTGCGCTCCATGACGTTTGAGGATGGCGAGGGCCTTAACTTCACTTTCAGAATGCAGACAAAGGTCGACAACCAGCAGACGGACGAAGTCGACGGCCACGCGCAGCGCCCGGCGCAAGGGCCTGTTTCGGTCGATCTGGTGAAGCCCCGTCCTGCCAAGCTCGATTTGGATCACGATGTTTTGTTCCCGACCGAGCATATCAGATATATTTTAGCCGCCGCGAAGGCCGGACAAAACATACTCGAAGTCAAGGTGTATGACGGTTCGGACAGCGGCGATAAGATTTTCTCCACGACCACTATTATCGGCCAGCCAATCGATACACCTGCTGTCGAAAAGGCGGCGCATATTCCTGCTCTCGCGAGCATGCGGCGCTGGCCGGTGACGATCAGCTATTTCGACGAAGGTGGAAAGGACGAAGCGCCGAACTACACGCTCGCCTTCGACCTCTACGAGAACGGGATCTCGCGTGCTTTGCGGCTGGACTACGGGGATTTCGTCCTCGCCGGCGAGATGACCAGCCTCGAACTCCTGCCGCAATCGGCGACCTGCACCAAATAGGTGCGGTTTGCCGGAACGGCGTGTTCAACGCTCGGTTCGGAAGGTGATTCCTTTAACGACGGCGGTTGGACCAAATTTGACGCGCAACTTGTCGATCGCGGTCTCCGCGGCCTTTTCGCGGGCGACACCCGCATCGACGAGATCGCCGCGGTCGGCGTCCGCTGCGGGGCAAAGGTCGCCGGCAGTCAAACCGATCAGCCGGAACTTTGTCCCGTCGAGTTCGGCCAAGAGGAGATCGCGGGCAGGGGCAAAAAGGCGGCCGGATAATTGCGTCGCGGCCAGGCTGGTGCGGCTGCGCGTGCGAATTTTGAAATTTGCCGTCTTCAGCTTCAGTGTGACGGTGCGGCCGGAGAGTTCGGCGCGCTTCAGGCGCGCTGCGAGTTTTTCGCTCAACCGGTAGAGGATCGGAACGAGGTCTTCGGCGGTGCTGAGATCGCATTCGAAGGTTGTCTCGGCCGATAGACTTTTCGCCGCGTGTTCGGGTTCGACGCGGCGTTCGTCCTGCCCCTGCGCGAGGCGCCAGAGCCGACGGCCTTCTTGTCCGTAGAGGCGGATGAGTTCGCTCTCTTCGCGGAACTGAAGATCGCCGATCAGGCGGAAGCCGTCGCGTGCCAGTCTTTCCTGTGCGATCCGGCCGACGCCCCAGATCAGGCCGGTCGGCTTGGTGGCTAAGAAGGCTCTCGCTTCGTTTCGCCCGATCACGGCAAAACCGCGCGGCTTGTCGAGATCGGAGGCGATCTTTGCCAGAAACTTGCAGTAGCTGAGCCCGATCGAAACGGTGATGCCGATTTCGGTTTCGACGTGACGGGCGAAGCGGGCCAGCGTCAGCGCCGGGCTCATGCGATGCACGGCCTCGGTACCGGAAAGATCCAGAAAAGCCTCGTCGATCGACAGGGGCTCGACGAGCGGGGTCAACTGCGTCATGAGCTTGCGGATCTCTCGCCCGACGGCGGCATATTTGGCCATGTCCGGCGGCAGGACGACGGCGTGCGGGCAAGCGGCCAGAGCCTTGAACATCGGCATGGCGGAGCGCACGCCATAGGTGCGGGCCACATAGCAGCAGGTCGCCACGACGCCGCGCTTGCCGCCGCCGACGATCACAGGCTTGTCGCGCAAGGCCGGATTGTCGCGTTTTTCGACAGCCGCATAGAAGGCGTCGCAATCGATGTGGGCGATGGCGAGGTGCGGCAACTCGGCATGAGCTAGGAGGCGCGGCGAACCACAAGCGGCGCAGCGATCGCCCTGACGCTGCGGCAAGTCGGCGAAACAATCGCGACAAAAGCCGGGTTCGTCGCTCATCCAGCCTCCGGCGGATCGGCGAGGCGCGCCCAAGCGCGCACGACTTCGGCCGGATCAAGGCCGCGATTGGCGGCAAAAGCCAGGAGGAGGCCCTCGTCGCTGGCGAGGTGGTCGAGCACGCCGGCCAAGAAGCCCGGAGCGGCGCCCGCCTCGCGAAGATTGTCCATGGAAAGCCCGTGCAGGGCGACGAATCGGTCCAGACGCGCCGGATCGGCGGCCAAGAAAGTCAGGGCTGCGAGCGCAAGCGCCTCTGCCGCCTCGCGATCCGGCGAGGGGCATTTTTTCGACAGTTTTCCGACGGACCTGTCTTTCTTCAAGCCGATTTCCCTTTCGTAAATTTCTATCTGGTAACCCTTTGTCTGTGTCCATCGCATGCGATAGGACCGAATCCTATCGGCGCGAACCGCACTTGGATCCAAACGATTGAGAGAGCAGCTGGTGGCAACTTTCGGTACGTCCGGCGGTGCCACGCTATACAAATTCACGGAAACGAGGTCAGGTCGACCCGGATTCGGAGGTTTAGACGATCAGTTTCGCCTTGGGAGGCTCATCGTCAGGGCGAAACAGACGAGGATTTTGGTCCGGCGCAGCCGCGGGCAAGGGCCGGCAACCGGCAGCTCATGGGCGACCCGAGCGCCGCTGCCAAGCGACACGACACCGGCTGATAATCTTACCGGTTCGTGCTGCTGGTGCACGGATCTACAATAGAATCCCGTTTGGCCGCCCGCCAATCAAGCGGTCAAACCGATCACTACCGGACGAAATGGGCTCAGCAGATGCAAAAGAGTGTTCTGATTGTCGAAGACAATGAACTGAACATGAAGCTGTTCAACGACCTTCTCGAGGCGCACGGCTACAAGACGGTGCAGACACGAAGCGGCGTCGAAGCTGTGGAACTCGCGCGGACGCATAGGCCGAATCTGATTTTGATGGATATTCAGCTGCCGGAAGTATCTGGTTTGCAGGTCACACAATGGATCAAGGACGACGATGATTTGCGTCATATTCCGGTGATTGCGATCACGGCGTTCGCCATGAAAGGCGACGAAGAAAAGATCCGACAGGGCGGCTGCGAGGCCTATCTTTCGAAGCCGATCTCCGTCATCAAATTCCTCGAGACGGTGCGCAATTACATCGCCGATCAATGAAGGTTTTACCGTCGACGCGAGGGTTTTCTATTAGCGCGAGGGATAGTCGAGTATGACCGCCCGGGTTCTAGTTGTCGATGATGTGCTTGCCAATTTGAAACTGCTCGAGGCGCGCCTCACTGCCGAGTATTTCGACGTCGTGACGGCGACGAGCGGGGTCGAGGCGCTGGCGATCTGCCAACGCGGCGATTGCGATGTCGTCCTTCTCGACGTGATGATGCCGGGCATGGACGGGTTCGAGGCCTGCCGAAGATTGAAGCAGGCTCCGACGACGGCACATCTCCCTGTCGTCATGGTCACCGCGCTCGATCAGCCGAGCGACCGGGTCAAAGGGCTCGATGCGGGCGCCGACGACTTCCTGACAAAACCGATCGACGAGATCGCTTTGATTGCGCGCGTGCGCTCCCTGGCAAGGTTGAAAGCGGCCGTCGACGAATTGCGGAGCCGTGCGGCGACGTCGGCCAGCCTCGGCATGCCGGATCCGCTGGCGCATGCGCTTGCCGAAGACGGCATGGGCGGCCGGATTCTGCTCGTCGAAGATCGCGTGTCCTCGGCCGAACAGACGATGATGGCGCTACGCGGGCTACATGATGTGGAGGTCGAGACCGATCCGCAGGAAGCACTCTTCAAGAGCGTTTCGGGAAACTATGACTTGTTCGTCGTCAGTCTCGGTATCGAGGGCTACGACGCGCTGCGGCTCTGCAGTCAGATCCGCTCGCTCGAGCGGACACGCCAATTGCCCATTTTATGCTTAGCCGACATGGAAGACAGACCACGCGTCCTGCGCGGGCTCGACCTCGGCATAAACGATTTTCTCGTCCGTCCGATCGACCGCAATGAACTCGTCGCCCGAGTTCGCACGCAGCTACGTCGCAAGCGCTATGTCGGCAAATTGCGTGACAATCTGCAAGCCTCGATCGATCTCGCGGTCGTCGATTCTTTGACCGGACTGAACAATCGCCGCTATTTCGAGTCACACTTTGCGACGCTCGTCGAAAATGCGGCGAACCGTAGCCGACCCTTGTCGATGATGATTCTCGACATCGATCATTTCAAGGATGTCAACGACACCTATGGTCACGACTCGGGTGACAAGGTTCTCAAAGCTTTCGCCGAACGGGTCCGGCGCGTTATTCGCAATGCCGATGTTCTCTGCCGGCTCGGCGGCGAGGAATTCGTAGTGATCATGCCGGATACGAGCCTGGAGATTGCGGAAAAAATTGCGGAACGGGTGCGCGCCGCTGTGGAAAAGGATCGTTTTGCGACCGTTGAAGAGGGGCGGATGATCGTCGTCACCGTATCGATCGGCATCGCCGAGCGCGGCGACGACGTCGAGCCTCAAGGGCTTTTCCGCCGCGCCGATCGAGCGCTCTATCGATCGAAAGAAAATGGCCGCAACCGCGTATCCGCCGAGGCCGCTTAGACGCACGCAGAAAAGGCAAGTCGATTGGGGGTCCGTCCTTCCCTATTGCAGAGTGGCGGCTCGCGGGGATATTCACTTCAACCGGGATAGCGGCGACGATCTGTCGCGTGCGTCGCAGCGCGGTGCTGCGCCCGGCAAAAAGAAATTCCGTGACCTGTCTCACAGACGCGGGCCGGCTTTGTCGTGCTCAAGTTCTGGAATTCCGGCTGATTACCGGATAATATTGCTGCGGACCGGAGGTCCGCGGTCCGAAGTGGGCCGAAGTGCCCGGGACCGCGGACCTCCGGTCCGCATCGGCCAATCGACACGAACGCGCCGGCCGCTGCCGGTCTTTGGTCTACGCAAGTGCAAGTTTATGTTTTTGCCGCGCTTCATGGGGGACGACATGGTCCGGCGTTTTGTCACTTTCGCATTTGTATTCCTTGCCGTCGCCACCGTTGCCACGATGGCGGCGCGGCCGGCGCAGGCTGAAAAGCGCGTTGCGCTCGTCATCGGTAATGGCGCTTATCGCACCGTCGCGCGCTTGCCCAATCCCGCCAATGATGCCGTCGCGATCGGCGATCTCTTCCGGAGCGCAGGGTTCGACGACGTGCGCACCGTCACCAATGTCGGGGTTGCGGACATGCGCAAGGAGCTGCGCGCATTTTCTGAGAAGGCCGCCGGTGCCGATATCGCCGTTGTCTTCTATGCCGGGCATGGCATGGAAATCGGCGGGCATAATTATCTGATCCCCACTGACGCCGTGCTGGCGCGCGATCTCGATGTCGAGGACGAAGCGGTCGACCTCGATCGCGTCCTGCAATTGCTCGAGCCGGCAAAGCGTCTGAAGCTGGTGATCCTGGACGCCTGCCGCGAGAACCCATTCGCCGCGAAGATCAAACGGACGATCGCGTCGCGTGCGGTGGGCCGCGGGCTCGGCCAGCCGGACCTGCAGACGAGCGACACGCTCGTCGCTTATGCGGCGCGCGCCGGCTCGCTCGCGGGCGACGGCGAAGGGGACCATAGCCCGTTCACGACGGCCTTGTTGCATCATATCGCAACTCCGGGTCTCGATTTGCGGATCGCGCTCGGCGACGTCCATGACGAAGTTTTGAAGACGAGCAACCGCGAGCAGGAGCCCTTCATTTATGGGGCGCTCGGCGGCGGCACTTTGGCCTTGGTGCCGGGAAAAGCCGAGCCGCTGCCGGCGGACCCCGAGTCGGCGGCGCGGGCCGATTATGCCTTGGCTGAGAAAATCGGCACCGTGAGCGGATGGGATGCATTTTTGGCGCATCACGCAATCGGGATTCTTGCCGATCTCGCCAAGGCTGAACGCCAGAAGCTCGCAGAGGGACATCCGGTGCAAAGCGAGTCGAAGCCCGAGGGTGGCGGATTCTGGAGTTGGCTCAAAGGCAAGCCCGCTGCCGACACGCCGACGGCGGAGCCGCAACAAAAGATCGCGGCGGCGCTGCCCGTCCCGCCGCCGCCTGTCGTCACTGGCCCTTGTGGCGGGGCGGTGCTGGCCTCGCTGGGGTCACGCGCGGCGGCACCTTTGTCGGCGCGAGAGGAATGCGCCTTGAAGCCGAAGGACGAGTTCAAGGAATGTGCGAATTGCCCGCCGATGGTGGTCGTGCCGCCCGGCTCGTTCACCATGGGCTCGCCGGCGAGCGAGCCGGGGCGATTTGACAATGAAGGGCCGCAGCATGTCGTGAGTTTTGCAAAGCCTTTCGCGGTCGGCAAGTTTCAGGTGACGCGGGACGAGTTCGCCGCCTTCGTGAACGAGACCGGCTATGATTCAGGCTCGCCATGCTGGACGTTCGCGGAAGGACGATCGAATCGTTCCTGGCGCAATCCTGGTTTTGCGCAAACGGGTTCGCATCCGGCGACCTGCTTGAGCTGGAATGACGCGCAGGCCTACGCCGCTTGGCTAGCGACGAAGACGGGCAAGACTTATCGCCTGTTGAGCGAAGCGGAATGGGAATATGTGGCACGCGGGCAAACCCAGCCTGGCAAATATCCGCGCTATTTCTTCGGAGATGACGAGAAAGACATGTGCCGCTATGGCAATGGGGCGGATCAGACCGCGAAGGAGAAGGTGCCCGGCGCCCAGGGCTGGACGGTCGTCCCGTGCAACGACGGCTATGCTTATACGTCACCGGTGGGGAGTTTCCAGCCGAACGCATTTGGGCTTTACGACATGGCGGGCAATGTCTTGCAATGGGTTGAGGATTGTTCTGCCGACACCTACCAAGGGGCGCCCACGAACGGTTCGGCTATGACAACCGGAGATTGCAGTCGCCGGGTCCTTCGCGGCGGTTCCTGGATCATCAATCCGCAGTTCCTCCGCGCTGCGGGCCGCATCGGGAACAGTCCAGACCACCGGAGCAACGACGTCGGGTTCCGCCTGGCCAGAACGTTAAATCCTTGATCTTTACCTCTTTACGTCTCGATCGTGGGGCGATAACGGCGCGGAATTTGCTTGAGTGGGGTCCAGGGGCGTAGCCCCTGGCGAAGTTTTTTGAGTTTTCTCAAGCGTGCTGCGGACCTCCGGTCCGCCTGCTTGCGACGAAACATGCCAGCACCGTGGTTATTTCGCATCCGATCCTGGCACCGGTCTTTTTTATGATGACCGCAGCAGTAGCCGTCATTGCGACCGCGAGCTTGCGAAGCGGGAAGCAATCCAGGAGAGCAAAGCAAAAGTCTGGATTGCTTCGCAAGCTCGCAATGACTGCCCCGACATGGATGGGGACACGAGCCTTGGACAATTCACGCACCACGGGTCCCGCCGTCGAGGCGCATTTCCGGTTTCTCCTTTGGCTCGTTCCAGTAGTCGAGAAATTTCCCCGCAGCCAGAAATTCGTCCTCGGCGACCGAATCGAGACGACGGCCCTCGACGTGCTCGAATCTCTTGTGGAAGCCACCTATACGCGCGACCGAAAGGGGCATCTTTCGCGCGCGAATCTCGGTATCGAGAAACTCAGGTTCCTTTTCCGGCTGTCGGTCGAGCTCCATTATGTCGATGGGCGCCGCTATGAGCATGCGGTGCGGACACTCGATGAAATCGGCAAACTCATCGGCGGCTGGCAAAAGGCGCATGATGCAAGGTCAGACGATGCTCGGACTCTTTGATGAAAGGGAGCGCTGGTCGCCGTCATTGCGATCTCGCTGTTGCGATGGATCGCCAGCTATGCGACCGCGATTGCCGCACTGCGTTCGCAATGACGCACGAAGCGGGAAGCAATCCAGTGGAGCAAAACGAAGGTCTGGATTGCTTCGCAAGCTCGCAATGACTGGTGCGGCGCTTAGGGTTCAATCATGAAGCGGCCCTGCGTGTACATAATGACGAACAAACGTAACGGGACGCTTTACACCGGGGTGACGTCGAGCCTCTCCCAACGCGCTTACCAGCACAAAGCAGGGCTGACGGCCGGATTTACGGCCCGGTACGGGTGCGATTTGTTGGTTTGGTACGAGCGATATGACCGTATGGATGATGCGATCGCGCGTGAAAAACAGATCAAGGCCGGTTGACGTCGAAAGAAGCTCGCATTGATCGAGGTGCAGAACCCGAATTGGCGTGATCTCTACGAAGAGCTGAACCGATAGGCGTGGATGGCTCATGGCTGCAACTACGTCATTGCGACCGCGATTGCCGCACTGCGTTCGCAATGACGCACGAAGCGGGAAGCAATCCAGTGGAATAGAAACAAAGTCTGGATTGCTTCGCAAGCTCGCAATGACGGCCTCGCGATGAGTGCCTCGTCTTGGAAAAATTCCTGATGCCGAAGCGACGTGATGATCTTTTCGATGGGATCGCCAGTTTCGGCGCGTTGCATGCAGCCGCCAAGCGGGCGATCCTCGGCAAGCGGAAAAAGCCCGGCGCAGCGGCATTTTATGCGAATCTTGAAAAAGAACTACTCCGCCTGGAACGTGAGTTGCATAGTGGCCGCTATCGCCCCGGCCGCTATGTCACGATCGAAATCAAAGAGCCGAAAAAGCGTCTCGTTTCGGCAGCGCCTTTTCGCGACCGCGTCGTGCATCATGCACTCTGCGCGATCATTCAACCGATTTTCGAGCGCGGCTTCATCGACAACAGCTTTGCCAACCGCGTCGGGAAAGGTACACACCGAGCCATCGGAACTTATGAACGCTACCGCAGCCGGCATGCGCATGTGCTCCGCTGCGACATCTTTCGCTATTTCCCGGCGATTGATCACGCCATTCTCAAAGCCGAGTTTCGCCGCCGCATCGCCTGCGAAAAGACATTGAACTTGATGGATCTGATCGTCGATGGTTCCAATCCGCAGGAGCCGGTCGATCTGCATTTTCCTGGCGATGATTTGTTTTCGCCATACGAGCGCTGCCGGGGCCTGCCGATCGGCAATCTTTCGAGCCAGTTCTTCGCCAATCTCTATCTCGATCGTTTCGATCATTTCGTGACGGAAGTTCTGCGCGCACCCTATCTGCGCTATGTCGACGATTTTGCGTTATTCCACGACGATCCGGGCGTCATCGTCCATTGGCGGCAACGCATAGAGGCCTATTTGCAAGGACGACGGCTGCGTCTGCATCCGCAAAAGACCCGCGCGCTCGCGACATCAGCGCCATCCGTTTTCTTAGGCTTCGAATTGCTGGCGAATGGAGGTCGTCGTCTCCCTGAGGAAAATGTCCGTCGCTTCCGCAACAGGCTACGGGGCTTGCGAGATCAATGGCGTACCGGAAGCATAACGCGCGGCGATGTCGAAACGCGCATCGAGGCTTGGGTCGCGCATGCATCGTTTGCAGATACCTGGCGCTTGCGCCATGCGATCTTCGAAGGCGGCTGGTTCGATCCGGCCCTAGCCTTTGGAGCCTGAACGGCCCCTTGTCGCCGGGTCCTTCGCGGCGGTTCCTGGAACAACAATCCACAGAACCTCCGCGCTGCGAACCGCAACAGGAACAATCCAGACAACCGGAACAACAACAACGGGTTCCGCCTGGCCAGAACGTCCTTCGCCGGAGCCGAGGGGAGCACGGTCCCTTCGGGCGTGCACTTAACGTTCAGGGCCGTTCATGATGAAAAAGGTCCGACCGGAGCGCGGTCGGATACCTCAATGGGGTCTGCCTTGGCTCTTAAGCGAGCGGCAGGCCCCGTTGGACGATTGCGTTGGATTTCGCCTTTTGGTGAAGCCGCATGCAACGGCTTACCGCGAGACGTTTGACTGGTAATTGCCGTCGATGGAACCGATGCGCTGCGACACGCGACCGCTGCGCTTTGGGACTAGCACTCGGGACCGTGAAAAGCCGGGCATAACGATCCGTCGCCGGCAAATTTCGGAAACAGGCGGGATAGCTCGGGTGTGTCCCGCCGGATCAGGGCCAACGATTTGAAGCGGCGCGCATTCCTTGCGAAGAAATGATCCTGTCGGATGGCAAGGCGCGTGCGGCCGAAGCTCCGCCAAATGTGTCGAACAGCTCAGCCGCCGACAGGTGAGCATGCCGGCCGGCAGGCTTACCAGATCAATAAGAATGTTTTCCGATTCAATAAGTTGGAACATGTCTTGAGAAGAAAGCCGGATCCATTTTTGCGGCACATGCTGCAGGTCACATGCTTCAGGTCCGGTGCAGAGTGAGAAGTCCCGGCTCGCTCGAGCGCTTTCTTGATCGGCGCGCGGAAATCGGGCACAAGGCCTGCGCTGATGGTTTCGTCCATGTCGGACAGGCTCCAGCCAAACGAACAGGAATAGGTCTCGTCTATCGGATGGGTCCCTCCGGCCGCGGCTTTCATTCCGTCTTATGACACATCGGGTTCCTTCCTCATGTTGGCTTCCTTGCGCGTCGGCATAGCCGGTCTCGGCACTGTCGGCGGCGCCGTTCTCCAGCTTCTCGACCGGCACGCTGTGACGCTTGCGGCCCGAACTGGCCGCGCTATCGAAGTCGTCGCAGTCTCCGCCTGCGACGACCGAAAAGATCGCGGCATCGATGTCTCGCGCTATGCCTGGTTTTCCGATCCGGTTGCGCTCGCTGCCGCTTCCGACATCGACGTTTTCGTCGAGCTCGTCGGCGGCTCCGAGGGCGTCGCGCGTAATGCCGTCGAAGCCGCGCTTGGCTCCGGCAAGAGCGTGGTGACTGCCAATAAAGCGCTGGTCGCAGCGCATGGGCAGCAATTGGCCGAGCTTGCCGAGGCGCACGGCGGCGCCCTGGCTTTCGAGGGGGCTGTCGCCGGAGGGATTCCCATCGTCAAGACGCTTCGGGAAGGGCTCGCCGGCAATTCCATCGAACGCGTCTACGGCATATTGAACGGCACCTGCAATTACATCCTCACCCGGATGGAAATGCGGGAAATGTCCTTTGCCGGCTGTCTCGCCGAGGCGCAGAAGCTCGGTTATGCCGAGGCGGATCCGACATTCGACATCGGCGGCTTCGATACGGCGCATAAACTGGCTATTCTCACGTCGCTTGCTTTCGGCACGGCAATCGATTCCGAAGCGATCGCGATCGAAGGCATCGAGCAAATCCGCCTTGCCGACATCAAAGCCGCCGCCGAACTCGGCTATCGGATCAAGCTGCTCGGCGTCGCGCAGCGCACCCTCGCCGGCATAGAGCAAAGGGTCCACCCGACCATGGTGCCGCGTTCGTCGCCGATCGCGCAGATCATGGGCGTGACCAATGCAGTGACGATCGACGCGGACGCCGTGCAGGAATTGACGCTCGTCGGACCGGGGGCGGGAGGCATGGCAACGGCGTCAGCCGTGGTCGCCGATCTCGCCGATTGCGCCCGCGGCTTCAAATTGCCGACCTTCGGCCTGCCTGCAAGCGACCTTGTCAAGCTCGTGCGGGCGCCGATGCAAATGCATGAAGGCGGTTATTACATAAGGCTTTCGGTCTATGACCGGCCGGGGGCTGCCGCCGCAATCGCGACACGCATGGCGGAACGCAATATTTCGCTCGAGAGCATAGTTCAGCGGCGCGAGCCGGGCGATAGAACCAAAGGGGCCGTGCCTGTCGTCCTCATGACGCACGCGACCTATGAAAAACTGATTCGTGAGGCGCTCGCAGCGGTCGTCGCCGATGGTTTCATCGCCGAGCCGCCGCAGTTCATCCGCATCGAACGGGAGTAGACGAGAGCATCGGACCCAAAAGTGGGAACCGGTTTTGGGATAATTCCGATGCTCAAACAAAGAGGCAGAGCGGTAGCTCCGGTCCCGTCGGGGCGTCCGCCGCTCCGCGACGCGTTTCTGCTGGGACGCTTCATGGCCGATTTCGGCGTGGGGAGCCATGACGTCATCGAGCGCATCCTGACGTTCGAACGCGTTTAAGACGACTACGTCATGCTGCAACCCTGAGGCCGCGTGCCGAGCCGATCGTTTCGAACGGGCGGCGAGGCAACCTGCCAAGGGCAAAAAAGAAAAGGCCTCGCTACGGGCGAGGCCTCTATGGTTGCGCGGCTACGAGTTCTCTACTGGCAGACGCGGACCCGACGAACGACATATTGATAGCCGTCCCAAACCTGCTGCGGCTCATACCAGCAGCGCGGCGGCGGCGGCGGCGCATAGGCCCCCGGCTCATAATAGCCAGGCGGAGGCGGTGGCGGCACGGGCCGCGCGATCGTGCTGCCGACAATGACGCCGAGCGCCGTCCCGCCCAGAATGCCAGCGGCAATGGCGCCACCATCGCCGGCCTGGGCCGGGACCATTGCAGAGGCCATCACGCCTGCCGCGAGAGAGAGCGCCAGACCGGATTTGAGTACTGATCTAATCTTATTCGACATCGTCCCCCTCCAGGGAAGGGCGCCGGAAAGGCGCGATTCGAGACTACTTTTTTCTATGTTGTCACGGCAAAGTCAAGCGCGACGCCCGCCGCCGGGGTGCGACTCGACCGACCGTTGGCCGAGCAACAGGGAGTAAAGCCGCATTGAGGCAAGGTTGCGGCCGTAAGGAGGCCAAGCGTTCGTTGCGGGTCTGCGAGTGTTCCAGTTTACTCAAAAATATTATGATTGCCTTAACCGGCGGTCGATGTCGCGCCCCGCCACCGCGACCTGTCGGGCAAGGAACGGGACCTCTTGAAAGCCGGCGCCGCCGCTGCTAGCTCAGCACGATCGGGGGCGCGGAGTTGTTTCCTGGGGTCCCTATCTGGAGAAGGGCAAAGCGACGAAAATGCCGGTTTAGCTCAGTTGGTAGAGCAACTGATTTGTAATCAGTAGGTCGCGGGTTCGACTCCTGCAACCGGCACCAATAAAGTCAAATAGTTGCAATGCGATTTTGGCGACAAGTCGCCAAACAATCGTATTCGGTAAGCATAAGGTAAGCAGAAATCGGAAATTGGCGTTTGGGAGCTTCAGCCCGCGCGCTTAACCCTGGCCCCGGTCAGCATCACTGAAGAATCGCCCCCGCGCCGAGAAATCCGACAACAGCCACCGCTTCCCAGCCTACCCCGGTATTAAGCCACAATGCGATTGCCGTTGCGAGACGCATCATGATCCGGCTCTCGCTTGCGACCTGTCGCCGTCCTTGTGGCGTGAGACGAGTTTCGCGATTTCCTGAACCACGGCCGTTTCTCGATCGGGGTCCGGCTTCTCACCTCCCAGCGCTCGAATGATTTCCGCCTGTCGGCGCTGATTGACCTGCCCATAGCTGGAAAACGTCGTCATGACGCTTTCATGCCCGAGGTTTTGCGACCAGGCCTTGAATACCTCCGGCCCCTTGCAAACCTCCTGCCCAAATAAGGCGAGGGTCTTGCGGAAGGAATGCGGGCTGAAGTAAGGGAGTCCCGCTCTCTCGAATGCCTTGCGAAATATCGCCCAAATCGGCGTGGTGTTTGCCCGACATTTCCGATCCAGGCCAACGATTTCGAAATGTCCGTCGGCGCCCGCAGCCGTTCGCGTCGCCGGAAAGAGCGGATCGTCGAACCCCCAAAGCCGCTCCTTTTGCAGAAACGCCACCCAGGCGACGAGAGTGGCGAAGATGTCCGCGCCAACGGGAAAGAAATATGCCGTGAAGGTCTTTGAAAATTTGGTTCGGACCTGTCTCGCTTCCTGAAGAATCTTTCCCTCGGCAAGATCGACATGCCTAAGCCGGATCGATGCAACCGCGTTGTCGCACGCGCCGGTCAGCAATATGAACGCGATCAAGGCGCGGTCACGTTTTTCTATGTCGCTTTCGGTCGGCATGGTGCCGATGATGTGTCGAATTTGGTTGAGCGTCGGAATGTGTTCCTCATTTGCGGTCTTGGCGATGGCGGTATCCTTCGGGGATAAGCTGAAATAGTCCGCATCCGAATAAGACAGTCGCTTAAAGCCGGGCTCCCTTGAGAGCCATTGAAAAAAGGCCTTGAGCGCCGCCAAGGTCGAGTAAACCGTCGCCTTACTCAGAGGCTCTTTCGTTCGGGCGTTGACCTGCCGCGCAAGGTGATTCTTGAAACCTATCGCCTGTTGGGTATGGAAGACCTTGAAGCTCTTGAACCGCTTATAAACCTCGAACCGATTTATAGCCGTGGCGGTAGTGTCGATCGACCCTTCGCTTCGCTGCTTCGCCTCTTTGAGAAAAGTGAAATAGCGGCGCTTCACCCGCTCGTTTTCGGCGTTGTATTTCGTCATGTTCGATGCTATTCGTCGAAGTCACATTTTAGGGAGGGTTTGGTCGTCTCACTTAATCGTCGCGCTGGTCGAATGGCTGGACCGAAGGGCAGATCACCAAACTCAAGTTCGTAAAACGTCAGATGTACGGCCGTGCAAAGATCGACCTGCTGCAGGCCCGCATCGTTGGCGCGAATTGAAACAGCCGTCATCAAATCTGCGTCAGAGCCAATTTTGCACGCCGAAACGCACGGGTGCCTGGCCGGATGCCTAAATGAGTAGTTTCCGAACCTATGGGCGATCGTGCCTTCGGCCTACTATGCCAGTCCGGTTCAAGGGCTGTCGGTGACGGAATTATGGACACGATCTTCAACGGCGCTATCGGCGCCGTCTTGTTGCTGCTCGCCTTTACGGCCATACGGAGGATCACTCGATGCGCGTGATTATCGCCCTGTTCGTGATTATTTATCTTGTCGGCGTTGGTGTCGCGCTAGCGCCCACGGTCAAAGCAAACTGGAGCAACGCCTCGGCGTCGCAACTCGTCGGGAGTGTTGCAACGGAACTGCCGAAAGCGGTATCTTGGCCGGCAACGGCATATCGCAGCATTACCGAGCGCGGTTAAACGCTCCCGAGTAGCGTGAAACGAGAGTAATGCATTCGCCCTTTCGCAAATTGAGAAGGCGCATCTGAGAAGCCCCGGCCTCGAGGGCGTCTTCGTCACCTGCTTAAACCAGAACTGCCGGCACGATGTGGCGCTCACCTTGCGAGTGCCGCAGCGCGAGCAGATGAAGCGACGATGAAACCTTCCGGAGGAAATGAAAATGCAAATGTCGAACGAAAGCCTTCTGGTCATACTGTTCGTCGGCCTCGTTGCGGGATGGCTGGCCGGTAAGGTCGTGCAGGGCGCCGGATTCGGGATCATTGGCGATCTCATCATAGGAATTATCGGTGCCTTCATCGGCGAATGGCTGCTTCCGCGCCTCGGCATCCATCTCGGTGCGGGCATCATCTCGGCGATCATCAACGCTACTATCGGCGCGCTCGTCTTGTTGTTGATCATTGGGCTCGTGCGTGGTGCCGGCGGATGGCGAAGAGGCTGGCGCCGGCGCTGGTAGCCACGGCTGCCCTGAGTACAACTCATAGCCCCGTGCCAGATCCACCAAAAGTGAACGCTCCGCATCTATCCGCTGCGTGGCGTTCAAATGGCGTTGTCACGTCCACTCATTTTTTGCTTGTATAGCGCGGATCGTTCGCAGACTGCATGTAGAAATATCAATGCCTTATGGCTATCGTCGCCGAGCCAGATAGTCTCGAAAATCGCCTGCTCTTGACCAATGTGACAATGCCCAGTCTTGCACCGGCGGGGTCCGTTGCTGTTCGACAAAGGGTAGGCACATATATGAATAGAGAGCCGAATGTTGGGAGCATGCCCGACACGCACGCGTGGGCGCAGATACTGGCCACTGTCGTTCTCTCGCCTCACCTCGCCGTAGCGGGAATAACCCCCACCATGATGTAGCTGCCCGTCTTGGCGGTCGCTGCGCGGACAAAAGTGTCAAGCTGCTGGCGTGTCTGAATCGTGCAGATTATCTCATTTCTTGTCACGCATGTCCGGTTGCGCGTCACCTCATCGACGTCGTTCTGGACGATGGGCAAGATGCGATAGGTCCCTTTGGCCAGCTTGCGGGCCAGTAGATACACATGATCATTTTCGTTGGCCTCGATGAGCAAATTGCCGTCGTCGAAGGGTTAAATCACGAAGTATTGCACGCCTGAGGAATCGCCGCTGACAAGCGAGTAGTGGGTGTCGTTCCAGCGGAACACCGACGTTTTCACGGAGAGCGCTTTTCCTTCGGTGAAGTCTTGATAGAGATTCAACTGGAATTGCACTCCGAGCAGCGGCTTCGATCCAGCCAGCAACGGCGTCTCGGATTGCACGCAGGCGGAGAGCACGAATGCAGCGAACAGGATCAGCGCAACTGGACCCAGAGGTGCCTTAGCTGTTCGCGATCGATTGTCGGACATATCGTCGTCCTTGGCGTGGCATTTGCCGGCGAATCATTGCGGCCTGCTGACGCATACGCACCTTTCCGCGTCCAAGGTCTCATGAGGATCGACGCAAGCCAAGCAATAAATTGGCTTCCTCGAAACGGCCTCCTCGCAGGAGCATTATTTCTTCTTAGCCGGGATTCCCGGGTTGACTGCGGATCTGGCGTGAAAGCTAGCCATTTTCTGAATTGGTCGAAAGCCCAGATTTGAGGAGCGGCCGTTTGGCCATGATCGCGCGCGTCTCTATGGTTCCGATTGAAATTGAATCTCCCGCTCCGCCTTGCCGGCCCAGCCGAAAAGGAGCAACTTAGAGTTCGGCAATCAAGCCATCTGGGGAATGTCGGGTAAATAGCTGGGATGCCTGCCATACTCGCAGTGATAGCTCTGGTGCTGCTCGCTCTGCCCTCGCGCGCTGGCGAGGAGCGCGTGCGCATCCCCGCCGCGTGCAGGGAACTCGCCGACCGGGCTGGGCTTCCCCTGACGCTGACCCATGCCGAGGCCGCGCGCGCCATCGCATACATCCGCATCATGATCAGCCAGGACCCGGCGGTCGCGCGCTGCCGCCTGGCGCTCCGCAGCTATTGAGTAGAGGCCCCAAACCTCGCGGCGGGGTCGGGTTGAGATCGCAATTCCATTAATATCTGCAAGGATTTCGATCGGCCTGGAGCGCCGAAGCGCTTTGGTTTCCGGTGTGCCGTGATATTTGACGGCAATCCGCGCTCGGTGTCCCGGGAGCGAGGGCAGCGTGCGAAGGCGCTGTTCAATAGGCGGCGATGGGCTTTACTCAAGACACCATCAAAGTAGCCCGGCTTGCTTACGGGACATTTGCAATCGCCTTGCAGTTGTGTGCATCTTTCGTTGATGCTATCGACTATTGAGACGATTTTATTTCGGTGGCACGGCAGGATCAAATGACAAATTGGAGGGTTATCCTCGCTGCTCTGATTGGTGCCATTGCAGCCAGCATAATAACGGCTGGCGTGTTCCTTTACACTGGAACGAAAGCTCTCCAAGAAAGGACCGCGCGGGAACTCCTTTCTGAAGTTGTAGCCATAATTTCGTTACAGGAGGGCTGGCTGCTTCAGGGCGAAGCTAGCCAAACCGCAAAATTGTCAGACAACCCAGGCCTTCCTGACAAGCAAAATGGCTCCGGTCTTTGGCTTTTGCCCGTGGAAATCAGGGTAATTCTGGACGAAGCTCAATGGAATGCTCCGTCAGATCCGGGCTACGGCTTCATACAAGGGCGCAAGGTCTGGATTATCAGAAATCAAATATTGCCTGACGCTCCGCTTTCATACTCGGGGCTCAACCAGGAGCATTTCCCCGCGCTAATCAGCTCCGCGGGCAGGCAAGAACTATGCGCCTGGATTGAACGTGTGCAGATTGCTTATAATGGCGGGACGCTGACCGATCAGGGACTTAGGCCGCTGAGGCCCTATTTAGTGCCTTTAGCTCAGGAAGATCGCGTGAGTGCACTTCGTATCTTGTTGTCGCAGGATGCTCGAAATTTCCTGGCTGAGATTTCGAGCCCTGTGGGACAGTGCCTTGTTTGCAGGTTAGCGCGCGGCCGGCATCACCTCCATAAGCGGCGCGACGCCGAGGTGGCGCCCCCCTCTCTAGGTTATAGGCGAGAACTCGTTTCGCCTCCCAGCGCTGTTTGTGCGAGCCGCTGCCATTGTGCCAGAGCGGTACCCCCGCGCCGACTGGAACGAGGCGTTCGCCGCGTGGGCGGCCCACTCAAGGAATGCGAGGCCGACAGTGCTGGGTGATCGCCCGCCGGTGAAGCGGCGTTGCCAGGGGTGCTGCATTCGATCGAGGTCGGCTGCGGCGGTCCTGCTCTGTTGCTGAGGCCGCGAATTGACGCTTCTTCAAGTTTCAGCTTTCGACATCCCGCCCGATCAGATCAAAGCCTGCCCATGAGAAGCAGGACGACGACGACGACCAGGATGATACCAATAATACCCATGCCGCCATGGCCGTAGCCATAGCCATAGCCGCCGAAGCGGCCACTGAAGCCGCCAAACAAGAAGACGACGAGAATGATGATGAGTATGAGTCCAATCATGATCTAACTCCTGTTGCAGCACCAAAACTGTGAAGTCCTTGATCGGCATTTTCCGGCGCACTTTCGAGCGCGCATTCGGCAATTGCGGAACTGATTTTTCTCAATGGAAGTACAACTTCGGCCGACATCGATCTCGACGCCAGTCGCCTTGTGCCGTTCCCGGTCGAGCTGATAGCTGAAGACTACGGCGCGCCCAGCGAGCGCGCCGATCACGCGGTAACGAACGTTACGATTGACGGTCTGACGGCCCCGTTCAGGTCTGATAACTGCGCTCCAACGCAAATCGAACCTCAGTGCGACATACATGAATAGAGAAACGACCAGCTCTTCCGACCTTGAAGTTTTTGTTCGCTCGACTGCTTCCGGCAATCGGCCCATTTTATCTTGTCCTTGGCCCAATCCTTCTTCGCCGCGTTCCACTGCTTTTGTGTCCAGGTCTCGACCTGCGTCATTGTGGAGGGCTTCGACAACTCCGGCGTTTCCGCGAGGGCAACTCCAGAGACAATGATCCCGGCAAGAACGATGCCGGTAGTGACAAAGGTGCGAGCGTGTTTCATCGGTGTAATCTCCTTAGTGCCGCCGGCGGCGGCGATCAGATGGGTCGCTTCATCAAAAGTTTCGCATCAACTGTGCGCGTTCATGGTCGATGCCCCCTCACACAATGGGGTCAACGAGCCACACGACACGCAGAGACGATGCTCAGCGCTCCTAGTCCCGCTCGCGGCTGATGCGGATCAGCTCGTTGGCAAAGCGCCTCTTCTGATGTTCGTCGAGACTCGCGTAGAGCGGCTGGGCGGCATCGGCGAGCTTCTTCACGTCGGCGGACCGGTCAGCGAGAGCCTTTGCCTCCCTCTTCAAATATTCGATGACGTCGCCGGAGTCCGTCTGCTGCGCGCTTTCGGCTTTCGGCGGCGTGCTTTCGGCTTTCGGCGGCGTGCTATCGGCTTTCGGTGGCGCGCTATCGGCTTTCGGAGGCGTGCTATCGGCTTGAGGGCCGACCAGACGATCGGCACGGGTCTGGCTGATCTCGTGCAACGCGCTCTCGAAGCCGGGCCAGTTCTTCTCTTGGTCGGGCGTGAGGCGCAAATCGGCCTTGATACGGGCCGTGTGCGCGTCCTCTTCGGCGACAATTTGATTGGCGGTCGGTGCGGTGCGATCCGCCCGGTCACGGTTCTGCGCAAGGGCTGAACCTGTGAACGCGGTACCCGCACTCAGGGCGGCGACAGCAACAATCAGAAGGACTTTCTTCATAGCACTTCCTCCAAATGAACATCCAAGTGAACATTCGCCTCAGCGTTGTGCTTTGACGACATGATGAGCCTCGTGAAGACATCGAACAAATTGCAGTTCTCGCGATCGGCCTGCCTTGGCATTGAGATGCAGCCGACATCCCAGTCGTTGTGAATTGGGCGCATGTTGCCGCCTGCCGTATCATCGTGCCAGCCGTGGTCAGTCAGCTTAGCGATCAGGCGGTTGAGAGACGGAACCGTAGCCCTCGGGCGGGCGGGAGCGATAAACTCGGAAACTACTCAGATCCGTCTGCACGACTTCGGCGCGCCACTGGCCGAAACTTCGGCCTCGTGCCATCTGCAGAAATAGCGCCTTGGCCGACGATGCTGTCGATCAAGATGGACGGCTCCGTCGCGAGCCTGGGCTAGAGCCAATTAATTCCAGCCAGCGGCAGCACCCGTTGAAGGATCGACGCCAGGCAGAGCAGCACGACCAGCAGTTTGAGAAGGTTCGCCAAACGACCATCTCTAACAAACCTGTCGATGGCCCAAAAGCAAATGGCACCGACAACCAAAATAACCAGAACCCCGATTAGGACCGAAAGCATAACACTCCCCTGTGCTGCGGTGGTGACGAGCCCGGGCCGGAAAGATGCCCGGCCCTAGTTGATAAATGTCACTTATGGTGCCGGCCTTCACGCGCGGGCATGGAGTCAGATAACTCGTGTAACGTTTTGCCTTCGCGTGGCACGGCATCCTCGATGGATGCCCGGCGGACCAACGGTCAATAGTAAGGGCAGCCAATCACTGGAAGAGGCAGGCAAGGAGTATAGCCATAGTTATACCCGCCGTTATAGCCGCCTCTGTAGCCGCCTCTGTGGCCGCCACCTATGTGGGCGCCACCACCACGATGAAAGCCGCCGCCCCCAGGATGGCCGCCCCCCCTGGCTGCGTCGGCAACGGACGGAAATATAGCCAAGGCCAGCACTGCCGACCCGATGATGAGTATGTTCTTCATGCCGTGTTTCATCTTATTTCTCTAACCTCCGGTGTTTTGAAATCGTCGCTTTGAGACCCTTGGCAAAAAAAGCTTATGGCGGCGACGGTCGCGTCAAAACCGGGTGCGGTGCCGATGCTCACTGAAGAAATGGTCGGCTTGCTTTTGCTGTTCCGGCGTTAGGACGGCATAGAGTGCCTCGAAGACCGGGACGAGTTTCTTCAAACCGTTGGCATGCTCCTCGGCAATCGCCTCATGGGATTTGAAATCGTCGACTGCGGTCATCGTTTCGTGGTGGGCGCGCCGCTCCGCATAGCTGGCGCGATGCGCCGCCGCATTGTCCCGCAACGTTTGAGCGAATTCACCCCACTGCGTTTCCTACGCCGCAGTGATATGTAGCTTGTCGTGTAGTTCCTTGATCCTGGCTTCGCTGTGGGCGGCCGCATGCTTGGCTTGGTCGGTCATGGCCTGCGCCGGCTCGGCAGCTGGCGCAGCGTGGCCCGCCTGCAGCGGGACCGCCAACAGGAAGGCTCCGAGGAGTGTTGCAGCCGCGAAAGTGTATCCGGCTCGAATTGTGAACTCGGGCATTGCGATCCTCACTAGGTTATGTTCGAGCGCAGGAATTCCTGCGCTGCTTCTGGCAGTGCATTCAAGCGACGTATCGCTTGTAACTGGACAAGAGAATAATGTTTGCGCAGAAAATGGCGTTCTTTGATTTGGCTCAAAAGAGCGGGTCGCGAGTTCGTGCGCATTGTGGCTTTAACCCATGTCGAAGAACCGCGCTGCGGCCTTCGATCGCGCGGATTATAGGCGGCAGCGTCCCGCTGGGTAAATTCGGAATTTACTTAGATCGAGCCGTCGCGGCGCCGAGCGCGCGTTGAACGGCGCGAGCGAGGTCGGATTCACGAAATGGCTTCTGCAGCACGACTGCGCCCGGCCTGGACGACCGGATGTGCGACGTATCGCCGCTGATGAATACATGCGGGACGAACCCCGTGTGGAGAATTTCTTCGACGGCCGAAATGCCGCTTCCGTCGCGCAACCGCGCGTCGACGATCATCAGGTCCGGTCCGCGTTGCGCGGCGGCCGACACCGCATCGGCCTCGGTGGCTTCGATAGCGCATATGTCATGCCCCATCCCTATGAGCATTTCGGCGAGATATACGCCAAGCATGGCGTCGTCCTCCACAATGAGGACGCGGTGCGCTTTCATCGGTTCACTTCGCCTCCGCCGCCACCTTCGTTCACCCAAAGTCCGATCTGATCGTTCAGCTCCGACGCGGCGGAACGGGCGGTTCGCCGGATACCACGCGCGTGGAGCCGGCGGTCCGATCAACGACGTGTCACACCCCGATCATAGAGACGAGAGATCGCCAAGAGCAGCCTCGGAAACTACTCATTCCTCACCCCATTACCCCAGTGTGATAAATTCGGGCTAACCGCTCGGCTGAAAATTGGACGCGAGGTTTGAGCCTGATCAACGCAGGCGGCGATGCGCCGCTTAGCTTTGTCCCAGTGCGCGCGGCACCGCAGTCGCCGCTATCGAGAAGCCATGCTCACTTCAAGGTCGCGATTTGCTCGCCCTTCGGGCCAAAACGGAATTCGTATTGAACGCACGAACGAGCAACCGGTTGATAGGGTTGTTGGTGACGGTGTCACTTTGAAATCGACAACAGAGGTGGACAAGGGCAACTGCGAAACGCTCGCCCGTCTGCTCGCTGACGAAGAGGCGAACTGGCGGCAATTTGCAGAGAAAGAATAAAGTCGCGCTTAGACTTTTTCGATCCGCTCACCAACGTATCGGGCGAACGGCCCACTGAAAGCTGTTGCGTCACCCTTATCGGTCATGCATGAATGCGGCGTATCGATTGTTGCAAGCCCGATCGTTCTCAGCATTTTAGGGGATTTGAAATGGTTCTCACCACCTCTCACATCGCGCCGATCGTCGCCCTTATCGCCGGGATTTTGATCCTGATCATGCCGAGCCTGCTAAACTACGTCGTCGCCTTCTACCTCATCGTGATAGGATTGATCGGGCTCAACGACATCCACCATTTCATAAAGTAGGTTGATACTTTACTGCGACCGTCAGCTGCGGTTTGGCAATTGGACGCAAGGTTGAGCCGGATCAACGCAGGCGGCACTACGCGGTGTAGCTTTGGCTCGATACGCGCGGCACCGCGGTCGCCGCTATCGGGAAACCATGCTAACATCAACCTCTGCTTTCCACCGGGAAGCACCCCTTTGAGACCAAGCGCAGCATGCCGAAAAGCCCTCCGCGTCAGGCAAAGTCGGCTCGACCGCGATCGAGCCGGCGCCCTGCGTCGGCGCGCGATTCATTTCGCGGCCGGGGAGACTTCCCGGTCGTCGGAATAGGTGCCTCGGCGGGTGGCCTTGATGCTTGCCGGAAGCTCGTGGACGCACTCCCCACCGGCACCGGCATGGCCTTCATCCTGGTTCAGCATCTCGATCCGACCCATGAAAGCATGATGGTGGACCTGTTGGCCGGGCACACGTCGATGAGCGTGCTGCAGGCAACCGGTGGACTGCTGATTGAACGCGAGTACCTCTATGTCATACCGCCGGGAACCTATCTCTCTGTCGGCAACGGAGCCCTGCATCTCTCGCAACCCGAGGCGCGTCACGGCGCCCGCCTCCCGTTCGACTTTTTGCTGCACTCGTTGGCAGAGGAGTACCGGGAACGCGCCGTCTGCGTGATCCTTTCGGGAACGGGAGCCGACGGCAGCCTCGGCCTGAAAGCTGTGAAGGAGAAAGGCGGGTTCGTCGTCGTGCAGGACCCCGCCGACGCCGGCTACGACGGCATGCCGCGGAGTGCGATCATGACCGGCATGGTGGACGTTGTGCTTCCGGCAGGCAAGATTCCGGAGGCGCTCGTCGAATACGGGCGGCGGATGGCCCTCAACCGCACCCTCAAAAGTTCGGGCTCGCGGGATAAAGCCGCGGATCGATTGCCCGAGATCATCGACCTTCTACGCGCGAAGACCACCCATGATTTCACGCTTTACAAGGAGGGCACCCTGCAGCGGCGGATCGAGCGGCGCATGGGAATGGTAGGCGTCGACACCGATGATATGGATCGGTATCTCGAAGTTTTGCGCAGCGACCCGAGCGAGCTCGATCTTCTCGCCAAGGACTTGCTCATCAATGTCACCGGCTTCTTCCGTGATCCGAAGGTGTTCGATTTCTTGGCGGCGAAGATCGTTCCGGACATGGTCCGCAGCCAGGCGCCCGATCACTCCCTTCGCATCTGGATTGCCGGATGCAGCACGGGCGAGGAGACTTATTCGCTAGTCATGCTCTTCCACGAGGCGTTCGCGACCGCGAAACGTAATATCAAGCTGCAGGTCTTCGCCTCCGATATCGATCCGGATGCCGTGGCGAGCGCCCGAGAGGGGCTCTACCCGGAAACGATCGAGGCGGATGTGTCACTTGCGCGACTTGCCCGTTTCTTCACGAAGGAGGAACACGGCTACAAAGTATTGCCCGAGCTGCGCGCGACGGTGGTCTTCACGGTCCAAGATGTGCTGAGCGATCCGCCGTTCTCGCGCCTCGACCTAGTTTCCTGTCGAAATCTTCTGATTTATCTGCGTCCCGAGGCGCAGGAAAAGGTCATCAGGCTTTTCCATTTCGCACTGCGCGAGGGCGGCATTCTACTGCTTGGCAGTTCGGAGACGGCCGGCACTATCGATGGCCGTTTCGAAATAATTTCAAAGCCGGAGCGGCTCTATCGGCACATCGGTCGCGCGCGGCTGGATGAATTTGGCTTTCCGATCGGCGCTGGCGACGGCGTGCGACTCCCAGCGCGCCCGGGACAAAGCCGGGCGCCCTCGCGCCAAACTACTTTCGCCGAGCTTTGTCGCCGGCTGGTGCTCGAGGCCTATGCGCCGGCAGCGGTCCTGATCAACCGCAAGCACGAGTGCCTCTATTCCTTGGGACCGACAGAGCGCTATCTGCACGTGCCGCCGGGGCAGCCCACGCAGGATTTGCTCGCCATGGTGCATCAGGGCCTGCGCACCAAGCTCCGCTCGGCAATCCAACAGGCTGATCAAGCAAACGCGCGCATTGTCGTCGCCGGCAGGCAGGCGAACCACGACAGCAGTCCGGATTCGTTCAGCATCGCCATCCAGCCGGTTCTAAGCCAAGGCGAGGAGCTGCTGCTGATTTGCTTCATTGACGAGCCGAAGCAGGAGCGCAGATCGGGCGGCGAGATTATTCCGCAAGACGTTCCGCGCATCGCCGAGCTCGAGCAGGAACTCGAAGCCACGAGAGTGGAGCTGAAAGGCGCCATCAGCAATCTCGAAATCTCGAACGAAGAGCAGAGGGCGATCAACGAAGAAGCTTTGTCCATCCAGGAGGAATATCAATCGACCAACGAGGAACTGCTGACGTCGAAGGAGGAATTGCAGTCGCTGAACGAGGAGCTTACCGCCCTCAACAGCCAGCTCCAGGAAACGCTCGAGCGGCAGCGGACGACCTCGAATGATCTGCAAAATATCCTGTACAGCACCGATGTCGCGACGCTCTTCCTCGACAGAAATCTCAATATCCGCTTCTTTACGCCGGCCACCAAATCACTCTTCAGCGTCATTCCCAGCGACCTCGGGCGGCCGCTCGCCGATCTCAACTCGCTGGCCGCCGATAGCGCTCTTTTGACCGATGCTCGCGCGGTACTGCAGAAGCTTGCGCCGATCGAGCGAGAGATCGAAGCGCAGAACGGCGCCTGGTACATCCGTCGCATTTTGCCTTACCGAACCCAAGACAACGGGGTGGAAGGCGTCGTCATCACCTTTGTCGACATCACGGAGCGCAAGCACGTGGCTGAGGCGCTGGAGGCGGCCACGCGGCAAGCAGAGTTGGCGACTGCCGTGAAATCGCGCTTTCTTGCCGCCGCGAGCCATGACCTCCGCCAGCCGCTGCAAACCCTCGCCTTGCTGCAGGGGCTGTTGGCAAAGATTGTCGAGGGGGAGAGAGCACAGAAACTGGTCGCGCGGCTCGACGAGACGTTGGGCGGCATGTCCGGCATGCTGAACACGCTGCTCGATATAAACCAGATCGAGGCCGGCACCGTCAGCACCGAAAGGGTCGATTTCCCGATCGACGATCTGCTCGACCGATTGAAGGATGAGTTTACCTATCACGCGCAGGCGCAGAGGCTCAACTTGCGCGTGGTGCCGTGCAGCCTTTCGATAAACAGCGATCCGCGACTGCTCGAGCAGATGATCCGCAACCTGCTTTCGAACGCATTGAAATACACCAAGCACGGCAAGGTGCTGCTCGGCTGCCGCCGGCGCAGAGACATGCTGAGCATCGAGGTCTGGGACACCGGGATCGGCATTCCCGAGGCGGAGTTCGAAGCGATCTTCGAGGAATACCATCAGCTCGACAATGCCGGGCGTCGATCGCAGCCTCGGCCTCGGCCTCGGTCTGTTCATCGTGCAAAGCTTAGGCGATTTGCTGGGCCATCGTGTCCGTGTCCGCTCGCAGCCGGGCAAGGGCTCGGCCTTTTCCATCGAGGTCATGCTTCCGCCGAGCGGTACGGCCCCGCAGCTTGAACAAATTCGTCATAGCTTGAATGACGGGATAGCTGAAGATGCTCGCCGCACCGGCGCAATCTTGGTCGTCGAGGACGATCATGAAGTGCGCGACCTCCTCGAGCACCTCCTCAACGACGAGGGGTATCGCGCGACAACGGCGCCCGACGGCGTTGCAGCACTCGAATTGGTGGCGCGAGGTTGGGTTCGACCCGACCTCATCCTTGCAGACTACAATCTGCCGAACGGAATGAACGGGATCGAGGTCGCCGCGACATTGCGGGAGAGACTTCGTCGTGAGATCCCTGCGATCATTCTGACCGGGGACATATCGACCAATACCTTGCGCGATATCGCGCGTCTCGACTGTACACAGCTCAACAAGCCGGTGAAGTTGAAAGAACTGACGCGAGTCATCCAACGGCTGCTTCCGATCGCGCAATCAATGCCGCATCTGCCGAACGTTCCGCATCCAGCCGAAGCGGCCGCAAGCGGTCCGGAGCCGCCCGTCATCTACGTCGTCGACGACGACAGCCACATACGCGACGCGATTCGCAGCATGCTCGAGGAAGACGGCCAGACAGTCCAGGAGTACGCGAGTTGCGAGGCATTCCTCGCAGCCTATCATCCGGGCCGCCGCGCCTGCCTCCTGATCGATGCCTACCTGCCCGGGATGAAGGGGCTCGAACTGTTGCAGTGGCTGCATGAAGCGGGCCATTCATTGCCTTCCATCATGATCACCGGCAATAGCGACGTGCCGATTGCGGTGCAAGCCATGAAGGCGGGCGCGTCGGACTTCATCGAGAAGCCGGTCGGCCGCGACGAACTGCTCGCCAGCATCGAGCACGCTTTGGAACAGTCCAGCGATGCGACCAAGCGGTCTGCATGGCGGGAGGCTGCGGCCAACCACATTGCCGGCCTCACGACGCGACAGCGCCAGATCATGGACATGGTTCTCGCCGGCCACCCCAACAAGAATATCGCTGCGGACCTTGGCATCAGCCAGCGCACGGTCGAGAACCATCGCGCCTCGATCATGCGAAAGACGGGCTCGAGGTCGCTTCCGGCATTGGCCCGATTGGCGATTGCCGCGACCGGGACTGGTGCCGACGAACCGGCCCTCCCGTTTAAGATGGACCCAAGTCTAGGCCGCCATGCGAACATCACGTAGGTAATTTCCGAGCCTAGCGCGCGTTAGTCCCGGGGCGGTAGTCTGCGACCGTAGCCGTTCGTAAGGCAAGTTGATCCGAGCAGCTTCGTGAAGCGAGGCAATGCAATCGCAGCTGCGCTCCATCACCGGCAGTGGCGTTGATCGACCTTCCGTTATGTTGCTGGCCGACCGCTCATGGAGAGTTTTATGTATCCGATACGAATGGACAATGCGGGGGCAAACCGGCTGAGGTTTGTGTTTGACGATGCGGTGGTTTCATTCCGCCTTGCCGCCGAAGCGACCTTTGAAGACATTGCTCAAACCTTCGGCGAGCTGGCGCCACGCCATCACGGCAACCCAGTCGTCATCGACGTCACCTTAGGGTGCCCCCGGCAGGTCCCTTTGATCTCGGATGGGGGGAGAAAAGTCACGTTACCTCATTGACCGCAATTCAGCACGTCGGCCGGTGCGGCCGAGATGGGCGAGAAGAGGTTCGAGCCGCTGGGAGCGTTGCCGTTGATAGCCTCCCAGGCTGGCTGAGTAGTTTCCGAGGCTATCGTCGCAGGATTGCTGCCGGGTATTGTCGCAATGACTGAGTGACACGCGCGAAAAGTGGGGTGTCTCCTGCCGCAGGGTCTGCCAATTCGCACGCTAATCCTTCGATCATGTTCAACCCGAAGGGTCAAACGCCGGTGGCGGCATACACATCAACGGCGTGCAACTGCGGGGAGATGGCCGATGTCGGCCCGTTTTCAAATTGCCATTCTCGTTTTCATGTTGGTTCAGGCGATCCTTTTTGGAATCGGGGCGGTCCTCGTGCTGAAAACGCCGTTTGCGGGGTTCGCGATGCTTGCGATGCCGTGGGTTGCTGGCGTAAACGCCATTGTTTCTGTGCCTTTGTCGTGGATGGTCTCTCTGCGGTTGCGCAAGTGGCTCGACAGCCGCACCGTCTTGCTGGCGCCGTCAGTCATTCCTTATGGGCCCAGAGCCTGAGTGCTCCAAAGGAGGCGCGTTTGAATTTGGCAGCGAGGACTTCGTGAGTTTTGGTCGCGGTCACTTGACCTTTCGCGGTATGCAACAATCGCAGAACGGCTTCTTGGACGTGGCCCGTTGCGGGGCATCGTGCCGTCACTTCTCGTTGGCGAGGATAGGTTTTGGCTGACTCGAACGCCCCGCCGATCATTCCGATTCATATCGAAGAGACGATCCAATCTATCGCGCAGCTCCGTGCCGAGCACCGCGAGAGCGCGACCCCGCTTCAACGCACCGTGGATCGCACGACAGCGCTGCTAGGGCGCCCTTGGTTCATCGGAGTGATCACCGTCATCGTAGTCGGCTGGATAAGTCTGAATCTGTTCACCGCCGCGTTTGGCGTTCGCCCCATCGATCCGTCTCCCTTCGCATGGCTCTCGGGCGCGGTCTCACTCGTGTCGCTCTACATGGTCGTCTTGATCCTGGGCGCCCAGCGACGTGAGGATAAGCTTGCCCAACACCGCGAGATGCTCATCTTGGAGCTGGCGATCTTGAGCGAGCAAAAGATCGCGAAAGTGATACAGCTTCTGGAAGAGTCCCGGCGGGACAATCCGCAGATTCGCAACCGGCTCGATCCGGAAGCTGAAACCATGGCTCAGCCTGCCGACCCGCAATCGGTGCTCGACGCGATTAAGAAGACCCACGTGTCGATGCCGGAGTGATCAAAGCTGCCGAGGAAGTCATGCCGGTCAAATAGGCTATTACTCGCAGCGGCTCGCGCCTACGCAACGAATTCCCTTGGTGTGGTTTTCTGGACCAGCAAGCTTAGGCGATACGTAAGATTAAGTGCGCCCATTTGCGACCGGCTTCCCGCAGCCGTCATGGCCGGGACAGGCCCACCGCTATGACGCGCGATAGATGCGGTTATTGTTCCTCATCTCCTAGATCACGATGATTTTGGATTGAATCAATCCAAAATCATGAACGTGATCGATTCCAATAAATTAGAGCTGGATGCAGGCGGAAAACCGGTGCCCACTTTTCCTCATCCCGCTCTAAGGTTGGGCTCTCGACTGTGACGTGGCCGCATTTGCCTGTCGCGGGAAGCAGACCGTCGTGTCCGGCCGAGCCGTCCGGGCAGCGCGCCAAGGCTGTTCAACGCTGGCAGATGACGAAATGTTGCCGGCGAGGCCGCGCGAGTGCGTTTGGGTTGCCTGCCGTGAGTCAACGTGACGCGACATGCCCCCGAGCGGATAAATTGAGTAGTTTCCGAGTCTACCTTCGCCCGCCCGCCGCCGAGTATTGTCGCAGTTGTTGAGTGATGCGCTCGAAAGAAATTCTTCGCGGGTTTCCCCGAAGCGCGCCACCCAAAGACCGCCTCCAGGCGCCACTCGCCCTGATCGAGGGTCAAACGGACACAGCGGGTTGAAGGGTGACCGACATGGCTGAAGTTCGATATCTGGTCGTCAAGAGAAACGGCAAATGGAAGATCACCATAGGCAGTGCCCAAATGGGGCCTTATCCAGATCGGAACCATGCGACCGACGCCGCGATCAACATGGCCGATCGCGATGGGCGCAATGGGCGCGACTCGCAGGTTCTGGTGCGCCGCGAGGACCGGCAGTTGCTGATCGAGTGGACCTATGGTCGCGACCCCTATCCCGAGTATCCCGAGTCGCTCGCTCTCGCGAAGGCGCATTGACACGTTGATGCGCCCGCCGCGCAGCGGGAGCGCCGAGGTCGGAATTCATGCAGCAACAGTTGTCGTATCTCTCCAAGAATTCTGTGCTCCAAGAATTTTGCGCTGCGGCTCTAAACCATCGATGTGTCTGACGGCTGCTCAAATGCCGTTGCACGTTGAGCGTGTTGTAAACAGCCGCATGGACGAAAACAAAGCACCGAGCCGATTTGGCTCATTTGAGGCCTTGCTTCTTTCTTTCGCGCATTCGGTCGCCTGTTGCTCGCTAACAGTGACGGCTCCGAAGGGGAGATCGGCTGAGTAGTTTCCGAGTCTATCGTGACCGTTTCCTGCCGGCTATAAACCAACTCGTTACCGTGATGTCTGACCAGCAGGTTCGCAAGACCCGCTGACACCGATTGTCTGCGCGGCCACCAGTTGTCGGACTTGTCCGCGAGAGCATCAACAAGAGGAGACAGCGACATGAACAAAGATCGCATCGCCGGTGCAGCCAAAGAGGCCAAGGGCACCATCAAGGAAACGGCCGGCAAGGTTGTTGGTGATGCCAAGCTGACCGCTGATGGCAGGCGCGACAAGGTCGTAGGCAAGGTCCAGAACGCCATCAGCGGCGCCAAGGATGCGTTGCGGAAGTAGTGCCAAGTGGGAAGCGCCCGGGCCGGGATTGACTTCCGGCCCGGGCGCTTCCGGTTTTTATCGCAAAAGAGCTGAAAGCGACGAGCCGTCACATGTTCGATAACGTTTCTGATGGGTGCCGTCCCTTTCGACGCCCGGCGTCGCCGCGTGGCTTTCGGCAATCAGCTCTGCCAGGAACGGCGTAAGACGACCAGCATCGAGATCGATATCGGCGAGCGCGGCATTTCCACCGAGAAGAAGTCGTTTGATATTCCACGGATGTCGCACGCGATAGCGCATCATCCGGAAAACGCCGATCACAGGCGTCAACGTCGGAGTGCGAAGAAGCGTCTTTAAAGACCCTCGATTGGAGGCAGACGTAAACGTAAGAGGAGCGCGCGATGTTGTGGAACTCAGCAGTCATCAACGGCTACGCCATCGCGGCAAGCGATGGTCGGCTTGGCACCGTCAGCGACTTTCTATTTGACGACGCCAGCTGGTTGGTTCGTTGGTTGGTCGTCGATACAGGCAATTGGCTCTCCGGTCGCAAAGTCCTCTTGCCCGTCTACGTCTTGGGGCACCTCGATCCAGAGCGACACGAATTCTCGGTCGACTTGACCATGCAGCAGGTCAAGGACAGCCCGGATATCGATACCGATCGGCCTGTGTCGCGGCAGATAGAAACCAACATTTACGATTACTACGGCTGGAGTCCTTATTGGGGTAATGGGCTTTTCACGGATAGCTACGGCTATGCAGGCGGCACCCCGGCGGCGTCACCTGTCCTGGGATCTAGACGGCGCGTAGAGGATATTGACGACCCTAAGCGAAGCGACGGCGATCCTCATCTGCGCAGCATCGAAGCGGTCACCGGCTATCATATCCATGCCGGCGATGCGGGATCGGTCACGTCGCGGACTTTCTCGTGCAGGATGCTGATTGGAGCATCGAATACTTCGTCGTCGATACGAAGAATTGGTGGCCCGGGAAAAAGGTCCTGATCTCGCCACGGTCGGCACGAGAGATCGATTGGGCGAATAAATTGGTGAACCTCGATGTCGATCGTCAGAGGGTCAAAGACAGCCCGGCATACGATGCATCCACAACGCTCGATCAAGCCTATGAGCAGCATCTCCAGAACTACTATGACGACCATTTACCAAGCGAACTTCCCGAATTCGAGCGTTTGTTTCGCTGGCGATCCTAGCTCGAGCGTATCGGTCTGGTTGGCCTTGCTGACGTTGTGGGCGAGGCTGCGCGGGTGCGTTTGGGTTGCCTGCCGTGATTCAACGTGACGTGACATGCCCCCGAGCGGACAGATTGAGTAGTTTCCGAGTCTACCTTCGCACGGCCGCTGCCGAGTATTGTCGCAGTTGATGAGTGATGCGCTCGAAAGAAAATCTTCGCGGGTGTCCCCGAAGCGCGCCACCCGAAGACCGCCTCCAGGCGCCGCTCGCCCTGATCGAGGGTCAAACGGAAGCAGCGGGTTGAAGGGTGACCGACGGGCTCGACAAAGACCCGTGTGCAGGTTCGCTCGATGCATGTCGGCACGCAGTGATCTCATGGAATGAGGAACTACGACAATGAATCCGATCACTCTATTTCTTACCATCGCCTGCGGTGCCTTAGGTATGGCATTGGGTGCGATAGGCTACTTTTATTTGGGAGGCGCCTTTGTAATTGCCGCGATCATTATTGCCTCTGCACTGAAGATGGCGAACACTTGGGAAAAATTTGTCATCTTGCGTGCGGGTAAATTGCTCGGCGTCAAAGGACCAGGACTCTTCCTGATCATTCCGGTCATCGACAACATTGTGGCCGTCATCGACGAACGCATTCAGACCACGGCTTTTAGTGCAGAGGAGGCACTGACCAAGGATACCGTTCCGGTAAATGTCGACGCGATCATCTTCTGGTTCGTCCATGACGCGCAAAAGGCGGCTTTGAACATCACGAACTATCGCGAAGCGATCGATCGCGTCGCCCAGACATCGCTTCGCGAAATGATCGGCTCATCAATGCTGTCGGCGCTTCTATCGGAACGCGAAGCCGCCGATGAGCTTTTGCGCGGCGAAATCGGCCGCAAGACTTCCGACTGGGGTATCTCGGTGAAATCGGTCGAGATCCGCGACGTCGCTATCCCGGTCGCATTGCAGGACGCCATGTCTCGGCAAGCCCAGGCTGAACGGGAAAAACAGGCCCGCGTGATTCTCGGATCGGCAGAGGCTGCGATCGCGGGAAGTTTCGTCGAGGCCGCCATCACCTATGCGGCGCATCCGACGGCTCTGCAGCTGCGCGCCATGAATATCATCTATGAGACGACCAAGGAGCGCGGCGCCACGATCTTGCTGCCGACATCGATGGTCGACAGCCTGAACCCCGTGGTGGCCCTCGCGTTGGCGGGGCAGGATATCGCACCGCAAAAGGCGAATGTGCCTTTGCCGTCGACTAACCGTGCCCAGTAGCTGGAACCTTCAAAAAAGGCATGCGTAGGTTGGACTATGCGCCGTTGCGAGCGTTGCCGTTGACCGCCCTCGGATTGGACCGGGCTGAGTAGCTTCCGAGCCTGCCTTCGCAACCTCTGCCGGGTATTGTCGCATTGGCTGGGTAACGCGTCCGGGCTTCCTGGCTCGTGCCTATTCCAAAACGCGCGACGCAAAACGCCAGCGCTGAGCGTCGCCTCGTCCTTAAGGAGAATCAAATGGAAAAAGCTGACACGATCATCGCCGTCTTCGCAGACCACAATGCAGCGGAAACAGCCGTGAAAAAGCTAGCCGCAGCCGGACTCGAGATGAAGAATCTCAGCGTCGTCGGTAAGGGATACCAGACTGACGAAAAGGTCGTCGGCTTCTACAACATCGGCGATCGGGTCAAGTTTTGGGGCACGCGGGGTGCGTTCTGGGGCGGTCTCTGGGGCTTGTTCTTTGGCGGGCTGTTCTTGACCATTCCCGTCGTTGGGCATGTCGTCGTGCTTGGATATCTCGCCAGTATAGCGATTTCCGCCGTCGAAAGCGCCATCATGGTTGGTGGGCTGAGTGCGCTTGGTGCCGCGCTCTATAGCATCGGCATCCCGAAGGACAGCGTGATCCAATATGAGACGGCTCTGAAAGCCGATAGCTTTCTGGTGATGGCGCATGGCTCGGCAGCGGACATCGCTCGCGCCAAGGCGATCCTCGCTACGACCAATCCTTCACGCATTGACGTGCATGCAGGCGAGAAAACGGGTGAGCCGGCCGATCTCGTCCATGCGGGTGGCTGAATGGCGCAGTCGAGCTCGCGTTGGGATAGTCGGACCGGTGACATAACGAAAGGCAACTATGGGGAGTTTCGCCATCTCCATGATGATTGGACCTCTCAGCTGATCCACACAGGCCCGCTAAGGCCGAGAATGAGCTGAATGAGGTCAAGACGGGATCGATACTGGGCGACAAGAGTTGCAGACAAGCTTCGATCAAGGAAAAATTTAACGGAGCCGCCGAGCCTGCCCGGCGGCTCTTCCGTAGTTGATGCGCCAGCGACGAACTGCGGAGCGTACGAAATTTATGGTCATGACCATCGGGCCATCGGATCGGAGGACTTGCCATGCCGGAAAAACCGTTGACTAAGCCCGCAAATCTATCGCTGCCGAGCGTCCCGGCGTTCTGGCCGATGGCAATGGCGATGAATCTGCTCGAGCAGGGTAGCGACGCTTACGCGAAGGCCCTTAAATTCGCCGAGGAAGAGGTCAAAATTCATGGCGAGCTGAGGCCCGTCCTGGCGACGCCAAACCAAGTGCGCCTGGATCTGCGCACAATGGTGCTGCGCGACTACGGAAAGCCCGGCGGGATCCCGACCCTCATTGATGCGCCTCATGCCGGTCATACGGCCATGATCGCCGACTACCACAAAGGCCAGAGCCTGGTCGAGACTCTGTTGGCCAATGGAATTGGCCATGTTGCATTGACCGACTGGAAGTCGGCGACCGAAGACATGAAGGACTTGGAGATCGACAATTACCTCGCCGAGGTCGTCGTCGCGATCGACGATCTCGGTGGCCGCGTGAATCTCGTCGGGCTTTGCCAGGGTGGCTGGGTCGCAGCCATGATCGCAGCGCGTTTTCCCGACAAGGTCAATTCGCTCGTGCTTGCGGGCGCGCCCATCGACACCGATGCCGGCGACGGGCCGATCAAGCGCATGGCGCACGAATCCCCGATCTCGTTCTATCAGGAGCTGATCGCGCTTGGCGGCGGCCTGATGCAGGGTAAATACATGTTGGCGGGCTGGAAGAACATGCACCCCGAGCAGCATTACATCCAAGATCACATCGATCTTTACGAGCACATCGACGACCCCGCCTATCTCGCCAAGGAGGAGACTTTCAACAGCTGGTATGAAAACCCGATCGACCTGCCGGGACGCTGGTATCTCCAAGTGATGACCCAGCTCTTCAAGGAGAACCGGCTCGCCAAGGGCACGTTCGTCGGTCTCGGCCGCAAGCTCAGCCTGCGCGACATCACTTGCGCGGCGTATCTGCTGGCAGGCGCTGCCGACGATATCACGGCGCCCGAGCAGGTCCTCGACGCCGCCAAATATCTCGGGACGCCGAAGGACCGGATCGTTCAGGAGACGGTGCCGGGCGGCCATATCGGGCTCTTCATGGGAGCGCGGACGTTACAGGAACATTGGCCGCAGATCGCCCGCTGGATCGCTGCTCAGTAAACGCCGGGATAATTGCACATACTAAAGCGAGATGACGGGAGGTGTCTTCGTGTCTTATTGACTAACCCCCGGGCGGGGGCGTTGCTGCCGTGCAAGGAAGACAGCCGGCAGGGACACGTATAGTTTTCCGGCGCGGAACGACACACTTCGTGTGCCCAATATGGGTTGGAGACTAGGACCATGGCCACTGGGCTGTCCACCGCAAGCACTTCACTTCCGAAATCGGCAAGCGACGCCAATGTCGGTCTGACCAACGAGGAAGCCCGCCTTCGGCTGGAGAAATTTGGCCCAAACGCGGTGCCGGATACGAGCATGCATCCGTTGCGCATGGCGGTTGAAAAATTCTGGGCGCCGGTTCCGTGGATGCTCGAAGCCGCGATCGTGCTCCAGTTGGTGCTCGGCAAATATGTCGAGGCCGCGATCATCGCGGGTCTCCTGGTGTTCAATGCCGCGCTCGGGCTGCTCCAGCAGAGCCGAGCCCGGGCAACCCTTGCCGCATTGAAGTCGCGGCTCGCACTGAATGCGTCGGTCCGCCGTGACGGCGCATGGAAAACCCTCCCCGCGGCCGAGCTGGTTCCGGGCGACGTGGTGAAGCTCTCACTGGGTGCCGTAGTCGCAGCGGATGTGCATCTCAGCGAAGGAGAAGTCCTGCTCGACCAATCCATGCTCACCGGCGAATCTATCCCCATCGAAGCCGGCGCCGGCGTGCAGGCCTATGCCGGGGCGTTGGTACGGCGCGGCGAGGCGGTGGCGGAAGTCACGGCGACTGGAGCGCGCACCAAGTTCGGCCGCACCGCGGAGCTTGTGCGCACTGCCCATGTCGTAAGTTCTCAGCAAAAGGCGGTTCTGCGCGTCGTGCGCAATCTCGCCGCGTTCAACGGCGTCGTCATCGCGGGTCTAGTGGCCTATGCCACTTTTCTCGAGATGCCGTTCGCCGAGATCATCCCCCTCGTCCTGACGGCTGTCCTCGCTTCGATACCGGTCGCGCTGCCGGCCACTTTCACTCTCGCGTCGGCGCTCGGCGCGCGGGCCCTGGCGAAGCTGGGCGTCCTGCCGACCCGCCTTTCCGCGGTGGATGAAGCGGCAACAATGAATGTCTTGTGTGCCGACAAGACAGGCACACTGACGCGCAACGCGCTGACGGTGACGAGTGTGCGGCCCATGGCAGAATTCGACGAGGCGCATGTCCTGGCGCTGGCCGCGCTGGCTAGTTCGGATGGCGGGCAGGACCCGGTCGACGGAGCCATACGCACTGCTGCTTTGGACAAGGCTGTCTCCGATGTGCCGAAGGTGATCAAGTTCGTGCCGTTCGATCCGGCCAACAAAATGTCCGAGGCGATCGCAACAGATTTCGACGGGAAGCCCGCGACGTATTGTAAAGGGGGCCTTTGCCGCGGTCATCGGTCTCGCACCACCATCGGCAAGTGCGAACGCGGCGGCGAAGGAGCTCGAGGAACAGGGCTTCAGAGTGCTGGCGGTCGCCGCCGGAGCGCCTGCGGCGATGAAGCTGGCAGGGCTCATCGCGCTCAGCGATCCGCCTCGCACGGACTCGGCGGCGCTCGTCACGGAGTTGCACGGGTTGGGCGTACGCACTGTCATGGTGACGGGGGACGCGCCGGCGACCGCGGCCATCGTGGCGCAGGCGGTGGGGCTCGATGGCGCCATCTGTCCGCCGGGCTCGATCCCCGATGTCGTCAGTGCAGAGGACTACGCGGTCTTCGCCGGTGTCCTGCCGGAGGATAAGTATAAGCTCGTCAAGGCGTTCCAGAGCGGCGGTCATACCATCGGGATGTGCGGCGACGGCGCCAATGACGCGCCGGCACTGCGCCAGGCGCAGATCGGTATCGCGGTCTCGACGGCAACCGATGTCGCTAAATCGGCCGCCGGCATGGTGCTGACCGAGCCCGGCCTTTCCGGCATCGTCGCCGCGGTCAAGGAAGGGCGAGTGACATTCCAGCGCATTCTGAGTTATGCGCTGAACTCCATCACCAAGAAGATCGTGCAAGTGCTCTTCCTGGCAGTCGGCCTGATCATGACCGGGCATGCGATCCTGACGCCATTGCTCATGGTCCTCATCATGATCACCGGCGACTTCCTCGGCATGGCGTTGACGACCGACAATGTCCGACCGTCGCCGACGCCAAATGCATGGCAAATCGGCAAACTGACGACCGCGGGCGTCAGCATGGGAATTGGCGAGCTGGCCTTTTGCACATCCGTCTTTGCTTTCGGCGCCTGCCGGATGGGGCTCGACATTGACGCACTGAGGACGTTGGCTTTTGTCGTCGTCGTGTTCGGCAACCAGGCGACGACCTATACCAATCGTGAGCGGCAGCATCTGTGGTCCTCTCGCCCAAGCGTCTGGCTCGTTGTTTCGTCCATTGCCGATATCGCGATCGCTTCGATTTTGGCTGTCGGCGGAATCGCGATGACGCCCTTGCCTGCCTTGCTTGTGGCCGCCATGCTTGCCGCGGCCATTGCCTTCGCCGTCGTCTTGGATTTGGTCAAGTTTCCGCTTTTTCGTCGTCTTAGGATCGCCTAGATCACGTTCTCGAAAATTGGACGCGGCTGCATCGCATTGGGCAGCCGAAACCTTCGAACCGACGAAACGGTCGAGGGTCTCTGCCTCGACCAACTCGACGGAGATGGAGTCTTGACCTTCGGCGACATCCCGGAGAAGGTGCGGGGTTGGGGAGCCGCCTTGCCAAGCCGGCCGGCTCGCAATAATTCTCAAGTCAATCAACGGCATATTGCGGCGGACGGGCGAAACGCATCGAACGTCTCCGGCTGATGCTGTCGCCGCGACCGGGGCCATTCAAAAACCGGAGAGATGAGCGCGCCATGAACAACCTTTGGGACGACAGAGACGCGGAGGCGCGAGTGAGCGCCTATGCCGGCAAAGGTGTTCAACGCGATCTCGCACTTCGTGTCTACACGACCCGACTGCTGGGGGGCGACCCGCGGCTCGTGCTTCACGGTGGTGGCAATACATCGGTGAAGCTGCGAGTCTGCGATCTCGTCGGCGACGAATGGGAAGTTCTCTGCGTCAAGGGCAGCGGTTGGGACATGGCGGTGATCGAGCCGCAAGGCCTGCCGGCCGTAAAGCTGGGCGCCCTTCTGAAGGCCCGCTCGCTCGCCGATCTGTCGGACGAAGACATGGTCGCCCTCCAGCGCTGCAATCTCATCGATCCATCGGCGCCCAATCCGTCGGTCGAAACTCTGCTTCATGCATTCCTGCCGCACAAATTCGTTGACCACACGCATTCGACGGCGATCCTGGCCATAGTCGACCAAGGCCCCGACAGCGAGAAGCTGTGCCATGACGTGTTTGGCTCGGCAATGGGCTTCGTCCCCTATATCAAGCCCGGCTTCCGTCTCGCCAAGGCGGCCGCCGAGATCTACGAACAAAACCCAACGGTTGAAGGTCTGATCCTCGACAAGCATGGCATCTTCACCTTCGGCGAAACGGCGAAGCAAGCCTATGACCGCATGATTGACCATGTCACATTGGCCGAGGACTATGTGGCGCGGAACGGGCGCAACGCGTTGAAGCCGGCGAAACTTCCGGCAAGACTTGCAACCGCGCGCCAGATCGCGCCCATGCTGCGCGGCGCTGTGGCCGTGCCACGTGGCGAAGGGCGCTTCGACCGCATGGTGAGCGATTTCCGCACCTCGCCCGCGATTCTCGAATTCGTCAATTCCGAAGGCGTAGCCGACTACGCCGACCGCGGTGTTTCGACACCCGATTTGTCGATTCGGATCAAAACCGGGGCCATGGTGCTGCCGGCTGCCGACCTCGATGAGCTGGACAGCTACCACGTCAGTGTCGCGAAACAGGTCGCCAATTTTGCCGACAAGTACCGCACCTATTTCGCGGCCAATGATGCGCGAGACGGCATTAGGCGCACCATGCTCGATCCGATGCCGCGGCTGACCCTCGTTCCCGGTCTCGGCATGTTCGGTCATGGTCGCTCGCTTCAAGATGCCAGGATCGCATCCGATATTGGCGCGATGTGGATCGAGACCGTGAAGAGTGCCGAGGCGATCGGCAGTTTCCGCCCGCTCAGCAAACCTGACCTATTCGAGCTCGAATACTGGTCGCTCGAGCAGGCGAAGCTCGCCTCCCGCAAAGCCGAACCGCTGACCGGGCAGGTCTTGCTTGTAACAGGGGGTGCCGGCGCAATAGGCGCTGCAACCGCGAAGCTCTTCGCCGGACAAGGCGCCCATGTCGTCGTCGTCGACATCGATGAGGCGAAGGCAAAGGAGGTCGCGAAGTCAGCGGGCAACGCGTCGATCGGTGTCGGCGCCGACGTGACAAAACCGGCGGAGGTTTGCGCGGCCTTCGAGCGTGCGATCGACACCTACGGCGGCGTCGACATTGTCGTCTCCAACGCCGGCGCTGCCTTCGAAGGCGGAATTGGCGAGATCGACAATGCGATTTTGCGCAAGAGCTTTGAACTCAACTTCTTTGCCCATCAGACGGTAGCCAAGACCGCGGTGCGGATCTTCAAGCAGCAGGGTACCGGCGGTGTGCTTCTTTTCAATACTTCGAAGCAGGCGGTCAATCCCGGCTCGAAGTTCGGCGCCTACGGCCTGCCCAAGGCCGCAACGCTGTTTCTTTCGCGCCAGTATGCGCTCGAATACGGCGCCTTTGGCATTCGCTCCAACGCCGTCAACGCGGATCGCATACGCTCCGGACTTCTGACAGACGAAATGATCGCAAATCGGTCGAAAGCACGCGGCGTTTCGCAAGCCGCCTATATGGCTGGCAATCTGCTCGGCTTAGAAGTCGGCGCCGAACATGTGGCGCAGGCCTTCCTGCATCAGGCGCTCGCCGAGCGCACGACGGCCGATGTGACGACGGTCGATGGCGGCAACATCGCCGCAGCGCTGAGGTGAGCCTCGCCCAAAGCCGGATTGCACGCCAATATGATTTCCGAGTTTACCTGCGGGACTCCGCCCGAGGGTGCCGCATGCCGGCGTCGCGGAAGACATCGCTCACCAGCCAAAGGAGCCGCATGAACCAGAAGAGATTCGAACCCCTGACCTACGGGTTACGAAACCGCTGCTCTTACCTTCTCAATTACCCGGACTTTCCCACACGAGCGTCCCGAGCGCTGCGGCGACGACCGCGAGAAAAGGTTCGAGTTCCGCCTCCTCGTCCCATGCCTGCTGCAAAACGAAGCCGTGGTAGAGCGCAATGAGAACCCGCGCCACCGCGTCGGGCTTCAGGTCGGGCCGCAGCTTCCCGCGTCGCTGCACATCCTTTATGAGGCCCGCGAGCAGTTTTCGTGGCGCATCGACGCCTTCGCGGACGATCGCCAGGATTTGCTCGTTCCGAAGCGCCTCGGCCCAAAGTCGGATGCCGACACGACGGCGCTCAACTATGGGTCCGCTGGTGATCGCTCGACTGATTCGAAAATGCGGAGGCCGGGGCCCTGAACGCCAGAGGACGTGGCTCTTCGCCTGGTCCATCCCGATCCGCCCACTACGGGAACAGCTTTAGGACCAACTGCGCGTTCGAATTGGCAATGGACAGGGCCTGAACGCCGAGCTGCTGCTGGACTTGTAAAGCCGCGATTTTCGTCGAGGCCTGGTTCATATCCGCATCGACGAGCGAACCGACACCTACGCTCAAGGAAGCCGACAGGTTGGAAATGAAGCTTTGTTGATCTGTGACATTGGTTTGGGCACCGCCGATCGTGCTCGCCGCGGTGGTGATCGAACTGATCGCCGCCTGCACATCGGCCAGCAGATCGGCAATGTTGGCGCTGCCCGCCGTGTCGCCACTGATGTCGATTTGGAGGACCGAGACGCCGCTGTTGGCGCCGGCGGTTCCGAGAATGCCGCCCGTTGCAGTGGCGGCATTGGTCGCCCCCGTCGTACCGTCGAAAAGCTCGGTGCCCGGAGCAGTTGCGCTCGAATATTGGGTCGCGATGCTGATGTAGCTGACAGCCTGGGTGCCGCCGGTCGAATTAAAGGAGGCGGCGAGATTGATAGCCGCGCCGAGCGTTGTCGGCGCCGCGCCAGTGACCGCCTGTGAATTCGTCAAGAGGTTGAGGCCGTTGAATGTCGCAGAACTGCCTATGCTGAACAGAAGCTGTTGCTGGGCCGAAATGTCGGTCTGGATATCGGCCATATTGGCACCCGGATTCGACGCATCGGTCAAGTCGTTCTTGATCGAATCCATGATCGAAACCGTCGACTGCATAGCCGCGGTGGTCGTCGCCAGAAACGCCGAGCTCTCCGACAACGCAGCCGACACCGCACCAAGCGCGCCATTGTCGGAATTCATGCTGGTCGCGATCGACCAGTAGGACGCATTGTCCGCGGCGCTCGAAATGGCCAGACCTGTGGAAATCTGGTTTTCGTATTTGCTCATCGCCTGCTGGGTCTGATCGAGCGCCAAAAGCGCCGTCAGCGCGGAACCGTTCGTCAATATGCTGCTCGACATCGCATGTCCCTGGGCGGGTTTCTCGATGGCGACGTACCGGATGTTCCAGCGGGGCGGGCGCCGTGATGCGCGCGGACGGGCCGGAAACGCCGGTCTGCCATGCTGCGGACGCTAGAGCGCCAACCTTGCCTAGAACTTGATGATACAACGTGCTTCGCACAAAAGTGGGGAAGGCAACTCGGCCTGAAATCTGTGAATAGGCGCCCGCCACGAACGCCGTCAAGTTTTGAAGAATCAATCGGTTATCGCGCCGACCGGCAATTGGACCCATGCCGTTTCACAGGTTCAGGAAACTTTGCTCTATCCTGCTAAGCCACCGAGACCGTGCCAACCTTCTATCCCGGCCGGCCACAGTCATGCGCATTGGCCGAGTATCGGCTCCGGCGTTCCGCTCCTCGCCGTATACGAACTGCGCGCGCGATCTCCGCCAGCTGTTCTTGTGCCTCTTCCGGCCAGCTTCGACCCGTTGCAACACGTCTCTGAGTGCTTTCGCCGTCATCTACACATTGTGCCACTTTGGCTTTTCTCCGCACGGCCGCATCGTGCGCCTCGCCGACTAAGCTGAACAAGAAGCTCTTTTCACTCGCTCTGTCGGGTTTCTTCGACATCTCCGGGGCTGTCGAGAACCAGGCCTTGGTAAAATTCCGCGAGAGGAATTTCGAGCCCGATTTCGGGCATCGCCAGGATGGCATCCTCAATGAGGACGTGGCCGGCCCAATCGCCCTCGATACGGGCGAAAACCGTGGCGGCGATCCGATCCTGCTCGAGAATGATGTAGCGCCGGACGGACGGCGTCGCCGCGTATTCGCGGTTTTTCAGGATGCGGTCGGTGCTCGACGTGCTCGGGCTGAGGATTTCGAAGATGACGACCGGTTCGGCGACGATCGTGCTCTTGTTCGACACGGGGGAGCAGACGACGAAGCCGTCGGGATAGCGGATGCGGCCGGCAACCTCGATTTTCAGGTCGTTGCCTATGAACGTACAGGGTTTTCCCCGCAACCTGCCACCCAGCGATAGGGCGAGATTGGCTTGGATGCTTGCATGCGCAACGGTTCCGCCGGTCCTCACGACCGGCTGGATGCCGTCGAACTCGTAGCGGAGCTCTTGGTTTTGCTCCCATTCGAGAAATTCGGAAAGCGTCAAGGTTTTGCGCAGGGCTTGGCTCATGCGAATAAGATTAGCATGAGATCGGCGGCATTTCTCCATCTAATAAGTTGAGAGTTCCCCCGGCTCTGCCGGGGTGGCAGTAGCAGTTTGACGTTTACGGAAGTCTTTCGTGACTCTCGCTTTTTGTGAGCTGCCAAAGACACAAAAGGTCAAATCAGGATGAAGAAGGTTGTAGGTCGCGATGGTTGCCAAAGCAAATTCCAAACAAGCGTGGAGACCCTATGACATCTGGAATGCAGCCGTGAAAATCTCGGAAGCAGAAGAAAGCTCGATCGATATTTAATCGTAGCCCTCTCACTCTTGGAGTTGTCATCCGGGGACGCCTTAGCGTCCCCGCCCAGCCGCTTTGAGCGGCTCACCAAATAAAGCCTCCGGCTTTGCCGGAGGATAATTACTGCACAAAGGAGCGCCCGCGCAGATACAACGCAAATCCGCCACCCGCCCCTCACATGTTCGGGTAGTTCGGCCCGCCGCCGCCTTCCGGCGGCACCCAAGTGATGTTCTGCGCCGGATCCTTGATGTCGCAGGTTTTGCAATGGACGCAATTTTGCGCATTGATGACGAAGCGCGGATCTTTCTTGTTCGCTTCGTCGCCGTAGACGACTTCGTAGACGCCGGCGGGGCAGTAGAGCTGCGCCGGCTCGCCATATTCGGGCAGGTTGCGGGTGATCGGTATCTCTGCGTCCTGCAAGTGCAGATGCACCGGCTGATCTTCTTCGTGGTTGGTGTTCGAGATGAACACCGAGGACGGTCTGTCGAAGCTGATCTTGCCGTCGGGCTTTGGATACTCAATCGGCTTGACTTGCGACAAAGGTTTCAAGGTCGCGTAATCGGGCTTGCCGTGTTTCAATGTGCCGAACAGCGAAAAGCCGAAGAGTTCGTTCGTCCACATGTCGAAACCGGCGAGCCCGATGCCGACGAGCGTGCCGAACTTCGACCATAGGGGCTTTACGTTTCTCACTTTGAAAAGATCGCGGCCGATCTCGGAGCCTCGCCATGCCGCCTCGTAGGAAACGAGTTCGTCGTTGGCGCGGCCGGCGGCCAAAGCGGCGGCAATATGCTCTGCGGCGAGTATGCCGGAAAAAATCGCGTTATGCGATCCTTTGATCCGCGGCTGGTTCATGAAGCCCGCAGCGCAGCCGATCAGCGCACCGCCCGGGAAGCTAAGCTTAGGCACGGATTGATAGCCGCCCGAGGTATACGCCCGCGCGCCATAGGCAATACGCTTGCCGCCTTCGAATGTCGGCGCGATCAAAGGATGTGTCTTGAAACGCTGAAATTCGTCGAACGGCGACAGCGTCGGGTTGGAATAATTGAGGTGCACGACGAAGCCGACCGAGACGAACCCCTCTTCAAAATGATAGAGGAAGGAGCCGCCGCTGGTGCCGTTGTCGAGCGGCCAGCCGAAGGAATGCTGCACCAGGCCCGGCTTGTGTTTCTCCGGCGCGAGCTGCCAAAGCTCTTTCAAGCCGATGCCGAATTTCTGCGGTTCGCGGCCTTGGCCGAGATCGAACCTTCTAATCAGTTCCTTGCTGAGCGAACCGCGGGCGCCTTCCGCAAACAAAGTATATTTGCCGCGCAATTCCATGCCGCGCGTATAAGTGTCCTTCCGCTTGCCGTCGCGACCGATCCCCATGTCGCCCGTCGCGATGCCGAGGACTTCGCCGCCTTCTCCAGAAAGCACTTCGGTCGCGGCAAAGCCGGGATAGATTTCGACGCCCAGAGCTTCCGCCTTGGCGCCGAGCCAGCGCACGAGATTGCCGAGCGAGCCGATGAAATTGCCGTGGTTGTTCATCAGCTTCGGCATGGTGAAATTGGGCAGCCGAATCGCCCATGCGGGAAAGAGGAAATAGAAACGGTCGTCGCTCACTTGCGTCCGCAAGGGCCGGTCGGGTTCCTCCCGCCAGCCGGGCAGCAGTTTGTCGAGCCCGGCAGGATCGATGACAACTCCGGACAATATGTGGGCGCCGAGTTCGGAGCCCTTTTCGACCACAACCACCGAGAGATCGGCAGACAATTGCTTCAGCCGAATGGCGGCAGCAAGCCCAGCCGGACCGCCGCCGACGATAACGACGTCGAAGTCCATGCTTTCGCGTGCGGGCAATTCTGAGTTTGTCTCGGCCATATCTTGTCCTCGCGTTGACTCGATGATTTTCTAATTATGGGCGCTTTCCTAGCGCCTATTCCGGAAGAATTGGAGGATTTTTCCGATAGAGAGCACGCTCTAGGGCAGAACCCGTGCCTGCGAAAGCATCTCTTTGGGGCCGTGTCGCCAATGCGGCATCGGTTTCGCCGCGGAAATCAGCTAGTCTGCAAGCCTACGAGAAACCTCGCATGTCCTCGAACTTCGACGAAACCCCTTCCCCTGCGGAGACGGCGGCGCTGCTCGGCCTGCTGCGATGGTATGTGGCCATGGGCGTCGACGTGGCGGTCGACGCCCATCCGCACGACCGTTTTGCCGAATGCGCGCAAGCCGCACCCCCCGCCCCCCGCGCCATGCGCGAAGGCAAACCGGCCCCCGAGGCGCGGCCGCCCGAACGCGGCGCGCCGGGTCCTGTGGCGAAGATTACCGAACGGGGCGCGCCGCGTCCTGCGGCGCAGATTTAAGAGGCCGCAACAGCCTCAGTGGAGAAGCTTGCCCAGTCGGCGCGGGAGAGCGCCGCCGCGGCGCAAACTCTCGAAGAGCTGCGCGAAAGACTGCTCGCTTTCGAAGGCTGCGCGTTGAAAGCGACGGCGACACAGCTCGTCTTCGCCGACGGCAATCCGCAGGCGGAGATCATGCTCGTCGGGGAGGCGCCGGGGGCCGACGAAGATCGGCAAGGCCTGCCTTTCGTCGGCAGGGCCGGACAATTATTGAACAAAATGCTGGCTGCGGTCGGCCTCGACCGGACAAAGGTCTATATCGCCAATGTGGTCCCCTGGCGACCGCCGGGCAACCGGACGCCAACGCCGATCGAGATCGCCGCCTGTCTGCCGTTCACGCGCCGCCAGATCGAACTCGTGCGGCCGAAAATCCTCGTCTGCCTCGGTGCGCCATCCGCGCAAACGCTGCTCGGCGTCAGCGAGGGAATCATGCGTCTGCGCGGCCGCTGGCACACATACGACCTGGCCGGCACGAAAATCCCCGCTTTGGCCATGCTGCATCCCGCCTATCTTCTGCGCCAGCCGGCACAGAAAAAACTCGCCTGGCAGGACTTGCGTGAACTGGCCAAAGCGCACGCAAAGCTCAGTACCGAATAGGAGCGGTTGCGATGCCTTTTGCCCCCACGCTGGCGCTCAACAACGGCGTTGCGATCCCGCAGCTCGGCATGGGCCTTTGGCAGATCTCCAATGCCGACATGCCGAAGGTTGTCGGCGCGGCGCTCGACGCCGGCTACCGCCTCTTCGACACGGCGGTGGTCTACGGCAATGAGGTAAGCTTAGGCCAGGCGCTGAAACACGCCGGCGTTGCGCGCAACGAGATTTTCGTGACGACGAAGCTGTGGAACGACGAGCAGGGCTATGAACGCACATTGCGGGCCTTCGATGAGAGCCTGCAGAGGCTCGGCCTCGACTACGTCGACCTTTACCTCATCCATTGGCCGCAGCCGGCGAAGGACAGATATGTCGAGACTTGGCGGGCTTTGGAAAAGATTTATCGCGCCGGCAAAGCTCGCGCGATCGGTGTCTCGAATTTCGAGCCGGCACAGCTCGAGCGCCTCCTCGCATCCGGCAGCATCGTACCGAGCGTCAATCAGATCGAGCTCCATCCGCGATTGCAGCAAGCGGCGCTTTGCGCCTTCGACCGCGCCCACGGCATAGTGACCGAGTTCCTGGAGCCCGCTGGCGCGCGGCGATCTCGGCGGTCCAGTCATCGAAGCCATCGCGCGAAAACACGGCAAGACGCCGGCGCAAGTCATCCTGCGCTGGCATATCGAGCGCGGCCTCATCGCCATCCCGCGGTCCGCCCATCCGCCGCGTATTCGCGAGAATATGGGGATTTTCGACTTCGCCTTGGACGCCGAGGACATGGCAAAAATCGCAAGGCTCGACACCAGTCGGCGCATCGGGCCTGACCCCGCCACGTTTTGAGAGCGGGCGACTTGGCGAAGACGCATGGAGCGTACCAATTCATCGTGACACGCGAGCCGCCGTTCTCGAAATGTGAAGCGTGCCAACGTACGAAAGGGGGACGCTGACGAGGCTTAGCCACGATGACTTTGGATTGAATCAACCCAGAAGTCATAAACGTGACCGATTCCGTAAGTTTAGAGCGGGACGCGAGCGTAAAAGTGGCTTCCACGATTGCTCATCCAGCTCTGGGAAGCTTAAGCCAAAGCGAAATCCTTTGCCGCGCAAGAGCGTGATGGTTTCAAATTGCACCGCCATCACGCTCTATCAGTTTGCGTTGACGCATGAATTTGTCGGAAGAATATGCCGAGTTTTCGGGATCATACTGTTGCCTGCATGAAGTTCGAGAACCATCGGACGAGCGAAAGCGCCAGCTGCCAACGAAGATCCGAGAACGCAATTGCCGAAACGTGCGGAAAACCTGTAGCATCCGCCTGCTTTGGGGCGCGGCGGTCGGACCTGGTTCATCCGGCGCTGCCTTCGCGGGGGAAACGTCATGTCCGAACGAAATTGGTTCATTGCGTCCTATGGCAAGCAGGAAGGTCCCTTCCCGGAGAGCGAACTCAGCGCTCTGATAGCCGCAGGACGGCTCACGCGAGACACGCTCGTCTGGACCGACGGCATGTCCGATTGGCAGAGGGCAGCCGATATTCCCGGCTTCGGTTTCTCGGTCCCGCCACCACCGCCGCGGTCGCCGCCGCATCCCGGCGGGCCGCCGCGGCGCGATAGCCTTCAGGGCGGCCAGCTCTCGGCAGATTTCGACGTCTGGGGGCTCCTTTGGCGCGGCGTGGTTCTTGTCCTCGCGACGTTGTTGGTGATCCCGACGCCTTGGGCATTCACCAGTTTCTACCGCTGGGGCGTCGCCCACGTCCACGTCCCGCAACGACCCAATCTCGCTTTCACCGGCAAGGTCGGCGACATCTGGTGGGTCTTCATACTCATCGCGTTATGCGCCTACGCCGGCCAGGCGGAAAACGCTGGCGAGGCGCATAACGCCGGCGCGCACGCTCACATTCATTACCTGCCTCTTCTTCTCATCCCGGTCCAGGCAGCTCTCGCTTGGGTGACTATCAGATGGGTCTTGGCCAATATCAGCTCTGAGGGGCGCCAGCTTCCGCTGAGCTTCGCCGGCAGCGTCTGGGGCTATATAGGCTGGACCCTGTTCCTTTATCTGTCGTTCTTCACCATCATCGGCTGGGCTTGGGTGGAAACAGCCTGGATGCGATGGATAGCCAGGAACATCGCGGGCACGACGCGAGCCGTCTCATTCAACGCCCGCGGATGGCAGGTGCTGTGGCGGACCATTGTGCTCGCCCTGACGTGCATTTTCATCATCCCGATCCCATGGATGGTGAATTGGTATGCCCGCTGGTTCGTTTCCCAATTCTCGGTTGATGCGAGAATGGCGTGACTGCGGAAGGCGCGCGCCTTCTTCAGCGCGCGTCCGCTGTTGCGTGAAAAGCTCTGCTTCGATTCGGCAAAGATTCGCTTGTTGCCCAAGGGCGCCTCAATCGCCCTCGAAGGCGATGAGCGTATGCTCCGGCACAGCTCGAGCGTCTGTTCGCGGCGAGCTGCGTCGTGCCGGCCGTCAACCAGAGCGCGTTGCATCCGAAACTGCAACAAGCGGCGCTTTGCGCCTTCCACCGCGCCCACGGCATTGCAACCGAGTTGTGGAGCCCGCTGGCGCGCGGCGATCTCGGCGATCCCGTCTTCGCGGCCATCGCACGAAAACACGGCAAGACGCCGGCGCAAGCCATCCTGCGCCGGCACATCGAGCGCGGCCTCATCGCCATCCCGCGGTCCGCCCATCCGCCGCGTATTCGCGAGAATATGGGGATTTTCGACTTCGCCTTGGACGCCGACGACATGGCGAAATTTGCTGGTCTCGACGCCGGCCGACGCATCGGGCCGGATCCGGCCACGTTTTGACGGCGAGCACTTCGCTGGTGTCTCAATTTGAATTTCAGCATTGGGTGGAGAGTGGTCAGGCATTGTCGCGTTCGCTCACTATAGGCGCTCTTGATCCTTTTTCGGCTCGATGGCCGGAAGGGGAAGCTACTGATTTGCATATGGAGATCGAGCGCAGGCAATCGCTATTGACAAGCATTGGAGGGCAACGTGACAATGCCGCGCGGGCAGATCCGCCCTCAACCTCTGTCAGACAGGACTCTTGTCGAACGCGAGAAGAGCCGCCGATGCGCAAACTCGGATATTCGAGCAGAAATCTCGGAATTTGCGTGACCAGCGCCGTCCTGCTGCTTGCGGCGCTCGGCGCGCCATATGACCTTCGCGCTCAGACCGTAACCACTTCGCCGCCCTTGGCCCGCGCACCGACTATCGGGAGCAGGGTCCTATTGCTTGGAGTTGCGGCGAGCGGTGTGATTCAGAAAGTGTTGGTCGCAGACGGCAGCCACGTGGATGCCGGTCAAGTCCTGCTACAGATCGATTGCGGGCCATTGGAAGAGGAGATCAAATTGCGCGCGGCCAGCCTGGAAGCCGCGCAGGCCGCGTTCGAGCGAACGCGCAACGGCCCGCGTCCCGAAGAAATCGCGATCGGTGAAGCCAATGTCGGCGTTGCGCAGGCACGCGCGGAGGAAGCTCACGATGCTCTCGGCCGGGCCACGGCGCTGACCGAGGGCATAACAATCACGCGCGCCCAGTTTTTGGAAACCCAGCGGAACGCGCGCGTTACAGCCGCCCAGCTTGAGGACGCCAGGAAAAGACTTGCGCTACTGAAGGCCGGTTCGCGTCAGGAAGACATCGCCGAAGCATTGGCGAAACGCAATGTGGCGGCGGCTGGCCTCGCCGAAGCAAAAGCTCAGCTTGATCGATGTTCGGTCCGCGCGCCGGTTGCTGGCGTCGTTCAAGTCACCGCCACGCTCGGCCAGTTCGTCAGCACCCATGTTCCCGCGACATTGCTGCAATTGACCGAAGACTCGCCACGCTGATAATCGGTCGCAAACTCGGGCGCGTGGCGTCGATCGTCTGAGATTCCGATGTGCGAGGTTGTCAATAGGCTTTGTGATGTTGTCGAGCTAAGAACGCGAAGATGCGTTTCGCCCAATTTCAAGCAGCGCCGACGACCTCGCACCACGCCCTCATCGCCGCGGCGCAGAGGCGAAATGTCGAAGCGCGTCTTCGAACTTCCTCGGCTACCGCTTCAGTCCGATGGGGTCGCTCGGCCAAGAAGACGATTGCGAACTTCGTCGAGAAAGCATCTCGGGTTTATGAGAATGAGCGCAACGCGGCATTAGCCAGCTCTACGCTTGAGATGCGTGTTAGGCGGTGGCTCGGTTGGGTCAAGTGCGGGATTAATGTCACAACGGGCTGGTACAAAAATCAACGAGGCCCGACCATCACACACTTTGACGCGCTCTAGTGTGTCGTCCGGTCGCCAGGACTGGTTACTGGGTTGACCACCGATCGCGCGATCCCGAGAAGGGTGCATTGTCGACGGATCGACAGTTTGGGATCGGCGCGGTCGAGCACGGCTCTGCGGTCCGGAACGCTCATCTTTCGGACCTCTTCGCCAAAAAATCCCGCTCTACCGTCAATTGCCCGATCTTGGCGTGGAGCTTGTCCATCTCTCGCTCGCGCGCGGCCACCGGGTCCGGTGCAGCTTTGGGATCGAACACCTTTGCCGCATGGTCGAGCAATTGCTTCTTCCAGGAGTAAATCTGGTTCGGGTGGACTTCGTAGTGCTGCGCCAAATCCGGCACCGTCGCCGACTCCCGCAGCGCCTCGAGGCCGATCTTCGCCTTCAGCGCCGCATCGATCTTGCGTTTCGTCTTCTTCGTCATCATCCGCTCCGTTTATCAAACAGAGCGGCCGTTCTCCAACTAAGCCGATGGTCCCAAAAAACCGGGTCCATTTCAGCCATTGACGCCCCCGCTGCGAGAGGCCGATTGACACATCTTGTCGAGTAGCTCAAACGAATTGCACTTGTGACTCGCATCGAATAGAATTCGACGTAGTTGGCGAAATGAGGCGTGATGACGCGGGACCCCTTCGACGAAGCCCTGAGTAACTGGATTGTAGTCGCGCTCGGGCTCACTGATTCTCAGTCTCGCCCGAATCTCCATGAACTGAATCTCAAGCTTCGCGACTTCGCGAATCTTGCGTTAAACGTCAAGTCTTTGGGATACGAGCTCAGCCGCCAGCTTGCGGCGGCACTTCCGCGGCGTACCGATCTCGTCCCTTACCATGTTGGCTTGCACTGCAAAGCGTCAACCCAGGCGGATATCGAAAGCGAGTGGGTGGCATATTGGTGTTCGCAGCTCAAAACGCCAGTGCTGTATCATCGAAAACTTTGGGAATTTGCATACCTTTTGCAGGCACTGTGGGAAAATGGCCTTCTCAGTCCGGGCATGCGAGGACTCGGTTTCGGGTGTGGTGAGGAGCCTATTCCGAGCTACCTCGCGGCTCAGGGCGTTTCAGTGGCGGTGACTGATCTTGCCGCCGACGACGATCGCGCCAAAGCTTGGATCAACACGGCTCAGCATACTCGTGGCATTGAAAAGACGTTTCAGCCGCATTTGGTTGACCGCGTTTCCTTCGACCAAAGAGTTACTTTTCGTAATGTCGATATGACCGATATTCCGGACGACTTACGAGATTACGATTTCTGCTGGTCGCTGTGCTCGCTTGAACATTTGGGCTCGATTGCAAAAGGATTAGATTTTGTCGAGAAGTCGTTAGCGACAGTGAAACCGGGAGGGCTCAGCGTACACACAACGGAATTCAATTATCTAAACGACAAAGAGACAATCGATAACTGGGCAACGGTTCTGTTTCAACGTGCGCACTTTCAACAACTAGCTCAGCGTCTGCGTGCTGGTGGCCACTCGGTTGCGGAACTCGATTTCGACGTCGGCGACAAACCGCTTGACAACTTCATCGACGTCCCGCCATTCCCACAGGATTGGAATGAGACCATGCGGCACCAATGGGGATCCTCAGCTTCACATCTGAAGCTGAGCATCGATGGCTTTGCTTCAACTTGTTTCGGTCTCCTGATCCGAAGGGCTTCCTGAGGCTCGCGGTCGTTGGCGCGGTTTCGAGCACGGTCTTCATTGCAGAGGGTCGTCCGTCTGGTGGTTCGCCGACTTGATTACTTGGGAGTCTCTGCAGCCTTGGCGATGGGTCCAAGAGGGGTGTTTGGCTGGGCATTGGAGCCTGGTCGTCGGTGGCCGAGACATAGAGGCTGCCGACAGGCCCGGGATCGAGATCGGTTCGCACGAACTTCACCTGTCGCAGTATGAGCTTGCCCTCGATCGCGCCGGTCAGCGTTTGGAAACGCAATTCGACCGGGCAAAACGGATCGGTCGTTTCGAAGGGCATTTCAAAAGCATAGAGACCCTGAGCGGGTAGATTTGCCGCGATTGCATGCAAAATATCTCCTGAAAACACATCGACACCAAGGCGATTTTCCGAGAAATTCTCGTCGAGTTCAATAATAACTTGGACAAGCCATTTGCCGGGAGGCAGATGCAGATAGGGACCACAGATGATGAACCTCGCGGGCCCGACGAGGTCGATCGAACCGGTGAGGAATTCGCCGGGCGCCGACCAGTCCAAAAAAAGGTTCCCTGGCCATTCGATGGGCGTAATGGAGTGGCGTTCGGCAATTCCTTCGTATTGACGAGCCATGTGGATGACGAGTTTCTGATCCTCGGGCGCAAGCCCGGTTACGCCGTGGCCGACGGCCTTGGCGTGTGGGAACTCCCGTAACAGGTAGTCTTCCATGGTCATGTCGGCGGGCCCATCGCCAATCAGGGAGCGAGCGATCTCCTCTGTTCGGTTTGCGACATCCGGAAAGCGATAGAAATCGAGAAGCTTGCGCACGACAGCTCTGAGCGGCAACCCGTAGCAGGCCGCATCAAACGTTAAGGAGCCCGGATGGCGGATAATGCGATCGAGCGCGCAATGCACCTGCGTCGCCAGCCGCAAGCTGTGCTGGATGCTCATCGATCGCGAGGCCGAGACAAAAGTCGCAACGTCGTCGAAATTGTCGACGAACACGACGATCGGAGCGCGAGTAGCTAGAAACAGATCGACGAGTTTCGCTTCGGGACAGTCGGAGAAGAATACCACCGTCTTCCGCTCGGCTGCTTCCATGCCGTTCCAGGCCTGCGTCAGCTCGCTCAGAAAGACGGCGCGCAGTAGAGCATGATCGCCGAGGGCGATCTGTGTGATGAACCTGACGATGTTGAAGCCGCCATAGGCTAGCGCTGAGGGCGTACCGAATACGCTCAGAAGCATAGTAAGGCGAATCTCAAGGCCGTCCCCCTACGAAACGCGCGGCGTGAGCCGTCGCCACTTTCGGCCAGAAAGCCGTGCCACTTCGGAAACTGTCGTACAGACGCAAAAACCTGCCATAATCAGGCCCAGGTGGCAAGTTTGATGGCGAAGCCAGACAGTCGGGTGAGAAATTGCGTGACAACGGGGTGAAGCAATTTTACCCGCATGAAGACATGAAGGTGTCATGGTCGAGGGAAGATCGCGGGGCACGCTTCGAGTATGTGCCGCGCCGTCGGACCTTGAAGAGTCGTACTATTGGGATTATCGCGCCTCGCCGTCGCGGCGTCTTCCGGTCGACAACGGCTTATGGGTCCGCGACGGCGCTATTGCGGAATAAATGCCGCATGCAGACCGACACATGGCTAAGCTTTCGCTCAGCTTGGCGATGCGGCGCTCTCCCCGGTCCGACGCCGAAACCTCGCCCCCAAACCCGCACACGAACCTTCGCAAACCAACGGGCACCGTCCCCGCCGTCAAAACCCTAATGCGTTGAATGGCCTTGGTAGATTGGCAGGCCGGGGGCTAGACCCGGCATCCGAAATGTGCATCTTCATTGCTCGGACGTCGTTCCCATCGTGGCTACTCGTCGAGGTTATGGATGGTGAAAGTCGGAACTGCGAAAGCCCTAGAAATTTTCAGGGCCGCCTTCCTGCCTCGGCCGCACGTAGCATCACGCAACTCCGTCGATCGCTATCTTGCGCAGGCCCGCAGCCGGGCGACGTTCGTGCGTACCAGCTTCATCGCCCTCGTGTTGCTGCCGACCTTGATCGCGTCGATCTACTATGGGTTGATCGCTTCGGCGCGCTATGTGTCAGAAGCCCAGTTCATCGTGCGCGGCTTGTCGAGCCCACGTTCCTCTGGTCTTGACACGTTATTTCAAACGTTAGGCGTATCGCGGACGGTCGATGACGCGAACGTTGTTGAAGGTTATCTTCGCTCGCGTGACGCGGTTCGTGACCTCGAAGCGCGACTGCCGTTGCGGCAGATATTCGCTCGCGACGAAGCAGATTTTTTCGCGCGATTCCCTCGCTTCTGGCGCGTCCCTCGCCTCTGGCCCGGTGATTCGTTTGAAATGCTATACGAATACTATCTTGAGCGGGTCTTTGCGGTTCAGGACACGACGAAAGGCTTGACCCGCCTGCAAGTGATCACATTCCGTTCAGAGGACTCCTTCCAAATTGCCCGAGCTTTGCTCGATCTTGCCGAAGGCATGGTCAACCGTATGAATGAGCGCGCGGAGCGCAACGCGGTCAAGGATGCGCTGGCGGACGTGGCGCTGGCCCAACAGAAGCTGATCACGGTCCAGTTGGACCTGACCACGTTCCGCAATCGAGAGCTTCTCGTCGATCCGGCCCAGAATTCCCTGAAGGTGCTCGATACGATGACGAGCCTCTCAAAGGAGTTGAACGAAACACTCGCTCAGATCGGAGGAGGTTTGAAGACGGCTCCCGCGAATCCGGCGATTACGGTGTGGGAGGCGCAGGTCCACGCCTTGCGCGCACAGGTCGCTGCGGAGCGCGGCAAGCTAGCCGGCGATAACGAGGCGTTGGCGGCCAAGGTTTCCGAGTATGAGCGGCTGACGCTCGTGCGCGATCTGGCCGATAAGGAACTGGCAGCGGCAGAGGCTTCGCTCGAGCTCGCGCGGCAGAACGCGGAACGCCAAAAGATCTATGTCGAAGAGGTCATTGCGCCAAATGTGGCTGACGAAAGCACGGAGCCGCAGCGCCTGCGCGCGATCGCCACGGTCTTCGTCATCGGTTTTGCCGCCTTTGCGATGATCTGGCTCATACGTGCAGGAGCGAGCGAGCATGCCCTCTGAAAGCCTCGCCGCGCGCCCCTGTGGATTTCTCGCGTCGCTGCGGGTGCAGTTCAGCGTCATCGGCGCGCTGACGATACGCGATGCGATGAGCCGCTACGGCCATGAGGGTCTCGGGTTTTTCTGGGTCATGGGCGAGCCTTTGATCCTGAGCGCCGGTGTCATGGTAATGTGGGCGATGACTGAGGAAGCGGCCGCGATGAAGATCGGCGTGATCCCTTTCGCCTTGTCCGGCTACACCTTGATCACCCTTTGGCGCCACATTGTCCAAAAGTCGGTGCACGGGATGCGCCAAAATGCCGGGCTCGTATTCCACGCCAACGTGAAATTCCTGGATATTCTGATCGCGCGGGCGCTGATCGAGGTCATGGGCATTCTGACGGCATTTTTCATCGCCTATATCCCATTCACATTAGTTGGCGTGATGGATCCCATGCGCGATCCTCTCGTCCTGTTCGGCGGTTTTTTCTTCATGGCGTGGTTTTCATTCGGATTCGGGCTGATCCTTGCCGGCCTGACGGAACTCAACGAGACACTCGAACGCTTCGTCTCTCCGGTGATGTATGTGACCCTTCCGTTGACGGGCCTGTTCTACATGGTGGACTGGCTGCCGCAGAAATTTCGTGATATTCTCCTATGGTCCCCGCTGGTGCACGTCTTCGAAATGTTTCGCTGTGGTCTGTTTTCCGCCGATATTCCGACGGAGTGGGACGCGATGTACGTATTTTGGTGGTGCCTCGGCCTGACCGCCGTCGGCCTGGTGATTGCGCGATATGCCCAGCGCCACGTGAGGTTCGAATGAGGCCGCCTGATACGAACCGGGCAAGCTCGGCGAGGTGTCGCTGCGCATGACCGTCCTGGACCAAATGCATCCCGTCGTCGAGGAGATCGAGCTCACACCGGTGACTTCGAAAGGCGAACTCGTCGTCCTCGACGCCGACGGCACGATCCGCGACGCAGGGGACACGCGCAGTCACGCGCGGCCCTTCTACGCCCGTCACTTCATTTTCATCGTGACCGTAGCGATCCCGATGGCCTTCGCTATATCCTACTTGTATCTCATCGCCGCCGATCGTTACGCCTCGGAAGCGCGCTTCGTCGTCCGCTCGGTCAACGATGGCAGTACCAATGGAACGGGCGTCATCGCTTCCATGCTCGTCAATAGCGGTCTCTCCCGCTCCGCCGACGAAACCTATGCGGTGAACGAATACATCGCCTCGCGCGACATGGTCGACCTGTTGATACGGGATGATCACCTTCGCGAGATGATGTCACGGTCGGGGGCCGATTTCATCAATCGCTTTCCCAATTTTTATTCGCACGACAGCAAGGAGAGCCTGTACCGCCATTATCTGCGCCACGTAGACGTGTGGATCGACGGATCGACGGGCATCAGCACCCTGCGGATGACGGCATTCCGGGCCGCGGATGCTCACGCATTGGCGAGCGCCATTCTCGGGCATGCAGAGGAGCTGATCAACCGCCTCAATGAACGCGCCTATGACGACGCGGAGCGCTATGCCAATACTATTGTCGATGTGGCTCGTCATCATGTCGACGATGTCGAGGCGCAACTCACCGCTTTTCGCGACAAGATCGGCAGCGTCGACCCGAGCCGCGAATTGGCTGCAGCTCTCGACATGGTCGGCCAGATGATGACGGAGCTTGCCGGGCTCGAAGCGCAATTGCGCCAGAAAATGAGCGTTGCTCCGCAGAACCCTGGGATTTCGCCCCTCAGAGACGCAATTCAAGCCTATCGGACGCAGATCGACGAGGAGAGGCGCATAATCGCCGGCAATGATCACTCGCTCGCCATGAATCTCGGCGAGTTCGAACGCCTGTCTCTGCAAAGGTTGATCGCTGCCCGCGAGCTTGAAACCGCCATCGTCAGCCTTACGAAGGCACGTCAAGACGCGCGCCAGCAACACTTGTACCTCGAGAGAATCGTCGAGCCCAACGTTTCGGACGAGCCCAATCACCTATGGCGACTTTTGTGGACAATGGCCGCTCTGGCCGTGTGCCTCGCCGTCTTCGCCATCGCAAAGTCGCTGCATTCGAACATTCGGGAGCATCGTGCGTGAGCTTTCAGATGAAGCCCGCCGCGAACCGCGGCGCGCTGTCGGGCGTCCCGGCAATCTCGTCGTTCGCCAGGTGGCGGGTGTCCGGCGCGGAACTGGCCGTCGAGCGCGCCGTTTCCGTGCCGGCAATCAGGACACGCGACATCGTCATGGAGTATCAGACGGCGATCGGCCTTCGTCGCGTGCTCGACGGCATCTCGTTCGAGATCAAAGCAGGCGAGAAAATTGCTGTGCTCGGACGCAACGGATCGGGAAAGTCGACGCTGCTCAAGATCATCGGCGGCGTCGAGCCGCCGACTTCCGGCAGCGTCGAGCGCGGGCTCTTCATGTCCTGGCCAATTGCCTTCGCAGGAGGGTTCGAGACGACGATGAGCGGGCTCGACAACATCCGCTTCATCGCTCGCTTGTACGACCGTCCGATCGAGGACGTCGTCGCCTTCGTCGATGATTTCGCCGAGCTCGGGCGGCAGCTCCTTCTCCCGGTCAAGGTTTATTCGTCGGGGATGCGTGCGCGCCTTGCGTTCGCCCTGACCCTGGCGATCGACTTCGAATGCTTTCTCATCGACGAAGTGCTTGCCGTAGGTGACCAGCGATTCCACCGCAAATGTTACGACGCGCTCTTCGTTCAGCGCCGCCACTGCGCGATGATCCTGGTGAGCCACGACGTCGACGCGATTTGCAGCTATTGCAACAGGGCCCTCGTGTTGAAGGCCGGGCGTGGCCGCGTGTTCGAGGACGTCGAGTTTGCGCTTGAGATTTATCGGACTTTGTGAGGCGAATTCGCCGCGCGCGCCGTCATATTTCAACCTCCTCGGCCATCGACCTTAACAATGCTGCTTACGGACACTTGCACTATGTCGGTTATTTTCCTGCAAACATCCGACCATACCTATCGACCGCTACTCGAGACAACATCTAGGACGGTGCGAGAGTATTGCAGCCGACATGACTTCGGCTATGAAAGTTATTTAGGGATCATCCGGGGATGTCACCCATGGCACGCGGTGTATAACCGAATAGCGCTTCTCGAGCGTCTCGTTCAAACGGGCTTTCTCGGCTGGGTTTGCTACCTCGACGCCGATGCTTTTATAGCTGATTTGGATTTTGATCTTAGAAATTATCTGGCCGACAAAAATGAGTTTGCGCTCATTGCGGCACCCGGTGGCCCACCCCGGGTGTGGTGGAATATGAATGACGGAGTATTCCTCATTAATCTAGGCAATCCGGTCGGGCGCCAGATCATTCGAGACTGGGCTATTCGTTTTGCCATGATAACTGACGAGCAATTGCAAAATGCCGAGGCTTGGGGCTCGGTTCCCAGTGATCAGCCTTTGCTGCATGAAGTCCTGCAAAGCATTCCAGACGGGAACAAATATACGCTTGTCGAGGATGCTTCGCGCCTGCTGAATTATAACGGACGATTTATCAAACAAGTCCTGCGGGCCGCAGGAACATTTGCCGGCCGTTTAGCCCGCCTAAATTCGTCGGTCGAGCTCGTACTGAATCCGTCGTACGGCGACCAACCAATTCTGTCGGGCAACGAGCCAGCATCTGGGAATACAACAAGCGTCAACGACGAAGAGACGCGGCAATTATTCGTTCGTGCCCTCTATCGCGTTCTGCTGCGAAGGGAACCGGATCCGGAGGGATTTGAGTTCAGCTCTTGACGAACTTCGGTATGGTATGAGCCTCGAGGAGCAAATGACCCGTTGCTTGCGGTGCGAGGAATTTGGCGCCCATATCGACGATTTTATTCGAGCATATGTTGAGCGAACTTGAGCGCTGTTGGAGGCGGGCGACGGCCTCTCGATGATCGAGCCCGGAGCCGGGTGGGGTCCCTGGTGTGCGATCGGCTGTCGCCGTGAATCCTCAAGTTTAGGATCCAAACATGTCCAAAGTGTTTTCAGCAATTGGGACCCTTGAGGAAGAAAACGGGAGGCGATTCGTAAGGACTTGTAAGTTGGACACCGGTTTCGTTGTCTACGGCCCATATGAGAGCCTCGGAAAGGGCAGATTCTCAGTGAAGTTCGATATCAGACCCGACGAGGCTGCTGACCCCGATGCTGTCTGCTGTAAGATCGATGTCGTCACAAACACGGGGAGGTCGAAAATTCTCGAGCGGCCGCTTTCCGTCCGCGAACTCCTTGGCAGCGGCGGTGAGACGGAAGTCGAGTTCGAAATGTCGAACCGTGGATCTGTCGAATACCGCGTCTTTGCGACGGGGACTGCCGGACTACGTGTCGCCTACGACCGTAAGGCGAACGTGATTCTGGACAGCGCATCCGACCTATCGTTTCTAGCCCTGGGACAAAACGCCAGCGAGAACCGAGTGTTCCGGGCCAACTATTCCGATATTGCACACTTAGCGGAACTCGGCGCGCAATTCGAAGTGCGAGATCGCAGCATCGTCGCAATAATGAACGGCGTCAAGTGTCAGGTCGATTGCACCGAGGACGTCCACCTAATAACCGAAATATTTTTCGTCAATGATTATACTTTCATTTCACCGAGAGGTTGCATCGCGATTGATATTGGGATGAACGTCGGGATGACATCGCTGGCATTGGCCAACAACCCGAAAGTTGAGAAAATCTATGCGTTCGAGCCATTCAAAGCGCCATTCACCCGCGCGATGCAAAACTTGAAGCTAAATCCCATGCTTTCTCGCAAGATTGTGGCCCACAACTTTGGGCTCAGCAACAAATACGAGGACCTGGATGTCCTGAGCCAAGAACTGAACACGATTGGGACATCTGTGAGGGGCACCCCCTCCGGCAGGCCTGAAAGGATTGAGGTGCGTGACGCCGGTTCTGAATTGAAAAAGCTGATCGTGGACGCAAATTGCCGTGGCCTTTGGGTAGTGTTCAAAGTTGATTGCGAGGGGTCGGAGTTCCCCATCTTCGAAGCCCTTGAACGTGACGACTTGTTCAAGGACATCGACGCCCTAATGATCGAATGGCACAAATGGTGGTCGACGGAGAAGACGCAGCACGACCTCATCCGGCCTTTGACTAAGGCTGGTTTTTTTGTATTCGATCGGACCAATCCCGCCAATCCCCACGCCGGTCTGCTGTTAGCAGTCAAAGCCCTGCAAGCCGCGTGATGCAAGCTGCCACCGCAATCCACTTTGTTGCCCCATCACCGAAAATCACGCGTAGCTCGCTTTCCTCTGCGCGCGGTCATATTTCAACCTCCTCTGCCACCAGTCTCAGTGATGCCACTTGCGGATGCACTATGTCGATTATTTTCCTGCAAACATCCGACCGAACCTATCGACCGTTACTCGAGACAACATCCAAGACTGTGCGGGAGTATTGCGGCCGACACAATTTCAGCTATGAAAGTTATCTCGGGATCATCAGGGGATATCACCCGTGGCACGCGACATATAATAGAATAGCGCTTCTCGAGCGTCTCGTTCAAGCGGGTATTCTCGGTTGGGTTTGCTACCTCGACGCAGATGCTTTCATAGCTGATTTGGATTTCGATCTTAGAAATTATCTGGCTGACAAAAATGATTTTGCGCTCATTGCTGCGCCCGGCGGCCCACCCCGGGTGTGGTGGAATGTGAATGCAGGGGTATTCCTCATTAATCTGGGCAATCCGGTCGGGCGCCAGATCATTCGAGATTGGGCCGTTCGTTTTGCCATGATAACAGACGAGCAATTGCAAAATGCCGAAGCTTGGGGTTCGCTGAGCGATGATCAGGGGTTGCTATATGAAGTCCTGCAAAACATTCCAGACGGGGGCAAATATACGCTTGTCGAGGATGGGAGGCCGCGCCTGCTGAATTATGACGGACGCTTTATCAAACAAGTCCTGCGGGTTTCTGGAACCATTGCGGACCGTTTAGCCAGCCTAAATTCATTCGTCGAGTTCGTGTTGAAGTCGTCGCATAGTGACCAAGGATCTAGCGAAACAACAAGCGTCAACGATGAAGAAACGCGGCAGATATTCGTTCGTGCACTCTATCGCGTTCTGCTGCGAAGAGAACCGGACCCGGAGGGATTTCAGTCAGCTCTTGACGCACTTCGGTATGGTATGAGCTTCGAGGAGCAAATGACCAATTGCTTGCGCTGCGCGGAATTCGGCGCCCATATCGACGATTTTATTCGATCATACGTTAAGCGAACTTGAATTGACTCTTGATGTGTTCAGGACATCGATTCAGGCGCATTTGCTTAGTGCATCTGGGTCTGGACCTGCAATTGTTGCCTCCCAACTTATCGAGGCTCGCGCAATTTTCTCATCTGGAGATCTTTTTGAACGTGCGGGTTTTCAGACCAAAGATGGACGGTGGACTCGTCGAACAGCGGAAGCGAAGATAGCCCCGATGACCTGTCACAGTAACGGTTAGGTCCCGTTTTTCGTTGAAGGGATGGTCAAGCGCGAGAGCCGTCCAGCGGACGCAGAAGGAGCTGACTATGTCGGAAGTCGTCAGGCCGGTGAATGCTGCCTCAACCGCCATTCAGGCTCGGCGCGCTCGATGCAAAAAACTATTCTGACTCTCTGCCTAATATCAATAGGACTTGGGGCGGTGGTTTCTGCTTACGCAAATTCATCGCCGGCGCAATTGGCTGACTCCGGGGTGGTCACCGATTGGGTCGTCAAAGACATATGCGCCAATGCGTCCAACCAGCCCGTGCCTGCCGACCCTTATTACACCTGCCCGGCAGGCACAAAGCGCCGCAAAATTCAGCCGGGCGATCCATTGCCGTACTACAATTTCGACCAAGGAGGCACGCAGGGAGCCGAAGCCTATCCCCTTTTGGATGCCCAGGGAAACCCACTTTACGTTCATGCCATCGAGAATTCTCCCTATAACCAGTTTCACCTCATCGGGGATGGGTATGACTTCTATAGCGTCGATAGCCAATGGCTCTCCATTCCTGGCACGAGAGACAACGGTGGTTATGGTACTCAATTCTTCGGTGCGAATTGTTCATACAACGATGGTTGGATTCTCTTTCCAACACATGACTTCTTGCGGGGCGGTCATGCGACCGCAGCGATTTCCGGTAGATATTGGGAGCAGAATTTTTCCTCCTATCCTGGTGCATGTCCGAAGAATTACGAGTATCCAGTTACATATTGGGAGCTCAAGAAGAACGTGCCGTTCGGCGGGGTTAAAGGAAATCCAATCAAGCTGATGGACGCCATGATAGCCTATCATGGTCTCACTCCCGGGAATAAGTCCGCTCACCTGGAGATATTTTGGTTCACCGAGCAGTATGGCCTTACCATGTGGCAATCTTGGATACCGCTTCAGAGTGGCGGCAGTCCCAAGCCAACTGCCAACTGTGTCGTGCCTGATACGGTACAGTTACAAGGTGTTGAATTCGTAGTCGCTGATTGTCGCGATTGGTCGAATGTCAAGCTGGCGACGACCGCCGTAATTCCACAGTGGCCGTTGCCGCCAGCCAATCTGCTCCAACATTCTCACTTCGACGATGGCGGAGGGTATTTGCCAAATTCTGATAGCCGTTTCGGGCTTTGGCATCGAGGAGGGAATAGTGGCGAGGGCCAGATCGTCAACTGGAGCCTGAATAATTCTAAGGCGGCGCGCGATAAGAGATTTGGGCCTGGTGTGCGCTATCTTGCGACCAACTGCGCCGGCACATGTACGGGGGCGTCTGTACAGGAAATCTATCAAGAAATTTCGATCGATCAAATTGCAAATAACGCTACGTATCTCTTCGGCATCGATGCGCGCAGCGAGTTGGAAAATGGTACGCTGCAAGTCACGCTGCAAGAAATAGATGGAGAGGGTCGCGTAATGTGGCAGGACTCGGTTCAGGGAACGGTTTCCCCCGACAACCGGGCAGGCAAGCAGGCTGTGGCCGAGGATTCTGTCTACCTCACAGCCGCCTTCATTCATAAACTGACGACCATTCCGGTCAAACCGGGAGCGACGAGAATTCGCTTCTACATCACGCCGATTACATCGCAGACATTTGATATTGTTGATGCCTGGCTGAATAGATTTCCGGCGATGAATGGATCTCTCGGAGTGATACAATGAATGCCGACACGCGTTTCATCGAGAATAGCGCGCAGGCTAAAACTGTAATAAGTGGGTGCCGTCGCAGGTCGAGTTGGCCGAACTTTGAAAGCTATTTCGGCAAAATCGAAAGCTTTCTTGCGAACCTTTGAAGTGACCTCATAAAGACCCGTATTTGCGTAACCGCGCCGGCTCGTGAGGCACCGTCAGCTCGTCTTCCCGCCGTAACTGCTTCACCACTTTCGCCATGTTCACGATGAACAGACAAACGCAGACAATGCCGTTGCCGAACAAAACGAGATCGTAGGACGAGAAGCTTTCGCTGCCGATGACAAGTTTCAAATTGCCGGCAAAATACATCCAGCCATTGAGCGCGATCAGACCTATGCGCGCTTCGGTCGGCCCGAGCGACAGGAACGTCAATTGAAATTGGCCGGTGACGTGATTGCTCAAGAACACATATATGCACAGCATGAAATAGCCGAGCAGCGCAAACAGCGCCATGTCCAAGCGGACATAGGCGGAAAGTCCGAGCCCAACCATGATCAGGAAGATGGCGACGGCATCGACCGAGTGATCGAGAAAATAACCGTAGCGCGGCTTTTCGATTCGGCGGTACCTGGCCAGGCTCCCGTCGAGCGAATCGCCGAACCAATGCACGACGAGGCCGAGCGACGCCAGCCAAAAAAACGCCGGATCAATGCGGCTCGCCAGGTAACCGACGAAGACGATGACGGCGCCGGCAACCCCAATTCCGGTGAGCCGATCCGGCGTGATCGCGCTCGGCATCCGCAGGCACAGCCAATCGAGGACCATGCGCTCCGGCGCTGCCGTGACGCTCGTCTGGATGCGCGTCGGCGACCGCGCCGAGACGCTCTGTGGGACGCAAATCGGCGACCGGGCCTTGACGAAGGACCGAGTTCCTTCCTTGAGAAAAATGATTTCCGACAAAACCTACCCCCCGTTCACCGCCAGGCCATACCATTTATCGCCATAAAGTGCATCATCCCCAAGCAGCATTGTCGGCATCGAAGATCATTATGAAGGCATGCGACAAAACCGCAACAGATATAGTGCATAGGTCAAGCTTTCTCTAGGACTTGGCGTGACATTTGCCCGGCCATTGCGGCGGCGCGCAACACCCGGCACTTCACCAAATTGTTGAAATCATTGCCGGACGGATCGGTCACCGATTCGGGCACGACGATTTTCGCCGCGAAACGGACGATCGCGGCGTTCGCCTGCGTTTGGACCGGGTCGGCAACGAATTCGTCAGCATGTCGGGATATCAATGCCTTAGGGCGCTCGCGGCCGAGCTGCATAGACTCAAAATCGCCTTCTCTTGGCCAATGTCACAATGCGACGCCGGACAATTGGCTTATCTTGTCATAACGATTGAAGTTCCAGGTCCGCTTCACAGCATCCCGTACTGCCGGGCGCGGTGGACGGCGGACGAGTGGCGGCGAACATCCAGCTTGGCGAACACTTGCTGCATGTACCACTTGACCGAGCCTTCGGTCAGCCCGAGTTTGCAGCCGGTTTCGCGGTTGCTGAGGCCGGAGGCGACCATCTGCAGCACTTCGCGCTCCCGCAGCACCCAAACGGGCGGACTCTGCTAATCGACGGCGGCGCATATCCCGGCACATTCTGATAGGCGAGGAACCCCTCTGCGAGCGAAGTCACCTGCCCGGGTCTTGCGATCCCGCAGTCCCGTCGGTAACCATTGAGTGTGGCAAAGGCGGCTCCGCTTTCCTTCCGATATCGTCCAGCAGGCGGTTTGGCTTTATGTCAGACTCACTTTGAGCTTCCGAAACGTCGAAGATTTGTTGGAGGAACGCAGGATCGCGGTCTCTTGTGGAACCATGGCAAGATACTATTCGACCGATGAGGACAGGCCGGAGCGGAAGTGCGGGCGTCGCGAATTTATGAAGGCACCAACGAAATCCAGTGCGAAATTATTGTTCGCATAAGCATGATCGTCATAGCACGCGAGACAGGCGCCAGGGTTTCTGTCGCCACTAGTAATGGGTTTCGATGCGCAGCCAGCTCGACTCTGCTTGGACCGCGCCGCCCACCAAGAGGAAACGCGAAACATGATTCATACGCCTCCCGATCGATACCCAGTACCTGGCGAGCCCTATCTATGCGCCACCCGCCATTTCGATATCGACAATGCGGATTTGCGAGCGGCGGCAGAAGCCGCTTGTCGCGGCGTCGACGACGACATTGCGCGGTCCGTTAAGCTTTTCTATTGGGTGCGCGACGGTTGGCGCTATGATCCATTCGCTATCCGGATCAATTCGCAATCGCATGTAGCCAGCCACGTGCTGGCCTCTGATCGCGGCTATTGCATCTCCAAGGCAATCCTATTGTGCGCGGCGGCGCGCGCCGTCGGCATCCCCAGCGCGATCGGCCTCGCCGATGTGACCAATCATCTGACCAGCGAAAAGCTGAAACGTTGGATGGGCGGCAACACCCTGTTCGTCAACCATGGCTACAGCCTGCTCCACGTCGGAGGCCAATGGTTGAAAGTCGTCCCGGCTTTCAACCTCGAAATGTGCGAACGTTTCGGCGTGACGCCCACGGAATTCAACGGCAGTAGCGACGCCATCTTTCAGGAATTCGACAGGAGGCAGCGTCGGCACATGGAATATGTCGCGGATCACGGTGTTTGGTCCGAGTTCCCTTATGAGCGGTTTGCTCGGGATATGCATGAAGCCTATCCGGTTCTCGACTGGGAACGCGGCATCGAGGATCGCCGCTTTTCGCCCGATTCCGTCGACACATGACCTGCAATCGCGGCTTTGTCACGTTGCTCGGGGCTTACGATCTCGCGGTCCTGTCGGTAGGCATTGAGTATGGCAAGGATAAGTTACGGCGGCTACCGCTTTCCGCCCGCTATCACCTAGCAGGTGGTTTGGCTTTATGTCAGACACACTTCGAGGGCTCTGGTGCAAATAGCGCAAGCGCTGCATATTTGCCGGTACGCTGCTCGCCGTATTAGTTTCTTCGAGAAGGCCTTTGCGCAGGCGGCGGCCCTCATAGACGGCGGCGTCCGTCGTGCTCCATTTGCGAATAAAGCCAAAGCGGCGATCAATCGAGATGTGGTTCTGATAGCCGAAGACAGGGATCGCCAGATCGACCGGCGATGTCGAACCATACTCGCGCGGCTTGGCCTTGGTGAGTTTCACTGTCTGTCCTGAGATCGTAATCACCTGACAGTTGGGCCACCCCGAGGGCGCGCGCGCCGGTCCCGCGAGACCGACCCGCGCCGTCCGCCGCACGTGCACAAGAACCGCCGGCGCCGGCCGGTCGTCGGGAAAGGAAGTTCGTCCGGTAGAAGCGCAAGGCTTCGAAGGTCAGCGGCGCTGCGTGAAGGCAATGCGGGTTACTGCAGGCACGAATAAGCCCCCGAGCCCGTCAGTCATTGAAATAAAAATGCCTTCTCCGATGGAAAGTCTCAGGATCAAACTTTGTTCTATGGGATCGAACTTTATTTCATATTAACAATTGGGCGTCGCCGATTTGGCCGCTATTCCACCGTCACGCTTTTTGCCAGATTGCGCGGCTGGTCGGCGTCTTTGCCCATGAAGACCGCTGTGTGATAGGCGAGCAATTGTAAGGGCAAGGCATAGACGATTGCGGCAAAATCCGCCGCCATGTCCGGCATGACGAGCACCGCCTCGGCCTCGCCGCCGATGTCGCGAGCGCCGGCGGCATCGGTAATCAACATGAGCCGGCCACCCCGTGCCGCGACTTCCTGCATGTTCGAGAGCGTCTTCTCATAGACGCCGTCGCGCGGCGCGAGAACGACGACCGGCATGTCGGAATCGATGAGCGCGATCGGCCCGTGCTTCAATTCGCCGGCGGCATAGCCTTCCGCGTGGATGTAGGACAATTCCTTGAGTTTCAGCGCGCCTTCGAGCGCCAGAGGATAAGACGTGCCGCGACCGAGGTAGAGCACGTCGCGGACATGGGCGAAATCGCGCGCGAGGTGTTCGACCTCTGCCTCGCGCTTCAGCGCTTCCGCCATATGGCCGGGCAGAGCCATGAGTTCGGTTACGAGCTTGGCTTCCGCGGCTGGATCGAGAAGGCCGCGGGCACGGCCGAAGGCGAGCGCGAGGCAGGCGAGAACCACGAGCTGGCAGGTAAAGGCCTTCGTCGACGCAACGCCGATCTCGGGGCCGGCCAGGGTGAGCGCCGCGACATTGCTTTCGCGCGCCATGGTCGAGGTCGGCACGTTGACGACGCTGAGAATCTTCTGGCCCCGCGCTTTCGCATAGCGCAGCGCCGCGAGCGTATCGGCGGTTTCGCCCGATTGCGAAACGAGAAGCGTCAGGCCGCCCGGCTCCATCGGCGCCTCTCGATAGCGAAATTCGGAAGCGACTTCCACTTCGACCGGAAGCCGCGCGTAGCGTTCGAACCAATAGCGCGCGGCAAGCCCCGCAATATAGGCCGTGCCGCAGGCCGTGATCGTGAGATGCTGAAGCTTCGCCACGTCGATCGGCAAATCGAAGGGCAACGCGACCGTGCCGGCCGACATGTCGAGGTAATGCGCCAAAGTGCGGCCGACCACTTCCGGCTGTTCGTGAATTTCCTTGGCCATGAAGTGGCGGTAATTGCCCTTGTCGACCAGGAAGGCCGAAGCCTGGGTTTGGATGCGGCGCCTTTCGACCCGGCGATTCTCCGAATCGAAAAATGCAACGCCGCGACGGGACATGACGACGAAATCGCCGTCTTCGAGATAAGCGAGGGTCGATGTGAAGGGTGCCAGTGCCAAGGCATCGGAGCCGAGATAGAATTCGCCGGCGCGATCGGCTTCTCCGAAACCCACCGCGAGCGGCGCGCCGTCGCGTGCACCGATGAGAAGATCCTCCTCCCCATCGAAGAGGAACGCGAGCGCGAAAGCGCCCTTGAGCCGCGGCAAGCTCGCCGCGACCGCATCGGCGGGTGCGAGCCCCTGCCGCATGGCCTCGGCAACGAGATGGCCGACCACTTCGCTGTCGGTGTCCGTCTCGAAGACATGGCCTTTGAGTTTGAGTTCCTGGCGCAGCTCGCGGAAGTTCTCGATGATCCCGTTATGCACGACGGCAACCCCACCGTTCGCATGCGGATGTGCATTGGTTTCCGTCGGCCGGCCGTGCGTCGCCCACCGAGTATGACCTATGCCGATCCATCCCGACAAAGGCTCGGCGGCGAGGCGCATTTCGAGGTTTTTGAGTTTGCCTTCGGTCCGGCGACGCGCCAGCCGGCCGCCTTCGAGCGTGGCAATGCCGGCCGAGTCATAGCCGCGGTATTCAAGCCGCCGCAAAGCTTCGAGGAGAGATCCGGCAACCGGGCCATTCCCGATCATGCCGACAATTCCGCACATGGCCTGCCTCTATTCCTGATCGCGACCGAAAATCGCGAATTACGTCCCGACGGTCACCGACGGGTTATTTCTTGTCTTTGTGCACATCGCGAAAACGCTTGGCCCAGCCGGGCTTCTCGATCTGGCGCGCCCGGGCCAGCGCCAAAGACTGAGCCGAAACATCCTGCGTGATGACCGATCCGGTGCCGACATAGGCCCCGGCGCCGATCGTGATCGGCGCGACCAGAGCGGCATTTACGCCGATGAAGCATCCTTCCCCTATTTCTGTCGGAAATTTCATGAACCCATTGTAATTACATGTAATAACACCGGCTCCGATATTCGTCCGCGGACCGATTTTCGCGTCGCCCAGATAAGCGAGGTGATTGGCCTTGACGCCGGCACCGAGGCTCGAGGCTTTCACTTCCACGAAATTGCCGACATGCACGTCTTCGGCAAGAATCGCGTCCCGCCGCAGCCGCGCAAACGGGCCTATAACCGTGCGCGGGCCGACGACAGCGCCCTCGAGATGCGAAAAGGCCCGAATGAGGGCGCCATCCGCGACCCTCACTCCCGGGCCGAAAAAGACATTCGGCTCGACCGTCACGTCGTTGCCGAGCTCGGTATCGAAAGACAGATGCACGCTTTGCGGATCTACGAGGGTCGCCCCGGACCGCATGGCCGCCTCGCGGAGGCGCTCCTGCAGGATGGATTCGGCGGCGGCGAGCTGGACGCGATCATTGACACCCAGAACCTCGCCTTCCGGCGCTTGAAGTGCGGCGACTTTGAGGCCACGCGCCCGCGCCGCGGCAATAGCGTCGGTGAGGTAATATTCGTTTTGCGCGTTCGCATCGCCGATGGTCTCGAGAAGCCGCAGGCAATGTTCGCCGGCAAAGGCCATGAGACCGGCATTGCAGAACGAAAGACCATGGTCTTCGGGCGGCATATCCTTATGTTCGCGGATAGCGACCAATTCGTCCGCCTCCACGATGAGACGGCCATATCCCGTTGGATCGCTCGCTTCGAACCCGAGCGCGACAACCGCAGGTGGCGCTTGCCCGGCGACTGACACCGCAAGGCTCGAGCGCAAGGCTGCGAACGTCTCGGTCCGAACCAGCGGTGTGTCGGCGAAGGCGACCAAAATATCATCAAATCCTACGGCGACGGCATCGCGCGCCGCCAATACCGCATGGGCGGTCCCGCGCGGTTCGGCCTGGATGAAGATTTCCGCCTCTGGGACGCTTCGCCGGGCTTCGGCTGCCACTCCGTCTTGGCCGGGAGCGACCACGACGGCAATCTTTGCAGCCCCTGCGGCTCCCACAGCGGCAAGCACGTGGGCGAGGAGGGAACGGCCGGCGATTTCGTACAACACTTTCGGCCTGTCGGACCGCATGCGCTTGCCCTCGCCGGCCGCAAGGACGATTGCGAGGCAGCGCCGCTCAGGACGATCGGCTGGTTTCATGGGTCCGATCTTTCAGCAGGAGCCGTCACTTGCGCCGGCGTCGTTCTCGAGGCTCGCTGCATCGATGACCCGCAACGAAACGAGCGCTTGGCAGATGTGTTGCGCCCGCCTATCCAGCGCCAGCGGACCGCGCGCCTTTCAGGCATTGCGGCGAAGACGGGACGCGGCTGGCCTCCGATCTGCAACAGACGGCCCAGACTTAATTGAAGGGGGCTAGGGAAACTTCTCACCAAAGATCCTCGAAAAATCATCTCCCGGCCTCGGGGGATATCGTTATATAGGGCTGCGCATCGATAAATGCGGCAGCGCTCTGCGATCGCGCCTTTGGCCGCCCCTCGGCCGAAGGCTCCAACGTCTCGCGCCGGACTTGCCCTACAGACTTGGGTATATACGAGGCGCCGTTACGATTCCATGCCATGCTCCCACCCCTGGCCGGCCTGTTGATCTCATGTTAGAGCGTCGCGAAGTTCTGAAATTGGCTCTTGCCGGCCTCGCCACAGGGGCGGCTGTGCAGACTGCGCATACAGAGCAGCCTGCCTCGCTCGGCTTCGCGCTCGGCGATCCCCAGCCCTTCCAGCCCGGGATGATGGCAGATAAGGCGCGGGCGCTCGCAAAACAGCCCTTCACGGCGCCGCCGACGGATGTTCCCGGCCCTCTGCGTAATCTCAGCTACGATCAATATGTAGCTATCCGCAATCGGCCTGGGACTGCGATCTGGGCAAACGAGATGGTCGGCTTTGCACTCGAGCCCCTCCATCGCGGTTTCCTTTTCACGATGCCCGTCGAAATCAATCTCGTCACACAAGGCGAAGCCCGGCGTCTCCTTTACAGTTCCAACCTTTACGATTTCGGCAAAATTTCGGTGCCGCCCGATATGGGCGATATCGGCTTTTCCGGGTTTCGCATTGTCGTCCCCCACGACAAGGGCGGTTTTTCCGAAATAGCGGCGTTTCAGGGCGCAAGCTTCTTCCGCGCTGTCGCACCCGGCCAGAACCCTGGGACAATGGCGCGAGCCTTGTCGATCAAGACCGCGGACCCGCGCGGCGAAGAATTCCCGATGATCCGGGCATTCTGGATCGAACGGCCGACTCTGGCTGCCAATACGCTAGTCGTCCATGCTCTGATTGACTCGGAAAGCGTCGCCGGCGCTTACCGTTTCACCCTACATCCGGGCGACGCCTCGATCATCGATACGGAATGCACGTTGTTCGCCCGCACCGCCGTCGACAATCTGGGTCTCGCTACCATGAGCGCGACTGCCCTGTCAGGCCCGCTCGACCATCGCCGCCCCGACGACATACGGCCGATCATCGCCGACATCGGCGGGATGCAAATGGCGACCGGCAAGAATGAATGGATTTGGCGCCCGACCAGCAATCGCGACACACTGCAAGTCTCGACCTTCGTTGATGAAAATCCACGCGGTTTCGGTTTTCTGCAGCGCGATCGCATGTTCGATCATTACCAAGACGACGACCAGCACTGGGAACTGCGGCCGTCCCTTTGGATCGAGCCGATCGGCGATTGGGGCGCCGGCGGCATTCAGCTCGTGGAAATCCCCAACGATTCAGAGGCGAACGACAACATTATCGCCTTCTGGCGCCCGCAGCAGGCTTTGCCCGCGGGCGGGGAAATCGCCTACGCCTACCGGCAGTTCTGGTGTTGGACCCCACCTGCCGGTCCCGAATATGCGATCGTTACGACGACACGTTCCGGCCGCGCCTCGAATCCACGGCGGCGCCGTTTTCTCGTCGAATACAGAGGCGAGATGTTTGCCAAATCGCGACCTGAGGAAGCGGTGAAGCCGGCACTCAGCGCGACGCCGGGATCGATCACATTGGTCCGGCAATTTCAATCGCCAGAAAGGAAGACTTGTCGCATAGTGTTCGAACTCGATCCCGGCAACGATGCCTATTCGGAACTGCGGCTGGTTCTCGAAGCGGCAGGCAAGCCGATCAGTGAAACCTGGCTCTACCGTTGGACACGTTGACCGATATGTCGGCACAAGCGCGCCTCATCCTTTCCGAGACGGACATCGTCGCCGAAACGCCGCCGGCTGCGGTGCCGGCGCCGATGCCGCCTGAAGCGCGATTGGCGATGCCGGCGCAAAGCCTGTTTCACTTCGATCCGAAAAAGGACCGCGCACGTCTCCCGTCACGCTCGGGTATTGTGACATTGCTGGCGCGCGTGCTCGTATTCGGCGGCGGTTTCGGCCTGACCGCCTATGGCGCCAACCAAATGTATGAAGTCGTGGCGGTCGGTAGTGTCACTTTTCTCAAATGGGCGCTCGTCTGCCTCTTCGTCGCAAATTTTTCATGGATTGCCCTCGCCTTCACGAGCGCTTGCGTCGGTTTTCTCTGGTTGCTCTTCGCCCCCCCCAAACCGCCCAAAGATTCCCGGCGTCTTGACGGCACGGACGGCGATCGTGATGCCGATCTACAACGAAGCCCCCGCGCGGGTGTTCGGAACCGTGCATGCGCTCTTCGAAGACGTCGAAGCGACAGGCCACGGCGCCGCATTCGACTGGTTCTTTTTGTCCGACACGACCAATCCAGAAATTTTCGTTGCCGAGGAACGCGCCTTCATCGCAATGCGCCGCGGGCTCGGGCCGTCCGCCCGTGTCTTCTACCGGCACAGGCCGAAGAATCTCGCCCGTAAGGCCGGCAATATTACCGATTTCATCACCCGCTGGGGCGGCCACTATGACCACATGGTCGTGCTCGACGCCGATAGCATGATGGCCGGGGAAGCCATCGTCGGACTTGCCGCCGCTATGGAGGCGGATCCTGGCGCCGGCATCATCCAGACTCTGCCGCTCATCATCAATCGCAACACCTTGTTCGCCCGCGTGCAGCAATTTGCCGCGCGTATCTACGGGCCGGTGATTGCGGCCGGGCTCGCGGCCTGGATGGGCCGCGACGGCAATTACTGGGGCCACAACGCGATCATCAGAACGCAGGCGTTTGCCGCGCATTGCGGCCTGCCGGCCTTGAAAGGGCGGCCTCCCTTCGGCGGCCATGTGCTCAGCCACGACTTCGTCGAAGCCGCACTGATTTTGCGCGCCGGCTACTCGGTCTATATGCTGCCCGGCATTTCCGGCAGCTACGAGGAAAGCCCGCCGTCCCTGATCGACACGTCCGAGCGCGACCGGCGCTGGTGCCAGGGCAATCTCCAGCATTCGCGCATTCTGCCTGCCAAAGGCCTGCACTGGGCCTCGCGCCAGCATCTCGCAGCCGGCATCATGGGCTATGTCGCCTCGCCGCTCTGGATGCTGCAGCTCCTCGTCGGCATCGTGATCGTCTTTCAGGCAAGCTACATAAGGCCGGAGTATTTCACCAGCGAATTCACTTTGTTCCCCACCTGGCCACGCTTCGACGCCGAAAAATCGCTGGCGCTCTTTGCGCTCACGATGGCGATCCTTCTGACACCGAAAGTGTTCGGTCTGGTGCTCGCCTTGCTGCGCGGCCCTGTGCGCCGCGGCTGCGGCGGCGCCCTGAAGCTCGTCGTTTCGACCGTTTTCGAGACAATCATGTCGGCCCTTCTGGCGCCGATCATGATGCTGATTCAGTCCGGCCACGTTGTGCACTTCGTTTTCGGCTTCGACACCGGATGGAACCCGCAGCGCCGCGACGACGGCTCGATCCCTTTCATGGGCATCGTGCGCCGGCATAGGTCGCATGTCGCCATGGGCGTCTTGAGCCTGATCGCCGGCCTTCTGATTTCTCCCTCCCTCGTGGCCTGGATGTCGCCGACGATCCTGGGGCTTGTCCTGGCGATTTTCATTTCATGGGCGACGGCGCAACTGTCCTTCGGGATCTTTTTGCGGCGTGCCGGATTTTTGCTGACACCCGAAGAAAAATCAAAACCGCCCGTCGTGCGCCGCGCCAACAGGCTCGCCAGGCAATTCGCCCATTTGGACGAGACTGCCGATGGTCTGAAGAGCATTCACGCCGAGCCCGAGTTTCGCGCGATTCACAAGGCTTTCTTGCCGCAAGAACCACCGCGCAGGCGGGGCGAAATCTCGGTCGAACGAGCGCTCGCCGACGCCAAGCTCGATGAAGCTCGGTCGATCGACGAAGCGATTGATTGGCTGCGGCCGAACGAGCGCATGGTCGTCTTGCTCGATCCCGACTTGCTCGCGCGCCTCGTCGCTTTGCCGAAACAGGCGCCTTTCACGGGCGGCGAACAGACACCACAAGCTTAACCTGTACCGGACATAGGCGACCTCTCACCGGCACAGGACATGCCAAACGTCCTGATTTGGCGTGCAGCCTTGTCGATCAATCCAATGCCGCACAGTTTCGAAGCCGTCTAATGTTGCTGCAACCGCATTGCCGCGGGCGACGGGCCGCGTATGATAAGGGCGCGTATATTTACAGTCAGGGGACGGTATTTGGTCCAGCACACAGCCTGGCGCAGCTTGGTACTGTCTGCCCGGCCGCCGGCGAACTTGCTTGGCTTCTTGCAACTCGAGCGGCAATGTTTTTGCCCGAATTGAGCAAAATCAATTATGGCTTTCGCCAAGCGTGAATGTTTAAGATTGTCATTCTAATGCGGGAAAGGCTCAAGCGTGATCGGCGCTCTCATCATCGTGCTGCGTGAAGTCGTCGAGGCGGGCCTCATCGTCGGCATCGTGCTTGCCGTCACGCAGACTATCCCGCATCGCCTCCGCTACGTTGTCGCCGGCGTTTTGGCCGGAGTTCTCGGCGCCGTCCTCGTCGCGATGTTCGCCGGTCGGATTGCAGCAGCCGTGCAGGGCAATGGCCAGGAGATTTTTAACGCCGCGATCCTCGGCATCGCAGTCGTCATGCTCACCTGGCACAATGTCTGGATGGCACGGCACGGCCGCGAGATCGCCAGCGATCTGCACAGGCTCGGCGATGAGTTGCGCGAGGGTTCGACGACGCTCACCGCCCTCGCCGTCGTCGTTGCCGTCGCCGTCTTGCGTGAAGGATCGGAAGTCGTGCTGTTCCTTTACGGGATCGTCATCTCCGACAAGACGTCGAACCTAGCGCTCTTGACGGGAGGCTTCGCCGGCCTGCTGCTCGGCGTGGCGATCAGCCTCCTCACTTTCAAGGGTCTGGTCATCATCCCGATGCGGTATCTCTTCAAGGTGACGACGCTGCTCATCAGTTTTATCGCCGCGGGCATGGCCGTGCAAGCCGTGGCCTTCCTCGAACAGGCCGATCTCATTTCCGTCCTCGGCCATGTCGTCTGGAACAGCTCGGCCGTTTTGCCGGACAAAAGCCTCATCGGTCGCGCCCTCCACACTTTGGTCGGCTATAGCGATTCGCCGACGCAAATGCAGCTTCTCGTCTATGTTGCGACGCTCACGATGATATTCGCCCTGATGAAGCTCTTCTCTCAGGCGCAGCGCGAGTCGCCGCCGCAGCAGGGCAGCCTCCGCGGCAATTCAGCGCGTTCGTCGCATGCCCCCGCGGAATGAACCGCTCCGTCGCACGAATATTGTCGTTCACGGAGATTTGCTGCAAAGCTTGTTAAGTCTTTTTCAGATATTTCGCCGTCAAATTGGTGGGTTGGAGCGGCCAAAGCCTTGCATTCCGATTGCATCGGCCCAATTTAGACGCTAATGAGCGATACGTGAACAAGAGGGTGCCGATTCATTTCGGCGTGTAGGCCCTGCGATCGATCGGCTCATCACCCGCAGACAAATGTTGTGCGCGAGGAGAGCATCGCGGTCTCCGCCTGTGGAAATGCGGATTGTTGCACGTTTCTTGCCGCACATTTTTGTGACTTCCGTCCGCGGCCTCGAGCCCTTTGTCCACGCAAAGGACATGCAAAAAGCGGCCTTTTGTGAGGACCGCTTTCAGGAATCAAATGAACTTCAGAGAACTTGGTCTCAGCGAGAAGGTTCTACAGGCCGTAGAAGCTTCCGGTTATACCACTCCTACTCCCATTCAGGCGAAAGCCATTCCCGAGGCACTGGCAGGCCGCGACGTTTTGGGCATAGCCCAGACCGGTACCGGCAAGACGGCGGCATTCACCCTGCCGATGCTGTCGCGCCTCGAACAAGGCAGGGCCCGCGCGCGAATGCCGCGCACCCTCATTCTCGAGCCTACCCGCGAACTCGCCGCCCAGGTCGAAGAGAGTTTCGCCCGTTACGGCGTCAACCACAAGCTCGACGTGGCTCTACTCATCGGCGGCCTCTCCTTCGGCGACCAGGAAGCGAAGATCACCCGCGGCGCCGATGTCTTGATCGCGACGCCGGGCCGCCTCCTGGATTTTTCGGAACGCGGCAAACTACTCCTGACCGGCATCGAAATTCTGGTCATAGACGAAGCCGACCGCATGCTCGACATGGGCTTCATTCCCGACATCGAGCGCATCTGCAAGTTGGTTCCTTTCACCCGGCAGACCCTGTTTTTCTCGGCGACCATGCCGCCGGAAATCACCCGCCTCACCGAAACCTTTCTGCACAATCCGGTGCGGATCGAAGTCGCTCCCGCCGCATCGAGCCCCGCGGCGATCACCCAAGCGCTCGTCGCCTCGGCGCCCGGCCCGGCCAAGCGCGCGACCTTGCGCCGGCTCATTCGCAGCGCCGAAAACTTCAAGAACGCGATCATCTTCTGCAATCGCAAGCGCGACGTGGCAGTTCTGCACAAGTCGCTTTTGAACCACGGCTTTCGCGCTGGCGCCCTGCATGGCGACATGGACCAGAGAGCACGCATGAATTCGCTCGACGCGTTCAAGACCGGCGAAGTCGATCTCATCGTCTGTTCGGACGTTGCGGCGCGCGGTCTCGATATCCCCGACGTCAGTCATATCTTCAATTTCGACGTTCCGGTCCATTCCGAAGATTATGTCCATCGCATCGGCCGCACCGGCCGCGCCGGCAAGTCGGGCACGGCATTTTCGATCGTCACACGGGCGGACCAGAAACATGTCGACGGAATCGAGAAATTGATCGCCCACAAAATCGATTGGCTCGACGCCGCGACGCTCGATCATCTGACGAGTGCCGATGAGGACATCGCGCATGAAGATGCGAAAGCGCCGCCACGGCGCAATAGGGACTTGGCCGCAGACTTGCAGCCCCGCCTTGCGCACCGGCGCCGCGCCGGTGCGCACGAGAGCGACGAGCACCATGCCCCCAACCGGAGCCGCAAGCCGCGCGGATCGCCCGGGACCGAGCAGACGCAACGCCGGCCCGCCTTTGCGGATGCCGCCGAGGATCAGCCGGTCATCGGCATGGGCGATCACACGCCTTTGTTCCTGCTGAGGCCGGTGCGGCCGAAACCGGCGAAAGCTCTCGAAGAGCAAGAGTGACGCCGAGGCGCGCCGCGCGCGCCGACCGGAGCGCCGTCCATCGTTTGGAAGTGGACGAGATCGCTGGCCGGATCGACGACCGCAATCTGGATCGGCAATAAGCGTGATCAGATCGTCTCTGACGGGATATTTTCCGGCCGGATTGTCTCCTGACTTGCCGGTGTGATCGACACCGATTCGCCGCAGCCGCAAGAACCCGTCTGATTGGGATTGTTGAAGACGAAACTCGCTCCGAGTTTGTCGGTCCGGAAATCCATTTGCGTTCCCAGCAAGAACATCAAAGCCTTGGGGTCGACGATGATCTTGACGCCTTTGTCCTCGACGACTTCGTCGAACGGTCCGATCGTCTCGGCGAAATCCATCGTATAGGACATGCCGGCGCAGCCGCCGTTTTTCACGCCGACGCGCAAGGCGGAGATCGGCCGCGGCGAGGCGGCGATGAGTTCATGCGCCCGGGTCGCCGCCGCCTCGGTCAAGGATAAGATCGCAAAAGGCTTCGCTGCTGTCGCCATGTCGCTCCCCTGAGCTGCGCTCGCACTTGGTCAGGTCGTCTCGGACCGCTGCTTTGGAATCCATCTTTCAAGTCGAGACCATATAGGATGGGCAAGCCCATCTGCAAAGGAAACGATGCCGACCGCGGGCCTGGCTGGGCGCTGTCGCTAAAAACGCCCTGCCCTGAAATCCTCGAAGGCCTGGTGGATCTCCGCCTGCGTGTTCATGACGAAAGGCCCATATTTCGCGACCGGCTCGCGCAGCGGCCGGCCCGCAACCACAAGTGCACTCGCGCCGGCACGGCCTGCGGCGAGGCTCAACATTTCCCCGGTCGACAGCACGGCCACCGTCCCCTTCGTCAGGCTCTGCGCCGGCTCGCCGACATCGAATGCACCTTCGTAGACATAGACGAAGCCGTTATGGGCTGCCGGCAGAGCGATCTCGGCCACGGCATCGGCCGTAAAGACGAGATCGAGGTAGAGCGGCTCTGTCGCGCCGGTTTCGACCGGCCCGTGGACGCCGCCGATTTCCCCCGCCAGCACCTTGGCTTCGACGCCCCGCGCCAGCACGACATGCGGAATGCGGTCGGGCGAGACATCCTGGAAACGCGCCGCGCACAGCTTGTCCTTGGCCGGCAAGTTGATCCACAGCTGGAAGCCGTGGATCGAGGTGCGGCAATCTCGGCTGGCCGACGATGCGAACGAGCCTCACCCCCCCCGCCGTCCTGTGCGGGCATGCCGGCGCCAGCCCGGGCGAGCGCGGCCGTTCCGCAACAGGAGGCCTACGATATCGGCCTCGACGCCCACCTTCATGTCACGCTGCGACTCTGCGGCCAGCAGCGCAGCGCGCTCGACGGAACCCAGCTGCCGCCTCCGGTCCTACGGTTGCCGTGATTGCGCGGCCGGCGGCGGCGCGATTGGAAGCAGGCGATCGTCGCGCTGCGCTGACCCGCCCCAAGGCCTCGCTGCAGGTGCGTCGGCGCCGGCCAAATGAAGCGGCAGCAGTTTCGCCATTCAACTCTCGACCAAGGCTAGCACGTCCGGCGGAGCGGTCTCCGCTCGGGCGGCGTCAAAGGGCGTGCCTGGAGCGCATTCGAAGGTGAGCTGCAACGCCTGGGCGCTGGTCTCTCCGGCAGCTTCCGCCGCCGCCCGCGGCTCGTTGATGAGGGCCAAGTGGCAGCTTTGTAAGCCGTTCCGTCTCGAGCGTGATTACATCAGATTGCATCGCGATAACGCTTTAAGCGTTTGTTTCGACGCATGATCTTATCCGAAAAGTTGGCAGTTTTTCGGGCTCCTGGCGTGCCGCTCTTGACAGCCGGAAGCAATCGGTTAAAGTAGATACCAACTAGTTGGTATTGTCACATGGCGAGAGTCAATAACAGCGCCGAAACCCGATCGAAGCTGCTCGAGGCTGCGCGCGATGTCATCCGCGCCAAGGGTTACACCGCGACGACGGTGGACGATGTCTGCGCCGCGGCGGCGGTGACGAAGGGCGCCTTCTTCCATCACTTCGACAGCAAGGAGCGGCTCGGCATCGCGGCCATCGAGCAATTTGAAGCGATGGCCTCGGCGCTGTTCGCTTCGGCGCCTTACGGCGCCAACCCCGACCCTCGCGACCGCGTGTTGGGTTACGTCGATTTCCGCGTCTCGATGCTGCATGGGGAGATCGCGCACTACACCTGCCTGATGGGCACGACGGTTCAGGAAGTTTATGCCACGCATCCCAACCTTCGCGCCGCTTGCGATCGCGGGATGTCCGAGCATATCGCGGAGCTGACGCGGGACATCGAAGCGGCGAAGCAACGCTACGCGCCCGATGCGACGTGGAGCGCGGAGAGTGTCGGCTATTTCATGCAGTCCGTTCTGCAAGGCGCGTTCATCTTCGCCAAGGCAAAGCAAAGTTCCGGAGTCGCGGTCGAGAGCCTCGGCCATTTACGGCGCTATCTGGAAATGCTTCTCGGCCAACCATCAAACGACAGCCCAAAGGAGAAGAACCTATGACCAAGGCGCATGTAAAGCCAATTCCGGACGGAATGCACTCGGTGACACCACATTTGGTTTGCGCGGGCGCAGCGGATGCAATCGAGTTTTACAAGAAAGCCTTCGATGCCGTGGAAACGGGACGGTTGCCGGGCGCGCAGGGAAAGCTCATGCACGCGGCGATCCGCATCGGAGATTCGACCGTCATGTTGGCCGACGAATTCCCCAATTGGGGATCATTCGGACCGAAATCGCTCAAAGGATCACCGGTCGTCATCCACCTCTATGTCGAAAATGTCGACGAATTCGTCGCCCGCGCCGTCGCCGCCGGGGCGAAGATCACGATGCCTGTCGCCGAGATGTTTTGGGGCGACCGTTACGGCCAACTCGAAGACCCATTCGGTCATCGCTGGTCGGTCGGCACGCATGTTCGGGATGTCGACCCGGAAGAGATGCGACAGGCGATGCAGAAAATGGCGGGCTGAAGCGGCCCGTCGCGACGTCCTGTCGAGAAATGCAAAGAAGAGACGATGAGCTTTGCTCATGTTATGACCGCGAGCCAATAAAGTCTCTTGCGGGGAGGGCAAGCATGGCCATCGACGACACGGAAACCGGATCGGACCTCGAACGGATCGTCGCGTTCAGCGACGCGGTCATCGCCATCGCGATCACTTTGCTGGTGTTGGACATCCGGCTTCCCGCGATGCCGGAGCAGGCCGATAGTGCAGCTCTCGTCGCCGCGCTGATCGCGATCGCACCGAAGATCGCCGCCTATGTGCTGAGCTTCCTGGTTATCGGCCAGTTCTGGTATGTGCACCATCAGCGCTTTCACTCCATCCGCCGCTACGACAGACGCCTGATCTGGCTCAATCTCCTGTTTCTCATGGTGATCGGCTTCGTGCCCTTCGCCAGCGCGGTGTTGAGCGAACATCCGGTCGCTGCCGCTTATGCGCTGTACGACGCGACGATGGCCTCGATCGCTTTTCTGTCGGCCGCCCTCTGGGGTTACGCCATCGCCGGGGACCGCTTGGTCGACCCAGGCCTCGACCCGCGCATAAGGCGACAAAGCCTGGAGTCGCCGCTGCTGGTGGCCGGTGTGTTCGTTTTGGCCGGCCTCGTTGCGCAGAACGATGTGCAGGCCAGCCGATGGGTTTGGCTGCTGCTGATCCCGGCGGCCATATGGCGCGGCCGGCGCAAATTAGGCCGGCGCAACTGAAACTAAGATCGGGAGGAACACGCATGCCGAACACCAATCCATCGGTCGCAGTCGTCTGCGCAGGGCTCTTGCGACGCGCGATCGCATCGATCATTGCGTTGGTCGCCGCATCGACGTTTCTTTTGTCGAACGCTGCGGCGCCGGCACGGGCGGTCGAAATCGTGTCGGAACAGGAGGCCTACGAGATCGGCCTCGACGCTTACCTCTATCTCTATCCGCTTGTCGTCATGGAGATCACGCGTGCCCAGATGACGAACGGTGATGAGCCGGGCAAGCCGCCGCGCCGGCCGCCGATGAACGCGTTCGGGCATTTGCGCGCGTTTCCGCCGGCCAGTTTCAAGGCGGTGGTCCGACCGAATTTCGACACGCTCTACTCGTCGGCGTGGCTCGATCTCTCGAAAGAACCGATGATCGTCTCGGCGCCCGATACTGCCGGACGGTATTATTTGCTGCCGATGATCGACATGTGGACCGACGTCTTCGCCGTCGTCGGCAAGCGCACGACCGGCACGGCCGCAGGCGCTTACGCCGTGGTTGCGCCGGGATGGCAGGGCAGCCTGCCCTTTGGCGTCGAACGGATCGACGCGCCGACGCCCGTCGTCTGGATCATTGGGCGAACCCAGACCAACGGCCCGAAGGATTATGTCGCGGTTCGCACGGTGCAGGACGGATACCGGGTGACGCCGCTGTCGCGATGGGAGGCCGATACCCGCTTGCCGGCGCCGGTGTTCGACCCCTCCGTCAATATGACGACTCCGCCGCCCCTCCAAGTCGCCGCGATGCCTGTAGCGCGATTCTTCGGCCTCGCAGCCGAGCTCCTGCACCGTCACGGTTCTCACGTCACCGACCAGCCGATCCTCGCGCGGCTGAAGCGGATTGGACTGGGATCAGGTTCCGCATTCGATTTCAACGCCGCCGATCCTGCGATCCAACGCGGGCTGGAACGCGCTGCGACCGACGCACTGAAGCTCACCGCCGATATGGCGGCGAGTATCGGCCGGCAGCGCAACGGCTGGCAGATCAACACCGACACGATGGGCGTCTATGGGACGAGCTATCTCAAGCGTGCGATCGTCGCGCGCACCTTGTTGGGCGCCAATCTGCCGGAGGATGCGGTTTACCCTGCTACCTCGGTCGACAGCGGCGGCAAGCCGCTCGACGGCGCCAATCGTTACTTGATCCGCTTCGAGAAAGGCCAGCAGCCGCCGGTGAGCGCGTTCTGGTCGATCACCCTTTATGACGGCGAGGGCTATGCCGTTCCAAATGCGCTCGACCGCTTCGCCATCGGCGATCGGGACGGGCTAGTGCCGAACGCGGACGGTTCGCTCGACATCATCGTCTCTGCCGCCGATCCCGGCCCCGACAAGACATCCAACTGGTTGCCGGCACCGCTCGGTCCTTTCAATCTCACAATGCGGCTTTACGGCCCGCAGCGCAGCGTGCTCGAAGGAGCCTGGCTGCCACCGCCAGTCCTGCGCCTGCCGTGATTACGCGGCGCGGGCTCAGGGATTGTTAGTTTCCGGCCGCCTCAATTCGCGGTGCCGCCAGCAATATCGGCCGGCTTTCACTCCTCAAAGCCTCGCCGCCGCGGCCTCGGCGCCGGCCCGGCGTTGGGGCAGGAGTTTCGCCATGCGGCTCTCGACCAGGGCCAAAACGTCCGGCGGCGCTGTCTCCGGACTGCCGGCGTCGAAAGGCGGGGCAGGCGCATATTCGAGGCCGAGCTGCAGAGCCTGGGCGAAGGTCTCGCCGGCCAGCTCGGCCGCAACTACCAACGCGAAGTCGATGCCGGCCGTCACACCGCCACCGGTGATGATGTTGCCGTCGCGCGCCACCCGCGAAGCGTCTGGCTCGGCGCCGAACAGAGGCAGCATATGCCGCCAGGCCCAGTGGCAGGCCGCCCGCCGGCCTTTTAGCAGCCCCGCCGCGCCCAGCACCAGCGAGCCGGTGCAGACCGACGTCAAGTAACGCGCCCCGGCGGCCAGGCGCTTGAACTCTTTCATGAAGGCCAGATCATTGATGACATCGGTGGCCGCCATTCCGCCCGGCACGAACAGCAAGTCGCAGCGCGCAATTTCGGATAGCCGAATTGTCCCGGCGAAAGTGAGCCCGCCCTCAGATTCGATCATCCCGCCGGGTTCGGAACCGACGATCGTCGTCGTCGCCGGAAGTCTGCTGAACACCGTATGCGGCGCGGTGAAATCGAGCTGGGTCATACCGGCATAGATGGCCTCGACGATGATGAAGGGTTGATCGGCCATGGGTCGCTCCGCTCATTTGACAGCCTACCCTGCCCGACTTAGGGTTTGGCGGAAATGACAAAGAACCCTCGCAATCTGCCATGCACTCTGCCAAGCCCGCCTCGATCGGCTTTCTGATTTTCCCCGGCTTTCAATTGCTCGACGCGGCCGGCCCGCTCGCCGCCTTCGAGATCGCCGCACGCTACAGCCATCATGCCTATGCCCTGTCGGTGCTGGCTCTGAGGCAAGGTGCGGTCGAAAGCTCGTCCGGGGCAACGATGAACGCCGTTTCGATTGCAGAGTCGCCGCGGCTCGACACGCTTGTGGTAGCCGGCGGCTACGGGACGCGGCAGGCGGCGAAGGATGCAGCCGTGCTCGCCTTCGTCAAAGCAGCGGCGGCGCGGACTCGGCGGATCGCCAGCGTCTGTTCGGGGACCTACATTTTGGCCGAAGCGGGCCTTTTGGACGGCAAACGCGCGACCACCCACTGGGGCCGCAGCGCCGACTTCGCCAAGCGCTATCCGCACGTGCTGCTGGAGCCGGATCGCATTTTCGTCCGCGACGGGTCGGTGTGGAGCTCGGCCGGGATCACCGCCGGCATCGACCTCGCCTTGGCCCTGATCGCCGATGACCTCGGCGAAACCATCGCCCGCCGCACGGCGCAGCAATTGGTCGTCTATCGCCGCCGGCCGGGCGGGCAATCGCAATTTTCCGCCCTGCTGGAGATGGAGCGGCCGGACGGACGCTTCGGTCCCCTCCTCGCTTGGGCGCGCGAACGGCTGATCGAGCCATTGAGCGTCGAGCAACTCGCCGAACGGGCGGCGATGAGCCCGCGCAATTTCGCCCGCCGCTTCACTGAGGAGACCGGCCTGACGCCGGCTCGCGCCGTCGAGCGCCTGCGTGTCGAAGCCGCGCGCGAACGGGTCGAGGCCGGGCAAGAGCCGATCGACCGGATTGCACAAAGCGCCGGCTTCGGCGATCAAGAGCGCATGCGGCGCGCCTTCGTCCGCGCCTTCGGGCAACCGCCCCAGGCCTTGCGGCGCGCGGCCCGGGGATAGGGAGCGTTGGTTTATAAACGACGCACCTTTAGGGTCATCTTTCCCGCGCAGGCGGCGCTCCAGTGAGAGCCGAGTTCGAGGTGATCAAAGGTTTCCAAGTGTTTCAATGTGATGCGCATGATCCGCAAGGGCCATTGCCTCATGCTCGAACCAGGGCTGAGGGGAGGCGCGGGCTTCGTGAACCACCAGTTCCGTCTCGCGGCTTGATAGACCCTACCGGGTAGGGCATTCTGTCCTTAGGAGTGCCTAGTGCAACAGAGCCCGATGAAGTTGAATGACGCCGTTCGTTGGCTTCGGATCAGCTATTGGGCCGGAGCGATCCTCGATGCACTGGCCACTCTCTCGATGCTCTCCCCGGAGCTGTTCGCGGCAACCAACGGCCTGCCGGACTTTCACCCCGGCATCGCGTATCGGTACGCGATGGGGATGGGCGCGTCTTTAATGCTGGGCTGGACAGTGCTGCTTTTGTGGGCCGATCGGAAGCCGCTTGAACGAAAGGGAGTGCTGCTGATCACGTTGTTGCCGGTCGTGCTTGGATTGGTGGTGAACGAGGTCATCGCGGTTCGCGCCGGTTTTCTGTCGGTCTTGATGACAGTCCCTATCTGGATCGTGCAAGCACTCATCACAGGTCTGTTCGTCTTTAGTTACCTGAACGCAAGGAAGCTCTAATTCCTGTGGTGCTCCCGCGTGTGCCGGCGGTTATCTATGAAAGTTCGAAGCATTCGCCCGCCCGCCGCCCTTTTTGCGCCGCGATCGCCGATGAAACAACGCCGGCCCGATCCGATGGACTCGTTTCGTCGGCGAGGCTAGGCTCGAAACAAGGAAATCATGTCCCGGTAAGACAACGGATATTTCTCCCGTCTAAAAGAGCGGAGACGCGTGCCGCTTGTCTCGGACATGTTTGGAAGCGAACGGCGCCGCGCTTGCCGCAGGGAGGGTCTCGGAGCCAGACTTCGCCCTCTGCCCATCGCAAGGGACCAAGGATCATGAATATTTTGCGGCTCGCGCTATTGAGCCTCGCCGCCGTGATCGCCCTCAGCTTGGGCATTCATTGGCTCGTCGAGGCGAGCCGGATGGACGAAACCGCCTCGGCGCCCGCGGCCCTTCTTGACGAAAAGCACGGTCTCAGCGATGAGGCAACGGCGGCGTTGCGCGGGAATATCGAGGCGAAACTCGCCGAATTGCCGGACTACGCGCGTTTTTTCGATCGTTTGAAACTGGTCCTGCCGAGCGAATATGAGGCCTTGATCGACGAATTCGTGAAACGGGCGCAAACCGGCGCCGCAGTGACGAATATCGACGTTCTCATGTCGGAAGCCGTGCGTTCGCTGCGGCTCTCGCGCGGCATGATGGCCGCCAAGGCGAGCGCTCCGGCGCTGGCGCATATATTCGAAGTGCAGTCCTCGGTTCTGCGGGCGCTCGCGGCGAAGGAACCGCGGCTCTGTGTCGATTTTCTCTACGGCGGTGCGAGCGACGCCTTTTTTTCCTTTTCCTCGGAACATCGGCCGCTGGTGGCGGATATGGCCATCGCCGGCCTCGAGGCGATCGAGGATGGCCAGACACAGAAAATCGAGCGGGCGCCGCCGAACGACGCGGACTTCGAATTGCTCGAAAAGGCCCTCAAAAGCCGCGCCTTGAACGAAATCGAAATCGAAGCCCTTCTCGACGGCAAGAGCCCCGATCCGCCGATCCCGGATGGGCGCATGTGCGACGTCGGCCAAATTTATCTCGAGACTTTAGCGACCCTTCCAGAGCCCGTGAAGCTGCGGATTTATGGCCTTGCCGTGGAGTTGATGGCTCGTTCGTAGCGGGCTTGGTCTTGACCGTGCATCCCTGGCACGCTTTGAGATCCGGCCGGTGTCGATCTTTTTCCATAAAAACGATAGACATTTATGATGGGCTTTCTTAGGGTCCGCGGGTTTTCCGAGGCTTCGTCACTAGGCAATGCTCACCAAAAAGGGAAAATATGGCCTCAAAGCCATGTTGCATCTCGCCGGCCGCGAACCGGGGGAGCCTTCGCTCGTCAGCGAGATCGCCAGTTCGAACAACATTCCGAAGAAGTTTCTGGACACGATTCTCGGCGAATTGCGAAATGCTGGGTTCGTCAATTCCAAGAAGGGCAAAGGCGGCGGCTATACGCTCGCGCGCCCAGCGAACGAGATCCGCGTCGGCCACGTCATTCGCGTACTCGACGGGCCCTTGGCGCCGATCCAATGCGCCAGCCAGACAGCCTACCGCCGGTGCGACGATTGCGCCGATGAAAAACGCTGCGGCGTCCGACTGATCATGCTCGAGGCGCGGGAAGCGACTGCAACCGTGCTCGACCATCGCACCCTCGCCGATATGCGCAGCCTCGCGCTCGCAAACGAGACGCAGGTCATGTATTACATCTGAATTCTGCGGGCGGCTGGCGCCGGGATTCCGAGCGGCCGGAATAAGGCGCTAAAAATCAATAGATTGAAGCGCATTCGTGACAGAAAGATCCAGCAACTGGTGCAGGAAATACGTCAAAAGGGCGGAAAGTCGGGTCTAATTTTCCGGCTCACGCCGGACCTGCGGACAGATGCACGGCTCGGATCGAGGAGAGCCCTTTGCTGTTTTATGAACCTGACGCGCGCGACAAGACCATCCTTCCGCATGATCCGTTCAAGGCGCTGATCGCGCCGCGCCCCATCGGATGGGTGACGACGAGGAGCAAGAGCGGCGCGCTGAATCTCGCACCCTATTCTTATTTCAACGCGGTGTGCGATCGCCCGCCGATCATCATGTTTTCCTCGGTCGGGCGGAAGGATTCGGTAACTTTCGCCGAAGAGACGCGCGAGTTCGTCTGGAACATGCCGACTTACGAATTACGCGAGGCGATGAACGCCACCTCGGCTTCGCTGCCGCGCGGCACGAGCGAATTCGACTATGCGGGCCTGGAAACGGCCCCGTCCAGGCTCGTCGCGCCGCCACGCGTCGCCAAGAGCCCTGCGGCGCTCGAATGCAAAGTCATCGAAATCAGAACAGTTCTCGACCTCCATGGCAGGCCGACCGATAGTCACTTGGTCTTCGGCCAGGTCGTCGGCGTCCATATCGACGAGCGCTTCATCAAGAACGGCCTCGTCGACACCGCCGCCATGCGGCCGATCGCGCGCTGCGGCTATATGGACTATGCCGTCGCCGATAAACTGTTCACGCTCGACCGGCCGAAATAGCAACTGTTTCAGCGAGCAGACGGTGCGCGCGCGAGAATGCGCTGCGCCCAAGTGAGATGCGGCCGATCGATCATCTTGCCATCAAGGCTCGCGACCCCCGCCGCGGGATCGGCTGCGAATGCCGCCACGATCGCGCGCGCTTTGGCCAGGACTTCCGGACTCGGCGTGAAGATTTCATTGATCACCTCGACTTGGCTCGGGTGAATGGCCATTTTGGCCGTGAAGCCATCGCGCCTTGCCGCCTTGCATTCGGCCTTAAGCCCGGCATGATCGCGAAAATCCGCATAGATCGTGTCGATGGCCCGGACCTCCGCAGCATTGGCAGCAAAAAGCGCCAAGCTACGTGCCAGTGCATAAGGAGAAGCGTAACTCCCGTCCGGCAGCCGGTTGGTTTCGGCCCCAAGCGCCGCCGCGAGATCTTCAGCGCCCCACGTGAGACCTGCGAGTTGCCGACTGGCCCCGACATAGGTCCCCATGTGAAAAATCGAGTCCGCCGTTTCGGTTGCGATCGCTATTATCTTGGTGGCGCCGTCGGCAAGGCCGCACTCCGCCTCGCGAACCGCGAGCCTGGCTCCCAGATGCTGGACGTCCGCGCCGCTTCTCGCCTTCGGCAGGAGAATACCGTCCGGCGCTCCTTTCATGACGACGTCGATGTCTTGATCAATGAGGCCGCTGTCAAACGCGTTCACCCGGACATAGAGAAGCGGCGGGTTCGGTCTCTTGCGTGCCTCTTGCAGGAAAGCGAGCGCCCCCGAGCGGGCGCGCGGCTTGGCTGCGAGCGCAACCGAATCTTCAAGGTCGATCAGCAGGCAGTCGGCTCCGGCAGTCAGAGATTTTTCCAGCTTTTTTTCGCTATCGGCCGGCACGAAGAGCTGCGAACGCATGTGTGAATTTTTCTTCAATGGAAACCAAAGCGGTTCGGAACGCGGGCTAGCTGGCCGGGCGCTTTTTCATGAAGGCCTGCCGCTTGCATTCGGCGACGAGCACGCCGTCCTGCTTATAGGTCCTGTGCCAGAATTCTACGATTCCGGCATCCGGCCGCGACCGCGACGAGCGCTTGCCGAGAACCTGAGTCGTCACTTTCACTGTATCGCCCTCGAACAGCGGCGCCGGAAACTTCACCTCGCTCATGCCGAGATTGCCGATCGTCGTTCCCATCGTCGTGTCGTTGACCGAAATGCCGATCATCAGCCCGAGCGTGAAAAGGGAGTTGAGGATCGGTCTTCCCCATTCCGTCTCCTGTGCACAAAAATGCGCATCAATGTGGAGCGGTTGCGGATTATGGGTAAGGCTCGAGAACAAGATGTTGTCGGTCTGTGTCACCGTCCGCGTAATGCCATGCTCGAAGACCGCACCCTCGATGAAATCTTCGAAATAGAGGCCACCGCGCGGATGACGGGGCGGATTGGCTGGATCAAGCATGATGGTCCTCCCGGAAAGGCTTTTAAGCCTACGTTTACCATGATGGAAGATGCTGTAGCGAGGCGGGCCGGTTTTGCCACATGGGCTTTTCGCCGACTGGCCGAGGGCAGACCCATGATGATCATTCGCCGCTTTTTGCAATGGGCCAAGACCGCCCCGCCGGGTCAGCGGGCGGAGGGCGCAAGCGCTCTGGCGCGCGCCTATCTTTACGCCGAACTCAGCGCGAGCGAACGCGAAGAGGCCGAACATGCGCTGACCGGGCTCCTCGACGATCCCTCCCCGCTCGTGCGCCGGGTGCTCGCCGAGAGCTTCGCCGGCGCCGCTGAAGCCCCGCATCACATCCTCCTCGCCTTGGCCGATGATCAATCCGACATTGCCGCGATCGTCCTTGCCCGCTCGCTAGCGCTTTCCGAGTTGGAACTCATCGATTGCGCTGCGATCGGCGATGCAATCGCCCAATCGGCCATCGCGATTCGCCCGCGTCTCACGCCGCCGCTCGCCGCGGCGCTCGCCGAAATCGGTGCGCGTGAAGCGCTGATCTCGCTGGCCGTCAATCCGAGCGCCGATATTCCGGAATTCTCCTTGCGGCGCATGATCGAGCGCTTCGGCGCCGATGGCGAATTGCGTGAAGCACTCCTCTCGCGCCCCAACCTGCCACCGGCGTTGCGCGCCGAACTCGTCGCGGTGGCAGCCGAAGCGCTTTCGGCGTTCATCACGGCGCGCGACTGGATCTCGCCCGAACGGGCGACGCGCGTGACCCGCGAGGCGCGCGAACTGGCGCATGTCATAATCGCCGCAACGAGCCAGGACGAACCCAACGGGCCGCGTCGGCTCGTAGCGCATCTGCGAAGCTGCGGCCAACTCACCGCAGGTCTCTTGCTGCGGGCGCTCCTCAGCGGCAATGAAGCTTTGTTCGAAGCAAGTCTCATAGAACTCGCCGACTTGCCTGCCTCCCGCGTCAAGGGCCTCATGCACGACTGGCGCAGCGCCGGCTTTGCCGCGCTTTACCGCAAAGCCAAACTTCCCGAAGCGCTTTTGCCGACCTTCCGCGCCGCGCTCGAGGCCCTGTACACCATAGATACGGTGGACAATTCCGGCGCCCGCCTCTCACGCCAGAGGATCGAGCGCGTTCTGACATCCTGCGCGTCCGTCAACCGCGGCGAACTCGACAAATTGCTGGCCGTTCTCCGCCGCCTCGACGCGGAAGCGGCACGCGAAGACGCGCGCGACTTCTCCGCGGCCTTGCCGGCGGATGACAGGCTCCAGCCGAAGATCGAAGCGCCGCACCCACCCATCCCGGAAGAGCCCCTGCTCTTGACCGATCTCGACTGGAAGGCAGCGCCTCCGCGGGCCGGCGCAACAGCGCGACGCATCGAGCCGCGTCTCATCACGGTCGATCTCGCCGCAATCGAGGCCGAGCTCGCCGCCGCCTGAGCTGGCGCTGGTGACGTCAGCGAAGGCTAGGCGTCTCCATCAACCCGGTCCTCTTGGCGAAGTTCAAGAGAAGGATGGTCTTGGCATCGATGATTTCGCCGCGGTCGATCATGGCCAGCGCCTCCTCCAAAGTGGTCTCGAAAACTTCTATGTCTTCACCCTCGTGAGCGAGACCACCGCCATCGGAAATCCGGTCCTCTGCGGAATAAGGCGCCGCGAAGAAACTCATCCGTTCGCAATATGCGCCCGGACTCATGAAGGCGTCGAAAAGGAAACGCGGCGTCCCGATGGCAAGTCCGGTTTCCTCCTTCACCTCCTCGACGATTCGCGCCGCGGCATCGAGACCCTGCAGCCTGCCGGCGCAAACTTCGATCAACAGGTCGCGGCCGGTAGCGAGAAAAACCGGCAGGCGAAATTGCCTGATCAGCAACACGCAAGCCCGCTGCGGATCATAGAGAAAGATCGAAGCGGACTCGCCGATGTCATAGATTTCGCGCTCGAGTTCCTGTTCGGTCGAATTGAAACGGCGGCGCCGCAACTTGATGTGCTCGAGACGCCCGAAGTCCGTTGAAACGATATCGCGGGCGATAATTTTGACGCGCTCTTCCATGCTAATATCCAAATTGGCTAATATCCAAATTGCTCGCGCAAGATCCGTTCGTCGAGCGAATGCCCGGGATCATGCAAGAGGACGAGGCCGGTCGCATGATCCATGGCGACCGCCACGTGTGCGATGTTGCGAAACTCGAAATGATCGGCGACCGCAGCGACCGGCCTCTTGTCGGCTTCGAGTATGTCGAGCGTCACATGCGCCGTATCGGGAATGAGTGCGCCACGCCAGCGCCGCGGCCGAAACGCGGAGATCGGCGTCAGAGCCATCAAAGGCGCTTCGAGCGGCAGAATTGGCCCTCCGACGGAAAGATTATAAGCCGTGGAGCCGGCCGGCGTCGCGACGAGGACACCGTCCGCGACGAGTTCGGAAAGTCTCTCCTTGCCGTCGATCGAAATGGACATCTTCGCTGTCTGATAGGTCTGCCGAAAAACATAGACTTCATTGATGGCGCGCGCTTCGGCGATCGTGCCTTGCGTATCGGTGGCACTCATCGCGAGTGGATGAATCATCGAAGCCTTGGCTTCGGAAAGACGCTGATGGAGATCAGTTTCGCGAAACTCGTTCATGAGGAAACCGACCGAGCCGCGGTTCATTCCGTAAATCGGCTTTTTCGCGCCCATGAAACGGTGCAATACCTGCAGCATGAGGCCATCGCCGCCGAGCGCCACGATGACATCGGCCAATTTGGGATCGCAATCGCCGTAGATGTGAATGAGGCGAATGCGCGCCGCCTCCGCCTCCGGTGTACCGGCGGACAGAAAGGCGATGCGGTTCAAATCTCTGGCCACCTTTACCGGCGTCGCGTCACCCGCCATTGCTGCACATCCTCCAGCCCCGAGCCGACCAAGGCCGATCCCCACCATGAGCCTGGGGCATATACAGCAAAATCGAAATGATTGCAGGAATGGCTCGGCGCGGGATGCGAACGCGACCGCGTCAGGACCGCGCCTCGAGCCGCGGCAGAGCTGCCGTCGCTGTCCGGGTTTATGACTATAGCATTGACATTATTGATATCATTGACTCTTATGACACGTGTGCTGTACGTTCCAAAATATGCAGATCGACCTCACCCCAGAGCAACAGGATTTTGTCCGGCAGGCCGTTGAAAGCGGTCGTTTTGAACGCGCCGAGGATGCAGTCCAAGCGGCACTGACGCTTTGGGTCGAGCGGGAGCGTCGTCGCTTTGCAATCCTTGCCGCTGTCGATATCGCGAAAGCTTCGCTTGACCGTGGCGAAGGAATCGAAATCACCCGGGACTCCATGCGTGCTCTGGCCGATGACGTGAAACGGCAGGGCCGGGCGCAACTTGCCACCGAGCATCATCCCGTCGCAAGGTAATGGTATTTCGCCTCGCACCACAGGCCCGCGCCGAACTCAGCGGCATCTGGAATTATATCGTCAAAGAAAGCGGCAATGCTGGTGCTGCTGATGGCATTATAGACGCCATTACCGAAAGCTTTTACCTGCTCAGCCAGTATTCCCGCATGGGCCGCGCTCGTGACGATTTACGCCCCGGTCTGCGTGGCTTCCCCGTCGGACAATACGTGATTCTCTATTCCATCGAAGGAGAGGACGTCGAAATTTTGCACGTGTTTCATGGCCGCCAGGACATTGAACGACATTTCGACCAATGAACAGCAAGATTCCTACGCAATCTTGCCGATGCAACTGAACCATATCGTCGGCGGCGAGAAGCAAATGCGCCCCCGACAAGGCGCGCTCGGCCTTCTCGAAATAACCGGCAACCGCCTCGCTCACAATCTCACGCCGTCGCGCCGAATTTTGTGAATCAGAGCTGGATTTCTGAACAATTCAGGATGTCTGATTTCATCTTCCCAAAGAGGCAGGGCTTCCACCAAAACGCCCGTCTCAAGCAAGACGTCGAACGCGATTCCTGCCATATCAAGGGCAGCGGCGGTTCGATTGCCATGAGTCCCGTTCAACACCACGGCAATGTCAGCGTCGCTCTCCGCATGGTGGGTGTGGCGGGCGCGACTGCCGAACAAAATACCTTCGCTCACGGAATAAAGGTCAGCAACGCGCTGCATGAAGACATGGGTCGCGCGTTCCGTCTCCGGATCGAGTGTGATTTTGGACCCGCGCGCAAAATCGGCCTGCGTCGCCACGCCGGACGGAAGTGCCTCGGTTTCCTGAAAGGGATTGCTCATATTCGCAATCTAGCACAAATCGCCGTGAAAACCCAGAAACTCATGGATTCCCAACAGCCCATGACGCCCGACGCCGAGCGCAAGAAGAAGCGATAGTTCAGCATTGCCATGATCCGTTGAATGGGCAAAGCTTTGCCTCGGCAAGAGCGCCGTCCAATGGATTTGGCGTAAGGAGGGGCAAATGGCGTGGCGGACAATACTGCGGGTTTTATCAAGCGGCATATTTGGATGGCTCGGTTTTTGGTTTGCGAGACATATGATCATGATTACTCTGGGCCAACCGGGCGTTGCGGAAGCATCAAATTTTGGCGAGGCAACGATTCACTGGGCATCGACAGCGGTAGGTATATTCGTGTTTGCGGGGCTGTTGCTGCGCGATATCGCGAGCGGCATTGGGCGCGAGAAATAGGCGCCGGTTCCAGACAGTCCATCTCGTGGCAGATGCCGCCGATTGGCCGTTTTCCTCGGCGCGACGCTGGTGACGAGTGCGGTGCCGACCGCGGACCTTCGGTCCGCACAAATGCACAACGCTAGGCAGATCGGTAGCAAAAAGGGATTGCAGGAATGTGCCAAAAATGGCACATTATTCTTGGATGATCGATCGCACGAAAAAATTGCCGGCTCGGTTCTAACTGAATCCGGCAGGCCGCAGTCCGGTTCGCGAATGGATTTTGGAATTGTCCGAGGCCGACCGTCACACGGTCGGCAAAGACATTCAAAAAGTCGAATTCGGATGGCCGCTCGGTCGCCCCCACTGCGCACCGCTCGGTCTTGGTTTGTGGGAGGTGCGCAGCGACCTCGGCAGCAACAAGATAGCGCGGGTGATCTTTTGCATAGGCGATGGCCACATGATCTTGCTGCATGGTTTTATCAAGAAGACCCAAAAGACGCCGCTGGCGGAAATTAATGTTGCCCTCAAACGCAAACGCGAGGTGACGTGATGGTACAACACAAGAAAGGCAGCGTGAGCGAAACGACCTTCGACGACTTCCTTGCCGAGCATGGCATGCTGGAAGCGTGCGAGGATCACGCGCTGAAGGAAATCATCGCCGAGCAGCTTGCCGCCGCGATGAAAGAGCAAGGACTTACCAAGAGCGCTATGGCGGAGCGGATGAAGACCAGCCGCCGCCAACTCGACCGTCTTCTTGATCCGTCGGTTCGCTCGGTCACGCTCGACACCTTGCGCCGCGCGGCGAGCGCAGTTGGTCGTACGCTCCGCGTCGAACTCGTGTAAATCATCAAGAGACAGCGCATCAGCGACAAGATCGAATTCAACCCAGCGCCGTGAGCCGTCCGAAGATTTACAGATACGCCCGCGTCCCGACGGACGGCTGGAGCGTCGACGCTCAATTCAAGACCCCCGCCTCGTCGACCTCGATAAGAATGGCGCGAAAGTCGTTCACATTGGTCAAAGTCGGCCCGGTGATCACGCTGTCCCCCAAGGCTTGGAAAAAGCCGTGGCCGTCGTTTGCGGCGAGACTCTCGTGCGGATTGAGACCCAAAGCCCGCGCCCGTGCGAGTGTGTCCGGAGTCATGATCGCGCCGGCGATGTCTGCGAGACCATCGACCCCGTCGGTGTCGCCGGCCAAAGCGTGAATACGAGCATGCCCATCGAGAGCGAGGGCCAGCGAGAGAAGGAACTCGACATTGCGGCCGCCGCGCCCTCTGCCGCGTACCGTCACCGTCGTCTCGCCGCCTGAAAGAAGCACGCACGGCGGCGCAAAGGGTTCACGGTGGTCCGCGACGTGACGGGCGAGAGCGGCCAGGACTTTGCCGACGTCGCGCGCCTCGCCTTCGATGCGATCGCTCAATATATGCGCCGCGACGCCTTGTTCGCGGGCCAAGGCGGCGGCGGCTTCGAGCGCCATCAGCGGCGTCGCGATCATCCGCACTTCGGCTCTCGCCAGGCGCGGATCGCCGGGCTTGATCGACTCGTTGGTGCCGCTCCCGAGAATGGCGCCGATCTTGTCCGGGATGGCCATTCCATAGCGCACGGTTATCGCCAGGGCGTCGGCCGAACTCGTCGGATCGGCGACGGTCGGCCCCGAACCGATGTCGACAGGATCGTCGCCGGGCACATCGGAAATCGCCAATGTGACGACTTGCGCCGGATGACAGGCACAGGCGAGCCTCCCACCTTTGATGCCGGACAGATGCCTGCGCACGCAATTCATTTCGGCAATGGTCGCGCCGCTTTTGAGGAGGGCGCGACCGACGTCGACTTCATCCTGCAGCGAAAGTCCGGCGAGCGGCAAAGGCAGGAGCGCCGAGGCGCCGCCGGAGAGAAGGCAGATGACGAGATCCTCTGGCCCGAGGTTCTCCACCATCGCCAGGATGCGCCGGCTCCCTGCAAGTCCGGCGGCATCGGGGACGGGATGGCCGGCTTCGATCACTTCGATTGTTCGCGTCGGGGTTTTGTGGCCATAGCGTGTGACGACGAGGCCGCTGAAATTCCCCGGCCAGGTTCTTTCGAATGCGGCGGCCATGGACGCGGCTGCCTTGCCGGCGCCGACGACGATCGTGCGCCCGTGCGGCGGCGGCGGCAAATGCGGCGCCAGCACGCGCGCCGGATCGGCCGCGGCAATGGCGGCGTCGAAGAGAGAGCGCAAAAGGACACGAGGCGCGATCATCATCGCAATCATTTGTGGGCCATATCCTTCGCACCGGCTGGCGTTGGAAGTACTTGCTTTCACCCTACACCGGAGCAATTGCCGTTTCCTGTTCGGAAGGCCGGGGAATAAAGGTCAAAATCACCTCTTGCCCCACGTCGGCGTGCGCCAGCGCACACGCAAAAGGCTCAAGGCTCCTTAGATGGGAAGGTTCGCGCGAGACGTGAACGTGACCAGCCTAACAGATCAAGGAGAACCGCTCATGCGAAAATACGCATTTGTCATCGCTGCCGCGGCGGCGGCTTTTATCGTTCTACCCGCTTCGGCCTATGCTCAATCCGGGCGGTGTGAGGAATTGCGCCTCGCCTGTGAGCACAAAGGGGCGTTGGGTGAGCAAGGCGCAGGAAATTGCAAACAATATCGCGAGGAATGCCAAAGAAGACCGGTTTTCAACTGTGGGCGATTGCGCTACCAATGCCTCCACAAGGACCAATTGGGCATGCAAGGTGCGGGAACTTGCGAAAGATACCGTGAGATGTGCCGCCGGTAACGGCAAGGCCGAACCTCGAAGACAGGCGCGGCGCGAAGGTCACCGCGCCTGTTGCATGAGCCCTCGAACCCTCGGCGCGGCTCGATCCTCATTCCGCTCGACTTTCGCAGCTACGGCTCAAAACCGCGTGAGCAGCTACGGCTCAAAACCGCGTGACGAGGTCTCCAACGTTGGGCCGCACGCGGTCTTCGCGCGGCCCCGGCGCCCGGCCAATGTGGATGAAGCCGGCAATCTTTTCGGCGTCCCCCAGACCCAAACCGGTCAGAACGGTCCGGTCGTAGGCGTACCATTCCGTCACCCATTGGGTCGCAAAGCCCATCGCGTTGGCGGCAATCGTCAGGTTCATGCAGACCGCGCCGGCCGAGAGAACCTGTTCCCATTCGGGGATCTTCACATGCGGGGCGGCGCGCGAGACGACGGCGACGACGAGCGGCGCCAAGACGAGCCTTTTGCGCTCCGCCTGGTTCCGCGCCGCATCGGCATCCGGATTGGCCTTGGCATAGGCATCGGCAATGACCGCGCCGGCGCGCTCGCGCCCTTCATCCTCGAAAATGATGAAGCGCCAAGGCGTGAGCTTGCCGTGATCGGGCACGCGTGTGGCGAGCGTGAGCAGCGTTTCGAGTTCCTGCGCCGTCGGACCCGGCGGCGCGAGCAGGTCCGCGGGCGCCGATCGCCGCGTTGCGAGAAGTTGGAGCATCGTGTTCATTCTGGGTTCACCGGCCGGATGAAAATCTGAGCCGGCTGCTTAGCGCTTATTCCGACCGGATGGAACGGCCCGATCGAAAAGAGCGGGCGCCCGGTCCTGGAGTCGGTGCACGTGCTGATGAGATATAGGAAATATCCGATGTCTCGGTTATGACATGTTCTGGAGCCGCTTTCGCTTGGCAGGTCGCTGTGATTTAGTTGCTCCGCATGAGGTCTAACGGCCTCGAAAAGAACAAGTTATACGCCAAAAACTCTGGTTCAGTTGGTCCCTCTGCGTGCCCGAGGAAATGCCTTTGTCGCCGTCCACCCCTCACGCGAACGGCTTCGATCCCTTCGAATTTTCGCGCGTCGGCGGGGTGCTTCTCCAGCAAGCCTCTCCGTTAGGCAAGCCTCGGGCCGGGCGGCCCGAGACTTTGCTCTGAGCCTGCCGGTGTTTCGATGCAGACGAACGGTTCCCATTCGTCTGCATCGAAACACTAATTTTTTGAGCTGTGACCCGACCCTCACGCATGGCTCCTTATTTGGGACCCTCGCGTAAGGGTCGAACTTGGACGCGAAGAAACTTATGTCGTTTATCGAAACGTCCGTCACTCCTGCGACGCCGGGCTATGAACTCGGCCTGGGTCTTGCCGGGCCGAACGAAGCGGCAGCCCGGTTTTCGGCGCGGGCCTGGAGCCTGCGCGCCACGGCGTTTGCCGTCGCGAGCGTCGTCGTTTTTGTCGGCGCAGCCTATACGGCCTGGCAGTTGACAGGCCAGGTCGTGCCGTGGGACTCGAAAAATCAATTTTACCCGATGTTTCGCTTTCTCGCCGACGCCTTGCAGAATGGCGAGATCCCGAGCTGGAATCCCTATAATTTCGGCGGCTATCCGGCGATCGCCGACCCGCAATCCTTGATCTTCACGCCGAGCATGGTGCTGTTCGCCTTCATCGCACCGGGGGCCTCGATGCAGGCCTTCGATGCGGTCATTTTGGCGCATTTGTGTTTCGGCGGCCTCGGGATTCTGGCGATTTTCCGGCATCGGCGCTGGCATCCGGCGGCGGCCGTGCTCGCCGCCTTGATCTTCATCCTGGGCGGCTCGGCGAGCGGTCGACTGCAGCATACCGGCATGATCATTTCCTACGCGTTTTTTCCGGCCGCGCTGCTGGCGTTGGAGATCATGCTGGAGCGGCGCTCCTATTGGTACGCGCCGCTGTTCGGCGTTGTCGCCGCCTGCATGGCCATCGGTCGCGATCAGGTCGCCTTTCTGATGGCTCTGGTTCTCATTGGACGCGTCCTCTGGCTGATCGCCGGGGCGCGCGATCGTTGGGCTTATATTCGCCGCCGGCTCGGCCCGTTGGCGCTTGGCGGCTTTATCGCCGCGGCTCTGATGCTGGTGCCGGTGATCCTCACCCTGCAATTTCTCGGCACATCAAACCGGCCGGGCATTGCCTTTGGCGTGGCTGCCGCCGGCTCGCTCGCGCCGGTTAATCTCGTTACGCTCCTGATCCCGAATTTCTTCGGCTCGCTCGATTGGAAGTACGGCTATTGGCAGCCGGACTACGGAACGATGACCGGACCCGACTGGACGGACCCGTCGATCAGTTATCTGTTCATGGGCACCCTGCCTATCCTTCTCGTGCTGTGGCACGGCTTCGCCGCCGGGCGCGTATTCGCGCGCGGATCGCGGTTCTTCCTCGCTACACTCGTGGCCGGATTGCTTTATGCCGTGGGCCGTTTCACGCCCGTGTTCGGCTGGGCCTTCGATATGTTTCCCGGCGTCTCGCTCTATCGGCGGCCGGCCGACGCGACCTTCATCGTGAATATCAGCTTCGCCTTTCTCGCCGGCTATCTCCTCCACCGCCACATCGCCGACGGGCTGCCGCGCCCATTCGTTGTCTTGCCGAAATGGCTGGCGTTCTTGTGTATTGGTGGTTCGCTCGCCGCGGTTGCGGGCCTCATCGGCACCGACTTGGCCTGGTCTCTGCACCAAGGCCACCTGCCGCAATCTCTCATTGAGGTCGGCATTTTCGTCGCGAGCTTGGCTTTGGCCGTGACCCTACTCGTCCTCTTCCGGGCGCCCCGGACCCGCGCTTTCGCGGCCGGACTGCTCGTCTTTCTTTCCGCCGGCGAACTCTTCTGGCGCAATGCCGCCTCTTGCCTCAACGCAGAACCGGCAAGCCGCTATTCCGTCTTCGCCCAAATGCCGCTTGCGAACGCTGCCGGGCTCGACGTGCTGCGCCGCGAGGTGAACCAAGAGATTTCACACGGCGGTTTTCCGCGGGTTGAAATCATCGGCCTCAACGGACCCTGGCAGAATGCCGCCATGGTCTTCAAATTCGAAGATACGCTCGGCTATAATCCCTTGCGGATCGCCGATTATGAACGCGCCGTCGGCCCGGGCGAAAACGCCCAGGACCTGACGTTGCGGCATTTCCCCGATACGTTCCGCGGCTATAAATGCAAATTGGCGGGCCTGCTCGGCGTCGAGTATCTGGTTCTCGACCGGCCGCTCTCCAAATTGCCGCGGAGCTTCCCGAGGCCCCGCGCCACACTGATCTATGCGAGCAATTCGATGTATGTCTACAAGCTCGGGACGGCGGCTCCGCGGGCGTATTTTGCAACGCACATCCGCCCCGTCGACGACAAAGCCGTTCTCGACGATCATTCGCTGCCAGACTTCGACCGCGCCCATGACGTCTTGATCGATGATAAGAGCTTTGACGACATCACCGCCGACGTCGCTCGCAACCCCGAAGGGCCGCCGGCGAATGCCTCCGTCAGCCTCGTGAAATATGACGACAATGCCGTCGAGCTCAACGTCGAAACCGACACGGCCGGCGTGGTGGTCCTGCACGATCTCTTCTACCCGGGCTGGCGCGTTCGCGTCGACGGGCAGGAAAGGCCGGTCTTGCGCGCCAATATCCTGTTCCGCGGCGTCGAAGTGCCTGCGGGCCATCATAAGGTCCGATTTTCTTTCGAACCTTTGTCGCTCGCCAATCTCGCCGCCGCTAGCGCTGGCCTGCTGCACGAACATGCTGAAGAATAATCCGAAGCGCGCGCAACTGGGGTGCATCGGCCTTCTCGCGCTCGCCTTTTGCGCAACGAATCAGCCCGTTTCGTCGCATGCGCAACAAGCCCAGGAGCGAGCAAACCTCACCCTTTCTGCGGTCCTCAGCGCCGATACGCCGCCACTGCGCGCCGGGTTGACATGGCGGGTATTCGACGAGACCGCCGAACCCGACGGGTCGCACAAGCGCGTTGCCCAATCCTCCGATCCCTCGCCGACTCTCACTTTGCCGAACGGAACCTACATAGTCCACGCGGCGCTTGGCCTGGCCGGAACCACGAAGCGCGTGACGATCGCCGGGCAGGCGGTCAGCGAAAGGCTCGTTATGAACGCTGGTGCCCTGCGCATCGTCTGCATGCTCGGAGACCAGCCGATCAATCCGTCCAAGCTGTCGATTTCGATCTATGTGCCACAGCGCGGCAATTCCGAAGCCAAGCTCATTCTCGCCAATGCCAAAGCCGGCGACGTGATCGGCCTCCCGGACGGAACTTATCACGTGGTTTCGACCCTTCTCGACACGACGGGCATCGGCTCGTTGGCCCAGAACGGCATTGCCAACGCGACCAATTCCGTCATCAATGCAGATTTGCGTGTGCAAGCCGGGAAAATGACCGACGCGACGCTGCGCCACCGTGCGGCGGTGACGACTTTGAAGCTCGTCAACGGACCCGGCGGCGAGGCGCTCGCCAATACAGCCTTCACGATTTTGACGCCGGGCGGCGACGTCATTCGCGAATTGATCGGCGCCTTCCCGTCCCTCGTTCTTGCGGAAGGCGAATATCTCGCCATTGCGCGGCACGACAACAAGACCTATCAGGCAAGCTTCAAAGTCCAATCGACGCTCGACCGGGACGTTGAAGTCATCGCCAAATAGGCGAGCGCCATCCGCGACCATGAGCTCTGGAATGCAAACTTTCTTCGTCGAAATCAAATGTGCGCTGGGGCGGACTTATGAAGTGGCCAACGTCCTGGCCCAAGCCGAAATTGCTTCCGAAATCTATTCGATCGCAGGCAATTACGACATACTCGCCAAGTTCTACGTCGGCCCCGACGTCGACATCGGCCACTTCGTCGGGGAAAAAGTGCAGACGATCGAGGGAATCGTCGACACCCGCACGATCATCACGTTCAAAGCTTTCTGAGCGCGCCGGGCCTCGCGATCGCCGAGTGGTCCTATGGGATTCGTCCAATAGTTGGACAGCATCGCCTGCGAGGCGCCGCCGCATATTTGGGATGTTTTAGGAAACCGATCTTGTCCGGTGGACGCCACCGGAATAACTTTGCGAAAATCGATCTCGTGAAGGTGGAAGCGCCTCTGCGGCCCGCCTGAACGAGATTTTTTCTAGCCACACGAAGGCCGAGATCCGACGCCGTCGAGGGAGGAATCATGAAGTATATTTTCCTGCTGATCCCGTGCGTCCTGGCGCTCATTACGCCCCTTTATAATGCGATCGAGCCTCGGCTTTTCGGCTTTCCCCTTTTCTACTGGTATCTTCTCTTGCTCATCCCGGTCTCGGCCCTTTTCATCTATCTCGCCTACAGGAGCGAGAAGCCGTGATCGAGCATCTGAACTGGTCGGCGACATTCGTCTTCGTCTTCTTCTTCGCGCTCGTGACGATCCTCGGCTTCGTTGCAGCACATTGGAAGCGCGGTGATCTCACCGACATCCACGAGTGGGGCTTGGGCGGGCGCCGCTTCGGCCCGTTCATCACCTGGTTCCTGATCGGCGGCGATCTCTATACGGCCTATACGGTGATCGCCGTCCCGGCCCTCGTTTATGCGATCGGCGCCTACGGCTTCTTCGCCGTGCCCTATACGATCCTGATCTATCCGCTGCTCTTCATCGCCTTCCCACGGCTTTGGGCCGTGACGCATCGCAAAGGTTATATGACCGCCAGTGACTACATCTTTGGTCGCTACGGCAACCGGTGGCTCGAACTCGCCGTCGCTTTCACCGGCATTCTCGCGACCATGCCCTATATCGCGCTGCAGCTCGTCGGCATGGAGAAGGTGATCCAGGCTCTGGGATTCTCCGGCGAAGGCTGGGCCACTCACCTGCCGCTGTCGATCGCCTTCGTGATTCTTGCCCTCTACACCTACCGCAGTGGCTTGCGCGCCCCCGCCATGATCGCCTTCGTCAAGGACATCATGATTTACGTCTTCGTGATCGTCGCGATCGTGGTCGTGCCGATCAAGCTCGGCGGTTATGGCGCAATCTTCGATGCGGCAAGCAGCGTATTCGACAAGAAGGTTGCGGCATCGGGCGGCAAACTGGCCGCCGGCCTCATCCTGGCACCGGGGCAGATCGCGCCGTTCATCACGCTCGCGGTCGGCTCGACTCTCGCGCTCTTCATGTACCCGCATTCATTGACCGGCATCCTTTCGGCGCGAAGCGGCAATGCGATCCGCCTCAATGCGATAGCTTTGCCGGCCTATTCCCTCGTCCTCGGCCTGATCGCGCTGATGGGCTATATGGCGCATGCAGCAGGCGTCAAAGTCAACGACCCGCAAGACGCCGTGCCACAACTCTTTCTCACCCTGTTCCCGAGTTGGTTCGCAGGCTTCACGTTCGCCGCCATCGCGATAGGCGCGCTCGTCCCGGCCGCCGTCATGTCGATCGGCGCCGCCAATACGTTCACGCGCAACATTTGGAAGCCTTTCGTGCATCCGAACATGAGCACTCAGGAACAAGCAGTGCTCGCGAAAATCATGTCGCTCATCGTTAAAGTCGGCGCCCTGATCGTCATTTTGCGCATGCCGACGAAATTCGCGCTCGACCTGCAATTGCTGGGCGGCGTCTGGATGTGTCAGATCTTTCCGGCGCTCATCTTCGGCCTGTTCACACGCTGGTTCAGCGGCTATGCTTTGCTCGTCGGCTGGGCGGTCGGGATGATCCTCGGCACTTCGCTCGCCTGGACGCCGGACGCCTGGGTGCCCGTCGCTCCGATCTTCGGCGCGAGTTTCAAGATCTATAACGGCCTGACCGCGATCATCGCCAATATTGCCGTCGCAGCAGTCCTCTCCGCCCTGGTGCCGAACACGGCGCGGGATGAAACCGTCGTGGAGGATTATGCCGACGTGCCGTTGGATGAACTCGCAGCTTGACCCGCGGGCTCACCACTAGCGTTTGGAAGATTTGCGCTTGCGGAGGAGGAGATGCGCAAACTTCTAGCTCTTGCAATGCTCATCGGGACTCTGGCCAGCTTGCCCGCCGCAGCGGAGGAGGAATATCTCTTCGATGTTATGAAGAACCCAAGCTATCGCCACGCATGGATCGGAATGGTGGGGGTGCCACGGGCCTGCCACGTTGGATCGGCCAGATCGCGGGCAAGGGCAATTACGTTGCAAGTCCCGGTACGCGCGCGACGATCGAGGGCGCGAACTACCGCCTCTTTCATGCCTGCGAGGCGCATAATTGCGCCGTCAACGAATTCGAGGTGATGTTTTCGGCCGGCGGCAGCCATGCCTACGGCATGCTGATCGACGACGGTGGGTCGCCGCGCTGGTTCGGTGCACCCGATGCCGAAATTCAGGCCGCACTCGCTAAAGCTGTGCAGGAATGAAGTCGGCAATTTTCCGGCGCGGCGCCCGCTAGCGAGCTCAGCGCACCCGGTTCGGTGATCATCAACCCCTCCGCCGATGGCATCACGAAAGGCATTCCGAAGTCGAAAGGACAATATCCGCCCAAGGAATGGGCTGCAGCGCGAGATTGCGGTCAGCCGCAGATTGGACAAGCTGACGCCCGTCTGCGGGGTTCGCGCCGATCTTGACAGCCTAGGCCACGCCGGAATCCGCCACCGACTCTTTCCGAACCTCTTATCATATCAATGCACGAGCCGATTCGTCTTTACATCTCACGGGCTTAACGAAAGGCTACGGCTCGGCTAGACCATGCTTGAAGCCAGCTTGTGCCGGAATGGCGTAGAATTTGCTTCCGGACCGATATGATACTATCGGCCATGGACGCCCCCCGGCCAATGCCGCCAGTCCGGGACGCAGGTGACGATCTCATCGATTTCGGCGACATGCCTGAAGAGGTGAACGCTTTGCCGCAAGCGGGCGTCGTCGCCTATCGCAACGATCAAGCGCGAACCGGGTCGCTTTTTCGGCAAGCCCTCGAGTTGGCGTTGTCGGCTGGCAGGTGATCGAGACCCTGGTCGAAGCTGTCGGGACGGGTTCGCAATACCGTGCGCAATTGTTCATGTTGCACCGCACCAATTCGTGAGTGTATAATTACAAACAAGCTGGGATAACGCGAGTCTCGTCCATCTATCCCTTTGAGTGTCGAGGCCGTCGCGGAGGATTTGTGATGTTGACCGCCGTCATATACGAGCCACCGGCTGACATAAGCCGGTCGACCAGCCGGGCGGAAACCGCCCTGGTCGGAGTTTACGAGATTTCCAAAATGCTGGTGTCGCCGCACCGGCTCGAGGTCAATTTGTCCGGTGTTCTGACGCTGTTGTCGAGTTTCCTGGACATGGGACACGGACTGATCGCCCTGCTCGATTCCAAGGGCGACCCCGAAGTGGTGGTCGGCTCCGGTTGGACCGAGTCCAACGCCAAGCGCTATTTCGACCGATTGCCCGAACGCGCGGTCGGGCAGATCGTCGCCACACGCATGCCGTTGGTTGTTCCCAACGTGCGCACCGCTGCCCTGTTCGCCGGGGTCGACCTGCAAGGATGGGGTCCACAGGAGGGCAAGCCATTCGCGCTGATCGGCGTGCCGATCAAGGACGGCGATCGTGTCGTCGGAACCTTGACGATCGATCGCACCCATGACGAAAGAACCCGGGTGCGGTTCGATGAAGACGTCCGCTTCCTGACCATGATCGCCAATCTGGTCGGCCAGACTTTGCGCCTGCACAGGACGGTGACGCGTGACCGCGAACGCCTGATGGTCGACCAGTCACGCCGCGACAAGGAATTGTCCTCCGCACTAGCCGGCAAAACCAACGACAGCGTCAAAGTCGAAGGCATCGTCAGCAATTCTACGGCAGTTCTCAACGTCATCGAAAAGATACGCGTGGTGGCGAAGAGCCGAGCAACCGTCCTGCTGCACGGCGAAACCGGCACGGGCAAGGAATTGTTCGCCAAAGCGATCCACTCGCTGTCGCCTCGCGCCAAGCATCCGCTGATCAAACTGAATTGCGCGGCATTGCCTGAATCTGTTCTCGAATCGGAGCTTTTCGGCCACGAAAAAGGGTCCTTCACCGGCGCCCATGCGCAGCACAAGGGCCGTTTCGAGATGGCCGATGGCGGCACCCTGTTCTTGGACGAGATCGGCGAAATCTCGCCGCCGTTCCAGGCCAAGCTGCTGCGCGTCTTGCAAGAAGGCGAGTTCGAGCGGGTCGGCGGCAATCGTTCGATCAAGTCGGACTTCCGTCTGATCTGCGCCACCAACCGCAATCTGGAAGACATGGTGGCGAGAGGCACATTTCGCGCCGACCTCTATTACCGGATCGCGGTGGTTCCCATCTTCCTGCCGCCGCTGCGCGAACGCAAGGGCGACGTTCCCATTCTCGCCAAGGAATTCCTGCGCAGGTTCAATAAGATGCACGGTACCAACCTGCTCTTCAGCGCCGAGGCGCTGGCCGTGATGAGCGAATGCATGTTCCCCGGAAACATCCGGGAACTAGAGAATTGCATCCACCGTACGGCCACTTTGGCGCGTGGAGAATGTATTGCCGACATCGACTTCGCCTGCCGCAACGAAGGCTGTCTGTCCTCGGTGCTCTGGCGGGGATCCTCGCCACCGTCCGTATTTCCACCGGGATTCGTCCCCCTGCCCATCGCTGCCCCGACAGCGGCCTCTGCGACGCACGCGCTGCCGGCGGCGCCCGCCGGCGATGGCACATCGGCCAAAGCGTCCCCTCACGCGTGTCCGGTGCCCGGCGCCTGTCCTGTGCCCGGCGCCGACAACCGCGGCGAACGCGAGCGTCTGATCGAGGCGATGGAAACTGCGGGATGGGTGCAGGCCAAAGCGGCACGCATCTTGGGTTTGTCACCCCGCCAGATCGGCTACGCGCTGCGCAAGCACGACGTCGACATCAAGAAATTTTAGCGGTTCAAATCATCCAAATTCGAACGTAAAACTTGATCGTCATGATCAACTCTATGGCTGTCATTCTCGCGCAAGCGAGAATCCAGTAAGAGCCGCGTCCGCGGCGTTATGACTCTTTTCCGCAAGTGCTTTCCCCATTGCCGTGCGACAAGGACTGGATCCTCGCTTGCGCGAGGATGACAGAGTGCGGGAATGACGCCATTGTGCGCGAACAGTGCAACCAAGCCGTCATCGCGACCGCGAGCTTGCGAAGCGGGAAGCGATCCAGGGGGAACACCCACACTTAGAGCGTGATGCGTTCAAGTGGAATCGAGCATCACGCCCTAATGGCCAGATTCAGTCAAATTGACTGGTTTCAGGGCAATGCGCATGACTTTGACGGCAGCGCCGATCACGTCGGCGGGGCGCTTCCCGCCTTTAGGTCCTTTAGGCATCAGACGGATTTCCAGGTTTGCAGTAAGCGCAGAATCCAGTGTCGGTATAGCCCAACAAGTTCCTCATGAACGATTCCGCCTCCGCCAGCGTCGAGAAGCCGTCGGACCAATACGTCGGGCCACTACCCTTGTCTTGATGCTCCTGCCCTTTGCCCTCACGACAATGTTTGCATGATCCCACATGGATACGAGCGCGCTTGCTCGGCGGGATTACTTTCACGAAATAGCTCATGGCCCCGATCTCCCATGCTTCCCGCCAAGTATATAGGAAGCCAGAGCCGGGCACGACCAGGGTGTCAACCCCGCCTAATTTCAAACTGAGACACTACCGGTCTACGTCTCATTATCCTGAGAGAAGATCGCCGCGAGATTGCGGCGGCCATCGACGACTCGGACTATTTCCACGCGATCGGTTCCCACGCGATAAAAAAGCACCGTTGGATAGACGACAAGTGCACGAATGCCTGGGACCAAGTCGTCACGGGAGCGAGCGAGATTAGGTTGATCTTTGAGAGACGCGACCGTCTTTTCAATGTCGCGCAAATGAGCGTCTGCAATATCCGGCGAAAAGTGAGACGCGCCCCAATGCCACAAAGTTAGCAGATCGGACTCGGATTCCGGCGACCAGACAATCCGATAGTTAGGATGTTGCATGTCGGGCGTGGGCGCGGGCGATGATGTCCTCGAAATCCACCTCTTGGCCGTTTCCGGCGTCGAGCGAACGCAATCCTTGCTCGATGTCGCCGCGCAGTGCGCAAAGGTCGTCGACGTATCGGCTCAATTCGCGGCCGACGCGTTCCTGATCAGCGTCGGAAAGCTGGCGGGCCTTAGCTATCGCTCTCGTGAGAGTCTCTGATGACATAATTCAATTATATCACAATTGATGCCGATGTCTTCGACCTCCTGATCGAAAACGATCACTCGATTCGGCCTGTCCCGCATGTCGCCTCAACGTTCGCCCTGTTCGGGATCGCACCGGATGGTGGGAAACCGGACATCGGCGTCGCAGACAGAACTCATTGTAAATCAATATATTGTGACTGGCACGACGATTGCTTTTCGTCTGATGCGGCCGATGCGCCTTTGCCGCCATTGGTCGTTTTCTGCCCGGTTCCGCATCAGGAGAGCGAACATGGCCCTCAAAATTGACAAATCCCAATGCACCGTCTGCGGCGCTTGTGAATTCGAATGCCCGAACGCCGCCATTTCTCTCAAGGGCGACGTGTACATCATCAATCCAAAGAAGTGCACCGAGTGCGAAGGCCACTTCGACAGCCCGCAATGCGTCGACATCTGTCCTGTTCCTGACGCCTGCATTCCCGCCTAAGGGAGCTTGCGAAGGAAACATCGCTTTGGCTCCCCGTTTTGTCGCGCCGAACCGCAAACGATCTCGAGGCGAAAAGACGCCGATGAGCGACGCGGCTGCGCTCGATTGGCAGGGACAGCCCGTCCGCTGCCGGGACTGCCCGCACCAGGCGATCCGGCGCGACGGGCTGTGCCGCAAGGGAACGGCCTGTGTTCGCGATCGCAGAACCCGCCGCGTCGCGCGGTTTTTCACCGAACACCCCGAGCTGGCCGAGGCCTACCTCGACCATCCTTATTTCGAGGTGCGGGCAGCGGCCGCGAGACACGTCTCGGTTTTCCGCCTCGTTCCCCTGCTTGCCGATCCCGAGGCCGATATCCGCATCGCTGCGGCCATGCGCCTGCCGCTCGGGCGGATCAAGAGCCTGGCCGCAGATCCGGAGCCAAGGGTGCGCATTGCCGTGGCGGCGCGCTTGGAAGGGGGCGATCTCGTCGCCATGCTCGCCGATCCCGACTATGCGGTCCGCCGCACGGCGGTTCGGCGTTTGCCCATCGACCTCTTGCCGCTCGCCGTCGATGATCCCGAACCGGACGTCAGACGCCATGTGGCTTTGCGCATCGCGCCGGATCGTCTGGCCTCGATGGCGTACGACCCCGATCCGATGGTTCGCGTCGAAGTGGCCGAAAGGCTGAAGCCGGCGCAACTCCATTTGCTCATGCGCGACGAGGATCTGCGGGTCCGCTACATCGTGGCTGAACGGATACCCAAAGCCCAACTGGCGCCGCTTCTCAAGGATGGCGACGAGCTGGTGCGTGAGGCCGCCCGCCGACGCCTGCAACATATCCCCGGCTGATTTCTCGTTGTGTCGGATATCGGCGGTGGGATTTGTCGCAATCATCCCTTTGCCCCTCAGCTAACCTGTCAGAATCCCGACAGGGTACCTAATAAAGTAAATTAACTCAATAAGTTAAGACGATGGCACAAGCATTGCTGCTTCGCCCTTCAAACGAGGTCCATCCGCTGCGCCGCATCGGATGGACAATTGAGCATCCCGGCCAATAGCGAAGGCAAAGACGAGCCATGTACATGGATTCCCCTGAACAGGCGACATCTCCGGTTCAATTTGACGAAATGTTGCAGACGATTGCCGACCACAAGGGGTGTGGCACCAAAGGCGGCAGCGGCAAGGCGAGCTGCGGTTCGCGGGCCAGACGCCGCGACCTCGCCCCCGAGATATGGGAAAAGGTCAAGAACCACCCTTGCTACAGCGAGGAAGCCCATCACCACTATGCCCGCATGCATGTGGCGGTGGCGCCGGCGTGCAACATTCAATGCAATTATTGTAACCGCAAATATGATTGCGCCAACGAATCCCGTCCCGGCGTGGTCAGCGAGAAACTGACGCCAGAGCAGGCGGCAAAGAAAGTTCTGGCGGTCGCATCGGCCATACCGCGAATGACCGTTGTCGGCATCGCCGGTCCCGGCGACCCGCTGGCCAATCCGGACAAGACGTTCAAGACCTTCGAACTGATCCACAAGGCGGCGCCCGACATCAAACTGTGCCTGTCGACGAACGGTCTGGCGCTGCCCGACTACGTCGACACGATCAAGAGCTTCAACGTCGACCACGTCACCATCACGATCAACATGATCGATGCCGAAATAGGCGCTAAGATCTATCCGTGGGTGTTCTACAAACACAAGCGCTACACCGGCGTCGAGGGCGCCAAGATTCTGACCGGCCGGCAATTGCTGGGCCTGGAAATGCTGACCGAAGCGGGCATCCTGTGCAAGGTCAACTCGGTCATGATCCCGGGCATAAACGACCAGCATCTCGTCGAAGTGAACAGAGCGGTGAAGTCGCGCGGGGCCTTCCTGCACAATATCATGCCGCTGATCTCCGCCCCCGAACACGGCACGGTCTTCGGTCGCAACGGCCAGCGCGGCCCCTCGGCCCAGGAGCTCAAGGCGCTGCAGGACAGTTGCGAGGGCGAGATGAACATGATGCGGCATTGTCGCCAGTGCCGCGCCGACGCAGTCGGCCTGTTGGGTGAGGATCGCAGCGCCGAATTCACCACTGATAAGATCATGGCCATGGAGGTCACCTATGACGCCGCCAAGCGCCGAGCCTATCAAGCCGAGGTCGAAAAGGAACGAGCGGCCAAGCTCGCGGCAAAGACCGCCGAACTCGAAACTCTAGCCGGCGAATTGACCGACATCTCGATCCTGGTTGCCGTGGCAACCAAGGGCGGCGGCCGCATCAACCAGCATTTCGGTCACGCCAAGGAGTTCCAGATCTACGAGCTCAGCGCCGGCGGCGCCAAGTTCGTCGGTCACCGCCGCGTCGATCTCTATTGCCAGGGTGGCTATGGCGGCGACGACAGCCTCGAGACTGTCTTGCGCGCCATCAACGACTGCACCGCTGTGCTCGTCGCCAAAGTCGGCGGCTGTCCGAAGGAGTCTTTGAAGCAGGCGGGCATCGACCCGGTGGACGAGTTTGCGCATGAGTTCATCGAGCAATCGGCCATCGCCTACTTCAAGGCCTATCTCGGCAAAGTGAGGTCGGCCGAGATCGACCACGTGGCGCGCGGCGACGCTTCGATCCGCCAAGGCGCCTTCGCGGCGGCGTAGAGAGGGATTGCGCAATGGCCTTCAAGATCGCCGCTTCTCAGTGCACGTCCTGCACTGCCTGCGAGGCCGAATGTCCCAACACGGCCATCTCCGAGAAGGCAGGGATATTCGTCATCGATCCCGAGAAGTGCACGGAATGCGTCGGGTTTTACAAGTCGGCGCAATGCGCCGCGGTTTGCCCGATCGACGACACCTGCATCATCGACACGAGGCTGCCGCGCTATCAGGTGCCGGCATGATGCCAAGGGTCACCAAGAGCGAGCCGCATAGGGCACAGCGATGACGACATCGACGATCCCGACGACGCCGATTCACAGGTCCGCGAAACCGCGCTCGGCCGCCTCGTAGCCCCCAGCCAGGAGAATGTGCAATGACCAACATCTCTCGCGACAGCGACGTCGTCGAACTGAACGAGCCGCCAATCTTCGATTACGGCGACAGGGTTCGCTCGCGCCGCACGATCCGCAACGACGGGACCTATGCCGGCAAGGATATCGGCGAGATTCTCGCCGAGAAAGGCGAGGAAGGATACGTGATCAGCATCGGGACCTTCCTTCAGCAATTCTACATCTACGGCGTCGAATTCATCGCCACCGGCAACCGAGTCGGCATGAAACGTAAGGAATTGGAGCCGGCCGAGAGACGTGACGCCGAAGCCGCAACTTCGTCGGCCAGGGAGATGGCGCCGTGATCGAGTCGACCAGCCCGAAATATCAATGGGGTCAGCGCATCCGGACAGTGCAGGACTTGTTCAACGATGGATCTTATCCGGATCGCCCTGCCGATGCTCTGCTGGCGCCCGAGGGCACCGTCGGCGAAATCGTCCAAGTCGGCCTGTATGAGGAGAGCAACACGCCGGTCTATCTGGTCGAGTTCGCGCCCAAATGCGTGGTCGGCTGTGTCGAAAGCGAAATTGCACCCCTCTGAAACACCGGCGGCGAGCCGGAAAGGAACCCGAACATGAAAGTCATGATCCGCAGGAACAGCGACGGCGTCCTGTCGGCCTATGTGGCGAAGAAGGATTTGGAAGAGCCGATCGTCACGGTGGAAAAGCCCGCCTTGTGGGGCGGCAAGGTCACCTTGGCCAATGGTTGGGAATTGCAACTGCCGGAGATGGCTGAAGGCACACTGTTGCCTATCACCGTCGAGGCCAGGCGCCTGAGTGGGGATTGATCATGGCGATCTCGACCGAGGCTCTCGAGCTTCGGTTCAGGGCTCTGATCGAAACAGAGAAGGAGAATGGACCATGTCCGAAGATAGGGTGATGATCCACGTCCGCTTCGCCCCCAACGGCAGCGTGACCGAAATCGGCGAACGGCCCGCGTCCTTGTCCGCTCAGGATTGGTTCAACCTGCTGAGTGACACTGTCGGCATGAGCTACGAGGCCCTCTCGGGAGGTCGCGGGCTGTTCCGGCTGACCCGCGTTGAGACGGACACCCTGAAATCAGGGGCTTCGCACTGACATGGACACAGCCATCCTCGACGACATCGCTTCCGGCCTCGCCGCCGGACGGGTCGTACCCTATCTCGGCCCTGCGCTGCTCGAACTGGCTGGGAACGACACGCATCTTCCCGCCTCGCCCGAGACTCTGGTGGGAAGGCTGACGGCCAAGGCGAGCGTCCCCCACAAGATCCGCAACAACTTGACGGGCGCGGCGCAGTTCATTGAGAATTTCAAACACCGCAAGTCGGTGGTGGCAGCGATGAGTGATGCATTCGGGGAGGGCGCAGCCCCGACCCCGCTGCATGCCTATCTCGCTGCCTTGCCGAACCTGCCGCTCTTGGTCCATGCCTGGTATGACGACCTGCCGCAGCGCGCCTTCGCCGGCCGGACCGGCTGGGGTCTCGTTCAGGGCGTCAGCCAATCCGAGCATTGGGGCGCCTGGGTCCATTATTTTCGGCCGGACGGCTCATGCATTCCGCACGCCCAAAGGCAGGAGGACGTGCAGAACGGCGCACATGGTCAGGCCACGGCGCCTGACGAAGCGCTCGCTTGGTCCACCATGATCTACCAGCCGATCGGCTCGGTGGCGCCGGCAGCGAATTATATCGTCTCGGATTCCGACTACGTCGAAGTTCTGACCGAGATCGATATTCAGACTCCGATCCCCGAGCCGGTGCAGAACCTGCGGGTGGGTCGTAACTTCTTGTTCCTCGGCTGCCGCTTCGTCAACCAATTGGAGCGCCAGTTCGCGCGGCAAATCATCAAACGTTCGTCGGATCACCATTGGGCGGTGCTGCCGGGCGAGCCAACCAGGAACGAACGGCGCTTTCTGGAAGACTATGGTATCAAACGGATCGACATGCCGCTCAATGCCTTCGTCGAAGCCCTGACCGGCATTCGCCAGAAGGCCGCTTAAGCCGGGGGTAACTCCGCCTTCCAGGGCTCGGCCAAGAGGCTGTGCGCCACGACCACATGGCCCGCCATCTCCAACAGCCGCTTCTGACGGGTATTGTTGGCGCAGCCTGGTTTCTCGAAAAAGTTGATGACCGCCGTGTTGGTCCACTACGACAAGACGGTGAATTGCACGGCGAAGGCCGCCTTGCGGCCGAGCAACTGGTCGACCTTGTCGCGCTCCGCTTCGATTGTGAGCGGCTTGGCGACGACGCCGTCGGCACCGGCATGCAGGGCCGCTTTGGCGGCCTCGTCGGTCGGCGATTTTGCCACCACGAGAATTTTGGCGGAGGGGATTTTGGCCGCGATCTCGCCCACGACGGCGGCTCCGTGCACCTGAACGATCGGGCTCGCCAGCACGACCAAATCGGGCTTCGCCGTCTCGGCTTTCGCGAAGGCGTCCTCGAGGCTCGCGACTTCATGGGTCTCGTTCTCGTCATGCAACATGAACTGTACGGCCGCCCGGAAGATTTCGTTCTCGTCATGCAACATGAACTGTACGGCCGCCCGGAAGATTTCGTTCTCGTCGACGACGAAGATGCGTTTGTTCTCCACTGCACGGGATGATTCGACACCGATCTGCATAGGACCCTCGTCAAGCTGAATCCGCGCCGACGAAGCAAGCACCGTACCATCCCGCGCGGTGTCACGGCTGGTCGGGAATTAAGTGCTCCACTTGCAGCAGCCACAAGCTCCCTCGAGCTGGGGGTATTATGAAGGTAATACGGTATTACATATTACCGTGGCACGACGGAGCCGACCTTGTCGGACTACTGGCCGGAGGTGAGTTGCCTCCACACAGACCAGCGTGGTGTGTCCGGCGGGGCCGGATCCATGACGGATCTGGCCTTGTTAAACTCCTTGTTAGACTCTTTATCAGAACTCCTTATCAGAACTCCTTGGCGGACTGCTTAGCGGACTCGAGGCTCGTCGAGAGTTCCCTCCAGACAGACCACTTCGGCGGCGGCATCGGCGGCGTTGTCGAGTGAGTGACCCCGAGCAGCCATTGCGCCGTGCTGCCCTGCGCTGTCGGTTCGTTGGAGCGATCCGGCGTGGCCTTGACCCGAACACGGGTGCCGCCGCGGTCGATATCGATCGTGAGTGGACGCCCGCCACTCAGCGCCACGATGGGAGCAATTTCGAAGTAAGTGTTGATCGGCTTGCCGTCGATCCCGATGATGACGTCGCCTGGCCGGATACCCGCTTTTGCAGCGGCACTGTCGGGAACGACCTCGTCGACCTTCGTGCCGGACCCAGGCTGCTGCAAGACTGGCGCCTGATCGGTGTGCCGCGCCGGCTTTTGCTCCGGACTGGCTGCGAGCGCAGCATGGCCCAGCACCAATAGAACGGTGCCCATCAATATTATTCTGTTCAATCCCATGTTCTCCCCAAAATTTCGCGAGCGATCCCGCATTTTTATCGTCTGGCGGGAAAACTGCGTCCACGTTTCCGGTATATGTTTTCGATCCGGTCGTCGAGATTATTGACCTGCCGAAGCGCCGGATGATCGGCTAGTATCACGCGAGTATTACGGTGACACAGCCCTCCCTCATGTCACATGAAGCGCCGGAGGCCTTCGCTTGTCACGCGGCGGCTTCACGACGATTTCGACATCCTGGCCGAGCGCGACGAGAAACCGAAGCAGGCGCTCGACGGAGAATTGCCGGAAATCTCCCCGTAGCATCTTCGACACGTCGGGCTGTTTGACGCCAAACAGTTTTGCCGCCTCGACCTGTTTGAGGCCGCGATCTTTCATGAGGGTAGCTATCTTATAGGCGAGATGAGCCTTGACGAGATGCTCGTCGGCGTTCGGCACGCCGGCATCGGCAAATACATTGCCGCTGCCGACTTCGTAGCTTCTGATGCTCATGGCTGTCTCTCCTTTGCGATCCGCTCTGCCTCCCGCAACCGCCTGTCGATCAGATTGATCTCCGCCTTCGGCGTTTCGCGCCCCGTCTTCGATTTCTTTTGAAAGGCGTGCAGCACGTATACATACCGGCCAAGCGCACGGTGTAGACCGTGCGGAACGTATCGCATTGATGATCGCGCACGATCTCGACCACGCCTGCACCGCCGTAGAGCTTGAGAGGCTTTGCGTCGGCATGTTTCCCGCCCGGCTGCCAACGTACAGGGCGCAGCCCACGCGATCCTTCACAGGATCGGGAAACGCGCTAAAGTCCTTCCGGCTCGACCCAACCCAGATCACCGGTTTGAAGGACGGCCCTTCGGTCATTTGAACGAACTTTATATAGTGAAGTCACTATAGTTTCAAGCTTTCCTTAGCCCGTCTTCGCGGATTCGCCTGTTGAAAACCTGGTTTTGCGATTTTTTCTTTGGTCTAAGCGACTGATTTACTTCGCACGGGGCATCCCGATTTCGCTGAAAACAGCTGTAGTGAAGACCTACCCGATTCCCAGGGCGGGATTCGTGTGCATAGACTTGCGTCATCATGTTTCTGCGACGCACCGAGCGGAAGAAGGACGGCAAGACACACGCCTACTGGAACATCGTCGAGAACAAGCGTCTCGACAATGGCCGGGTCGTGCAGCGGCATGTGTTGTATCTGGGCGAGATCAATTCCTCGCAGGCTGCGGCGTGGCGCAGGGCGATCGAGGTATTCGACACGGATACGGGCGCTCCGCGTACACTGGCGCTGTTCCCGGAGGATCGCTGCGAGGCAGCTGCGGACGACGCTTCGGTGGTGCGGCTTCGTCTGTCGGAGCTGCGATTGTGCCGGCCGCGGCAATGGGGCGCCTGCTGGTTGGCCGGTCAGTTGTGGCGGGATCTGCACCTGGACCGGTTCTGGGCCGAGCGTCTGCCGGCGAGCCGCAAGGGGACGCGCTGGGATCGGGTTTTGCTGGTTCTGGTCGTCTACCGGCTGATCGCGCCGGGCAGCGAGTGGAAATTGCATCGCGATTGGTTCGCCAAGAGCGCCATGGCCGATCTCTTGGGTGCGGATTTCGGCCTGGCCGAAGCGCACAAGCTCTATGCCTGCCATGACCTCCTGCTCGCGCATAAGGAGGCGCTGTTCTCGCATCTCGTCGGGCGCTGGCGCGACTTGTTCAATGTCGATTTCGACGTTCTGCTCTACGATCTGACCAGCACTTATTTCGAGGTCAACGCATCGGATCTGCCGGAGGGCGACAAGCGCCGCCACGGCTACAGCCGTGACAAACGGCCGGATTGTCCGCAATTGGTGATCGCATTGGTGGTCACGCCCGAGGGGTTGCCGCTCGCTTATGAAGTGCTGCCCGGCAACACGGCGGACAGCAAGACGCTGCGGCTGTTCCTCGGCAAGATCGAGCAGCAATACGGCAAGGCACGGCGCGTCTGGGTGATGGATCGCGGTGTGCCGACCGAGGCGGTTCTGGCGGAGATGCGCAACAGCGATCCGCCGGTGCACTATCTCGTGGGAACGCCGAAGGGACGCTTGAACCGCCTGGAAAAACACTTGCTGGAGAAGCCCTGGCAGGAGGCAAGGGAAGGGGTTCAAGTGAAGCTGTTGGCCGAAGATGATGAGCTTTACGTCTTCGCCCAGAGCGTCGATCGCGTCACCAAAGAACGCGCCATGCGCCGACGCCAGATGAAATGGCTGTGGAAGCGGCTTCGGCAACTCGCCGCCATGCAGATCTCCCGCGAAGAACTGCTGATGAAACTGGGTGCCGCGCGGGCCAAGGCGCCGACTGCTTGGCGCCTCGTCGATATCGAGATCGACGAGGAAATCGCTGCGTTCACTTTTTCCCTCAACCGCAAAAAGCTGCGAAAGATAAGGCGCCGTGAAGGCCGTTATCTGCTGCGCACCAATCTCACCGACGACGATCCGGCCTTGCTCTGGCAATATTACATCCAACTCGTCGCCGTCGAAGAAGCGTTCAAAAACCTCAAGGGCGATCTCGCCATCCGCCCGATCTTCCACAAGGATGCGCAGCGAATCGAAGCCCATATCTTCATCGCCTTCCTCGCTTATTGTCTGCAGATCACGCTGACGCGCCGCCTCCACGCGCTGGCACCCGGATTGACCGCGCGCAGCGCGCTCGAAAAGTTCGCCGCCGTTCAGATGATAGATGTCCATCTTCCGACGACCGACGGGCGCGAGATCATGCTCACGCGCTATACCCATCCAGAGCCCGAACTCCAGCTTCTGATCGGCCGGCTGAAGCTCCGTCTGCCGCCGCAGCCGCCCCCCAAAATCACCTCGACCGCAATTATCCAAACCACCCGCCGTAGTGAAGACCTTTTGGTCTAAGCAATTGATTTATAATCCACCACCTCTTCAAAATCGCCCCAATCCGCGAAGACGGGTTAGGCGCTATCCGCAACATCATATTGCGCCGATTCCCAGATCGCATTCCGCCGAGATTATCGTCGGGCCGGCCGAAGGCCGGATCCGATGGCTTCATGTGTCCGGGAAAACTACGCTTATGACAGAGCAGAATTGGCCCGCTGACATGCGCCCGTTCGGAAAGGTCGGCCGCGCGGTCTCGGGTGGGAGCGGCGGCGCGCGGCCGCTAACGGTCCATACTGGTGCTGCCATCAGGCAGCACGGACTATTTCAAGGATTTTCTCGACCTCGGCCTTGAGGTGATTGCTTTCATTCGACAGCGTCTGGGCGGAGGTGAGGACCCGCACCGACGCTGAGCCCGTTTCGTTGGCGGTGCGACTGACCTCGGTGATGTTGGCCGCGACCTTCGCCGTGCCGCCCGCGATCTGCCGCACACTTTGCGATATCTCTTGCGTTGCCACGCCCTGCTCCTGGACGGCCGCCGCGATCAGCGAGGCGATTTCGGAAATGCGGCCGATCGTCGTCGTTATCTCCTTGATGGCGCCGACCGAGTCTCGCGTCGCCGTCTGCATGCTGGTGATCTGTGAGGCGATCTCGCTCGTCGCAATGGCGGTTTGAGTGGCGAGCGCCTTGACCTCCTGAGCGACGACCGCGAAACCCCTGCCGGCCTCGCCCGCCCGCGCCGCCTCGATCGTCGCGTTGAGAGCGAGGAGGTTGGTCTGCTTGGCGACCGCGGTAATGAGGTTGACCACGTCGCCGATTCTTTGCGCGGCCTGCGACAGCTCGGTGATGCGCGCATCGGTCTTGCGCGCCTGCTCCACGGCCTCGTTGGCGATCTTGCTCGATTGGCACACTTGCCGGGTGATTTCGCTGACCGATGCGGCCAGCTCCTCGGACCCTGCCGCGACCACCTGGACGTTCGTCGAGGCCTCCTCGGAGGCCGCCGCGACGGCCGACGTCAATTGCTGATTGTTTTCTGCGGTCCTACTGAGAATGGTAGCGGTCGCTGCGAGTTCGCTCGAAGCCGACGACACGACATTCACAATGCCGCCGACCGCAGCCTCGAACTCGTCGGCGAACCTGTGCATGTCGATCTTGCGCTGCTCGGCTGTGCGTTTCTCCGCCTCCTTCTGCTCGGCGCGCAGGTGATCGGCTTCGATCATGTTGGCCTTGAACACCTCGACAGCCCTGGCCATCTCGCCGATCTTGCCGGTTCGATCCTTAGCGGGAACCTCGATCGTCTTGTCGCCTTCGGCCAGGCGTCGCATCGCCTCCGTCATGCCGGTCAACGGCCGCGCGATCACCCGTCCGAAGAGCAGCCAGATCCCCAAGTTCACGACCAGGCCGCCGCCGACCGCGCCGGCTGTCATCAGCAGCAAAAGTTGTTGTAGGGCGGAAATGTCCTCGGCGGTCGATAGGCTGCTCGAAAACACGGCGATTACCTCGCCGTCCTGTTGGCCGATGGCGGCGGCATGGCAGCGATTGCAGATCTCTTTTGGTGCCGTCGCGGTTTTACCGAGGACGATCGGCAGGCTGTAGCGATAGGCCCCTTCGACAAAGCGCCCGATCGGACGCCCCGTGCGCAGCGCCTCCTGATCGATGCTGTCCAACGGCATTTTGGCGGCGCGCTCCGGAGCCTTTGCCGCCATGTAGGCGATTACCTTTGGGCTCCAGACGCTCCAGAGTTTTCCTGGATACTCCTTGTTGCGGCTTTCGAACCAGCCATTGAAGACCTTGATGGCGACGTTTTCCGGGTCTTCGAGCCGCTGTCCCATTGCTGCTTCGACCAACGAGTTCAGCGAGTTCAACTCGTTCTCCGAAAAGCCGCGCAACTTATTTTCGAGAGCTGCGGACTCGAACCAGCCGATGAGAGCGATCGCGGCGGCTGTTAGTGTCCATACACCGCCAGCGGCAATCACCATGAAGCGTGCCCGCACGCCGAGAGCCTTCCAACCAAGGGTCATCATGCACCAATAACGCTGCCGATCCGCGAAAGAGGAGCCAGGGCAACATATTTAAGTAGAGAGAATTTGTTGACCTCATGTTAACGACGATCTCGACGATCGGCCGAGAGCGGCCGTCGCGGCATGTATTGACGACAGGTCTATGACCGTGCCGATGCCGCACTTGCCGCCAAAGATTCCGGGCACCTAGTGGCCTGCGTCGATTAAATTGAAGGGACCAGCGGACCAGAGGTCCGCGGTCCGGAACGCGGACATCCGGTCCGCACAAAACCTGCAATGACGACGGCCTGTCGTCTTGTGCCGACAAGGTTGTTGTCTTTGTCACATGGCCTACAGGCCCGACAAAACCCGTCAGTTTATGAATATATATTGTATTTCAATCACTTGATATAATGGCACGCCCCTTGCAATCCCTTGCTGCGAGGCCCCCGGCCTTCCGACACGCAGTTTGGTGGCGGGCCGGGGGAAGGACGGACACCTCGCAATCATTCGGATGCAGACGAGAGGGGTAGGCGCGGCGCCCGCCTGTCGTCCGACACGCAAGTCAAGGAGATCAATATGTCACTGCGACAAATCGCGTTTTACGGCAAGGGCGGGATCGGCAAGTCGACGACCTCGCAGAACACCCTCGCGGCGCTCGCCCAGATGGGTCACAAGATTCTGATCGTCGGTTGCGATCCCAAGGCCGATTCCACTCGCCTCATCCTGCACGCCAAAGCGCAGGACACCATCCTGAGCCTCGCGGCTGCGGCCGGCAGCGTCGAGGATCTGGAACTCGAAGACGTGATGAAGTTCGGCTACCAGAATATCAAGTGCGTCGAGTCCGGCGGGCCGGAGCCCGGCGTCGGTTGCGCCGGCCGCGGCGTCATCACCTCGATCAATTTCCTCGAAGAGAACGGCGCTTACGAGGACATCGATTATGTGTCCTACGACGTGCTCGGCGACGTGGTGTGCGGCGGCTTCGCCATGCCGATCCGCGAGAACAAGGCCCAGGAAATCTACATCGTCATGTCCGGCGAGATGATGGCCATGTATGCGGCCAACAACATCTCCAAGGGCATTCTGAAATACGCCAATTCCGGCGGCGTGCGCCTGGGCGGGCTCGTCTGCAACGAGCGCCAGACCGACAAGGAGCTGGAATTGGCGGAAGCCATGGCGAAGAAGCTCGGATCTAAGCTGATCTATTTCGTGCCGCGCGACAACATCGTGCAGCATGCCGAGCTCCGCCGCATGACGGTGATCGAATACGCGCCGGACTCGAAGCAGGCGGAACACTACCGGACGCTGGCGAACAGGATCCACAACAATGCCGGCAACGGGATCATCCCGACGCCCATCACAATGGACGAGCTCGAAGACATGCTGATGGAGCACGGCATCATGGCGCCGGTCGACGAATCCCAGGTCGGCAAAGCCGCGGCGGAGCTCGCCGCGTTGGCGTGACCCGATCATCGGACGGCACCGGCCCCTCGGGCCGGTGCTCCTCCGGTAAACCCAGTTTGACGAGGTAGGACCATGAGCCTGGCGACGGCTGAAAACATCGAAGACATCAAGACGCGGAACAACGAGCTGATCTCGGAGGTCTTAGAGGTCTATCCCGACAAGACCGCAAAGCGGCGCGCCAAGCACTTGGGGACATTCGAAGAAGGTAAGCCCGACTGCGGCGTGAAATCCAACATCAAGTCCATCCCCGGCGTCATGACCATCCGCGGATGCGCCTACGCCGGTTCCAAGGGCGTGGTGTGGGGCCCCATCAAGGACATAATCCACATCAGTCATGGCCCGGTCGGCTGCGGCCAATATTCATGGGCAGCGCGGCGCAACTATTATATCGGCACGACGGGCATCGACACGTTCGTGACCTTGCAGTTCACTTCGGACTTCCAGGAGAAGGACATCGTCTTCGGCGGCGACAAGAAGCTCGCTAAGATCATGGACGAGATCCAGGGACTGTTCCCGTTGAACAAGGGCATCACGGTTCAGTCGGAATGCCCGATCGGCTTGATCGGCGACGATATCGAAGCGGTGTCCAAGAACAAATCCAAGGAATTCGGCGGCAAAACCATCGTGCCAGTGCGGTGCGAAGGTTTCCGCGGCGTCTCCCAATCGCTCGGCCACCACATCGCCAACGACGCAGTCCGTGATTGGGTGTTCGACAAGCTGGGAGACAAGCTAAGCGGGTTCGAGAGCACGCCGTATGATGTCGCCATTATCGCCGACTACAACATCGGCGGCGACGCCTGGGCCTCCCGCATCCTGCTCGAGGAAATGGGCCTGCGCGTGATCGCCCAGTGGTCAGGCGACGGCACGCTCGCCGAACTCGAAGCGACACCGAAAGCCAAGCTGAACATCCTCCACTGCTACCGCTCGATGAACTACATCACGCGCCACATGGAAGAGAAGTTCGGTATCCCGTGGGTGGAATATAACTTCTTCGGCCCCACCAAGATCGAGGAATCACTGCGCCGGATCGCCGGCCATTTCGACGACAAGATCAAAGCGAACGCCGAGCGGGTGATCGCCAAGTATCGTGCCTTGATGGACGCGGTTATCGCCAAGTACCGGCCCCGTCTCGAAGGCAAGAAGGTCATGCTGTTCGTCGGCGGCCTGCGGCCCCGCCACGTGATCGGCGCCTACGAGGATCTGGGCATGGAAGTGGTCGGGACCGGCTATGAATTCGGCCACAATGACGACTATCAGCGCACCACCCATTACGTCAAAGACGGCACGCTGATCTACGACGACGTGACCGGCTACGAATTCGAGAAATTCGTCGAGAAGGTTCAGCCGGACCTGGTGGGATCGGGCATCAAGGAAAAATACATCTTCCAGAAAATGGGCGTGCCGTTCCGCCAGATGCACTCGTGGGACTATTCCGGTCCCTATCACGGCTACGACGGTTTCGCCGTTTTCGCCCGCGACATGGACATGGCGATCAACAATCCGGTGTGGGGTCTCACCAAGGCGCCGTGGAAATGAAACTCTTCCGCTCGTCCCGTCCCACTGCGGGGCGGGACGGATCGGATCGACGATAGGAGGTCGCTATGACCCAGAATGCCGACAATGTGCTCGACCATTTCAACTTGTTCCGCGGCCCGGAATATAAGGAGATGTTCGAGAATAAGCGGAAGAATTTCGAAAACTCTGTCGCCGCCGCCGAGGTCGAACGTGTCTGCGAGTGGACCAAGACCGAAGACTACAAGGACAAGAACTTCGCCCGCGAAGCCCTGACCGTGAACCCCGCCAAGGCGTGCCAGCCGCTCGGCGCGGTATTCGCTTCCGTGGGATTTGAAGGAACCCTGCCCTTCGTGCACGGCTCGCAAGGCTGCGTCGCTTATTATCGCAGCCATTTCTCACGGCACTTCAAGGAGCCGACTTCCTGTGTGTCATCTTCGATGACGGAAGATGCGGCGGTGTTCGGCGGCTTGAACAACATGATCGACGGGTTGGCGAACAGCTATTCGCTCTACAAGCCCAAAATGATCGCCGTGTCGACCACATGCATGGCGGAAGTCATCGGCGACGACCTCAACGCCTTCATCAAGACGGCCAAGGAAAAAGGCTCCGTTCCGGCCGAACTCAACGTGCCTTTCGCCCATACGCCGGCCTTCGTCGGCAGCCATATCACGGGCTATGACAATGCACTCAAAGGTATCTTGGAGCATTTCTGGCACGGCAAGGCGGGCACGGCGCCCAAGCTCGAACGCAAGCCCAACGATAAGATCAACTTCATCGGCGGCTTCGACGGCTACACCGTTGGCAACCTGCGCGAAGTGAAGCGGATCTTCGACGTGATGGGCGTGGAATATACCATCATCGCCGACAATAGCGACGTGTGGGATACGCCCACCGACGGCGAGTTCCGTATGTATGACGGCGGCACCACGCTCGAGGACGCGGCGGAGGCGCTCCACGCCAAGGCCACCATTTCGATGCAGAGGTACTGCACCGACAAGACCATGGCGATGATCGCTGCGACCGGTCAGGAAGTGGCGACGTTCAACCATCCCGTCGGCGTTCAAGCCACCGACAAGTTCCTGATGGAGGTTTCGCGCCTCACGGGCAAGCCGATCCCCGCGGAACTGGCCAAGGAACGCGGCCGCCTGGTGGATGCCATTGCCGACTCGAGCGCCCATATCCATGGCAAGAAGTTCGCGCTTTATGGCGATCCGGATCTGTGCTTGGGCCTCGCCGGCTTCCTCATGGAACTCGGCGCCGAACCGGTCCACATCCTGTCGACCAACGGCGGCAAGGAGTGGGAGAAGGACGTCCAGAAGCTGCTCGACAGCTCGCCATTCGGCAAGGGCTGCCACGTCTATCCCGGTCGCGACCTCTGGCACATGCGGTCGCTGCTGTTCACCGAGCCGGTCGATTTCCTGATTGGCAGTACTTACGGCAAATTTCTCGAACGCGACACGGGAACCCCGCTGATCCGTATCGGCTTCCCGATCTTCGACCGGCACCACAAGCACCGCTATCCTCTGTGGGGATATCAGGGCGGCCTCAATGTTCTCGTGACGATCCTCGACAAGATCTTCGACGAGATGGACCGGCACACGAAAACCGACTTCAGCTTCGATGCCATTCGTTGATCATGTCGAACCGGGCGCCTCTCACGAGAGGCGCTTCGGTCCGGCTCTCTTTCCTCCGCAACCCGAGGTGCAGCTACATGAATGCCTTGGCGAACAAGATTTAGGACGTGTTCAACGAACCGGGATGCGGCAAGAACCAACATAAGTCCGGCAAAGAACGCAAGAACGGCTGCACCAAGCAGCCCAAGCCCGGCGCGGCGGCCGGCGGCTGCGCCTTCGACGGCGCCAAGATCGCCCTGCAACCCATCACCGATGTCGCCCATCTCGTCCACGGTCCGATCGCCTGTGAAGGCAATTCCTGGGACAACCGTGGCGCCAAGACTTCCGGCCCGTCGCTCTACCGCAGCGGCTTCACCACCGACATCAGCGAAACCGACGTGATCTTCGGCGGTGAAAAGCGCCTCTTCAAGGCAATCAAGGAAATCGTTGAGAAATACGACCCGCCGGCCGTTTTCGTCTATCAGACCTGCATTCCAGCCATGACCGGGGACGATATCAACGCCGTCTGCAAGGCGGCGGCGGCGAAGTTCAACAAGCCGGTGATCCCAATCAATTCGCCCGGATTCGTCGGCTCTAAAAATCTCGGCAACAAGCTCGCCGGCGAGGCGATCCTCAATCATGTCATCGGGACGATAGAGCCTGAATATACGACGCCCTACGACATCAACATCATCGGTGAATATAATCTGGCCGGCGAACTGTGGCAGGTGAAGCCGCTCCTCGACGAGCTCGGCATCCGCATCCTGTCCTGCATGTCGGGCGACGCGAAATATCGCGAGGTAGCCTGGTCGCATCGCGCCCGCGTCGCCATGATGGTCTGTTCGAAGGCCATGATCAACGTGGCCCGCAAGATGGAAGAGCGCTACGGGATCCCGTTCTTCGAGGGTTCGTTCTACGGCATCGGCGACACCAGCGACTCGTTACGCGAAATCGCCCGCCTTCTGATCGAGCGCGGCGCCCCAGCCGATCTGATGACGCGCACCGAAGTCCTGATCGAACGCGAAGAAGCCAAGGCCTGGGCCAGCATCGCGCCGTATCGGTCCCGCCTGCGAGGCATGCGCGTTCTCTTGTTCACGGGTGGGGTCAAATCCTGGTCGGTGGTCGCAGCACTCCAGGAAGCAGGGCTCGAGATCGCCGGCACGTCCGTGAAGAAGTCCACCAAAGAGGACAAGGAACGCATCAAGGAACTGTTGGGCCAGGACGCCCACATGATCGACGATATGACACCGCGCGAAATGTACAAGATGCTGAAGGAAGCAAGGGCCGATATCATGCTGTCGGGCGGCCGCTCGCAGTTCGTGGCGCTGAAGGCGACGATGCCCTGGCTCGACATCAATCAGGAGCGTCACCACGCCTACGCCGGCTATGTCGGAATGGTGCAACTCATCTGCGAAATCGACAAGGCGCTGAGGAACCCCGTCTGGGAGCAGGTGCGCAAGCCCGCGCCTTGGGACGAAATCACTTGGAACCAGGTTGCCGACACGGCGATTGCCGAAGATGCTGCGATGCTGGCCGCAACCCCGCAGCTCGCACGCGAAGCCGCGCGGCGTCTCCGCATCTGCAATTGCAATAATATCGATGCAGGGACGATCGAGGACGCGATCCGCGTGAACCGCTTCACTCGTGTCGACGAGGTGACCGAGCATACGCATGCGGGCGGCGGCTGCGGCAGCTGCGGCTCGAAGATCGAATCGATCATGGTGCGCCTCAATCATGCCGAAGCCGCTGCAGTGCCGCCGGCCATTGCCGGCCAGCCCAGTGCTCCGGCTTATTCCGCCGTCTCGGCCGCGTGAGTACTGACATGGGCAAGGTCGTCACATCTAAAAAGGCGTGCACGGTGAACCCGCTGAAGATGAGCCAACCGATCGGCGGCGCTCTGGCCTTCATGGGCATCAAGCGCTCCATGCCGGTGCTGCACGGCTCGCAGGGCTGCACGTCACTCGGTCTCGTGCTGTTCGTGCGTCATTTCCGCGAGGCTATCCCTCTGCAGACGACGGCTATGAGTGAAGTGGCCACGGTCCTCGGCGGGCTCGACAACGTCGAACAGGCGGTCGTCAATATCGCCACGCGGACAAAGCCGGAATTGATCGGCATCTGCTCGACCGGCGTCAGCGAAGTCAAAGGTGACGACGTCGACGGCTTTATCAAACTGATCCGCGCCAAACATCCCGAACTCGATCATATCCGGCTCGTTTACGTCTCGACGCCCGATTTCAAGGACGCTTTCCAGGACGGCTGGGCAAAGACCGTCGGCAAGCTCGTCGAGGGTCTTGTCGTGACGCGGTTTCCGGCAGAAGAACGCCTGCCCAACCGGATCAATCTGTTGGCGGGCTGCCACTTGACCCCGGGCGACATCGACGAACTGCGCGACATCCTGGCTGCGTTCGCGCTCGAGGCGCTGGTTCTGCCCGACCTGTCGGGCTCCCTCGACGGTCATATTCCCGAGGATTTCACCCCCACGACGCTCGGCGGCATCAGTGTATCGGAGATTGCCGATCTCGGGCGGTCCTGCGCCACGATCGCGATCGGCGAGCAGATGCGCGACGCGGCTCAGATGCTCGAAAGCAGAACCGGTGTTCCCTCGATCGTTTTCGATCGTCTGACCGGGCTCGGCGCCTGCGACGATCTCATGCGGGAACTGGCGCGTTTGTCCGGTAAGCCCGTGCCGGCGAAGCTGCGGCGCCAACGCGGCCAATTGGTCGACGCCATGCTCGACGGCCATTTCCACTTGGGGGCCAAACGGATCGCCATCGGCGCGGAACCCGACCTCTTGTGGGCGGTGGGAAGCTTTATCACCGAAATGGGGGCGACCATCGAGGTGGCCGTGACCACCACCCAATCCCCACTGCTCGAGCGGCTCCCGGCAGAGGAAGTGGTGATCGGCGACCTCGAGGATCTCGAAAGCCGCGCCAAGGATTGCGACCTCATCATTACGCATGCGCATGGACGGCAAGCATCGGAACGGCTCAATATTCCGCTCTTCAGGCTGGGCCTGCCCACGTTCGACCGGCTGGGCGCCGCCCATCAGGTGAGCGTCGGCTACCGCGGCACGCGCGACCTGATCTTCGCGATCGGCAACATATTCATCGCCAACATGCACGAACCCAACCCCACCACATGGACAGGGCCGGATTCATCGGCCGTATCGGAGCATGGCCATGCCAGCGCGTCGGCTTGCGCTTGTTAGGACGAACGGAGACGCAGGAGTGCACAGCATGAAAGTCGCATTTGCCACACAGGATCTGAGGCGCGTGGATGCGCATTTCGGCTGGGCCAAGAACATCGCCATCTACGACGTCTCGCCGCAGGGCCATCATTTCTTGGAAGCCGTCCAGTTCGACGGCGGCCTGAAAGACGACGGCAACGAAGACAAGCTCGCTCCCAAACTGGACGCCATCAAGGATTGCGCGATCCTCTACGTGGCCGCCATCGGCGGGTCGGGCGCGGCCCGCGTCGTCGCCAACAACATCATGCCCGTCAAGATCGCTCAGCCCGAAGAGATCTCCGACATCCTCGACAAGCTTGCCGGCGTACTCAACGGATCGCCGCCGCCGTGGCTGCGCAAGGCGCTGCTCAAGAGCCAGGAGCGGACATTCGATTTCGACGAAGAGGTGACGCAATGAACATTCAAGCAGGGGCCGTGGACGGCGCCGCCGCCACCGCACCCGAAGATAGTTTGTTCATCAAGGAACTCGTCAAGCAATGGCGGGCCCAGGATACATATGGCATATGGGACCGCAAGAGCGATCTCAATCTCCTCGCGCCCTATATCCTCGACAAGGCCAAGCGCCGCGAGATTCCGATCATCGGCGATCCCGATCCCGAGACCCTCTGGCGCATGGAATTGTTCTACAATGCCGTGGGCCTGTCGATCGAACGCCTGACCGGTGTGATGGTCTCGCCCATGATGAAGATGAATCACGAGGGCTTCGGCCGGGTAATTCTGACTGCCGGCCGCCTGATCGTCGCCAACAAGCATCTGCGCGACGTCCATCGCTTCGGCTTCGATAGCCTGGAGAAGCTGGCCAAAGAAGGCCAGAAACTGATCAACGCCGGCTTGGAGATGATCAGACGCTTCCCCGAAGTGGTTCAAGCTTAGGGGCGTGCGATGGCCGACATCGATGCGTTGAAGACCGAAGTCAAGAAATTGTCCGCGCGGGCCATGAATTTGAAGATGAACCTTGACGATCTGTCCGAGGAATTGCCGAGCAACTGGCAGTCCTTTCCGCAGGTGGCGCAGGACGCTTATGACGCGTTTCGCACGCTGGAGGCAAAGCGGGCTGAACTGAAACAGGCGGAAGCCTCTCAAACCATGTCGCCGCGCGCCGTTTGGTCGATTTGATGAGAATCCGCCGATCGCAATGCACGCCAGGGTCAGAACGAAAGGAAGCGCCAGTATGAGCGCAGTGACAAGAGACGGACGCGAATGGGCACCAGCCTTCCTGCTCGCCATCGACGGCACAACCTGTATCGGTTGCGGCCGCTGCTTCAAAGTTTGCGGCCGCGGCGTGATGACGCTGAAGGGCATCAACGAGGACGACGAACTGGTCGACCTCGATGACGATGACGACGACGAAATCGAACGCAAGATCATGACTATGAACGATTCAGGAGCCTGCATCGGGTGCGGCGCTTGCGCTCGCGTCTGCCCCACTGATAGCCAGACCCATGATGCAGCCGCTTAGGCGCACGGAGGTAGCGATGCTTGCCAAGGACGCCTACCAATGGCTGATCGACAGACCCGAGGGCGTCGAGCTCGATCCGTTCGACCGTCATGCCCTCGCCTCGGTTCTCGCAATCGGGATCGAGGAGACCGCGAAAATGCGCCGTATCTTATCCGATACGGTCGGACTCGACGCAGAAGCCTTAGTGAAAATGGCTGCCAACGCCTTTCCCCACGCCCTTGCCGAACTCCGCGATCTGGCCGGCGCGTGCAAGGTGGTCCGCGCCGTCGACGAGGACTGTATCCGCGACCTGTTGTGGCGGTCGAGCAACAGGCGCACCACGCTCGAGCGGCATCTCGCCTGCATGATCGCCCGGCGCGCACAGCGTCCCAATCACTTGTGGCAGGACATGGGTTTGCAGAGCCGGACCGAACTCGGCCGCCTCATGGGCCGCCATTTCCGCGTCATGGTGAAACGCAATTCCCGTGACATGAAGTGGAAGAAGTTCCTCTACCGGGTCATCTGCCGTGACGAGGGCCTCGGCTTCTGCACCGCGCCCTCCTGTTCGGAATGCGACGATCTGGAGTCCTGCTTCGGCGAGGAAAATGGCGAGCGGTTGATCGCCGTCCCCCGCCGCGACGACGCCTTGCTGCCGGAGCTCTCTTAACGCGATTTCGCCGCTTTCACACTAAAGCGTGACGCATTCAAGTGGACTCAAGCATCATGCTCTAGGTTTCTGAAAACGCATCGTTTGTTGCGAAAAACCGGGACCCACTTTTTCGCACGATGCTCTAGTGGCGCGAGTCATTCAAATTGAGGGGTTTTGTGCGGACCGGAGGTCCGCACTTCCGTTCAATTTAATCGACGCAGCCCACTAGTGATACGGCTGGTCATTCATAATGCCGCCCTGTCGGACCGCGATCTCTGAACCGCTATGCTAACGGCGCGTTACTTCTTGACCAGGGGGCAAGTCGAGTCGGCGAGCTTTCCGAAAGCTTGCTCGCCGCTCATCGTCTCCACGAGCCGGTAATAGTCCCACGGGTATTTCGACTCAGAAGGTTTCTTGACCTCCATGACGTACATTTCATGCTCCATCAGCCCGTCAGGCCGAATTCCACCCGTTGGTCGCGAACATGTCATTAATTTTCGTCTTGCGCAGTTCCGCCATGACCTTGTCGGAATTGGTCGAACCGACGGCCTTGACCGCATTGAGGTAGGTGAGCGTGGCCGAATAAACGGCGGCTTGGATCATCGTCGGCTCACGTTTCATCTTCTCGAAGAACCGCTTCGAAAAAGCCCGGGTCTTGTCGTTGAGGTCCCAGTACCAGCCCGTGGTGAGGTAGAGGCCCTGGGCGGATTCCAGGCCGAGCGAGTGGATGTCGCTGATGAAGGCGAGCAGCGCCGCCGGCTTCATCGCCTTGGTGATGCCGAACTCGTTGGCGGCTTTGAGCGAATTTGTGGTATCGGCACCGGCGTTGGCGAGGCCGAGAATCTGGGCACCCGAATTTTGCGCCTGCAGGAGATACGAGGAGAAGTCCGTCGTAGAGAGAGGCACGCGAACGGCGCCGACGACCTTGCCGCCGCCTGCCGTGACGACGCTCGACGCAGCGTTCTGAAGCTGCGTGCCGAAGGCGTAATCAGCCGTCAGGAAGAACCAGGTCTTTCCGCCCTCTTTCAGAATGGTCGTGGCAGTCCCGTTGGCCAGGGCGGTGGTGTCATAGGCATAATGCACAGTGTAAGGCGTGCAATCCTTGCCGGTAAGGGAGGCACCCGCGGCGCTGATGCTGATGAAGGGAACTTTCTTTTCTTTCGCGATCGTCGACATGGCGATGTTGACGCCAGTATTGGAGCCGCCAAGTACCATGGTCACGCCGTCGCGGTCCGCCCATTCGCGAAATTTCTGGGCGCCGAGGTCGGGCTTGTTGCTATGGTCGGCGCTGAGAAACTCGATCTTGTTGCCGAAAACGGTGCCGCCGAAATCCTCGATCGCCATCTTCGCCGCGACGATGCCGCCCGGTCCCATAACGTCGGAATAGAGGCCGGACATGTCGTCGATATCGCCGATCACGACCTTATTCGTCTCGGCATGCGCCGCCAGCGCGAACATGGACGCGCACAACGCCCCCGTGAACGCACCAAGCCTTGTCATCTTGCTCATCTGCCGATTCCTCCTGTTTCGCTTCGATCGAGCTTGACGGATATCCCGCAAGCCTCCGTCGCATATTGCACGAAGTTTGTGCTTCCCGAAATCTTGATCGTTCGTCGCATAGCGTCGCCGGGTGTCGGCTTAGACCCACACCCCGCTCCAATGCGCGCAATGCGACCTGTCGTATTTACGACAATGGATGTGAGACGCCATTGGTACATAATATATTTCAATATCATACGCGATGGCACGGGGGTTGCTTTGAAGTGCGACGAACCACCCTGACAAGGAAGGGGAGCCAGCGTGATCTTTTTGACAGAAAACGCCGTGAACGCCCTACGCACCGCCATCGCGGGTGCGCCCCAATCCGTCGATGGTCTGCGCATCATGGTCGAGGCCGGCGGCTGCGCCGGATACAAATACATGATGGGCCTCGTCGCCGAGGCAGGCGCCGACGACGTGATCGTGGAACGCGACGGCATTAAGGTCTTCGTCGATAACGACAGCGCTTCGCTGCTCGCCGGCACCACGGTCGATTTCGTCATCGGACTGGAGGGATCGGGTTTCACCTTTGCCAATCCACAGGCCACGTCCAGCTGTTCCTGCGGCAAGTCGTTCGGTTGATGGGAGAGGGCCGTGTGGGATTATTCGGAAAAGGTCAAAGACTACTTCTTCAACCCGAAGAACTCGGGCGTCCTTGCAGAAGCCGATGGTGTCGGCGACGTGGGCGCGATCTCATGCGGCGACGCCCTGCGTCTGATGATCAAGGTCGACAAAACAACTCAGATCATCACCGAGGCGCGCTTCCAGACCTTCGGCTGCGGCTCGGCCATCGCATCGTCCTCGGCGCTGACCGAGCTGATCATCGGCAAGACCATCGACGAGGTCATGACCATCGCTGCCCGGGACATCGCCGATTACTTGGGAGGCCTGCCCCCGGAAAAGATGCATGAACTCGGTCATGGGGTATCAGGCGTTGCGCGCCGCCGTCGCCAATTACAAGGGCGAAGCCTGGGAGGACGACCACGAGGAAGGTGCCATGGTGCAAAAGATCAAAATGATCAAGCAGGCGATCGAAGACTTGCGGCCCTTTCTGAAAGCCGACGGTGGCGACTGCCAGCTGGTCGACGTGGACGGCAATACGGTGTTCGTCCAGCTGACCGGCAGCTGCGTCGGCTGCCAGATGGCGAGTGTCACCTTGAGCGGCGTTCAGGAGAGGCTGGTCGAGAAGCTCGGCTTCCCGCTTCGCGTCGTCCCCGTCTCCGCCACCCATTGAGCCGGAGAACGCCGCATGCGTCCCATTTATCTCGACAACAATGCCACGACCAGGGTCGACCCGGAAGTGGTGGCGGCCATGCTGCCCTATTTCACCGAGCAATTCGGCAATGCGTCTTCGATGCATGGCTTCGGCGCCGCCGTGGGCGATGCCATGCGCAACGCAAGGCGGCAGCTGCAAGCTTTGATCGGGGCCGAGTTCGACCACGAAGTGATCTTCACATCGGGAGGTACCGAAGCCGACAATGCCGCCATCCTGTCGGCGCTGGAAACCCAAGTCGGCCGCAGCGAGATCATCACCAGCGCGGTCGAGCATCCCGCCATCCTGTCGCTTTGCGAGCACCTCGCCAAGTCGCGTGGCATCAAGGTTCATCGGATCGGCGTCGATTCCATCGGGCGTCTGGACATCGCAGCCTATCGCAAGGCACTCGGCCGCAAGACCGCCATCGTCTCGCTCATGTGGGCGAACAACGAGACCGGCACATTGTTCCCGGTGGATCTCTTGGCCGAACTGGCCCGTGAAGCGGGCGCGCTGTTCCACACCGATGCGGTCCAGGCGGTCGGCAAGATCCCGATCGAAGTCAAGTCCACCGTCATCGACATGCTTTCGCTATCCGGCCACAAGCTGCACGGACCGAAAGGTATCGGCGCGCTCTATGTCCGCAAGGGCGTGCGCTTCCGGCCGCTCATTCGCGGCGGCCACCAGGAGCGCGGACGCCGGGCCGGAACCGAGAACGCTCCCGGCATCATCGGGCTTGGCAAGGCGGCCGAACTGGCAGCTCGCCACATGGAGGACGAGCGGACCCGGGTCAAAGGCCTGCGCGACCGCTTGCAAAAGGGCTTGCTGCAGCAGATCGGCCATTGCTTCGTGGCGGGGGACGTGTCCGAGCGGCTGCCCAACACGCTCAATATCGCCTTCGAATATATCGAAGGTGAAGCCATCCTGCTTTTGCTCGACAAAGCGGGGATCGCCGCGTCTTCGGGCTCCGCCTGCACATCAGGCTCGCTCGAACCTTCGCATGTGCTGCGTGCCATGAACGTGCCCTACACGGCGGCGCACGGTGCCATCCGCTTCTCGTTTTCCCGCGAGAACGGCGGCGAAGACGTCGATCGGGTGTTGGACGTGATGCCCGGCATCATCGCCAAGCTGGGGGATTTATCGCCCTTCTGGCAGGGCGCCGACGCGGCCCCCGCCGTCTTCAATCCGACCTATGCATGAAGGGGACACCATGGGAGCCGCATACGCCCAGGTCTCGATCAACGACACGACGCTTCGGGACGGCGAACAAGCGCCCGGCGTTGCCTTTTCCATCGCGGAAAAGCTCGCCATTGCGCGGGCTCTGGACGCGGCGCGAGTGGATGAAATCGAAGCCGGCACGCCGGCCATGGGCGCGCTGGAGATCGAAAGCATCGCGGCCATCGTCGAAAGCGGTCCGCGCTGCCGGATCACCGCCTGGGGCCGGATGACCGAGGCCGACGTCGAGGCGGCGCTGAAGACCGGCGTCAAGGCGGTCAATCTTTCGGTTCCCCTCTCCACCCGGCAGATCAAGGCGAAGTTGGGCACGGACCAGAGCGACGTTCTCGTCCGGATCGGCCGTGTCGTCGGCATGGCCCGGAACAAGGGCTTGAAAGTTTCGGTCGGCGGCGAAGACGCCAGCCGCGCCGACATCGACTTCGTAATCGCCGCAATGGCGGAGGCAAAAAAGGCCGGAGCCTGGCGCTTCCGCTTCGCCGACACTTTGGGCGTCCTAGGGCCGCTCGAATGCTACGGCATCTTCCAACGCCTTTGCGCCGCAACCGACTTGGCCCTGGAATTCCATGGCCACAACGACCTCGGCATGGCGACTGCCAATACGCTGGCGGCCGTGCAGGGCGGCGCCACTCAAGCCAGCGTATCCGTCTTGGGCCTTGGCGAACGGGCCGGCAATGCTGCGCTCGAACAGCTCGTGGCGGCCCTCAGCCAGATCGGCGGCCACCGGACCAACGTCGATTCCACTCAGCTTCCAGCTTTGGCGAATAAAGTGTCGCAAGCCGCGCACCGTCCCATCGCCGCCAGCAATCCAATCGTCGGCTCGCAGGTCTTCACGCATGAATCCGGCATCCACGTCTCCGGCCTGCTGCGTGATCCCGGCACCTACGAAGCGGTGGACCCGGCCCGTTTCGGCCGCAAACGGCGGATCGTGCTCGGCAAGCATTCGGGCCTGGCGGCTTTGAGCCATGCGCTCGAGAGTCTCGGCGTAGTCGCCGACCTCAACCAGAAACGCGAGATTCTGGAAGGCGTCCGCGCCCGCGCCGCGGCGGTCAAGCGGGTCGTCGATCTGGGCGAATTGCAAGTGCTTTCGGCGCAAGTGCTCTCCGCCCGAGTGCTCTCTGCGCAAGTGCTGGAGCTGCAGTCATGAGCATCCTCGACGAATTGAGCCAGTTGTCGGCAGCGGAGGATTTCTTCACCCTCCTCGATGTTCCCTTCGAGCCCAGCATCGTCCATGTGGCCCGCCTGCATATCCTGCGGCGGATGGGACAATACCTGCGTGGGGAGGACTTTTCCGGCATGAGCGAGGGCGAGCTGCGCGACGCCTGCCGCGCGTGCCTGCAACAGGCCTATCGGGACTTCACCCGATCGAGCCCGATCGAACAACGGGTCTTCAAGGTTCATCAGGACGCGGTCAAGCCGAAGGACCCCGAGGAGCCCAGGCGCGCCTTCGTGCCGCTGTCGGCACTGACGGTTCGGAGCACGTAGGATTTCCGGCGTATGTCGGTCGTCCCGCGGCTCACCGGCGATGGTGCAATTCATCGCCACCCTGTCGGCAATGCCTAAGAGAATCTTTCCCACGCCGCCTGCCGGGATATTCCTAAGGCAGCTCCAATGGCGGCCCAACTGACCCCTCGGTTGCGGAGGGTCTCGACATGCGTCTGGAGTACGCTCCGTGTCGCCTCGACTGTGGCAATCGCCGGCTGAAGCGCATCGAGTAATTGCTGGTCGGTCATTTTGTCCCAGCCGGCAAATGCCTCGGGCGTGGTCTCCAAAATGCGGTTGCAGACACCGACGCACACATCACAGATGTGAACTTTCGGCCCAGCGATCAGCTTGCTGACTTCGCTATCCGGCTTCCCGCAAAACGAGCAGCGGAGCGAACGTGGACGGCGTATCAACGCGAATTTCATTGCAGCACTCCCCATCGCGTCAAGACGTACTTGACATACTACGCCCGAAAAAGCGGATGTCAAGACAGCCTTGACGCAAGGCTCGGGCGCGGCGCAGCGGCTTGTACCGGCTCGGCGAAGACGAGCGCGCGGCAATCCAAAGGGCATGCCAGAGCGGATTTGTCCCCGACGAGGACATGGATGCCTACTGGAAGCGGCACGGCATTGCATGAGAGTTCGGGCGCGTCCCCTCTCCCCGCCGCAGGCAAGTTTACGCAGCCTGCGTAAACTTGCCTGCGATGCGGAGAGGGTTAGGGTGAGGGGCTTGGCGATTGGCTTCAAACTCGGCGAGCTTCGACATAAGTGCTTGCCGATTTGAAATTGAGGCTAATCACCCGGCCCCTCACCCTCGCTTCGCTCGACCTCTCCCCGCAAGCGCAGGGCTGTCCGGGAAGGCGGCGAACTTGCAAGGTAAATCACTAGGCCGCAGGTGCATGCCCCTGAAAACGAAGGATTTTCGTCTACGGCGATGCCGTTTGCGTCTATTTTCTGGTTGGCGAGACTCAGAAAAGGACGGGAACAGGAGCATGCGCTTCACACCTACCATATTTGCCAAATTGCTTGCACCCCTCGATCGGCGGCAGTTCGACACGATCGTCGAGCGCCACGACGGCGATGCCTACGACAAATCATTCAAGAGCTGGGACCATCTGGTGGGCCTGATCTTCGCCCAGTTTTCCGCCGCCGACGGATTGCGTGGTCTGGCGGCCAGCTGGAACGCCAATAGCCAGCATCATTATCATCTTGGCACCGGCACACTGGCGCGCTCGACTTTGTCGGATGCAAATAAAATCCGGCCCGTCGCGGTCTTTGCCGACACTTTCGGTTTGATTGCGGGTCTGCTCGATCGCGCCACGCGCCGCGACGGCAAGGACATGCTGCGCCTCATCGATTCAACGCCCGTTCCACTCGGCAAATTGTGCGATTGGGCGAAGTGGAATGGCCGCATTCGCGGCATGAAAATGCATGTCGTCTATGATCCCAAGTCCGATTGCCCGCGCATTCTCGATATCACCGATGCCAATATCAACGATGCCGAGATCGGCCGCACGATCAACATCGAAGCCGGTGCGACTTATGTCTTCGACAAAGGCTATTGCCATTATGGTTGGTGGCGCGCCATCCATGCCGCTGGAGCGATCTTCGTCACCCGGCCGAAGTCCAACATGGGGCTCACGCGCGTCGAAATGCGCCCCATCGAGGTTACCGAAGGCGACGGCTGCACCATACTCGAAGATGCCGAGGTGCGCTTCGCCAGCAAAGGTGATTCCAAGCTGCCGATAAGGCTGCGCCGCATCACCATCAAGCGTCACAAGGATGGCAGCACGATCAACCTTCTGAGCAATGATTTCGACCGTTCCGCCGTCGCCATCGCGGCCCTTTATAGAGGCCGCTGGCAGATTGAACTCCTGTTCCGCTGGATCAAGCAGCATCTCAAAATCCGCAAGTTCCTCGGCAACAACGACAATGCGATCCGCCTGCAGCTCATCGCTGCGATGATCGCTTATGCGCTGCTACGCATCGCCGCCAAAGTGCATCGTGTTCAAATCCCGATTTTGCGCTTCATCGACCTCGTGGCTCAGTGCATCTTCGAGCGCCGCGACATCGCCGCGATCGACAAACCGCCGCCGCTGAACCCGAGCAAAAAACGCGATCGAAACTCGCCAAATCAGATGAGCTTCTGCTATGTTTGATTTTCCCCGGACAGCCCTGCCGCAAGCGGGGAGAGGTGGCGCCCTTCCGCCAACACGGCGCACTTAATCTTGCGTGTTGGCTTATCGATTGCGCGCGCCCTCACTTCATCTCCACCAACCGCGCCGCATAGCGCGCCATCAGATCAACTTCGATGTTGAGCGCGTCGCCGACCTGTTTCTCTCCCCATGTCGTCACGGCGAGCGTGTGCGGAATGAGAAGCATGGAAAAAGTCCGGCCATCGACCTCGTTGACGGTCAGCGACGTGCCGTCGAGTGAGACGGACCCCTTCTCCGCGATGAAACGGGCGAGGTCTTGCGGGACCTCGATCGAATAGCGCTTCATGCCGTCGAAGGCGTCGATCGCGGCAATTCGCGCGACGCCGTCGATGTGCCCCGTCACGATATGGCCGCCGAGTTCGTCGCCGAGTTTCAGCGACCGTTCGAGATTGAGCTTGCGGCCGACCTGCCAGTCCCGCGCATTGGTGCGTGCCAAAGTCTCGGCCGCCACATCGACTTCAAACCAGCTGCGATCATCGCTTTTGCCAGTCGCCACGACGGTGAGACAGGGGCCGCTGCAGGCGATCGATGCGCCTTCCGCGATCGTCTCTGCGGGATAGGCGCAGGCGACGCGGACTCTGCGCAATTCGCCGCGTTCCTCGATCTTCAGCACTTCGCCGACGTCACTGACGAGACCCGTGAACATTTTTGAATTCTTTCTACAACAGTCTTTCGTAGTGCCGACAGAGATCGTCGCCAAGCCGCGTCGATATGTTTCGGCGATAGTGCAAAGGATCTTCGAGCAAAGCGCGGCTCGGCGGATCGAGCGCCGGCACCCCCTCGCGCGCAAGCTTCTGTTCGCTCGTCAACACGATGACCTCGTCGGCGCAGCCCGCAGAGATCAGGCCGGCGGCGACGCGCGGGCCGCCCTCGCTGAAGATGCGGGTCAGGCCGCGCCCGCCGAGTGCGGTCAGTGCCCCTGCGAGATCGACATGTCCCGAAACATCTCGGCGCACCCGCATCACTTCGATCCCCATTGCCCCGAGCCGCAGCGCGGCCGCATCCGGCGCGTCTTCGCCCGCTATGACGAGCGTCGGAAAATCGCTGGCGGTCACCGCAAGCTGCGACGTCGGCGGCAGAGCGAGCCCGGTATCGAGCACGATCCGCAAAGGCCTGCGGGCCTCGGCGCCGGGAAGACGCACGGTGAGCATGGGATCATCAGCCAATGCGGTGCCGATGCCGATCATGATCGCATCATGCTGTGCCCGCCACACATGCACGCGGGCGTTGGCGGCAGCACCGGTGATGGCGAGCCGCGGTGCCGGCGACGGCGCCGAGGCGAAGCCATCGGCCGTCTCTGCGAGTTTCAGCGTCAGCATCGGGCGGCCCGCGGTGACGCGCAGAATATGGCCGAGGTTGGCGCGCCGCGCCGCTTCTGCAAGAACCCCGGTGCGGACCTCGATGCCCGCTTCGCGCAACAGCCTGTGACCGCGCCCGGCAACGCGGGAATCGGGATCATCCAAGGCCGAGACGACGCGGGCGACGCCGGCGGCGATGATCGCCTCGGCACAAGGCGGCGTTTCGCCGTGATGGCTGCAGGGCTCCAGCGTCACGTAGAGCGTCGCGCCGGCGGCGGCAGTGCCGGCTTGCCGCAGGGCTTCCGTCTCTGCGTGCGGGCGCCCGCCCCGCCTCGTATGGCCGCGGCCGATGACGACGCCGTCCTTCACCAGCAAAGCCCCGACGGCGGGATTGGGAGCGACGTCGCCCCAGCCGCGGCGGGCAAAATTGAGCGCTGCTGCCATGAAGCGAGCATCCTCGTCAAGGTCGGCGGATGTGATCTCGAATGGCGCGAGTCCCACGGTCATCGCCGGATCACGCTTGGCTCGGGGTGCGCACTTTGGGCGGGCGCGGCGGCGTTTCGGCCGTCTCCTCGCCCTGCGAAAGTTCATCGATCAACATGTTGAAATCGCGCGCTTCGCGGAAATTCCGGTAGACCGAAGCAAAACGCACATAGGCGACGGAGTCGAGCGACCGCAGGCCCTCCATGACGAGTTCGCCGATCCGCTCACTTTGGATGTCGGTTTCGCCCTGGCTCTCGAGCTGTCTGACGATACCATTGACCATGCGTTCGACGCGCTCTGCATCGACGGGGCGCTTGCGCAGGGCGATCTCGATCGAGCGCATCAGCTTGTCGCGGTCGAAGGGGACCCGGCGTCCGGATTTCTTGACCACAGTCAGTTCGCGCAACTGGACGCGCTCGAAGGTCGTAAACCTGCCGCCACAATCGGGGCAGACGCGGCGGCGGCGAATCGAGGACGCGTCTTCGGTCGGCCGCGAATCCTTGACCTGCGTTTCGAGACTGCCGCAATAAGGGCACCGCATAAGGAAGCCTCAGTAGATCGGAAAGCGCCGCGTCAGTTGATCGACTTTCGCCAGCACCGCTTTTTCAACCGAAGCATTGCCCGCATCACCATTCTTGGCAAGACCATCCAAGGTTTCGATGATCATGTCGCCGATCCGCTTGAATTCGGCGACGCCGAAGCCGCGCGATGTGCCGGCCGGAGTGCCGAGCCTGATCCCGGAGGTGACGAATGGGCTCGCCGTATCGAAGGGGACAGCATTTTTGTTGCAGGTGATGCGCGCCCGCGACAAAGAGGCTTCGGCCGCCTTGCCGGTCAGGCCCTTGGGGCGAAGATCGACGAGCATCAGGTGATTGTCGGTGCCGCCGGAGGTGATGGCGAAACCGCCGTCGATGAGCGAAGCTGCGAGGGCCTTGGCATTCTCGACGATTTGACGCGCATAGAGCTTGAAGCCCGGCCGCAAAGCCTCCCCGAACGCCACCGCCTTGGCGGCAATGACATGCATCAGGGGACCGCCCTGCAGGCCCGGAAATACGGCCGAATTGATCTTCTTTGCAATCTCCTCGTCGTTGCAAACAACGAGGCCGCCGCGCGGCCCACGCAAGGTTTTGTGCGTCGTCGAGGTCGCGACATGCGCATGGGGAAACGGCGAGGGATGCACGCCGCCGGCCACGAGACCGGCGAAATGCGCCATGTCGACGACGAAATAGGCGCCGACCGAATCGGCAATGGCGCGGAATTTCTCAAACTCCCAGAAGCGCGGATAGGCAGACCCGCCGGCAATGATCATTTTCGGCTTGTGTCTCTCGGCCAGCCGCGCCACCGCCTCCATGTCGATACGCTGATCGTCGGGCCGCACGCCATAGGAGATCGGCTTGAACCATTTGCCGGAGAGATTGACCGGCGAGCCATGGGTCAAGTGGCCACCGGCCGCGAGGTCGAGCCCGAGGAAGACGTCACCGGGCTGCAGCAAAGCGAGAAAGACGGCCTGATTGGCCTGGCTCCCGGAATTTGGTTGCACGTTGGCGAATTTGCAATCGAACAGCCGGCAGACCCGCTCGATCGCCAGTTTCTCGGCGATGTCGACGAATTGGCAGCCGCCATAATAACGCCGGCCCGGATAGCCCTCGGCATATTTGTTGGTCAGCACCGAACCTTGCGCCTCGAGCACTGCACGCGAAACAATATTCTCCGAAGCGATGAGCTCGATCTCGTCCCGTTGCCGACCGAGCTCTTTGGCGATCACATCGGCGATTTCGGGATCGACCTCGGCGAGATCTGCGGCAAAAAAAGAATTGGGCGCCAGATGCGCGCCGGCTTCGGAATGGCTCATGCAGTGTACCTGACGCGTGGGGCTCGACGCCCTCCCCTCGAGTCCGAACTTGGATAGGGGGCGTCGCAATGGCCGGACCCGTCGTTCGACGAGTCGCCGGCCGCACGACACTCCCTAGCACGCCGAATGTGCCAGGTGAAGGCAAGAAGCCTAAGCGTAGCCTTGACCGCTATGCGGACCGCGCGTCGGCTCCGCCCCGCCCTGTGGCAGAGATAAGGCCGAGTTGGCCGAGGTCGCTCGAGGAAACCGTGACTCGGCTCTGTCAGCCGGCTCTGCTCGACATGAGCAGACGCATCACGGCGTCCACCAGCCGATCCGGCACCAGCGCGCGGCCGAACGGGCCGAGTTTGGCGATGAAGCCGACGCTGTAGCGAGTGCGCGGACGCGACACCGTGCCGGCCTTGAAAACAACCCTCGCGACATGGTCGGCGGTCATGACACCGAAGCCGCCCGGCCTGAGGAATGCGTGCATTCGGCGCGCAAGGCCTTTCCGGAACGGCGCATAGGGGCTGTCGGCGCCGGTATCCGGGATGGATTTGATGAGCGTGGTCTCGAATTGCGTCGCAACCGGCCCCGGCAGCACGTTAACGACGGCGATGCCGAAGGGCTCGACTTCGGGGCGCAGCGCATCGGCAATGGCCTCGATGGCGAATTTCGATGCGTGATAGGCGCCGCCGCCCATGATGGCGACGCGGCCCGCGACCGAACTCACATTGATGATGCGACCCTTCCCGGCACGCCGCATGGCTGGCAAAACGAGCTGCGAGAGCCGCATCCCACCGAAAACATTGGTCTCGAACTGCCGCCGTATGGCGTCGAGCGATATTTCCTCGATCGGGCCATACTGGCCGTAGCCCGCATTATTCACGAGAATGTGGACCGCGCCGAATTGCTTCTCGACGGCTTCGACCGCGGAACGCCGCGAGACTTCATCGGTGACGTCGAGGGCGAGAGTGCGGCAGCCGATGGCGCGCAGTTTTTCGAGCGTGGCGGGATTTCGCGCGGTCGCAAACGTCTCGAAGCCCGCGCTGCGAAACGCGATTGCCGCGGCGTGGCCGACGCCGCTCGAGCAGCCGGTGATGAGAACGGGGCCGATAGTGCTCATCTTCAGCATCTTCGTCGTCACGATCCACCGCCACCGACGGGTCCAATGGGAGGAGGGCCGCGGCGCTGCGAGCGGTCAGGGAGGAGAGCAGACCAACCGTGGCCGAATGCCGAAATCGGCTGATTAGACCGTGCCTCGCCGCGAAGCTCTATTTCTGGATGATGCCAATGCTTTGCGGGCCGAAAAGAGTCCATGCTGTACTGCACCACTGCCTGGCGCCTTCATTGTCAAAAGCGTTCTCGATCGTGGGCTTCGCATGGTTTATTTCTTGAGCAAGCCAAGCATCGTCGTCATCGGTGAGGCCCGCGGCGTTCTTGAGAACAAGGAGTCCCCGCTCGCTCACGCCCATGCCGGCACAGTGACTGCTCGCATATGCCGCCGTCGCAAAGGCAAGGGCATAACCCTTTGCAAGTTCGATATCCTTTGCCTCTGCTCCCGGGATTGGAGCAGCAAGCAGCATAGCCGAAACGAGAAACCTTCGCATCGTGATAGATCCGATTTGCAACCATGCTTGGGGCTATGGGGGCTCCCAGGCCGACTTATTCCGAACTGCTAAAGCCGGAGTGTGTCCCGTCATCGTTTTCCGCTCCGGAGATCGCAAAAGCGGAAGAAGGGAAGCTGAAGGCAGGAGCCGCCGAACATATGTTCAGCGAGATTGGCGGGGTGTCGCTCTTGCAGATTGGGACGCCGCTCGCGAGACCTCCTTCCGGTTAGATCGGCCGCCTGATGCGCACTTGGTGCACTGCGCATCAGACGATCCGGCTCTTCCTGTCGCCCCAGTACCGGTCGCGCAGCAGCCGTTTGTAGAGTTTGCCGGTGGGAAGCCGCGGCAATTGCTCTTCGAAGTCGATCGAGTGCGGGCATTTGATGTGGGCGAGGTGTTGGCGGCAGAAGCCGATCAGCTCGTCGGCAAGGGCCGGCGTCGGGCGGATATTGGGCATCGCCTGCACCACCGCCTTCACCTCCTCGCCCAAATCCTCGTTGGGCACGCCGAACACCGCCGCGTCGGCGACCTTGGGATGTGTGATGAGCAGGTTCTCGCATTCCTGCGGATAGATGTTCATCCCGCCGGAGATAATCATGAAGCCCCTGCGGTCGGTGAGATAGAGGTAGCCGTCCTGGTCCACATAGCCGACATCATCCACCGTGCTCATGGTGCCGTCGGGCGAGCGTGCCCCTTTGGTCTTGATCGGGTCCTTGAAGTACTCGAACGGGGTCGCCGTCTTGAACCACAGCGTGCCGGGCGCGCCCGCGGGCACCGGCTGCATGCCCTCGTCGAGCACATGCAGCTCGCCGAGCAGCACGCGGCCGACCGTGCCGCGATGGGCGAGCCATTCGGTGCTGTCGCAGGCGGTGAAGCCGAGGCCTTCTGTGGCGCCGTAATACTCCTGGATGATCGGACCCCACCACTCGATCATCTGCTCTTTCACCGGCACCGGGCAGGGTGCCGCCGCGTGAATGGCGATTTCCAGCGACGAGACGTCGTAGCGGCGGCGCACCTCGCCGGACAGCTTGAGCATCCGCGAGAACATGGTCGGCACGAGCTGACTATGCGTCGCGCGATAGCGCTCGACGAGCGCCAGATATTGCTCGGGATCGAAATGCTCCATGATGATCGCGGTGCCGCCCATGCGGATCGTCAGGTTGACTGCCGCCTGCGGCGCCGAGTGATAAAGCGGCGCCGGCGAGAGATAGATCATGCCTTCGCGGTAACGCCACAACTTCACCAGGAAATCGAAGAGCGGCAATTGCTGCGCCGGCGGGTTTTCCGGCAACGGCCGCAAAATCCCCTTCGGGCGACCCGTGGTGCCGGACGAATAAAGCATGGCCGTGCCGAGGAATTCGTCGTGGATGGGCTGGTCGGGAAAGCCGCCCGCCGCCGCATCGAGATTGACCATCCCGGCGCCGTCGCCCGGGCCATCGACAACGAGACAGCGCGCGACCCGCGGGCACTGCGCCAGCGCCTCCAGCGCAACGCCGCGCCTGGCCATCGAGGTGACGAGGACTTTCAACTCGCTGTTGTCGAGGATGTAGGCCAGCTCCTCCGGCGCGAGATAGGAGTTGACGCAGGTGTAGTAGAGACCCGCCCGCTCGCCGGCGCCGCAGCATTCGACATAGCGGGCGTTGTTCTCCATGAAGATCGCGTAGTGGTCGAGCCGACAAAGGCCGCTCGCCCGCAGGAAGTGGGTGAGCCGGTTGGTTCGCCGCTCCAGCTCCGCATAGGTCACGGTTTCGCCGCTTTGCGCCATGATGAAGGCCGGTTGTTGCGGACGAATCTTGGCCTGCAAAGCCGGATACATCTTGCCTCCCTGTGCTCGCCCGCAGTCGCGCGGCCCAGTATTACCGGACTAAACCGACATCCCGTTTGGCCGACGTCTGCGCGGCAGGCTCGGCGATTTTGGCCATTCCGTCAACGCTTTCGATGCGCCTTGGTTGGAGGCCTGAACAGGGCACGCGTCTCTTTCAGAGTGACGACTTGAGGCGCGCCTTCGTCGGAGGGCGGCCCTTCTGGCACAGTCGAATGCCATTTATAGCCCTGCTGAGCACGGGGCTTTTGTCGTCATTTCGCTTGCAAACGTCGATCATACGTTATACGTATAACGTATAATCAAAGGCTTCGCCGACGACGCCACAAGGCGCTTTTTCGAGACCGGGCAATGTCCGCGTGGCTGGCAAGCCTTCGCCACTGTCGCATCGCGCAAGCTCGATTTGCTCAATCGCGTCGTGTCGGTCGAGCAACTTCGCATTCCGCCCGGCAATCGACTGGAGAAACTTCGCGGCAACCGCAAAGGTCAATGGTCTATCCGGATCAATGACCAATGGCGGGTTTGCTTTCGATGGGACGACGACGTCGGGCCGAGAAGCGTTGAAATCGTCGACTACCACTGGAAGGAACCACCGTGCCTAAGATCCGTATCCGCACTCACCCCGGCGCGGTCCTGCGGGAGGAATTCCTCATCCCGCTCGGCATGTCCGCCAATGCTCTCGCGCAAGCGATTGGTGTTCCGAGCAATCGCATCTCCGATATCATTCGCGAGCGGCGCGGCATGACTGCCGACACGGCACTGCGTCTCGAGCACTATTTCGGCCTCAAGGCGGAAACATGGCTCGGGCTTCAAGCCGATTACGACCTGAGCAAGGCGCTCGCCGAAAACGGGGATTATTCGAAGATCGTGCCGCGGAACGCCGCGTGACCGAAAACTTGCTCAAGCGTAGCCAATAAAGCGGTTAAACCATTTAAGTTATTTATTTTCCTGGCGCGCCCAAGGGGACTCGAACCCCTGTTTTCGCCGTGAAAGGGCGACGTCCTAGACCGCTAGACGATGGGCGCAAAAACGGGTCGCGGCTCTCCGCGCGACGACCGGCGGACATATAGAGACTGGCGGCAGGCGTGACAAGTTCGTTTCGGGCTCGAGCAGGATGACTTATCTTCGCATCGTCATCCTGCTCTAAGTTTTTGTTTTGTCGCGGGTCCGAACGCAAAACTCGTTTCCGGTTTTGCTGGACACGCTCTAGCCCGGCCTGCGTCCGCGCTCGGCCGAGGCGAGGTCGACGAGCCCCACTTGCACCCGTTCGCGGCCGTTCCAATGATCCAGCGTCAAGCTGCCGGCGAGATGGACCGAATGGCCGCGCGCGGCGGCGAGCGCCTTGCCGAGCGGTTCCTGCGCCGCTTTGAAGGCGATCCCCTCGATCTTGGCGCCGTCGCCCGCCTGGGCCCGCCAGCGCAAATGCCCCTGCCCCACTTCGGCGACCTCGACGAGGCGATGCGCCGGGAAGACGAAGAGCGGCGCCGGATTGCCGGCGCCGTAAGGACCGGCGCGTTCCAAAGCCGTGAAGAGCTCGGCCCTGGCGCCCGCCGCCGTCAGCGCGGCATCGATGAACAGCGCCTCGTTGGCGCGTGCCGCGACGACGCCGGATTGCAGCTCGGCTTCGAGAAACGCGCGCAGGTCTGGCAGCTTTTCACGCGCGATCGTTATGCCCGCCGCCATGGCATGGCCGCCGCCTTTGATGAGAATGCCGGCCGCAACCGCAGCGCGGACGGCGGAGCCGAGATCGACGCCGCTTATCGAGCGTCCCGATCCGGTCCCGACGTCGCCGTCGAAAGCAATCGCGAAAGCGGGCCTGTGGAATTTGTCCTTGAGGCGTGACGCGACGAGCCCGACGACGCCGGCGTGCCAGCCGTCCGCCGCGGCAAGGATGACGGCACTGTCTTCTTGCCGTTGCAGGCACGCATGAGCTTCGCCGATCGCGGCTTCGAGCGTCGCCGCCTCGAGAGCCTGGCGTTCGCGATTGAGCCGATCGAGTTCCTCTGCGATGCGCCGTGCCTCGATATCATCCCTGAGCGTCAGCAGTTTGGCGCCGAGCGCCGCATCGCCGATCCGGCCGCCGGCGTTAACGCGCGGTCCGATCAGAAAACCGAGATGATAAGGGGTCGGCGGCCCGCCGGCGCCGGCAATGTCGAAGAGTGCGCGCAGGCCCGGCCGGTTTCGCGCCCGCATCACGGCGAGGCCCTTCGTTACAAAAGCGCGGTTCAGGGCTTCGAGCCGCGCGACATCGGCGATTGTCGCCAGCGCCACGAGGTCGAGGCCTGCGAGGAGATCAGGCTGCGGCCGCGCCGCCGTCCAAAAGCCGCTCTCACGCAGGATGCGCGTCACCGCGACAAGCGCCATGAAGACGACGCCGGCGGCGCAGAGATAGCCGAGACCGGAGAGATCATCCTGCCGGTTGGGGTTGACGACCAATGCGTCGGGCAGATGTTGCGGGGCTTGATGGTGATCGAGGACGATCACATCCATGCCGAGGCGGCGTGCCTCGGCGAGCGGCGCATGGCTCGTCGTGCCGCAGTCGACGGTGACGAGGAGTTTTGCGCCTTCCCCGGCCAACGCCTCGATCGCTTGTGCGTTGGGGCCATAGCCTTCGAAAATCCGGTCGGGAATATGGATCTGGAAAGGCGTTCCCGTAGCCGTGCAGAAATCGGCGAGCAGGGCAGAGGAGGCCGCACCATCGACGTCATAATCGCCGAAAACCGCAATCCTCTCGCCGGTCTCGATGGCGGCGGCGAGGCGCGGCGCCGCCCGCTCCATATCGGCGAGGACGAAAGGATCCGGCATCAGCCGGCGTAAAGTCGGATCGAGATAATCCTCGGCAGAGACGGCGACGACCCCGCGTCCGGCGAGAACGCGCGCCAAGAGATCGCCATGGCCATGCATTTGCGCGATGGCGAGAGCCTGCGCCTGGCCCGCCGCATCGAGGCGATCGCGCCAGGCGCGGTCGAGCATCGAGCGGGCAACGCCAAGGAAAAAGCGGTCGGACGGTTTTGATTCGGGCACGCGAGAGCTTAGTCACGCCGCTGCGGCGTGAATAGGGCCTGGGCAAGAAATAGAGGCCGACCGGATGAAGGCCCGAGGTCGTGTCTCGGTTGCAGATTTCGCCGGTCGAGGATAGGGCTCGCGCATTCCAAGCGGGCATGGCACTATGGCGCCTTGAACGACCGAAATCAGCCCGCAAAGAAGATGGCAAAAACCGGCATTGTCGTCGCATTGGCGATGGTGTCGGTCAGTTTGGGGCATCTCATGGATCAGCCCGCGCGCACCCCAGGAGGCGCCTGGGCTTTTTATTTGTCCTTTGCAGGCGTTGCGCTCTTGCTGTTTGCGGTGCTTCTCGATGTCTGGAAGTCGGATGCCTAACGCGATGCGAAGATAAGTCTACGCAATCTGCGAAAACTCGATTGCGCCGGAAAAGCCGCGCAGCGTCCCACCTTTCCTGATCCCGCTCCAAATTATCGGAATCGATCGCGTTCGTAACGTCGGATTGATGCAATTCAAAGCCATCCTAAGCCGGACAGTTCTCAGCGAAAGTTCTGCAATGCCCTTCTTGCGTCTTCGTCACCGAGGTTGGCCGCCTTTGCAAACCAAAGTTTAGCTTGCGATATGTCGCGCGGTACGCCGCGGCCGGTCGCATACATGACCGCGAGGCGATGCATTGCACGCACGTTTCCGGCCTCGGCCGCCATACGAAAGAAGCGCACGGCCTCGGCTTCATCCTTCGCGACACCGAGGCCGTTTTCATACATAAATCCGAGTTTTTGCATTGCACGCGCGTTGCCGGCCTCGGCAGCCTTGCGAAAAAAGCGCACGGCCTCGGCTTCATCCTTCGCGACACCGAGGCCGTTTTCATACATGAAATCCGAGTTTTTGCATTGCAAGCGTGTTTCCGGCCTCCGCCGCCCTGCGAAAGAATCGCACGGCCTCGGCTTCATCCCTCACAACACCGCGGCCGGTTTCGTACCTGACCCCGAGAGCAAACATTGCAAGTTTGCTTCCAGCATCCGCCGCCTGACGGAAGCGGCGCAGGGCTTCGGCTTCATCTCTCGCAACGCCGCGGCCGTTCTCGTACATGACCCCGAGTTCAAACATTGCATACGGGTTTCCGGCATCCGCCGCCTTGCGAAACAGCCGCACGGCCTCGGCTTCATCCAGCGAGACACCGCGGCCATCCCGGTACATTGCCGCGAGATTGTTCATAGCAAACGCATTTCCAGCATCCGCCGCCTTGCGGAAAAGGCGCACGGCTTCGGTCTCGTCCGGCGCGACACCGCGGCCGTCGCGGTACATTGTCCCGAGATTGTTCATCGCGGATGCGTTTCCGGCATCCGCCGCTTGCCGGTAGAGCCGCACCGCCTCGTCATCTTGCTTTGCAGATTGAAGAGCGCGACCCAAGGCAAACATGAAACGACGCTCCCCAGGGTATTGCGCCAAAGCCGCGCGACAGGCCGGGATCGCACGCACCGCGTCGATCTGCGCAAATTCAACACCCGGCGCATTAGGCGGCTGGTCCGGGTCTGACGGGCGTGCCGCGAGCCGGTCGCATTCGGTGACCGGCGCGGCCTGCAAGACATTGGCGGACGGCGCCGTCTGCAGCATGGCCTGCCGGCCAGTGTCGGGCGCCGCCAGTTTCTTCCGCTCCGCATCCACCACAGAGGGATAAAAAGACGGATATTTTTGCTTGAACGCGTCCCACATCTCCAAACTGCCGACCTGCATCGCCAAGGCGAAATCGGCCCGCGCCGAAGCCTCGGGGTCCGCCGCCCGCGTCTCGTCCGCGTGCGGCGGCAAGGCTTCGCCCGGCGCCGCAAATTTGCTGAGTGGCAGGATCTCGCCGCCGATCGAACCGGTCTGATAAGGCTGCTGCTGCTGTCCTGTCGCGCTGCCGACCTCGTCGCGCACTTTGCGCAGCGCCAGTTGCACATCGAGACCCGGCGCCACCAAATATTTCGCGAGAGCCGCCGTAAACGGGCTATTCGTCCCATCGCCGTCCAGAGCCGTCTGGCCCGGTGCCGCCGCATAGGCGATCAGCACATTCCTCAATCCCACCGGATCGACCTTGGCGAGCCCTTTGGAGGGAGCGCCCCGCGTTATCGACCGTTTCATCGACGCGCTGAAAGGATTGTCGCGGCAGGCATCCAAAATCGCGAGTTTCAACCGTGTGGCTCCATCGAGCGCGTCGAGCACGCGCTCGAGCGAGATCGCCTCGTCGCCGACGACCCTGTCGGAGGAGAGCTGCGCATCGACGGGGATGAGAAAATTTTGGCCGTTCAATTCCATCCCGTGTCCGGAATAGAATATGACGCCGATCTCGGAGCCTTGTACCGCCTCTTCGAAGGTCTGCAGCGCCTTGATCATGCCGGCGCGATCGAGATCGGTGTGCGCGTCGACGATATCGAACCCAGCTTCGGTCAAAGCCTTCTTCATCACGGCGACATCGTTGGAAGGATTGGCCAAATGCGCCGCTTTGGCATAGGCCGCGTTGCCGATCAACAAAGCCACACGCTTGTCGGCGAGCGCCGGCCGCGGCGCGATCGTCGCGACACATGCGACGGCAAGCAAGACCATTGCGAAAGTGGTGAGACGCCGGACCATGTTGCCTCCGAAGCGCGGCAAAAGAGCAAGACAATAGCTAAGAAAAAAAGTATAATTACGCAAAGACGCCAGCGCATCCGTTTTCTCGGCTTTGCCGGAATCCGGGATGCCACCGTCACCTGTCGTCCGCCAATGATAGCGCGTCATGCCGTGCTGGCGAAGTGCGAAATAGCACCTTTCGAGGGCGCCCCTTCGCCGGTGGAGACGCCGCGCCGCATTCATCCACGCAATTGCGTCAGGACGCCGGCAATATCTCCCATGCCCCAATGTTCGGCGATTTTGCCCTCGCGAAGCGAGAAAATATCGCATGAGGTGAAGCGCAATCGGCGTCCGGTCGGCTCGATGCCGATATAAATCCCCAGATGGGTGCCCTCATAGACGAAACTGGCGGCGGCCTTGTCTTCGGTCGCGACCATGGCCTCGATCGTCACCCTGAGATCAGGCAACCCTTTCAAGCGCGCCGCGAAGTGAGCAAGGGTCAGTTGTTTGCTTTGCGTATCACCAGGCAGCGCAGGCGCAGCCGCGCTGACTTGATGATTGACATAGTCCTCGGCAAACAAGGCCGCGAAGCCCATCAGGTCATGCGCGGTCAGGCTCGCAGCAAACTGCTCGACGATCTTGCGGCCCATTGGCACTTCTTCTTTGGCGTCTTCAGCTGCATCTTGCGGCGCGTCCCGCGCGGTGAGTGGCGTGGCGAAAGCCGAGCCGGCGAATGCCATCAGCATGGTTCTGCGGTCCATCGGTCCTCCTAGAGCGCGACGACTTCGGATCGAATCGAGCCAAAGTCATGAACGTGATCGATTGCAGAATTTTAGAGCGAGATGCGCGATCATGTCTACGCAATCCGCGTAAACTTGATCGCGCATCCCGGGCTCGTTGCTGACAAACATCTTCATGCCCTCGCCCACGCAAAAAAGGCTGCCTGGTTTGCACATGCGCGTGCCGGAGTCGGCAACAGCCGACTTCAAGTGCGGCTTGCAAGTCAAGTCGAGACGCCCGGTTTGGCCACCAGCCGCAAAAAAGCCCCGCATGAGCTGCAGGGCTGGAGTTGTGGACGGTCTCCGTTCTCATCCTCTCAAAGAAAACTCGCATGAGCTTGCGATCGAAAGGACCAGGTCCACCTTATCGACGCCGATCGGGCGATGCCATCCGATCGGCCTTTGCTCCATTGGACCGACCCTTGCGCTCGCGACCCAAGGGTCACAGCATTAAAGGAGATTTTTCCCACCCGACGGCGTTGATGTCGCGATCCTTGGTCTCCGGAACGAAGAGCAAGCCGACGACGAAAGTTATCAGCGCGAAGACGATCGGATACCAGAGGCCGAAATAAATGTCGCCGGTTTGCGCCACCATTGCAAACGCGGTCGCCGGCAGGAGGCCGCCGAACCAGCCGTTGCCGATGTGGTAGGGCAGCGACATGGACGTGTAGCGGATTTTCGTCGGGAAGAGCTCGACGAGAGAGGCCGCAATCGGCCCATAGACCATCGTCACGTAGATGACGAGGACGAGTAGCAGGCCGATGATCGCCATGGCCTTCGGCGTGAAGACATCGAAGACATGCTGGATCTTGATGATGCCGGGATCACCCTCCTTGGGATAGCCGGCTGCTTGCAAGGCTGCGAGCCCTGTGTTCGACAGGTCCGCTGCCGCCGCTTTGGCGTCGGGGACCTTGGTCACGTCATATGCCGCGATTTCCGTATCGCCGATTTTGATCTTCGCCGGTTCGCCGGCCGGGCCGGATCGGGTCGTATATTTGACCGAGCTCTTGGCCAGGAAATCGCGGGCAATGTCGCAAGACGAAGTGAACACCCGCGTTCCGACGGGATTGAACAGATTCCCGCAATCGGCCGGATCGGCGATCACGGCGACCTTCACGGTCTGCAGCGCTTTTTCGAGTGCGGGGTTCGCATTGGTCGTGATCAGGTTGAAGATCGGAAAATAGGTGATCGCTGCAAGAAGGCAGCCGGCCAAGATGATCGGCTTGCGGCCGATTTTGTCGGACAGCCAGCCGAAAAATATGAAGAAGCCGCTGCCCAGCACGAGCGACCAGGCGATCAGCAGGTTCACCGTAAAGCCGTCGACCTTCAGAATCGATTGCAGGAAGACCAAAGCGTAGAACTGGCCCGTGTACCAGACGACGCCTTGGCCCATCGTGAGGCCGACCAGCGCCAGGATCACATATTTCATATTCGACCAGCGCCCGAATGATTCGGTCAGTGGCGCCTTCGTCCCGCGGCCTTGCGCCTTCATCTTGGCGAAGATTGGCGATTCCTGCAGCTGCAGTCGGACCCACAGCGAGATCGCGAGCAAAAGGTACGAGATGAGGAAGGGCACGCGCCAAAACCAAGCGGCGAACTCCTTTTCCCCGGCGAGGGAACGTGTCACCAAGATCACGATCAGCGACACGAACAGTCCGAGTGTCGCCGTCGTTTGGATCCAGGACGTGTAGAAGCCGCGCCGGCCGTGCGGCGCATGTTCGGCGACATAAGTTGCCGCCCCGCCATATTCTCCGCCGAGCGCCAAGCCTTGCAGCAGCCGCAAGGCGATCAAAATGATCGGTGCTGCGACGCCGATCGTCTTATAATTCGGCAGAAATCCGACGATAAAGGTCGAAAAACCCATGATGATGATGGTGATCAGGAACGTGTGTTTGCGGCCGACGAGATCGCCGATTCGGCCGAAGAAGATGGAGCCGAAGGGGCGCACCAGGAAACCCGCGGCGAAGGCGAGGAGGGCGAAGATGTCCGCCGTGGCTTTCGGAAATCCGCTGAAGAATTGCGCGCCGATGATGCTGGCGAGAGAGCCGTAAAGATAGAAATCATACCATTCGAAGACCGTGCCGAGGGAACAGGCGAAGATGACCCTGGCTTCCGTGCCAGTCGTTGCTCTGTCGCTGTCGGCCCGAAGTGGGGCCGTTGCCGTCATGCTCATGGCTTAGATCCTCGAGGTTCTTCGCCGTGCCGTCGCGGCCGATCGTTTTTGTTCTGGAACCTGCCCGGCATGCGAGAGCGGACATGTCCGTTTTCCCTCGCCGAGCTGCCCCAACTGATTCGGGCGAATATGCTCCGGGTTCAATGGAGGCGAGGCCAAACAGGCCGGCAAAGCCGACCCAACCAACCCTCTCATCCACTTTCGCCATTTCGTCTCGGCGCTACTTGCCCCGACCGCGCAATCAGCAGTCTCGAAGACCTGTTGGAATACCAAGAATGTTTAAATATTATGCTGTGCAGGACGACGCGCCGATGGAGCTTATATGAAACCTTCGTCTAAGATCGGGCATCTCGCTCTCGTGGCGCTCGCGGCGCTTTGGCCGACGGCAGGCGCAGCCGGCCCTTCGGTCCGCCCATTCGGTGCGCCGCCGCACGTCCGGCAGGTGCTCGCCCCCGCCATGCATGCGATGCATCCCGGGCGAACCGCGATAGGTCTAGAAGGCCGGTTTTCGCGCCGCCGCTTCGGACCAGCGGCCTTTGCCTATGAATATGCCTGGCCGGGCTATTGGTCGGGCACGCTGCCGGGCTATTACCCGCCTGCCAATGCCGAAGAGGGGCCGCCGTTATTCTATCCTTTGCCCGGAGCGGCGCGTTTCGCCGCCTGCAGCAAACCACTCGTGATCAGAATTTCACCCGAAAAGCCGCGCCGAGACTTGCCGCGCGTCATCTACGGCACGCCGTCGTTCTGCCCAGGCTGAAGAGATCCGAGCTTCGCCGTCAAAAGTGCGAGAGCGACGGCACAGGCGTTCGAGACATTGAGGCTCTTGATCGGCCCCGGCATGTCGAGGCGGGCAAGCAGATCGCATCTTTCTTTGCTGAGCCGGCGCAAGCCTTTGCCTTCGGCGCCGAGCACGAGAGCGAGGGGGCGCGCCAAGGGCGCCGCGTCGAGCGGAACTGACGCTTCCGAATCGAGACCGATGCAGAGATAGCTGAGGTCCTTCAGGTCATCGAGCGCACGGGCGAGATTGACCACTTCGACGATCGTGACGTGCTCAAGCCCTCCGGAAGCGGTTTTGGCGAGGACACCGGAAAGTTCCGGCGCATGCCGCTCGGTCGTCACCAGAGCGTCGACCGCAAAGGCCGCAGCGGTGCGCAGGATGGCGCCGACATTATGCGGATCGGTGATCTGATCGAGCACGAGGACGAGGCCGCTCTTGACGGCTATCTCCTCGAGGCTGGCAGGCGGCAGCGGCCTCGCCTCGAGCAGGACGCCCTGGTGCACCGCGTCGCCGCCGAGCCGACGCGACAGATCTTCGGCCGCGATGATATGGGCCACGAGCCCGGCCGCGGCGAGTTCGGGGCCGAGCTTTTCGGCGGCGGCCCGCGTTGCGAAGAGATCGAGACATTTGCGCCGTTGCGCCCGTAAAGCCTCGCGCACGGCGTGGTAGCCATAGAGCACGGCGAGTTCCGCCGAAGGGCGGCGAAAGGCGGGGCGCGCCGAGTGACCCGCAGGGCGCTTGGGCTGCGGTTCCGCGAAGGCCGAGGCCGGCTTGATCTGGGCATTGGCTGGCTGCGGTCTTGACCGCGCCTCGGGCGGCCCGGCGCTGCCGCCGGTGCGGCGGGCATCTGGTTTTCTCGGTCTTTTCGGTCCGGTCAGCGCCGCGCCTCCTTCGCCTTTCTGGAACTCGCGCGGGTCTTCGCAGCTTGCGGCGGGTCCCGAGGTGGAAAACTTCTTTCATGTCCGGACATTGGAGGCAAATGCCCGGGCATGATCCCGCAAAGTTGCCGACTTTTCGGATAAGATCATGCGTCAGGACAAAGACTTGAGCAGCGTGATTGCGATTCAGCCCGACAAAATCACGCTGCGGCCCCCGTTACCTTTAGGGTTGACTAGAGAGACCGGCTTTTCCATAAGCGCACGATCGATTTGGGGGAGTGTCCCGAGCGGCAAAGGGGGCGGACTGTAAATCCGCTGGCTAAGCCTTCGTAGGTTCGAGTCCTACCTCCCCCACCAGATCGACGCCTCGCTGCACCACATAGCTCCTCAATACTTAAGATTTTTCAGTGCAGTATGAACTCACCGCGTAACCACTGCATCGCATAGCATCCCGTTGCGGTGCCGTAGCTGAAGTGGTTGGAATTTGAAGGTGGCGTAATCTCCGGATTGTCCAAACAAACCGAATTGGCGTTAGCGCGCCGATGGAGATTACGCCATGCAGAGAGATACGACGGAGCCGGCCGCGGAAGCGACCGAAGAAAAGCTTTTCGACAATTGGTTCGACCCCGTCGAAACGATCTTGCGGAGCAAGATGCGCGACTTTCTCGAAACGATGATCGACGAAGAACTCGAGACGGCCTTGGCGCGGCCGCGAAGGAGTCCGGCAAGTGCTCAGTCTCGTCCCAACGACGGAGATCGAGCCGCGCGCTCGTCGCCTCGCCTCGCTGATATTCGGCATCGACCACTGCAACTAAGCACGGCGAGGTTCTCACTAAGCCGGCCTCGGAGCTTTTCGGATCACCCGCCCGGTTTTCCGGATTCTATCCTGCCTGGGGCACCGCGCTCGCTCTCCTAATCGGCCACCGCCTATCAGTCGACTTCGACCTGTCCTCGAACGGGTGAGGCGCATGCGAGCGGGATAGCGAGGCTTAGCGCCGGTGGCCCAGACCAATACCGAGAATTCCCGCCTTTCGTCTGAGTGCTCCGACCGTCCGCTTCATCGCCTTGGAAATCTTATCGACGGGCGTCTTGGCCTTCGAGTGCGCTTTGAGCGCACGCATGTCTTCTTTCGTCCACGGCTTGATAACGGGACGTGCCACATTCTTCGCCATATATTAATTCTCCTATTGGGCGACAGTCTGTTAGCACCGCAAAGCGCGTGTCGCAACCATTGCTTCGAAGACCTATACAAGACCTATACATGGTAGATGAAGGTCTGTCAGCACCGCAAAGCGGGTGTCGCAACCATAGCTTCGAAGACCTTAACAAGACCTACACATGGTCGATGAAGGTCTGTTAGCACCGCAAAGCGCGTGTCGCAACCATTGCTTCGAAGACCTATACAAGACCTATACATGGTCGATGAAGGTCTGTTAGCACCGCAAAGCGGGTGTCGCAACCATAGGCCGCACGAGGCGCAACAAAAGTGCCGGGAACATCGCCTTCGCGAGCACGCTTTTGCTGGCGGAATGCGGAGATTCAAACTGAGACACTGCTGGCAACTCGCAATAACCCACCAAATACGCCGCCGCATCCGGCATGTGGTCCCGATATGGCGTGCCTCGGCTGGAATTCATGATACATCCCAGCATCATCCGCGCACGAAGCTCCCGGTCCTTACGGTCCGCCTATGTGTATCCTTCGGGCCTATTGCGCGCGCTACCGCTTGCGCCTTTGGTTCCTGGTACCCCTTATTCGCGGCTCACCATCTGTCAACACATGACAGCTGGCTCGTCGCTTCATTGGGGACACTCAATCGTATAAGACTATTGGCGCCTTGTGCTTCGGACAGCGACGGAGACCACTCCGGAAACAAAGTTCGCGACGATCCCGGCACACGCCATTCCATGCCGATCGCCGTTCCTGCGAGCGTGTCGAGCTTGCAAAAGATCACAGCGAATTGGTTTTTGCAGCTTTCCAGGTTTCCAATTTTCCGTTTTTTTCGATTTCCCGTTTTGCGAACCTTCGATTTCGATCAGCAATAGGCCCAGGCGTCGCGGTGCGTCGGCAGAGACAGCCATGCCGCACCCCGCCTTGGCACAAGCGTCCACGGCCTGGACGAAAGCACGGTCTCCGGCCGGACAAAAGAACCGACCTTGCGGGAAAAGGGTGCTGCCCGCATCATTATCGAAATAAAAGCAGGGTGCCCGATTTTGCCGGGGACGGTGTCTGCCGTGTCCATGAGAGCCGTTGGCCGGCGCGAGACGCCGGCCAACGGCAATCAGGCCGCAAGTGCATCCCCTGCTGCCAGCGTGAGCAATTACTGACGCAGTTCTCGCGCTTTCGCTAGCCGGCCTTGGCACATTATTTTAATCGCATCTGACGAAGCTGAAGCCTTTGCAGGCGTCGCCATTGCAATATTGATCCGATCCGATGACGTAGGTATGGCCCGGGTGAAAGATTTCCCAATGCAGAGCGCGCTCGAAGCCGCGGGACTGGCAGAACTGAGTGGCGCTTGCCCAACCGCAATCATGCGCCCACACCGCGCACCAATCAACGATTGCTCCGTGCGATCTCGGATACTGAAAACCGCTGCGAGGCAGATATTGAACGGTCTCGATCGCCGTGTCCGGCGAATCGCCATTCTCTGCGACACCCGACGACCCCAGCGGCGCCGCATTCAGACTTTGGCCTCCGAGACAGCCGAGGAAAACGCCTAAACAGAGAGCAGTTCTGATTGCTTTCATTGCACTTCTCCTCTGTTGTCAAAGCGCAGATCACGATCGATAGCGCCAACCACCCTTAGTCGCGGCAGGCAGCAAAATGGTTCAAAGCGAGGCAACGATGACGCGGCGGGAGCCCGACCGTTGATCTCGGCGTCCGCTCCACAGTGGAATTGTATGCAGTGAATCCGCTTTATTTGGTATATTGGGCATCGGAAAGGGTCGCGCCATGATCTTCCGTCAACTCTTCGATCATGTATCCGGAACCTACTCCTACCTGCTCGCCAGCCGGGCGGGCGGCGAGGCGCTCATCATCGATCCGGTGCTGGAGAAGGTCGATCGCTATCTGCAGCTCTTGCAGGAACTCGATCTGAAGCTGGTCAAGGCGGTGGACACGCATCTGCACGCCGACCACATCACCGGCCTGGGGGCGCTGCGTGACTGTACCCATTGCATCACCGTGATGGGTGAACAGAGCAAGGCCGACGTGGTCTCCATGCGGCTCAGCGACGGCGACAAGATCACGATCGAAGGGCTTGCGCTCGATGTCATCTATACGCCCGGCCACACCGACGATTCCTATAGTTTCGTCATGCCGGACCGGGTGTTCACCGGCGACACGCTTCTCATCCGCGGCACCGGGCGGACCGATTTCCAAAATGGCGATCCCCGCGCGGAATATGAATTGATCTTCGCGCGGCTGCTGAAACTGCCGGATGCGATGCTGGTCTACCCCGCGCACGACTACAAGGGCGACACCGTCTCGACGATCGGCGAGGAGAAGGCGTTCAATCCGCGGCTGCAGGTGAAGTCGGTCGAGGAATTTGTCGAGTTGATGAACAACCTGAAACTCGCAAACCCGAAGATGATGGATGTCGTCGTGCCCGCCAACATGAATGTCGGGCTGGCGCAGAAGGATATTGCGCGCCGCGGCTGGGCGTATTCCGCAGCCGAGGCAAGCGCCCTCCTCGGCAGGCCCGGCATCGCCCTGATCGATCTGCGCGAGACCTCGGAGCGCGAGCGGTACGGCACCATCCCGGGCTCACTGCACGTTCCCTACCCGACGTTGCAAGAGAGCATCCGCTCTGGCGGCATGCTGCATGAACTCGCCAAATCGACCAGCAAGCGGCTTCTGTTCTACTGCGCCTTCGGCGAGCGCTCCGCCATGGCGGTGCGAGCTGCGCAGGACGCAGGCCTCACCGCGGCCTGCCACATCGAGGGCGGCCTCAACGCCTGGAAGAAGGCGGGCGGGCCGTTGGTGCACTGACCGAGGGCGTTTGGGCCGCGCCTATGTCCGGCGCACCTACCCTTTCGGCTGCGGTACGATGCGGAAATACGGCTTCGGCGCCTCCAGCCTTGCGGATACTGCTTCTTGGCATCGTCGTCGGTGACGGAGCCCGCAATGATGACATCGTCCAACGAAAATCGTCCAAGAAGAACTGTTTGAGAATTTGCTATTTGGCGACAGGGGGCATTCGTGGCGGCATCTGCCAACGAGCTAATTGAAAAGAGTTTGCATATTCAATAAGATATAAATCATGTTTGGAAGGTACCTCCTCACCATTGCATTTTTATCTAATTGAAATTCACGGTCTTTTCGTCTTACGGCCCGCACCTTCAATCGAGGTGAGGGAATAGACGTTCAGGTTTTGCCCTTCCGCGCTCTCTCGCGCGCGTGGATCGCGAGGCGCTCGCGTCTTGCCCATACCTCGTTTGAGTGTAGGCGCGAGCCCCGCCCGCGGTTAACATGCCGCTTTCTCGACGGATTTATTCGGAGCTTTCGATGCCTCGCCGGCGCGTGACTTGGCTTGCTATAATCGCCATTTTCGCTGCGGTGTCTGCGTCGTCGCGGCTTATCTGCCAAGAGCGCAATGGGGCGGAAGAGGAACGCAACGCGGTGATCCCGTCATCATGGCTGCAGGAAAAGATAAGTGTCGCCGAAGCCGAGGCGGCGCACCCGGGAGTAAACGACGAGAGACTTTCGCGCCATCCTGAGCTTGCCAAACCATTTGGCGGATTGAACCGTCAATGGGAAGCGCTGAAATCGGAGATGGAACCTGGCGACGAAATTTGGACGTTCTCCAACCCGGCGGACTATTGGGAACATCTCGCCGGTCGCGCGGGCGTCGCATTGGTTCGCCACGGCAAGGCCGTTAAAACCATCGTCACTTTAATGAACTAGCAGCTGGCGCAGATAGGCAGGACGGAATGGGGCGGAAAGGCTGCCGCCTCATCCAATGAGTTATCCGTGCCGCCTATGGTCTCGCGTAAGTCGACTCAGGCCACGATGTTGTCGCTGGACGACGACCGTGCGAACACGATGAGGCCCGCGACGTAAATGATGATATGCGCGGGAATGAGGATCCAGGCCGTCCACACCAAATGAAACGACGGTGATGTGGAGGCTGCGTTGATGATGTTGGCGACGCCATAAAGTTGGAACAGCAGGCCTAGCCCGCAGAAAGTCAAACCCACTCCGCGCGCCGCTGGCGATCGCCGCAATGCGAGGAGACCGGCAACGGCGCCCGCAAGAGCAAGGATGGCCGGCAGAGTGACCGACATGATGACAAATTGCGGATGGTTGAAGAACGCGGCTGGAATTTGCAACAGCAGTATCGCCAGCAAGGCTCCTCTCACCACGGCCTGGATAATCAGCAAGATGCCGATGATGAGCACCGGCGTCGGCAACGTGTCACTCGGCTTGGCAAGGTACGGCGGCGGCGCAAGGTTGTGGGCCATTGGTGGCGGTGCGAGCGTCGTTTCCAGAACGGCACCCGGCCCGGCAAACCCGCCACGGAAAACCTGAAACAGGCCAACGAGAAAGCGCCAGGCACCGACGGCGACGGCGCCCCAAGCCACGAAATAAGTGCCGCCGCTGTGGCTTACGGCCGCGTAGCTCGCAACGCTCACCACCAGGCCAATGGCAGCGACAAGCACCCCGATCCCCATATTGATCAATCCGATCTTCATCGCGATCTCCCGTGTCGCGTTAACGCGCGTTTCGGCCCCGGCAGCCCAAATCTCGATGTTATCGCACGAATTCGCGCCTCGACAATCCCTCGTCTCGGGTCAGCAGCTTGACATCGAAGCTGTTGACGCGGAAAGAGGCATCCTCCCCGATAGCCCTGGTGACGAGCGGCAAGAGGCTCGCGCGCGCCATTCGAATAGTGCGAGGCCGTTGTGTTTCCCTTCAAGCTTCACGTCGTTCCAGTCACGCCCTTCGCGCAAAATTGCGCGATCCTCGTGGACAACGCCACAAACAGGGCCGCCGTCGTGGATCCGGGCGGCGATGTCGCGAGAATCGAAGCCGCGATCGGCGAGACCGGTGCGGAGATCGAAAAAATCCTCCTGACGCATGGCCACATCGATCATGCCGGCGGCGCCGCCGAGCTCGCGGAAAAATTGCGCGTCCCGATCGAGGGTCCGCATAAGGGCGATGAGTTTCTTCTTGCCAATCTTCCTGCCCAAGGCCAGACGTTCGGGATGAACGCGCGTGCCGTCACCCCCGATCGTTATCTCGACGACGGCGAGGCCGTCACGATCGGCGATCTGACCTTCGATGTCCTGCATTGCCCCGGCCATACGCCGGGCTCCGTCTGCTATGTGTGGCATCGTGCGGGGGACACGCCAGGCGGTTTCGCCATCGTCGGCGATGTTCTGTTCCAAGGTTCCGTCGGCCGCACGGATTTACCTTTCGGCAGCCATGCGCAATTGATCGACGCGATCAAGACCAAGCTGCTGCCGCTCGGCGACGACGTCGCCTTCTTGAGCGGGCATGGGCCGATGAGCACGATCGGCGCGGAACGGCTGAACAATCCGTTTCTTGAGGATTAGGACTGCGGCCCGCCAAAGGCGGCCGTCATAGCCCCTGACAACGGGGCCGCCTTTGATTACATCATCGGTTTGGGCGGCGCTTTCCCGCACCACCGCATAGGCATTAAGTTAAGGTCGAGGAGCACCAGATCCCTCACCCCGAGGAGCACCCACAGGGCGCGTCTCGAAGGGCGAGGGATCATTCTTCAAAGGCATGCACATGAAGCCCTCGTCCTTCGAGGCTCGCCGTAGCCCGTCGCTTGCGACGCCCTATGGCTCGCATCTCAGGATGAGGGCTTCGTGTGGCATTCGTGCTCAATTACTTTAACTTAGCGCTACCCCACACCGCCGGAGATCGTCGATGCTGCGCAAGATCGTCATCGTGCTGCTGGTCCTCGCCGCCGGGCTGGGGGCCGCGCTCTATTTTGCCGCGGTGCCGGATATTTCGGCCGCCGAACTCGACCAGCGCTACGGCACGCCGCCGTCGCAATTCCTGACTCTGCCGAGCGGCACGAGGGTGCATTACCGCGACAGGCCCGGGCCTGCGGGCGCGCCCATCATCGTGCTGGTGCACGGATCGAACGCTTCCTTGCTGACGTGGGAGCCCTGGGCCAAGAGGCTCGCTGGGCGGTTGCGCGTGGTCTCGGTCGATCTGCCCGGCCACGGTCTGACCGGCGCCACCGTCGAGGACGATTACAGCATCGCCGGCATGGCCGGTTTCCTCGCTGCCTTCACCCATGCCCTGGGCCTGACCCAGCCGTTCATGCTGGCGGGGAATTCCATGGGCGGACAGGTGGCGTTGCGGTTCGCGCTCGCCCATCCCGATCTCGTGTCGAAGCTGGTCCTCGTCGATTCCGGCGGCGCCGTGGCGCCCGGGGTCGATGGACCGGTCCCGCTGGCGTTCCGGATCGCGCGCACCCCCGTCTTGAAAGAATTTGTGCGTTTCGTGACACCGCGGAGCCTGTTCGAATCAGGCTTGCGGTCGGCCTTCTACGACCAATCCCTGGTGACGCCAGCGATGATCGATCAATATTGGGAACTCAATCGCCGCACCGGCACGCGTGCCACCACGGCCTCCCGTTTCGGCCTGCCGTTTGACGGCGAGCCGGCGAAGCATCTGGGCGATCTCAAGATGCCGGTCCTGATCCTGTGGGGGCGTGAGGACCGGCTGATCCCGGTCCACAGCGCCGAAGTCTTCAAGGCGGCGCTGCCGCAGGCGCAGCTGATCATCTATGAGGATTGCGGTCATGTCCCGATGGAGGAGCAGGCCGATCAGAGCGCCGCCGATCTCTTGGCGTTTACCGGTTCCGGAAGATCGTAGAGCTGGGTTGCATCAGGTTTCATCGCAAGCACGCTCCAAGTCTTTGTCTCAATTCATGACCTTATCCGAAAAGTCGGTAACTTTTCGCGGTCACGCTCTAGCACTTTGCTGAAAAACGTGGAAATTCGAGCCTATGTCTCGCGTTTTTGAGGTTTTTCGGGTTGCTTCACTGCATTGTCGAGGGTTCTCGACGGGTGGTAAGGGCGGCAAGGCCGCCCTTTTCGGTCGCCGCGGTCATGCGGCGAGCAATTTCGGAATGCGGATCAGATCGTAGGCGATGATGTTGACGAGGAAATCGCCGGCCACACGATCGAGACCGCGATGTTTGGTCTTGCGCAGGGTGCCGTGCTGCTTGCCCCAGCCAAAGATGCATTCGACCATCTTGCGACAGATTTGCGAGATGCCATAACCTTCGTGCCGCGTCGTGCGCCCGTCGATGGCGCTTCTTCGCCGCCTGCCGGTTTTGGTCACATAATCGTGCTGGGCCACATGCGGTGTGACGTTGGCGGCCCGCAGCGCCGCGACATGTTCGGCGCTGTCATAGGCTTTGTCGGCGCCGACGGTAATCCGATGGCCGGCTTCTTTGGCTTTGGCCGCGAGCATAACCGCCGAGGCCTCGCGCTCGGCGGTGCCGGTGGCTTGTGTGAGCGTGCCCGCCACGGCAAGCCCGTTGCGGTTCTCCATCATCACATGGCCCATATAGCAGAGCTTCGCCTCACGGCCATCAGCCTTCTTGTAGAGCCTGCATTGCGGGTCCGTCACGCTCGCATGCGTGTCGTTCTTGCGCTTCTGATCATGGAAATCGGAGCCGTCGCCTTCGTCGCTATCGTCTTTGCGACGAAAGCTCTTCTGCGATGCCCAGGCCTCGATCAACGTGCCGTCGACAGAAAAATGCTCGTCCGACAACAACGGCTTCACCTGAGGCAGATTGAGCAGCTTCGTCATGAATTTTTGAAACACATCGCCTTTCTGCAGCCGCTCCCGGTTTTTCGTGAAGGTCGTCGGATCCCACACGCGGTCGTCTGGCGAAAGCCCGACAAACCAGCGATAGAGCAGATTGTAATCCAATTGCTCCATCAACTGCCGCTCCGAGCGAATACTGTAGAAAGCCTGGAGCAGCAACGCGCTCAGCAATTGTTCCGGAGGAATCGACGGGCGCCCTTCGTTCGCATAGAGCTTTCCGAAGGTGCGGCTCAAATCCTTCAAAACCTCCCGTACGAGTTCGCGAATCTGCCTCAATGGATGATTGGCCGGTACCCGCGCCTCTGGTGAAATGTAAGAAAACAAGCTCGCTTGATCCAGAAATTGCCCGCGCACCTTGGCCCCCGTGCCCCGATTCGATATCAATGATTGAATCATTGCTCCGATCCCATGACGAGGGGGTTTTTCAGCAAAGTGCTAGAGCAATACTTTGGTCGCCGCACCGGCTCGCGGGGTGGCCGGGCAATTTACGCGCCGCAATCCAAATTCTTGCCAAATTCTTGCCAAATTCTTTGCACCGCGCCAGCGCCTTCTGGCGCCGCCGACATTCTCGCAGCATATTTTCGAAATGGGCGATCGTCAGCGCAAGGCGAGTACGCAATTCGATTCCCGGCTTCCAGCCGATCGTTTTTCTTGCCCTTGCAATATCCGGGCATTGCTGGCGCGAATCATCCTGCGGCAGCGAAAAGCGACCCGCGCCGCAGGCGGCGAGCGAGCCACCGCCCATGTCAATTTCAACCGACGGCGCGTTCATCGAGCGCCACGGTCTTGATAAGCGCGAAAACTCTTTTGCCGGGCGACAGCTCCATTTCATCGATCGCACGCCGGGTCGCCATGGCATAGAGGTGGCCTTCGCCGTCGAGACCGATCCCGACGATCGCGAACGGGCCCTCGGTTTCGATCGCCGTGATTTGGCCGGCGAGCGTCCCGCGGACGCTCATCTGGTGCGGCGGCTCGGCCGCAAGCGTCACGTCGGTCGCATTCACAACGATCCTCACCTTATGACCTTTACTGCCCGCCGGCCCCGCAAGCCAGACCGTGCCGGCGGCATGCTGCAATTTTGAAAGACCATAGGCCGCGTCGAAATCTCCGACCCGAAAAGTGAGCACGCTCGAGCGGCCGAACCGCTGGTCTTCCGACGCATTCGCGTCCGCGCCTAAGACGTCGCCGGGGTCGCCTGCCGCCTTCACTTTGCCCTGCTCCAAAATGACGACATAGGCGGCAAGCCGCGCCACTTCTTCGATCGCATGCGATACGTAAACGATCGGGATTGCGAATTCGTCGCGCAGGTGCTCGATCAACGGCAAGATCTCGAGCCGGCGCTGCATGTCGAGCGCGGCGAAAGGCTCATCGAACAAAAGAAGGTGCGGACACGACAGGAGCGCGCGGCCGATTGCGACACGCTGACGCTCGCCGCCCGAAAGCCGCGCCGGCCGCCGTGTCAGCAAATGTCCGATGCCGAGCGTCTCGATGACCGTATCAAAGCCGATCCTACGCTCGGTCAGCGGAGCGAACCAACGCCCGAACAAGAGGTTCTGCTTCACGCTGAAGTGCGGGAAGAGATAGGAATCCTGAAACACGAGGCCGATGCGGCGTCGATGCGCCGATACATAGACCCCGGCGTCTGTATCGACCAATATTCGCGAGCCGAGAATGACATGGCCGGCGTCCGGCCGATCGAGACCGGCAATCAATCCGATCGTGAGAGATTTGCCCGACCCCGAGCGGCCGAAAAGCGCCGCGATGCCGTCCGAATTCTCGAAGGCGACATCGAGATCGAAATTGCCGATCCGACGCTTCAAAGCGACATCGATCATTTAAAAGCTCGCCAGACGTTTCTCGGCGCGCCGCTGCACGAGTTCGGAGGCGAAGAGCGCGATGAGCGCGATCGCGATCGAGACGCAGGTCAGGCGCAAGGCATTGGCATCGCCACCCGGCACTTGCGTATAAGTATAGATTGCGGTTGCGATCGTCTGGGTCTCTCCGGGGATATTGGAGACGAAGGTAATGGTCGCGCCAAATTCGCCGAGCGATCGCGCAAAGGCCAGGATCGCCCCAACGACGACGCCTGGGACAGCCAAAGGCAGAGTGATGAGAATGAAGGTCATGATTGCGTTGGCGCCGAGCGTGCCGGCGGCCTTCTCGAGCCGTCTGTCGATGGCTTCGAAGGACAGGCGGATGGCCCGAACCATCAGCGGGAAACCCATGACCGCGCAGGCAAGCGCGGCACCGGTCCAGCGAAACGACAAGACGATCCCGAGGTGATCGGCAAGAAAGGCCCCAAAAATCCCGCGCCGCCCGAAACTCAACAGCAAGAGATAACCCGTGACGACGGGCGGAAGCACGAGCGGCAGATGGACGATCCCATTGAAGAGCATCTTGCCGGGGAATTGCCAACGGGCAAGGGCATAAGCGGCAATGACGCCGAATGGCAAGCTGGCCACAGTGGCGACGACGGCAATGCGCAACGAAAGCCAGATCGCGACCCATTCATCCGCCGAAAGATCGAGCAATCCTATATTCCCTCGGATATGGCAAAAAACGCTTCTCCATCTGCAGAGTAAAGGAGTCAAGGGGAGATTGAGCCAAGGTCGGGGGCAGTGGCGATGTCCCGATCGGCGCGCCAGGCGCCGCGCTGTCATCGCTGTGATATGATTTAACAATGATCAGTGCGCACTTTCCCGCCGGCATGACGCGTCAGCAGCTTCACAATCTCACGGCCGGACGCTGCGCCATCACTCCGGAAATCGCTTTTCGGCTCGAGATAGCGCTCGGCAGCACCGCTGACACGTGGCTGCGCATGCAGGCGAATTACGACCTTGCGCAAATCGGTAATCGCGCTGGGACGATCAAGGTCACCCGGCTCGAGCCGAAAGTGGCGTGACAGCGCGATAAAGTGTGAAGATCTAAGTCGTCGGTTCCGCCATCGCGATCCGCGCCGCCTCGGCGCCCGACATCATCGCCCCGGTGAAGCCGCCGGAGCCGGCGAACGAAGAGGCGAGATAAAGGCCGGGGATCGGCGTGCGGGGCGAGCGCGGAATGCCCGCCCAAATGCTGCGCTGCGGCGGCAACGGCGCGAAGCCGTAAATGGCACCGTCGGGCGTGTTGAGGAAATTGCGCATCGAGCGCGCATTGAGCAACAAGCGCTCCGTCACCGCGCCGCCGAGGCCGGGATAGTCGCGCTCGAGCGCGCCCTGGAACGCGTCGAGCCAGCGCTCGCGCCGGTCCTTTTCTTCCTGCGGCGTCAGCGCCGCCCAGTTGCTCAAGTTGTCGAGGCCGACGACGCTGATCAGCGTCGGGCCGCCGTCGGCGAGGCCGCTGTCGATGGCGCCGTAATTGGCGAGACCGTAGCTCGGCAGGCGGCCGACGGGATCGGCCGCGAACAGCCGCGCGGATTCGGCCGTGTCGCGCAGCGATTTCGTCCATTCCGGCAGCACAATCGTTCCGTAGTGATCGAGACCGAACTTCGCCGGCGGCGCGTCGACGCCGAAATATGCCGCGAACAGCGACGTCGAGACGGCGCGCATGCCATAGGCACGCTCGATGGCGTCGCCCAGTGGCGCGTCGAGCAGACCCTTGAGAACATGCGGCGCGCAATTGGCGAGCACCATTTTCGCGCCGACCTTCTCGACCACTTCGCGTGACTTCGGATCGGCATGGCGCACAAAGGCCGGGCGGCCTGTCGCATCGGCGTCGATGCCGACCGCCTCGCGTCCCAAAAGAACGCTGCCTCCCGCCTTCATCACGACTTTGGCGAGCTTCATGCTGAGCGTCCGTGACCCGCCCTTGATGAAGACGCCGCCGAGGCTCAGGAATCCGCCCTGCGCCAGCGCGAAAAATGGCCACCACATGCGGCGCGGATCGTCGGCGTAATAGCCGAGATTGCCGGCGATGGCGAACTTCGCAGCCTCATTGTCGCCGAGCGTACGCGTCAACACGTCGTCGAGTGACGCACGCCAGTCGCCGACGAGCGAACGCAACTCCACGGCGCCGCGCAGCAGCGCGCCGACGGAGCGTTCGTCGCGCCCGCGGTTCAAGCTGGCGACGCCCGCGTGCACGCTCTCCATCAAGGCGAACAGCCGATCGATCCCTGGCCGGCTTTCGGGAAATCGTCGCGCCATCGCCTCGCGCGCCGCCTCGAAGCCGACCGGCAGATCGAATGTCTCGCCGACCGGGCCGCCGCGCACCGAAAAGAACGGCGAGACTGGAACCCATTCGATCTCATCGAGCAGGCCAAGCTTCTTGAGGATGCCGTGCTTGGGTTCGCGCGGATCGCGCGGATCGGCGGTCTGATGCAACGCCGGCTCGATCGTCAGCGCGCCTTTCTTGAAGGCCGAGGCAGCGCCGCCGAGGCTGTGATTGCGCTCGACGACGCAAACCTTGCGGCCGGCCTTCGCGAGCAAGGCGGCGGCCGTCAGGCCTCCCAGTCCAGAACCGATGACGACGATGTCGAAAGATGATCCGCTCATGGCGGGATCACTACCAAGCACGGGAGCCGCCGCAATTGATCTCCCTCAAGCGCGTCACCAGCGAGGGTCTTTTGCCCAATGCGCAAAGGGCCTGAATCGCTTTTCTCGACAAGAGACAAGAAATGTGACGCGGCAGGCCTGCGCATGGAAGGCGGCAGGGTTTCCGGCATCCTTGTCGGCGATTGCACTTTGCAAGAAACCGCGCGGCAGGCGCTCTGGCTTGGAGACATGGGGCGCGGGCCGTAGGGCAGGAGAGCGGCTTATACGAACGTGTCAATCGTCGTTTTCGGTGTCGCGGAGCAATTGCTCGAAGTCCTGGCCACCATAAAACACGCCGTGGATCGCGACGATACTGGTCGTTGTGTTGACCGAAAAGGCGATTGTCACGCGCCGGGCGTAACCCTTGGTGCGCAGATGCGGACGAATATCGTCGCGCTTGATGCCTCGCTCCGGAAACATTGAGAGTGACAGGCAGTCGGCGACGAGGCCATCGACAAAAATTTCCGCCCGCGCTTCTCCGCTTTGATCAGCGACGTAGGCATAAAGGTTGGCGAGCTGGCGTTCTGCGCGGGGTGTGAAGACGACGGTGTAATGCTGCATCCGCTTTAGGGTTTCGCCAAACGTGCCCGGTAAGAGGCGCGCAGGTGCGCCATGACCTCACCTGCCGGGATGGCGATGCTCGGATCGGCCGCATGTTCATCGTAGCTTTTGGCGACTTCATCCCGCAGCCATTTTTCGATGGCGGCGTCACGAGCCTGGAGCGCGCGGAGGCCGTCGCGGATCACTTCGCTTTCGGTCGCATATTCACCGGAAGCGACCTTCGCTTTGACCATAGCCGCCATGTCATGAGGTAGCGTGACGCTGATCGGATGTGTGTTTCTCATGGCTGAATCTCCTTCCAAAAGAAAGTATAGCATAGTGTATGATTAAATCATACATATTTTGCGGGACCGGCAGGTGGCAAGCGCGTCACCGGCGAGGACTTCCAGCATTGGAAATTGACGGTCGAAGTCGACCACACCGAGAGGTGGCGGCCGAAGCGGATTCACCTCACCCCGACCCGCTCGATCTCCCACTCGAGCCGGACGCCGCAGCTGCGGCGCTTCACGAAAATTCGGCGCCGGCTCTTACGATCCGCGGTGTTCCTTGCTAGATTGGAGCCATGAGCGCGCTGCCCAAAACCCACGCCCGGATGACTATTGCCGAGTTCCTCGCGTGGAACCCGCCCTCGGCGCAGCTCTGGCAATTGGTGGATGGCGAGCCGCAGGCCATGGCGCCCGCCAACCGCACCCATGGCGCAATTCAAAGCGAACTTTGCAGCCTCATCCGCAACCATCTCGCCGAACGAGCGAGCCCTTGCACGGTGATCACGACACCGGGTGTTGTTCCTCACATTCACGCGGATACGAACTTCCGCATCCCTGATCTCGCGGTCACCTGCTCAGGCTATGACACCGAGGAATCCGCACTGACCGACCCCGTCCTGGTGATCGAGATTCTTTCGCCGAGCAATCAGGCCGAAACTTGGACCAATGTCTGGGCCTATACGACGATCCCGAGCGTCCAAGAAATCCTCGTGCTCAAGACCACTGAGATCGGCGCCGAACTTTTGCGCCGGAACCAAGACGGCTCCTGGCCGAAACAACCCTTGATCATAGATGCAGGCGAGCTGACGCTCGACTGCATAGGCTTTCGCGTCCCGCTTGCTGCGGCCTACCGGACGACAAGGCTCGCTTCAAACCGGTAGCCTCGCCCCCACCCTTTGGATCTCCCATTCGAGCATGACGCCGGACGTGTCGACCACGCGGCGGCGGACCTCTTCGCCGAGATCTTCGATATCGGCGGCGCTCGCCCGGCCGCGGTTGATCAGAAAATTGCAGTGCAGCTCAGAGACCTGGGCGTCGCCGAGGACGAGGCCGCGGCAGCCGGCTTCGTCGACGAGCTGCCAGGCCTTGTGCCCCGGTGGATTCTTGAAGGTCGAGCCGCCGGTGCGCGTATTGACCGGCTGCGTAGTGCTGCGCGCCTGGGCGATCTCGGCCATCTCGGTGCGGATCGCCTCTTGATCGCCCGGTCTGCCGATCAAGCTTGCGCGGGTGAAAATGACATCGTCGATGCCGCAATGGCGATAGGAAAACTCTATCGCTTCGGCATCGAAGCGGCGGATTTCACCGTTCCGACCGATCCCTTCACAGGATAGGAAAATATCCTTGACCTCGCCGCCGAAGGCGCCGGCATTCATCCGCAAGGCGCCGCCGATCGTTCCCGGAATGCCGCGCAGGAACGAGAATCCGGCAAGCCCGGCGTTTGCCGCCGCGCTCGCGAGCTTCACGTCGGGAACCGCTGCGCCGACGCTCACGACGTCATGTTCGATCGTCAGTGCGCCAAATCCCGGCCCGAGGAAGATGACGATCCCTTCGAGGCCGCCGTCGCGCACGAGAAGATTGGAGCCGAGTCCGAGCGGCATGACGGGGATCGCCGGATCGAGACCCGCGAGGAAAGTGGCGAGGTCTTCCGCATCCTCCGGCCAAAAGGCGGTTTGCGCCGCGCCGCCGGTCCTGAACCAAGTCAAAGGCGCGAGCGGCACATCGGCGCGGAGCTTGCCGCGCAGCCCAGGCATGGCGCGCGAGAGATCGCGCGTGATGTCCGGGAGATTCATGCCGCGTCCCCCGCCGCGAGCTGCCCCGGCAAGGCATAGGCCCATTGGGTGATGTTGCCGGCGCCGAGGCAAACCACGTAATCGCCGGGCTGTGCCAGCGAACGCACGAGAGGGGCCAATTCCTCCGGCCCTTTCAGGCCGATCACATGGCGGTGACCATGCGCCTTCGTAGCCGATACGAGTGCATCCTTGTCAGCCCCTGCGATCGGCGCTTCGCCTGCAGCATAGACATCGGCCACGATGACGGTATCGGCGTCATTGAAACACGTCGAAAACTCATTGAACAACGAATGCAAGCGCGTGTAGCGATGCGGCTGGACGACGGCAATGACCTGATGATGAGTCGAAGCGCGCGCCGCGCGCAGGACGGCGGCAATCTCGACGGGATGATGTCCATAGTCGTCGAAGACTGTCACGCCTTTCCATTCGCCCGTCCGGGTAAAACGCCGCTTGACCCCGCGAAACGAAGCGAGCGCCGTGCGGATCGAGTCCTGATCCATCCCGAGTTCATAGGCAACCGCGGTGGCCGCCGTTGCATTGAGCGCATTGTGATGGCCGGGCATGGGCAAGACGAGATCTTCGAACAATACTTCCTTTTGCGTCGTGCGATCGCGGATCAGAATGCTGAATTTTGATTTGCCGCCGTTGAGGTCGATGTTGAAGACGCGCACATCGGCCTGTGGATTTTCGCCATAGGTGATGACGCGGCGGTCTTCGATACGGCCAACGAGTTCCTGCACCGTCGGATGATCGAGGCACATCACGGCAAAGCCATAGAAAGGCAAGTTCTCGACGAAGGCGCGAAATGCTTGTTTGATCGCATCGAATGTCCCGAAATGATCGAGATGTTCCGGGTCTATATTGGTGACGACGGCAATATCGGCCGGCAGTTTCAAGAATGTCCCGTCGCTCTCGTCGGCCTCGACCACCATCCAGTCGCCGGCACCGAGGCGCGCGTTCGTTCCATAGGCGTTGATGATCCCGCCATTGATCACGGTGGGATCGAATTTGCCGGCATCGAGCAAAGTCGCAACAAGCGAAGTCGTCGTGGTCTTGCCGTGGGTGCCGGCGATCGCGACGCATTGCTTCAATCGCATGAGTTCCGCGAGCATTTCGGCACGGCGCACGACTGGAATTCGCCTTTCGCGCGCGGCAACGAGTTCGGGATTATCGCGCTTGATCGCCGTTGAAACCACGACGACCTCGGCCGCACCGAGATGCGGAGCATCATGGCCGATATGAATTAATGCGCCCTTGCCGCGCAGCCGCAGGACATTGGCATTCTCGGCCGCATCCGAGCCCTGCACATGATAGCCGAGGTTGAGGAGCACTTCGGCGATCCCCGACATGCCGATGCCGCCGATTCCGATGAAAAATATGGGACCAAGTTCGCGCGGCAGTTTCATGATCGAGCTTTTTCCTTTGTAACATCACTTTGCGTCGACAAACCGGACGACGAGATCGGCGAGTTTTTCGGCTGCATCGGCAATTCCGGCTTGGCGGGCAAGTTGCCCGCACCGTTGCAGATCCTCGGGAGACGCCAGGGCTTCGCGCAGCTTGGCCGCCAACCATTCCGGCGTGAAGTCTTGCTGCGCCACGGCAACTGCGGCCCCCGTCGCGGCGAGTGCCGCGGCATTCGCAGCCTGATCCTGATCGAGCGCATGCGGCAAGGGCACGAGAATCGCGGCACGACCGATGACGGCGAGTTCTGCAACCGTTGAGGCCCCAGCCCTTGCGACAACGAGATGCGCAGCCGCAATCCGCTCCGGCAGATCTGTAAAAAACGGCCTGACTTCTGCCGTAAGCACGAGTTCGGCATAGGCCTTCTTCACCCGCACCTCATCCTCGCCGCGGGCCTGCTGGACGATTGCGAGCTTTTGGCGTTCCGCCTCACTCAACAGCGCGACAGCCGCGGGCACGATATCCGCCATGACGCGGGCGCCTTGCGAGCCGCCAGTGACGAGCAGGCTGAGCGCACCGGAACGGCTGTTTGGGAAGGGACGCGTGGCGGCCTCGAGCACCTGAGGGCGGACCGGATTGCCGGTATGATGCGCTTTGGCTGCGATCGCCGGTGGAACGCCCGCAATTGTCGCAAATCCATGTGCCACGGCATCGACCCGGCCTGCAAGAAAACGATTGGCACGCCCCATGACGGCGTTCGCCTCATGCAGAATCGTCGGTATCCCGAGGATCGTCGCGGCGAACATGGGCGGCACGGTCGGATAGCCGCCGAAGCCGACGACGACTTTCGGTGGCGCGCGGCGCAAAAGCAAAAGTGCCGACGCCGTGCCCCGCGCGAGCGTCAAGATGGCAGCAAGGCGCGTGAAGACGCCGCCGCCGCGGGGCGTCGCCGCTGCGATCTGATGGATCGCACGTGCCGGGAATGCGTCACCGTATTTCGTCGCGCGTTCGTCGGTGACGAGTTCTACCGCGATTTTTCGGCCGGCCAAAGCCCGGCTGAGAGCTTCGGCCGGAAACAAATGCCCCCCCGTGCCCCCGGCAGCCAGCAGGACAGCCCTGTCCCGAGCCATCTTCCCGCCACCCGGCTTCGCCGGCGCACCCACGACCTCCCGCTTCATGCGTGAGCGTCCTCGCCACGAGAAAAGAAGATTTCCGCGCGCGGCCGCTTGCGCGTCAAAGCGATGAGGAAGCCCATGCTGAGGGCAAGCGAGATCAACGACGACCCACCATAGGAAATAAACGGCAATGTCATACCTTTGGCCGGCATGAGGTGGAGATTGACCGCCATGTTGATGGCGCTTTGCATGCCGAAGAGCAGAACCAGGCCCGCCGCTCCCAAGCGGCAAAACGGATCCTCGTTGCGGGCCGCCGACAAAAGACCGCGCACGACGATAAACGCGAAAATCGCGACGAGGATAAGGCACGCGACAATGCCGAATTCTTCGGCGGTCACAGCAAAAACGAAATCCGTATGGGCATCAGGGAGAATGCGCTTGATTGTGCCCTCTCCCGGTCCCTTACCGAACCAGCTGCCGGCCATGAAACTGTCGAGCGCAGTATCGATCTGGAAGGTGTCGACAACGCCGCCGCCGATTCCCGGATCGATGAAATTAAGAATGCGGCCACGGACATGCGGGACAAGCTTATACGCAATGAGGATGCCCGTCATGCCGATGCCGCCGATGCCTGCCACCCAAAACCAATGGAACCCCGCGATGAAGAACAGTGCGGTCCAGACGAGCGACAACAGCATCGTCTGACCGAAGTCTGGCTGCAAGACCAACGGAACGACGGCAAGCGGCAGCAATAGGAGGGCAATGAAAATGCCCGGCAGGTCGCGCCTCTTGCCGCCTTCGGAAAAAGCCCAGGCCGCAACGACGACAAATGCCGGTTTCAAGAATTCGGATGGCTGGATTCCGAACAACCAGCGTTTCGCACCTTTGACTTCGTGGCCGAACACGAGAGCCGCAAAAACCAGCGCCAGCGAGACAATGAAGACGACAAGGGCGGCCCGCCGGACATGCCGCGGCGACAAGAAAGAAGTCGCCAGAAGAACGGCAATCGCAGGCACGAGATAGATCACCTGCCGGTTGACGAAATGAAAGGTCGGCAGGCCGAGACGTTCAGCAACGGGCGGACTTCCCGCCATCGTCAAAACCAGGCCGAGCACCATCAACGCGGCAAGCGCGGCGAGCAGCCAGCGGTCGACCGTCCACCACCAATCGGCGAGCGCCGAACGTTCCGCACGTGAAACCATGTCGTCCCCCTAGTGGGCCGATTCATCCTTCCGCTTGGGGACCAAGGGTCGAGGATGAGTTCGACCAACCAAATCAAAGAATTAGTGGTGCAATTCAACTAACGGATGCGACCCATCCGTCAGTACGGCAACACTAAAGTCCGATCCCGAAAAGCGACAGACTTTTCGGACAAGAGCACGCGTCACAACAAACACTTCGAGCGTGACTGCGATTCCATGCGCGGCAATCACGCGACGCCCCTCGCCTGCGCAACCCTCACGGCCGCACGCACCATGCTTCAAGCCAAGTTGGCATCTGCCGGCGTTTCCGCGAGCAACCTGTGAACGATCTCGCGAAAATGGTCACCGCGTTTTTCGAAATCCGGATATTGATCAAAGGACGCGCAGGCCGGCGACAAGAGCACGATGGGTTCGGTGCAGGTGCTTTGCGCCGCATCCTGCGCGGCCCGCCTTGCCGCCAGTTCGAGCGTGCCACAAAATTCATAAGGAATTGCGTCGCCGATCGTTTCGGCAAAAACCGTGGCCGCTTCGCCGACGAGATAGGCTTTGACGATCTTCGAAAAGAGCGGCCGCAAAGGAACAATACCGCCCTCTTTGGCGCGCCCGCCGAGAATCCAGAAAATGTCGGTCAGGCTGGCCAAGGCCTTTTCTGCCGCATCGGCATTCGTCGCTTTGGAATCATTGATGAAGAGCACCTTGCCGCGGCGTCCGAGTTCCTCCAGGCGGTGCGGAAGGCCGGGGAAAGTCTTGAGCCCCTTGGTCACTCGATCGAGATCGAACCCATGCGCGGCCAGCGCCGCAACGGCGGCGGCGGCGTTCTGTCCGTTGTGGCTGCCGCGCAGCGAGGCTATGCCGGCAAGATCGGCAATTGCGAAAGAGCGGCCCCGCACACGCCACACGAGGCGGGTTCCCTCGAGGACTATGCCGTCCTCGATCTGCGGCTTCGTGATCGAAATCGACGTGACGGCTTTCATCGCTTTGCGTAAGCGCTCGGCTATCGCAGACGTGATCTCGTCATCGATACCGACGACGGCGAAATCAGCCTGCGCCACGAGCCTTTCCTTGATTGAAGCATAATTCTCCATCGTGCCATGCCGATCGAGATGATCGGGCGTCACATTGAGCAGCACGCCGACCCGGGGATCAAGGCTTGGTGCGAGATCGATCTGGAACGAGGAACATTCGATGACATGGGCCCGTCGCGGCGAAGGCGGTGACAGCGAAAGAATCGGTGTCCCGATATTGCCGCCGATCTCGACGGCATGGCCGAAAGTTGCGAAAAGATGGGCAATGAGCGCCGTCGTTGTCGACTTTCCGTTGGTGCCGGTAATCGCGACGAAAGGCGATTTCGGGGCGATGTGCCGGCGCTCGCGGCAGAAGAGCTCGATATCGCCGATGATCTCGACGCGGCCTGCACGCGCCTTCTTCACGACCCAATGCGGCTCAGGATGCGTCAAGGGGATGCCGGGCGCCAAGATGAGAGAGGTGAAACGCGAAAAATCGGCAGCGGCGAGATCCTCGAGCTTCAGGCCGGCGGCGGCGGCGTTGTCGCGCGCAGCTTGCTGATCGTCCCAGACCACGACCGCCGCGCCGCCGGCGACGAGCGCTTCGGCGCTGACCCGTCCCGAGGCGCCAAGCCCGAAGACGGCCACGCTCTTGCCGGCGAATGAAGTAATCGGCGTCATCTTCACCTCAGCTTCAACGTCGAAAGGCCGATGAGCGCCAAAACGAAAGCCACGATCCAGAAGCGCACGACGACTTGCGGCTCGGACCAGCCGAGCTGTTCGAAGTGATGATGGATCGGCGCCATTTTAAAGACGCGCTTGCCGGTCAGCTTGAATGATGCCACTTGCACGATCACCGAGAGCGTTTCGAGCACGAACAAGCCGCCGACGATGCCGAGAACAATCTCGTGCTTGATCGCGACGGCGATCGTGCCGAGCAGACCACCGAGCGCGAGCGAACCCGTATCGCCCATAAAGATCTGCGCCGGGGGCGCATTGAACCACAGAAAGCCGAGGCCGGCGCCGATCAAGGCACCGCAGACGACCGCGAGTTCGCCCGTTCCCGGTACAAAGTTGATGCCGAGGTAAGATGAAAAAATCGCATTGCCGGCAAGGTAAGCGATGATTCCGAACGTCGCTGCGGCAATCATCACGGGAACGATGGCGAGCCCATCGAGCCCATCGGTCAGATTGACCGCATTGCCGGCTGCAATGATCATAAAAGGGCCGAAGACAAGGAAGAACAAACCAAGGTTTGCGACATAGCCCTTGATTGCCGGCAGCGCCAGCGCGGTCGTGTCTTTCGTGCCGATGACGGTCATCGCATAACATGCGATCACGGCGATCAGAGCTTCGAGTGCGACCCTTATCCAGCCGGAAAAGCCGTTATGCGTCTGTTTCGTGACCTTCAGATAATCATCGTAGAAGCCGATCAGACCGAAGCCGATCGTGACAAGAAGCACGATCCAGACATAGCTGTTGGCAGGATTGGCCCACAGCAAAGTCGAAACGGTGAGCCCGGAGAGGATCATCAGGCCGCCCATGGTCGGCGTGCCCTTCTTCGTCAGAAGATGCGATTGAGGGCCGTCGGCACGGATCGGCTGGCCCTTGCCCTGCTTCAACCGCAGGGCCGCAATGATGCGCGGGCCGAAGAAGAAGACGAAGAACAGGGCTGTTGCGGTTGCGCCGGCGGTGCGGAACGTGATGTAGCGAAACAGATTGAACGGACCGAACTGATGCGAAAACTCTGCGAGCCAAGTGAGCATTCCAAAAACCCTGTTAAACCGTCGCTTCTGCATGAACCCGCAGGGCCGCATCCGAAGAACGCCTGACCTCGGGCTATTCTCTGGACGACCTTCCGAAATCGTGCGGCTTGGGGATATTCGTTTCGGTCTTGCCGCGCAATGCGCTCCTCGCGACCGCACCACCAGGCATTGCAGCCGATGCGGCACCTGGCAAATCCGGATGCGCTGCAGCATCGCGCGGCTTGCCGGTGGGCTCGGCGAACCGCGCTTTCAGGGCTTTGACGATCTCGCCCATTCGGCTCGCATTGGATCCTTTCACGATGACGAGATCGCCGGCATGGACGGCCTCGGCGACCAGGCTCACGAGATCGGTTCCGGTTTCCCGCCAGGCCCCTTGCACATCGGCCGGCAGCGCCGCGAACAAATGCGCCATCAGCGGCCCTGCGGCAAAGACGATATCCATGTGGCTAGCCAGCACGTCGGCGGCGAGATCTGCGTGCAATTCGTTACTGCGGGAACCGAGTTCACGCATATCGCCGAGGACGGCGATGCGGCGGCCTGTCGGGGGGGCCGGCAAATCGCCTGCGAGCGCCAATGCAGCACGCATGGAGGCGGGATTGGCGTTGTAGCTCTCATCGACCAAAGTGAAAGGCCCATCGGCGGCGTATAATGTGAACCGTTCACCCCGCCCCGCCGGCGGTGCGAATTGCGCCAGCGCAGCGGCAGCATCTTCGAGCGGCACGCCGAGGGCTTGCGCCGCCAAGAGCACGGCCAGCGAATTGAGAGCCAAGTGGCGGCCGGGAGCGCCCAGTTGATAGCTGAGGACTCTATCCCCAATTCTGGCTTCAATCGTCGAATGATCGGCGCCAAGACCAACTCTCAAGAGCTGCGCATCGGAACGCTCGTCCTCGCCAAAGCTCGCGATATGGCCGGCGGGCGAGTGCCGGGCATGGTTGGCAAGCCGTTCATAGGTCTCCAGATCGCGGTTGATGATCGCGACGCCGCCGGGGCAGAGACCGGAAAAAATCTCCGCCTTCGCATCGGCAATCGCCGCAACATCCGAGAAAAACTCGAGATGAACCGGCGCCACGGTCGTGACGATGGCAATATGCGGGAGCACCATGTCGACGAGCGCCCGGATTTCGCCGGGATGGTTCATACCAACTTCGAAAACGCCGAATTGCGTGTCGCGCGGCATGCGGGCGAGCGTGAGCGGCACGCCCCAATGATTGTTGTAAGAGGCGAACGAGGCATGCACTTGCCCTGGATCGGCTTGGCCTGTCTGCGAAAGCACGAGGCGCAACGCCTCTTTCGTCGACGTCTTGCCCACCGATCCCGTTACGGCGACGACCCGCGCCGCCGTTCGCGCGCGCGCAGCCCGCGCCAGACTTTCAAGGGCCGGCAAAACCTCACGCACGACGTAGAGCGGCCCAAGGCCCTTGAGGGAATCTGCATGCGCTTCGTCGACGACAGCGGCGGCAGCGCCCTTTTCGAAGGCAGCACGGACATAGTCATGCCCGTCGCTCCGCTCGCCTTCGATCGCCAAGAAGAGATCGTTTTCCGAAAGGCTGCGGCTGTCGATCGAGATGCCGTGAATTCCTTGCGCGAGACCGCCTTCGACGCGCGCTTCGAGCGGGCCGATGACAGCCATGGCGGACCATAGAGGTGGGCGCCCGAGAAACCCCTGCAGATCCTCATCTGCCGGAGCCGTTTCGTGCCGGCGCGAACCCGCCGTCGCTTCGGGCAAAGCGTTGGGTAACGGCTCCATGCTCATGCGGCGAGTTCCTTCAGGGCGGCGCGAACCTCTTGCTGATCAGAGAAAGGCAAGGTTCTGTCGCCGAGGATCTGGCCGGTTTCATGGCCTTTCCCGGCAATCAACAGGACGTCCCCGGGCGCGAGCAGCCGCACAGCCGCGGCGATCGCTGCCGCCCGGTCGCCGATTTCGCGCACCTCGGCTTCAGCCACGGCGCGCGCCCCGGTGAGGATCGCGCTGCGAATTTCGCCAGGATCTTCGGAACGCGGGTTATCGTCGGTGACGATGACAAGATCGGCCAAGCGCGCCGCCACCTCCCCCATGATCCGCCGTTTGCCGGCATCGCGGTCGCCGCCGCAGCCGAAGACGGCGATGAGCTTGCCGGTGGCGAAAGGCCGCAAGGCACGCAGGACTTTGTCGAGCGCGTCGGGCTTGTGGGCGTAATCGACGAAAATCGGGGCACCTCTGCAGTCACCGACTCGCTCGAGCCGGCCCGCAGCGCCTTCGAGCCGTTCAAGCGCGGCGAGCACGGCCGCGGCGGCGCCGCCCTCGACGATCGCAAGCCCGGCCGCAACGAGCGCATTGGACACTTGAAAGCCGCCGGTGAGCGGCAGCAAGAGCTCGGTGCTCGCCCCTTCGCATTCGACGAGGAGTCGGGTCGCCAGACCTTCGGGAACGGCGCCAAGTAGCCGCAGCGCCTGGCCACGCTCGCCCGTCGAAAAAACGTGCAGGCCCCGCGCGGCGCACGTCGCCATGACCTGGGGAGCTGCCACGCTGTCGGCATCGATGACGGCGCTCCGGCCAGGCGCGAGCAAAGTGTCGAAAAGGCGCAATTTCGCCGCCATGTAATTTTCGATTGTCCCGTGGTCGTCCAAATGTTCGCGTGAAAGATTGGTGAAGGCGGCGCTCGTCATACGGGTCGCATCGAGACGCCGCTGCACAAGGCCGACGGACGAGGCTTCGAGCGCCAAATGGGTCACGCCCTCGCCCGCCAATAGGTCGAGCGTCTCGTGCAGGCTCACGGGGTCGGGCGTCGTCAGCGAACCATAAGCCGCTCGGGAGGGGGCAATGACGCCGAGAGTGCCGAGCGACGCGGCTGCGTGACCGAGCGCGGCGAAGATCTGGCACGTGAAAGCTGCAACCGAGGTCTTGCCGCTCGTGCCCGTGATCGCGCTGATCACCTGAGGCTGGCGCGGATAAAAACGTGCGGCACTTTCCGACAAGGCCCCGCGTACGTCGGCGACTTCTATGAAAGCGACGTCTTCGAACAAGGTTTCTGGACGGCGCTGCGCCACGATTGCGGTTGCGCCGCGCGCCATTGCCTGAGGCACGAAGTTCAGGCCATCGGCCTTCGTGCCTGGCACGGCGAAGAAGACGAAGCCTTGCGCAATGTCGCGGCTGTCGGCACTCAGCCCGTTGACGATGCGCGCCGCGAACGGCTCAGGCAGCGCGGCACGGGGCAAGAGATCGGCGAGCCGCATCAGTGGACTCCGCCGACGGCCGGACTATTTGCCTGAGCATAACCGATGCGTGCGAGCAAAGGGAATGGCTGAGTCGGCGGTTCGAAGCGGGGCGCCATCCCGAGCAAGGGGGCGATGCGCTCGATCAGCTTGCCGGTCACACTACCGGAGTTCCAGGCGGCCGTACGGTATCCGCCAGTTTCCGGCAGGCCCTGCGGCTCGTCCATCAGAGTCAAGAAGAGATATTTCGGCTTGTCCGCCGGGACGATGGCCAGGAACGTCGTGAGCACTTTGTCCTTCGAATAGTGGCCGTGGATGATCTTGTCCGCCGTGCCCGTCTTGCCGCCGACGAAATAGCCCTTGATATCGGCCTTTCTGGCCGATCCGACCTCGGTGTTGAGCCGCATCAAGTAGCGCAGGGATTCCGAGGTTTCCGGCTTGATGACGCGCGGCGCATCTTTCTCGGCATCGGCTTCACTCCGTTTCAAAAAAGTCGGCGTCACCATAATGCCGCCGTTCACGAGCGCACCAACCGCCATCATCGCCTGCAAAGGGACAACATTCAGGCCCTGCCCGAAAGCAATGGTCATCGTATTGAGTTCGCCCCAGTTTTTCGGCACGATCGGATCGGCGGATTCGGGGAGCTCCGTACGCAAGCGCGTCAATTGCCCCATTTTGCGCAGGAAAGCTTTGTGGTTTTCGACACCGACCATGAGCGCTATCCGCGCCGCGCCTATGTTCGATGAAAAGGTGAAAACCTCGGGGACCGACAAAAGCCGGTGCTGGGCATGAAAATCGTGGATTGTGAAACGTCCATAGCGCAAGGAATCGCGCGCGTCGATGCGCGAATTGAGGGTCACCTTGCCGCAATCCAAGGCCATCGCAACCGAGAGCGCCTTGAAGGTTGAGCCCATTTCGTAGACGCCTACGGACAAGCGGTTGATTCTATTAAGGTCGCGCGCGTCATTTGGATTGCTGGGATCGAAATCCGGCAGCGATGCCATCGCGATCACTTCGCCGGTATTGACATCGAGAATGGCAGCCGCTCCAGCTTTCGCCTTGAATTTGGAGATACCCTTGGCGAGCTCATCGCGTAGCGCAAAGGTCGCGCCTAGATCGAGCGAGGTCGTGACCGGTTTCAAGTCGTCGGGCGTCAGCTTGAATCCGGCTCCGGCAAGTTCGGCGACGCCTTTCCCGTCTATATATTTTTCGAGGCCGGAGATTCCGACGCCCTCGAGATTGGCATAGCCGAGGACATGTGCGGCGATCGGTCCATTCGGATAGACCCGCTTGTTCTCCGCCAGGAACCCGACGCCCGGCAAGCCAAGATGGTGGACTTCCTGCTGCTGGGCCGGGGTGATCGCCCGTTTGACCCAGACGAAGCCCTTGCCCGAACCAAGTTTCTTGCGCAGTTCGCCAGCATCGATATCGGGTAGAACGGCGGTGAGAAGCTCGACCGCTTCGTCTTTGTCGATGATACGACGTGGCTCGGCGAACACCGACATGACTTTTATGTCGGTTGCGAGGATCTCGCCGTTGCGATCCAATATATCGGGCCGTGCAGCGGCGACCTGATCGCCGACGACGCGCTTGAACCCTTGCTCCGGCTCCGGATGAAGGCCGAAATAGACGAGCTTGCCGACGATGATGCAGTAAACCAGAATGAAGCAGAAGACGACGAATTTGATGCGCCGGGTGCTCTTGTCGAGTTTTGCTGCGAAAATGAGGCCGAGGAAGCGAATAAGCCAGCCGCCGCGCCGCCGCGGCGGCTGCGGTGCGCCGCTTCCTCCTCCCGTCACTGCAAGATCCATATCTGCCTTCATGGCTTCATATCACCTCAGCCCGGTTGCAGGAGTAGTCTGCCCCTTTGCACTCTGGTCCTGCGGCGTGTTGGTCGGCTCCGCGAGGCCGAGCGCTTCGAGCTTGCGGCCGATCGTATCGACCTTCGGCGTCTTTTCGGGCAGCGCGTCGATGCGCACGATCTGCGTCAGCGCGGGAGACTGAAGATCGAGGAATTTATCGGCCAAGGACTCGATCCGCTCGGGCCGCGCCAGATGCGTCCATTCGGCCCGCAGCATGTCGATCGAATCATGCGCCGCTTTGATGTCGTAGCGGAGTTTGGTAATTTCTTCGGCGTGGAAGATCGTTTCGTATTTGATCGAATAAGCATAGATCGCCGAACCGACGAGCGCCGCGATCGCCACGACATTGAGAAAGCGAATCATCTCAGCATCTCCGCGGCCTTTTGCCGGCACCCGGCGCTGCCGCCGATTGTTTCTTTGCGTGAGGCAGACCCGCGAGCATCAGCAGGGCGTCTTCAGCCGGCTGCGGCGCCGCGGCAGTGCGCTGGCCGACGCGCAGTTTTGCCGAACGCGCGCGCGGGTTGCGCGCCGTTTCTTCAGGCGACGCGGTCACCGGCTGTTTGCCGACGAGTTCGAATGTGGATTCAGGCCTTGCGGTTTCGCCCGGCAGGAGGCGCGAGCGGGCTTCGCCGCGACCGGAACGCTGGCCGAAGAACTGCTTGGCGATCCTGTCTTCGAGGGAATGGAACGTCACGGCGGCGAGGCGACCTCCGGGGCGCAGAACGCTCTCGGCCGCGACGAGACCATGCACGAACTCGCCGAGTTCATCGTTGACGGCAATCCGAAGGGCCTGAAAGCTGCGTGTGGCAGGATCAATCTCGCCGGGGCGGCCGGGGTTGGCGCGGGCAATGGTTTCGGCAAGCCGCAAAGTCGAGGTGAATGGACCGTGGGCACGTTCCCGCAGGATCGCCCGCGCGATGCGGCGCGCGGCGCGTTCTTCCCCGAAGTAGTAAAATATATCGGCGAGTGTCGCCTCCTCCGCCGTATTGACGATGTCCGCGGCGCTCGGGCCTTCACAATCCATACGCATGTCGAGCGGACCGTCCTGCCGGAAAGAAAAGCCGCGCGCGGCTTCGTCGATTTGCATCGACGAGAACTCCGATATCGAAGACCACGCCATCGAAAGCCGACAGGCCGTGCCGGGCCGCAATGCGATCGAGACTTGCAAAATGCGCGTGTTCGAGAATGAGCCGGCCGTCGAATTCGTGCACGAGACCGGCACCGGCCGCAATCGCCGTCGGATCGCGATCGAGCGCCAGCACGCGCGTTCCAGCGAGGGCGAGAAGCGCCCGCGTATAGCCGCCGGCACCAAATGTCGCATCGAGATAGAGACCGCCCGTTTGCGGCGAAAGCGCGGCTAAGACCTCGTCACGAAGCACGGGAACGTGCCGGGCCGATCCGCCAGCGGCGAGAATTTCTTCATCGCCGCGGCCCCTGTTCATTCCCGTGCTCCATGTGGCCGCGGTGGCGGCTTGTCCGTCACCGCGTATCGGGAACTGAGTTCCTTTCGTAAATCGCGCACCCGATTTCTGGCCCCCTCGAGATGCGCGCGAAAACGGTTCGGTTCCCAAATCTGAAACTTGTGTCCCTGCCCGACAAAGGTCACATCCGTCTGAACGCCGGCATAGGCCTTGATCGTCTCGGTCAGGACAACGCGCCCCTCGGTATCGACTTTCAAGATCTCGCTCGTGCCGAGCAGAGCCGTCGAAAACGTGTCGCGCTCCTCGGAATAGGGCGATAGGCGCGCCAGCAAATCGTCGATCTCGCGCAACAGAGCATTTCCGCCACAGTCGACCGCCTCCGCATCCAGCGAAGGATGAACATAAAGCCCTTCGAACCCGTCTCGCGTCAGCACCGCTCGAAACGAGGCCGGGATCGAGACCCTTCCCTTCGCATCGAGCCGGTTGGTGAAATTCGACACGAACCGGTCCAAACTCGAGACCTCCGAGCCCTACAGCCGACCTCGCGCGGATGGGATCGCCCATGCGGGCCGCCGCGCGAGACATGCTGAACTCATTCGGTGCGCCATTATCCGGCGCACCGCACTCGGGTCGCCGACCCCACACTCCCGCCGAAACGACCCTCGAGCCAAGTGTGGGCGCCGGAGCGCCGCCTCCACTCGACGCCTGGCCTGCCGAGCGACCTGGAGGGATGATATGGGATAGCATGGGAGACATTGGGGGTCAACTAGATCGCACGTAGCGGAAGGTTTTGCACAGACCGCGCTGGCACGCGCGATCGATTAGAAAACGTTAAGGTTAACCTAGGGTTGAGAGAATCATTTGGGACTGATCCGGGCTCGGCGCTGATCTCGCCCACTCGGCCGTGTTTTAAGTCCTGAGCCGATTTGGCGTGTGCACATCGTTGTGGGCCGCCCATCTCGTCTCAGTCGAGGTCGAGGAGACGGCACATTGCTGCGCCTAGGCTTCGATCCTCTGACGATCGGCCTCGCTCTCGCCGTGATCGGCTTTCACGGCGTCGTGACAAGCCATGGAGCGCGAGTCGGACGCGAAGTGGCCCCAGGCCTTGCCCGTCCCTTCATAAACGCCATTTTGCTGATGTTCTTCGCCCCATCGGGTCTTCTCGTGGCGGCCAGACTGGTTCGGTCGAAAACGCGAACGACGTCGCAGAATCCACCGCCCGCCGCACGATGGGGGCAGCAACGAGCGGCATCCTTTGAGTTCCCGAGCCGATGCGACGCGACGCCGACATCACTGTCGAATTAGCGGGCACTCGTCATTTCATCGGCGTAAAGCGCTTCGAATAAGTCTTGTGTGAGGACCCGTCCGTCTTCGAGCGCCGCGGCACCTTTGAGCCAGAGCCAAACTTGCGCCCACGCATCTTCCGGAGCGGTCGCGTCAGTTGCGAGTAAAATCCGTCGATTGAGCCAGGTTTCGATATAGGCCGAAGCAAGACGCATCATCTCGCGCAATTCGCTCTCGGCAAAGGACTCGCCCGCCACCGCGCCATTCCTGTGCATAACTGTCGCAGCGCCGACGGCACGCCGCGCCAGGCTGCGCGACGCCCTTTTGGGCTGTGCCGACGCCGGCGGCAGCGGCGGAACCGGCAAGCCCTTGGCGGACGTTTTGAATATCGGCGCCGCGGCGCGGGACGCCGCTTTCCTCGCGCTCGACTTTGCGACGCTCGTCTTGGCCGGAGTGCTTTTGCTCGAAGCTTTCTTGGCGGAAGCACTTTTGGCGGCAGATTTCGTCGCCGCCGCGGTCTTCTCGAGCGGTTTGGCCGCAGTCTTTCTTGCCTTGGGACCGGCAGGAGAAGACGGCTGGTCCGCGGCCTTCTTGCGCGCGCCGGCGCCGCGCTTTGCAACCTGCTTTACGGTCCCTTTGCCCGACTTTTCATCTGCCGCCATTCAGCTCTCCGCCGCTGCCCTCTGCCGCCGCCATCATGACCTAGAACGCGTCAATTGCAAGAGAAGCGGATCAATTTCGGCTCGCGGCCACGAGGCTCAAAGGCTTCGCAAGAATTCGAGCAAAGCGGCCGTGACCTGTTCGGGCGCCTCTTGCTGCACCCAATGCCCCGCCGCCTCGATCACGAGAGAAGCGCGCAGGTTCGGAAGCGTCTCGGCGAGTGCGCGTTCGGCGGCGCCGGCGAAAAGCCGCACCGGGTCTTTTTCGCCGGTCAGGAACAGAGCCGGTTGGGTAATGCGCAGGCCCTGGAAAGGCGCCATTAATTCGAAATTGCGATCGATATTGCGGTACCAATTGAGCGGGCGCCGGAATCCCTCGCGCTTGAAGGCGGCAACGAACGCCGCGAACGTGTCGGCGTCCATCCAGTTCGGCAGCGGACGCGGCGTGTGCTGTTCGATCAGCCGCCGGCCCGCAGGACCGAAAATCGAGAACCGATCGCTCTCGACACCTTTCTCGCCGAGCCCGCCCAACATGGCACGCAACGTTCGATCGACATCCGCTTCGAAATCGGTCTCGCCGCGACCGACCTCCTGAAAGGCGACGATATAGAACTCACCGAGCCCTTTTTCTTCCGCGATATGACGGAACGTCTCGATCGGTTTTTTCCCCGGTCGGCGTGGCTGGTAGGGGACGCTCATCGCGCCGACCGCACTGAATATATCGGGGCGCAGCAAAGCCGCATGCCAAGCGACGGCGGCACCCCAGTCGTGCCCGACGATGACCGCACAGGACTCGCCCAGAGCCTGAACCAAGCCGACGATATCGCCGACGAGATGAAATATCGTGTAGCTGTCGATCTCCTGCGGCCCGCCGGTCTCGCCATAACCGCGCATGTCGGGCGCAACGGCCCGGAAACCGGCCGCAGCCACCGCCGGAACCTGATGGCGCCAGGACAGGGCGAGTTCCGGAAAGCCATGGCAAAAGACGACGAGCGGGCCGTGGTCTCCGGCCGCGAGAAACGAGAAACGTTGGCCATTCGCCTCGATTGTTCGACGAGCCAGTTCCGGCATCAGCCCCTCCCGATGAGATCGCGGTCGTCCGCCTGGAGCATGGCCGGCGATGACCTATTCTCCCATTTCGGCTTGGCGCTCGGCTTTTTCTTTGGCCTCGAGATCGTCGCCGGTTTCTTGATCGACGAGACGCATCGACAGCCGCACTTTGCCGCGATCGTCGAAGCCCAAAAGCTTCACCTTCACCTTGTCGCCTTCCTTCACGACATCGCTTGCTTTGGCAACACGGCCCTTGGCGAGCTGGGAAATATGCACGAGACCATCGCGCGAGCCGAAGAAATTCACGAACGCGCCGAAGTCCACGACCTTGACCACAGTGCCTTCGTAGATCTGGCCGACTTCCGGATCGGTGGCGATCGATTTGATCCAATTGATCGCGGCACGGATCGAATTGGCATCCGACGAGGCGACTTTCACCGTGCCGTCATCTTCGACATTGATCTTGGCGCCAGTCTTTTCGACGATCTCGCGGATCACCTTGCCGCCTGTGCCGATCACTTCGCGGATCTTGTCGGTTGGGATCTTGAGAGTTTCGATCCGCGGCGCGAATTCGCCGAGTTCGGCCCGCGCGCCCGTCAAAGCCTTGGCCATTTCGCCAAGGATATGCAGCCGCCCTTCCCTGGCCTGGGCCAAAGCAACCCGCATGATCTCTTCGTTGATGCCGGTGATCTTTATGTCCATCTGCAGAGAGGTGACACCTTCTTCCGTACCGGCCACTTTGAAGTCCATATCGCCCAAATGGTCTTCATCGCCGAGAATATCGGAGAGGACGGCGTAGCGCGCGCCTTCGAGGATGAGACCCATCGCTATGCCCGCCGTCGGCCGTTTCAGAGGCACGCCGGCATCCATTAATGCGAGCGAAGACCCGCAGACCGTGGCCATGGAGGACGAGCCGTTCGATTCGGTGATCTCCGAGACGACGCGGATCGTATAGGGGAATTCCGCCGCAGTCGGCAGCATCGGGTGGAGGGCGCGCCAAGCGAGCTTGCCGTGCCCGATTTCGCGGCGGCCGGGCGAACCGAGGCGGCCGGTCTCGCCGACCGAATAAGGCGGGAAATTGTAATGGAGCATGAAACGCTCCTTATAAGTCCCATCGAGGCTGTCGACATATTGTTCGTCCTCGCCGGTGCCGAGCGTCGCGACGACCAGGGCCTGGGTCTCGCCGCGCGTGAAGAGGGCCGAGCCGTGGGTGCGCGGCAAGACGCCGGCTTGGGCAAGGATCGGCCGGACGGTCCTGACGTCGCGCCCGTCGATTCTTATCTCGGTGTCGAGAATATTCCAGCGCACGACTTTGCTTTGCAGATCATGGAACTCCTGGGCCACGAGTTCGCGTGAGAAGCGTGGCTCGGACCCTTCAGGAAACAGCGCTGCCGTGACTTTGGCGCGCACCGCATCGACGGCGGCGTAGCGCTCATGCTTGCCTACGATCTTATAGACCTCGCGCAATTCCGCTTCGGCGATCTCGCGGACCGCAGATTCGACCGCGGTCTTGTCCGGCACGACGAGTTCGCGCGGATCTTTGGCGGCGCGCTCGGCGAGCCTGATGATCGCGTCGATGACGGGCTGGAAGCCGCGATGACCAGTCATGACGGCTTCGAGCATGACCGCCTCGGAGAGTTCCTTGGCTTCCGACTCAACCATCAGAACGGCATCGCCCGTGCCGGCAACGACGAGATCGAGCGCCGAGTCCTTCATCTCCTCGAGCGTCGGATTGAGCTTCAGCTGGCCATTGAAGAATCCGACCCGCGCAGCACCGACAGGGCCCATGAAGGGAATGCCGGAAAGCGTCAAAGCGGCAGACGCCGCGACCAACGCCAATATGTCGGAATCGTTTTCAAGATCATACGACAGAACGGTGACGACGACCTGCGTTTCGTTACGATAGCCATCCGGGAACAAAGGACGGATCGGCCGGTCGATCAGGCGGGACACCAAGGTCTCGCGCTCGGTCGGGCGGCCTTCGCGCTTGAAATAGCCGCCGGGAATACGGCCCGCAGCAAAGGCTTTTTCCTGGTAATTGACGGTAAGCGGAAAGAAATCGATCCCAGGTTTCGCGGTTTTCGCCGAAACGACGGTCGCCAGCAAGGTTGTCTCGCCGTAGGCGGCAAAGACAGCGGCGTCGGCCTGACGCGCAATCCGCCCGGTTTCGAGCACGAGCTTGCGCCCGGCCCATTGCAGTTCTTCGCGATGGATTTCAAACATTGAGCATGGTCTTTCCTACAAAGCGGCAAAGACGCAAAGCTGAAGACTGATCCCGAGGGCCGCGGAGACGACCCCTGATTCCCGTCTCGAATAGGCCTGGTTAGAGGAGGATCGATCCGAGATAGGAGCTGCGGCCACGCTTCCGGCCGCCGGTTACGGCCATGTGCAAGATGGCGGGGCGCTGACGGGGCTGTGCCCACCAGCGTCCGGCGATCCTGCCATAGCCTGCCTTTGCCTGCGTCTTTGCCTCGATCATGCGCCGGCAGGATGCCGCCGCACTCGAAGACTGACGTTTTTTCAACTTGCCCGCGACACTAGCGCGTATTCCGATCGGAGGGAATCATTCGGTCGATGAAACTACGCGCTACATCATCAAGCTAGTGCATGTCCTTATTGGCACAAGGGCGCTGGTTTCCGCGATTTCCGTGCCATTTCGGGCGCCGGGTGAATTGCTTCGCTGTCTGAAATGCGGCAATGCGAAAAAAGCCCAAATGCCGCCTGACCCCGTTCGCACGGGGCTTAAAACTAGCGCCGAATCCCAAGCCGCTCGATCAAAGTCTTGTAGCGCGGCTCGTCCTGCGCCTTGACGTAATCGAGCAATTGCCGGCGCAGCGAGACGAGCTTGAGCAGGCCGCGGCGCGAGTGATTGTCCTTCACGTGGGTCTTGAAATGTTCCGTCAGATTGGCGATCCGCTCGGTCAGGATGGCAACCTGGACTTCCGGCGAGCCTGTGTCGCCGGGCTTGTTGGCATAGTCCTTGATGACCGCTTGTTTGCGCTCGGCCGTGATCGACATCGGAAATCCTTTCATTTTCAAAGAACTTCCGCCCGCGGCCGGGCCGGGATGTCGTCCAGCAAGGTTTTGGGGGAAGCCGCGGATTTTTCCGCGCGAGCCGGCTCTTATACAGGAAATTGCGGCGCGGGGAAGGGGGGTGGGCAAGTTGGTCGACACGCAAGAAAAACACATCGATCAAGCGTCACGGCCGCACCACGCGCATTTTCAAGCGCGGCAGAGCCGGACCAAGATAAGCGCCAGGCCGACATTGACGCTCGCCATCAGGGTCAGCGCGGCGAACGTCAGACCCGCGCCACCATATTCGATCAAGGGCGCGCCGACTGCCGGCGCTAGCGCCATCGCCAGCAGACTCGGCAGGCCGAGCTTACCCATCACCTCAGGGTAGCCGGCCGGCCCGAACAAGACCAAAGGGACCGTGCCCCGCGCGATGGAGCTGACCCCATTGCCAAGGCCGTAAGCTATCAGCGCAAGCGCCGGCAGAGGCCAGCCACTCCACAACAGGGCCATGCCGATCGCGAACAGCACGGCGCCGGTGAGCATGGTCCAGACCGGATGATAGCGGTGGCCAAAGCTCATTTCCAAAATTCGCGCCGTTACTTGAGAGGGGCCGACCAGAGCGCCGAGAGCGACCGCCGCGGCCAGCTCCAGCCCACGCGCCTGAAGGAGGACCAACAGATGTGTCGACAGCAGCGACAGCAGGCCGCCACCGATAGGCAAGATCGTGCCGAGCAAGAAGAGAGCGAGGCTCTGCTTGTGCGGCGGCAGTTCCGGCGATGCATCTTTCGCCGAAGCAGCTGACGTCCTTGCGGCCTTCGCTCGCCGTGGCAGCAGCAATAAGTAGGCGGAAACGCCGATGCCGAGTTCAAGCGCGGCATAGGTGGCGCAGGTTGCTCTCCATCCCACGTGATCGAGCAGAAATGCCGTGCTCGGCCACGCGAGCGTGCTCGAAAAGCCGCCGAACAAGGTCACCGCAGTGATGAGGCGCCGGGCGTCGCGGCCGTAAAGTTGGCCGAGCGTGGAAAACGCCGGATCATAAAGACTCGCACTCATGCCGCAGCCGACGACGGCCCAGGCGAGGAGGTAGGTCGGCAAGTTGGGCGATAGAGCCATCCCTGCCAAGCCAAGCGCCAGGAGCGCGGCGCCGGCAGCGAGGACCGGCCTCCCGCCGCGCACCGCGATCGTCCGGCCGACGAAGGGCGATACCAGACCGGCGACGAGCAATGCGAGCGAGACTCCGCCGATCACCCCGGCAAAGGGCCAGCCGGTATCGGCGGCGATCGGCCGGCCGAGGACGGCGAGAAGATAGAAAGTCGAACCCCAGGCGAGGATTTGCAGCAGGCCCAGAGTTCGTGACGATCCCGCGCGTGCCGAGACCTGAAGGCGAGACGTCTTTCATTGGCACCATTGCATTCGTCGGCGGCGAGCCGCGAGACCGGCAGCGCCTCGCCGAGCCATCCACCATCTCCGATTTCAAAGAACGCGGCTTTTCGACCGGCCTGATTTTGCTGTGGGTATGCCACAATTGCAAATTCGGCATCAGTTACCACGACCTGGAAGAGAGGCAGTGCCTTTGGCGCAGATTGCGTAAACTTATCGGCGTGGCAATCCGGAAGCGCGGGGCTCGAACTGGATTGCTTCGCCTACGGCTCGCAATGACGGCGCCCGGCATGCGTTCCCATCACAGAGATCTGGTATAAATGTTTGGCTTCATCGCAGATTGGCGAGCGGATGTATCAAAGGTCACATCTTTTAACGCCATCTCATGGCAGCGTAAGTGCCGAGCGCCGATGAACTCGAAAATTTGAACTCGAAAATTACCGGCTCACCGGTGCCAGCCTGATCGAGCAGATGCTCGACGCATCCGGAAGACCCAAAGGCACAGCGGGCCATGTCTAAACGCAAGCTTGCTTGGATTGTCGTCGCCTGCGTCGGCCTACTCTCGGCTGCCGGAATGATTTGGACCCTATTCGGGACCAGCAAACTGGTCTTCGCCGAGGCCGAGATACAGACGCGCCTGAACCAGCAACTCCCTAAGACATTCAGGGAGGTGACGATAGAGCGCGTGGCCGTGCATCTGGCGGACAATCTTTTGGCGTTGCGCATCGAGATACAAGGCACGGCCATGCGTCAACCGGTTTCTGCGGCCATGTCGGCCCGAGGTGTCCCGCGTTATGACACTCAAAGCGGCGCAATGTTTTTCGACGCCGATGATGTGAAGATTGATCACCTCACGATTGCCGGACGCAACGTGGTTGGAGAAGAAGATACGTCCGCGCACGGACGCTTGACGGAGGCTGCCGGCGCCGCCGTGCGGCACCTGGCCGAAGCCGCTATAAAGACCTATTTGGCGGCGCGGCCGATCTATCGCTTCAAGGGGGATTTCAAAGGCATCGTACTCAAGGCCGCGCTTGTGGATGTTACGATCGAGCGGAACGCCCTGGTGGTCACGTTCTCGCTTTGGAACTTGACTGTGACGGTAGCGACTTTTGCGCTTGTGTTAATGGGTGTGCTGTTGAGCATCTACGTGCTCATTCGCCACCCGCTTTGGGGCCTGGAGACAATCGTAGACCTTGTTGCTGATGCCTGACGTCGCAGAACGCGAAGACAGGCCGCGCGGCAGCACCGACTGGCCGCATCATCAGCCTCATGCTGGACTGGCGCTATATCTCCTTAAATTTTGAAGGGAGCGAGGAATGAGCAAGCGATATTGGTTCAAGCCGAAATCCTTCGGCTATGGCGCGACGCCGGTCACCTGGGAAGGCTGGGCTATCGCGCTGGGGACGATGGCTGTCATACTGGCGGCGATCCTCTTGGCGGTCTTCGCCGAAGCCCACCAATGGCCAAATCGCCACCCTCTTCAGGCGGCTTGTCTCTTTGTCTTGGTGGTGACTCTGATCGTGACGATCGCCGTGTCGAGAGACAGAACCGATGGGGATTGGCGCTGGCGTTGGTGAGGGAGAGACGGATCTACGGGATTTACGTTGACGCTTTACCAAATCCCTTAACTCGGCCTAATTTTCATTCCCTTCACCGAGCAGCTCCTTGCCCAATGGCCCTTATCGGTCGCATAGAAAAGGGGATTTGGTAACGCGTCACCGTAATACCGCGTAATACCGTATAATACTGTTGGCGGCGAGCGCTCATGCCGCCTATGCGTCTGACTGCATTGACGCCCACACTTTCCGCACCGTTTGGTTCGAGGGAACGAAGAAGACAGAAGATCGCTTTCTTGCGGTGACAATGGACCGTGATGACGGGGGACCCGTCATCGGTTGAAACCCTACAGCCCTGGCGCTCACCACGGCAGGGCTGCTTGTGCGAAACTCAAGCAGAATTATGAGACACGCAAGAAAGCCTTGCGCCATAAGGGGTTCTTGCTGTTTTTGACCCCTTCAGCCTTGAGTGCGGCTGTTTGCGAATATCACGCGGTCGCGGATGGTCGCGATACACCTGACAGCGGACACGACGGGAGCCATTTTGGGCGACCGCTCGACGGCAGGAATGCGCCATGAACGACCATTTGCACCGCACCAAAACTGGAGAAGCTCTGCGGCAACATTCTTGTCGTTCTTGATCCCCGGCATCATCTCTTTGGTTATGCCGATCCTCGCGCAACTTGCGTCCGACGACGTGCTGGATAGCGCCTACGATTGGTTGTGTCTGCGGCGGCGGGATTATTCGGCCAACTCCGACGTATGGGCGTTCCGCCGCTCCGGCCGGGCGAGAAGGAGAAGATCAAGCGCGAACTCCTGTCTGGAGACTATCGCTTCTCACTGCTGTCCAGGATCACGCTCCAGGATGGCGAGGACACCGATCTGTGGTCGGCACGCGACGCGCTGGTTCTCAAAGCCCTTGCGATTGTGCTGGGCGAACACCGGCGGCAGAGGGTCTGATCCGACACAGATCGCACATGCGCAGCGGCTCGATGGCCTTACTGGTGATGATTGCAGTCCACTTCTGGTGTGTCCCATACCATCTGCAGGTCAGCCGGCAGGGAACCCCAGGAATGGTACGGAATCACCCCATATGTGTACTTCATGTACCGGCAGACTTTGTGGTTGCAGTCGGAATTGTTCCAGATCTCCTGCACCCTGGCCGGGGCCGAACCAAAGCTGCGGTACGGCGCCACGGAATACCGCTCCATCCACACGCCGCACTGGTGGGCGTTGGCCTGCGCGTGGGCTGCCGTGGAACCGAGCAGCAGGACGGCGACCGCCATCGGCGTCGTGAGAGATGCTAAGTTAGCGAGCAATCCCGCAACAGCGAGGAAGCCTAGGGTGATCCTTTTCGAGTTCATCTGTGCCTTCCCTTCGGGCTCAGGACCGCCGCTGAATTCACCAGCGGCTTAGGTCTTTAGACGGCATTGATTAAATATCCTGGGGCGACATCGTGTCTTTGATCCGGATCAACCACCGACCGAAGAACGGAGATCGCGCGAGGTTGCGCCTATAGTGACAACGCGATGCCCTGCGCTACTTGGTCACCGAACAATCCGATAGACCTTGGCGCGCTTCAAGACCGGTCCCGCTGTCGCCGCCGAGTGACGGCTTGCCGTAGACGTTGCAGCCCCCACCACCATTGCGGAGCTTGGGATGGAACGTCGATGCTTTTCTGCAAAACGGCCAATGTCGCATGTGGGTCAAAGAACTAAACCGCTCTCGCGGTAGAGCACTTCGGGCAGGCAGGTGCGTGTCATCGAGGGGCGGGGGTAACAGGTCGGGCGCGTCCTGCCTGAAGATCGAGGGGTTAGCAACCTCGCTTCAGACAGGAGCAGCCCATGACCGAAGAGAGCATCACTCCGCTTCGTCGGCGCATGATCGAGGACATGAGTGTCCGCCATTTCGCGTCGAAGACCCAGCATGACTACATTCGCGCCGTTGTAAACCTGGCAAGGTTCATCGGCCGGTCGCCGGACACAGCGACCAACGAGGACCTCCGCCGTTTCCAGTTGCATCTGACCGAGAACGGCGCAGGCATATCGCTCATCAACTCCACCGTCTCGGCGCTGCGGTTCTTCTTCACCGTGACGCTCGATCGCGCCGACGCGGCCCGGCATCTGACGGTCGTGCATCAGCCGCGCAAGCTGCCGGTCGTGTTGAGCCCCGAGGAGGTCGCGCGCCTCTTGGAGGCGGCGCCCGGCGTCAAATACAAGGCCGCGCTCAGCGTCGCCTATGGCACCGGCCTGCGCGCCTCCGAGGTGGTGTCGCTGAAGGTCTCGGATATCGACAGCAAGCGGATGATGCTGCGCGTCGAGCGCGGCAAGGGCGGCAAGGATCGCCATGCGATGCTCTCGCCGCAGTTGCTGGCACTTCTGCGCGACTGGTGGCGCCTTGCGCGGCCGCGAGCCTGGCTGTTTCCCGGGCAGAACCCGGTCAATCCGATGACGACGCGTCAGCTCAATCGCGCCTGCCATGCCGCCGCCCTGATGGCCGAGATCGACAAGCGCGTTTCCATGCATACGCTGCGGCACAGCTTTGCAACGCACCTGCTCGAACAGAACATCGATATCCGCGTGATCCAGGTTCTTCTGGGCCACGCCAAGCTCGACACCACGGCGCTCTACACGCGCGTCGCCACCAACACCATCCGGCAGGTGATGAGCCCGCTCGATCGCCTGACCCCGTTGAAGCCACCACGAGATCGACCACCGGCATAACGCCGGCGATCATGGGGCGTCCTGTTCTGGAGGTCGCGGATATCTTCCGCGACCACGCACCGGCGTGGCGCAAGGCCAACGCCGGTCACGTCAGCCTCGGCCAGTTGAAGGTGATGTCGGCGATCGAGAGCTGCCGCACGGCGGCGCTCGGCGGCCATGTCGCGCGCTGCCAGGACTGCGCCCATGAAGTCATCTCGTATAATAGCTGCCGCAACCGGCATTGCCCGAAGTGTCAGGGCGCGGCGGCCAGGCAGTGGCTGACCGAGCGCCAGGCCGAGCTCCTCGCCGTCCCGTATTATCACGTGGTCTTCACGCTGCCGGCGGCGATCGCCGACATCGCCTACCAGAACAAGGCCGCGATCTACGACCTCCTGTTCAAGACTTCCGCCGAGACGATGGTCACGATCGCCGCCGATCCCAAACATCTGGGCGCCCGGATCGGCATAACGTCGGTGCTGCACACCTGGGGATCGGCGATGACGCATCACCCCCACGTCCACATGATCGCGCCGGGCGGCGGCATTTCCCTGGATGGCGAGACCTGGGTGTCCTGCCGACCGGGCTTCTTCTTGTCGGTGCGCGTCCTCTCGCGCCTGTTCCGCCGGTTGTTTCTGGAAAAGCTCGCTGCCGCCCACGCCGCCGGCCGTTTGCAATTCTTCGGCGCCCACGCCAACCTCGCCGACCGCGACGCCTTCGCGCAATATCTGGCGCCATCGCGCAAGGCCGAATGGGTGGTCTACAGCAAGCGGCCGTTCGGCGGACCCGAGGCCGTGCTCGCCTATCTGGCGCGCTACACCCACCGCGTCGCCATCTCCAACAGCCGCCTGATCGCCTGCGACAGCGCCGGCGTCGCCTTCCGTTACAAGGATTACCGCGTCGATGGCCACGCACGGCAAAAGGTCATGAGGCTCGCCCACGGCGAGTTCATCCGCCGCTTTCTCATCCACGTGCTGCCGTCCGGCTTTCACCGCATCCGCCACTACGGCCTGTTCGCAAGCGGCGTCCGTGTCCAAAATATCGCCCGCCTGCGCACGTTGCTCGCCGCATCGACGCCACGTGATCAAAAAAAGCGCGCCGATCCCGACAATCACCCCGAGCCGCGCACGCTCGACCATCCGTGCCCGTGCTGCGGCGGTCGCATGATCGTCGTCGACAGGTTCGAGCGCGGATGCACTCCGCGCGGCTCTTCGCTCGGCGAGAGCAGGATCGACACGTCATGATCGAGATCACGCCATCCGCCACCTCGCAACGCCATCCGTTCCTGCCGCTGCTCGTTCGCAAGCACCGATGGCGCTCGCTCGATGAACCTCAGCCGACCTCTCGCGATCACCGGCACGACGCCGAACCTGATCTCGACGCCGGCGGCAAACCTTGCCTTGCAACGCTCAATCCGTCAAAACCTCGTTCCACCGTCGCTCCGACCGCTCGAAAACCGCCGCTCGTGGTCCTTAAATCCCCATAGCTCGCGTCAGCGACATCGACGCCCTTCCGACTCGCGGTTTCGTTCCTTGGAGGCTTTCGGACGCCGGCCCGGTCCCTGCTCGACGGCAATGGTCGCTGCCGGGCCGGCATCCGTAACCCTTCACAAAGGCGGACGAAGGCACCCTGTCGCCCGCCTCGCCCGCAGTTCCTCAGAAAGCCGACATTGCGCCCGCCATATGTAAAATTCAAGACATGTGAAGGTCGCCCGCGCCCTTGATTTATGGGCGCGTTTTTGTTGCATAAATCAGCTGCGAAACGTCATTGCCACGGATTGACGACCGGCGCGCGGGCGCGCTCGAAATCACTTGTGTCGCGCGACAGGATTGTCAGGCCGTAGCACAGCGCAGTCGCCGCGATGATGAGATCAGGCTGCGAGAATGTGTGCCCGTCCTTGCGGCCTTCCTCGACCAGAAGCCGCCACTTGAACATGACTTCTTCGGTGACGGGCAAGACGCGATCTTCGAACATCGGCCGCACCTTGTGCGTGAGCCAGTCATTGAGTTCGGCGCGTCGGTTTGCATCGGCGGCGAGTTCGATACCGAAGCGGATTTCGGCGAAGGTGACGGCGCTGACGTAAAGCTGTTCGAGCGGTTGTGCGGCGATGAAGGCAAGTACTTTGGGTTCGGGCTTTTGGCGGCGCAGCTCGGAGAGGATATTCGTGTCGAGCAGCCAACCCGTCACAGATCGACTCCGCGCACCGGCATCCGGTCGCGCCTCGGTTCGATGTCGATATCGCGGTAGGGTGAGGCTTGCATGGCGGCAATGAGCGCTTCGCCGGTCCGTTCGCCTTTGAGCCGGCGAAACTCTTCGGCCGCAACGACGACGACTTCGTCGCGGCCGTGCACGGTCACATGCTGCGGGCCTTCGCTGCGGACGCGTCGCACCAGCTCGCTGAAGCGGGCCTTGGCGTCTTGCAGCAGCCAGCGGCCGGGCGGGCGCGGAGGTTTCGGAGGAGTTTTAGCGGTTCTAGTCATGCTGACCAGATTATCATTCTGGCGCCCCTAAGAGCAAGATTCTTGAGCCGTAATTTTCCACCCCCGCCTTCAAAACGGCAGGTTGAACACCCGCCCCGGCACCAATTCGCCATGCTCGATCGTGCCGACCGCGACCACCACGCCGCCGCAGGACGCGAAGGCTTGCCCGCCCACCGGCGCATCGCGGCCGCGCAACAGAATCGATTGGCCGCGCCGCAAGCGCGCCGCCGTCTCGCGATCGACGATGATCTGCGCCACTTCCAGCAGCCCGGCCTCGACCGGGCACAGGCACTCGAAAGGGGACGCTTCCATCAATTGCGCCAGCGGCACCGCATCCGCCTCGCCGAAAGGCCCAACTCGGGTTCGCCGCAGCGCGGTCACATGGCCAAAGCAGCCGAGCATGCGGCCGAGATCGCGCGCCAGAGCCCGCACATAAGTGCCTTTGCCGCAGCGCGCTTCGAGTGTCGCCTCATTGCGCTCGGCACTAACGAGCCCGAGGTCATGGATCGTCACCGGCCGCGGCGCGAGATCCACAAGCTCGCCGTCTCGTGCGAGGTCATAGGCGCGTTCGCCGGCAATCCTGATCGCTGAAAAAGCCGGCGGCTGCTGAAAAATCGTGCCGATGAATTGCGGTAGCGCCGCCTGAATTCGTGCGCGTTCCGGCCTTGCATCGGATTGCCGCATGATTTTGCCGTCGGAATCATCCGTATCCGTTTCCGCGCCCCAGCCAATCGTGAAGCGATAGGCCTTTTCGCCGTCCTGCACGAAGGGGACGGTCTTCGTCGCCTCGCCGAAAGCAATGGGGAGAAGGCCCGATGCCAAGGGATCCAGCGTGCCGGCGTGGCCGGCTTTCTTGGCGTGGAAAATGCGCTTCAGGCGCGAGACGGCATGGGTCGAAGTCATCCCGACGGGTTTGTCGAGCACGACCCAACCGTTGATCTCGACCCGGTTCGAACGGGGCGCATTCATGAAGGCTCGTCCGCGGCCTTCTGCAAATCCTGCGTGACCTTCGGTTCGTTGAACAAAGCATCGATCTTCGTCCCATACTCGAAGCTCTGATCCGCCTTGAAACGAATGTCGGGCGCGAATTTCAAATTGATCCGCTTGGCGATCTCGCCACGCAAAAATTTCCTGTGTTGATCGAGTGCCGCCACGACCTCATTCATGTCCTTGCCGCCGAGCGGCAAGATATAGATCGTGGCGAGCTTCAGATCCGGACTCATCCGCACATCGGGCACGCTGATGACGCGACCTTCGAGCAGCGGATCATTGATCGTCCCGCGGGTGAGGAGGTCGGACATGGTGTGGCGAATGAGTTCCGCAATGCGCAACATGCGCTGCGACGGCTCTCCGCCTTGCTGATGGGCTCTGGACATGGGATTCTCTCTGGCGCCATTCTCCTTTGGCGCTCTTCGAAGCGCCCCTTCTCCCGCATTTAACTCGGGCTTGCCCGAGTTTGGCATTTATTCATGCGCAAGTCGGGCAAGCCCGACTTGCGTCGGGAGAAGGGGCGCCCGCTTCTAGAGCGAGCGCTTGATCTCATGCACGATATAGCATTCGATCACGTCGCCGACGCGCATATCCTGATAATTCTCGAAAGCCATGCCGCATTCCTGACCGGATACGACCTCCTTGACTTCGTCCTTGAAGCGCTTGAGCGTCGAGAGCTTGCCTTCGTGGACCACGACGTTGTCGCGGATCAGGCGGACATTGGCGCCGCGTTGGACGATGCCGTCGGTGACGCGGCAGCCTGCCACTTTGCCGACCTTCGAAATGTTGAACACTTCGAGGATCTGCGCGTTGCCGAGCATTTCTTCGCGCAAAGTCGGCGCGAGGAGGCCGGACATTGCGGCTTTCACATCATCGACGAGATTATAGATGATGTTGTAGTAGCGGATTTCCATCCCGCCCTGTTCGGCGAGCGCCCGCGCTTCCTTGTGGGCGCGCACGTTGAAGCCGATCACGACGGCATGCGAGGCTTCCGCCAAAGTTATATCGGTTTCGGTGATCCCGCCGACGCCGGCATGGATCACGCGGGCCACCACTTCCTCGGTATTGAGCTTTTCCAGGCTTGCCAAAATGGCTTCCAGCGAGCCCTGCACATCGGCTTTGATGACGAGCGAAAATTCCTTGCGGCCCGCCGTCTTGAGCTGGCTCATCATATCGGCGAGCGAACCGCGCACGACACCACGGGCGGCGGCTTTATCGCGCCTCTGCCGATCGCGATATTCGGTGATCTCGCGAGCGCGCGCTTCGCTTTCCACCACGGCGACGCGGTCGCCGGCTTCCGGCGAACCCGAGAAACCCAAGACCTCGACCGGCATCGAAGGGCCGGCGTCCTGACGGATGTGGCCCTGGTCGTCGATCAATGCCCGGACCCGGCCCCATTGCGAACCGGCGACAACGAGATCGCCGGTATGCAAAGTGCCTCTTTGCACGAGGACGGTCGCGACGGGACCGCGGCCACGATCGAGGCGGGCTTCGATCACCGTGCCTTCCGCCGATCGATCTGGATTGGCGCGAAGATCGAGAACTTCCGCCTGCAGCGCAATCGCGTCGAGCAACTTATCGAGGTTGAGCTTCTGCGTCGCCGAGACCTCGACTTCGAGCGTCTCGCCGCCGAGCGATTCGACTTGCACTTCATATTGCAGCAATTCGCTGCGGACGCGCTCCGGTTTCGCACCGGGCTTGTCGATCTTGTTGATCGCCACGATCATCGGCACCTGCGCGGCGCGGGCATGCGCAATCGCTTCGGCAGTCTGCGGCATGACGCCGTCGTCGGCCGCGACGACCAGAACGACGATATCGGTGACCTTGGCGCCGCGTGCGCGCATGGCGGTGAAAGCGGCATGGCCCGGCGTATCGATGAACGTGACGGGCAGACCGTTGGGCGCGATGATCTGATAGGCGCCGATATGCTGGGTGATGCCGCCGGCTTCGCCGGAGACGACGTTAGCATGGCGAACCGCATCGAGCAGCGAGGTCTTGCCGTGATCGACATGGCCCATGATGGTGACGACCGGCGGACGCGGGACGAGATGCTCGCCTGTAACCAGCGTATCGAACAAGCCTTCTTCGACATCGGATTCGGCGACGCGCTTGACCGAGTGCCCGAGCTCCTGGGCGACGAGCTCGGCGGTGTCCGCATCGATGACGTCGGTGATCTTCACCATCTGGCCTTGCTTCATCAAGAGCTTGATCACGTCGACCGCCCTTTCGGACATGCGGTTCGCGAGTTCTTGGACGGTGATCGATTCCGGCAGAACGACTTCGCGGGAGAGCTTTTCCTTCGGTTCGTTGAGATGGCCCTTGAGCCTCTGCGTGCGGCGCCGGAAGGCGGCGATCGAACGCGTGCGCTCGTCTTCTTCGCCGGTTGCACTGGCGACGGTGAGGCGGCCGCGGCTCTTCGGCTCGGCGCCGCGGGTCGGACGGGGCAGAACGACTTTCGTCGGCACGCCCGGACGCCGGATCACGCGCTTGGTTTCTTCTTCCTCCGGGACGGCCTGCCGCGCCGAAAGAGATGGCGTTGCGCCGACTGCCGCCGAGCTCGGCGCGGCCGCAGGTCTCCGCGCGGTCGACGCCGGCACTGCTGCCGAACTCGGCGCTGGCGCGCCAGGCTCGAGCCGGCGCTTGGCCTCTTCTTCCGCCCGCCGTTTGGCTTCCGCCTCCTGGAGGCGGCGCGTATCTTCTTCACGCTTGCGTGCCTCGGCCGCCACACGTTCGGCTTTTTCGCGCGCCTCCCGCTCTTCGCGGGCGCGCGCTTCGATGGTGGCGCGGCGCCGTTCTTCTTCTTCGCGCTCGCGGGCGCCGGTCAAAGCGCGCGCCCGCGCCTCACGTTCTTCCTCGGACAGTGAGCGCAAAACGACGCCTGCGGGCGCACGCGGCGACGCCGCCGGCCGGTGCGGCGCCTCGGCGCGTGGGGCTGCCGGCTGAGACCGCGCCGGCACTGCCGCGGCAGCTGCCGGGGCAGTGGCAACCGTCGTAGATTCGCGCGGCGGATGGGCTTCGCCTGGCGCAATCGTGCGGCGCTTCACCTTTTCGACCACGACCGCCTTCGAACGGCCATGGGAAAAGCTCTGGCGCACGATCCCCGCCTCGACCGGTCGTTTCAGCGACAGGGTCTTCGTCGGGGCGACGCTCAAAGTACTGTCGCCGGAATTCTTCGACTCACTCATGCGTTCCAAATCCTGGGGCCGTGCCCGTTCTTGTCCGTGGTGCCGGACAGATTGGTCCGGCGTCTAAATCTGTTCAACTAGCGGATGAGCGTCATCCATCAGCATCGCGACACCTGGGTGGTTTCGCAATTCCAGTTGGAATTGCGAAACCACCGTCAATGACCGCTCGTTTCAGCCGGGGGCGGCGAACCGCTCTCGACCAATGGGGGGGAGCGATAAAGCTCCAACCGGCCGGACTTTGAAATAAAGCTTCGGCTCGCCGCCCCTTCGATGAGCGCTGCATGTATCACATTTGTGCGTCCGAGTGCCAAATCCAATTGCAAAGAAGTGAAGAGATTGATCTGCGTCAGGCCCTCGGCGTCGCCGAACCGGCGGCGCTGGACTCGTGTCAACTTGCGGATGCCATCGCCACCCGCCTCGCTGGCGTGGATCAACGCCACGACAGCGCTTTTCCCGACGGCTTCCTCCACTTTTGCGAAGCCGGTTACGATCTGCCCGGCTTTGTTCGCAAGCGCCAGCGCCTGTAAACAATCCTTGCTCAACAATTCATCGATCTGTTCCGGCAAAGCTTCGGATGCCGAAACCTTGGCCTTAAATCCACGGCTGAATGCCTGCCGGCGAACCGCTTCCGCAATTTTGTCGGCGCGAGCCGTCACCCAGAACTCCTCGCCCGGGCAATTTATGCCGGATATCCGGCACAACCGTCCCCTCCGGCCCGACAACGAAACGAATCATCGCCTCCGGCGGACCCTTCGTCCGGGTTACGAGGCAGGTTCGCTCGGCCCCTGACACGGTTTCGGAACGGCCGTTTCGCATCAACTTCGGGACCCTCACTTTCCTGTTCGGTCCGCACCGACCGCTCTTCGTCCAATCTCCAATGCCCGCGGCAGCTCTATTCCCCTGTGGTCGTCTCGACCTCCGCCGCAGGTGTCAGCGCCGCTTCTTCGACCCACCCGGCTTTCACCCGTGCCGCCATGATCAAGGCCTCGGCTTCCTCGCGCGAGATTTCGAGCCCGTCGAAAAAGCCCGGATGCTTGATCGTCTCGCCATCCTTGCGCTCGCTCCAGCCGAGGAGATCATCGGTCGCGCAACCGGCGAGGTCTTCGATACTCTTGACGTCGTTCTCGCCGCACTTGACCAGCATGGCCGTCGTGACGCCTGGCACTTCGCGCAGGGAGTCCTCGACGCCGAGTTCCTTGCGGCGCGCGTCCTGCTCCGCTTCGATCCGAGCGAGATAGTCACGGGCACGTTCCTGAATTTCGGTCGCCGTATCCTGGTCGAAGCCCTCGATGCCGGCGAGTTCGGCGGGTTCGACAAAAGCCAGTTCTTCGACCGACCTGAATCCCTCCGAGGCCAATAATTGGCCGACGACCTCGTCGACGTCGAGCGCGTTCATGAACGCATTCGTGCGTTCCACGAATTCTTTCTGCCGGCGTTCAGATTCTTCGGCCTCGGTCATGATGTCGATGTCCCAGCCGGTGAGCTGGGAGGCGAGGCGGACGTTCTGGCCGCGTCGGCCGATCGCCAGCGACAATTGATCGTCCGGCACGACGACTTCGATGCGCTTCGAATCTTCGTCGAGAACGACCTTGACGACTTCTGCCGGTTGCAGAGCGTTGACGAGGAATGTCGCGGCATCCGGCGACCAGGGGATGATATCGATCTTCTCGCCCTGCAATTCGTTAACGACGGCCTGCACGCGCGAGCCGCGCATACCGACGCAGGCGCCGACCGGATCGATCGAGGAATCACGCGAAATCACCGCGATCTTGGCCCGCGAACCGGGGTCGCGCGCGACCGCCTTCACTTCGATGACGCCATCGTAGATTTCCGGCACTTCCTGGCGGAACAATTTGGCCATGAACTGCGGATGGGTGCGCGACAAGAAGATCTGCGGGCCGCGCTGCTCGCGCCGCACGTCATAGACATAAGCGCGCACGCGATCGCCCGGACGGAATTGTTCGCGCGGGATCATTTCATCGCGCCGGATCGTCGCCTCACCGCGCCCAAGATCGATGATGACGTTGCCGTATTCGACGCGTTTCACGACGCCGTTGACGATCTCGCCGATGCGGTCTTTGAAGTCCTGATATTGCCGATCGCGTTCGGCGTCACGCACCTTTTGCACGATGACTTGTTTCGCCGATTGCGCGGCGATGCGGCCAAAATCAAACGGCGGCAGAGTTTCGGCAATCCAGTCACCGACCTGCGCCGCCGGGTTGCGCTTGCGCGCATCGTTCAGCAAGATCTGCGTCGCATCGTTCTCGACCTCGTCGACGACGAGAAGCAGCCGCGAGAAGCGGACCTCGCCGGTCTTCGGATTGATCTCGGCGCGGACTTCGGTCTCCTGGCCGTAGCGCGAACGCGCGGCCTTTTGCATCGCGTCTTCCATCGATGCGAGAACGATCTGCCGGTCGATCGATTTTTCGCGCGCCACTGCATCGGCGATCTGCAAGAGTTCCAGCCTATTGGCGCTGACGGCCATTGATTTCTCCTCTGTCGGCCTTCATCCGCGTGACCTCATGGGTCATCGCATCGGAAACTTTTAAAGACTCCCGCAATGCGGGAAGGGTATGACCCGATTCTTTGCATCCGAGCTTCGGCAATCCTTCACGTCTGCGGCTTGCCGATCGGATCGGCTTTGCTCGAAGCCTTGCCCGCCCGCCGCGACCCGGCCGGTTTTGTCTTTTTGAAAGCGGCGTGAACGCCGGCCGGCAAGAGCGGCTTGGGCTTGTCCCGCTTCGGTCTCTTGATCCCGGCGAATTTGCCGGGCCCGCGCCGGTGCGCTCCGGTCGTGTCGGAGACACCCTTCTCGACATCTTCGGCGGCATCTTCTCCGGCCGTCTCAGGTGCATTTTTTGCGGCCGCTTTGGCCGCGCGCAAGGCCTCGCGGATCAAATCCTCTGTCAACACGAGCTTGGCCTCGCCGATCTCCCAAAGCTTCAACCAAATCTCGCCGGCTTCGCCGGGCTTGGCATCGAAACGGTGAAGCAGAAGCCGCGCCTCACGCGTCTCTCCCTCGACGGCCCCGATTCGGCCACGAAACCGCTTGCGGCCATCGATGGCGACTGCCATTTCGAACCGAGCTTCCTGGCCAATCGCGCGCGCCACATCTGAACGGCGCACCAACGGCCGATCGATACCGGGCGAAGAAATCTCCAGCCGATACGCCTGTTTGACCGGGTCTTCGACGTCCAAGACAGGAGATAGGGCCTGGCTGATCAACTCGCAATCGGCGACCGTGATTGTCCCGTCGGGCCGCTCGGCCATGATCTGAACCGTAGTCCCAGCCTCGCCCGAAATCTTCACTCGAACCAGGCGAAATCCGAGGTCGGCAAGAACCGGCACCGCGACGGCAGCCACGCGGGCGGCAATCCCCGTCTCTGCATAAAATCTTGGTTCGTCGAGCGTGCTCTGCAATCTAGGCCCTTCGCTCCGTCGAGATTGTTTGGAACATTCAGCCGGACCCTGCCGGAATTCGCTCACCGCAGCGGTGCGGCGGCAATAAAAAAGAGCGGGTCCGGCGGGGCCCACTCTCACACGCGATCACCCGAGCGATCGTACTGAGAAAGATTGAGGCACTTTATATAGACCCTTCGTGCCGGATTTGCAAGCGGCGCGATGTTTGGGTGGCGGGTCAGATAAACCTCCGCTTCTGACCTTTAGCGCTGGTGTTTACAACGTATCTTCTTGCAATGACCGGGTTATGTTTGTTAGTAAAACTATCGATTTCAGAGAATTCAATTCCTTCTTGTTGCTCATGTCGAAAAACCACGGCACCGCAAGAGTTGGCCCGCCTTCGCCCGATGAAGATATTTTATATCTAAGGTAGACGACAAATGACGGTGAGTACACCTTAAATAGCGGCATCAGCGACGGAAAACGATTTCACTACATCTAGCAGTAGATAACACCTTTTGCCATAAATAGATAAGGCAACCTCTCTAACGAATGGGGATAAGGCGACCAACATCGAGCACGACTTCGTTTGCGCCCTCAGTCGGTTCTTCATTTGCACGTTGCTTGAGATGATCACGATGATTTTGTAACGCGGTATTTGTTTTGGTGCTGTCAATGCCAAACGGCACTCCCGCTAGGGCGCTCAGCTCCCGAGTGCTGATCCGCACGATGACTTTGTGGCTTGCCTCGTGTGCGGGCCAGACAATAAACTCCATACACTGTTCTCTATCACGTCCTGGCGAGCGGAATCTTGCGTCAGCGGCGTGAGGCGCACCACCGAGGTTTTGCTGATCTGACGTATTGGGGATGTCATCAAATTTGAGCATCGCTTAACCTCGCAATCGTCCCGCCACTCACATTGTAGCTGCGGCCAATCGAACGCAAGGTTCCGCCGTGGCCAAAACGGCATATGAAGTTGGGGGCATAAAGTGCGTAATGACGATTACATTACACTATGCTGTACGTCTTTGTAGAAAAAGGGGTTTCTATGCCAACCAAAATAGCCCACGCCGCGAAACGTGAAACGCTCAACGTTCGCATCAGGCCGGAAGACCGCAACCTGATTGATCGCGCGGCGCATCTTCTTGGCAAGAACCGCACGGATTTTCTGCTCGAAGCCGGGCTACGCGCCGCTGAAGACGCCTTGCTCGATCAAACGCTGTTCAAGGTGAGCCCGAAGGTTTACGCCGCGTTCGTCGCACGGCTCGATGCGCCGCCCGCACCGAATGAACGGCTCCGCCGCTCCATGACAACACCGGCTCCGTGGGAATGAATGAGTCTCACGTCGCCGCTACCGATCGACGAACATCACCACATCGGGATCTATTAAATGATTAGCCCGAAGAATTAACTGAATGTGGCCGGGTACTATTGGGCGTTCCAAAGGAAAATTTGATGGCAGACCCTACCGACGACGCTATAGTTGCCGCGTCCCTCAAGGGCATAGTCGCAGCACAAAAAGCATATGGGGAATGGACTAATGGTGAATGGCTCTGGAAAGCACCGGAATATTTATCAACGGTATATGTAGCTCGCGAAATCGGAAAGTTGCCGGCTTGGATCACCCTTGAAAATAGCGCCCGTTCAGCCCTTAGTGTCTGTCCGGAAAGATCTTGAGTTAAAGAAATCATTTGTGATTTAAGGGAGGCGGCCTGATTTGCTGGAGGTCGCCGATGTGGACGAACGAAAATCGCGCGCGTTATGATCGAAGTCGCTTGCGCTACCCGAGCGACCTGACCGACGAGGAATGGGCGCATATCGAGCCGTTGATTCCTCCCGCCAAGCGCGGCGGGAACAAGCGCAGCGTGATCCTGCGCGAGGTCGTCAATGGGCTCATGTACATATTGGGCACCGGATGCCAGTGGCGGGCCATTCCGAAGGATCTGCCGCCGCGCTCGACGGTGCACGATTATTTCGACCTGTGGAGTTGGGACGGCACGCTCGATCGCATCCATCATGCCCTTTACGTCAAGTGTCGAGAACTGGCCTCGCGGGAGGCTTCCCCCACCGCCGCGGTTATTGACAGTCAAAGCGTAAAAAGCGCCGAAAAAGGGGGCCGCGCATCGACCCTCACGGCTACGATGCGGGCAAAAAAATCAAAGGCAAAAGGCGACACATTCTCGTCGACACGCAAGGCTTGCTGATGCATGCGATCGTACACGCCGCCGACATTCAGGACCGCGACGGTGGCGCACTCCTGATGGCAACCTTGTTCGGTCTTTATCCCTTTCTTTTGAAACTCTATGCCGACGGCGGATATCGTGGACCGGAGTTCCAAAACGCCCTGCGGAAAATCCTGGCGCAAGTCAACATCGAAATCGTCAAACGATCCGATCAGGCCAAGGCATTCGTCATCTTGCCAAAACGGTGGGTTGTCGAGAGAACCTTCGCTTGGCTCGGCCGATGCCGAAGGCTTGCCAAGGATTGGGAATGTCTCAATCGAAAGGCGCTGGCTTTCTTGCGCCTCGCATCCATAAGGCTCATGCTACGCAAGCTCTGCAATCCAACGTAATGTTCCCGGACAGACTCTTAGAGACGCCGGTGCGAGGGGAAGAGGAAGGCTACATTCGGATATTCGCGACAGAGGCAGATTTGACCTTTTGCTTTGGTGGGACAAAGAAACCCCAAGAGCGCCGATTGAGGTCAAGTGCCAAGTCTTAAGTATCTACAAAATACATTTAGACATCAAACGAACCGTCGAAGTATTGAAAAGAAACAGGGCAGAAACGACGATTACATTTGGAATGGTAGTGTTTTATGCCTCTTGCGAAGGAACAGAGAGACGCACCGCGAAGGAAATTTTATTAAAATCGTTCGACAATATCCGGAATAGAACGAATGACTACTACGGTGAGTCCTTCGAAATTGATCTCCGCATGACGAACGTAAATGTTGATATTGAATACAACGCTGCGTGGGCCGGAGCTGCTCTAGTTTTCAAGGCTAAAGAATAACGACTATCACGATCGACGCGCAATGAAAGGCTTGAACCATGATTGACATAGCCGCAGCACGTCGCGACATCGAGGAGCGTAATCGCTTGCGCGCTGATGCAGCCTTGCCGCAACTCTCTGTGGAGGCGGAACTTCGCAGGCTTTCCGAGGCCGAGCGGCGCAAGGCGTTCGAGGGCTTTTGCGTAAATTCTCCGCTTCGGCAGCGTGCGGAAGAAAAACTTCTCAATAGGATCAGGCGCTCGAACAAAGACCCCGAGTGGTGTCCAACGGGCACCCTCTCCGGCGGCGGTTGGGCGTTTTATTCCGCCGTGCGCGATCGCATGATGCGGATATGGTGCTGCCAACAGCGCAAGGCCTAGACCGCGTCCATCTAAGTGCAAAAATCAACGCGTATGACAGCCGCACGCAACCTTGATCTACAAGGGCGTTTTTGTTGCATAAATCCGCTGCAAAACATCGCCCTCATTTGCTCGGCTTAGCCTGCAGAGCTTGCAGCGCGGTGGCGATCGGCAAGAACAGTGACGCCGGCTTACTCGCGAAACGTCGAAATTCATGGTGCTGATAGAAGGTGATGGCCGCTTCGTCTTTGGCGTCGACGATCAGCGCAAAGATCGCGGACAAGGCGCGCGCTGCCCGCGCGGCGGCATCCATGATGAGCGCACCGCCGAGCCGCTGCCCTTGAAACCGGCGATCGACGGCAAGCCGACCGATGAGGCCGGCAGGCAGGAGCGCGTAGTGCGGCAGGCGTTTCGTGATGTCGGCGGGTAATTCTAAGAGCGGGAGACTTGCGGCAGCGAAGCTGTAATAGCCGGCGATCACGCCGGCATCGTCGTGCGCGACAAAACAATTGCTCACCCGGCGCTTGATGTCCTGTGTCGCGAGATCGCGAAGATAACGATCTAGCGGTTCGACGCCGCATGAAAAGCTCGTGCGGTCGTGCGCCGAGGTCAAAGCTTCGATAGTGAAGCCTTGCGTCACCGCGAAACCTTGACGAGTTGCCGATGGGCTTCGGCGGCGCGTCTCAAGGCAGCATTGGGTTCCGGCGGATTGAGGATCGCCTCCGCAAAGGCGCGCTGGTCCTCGACCGAGAGGCGGATGATCTGTGTCTCCTCGATCGTGCGATGGGCAGCTTCTTGTGCAGCGGCGACGACGAAGTCGCTGACGCTGCGGCCTTGGATTTCGGCGGCGCGCTTGACGACGGCCAAAGCCTCGGGCGTGATGCGCGCTTCGATGCGCTGCGTGCGGTTTGGTTCTTGGGCCATCATGTCCCCTCTTTCTTGGCATAATGTACGGCAAAGCAACGGACATTACCAGACATTTTCGGCGAAGAAAGGCTTTCGGTCTCCGCCCTCACCACGCTTTGCAACTGGAGACAGCCGATTTCGATCATGAACCTTCCTCTCTTCTGCGACGTCTTGGTGGTGGGTGGTGGCACGGCGGCTCTTTGCGCGGCGGTTTCCGCACGCCAAGCCGGTGCCGCGGTCCTGCTGGCCGAGCGGGCTCCAAAGGAATTGCGCGGCGGTAACACCCGGCATTCCCGCAACTGCCGCATCATGCACCAAGAGCCGTCTCCGCTGTTTCCCGCGTCCTATAGTGAAGACGAGTTTTGGTCCGACCTCGAGCATGTGGCCGGCGGTGCCGTTGACGAAGCGCTGGCGCGCCTACTGATTCGCCGCTCTGCGGATATCCCGGAATGGCTGGCGGCCAATGGCGTCGCCTTCCAGACTATCGCCGACGGCTCGCTACCCTGGTCGCGGAAGACTGCGTTCTTCCTGGGCGGCGGCAAAGCGATGGTGAACGCGCTCTACGCCACTGCCTGTCGGGCAGGTGTCGCAATCCTTTACGACAGCGCGGTCTCGGCCCTCGATCTGGATGGTTCGGCCACCCTGAGCCGCGATGGCGTGACGAAAACGGTCCGCACCCGCGCAACAGTCGTCTGCAGTGGCGGCTATCAAGCAAACAAGGCGTGGCTGCGTCGAGCGTGGGGCGAAGCTGCCGACAACTTCGTCAACCGGGGAACGCCATTCGCTACCGGAGACGCGCTCCAGTCATTGCTGGACCTGGGGGCCGCGGCCGCGGGGAGTCCTGGCGCCTGCCATCTGGTCGCGGTCGATGCGCGTTCGCCGGAGCATGATGGCGGCATTGTGACGCGCGTGAAGGCTATCCCCTTCGGCATCGTCGTCGACCGGCATGGCCGGCGTTTCCACGACGAGGAAGCCGAGGCCGGACCGAAACATTACTCCGCCTGGGGGCGGCTGGTGGCAAGCTGCCCAGGCCAGAGTGCCACTCTGATATTGGATGCGAAGGGGATCGAGCGGATGCCGCCCTCCGTATTTCCGCCGATACAGGGGCAAACCATTGCAGAAATAGCTGCGGCGCTGAACATTGACCTGGATGGCCTGACTGCAACTGTCGAAGAGTGCGGTAAGCTCAAAGCACCGCCATTTTCAGCCTTTCCGATCCGACCGGGTGTGACATTCACTTGTCATGGGGTCAAAGTCGACCAACGAGCACGCGTGTTGATGAGCGATGGGCACCCGTGCAAGAATCTTTTCGCGGCCGGGATGATCATGGCGCCCAATATCCTCGGCACCGGCTACCTGGCGGGTGCGGCCATCACTATTGGAGTGGTATTCGGGCGAATCGCCGGGGAAGAGGCCGCGCGCTATGCCCTCAGCTGATCCCTTAGATCACGATGATTTTGGATTGATTCAATCCAAAGGCATGAACGTGATCAATTCTAATAACTTAGAGCGGGATAGGCAGATAAGTCTACGCAATCTGCGTAAACTTGATTGCGCCGGAAAACCGGTTCCCACTTTCCCTCATCCCGCTCTAGTCGAGGCCCGCCGGGTGATGGCGCTGTGCGCTGTCTGCGGTTATTGCAACGGCTATTGCGATGTGTTCCGCGGCGCCTCGCGGCGGCTGGATTTCCAGGTGTCCGATCTCCACCATCTGGCAAATCTATGTCACAACTGCCGCAATTGCTGGCATGCCTGTCAATACGCGCCGCCCCACGATTTCGCCGTCAATGTGCCCAAGACGCTGGCCCAGGTGCGGCAACGCTCATATCAAGACTATGCTTGGCCGCGCTTGCTCGGCCATTTGCTCCACGGCAATGGCCTGTTTTCGCTGCTCGTCGTCGTATTGGGCATGGTGGTCATGCCGGCCCTAGCCTCGATATGGGTGCCAACGGACATGCTGTATGGCCGCCATCACGAGGCTGGGGCGTTCTATGCCATCATCCCACGGAAGATCATCGCCGTGGCCGCCGGGCTGCCGTTGAGCTGGTCGCTTCTCGCCCTGACCATGAGCCTCATACGTTTCTGGCGCGGCACCGCACCCACAGCTTCGACGCCTGCACTAAGAGACCTGCCGGCGGCGCTGCGCGACATTCTGACATTGCGCAACCTCGGCGGCGGCGGTCTCGGATGTAACGACCGCGACGAATCATTTTCGCGGCTGCGCCGCCGTTTGCACCATGCCGTTTTCTACGGCTTCATGCTCTGTCTCGCTTCGACCGCCGCGGCAACCCTCTACCAATACCTGCTTGGATGGAAGCCGCCCTATCCGCCACTCAGCCTGCCGGTCGTGCTGGGAAGCTTTGGTGGATCGGGCATGATCCTTGGGTCGCTGGGGCTCATGTGGGTGAAGCTGACGGCCGTTCCAGATCCCACGGCCAAGGAGGTGTCAGTCGGGGATTTCGCCTTTCTCGGCAGCCTGGTCGCGGTCTCGGCCAGCGGCTTGGTCCTGTTGACCCTGCGCGAAACACAGGCGATGGGCCTCCTGTTTTCGGTCCACCTCGGAGCGGTTGTTGGATTCTTCCTTGCCCTTCCCTATGGCAAATTCGTTCACGCTCCCTATCGCGCTGCCGCCGTGCTGCGCGCCGTCATGGAGCATCACAATGACGACTGCAGCACAATGCGGCGAAGCGGGGCCCGGTTCCTCGCAAGATTGCGCAACAAAACAGGAGTTTAGTGGCCTGCGTCGATAAAATTGAAGGGAATAGCGGACCGGAGGTCCGCGGTCCGAAACGCGGACCTCCGGTCCGCATAAAACCCCTCAACTTGAATGACTCGCGCCGCTAGACGGAAACATACCGGACCACGGGGCATCTGAATCCGGCGGTTCGGCCGCACTCGGGTGGCGGCGGTCGGCGCGGCCGTGCTCTGCACGCGGACTTGGGCAGCGTCGCGCATCCGCTTATGGACCTCGCGAAAGAATTACCCAAGCTTCGGCAACATGGGCTAGCTTTGCAACGTCTACAGCTCGGCCCGCTCTCCAACGGCGCAGGCGGCAATGCCTTTTGAATCATTTCTTGTCGTCGCGGGCCTTCTGATCTTCGGCGCTCTGACGCTGGGTCCGATCGGCTTCTTCATGGTCTTGGGCCTGCGCAACCGCCTGCGGCGCGCGGAGCAGCGGCTCGCCGCCCTCGGAGCGCTATTGGCGCAACGCGCCGCGCAAGACGAGCCCGCAACGGCTCTGCGCGGCGGCTCGGTGAACGAGCCCCCGGAGCCGGTTGCGAGCGCTCAGCCCGACGAGGCGGGCGTCGTCGCGCCACCGCCTCCTCTTGCTCCTCCCATCGCGCCGCCACCCGCCATCGTCCCGCAAGTGGCGGCAGCAAATGCTCCGACGGAGCCTCCTGCGGCCCCGCCGCCGGCATCGCTCGAGGAGCAGCTCGGGACTCGCTGGGCCGTTTGGATCGGCGGCGTTGCGCTCGGACTCGGCGGACTGCTGCTCGTCCGCTATTCGGTCGAACAGGGCTGGTTTGGCCCCTCGGCGCGCATTGTCGCTGGCCTCCTCTTCGCGGCGGGCTTGGTGATCGCCGGCGAAGTCTTGCGGCGCCGACAGCGCGCGAGCGCGCCGGCACCCACGGCGGGGCAAATTCCCGCCGTCTTGACCGCGGCCGGCACGGTTGCTGCCTTCGGGACGGTCTATGCCGCGCATGCCCTCTATCATTTTATCGGGCCAGGACCGGCATTCCTGGCGCTCGGACTTCTGGGCCTCGCAACGATGCTGGCCGCGGCGCTGCACGGGCCGGCGCTGGCCGGGCTCGGCCTTGTCGGCGCGCTCGCAGCACCTTTGCTCGTCGAGTCGGAGACGCCCGATCCATGGCCGGTCGTGATCTACATCGGCTTCGTCACCGCCAGCGCCTATGGCTTGGCGTGGCTGCGCTTTTGGCTCTGGCTGGCGCTTTCGGCAGGCGCCGGCGGCCTTCTATGGGGTCTTGTGCTGCTCGAAGCGAACGCTTCCGGCGTCGTCTCGGCGGAGCTTTTCCATGCCTTGCTGCAGAGCCTGCTCTCGATCGCGCTCTTCGTCTACAGCAGGCGCCCGACGGAACCCGACGGCGACCGCGATTTCGACGCGATCGGTTGGGCACTCCCGTCCGCATTCGCCTTGCTGACGCTCGTCACCCTTTGGCACAGCACCTCGGCCGGCGCTTTTGCAGCGGCTGCCATCGCGGTGGCGCTGGTCGCCGCCGTCCCTCTTGCGGCGAGCGGCCTCCTCATCGCAGAGGTCGCGGCGCTGACGCTGACCGCCGGCGCTCTCATCCTTGCGATCTTGATCATCTGGCCGAATGTTCCGGTGCAGAGCCTCAGCGTCTCGGCTTCGGATGGGTTTTGGCCTGCGCCGAACGGATCGCCGGGGTTCGGCGCCTTCGCAGTCTTGACGATCCTGCCGCTCGCCGCAGCCGGAACGTTGCGTCTGGTCGGCAGCCCCAGTTTACGAACGCTTCCCGCGGCACTCTACGCGGCTGCCGCCACGCTCGCACCGCTCGCGGGTCTCGTCATCGCCTATCTGCGGCTGAAGGCGTCGGCCGGCGGCATGGTCTTCGCGGCGCTCGCGGCTGCGCTGGCGTTTCTCTTCTTGATCGCTGCGACTGTTTTGCAAAACCGCCTTAAGGCACGGGAGGAGCCGGTATTCCATCTCGGCCTCGGCGCTTTCGCGGCGGCATCACTGGCAGCACTGTCTTTCGGCCTCGTCTTCGCGCTCGACCGCGGCATGCTGACGGTCGCCTTCGCCCTCGCGGCTCTTGGCACGAGTTTCGTCGACCGCCGCCTCGATATCCCCGCCCTGCGCTGGGGGGTCGCTGCCCTAGGTGTGACCGTTGCGGTGCGATTGGCGATTGATCCGCGCGTCGTTGGGGCCGACCTTGGCACGACGCCGATCTTCAATTGGCTTCTTTGGGGCTATGGCGTGCCGGCGCTGGCTTTCGCAATCGCGGCGGAGTTCATGCGCCCGCGCGGCGAAGACCCGCCCGTTCATATCGCGCAAGGACTGGCGATACTCTTCGCGGCGTTTCTGGTCTTTTTCGAAATTCGCCATGCCGTCCACGGCGGCGACCCTTTTGCCCGCGGCTCAAGCCTCGTCGAACAAGGGCTGCTGGCGACCGCAAGCTTCGGCTACGCCATCCTCACCACCCGCTTGGACGCGCTGAGGACAAATCCCGTATTGCGGGCTGCCTCGCTCGGGTTCGGCCTCTTGTCTTTCGGCGTGACCCTTTTCGGTCTCCTGATGGCCGCCAATCCCCTCTTCGCCAAGACGCCTCTCGAAGGCGGAGCGCTTCTGAACGATCTCGCTCTCGCCTATCTGCTGCCGGCTGCTCTCGCCTATCTCTTGGCGCGATTCGCGCGCGGGATACGGCCCGACTGGTACGTGATCGGCGCGCAAATCTGCCTTCATGCCCTCCTCTTCGCCTTTCTCAATCTGGAGCTGCGGCGGCTCTTCGAAGGGCCAAATCTTTGGCTGTTCGGCCCCTATTTGCATATCCGCGTCAGCGATGCCGAGCTCTACGCCTATTCGGCGCTCTGGCTCGGGCTCGGCATTGGCTATCTCGCCTTCGGCCTCTCGCGGAATTCGACGCAAGCACGATTGATCTCCGGCCTCCTCGTCGCGGCGAGCGTGTTCAAGGTCTTTCTCCTCGACCTCGCCAGCCTTCAGGGTATTCTACGGGCACTGTCGTTCATCGGACTCGGCCTCGTCCTCATCGCGGTCGGCTTCGTCTATCAGAAATTCGTCTTTGCTCGCCGCGCGCCGCGGGCATGATATAGAACAAGTGCCCAACGAATGATGAGACTGGACTATTGACCGAGAAAAACGACGACATCGCCGCCCTGCCCTTCGAACAGGCCATAGCCCAGCTCGAAGCCATCGTCGACCAATTGGAAAAGGGCGCCGTGCCGCTCGAAGAATTGATCGTGGCCTATGAACGCGGCGAAGCCTTGAAGAAACATTGCGAGGCGCTCCTGAAGAGCGCCGAACAAAGGATCGAGAAGATCATGCTCGGCGCCGACGGCAAGCCAAAGGGAACCGAGCCGCTCGATCTCGACTGAAAGGCGGCACGCCAGGGCGGCGGCCCGGTCGTCCGCGGCGACAGGATCGAAGCGACGATCGCCGGTCTCAAGCCGCTCGTCATCGAACGAGTGGCCTGCGTCGATTAAATTGAAGGGAATAGCGGACCAGAGGTCCGCGGTCCGGAACGCGGACCTCCGCTCCGCACAAAACCACTCAATTTGAATGACTTGCACCACCAGGGTGAAACCGACACGCGCGATCGACCTTCAGCGAACCAGTGACGAGACGAGGCCGTCGCGGAACCAAGCGGCGAGGAACTTCGCGGCCAGCGCGGTGACGTCTTCGCCGGCATTGCGGAACGCGAGAAGGCTGCAAACATCGCCGAAATTCTTGCCGATTACGGCTTCGTTCAAGGCCAGAGTCTCGTCCTCGCCGAGAACGCGGTAGAAGGACTGACCGTCTTTGCGCCAAACGAGAATCGCTTCTTCGCCGGGGGGGCTTCGTCCGGCGAGATCGCCATCCGGGGCCGCGCCGGCCGGGGATGGCGGCAGATAATCGTCGTCGGACGCGGCGGCATAGGTCGCCACCGTTCCCTGGGCGAGCGCCAAGAGAACGACGCTCGGGTGAAACTCGAAATTGAGGCCCGGCCAGTCCTCGGCGGCAACGAGAGCGACGGCATCGAGGTCGAGGACATCGGCGTCGGCTGCATCGAAAGCATCGGCGAGCGCCCGTTCGAATAGGGCAAGATCGATCGATCTCCTCCTTCTTCGCCAGGGATCGGTCTCACGCATGAACTGCGGGAGGCGCTGTCCGTACCAACGCGCATTTCTATGATGGGAAGGCATGGCCTCGATATAGGCTTCGACGAGCGCGCCGAAATCTTCGTCGCCGAGCGCGTTGCGCAGCACCGGGTAATCCTTTGACAAGAATTCTGCGAGCCGAAATCTGTAGGAGTCGGCGTAGATTTCGAACCGCGCCGCGCCGCCCAGCCGACGCGACGCCTCGATGGAGGCAAGGATCTTTCGGTCGCCTGTGAGCACAGCGTCTTGAAATCTGGCCTGCAGCTCTGCGAGTCTCATGCCGCAACCTCGCTCATCCGAGACCACGCCCGCTGCGCGATGCGGCGTGCATGTTCGAGTTCGGCGACGAGCTCCGCGAAAGGTGGGAAATTGTCGTCGCGTTCGATCATCGTCGAGACCGGTCCGAACCGCTCGCACGCGTCGGCAAAGAGCGCCCAGACTTCATCGCAGACCGGCTGGTCGTGCGTATCGATCTTGTGCGTCCCATATTCCGAATGGCCGGCCAGATGAAACTGGACGACGCGCTCGACAGGGATCGCTTCGATGAACTTGCCCGGCTCGAAATCATGATTGAACGCCGAGACGAAAACATTGTTGACGTCGAGCAGCAACCAGCAATCGGCGCGCTCGGAGACTTCGCGAACGAAGCTCCATTCGTCCATTTCCGATTCGGCAAACGTCACATAGGTCGAGGCATTTTCGATCGTGATCCGGCGACCGAGAATATCCTGAACCCGAGAGATCCGATCGACGACATGGCTGAGAGCCTCGGCCGTGTAGGGCACCGGCAGCAGGTCGTGCAGATTGACGCCGTGAACGCCCGTCCAGCAAAGATGGTCGGACACCAAAACGGGCTCGAACCGGTCGGCGAGACGCTTGAGGGCGTGCAAATAGTCGAGATCGAGCGGCGCCGTCGAAGCGATCGACATCGAAACACCGTGCATGACGATCGGATAATCGGCGCGAATGCGCTCCAGCATGGCGAGCGGCTTGCCGCCGGGAACCATGAAATTCTCGGAAATGACTTCGAACCAATCGACTGGAGGCTTCGCTTCGAGAATGTCGGGATAATAGACGGGACGTAGCCCGAGGCCGAAACCAAGGGGCAGAGGCTTGTGCATCGGTTCGCTCCAGATTGCAACGCTGGAGCGCTTTCACGGGCGCTGAGCCGCGAAAGCGCTCCAACTTCTGTCGTGTCGGATTTTCTTGCTGCGGATGGTTTCAAACTCGGCGAGAAAATGGTCCGAAGGCAGGTCCCTGCCCGCGAGCCAGCCTTATCAGCCGACAGTTCCGCCTTTGGCCTTACACGCCGCTGCGGACTTCTCCGGCAACCATCCGTGCCCCTTGCAGGCGTTCTGGCCCTTGCATTCGTTGCTGGCGCTCTTGCAGGCGGCCTTGCCCTTGCACGCATTGATGCCCATGCACATGACCGTATCCGCCGCCTTCGCCGCTCCGGAAAGGGTCAGCGCCGCACCGCCCATAGCAAGGCTGACGGCCGCGATCGCGATGCTGCTGCCGGAAACGAAATTCATCTTCATATTGATCTCCCCAAAAACGATGCGCCCGTTCTGAGAGCGCTGCACGGGCGCTCGATCGCCCGATTTGATCTACGTGTCGGTTGGGGATTTCGTTTCACGGCTCACAAACTCGTGATCCGGCCTGCCGCAGCGTATCAAGATTCGATCGGCGGCGGAGTGCTTCGTCCGAAAGACACAACTTCCGCACCGGCCCGAGGGAGGATCGCCCCTGCTGCGGCGCGCAAGAAAATGACGAAGGCGAATATCGCCATGCGCCGTTCAGTTTTCGTGCGAGAGACCGGCTTCCGGCTCGGCCGAATTGTTCCGCGTCGGGCCGGCGATCGTCCATCATTGCACTTTCTCCGCGCCGCCGTTATTCAAGCCAAGGGACTTGGCTTCTCAACTATGCGCCGGAAAACAAGCTAGGTCGGTTCAAATGCGGGCGTCGTCGCGGCTTCTTTGCAGGCTCGAACGGAGGAACACACATGGTCAATTCTCATGGCCGCTTCGTCTGGTACGAGCTGATGACGACAGATATGGTGGCTTCCAAGGCTTTCTACGGCGAGGTCATGGGCTGGGGCGCGCAGGACGTGTCGATGCCCGGCACGCCCTATGCCTTGTTTACCGCTGGCAACGCCCCAGTCGCCGGGTTGATGAACCTGCCGGAGGACGCGAGAAGAGCGGGCGCGATGCCGCACTGGCTCGGATATGTCGAGGTCGACGACGTGGACGCTGCCGTCGACCGGGTCAAGCAGCTTGGCGGAGCGGTGCACGTCCCACCGACGGACGTCCCCAACATCAGCCGCTTTTCGATCGTCGCGGACCCGCAAATGGCAACGCTTGGGTTGTTCAAGTGGCTGAATCCCGGCCAACAGCAGCCCGCTGACCTAGGCAAACCGGGGCGCATGGGCTGGCATGAGTTGCTCGCGGCCAGCTGGGAGAAGGCGTTCGCTTTCTACGGCGCGCTGTTTGGCTGGCAAAAAGCGGACGCCGACGTCGGCGCGATGGGCACGTATCAGCAATTCTCCGCCGGAGGGGAGACGATCGGCGGCATGTTCAGCAAGCCTCCGACTTTACCGGTTCCCTTCTGGCTTTACTATTTCAACGTCGACGACGTCGAGACGGCGGCAAACCGGGTTGAGGCCCGAGGCGGCGAAATCCTTTATGGCCCGATTGAAGTGCCGGGCGGCGCTTGGATCGTCCATTGCACGGATCCTCAGGGCGCCATATTCGCGCTGCTGCATAGGCGCAGCCGCAAAGCTATTGGATATTTCGTGCCGCGCTATCCCTCGGACGCAGGGGGCCGGCGATAGTCTTGGCGTAGCCCGGCACCGCAGATTAATCGTACTTGATCCGCCGGTTTTGGTGGTGCCGTCGCCATCTGGGGCGCAGTCGCCCAGCCACACCGAGGCCGAGCATTGTCAGTCGGAAGCTGCCGATTTCGCGCCGCGACCGATCGCAAATTGACCGACCGGGCCCTCCACGTGGAATTCGATCCCCGTCATCTTTGCGAAGAGATCGATATTCGTGACTCCAATCGCACATCCGCCGAGCCCCATGTCGGTCGCCATCAGGTAGAGCGTTTGCATCAATACGCCGACGTCCTTCTGAATGAGCGAATAGGCGATCGAGCTGTACTTCCATGAAATCCGGCCGAAGCGCGCGGCGATCGTGATCAAGATTTGGGGCGTGGCGGGCGCACCCATGGCATTTTTGGATCTCGCCAGCAGCGCTTCGAGCTCACTCGTTTGAACGCCGATCGGCACCAGCGCGTGTCCGCCGGCGTCATAATGATAGAAGCCTCGTGCTAGTCCTTCGCATTTGTCGACGGCCAGATAGAGCTCGAGCTCGTAGCTGGCACCGGCCGACGGATATGGCCTGGCGGCGTGACCGCCGTCGTCGAGATCGACCCGGCTGTTCGATCTCGACAGGACGCGCGCGGTGCTGTCGAGAAATTGCGAAAGCTCCGCGAGCGTGATCGGCCTGCTGGTCATCAAAGCTGCGCGTCGAATGACGTTCCCGCAGGAGCTTCGCGACCGGCGAGATTGCCGCCGGATGCGCCGCCGAGAACTTGCGCAGATCGATTTTCTTTCCGGGCCAGTGGGGCCGCACCGCCGGCAGCGCAGAAATGACGCCGGCATGAGGATAAACTCCGCCAAGCGGGTTGGCGTGTCGGCCTTCGGTGCTGCGCGTGTGGAACAGAAGATCGTGAAAGTCCCAAAGAACGAGGTTGTGGTCGCCCTCCGCCGGCCGCAGGCCGTTGCCGCCAGTGGCGTCGACCTTGAAAAGGATTTGGCAATCCAGCAGCAAAGCGAGAAGCTCGACCCCAGGAAAACCGTCCTGCCGACGCAGCTGTTTGATTTGTTGCGGCGTGGACAGCATGGCCAAGATGGCCGCAATCTTCGGATCGCAGATTTTGAACAACGCGCCGGCGCGCGGCGATTCCAGCACCATCTCGTTGCCGCGCCGTCGCATGTACGCGAACCGCGACAGGACGAGAGTGTCGGCATTGCCGAGCTCCGGCGTTCGCGGCCAATAATCGGCAACCTGCGGTTCGATGACGACCAGATCCTCGCCGTTGCGCGAGCGCCCGAGGCGGTACTCCAATAGACCGCGCCTGGCCAAGCGCCGGACCAGAAGATCAATCTCTTTGTCGATTTTTCGGCCGCCGGATGCAAACGAGGCGAGCGGCAGACCTGTGCGCAGGTCCTGCGCGCGATCCGCCGCTCCTGCGCTGAACGTTCCCAAGCCGACCGAATAGCCATCGAAGTAGGCGACGATTTCTCCGTTCGCATGCGCTTCGAGCGTGACGTGACCGCGGAGCCGGGCGGAAACGGCTGCTGGCGCGGCCCGTCGCACGCTCTTTGGTTCGGGAGCGCGCAAGCCGGGATGACCTTCAGGTATGGGGATGAATCGGATTGAGTTCGTTTTCCTCGAGCGGCCGGTCGCGCAATCCGAGCTTTACCGGAACATCGTAAAGCCGGCCAGGCGCGAAGCGGCGATAGAAATGCCGCAATCCTGGAACGATCACTCTGACGACCGGGACCTCGATGTCGGGACGCGTCTGATCGAGGACGAGGAAATCGAGGCCCGCTTGCTTCGCAAGGGAGACGCAGGCGGTCACCTGCTCGCGCGTGTCGAGATGGCCGAACTTCGAGTCGAATTTCAATTGGACCAGCGGATTTCCGCTCGGCGTCAAGAAGGGATGGTCCTCAGGCGCAACGGCGTGGTGCCGTCGAGGCTCGATTTCTCCCCGGTTCCGCCGCCCATCAGACCCAGGGACAAGAACTGGTTTAGCTCGGTCAGCGCCCGCAACAAGGCGATTCGCGCATCGAAGTGCGCGCCGGAACCGAACTCGATATTTTCCTGCCCGTTCTGCATCCAATGCGTTATCGCCACAAAGGTCGGAATCCCGAGATCGCTGGTGACGTCGAGCACCCAAAGCTGGCGGCCGGTTTCGGCAAGCTGCTTTCGCAGATCGCGGACATAGGAATTGTCGAACTGGCCGAGGTCCACTTCCGGCCGCTGCAATCGATTGTACCACCAGATCGCGTATGCATCCCGTTCCACCAGCTCGAGGAATCCCTGGACGATTGCCTCCTCGAGCGTGTTGCCGGCCGCGCAGCCGTTGGAATCCGCTGCGAAGGCGGCAGGGCCCCTGTAGAAAAAATACAACAGGCTGGTCGGAAGATATTTGAAGCGCGCGTCGCGCAAAGACCAGACCGGCGACCATTCGATCTCGGCCGATCGATCGAATAGCGCCGGGGTCGCCTCCCACTCGTCCGAGCCGGGCGTCGGCGCCCGGCCTTGCCGCAATTGCGCGTCGCTGAACAGCAGGACTTTGTTCGGAGGAATGGCCTCGCCTGACGAGAAATCGGTGAACCGCCGCTTTGCTCTGATCTCGTCGCCCTGAAAAATCCCGGAATAACGCTCGATCGCCTCCATCAGCGCGCTGGCTTCACCCTGTTCGGCAGTGCTGCCCTTGCCGAAGCTGCCGCTACTCAGCCCCGCCCTGAGCTCATTGACCGTCTCGGCCGGCCCCGAAAAATTGTGCGTGGCATGGTAGTTGGTGTTCAGGGGCAAATCGGCTTCGATCCGCTCGAGACGCGAGACCACACCGGTCAAGCGGGCTCACGTGCTTGCGGAAACGTGCAACCGTGGCCCTCGGCGAAACGGTGCGATAGCCGCCGCTCGTCATGACCAGCTTGCCGCCGGCGCCGAGTTCGACCGGCACCGGCGCGCGGCGGGGATCGCGCAGCTTCTTGCGGCCGCAGCTCGGACATTGCGGGCGGGCCGCCACGTAATGCTTCACGATGGTCGAGCCCGACAAGTCGAGGCTGATGATGTGATCGCTCAATTCCGTGCGAAAATCGGTGGCGATCGCTTTCGCGATCTCGATGGCCGCAAGCTGGATGCCACTCTGTCCGAGCGTGTTCCGGGCGAGGGGCGAAACGGCGACGCAGCGGGCCTCTCTGCGGTCGAGAAGTGCCTTGACCTCTCGGTTCCGTTTCATGCGCTCGGCAAGACAGGTCCAGCAGGCGCCCTTCCCGGGCCTGAACACCGGCCCCACCAGGGGAAAAATGCCGGAGGGTTGGACGAGCAACCAGGCGGTGCGGTCCGACAAATGCTGCCGGTTCAATTCGGCCAATCGTGCTTCGAGATAATCGTTCACCAGCGTGACCGTCAGGTCGGCGGAGCGCTTCATGACGCGAACGCCCAGCCCGCCCAGGGCGACCCCGAGTTCCGTTGCCCCTTGCACGTCGATCGATTGAATGCGCACGCGACATTTCTGGAGATTTTTCTTCGCGGTCTCAGGCAGCAGGCCGAGGCTCGCCCAATAAGCGGCTACGGCGCCATTCGAAGAACGCGATGCGGGGACGACATAGCGGCGGTCGACCAGCCGCTTCAGGGCTTCTTGGATTTTGTCGGGAGGAAAATCCTGCTCCAGCTCGCGAACGAGCTGCCGAAAACTCCTTCCGCCCTCTCCGATCGCGGAGGCGAGCGCACAATACAGCTCGCCGTGAAGAAAAAACTTCCGGTCCTCGGAATAGAGGCAGACGACATCGGGTGGCAGCACATAGACGGTGAAATTCGGCGCGAACTGCGGAATGTCTTTGTCGTTATGCTGTGTAAAACTGCTTTCGTGATCGTGTGTCATGAGGTCGGCACGCGCGCTTCTACGCTTATCGGCACCAGTGCGGATCGCCATTGTAACGCCGTCATTCTTCGGGTTGCAAGAGCGCCGCGGTCTAGCTCGCGCGCCAGCGTTGTCGATCAAGGTGGCCACAGGCTCGCCGTCATGCGCAGCCCTGCCCACGCGTCCACGTGGGCAGGGCTGCAAACAAGACATTTGGACGCCGGGTCAGACCCGGTTAAACCCGGCCATGACGACCTGCGTCTATCAACTCAATCGGAAACTGCTCGGGTCTAGCAGATGGCACAACCACCCCACGACAAGCAGCAACCGCCGTAGCCGTAGCCCCAGCCGCAGCCGCCGCAGCCGCCCCAGCCGCAGCCTCCAATGCCGCAGCCTCTGCCGCCGCAGCCTCTACCGCCGCAGCCATGCCCGAGACCGCCGCAGCCTCTCATACCGCCGCAGCCACGTCCGCCGCAGCCGCCGCCGCAGCCATGCCCGCAGCCACAGCCGCCGCCTCGAGCAAGTTGTATCCCTGACGGCAATGTTCCCAATTTTCCGCGGTCGAAGAGATGGAACGTCGCCAAGCTGACGTCGGCGATTTCTTCCTCACCGAACGTGACGGCCTGCAACGGTGCCACACTCCGCGACGGCGTATCCGCTACCGATATATCCGCTACCGATCCGCTGGTCGATGCCGCCAACGACATCCCGGCGATTCCCAGCACGGACACAGCCTTGCTAGGGCGCTTTCCCTTTGAAGAACGCTTCGCTTGAGCCATAGCAGAGTTCCTCCTCTCTACTTCCCCCCGACAAATGCGCGACAACTAGGCAAGATTTCTAACACGTTTCGTGTGGTATGAATAGCGACATGCAATCTGCTCCCTCAAAAGTGATCCCGCCTGACGATGGCTTCATGACCTGAAGGCCGATCGGAGGATGTCCAGCAAGAGACGCAACGCGGAAGAGATCGACGCGAAGCTTCCAAAGGTACGGGTGCTGACGACGCGGAATCGATCGGTTGCAGCGGCGACCCGTTCGATAGGTGAACGGAAGTTGCATATTATCGCTGGCGACCGCTGGTCCCGCTTGCGGCGAGAGCTAACGACCATCCGGCCAACGTGGAGCACTTATTTCTCCATGTCGCCTTGGGTTGGACCGGCCTGTGAGAGCGCCGCCGTCTCGCTCGCGCGCCAGATCACGATGATTTTGGATTGAATCAGTCCAAATTCACGAACGTGACCGATTCTAATAATTTAGAGCAGGATATGCAGAGAAGTTTACGCAATCTGCGTGAACTTGATCGCGCCGGAAAACCGGTGCCCACTTTTCGTCATCGCGCTCTAGCTTTTCTCGATCGAGTTTGCCACAGGCTCGCCGTCATGCGCAGGCCCGCCCACGCATCCACGTGGGCAGCGCTCCAAACACCACGCCGTTGGCCGGGTCGAACCTGATCAAACCCGGCCATGACGACCTGCGTCTGTCAACGTAATCGGAAAGTGCTCGGGTCTATTGAGGGCAGATGTAGACTCCGTTAACCCAACAGCAGCCGCCGCCTCCGCAGCCCCAGCCTCCGCCGCAGCCTCCGCAGCCGCCTCTGCAGCCGTGTCCTCCGCAGCCTCTGCCGCCACAGCCTCTGCCGCCACAGCCTCTGCCGCCGCAGCCTCTGCCGCCACCGCAGCCTCTGCCGCAGCCGCCTCTCGCTTCCTGTACGCCGGCTTGAGGTGTTCGGGCGTTTTCCTTGTCGAAGACATAGAACGTCGACAAAGTGACGTCGGAGATTTCTTCCTCACCGAGGGTGACGACCTGACTGGGTGCCGTGTTCTGCGACGCTATATCCGCTGCCGATCCGCTGATCGATGCGAATGCTCCGCCGTCCATCGCCGCCAAAGACATCCCGGCGATTCCCAACACAGATACAGCTTTGCTCCGACGCTTTCCCTTCGAAGAACACTTCTCATGCGACATAGCGGAGTTCCTCCTCTTTGCTTTCCCACCCGATAATGCGCGGCAAAACACCGCATCCGTAGCACTTCTCGTGGGCTTTGAAAAGCACGCTGCGAGCCGATTCGCGGCACCCGAGCGCCTCCCATCGAAAACCGTTTTATTTTCAGTGGCCCCTTCCCAAAAAAAAAGTAATCCTCCCTGAAGTACGGCTTTATGGCCCGAAGGCGGATTGGAAGATGCTCAGCAAGAGACACGAGGCGGAAGAGATCGTCACGAAGCTTCGACATGCAGATGTGCTGACCATGCAGAGTTGATCGGTTGCAAGGGCGATCGGTTCGATAGGTGAACGGAAGTTACATACTGCCGCTGATCCCGCTCGCCGAGAGAGGTGACGCCCATCCGGCAAACATGGAGCACTTAATTCTCCGCGTCGCGTTGGTCTTGACCGGCCTGCGAGAGACCGGCTTCCGGCTCGGTCGAGCCGATCCGCGTCAGGTCGGCGAGCGTCCGGCCTTGCGCGTCGATCGTCAGGGCATCGGCATAACGATGGCCGAACAGGACATCCTCAGGGTCATAGTCTTTCGTATCGTAGACATGTGCCGCCAAGGCGGGATCGCGCGCTTCGATGGAGAGGAAGATTTGCGTCACCTTTTCGCCGATATGCGCGGGATCGCATCCGTATAAAGGACTGTTTTCGTCGATCTCGTGCATCAATGTCCAGACGAGCGAAAAGATCGGAATCCGCGTACGGGCGAGATGAAGATCGTGAATGCGACGGTAGAACTGGCCTTCTTCGGTCCATTCGCTGAGGAGCGCGCTGAGGCGGGCCGTCGCATCGGTCAGCGCATGGGCGCGGCGGTTGCCGATGCGGATCATGAAGGTGGGCCGGCCATTGAAACGGCAGACCACGGCCTGCGTCGCATAGGCAATTCTCGCCCGCGGCCGCGAAAACCGCACGAAGACAAGCCCTGTCATGATCGCCGTGAAGGCCAGACCGCAGAAGATTTCCATCGAGGCTACGACATGGCCGTAGAGAGTTTGCGGTGCCATGACGCCATAGCCCACCGTCGCCAATGTCTGCAGACTGAAGAAGAAGGCCTCAGTCAACGAGCCAGGACCGACATTGCTGACGCTGCCCGGCTGCGCCAAATAGAGCAGCGCGAATATGACGTTGATCGCAATATTGACGCCGAAAAAGAGAGCGATGAAGCGCGGCCAGCTCAACGTCAGCGCCATGTGATAGGGGTCGCGCCAGTCGTATTTGAGGGCGCCGGTCTTGGCGAGCTTGAACGCGTCCTGGCGGACCGTCATCTCGCCGGTCTTGTCGTGGCGTCCTTCCTTGGCCATGCCTGCCATCCCGATCGTGCTAGAGCGCAATTCGCGCTTTCAAGATGAATGCCGGTCTCGCCTGGAAAGCTCGCCCGATCGATAATCGAACCCGCCATCAGATGCAAAAGGGCGTTGCCGGCGCTTCGCGCTTCAACCCGCACCAACACGGGCTGAAACATCCAGTCGATGAGAATACGCGTCAAATCAAAAAGTTGAACCACGTCCTTCATAAGACATCGGAGACATCCGATGTCTCAAGCGAGATAATTCTCGGAATCAACATGAATGCAATAAAACCGCGGCACGGCGCGCCGATGATTTGCGCGCAAACTGTCGCGATGCGTTTCATGTCGCAACAATTCCTAAATTTTGACAATTGATGACGCCGCAAACCGCGGCAAGGTGATATTACTGTCTTGACCCGCCATTAAGGGTCAAGAGCGCGAACGCGAGCCGAGATCGCGCCCGTTCGCATCTTTCGGAGGAGCTGACCATGATCACATTTGTCCGAACCGCCGTAGCGCAGCCTGGGAAAATATTCGATGTATTGGCTGTCGCGAAGGAAATCGCGACGCTCGTCACACGGGTGATCGGCAGAGATCTCGCCGTCAGCATTACTGTCGGCGGCACCGTTGGCGAGATCGTCTGGATTGCTCATTACGACAGCCTCGCTCAACTGGATGAGGCGACCGTCAAGCTGATGGCTGACGCCGAATACCGCGCAGTATTGAAGAAGGTTGAAAACCTGATTGTTCCGGGCACCATTCGCGATCATATATGGAAGCAAGTTTAGTTTAGGCTACGGACTTTCAGCGGGCGAAAGAAATCGACTCTTGCGGTGATCGCTCATGCTGCGCTCCAGCGCGATCACCTTTCTCACTATGCGTCGGCGCGTTCCAACTTGGATCGCGGCGAGAAGTGCCGCATGCGTAATTTGACGCAAATGTCGGCAAAGCGGGGCCACTTTTCCGGACCATCGCCGCTCATGCCGATCGCGCCCAAACCAAACGCTTTCGGGGAGAAAAATCGAGCCCGCCGCGAAAGCGCAGCCGATCATAAAGTCAAGCCTCGATCAGATGCAAAAAGGCCGGCGCGCCGCAACGCTTTTCAGCGCCCGCGTCTCCGACAGACTGGCGATGGGATCCGGTCACGCCTCGGCGAAGGCCGGGCAGACGCCCGCGCCGCAGCCGCAGCCGCCTATGCCGGCTTCGCAGGCGCCCATCTCGGCGAACGCGTCGCCACCCTTGTTCGGCGCGGCGATCAGCGAGAGCTGCCGTTCGAGATCGGCACTGGCGCATTTTTCGCAGACGGGCGTCTCGCCCGAGCGGACCAGGGTCTGGAATTCCTCGCCGCAGGAGCGGCAACGATAAGCATAGATCGGCACGATAGGTTCCGCAGGTTGATATTCGTTGGCGTGCATATGTCCCATACGCGGCACGATTTCAAGCCCCTTGGGTTCACCGCGCCGAGGAGCCGTCCCGTAGTTGCGATGTCAAAGCGGTCTTGCACCAATGAACCCAGAAGCCCTCGTGCTTCGAGACGGGCTCTTCGAGCCCTCCTCAGCATGAGCCATCTGCTCCAACGGGAGCTGCACACGGACCATGAACACGCTATCTTGGCGGCTGTGTCCATAGTGAGACGCTCCCCCCTGTCATTCCCGGCGAGCCGGAGGCGAAGACCGGGAAATCCAGAGTTTTGTGCGAGTTGCCCCTGGATCCTCGCTTTCGCGAGGATGACAATCGGCGGCGGTGTTCATGGAGAGGAGCGCCAAAGGCGCGTCTCGAAGGGCGAGGGATCGCGCTCGCTGCGCAGGCAAGTTTAGGCAGCCTGCGTAAACTTGCCTGCCTCGCAAAGACGGCAGTCGTCTTCACCTTGTGTCACCGCGCTCTACCCCGCGATCTTCGAGAAATCCGCGACCTCATGGACGGCATCGCGCAGAGCGCTGAGGAGACGCAGGCGGTTCAGCCGCAAATTCGGATCGTCCGCGTTCACCGTGACTTTATCGAAGAAGTCGTCGACAGGCTTGCGCAGATGCGACAGCGCCTGCATCGCGGCTTCGAAATCTTCGCCTTCGACTGCGGCGCTTGCTTGTGCTGCGGCATGCGACAGACTTTTCGCAAGCGCCTTTTCTTCCGTCGCGACGAGCCGATCGGGCAAGAAGGGTGCCGCATAGGATAGAGCCTCTTCGGCGCTGGCCTTTTTTTCCTCGGCGCGCAGAATATTGGCGGCGCGGCGATAGCCGATCAGAAGATTGCCGCCTTCATCCGTATCGAGGAAACGGCCGAGCGCTTCGACCCTTCGCACGATCATGAGAAGATCGTCCTGACCGGGAAGCGCGAAAACCGCGTCGATCAGATCATGCCGCGAGCCCTTGTCACGCAGGTAGACTTTGAGGCGGTCGGCGAAGAAGGCATCCAGCCCCATCACCTTAATTGCCTTGGGAATCGCGCCAATAACCTCCTGGAGCGATGAAGCCATTCCGCCCGGCAGCTCGGCCCAAATCGCGATATTCTCGCGAACTTTCAAATGGTTTTCCAGAGCGAACCCCCGCAAAGCATCTATTTCTGCGGTCTCAAGGTGTAGTCGGAGCTCATTTTCGAGGACGATCCTGATTACGCCAAGCGCCGCGCGGCGCAGCGCATAAGGGTCCTTGCTGCCGGTCGGCTTTTCATTAATCGCCCAAAAGCCGACAAGCGTATCGAGCTTGTCGGCGAGCGCGACAGCGATTGAAACCGGCGCGGTCGGAATCCGGTCGCTCGGCCCCTGAGGTTGGTAATGCTCTTCAATCGCGGCGGCGACAGCGGCGTCCTCGCCCTGCGCGGCGGCGTAATAGCGGCCCATGAGCCCTTGCAGCTCGGGAAATTCACCGACCATCTCGGTGACGAGATCGGCCTTGGCGAGTTCGGCGGCGCGTCTGGCGAGAGCCGGATCGGCACCGATCAGTGGCGCGAGTCCTTCCGCCAAGTCGGCGATCCGGAAGATCCGCTCTCCCTGCATTCCCAGCTTCTCGTGAAAGACGATGCCGAGCGCGCGCAACTTAACGAGGCGCTGGTCGAGTGACTTGTCTTCTGCGTTTTTATAGTCCGGCAACGGCGCGAGATCTGTCAACCAGAAGTGGCGGGCATCGGCGAGCCGCGCCCGCACGACGCGCCCGTTGCCGGCCGCGATCGCTACCCCGCCATCCTTGGCCGCGATATTGGCGACGAGAATGAAGCGATTGGCGAGCTCGCCCGTCACCGCATTGCGCAGCACGAAACATTTCTGGTTGGCGCGGATCGTGGCGCGAATGACTTCCGGCGGTATGTCGAGAAAGGCTTCTTCAAACTCGCCCACGAGCACGACCGGCCATTCGACGAGGCCGGCGACTTCATGCAGCAGAACGTCGTCTTCGACGAGATCGAGCCCCTGGGCATGCGCCAGGCTGCGGGCGTCATAGAGAATGATGTCGCGCCGGCGGGCCGGATCGAGCACGACTTTGGCCCGTTCGAGCGCGCTCACATAATCGTCGAAGCGGCGAATCGTGATTTCGCCCGGCGCCATGAACCGGTGCCCCGCGGTCTTATTGCCGGACGCGATGCCGGCGACGTCGAAAGCGACGATCTCCGGCTCTTCCGTCTCGGGGCCGAAGGTCGCGAGAATCTTGTGCAGCGGACGCACCCAGCGCAAAGAATCGGTGCGGGAGGAGGCGGCGCCCCAGCGCATCGACTTCGGCCAGGGGAAAGTCTTGATGATCGGCGGCAGGATTTCGGCCAGAACCGCCGCCGTGTCGCGGCCGGGCCGCTCGATCACCGCAACATAGAATTCGCCTTTCTTCGGGTCCTTCTCGATCTTCGCCTGGCTGAGCGACTTGAGACCCGCGCTCTTCAAGAAGCCTTGGATGGCGGCATCCGGGGCGCCGACGCGCGGCCCCTTTTTCTCTTCTCGCATATGCGGCTGCCGCGCCGGCAGATCGGCAATGTGCAAAGCGAGCCGGCGCGGCGTCGCGAAACTCGCCGCTCCGTCGTAGCCGAGGCCGCGATCGGCGAGGGCATTGGTCACGAGGCGTTTCAAGTCCTCGGCCGCCTGTGCCTGCATGCGGGCGGGAATTTCTTCGGAAAAAAGCTCGAGGAGAAAGTCTGGCATGGTCTCGCGTTGTTCTGGGCTGACCTGCTGTCTCTATAAACGCGGGATCGGCCGGGGGGAATGGCCGCGCTGCAACGCACGCACCCATGCGTGAAATTTCTAGTTGCGCGTTGCGCACAAGTAGAATATGATTTATAACTTCTGTGATACGTTGATTAATCGGATTCACGCGGGCAAGGTTGAACTGCTCCTGGGATGCGGCAAGGTCGACACAGGGAAGCACGTCCTCTGCGGCAAAAATCTACGCGTTTTCCGGGACAGTCTCCGAACTGGAGCAGCCAATGACGACATTCACCCCTCTTGCCGCAACCCTCGGCGGCGCGCTCATCGGGCTTTCCGCCCTGCTCTTGCTGCTGCTGACTGGGCGTCTGGCGGGCATCAGCGGAATATTCGGCAATCTCCTCGCCCTTCGTCACGGCGACAGCGTTTGGCGCCTCGCCTTCGGCCTCGGCCTCGTCGTCGCCCCGGCACTCTATGCGGGCCTCGCCGGCAGCCTGCCGCCGTTCACGGTGACTTCATCGAGTGCCGCCCTCGTCATCGGCGGGCTGTTCGTCGGCTTCGGCACGCGTTTGAGCGGCGGTTGCACCAGCGGACACGGTATCTGCGGTCTTGCCCGCCTCTCGCCGCGCTCGATCGCGGCGACGCTGACATTCATGGTGACGGGCGCTGCAACCGTCTTCGTCTTACGCCATCTCGTCTGAAGGAGGCTCGACCATGCGAAGCGGTCTCGTGTCGTTCTTTTGCGGCCTCATTTTCGGCCTCGGTCTTCTCGTCTCGCAAATGTCGAATCCGGCCAAGGTTCTAAATTTTCTCGACTTCGCCGCGATCGCCGCGGGTCGATGGGATCCGAGCCTGGCTTTCGTCATGATCGGCGCAATTCCCGTCGCCGCCGTCGGATTCCTGCTTGCCCGCAAGCGCGCAAAGCCGGTGCTGGACGGCGAATTCCACTCGGCCGCGGAGGCGACCAAATTCGACGCTCGCCTGATCGGCGGCGCGGCCATTTTCGGCATCGGCTGGGGCCTCGTCGGTTTCTGTCCGGGCCCGGCCATCACGGCGCTCGGCTTCGGCCGCAGCGAAGCCTTTCTCTTCGTCGCCGCCATGGTCGGCGGCATGTTGCTCTTCAACCTGATCGATGGCGTCTATGGGCATAGGCTGCAGTTGGATAACGATAGGCAAGCCGCACAATATCCGGCGGAATAGGGACCAGTTTCCGCTGAACGAAATGCGTCGCCTCAAAATCTTTTGTTGCGAGGGGCGCTCTTTGCAGCCCTGCTCCGAATAAAGGCCCGACAACCGGCGACAAAGCCGGCTACCCCCCGCCCGCCTGCGTCTTGAGCCAAGCCCTGCCGCAGGCTTTCGCCAGCTCGCGCACGCGCAGAATATAGCTCTGGCGCTCGGTGACCGAGATGACGCCGCGCGCATCGAGAAGATTGAAAATATGCGAGGCCTTGATGCATTGGTCATAGGCCGGCAGCACGATCAGATTGCGATCGCCGCTCTCGCCTCTGGCGAGGAGCGCTTGGCATTCGGTTTCCGCGTCCTTGAAATGCCGGAACAAGGTTTCGACGTTCGCGGCCTCGAAATTGTGCCGCGAATACTCTTCCTCCGCCTGCTTGAAAATGTCGCCGTAGGAGACTTTGTCGTCTCCCGCGAGGCCGTTGAAATTGAGATCATAGACGTTTTCGACGCCCTGCACATACATGGCGAGGCGTTCGAGCCCGTAGGTCAATTCACCCGAGACGGGGGCACATTCCATGCCGGCGACCTGCTGGAAATAAGTGAATTGCGAGACTTCCATCCCGTCGCACCAGCATTCCCAGCCGAGGCCCCAGGCGCCTAGCGTCGGGCTTTCCCAATCGTCTTCGACGAAACGGATGTCGTGCAAGAGAGGATCGATGCCGATCGCGGCGAGCGAGGCGAGATAGAGCGCCTGCAAGTCCTCCGGCGACGGTTTCAAGATGACCTGAAATTGATAGTAATGCTGCAAGCGATTGGGGTTCTCGCCATAGCGGCCGTCCTTCGGCCGCCGCGACGGCTGCACATAAGCCGCCTTCCACGGCTTCGGCCCGAGCGAGCGCAAGGTCGTCGCCGGATGAAACGTGGCGGCCCCGACTTCCATGTCGTAGGGCTGCAGAATGACGCAACCTTGTGCCGCCCAAAATTGCTGTAGCGTGAGAATCAAGCCTTGGAAGGAACGGGTCGGATCGAGCGCCGACGCCGCTGCCGATTGCTGCGGCCCGGCGGTCTCTGCACGTGCATGCCGCATGGCTCAAAATATCCTTTCACTCGCCGGTTTCGCTGGCGCCAGAGGTTCCATGATCGAGGCGACGGCGCAAGCCTCGATTTGGCAACGAGCCGCGCCCGGCGCGGCGGCGCCAGGCTTCGGGCCCAAGCGTCACCAGGCGAGCACGGCCTGACCTCGATGGATGGCTTCTGCCTCTTCACTGAAGCTGTCGCCGGCGTGAAGGATGAGCGGCGGCGCGATCGCGAATGGCGCGCGGCTGCCCTTTCTGCCGCGCAGGAGAATCCGGCTCGCCGGCTTCTCCCTCTGCGGATGAACCGTCAGGAGCGTCAGGCCGCCGAGACCATCCGAAGCCCGCACGATCACCGGCAGGACATCGGGCCGATGGATTATGATGAAAAGCCCGCCCTCTGCCAGTAGAGCAACGCAGGCGCCGATCCAGGCTTCGAGCGCGGCCGGTCCGGATGTTTGCATGACATGGGCAGAGCGTTTGGCCGCTTGCGGCGAATGTCGCGCTTGCGCCGGATCGAAGAAGGGCGGGTTCGTCACGACGACATTGGCGCAGCCTTCGACGAGGCCCGCGCGGCAGCGGCTTTCACGATCGAGAACATCGGCGAGATGAACATGGCCGCGCTCTGCAAGACCATTGAGAGCGAGATTGTCGGCCGCGAGCGGCGCGAGCCCCGGGTCGATCTCGACAAGGCCCAGAACGACCTCCGGCCTCAAAATCGCAACTGCAAGTCCCGCCGCGCCGACGCCCGAACCAATATCGAGCACAAGCCCTGAAATCGCCATCGGCACGGCCGCGGCCAGAAGAACCGCATCGGTCCCGGCGCGATGGCCGCGCCGCGGCTGCTGCAAGCGGATCTGTCCGCCCAGAAAAGAATCGGTCGTCACCGCGGACGCCGCGGCGGTGCCGTCAGGCATCAGGCAATTCCCGCCCGAACCCCGCCTCTACCAGGACGCGGCGCGCCGGGGCCGCATCCTTCGCGTCGATCAAGATACGGCGCGGCAGGAAGCCCACCGATCCCTCCATGACGCTCATGAATTGATCGGCGACGAAAACGGCAATTCCCTCTTCCGCGAGAACAGCCTCGACAGCCGAGATCAGAACGAGATCATTGGTTCGTAAGAGTTCGATCATTGTTGCTACCTGTGGCGGATGCCTGCAGCGGGATGAGGTAAAATAGGGCGCCGCGCCGCTTTTCCGGCGCAATCGAGCTGACGCAGATTGCCTAAACTTGAACGCGTATCCCACTCTAAATTGTTGGAATCGACCAAGTTCGTGTTTTTCGATCGATTCGATCCAAAACCATCGGCATCGGCTCCAATTTCTTGAACCTGAAGCGTTTCGCCCCCTAATGGCAAGCTGGGTATGCCCGACTTGCTCGAAAAGGCGGGTCGCATTGGCGCTTCCGCCTTGACGAGATCCGCTTACGCCGCAAAGCTCGCACGTGGCAAAATGTCCCGCAAGGTCACAGCTGGACTGGCGCGATGGGTACGGCTGCGGTCATCCTGCAGCAATGCCGATCGGATGGGAATCGCGTCTTGCGCTGGCTTCGAAAGGCGACGGAACCAACCCGTATTTGTCCCACGGGATATTCTACAACTGTTTGATCTTACGTGTATTATTCTCGACTTGAGGAGCCCGTCCGAGGGCCGAACGCGGCAAGGATCGCGTTTCGGCGGCGTCTGCGGCATTCGCTGTGAGAATTCCGAGCTTGGCTGGGTCGCTGCGATTTCATAACAAAATTGTGCAGCGGCGTCGGGTTTGCGCATTTTTCTGGACGCGGCCTTCGCCTCATCCTAGGGAGAATGACCAGATCGGAGGTTCTCGGATTGGGCGTCGTCATCCCCTTCGAAGAAGTTGCACAAGAGGCGCGCATCGAAGGGCTGTTGGCTCTCGTTGCCGCCGACATGGAACGAGTAAACCAGACGATCCTCGCGCGCACCTCGTCGCAGGTGACGATGATCCCGGAGATCGCCAATCACCTCATTTCATCGGGCGGCAAGAGACTGCGGCCGATGCTGACATTGGCGACGGCCGGGCTCTGCGCCTATCCGGGAAGCGGCCATATCAGGCTCGCCGCCGCCGTCGAATTCATGCATACGGCAACATTGCTGCACGACGACGTGGTCGACGAAAGCGACATGCGGCGCGGCAAACTCGCGGCGCGCATGCTCTGGGGCAACGAGGCGAGCGTCCTCGTCGGCGATTTCCTCCTCGGCCAGGCCTTCAAAATGATGGTCGAAGTGGGCTCGCTCGCCTGCCTCGACGTGCTTTCTTCCGCCGCAACCGTCATTGCCGAAGGCGAGGTCATGCAGCTCGCCGCGGCCAACGACACGCAGACCAGCGAGGATGATTATCTCGCCATCATCCGCGCCAAGACGGCGGCTTTGTTCGCCGCCGCCGCCGAAGTCGGGCCGATCCTGGCGCAGCGACCGAAAGCGGAAGTTAACGCCTGTCGCAGCTATGGCCTCAATCTCGGCATCGCCTTCCAGCTCATCGACGACGCGCTCGATTACGGCGGAACGGCCGCCAAGCTCGGCAAGAACGTCGGCGATGATTTTCGCGAAGGCAAAATCACTCTACCGGTCGTTTTGTCGTTCCGGCGCGGCTCGGAGAGCGAGCGCGACTTCTGGCGCCGCGCATTGGAACGCGGCGAGATCGAAGACGGCGATCTCGAAACCGCCATTGCGGCGATGCGCAAACACCGCGCGCTCGAAGACACGGTCGAGCGCGCCCGCCATTATGGGGCGATGGCGCGTGACGCGCTCGAGCTGTTTCCCGCCTCGGCGTGGAAGACCGCCCTGATCGACGTGGTCGATTTCTGCATCGAGCGGGCGCATTGAGACATCTTGCTTGCCCGGAACCCTACACCGACGGTTGTGAACCTTTGCCAATATACGCCTCTGGCGTATATTGGCCAATGTGAGATATGTGTTCGATCCTGCCAAGGATGCCGTCAACCAAGCAAAGCACGGTGTTTCTCTTGCATTGACCGAGGTCCTGTTTGCCGGGCCGCACGTGTCGACACCAGATGATCGTTTTGACTACGGCGAGGTTTGCCAAGTCGCATTTGGCCTCATTCATGATCGGCTTTTTGTCTGCGTTTATACGGATCGGGAAGCGGAACGACGGGTGATTTCGCTCCGTAAGGCGAACCAACGAGAAGTGAATCTTTATGGCGAAAACCTTGAGTGAAGCGGCGCGCAAGGCGCTGGCGGCGACGGACTGGAGCAAGGTGGACGCGATGACGGACGCGGACATCGCCCGGCAGATCGCGGCCAATCCCGACGCCGCGCCCGACATGGCCCCTGAAATCGATGTGCGCGCGATCCGGCACGCGGCCGGCATGACGCAGGCTGAGTTTGCCGCCGCCTATGAATTCAGCGTCCGAACCGTGCAGGAATGGGAGCGGGGCGCCAAAAAGCCGAGCGGTCCGGCACGGACATTGTTGCGCGCCATCAAGGCCGACCCCGAGGGCCTGCGGAAAGCCCTTGCCAGCCCATAAGGCCTCCGCGGCGATCTCGAGACGGTGATCGCCGCCCTTCATGGCCATCGCGCAGGAAGATGCCGTGGAGCGCGCCCGCCACTATGGCGCCAAGGCGCGCGATGCGCTGGAACTTTTTCCCGGAGGATCATCCAACCGGGAAGATTACGCCGAGATTACGCGCCGAGATTACGGCCGAGATTACGGGAAAGATTACGGTGACAGTGCATTTTATTGTCGGAACACCGAAAGCTGAGCTAAGTGCGGTGACTTAATTAAGTGCACTGTCACCGTAATACCCACGGCCAGCCAAAATTACTAGTTGCGAGCATAGAGAAATATCACCCTCAGCGACAGCTGTCTGCAGGCGAAACTGATGACATGTCGGAGGCTCGCAAACTGCTGAGGCCGGTCGCGGGTCAACTCGCCTCGTACAACGCTCGCTGCTAGACGACCGCAACGGATCAGAGCAGAAATTCAAACTGCATCACCGGCCTGTGACAGACAGGCTGAATTGAGCGCGCCCCGATCAACTCAATACCGTCGCCTTGACCCACCAATGCTTGTGCGCGGCCAAAATCGCTTTTTTCGCCCGCGTCACGCCGCGGCAATTGGAAAACAAGGCAAAACATGTAGCGCCCGAGCCCGACATACGGGCTAAACGGCAGCCGGGCGCGGCCGATAGGACAGCCAGGACATCCGAGACGATCGGCGCCAAGACGCAGGCGGTATCTTCAACGTCGTTGCGGCCCTTGCCGAGGGGGCGGCCCGTATTTTACGCCGCAATATAGCTTGTTCGTAGCTATTGTAATTGTGTACACAAAAAGCGTATCTTAAGCTATTATGAAATTCAGCTGGAATGAAAAGAAGCGCGAAGAAAACTGGAGCCTTCGCAAGGTCGATTTTGCGGAGGCGATCGGCATTTTCGACGATCCCGAAATTCTTGAATTGCCCGACGACCGCGAGGATTACGGCGAGGAACGGATTTCAGGCTCTCGGCAAGACCGGAGGCGTTTTTTACTTCGTCGTCTACACCTGGCGCGGCGAAACCCGCCACATCATCACGGCTTGGAAGGTAGGAGAAGATGGCAAAAAGCGATACGAAGCATTATTCGCGCAGCGACTTAGCCGCGATGAAGGCAAGCGGTGAGGTTCGCGCTACTCCAGCGGACGCGCCGGAGATCGAACTCGACAAAGCTTTTTGGGATAAAGCCCGCATCGTCGAAACGCGCCCACGCCGCAAAGCATCGGTGCATCTTCGGCTCGATGCCGACACCCTAGCTTTCTACCGCTCTGCCGGCCGCGGCCATCTCACGCGCATGGCGAATGTTCTGAAAGCCTACGCCGAGACGAAGGCGCAATCGAAGCGATAACGCGCAGCGATCCGCGAGGCAGCGGAAAGCGAGCAAGGGCGCGATTGCTCGTCATCCCGACCGCGTTGCGGCCTAGGCATCGAGCAAGAATTTCGCATCAGGCGTTCGCCTACGCCGCGTGCAAGACTGTGGATCGTCACGGCGGACTCAATCGAATGCGTCCGGCCATTGCCGCGCGCTATGAACCACTGCGAGCACCTGCACCTCGGCGTCGCGCACTCGATAGGGCACAATAAACGGCGTGCCGACAATGACCAGCTCGCGTGTTCCAGGGACCCGACCTGGGCGGCCGATATGGGGATGGGTGATGAGCTTGTCGGCTTGCTCGAGAATGGCAGTCACGGTCCGCTCGGCAGCCGCCGGATTGCTCCGCGCTATGTAATCGCCCAGAGCTTCGAGATCGTGCAATGCCGGCTTGGTCCAGCGCAGCTTCATGGCCGCGGCGCGAATTTCGTCCTGATTCGGGCGAGTTCATCGTCGCTTGCAAAGTCGCCCCTGTCGGCGGCGGCAATGCCGGTTTCGATCTTGCCGAGCTGCCAAGCGTTGAGCGCGACAAAATCCTCGATGGCACGGGCAACGAGCCAGTTGCGGGAGCGGTCGGTTTTTTCCGCGAGCTGGTCGAGGGCACTGAGCATCGCCTCGTCGAGGCGTACGGTAAACGGTGCCGACATGGGACCTATCTCTCTTCATGATATCATTCGGTTCAAAGGTAATCTATGTGAACCGAAGGGCGGAAAGCAAGGGGCTGCGGCCATCATGCCTGGAAATAAGGAGGGCAGACCGGCTCACCTCCAGGACGCGGAGATCATAGTCGCGCTTCCGCATCGGCGATGCACGCCAACGTGCCGGCCCTCAATTCAAAACCGTCGCCTTGACCCACCAATCCTTGTGCGCGGCCAAGATCGCTTTTTTCGCCCGCACCACGCCGCGGCAGCTGGAAAACAAAGCAAAACAAGTAGCGCCCGAGCCCGACATACGGGCTAAACGGCAGCCGGGCGCGGCCGATAGGACAGCCAGGACATCCGAGACGATCGGCGCCAAGACGCAGGCGACATCTTCCATGTCGTTGCGGCCTTTGCGCAAAACCGCCTGCAAAGTCTCGATGTCGAGGCCGGACTCGATGCGCGGATGCGGCCCGAAGCCGGTTTCGCTGCCCGGCTGGAGATTCATCCGGGCGAAGACGGCTTTGGTTTCGAGCGGCTGGCCCGGATTGACGATGAGCGCCGGCAGCGGCGGCAAGGTCAAAAGCGGGCCGAGCCGGTCGCCGATCCCGCTCATCATCCGGGCGCGGCCGGCAAGACAAACCGGGACATCGGCGCCGCAGGCGAGAGCCGCATCCATTAGACGTTCGTCATCGAGGCAAAGCCCATTGAGGCGCGCGAGAAGACGCAGGGCCGCGGCGGCATCCGACGAACCACCGCCGATGCCGGCCGCAACGGGCAGTCTCTTGACGAGATGAAAAGCGCCGAGCTGCAAGGCCTCGACACGGGCGGCCAGGGCGCGTGCCGCTTTCATGACGAGGTTTCTGCCGGGATCACCCGATGCGGCCGCACTCGGACCTTCGAGCGAAAACGCCAAGTCGGGACCCGGCCGAAGCGACAGGCTATCGCCCGAACGCGAAAACGCGACGAGGCTTTCGAGCTCGTGATAGCCGTCGGCGCGGCGCCCGACCACGTGCAGCGTCAAGTTGATCTTGGCGGGCGCGCGCTCGCTGAGAAGCTGCGGAAAGGGAGGCACAGTCAACAGCCCGCGCAATCAGCCGCCGTTCTTGCCGGGCTCCACCTCTGCGGCAGCGGGTTTCCCGTCTGGGAGAATAGCCCCGCCGTCACGCTTGTTTGGCAGCGCATCTGTCGGCGCAGGTTTTTCGTCTTCGAGACCATGCTCGATCTTGCCCAGGATCCGCGGCAAATCTTCCGGTTCAGGGTTCATATCGCGCGCATGATTCCATTGGAAATGCGCGTCGAGCTTGCGCCCTATCCGCCAATAGGCGTCGCCGAGATGATCATTGATCACCGGATCGGACGGTTTCAGATCGATCGCCCGTTCCAATTCTTTGACCGCTTCGTCATAGCGGCCGAGCTTGTAGTTCGCCCAGCCGAGGCTGTCGACGATATAGCCGTCGGTCGGCCGCAGTTCGACGGCCCGATGCAGCATCGAGAAGGCCTCGTCGAGATGCAACCCCTGATCGACCCAACTATAGCCGAGATAGTTCAGGACCAGAGGCTGCTCCGGAAAGAGCTCGAGCGCATGCCTGAAATCGGCTTCGGCTTGCGGCCACCGCTTCTGTCGCTCGTAGGAAATGCCGCGGAAATAATAGAGCGGCCATTGGGCCTTCGCCGGCTTCGTCGATTCCGCCAATGCGCTCGTATAAGTTTCAGCCGCTTCGGCGAATTGTTTGCGCGTTCTTTGCAGGTTGCCGAGTGCCGACAAAGCGTCTTCGTCCTTCGGGTGGTCCGCGACAACCTGTTTCAAAACTTTCGTGGCATCCTCGGAACGGCCGAGGATTTCCAAGTCCTGGCCGATCTGGATGTCCGCCGAAGTCTGCAGCGGATCAGTCTCCGGCAGCTGTTGATAAATGTCGATCGCCTCTGCGTACTGTTTGAGATGTTCGAAGATGTCGCCGAGCGTCAGGACAGCAAGGCCGTTTTGCGGATTGAGAAAAAGTGAAAGCCTCAGATAGATCAAAGCGGCAAAATCGTCGCCTTGGCGGCTGCCGACGGCGCCGAGCCCAAACAGAACTTCGGCGGCGCCTTGTTCCGCGGTCTTGACGAGAGGATCGAGCGTCCTGCCGCCCCGCAGATCGGCCAGGGCCGCCGTGACGACCGGGTGATTTGGCAAGACCTGGTCGAAGGCCTCGTAGGCGCGGATCGCTTCTATCTGATTGCCATGGCGGGCCATGAAACGCGCATAAGCATCAACGAGGCGCAAGGTGTTCTTGTCGGCTTCATAGGCCGCTTTGAACTGCTTTGTCGCCTCCGCCGCATCATTGGCGACATCCGCGATCAAAGCCTTATGATATGCGCGAAAGACCGCGAAATTCGCCTCACGCAGCCGATCAACGAGCTCGAGCGCTTTCTTGGTATCGCCGCTGCCCTCGTAGGCCCAAGCCGACAAAAGGATGGACGTGAGATCGCGCGTCTGGCCGGCGCCGCTGCTGGTGAATTGTGCGCGTGCCGCCGCAAACTGCTTCGCTTTGAGAGCTTTAATTCCGAGGACGAGCCGCGCCAGCCCATTATTGGGTTCGCGCGCCAGAAGTCGCTCGGCCAGCGGAAAGGCCTCGTTCATATTGCCGTTCGAAACGGACGCGACGAACGCGCGTTCGAGCAGCTCGGCGTTGCGCGGATCGAAACGCAAGGCTTCGCGCGAAAATGTCGCCGCAGCGACGGTGTCGCGTTCGGCCCCCGCGACGATCGCGGCAAGATAATTTCCGGCCGGGCTCTCGCCGACTTCGAAGGGTGTCGCAACCGAAAGGTCTTCGAGAGCTCGCGCAAGCGCCGGCTCGACCGCCAGCGGCCCGAGCATGGCTATACCGAAAACCGAAAAAACCGCAGTACCGATATGCAAGTTCCGACGAATTGCGAGGCGACGCAAGCGCTTGGCCTCCGGCTTGATCTTAGATTTCTGCAGCACGCGCATGAACTTTCCGAAATAGCGTGAGCCGGGCGGCCCCGAATGAACCAGCTTGCGCCTAAACGAAGCAACACCCCATGCCGATCGAGCGGGACGGCCAATTTTGGCGCGACCGCGGGTTCTTAGTCGGCTCACTTCTACCCTCAGCAACCCGGATCGCCAATGCCCCTGCCGGTCGCAAACGGCGATTTGAGCCCCACTCCAGTCGCGCTAAGCGAGCATTCCGAGGTTGCTTGGTTCTTTAAAGCTCGAGCAGCATTGAATTTATTCGAGTTGAGCAATACCCAGCGTGGCTCCAGCAAACAAGGCTGCTTGCGGTCAGACCCGGAAAATCGCGAAAAAAGAGAGGCGAACCATGCGGAATAGTGCCGCCGAACATGGCGGTTTTGCGTTGATCGGGCAAGTCTGATCGAAGAGGCAAGTCTGATCGAAGAAATCCGTGCAGCCGATCCAACTTGGGCGGACCCGCTCAGAGGTCCGCCCAAGTGGGACAAATCGGCTCTATAGCGAAGCATTGCAGCACGGTTGCCGCGCTCAAGTCTGCCCGGGTCGCAACTTGTAGAAAATATGGTGGCCGATGACGTCCATTTTTTCGAGCCGGCGCGCCCAGCCGGGACGGACGTAATTGGCATGGTAATGAGTCGAGGCGCCGACGTCGGCGAGATAGGTTTTGCCTTCGGTGACTTCGTCGGCGATCCGCACCGCGGTGCTCCACGCATCCGGCTCGGTGATCCGCAGAGAACGACCCTCGCAAGCGAAGGAGAATTGGCAGGCATGATAATGATGCCGGTTCTGATAGACGACGCCGCAAATCGTCGACGGATAAAGGCCGCTCGACACCCGGTTCAACACCACCTGGGCGACCGCCGCCTGGCCCTCTTCCGGCTCGCTGCGCGCCTCGAAATAGATGGCTTCGGCGAGGCACTTCTTCTCGCGCGCGGCCTGGTCCTGGTCGATCAACGCGGCATAATTCGGCCGGTCGCTCGGGATCTTGGAAAAATTGGCCGCCTGGCTCAGACCGACACTCTTCGGCAACCCCGGCAGAGCCACGACCTCGACAGGAAGCGAATCGGCCGGCGCTGGCGTCATCGAAGCGAGCGCCGCGGCGCGCGCCACGACGGGCGTCGCACCTTGAATCAAGCGTTCGTTGATGGCGGCGGGCCGCATCGTCATCACGGAACCGCCCTGGTGGGGCGAGGACACGGCGTCCGAATGGGCCGTGGTCGGCATTTCTCCATCCGGCCAAGGCTCGAAGCTTTCGACGCTGTCGGGGCCGGCGAAATCACCCTCTGCCGCCGAGAATGCGCCGCTCGGCAAATTCTCGTCGTGGACGAAGACCAAGTCATGCGCGTGCGTCGATGCGAAGCCGCCGGGCCGGCGCAACTGCGTATCGAAGGACGGGCGCAGACCGATAAAGGGATTACCCTTGTGCGTACGATCTATGTTCGGCAGTTGCTGCGCGCCAGCATTTTGTTTGAGGGTTTTCCGCGGCTCGATTTCGTCCGGGAGCTCGCTAAGGTCCGTGCGCGTGCCGAGGACGAGGCGGGCCTCTTGTACAAGCGCGCGCGGCTCACGGTGGGTCGATCCGAACGTCCCTGGCGCGGCCTGCAACGGCACGAGATCATTCGGCTCCATCGCCGTTTGGCTGAGCGGCGCGATCGAATCGCCGAAGCTCAAGTCTTGTCCCGCGTCGGCGGACATGGACATCGAAAAGCCGATACCGAGACACCATGGCGCGACGACGCCCAGCGCCCAACCGAACCGTAACCGTCCCATACGCCGACGACGCCCCCAACAGAAGAAAGCGTGTCCTTTTCGACACGGCTTCCGTAATTCTCAACGTTCAGGATGGTTATCGCCGCTTAAGCTTGAAGAGGAGTTATGGGGGTGCGGCGCGCTGCGTTTCAGTTTGGCGCAAGCCGATGGGCGAGATGACTGGCATGAATTGCGCGTCGCTGGGCGGCGATCATAGCAAGAGCGCCCACTTCCCCGGACGAGCCCGCTTCAGCGGGCGATGATCCGGGGTCTAGCGCAATATGTTCGCCGAAGGCGTTCTCATGAGTAAAACGGAATCATAAAGCGCTTCGCGGCTTTCTTGCGCCGGTTCCCGGACGCCCTTCCGCTACGGGCCTGAAGGCCCTTCGCTGCAGGGCCCGGGAAAGGGGCGGCCTCAATTGGCGAGGCCATCATAAAGGGCCGCCAAGTCAGGTTCAGAATCTCGATCAAAGCGAAATGCGCGAGCCCCGCCTCAATCCGGCGCCGCCTCTTTCTTTGCCGACTTCGCACCTTCGGAGAGCGCTTCCTCCTGCTCTCGCCCGGCAATATGAACGATTTGGCCCGTCGTCAAAGACTCCGGCGGGCTATCGATGACGGAGGCACTCGGCGGGAGACCTGACAAAACTTCGACCTCGTTGCCGAGATCGCGGCCCAGCTCGACCCTGGACAAGCTGACCCTGCCGTCGGGCGTGAGCAGGGCCACTTCCATGCCGCGCGACCCGAAGAACAGAGCCGTCGCCGGAATGCGCAGGACATTCGCTTTCGACTCGAGATGGAAATGCACTTCCGCGAAAGCGCCCGGCCAAAGCCTGCCGTCTAGGTTATCGGCCTGCAATTCGACGAGAGCCGATCGCGATTCCGTCGCCAGCGAATTGGAAGTCGTGACAAGGGTCGCCGGAAATGTCTTGCCGGGATATTGCGGTAGGGCCAGGGCTGCCCCGAGGCCGGGTTTCAGATCGCCGAGAAAGGCCTGCGGAACGCTCACATAAACACGCATCTGATGGATGTCGGCGACCTTGAATAAAGGTTTCCCCGAATTGCCGCCTGCAGCGACGAGATCGCCGACATCGACGCTGCGCGCGGTGACGACCCCGTCGAAAGGCGCGATGAGCCGATTGAAGGATTGCAGCGACTCGAGCCGGGCGACATTGGCCTGCGCCGCCTGCACATTCGCGATCTTGGCCTGGAGATCGCTGACTTTTTCATCTTTGGCCTGTTGCGAGACGATGTCGCGCGTCGCCAAGACTTGCCACCGGTCAGCCGTCACGCTGGCGAGCTTTTGGTTCGCCTGGGCCGTGAGAAGATCGGCGCGCGCTTGGGCGAGCTGCTGATCGAGATCGGGCGTATCGATCAAGGCGAGGATCTGGCCCTTTTTTACATTGGCACCGATGTCCTGGTACCATTCCTTCACATAGCCGCTGGCGCGCGCATAGATGGACCCGGTGTAGAAGGCGTCGATCGTTCCGGGCAAAACCAGCTCCTGTTGGCCAGGCGCACTTTCCGGCTTGATGATCGCGACCGTCGGGATCGCTTGCTTATCGGTCCACCGGGCAATCTCTTGGACGCCCTTGGCGCGTTTCGAAATACCGATGGCCGCGGTCGCCGCCGCAGCGATGGCGATGAAAACTCCGATGACCAGGATGCGGCCGGCGCTCGGCATTTTCGGATGATCCTGTGTTGAATGGTCTTCGGTCATGATCGTTTCGATTCAAACTTGGCCTCAAACTTAGGCGGGAAGGGCGGAGCGAGGTTCGTCTGCGTTGACTTTGTTTTGATCGTGCCGATGGAAAATCGTGAACAAGGTCGGCACGAAGAAGAGGGTCGCAAAAGTCGCGAAGAGAAGGCCGCCGATGACGGCGCGGCCGAGCGGCGCGTTTTGGCCTGTCTCGACCGCCATCGGGACCATTCCGATGATCATGGCCAGTGCCGTCATTAACACGGGTCGCAGGCGCGTGGCGCCCGATTTGATCGCTGCAGTTGCCGAGTCCACACCGGCGGCAAGGCGTTCGCGGGCGAAGCTGATGACGAGAATGCTATTCGCGGTCGCAACACCCATGCACATGATCGCGCCGGTGAGCGCCGGTACGGACAAGGTCGTGTCGGTCACGAACAGCATCCAAACGATCCCGGCGAGCGCCATCGGCAACGCCATGATGATGATGAAGGGATCGAGCCACGACTGAAAGTAGCTGACGATCAGCAAATAGATCAGCACGATTGCAAAGGCGAGGCCGAGGAAGAGCTCATGATAGGCCGAGTCCATGGTCGCGACCTGGCCGCGAATGACCACCCTCACGCCTTTCCCCCAATCGAACCGGGACTCGTCCAGGATCTGCTGGACATCGGCAGTAACGCCGCCGAGATCGCGTCCCTGCGTCGTCGCGTAGATATCGATCGCCGGTTGGATATTGTAATGGGTCACGACGGCGCTCTCCGGCCCCGGCGCTATCGTCGCCAAGCCGCCGAGGAGCTGGGTCGGTTTGCCCAATGCCGTAAGCGGCATAGTCTTTAGCCCTTCCAAAGTGTCGATGCGGTATTGCGGCGTCTGGATCGAAACCGCATAGGAAACGCCGGTCTTTGGGTTCAACCAGAAAGTGGGTGTCGTCTGGCTGCTGCCGGCAAGCGTATTCTGCATGGATGACGCTGCATCCTGTTCCGTGAATCCGACCATCCCGGCAAGCGTTCGGTTGAACTCCACATTCAATGCCGGCGCCTGGAAGGCCTGCTGAATGCGGGCATCGGCGATGCCGGGCACGCGGTTGACTTTGGCCAAGAGGTCGGCGGCGAGCTTTCTGTTTTCGGCGAGATCGGGGCCGCTGATCTGCACGTCGATAGGCGCTGGCGCGCCGAAGTTCAGGATTTGGCTGACCATGTCGGCCGGTAGGAACGCAAACGTCGCTCCGGGGAATTTGCGCGGCAACACTTCCCGCAGCCTCTTTACGTAATCGGCCGTGGGCGCATGGTCCTCAGCGGTGAGGGTCAAGAGAATGTCCGCGTCTATGACCCCGATCGTCCCCGAATTGTTATAGGTCATGTTCATGCCACTGATCGGCAAGCCTATATTGTCCACGATGCTCGAGAGTACGTCCGGCGGAATGGTGCCGCGGATTTCCGCCCCGACCTCATCGATGAGGCGTGTCGTTTCTTCGATCCGCGTTCCAGGGTGGGCGCGGACGTGAAGCCTGATCGCAGCGCCGTCGATATCGGGAAAGAAGTTCTGGCCGAGAAAAGGCATGAGCGTGAAAGAGAGCGGCGGCACGATCAGGAATAGGGCGACGGCGGCGCGCCTGTGCAGCAAAACCAGCCGGAGCAACCCCCCGTAGGCCGCCCTGAACCGCTCGAACGCCCGTTCGAAGCCCTGTTGAAACCTTTGCGGAAAATTCCCCTTCTTTGCCTCGCCTCGCATATGGCCGTCGCCGCCATGTCCCTGATGGGTCTGGTTGCGCAACAGATAGTGCGCCATCGTCGGCACAAGGGTTCGCGACCAGAGGTACGAGGCAATCATCGCGAAGACGACCGCCTCCGCAAGCGGCCGGAACAGGAAGCCGGCAACACCGCCAAGGCCGAACATCGGCACGAAGGCAATACAGATACAAAGCAGCGACAGGGTTGCCGCCACGACGATCTGAGCCGCGCCGTCAAGGATGGCGGTCTTGATCTCCTTGCCATGTTCGAGGTGCCAATTGATGTTTTCAATCGTGACGGTCGCCTCGTCGACGAGCATGCCGACGGCGAGAGCAAAGCCGCCGAGCGTCATGACATTGATCGTTTCGCCCAACGCCGCCAGCAGCGGCAAAGCCGCGAGAATCGACAGGGGAATCGAAATCGAGATAATGAGGGTCGAGCGCCAGCTGCCGAGGAAGAGCATGATCATCAAGCCGGTCAAGCCGGCTGCGATGACGCCCTCGCGGATGACCGAGAAAACCGATGCCTTGACGAAGCCGGACTGGTCATTGACAATTTTCAGCTCCACGCCGGGCGGCAAGGTCTCCTGGATGCGCGGCAGGAGCTTCTTAATGCCCTCGATGATGTCGAGAGTGGACGCTGAGCCGTTTTTCAGGATCGTCATGAGAACGCCCTTGTGCCCATCCATCTGGACGACATTGGTCTGCGGCGGGCTGCCGTCATGCACGAAGGCCACATCGCGCATGTAAATCATCGCGCCATTGACCTCTTTGATCGGCAAATCATTAAAGTCCGAAACCTTTTGCGGCGAATCATTGAGATTGACCGTATATTCGTATTTGCCGATCTTTTCGGTCCCGACCGGCGTGATCAGGTTCTGCACCGAGAGCGCGCTGACGACATCCTGCGCCGAAAGACCGTAAGAACGCAGCGCCTGCTGATTGAGATCGACCTGGACCTGGCGGATCATGCCGCCGTAAGGAAAAGGCACAGCCGCGCCGGCCACGTTGGTCAGCGGCGGCCTGATAAAATTCATTGCGAGGTCGTTCAGCTCCATCTGCGATGCAGTAGAACTCGACAGGGCGAGTTGCAGGATCGGCACGCTCGATGCGTTGAAAACGACGAGTTGCGGCGGCGTTACCCCGGGCGGCATTGCTTTGAGGATCGTCTGGGAAATCGACACGACCTGGGCTTGCGCCGCCGCAACGTTGACCCGCGGCTGGAAATAGATCTTCAAGATGCCGTAGCCGCTGACCGACTGCGATTCGATGTGCTCGATATCATTGACCGTCGCGGTCAGGGCGCGTTCATAGACGTAGACGATGCGGCCCGACATGTCGTCCGGCGGCAGACCGGCGTAGTTCCAAATGACGCTGATGACCGGAATGCCGATATCGGGAAAAATATCCTTCGGCGACCGAACGACCGACATGACACCGAGAAGCAAAGCCAGTATCGCCGCAACGACGAAGGTATATGGTCGCTCGAGCGCGACACGAACAATGCCTATCACCGCTAACCCTCTGTATCGGGCCCAATAATGGCCATGGTTCGGGATCTCCTTCATGCACGTGAGGCAGGAAGTGATTCCGCACCCCCCAGCGTTTCCATGTCTAATAGTTACTTAATCTATATGGACAACCCGGTCCGCAGCTTTTCGCGTTCGCCGCCGCCGCACAGCCTTCGCCGCGATGAGGGCGGGGCATCGATACACCACCCGTCCCAAAGATGAGCGTTCGACCGCCGTCAATTTTTCGCTACTGGTCCAACCTTCCATTTGGGACGCAATCGCGGCGACACGCGGGTCCCCCAGGCTTCGTCCAAATCATTGATATTGAATACATTTCGAAAGAGTTCGTAACCGTGATGCACGATGGGCGCCGTGTGTCCATCGCCGACAACCGCCGCGACACCTACCGGGAATTCTCGCGGCCGTCGGTACGAAGGGTGATTAACGCGTTTTCGCCCACAGCCCCTCCCGACCGCATACTCATCCTGTAATTGCCGCATCACTTGCCTCACTCGCCGCACGACCACGGCGAATTGCGCCCGTCACCATTAAGATTAGAAAGCGCGTTCGAGGCGAATGCGGCCTTCGAACAGGTCTTGGTTCGCCTTGAAGGTCGGCAGCCCCGCCGCGTTCAAAGCCGGGGCCGGAGCCATGCCTGCCGGCGTCGACATGCTCAGGCGCTCATACATGAACTCGCCGCCGATATCCAAACCCAGGATGGGCGACCAGATCAGATTCGTACCGGTGCGGACTTCCTTGAGGTCGGAAGGACCAATCGCACCTCCGAGGCCGGCAAGCGCGTCAAACCCGTAGTGCTGCCCCATATATGAGCCGAACAATGCCGAGCTCAGATTAGGCGTCCAGTAATGCTTGAGGGCTCCGGTGAAGGCAAAGCCCCATTGCTGCTCACAGCGCCCGGTCGCGGTCCAGGTGCAATCTTGAGCATATTGCGGATCCCAGCCGAGGCTCGAATTCAAACCTTCCGAAGTCCCATTGGCATAGCCTGGGACGGGGTTGGCCGAGCCCGCCGTATAAGCAAGGTTATTGCCGGTGATATAGCCGATCGCGCCCTTTTCGTAAGTGGCTTGCAGCCACAACTTGTCGCCCGGCGAAAGAAACGGCAGGTTGAACGAGACGCCTCCCTGCGTCGCAAGGCCCCATTGATCGCTTGTGCCGACGGGCCATGAGTAAGGAGCCGTGGGGGCGGACGCCGGCGGTGACGCGTATAAATCCGTGCTGACCTCATGCCCGGCGGCCGTCAATTGTGCAGAGCCCCAAGACTGATCGAGCCGCAGATTGCCGACAACATCGGGCGCGCGTGCGCCTGCATAGAACGCCTGCTCGCCGTTGATCACGCTGCCGATCACGCCGCGCCGCGCATTGCTGTCTTCGATCGAGAGCGTCGTCGAAAAGCCGTCGCCGAAGGTCGCGGTATAAGCGAGCAACTGCGTCGTCGCATTGGATCCGCGCAGACCTTCCCAATTATAGGCGTCGGCATAGAAGTCGAACATCGACTGAGCTCGGCCTGCGGTGAGGCCGGCGAATTGGATGAAGGCCTTATTGACGATCGTGACGTCTTTCAGGCTCGAAGATGCCGTCGGATTGCCGAAGGCAGCCCCGCCGGCAGTGCTCAAAACCCCGGTCGCTGCCGAAGCGCCGGCGCCAAAAACCGTATCGATACGAGCGAAGGCGCGCAACGTGCCATATGCCGTTGGATTGCGCAGATCGACCTCGAGGCGGCCCAAACCCTCCCAGCCGAACGGGTCGCGTCCGCCGGGCTGAAAGCCGGCGATGTTGGGGAGCGTCCCAGCCTTGACGCCATTCGCCAAGAACGTTGCGCTGCCGACCTTATAGCCGTCGCTGTAAAGCCGGGTCTCGGCATAGATCAGGCCGCCGATCTTGAGACAAGTGTTGGTTCCGGGAAGAAAAAAGAAACCCGCGCCATAGACGTCGCAGACCCGCACGTATTCGATGGGCGCCGAATCAGGTACGGCAAGCTCCGTAGCTGGCGCCGCTGCTGCCGCGATCAAGTAGGCCACCGACCCGAGAAGAAGGCTCTTAACGAGCTTCATGGTGAACCTCCAGAACTCAAAGACCCCGGTCGGCCTCGGATCGCTCCGCGAATTCGGCCCGAGAGGTAAAAACCTCGTATATCGAACCGGAAATCATCCCCCGCATGTTTGGATGTGCCTTGGCACACGGATAAGTCATGCCCTGCCTTTGCCGCGCAACCTTCTCCCCACGATATACCCCTCTGCATGTTACCATAAGCGTCCAAACGCAGCCATTCAATGTGAGTTGCCTGATCCTTTGCCATTCTCGTGAGGTGTGGCGAGCAAGCAACAAATTTTCTTATATTGCCCGCCAGCACAACAAGAAACTGCGCAAACTACATCCAAAACTAGCAAATGCGCACTAGTTACTTCATGAGATTGGCACGAGCGTCGCCATATTCTCTTTCGGCAAATATCGAATCGTAACTTCCTTCCAAGACTCGCAGGTTGAAATGCCGACTTCGATTGCCACAGCCGCGTCAGGCAACCAAAAGCAGACGACAAATCGACCTACAAGATCAGTGCGTTAGGGTGTAATCTGTTCGGGTAGACTCGGCCTATCGACAAGACTGCACGCCAAATCAACAAGCTGGCGCATGTCTTCTACACGACATTGAATACATTCCTTGCCTAAAATATCGGAAAGGTGGATCCACTTTTCCGAGACGGCAGCCTAGCCCGGATTTCTCAAACATTTAAGGTGCATCGGGGCGCCGAATCTTAGAAAGTTGTTTTGCGAGAACGACTTGCTTAGATCGAACGGAACTCCCCGATGCGGACGGACTGTAGCGCGAAGCTTTTCGGATTCAAAGCGGTTGAACGGCGCGCGGTGGTGGCCAGTTTCGATGGCGGCGACATCACCTCCAATGCGGGCGCGCTTCTGTTGGGACAGGTGGATGGCGGCCTCGGGCTGATACGGCGGTTCGCGCAATGCTTCGATGACCGGCGCAACCCTGTCTACGTCGAACACCGGCTCGAAACCTTGCTGGCGCAACGGATTTTCGGACTGGCGCTGGGTTACGAGGACCTCAACGATCATGACGAGCTGCGCAAGGACTCGAGCTTTGCGGTGCTGGCGGGCAAGCTAGAGCCGGCGCTGCGCTCCGATTGCGAGGCCTTGGCGGGCAAGAGCACGCTCAATCGTCTCGAGCACACGCCCAAGCGCCATGCCGCCAAATATCACAAGATCGATTGCGACGGCGCGCGGGTCGATGGCCTGCTGGTCGATGTTTTCCTGGAAGCCCACGAACGCGCGCCGCGCGAGATCGTGCTCGATCTCGACAATACCGACATTCCGCTTCACGGCGGACAAGAGGGTCGATTTTTCCACGGCTATTACGACGAATATTGCTATCTGCCGCTGTATGTCTTTTGTGGACGGCATCTGCTGCTGGCGAAGCAGCGGCGCGCCGATGTCGCAGGCAGCGATGGCGCGGTCGCGGACATGGCGCGCATTGTTTCACACATTCGCCGGAGCTGGCCACGGGTACGCATCATTTTGCGCGGCGACAGCGGCTTTTCCAATGACGACCTGATGAGTTGGTGCGAGACCAACCGCGTCGATTACGTCTTCGGTGTGGCGCGCAATGCAAGGCTGGAAGCAGCGCTCGTCGCGGAGGCTGCCGCGGCCAAGCGCCGGTGCCTGAGTTCGGGCAAGCCGGCGCGGGTCTTCCGCGACTTCTCCTATCGCACGCTCAAGAGCTGGAGCCGAAACCGACGTGTCGTCGGCAAAGCCGAGCACACACCGGATGGCGCCAATCCGCGCTTCGTCGTCACCACGCTCAAACGTCGGGGGTGCCGCCTCGCCTTTGACGCCCGTGCTCTCTACGAGGATCTCTATTGCGCGCGTGGCGAGGCGGAAAACCGCATCGGCGAGCAGTTCGAACTGTTCGCCGATCGTGCTTCCTCCGCGACGATGCAAGCCAACCAATTGCGGCTGTGGTTCTCGGCCATGGCTTACGTGCTCGTCGATACTCTGCGCCGCGTCGGCCTGCGCCATACTGAATTCGCCGACGCGTCGGCTCAAACCATTCGCCTCAAGCTGCTCAAGCTCGGCGCTCAGGTGCGAAGGAGCGTGCGCCGCATTCACTTCGCGCTTGCTTCGGGATGCCCCCACAAGAACGAATTCGAACTCGCCCACCATTATCTTCAACGCGCTTTTGGCTCCGGCTGACGGAAAACCACCGCACCGGAAAGCAGGATCAAGATGCCGGTTCGCCGAGCCCTGACGCACGCGCCAAACAACTCGTATTGCGAGAGAATCGAAACCATGGGACTCGCAGCGCGGGAACCGAGCGGGCCGTGTCAGCGGCGATGTCCGGCCGATGTGAAAATCACGCCCAAGCCCGAAAAATAAGCCGCCGAACGACCCGTTTTTCAGCTAAAAACTGAATTCGTTTGAGAAATCCAGGCTAGAGCGGGACGAGGAAAAACGTCCCGCTTTTCCTCGTCCCGCTCTAAATGGTTAGAATCGGTCACGTTCATGATTTTGGATTGTTTCAACCCAAAATCATCGTGATTTAATGCGCGGTTCCGCTCGGCATTCAACATACTTGCCAATGCCGCCAGGCTCGGGCATATGTGCCTGCGGGGTCGTGACAGCTCCCGGTTGCGCCTGATTCCGGCGGATCGAAGGGCACAGTTTTTCCCACATCGAGCGATTTTACGGCGGATGTTTCGCTCGTGCCGGGAGAGTTCGCTGCTGGCACGAGTTGAGCCGAGATCACCGGTTGGGCCGGTTCGATGCGGCAGTTCGCCTGCTGGTCGCCGATCAGAGTGATTGTGGGGTCGCTTACCGACGAGCCGAGCGAAGCTCGCAAGTCGACAACGGACCTGGCGTTGGTTACAACGCCGGGCTCGACTGGACTGCCTGGAGACGTGGCCGAGCGGCTGAAGGCGGCGGTTTGCTAAACCGTTATAGGGTTGTAAAGCCCTATCGAGGGTTCGAATCCCTCCGTCTCCGCCAGTCCCGTGAAGCCCCAATAGGAGGGTTCGGATATGACGGGTGAGCTGCTGCGCTCACGCGACCCGAGCGGTTTGCATAGAGCCGCACGGCTCGCCGCCCGCACCGCAATAACGTGCCTCAGCCGCAGCCTGGGATGAAGTCTGGGCCGATGCCGTTTTCGGCGACACCTCTGCACGCGTGTGACCGGCGGCTTTCAGCTTGCTTCACCACTTGGCCCACGCGCGCTTGCGTGCCTTCGGTTCCGGCGAGGGCCGCGGAGTTGGAAGAGCCCTTGATGAATGGAGTGCGTCGCCGCGAAACTGTTTCGGCGAAGCCATTTTGGCTATGCAAGCGGGCCGGATTTGCTCGCTCTGCGGCAAACCGCGTCGTCGGAGCAGTTCGGCGCATTGTGAGGCCAACTGGCTTTTTGGCGGCCTTGCCGCGGATCACCCGTGTCGGGCTCGCCACTGCCGCATTGATCATGCTGACGTCCCCTCGCCTCGCACAGGCGCAGAACGAATCCGCCAAACCGAAACCCGCGAACGCCGCGCAAGTGCCCATGCCGCCGATGCGTCCGGCCAACCTGCCCTCGGCACCCCCTTCGAGCATGCCAGCGCCGCAACAGGTGCCTGCAGTAATAGATCCGCCCGCACGAGACCCCTCCGCGAGCAACTCGTCTTCGAACCCTTCATTCTACAGACTACACACGCTCCCCCCGGCCACACGCGCACGAATGCACGAATGCGGCCTCGAATGGCAGCGAATGAAAGCCAATGGAGCTGCGACGGAGGAGACCTGGTACACTTTCGCGCAGACGTGCCTGGCGCGATAAGTCGTCCTCAGCCTCCAAACCGATCTCTTGCGCAAGCGGACGGATTCGTGAATACCGACCGCTTCGAGCGAGAACGAGACGGGACAACCGGCGAGACTATCTCTTCAACTGCGTCTTCAGTCGCGCGACATCTGATGAGCGCACGCATGAAGCCCGTGATGAGAGACCACGACCGGCCGTCTCCGTCCACCTCCGCTGCAAAAGCTCAGGCTGTCTCCGGGGCCGCTGGCGCGGGAGCCGGAGTTCTTCGGCTTGCGAGCAGCAGCCTTGCGCACCGTCTTTCTAGGGCTGGCCCTCTTCGAAGAGGCCTTCTTGGTGGCAGCTTTCTTTGCCGGCGATTTGCGCGCCGTAGTCTTGACAGCCTTTTTCGCGGCTGTCCTGACAGTGCTCTTCTTAGCGGCGGTCTTCTTCTTTGTGGCGGCTTTCTTCGTTGCCCCCTTCTTGGTAACCGCCTTGCGGGCGACCTTCTTCGCGACGGTCCTTTTCGCTGCGGTCTTCTTTGCAGGTTTACGTTTGGTGGTTGCCTTCACCATGATGTAGTCCCCTCTGCTAATTCGTCGGCGCACTATGATGCCGACAAGAGGCCTGATTAGCCTAGCGCGGTTAATCAGTCGTGCAAGAGGCACATGCACGTAAAAATGCGAATCGCGCTTCGCGCAAGCTCACAAAGGCGAATAGCAAAGCACTCGAACGACCATTGAATCACATTTTGAAGCCGCAAGTACGATGCCCCCGCGAGCCCATACAGAGCCAGCTTGCCGCTGCATGACCTCGCCTCAAAAGCCCACATGCGCGTACGCGAATCCGCCTCGACTGAGCATGCCAAAGAATGATGTTGCCTGACAAAAGTCTTTGTTTTTCTTGACGCTATGAAGTTTTGCGACGGTCAGGAGCAGACGTTGTTCAATGCCTCGCGCAGTTGCCGCCGAAAGATGAAGCAGGTTTGATCGGAGCTTTGAACGAGCGTCCCGCGAGCACGATCCAGCGGCCGCGTGGAGGCTGAGACAGCGTTCCTGAAAAGCTGCAAGAAGAAGCTGTACCGCTACGAAAAAAAACTGTGGGACTACAAAAAAAAATACCGCCAGAGGACCGCGGCGACGGTTTCCAAGCAGCAATGGCGAACGAATCACTTCGATCGCGACGTGATTCGCATCCAAGTTCAAATGCCGAGTCTGGCCTTCAAGAGCTCATTGACAGCCTGCGGATTGGCTTTGCCGCCGGTCTGCTTCATCACCTGTCCGACGAACCAACCGAGCATCGAAGGCTTGGCTTGTGCTTGTGCCACCTTGTCTGGATTGGCGGCGATGATGGCATCGACGGCAGCTTCGATGGCGCCGAGATCGGTGACCTGCTTCATGCCGCGAGCCTCGACAACTGCCGCCGGATCGGCGTCCTTCTCCTCGTTGATGAGGATGGCAAGCACGTCCTTGGCAATCTTGCCGGAGATCGTGCCGTCGGCGATGAGATCGACGAGGCCGGCAATTTGCGCCGGTTCGAGATGGGTCTGCGGCACCGAGAGACCGATCGAGTTAGCGTAGGCCGCGACATCGCCCATGATCCAATTGGCGACGGCCTTCGGATCACGCGGTTTGCCGGCATGCGCCACCGCGGCTTCGAAATAATCGGCTGTTTCCCGGTCGGCGACGAGAACACCGGCATCATACGCGGGCAGGCCATAATCGGCCATGAAGCGGGCCTTCTTGGCATCCGGCAATTCCGGCAGGAAGGCCGCGAGCGCATCGACATAGGCCTGATCGAACTCGAGCGGCAAGAGATCGGGATCGGGGAAATAGCGATAATCATGCGCCTCCTCCTTGGAGCGCATGGATCGCGTCTCGCCACGGCCAGGATCGAAAAGCCGCGTCTCCTGATCGATCTTGCCGCCGTCCTCGATGATGCCGATCTGCCGGCGCGCCTCGGTTTCGATCGCCTGGCCGATGAAGCGGATCGAGTTCACGTTCTTGATCTCACAGCGGGTCCCGAAGGCGCCACCGGGCCGCCGGACCGAAACATTTACGTCGGCGCGCAGCGACCCCTGCTCCATATTGCCGTCGCAAGTGCCGAGATAGCGCAGAATCGTGCGCAGCTTGGTCACATAGGCTTTGGCCTCCTCGGCCGACCGCATGTCGGGCTTCGAAACGATTTCCATCAAAGCGACGCCGGACCGGTTGAGATCGACGAAAAACTCCGTGGCGGACTGGTCGTGCAGAGATTTCCCGGCATCCTGCTCGAGGTGAAGCCGTTCGATCCCAACCTCGATCTGCTCGGTCGGCGACACATCGACGATCACCGTCCCTTCGCCGACGATCGGGTTCTTGTACTGGGAGATCTGATAGCCCTGCGGCAAGTCCGGATAGAAATAATTCTTCCGGTCGAAGACCGAGCGCAGATTGATCTTGGCTTTGAGGCCGAGGCCGGTGCGCACCGCCTGGGCGACGCATTCTTCGTTGATGACCGGCAGCATGCCCGGCATGGCCGCATCGACGAACGAGACATGGGCGTTGGGTGGCCCGCCGAATTCGGTCGAAGCGCCGGAAAACAGCTTGGACTGCGAAGTCACCTGGGCATGAACCTCCAGGCCGATCACGACTTCCCAGTCGCCGGTGGCGCCTTTGATGAGCTTCGAGGGCTTCGCGTGGGTGTTCATGGTGTTGCTCTCCGTCGTAAGGATCCGGCGGTCAAATCCAACTCGATCCCAACTTGATTACCCAATACGGTGGATCGCCGATTGGGCTGCAGCCGGGAAATGACGTCTTTCAGTCGGGGAATTTGCGGAGTTCAGAGGCTACGGCCAGCTTGGAGCCAATCGAGCCTTGTTCGCTGCCAACTTGGTCCACGACCTTGAATTATCTCATGCAGGGTCCTGCTCAATGTCTCTCCAGCGCGATCGAACATGGCCAATGGGCGACCCTGACATAACGCTACGGCTTTTCCAGCAGCGAGCCGACGCGGTAGCGACGCACTGCTCGGCGGCCGTCGGATGGTGTCGAATCACGCCCACCATCTCGGCGGCAACTCGAGCTTCGGCGCCGATTGTTCAATGGCCGAGGCGAGTGAGAACAATGTCTCTTCGTCAAAGGGCCGGCCAATGAGCTGAAGCGCCAGCGGTAAGCCTTCAGCGGAAAGGCCTGCCGGCACCGCGATGCCGGGGAGCCCCGCCATGTTGACGGTTACGGTGAACACGTCGTTCAAATACATTTCGACGGGATCGGACGCGCCCTTCTCACCCTGGCCGAAGGCTGCGGACGGCGTCGCGGGCGTCAGAATGGCGTCGACTCCGTCGGCAAAAGCCGTCTCGAAGTCGCGTTTGATCAATGTCCTGATCTTCTGTGCGCGCACATAATAGGCATCATAGTAGCCGGCCGAAAGCACATAAGTGCCGATCATGATGCGGCGGCGCACTTCTTTGCCGAAGCCGGCGGCGCGGGTATTCTCATAGAGATCGACAATGTCCTTGCCGGGCACCCGCAATCCGTAGCGAACGCCGTCGTATCGGGCGAGATTGGAGGAGGCCTCGGCCGGTGCGACAATATAATAAGCCGGCAGAGCATAGCGCGTATGCGGCAGCGAGATCTCGACGATATTGGCCCTGGCGGCGCGCAGCCAGGCGACGCCTTCGCTCCACAGTCTGTCGATCTCGGCCGACATCCCGTCGAGCCGATATTCCTTCGGGATGCCGATCGTCTTGCCGGCTATCGAGGCGCCGATCGCTGTTTCGTAGTCGGGCACCGGCACATCGACGGATGTCGTGTCCTTGCGATCGTGGCCGGCCATCGAGCGCAGCAAGATCGCCGCGTCGCGGACATTGCGTGCGATCGGGCCGGCCTGGTCGAGGGACGAAGCAAAGGCCACGATACCCCAGCGCGAACAGCGCCCATAAGTGGGCTTGATCCCGACCGTGCCGGTGAATGCGGCGGGCTGCCTGATCGAGCCGCCGGTATCGGTCGCCGTCGCCCCCAGACAAAGACGCGCTGCAACGGCAACCGCCGAGCCGCCCGACGAGCCGCCGGGGACGAGTTTGACGTTCGAGCCGGACCGCCGCCAAGGCGAAGTGACGGGCCCGAAATGAGATGTCTCGTTCGATGACCCCATCGCAAACTCATCGAGGTTGAGCTTGCCCAGCATCACGGCGCCATCGCGCCAGAGGTTGGCGGTGACGGTAAATTCATAACGAGGGATGAAGCCCTCGAGGATGTGGCTCGCCGCCGTCGTCTGGACTCCCTTCGTGCAATAGAGATCCTTGATCGCGAGCGGCACGCCTTCGAGCGGCCCAGCCTCGCCTCTCGCAAGTCGCGCATCACTTTCTGCCGCCATGGCCAGCGCCTGCTCCGGCGTCTCGACGATGAAGGCATTGAGCACGCGCGCCTTCTTGACGGCTTCCACATGCGCCCTGGCGAGTTCGACGGCAGAGAATTTCTTCTTTGCGAGCCCGCTGCTGGCCTCCGCAAGGCTGAGATCGGTCAAATCGGTCAAGGACGCTTCTTTCTCTCTTTATAATATGCCGGGGTTCCGAAGGAACCCGCAGTACTCTTTTAGAAATCGCCTTCTCGAATGGCGTTTTGTAAGAAAGGAACTCCGTCTTCCTACGGAAGCAGAGTATATATAGTGAGGACGCGGCAGTTTGGCGCGCTGCTCGCCATGCCACCGCGCCGGCCCTCGCGGGTTCGAGATCCGTTCCGCCGGAGCCGCCTCTCACCGTCGACGCGCCCCAATACGACCCGCCGGCTCTTATTCGACCACCTTCGGCACCACAAAATAATGGTCTTCGGTCGTCGGCGCGTTAGCGACGATGGCTTCGGCCATTTCCCCATCGTCCACAACGTCGCGCCTTTGCTTCATGCGCATCGGCATGACGGAGGTCATGGGCTCGACAGATTCGACGTCCACTTCGCCCAGTTCCTCGACGAAAGCGAGAATGGAATTGAGCTCGGCCGCGAGATGCGGCAGGTCGGCATCGGCCACTTTGATGCGGCCGAGATGCGCAATACGACGGACGAGGTCCGGATCGATGGACATGACCTCTCCTATTGGCCATATGAAGAGCAAGAAGCGAGCCTATAGCACTGCGACGGCACGGGGAGCAATGTGCAGACCGCGGACCGGATCTGCGAACCCAGGCCGGCGACGGCTTGCAAGCCGGGCCGGCACGAGTAGGGTGAAGCTCGAACGGCGGCATCCGGGCCGAATTCTCACGAGGGACGCGGCAGATGCCCGACGAAACCGGCCGCATCCATCGATCTTTGCGTCGTGTGGCTCCCGGCGCGAGGGGGGACAAGTCCCAAGATCCTGGCGGATGTCGCCAAACGGTCAGCCTGCGCGGCAGCTGACCAGACCATAACATGATCGAGCAGAAACATATTCCGGCGCTGCAAAGCTTCAATCGCCTGCCGATGTGGCTACATAATTCGAGGAATCGCGAATTGAAGGAAAGAATTTGGAGATCACCGATCTCGCACCGCTACTTGGCCCTTCACAAAGGCTGATGGGGATAGATCTCGGGACGAAGACCATCGGCCTTGCCCTCTCGGATGTCGAACGCCGGCTTGCCAGCCCACTGGTGACCATTCGCCGCACGAAATTCGCTGCGGATGCCGCGCAATTGCTCGAACAAGCAGAGAAATTCGCCGTTGCGGCTTTTGTGATCGGCTTGCCGCTCAACATGGATGGGAGCGAGGGGCCGCGCGTGCAAGCGACCCGTGCTTTCGTCCGCAATTGCCAGGCGCTCACGGCTTTGCCATTCGCATTCTGGGACGAGCGCCTATCGACCGCCGCGGTGACGCGCTCGCTGATCGAACAGGATCTGTCACGGGCCAAGCGGGCGGACGTCGTCGACCGCATGGCGGCCGCTTATATTTTGCAAGGCGCGCTCGATCGTTTGAACAATTTGAGGTTGGATAATCCTAGAGAATAAGGCGAAAAACGGCCTCATTTGGCAAGAGCCAATTGAGAGCTCAGTTTGAAACCGCGCCGGCTGTCAAGTCGCGGCGCGCAAGAGCCTCCGCTCGGCCTCGCGCTTGCCGAAGCCGAGATAGGTCTCGACGACCCGATCATTTTGCGCGAGGTCGCGCGCCGGCCCTTCGAGCGCCATCGTGCCGGTCTCGAGCACGTAGCCGTAATCGGCGATCTGCAAAGCGGCGTGAGCGTTTTGCTCGATGATGAGAATCGAGACGCCGCGCTGGCGCAGAGAGCTCACGGTTTCGAGAACTTCATGAACGATGCGAGGTGCGAGGCCAAGGCTCGGTTCATCGAGCATGAGAAGCCTGGGGCGGGCCATCAAGGCACGCCCGATCGCGAGCATCTGCCGTTCTCCGCCCGAAAGCGTCGCCGCGCGTTGTTTGCGGCGCTCCCTGAGGCGCGGAAACAAGGCGTAGATCTCGTCCAAGACCGCTTGCCGTTCGGCGCCGCTGCCCCGACGCCAGCCATAGGCGCCGAGGATGAGATTATCGGCGACACTCATCGGTCCGAACAATTCGCGCTTTTCGGTCACGAGACAAAGGCCGCTGCCGACACGCGCCTCGATCGAACGGCGGCTGATATCTTCGCCCCTGTATTCGATTCGGCCGCGGCTCGGCAAAAGCCCCATGACGGCGTTGAGCAAGGTCGTCTTGCCGGCGCCGTTCGGGCCGATAACGGTCACGATCGCGCCTTCCGCCACTTCGAGGTCGACCTTTTGGACGGCCTCGACCTTGCCATAGGCGACCCGAAGATTCTCGACTTTCAAGATCGTGCTCATGCCGCGACCCCGAGATAGGCCTCTTGCACGGCGCGATCCGCCTGAACATCTTCGGGCGAACCTTCCGCGATCTTCTGGCCGAAATCCATCACGACGAGTCGGTCGACGAGTTTCATCACGAAATCCATGTCGTGCTCGACGATAAGGATGCTCATGCCTTGCGCACGCAACTGCGCGAGCACCCGGATGAGTGCCTCCTTCTCGTGGTAGCGCAGGCCGGCGGCCGGTTCGTCGAGCATCAAAAGGTCCGGGTCCGCTGCGAGCGCACGGGCGATTTCCAAGATTCTCTGCAGCCCCAGCGCCAGGCTTCCGGCGCGATCATTGGCATGCGCGCCGAGGCCGACCCGCTCGATCTGCCGCCGCGCCTCGCCAAGGAGCGCTGCTTCCTCTTTCCGGTCAAGGCGAAGAATCGAGGCGAGTGCGCCTTTGCGGCTGCGCAGGTGAGCGCCGATCGCAACATTTTCGAGCGCCGACATTTCCGCTCGCAATTGGGCATGCTGGAACGTGCGTGCGACTCCGAGCCTTGCGATCTCACGCGACGCGAGTTCATTGATGATCCGCCCGCGCAGGCGTATTTTGCCGGCATCGGTGCGCAAGACTCCCGTGATCAGGTTGAACAATGTGCTCTTACCCGCTCCATTCGGACCGATCAGCCCGAGGATCTCGCCTTTCCGGAGCTCGAAAGTGACTCTGTTGACGGCGATCAGGCCGCCGAACCGGCGCGTCACGTTCTCGAGCACCAGAAAAGCGCCGTCCCCCGCGGCGAGCGGACGCGCCGCGAGAGGTGGCGCAATTTCCGGTGCGTCGGCTGGCGCCGCCTCGGGCAGAATACGTAGAGCCAGAGGCACGATGCCCGCCCGTGCGCGGTGAAGGACCAAGACCATGAGAATGCCGAAAGCGATGCTTTCCAGCGCACCGCTCGTTCCGAACAGGCGCGGCAACACATCTTGCAGGATGTCGCGCAAAATCGTCAGCAAACCCGCACCGACAAGTGCGCCCCAGATCGAGCCGGCGCCGCCAACGACCGCCATGAACAAATATTCGATGCCCGCACCGATTCCGAACGGGGTCGGATTTACGAAAAGCAATAGATGCGCGTAAAGCCAGCCCGAGAGGCTCGCCAGCAGCGCCGCGTGAACGAAGATGAGGAGCTTCAAGCGTACCGTGTGAACGCCGAAGGCTTCCGCCATGACGACGCGACCACGCAGGCATTTGATCGCCCGCCCGGTCCGCGAATTGAGCAGATTTGCAACCGAAAAGAGGCCCAATAGGACGCAAACCCAAATGAGGTAACAATATTCGCGCGGATCGCGCAATTCATGACCGAAAATCGAGACCGCTGTGAGACCGGTCATCCCGTCATGGGCGCCAAGAGACTGAATATTGCCGACGAGAAAATATAGGCTGATGCTCCAGGCAATCGTGCTCAGTGGCAGGAAGTGCCCGGAAAGCCGCAAAGTCACCATGCCGATCGCCGCCGCGGCGAGACCCGAAATCAGAAAGCCGGCGCATAGCCCGATCCAGGGCGAAAGGCCATAAAGAGTCGTCAGATAGGCGCTCGTATAGGCGCCGAGGCCGACGAAGGCAGCCTGCCCGAACGAGGTCAATCCGCCGATTCCGGTCAACAGAACAAGACCGAGGGCCACGAGCGACGAGAGTCCGATATAGTTCATCAGCGTGATCTGATAGTTCGGCAAGACGCGTGGAGCGAGGCCGACAGCTAGAAGGAAGAGGCCGAGCGCAAAGGGGCGCCAGTTCATTCGTCTTCCTCTTCGGTAATGTCAGCCTTGAAATTGCGCAGCAGCAGGACGGGTATGATGAGTGCGAAGACGATGACGTCCTTGAACGCACTCGCCCAGAAGGACGAAAATGTCTCGAGCAGCCCGATGAACAAGGCGCCGAAGGCGGCAAGCGGATAGGAGACGAGGCCGCCGAAGATCGCGGCGACGAATCCCTTGAGGCCGATGAGGAAACCGGTATCATAATATATTGTCGTCACCGACGATATCAGAATGCCGGAAACGCCGCCGATCAGAGCCGCGAAAAAAAACGCCAGATTGCCGGCCCGCGCCGGATCTATTCCGACAAGGCGGGCGCCGGTCCGATTGAACGTCGTCGCCCGCAGCGCCTTGCCCTGCAAGCTGAACTCGAAGAACAGGTACAAAAGCACGATCAGTGCCAGAGCGATGGCGACGACAAAGCCGGTCTGGCCGGACAGCATGAAACCGCCGACCGAGGCGCGCGCCGTGACGAGCGGCGCTGTCCGCACCCCTTCGGGCCCGAAGAAGAAGAGCCCGAAGCCGACGAGAGCCAGATGAATCGCCACCGCAACGATGAGGAGCACGAGCACGGAGGCGCCGGCGATCGGCTCGAAGACGACACGATAGAGGATCGGCCCGAGTGGCACCACGATCGAGAGCGTGATCAGCATGCCGACCCAATCCGGCAAAGCCAATGCACTCGTCTGCCAGGCAAGCAGGGCAATGGCCATGGGCACGAAGAGATAGAGCAACGCGGATCTGAGCCGCGCCTCGCTGCGGTGGCCGCGTAGGTACATCCACGCGTCCTTGACGGCGACAAGCAGGCCGCCGGCGACCAGCAGATAGACCGTTCCGGGCACTTGGTGAGCCTGCACAGCCGCCAGCGTCAGAGCAGCGTAACTGACGATCTCGCCCTGCGGAATGAAGATGATGCGCGTGACCGAGAAGACCATGACGAGCACGAGAGCAAGCAGTGCGTAGATCGCGCCATTGCTGAGTCCGTCCTGAGCGAGAAGCACGGCTATGAAACTATTCAAGGCTCTGCCCTTCTGCGCTTGCTTTGCAGCATGTCTTCATTCCCGAAATAGGGCTCGCGACGGCTATCGGATCGAAACGTGAGCCAAAAGCGGCCTCTCGTCCGCTGCCGCAACTGTGCCGGGCGAGTCGCGACCGTTCCCCTTTGCTTTTCAAATAGCCGGATTTCAGGGCTGCATTCCGGCAGAACGGATTCGCGAGTGCTATTTGCTGGAGCAGCACCGCCTGTTCGTCGGAAAACGACGGAATGCAGGGCTTCGCGAAGATCCCAGGTGACGATTTCGGGAACCCATCCGCTACCGCACGGCGGACGAGTTCCCGAAAAATGGCGCGGTCCACCGGCACGACCCTAACTTCACTCGGTCGGCAGATACTTCCATTTGCCGTTCTCAACCGTAACCAAAACCTCGCCGCGAAGATCGGTCCCATTATGGTCTTTGGCACTCATATTATAGATGGCCGAAGTTGTGACGACTTCTTTCGTCTGCTGGAGGAAATCGCGCAGTTTGGTCCTGAACTCTGGCGTGCCGCTCTTGCCACCTGCCGCCACGGCTTGCTTTACAGCATTCTGGATCAGCAGATAGGCATCGTATCCGGTCGCACCAAAGAGCGAGCGGCTATTTGCGCCGAACTTCGCCTCGTAGCCTTTAACGTAGTCGACGGCAACGGGCTTGATCGGGTTTTTATCCGCCAATTGCTCGGCGACGAGCACCGGCGGGGACGCCATGCGCACGCCCTCGATGTCGCTGCCGCCGACGCGCAGGACGTCGGCATTGGCCATCCCCTGATTGATGTAGATTTGACCGCGGTAGCCAAGCTTCTTCAATTCGAGCACCGGCAGCATGCCGGGCGTGCCGGAAGCACCGATGATGACCGCGTCCGGGTTGGTCGACATGACATGCAAGGCTTGCGCCGTGACGCTCGTATCGGTGCGGTTGTATCTTTCATCGGCAAGGGACTTGATCCCGCCGGCGGTCAAGACCTTGTCGACGCCGCCGATGAAGGCATTGCCGAAAGCATCATTGAACCCTATGAAAGCGACGGTTTTCTCTCCGCGCTTCTGCAAATCCTTGAGGACATAGGTCGCTTGGAGCGCTTCACCCGGCGTAATCTTGAACGACCAGGTCTTGTTCCCCTCCGCAGGGGCGGCAATCACGTTGGACCCGGCGAGGCTCACCATCACCGTCTGCGCCGGTGCGATGACTTCGAGAAGCGCAAGTGAAGTCGGCGTGATCGAAGGGCCGATGATCGCATCGACTTTTTCTTCGTCGATCAGTTTGCGGGCGGCTTTCACGGCAGTCGTCGGATCGCTCGCATCATCGAGGACGATGTAACGCACCGTTTCGCTGCCGATCGATGTCGGCAGCAGCTCGACAGTTTTCCCCACGGGAATCCCGAGCGAGGCCGCCGGCCCCGTCAAGGAGACGACGACACCGATCTTGATCTCCGCCTGGGCGGACGAAGCATAGAGTAACCCAGCAATTGCAACGAGGGCCGATAGTCTCACGCGAGTCTCCTCCACTTGTATCGTTTTGTCTTTGTCGGATGCACTACACTAGTCTTGCGATGCTGATGGAGGGTTCCCATCGGTTAGTTGAATCGCAACACTAACTCTTTGATTCCGTAGGCCGACTTGTCCTTGACCTTTGGTTACCAAGCGCAAGGGTCGGACCACCGGCGATCCTATCGCACATTTGCGTGTTCGGGCCACTAAGGCAGTGATCCGCTCTTTCAACCTATAATACATCGGGGCGCCGTCGCAATGTGTGTTCGAATTGACTTTGGTGCGATCCTGAATCAGGCAATGCGGTGAAAACGACCGCGCTATCGCGCCGCGCTATCGCGATTAGCGTCACCCCAAGAGCGCTGGCGCGCTCGATCGCAAGCGACGTCGGCGCCGAAACCGCGACGAGATTGGCCGCGCCGAAGATCGCGGTCTTTTCGATCATCTCGAATGAACAGCGGCTCGTGATGACGACGAAACCGTCTCGCGCGGAGAGCCCGGCGCGCATGCAGGCGCCGATCATCTTGTCCAGCGCATTGTGTCGGCCTACGTCCTCGCGCACGATGAGGATTGTGCCGTCGGAATCGCACCATGCCGCTGCATGCACAGCGCGCGTCGCCTGGTAGAGTGGCTGGTGATCGTCGAGAGACCGGAGCGCCCTGTCGATGGCGGCTGACCGGACAAGCTGTCCATGAACCGGCTCCGACGCCGCGGGAATTTGGTCGAGACTTTCGACGCCGCATAGGCCGCAGCTCGTGCGGCCGGACAGATTGCGGCGGCGCGCGAGATGCCGGCGCAACGCGTCCGCAACCAGATCGGCGGAAACGACCCAGCCGTCGCCTTGCTCACGAATATCCAGACCGCGAATCTCATCGTGTCCTTTGATGACGCCTTCCGTGAGGCTGAAGCCAACGACGAAATCCTCGATATCGGCTGGCGTCGCCATCATCACCGCGTAGGGCATTCCGCCGTAGACGATGTTCACCGGACTTTCGACCGGAATTTCGATCCGACGCGCGCTTCCCGACGCGCCGTCATAATGCAGCGTCCGACCGGGATAGGAACGAGATACGGGCGGGGACATGGCGCTCACTTGGCGATGTGCGACTGGTCTGGAGATGTGGGACGGGTCGCTTACGATTATTCGCGTCAGATGCAATGAATCTTTCTAGGCCGTTCCGGCCTTCGCAGCCTTCGCCGCAACCTTCGCCCGCAGCTTCTCGACGTCGACGACGAAGCGGCTGTGGCTGCCGCGGCTGATTTCCTCGACGGGGTCCTTCGCCAGCAGATCGAAGGTGACGAGGCGGCCATCGATCTTGCTGACCGTCACCGTGATGTCGACGTGCATGCCGCGCAACGTCGCGCCGCCATGGGAAATGCTGATGCCGGTCCCGACCGAGTCCTCGCCAGGGTCCGTGTGGGCGAGGAGAAAGTCACGGCAGGCGATCTCGAAGTCGCGCACGAGTTCCGGGGTGGCGTAGACGCGCAGCGTCTCGCCAAGAAAGTCGATGGTACGCGGGGTGTCGATCACGATCCGGCGAGTTGCCGACGAGCCGATGCTCAAGGTTGTTTTCATAGGGGTCTCCTCAGTGAACGGGTTGCAGCGTCGATATGTTAGAAATTGTCGCCGGTGGAATAGTATTGCTGTGTCACATTCATGTTTGTCCTGTTCGCTGGAAATCCCCAGAATTGCGGACGTTTGTGCGGCGCCGAACTGAACAACGATAGCGACAATGTGACACATCGCGATGGTCGGCCCCGATCGAGTGATCCATTTTCAATGTCAGTTTGGAACCGGCCGTGGAGCCGGAGCCTGTGCGCCCGGCTGAGCATCAACCCTACGCCGTGCGAGATTATCGTGATAGGCATCAGCGGGATGGCGCCAATGGCGCCGATCACGGCCGAAAGCGCGAGAATGGCCTTGCCGGCGAGGGTGCGGTTGAAGAACAGCCAGAGCGCGACCACGATGACGGCTGTCGTTCCGAGCACCCGAAGGCTTTGCGACGCCAGCGCAGCGCCGCCGATGGCGATTGGCGCATCGCCGGAAAACATGAATTGCAGGAATTGCGAGAGCATTGCTTCTCCACGACTGCAGGAACGGCGCGCCGCCCCCTCGCCTCGACTATTTCGGACGTTTGTCGATCACCCGCTTCGCCTTGCCGACGACTGTGCGCTCGACCATGTTGGTCTCGACCACATAAATCTTGGCGGTGATGCCAATCAGCGACTTGATGTGGTGAGCGACATCGCGGCCGATCGCCTCGCGCTGCGCCACTTCGACATGGCCCGACAATTCGGGCTGGAGTTCGACGAACACGTCGAGCTCGTCCAGATGCCCCTCGCGCGTGATCTGAATCTGGTATTGGGCGCAGAGGTTCGGGTTCTTCAGGAGGATTTCTTCGATCTGCGTGGGGAAGACATTCACGCCGCGGATAATCAGCATGTCGTCCGAGCGCCCGGTGATCTTGCCCATGCGGCGCATGACGCGCGCGGTGCCCGGCAGCAGCCGCGTCAGGTCGCGCGTACGGTACCGGATGACCGGCTGCGCTTCCTTGGTCAGGGAGGTGAATACGAGCTCGCCGTCAGCCCCGTCCGGCAGCACGTCGCCGCTGACCGGATCTATGATCTCGGGATAGAAATGGTCTTCCCAGATATGCGGACCGTCTTTGGTCTCGACGCATTCGCACGCCACGCCCGGTCCGATGACCTCGGACAGGCCGTAGATATCGATCGCGTCAATGCCCAGGCGCGCCTCGATCTCCCTGCGCATTTCGTTGGTCCAGGGTTCGGCGCCGAACATGCCTATGCGCAAAGTGGTGCTGTTCGGTTTGATGTTCTGGCGTGCCAATTCGTCGGCGATGGTCAGCGAATACGACGGCGTGGACATCAGCACGGTGGGCTTGAAGTCCTGGATCATCTGCACCTGCTTCTCGGTCTGGCCGCCGGACATCGGAATTACCGTCGCGCCGAGACGTTCGGCGCCGTAGTGTGCGCCAAGCCCGCCGGTGAACAGGCCGTAGCCATAGGAATTGAGGATAATGTCGTCGGCGGTCGCGCCGGCCGCGCGCAGGGAGCGCACCATCACAGACGCCCACATGGCGATATCGTGTTCGGTATAGCCGACCACGGTGGGCTTGCCGGTGGTGCCCGAGGAGGCATGCAGCCGGACGATGTCGCGCATCGGTACGGCGAACATCCCGTAGGGATAGTTCTCGCGCAGGTCGGCCTTCGTGGTGAACGGGAATTTGGCCAGATCGGCTAAGGATCCCAGATCCTCTGGATGGACGCCTGCTTTATCGAACTTGGCGCGATAGTGCGCGATGTTGTCGTAGGTGTGCTTCAACGACCATTTGAGCCGCGCCAACTGCAGCCTAAGCAGTTCATCGCGGCTGGCAACTTCGATGGGTTCGAGCCCCATCGGCTTCAATCTTATATTCATGCCCGCCCCCCTTATGCCGCATAGATTCTTGCTTGCGGCTCAGCGTATTGTTTTCTCTTGGGTGATCCGCCGGTCCTGCGCCCGGGATGGAAAACCGAGCGGCGGCCGGTCGTTTCGTTGCGCGCAACGGTCGAATGGCGCCGCCCGGCGCTGGGGCGCAGCGCCCCTCGGTCTCGACGACGACACTGTGGACGGCCTTCTAACCCCTCATCGTCTCACCTCGTCTCTTGTTTTTGTTCTGTTTCGTCCTTCATCGTCGACGCGGTCTCAGGCTGCGGTCGATTTCGTGGCGATCTGCTCGATTATGGCGCGGTTCTCCTCGACCTTCGCCTGAATGTGTCGGATCTGTTCTTGGTCAAGATGTCGGAAGCGCCCCATCGCCTTGAGGTAATCGGTGACCGGCAGTGGCGCGTCGACTGGACGGGTGAAATGCAGGCCGTCGCTCGGGCTGAACTCCCACAGCATGACGAAATTGGTTTCGACCGCCTTTCGCGCCACTTCCATGTTCTGGTCGGTCGGAAAGCGCCAGCCCGTCGTGCACGGGGAATAGACATGCAGATAGGCGAAGCCATGCTTTGAAGCGACGATCGCCTTGTCGAGCTTGTTGTACAAATCCTCCATGAAGGCGGTCGATGCGGTCGCCACATAGGCGCAGCGATGGTTGACCATGAGGAGGGGCAGGTTCTTCGCGTCCTGCGTCTTGCCTTTGGACTCTCGTCCCACCGGGGTCGTCGACGTCCACGCGCCATAGGGCGTACAGCTCGATCGCTGCATGCCCGTGTTCATGTAGCCCTCGTTGTCGACCACCATGAACAGTATTTCCTCGCCGCGTTCGGCGGCGCCGGAGAGCGACTGGAAGCCGACGTCGGATGCACCGCCGTCGCCGGCGATCGCCATCGCCGTAACCTCGCGGCCTTTGCGCTTGAGCTGGCGTTTGACGCCCGCCAGCATCGCGGCGGTATTGGTCAGCAACGGATGAAAGACCGGAACCTTGGTGCCCGTGAGGCCGTTGTAGCCGACCGAACCCATGCCCGGCACGCAGCCCGGCGGCGTCGCCAGCACGGTGTCAGGACCGACGCGACGCATCGTGTGGCGCATCAGCAATTCGGTGTTGCAGCCCTGGCAGCCGGCAAGCCCGGGTGCGAACAAATCCTCCCAGTCGCCGACCTCGTTATAGATGCGCGCGGTCGTCACGTGACGCAGCGCCCCGGTCGGACAGGCCGACACGCAGGACGGCGCGCCGTCGCACATATCGCATTTGGCGACGCGTCCGTCCGCTGCATCGCGTGCGATGCCGGCATAAGCGCAACCTATGGTGCAGAGCAGACAATCGACGCATTTGGCGCCATCCCATGCGATCACGCCGGTTTCCGCATTCTTGGCGAGCGCGCCGGCCGGGCATACCGTGACGCATTTCGGATCGCCGCATTGGCGGCACATCGCCAGTTCAAATCCGCATTCCGTCGGCATGACCTGGATGCGCGCACGCGCGACATCGTCTGCACCGGTCTTGGCCGATGCGCAGGCGCTCATACATTTGGAGCACCCGTCGCACTTGGCGGCGTCGAAAGCGATAGTGGCGTATCCGTATCCCATGATCACTTCCACAAACGTGACATGAATTCCCGACCGGTCGTCAGCGGGTCGACGACCAGGCGATCGAGCGCAGCCGAAATGTCAACTCGCCGCAGGATCAATTGCCGCATTACGCCGCCGTCGAAGAATTCGTTGACGCCGAACACGCCCTGCAGCCGGCCGTCTTTGACGACGACGCGCAGGTAGCGGTCGCGGGCTTCGTCATGGCGGACGCGTTCTTCGCCGCCAGTCGGCGTCGCGCCGACGCCCACGGCGATCGCGTGACGGCCGAAGAAACTGTACGTATTCAGCGGCACGCCGCCAGGGTAGCCCTTGACGCCCGGATCGCCCGCCATCGCCATGCCGGCGATGCGTCCCTGCTCGGCCGCATCGGGCAGGATCGCATTCATCACGGGGCGTTCGCCGAAGAAGTCCCTGGCCTGAGCGCAGTCGCCAGCCGCCCAGACATTAGCGACATTGGTGCGCATGTAATCGTCGACGAGGATGCCAGCGTCATGCGCGATGCCGCTGCCCGCGAGATAGCCCATGTCGGGCTTTACGCCTGTCGCCGTCAGCAGCAGGTCAGCCTCGAGCGTCCGGCCGTCGTCCAGATGCACCACGACGCCGAGGGCGCCCGGCGAGAGCCTGACGACGCGGCGTCCGGTGAGGATGCGGGCGCCGTTCTCGACAAACGCGCGTTCGATGAAGCCGGCCGCCACAGGATCGAAATAGGCGCCGAGAACCTGTGGCTGCATTTCGACGATCGTGACGTCGGCGCCGCCTTTGACGAGATTTTCGGCCGCGTGCATGCCGACCAGCCCGCCCCCGAGCACGACGGCCCGACGCGAGGCGGAGATGGCCGCCTTCAGCTTCAGCGCGTCGTCCAGCGTCCGCAGCACATGATAGGGAACCTGTTCGATGCCGGGGATGGGCGGAATCGCCGGCGATGCGCCCGTCGCCAGCAGGAGTTTGTCGTAGGCGATCTCGCCGCCGTCCGATAGCGTCGCGGCGTTGCGTTCCGGCTGAAGCCGCGCCAGCGCGCGATCCGGCATATAGGCGACGCGTTGCTCAGTAAAATAATCCGCCGCCCGCAGATACACGTTGTCCGGCGCCGAGCGGCCGGAAACGACATACGGCAGCACGGTCGGCGAATACGGAAGTCGGCTGTCGCGCGTCACGAGCGCGAGACTTCCCTCCGGATCGTGCATGCGGATTGCGCTGACGGCTTCCAACGCCGCATGGCTGCTGCCGACGACAAGATATTGGGCGTGCACCATCGCCTTCCTCAATCGCATTCGTTGATCCAGATCGGTTCGGTCGGCGCGGCGCCGCACAACAGCGCCTCGGTCTGTTCGATGACTCGGTGGAAATGCTCCACCGTGATATCAGCTCCGGCGAGGCCGCCGATGAAGCTCGCCGCCGGAACGTGGCGACCGAGCCGGTAGAGCACGCCCAGCGTCTCCTGGAACATCGGTCCGCAATTCCAGCGGAAGCCGACAGAACGATCGACCACCCCGATCGCCCCGATCGTGGACAACGCCGCCGCCAGCGTCTCGACGGGGAACGGGCTGAAGGTTTTGATCTTGACGATCCCGACGCGCTTGCCGGCATCGCGCGCCTCGTCCACCGCGTCCTTCGCGGCGCCGGTCATACTGCCGAGCGTCAGGAGCGCAAACTCGGCGTCTTCCATGCGGTATTCCTCGACCAGCGGCGCGAAGGCCCGACCGAAGCGCGCAGCGTATTCCTCGTGAACTTCGGTGATGACGCGCAGCGCGTTCTGCATACCGCGGCACTGGCCCTTGCGGTAACGCACGAACGTCGCCGGTCCCTTGCCACCGGAGCCGCCGGTGAGCGGATCGACGGCCATCGGCCGCAGCGGATCGAGCGCGGCATGCCAGTTGACGTCCTTTTCGCCCATGAAGGCGTCGACGTCGGCCTGCTCAGGCAGGGTTACGCGCGCTGCGCCGTAGGAGAGATAATTGCCGTCGAGGCAGATGTTGACCGGCAGCATCACGTCGCGGTGCTCGGCGATCCTGAACGCCATGATTGTCGTGTCGAGGACTTCCTGAACTGTCTCGCAATACATCTGCACCCAGCCCACCTCGCGCACGGTCATCGCATCCTGATGACCGCCCCAGACCGATTGCGGCGTGATGCCGTCGCGCGTGACGAGGGCCATGACGATGGGCAACCGCATTCCAGAGGTGCGGAAATAGGGCTCGAACATGAAGGCGAGTCCGGGACCACAGGTTGCCGTGAATGTGCGCCCGCCTGCGAGCGCCGCGCCCTGCAGCACGGAGAGCACGGAGTGTTCGCCCTCGGCGTCGACGATCTCCGCATCCATACGGCCGTCGGCGACCAGTTTGGCGAGATGTTCGACGAGGCTCGACTGCGGCGTGATCGGATAGACCGAAACCATGTCCGGCCGAACCATGGCCACGGCGATAGCCGCCGCTTCGTTGCCTTCGCAGACTATATGACGTGGCCTAGCGGTCGCTGCGTGTTCTTTTTCCAGGATCGCCGTGCTCATCCCGCCGTCTCCATCACCATGACGATCGCGCGCTGCGGACACTCAAAGGCGCAAATGCCGCAGCCCTTGCACGTGCGCAGATCGATATCGAACCACGCGGGGCGCTCGACGACGCATTGCACCGGGCAATAGAGCCAGCAGACAGCGCACTTGACGCATTTGTCGCGGTCGACCACCGGGCGCATACTGCGCCAGTCGCCGGGCAGCATGGGGTTGATTTCCGTTGCTATCGGACAGAGATCGTCCGGCACGCCGGCTTCGGCCGGATCGAACATCGGATAGGCGCGATGCGTGCTCATGCGGCTGCCTGGCTTCCGAAGCGATGGATCTGCGTTTCTCTGTAGCCGCGCTCGAGCGCCGTCATATTCTGCTCGAGACCGGCGTCACGGAAATCGGATTCCGACACGGCCTGCTTCAGCGCATCGAGCGAAACGACGCCGGTGGTGCGGGCGAAGGCGCCGAGCATCAGCGTGTTGGTGATCGGGCGCCCGAAGATTTCGATGGCGATGCGTACTGCGTCGATCAGCCCGACGACACCGACGGCGTCAGGTACGGCAAGCTCGCTGAGCGGCTTGCCCGTTGTCTGGACGAGCGCGCCGCCCGGCTTGAGGCCCGAGAAAATATCGACCGAACGCGCGACCGTAGGGTCGATGCACACGACGCAGTCCGGATAGGTGATGTTGGTCATGCGACGAATTTCACGCTCGTCGGATCGCAGGAAGGCGACCACCGGGGCGCCCCGCCGCTCAAACCCGAACGACGGAATGGCGACTGCGAATTTGCCTTCCGCGACCAATCCGGCGGCGAGCATGCCGGCAGCCATGACGGCGCCTTGCCCACCGCGTCCATGTAGACGGACTTCGTACATCGCCATTCCTCCGCCGGACCTTGCCGGCTTTTTCGTACGACCTGCGGTCGTCCGTTCGGTCATAAGGGCCGCACGCGATTCCAGCCTGGCTGCATGCCCGGCCCTGCCTTGCCTCCGCCGCGCGACGGCGTCCGCGGCAGGGCGAACCCCTGCGTAAAGGCCGCGCGGCACACCAGCGTGTACTTGAACCATCCGCCCGCAGCCACCGCCAGAACGCCCGCCAGCGCCGCAAGCAGAGGAGGTCCGCCCGAACCCGCCGCGACGCCGAGGACGGCAGGCGCCGCATGGCCGAGCCAGACGAAGGGGACGTCGATGGCGTCCAGGGCTTTCAATGTCCCGGCCGGGACGCCCTTGCTGCGCAGGGACGCGAGATATTTCCGCCACGCCAGGAAGCGCACGGCGAGCAGGGCGGCGAGCAGAAAACCGAAGGACGCCAGTCCGGGCCAATACAGCGTTGCCGCACACAGCAGGCCGGCGCCTTCGGCCAGGCCTGTAGCGACGATCATGCCGACGCAGCTTGCATGCCGCCAGGCGGGATTGCCCTTGTTGGCGTGCAGCATGCGCGCCTGGGCGTAGACGAAGGCAAAGCCGAGCAGACCCGCAATCCAGAGCGCTGCTGGCCATTTGAACAAGACAGCCGCTGCGCCGGACGCGAATAGGAACGGCGCCAACATCGCTTCTCGCGTCATCCACGACGTCGCCGCGTTGCGGTACACGTTCAGCGCGCGCAAGGGGCGGCCGATCTCGAGCCAGACAGCGGTCAGGCCGATGCCGACGGACGCGAGCGCAAGGACGACGAGCGGACGCAGGTCTTCGCCGTGCACGGACGCGAGCGCGATTGCAGCCAGTAGGCCGCCGCCGGCGCCGCCGCAGATGAAATTCGTCGCGGCGCGCGCGTCCCAATTGGTTTGCTGGCGCGGCGAAATCCTGTCGAGAATCTTCTGAGGCCCACTCATGCCTCGCCCCTGTCCCAGATGTAATAGACCGACGGATCGGTCCCAAATTCCTCATGCATGCGGAAATGCTCCGTTTCCGCAAGCAATCGCGAAACGTTGCTTTTGGGATCGTTGATGTCGCCGAAACTCATCGCGCCGGAAATGCAGGAATTGACGCAGGCCGGCGTGACCTCGGGATCGACGCCGGGCGTCTGTCCGGTGACGGCGGCCAGGTCGATCCGCTCCTTGCAGAACGTGCATTTGGTGGCGACCGACAGGCGCGCGGGATCGAAGCGCGCGATCTCGGATTTCATTGGCGCGCCATAGGCGTAGCGCGGCTCGTGCTCGATCGAGCGCGCATCGTACGGGCAGGCCATGATGCAATTGGCGCAGCCGATGCAGATATCGTAGTCGATGGTGACGAGACCATCCTCGCGCTGCTTCGTCGCCGTCGTCGGACAGACGTGCATGCAGGGCGGGTTGGCGCAATGCATGCAGGAGACCGGCACGAAAGTGCGGCGCACGTCGGGAAATGCACCGCTTTCGAGATCGAGCACACGGCGCCATTGCACGCCGGGCGGAGTGGCGTTGGCGCTCTTGCAGGCGGCCGTGCAGGTCTGGCAGCCGACGCAGCGCCGCAGGTCGATCGCCATGACATAACGCTTGCTCATGCGGCGGCCCTGACCATGCGCCGCACGGCGACGCGCACGATATCGGCGCCCGAGCCGGTGGCGTCGGTGAGTTCGAGCGACATCGGCGCGATCGTGTTCAGGCTCGCCCGCTCCATATCCTTGGCGAAGGGCGTCGCCCAATGATCGAACTGGCCGACGATGACGAGCGTGTCGGGCCGCACACCCTTCATCAGCGCGGCTTTGCCGTATGTCGCGCCGATATGCGAGCGCACCTCGACCCGATCGCCCTCGGATATGCCGAGTTTCGCAGCCGTGTCGACGTTGATGATGACGCCGGTGTGGCCGTGCAGGTTTTCGGACACTTCGTGCATCAGCGCGATGCCGGCGTTGCCGCCGGAATGGTATTGCATGCTCTTCGTCGTCAGCAGCCAGAAAGGGAAGTCCTCGCTGCGGGCGCCCGCGTTGACGAGGGCGCGCTCCCAGCGGCCGGGCACGTCGTGCCAATCAGGCAGCGCGACATATTCGGAGAGCTGCTCGTCCCACCAGTGCATTTTCTGCTCGTGCAGGCGGTTGCCCAATTCGCGTCCGACGCGCATCAGACGCTCTTGATATGGCAGTTCGTAGCGCAAGCCCTGCTTTTCCAGCGTCGGCGTCAGATACCATTCCAAACGCGACATCGGCACGGCGTAGTAGCCGTGTTCCTTGAACCATTCGAGCCCGTGCGTCTCCTTGCCGCCGGAAAGCGTCGTGGTCGCAGCGCGGCACACCGAATCCCAAATCTCTTCGGGCTCCGGCGGTTTCGCCGGGTCGAGACGGAAATCGTAGTCCTCGCCCGTCAGCGGCGACACGCCCGAAATGCCGCGGTTCAACTGCTCGACATATTCGGGGAGCAGACCCGTGCGCTTGGCGAGTTCGGTGCTGATCCAGGTGAAGTCGCGGGACTTGCCCTGCGGTTCGACGGCTTTCTGGCGCAGAACCACGCCGTAATAGTCCCAGAAATGCTCCATATACTTGGTCGCGCCCATGCGGATCAGTTGCGTCGACTCGAGGTCGGTGGCTTCCGGCAGGAGCAGGTCGGCCATGTAATTGGTTTCGTCGACCGTATAGGCGAAGGCGACCATGAACGGAAAACGCGCGACGGATTCGGCGAGCCTGCGCGTTTCCCAAAACGAGATCGCCGGGTTCGAGCGGTAGACGAACCACAGTTCGGGATAAGTCGGTTTGGGCATGGTCCAGTCGGCGGGCAAATTCTCCTGAAACATCCAGGCGAGCTGGGTTGGCCCCAGCGCTTGGCTCCAGCCGCCGTTGTGGCCGACGATCGGCACGAGCGTCCTGTGAAGGTTGCGCGTCGAGGGCACCGGCTGCCAATTGTCGCTGTCGGTCGGATTGAAATGCTGGATCATGAAGCCGTCATCGCCGGGCTTCACGCTGAGGTGGCGATTGTCCTGCGGACGGTTGAGCCGCACCGTCGTGCCGAGCGTGCCGCCCGGATTCTCCAGCGCGCCGACAAGCACGGCGAGCACGGTCCGCGCCCAGCAGCATTCGTAGGCGCCCCAGCCGTTGTTGACCGATTTGCCGAGCGTCACCGCGACCGGCCGCAGCGGCAAGGTCTTGCCGTCGATTTCGATCGTCGCGCCGATGCTTGCGGCCTCGAGATATTCGTTGGCGATGCGGCGGATGGTCGTCGCTGGCACATCACAGATCGCTGACGCCCATTCGGGCGTGTAGCGCTCGATGTGGTCGACGAGCATCTGATAGGCGGTCGCGCCTTCGACATCGGAATACTCGCGACGCGCGGCGTCCGCATCGACGGTCACGGCGCTGGCGACGCGATAGCGTCCGGCAACCGCGGGAATTGCGCCCGGCGCATCAAACGGGACAGCGCCGCCCGTCTTCTCATCCCAGAGCAGCGGCTTACCGCTGACGGAATCGCGCAGATAGAGCCCGTCCGGCCCGACGAGATAGGGCGAGGCGGTGCGATCGCGCAGGAACGAAACATCGAGCTTGTCGAGCCCATGCTCGTGCAGCAATACATAGATCAGCGCGAACATGAAGGCCGGATCGGTCTTCGGCCGGATCGGCACCCATTCCGCCGAGCATGCGGCGGTAATCGTCAAGCTCGGCTCCACCTGCACGCGCTTGTAGCCGCGTATGCGCGCGTCGGCGTGACGAATGACAGCGGTCGGGCCGCCGGTGACCTCGACATTGGCGCCGAGCGCAATGAGGTAGCGCGTGTTGGGCGTGTCGGCGGCGACCGTAAAGGCGCGATGCCAGAACTCGCCGTAAAGGTGCTCGGAATGGGTGCATTTGACGCCCTGCCCCGAGCCGAAGCTGTAGTCGACCGGACCCCAGGCCGCGAGGAGGGCAGGGAATGTGCCCATATAATTGGCCGGCGTGCCGCCGTGACCGAAGCTGGCGGCCAGCCTCGGCAGGCCGGAATTGTCGATGAGACCCTTGGCGCGAATGGCCTTCAGCCTGGTGGCGATGATGTCGAGCGCCTCGTCCCATGAGATCGGTGTGAAGCCCGGATTCTCTTTGCGCCCCTTTTTCGGATTGGTGCGCTTCATCGGCGTGAGGACGCGGTTGGGATTATAGGTCTTCTGCACCAGACCGTAGGCCTTGACGCAGGGCCTGCCGCGCCCCGGATGCACATGCTCGGCGTCGAAGTTCGGTTCGATTTCGGTGGCGACGCCGTCTTCCACCTTCACTTTCATGAAGTCGGGACCGGACACGCAATTATAGCAGAAGGTCGGGACACGTTGCACGTTCTTGGCTGCACTCATCGGCTCCTCCTCAGGCGCCAGCGCGGGGATGCGCGTCGAGGGTAGGGTGCCGACAGTGGGTGAAAAACGCCTGAGCGTCCGATTGCTGAACACGCGTCAGCAGCGGCGTCATGTCGGTGTCAAGTTCTCCATAGACTTCATCGAGTACGATCGGCAGGCCGATCTGTGCGGCGCGCAAGATATATCTGCGATCGGAAAAGCGACTGACCATCGGTTTCCCTCCGTTGCTTAAAACGGGGAAGGGCTATGCCGAACGTTTAGCCGAATGGGGCAATACGCCTTCTTCACGGCTCGATCGCCGCGAGCGCCTTATTTCGACGTTTCCTATCCTTCGCGGCTTGGGACCACTCTTTATGACACAGAAATCGGTGAGCTGTCTTGATTTCTGTCACGCATTCTTGTCGGCAATCTAGAGTTTACGAGACCCGAGCGAAATGGATTTTTGACGCAACCAGTTGGACTTTTCTGGGAAAGAATGGCCGTTGACCGGATTGTTCGCTTTGCCGGCCGCTGCAGCTTGTCCTTTCGACTCTGCCCGCGTCAGATCAACGGGTGGCGATGAAATGAACGTCGCTTCGTTCGGAACGTGGGCGCGGCGCGAAAGCGAGACCTCGCAAAATCCCGTTGAGCGCGTTCCTCGGTTTGTTGAGTTTGAGCCTATGCCGATCGGAGGCTTGCAAGCGTTCGGCATAGTCTCGCGGAGCGATCGATCGCATCGGTTTGGCGGTTGAACGCACGGAAACCATCCTGCCGGCCCGAGCATGCGCCGCCCAGAGGCGACAGAGCCGCGGGATCGGCGTCGATTCCTATCGATTGGGCGGAGCAATCCGATCCTCGGGATATGCTCTCCGGCGCCCGAGGCGATATTACTTAATATGTTATGCTTATCCCGCCGTCAACACGGACCTCATGGGCCTAGGGTGCCCCCCGCGACGCGGCAATCGCCCACCCGGCGCGTTTGCTGAAATAAGTTAACATGTTTATAGTGTCGTTTCGAGACTTGGAGCTGAGTTCGTGAGACTTGCCGCTTTCACCCGTCGAAACACCCGCTCTTTTGGACTGGTCGTGGAGAGCGGCGTCATTGATCTCGGCGCGAGATTTAAAGGCGAGATTGCGTCGCTTGAGGATTTGATCACTCGAGACGCGATCCGGCAAGTCGATGCACAAGCTCGCAATGCCCCTTCAGATTATGCCCTGGCGGACGTCGTTCTCGAAAAGCCCTTGTCGACCTGGGGCAAATGTTTCTGTGTCGGGGTGAATTACCCTGACCGCAACGCGGAATACAAAGACGGCAGCGACGCGCCGAAATATCCGAGTCTCTTCGTCCGTTTTCCCGAGAGCCTGGTCGGCTCCGGCGCGTCGATCCTGCGTCCCAAGGAGAGCGAACAGCTCGACTATGAAGGCGAGATCGTGCTCGTTATCGGCAAGCGCGGCCGCCGGATTCCGCGCGCGGAGTGGCGCGAGCACGTCTTCGGATTCACGATCGCCAACGAGGGCACCCTCCGCGACTGGGTTCGGCACGGCAAATTCAACGTCACGCCGGGCAAGAATTGGGCGGCGAGCGGCTCGCTCGGCCCCTGGATCGTTCCAAGCTTTGCGATGCCGCATGAACCTCTGAGAATCCTCACCCGCGTGAACAGAGAAGAAAGGCAAAACGACACGACGGATCGCATGATCTTCTCTTTCGGCCAGATTATCGAATATATTTCCACCTTCTGTACGCTGGAGCCGGGCGATGTCATCATCACCGGGACGCCAACGGGAGCCGGCGCACGATTCGATCCGCCACGCTGGCTGATACCCGGAGACGTCGTCGAAGTCGAAGTTCCCGGACTAGGCCTTCTGCGCAACGAAATTGCCGATGAAGTGGAGGCTTGATGGAGGATCAACCCGGCGGACCGCCTCTGGACATGCCCGATCCGGCGGCCCAAAGCGCGACGCGCGTTCGCCTGCGCGAATTTTCTCGATCCCTGCCCATGGCGCTCTTGCGAGCCCGCGAAGCCGTTATGCGGCATTTTCGCCCTTCGTTGCGCGCCTTCGACGTGACCGAGCAGCAGTGGCGGGTCTTGCGTGCCCTCTCGGCGATACCGGAGATCGAAGTCACCGAACTCGCCAACGCAACCTTTCTTCTCGCGCCGAGCCTGTCCCGAATCCTGCGCGATCTCGAAGAGCGCGGCCTCACGCAGCGTCGCTGCTGCAATCGGGATATGCGCCTCGCCCTCCTATCAATCACGCCAGCGGGCTTGCGGCTCATCGAAGAAGCGGGCGTCCATTCCGAGCAGATATACGCCGAAATGACCCGCCGCTTCGGCGCCGCCCGGCTTGCAGAACTCATGGAGCTCCTGCGCGAACTCGAAAATCTCTTTGGCGAAGGCGATCTGATCCCCGGCGCGAGTAAGGCGTCGGCCGAGCGGCTCGCGACCCGGCCGCTCAAGCGCCGCGGGCGGCCGCAGAAGACTGCGAAGTGACGGCAGAAGTTCCCAGCAACCTGGCCAGTTCAATCATCCGCAGCCTCGGAAATCGCCGTGCGGCAGCATTTGGACCAAACCGCGAACTGGACAATCATGCCGCCTTGCGCTCCATGGTGGGCAAGACACTGTCGATTTCAATCAGGCTGATCATGCGGCCCTCGACCGCGAGAATGCCCCGAACGAAACTCTTGGCGGCCTCCGAGGCAATGTCCGGGGTGGGCTGGATGAGATCATCGGTCGTGTTGAGGATGTCGGAAACAGCATCGACCAAGAGGCCGGCGAACTGATTGCCGACCTGACCTCCGACTTGGGTGACGATGATGACATGGCGCGCCGACGGCTCGGCCGCCGGGAACCCAAGGCGCGCCGCAAGGTCGACGATCGGCAGCACTGCGCCGCGTAAATTGATCACGCCGCGCACGAAGCTCGGCGCTTGCGGCAGCGTCGTCGCCGGCGTCCAGCCGCGGATTTCGCGCACCGACATGACATCGATGCAAAAGTCCTGGGTGCCGACGCGAAAGGCGATGAGTTCGCGAGGATGCGTGGTGTTGGTCCTGGTGATCTCCGACATGGATTTCGGTCCGCTGCAAAGAGGATTGTGTGAAGCCGCTTGTGTGCCTGGACGGGCCAGCCTCGAGTCGACGTCAAGGATCGGCGCAAGAGTGGCTGGCCCGGAGTTCTCACACTGGGCATGGCCTGCGCCGGCCGCGTCCAGTGTGAGAATTCCGGGCTAGAGCGGGATGCGGAAAAGTGGGACACTGCGCGGCTTTTCCGGCGCAACCAAGTTTACGCAGATCGCGTATGCCGCACTAAATTGTTAGAATCGGTCACGATGATTTTCGATTGATTTAATCCAAAATCATCGTGATCCAGGCGCCCGAAGGCTTTGCTCAGAACTCTTCCCAATTTTCGCTGGCTTCGGCGGGTACGGCCTTGCGAACGGCGGCTGGCGCTCCGCGCGTCGCAACGCTCTTCAGAGCCGGCCGTGCGGCGGGGGCAGGCTTTGCAGGAGACCGGCGCATCGGCGTCACCGGCGCGCTCTCACCGATCTGGAAGCGTCCGACCAAGCGGCCGAGTTCTTCGGTTTCATGGGAAAGCGAATGCGCCGCTGCCGTCGTCTCTTCGACCATAGCGGCGTTCTGCTGCGTCACATGGTCCATCTGGTTCACCGCCGTGTTGACCTGGTGAAGTCCGGTGGCCTGTTCCTGGGCACTGGCCGCGATGGCCGACACGACGTCGTTGATCTCGGCCACCTGGATGACGATCCGCTCCAGCGCCTTGCCGGTCTCCTCGACGAGATCGACACCCCGATCCACCTGCTCCGTCGACGTCGAGATCAGCCCTTTGATCTCCTTCGCCGCTTCGGCCGACCGCTGCGCCAGGGCACGGACCTCGGAGGCAACGACCGCAAAGCCCCGGCCGGCGTCGCCGGCGCGTGCCGCTTCGACCCCGGCGTTCAAGGCGAGAAGGTTGGTCTGGAAGGCAATTTCGTCGATGACGCCGATGATCTGGCTGATCTGCTTCGACGATTTCTCGATCCCGTTCATCGCCTCGACGGCGTTGCGCACGACGATACCGCTCTTCTCGGCATTGGCCTTGGCGGTCGAGACGACATCGTGGGCGTGCTTGGCGCCCTCGGCGGTCTTGTTGACGGTGGTGGTGATCTGATCGAGCGAGGCAGCCGTCTCTTCGAGGCTCGCGGCCTGCTGCTCGGTTCGGCGCGACAGGTCGTCCGCCGCCGTGGAGATTTCGTCGGTCCCAGAACGGATCGCATGTGCGTTCGTGTTGATGGCCAACATCGCCTGGTGAAGCTTTTCGATGGACGCATTGAAGTCGCCGCGCAGCTTTTCGTATTCCGCTGGAAAAGCATCGTTCAGCCGGCAGGTTAGATTGCCGTCGGACAGTTTGCCGAGACCGTCGGCGAGCAACTGGACCACGCGCGCTTGCTCCGCCGCTTTGGCGGCCCATTCCTCATCCATCAGGTGCTGTTCTTGTTCCTTCGCTTCAACATAGATCGATATGACGCAATCGATATCGAGCATGATGCTCTTGGTGAGGGCGGAGAGGCTTTCGGCCATGTCCGGGTCGTTTTTGTTGCGCCGTCTCTTGCCTATCCAGGCGGCGGTCGGCCGATGGCGGCGTACCATCGCGTGAATCAGCTGTTCGGCAATCAGCGCGTAACCGCCGATGTACCACCTTGGCTCCAGTCCAATGCTGGCGTGGATCTGTCCGATCTTGCGGACGGCCGCCGCGTAACTGTCGCCGTAGTCGCCTGTCGCGATATTGGCCCAGTGTCGATGCTGCGCCTTGCGGGCTATATCGATGTGGCCATCGTCCGAAAAAAAGCGGCGCGTCTCCGGGAAAGCACGGATCTGCCCATATAGAGCATCTAGCGCGCCGGAAAGCTCTTCCTCTAGGAAGGGCTTCAGCGATCGGATAGTTGATCTGGTCCGCTCATCGAACTTGAGAAAATGTAACCTTTGGTCCAGGGATTTATCGTTGGACATTCACGTTTCTCCGAAATTCTTTTTCGTTGAGCGGACGACCGCTCTCGGGAGCCGCCGTTGACGGCTCGGCGAGTCGAGTATGTCCAGCGTCTGCCGACGTCGAAGGCACTCACCCGGGTTCACCTCGATCACAATGGCTTTGGATCGGTTCGATCCAAAGTGATCGTGATCGATTTCAATAAAGCGGGCGGGATTTTAGCCGAAAACCGGCACCCACTTCTCCGCATCCCGCTCTGGCATTGGGAGACAAAGCGCTCTCTGCGCGCCGGTCGGCTAACTCAACGACAAAGAAAGTCTCTCGGTCACTTACGACCAAAGTATCGGCCAAATACCATTAATTTTCTGTGAAGGCGTGGACTGAACTATTGTTTCGTCTGCGGTGCATACTTTCCGGCTTGGGCGATCGGGATGGATTTCGGCAAATATTGGCGCTTTTCGAATCACTTCTTTCGCAATTCATGGTCGGCTTTCCGACGGCCGACCATCCTGCAAGTGCGACCGAAGAAGACTAGGTAATCGGGAAGGAAGTCTTTACCGCCGGCCGGTTGCGGCGAGGCGAGCGATGGGTGCGATTTTGGCTTGCTGTTCGATATCGGCGGGAATGCTGTGCAAGCGCCGCGGCCGCATCTTCGATGCCGGCGCGCACGAACACCGAACCCTGTCCGTCAGGGCGCCCCCGGCCCAATGGTCTGGCCGAGGCGATCACAGGTGATGCGGCGACCGCATGGCCGATCAGCCGCTCAAGCCGCCGAGGCAGACATATTTGATCTCGAGATATTCCTCGATCCCGTAGCGCGATCCCTCGCGGCCGAGGCCCGATTGCTTGACACCGCCAAATGGCGCCTCGGCCGTCGAAATAATCCCCTCGTTGACGCCGACGATTCCGGCTTCGATGGCGCGGGCGACGCGCCAGACGCGACCTAGATCGCGCGCATAGAAATAGGACGCCAGGCCATATTCGCTCGCGTTGGCAAGAGCAATGGCTTCCGCTTCAGTTTCGAACCGGACGAGCGGCGCAACGGGCCCGAATATTTCTTCGCTCAGCAGGCGTGCGTCCTTGGAGACATTGACGAGAATCGTCGGCTGGAAAAAATTGCCGCCGCGCTCATGCCGCGCGCCGCCGATCAGAGGCTTCGCCCCTTTCGCTTCGGCATCGGCGACGAGTTCCTCGACCTTCGCCACGGCCTTCGCCGTGATGAGCGGGCCTTGCTGGACGCCGTCTTCGAAAGCGGCACCGACCTTGAAGGCGCCGACCGCTTCGGCGAGCTTCTTGGCAAACGCGTCGTAAACACCGGCCTGAACATAGAAACGATTAGCGCAGACGCAGGTCTGGCCCGTATTGCGGTATTTCGAGGCAATGGCCCCGCTGACCGCCGCATCGATGTCGGCATCGTCGAAGACGATGAAGGGCGCGTTGCCGCCGAGCTCAAGCGAGAGCTTTTTGATCGTCCCCGCGCTCTGCCGCATGATCAGTCGGCCGACCTCAGTCGAACCGGTGAAGGAGACTTTTCGCACCCGCGGGTCGCTCGTCAGGATCGCACCGATTACGGCCGAATGGGCTGTCGGCAGAACGTTGAACACGCCCGCCGGGATTCCGGCTTCCTGCGCCAGCACCGCAATGGCGAGCGCCGAAAGCGGCGTCTCCGACGCAGGTTTGACGATCGACGTGCAGCCGGCGGCGAGCGCCGGACCGACCTTGCGAGTGATCATCGCATTGGGAAAATTCCATGGCGTGATGGCGGCGGTGACGCCGATCGGTTGCTTGAGCGCCAGGAGCTCGCGGCCGCCGGCGGGGGACGGGATCACGTCGCCATAGACCCGCCGCGCCTCCTCGGCGAACCATTCGATGAAAGACGCACCATAGGCGATCTCGCCCTTGGCTTCGGCAAAAGGCTTGCCTTGTTCGCGCGCCAGAATCTCGCCGAGCTCCTCTTGATGCGCCATCATGAGTTCGAACCAGCGGCGCAAGAGCCGGCCTCTTTCCTTGGCCGGCGTCGCCTGCCAGCCGGGAAAGGCCCGCTCGGCCGCGGCCACCGCAGCGAGGGCGTCCTCGGCTGTGCAATCGGCAACCTTGGCAACGAGCGCGCCATCGGCGGGATCGCTGACATCGAAAGTGCCGCCGTCGGAGGCCGCGCACCATTGCCCGTCGATATAGGCCGAAGAGCGGATGAGACTCGACACGTGGGTATTCATAGGGACCTCCCTTGTCGCCTCGCCCTCAGGCTCAGCCATGCATCGGCACTCTCGGGCCGGCGTGCCGCGTCTCAGGCGCCGACCTCCGGAATCTTATGGGTGTCGTAAGCGATCGCGATATTCTTCGTCTCCATATAGAAATCGAAGGAAAAATCGCCACCATCGCGGCCGATTCCCGAGGCTTTCATTCCGCCGAAAGGCGTCGCTAAATGGCGGACATTTTCCGAATTCACCCAGATCATACCTGCATCGAGGTCGCGGGCGAAACGATGCGCGCGGCCGACGTCCTTGGTCCAAACATAGCCTGTCAATCCATAGCGCACGTCATTGGCCATGGCGAGCGCTTCGGCCTCGTCTCCGAAAGGGATCATGGTGAGAACCGGCCCGAAGATTTCCTCTTGAGCTATCCGCATACGCATATTGGCGTCGAGAAAGAGCGTCGGCATCACATAGTTGCCGCGGCCCTCCGTCGCACGTTCGCCGCCGCAAGCAACCCGCGCTCCTTCTTCGCGCGCGTAATCGGCATAGCGCAAGACTTTCTCGGCATGACGCGGGTGGATCAACGGCCCGATTTCGGTGGCCGGATCAAGCGGATGTCCAACTCTGATCTGCTTTACGCGTTGCGTCACACGGGCCGCGAATTCAGCATAGATCGACCGTTGTACGAGCGCCCGCGAAGAAGACGTGCAGCGCTCGCCATTCAACGAATAGATCATGAAGAGCACGGCATCGAGCGCCCTGTCGAGATCGGCGTCGTCGAAAACGACGACGGGATTCTTGCCGCCGAGCTCGAAATGGACGCGTTTCAAGCTCGGCGCCCCCTGCTGCATGATCGCCGATCCGGTCGCGCTCTCGCCGACGAATGCGATGGCCTTGATGTCCTCGTGTTCGGTCAAGCTCTTGCCGGCCTTTTCGCCGATCCCTTGGACGAGATTGACGACGCCCGCGGGAAGCCCGTGGGCTCGGATGACCTCGTCCATGATTTCGACGAGGATAAGTGCGGACAGCGGACTCCATTCGGCCGGCTTATGGACGATCGTGCAGCCGGCCGCGAGCGCCGGCGCGATCTTCCAGGTCGACAGCATGAACGGCGTGTTCCAAGGCGTGATGATCCCAACCGGGCCGATAGGCTGCCGCAGCGTGAAGTTCAAATGGTCCTTGTCGGGCAGAGAGAGCCCATTTTGCGCGCCGGGCGCGCGATCGGCATAGAAGCGGAAATTTTCGGCGCCGCGCAATGCCGCCTTCGCCATGAAGCGGATCGGCTGACCGGTATCGGAACTCTCGACGAGCGCGATTTCTTCGGCGCGCGCTTCGATCGCGTCGGCGATCGCATGAAGGATGGCGCGCCGCTTGTCGCCCGCCACCTTCCGCCAAACCTTGAAGGCCGCCGCCGCCGCCCGGCAGGCGCGATCGATCTCGTCGGCCTCGCCGGAAGCGACGGTGCACATCAGCGCATTGGTCGTCGGATCGAGCGTTTCGAAAGTTGCCCCGGACGCCGAGCCCGCCTTTTCACCGGCAATGAAATGCGGGACCTGGCGGGAGATGAAAGGCTCGAGAAACTTCTGCGCTCTCGCGAGATTTCTGGAAAGCTCTGGACTGACGAACTCATCCATCCTGGACATCTCGCTCTTGGTCGGTTGCGCGCATGCTGGTCACACTATCGACCCGCGGCTTTTGCCGACGACGCGCGCGCGGCAAAGCCCGATGGCCGCCACATGCCGGCATTCAATTCCGTCGAACTCAATTGGCTAATTAATTAACATATTTATTACTGCAAAGTGCGGACTGTCAACGTGTCATTCCGCCTGGGCTCGGGCGGCGCCGGTTTGCGATAATTTCGAGTTCGGATATATCCGCCGTCTCAAAGGAAACGTGCCACGGTCTCCGTTTGAGCCGGTTCCGATCCGGCGAATTGATGTCTTGGCCCATCGGGCCGGCCTCTTCCGCTCTGACGGGATTTGCTCCAAGGCCAGACAAGGCGCATCGCAGTGGCTCAATCGAAATCCGACGCCAAGCCGTCCATGCCTCCAGTCCCGGCAACACACTATCGGGACGCCATCCCCAACGTCGTCATGGACAGGGTCTATGATCGGGGGGCGTCCAGGGCTTTGGTTCATTACGGCACACTCGGAAGCCTTGCCGATTTCTTCGGCCGCGACCGGGCGGCGCATCGCCACGATCATTTCTTTCAGCTGCATTTCATCGAATTCGGGAGACTTGCAGCTGAAGCTCGACGGCGTCGACTTCGCTGCCGCCGGCCCGGTGGTCTTCTTCACCCCGCCTTCCGTGCCACACGCCTTCCGCATCGATCCGAAGGCGACGGGTCATGTCGTCACAATCCATCAATCAATGGTCCGGCAAATCTTCGATGCCGATCCAAGTCTGCCGAGCGCCAATCTCGCCACCCCCTTCTGCCTGCCGCTCGAGGGCGCCGAGGGCCGCCACGAGGCCCGCAACCTCTCGCGTCTATTCGGCATTCTGCGGCGGGAAGTGGAGACGCACTGCCTCGGCGAAGTGAGCGCCGTCGCGGCCCTCTCCTGCCTGATCCTCGTCGCTTTGTTCAGGCTTTCGCACGCCCCGGCAGTGGCTGCCGCGCCGCGCCAGCACGATCTTCGCTCGTTTCGCAAGTTCAACGATCTCGTCGAACAGAATTTCACCAGGCACTGGACGATCCCCGACTATGTCGCCGCGCTCAACATGACGGAGACGCGGCTGCACGACTTGTGCAGGAGGGTCGCCGGGAAATCGCCCAAAAGTATCGCGCACGAGCGCCTGCTGCTCGAGGCGCGCCGACTGCTCACCTTTTCGCAATTCCCGGTCAACGAGATCGCCGGCGCGCTCGGATTTGACGACGTCGGTTATTTCTGCCGCTTCTTCAAGCGCCAACTCGGCGTCACGCCGTCGAACTTTCGGGCGCAGCTCGCCGACGCCGGCCATCGGGAGACCCGCAGCTGAGCCTCGCGAGGACACCCGTGATGAGCGGATAAACTTTTCCGGGACGAGTTCGAACGGATGTTCTTTGCTAGAAAAGTCCAGTTAGTTACGCCAAAAATCCATTTGGCTCGTGCCCCGCAGACTCCAGATTGCACGCAACGAGCGGGACTTGACGCACTTGTTGGGAGGATGACGCATGACCGTACGAACGGGCGAAGAATATGTTCAGGGGCTGCGCGACCAGCGCCATGTGTGGCTCGGCAACGAGCGGGTCGACGTCACCAAACATCCGACGTTGAAGGGCTCGGTCCTCGGCATGGCCGGCTATTACGACTGGCAAAACCGCTACGCCGAAGACTGCCTCGTGCCGGACCCGGAGACGGGCGACAAGATGAGTGCCAGCCTCATCGTGCCCCGCACGGCCGATGACCTCGCCCGCCGGCATCGCTGCTTCGAACGGCTGTCGCAATATTCCTTCGGCATGCTTGGGCGCACCCCCGATTACGTCAATGTCACGCTCGCCGGCTTCGTCGCGCGCAGCGACGTATTTACCAAGCCGAACGGCGACCGCAGCATGGCGGACCGGCTTTATCGCTTCTATCGCGAAGTCGTCGAGAAGGATCTCTCGATGACCCACACGATCATCCCGCCGGCGATCGATCGCGGCATCGGCGAGTTCGAGGGGCAGAATGGCGAACTCGCCGCAAGGATCGTCGGACGCACGCAAAACGGCGTCATCATCCGCGGCGCCAAAGTGCTCGCCACGCTCGGTCCGTTCGCGGACGAACTCTTCGTCTATCCTGCGGGGCCCCTGCCGCGCGGCACGGCTCCCGAATATGCCGCCTGTTTCTCGATCCCGATGGCGACCAACGGGCTCGTCACGCTCTGCCGCGATCATTACGGGTCGCCGGACGACCGGCGCGATCACCCCTTCTCGTCACGGTTCGACGAGCAGGACGCCTATATGATCTTCGACGACGTCGAGGTGCCCTATGAGCGGCTCTTCATCGATGCGGATCTGGAAATGTATAACGGCCTGCGCACCGCCGGATGGGCGGCGAACGTCTTTCAGCAGACCTCGATCCGCGCCGCCGTAAAACTCGAATTCGCTTACGACATGTGTTGCCGCATGGCGAAGGTGATGAATGCCGAGACGCGGCCGGAAGTCGCGATCATGCTGGGCGAACTCTGGTGCTATGCGCAGCTGACGCGCGCGGCGACCAAGGCCGCCGAGGCGGGAGCGCACCAATCGGGCAACGGCGCCTTCTTCTGCGACGACACGCCATTGCGGGCGATTCGCGGCCTGATGCCGGCCTGGATGGTGAGAGCCAATGAAATCATCAAATTGCTCGGCTCGCACAATCTCTTGGCGACGCCGTCGCTCGCCGCCTTCGACAATCCCGAGATCGCGCCGCTGATCGAGCGTTTTTTGCCGGGCGCCAAGGGAATCAGCGCGAAGGAACGCGCCCAAGTCTTCCGCGCCGCCTGGGATTTCGCCGGCTCCGGGCTCGGCGGACGTGTCGAACTCTACGAGCGCTTCTATCTCGCCGGCCAGGCCAAGAATTTCACCCGCGAGCACATGCAGACCTTGCAGGAAGGCGGCTTCGGCCGGTTCGATACTTTTCTCGAGGATCTTTGAGGCTGTCGAGGGTCTGCGAGAGGAATGATGGGCAGCGCACGACGGCTTGACTTGCGCACCACGGTTTGGCTGTCCGCCGATACCCCCCGCATAGCGGCAAATCATTGACCAGCGTCGAGCGCGTCGATTTCAGCAAGGACGGCCGCTAGCAACGGCGCTAAGGCGACGCCCAGAAATAGATCAATCGATCGGGCAACTCCTCTCCCCGGACAGCCCTGCCGCAAGCGGGGAGAGGTAAACGTGCCTCGTCCGTCGTTGCTCGTGGCAGAATGTCAACGGATCCTAATCGCCGCCGACGAAGAAGTCCTTCATCTTTGCGAAAAAGCCGGCGGACTCGGGATGCGTCTTGTTGGACGACAGGCTGTCGAACTCGGCGAGCAATTCGCGCTGACGTTTGGTCAGGTCCTGTGGGGTTTCGACCGTCACCTGGATGAAGAGGTCGCCGACGTCACGCGAGCGCAAAACCGGCATACCCTTGTTTTTGACCTTGAATTGCTTGCCGGATTGGGTGCCTTCCGGGATCTTCACCTTGGCATCGGCGCCGTCGACGGTCGGCACCGTAACTTCGCCGCCGAGCGCTGCCTGAACCATGGAAATAGGAACGCGGCAAAACAGGTCCGCTCCGTCCCGCTGAAAGAACCGATGCGGTTTCATCGACACGAAAATATAAAGATCGCCGGCCGGGCCGCCGCGCAATCCGGCTTCGCCTTCCGCCGCGAGGCGGATGCGGGTTCCATCCTCGACGCCCGACGGGATATTGACAGCGAGATTGCGCTCACGCGTGACCCGCCCCGTGCCAGAACAGATACCGCAGGGATTATCGATGACCTCACCCTGGCCATGACAGTGGGGACAGGTCCGTTCGATCGAGAAGAACCCCTGTTGCGCGCGCACCCGCCCATGGCCGGCGCAGGTCGGGCAAGCGCGCGGCTTGGCGCCCGCCTTGGCGCCGGTCCCGCCGCAGGCTTCGCACGCGACGGAGGTGGGTAGCGCGAGATTTGCCGTCTTGCCCCGATAGGCTTCTTCCAAGCTGATTTCGAGATTGTAGCGAAGATCGGAGCCGCGCGTGGCGCCGCCGCCGCGGCCGCCACGCCGGCCCATCATGTCGCCGAAGAGATCGTCGAAAATATCGGACATCGACGAGGCGAAGCCGTCGCCGGAGGTGAAACCCGTGCCCCCCTGCTCGAAAGCCGCGTGGCCAAAACGGTCATAGGCGGCGCGCTTTTGTGCATCCGACAGGGCCTGATAGGCTTCGTTGAGTTCTTTGAACTTGCGCTCCGCCTCCGCATCGCCGGGATTGCGGTCGGGATGGTGTTGCATGGCCGCTTTCCGGAATGCGGCTTTCATCTCCACGTCCGTGCAGGACCGGGACACCCCGAGGATTTCGTAAAAATCTCGTTTCGCCATTCTAATGCGGTTCCCTCGTCGTGCGATGCAGCCAATTCCGCCACGTAGCCAAGGTCGTCAACTTTGACACCGCCGTCGACATCAACCCTGAGGTACTATCGAAATCTTCGCGACCTCTAGAGCGGGACGAGTTCTTATCGAATCATTCGCCGTCACCGCGGAGGCAGCGCAGCGGTGACGGCAATCGTTTCCACCCTAAATCATCCCCCTCAGGTGCAAATTCCAAGCCGATGAGGACTTGAGGCGGGCTCGGCGCCTCGGGTCATCGCCGCTTCAAATCGCACTACGCGTACCTGCCACGGAGAAAACAACTTGCGTTTTCCGCCTTGTCCTCGTCGACGAACTGAGCGCCATTCGCCTTAGCTGCCGCGCGAATGGCCGCGACGAACCCGGCCATATGACACGCCTTGAAGACCGGCCCGAATATTGGCCTTCCCGGATCGGCCGCGGAAGACCCGCGTACCACTAGGATGTTGGCCATCGTCAGCGAGCCTATTTCTTCTTGTCGTCGGGACCGACTTCCTTGAAATCGGCGTCGATCACATCGTCTTTCGAAGTATCCTGTCCAGGGCCGGCGGTGGTTTCCGAGCTCTGGGCCTTGTACATGGCCTCGCCTAGTTTCATCGAAGCTTGAACAAGATCATTGGTCCTGGCTTGGATCGTTGCCAGGTCCTCGCCCTCGAGCGCGGTTTTCACGGCGCTGATCGCCGCTTCCAGGGCGCTCTTATCGGCCTGCGCGACCTTGTCGCCATATTCGGCCAAAGATTTCTCGGCTGCGTGAACCGTCGCCTCGGCGTGGTTCTTGGCGTCGACGAGTTCTCGCCGCCTCTTGTCCTCGGCAGCGTGAAGTTCGGCGTCCTTCACCATTCTGTCGACGTCGGCTTCGCTCAGACCGCCGGAAGCCTGGATGCGGATCTGCTGCTCCTTGTTGGTCGCCTTGTCTTTCGCCGTCACGTTGACGATGCCGTTGGCGTCGATATCGAAAGTCACTTCGACTTGCGGCACGCCGCGTGGCGACGGGGGGATACCGACGAGATCGAACTGGCCGAGCAGTTTATTGTCGGCCGCCATCTCGCGTTCCCCCTGGAACACCCGGATCGTGACAGCGGTCTGGTTGTCTTCGGCGGTCGAAAAGACCTGGCTCTTCTTGGTCGGGATCGTCGTATTGCGTTCGATCAAACGCGTGAAGACACCGCCGAGCGTCTCGATGCCGAGCGACAGAGGTGTCACGTCGAGCAGCAGCACGTCCTTCACGTCGCCCTGCAACACGCCCGCCTGAACCGCTGCACCGATCGCCACCACCTCGTCGGGATTGACGCCCTTATGAGGCTCCTTCCCGAAGAAGTTGCGGACGACTTCCTGGACCTTCGGCATGCGCGTCATGCCGCCGACGAGCACGACTTCGTTGATCTCGCCGGCGCTGAGGCCGGCGTCTTTCAACGCCTTGCGGCAAGGCTCGACCGTCTTTTGGATGAGATCATCGACAAGCGCCTCGAATTTCGCGCGGGTGAGCTTCAAGGTCAAATGTTTCGGACCGGCCGCATCGGCTGTAATATAGGGAAGGTTGATCTCCGTCTGCGTCGCCGACGACAATTCGATCTTGGCTTTTTCGGCGGCCTCCTTCAGCCGCTGCAAGGCGAGCTTATCCTTCTTGAGGTCGATGCCGTTCTCTTTCCTGAACTCGTCGGCCAAGTATTCCACGATGCGATTGTCGAAGTCTTCACCACCGAGGAACGTATCGCCGTTCGTCGATTTCACTTCGAAAACACCATCGCCGATTTCGAGAGTTGACACGTCGAACGTGCCGCCGCCAAGGTCATAGACGGCGATCGTGCCGGACCCCTTCTTGTCGAGGCCGTAAGCAAGTGCTGCAGCGGTAGGCTCGTTGATGATGCGCAAGACCTCGAGACCGGCAATCTTGCCGGCGTCCTTCGTGGCCTGCCGCTGTGCATCGTTGAAATAAGCGGGAACGGTAATGACAGCTTGCGTAACCGGCTGACCAAGATAGGATTCCGCCGTTTCCTTCATTTTCTGCAAGATGAAGGCGGAAATCTGCGAAGGCGAGTATTGCTTGCCGTCGGCCTGCACCCAGGCATCGCCGTTAGCTGCCTTGATGATCTTATAGGGGACGAGGCCCATATCCTTTTTGGTCATCGGATCATCAAAAGTCCGTCCGATGAGCCGTTTAATTGCGAAAAACGTCCGTTCCGGATTGGTCACCGCCTGGCGCTTGGCCGGCTGGCCGACGAGGCGCTCGCCGTCGTCGGTGAACGCCACGATCGAAGGCGTCGTGCGTGCCCCTTCTGCATTCTCGATGACCTTCGGCGTCGCGCCCTCCATGACGGCGACGCAGGAATTCGTCGTGCCGAGGTCGATGCCGATCACTTTAGCCATGGTTAATTTTCCTTTCCCGTCGCAAGACCACCGAACCCCGAAGCGATTCGGCAATTGGGCGGACGGCATTCCGCCCGGTCCCCGATAACTTCTAATGTGGTATTCGTGCACGTCGGCACAAGATGAGGCCTATATAGGCGGGCAATTTTTCGGTGCAAGGCGAACGGCGCAAAGAACTGTCGCACCAAAAGAACTGTCGCACCACCTGCTCGTCCCTCGAATGATGGGGAAGCTCTGTCTTTTTCCGGGCTCGCCTTGGTGTTCAATGGGCCTTCCAGGATCTCGGATCATGACTATCTTGCCGGCCGCGCAGGTCGGAATGTTGCCCGCCGTAACATTCGCGCGTGCAATCGGCCGGCTTGTCCGGCGGGCTCCAGCGTCGTGATGCCGGCCGGCCTGCCTGCCGGTTTCCTTTTAAAGTCGCGGCGGCGCAGTCCCCGTCTCGGCGGTCAACCAGGCCTCGTGACTCTGCCGCGCCCGATTACCAGGCTCGCCGAGCGGTTCTTGGCGACCACACGCTCAGGCGGACACGAGTGTCACCAAAGTCCCATAGCGGGCAAACAGACCGGCGCCCTGCGCGTCAACACCGCAGCGGCATCCGGGACCTGCCTAGGCGAAACACCAATAAATTTAAAGGCTTCCCATGCGCTCTTAGAAGTTGTGTCATAAAACTTTTAAAAAACTGCAATGAGACTGCAACTTTTGCCCCTGAGGCGGATTGTCTCACCCGAGACCGGCGCGATCGTCGCAGAGGCCGGGCTCCTCCTCATTGAAGGGCTTCAAAAATGCAACGCACGCTGAAACTTGCACTTATCGCGGCGGTAGCTTGCCTCCTCGGCACGGCCACGGCGGTTCAATCCATGGCGCAATCAACCCATGTCGTGCGCCCTGACCCATATTCTTTGTACCAGGACCAGCCTAACAGCAATTATCAGGGACCGGGCGGCTACAATTCGCTGGCCGACTACACCAGGTCTATCGAGGGCATTCCGTGCGGCATGGATTGCACGCAAAAGGCTCAGCAGCGCATGTCGCGTTAGTACGGGCCAGTCATGGTCAATTAAGCGACGACCGAGCAAAACCGACCGGGCTCGGCTCATCCCGCGCCGAGTTGAAGCGTGGCGGATGTCCTCGATGGGACATCGTCTCTCCGGCCATTGAAAGACCCGGAAAAGCGCGAGTCACTTTTCCGGGCACATCGCTCATCTCATCGAATTGCCGCAGATTGTTCGGCCCTCGCGCTTCGGCTCAGCGCAACGACAAGTCGAGCCGCCAGATCAAGCAGGAGTTGGCATCGCAACATGCAGCACGCGTCGCGTTTCGGAGACTTGCTCAGGCCTGTTTCCATAAATGCAATATTAGGAAACTCGCGCCCTCACGCCGGTTGAATGGATGTGTACCGACCCGATATATCGGGCGCGGGACACTTCATGTTGGAGGGCTGAAAAATGCAATCCTCACTCAAATTTGCGCTCGTGGCGGGAGCTGCTGCTTGCCTTCTCGGCGCGACCATGGTGGCTCCCTCTATGGCGCAGCTAGGCCATGAAGCGTACCGTGGCGTGCCTTACAGCAATTATCAGGGACCGGACGGAACCTATGATTCCGCGGCGGACTTCTCCAGAGACATTTGGGGCGTTCCCTGCGGCGTAAACTGCACGCAAAGGGCTCAGGCGCGCTGGTCGCACTATTACGACCACTCCCACCCTCACCTTTACGGTCAGTAGGATAGAACGTGGCGAAAGCTGCGGGGCTTCGGGTCGTCATCGCCCCCCAGGCATATCCCGTCAAATCGTCCTGCGTCAGGAAAAGCGTGGCCCGCGGCGGGCTTCGGCGAGGGCTTCGGCGAGATGGGCGGCGAAGCGCGCTTTCTCGTCGGGGCCGAGAAAATCGGCTATTTCGACGCTCTGCCCGCGCGAGACCAGCGCTAATTTCTGCAGGCCGAACTCTTCATGCTCTTCTTTCTGGAGCCGAACCCAAGAGGGGTGAAACCGCCATTCTGCTTTGACGCCTTTGGCCGAGACCTTGGCGACCTGCAGCTCGAGCGGCGTCAAATTGACATCCTCGTAGGCGCGGGCAGCGCGAAAATTTGCGCGAAATGCCAAATAAAACAAAGCCACGTCTAAGCCCATAAATCCGGCGATCGGCCAAGCGCCAACGAGGACGAAGGGAAGACTGGAAAAGAAACTCGCGGCCGCAAATACCATCATCAAAATGTGAAAGTTGCGCCGTGTCAGCGATCGGTGCGGAACGAGCCGGGTGGCGAAGATCCGCCGCTCGGCCGGGTCCTCTCGAGCTTCCATGTGGATCTTCGGCTCGGTCATCGAGCGGCACACTTCTCATGGTTCCTGCCGAACTCTATAACGCTTTCATGAAGAAGACGATCGAGCCGCAGACCAAGAAAAATCCCGCCAAAACGGGTGCCGCACCGAAAAAAAATGCTGCGGTCAAAGCGCCTGTCGCACGCGATCGCCGCACCAAGGCGGCGGATCCCGTCGTGGTCCGGGAGATCTTCGCCCGTTTCGCCGCAGCGCAGCCGCATCCGCGCAGCGAGCTCGACTATATCAACCCATTCACCTTGCTCATCGCCGTGGTCTTGTCGGCGCAAGCAACCGATGCCGGCGTCAACAAAGCGACGCCCGCGCTCTTCGCCCTCGCCGATACGCCCGAAAAAATGCTGGCCCTCGGCGAAGACAAAGTCCGCGAGATGATCAAGACGATCGGGCTGTTCCGGACGAAGGCAAAAAACGTCATCGCCTTGAGCGACAGGCTAGTGAAAGACTTCGGTGGAAAAGTGCCGCGGACGCGCGAGGACCTCGAAACTTTGCCCGGTGTCGGCCGCAAGACGGCAAACGTCGTCCTGAATACGGCCTATGGCCAGCCCTACATCGCCGTCGACACCCACATTTTTCGGGTCTCCAATCGAATCCCCCTGGCTTTGGGCAAGACGCCGCTCGAAGTCGAATTGGGCCTGGAGAAGATCATACCGGCCGAATACAAGCTTCACGCGCATCATTGGCTCGTTTTGCACGGGCGCTACGTCTGCAAAGCGCGGCGGCCCGAATGCAAGACATGCGTCATCGCCGATCTCTGCCGCGCGCCGGAAAAGACGGTGTGAGCAGAGCGGGCGTTGGCAATGCGGGTGCGCTGAACGTCGTTATGTTCGTCGACTTCATGAGGCGTCTCATCAAGGACGCGAAACAAAAAGTGTTTCTGATCGTCGACAATCCACGCGTCCATCATGCCAAGGCAGTTCAGCAATGGCTTGGACGCCACAAGGACGAGATCGAGATTTTCTATCTTCCGGCTTAGCCTGGATTTCTCAAACGAATTCAGTTTTTAGCTGAAAAACGGGTCGTTCGGCGGCTTATTTTTCGGGCTTGGGCGTGATTTTCACATCGGCCGGACATCGCCGCTGACACGGCCCGCTCGGTTCCCGCGCTGCGAGTCCCATGGTTTCGATTCTCTCGCAATACGAGTCGTTTGGCGCGTGCGTCAGGGCTCGGCGAACCGGCATCTTGATCCTGCTTTCCGGTGCGGTGGTTTTCCGTCAGCCGGAGCCAAAAGCGCGTTGAAGATAATGGTGGGCGAGTTCGAATCCGTTCTTGTGGGGGCATCCCGAAGCAAGCGCGAAGTGAATGCGGCGCACGCTCCTTCGCACCTGAGCGCCGAGCTTGAGCAGCTTGAGGCGAATGGTTTGAGCCGACGCGTCGGCGAATTCAGTATGGCGCAGGCCGACGCGGCGCAGAGTATCGACGAGCACGTAAGCCATGGCCGAGAACCACAGCCGCAATTGGTTGGCTTGCATCGTCGCGGAGGAAGCACGATCGGCGAACAGTTCGAACTGCTCGCCGATGCGGTTTTCCGCCTCGCCACGCGCGCAATAGAGATCCTCGTAGAGAGCACGGGCGTCAAAGGCGAGGCGGCACCCCCGACGTTTGAGCGTGGTGACGACGAAGCGCGGATTGGCGCCATCCGGTGTGTGCTCGGCTTTGCCGACGACACGTCGGTTTCGGCTCCAGCTCTTGAGCGTGCGATAGGAGAAGTCGCGGAAGACCCGCGCCGGCTTGCCCGAACTCAGGCACCGGCGCTTGGCCGCGGCAGCCTCCGCGACGAGCGCTGCTTCCAGCCTTGCATTGCGCGCCACACCGAAGACGTAATCGACGCGGTTGGTCTCGCACCAACTCATCAGGTCGTCATTGGAAAAGCCGCTGTCGCCGCGCAAAATGATGCGTACCCGTGGCCAGCTCCGGCGAATGTGTGAAACAATGCGCGCCATGTCCGCGACCGCGCCATCGCTGCCTGCGACATCGGCGCGCCGCTGCTTCGCCAGCAGCAGATGCCGTCCACAAAAGACATACAGCGGCAGATAGCAATATTCGTCGTAATAGCCGTGGAAAAATCGACCCTCTTGTCCGCCGTGAAGCGGAATGTCGGTATTGTCGAGATCGAGCACGATCTCGCGCGGCGCGCGTTCGTGGGCTTCCAGGAAAACATCGACCAGCAGGCCATCGACCCGCGCGCCGTCGCAATCGATCTTGTGATATTTGGCGGCATGGCGCTTGGGCGTGTGCTCGAGACGATTGAGCGTGCTCTTGCCCGCCAAGGCCTCGCAATCGGAGCGCAGCGCCGGCTCTAGCTTGCCCGCCAGCACCGCAAAGCTCGAGTCCTTGCGCAGCTCGTCATGATCGTTGAGGTCCTCGTAACCCAGCGCCAGTCCGAAAATCCGTTGCGCCAGCAAGGTTTCGAGCCGGTGTTCGACGTAGACAGGGTTGCGCCGGTCATCGAAGCATTGCGCGAACCGCCGTATCAGCCCGAGGCCGCCATCCACCTGTCCCAACAGAAGCGCGCCCGCATTGGAGGTGATGTCGCCGCCATCGAAACTGGCCACCACCGCGCGCCGTTCAACCGCTTTGAATCCGAAAAGCTTCGCGCTACAGTCCGTCCGCATCGGGGAGTTCCGTTCGATCTAAGCAAGTCGTTCTCGCAAAACAACTTTCTAAGATTCGGCGCCCCGATGCACCTTAAATGTTTGAGAAATCCGGGTTAGGCGCCGGAACACAATCCGGATGAATATCTCAACAAAGATCTGAAGCAGACGATCAAAAACAAGGGGAATTACGGGGGAATTACGGGAATTACGGTGACGGTGCATTTAATTGCCAGATCCGGCGGGTAGCCGAACCCTGCCGCACCTTCAGGCGCAAGAAGAGCCAATTAATGCACTGTCACCGTAATTGGGTAATTGGGTAATTGGACCGTAATTGGACCGTAATTTGGCGAGTTCGAGACTCTCACCAATTAATGCACTGTCACCGTAATTGGGTAATTGGGTAATTGGACCGTAATTGGACCGTAATTTGGCGAGTTCGAGACTCTCACTCGCAGTTGCAATGTCGTTCGCGATCTTGGCCAGATCGGGAAGCGCGCTCGTCAGATAGACAAGGCGCGGCACTTAAAGCGTTGCCGCGGTCGGGTTCCGCTTCTCAAGCTGCTCGCGCACATAGCGGCGCGCATCCGCCGTCGTATGGCTGCCGCCCCCGCTACAGCCGCATCGAGGGTCGCACGTAGATGCTTCCAATCCGTCTTTACGGTCAATGGCTGCGTGGTTCCGTCCGACATGATTTGCACAAATGATTTGCACAAGCGTATCGTCAGCCTGACGCTTGGTTGCGATAGTATTCGAGTTGTTCATGTCTTGTCGCTTTCCTCAGCTTCGGCGGCTTGCGGCGCGGCACAATGTTCATAAATTTTGGACGTCACTAACGGCGTAACGCAGGGCGCCCTGCGGGAAACCGACCGACGCCTACGCGCACAGCTGGCACAATCCTTGCCGAATATCTTTATAATGCTTTCCCATCGAAGGATTTTCACTTGCGGACGCAAGAACGCCTAAATGGGCGTCGAGAATAGCGCTAGATGAGCGAATTCAACCTCTCCTTCACGCCGCTCCTGCCCTGGGCTTTGCTCGCATCTTTCGCGATATTGGCGCTTGCCGTCACGGCGCTCGGACTTTACCGGCGCCGCAGCGGCACGGTCTTGCGGGCGCTCGGTTTCGCCCTCGTCCTTCTGGCCCTCACCGATCCGGCTTTGGTGCGCGAAGATCGGCAGAGCCTCAAAGACGTTGTCGCAATCGTCGTCGACCAAAGCGGCAGCCAGACGATCGGCGAGAGGATGCAGCAGACGCAAGCCGCGCGCGCCGCCTTGGAAAAGAGCCTCGAGGCGCTCGGCAATGTCGAGCTGCGCGTCATCGACAGCGCCGCCACGGATACGGAGGCCGACGGCACGCGTCTTTTTACGGCATTGAATGCGGGCTTGGCGGATGTGCCGGCCGAACGAATCGGCGCCGTCTTCATGATTACCGATGGCGTCGTGCACGACATCCCCCGCGATGTCGCGGCGCTCGGCTTCAAAGCGCCGCTTCATGCCTTCATTACCGGCCATGAAGGCGAACGCGACCGACGCATCGAACTGCTCGACGCGCCGCGTTTCGGCATCGTCGGCAAGGATCAGACGATCCAGCTTCGTGTCCTCGATACGGCGAATGGGCGTGAGCCGGTTCTGCTGAAGGTTCGCCGCGACGACAATCCCGTTGCCGAAATGACCGCTTCGCCGGGCGAACGCATCCGCGTTCCGATCGCGATTGAGCATGGCGGCCCGAATGTGGTCGAAATCGAAGTCGCGACTCTGCCGGACGAACTGACCGCGATCAACAACAAGGCCGTGCTGACGATTGAAGGCGTGCGCGACAAGCTGAAGGTTCTGCTCGTCTCGGGCGAGCCGCACGCGGGCGAACGCATGTGGCGCAATTTGCTGAAGTCCGACGCCAACGTCGAACTCGTCCACTATACGATCCTGCGGCCGCCGGAGAAGCAGGACGGGACGCCGATCAGCGAATTGTCTCTCATCGCATTTCCGACCGGCGATCTTTTCGGCCGTAAAATAAAAGACTTCGATCTCATCATCTTCGATCGCTATTCCAACCAGAGCGTTCTGCCGCCGATCTACCTCGACAATATCGTCCGCTATGTGCATGACGGCGGCGCTCTGCTGCTGGCGGCGGGCCCCGATTTCGCCGAGCCGGAAGGGCTTTACTATACCCCGCTCGGGCGCCTTTCACCGGCGCAACCGGACGGAACGGTCACCCAAGAGCCCTTCCGTGCGACCGTATCCCCCGAAGGTGCAAAACATCCCGTCACGCGTGGATTGCCGGGCGCCGCCTCGACCCCGCCGGCCTGGAGCCGCTGGTTTCGTCAGGTCAATGCCGACATCGCGCGCGGCACGGCAGTCCTGACCGGCGCTTCGGACAAGCCACTGCTCGTGCTTTCACGTGAAAACAAAGGCCGGGTCGCCCTCCTGCTGTCCGATCAGATGTGGCTTTGGGCGCGCGGCTTCGAAGGCGGCGGACCGCATCTCGATCTTCTGCGCCGCTTGGCCCATTGGCTCATGAAGGAGCCCGAACTCGAGGAAGAGGCGTTGCGCGCCCACGTCGAAGGCCGCGTCCTCGTCATCGAACGGCAGAGCCTGAAGGATGAAATTCCGGCGGTGACAGTCACCTCGCCATCCGGCAAGCAAGAGACGGTGACATTGACCGCCGCGGAACCGGGGCTCGCACGGGCGCATATGAAAGTCGCCGAACTGGGGCTTTATCACCTGAGCGATGGCGAATTATCGGTGCTCGCCAATGTCGGGCCGGAAAATCCGCGCGAGTTTCAGGATGTCGTCTCGACATTAAATCTGTTGCGGCCTTTGGCGGAAGCGACGGGCGGCACGGTGCGGCGGATCGGCCAGGGCAAAAGCGGCGCGGTGAGCCTGCCGCGGATCGTCGCCATGCGCGACAGCCCGGTCTACGGCGGTTCCGATTATGTCGCTGTCAAGCGGACGGGAGCGGCCGAAGTGACCGGCGTCGGTATCGCCCCGCTCGCCATCGGGTTCCTGGGACTACTGGCTCTCTTCGGCAGCGTCACGGCGAGCTGGCTTTTCGAAGGGCGGACTCCGGGACGGCGGAAGCAGGGTTAAATGCCAAGTTCGCTATGAGACCCAAGACGCACCAGTTCGAGGCTGTTCGAGTCAGGTTTCCGATAAATCAAAACGAGGTCGGGGCGGATGTGGCAATCCCGGTGATCCGTCCACTCCCCCGCCAGAGCGTGATCGACGTAGCGCGGCGGTAGCGGCGCATCGACAACCAGAAATTCGAGGGCTTCCCTCAGCAGCGCGTCGAGTTTCTTGCCGAGGACACCGGATTTTTCACGCCGGTAGTCGCGCTTGAAGCGCGTCGTGCGGTTAATCGCCCGCATTCAAATCGGCAAAAAGGGCGTCGATGCTTCCGACCTTGGTGACCTCACCGCGGCGGGCAGCCTTCATGGCTTCGACCGTTTCGGCGTTGGGCACCAAAGGTTCGAAGGGCAGCGCCTTATCCTTGGCGATCCGAATCATCATCAGGCGGAAAGCGTCGGACACAGTGAGGCCAATGCTGGCCAGCACAGCGGCGGCCTCCTCCTTGACATGCTCGTCAATGCGAGCGCGAACGGTGGTGTTGGCCATAGCAATATCTCCTTGGGCTACAATGTAGCGCAAATCAGGGGAGGTTTCGAGTGGAAGAGGGCAAGATTATCGGCTGAAGGACGATTTCATGGCCGTTCGCATCTTGGGACTGGTCAGGCCGCCCGCATGACGTGGCCGTGCACCTCCGCGAACGCACCTTCGTCCAATTCGCAATAAAGCAGGCGCTCCGGATCGACCGGCCCTGAAAAGTTGAGCCGCCCCTCCGGCACCGGCGCAAACCCCATGCGGGCATAATAGGCCATGTCGCCGACGAGCAGCACAAGCTTGTGCCCGGCAACCCGCGCGGCCTCGAGCGACTTCATCACGAGCGCTTCGCCAATTCCAGCAGAGCGAAACGCCGGGTCGACGCTGAGCGGGCCGAGCAGAAGAGCCGGCACCAAATTGCGGCCGCTCCCGCACAGGACCGGCGTCAAACGGTTGGCGCCGACGAGCAGGGTGCCGACGCGCGCGACATAGGACAAAGAATAATCCGGCTCGACCCCCTCGCGCAGCCGATAGGCCGAGCGGGCGAAACGGCCGGGACCGAAGGTGCGCTCGTCGAGCTTTTCGATCGCCGCATGGTCATCGGGCACCTGCGGGACGAGCGTGAGGGATAGATCAGTCATGGGACGGGTCTAACATCGCGACAGAAAGCGCGCAATTGGTGCGCGGACCTATTCGATAAGCAACCGATCCGTCGCCTCGAACACCTCGCGCGGCGCGCTCTACCACGTCTCCGCTACAGCAAGGCCGCAAAAAACTTCCTCGATCCGCGCCCGCGTCGCGCGCGTCGTCTCGTCCGGCAGAGAACTTGCCGCGAAGAACCGTGCCTCCGCAATTTCGAAGTCGGGGACATGCGGTGCGCTTTGGCGGAATTTGCGGACGACGTAACAGGCCACGTGATCGCGCGGCGAGGCCTTGGGGTTGAAAAACAGGCCGTGCAGCTGCGGCCGCTCGGCGATCTCCACATTGGCTTCTTCGGCGAGTTCGCGCGCCAGCGAGGCTTCGGCCGATTCACCTTTCTCCACCCCGCCGCCCGGCAGATACCAGCCGCCGATGTAGGTATGCCGGACAAGAAGAACCTCGCCGTCTGGATCGATGACGAGTCCGCGCACGCCGAGCCTCGGAAAGGGCATGAGGCGTTTGAGCGAAGGCAGAGACAAAAGCTCCGAAAAATGCAATGGCATGGCTCACATCCGTGCTGGCGACAGAATGCCCCAGACTATGGCTCATTGGGTCGATGCGGAGACGTTCCACTCTGACCCGGCGGCGCTGCATCGGTGGCACTGAGCATTATCTTGTTGTTTTAGCGCAAGGTGTTACCCGAATTTCGCAGTAATCTTCGAGTCTCGTTCGCGCCGCCGCCCCTATGGTCCTCACCGCCCTAAAGCAGAATTTTTTCAACATACCCCAATGGAAACATGGCCGCGTCTCGGCTAAATAGCGTGGGATATAGCCTGACGGGAGCATGCGGGTGAAACAGTTTGCGCAACTGACGGAACGGGAAATCCTCGCGCTCGCAATCGCCAACGAAGAAGAAGATCATCGCGTCTACATGACCTTCAACGAGGATCTGAAGGACCGTTATCCTGCGACCGCTGCAACGTTTGCGGCCATGGCGGACGTCGAGGCCTCGCATCGCGACTCGCTTCTCAAGAGCTACACGGCGCGGTTTGGGCCCAACCTCCTCGCCATCAACAAGGACAATGTGAGCGGCTTTCTGCCGCGCCGCCCGGTTTGGCTCATTCGCAATCTGCCGCTCTCCATAATCAGACGCGAAACGGAGATCCGCGAAGCCGAGGCGGCCGGCTTCTACACGAAGGCCGCGGCACAGGCGACAGATCCAGCAATTCGCAAGCTGTTGAGCGATCTCGCCCTCGTCGAACAGGGGCACGAGAACCTCGCGCATGAAATCGAATCGCGGGTTCTGACCAAGGGCGAAATGGCAAAGGAGGACCAGACCAGCCATCGCTTCTTCGTGCTGCAATATGTGCAGCCTGGCCTTGCCGGCCTCATGGACGGATCGGTTTCGACTCTGGCGCCGCTTTTCGCCGCGGCTTTCGCCACCCACGATACTTGGAAGACCTTTCTCGTCGGCCTCGCCGCCGCGATCGGCGCCGGCATCAGCATGGGTTTTGCCGAGGCTCTGTCGGACGACGGCACGCTCACCGGACGCGGATCGCCGCTTCTTCGTGGGGTGATCTGCGGGCTCATGACCGCCTTCGGCGGCCTCGGTCACACCTTGCCCTACCTTGTTCCGAATACAGTCCCGCACGCGTTTATGATCGCAACCGCGATCGCCGGCGTCGTCGTCTTCTTCGAGCTTTGGATCATCGCCTGGGTCCGCGCGCGCTACATGGATACGCCCTTGCTCAAAGCGATCTTTCAGATCGTGCTCGGCGGTGTGATCGTGCTCGGTGCCGGCATTCTCATCGGCGGCGCGTAGAAAGAAAGCCGTGAGTTTGCGTCTCGCGCATCTATCCGATGCCCACATAGGACCGCTACCGCGGCCGCAGGGCCGCGAACTCGTCGGCAAGCGGTTCACGGGCTATCTGAACTGGACGCGGTCGCGCGCCTATATCCATGACATGGGCATGCTCGGCCGCCTCGTCGAAGATCTCGAGGCCCATAGGCCCGACCATATCGCGATGACGGGCGATATTCTGAACATCGGTCTTCGCGCCGAATTCCCGCTGGCGCGACGATGGCTCGAGACGCTCGGACCGCCGCGGGATGTCAGCTTCGTGCCGGGCAATCACGACGCCTATGCGAAGGGGACGATGCCGGATCTTGTCGCGACCTTTGCGCCTTGGACGCGCGGCGACGCAGAAACGAAGCCGCCCTATCCCTATCTTCGCGTGCGCAAACAAGTCGCCCTCATCGGCCTCGCCTCGGGGATTCCGACACCACCCATCATCGCCACAGGACGGCTCGGGCGCGCCCAGTGCGCGGCGCTTGCGAATATGCTCGAGGAGTGTGCGGCGGCGGGACTTTTGCGCGTCATCATGATCCATCACCCGCCTCACCGTGGCGGCGCGACGATCGGCCGGGGGCTCTCGGATGCGGCCGAGTTCGAAAACATCATCGCCGCCTACGGCGCCGAGCTCATTTTGCACGGCCACAACCATAAAGCGTCGGTGGCGCAGATTGCCGGCCCCAAGCGGCCGGTGCCTATCGTCGGCGTAGCCTCGGCATCGGCGATCCGCGGCACCCTCACGCATCGCGCCGGCTATCATCTCTTCGAAATCGAAGGCACGCCGAACGATTATCGCATCCAAGGGCGCGCGCGGGGGATTATGCCGGGCACATCCGACATCGGCGATCTGGGCAAGATCGATCTGTGATCGGGGGCCATTAACGGATCGGATCTAACAAGGCTACCGCCTCGGCGCGCGCGGCTGTTGCAAGATCGGCGTCGAGCGTCGCCAGCGGCACGCCCTCGCGTTGTGCCAGCTCGAGATAGGCGGCATTATAGACGGTAAGGTTGTACCGGCGGGCAAACGTGAGAACGTCGGCCTCCTCTGGCGACCGATCGACGGTCACGCCCAAGCGCGCAAGGTCGCGCAGAAACGCGGCAGTGTCATTTTCCGTCAGGCGTTTGCGGCGCTCATTCACAATGAGGGCGTTGCGTATTTCGAACCACCACAGACTTGGCACACGCGCTTCATCGGTGCGGATGCGCTCCAGCGCCCGCGCCGCGATAGGATGGTCCTCGTCCTCGAAAGCCCAGCACGCAGCGATGGATGCATCGAGCACGAACGGCATCAGTATTTGTGCCCTTCGTGGCGCGCCGAGAGAAGCTCGCCGAGGGTGATCTTTCCGGTGTGCTGGCGCAAGGCCTTGATGCCCTCGATTGCCTTGTCGATTTCCGCTTGCCGCCGCTGCGCCTCGGGAACAATGCGGGCGATGGCCTTGCCATGCCGGGTGATGATGAGCGTCTCGCCGCGTTCGACTTCATCGAGCAGGCTGGGCAGATGCGCCTTGGCCTCGGAGGCTTGGACTTCACGCATGAGGATCCTCGCAAACTGTCTGGTCAGATTGGTTGGTCAAATTATCTCGGGTTTAGAACAAAAGGTCAACGGCAATTCGCGACTAAATCCATGATCTCGAATGTCATCGCGTATAAAATGGACGGGAAGCGGTTTCAGCAAGAGATGCCGTCGACCAGCACCCGGAGCGATTTGCCGAGTATGTGCATCAATTTCGAGTCGGAGAAGCCGGGATTGCAATAACGCGCCCGCCTTTCTCCAATAGTGCGCCTCCGCCGATTCGCCTTGTATAATTCGGCAAATACGGGTGTGGCGCCGTAATTCCGTCGCTTGACGGAAGCCACGACTCACCCTTATATATCATGGCATGATATGACATGAACAAGCAGACATCCGACCACGGACTTGAATTCCTGTTGGCCTTCGACGGGCGCATCCATCACCTCGAAGAGGGCTATTGGATCAAGTTCGAGATCAAGCGCGTCAAGTCTGTCAAGGAGCGCCCACACGGCCTGTCCTATTCTTTCACGTTACATGCGCCGGATGGCCAACGGCTGGTCGGTTTCGACAATGCGCATGGCGTACCGGCGGCAGGCTCGCGGTACAAACGGCCGCCGGATGCGAACGATCATTGGCATCGAACTGAGGAAGATCCGGGCCGACCGTATCAGTTCCGGGATGCCGAGACCCTGGTCGACGACTTTTTCGCCGAGGTGGAACGAGTTCTAAGCGACCGCGGAATTGGCACCGCGGTCATCAAAGTGGAAGAGACACGGAGGTCGAAATGACCAAGCACAAGATTCAGTCTCTGCAGTCCCTGCGTGACGAAATGAAGGCCGTGGCGCGCGGCGAACGGCCGGCGCCGGCCGACGCAGCAAAGCCGAGTTTCAATTCGGTCGATGCCATAGTGCGGCTATTGACGCCGGAGAACCGCGAACTTCTCGCCATCATCCGTGACCGCAAACCGCAATCCGTCGCGCAACTCGTGCAATTGAGTGGGCGGGCGCAGCCAAACCTCACGCGCACGCTAGCGAAGTTGGAGGCGGCGGGATTCATCACGATGAAGTCGACCGGCCATCGCCGCAAGGCACCGAGCGTTACAGTCAAGAGGATCATCGTCGAGATCGATCCATACTCGGATCACGATCGCCTCAGCGTCGCATGAAACCTGGGGCGGCAACCCTACTGCCCGGTCCACCAGGCGAGCACATATTTGAAGACTTCACGCGCCCCGAGCGCGGCGAGCGCGACGAGCACGATCGAGCCGATCAGCTCGGTCAGTAAGGCCAATCCGGAGGCCAGAAACCGCATCGGCGCGGGTTGTGTTTTCGCCTCGCGCGCGGCGGCCTTCCGCGTGCGCGCATAGGTGAGCGCCGCCTGCTCGAGCGTCATGTCCCCGCTGAGGGCTTTTTCGCGTTCGATGAGACGGCGGGCGATATAATTCGCGATCGCCTCGACCATCGGCTCGAGCCTTTCGCTTTCGGCCAGGATCACGCGGCCGTGGCGCGTATCCTGGACGAAGCAATAGGAGCGCCGGTCGCGTCCCATTTCGACGAAACCGATCATGTCGATGAACAGGCGCGGGTGGTCGCCGGGGACCAGCCCCAAGTCGAAGAAATCGACGCCTTGCGGAATCTCGGCAAGAAGCGGTGCAACCTCCTCCTTGAGCATTTCAAGGCGGGCAATCTCGGCGCCGCGCAATTCCGCGATGACTTCCGAACGCTCCGCTTCGTCGAGCCGCGCCCGCCGCAAGGCGAACTTCAACCTAGAGCGTGGCCGCGACAAGTCAGCGGCTTCGCCATCGGACGCATCCTTGCCGTTGACCCGCGGCAGGGAAGTCGTCTCTTCGCTGCGACTCTCCACGCCCTTTGCTCCCGATGGTTAAGACTTACTTAATCTAACCGAGATCGGGACGGAGTGAAACATGCGTCTGCGCGTCCCTCAGGCCTGCCGTCTCAGGCGGTCTGCTGGATCGCCGACAGCATCCAGGTGTCGGGAGCCATTCCGGCCGGGCGGACGAAGGTCCAGACCTCCGTCACCAAGTCAGGAACATTGGGATTGCCCGAGACGACGCGCCCGCTCGCCGGTTCGACCATCGTGTCGATCAGGGAGTAGCGCATCGCGACGGAGGCATAGTCGCTGCCGTTCTCGCGCCAGGCTTCGGACAGGTCGCCTTTCAGCAATTTCGTGCCCGAAAGCCGATTGACCACGCCGCGGCGCCTATTCTCTGCGAGTTCCTCGTTGAAATAGGCGGCCATTTCCGGCGTCGCGAGACGGCGTAGCGCGCCGAGGTCTTCGCCTCCATAGGCCGCCTGCACTTCGCCGAGGCGCCGCTCGAACGTGTTGAAGTCTTCCGCCACCATTGGGAGAGGCGTGCCGCCGTTCGGGGCGCCATAGGCTCCGCCGGGAATCGGCCCGGCGCCCTGATAGGTCGCACCTTGAGGGCCGCCGAAAAAGGCCGGATTGCGGTTGCGGAAGTAGTTCAAGGCGAAGCGCACGAGCAAATAGATCAGGCCCAGTTGGATCAAGAAGCCGATCAGCGAAGACCCGCCGCCGATCCCGCCGAACAAGCCATGGCCGAACAAGAGCCCCAAAAGGCCCGCTCCGACGAAACCGCTCAACAGGCCGCCCATGAATCCGCCAGAGAAGAACCCCGGTGAACGCGACATCCCCGGCCGGAAGATATTCTGGTTCGGTGATGGCGTCATGGAACGATTGAACAGAGATGCGCCGTTCGGGTTGGTCGGCGTCGGCGCAGGCATGGAGAAAGTCCGTGTGCCGCGGCTGCCGAGTGACAGGCCCTTCAATGGCCGGGCGAAGGCATCGCCGGCCATGCCCAGCGCCAAAGCCGCCGCGAGCGCAAGAATGAAAGTTTTGCTTCGCATTGACATGCGTTGATCCTAAATCGCCGCCGCGGCGGCCTTAGTTGCTCGGCTTCCCAAGGCGGCCGAAGGCTCGAAAAACCTGCAGATCGCCTTTGCGCAGGCGATTTGCGAGATCAACGCTCGGCTTCCAGGGGAAGCGCACCAAATATGGGAACCCGCTCGCAAAAGCGCAAAGAGACCCGGCGGCGCCTTTCGGACAATTTTGCACGGGGCAAAACGCGGGCTCGCGATTCGCGCCGCAAAGGCCTAAAAAGACCACATGATTCCGAAACATCCCCTTTTTGACCACGCCCGACGCGGCTATCACCACGGCCGGCTCAAGGACGCGTTGATCGAGGCGGCGCGCAGCCTCATCGCGCAGCGCGGGCCGAATGGCTTCACATTGTCCGAGGCCGCCAAGCTCGTCGGCGTCACTGCGGCTGCACCCTACCGGCATTTCGCCGATCGCGATGAACTGATCGGGGCACTCGCACGCCGCGGCTTCGAACTCTTCGGCGACCGCCTCGCTAAAGCCTGGGACGAGGGACGGCCCGAAGCGCGGGTCGCGTTGCGCCGCATGGGCCGCGCCTACCTTGCTTTCGCGACCGCCGAGCCCGGCCTCTACGCGGCGATGTTCCAAAATGCGCGGAGCTTTTGCGGGCCGGCGACCGACGCCATCGCGAGCCAAGCGCTCGAAGGCCTCGTCAATGCCGCGGGCGCCGTTCTCAGCAAACACGGGACCGCACCGGGTGACGCCCGCAGGCTCGCCTTCGAGCTCTGGGCGCTGTCGCACGGCACCGCGATGCTCACTCTCGCCGGCCATCTCGGCCGTAGCGAGGACCCCGTCTCGATCCTGGAGCATGGCGCCGAAGCTTTGATCGACAAGGCGCTGCTGCGCGAGCGGCGGTGAGGGAGCCTCTGCTTCCCGTTTGGTTGAAGGCTTGAGACGTCGCGTCCGGGCGGCGGGCACGGGCACGAAAGAGGCTCGGCCATCGGACCGGGTAGCGCGCCGCCGCGCAGGAAACGCCCCTAATTCTGACCGGCGTCATGCCCAGGCAACGAATCAGTTTGAATTTCAGCTCGTCGCCCGTGTTGGACGTTGAGCTGGCCTCGCCGCAACGACTGTCGAGCGCCAACAACGGACTTCGAGGAAGATTTCCAAGTCAACACAGATCGATGTAGACCGGCTGCGAAAGCAATTCTGTGATGTGCAGGGCAAGAGGAGATGGCCGTTGAAGGAGAAAGAACTCCGGATTGCTTTGGTCTGCTTCGGCGGCATTTCGCTCGCCGTCTATATGCATGGGATCAGCAAGGAAATCCTCAAGCTGGTCCGCGCATCGAGCATGCTGCATTCGATCGCCGATCGTGCCGAGCGATCGAAGGCGTCATTCTTCGACAAGATCGATCGCGAGGATTCCGAATACGATACCGACGAAATCTACTTCGAACTGCTGCGCGATATCGGCCGCACGCTCGAGTTGCGGGTCATCGTCGACATCATCGCCGGCGCCTCGGCCGGCGGTATCAACGGCACCATGCTGGCGCGCGCCTTGAGCCATGATCTGCCAATGGGGGCGCTGCGCGACCTTTGGCTCGATCACGCGGATGTCGGCGAACTTCTCGCCCCGGAAGCGCGCGCGCGGGCGCGCAGCAAGCTGGTCCTCAAGCCCGCCGTCTGGCTTTTGGGGGCCACGGGCCTTTGGGAGTCCATCAAGGATCGGGAGGTCCGTCGCAAGCTGTCGCTGTTCGTCCGGTCGCGGTGGTTCAAGCCGCCGCTCAGCGGCCCGCGCATGGCCGAGCTCATGTACGACGCGGTCACTGCGATGGGCAAGCCGAGAGACAGACTGGCGTCCTTGCTGCCATCGGGCCAGAGGCTCGATCTGTTCGTGACCGTCACAGACCATTATGGCTATCAGCAGCTCGTCGAGATCCACGATCCCCCTATCATTCTGGAGCGCGAGCACCGGCACATTCTGCGGTTTCAATATCAGCGGCGATCGAATGGCGACGTGACCAGCGACTTCGACTTCGACAATGCGCCGGCGCTGGCGTTCGCGGCGCGCGCGACGTCGTCGTTTCCCGGAGCCTTTCCGCCGGCACAGATCAGCGAAATGGACAAGCTGGTCGCGCAGAAATCCGTCGACTGGCGCCATCGCGCGGACTTCGTCGCGCGAAATTTCGAGATGTATACCCGCATGAACGTCGATCCGACCTCTGCCTGCTTTCTCGATGGCAGCGTGCTCAACGATCGGCCGTTTCACGAGGCGATTTCCGCCATTCGTGGCCGTCCGGCCTATCGGCAGGTCGACCGGCGGCTGGTCTATATCGACCCCGACCCGGCGCCGCCGGGCACTCCAACCCATCGCGCCATTCCGGGCTTCTTCTCGGTGCTGAAGGCCGCGCTATCGGACCTGCCGAGCGCCGAGCCGGTCACGGATGAGCTCAACTGGGTGAATAGTTTCAACGATCGGGTCAATCGTCTCCGCTACATCATCGATGCCGCGCGGCCGCATATCAGCCAACTGGTCGAAGACGTCGTCACAACATCGTTCGATCGGCCGATCATATCCGATGAGATCCGTTCGTGGCGTGAACGGGTCAATGCCCAAGTCGCGCTCGACGCAGGGTTTGCGTACGAAGGCTATGTCCGCCTCAAGCTCGCGTCGGTCCGCTCGTTCGTCAGCAGCCTGATCGCGGCGCTGCGCGGCGTTGCCGCGCAATCGCCCTTCGCCCACGCCATAGCGGAAATCATCGACGCCTGGGCGATCGCGACAGATACGGTCTATAACAACGGAAGACATCAGGCCGTGCATCTCGAAACAGCGGCAGCGGCACAAGAGCTTCCACGTTGGGTGAAATTCCTACTCGCGTTCGACGTCGATTACCGCAAACGGCGCCTGCACTTCATGATCGAAGGGCAAAATCGACTCTATCAGGTCTTCGACAAGCCGGATTTTCAGGGTTTCGACCGGGCGGCCATCGACCGCCTCAAGCGCAGCTTCTACGACAGCCTGGATGCCCTCAATCGCCTGGAAGACGTGGCAAACTTCAAAGCCTCGACCCGCGATCTGGCCGAGGGCCTGTTCCCGACTGCGCCGTCGCCTGCAGATGCCAAAGACCTTAAAGAATATGCGCGCCAATTCGTCGTACGCCACCGCAAAGACATCGACCTCCTGGTGGATCGCTTGGCAGCGGAGTTCGATCTCGATTCGAGCACCAGCGACATCGACATGTTGCTGGCCTCGACCGATCCCGCGCAATGGCATTGCGATGCGCGGCGCGAGGTGTTCGTCAACTACCTCGGATTTTCATTTTGGGACGTTCTGACATTGCCGCTCATGACTTGGGGCGAAGCCGGCGAATTTAACAAGATCCTGATCGATCGCATTAGTCCGCGCGACGCCGACACACTCGCGGAATTCAGCGGCAGCGGCAGACTCAAGGGCATCGGCTTCGCGCATTTTGCAGCGTTCCTCTCGCGTGCCTATCGCGAGAACGATTATCTCCTCGGCCGTATTCATGCATTGGATCGGTTGATCGACATCGTCTGCAATTCTGCGCGGCTCGACATGAATGGCGAACGGGCTGCGATCCTGGCGTTGAAGAAGCGCGGCTTCACGCAGATCCTCGATGCGGAGGAAAAACACCTTCCCAATAGCGCGGCGCTGATCGCGGCGTTGCGCGGCGCCATCGCAGGGCTGGGCGCGAGCACGTCGTGACACGATTGCTGCCATTTCGCAGCAGACTTCTGCATATGCTACTAAGCCATTGGCATGACATGATCGGAACCGCGGTGCAAAATATTGATTTTTGCAAGGGATACGATGTGAAAAGCGGGCTTTCGCAATTGTCGATCAAGGTGATCTGCCGGTGTGTTTGCCGGAGCGCCCCGGCAGTTCACTTGTAAGCCGTCGCCTTGAAGAAAGTGTAGCAAAACACTCCATCTCGTTTGGCGGCGCGGTAGAGTTCGGCAATGCCCTTGTCGAAGTCATTCGGGTTGGCGAGACCTGCTTCGAGCGCACGTGCGCGAACCCCCTCGATCATGGCAATAAAAGTCTTTTTCGTGAAACCTTCGATCCAATTCGGTTTGCTACCGTCAACATAGACCACGCGGGGCGATACGCCGATGTCTCGATAGCCGGCTTCGGCGAGCAAGGGGTAAAGCGTCCTTCCAATTTCCGCATTACCGCCAGCTATTGCTTGCAAGTCCACTTGGCATTGAATCGCTTTGCGCGCGAATTGGCCGTCTGGGTGAAAATAGGCGGAGCCATGGTCGCCCTCGATTACAGTGATAGTTCCACTGGGCAGGAGAACTTCTCTCAGCGCCGCCAGCGCCTTTCCCGGCGACGCAAGGTGCTCGAGCACGAAACAAACGAAGATGTGGTCAAACGAAGCTGTCGCGAAAGGCAGATCGAAGATGTCGCCTGTTTGCAGCGTGACGTTCGAAATTCCTGCCGCCGTAACCACCCGCCTTGCCTGTTCGACCGATGTTGCGGACACATCGATCGATGTAATCAGTGCATCAGGACTATTGGCGGCAAGCGTAAGCGTCTGCGCCCCAACGCCGCAACCAGCCTCGAGAATCCGACTGCCTGCCGGGTAACGTGTATCCGAATGCAAGAGCTCGACCAGGGTCGAAGCCTGATCCTGAAGCCGCAGATGCTCCCGCTGATGATATCCATGGACGTAGCCGCTGATCATTGGTTCCCCCACATTGCATTACGCAGCCATGATGATTTGGTGCAGGGAAGGGATGTGTCGTCTTGAACGAAATTGCAGGTCAGGAAATAGCGGCGGCAAAGCGCCCCGGTGTGATCCCGAACTGGCGGACGAAGGCGCGGGTCATGTGACTTTGGTCGGTAAATCCTGACTCGAGTGCCGCTTCAACCAGACTATTGCCCTCTAGCAGCAGTTTTCTGGCGAGCCGAACACGTGATTGGATGATGTAGGCATGCGGCGTCGCGCCGATATGGCGAACAAAGCCCCGCAAAAGCTGATAGCGGCTCGTTCCGGCCACCTTAGCCAAATCCGCAAGCGTCAGCGGCGATGCAGGATCATCGTCGATCATGGCCTGTGCCTTTGTGATGGCTGGCGCAGGCTCTTTTGACTGTGGCCGTGATTGGCTGGTCGCGCGCAACATACGCATCATGACACGGACCAGGCTTTCTTCGGCGGCGAGTGGGTGTGCGACCACGGTCACCGCTTCGAAGAGGCGCTGGAAGAGCACGTTCAGAATAGGATCTGTAATGCTGGGCCTAGTTAATTCGACCTCATAGGCGATCTCATCGGACGTTTCCGCGGCAAGAAACGCCGGATCAAAATAAAGCATCCGCCACTGGCGAACGCAGCCATCAACCGCCAGGCCATCATGGATTTCTCCGGGGTTCACCGCGATCACATCGCCCGGAAACAACTCGACTTGGCCCATGCCACTCCATGATCTTTGCGCTCCGAACACCAGAACGCCGATCCCAAATTGATCATGGGCATGCCGCGGAAAGTTCTGATTGGACGAGAGCGCAAAGGCTTCGATGCCCGCCTTCGCCGATCGAAGCGCCCTCGCCATGTGTATTCGATCACCCACAATACAAGCCTACGGTCGTCGTGGATCATTTTCCGTGAGTGTAATCGCGGCGGCGCACGTCGCGTAAGCCCCCATTTTCGTTAAATCGCGGCCTGCAGCGAAAATTCCTACGTGGGGATTGCGATTACCGATTACGATTACGACCATTATGGACGATTACGCGAAGTGAGGCGTTCGCTGTGGCGAAGCATGTAGATCGAAATCACCATGACGAGGATCAGGCCCCCAAGCACGCCCAGTTCCAACATTGTCGAGTTGAGTATTCCCTGGGACTCGGCGGTCCATTTGCCCGGCTGGTTAGCCTGCGACAACTCAAGTGTGATGACCAGAATGCGCCGGATCGAGGCGATTAGCCCGACCGTCAGAAACGGCTCGCACACCAGCATGCCAGAACGGAACGAGGCACTGACGGTGTGCAGGATCTCGACGACCATGAGAACGAACAGTAGCCGGTCGATCGTGAGGACGAGCGAATTCACATTGCCGAATTCCTGCGCAGCGCCCCAAAGCGACACCCCAGCATTTGCGATGCCCAGCAGCGCGGTCAGTGCCAGCAGTAGGCCCAGAACCACGTAAGCATACATTTCGATTTTCACAAACGCTTGGCCGGCTAACGCTCGGCTGCGTGTCACGTCTTTGCCGGCGTTCTCGTCGCTGTCCATGTGTGTCCGCTTTCGGTTGTTCGGTGAAGATTTCGCCAAGACCGATAGTGTGGACGCGGGCAGGCTGAGAGCCGGTGTCGCAGCCCGCATCAGTGTCGCTGCTCGAATAGAGCCGGCCAAACGCGCATCTTTGCCGACACTCTCGTTCTCTCACAACCTCGCCAAGAGCTCGGTTTTTTTTGCCACGAATTCGTCTTGCGTGAGAATATTCTTCTGGCGCAGATCGGCGAGTCTTTCGATCAGGCTCAAAGTATCATCGATCGAATGCGCCGACCGCGGCGCGGGCGCGCTCGGTGCCGGCGAAAGGGAAGGTGTAAAGGCAGATGTCGGCGCAGGCATCGGCGATGCAGATGGGGAGAGCACCGTCTCGCTGGCCGCGGGTTCGGGCGCCGCGGTGATCAAGGTCTCGCTAGCCGCGGGTTCGGGCGCCGCGGTGGTCGCCATCTCGCTGACCAGAGGTTCGGGCGCCGCGGTGGTCGCCGTCTCGCTGACCAGAGGTTCAGGCGCCGCGGTGGTCGCCATCTCGCCGGCCGCAGGTTCAGGCGCCGCGGTGATCAAGGTCTCGCTAGCCGCGGGTTCGGGCGCCGCGGTGATCAAGGGCTCGCTCGCCGCAGGTTCGGGCGCCAGGGTGATCATTGTCTCGCTCGCCGCAGGTTCGGGCGCCAGGGTGATCATTGTCTCGCTCGCCGCAGGTTCGGGCGCCAGGGTGATCATTGTCTCGCTCGCCGCAGGTTCGGGCGCCAGGGTGATCATTGTCTCGCTCGCCGCAGGTTCGGGCGCCAGGGTGATCATTGTCTCGCTCGCCGCAGGTTCGGGCGCCAGGGTGATCATTGTCTCGCTCGCCGCAGGTTCGGGCGCCAGGGTGATCATTGTCTCGCTCGCCGCAGGTTCGGGCGCCAGGGTGATCATTGTCTCGCTCGCCGCAGGTTCGGGCGCCGCGGTGATCGCGGGACTTGCCGGCAAAGGACTTGACGCTTCCGGGACTGGCTCCTGCCGCGTCTCGCTCGACACCACATTTGGTGTCACTTGCGGCAAATCGGCGACGCGGACAAGTCCGAACTGGCTCGTAAAGGTCAAAGATTGATCGCCGCTTTGCTGCTGCGAAAAGCCGCCGATCGAGTGATCGCCCGTATCATAAACCCTGACTTGGCCGCTCAGCTCGATCGCCAGCCGCCGGGTCGCCGAGAAATAAGCATAACGCAGATCGTTCTGGCTGCCGACGGACGCCGGTGTACCGAGTTCGGCCGGCCACCAAGATGAGGACGCGCCCGGCACGAAGAGGCTGACGCCGCCTTGCCCAAATCCAAGTCCTTGCCCTTGCCATTGTTCTTGCGACTGGTTCGCGGCGGGCGGATTGAACAAGGCTTGATTGCGCAGCAGGCCGGCGATTTCGCTGCACAGATTGTCGACCTTGTTCTTAAGGCCCTGGTTGAACATGTCGCCGACCATGACCATCCCGCCTTTCGACCATTGCCCCATGCCGCCGAGATCGGGATGAAAGAATTGCGCCTGGGTGCCATGGCCATTCGCGACGGCCTCGAACAGGGTTAGAACAGCACTGCGGCTGACCGCATAGCGGCCGGCGAGATTGTCGGCAATTCGCAGTCCTTCGGGCGTGAGTTCCGCCATTACCCCCTCCTCCAAAAATCCGTGTCTCGGACACAGGACAGATAGCACGAAGCGAGCGCGCGCACCGGCCTTTTCATAGGCTGCGACGATCGGCACTGCAGTCAATCGCCCAAGTATTGCTCACACCGCGAATAAGCCCAAGCAGCGCGAGCCATTCAGCACCAAAATCAACCTGCGCCTCGGGTTACCGAAGGCGATCTGGTCAATTTCGGATAGGTCGAGAAGCTTGTCGCAGGCAGCAGCCGCATCCGGATCCGGCTGGAAAGAAAAGAGGCGTCGAATCCCGCCTCCCGTCAAGATTTTTCGTTCGCCATCGAGCCTTCCACTTAACCGCGTGGTAAGCTTGATTTTAGGCCCATGACATCAGTTATTCCGTGTCAATCAGTTTGCGCGAGCATCGCTCTCTACGAGGGCCCGTCCGGCGGCATTGCAAAGTCCGATGCGGGAAGAATGAGCGGGAAGTCGTCATGGACAGCCGTCCGAAGATTATGTTGACCACGATGTTTCGGGCCTTGTTCCAGATCCCGACCGACAACCCGGACCTGATGCAGGCGCAACTCAAGGCGCTTTGCCGTCAGATCCCGCTTCTCTATTTTATCCTTGTCGTTAGTACGGACTCTCTCGCCTTCACGCATTACGGCCGCGCGCCCAATAGCCTGACGATCGTCGTTCCGGCGCTCTTAACGATCGCGTGCTTTGTCCGGGCGAGGATGTGGATCAAGACGCAGGGTGAGGTCGTGAGCGATGCCGTCGCGCGCCGCCGCCTCAAGACGATTGTCACCGGCGCCACCGCACTCAGCGCGATCTTCGTTACTTGGTCGCTCGCCCTCTACCCCTATGGCGACGCCTACACGCAGGGACATGTCGCCTTTTACGTCGGCATCACTGTGATCAGCTGCGTCTTCTGCCTGATGCATATGCGACCTGCCGCCTTGCTGGCGTCGGGCGTCGTCATCATTCCTTTCACGATCTTCTTTCTGGTGACCGGGCGCCTCGTCTTCATCGCTATTGCGCTCAACATGCTGCTCGTCGCGGCGGCCATGGTCTATGTTCTCATCACCTATTCGCGCGATTTCGCCAACATGATCGATTTCCAGAAAAAGCTTGTCGAGACGCATACCGAAACGCAGCGCCTCAGCGACGAAAACTTGCGCCTCGCCAATCTCGACAGTCTCACTGATCTGCCGAACCGGCGGCAGTTCTTCACGAGACTGCATGAATTAGTGCAACGGGCGAGCTGCGACAACAAGCGTTTCGTTGTCGGCCTGATCGATCTCGACGGGTTCAAATCCGTCAACGATGTCTTTGGGCACACGATTGGGGACAAGCTCCTCATCGAGGCTGGCCGGCGGATGCAGGACATCTGCGGCGAAACGATCTTCCTCGCGCGCCTCGGCGGCGACGAGTTCGGCGTGATCGTCGACGCGGACATCGACGATGCCGCCATCCACGCGCTCGGCAGCCGGATATGCAGGATTTTGGAAGCGCCATTCACTTTGCCCGGCATCATCGCGCAGGTTTCGGGTTCCGCCGGCTTCGCCACTTTTCCCGACGCCGGTTCGACCACTGAACTGCTGTTCGAGCGCGCCGACTATGCCCTTTACCACGCCAAGCAGCATTTGCGCGGGCGCCCGGTGATCTTCTCTCACGAACAGGAAACGGAGATCTGCCAATTTGGCAATGTCGAGCAGGGCTTGCGCAATGCCGACCTCGAATCGGAAATGTCATTGAATTTTCAGCCAATCTTCGATGTCGAACGCGGCGAGCCTGTCGCCTTCGAAGCGCTCGCCCGGTGGGACAGCCCCAAGCTCGGCCGCGTTCGTCCCGATATTTTCGTGCGTGTGGCCGAGCGCAGCGACATCGTCAACAAGCTGACTCGGGTTTTGCTACGAAAGGCGCTCGCAAACGCGAAGACCTGGCCACGCGATATGCGCGTTTCGTTCAATCTTTCGGTGCGCGATCTCGCCTCCGACGAGGCGATCCTCGCCATCATCACGATCATCGAGAACAGCGGGGTCGCGCCGAACCGGATCGACCTCGAGGTCACGGAGACAGCCTTGATGCGGGATTTCGGCCAGTCGAGCAGGTCGCTGCGAATGCTCAAGGCTCTGGGGGTCGGCATTTCGCTCGACGACTTCGGCACCGGCTATTCGAGCTTGAGCTATGTCCACCGTCTGCCGATCGACAAAATCAAGATCGACCGCAGTTTTATCCAGGAGGTCGAGACGGAAGCGTCCTGCCGTGCCATCGTCAAGACAATTATCGACCTGTGCCGCAACCTGAAGCTCACTTGCGTCGCCGAGGGAATGGAGGCGGACGGCCAGGCACGCATACTCCGCGCGCTCGGCTGCACGATGATGCAGGGCTATCTGTTCGGCATGCCGATGCCGGCGAGCGAGGTTTTGGACTTTCTCACCACCGCCAACTCGCCTGAGGCCGGTCACCTCGCCGTCGCCTCTTGAGGGTGACCAGCCGGAATTCTCACACTGGATGCGGCCTGCGCCACTGAGCGCGCCCGTAGAATTGATCCAGGACGTCGCCCAATTCGACGGCGATGAAAAGAGCGTCGAACCCCGGCTCCCGTCCAGATTTTGCGCAACCTATTAAGCACTTTCTAGGCATATTCATGGGCTCATATTGTGCGGCTATTTTGTGTTAATCAGTTGGCGCGCATATCGTCATTTCATCATGCTGATGTGTCTTTGGTCATGATGACCCAACTGCCCTGAGAACCGTCGCACCCAACACGCTTGCCGCTTCGCCGGGAAACCGCCGCAGGGGAGGACTTCAGGCCAATCCGTATGGATGAAATCCTTTCGACGGCGTTGCAAGATCCGGTGCGGGAAAAAAAATTAGCGGGAGGCCATCGTGGAAAGCCATCCAAAAATTCTGCCAGTCACCACGTTTCGCGCCTTGTTCCAGATTCCGACGGACAACCCAGGCCTGATGCAATCCCAGGTTAAGGCGCTTTCCGCGCAAGTTCCGCTTCTTTATTTCATCGTTTTCATGAATACGGTAGCCGTCGCCTGGACGCATTACGGAATCGCGCCGGACAGCCTGACGATCGGCTTTCCGATAATCGTCCTGATTAGCGGCCTCATTCGAGGATGGGCATGGATGCAGTCACGCGGCCAGGCGATTAGTAACGCCGACGCTAGCCGCCGCCTCGAGATGTCAGTTGTCGTCAGTGGCGCGTTCGGCGTGATGTTCCTCGCCTGGGGGCTTGGCCTTTACCAATACGGCGACGCCTACGCACAGGGACATGTCGCCTTCTATATGGCCATCACGGTGATCAGTAGCATCTTCTGCATGATGCATCTTCGACCTGCCGCCCTCTTGTTGACTGGCGTCACTGTCATTCCTTTCACGATCTTCTTTCTAGCGACCGGGCGTCCTGTCTTCATTGCAATTGCGCTCAACATGCTGCTCGTCTCGGCGGCGATGGTGTATATTCTGCTCATTCATTCGCGTGATTTCGCCAATATGATCGACTTCCAGAAAAGGCTGATCGAGACGCATAACGAACTGGTCGAGATAAATCTCGAGACGAAGCGTCTCAGCGACGAGAATTTGCGCCTCGCCAATCTCGACAGCCTGACGGACCTGCCGAACCGGCGGCAATTCTTCACCAGACTGCATGCGGCGCTGCATAGCGCCGCGCGCGACGAGACGCGCTTCGTCGTTGGCATGATCGATCTCGACGGGTTCAAAGCCGTCAACGATGTCTATGGGCACACGACCGGAGACAAGCTTCTCGTCGAGGCCGGCCGCCGGATGCAGGAGATCTGCCACGAGAGAACCTTCCTCGCGCGCCTCGGCGGCGACGAGTTCGGCGTGATCATCGAAGCAGACGCGGACGACGCCGGCGTCATTGCGCTCGGCAATCGGCTATGCGGCGCTCTCGACGCACCCTTCACGCTGCCCGGAATCATCGCGCAGGTTTCGGGTTCCGCCGGCTTCGCCACTTTTCCAGAGGCGGGTTCGAGCGCAGAACTGCTGTTCGAGCGCGCCGACTATGCCCTTTACCACGCCAAGCAGCATTTGCGCGGGCACCCCGTCATCTTCTCGAGCGCGCAAGAAACCGAGATCCGCTATTTCGGCAATGTCGAGCAGGGCTTGCGCAATGCCGACCTCGAATCGGAAATGTCATTGAATTTTCAGCCGATCTTCGATGTCGAACGCGGCGAGCCTGTCGCCTTCGAAGCGCTCGCCCGGTGGGACAGCCCCAAGCTCGGCCGCGTCCGTCCGGATATTTTCGTGCGTGTGGCCGAGCGCAGCGACATCGTCAACAAGCTAACTCGGGTTTTGCTACGCAAGGCGCTCGCAAACGCGAAGACCTGGCCATGCGAAATGCGCGTATCGTTCAATCTTTCGGTGCGCGATCTCGCCTCCGACGAGGCGATCCTCGCCATCGTCACGATCATCGAAAACAGCGGGGTCGCGCCAGGTCGCATCGACCTCGAGGTCACCGAGACGGCCTTGATGCGGGATTTCGATCAGTCGAGCAAGTCGCTGCGGATGCTCAAGGCTCTGGGGGTCGGCATTTCGCTCGACGACTTCGGCACTGGCTATTCGAGCTTGAGCTATGTCCACCGTCTGCCGATCGACAAGATCAAGATCGACCGTAGTTTTATCCAGGGGGTCGAGACGGAAGCGTCCTGCCGTGCCATCGTCAAGACAATTATCGACCTGTGCCGCAACCTGAAGCTCACCTGCGTCGCCGAGGGAATGGAGGCGGACGGCCAGGCACGCATACTCCGCTCGCTCGGCTGCACGATGATGCAGGGCTATCTGTTCGGCACGCCGATGCCGGCGCGCGAGGTTTTGGACTTTCTCACCACCGCCAACTCGGCTGAGGCCGGTCACCTCGCCGTCGCCTCTTGAGAGTAGCGAGCCCGGAATTCTCACGCTGGACGCGGCCTGCGGCAGCGCATGCTTGCGCAAATCTTCGCCACGGCGTCTGATTCACCCGTGAAATGAACGATTTCGCTCATGAAACTCAGAATGTCGGCGCAGTTTATTTCCGTTATCATGCCAGTATTGTTCCAAAGATCGATATTAACGAACAATATCGATAATTAGGAGGTCACCAATGAGCGCGCCTTCGGAATTGATCCAGGACATCGCCCACCTCGGCAATCTTGAATTGCTGACACCGAAGCTCGAGCAATCGCTCGGGTATTTCCGCGATGTACTCGGCATGACCGAGGTCGCCCGTGCGAGTCGTTCGATCTATTTGCGCGCCTATGGCGATTACGCGCTCACCACACTCAAATTGACCGAGGCGGGTCATGCCGGCCCCGGCTGCGTCTCTTGGCGCGCAGTGAGCCCGCAGGCGCTGCAGCGCCGCGTGGCCGCATTGAAGGCCGAGGGGTACGGCGCCGGCTGGTCGAACGGCGACGTCGGCCGCGGACCGGCCTTCCGCTTCGCCGACCCCGACGGCCATAGCATGGAGGTCTATTACGAAGAGCAGCGCTATGTTGCGGCGCCGGAGGAGACATCGACGCTAAAGAACATGCCGCAGAAATTCAGCGGCCGCGGCGCCGCGGTTCGCCGCATCGACCACGTCGCCCTGCTCGCCCGCAATGTCGCCGAGAACCGTGCCTTCCTTGAAAACCTGATGGGCTTCCGCCTGCGCGAGCAGGTGCGCTTCGACGGCGGCAAGACCGAAATCGGCTCGTGGCTTTCCAGCAATTCAATGCACCATCAGATCGCCTATGTCGCCGACGTGAAGGGCGGCCACGGACGGCTCCACCATTTCGCCTTATGGGTCGACGAGCAGCAGGATGTGCTGCGTGCGGCCAATATTCTCGCCGAGAACCGCATCTTCATCGAAGCCGGTCCGTCCAAGCACAATAATTCGCAAGGCTTTTATCTCTATAGCTACGAGCCCGGCGGCAACCGGATCGAGATCTATTCGGGCAGCTTCCTCGTCCTCGCACCGGACTGGGAGCCGGTAACCTGGAACGAGGAGGAGCGCGGCGCCGGTGTCTATTGGGGGGCGCCTCTGCCGCAGAGCTTCCTCACCTATGCCACGCCCGATATCGAGGCCGGCCAGACGACGACCCCGCCGACGGTTCCGATCTTCGATCCGCGCTGAATCCGGCAGAGTTCAAGGGCTCTCGGCTTCGACCTCCGCCGCGGTTTCGCGCTTGGCGATGTTCGCCAGGATCTCGGCGCCGCGGTTGGCGGCCGAGAGCCCGCGGAACAGAAAACACAAATTGATCGTCGCCTGCAGTTCTTCCCATGAGGCACCGGCGCGGCGCGCCGCCATCGCGTGCAACGTCGCAGCATCATTGAGGTCCATCAAGAGCATTCCGAACAGCATGAGCTGCGAAGTCTTCACGTCGAAGACTTTCGGATACATGGCCGCCGCTCGCAGCTTTTCCTGCAGATCGAGGACGACGGGATCGAGCGCGCCGGTGACACTGAGCCGCGCCTCGACGCGCGGCGGCAGAAAACCAAGCAGGTTCTTGTAGATTTCGGCCCGTTCCTCGAACGAAGCACTTTGTGGTGCGTACGGGCCGATCTTCTCGGCGACGACCTTGGTGTCGATGCGCGGCGGCAACATGGCAGGCTCCTTTAGCGCGTATTCCGATCGGAATACGCGCCGATTCAAAACATTGGACCTTGTCCCAGAAAAGCGGACCCACTTTTGGGGGACAAGCTCCAATGGCGCGCCCCTTCCGGGTCGCCGCGAACGCGCCTATCGAGAGAGGCCTCCAGCTGTCAAGACAATTTCGATAATTGGAAAGAAATCGATTTTATCACCACGCTTCGGCGGCCCCCGCCTGCCGCCGTTTGCGGAACTCATTCGGCGTCATGCCCGTCCGCCGCTTGAAGAAGCGCCAGAAATAGGCCGGGTCCTCGAAGCCGAGTTCATAAGCGATGAGCGAGACGGGTGCCGCGATATAGATCAGCTTGCGGCGCGCCTCGAGCAGCAGCCGGTCTTGCGCGACTTCGAAGGGCGACTTGCCGGCCACCGCGCGGCAGGCGCGCGCGAGCCTGCTTTCAGTAACGCGGAGCGTTTCGGCGTAGAAGCCGGCAGGCTTGTGTGTGGCATAATGGTCTTCGATCAAAGTTCTGTATCGATTGACGAGGTCGATGTCGCCGCGGTTCACGGTCTCGGCGGCGGAGGCCAGCCGTCGGGCAAGCAGCAGCAGAGTGACCGAAACCAGCCATTCCTGCATTGCGGTTGAGCCGGCTGCGCGTTCGCGGAATTCCGCCTCGACTAGGTCGAGCAGGGCGGCGAGCCGGGCGCTCGCTTCGGGCGCCTCCGCCAGATCCACCACGGCCGGCGCGCCGAACACAGCCTCGAAAGCGGCGCGCGTCTCCGGCGCCGCACGCACCAGCATGGCCGCCGCCAAGGTCAGCACATAGCCTTGCGTACCCGGCTCAAAGCGGAAGGCATGCACCGTCGAGGGGGGAATGGTCACCGCGCAGGGGGCGCTGAGGACCTGGACCGTCGCGTCGAGGCGCAGCTCCGCGCCGCCGGCGAAGATAAACAGAGCCTGGAACAGGCCGTGGTGCGTGTGGGCGTCGATCTCCCAAGCGTAGCGCTCGCTCCGGCTGCGAATGTCCTCGATATGGAGGAAGGAATCGGCGCGTGGCGGGCGCGTCTCGCCATAGAGGAAAAATACAGGGATTTCCTGCTGAACACTTTTTCGAGGCGCCGATGAAGCAGGCTCAATCGCAATTTTTCCAGCGCACACGGTGAAAATCTCTCCACGGTCCAGCTCTGAGGCCTGTCGGAAAAGTAAAGAAAATCGTGCGCTTCGTCCATTTCGCGAGGGGCCGAAAGCTGATAAATCGATAATAAGTCAGAAAATCGATTTTATTCGGGCGGCGACGCCCGGCAGCGGAGGCGCCCTCACGCCTGCCTCGGCTCGGCGATCGCCCGGATCGCGGTGAAGATCGCGATGGAAGAGTTCCACCGGGTCGTGCCCGACTATGTGCGCCCGCAAGAGCAGCTGACCTGGATGCTGTCCTTGACCTTCCGTAGTCCGTTGTGCCTCGATCTGGCTCGGGTTTGAGGGGCCGTGCGCTGCCGCAGCCTGCGAATGAATAGCTGAATCAGCTTGATGTCGGGAGGATGTGTGCCGGAAAAATCAAACACATGGGGCGGGTCACCTTAAGCCGATGTTCAAATCCGATCCTCGAAACGCCGCGGTCTTCGCCGCGGCGGCAATCGCCAGCCACACATTTGGATTTTCCTGCGCCTGACGTTTGACGAACCGATATCCTGTCGCATCCCATATCTTGATGTCATTGGTCAGGTTGTCGAGGATGAATTCGCCCTTGTCTGTTTTGACAGTCAGAATGGCGTGCCCCTGGTCATTGTGATCGCGCACAATCGTCATCAGCAGGGCTTGCCGCGGGAAGCCGGCCTCCATCAATAGTTTTCGCTTGAATAAAGCGTAAATCTTGCAGTCTCCCCTACCGTCGATCGGGTAGTCCCAGTGGTCGATGATCGTACCCCAATGGTCGAGGTTGCTGACCGGCTTGATGTAGGCGTTCACCTCACGATTGACCTGGTCGAGGATCTGCTGGGTTGTTGCGGTCAGCCTCACGTCGACTGCCGGAAGGATTGGCACGTTGCACTCATTCGGGCGACGTCCGCAAAAGTCCAACCAACCATATGGGACCGTCGTTTCGCCGCCGATTGGCGCATAATTCGCCCGCATATCGCCGGCTTCGCTGCGAAGTGACAATGCGAGTGATCCAAGAAGGACCACCCCGACGCCCAATCCGAATTTTTTAAAGACGGCACGCATGACACTCGCAACTCCAACGTCCTTGTTGGCGCGGACAGTGCCACCATCAAATTTTGGTGCGTCTAAATAAAACAGTCAAATCAATGAGTTCAAATTAACCAACTGGACACGTTTTGGTCCGACTGGCGTAAGTCGAGAGATCATTCAGCAGTAGAGCGGGGATGCCGGGGTCATCTCGACACCGCCGGACGGAAAGCGGCGTCAACCCCTAGTCGCCTCGAGACCACCACCAAAAATCGCTATGATGGTTATCATGAGCCCAATCACGACCGCGAGCGCCAGGAGGCCCAGGAGCACGAGTTCGGTCTTCGACGATCCCGTCACCCCGAACATTGCTCTCGCGCGTGTGTCCGTTCGACGCCGCTTGCCGGTCCGACCGGGTATCCCGGGCGTGCGGCGCCGTCGACGTCGACGCTTTCCCCACTTTCCGCATCCTGCGCGACGAGCATTCCTGCCATTGGAGCCGTGAGGCCGACATGTGGGTGCTGTCGCGTTACGACGACATCTTGCGCGCGCTCAACGATTGGTCGACCTATTCCTCGGCCACGGGCAATCCGATGACGGAATTGCCCAATCGCGCCAACGCGACGCTGGGGACGACCGAATGTCGTGATTTCCAGCCTCTTTCCCATCCGAACCGCCGCTCCAATTCCACCGCAAGAAACGGAGTGCGCCGTCTGACCGGATGATGCAGAGTGGTCTTTGAGAGATCGAAGCTGGGACGCAGCACTGGTCGGCGCGATGCAGAGCTTGGCATTTACGACAGACAAGGATCGTTGGGCGGCGGTCGAAGCGCGCGACGAAGCAGCCGACGGCGCCTTCTTCTATGCAGTGCGCACGACCGGCATCTATTGCCGCGCCTCATGCGGCGCGCGGCCGCCGCGGCGCGAAAACGTCGACTTCTTTGCAACGGCGGAAGCGGCGGGCTTTCGCGCCTGTCTCAGATGCCGGCCGCGCGAGGTGGCGGATCGAGACAAGATCGCCCGTGTGACTGCCGCCTGCCGCAGGATCGAAACGGCGGAAGAGGAGCCGCGGCTTGCCGAGCTCGCCACAGCGGCGGGCGCGAGCCCGGCGCATTTTCACCGCCTATTCAAGAGCGTCGCGGGGATCACGCCGAAGGCCTATGCGGCGCAGATAAGGGCAAATCGAATGCACACATTGCTGCCCAAGAGCGCGAGCGTCACCGAGGCTATATTCGCGGCCGGATTTAATTCGAGCGGCCGTTTCTACGAAAAGTCGCGCGGTGTGCTCGGCATGCATCCGAGCCGTTTCCAGAAAGGCGGCGAAGGCACGATCATCCGCTATGCCCTAGGGCAGAGCTCGCTCGGTGCGCTTCTCGTCGCGGCGACGGAGCACGGGCTTTGTGCGATTTTCCTGGGCGATGATGCGGAAGCCCTCGTTCGTGATTTGCGCGACCGGTTTCCGAAGGCCGAATTCGTCGGCGCCGATCGCGATTTCGAGACGATCGTTGCCGAGGTCGCAGGTCTCGTCGATGACCCCCGCCGCGGGCTCAATCTGCCGAAAGACGTGCGCGGCACGGCCTTTCAGCAGCGAGTCTGGCGGGCGTTAAGCGAGATTCCACATGGCGAAACGACGACCTATCGCGAGATCGCTGAGCGGATCGGCGCGCCGCAGGCCGTTCGCGCCGTTGCCGGCGCCTGCGCCGCCAATCCGCTCGCCGTCGCCATTCCCTGTCATCGCGTCCTGCGCAGCGACGGCACGCTCTCGGGCTATCGCTGGGGACCGGAACGCAAGCGCGCCCTTCTCGCCCGCGAAACGAAGGGTTGATCGCACTTCAACGGCGATCAAGCATCGAGACGCGCTCAGCCTCTTTTTCAAAGCGCCGTGAGGCCGCGCGCAAAACGACGCCAATTCTGCACATAGCCTTCCGCGCTCACGCGCAGGAACGCCACTGCCGCCGCATCGAGCGTGCGCAGGACGCGGGCCGGGCTCCCGACAATCAGAGAACCATCGGGAAATTCCTTGCCTTCAGTGATGAGCGCGTTGGCGCCGACGAGGCAATTGCGGCCGATCTTGGCGCCATTCAGGATCGTCGCGCCCATGCCGATCAAGCTTTCGGCGCCAATTACGCAGCCATGCAGGATCACGCGATGGCCGATTGTGCAATCGGCGCCGATGTCGAGCGGTGCGCCCATATCCGTGTGCAACATGCTGCCGTCCTGGATGTTGGAGCGGGCGCCGATGCGAATGAGCTCATTGTCGCCGCGTACGATCGCGCCGAACCAGACGGATGCGTCTTCGTCCAATTGCACTCTGCCGATCACTTGCGCATCCGGTGCAACCCAATAGCGGTCATGCGCCGGAAGGATCGGAGCGATCCCGTCGAGAGCATAAAGCGGCATCATCAATCCTTCGTTGAGAGACCCGAGGCGGTTCGGGCCGTCAGAAATCCTCGAGGTCGAAATCGAGAATCGCCATCTGCAGCGTGTAAGTTTTGCAGTCGGGATCATCGGCGGAAATCACGCCGAGAAAATCATCCCCCGAATTCAATTCTACGGAATCGTTCTTCTTCGCCCGCCCGACGATCTTCAGTTTGTCATTTTCGAATAGACGGCGCAGATAGTCTTGCAAGACGGGGCGCTCGACAGGTATTTTCATGTCGAAGGCGAAAGAGCGGTCGCCGTCTTCATCGTCGACGACAATCGACCCGATCTGCCGTTCGCCGAGATGAACATCGGCATTGTCGGGATTGCGCTTCGCCGGCGTGACCCGAATTCCGGCATTCCCGAGCGCCTGGCGCAAAAAAGCCTCCAACTTACGCAACTCGACCTTATCCAAAACAATCTCCAAAGTGAGTGGCCGGCGAAGTGCGAGACGTGCCAGAAATCCACACTCTCGGCAACTCCGCCATGTCGGTGAAGTCATTTATTCGAATGGCATCTTCGAAGCGAGGATCTGATCCATGTCTCGGGCGGGTTCGGCGCAGCCCGGGGCGCAGCCCGCCTCGCCGACGATCCGCGCCGGAACGCCGGCCACCGTCTTCTTGCTCGGGACCGACTGCAAGACGACCGAGCCGGCGGCAATCCGGCTGCAACGGCCGATTTCGATATTGCCGAGGATCTTGGCGCCCGCACCGATGAGAACGCCGTGCCGGATCTTCGGGTGGCGGTCGCCCGTCTCCTTGCCCGTGCCGCCGAGAGTCACATCTTGCAACATCGAGACATTGTCCTCGACCACGGCCGTCGAACCGATGACCAGCCCGGTCGCATGGTCGAGAAAAATACCCTTGCCGATCACTGCCGCCGGATGAATATCGGTCTGGAAAACTTCCGAAGAACGGCTCTGCAGATAGAGCGCGAAATCGCGGCGTCCGGCCTTCCAGAGGGCATGCGCCAAGCGATGCGTCTGAATGGCATGAAACCCCTTGAAATAGAGCAGCGGCTCGACAAGACGAGTGCACGCCGGATCGCGATCGAGCACTGCGAGAATATCGGCCCGAAATGCCTCGCCGAACGATGGGTCATGCGCGATAAAGTCCAGATAGGTCTGGCGAATGAGATCGGCCGGGACTTCGACATGGTTCAATCGCGACGCAATCCGGTGGACGATCGCTGATTTCGAGCCTCTCGTGGTTGAGGACGGTCGCATAGAGCCAGCCGGCGATTTCCGGCTCGCGCCGCGCACTCGCCTCGGCTTCCGCCCGCACGCGCGCAAATACGGGCTCGGCCCCCTCGAGACTGACGAGCTTTGCACTGCCATGGTGGGAACCGCCAAAGATCATGACGCGTCTCCTCTTCCGGGCACGAAGCCCGTCGCCGACCACGCCTCTGCGCCGAGCCGGCAAGAGGCGCCCCATCGGGCGTTCCAATTACACCGAAGAACAGCTAAAAACAGTTTACCTCGAAACTGGATTGGATGAAATCCAGGATCGTTGCGGCTGGCCCTGCTCCCGCGGCCCGCCCGCAAACACAAGAGATATGGGGATCATTCTCGGCGCCGTCACCACCCCTCGGTCTCCGCCTCTGCCCGGGCTTTTTCAAGGACGGTTCGTGCGCTCATGGCCTCTGCTCGAGGAATTCAAGTACAGCTTGTTTGTAGACTTTGTCACCTACAGCAAGATTGTGATCCCGACCCGGGATATCGACGGCGCGCGCCGCCGGGAACAAGGCAGCGAGGCGATGTGGATTGCCCGCCACCGTGTCTTTTGTACCGACCGCGATGAGGACGGGGAGAAGGATTCGGCCGATCTCCTCCTCGCTCAGCATCTGGCGCGCGCCGCGGACGCAGGCGGCCAGCGCCTTGAGATCGCTCTTCGTCGCTTCGGCGAAGGTGCGGAACATTTTCTCTTTCGGATCTGTGAGGACATCGGCCGAAGGCGCTTCCATCGCAGCGGCTATACCGTCCGACAGGCCGGCCCCGTCTGCGAGATGGTTGCCGAGGCCGCCGAGAATGATGGAGCGAACCCTTCGCGGCTCGCTTTTCCCGAGAAAGGCGGCGATTCGCGCGCCCATCGAATAGCCCATCACATCGGCCCGCTCGAGTCCTAGGTGGTCGAGCAGCGCCCGCGCGTCCGCGGCAAGCACCGGCAATCCGTAATCAGCCGGATCATAGAGCTTCTCGCTGCGTCCATGGCCGCGATTGTCGAAGGCGATCACGCGCCGCCCGGCTTGCGTGAGGAGCTTGACCCACAGCGGAAACACCCAGTTCACCGCATGGGTCGAGGCAAAGCCATGAATGAGGAGAATAGGTTCGTTGCGATCGGCGCCGGTCGCCGCCTCGTCGATATAGGCGAGCCGGACGCCGGCTGAAGAAAATTCGTCCATTAACCACCCTGCCTGATGACCGGAAAGGTCTCGCCGCGGTCGCGCCGTCTCTACCACGGGCGCGCGGCCGCCGGGAGAGGGACCGGACTGCCGCCGTCCGGCCTTTCCCGATCACGGAATAGCCCCTTCGAGCCGGGTCCAGGCGCTGACCCCGCGGCGGCATTTGATCTGTTCAAGCGCACCCTCATCGCTTATGGTGCGGCCGCATTGTTCTTGGACTCGCAAAATGTCTCAACATGGTACTCCGCATTTCCACAATCAGCCGGGCGTTGCGCAAGTGCGCATCGGCGCCAAGGAATTCATGTGCATCGGCGCTTTGCCGCCGTTCGACCATCCGCATATCTTCATCGATATGGGCGACGACAAGGAGGTGATCTGCCCCTATTGCTCGACGCATTATGTTTATGACGCCTCGCTCGACGGCGGCTGCATTCCGCCCGAGTGCGCCTATCTGGCGACGACGGTCGAACCTCAGATGGTTCATCCTGCACTCGCCCTCACGCGCGATGGCTAGGCCGGCGCACGCGCTGATCGCCGGGGCCGGCATCGGCGGCCTGACTGCGGCGCTCTCACTGGCGCGGATCGGCTATCGGGTCAGCCTCATTGAGCGTTCTAAATCCTTGCAGGAAGTGGGCGCGGGCCTGCAGATCTCGCCAAATGCTACTGCCGTCTTGCGTGAGCTCGGCCTTTTGCCGGCACTTGCCGACGCAGCAGTCGCCCCGCGGGCAATCCATGTGAGACGGGCGCGGGACGGCGCCACACTCACGCTTCTCCCGCTCGGGCAGGCGCAAGCGCGCTGGGGAGCCCCTTATCTTCTCGTCCACCGCGGCGATCTGCAGCGCGTGCTCGCAGAAGCGGTCGCAAAAGTGCCGGAAATTGAGCTCGTCACCGACAGCAATGTCACCGGCCTTGCCACGACGGAAACCGGCGTTGCGCTCACCGCCCTGCAAGGCGCGATTCGCGTCGAATACCGCGGCGACTGCCTCATCGGCGCCGATGGCGTGCGCTCCGTCGTGCGCGAGTGCTTAGGCTACGACGCAACGCGCCCGCCGAAGCGCGCTCACCGCATTGCTTTTCGCGCTCTCGCCGATCCGGAGCGGGTTGCCGCCGCGATGCGGCTCGCCGAGAGCACGCTCTGGCTGGGTCCCAACGCCCATGTCGTGCATTATCCTTTGCGCGGCGGCAGCGTGATCAATGTCGTGGCGGTCGTGGACGAGATGGTGCCGCTCGATTGGACGGCGGAATTCTGGTCGCAGCCAGCTGCTGCCGATGAGGTCGCAGCGCGATTTTCAGGTTTCGATGGACGCGTGCGCGACCTCCTCGCCGTCGCCGGCAAATGGCTGCGCTGGCCCCTCACCGAGCGGCCGGCACTCGCCCACTGGACGAAAGGTCCGATCACCCTCTTGGGCGATGCGGCGCATCCGATGCTGCCTTTCCTCGCGCAGGGCGCCGCTCAGGCAATCGAAGACGCAGCTGCGCTCGCGGGCGCGCTTGCCGCAGCCGATTCGGTCGGGCAAGGGCTCGCAGCCTATGAAAAGGCACGCCTGCCTCGTGCGCGACGGGTACAGGCGCAATCGCATCGGCAGGCCTCGATCTATCATCTTTCGGGCACGGCCGCCTTCGCCCGCGACCTCGCGATGCGCTGGCTCGGCCCAGCGCGCCTTCTCGACCGCTATGAGTGGCTCTACAGGCTGCGGGCGCCGGACGGTTTGTCCGCCCGGCAATAAAGCATATCCGGGGAAACCAGGTCCACTTTTCCGATAGGCACGTGCATATTGCGATAAAAATGACATATTCCGCATTTCGTTGGGCTAGAGCCTTCTTGCAACAAGCCGGCGCGGTGCTGCTTGGCGTTTGCACCGCTTCAATCTAGAATTGGCAATGCTTCGATTTGGAAAATGGGCGCCGGATCGCAGATATGTCGGCGCGATTGGCGACGTTTCGACTGCAGTCACACGACCCGGGTCCAATTTTGCGGGGTGCGCGGTGCGGTTCTCACGCGAGAGCGCTTTCGGGACGCAAGAGCAGACTAGCCCCCGGCAACGGCGCACGTTCGCAGTTTGAATTTGGCCGTGGGGCTCGAGCATGAATTTCGCGGTGGATTCGACATATGAACGAAACGGCGCACATACCTGAATTCGAGCCGCCGGATCTGCGCACGGCGCATGTCATCGTGGTCGGTAACGAAAAGGGCGGAACCGGCAAATCGACCCTATCGATCCACATCAGCATCGCTCTCCTGAAAGCGGGTTTCCGTGTCGCGACGATCGATCTCGACACGCGCCAGCGGACTCTCACCAGGTTTTTCGAAAATCGCAGCTCGTGGGCGAACAGCGCGCAATGGGATGTGGAACTGCCCTATCACCACGCGCTCGAGCGCGGCGCTTCCGACAATGTCAGGGACAATGAGACGATGGAATTCGGCGCGTTTGCCGAGGCTGTCGCCGAAGTCGAGCACTCTTATGAATTCGTCGTGATCGACACGCCGGCGAGCAATTCCTATCTCATGCGGCTGGCCCATTCGCTCGCCGATACGCTCGTCTCGCCGGTCAATGATTCCTTCATCGACGTGGACGTCTTTTCGCGCGTGCATCACGACAAGGCGCAGCGCGGCCAGGTCGCCCATTACGCCGATCTCGTTCTCGAAGCGCGCCGCAAGCGGCGCCTCGTCGATCACGGCCTGATCGATTGGGTTCTCGTGCGAAACCGCATGTCCTCGGTGCAATCGAACAATGCCCGGCAGATCGGCATCAGCCTGTCGCGCCTGGCGGTCGAATTGCAGTTTCGCCCGGCGGAAGGCCTGCACGACAGGGTCATTTTCCGCGAGCTCTTTCCGATCGGCCTCACCGCGCTCGACCCGATCGAAGAAGCGATGCGCAGCGGGACGCTGTCTGCGTCGCACACCTCGGCGCGCAAGGAGATCGAGACTTTGCTCGCGAACTTGCAATTGCCCGAGCGTGGCCGCGGCATGGCGCATTTGCAGGCGCGGCACGAATGGTTCGAGCGGATTTCGCGCTATTACCGCGAGCTCGGCAGCGGAAACTGGCCGCAATAGGCGCGCCATCTAGCACGGGTCGAACCGAGGCCCCGCGGCAGGCTCGAAAAGCGTCTCGCCGAACTCGGCTGAACCCGACGAAACAATCTTCCTGCCCGCTCGAGCGCACCGGCCAATCCAGCGCAAAATGGCGCGCAGCGCCGCGTGATCCAAATCAACGAAACTGGCGCCGATGACCTGTAGACGATCCTCATCGCAGGCTCGAGGGATCCAATCATGGCGCGGCGGATCGTCATCGTCCAAGGTCATCCGGACCCGCAAGGCGGGCATCTCTGCCATGCTTTGGCGGGAGCTTACGCCAAAGGCGCCAAAGCGGCCGGGCACGAAGTCGAGATGATCGAGATCGCCAGCCTCGATGTTCCGATCCTCCGCAATAAGCTGGAATTCGACACGGGCAATTTGCCCGCTTCGCTTCAACCGGCGCAAGAAGCCATCGCCCGGGCCGATCATCTCGTCATCGTCTATCCGCTCTGGCTCGGCACGATGCCGGCGCTGTTGAAGGCATTTCTCGAACAGGTTTTTCGCACCCGTTTCGTCTTCAAATTGGTCGATCCGGTGCGCCGCACCTGGAGCAAGACCCTCGTCGGCAAGAGCGCCCGGATCATCCTCACCATGGGCATGCCGGCCTTCGTCTATCGCTTCTATTTCGGCGCCCATAGCCTGCGCAGCCTGGAACGCAATATTCTCGGCATGTGCGGCATCGGCCCGATCAAGGAGAGCCTCTGCGGCAACGTCGACTCGGCGAGCGAATGGCAGCAGCAGATTTGGCTGACGAAAATGGAGCGGCTGGGACGGGAGGGGATTTAGGGGGGCTGAATGACCCATTCGGACCGGCTCGCCGGCCTCGCCTACCGGGATTTCGTTGCTTGAAGGGAGTGGCTGTGGCATAAGTATTGGTGAGGTCACACAATGCTTTCCGTGCCGCTGAACCCTGATATCGAGCGCAGACTGTCCGAGCTCGCAAAGCGCACCGGACGGTCGGAGAGCGACTTTGCCCGCGAGTTGATTGAGGCAAATATTGAAGACCTCGAAGACCGTTATTTGGCGGAAAAGGCGTTAGAGGCAGGCGGCCCGCGTCTCACCAGCGAACAAGTGCGTAAAGAACTTGGCCTGGAGCATTGAATACAGCGGTCTCGCGCTGAAACAACTCAAGAAGTTGAATCGCTCAATTCAGGCCGAAATCCTCGACTACATGGATAACCGGATCGCGCCGACAGCTAATCCGCGTGACTTTGGCAAGTCGCTGCGGCACGACAAGTTCGGCCTATGGCGCTACCGGGTGGGGGATTACCGCATCATCTGCGAACTGGATGCGTATACCGATGAAGCCGGCCATGCATTCCAATATCAAGCCGGCCACCTGTTCCGATTTGAAGGCGGCCACCGTACCGATATGAAGCCGGCCACTTTGGACGGGCTCATGCAGGTCGGATTGGAAGATCTTTTCCTTGGTTCAGGCGGTCAAGTGTTGCTGTGGATCGTGGTTAAGCGGTCGCGAGGGGCGCGGATGTAAGCCATGGCGGGGCGAAGCTGGTCAGGGTTGCGCAGCCCCGCCATGGCGTTTCGTTGGCCACACCATCATACAGGCTCCGGCATGCGTCGCTTTCGCAAGCTCTCGCCGGAGAGTTCGATCCGATAGGCATTGTGGACGAGGCGGTCGAGGATCGCATCGGCGATGGTCGGAACTCCGATCATATCGTGCCAGCGATCGACCGGAACCTGGCTGGTGATGAGGATTGAGCCGACATCGATGCGATCCTCGATGATTTCGAGAAGGTCGCGCGCCTGTTCGGCGGTGAGGGTTTCCGGTCCCCAATCATCGAGGATGAGCAGTTTGACTTTGCCAAGCGCGCTCATGAGCTTGCCATAGCGTCCGTCGCCGCGGCTGAGGGCGAGCGCGGTGAAAAGGCGCGGAACACGATGGTAGAGCACGGAGAGGTCATCCCGGCAGGCTTTATGGCCGAGCGCACAAGCGAGCCATGATTTGCCGACGCCGCAGGGGCCGGTAAAAATCAAATTACGCTTGTCGCGGATAAAATCACAGCTGGCGAGCATGAGGAAAAGGGCGCGGTCGAGACCACGCGCAGCCCGATAATCGATATCCTCGACGCTCGCGGTTTGCCGCAGACGCGCGGTTCGTGCGCGGATTTCGAAGCGCTTCTGCCGCCTGAGCGTTGCCTCATGTTCGAGAAGGAGGCCCAGCCATTCGGCATGTTCGAGGCTGCGGGCTTGCGGGTTATCCGTAAGGTCCTTGAAGCCCTTGGCCATCCCGTGGAGACCGAGGGCGTGCAATCGATCGAGGGTCGGATGCAGGAGCATGATATCTTCCTTTCAGTTGAAGTAGCGGGGGCCGCGGATGTTTTGATGATCGAAGAGGCTCATGCCGGAGGGCTCGTCGGAGCGAGTTTGGCGGGATGAGGTCTTGTCGAGATTGTTGGCGAGGATGGAAGCGACACTGCGGTAATTGAGGGCGCCGATTTCGAGGGCTCGCGCCGAGACGTTTTCGGCACGGGCTGGATCGATGCCGCGATAGATTTGCAGGATGCCGAGGCAAGTCCGAAACCCCTGCTCGGGATGCGGGCGATTGGCGAGAACGGCGATAACGAGCCCTTCGGTGTTGGGCCCGATCGTTTTCGCCCAACGACGGAACCGCTCCGGCGACCATTCGGCATAGCGGCGGTGTGAACTCGGCATATGGTCGGGATCGGTGCCGTGCCTTCGGCCGCCATAGCGACGTTGATGCAGAGCGACGCGCTGGCCGCGGTGGAAGATCTCGATTGTCCGTTCGCTGATGCGCAGGTCGACTTCGGCCCGGATCAACGCATGCGGAACGGAATAATAGAAGCCGTCCGCCTCGACGTGATAATCGAGCCCGACCCTTGCGAGGCGCCACTCGGCATAGTCCCAATCGAGGTCCGGCAACGGCTTCAACGCGGGCCGGTCGAGGCTCTCGAAGAGATCGTGCCGGCTCATGCCGATCTGCCGCATGACGCGGGTGTTCATCCGCTCGAGCACGACTTTAACCCGTCTTCGCGGATTCGCCTGTTGAAAACCTGGTTTTGCGATTTTTTCTTTGGTCTAAGCGACTGATTTACTTCGCACGGGGCATCCCGATTTCGCTGAAAACAGCTGTAGTGAAGACCTACCCGATTCCCAGGGCGGGATTCGTGTGCATAGACTTGCGTCATCATGTTTCTGCGACGCACCGAGCGGAAGAAGGACGGCAAGACACACGCCTACTGGAACATCGTCGAGAACAAGCGTCTCGACAATGGCCGGGTCGTGCAGCGGCATGTGTTGTATCTGGGCGAGATCAATTCCTCGCAGGCTGCGGCGTGGCGCAGGGCGATCGAGGTATTCGACACGGATACGGGCGCTCCGCGTACACTGGCGCTGTTCCCGGAGGATCGCTGCGAGGCAGCTGCGGACGACGCTTCGGTGGTGCGGCTTCGTCTGTCGGAGCTGCGATTGTGCCGGCCGCGGCAATGGGGCGCCTGCTGGTTGGCCGGTCAGTTGTGGCGGGATCTGCACCTGGACCGGTTCTGGGCCGAGCGTCTGCCGGCGAGCCGCAAGGGGACGCGCTGGGATCGGGTTTTGCTGGTTCTGGTCGTCTACCGGCTGATCGCGCCGGGCAGCGAGTGGAAATTGCATCGCGATTGGTTCGCCAAGAGCGCCATGGCCGATCTCTTGGGTGCGGATTTCGGCCTGGCCGAAGCGCACAAGCTCTATGCCTGCCATGACCTCCTGCTCGCGCATAAGGAGGCGCTGTTCTCGCATCTCGTCGGGCGCTGGCGCGACTTGTTCAATGTCGATTTCGACGTTCTGCTCTACGATCTGACCAGCACTTATTTCGAGGTCAACGCATCGGATCTGCCGGAGGGCGACAAGCGCCGCCACGGCTACAGCCGTGACAAACGGCCGGATTGTCCGCAATTGGTGATCGCATTGGTGGTCACGCCCGAGGGGTTGCCGCTCGCTTATGAAGTGCTGCCCGGCAACACGGCGGACAGCAAGACGCTGCGGCTGTTCCTCGGCAAGATCGAGCAGCAATACGGCAAGGCACGGCGCGTCTGGGTGATGGATCGCGGTGTGCCGACCGAGGCGGTTCTGGCGGAGATGCGCAACAGCGATCCGCCGGTGCACTATCTCGTGGGAACGCCGAAGGGACGCTTGAACCGCCTGGAAAAACACTTGCTGGAGAAGCCCTGGCAGGAGGCAAGGGAAGGGGTTCAAGTGAAGCTGTTGGCCGAAGATGATGAGCTTTACGTCTTCGCCCAGAGCGTCGATCGCGTCACCAAAGAACGCGCCATGCGCCGACGCCAGATGAAATGGCTGTGGAAGCGGCTTCGGCAACTCGCCGCCATGCAGATCTCCCGCGAAGAACTGCTGATGAAACTGGGTGCCGCGCGGGCCAAGGCGCCGACTGCTTGGCGCCTCGTCGATATCGAGATCGACGAGGAAATCGCTGCGTTCACTTTTTCCCTCAACCGCAAAAAGCTGCGAAAGATAAGGCGCCGTGAAGGCCGTTATCTGCTGCGCACCAATCTCACCGACGACGATCCGGCCTTGCTCTGGCAATATTACATCCAACTCGTCGCCGTCGAAGAAGCGTTCAAAAACCTCAAGGGCGATCTCGCCATCCGCCCGATCTTCCACAAGGATGCGCAGCGAATCGAAGCCCATATCTTCATCGCCTTCCTCGCTTATTGTCTGCAGATCACGCTGACGCGCCGCCTCCACGCGCTGGCACCCGGATTGACCGCGCGCAGCGCGCTCGAAAAGTTCGCCGCCGTTCAGATGATAGATGTCCATCTTCCGACGACCGACGGGCGCGAGATCATGCTCACGCGCTATACCCATCCAGAGCCCGAACTCCAGCTTCTGATCGGCCGGCTGAAGCTCCGTCTGCCGCCGCAGCCGCCCCCCAAAATCACCTCGACCGCAATTATCCAAACCACCCGCCGTAGTGAAGACCTTTTGGTCTAAGCAATTGATTTATAATCCACCACCTCTTCAAAATCGCCCCAATCCGCGAAGACGGGTTAATCGCGGCATTGCCCTCGGCGAGCGAGAAGAAGGTCTGGTTGCGCAAACGGCCGAGGATGTAGGTCTGCGCGAAGCGCACGCCGGCCTCAACGGCCGCCTTATCCCGAGGCTTTCGTGGCCGTGCCGGGAGAATGCCGACGTCGTAATGCGCTGCCATGGCGCCATAACTTCGGTTGATATCGGGGTCGTAGAATGAGGCCTTTTGGACGCCGCTTTTCAGATTGTCCGGCACGAGCAGGCGCGGTACGCCACCGAGAGCACGGAACATGCGCACATGCGCGCCGATCCAATCCGGCAGGCTCTGGGTGAAGGTCGCCTCGGCATATGTGTAGTTCGAAGCCCCGAGCACGCCGACAAAGATCTCGGCGTCCCGCACCTCGCCGGTCGCAGCGTCGACGATCGGCATCTTCTTGCCGGAATAATCGACGAAGAGCTTGTCTCCCGCCGCGTGATGCTGGCGCATGACCGGCGACAGCCGCTTTTCGAACTCCCGGAACAAATCGCAAAAGCGACTGTAGCCATAGCCGCCGGGATGGGCGTCGCGATATTCCTCCCACAACACCATCAGATTGACGCCGGGCCGCTTGATCTCCTGCGCCAAGGCTTTCCAATCGGGTTCCGTCCGCCGACGAACGCCGTGTCTGTAGCCGGCTTTTGAAAACAGCCGCCGTTCGAGAACATCGTCCGTCAGATTGGGGGCGAGTGGCCAGGCGAGCTCCGCCTTCTTTGCCCGATCGAGATTGTCCTGGATCGTGCTGCGCGCCACACCGAGCGTCCGCCCGATCTCGCGCGCACTTACGCCGTCATAGTGAAGCCGCAGCATCTGCCGCAATTGTCTCATGGTCAGCTCTCGTTTCGCCGGCATCAAGCCCCTCCTCGTCCAAATCGAGGGAGCTGATGCTCAGGGTGCTGACCTGCATGAGGGTTACCGGCAGGTGGCCGGCTTCATATCGGAATGGTGGCCGGCTTCGTTTCGGAATGCCGGCCGGCATCAAATCGGTACGGTGGCCGACATCAAATCGGTATACCCGGCCGGCTTAAATCGGAATTCGCAAACTGGACGACAAAGCCACGGTCGTCACGGTGCTGGCGGTCGGCCACTGCAGCACGGTCTACGACTGATGAGCGTGCAACGGCCTGGCGCGGACGACGGGACTCGAACCCATGTGACCACCGACAAAGTCAGCTCTCGACCAATGAATAGCTCGTGCTTCGCCCGCCCGCGGCGTCCTTTGCCAGGATGCCGCGCCGGACGAGATCATCGATGTCGCGCAGCGCCGAGTCCTGCGAGCATCGGGTGAGCTTCGCCCATTTGGAAGAGGTGAGCTTGCCGACAAATCCGTTGAACAAGCGGTTGATCATCGCGCGCTGACGATCGTTGAACGAAGCGTCCGCATGCGTCTCCCAAAAGCGCGCCTTCTTGAGAACGGAGGCTAAGGTATCCTCCGCGCTGTCGAAGGCGCGGTCGAGACAGTCGAGGAACCATGTCAGCCAAGCCGTCACGTCGAGTGTGCCCTTCTGGGTTTGCTCGAGCATGTCGTAATAGGCCTTCCGCTCCAAGCGTATTTGCGCGGACATGCTGTAAAAGCGCTGGGCGCTCTGCTCCGAACGGGCGAGAGCCATGTCGGTTATCGCCCGCGCGATACGCCCGTTGCCGTCCTCGAAAGGATGGATGGTGACGAACCAAAAGTGCGCGAGGGCTGCCTTCAATACCGGGTCGATCGTTGTCGCCCCGTTGAACCATTTCAGGAAAGCTTGCATCTCCCGGTTCACTTTTTTCGCGGGCGGGGCTTGATAGTGGACGCGTTCGCGCCCGATCGGCCCCGAGACAACCTGCATCGGTCCCTTCTCGTCATTACGCCAGGCGCCGACCGTGATGCGGCTCATGCCGCTTCGCCCTGTCGGGAACAGAGCCGCGTGCCAATCAAACAGCCTTGCATCGGTCAAAGGTTCGGCAAATTTCTGCGTGGCGTCGAGCATCAATTCGACGACGCCTTCGACGTTGCGGTCGGCAGGCATGAGCCCGCCGATATCGATGCCGAGGCGGCGTGCGATCGACGAACGCACTTGCTCCTTGTCGAGAATTTCGCCCTCGATCTCGCTGGATTTGAGAATTTCCTCGGTGAGGGTTTCTAGAACCGCCTCTGCTTTGAGCTGGAACCCGAGCCCCTCCATGCGCCCGATCAGCCGTCCTTGCCGGTGGCGAACATTGGCGAGCTGCGCGGCAAGCTTCGCCTCGCTCCAATGGAATTTGGGCCAGTCTTTCAGTTCGTGAATATAGGATGGCATTCGCCGCACCTCATGCGGAGATTATGCCCGGCATTCGCCGCAGGGGCAAGCTTTTTCGCCGCGTGTGATGCGGTGAATAAGGGTGGTATTCGCCGCATGGGGGCTGCCGAGCCATCAATTTGTCGGGCAGAGCGGCAAATCCGTCTGGTGCGGACGACGGGACGCGAACCCGTCCGACCGAAGCCGAGGGATTTCGCATGTGCGCCCCCATTGGCAGCCTCGATGCCCATTTCAAGGCCGAGGCGCATAAGCGGGGCTGTCACGAGCGGAACGAAGATCCCCCGAAGGGCGCGGAGCTGCGCAACCCCGGACACTTGATCCGGGGGCGGAAGCGAGCGGCTTTGACAGCCACGCGCGCCTCGGCAGGAACCGGGCACAAGGAGAGGACGCCTTGGTCGGCGGGTCATCCGACTCGAAAGGAGAAGATTAAGGCGACTTAAGCCGAACCAACTCGACGAAGCTCTTCCGCCAACAAGTGAACTGAGTTCGGATTGAACTCTTAGATGTAGAATCGAAAGGGGAGCGGAGGCGCTTGCATCCCAGTCGGCGAGGCAGTGAGAATTTCGCCAACCCTATCTGCGAATTTTAGCGTGACCGGCAATCCACTGGCGAAATCACATGCGTTGTAATTTACTTTAGTCAGCGCGAGCACATCGCGCATAACCGTGATGAGTTCTCCATCGCCTCGGTTAATTTCAACCAGAATTGGTTTCGGGGTCTCAAAGCCGGGATATGTGCGCAGGCGTGGTACATATCCTGTGGTCCACAGATATCCTTCTCGTTTCGACATAGTGACGGCAGTACCACGAAGAACTGGAACATCTGTATCTGGACGGAATAATCGTAAGTCTTGCGTCGGTCGGATGCGAACGCCGACAAGCTTCGTCTTTTCGGGCTCAACTGCGGATGAGAACCCCTCCCATTCTTCATCAGAAAACCGCTGACGAGAATGGATAAATAATTCAGCCGGAGGGCTACCATGATCTCTGGTGTAGGTTGCAACAACATCTTGAACCAATTGCTTGGCAGGATCACGGCGCAAATGAAATTCTTTGCTTTTATCGGAATACCAGGGACCTAAGGCACCACGGAAGACAACTCCGTTCCCTGAATTGAGGAACATCTGGGCTGCACAACAGGCATCGCCTTGCTTCGCAGGCGAGGGGTCCTGTTTGAACACGAGCCCCACATAGCAGACATGTGGCCTGACGTCGGCAAGTTGCCACGGCTGAAGTCGAGCACCTTTGAAATAGAGCGTTGTCGAGAAATTCCAGGCGATCCGCGCGCGCTCCTGAACAGATCGTGTCGGATTATTAAACCGATTTAACTCAAGCAACGGATTAAGCGTCGTTTCGCGGACGACTTGAATCACTATTTCCTTGTGAAGAAGTTGGGCCTTAAGTTGGTGATGGAAATTCCGCGCAAATAGATATGTTTTGGCTTCTTCGTTCATCTCCGGGAATAGAGAATTGCTCCGCAGGAACCCCGTGGCAGCCTTTTCTGACATGAGAGTGGATTTGAAGCCGTCTTTCGGGCCTGCGACTTCAGGTCGGCCATAGCGATATACGATTTCCGGAACGACAACTAACCATACGTCAGGCCGACGCTCATCTATTCGATAATGATCGAGCAGCTGATTCTCAAAGAGCTTTACGGTTGAGCGTACCGCGTCATATCGATTGCTCTTGCTGATGGCATTCGCTATCTCCGGACCAGACAGAGCAATGGTAGCTAACGGAGTGGTTTCGAGCCTCACGCCGAACGCAGCCTGAAAGCCAGGCCACGGTGAGGTATGAAGCTGATCGGGTCTTTCGATGGGCAATCTTGCAATCAGTGTAACGAGCCATTTCTTTGCGAGGTCGATACCATCCTGCGTACCGATAACACCGACATGGATAACTTCCGGGTTGCCCTGCGATTTGACTGGTCCGTAGAGGAATAAGCCGTCTTGTGGATGTTCGAGCTTCTGGTTGTTTCCAAATTCCAGCAATGGCTCAGGGATGAAATGAGTTTCGATCGTCATGCGTGCTCCTCATCGTCGTCGCCACCACTTTCATCAAAGTCATCCAAATCATCCGCTTGGTCATCCAACGCATCGGTGGGTACGATGTTGCCTTCTTCATCTTCTTCTGTTGGTAAGGGCGGATCGGTTGCCTCGTATGATACAGGCACGTTCGCAAGCAAGGGCCAAGTCGCGACCTCAAACTTATCGTTTCCTGCTTCGAGCAGGATCGACGGCTGGCCGTCGGAAAGAAAGTGCATTGCAGCCAATAGACGGTCGCGCCAGACATTGTTCCACCACGATTTGGTAAGCCTCCGGCGCCTCTTGTGTGTTTCGTCGCCGGGCAACGGCTTTTTTCCATCCTCACTCAGCACGACGTTTGCGTGGATACGATAAACAGGTTCAGGCCAAATCCGTGGCTTGGCGATAAGGCAGACATGCCAGCGCAGCTTTTTGAATTTTCCGCTCATAGCACGTCGGATGCGACGCCCGTCTGGTGATGAAAACGCGATCTTGTTTGCGGGAAGTAGTCCGTCTGGAAAGAACCATCCAATTTGCCTGCTAGCAAATTCGACCGGCAGCAGTCCGCGAGACTGTGCGATGTGATCAAAATGTTGGCGCAGCAAATTTGGAACGTCATTTGATGCAGAAGCCCTATCGAAGTATGGGCCGAGTGATTCTCCTGTTATAAAATCTGCGAAGGGAATATCGTAAGCGGTTGGCAGCGCCTGTTGAAATGAGCTGGCTTCGGCAAATCCCAGCGGATCAGCGAATGTTCCAACCAGGCGAAGCATCTTTATGTGAGGAATGCGGCAGTCTGCAAGCCATCTATTCAGCTGCTCCTGAACGCCGTCAAATTTATAATAACGAATGCGTTCGGGCGGTTTGATTGAGAACCAATTTGTCAATGCCTGCTCTGGTCGATCGAGAACAAAACGCCTCCCCTCTTCCCGCGCCTCAACAATTGCATGCAATGACTGACCATCCGGTGACACTTGTTTTGGGATACCGACGTTTTCAAGCGTTTCAAAAAGGTCGTTAAGGCAATCATGCCAATTCGGATACGCCTCCAAAATGTTGACGCGCAAAAATTCGGGTGGCGCGTCAGAAAAAGGAATATCATCGACGTGAATCGGAATAATGAACTTCGGGTCCGAAAGCTTCTTGCCTACGACATCGCCGATGGCCAATTCTTTCTTTGCGCCAGGCTTTCCGATGTATTTCGAGAAGACCACAATCTGCTTGATAGCCTCGTTACGCAGGAACTCGATCAATTTCATCCCAGAAATCATCACCTCCATGAAGACGGCGACGATCTACCCAGACGCGGTAACCCGCTATCGCCAGCTTTGACGAAATCCAGAGGGCAAACTCGTTATCTTCCGGTGCCGCATGAGTGACAAAAACCGTAGTTCTTGGGGGTGAGGACGGCATGATGCTCATGCAAGGAGCTCTCAGGAGTAAGCAAGCAGTCATTAAGGGCGAAACAGAGTCTATCAATGTAGAGAACAAAACAAAAACAAAATTTTCGTGCAGTTTCATCGCACTTCTGACATGAGCGCGCGTTGCTACGCATCATAATCTCATCGAATTGAAGCATGGTGCGGGCGGCCGGACTCGAACCGGCACAGGCCTTTCGGCCCTACGGATTTTCTTGCCCTCTACGGCTTTCGCCGCCTCGCCTCGCGCCGTCGCGCCGCGGCGAGTTTGGGGTCTGGACTATCCCTTCACCTTGGCGTTCGCCGAAAAAAAGCGTCCGCGTTAGGTGCTGCCCGTCTAGTCTCTACACCTTCCCTTAGGCCGTGCGGCCATTGGGCTTGGCTCGGGATTGCCACTTGCGAGGTTTCCCCGACTTTGAGCAGTTCTACGTCGCCGGTTTCCCGGAGCGCACTCAATTTGCTTTCAAGTCCGTTGCGTCTACCAGTTTCGCCACGCCCGCGCTTCATCCGGCATAATGCGGCGAGGGCCGCGGCACAAGCCGCAGGTTTGCGGCTAAGGCCCCGTCCGTGAATAAGTGAATCATTTGGCGAGAAGGATAAACGGTCCCGAAGCCCTCGCCCTGAGCCATCTGCTCCAACTGGAACTGCACACGGGACCATGAACACGCTATCTTGGCGGCTGTGTTCACAGTGAGACGCTCCCCCCCTGTCATTCCCGGCGAGCCGGAGACGAAGACCGGGAATCCAGAGTTTTGTGCGAGTTGCCCCTGGATCCTCGCTTTCGCGAGGATGACAATCGGCGGCGGTGTTCATGGAGAGGTGCGAGCCATCGGGCGTTGCGAAGCGACGCCCGTCGCAAGCAACGGGCTATGGCGAGCCTCGAAGGGCGAGGGCGTCAAACGCCTTGCTTTCCGCGGCCTCTCTCGCCAAGCGACGCTCCCTCGTGCTTCGAGACGGCCCTAAAGGGCCTCCTCAGCAAAAGGGAGCTTGTGGCTGCTGCAAATGGAGCACTTTTTTCCCGACGAGCCCTTCGCGGCACAGCCTTGACAGTGAGCCAGCAAAGGCAAGCGCCGGTTGCCAAGCTGACCGCCGACCGCGGCCAGCTGAGACCCCGAAATCCATCGTTCGCAGCAATCAGTCCGACGGTCTGCTAAAATCCAAAGAACTTTTCACGCAGCGCGTCTTCGTATTGTTTCTTCGCAGCCTTCACTTTGCAGCGAAGGTCGTCTTCCTTGAAGTGCGCCGCTTCCCATTTGTCGACTTCAGCGACCGAATGAGGAGTGACCGAGACAAGCGCTTCTTCATGCCTGATTGCTTCTATCCATTCCTCGACTGCCGCCTTATAGGCGCTCTGCAATTGATCCAGTTCCAAAGTGTCATTTTCCATTGCACACCTCCGCTATTACCTCAGTAAATCAGCGTGATGAACAAAAAACGACACTCCAGGCCGACGGCTCGGCGAAGGCGGCGGGCGCCGCGTCCGCCCTCTGCCCCTCAGCTGCCGCCGGCGATCGGGGCCTGGAAGGCGAGCCCGAGATCCCAGGGAAAATAGATCCAGGTGTCCTGCGACACTTCGGTCACGAATGTGTCGACATGCGGCCGGCCAAGCGGCTTCGCATAGACCGCCGCGAAATGAGCGTTTTGCAGAATTTCGCGGACGACGCGAACGGTGGCGCCGGTATCGGCGAGATCGTCGACGACGAGGATGCCGCTGCCGTCGCCGAGCTTTGCGACATCTGGCGAAATCGGCTTCAGGATCTTCAAGTCGCCCTGCTGCGTCTCGTGCCGATAGCTCGCAATCGAGATCGTTTCGATCACGCGTAAATCGAGCTCGCGTGCGACGATGGCCGCCGGCACCAAGCCGCCGCGGGTGATGGCGACGAGTGCGGAGAACGGTCCGGCCGCAGCAAGCCGCCAGGCGAGAGCGCGCGCATCGCGGTGAAATTGGTCCCAGGAGACCGGAAATGCCTTTTGACCGGGAAGATCGGACATGGCGGCTCAAACCCGGCTGGGGCGCATTCGCGCGAGAAAAGCCTCGACCGCGGCCGCGGCCGCCTCGACCGCGGCCGGATCTTTGCCACGCACGACGATTTCATTGTGGAACTTGCCGTCGATGACGGAAGGATAGGAGCCTAGCGAGAGATCGGGATGCGCATTGGCCAAAGCGCTGAGATCGGCCGCGTAAGTTCCCTCGGCTACGCCGCCGGCCTTGATCGTCTTCGAAACGGTCCGCTCCCCAGTCTCGAGCTGGGGTCCGATCGCTTCGAGCATGGCTTGCATGATACTCGGAACCCCGGCCATGACGATGACGTTGGCGATCCGGAATCCCGGCACTTTCGACACCTTGTTTTCGACGAGCTCGGCGCCGTGCGGAATGTGCGCCATGCGCCGCCGCGCTTCATTCAGGTCTTCCGGTTTGATCCGCTCGAGCAGGAGCGCGATGATGCGCGGATCCTCGTCGACCTCGACGCCGAAGGCAGCCGCGACCGCATCCGCGGTGACGTCGTCATGTGTCGGCCCGATCCCTCCGGTCGTGAATACATAGGTGTAGCGGGCGCGCAAGGCGTCGAGGGCCGCGACGATTTCGGCAATGACATCCGGAACGATGCGAACTTCCCGCAGGTCAATTCCGGTATTGGTCAGATAATCGGCAATAAACCCGATGTTCTTATCTTTGGTGCGTCCGGACAGAATCTCGTCGCCGATCACGAGAACTGCCGCCGTCACCGATTTGTGTTGCGTCATGGGCTGGTCTCCGCAGGCAAATCTAGAACATTTTCCGGCCGGGTGGAAATTGCTTCAAGTTCAATGATGGGCCTGTTTTCGGCAGTACCGTCGTTCGACCGCATATTTCTGCACGCTGTGGTCAATCTGGTCTACCCTGGAGACGTGTGTCCCAGCGCACATCACAGGTGGCCGGAACGTCCAAGCTGGCGCCGGTGATGGCGCGCGGCGGCAAACCGGGTTAGACTTCACCACATTGCGCCGAACCCAAGCGGCGGCTCGCCGGCGGCAAACCGCGTTTCTGCGCGCAGCATGAACGTTCGGCCAATTTGTCGATATATGGAGGATGAAGTTTCGATGTTGCCGACCCTATTCAAACAACGCGCGGGATTGAAACCGCACGCGAGAGCAGCGGCCGCCATGGTCTTGGTCTTCGCGGCAACCATTGCGCCCGAAGCGAACGCGGCGGGCGACCCCGGCCCCTTCGCGCATCTCGCCGGCTCCTGGTCAGGCGCGGGCACGATCACGACATCGAGCGGCGCGCGCGAAAGAATCCGCTGCGCTGCGACCTATAGAGTGGGCGAAGCCGGCCATGCCTTCCAGCAGGACCTGCGCTGCGCAAGCGACAGCTATAAATTCTATGTTATCAGTGTCGTGCGCGCTGAAGGTGGCAGAATCTCTGGAACCTGGTCCGAGACAAGCCGCAACGTCAATGGCGATATCACGGGAAGCGCGAGCGACTCTCAAATTCTGGCGACGGTCAGCGGCGGGGTCTTTTCGGCGGGACTTGCGGTGATAACGCGCGGCACGAGCCAATCCGTGACCATACGGCCGGCCGCCGGCATGACTGACGTCGTCGAAGTTACGGTCAGTATGCGGAAGGGCTAGTGGCGCGAGTCATTCGAATTGAGGGGTTTTGTGCGGACCGCGGACCTCCGGTCCGCTATCCCTTCAATTTAATCGGCGCAGGCCATTAGCCCGGAAAGGTGTGGCCATTCCCCGATTTGGAGGCCTCCGATATATCGGATGCCTCTATATTTGTGTGGAGGGTCGCAACGAGCACTCTCCGCTGGCCAGTTCGCCGAATTTCGTTCGGCGGACTCTCCGGCCCGCTTGACCCAATTCATCGATGTCAACGTTGCAGAGCCGTTCTTGCGTTGCCCGGATCGCGACTCCAGAGCAGATCCAGGCGAGGTGGATCGTATTCGCGCTTCCGCTTCAGCGGGATCCGCGCCAAAACGGCACGCTCGTTTCGTCCTTTCGGCGCCTGAAGCGGTAAAGAAACATAATGACCGGTCGCAGGATGAAAAGGTCGGCGGTCAATGCGGCGAGCATTGCAAAAGCGCTCAGCCAGCCAAACAGACGCAGCGCCGGCAAATTTGAAAAAACCGTCATCGCCAGCCCGCAGGCCAATACGATCGAGGTCAGGATCAAGGCGGGGCCGACGAGGATCGTCGCCCGCTCGACCGCATGGGCCGTATCACGACTCGATTCTTCTTCGATAAACAGCCGGTTGAGGAAATGAATCGTCGCACTCAACCCGAGGCCGAAGGAGACGGTCAGCGCCACTATGCTCGCAAACTGTAAGCCCTGCCCCAATGCGGCCAAAATGGCACCGGCGGCAAGAACCGGAAAAATCGCCGGCATGATCGTCGCGACCATGACACGAAAGGAGCGAAAGGCGGCGCCAATGAAGGCAGCGACGAAGACGATCTCGATTGTCAGACCACGATTCAATTTTTCGATCATCCGCGCCGAATTGCGAGCGGCAATGGCGGAGAGGCCGGTCACTGCGATTTCATAGCCGGGATGCTGCAGCCGCACTTCGTTCAAGGACTTGTCCAGCGAGTTGATGATAGGCAGCAGTCGGCTTGCATCGACGTCGGGGATTCGGCCCTGGACTATGACGGCTCGCTGGTCTTGCGAGATGAACCGTCTCTTCAGATAGGTCGGCAGGATATCGACATATTGTTCGAGTGTCGCGACGTCATTGCTGCCGACCTTTTCGGCGAGCCAGCGGCGCAAGGTCTCGAGCGACCAGACGTTGCCGACCCCCGCCTGCCGTTCGACAATTGTATGCACGGCTGCAATGGTTGCAAGCGTCTGCGGCGAATAGAGCGACTGACCTTCGGGAAACTCGATCAAGACATCGACCGGATTGGCACCGGTCAACTTGATATCGAGTTCATGGCTCGCCGCGACTGCCTGCTGCTGGTCCGGCACCTGGTCGGCGAGCCGATAACGCGGCTCGAGCACCACATAGTTCAGCGCAAGAGCTACAACCACAAAGACCGCAATCAAACTATAGAGACCCGGCCGGGTCACCATGCGCGCCGCTATGAAGCCGCAGAACCGGCGCAAGGCGTCGACGCGGGCGTCCGCCCCCCTCAGTTTGGCGGCGAAGGCCGCCTCCCGCCGCACCAACAAGATCCCGAGCAGCGGAACGAAGGTGAGCACTGCGAAAAGCGCGATGATCGTGGCGATAAGGCCCGCTTCCGCGAAAATTCGGATCAGCTCGGAATCGGAAAACATCAGCGCGACAAACGAAATGGCGGCGGTCGCGTGAGTTAGGACGCAAGCCGGACCAACGACGGACAACGTCCATCGCAGGGCATCGGCTTTGCTGTCGCCGGCGATGATGCGATCGCGCGCCGCAAAGGTGAGCTGCATCGAGTCCGAAAAGCTGATCACCATGATAAGCGGCGTCATCATGTTGAGAAACATGTTGAGCCGGAAGTCGAGCCAGCCGAGCGCGCCGAGCGCCAAGACAATTGCAAGCAGCGGCGGCGCCGCCGCCATGATCATGAACGACACACGCCGGAAAAACAGAATTGCGATCAGGCAGCCACCGAAAAAGCCGAAGGCGTTGTAGATGATCCTGTCCCGCTCGACCGCGTTGCGGATTTCGAGCTGCATTACCGGCACGCCGGACAGCTGGGCGACGAGACCCGTGCCGGCGAGATCCTCCGCCATCACCTTGCGGATCTCCCCGACGACCCGCCCGAGACTATCGTTCGAGACGACGCCCGGTTCGAGCGACAGAACGACGAGAGCGAGTTGGCCATCCTCCGACAGTAGCTTGCCGCGGATGATGTCGTTCGTCATGACCTTCTGAACGAGTGCGTCATAGTCGGCGCCGGTCGGAAGTTCTTCAGGGAAGAGAGGTGCCGGAAGCTTGCCGCCTTCCGGCGGCTGGCGCGCCGAAAACAAGGAGATGATGCCGCGCGTGCCATCGATCAACTGCAGGTCGATGACGAGGTCGCGCAATTTCTCGAGCGAATGACGCTGCAGCAGGCTTTTGCCTTCGACGACGACGAGGACGTCGAATTCGGTCGACGGAAAGCGCCGCGTCTCGGCCTCGTATTGTTTGAACTCTGGCGTATCCGAGCGAAACAATTGACTGAGCGAATCATCGAGTCTGATCCGGCTCACCCCAGTCATGGCCAGGACCGACAGAACCCCGAGCAGGACGGCGAATATGTAAGGAAAATGAAGCGAAACCAGTCCGATGCGTTCGAGCCCGAAAGCTAAACGGCGCAGCCGGCGGGGCGGACCCAGCGGACGAGAACTGTCTTCAGGCCGCGGTTTGATGTCGGAATTCTCGGCTGACAGGGTCGTTCTCCACGGATCTGGACGTCGGCCTCAAGATCGCGGGCCGTCGCCCCGACAAATGTGCAATTCATCACATATCGGCAAAGCCGAGTGAAGATATAAATATAGGATCTATGTGATTCGTCCTAACAAGCGGCCAGCCGATCGCCTCGAATCAATCTGCGGCCTGATGTAGCCTCTTCCAGGCCCTGCCGGCAATGCGGGTTCCCCGCGCGGCGCCGAGGCGAAGGGTGAAATAGCGGACTAAGCCCCTGTCACAGTAATACGACGGAATTCCAGAATTTCTCGGTCCCCACCACGATGTTTCATGCAGGGCTTGTCCGTCCTTGCGACTGCCGCAAGGCGGGATGCGTCTCTCGTCGGCCCGAAGCGCGATGTGTCGCCTTACCCGGTGCCCCCAGTCCGAAAAGCTGCTAGCGCCAGCGCTCCCGTCGTCCGCCGCCGGGGCGGAAATTCTGGTGACGGGGCATGAAGTCCGGACGCCCTCGATGCCGAATTTCGCGAGGGCCGATCCGCTCGCGCGGAGGCCGCGGGTGGAAATCGCGGGGCTGCCGCGGGTGGAAATCGCGGCGGCAACGGCCATCCTCTCGGAACTCGCCCGGCCCGCACTCCCTGCGCCGGTTAGTGTCGACGCAAGCGCCATCTCGCAGCGTCAGATCGGGCGCACAGCGATCGTTCCTCCAAGTCTCATGGCAGAGATTGTCGGGACCTCTCGACTCGCCGCGCCGGCAACCTCTCTCGCACCTGCCGTCGCGCACGTCGCTCTCGGGGCAGCATTGCCCATCGCGCAGACGGATGTCGCCGCGCGGGCACACTCTTTCTCTCTCGCACTTGCCGTCGCGCACGTCGCGTTCGGGGCAGCACTGCCCATCGGGCAATCCGACTTCGCCGTAGGGGCAGCATTTCCGCGTCGGCCATCCGATCTCGCCCGGCGGGCAATAGTGCTGGCAGCCGCCGCGCAAGTCCGCCTGGGCGCCCTCAGGGCACCGCGCCAGCCAAGCGCATGCGATTGAACCATCTGGCCGTTGCACCGGTGTGGCGCCGACGGGACAGGTGAAATTGCTCCCACGCAATGGCTCGCATTCGCCATTCAGGCCGGGCGCCGTTCCCTGCGGGCAGCATTGGACACCGATTCCGCCACGCTCGCCCCGCAGACAACGTGGCGCCGGGGGCCTGCACATATGGCCAAATCTGATGAAGCTGGGTGGGCAGGCCGATGGCGGTTCGCTCGGCCACCACGGAATCGCGGTTACCGGCGCGGGAAGCGACAAAGCGCTCTGGCCGCAACCGCGCAAAATCGCAATGTCACCGAGATGGCCACGAAATGCAGCGTCGCCGGAATCGTCGAAAAAATTAGCGAAATAGCTCTCCAGCGGCGGAACATTTTCAGGCCGCGCCGCCTCGATCGCATTGCCTTGCAATCCGTTGAGCGCCAGCGGTCCCGTCTTCGCGAGTTCATCCGCAAGCCCGGGATCGCTCGCGTTGCGCAATTGCTCGCCGGTCGTCCAGAGGAACCCGCCGCAGCTGCCCGTGTCGAGACTGCCGTCCGGGCGATAGCCATAGCCGACCGCAATGCCGCCATTCGTATTGCGCTGCTCATCGGCGAAGCCGATGGCGTATTCGTCCGGGTCCGCCTGCCAAGTGGCGGCGGCTTTGCTGTCGAGTTGCAGCAGACGATAGCGCAGCGCGCGGCTGGCCGCAGATTGCGCCAGAGCCTGAAAATCAAAGGCGCCAGTCGGCGCGCCGCGCTCGGCAAGCTCCATGCGGCCGCGATCGTCAAAGATAATCTTGGAAATCTCGCTGGGGATCTCCCCTTGCGGAACTTGGACCTCGATCCGCGCATCGGATCCGAAGGCGCCATCGGGCTGGATCGCTACGGACCAGATCTGCAGGCCATCGGCGACAGCGTAGTAGAGCCGAGTGCCGTGCACGGCGAGACCGAAAATGCGTCGCTCGGCCGGCGCATAAGCCCAGGTCGAAGGATCTTGGCTGCGGAAATTCGGGCTTGCGACGTCGAGCCGCTCGGCCGGATCGAACGCGACGGGGGCCAAGCCCGCAGCATCGCGGCCGTCCTTGCCATGGTCATAGCGGCCGATCTCAGCGCCATCGAGCCCGAAGCGATGGATCATGCCGGTCTCGCGATCGGCGACGAACAAACTGTTCGACGCGGAATCGAAGGCCAACCCGCCGAGCGCTGGGCCCGAGTTGGGCGCGCCATCCAAAGTCACGTTGGCGAATAGAGTGACTTCACCGCTCGCGCCGTCGACGCGCCAGATCGACCCCGGCCCACCTTGCATCTTCTCCGGGCCAAACAGGCCTGGCATGAACGCCGCCCCGGGCGCACCTTCAGTGAGGCGTTGCGCCGGATCGCCCGCGTTGAGGGCGGGCAGGACGATGGGCAGGCCATAGGCTGAACTCGCCGCGAGATAAATATTGGGCGGGCTGGCTCTGTCCAGCGCGACTGCGAAAACTTGCCCGACCTGGGCCGCCGTAACGGTGAACGGCTTGGCAGCCGGCAAGACCTGCGCCTGCGGCGGCCCGCCGGCGTTGCGCAGGTCGATCACCCGCGCCGAAGGCCCAGCGGGGTCAACGAAAGTGACCGCGACCGAATCGATACCTTGCGGGACCGGTGTGATCGTCTGTGAACCCGAAAAGCCGGTTACGACGGCTTCCCCTGGGCTGACAATGCCGTTGTGGCTCGATTGCGCCACGGCCGGACTGGCAGGCGAAAGGAATGTCAGGCCAAGGCCGAACAGGAGAGCCAGCTTCGCGATCGTGACTCGGAAGCTCGTTGCGTTTGGGGAGCCCGGCGCCGGCATTGATCCGACGAAGCGAACTGGGCGATGCGTCAGACCGGCACTGGCATGGATCGGCGCGGCCATAGGCCCCCCCCTCCAACGAACGACGGAAAGACTAGTGACGACAAAAACTAATAGCAAGAAATTATGCGATAGAAATATGTAAATTTTGGATGACAGCCACTATGGGGCGCATTACCGTTTGAACGCCAATCTCAACGAAACAGGGGGAACCTCATGCTGAAAACTATCATCGCTGCGAGTGCCGCGCTCGTGGCCATGACGACACTCACCATCGACGCGCAGGCGGCAAATCCGGGCTTTTGCGCCGAATATGCCCGTTCGGCGGTCGCGCAGTTTCACGCCAGCCAGAGGATACCCGGCTGCTTCAGAGGGGCCGACGCGCGATGGCACGCCAATTATGATAACCACTATGGCTGGTGTCTCGCAGCGAGTTATGGCGACGCGGAACATGAAAGAGGCCGTCGCCACGAAGCGCTGGAGAACTGCAGGGCGAACGCGCGTTAGCAAGACCTTCAGGTCGATCGGGACGCCAAGGGTGCAAGTCTGGGACGGCGCGGCACCTGTGCCGCGCGTCTTGTCGTAATGCGCAAACCTTGTGGTCCTGCGGCGGCGAGACGCCGCGGGGCCATTTTTCGCCGATCGCTTCGAGCTCACTTGCGCTCGTAGACCGCCTTGTGTCGTGTCCTGAGCACCCGCCTATAGCCACGCTCCGCGAGAAGGGCCGGAATATCGATCGCCCAGCGCTCGGGCGCAAACTCGATCAGCAGGAGCTGCGGCCATAAAGCCTCGGGCGCAGCTTGAAAAAATGGCTCGAGAATCAAGTCTTCCGCCCCTTCGACATCGAGCTTTATCGCATCGATCCGCTCGAACCCTTCTTCAGCGACGATATTGTGCAAGGCCTTCGCGGGAACGCGTATTTGCGCCCCGACTGAGTTGGTATTGATCATGCGCATCGAGGTTTCGCCGCGATTATCGGCATCGACAAACAAAGTGATCTCGGCGTCGACATCGGCAACGGCGCAATCGATTGCCTTGATGGAGGCGAACGGGTTTTGCCGGATGTTGTAGACCAGCCGCTCGAAGATCTCCGGCTGCGGCTCGATCGCCAGAATTCGCGCATTGGCGCCAGCCGATGCCGCGACGAAGAGGCTATAGCCGCCGACATTGGCCCCTATGTCGATGAAAACCGTATCGGGCTTGATGCGGCTTTGCAGCAATTCGCGCTCGGCCAGATCAAAATATTGCGGCGTGAAAAGAATGCGCTTTTCGCAAACGTTGTTGAAAGGATAGAGACGCATCCGCGCGCCGAGGCTCTCGACGTCGAGCGGGCGGCCTTTCAGGGCCTTGATCGCCATGGATCGGAGGAAAAAAGCGCGCCGCTTTCCGGCCCAGCTCGCCGATGCGCCGCGCGTCAACTCCAAGATCCGCGCCACCGCCCCTTGCGGCCGATAGCATCCGAAAGCCGAAAAATCATTGCGGACAATGTCGGTCATGGTCAATTGCGGACAAGCCTCGTGGCATTGAAGTGACGCATGCGCAGCCTCTCCCGGACGGCGACAGAGCGTCCTGTTCCGTGGCGCGGGCGGCACAATCCCATCCTATACGGGCGAGCCGAGTTTCAACAAGAGGTTTGAAAGCCTTGCTTCATCGCACCAATTGCCTAAATTAGTATAGCCTTGGCGGCGCAATGCCAGCGGAGTCGATCAGGTCGGTCACAGCTGCGGCCGCGCTATCGACTTCGTGCCGGCATGCGCTGAGAATTCGCGACCGTCGAACTCGGGCCAAACCCGAATATTCGGCCCAGCCGTATCGAGGGCCGGATCAAATCCTATTCAAATCCAATAAGATGGCTTATGACATTCGTTGATGCTCTGGAAGCCCCCGGCCGCAAGACGGGGCAGATCAAATTGCATGGCCCGGAAGCCTTCGAAGCCATGCGGAAAGCCGGCCGCTTGACAGCCGAGGCGCTGGACATACTCGTCGCATACGTCCGCCCCGGCGTGACGACCGAATTCCTCGACAACCTCGTCTTCGACTTCGCAACCGCACACGGCGCCTACCCGGCGCCTCTCAATTATCGGGGCTATCGCAAATCCATTTGCACCTCGATCAATCACGTCGTCTGCCACGGCATTCCAGATCGCAAGCCTTTGCGTGACGGTGACATCGTCAATATCGACGTCACTTTGCTTCTGGAGGGCTGGCACGGCGACTCGAGCCGCATGTATCTCGTTGGCGAGGTTCCGCGCCGCGCTCAGCGCCTCGTTGAAGTGACTTATGAAGCGCTCATGCGGGGCATCGCCGTCGTCAAGCCGGGTGCGACGACCGGCGACATCGGCGCGGCAATCCAGGAATATGCCGAGGCCGAGCGCTGTTCCGTGGTGCGCGACTTTTGCGGCCATGGCGTCGGCCGCCTGTTTCACGACGAACCCAATATTTTGCACTACGGCCGGCGCGGCGAAGGCGTCACGCTGAAACCAGGAATGTTCTTTACGATCGAACCGATGATCAACCTGGGCCGCCCCCACGTGAAGATATTGTCGGACGGATGGACGGCGGTAACGCGCGACCGCTCGATGTCGGCGCAATTCGAACATACGGTTGGCGTCACCGAGACCGGCTGTGAAAACTTCACGCTGTCGCCGAAGGGACTGCACTGCCCCCCTTATAGTCTCGCTGGCACGGCCGCCACATGACGCGGCCGTCGGCCTCCCCACTCGTCGCGGCCGATGTTCCGCATCATCTTGGGCATCGCGAACGTTTGCGCGCCCGCTTCCGAATTGGAGGGGGAGCGGCGCTCGCCGACTATGAATTGCTCGAACTCGTGCTGTTTCGGGCGATACCGCGCCGCGATGTCAAGCCTCTCGCAAAAGCCTTGCTCGCCCGCTTCGGCACCTTCGCGGGCGTCGCCGCCGCATGCCCGGAGCGGCTCAAGGAAGTCAAGGGGATGAACGAAGCGACGATCACCGAGCTGAAGATCGTCGAAGAGGCGGCGAAACGGTTCGCGAAAGCCGCGGTCGAAAGCCGCCCGGCCATGGATAGTTTTTCGGCGGTCGTCGCCTATTGCCAGACCGCCATGGCCTATCTCGATCGCGAGCAATTCCGGATTCTATTTCTTGATAAGAAAAACCTTCTGATCGCCGACGAGGTCCAGAACACCGGAACCGTCGACCACGCACCGGTCTATCCGCGCGAAATCATGCGCCGTGCGCTCGAACTCAACGCAACGGCTCTGATCCTCGTGCACAATCACCCCTCAGGCGACCCGACGCCCTCGACTGCCGATATTCAGCTCACCTCCCAGATCATCACCCTGGGCAAGTCGCTCAACGTCACAATACATGATCATCTGATCATCGGCCGCAACGGTTTTGCGAGTTTTAAGGGTCTTCAGCTCATATGACGGCTGAAAGCGAAAAGACCTTCGGAACTTACGCTGGGCTAGAGCACGATGATTTTGGATTTAAACAATCCAAAGTCGTTAACTTGATCGATTCTAATAGCCTGGACCGGAATGCGCGATCGAGTTTAGGCAATCTGCGTGAGCTCGATCGCGTCGGAAAAACCACACAGCGTCCTGCTTTTCTTCACCCCGCTCCAAGAGCAAAAAGGTGCGTGCATCTGCGCAGACGCATGCCGCGTTACCATGTGGATCGCCCCTGATGCCAGGCGTTCACATAGGGTGGGCGTCGCCGTACTTGTCGCCGTAGTCTTCCACTATACGACTTGCTGCCGGCGAGTATCTGGCCCTATGCGGTATTGACCATCACCCGTCGAGTTGACGCCGTCTCTTTCAAGAGCGCCTCGATCTCGTTTACCGCGTTTGCCGCGCCGTCCACTCCCGCGAGGGCCTTTGCCTGCTGTTCGGCACTCAGCCGGTACGAAGGGCTGGAGAGCACGTCTTGCGCAGCCTCCTTCATGGCGGCGGCGGTGGCGTCGCCCGGCAATGCGCGGCCTGCGCCCCATTCTTGCACGGCGGCGGCGACATAGGGTTGATCGCCCGCGAGGCCCGGAATGACGACCATCGGAACGCCATGCCGGAGGCTGCGCATCGCCGTGCCGTGACCGCCATGTGTCATCACGAGCGTGGCCCGGCGGATGATTGGGTCGTGTGCGGCGTAGTTCAGCACAATAGCGTTTTTCGGCGCCGCCAGTTCGTTCGGAGCCACAACTCCGCCGGTGGTCGCGACCACGTGGAGGGGAAGCTCGGCTAACGCATCGAGAGCGCGCTGCAACTTGTCGACATTGCGTTGCTCGAATCCGGTGCTGAAGCTCACCAAAACAAGGGGCGTCCGGTCATCGTCGGCCCACGGTAAGACCGTCGAGACTGCGAATTTTTCGTCTTCGAGCACCGGGCCGACGTGCCGGACGTTTTCCCAGCCCGATTCCGGCTTAGCGTCAAAGTCCGGGAGACTCGTCGAGATGATGCGGTCGTGCGGGTGCCATAGGTCGTCGAGTATCGGCAAGGCCTCGAAACCCGCTTCCCTGCGCATGCCATCGAGTGTCGCAAACATTCTGCGCCACATGTCGAGCTGGCGAAAAACGAACGTGTGGACGAAAACCGCTGTCGGTCGTCCAAACCAGGGCGCTTGCGCGAGCGCCGCCGGAAACATGGCATCGATCAAAATCAGATCAGGCCCTTCGGCCGCGACGACCGACTTCACCTGCGCTTCGACCGCGGGCGAGGTCAGGTAGCAGGACATCCGCGTCAGAAAGCTTCCCTGCGGGTAACGATCAACTTGCGTATAGGCCTCGGTGAATTCGATCGCCTTGAAGCCCGCCGTTTTGACCCGCGGAACCATTTCCGGCCGCCCCGCGAACGTCACTTCATGTCCGCGTTCGGCTAATACGCGGGCAATACCGAGGCTAGGAGGCAGGTTTCCGCCGCCCGACCAATTCAGCCAAAGAATCCGTGCCATGTGCCGTCTCCCTATCGGTTACGCTCGTAATCATTCTTCGAACGATGGCCTCGGCCGCCGATCGACTGAGCGCCATGTCGCGGCGCAGCAGCTTCCAGACATAGACGTCGGTCGCGACGACCAGCATGGTGAGGAGCTGGGCGCGGGCAGCGTCCCGTCGCCGCTCCAGCTGGGGAGCGAAGGCGGTCTTCACCCCATCACGATGGTTCTCCCTCCCTTGGTCCAGCGTCGGCTTCAAGGCAGGGCGGCGACGTTCGTCGCTGAGGCGCTGAATAACGAGATCGCCAACCGTCTCGTAGATGTCGAAGAACGCCGACACAGCCGCCCTCACGTCGCCCGGCGGGGTGGGTTTGAGGAACACGCCGCCGGCCGCCATTTCGTCAAGCGCCGCATAAACGAGCTCGTCCTTGGTCGCAAAGGCGCGCAAAATAGTTCGGACAGTGGTGCCCGCACGTTCTGCGACCTCTTCCAAGGTAAAATCCTCGATCGGCCGCTCGCAATAGAGCTGCATCGCGCTCATCCTGATACGCGCTTTGGTCGCCTCGGCCTTTGCCGCACGTGCCGTCATCACGTAACGCCGCTTGATCTCTTTCATGTCGCTTATATTGACGCCAATATATTTTCATGTCAATACTACAGGCGCTAAATTTTTGGCCCCGGGCCGAACAACGCCCCTGGCGCAAATTGGGATGGCCGTAGCCTATTCTGAAATCCGTAAATCTCGCGACTATCACCCCTCGGGCGATCCGACGCCCTCGCCCGCAGATATTCAGCTCACCTCCCAGATCGTCACCCTGGGCAAGTCGCTCAACGTCACCGTACATGATCATCTGATCATCGGCCGCAACGGTTTTGCGAGTTTCAAAGGTCTTCAGCTCATCTAAAGCGCAACGGTTATTCAAATATTGCGTTAACGTAAGGCTGCTAGAGTTGCCCGATACGAAATCTAATCAGCAGTAAATTTATGGATGAACTTTCGCCGCGGGCCAGTTCCAGACGACGCGCTTTCCAACTGAGGCGCCTGCCCGAACGCCTTTCAGCGCTGTGGACCACTGCCGCGCTGGGCGTGTCGTTCGTCGTCGTTTTCCTGGTCGGATTTGGCGTTGCCCTTTGGACCGGCGGACACGCCGGCTCGCCCTTCCAAGTGTTCGAAATCCATCTCGGCGGAACCGAGGGCCGTATCAACGGCCTTCTGCTCGCCGTGACGACCCTCTTCTCGCTCGCTATGGTTCTGCAATCGCGTCGGATCGTGCAGCGTTTGGCTGCGAGCGAGGCGCGTGCCATGGAGGTGGCGGGCCGAGACGTTCTTTCCGGCCTGCCGAACCGCTTCCTGTTCAATGAACTCATCCATACCGAACAGGCCCGCTGCCAGCGCAAGAGCTCGCTGTTCGCGTTGTTCTATGTCGACATCGATCATTTCAAGCAGATCAACGACAAGTATGGCCATGGTGCCGGCGACCAGATGATCGTCGCCGTTACCCGGAGGATTGCGAAAGCTTTGCGGACTTGCGACAGTATTGCCAGGCTCGGCGGTGACGAATTCGCAATTCTGCAATCGGACGTGCAGGAACCGCGCGATTGTGCCGCGCTCGCCACCCGCATCATCGAGGCGATGGGCGAACCCTTCGCTCTCGAAGGCGCACAGGTCTTCTCCAGCGTCTCGATCGGAATTGCGATCTATCCGACCAACGGGCGCAACCGCGAAAGTCTCTTCCGCGTCGCCGACCTGGCGCTCTACCGCGCCAAGCGCGAGGGACGCAACCGTTTCGCCTTCTTCGAGCCTAAAATGGGCGAAGAATTACGTCTGCGCCAGCATGCCGAAGACGAATTGCGCTGCGCAATCGAACGAGACGAACTGACGCTCGTCTACCAACCCATCATGTCGGCCCCCAACGGTAGAATGGTCGGCGTCGAAGCCCTGGTGCGTTGGCAGCACAAGACGCAAGGGCTTTTGACGGCCGACCATTTCATCAGCCTCGCTGAAAATCGCGGCCTCATCGTGCCGCTCGGCGCATGGGTCCTCCGCCAAGCCTGCGTCGACGCAGAACGCTGGCCCAACCTTTACGTCGCGGTGAACGTCTCTCCGGTGCAGTTCCGCCAGAAGGATTTCGTTGCCTCCGTTCAGCGCATTCTCACGGACACCGGAGTCAAGCCAAATCGTATCGAGCTTGAATTGACGGAAGGCGTCATCATTTCCGATGCCGATCAGGCCGAAAAGCTGATCATTGATCTGCGCGCGCTCGGGATCCGCATGGCCCTTGACGATTTCGGCAATGGTTATTCGAGCCTCATTTATCTGCGCCGCTTTGCCTTCGACAAGATCAAGATCGATCGGTCCTTCCTCGAGTTGATGGAACCCGCCGGCGAAAGTGCCATTATCGTCGAGTCCATCGTCAAGCTCGGCCAGGCGCTCGGCCTGACCGTCACGGCGGAGGGAATCGAGTCGGAAGATCAGGTACGGTTTCTGAGGAACCTAGGCTGCGACGAACTGCAGGGCTTCTATTATTCCGCCCCGCTGTCGCGCGAAGAGCTCGACAGCAAATATGCCGCGTTAACCCAAGCTCCCTGGCTCGCGGATGTTGCGGCCGTGTCACGCGCCGGATGATCGACCTTGCGGTCTTGGCCTCTTGCCGGGAAGCTTCCAAGCACTCGCCGGGCTAGCGCAGATTTCTAGCTTATTTCTCGAAGCCAGCGACCGAAGATGCGTGCAGCTTGCAGGCGGAGCTGGCCTGCAACCGCAGCCGTCGTCGTCCGCAGCCGCGCGACCGAGACGCCAGCGGCGGCCAATTCCACCGCGTGGCCGACATACCAGTCCTCGAGCCGGACGGGAATGGCTTCCAGGTGGAACTGCAAGGCCAGGCCTCGCCGGCCGTAAGCAAAAGCCTGGTTGTCGTAGAGCACATTGGACGCCAGCCGCACCGCTCCCACAGGCAGGTCGAACGTATCGCCATGCCAGTGGAGAACCCTTGCACGGTCCTCAGCAAGGGCGGCGAGACAAGAGGCAAGACCTTCCTTCGTGAGTTCGACGCCTCCCCAGCCGATTTCCTTGACCGACCCGCGAAACACCCGCGATCCGAGCGCCTTCGCCATGAGCTGTGAGCCGAGACAAATCCCGAGCGTCGGTCGGTCTCTTGCCAGGCGGCGCTCGAGAAGGGCGATCTCTTGTGAGATAAACGGATAGGCATCCACTTCGTAGACACCGATCGGACCGCCGAGCACGATCAGGAGGTCGGCCTCCACGAGCGCCGGATCGCTCAGATCGTCGATCGCCGCCTCGCGATATGAAACATTCCAATTTGCCTCGTCGAGACTCGCGGCGAGCAGGCCGAGATCCTCGAAGGCGACATGGCGAAGGGCAATAGCCGAGCGCTTCTTCTCATTCATTTGGTCATTCTCTTGCTTAGGGGACGCGCCGTAAATCGCCTTATCTTTATCAGTGATCGGCAAGAATGATCAACGCGGACGTGCATTCGGGCCTCTTTCCATGCCGGTTCACCATCTCTCCGAGTTCGTGATGCTTGCCGGCGCAACCCTGCGCGCATTGCATGGGGCAATTGACGCGCTCGAAGGCGCAAAATCAAGAGCGTGGTCTGGAAACGCGGGTCCGCTTTCCCACTTCTTGGACATCGGACATATCCGATGTCTCATAAAGGATATTCTCCAAACTATCGAATTGGCGCGCAAACATGTGATGCCGCAGCGAGCGTCTTTTCGTTTTTGCCTTTCATTCGGCTTGGCACAGCTGCTGCTCAATCTTCGCAAGTCATGAGAATCCCGGAGGAATGGTGCCATTCTCGGTCACCCGCCACGCCCGGATACTTCAAGATGACTTACAGAGGACCGAAATGAAACAAGCCGCAACGCGCGAACTGTTTGGCTATTGGAACAGCTTGCGGGGCGACCGTGCCGCACCCGAGCGTGCCGAGATCGATCCCGCCGCAATACGCAACGTCCTCGCCGACACGTTCATGCTCGAAGTCGACGTCGAGCATCGCTTCCCCATTCGTCTTTCGGGAAGCCGGATCAATGCGCTTTTTTGTTCCGAGAAGAGGGGGCATTCGTTTCTCGATATATGGTCCGTGGCGGAGGCGCGCAAAATTGCGGCCGTGCTCCTGACGGTCATCGATGCAGCCCGTCCGTTCGTCGCGGAGGCCGCCGCGGCGCCTGAAGGCTATGGCGAGCAGACGGTCGAACTTCTCTTCCTGCCGTTGCGGCATGGCGGCGAGTTCAAGGCGCGCATTCTCGGTTCACTGTCGATGATCCGCAGGCCGGCGTGGCTCGGCCTCTTGCCGGTCGAAAAACTGGCACTCAGATCGCTGCAGAAAGTCGACTGCAGCGCCGCCGGGCCCGACCCGGACCCTTTCCGGCCCGCACCGCCTATCCCGTTTGGCGGCGCCGCCTTCGAGACGCGCGGCCACTTACGTGTGTTTCGCGGTGGGCGCTAGTCTTTTACTAACATAGTTCATGCTTCAGTGGCCGCTGGTAAGACTGCCTTAACGCATCGGCCTCAATTTACGCTGCGAGCTCCGGCAATTCATCCCGCGCGACAATTTGCACTCCAATGAATGTGAAGCTGAAGCCCATACAAAGGCCCCGCGAACGACGCCGGCACCAGCGTGTCGACGTATCGCTGCTCGGCCGTTACATGCTCGAGGACAAGCGCGAATTTCCGTGCCAAACGACAAATATGTCGCCTGGCGGCGTGGCAATTGTCGCGGCGGTGCGCGGCCGGATCGGCGAGCGGGTCGTCGCCTATTTCGAACACGTTGGAAGGATCGAAGGTACCGTCGCCCGCCACACGGATCGAGGTTTCGCGCTAACCTTCAACATGCCTTTCGCAAAGCGAGAAAAAATTGCAAACCAGCTGACCTGGCTCGCCAATCGCGACACGCTCGGGATGCCGGAAGATCGCCGGCACGAACGTATCGTGCCCAATCTGAGACATTCGATGCTGAAGCTCGAAGGTGACCACGAACACGTCGTCAAGCTGATCGACGTCTCGATTTCCGGCGCCGCAGTGACCACACCCCTGACGGCGCCGCTCGGAACGCACGTCGTGCTCGGTCGCACGCCCGGACGGGTCGTACGCCTCTTCGACGGCGGTCTCGGGATCAGTTTCGACAACGTGATCCCGCTCGATCGTTTCGACGAAAACATCGTCCTCTGAGGGACATTCGTCTCCGCATCATCGATGTGGAACCGATTTTCCCGTTGCGTGGATCGGCTCTGGCGAAAAGCGCCGCTATTTTGCGCCCATGATGCGCGTCGGGGAGTCGACGATCGCGGTGACTTCGCCCTCGGCCACAGCCGCCTCAAAGGCACTGAGTTCTTATCGCCATTTCGCTCGATCGCGGGCGCCGCGCGATTTAAAATCATGGTCTGCTTGGTTGGCTCCCCTACGATTGCCTGGAACCCCTGGGACAAGCAAATATAGTAGTGGACACCATATGGTATATTAGACCATAATTCGTTTGTAATGAAGGCCGAGCTGCTTTTCCACCAGCGCATTGATTATGACGACGGCGCGATCGTGGAAATGGTGCTCTGGCGTGTGCTGTCGCCGGTTCCGCCATCGACCCACGGCTTGAAATATTCTCTGTTTTTCGGTCGCCCCCGGCATCCGGGAGGTCGGATACGACAATGAACGCGGCAAAGGCGACCATCGGCATTTTCAGGGCGCCGAGACAGCTTAGGCGTTCAGCACTGTCGAGCAGCTGATGGCCGATTTCTGGACCGATGTCCTGGCCTTGCGAGGTGGCAAATGAGCGCTATGAAAATCACGGTCGGCGGGAGGATGGAAGACGAAGCGTCACGCCGGTTCGGCGACGCTTGGCACCGGGCGGAGCGCGGCGAGAAGTTTCGTGAACGCCATCTGGCATTCGAAAGCTTCGATGCCCTCGCCCGAGTCCTGACCGGTAAACGGATGGAGCTGCTGGGCTATGTTCGCCGGCACAATGTCGGCAGCGTCCGCGCCCTGGCGAAGGCGCTCGGACGCGACTACAGCAATGTCCACGCCGATGTCCAAGCCTTGACGGCCGCCGGGCTTCTCGACACCAAGGACGGCGGTCTGCGTGCCGACTACGATGCGATCGAGACGAAGATCGCCATTTAGCGGAGAAGAGTTGGGGCGAAGTTCGCTGCCGTCCAATTGCCCCGCATCAAGACCGAACGCAGGGCGATCATCTACCGACGATGGAGTTTCTTTGCCGGACAAGCGCTCAGCTCTTACATGCGATAGGCGGCTTCCGGAATTTCGGCGAGTTCCGACGCCTGCAGCCGATCCGGCGCAAGGCCGTAGAAATGCTGAAAGCTCATGACCAGCGGGCGCCATTTGTCCGGGTCAATCCTGTCGCAGTCGTCCTCGAACAGAGATCTTTTCCTCGACGAAGACGCGCCGGATGCGGACCTCGATGGCGACCAGTCTGCCCCTTATCTTGATGTCGTCCTCGGCCAGGCCGTGCGCGGCCATGACCGTCGCTTCGAGCTGGACCGGACATTCGAGCACCCGCGGGGCGGCAACGCTCGCCGCCGGCACAGGCGTCAAACCGGCGAGGCCGAACTTGTCCGCGACATGACGATAGCCGCGCCGGAGCTTGCCCTCCGGCACCGGATTGCTCCCCGTCGTCCGAGCGAGACGATTGACCGCTTCGACCTCGGACACGGAGGGAAGGTTCAAGACGCATTCGCCGGTGCGGAGCATGTTCTTGGGCGTCTTCGAGCCCGTGGAAAGGCCGAGCATGCAGCGCCAGCCGAGCCACCAGGCCGAGGACATCGGCGCCAGATTGTATGAACCCTCTTCGTTGACCGTGCTGATCAAGATGACGGGCGTGCCGAAATATAAGATCGCGGGACGACTTTCGTGGTGCATCGAGGGCTCCTCTGCAGATGTGATGCCCTCATGTTAGGAAAGATACCGTCCCGCGCACCCCGTTTCCTGCCGTCGAATTCGATTTTCGGCTAGGCCTCCCGCTTGGCGAGCAGATCTCTGATTTCCCCGAGCAGAACTTCTTGCCGGGGTGGTGCCGGTGCCTTTTGTTCCTCCCGCAGAACGTCCCGCCGAAGGACATTGATCGCGCGGATCACCAGAAACAGGACCAACGCGACAATGAGGAAATTGACGACGATCGTGAGGAAATTGCCCCACGCGAAAACGGCGCCTTGTCGTCGTGCCTCGGCAAGTGAGGCAGCACTGACCCCTTTGGCGAGCGGCAGAAAATAATTCGAGAAATCGAGCCCGCCGGCAATCGCGCCGATCACCGGCATGATGATGTCATTGACCAGCGAATCGACGATTTTCCCAAAGGCAGCACCGATGATGACGCCGATCGCGAGATCGACGACGCTTCCCTTCATCGCGAAATCGCGGAATTCCTTCAGCATCCCCGTCAGCATCCCCAATCTCCCCGCATGATTGACCCATATGTCTCAAACTGAACGCGACACGGCGCCGGCAATGAAATACCGAGGCGTCCCGTCGGCAATACTTGCAGCTGCGGCCCTCATGTTGCCGGCGTCACCGCGCCCTTGACGGTTTCGATGAGCTGTTTCAGCGTAAAGGGCTTTGGCAGAAACCCGAAATCCTCGCCTTCCGGCAGGTTTTTCGCAAATGCCTCTTCCGCATAGCCGGAGACGAAGACGACCTTGGCGGTCACGCCGCGCTTGCGCAATTCGCCGAACATGGTCGGCCCGTCCATTTCGGGCATGACGACATCCGAGACGATTAGATCGATCTTGCCTTCGTTCTTGGCCGCAACCTCCAATGCCTCGAAGCCTGAAGCGGCTTCGAGCACGGTGTAGCCGCGCGCCGTAAGCGCCCGCGCGCCGAAGGCGCGCACCGCCTCTTCGTCCTCGACGAGCAGGATCGTGCCGTGGCCGGTGAGATCGGCTGCCGCCTTCTTGCCGGCTTCCTTTTTCGCTTCCTCTTCACCCGCCGCCGGGATATAGCGCGGCAGCAAGATGCGGAAGGTCGTCCCCTTGCCGACGGTGCTGTCGCAGTAGACATAGCCCCCGGTTTGTTTGACGATGCCATAGACCATGGAAAGGCCGAGGCCCGTGCCCTTGCCGACTTCCTTGGTCGTGAAAAAGGGCTCGAAGATCTTGTCCTTCACGTCGTCGGGGATGCCGTAGCCCGTGTCTTCGACCTCGATTGCGACGTAGTCGGCGTGAACAAGGCCCTTCTCATCGAGATCGGCGCATTCCGCCGCTGTCACATTGCGTGTCCGCAATTCGATCTTGCCGCCGTCCGGCATGGCGTCGCGGGCATTGACGACGAGATTGACGATGACTTGCTCGAATTGATTGAGGTCGGCCTTGGCGAGCCAAAGATCGCGGCCGTGGCGAAGTTCGAGTGTTATTTTTTCGCCGACGAGGCGGCGCATCAGCATCTGCAAATCGGACAAGACGTCGCCAAGTTGCAGCACCTGCGGCCGCAATGTCTGCCGCCGTGAAAACGCCAGCAACTGTCGCACGAGCCCGGCAGCACGATTGGCATTTTGCCTGATTTGCATAATGTCCTGGAAAGACGGATCGGTTGGCCGATGATTGGCGAGAAGAAGATCGGAATAGCCGATGATCGCCGTCAGAACATTATTGAAATCATGCGCGATCCCGCCTGCAAGCTGACCTATCGCCTGCATCTTCTGGGATTGCGCGAAATTTTCTTTGAGAGTGCGCAGTTCCGTGGTGTCGAGGGCATAGATCGTAGCACCCGGGCCATCGGCTTCGTCGGAGGGGGAAATGAAAAGGCGGGCGGAGCGTTCGCCCTCACCGCGCAAGCCGACGTCGACGGGCGCTATATCGCTCTTTGATCCCGCCGCAGCGGCAACGGCCGCGGACAGAGCCGGGCGGTCGCGGTCGAGAACGCCGGCATAGATGGCGCGAACCGCGCCGTCAGTCGGTTTGAGCGCATTCGGCATGAGTTTGGCGAAGGCGGGATTGGAGCGCCTGATGTGGCCATCCTTGTCGAGGATCGCGATCGCCATCGGCGTTGCATTGAAGACACGGGCGAAACGAACTTCCGCTGCGCGCAGGTCTTCGGCCGGTTCCTCGCCCGGGGCACGATTGAGCACGAGGGTGCGCGAGGCGCCGGGCGCTCCGTCCTGTCCGAAGGCCACGCGGTGGAGGAGACGGACTGGAAGACTTTGGCCGTTGCGGCGTTTGAAATCGATATCGAATTGCTCGGTCCGCACCTCGCCGGGAGCACCCGCGACGCAGGCGAGCAAAGCCGCGCCGTTTCCGGCAACGAAATCGCCGAGCACAAGGCCGCCGGATCCGACCTGAGCGAGATCGTAATCGAGCCAGGCTGCAAGCGTCGCATTCATATAAGAGACTTCGCCCGTCTCGTCGCTGGAGAAGAATCCGGCCGGCGCGTGATCGAGAAAGTCGATCGCATGTTGCAGTTCTTGGAAGACATTCTCGTGTCTATCGCGTTCCCGCGTCACGTCGGCGACGGCCCAGAGCGTTGCACGCTTGCTTCCGGAATAGCTGAGCGGCTGGACCCGAATTCGGTACCATCCCGCCTCGGCCTCGCCGGCGAGCGGCGGCGTTAGGCGCAGCTCCTCGGCGCCGCGCTTGCCTTCGCGAGCGGCCTGCGCCAGCCGATAGACTGCTTCGGAAACCTCGGGCGTTCCGGAAAACAGCCGTTCGACGACTTTGATGTCGCCGTGCTCCGGCGCGTTGCAGAGCTGCATATAGGCGTCGTTGGCGTAGATTATCTTGCCCTCCCCGTCAGTCACCACGAGACCTTCGGTGCCCGTGTCACAAATGAGCTTTGTGAGATCGTTACGAGCCGACTGGCCGACGAATTGCAGGAACCCGACGGCATAGGCAAAGAGCGCGAAAATCCCGACGATGGCCAGCAGGGCCAAGAGACCGATGACGAGATTGGCCGCCTGATCCTTGGGAAGAAGCGAAAATGCCGCAGCGACCGCGACGAGACAGGCCGCAAAAAGCAGAACCAGGCCCGGGCTCCCAGCCCGTTCCGTGCGATCGAGAGCAGCGGAAATCGGCTCGTCGGTCATCAAGGTCACCCAGTCTGCCCAAGCGGGCCCCGTAGACCCCGAATCGGAAAGATTTCAGGGTTCCTTTCCAGCAAATCGCACATGCGAAGGCGATTTGCTGGAGCAGCTCCGCGACCGCCCCCTCGCAACAACTTCCCAACTGATTCACGTCCAGAATGCGGTGGCGATTGATCTATTGCAATGAGGCGGAACAGATTTTCCCCTCCGTTGATGGCGCAAATGCGAAAGTTTCCGGCCTCGTAGCCTGCCCGGTTTGCTAGCACGTGTTCCGATCGGGCGGAATCAGCCGATCGATGAGGATACGCGCCGAATTCACTAAGCTCGAGCATGTCGCGGAGAAGCAGACCCACTTTTCCGGGACATGCTCTAATGCCGACGCCGCCTGCGAAAGGCGGAAGCAGTCATGAATTGCACCGCGCAGTCCGGCAGATGCCCCCCAAAACGCGACCCGGAAGACGCCTCTTGAAGGATATCATTTCTGGACATTCGATATATCGATGTTTTACGAACAAAATGTTCCAACCTATCGTCTTGGCCTACGGTGTTGCCGACCGGACTCGTCCGATTTGCAGGAATGCACGTTAAGTCAAAGACTTATGGCACGCTCTTGTCGGCCGGAGCAGACTTGCTCTTCCTAGTCATCCGAGCCATAAGAACTGGCCCAGAGTCAATGAATTGGGGCAAGTGCGCTGCGCATTCAAAGTCTAGCAATTTTTTTCGGCCATATTCTATGTCGAAATTTGACTCTTTACAGTAGTATAGACTTGTATCTTGAGCGCAGGATCGAGCTGCGGCATTTCGCTCCCTGTGGGCAAACTGGAACTATGCGCGCTACGACCCAAGGAAGCATCTGGAAAGCGCTCGAGGGCCGAGCGCGAGTGCGTCCTCGCTTCATCAGGACGATGCACGGCGGCGCTAACAGGTGGGTTCGGTGGCTGCGAACCGAACGTTAACCATTCGTTAACCTTCAACGCGCGCGGCTGAAGCCGGCATGCTAGAATTGCCGACTTGAACGAATAAGGTGAACGAGTGGCCCGATGGCCTTTTTAACTGGATTGCTCGAAAAAAACCAAGCGTTGATGTATGTTGCCGCTGTTGTAGCCTTTCTGGTTGCGGCACTTCTCATCCTGCTCGTGTTTCGTCTCGCCTTCGGCCGCAGGTTACGGATGCCCGGCGGCCGTTCGAGGCAGCCGCGGCTTGGGATTGTCGATGCTTTCGACCTCGACGCCCAACGCCAGCTCGTCCTCGTCCGGCGCGATAATGTCGAACATCTCATTTTGATTGGCAAACATACGGATATTCTGATCGAATCAGAGATCGTCCGAGCCGATGCGCGTGATCTTCGTGAGCCGCGCGGCCGCGACAAAGAGTTTAAGGAACCGGCTCAATTGCCGCCGATGGCGGCGCAAAAACCTGTTGCCGCGGCGGACCTGAAAATGCCGCCGCTAACCGCGGAGGAACCCGCGTGGGAACCGGCAAACGCCGCGGCCGTCGCGGAGCCAGCCCATAGGCCGGGGCGAATTCCGCCGATGGCGCCGTCCCTTGCCGCGCATTCAGAACGCCCGCCTGTCGCGCCGCTGCCGCGGCGCGCACTTATGCCGAACGTGGCAGGCGCAAAACCCGTCTCCCGCGAGCCTTTCTCAGTAGAACCCGTGGCAGCGGACGCGGAGCGCAGGCCTGTACCCAAGCCCGCACCGTCGCCGGCGCCTTCTTCGCCGCAGCGGCCGCCGCCGATCACGCCGCCGACTTTTCTGCGTCCGCCGCCGCGCTCGCCGCAAGGAGAGCATAGCGCAGTCCCGCCACAGCCTGCTGCCCCCACGCCGGGGAGTCAACCGGCCGCCGCCCCGCCTGCGCCACGGTCGTCGTCAGCCGCCGCCGCTCGCGGCCGTCCCCCCGGACCAGCTGCAGCTGGTCCGCCGGTGCCGCCGCCGAACATGCTCGAATCGCTCGAAGAAGAAATGGCCAAGCTTCTCGGTCGGGGCTCCGACAAGCCCTGAACGGGCCGTGCCTCGAACTCGACCCGGATTTTACCGACCCGGGCGAGCCCGTGTCGGACGGAAAGTCTCAACTCGAGTGTCAACTATCGCGATAGACGCGCTCGCGCCGTTCATGGCGTTCCTGCGCCTCGATAGAAAAAGTCGCGATCGGCCGGGCGTCGAGCCGCTTGAGTGAGATCGGTTCCCCCGTCTCTTCGCAATAGCCGTAGGTTCCATCGTCGAGTCGGCCAAGGGCCGCCTCGATTTTGGTGATCAATTTGCGTTGGCGGTCGCGGGCGCGCAGCTCAATTGCCCGATCCGTTTCGGAAGATGCCCGATCCGCCAGATCGGGAAGGTTTTCATTTTCATTTTGCAGCGCAACGATCGTCTCGCGGCTTTCACGCAAGATATCTTCTCTCCAGGCGAGAAGCTTGCGACGAAAGTAATCCCGCTGCCGCTCGTTCATGAACGGCTCGTCTTCGGAAGGGGTGTAGTCCGCATCAATTGTATCGGCCGGCACGTTTGGAGTCTCCTCAAACCCGAACCAAACCGCGGCCCTTATATCCTATGGGTGCGCGGCGATACAATTGGTAGATTTCATTTGGCATGAGACACAAAGGCAATGGCTGGCCGACGCGGCTCCTCATGCCATGGCCTTTCGCAGATTCTCGGCGATCTTGTCGAGGAAGCCCGTCGTCGAGAGCCACTTTTGATCGGCCCCGACGAGCAGCGCGAGATCCTTGGTCATCAAGCCCGATTCGACCGTGTCGACACAGACCTTTTCGAGCGTCACCGCAAATCTCGCGAGTTCGTCGTTGTGATCGAGCTTGGCGCGGTGGGCAAGACCGCGAGTCCAGGCGAAGATCGAGGCGATCGAATTGGTCGAAGTCTCCTTGCCCTTCTGGTATTCACGATAATGTCGCGTCACCGTGCCATGCGCGGCCTCCGCCTCGACGGTTTGCCCGTCCGGGGACATTAGGACCGAGGTCATGAGCCCAAGCGAGCCGAAGCCCTGGGCGATCGTGTCGGACTGGACGTCGCCGTCGTAATTCTTGCACGCCCACACATAGCCGCCCGACCATTTGAGGCACGAGGCGACCATGTCGTCGATCAGGCGATGTTCATAGGTCAGGCCCGCCGCCTTGAATTTCGCCTTGAATTCGGCCTCGTAGATTTCCTGGAACAAATCCTTGAAGCGGCCGTCGTAGGCCTTGAGGATCGTGTTCTTGGTCGACAGATAGACGGGATATTTGCGCTGCAAACCGTAATTCATCGAGGCGCGGGCGAAATCGCGAATCGAATTGTCGAGATTATACATCGTCATCGCGACGCCGGCGTCGGGGAATCGGTACACTTCCTTTTCGATCAATGTCCCGTCTTCACCCTCGAACTTGACGGTGAGGCGTCCCTTGCCGGGGATCCTAAAATCCGTCGCACGATATTGATCGCCGAACGCGTGGCGGCCGACCACGATCGGCTGGGTCCAGCCCGGAACGAGACGCGGCACATTCTTGCAGATGATCGGCTCGCGGAAAATGACGCCGCCCAGAATATTGCGGATCGTGCCATTCGGCGACTTCCACATTTCCTTCAGCTTGAATTCTTCGACGCGCGCCTCGTCCGGCGTGATCGTCGCGCATTTGACGCCGACGCCGTGTTTCTTGATCGCGTTGGCCGAATCGACCGTCACCTGATCATCGGTTGCATCGCGATTTTCGATGGAGAGGTCGTAATACTCGAGCTTGATGTCGAGATAGGGATGAACGAGCTTGTCGCGAATATAATGCCAGATGATCCGGGTCATCTCGTCGCCATCGAGTTCGACGACGGGATTTACGACCTTGATCTTGTTCATAGACTTGACCTTTGCGAATGCGGCGGGGGGGGGCGCCGTTGAGAATTAAGGAGACGGGCGCCCCTATAGCATCCGCTTTCCGGCCGGCAAAGCGCCTCCCTTCGGGAGAGAAGAAATGCCCAATTTCACGGCAACTTAAGGTCTTGAGCCCTTCTGAGGATAAAGGTTTCGGCCTCATTGTTTCGCCCTGCGCACCCGTCTAGTCTGCGCCCGTGACAAACCCCTCCACGATTGCGATTCTTCGCCATCTCGCAGGAAAGCCAGGCCATGACGAGGTCAAGGCCGACTTTCGGCAATTGCTCATCGAGGAATTCGGGGCTGAACTCTCCTCGCTCGATTTCGAGCATCGCGTGCCGGAAGTGCGGGGCCGCCTTGACGCCCTGATCGGCCGGACGATCCTTGAAGCCAAAAGCGATCTCGGCAAGGAATGGCCCGACGTAGAGCGGCGCATGCCGGACTATCTGGCCGACCGTGAAAGGGAGGAAGGTGAGAAATTCATCGGCATAGCTTCGGACGGGCGGATGTGGATCGCCTGCGAGCTCGATGCGGGCCGGCTCGTCAAGATCAAGGAAACGATCCTCGACCCCGAAAAGCCCGAGATTTTCCTCGCCTGGCTCGACGGGGTCGTGGCGCTCAAGGCGTCCCTGCCCCCCGATCAGCTCACAATCCGCGCCGAACTCGGTCAAGAATCAGTCGCATTTCGCCGATCGCAAGCGGCACTTTCGAGTCTCTGGGACCGGTTGCAAAGCGATCGGGCCGTCATGCTGAAGCGACAGCTCTGGGCGCAGCTGCTGAAACTCGTCTACGGCCGGGACGTCGAGAGCGATGCACTTTGGTTCCAACACACTTTTCTGGTGATCGTCGCAAAATGTATCGCGCTCGCCGTCATGCATCTGCGTGAAGACGATCCAAAGCGCCTTCTTTCGGGCGAGGCTTTTCAGGCCGCCGGCATAGCCGGCGCGGTGGAAAGTGATTTTTTCGATTGGGTAGTCGCCGATGCAGAGGGCGAAGCTCTCGTCGCCCGCATCATGGCGCATGTCCGCCGTTTCCGCCTCTCCGAAGTGGAAAGCGATGTCCTCAAGATCCTTTATGAATCTTTAATCGATCGCGACGAGCGGCACGGACTCGGCGAATATTAGGGTCTGACTCACTTTTGGTGCAGTTACCACCGAGCTTGACGCATACTCGATTCGGGGAGCGCCGCCGGTGGCTAAAGATGATTTCAAATGCCTTGTGCCAAAGGGCTTGGTCGTGGACGCGGTGCAAATAGATGCCGAGGCAATTTGCGTTTCGGCGCACTCTGCCACTAGGTCATCTTTGTGCCCGGTCTGCGCACATGTTTCGCAGAGGATCCATAGCCGATATTGGCGGCAGCTCCTGGACTTGCCCTCTCACGGTCGCACCGTACACGTTCGGATCGCCGTTCGGCGTTTCCGTTGCGTCAATTCGGGGTGTTCAGTGCAGATCTTCGCTGAACGTCTCGATCAGGCGATCGCTCCGCCATCGGCGCGTCGAACCGGACGGCTCGAGACAATCGTCCATCGTCTTGGGATCGCGCTGGGCGGACGCCCGGCTTCGAGCCTAGCGAAGCTCCTAATGGTGCCGATCAGCAAGGACACTTTGCTCAGGGTCGTCCGCCAGCGGGCGCTCCCAGCCCTGACGCTGACGCGAGTTGTTGGGATTGATGACTGGGCGTGGCGGCGGGGACATCGCTACGGCACGATCGTCTGTGATCTGGAACGCCGACAGATCATCGATCTTCTTCCGGACCGTGAGGTGGCGACCGTCAGCGCATGGCTTGCCGCGCATCCAGGCATCGAGATCGTTGCGCGTGACAGGGGCGGCGGTTATGCGGAGGCGGCTAAACGTGGGGCGCCGATGGCGGTACAGGTCGCCGATCGCTGGCATCTCCTTGAGAACGCGAGCGCCGCCTTCCTTGATGCCGTGCGTCGTCATATGCGGCAAATCCGCGAGGCCATTGGCATCAGTGGCGTCGATCCAAACGTGCTCACGGCTGCCGAGAAACGGCAGTTCGAAGGTTGGGAGCGACGCAAGCAAACCAGTGACACGGTCCTCGCGCTGAAGGGCAATGGTGTCACGATAAAGGACATCGTGCGCCGCACTGGATTGGCGCGCCAAACGATCCGCCAAATCGTCCGCGGCGCCGGCGCCGACGTGTTCCGCATCCGCGAGAGTTCGCTTGACGCATTCGCGGTAACTCTCGAAGCAGAGTGGACGGCCGGCTGCCGCATGGGGGCCGAACTTTGGCGGCGGCTGCGGACCAAGGGGTTTTCCGGCAGTCTGCGCGTCGTCTCGGAATGGGCAACACGTAAGCGTCATGACGAGGCAGACAAGCTCGGACGGCCGAGGAAAGTCCCAGCGGCGCGTAGGATCGCACGCATGATGACAACACAGCGCGATGCCCCTTCGAAAGATGTTGCAAGTCTGCTCGCGTCGATCGAAACAGCTGTTCCTATGCTGGTAACAGCTCGAGATCTCGTGGATCGTTTCCACGATATGGTCCGGCATCGCAAACCCGCGGATCTTGATGCCTGGATCGAGACGGCAAAAAAGAGCGCGATCGCTTCATTGGCAAACGGCATCGCTGCGGATTACGCCGCCGTTCGGGCCGCGTTGATCGAGCCTTGGTCGAGCGGACAGGTCGAAGCCCAGATCCACAAGTTGAAACTCGTCAAGCGTCAGATGTATGGCCGCGCGAATCTCGATCTGCTTCGCGCGCGCCTCGTTGCAAACGTCCCCAGAACCTGCACCAAAAGTGAGTCAGACCCAATATTACACGCCGGACTGGCTCGCCGCGAAGATCGTCAAACATGTGATCGACCGGCCGCTGGTCGAACACGTGCTCGATCCGGCCTGCGGTTCGGGGGCCTTCCTGTTCCATGCCATCCGCATTTTCCTCAAGGAAGCCGAAGAGGCGGATATGAAGGCCGAACTGAGAGCGCTGGCGGTCTGCGCCCGGATCGAAGGCATGGATATCCATCCCGTCGCGGTCATTATTGCGCGGGTCACTTATCTCCTCGCTTTGGCGCCGGCACTCGCGCATCGACGCGGCGGTCTGTCGATCCCAGTCTATCTCGGCGATGCGATGCAATTGTCGATCAGCGAGATCATCGGCGGCAAGGAACTGACGATCCGCGTGCCGCCGCCGCCGGCCGGCCAAGGGGCGAGCGGAAGCCTCGATGCGAACGGCCGCGAGCAGCTCGACTTCCCCGATACGTTCTGCCGCGATCCTGCCCTTTTCGACAAAGCGATCGAACAGATGCGCGCAGGTTCGGAGGCCGGTCTGACGCGAATCCAGGTCGAACGGGCGCTATTTCGCATCACGGAGCAGCATTATCGTGCCGATGTGACCGAGGAGCAGAAACTCGCCATTGCCGATCTCGGCAAAACCTATGTCACCTTCGACAAGCTGCGTCGCGAGGGCCGCGATTCGGTCTGGGCCTATGTGGCGCGCAATCTCTCCCGTCCTTTGGCTTTTTCTGCCGCCGACGGTTGGGCGAGCACGGTTATCGGCAACCCGCCCTGGGTCGCCTATCGCCACATGAGCGCCGATCTGCAGAAGAGGTTCAAGGAGCTGGCGAAGAGTGAAAAGGTCCATGTCGGTCGGGTCCCGTCGCAAAATGACCTGTGCGCTCTGTTTACCGTGCGCGCGGCAGCTCTCTATCTCCGCTCCGGCGGAAAGATCGCGTTCGTGCTGCCGCTCGCGGTGTTGACTCGCGGACAGTTCGAAAAATTGCGTTCGGGCTCATTCCAATCGGTCCGCATCGCCTGGGATGAAGCCTGGACCATGGACGATTCGGTCCAGCCCTTGTTTCCCGTCCCGTCCTGTGTCGTGTTCGGGCGGCGCCGGGCGACCTCGCGGCCGATGCCCGATAAGGTTCGCGCCTATTCGGGTACTTTGCCAATGCGCGATGCGCCAGAACAGGTTGCGGATGAATGTCTAGATGTAATTCATGATGCCCCAGCACTTGAGACAGCAAAGCACAAAGGAGGTTCACCCTACCGGGAGCTTTTCCGAAACGGAGCCACGCTCTTTCCACGAATGCTCGTGTTCGTCGAGCGCAAGCAGATGGGACGGCTCGGCGCGGACCCGAGCGCCCCCTATGTCGAAAGCCGGCGCAGCACGCAAGAAAAGCGCCCATGGAAGGATCTGGCGGGCATAGAGAATCGGGTCGAAGCTGAATTTCTGAGGCCCGTATTGCTCGGCGAAAGCATCCTGCCCTATCGCATCTTCCGGCCTTTCGAGGCAGTTGTGCCTGTGACAGACAAAGGCGAAGTACTTGATGCCGAAGCTGCACGAAACCGCGGCTTCGATGGGCTGGCGAGTTGGATGCGAAAAGCCGAGACGATATGGAACGCTCATAAGCGTTCCGATATGAAGCTTGTCGAACTTTTCGACTACTTTGCTCAGCTTTCTTCCCAATTTCCACTCGCGCCGTTGCGCGTGGTTTATGCTGCTTCCGGAACAAACCCGGCGGCTTGCATTCTAACACTTTGCTGAAAAACCCCCTCGTCATGGGATCGGAGCAATGATTCAATCATTGATATCGAATCGGGGCACGGGGGCCAAGGTGCGCGGGCAATTTCTGGATCAAGCGAGCTTGTTTTCTTACATTTCACCAGAGGCGCGGGTACCGGCCAATCATCCATTGAGGCAGATTTGCGAACTCGTACGGGAGGTTTTGAAGGATTTGAGCCGCACCTTCGGAAAGCTCTATGCGAACGAAGGGCGCCCGTCAATTCCTTCGGAACAATTGCTGAGCGCGTTGCTGCTCCAGGCTTTCTACAGTATTCGCTCGGAGCGGCAGTTGATGGAGCAATTGGATTACAATCTGCTCTATCGCTGGTTTGTCGGGCTTTCGCCAGACGACCGCGTGTGGGATCCGACGACCTTCACGAAAAACCGGGAGCGGCTGCAGAAAGGCGATGTGTTTCAAAAATTCATGACGAAGCTGCTCAATCTGCCTCAGGTGAAGCCGTTGTTGTCGGACGAGCATTTTTCTGTCGACGGCACGTTGATCGAGGCCTGGGCATCGCAGAAGAGCTTTCGTCGCAAAGACGATAGCGACGAAGGCGACGGCTCCGATTTCCATGATCAGAAGCGCAAGAACGACACGCATGCGAGCGTGACGGACCCGCAATGCAGGCTCTACAAGAAGGCTGATGGCCGTGAGGCGAAGCTCTGCTATATGGGCCATGTGATGATGGAGAACCGCAACGGGCTTGCCGTGGCGGGCACGCTCACACAAGCCACCGGCACCGCCGAGCGCGAGGCCTCGGCGGTTATGCTCGCGGCCAAAGCCAAAGAAGCCGGCCATCGGATTACCGTCGGCGCCGACAAAGCCTATGACAGCGCCGAACATGTCGCGGCGCTGCGGGCCGCCAACGTCACACCGCATGTGGCCCAGCACGATTATGTGACCAAAACCGGCAGGCGGCGAAGAAGCGCCATCGACGGGCGCACGACGCGGCACGAAGGTTATGGCATCTCGCAAATCTGTCGCAAGATGGTCGAATGCATCTTTGGCTGGGGCAAGCAGCACGGCACCCTGCGCAAGACCAAACATCGCGGTCTCGATCGTGTGGCCGGCGATTTCCTCGTCAACATCATCGCCTACGATCTGATCCGCATTCCGAAATTGCTCGCCGCATGACCGCGGCGACCGAAAAGGGCGGCCTTGCCGCCCTTACCACCCGTCGAGAACCCTCGACAATGCAGTGAAGCAACCCGAAAAACCTCAAAAACGCGAGACATAGGCTCGAATTTCCACGTTTTTCAGCAAAGTGCTAAAGGAACCGGCGGTCATTGAACATAAACTCTACTGGTCCGCACCTGCTACCGAAGAAGAAGGACGTTATCTCACCGCTATTCTGAACAGCGAAACCGCGCGCTCGCGCAGCGAAGCCCTTCAGTCGCGTGGCCAATGGGGTGCGCGCGACTTCGATAAAGTCATGTTCAATCTCCCCATCCCCCGCTTCGACGCGAAAAATTCGTTGCACCGGGAGATTGCCGAAGCCGCGCGCGAGGCGGAAGATATAGCAGCCGCGGTTCCTCTTCCGGAAAACGTCAAATTCCAACGCGCCCGCGGCCTCGTCCGCACCGCGCTGAGCGAGGCCAGCGTGGCACAAATGATCGATGCACTTGTTGCACGGCTGCTCGATGGCGGATGAGCTTTATCGGGATGCAGAAATACGTTGATTTCCTTGATCTGCCGTACCAAATGCTATACATGTATTGCACGCTGGAGCCACCCATGCTTGCCTTACGTTTACCGCCCGAACTCGAAAAACGCCTCGATGAGCTTGCCCGTAAGACCGGGCGCACCAAAAGCTATTATGCCCGCAAGGCCATCGTCGAAATGCTCGAAGATCTCGAAGATCTCGAATTCGCCAAAGCCCGGCTCGCCGAAAACAATGCACGCATTCCGCTGGAGCAAATTCTCGACGAATTCGCCGCCGAGCTGAAAAGGTGAAGTCCGGCCATGCCTGGCGGATCGAATTCGATGCGCACGCCTTGGATGATTTACGAAAGCTGGGAACGACGCCCCGTGTGCGCATCCTGCGCTTTCTTGACGAGCGCGTCGCGGGTGCGGAAGATCCACGCCGGCTCGGCAAGGCACTGAGCGGCGACAAAACCGGCTTTTGGCGTTATCGCGTCGGGGATTATCGTATTTTGGTCCGCATCGAAGACCAAAGGCTCGTCGTCCTCGTCATCTCAGTCGGCCATCGCCGAGAAGTTTATCGCAAATGACCGGCGCCGGCACGAATCACACGATCCCGAGCCTTGAAGGCGGCCCCGCGATTGTTCTCGTGCGGCCGCAGCTCGCCGTGAATATCGGCATGTGTGCCCTCCGCTCCGAGGCAGACCAGAATAGCATTGCAAGCACAAATTATGTTATTCTTGCGCGAATTGGAGCGCGACCATGAACGTGTCTGTGGGTCCCCGCTGGGAAGAATTCATCGACGATCTCGTCAAGACCGGGCGCTATGCCTCGGCGGCTGAAGTCATGCACGAGGGCCTGCGCCTCGTCCAGGAGCGCGAAGCCAAGCTCAAGGCTTTGCGGGAATCGATCGAAGCCGCGATCGCCGAGGGCGGGGAAAATACAGACGAAGAAGTATCCGCATTTCTCGAACAGAAATATAAGGAATTGAAGGCTCGGGGTTATTGACTTGCGCCGGCTCACCTATACAGCGGCGGCCAGCAGGGATTTCAATGACATCCTTGAGTTTGTGACATTGCAATCGGGAAGTGCCGAAATCGGGCGTTCCTTCGTCGGCCGAATTAGGGCGCGATGTTTAAAACTCGCATCCTTGCCTGGGACCCTCGGTCGGCCTCGGCATGAGCTTCGTCCAGGCCTGCGCAGCTTTCCCTTGAGTGGCTATTCGATTTTCTTTCGTTATGTCGAAGATCGGCTGGAAATCGTAAATATCCTCGAAGCTCATCGCGACATCGGAACGGTCATGGGTGAAGATGAGCCCTGAGTCATGACCGGCGCCGGCACAAATCACACGATCCCGAGCCTCGAAGGCGGTCCCGCGATCATTCTCGTGCGGCCGCAACTCGCCGTGAACATCGGCATGTGCGCGCGGGCGATGGGCAATTTCGGCTTGTCGGATCTCCGCCTCGTCAATCCGCGCGAGGGCTGGCCGCGCACTGGTGCTTTGCGCAAAGGCGCCTATGCCGCTGCGGCCGGCGCCGTGCACCTGCTCGAAAAAGCGAAGCTCTACGACAGCGTCGAAGCGGCGGTCGCCGACTTGAATTGCGTCTTTGCGACGACCGCGCGGGAAAGAGGTCAGGCCAAGCGCATTCTGACGCCGACCGAGGCCATGCCGGAGGTCGCGGCGCGGACCGCCGCCGGCGAGAAATTCGGCGTCCTCTTCGGACCCGAACGCACCGGGCTCGACAATGACGAGATCGCGCTCGCCGACGCGATCATCACGTTTCCGGTCAATCCCGCCTATGCCTCGCTGAACCTCGCCCAGGCGGTTCTGCTCGTCGGCTATGAATGGATGCGGGCGGCCAATGCAACGGGCGTGCCCTTCGCCCTGCCCGAGCGCTCGCCCGCGGCGCCACGAGAAATGGTCTTGTCCTTCTTCGAGTATCTGGAAGGCGAGCTCGACCGCGCTGGTTTCTTTCGCCCGGTCGGAAAATTGCCGGTCATGCGGCGTAACCTGCGCAATATTTTCCACCGCATACAGCTCACCGAACAGGACGTGCGGACCTTGCGCGGCATGATCGTTCGCCTGGTCGAAGGCCCACGGGCGGAGGCGGAAAAAAACAAGACCCAAAAAAACGCGATCGAGCCGACCGAGTAATATCGACGCTCATCCCAGACAGCGACACCGTGCCTTGCACGAGGCAGCTTTTTCAGCCAACCGCCCACTTCGTCACTTCGGGGAAGACAAAGGCCGTGCCACGTCTTCCAGCGATCTGCGTTCCGCCGCGACACACCAGATTGCTGCGACGAATCCCGCGAGTATCATCAATACGGCGCCGAGTTCATAGCCGAAAGCGACATTCGCTCGCGCTCCCGTCGCGATGAGCGCACCGAACAAACTCGGCGCCGCTATGCCGCCGATCGCCGTCCCGAAGGCATAGAAGACGGCAATGGCGAGCGCGCGCACTTCGAGCGGAAAAGTCTCGCTCACCGTCAAATAGGCGGAACCCGCCGCCGCCGAAGCGAAGAAGAAAATAACCATCCAGGCAAAGGTCTGCTGCGTTGTATCGAGCAGACCCTGCGCGAAAAGAAATCCCGTTGCCGCCAACAGTAGGCCCGAGATGACATAGGTCGCAGCGATCATCGGCTTGCGTCCCACTTTGTCGAACAAAGGCCCGAGCAGCAAAGGTCCGAGCCAGTTGCCGAGCGCAAAGGGCAGGATGTACCAGCCGACGTCCTGCATCCGAACCGCGTAAAATTGGGTGAGGACGAGCGCGTAAGTGAAGAAGATCGCGTTGTAGAAAAATGCCTGCGCCGCCATCAATGCGAGACCGACGAACGCACGCCTGCGGTGGACGACAAAAAGCGTTTGGAGCGCGTCGAAGATCGGCGTATGGGTCCTTGCAACAAAGCGCAAGGATTCGAGCCGCGATTCGTCTTGAAATGGAAGACCGCGGTCGCGAAACCGTGACTCGATCCCGTCGACGATCCTGTCGGCTTCGCTTTGGCGGCCATGGATGACGAGCCAGCGTGGGCTTTCGGGAATGAAGGCGCGCAAAAACAGAATGCAGAGGGCAAGGACCGCACCGATAAAGAAGGCCGCCCGCCAGCCGAGTTCCGGATCCACGTTGTCCGGATTAAGCAGGACGATCGCCGCAAGTGCGCCCGTCGCGCCGCCGAGCCAGAACGAGCCATTGATGGCGAGGTCGGTGTGGCCGCGCATGCGAGCCGGGATGAGTTCCTGGATCGTCGAATTGACCGCACTATATTCGCCGCCGATCCCCGCCCCGGTCAGCAGACGAAAGATGCAGAAACTCGTCAAATCGAAGGAGAAAGCGGTCGCCGCCGTCGCAAGTCCGTAGAGCGCGAGCGTGATGAAGAAAAGCTTCTTGCGGCCGAGCCGGTCCGTCAGCCAGCCGAAGACCAATGCGCCGGCGACCGCGCCGACGAGATAGAAGCTTGAAGCAATGCCGATGTCCGTCGCCGTGAAGTGCAACCGCGGACTGGCGATCAGCGCGCCGGCCAAGGAGCCGGCGAGCGTCACTTCGAGACCATCGAGCACCCAAGTGATGCCGAGCGCCATGATCACGAGCACATGAAATCGCCCGAACGGCAACCGATCGAGGCGCGCCGGCACGCGCGTTTCGAAAGGTTTGCCAGAGTGAATTTGCGGGGCCAACGTCTGCTCACGGCTGGAGAGATTGAGAAGTCAACGCGCAACCTTGACTTTGGCTCCCCACTGGCGATTCGCCTGCGCCTATCCCGCAGGCTCTACATGGGCCGCCGGTATTGCAAACAGCCTGGCCTTGTCGGGGTTGCAAATTTGGCGCGGCAAATCGCCCGCTGTTCTATCGCGACGCCAAAGTACTGTCGCCTCTTGCCCATTATTCGACGCGGGCTCGCCCTCGGCGGGAATGGCTTTATGAGACGATCGCTTTGGCGCCACGTGCCCGCGGAAGGCGCCGTGAAGCCGAACCGGTCGACAAATGAACCGGACGTGGTAGATATGCCGGCACAGGTTTTCACCGCCGGCTTAGCCATCGAAATCGCTCGAAAGGGGTGCGCCATGAATCTGACGGGCAGATCGGCTTGATCGGGTCCATGATGCAAGCGCCCAGAATTCTTGTTTTCGATTCCGGTCTCGGCGGTCTCACTGTTTTCCGCGAAGTGACGCGGTTGCGGCCCGACGCCGAATTTCTCTATGTCGCCGACGATGCGGTATTTCCTTATGGACGCTTGAGCGAAGCGGCGCTCGTTGCACGGGTCGTGAGCCTCATGCAAGGATTCGTCGAACAATTCGCCCCCGATGCGATCGTGGTCGCCTGCAATACGGCCTCGACCCTCGTTCTCCCGCATTTGCGGGCGCAGTACAAGGATATCCCTTTCATCGGCACGGTGCCCGCGGTCAAGCCGGCGGCAAGCCGTTCGCGCTCGCACAGGATCACCGTGCTCGCGACACCCGGGACCGTCGCGCGCGATTACACGCACGATCTCGTGCGCAAATATGCGGCCCATTGCGAGGTGACGCTCGTTGGCTCGAGCCACCTTGCAGGCCTAGCCGAGGCCTTCATGCGCGGCAACCTTCTGTCCGACGCGGCGATCGCCGGAGAAATTTCCCCCTGTTTCGTCGACGATGGCGAAAAGCGCACGGATTGCGTCGTTCTCGCCTGCACGCATTACCCGCTGCTGCTCGAGCATTTCGAACGGCTGGCGCCGTGGCCGGTCGATTGGATCGACCCGGCATCCGCGATTGCGCGGCGCACCGATCACGTGCTGACGGAAGTTCTGGGATTTGTGCGCCCGTCCGAGGTCGCCGCGCCGAAACCAGCCGCGCGACCACATGCGGCGCTTTTCACCAGTGCGGCCAGGCCGAGCGCCGAACTCGAGAAAGCCCTTCGCCAACTCGGGATCGAAGAGATAATCTCGAACGAGCCGACAAATTCGGACTTCGCTGAAGCTCAGCCAAGTCTGAGCCCACGAATCAGAACAAGGGGAAGAGGAATGCTCATCAATCGCGGTTTCGTTTTGGCGTCGCGGCCGCAAGGTGCCGCGGGCCCGCAAAATTTCCGCCTGGTCGAACGCGAGATTGGCGAGCCGAACGACGGCGAAGTGCTCGTCAAGCATCATTATTTGTCGCTCGACCCTTATATGCGCGGACGCATGAATGATGTGAAGTCCTATGCGCAGCCGCAGAAGCTCGACGAGATCATGGTCGGCGGCACCGTCGGCGAGGTGATCGCTTCGAAAAATCCGAACTTCAAGGTCGGCGACCATGTCGTCGGGTTTGGCGGCTGGCAGCTTTATGCTCTCTCGAACGGGCGCGATCTGCAAAAGATTCCGCCGCTGGGACTGCCGATTCAGGCTTTTCTCGGTGCGCTCGGCATGCCGGGTGTCACGGCCTGGTATGGCCTGAAGAGAATCATCGCACCCAAGTCCGGTGAGACGATCGTCGTCTCGGCGGCGACGGGAGCCGTCGGCTCGGTCGTCGGCCAGCTCGCCAAGCAAGCGGGAGCGAAAGCCGTCGGCATTGCCGGCGGTCCGGCAAAATGCAAGCTCGCCGTCGAAGAGCTCCGCTATGATCTCTGCATTGATCATCGCGCCGCGGATTTTGCCGAACGGTTCAAGGCCGCTCTGCCGAACGGGATCGACGGTGTCTTCGAGAATGTCGGCGGCCAGCCGCTCGAACTGTCGTTGCGGCGGTTGAACGATTTTGCCCGCGTGGCCATATGCGGGCTCGTCGCCTCGGGCTATGACGGGACGCCGACGCCCATCCGCGACATCGGCTTTCTCTTGACGACGCGCTCCAAAATCGAAGGATTCATCGTTTCCGACCACCTCGACATCTGGCCGCAAGCGATCCAGGAACTCGCCGGTCTCGCCGCCGCCGGCAAACTCAAATGGCGCGAGACGATCGCCGAAGGACTGGACGCCGCCCCGGCAGCTTTCTTCGGCATGCTGAAAGGCGCCAATGTCGGCAAGCAGCTCGTGAAGCTCGTGTGACCTTTATTTCCAAAATCTCGCGGCAATGGCACCGGTCATGACAGAAACGCCTTCGCTCCCCGCGTCCGAATGGGCCTATCGCAGCGCTGGCGACCTCGCCCGGTCCCTGCAAGAAAAGCAGGTTTCGGCGCTCGAACTGACCGATCAATTCATCGCCCGGATCGAGGCTCTCGACGGCGAACTCAATGCCGTCGTCGTTCGTGATTTTGCGCGTGCGCGCGAGGCTGCGAAAGCGGCGGATGCGGCCTTGGCACGCGGCGAGCACCAGCCTTTGCTTGGCGTGCCGATCACGATCAAAGAATCCTATAATATAGCCGGCCTGCCGACGACATGGGGCATGCCCATGTTCAAAGACTATATGCCGAAGGAAGACGCGCTCGCAGTGGCGCGCCTCAAGGGCGCTGGTGCGGTCATTCTCGGCAAGACCAATGTGCCCCTCGTCAACGGCGACTGGCAGAGCTATAACGATATCTACGGGACGACGAACAATCCCTGGGACAAGACGCGATCGCCTGGCGGCTCTTCCGGCGGATCGTCCGCGGCGCTCGCGGCCGGTTTCGGGCCGTTGTCGCTCGGCACCGACATCGGCGGCTCTTTGCGCGTGCCTGCGCATTTTTGCGGGGTCTGCACCCACAAGCCGACATTCGGGCTCGCCCCCACGCGCGGTCATTTGCCTCCGGGTGTGCCGGACTGGTCCACCGGCAGGGACATGGCGGTCATCGGTCCCATGGCGCGTTGCGTCGACGATCTTGTCCTGGCTCTGGATCTGATCGCCGGGCCGGACGAGGCGACCGACGGGCGCGCCTATCATTTGAGCCTGCCACCGGCGCGGCACGCGAAACTCGCGGATTTCCGCGTGCTTTTCATTGCCGAACATCCGCTGTTGCCGACCGCCGCATCGTTTCGCGGCGCTCTCGAGCGGCTGGTGGAGCATCTTACCAAGTCAGGGGCCAGCGTAATCCGGCAAAGCCCACTCGTGCCGGACCTCGCCGCTTCGGCACGAATCTACGTGCGGCTCCTGCATGCAGTCCTTTCGGCGGGCTATCCGGACGAGCGCTATCGTGAGGTGCAAAAGATAACAGGCGGGCTCGCTGCAACGGACCAAAGCCTGTACGCCGAGTTTCTGCGCGGCGCGGTGCTGAGCCATCGCGAATGGCTGCGGACCGATTTCGCCCGGCAAAGCCTGAAACAGCAGTGGCGCGCCCTGTTCCGCGAGTTCGACGTCGTCATCTGCCCGCCGGCCGCGACGCCCGCCTTTCCGCATGATCATTCGCCGGGCCAAGAGAAGCGAACGATCGCCGTCGACGGGCAAGAGTTTCCCTATCTCCACCAATTTGCTTGGCCCGAACTCGCGACGACATGCGGCCTGCCCGCGACAGTCGTTCCCATCGCAGTCGCGGATGGCTTGCCGCTCGGCGTGCAGATCATCGGCCCGGAACTCGAAGACCGGACCCCGCTGGCTTTCGCCGGCTTGATCGAGCGCGAGTTTGGCGGTTTCGTGCCGCCACCGGGCTATGCGAAAGACGGATGAGGCAGAGGCGATAGAAGCATTTGCTCTAGCGCTTCACCAGCTCGCGCGCGACCTCTTCATCGCGCGCAATCCTCGCCTTCAAAGCCTCGAGAGATGCAAACTTCTCTTCGCCGCGGATGAAGCCGAGAAAGGTCACTTCGATGATCTTGCCGTAAAGATCACCGGCAAATTCGAAGATGAAAACCTCAAGCAAGGGGGCGCCATTGTCGAAGGTCGGCCGCCGTCCGAAATTGGCGACGCCGCCGTAGAGCCTGCCCTCGACGCGAACTTCCACGGCATAGACGCCGAATTGCAGGCGCAAACTCGGATCGAGCCGCACATTGGCGGTCGGAAAGCCGAGCGCACGTCCACGTTCGTCGCCGTGAATGACCACGCCGAGCACAGAATAGGGATGGCCGAGCAATTGCTCGGCGCGCGCGATGTCCCCCGCCTCCAGCGCCGCGCGTGTTGCGGTCGACGAAGCGGGTTCGATCGATCCGGTCGAAGTCGGCGGCGATCCGCTCGACAATCTCGACCGCAAAACCATGACGCGTTCCCGCTTCCCGCAAGAATGCCGGCGTGCCGAGTCGACCCTTGCCGAAATGAAAATCATAGCCTGCGACCACCGCGCCGACGGCCAATCGCCCGACGAGAATGTCACGAACGAAATCCTCGGCGGAAAGGGCTGCGAGATCCTTGTTGAAGGTCAAGACGATCATGCCGGAGACGCCGACCTTGGCGAGTGCTAAGGCCTTCGCATCGCGTGGCGTGAGGCGGAAGATCGTATCGGCGCCGAAAAAGACATCGCTCGGATGCGGCTCGAAGGTCAGAACGGCAGCACGCCGGCCGAGGCGTTCGGCCAGCGCTTCGGCGCGTCTGATCACGGCGACGTGGCCGCGGTGCACCCCGTCGAAATTCCCGATCGCGACCACAGCTCCAGTAAGCCCTTCCGGCGGCGTCTCGGGATCGGTCACATACACGAAATCCTTGGGCAACAGCTCCCTGGCGAGGGGCATTTCCTTCGATTCGATGGGCTCGGCCAAACGCTCGCGTCCTGTCCTCGGTTCAGACTCTTGCGGGTCCCAAATTCTTCCGGGTCCCAAAGTCCTTTTTACTACCATGTGTCGCATGTTTTGAAGCACCTGGCGGTAACTTCAGAAAATGGACACGGGTTCAATGAGTTAGTACCAAACTCAGCGGCGAAATTCGGCGCCGAGTTCAGCGGATCCTACTCTGGTCGGTTAAACTTATCCCCAATGGCCAGACTATGCGCCATGTCAAACGAGGTAGCATGCTCCAAAACGCAGAGTGATGCCACGGCGCCGAATTGCTGCATCGCAGCACGCCGGCGGCGGACACGGCGGCTCCCTGACTGTTTGATCTCGGCCGTCGTACCGCTGGAGCCAACCGGCGCGCATATCCCGGCGGATACCATGCGCCGCAATCCCTGCTCGGCAAGCACCAGTGTCGAGAACGAGGAATGAAACAATAGCCCGGTTTCTCTTCGACCATCTTAACCGATTGGCAAGCAGAAACGCGTCTAATCCCGTCGAGCAAAGCGTCGACGTCGCGGATGCAGTGCCGGCTGTTCCTGTGTTCCCTTCGTGATCCGCCCTCCGCTGTTGAGCCGTTTGCTGGAGATATAGATGATCGTTGATACTGCAATGCCCATCATCGTCGTCGACGATTACCAGACGATGCTCCGCATCATTCGCAATCTCCTAAAGCAGATCGGCTTCGAAAACGTCGACGATGCATCGAACGGCGAAGAAGCCCTCGCGAAGATCAACGCCAGAGACTATGGCCTCATCATTTCCGATTGGAACATGGAGCCGATGAGCGGCTTCCAGCTCCTGCAAAAGGTGCGCGAAGACCCGAAACATGCCAATGTTCCGTTCATCATGGTCACCGCGGAGTCGAAAACCGACAATGTCCTCGCCGCCCGCAATGCCGGCGTCAATCATTACATCGTCAAGCCTTTCAATGCCGGAACACTGAAGGCCAAGATCGATTCGGTGTTTGCGGCCGCCGCCGCTTGAAGGCGGCCCGGTTCGGCACCTGGTTGCAAGCGTCGCACTCGGAACCCGAGTGTGGGGACGAGCGGGCCGCGTGGCCGGCGGCATCCCCACAGAGCCATATCGTGCCATTGTGCAGACCTGCGAATGCGGCTGATAGGATGCCAGCGCAATCTGCCCAATGACGGAAAATTCATGGCTCGCTACGACTTCACTGCCCACCGACTTTATGTCGACGCGCCGCTTTCTCGCGGCGCCGCCATCGCGCTCACACGCGCCCAGGCGCATTACCTGATCAATGTGCTGCGCCTGCCGGCCGGGGCCGAGATCCTCGTCTTCAATGGCAAGGATGGCGAATGGCGCTCAGCGCTTGCGACGAGCGGCCGGAAGTCGGTCAGCCTCTCGGTTTTGGAAATGACCCGGCCGCAAACCGCAGCCTACGACCTGCACTATCTCTTCGCCCCGCTCAAACAGGCGCGGCTGGACTACATGGTTCAAAAGGCGGTGGAAATGGGTGCCGGCGTGTTGCAGCCAGTTTTGACACGCCACACCCATATCGAGCGCCTGAGCGTCGAACGGATGCGAGCCAATGCCATCGAAGCCGCCGAGCAATGCGGCATTCTCACGCTTCCCCGCATCGCCCCTCTCATCAGGCTCAATTCACTCCTCGCGGCTTGGCCGCGCGAAGGACTCCTCGTTTTCTGCGACGAGAACGCGCATGCCGATCCGGTTGCAACCCTTGCGGTCGCCAAGGCGGCGATCGCCGAGAAGGGCAGCGCCCGGCATCTGCCGCTCGCCGTCTTGATCGGCCCGGAAGGAGGCTTCGACGCCGCCGAGCGCGAAAAACTCCTCGCCCTTCCCAATGTCGTCAGGCTCTCCCTTGGCCCACGGATTTTGCGCGCGGACACGGCTGCCGTCGCGGCGCTGGCCCTCGTCCAGGCGGCTTTGGGCGACTGGGGGTCGTGACCCGGGGCCTGCAACCGGGGCGGACGCAGCCTTTTCGGCCGCGGTCCGGCGGCCTCGGCGCGCGTGGCTCGTTATTGGGCAAGCCCGGCCGGGCGTGAACTCCACAGCGGGAGATCCAATCCACATTTCCGTGACCAGGCGCCCACACAAAATTCACGATGTTGCCTCAAACACGCGTCAAAAGAGACATGCCTGCGGCGCACAGGGTTCGGCGCCTTCAGGCGTCGATCCACTCGGGAGCCGTATCTGTGTCCTGCCGCAGGACCATTTAGGCGCGCCGGCGGGCGTTTCGTGCCGACAAGTGCGTTTTGAGTTGACGGCATGAGGTTAGGTCATCGTGCTGAAGCTTCTGGGTTCCCAACCAAGTGCCGCCTTCGCGGACCGTGCGAGCGTCGATAATCCGATGGGACAGGCATGTTTCTAAACTCCGGACATAGAACCATCCTGGCGGGCGCCGCTGCGAGCCTGCTCGCGGTCGTCGGCGCGGCCGGCGCGCAGGCCGGTGAATTCGAGACACGTTTCCGTGGCGGTTTCGTCGGCATTCGACGAATGGCAGGCAATCGATCATTGTGCCGCCTACGGTCCTGATTTCACCTCGGTTGCGGGCAGCGACGCCTGCGTGCGAATCGGCGGTCGCGTGCGGGTCGAGTTCAGCTTTCGCGGGTCTCCCTACGACGCCGCCGCGGGCTTTGCGAACAGCCGTCCTGCCGCGATGCGCTCCGACGGTGCGTCCGAGCACGCCACCGACATTCTTGACGGAGCGGAACAGGGTCACCTGCGCGTGCAAGGCCTCGACACCTCGGGCCAAGTCGAGCCTTTCCAATAGAAGTTTTGCGAGACAGGCACTTGCCGACGATAACTGGCGGGTTCAGGTGGCCGCGCGTGAAGAACTGGTTCCGGTCGGCTCAGGAAATACGCGCAGCACCGTGAATGGACGGGCGCACTCATTCACCGACAGACGCTAAAGTTCGCCGGCCGTCCCGTCGCTCACTTCGCTTTCGCCGGCGCGGCATCGGTCGCGAGCTGCATTTTGATGATCTTGTCGGGATCGGTCACCATGCCATCCTCGGCCTTGGCGCCCTTCTTGATCTTGTCGACGATGTCCATGCCGGAAATCACTTCGCCGAAAAGCGTGTATTGGCCGTCGAGAAACGATGCGTCGGCGAGGCAGATGAAGAATTGCGAATTGGCGGAATTGGGGTCTTGCGCGCGCGCCATGCCGAGCGCACCGCGTTTGAACGGCGTATGGGTGAATTCGGCCGGAATATTGGGAAGGTCGGATTTGCCCGACCCCGTGCCGGTCGGATCGCCGGTCTGCGCCATGAAGCCTTCGATGACCCGATGGAACACGACGCCGTCGTAGAAGCCGCGTTTGGTCAATGTCTTGATTTGCGCCACGTGTTTCGGCGCGAGATCGGGACGCAACAGGATCGTGATGCGGCCGTCCTTCGTGTCGATATAGACGATATTTTTCGGATCCGGCGCGGCGGCGGCAGCGGCGGTGGCGGCGAGGCTGGCGAAAGCGGCCAAAAGGCCACGTCTGTTCAAGATCATCTAGATCATTCCCGAAGTTTGGAGATTAGTTCGGCTGGTGTATTCTGCCGGCGAGCGCCTCGAATACAGGTTCCGGCACGAAGTGCGAGACATCGCCGCCGAGGAGTGCGATTTGGCGCACCAATGTCGCGCTAATATGGCGGACGCCCGGCGAAGCCGGCAAAAACACGGTCTGTATGGCCGGCGCCATGGCGGCATTCGTGCCGGCCATCTGCATTTCATAGTCGAAATCCGTAGCGTCGCGGAGGCCGCGCAGCAAAATCGTCGCACCGGCTTGCCGCGCCGCATCGACCGCGAGGCCGGAGAATGTGAGGACATCGAGCGTGCAGGAGAGGTTTGCGAGAAGGGCCGCGCAGGACTGGCGGACGAGGTCGGCCCGCTCCTCCGGCGTGAAGATCGGTGTCTTGCCGGGATGCACACCGATCGCAACCGCGATCTCGTCGCAGAAACGCGCCGCATTCACGAGAACGTCGATGTGGCCATTGGTGATCGGATCGAATGTGCCGGTGTAAAGCGCTTTGCGGGTCATGCTGCATATCTAGCGAAGTGCGGAGGCTGAGGCAAATTTCCCTTCTCCCCGCAAGCGCAGGGCTGTCCGGGGAAAATCAAACATAGCAGAAGCTCATCTGATTTGGCGAGTTTCGATCGCGTTTTTTGCTCGGGTTCAGCGGCGGCGGTTTGTCGATCGCGGCGATGTCGCGGCGCTCGAAGATGCACTGAGCCACGAGGTCGATGAAGCGCAAAATCGGGATTTGAACACGATGCACTTTGGCGGCGATGCGTAGCAGCGCATAAGCGATCATCGCAGCGATGAGCTGCAGGCGGATCGCATTGTCGTTGTTGCCGAGGAACTTGCGGATTTTGAGATGCTGCTTGATCCAGCGGAACAGGAGTTCAATCTGCCAGCGGCCTCTATAAAGGGCCGCGATGGCGACGGCGGAACGGTCGAAATCATTGCTCAGAAGGTTGATCGTGCTGCCATCCTTGTGACGCTTGATGGTGATGCGGCGCAGCCTTATCGGCAGCTTGGAATCACCTTTGCTGGCGAAGCGCACCTCGGCATCTTCGAGTATGGTGCAGCCGTCGCCTTCGGTAACCTCGATGGGGCGCATTTCGACGCGCGTGAGCCCCATGTTGGACTTCGGCCGGGTGACGAAGATCGCTCCAGCGGCATGGATGGCGCGCCACCAACCATAATGGCAATAGCCTTTGTCGAAGACATAAGTCGCACCGGCTTCGATGTTGATCGTGCGGCCGATCTCGGCATCGTTGATATTGGCATCGGTGATATCGAGAATGCGCGGGCAATCGGACTTGGGATCATAGACGACATGCATTTTCATGCCGCGAATGCGGCCATTCCACTTCGCCCAATCGCACAATTTGCCGAGTGGAACGGGCGTTGAATTGATGAGGCGCAGCATGTCCTTGCCGTCGCGGCGCGTGGCGCGATCGAGCAGACCCGCAATCAAACCGAAAGTGTCGGCAAAGACCGCGACGGGCCGGATTTTATTTGCATCCGACAAAGTCGAGCGCGCCAGTGTGCCGGTGCCAAGATGATAATGATGCTGGCTATTGGCGTTCCAGCTGGCCGCCAGACCACGCAATCCGTCGGCGGCGGAAAACTGGGCGAAGATCAGGCCCACCAGATGGTCCCAGCTCTTGAATGATTTGTCGTAGGCATCGCCGTCGTGGCGCTCGACGATCGTGTCGAACTGCCGCCGATCGAGGGGTGCAAGCAATTTGGCAAATATGGTAGGTGTGAAGCGCATGCTCCTGTTCCCGTCCTTTTCTGAGTCTCGCCAACCAGAAAATAGACGCAAACGGCATCGCCGTAGACGAAAATCCTTCGTTTTCAGGGGCATGCACCTGCGGCCTAGTGATTTACCTTGCAAGTTCGCCGCCTTCCCGGACAGCCCTGCCGCAAGCGGTGAGAGCAGCCGCTCTCACACTTCACCGCTTTCGCCGTTGCCGACCTCGCCATTTCCCGCTGCGCCATTGTCATCTTCTTCGCCGATGCGTTCGACGCCGACGACATGTTCGCCTTCCGCCGTGTTGAAGACGATCACGCCTTGGGTCGCGCGCCCGGCGACCCTAATCCCCTCGACCGGGCAGCGGATCATCTGGCCGCCATTGGTGACCAGCATGATTTCGTCGCCCTCTTCGACCGGCATCGAGGCGACAAGCGGTCCATTGCGCGGATTGACGGCCATGGCGACGATGCCTTTGCCGCCTCGCCCTGTGATGCGATATTCATAAGACGACGTGCGCTTGCCGTAGCCGTTCGACGAAATCGTCAAAATGATCTCTTCGGTCGCCGACATTGCGGCATAGCGCTCCGGCGTCAAGGCCGCGGCTTGCGCCTCTTCGCCGATCGCCTCTTCGCCGGCCGGCTCGACGGACGTTTCGGCGGCGGCCTCGCCCGCGACCGCGCGGCGCATCTTGAGATAGGCGGCGCGTTCGTCGCTTTCCGCCTCTATGTGGCGCAAAATGGCGAGCGAAATCACCCGGTCGCCTTCGCCGAGCGCGATCCCACGCACACCCATGGAATCGCGGCCCTTGAAGATGCGGACATCGGTCACTGCAAAGCGGATGCATTGCCCATCGGCCGTCGTGAGCAGAACGTCATCGGCTTCGGTACAGATCTGCACGTCGACGATTTCTTCGCCCTCGCCGAGCCGCATGGCGATCTTGCCGGCGCGATTCACCTGGGTGAAGTCCGACAGCTTGTTGCGCCGCACGGTGCCGCCCGTCGTCGCAAACATCACGTCGAGCCTGTCCCATTGCGCCTCGTCTTCCGGCAGCGGCATGATCGTCGTGATCCGCTCGCCCTGATCGAGCGGCAGCATGTTGACGAGGGCCTTGCCGCGCGCCTGCGGCGCCGAAAGCGGCAGACGCCAGACCTTTTCCTTGTAGACTTGGCCGAGAGAGGAGAAGAACAATACCGGCGTATGAGTTGAGGCGACGAAGAGCCGGGCGACGAAATCCTCGTCGCGCGTCTGCATGCCGGAGCGGCCTTTGCCGCCGCGCCTTTGCGCCCGATAGGTCGACAACGGCACGCGTTTCACATAGCCGAGATGCGAGACCGTGACGACCATGTCCTCGCGCTGGATCAGATCCTCGTCCTCGACATCGCTGTCGCTGTCGAGAATTGCGGTGCGCCGCGGCGTTGCATGCGCGAGCTTGGCTGCGGTGAGTTCGTCCTTGATGATGCCGAAGAGCCGCGTGCGTGACCGCAATATGCCGAGGTAATCGGCGATTTCGACGGAGAGCTTGTTGAGGGCTTCGGCGATTTCCTCGCGCCCGAGCGCCGTCAGCCTCTGAAGCCGCAATTCGAGGATGGCGCGCGCCTGCGCCTCCGACAGCCGGCAACTGCCGGCGTCGCTCAACACATGGCGCGGGTCGGCGATCAGCGCGACGAGAGGCGCCATGTCATGTGCCGGCCAATCCCGACTCATCAGAGCCTCGCGGGCGGCCGCGGCATCGGGCGAGGTGCGGATGAGGCGGATGACTTCATCGATATTGGCGACGGCGATGGCGAGGCCGACCTGCAGATGCGCCGCATCGCGCGCCTTGCCGAGAAGAAATTTTAGGCGCCGGGTGACGACTTCCTCACGAAAGTCGATGAAGGCGGTGAGGAAATCCTTCAGCGTCAGGGTTTCCGGCCGGCCGCCGTTCAAGGCGATCATATTGGCGGCGAAACTCGATTGCAGGGCGGTGAAGCGCCAGAGCTGGTTCAAGACGACATCTGCCACGGCATCGCGTTTCAATTCGATGACGATACGCATGCCCTGACGATCGGATTCGTCGCGCAGATCGGCGATGCCCTCGACTTTCTTGTCGCGGACGAGTTCGGCGATCTTCTCGACCAGACTGGCTTTGTTGACCTGGTAGGGGATCTCGGTGACGATGAGCGCCTCGCGCTCCTTGCGGATTTCCTCGATCTCGACCTTCGCCCGCACCAGGATCGAGCCGCGGCCGTTGATATAGGCTTGCCTTATGCCGGCACGACCGAGAATATTGCCGCCGGTCGGGAAATCCGGGCCCGGAATAATGTCGATCAGCTCTTCGAGCGTCATTTCGGGCCGGTCGATCAGGGCGATGACGGCGTCTATGACTTCGCCGAGGTTATGCGGCGGTATGTTGGTCGCCATGCCGACCGCGATCCCGCCGGCGCCATTGACGAGGAGATTGGGGAATTTCGCGGGAAGGACGACGGGCTCGCGTTCGCGGCCGTCGTAATTCGGCTGGAAATCGACGGTCGCATTATCGAGATCGTCGAGAAGCGGCATCGCCGCCCGTGCGAGCCGCACCTCGGTATAGCGTTCGGCCGCCGGCGGGTCACCGTCGACTGAGCCGAAATTGCCTTGCCCGTCGATGAGCGGCAGCCGCATCGAGAAGGGCTGTGCCATCCGCACCAAGGCATCGTAGATCGCCAGATTGCCGTGCGGATGATATTTACCCATCGTATCGCCGGTGACGCGCGCCGACTTGTTGTAGGCGCGGTCAGGCAGATAATTGTTTTCATACATCGAGTAGAGGATACGTCGGTGCACCGGCTTCAACCCGTCGCGAACATCGGGCAGAGCACGGCTGACGATGACGCTCATCGCGTAATCGAGATAGCTGCGGCGCATTTCGTCGGAAATCGAAACCGGCCGGATATCGGAGCCCTCGGGGACACCGCCGACACCGTCATTATTGGCCAAAGTGGATGAGTCCAAGTTCGGTGAGAAAGTCACTCTGATATAGTCGATTCGACCGCCGAATGCCAGACCTGTAATTTCGCAGAGCGACAGGAATAATATTATTTTTCAATGCTTTGCTGACAGGCTCTGGATCGCGGGTAAATCCGGTCGGCGGGAGCAGGCTGGCGCTCGGAAATTGGCGCCCGTTCCGGAAAAGCGCCGAGCTCCTCCGGGACAGGCAGAAAGCTTGGCAAGGGCGAACTTTTGCCGCCGTTTCGACTTTGAGCAGCGGTTTCAGCTTCGCGCCGCAGTTGCCTTGCGCTGTAATCTCGCAATGTGCCGCATGTCGGTCGCGACGACCGGCAAAGCCCGGCGCGCAAAGATCCCGGTCCCCAGATCGTCGGCGCCCCGCGCATAAGTGCGGAGGCGACCGACATCGTCCTCATGCTCTCTGAGCATCATGGCGACATAGGTCCTGTCGAAATCGGGGCCATGGGCAGACCGAAGTCGTTGCAAGTCCTGCGACATTTGCGGCGACATCGGCGGGGTTTCCGGCGGATGGGCGGCGGCGTCGGCCGTGATCGCGCCGCGCAGTTCGGTGGCGGCTCGGGAGCTGTCTTTGATCATACGATCCGTGGTGCGTCCGCTTCAGGCGATTGCGCTTCAGCGAGCGCACCTTGCGAAGCTTGCATTTCGAACCGCATTGTGTCCGCGATGTTGCCGACAGAATTTTCTCGTCCACGACCGCACGCTTACGGAAGATTGAATCGGCTGCGCAACAGGAAACATTTAAAGTTTGCCGTTCGGGGTGGTTGTAATTGCCGAACGAAACGCTACGGTTCGGCAAATCTTGGGAGGGTGGACATGATGCGAGTTTTGTCTGTGGCCAGGTCGAAGATACGAGGTGTGGCCTTTTTGAGTTCGTTCCTCCTCAGCAGCGCTTTGGCGGCGCAGGCAGCGGCTGCGGCCGACCTCAAGATAGCCTTGATCTACGGTAAGACGGGGCCTCTCGAAGCCTATGCGAAGCAAACCGAGACTGGTCTGCGCCTCGGCCTCGAATATGCAACCGGCGGTAAGATGGAGATCGACGGCCGCAAGATCACGATCATCACCAAGGACGATCAAGGCAAGCCCGACCTGGCGAAATCGCTTCTTGCCGAGGCCTATGAGGACGATGGCGCCGACATCGCGATCGGCACGACCTCGTCTGCCGCCGCCCTCGCCATGCTCCCTGTCGCCGAAGAGCACAAGAAGATCCTGATCGTCGAGCCGGCCGTCGCCGACGACATCACGGGCAGCAAATGGAATCGCTACATCTTCCGGACCGCCCGCAATTCATCGCAAGACGCGGTCTCGAATGCGGTCGCCATCGGCAAACCAGGTGTCTATATCGCGACCCTCGGGCCAGACTATGCCTTCGGCCGGGACGGGGTCGCCGCCTTCAAAGAGGCATTGGCAAAGACCGGCGCCACTTTGGTCCATGAAGAATACGCGCCGGCGACGACGACAGACTTTACTGCGCCGGCACAGCGCATTTTCGATGCCCTCAAAGACAAGCAAGGACGCAAAATCATCTGGATCATCTGGGCCGGCGGCGGCAATCCATTGTCAAAAATACAGGATATGGACCCGAAGCGCTATGGCATAGAGATTTCGACGGGCGGCAATATTCTGCCCGCCCTCGTTCTCTATAAGACACTGCCCGGGATGGAAGGCGCCACCTATTACTATTACGACATTCCGAAGAACCCGGTGAATGCCTGGCTCGTGGCGGAACATGAGAAGCGCTTCCATTCGCCGCCGGATTTCTTCACCTGCGGCGGCTTTGCGGCGGCCGTAGCGACGGCGAAGGCCATCACCGCCGCGAATTCGACCGATGCAGAAAAGCTCATTTCGGCGATGGAAGGCATGGAGTTCGACACGCCGAAGGGCAAGATGATCTTTCGCAAGGAAGATCACCAAGCCTTGCAGAGCATGTATCATTTCAAGATCAAGGTCGATCCCAACGTCGCCTGGGCGATTCCGGAACTTGTCAAAGAATTGAAAATCGAAGATATGGCGATTCCGATCCGCAACACGAGATGAATGCAAGCTGCAAGCGCGGCAAGCTTGGCTCGCAAAGAATGTCTATAAAAGGTCAAGGACCGAAGTTCAAACCAAGACATTTGCCATGACAAAGGCAAATTGACTTTCGCCATGATCGGACCGAGACTGCCAGGATGACCGACAACGTCGAAAATCTCGTGCTCGAACATCTCAGGCATATCCGCGGAGCCGTCGATCGTTTGGAACAGGACATGTCGGATCTCAAGACGCGTGTCGGCCGTATCGAGACGAATGTCGCACAGATCCATGTTGCCTTGGCGCAGATCCATGTTGCCTTGGCGGAGCACTCCGTGAGGATGGACCGGATCGAAACGCGCCTCACGCGCATCGAGAAACGGCTCGAACTGGCAGATGCATGAGGCAGTTGCATCTGGATGGGAGCTCGAACCAATTAGATGAGCTTGAACTGCTCGGGCGCGGGCCGACGGTCGATCGCGCTATGAGATTTGTTGGCGATTAGATTGGCTCGACGAGGCGGCCATCGCATGAGCGTTGAACTCGAAACCCGCGCCCTGACGATCCGGTTCGGCGGCCATGTGGCGGTGAATGATGTCAGCTGTCTTTTCAAGCCTGGCCAATTAACCGCCATTGTCGGTCCCAATGGCGCCGGCAAGACGACATATTTCAATCTGATCTCCGGCCAGCTCAAGGCCACGTCGGGCCAAGTTTTTCTCGATGGGACCGACGTTACCAAAGCCTCGGTCGCGGCGCGGACACGGGCAGGCATCGGCCGTGCGTTCCAGCTCACCAGTCTGTTTCCCGGACTGACCGTGGCCGAAAACGTCCGCCTCGCGATCCAAGCGGCGGCGGGCGTGCACTACGAGCTCTTGCGGCCATGGATGCAGCGGCGCGATCTGATCGCCCGTGCGGACGAAGTTCTCGAGCGCGTCGCGCTCGCCGCCCGCCGCAATGTCATCGCCGCGGCGCTGTCGCATAGCGATCAGCGCAAGCTCGAAGTGGGCCTGATGATCGCGCTCAAGCCGCAGGTTTTCATGTTCGATGAGCCGACCGCCGGCATGGGCGTCGACGAGGTCCCGGTCGTGCTCGATTTGATCGCGCGCCTGAAAGAAGACCGTTCGAAGACCATTCTGCTCGTCGAACACAAGATGGACGTCGTGCGTTCGCTCGCCGACCGCATCATCGTTCTCCATAACGGACGCTTGATGGCCGATGGCAAGCCGCTCGACGTGATGGCATCGGCTATCGTGCAGGAGGCCTATCTCGGCGTCAGTGCTGACAAAGCGGCAGGGAAGGCGGCATGAGCACCCTCTTGCAGCTCGCGGGAGTCCACACGCATATCGGGCGCTATCACATTTTGCACGGCGTCAACTTCGATGTCGGCGAAGGCAAGACCACCATGCTGCTCGGTCGCAATGGCGCCGGCAAGACGACGACGCTTCGGACGATCATGGGCCTATGGCGGGCCTCGTTGGGCGAGATAAGGTTCGACACCACACGAATCGAGGCCTTGGCCACCCCTATGATCGCCTATGCCGGCATCGGCTATGTGCCGGAAACCATGGCGGTGTTTTCGGACTTGACCGTCAAGGAAAATTTCATATTGGCGGCCCGCCACGGGCCGCTCGACGCGGCCCGCCTCGAATGGATTTTCGGTTTCTTCCCGGCCTTGAAGAAATTCTGGCTGTCGCGGGCCGGAACATTATCGGGCGGCGAGAAGCAGATGCTTTCGATCGCTCGTGCCATCGTCGAAGAGCGCAAGCTGCTTCTCGTCGATGAACCGACGAAAGGGCTCGCCCCGGCGATTGTCGACGCGCTCATCGAGTGTCTCGCCGAGATCAAGCGCCAGGGGACGGCAATCCTGCTCGTCGAACAGAATTTCCGAGTCGCGCAAAAACTCGGCGAGCACGTCTTCGTGATGGATGATGGCCGGATCGTCCACTCCGGCGAGATGGAAGCGCTGGTCGAGGACGCGGCCCTGCAGCAAAGACTTCTCGGGCTCAGTCTGGATATGCATCAATGACCGTGACCGCCTCTGCGTCGCTCGATGCGGCATTGCCGAAGCCGAAAGCCGACCTCGTGCCTCTGGCGCTGCCGCTCATGCTCGCACTTGGAATTTTGCCTTTCGACTATGTCTGCAATTGGGTCACCTTGAAGGTCGCTGGGTTCGCACTCTTTCCTTTCCTCTCTTTCTCCTCGTGGGTCACCTTGACAGTCGCCGGACTCGCGATGGGCCTGATGATCTTCGTGATGGCCTCCGGGCTGACCCTCGTCTTCGGCCTGATGCATGTCCTGAATTTCGGCCATGGTGCGTTCATTTCGGTCGGCGCTTATGTCGCGACCTTGATCCTGCTGCCGCTTGCCGGTTTCACTTATGCGGATTCGTTTTGGCTCAACCTGGTTGCACTCGTGCCGGCAGTTCTGTTTGCGATGGTCGTGAGCGGCGTCCTCGGGCTCGGCTTCGAGCGTATTCTGATCGTGCCGGTCTATGGCCAGCATTTGAGACAGATCCTCGTCACCATGGGCGGTCTGATCGTCACCGAAGAGGCGATCAAGGCCTTGTGGGGACCGGCGGGGATTCCTTTGCCTCTACCGTCGAGCCTGCGCGGCTCGTTCGTAATCGGTGACGTGGCGATTGAAAAATATCGCCTCCTCGCCGTCATCGTGGGTCTCGTGATTTTTGCGGCGATGCTTGTCGTGCTCAACCGCACCAAGATCGGCCTTTTGATCCGGGCCGGCGTCGAGAACAGCGAAATGGTCGGGGCGCTCGGCTACAGGATCACGCGGCTCTTCGTCGGCGTCTTCATGGTGGGTTCGGCGCTGGCCGGATTGGGCGGGGTCATGTGGGCGCTTTACCGCGAACAATTGAATGCGAGCATGGGCGGGGACATGATGGTTCTCATCTTCGTCGTCGTGATCATCGGCGGCTTGGGCTCGGTCGGCGGCTGTTTCCTGGCTTCGCTGCTGGTCGCTCTTCTGGCGAATTACGCCGGGTTTCTGGTTCCCAAGCTCGCCTTGGTCTCCAACATCCTTTTGATGGTCTGCGTTCTCCTGTGGCGGCCGCGCGGCCTTTATCAAGTGACGAACCGATGAAGCACGACAGGTTCCTCATCCTTTCCGGCGACCTCCCGAGAAGCCGCGTGCTCACGGTTTTGCTGGTCCTCATCATCGCGACGCTGGCGTTTGCACCTTTCCTGTTCCCCGGCGCCAAATCGCTCGACGTTGCGGCAAAGCTCTGCGTCTTCGCGATATTGGCTGCGTCTTACGATCTCTTGCTCGGCTATACCGGCATTGTCTCTTTTGCACATACGATGTTTTTCGGCATCGGCAGCTATGCGATCGCAATTTCGTTGTATTCGCTCGGCGCGTCTTGGGGCGCCGTTGGCATCGGCATTTTCTGTGGCCTGCCGCTCGCGGCCTTGCTTGCGCTCGCCATCGGGCTCTTCTCGCTGCGCGTCCAGGCGCTGTTCTTCGCAATGATCACGCTCGCCGTTGCATCGGCCTTCGCCGTGCTCGCTTCGCAGCTTTCGGAACTGACCGGCGGCGAGGACGGCCGCAGTTTCCAAGTCCCGGAACTACTGCGGCCGGGCTTCCAACTCGTGCCGAAAGATCTCATCGGGATCGCCATCAACGGGAAAACGCTCACCTATTATCTCGTGTTCCTCGTCTGCGTCGTCTTGTTTCTTCTTCTGTTGCGCGTCGTCAATTCGCCCTTCGGCCGGGTCTTGCAGGCGATCCGCGAGAATCCGTTCCGCGCCGAAGCGCTCGGATATCGCACCGTTGTCCATCGCAGCCTCGCCAATTGCCTTGCAGCCATGCTTGCCGCCGCCGCCGGCGCCCTCTATGCCCTCTGGCTGCGCTACGTCGGGCCCGATACGTCCTTGAGCTTCTCGATCATGCTCGACATTCTTCTGATGGTCGTGATCGGCGGCATGGGCACCATGTATGGAGCCATTATCGGCGCAACCCTGTTCATCCTGGCGCAGAACTATCTGCAATCTCTGATGGGGCTTGCTTCGCATGCGGCGGAGACCGCAGGCCTACCGATCCTGCCGGGTCTCCTCCATCCGGACAGATGGCTCTTGTGGCTCGGCATTCTCTTCATCCTCAGCATCTACTTCTTCCCGGCCGGGATTGTCGGGAGGCTACGGACACTGCGAAAATGACGATACCGTCTTCACATTACATCACCATCAAGGGTCTCGAATTCCATTATGTGGAATGGGGAAACGCAGAAAAGCCGCCGCTCGTTTTTTGGCATGGCTTTGCCCGGACCAGTCGCGACTTCGACGATCTCGCCCAGGCGCTGGCGGCAGATTGGCACATTTTCGCGCCTGATACGATCGGACGCGGGCTGAGCCAATGGAGCCCTGCGCCCGAGCGCGACTACAACAATGACGCCTTTGCGGATTTCGCCACGGGCTTTCTGGACGGTTTGGGCCTCGGCGTGGTCGACTGGGTCGGCACTTCGATGGGCGGCGGAATTGCGATCCGCGCCGGCGCCGGACCGCTCAAAGGGCGGATCAGACGGCTCGTTTTGAACGACATCGGACCGAAGATCAATGAGGTGGCTAGGCAGCGCATCCGCGCCTATGCCGGCACGCTGCCGAGCTTCGCTCGGGTCAGCGAACTCGAAGCTTATTTTAGGCAGGTCTACAAGCCCTTTGGCTTTCTGACCGATGCGCAATGGCGGCGGCTGGCGGAGACTTCAACCCGGCGTCTGCCGGACGGCCGGATCACGCCGCATTATGATCCGAAGATCGTCGTGCAATTCGACGAGGAGCCCGACGATTTCGAGCAATGGTCCCATTGGGACAGGCTCGAATGCGACGTCATGTGCCTGCGCGGCGAAGACTCGGATCTGCTTCTCGCGCCCGTTGCCGAGGAAATGACGCGGCGCGGGCCGGGCTGCCGGCTCGTCACGATCAAGGGCTGCGGCCATGCGCCGGCTTTGAACGTGCCGGACCAGATCAATCTCGTCGCTGATTTTTTGCGCAACGGATGAAGCGAAGGCGGCTGGCCCCGCGCGTCCTCGCCTATCTCCGCCCGCAGCCGCGACGCGCTCGAACAAGAGGATAGTGCACGGCGAGCGACATCATGAAACACGCCGCTGTCGCGGACCCTTTCATCCGAGAGATCGGTGAGGTCTGCGGACGGCAGGCTTTCCGAGGGAGGATCTTCGCGCGCCGCATAGTCGAACGTCTTGTCGCCTTGCGAGAGATCGGCACCGGCGCAAAAGGCGCGTCCGGCCCCGGTGACGATCACCGCGCGCACGTCATCATCTGCGTCGGCAAGATCGAAGGCGGCGATCAGCTCCTGACACATCCTGCGGGTGAAGGCGTTCAGCTTGTCGGGCCGATGCAGGCTCGGGAGGGCGACCCGGTCGGAGACGTCACAGCGGATCGTTTCAAAGCGCGTTTCAAAGTCCATGGAGAATATCTCACATGTTTGCAATAGACGCCCGGGAGATGCGTGCGCCGGGCGAAATTCTGCCCGCATCTGCAGCGACATCTTGCGTTTTGCAGCAATTCGGCGGAGGCTTCGGCAAGAATTCGAGCCTTCTGGTAGACCGGAGGACGGGCAGAGCAAATCTTCGCGAAAGACCCGATCCGCGCCGCTTGCGCCGGGCCCAACCTTCGTTTATGCCGCTGCCTTCACAAAACCGAGCTCTTTGGACAAAATCTTGCCCGCAATCGCAAAGCCCGTCGCGCTCATCATGGGCAGCCAATCCGATTGGAAGACGATGCGGCACGCGGCGGCGACGCTCGAAGCCCTCGAAATCGGCTATGAAGCCTTGCTCATTTCGGCGCATCGCACGCCGGATCGGCTGGTGAAATTCGCCAAGGGGGCGGCCGCCAAAGGATTCAAGCTCATCATTGCCGGCGCCGGCGGCGCCGCCCATCTGCCCGGCATGACGGCGGCCATGACGCTTTTGCCCGTCTTCGGCGTACCGGTGGAGAGCAAGGCTTTGTCGGGGCGGGATTCGCTCTTGTCGATCGTGCAAATGCCGGCCGGAGTCCCGGTCGGCACGCTTGCGATCGGCGACGCCGGTGCCGTAAATGCCGCTCTTCTCGCTGCGGCGGTTCTCGCCCTCGAAGATAAAGCGCTCGCCGCCCGCCTCGCCGCCTGGCGCTCGGCTCAAACGCAATCGGTTGCCGAACATCCTTTGGACGAGGGCTGAGAGCTTGGGGCGCAGGTTCTCGGGGCGCAGGTCATGGCCGTAAAGCTCGAACCAAGCAGCACGATCGGAGTTTTGGGCGGCGGCCAGCTCGGTCGGATGCTAGCGCTCGCGGCGGCCGACCTCGGCCTCAAGACTCATATTTACGCACCGGAAGCCGACAGCCCGGCCTTCGATGTCTGCGCAAGAGAGACCCGCGCGTCATACGAAGACGAAGCCGCTTTGACGCGCTTTGCCGGTTCGGTCGACCTCATCACCTATGAGTTCGAGAATGTACCGGCCCGCACGGCCGCCATTCTCGCTGCTTTGCGGCCGGTACGGCCAAGCCCGGCAGCTTTGGCCGTCAGCCAGAACCGGCTCCACGAAAAGGACTTTCTCACCTCATTGGGAATTGCAACGGCGCCCTATATCCGCGTCGACGATGCGGGCGGGCTTGCGCGGGCGGTGGCGCAATTCGGCCGCCCGTCCCTGCTCAAGACGCGGCGCTTCGGCTACGACGGCAAAGGCCAGGCGATCATCCGCGAAGGCTCAGATCTCGCCGCAACGTTTCGCGGGCTCGGAGGACGGCCCTCCATCCTCGAAGGCATCGTGCCGTTCGTCAAAGAAGTTTCGGTCGTCGCGGCGCGCGGCGCCGACGGCAGTTTTGCCGCCTATGACGTCGCCGAAAATATCCATTCGAACCATATCTTGAGTTCGAGTCGTGTGCCGGCGGCAATTCTGCCTAAGACAGCCGTCGCGGCTGTGGCCTCTACGCACCGCATCGCCGATGCGCTCGACTATGCGGGTGTGATCGCGGTGGAAATGTTCGTCTGCGAAGCCGCGGATGAAGGCGGCGTCCGCGAGACCTTGCTCGTCAACGAGATCGCGCCGCGAGTGCATAATTCCGGGCATTGGACGCAAGATGGTGCTCTCACGTCGCAATTCGAACAGCATATACGCGCGATCGCAGGCTGGCCGCTCGGAACGCCCCGACGGCACGGCATCGCCGTCGAGATGCGGAATCTCATCGGCGAGGATGCGCTCGCCTACGAGGACCTATTGCGCGAGGACGGTGCCTGCCTGCATCTCTACGGCAAAGCGAAGGTCAGGCCTGGCCGGAAGATGGGACACGTGACGCGGATCGTTTGGGACAGCAAGCCATAGAGAGGCATACTTCAAATCCGAAGGGTTTCAGGCTTCCCTCGAAGAAATCGCAGGCGCGAAAGCGGTTTGCCGGAGTTGCACCGCCTAGCCCATCGCAACGGCGGCATTTGATGCAGCCGATCTGGCGCTCCACGCCACCGTGGGCAACGCTCAAGTGGCCTGAAACATCCGCCTTTTCCGGCGAACTCCGCCGTCGAGCGAAGCCAGCGACTGGACATGGCTGTGTGATTCTGCTAGGTTGACTTGGTTGAATGGGGTGCCCTGTTGCACCCCATTTTCGATTCCCAGCAAGTCGTCGAATTCTTCGCCTTGGTGCGTGGCTCGGCTAAATGAAGGAACTCTGCGTGCAAGTACTGGTTCGAGACAATAATGTTGACCAGGCCCTTAAGGCGCTGAAGAAAAAAATGCAGCGCGAAGGCATTTTCCGCGAGATGAAGCTTCGCGGCCACTACGAAAAACCTTCCGAAAAGCGCGCCCGCGAAAAGGCGGAGGCCGTGCGTCGGGCCCGCAAACTGGCGCGCAAGAAATTGCAGCGCGAAGGGCTTTTGCCGATGAAGGCCAAGCCGGTAATGGGTCCGCGCTGAGTTCGGCGGTAGGCGCGAGTTCTCTGTGCAAGTCACGGTAAGTTCTTAGACGTAATCGCTCTCTCGCCAGGGATTCGCGAGAGCGCAGGCGAGGGGGAATCTGGGGAGACGTTCGCGCGAGTACGAAATATGGGCAGATCGACGTCGGAACCTCAGCCTGTTCTGCTGCAAGGCAAGCTTAAGCTGGCCGGGCTCGCGTTGATCGCCATGGCGCTCGCCGGCTGCGAATCGACGAACGTGATGCCGCGCGGCGCCGGCATCGCGGAAGTCGTCCAGCAATCCCCGCAAGAGGCCTCCGCAAACATCGCCTCGCTCACCGATGTCGTCCAACGCAATCCGAATAGCGCGGAAGCCTACAACACGCGCGGCGTCGCCTATGCGCGCATCGGCAAGTTCCAGGAAGCGATTGCCGATTTCACACAGGCGATCCGGATCAGCCCGAATGATGCGGCCTCTCTAACCAATCGCGCCCTCGCCTATCGGCAGATCAAGAGCAATGATGCGGCGCTGGCCGACTTCAACCGCGCGATCGCTGCCAATCCCAATCATGCACCAGCCTATCTTGGGCGCGCCAATCTCTTGCGCCAGCAAGGCAGCCTAGCAGAAGCACTCGCCGATCTCGATCAAGCGATCAAGCTCGATCCTGAGAAGGCCCAGGCCTTTCATGCGCGCGGCCTCATCTATCAGCTCGAAGGCAACCACGCTCAGGCGATCACCGATTTCGACAATGCAATCGATCGTGATCCTTTCGCCGCAGCTCCCTATGAGGCGCGCGGCCAAAGCCTCATCGCCATCGGTCAGCCCGAGAAGGCGATCGAGGATTTCAATGCGGCGCTCAATGTCGACAACAGGAATGCAAATGCCTGGGCCGGCCTCGGACTCGCCTACGAAAAGAGCGGGAATCGTGCCAAAGCCATCGAATCTTACCAGCGCGCACTCGCCTTCGATCCGAATAATCGCCTCGCGCGCGAAGGAACGAACCAACTCGGCCACGCCTAAATCATGTTGCGATTGAGCCATCGGAGATGGCCAAGGGCTCGGCGAAGATAGGTTTCAGCGCATTGTTCCGAGCGTCTTCCATCGATCCGAGCCGCGGAGCGGGGGTACGCACGCCGCGGGCGATGATTGTCCAACCCCGCAGATCAAATCTTATAGCCGATCCGGAACCCGCCCCAATGGCGGCCGAAAACCCAAATCGGGGCATCGATTTCCTTCATCATGACGAAATTGCCGGCGCCTTCGTCACGGTTATAAGTCTGGATGAGCGAAGGGCGCACATTGCGCACGGCCGCCAATCCCGCGCGATCATCGAAGATGCGGCGATTGCGGCTGTTCGCCGCGTTCCAGTCGACGTCATTGGGCCGTTGCGGATGCGAATAACGCTGATTGTGGACGGGCAGCCATGCATTGCGATCGGCGGCTATCGCGAAAACCACGTGGCTGTCACTGAGGAGCAAGGGGTCCTGAAGAGGCGGTAGAATATCCTCCAATACCTTGAGCGCACGGGTTCGATATTGTGGTGGATCGGTCCCTTCGATCGGCTCATATTCGCCGTCGAACAGCGTTTCCATTGTCAGACGCCGGGTGGCAATTGCTTCTTCGAAAGCCCGCGACACGCTTTCGGCGGCCTTGATGGCGCTCACCACGAGATCGGCGTTTTCTTTGTGGATTTCTTCGAGAACGTGCTGGATCGCCGCGACGAAATCGAGCGGCGGTTGCAGCCATTCAACGTGAAATCCCATCGTCGAATGCGCGACGACGCGCGCAGCTGTCCGGCCGATACCGTCGATGGCGATGATGACGCGCGCACCTTTGGCGATTGCAGGCTCGCACGGAATTGCAACGAGAGCGCCGCCTTCCGAGAGGTCGATCGTGTGGCCGGAATGAAGCGCAAGATCAACGGACAGAGTCACCGCACGCTCGCAGGGCAGACGATCATGCCGGCGCCGGCTGCCGATCTCAGTCTGGCGCAGGAAGATGACGAAGCGCGATCGAAGCTTTTCCGCATCCACAGAGACGCGTTGCACCGACTGTTCGGCAGAGCGTGACACGTCCGCCGTTGAAGACGCTATCCCGGCGATCGCATGAGCGCTACTGCTGACCCGCTTAACGAAGGTCGACGTCTCACCGGTGGACCGCGACAGTTCCTCCGTCGTCTGTGTTTGCTCATCGACTGCGGTCGAAATGGCGGCAAAGACCGGCCAAGCGGCGTCGATGAAATGCCCGATTTTATCGACGGCATCGATTAGCCGTGACGAGTCATTTTGCAGACCGCTGAGCCTTCGTGCGATCTCGTCGGTCGCCTTTTGCGTTTCGAGCGCCAGCGATTTGACTTCACCGGCGACCACCGCAAAGCCGCGGCCGGCAGCGCCGGCATGCGCCGCCTCGATCGTCGCATTCAGCGCTAAGAGATTGGTTCGTTTCGCGATCGAGCTGATGAGCCCCGCGATCGGCATGATATCGGCTGATGAGGCCTTCAATCCGTCGACACTCGCACGCGCCTCATCGGTCGTTTGCTTCGCGCTGCTCGCGAGAACCGCGACCTCGTGCAGGCGACGACCGATCTCCTCGCTCGAACTGGTCAATTCGACGCTTGCGGAGGCGAGCGCGGAGACGTCGCGTGCCGCGTTTTCGGCATCCCCGGCAAGCTCGCCGCAACTGCCGAATATCTCTTTGACCGCCTGCGCGAAGCGACGCATGTCTTGCTGCGTCGCACCAGCAGCCGCGATGACGTCACTGATCAGGCGCGAGACATCGACCTCCAAAAGGTCGAAGGTCTCACGCAATTGCACGAGTATCTTGCTTGGCGCTTCGGCCCTTTCATCAGCCGGTCGTGCCGGCGCCTCGGCGCTTGCTACGACTCGAACCGAAGTTTGGGACCCGACCAAACGCTTGAGGTTGGCGAACATGATCCGGAGACCTGCGACGGCGTGAACGCCAATATGTGGCAGGTGCAGTAAACTTAAGGTAAAGCACCGTCGCAATTGCCGCAGTGCGTCGTTTTGTCGTGACCGCCGGCCTGAAAAGGGCGTGTTCCGATCATTCAACGCTGCGCCGATGGCGATCATGCGTCGGCCTGGCGGGTTCCGGATCCCCAGCGCATCCTCGTGATCAGACGGGGTCCCAGGTAAAAATATCGGCGGACCGATCGAGCGGATAGAAAGACCCCTTCAATGCCGGTATTGCGTGCTCCGCGAGCGATTTGCAGGTCCAGCCGTCGCCGCGATGAACCGAGCGGATCGGCCGCGATTGACCCATGAGGAAAATTTCGTTCATCCTGACCGCGAAGATTTGGCCGGTGACGTCTTTGGCGGCATCACTCAACAAAAAGGCGCTGAGCGGTGCGATCTTTTCCGGCCCCATGGCCTGCATGCGGGCAACACGCGCCTTTTCGTCTTCCGTCTCGGTCGGGATCGTCCCGATCAATCGGCTCCAGGCAAAGGGTGAAACGCAATTCGAGCGCACGTTGAAACGGGCCATGTCAAGCGCAATAGATTTCGACAGACCGACGATACCGAGCTTGGCGGCCGCATAATTTGCCTGCCCATAATTGCCGATCAAACCCGACGTCGAGGTGAAATGAACGAAGGCACCGCTGCCTTGTTCGCGGAAGATTCGCGCCGCGCCATGCGACATGTAGAACGAGCCAAGAAGATGAACTTTTATGACGAGTTCAAAGTCCACCACACTCATCTTGTGAAAGATCGCGTCGCGCAAAATGCCGGCATTATTGACGATGCCGTCGAGCCGGCCGAATGCGTCGAGCGCCGTCTTGATGATCGCATCAGCCTGTAGCGGCTCGGCCACGGAATTGAAATTGGCGACGGCGGCACCGCCTCTTTTGCGGATTTCATCGACTACCTCTTCCGCCGGGGCTGCGCTTTTCCCGTCGCCGTCTGCGGCGCCGCCAAGGTCGTTCACGACGACCTTGGCGCCCTCGGCGGCCGCGAGCAGCGCAATCTCGCGGCCGATGCCGCGGCCCGCCCCCGTGACAACGACAACTTTCCCTCCAAGGCTTCCAGCTTCGGACATTTGCGCCTCTTGATCATCCAGTTCCTGTCGCGGAGACATTCCCATTGCGAAGCGGCAAGGTCAAGAGAATGAAATAGCATTTCATAAATCGATGGAGACATGGCGGGAGGATTCGGCGATACAGAGCTCGCAGCCAGGCATAGGGCCGGTGCGGCTGAACTATCGGCTCAGGACTTTCGGGCAGGAGAAGCGGTGCCGTGACGGCGCGATCACTTAGGGTCAGTCCCGCTCGCCCGACGGAAAGACTGGTTCCGCCTCAATAAATTGGCGTACCGTCGTCCCGAGCGGATAAGTCCGCCCGATCGGAACACGCGGCCGGCTCGAAAAATTGCTCGCATTCACTCTGCCACAGCGCGGGCAGGCGTCTATCCCATCGCTTTCAAAATGGTCTCGACCATTTTCTTGGCGTCACCGAAGAGCATCATCGTATTGTCTCTGAAGAACAGCTCGTTTTCGACGCCGGCGTAGCCCGACCCCATGCCGCGTTTGACGAAAAGAACCGTCTTCGCCTTTTCGACATCGAGGATCGGCATGCCGTAGATCGGCGACTTCGGATCAGTCTTGGCGGCCGGATTCGTGACGTCGTTGGCGCCGATGACGAAAGCAACATCGGCCTGGCCGAATTCGGCATTGATGTCTTCGAGTTCAAACACTTCGTCGTAGGGCACATTAGCTTCGGCGAGCAGCACGTTCATGTGACCCGGCATGCGCCCGGCGACGGGGTGGATCGCATATTTGACGTCGACGCCCTCCTTTTTCAGGACATCGGCCATTTCGCGCAGAGCATGTTGGGCTTGGGCGACCGCCATGCCGTAACCCGGCACGATGATCACTTTCTCGGCGTTCTGCATAATAAAGGCGGCATCCTCTGCCGAGCCTCGTTTCACCGGCCTCGATTCGACAACGCCTGCAACCCCTGCTGTTTCACCGCCGAAGCCGCCGAGAATAACGGAGATGAAGGCGCGATTCATGCCCTTGCACATGATGTAGGACAGAATGGCGCCGGACGAGCCGACGAGCGCACCGGTGATGATGAGTGCGAGATTGCCGAGCGTGAAGCCGATACCCGCCGCTGCCCAGCCGGAATACGAGTTGAGCATCGAGATGACGACCGGCATATCGGCGCCGCCGATCGGGATGATGATGAGCAAGCCGAGCGCAAAGGAAACAAATGCGATCAGCCAGAACAATACCGCGGCCTGCGTCAGCACGAACAAGACGACGAGCAGGATGAGCAAAAGCGCGAGGCCGCCGTTGATCACGTGGCGCTGCGGCAAAAGGATCGGCTTGCCGGACATGCGCCCATCGAGCTTCAGGAAGGCGATGACCGAACCTGTGAAGGTGATCGCGCCGATCGCGGCGCCGATCGACATTTCGACGAGGCTCGCGCCATGGATCGCACCCGGCGTGCCGATGCCGAATGCTTGCGGCGCATAATAAGCACCCGCCGCCACGAGCACGGCGGCAAGACCGACGAGCGCGTGGAAAAAGGCGACGAGTTGCGGCATCGCCGTCATCGACACGGTGCGGGCGCGCCAAGCGCCGATCGAGCCGCCGATCGCCACACCGATGACGACGAATATCCAGCCCGATATCCCGGCGGGGATCTGATAGAGGAGCGTCGTGACGATCGCGATCGCCATGCCGACGATGCCAAAGTGATTGCCGCGCCGTGAGGTTGCCGGCGAGGACAAACCGCGCAAAGCCAGAATGAAGAGAATGCCCGAGGCGAGATAAAGCAGGGCCGCGAGATTGGCGCTCATCGAAATCAGCCCTTCTTCTTATACATAGAGAGCATGCGCTCGGTGACGAGGAAGCCGCCGAATATGTTCACTGACGCCAGGATCAGCGCGATGAAGCCGAATATCCGCGCGAGGATGGCGCCGTCATTCCCCGGCGCCGAGACGTCGACGCCGACAGAGAGGAGGGCACCGACCACGATCACCGATGAAATCGCGTTGGTCACCGACATCAGCGGCGTGTGCAAGGCCGGCGTCACCGACCAAACCACGTAGTAGCCGACGAAGATCGCCAGCACGAAGATCGCGAAGCGAAACACGAACGGGTCGATCGCGCCGCCACTCGCTATATGGACCGCAGTGCCGACCTGATCAGCAGAGCTGTGCGCGGCATCGGCCGCCGCCATGAGAAGTTGCTGTGGGCTTTCGTTAGCCATGTCTGCCCCTAATGTCTGTACCAAACCGCTGCACCAAACCCGGCATAGTCCGCGATCCTCGCGAACCGCTTTGGATCAGGCGACTTTTTGAAAATTCGGATGGACGAGTGCGCCGTCTTTCGTCAGCAACGTCGCTTTCACGATTTCATCGTCCCAGGCTATCGCCAGGTTCTTCGTCGTCTTGTCGATCAGCGTCTCGACAAAGGCAAAGAGATTCTTGGCGTAGAGGGCCGATGCCGTCGTGGCGAGCCGGCCGGCGACATTTAGATGACCGATGACCTTCACGTCATTGCCGGAAACGACGATCTCGCCGGGTCGGGCAAGTTCGCAATTGCCGCCGCGTTCGACTGCAAGATCGACGATCAGCGAGCCGGGCCGCATGGAGGCGACCATCTCGGCTGTCACGAGGATGGGTGCCTTGCGCCCTGGAATGAGCGCAGTGGTGATGACGATATCCTGCTTGGCGATATGCGACGCCGTCAGCACCTTTTGCTTTGCCTGATATTCGGCCGACATTTCTTTGGCATAGCCACCGGCCGTCTCGGCTTGTTTGAATTCTTCGTCTTCGACCGCAATGAATTTGGCGCCGAGCGATTCGACCTGCTCCTTCGTCGCCGGGCGCACGTCGGTCGCCGTCACGATAGCGCCAAGCCGTCGCGCTGTTGCGATGGCCTGAAGACCGGCGACGCCGACGCCCATGATGAAGACCCTCGCAGCCGGGACCGTACCGGCCGGCGTCATCATCATCGGCAGCACGCGGCCGAATTCCGCAGCCGCGTCGACCACGGCGCGATAGCCGGCGAGATTGGCTTGGCTCGAAAGCACGTCCATCACCTGCGCGCGGGTGATGCGCGGCATGAGTTCCATGGCGAAGGCCATAACATTTGCTTCGGCGAGGCTCTGCAACGCATCGACATGGCCATAGGGGTCCATGATCGCGATGACCGCGGCGCCCGCCTTGGCGCCGGCGAGGTCGGCGGCCTCGGGCCGGCGCACCCGCAAAATGACATCGGCGTCGCGAAGCGTGCTCGCCCTGTCGGCGCCTATCGTTGCGCCGGCCTGGGCATAATCGGCATCCGGATAGCCTGCTTTCGATCCAGCCCCCGTTTGGACCACGACCTCGGCACCGAGAGCGTTGAATTTCTTTACCGTTTCCGGGGTGGCGGCAACTCTGGCCTCGCCGGGATCTGTTTCGGCCGGTACGGCGATCCGCATGAAAATCTCCAGATCAAGCGACACATTTAACCCAAAGCAATGGCGCCACCCGACCCACCTGCATCAAGATGGGCGCGTAGCGCAGCATCGGGTCTTGAATTTCATCGAGACGCGCGCGGCATCAGCAGATACGGAAACCGCCGGCTCGCAGACTCGAGCGTATACTCTAGAGTATGTCCCAACGAGCTGGGACAATTTGTCCGATAGGGACATGCCTACGGGCCGGCCCTCACAGTGTCAGTATTGCGAGAAGAATCAGAACCAAAACGGCGCCGAGCGTGCCATATTTGAAGAGGGCCAAGAACAGGCGATAGGTTTTTTCGTGTTCGGCATAGTCATTGTCGGAATACCCGCCTGCGGAAACGGCATGTTGCTCGGCCATAGTGCCTCCAGTCCCGTTTGGCTCGCGGCTCTCCTTTCGCAGCGTTCGCCCCATGGCGTCAAGAGGGTCGGTTGGCGGAATGGGGAATATTTGAGCTACTCGATGTCGCACGGCAGGTCATGCGCCGCGCGGCGAGGCCGGTCTTGGCGAGGTGGAGGCGGCGGGATTTTCCAGCCTCACTCCGCGGCCAACAGACCCGCAGAGGCGAGGGCCGCGGCCTGGCGCTGCCCGACCGCCGCCAGCGAGAAATCGGCGATGGCCGCTTCGAACATGCGATGGAAATTGAGCCGGGCGCCGAGGTGCAGGAACGCGCCACCGAGGCCGATCGCCGCACGGTCCATGAAGACGAATTCGCGCGGCATTTTAACCGGCCCCTTTTCCTGCAAAGCCTTGTGGACCTGAAACGCTTCCCGTCGCCCATAAAGGGCCGGCGAGACGCCGTCGGCGATCGTGCGCGCCCGGTCTTCGAGCAAGGGTCCATAGATGAACCGCGCCCAGATATTGAGGATGTCGACGAGGTCTTTGCTGAGGCCGCGAAAGCCCCAGGTCTCATAGGCATGAACCACCCGGGCGCGATCGCCTTCGAGAAGGCCTCGGTAGAGGTCGATGACACCGCCGACGAAGCGCGGCGGAAAGATCCGAATACAGCCGTAATCGAGCAGATTGATCCCACCCACCGCCGCATCTTCTAAAAAGACAGTGTAATTGCCGAGATGCGGATCACCATGGATGACGCCGAACTGGCCGAAGGGATGCCACCACGCCTTGTGCATGGCGCAGCCGACGCGATTTCGCACCTCTTCGGGCGCACCTACGAAGGCGAGCAGTTTCTTGCCTTCGAGCCAATTCATCGTCAGCAAACGTTTCGTCGACAATTCGGCTGCGACACCCGGCACGCGTACATCCGTCGCGGGCCTCAGCATTTCGGCATAAAGCGCCGCGTGCCGGGCTTCGCGGTCATAATCGAGCTCCTCGCGCACCCGCGCCGCGATTTCCTTGATGACTTCCCGCGTGTCGATCGCCGGCCGCAGCCGACGATGCAGCGAGAAGAGAAACTCGAGCTGCTTCAGATCCGCTTCGACTGCCGAGGCCATGTCCGGATATTGCAATTTGCAGGCGAGGAGCGTGCCCTCGTGGCTCTTGGCGCGGTGGACTTGCCCCAAGGACGCCGCCGCCGCGGGATGCAGGTCGAATTCGGCGAATCGGCCGCGCCAATCGGGCCCGAGTTCGGCCTGCATACGGCGCTTGACGAAGGCCGCCCCCATCGGCGGCGCATCGGCCTGCAAAGCCTGCAAGGCCTCGGCATATTCCGGCGGCAAAAGATCCGGAATGGTCGCAAGCATTTGCGCGACCTTCATCATCGGGCCTTTGAGGCCACCGAGCGCCCGCACGAGCTGGGCGGCAAGCTCCGCATCGGTTCCGCTTGTGCCAAGAAAGCGTGCGCCGGCCATCCGCGCCGCGACGCCGCCGACATTCGTGCCGACGCGGGCATAGCGCGCGGCGCGGGCGGAAAAGCGGTTCGCTTCGTCATCCATCATGAAGGCCTGTTTCGAGGTTTTGCGCGGCGGTCCAGTTTCGCCCGTAGAGATTGATCCGGCTGATGAGAATAGGCTCGAAATCAATAACTTGCACCAAGGCCGCATTAAGGCGGCGGATATCGGCGTGGTGCGGGAGACCTACCGCTTATGGAGATTGAATCCTACGTCCCCGTCGTCTACCAAGCCAAGAACAAATCTTGCAAATCTCGCAAAGGCCAGACGTGAACATCCTTCTTCTCGGCTCCGGCGGGCGCGAACATGCGCTCGCCCGCGCTTTAGCAAAAAGCCCAAAACTCGGCCGGCTGTTTGCGGCGCCCGGCAATCCCGGCATAGCGGAACTTGCCGAAATCGTTGCGCTCGCTGCGGCCGACCACGCCAGCGTCGTCGCGTTCTGCAAAAAGGCGGAGATCGGCCTCGTCGTCGTCGGCCCGGAACTGCCGCTCGTCGCCGGCATCGTCGATGATCTCGACAAAGCCGGCATTCGTGCCTTCGGCCCGAGCCGCGCGGCGGCGCGTTTGGAAGGCTCGAAAGGTTTCACCAAGGATCTTTGCCGCCGCCTAGCGATTCCGACCGCGGCCTATGAAACATTTGCCGATGCTTGGTCCGCCAAGGTCCATGTCGGCCAGCATGGCGCCCCGATCGTCGTCAAAGCCGACGAACTCGCGGCCGGCAAAGGCGTGATCGTCGCGAAGACCGTCAGAGAAGCCGAAGCGGCGATCGATTTCATGCTCGGCGGCGGCTTCGGCGCGGCCGGCCGAACAATCGTCGTCGAGGAGTGTCTCGACGGTGAAGAAGCCTCCTTTTTCGCCCTCTGCGACGGGCAAAAGGCGGTCGCCTTCGCCTCGGCGCAGGACCATAAGCGCGTCGGCGACGGCGATAGCGGCGCCAATACCGGCGGCATGGGCGCCTATTCGCCGGCCGCAAACGTCGATGCCGCCATGTCGGCGCGCATCATGCGCGAGATCATCGATCCCGCATTGCGCGGCATGGTCGACATGGGGGCGAACTTCAAGGGCGTTCTCTTCGCTGGCCTGATGATCGGCAAAGACGGGCCGAAGCTGATCGAATTCAACGTGCGCTTCGGCGATCCCGAAACGCAGGCGATTCTGCCCCGCCTCGAAGAAGATCTCCTGCCGCTGTTGCTCGCTTGCGCCGAAGGAAACCTGCCCGAGCGCCCAATCGCGTTTTCGCCAGACTGCGCGCTGACCGTCGTCTTGGCAGCGCGTGGCTATCCCGACACGCCTGTGAAGGGCACCGAGATCCGCGGGCTCGAACGCGCCGCCGCTCTGCCAGGCGTGCTGATCACCCAGGCCGGAACGAGGCGCGCGGGCGGAAAACTTTTGGCCGATGGCGGGCGTGTTCTGAACATCACCGGGCTCGGCAAGGATGTGGAGAGCGCGCGGAAAAACGCCTATGCGGGCGTCGATCTCATCGACTGGCCCGAGGGGTTTTGCCGGCGCGATATCGGGTGGAGGGCGGTGAGAAGGGGGTGAGGCGGGGTTTTGCTGAGGGGAAGCGAGATTGGGGGCTTTGCGAGGTTCGTTGTGGGCCAAAGGGAGATCGGTCGTAACGCATTCGAGACCCTGAGGCGTTGATGGCTTACATCTGCAGCGGGCCGGATCGAATCCTAGATGCTGCTCGCGAAAAATATGATCTATCTCACAGATGCCGCCGCCGTCGTCGTGCGTAATCGCTGGAATTCCGGCGGCCCGCCGCATAAATTTCGTGGCTGCAAATCCCTCCCCTGAATAGGGGAGGGTGGTGTACAGACCGGATAGAAAGGTAACGAAACGGACCGGAAAGATGGGTGACAGTTCTCTAATGGCCGGGAGGACCGGCCGATGCCTTGGCGAGAGAACAATGTCATGGATGAGCGAATTGGTTTCATCGAGGAATACAACTCGGATTCTTGGTCGATGACGGAACTTTGCGAGCGTTTCGAGATCAGCCGCAAGACGGGTTACAAATGGTTGGAGCGCTACCGCGATTTTGGTGCGGCGGGCTTGATGGATCGGCCGCGTGCGCCGCATGAGCATGGCGCTGCGACGGCGCAGAATATTGCCGAAGCGATCATTGGTTTGCGGTGTTGTCGTCCGACTTGGGGAGCGCGCAAGATCGTCGCGAAACTCGCCATGGAGCATCCGAAACCGCCTGGCCTGTGGCATCGACCGCGGGCGAGATCCTGAAGCGGGCCGGGCTCGGCTGTGGTCGCAGAGTGCGGCGCTCTGCGCCGCCGCGGCTTGGTCAGCTGACGGTGCCACAGCATCCAAATCATGTTTGGGGTGTCGACCACAAGGGCTGGGTTCGGTTGGGAGACGGGACGCGGGCGGAGCCTTTGACGATCACCGATGGATTCAGCCGCTATCTGATCAGTGTGGCGGCCACGGCCAGCACCAGCCAGGAAGAAGCGAGGCCCTTGTTCGAGCGGGCTTTTCGGGCCTATGGCCTGCCTGAAGCGATCCGATCCGACAACGGGGCGCCGTTTGCTTCGACAGGCACGACCGGATTGACCGCTTTGTCGGCGTGGTGGATCAAACTCGGGATAAGACACGAGCGGATCGATCCCGGTCAGCCGCAGCAGAACGGCCGGCATGAACGTTTTCATCGCACGCTCTTGGAGGCCATGCATCCAGCCTCGGCCGATCGAAACGCGCAGGCCAGACGTTTTCGGGCCTTTGCGCGCGATTACAACGAAGAGCGGCCGCACGAGGCGCTTGGCCAGCAGACGCCTGCGAGCGTCTATCACCCTTCGCCGCGGGCGATGCCGAGACGGCTTCCCGAGCCTTGTTATCCAGCCGAGACGGCGGTTCGCCGGGTCCGTACCAACGCAATGATCAAATGGCAGGGCGACCTGATCCATATTTGCAGCGCGCTCATCGGTGAAGCCGTCGGCGTGGACGAGACCGAAGACGGCTCCTGGCAGGTCCGCTTCTTCGACGCGCCGATCGGCGTCATCGACCGCAAGACACGAAAATTGCGTCGTCTGACCGTTCCCGTGCACGGGAACGGTCAGACGACGCCCCAAACCGAAACCGGAGAATTGTAATCCATGTATCCGGTCCATTCTTTTACCCATGTATCCGCTGGACAGTGGCCGCGCAGCGGCCGGGTGGGGCTAGTTTAGAATCAACAGATGAAGAGCACATTCAGACCCCATCCGGTCGGCTTCGCCGACCACCCTCCCCGTTCCGGGGAAGGACGAGCGCCCGATCGTCACGGTCTTTCCTGCGTCTCGCGTTAGTACTCTAGATCGGGGGCAGGAATGATCGGGACTCCGGCGGCTAATTCAATTTCATCGCCGGTGTGCAAGAGCGGGTCAATCATGGGGCTCAGTCCCACCTCAAATGATCTGAGTAGAAATATATCGACCGCGTGATCGTCAAGAAGGGAGGCAACTTCGTACTCCGAAATTAGTGCACCTGCCCGCCGCCAGCTATCGAGATAGTTTTTCAACACCCAAGGATCGCGGAGAAGGGGTACCATCCCCATAATGCTTATTGGCTCCCCGCTCTGGATAGATCGCAAGTAGCATAACGGCGCGAACCAATGTCCGGGCGAAGCGTATGCTTCAGCCACACGCGCATCGTACTTCACCTTGCGCGCATCAAGCATCTTCAAGATGCGCTCCGAGCCGCCCAAGGTCTGCATCAAAATCGATTGCTGGCCAAAGGCCCAAGAGTCACTGGAGTAGCACCAAGGGTCGGCAGTACACTCCGCCACGGTATTTTTAATTTGCGCCACAAAGGCATCAGCGTGCGACGCTGTAAAGCGCGATACACTGTTACGATGGGTCACAAACCGGCTTTCGCCGTCTTCCAGAATTGCCTCAACGAGATAGGGGCCATTATGGGTCTCAGGCCGATGCCCCGCCCAAGTCATGACAGCGTTATGCGCACCGACTAATTCCAATCCGCCAAATCCCCCGTTTCCGGCCCGCGCCGAGCGAGCCCAACCATTCACGTCGAAGTTGACCAATTCCGGGTACTTCTCGAAAAGGTCGTGCGCAATTGATCCTAAGACTCGATCATCAGATTTGAGACATTCGAGATGAGAAAGTCCGACCGCTAGGGTTTTGTCTCGGCCAATTTCAACAACCTGAGCAGTTTGTGAGAACACCCCTTCTCCGCAGTGCAGGCACAGCAGCGGCGTTTTATTGGCGGCGAATGCGTCGCTAATACGTTTGCGATGGAGGTTAGCGCAGGGGCCGAGCTCAAAATTCTCATCGGAATTGATCCCGGCGATGGTAACGCTCTCTTCACCCACTAAACTGCAATCATGATCGATGATGCGCATAAGACCCTCAAAGGTCGCAGCGCGCCGGAGGAGTTCACCCTCAAATCCATTCTGAAGCCTGCAGACACTCCCTTCAAAAAAGACTCGCTCGTTACAGTTCGTGTCAAAGCGATAGAGTTCTAAGATGACAAGTCCGGCAAGTGGAAAGTCCGTCTTAGGAAATCGAACAAGTGAAACCTCGCGACCGACTGAAATAGTCGCTTCGGCGAATGACGCTTTGAGAAAGTCATCAGTGATGGTGGTCTTTCCTGCGGCACTCGGAATTCTAAACCGTTCATAACGTGTCTCAATATCCGCCATGCGAACCGTATGACGAGACTTGGCATGTGAGAGACAGTCAGTGATTAGCTTGCCCCACATTGCTGATGGGACCCCATAACCTGCTGCTCCAAGAACGTGCGTTACTGCGCGATCAAGCGTACTGCCTGGTTCCAGATCGAGACACACTACTTCGGATTTCCGGAGAATGGTATACGCAGCCCCAGAGTCGCCAGCTCGGCTCTTTTCATTGCGCAAGTTATTGATTAGAGCCGCGAGTTCGTCGATCACCTTGACGACGCTCCTTGGCTGATCGCGCCGAAATGCAAATTCCGGTGACGAACGAAAAGCCTCCAGTGCGACCCTCAACGTCTGGGTCACAGTGCGGGACGCCGATGGACCGGTTACAAGTAGGAACCGCTCATCCCTTTCTGGGGCGGCATGGTGTTGGCGCTCGAACTGAGAGAACACGGCGTGCAAGTCGCCGCCCGTTTTCAGCGAGTAGGCGATAGTGGCTTTCGCCTGAATGTAAAGGAGCGCGCGTCCCTCGACACTTACATTCAGATCGTCGACGGCTTCCGCGGTTTCAAATCCAATCGTTTCGATTCGCGCGCCATCGGTCAGACCATCGCCAAAGCGCGCCAAGTCCATTGCAATGAGGTAGGCCGCAATTCTTGCCTGATAGTCGGCCCCGGATGCGATCGAGGCTCCAGCGCCGGACCGAACAGCCATATTTTTGTTTTCACCGATAGGCCAAGTTCTTGCTCTGAAGGTAAGCTAACTCAAATTCGTAGGCGCGTAACCTCGATCCTGCTCGGCTCCTTACAATAAAGGACAGCTATGCAAACCATTACGGCGACAATCAACATATTTTTGTATTGGCTTTTGCATCCGTGCCTGTGCCCGACTTCGAATTCGGAGCCGCGATATCTCCCGACAGGTCTCAACACCCAATCCTGGCGCGTTGCGGCCTTCGCACACGCCAACCCTCACCCACGCAAACACCGCCTGCACATCGCCATGGGTCGGGCCTCGATCTATTCATATCCGTCCGGAAAAGCGCCGTAGGTGCCGTGCGTCTCCTCTCCCTATGAGCGGAAGCGAAATGGGGAGAGGCAGGGTGAGGGGCTGGGGGATTGGCCGCATTGCTGATCAAAGTCACTTCCGCAGCCGCGCCAAAATTATTTCGAGAACGCCCGCCGCGCTTTGATAGACCGCTTCATTGGTGAATCGCATGACGCGGAAGCCTTGTTCTTCGAAGAAACTCGTGCGGCGTCGATCCGCAGCAATCTCTTCATCAGTCGAATGAGTGGCGCCGTCGATCTCTACGACGAGCTTCATTTCGCGGCAGAGAAAATCGGCAATGTAGGGGCCAATCGGTGCTTGGCGGACAAATTTGAAGCCGGAGAGGCCGCGGTTTTTCAAGCGCTGCCAGAGCATACGTTCCGCGCTCGTCGAATTGCGACGGAGTCTGCGTGCTCGATGTGTCTCTATGAAATGGAGACCGCGCATGTTTGTCTGGTCCCAACGGTTGGGCGAAGGCAGCTCAATCTGTTAATTTTCTTATCACGTACTTGTTACACATCGTGGCAAATCCCCCGGCCCCTCACCTCACCTCTCCCCATCGCAGCCAAGTTTACGCAGGCTGCGTAAACTTGCCTGCGGCGGGGAGAGGGCCGGCAGACGTTGGCGCCCCTTCCCCTCACCTGCCCACCGGCAGGTCCTTGAACGGCACATCCTTGTCGACGCGCACGTCGCCCGGCAGGCCTAGGACGCGTTCGGCGATGATGTTGCGCAGGATTTCATCGCTGCCGCCGGCAATGCGGTATCCGGGAGCGGCGAGCAGGGCCAAATGATACTCGCCCTGCAATTCGGCCAACGCCGGATCGCTGACGATGCCAAATGAATCGAACATTTCGACGGCGGCATGGGCGAGCTCCTGCATCAGCGTCGCCGAGATGAGCTTGTTGATCGAGTTCTCCGGTCCCGGCGTCTCGCCGCGCGACAGCGCGGTGAGGGCGCGATTGCGCGTGTGCTGCACGCCCACCGATTGGACATAAAAGTCGGCGAGCTTTTCCCGCAGCGCCTGGTCTTTGATCGCGGGGAGGCCGTTCAACCCCGGCGTCTTGCGCGCCGCGTCCAACAGCTTCTGCCAACTCGGGCCTCTATTGCCGCCGACCGCGAGTTCGCTCGTTCATCAAGGTGACGAGGCTGACTTTCCAGCCCTCGCCGACGGCGCCGAGACGCTGGCCGTCCTTGACCCGCACGTCGGTGAAGAACACTTCATTGAACTCCGAGCCGCCCGACATCTGATGGATGGGCTTCACCTCGATGCCTTTGGCCTTCATGTCGACCCAGAACATGGTGAGGCCCTTGTGTTTCGGCACGTCGGGGTCGGTGCGGACGACGACGATGCCGAAGTCGCAATGTTGGGCGACGGAGGTCCAAACCTTCTGGCCATTGATGATCCAATCGCCGGAGCCATCGTTCAGCTGAACGGCACGGGTCCGCGCCGCCGCCAGGTCCGATCCGGCGGAAGGCTCGGAGAACAGCTGGCACCAGATCTCCTCGCCGCGCAGCGCTTGCGGTGCGAAGCGCTTCTTGGTCGCCTCGTCGGCAAAGGCGAACACGGTCGGCAGACACATGCCGATGCCGATCCTGAAAATGTCCGGCGAGGTGACATATTTCGCCTCTTCCTCGCTGAAGATGACTTGCTCTATCGCCGTGCCGCCGGGACCGCCCCAGTCTTTCGGCCAGGCGATGCAGGCATAGCCGGCGTCCGCCTTTTTGGCCTGCCAGGCCTTGGCTTCTGCTACAGAACGTTGGGCTGCCAAGTCCGCTTTCGCCACCGGCTTCGGCGCGTTGGCGCTCAGCCATTCGCGGGCTTTTCGGCGATAGGCCGCCTCTTCCTGCGTGTCGTTGAAATCCATGTTCGTCTCCCTTTAGACGAGGGGCGCGTTGCGGCGCTCGAGCTGATGGACGAGGCGTTCCTTCCAAACCTTCGGGGCGCCGGCGACGAGGCCGAGCTGATGCGAGCGGCGGTAATAGAGATGGCAATCCATCTCCCAGGTGAAGCCGATGCCGCCATGGGTCTGAATGTTCTCCTTCGACGCGAACCAAAAAGCCTCCGAGCCTGCGATCCGCGCCGCCGCGGCCGCAATCGGCAGTTCCGACGCATTGGTGTTGAGCGCCCAGGCGCCGTAATAGGCATGCGAGCGTGCCAAAGTGTTCTTGATATAGACGTCGGCGAGCTTGTGCTTGATCGCCTGGTAGCTGCCGATCAGCCGGCCGAAGGCATAGCGCGCGAGCGCATAGTCCTTCGCCATTTCGAGGCAGCGATCGGCGCCGCCGCATTGCTCGAAGGCGATGAGGACCGCGGCGCGATCGAGGATCTGCTCCAGGATCGCAAAGCCTTCGCCGGCATCGCCCAAACGGCGCGCCGGCGCTTGCGTGAAGACGAGCTTGGCGGCGTCACGAGTCGGATCGAGGCTTTTCAATGCCGCGCGCGAAACGCCCGCGCCATTCAGATCGACGAGATAGAGGCCCGGCCTGCCGTCCTCATCGGCGAGAACGAGAGCGAGCGTCGCGATATCCCCGTCGGCAACCGGCATTTTCGTGCCGGTGATCTTTGCGTCCCTGACATAGGTCTGCAGCGCATGCGCCGAAATAATGCCGGGGCCTTCGGACGCGGCAAGACAGCCGATCACCTCGCCCGCGGCGATCTTCGGCAGGACTTCGGATTTCTGCTCCTCGCTGCCGAAGAGCATGACGGCTTCGGCGAGGAACCCGATCGTCGAAGAAAAGGGGATCGGCGCCGCTACGCGCCCGAGCTCCTCGGCGATGACGCAGAGCTCCAAATGACTGAGCCCGAGGCCGCCGAAACGCTCCGGGATCGCCGTTCCCAGCCAACCCTGTTTGACGATCGCCCACCAGAGCTCCGCATCATAGGCCTTGCCGTCGTCGTCCAGAACTTTGCGCACGCGGGCGCTCGGGCAATTGGCCTCGAGAAATTTGCGCACCTCGATCCGGAGGAATTTCTGGTCGTCCGAAAAATCAAAATTCATCCGTCGCCTCCAGCTTTTCCCGGACTATTACCGAACGATCGGTAGAAATCAAATTGATCGGCATCGACGACGACACCCGCGAGTCTCCAAACCGCGGCCCGTCGTCGAACGACGGCCAAAAGCCGTCGCGGAGCGACCAAAGCCGGCGCGGGGGAATTGCTTCACTTTTAACGGAACGAACTATTGCGAGTAGTAGGCTGCTGGCAGATTTAGCAGCAACCCCGCCCCTCACCGCGCCCGCGCAAACACCACCTGCGTATCGCCATAGGTCCGTGTCTCGATCAATTCGTATCCTTCCGGCAAAGCGAATTGCGCCTGCGCCGCCTCTTCGATCACGACCAAAGCATTGGGCGCGAGCCAGCCACCGTCGCGCAATGCCACGAGCGCCGGTTCGGCCGAGCCCTTGCCATAGGGCGGATCGAGAAAGGCGAGATCGAATTTTTCGCCCGGCGGAGCGGCGCCGAGCTTGCGCGCGTCGCGGCGGAAAATGCGCGTCTGGCCGCCGCGGCCGAGCGCTTCCACATTGGCGCGGATCAGGGCTCGTGCCTGCGTCCCATCGTCGACGAACAGAACTTTGCGGGCGCCGCGCGACAAAGCCTCGAGGCCCATGGCACCGGTGCCGGCAAAGAGATCGATGACGGCTGTTCCTGCGAGGCTCTCGGGATGGTTATGGGCGAGAATGTTGAAGAGCGTTTCGCGCAAGCGATCGGATGTCGGCCGGATCGCATCCGATGCCGGGGTTTTCAGGACCCGCCCTTTCAATGTGCCGCCGATGATCCGCATTGTCAGAGCTTTATCGCATCATGCGCCGTGCGTCCGCTCTCTCCGCGTGAGCAAAGCGATATGGGAGAGGCCGCGATGATCCTAAAAACGCCTCACACCTTCGTCGCCAAGCGCCGCGGCTGCCAGTTGACCAAAACAATGCCGGCCGCAACGAGACATAGGGCCAGGAGAAAGCCAAGGCTCAGATCTTCGCCGAGCCAGAGCCAGCCGGCGAAGACGCCGACGACCGGAGTGAGAAAGGTGAAGCCCGAGAGTTCGCCCGCGCGATAGCGCCGCAACAGCCAGAACCACGTCAGAAACGTCAGGCAGACGACCCAAAAGGTCTGGTAGCTCATGCTGGCGAGAGCCGCTGGCGAAACATTGTGCGGCCAGGGTTCGCCGTGCAAAACGGCCGCCGCTGCGATCACCACCGTCGAAACGCCGAGCTGATAAAGCAGGACCTTGAGCGCCGGGGCGAAACGCAGTTTCGTCGCTTTGACGACCAAGGTCGTCGCCGCCCAAAGCGCGCCGGCGGCAAGACAAAAGAGATCGCCGACCAGCACCGTCTGCCTCAGCTGCGATGTGCCGCTTGAGGACGAGCCGAGCGCGAAGGCAACCCCGATGAAGGCGAGGATCAGGCCGGCCCATTGCAGGACGCGCAGCCGCTCCGCCGGAAAGAACGCGATAAGGCCGACAGCGACAAAAAAGGGCGCCGTATAAAGGAAGAGCACCGCGTGGCTGGCGCTCGTCCATTGCAGCCCGAGATAAAGCATGATGAATTCGAGTGCAAAGAGCAGGCCCACGGCTATGCCCGGCCACAAGGTCCCATCCCGCTGCAGGAAATCTCGATCGGTCGCCAAGGCGAAAATGCCGAGCACGATCGTCGCCCCGGCGGAGCGCAGCGCCGCCTGAACGAGCGGCGCAATTTCAGGCAAAGCGATTTTCACCGTGACTTGGTTGATGCCGAGGCTCAGACAAAAGACCAGCATCAAGACTACGGCGCGGCGGTCCAACGGGCGAAGTGGAAAAGTCACGGGAGCCGTTTCTGCGGGATTTGACGACGCAGCCCTTAGCCCATCCTCCGCCATCCGTCCAATGTGGTGACGACGCTCGCGCTACGCGAAAAGACGGGAAGAGCCTTTAGTCAAATGGTTCGGCCGCTCGGGCGGTGGCTGCCTGCGTGACCGGGGTTCGCCTAAGAGCTCGTCCGGAAATAAGTGCTCCATTTGCAGCAGCCACAAGCTCCCTCATGCTGAGGAGGCCCTTCAGGGCCTCCTCAGCATGAGGGAGCGCTTTGGCGAAAGCAGCGGAAACATAAACGTATGACGCCCTCGTCCTTCGAGACACGAGCTTCGCTCGTTCCTCAGGATGAGCCTCCTGCTCCGACGGGAGCTGCACACGGACCATGAACACGCTATCTTGGCGGCTGTGTTCATAGTGAGACGCTCCCTCCTGTCATTCCCGGCGAGCCGGAGGCGAAGACCGGGAATCCAGAGTTTTGTGCGAGTTGCCCCTGGATCCTCGCTTTCGCGAGGATGACAATCGGCGGCGGTGTTCATGGAGAGGGCTTCGGGACCGTTTAACCTTCTCGCCAAATGATTCATTTATTCACGGACGGGGCCTAACCTGGATTTCTCAAACGAATTCAGTTTTTAGCTGAAAAACGGGTCGTTCGGCGGCTTATTTTTCGGGCTTGGGCGCGATTTTCACATCGGCCGGACATCGCCGCTGACACGGCCCGCTCGGTTCCCGCGCTGCGAGTCCCATGGTTTCGATTCTCTCGCAATACGAGTCGTTTGGCGCGTGCGTCAGGGCTCGGCGAACCGGCATCTTGATCCTGCTTTCCGGTGCGGTGGTTTTCCGTCAGCCGGAGCCAAAAGCGCGTTGAAGATAATGGTGGGCGAGTTCGAATTCGTTCTTGTGGGGGCATCCCGAAGCAAGCGCGAAGTGAATGCGGCGCACGCTCCTTCGCACCTGAGCGCCGAGCTTGAGCAGCTTGAGGCGAATGGTTTGAGCCGACGCGTCGGCGAATTCAGTATGGCGCAGGCCGACGCGGCGCAGAGTATCGACGAGCACGTAAGCCATGGCCGAGAACCACAGCCGCAATTGGTTGGCTTGCATCGTCGCGGAGGAAGCACGATCGGCGAACAGTTCGAACTGCTCGCCGATGCGGTTTTCCGCCTCGCCACGCGCGCAATAGAGATCCTCGTAGAGAGCACGGGCGTCAAAGGCGAGGCGGCACCCCCGACGTTTGAGCGTGGTGACGACGAAGCGCGGATTGGCGCCATCCGGTGTGTGCTCGGCTTTGCCGACGACACGTCGGTTTCGGCTCCAGCTCTTGAGCGTGCGATAGGAGAAGTCGCGGAAGACCCGCGCCGGCTTGCCCGAACTCAGGCACCGGCGCTTGGCCGCGGCAGCCTCCGCGACGAGCGCTGCTTCCAGCCTTGCATTGCGCGCCACACCGAAGACGTAATCGACGCGGTTGGTCTCGCACCAACTCATCAGGTCGTCATTGGAAAAGCCGCTGTCGCCGCGCAAAATGATGCGTACCCGTGGCCAGCTCCGGCGAATGTGTGAAACAATGCGCGCCATGTCCGCGACCGCGCCATCGCTGCCTGCGACATCGGCGCGCCGCTGCTTCGCCAGCAGCAGATGCCGTCCACAAAAGACATACAGCGGCAGATAGCAATATTCGTCGTAATAGCCGTGGAAAAATCGACCCTCTTGTCCGCCGTGAAGCGGAATGTCGGTATTGTCGAGATCGAGCACGATCTCGCGCGGCGCGCGTTCGTGGGCTTCCAGGAAAACATCGACCAGCAGGCCATCGACCCGCGCGCCGTCGCAATCGATCTTGTGATATTTGGCGGCATGGCGCTTGGGCGTGTGCTCGAGACGATTGAGCGTGCTCTTGCCCGCCAAGGCCTCGCAATCGGAGCGCAGCGCCGGCTCTAGCTTGCCCGCCAGCACCGCAAAGCTCGAGTCCTTGCGCAGCTCGTCATGATCGTTGAGGTCCTCGTAACCCAGCGCCAGTCCGAAAATCCGTTGCGCCAGCAAGGTTTCGAGCCGGTGTTCGACGTAGACAGGGTTGCGCCGGTCATCGAAGCATTGCGCGAACCGCCGTATCAGCCCGAGGCCGCCATCCACCTGTCCCAACAGAAGCGCGCCCGCATTGGAGGTGATGTCGCCGCCATCGAAACTGGCCACCACCGCGCGCCGTTCAACCGCTTTGAATCCGAAAAGCTTCGCGCTACAGTCCGTCCGCATCGGGGAGTTCCGTTCGATCTAAGCAAGTCGTTCTCGCAAAACAACTTTCTAAGATTCGGCGCCCCGATGCACCTTAAATGTTTGAGAAATCCGGGCTAAACCGCCGCTTCGGCCTCTTGGCACATCTCGGCGTTGCGCACGAAGGCGAGCGCCGCGTGCAGCACGTGAGTCTCCGCACCCGGCTTCACCGCTTCGGTCGCGAGATAGCGACGCCAAGACCGCGCCCCTCTCAGGCCATTGAACAGCCCGAGGATGTGACGCGTCATCGCGGCAAGCGGCGTGCCTTCGGCGAGTCTGGCTTCCACATAAGGAAGAAAAGCTTCGATGGCCGCGACGCGCGTCGCGACCGGCGGCTCGTCTCCAAAGAAATGCCGATCGACCGCCATCAGCAAAGCCGGCTCTTGATAGGCGGCACGCCCGATCATGACGCCATCGAGGCCTTCGCTCTCGGCTTTCATTTGCGCCAGGCTCGCAAGACCGCCGTTGAGCACGATCGGCACGCGCGGATAGAGGGTCTTCAAGTCCCGCACGAGCGCATAATCCAACGGCGGCACGTCGCGGTTTTCTTTCGGCGAAAGCCCTTTCAGCCAGGCTTTGCGCGCATGCACGATGAGCGCATCGGCGCCCGCTTCGACGATCTCTTCGGCAAACCGGAACAGCGTCTCGCGCGGATCCTGATCATCGACGCCGATGCGGCATTTGACGGTGACGGGGCAGGACACCGCGGCCTTCATCGCGGCAACGCAAGCGGCGACGAGCGCAGGCTCGCGCATCAGGCAGGCGCCGAAGGTGCCGCTCTGCACCCGCTCCGAAGGGCAGCCGATGTTGAGATTGATTTCGTCATAGCCGTAATCGGCGCAGATCCGCGCCGCCGCGGCGAGTTCGTCCGGATCGGATCCGCCGAGTTGAACGGCGAGCGGATGTTCGCTGCGATCGAAACCGAGGAGATGGTCGCGCCGCCCATGGATGACGGCGGCAGAGGTCAGCATTTCGGTGTAGAGTCGCGCCCGGCGCGACAAGATGCGATGGAAGAACCGGCAATGCCGATCCGTCCAATCCATCATCGGCGCGACGGAAAATCTAAGATCCAACACTCTCATATTCCGTAGTTTTCGCAAGTCCCATGCGGCGATTTCTGCGCAGCCTAAGACCGGTCGCGACGGCGCAAAGGCAGGCGCTCTGCCCCGCCGAGCCTGCCTAGATCTCGATCAAATGTGCCGAGCGGCAGGTGACCTGCTTTGCGTGCGATTTCGACCACGAGGCAATCCGAGAATCCCAATGCCGGTTGCCTCCGATAGTGTTCGAGCGCGGAGCGTACGACATCGGCATCGTGCATCGTCAGATCCGCATGATTGAGCAACATGCCGATCGCGGTTGCGATCTGCTCGGCCGTACGATCGTATACGGCATCGAGCACCCCGATCGTTTCCGCCAGTACCAGATGGGGAATCCAGGCGCCTTTCGAGATGAATGCTTCCGCTACGCGAACCTGTTCGGAGTCATCGCGCACAATAAGGCGGACCAGCAAATTCGTGTCAACGGCGCGCATGTTGCTTGCGCATATATTTCCGAACCCCCGCTTTCACATCCAAGAGGCCCTTTTCCAGCTCCTCCGGAAAGATAGCGTGATGAACATCCGCGAACGTGTATCGTCCGGCCCGGCGGACGACGATGTCGTCACCCTGCTCGTCCCACTCGAGCACCGAACCCGGACCTATGCCGAGTTTCTTGCGAACCTCCGCAGGAACGGAAATCTGGCCCTGGGCGGTCACTTTTGATTGCGCGATTGCCATGCCGTCAAATTACCACGGTAATTGGAGACGGGCAATGCCTGTCAGCGGGGCCGAATCGATGCAGTTTCCGGGAGATCTCAGCCTGTCGCGTCGATGAAGCCGCCGGCACGGGCCAGCCGGCGCAGATGATGTTCGACATCGCCGAATTGAGAATTGATCATCGTGAGCCGCTTGAAATAGGCGCCGGCTTCATATTCCATCGTCATCCCGATGCCACCGTGAAGCTGGGTCGCTTCCTGACCGACGAGCCGGGCGGATTTGCCGATCTGGACTTTGGCGGCTGCGATGGCTTTTTCGCGTTCGACCGCATCGTTGTCTTCCGCCATCATCGTCGCCAGATATGCCATGCTACGCGCTTGTTCTATGGCAACCAGCATATCGACGGCGCGGTGCTGCAGAACCTGAAAGCTGCCGATTGTGACGCCGAATTGCTTGCGCGTCTTCAAATATTCGAGCGTGAGTTCATGCAAAGCCGTCATCGCTCCGACTGCTTCGGCGCAGAGCGCCGCGATCACTTCGTCCACCACGCGTGCGATGACGGGAAAGGCAGCACCCGGCGTGCCCAACACATCGGCCTGCGAGACCCGCACATTCGCCAATGAGATTTCCGCCGCGCGCGAACCATCTTGGGTGGCATAGCCGCGGCGGGTCAGGCCGGGCGCATCGGCGCCAACGAGGAAAAGCGCCAGCCCGTCGCGGCTGCGGCTCGTGCCGGCAACCCGCGCCGAGACAATCAATTTATCGGCGCTGTCACCATTGAGCACGAGGCTCTTTTCGCCGGAAATGATCCAATCCTCGCCCTCCTGCCGCGCCTTGGTGGCGACATCGGCGAGTTCGTAGCGCGATTGGCGTTCGCAATGCGCGAAAGCCAAGGTCAGCTTGCCGGCGGCAATCTCCGGAATGAGTTTTGCGCGCTGCTCCGCATCTGCCGCATGGCGCAAAAGACCACCGGCGAGCACGATCGTCGCCAGATAAGGTTCGAGCACCAGCTTGCGGCCGAGCGCTTGCATGACGATCATCGTCTCGACCGCACCGCCGCCGAAGCCGCCGTCGCTCTCCGCGAAAGGCATGCCGAGGAGACCGATGTCGGCAAATTGCGTCCAAATCTCCTTGCTCCAGCCCAGCACGCTCTTGCCGTGAGCGGCACGCTGGCGGAAATCGTAGCGATCGGTCAGAAGCCGATCGATGCTGTCTTTCAACAGACTTTGTTCTTCACTCAGATCGAAGTCCATGTCTCTCGAAGTCCCCGACTTGTACGTTCTGATTAATCGGTTTGGGTGAGCCGGAGGCGCCCCGCCGGCGACGGCTCATTCGCAGCGCACACATTTGCGAGGCAAGATGTTGCGCCCCCTCTCGGCTGCGCGGCGGGCTCAGACGCGAATAAGCGCGCTGGCTCTTGAATCCTCTGCTCGGCTCGCCCGTCCATCAGAGGCCCAAGATCGCCTTGGCGAGTATGTTCCTCTGAATTTCGTTCGAGCCGCCATAGATCGAAAGCTTGCGCCAATTGAAATAGGTGGGCGCGATCGTCGCGGCATAATCCGGTCCGATCGGCGGTTCGTTGCGGCCTGCATCAGCTTCCGGCTCGAACGGCAGAACATAGGGGCCGACTACCTCCATCAAGAGTTCAGTTGTCGCTTGCTGAATTTCCGAACCTTTGATTTTCAGGATCGAAGAGGCCGGATCGGGCTTGTCGCTCCTGCCGCGCTTGCGTTCCGCCGCAACGACGCGCAGCTCGGTCATTTCGAGCGCTTTGAGTTCGACCTCGACTTGCGCAACTTTTTCCATGAAACGCTCGTCGTCGATGAGCCGGCTTTCGCCGTCCTTCTCCAGTGCCGCAAGCTGTTTGATCCGCCGAATGCGCTCTTTGGAGACGCCGACGCGAGCAATCGAGGAGCGCTCGTTGCCGAGCAGGAATTTGGCATAACTCCAGCCCTTGTTTTCTTGACCGACCAGATTCTCGACAGGCACTTTCACATCGTCGAAAAACACTTCGTTGACTTCGTAGCCGCCGTCGACCAGTTGAATCGGCCGCACGACGATGCCCGGCGTCTTCATGTCGATGAGCAGGAATGAAATGCCTTCTTGTTTCTTCGCGGCCGGATCGGTCCGCACGAGACAAAAGATCCAGTCGGCATATTGCGCCAAAGTGGTCCAGGCCTTCTGGCCATTGACGATATAGAAATCACCCTCGCGGCGGGCCGAGGTTTTCAGCGCCGCAAGGTCGGAACCGGCGCCGGGTTCGGAGAAACCCTGGCACCACCAATCATCGAGATTGGCGCAACGCGGGAGAAATCGCCTCTTTTGCTCCTCACTGCCGAACGTGGCAATCACGGGACCGACCATGGCGACATTGAAAGACAACGTTGCCGGTGCGGGCGCTTGCTGGATTTCTTCGTTGAAAATGTAAGTCTGAATCGGCGTCCAGTCCGTGCCGCCCCATTGCTTCGGCCAATGCGGCACCGCCCAGCCTTTGGCGTTCAAAGCGCGCTGCCAGGCGACCATTTCCTCCTTCGAAAAATGCAGACCTTGAACCATTTTATGTCCGAGTTCGGGCGAAAGACTAGCGCGGATGAAAGCACGTACCTCCGCGCGAAAGTCCAATTCCTCCGGCGTAAAGCGCAAATCCATGGCGTCAATCCTCCGATTCTCGACCGAACCCCAATTTGCGGGCTTTTCCGTTCTGGCGAAAGAACCGCGCCGAAGTCCCGCTCGCTTTCGGAGTAGACCCCGAGCTGCCTCGAAAACTCTCAGGACCGATTTAGGGCGCAAATGAACTGCGTATAGCGAGAGCGCCTGAGCGTCAATGCTGGACGAAGGTCGCGGCGATAGCGACACGTTTCCGAGCGCATGTTCGGCAAATGTCACCCGCGTTCCGCCACGCGCCGCGCCTCTGCGATGTGTGCAGATGGACCCAGATTGGCGGTCGCGCGCGAACGCCAGCGAGGATTTGGTTGACATGAATGCGAACTCATCACTAGCGTGAAGTTCGCAAAAAAAAATGTGACGGGGCTCTCAGAATTGCTGAAGCTGCAGGGCCGGACGGCTGTCGTGACGGGAGCTGCAGGCGGCATCGGCCGGGCGATCGCCACATCGCTCGCGCGCCGAGGTTGCCATCTCGCTCTCGCCGATATTGACGAAGCGGGTGAGACCATCGTTCGCGGTACCGAACGCCGCAGGGCGTGCAGACTGGTCGGCTCAGATGCGAAGATAGCCGCCATTATCGAGCGGCTCATGCCTGTCTCCTACTGGAACCTGCTCGGGCGGAGGACGAAGAAATGAACGGCCTCGTGAACCCTGCCGAAGCGGCGGCCACAAGTCCGGCGGTCGGTGCACACCAATGACGTCCTTCCTTTGGCTCATCGGCGCCGTTGTCGCGCTTCTCGGCCTCGTATTGGCCGGGCTCGCCCTCTTCGCCGGATGGACGGCGCGGCGGGTCGAGAGCGCGCTGCCGCCGCTGGGACGTTTCATCGAGGTTGACGGCGCCCGCATCCATTATCTCGACATAGGGTCGGGACCCGCGATCGTTCTCGTTCACGGGCTCGCCGGCCAGATGCGCAATTTCACCCATTCCTTGCTCGGCAGACTGAAGAGCGAGTACCGGGTCGTCATCCTGGATCGGCCAGGAAGCGGATATTCCACGCGCGCGCCAGGCGCGTCGGCGGCGATCGGCGCGCAGGCAACCACGATCGCCCGCTTTATAGAGGCGCTCGGCCTCGATCGGCCGCTCGTCGTCGGCCATTCCTTGGGCGGTGCGGTCGCCCTCTCGCTTGCTCTCAATCATCCCGACCGTGTCGGCGGCCTGGCACTCCTCGCACCGGTGACCCACCCGCCTGAAAATGTGCCGCCCCCCTTCCAGGGGCTTGCGATCACATCGCCGCTGCTGCGCTGGCTCGTCGCCTGGACCTTGGCAATTCCCGCCTCCATCGCAAACGGCAAGAGCACGCTCGAAGCCATCTTCGGTCCGCAGCCGGTTCCTGCCGACTTTGCGACAAGAGGCGGCGGGCTGTTGAGCCTGCGGTCGCGCAGCTTCATCAACGCCTCGCGCGATTTGATGGCGGCCAACGAAGACCTCGCCGACATGCCGGCGCGCTACCCAAGCCTTGTAATCCCTGTCGGTGTTCTGTTCGGCACAGGCGACCGTCTCCTCGACCCCGTTACTCACGGCGAAGCGCTAGCTGCGAAATTGCCCAGCCTCGACCTCGAATTGATCGAAGGCGGCGGACATATGATACTTGTCGCTTCCGCCGATCGCTCTGCCCAATTCATTGTGCGCATGGCGCGACGTGTTGCGGCCGGGGCCACGCCCGAACCAATCACGTAACGTCGAGGTGGCTCGAACATGGCTGACGAGCATTTCGACGTCATCATCATCGGCGGCGGCCTCTCCGGCATCGACGCCGGCTATCACGTGCAGGCCAATTGCGCCGGCAAGTCCTACGCCATCCTCGAAGCTCGCGACGCGATCGGCGGCACCTGGGATCTGTTTCGCTATCCCGGCGTTCGTTCCGATTCGGAGATGTATACGTTCGGCTATTCGTTCCGCCCCTGGCTGGCGAATGCCACCATCGCAGATGGTGAATCGATCCGCACCTATATTCGCGAGACGGCGGAAGCCCATGGCATAGCCCGCAAGATCCGCTTCCGGCATTGGGTCAGGCGCGCCTCCTGGTCCTCCGCCGACGGGCTCTGGACGGTCGAGGCGGAACGTGGAGCGGAAAAGGAACCGGTTCGATTCACCTGCAATTTCCTGTTCACCTGCACCGGTTACTACGATTATGCGGGCGGCTACACGCCCGAATTTGCCGGCACCGAGACTTTTCGCGGCCGCATCGTGCACCCGCAGAAATGGCCTGCGGACCTCAACTACGCCGGCACGCGCGTCGTGGTGATCGGCAGCGGCGCGACCGCGGTCACGATCGTCCCGGTCGTGGCCGAGACCGCCGCGCACGTCACCATGCTGCAACGTTCGCCCACCTATATCGTTTCACGCCCATCGGAAGATGCGCTCGCGAATTGGCTGCGCCGCCACTTGCCGACCAAGCTCGCCTATGGCATCGCGCGCTGGCGCTATGTGCTGCTGGGGCTCTACTTCTACAACCTCTGCCGGCGCAAGCCGGATGCGGTCAAGCATTGGATCGTCGGGCAGGTGCGCCGGCAACTCGGCGCCGGCTACGACGTCAAGACCCATTTCACTCCCCGCTACAATCCCTGGGACCAGCGCCTCTGCATTGCGCCCAACGCCGACCTGTTCCGCACCATCAAGGCCGGCAAAGCGGACATCGTGACGGACCAGATCGAAACTTTCACGCAAACCGGGATTCGGTTGCAATCGGGTCGGGAACTGGCAGCCGACATCGTCGTCACGGCGACCGGGCTCAAGCTGCAATTGCTCGGCGGCATGCGAGTTGTCGTCGATGGACGACGCGTCAACTTTGCCGAAACGACGAATTATAAGGGCGTCATGTTCAGCGACGTTCCGAACCTGGCCTGTGCGTTCGGCTATACCAACGCGTCGTGGACGCTGAAGTGCGATCTCACCTCGGCCTATATAAGCCGGTTGATCAACTATATGGATAAGAACGGCTACGTTCAATGCACGCCGCGCCAGCGCGATCCATCAATCGGCCAAGAGCCCTTGATCGATTTCTCCTCCGGCTATATTCGGCGCTCGATCGATCAATTCCCCCGGCAGGGTTCCAAGAAGCCGTGGAAGCTGTACCAGAACTACGTGCTGGATCTGGTTAGTCTGCGATTCGGATCTATTGACGACGGAGCACTGGAGTTCTCGCAGCGCGGTGGGGTGAAGAAGGTCGCCTGATGGATGATGCAGGTCGGATGATGACCGAATTTGCCGCCGACATCTCTCGTCACATCTGGGAGACGAAGTATCGATTTCGCGGCGGCGACGGAGAGGAGCGCACGGTCGCCGACACTTGGCGGCGCATTGCGCGCGCACTCGCCGCAGTCGAAGCGACGAACGCCGCCGCGTGGGAAGAGCGTTTCTTTGCGATCCTGCGGGACTTCCGGTTTTTGCCGGGCGGCCGCATCCAGGCCGGCGCCGGCACAAGACGCAACGTGACGCTGTTCAACTGCTTCGTCATGGGGATGATCGAGGATTTCGATCCCCGGAATCTTTCGCGCTTTGGAGGAAGGCGCGGTGACGATGCAGCAAGGCGGCGGGATCGGCTATGACTTCTCGACGCTGCGCCCGCGCGGAACGCGCGCGAAAGGTGCGGGGACCATCGCTTCGGGACCCGTGTCCTTCATGCAGGTCTGGGACGCGATGTGCGGCACGATTCTTTCCACCGGCGCCAGGCGCGGCGCCATGATGGCGACGCTGCGCTGCGACCATCCGGATATCGAGGAGTTCATTACCGCCAAACAGCAGGCCGGCCGTTTGCGCCGTTTCAATCTGTCAGTGTTGGTGACGGACGCCTTCATGACGGCGGTGCGCACAGATGCCGAGTGGCCCCTTGGCTTCCCTGCGGCTGCCCTCGACAGCGATGGCAGCCTCATGTTGCGCGCATGGAGCGGAGCGACCGAGGCGGTTCCGTGCCGCGTCATGCGGTGGTTGCGCGCACGTGAGCTTTGGGAGCACATGTTGCGCGCAACTTATGATTACGCCGAGCCCGGCATTCTGTTCATCGATCGCATCAATGAATTCAACAATCTCTGGTACCGCGAGCGGATCAGCGCAACCAATCCCTGCGGCGAGATTCCGTTGCCGCCCTATGGCGCTTGCGATCTCGGCTCCTTGAACCTCACGCGTTTCGTTCAAGCACCGTTCACGCCCGCGGCACGCCTCGATACTGCGGCCCTCGCCGAAACGGCCGGCCTCGCCGTGCGGTTGCTCGACAATGTCATCGACGCATCGCGATTTCCGCTGCCTCAACAGGCCGAAAACGCGCGGGGTTCACGTCGAATCGGGCTCGGGATCACCGGCTTGGCCGATACGTTGCTCATGCTCGGCCTTCACTACGGGAGTGACCGCTCGCTCGCTCTTGCTGCCGAAATCATGCGCCTCATCTGCCATAGCGCCTATCGCGCCTCGATTGCGCTGGCGGAAGAAAAGGGCGTCTTTCCCTGGTTCGAGCGGGACAAATATCTCGCCGGACTCTTCCTGCGCCGGCTGCCCGACGATATTCAAAAAGGCATAGCCACGCATGGCATTCGCAACAGCCATCTGATCGCCATTGCGCCGACCGGCACGATCAGCCTCGTCGCCGGCAATGTTTCGAGCGGCTTGGAACCCATCTTTGCCGCCTCATATCGGCGCAAAGTGCTCTCCGAGGATGGAACGCCGGAAGAATTCGTCCTCACCGACTATGCGCTCGCGCTTTGGCGGCAGGCGAATGCTTCCGCGACGGGAGCGCCCGATGCGTTTGTTACGGCATCGGAGCTTCCCATGCGCGCCCATCTCGATATGCAGGCGGCCATGCAGCCTTTTGTCGATAACTCGATCTCCAAGACAATCAATGTGCCGCAGGATTACCCCTTCTCCGAATTCCGGGACATCTACGAGGTCGCCTACGATAAGGGGTTGAAGGGCTGCACGACCTTTCGTCCCAATCCGGTGACCGGGATGGTGTTGAGCGAAGAGGCGAATGGGGGCGAGGCACCCCATTGCTGCGTCTTGGAGCGCGAACCGGATTGACGGCGCATTCTTCAGGGCGCGAGAGCGTCGTCCCGCCTTTTTGCCACGTCCTTCTCCGCAAAGGCCGCAGTCACTTCGGCGAGCATCTCGTCTTGCAGTCCTTCGTAGCGCAAAGAGAAGTGGAACGGCTCGACGTGTCTCACCCGCGCTGCGCGGGCAATGTGACCCGCCGCAGTCGTCGTGAGATGCGCACGCTCGGCGGCGAGCGCGGCATCCGCCTCTGAAAATTTCGCTTCGATGAAGAGAACGTCGGCGTCGAGAGCGAACCGGACGATCGCGTCTCGATTGGCCGGCGTATCGGCGGCATCGGTTACGTAAACGATCTTCTGGCCGGGCGTTACGGTCAAGACTTCGCGCAGAGCACCGAGCGGCATTACCCTGCTCGGGTTGCTCTGCGATGGCCCGCCGATGTGAATGAGGTGATCATCCGCTCGCTGCTCGATCACCGCCCGCTTCAGCTCATGCAGCCATGGTCCGACAGGCAGCTCCATGGCGGCAAGACGGTTCTTCCAAATATTGACGTGTTCGGCCTCTTTGATCGCGTAAGCAAGGCAAGGGATGCGATGGTCGAGAACGGCCGTCGAAACTTGAAAAGTCGGTTCCGAATAGACGATCGCGCTCTCGACACAGCCGTGGCCGACCTCCTCGCAAGCAAAGGCAGTCTTCAACCGGAAGCGCGCCGTCCGCGTTTCGCAGGACGCATCGATCTCGGTCACTACGAAGATCAATTCGCAAACGTAGCGGTCGACAAGATTCCATTGATAGGCTTGCAGTTTGTGGTGCACATGCTGAATGAACCCAGGAGGCCCATAGAGGCACATGGTTTTCTCGCGGCCCACCAAGATCCGCAAGAGCCGGTCGAAGCCGACGAAATGATCTATATGTGTATGCGAAACAAAGACTTGTTCGATACGCTGGATCTTGCGCGGCGGCAGCGCGCTGATATCGCCGAGATCGAAGAGAATCGCTCGCTTCTCGAACAACGTCTCGAGGAATAGGACCGGATCGCCGAAACGGCCGTTGACGAGGCTGGGATGGAGAAGCGGGCGCATTGCACGTCGGCGGCGTTGGAAAGCTGAGATACGCGGGCGCGTAGTCCAATCGGGCGGACCGACCCGATCGATAAGAATACGCGCCAAGCCAAAAAGTCGAGCCGTGTCCTTTATGAGACATCGGATATATCGGATGTCTCATGTTCGGAGAAGAGGCCATCCGCAAGCGAGGCTCGCAATCAATTGCGGCTCATTGATAGTTTTCCAGGATCAAAACAGGCCAAATATTGATGTGCATCAAAGAAAAAGATGCCGTTGTGTGGCGGGCGAAATGGCCGCACTTTGGCTCCAAGTCGTTAGCCGTCCGGAACCGGCGCAGAGCACAAGCGGAGCTTTGTTCATCACGCCGAAGGGGCTAAGCCTTGATGCGCATCAAGGCCAAATCCCGGAAACGAGTCACTGCTTAGCCGTGGACACGAGCACGGAGAAATACGGTTCGGCTGCCCCTCGGCGCGATCGCGGATCGCGCGAGGACGAACTCGTTTCTGTCATACGCGAGCTCGTGCACGAGCTGCATCCGCAACGGGCGAAACTCATCGATATCTCCCTCCCGACCCGTCTGGAGCGCGATCTCGGCATCGACAGTTTGGCGCGGACCGAGCTCATTTTGCGGATGGAACGGACATTTCGCCTGCGCCTTCCCGGAACGATCCTCGGCGAGGCCGAGACGGTCGGCGACCTCTTGCATGCGCTGGACCTGGCTCATCCGGATCGCCCTCCGCGCGCACAAGCGGGCGCACCGCCGGCCTTCCCTTCCGTGCCGGCTGCCACGGGCGCGCGAACCTTGGTCGAAACACTCGATTGGCACGTGGCCCAGCATCCCGACCGCCGCCACCTGACCGTCCTCGAGGATGACGCCACAATTCTTGCAACGATGACCTATCGCGAGCTTGCCGAGGCCGCGCGCCAATTCGCGCAAGGTTTGATCGAACGGGATGTCGCTCCAGGCGATCGCATCGCTTTAATGCTGCCGACGAGCCGCGATTTCTTCGTCGCATTCTTCGGTATCCTCTATGCGGGCGCGGTGCCGGTGCCGATCTATCCGCCGATGCGATTGTCACAGCTCGAGGAGCACTTGCGGCGCCAGGCCGGCATTCTGCGCAACGCCGGCACGCGCATGCTTGTGACAATTGCCGAAGGACGGCGCCTTGCGAGCTTGCTGCAGGCGCAGGTGGAAAGCCTGACCGCGGTCGAGACCGTCGCCGGGCTTTCTTCCCCCGCCGCGGGCATCGTATCCCTACCAGTTACGGACGCGGCCGCAACCGCGCTGATCCAATACACATCGGGCAGCACCGGCGACCCGAAGGGCGTGGTGCTCAGCCACGCCAATCTGCTCGCAAATATTCGCGCCATGGGCCAGGCCATGCAGGCGAGCTCGGCCGATATTCTCGTCAGTTGGCTGCCACTCTATCATGACATGGGATTGATCGGTGCCTGGCTGGGATGCCTCTATTTTGCCGCGCCGCTCTACGTCATGTCGCCGTTGAGCTTTCTGGTGCGGCCAGAAAGCTGGCTATGGGCGATCCATCGGTTTCGTGCGACTTTGTCCGCCGCGCCGAACTTCGGATTTGAGCTTTGCCTCAACAAGATCGACGACGCCAATCTGCAAGGGCTCGATCTTTCTTCGCTCCGCACGGTCGCGAACGGCGCCGAGCCAGTCAGTGTCCCGACGCTGCGGCGATTCATCGAGAAGTTCGGGCGCTATGGATTCCGGCCCGGCGCCATGGCGCCGGTCTATGGCCTCGCCGAGAGTGCGGTGGGGCTCGCTTTTCCGCCGCCGGGGCGAATACCGATCATCGACCGCGTGGACCGGGACGCCTTGAGCCAGCGCGGCATCGCCGAGCCTGCAAGAGCGGGCGATCCGCGTCCGTTCGAGATCGTGGCCTGTGGCCAGCCGCTCTCCGGTCATGAAATTCGTATTGTCGATGAGCTCGGCCGCGAAGTTGCCGAACGCCACGAGGGCCGCCTCGAGTTCCGTGGGCCGTCGACGACGGCAGGCTATTTCCACAATGACGTGAAGACGCGGCAACTCATCCGCGGCGGCTGGCTCGACAGCGGCGACCGTGCCTATATGGCCGCTGGCGATGTCTACATAACCGGCCGGATCAAAGACATCATCATTCGCGCGGGGCGCCATATTTATCCGCAAGAAATCGAAGAAGCCGTCGCCGAGATCCCCGGCATCCGCAAAGGCTGCGTCGCGGTCTTCGGCGTCACCGATAGTGCCTCTGGTACTGAGCGGGTGGTCGTTCTGGCCGAGACACGTGAGAGCGATCCTGTTGCCCGTTCGGCATTGCAAGCGCGTGCGCAAGAGGTCGCGAGCGACATCGCCGGCACACCCGCCGACGAAATCGTCCTCGCCCCACCGCAAACGGTGCCCAAGACATCGAGCGGCAAGATTCGACGGAGCGCCGCCAAGGAACTCTATGTCGGCGGGCGCGTCGCTGCGCCGCGGCGCGCCTTGTGGCGGCAGATCCTTCGCCTCGCCCTCGCAGGCATAGGTCCGCAGGTTAAGCGCCTCATCGCGATTCTTCGCACGACCCTCTATGCCGCATGGTGGTGGATCGTGGTGGCGCTCGCCTACGTGCTGGCGTGGTTCGCCGTCATGCTGCTTCCAAGCCTTGCGTCGCGCTGGCGGGCCGTGCGCACCATCGCCCGTGCCGGTCTCGCGGCGCTCAGGGTTCCACTTACTATAGCCGGCATCGAGCGCGTGCCGAGCGGCCATGCGATGCTGGTCTTCAACCATTCGAGCTACGCGGATGTCATCGTTCTCGCCGCCTCTCTGCCGGGCGAGCCGGCTTATGTGGCCAAGAAGGATTTCGCCGGGCAGATCTTCGCCGGCCCATTCATGCGCAGGCTCGGGGTCCTGTTCGTCGAGCGTCACGATATCGGCGGGAGCCTCGCCGATACCGAGGCCCTGATCGCTGCGGCGCGCAGCGGCCGCAATATCGTGTTCTTCCCCGAAGGTTCATTCACCCGCAGAGCCGGACTTTCCGACTTCTACCTCGGCGCCTTCAAGGTCGCGGCGGAGGCCGGCCTGCCGGTTTTGCCCGGTATTCTGCGTGGAACACGGTCGATGCTGCGCGGCGAGCAATGGTTTCCGCGTTGGGCGCCGCTCAGCGTCGATATCGAGGATGCGGTCAAACCATCCGGGACGGACTTCGCGTCGGTGGTGCAATTACGCGATGCGGTGCGCAACGTCGTCATGGCGCATTGTGGAGAGCCCGACCTCGGCGAGCTCGTGAAGCTCTCCCGCTTCGCCGAAGGCCGGTGACGGGGCGGAACGCTGCTGCTGATTGATCCGAGAGCATCGCTCTCGCCTCTTGACCGGCGTCAATTTCTTCGCGCGACCTTCGTGCATGATGCTCATGACGACCATTGCGCAAGGGAGGTGATCCATGCGGCTCAGATCGACTGCCTTTTCCGATGGCGCGGCGATCCCGCGGCATTTTACCTGCGAGGGCGAAGACGTGTCCCCTCCGCTCGACTGGAGCGAGGTGCCAGAAGGAACTCGCAGTCTTGTCCTTCTCTGCGACGACCCCGACGCTCCCGGCGGGACGTGGCATCATTGGGCGGTTTATGATCTCCCCGCCGACCGCACCGCGCTCTCCGAGGGCGCCGGCCAGCCCCGGAGCAAGGACGGCTTGAAGCAGGCGATCAACGACTTCGGCCGACCGGGCTATGGCGGCCCCTGCCCGCCGCACGGCCACGGGCCGCATCATTATCATTTCCGGTTGCTTGCGCTCTCGACCAACCATCTGGCGGTGCGCAAGGACCCATCCTGCCGCGATGTCGAACGAGAGGCGCGCAAATCGCTCATTCTGGAAGCAATCCTTGTCGGATTGTATGAGCGATGATGAAGGCCGGCGCATGAATTGCCGGCGACGACCGAAGGGTAACGCAACGGTTCTCTGCCAAGGTCGCCCCGCGCCTGCCGGCCGTACGCCCATCTATTGCAGGCGCCGCCGATGACGAATGGGGCAGCAATTGCAGCCGGCCTCACCGGCCAACCTGCGACTAACGTCCAACCTGCCCGCGTCTTCATCGGCGTCAGGGTTGCCGATGAGATCGCTCGGGCGCTTGCTGAACTCGCACGCCCGCTCGAGCAGCACGGCGTGCGCTTGGTGCCACGCGGCGATATCCACCTCACTTTGATTCCGCCATGGAACGAGAACCAGGTTGCCGGCGCGATTGAGAAATTGCGCAACGCAGTCGGTGAGTTCCGATGTTTCTCGTTGACCTTCGCGCATCTGGAATATGGCCCCACACTCCGCTATCCCCGCCTTCTGTGGGTCGATTGCGAGGCGAACGATGAACTGAACAACTTGCGGACCGCCTTGTTGACCGCATATGGCCAGGTGGATTCACGGCCGTTTCTTCCCCATGTCACGCTCGCCCGCATCCCAATAAACGGGCGGACCATTGCGCGGCAAAACCCAATGGATCAGACTCTCGCGCTCACGCAATGCGTCACATCCGTCGAGCTCTTCCAATCTCCGCCGAAAGGTCAAAGAGGCTATCAGGTTCTCGCTTCGCTTCCGCTTGGCGCGCAGCCGCACCCTGAAGCGACGCAATTGCCGTAAACCGTGCTGCGCCACTTTGCATCATGGCAAACAGATTACCCCTAGCTCCAAGGAGCGGTCATCTGAGCGTCGCGGCCGCGAAAAGCAGGCTCTCTTGGCTGCCGGCGGAGAGGTCCCGAAGGGGAGGCTACGCCATGACTGGTCCGGGATGGCGTCAGTAGCTCCCTTGTTCCAAAACTATTGATCCACCGCAAGGCTCGTTCGCAACCCAAGATCAATATGAGATTGTTTCAATTCGACGAATGCAACCGGGCTATTCGATTGCCTACAGTCCGCAGCCGCAGCGGTGGGGCCTTGAAAATGAGAGAGATTGAGGAGCTTGGGCGGGCAGTCGTTGAAGCCGAGGACTGGATTAATGACCTGACGCGGCGCCTCGACTGGCACGACCGACGCAAGGCTTACGCCGCCTTGCTCAGCACGCTGCACGCCTTGCGCGATAGCCTGCCGCGCGATGAAGCTATTTATGTCGGATCGCAACTGCCGCCACTGTTGCGCGGCCTCTATTACGAAGGTTGGCACCCTGCCGCACGTATTTCAGCGAAGACTCGAAGCGCGTTTTTGGAGCGCATTCAAGAGGGTGTGCATCACGATGTCGGCATTGACGCAGAGCAAGCGGCTCGCGCTGTCTTCGCTCTCCTCGCCGCGCGCCTGCCGGCCGACGAAGTCGAGGATGCGAAAGCTGCTACGCCCAAGCAGCTCCGGCTCCTTTGGCCAAGTTGAGCGATGTGGCCGCCGGTGAGCGCGGCGATTAAGCCTTGCTGCAATTTTCAAAGATGGTGCGGGCTATGAAAATCTTTCTCTGCGGTGACGTGATGACGGGACGCGGCATTGATCAGGCTCTGCCAGAACCGTGCCCGCCTTATTTGCATGAAGCCGGCGTGCAATCGGCCGTCGAATATCTGCAGCTTGCAGAACAAGCGAATGGTCCCATTCCATGGCCGGTGGACTTCCCTTACATCTGGGGCGTGGCCTTGGGGGAATTGAGCCGCGCGCGGCCGCATGCGCGCATTATCAACCTCGAGACCAGCATTACCCGCAGCGATGCCTATGAGCACAAGGGTATCAATTACCGAATGAGCCCCGAGAACGCGGTCTGTCTCATCACTGCCGGCATCGATTGCTGCGTATTGGCCAATAATCACGTTCTCGATTGGGGGCAGGCCGGGTTACTCGACACCTTGAATACGCTAGACCACTTCCACATCAAAACCGCAGGTGCGGGTCGCGATCTCACACAGGCGAGCGCCCCGGCAATTCTCGAGATTCCTGACGAGGGACGGTTGCTGGTATTTTCGTATGCGTCGATAACGAGCGGCACGCCATGGAATTGGGCGGCGGGGCCCGACACTGCCGGTGTCAATCTCCTCCCCGTTTTTTCTGAGGCAATGGTCACAGCGATCGCCCAGCAGGTGGCCGAGGTGAGGCGGCAGAGAGATGTCGTCATTGCCTCCATCCATTGGGGACCCAATTGGGGCTATGAGGTCTCGGAGAGCGGGCGGCGGTTCGCGCACGCGCTGATCGATGAAGCCGGCGTTTCCATTATTCACGGCCATTCCTCGCATCATGCCAAGGCCATCGAAGTGTACAAGAATGGCCTCATCCTCTACGGCTGCGGCGATTTCTTGAACGATTATGAAGGCATCACAGGCTACGAGGAATTTCGCGACGATCTCGCGCTCATGTATTTTGCCAGCATCGATCCTGCCGGCGCCGATCTTCTCGCACTCGAAATGGTGCCCCTTCAGATCCGGAAGTTTCAACTGACGCATCCTTCACGTGCAGACGTCGACTGGCTGCAGCAGACATTGGATCGGGAAAGCCGGCGGTTTGGCACGCGCGTCAAGCTCACGCCAGATGGCCGAATGACAGCATCTTGGTCGCACGTGAAAGTCAATGAGCCCGGCTAGCCCGGAGGCTCACCTGACGATGCCACTGCACTTTTTCGGCTTCGAGCTGCAATCAATGAGGAGGACGCCTATGCAATCCGCCGCACGCGACAAGATCGCGAACGCCATTCCCAGAAAGCGCCAACGGCACTATTCCTACGACGAGAGCGTGGACGAGCCAGCGAAGCTCATCGAGAATGAACCCATCGAGATCGAGGCGGAAGTTCCAGCCGAAGAGAACGAGCCCGTAGAGAGAATCGAGCGGGAAGACGAACCTGCTTCACCGGCATTCGAAGAAGACGACCCAACGACGTGACCGGCTGGCGCTGGGCAGCTCGATCGCGGTGCGTGACCGTTATGGTTCGCTCCGGGCTCTATGGAAATTCCGCGCGGCGCGGGCGGCACTAAGCCGCTGTTTGCGACCGCGGAGGGACACCGCCGTCGATCCGTTCCAGCGGCTCAACGACAAGCACAGGAACAGCTCGAGCCGAGGCAATCTTCAAGGCTAAATCGCGTGCGAGAACGCCGCGGGTCATGACCACGAGACGCTCCTGCACCTCATGGACTGCAGAAAGCAATGCCTCGGGATCTGGCGGTAAAGCCCTTCCGGTGGCAACACGCCTGATCGTAAGGCCGGTCTCCGCAGCGAGCTTGCGAATGCGCGGGTCGTCTGCCGCGCCCGCGTAAGCTTCGATAACGACTAACTCTTCCTTAGCCGCGTTTGCGACTGCAGCTGCTGCATCAAGGCTCGGATCATCCGAGGCTGCAACGATTGCGACTATGGGACCCGTGGTTCGTCCGATGCACATCGGCACGAGCATAACCGCGGCGGCCGATCGAAACGCCGCCTCGATAAGCCATGTGAATTGCTGCGTGGCGCGCTCGGCCGCGCTCAGCGGCTCGAAAACCATGACGATATCGTCCGTCCGCGAGACGGATGCGATGGTCTCGGCTGTCGGTCCTCGGATCACTTCGAATTGGTAGCTGGTCGCAAGACGTTTCGCTGCATCGGCGAACAGGCGCTCGGCACTGCGGGCGGCAAGTTCCAAGTCGCGCGTGAGGCGGGTCAGATCGATCGGCTGCCAACCGCCACCGAGCGGCCTGAACTCGCGCGCAAATGGAATGCCGGCCAGATTGCGCAGGCTCGTGTCCTCGAGGAACAGGCCCAGAAGCTCGAGATTGAGGAGCTCGGCGAGCTCAACAGCAAGCTGCATGGTGCGATCGGGCGCGCTCGGCTGCAGTCCCAGCACAAGCCGCTTGAAGCTGTGGGATTCCGTCGGCATGACTAATCCTCGGAGAGTCCGCCCTGACTCGATCGGCCGAATTCCCTGCGGATAGTGGCAAAGTATCGCAACCGATCCTCAACCCGGCGATTGATGCTGCCAAACGGATAAATTCCCTCAGAATCGCGCTCGCCGGCGCCGAGGCCGGTCAACAGCGCGACCCCTCCGTTCACGCTGGTGATCGGATAGACGGCAAATCGACCGGCCTTGCAGGCCTCGATCACGTCCTTGCGCAACATCAGATGTTGAACATTCGCCTGCGGGATAAGGACGCCTTGAGTTCCCGCGAGGCCCCGGGCCTGGCAAATGTCGAAAAAGCCCTCGATCTTCTCATTGACCCCGCCGATCGCCTGGACTTCGCCGTGCTGGTTCACCGACCCGGTTACAGCCAAATCCTGGCGCAGGGGAACCTCGGCCAGCGCCGATAACAGGGCATAGAGTTCGGCCGATGACGCGCTGTCTCCTTCGACACCGCTATAGGACTGCTCGAACACCAGGCTTGCAAACAGCGACATAGGGGTATCGAGAGCGTAGCGGCCTGCGAGGAAGCCGGACAGGATCAGAACGCCCTTGGAGTGAACGGGGCCGCCCAGCTCGACTTCGCGCTCGATATCGACGACCTTTCCGCTTCCGGGTCGCACTTGGCAGGTGATGCGAGTCGGACGTCCGAACGCAAATCCGCCAAGTTCTATGACGCTGAGGCCATTGACCTGGCCGACGTGCGCCCCGGTCGTATCGATGAGGGCCACGTTTTCGAGAATGGCCTCCTGTGCGCGGTCTCTGAGACGTGCGGCGCGCTGGATGCGAGACGTCAATGCGCGATCCACATCGGCGCGGGAGATGACACTGCGTTTGGCCTCCCGCGCGCAAAAATCCGCCTCGATCAGGACTTCCTGCAGCTGCTCGACCACTAATGAGAGCTTGCCGGAATGCTCAGCCATTCGTGCGGCATGCTCCAAGACAAGGGCGACTGCATCGCGGTCCAAGGCGCTCAATCCAACACGCTTGGCGATGGATGCCAGCAACCGTGCGAGAATCGCCTCGCTTTCCGGCGTTCGCGCGATGTCATTCTCAAAATCCGCAAGAACTTTGAAATGCTTCCCCAGTTCCGGATCGTATGCGGCGAGCAGAAAGTAAAGCAGGCGATCGCCGAACAGGATGACTTTCACTTTCAGCGGGATTGGGTCGGGCTGCAAGGACACGGTGCTGGTGAGGCCCATGAAGCGCGCAACGTCTTCGATGGCGATCTCGCCACGCAGCAGCGTTCGTTTTAGAGCCTGCCAACTGAACGGCTCCATGAGCAGGCCGCGTGCATCGAGCAAGAGGTAGCCCCCGTTGGCGCGATGAATCGCGCCGGCCTTGATGAGACGGAAGTTGGTTACCAGAACCCCGCGCAGCGAAATATACTCGATGCGGCCGATGACGTTGCCTAGGGTCGGATGCACCTCTTCGATGATGGGGGCACCCGGGCCGTGATCATCCTGCGTCACGAGAATATTGACTTCGTAGCGGTCGAACGGGCTCGCCGGTCCGAAATCAACAACCTCTGTCTCGCCATCCTCGCTCTTGGCAACAAGTATCGGCACATTTTCGATCAAATCGGCGCGCACCGTCTCGATGTGCTGGACAATTCTCGCAATGTCGCTGAACGCCCCTTTTGCTTCCTCGATCAATTGATCGACGGCATATTTCGCGGTTTCCCGGTTGAGTTGACGGACGTCGTCACGCCTCTGCCTCTCCCATTGCGGGATCTGATGAACAATATTCTCGAGGTCCTTTTCCAAAGCTTCCATGATGGCCTGAATTTCGAGACGCCTGGCTTCTGGCCAGGCGTTGAAGTCTTCGGGCGGAACGACCTGGCCGTCTTGGGAGGGCGCCAATGCGAATCCGAGTGGTGTGCGCAGGATAACGATGTTCTTTTCGGCTGCCTTCTCCCGCAGGCCGGAAAAGGCCTCCGCCTGCTTTTTTTGGAATAATTCGTCGATCGCCCCTCGTCGCCTCTGATAATCTTCGCTTTGGAAGACCGCCGGCAGAGCGCTCTTGAGATCATCGATCAGTTTGTGCATCGCATCCTGAAACTTCCGAGCCCGGCCGGCAGGTAATTCGATAGCGATCGGCCTGTCCGCATCGGAGAAATTATTGACATAGACCCAATCGGGAGGGCTGGGCTTTGTCCGTGCCTCATCGGTCAAAACCGCTTTGACGGCATCCTGCATGCGGGCGCCGTTGGGACCGATCACAAAGAGATTGAAGCCGGCCTTGTCGACCTGCGTTCCAAATCGGATCGCTTCAAGGGCGCGCGCCTGACCAACAAGCCCCTCGATCGGCTCAAGTTCCGCCGTCGTTGAGAACTCCAAGTTCGAAAGCTCGGTCGGACGATAGAGTTGGCCCGCTCTTAACGGCATCGCTGTGCCAGTGGCGGTGACGGCGGCGTCCATGTCATGCACTCCTTGATCGGGGGCGATTTCAGCCGAAGTGGCCGCTCCGTCCTTGACGTGCATCAAGGCCGGATTTGGCGTGCCTGAAACTATTGCGTCAAATCGCGGTTGGTTTAGGCACAGTGACGATGTCGTAAAAGACCATTTCTGCTACAAACGTTCCTTGACGGCTAAATCGACCACGGTGTTAGGATAATCCGGAGGGATGGATGAAGGTCACATTGCGGATTACGAAGAACGGGACCTCCATTTATACTGGCGGCTATGAGATCGCGGATGCGGAAAGCTTCGGCCGGGCGTGCGCCGATGCCTGGTTGAAATTGAGGCAGCAGCAATTGGCAAAGGAGACCAGCATCGGCGCGCTCATGGAGCACCTCGAGACGAATGTGCTCGACCAATTGAGCGGTGCGCAAATCAGCCTTGAGAAGGCATGATGGAATATCATGATTGCGTCTCGCTTGCGGTCGCAAATCTATCGTCGCGGGCGTCGCACCGCTCTTGTCTGGCACCGCAGCCGCAGAGCGCCGGGTTGATCAATGTGTAACCCGACGTGCGTGAGGACCAATCGATGCACTTTGACGTGCCGGCGTTGAAATCTGGTGCGGTCTCGCTCGATGCGAAGGTTGCCTTTCTGAGCAGCGCGGACGCCTATCCCTACCCGGTGCGGGCCGTCGCGCGTCGCGAGACCCATATGTCCTGGGTCTTTCTCGCCGGTGACAAGGTCTTCAAGCTGAAGAAGCCGGTGTGGTTTCCTTATCTCGATTTCTCGACGCTCGCCCGGCGCGAAGCCGCCTGCCGGGCGGAATTGACGCTGAACCGCCGCCTCGCGCAAGATGTCTATCAAGATGTCGTAGCGCTCGTGTGGACTGCACAGGGCCTCTCCATCGGCGGGCCGGGGGAGGTCGTTGACTGGCTGATCGTCATGCGCCGCCTCGATGAAAACGAGACATTGGAACACGCTCTCGCGACACATCAGCTTTCCACTTCGAAGATCGATCGCCTCGTCGAAAGGCTCGTTGCCTTCTACCGGCGTGCCAGCCCCGTCTTTGTTTCCTGGGAATGCCATCTCGCCGGCTGGCACCGAAGCCTGAACTATAACAAGCGGGTTCTCCTCGAGCCGCGGCTCGGCCTTCCGGCCGGGCTCGTCAGGCGGGTCGATCAAGCCCAACACCGGTTCCTCGCCGAGAAATCGGAGCTGATCGCAGATCGCCTGCGTGACCGTCACATTGTCGACGGGCATGGCGATCTGCGCCCCGAACATATTTGGCTTACCGATCCGGTCAGGATCATCGACTGCCTGGAGTTCAATCCTGGGCTCAGGGCGGTAGATCCGTTCGACGAGATCGCCTTCCTCTGCGTCGAATGCGAACTCCTGGGCGATGCCGGGGTCGGCGACTATATCAAGCATCGGATCATCCACGCCCTGCGTGACGGCCTCTCCGAGGATCTCTTCTGCTTTTACCGCTGCCATCGCGCAACATTGCGTGCGCGCTTGGCTATCGCTCATTTGCTCGAGCCGAAACCGCGCACGCCGGAAAAGTGGCCGCGTCTCGCTCGCATCTATCTAGGTCTCGCAGCCGCCGACGCGGTCCGCCTGGAACGGGCGGCAGCGACCCTGTTGCGTTTCAAACCGCGGGCTTTTTTGCCCGTTCCGTTGGGTCGGGTGGGAAGCGCGCGAGAGCATCGATGACCTCCTGATCCGAGGTCTGGCGGAAATCGGAATAGTAGTAACCGATCGCGCCGAAGAACTCGTAGTCCTCCAGGCAGACGACGTCGTCAGCCTCTTCGCGCATTGCGGCCAGAGACTCGGTCGGCGCGACGGGTACGGCGAGAACGAGCCGTTTGGGTTGGCGCTGGCGCGTCGCGCGCAACGCCGCGCGGGTCGTCGCGCCGGTGGCGATGCCGTCGTCGATGACGATGGTAACGCGCCCGGCGACGTCGACCCGCGCGCGATTGCCGAGATAGCATTTCCGTCGACGATTTATTTCGGCAAGCTCTCGGTCGCAAACGGCCTGGAATTCAGCTTCACCGATATTCTCGAGCCGAATGACGTCGTCGTTGCGGACGATGATCGGGGCGCCGCCGTCGACAACCGCTCCCATGGCCAATTCGGGCTGCGCCGGCACGCCAATCTTGCGCACCAGCACGAGGTCGAGCGGCGCATGAAACGCAGCGGCAACCTCCGCGGCTACCGGAACACCCCCGCGCGGGAGGGCGAGGATCACCGGCCGCTGATCCTTGTAGCTTGCAAGCGCCTGCGCGAGTTTGCGTCCCGCATCCGATCGATTTTCGAATCCCATCGCAGCCCTCTCGACCTAGTCTTAGGTATTGGCCGTGCCAGCCGCGCCGGACGGACTGCCCGCAAGATAGCGTGCAAACCACCTTGCAGCGTGGACGATGACAGCCTCCAGCGTTCCGGGCTCGGGGAAGAGGTGGCTCGCGCCAGGAACGATCTCCAGCGCCTTTGGACCTCTAAGGCGGACCAATGCCTGTTTGTTGAGTTCGATGACAACCTCGTCCAGCCCACCGACGATCAAGAGAGTGGGCGTACGAATCTCATCCAGCGCGTCGCCAGCAAGATCGGGGCGACCGCCGCGCGAGACGATGGCGCCGACCCGGTCCCCGAGTCTTGCGGCTGCGACAAGGGCAGCCGCGGCTCCCGTGCTTGCACCGAACAATCCGAGCCCACGCGCCGGAAAATCGCGATCAAGCCAATGGACGGCATCGACAAGTCGTTCGGCGAGCAGCGCAATGTTAAAGACGTTTGCACGATCCTCCTCTTCTTCCGAAGTCAGGAGATCGAACAGAAGGGTCGCAAATCCATGCGTGTTGAGCGCCTCTGCCACCACCATGTTGCGCGGACTGAAGCGGCTCGACCCGCTGCCATGGGCGAACACAACAACGGCATGCGCCTGCTGCGGAATTCGCAACGTGCCAGCCAACCCGATCGGTGGAACGCGCACGTCGCGACTCTCAAGCGCGCTCTTGGCATGACCTTCGCTGTGGCGATCTGGAATTGACCGGCTCATAGTTCAAGCAACCTTTGCAAGCGACGAATTTTGAGCCAAAGCAGCAGCAAGGATTTGACCAGGATCAATATTGATGAAGCATTCTTGCACGTCCGGTGAAACGGCCCCTGCTCACCCTTGATTTACATCAATGAACCCAATCCTGCTCAACTTACTGTCTAATCTCTTGTTTAAGGGCGGCTTGTCAAAGGGCCATGCCGAGATCGTTCGGAACCTGCCATGCTCAAGGCGTTGAACACCGACCAAGCGCACTTCATTGCCCTTCTTGCACAGACGGCGCGCATGCAGCGCGACAAAGTGCTCGGCAATGTCGCAGAGGACGACTTGGCCGAAGTGAAGGCGGCGCGCGGCGAACACAATCCGACAGCAGAGCTTGGCTTCGTACCGCTACCCCCCAAAGCAGCGCAGATCACGGCGCTTCGTGATGCAATCGCCGGGCTGTCCTCCGCAGAACGCTCGGAGCTCTATGCTTTGACGCGCCTTGGTCAGGGGGATCTTGCAGTGCAGCACTGGCATCGCGGGGTCACCGAAGCAGCAACACTCGGAGATGAGATCGTCATGGCGTATCTCATCGAAGACCCGGACCTCCACTATCATCTTACGAAGGGCCTGTACGAAGCGAAACTTGCTTCTTGACGGGCGCAAGCGGACTGGTTTTCGGCCTCACCGGCCGACAAAGTGGCGATGCGCCCGAGGCAGCAACCCAACGCCGCTTCGGCCGCTTTCGCCGGCGACTTATCCAGAGGCTCACTTTACAGATCGCAGGGAGACCCAGAGCAGTCGGAGACATGAAAAGTCCCGCTTCCAGCCCGCGCACGTTTCTGTCATTCTGTCATTTTCTTACAATCCTGGAAGCATCTCTCTTACGCAGAAGAGAGGCGCCATGCCTGGGCCACGGCGATGCCAGCATTCATCGACAATCTCCACGCAGCCTATTTCGCCTTTGCCGATAACCTCCGTCGGGCGCAAGCCAATGCCCTTGATGCTTTCGGACTCGGCCCGCGCGAGTGCACCTTTCAAGTGATTTCTTCGGGGCCGGGCTGGCGCTTGCGCGACTATGCCGGTCCCGCCGCAGAGCCGCCGCTGCTCATCGTCTCATCACCCATAAAGCGGCCCTATATCTGGGATCTCACACCTTCGGTCAGCGCCGTGCGCTATTGTCTCGATCATGGTCTGCACGTCTACCTCCTCGAATGGACGCCGCCTGCGGCAGGCAATGGACATGCCGGCCTCGATGAGTACATAGGTCAGGCGATCGCCGCCTGCGTCACGACAATCTCAAATACGGTGCACGGGACACAGCCTTTCCTCATCGGACACTCGCTCGGCGGCGCGCTCGCGGCGATATTCTGCGCCGCGGAGCCACACGCGACCCGGGGTCTCGTGCTGCTCAGCACGCCATTATGTTTCGAGCAGGCCTCGAGCGGATTTCGAGACGCGCTCGTCTCGCTTGTTCCGTCGGGATTGCCGGAAACCGATGTTGTCGCGGGCTCGCTCTTGTCGCATGTCAGCGCGGCCGCATCTCCCAAGACCTTCCTATGGTCGCGATGGAAGGATGCGGCTCTCAGTCTCGCCGACCCTTCCGCCTTGGAGATCCATGCCCGCATCGAACGCTGGAGCCTCGACGAGGTGGCGCTGCCGGCCAAGCTCGTCAATCAGATCGTTCAGTGGCTCTATCGTGAAAATCGTCTGTGTCGAGGAACCTTGTCGATTGGCGGCAGAACATTGGGGCCGACGAGCCTGCAGATCCCCACGCTCGCAATCGTCAACACGGGTGACGAGATCGCACCCTTGGCCTCGATTGCGCCGTTCATCGACAAGATAGAGAACACGGATACGCGGATCATTGAATATCCCGGCGAAGTCGGCGTGGTCTTGCAGCATCTCGGAATGCTCGTCGGGCGCGAGGCCTTCGCGCGGATATGGCCACAGATCATTTCCTGGCTCGCGAGCCATAACTGAGCCTAGCCCGGAATTCTCACGCTGGACGCGGCCCGTAGCTTTGACTTTACCGGAGCTCATGTTGAGATCCGCGTCGAACAGTGGGCCCTTTGCTCGGGCATCACGGCCTCCACCGCCTCATACCCGATTTTGCGGCCCGGGCAATTGAGACCAATCAAGGCCGAGCTCTTCACAGACGCGACGCGCGACGCGTGGGTCGACGTCTTGATGCCCACCAAGGGGAACCTCCGTCTTGCGGCCCTCCCTGTGCACCGTCACCATGATCGGCCCCTCATGGCGTTGCTCGCGTTCACGTCCATCGAAGCGGCAGCCTTGCTCGGCCAGCCACTTCCGAAATGTCGTGCTTTCCATGGCCTTGCTCCTGTCATCCCAAATATTCATCCACCGATTTCCGCCTGTCTCCGTTGATTTGAGTCAAGCGCGCCGAGCGAGAGAATGACAGAGGTAGAGTTTCGAGCTTCAAGCACTTGGCTAACCCGGATTTCTCAAACATTTAAGGTGCATCGGGGCGCCGAATTTTAGAAAGTTGTTTTGCGAGAACGACTTGCTTAGATCGAACGGAACTCCCCGATGCGGACGGACTGTAGCGCGAAGCTTTTCGGATTCAAAGCGGTTGAACGGCGCGCGGTGGTGGCCAGTTTCGATGGCGGCGACATCACCTCCAATGCGGGCGCGCTTCTGTTGGGACAGGTGGATGGCGGCCTCGGGCTGATACGGCGGTTCGCGCAATGCTTCGATGACCGGCGCAACCCTGTCTACGTCGAACACCGGCTCGAAACCTTGCTGGCGCAACGGATTTTCGGACTGGCGCTGGGTTACGAGGACCTCAACGATCATGACGAGCTGCGCAAGGACTCGAGCTTTGCGGTGCTGGCGGGCAAGCTAGAGCCGGCGCTGCGCTCCGATTGCGAGGCCTTGGCGGGCAAGAGCACGCTCAATCGTCTCGAGCACACGCCCAAGCGCCATGCCGCCAAATATCACAAGATCGATTGCGACGGCGCGCGGGTCGATGGCCTGCTGGTCGATGTTTTCCTGGAAGCCCACGAACGCGCGCCGCGCGAGATCGTGCTCGATCTCGACAATACCGACATTCCGCTTCACGGCGGACAAGAGGGTCGATTTTTCCACGGCTATTACGACGAATATTGCTATCTGCCGCTGTATGTCTTTTGTGGACGGCATCTGCTGCTGGCGAAGCAGCGGCGCGCCGATGTCGCAGGCAGCGATGGCGCGGTCGCGGACATGGCGCGCATTGTTTCACACATTCGCCGGAGCTGGCCACGGGTACGCATCATTTTGCGCGGCGACAGCGGCTTTTCCAATGACGACCTGATGAGTTGGTGCGAGACCAACCGCGTCGATTACGTCTTCGGTGTGGCGCGCAATGCAAGGCTGGAAGCAGCGCTCGTCGCGGAGGCTGCCGCGGCCAAGCGCCGGTGCCTGAGTTCGGGCAAGCCGGCGCGGGTCTTCCGCGACTTCTCCTATCGCACGCTCAAGAGCTGGAGCCGAAACCGACGTGTCGTCGGCAAAGCCGAGCACACACCGGATGGCGCCAATCCGCGCTTCGTCGTCACCACGCTCAAACGTCGGGGGTGCCGCCTCGCCTTTGACGCCCGTGCTCTCTACGAGGATCTCTATTGCGCGCGTGGCGAGGCGGAAAACCGCATCGGCGAGCAGTTCGAACTGTTCGCCGATCGTGCTTCCTCCGCGACGATGCAAGCCAACCAATTGCGGCTGTGGTTCTCGGCCATGGCTTACGTGCTCGTCGATACTCTGCGCCGCGTCGGCCTGCGCCATACTGAATTCGCCGACGCGTCGGCTCAAACCATTCGCCTCAAGCTGCTCAAGCTCGGCGCTCAGGTGCGAAGGAGCGTGCGCCGCATTCACTTCGCGCTTGCTTCGGGATGCCCCCACAAGAACGAATTCGAACTCGCCCACCATTATCTTCAACGCGCTTTTGGCTCCGGCTGACGGAAAACCACCGCACCGGAAAGCAGGATCAAGATGCCGGTTCGCCGAGCCCTGACGCACGCGCCAAACGACTCGTATTGCGAGAGAATCGAAACCATGGGACTCGCAGCGCGGGAACCGAGCGGGCCGTGTCAGCGGCGATGTCCGGCCGATGTGAAAATCGCGCCCAAGCCCGAAAAATAAGCCGCCGAACGACCCGTTTTTCAGCTAAAAACTGAATTCGTTTGAGAAATCCAGGCTAAGGTCGTTTGGAGTTCACGAAGCTGCAGCTCCATGTCAAGATACTCAGTCTGCCAGCGGCGCCGCCGCCTGGATGCAAGGCCTTGCATGACAGCCATATTCAGATGCGATGATGATCGGTTGCAAAAGAGGAAACACTCGCCATGATAAGAATTCCGCACGAACTGCGAGACGAGTTTCCGCATGAAATGCGGCTCATCGAACGGCTGGAACAAAGCAATTACGAGTTCAGGCAAATTACGACGCGCTATGACGAGGTCAACCACAATATCTACCGCATCGAATCCGAAGAAGAGCCGACCACAGACGAGGTTCTCGAGCGGCTCAAAAAGCGGCGTCTCGAGCTCAAGGACGAAATCGCGGCAATACTCATGAAATATGAACGCCGAATGTGAGATCTCTTAAAGGATCGCGGGCGAAGACTTTACCTCTTGCCCTCACGTTAGATCGCGGCGTGGCGGAAGCGTCCCGCAACAAGATGATTGCGTGATGCGGCTCAAGTCGGCGAGCTTGACAACGTTTCGGCGTTCGGTGCCGCCGGACGCCGCAAAGGATAGTCGGTCTCCGTCGCATGCCAGGCGCGCATCGACGCCATTCTCGCAACCAAGCCGCCGCAGCAAAGCGTTGAGTCGCCGCGCGTCTTCACGGACGACCGTCGATCCGCAATGGGTGAAGATGGCATGGCGAACACCCGCCTCTTCGCACCAGCGCAGCTGAGCCGTAATTGGCGCGTGACCGACCAATGTGCCATTTTTCTTACGCACCATCGAGCGTCTCACGGTCGCGCCATCGCCAATATAGACATTCACCCCGCGCAGAGCCTCCGAGGCGCTGGGAAGCGCCGCGACGTCAGGCACGTAGAAGAAACAGCTGCGTTTCGCGGAGACGCGATATCCTATGGCCGGCGCACGGATGGAATGCTGCACCGGAAATGCCTCGAACCTCAGTCCACCGATTGTCACGGCCTTCCGCAGCAGGATTTTGCGTCGGTCGCCAATAGGATAGCGATGGAGTAAATCCAATGTCTCCTGCGTCGCGTAGACGGGGCAAGGAGCCCCTTCGGCAAGGCCCGCGGCATGATCGGGATGCGCATGCGTCAGCACGATTGCTGTCGGCGCAATAGTGCGAATCTGGCCCAGCCGGTCGGCGCCAGAATCAACCACGATTTCGGGCGTCGTCATGCTGAACGAGCAGCGCATATGACGCCGATGCCGGCGAGAACGGAACTCGATCTCTCCGCGCGTACCAACAAACGTCAGCGTCATTCGTGCGGTGTTCGCTCCCATATTGATCGCCCGACCGCCTTCAGGGGACTCCGATGGGGATGAGGCACAAAGGGGTCTCACCTGCGCCGATGTGCAAGAGGCGCGCGACCTCGTTGTCGTTGAATGCCCCGACCATTGTGGTGGCCAGACCGAGTGCGACCGCCTGCAACATCAGGCTTTCTGCGGCATGCCCCGCTTCGATGTAGACGTAGCCGTGCCCCCGCCTTCCGTACTTGACACTCGTCCGTTCAAAAGTCGCTGCAATGCAAACGACCGCCGGCGCCATCGCAATCCAGTCTTGACCGAGTGCCGCATCAACGAGTTTCTCGCGCTGATAACCTGCCGCGATCAGCACCAGCTCATGGCGCCCGGGAAGGTAGCGATACGCCCCGGAGACCGGAGCGGGATGAGGAAAAGTGGGAACCGGTTTTCCGCCCGCATCCCGCTCTAACTTATTAGAATCGATCACGTTCATGATTTTGGATTGATTCAATCCAAAATCATCGTGATCTAGGGACGCAACTTGTCCGACGGCGACATAGAGTTCGAGAGGATAAAGCGCGCCTGCAGAAGGTACAGCGCGTTGTGCATCCGCTCCAGTTACGCCTTGTGCGGCCCACAGGAGCTGACCGAGCTGACTTTGCGTCAACGCCTGATCACGAAATTCGCGCACCGACCGCCGCCGCGCGACGCAGCCTTCAAGCGAGACGCTGCCGTCCTGGTGCGGTTGCGTGAACTTCACACTCTGAGCCTTGTCGAGCACATTCGCACCGTTGTTGGCATCGTCGACGCAAGCAATACGTGCTGGCCGAGCACTCAACCTTTCTTGACGACGATCTTCTTCCGCCCCTTTTGCGCCTCGGCCGCTTTCGGCAGGGCCAGCCCAGAGCTGCAAAAACAAATCCCATTCTGCACTCTACGGGTCAATTGGTGCGGCGAACTGTGCGTGCCAAATCAGCCCGGACCCGGAAGCGTGCGGACAATTTCCTTGAAACGGTCCCATTCCGTGGCTGTCCAGATTTCGGTCTGGGCGTGACCGAAGGTCCGCAGGAGCGTGGAGACCCGCGCCGCTGTCTCGATGTCATCAGCCCGAAAAACATCGAGATAATCGCATGGTCCCAGGACGGCATAACTGCTGAGCCATTTCACATCGGGACATACTTCTCGCACCCGTTGCATGGCGGCGCGTTCGAGCTGCTCAAGTCCCCGCGGCGAGCGCACGGCGTCAGGGTTCAAGCGCGTCAACATAATGAAGGTCGGCATGGCAAAACCTCTTTTGGTGGCCGCCGGACAGGATATTGCAGTCTGCTCTGAGCTCTTTGACCTCAATCAATAGCGGAAGAGCAGCCAAGTCTGCCTGGCTGTCGCACGGCCGCGCTGCAGCCACGGCATGTGATCGCGGAACGCCGGACTGCAAAGGCCTTTATTGAAGCTCGGTTTTTTTCTCAAAGATCTGTGCCGCGCCAGAAAGCGGCGTGAGCTCGGCATCATTGCCGGGCAGCCGCTCGTGACCCCCGATCACGAGATAGCCGTTCGGCAAGAGCTGCGCCAGGATGCGGAGAAGAACCTGCTCTTGGACTGGCAGCGCAAAATAGGTGAAAGCCACGTAGCGGCAAAGGACGAGATCAAACGGGCCAGCCGGCGCCTGCGATCGTAAGTCTTGATGCAGGAAATCGATGTCTTTCCGATATTGCGACTTCACGTAAAAGAATGGGCCTGCCCGATCAAAGGCTGGCTCAATGAGATGGGGCGGCAATTCGTGCAGGCTCGTCGCCTCGAAACATGCTTGCTGCGCGCGCGCGAGCATGGTCACGTCGACATCTGTAGCGATAATGGAGACTGATGCGCCTGGACAAGAAGGTGCGACTTCAAGGTCCCAGAGGATTTTCAGGGTGTAGGGTTCCTCGCCGGAAGCGCAGCCGGCGGACCAAATGCGCGCTGCACGTCCTTCTCGTTTGGCACGTGCCGCGATGTCGGGCAGGACGCGATCGCGCAACATTTCGAACACGTGTCTGTCCCGGAAAAACCGCGAAATGGTAATGTGGCAACATTCATCGAGAACGCGCCACTCCGCCGGATCAGCCGCGAGCCGCGCGCGGTAAGCAGCGAGGTCTTTCAGTTGGAGATCACTCAAGCGCCGCCTGAGCCGTTTGCAGACTTGACGGCGCACCTTGCGGAAGCCCGACCAGCGCAAGTCGAGTTGCGGCAGCGCCCACTGTAGGAAGGCAGTGCAATCCCTATCGTTCACCGGCGACTCGGCTCACGCTCGCCTACGGTTGTCAGGCGGCGGTGCGGGCGCAGGATTTCTGACAACCGCGCGTCGCAAGCCCGGAAAGTTTCCTCCAGCCCTTCTCTGAATGCTTTGCCGAAGCATTGCCGTCAATTCTCTCTTCTCCGCATTAGACCTCGGCAGCATTGCTTGGTGCCGAGCGGCCTAGCTCATGTCCTCGGCGCGCGTCTTATCTCTCGCCCGCGCAGCGCGCATTCCGCCATGATCTCTCAGCTCAGCCATTCGAGCTGGAGCCTATCGGCAACGGCCGATCGGCCTGTCAATGCCCCCTCAGAGCCTGCCGATTTCGAACTCTTCGCAGGAATGACCGAGCATCGAAAGGCCCTCCTCCAGGAAATCGCCGAGGAGCGGTATGCCGAGAAGATATTGGGCCGTGCGTTGATTGTGAGCGCGAGCTGCCTCTTCGCGCACGGTTGGCCAATCGCTGACGGTATAATCATCGCGCCCCAGCCATACGAGTGCCACGAGATCGATCTGCTCATCCTCCGACAAGTCATTGATGAAAGACGTGAGCTCCTCGACGACAGGGTCATCTTCGTGGTTTTCGAGGATGGAAACATCCTTGTCGTCAGTCGGATTCGATCCCGGATCGGACTCTGTCACTTCGTCTTTGACGTCGAATTCGCGCGCCTTGATGATGAAGAAGCAGACTTTCTCGGGCAAGATCGTCAGCGTCATCTCGTCTGCCGGCATTTCCGTTTGGCTCGATTTTTTCACCATGATCGTCACCTGAATTTGCGAGATCCATCTCGCCGCTCGGAGCCATATGCTCCCCGCATCCCATATCTAGTCAACCCAATTCCTGCCGCAACGGCTCCAGAAACTCCTCGAGACAAATCTATCCGAGCGGGCTTTTCGCATTCGCGGTCTACACTCCATGGCGAGATTGAGCCAGTATTTTTGATTGAGATCAACGCGCATAGCGCGTGCGCACGCTCATATGCCTCTACCGTCGTGCAGAGGCAAGATTGGCGAAGTACGGCAGTGAAACGTCTACGGGCGCGGATCTGTTCAGGCGATGAACCAGTCTACCGGCGAAGCATGGCGGAGGGACCCGTTGCTTTCCTGTCCGAGCACCCCGGAGGAGACCCCGGTCCGACGGGCAGGTGGCGCGGGTCCTGCGCTTTCGGGTCGAGCGCACTTACGGTCGGCCACGAGGAGGTCAGACCACGAATAGACGCAGAGAGAACGGAAGACCGCGGCCATTCGAACCCGCGCCAGATCCACTCGGAGTCGTGCATCCTGCAGGAACCGTTTCGGAGAACGCCAGGAAATGGAAACTTACCCCGTCGATATCGATCCCGCGCAGGTCGTTCGCTGGGTGAAGGCGGAATATGATGCCACGCCGTCGACTTTCAGGATCATGGCGACGCGCAGCAGGGAAGTGAGAGAGATTCCCGTTCGCAAGGAGAGCCATCTCGGCGATGAGGAACGTGAGGACTTGAGCGAAATCGCGACCATTGCGAAGCTCGAGATCGCGCCCGTTCACGCAAGCGATGGCTGGCTCTTGAGCGTTGTCGTCGAAGATGAACTCGGCCCTCGCGTCTCCGAAGCGGGTACTGGAGAGGGAGAACAACGGATCGATCTTGGTACCTTCTACAACGAATTCATCCGCCCGGGACGAGGAAGCGCCGATGTCATCGCGCAAGTGGAAGGTCCAGAGGGCAGAACGCACGTGACCCGTCTCCTCAACGAGATCGAGACAAACCGCCATAACACGGGCCGCGGTGCGCCGAAACGCTGACTAAGTCCGGCACGGCACCCGAGTCCGGTGGGTGGCGTTTCAGGGATATGCTCTATGGGCGCATTCGCGCCTCATCACGCGCTGCAGAGATCGAAACCGGTATGCGTTTCGAGCCCCAACGGCCGGGCGACGATCCAAATATGCCAGCACACGGGATGCCGCAGGCTTCGCACTTGCCGTCGGCAGTCAGGTGCCAGGCTGTGATCTCGTACCAGTCGCGTCCGATCAGCAGCGCTCGGCAATTGTGGCAGTAAGTCGCTTGCCCAGCTGGATCGTGGACATTGCCGGTAAAGGCGTAACGCACGCCGTTTTTGATCGCGATGGCGCGGGCGCGGGATAGGGCATCTGCCGAGGTTGGTGGAATATCTCTCATCCGCCAGTCGGGATGGAAGGCCGTGAAGTGCCACGGCACATCTGGACCGAGATTCTCGACGACCCATTGCGTCATCTTCTCGAGCTCTGCATCTGAATCATTGAGGCCGGGAATAAGCAGAGTGGTGATCTCGAGCCAGACGCGCGTTTCGCGCTTCACATAAATCAGCGTGTTGAGAACCGGCTGCAGATGGGCGTAGCAGATTCTCTGATAGAACTCCTCTGTGAAGCCCTTCAAGTCGATGTTAGCTGCATCCATATTGCGGTAGAACTCGGCTCGCGGCTCCGGGCAGACATAACCTGCGCTCACCGCAATGCTCTTGATGCCGCGCTTATGGCAGGCGATCGCGGTATTGATCGCATATTCATGGAAAATCGTTGGATCATTGTAGGTATAGGCGACACTCGGACATCCGTGCCGCTCCGCAACAAACGCTATATCCTCCGGGCTCGCGCGCTCGGCAAGCACATCATATTCGCGCGCCTTGCTTATGTCCCAGTTCTGGCAAAACTTGCAGCCCAGATTGCAGCCGCTTGTTCCAAAGGATAGCACCGGTGTTCCCGGCAGAAAATGATTGAGCGCCTTTTTCTCGACCGGATCAATGCAAAAGCCGCTTGAGCGACCGTAGGTGGTCAACACGATCTCATCATCTTGGCGCGCACGCACGAAGCAGAAAGCGCGCTGGCCATCGTGCAGCTTGCAGAAACGCGGGCACAGATCGCACTGGATACGGCCATCCTCAAGCTTGTGCCAGTATCGAGTGGGATGATGGCCGAATGATTCCGCCATGTGTTTTCCTGGGTTACGACACGCTCGACATTCAGCTGCCCTTCTTTTCGTTGCATCCGTCCGGACTATAGGCCTGCGGGAAATTCTCCAGCAGATCCTTTTGTTCCGCCAATCGGTCATCCCGATCGTAATTCACGTGCACGTGCACAGGGGTGGCTCCTTTCGCGTCGATGCATTCGACGCTACGAGGGTCTGCTGCTGCTCGCTGCGTCAGATTGCCTTCACCGACATAGATCGGGACCCATCTCCTATGCTCATCCAACTTCGCGTAGATGTAATTGCCCGGCTCATTGGGTCTCAGCTTAGGGTGGCGTGCATGGACATCGTAAATATACTCTTTGCCTGACGCGCCAATCCAGGTACAGGTTGCTTGAGCGGCCACGTTCGTCTCCATGCTCAGATACAGCGGCTCAATTCATAGGCTGTATTTGCCGGTGGTCCGACAATAACTTAACAACTTGCATTCGGGACGAATTTGACTGGTATCAATATGCGGCACCCATATTCAGGCTGGAAGGGCAAAAGCCAGGGATCGCAGCATGTCGGCGCGGATGTCGGCCAGCGCGGACGTGACCGCACCGCGACTTGATCTGCCAGGCGGGATCGGCCCTGGCGTCGGCGGCTGGCAAGGGACAAGTGCTCAGAATGCCTATCGTCTCTTGCGGCTTGCCATGCCCACGGCAGCATTCGCAGAGGATGCAACAGCGACGGGTGGATCCACGTCAGACATTCACCCGTAGGCGCCAGATATTTTGAACTACGAGGCAGACGCACCCGCCCTGCCGAGACGTGCAACGACCGGTAACGGGGACAGTGCGCGCGCAGCCATCACATTGTTAGGCGGCTGCGTCCTTGAGGACGGCAGGAACGAAGACATTAGGCTCGCCGATATCTCCTGCCAGTCGCTCGAAATGCGTTCGAAGGCGATTGGTCAGGGCTTCATTGGGCTGCTTGACACTCCGATGTCGCTGCCGCACGAGCCGCATGCCAAGAAGATCGTTGGCCATGCGTTCCTTGCTGCCCGCTCGACATGATCGCGAGGAACCGCCACAGCTGTTTCACGGAGGGAGCCGTCCGTGGCGGGCACGCTGGTGCGCACCGTCACGTCGCTTTCAAACCGCAGCCGCCCGAGAACGACACCCCGGCTTTCGCGAATTGACCTGCGTCAAAGCTAAATCTCTATCGGTCATTCATTCTACGAAGCTGTCTTTGTCCAAGGTCAGCCATGGAATGGCAGCAAATCCGAAAGCGTCCCGAGGATTACGTCGGCGCTAACCTCCAGGATTACGAAGCGTGTGTTAGGACGTTCTCGTGGGCGCAGGCACGCGCGCTGCTGAGCGGCTTACCTCGCGGCGGGCTCAACATTGCGCACGAGGCGATCGAACGCCACGTTCTTGCCGGCCGCGGCGATAAGCTGGCGCTGCGCTGGATCGGGCGCGACGAGAAAGTCCATGACTTCACTTATGTGGAGCTCGGCGCCGCGGCAAACCGGTTCGCCAACGTCTTGGTGCAGTGCGGTGTAACTAAAGGCGATCGCGTCTTCTCTTTGCTCGGCCGCGTCCCCGAGCTTTACATCGCCGCTCTCGGCACGCTCGAGAATGGCAGCGTTTTTTCGCCTCTCTTCTCGGCTTTCGGGCCGGAGCCGATCAAAGCCCGGATGACGATCGCCAGCGCTAAGGTGCTTGTCACCTCCGAAGCATTTTATCGACGCAAGATCGAGCCTTGGCGCAAGACGCTTGCGAGCTTGGAGCATGTCTTCCTGACGGACACTTCGGGCAATCCTCCGCCGGACACGACTGATCTGAGTGACGCCATGGCGCAAGCGTCTGATTCATTCGAGACCGTGTGGACGAGCCCAGAAGACATGGCTCTGCTTCATTTCACCAGCGGCACGACGGGACGGCCAAAGGGTGCCGTGCATGTCCACGAAGCCGTTGTCGCACATCACATCACAGGCCGGCTCGCTCTCGATCTGCATCCCGATGACGTCTTCTGGTGCACTGCCGATCCAGGCTGGGTGACTGGCACGTCCTATGGCATCATTTCACCGCTCACCAACGGCGTGACATTGATCGTCGACCAGGCCGAGTTCGATGCCGAGCGCTGGTATCGCATTCTCCAGGATCAGAAAGTCACCGTCTGGTACACGGCTCCGACGGCGATCCGAATGTTGATGAAGGTGGGGGCCGAGATCGCCAAGCGGTTTGACTTGTCCAAGCTGCGTTTGATGGCGAGCGTCGGCGAGCCGCTCAACCCGGAGGCTGTGGTGTGGGGCGTCGAGGCCTTCGGCAAACCATTCCACGACAATTGGTGGCAGACGGAGACCGGCGGAATCATGATCTCCAACTATCCGTCGATGAACGTGAAACCGGGATCGATGGGCCGCCCGCTGCCCGGTGTCACGGCCGGAATCGTCGAACGGCTCGAGGGTGGCGCGGTGCGGGAGATCACCGAGCCCATGGTGACGGGCGAGCTCGCATTGCGCCCGGGGTGGCCGTCGATGATGCGCGCCTATCTCAACGAAGACGAACGCTACCGCAAGTGCTTCGCTGGCGGCTGGTATCTCACCGGCGACCTCGCGATGCGCGACGGCGAGGGCTATTATTGGTTCGTTGGCCGGGCGGACGACGTCATCAAGAGCGCCGGCCATCTCATCGGACCGTTTGAAGTGGAAAGCGCCCTGATGGAGCATCCGGCCGTTGCAGAGGCAGGTGTGATCGGCATTCCGGAACCGACTGCGGGCGAGGTGGTCAAGGCATTTGTTGCTCTCAAGAACGGTGTCGAGCCGAGCGAAGCGCTGCGCAAGGAATTGCTCGGCTTTGCGCGGCAGCGTCTCGGACCGGCCATCGCACCGAAGGATATCGCATTTCGCAACAACCTGCCGAAGACGCGCAGCGGCAAGATCATGCGCCGCCTGCTCAAGGCCCGTGAACTGGGCCTGCCGGAAGGCGATATCTCGACGCTCGAAAGCGAGGAGCGATGACCCTACGAGCCGACAAGCCGCACTTGTCGCGAGAGCACATGCTCGCCCTGTTGAAGCAGATGATCCGCATCCGCCGTTTCGAGGACAAGTGCGCGGAGCTTTACACGCAAGAAAAGATCAGGGGCTTTCTGCACCTCGATGACGGCGAGGAAGCGGTTGCGGTCGGCGTCATTGCGGTGCTGGAGAAGCGCGACCGGATCGTCGCGACCTACCGAGAGCATGGGCACGCGCTCGTGCGCGGCGTGGCGATGACCGCGGCGCTCGCGGAAATGTACGGCAAGCAGGAAGGCTGCAGCCACGGCCGTGGCGGCTCCATGCATCTGTTCGACCGCGCCACAAACTTCTATGGCGGCAACGCGATCGTAGGCGGCGGCCTACCCCTTGCGGTCGGGTTGGCGCTCGCCGATCGCATGCGGGGTGAGGACATCGTCACCGCCTGTTTCTTTGGCGATGGCGCGGTTGCCGAAGGCGAGTTTCACGAGAGCCTCAATCTTGCTGCGCTGTGGAGGCTGCCGATATTGTTCGTGTGCGAGAACAATCTCTACGCCATGGGAACCGCCTTGGCTCTGTCGGAATCCGAAACCGACATCCAGCGAAAGGCGGCATGCTATCGGATGGCTTCCGAGGCCGTCGACGGCATGGATGTGGTCGCGGTCGAGGCCACCGCCCGCCGCGCGGTGCATATGGTGCGCGAGAGCGGCAAACCGTATTTCCTGGAATGCCGGACTTATCGGCTGCGCGCCCATTCGATGTTCGACGCCCAGCTTTACCGCGATAAGGCCGAGGTCGAAGCCTGGCGGCAGAAGGAGCCCATCGTGCAGTTCCAAGGCTGGCTGGAAGCCAATCACATGATTCACCCGGATGATCTGGCCCGTATGGAAGCCGACATTGCCGCCGAGATTGCGCAGGCCGTCGCTTTCGCCGAAGCCGGCACGTGGGAACCTGTCGAATGCCTCACTCGCTTCACTTATGCTGAGAAGGCCGGCTGAGGCCGGACAACGGGTCATGCCGCAAGAAACGCCCCAATCCGGAACAATCGAAATCACCTACCGCGACGCCGTGCGCGAGGCGATCCGCGATGCCTTGCGCCGCGATGAAAGCGTATTTCTCATGGGCGAGGACGTCGGCCGCTACGGCGGCTGCTACGCGGTGAGCAAAGGCTTGCTGGCCGAGTTCGGACCCGAGCGGATCCGCGATACGCCGTTGTCGGAATCCGGATTCACCGGCGCCGGCATCGGTGCGGCAATGGCCGGCATGCGGCCGATCGTCGAGTTGATGACGGTGAATTTCAGCCTGCTCGCACTCGATCAGATTCTCAACACCGCGGCCACGGTGCGCCACATGTCGGGCAACCAGTTTGGCGTGCCGCTGGTGATCCGCATGGCGACCGGTGCCGGCCGCCAGCTTGCCGCCCAGCACTCGCATAGCCTCGAAGGCTGGTATGCGCATATCCCGGGCATCAAGGTATTGGCCCCGGCGACGCTGGAGGACGCGCGCGGCATGCTGTGGACCGCTTTGCAGGATCCAGACCCGGTGCTGATTTTCGAAAACGTCATGCTCTACAATGTGACGGGCAATCTCGCAGCCAATGCCGGTCCAGTCGACATCGACAAGGCGGTGGTCCGCCGCCCTGGACGCGATATTTCGCTCATCACCTATGGCGGTTCCTTGTGGAAGACGCTCGAAGCGGCGACAGCGCTCGCTGGCGAAAACATCGACGCCGAGGTCATCGACCTACGCAGCTTGCGGCCGCTCGACGACGCGACTATCACGGCGTCGGTACGCAAGACGCGGCGCGCCGTCATTATCGACGAGGGGTGGCGGAGCGGCAGCCTGTCCGCGGAAGTCGGCATGCGCATCATCGAGCAGGCATTCTGGGAACTCGACGCGCCCATTGGCCGCGTCTGCAGCGAGGAGGTTCCGATCCCTTACGCGCGCCATCTTGAGAATGCGGCGATCCCGCAGGCGCCAAAAATCGTTGCGGCTGCGAAGTCCGCGCTGGGACGAAAGTAGGGGCGCCGTGGTCGAGTTCCGGATGCCCTCCCTAGGTGCCGATATGGAGGCAGGCACGCTCGTCGAGTGGCTGGTGAAGCCGGGGGATCAAGTCAAACGCGGCGACATCGTCGCCGTGGTCGAGACGCAGAAGGGCGCGATCGAGATCGAAGTCTTCGAGAGCGGTCAAATTGAGCAGATTCTCGTCGATCTCGACACGAAGGTGCCGGTCGGGACGCCGCTCGCGCAGATTCGAACCGAGCGCGAAGCCCTATCCGGCACCGCCGCGGCAGCTCCACCATGTCCTCCACCCGCACCTGCGGCCGCTATCTCCGCGGCGGCGCCAAGCGTCCCGCCAGCGCCGGGACAACCGATCCCACCCGAGCCGTTGCCGATCGTCCCGGCGCCGGGCGTGGCAGGCCACGAGCGGGCATCGCCGGCCGCGCGCCGGCTCGCGGAGACGCACGGCGTCGATCTATCTATGATCACGGGCAGCGGCCCCGATGGCGCGATCACGCGTGCCGACGTCGAGGGCAGCCTCAGCGGAAGCAAGGCTCCGATCGAAAAGAAGCGAGCCCCCGGGCTTGACCTTGACGCAATGCGAACTGCGATTGCCGCCGCCATGGCGCGATCGAAGCGGGAAATCCCGCACTATTATCTGGAGCATCAGGTCGACGTCACCACATGCGAAGAATGGCTGACCCGTGCGAACGCGACACGACCGGCCGACAACCGCCTGCTGTTCGGCGCACTTGCGATCAAGTCGGTCGCCTTGGCCGTGCGTCGCTTCCCCGCTTTCAACGGCTTCTACCGGGACGACAAATTCGCGCCGGCAGCCGCTGTGCATATCGGTGTTGCAATCGCCATTCGCGGTGGCGGGCTGGCGGCGCCGGCGCTGCATGATGCCGATCAGGCCCCGCTGGACGAGCTGATGGCTCGCATGCGCGACCTCGTTCAACGCATGCGCACCGGTCGAATCCGCAGTTCGGAGATCTCCGATCCAACGATCACTGTTTCAAGTCTCGGCGAACGCGGCGTTGAAGCGCTGTATGGAATCATCTATCCGCCGCAGGTGGCGATCGTCGGATTCGGTAAGATCGTACAGCGACCCTGGGTCATCGACGGAGCCATCGGGCCGCGCTCAGTGGTCACCGTCACGCTCTCCGCCGACCATCGGGTCAGCGACGGGCATGCGGGCGGTCTATTCCTCGCCGAAATCGGCAGGCTGCTGCAGGAGCCAGGCAAGCTATGAGTGACCCCGACATTCGCACAGTGGTGCAGGAAGAACTCAATAATATCGCACCCGAAGTCGATATGACGACCATCGACCCTGCCGCTGACTTGCGTGAAGCTCTCGATATCGATTCCATGGACTTCCTGAACTTCATCACCGCCATCCACCATCGCCTCGGCATCGACATCCCGGAGCTCGACTATCCGAGGCTCGTCACGCTCGACGGCGCGATCGCATATCTTGTGGCGAAGCGCGGCCTGACCAAGGCATAGCCCGCAATTCTCACACCGGACGGCCAGGGCTTGCCCGATACCTGATCGGCATTTCACAAGCTAATTCATGACTATTCGCGGCCGCAAGAGCGCGTCCCAATATCGCCTGACTTGCCGCTGCGGGTATTTCCAAGTCGGCTGTCATTGCGGGCCTCCTGACAGATTCATTGAGCATTCACATTTATCAAGAGTGGGAAAGGCCGGAAGAGCACGCGGCATTTCGCGCGACGGCCGGCAATTTCGTGACCAGGCTTTTGGTTTCGCTGATTTTCGTGACGCTCGTGCTCGCGTTCTCGCGAGTGAATGTCATTTCGGCGGCCTTGGCATGGGGCGTCTTTCTGCTGACAGCGCTCACTTGGTTTGTCGCCAAGAGCCGTGTGGCCAATGTAAAAATGGAAATCTTGAAACACCTCGCTCCAGCCACCGCCGTTATCGTTGTGAGCAGGCTGATCGGGACGCTCATCAGCGCCTATGTTCATTAGCACCATGCTTATTGAACAGCCGCGCTCGGGCTCGTGCGCCAGCCAGATCAGCCAGGCTTGCTGCGAGAGCGCCAGAAGGAAGCTCGACCAAGGTGAACTCAATCTTGGACGGGTCACTTCCGAGTTGATCGGAATCAACGCATGCTGCGCTATGGTAAGCTAGTTGTGAACTTGGATACTGCTGCCGATTTGCGAGAGGACAGCGCAATGGATATCAACGAGGCGATCGAGGGCCGCCGCTCGGTGCGCGACTACACGACTCAAGCCGTCGACGAGCGGACGATCCGCCGTTTGATCGATGCCGCCGTGCATGCGCCAAGTGCAGTAAACCAGCAGCCGTGGACATTCACGGTCGTGCGTGACCACGACGTGCTCGATCGGATCTCACGTGGCGCGAAGGCGCACATGCTCGCGACCATGCCGGCGAGCCCCCATTCCGACCATTTTCGATCGGTGCTCAGCGATCAGAATTTTCACATCTTCTATCACGCGCCTGTGCTCATTCTGATTTCGGCGAGCGCTCAGGGCCCTTGGATCGTCGAGGACTGCGCCTTGGCCGCCGAGAACCTGATGCTCGCCGCATATGCAGCCCAACTCGGCACTTGTTGGATCGGTTTCGCGCAGAGTTTCCTGAACACGCCGGAGGGCAAGACTACGCTTGGCCTTCCTGCTGCCTTTATACCGGTTGCCCCAATCATCGTCGGGCATCCGAAGGCCGCGCCGCCACCCGTCCCGCGCAATGAGCCGCAGACTCGCTGGGTCGGCTAACAGCCATTTTCTGTTTCGCATCAGTCTTTAGCGGAGCCGAGGCCCGTCGAGAGAGCACTGCGGTGCGGCGAATGATGTCGCCGCATACCTATGAATATCCGCGCTGATTGTATAATTTTTCAATTTCAGTCGCGAAGACGTTTCGAAGGATGTCCCGCTTGATCTTGAGTGTAGGCGTGAGCAGTCCCGCCTCGATGGTCCACGGCTGAAGGGTCAGATGAACAGCGCGAACTTGCGCGTAGCGCGGAAACCCGGCGAGAAGCTTCTCGACTTTCGCAAGAACCTTGGCCTTGACGGAAGGTGCATTGGGCCGATCCGGTTTCGCATAACTCTCTTCTGCAAACCGTCTCCACGCCGCGCTGTTCAGAACGATGAGCGCGACGAGGAAAGGACGGCCGTCGCCGATGACCGCCACCTGTTCAAACAGCGCATCGCGACAAATCTCAGCCTCGACGGCGTTCGGGTTCACCTTCTCGCCGATCGTCAGGACGATCATCTCCTTGAGGCGACCGGCGATGCAGATGCGGCCGCCGCGGACCTCGGCAAGGTCTCCCGTGGAGAGCCAGCCGGCTGCGTTCAACACCCGCGCCGTCTCGGCCTCATCCTTCCAATATCCCATCATGAGGGAGGGCGAACGCACCCGCAACTCGCCTCGCCCGCTCAGCTGAACGTCAACATTCGGCAGCGGGTGGCCGACAGAATCCGGGCACGTTGTCGCCGAGGGCCGATGCCGCGACCACGGGCGCGGCCTCGGTCAAGCCATATCCTTCAACCAATGGCAGGCCGAGGCCAATCAGAAACCGGGCGATGCCTGGGCCGAGCGGAGCGCCTCCGCTCACCGCGACACGCAGCCTGCCGCCAAAGGCGGCCATGACGGGTGTTGCGACGAAACGGTTGAGCACTGGCCAGAGCAAGCGGTCGCCAAAGTTGAGGTGGCCATCTCGATGTTGAGCCGCTTCGACACGCCGCCAACCGAGCGACGCCGCCAGGTTCAGTAATATCCGCTTGACGACATTTCCCTTCACGTTGGCATAGATTGCCGCAGACATTCTTTCAAACAGATTGGGAACTGCCAGCAGCACCGTAGGTCGAACCGTCACGAGGTCGCCGCGCAGATCCTGAGCCGAGCGCGCATAGGCCACGGTGCAGCCACCCATCATCGGGAGATAATAGCCGACGGTCCGTTCGAAAGCATGCGCCAGGGGAAGAATTGAGAGGAACACGTCGTCCGGCAGAGGCGGTATGATTGCGGCGGTTGCTTCGGCATTCCAAAGTAGCGCGAAATGCGACAGCATCACGCCCTTCGGCTGGCCGGTTGTCCCCGACGTATAGATCAGAGTCGCGAGCGCAGTCGGCGCAACCGGAACAACCGGCGGCACCGAGGTTTCCGCGGCAAGAACATCCGCGAGGCCGTGCAGGAGCGGCCCCGCTGTGACAGCCGCCGGTTCGCGGGCATTGTTATGATGTATCCAGACGCGCTCAAGGGCCGGAAAGACCGAGCAAAATCCTGCAAGAGACCGCCACCGCGCCTGAGTGTCGAGGAGCGCCAGCCGGGCATCAGAATGGCCGAGAATGAAGGCATTGTTGGCTGGGCTGTCGTGTGGATAGAGCGCAACGACGACGAGCCCCAGCGCGTGCGCGGCAATGTCGAAGCAAACCCAATCGATCCCATTGGGCAGAAGAAGGGCCACACGGTCGCCCGACATCAGGCCTTCTTCGGCGAGCGCTGCTCTGAATCGATCGATCCGTGTCGCCACCGCGCGCCACGTGTGGTCGCGCCAGGCTTTGGTGACCGGATCATAGTCGCGATAGGCGATACGATCGGGTGTCCGACGGACGCGCTCGCTAAACAGGCCCCACAGCGTGGCCGCCTCTTTGCTGCTGATGACGCCACTACGGTCGATGACAGCGCTGGCGGTCACGATCGACGCCGACGACGGCGGAGTTGAAAGAGATGTCATCGCCTCACCTGATACCCGAGTAGACGCTAAATTGCGCCTGGCACGCCTGCGCTTCGTTGATATTTCTCATAGTATGCCAGACAAAATTCAACTCATAATGAAAGCCCAAAAGTCGAGTTTGCCGGTCGGGCTCGCTCGGCATTGAGAGATCCGTCACGGTGCGCCTCGGGTGTGAAGGAGTGCGGATGGACGATGTGCTCACACTCGATGGCGCGCATGGAGAAGGCGGCGGCCAGATTCTCAGAACCGCGCTCAGCCTCTCGATAGTCACGACGCGAGGCTTTCGTCTCGTCAATCTGCGCGCGGGCCGACGCAACCCGGGCTTGTTGCCGCAGCACCTGACGGCCGTAAGGGCTGCCGCAGCCATCAGTGAGGCCGCCGTGTCGGGAGATCGGCTCGGTTCGACCGAACTCCTGTTCGCCCCACAGCATCCGCCGAAAGCTGGCTCCTATACCATCGATGTAGCAGAAACCGCCGAGCGGGGGAGCGCCGGCTCCGTGACCCTCATAGTGCAGACACTCCTCGTCCCGCTCGCGCTCGCCGAAGGCACTTCCGAGCTTGTTCTGCGCGGCGGCACGCATGTCGACTGGTCGCCCTCGTTTGATGATCTGGTCAATTCTTATCTTCCAGCCTTGCGCCGGATGGGATTTCACGTCGAAGCCGAACTCAAGCGCTGGGGTTGGTACCCCGTGGGCGGCGGTGAAGTCGTGTGCAGCGCGGCAGGCGGCCCGCCCAGCGGGGTTGCGCTTCTGCCGCGCCCGATCGAGGCGCTCACGCGCGGCCCGCTCAAGCGGATCAGCGGCCGAGCCCTCGCCGCCAACTTGCCCGCCCATATCCCGCAACGCATGGCGGACCGGGCGCGCGCGACATTGGGCGATCTGGGCGTGCCGATCGCCATTGAGCCACAGCGGGTCAGCGCTGCCTGCGCGGGTGCAGGCCTCTTTCTCTTGGCCGAATACGAGCCGTTGGCGGCGAGTTTCTCCGTCTATGGTCGGGTGGGAAAGCCGTCGGAAGCCGTAGCCGATGAAGCGGTCGCGAGTCTGCGGGAGCATCATAGTTCGGGTGCCACTGTCGAACGTCACCTCTCCGATCAGCTGCTGTTGCCGCTTGCGGTTGCCGCCGCTCCGTCCGTCTTCACGATGGCGCATCCGACTGGCCATCTCGTGACCAATGCCTGGACCATCGGCCAATTCGGCATAGCCGATATCGAGATCGAGCAAGGCACACCCTGTCTCGTGCGCGTCGCGCCGCGCATGCGGCACGCGCGCTGAACGACGAGCGACGCGACGATCAGTCCGGCCGCACAAGCCTATGGTGCGCAAGCTCCTCGCGACTCCACAGAGCAATTCCGGCGCGATCATCAATCGTATCGATCGCGATCACCATGTCTGGATCCGAGAATGATATCGAGCCGGGTGTCTCGGCCTTCTTCAGCGCATCGAGAAGCGCATCGTCGAGAAACCGCTCCGCATCTGGTGTCCGCAAGTCGTGCTTGAAACCACGCCGATGCAGCCGGACATGGAAAGACCGCCCGCCTAGGCGGGGCAGCCATTCCATGACAATCGACTTCGCTTTTTCCTCGAATTCCTCGGCGGAATGGAACTCGAGGCATCGCATCGCCGGCGCCACGCGTGAGATTGCGTCGTAAAGGGCCGGTTTGCTGTCAGTCTCGCGCTCGACGGCTTCAAGCAGCGCAACAGGATCCGCGACCGCCATGACGAGCACGTTGTGGTAAGGACTGCGATCGATGCTTCCGAGCGCACTGAGCGCGTGGATCGCCCGCCTGAAGCCGTCCTGATAGACACTGATGATGACGTTCCAGTCCTTCATGTTCGGTTCCTGCCCTTGCCATCGTCGGGCTCGTCATGTCCGATACCAGGCGGTCTGCGCCGCTGTCTGATCAGACCAGCTTCCACCCTCGCGAAGAGAAGACTTTTTTTCTTGTAGCGCGTCAGGTCGATCTGCAGTTTCCTCGCCATCTTTTCAACGATCGGCAGTGGTGCTGGATCCGCTTTGTGCCAGTAAGGCCGGAGTTCGCGCAGGAAGATGTTCGCCGTCACCGGCCCGACGCCGTAGAAGGCGAGCAACCGCTCTTCGAGATCGCGTGCATCGCGCGCCTCCTCATGCAGTCGCTGCAAGCTGCCACGATAATCGCTGAGTAGCGCCTCACAGTCGCGCAATACTTGCGTCGACTTGCGGCCGTCATAGCGGACATAGCCACCCTCGCGCATGACAGGATTGACGAGGAAGTCCCAGCCCGCATCGATGATCTTGGACGGTGTCGTGAGGCCGTGGCGGACGAACGCTTGGTAGGTGTTCTTTGCTGTCGTCTCGGCGATCCGTGCGCCGAACAGGAGACTGGCGAGAAACCAATGAAAATAGGCTGCGTTGCTGCGCTGGGCCAGATCAATGCCAAGCTCTTCGGAATAGAGAAGACTCCGTTCCAATGCGCGCTGCGTAGGAAACGTGAGCGGCAGAGTGCGCTTTCCGGTCTCCCTCGAAGTGTCAACAGGGAACGACATCGCCATAAGTCGTCAGGAAAGATTATTTTCCAATCACAGCAGCCTATGCCGGGATGCTTTTGACCCGCTTCAGCACCTGCCGCCCAGATCGAGGGTGACAGCATAATGCCGGCACAGAAGGCGAGGCTTTGATCCTGGTCAAAGCAGGCGACATGTCCGCTTGCCACGCTCTCGTCTGTTGCGGCTTCCTGCGCGGCTCCCGCGCCCGGATCGAACACATCGTCAGCGCCTGAGGAGTTTTTTCAATTCGGCGAGCGGCCGTGTGTTGATGACGTCGGCAGGCTCGAGCCAGCCGCGGCGCGCCTGGTCAACGCCGAACCGCATATATCCGAGCGCTGCCATCGTGTGCGCATCGGTCGAAATGGCGACTTTGACGCCCATCGATTTCGCGGCTTGCGCATGGACATCGGTCAGATCCAGCCGGTCCGGCTCAGCATTGATCTCGAGGTGGCAACCGCGCTCCTGCGCGGCAGCGATAATGCGTTCCATGTCGATATCGTACGGCTCCCGCTCTCCGATCAATCGGCCGGTCGGATGAGCCAGGATCGCCATGTGCCGATTGTCCATCGCGCGGATGATTCGCTCGGTCTGAGCTTGGCGGGACAGATCGAATTTGTAATGGACGGCAGCAACAACCACGTCGAGACGCGACAAGATCTTGTCCGGCAGGTCGAGGTGGCCATCGGCCAAAATATCGACCTCGACACCTTTGAGCACGGTGAAGCGATCCAGTCCGTCATTGAGACGGTCGATCTCGTCAATTTCCTGCGAAAGCCGCGCAGGATCGAGACCATGGGCAATGGTCACGTGCTGGCTGTGGTCAGTGATCGCCATATATGTGTAGCCGCGCTCCCTGGCTGCTGCGGCCATGTCGGCAATGGGAAGAGTACCGTCGCTCCACTTCGAGTGGACGTGAAGATCGCCGCGAATGTCGGAGAGCGCCACGAGCTTAGGCAGCCGTTTCGCCTTGGCAAGCGCGACTTCGCCCCGGTCCTCGCGGAGCTCCGGCGGGACGAAGGCAAGGTCGAGCTTCTTATAGACTTCTTCCTCCGTTGCACCGGCGATCCGCCGCCTGCCCTCGAATAGGCCATATTCATTGAGTTTCCAGCCGTGCGCATTGGCGAGCCCACGGAGCGCGATGTTGTGCGCCTTGGAGCCGGTGAAATACATCAGAGCAGCGCCGTAACTCGGCTCCGGAACGACGCGGAGGTCGACCTGCAGCCCTGAGCGAAGCACCACGGTGGTCCGCGTCGGTCCGTGCGCGAGGACGCTGGCCACGTTCTCATACCTTGAGAGCTTGTCTCCGACGGCCGCACCGTCGCGTGCGGTCACGAGAATGTCGAGATCCCCGACCGTGTCGCGCCGCCTGCGATAGCTCCCCGCCACGACGACCTGACCTTTGCCCAGACCCTGGTGCAGGAAGCCGACGAGCGCCTGCGCCTCTGCCTCGGCCACGGCGAGTTTGAACCGTTTCTCGCTTGCGGGTTTGGCGAGTTCGGCGAGGAGCTTCGCCTCGCTCTTGGGGCCGAAGCCGTGCAATTCGCGCAGACGACCTGCTTTGAGAGCGCGCCGGAGATCCTCGATCGAGCGAATGCCAAGCTTGTCGTAGAGAAGCTTGACGCGTTTCGGGCCGAGACCAGGCAAGGCGGCGATCTCGCCAAGATCGCCCGGCAGTTGGCGCTTCAGGGTTTCGAGGAGATCGAATTTGCCTGTCGCCACGATAGCGGCAATCTTGCCGGCCAAATCTTTGCCGATGCCGGGCAATTCCGACAGATCCTGCCCCGCTTTCAAAGAACTCGTAACGCTCTTGGGCAGTCCTTCGACGAGGCGCGCGGCTCGGCGATAAGCCCTTGTACGAAATGGATTATCGCCTTTGATCTCGAGGAGCTCGGCGGCCTGGTCGAACATTGCCGCGATCTCGGCATTGTGGACCGGCATCGATCATGGTCCCTATCTCTTGAAAGGGTGGGGAACAAAATCAAATCTGTCACGGGCGCAGCCGGCAGCCTTTGATGCAGATCAGAGTTCCGACGCCGCGCAGTCTCGCGCGGCGCGAAAGGCCTTTGCTCAATCCATGCACGCTCTTCAGGCGCTGAGCACGTCCCCCACAGGTGTGTAAGGAAGCCCGAGCGCATCCGCCACGGCGCGGTATGTGACCTTACCGTCATGTACGTTGAGGCCATTGCGCAAATGCACGTCTTCTTCCAATGCCCTCGGGAAGCCTTTGTCCGCCAAAGCCAAAACAAACGCGCGCGTTGCAGAGCTGAGCGCGAATGTGGATGTTCGCGGCACGGCCCCCGGCATGTTGGCGACGCAATAATGCACGATGCCGTCGACCTTGTATGTCGGTTGCGAGTGCGTCGTCGGCCGGGATGTCTCGGCGCAGCCGCCTTGATCGATCGAAACGTCGACGATGACGGCACCAGGCTTCATCGCCGCGACCATACGTGCCGACACGAGCTTGGGTGCCGTAGCGCCTGGCACCATGGCGGCCCCGATCACGACATCGGCCGATAGGCAGAGCGTTTCGATTGTCTTTTGGTCGCCCGGAACCGCGCGAACGCGCGCGCCGACCAATTCAGAAAGAGAACGCATCGACTCGGCGCTTCGCGCGACGATAGTGACGTCGGCGCCCATGCCTGCTGCGACTTCGGCTGCGCTTCGCCCCACGACACCGCCACCGAGAACGACGACCCTGGCGGGCGCGACATCATCGATTGCGCCGAGCAAGACGCCACGTCCGCCCTGCGGGCGCTCGAGGAAATGCGCCGCGACTTGCGGCGCCATGCGCCCCGCCACCTTCGACATCGGCGCGAGCAACGGCAGCCTCCCCGCCGCGTCGGTTACGGTCTCGTAGGCGATGGCGGTGACCCCGGATGTCAGGAGGTCCCGCGTCTGCACAAGGTCCGGGGCCAGATGCAGATAAGTGAAGAGCATCTGACGACGCCGCAACTTCTTGCGTTCGGGCGCAAGCGGTTCCTTAACCTTCACGATCAAGTCGGCGCGTTCGAATATTTCATCGGCGGTTGCGACGATCCGGGCGCCGGCTGCGGCATATTCGTCATCGCTGATGCCGGCGCCATCCCCGGCGAGGGTTTCGACGTCGATGCTGTGGCCTCTGGCGACCAGTTCCCCGATGGTCGAGGGAACGAGCCCAACGCGATATTCGTCAGTTTTGATTTCTTTCGGAACGGCGATGAACATGGTTGCTCCCAACTGCTCGTTCGAATTATCCGATCCCACCCGAGGCAAGACATATGGCATTCCGGGCGACACGCAAATCGTCCCTTCGCGAGATATTGATCGCGAGGCGGTCCGTCGAGACGCGCCTCTGCGCCATCATCCCTTGATGCAGATCAGCGGGCGCAGGCGGGCTACACGTCGGGCGAGGCCTGCCTGTTCGGCCGCGGTCACGACGGCGCCGACATCCTTGTAGGCGCCTGGCGCCTCCTCGGCGACGCCGCGGGTTGATGGACTCCTGATGAGGATTCCTTGCGCGGCGAGGTCGTCGATGATTTTCCGTCCGCTCCATTGTTTGAGCGCGGCATGGCGAGAGAGCGCGCGACCCGCGCCGTGGCATGCCGACGCGAAGGCTTTTTCCTCACCTGTCGCCTCACCCACCAGGATATACGAGCCCGTTCCCATGCTGCCGCCGATGAGCACCGGCTGACCGAAGGGGCGCAGAGCCTCGGGCAGGCTGGTGTGACCAGGTCCAAAGGCGCGGGTCGCGCCCTTACGATGAACGAACAAATCACGCCGTTTTGCCTCAACCAGGTGCGATTCCACCTTGCAGGTATTGTGAGAGACGTCGAACAAAAGGCGCAAGTCGCAGTCCTGGAAGAAGTGGGCGAAAACGCGCCGTGCGTAATGGCCGAGGATTTCCCGGTTGGCGAGCGCGCAGTTTATCGCCGCGCGCATCGCGCCTAAGTAATCTTGGCCGACTTCCGAATTGATCGGTGCGCAGGCGAGCTCGCGGTCGGGAAGTTCGATGCCTGACGCTTTTGCCGCCACCGCCATCTCTTTCAGGAACTCGGTTCCGATCTGGTGCCCGAGCCCGCGCGAGCCGCAATGGATGGATACGACAATGTCGTCTTGCGTGAGTCCAAAAACCTTGGCGACGCCAGGATCGAAGATTTCGACGACCGCTTGGACTTCGAGATAATGGTTGCCAGAGCCGAGCGTCCCCATCTCTCGCCGCTGCCGTTCCCTGGCGCGCGCGGAGACGCATTCTGGCTTGGCGCCCGCCATCTGCCCTTTCTCCTCGATCCGCTCGAGATCGCGTGCCTCGCCCCAGCCACGCCCGATCGCCCACTGGGCGCCGCCCGCAAGCATCGCATCCATCTCGGCGCCATCAAGGGTAATCGCTCCTTTGCTGCCGAGCCCGGCGGGGATCTGGCGGAACAAAGAACTCGGCGAGCGCCGTCTGGACGGGCACGATGTCCGCAACGGAGAGCCCGGTCAGCATCGTACGCACGCCGCAGGAAATGTCGAAGCCGACACCGCCCGCCGACACGACGCCGCCTTGGGCCGCGTCGAAAGCCGCCACCCCGCCGATCGGGAAGCCATAGCCCCAGTGGGCATCCGGCATCGCATAGGAGGCTCGAACGATCCCGGGCAGGGTTGCGACATTTGTCGCCTGTTCGTAAACCTTGTCATCCATGTCGCGGATCAGGTCTTCGTCGGCATAAATGATGGCTGGCACGCGCATTGCGCCATACGGCTCGATACGCCAAGTCATGGCATCGACACGCGTGAAGCGACTGGGGTCCATGGCGGATCTCCGCTAGCGGTATCGTCGATCGGCTGGACTCGTCCGATCGACAATAATGCGCGCCAATTCAGACTGACCATGTCTCAGAGATGACATCGTCAGACGTCGACGACGCAGGCCGCCGACCAGAACCCGTCGGCATCCGCGGCGACCTTCAGCGCCGTATACGTCGCCCCTTTCGGCTCACAAGCTGGCGCATGGCGCTCGACGTCGATCGGCTCACCCCAAAGCGTTCCCTCAAGCCGTGCGCCTTCAATCCGCACGGCAAAGCGACCGAACAACATCTGACGTACCGCCATCTCGTAGATGATGGCGTTCAGCCATTCGACGAATAAGAACTCGAGATCCGGCGCCTCGCATCTCACCTCGACCGCAAGCTTGGGTACGACTTCGGCAATCGTGACGATGGCGGTGAGTGCGTGAGCCGCTTGCTCGAAAGCCTCCGCCGCCGTTCGACCGAACCCCCGCAGGCCAATATCCGCGTCGTGCGGAAAGTGCTCCCATCCAGCTTTATGCGCGGCAGGCAGGGCCGACCGGCTCATACCCGCAGTCCATGCTTTCCGAGCAGATGCACGGTGCTCGCCTGCGGTCCTTTCTCACCCATTTCCTCGGCGAAGCTGACGCGAGACCCGACGGCGAGACGCAAAAAGCCGTCGTCGAGCACGCTATTGCGATGAAAATAGATCTCGCGACCGTCACTCGTCTCGAGGAAGCCGAACTCACCGGATTGATCGAGCCGCACCACCGTTCCAACAGGTTGGCCCTCGTGCTGCTTCACCTGTCCTTCGAGTTCGCGAACCTGGTCCTGCAGCTGTCTACGGGCGTGCTTGAAGGCATCGTCGAGGGCGAATGTCAAATCGCTGTGCCGCTCGTCCGCCGGCGGGGTGCGCTCGACATTGACTTCGCGGCCGTCGGGAAGAGCCAGCCGGACGTGGACTTCGTAAAGCCCGCCTTCCCGATGATGGCCGCCCGGCGCCTTGACGACGACGCGGCAGGCGGTCACGCGGCCGCAGCGCTGCTCGAGTTCGCCGACGTGCTCCTCGATCGAAGCCTGCAGCTGCGGCGTGGCTTTCATACCTTGGAAATCGATTTCGACGGGGGTCTGCATAATGTCACTCTGAGACGTGTTGCTGTGTGCCAGTGAGATAGGGCAGCAGATTGGACCTGTCGCAATCTCGTCGCGCTATGCCGCCGAAGATCCAGGCGCCAACGTCGGCAATCATGACCGGCGTGTCTCTGCCGCTCGCGCCATAATGGGGTTAGCAAATCGGTTCGTCGCGGCGTTGACCTGGGTCAACGCAATTCATTTTCGCGCGTTCTATATGTCACCCGTTGTTTCAACAACACGGAGACCTTAGCCATGGCAGAAGCTGCAACAAAATTGCCCATCAAGACAGGGGAAAAGGCTGCAGAACCCGCATCGGCGCTGCAAGCCTGGCGGCCCTTCGAGAGCCTTCATCGGGACATCGATCGCTTGTTCGATGAATTCGATCGTGGTTTCTTCACCTCCCCGTTTCGTCGCTCGCTGTTGGCGGCCGAACCATTTTTCCGGCGTGAAGCGAGCTGGGGCGCGGCCCCGGCCGTCGACGTTGCCGAGCACGACAAAGCCTATGAGATCACGGCCGAATTGCCCGGAATGGACGAAAAGAACATCGAGGTGAAAGTTGCCAACGGTGGCCTGATGATCAAGGGCGAGAAACGGGAAGACAAAGAAGAGAAGGAGAAAGACTATTATCTCAAAGAGCGCCGTTTCGGCTCGTTCGAACGCTTCTTCCGCATACCTGAAGGCATCGACACCGGCAAGATCGAGGCGAACTTCAAGAAGGGTGTGCTGACGGTGACGCTGCCGAAGACAACCGAAGCGCAGAAGGCGGAAAAGAAGATCGAAATCAAGGCCGCCTGACGCGTCGCTCGCCGCACGAGATTCCATCGAACCGAGTTGCGCCGAGAGGCGCAGCCCGGCGTTGGTGTACATCATCAAGCGTGAGCGCGGTCAATGCACGCCGACGCCGGAGATTGAATTTCGAAAAGTCAATCTCAGGCGTCGGCGTGCAGAACCTTGCCGCGTGTTTCGGGCAGGGCGAAGGCCGCGATAAAAAACAGGCCGTAGGCAACGACTGCGAAGATGGCGATGGCGTTGGCCAGTGAAGTCGTTTGCGACAGGTAGCCGACCAGAAACGGAAACAGCGAACCGATACCGCGGCCGAAGTTGTAGCAGAATCCCTGCCCCGAACCTCGCAGCCGGGTCGGAAAGAGTTCGGTCAGGAACGGTCCCATGCCGGAGAAATAGCCCGAGGCGAAGAAGCCGAGCGGGAAACCCAGCACCCAGAGCAGATCGTTTGTGAGCGTCACCTGCGTGTAGACGAGAATCACTGCGATCGCGCCGATCGAAAAGATCAGGAACAGCTTGCGGCGGCCGATCTTATCAGCAAGCCAGGCACCGACGAGATAGCCGATGAACGAGCCGATGATCAGCGCCGCGAGATAGCCGGTAGACGAGACGATCGATAGCTTCCGCTCCGTGGTAAGAAAGCGCGGCACCCAAAAAGTGATGGCGTAATACCCACCTTGGCAGCCGATCGACACCAGCGAGGCGAGAATCGTCGTCTTGACAATCGGCCGCAAAAATATTTCCCAGAGTGCCGGACGATCGCCGACCTCTGCGGCGCGGGCCAGCGCTCTCGCCGAAATGGCCGGCTCTTCGACATAGCGGCGGAGATAAAGCACCAACAGCGCAGGAAGCGCGCCGATGGCGAACATCCAGCGCCAAGCAGTTTCGGCCGGCAGGTAGGTGAACAAGACCGCCTGCGCCAGAACCGCGAGCCCCCAGCCGACGGCCCAACCGGACTGGACCGAGCCGACGGCACGGCCGCGATATTGCGCGCGGATCGTTTCGCCCATCAGCACAGCGCCGGCCGCCCATTCTCCGCCGAAGCCGAGGCCGAGCAACGCGCGGGCGACGAGAAGCTGGTCGAAATTCTGGACGAAGGCGCAGATCAACGAGAAAATCGAAAACCAGAGGATCGTGAATTGCAGCGTCCGCACACGGCCGATCCGGTCGGCGATAAAGCCGGCAAGCCAGCCGCCAAGCGCGGAGGCCAGCAGCGTCACCGTGCCGGCGAGCCCGGCCATGCCGGGATCGACAGTCCACAATTTGATGATCGTACCAACGACCAGCGGATAGATCATGAAATCCATCCCGTCGAGCGCCCAGCCGCTGGCGCAGGCCCAGAACGTGCGCCTCTCGGGAGCCGTCATATCGCGGTAAAATGCGGTTAGACTGGCGCTTTCAATGCTGGTGGCGGCATCACCAATAGTTCGATCAGGTGTTTGCATCGTTTCACCTATTGAGAACCCGTGCGATCTCTCGACATCGCGAACACGTTCCGGGTCAGGGTACGCTTGCGGCTATCGATTTTGCGGAAATTCAAGAATGGCCGGTCGGCCATTGTTCGTGGCAGATTGCATAACTCGGAGTATGTCCCAGAAAAGCTCGAGCATCAATTCGATCGGCTGATTTCGACGGTGATATGCGAAAGCGCCTGAAACCGGCGCAGCAGCGCGTGATAGAACAACGCGCCGCGATCCGAGCGCGTCGTGACGGAAACGATCGCAGCAAGGTGGCCTGGACCCAATCGCCAGAGGTGCAAATCGTTCAAGCGATCGCCTTCGGCTTCGACGGCGTGGCGCAGGTCACGCATGATGCCGCGATCCGCCGTGCGATCGAGCAGCACGGCGGCGGTGTCGCGCAGCAAAACGTAGGACCAGCTTGCGATGACGGCGGAACCGATGATGCCTGCCACGGGATCTCAGCCAAAGCCAGCCGAAACTGCGCGCCAGCAACAATCCGGCGATGACGATAACCGAGACGGCTGCGTCGCCGATCACGTGAAAGAAGGCCGCGCGCATATTGTTGTCGCGTGCGATTTTTCTCAGCCCGCCACGATGTGCAAGGGCGTGGGTTTGGGCGTCTTCGACGAATGTCACCGGATGTTCGAACTGCCAATCGGCTTAACTCAACCGCACGATGGCGGTGAAGTCATGCGGTTCGGGGATGGTCTCCCTAAAGTCCAAGAGTCCCTCGCGTTGCACGAAAGTGAAAACCTGCCGACTGCCATCGGGTCGCAGAGTCTCGACCGCTATATTCGATCGAAACAATGCCGAACCCGCATCTGTCCTGATCAGGAAACGCGGAAGCACCCCATCCTCGAAAATCTCAAGGCGGAGACGACCGCGGCCGGTGTCGATCACATGCGCCGATTCGAATTGATGCGCATGGGAGTGTTCGTCGCCCCGACCATGGGAATGGGCATGCCCGTGGTGATGGCCCTCGTTCCCCCCACTCAGCATGAAAGCGCTGACGACATTCACCGCGAGCCCGGCGGCCGCGATCGGAATGACTTCGGCAAAATCGATCGCGATCGGATGCATCAAGCGCAGAACCGCCTCGTAGCAAATGAGCACAGCGATGAAGGCGAGGACGATCGCGCTCGTGTAACCGGCGAGATCGCCGATCTTGCCGGTACCGAAGGCAAAGCCCGGATCTTCCGCGTGCCGCCGCGCATAGGAATAAGCCAATGCCGCTAGCAGCAAGGCACCCGCATGAGTCGACATGTGCCATCCGTCGGCAATGAGCGCCAATGAGCCGAAGAGCGTGCCACCGATGATCTCGGCGAGCATCATCGCCGTGCACAGCGCGATTACGGCCCAGGTCCTGCGTTCGTTCTTCTCATGCGTCCGCCCGAGAAAGACATGCTTGTGTTCGAAGGGGTTCACCGGCATTTCGAAATAGTCGGACATGCGGCTCTCACTTCAAATAGCTGCGCAAAACGGCAACGAGCGCTTCTGCGCCCGTGGCGTCGAGGCCTCCGCCGTTCTTGTTCGGCACGACGAGATGGTGGCGGACATGGTCTTCCACCACTTCGACCATCAGCCCGGCCAGGGCGCCGCGGCAGGCGGCGATCTGATGCATGAGCGAGCCGCAACCGGCTTCGTTCTCGAAAGCCCGCTCGATCGCCTCGATCTGACCGCGGATGCGCCGCGTGCGGGCGAGAAGTTTTTGTTTTTCCTGGGCCGTGTGACTCATGCTGATAATATAGGTGGGTACCCTATTTGAGGCAAGCCATTTCCTCGCCCCACCAGTCGAGAAGCGCCTGTTCGTTGTCAGTCCACGGACGTCGAGGTCCAGGTCGCGTATGAGACGCCGTGCAGCTTCTCGAGCTCTCGCGTCACGGCGTCGAGCTCGGCCGGTTCGACGCTCGTCGCGGCGAGAACGGCGACGAGTTCCACCTCCTCCTCGGAACGTTCGTGCACGTCGAGCGCCCGGATCGGATAGTTGGCCGCCTCGAGTTTTTCGACAAGTTGATCACGGACATAGTCGCGGCTTGTTTCGGTCACCGTCACGCGGACCTGATAGGTGGCCTCCGTCGCCTGCTCATTGATCGGGATCCGGTCGATCAGCTTGACGAGCGGACGCAGGAACGTATTGCCGGCGAGCACAAACGCCGTCAGCAGCGCCGCCTCGGCCGGATGGCCGGTGCCGGAACATCCGCCGACAGCCGCCGAGCACCAGAGCGTTGCAGCGGTATTGAGACCGCGCACATGAAGTCCTTCCTTCATGATGACGCCGGCGCCAAGAAAGCCGATGCCGGAGATCACGTAGGCAAGAGTCTGCGCCCCGCCAATCCGATCATTGAGCGCCATCCCGAGATCGACGAAGGCGGCGGCGCCAAGGGCGACCAAGGCATTGGTGCGCAAACCCGCGTTGCGCTGCCTATATTGCCGTTCGGCGCCGATCAGAGTGCCAAGCACAAAAGCGACGCCCAAGGCCAGGAATGCCCCGGCGAGATCGGCCGGTATTATAGCCGCGAATGCCATCCCCCTGCCCCCAAGGATTAGCCCGGAATTCTCACACCGGACATAGTCGCGCCGGCCGAACCTCCCGCCTCTTTAGCGCGGCGGGAGCTGCGCCGAAACCAAACAATTATGCAGCGTCAACCGCAAGCGCGGCATTGCGCACCAAAATCGCGCCTGCGGCCGCCTCAGCCGGTTTGCGAAGAACAAACATGGCGGCGGCCGATTCGAGAATCTACTTTACAATATAAAGATATCTTTATATCTTTCCCCGAACCCATGGTGTCAACGTGCCCAACCCGTTCGAGAAGACCATTTCCTTCGACATTTTGCTGTCCGCCCTGGCGGCGGCGGGCGAAGCCACGCGTCTGCGCCTGCTCGCCTTGCTGGCGGAGGCCGAACTCACGGTCAGCGAACTCGTCACCATTCTCGGCCAGTCGCAACCGCGGATTTCCCGCCACCTGAAGCTGCTCGTCGAAGCGGGGCTGGTCGAGCGCCATCGCGAGGGCGCCTGGGTCTTTTTCTTCCTGGCCCCGACGGGTCCCGCCGCTAGTCTCGGCCATGACATCGTCGCGAGGCTTGCGCCGCAAGACGCCGCGCGCGTCGCGGATCGGGCGCGGCTTGCCGAGGTCCGCCGCGCCCGGGCTGAGCAGGCCGCGCACTATTTTGCCGCCCATGCCACGCAATGGGACGAATTGCGTGCGCTGCACATATCCGAAGAGGCCGTCGAAGCCGCCGTTCGCGAGATCGTCGGCGCGGCGCCGCTCAATGCCCTGCTCGATCTCGGCACGGGCACGGGGCGGATGCTGGAACTTCTTGCGCCACTCGCAAACCGGGCGGTCGGCGTCGATCAATCGCCGCAGATGTTGAGCCTGGCCCGCGTCAGGCTCGAAAAAGCCGGACTTCGCAATGTCAGCCTGCGGCAAGGCGACATTTACGCTTTGCCGGTCGAACGCGATTTCTATGATCTCGTGATCGTTCACCAAGTCTTGCATTATCTCGACGATCCGGCGCGGGCCATTCGCGAGGCCGCCCATATGCTGCGTCCGTCCGGTCGGCTCCTCATCGTCGATTTCGCGCCGCATACACAGGAAAGCCTGCGCGAACATCACGCCCACCGGCGGCTGGGCTTTGCCGGCGAAGAAATCGCAACCCTCATGCAGGATGCCGGGCTCGATTTCCTCGAACGCCGCGATCTTGTTCCAAACATCAAGGACGGCGGCAAGCTCACCGTTTCGATATGGCTCGGCCGCGACCGGCGCCTCATCGCAGATCCCATCCCCAATGCGCATCGGGAGTTCGCCTGATGGAAGCCCGCGCGATCCTGACGCCGCCCGCAAGCCGAAGGACATGTTCCGGCATTGAGGTCTCCTTCGAATTTTTTCCGCCGAAGACGGAGGAGATGGAGACGACGCTATGGGCCTCGATCGATCGTCTGGGTCCTTTGCGCCCGAGCTTCGTCTCCGTCACCTATGGCGCCGGCGGTGCCACGCGCGAGCGCACACATGCGACGGTGGCGCGCATCGTCAAAGAGACCTCGATCAAACCCGCCGCGCATCTCACTTGCGTCGCTGCCTCACGCAGCGAAGTCGATGACGTCGCACGCGCCTATCGGGATGTCGGGGTGCATCATATCGTGGCCCTGCGCGGCGACCCGCAAGGCGGCCTCGGCAACGCCTTCGTGCCACACCCGCAAGGCTACGCGACCTCGACCGCTCTTGTCGCCGGCCTGAAAAAGATTGCCGACTTCGAAATCTCCGTCTCGGCCTATCCGGAGGGCCACCCGGAGAGTGCCTCGGTTGAAGCCGATATCGACGTCCTGAAGGCCAAGATCGACGCCGGAGCGACGCGCGCCATCACGCAGTTCTTTTTCGAGAATGTTCATTATCTGCGCTTTCTCGACAAAGTGCGCGCGCAGGGAATTGCGATCCCGATAGTGCCTGGCATTGTGCCGGTGCAGAACTTCAAGCAGACGGCAAATTTCGCCCGCAAGGCCGGCGCATCCGTGCCGCAATGGCTCGCCGATCGTTTCGACGGATTGGATGATGATCCGACGACCCGCCGGCTCATCGCCGCCACGGTCGCCGCCGAACAGACACTCGATCTCGTCGACGAGGGCATAAGGCAGTTTCATTTCTATACGATGAACCGAGCCGATCTCGTTTTCGCGATCTGCCATCTCCTCGGCGTGCGGCCGCAGCGAGAAGCGGCTGCGGCATGAGGCGAGCCCTTCTCCCGCAAAGAGCGTTGCTTGCCGCGCCCATCGCGAGCGACGGGCTATCCGGAAGAAGGAGAGCATCCCAAGGATTTGAGTTCCTATGACAATGGCAGATTCAAAGACATCTCCTTTGCCCGAGACCGAAGCCGCCGACGCGCTGCGCGCGGCCGCGGCCGAACGCATTCTCATTCTCGACGGTGCGATGGGGACGATGATCCAGGAACGTCGCTTCGGCGAAGCCGATTTTCGCGGCGCGCGTTTCGCGGATTGGCGGCATGATCTGCGCGGCAACAATGATCTACTTACCCTGACCCAACCCGAGGCGATCAGAGCGATCCATCTCGCCTATTGCGCCGCCGGCGCCGATCTCATCTCGACCAATACATTCAATTCGACGCGAATTTCGCAGGCCGACTACGGCATGGAAGACGTCGTCGTGGACCTGAACCGGGAAGCCGCGCGTCTCTGCCGAAGCGCCGTGGACGAGGCGAGCGCGCGCGACGGACGCCGCCGCTTCGTCGTCGGCACGCTCGGTCCCACCAATCGCACGGCGTCGATCTCACCCGACGTCAACAATCCCGGCTTTCGCGCCGTCTCTTTCGACGATCTGCGCCTCGTCTATAAAGAGGCCGCCGCGGCCTTGATCGAAGGCGGCGCCGATGTCCTGCTCGTCGAAACGATCTTCGATACGTTGAACGCGAAAGCGGCCTTTGCCGGCATCGATGAAGTCTTCGAAACGATCGGCCGCCGCCTGCCTTTGATGATCTCCGGCACGATCACGGATCTTTCCGGCCGCACGCTGTCCGGTCAAACGCCGGAGGCCTTCTGGCATTCGCTGCGTCACAGCGAACCTCTCAGCATCGGATTGAATTGCGCGCTCGGCGCCCGCGAAATGCGCGCCCATATCGCCGAACTCTCGCGCATCGCCGACACGCTCGTCTGCGCCTATCCCAACGCCGGCCTGCCGAACGAATTCGGCCTCTATGACGAGAGCCCGGACTATATGGCGGCGCTCCTCGGCGAATTCGCAGATTCGGGCCTCGTCAATATCGTCGGCGGCTGTTGCGGCACGACGCCCGACCATATCCGCGCCATCACCGAACGCCTGCGAGGCACGCCACCGCGCAAGATCCCAACGATCGCGCCGCTGCTGCGCCTCTCCGGTCTCGAGCCCTTCACGCTGACGCCCGCCATGAATTTCGTCAATGTCGGCGAGCGCACCAATGTCACAGGCTCGGCCAAGTTCCGCAAATTGATCAAGAACGGCGACTTTAGCGCGGCGCTCGACGTCGCGCGCGAGCAAGTGGCGGCCGGCGCCCAAATCATCGACATCAATATGGACGAGGGCCTGCTCGATTCGGAGAAGGCCATGGTCGAATTCCTGCATCTCATTGCCGCCGAACCCGACATAGCTCGGGTACCCATCATGGTCGATTCATCGAAGTTCTCGGTGATCGAAGCCGGGCTCAAGTGTATTCAGGGCAAGGGTATCGTCAATTCGATTTCGCTGAAGGAAGGCGAGGCGAAATTCATTGCCGACGCCAAGCGCGTGCGCCGCTATGGCGCCGCCATCGTCGTCATGGCATTCGACGAGCAAGGCCAGGCCGACAGCAAGGCGCGCAAGGTCGAAATCTGCGCGCGTGCCTATCGGATCTTGACGCGAGACATCGGCTTTCCGCCGGAGGACATCATCTTCGATCCGAATATTTTCGCGGTCGCGACGGGAATCGATGAACATAACAATTACGGCGTCGATTTCATCGAGGCGGCAACGGAAATCCGCACGTCTTTCCGGCTCGCCCATATATCCGGCGGCGTCTCGAATCTGTCCTTTTCGTTTCGCGGCAACGAGCCGGTTCGCCAGGCGATGCATTCGGTCTTCCTTTACCATGCGATCAAAGCCGGCATGGACATGGGCATTGTGAACGCGGGCCAGCTCGCCCTCTATGAAGATATCGACCCGATCCTCCGCGACGCCTGCGAAGACGTCGTGCTCAACCGGCGCGAAGACGCCACCGAACGCCTGCTTGCCCTCGCCGAGAGTTTCAAGGGTAAGACCAATGAAGCCAGAGAGAGAGAGCTCGCCTGGCGCGACGAACCCGTCAAAAAGCGCCTCGCTCACGCACTCGTCAACGGCATCACCGAATTCATCGAAGCCGATGTCGAAGAGGCACGATTGGCGGCAGCGCGTCCGCTCGACGTCATCGAAGGACCTTTGATGGCCGGCATGAATATCGTCGGCGATCTTTTCGGCTCCGGCAAAATGTTCCTGCCGCAGGTCGTCAAGTCGGCGCGCGTGATGAAACGGGCCGTTGCCGCGCTATTGCCCTATATGGAGACCGAAAAAGGCAAGAGCGGCCGCTTGAGCGCCGGCAAGATACTCATGGCGACGGTCAAGGGCGATGTCCATGACATCGGCAAGAATATCGTCGGCGTCGTGCTGGCCTGCAACAATTACGAGATCATCGATCTCGGCGTCATGGTTCCGGCGGCGAAAGTCCTCGAAACCGCACGCCGCGAGGATGTCGATTGCATCGGCCTTTCCGGCCTCATCACGCCTTCGCTCGAAGAAATGTCCTTCGTCGCCACCGAAATGGAGCGGCAAGGTTTTGATGTGCCGCTGCTCATCGGCGGGGCGACGACGAGCCGCGTCCATACGGCGGTCAAGATCCACCCGAACTATCGCCGCGGCCAGGTGGTTCATGTCCATGATGCGAGCCGCGCCGTCGGCTGCGTGCAGTCTTTGCTTTCGCCTGCCGCGCGCGGTCCCTATATCGAAACGATCCGGGCCGAGTATGGCAAGGTCGCCGATGCACATGCCCGCGCCGAACGTGAAAAGACGCGCATCTCGCTCACCGAGGCGCGCAGCCATGCGCTCAAACTCGATTTCGCCGCCTATCAGCCGCCGAAACCCGGCTTTACCGGAACCCGTATTTTCCACACCTATGACGTCGCCGAACTCGTGCCCTACATCGATTGGACGCCGTTCTTCCATACTTGGGAATTGCGCGGTCGTTTCCCGGCCATTCTCGATGATCCCGAACAAGGAGCCGCGGCGCGCCAAGTCTATGACGATGCGCGTGCCGTGTTGGAGCATGTCGTCAAGGAGCGCTGGTTCGACCCGAAGGCCGTGATCGGCTTTTGGCCGGCCAATGCCCAAGGCGACGACATCGAGCTCTTTACCGGCGAATCGCGCAAGGATCGGCTTGCGACGCTGCTCACTTTGCGCCAGCAATTGCGCCGCCGCGACGGGCGCCCGTATTTGGCCCTCGCCGATTTTATTGCTCCGCGCGCGAGCGGCAAAGGCGATTATCTCGGTGGCTTCGTCGTCACGGCCGGCGCCAAAGAAGAACAGATCGCCGCGCGTTTCGCCAAGGCCAATGACGATTACCAGTCGATCCTGGTGAAGGCTCTCGCCGATCGCATTGCCGAAGCTTTCGCCGAACGCATGCATGAACGCGTGCGGCGTGAATTCTGGGCCTATGCGCCGGACGAGAGACTCGGGCAAGACGATATTCTCAACGGCCATTATCGCGGCATAAGGCCAGCGCCCGGCTATCCGGCGCAGCCCGATCATTCGGAAAAGGCGGCACTCTTCCGTCTACTCGAAGCCGAGCGAGGGATCGGCGTCAAGCTCACCGAATCCTATGCCATGTGGCCCGGCGCTTCGGTTTGCGGGCTCTATTTTGCGCATCCGCAAGCGCATTATTTCGGCGTCGCCAAGGTCGAGCGCGATCAGGTCGAAGATTACGCGAGACGCAAAGGCATGAGCGTAGCCGAGGTCGAGCGCTGGCTCGCGCCTATCTTGCATTATGATCCGGCGACGGCGGCGAAGCTGGCGGCGGAGTGAGAATGCCGGTTCAATAACCGACCGTGAATCTCTGCCGCACATGGTTCGGCGTTTCGATCTCGTCGACGAGAGTGACCGCATAATCTTCCATCGAAATGCGGCTCTTGCCTGCTGCATCGACGACAAGCCGATCGGTTCCGAGGCGGAATTTGCCAGTGCGCTCGCCTGGCTCAAAAAGGGCTGAAGGGGGAGAGAAAAGTCCGCTCGAGCGCGGTTTCTTTCTTCAACGCATCGAGAAAGTCGCGCCCGGCACCACTTCAAGGCTGCCGGCACCGCCGACGACAGCGGGCCGTTTGACGCCGGCCAGCTTCGCTGCATTGATGACGGCGGCGGCCGGCATGGTTGCAAAACGCATCGTGCTCACCACGACATCGTGGCCGCGCAGAAGATCGGCCAAGCCGGGGGGCAGCGCATCGCCTGCGCGCACCGTCAAGCGTTCGGCCGGTGCGAGGTTTTCGGGGTTGCGCGCGATCCCCGTGAGCGCGTGGCCGCGCCGCAAAGCTTCGGCAATGATGCGCGATCCGGCCCGCCCCGTCGCGCCAAGCACGGCAATTCTCATGGCCAACACCTCCAATAGAGATCACTCCATGAAACCACAGTCGCAAGCCGACCCGCCTGCAAAGAACGCATGATGAGCTCTCTAGCCCGGCCATGAGGCGGCGACGGGTCGAAACCATCGGCTATTGGTGTGCATGAGCCCCTGTGCTGCGACAAAAGTCTTTGCCGCGCGCAAGAAAGCGCTATGATTCGCCATGTTGATTCGATCGTAACACTTCGGCCTCGCGTCGTTTTCCGGCCGCGTCCGCAAAACGATCGATCGCGTTTAGCCGGCGTCAGCGTCTTCCTGCGTCCCGCGGACATGGGCTCGAAAGAGATGATCCCGGACGAAATAGTCTATCGCAGCAAAGTGCGCGCTACCGTGCATGAGGCCATGCAGAATTTGTATGGCGTCGGCTTGATCGATCAAGATTCTATGCGAGCCTTCGACGAGTTATGCTTGACCCGTGCCGCTGCGAAAGTTGGCGGCAAGATGCGCAGAAACGGCGCGGCTTCAGCTCAGGCGAGTTATTTCGCGGCGAGCCCCGCCGAATAGCCGGGATTTCTAGGCGAGTTCGCTCTCCCCCCGGATTTCGTCACGCCGGGCCCGGCCGAGCGGCGAGAAGCGCTGTCAGCGTCGCCAGCGTCGACCGATCCGCTTTGCCGTCGACGCGAGCGGGGCGAAAGTGGCGTTGAAAGGCGGTGACCACGGCTTCCGTCCTCTCCTCGTAGAGAGCCGTGACGGCAATGTCATAGCCATACGCCGCCAGCATGTCCTGTAGCGCTTCGACCTCCGCGCCGGTGCTGCCCCGGATCAACGGCCTGTCCTCGCTGATCGGAACGGGTTCGACATGGTGGCCGATGCCGGCCTCGGCGAGGCTCGCCCAAGGAAAGGCCTCGCCCGGATCGCTCTTGCGAAATGGCGCAATGTCCGAATGTCCGAGTATGCGCTGCGGCGGGATCTTTCGGCGTGCAATGATGTCTCTGCACAGCGCGATTGCCGCTTCGATCTGCGCTGGCGCAAACGGCGGCGAGCCGAAATCGGGACCGCCATTGGCGAGTTCGATACCGATTGACGCCGAATTCATGTCCCTCTCTCCGGCCCAAAACGATGTCCCGGCATGCCAGGCCCGTCGCTCCTCCGGCACGAGCTGGTGAATGCTGCCGTTTTCGAAGATGAGATAATGGCAGGAGACCCCGGCGGCGGGATCGCACAAGCGCGCCAAAGCTGCCTCGGCTGAAGCCATCCCTGTATAATGAAGAACGATCGCGTCAGGCGCCGAGCCGCGGCGCACGTCGTGATTGGGCGACGGATCCACCGCCTCCACGAGAGCGCTGTCGGGATGGAATTCGCTCATTTCGAACTATTTAGCGCATGTTCGGTTCCGTGACGTCGGATATGTCCGATGTCACATAAAGGACATTCGGCGATGTCCAAAGACCGGACAAGAGCCAATATTCGTGCCCCGGGACAGGCAATCGATCCTAATGCACCGCACACAGATTGACGATCGGGGTCAAAATCCCTATGTCCGCTCGGCCAGTCGGCCGGATGGCCGCCGCAGCAAGCGGAGGAAAGTCCGGGCTCCATAGAGACACGGTGCCGGATAACGTCCGGCGGGGGCAACCCCAGGGAAAGCGCCACAGAAAGCAAACCGCCTCCGGCATGCCGGACGGCAAGGGTGAAACGGTGCGGTAAGAGCGCACCGCGCGGATGGTAACATGCGCGGCACGGCAAGCCCCACCGGGAGCAAGACCGAATAGGGGCGCACGCGGCACTCGCGAGGGCTGCCGCAGGTCCGTCTCTCGACCGCGCCCGGGTTGGTTGCACGAGGCGGCCGGCAACGGCCGTCCCAGAGGAATGGCCATTACGTGTGCGGCTTCGCCGCATGCCTTACAGAACCCGGCTTACAGGCCGGCTGGCAACTCCCTAGTCCCGGATTCTCGCGCTGGCGCAAATTATGTCCCGCGCGATTATTCCCGGCTCGCCCGGCGTCTCAGCCGAGCCGTCCCGCCGCATGCGCGAGCATCGTGTAAACCTTGCCGGTCTCGGAAACGAGATAGGTCCGGGTCAGACTGTCGTCGCGGTCGTCGCGATTGACCTCGCCGAGCAGCCGCTCGAATTCCTGCACATAACGATCGACGGTGGTGCGGAAATCCGGGTCGACGCGGTAGCGGCGGCGAATTTCTTCGAAAGTCTGCAGCCCGCGCCCAATATAGAGCCGGTTCGCAAACGCATCCGGTTCCCCATGCCGATAGCGATCCCAAGCATCGACGAGCGCCTTGTGATCGACCATCCGCGCTATATCGTGCGAAATCGTCTCGAGCGGTTCGGTCGAGGCCGCCGGCCGTGGAATCGGGCCCGGCCGCGAGACAGCTGCGGGCACCGGTGTTTCCTCCCGCGAGGCGCGTGCGAGAAGATCGGACAACCAGCTCGGACCGCGCTCGCTCATCGGTGCTGCCGGACGGGCCGGCGGAACCGCAACGCGGGGTCGCAAGGGTTCCCGCCGGGTCGGTTCGGCAGCCGGCTGCGGTTCGACCAGACGCGGCGGCTCATGCCGCATCGCGTCGAGGCGGCGCACGAGAGATTCGCCACGCGGCGCCGGCGCGGGCGCCGGCTCGGAGAGGTCGTAAGAGCGGCCTGAGCGCGCCACGACCTCGGTCAATTCGTTGAGAGCCTTGATCTGGTCGGCGACGACGCGACGCATCGCGGCGGCCTGCTCTGCGGCTTCCTGCGGCAACGAGATTGCGTTGCGCTGCAACTCCCCACGCGTCGATTCCAATTCATGTTTGATCTGTTGTGCGACGCCGCGGATCTCGGCGGCTGCGTTCTGGAACCTTTCCGTCGTCTGGCCGAAAATCGCTTCAAGCTCGGCATTTGCCTGCTGGTACGCCGCGCGCAACACGCTGCCGGTGTGTTCGCGTTCGTTGCCCATTGCATTGCGGATATCGGAAAACTGCCGATCGACCATGCCGGCCGTCGCTTCTGAAGCCTCGGCTAGGAAGGACCCGATCTCGCGGGCCCGGCTCTCGGCCTGACGGAATGATTCATCGACCAAGCCCGCGAAAGACTTCATGACATCGTCGAAATCTTGGTGCCGTGTATGAACCGATTCGAGCAAGGTTTCGAGTGAGACGCGACGCTCGTCGAGAGTTCTGATCGAGCTCTGCCTGCGAGAGAGCGAGATCGCGCGCTGCCGCTGCCAATGATTGCTGCTGGCGGGCAATCGTATCGGAGAGGGCGTTGGCACTGTTGATCGTCGTACCGGCCCGTGCGCCAAGTTCGTCAACATCTCTCATGACATTGCTGAGCGTCGACTCGAACTGGTTCAACCTCATCGCCAAAGTCGATTCCAGCGCAGTGAAACTGGCGTCGGCGTTGCTGATCAGCTCTCGCAGGGTCGTATTTCTCTCACCGAGCTTCTCGAATGTCGTCGCCATCCGGAATTGGATCATTTCACTCGTGTCGCTCAAGTCCTTTCTACGTTCATCAAGCGCGGTTTGCAGCTCTGCCAGCCGTCCGGCGAGCGTTGTCCCGATTTCGTTGACGCGAAGAGCCAAGGAAGCACCGATATCGCCGGCGCGTCCGGCGAGCGTCGAGTTGAGATTTGCGCTCGCCTGCGCGAGAAGATCGCGCAACGCCTCGGCTCTGCCGGTCAGAAGCACCGCGAGTGCTCCCGTCTCTTGATCCAGCACGGAACTGATATTGCCGGCATGCTCGCCCAGCGCGCGATCAATCTCGCGGGCGCTAGCGACAAGATTTTCGGCGATGCCGCGGCCACGGACATCGAGTTCGGATGACACGCGCTCGAGCCTGTCGACGATCTGTTCCTCGAAACGGGCGATGCGACCGTCGAACGTCTCGGCGATCTCTGTTGCCCGACCACCGAGTAGTTGGTTGATTTCCGCCGCCTTCGAGTCGACCATTGCGGTCACTTCGCGGCTACCCTCGCTGAGAACCTTGGCGATGTCGAGCGCACGAGCGGCAAGCGTCTCGGTGAGCGTCCTCGCCCGTCCATCGAGACCCGAGTTCGACGCGCTGAATGAGCGCATCGAGCGAATGTCCGATCTCTTCCGCCTTCCCAGTAGTGCGCTCTTCGAAAGCGCGCGTCTGCGCCTCCAATGCGTCGGAGGTCTCCTGTGCACGCACACCCAGCGCTGTGTCGAGTTCGGCGCCACGGATGACGAGTGTCGATTCGATAGCAGCGAATTTGTCGCCGAGGTTGATATTCAACCGGGCGGCCTCGTCGCTCAATCTGTCGGCGATCGCATGGCCCTGGCTGGCGACGATATCTTCGAAGCGCGAGAGGCGGTCGGCCAAGGTCTCGTTGACCCGATCCCCATGCGTCGCGATCGCGTTGATCGCTTCCCCGATCGTTTCCGCAAAGCGCTGGTTGAGCGTACCAGCGTGAAAGGCAAAGGCCTCGATGGCCTGCCGGCTGCCGGCATCGAAACTTTCCTGCACTTCGCCGAGATGGCCGAAGAGCACGTTGACGGAGTCCTGCGCCGTAGTGGCAAGTCGTTCGCTCAACTGACCTGAATGCACAGACAACGCGGCAAGGGTCTCATCGAGCGTTGCTGCAAGGCGCGCATTAAGGTCTTCGCTATGGCTCGAAATCGCACTGACGGTCCCCTGCATATGCGCCTCGAGCTCGGAAGTGAGCTGATCCGCACGTGCTTTCATAGAAGACAAAGTGTCCTCGGCTGTCGCCGCGAAGCGCTCGTTCAGCTCATGGCCTTGCTGTTCGAACTGGGCATGAAGCTTGAGATGGCTTGCGTCGGTAAGTTCGGCAAACCGCTGGGCGGAATCTTCGAAAGCTTCGCGGATCGGAGTCGAACGCCCGTCGAAGAGGTCCCCGAAGCGTTGGTTCAGGTCGACGAGATTCTCGTGCAGACTATTGCCGCCGACGGCGACGATCTCGTGCAGCCGGTCGCCGGTTTCGCTTAACCGGCTGATGAGATTATCACCGCGCCATGTCAGTTTTTCAACGAGCTCGTCACCGGTGTGGCCAAGGGCCGAGAGAATCTCTTCACCTTTGGCGCCAAGCGACGAGGCCACCCGCGAACCGGCATCGCCGAGACTATCGGAAAGACGCACCACAGTGCTCTCGAGATCGTGGGAAACCGAATCCTGGGCTCCGGCGATCGCGCTTCGCAGGCGTTCCGAGTTGGCGAGAATGGCGTCCCTCTCCGACGACAATTCATCGACCAGGGCGCGCATGCGCCTCTCGTTCTCCGAGTAGGAACGCTCGAGATTGGCGACTTCCGCACGCACCACGATGTCGAGTTCACCGGCGCGTGCGAGCGCGCGCTCAATACCGTCGCCCATTGAGACCACTTCGCGGCGAACGGCCTGCGACAGCGTGACCATCTGCTCGGTCGCGATCGACTCGGGTTCGGCAAGCCGCATCGCGACTTCCGTCATCGAACGCGCCGTCATACGCATTTCCTGCGCTCGCCGCGCCATCATCGCCATCACGAAGAAGAAGAGCACTGGACCGAGGGCGAGCAAAGCATAGAGGACGAGATCGGGCTTGGCCTCGAAAGCACCGGCAGCCGCGACCGTCACCTTATTGGCATCAGCATAAAGCGCGACGAGAGCGATCCAGGCCAGCGAAACGAGCGTAGCCAACACCATCGGGGTGCGGCTCGGCCGTGCGTTCAGCGAACGTAAGATCTGCCCGACCGAGTGGCGATCGTCGTTGGCAGGAAGCGCCGAGGGCACCACTGGCGATGCGCGCTCGGGCGTGCCGTCTCGCAGCGGGGCGCCGTCCGGGCGCTTTGGCGAAAATAGGGGATGTTCGTCGACTTCCGGCAGGCGGACGCGCTCGCCTCCCTTGCGTTCGAGTTCGCCACTGAGTGCCGGCGGCGGCGGCAAGCTCGGCGCATTGAATGACGGATCGGGAGGCGGCGCGCCGGCTGCGGACCGTTTCGTGACTTTCGGCGTCTTGTCGGGATCGGATACTTTTGGAAACACCGGCGTCGACAGAGTTGGCGCGTTTTGGCCGTCTGGCGCGGGTCCGCCGCCGGCAAGGTTCAAAGCTTCCTCGATCGCCGACAAAGCCGCTGCCGCCGGATCTTGAGCCTTGTTGGACGTGGCCATATCTGCCTCTTTCTCGCCTTGCGACGCTGCTGAGCCGATGATTACGTCACTTCGGCAATAAGGACAGCGCCGCTGAACTACTCACTGCTTCACCCATCGAGACGCTGCGGCCTCACCCGCGACGGCGTATCGCTCTTTGACCGCACAGTTCTGAAAGGAACGGCGGTAGTACTCCGGTTAAGTGCTTGGTCCACGGGCGATGAACGCGAGTTCTCCGTCGAGATCCGCCGAAGTCTATCGAGAGCCGCGAGACACGACATCACCACATCCTTCGAACCAGAATTCCCCGGCACTCAAAACTTCCATTGTACACCGCGTTCCGATCAAGTGGTGCGCAACCAGCATTAACCAAAATTCACCTTACATCTCTGATAGAAAGATTGGAACTGGAAGCAATCAAGGTTTCAAAACGTCGTTAACGCGGCTTTCACCATGTGCCGTAATTGGCGGCCAATTGCCCGCGACACGGCCCCAATTGCAGTCGGCGTCGCGTCGAACCTTGAAATTGCAAGGAAATAATGACCGGATCTGTCCAAACATTTTTGCGGCCAAGCTTGCCGCCGCAGGTCCAAAACTTGGAGAAACAGTCGGAACATATCCTCGCCGGACAAGACAGCCCAGCTTTTTTGCGGTGAGCTCCAGAGCCTATCTCGATGGCGTTGATCGCATGATCGGCACGTCGCCAATATCCGATGTGCTTGGACGCGCGATCCGCATGATCGGGCTAAATCTGCTCTGCTTTCTTGACTTTAGAGCGGGTTCACCTGTTACGGCGATCGCCCGCATGTCTAGGACTTAACGGGATGCCCTGTACCGGTTCGATCCTTATGGTCGGCACCGAGCATAAGGACAAGTCGGCCGAGCCGATCTGAGAGTTCCTGTTGCAATTAAACTGACGGGTGGGACATCCGTTACCATCGTAAGATACATCAGGCGGGGCGACATATGGAGAGATGCGCGACAGGGAAGAGCTTGGTGCCACGGAGCCCGATTGACCTTGCTCATCTAAGCGAGCAGACGCTTGGCGACCGGCGCCTGCAGCGTGAGCTTCTCTGTTTGTTTTCGGCCCAATCACCAAGGTTGCTCGCCCAAATACGGGCAGTCTGGCACGACGAAAATGGAACTCTGAATGATCTCGCCCACCAGCTCAAGGGGTCGGCGCGTGCCATCGGGGCCTTCCGCGTTGCGGCTGCGGCCGAAACGCTCGAGAGCATTGCGCCGAAGGACGCCGGCCAGGCGCCGCTCGCCGCCCTCGCCGAGGCGCTCGAAGAAGCCATCGCGGCCATAGAGTCGCAGCTGCTCGACCTGGGGCCCGCCGCCATCCCGGCCGATCCGCCGGTGGCCAGCTAGCCGTCATCGAGAGTGATTTGCGGTGCCCGCGCGTCGATTCCGGCAAGAACAATGCTGTTCATCGGAATCGGTCTTCATTAAAGAGGGCTTGCCCAAACTGGTCCAACCTAGCTCGTATGCGAGAGACTGTTTCGATGATCAAAGTTATTTTCATTGATTTTGCAGGGGAAAAGCGCGTCGTGGAGGCTGAGGAAGGTGCGACCGTCATGGAGGCGGCGATCCGCAATTCGATCCCCGAAATCGTCGCCGAATGCGGCGGCGCATGCGCCTGCGCCACTTGTCACGTCTATGTGGACGAAGCCTTCCTGCCCTTGACCCGGAAAGCGGACCCCAAGGAAGAAGACATGCTCGATTTCGCCTATGCGGCACAGCCCAATTCGCGGCTTTCCTGCCAGATCAAGCTGACGCGAGAACTCGACGGTCTCATAGTGCGGACGCCGCCACGCCAAGGTTAAGGTCGGACGATGCGCCGCTGGGCCTAGGGGCGAATGCCGGGCCAACTCAGCAAATAGCAGGAGCCATATGAATGGATGAGAGCATTAAGACCGATGTCGTTATCGTTGGCGCGGGCCCCTGCGGCCTCTTCGCCGTATTCGAACTCGGCCTCCTCGATATCCGATGCCATCTCATCGACATCTTGCCTAAACCCGGCGGACAATGCGCCGAACTCTACCCGGAAAAGCCGATCTATGACATTCCCGGCCATCCCGTGGTGAGCGGGCAAGGCCTGGTCGATCAGCTCATGAAGCAGATCAAGCCCTTTCATCCGACGTTCCATTTCGGTCAAATGGTCACGGCCGTCGAAGTCCTAGGCGCAGAAAAAGCACCTGCTTTCCGGGTCAAGACCGACGCTGGGGCTCAGTTCGAGTGCAAGGCGGTGATCGTGGCCGCTGGCGGCGGCTCCTTCCAGCCGAAAAAGCCGCCGATCGACGGGATCGAGGCTTTCGAGGAAAAATCCGTGTTTTACGCGGTCCGAAAAATGGAAGATTTTCGCGGCAAGCACGTGGTGGTCGTCGGCGGCGGCGATTTGGCCCTGGACTGGACTTTAAACTTGCAGCCGGTCGCAAAACGTCTGACGGTCGTTCACCGGCGCGACGAATTCCGGGCGGCGCCGCATTCCGTCAATGCCATGCGCGAACTGGTCGCGTCCGGCAAAATGGATCTCAAGCTCGGCCAGATCGTCGGCCTGAGGGGCGAAGACGGTGAGCTCGGCGCAGTCAGCCTCAAAGGCGGCGACGGCCAAATCAGCGAAATACCCTGCGAAAGGCTCGTGCCTTTCTTCGGGCTCACGATGAAGCTCGGGCCGGTTGCCGACTGGGGTCTCAATCTTCATGAAAACCTCGTGCCGGTCGACACCGAACGTTTCGAAACCAATGTGCCCGGCATTTTCGCGGTGGGCGACATCAATCATTATCCGGGCAAGCTGAAGCTCATCCTTTGCGGTTTCCATGAAGGCGCGCTCGCGGCGCAGAAAATCCATCGCTACGTCTATCCCGACAAGAAGCTCACGTTCCAGTACACGACCTCTTCCACGAGCCTGCAGAAAAAGCTCGGCGTGCATTAGGGCATTTACAGGCAGCTCAGACCCCGTGTTGCCGATGGACAAGTTGGTCGGAACAGGTTCAATATGAGCTGCGTTCAGACCGGCTGACGCGAACGCAGTCGATTTGACGACATCCTTGACTGCTGGACGCCGAGCCGTGCGCTCGGTGGGCCAGGCGGGAGTGAGGAGCGATGCGGTATTCTATCGAATTCATCCATAACCGGTCCGTGTTCTTCGCATGCGGGTTCGGCCGCTCGAACCGCGATCCAGGAATTCTCGATACGATGGTCCGCGAAATCATCCGCGGCTACTTCGAGGATGAAGGCGACGCGACGCGCGCTATCGGTCCCTCGCCGCTCATTCCCGACACGGTCCATATCGTCGACGAAGCAGGGCGCGTCATATCCAGCTGGTCCTTGCGGCAGGAATATATCGAACGCAAGCGCGAGCGTTCGCCAGTCTGAACGCGGCTTAGCTAAAAGAGGGCCGCCGCCACTAGGGAAGCTTCGTCCTCCAGCGGCGGCGAGGCCCCCGTTCATTGTGCCGGCACTTCATCCGTCCAGACGCGAAAGCCCGACAAGGTGCCCGGCCCGAAGATATGGGTCAGGGGCACATCGGCGGCGTCGCGGCCATAGGCGATGAGAACACGTCCCCACCGAGGAGCGTTGTTGCGCGGGTCGAACGTGTGCCACCGGCCGCCGAGATAGACCTCGATCCAGGCGGCAAAATCCATCGGCGCGTAGGGTGGCGGCAGGCCGATGTCGCTGATATAGCCGGTGCAATAGCGCGCCGGAATATTCAGGCAGCGGCAGAACGCCAAGGCCAAATGTGCGTAATCGCGGCAAACGCCGCGGCCCTCCGCGTAGGCTTCATATGCGGTTCTGGTGGCGCGGGAATGTTCGTAGCCAAAGGTGATACGTTTGTGAACGAAATCGCAGATGGCCTGGACCCGCGGCCAGCCGAGCGGCGTATGTCCAAAGAGGCGCCAAGCCTCGTCGGACAAGCGATCGGTCTCGCAATAGCGGCTGCCGAGCAGGAACAGTAGCGTGTCGACCGGCAAATGCTGGACTTGATGTTGCAGAGCGTCGAGGTCGATGGGATCCGGCAGGCCCGCATCACGCACAATCGTGTCCGTGCCGAGGCTGAAACGACCCGCAGGTGCAACGAGGCGGCTGCACCAATTGCCAAAACTGTCGCGAAAGCCTTCGATCGGAACCGAAGGATTCGTTATCAGATGATCCGGACGCTCCAGGTCGGAGACGCGCGAGAAATGCACGTTCAGCGTGACGATCATCGGTGTCGTCTGGGGAAGTTCGAAGTTGAGCGCACAGCCGACGTGGATACGCATGAGGCCTCCAGTTCGTGCATCGGCAGCGCAGCAATGCCGCGGAACATGTCGAGCGCAAGCGTGAGCGTTCGCTAGCCTGAACGCGGAACGTCTGAAACATCGCGCTCATCTCATTAGAAGCCGCGTGTGCCGGGCGCGAGCGCAAACTTTTTGCAGTGCGGCGAGTTTGTTCTGAATATTGACCTCAGCCCGCCGCTTTTGCGGCAGCCCAACCTGCCGCGCGGCTGGGGAAAATGCAGCCGCCCAGGAACGTGCGTTCGAGAGCGCTGCAGCCGTGTGCGCCGCAGCCGAAGCCGCTGACCTCTCCGGCAGCATAGAACCTTGACACAGGCTGGACGTCAGCGGCGAGCATGCGGCTCGCGAGATCGGTCTGCAAACCGCCCGAGGTTTTGCGCGTAAAACTATTGAGCCGGACCGCAATTAAGGGGTCGGCGTCAGGATCGGGCAGCTTGTGCGGCTTGGCCTTCGGGATCAACTTGTCGCCCAGATATTTTCGTGCTCCGCGTATGGCCGTGATCTGCATGTCTTTGGAGAAAGGATTGTCGAGTTGCAGGTCACGCGCACGGGTTTCGTGTTCGACGGTGCCGACGGCAAGCAAAGGTTCGCCACCCACTCATTACGAATTCTCTGCGCCAAAGCATCGACGTTCACTGCCGAAACGCGGTCGAGTTAATCAGTTCGCGCCGGATCTGTTCAATTTTCGTGACGCCCGTCAACGCCATAGCGACTTCGAGTTCTCGCTTCATCGTCGCCAGAAGATTCTTGAGCCCTGCCTCTCCCGCGCCGGCCAAAGCCCAGACCCATGGTCGACCAATCAGCACGCCTCGTGCACCGAGCGCCACCGCTTTGAAGACGTCGAGGCCGCCGCGCACTCCGCCGTCCATATACACCTCGAGTTCGATCGCCGACGGCGTCGCTGAATGTGGGCAGTTTGGAGATCGAAGAAGCCACGCTGTCGAGCTGACGTCCGCCATGATTGGACACGATGACGCCATCAGCGCCCACATCGGCTGCCGACTTGCCATCCTCGGCCTCGAGGATGCCCTTGAGCAGCAACTTGCCCTTCCAGATGCCCCGCAACCACGCGATGTCCTTCCAGGTGACCGACGTGTCGAACTGGTCATCAATCCACGCCTTGAAGGCGTAGAAGTTGCTGGGATCGGGAACCAGATCGGCCAGATTGCCGAAGCTGTGCGGCTTGCCGCGCAGGGCCACGTCGTAAACCCAGCCGGGGCGGCGGCCCACTTGCCAAGCTTTGACCAGTTTGGCCTTCAGTGAATTGGCGAGCATGCCGTTTCGCACATCACGATGGCGCATGCCGGGGACCGGCAAGTCGACGGTAAAGACGAGCGTGCGGCAACCCGCCACCGTTGCGCGTTCGAGCAATTCCTTCACGGCGCCCCGGTCCCGCATCATATAGAGCTGAAACCAGAACGGCTTGGACGCCGCCGCGCCCACCTCGTCCAGCCGACAAATGCCAACGGTCGACAATGTGAAGGGTACGCCGGCGGCGTCGGCCGCGCGCACGGCCCGAGTTCTCCCCGCCGCGCCATCAACCCTGCCATGCCGATCGGTGCCAGAACCAGTGGCATCGCCACCTTCTCGCCAGCCAGCGTCGTCGAGGTGTCGATATTCGTGACGTCGCGCATCACGCGCTGCCGAATCAGAACCCTCTGAAAATCAGCGACGTTGTTTGTCAAAGTGGACTTGTCGTTGGCGCCGCCATCGACATAGTCGAACAGGAATTGCGGCAAGCTGCTTTCCGCCAGACGGCGGTAGTCCAGAGCGGTTGCGGGGAAAACTCGATAGGTGGCGCCCATCTCGGGTCTTTCTCTTGGGTCGTCGCGATTTCAGAAGATCTTGCCGGGATTGAGCAGGCCCTTAGGGTCGAGCGCCGCTTTGAGAGTGCGCATCACCGCAACCTCGGTCTCGCTTCGGCTGATCGAAAGCCATGGCTTCTTCTCAAGACCGATGCCGTGCTCCGCCGAAACCGACCCGCGGAACGACTTCAAAGCGCCATACACCAGCGCTTCGATCTTCGGCCGAGCCGCACCATAGTCCTGCGGCCTGACTTGGACGATCGGGTGCAGATTGCCGTCGCCGAGATGGCCGAAAATCCACAGCTTATGGTCGCCGATCTCCTTCGGTAGCGCGTCACGCAAATTGCCGACGAACCGCTCCATTTCGGCAATGGGCAGCGAGACGTCGAACACCACTGGCACGCCGTCGCGCATTACCTGCGCCACGTCGTCGCGAAGTGACCAGAATGCGGAGCAGTCGGCGTCTGACTGCGATACCGCGGCGGCGACGATCAGCCCCTGCTCCATCGCCGATTTCAGCGCCGCGCTGAAACGTTCTGTATCCAGTTCGCGATCGGCGCCGAGGCTCTCGATCAGAATGTAGTATGGATATTCCTGCGAAATCGGCGGCCTTCCCTTTGCTGGCGCGCTCGTCACAAGCTGGTAGAACGATTGCCACATCACCTCGAAGGCCGAGAGCGTGCCGGCGAGCGAGCGATCCATGTGCCTGAGCAGTTTCGTCATCGCCTCGAAGCTTGGCGCGGCAACGAACGCGACGTTATTGCTGAGCGGTTTCTCGCGCAGGCGGAGTACGAGGCGGGTGATCACGCCGAGCGTGCCTTCGGAGCCGATGAACAATTGCTTGAGATCGTAGCCCGTATTGTTCTTGATCAGCGGGCTCATCGACGAGACGACAGAGCCGTCCGCCAGAACGGCTTCCAGGCCAAGCACCATTTCGCGCATCATGCCGTAGCGGATGACCCGGTTGCCGCCCGCGTTAGTCGCCGCATTGCCGCCGAGCGTTGCGCTGCCGCGCGCTCCTAGATCCAGCGGGAACACCAGTTGCTGCGCCTCGACAGCTTCCTGAAGCGCCTGCAGCACGACGCCCGCCTGCACGGTCGCCGTGCGCTGCTGCGGATCGATATTTTCGATCGCCCGCATGCGTTCGAGCGAAAGGATAATATCGTTCGGCGCGGCGTCGGCGCCGTGCACCAGCCCGGTCAGACCTCCCTGCGTCACAACGCGCATTCCATTTGCATTGCACCAACGCATGACCGCGGAGACTTGTTCGGTGGATTTCGGTCGCACCAGCGCTTGCGCAGTCAATCTGTCAGGCCGCAATGCTCCGGCGGAGCGGGTCGACACTTCCTTGGCGTCGAGCACGCCGTCTTGTCCGACGATGGCCCTCAGGCACGCGATGACATCCATGGCCATCCTCCTCAGATCATCAACTCGATCAGGCGCGGCCCCTTGTGATTTATAGCGGACGCGTATTGCGCAGCGAATTCTTCGACTTTAGTCGCGCGGCTCGCCTCTACGCCGAGACCATTGGCAATCTGCGCCCAATTCATTTCCGGATTGTGGAGGTCGAGCATCGAAAGCGCTTTGCTTCCAACGGTGCCGACGCCGACGCGCTGCAGTTCGATATTGAGAATTGCGTAGGAACGGTTGCCGTAGATAACCGTCGTCACATCCAGTTTTTCACGGGCCATCGTCCACAGCGCCTGCAGCGTGTAGGCGGCGCCGCCGTCGCCATGCGGGCAAACCACCTTGCGATCCGGTGCGGCCAGCGCAGCGCCCACGGCGAGCGGCAAGCCCTGGCCGATCGAACCGCCGGCCAGCGGCAGATGAGTGTGCGGGCGCGCGCGGGCCAGCAGCATCAGCAGTGGCAGCGCCGATGTCGCGGACTCATCGGCGTAAATTGCATTGTCCGGCGTCATCTGGGCGATGATCTGAGCCGCGGTCATGGCGTTCAGCGGGCCGGTCGGCGAAGCCGGCAATTGCAGCGGCACACGCACCGCCGCCGCGGGCGGCGCCCCTATGGCGTCCGCGAGGTTCTGCAGTGCCTTGACGCTGTCTTCATTCGGGTGCGAGAGGTGAGCGAACTTGCACGTCTCCGGCGCGCACCAACTGGGCTTGCCGGGATAGGCGAAAAACGACACGGGCGGCTTGCTGCCGACCAGAACGACCTGCTCGGTGCGGGCGAATGTCGCGGCGATCTGCTCCGCGAAATAGGGAATCCGCTCCACCGGCACACGGCCGGCGCCCGACTCGCTATGCGGCGCGAACGTATCGCACAGCAACCGCGCGCCAGTCTTCGCGGCGATCCGCCCAGCCGCCTCCAGCCCGTCGCCGATCAACGCGGCGCCGCGGAGCAGCAGTGCCGTGCTCTTGCCGGTGGAGAGCAGTCTTGCGACCGCCTCGATTGTATCTGCGGCGACTGGCGCCGGCCCGATGACCGGCAAGGGCAGTGCAGCGCGCTCGGCCTGATTCCAGGCCGTATCTGCGGGCAGGATCAGTGTGGCGACTCCGCCCGGCGCGGCGCGCGCGGCCTGGACGGCGCGAGCGGCGTCGTTCGCCACCTCATTGGCTGCCTTGGATTGATGAATCCACGACGACACCGGCCGGGCAAAGCCCACAATATCTGATGTCAGAAGTGCGTCGTACTGCAAATGATACGTGGCGTGATCGCCCACCACATTGACGATCGGAGTTGCCGCGCGACGCGCGTTGTGGAGGTTGGCGAGGCCGTTGGCGAGGCCAGGCCCGAGGTGGAGCAACGTCGCCGCGGGCTTGCCGGCGACTCGGCCATAGCCGTCGGCGGCGCCGGTCGCGACCCCTTCGAACAGGCACAAGACCGGGCGGACACCCGTAATGGAATCGAGCGCCGCGACGAAATGCAATTCCGAGGTGCCGGGATTGGCGAAGCATATTTCTACGCCGCAATTGACCAACGTCTGCGCCAGCGACTGCGCGCCATTCATTTCGCTGCTCATGGTTTCTAGGTTCCTGCTGTTTCCTGTGGCGACAAGCTCGGCGAAATTCCCCTCCGCGCAACGCCTCATCTCGACTCGACGCCGTTGTGACGTGCTTCTCTTATATTCGGAGTCCTTTTCGGGATTGGTCAGGTGACGACATCGCCTGGAGGTTGGAGAGCACCGGAATGAGGGGGTGCTTCAGCGACGTCACGAGTCTCAATTTTCGAAAGATAGAGGGCGACAAGCCGAAGGTGCGCAAAAACGCGCGGCTCATATGGCTGGTGTCCGCAAAGCCGGCGTCAGCCGCCGCCTCCGTGACGTTCGCTCCTTCCGCCATCAGCTTGACAGCCAATATCAAGCGTCGCCACACGAGATAGCGACGCAGCGGCAAGCCGACATGGGCGGCAAACAATGCGGCAAAACGGCTTGGCGACAGGAGGGAGATACTCGCCAGGCTGTGGCGGTCCGCTTTCTCTGCCGCATAAGAATCGAGATGGTCGAGAGCCTGCGCGATCCGCGAGTTGACAAGCGGATCCCGGTCGAGATCCATGAGCCACGTCCGTTTCCATCTCGTGGCAAGCTCGGATGCGTCGTCCCAGTTCCGCTCACGACTGGCGAACTCCCGCACTTGCGCGGCCAATGCACGCCGAGCCTCGGGCGTCGGAATAGGTGGCTGACGGTTACACCGCCGCACCGCTCGCGTCCTCGGGGCAAGGAACAAAATTGCCGATGGTTCGTCACCGTGCACGCGGTGCGTTTCCAGGGGCCCAAATAAGCACGCGTCGGATTCGACGATTTCGCCCGCGCTATTCTCAAACCGGATATGGCCGCCCAAACTGATCGTAATCTGTGGGGCCAAATGGGCGTGCGAGACGGTCGGTCCGGAAATCCCCGTCAGCATCACCTCACCCGGGAACAGGAAGGCTTGGGCGGGAAACCTCATGAGCGTGCTCCTTCTGCGCCTTCTGCCTATAATCTATTCGCTTCGAAAAAACTTGAACCGTACGACTGCCATTCGCCATCGGCTGCGGGCCTGCCCCCAGGCCAATGGTCGAGATCGGCTGCGCTAAGGCTCGTCGCAAATGCCCGTTGATGGCTCAGCCTGACGATATTCGGCCGGGCTGGCAACCGCATCGAAGTGCATCCCCCTCTTGACAGACCCAGGCTGACATCCATATACCATCCATATAGATGGTGAATGGATGGCGATGGGATGGCTGACACTGTGCATGAGCTGCGACCGAGGGCGGGCGACAGCGAAAAAATCACGATCAACCTCGGCTATGTCGACCTCGGCCACATCGACCTGATGGTGAAGGAGGGGTTCTACTCAAACCGCACCGACTTCATCCGCACCGCAATTCGCAATCAACTCGAACGGCATGCCGAAGTTGTCAACAAGACCGTAGCGCGCAAGAGCCTGGACCTCGGCCTGAGGCACTATAGCCGTGAAGATCTCGAGGCGGTCCGCGCAGCCGGGCAGATGCTGCACATTCACGTGCTGGGACTCGCCAGCGTTAGCGTGGATGTCACAGCCGAGCTTGCCCGCGCCACGATCGCCTCGGTCGATGTGCTAGGAGCGTTGCAGGCGAGCCCGGCGGTCAAGACCGCTCTGGCCGACCGGATCAAATGATCGCCCGTCATGCCTGTTTCCGAATACGAGAGGCCCTCGACATGAAACAAAGACTGCGTCCCGGCATGCTGGAGGCGACCCGCCTCACCCGCGCAGGCCGCCTCATCGAAGCGACCGAGCTTCTGCAACGCCTGTTTCGAGACGAGGCGGCGGCGGACACGACAACCGATAATATCAGCAGCACCATGAACGCGCCTGGCTCAGGCGTCTCGCGTATCGATGCGGCGGCCCCCCGGACGGACGAGGTGACAGACCGCGAAGTGACAGATCGTCAGCCGTCTTTGCGCACATGTTGGCGCAGCGGCAGGGCATTTTTGACCGGTGCCCGCGGCCGGTCCGCCGGCAAAGCGGCAAGTGCGGCCCAAGTTGCAGCCCCAAAAGCGCCCCAAGCTGCGGCCGAGCCGCGCATGCCCGAGGCGCTGCGCAGCTTCATCGAGCGAATCAACGGGATGAGCTTCGAGACGGGACGACAAGGCCCGTTGGCTCGGCCTCCCGTGCCGAAGGCCGATCTGGTGCCGGACGGCGGGCAATTCATCAAGGGATCGTACAGTAACCAAGCCGGAAGCCGCGCTTATAAGCTTTTCATCCCGTCCGGCTATCATGGCCAGGCGCTCCCCTTAATCGTCATGCTGCACGGCTGCAACCAGTCGCCCGATGACTTCGCCGCCGGCACGCGCATGAACGAGTTGGCGGAAGAGCACACCTGTTTCGTCGCCTATCCCGCCCAGAGCGCCTCCGCCAACTTCTCGATGTGCTGGAACTGGTTCCGCCCCGGCCACCAGCACCGCGGCGAAGGTGAGCCCTCGCTGATCGCCGGCATCACCAGCCAGATCATGCTCGATTACTCGGTTGACGCGCGACGCGTCTATGTCGCCGGGCTCTCGGCCGGTGCTGCCGCCGCCGCCATCATGGGGATGACCTACCCCGATCTCTATGCCGCGATCGGCGTGCACTCCGGCCTCATTCACGGGGCTGCGAGCGACCTGCGCTCGGCCTTCGGCGCCATGCGGGGCAAGCCCGCAGCCGTTGGCGCGCAGTTCGGCGGCACGTGGGGCGCGGGAGGAGATGGGCGGGTCGTCCCGACGATCGTCTTTCACGGCGATCGGGACAGAACGGTGCACCCGTGCAACGGCGATCAGGTCATCGCCCAGTCGACAGCACCGGCGACCAAGGACCTGCGCACAAGAGTGGAGCATGGCCGCGTGCCCGGCGGGCATGCCTATAGCCGCACAATCCACGCCGATGCACGCGGCAAGACGATCCTCGAGCAATGGGTCATCGAAGGAGCCGGCCATGCCTGGTCGGGCGGCAGCGGCGACGGGTCCTACACCGATCCGCGCGGGCCAGACGCCTCGCGCGAAATGCTCCGTTTCTTCCTCGAGCACAGGCACCCGGCGGTGCGGCGAGTTTGACCGCCAGTTCTTCGATCGGCGGAGAATGCGACGACCGAGGCTGACTTTCGTTTCGACTCTCTCGGTGACGACGTCTGCCCCAATCCGCTCGTTCATTGCCATCACTTGATGGCCATCACCTGGAGCCGCCCTTTGTCCTGGTCGCTACAGCCGCGGTCCCGTTGTCGGCGTTCGCAGAAAAATTTGCCAATACCAGCTGAGACGCCAAGAAACGGTTTATAATAACCGCTGGAGAACAACGGCCCGTCGGTCGCGCCCGAGATTGCGACATGGCTGCAGAATCTGGAAATCTGTTCTCAAGGAGCCAAAACTTTGATGTAGCGCGTGGCGCACGGCCTTGAATGGGCTATTCTTGCGCCACTTTACGGAGGGCCGTCAAATGAACACTGTAAAGCAGGTGCTCCATGAGAAGGGGCCTGAGGTCTTCTCGATTTATCCGGATGCCACAGTCTATGACGCGATCAAGAAGATGGCGGACAAAAACGTCGGATCGTTGGTCGTGATGGACAACGACAAGCTCATCGGCATCGTAACAGAACGGGACTATGCGCGAAACATCGTGTTACAAGGCCGAACATCGCCGGAAACTCCAGTTCGAACCATTATGACAACTGGCGTCGTCTGTGCCAAACCCGAGCAATCCGTTGAAGAATGCATGGCGGTCATGACCGATAAAAAAATTAGACATCTCCCTGTCATTGAAAACGGAAGCTTGATTGGCATCATATCTATCGGGGATCTCGTTCGGGCTATCATTGGCCACCAGAAATTCACCATCGAGCAACTGGAATTTTACATCCACCATTGAATAAGCATATTGAAAGTTTTGAGTGCAGTGTGCGCCGCCGCATCCGGGCCGGCAGCAGAGCGGGGTGGTCCATATGACAACCGATCTCAAATACCTCGCCTACACGGCAATCCTTACCGCTGCGCTTTGGATTCCCTACATTGTCGCTCAGGTGGTGACAAACGGCTTTCTTACGCCGCCAAATTATGTCGATCCGACGCCGCGCCCCGTGCCGCTATGGGGCAAGCGCGCCGACCGCGCCTATATCAATGCCGTGGAAAACTTTGCGCCCTTCGCGGCGCTCGTGATCATTGCTCACGTCTCCGGCAAGGCGGACGCGATGACCGCCTTCTGGGCGACGTGCTTCTTCTGGCTAAGGCTGGCGCACGCCGTGGTCTATCTGCTAGCGATCCCTTACGTGAGAACGCTGGTCTTCACCTTGGGCTTCGTTGCCGTCGCAGGCATCTTCTGGGAGGTGGTCAGGTAGTTGCGAGAAGGCCACCTGTCGAAGCGGCCGGGCGAGCAAGCTATGCGCTCGACCGGCTTCCGCGAATGTGAAGGGTTTGGCGATATTTTGCAACGCAAGAGTCCGTTGTCGGAATATCTGCGCCATTCCGACGCCTGCCGGTGACGACGGGCATCGGCGGGCAGAAAACTTCATGGCCTGTCGTGCCGTGCGGCGGCGAACTTCCTTCCAAATTCTTGCAAGTCTTCGCGGTCGACGACGCTCAAAACCCGCAGAGACAGGCCATCTTCCGATTTCGCGTCGCCGCGTCAGTCAATTCGAGCCGGCACCTCTTCGACGATGAGCCGCGTGCCGCGGACGGATTTGACGACCACGGACACACCTTCCGACAAGTCCGGCCCTTCGGCGAGCCAGACGCTGTCGCCCAGGCGCACTTTGCCGGCGCCGTTTTCAAACGGCTCGCACACGATGCCTTTGGCGCCGATCATGCTCATGTTGCGTTGGTTCAAAGTGTCGTTGGCTTGCTTGCCTTTGTTGACGCGGCGGTAGACGAAATAACCTGCGGCACAACTCAGTGCCGAGGCGATCATGAACGCCGTCAATTGGTCACGCAGAGTGAGGCCGAAAGCCGCTTCCAACGCCGCGGTCAGGGCAGCACCCAATCCAATCCAGATGAGATAGCTGCCCGGCGCGTGCAGTTCGGCGTATGCGACCAGCGCGGCGAGGCTCGCCCATGACCACCAAGGAATTCCCTGCATCGGCGCAACCCCTCTCAGCGCGGTTGCCCAACGCTGTTCTTCGCAATTTCGGCGATACCTGCGATCGTGCTCACGAGGCCAGACATCTCCATCGGCATCAAGACGAGCCGCGCGTTGTTCGATTGGCCGATTTGCGTCATCGCCTCGACGTATTTCTGCGCGATGAAGTAGTTGAGCGCCTGCACATTGCCCTCGGCAATAGCCTTCGACACGGCTTCGGTCGCTTTGGCCTCGGCATCGGCAAGGCGTTCGCGCGCCTCGGCGTCTTTTTGTGCGGCAGCCAGGCGGCCTTCGGCAGCCAGAACTTGCGCCTGCTTTGCACCTTCGGCTTCGAGGATTGCCGCTTGTTTGATGCCTTCGGCGCGAAGAACAGCCGCCCGGCGCTCGCGGTCCGCTGTGAGCTGCTTTGCCATCGAAATCTGAACATCTTCCGGCGGCCGCACGTCTTTCAATTCGACCCGCGTGATCTTGGTGCCCCAGGGTTCGGTTGCGGCGTCGAGCACGCGCAAAAGCCGTTCGTTGATTTCATCGCGCCTTGAAAGAGTCTCGTCGAGATCGAGGGCGCCGATCGCGGTGCGAATATTTGTCATCGTAATGTTCGTTACGGCAGACTGAAGATTTCGCACCTCATAGGCGGCGCGGCTTGGATTGATCACCTGGTAGAAGACGATGCCATCCACAATAACAACGGCATTGTCTTTGGTGATCACGTTCTGCGGCGGAATCTCCAAGACGGCTTCCTGAACGTTTATCTTATGGCCGATTTGATCGATGAACGGGTTTATGATCCGCAGGCCAGGCAACAAAGTTACTCTGTATCGACCGAACCTTTCGACGGTCCATTGGTAGCCCTGCGGAACCGCTCGCATGCCCCTGGCGATGACCGCTATGACGACGGCTGCGAGAACAATGAGAAAAATCAGCGTTTCCATGTTCGTCCCCCAAAAACCAAAAAGTCGCTTTCGATTCCGCCTGGCAAGCCGGAGCGGGATGCGCCACCAAGGCGCGGCTATTTGCCCGACCGGCCGCGCGCCTACCCCTTCTCCTCTTTCCGGAACAGGAACGGCGCAACCTCGCGCATATTGGGCGGCTTGCCGGTGACGAAGGGCATCGGCCGGCAAACCGCCATGGTGGAGACTCCGATGCGCGCTGTCAAAAGCCCGTTGAGCACGCCTTCGCCGAGCCGTGCCGAAAGCCGCGCGGCGAGGCCGTGACCGACGACCTGCTGGATGAGGCTGTCGCCGACCGCCATGCCGCCGGTGATCGCCAGATGCGCGCCGACCGAGCGCGCGAGCCGCAGAAAGCCGAGGAGGCCCGGCCTGCCGCCATAGATTTCGGCGATGCGGCGGATGAGGCGGATCGCCTGCGCCGCGACGAAGGCGATATCGATGAAGGCGCGCGGCGCAATCGCCGTCACCATCGAGACGCGCTTGGCCGCCGCCGCAATCTCGTGCCGCGCCGCCGTGTCGAGCGGGCCGATCAATTCGGCCTCGGCAATGTCGATGAGATCGGGCGCATCGATGATTTCATGCGTGAGGCTTTGCAGATGCGCCCGGACTTGCGCCGATTGCGGCCGATCCGCGTGAATCGCCACGAGTTTGGTGACGAGCTGGCGCGCCGCGTCCCGATCATCCTCGACCCGCGCCGCCGCGAAAGCCATGTGCAAATGCGCGATCCGGCTTTGCCGCAATATGCCGGAGATTTCTCGCCCCAAGAGAACGAGGATCGCGAGCGCGGCGAGACCTGCCAGCGCCAGTGCGAATGTGCCGAGCAATGGCGAATGGGCGAAGAAATTCTCAATTAGCGAGACGAACCAGGTGCCGACCGCGACGACTACAAAGCCGGTCGCCGCCGACCAGAAGAGCATCGGCCAAGAAAAGATGGCGCGGCGGACGATGCCGCGGCTCTGCGCGACCTCGATGGCTTGTTCGCTCGGGTCCATGCCTTGCGCCGCGGCCTCGGCTGCGAAGAAATCGCTTTCAGGCTCGATCGTGAAAGCGGCCTGTTGCGCGGCGCCGGCCCTGTCGACGACTATGCGGCGATCATCGAGGCGGAAGGCTTGCGGGCGCGGTTTTTGCTCTGACACGAACGGCTCCAAGAAAGTCTAGGTCTACACGCAGAAATAAATGCTCGATTTCGCAGCCGCGAATCCCCCCTGAAGGGAAGGATTAGCGCCCAACCATGGCGTTTCTTCCCGCGCGTTGCCTAAGTCAACCGGTCGCCGAGCAGAAATTGCAAGGCGCGGTCGAGACGTATGTGCGGCAAAGGCAAAGCCACGCCCGCCGCGTCGCGCTGAGCAATGGGCGGGCGGAAGCGCAAGAAACGATACTCCTCCTCCTCCGCCGTCTTCGGCATGCCATCGCCGCGAAAGACGGCTTCCGGATCTTGCGGCAATTCACCAGGAAAGATCGCCACTTCCGTCTGCCCGTTGAAGGTCTCGCCATTGATCTTCTCGCCCTTGAGCGGCGTGCCGACGACGGCCGCCAAAGGCGCGCCGCCGCGACCATTGACCTTGGCTTCCCGCGTCGCGCGTACGGCCGCAAGGGCGATGACATCGACCCGTGCGCCGAGACTTTCGGCGCGGGCGATCGCGCGGGCGGTGAGAAAACGCAGAATCGCCTCCAACCGCTCGTGGCTGACGTGATTGAGATGATCGGCCTTGGTTGCGGCAAAGAGGATCTTGTCGATCTTCGGCCGCAGCAAGGTCGAGATGAACGATGTGCGGCCGGTGCGGAAGGCCTGCAAGACGCCGCCGAGCGCGGCCTCGAGATCGTGCACGGCGGCGGGGCCCGCATTCAACGCCGCGAGCGCGTCGACGAGCACGATCTGCCGGTCGAGCCTGGCAAAATGATCGCGGAAGAAGGGCCGTACGACGTGCGTCTTATAGGCCTCGTAGCGCCGCTCCATCATCGCGGCGAGCGAATGCGGCAGATAATCCTCGCCTACCTCGAACGGCAAAGGCGAGAAGGTGAGCGCCGGCGAGCCTTCGAGCTCGCCCGGCATCAGGAAGCGGCCGGGCGGCAAAGTCGACTGGGCAAAAGGCTCCTGCCGGCAGAGCGCGAGATAGGTTTTGAACAAAGCCGCAGCTTTTCGAGCCTGATCTTCCTGCGCCGACGCTTTTGCATCGAGCCCCGTCACATAGGCGCGCCAGTCCGCCGCCAGTTTTGCCCGCGCCGGGGACTGGCTCGCGGCGAGAGTCTCGCGCGACCAGGCCGCGAAGCTCTTGCCGAGCAGCGGCAAATCGAGCAGCCATTCGCCGGGATAATCGACGATGTCGATCGCCAATTCGGTAGGCCCCTTGCGAAAGCCCGTCTTACGCTCGAATTCGAGCATCAGGCGCAGTTCCGAAATGCGCTTGGTCGACGCAGGCCAAGACCGCTCTTCGCTGCGACCGCCGGGTCCCGTCAAAGCGGCAACATGGTCCTCATAGGCGAAGCGCGCCACGTCGTCATCCGGCTGCGGCTCGAGAAAACCGCGCGTCAACCGCCCTTCGGCATGGACGCGGAAGACGGGTAGCGGGTTTTTCTGTTTCAACGCGGCCATGCGCGCGGCCAGCGTTAAATGCTGAACCATGGCGGTGATGAAGATCGTCTTGCCCGCGCGCGATAGTCCCGTCACGCCGAGCCGCAGCGCCCGGCCGGAGACATAGTCGGCGATGCTTTGCGCGGCGATCTGCGCTTCGAACAGGATTTCGGCGAAGGACGGCAAAGGAATGACCTTGGTTGGGGCGTGCCTTTCTAGCAGAATACACGCAGCAAAAGCTTGCCGCATGTCCCGAAATCGGCTTACCCTTAAATTGCAAGGTCGCCATGAGGGCCTTTTGCTGGCCAAAGGTCCCGCCGATGCAGCCGAAAACTCGCTCCGAGATCACCTGCCCGAACTGCGGCTACCGCAAGGTCGAAGACATGCCGTTGGACGCCTGCCGGTTCTTCTACGAATGCGAGGGCTGCGGCACCTTGCTGCGCCCGAAGCGAGGCGATTGCTGCGTGTTCTGCTCCTACGGCTCGGTTCCCTGCCCGCCGATCCAGGTTGAAAAGTCCTGCTGCGGCGGCTGAGTTCGGCTAAGGCGGCAAACTGACGCCCTCGGCTCGCGCCATGGCGAGGATCGCCGCGTCGAAGGAAATCTGGTCTGCATTTTCGCTCGATTGCGCCAACAGAACTTCGACGAGCGCATCTCGTTCGAGCAGCTCCGTGGCGCCGTCGCGCAATTGCGCTTAAGCAGCCCAGGAAACAAATTTGGTCAGCGGAAAAGGCCTGCCGTCCGGCGGCGATGCATTGATATTGAGGCCGGCGACGAAGAGCAGATTCTTGCCTTTATAGTCCGCCGCGCCCTTGATGCTGCGATAGGTGCGGTCGAACGCGACCTGCGTGTGGTAACGGGCGGCGTCGAGCGCCGGACGTGGCGACGTCAGCAGCGTCGGCATGATGGGGGCGAGCGCCGCCTCCAGGAGATCGTGGCCTTCCGGACCCTCGATGGGATTGCGGCGAAAAAAGAACATGTCCGAGGAGCCGAGCCCCGATCGGCGCGCGACCGCTCGTCCAGACGTCGGCCGGCAAGAGTTCCCGCAATTTCGGCGCCGCCGGAAAGGCTTTCGAGGTGCTCAAGACCTTGAGCGGCGCGCCGCGGTCACCGGCGATCAATCGATCCAAATGGAGGAACAGACCTTCGGGACGCTCCTCGGTCAACAAGTGATTTTCGATGAAGACGGCCGGCCTCTCTGCGATCGCGCCGCAGATGATGTTTTGTGAGGCATAGTGATATTCGTTTTGATACCAATGCAAAATCCCGCAAAGCTTGCCGCAATTGTCGCCGAAACCGCGATCCGCGGTACGCTGTCTTTCATAGACCCCGAAGCGCCCGCGAACCGGATCATAGCCCACGTGACTGGCCTGGATGATGATCAAATCCTCACCGTGATGGGCATGCGGGCCGTGCCGGTTCGTCGCGACTTTGCCGCCGACCCGCCCATGGTCGAAGGGGAAAGTGCCGAAATGCTGCATCAGCAGAATGACCGGATAGCCCTGGCTCTCGTCGGAGCAGAACGCCCGCGACGGCATCATGCGCGTCCGCTCGAAACCCAAGGATAGACAGTAATTGTAGAGCCTTGGCGCGAAGAGAGAATAGCGCATGGCGTTGTCGCCGAGTTGAAAGTCATCCACCACATGGCGCATCTTAGTCTCCTTCGCTTCTGCCGCAGCTCCAGCGGGTTCCGCTGGTCCGGCGTCTTCGACAGAATGCTCCAGCGTCTGCAAAGGAAATCCCGGCGCGGCGATCGCGTATCGGGCAGAATGATCGCCGATTGCAACGGGCGTATAAACCCAAGCGCCAGGCCGGCGCGTGGCAGGCGCGTCAAACGGCTCTCGCTTGCCGAGATAGACAACGCTATCTTGCGCGCCAATGCCCCTCGAAGAAGCGGGCCGAGCTGAAACTGGTGGGACTGGACGCGGCAATAAATAAATAAAGGGGAGATGGCTTTGCGATGTTTTTGTGTGACCCTCATGACGTCGTTATTGGTGCTGCTGTCGAGCACGGCGTTTGCCCAGACTGCATGGGACGTTCTCGAGCGTTTCGGCTTTACCGGTGTCTGGTCGGTTTCCTGTCAGGACATGCCGAGCCCGCAGAATTATCGGATGACCTATTTCAAGGACGCCGATGGTTTGGCACGGCGGAAGGTGGAGCTGGAGCCGGACAGACCGACATTGATGGGTAGTGTTGACGGTGCGCAAATCATTGCTGCCACGACCATAGCGGTTCGCATCCGCAATGATGATCCAAACTACGGCGCAGACAACGGACTTGTCTTTGACGTCGTCATGACGAAGGAAAACGACCGCGTGCGAACGCTGGACTCCAAAGGCAGCGACGGCAAGGACTACATCAAAGACGGATTTTTCGTTCCATCCGGAAAGCCGAGCCCTTGGGTGGAGCAATGCGCGCGTTGAAATCGGCGCCGCATCGGCGCAACCAAGCCCGCGATTTATGAAACTCCAGCGGTGCCCTTTGACGGCGAAAAACATGAAAGGGTTCGACAGGCCGTCGCCGAGGGGCGATGGTGCTTGCTCCACGTCGCGGTCCCCGCAATGGATGGCGGTCAATCTTACGAGATGAAGTGCCGGATTTGCGGCGAGTTCGGCAATATAATGACCGGCGTGTTTCATCATTCCCAGGGTTGCCCGGTGGCTATAGAAGAAAACAAGGGCGGGAAATTCTGGCCCGCACTGCAAATCTCTGTCCTCGTCGTTGCTTGAGATGGAGGTGCCGGGCCGGCAGGAGCGACGAATGCGTCGCGACCAGACAATCGCGTCCGGCTCTCAAAGCTTCGCGAAAGCGCCGCGCGTCACGAAATATTCGAGCCGGCCCTCGCCTTTTTCGGCCTTCTTCCAGTTCTTCGTCTCGAAATCGATGATGGCGAGGCAAGGCGTCGGGAAATGACCTCGCATTTTCGAAAGCTCTGATCTTTTGCCTTTGCCGGCGAGCGCGACGGCGAGTTCGGCAAAGCCCGGATTATGGCCGATGATGAGGAGAAACTTCACGTCTTCCGGTGTTGCGGCGAGCAGATTTTCGAGGCGCTCGAGCGAGGCGTTGTAAAGGGCAGACGGAAATTCGACTTTGAAGTCTTGTCCGGCGCCGTGCCGCAGACTCTCGAATGTCTCGCGTGTGCGCAAGGAGGGCGAGACGAGCGCCAAATCGGGCGCAAGCCCTTCGTCGCGGAAATAGCGGCCGACCCGCTCCGACATGTCGCGGCCCGCCTCTGTCAGGGGACGCTCGCGATCGGCGATCTCGCCCTGCGGCACGGCTTCGGCATGACGAAGAATGGCTAGACGGAGCATGGAGGCCAGTCGGTAGGAGGGGCGGCCGAACCATTATCTTCCGACGATTCCTGGTTTGGAAGCCAGCTGCGACGAAATGGGACACGGCTCAGCGAGTTTCGCGCCGATTGAGGAAAGCCAGCCGCTCGAACAAGTGCACGTCTTGCTCGTTCTTCAAAAGAGCGCCGTGCAGCGGCGGAATGAGCTTTTTCGGGTCGCGCTCGCGCAGAGTTTCCGGCCCGATCTCCTCGTTCAAAAGCAACTTCAGCCAGTCAAGCAGTTCCGCCGTCGAAGGTTTCTTCTTCAGGCCGGGGACATCGCGGAGCTCGAAGAAGATCCGCATGGCTTCTTCGACGAGGCGCTTCTTGATGCCGGGGAAGTGCACTTCGACGATCGCCTCCATCGTCTCCCGGTCGGGAAACTTGATGTAGTGGAAGAAGCAGCGCCGCAGGAAAGCGTCGGGCAATTCCTTTTCATTATTCGAGGTGATGACGACGATCGGCCGCGTCTGCGCCTTGACCGTCTCACCTGTCTCGTAGACATGGAACTCCATCCGGTCGAGTTCGAGCAGAAGATCATTGGGGAATTCGATATCGGCCTTGTCGATCTCGTCGATCAAGAGCACCGGACGCTGTGCCGCCGTGAAGGCGTCCCAGAGCTTGCCGCGCTTGATATAATTGCCGATATCGGAGACGCGCGGGTCGCCGAGCTGGGAATCGCGCAGGCGCGAGACGGCATCATATTCATAAAGCCCCTGCTGCGCCTTGGTCGTCGATTTGATATGCCAGGTGAGGAGATCGGCGCGCAACGCCTTGGCGACCTCTTCGGCGAGGACGGTCTTGCCGGTGCCGGGCTCTCCTTTCACCAGCAAAGGACGTTCGAGGACAATGGCCGCGTTGACGGCGACCTTCAGATCCTCGGTCGCAATATAATCTTTCGTTCCGGTAAACCGCATGATTTGCCCTCTAAGCAAGCTTTCCAAGCTCGCTTTGTTTTTTGAATCTCGAGCAGCGTTAATTTTGCTCGAACTCGAGCAAAATTAATCGTCGCTTTAACCACGCAAGGCTGCTCAGGCGCATTTGCAGCCAGAATGGCGATAAGAGTTCGCCGTTCGAAAAAGCTACTCACTTTTTGAAAGAGCGCGATCGGCCCTGTAATCCTTCGGATTCCATTTGTTCTGAAACCTTGGGCAAGAACCTCCAAGATGCTGCACGATCCTCATTGCCATGCTTGCCGGCGAGGAGCAAGAAAGCGGTCCTCTGTCGTCCGGGTTAGCCTGGAATTTTTACTCGGGGCATGGTGACGATTTCGTCGCGAGGAAATCCATGCAATCACTCGCCCGTCTCTTACCCCATCAAATCACAGTTCACCGCGGCAAAACAATAATTTGGATTCTTTTGCTCGGCTATTCGGCGGCGGTGGTGGCGGCGGCCGGCACCCCCTCCCCGCTCGCTCAGTTTCTCGCCCTGGCGGGCATTCTCATCGCTTTCGCCCATGCCGTCCTCGCCTATGGACGGACTCTCGCTTGCGTCTTTTTGGGCCTCTGCCTCTTGCTGACTTTCTCGATCGAGAACCTCGGCATAGCGACCGGGTTTCCGTTCGGTCACTATCATTTCGAAGTGGCGGCTAACCTGCCCTATATCGGTGCGGTGCCCCTCATCGTCGGCCCGCTCTATTTCGCAATGGGCTATTTTTCCTGGGTCATCGCCGGCATTTTGCTCGGCGAAGCGGATCTGCGGCTCGACCGAGCCTTCTATCTCCTGGCATTGCCGGTCGTGGCCGCCTTCGTCATGGTGCAATGGGACGTGGTCATGGACCCGCCCAATGCGACATTGGGTCACGCCTGGGTTTGGCGCGACGGCGGTGGTTATTTCGGCGTGCCGCTATCGAATTTTCTCGGCTGGTACTTGACGGTTTAGCTGTTCTACCAGGCCTTCGCCCTCGTGTTGGGACGGCTCGACCCGCAGCGGATTTCACGAAATAGACCGGCGGGCCGCGGATTCCAGCGCATCCCGATTTTGCTCTATTTCAGTGTCGCTCTGAGCCTCGCAGGTCCCTGTTTCACCGAAAATACAAGCGAGATCGTGGACGTTGCCGGCACCGGATGGAATGCGCATGATTTGCGCGAGACCACGGCGATCTTCGCCCTTTTCACCATGGTCTTCACGTCCGTGCTGGCCTTGTTCCGCCTTGTCGCGGACACACCCAGCCAGTCGTACTGAGAAAAATTTCCGGCGTCTTGCAGCTGGCGGGTGCGGCGCCTCTCATTGCGCGGGCGAAATCTTCGTTCCTCACCTTCGCGGGCTTCTGTTAGGATCTAAGCTCGGATATGAAAGAAGCTCGCGGTCCAATCCGGCTCTGGCAACAGCATGTTCTTATCTTTCTTCACTTCACTGCGCCAGGCGCAAGTCCCCGTCACCTTGCGCGAATATTTGACTTTGCTCGAAGCGGTCGAGGGCGATCTCGCCGGCCGATCGGTCGAGGATTTCTACTATCTGGCGCGCTGCTGCCTCGTCAAAGACGAACGCAACCTCGACAAGTTCGACCGCGTTTTCGCCGCGACCTTCAAAGGACTCGAGGGCACGCTCGAAGGCTACGACAAGGCGGAGATTCCTGCCGAATGGCTGAAGAAACTCGCCGAAAAACATCTCAGCGAGGAAGAAAAGAAAGAGATCGAAGCAATGGGCTGGGACAAGCTCATGGAGACCTTGCGCAAGCGTCTCGAAGAGCAAAAGAAAGCCCATCACGGCGGCAGTAAATGGATCGGCACGGGGGGAACCTCGCCCTTCGGCGCCTATGGATATAATCCCGAAGGCATCCGCATCGGCCAGGACGGCAACCGCAATTTCCGCGCGGTGAAGGTCTGGGACAAGCGCGAATTCAAGGACCTCGACGGCAATGTCGAGATCGGCACCCGCAACATCAAGATCGCCCTGCGGCGTTTGCGCAAATTCGCCCGGACCGGCGCCCCCGACGAACTCGACCTCGACACCACGATCAAGGAGACGGCCAACAAAGGCTGGCTCGACGTCCATATGCGGCCGGAAAGGCGCAATGCCGTAAAAGTTCTGCTCTTCTTCGACAACGGCGGCTCGATGGACTGGCACATCAAACAAGTCGAGGAATTATTCTCCGCCGCCAAGAGCGAATTCAAGCATATGGAACATTACTATTTCCACAATTGCGTCTACGAGAGCCTGTGGAAGGACAATAAGCGCCGCTATGCCGACCGCATCAAGACTTTCGACGTCATGCACACCTTCCCGCACGATTATAAGGTGGTCTTCGTCGGCGACGCCGCGATGTCGCCCTACGAGATCATGGTGGCGGGCGGCTCCGTCGAACATGTGAACGACGAGCCGGGGGCGGTCTGGATGGAGCGCTTGACGCGGACCTATCCGCACGCGGTTTGGCTCAATCCCGTCCCAGAAGCACATTGGAATGGGATGCAATCCGTCGTCCTCATGCGGCGCCTCATGACGAACCGGATGTATCCCTTGACGCTCGAAGGCCTCGAAGCGGCGATGCGTGAATTGACGCACTGAGGGCGGGATCTGCGCCGGAACTTGCCGACGCGATCGACGTAGAATGTCGGCATGACAAAGATCGCAAAGGGTCGCGGCCGCCCGTTCATGCGAGGCGGGGAAACGGCTGCCAGCAAACCGGTGGGACAATGTATCGGGTCATGGTCGACGACAATTTCGACTACATGGATGAAGACGACCGCTGGGAATTGGGCGCATTCGCCACGGCCGAAGAAGCCGTCGCGGCATGCCGCGCGTTGGTCGACAAAGATCTCGCCCGTCATTTCAAGCCCGGCATGGCCGCTGCGGAGCTTTATGAGCTGTATGTCGATTTTGGCGATGATCCATTCATTGTCGCGACGCCGGGCGAGCCAAAGATAGCATTTTCGGCTTGGGACTACGCGAAGAGGCGCGCCGAAGACATCTGTTCCCAGGCGAACAGGTAAACGGCGCCAACCCGGCTTCCCCACTCCGGAGGCGGCTTGCTTCGGCCGATCGGCGCGAGCATGTGGCCGAAAACTTTGCCGTCTTCTCGGACTATTTCGCAGGTCGAAATGGAGACGTGAAGCATGATCGCACGTCACCGCGATGCAATCATGCGCAAGGCTCAAAGAAGAGCGACCGAGTCCTTCAATGCGGCGGCGCCTCGCCGGTCGTATTGGTCACCGCGGCGACAGTCTTCGAAACCGCGTCGGCCGCCTGTTGGACCGCCTCTTTCGCCACTTCGGCGCCGGCCTCCGCCATGCCTTGCCCGGCCTGCGCGAATTCATTCGGCAATTCGGCCATCAGTGCACTCATCCGGTGAAGCCGCTCGTTGAAGGCCTCAAAGGTTTCCTGCACGAATTTCGACTGGATCGAGAGGAGATCGCCGATGTTGCGGGCCGCCTGCAGCTCTTCGATGATCTTCGTCGTTTGCGTGAAGTTTTTCTGGGTTATTTGCGCCAATTCGTCGACGAAGACCTTCATGGTCTTCGACGCCGCTGAAAAACCGCTCGCCGCAACACTCATGTCTGGTGTCGGCCATTTCGGATTGGATTCGGATTCAGCCATGTTGTCCTCCCCAGCGCAGCAAATCGAGCTTCGGCCGGCCAAATCGCCATACGCGGCCCGATTATTCCATGTTACGCCGTATTGCCCCGTTCGCGCAAAGCTTCCCTGACGGCCGCGAGGGCCGCTTCCGCCCCGGCAGCGTTTGGGCCGCCGGCCTGCGCCAAGTCGCTGCGGCCGCCACCGCCCTTGCCGCCGAGTTTTTCGGCGGCCAGCCGAACCAGGCGCACGGCATCGAACCGCTCGGTCAAATCCTTGGTCACGCCGACGACGACGCCGGCCTTGCCGTCGTCGCCGGTGCCGACGATCGCCACGACTCCGGACGAGATCGTCTGCTTGGCCTCGTCGGCGAGCGATTTCAAATCCTTCATCTCGATGCCCGAGACCGTGCGGCCGAAGAACTTGACCCCGCCTATCTTCGCAATCGCAGTGGCGGCGCCCTCGCCGCCACCCATGGCGAGCTTCTTGCGCGCCTCGCTCAATTCGCGCTCGAGCTTGCGCCGCTCTTCGACGAGTGCGGCGAGCCTTTCGACGGCAACGTCTTGCGGCGCTTTGAGAAGTTCCGCGAGTTCGTGCAAACGCTCCGCCTCGGCATTGAGATGATGGCGCGCCGGCTGACCGGTCTTGGCCTCGATTCGGCGCACCCCCGCCGCAATCGCCTGTTCGGAAGTGATTGAAATAAGCCCGATATCGCCGGTGCGGCTGACATGGGTGCCACCGCAGAGCTCGACCGAGAACGGCGCCGCACTTTTGTCTTCGGCGTCGGCGGGGACGGTGCCCATGGCGACGACCCTCACCTGATCGCCATATTTTTCACCAAACAGCGCCCGCGCGCCGGAGCCGATGGCCTCCTCTTGATCCATAAGCCGGGTCGTCACCGGCGCATTGTCCAAGACCGCCTGGTTGGCAAGATCTTCAATGCGCGACAATTGCTCGGCCGAAATCGGCGTCGGATGGGCAAAATCGAAGCGCAACCGATCCGGCGCCACGAGCGAGCCTTTCTGGGCGACATGGTCGCCGAGCACACGGCGCAGGGCTTCGTGCAGCAGATGCGTCGCCGAATGATTGGCGCGCACGGCGCTTCGCCGCGCGTGATCGACGCTCAATTCGACGCAAAGGCCTATAGCGATCTCACCGCTTTCGACGCGGCCCTCGTGAACGATGAGGTCGCCGAGCTTTTTTTGCGTATTGGTGACGCGGAAAAGGCCGCTGGCGGCGCGTATCGTTCCCGTGTCGCCGACTTGGCCGCCGGACTCACCGTAAAAGGGCGTCTGATTGACGATGACTTGCCCCGTATCGCCGGCAACGAGCCGGTCGACCTCGGCGCCCGCTTTGAGCAGCGCGGCGACGACGCCTTCGGCGCTCTCGGCCTCGTAGCCCAAAAACTCGGTCGCGCCGAGCCTATCCTTGAGGCCGAACCAAATGGCCTCGGTCGCCGCCTCGCCCGAACCCGCCCAGGCCTTGCGCGCTTCGGCACGCTGACGCTCCATGGCCTCGTTGAACCCCTCGAGATCGACGCCGAGATTGCGGCTGCGCAAGGCATCCTGGGTGAGGTCGAGCGGAAAGCCGTAGGTGTCATAAAGTTTGAAGGCGACGGCGCCGGGCAAGGTGGCGCCGGGCTCGAGGTTGCGGGTCTCCTCGTCGAGAATGCCGAGGCCGCGCGCGAGCGTCGTGCGAAACCGCGTCTCTTCGAGCCGCAAAGTCTCGACGATGAGGGATTCGGCCCGCTGCAATTCGGGGTAGGCCTGGCCCATTTCGCGGACGAGGGTCGCAACGAGGCGCCACATCAAAGGCTCGCGCGCCCCGAGCAATTGCGCATGGCGCATGGCGCGCCGCATGATCCGCCGCAGCACATAGCCGCGGCCTTCGTTCGACGGCAGCACGCCATCGGCGACGAGGAAGGCCGAAGCGCGCAAATGATCGGCGATGATGCGGTGGCTGGCCTTTTGCGGCCCGTCGGGATCGACACCCGTCGCCGCGGCAACGGCGAGGACCAGGGCGCGCAGGAGATCTATGTCATAGTTCGACTGGACGCCCTGCAACAGAGCCGCGATGCGCTCGAGCCCCATGCCCGTATCGATCGAAGGCCGCGGCAAGGCGACGCGCTCGCCCGGCGCAACTTGTTCGAATTGCATGAAGACGAGGTTCCAGAACTCGAGGAAACGGTCGCCCTCCTCATCCGGGCTGCCGGGCGGCCCGCCGGAGAGCGCCTCGCCTTGATCGTAGAAGATTTCCGAGCAGGGGCCGCAAGGCCCGGTGTCGCCCATGGCCCAGAAATTGTCCGAGGTCGGAATCCGGATGATCTTCCTGTCCGGGAAACCGGCGATCTTTTTCCAAAGCCTGAAAGCCTCGTCGTCGTCGTGATAGACGGTGACGAGGAGCCTGTCTTTCGGCAGGCCGAAGACTTGCGTGATCAGGCTCCAGGCGAGCTCGATCGCGTCGGCCTTGAAATAGTCGCCGAAGGAAAAATTGCCGAGCATCTCAAAGAATGTGTGATGGCGTGCTGTATAGCCGACATTGTCGAGGTCATTGTGCTTGCCGCCGGCCCGGACGCATTTTTGCGCCGAGGCGGCTCGGCTGTAGGGCCGCTTCTCGACGCCGGTGAAGACATTCTTGAATTGGACCATGCCGGCATTGGTGAACAGCAAGGTCGGATCATTGCGTGGCACGAGCGGCGAGGAGGCGACGACCGCATGCCCGTTGCGGGCGAAATAATCGAGGAAAGCGGACCGGATCTCGTTGACGCCAGACATTGCGATACATCCAGGCGGCGCATCCTGGTCAGAGCGGCCGCGCTCGCGCTGGCCATCGGACGGAGGCGCCCGTTTTTAAGGGCAAATAGGGAGACGTCCCTTCTAACGGCCGGCCTCTGCCCTGTCGAGCGGAGACGGAGGAATGAATTTTCGGGAAAAGGCTGCGGGCTTGTTCGCAAATAAGCGCGGCCGTTCATTCCGCTCCCTGTCATCCCCGCGAAAGCGGGGATCCAGTCCTCAAGTCGCCGCGGACGCGAAAAGATTCATGTCGCCGCGGACGCGGCTCTTCCTGGATTCCCGCCTGCGCGGGAATGACAGCAATCCCGCCGATTCGGATTATCAACCAATACTTCCTTGCTGTTGCGATGCCAACGGACGGGAGCCACCTGTTAACATCGCAACCCCGAAGCATTTTCGGGCAAATCGGACGCTGCACCGCCCTGCCGTTGGAAAATGCTCTCATATATTGCCGACCGCGACGTTGGCGCGGCCCTACGCCTCCATTCCGCCGGCCTCTTCGGCTTCGGCCGGATCGAGAATTTTTTGCGCAATGAGGCCGGAATTCTCGCGGATCGCCTGTTCGATCCGCTCGGCGATGATGGGATTGCTTTTCAGGAAATTTTTCGCGTTTTCGCGGCCCTGCCCCAGCCTCTGGCTGTCGTAGGAGAACCAGGCGCCGGATTTTTCGACGACACCGGCCTTGACGCCGAGATCGATCAATTCGCCGGTCTTCGACACCCCTTCGCCATACATGATGTCGAATTCGACTTGCTTGAACGGCGGCGCGACTTTGTTCTTCACGACCTTGACGCGGGTCTGGTTGCCGACGATCTCGTCGCGATCCTTGATCGAACCGATGCGGCGAATGTCGAGGCGGACGGAGGCGTAGAATTTCAAGGCGTTGCCGCCGCTCGTCGTCTCCGGACTGCCGTACATGACGCCGATCTTCATGCGGATCTGATTGATGAAGATCACCATCGTGTGCGAACGCGAGATCGACGCGGTGAGCTTGCGCAAGGCCTGGCTCATCAAACGCGCCTGCAGGCCCGGCTGGCTATCGCCCATCTCACCGTCGATTTCGGCGCGCGGCGTCAGAGCCGCAACCGAATCGATGACGAGAACGTCGACGGCGCCGGAGCGCACCAGCGTGTCGGTGATTTCGAGCGCCTGTTCGCCGGTGTCGGGCTGCGAGATCAGAAGGTCGTCGAGATTGACGCCGAGCTTGCGCGCGTAGACGGGATCGAGCGCGTGTTCGGCATCGATGAAGGCGCAGACGCCGCCCTTTTTTTGGGCCTCGGCGATGACGTGCAGCGTCATCGTCGTCTTGCCGGAGGATTCGGGGCCATAGATCTCGACCACCCGGCCGCGCGGCAGGCCGCCGACGCCGAGCGCTATGTCGAGGCTCAGGGAGCCGGTCGAAATGGTCTCGATCTCGACCACCTTCTGGCCCTTGCCGAGGCGCATGATCGAGCCTTTGCCGAAGGCGCGTTCGATCTGCGACAAGGCGGCGTCGAGCGCCTTGGTCTTGTCCACGGAGCTTCCTTCCACGAGGCGGAGATTCGCTTGGGCCATTCTCTTCAATCCTTCTGACATGGGCATCTTTCGCATGCAAACGAGGGATCAAAGATCGCGGATGCGAGCTTGTGGACGGTCGGCCGATTTCGATCAGGCTGCGCTTGCCAGGGCAATGTACCTCTTTTGTTCCCGCTCGCCAAGTTCTTTTTTTGTTCCTGATTATGCGCTTTACAAACCGTGACGAAAAGCTAGAACTGCCCGGATAGGCCGGCGCTGAAAGACGATGCGATGCAATAGTAGAACTCGCACGTTGTTTGTGTGGAACGATCAATAGATTGGACCCACCGTGCAATCCATACGTTCTAATAAGATCTTTGGAGGGACTCTATGCAATATAGCGCAAATTATATGAATTAGGTATAGATGATTTGCTTGATTATGACGACTTAATCAGCAATGCCATTCCAAATACCGACGACGATCCTATATTCAGGCATACCTAAATTACAAAATAACGTTATATAAGCAATTACATATTCTATATTTGAAATAATTTCCCGCTTTAATTGTAGTCTATGCAATCCAGCTGGTTCAGGGGCCGAAACCGTCATGTCGCCTCCAACCCAATAAGAAGCGGTTTCAGAGCGACCTAAAATTAAATCAAGAAGAAGTGGTTCAAAACTATGGAAACCCCATTCGGCGACAGCATACGAATGTGCAATTTTTGCGAGCATTTGACAAAATACATGGTTGTTGAAAGACGCAAGACGGACAGCTGGGCCGTCTTCGGCCAACCACCGCTTATGGTCGTCTGTCGGAAGTCGAATGAAAATCTCCCCAACTTGACGGTCATGCGGCTCTGATCCGGTCAAAATTCCTGGAGGCGGCAATTTCAGACCAGGGATTGCGAGTGGATAGTCAGATGCTGGGATAGTTCTCGATTCTAAACGTCCGTTTCTATGCAGAAAACCCAACGTTAGCTTAGTGGGTCGATCGTCTGGATTGCGTGTTTGCAGGCCAAGCCGAATTCTGACTGGTCCGAACATCATATGCTGGCACATGGTTTCAACTTTGCCAGTGATCGCTTCGCATTTTTTGCAGCTCGATCTCGGAAGGATTGCTACTCCACCAAGGCCGTGCGGTATGATATGTTCCTTCCCTAACTTTCGCTTTGTTGCTTGTTTTACGATTCCATCGGAACAATAGATGCAATACCAGACAGGCTTATAAACGGTTTCGTTTGCCATGAAAGAACCCGCTACCGACGAATTGAGTGATCGAGAAATTGCTCGCCGCATGAACGCCGGAATTCGCCGTGCCTTGAGCACGCCGCCGACGCCGACAAAAGAACTTGTCGGCAAGACAGAACGTGCCCAAGACCGGGCCAAGAGTCGAGTCAGAAAAGCCGCTCGATCAAAGCCAAAAGCGCGCTGAACTCAGCTCTGTTCGCGAATTAGGGCGAGAAGATCGAAATGTTTGCCGTCATTGCGAGGAGCGCAGCGACGAAGCAATCCGGGGTGGACGTTTCCACTGGATCGCTTCGCTGCGCTCGCGATGACGACGAGCTTGCCGATCAGTCAGCCGCCCGCGTTCGTCGCCCTTGATCGCGCGGCGAACAAATCCGGCAACGTCGCTAGCAAGGTCACAACCTTCCCCACAACTCGGTTTTCTTCGCCACAAACTCTTCTTGCGTGAGAATATTCTTCTGGCGCAGATCGGCGAGTCTTTCGATCAGGCTCAAAATATCATCGCCCGCAAGCGCTGACCGGGGCGCCTTGCGCTCGGCTCAGCAGGTGACGTGCATGAGGCCGACCTTTTTCGCGTGCGAGTGGTTGAAGGATCGAATGGCCTCGGGCGTCGGCTCGACTATGACTTTGCAGCCTTGCTTTTCGAAATAGTCGCTCGCCTCGGGTGACAAACGGACGTTGCCTTCCTGGCCGGCGCCGACGATCAGCACATCACAGCCGTCCTCGAAAACGGACTTGGCCTCCGCTTTCGAGATGATGTGCGATGTTCCGTATTGCTGTTTCGAAAGCTTCTTGTGGCGCTTCTCGACCTTGCCGGAGAGATGGATGATCACGTCGTGATCATAACTCTTCCCATCGATCGTGATGCTGCCGAATTCGGTGCCCTCGATGTGCATTGTCTCTGGCTCCTCGCGTGCAAGCCCGTTTCGAGGGAAGCCCGCCGAAACGAGACCACCGAATGAGCAAAAATTTTGTCACACATTCGGTTTTGCGCTTTGACCCTCGTCAATTTTGCAGGTCCGGGCGCGGCAACGGCCTCGCCGGCGAAGCGGCCGGCGAAACCGCCATACGCAGGTCTCCGAGATGCCGCACATTTTCCGCGGCTGGACATGCCGCATGAGCGGCTCTCGACAAGCCCGCTATGTTAATGTAAGATACATTTACATTCTGCCCATTCGGGTCAGCATGGAGAAGAAAGATGAGCGTCTATTCCGGCACTTACGAACAATCTTCCAGCCCTGACGGCAGGCCGGGCCGTGGCCGGCGGCGCTGCGGCTCCGCGGCCTGGAAGCCGATTGAAATCATCGCCATGGTCCTCGGATTCATAGTCTTCTGGCCGATCGGCTTGGCGATCCTGCTCGCCAAGATCTGGCAGCGCAGAAGCGACGACAACGGCGATCTGCCGAGCTTCATCCAAAGCAAATGGGAGGAGAAAGTGGGACGTCACTGGGCCTGCCACGGGCATTTTCGCGACTTTTCGGATCGCCAATGGGGTTTCCGCGGCGGCATGCGCTCGACCGGCAATCTCGCTTTCGATGATTGGCGCGAAGCCGAGCTCGCGCAACTCGAAGAAGAGCGGCAAAAACTGCTCGCCGCCGAGCGCGAGTTCGTCGAATTCATGGAGAATCTCCGCCGCGCCAAGGATCGTGAAGAGTTCGATCGCTTCATGAACGCGCGGCGCAACGGCGGTCCGAGCACCCCGCCGCAGGCGTAACGCTCGCTTTGCTTCTCGCAGCCCCGGCGGCGGTGTGAAACTTCACACCGCCGCTTTTTTTGATGCGGACCGCGGGCCTCCGGGTCCGCTTGCCTTGATCACCTATTTCGGCAGCCATTTCTTCAGCGAGTTCAGCATTTTTATGTTGACCGTCATGCCGTTCGCCATCGAAAAATCCCCTGGCGCCATGTCGGACGGACATGGCCCGGTCCATTTGCCATCCTGGACGGATGCGAAGTCGGTCTTGCCCAAGACGGCGGGCTCGAAGTGACTTTTGCTTTCACTGTGAAAGGCAGTATCGCCGGTAAACGTCGTCACGCTCGTGGACGTGACCGTCGAACCGCCGGCCTTGCACTGCGCCTCGACGGTGGCAACATTGTCAGTGACCTTCAGGTCTCGACGCGAGCAAACCTGCACGCTGAGATCGGTGCCGAGTTTGTGAAAGAGGTCGTCGGTTTCCTTGTCGATGCACATTTTCATTGTTCTCGCTGGCCTTTTCTCACCGGTGACGGTGATCTCCCAGAGACCCGGCTTGCGCGGCGGAAATTCGTCCGCAAAAGCCGCCGTGGAAACAATCGTCGACATCAGAATTGCCGTGACGTGCACATTGATCCGCATGACTATCCCCTTTCACGATTGCTGGACCGAGTCCTAGAGCATGTCCGGCCCCAACGGAAGGGTGCGCCAGCGCGTCGCCTTAGGCGACGCCCAGAAAGAGACGAATCGATTGGGTGCGTCCCCTCTCCCCGCAAGCGGCAGGGCTGTCCGGGGAATGAGAGACCTGAATCGATCGGTCGCAGGTGCATGCCTCGTAGAAGCGAGGTTTTTCCGTTTACTTTCTGGTTGCGGAGACTCAGAAAGGGAACGAGGCATGCGCTTTACGCCTAGCATTTTTGGCAAGCTGCTTGAAGCCATTAACCGGCGCCAGTTTCAAGCGATTGTTGATCGTCACGCCGGCGATGCCTACGACAAATCGTTCAAGAGCTGGGAGCATCTTGTGGCACTGATCTTTGCCCAGTTCAGCGCTACTGACAGCTTGCGTGGCCTGGAGGCCAGTTGGAACGCCAACAGTCAGCATCATTACCACTTGGCCAGCGGCAAGCTCATGCGTTCGACCTTGTCGGATGCAAACAAACGCCGCCCTGTTGGCGTCTTTGCCGAGACCTTCGGCCTGGTGGCAGGGCAGCTCGACCGGGAGACGCGCCGCGACGGCAAGGCGATGCTGCGCCTGATCAACTCGACGCCCATTCCACTTGGCAAACTGTGCGATTGGGCCAAGTCGAATGGGCGCATTCGCGGCATGAAGATGCATGTCGTCTATGATCCGAAGACCGATTACCCCCACATCCTCGATATCACCGATGCCGACGTCAACGATGCTCAGATCGGCCGCACGATTACAATCGAGGCCGGTGCAACTTATGTCTTCGACAAAGGCTATTGCCATTACAGCTGGTGGGCAGCGATCGCGGCCGCCGGGTCGAGCTTCGTCACGCGGCCCAAAACCAACATGGGTCTCAAGCTGGTCTGCGAGCGCCCCGTCGTAGCGCCGCAAGGCGATGGCTTCGCCATTCTCGAGGATAGCGAAGTGAGTTTCGCCAGCAGGGGCGATTCTAAGTTGCCGATCCGGCTGCGGCGCCTGCGCGTCAAGCGCGAGGAGAGCGACACGATCACCCTCCTGACCAATGATCTCGAACGTTCCGCCGTCGAGATCGCCACGCTCTACAAAGGCCGCTGGCAGATCGAGCTGCTGTTCCGTTGGATCAAGCAGCATCTCAAGATCCGCAGGTTCTTGGGAAATAACGATAACGCGATCCGCCTGCAGCTCTTCGCCGCGATGATCGCTTATGCGCTGCTGCGTATCGCGGCCCGGGCACACCGCGTCGCGATCCCCATCTTGAGGTTCACCGATCTCGTTGCCCAGTGCATTTTCGAGCGTCGTAAGATCGCGGCAATCGACAAGCCACCACCTGTCAATCCAAGCCTGCGACGCGATCGAAACTCGCCAAATCAGATGAGCTTCTGCTATGTTTGATTTTCCCCGGACAGCCCTGCGCAAGCGGGGAGAGGTCCGCCTATCCGGCAATATTGAGCACTTAATTTTGCGTGTCGCCTTAGTCCACCGGCCCCGTCCGCAAGCGTTTGGTTTCGCCGCGTTTGACCTTGGAGTCGACACGGCGTTTCTTCGAGGCGAGCGTCGGGCGCGTCGCAATGCGCTTTTTCGGCCGCTCCGCCGCTTTGGCGATGAGCTGGATGAGCCTTTCCAATGCGTCCTGCCGATTGCGCTCCTGGCTGCGGAACCTCTGCGCCGCGATGACGATCACGCCGTCGTTCGTCAGCCGCGACCCCGCGAGCCGCGCCAGCCTTCGCTTCACCTCTTCATCGAGCGACGGCGACGCGAACAGGTCGAAGCGCAATTGGACGGCGGTTTCGACCTTGTTGACGTTTTGTCCGCCCGGCCCCGAGGCGCGCAGAAACGAATAATCGAGCTCGTCCTCGTCGATCCTTATCTGCGGTGTGATCCTGATCGAAGCCATCTGCGCCCGTTCGAAATTCGACCGGCTGAGCAAGCGCCCCTTTTCCGGTGACGTTTCCACGTCCTTAACCGTCAAATTTTAAGGCCGGTTAATGCTTTTCATACATTTCTAACCGCCAGTCCGCCATGAGGTTTTGAGCCTTGCCGGCGGCACGGCGGTTTTTCTATGGCGCGTCGCGTATTGCCCTTCGCCGCTTTCGCGGCCGTCAGTCTGTTGCTCGCCGGCTGCTCGAACTATCAGAAGGCGCAGCGGCCGGCCTGGCGCACGCAGGCCGAAAACGCTTGCCTCGCGCAAAGGCTGATCCATGTCTCGGCCTATGTTCAACCCATGCCCGAGATCGACGGCCCCGGCATCTGCGGTCTGACGCGCCCCTTCAAGGTTGCGGCGCTTCTCGACGGCGAGGTCTCGTTCAACAGCACCTACACGCTCGATTGCCCGATGATTTCGGCGCTGAACACTTGGGTCGGCGAGGTCGTGCAGCCGACGGCGCAGGCGCGTTTCGGCCAGCGTGTCGTCGAAATCATCGGCATGGGAACTTATAGCTGCCGCGGCATCAACAATCAGCCGGGCGCCAGGCTCTCCGAACATTCCTTCGGCAATGCCATCGACATCGGCGGCTTTCGCCTCGCCGACGGACGCGAGATCTCGATCGTGCGGGATTGGACGCGTGGCGACGACCAAGCGCAGGCCTTTCTCCGCGACCTACATGCCGGCGCCTGCAACGATTTCACCACGGTGCTCGGACCCGGCTACAACATATTCCATTACAATCACTTCCATCTCGATCTCGCGATGCATGGCAATACGTCGAGCGGGCCGCGCCGCATTTGCAAACCGGCGCCGCCGCAACAAATGGCACCGCTGCCGCGCGATGGTCTGCCCGACGCACCGGCAATCGAGGACGATCTCGACGTTGCTCAGGCCGGCCGCCCTCCGCAAGCGCTCAGTTTGCATGGCGGTCCCGGCGCCCCCGACGCGAGCCTGCCGCCCGCACCGCCTGCCGGCATGCGGGCCTATGCGCCTTCGCCGCAGCGCGGCTCGATCCGCGAAGACGGCGCATTCGTGCCGGAGGGGGAGCCGAAGGATTGGGACATCACCTCTTCAATCGCCAACGACCGCTCAGATTGAGCAGCTTGAGCAAGATGCTTCATCTGCCACGGTTCACCTCGCGGCCAGGGCAATCGGGTGAAAGGCCCCTCACCCTGAGCCATCCGCTCCAACGGGAGCTGCACACGGGCCGTGAACACGCTACCTTGGTGGCTGTGTTCATCGTGAGACGCTCCCCCCTGTCATTCCCGGCGAGCCGGAGGCGAAGACCGGGAATCCAGAGTTTTGTGCGAGTTGCCCCTGGATCCTCGCTTTCGCGAGGATGACAATCGGCGACGGTGTTCATGGAGAGGAGGGTCCGAAGGACCCGTCTCGAAGGGCGAGGGGCCTTTATTCGCGTTCGAAACGGAGCGAACCCGTATCGCTTTTAGCCGCCCTCGTGCACGCAAAGCAGGCCTGCCTGCTTTGCGATTGTTGAATGCCGAAGTCGATAACAATCGACTTCGGATGACGGCCCTAAAGGGCCTCCTCAGCATGAGGGCTCGGGGGAGGATAAGCTTCACCCGATTGCCCTGACCTCACGGCAAGCATCACTTTTCGGTGAGTTTCAGTTCGATCCGCCGGTTACGGCGATAGGCATCGTCGTTTTCGGCGCTATCGATCGGCTGGAACTCGCCAAAACCCGCTGCCACGAGATGCTGCGGCGAGACGCCTTTGCCGACGAGGTATTGCACGACGGCGATGGCGCGCCCCGCCGAAAGCTCCCAATTCGAGGGGAATTGCGCCGACTGGATCGGCCGCTTGTCGGTATGGCCATCGACTCGCAGAACCCAGGGGATTTCCGGCGGAATTTCATGCTCGAGCTCGATGATGGCGGCGGCGAGCTGATCGAGTTCGAGCTTGCCGGCCGGATTGAGGCTCGCCTGGCCGGTGTCGAACAAGACTTCGGACTGGAATACGAAACGATCGCCGACCGTGCGCACGCCCGGCCGGTCGCCGAGAATCTGCCGCAGCCGGCCGAAGAAATCCGACCTGTAGCGCGATAGTTCCTGCACCTTTTGCGCGAGCGCCACGTTGAGACGAGAGCCGAGATCGGCGATTTTGGCCTGCGACTGGCGATCGCGCGATTTGGAAGCGGACAGGGCGTCTTCGAGGGCGGCGAGTTGACGGCGCAATGCGGCGATCTGCTGGCTCAATATTTCGACTTGCGCCAAGGCCCGTGCGGAGAGCTGTTTCTCGCTGTCGAGAGCCTGTTGCGCCGCCGAGGCTTTCTGATCCGCGCCCAAAGTGCCGTTATTGGCCGCGTCGACGAGACCTTGCAGACGCGCCTTGTCCTTTTCCGTCGCGTCGAGCGTCGCACTGAGCACGGCGACGTGCGCCTGCACATCCTCTTTGGCATGCGTTTCCAAGGCGAGAAGCGAGGTCAGTTCCTCGATCTGCTTATTGAGCTTGGCCAAGGCCGCATCTTTGCCGGAGACGTCGCGCGCCAGAAAAAACTGCGCCAGCATGAAGACCGAGAGCAGGAACACGATCGCGAGCAGCATCGTCGAGAGTGCATCGACGAAGCCCGGCCAATAATCGATGCCGCGTTCGCGCCGGCGCTGACGGGCATGCGGCATCAGCGGCGCTCCGCTTCGGACGTCAGCCGTTTCAACACGGCATTGAGCTCCTTGCCTTGCTCCGCCTGGGCTTCGACCCAGTCGCGGATCATTTGCTGCTCGGCACGCATGTGCTGAACGAGGCTTTGAATGCCGTCGGCGAGATTGGCGAGCGCGACGGTGTTCGCCCGGCTATTGCTCTGCTCGGCACTCGTCGAAATCTTGTCGATCGCGGCGCGCAAGTCACGCGGAATAGCGCCGGCAACGGGGGTCGCATCGACGCCCATGTCAGCGCTCGTACTGGCCGTCAGATTGTCCTCGAGCTCGTTATAGAAGCGGTTCTGCGCTTGGCCGGCCTGCAGATCGAGAAAGCCGAGAACGAGCGAGCCGGCCAGACCGAACAGCGACGACGTGAACGAGATGCTCATGCCGGCCAGAGGCTTGGCCAATCCGTTCTTGAGGTCGTCGAACATCACCGCGGCGTCGGCGCCGGTCTGCATCGATTTGATGACGTCGCCGATCGAGCCGACGGTGGTGAGCAGTCCCCAAAACGTGCCGAGAAGGCCGAGAAAGATCAACAGGCCGGTGAGGTAGCGCGAGACCTCACGCGCCTCGTCGAGGCGGGTGCCGACGGAATTGAGAATGGTTCGCAAGGTGAGCGTCGAGATCGTGCCGCCCGCCGGGCGGTCGGCGAGCAAAGTCGCCATCGGAGCGAGCAGGATCGGGCGGCTGACCGTATTGGCCATCCCGCGCGGCAGGGCATTCACCCAACGCACCTCACGAAAAAGCCGGACGACCTGCCGCAGGGCCAGAATGATCCCGATGAACAAGAGCCCGAAGATGACGCCGTTCAGGCCCGGATTCGCATTGAAGGCGCGCAATATTTCGCGGTGCAGAATGAGTACGAGAAAGCCGGCAATGATGAGAAACGCCAGCATATTGACGAGAAATATGCGCGGCGATGAAAGCTTGTAGGGATCGTCATTGGTCGCCATGAGACAAATCCTGATGCTGGCCCTGCCGCTGAGTTTACCGCAGTCGCAGCGGACAGTCGCGCGCTGCGGAGATGCAAAAACAAATTTGATAAGGCGGATATTGATTGTCCGCTTGGAACTCGTTCCTGTTCAAGGAACGAGACCATGTTCGCACGACTTTGGCGGAACCACACCCCCGCTCTGCCGATCACTCGAGCTGGCTCAGCGAGAGCATAAATCCGAACACTCAGGCGACGCCCAGAAATAAATTAATCGATCGGGCGCGTCCCCTCTCCCCGCTTGCGGGGAGAGGGTTAGGGTGAGGGGCCGGGGGATTGGCTGCGACCTCGGCGAGCTTCAATGGTGAAGCTTACCGATGTGAAATCGAGGCTAAACACCCGGCCCCTCACCCTCGCTTCGCTCGACCTCTCCCCGCGAGCGGCAGGGCTGTCCGGGGAAAATCAAACATAGCAGAAGCTCATCTGATTTGGCGAGTTTCGATCGCGTTTTTTGCTCGGGTTCAGCGGCGGCGGTTTGTCGATCGCGGCGATGTCGCGGCGCTCGAAGATGCACTGAGCCACGAGGTCGATGAAGCGCAAAATCGGGATTTGAACACGATGCACTTTGGCGGCGATGCGTAGCAGCGCATAAGCGATCATCGCAGCGATGAGCTGCAGGCGGATCGCATTGTCGTTGTTGCCGAGGAACTTGCGGATTTTGAGATGCTGCTTGATCCAGCGGAACAGGAGTTCAATCTGCCAGCGGCCTCTATAAAGGGCCGCGATGGCGACGGCGGAACGGTCGAAATCATTGCTCAGAAAGTTGATCGTGCTGCCATCCTTGTGACGCTTGATGGTGATGCGGCGCAGCCTTATCGGCAGCTTGGAATCACCTTTGCTGGCGAAGCGCACCTCGGCATCTTCGAGTATGGTGCAGCCGTCGCCTTCGGTAACCTCGATGGGGCGCATTTCGACGCGCGTGAGCCCCATGTTGGACTTCGGCCGGGTGACGAAGATCGCTCCAGCGGCATGGATGGCGCGCCACCAACCATAATGGCAATAGCCTTTGTCGAAGACATAAGTCGCACCGGCTTCGATGTTGATCGTGCGGCCGATCTCGGCATCGTTGATATTGGCATCGGTGATATCGAGAATGCGCGGGCAATCGGACTTGGGATCATAGACGACATGCATTTTCATGCCGCGAATGCGGCCATTCCACTTCGCCCAATCGCACAATTTGCCGAGTGGAACGGGCGTTGAATTGATGAGGCGCAGCATGTCCTTGCCGTCGCGGCGCGTGGCGCGATCGAGCAGACCCGCAATCAAACCGAAAGTGTCGGCAAAGACCGCGACGGGCCGGATTTTATTTGCATCCGACAAAGTCGAGCGCGCCAGTGTGCCGGTGCCAAGATGATAATGATGCTGGCTATTGGCGTTCCAGCTGGCCGCCAGACCACGCAATCCGTCGGCGGCGGAAAACTGGGCGAAGATCAGGCCCACCAGATGGTCCCAGCTCTTGAATGATTTGTCGTAGGCATCGCCGTCGTGGCGCTCGACGATCGTGTCGAACTGCCGCCGATCGAGGGGTGCAAGCAATTTGGCAAATATGGTAGGTGTGAAGCGCATGCTCCTGTTCCCGTCCTTTTCTGAGTCTCGCCAACCAGAAAATAGACGCAAACGGCATCGCCGTAGACGAAAATCCTTCGTTTTCAGGGGCATGCACCTGCGGCCTAGTGATTTACCTTGCAAGTTCGCCGCCTTCCCGGACAGCCCTGCGCGAGCGGGGAGAGGTGACGCCTATCCGGCAACATGGAGCATTTATTTCCCGACGAGTCCTCACCCGGCGGCGCGAAGCAAGCCCAGCAATTGTGCGTGGATCGTCTCGTTGCCGGCACAAATGGAACCTTTCCCGAGCATCTCGGTTCCGCCATCGGCATCACTGACGAAACCGCCGGATTCCTTGATGAGAAGAATCCCCGCGGCCACATCCCAGGGCTTGAGGCCGCGCTCCCAAAAGCCATCGTAACTACCGGACGCGACAAAACAAAGGTCGAGCGCAGCCGCGCCCAGGCGGCGCAAATTCGAAACCCTGGCCATGACGGCCGCGAACTCGACCGTAAATTGCTTATGACTTTTTTCCTTGCCGAGATGGGGAATGCCGCAGCCGATCAGAGCTTCCGCCATGGTCTTGCGCGCCGCGACCCGCAGCCGGCGATTGTTGAGATAGGCGCCTTGGCCCTTTTCCGCGATATACATGTCGTCGCTGATCGGATTATAGACCAGCCCGGCGACGATCTGTCCCTCCCGCGCGAGGCCAATCGAAATCGCGAAAATCGGCAGGCCGTGCAGGAAGTTCGTGGTGCCGTCGAGCGGGTCGATATACCAGGTGTGGCTCTTGTCGGTGCCTTCCACTTCGCCGGATTCCTCCAGGACGAAGCCGTAGCCGGGGCGGGCTTTCGACAATTCCTCGAAGAGCGTCTTTTCGGCTTTGCGGTCGGCCGCACTGACGAAGTCGCCGGGTCCTTTGACCGAAACCTGCAGATTTTCGACCTCACCAAAGTCGCGCTTGAGGCCGCGCCCGGCCTTCAGGGCCGCCGCGGTCATCACATTCATGAGGGCGGAGCGAATCATGCGACCTGCATTCGAAAGAGGGGAGGCGAAACAGCGCCGCTGACGCGGACAAACTGGAAGATTTGCACCATCTGAGCGGCGATTTGCGCGCCAATTCGATGAGTTGGACCATGTGCCCCGCAGTGGCGGCCGCGTCAAGACCGGGCTGTGCCGCAGAAACTTGCTGCCAGAGCCGGCCAAGCTTCGCGGACGCTGCTCAAACCCCGCCCATCTTGCAGATCGCCTTCCATTCCGCCTCGCTCACCGGCTGCACCGAGAGGCGCGAATTGTTGACGAGCATCATCGTCTTGAACCGGGCGTCGGCTTTGATCGCGTCGAGGCCGACCGGCGTTTTGAAGGGCTTTAAAGCCCGAACATCGACCATGCCGAACTTGCCCGATGCATCGCTCGGATCGGGATAAAATGTCTTGACGACCTCGACGATGCCGACGATCTCCTTACCCTCGTTCGAATGATAGAAAAACGCCTCTTCGCCGAGCTTCATTGCCATCAGATATTGTTTGGCGGTGTGGTTGCGAACGCCGCTCCAGAACGTCCCCTTTTCCCCCGCGTCGACCTGCTGCTGCCAGGACCAGGCCTTGGGTTCGCTCTTGATCAGCCAATGCGCCATGCGCTGCCTCTCATCTTCTCGAATTTGCACGGTCCCGCCTGCGCCCCTTCGCGCGGCGACGCCAGGAACCTAAAGACAAGCCTTCACATCGGTTTCCGTGAAGTCGTTGCCTTTGAACAGCAAAGGAGAATTCATGGTCTTGGCGAGCGCGTAGGCCGCGCAATCGCAGAGATTGAGCCGCGCCTTCGGATCGATGCCCTTACCGTAGCGGTCGAATCCGACGGCAGCAGCCCGCATCTGCACTTCGTCGAACGGAACGATTTCGATTTGACTGTCGCGCAACATCCGCCAGAATCTTTCGACCGCTTCAGGGCCGATACGAGCGCGTAAGACGCATGCGGTCTCATGCACATTAACAGCCGACATGACGCAACGGTCGTCGCCCGCAATTATGCTTTCAAAAGCCTGCTGTTCCGGTTCCTTGAGAAAGATCACAACAAGCGCTGAACTGTCGATGACGATCATAGGGCGTTTAGATCATCCACGATCTCGCTGATCGGACGTGCATCGCGCACAGGCATTGCCGATATTTCCTCAACAAACCGATCCATCGCTGCGCGGCGCGCGGCCACGGCTTCGGGGGATTGATCGCGCGGACGCCGCGGTTCCATCGTAACGCCGACGGCGCGCGCCTTCTCTTCGACCGCCAGCCTGACGGCGTCTTCGACGGTCAGGCTTTGCGTTGCGGCCAGGCGCTTGGCGAGCGCTTCGGTTTCTAGAGAGAGATTGATCATAGCGGTAACTTTAGCACAAAACGGCGTGAAAATCATAGAAGGCATGCAATCACGCTCCCGCCGCCTCACGAAGGCGATCTCAGCCCCGATGTCTGTGAGGGTAGGTAAGGGGAGCGCGTTAGTGATCGTTAGCCGCGTGGCTTACCCCGTGAGCCTCGCAATCGTCCAGCCGCTAACATTGTACGAGCGGCCAATCTCCGCAAGCATTTCCTCGTCCTTCTCGCGTCGCTTTGATCGCTTGCTTGCGTTGATGCTCGGTGAGGCTGGGCGCACCCATCTTCACGCGCTGCCAATACGCTCTTTACGCCGCGCCGCCTCCACACGCGCCGTCAATTCCTGCGCGGCGGGCAAGACATGAGCCACCAGACGCTCCGGGGATTCCTCCTCGCTTTCAATTTCGATGAACCCCGCTTCCGCCAACAATCGGATGGCCGTGACATTCGCGGGATATCCGATGAAGCTGTCGATCTTGCCGCCCGGAACGCTGCAATGCTCCAGCACCATGTCCAGCAAGGCCGCGAACAACCAACCTTCCGACATCAAAGGAATGTCCGCATAGGAATGGTCTGTAAGCCCCTTCTCGTCTTGCTCGCTCATGGTCTGGCCGCACTTTTCGCATGCAAATCAGAAACAGGCTTTCACGTCGGTATGCGTGAAGTCGTTGCCCTTGAACAGCAAGGGCGAATTCATGGTCTTGGCGAGGGCGTAGGCCGCGCAATCGCAGAGATTGAGCCGTGCGTCGCCCCTGCCGTAAAGATCAATCGCAACGGCGGCGGCGCGTACCTGAACCTCGTCGAAAGGGACAATCTCAATTTCATTGTCGGCCAGCAACCGCCATAGATCGTCAACCATCGCCTGATTGTGGCGCAGCCGCAAAACACAAGCCGTCTCATGCGCGTTGACGGCGGAGATAACGCAACGCTCGCCGCCCGACAGTACGGCTTGGAAACTTCGCTTTTCGGGTTCGTCGAAAATGATGGCGAGCAGGGCGGAACTATCGACGATAATCATAGGGCGTTAAGGTCGGCCACGATCTCACTGATGGGGCGCGGATCGTTGATCGGCGCAGCCGCTACCTTCCGCGTCATTTCGTCGAATCGCGCAATGCGCGCGGCGACGGCCTCCGGAGAGGCATCGCGCGGCGCTCGCCTCGGCTGCATCTCAATGCCGGAAGCGCGCGCGCGCTCTTCAAGGGCTTGCCGAATGGCGTCCTCGACGGAAAGCCTTTCCGCGGCGGCCAGGCGCTTGGCAAGCGCCTCGGTTTCTTGAGAGAGATTAATCATTGAATAATTCTAGCACAAAGCCGCGCCGAAACCCAAGACGTAACGCAACGGCGATTTGCGCCGGAAAAAACGCCCGTTTTAGTCTTCCAGCCGCGAAATCGTCGCCGCGCTGACATTGTAGCTGCGGCCTATGTCGGCAAGCGTTTCCTCGCCCTTGTCGCGCCGACGGATGGCCTCTTTCCGCAGGTGCGGGGTAAGCTTGAAGAGGCGGCCTAAACTCTGCCCGCGCGCCTTGGCGCGCGCCCTGCCTTCGCCGGCGCGGACTAATTCACGCTCGAACTCCGCGAGGCCGCCCAGCACTGTGAGCTTGAGGCGACAGCTCGCCGTCATCGTGTCCGCTCGAATTTCGCGGTCCCCGCCGAAGTTGCGACTCAGAGCTCGCCTTCCTCCGCCGCATCCGCCATCTCGGCCTTCGGCGGCCGGCTGAGCAGCGCTTCGATCGCCGCATCGATCCCGATACGCTCAGTCAAGACCGCGTCGACGGCCGCGGCAATCGGCATTTCTACGCCTTTCTCGGAGGCGAGCTCGACGAGAACGCCAGACGTGTAGACTCCCTCGGCCAACCGTCCCTCGGCCAGATAGGAAGCGAGGCTCGCCCCTCTCCCCAGCGCAAGGCCAAGGGAGAAATTGCGCGATTGCGGCGAGGTGCAAGTCAAGACGAGATCGCCGAGGCCCGACAGGCCCATCAACGTCTCCCTATGCGCTCCGTACGCCCGGCCGAAGCGGGAAAGCTCGGCAAAGCCGCGCGCGACAACGGCGGCGCCTGCGCTCGCCCCCAGGCCGCGGCCGGCGGCGATCCCATTGGCGATCGCGAGCACATTCTTGGCGGCCCCGCCGATCTCGACTCCCCTCACATCGGTCGAATGATAGAGGCGGAACCAGGGTGTGGCGAGGACTTGCGCCAGCGCGCGGGCGCGTTCGGCCTTGGCCGCAGCGAGTGTCACGGCAGTCGGCAAACCGCGCGCAACATCGGTGGCGAAACTCGGCCCGGAGAGCACCGCAAGAGGATTCTCGGGGAGGACCTCGCCGACGACCTCACTGACGAAAAGTCGGCTCGAACGTTCGATGCCCTTGGCGCAAATAATGATGGACGCCTGCGAGGCGAGCCGTGGCGCAAGTTGCTCGCAAAGGCTTCGCAATGCTTGGGTCGGAACGGCAAGAAGCACGATCCCGGCGGTTGCGGCGCGCTCCATATCCGCCGTCGGCTGCACGTTTGAAGCGAGCGGGACACCGGGCAGGCGCCGCGCGTTGATGCCGGTCGCGGCCATTTCGGCCGCATGCCCCTGGTCACGCGCGACGAGCACGACCTTTGCCGCTTTACAGGCGGCAAGATTGGCGAGCGCCGTACCCCAGGCTCCGGCACCGATCACCGCAATGCGCCGCCCGCTTCCCATCGCGCACCTCCTTGCAACCGGCTCAAGCTTTGCCGTGATGAGCCGCATCGACGTCGGCATCGAGGGGCCACCGCGGCCGCGCAGCGAAGGTCAAATCGTCGCTCTGGCCGAGCAGGAGACGCTCAATGCCGACCCAGGCAATCATCGCACCATTGTCCGTGCAAAGCTGTAGCGGCGGCAACACGAGGCGCAAACCGGTTTCGCCGCAGAAGCGCATCAGGGCACGGCGGATGCTGCCATTGGCCGCGACCCCTCCGGCGACGACCATCGTCCGACATGGCGCGACCTGATCGCGAAACAGCCGCAAGCCGGCGCGGCAGCGATCGATCAGCGTATCGACCACGGCCGCTTGGAAGGAGGCGCAAAGATCGGCCACGTCAACTCCGGTCAGCGGCGCGATCCGCTCGGCTTCGAGCCGAACCGCGGTCTTCAGCCCGGAGAATGAAAAATCCGCGCGGGTCCGGCCGAGCATGGGCCGCGGCAGATCGAAACGTTGCGGATTGCCTCTCTCCGCCTGGCGCTCGACAAGAGGGCCGCCCGGGTAGGCGAGCCCGAGCATTTTCGCAACCTTGTCGAAAGCTTCGCCGACGGCGTCGTCGACCGTCGCGCCAAGGCGCAGATAATCGCCGACGCCGCGAACCGCGGCGAGCTGGGTGTGACCTCCCGAGACGAGCAGGAGGAGGAAGGGAAAGCCGATCCCATCGGTCAGCCGCGCCGTCAGCGCATGCGCCTCGAGGTGATTGACCGCAATAAACGGCTTACGGGCGGCAAGCGCCAAAGCTTTGGCCGTCGTCAGCCCCACGATCACGCCGCCGATCAGCCCCGGCCCGGCCGCGCCGGCAATACCGTCGAGTTCGGCGAGTTTGACATTGGCGTGCTGGAGTGCGCGAACAACGAGGCGATCGATGACTTCGATATGTGCACGGGCGGCAATTTCCGGCACGACACCGCCATAGGCGCTGTGTTCAGCGATCTGGCTCATCACTTCATTCGAGAGTATCTCTCCGGCTCCATCCGGGCGCAGCCGCACGACGGCCGCTGCCGTTTCATCGCACGTCGTTTCGATCCCGAGTACCTGCATAGAAGAACCTGAACAAAGCCGCGGCGCCGGCCGCACCTCCTCGCAAGAGGCTTTTCTCGCTCCTTTCTATATTCTACAGTCACACTCGAACAGAAACTGCAAGGAAATCAGTAAATCTTTCTGCAAGCTCCCCATCCGGTGAGACGCCGGACCTGCGGATAGGAACGCGCGGCAGCCCCTTGGCATTGGCCCAGGCCCATGAACTCAGGCGACGCCTCGCGGCGGCACTGGGACGCCCCGAGACGGCATTTGCCATCTGCATCATCAAGACGACGGGCGACGCAATTCAGGATCGCCCGTTGAGCGAAGCCGGCGGCAAAGGCCTTTTCACAAAAGAGCTCGACCTCGCACTTATGCGCGGTGACATCGACCTGGCGGTTCATTCGGCGAAAGATCTGCCGACGATCCTGCCTGAAGAGATTGGCATCCTCGGCTATCTGCCGCGTGAAGACGTGCGCGACGCCTGGATTTCGCGCAAAGCTCCGCGGCCGCAGGCGCTGCCTACGGGCAGCGTGGTCGGCACCGCCTCCTTGCGCCGCGCCGCCTTGCTGAAGCGCCTTCGTCCAGACGTCAGCGTCACGCTTCTGCGCGGCAATGTCGAGACGCGTCTCGCGAAAGTCGAACGCGGCGAGGTCGACGCGACCCTCCTCGCTTACGCTGGCCTGAAGCGTCTCGGTCTGGCGCGCCGGGCGACGTCACTTCTCGACCCGGAGATATTCGTGCCCGCGGTCGGTCAGGGAGCGATCGGCATCACCGCACGGCGGGAGGACGCAAAGGTCGCCGCTTTCATCAACCCCGTCCTCGATCCCTCGACCAGCACATGCCTTCGCACTGAGCGCGCCTATCTGCGTGTGCTCGACGGATCGTGCCGGACGCCGATCGGCGGCTATGCGCGGCTCATCGAAGGGGAATTGCAGTTGCGCGCGGTCATTTTGCGGCCGGATGGTTCGCAATTCTTCGAGACTTGCCGCAAAGGCCCTGCGCAGCAAGCCGAAAGCCTCGGAGAAGCTGTTGCGCGTGAACTGATCGCCCGCGCGCCAGCGGATTTTTTCAAGGATTGACGCATGCTGGTTGTCGTCACACGTGGCCGCGACGAGGCAGTGCGAACAGCCAGAAAACTCGCCGCTCGGGGGCATCGCTCGATCGTGTCGTCCGTCCTCGAAATGGCGGCCACAGGCGCGACGTGGCCGCAAGGCGTCGTCGACGCGGTGATCGCGACGAGCGCGCAAGCCTTCGACTTGTTGAAGCTCGAACCCGAATGGCCGCCGCCGGAGGCAAGAAGGCTCATGCCGCTTTTCCTCGTCGGCGAGAGAACCGCGACCGCAGCCCGCAACAGCGGCTTCTCGGGGCCGATGCTGGTCGCGCCCGATGCGAAGAACCTTGCCACACGTATTCTCGTCCAGCACACGCGGCCGGCACGCACGGTCTATCTTGCCGGGCGCGACCGAAAGCCCGATCTCGAGGCCCGTCTCGGCGAGGCCGGCCTCATCGTCGAAGCGATAGAAGTCTACGAAGCGCACGCGGCAGCGTGCCTGAGCCAAGAGGCAATCGATGGCTTTGCCACCGGCACGATCGATGCAGTTCTCCATTATTCAAGACGCAGCGCCGAAATTTTCCTGAACCTGGTGCAATCAGCGAACCTCGCCGCGGCGCCACTGCTCCATGCGGCAATTTCGGCAGACGCGTCGCAGCCCTTGCGCAACGCCGGCTTCGCGCATATTGCCGTCGCCGCAGAGCCGAACGAAAAATCAATCCTAGCCTTGCTCGACGCGCAGCCAGGGCAAGCCCGGGCTTTGCACCAAGGTGGTTCAAGTCATCCAAATTGAAGGGTAGAACTCGACCGGCTTGATCAACTCAATGGCCGTCATGCCCGCGGATTATCCGTCGCATGCCACGGGCGTCTGAACGACGCCCTACGCGGGCATCCAGCCGGAGCCGCGTCCGCGGTGATGTGACTCTGTTTCCGCGCGCTCACGCGAGAAGGACTGGATCACCGCCATAGCCCCTTGCTCGCGACGGGCGTCGCTTCGCAACGCCCTATGCGCGGGGATGACATCGAGCGGTAACGAGACGACCGAGCTGCCGCCTCGGCCTCACTTCGATCCGTCAGCCTTGAATTGCGAAATGAAGGCCCAGAGATTGTCGCGATCGCTGTCTTTTGGCAGGCCGGCAAAGACCATCTTCGTGCCTGGGATCACCACCTTCGGATTGGTGATGTATTTTTTGAATTCCTCTTCACTCCAGGTAATGCCGGAATTCTTGTTGGCATCGGAATAGTTGTAGCCTTCGACCGCCCCGGTCTTGCGTCCGGCGAGACCGTTCAATTCCGGCCCGACGAAGTTCTTTGCGCTTGGACCGATCTGATGGCAGATTTTGCATTTCTGGTTGAAGATCGCTTGGCCGGCGTCGGCATCGGCCGCCATGCCGGGGCGCACATAGGCGGCCACAGCGAACAGGCTGATGGCGATGGTGGCGATTTTTTTGGAATTCATGGAGTCTCTCCCGCAATAGAGCCAATGTCACCGAAGCGGATAACACAGAATTGGTTGAAACTGCGCACCGCACCTGTTTCAATCCCCGGCCATTTCGTTGCATGACCAATTCATCCATTGGGGGGGACCAAAGCCGATCATGCCGGGTTCTGTCAAATCAGCAAATTGCGAGTTGCATGCCGTTGCAAAAGCTTGCGGCGATTTGCCTCGCCAAGGGGGCTTATCCAGGGCGGTGACGCTGCTGCCGCCGAGATCCTAATGCTTTTCTTGATCGAGAACGTCGCTCGAGAGGCGCACATGAAGACCAGGAAAGCCTGCCCCGACCGCCAGAAGAATGACTGGCTTGCCTTCCCACGTGGCGCGACTCGCCGACAGGACCCGGCCCGTTTCACTCGGCGCGAATTCTTATCGATAGGATCGGCCCGACCGAACGGAATATGCGTCGGCCGTCACGCCCGGCACCCAAGCGTGAGCATAATTCGGTCCATAAACTCAAAGACCTAGCGTTGCGATGGCACTACGCATGTGACCATCCGCTAACAGCGTGAGTCCAACAGCCGTCCGGCAATTTCGTCGTTCGCGCTCGCCCATTCCAGCAAGGCACATAATTTGAGATACCGGCCGCTGGCGACGATTGCATCGAAGCGCGCAGGATCGTTCCACAAGCTTTGCAGCCAAAGCAATCGCCTTTGTGTTTGCTGCTTGCGTTTGTAAGCCTCGGCATAGGTGCCCAGACTGGGATCCGGACGGACGAAATCCGCGGCAAAGGCACCACCGAGCATGACCGCCGAGCCACCGGCAAAGGTTCCGCAACCGGAATCTTCTACTCTGTCTGACCAATGTTGCACAGGGAGCTCCTCTTTCTGCCGAGGCTCAAGCAGGACCAGGAAAGCCGTTCGGCCCCTCCCGAACATGCTTCAAGTGCTCCCTGTTTAACGTTGCAATTCTAAGCCTTGTTCCGACAATTCGCTAAAATTGTTCGTTTCCGCTCGGAATCCGTCTTGGAGTCTGTCCCGGAAAATTGCCGGACTACTTGGGTCTGTGAGACTTTGGATATTTCCGATACGGGGGGTGACGCCCAACCTCCTTGCCAATTCACGCGCCGAGGAGGCGTCGCGTTTATCAAGGCGAGCCGGCCAGGCTTGATCGAGGCGTCCAAACCCGGCCTGCATCTGGTTCGGGCTGCAACTCCTCGAGCCAGCCACACCCGTCTCGCTTGCCCCGCAGGATCACTGCATGAAGCCGTTCGAGAGCTTCCTCGCTCACGGGCGCACCGTCACAAAGCAGACGGCGAATGCCGGCCATCTCGGCGGCGCTTTCAACCAGTCCGAGGGTCAGCGAAGCTTCTTCCAGATTTTCGAGGCATGCGAGAGCGCGTTCGAACTGTTGCTCTGCGGCGGCATCGGCCAATTCGCGTAGAAGGCATGCAGAATCGACTTCGAAATCGTCGAAGACATCTTTGAGCCCCGCCCGGCCGATGAAGCCGGCGAGATGCGCGAGCTTCGTCGTATCACAGGCGCTCACAAGAGATCGCATAGACCCCGGTGTGGAACCGCTGGCGGGAAGCGCGCGCCGGATCGCGGCGGCGAGTTCTCCGAGCTCGATCGGCTTGGCGACGAAATCATTCATGCCGGCGGCGAGACACTGGCTGCGGTCGGAATGAAAGGCATTTGCCGTCATCGCAATGATCGGGATTTTTCCGAAAGCCCCGCCTTGTGCCCGAATAGCTGCGGTCGCATCGAGACCATTCATCCGCGGCATTTGCATGTCCATCATGATGAGATCGTAGGATGAGGCTTTCAGCATTTCGAGCGCCTCGATGCCGTCATTCGCGACAGCGACGCTATGCCCGAGTGAGGCGAGCATTTCGCGGGCGACGATCTGATTGACCGGCATGTCCTCGACGAGCAGGACGTGACGACCGACAGCGGCTGCCCCATCGATGCTTTCGTCTCCCGCGTGACAGACTTCAGCTTCGCAGGGCGGGGCATCTAACTCAAACCAAAAGCAGCTGCCGGCGCCTTCCTCGCTCTCGACGCCGATCGCTCCGCCCATGGCTTCCACGATCTTCTTGCAGATCGCGAGGCCGAGTCCGGTTCCGCCGAAACGCCGGTTGATCGAGGCGTCGACCTGTGAAAATTTTCGGAAAAGCCGCTGCTGCGCCTCCGGCGCGATGCCTATGCCCGTATCGCGGATTTCGAATCGCAACCGGTTCGGATCGCCGAGCGGAGACTTCATGAGCGAAAGCACGACACGTCCGCGGTCGGTGAATTTCACCGCATTGCCGAGCAGGTTGAACAGGATTTGCCGCAGTCTGTTGCCGTCGACGCGAACCCATGGGGGTACGTCGGCCGCAATATCGATATGCACGTCCAGAGTTTTGGCGCGGGCTTGCAGGTCCACCACTTCCAGTGTCGCTCGGATCAGCGCGGAAAGATCGGCGGGGAGGGGCGCGAATTCGACCGTTCCGGACTCGAGCTTTGAAAAATCGAGGATGTCGTTGATGATGCTCATGAGAGCGTCGCCGCTCTGCAAGACGATGCGGACCCAGCTTCGCTGCTCTTCGGTCAACGCGCTCTTGTTCAGCAAGGCGGCGATGCCGAGAACGCCGTTGAGCGGCGTACGAATTTCATGGCTCATCGCGGCGAGAAAGTCGGATTTGGCGCGGGCAGCGGCTTCCGCCTCCTCCTTGGCGCGTATCAACTCGGTGATGTCGCTATAGGTCTGCACGTAACCACCGTTCGGCAGTGGCTCGGTGCGGACTTCGAGTACGGTGCCATTGGGGCGGCGGCGGACATAGGATTTGGGCATGACGCCGGAACCGGTCAGGAAAAACTCCCGCACATTCTCCGGAAGAAGGCACCCGTCGAGCCCGAATTCGCCCTTTTGCCATTGTGCGCAAAACACGTCTTTGGCCGTGGCCGGCAACTTGACCTCGCTGCGGTCCACGCCGGTATATTCCACGGCACGCCGATTGAAAATCATCACTTGCCCATTTGCATCAACCATGGTGACCCCTTGGTTGAGATGATCAAGCGCCAGTTCGAGCACTGGGAAATTTTCAATGTAGTGGGCTTTGGCCGCTTCATCAGAAGACGGTTTCGGCCACCGCAGAAAAGCAAGTTGCTTGCGCAAAGATTGGGCAACTCGCACAGCTATCTCTCCGCTTGATCATCGAGAATCACAAAATCGCGATTTTCTCGTTTCGCTGGCATCCATTGCGGAAGAGCAATTTCATGGTTAATTTTACTGGCTCATCGCGGCATTTTGTGGGAGGGTTAGCGGGGCTGGAATGAGGAAACCCTCGACAACACAAGGAGTTTTCGAGGTTTGACGGGACGTTGAAACCTGTCACGTTTTCGGCATGAAAAAAGTGCTCTGCAAGGCTTCGCTGCTCGACGGCTACCGCATTCCCGGGTTTCGCACTGGCGCACGGATCAAACGGCATGACCGCGATCCGATGGGCTTGGTGATCACGCTGACGCGACGCCAAAAAAAACCGTGTGCAGCGGCTGCGGAAAAGTCCATTTCAGCTTCTACGACCGCAAGACGCGCCTGGCGCGCGATCTCTCCAGCGGCAATAGGCGCGTTTATCTCGAATACGAGTTGCGCCGCGTCGATTGCCAGGCCTGTGGCGTGAGACGGGAGCGGCTCGACTTGCTAGCCTCGAACACGAAGTTCACGAAGCGTCTCGCATTGTCGATCGGCGGCTTGTGCCGGACGATGCCGATCAAGGATGTCGCCAAGCGAATGAACCTCGATTGGCATACGGTGAAGGAACTCGAAAAGGACTACATGCGCGAGCAACTGGCGCGCAGCGGACCTCCCAGCCCGAGCGTGATCGGGATCGATGAGATATCGATCAAAAAACGTCACACGTACCGCATCGTGGTGAGCGACCTCGACAAGCGCCGAGCGATCTGGTTTGGCGGCGACGGCCGATCGGAGGCGGACATGGATCGGTTCTATGCCTTTCTAGGCGAGGAAAACCGCGACAAAATCAGGCTCGCCGTGATGGACATGTGGAAGCCGTTCCGCAAATCGACGCAGGCGAACGCGCCGAGAGCCGCCATTCTGTTCGACAAGTTCCACATCCTGCGCCACCTCGGCGAGGCGTTGGATAAAGTGCGCAAGGTCGAATACGCCCGCCTCACCGGGACGCAACGGAAGTTCATCAAGGGGCAGAAATACGTCTTGCTGGCGCATAAGGAAAATCTCACCAGCGAGGCGCGGAAAAATCTAAAGCTGCTGCTGGCCGCCAACAAACGGTTGAACACCGCCTACCTTCTCCGCGAGTCGTTCGGGCAATTGTGGGATTACAAATCCGAGGCTTGGGCGCGCCGGTTCTTCGACAATTGGAAATCCCAACTGCGCTGGCAACGCCTGAAGCCCTTCGAGGACTTCGCCGCGATGATCGAGCGCCACTGGGATGGCATCGCCGCCTATTGTCGCCTGGAAAACAAGATCGCGCTCGGCTTCGTCGAGGGCCTCAACAACAAGATCCGCGTTTTCCAGCGCCGAGCCTATGGCCTACGCGACGAAGACTATCTGCGCCTCAAAATCCTCACTTGCAGCTTGCCAGAATTATGAAAACACCCGAAAATCACCCACACAAAATCCCGAAGAGCCATTTTACTTAATATGGTCTTGAGCATACTCGGCGCGCGGACCTTTCGAATGGCTGAAGATTGGACTGCCAATCTTTGCCACGTGCGGCTCCTATCGTCCGTTAACGTTAATGGAACGTTAAGCTTTTGTCAGGCTCTCTCTCGCTGCATAGTCGAGGGGAAGAGCCAACTCGCTCAGAGGAACAGTCGATGACGACGACTGCGGTTTGCAACGGAAACACGTTCGCCAGGCGTGTCATTGAGTTCGTTGAAAGGGTGACCTATCGGCGGGCAGAAACCGCTGCCGACTTGGATGCTATCCGGCACCTGCGCTATGCGGCTTACTTAAAAGAGGGCGCAATCGAGGTCCGTGAAGATGAACGGCTCGTCGATGAATTTGACGATCTCGGTAAAGTCGCAAACATTGGTCTTTATTACGACGATAAGCTTATCAGCGCGCTCCGAATTCATTTTTTGGAAGAGCTTTCCGACGTGTCGCCGGCGACGCATGTTTTTCCGGAAGTACTCGGCCCTTATTTGGCTGCAGGCAATAGAATTATCGATCCTAGTCGGTTGGTTACCGATTATGGTTTTTCTCGGGCCTTTCCAGAGCTTCCATATGCGGCGCTGCGTCTCTCAGTGATGGCGAGCGAATATCATCGCGCGGATTTTGCAGTAGCGACTCTCAGAGCCGAGCATCAAGCCGCCTACAGACGCGCTTTTTTTGCAACGCCAGTCTGCCCGCCGCGCGACTACCCATTATTGTCAAAGAAGATCGGCTTAATGCTGGTCAACTACAAGGTTGACCGGGCGCGCATATATAAACGCGGCCCCTATTTTGCGTCGACCGCAGAAGAACGTTCTGCCATCTTCGCACCTCGTCCTCAGTGCCGTGTAGAGGCAGACGAGCTGCAAAACGTCGCCTAAGAACGAAGCGTTCGCTCGAGATCTTCAGTTTTCCGCTTTTCAAATATTGCAATTGCGCATCTGGAATGCAAATTTCGTATGGACCGGTGACACGTCGCACATTTGTTCATGCCGCCCGCTTCGAAGCATCGTAGTCGCCCATGCAGTGGCGTGCATCGTCGAGGGCAACCTGCAAGCGGGCCAAGCAGGCCTCACCGCGCTCGAGGAGTTCGTCGCGACTGATCTCGCGCCAAGCCAGACAGAGCTCGAAAACGCGAACTCGCCCCCACGTTCGCGGCACAGCTGCGCAAGGCATGCAGCCAATCGCGGCTTGCCTGAACGTCGGCATTCTTGATCGAGGCCGCGAGATCCGGAAAGATCCGGCCTGCATCGCTCACGAATTGCGACACGACATCTTCGACAAATTGACGGCCGCCGAGCTGCTCGAGATCTTTCAGAACGCCCGGATTTATCGCTGGACTCTCAGCTAACTTCTCCTCACCCGCAGCATTTGGCACCAGGGGCGACATCGGAAGAGCCTGACCGCTCGTGTCGCGCGCCGCCGGCACGAACGCCACGGCACTCCTCATTTCAACAAAGGACTTGACGGCCTCGATAAGCTGCGCCGGATCAACCGGCTTCGTCAGACATCCGTCCATTCCTGCGCCGATGCAGGCGCCGATTTGCCCGCGCGTGCCAGCCCCGACGAGACCGAGGATCGGAACGCGTTTACGGCCGATCGCGGCAAATCTGTAATGCTTCGTGACCTCAACCCCACTCATCACCGGGAGATTAGCGTCGATCAATGCGAGGGCAATGTCTTCCGTCATGAGAGCGTCAAGGGCGTCGTCGCCCTGCGCGACATGATGGATGCGGACTTGATACGGCTCCAAGATTTTAACTATCACTTTGCAGACGGTCCTGTTGTCGTCCGCCAAAAGAAGCGCCGGCGTCGGCGAGCTCGAACTTGACACGTCGCCGCTGGCTCTTTCCTGCTTGGCAAATTCTATCGTCGTATCGCCGCGGTTCATATAGGCTTCTCCGGAAATCGGTTTCAAGCAATCTTCGAGAGCGGCGGCTCCCGGCGAACGAGTTCGACGAATTCGTCGGACGGCATCGGATGGCCGAAATAATAACCTTGGACTTCGTCGCAACCTTCGGCCCGTAAGCGTGCCAATTGATCCGCGGTTTCGACGCCTTCCGCAACGACCGTAATGTTCATGCTGTGCCCCAAAGTTATGATGGCACGTACGATTGCGGCATCGTTCTTGTCCACGGCCATGTCACGAACGAAACTCTGGTCGATCTTGAGGCGGGTGATCGGGAACCTCTTCACGTAGCTGAGAGACGAATAGCCTGTACCAAAATCGTCGATGGCCAAATGAACCCCAAGCTGCAACAAGTGCCGCAGGTCTTCGCAGACCTCGTCATAGTCGTGCATGACGATGCTTTCGGTCAATTCGAGGTCGAGCCGGCGTGGGTCGAGGCCCGTTTCGGCAAGGATCTTGGCCACGAGCAAAGGCAAAGTGCGCCGCCGAAATTGCGTCGGCGAGAGATTGACGCCGACACGCAGCGGCGGCAGTCCGGCCCGCTGCCAGGATTTGGCCGTCATGCAGGCCTCGCGCAAGACCCATTCGCTGATCGGCAATATGAGGCCGTTTTCTTCCGCGCGCGGCAGGAAAGCATTGGGGCCGACGATACCCGCACCGGCGCGCCGCCAACGCAGCAAAGCCTCGGCGCCGACGATGAGACCAGTGCTCAGGTCGACCTGCGGCTGATAGTAGAGGACGAATTCGCCCTGGGCGATCGCGTTGCGCAATTCCTTGTCGAGGATCGCCGCTTGCCGGGCGCGCATCTGCAGATCGGCAGCGTAGAAGCAAGCGATATTGCCGCCCTTGGCCTTGGCCTTGTACATGGCAAGGTCGGCGTTTTTCAGGAGGTCTTCAGCATCCGACCCATCGGAAGGATAGACCGAGATACCTATGCTCGCCGTCGTCGTCAGACGCTGATCTTCGGCATCGACGTAGGCATGGATTGCATCGAGAATACGTTGCGCGAAGCCTTCGGCATCGTTCGTGTCCCTCACGTTGCCTTGCACCACGGCAAATTCGTCCGCCCCTAAGCGGGCGATCATTTCGGCTTCGACCAGAGACGCCGACAATTGCTCAGACAGCGCGACGAGGAAGCGGTTTCCGCCCGAACGGCCGAAGAGATCGTTGATGCTCTTGAAGCGATCGAGGTCGAGAAGATGCACGGCGAAGTCGCCGGACCCCCGACGGGCCCGAGCCACCAAGTCGCCGATCCGCTCGCCGAGCAGTGTCCGGTTCGGCAGGTCGGTCAATGTATCATAATGCGCAAGATGGCGCAGATTGGCTTCCGTCTGCTTACGTGCGGTGATGTCGAGCGAGCTCGTCAGAGCGCCGGTGACAATGTCGGCATGATCTCTCAACGGCGCCTTCGACGCGAGGAATACGCGTTTTTCGCCGTGCCGGTCGATCATTTCTTCTTCATAGGGCGGCAGCGCCTTGCCGGTCTCGAAGACCATGCGATCGAGCGCGAAGGAGCGTGCTGCAGCCTCTTCGCCGAAAAGCACCTTGCTCTGCGCGCCGACGACTTTTGCGGCCTCGACACCGAAGAAACTTGTCGCGTTAGCGTTGATGAATAGAATCTGGCCGTCGTAGCCGGTCGCGCTGATCATCATCGGGAGCGTATCGATGACTTGCACCAAACGCTCGCGCGAATCCGCCAGCGCCAATTCGCGCGAGCGCTCGCTGTGCTCGAGTTTGCGTTCGAGTAGGTCGGCCCGATTTGCATGCAAGAGCTGATGCTTGCGCAGGGTCAAAAGGTTGCGTGCGCGAGTGCGGAATTCGTGGTGATCGACGGGCGAATTGAGAAAATCAGTCGCGCCTGCCTCCAGCGCCTGAAGCCTGAAGGAACGCTCCTCGAAAATCGTGATGACGATGACAGGGATGTCGGCGGAATTGGGCAGTTGGCGAAAGCGACGGATGAACACCGACGCATTCATCTGCGGCATTTTATAGTCGGTGATGACGAGATCCGACGTATGCGTGGAAAGCCACTCCAACGCCACGCTCGGATCACCGAAGGTTTCCACCATCACATCCGGTTCGACGGAGCGAGCGAGCTGCGCAAAAATGTTGCGGTTGCTGATTCGATCATCGATGATAGCTATAAGCGACATGAACCACTCGTCGAGGTGATCGCTGGCGGTGCCTCGGCGCCGCGTCCGCGCGACAATCGCTTAATTTCCTTAATCAATTCATACGATGTGGAATCCATGCGGTCGAAGCTTTTGCGCAGCCGTCAGGGCGGTCACCCTGGCGAGGTTTGGCAGCGCCGGCGGTGCGTCGCCCAAACTCGCGGCCTTTGCCAACCCGCAGCAATCGGGTGAGCCCACCTTCAGAAAAGTGCAAAAGCATTCGGCGATTCCGATCCGCCATAGGGATTTGTCATTATACGGCTGAAATTTATAAACTTCTCGTCTACGCCGACCAACCCAACCCGGTTCGGCTCCATCCAGGCTTTAGCTTCGCCGAAGTTTCCGGATGTCTTGAAATCGGGACCAAGCGGGGCGATAGCCTTGACCCATGTCGACTGGGCAGGCGCCCGCGATCAACAGATCATCATCGGCTGGCGCCTCAGTGTCGCAACTCCGTTCGAGCAGCGCATGGGAAACTGACACTTTGCTGGCCGGCCTTCGCGCAAGCGCGCTGATTTTCTTCACACTCCTCATCGGCATCGCGTCGAGAGCCGAAGAGCTGCCCCTCGAAGTGCCGCAGCAAGCGCTGTCGCGCGCCGAAACCACGCCGCTTCCAGTGGTCGCGGCGCACGGGATGGTCGTGACGCAAGAACGCCATGCGACGCAAGTTGGGATCGCCGTCTTGCGCCGCGGCGGCAATGCGGTCGATGCGGCGGTCGCCGTCGCCCTCACACTCGCCGTCACCTTACCGAAAGCCGGCAATCTGGGCGGCGGCGGCTTCATGCTGATACACCTGGTGCAGCCGCGACGAGACGTTGCGATCGATTATCGCGAAACGGCGCCGCGCGAGACGACGCGCAAAGTGTTTCTCGACGATAAGGGCGAAGCGGTTGCGGCGAAATCGCGCGATACGGGTCTCGGTGTCGGCGTGCCGGGCACGGTCGCGGGGCTCGTTCATGCGCTCACCGCCTACGGCTCGGGCAAATTCAACCTTGCGGATCTTGCCGCACCCGCCATCGCCCTCGCCCGCAACGGCTTTGCGGTCGATGACGACCTCGCTTTGTCGCTGCCGCTCGCGGCACCGCGCCTGGCGCGCTGGCCGGCCTCGGCGAAGATCTTCCTGCATGATGGCGGGACACCTCTCGCGCGCGGCGAAAAGCTCGTCCAGAGCGACCTCGCCGATGCCCTCGAACAAATCGCTCGCGACGGAGAAAAAGCCTTTTACGAAGGCGCGATAGCGGCCAAGATCGTCGCCGCCGTGCAGGACGCCGGCGGACATATGACACTTGCAGATCTCGAGGCCTACCAAGTGCGCGAACGCACACCCTTGCGGGGCACATATCGCGGCCACGAGATCGTCGCCGTGCCGCCGCCCTCCTCCGGCGGCATCCATATTCTCGAGATCCTGAACGTTCTCGAGGGCTTCCCTTTGGCAAAACTCGGCAGCCGGTCGCCGCAAACCTTGCATCTGATGGCGGAAGCGATGAAACTCGCCTATGCGGACCGCGCCGAATATCTGGGCGATCCCGACTTTGTTCCGATGCCTGTGACGGGACTCGTCTCCAAGGCCTATGCGGCGCATCTGCGCGCCGAGATCGACGCCGATCGCGCCCGCCCCGCGGCCGAGATCAAAGCGCAAGACCCACAGCCTTATGAGAGTGACCAGACGACGCATTTTTCGATCGTCGACGCCGACGGCAATGCCGTCGCCAATACCTACACGTTGAACTTTTCCTACGGGCTCGGCCTCGTTGCGGAGGGAACCGGGATTCTCCTCAACAACGAACTCGATGATTTTGCCGCAAAGCCCGGCACGCCCAATGCCTTCGGCCTCTTGGGCGGCGCCGCCAACGAGCCCGGACCGCAGCGGCGGCCGCTCTCTTCGATGGCCCCCACGATGGTCTTTCACGACGGCGAACTCGAACTCGTCACCGGCTCGCCCGGCGGTTCGCGGATCATCACCATCGTCTTGCAAATCATCCTCGACGTCTTGGATTTTGATATGAACGTCGCCACCGCGACGGCGGCGCCGCGCATTCATGATCAATGGATGCCGGATCAACTGCAGGTCGAGCCCGGCCTTCCACACGAAACGATCGACGATCTCGAAAAACTGGGCCACAAAGTCGTCGAGCGCCGGCCTTGGGGTTCGGCCCAGAGCATCGCCCGCCACGACGGGCTTTTGTTCGGCGCTTCCGACCCGCGCCAAGAAGGCGCCAGCGCCGAGGGGTATTAGTGACGTGCTTCGATTAAATTGAAGGGAATTGCAAGTTGCTTGCGGACCGGAGGTCCGCGATCCGGACCGCGGATCTCCGATCCGCATTGCACTGAACCGCGGACCTATCGTCCGCAAAGCAATACAGATCTTCACCTTCGACCAAAATTCCATCGCCCCGCACTGGCCGGCGCTTCAGTCAAAACAGGAAGCACCGCTGTGCCATCGGTAATTCCTCGGCCGGCTGGCAGGCGAGCAATTCGCCGTCGGCCGTGACTTCGTAAGTCTCGGGATCGACCGTGATGTGCGGCATCGCGCCGTTATGGATCATGTCTTTCTTCGAAATATGCCGCGTCGCCTCGACGGCGACGAGTGGACGCGCGACGCGCAGCCTGCCGGCGAGACCCCGATCGAACGCCGTCTTCGAGACGAATGTGTAGGCGGTCGCCCGTTCTACCGGCAGCGAGCCGCACCTGAACCTCCTTGACTTGGCTCAATGAACGCGTGCATTTCGCATGCTCCCTGTCGGCCGGCCTAGGCTGGGCCGGAGGCAAGAGACAGCCGTGCATTCGGATGGGACATTTCCAGATGGAAAACAAAGCCGGACTCGGAGACCGTCATCTCCTGCTCTTCGGAACGATCGTTCAGAGATTTGCGGCGCATGAGCTGCTCATGCAGCGGATCTCGGCGCACGTGCTCGGGACGCAGCCTGCTTCCGTCATGCTGCTGACCCGCCATCTGCCTTTCGAAGGCAAGCGCAAGGCCTTGCTTGACCTGCTGCGCCATCGCAGAGTTCCGCGCGACCAATTCGACCGGGTGAGCGCCTACCTGAACGTTCCGCTCGCGCACGCCCGGCTGCGCAACGATATCGTTCATTCGGTCTGGACAAAGGCGCGGGAGGTGGATTTGATTCAACCGGCTTGGATCCTCGGACCGCTTGCACGAGTGAAGCCGGTCCATGCCAGGGCTAATGTCTCGCCGGACGAATTCATCGAAGATGAAGACGAAAAATTCGCCTATAGCCTCGATGATTTGACCGAGATTGCCGCGGCTCTGGAAAACAATCGGGCAAATTTTGCAGCCTATCTTGCCGAGGTCGGGCTGGTCGACGAATTCTAGCGCGGAATTCTCACTCCGGACGCGGTCTGGACCGGCACGAGGGGCTGAGCAATCAGGAAAACGGCGAAGAGAACAGCGACCGGCGGCGCGGTGCCGTCGGCGGACGTCTTCGAGGCGCGTTGTCGCTACGCTTCTTGCACATGGCCCTGCATGAGGGGTCGCCCGCCTCACTTCTTCGCCGGCACAGTAGCGGCGGCAGGCGGCATGAGGACTTCATTGAACATTTCGAGGCAGGTCAAAAGTTCGACATAGCTCGGATTGGGCGTCGCACCGGCCTCGACGCAATTGCGCCGCGTCGCGGGCTTGAACTGCGCCCATTGCTTCACGAGCGTGGCTTTCGCTTCGTTTTCGTCGGCGAGGCAATTCTTGTAGGTCTGATCCGGAGCCGATCCAATCGCAGTCTGCGCATCCCGGCAACTCGCCTCGATGTGGAGGTTCGGCACTTTGTCCCCCGCCGCTTCACCGGAATGGGCCAAAGCCAGCAGCCCGACGAGGAACGCCGGCCCGAAAATATATCTCACGAAGGAACTCCTAAAGACGTGCGATGGTCGCAAATGTTATCCGATCTCGCTGCGATACGCGAATTCCGTTTTCCCGGCGCCTATTCCGATCGGGCGGAATCACCCGATCGACAAGAATCTGCGCAGATTCGATTAAGCGGAGCATGTCCCTGTCGGAAAAGCTAACCCATTTTTCCGAGACAAGCTCTGGAGCCGGTCCGGATCGTCTAGACTCGGGTTTTTTGCCGCATCGGGGATCACCGGTCGGCTTGCGCCACGATCCGCTCAACGGGAAAATCGGCTCGACATCAATTAGCTGGGGCGTGCCCGTAAGGCTTTATCTGGAAACCAAGATTAGCGATAGAATTCGGCTTTTCCGGCGGCGAACCGCTCGTCGAAGCAATTTCTTCTTTCTTCCGCGAACGGCATCGGGTATCGGCAGAAAATTGGTGAAGCCAGGAACGGTTCCATGCGCAAGAACGTGACGTTTTTTTGTCTCGCTGTCCTTCTTGTCGGACTTTGGTCTGCCGGCGCCGCCGCCGCGACGTGCCGCGATCCCGCCGGCTTCGATGATTGGCTCTCGGCGATCAAGAGCGAGGCAGCCGCACAGGGCATATCCCAGGCTGCCATCCAAGCAGGACTGAATGGGGTCACTTATGATCCCTCTGTGGTTTCACGCGATCACGGTCAGCACGTCTTCAAACAGAGCTTCGAGCAGTTCTCCGGGCGGATGGTCAATTCCTTTCGCCTTCGCAGAGGCGCAATGCTGATGAAGCAATATGCCGGCACTTTTTCGCGGATCGAGGCCCAATATGGCGTGCCGGCCTCGGTTATTGTCGCGATCTGGGGCCTGGAGACGGATTTCGGCGCCGATTCGGGGCATTTCGAGACGATCCGCTCCCTGGCGACCCTCGCTTATGATTGCCGCCGCTCGGACATGTTCAAGGCCGAACTCTTCGATGCTCTGCGCCTCGTTCAGCGCGGTGATTTCTCGCCCGGCGCAATGCGCGGCGCTTGGGCCGGCGAATTGGGGCAAACGCAATTCATGCCCTCGGCCTATGTCAAATTCGCCGTCGACTTCGATGGCAAAGGCCGCCGCGACCTTATTCACAGCGTGCCCGATGTCCTCGCCTCGACCGCCAATTTCCTGAAAAGCTACGGCTGGCAGCCTGGCGCCAGCTGGAGTCCGGGCGGCCCCAATTTCGCGGTCATTCAGCAGTGGAACAAGGCCGACGTCTATTCCCGCACGATCGCCTATTTCGCAACACGGCTGGAAGGCAAGGAATAATCGCTTTTTCTTCGCCTTCTTCTGGGCGGGGAAGATCCTCGAACCCCGCCGCGTCAATCACCCCGCTAGATCACGATGATTTTGGATTGAATCAATCCAAAATCATGACCGTGATCGATCCCAATAAATTAGGGCGGGATAGGCAGATAAGTTCAGGCAATCTGCGTAAACTTGATTGCGCCGGAAAACCGGTTCCCACTTTTCCTCATCCCGCTCTAGCAAGGTTGCTGTGCATGCGGCCATAAAAGAAATAAATGGCGAGGCCGATCACGAGCCAAATGAAGAGCCGCAGCCAGGTGTCGCCGGGCAGACCGACCATCAAGAGAAGCGCCGAGACGGTGCCGAGCGGCGCGACGACGAAGACGAACGGCACCTTGAAAGGGCGCGGAATATCCGGCCGGGTCAAGCGCAAGACGAGCACGCCGAGACATACGACTGCGAAGGCGAATAAAGTCCCTATGCTCACCAGTTCGCCGACCAGGCCGATCGGCAAGAGGCCGGCGAGAAGGGCGACGACCGCGCCGGTGATGATCGTCGTCACATAAGGCGTGCGGAAGCGGGGATGGACCCGCGCCGCCACCTTCGGCAGCAGACCGTCGCGCGCCATCGAATAGAAGATGCGCGGTTGCCCGAGCAAGAGGACGAGGATGACCGAGCTCAGCCCCAAGATCGCGCCGAGCTTCACGATCGGTGCGAGAACGCCGAACCCGATGGCGTCGACGCCGAGGGCGATCGGATCCGGAACGTCGAGCTTGTCATAAGGCATGATGCCGGTGATGACGAGGCTGACGACGACATAGAGAACCGTGCAGATGACCAATGAGCCGAGAATGCCGCGCGGCAAATCGCGTTGCGGGTTTTCGGCTTCTTGCGCCGCCGTCGAGACGGCGTCAAAGCCGATATAGGCGAAGAAGACGACGGCTGCGCCGCGCAGGATGCCGCCCCAGCCGAAATGGCCCGAACCGGTTGCCGGCGGAATGAAGGCGCCTTGCGGATTGCCTGGCGTGATCCAGTTTGCCGTCTTGAAGAACCAAATCCCGGCGAATATGAACAACAGGATGATCGCGACCTTGATCAACACGATCACATTGTTGACTTTCGTCGATTCGCGAATCCCAATCACCAGCAATGCGCTCACCGCGACGATGATGAACATGGCCGGGACGTTGAGGACCGCCCCCGAATGCGTCCACAGTCCTTCCGCCGGATTATAAACGAAGGGCGCACTGGCATAGGCGGCAGGAATATGGACACCCAAATCGCGCAGAAAACTCGTGACATAGCCAGACCAGCCGATCGCAACCGTTGTCGCGCCGACCGCATATTCCAAAATGAGATCCCAGCCGATGATCCAGGCGACGAATTCGCCCATGGTCGCATAGGCGTAAGTATAGGCACTGCCGGCAACCGGCACCGTCGAAGCCATTTCCGCATAGCAGAGGCCTGCGAGCGCGCAAACTACACCGGACAGCACGAAAGACAGGCTGATCGCCGGCCCGGCATATGCGGCTGCCGCATGCCCGGTCAAAACGAAAATACCGGCACCGATGATGCCGCCGATGCCGATCGCGACGAGACTGACGACATTCAAGCTTCGGTGCAGCGGCGGCTCGTCGAACGCAGTCATGCGCTGGACGTCGGTTTGTTCCGCCTCCGCTGCGAGAACCTCCATGGTTTTGCGCGACCAGATACCCATCAATGCCCCCGTCACTTGCGTCTACCCGCGGAACTATAGCACGGGGCTCCGGTTCTGCTCGGGTGATTTGCAGCGCGCTTCGTTCCTGCTACACGCTCGCTCCGGCGCAATGAAAGGTCAGGGCATGGTTTTCCTGCGGTCGGCCTTGTTTCACGTTCTGTTTTATATTGTTCTCGTCGGCTTGATGATCATCGGCTTTCCCTATGCTTTCATGCCACGGCGAAAGATGCTCGATCTGCCCAAGCTCTGGGGCCGGATCTCGTTGCTCCTGCTCGACCACATTTGCGGCTTGAAAGTCGAATTTCGCGGCCTCGAACATCTCCCGACGGGCGGCGTGATCATAGCGGCGAAACATCAGTGCTTTCTCGAAACCTTCGCGATGCCGACCAAGTTGGGGGATTTCACCTATGTGCTGAAGCGTGAATTGATGGCGATACCGTTGTTTGGCTGGTACTTGCGCGCTGCCGAGCAATTGGCGATCGATCGTTCGAGACGCACGAGTGCCCTCACCCAGGTCGCCAAAGAGGCACGCAAAATCTTGGCGCAGGGCCGCCAGATCGTGATTTTTCCCGAAGGGACGCGCAAGCCCGTCGGCGCCCCGCCCGATTACAAGGCGGGCGTTGCGTTCGTCCAGGCGGAGACCGGCGCGCTTTGCGTGCCCGTCGCTTTGAACACGGGCTTGTTTTGGCCGCGCCACGGTTTCGTGCGGCGGCCGGGCCGGGCCGTCATCGCGTTTCTCGAGCCGATCGCGCCGGGCCTCGGCAGAAAGGCGTTCATGGCCCTGCTGCAAGAACGTATCGAGACCGCCAGCGACCGCCTCGCGGCCGAAGCCTTCGCGCAAGACCCGTCGCTGCGCAAATTCGCAATCGGCGAGCCGAATTCATCCGGCGCCGACGCCGCAGCCGAGACGAAGCACGACCGATAGAAGCTCGTGCCACCCGGGCCGACGACGGACATGGCCGCAGATCCCATGTGCCATTGGTCCGACCCTTTCCTCTCGGTCGCCAACGGTCGAGGATAAACGGTGCGCCAGATCTGAAAGTTGCTGCTGGCACGGCGGCATTCGACGCGAGCGTTGTGTCTCAGTCAAATTCAGCACAAGGCAGCGCTTGAATGTTCGTGGTCGCTGCATCGGTTTACGTGGTGCGCCAGCAACAGACATCGGCGCCGGCTTCCGCATACATCGTCAAATGACAATCCGTCCGCGCATGGGTGCCGTCGCCTGAGAGACCTCCCCTTTCGTTCACCGCAAGAACCGCAAATCTCATTTCGCCGGCACCGACTTTACCGGGCGACTGAGGTCCTCGGACCGGCCTGACGCCGGACCCGATGGCTTCATGCGTCCTGGGAACTGGCCGAACTGCAAGTTCACAGCCAAGTAAAAATTGCCGAAGCGCGATAACACAACTTTAGCATGCACACATTACGTGGCACAGTTGATTAATTATTTTCCGTCTTGCTGCAGGTTGGGACTTACATGAAGCTCGTGTTTGCGAGTTGGTTCTCGGCCGGAGGGCCGGAGCCCGGAGCCATCGTTCCGGCGGCCGGGCGGGCGGTGCGGCCGACATCCCCAGCGTGTTCTCGAGGCGGCGCATCTCGGGTTTCTTGACGCGTCCGAATAGCCGGGCCCAAAGCTCCCGTAAATCGGCTCGCTTCGTAGCCCGGGCAAGGAAGAAACGGCCATGACGACGATCACCATCTCCACCGGCACGACGACCGTTTCCGCCCCTATCGATGTCACCACCGGCTACACCGTCGAGGACAGCGGAATTCTCGATGTCGTCAACGGCGGCACGATTTCCGGCCTGATCGAGATCACCAGCGCCGGCACGGTGAATATCGGCTCCGGCGGAGAGGCGCTGAATACGACGGTTTGCAGCGGAGGCGCGCTGGAGCTGTTCAGCGGTGGCGTTGCCGACGGCACCATCGTCAGCGGCGGCTTGGAAATCGTCAGCGCCGGCGGCTCCGACCTCGGCGCGCAGATCGTCAGCGGCGAGCAGGATGTGTACGGCACGGCCAGCGGCGTCACGATCTTCACCGGCTCGCAGGCGGTCGAAGCCGGCGGCACCGCCAGCGGCACCATCGTCTCCGGCGGCGGCTTGGAAAGCGTCAGCTCCGGCGGCACCGATGTCGGCGCGCAGATTTCGGGCGGCGAGCAGGACGTCTATGGTACTGCTAGCGGCGTCACGATCTTCACCGGCTCGCAGGTGGTCGAAACCTCCGGCATTGCCAGCGGCACCATCGTCAGCGGAGGCGGGCAGTACGTCGGCATCTCATCCGGCGGCACCGGCACGGCGACCGGCACCATAATTTCGAACGGAGGGTACCAGTACGTCGGAGAAGACTTCGGCAGCGGGACGGCGACCAGCACCACGATTTCGGGCGGAGGCCAGCAGTACGTCGGATACAACGACGGCACCGGGACGGCGACCAGCACCACGATTTCGAACGGCGGCAATCAGTTCGTCGGAGTCGACTCCGGCATCGGGATGGCGACCGGCACCACGATCTCGAGCGGAGGCCAGCAGTACGTCGGATACAACGACGGCACCGGGACGGCCACCAGCACCACGATTCTGGGCGACGGCGTGCAGTACATCGGGGACTACTACGGCACCGGGACGGCGACCGGCACCACGATTCTGGGCGACGGCGTGCAGTACATCGGGGACTACTACGGCACCGGGACGGCGACCGGCACCACCATTTCGTTAGGAGGCTGCCAGGACGTCGGATTTGACTACGGCAGCGGGACGGCGACCAGCACTACCATTTCGTCAGGAGGCCAGCAGTTCGTCGGAATCAGCAGCGGCGGCACCGGGACGGCGACTAGCACCACGATCTCGAGCGGAGGCACCCAGGTCGTCGGACTCAGCAGCGGCGGTACCGGGTCGGCGACCGGCACCATAATTTCGAACGGAGGGTACCAGTACGTCGGAGACGACTACGGCACCGGGTCGGCGACCGGCACCATAATTTCGAACGGAGGGTACCAGGACGTCGGATACAACTACGGCAGCGGGACGGCGACCAGCACCACCATTTCGAACGGAGGTCACCAATACGTCGGAGAGGAATTCGGCACCGGGACGGCGACCAGCACCAAGATCCTGGGCGCGGGCCACCAGTACGTCGGATACCTCAACGGCAGCGGGACGGCGATCGGCACCACGATCTCGAACGGAGGCGAGCAGTATGTCGGATACGGCGGCACCGGGACGGCGACTAGCACCACGATCGTCAGTGGCGGCTTGGAAATCGTCAGCGGCACCGACGACGGCGCGCAGATTTCGGGCGGCACGCAGATCGACTACGGCTCTGCCAGCGGGGTCACGGTGTTCACCGGCTCGCAGGTGGTCGAAGCCGGCGGCACCGCCAGCGGCACCATCGTTTCCAGCGGCGGCACGCTGGAACTTTTGGGCGGCGCCATTGCCAGCGGCGCGAGCATCAGCGGCGGCGGTTTTTTGGAAATTGCTTCCGGCTATGTCGAAAGCGGCTTTGTCGTCAGCAGCAAAGTCACGCTCGACGTTGCGTCCGGCGGTATTGTGAGCGGGACCATCATCGACAGCGGCGGCAAGGTGAACGTATCGTCGGGCGGCTTTGCGTCGGCAACGATCGTCAGCGGCGGCAAAGAGTTCATTTATGCCGGCGGCTCGGCGCTCGGCGACGTGGTGACGTCCGGCAACGAAACCGTCTCCAGCGGCGGTGTCGCGAGCGGGACTTCGGTGAGTGGCGCCGGCGTCCAATATGTCTATGGCAGCGCCGCGGCCACGTCCGTCGGCAACGGCGGCATCGAGGAGATTTTTGCCGGCGGCACGGACAGCGGCACCATCGTGTCGAGCGGCGGCAGCGAATATGACTTCGGCACGGCCAACGGCGATACTTTGTCGAGCGGCGGCGTCCAATATGTCTATGGCAGCGCCGCGGCGACGGCGCTCGTCAACGGCGGCATCGAGGAGATTTTTGCCGGCGGCACGGACAGCGGCACCATCGTGTCGAGCGGCGGCAGCGAATATGACTTCGGCACGGCCAGCGGCGGCACGCTCTCGGGCGGCGTCCAATATGTCTACAGCGGGGCCACTGCGAACGCGACCGCACTTGCGAGCGGCGGCATCGAGGACATCCTGTCCGGCGGGGCCGCAAACGGCGCCATTGTGTCGAGCGGCGGCACTGAGTTCGACTTCGGCACGGCGAGCGGCGGCACGCTCTCGGGCGGCGTCCAATATGTCTATGCCAGCGCCGCGGCGACGGTGCTCGCCAGCGGCGGCATCGAGGACATCCTGTCCGGCGGGGCGGCGAGCGGCGCCATCGTGTCGAGCGGCGGCACCCAATTCGACTTCGGCACCGCCAGCGGCGGCACGCTCTCGGGCGGCGTCCAATATGTCTACGGCAGCGCCGCGGCGATGGCGCTCGCCAGCGGCGGCATCGAGGACATCCTCTCCGGCGGGACGGCGAGCGGCGCCATCGTGTCGAGCGGCGGCACCGAGTTCGACTTCGGCACGGCGAGCGGCGGCACGCTCAGCGGCGGCGTGCAATATGTCTATGCCAGCGCCCTGGCCGGGACGGTCGCCAGCGGCGGCGTCGAGGACATCCTGTCCGGCGGAAGGGCGAGCGGCGGCACCGTATCGAGCGGCGGCACCGAGTTCGACTTCGGCACGGCCAGCGGCGTCGCGCTCAGCGGCGGCCTGCAATATGTCTATGGCAGCGCCGCGGCCGGGACGATCGCCAGCGGCGGCATAGAGGACATCATTGCGGGCGGCACCGCCAGCGGCGTCACGGTGAGCGGCGGCCACCAATATGTCTATGGCAGCGCCGCGGCGACGACAATCTCCAGCGGCGGTCATGAAATCGTCTATTCGGGCGGCACGATCTCCGGCGCGACGATCGCCGGCGGCACGCTCGAACTGCAGGGCGGATCCACGGCGGGATCGAGCACGATCGGTTTCGCGTCGAGCGGCACGCTGAAGCTCGACGGGACCGGGTCGTACGCTATGTTGGTGGCCGGCTTTACCGTGCCCGATGCGATCGACTTGACGGCGGTGAACTACGCCTCGGCGACGACGCTGAGCTATACCAGCAACACGTCGGGTGGAACGCTGACGGTCACCGACGGGACGCATTCGGTGTCGCTGCTGCTGCTCGGCAATTACACGGCGGGCAGTTTCAGCCTGAGCAGCGGCAGCACCGGCACCGTCGTCAGCGACCCGCCGACGGGGGTGACGACCGACCTCACTCCGATCGCGCTGGTGACGCCGCATAGCACATGAGGGCGAAGCCGGGCGATGCGGGGTTGGTTCCGCGGACCTCATTCGCCCGGTAAAGTGGCTGCCTTCGTAACGAGAATCGCTGATCGGCGAGGCGCGCCATTTGCGCGATGACAAATCTGCGCGAACATGAATTGCGCAGACACAAGTTATCTGACACAACTCATAAATAATTTTCTGTCTTGCCGCAGGCGGGGACTCACATGAAGCTCGTGTTTGCAAGTCGGTTCTCGGCCCGGGGGGCCGGAGCCTGGAGCCAATGTTCCAGCGCCCGGGCGGGGCGGTGCGGCCGACATCCCCAGCGTGTTCTCGAGGCGGCGCATCTCGGGGTTCGGGACGCGTCCGAATAGCCAGGCCCAAAGCTCCCGTAAATCGGCTCGCTTCGTAGCCTGCGCGAGGAAGGACCCGTCATGACGACGATCACCATCTCCTCCGGCACCGCGACCGTATCGACCACGAGTTCCCGACACCACCAGCTACACCGTCGAGGGCAGCGGAACGCTCGACGTCGTCAGCGGCGGCACGATTTCCGGCCTGATCGAGATCACCAGCTTCGGCATGGTGAATATCGGCTCCGGCGGAGAGGTGCTGGATACGACGGTCAACAGCGGAGGCACGCTGGAACTGTTCGGCGGTGGCGTTGCCGGCGGCACCATCGTCAGCGGCGGCATAGAAATCGTCGGCGCCAGCGGCACGGATTTCGGCGCGCAGATCGCCGGCGGCGAGCAGGTCGTCTACGGCACTGCCAGCGCCGCCACGGTCTTCACCGGCTCGCAAGTCATCGAGGCCGGCGGCGCTGCGACCAGCACGACGATCTTGAGTGCCGGCTTGGAAATTGTCTTCGGCGGCGGCACCGACCTCGGCGCGCAGATCAGCGGCGGCGAGCAGGACGTCTACGGCGCGGCCAGCGGCGCCATGATCTTCAGCAACGGCTGGCAAGTCATCGAGGCGGGCGGCACTGCAAGCGCCACGACCATCAACGCCGGCGGCTTGGAAATCATCGGCCCCGGCGGCACCGACCTCGGCGCGCAGATCGCCGGCGGCGAGCAGGACGTCTACGGCACTGCCAGCAGCGCCACGATCTTCAACGGCTTGCAAGTCATCGAGGCGGGCGGCACAGCGAGCGGCATTACGATCCTCAGCGGCGGCTTGGAAATCGTCGGCCCCGGCGGCACCGACCTCGGCGCCCAGATCGCGGGCGGCGAGCAGGACGTCTACGGCACTGCCGGCGGCGCCACGATCTTCAACGGCTTGCAAGTCATCGAGGCGGGCGGCACGGCGATCAGCGCTACGATGCTCAGCGGCGGCTTGGAAATCGTCAGCGCCGGGGGTACCGACCTGGGCGCGCAGATTTCAAGCGGCGGCGTGCAGGTCTTATACGGCGCCGAAAACGGCGCATTGATCTACGGCAGCGCTTATGTCGGGGCGAGCGGTAGCGCGACCGGCGTGACGATCGGTAGCGGCGGCGTCGCTTTCGTCTATGGCCTTACAACAGACACGACGGTCAACGGCGCCGGCGACGAGTACATCGAGTCGGGGGCTATTGACAGCGGCACGACGCTCGGCGACGGCGGCCTGCAGGTGCTCTACGGCACGGCCGTCAGCACCATTGTTGGCAGCGGCGCCGAGGCTGATGTTGAAGCAGGCGGCGTGGCGAGCGGCAGCGTCATTGCCAGTGGCGGAGCCGACGACGTGCAGTATGGCGGCGCCGCGAGCGGGACCATCGTCGGCAGCGGCGGTGACGAGTTCGTGGAATCCGGCGGGGTGACGACCGGCACCGTGGCCGATGGCGGTTCGCAGGTGGTCTACGGCACGGCGAGCGGCACGATCGTCCTGGGCGGCGGCACGCTGGAGCTCCTCGGGGGAGCCACGGCCACCGGCACCACCATCGGTGGCGGCGGCATCTTGGAAATAGGCTCCGGCTATACTGTCAGCGGCTACGTTATCGGCAGTGACACTACCCTGGAAATAGCATCCAGCGGCACGGCGAGCGGCACGATCGTCTTGAGCGGCAGCACGCTGGAACTCCTAGGGGCGGCCACGGCCGGCGGCACGACGATCAGTAGCGGTGGCGCTCTGGAAATAGGCTCCGGCTATACTGTCGACGGCTTTGCCGTCAGCAGCGGCATCACCCTGGAAGTGGCATCCGGCGGCACGGCGGGCGGCACGATCGTCTCCAGCGCCGGCGTGCTGGAACTCCTAGGCGGGGCCGTGTCAGCCGGCACGACGACGATCAGCTCAGGCGGCACGCTGCAAATCGGCTCCGGCTACACGCTCTCCAACTATGTCGCCAGCAGCGGCGTTACCCTCGAGGTTACTTCTGGCGGCACGATGAGCGGCGCAACGATCGGCGGCGGCACGCTCGAATTGCAGAATGGGGCGACGGCGGGATCGAGCACGATCAGCTTCGCCTCGGGCGGCACGCTCAAGATCGACGGGACCGGGTCATATGATTTCCTGGTGGCGGGCTTTGCTGTGCCCGATGCGATCGACTTGATGGCGGTGAACTACGCCTCGGCGACACTGAGCTATACCAGCACTACCTCGGGCGGCACGCTGACGGTCGGCGACGGGACGCATTCGGTGTCGCTGCTGCTGCTCGGCAATTATTCGGCGGCGAACTTCAGCCTGAGCAGCGGCAGCACCGGCACCGTCGTCAGCGACCCGCCGACAGGGGTAACGACCGACCTCACTCCGATCGCGCTGGTGACGCCGCATAACACGTGACCACCGTTGCGGCTCTCCTGATGGTTTCGGCTTGACCTTGCCGGTTTGCTCGAGGTCGACCTGACACACCAGCGCTGCGCATGGCAAGGAACTCAGGTTAATTTTGCTCAGTTTCTGTCTCGAGCGCCGGGGTCGATAGCAATATGTTCGCCGACGGCGTCCTTATGACCAAGTGCCCTTACGGAAATAATCGAATCGCATTTTTGCTGAACCACGCCGCGTTGCCACGCGGATATCGGCGCAATTATTCCGGTACGAGCCCTGATTACTAAGTACTGTGACACGGCCACCTTTCTCTAATTGTGCGCCCATGCTCACTTGCCCCGTATAATTCGGTAAATACGGGTGTGTCACCGTAATAGGAGCCTTTGAAAGCGGTAATCTTGCGAGCTCCATCGCCGCGAAGATAAAGTCTGTTCGAAAGCAACCTCGCAAATTCCCGAAAGTCCGCCATGAAACCCTCAATCCTCGTCATCGACCAAGGCACGACGTCGACCCGGGCGATCATATTCGGGCCCGATGCAACGCCTGTCGCTATGGCACAGGAGGAATTCCGGCAGATCTTTCCGCAGCCGGGATGGGTCGAGCACGATCCGGAAGACCTCTGGCAGACGACGCTCTCCACCGCACGCGAAGCGCTGGCGAAAGCCGGCTTGCAAGCGTCCGAGGTCGCCGGCCTCGGCATCACCAACCAGCGCGAGACCGCGCTCGTGTGGGATCGCGCCAGCGGCAAACCGATCTACAATGCGATCGTCTGGCAGGACCGGCGCACTGCAGAGCGCTGTCGCGAACTCACCGAGCAGGGACACGAAGCTTTCGTGGCAAAGCGAACGGGACTTCTGCTCGATCCTTATTTTTCGGCTACCAAGATCGCCTGGATCCTCGATCATGTGCCGGGCGCCCGCGAGCGCGGCGAACGTGGCGAACTCGCCTTCGGAACGGTGGACACCTTCCTCCTCTGGCGGCTGACCGGCGGCGCCAAGCATGCGACCGACGCAACCAATGCCTCGCGGACGCTGCTCTTCGACATCCATTCGGGCCGCTGGGACGCGGATTTAGCGTCGCTCACGCGTGTGCCGCTCGCGATGCTGCCTGAGGTCTGCGATTGCGCGGCCGAGTTCGGTGCGACGGGAGCGGAGCATTTCGGCTCGCCCATTGCCATTCGCGGCATTGCCGGCGATCAGCAGGCCGCTTTGGTGGGCCAGGCCTGCTTCCAACCGGGCATGGTGAAGTCGACCTATGGCACGGGATGTTTTCTTTTGCTCAACACTGGAGCGCGGGCCGTCGCCTCGCGCCACCGGCTGTTAACCACGATCGCCTATCAATGGAACGGCCAGCGCACCTATGCGCTCGAAGGCTCCATTTTCTCGGCCGGCGCGACCGTGCAATGGCTGCGCGACGGGCTCGGCATTTTTGCTTCGGCATCGGAGTCCGGCGCGCTTGCGGCCGCGGCCGACGCAAATCAGCCGGTTTATATCGTCCCCGCCTTCACCGGACTCGGAGCGCCGCATTGGGACAGCGAGGCACGTGCCACGATCACCGGCATCACGCGCGGCACGACACGAAGGGAACTGGCTCGCGCCGCACTCGAAAGCGTCGCCTATCAGACACGGGATTTGCTCGAAGCCGTTCATGGCGATTGGCAGGCGGGCTCACGTCCCGTCATCCGTGTCGACGGCGGCATGAGCGCCAGCGATTGGACGATGCAATTCCTCGCCGACATGCTCGATTGCCCGGTCGACCGACCGAGCGTCTTGGAGACGACGGCTCTCGGCGCCGCTTTCCTCGCCGGCTGGCAGGCCGGGGTCTACGCAAGCCCCGAGGACTTTGCCCGAACCTGGCGGCTCGAACGAAATTTCGCCCCATCCATGTCTCAGGCAGAGCGGGAGGCCCGCTATCGCGGCTGGCGCGACGCTGTGGCACGCGCCGTATTGAGGCCGCGCCCGTAAGCTCGTGCGCGGCGTCGAGCGCTTCGTGAGTTCTTCGAACAAACAGGCGAGCGACAGCATGATAAGGATGCGACGGTCAAGGAGATAATCCAGTGGCAAACACCGGGCCATCGGCCGCGGCTGCACCGCAATTCGATCGCGACACACTCGGCCAGATCGTGCTCGTCCTGCAAGGCGGCGGGGCGCTGGGCTCCTACCAGGCTGGCGTGTATCAGGCGTTGCAGGAAACCGGCATCGAGCCCGATTGGGTGATCGGCACATCGATCGGCGCCGTCAATGCATGCCTCATCGCCGGCAATCCGCCGGAACAGCGCCTGCCGCGGCTGCGCGAATTCTGGAGCCGCATCCAATTCAGTCCGGTCGCGCAGCTTTTCGGGCTGATGCCGCTGCTCGGAGCGTGGGCAGCGAATAGATTGAAGATGTCGGCGGGCGTGCCCGGCTTCTTTGAACCGAACCCATGGGCCTATGCCGGCTTGAATTTCCCGCTCGGAGCGGAACTCGCCGGCTATTACTCGTTGGATCCGCTTGAAGCCACGCTCGCCGAATTGACCGACGAAAAGCTTCTCAAGGCTGGCAGGCCCCGCCTGACCCTCGGGGCGGCAAACGTCCGGACGTCTGCGATGCATTATTTCGACAGCCGGAAGATGCCCTTGACGATCAAGCACGTCAAGGCTTCGGCCGCTACCCCTCCGGCATTTCCGCCGATTCGTATCGGCGATGATTTTTATTGGGACGGCGGCTTGGTTTCAAATACGCCAGTCGAGGCCGTATTCGACGACAATCCACGCCGCAGCGGGCTCATCTTCGCGGTGCATATTTGGAGCCCACATGGCCCGCCACCGGACAGCATCCCGAAGGTTCTAGCCAGAGAAAAAGACCTGCTCTACTCGAGTTGTGCGACCAGTCACATCGCCCGACAGAAGCAGATTCATAAGCTGCGCCACGTCATCAACGAAGTGGTGGCGCGGCTCCCCGAAAAAATACAGGAAGCGCCCGAGGTTCGCGTGCTGGCGGGCTATGGATGCGTGACACGGATGCACGTCGTGCGGCTGGTCGCTCCGCCGCTCGCGGGCGAGGATCATGCCAACGACATCGATTTCAGTCCTGGCGGCATCCGCCGGCGCTGGGATGCCGGCTACTCGGACACGATGCGCGTGCTCGCCCTGGCGCCGTGGACGCACGAGTGCGATCCGCTGGAAGGCTTCATTCTGCACGAAGCGGAGGCCGGGCGCATGAAGTTCGAAGGTTAGTCGGAGCCGAATTGTGCGGTTGGGTGGACGTGGAGGGAGATCACGTCCGTGCCAGGAACTGTCGGTCGCGCCGCGATGTCTTCATCCTTCTCCCTCACATCGTCAAGCGCGGGTACATGCGCGCGGCTATCACGACCAGGACTGCGGAAATGACACCGAGTACCAGGCAATCGTGGCCGAGCCCGAATTTGCTCGCGCCGCCGGTCAGCATCAGCGCGCGCAAGGCATCGACCTCGTAGGTCAACGGATTGGCGAGCGAGACCGCCTTGAGCCATGCGGGCATGATGTCGATCGGATAGATCGCATTGCTCGCGAAGAAGATCGGCATGGTCAGAACCTGCCCGATGCCCATGAAGCGTTCGCGCGTCTTCACGATGCAGGCGATGATCAATGAAAAGGTGGAGAACAGCCCCGAGCCCAGCGCGATCATTAGGGCTACAGCCACAAGATTGATCGGATTGAGGTCGACGGCGATGCCGAGCACGAGAGCGAGCAGATAGACGACGATTGCTTGCGAGAGGCCGCGCACGCCTGAAGAAACCGCCTTGCCGAGCACGAGGGCGCTGCGAGGTGCGGGGCTCACCATGTAGCGGTGAAGCACGCCGAGGTCGCGCTCCCAGATGGCCGAGATGCCATAGAAAATCGCCGCGAAGAGGACGCTTTGGGCGAGGATGCCCGGCGCCAGAAAATCGAGGTAGCGGCCCTCGCCGGAGGTCAAGCCGCGAACTTGGGCCATGACCTCGCCGAAGAGGAGAAGCCAGATTGCCGGCTGGATGGCCCGCGTCAGGAGTTCGCTCGGGTCATGTCGGAGCTTGCTCACTTCGGCATCCGCGACGGCATGCACTTGAGTGGCGTAGTTCATGACAGCGGCAAGGATGCGGTTAGCCATGGTCGCGGGCGCTCCGGCGCGTCTGGCGAATATCCCGGTAATTCCCTTCGGTCTCGATATCGCCGCCAGCGACATGCGCAAAGACATCGTCGAGTGTTGCATCTGGTCCGATCTCGGCCTTCAGCTCGGTCGGCGTGCCGACCTTCTCAAGCCGGCCTTGGTGCAAAATGCCGACTCGGTCGCACAGCATGTCGGCCTCCTGCATGACGTGAGTCGTCATGAGAATCGTGGTGCCGAAGCGCTCCCTAAGATCGCGCACATGGTTCCACACCGCCGTGCGCGCGAGCGGATCGAGGCCGACCGTCGGTTCGTCCATGACGAGCAAGGCCGGTCGGTGCAGCGTGCACTGGGCGATCTCGAGCCGCCGCAGCATGCCGCCGGAATAGTGCTGCGCGAGGCGATCGGCGGAAGCGGAGAGTCCGGTCATCGCCAGCGCCTCTCTGATCCGTTGCGCCCGTTCGCGGCGCGGGATGAGATAGAGACGTGCGGACAAAAGAAGGTTCTCGTAGCCGGTGAGCGCCCCGTCGGCGGAGAGAAGCTGCGGCACATAACCAATACGCGCGCGTATGCGCTTTGCCTCGCGCCGCATATCGCAACCGGCCACGCGTGCATCGCCGCTCGTCGGCGGCAGCAGAGTTGTCAGCATCTTGATCAGCGTCGACTTGCCCGCGCCATTCGGCCCGATCAGGCCGAAGATCTCGCGCTCGCGCACGTCGAGATTGACGTGGTCGACGACAAAGCGCCCATCGTAGGACTTCGAGAGATCTTTCGTCTCGATCAAGAGGTTCGGTAGCGAAGCTGCAGGCATCGTCAATACATCATTCGGCATTTGGTGAACTTGCTCGTGATGGGCTCGCATCGGCTGTACGTGAATGTGCGTAGCTCAGGGCCGACCGAGTGTCACGCGAAGCTTAGGTGCGATCGAAACGCGGCCATTGATCCAAGGCAATCCCAATAGCGACTAGTACCCACTATCGCGGGTAGTTGAGTTGTGATTTAAGGCTGCATGAGCAGCAATATCATTCCAGAAGCTACGCCGATAATTCTGACGGCGGAAGAACGGGCCGAGCTTGAGAGCTTGGTGCGTTCGACGAAGACCGAACACCGCACCCGTTTCAAGGCGCGGATCGTTTTGCAGGCGGCGGATGGGGCTGCGACCCGCGCCATTGCCCGCGCGGTCGGCTGCACGATCGGCACAGCGTCCAAATGGCGGGTGCGTTACGCCAAGGACCGGCTTGCCGGCTTCAGCGAGACGGGTAACCGCGGCCCCGTGCCGAAATATGGCCCCGAGACAGGCCGACGGATTTTGGCGCTGCTCGACGAAAAGCCGCCGCAAGGCTTCGCCAATTGGACGGCTCCTTTGCTCGCCAAGGCGCTCGGCGACGTTCATGAGCAATATATCTGGCGTTTTCTTCGTGCCCAGAAGATCGATCTTTCCGGTCGCAAGTCCTGGTGCGAGAGCAACGACCCCGACTTCGTGGCGAAAGCCGCCGAGATCGTCGGCCTTTACATGGCGCCGCCCGAAAACGCGATCGTCCTCGCCGTCGATGAGAAGCCGGCGATCCAGGCCTTGGAGCGCGCCCAGGGCTACCTCAAACTGCCGAACGGACGGGCGATGACGGGCCAGTCGCATGATTACACGCGGCATGGCACCACGACCCTTTTCGCCGCGCTCGATGTCGCGACTGGCAAAGTCATCGGCCGCCACGCCAAGCGCCGACGGCGCGTCGAGTTCCTCGCCTTCATGAACGAGGTCATCGCCGCCTACCAGGACTGCCATATCCACGTCGTCCTCGACAATCTGTCCACCCACAAGCCCAAACACGACAGGTGGCTTGCACGGCACAAGAACGTCACCTTCCATTACACGCCGACCCACACATCTTGGCTGAACCAGATCGAAATCTGGTTCTCGATCCTTGCCGGAAAGTCCCTCAAGGGCGCCTCGTTCCAGGCCGTCGAAGAGCTCAAGGCCCATATCGACGCCTTCATCCGCACCTATAATGAAACAGCTCGCCCCTTCGTCTGGACCAAATCCGAAGTCCATCAGAAACGCCTCAAACCATGTTTCGCGGACCCGTGATTCCGGGTACTAGAGCATGTCACGGAAAAGTGGGTCCGCTTTTCCGATATTTAGACATCGGATCTACCGGTTGATTCATAAAGGACATGCTCAAGCCCGCACTTGCTTCCGCGCATGCCGCGCGTTTGATATGCTCCAAGTTATTGATGTTGAGACGAGTTTTCCAGTCTCATGGATCGCTCTAGGGGCCGCAGCTCGGACGGCGTGGTTCAAAGACCATTCCACCCTCATGGCGAAGAAACCTTCCTCATCGCTGGCGAAATGATCCGGCTGAAGGCGAAGACGTCGTAACGCCTGGCCGACCGGAGGCGCGGTGCGTTCGTCATCGCATGCCATTGATCGTTTGATCCACCGCAACGCGGCGATGATCATCAAATCCTACAGTTCAGCGCACATAATGCTTCGGGGTTGACTGGCCATGGCCCATAAACATCTGTTGTTTCGCTCGGCCGCGCGCGAGAAAATTCTGAGCGGCGCGGCGCAGCTCGCCGACGCTGTCCGGGTGACCCTGGGGCCGAAATCCAAATGCGTGCTGATCCAGAGGAAGTGGGGTCCGCCCATCGTCTGCAATGATGGCGTCGCCATCGCCAAAGAAATCGAGCTCAAAGATCCGGAAGAGAACCTCGGCGCGCAAGTGCTGAAACAAGCGGCGGAGCGGACAGGAGACATCGTGGGCGATGGCACCAGCACCTCGACGATTCTCGCGCACGCCATCTTCGCCGACGGCGTCCGCAACGTTACTGCCGGGGCGAGCGCCATCGACCTGAAGCGCGGTCTCGATCGCGGGATGAAAATCGCCATCGAAGCCCTCAAGGCGATTTCACGACCCGTGCACACGCGCAAAGAGAAAGCGCAGGTTGCGGCGATCTCGGCACACAACGATCCTGCGGTTGGCGAACTGGTTGCCGATGCGATGGAGAAGATCGGCGATGAAGGTGTGATTTCCGTCGAGGAGTTGAAGACCACGGAGACGGTGCTCGAAGTGGTCGAGGGCCTGCAATTCGACCGCGGCTTTGTCTCGCCCTATTTCGTTACCGATCCCGAACGCATGGAGGCGGTGCTCGAAGATGCCTTCGTCTTGCTGTGCGACCGGAAGATCAGCGTGCTCAACGACATGCTGCCCTTGCTCGAACAGGTCGCCAAGACAGGGCGGCCGGTGTTGTTCGTCGCCGAGGATGTCGAGAGCGAGGTGCTGGCGACGCTGATCGTCAATCAACTGCGCGGAGCCCTCAAGGGTTGCGCCGTCAAGGCGCCCGGCTTTGGCGACCGGCGCAAGGCGATGCTGGAGGACATCGCCGTCGTGACCGGCGGTCAGGTCATCTCCGAGGATCTCGGGTTGAAGCTCGCGAATGCGAGAGTTGAACAGCTCGGACGCGCCGCCCGTATCGTCGTCGACAAGGACCATACCACGATCATCGGAGGTGCCGGCGCGCGTGCCACGATCGATGGCCGCATCCAGCAGATCCGCCATGAGATCGAGAAGGCGACGAGCGACTATGATCGCGAGAAGCTCGAGGAGCGCCTCGCCAAGCTCGCTGGCGGCGTCGCCGTGATCCGTGTCGGGGCGCCGACCGAGGCCGAGATGAAATCCAGGAAGGAAGCCTTGGACGACGCGATCAGTGCGACCAAGGCCGCGGTCGCCGAGGGGATCGTGCCTGGCGGTGGCCTTGCCCTGCTGCGCGCTATCGACGCGGTGACCAAGGAAGAGGCCAATTGCGAAGGCGACATGCGGACGGGCGTGCAGATTCTGAAGCGCGCCCTTGAGGCACCCGCACGGCAAATCGCGGAGAATTCCTCAGTCGACGGCGGCGTCGTGGTTGCGCGCATGCTCGAAGGGCAGGGCGCCTTCGGCTTCGATGCCGCCTGCAACCGATACGTCGATCTCGTCGAGGCCGGCATCATCGATCCCACGAAAGTTGTCCGCGTCGCACTGGAGAACGCAGTTTCGACGGCGAGCCTCATGCTGCTGACCGAGGCGACGATGACCGAAATTCCGGAAGAGCCAAAAGAGCCCCGGTCCGAACCGGCAATGCCGCTTTGATCGGTGAGACCAGAAGCCTGTTAAAACGGTCGCAGAAAGGCCATGGAAACACCCGTCGAAATCGACAGGGAAGTGAAGCCGATCGCGTCCGTCCGATCGGCCATCTTCTCGGAAGTTGAACGCCTCGAACAACGGTTTAAGTACATCATGGCGTGTCGCGTGCGTCGAAGATTCTTTCAACCACCTCTGCGACCAAAGGGCAGATGTCGTGGCCGATCAGTATCCAATCGACATCTTCTTCGACGATTGGTTGGTGTTGACGGAAACGGACGGACAAGCGCCGACCCGCGTCATCCTCCCGAGCGCCGATCACGACAGGCCCTTTTCATGGTGCGCCAGCGCGCGGTCGACTTCTTCTGCGAGCGCCAGCAGCCTTGCCGCTATCGTCACTGGAGAGGCGGCGCCGCCATCGAGACGGCGCAACGACTCCGGCAATTGAGCAAGCCCGCGCGCGGTCTGCTCGCGGATTTCGGCTAGCGTCGGCGACGGCGCGATTCGCCGGCCCTCGCGCATGACGAGTCGAAGCAATGGCTCGCCCGGCTGGCGATCATCTTGGGTTGATAGAATATCGCCGGCCATGCGTCCGTCGGGTCCGAAGCTGCGCCAGACCTGTTTGCTGCCGGGCAAGGTCGCCTTTCCAGTCGAGCGCTTGCGTCTGGCGATCCCGGCATATTCCTGGATTTTGTAGGCACAATCGAGCGCCGGCGCATCGTAAGATGTGGTGAGGCTCGTGCCGATGCCGAAGCCGTCGATCGGCGCGTCCGCGTCGGCGATCTTGAGAAGCTCATCTTCGTCGAGGCCGCCGCTTGCGAAGATGATGACATCCGCGAGGCCGCCTTTATCCAGAATATGTCTGACGTTCTTTGACAAGGCGACGAGATCACCGCTATCGAGGCGCACCCCATGGATAAAGATTCCCAGTGCCTTCAGACGAGGCGCCAGCCGCACGACTTTCTGCGCCGCGGTTTCCGTGTCATAGGTGTCGATCAGCAGAACAAGATTGTCGGGTCGCGAGCGGGCGAAGGCTTCAAAGGCCGCGGTTTCGTCGTCATGCACCTCAACGAAGGAATGCGCCATCGTGCCAAAGATCGGGATGCCGAAATCCTTCTGCGCGAGCATGGTCGCCGTGCCGGCAAAGCCCGCCAGATAACTTGCGCGCGCAGCCATGAGCCCGGCCTCGGCCCCATGCGCGCGGCGCAGGCCGAAATCCACCAATTGCTTGCCCGGCGCGACGAGAACCATGCGCGCCGCTTTGCTGGCGATCAGCGATTGAAAATGAAGGATATTGATGAGGCGCGTTTCCAGGAGCTGTGCTTCAGGAAGCGGCGCCGTCACGCGCAGGATCGGCTCGTTCGGGAAGAAGACAGTCCCCTCCGGCATGGCCTCGACATCGCCTGTGAAGCGGAACTTTGTGAGCCGATCAACGAATTCATCTGGGAAACGGCCGCTTTGCCGCAGCCAGTCGATCTCCGCCGCAGAGAAGCACAGCGTCTCGAGATAATCGAGGGCCTGCTCGAGCCCTGCAGCGACCAGGAAGCCCCTGCGCGGTGGCAGCTTGCGCACGAAGAATTCGAAGACAGCCCTCTCCGTCTGGCCATGCTCAAAATAGGCTTGGAGCATGTTCAGTTCATAGAGGTCGGTCAACAATGGGCTGGCGGCAGGATACATTCTGACGACCTCATTTCCGGCGCGGTTAATGGGCGGACGCCGTTAACGCCCGCGATATTCTGTCATCCAGCTTGACCTTGCTCAACTCGATTTGCGTGGAGCCGCCGGATGCCACATCGTCTCAAAATACCAGGAGATCGGTGAGCGGCCTCGCTTCGGAAAGCCGGCGGATCGCCTCGGCGAACAGCGGCGCTGCGGGCACAATGTCGAGCTTGTCGCGCACAGGCCCCACAGGGAGCCGGAACGGCGGCACCGAATTGGTCATGATGATGCGCTCGATCGCGGGATCGGCGAGCGCCGCCTCGGCCCCCGGCATGAAGAGGCCGTGGGCGACGCAGGCCAAAACCCGCTTCGCTCCGCGGTCGCGGGCCGCCCGGGCCGCCCGGATGAGTGTTCCCCCGGTACTGATGAGGTCGTCGACGATGATGCAGGTGGCGTCGGCGACGTCGCCGACGAAAAGATCCCCGGAAACAATGCCGGCGCTGCGGTGCTTTTCGGCGAAGGCTTTGCCCACCGGCCGGCCGATGGCCATCTCCAGCGCTTCCCGCAACAAGTCTGCCCGCTTCCCCCCACCAAGGTCCGGCGAGACGACGCAAAGGCGCTCACTGCCCACCGCCGCTTTGATTTTTTCGATCAGCAACGGCGCCGCCGTCAGCGCCACCGCACGGCGGCGGAAAGCGTTTTCGAAAGCGGTTTCGTTGTGAACTTCGAGCGCGACGATGGCATCAGTGGCCACAGCTTCGAACAGGGCCGCGATATAGCGCGTCGTCACCGGGTCGTTCGGCTTGGTGCGCCGATCCTTGCGCGCGTAACACAGATAGGGGACGATCGCCGTCACCCGCATCGCCCCGGCGTCCTTCAGAGCGCCGATGAAGAACAGCAGCCGGCACAGCTTGTCATTGGCGCTCTTGTCCGGACCGCCGTGAAGGCTGTGCACCACATAGACGTCAGCGCCGCAGACAGGATCGAGCGGCCTGGCTTTGTGTTCGCCGTCCTCGAAATCGCGCTCCTCGTGCCTGGCGAGCGGCTCGCCGAGGAAATCGCCGATGGCTCGACCGAGCGCCTCGGTGCCCTGCAACGCAAACAGGCGCAATCTCTTGCCTGAGGCGGGCTCGAGGGCGGTTGGCAACGAGGTCCAAGGTTCTGTCATGAGATGTTCCGTACGGGCGCATCGCTCGGCTCGTGGCGGTTTATGCGTGAGTTGCCGAACCACCTCGAGCCGCATCGACTGGTGCGCCTCTGCGGCGGCAGCCTCCCTACCCTGTTTTCACGGCGTCTCCGCTGGCGGCGCTCGCTTTGAATTGATCGAAGGCTTCGATCGCGTGGCTCGCATACATCGTGGCCGGGCCGGCACCCATGTAGATTGCCATGCCGAGCGTTTCCTGCACTTCCGCACGGCTCGCACCCTGTGCGACGGCGGCCTTGGCATGGAATGCGATGCAATCGTCGCAACGGATCGCGACGCCGATCGCGAGCGCGATCAATTCCTTGGTCTTGGTGTCGAGAGCGCCCCCCTTGAGGGCGGCCTGCGCGATGGCGGAAAAGTTCTTCATGACGTCGGGCGCACCGCCACGCAGTTCGCGCAGCGGCCCGAGCAGTTCGGCCGTCAATTTGATCCAATCTTTATGCATGATGTCTCCGTGATGTCTGCATCGGCGCCGATCTGGAGCCGGAAGTGAATTGGGCAACGAACGGGGCGATCAGAGTCCGGCGATGACGTCTCTCAGCATGGCCTGCACTTGCTTTGCCGGCCCTAGCAGCTTGGGATTGTCGATTGCTTGCATAGAAGCAACAGGATCGATGGCCGCCACCTCCGTCTTGCCGGCGCCGGCATCCTGGATGATGACGTTGCAGGGCAGCATTGTACCGACCTTGTCCTCGATTTCGAGCGCCTCGCGCGCCATGCGGGGGTTGCAGGCGCCGAGGATGCGGTAATTGCGGAAATCGGCGTCGAGTTTCTTTTTCAACGTGTCCTTGACGTCGATCTCGGTGATGATGCCGAAGCCGGCATTCTTGAGGGCCTCGGTGGTCCGCTCGACGGCTTCGTTGAAACCGCATGTGAGCGTTTTGGCGAAATAATAGGTCATGCATTACCTGCGTTGAGGGTTTTGGAAAGACGGGGCCGGCCTCACGCCGCATTCATCGGCGTTCGCCAAACCGCTGGGCTCCGTTGTCGCCGGCGACCCGCCCCATCGCTGCGCCTGAAGCCGATTGGCTGCGAGGCCTGCTCAGGTCTAGTATACCGGGTCAACCTTGCCGCCGCTTGATGTATGTCAACGTCCCTCGGCAGCGTTGCCGGAAACGCACCGAGCGGCCATCTCCCGTGTTCCGGGCAGCCGAGGCAATCGCCAGCGTCCTACCGCTATGACCGCCCAACGCCGCCGCAGTGGCGCCCATGGGCGCTTCACGCGGGGCTCAAGATTGCCATTGTACGCCTGATTCGGTGCCACCACATGGTTGCCGGCTTCACGGCTGACCGTCGTTCGCAGTCTGCGTCTGCAAGATCCCGCCAAGAAGGGAAGGGTCAGCTCCGGAGCGTTCGATCCGCAGTTGCAGTTGCGTGGTCATATCGATTGCTGAAGTCTATGTCGCCAGGCGTAAGATCGCAGACGGCGTCTTTACGCGAGAAGCGATGACGCCTGTCGGCGCTCGATGATGCTAGGGTGCAGCGTCGATCGGTCACTGAAAGGAAACCTGGTCATGAGTTGGCTTGCCTCGAATGATCCTGTTCTTGGCGAAACGCACGCCGGCAATGGTCTGGACTTGGTCATCATACCGCGCGCCCGCGATCTCGGCGGCTTCGCCGTGCGCCGAGCTTTGCCACATGGCAGGCGTCAAATGGTCGGGCCTTTCATATTCTTCGATCATTTTGGTCCGGTCCAATTCATCGCCGGGCAAGGGATGGATGTTCGTCCCCACCCCCATATCGGCCTCGCCACTGTTACTTACCTGTTCGACGGGCGCATCCTGCATCGCGACAGCGAAGGCAATATCCAGGAGATCGTTCCGGGCGAGATGAACTTGATGACGGCCGGGCGCGGCATAGCGCATTCCGAGCGCACGCCGCAGATGCAGCGCAGTGCCGGCGCGAGCCTGTTGGGCCTGCAGAGCTGGATAGCACTGCCTGCCGCGCAGGAAGAAATCGAGCCCTCCTTTCAGCACTTCGCCGCCGACGATCTGCCGGTCATCGAAGGCCACGGCTTGCGCGCCCGGATCATTGCCGGCACCGCCTTCGGCGCGACTGCGCCCGTCGACACGGTGTCGGATTGGTTCTACGTCGAGGTGTCATTGGCGGCCGATGCCGCCGCGCCGCTCGACCCGGAGTATGAAGAGCGGGCCATTTATATTGTCGACGGCGAGGTCGAGATCGCGGGTGAGCGTTTCGAGGGGCCGCGGCACATTTGGTGGAACTTCGTCTCGTCACGCAGGGAGCAGATCGAAGAGGCCAAGGAGGACTGGAAAAGCGGGCGCTTCCCCCTTGTTCCGGAAGAGACCGAATTCGCACCCTTGCCGGAATGATGACGGCGGTCCAGTTGCCCCGTTTTCGCCGGCTGGCCCGGGTTTCTCACGTTGGAAGCGGCGGATGGATGAAGCGCCACGGGTTCGCCTCGGAATCGCGCGGCACGACGATCTCGATGAGTTGCGGCGTTGTCGCCGCGAGCGCCTGCTCGAGTGCCGGCCTGAAGGCCTCCGGCGTCGCCACGCGTCGGCCTTCGACTCCAAAGGATTGGGCGAGCTTCACGAAATCCGGATTGACCAGATCGGCACCCGTCACGCGGCCATCGAAATTCTGCAATTGGTCGCGCCGAACATTGCCATAGGCCTCGTTGTTGAAGACCAGCGTGACGACGCCAAGGCCGTATTGCACGGCCGTGGCGAGTTCCTGCACCGCGAACATGAACCCGCCGTCGCCTGTGATAGCGACGACCGGCTTGTCGGGAAAGGCCGCCTTGACGCCGAGCGCCGTCGGAAAGCCCGCACCGAGCGTGCCCTGGTAGCCGGACGAGATGAACGTCCGCGGACGATAGATGGGAAAGCCGAACCAGGAGGCAAATCCTACTTGCGATAGTTCGTCGGTGACGAAACCGTCTTCCGGCAGCACGGCGCGCAATATGTTCAAATAAGCCATTTGCGGCTGGATAGCTTGGATATCCCGCGCCGCCTTGGCCGCGGCGTTCTTTATTCTGTCGCGTCGGGGGCCGGGCTTGGCGCCGCTCGCACCAATGGCGGCGATGAAAGCGCGCGCCGCCGCATCGGCATCGGCGATGATCGCCACGTCGGGCGTCATGCGCCGCATTTCGGCGGGATCGACGTCGATGCGAATCGATTTCAGACCGTTCGGACGATAGGGCCAGCGCCAGCACGGCAATTCGAGGCGCGTGCCGATCCCGATCATCAGATCGGTCTCGGACCAAAGTTCATAGGCTGCGGCAATAGTGAGACCTAGCTCGTGCCGGTTGCTGACGATGCCGCGGCCGCTGCGGAAAGCAACGACGGGGGCATTGATCTTCTCGGCGAGTTCGAGAACGGCATCTGCCGCGTCAATGGCACCGCCGCCGACGAAAATCATCGGCGCTTTGCTTTCGGCGACGAGTCTGGCGGCGGCAGCGATGCGGTCCGGGTCCGGCGGCGGTGCCGGGAAGGGTTCGAGCGGTGCATAGTCGACGACAGGGGCCGGTTCGGTGAAGACGTCCCATGGCATTTCGAGCGCTGCCGGGCCCGGCCGCCCGGATCTTCATCTCCTGAAAGGCGCGTGCGACTTCGATCTTGGCATTCGCGCCGGCCTCGATCCGCGCCGCGTGTTTCACGAGACCGCGCAGCGTGCCAAGCTGGTCGCGCATTTCGTGCAGTTGACCGCGCCCCCGCTCGAGAAAAGCGCGCGGGACTTGGCCGGTGACGCAGAGGACCGGCGCGTTGCAGCCAGAGGCCGTCAGCAGCGCGGCGCCTGCATTGAGCACCCCGGGACCCGGCACGACCGAGAAGACGCTCGGCCGGCCGCTCGCGCGCGTAGAACCGAACGCCATATAGCCGCAGGCCTGTTCATGCCGAGCGCCGATGATTTTCAGCTTCGGCCGGGCCCGATGAAATGCATCGAACAGTCCGTAGATCTGGGCCCCCGGCAGACCGAAGACCGTATCAATTCCATGATCGAGAAGTCCTGCGACGATGGCTTCGCCGCCTGTCATCTTGTTCATCGTCGCCCTTCCGCCGGTGTTCTCCGCCGCTTACGTCCCTCGGTTGATCAGCGTCGTAGTCGCATTCGCCTCGCAGCGACATGAGGTGCAACGGTCACTCGAGGCAACCGTCTCGTCCTATTGCCGTACAACTTTTCGAGATCACACTCTAACGCCTTGAATCGCGTACCCCTGCCATTAATCGCTTTCCTTAGAATTCAAAAGCGCGCTAGAAATCATCTCCCACATCCTTGCGTTGTCGGCCTGCATGTCGGCCGCACCGTGTCCGATGATTTCCGACCGCCAACTCGAGTCGAGTGAGACGACATGATGGAACTGACCCTCGACCTGTCCCGCAGGATTGTCGACGCGGCCCTCGCCTTTGCCCGGGAAAAATCCTTCAATCCGCTGGCCGTCGTCGTGCTCGACGCGCGCGGCGCGTTGCGCGCGGCTGCCGCCGAAGATGGCACCAGCCTCGCCCGTTGGAAAATAGCCTTCGGCAAGGCAAACGGTGCTTTGGCGCTGGGCATGGGGTCGCGCAGGCTCGCGGCGGCGGCGATTGAACGTCCGCATTTTTTTGCTGGCCTGACGACAATTCTCGACGAGGGCGTCGTGCCGGTGCCGGGCGGCGTCCTCGTGCGCGATGCCGCGGAAACATTGATCGGCGCGGTCGGTGCTTCGGGCGATACGTCCGACAATGACGAGGCAGCCCTCATTCATGCGATCAGGGCCGCGGGGCTCGTCGCCGACGCCGGCTGACGATCGCGAACGCCGCGCATCTGTGCCCGCGCGATCAGCGAAAACACGTTTACGCGAGACAATGGCGCACGCGAATGCATGAACGCGCGACGACACCTGCCGATAAAAAAAGCGCGCTGCACTCGCCCGGAAAACCTTTTCCTCGACAGGCTCTAAATCAGCCCAGCCGCGATATTGATCGTCAAAGCGAGAACCGCGCTGTTGAAGAAGAACGCCAGCACGCAATGGACGAGCGCCGCACGCCGCATAGGTCGCGAAGTGATTTCCACGTCGGCGGTCGCACAAGCGACCCCGATCACGAAGGAGAAATAGAGAAAATCGAAATAATCCGGCTCTTTCGTGCCCGGAAAGATCAGTCCGCCGGCTTTTTTGGCCGGGCGTGCTTCGCTGCCCGCGCGCTCGAGAAAATAATCATGCGCGTAATGCAACCCGAACATGAGATGGGTGAAAGTCCAGGCGCTCACGATCGTCGCCGCGGCAAGCGCGATATGCAAGTCTTTCAAAAGCCCTGTCAGAGTCTTTACGGTGGTGAGTTGGGCAAAGATCGCACCGAACGCCGCCAGTGCGGCGAGTGACGCCAGCAGCAGGATGGCGAAGCGTCCCTCGTCTTGGATCTCGGCCTTTCTCTTGATCGTCACCTCCGAAGCCGTGACGATCATGATGGCGGCCAGGATGAAATGCAGCCAAGTCGCGACGTTCCAGCCGATGAGAAGACGCGTGGTCACGCGCCATTCCGACGGCAAGGCGAGACCAACCGCCATGCCGCAGGCCATGGCGATGAAGAGACGCGGGCGCGCCTGGACGACGCGCAGAAGCGCCGAATTGCGGACTGAGGTACCTGCTCCCCGCGTTGCCCGTAAGGCGCTGCGGTCGTTTCCCTGGTTAATCGGGTCGCTCATGGGAAGCCGATCTTCTGGTCCTGCCGAAGCGGGCGCCACGACGCAGTCACCGCACAGCGAAGAGGGCTAGTTCTTGCGGTTCACCGCGAAAAGGGCCGCCTCCTTCAGGATCGCGGCCTTGTTGTCGCTCGAAGCAATGCCCGTGAGAGCGGCAACAGCGTCCGCTGCGAGCCTATCACGCCGCTCACGTGCCGCGGCAAGCCCGAGGGCCGCCACGAGCGTAGCCTTGTTGCGATCGGCATCCTTGCCGGCACGCTTGCCGAGCGCAACTTCGTCGGCCTCGACGTCCAGGATGTCGTCGGCGACCTGGAACGCCGCGCCGATCGCCCGGCCGTAGCAGGCGAGCGCCTCCTTTGCCTGCGCGTCGGCCCGACCGAGGATCGCCCCGGCGCGGACGGCGTAAAGCAGAAGCGCCCCCGTCTTCATCGACTGCAGTCTTATCACGGCTTCGGCGGTGTGCGCCTCTTTCGCCTGTTCGGCCTCGATATCGAGGACCTGACCGCCGACCATGCCGCCCAGTCCGGCGGTGCGCGCCAGGGCGAGAACCAGTTCCGCCCGAATGGCCGGATCGGGATGAGTTCAGCGGATCGGCCGTGACGTCGAAGGCATAAGTCAGAAGCCCATCGCCGACAAGAATGGCCGTCGCCTCGTCATAAGCTTTGTGGGTGGTCGGGCGGCCTCGCCGCAAGTCGTCGTTGTCGAGCGCCGGCAAATCGTCATGCACGAGCGAATAGCAATGGATCATTTCGAGCGCCGCCGCGGCGCGCAGCACCCCTTCATTTTCGACACCGAAAAGCCGGGCCGTCTCGACCAGCAGAAATGGCCGCAACCTCTTGCCGCCGCCGAGCGTAGCGTAACGCAGGGCCTCGACGAAACGGGGCGGACGATAGGTCTCGCCCGGCATTGGCTGGAGCGACAGGAGCCGGTCAAGCATATGCTCCGTCGCCTCGGCGACCGCCGCGAGCCGTGCCTGAAATTCCTGTCGTGCCGTGGCAGCCGTCATTTTCTTCTCCATATTGCCCACGAAGTCTCGGTTCCGCTTGCCTGAGGAAACAAGATCGGTCAAGGCTCGGGCTCGTTTCGGATGCCCGAGACAGCGCGAATGGGTGGAGTGGGCCTAAAATCAGAAAGGCAGAGCCAAAGGTCCTCGATCGGGCGGATCGTGACGCGAGCGGGACTGGCTCTAACGGCGGCAACGTGTTCGGCACATTCCTCAAATGGCTTCTCCGATTTTTCCTATTTTTCGCTTTCTTGCTCGTTGCTCTGATCATCGCCTATCGCTTCGTCACGCCGGTCTCAACCTTGATGCTCGCGCGTTACATTTTACACGAAGAAGTTGAGTGGCACTTCGTTCCCCTAAAGCAAATCTCGCCACACTTGATCGCAGCGGTCATCGTGTCCGAGGACGCCCGCTTCTGCAGGCATCATGGTGTGGATTGGGGAGCCTTGCGCGAGGTGATCGATGAGGCCTCGGACGAAGGTGTAAGACGTGGCGCCTCGACCGTGAGCATGCAGACAGCGAAGAATTTGTTCTTGTGGCCCTCCCATTCTTATTTCCGTAAGGCGCTCGAAATTCCGATCGCACTCGCTCTCGATGCGGCCTGGCCGAAACGGCGCATTCTCGAAGTTTATTTGAACATTGCGGAATGGGGAGAAGGTATTTTCGGGATCGAAACCGCTGCCGAGACCTATTTTCACAAGCACGCAAGTGCGCTCGACCCGCACGAATTGGCCCTGCTCGCCGCAGTCCTCCCCAATCCGCACCGCCGCAATGCCCAGCGTCCCAGCCACCATGTCGCTGCGCATGCCAGGATCGTGACGGCCCGCGCCGACCACGCCGAACTCGATTGTCTTCGTTGAGAAGAAGCCGCAAACCGGAGGCACCGGAACCGTTGGCGGCCATTTGTGATTTTAGGATAGCCTCGGCCGGCGTTCCAGTGTAGAAGCGCGGCTTCGAAATTCTCGCCGCCTGGTGCCGCTTGCCGGGCGAACCGGCTATGGAGCGGATAAATGGCAGTTCCGAAACGAAAAACCTCTCCGATGAAACGGGGTTTCCGCCGCTCCGCGGATGCGCTGAAAGCGCCGACTTATGTGGAAGACAAGGATTCCGGCGAATTGCGCCGGCCGCATCATATCGACCCCAAGACGGGCATGTATCGTGGTCGCCAGGTGCTGAAGCAGAAAGCCGCCGAAGAAGCGTGAGCTTTACCGGATGCCGCTGCGCTAGCGCAAAGAAGCTGGCGTGTTTTCGGTGTCACGTCTGAGTGAAGTCTGAAGCCCTACCCCGGAAAAGTCCGGACTTCTCCGGGGTTTATCGAGAAAATGCGGCTTCGCACGACCGAGACAGCCTCTGGGCGTTGCGCCGTTCAGACCATATATTGGCCGCCGTTGGCGGACAGCGTCGATCCGGTTATGAAACCTGCGTCATCGCTAACCAGAAACGCTACGCAGCGGGCAATTTCTTCCGGTTCGCCGAGGCGTCCCACGGCAATTTGGGATATGATTGATTTTTCTAGGATTTCTTTCGGAACCGCTTTGACCATATCGGTGGCGATATAGCCGGGGCAGATGGCGTTGACCGTGACGCCCTTGTTGGCGACTTCTTGCGCCAGAGCCTTGGTGAAACCGAGATCGCCGGCTTTGGCGGCGGAATAATTCGCTTGGCCACGCTGGCCCTTTTGACCATTGATCGAGGAAATATTGACAATGCGGCCGAAACCGCGGTCGCGCATGCCTTCGATGACCGGGCGGGTCATGTTGAAGAGCGAATTTAAATTCGTGTTGATCACCGCATACCATTGCTGCGGTGTCATTTTATGGAAAAGCGTGTCCCGGGTGATGCCGGCATTATTGACTAATATGTCGATCGGTCCGAGATCCGCGCCGACCCGGCCGAGGCCCGCGACGCAAGCTGCGTAATCCGCCACGTCCCATTTGTAGACTGCTATCCCGGTCTCGGCTTTGAACTTGGCCGCAGCCTCGTCATTGCCATGATACACTGCAGCCACCTTGCAGCCGGCTGCGCTCAAACCTTTGCTGATCGCCGCGCCGATGCCGCGCGTGCCACCGCTTACCACCGCCACTCGAGTCATAGCCCTTCCCCTTTCGTGCTTCCTTCCCGACGACGCACCCTGCCTGCCGGCCTTGGCCGATGCAACACCAGAGCAATCCGATGTCCCGTGATTTAGAGGGGCGATATATCGGATATCTCACACAGGGCACGCTCCAACTTATCGAAATAGCGCCTATTGCCGTCGATCGGCTGGGTCCAACCGATCGCACAAGGCGCCAGCCGCGAGGCGGCCGGGATCCGCGGCGAAACCAACGCAAGGGACGTCAATCCGGCGCCAACATTGGTCTTGCGCAACGCCGCTCGAACGCTGACCTCTCAGCGCTCGACGGCCAGAGCTATTCCCATGCCGCCGCCGATGCAGAGCGTCGCAAGGCCTTTTTTCACGCCGCGCCGCTGCATCTCGTACAACAAGGTAACGAGAATGCGGGCGCCGGAGGCGCCGATCGGATGGCCTATCGCAATCGCGCCGCCATTGACGTTGACGATTGCAGGGTCCCAGCCGAGATCCTTGTTCACGGCGACGGCTTGCGCCGCGAAAGCCTCGTTGGCTTCGACGAGATCGAGGTCTTTGATTTTCCAGCCTGCCTTCTCGAGCGCCTTGCGGGTCGCGGGAATGGGGCCGGTCCCCATAATGGCAGGATCGACGCCGGCCGTCGCCCAAGATGCGATCCGGGCGAGCGGCGTTAAGCCGCGCGCCTTGGCATTCTCTTCCGTCATCAAAATAAGCGCAGCCGCGCCGTCATTGATGCCAGAGGCATTGCCGGCGGTGACCGAACCCTCCTTCGAAAAAGCCGGTTTCAGCTTGGCGAGCGCCTCGAGCGTGGTTCCGGCGCGGATATACTCATCCTTGTCGACGACGATGTCGCCTTTGCGAGTCTTGACCGTGTAAGGCAGGATTTCCTTGACAAACCGGCCGGCCTTTTGCGCCGCCTCGGCTTTGTTCTGCGAGCCGAGCGCTAAAAGATCCTGCTCCTCGCGGCTGATCTGCCACTTCGCGGCAACGTTTTCTGCCGTATTTCCCATGTGGTACCCGTGAAAAGCGTCGATCAAGCCATCCTTCAACATGGTATCCACGAATTTCAGATCGCCCATTTTCGTCCCCGCGCGCAAATGCGCCGCGTGGGGTGCCTGCGACATGCTTTCCTGGCCGCCGGCAACGATGATCTTCGCGTCGCCATTGGCGATCTGCTGCAAGCCGAGCGCCACGGCGCGCAAGCCCGATCCGCACAATTGATTGAGACCGAACGCTGTTTTCTCCTGCGGAACGCCGGCCTTCATCGCGGCTTGGCGGGCGGGCCCCTGGCCTTCGGCGGCAGTCAATATTTGCCCGAGGATGACTTCATCGACGTCCGCAGCCTCGACCTTCGCCCGCTGCAACGCCGCCGTGATGGCCGCGGCGCCGAGTTCGTGCGCGGCAACATCGGCGAAGGCGCCGTTGAATGATCCGACGGCAGTACGCGCCGCACCGACGATGACGATATTGTTCGACATTTGAACTCCTCCTCGTGGTTCGGCCCTTTGCTTGTCGCGACAAGCCTTAGGTTAAGGAAGCCGAACTGACCAATGATCTATGTCAACCCTCGACCGGGGATCGCGGGCGGCTGTCTAGAGCGCAACGAGGAAAAGTCGGATCCGGTTTTCCGCCGCAGTCAAGTTTACGCAGATTGCCTAAACTTGATCGCTCATCCCGCTCTAAACTTTTGGAATTGATCACGTTCATGGTTTTGGATTGATTCAATTCAAAACCATGAACGTGATCTGGTAGCGAACACTCCGGCACGCCACCAAAGAGACCCCGCGCCTAAGGTCCGAAAATCAGCCGCGCCAATTCTCGAAGAAGAGATAGTCATGCGGCCGATTTATGCGAGCCGCTCATCGCCCGCACATAGGCGTGGGTGCCATGCATGCAGAGCACGTCATCCTGTATGGTCAAAAGCATCACTGCCCGTCTGAAATTCGTTTCGGCGGCATCGTCGAACCTCATGAAGCCACGCGCCAAGTTTATGAATCAAAACCGATTTCATTCGTCCAGCATGGTGCCGGCGAAGCGATCGGGGACGGCGCCAGACTAAGCAAGTCTTCCACGCCTGCTTAGCTTCTTGAACTGGAGCAGCATTGATTTTGCTCTTGTTGAGCAAAATCAGTTTGGCTTTAGCCACGCAAGCCAAATCGGTCCTGCGATGGAAGGCCATTCTCAGCACTCTTGCTGCGGTGCGGTCAAGCAGGCCTTAAGATGTGGTCGCCATTTACCTAGAATTTCGTTTTCGCCTTGGAATAAAAAGCCTATTGTTCGAACGGAGGTCGCGCGCACCTCCAGACGGAGATGCCGGCTTCCAGTAGGGCTACAATTGACAATGACCAGCGACAAGCAACCGATCACCATCAAAAAATACGCGAACAGACGCCTCTATAACACCGGAACGAGCGCCTATGTCACGCTCGAAGACCTCGCCGACATGGTGAAGAAGGCCGAGGATTTCGTTGTCTATGACGCCAAGACCGGCGACGACATAACCCGTTCCGTGCTCACCCAGATCATTTTCGAACAAGAAGGCAAGGGCGGCCAAGCCTTGATGCCGATCGCCTTTTTGCGCCAGCTCATCCGCTTCTATGGCGACAGCATGCAAATGCTGGTTCCGAGCTATCTCGAATTCACGATCGACAAGCTGACCAACGAGCAGCAGAATTTCCGTGATCAGTTTGCGACTTCGTTCGGCACCTCGCCGCTCACCGCACCAACTCGACAAATGTTCGGATCTTGGAGGAGCAGGCGCGCAAGAACATGGCCCTGTTCAGCCAGGCTCTCGGGATGTTCTCGCCATTCTCGTCTGCCGCCCCCGCCCCCTCCGCCAGCGAGAAGGCAGCCGAGCCGGCCGAGCCAGGACAAAAAGCTGACATCGAAGACATGAGGCGGCAGCTTGACGAATTGCAAAAGCGCATCGACGCGCTCAAGCCGAATGAGTGAGGTGGAAGAAGCGGCGCTCCGCCTCGAGAGCGTCGCCTTGCTCGGCGGCGCGCTTTTCTCGCCGCAAAGGCTCCTCCGGAACCGCACGTGACGACGGGCGATCGATGCCTTGCCGCGCGGCACCGAGAAAGAGACTACGGTAGATCGCGCGCGATGCGGAAACCATTTGCATAATAACGCACGTCTTCGTCGTATCTGAACCGCGCGGCAGAACGAACCAGGCTGGCCTTGCTGGCGAAGGATCCACCGCGGAGGACCCGTAACGTGCACTGACCGGTCAACCACGGGGAACCATCGCGGGGCGCACCTCGGAACGAATCGTTCCAGCAATCTTCGACCCATTCCGCGGCGTTTCCGGCGGTATCGTAGAGGCCGAAAGAATTCGGCCGGAATGAACCCGCCGGCAAAGTTTGGCCGAGCGGATGCGCAGTGCAATCGTCGCAATTGGCGTGTCCATCGCCGCGGTCACGGCCCCACCAAAAAGGTGAATCGGTGCCGGCCCGCGCCGCATATTCCCATTCCGCCTCGCTCGGCAGACGGTAGGCTTTGCCGGTGCGTTGCGATATCCATTGCACATAAATCTTCGCATCGTCCCAGCTGAGATTGATGACTGGGCGGTTGCCGCGGCCCCAGCCCTGATCATCGGGACTGTATTTGCAGGCGCCTTGTGCGACACAAGCATCCCATTCGGCGAAAGTGACCTCGCGCCGGCCGATCGCGAAAGGCTTGGTGATCGTGACACGATGCAACGGCTTTTCGTAGGGGCTGTCGTTGGAACCCATTTCGAATTCGCCACTCGGCACGACAACCATTTCGGGGCAATCGGAGCAATCGCGGAACAGCTCGCCGGGCTCCAGCGCCGAAGTTGCAAGCTCCTTAGGCGATTGCGCAACCGCGAGCGGTACAGCACCCGGCAGCAGAATAACGACGCCCGACGAAGCGAGAGCCGCGATTATCGACGCGAGAATAAGATGGAATGCGCGCATATTTGTCTCGTCAGAACCTCGACCCAGGATCGGATCATTCAGTTTTCCGCACCTCCGCATCGTAATGCGCGAGATCCACAGGCCATCCGCGCCAAAGCGGCACTGAGCCCACTCCATAGCCCTGCTAGGAATCGATAACCGCAGCCTCCATCAAATCAATGAAGCGCGACCCCTGCTATGTGATTTGCGACACGGACCAAACTGGTCTTTTGTGCCAAGCGGTGGTAGCGTTATTACTTGGCCGCATGCATCCGATCGGCTCGCACGGAGTTGTTCCAGTCGATAGGGATCGGTACCCGGGCCAACACGTTGGAACATGTTCTTGTTGGAGAATTGCATCGATTTTTCCAACAAGAACATGCTCGGCGGAGTAGTTGCAATGGAAATTTTCTCTGCAAGCCTTTTGAAAGCCATCCGATTCCGGGCTTCGCCGGCTTCGATGCACCGCCGTGGGCGTGCACCGGCCGTCGGCTTGCTGGCGCTGGTCTCGGCCGGCCTTGTTTTCGCGACCGTCGGCGGGGCGCAGAGCCAGGACAAGCCGGCGGGCGGGCCTAATCCGTCCCCGCCTGGAGCGACAGAGTATTTCGTCGACCTCAAAGACGGGGCGACGATTGGGCTGACAACCACAATTCATTTCGGGCTGCGCGGGATGGGCCTTGCCCCGGCCGGCGTCGAAAAAGCCAATACCGGGCACCACCACCTCTTGATCGATACCGGACTGCCCCCGCTCGACCAAGCCATTCCCGCCGATTTCCAGCATCTGCATTACGGCGCCGGACAGACCGAAGCAGACGTGACCTTGACCCCCGGGCCGCACACTCTGCAACTTTTGCTCGGCGACAAGAACCATGTGCCGCATTCGCCTCCGGTAATGTCGGAGGTCATTCATGTAACGGTCGTCGATGCCGAGAAAGTGAGCGCAACCGAGACGCAACCGAAGCCGGTGCAGCGGCATCCGTCACCGCCGGGCGCCAAAGTCTATTTCGAATATCCGTCCGACGGCGCTTACATCTCACCGATGCCGACGATCCGGTTCGGCCTGCTCAATATGGGCGTCGCGCCGGCCGGCGTCGAAAAAGCCAATACCGGGCATCATCATCTCATCATCGATGCGCCTTTGCCGCAGTTCGACAAGCCGATCCCGAATGATCCCAATCATCTGCATTTCGGCGCTGGCCAAACCGAGGCGAAGATCAGCCTGACGCCTGGCCCGCACACGCTGCAACTTCTGCTCGGCGACAACAACCATATACCGCATGATCCGCCGGTCTATTCCAAGCAGATCAAAGTCATCGTGACCGCGTCGGGGCGCCGGCCGCATCCGTACCGGCACTATCATCACGCTCACGCCAATTATCCTTATCACTAAACGGCGGAGGCCGGACGCAACCGGAAACGGACCATGTCGACGCGTTTCAACTCGATCGCCCGCGTTTTCCGGGCCCTCGACCTTCTGGGTAGGGCGATTGAGGCGAGCGCGTCGCGCGCTATCAGGCCATGGGCATTTGCACTCTGTGCTGTTTTCTTGTGTCTGTCGGCGAGCGATCCGGCGCTCGCCGGCCGGCGCGTCGCCCTCGTCATCGGCAATTCAGCCTATCGCAACGCCGCCGCTTTGCCCAATACGATCAATGACGCCAAGGCCATGGCAACGTTGCTCAAAAATGCCGGCTTTGACTTCGTCGACCTGCGCCAGGATCTCGGCGTGCTCGAATTCAAACGGGCCGTCCGTGGTTTCATGAACGAAGCCACCACGGCAGATATCGCGGTCGTTTACTACGCTGGGCATGGAATCATGTCCGGCAACACGAATTATCTCATACCGACCGACGCCAAGCTCGCCACCGATTATGATGCCGAGGACGAAGCCGTGTCGCTCGATCGGGTGATTTCGGCTTTACAGCCCGCCCGGCAATTGCGCCTGGTCATCCTCGATGCCTGCCGCGAGAATCCTTTCGTCCACAGCATGCAGCGCACCGTCAGCCTGCGCGGCATTGTGCCAGGTCTCGCGACTATCGATCCGGCGAGTATGGGTGCGGATACGGTGATCGCTTATGCGGCCAAGGCCGGTTCGTATTCCTACGATGGCGATGGCCAAAACAGTCCTTTCACGACGGCGCTGTTGAAATTCATCGCGGAGCCAGGCCTCGACATAAGGATCGCACTCGGCAAGGTGCGCGATGAAGTCTTACGCATGACGAACAACACGCAAGAGCCGATCGTCTTCAGCTCTCTCGGTGGCAAGTCAATTTCACTTGTCTCCGCGCCAGACCCGAAGCAAGGCGGGTCGCAACCTCAGGCCCTTGATTCGAATGACGTCGTCGCGCGCGACTACGAATTGGCGGAACGCGTCGGAACGCGACAGGCCTGGGAGTCCTTCCTGGCGACCCACAAGTCCGGCTTTTACGCCGACCTCGCCCGTGCTCAGCTCGCCAAGCAGAGCGCGGCTGACCTCCAAGCAGCAAAGCCGCCGGCGGCCGAAAAGGAAGCCCGCGACAGAGCCGAGCGCGAGAAGGCCGCAAAGGCGCAGGCTGACGCCCTTGCCTTGCGCAACCGCCAGAAAGAAGCGCGTGTGACGCAACCGCCGGTCGATCGCAAGGAAATCGTTCTCCCTCCCTCGCCGGACGCGCCGGCAAGAGTTCGAGCCAGAGGCGAATTCGCCGGCGGAGATTTGCAAGCGCGACGCCAAAACGCTGGGCCGACTGCGGGCGAACCCGAGACGCGACGAGGTGGATCGATTCTCGCGCGATCTGAAGTGCGAGGAATTACGCCCGCAGGTCGCCCGCCTGCTCGAAAGTGTGAGCCCCTCTCAATCCGAGTCGCGGCAGCTCACGAGCTTGCCAGACACAGTCTCCACAGACGGGCTTGACGGGCCCGCCCACGAATCTCCAGCGCATGTGCCGCATGACTCATCCGTCGAAATCCCGGGCGAGCCAAAGACCGACGCAGACCGCATGTCTGATGCGTCCTCTTGCAAACGCGATAAGGACAGGCTCGTCAAACTGCGGGCCAATCCGATTCGCGAGGACGTCGCGCGTTTTGCACACGACCTCCATTGCGAAACTTTGCGCGCTCAAGTCACACGGCTCTTGGAAAGCCTAGGTGATTGAGATATTACGGCGACGCCTGCGCGGGACGGTTTCGGCCTCGATCGAGCCGGCCGATATCTCTCGAACATTTGCTGGCAGGGGATGAGGAAAACTGGGAACCGGTTTTCCGGCGCAATCAAGTTCACGCGGATTGCGTAAACTTATCTGCATGTCCCGCTCTAAAGTATTGGAATCGATCACATTCATAATTTTGGATTGAGTTAGTCCAAAGTCACGAGCGTGATCGAGTGGTCCGCTGCCTGCCCCTGATTCTCATGCGCAACGATAGGTCGGCCCCCTCGGATCTGAGATTTAGGCTTTAGTATTAGGCCGGATTTCAGGCTGTTGAACCGACTGTGCTCTCGTCGACCTTCCACGTTTGCCAATTCTGCTCTAAAAGCAATGACATTCGAAAAGCCGTTGCCTTGATGACGGTAATGGGAGGGTGAGCGTGGTATCGGTTACAGGCCGCGGCGGTTTCGACCGGACTGCCGATACATTTGCAAAACTTCTGCGCCTGCACGCGGCCGTGCGTCCACAGCGGCCGGCCATCCGCCACAAGGACCGGGGCATATGGCAGACTTGGACTTGGGCGGAGGCCGACGCCAACGTCCGTGCGCTTGCCCATGCTCTCAAAGAGCTCGGCCTGCGGCGCGACGACAAGATCGCCATCGTCGGGTCAAATCGGCCTCAGCTCTATTGGACGATCACGGCGGCACAAGTGCTCCGCGCGGTTCCCGTTCCCGTCTACGCCGACTCCGTCGCTGAGGAATTGGCCTTTGTGCTGGAAGATGCCGACGTAAGCTTTGCCGCGGCACAAGATCAAGAACAAGTCGACAAAATTCTATCGGTCAGCGACCGGCTGCCGGCGCTCCGGCACGTCATTTATGACGAGGACCGCGGCCTCGAGGACTATGACCATGCAAAGCTACACCCGATCGCCGCGCTCATGGCACGTGCCGCCGACACGCTCGCCGCGGATGCCGCGGCCGCCGCCGCGATCGAGGCCGAGATCGACGCAGGCAAAGGGACCGATCCCTCTATCATGCTCTACACGTCGGGCACGACGGGACGTTCGAAAGGCGTTGTCCTTGCAGCCGGACGTTGCATTGCCGCTGCGAGCGACACCGTCGCTTTCGACAAGCTCGATGATCGCGATGAAACGCTCGCCTATCTGCCGCTTGCCTGGGTCGGCGATCATTATCTGAATTATGCGCAAGCCTTTGTTGCCGGCTTTTGCATAGCCTGCCCGGAAAGCGCCGAAACCGTGCAACAGGATTTGCGCGAGATCGGGCCCACCTTTTATTTCGCGCCGCCGCGCATCTTTGAATCCTTACTCACCCGCATCATGATTCGGATGGAAGATGCAGGCTTTCTGAAGCGCGCCATGTTCCACCATTTCATTGCCGTCGCAAGGAAATGGGGCGAGAAAATCCTGAACGGAGAGCCGGTGCCTTTGCACGAACGGCTGCGTTACGGGCTTGGTGCTCTCCTCGTTTACGAACCTTTGAAGAATGTTCTCGGTTTCTCGCGGATTCGTGTCGCGTATACGGCCGGCGAGGCTATCGGCGCGGATCTTTTTTCATTTTATCGCTCGCTCGGCATCAACTTGAAGCAGCTTTACGGCCAGACCGAAGCCTTTCTCTACGTAACTTGCCATCCCGACGGCGCAATCAGGCCAGACACGGTCGGGCCGCCGGCGCCCAATGTCGAGATCCGCATTACGGCTGAAGGTGAAGTCCAGTTCAAATCTCCCGGGCAATTCATCTGCTATTATAAAGACGCAGCAAAGACCGCCGAAGCGCTCACGGAAGACGGTTTTGTGAAAACCGGCGATGCGGGAATTTTCGAAAAAGACGGCCAATTGAAGATCATAGATCGTGCCAAAGACGTCGGCAGGCTCGTCGACGGCTCGCTCTTCGCCCCGAAATACATCGAAAACAAACTGAAGTTCTTTCCCAATATCAAGGAAGCAGTCGCCTTCGGCGACGGGCGCGAATATGTCACCGTCATGCTCAATATCGAGCTCCCCTCCGTCGGCAATTGGGCCGAGCGCAATAATGTCTCCTATGCTTCCTATCAGGAACTTGCCGCCAATCCGCTTGTCTACGACATAATCGAAAAGCATGTCGACGAGGTCAATCGTGCCTTGGCTGCTGAGCCGGTAATGGCCGGCGCGCAGATCAAGCGCTTTCTTATTTTGCATAAGGAGCTCGATGCCGACGACGGCGAATTGACACGCACCCAGAAGGTGCGCCGGGGTTTCATCGCCGAACGTTATGCGCCGCTCGTCAAAGCGCTTTATAGCGACGCCAAAGAAGCTGATATCACCACCGAATTGACTTTCGAAGACGGCCGCAAAGGCATGATCTCGGCCCGCTTGAAAATTCGCGACATGAAGACCTGCGGGCTGCCTGCCGCGCCTGCCCATAAGAGTGTGGAACTCGTGGAACCCGCCGCATGAGAGCCGAATCGAAGCATTCCCGCGCCGACGTCGTGCTCGCCATCGAGAATGTCTCGCTTTCCTTCGGCGGCGTGCGGGCGATTACCGATGTCTCCTTCGATATTGTGAGCGGCGAGATCCGCGCCATCATCGGCCCGAATGGCGCGGGCAAAACCTCCATGCTCAATGTCATCAACGGATTTTATCATCCGCAGAAGGGCCGCATCCTGTTCAACGGCCAGACGCGGCGGCGCATGAAACCATATCAAGCCGCATCGCACGGCATTGCCCGCACATTCCAGAATGTCGCCTTGTTCAAAGGTATGACGACGCTCGACAATATCATGGCGGGGCGGACATTGCGCATGAAGCGCGGTTTCTTCTGGCAATTGTGGCGGCATGGGCCGGCGCTGGCAGAGGAAATAGTGCATCGCAAATTTTGCGAGGAGATCATCGATTTCCTCGAGATCGAACATATTCGCAAAGTGCCGGTCGGAACGCTTCCTTACGGCCTTCAAAAACGCGTCGAACTCGGCAGAGCGCTGGCCATGGAGCCGAAACTGCTCCTGCTCGACGAGCCCATGGCCGGGATGAACCTCGAAGAAAAAGAGGACATGAGCCGTTTCATCATCGACGTGAACAAACAATTCGGCACGACGATCGCGCTGATCGAACATGATATTAGCGTCGTGATGGATCTTTCCGACCGTATCGTTGTGCTCGAATATGGCCACAAGATCGCAGATGGCCGACCCGATGATGTCAAGCGCGATCAAAAAGTCATAGACGCCTATCTGGGAGTGACGCATTAGAGCGTATCGCGATCGGGTGGAAACATATGCGATCAAGAATACGCGCCTATTCAAAAAGGTGGAGCATGTCTGTGTCGGAGAAAGCCAGTTTTCCGGGACATGCCCTTCGCAAAAACATCACGCGCTTGCGCCGGGGAATGACGTCTGATGGAGCTTCTCTACAAAATCTTCCTCGATCCTTTCATCCAAATGGGGGCCGCGCCCGATCTCCTGGTGCAGACGCTTTGGGAAGGTTTCGTCGGCGGCATGCTCTACGCGCTGATTGCGCTTGGCTTCGTTCTCATCTTCAAGGCCTCTGGCGTGTTCAACTTCGCGCAAGGCATCATGATGGTCTTCGCCGCGCTGACGCTCGTTGGCCTGCACGAGAAAGGTGTGCCGGCCTTCGTCGCTTTAGGGGCGACCTGCGCCGTCATGTATGGGCTTGCACGTGGCGTCGAGCGGATCGTCCTGCGGCCGCTCGTCAACCAGCCCGATATTATTCTCTTCATGGCGACCTTTGGGCTCACCTATTTTCTCATCGGCCTCGGCGAACTCGTCTTCGGCGGCAATCCGAAAATCATGATTACGCGCGAGCTCCTTTTGCCGAGCGGGGCGCTGGATTTCCATATATTGGGCGGTTTCGTCTCCGTACAAAAGATCGATGCTGCGGCAGCCGTCATTGCGACGCTGATGGTGGCCGGCCTCGCTTTCTTTTTTCAAAAGACTAGAATCGGCCGCGCCTTGCGCGCTGTCGCCGACGATCATCAGGCAGCTCTCTCGGTCGGCATTTCGCTCGATCAGATCTGGGTCATCGTCTGGTTCACGGCCGGCCTCGTTGCGCTCGTCACCGGCATCATGTGGGGCGCCCGTTCGGAGGTCTCATTCGCGTTGGAGACGGTCGCGCTCAAAGCCCTGCCGGTTCTGATCCTCGGCGGCTTCACTTCGGTACCGGGCGCCATCGTCGGCGGCCTGATCATTGGAATCGCCGAAAAGCTCGGCGAATTCTATTGGGGAGGCCTCGTCGGCGGCGGCACTGAAAGCTGGCTTGCTTATGTCATCGCGCTTGCCTTTTTGCTCGTGCGTCCCGAAGGCCTGTTCGGCGAAAAGCTCATCGAGCGGATATGAATCATGCTTTACCGTGAAGCGGGCCAGTTCAAAACGACCTATGCCGGCGATATGGCCATCTTCCCGATCCTGCAGGATCGGATCGGCATCGGCATCATCCTCGCCATAGCATTCGTCGCAATTCCTCTTCTCGGCAGCGAATTCTTGATCGGCACCGTCATGATCCCGCTTCTGATCTTGGCTCTCGCCGTCATTGGGTTGAACATTCTCACCGGCTATACCGGCCTTCTGTCGCTCGGCACGGCGGGATTTCATGGGTGTCGGCGCCTATGCCTGCTACAAGCTCTCGACGCTTTTTCCCGGCGTCAACATCATCATCTGGATTCTCGTCTCGGGCTTTGCGTCTTGCGCCGTCGGCGTCGTGTTCGGCCTGCCGAGCTTGCGGATCAAAGGCTTCTACCTCGCCGTGGCGACGCTTGCCGCGCAATTCTTTCTGGTTTGGTGTTTCGGCCGCATCCCCTGGCTCTATAACTACAATACGTCCGGCGAGATCGAAGTCCCCACCCACACGCTGTTCGGCCTGGCCGTGACCGGGCCTTCAGCGACACCGGTGACACGTTATCTCGTCGTCTTGTCGATCGTGACTGTCATGACTTGGATCGCTTCGAACCTTGTCCATGGCCGGATCGGGCGTATATGGATGGCCGTGCGCGACATGGACATTGCCGCGCAACTGATCGGCATCCGCTTGCTTCGGACCAAACTGCTCGCTTTTGCCGTTTCGTCCTTTTATTGCGGTGTCGCCGGTGCGTTGATGGTCTTCCTTTGGCTCGGCGCGGCCGAGCCGGAAGCCTTCAACATCAATCAATCCTTCCTCATTTTGTTCATGGTCATCATCGGCGGGCTCGGCAGTCTGATCGGTTCTTTCATGGGCGCGGCACTCATTCACGTCCTGCCGATCGCTTTGCGGTCTCTGCCGGAATCGCTCGGCCTCACGCTCGGCGCTTCCACGGTCGAGCATCTGACCTATATGGTGACAGGGGCTCTCATAATTTTTTTCCTCATCGTCGAGCCGCACGGGCTCGCACGCCTATGGCAGATCGGGAAACAGAAACTGCGCATGTGGCCGTTCCCCTACTGAGGACACCGGCTCACACTGCGGGTAAAAGGAGAAAAGCAATGAATAGGTTGAAAAAGCTCACCTTGGCATTGGCAGCCACGACGGCTCTCGTCGGGCCGGCGACGAGCCTGGCTCTGGCCGCCGACGACATCTATGTGCCGTTGTTCACCTATCGGACCGGCCCCTTCGCCGGCTCGGGCACGCCGATCGCCGACGGCATGCATGATTATCTTACCTTGCTCAACGAGCGCGATGGCGGCGTCGGCGGTGTGAAACTCAACATCGAAGAATGCGAGACCGGCTACAATACGCAAAAAGGCCTCGAATGTTATGAAGCGGTCAAGCCGAAGAACCCGGTTATCATCAACCCGTGGTCGACCGGAATCACTTTGCCCCTGATCCCCAAAGCTGCCGTCGACAAGATCCCGATCCTCTCCATGGCCTATGGCCTTTCGGCCTCGGCGGAAGGCGACGTATTTCCCTGGGTCTTCAATCCGCCGGACACTTATTGGGACGGACTCTCCCAGATCCTCAAATACATAGCCGCGCAGGAAGGCGGTTTCGACAAGCTCAAGGGCAAGACGATCGGCTTTATTCATCTCGATGCCGGCTATGGCAAGGAGCCTTTGCCTTTGCTCGCAGATCTCGCCAAAGCTTATGGTTTCGAGACGAAGCTCTATCCGGTGCCGGCGCCCGAAATGCAAAATCAATCCGGGCTCTGGCTGAACGTCAGGCGCGACCGGCCCGATTACATGATCATGTGGGGCTGGGGCGCGATGCAGCCGACCGCGATCAAAGAAGCGGTCAAGATCAATTTCCCGATGAAGAAATTCATTTCGATCTGGTGGCCCGGCGAAGACGATGCGAAAGGCGCTGGCGATGGCGCCAAGGGCTTCAAGATGCTCAACTGGCATGCCGCATACGGCAGCTTCCCCGTCCTCACCGACATCGAGAAATATGTCGTCGACAAGGGCAAGAGCCTCGCGCCGAAAGACAAGATCGGAACGGTCCTCTACAATCGCGGAATTTATAATTCTATGTTGATCGCCGAGGCGATCCGCACCGCGCAAAAGATCACCGGCAAGAAACTGGTCGATGGCGAAGATGTGAGGCGCGGACTCGAATCGCTCGACGTCGATGCCGCGCGCCTCAAGGCGATCGGCATGGAGAACTTCGCCGGCCCGATCAAGATCACTTGCGCCGATCACAACGGCCATCGGCCGACCTTCATACAGGAATGGGATGGAACCAAATACGTCAAGGTCTCCGACTGGATCACGCCTTTGACCGACAAAGTCATGCCGCTTCTCGACTTCGCCGCGACGTCCTATGCGGAAAAGAACGCGCCCTGGCCGGCGCGGACCGAAAAGTGTGACGCTAAGTCGTAGTATTTCTTGCCACACTCCGGGTCCTCCCTCCCCCGAATTTGCGGGGAGGGAGAGGCCGGTAGCGAATGAGGATCTATCAAACAAAGCCTCGATTTCGACCGCATAGCAGGACAACCCCATGCAGCCCGCGCTCAAGCCCCACGCAGCGATCGCTACCGACAATATTCTCGCGGTCACGAATATCGAGGTGATCTACGATCACGTGATTCTCGTCTTGAAAGGCGTATCGCTTCACGTCGCCAATGGTGGCATCGTCACGCTGCTCGGCGCCAACGGCGCCGGCAAGACGACGACCTTGAAAGCCATTTCCAATCTCATTCGCGCCGAGCGCGGCGAGGTCACGAAGGGCTCGATCGAGTTCGAAGGCGAGAGAACCGACGAATTGGCGCCGAACGATCTCGTCCGCCGCGGCTGCATTCAAGTCATGGAAGGCCGCCATTGTTTCGGCCATCTGACGATCGAGGAAAATCTGCTCACCGGCGCCTTCACGCGGCGCGACGGCAGCAAGAAGATCACCGCGGACCTCGAGTCCGTCTATGCTTATTTTCCGCGATTGAAGCAGCGCCGCACGGCGCTTGCCGGCTACACCTCGGGCGGCGAGCAGCAGATGTGCGCCGTCGGCCGGGCCATGATGTCGAAGCCGAAAATGATTTTGCTGGACGAGCCTTCGATGGGGCTCGCGCCACAGATCGTCGAAGAAATTTTCGAAATCATCCGCAGCCTCAACGAAAAGGAACATGTGTCGTTCCTGCTCGCCGAGCAGAACACGAATATCGCGCTGCGCTATGCCTCCTATGGCTATATTCTCGAAAACGGCCGCATTGTCCTCGACGGGACGGCCGATGAATTGCGCAACAATCAAGACGTCAAGGATTTCTACCTCGGCGTCGCCGGCGGCGGCCGCAAGAGTTTTCGCGATGTGAAACATTACAAGCGCCGCAAGCGCTGGCTTGCCTGAACCGCGCAATTTCCGGTTTGGACGGAGGAAGCGACGATGTCCGATTTCTACGATCAATACGAGACCCGTGCGCCGGACTTGCGCGAGGCCGATCTCTTGGCCTCCTTGCGCGGACTTCTGGCCGACGCGCGCGAGACTGCTCGAGGCCTGGCCGAGCAGATCGCCGGTTGCGACATCGGTTCTCTCACGTCGCGCGCGGCGCTCGCACAAATCCCGGTCCTGCGCAAATCCGATCTCTCCGAAAGGCAGAAAGCCGCGCCGCCTTTCGGCGGGCTCGTCGCGACGCCGCCGGCAAAACTCAAGCGTATCTTCGCATCGCCGGGGCCGATCTTCGAACCGCAGGGCTACCAGGCCGATTGGTGGGGCGTGGCGCGTGCCTTCTATGCCGCGGGAATCCGGGCCGGCGACATCCTTCTCAATTGCTTCTCCTATCATCTCACGCCTGCCGGCCACATGATGGAATCGGGCGCGCATGCGCTCGGCTGTCCGGTCATTCCAGGCGGCACCGGCAATACCGAACAGCAAATCGAAGCGATCGCCTGTTTGAGGCCCCTCGCTTATGCCGGCACGCCGGACTTTCTTAAAATCCTGCTCGATCGCGGCAAGGACCTTGGTCGCGACACATCCTCCTTGAAACGCGGCCTCGTCTCGGGTGCGGCTTTGCCGGGAAGCCTGCGCGCCGAACTCGCCAATCGCGGCATCGTCGTGCGCCAATCCTACGGCACGGCGGAGCTCGGCCTCGTCGCTTATGAGAGTGAAGCGCTCGAAGGTATGATCGTCAACGAGGGTGTGATCCTCGAGATCGTCCGGCCCGGCACAAACGAGCCCGTTCCGGCAGGCGAAGTCGGCGAAGTCGTGGTGACGCGGCTCAATGCGGACTATCCCTTGCTGCGCTTCGGCACCGGCGATCTCTCCGCCGAATTACCGGGTCCTTCGCCCTGCGGCCGCACGAATATGCGGATCAAAGGCTGGATGGGACGCGCCGACCAGACGACCAAGGTCAAAGGCATGTTCGTGCATCCGTCACAAGTTCAGGAAATTGCAAAAAGGCATCCCGAGCTTCTGCGCCTGCGCCTCGTCGTCAGCCGCGCGGCCGAACAGGACGTCATGCTTCTGCGCGCCGAAAGTCGCACGATCGAGGCCGATCTTGCCCGCGCCGTCATGACCACTTTGCAAGCCGTGACGAAACTAAAGGGCGAAGTCGAACTCGTGGAAAAAGGCACTTTGCCGAACGACGGGAAAGTGATCGCGGACGAGCGGCCGGTGGGGTAAGGGACTGTTGAAATGCGTACACCACGGGGCCGCGTCATGGCCGCCCCCGGATCACAGGCCGGGGGGTGTCCCAGCCATCCACGCGCTGTCAGGCACGACGCGACGATCGTTCGTTACGTCGAGATAAAGCGGTCCATTAGGCCTGTTGGTGACGATCTAAACTCACCCGCGGCGCACGGAGGCAGTGTGTACCGCGTGGATGGCCGGCACAAGGCCACGGCCATGACGGCGCCTCTCAGTGTGACTATCTTGCGAGCGTCACCTCTCGCCGCTCACCTCGCCACAAACACAGAATCTGCTATCCTCTGCCAGCTTATAATAGACGGTCGGATGTTGCTGCTGCTGCGTCGCGGTGAGAACATCGGTGCGGATCTTCTCGAAGAGCGTCCGAATCTCAAGGCCCGGCGCTGAAACTTCGCGCACGAAAGCGTCGGCGAAGGGACTATCGAGCTCATCGTCGTCGAGTGCCGCCTCGCCGTGCCGCGTCGCAAAGGCGATGAAGGTCCCGGCATTCTCCACTTTTCCGGCGCGAGACCGCCGCCGATCGCATGGCTTGGTAAGATTTCGGGCCGCTCCTCACTTGGCGAGGTAATCGTAGAGCACGCGGCCGTAGGGCAGAGTCATATCCGCGATGCAGTGATGCGCGGCGACGATCCTGCGGACCGGTATGTCGGCCACCGGTGCATTGACATGCGGGATGAGGTGCAGCCGGCCGGGGCCGATCCAGGAGCCTTTGACGGTGATGTCGATCATATTATAGGCGACGAGCTGGCAAATGCCGGGATTGCCGTCGACACCCGGAATGAGCTTCAAATTGACTTGCGTCTTGCTGAGAATGGCTGTCGTCATGACGCCATTGCCGGCCATGCTCTCGTGCTTGTAGCCCATCGTGCCCATGGCGACATGCTGGCCGGCATAGGCGAGGGTCCCGGTCAGCGTGTCTTTGACGACGGCGAGCTTGGGATGCGCATATTTTTTGGGGAAGCCCCAGATCTCGCGTCCGGCCGCGATCGGCGGATCGTCATCGAGATACATTTGCGAGACGAAGTTCATGTCTTCGCCTTTGTAGCGGCAGCCAATGACGAGCCCGCATTCCGTATAGCTGCCGAAGCCGGACGAATCCGGCATGGAGATCCATTCGTAATGAACGAGCGGCGCATCGAGCGGTTCGAGCGGTTCCGGCAATTGCGCGCGAACGATCTCGCGGTCGGTCTCGTAGGAGATGATCATATATTGACGATCGATGAATCTGTAGGGCCCGCGCGGATAGCTCGGCCCGGCGAGCGGCATCGAGGGGAGATCCAGGATTTCTTCAATGCGCATCGAACGCTCCAACTCTTTCGACGGTGACGAAGCGCTTCGTAGGCTGTGCTGCCAGCAGAACGCCGCACATGAATGACTCTACGAGTCTAAAGAAAATTTTGCTATCGCGTTGTCCGTTTTTCTGCGCTTTCTCGTCGAAAGTGCCGTGACGGCGGCGCATGAAATGCTTACGGTGGCGCGCCAGATGCTCAGGCGGCGCGACGATGCGGGCGGGTTCGAGCGCTCGTGTCACAATGCCGTTATTTGTCGCCGGTCGCGATGTGATGCTGCATCGCAGTTCGCGCGGAAGCTCCTCACGCAGCATAGGCAGACCGTCCGCCGATCCGACTTGGACGTTTCGCGGGACGGACGGAGATGTGAATGGACGAGAAAGTCAGCCCCGGAGCAGCGGGCAAGGAACGGCACGGCTTCAGCGGCTGGCGGCCCGACCGCTGCGATCGGATCGCTTTGATTTTTCAGGGAGGCGGGGCGCTCGGCGCGTATCAGGCCGGCGTCTATGAAGCGCTGCACGAAGCCAATATTGAACCGGATTGGGTGACCGGTGTCTCGATCGGCGCGATCAATGCCGCGATCATCGCCGGCAACCCGCGGTCGAAACGCCTCGATCGGTTGCGCGCCTTCTGGAACAGGATCACCGACCGAAAAATCTGGGCCTATACGCCTGATGGCGATGTTTTTCGCCGCGCTCGCAATGCGACGAGCTCGCTGATGACGATGACTCTCGGGCAGCCGGGATTCTTCAAGCCCCATGACGTGAACCCCTGGATGAGCTTGGCGGGCGCCAAGACCGCGACAAGCCACTTCGACACGTCGCCGCTCGCCAAGACGCTTGCCGAACTCGTCGACTTTTCCCTCATCAACGAGCGGATGCTCCGTTTCGCCGTCGGCGCAGTCAATGTGCAAACAGGCAATTTCTTCTATTTCGACAACGACAAAGAAGAGATCGGAGCGGAACATGTGATGGCGTCCGGCGCGCTGCCGCCGACGTTCCCAATGATCAAGATCGGCACAGAGTATTATTGGGATGGAGGTATCGTCTCGAACACGCCGCTGCAACATCTCCTCGATCAGGAAGACCGCGCGAACACTCTGGTATTTCAAGTCGATTTGTTCAGTGCGCGAGGTCATTTGCCGCGCGACATGGAGGATGTTCTGGGCCGCCACAAGGACATCATGTATTCGTCGCGCACGCGCTATAATACGGACATGTATCGCCGCTTACTGGAAATGAAACGTCGCACCTATCGCGCGCTCGCCAAAGTTCCCGACGACATGCTGACGAACGAAGAAAGAAAACTGCGCGACCAGCTCGCCGATTTGCCAGAAATCACTATCCTGCATCTGATCTATCAGCAAAAGGCTTACGAAGGCCATTCGAAGGACTATGATTTCTCCGGGACCTCGATGCGTGAACATTGGCAGAGCGGCTACGAGGACACGAAAAACACTTTGAAACACCGTTCGTGGTTGAAGATGCCCGAAAGCGGCGTCGTCGTTCATGACGTCCACCGTCTGCGCGATACCTGATCGTCAGAAGCGCCTGAGGCGATTGCGCTCGCGCAGAATTGCTTCATTCTGCCCTGAGATCGTAATCACCTGACAGTCGGGCCACGCCCCGGGGCGCTTGAAATCGTTTCATTTCCTATTTTCTGAGAAGCGAAATGAAATAGCCGTTGTGCCAATCGCTTTCTTTGCCGCAGACTCTTGGATGCGAACCGTCCGTCGTGGTTCGGATTTCGATCGAGTGGACGATTTCCAGATTGAGGTTTGCGATCGCATGGGACGTTCCGATTCGAACCTGTTCCCAATTCCAATCATCCACAATATATATGAACTCGTTGTCGAGGCAGTTGATCGCCATTGCAAGCCCGTCATATTGGTCGGCATATTCATGCGGACCATCAAAGAGGTACACGTTGAACCTGCCGAGAGCATCGAAAGCGACAGTCCGGAAGTCTTTCGAAATGACGCTGAGCTTCGTGTCGGCAGAGCAGTGGCGTGAGACATTTGAAAAAAACGACGAGATTGGTCCGCCGAATTGAGACCAATTATCGATGGCAACCGCCGTAAGCGCATTTTTGTGAATTGCCGAACAAAGAGTTGATCCGGCCCACGAACCAACCTCCAGATATCTTGGATTTTGAATCAATGAAATTAGGTTGTTAATGAAAGAACGATATTTTTTCCCCGACATTCCATCGATATTCAATACATCGTCATCCAGCTTTCCGTTGCCGGAAAGGGCATTTTGAAAAGCGGTTTTCAACGCGTCTTCGAGAAGCATTTTCCCGGGATGGATTACTTTTAGGCGTCTATCTGAAACCGCGATGATGGGTGCCATTTGGGCTTCGGCTTCAGATGGAATTATCGCCGCTTCCATTTCGTGCTCCTTTCGAATGCATGGGTCTATGCAGGCTATTCGCTTTGGGCGCGGATATTCTATCCTTCCAGTATAGGCATTGACTTGCGTGACGCTTGCTAGGACCGAATCGGTCGTTCGGTCAGGCCTTAGTGTCTGCCGGTGCCGTCGGGGTTGATCGACGACGTCCGGGGAGCCAGCTCGCGGCGGCGGCCAATTCTCAGGGTGAAAAATACGAGAAGGCGAATTCTGATTCGATAGGGGAGCCTCTGCGCGATAGCCGTGCGTCTTCAAAATCGACCGGCACGAAAAGCTCCTTTTTTCCGGAAAGCGTCACTCTTCCCAGTACCGAGTGCCGCGCGCCGGCTGAAAATGAATTATGCATCGTCACTCATGCCGTTGACACGATAGGTTCGGCTTGCGTTTCATGCGTGAAACCGGCCTGCACGGCAAAGCCTCATGCGGCTGCAAATGGGGCCGGCTCACCGCCCTCGTTTGCGCCTATCCTTTGATCCCCCCATGTCCTTGACGGCGAGATCAAAGTCGGTTTGCGCATGGTGATTTCTTTTTTCCTCCATCCGATCGAGCACAGCTTCAGCGAGACCATTCGTGCGGCCGAACCCGGATTTCACACATCTGACATGGTCTGTACCGTGCAACGGGGCGCGCAGACCAGGATAATGGCCAGGAGAATAGCGACCCTCAATATTATGGATCAGCCGAGCCGTTCGACGCACTCAGTCGCGGCCTTCGGCCGGCCCCGACCCGCTTTTCGAATATTGGCCATCGGATATGTCCGATGTCGCAGAACTGACATGGTCCGGAGCGCGTCCTGTGTGAAAATTCGTTATAACAATAAAAACCATCGTCAATTGTGGACGCAAATCTGTGGGAAAATACTAAGTGACATGAATCCATCGGCTTAGCGGAAAGATTGGCGCACCGCCGGACGGTTGCGCAAAGGCCCCGCGATGTGATTCTCTTTGCCTGTGAATTGGTGATTTGAGTTGCGCATCTCGAGTGGTGCCTTGGCACTGACCGATCCGCGTGTTGCAGTCCCGCCGCGTTTTTGCATCTCTCTCGGTGGCCGATCGTCGAGACGGCTCTGGTCCCCGAGCTCACTCGTTTCAGGGCAAAAGAATGCTTGCACAAATCGAGCTGGAGCGGAGCGAACATCCCGTCGATCTGATCGAAAGAATTGCCGCCTTCAATGAATGGGCGTTCGATCGCGACGAGGAAGACGAAATATCAATTGCCGTGTCCGGCACTTGGTCCGATTATAACATTGCATTCACTTGGCTGGCCGAGATCGAGGCTCTGCATGTCGCATGCGCCTTCGACCTCAAAGTGCCGCCGGCGCGGCGCACCGAGGCACTGACCCTGATCTCGCTCATCAACGAGCAACTCTGGATCGGCCATTTCGACGTTTGGCCCAAAGACGGCGTCGTCATGTTCCGCCACGCTTTGCTGCTGACCGGCGGCGCCGACCTCAATCCCACCCAATGCGAAGCAGTCTTGACCAACGCGGTGGCCGCTTGCGAACGTTATTACCAAGCGTTCCAATTCGTCGTCTGGGCCGGCAAGTCCGGCCGCGAAGCGCTCGAAACCGCCATGATCGAAACGAAAGGCGAAGCCTGACATGACGGCAACCGGCGGGGCTGCATTCCCCGCCTCGCTTCTTCTCGTCGGTGCCGGCCGAATGGGCGGCGCTTTGCTGCGCGGCTGGCTCGACTTGGGCCTCGAGGGGCGCCGCATCAGCGTCCTCGAGCCGCAACCCTCCCCGCAGATCCGCGAGTTATGCAACGCGCGCGGGGTGAGGCTCGGTCTTCCGGACAGGCCTCCCGAAGTGCTCGTTCTGGCGATCAAGCCGCAGATGCTCGAAGCGGCAGCGCCGGCGCTCCTCGCCGTCGCGCGGGAAGCGACGCTCATCGTCTCGATTCTCGCCGGCAAGAGGATTGCGGACATTGCGGTCCGCCTGCCGCGGGCGCCGGCGATCGTCCGGGCGATGCCCAACCTGCCTGCGGCCATCGGCCGGGGCATGACAGGGGCCGTCGCGAATGGCGCAGTCACGGCTGCGCAACGGGCGTGTGCGGATCGGCTCTTGACCGCTGTCGGCCGCGTCGAATGGCTCGCCGACGAGAGCCATGTCGACGCGGTGACGGCCGTCTCCGGCTCCGGTCCTGCTTATGTCTTCCATTTGACTGAATGCCTGGCCGCGGCCGGGCGCGCAGCCGGCCTGCCGAGCGACGTGGCCGAGCGCCTCGCTCGCGCGACCGTCGAAGGCGCAGGCGCGCTGCTCGCGAGCGAGCCGGAAACCTCGCCGGCCCAGTTTCGCCTCGACGTCACTTCTCCCGGCGGGACGACGGCGGCGGCCCTTGCCGTCCTCATCGGCGAAGATGGCCTTGCCCCGCTCATGGAAAGAGCCGTCCTGGCGGCCCAGCGCCGCGCGCAGGAGCTCTCCGGCTGACCGGGCCGCCGGGATTTATCTTTCATATATTGATAATACGCGCGATTTAGGCGCCATTGAAGCCCCTCGGGGCGGCCTCGACGCGCACGCGTGCGCGCAAGTGCGGCCGCCATGGCTTGGAAATACGCGCCGGGCAGGATAATAAGAGGGAGCACCCAGGAGGCGCACATGGCCGATGAACACGATGAAGCCGGACTTGGTGAAACCAGACCTGCCGGCAATGGCAGCATCACTGCACCCGAGATTGCGGTAGCACCGACCGATCCGAAGACGGCGATCGTCGAGAGCCTGCTGGAGCTTGCCGGGGAACGTTCCTGGGAAGACATCGGCATTTCCGACATAGCCCAGCGGGCCAATGTCTCGCTGTCGACATTTCGCGATCATTTCCCCTCGAAAGGCGCCGTGCTCGCGGGATTCACCCGCAAGATCGACAAGGAAGTTCTCGACGGGACGAAAGAGGATCTGATCGGCGAGCCGGCGAAGGAGCGGTTGTTCGACGTGCTGATGCGCCGGCTTGATGCGCTTGCCCCTTACAAGCTCGGGGTAGAAGGCATCGTCGAATGGGCCCGCCGCGATCCGATCGCGGCGGCGGCGCTCGACCGGCTCGAGGTCAATTCCATGCGCTTCATGCTGGAGGCTGCCGGGATCGATTCGGAGGGTCCCGTCGGCGCCCTAAAACTCCAGGGTCTCGTCTTTGCGTGGTTGCGCGTTTTGCGGGTCTGGTTCCGTGACGAGGATCCGGCGCTCGCCAGCACGATGGCCGAACTCGATCGCGCACTGACGCGTGGCGGCCGTTTCGTTGCCCGCGCCGAAGATTTGAATCGGCTCACGGCGCCGCTTTTCTCGATCGCGCGCGCGCTGTTCGAGCGGCGCCGCAGCACCCGGAACTCGACGCAGCAGCGCAACTGGGAAGAGGAAAGAGACGACCGCACGGCGCTGTAGCTTATTGAACCGCGCCGTAGTCCTTTCGATTGGTGGTTCAATCCGATCAGAAGCGGCGCTGAGGTGCGCTTCACACCGGCAAGCGCACCGTCGCGCGCAGACCGCCGAGCGGACTTTCCCCGAGGCTGATGTCGCCGCCGTGCGAACGGGCGATGTCGCGGGCGATCGCGAGGCCGAGGCCGGTGCCGGTCACCCCCTCGTCCTGGTTACGGGATTCATCGAGGCGGAAGAACGGCCGAAAGACATCTTCGCGCCGGTCCGCCGGAATGCCCGGGCCGTTGTCGTCGATATGCACAGTCAAAAAGCGCTGGTCACGCAGGGCCTCGATACGAATCTTATTGGCATGGACTTGGGCATTGCCGATGAGATTGCCGAGACAGCGTTTGAACGCATCGGGTCGCAACGTGACTTTCGGCTCACCGCTGCAGACTACGTCGGCTTCGCAGCCGTTGCGTTCGGCGTCGGCACGCAGGCCTTCGAGAAACTCGCGCATGTCTACATCGGCCGACGCCTCGCCGGCGTCGCCGCGCGCAAAGGCGAGATAGGCTTCGAGCATGCGCTGCATTTCAGCAACGTCCTTTTGCATGTCTTCTGCTTCCGGCACGTCGCCCATCAAGGCGAGCGAAAGTTTGAACCGCGTGAGAATCGTGCGCAAATCGTGGCTTACGCCGTTCAGCATGGCAGTACGCTGCTCGATGGTGCGCTCGATACGCCGTTTCATCTCGACGAATGCGTAGCCGGCCTGGCGCACCTCACGCGCACCGCGCGGCCGAAATTCCGTGTCGCGTCCCTTGCCGAATGCTTCCGCCGCCGCGGCAAGCCGCAGGATGGGCTTGATTTGATTGCGCAGAAACGAAGTGGCGACAATGATCAAGACGAACGACGTGCCGAGCATCCAGAGAAGGAAAATGTAGGAGTTCGATGCATAGGCGGCACTTCGATCGGCGACAACGCGCAATATCGCATTGTCCAACTGAACTCTGATCTCGATGAGATTCGACCGACCAACCGTGTCGAGCCAGAAAGGTTTGCCGATCTGGCGCCTGATCTCGTTTGAAAGAGCGATATCGATGATCGAGAAAAACGGCTTCGGCAACGCCGGCGGCAAAGGCCCTTTGGGCATGAATTCGATGTCGATATTCATGCGCTCTTGAGCGATCCGCGTCAGCATCTCGTAGTTCTTGTCTTGCGGGTAGGAATTATAGATGTCGATGACGGCTGCGATATCCTGCGTGAGGGCGGCCGAGAGCTGACGGGTGAAGCGCTGCCAATCCCTTTCCATGAAGACAAAGGTGATGACCGTCTGCAAAATCAGCATCGGCAGTACGACAATGAGCAGCGAGCGCGCATAGAGCCCCTTCGGCATATAGGAGGCTATTTTGCGGCCGAAGCTGCGCCAGAGGGAGCGCGGCCGCGCGAGAATCGCCGGCAGGGCAAGGCTCACGAAAGGCACTCTCGATTCATCGCCCCTCCGGCTCTCAGAGTTCGGCAAGAAGACGATAGCCGATGCCGCGGACGGTTTGCAAATGCAGCGGATTGGCCGGGTCGCGCTCGATCTTGCGGCGCAGCCTGTTGACCTGGACATCGACCGTTCTTTCATTGCCGGCAATGCTCGGCCCCGCCAGCGCTTCGCGCGTCACAGTCTCGCCGACGTGTTCGGCCAGCAGCCGCAACATTTCGCGCTCGCGCTCCGTCAGCCTCACGAGCTCGTCGCCTTGCCGCAACTCGCCGCGTTGCGGGTCGAAGGCGAAGCCGCCGAACCGCACTATGGCGCTTTGTGCGGCAGCCGAATGCTGTTGGGCGCGGCGCAGGATGGAGGCTATGCGCAGGCAAAGCTCGCGCGGCTCGAAAGGCTTGGCGAGAAAATCGTCGACCCCCGTCTCGAAACCCATGATCCGATCTTCGGTTTCCGCGCGCGCCGTCAGCATCAAGATCGGCACTTGCGCGAGATCGGAGGCATCGGCCCGGACGCGCACAGCGAAATCAAAACCGTTCTCACCCGGCATCATCACGTCGAGAATTATGAGATCGAAAGAAAAACTCTTGAGGCAGGCCGCGGCTTCCTCGGCATTCGCGGCCGTCGTAACGCGGTAGCCTTGTTCACCCAAATAGCGCTGCAGAAGCGCCCGAATGCGCCGGTCGTCATCGACGACAAGGAGGTGGGCAGCATCATCCGCCGGACAGGGTGGGAAGGCTTGGTTCGCAGCCTCGCTCATGGTTGGTCTCGCAGAATCGTGGTCTTGCCGGTCAGGCGCGCGCCCGAAGCCACGCGGGTCGCGACCTTATCCCTCTCGTTTGGATCGATCATGGCCAGCAGAAAACCAATCGCATCGGCGCGCGCCGATTTTTGCAATTGCCCGAAGGCGCGGCGAAAGCGCCGTGATTGCAACCGCGCAATCTCTAGCGCGAGCGCCGTGCCGGCCGGTGTCGGAAAAAGCTGTCGCTGCCGGCGGTCCACGGCGCCGGCGCGCGACTCGACGTAACCCTTGTCGAGCAATTCCTTGAGCACCCGGTTGAGACTCTGCTTCGTGATCTTCAAAATATCCAGTAATTCGGCAATCGTCAGCCCCGGATGCCGGCTCACGAAATGCAGAACCCGATGATGTGCGCGACCGAATTGATAAGATTCGAGAAGCCTGTCGGCATCGCCAATGAAATCGCGATAGGCGAAAAACAAGAGCTCGCTCAGGTCGAACATCGGCTCGACGTCGGCGAGTTCCGCCAGAAGGGCGGATGCGCCTCCTTTGCCGGCAACGTCCGAGATTATTTGACGAGCTGAATTCATGTTTCGCCTTTATACCGCCCGCTCAGAGCGCCGCCTTTTTGACAACTCTTGCCGTCCTTCGCTCGGGCGAAGGCGAATTTCGCGGCGGCGAACCCGCGACCGGCGACGAACGTCGCCCCCCAAGCCGACCATGCAATACCGAAGTCACGTCGACCAATCCATACCCCTGCAATGGATGACACTGCCAGAGATCGTATCCTCCAGCCTATTACGTCAGCTATATTGACATAATTCAACAAGATTGTTACGCGGTAATATCACCTTATTGAGAATGAGCCGCGAGCTCGCCGCTAGGCAGACGCTGAGGCGTCCGATCACAACGCCAGTCGCACGCCCGCGAGCCACCCGATCCGGAGGAGAGAGCTCATGTCCGTCCTGCCCTTCGACCAGCGTGACGGCTTCATCTGGATGAACGGCAAGCTGGTCGCTTGGCGTGAGGCCAAACTCCACGTGCTCTCACACGGCCTCCATTACGCATCCTGCGTTTTCGAGGGCGAACGGGCCTATGGGGGCCGAATCTTCAAGTCGGCGGAACACGCCGAACGATTTAAACGTTCGGCAAACCTGCTCGATTTCGAAATCCCTTACAGCGTCGCCGAACTCGAAGCGGCTAAGCAATTGGTCGTCGACACGAATAATTTTTCCGATTGCTATGTCCGCCCGGTTGCTTGGCGCGGCAGCGAAATGATGGCAGTTGCAGCGCAGCATGCAACCATCAACGTCGCCATTGCAACCTGGGATTGGCCGAGCATGTTCGACGTCAACGAGAAGATGAAGGGAATCAGGCTCGATATTGCCGAATTCCACCGTCCCGATCCGCGCACAGCGCCCTGTATGTCGAAGGCGGCGGGCCTCTACATGATCTGTACGATTTCCAAGCACCGGGCGGAGCGGCGCGGCTATGCCGACGCCATGATGCTCGACTGGCAAGGCCGCGTTGCCGAATGCACCGGCGCCAATATCTTCTTCTCCGCCGGCGGAGTGATCCATACTCCGATCGCCGATTGTTTCCTCGACGGAATAACCCGCCGCACCGTGATTGATCTCGCCAGGCGGCGCGGAGTTGAAGTCGTCGAGCGGCGGATTCTTGCCCGAAGAGCTCACCGGCTTCGAAGAATGTTTCATTTGCGGGACCGGCGCGGAAGTGACCCCGGTCTCGGAAATCGGCCCCCATAAGTTCACGCCGGCCACGATTTCCCGCAGCTTGATGGAAGATTATTCCGCCGAGGTTCGCCCGAAGCAGAAGGCCGCTTAGGCGTCCCGAGCATCGTCAAAGGGGCCTCCTGGCAGCACGGTTTCTCGTGTCGCCAAGTACATTGGCTCCGCGAAACCGCACATATCCATTGGGGTCCTGCCATGAGCTGCCCGGGGTCGGGGCAGATTTGCCCAATAGGATCGTTCCTCGGAAACGCTGCACTCCCCTCGCGGCAGCGGGAGCCGTGTGGCCTGCTTGCGCGTAAGCCTGCGCCGATTTGGGTCGATGGGTAAGCCTCGCGCACCTGGCAGTAGCGCAGCAAACCTCGCGTTAATGGCTCACCGTCGTGCCTGTCAGGGTTCGTCTACTGCATTGAAGTCATTGGATCCCTTGACTCTCTGGGGTGGATTGCTATCCTTTGACATATGGAAATTCGCCTCCCTCCCGACCAGGAAGCCCACCTCGTTGCGCTCGCAGCGCGCTCAGGGCGCAGCGCCGGCGAAGTCGTACGAGAGGCTATTATCCTCTGGGAAGAGCGAGAGAACGCCCGCATCCTCGCTGAATTCCGTGCAAGTCTCGATGACGCGGAAGAATTTGTTGCCCGCGGTGAGGGCATTGAGATTACCCAAGAATCCATGCGCGAGTTCGCCGACGACGTCAAACGGCGAGGCCGCGAGCGCTTGGCTGCGGAGAAACACACACCGCGCTAATGGTTCATCACGTCTCAATTCAAGCTAAAGCCGATTTAGACCGTATCTGGGACTACCTCTACCAGGAAAGCGGCAGCGACGAGATCGCCGACCGCCAAGTCGACTTGATTACCGAGGCGTTTTGCCTTCTTGCCAAGCATCCATTTGCTGGGCGAGCGAGGGACGATGACCTAGGCCCCGGCCGTAGAAGCTTTCCGGTCGAGCGGTATGTCATCGTCTATCGTATCAGGGGCCAGGATGCGGTTGTTCTCCGCGTCGGACATGGCAGCCAAGACCTCAAGGCTCTGATGGGCGGCTAACCCAACACAGCGTAGCCATTAGAAAGTCTCCGGCGGCTTTAATGCCTTGGAAGAGAGTTAAAAAGCGGCAAGCCTCCGAACACCCAGCACATGCATCATGTTATTTCAGTCTCTCCGGCCGCAGCGAGCAGGGTTTGCATTTACGGCGCGCGTGGACGCGTCAAAATGTTCTCATTGCTGCTCGCGGGAGGTGGAAGCGAACACGGCGCGAGCCTCTGCCGCTTCGGCGGGTGTCAAAGGAGCCGGATTTCCCCGCGCGTCAGCCCAACTTCACCTTGTGCTGCGCGACCGGGATCTGCGCCCGCACTTTTTTGACGAACTCTCGGTCGATCCGCGTCGAGACGATGCCGACGCCGTCCGACGCCTTGGCCGTGACATGGCCCCAAGGATCGACGACGAGGGAATGGCCATAGGTCTGGCGCGTCTCATTGCCGACGACGTGGCCGCCGGTCTGTGCCGGCGCGCAAAAATAAGTCTCGGTCTCGATGGCTCTAGCGCGGCAGAGAACTTCCCAATGGTCCTTGCCGGTCTGCAGAGTAAACGCGGAGGGCAACGCGATCATCTCGGCGCCTTTGTCGGCGAGGGCCTGGAAGAGATAGGGAAAGCGCAGATCGTAGCAGATGGCGCAGCCGATTGTCAGGCCCTCGCAATCATACGTCACGATCGCCTCGCCCGGCTTGAAAGAGGCGCTTTCACGATATTGTGTCCCGTCCGGCGCCGTGATGTCGAACATGTGGATCTTGCGGTAACGTGCGATTTCCCGACCGGCCCGATCGAACACGATTGTCGTGTTGTGAATCCGCTCTTCGCCCTCGATCCGTTCGAGGATCGAGCCGGCGTGAATGAAGACGCCATGTTTCTTGGCCAGCGCCTGCATGGCGCTGTAGGCGGGACCACCCGGCAAAACTTCCGCAGCGGCGAATTTGTCGGCACGGCCGCCACCAAGAAAATCGAAACATTCCGGCAAGGCGATCCAGTCCGGCCGATCTTCGGCGACGGCGCGCGCAATGAGCCCGGTCGCGCCGGCTATGTTCGCCGCCTTGTCGTGGCGCGAATTCATTTGGATGAGGGAAACTTTCATGGCGCTCGCCGATGCTGCCCGCACTGAGTTCTTCTTCACTACCTGTTCGGACGCGATGCCGCAATCGCTTGCTGACCGCCAGGTTTCGGCTTAAGAGCCGATATTCCCATCCTCATCGAGATAGAGCATGCCGGACAAGAACTTCGTGCTGACCCTTTCATGCCCGGATCGTCCCGGCATCGTCGCCGCCGTATCGCGTCTGCTGTTTGAACACGGGTGCAATATTCTCGATGCGCAGCAGTTCGACGCGACCGACACCGGGTTGTTTTTCATGCGCGTCGTCTTCGCCAGGCTGGACGACCGGCGCAGCCCCGCAGAACTCGAGGCGGATTTCACCGAAATGGCGCGAGAATTCGCCTTTGTCTGGACGTTGCGGCCGGCAGCGGCGCGCAAACGCGTCATGATTCTGGCGTCGAAGTTCGATCATTGCCTCGCCGATCTTCTCTATCGCTGGCGGATCGGAGAACTGCCGATGGAGATCGTGGCGATCGCCGCCAACCACCCGCGCGAGACATTCGCGCATCTCGACTTCGGTGCCGTGCCCTTTCATCATCTTCCGGTCACACGCGAGACGAAGCTCGAGCAGGAAACCCAGATCTGGAACCTCGTGCGCACATGTGCCTGCGACCTCGTGGTTCTGGCGCGCTACATGCAGGTTCTTTCAGACGGCCTGGTGGCCAAGCTTACCGGCCGCTGCATCAATATTCATCATTCGTTTTTGCCGGGTTTCAAGGGCGCCAATCCCTATACGCAAGCCTTCACGCGCGGCGTCAAACTGATCGGCGCGACGGCGCATTATGTCACTGCCGGCCTCGACGAAGGGCCGATCATCGAACAGGACGTCGAGCGGATATCGCATCGCGACGCGCCCGAGGATCTTGTTCGCAAGGGCCGGGACATAGAGCGCCAGGTGCTCGCCCGTGCGGTGCGTCATCACCTCGAGGACCGCGTGCTGCTCAACGGCAGGAAGACGGTGGTCTTTGCCGAGTGACTAGCCCGGCGTTTACGCCACTTGCAGAGTTTCAGCAAAGGCGCGCACGTCGTTTGCCATCGCAGCCGCGAGACCGTCGACATCGCGCGCCAGATGGACGACCAATTCGACACTCTCCGTCGTCTCGGCGACGGCTTTGGCGACGTTTTCCACAAACCCCGACATGGCCGTGGTTCCGGACGCTGCGGAACGAACGTTGCGGGTAATTTCCTGCGTCGATGCGCCCTGTTCCTGTACGGCAGCCGCGATGATCGCCGAGATTTGCTCGACTTCGCCAATTTTCGTCTGGATCGTTTCGATCGCACCAACCGAACTCTCGGTCGCCGCCTGCATGTCGGCGATCTGGCCGGAGATTTCTTGCGTCGCGCGCGCTGTTTGCGTCGCTAGGGTCTTGACTTCCTGGGCGACGACGGCGAAGCCGCGTCCGGCTTCGCCCGCCCGGGCGGCTTCGATTGTGGCGTTGAGGGCCAGGAGGTTGGTCTGACCGGCGATTCGGGAAATCAAGTTCAACACGTCGCCGACGCGGCGCGCCGCAGCGGCAAGACGTGCCATGCCCTGTGAAGTCGCGACGCTTTCGGCAACGGCACTTTTGACGACGGTCGTCGATTGCACTACTTGGCGGCTTATTTCTTCGATCGAGGACAGCAATTGTTCAGAGGCGACGGCCACGGAAGAAACGTCGTTCGCGGCATTCGAAGAGGCGATTTTGGCCTGGTTGGATCCGTCTCCGGCGTTACGCGCGGTATCGATCATCGCTTCCGAAGCTTGTGCCATGCGCTTCGTCATAGCACCAAGACGCGCCATTGTGCTCGACAGCTCCATCGAGAATTTCTCGACCTTCGCCCGAATGGCGGCTTCGCGCATCAGTCGCGCCTCGCGATCGTCCCGCGTTCTGATTTCCTCGATGAGCGCATTATTGGTCCGAACCGCGTCGCGCAGGACGCAAAGGGCGCGGGCAATCCCACCGATTTCGTCTCGTCGTTCCGTGCCGTCAATAGTGATGTCGGTCTTGCCTTCGGCGAGCGCCTTCATCTGCATTGCGAGAACTTGAATCGGCTTGGCGAGCGTGCGCTGCATGACCGGGATCGAGACGGCGAGGATCAGAAAACAGCCAAGAAGCATCCCGATCAGGAGGTTGTTGGCCAGGCCGTCCGCCGCATACCCGAGTTGAACGGCATATTTTGCTGCCAGAGCTGGATCGGCTGCCGCCACCGTATGAGCGAGATCGCGGATCCCCAGGCAGCCTACGTAGGCCACTATTCCCAAGACCACCAGGAGGGTCATGCAAAGCAGTTGCCTAAGAACGAGGCTTCCACCAATGGATGAACGCACCATGAATTTCGCCTTCCGCTATGTCAGGTAGTACAGTATTCCGACCCTCTTCATGGGAAGTTAACGTGGCAAGAATTCGATGGCCAAGCTAGATATAGCCGAGATTTCTTGCGCCTGGCTCGCCAGTGATAGAGCAACTCTTTGCTAAGGACGCCTCGCATGACCCTTCGCGTCGCGGTGCAGATGGATCCGATCGAGAAGATCAACATCGCTGGTGACTCGACCTTCGCGCTGATGCTCGAGGCCTCTGCGCGCGGGCACCACTTGTTCTATTACACTCCCGATAAACTCTCGCTCGACGGACGCACGGTTGTGGCCGAGGCAGCGCCCATCCAAGTGCGCGACGTTCTTGGCGACCATTATAAACTCGGACCGGTGCGAACCTTGCCGCTCGCGACGATGGACGTCGTCTTGCTGCGGCAAGACCCGCCTTTCGACCTCGCCTACATCACCTCGACCCATTTCCTCGAGCGATTGCGGCCCGACGTGCTCGTCGTCAACGATCCGGCGGCCGTCCGCAATGCGCCGGAAAAGCTCTTCGTGATGGAATTCCCGCAGCTCATGCCGCCGACCCTGATCACGCGCGGCAAGGACGCGATCGAAGCCTTCCGCCTGGCGCACGGCGAGATCGTCATGAAGCCGCTGCACGGCTACGGCGGAGCTGCCGTATTCAAAATCGCCCGCAAGGACCCGAACTTCGGCTCGCTCTACGATCTTTTTGCGACGACTTTTCGCGAGCCTTGGGTCGTGCAACGCTTCCTGCCGCAAGTAGTCCAAGGCGACAAACGCATCATCCTCGTCGACGGCGTGGCAGCCGGGGCCATCAATCGCGTGCCGGCAGAAGACGACATCCGCTCCAATATGGTTCGGGGCGGCGCCGCGGTGGCCACCGAATTCACACAAAGAGAACGCGAAATATGTGAAACGATCGGCCCGGAACTCAAGCGCCGCGGCTTGCTGTTCGTCGGGATCGACGTGATTGACGGCCATCTAACCGAGATCAACGTCACGTCGCCGACCGGAATCAGGGCGATCCAAAAGGTCGGAGGCCCCAATTTAGCGGCGAGCATTTGGGACGCGATCAAATCGAGACGGATGGGCTGCGCATAAGGGTTGATGCCCGAGAAAGGGCGCTTAGGGAAACCATTGGAATTCCTGATCGGTGACCCCATTTCTAGTTCGATTCCCGCGCTGCGGTTGCGGCCGCTTCCGACGGCCGGGCGGCGAGGCCAGATGAGCACTTCAAGGGCCGAAGCTGGGGACGGCGGTCTCAACCCGGGCGCAGGACGAAACGAATCTTTACAGTCGATGACAGGTGGCGATTCGACAGGACTTCAGCCGAGGACCCGTAAGCTTCCATGAATATCACCGCTTTCGTCTCCGCCTCGGCAAAACTGCGGGCCCACCGAACCACGCTTGCGGCGGCGCAATTGTTCGATCGAACGGCAATTGACGCGGCCGTCGCGGACGCCTTCGCTCGCGGCCAGCGCGACGACGAACTCCGCAAAGAGGCGCTCGGTTTCTTTCGGACTGCCCTGGACGAAGGGCGCGCCCTGGCCCAAAGGACCTTTGAGGCGACCGGCGGCGGGCTCGCGTGCGCCCGCAATCTCGCCCTGGTCGAGGACGAACTCCTCACGGCGCTCCACGATTTCGTCGTGACGTATCTGCGCCCCCCGCCCCCTGGCCAAGGTGAAAATGGGCTTGTTATCGCCGCCGTGGGGGGCTACGGCCGCGGGACTTTGGCTCCCGGCTCCGACATCGACCTCTTGTTCCTGCTCCCGGACGAGGAAAACAAATGGGGCAAGAAGGTCGCGGAAAGCATGCTGTATCTGCTCTGGGATCTGCGGCAGAAGGTCGGACATGCTACCCGCACCGTGGCGGAGTGCTTGCACCAGGCCCAGCAAGACATGACGGTGCGCACGGCACTTCTAGAAGTGCGTCTCATTCTTGGGAACGCCACGCGCTTCGAAGATATGCGCACACACTTCGAAGAAGAGATCGTTCACCAGACCGCGAACGAATTTGTCGCCGCAAAGCTCGCCGAGAGAGACGGCCGGATTTCGCGCATCGGGCGATCGCGCTACCTCGTCGAACCCAACGTCAAGGAGGGCAAGGGCGGCCTGCGCGATCTCAACACTTTGTTCTGGATTGCCAAATATGTCTATCGCGTGCGCGATGCCGCCGACCTCATCGGTGCCGGACTTTTTACGCCGCGCGAATATCGTCTCTTCTGCCGCTGTGAAGAATTCCTCTGGCGGGTTCGTTGCTGTTTGCACTTCCAGACCGGACGTGCCGAGGAAATCTTGAGCTTCGATCAGCAACGCCTGATCGCGCCGCGGCTCGGCTATGTGACCCGCGCCGGGCTCGCGAGCGTCGAGCGTTTCATGAAGCATTATTTCCTCGTCGCCAAAGACGTCGGCGACCTCACAGCAGTCGTCTGCGCCGCTCTCGAGGAACGACAGACTAAGCCCGATGCCGTGCTGGACCGCTTCTCGGGACATGCACGCCCACACGAAAAGCGTGTACCTCATGTAGGGTTCTCGATCGAGAATGGCCGCATAAATGTGGCCGGCGCGCATGTCTTTGCGCGCGACCCGGTCAATCTCATTCGTCTGTTTTGGCTGGCCGACCGCAACGACGTCGCAATTCATCCCGACGCCAAGCGTTGCGTTATTTCATCTTTGAAGCTCATCGATGCAAAGCTGCGCGCCGATCGCGAGGCCAACCGGCTGTTTCGCGATATACTAACTTCACGCAATTCTCCCGAAGTCGTGCTCCGGCTCATGAACGAATCCGGCGTCCTCGGCCGTTTCATTCCGGATTTCGGCCGCATCGTCGCATTGATGCAATTCAATATGTATCACCATTATACGGTGGACGAACACTTGTTGCGGGCAGTCGGCCATCTCTCCGATATCGAAGCGCAACGGCAAACGGAGGAACATCCGCTGGCAAGCGCGGTGATGCCATCGATCGAGAAGCGCACTGCGCTTTACCTCGCCCTGTTTCTCCACGACGTCGCTAAAGGCCGTGCCGAGGATCATTCGCTGGTCGGCGCCGAAGTCGCACGCAAATTGTGCCGCCGCTTCGATCTTTCGGCCGCCGAAACCGAGACTGTGGCTTGGCTCATTGAAGAGCATCTCGTTATGTCCGATACGGCGCAGCGGCGCGACCTCGGCGATCGCCGCACGATCGAGACATTCGCCGCGCGGGTACAGACGCTCGACCGGCTGAAAATGCTGTTTGTGCTGACGGTCGCCGACATTCACGCCGTCGGCCCCGGCGTCTGGAACGGCTGGAAAGGCGAATTGTTGCGGACGCTCTATTGGGAGACCGAGGTCGTGCTGGCCGGCGGCCATTCTGCAATCGCGCGAACCCAACGTGTCGCACGGGCCCAGCAGGAATTGCGGCAAGCACTACCGGATTGTAGCGATGCCGAATTCGACGCTTATGCAGCTCGTCATCCGCAAGCCTATTGGCTGAAGGTGGATCTTCCGCGCAAGATCCGGCATGCCAAACTTCTCAATTCGGCAGGTTTCGAGATTTCAGCACCGATCGTGGATATAGCGACGGACGCCTTTCGGGGTGTCACAGAACTGACCGTGGTCGCCCCCGACCATCCGTGGCTGCTCTCTGTGATTGCCGGCGCCTGCGCCGCGTCGACCGCGAATATCGTCGATGCGCAAGTCTTTACCACCGCCGACGGTCTGGCGCTCGACACGATCTTCATATCACGGGCGTTCGATCGCGACGACGACGAAGTGCGGCGGGCCGGCAAAGTTGCGCTCGGCATTGAGCGCGCGCTGCGCGGCGATATCCGGCTCGGCGAGCTTGTCGCTGCAAAAGTAGGCACGCCGAAGGAGCGCGCCAGCGCCTTCCAGGTGCCGCCGGAAGTTTCGATCCACAACGATCTGTCGGGCAAATTCACGGTGTTGGAAGTTTCGGGCCGCGACCGTACCGGCCTCCTGTATGATTTGACGACCATTATTTCGCGATTAAATCTCAACATCGGCTCCGCCCATATCGCGACCTTCGGCGAGAAGGCCGTGGACGTCTTTTACGTTACCGATCTGACCGGCGCGAAAATCGTATCGGACGCACGCATTTCGACCATCAAGCAACGTCTTTTGACGGCGTTCCGGGACAAGGACGCCGCGTCGGGATCGTGACGCGCCACTCTGCTCGGCCACGAGGCGAAGCTTGATTTTTGCCGTCCCCGTCCTGATATGCGAAAAGATCGCCGCAACCCATAACAGATGAAGCCATGTCAGATCCGAAAACCTTTGATAATTCAGCAGAAATTTCAGCAGGTCTGCGTTCCCCCGGGCGCCCCGAGGCCGGCGTTTCCGCCGATGCGGCGGCGCCCGCTGCCAAGCCCGGCGCAGAAGCATCGGCAAGCGAGACCACCGGGACTGAACCGGACCCTTTTCTCGTTTTGCAGAGTCTGCAGCGCGAGAATGCCGATCTGAAAGATAGGCTTCTGCGCAGTTTGGCCGATATTGAGAACATGCGGCGACGGACCGACAGAGAGGTCGCCGACGCAAAAATCTATGGGGTCACCGCGTTTGCCCGCGACATGCTAACCTTTGCCGATAACCTGCGCCGAGCAGTGGAAAATGTTCCAAGCGACCTGCGCGCGCAGGCCGAGGCTCCAATAAAGGCCTTGATCGAGGGCATCGAACTGACCGAGAGGGACTTTCTCTCGCGGCTCACTTGCCACGGAGTTAAGAAGCTCGACCCGCTCGGGGCCAAGTTCGACCCGAATATGCATGACGCTCTCTACGAAGTGGCGGACGAGACAAAGCCGAGCGGCACCGTGATCCAGGTCGTGGAAGAAGGCTACACGATCGGCGACCGCGTCTTGCGTCCGGCTAAGGTCGGGGTCGCGAAGGGTGGGCCGAAAGCCGCGAATTGACGCGCCAGCATGTCCCGGCAAGTGCACTTTTCCGAGGCATGTTCAATTTATTGATATAGCTGCTATATTTCAAGATTATGCGGAGTCTCGATCAGCTCTGAGGCGGTGCCCGCGGCTCTCGGCGACAGCGTGCATGAGCCGCGCAGGAATCTGCTATCCGCGTGACTCTGCCTTATGGCCGATCACGTTGACTTGACGTCTTGCCGAGATTACGAGACGCCACCGCCGGAGAGAAAGCCGGCCATTGGAGTTTGTCGATGAAAATCCTCGTGCCCATCAAGAGGGTGGTCGATTACAATGTCAAAATAAGAGTGAAGCCTGACGGTTCCGGGGTCGACCTCGCCAACGTGAAAATGTCCCTGAATCCGTTCGACGAGATCGCGGTCGAAGAGGCTCTACGACTGAAGGAAGCCGGCAAGGCAACAGAGGTGATCGTCGCCTCCATTGGTCCGGCGCAAGCTTCGGAAACGATCCGCTCCGCTCTCGCCATGGGTGCCGACCGCGGTATCCTCGTCAAGACAGATCAGGCCATCGAGCCGCTAGCTGTCGCCAAGTTGCTGAAAGCCATTGCCGAAGCCGAGCAGCCGTCGCTGATTATTCTCGGCAAACAGGCGATCGACGACGATTGCAACCAGACGGGCCAAATGCTTGCCGCTTTGCTCGGCTGGGGCCAGGGCACTTTCGCATCCAAGATCGTCATTGGTGACGGTACGGTCGACGTGACGCGCGAAGTCGACGGCGGCCTGCAGACTGTTTCTTTGAAAATGCCTGCGATCGTCACGACGGACTTGCGCCTCAACGAGCCGCGCTATGCCTCTTTGCCGAATATCATGAAGGCGAAGAAGAAGCCGCTCGCGGACAAGACGCCGGCCGATTACGGAGTTGACGTCGCACCGCGCCTGACCGTTTTGAAGACCGTCGAGCCGTCGTCGCGCAAGGCGGGGATCAAAGTGGGATCGGCCGCCGAACTCGTCGAAAAGCTCAAGAACGAAGCGGGGGTGATCTGATGGCGACCTTGCTCCTCGCCGAAGTGCATGACGGCAATCTCAACGAGGTGACGGCAAAGGCCCTGACGGCCGCCAAAGGACTGGGCGCACCGGTCGACGTGCTCGTGGCCGGCCATAATGTCGAAGCCGCTGCGCAAGCAGCAGCAAAGCTTTCTGGCGTGGAAAAGGTCCTGCTGGCCGATGCGCCAATCTACGACCATCAGCTCGCCGAACCAGTCGCAGCCCTGATTGCCGAACTCGGCAAATCCTATGACGCCATCGTTGCGGCCTCGACCTCGGCAGGCAAGAACGTCCTGCCGCGCGTCGCGGCCCTTCTCGACGTGATGCAAATCTCGGACGTCATAAAGGTCATCTCGGCCGACACTTTCGAACGTCCGATCTATGCGGGCAATGCCGTTCAGACCGTCCAGTCGGCCGAGCCGAAAAAAGTCATGACGATCCGCACGGCAACGTTCCAGGCAGCCCCGACCGGCAATTCGGCTCCGATCGAAAAGATCGCCGCGGCCGCCGATCCCGGCTTGTCGAGTTTTGCCAGTGAATCGCTTGCCAAATCGGATCGTCCGGAATTGGCCGCCGCGAAAATCATCATTTCCGGCGGGCGCGCCCTGCAGTCGGCCGAGAATTTCGCTAAACTCATCGAACCCGTCGCCGATCAGCTCGGCGCCGCCGTCGGCGCCTCGCGCGCCGCGGTCGATGCCGGTTATGCCCCGAACGACTGGCAAGTCGGCCAGACGGGCAAAGTCGTGGCGCCGGATCTCTACATCGCGGTCGGCATTTCGGGAGCCATCCAGCACCTCGCTGGCATGAAAGATTCGAAGGTGATCGTTGCGATCAACAAGGACGAAGAGGCGCCTATTTTCCAGGTCGCGGATTACGGCATCGTCGGCGACCTGTTTGCGGTCCTCCCGGAATTGAAAAACGAACTCGCGAAGACGGGGCGCTGAGGCCGCTTTTGCGCGAAATGCTCAGGGGCGGCGGCGAGGGCCGCGTGACCGGCGTATTTTGCCGCGCCGCGGCGCCCCCTGCCCGCCAGGAAGCGCCTGAGAATACCTCGGCCTTCTGGATCAAGTTGATTTTGGATTGCCAAAATCAAGAACATGATCGATTTCTAATTATTTAGAGCAGGATGCGGGCGCAAAGAGCGGTCCCCACTTTTCGTCATCCAGCTCTGGATCAGCGGCCATAGGCCCATAGCTCGAGGAGGCCGATCGCACAGGCGACGCAGAATATTGTTCGCTTGCATTTCATGGCGACAGAAACTTATTGTTTTTCTGGCCCTGTGGAGCGGCCCGTCGCATGGCGCCGCCGCGTTTCAACCTTTTCGGATCAAGACCTATGGCGGAAATTCGTAAAATCGGTGTCGTCGGCGCGGGCCAGATGGGGACCGGCATCGCGCAGGTTTGCTCCCTTGCCGGCCTCGACGTCGCACTCAACGATATTTCCGAAGAGCGGATCGCCGCCGGCATCGCGGCCATCGACGCCAATATTCTGCGCCAGGTCGAGCGCAAGCAAATCGACGAGGCAACCTATGCCGAGACGATGCGCCGCATAGTGTCGGCGCTCGAATTCGACGCCCTTGCCGATTGCGACCTCGTCATCGAAGCGGCGGACGAAGACGAGGAGGTCAAACGCAAGATCTTCATGAAGCTTTGTCCCGCCCTGCAGCCCGAATGCATGCTGGCGACGAATACTTCGTCGATCTCGATCACCCGACTCGCTTCGGTCACCGATCGGCCGGAACGCTTCATCGGCATTCATTTCATGAATCCCGTGCCACGGATGCAACTCGTCGAGCTCATCCGCGGCATAGCGACCGAGGACACGACCTTCGATGCGGCCCGCGACCTGATCGCAAAACTCGGCAAGACGGTGACGGTTTCGGAAGATTTTCCGGCCTTCATCGTCAATCGAATTCTGCTGCCGATGATCAACGAGGCGATCTACACACTCTATGAGGGGGTCGGCACGGTCGACGCGATCGATACCGCTATGCGGCTCGGCGCCAATCACCCCATGGGTCCCCTGCAACTCGCCGATTTCATCGGGCTCGATACCGTCTTGTCGGTGATGCAGGTGTTGCATGAGGGGCTCGCTGATTCGAAATATCGGCCGTGTCCGCTTCTGGTAAAATATGTCGAAGCGGGATGGCTCGGCCGGAAAACGCAGCGCGGTTTTTATGATTATCGCAGTGGCACGCCGATCCCGACGCGCTGAACGATGCCCGGCAGGCTGGCAGGCGTCTCGAAGTTAACCGATTGAAACAAAAGGACTATATTGTGATTTGGTAGGTCTCCGCAAAGCCCCGGAGAGCTTCCCGAAAGGGGGCTGCGGAGCCTGACGGTCTGCCGCCACAATTGCATTGCCGGGTGTGGCAAATCTCAGCCTTCACATTGCCGTCATCGCATCTATAGAATGTATCTGCCCAAGCGATTTGCCTCATCCCTTGGGGCCAGCAAGGCGAGGTGTCAGGTTTGACGGTTCACTGCCAACCTGTGGTGTCGCCGGAAGCATGTCCGGCACTCGTGCTCAACGCCGATTTTCGGCCTCTGAGCTATTATCCGCTATCGCTTTGGTCGTGGCAGGACGCGATCAAAGCGGTATTCCTCGATCGCGTGAACATCGTTTCGCAATATGACAAGACGGTCCGAAGTCCGAGCTTCGAAATGCGGCTGCCTTCCGTCGTATCGCTCAAGACCTATATAAAGCCTTCCCGTCATCCTGCCTTCACCCGCTTCAACGTCTTCCTCCGCGACCGGTTCACCTGTCAATACTGCAGGGCGAGAGAAGATCTGACGTTCGACCACGTGATCCCGCGCTCAAAAGGGGGCACGACAACCTGGGAAAACGTCGTGGCCGCCTGCTCCTGTTGCAATCTGCGCAAGGGCGATCGCTTGCCGGATGAGGCCCATATGTGGCCGGCGCGCTCCCCCTACCGGCCCAGTATCAACGATCTGCATCAGAATGGCCGGCTGTTTCCGCCAAACTACCTTCACGACAGTTGGATGGACTATCTTTACTGGGATTCGGTGCTCGAACCGTGAGGCCAATAGTCCGGCTTCAGACGCGGTGGGGGCTCCCCGGCCAATTGCCAGCTCCATCAGACATTCCCATAAGCCGTTGACTTCAAACAAGCTTGATCGATCGCAGCAGCCTGACGCGCGAACCCGGCCGAAGGCCGGCACCCGAGACCCGCGACACCATGGAGGCCCAACCGTCATATAGGTGTCATTTATATGACGCATTTCCTTTGTCGCCGGCCTCTAGTTTGCCGCTGACGTCGAAGCCGGGCCGGTCCCGGCTCCAGGCGTCGCAAATCCCTTGAGCCTTGAGAGGCCGAAATGCAATTCAAGACCATCATCCGCACGGCGCTCGTTGGAGCCGCAGCGAGTATCGCCCTCGCCGCGGCCAACGCCGCCGACATCTCTGGGGCGGGTGCCACCTTCCCTTATCCGATCTACGCGAAATGGGCCGATGCCTATAGGAAGGAGACCGGCAACGGCCTCAATTATCAGTCGATCGGTTCGGGGGGCGGCATCAAGCAGATCAAGGCGAAGACCGTCACGTTCGGCGCCTCCGACATGCCGCTGAAACCTGAGGACCTGAAGGAAGCGGGTCTCGTTCAGTTTCCAACGGTGGTCGGCGGCGACGTGCCGGTCGTCAACCTGCCCGGAATAGCACCCGGCGCATTGGTGCTCGACGGCCCGACGCTCGCGAAGATCTATCTCGGCGAAATCAAGACCTGGGACGATGCCGCGATCAAGAAGCTCAACCCGACCGTCACGCTGCCGTCTGCCGCGATTGTCGTCGTTCACCGTTCCGACGGGTCGGGAACGACCTTCATCTGGACCGATTATCTTTCCAAGGTGAGTGCCGATTGGAATTCCAAGGTCGGCGCCAACGTGTCCGTCGAATGGCCTGTCGGCATCGGCGCCAAAGGCAATGAAGGCGTCGCCAACAACGTGATCCAGACCAAAGGATCAATCGGCTACGTCGAATATGCCTATGTCAAGCAGAACAAGATGACTTTCGCCAAGGTGATCAATAAGGACGGGAAGGCCGTCGCACCCGAGACTGTATCGTTCCAAGCGGCGGCCGCCCATGCCGATTGGGAAAAAGCGGACAACTACTACGTCATCTTGACCGACCAGCTTGGTCCAGAGTCCTGGCCGATCGCCGGTGCCACCTTCATTCTGATGTATAAGGCGCCGAAAGATGCGGCCGCAGCCTCCGAAGCCCTGAAATTCTTCGATTGGGCTTATACCAAAGGCGACAAGCTGGCCGAAGAACTCGATTATGTTCCTTTGCCGGAGACGGTGAAAACTCAAATCAAGAAGACCTGGTCGACAGAGATCAAGAGCGCTGACGGCAAGCCACTGCTCAATTGATGTTCAGCAGCGAGGGAGAGACGTTCCTACGCTCTCCCTCTCAAGCGGCAATCTATCCAAAGTCGGAAAAGTTGCCACTCTGCCGTTGGTGACTTTTCCGATTGCTTGCAAAATACGGCCGGAGTGCACGATCTTGGCGGATGTTGCGGTGGAGAGCGGCCGAGAGGCCTTCGAGGATGCCGGCCGACGGGCCAGGGTTTTGAATTCATTCAAACTCGGCGACATTTCTTTCCACGGCTTGACGCTCGCCGCAGCGGCAGCAGTCCTGGTCATCCTCGGGGGTGTCATCGTTTCCCTGATTCACGGCTCTTTGCCGGCAATCAAAGCCTTCGGCATCGGCTTTCTCTTCGCCGAGATTTGGAACCCGGTGACCGACCATTACGGGGCCCTGCCCGCGGTCTATGGCACGCTCGTCACCTCGGCCATCGCGCTGCTCTTCGCGGTTCCGATCGGCGTAGGGATAGCGATCTTCTTGACGGAGCTCTGCCCGCAAAAGCTGCGGCGGCCGATTGGCGTCGCGATCGAGTTACTCGCCGGCATCCCCTCGATCATCTACGGAATATGGGGCCTGTTTATCTTCGCCCCTTTTCTGCAGGACCATGTGCAGCCGGTTCTGATCGCACTCTTCGGTCCTGTGCCTGTTCTCTCCACGCTCTTCGGCGGGCCGCCCTATGGCATCGGCATGCTAACGGCCGGCATCATTCTCGCCATTATGGTCCTCCCTTACATCTCGTCGATTTCGCGCGATGTCTTCGACACTGTTCCTCCTGTATTGAAGGAGGCCGCCTACGGGATCGGCTGTACGACAACCGAAGTCGTCCGCAAAGTGGTCTTTCCATATGCACGCGTCGGCGTCATCGGCGGCATCATGCTGGCGCTCGGCCGGGCGCTCGGTGAGACCATGGCAGTGACCTTCGTCATCGGCAATGCGGACCGCATTTCGGGCTCGCTGCTCGCTCCCGGCACAACCATTTCTGCAAAGATCGCCAATGAATTCACCGAGGCTGTCGGCGATCTCTATACGTCCTCGCTCATCGAACTCGGCCTCATCCTCTTCGTGATCACCTTCTTCGTTCTCGCCGTGGCGCGCTATTTGTTGATGCGCATAGAAATGAAGGCGCGGAGGACCTGACTCTTGCAAGACATGTCAATCTACAACGCACGGCGACGCAGGAACGCCATCTCGATCGGCCTCTATTGTGGCGCAGCTCTATTCGGTCTCGCTTGGCTCGCCATCATTCTCTTCACCTTGCTACGGGAAGGGGTCGGGGGCCTCTCCTTCTCGGTGTTCACGGAGATGACACCGCCGCCAGGCAACTCCGGCGGCCTGCTCAATGCGATCGTCGGTAGTCTCATCATGACAGTCCTCGGCACCGCGTTCGGCACGCCGATCGGCCTGCTCGCTGGCACTTATCTCGCCGAATATGGCCGCCGGACGGTCCTCGCGGCGGTGGTCCGCTTCATCAATGACATTCTGCTCAGCGCCCCGTCGATCGTCATCGGCTTGTTCGTCTATGAGATCATGGTCGCGCCGATGGGCCATTTTTCAGGCATCTCCGGGGCGGTCGCGCTTGCCCTGCTCGTCATTCCGGTCGTGGTGCGCACGACGGAAGACATGCTGCTGCTCGTCCCCGGTGCTCTGCGGGAGGCCGGCACGGCCTTGGGCATGCCACGCGCGCTCGTCATTCGTTATGTGGCCTATCGCGCGGCAAAGGCCGGTCTCATCACCGGCGTGCTCCTCGCCGTCGCGCGGATCAGCGGCGAGACGGCACCGCTCCTCTTCACCGCGCTCAACAATCAGTTCTTCGACGCCAACCTCAATGAGCCTATGCCGAGCCTGCCAGTCGTGATCTTCCAGTTCGCGTTGAGCCCCTATGCGGATTGGCAGAAGCTCGCTTGGACGGGCGCGCTCATCATCACTTTCGCCGTTCTGGCTCTTTCGATCAGCGCCCGCGTACTCGGCTCACAAAGGACCGCCAAATGACGGGATACGATTGGCCAAGTCCGATCTCTCGACGAAAATGTCGGTGAAAGACCTCCGCTTTTTCTACGGTGACAATTTGGCGCTCAAGAATGTCGACCTGCCACTCTATGCCAACAAGGTTACCGCATTGATCGGCCCTTCTGGTTGTGGAAAGTCGACCCTCCTGCGCGTGCTGAACCGACTGTATGATCTTTATCCGCACCAGCGCGCCGAAGGCGAAGTTTTGCTCGACGGCGAGAACATTCTCGATCCGCGGCAGGATCTCAACCTCTTGCGCGCCCGTGTCGGCATGGTATTCCAAAAGCCGACTCCGTTTCCGATGTCGATATACGACAATATTGCTTTTGGAATCAGGCTCTACGAGAAACTGCCGCGCTCCGAGATGGACGGGCGCGTCGAGACGGCCCTGCGAGGTGCCGCGCTTTGGGAGGAAGTGCACAACAAACTAGCTACGAGCGGTCTCTCGCTCTCCGGCGGTCAGCAGCAGCGACTCTGCATCGCCCGCACGGTGGCGATCCATCCGGAAGTCATTCTCTTCGACGAGCCGTGCTCGGCGCTCGATCCGATTTCGACCGCGAAGATCGAAGAACTGATCGACGAGTTGAAGGAAAAATACACAATCGTCATCGTGACCCACAACATGCAGCAAGCTGCGCGCGTTTCCGAATATACCGCCTTCATGTACCTCGGCGAACTTGTCGAATTCGACGACACGAATCGTATCTTCACCGCGCCCGAACAGAAAAAGACGCAAAACTATATCACCGGCCGTTTCGGCTGAAGCGGCAATGCGAGGATGCGCACATGAGCGACCATATAGTCCGATCCTACGACAAGGAACTGGAAGTTCTCGGCCGCAAAATCGCGGAAATGGGCGGGATCGGCGAGAAAATGCTGGCCGATGCGATGGATGCGCTCGCCAATTACGACACTGACCTCGCCCTTGCGACGGTGGCAACGGATGCGCGGCTCGATAACCTGCAGCGCGAGATCGAGGACCTGGCAATCATGACGATCGCGCGACGCCAACCCATGGCGGTGGATCTGCGCGAGATTGTCGCGGCGATCAGGGTTTCGGGCGATCTCGAGCGGGTCGGCGATCTCGCGAAGAATATTGCCAAGCGAGCGATGAAGCTCGCTCATGAGCCGCGCATTCAGCGCGCGATCATCGGCCTGAAGTCGATGCACGAGACGGCCGCCATGCTCCTAAAGGACGCACTCGACGCCTATGCCCTGCGCGACGCGGAACGCGCGCGTCAGGTCTGGACCAATGATGCCGAGCTCGATGCCCTCGAGGATTTGGTGTTCCGCGATCTCCTGACCTTCATGATGGAGGACCCGCGTAATATTTCTTTTTGCGCGCATCTGCTTTTCTGCTCGAAGAACATAGAAAGGATCGGCGATCATTCCACCAACATCGCCGAGACCGTCGTCTATCTCGTGACGGGTGAAACCTTGCCGATGGATCGGCCGAAAGGCCCCTCACCTGTTTCCCTCTCGCCGCAATCTTCCAATCCACCACAACGGACTGCCGGACTATGAATGGTGAGCCGACCACGACCCTCGAGACCCGTTCCAACCCCAACCGCGTCGGCACCGGTTCCGGTGCCGCTGCAAGAATCCTCGTCGTGGAGGACGAGGCGGCGCTGAGCCTTCTCTTGGCCTATAATCTCGAGGCGGAAGGTTTCACTGTCGAGCGCGTTGAACGCGGCGACGAAGCCGAGTTGCGGCTCGTCGAAGCGCCGCCTGATCTCGTGATCCTCGATTGGATGCTGCCCGGCGTCTCAGGGCTCGAGATCTGCCGGCGCATGCGCGCCAGGGAGGCGACCCGCACGCTACCGGTCATCATGCTGACCGCGCGCGGCGACGAGAGCGAGCGCGTTCGCGGCCTTTCGATCGGCGCCGACGACTATGTCGTCAAGCCCTTTTCAGTGCCGGAGCTCATGGCCAGAGTGCGGGCGCTCTTGCGCCGTTCGCGTCCCGACCGGGTCGCTGCTCTGCTGAATGCCGGCGACTTGACGCTCGATCGTGAGAACTGGCGCGTCAATCGCTCCGGCCGCGACGTTCATCTCGGTCCGACCGAATTTCGCCTGCTCGAATATCTCATGGCGAAGCCCGGGCGAGTTTTTTCGCGGGCGCAATTGCTCGACAGCGTCTGGGGCCTTTCGGCGGATATCGACGAGCGGACGGTCGACGTACATGTGGGTCGGTTGCGCAAGGCACTCTCGGCGACGGACGAACGCGACCCGATCCGAACCATTCGCGGCGCCGGCTATTCCTTCGACGAAACTTTCGGCAAGAGCGACTGAACGGCCCTGCTCGAAGGACCATTTCGTGCGGGTGTAGGCGATCTCCGCCTATGCAAGGTCTCGGTATGCAGGCCGAGCAAAGATCATTCTCATCGATCAGGCACCGGCGGCGAGATTACCGTCGACGAGGTCGAGCGAATTACGATTCGACCCATCAAAAACTCGTCGACGCCAGCCATCCCCACTCACCTCGCGACAAACACGTATTTCCTGTCTTCGGGGAGCTTGTAATACGCCGTCGGGTGTTGCTGCTCCTGCGTAGCAGTGAGAACATCGCTGCGGATTTTCTCGAAGAGCAGCCGAATCTCGAGGTCCGGTTGTGGGACCTCGCGCACGAAAGCCTCGGCGTAAGGAGAATCGAGGTCTTCGCCGTCGAGCGCCACCTCGCCGTGCTGCGTCGCGAACGCGATGAAGGTGCCGGTATCTTGCACTTTTGCCGGCCCGAGACCGCCGCCGATCGCGTGGAAAGCCGCGAGTTCATCCGCGCTGAGGTCGATCGAACGGTTTTCGGCCTGTGCGCGATGCGCCGCTTGCACGAAGGGATTGTCACGACAGGCGTCCAGCATGACGACGCGCAATGCACGCGCAGGCTTCACGTGATCGACGATCCTCTGCAGCGGCACGGCATGGGCATCGGCATTGCGCAAGGTTGTCAAGTCGGCATCGACCGGCACAAGATAATTCCTGTCCCCGATCTCGATTCCATGGCCGGCATAATAGACGAAGGCCCAATCGGCAGCTGCGGCGCGTTTGTCGAACTCGTCGAGAGCATGGTCAAGTGCGCTCATGTCTAGATCGAAGCCAATCTTGACCGATTCGAAGCCCGCGTCGGTCAAGGCTATGGCGACATACGCAACATCCCGTTCGGCATTGGGGAGAGAGCCGACGTTGGTATAATTCGAATTGCCGATGACGAGCGCGACCCTCTTCTCCGCGCCTTCGGTCTTTGGCATCGCGGCAGATTTGGACATGTTAGTGATCTCGGGCGTCAAAGTGACGAAGTGGGCGCGCCGGCCGTCGCTCGCATCGGCGTGCTTGTCGACGTCCTGTTTCAGAAGCTCGAGGCGGAACAGAGCCCAGGCATGGATCGACGCGGCGCGCGAGTCGTCGCCCACCGGCGCCATATCGATGGCTTTTTCGTAATCCGCGAGCGCGTCGGCGCGGCGCCCGGCAGCCTCATAAGCGCGGCCACGTTCGATAATGGCCTCTGCGGAGTCTGGCTGCAGCTCGACCGCTTTCCCGGCGAGTTCAATGGCTGCCGCCGCATCACCTTGATGTTCGCGCGCGAGTTCCGCGCGTTTCAGCAGAATCGGCGCGATCAGGTTCGGTTGATCGGTGGCTTCGGCCGAGTGGGTCGCCGCTTCGAGATCATTCGCAGCATGCTGGACATCGCCTGTGCGCAGGCGGATCGCGGCGCGCGCTTGCAGGGCGGCCCAGGATGGCATGCCGCCCATGGTCTCGGCCGATTCGTAATCGGCAAGGGCCTTGTTGTAATCGCCGTAGCGCTCCCACAATTTGGCGCGACGGACATAGGCATCCAGATTATGCGGATCGATCGCGATCGCCGCGTTGAGATCGGCCATGGCATCGTCGAACCGGTCGCGTCGCGCCAACAACGAGGCGCGACCGACCCGCGCCGACGTCAGTTTTTCATCTAGTGCGATCGCGGCCGTGTAATCGGCCAATTTCGCATTTTCCTGCTGGACAACCTCCTCGATCGTCGTTTCGACGTCCGCCGCTATCAACGCTGCCGGGTTCTTCGTCGTCGGGTCTTTTTCGGTGTGTGACGATTTCGTGTTCGGGTGGAAAGCAGCGTGCCCGATTCCATATCTACTGCCGTGATTTGTGAACCTGGACTCGGTGCCATGAACGACTACTCTGCTCGTCTGCCTAATCCTTGGCGCGTTGACCTTGGCCCTGACCTTCGGCGCGTCGACCTTGACCCTGACCTTCGGCACGTTGACCTTGACCCTGATGTGCGGGATTGGAACGCTGACGTGCGGGACCACCACCTCAGCGTCGGCGTACGTGCTCACGATCACCAATGCGACCACCGCCGCGGCTGCGCTCAGTATTCTCATGGCGACGCACCTCTTGCGCACTTTTTGGGACGATCCTACCGTCTCAAAATGGCGCTGTCTTCGGGCACTTAAAGAAAATATTCTTCGGTGATTTTTTATGACAAATTGAAGAAATTTCGAACACGCCCCCAGCGTGCTCGTTGGCGCCAAAATTCCCGGATCGCCCCGACCCGACGAACAAGGGCGGCATGCGGACTGATGAGGCGCCGCGCATGACACGCCCTCGTTGCAGGTTAACTCCGTCAAATTCGGATGAAATCTGATCGCCTCCTGTCGGCCGATCAAAGCGCGCCAGCCCGCGGATTATGCCGTCGGGCCGTTGCGAGTCTGGACGATCAATAAAGTTACAATGTGGTTCTTTTACCACAGGTTTCGAGATTGAAATAAGCTATCTTGCCATCGTCACTGATTTGCATCGGGGGCATATTATGAGAATTTTTAAGTCGGCAATTTTGGCGCTGTCCGCCGCCGGAATAATCTGGTTAGCGACCGCTCCGGCAAAGGCACAACTCAGCGCGGGGTGCTCGTGCCCGCCGGGATCCAACGCTTCCACAGGCAACATCTGTGTCCAGGTCGTTAACCAAACGATCAATCAGTTTCCGGCGACTTGCTCCAGCAGCTCGAATAACTCGAGCAGCAGTTCCTCGAACGATGCCGCCATCAATCAAAGTGTCGGCCACATCGCCGCACTTCAACAGGAGATTTCCTTCTCCGGCATTCTGTCGGTCCTCCAAACCAGGCGGGATCAGCTTCAAGGGACCCTTGGCGCGCCCCCATGCAATGCCTTTGGGGTACCTGCCCACCAACTTCGATGATGATTTCACAGCCTTGGGCTACACAGACCGGTCGGACCAAACAAATCCGCTCGCCCATTACAAGGGGCCGCCGGCGCCTGCCGCATTTATGGGGCCGAATTGGGCGGCATGGGCCCAGGGATACGGCGACTGGGAACACTATGGTGCATTATCTCCCGTAGATATCACACATGTCAGCAGCACTTACGGAATGCAGACCGGTGTGGACGGGACCTGGCAAAACGTGACGCCTGGAGGCGGGGCGGTGGTGGGCGGCCTCGTGGGCAGCTGGATGAGTTCCTATGTGAGCTTCAGCGGAACGCCGACTACGCTACTTTTGACCGGTCCTGGCGTCGGCACGTACGGAACCTTTGTGCAAGGCAAATTTTCCGCCGACTTGACGGCGAAGTTCGATTTCCTTCAATTGACGGAAGATTTTGGCGCCGGGACGCCTGAAAACCTGCTCGGCCTGAACAATGCTGGTGTATCGGGCAACGTGCAGTACTTGGTCAAATTGGAGGGCGCTACTTTCGTCGAGCCGACCGGCGGCTTCTCCTTCACGCGCACCATGTTCGACTCGGGCGCCGCCACTCTCGGATTGATGGATGCTTCTCTTCTGCGCCTGCAGGCCGGCGCGCGATGGGGAACAACGTTTGAAACGAACGGCGTCAGCGTCGAGGCGTCCCTGAGGACCCTCGTCTATAGCAACATCGTTGCGCAAGGAACGTGCATGACGACAGGCGCCTTCGCCGGTTCCGCCATCGTGCCCACCGACCAAGGCCTCGTTCGCGGCGAATTGGATCCCGAGCTCACCTTCGAGCTTGCCGACAACTACACCGTCATTCTCTCCGGCCAAGCACGCTTCGGCCAAGACTTGGAAGGCGGCTCGGTCAAGCTTGCTCTGCGGAAACAATGGTAATTCAAGCGCTTTCAATGGATTTGTCGCGCGCTACCGAGACGTGGCATAGTCCCGGTAGCCGCATGCGCATCCGGTAGATGGATCCGGCCGCGTTCTTTTGCGTGGCGCGGGTCGCATCGGCCACGTGCCGGTACCACCACCCCGGCAATCCACCGATGGTTTTTCGTCGCTCGGACTTTTCAGAATGGCCCTGCCGCCAAGCAGAACCGCGCCGGTCCCAAGCGTGACCGCAGGGTTTCACGTGTCGGCTTTTTACGCTTGAACCAGTCCGAGACTCTACCGAGCTTCAATGGCTCTATGCAGCAAGCGCTCCGCTTCATCGAGATCGGGCGCGGCGCCCTCCGCGCATTTGGCGCGCCGAAGCAACAACGCAGGCCGTGTCCAGTGTGAGAATTCCGGGTTGTTGCCGCGGGCGCCGGACGAAGGCGTCAGGCCGAACTATGCAGGCGGCGTTCGCGCTCCCTCTCGCGCCGTCGTTCATTCAGCGGCTGATAGGCGAGGCGGCCATGATAAGCGCAGTAGGATCCGGTTCCCGAAGCGCCTTTTTTTGCCCCGCAAAAGCGAAATTCGGCCGTCGTCGGGTCACCCAGCGGCCATCGGCACATCGCTTCCCGAAGTTCCATAATCGTAACCGGTTCGCAGATCGGGACCACGACTTCATCCACAGGTTGCGGCCGCGCGATCGGCATGGGCTGCAGCCTGAGGGCGAAAGCCGTATTGCCGCGCGTCGCGGCTGCGGCCGGGCGTGGTACGGCAGGACGCGCCGGCTTGACGCGCGGACGCTGGCCCATCGGGTTCGGTGCCTTGGCCCGGCCGGCAAGACCGAGCCGATGCACTTTGCCGATCACCGCGTTGCGAGAAATTCCATTCGCAAGCTGAGAGGCGATCTGGCTGGCGCTGAATCCATCGAGCCAGAGCTTTCGAAGTAGCTCCACTCGTTCTTCGGTCCAGGACATTTAGTCCTCCTTGAACTGGGTCTGGGAGTGTTCTTGAACGCGCTCGATTCTCCGCGTGTACGCAAAAGCCCGAATACTCCGGCGCACGAATCCGGCCGCGCACGCTGCACCGGGCCAACCGGTGTCGCCGAACGATCTGCGCTTCAAGATAAGTCCGCCATACGAGATGTCGTAGTCGACAGAGAGAAAACTACACTAGCTGTTGAATCTTGCGCAAGAGTCCGAAAGGCGAACGGCGCGTTTTCAACAGCCCGTTGTGCGAAAGAGTCGCACGACCTCGCGCGGGTCTCGCGCTAGTTCTCGTTCCGGCGGGCATTTGCCGCGTCTCGCGTGAAAATTCCAGGCTGAGCTGGCAGACAGACGGTTCAAACGTCGCGAAAGAATTGACCACAGCCATTGAAGTCCGTAAATTAAGGGCTGTTTTCTTGCCGCCCCTGTCGGGCGGCACTTTGATTTTTAGGGTCACAGGCGATTCCGACCGCGCAGCGGCTCGTCATCGCAAGCTTGGTCGGACCCACGGAGCATCGGCATGGGACAGCGAAATCGACGAACCCGTTGGGCAGTCTTGGCATTGTGCGTCGCATAAAATGTCATGTGCACAGTCTCCAAACTGCCGCCACGCCCTTTAGGCGTAGAGCCAGCCGGCCGTAGCGGCCGCACCGAGAACCGGCGTCGCGGCAACTTTTTGGAAATCACAAGGCGCCCGGTGCGCGGATCCGAAAGCCGTGGGCACACAACACTGCTATTTCGGACACTCTTCCGGGGGCACCGCATCCTCAAGGTCATGCGTGCGGGCAACAGCCGTTTCCCGGCCTGGAGGCATTAAAACGAGCGCCGAGACGGCACCGTCCTTTCCGTTGGGCAAGGCCGGCCAAAAAAAGCAAGAGCGGATTTTCGCTGCGCCGCACCGAAGAGACGTTTCAACGGCTGACACCGAGGGTCGTAACGAGCCACCCTTGGTTCCTTTCTCTAGTTTTCGCTTTTTCAAAGCGATAGCGGAAATTCGAGGCGGTCCTGCGGTCATGTCTCATGACCGCAGGTATCATTCACGGAGCAAAAAGTGACCTCGTCATTGCTGCCAACTTATGCACGGATTCATCTTTCATTCGAACGCGGCGAAGGCGTCTGGCTCATCGCAACGAACGGCGAACGATATCTCGATTTCGGCGCAGGTATTGCCGTCAATTCCGTGGGTCACGCGCATCCGCACGTCGTCGCCGCCCTGGTCGATCAGGGGCACAGGATCTGGCACACGTCCAATCTGTTCGAGATTCCACAGGCCGAAACCTTGGCGAAACGTCTCGCCGAGGTCACTTTTGCCGATTTTGTGTTTTTTACGAATTCCGGCGCCGAGGCGGTCGAAGGCGCAATCAAGACGGCGCGGAAATATCATGCGGTGAGTGGCAAGTCCGACAAATATCGGATCATTACGTTCGAAGGCGCTTTTCACGGCCGCACGCTGGCGACCATAGCTGCAGGCGGCAATCCGAAATATATGGAAGGTTTTGGTCCCAAAGTTGAAGGTTTTGACCAAGTCCCGTTCGGCGACCTCGCCGCTTTGAGAGGGGCGATCAGCCCCGAAACCGCGGCCATCCTCATTGAGCCCATTCAGGGCGAAGGCGGAATTCGGGTCGTCCCGGCAGGCCATTTGAAAGCCATGCGCGAACTTTGCGACGAAAATGGTCTCCTGCTGATTTTCGACGAGGTGCAGTGCGGCGTAGGGCGGGTCGGCAAGCTCTTTGCCTACGAAGTTGTAGGCGTTGTGCCAGACATCATGGCCATTGCAAAGGGGATCGGCGGCGGCTTCCCGCTTGGCGCTTTTCTTACCACGAAGGAAGCTGGCAAAGGCATGACGGTCGGCACCCATGGGACGACGTTCGGCGGCAATCCGCTTGCAACGAGCGTCGGCAATGCCGTGCTCGACATCATCCTGGCCGAGGGTTTTCTCGATCACGTCGAGCATATGGGCCTATTGCTCAAGCAAAGACTCGCGGAATTGAAGGATCGCCATGCAGAGGTGATTGCCGAAATCCGCGGTGAAGGGCTGATGCTGGGGCTCGTTACGCGCGTGCCGGTGAATGAGTTCGCCGCTGCAGCTCAAGCCGAGAAGCTCATCGTCATCCCTGCCCAAGACAATGTTGCGCGGCTTCTTCCGCCGCTCACGATTACTGAAGCTGAGATCGGCGAAGGCATTCGCCGGCTCGATGCAGCGGCGGCGCGACTCGCGAACAGCAAAGGCGCCGGCCGCAGTGGAGCAAGCCCATGAAAAAGGTTGCCTTGGCCGAGTGCAAGGTCAAGCCTCGGCATCTGCTCGATCTGTCGGAGGTGTCGCGTGCTGATCTCCGGCAAATTCTCGAAGTTGCCAAGACGATCAAGACGCGCCGGCAGAAAAGCAGGGTCGCGCCCGAACGTCCGCTTGCCGGCAAATTCCTCGCGATGATATTCGACAAACCTTCGACGCGAACCCGCGTATCTTTCGATATAGCCATGCGCGAGCTGGGCGGCGAGACGATCATGCTCACCGGCCGAGAAATGCAGCTTGGGCGTGGCGAAACGATTGCCGATACGGCACGGGTTCTCTCGCGTTTCGTCGATGCCGTCGTGATTTGTATTCTCGATGTGGCGGACCTGCGCGAATTCGCGGCAAGTGCCACGGTGCCCGTGATCAACGGACTCACGAAGAAATCGCATCCCTGCCAGGTCTTGGCCGACGTCATGACCTACGAAGAACATCGCGGGCCGATCAAGGGCAGAACGGTCGCGTGGAGCGGTGACGCAAACAATGTTCTGGCGAGTTGGATCCACGCCGCCCAGAGGTTCGATTTTTCGATCAATGTCGCAACGTCGGCGGAGCTCAACCTCTCGGCCGATCTCGTCGCTTGGGCCCGCAGCACGAAGACGCGTCTCAACATCACGCATGATCCCTATGAGGCCGCGCGCGGTGCCGATGCCGTGATCTCCGATTGCTGGGTTTCCATGGGCGATGAAGACGAGAGCTATCGGCATAGTCTTCTTGCGCCTTATCAAGTAAATGCGAAATTGATGGCTGTCGCCCATAAGGACGCGGTGTTCATGCATTGCCTGCCGGCGCATCGCGGCGAAGAAGTCACCGACGAGGTCATCGATGGACCGCAGTCCATCGTCTTCGACGAGGCTGAAAACCGTCTCCACGCGCAAAAGGGCATCCTTAGCTGGTGTTTCGGAATTGACGAGCCATGAACGAGGGGACGCCGCCACGCGAGGCGGCTTCGCGCGCGGTCTCCGACAAAGGCCTCGACGACAGCGTTCTGCCTTTTGCCGTGGAGCCGCTCGATGTGCGGGGCCGTGTCGTGCGCCTCGGCGCTTCGGTCGATCAAATCCTCGCCCGACACAAATATCCGCCACCGGTTGCGCGTCTCCTCGGCGAAGCCGCTGCACTCACCGTCTTGCTCGGCGCCTCGTTGAAATCCTCCGGCCGATTTCAACTTCAGGCGCGCACCGACGGGCTCGTCGATATGGTTGTCGTCGACTTTGATGCACCCGACCATCTGCGCGCCTTCGCGCAATATGATGCTGAAAAGCTCGCCCGGGCCGATCGCAGCTCGATCTGCTCGGCAAGGGCCATCTCGCCTTCACCATAGAGCAGGGCAACGAACCGTCGCGCTATCAAGGGGTCGTCGCGCTCGAAGGCCGGGGGTTCGAAGAGGCGGCGCATCGCTATTTCCGTCAATCCGAGCAGATCCCGACGTTTGTGCGTTTGGCCGTTGCCGAAAGCCTGACCGGCTCGGGCACGGCTTGGCGTGCCGGCGGCCTCATGGTGCAGTTTCTTCCAGCCGCACCCGAGCGCCAACGCGTGCCCGATCTTCATCCGGGCGATGCGCCGCAGGGCGCGGTCGTGCCGAACCCCGTCGAGGACGAGGCTTGGATCGAAGCCAAGGCGCTGACGGCAACGATCGAGGACTACGAGCTCGTCGATCCGACCTTGTCGAGCGAAAGGCTGCTCTATCGGCTCTATCATGAACGCGGCGTCAGGGTCTTCGACACGCGAAGCGTCAAAGCCGCCTGCCGCTGCTCGCGCGACAGGATTGCCTCCATGTTGCGCTCGTTCACAGCGCAGGAGCGCAAGGATATGATCGGCGACGACGGCTTGATCGGCGTCACCTGCGAATTTTGCTCGGAATTTCGCGAATTCGACCCGGCGGACTTCGATGCTTCGTGAAATTGTGGGCCGCAGCATCGGCGCGCGTAGAGGTGGCTGTCATAGCAGAGGCGCCCACTTCCCCGGCGGGTTGGAGCGCCAGAGGAGTGCGAAGCGACGTCGCCGATATTGAGGATGGCGATATCGCTACCCTCAATCTCGATCACCGAAAACTGTCTCCGATTCTCCTGTCTCAGCCAAAGCGTGCACTCCAGAAAAGCAGGCCGCCCTTATTTTTCAAAAGGGGCGACTCGCAATTTCAAAATGGGCCGGCCCACTTGGGGACAGAAATGGCGGCGTCTCGTCGATCGCCGAGGCGTGTCCACAACCTAAAACCCTTTAAGCAGCTATAGAGGGACCGACTGTTGCCATGCTTGGCCTTGGCTACCGGCTGTGGGTCGTGCGTTTCAATCAAAGACAAAACGACATGCTTGGACTCGCCGAGCACTCCTTCGCTGAATAACTCAATATATCGGTCCAGGGGCATATATCCAGCTTCGACCAATGCCCGCGCCGCAAGGCGATCAAGTTGTGCCATTGGGAGGTTCCTTAACTGTCTCCAAACGGTAAGGATTTATGGTTAAATCTCAGTTAAAAGAAAAATGGGCCATTTCGCCTTTCAAAAGGGGCCACTGAGACGGCAACGGGCCAGTAGCCCCGGACGCACGAAGCCATCGGGTCCAGCCATTCACGCACATCGAGCACACCCGATGTGCCAAAAATGGCCGGCCCGACGGTAAACTCCGCGGAATGCGATCAGGGAACCAGCGGTAAATGTCCGCCGAAGGCGTCCCTTGGATCATGAAAATAAGCGCCGCTTCGCGGACTTCTTGCGCTGGATACCGGGTCTCCTTCCGCTGGCGCTTCAGTCGCACGGTAAAGCGGTGCATTTAACCCGAGTTTCTCAGCGTGCAGAAACCGGAAATGGGCCTCGACGGCTGCGCCGATGCGCTTCGAATGATCGATCATCAGCGCTAACCCGAAAAAAATTCCGCCAGGGGGCTTCGCCCCTGGACCCCTTCGCGGGCAAATTCCGCACCATTATCGCCCTGGACCCAGACGTAAAGAGGTAAAGATTTAAGGGTTAAGCGTCCTTCCAACCCGGAAGCCGTCCTCGACCTTCCGCCGTCCTTTGCGTCTTGATCTGGCTCCGGCCTAACCCACAATGGGAATGCTTTGCCCTGCACCACAACCCATCATCCAACGGGGCCTGCCGCTCCCCTTTGAGCCAAAGCAGACCCCGTTGCGGTATCCGACCGCGCTCCGGTCGGACCTTTTTCATCATGAACGGCCCTGAACGTTAAGTGCACACCCGAGGGGATCGTAATCCCGTCGGCTCCGGCGTAGGACGTTCTCGCCAACCGGAACCCGTTGTTGTTGTTCCGGTTGTCTGGGTTGTTCCTGTTGCGGTTCGCGGCGCGGAGGTTCCTTGGATTGTTGTTCCAGGAACCGCCGCGAAGGACCCGGCGACAAGGGGCCGTTCAGGCTCCAAAGGTTTGGGCCGGATCAAACCAGCCGCCTTCGAAGATCGCATGGCGCAAGCGCCAAGTATCGGCAAACGACGCATGCGCGATCCAAGCCTCGATGCGCGTTTCGACGTCGCCGCGCGCTATGCTGTCGGCACGCCATTGATCCCGTAAGCCCCGCAGCCTGTTGCGGAAGCGACGGACATTCTCCTCAGGGAGACGCCGGCCTCCATTCGCCAGCAACTCGAAGCCCAAGAAAACGGCTGGAATTGATGTCGCGAGCACACGGGTCTTTTCCGGATGCAGACGCAGCCGCCGTCCTTGCAGATAGAGCTCAATACGTTCCCGCCAATGGTCAATGACGCCTGGGTCGTCATGGAACAAGGCAAAATCGTCGACGTAGCGCAGATAGGGTGCGCGCAGAACTTCCGCTACGAAATGATCGAAGCGATCGAGATAGAGATTTGCGAAAAACTGGCTCGAAAGATTGCCGATCGGCAGGCCACGACGACGCTCGTAAGGCGCGAACAAATCATCGCCGGGGAAATGCAGATCGACGGGCTCCTGCGGATTCGAACCGTCGACGATCAGATCCATCAAATTCAATGTCTTCTCGCAGGCGACGCGGCGGCGAAATTCGGATTTCAGAATGGCGTGATCGATCGCCGGAAAATAGCGAAAGATGTCGCAGCGGAGCACATGCGCGTGCCGATTGCGGTAGTGTTCATAGGTTTTGATGGCGCGATGTGTGCCTTTCCCGGTGCGGTTGGCAAAGCTATTGTCGATGAAGCCCCGTTCGAAAATCGGCTGGATGGTCGCGCAGAGCGCATGATGCACGACACGGTCGCGAAAGGGGGCCGCCGAAACGAGACGCTTTTTCGGCTCTTTGATTTCGATCGTGACATAGCGGCCGGGGCGATAGCGGCCATTGCGCAATTCACGTTCCAGGCGCAGCAGCTCTTTTTCAAGATTCGCATAAAATGCCGCTGCGCCGGGCTTCTTCCGTTTGCCGAGGATCGCCCGCTTGGCGGCGGCATGCAAGGCGCCGAAATTGGCGATCCCATCGAACAGATCGTCATGCCGTTTCGGCATTAAACCATCTTTCAAGACGACTACTCATGGGAAGGCCGTCATTGCGAGGCGCGCCAGCGACGAAGCAATCCAGTCCTTTGTTTCGTTCCACTGGATTGCTTCCCGCTTCGCTCGTCATTGCGAGCCTGCGAAGCAATCGCGGTCGCAATGACGTGGTTGCAGCCGTGAGCCCTCCACGCCTATCGGTTCAGCTCTTCGTAGAGATCACGCCAATTCGGGTTCTGTGCCTCGATCAATGCGAGCTTCTTTCGACGTGAACCGGCCTTGATCTGTTTTTCACGCGCGATCGCATCATCCATATTTTCATATCGCTCATACCAAACCAGCAAATCGCACCCGTATCGGGCCGTAAATCCGGCCGTTAGCTCTGCTTTGTGCTGGTAAGCGCGTTGGGAGAGGCTCGACGTTACCCCGGTATAGAGCGTCCCATTCCGTTTGTTCGCCATTATGTACACGCAGGGCTGCTTCATGATTGAACCCCATGCGCCGCACCCGCACTCGTCATTGCGAGCTTGCGAAGCAATCCAGTCCTTTGTTTCGTTCCACTGGATTGCTTCGCCAGAGGCTCGCAATGACGGCGACCAGCGCTCCCTTTCATCAAAGAGTCCGGGCATCGTCTGATCTTGCATCGTGCGCCTTTTGCCAGCCGCCGATAAGTCTGCCGATTTCATCGAGTGTCCGCACTGCATATTCATAGCGGCGCCCATCGACATAATGGAGTTCGACCGTCAGGCGGAAAAGGAACCTGAGTTTTTCGATACCGATATTCGCGCGCGAAAGATGCCCCTTTCGATCGCGCGTATAGGTGGCTTCCACAAGCGATTCGAGCACGTCGAGGGCTGTCGTCTCGATTTCGATCGCCGATGACGAATTTCTGGCTTCGCGGAAATTTCTCCACCACCGGCACGAGCCAAAGAAGAAACCGGAAATGGGCCTCGACGGCGGGACCCGTGGTGCGTGAGTTATCCAAGGCTCGTAAGGTCCAAATTCTTGTCGGGGCAGTCATTGCGAGCTTGCGAAGCAATCCAGACTTTTTTTGCTCTCCTGGATTGCTTCCCGCTTCGCAAGCTCGCGGTCGCAATGACGGCTACTGGTGCGGCCATCATAAAAAAGACCGGTGCCAGTTTCGGATGCGAAATAACCACGGTGCTGGCATGTTTCGTCGCAAGCAGGCGGACCAGAGGTCCGAAGCACGCTTGAGAAAACTCAAAAAAATTCGCCAGGGGCTACGCCCCTGGACCCTCTTTTAGCAAGTTCTGCGCCGATAATGCCCTACGATCGAGACGTAAAGAGGTAAAGATCAAGGATTTAACGTTCTCGCCAACCGGAACCCGTCGCTGCCGTTCCGGTAGTCTGGGTCGAGCCAGAAGCGGTTCGCGGCGCGGAGGATCCTTGGATTGAGGTACCAGGAACCGCCGCGAAGGACCCGGCGACTGCAATCTCCGGTTGTTACTGCTGTGCCATCCACAGGCGCCCCAGCGTAACTGTCATGGTAGCAATCCTCGACCCACTGGTAGACGTTGCCGTGCACATTGTAGAGCCCGAACGGGTTCGCTGCGAAACTATCGACCGGTACGGTCCTCTGGCGATCCTCGCCCTTCGGACCATTGTTGTAAGTGTAATCCCCGTCATAGTTCGCCTGGCTCGTTGAAATCGATGAGCCCCACCAAAACGGCGTCGCCGTCCCCGCCCGCGCCGTGTATTCCCATTCGGATTCGCTCAACAGGCGATAGGTCTTGCCGGTCTTGTTCGACAGCCACGCAATATAGGCCTTGGCGTCGTTCCAAGAGACATTGATCACGGGCTGCTTGCCGCGACCCCAGCCCTGGTCTTCCGGCCTGTAGCCATTGCAGCCGCCGCCCGCCACACAGGCATCCCATTCCTCGAAAGTCACCGCGAACTTGCCAACCGCAAAAGCTTTTCCGATCGTCACTTGATGCTGTGGGCCTTCGTCGCTAGATCGCTCCGGCTCGCTCGCCGGCGAGCCCATGGTGAACGAGCCTGACGGCACGACCACCATTACCGGGCATGTCGGGCATTCCTTGAACTCGTCCTTCGGCTTCAGCGCGCATTCCTCTTGCGCCGACAAGGGCGCCGCCGAGCGCGAGGCCAAAGATGCCAGCACGACCCCGCCGCAGGCCGCGGGCTTCGCCAGAGGACTCACCGGTTTGGCAGGTTCGGTGATCGTCGCTTGCCTTCCGTTGTCGACTGGATTCGGGTGCGGCATCGAAATCCAAATGACAGTGCCGATCGCCAGAAGAACTGCGCCGATTCCCGCCGGCAAGGCATAAGGGCGCAGTCGCGGCGACAAAAATGGTGGATTGGCTTGGTCCTGACTGCCATGGGGAGGACTCTCCCCGCCGCTTTCGCGTTCCAACGCCTGCGGCGAAGCGACGACTTTCGCCGCCGTTAACCTGGATTTCTCAAACGAATTCAGTTTTTAGCTGAAAAACGGGTCGTTCGGCGGCTTATTTTTCGGGCTTGGGCGCGATTTTCACATCGGCCGGACATCGCCGCTGACACGGCCCGCTCGGTTCCCGCGCTGCGAGTCCCATGGTTTCGATTTTCTCGCAATACGAGTTGTTTGGCGCGTGCGTCAGGGCTCGGCGAACCGGCATCTTGATCCTGCTTTCCGGTGCGGTGGTTTTCCGTCAGCCGGAGCCAAAAGCGCGTTGAAGATAATGGTGGGCGAGTTCGAATTCGTTCTTGTGGGGGCATCCCGAAGCAAGCGCGAAGTGAATGCGGCGCACGCTCCTTCGCACCTGAGCGCCGAGCTTGAGCAGCTTGAGGCGAATGGTTTGAGCCGACGCGTCGGCGAATTCAGTATGGCGCAGGCCGACGCGGCGCAGAGTATCGACGAGCACGTAAGCCATGGCCGAGAACCACAGCCGCAATTGGTTGGCTTGCATCGTCGCGGAGGAAGCACGATCGGCGAACAGTTCGAACTGCTCGCCGATGCGGTTTTCCGCCTCGCCACGCGCGCAATAGAGATCCTCGTAGAGAGCACGGGCGTCAAAGGCGAGGCGGCACCCCCGACGTTTGAGCGTGGTGACGACGAAGCGCGGATTGGCGCCATCCGGTGTGTGCTCGGCTTTGCCGACGACACGTCGGTTTCGGCTCCAGCTCTTGAGCGTGCGATAGGAGAAGTCGCGGAAGACCCGCGCCGGCTTGCCCGAACTCAGGCACCGGCGCTTGGCCGCGGCAGCCTCCGCGACGAGCGCTGCTTCCAGCCTTGCATTGCGCGCCACACCGAAGACGTAATCGACGCGGTTGGTCTCGCACCAACTCATCAGGTCGTCATTGGAAAAGCCGCTGTCGCCGCGCAAAATGATGCGTACCCGTGGCCAGCTCCGGCGAATGTGTGAAACAATGCGCGCCATGTCCGCGACCGCGCCATCGCTGCCTGCGACATCGGCGCGCCGCTGCTTCGCCAGCAGCAGATGCCGTCCACAAAAGACATACAGCGGCAGATAGCAATATTCGTCGTAATAGCCGTGGAAAAATCGACCCTCTTGTCCGCCGTGAAGCGGAATGTCGGTATTGTCGAGATCGAGCACGATCTCGCGCGGCGCGCGTTCGTGGGCTTCCAGGAAAACATCGACCAGCAGGCCATCGACCCGCGCGCCGTCGCAATCGATCTTGTGATATTTGGCGGCATGGCGCTTGGGCGTGTGCTCGAGACGATTGAGCGTGCTCTTGCCCGCCAAGGCCTCGCAATCGGAGCGCAGCGCCGGCTCTAGCTTGCCCGCCAGCACCGCAAAGCTCGAGTCCTTGCGCAGCTCGTCATGATCGTTGAGGTCCTCGTAACCCAGCGCCAGTCCGAAAATCCGTTGCGCCAGCAAGGTTTCGAGCCGGTGTTCGACGTAGACAGGGTTGCGCCGGTCATCGAAGCATTGCGCGAACCGCCGTATCAGCCCGAGGCCGCCATCCACCTGTCCCAACAGAAGCGCGCCCGCATTGGAGGTGATGTCGCCGCCATCGAAACTGGCCACCACCGCGCGCCGTTCAACCGCTTTGAATCCGAAAAGCTTCGCGCTACAGTCCGTCCGCATCGGGGAGTTCCGTTCGATCTAAGCAAGTCGTTCTCGCAAAACAACTTTCTAAGATTCGGCGCCCCGATGCACCTTAAATGTTTGAGAAATCCGGGTTAAACCGGGGCCTTGCGACGGCTGTTGCGCAACATCATGGGGAAGCGACCCCGCGCCGGTCACATCATCGACGGCGGCCGTTTCTTGCACCAGCGGCTTCGGCGGCGGTTCAATGCGCGCGCCGTCTTTCCTCTCGCTCTTGATTTGAGGCTCGGGCTCCGCAACGCGCACGATCGGTTCGGCTTGCCGCGGGGGCTCGGCCATTTTTTGCGGCGCCAACGGCTGCACCCAGGACTGGCGCAAGGCCTTGACGATGTTTTCGCAGAAAAGCTCGACCTTTTCCGCGACTTCGGTCGAAGTCACGTCGCGATGGCGCAGTTTTCGCCAATCGACATATTGCCGATCATGAATGATTTTGAGCACATCATCATCGTGCCGGAATGCTTCCTTCTGCAGTCCCGGCACATCGATATAGAGGATCGGGAAGACGAGATTGGCGCGTCCAAGCGCCGCTTCGCGGGCCAAAAAAGATTTAAACTCGAATTTGCAATATTCGCTGCCGACGGCCCGTGGCGTGACGATCGGAATGAAAAAGACCGATTCGGCAATCGCAGTCCTTATGCGATTTTTCCATAGGTCTCCGTAGGCGATCGCGGTCTTGTCCTGCCAGAGACGGAAATCACGATGGCCGAGCTGCATGCCCAATTCGCGGAAGATTTTATCCCGCAGCTTCGACAGCGCTCCTGCGGAATCGTCATCGTCTTGGCGCGAGTAGCTAAAAAACCCAATAACCTTGTCAAGATCGGCCAAACTGGACATCACGTGGCGCCGGCAAAAGAGTGGGCTCTCGAAAGCCATGCAATATCACAGAATGCCGCGGCCAGGCAGCCCAATCAATAGGACGCCCCAAGCAATCGCCAAATGCGAGCCCGCCGATGGCCCGTCGCGCGCGACACAAATCAGCTGAGGACCGCTCTAGCGCGGCAGAACGCTTGATCCCATGAGATAAAAATCGACCGCCTGCGCCGCTTGGCGCCCTTCGCGGATCGCCCAGACGACGAGGGATTGGCCGCGCCGCATGTCGCCGCAAGCGAAGACTTTTTCGAGCGAGGACTTGTAGGCCATAGTATCGGCGGCAACATTGCCGCGCTGATCGAGCTTCACGCCGAGTTTTTCGATAAGGCCTTCGTGCACAGGCGAGACGAAGCCCATGGCGAGCAGGATAAGATCGGCCGGGAGCTCAAATTCGCTGCCCGGTAATTCCTGCATCTTGGCGTCGACACGGATACATTTGAGCCTGGTGACGCTGCCGTTTTCGCCGCAGAACTCCTTCGTCAGAATACTGAAATCGCGCTTCGCACCTTCTTCGTGACTCGACGACGTCCGCAGCTTCAAAGGCCAATTCGGCCAGGTAAGGAGCTTGTTCTCCTTTTCCGGCGGCAGAGGCATGATTTCGAGCTGCGTGACGGAGATCGCACCCTGCCGCACGGAGGTGCCGATACAGTCGGAGCCGGTATCGCCGCCGCCGATGACGATGACGTTTTTGCCGGCAGCGAGGATCGGCTCATTGCTGAGGATCGGCTCCCCATTGATGCGGCGATTTTGTTGCGGCAGGAAGTCCATCGCGAAATGGATTCCGTCGAGATCGCGCCCGGGTACGACAAGATCGCGCGGCTTTTCGGCGCCGCCGGCGAGGACGACCGCATCGTAGTCTTCGACGAGCCAATGCGGATCAATATCGATCCCCACATTTACGCCGCAACGGAAAGTGACGCCTTCGGCGGTCATCTGTCGGATACGGCGGTCGATGAGATGCTTTTCCATCTTGAAATCGGGAATGCCGTAGCGCAGCAGACCGCCGGCTTTGAGATTCTTTTCGAAGACATGAACCTCGTGACCCGCGCGTGCCAGCTGCTGCGCGCAGGCGAGACCCGCGGGGCCCGAGCCGATGACCGCGATGCGTTTGCCGGTCTTGTGTTTCACCGGCTCCGGCGTGATCCAGCCATTGGCGAATGCGCGATCGACGATGGCGCATTCGATCATCTTGATCGTTACCGGGCTATCGACGAGATTGAGCGTGCAGGATGCCTCGCAGGGCGCCGGACAGACGCGGCCGGTGAATTCCGGAAAATTATTGGTCGAATGAAGATTGCGGCTCGCCTCTTCCCAATCGGAGCGATAGACGAGGTCATTCCAGTCCGGGATTTGGTTATTGACCGGACAGCCGTTGTGGCAATAGGGAATGCCGCAATTCATGCAGCGCGCCGCCTGATCCTTCGTCGCTTCTTCTGAAAGCGGGATCACGAATTCCTTGTAATGGCGGATCCGATCGGAGGCCGGCGCATAACGTCGATCCCGTCGATCGATTTCGAGGAAGCCGGTCACCTTTCCCATCCTAATCCCGATCTTTGAGCAGGCCTTGCGGCCGGTCGCTTTATTCGTGGCGCTGAAGCATCCGCAGTGTCGTCTCGCCGCGGCCGGATGCAACCGGCCGTGATCCTCGTGGCGCACGGTGACGGATCACTCCCGGTTCTTATGCACTCGCCGTGGCACGGAGCCGCATTTCGCTGTCTTCCTGTTGCGCCATGAGTTCTGCGAGTGCCCGTCTATATTCGACCGGCATGACCTTGCGGAATTTCGGCTTGTATTCATCCCATTTGTCAAGAAGTGCCCGCGCCCGCGCCGAACCCGTGTATTTCAGATGATTCGAGATGAGCTGATGCAGGCGTTCCGCATCGTAGCGCGTCATGTCACGCATCACATCGACGCGGCCATGGCCCGCAAGGTCGCCGCCTTGATGATGCAGACGCTGGTTGAGCTCCTCTTCCTCGGCGACCGGCTCGAGTTCAACCATTGCGAGGTTGCAGCGCTCCTCGAACGTCCCATCTTCATCGAGGACATAGGCAATGCCGCCCGACATGCCGGCAGCGAAATTGCGGCCGGTCGGTCCGATGACCACGACGACGCCGCCCGTCATATATTCGCAACCATGATCGCCCGTCCCCTCGACGACGGCGATCGCGCCTGAATTGCGCACGGCGAAACGCTCGCCCGCGATGCCGCGGAAATAGCATTCGCCGGAAATCGCTCCATAAAGCACCGTATTGCCGACGATGATCGAGTTCTTCCGGCACGATACGCGACGCTGCCGGGGGATAGATGACGATACGGCCGCCCGAGAGGCCTTTGCCGACGTAGTCATTGGCTTCACCTTCAAGCTCGAGGGTGACCCCGCGCGCGAGCCATGCACCGAAACTCTGGCCGGCCGTGCCTTTTGTGCGCACATGGATCGTCCCGTCGGGGAGCCCGGCGTGGCCATAGCGACGCGCTATCACGCCGGACAACATTGCACCTATCGTACGGTCGGTGTTGTTGATCTTCGTCTCAATCAAAACCTTGGCGCGCGAATCGATCGCAGGCTTCGCTTGCGCGATGAGTTCCCGGTCGAGCACATTCGCCAGTTTGTGATCTTGTCGCTCCGAATGGAAGTTTGCCCCAGGCTTGTTCGCCACCGGCTTATGAAAAAGCCTCGAAAAATCGAGCCCCTTGGCCTTCCAATGGTCGATGATCGTCTGGCGATCGAGCATTTGCATTTGCCCGATCATCTCGTCGAACTTGAGATAGCCCAATGCCGCCATCAATTCCCGCACCTCTTCAGCAACGAAGAAGAAGAAGTTTATGACATGTTCCGGCTGGCCGACGAACCGCTTGCGCAGCACCGGATCTTGGGTCGCAACACCGACCGGGCATGTATTGAGATGGCACTTTCGCATCATGATGCAGCCGGCGGCGATGAGCGGCGCGGTGGCGAAGCCGAATTCATCGGCCCCGAGCAAAGCACCGATCACGACGTCGCGTCCTGTCCGCAACCCGCCGTCGATCTGCACGGCGATGCGAGACCGTAACTTGTTCAGGACGAGCGTCTGATGGGTCTCGGCCAAGCCGATTTCCCAAGGACTTCCGGCATGTTTGATCGAAGTCAAGGGTGAGGCACCGGTGCCGCCTTCGAAACCGGAGATCGTGACGTGATCGGCGCGCGCCTTGGAGACGCCTGCGGCGACCGTGCCGACACCGACTTCCGAAACGAGCTTCACGGAGACATCGGCCTCGGGATTGGTGTTCTTCAGGTCGAAGATGAGCTGCGCCAAATCCTCGATCGAATAGATGTCGTGATGCGGCGGCGGCGAAATGAGGCCGACGCCCTGCGTCGAATGCCGTACCTTGGCGATCACGGCGTCGACTTTGTGGCCGGGCAATTGGCCGCCTTCGCCGGGCTTTGCGCCCTGCGCCATCTTGATCTGCAACATATCGGAATTGACGAGATATTCCGTCGTCACGCCGAAGCGGCCGGAGGCCACTTGTTTGATCGCCGAGCGCATCGAATTGCCGTTCGGCAGCGGCTTGAAGCGGTCGGCTTCTTCACCGCCCTCGCCGGTATTGGATCTGCCGCCGATCCGATTCATGGCGATTGCAAGCGTCGTATGCGCCTCACGCGAAATCGAGCCGAAGGACATGGCGCCCGTCGCGAAGCGCCGCACGATAGCGGAGGCCGGCTCGACCTCGTCGAGCGCCACGGGCTCCCGCCCATCCTCTTCGGCGGTTTTGATCCGGAACAGGCCGCGAATTGTCAAGAGCTGTTCGCTCTGATTATTGATGACGGCCGAGTAGGCGCGATAAGTCTCCTGCGTTTTGCCGCGCACCGCATGCTGCAGCAAGGAGACCGATTGCGGCGTCCAGGAATGCGCTTCGCCGCGGATGCGGTAGGCGTAATCGCCGCCGACATCGAGCGCGTTGCGATAGACCGGTGCATCCCCGAAAGCATCTGTGTGCCGCCGCACGGATTCTTCAGCGACTTCGGCAAGACCGATGCCGCCGATTTGCGAGGCGGTGCCGGTGAAATAACGCGCGACGAAATCCTCGGCGAGGCCGACGGCGTCGAAGATCTGCGCGCCGCAATAAGACTGGTAGGTCGAAATGCCCATCTTCGACATGACCTTGAGCAGGCCTTTGTCGATCGATTTGATAAAGCGCTTGCAGGCCTCGTAGCCGTCGACTTCTTCGGGAAATTCGTCTGCCATGGCGGCGAGCGTCTCGAAGGCGAGGTAGGGATTGATGGCTTCCGCGCCATAGCCCGCAAGGAGCGCGAAATGATGCACTTCACGCGCCTCTCCGGTCTCAACGACGAGGCCGACCGACGTCCGCTTGCCCTTGCGGATCAAATGATGGTGCACGGCCGCTGTCGCGAGGAGTGCAGGTATGGGAATGCGATCGTGCCCGACCAAGCGATCTGAGAGGATGATGATCGTGTAACCGCCGCTGACCGCCTGATTGGCGCGCTCGCAGAGTCGCGTCAGAGCCTTACCCATGCCGGGCGCGCCATGTTCGGAGGCGTAAGTGATATCGAGCGTCTTGGTATCGAAGAATTCTTCGACGTGGCCGATGGAACGGATCTTCTCGAGATCCGCATTGGTTAGGATCGGCTGCTTGACCTCGAGCCTCTTGCGCCTCGAATTACCTTCGTGATCGAAGATATTCGGACGCGGGCCGATAAAGGAGACGAGGCTCATGACGAGCTCCTCGCGAATCGGATCGATCGGCGGGTTCGTCACTTGCGCGAAGTTCTGCTTGAAATAGGTGTAGAGCAATTTCGGCTTGCTCGACAAAGCCGAAATCGGCGTGTCGGTGCCCATTGAACCGATGGCCTCTTGGCCCGTCACCGCCATTGGCGCCATCAAAAGCGAGAGATCCTCCTGCGAATAGCCGAAGGCCTGCTGGCGATCGAGCAAGGAGACATCGGTCCGCGTCGAGCGCGGTTCGACCGGCGTCAGTTCCTCAAGCTTGATCTGGGTGCGCTGCAGCCATGTACGATAGGGTTGCAAAGTGGCAAGCGTCCGCTTGATCTCGTCATCGGAGACGATCCGTCCCTGTTCGAGATCGACGAGCAGCATCTTGCCCGGCTGCAACCGCCACTTGCGGATGATTCTTTCTTCCGGAATCGGCAGGACGCCTGCTTCCGAAGCCAAAACGACGAGGCCATCCTCGGTGACGACATAGCGCGCCGGACGCAGGCCGTTGCGGTCTAGCATCGCGCCGATTTGCCGACCGTCGGTGAAAGCCATCGCGGCCGGCCCGTCCCAAGGCTCCATCAGAGACGCGTGGTATTCGTAGAAGGCGCGCCGCTCCTCGCACATTAAAAAATTGCCGGTCCATGCCTCGGGAATGAGCATCATCATCGCATGAGCGAGCGAGTAGCCGCCCTGAACGAGGAATTCGACGGCATTGTCGAAACAGGCCGTGTCGGACTGGCCCTCGTAGGAGATCGGCCAAAGCTTGGAAATCTCCGACCCGAAGAGATCGGAGGCGACGGAGGCCTGGCGCGCCGCCATCCAATTGACATTGCCGCGCAAAGTATTGATTTCGCCGTTGTGGGCCACCATGCGGTAAGGATGCGCCAGCGACCAGGTCGGGAACGTATTGGTCGAGAAGCGCTGATGCACGAGGGCGAGGGCAGATTCGAACCGCGGGTCAGTCAGATCCTTGAAATAGTCGCCGAGCTGGGTCGCGAGCAGCATGCCCTTGTAGACCAGCGTGCGGGAGGACAAGGACACCGGATAGAACCCAGCGGTGCGCGGATCGCGCAAATCATGGACGGCGTTGGAAATCACTTTGCGCAGAATAAACAGGCGGCGCTCGAATGTGTCCTGGTCGGCTGCGTCGGCGCCATGCCCGATGAAGATCTGCCGGATCACCGGCTCGGTCGGCTTGACACTTTCGCCAAGGCCGGAGGACTCGACCGGCACGTCGCGCCAGCCGAGCAGAACCTGGCCCTCGGCCGCTACGGTGGCCTCGATGATGGCTTCGACAATGCCGCGACCGGCAGGATCGCGCGGCAAAAAGACAGCCCCAATCGCATAGTCGCCCGGTGCCGGCAAGGCGAAGCCAAGGCCCTCCGCTTCCGCGACGAAGAAGCGGTGCGGGATCTGCACCAGCATTCCGCAGCCGTCACCCGCCTTGGGGTCGGCACCGACGGCGCCGCGATGATCGAGATTGAGCAGGATCTGTAGACCCTGTGTGATGATCTCATGCGACTTGCGATTGTGCATATCGGCGATGAAACCGACGCCGCAAGCGTCATGCTCGCGCTGCGGCGCATAAAGTCCCTGCGCTTGCGGCAGCCCGGGGTCCTGAAATGCCAAAGCTTCAGGCGCAGGTTCGTGCCAGCCCGTGATGCGCATTGGTGGAAACTCCGCAGTCAAACCGAGAGGGGGGACAGAGTGTGCCGCGCGTGCGGACCGGCCGGCCTGATCCCCGCGGGCGTCTTGTCGTTTCCAACAGCCATCCGTCGCCATCCGTCGCTTCCCCGCCGGTCAGGCAAAAAGCCAGCCAATTTCTCTTATTCAGCAGAGATTGGTCTAGTTCAGCGCCGGCCCCAAAAAAGGACTGAACCTTCGGTTCACCCGTAAAGGGTCAGCAAAGCTGTCCTATCTCCGAAGGGAACATTACAGATTTGAAAAAAAACACAAGAGCGTTGTTGGGAAAAGGGCGAAATGTAGGCAGGTTGCCGCGGCGAGCTTGGCAGAACGAATTCCGCCGGGGTCGTCGCCCTTTTTCTTCATCGTCCGGGCAAAATCATGAACGTGATCGATTCTAATAATTTAAAGCGGCATTTGCAGATAGGTTTAAGCAGTCTGCATGAACTTGATCGCGCCGGAAACCTGCGCAGCGTCCCACTTTTCCTCATCCTGCTCTAGCGTCGCCGGCCACAAGAGGCCAAAAAGCCGCTGGATGAGACGAGAGATTGGACGCCCCGATGGATTTTGCAAGCGACAATGTCGCCGGCGTGAGCCCGAAAATACTTGAGGCGATCGCCGCCGCGATGCATGGCACGGCACCCGCCTATGGTAGCGATCCTTGGACGGCGCGCGCCTTGGCGCAGATCGACGAGATCTTCGAATGTCGCACGGCGAGCTTTCTCGTCACCACCGGAACCGCCGCCAATGCGCTCGCGCTCGCCGCCTTGTCGCCGCCGTGGGGGGCGATCTTCTGCCATCGACGCGCGCATGTGATGGAAGACGAGTGCGGCGCTCCGGAAATGTTCACGGCCGGCGCCAAGCTCATTGGGATCGAGGGCGCGGCCGGCAAAATCGGCCCTGCGGCCTTGCAAGCTGCGCTCGCTGCTTTTCCGCGCGGCCTGGTGAAGCAAGTGCAACCTGCGGTTCTCTCGTTGTCGCAGGCGACCGAGTGCGGCACGGTCTATTCGGGCGCGGAGATCGAAGACCTGTCGGCGATCGCGCATGCCGCAGGCGTCGCGGTTCACATGGACGGGGCGCGTTTTGCGAATGCGCTCGTTGCGCAAAATTCTACGCCTGCGCAGATGACGTGGAAGGCGGGGGTCGACGCACTGTCTTTCGGCGCCACCAAGAACGGCGCCTTGGCCTGCGAAGCCGTGATCTTCTTTAATCCCGAGCAAGCTGCGAATTTCCCCTTCCGGCGCAAGCGCAGTGGCCATACCCTTTCGAAGGGACGCTTTCTCGGCGCCCAAATGGCCGCCTATCTTGTTGCAGACCATTGGCTTGAACTCGCCCGAAGCGCCAACGCCCACGCCGCCAAACTGGCCGGCGGATTGAAAAGCGTGCCCGGCGTGCGTTTGGCCTGGCCAGCGGAGGCAAACGAAGTTTTCGCCCTTTTGCCGCCAGACATCGATCTGGCGTTGAAAGCGGCTGGCGCCAATTACTATTCCTGGTCCATCGCCGACGGCGACCGGGAACGCGTGCGGCCGGCAGCTGGTTCGGCCTTCGTGCGGCTCGTGACGTCTTTTGCGACGGATCCGAACGACATCACTCGCTTTCTCGACATCGCAAGAAGCGCATTAGCCTAATCCTCGCCTTAATCTGCGCCGACCGTCATCGGCGCGGCATTGCCGGAACGGCATGTTAAAATAGGAGATGCGCATGATTTTTTCATTTGATGCGAGGTTCCCCCCTGCCCGGCACGCCTGCCGGAAGACGGCCGCGCTGGCCGGGGTCGGCCTTGCCGCCGTCTTTGCCGCCGTCTTGGCTTATGCGCCAGCGCAAGCCCAATATTATGAGCGGCCGGACAGATTTTCTTACGGCGACTATGACATTCCGGGCGCGGATGTCATTTATCCCGAGCGTCTCGCCGGCATTCCGCTCGGCGCGATTCGCCAGCTTGCAGCGCTACGCGGCTTGCACCTCATTGCAACCCCTCGCCGGAAGGGCCGTATATACCTCGCCGAGACGGAAGACGCCCGCGGGATTCCGCCATCGGCTCGTCGTCGATGCCTATGAGGGTCATCTCCTCGAGGACACAGTGCTGGGCCCCAAAGGTCCGCTCCCCAACCCGAGCCGTACAACTCTGCCGAAGCCACCGCAGCGCCCGCTGGCCGACGAGCCAAGCAAGGCTGTGCTCGATACAGCGAATGACAAGGACAAAGACAAAGACAGAAACAAGGATCAGGTCAAAGTCGACAAGCCCGCCAAGGATGCCGAGACCACGACTCCACCGCCCTCTCCTCCGGCGAAGTGAGGCTTTAACCGGGCGGCTGATGCGACGTGGGCGAGCTGGAGCAGGGCTGTTGTAAACCATCCGATCTAGCGGACGGACAAACGTCGGAAATCTCGACCTATTTTATGGGCATGCTCGCATCTGCCGTTTCACCCGACGAAACGGGTCGCCTCGAATGCCGGCACCTCCGCCGCAAACGAGTCGAGCCAGGCGACGAGCTTCGGATGGTCCTTTCGCCAGTGTCCCTCGAAGCGCAAGTCGCGATAGCCGAGCACGCAGGCGAGCCCGACATGGGCGACGTCGCGCCGTCCGGTCGGAGGATTCGCTTCTAGAATGGCCAAACCGCGCGAGACTTTTTCGGCCTGATAGGCCAGCCATTTGGCATTGCGCATTTCGGGTTCCCTGAAGCGCGCCTCATAGACCTGCAGGATGCTCGCGTCCAAAAGGCCGTCGCAGAGAGCAGCCATCGTCAAGGCAGCGATGCGGGCGCGGGGTTCGGCCGGAATCAATTTGTGGCTGCCGGCGCGTTGATCCAAATATTCGAGGATGACGCGGCTGTCGAAGATCGGCGTTTGATCTTCCGGGATGAGAACCGGAATCTTGCCGAGCGGATTCTGCAGACGCAGCAACTCTTCAGGATCGTTCGTATCGGCTGCGACGATCTCGATTTCCTCGGTCAAACCGAGAAGCGCGGCGGCGATACGCACCTTGCGGCCGAAGGGTGAAGCGGGGGAAGAACGCAAAATCATCATTGGGCAGAAGAACTCCTAGAGGGATCGCTCCTTCTATCATCCGCCCGCGATCCAGGCGATCTCGAAATCCGGCCCGCCCGGGCACCCCGAGCGTCTCGGCGAGATAGGGCAGAAGCACGCGCGCTTCCGCTTCGAGAAGATAGGGTGGGTTGACGACGAGAAGCCCGCTAGCGGCAAGCACGCCTTGCGGCTTCGGCGCGTCGATTTGCAGATCGAGAAGCAGCAGGCGCTTCAGGCCGACATCTACGAGGCGTCGCAGAAAGGCCTCGAGCGCCGGGCGATGTTTGATGGGAAACCAGACCATGTAAGTGCCGGTCGCCCATTTGCGCCAGGCATCCTCCAGCCCGCCTGCCAAACGGTCAAACTCGTCGGTTGCCTCGAAAGGAGGATCTATCAGGACGAGCCCCCGTCTTTCGACCGGCGGCACGAAAGCATTGAGCCCGACATAGCCGTCGATTTCGATGATTTTGGCACGCGGGTCGCGAGCGAAATAGAGCGAGAGATCCTTTACCGCCGGGGCGACGGCGTCGCAAAAAATCATCCTGTCGTGACGCCGCAAAGAATCGCGCGGCAAGCGCGGGCGAGCCCGGATAAAGCGGCGGCCGCGCCAGAAACAAAGGTTGGACCACTGCTTTATAGGGCTCGATGAGGCCTGCTGCGCCGGGCGGCACTTCGGCGGCGAGGAAACGACCAATGCCGCCACGCCATTCGGCGGTGCGTTCGGCCGCTTCCGCCGAGAGATCATAGATACCCTGCCCTGCATGCGTGTCGATGAAACGAAAGGCCGTCTCCTTGCGCGCCAAATAAACGAGAATGCGCGTGAGAAAGAGATGTTTGAAAACGTCGGCAAAATTGCCGGCGTGAAACGCGTGGCGATAGTTCATGACGGCTCTGAGACTGCCTCAACAGCAACGCGGCCAGACAGCGACGATCAGCGCCACTCTAGCGCATCGGCGGCACGGCAACGCTGTTCGTATGGCAGAAGTAGTGGCTGACTTCCGGACATTCGACGAAATTGCGCAGATCCTTCGAAAAACAGATCCGCACTTCCTGCAGAGTGCCGCGCACGCATTCCACTGCCAACATGCCGGGCCGCAGACGCTGATTGGCGGCGAGGAAGGCCCGCTGAATATCGATCGGAGTCCAGGTCTGCGCGTCATGCGGCGTGAGGAAGGGCGGCGGGACCGTGATCGCCTCGCGGGCTTTGCGGACATCGGCGAAGTAGTCGGTCGGACTTTTGCCCGAACACGTGCCATGTTTGCGCCACTCGAAGCGCGCCAAACCTTCGTCCGGATAAAGCCCCTGGACACCCTGCAATGCGATCCGTGAGGGCGACCGACCCGCCGGGCCGCAATCGGAAGGATAACCATGCTGGTATTGCGGCCAAAGCCCGTGCACGACGAAGCCGAGATTGGCTCCCGTCTCGCATTGGCTGCGTGCCTTTTCAGCACCGCCCGTGTCGCAAAACCCCGGCGACCAAGACAAAGCGAGGACGTAAAAGTCGAAATCGCCGGGCACGCTTGCGCCGCGCGGTTGCGGCATTCTGGTGTCACGACTACGGTCTGTCGGCGGGTCGGTCACGTCGTTTTGGGGCAATGGCGCCTTGTCGGCGCAATGATCCAGGATACAGCCCTGGTCTTGCTGAGCCGCCACGCGATCGGCAGCCGAGACAACAAAAAAAGCCGCTAGCGCAGCGAGCATGCGCTTGCCGAAGCGAAGTTTGAATTTCATGAAATCACCATTTGAAAAAACTCGAATTGTCAGGGCCTCGCCATTTTGCAGCCCGGCGCGAAGGCATTGAGACGGTCGAGGCCAGAGACACACCATTCGACATCGAAACCAAAGCCGATGATGCCGAGATCCTCATCGACCGAATAGGAGACTTCGCGAAGATTTGCATCGTTCATGAAGGCCCGTGCGACGCAATAGCGCCGTGGAATATAATCGAGGCCATTGCTCCTAAAGCCGATTTCGCGGACCTGATCAAACCCGACAATCGCCAGCCCGGACTTCCAGAATTCGCTCTCGCGCGCATAAAACCGCGATTGAATCCGTTCGAAGACCGCCGGATCGTCACAGGCCGGCAAGTGGCCTGCATAGGGAATATAGCGATCCTCCGCCGGCACAAGTGGACGCGCGGCGGCAGAGCCAAAGCACAATCCCGCGCCCGCAATGATCAAAAACGTGGAACCCAGTCGGCACAAGCTCTCCGCGATGGTCCCAGCAAGCTGCCGAAATCTGCGCATCCTTCGCCCTTCCCGAATCTGACCATGGCCAAAGCGCATAGCCGCAGGCAAGGTCCTGCTGCGCCGTTCGAAAACGCTCCAACACGAGCAGGATAGCCCGTTCGAGCGCCCGAACCGGACCCGTCGCGGCCACGCATTTTCCAGCCGACGCGGTCGCACGATGCTTCGCCTCTGCCGGGGCGTCAAGGGGGGTGACCCGGAGTTTTCTCACCAAGTGTTGGTTGCGCCGACCACTCGGAGAATTCCGGGTTAACCACGCCTTGCGCCGAACCCGTCTCTGCGCCGGCCTCGGCATGGCCGATGCTGCTCTAGGCAGCAAATGGCGTTTTGGGTGAGTCTCCGTGCCATTCTGGGGCGCGGTCGTGCCGATCCGGAACGTCGGGCATATGCCGGAAAAACAGAATGTTTCGTGCCGTCACCCTGCTATACTCCCGACCTGTCGCGCCAACGCGGCGCCAGCCCGGCCGGCCGCGAAGGGAGAGCAGCACATTTCGGACGGCGTTATCCGTAACGGCCGCGGGCGTGGACGCCCTCGCGATCCTAGCGGCCGGCGCAACAACGGGCCTGCTCCAAATCGACGTCATGCCGGACTTCCTCCGTTTGGGCGGCCTCGTTGCGCTGCTGTTTTTCGTGCTGACGCTCTCGCGGGGCGACTATGCGCTGGCGAAATGTCTCGCGCCGCGGGGCCTCTTGCGACGGACTTTGATCACCTGGTCCACGACCGTCGTCGGCGCCTTTGCGCTCGCCTTCGCGCTGCATGTCGGCGCGGACATCCCGTCAGGCGCACTCTCTGGTTTCTCTCTCGGCGGGTTTGCGGCGACCTACCTTGCCCGCCGTGGCTTTCTCAAGGCCGCACAGGCACATGTCAAACCCGGCAGCATGGCGGAACGGCCCATTTTTCTCGTCGGCTACGAGGACGAAATCCAAGTCTTCACTCAACGCTACGAGGCGCGGCTCGTCGGAACCCATGTCATCGCTGCGACCGTTCTGCGGGGCAAGGAATACTTGCAGGAGGACCTCACGCTGGCCTGCGCCTCAGCCCGGATCCTTCTTCCGGACGATGTGTTCATTCTGGTTCCCTGGTCGCAAAATGAGACGATCGACGCCTGCGTCGATACGTTCTTGCGTCTTCCCGCGGCGATCCATCTCGGTCCCGAAGCCGCGCTCGAGCGCTTTGCCGACGCCGAAATCGCAAAAGTCGGCCCCATCCCGAGCCTCAATATCGTCCGCCGCCCTTTGTCGCGCCTCGAAATGGCGATGAAACGCGCGGTGGACATTGCGCTCGCGAGCCTCGGTCTCCTGCTCCTCGCACCGCTGTTCGTCATGGCCGCCATCGCGATCAAACTCGACAGCCCGGGACCGGTCGTCTTCCGGCAGCGCCGTTACGGGTTCAATCAACGTCCGTTCCGCATCTATAAGTTCCGTTCGATGCGGACGCTCGAAGACAATGCGAAACTCACGCAAGTCGTCGAAGGCGATGAACGCATAACGCGTTTCGGCAACTTTATGCGGCGTCACAACCTCGACGAATTGCCGCAGCTCATCAACGTCCTCCTCGGCGATATGTCGCTCGTCGGACCGCGGCCTCAGGCGCTCGCCCATGATCAGGCCTTCGAGCGCAGCATCTCGCTTTATGCTCGGCGCCATAATGTCAAACCGGGCATCACGGGCTGGGCCCAGGTCAATGGCTTCCGCGGCGGCTTCTCGGAAGAGATGATGCGGGTCCGCGTCGAGCACGACCTCTATTACATCGACAATTGGTCGCTCTGGCTCGACCTCAAGATCCTGTGGCTCACGCTCGTCTCGAAGCAATCCTACATGAACGCCTTTTGAGGTGCGTAAAGCCCAGCTTTACCGCACCGCTTTCTGATAATCCTTGACGTCGGAAAAAGTGATGTCCGGCCACTTTTCCTGCTCGTAGCGCAGGTCCCAAGCGGAAGCGGCGAGATAGACCGCCGCGCGGTCGAGATCCTCCGCCATGGATGCCGGATAGGCGCGAGTGAATTTTTCAAGTTCCGCCGCGCTTTCGGCATTGACCCATCGGGCGAGCTCGAAACGCGACGTCTCGAACGTCACGGCGAGCCCATATTCGGCGGCGAGCCTTTCGGCGAGCACGTCGAGTTGGAGGGCGCCGACGACGCCGACCATGGCGCTCGAACCGTCGTTTGGCAAAAACAGCTGAACGACGCCCTCTTCGGCCATTTGCTGCAAGGCCTCGCGCAATTTCTTGGCCCTCATCGCATCGCCGATCTTCACCCGGCGCAGGATTTCCGGGGCAAAGCTCGGCACGCCGCGAAAGACGAGATCCTCTCCCTCCGTCAACGTGTCGCCGATCCGCAGGCTGCCATGGTTGGGAATGCCGACCACGTCGCCGGCATAGGCCTCTTCGGCGAGCTGGCGATCCTGCGCGAAGAAGAATTGCGGCGCGTTGAGCGCCATAGTCTTGCCGGTGCGCACGAGCTTGGCTTTCATCCCCCGCGTGAGCCTGCCCGAACAGACACGCATGAAGGCGATCCGGTCGCGGTGATTTGGGTCCATATTCGCCTGGATCTTGAAGACGAAGCCGGTCATCTTCGCTTCGCGCGCGTCGACGTGGCGCGTCGCCGCCTCGAGTCCGCGCGGCGGCGGCGCGAATTCGGCCAAAGCATCGATCAGGTCGCGGACACCGAAATTGCGCAATGCGCTGCCGAAAAAGACCGGCGTCAGATGGCCTTCCAGAAAAGCCTGGCGGTCGAACGGTTTCAATGCCTCACGGGCGAGCTCAATCTGATCGACGGTCTCCGTGAAAACGGGTTTCGGCAGGATCGATTCGATGAAAGCGTCCGAAGGCCCGCTGACCTGGATCACCGCGTCATCGGCGTCGAGCCGGCGCACGTGATGATGGCGCAGATCATAGGTGCCGGCGAAGTCGCGGCCGCGGCCGAGCGGCCAGGTCACGGGCGAGACGTCGAGCGCCAGCGTCTTTTCGATCTCGTCGAGGAGATCGAACGGATCGCGTGTCTCGCGATCGAGCTTATTGATGAACGTCACGATCGGGATATCGCGCAGCCGGCAGACCTCGAAAAGCTTGCGGGTGCGCGCTTCGATGCCTTTGGCCGCGTCGATCACCATGATGGCGGAGTCGACTGCCGTCAGTGTGCGATAGGTATCTTCCGAAAAGTCCTCATGGCCCGGTGTGTCGAGAAGATTATAGACGCAGCCGCCATATTCGAAGGTCATCACCGAGGTGACGACCGAAATGCCACGCTCGCGCTCGATACCCATCCAATCCGACCGCGTCTGCCGGCGGTTGGCTTTGGCGCGCACTTCGCCGGCGAGCTGGATCGCGCCGCCGAAGAGCAAAAGCTTCTCGGTGAGCGTCGTCTTGCCCGCGTCGGGGTGGGAGATGATGGCAAAGGTCCGCCTGCGGCTGACCGGATCAGTGACGTTCATAACCAACATGTAGGAATGCAAACGAACCGGAGGAAGTGGCGCACCGGACTGCGGATGTCAATCGCGGTCCGCGCCGCGCCGCTCACTCGGCGGCAGTGCGCTGCTTGACGATCTTGCCGATCACTCGATCTTTCTTGGCGAAAGCCGCACGCAAACGGTGTTCGGCATCGTGGTCTTTGGCGACCAGCGTGTAGATCGCCGGCGTCACGAAAAGGGTAAACAAAGTGCCGATGCTCATGCCGGCAAAAATCACGATGCCGATCGCAAAGCGGCTCCGCGCCCCCGCGCCTTCCGCAATGATCAGGGGGATCATGGCGACGACCATGGCTGCCGTCGTCATGAGAATGGGTCGCAGCCGAACGCCCGCCGCGCGTTCGATCGCCTCGCGCCGCGAGAGCCCCTCTTCTTCCTGCACACGATTGGCAAATTCGACCATCAAGATACCGTGCTTGGAAATGAGGCCAATCAGGGTGACGAGACCGATCTGCGTGTAGATATTCATGCTTGCCGCGCCGACGAAGCCAAGGAGGTTCAAAGGTAGCATCGCGCCGAACATTGAGGTCGGCAATGCGATCAAAATGATGAAAGGATCGCGGAAGCTCTCGAACTGGGCCGCAAGAACGAGGAAGATCACGATCAGAGCAAAGACGAAGGTGATGAGAAGCGTATTGCCTTCCTGCACATACTGGCGGCTTTCGCCCTGGTAATCATAAGTGTAACCCGCCGGCATGATCTCCTTGGCGGTTTTTTCCAGGAACGAGAGAACCTCCGCCAAACTATGGCCGGGAAAGGGTACGCCCTGCAGCATGGCCGAGTTCAATTGTTGGAAGGTCGGCAGGCCGTTCGGCTGCACGCTGGTCTTGATCGTCGCGACCGTCGAAAGCGGTACGAGCTCGCCGTTGGCTGCCCGCACCTGGTAGCGGGTCAGCCAATCGGGCGTCTGGCGAAATTGCCGCGGCACTTGCGGGATGACCTCATAGCTGCGCCCGTGGAGATTGAACCGGTTGACGTAATTGCCGCCGAGCAGAGTTGCGAGCGAAGCGCCGATATCCTGCATGTTGATGCCAAGCCGATTGGCCTTGTCGGCATCGATCCTAAATTCGATTTGCGGTGTATCGAACTTGAGATCGGTGTCGGTGAATAGGAAAAGGTTGCTTTTCTCGGCCTCTTCTTGGAGTTTTTCCATGACGTCGGCAAGCTGGCGATAATCGCCGATGGTCCGCAAGGCAAATTGCACCGGCGGGCCTCCGGTCGAGCCGGGCAATGAGGGCGGCGAAAAGGCGTAGATCGCGCCTTCGGTTATGGCCGAAAATTTAGGCTGTAGAGTTTGCAAAATCTCTTTCTGGTTCCGCTTCCGATCGCCCCAAGGCTTCAAGATCAAGCCACCGAAGGCTTGGCGGACGCCGTTCGAACCGTTGATGAGAAAGACATGGTCCTTCTCGGGAACCGTGTCGGCGGCCGCTTGGAATTTGGCGGTCGTGGCTTCCATGTAATCGAGATTCGCATATTGCGGTGTCTTGACCAAAGCGAAGAGCGCGCCTTGATCCTCTTCAGGTGCCAATTCCTTCGGGGTCGAGATGAACATGACGCCGGTCAAAGCCAATACGCCGACCAGAATGAGGACGGTGAGCGCCCGGAAGTTCAAGGTCTTGTGCAGCCGCCCGACGTAGCGCCGGCGTAAACCTTCGAACAGCCGGTCGAGGAATGCCGCAAAGCCTCTACCGCTTGTGCTTGGCCGCCTTAAAAGCATCGAACACATCATGGGCGAGAGCGTCAGCGCGATGACGCCGGACACGATGACCGCGCCGGCCAGCGTGAAAGCGAATTCGCGGAACAGCGCACCCGTGAGGCCCGACACGAAACCGATTGGCGCATAGACAGCCGCCAGCGTAATCGTCATCGCGATGACCGGCCCGGCAATTTCGCGCGCCCCTTTCAATGCCGCGTCGTGAGGCGGCATGCCTTCTTCGATGTGGCGATAGATGTTCTCGACAACGACAATCGCGTCATCGACAACGAGGCCGATGGCGAGGACGAAGGCGAGTAGGGTCAGGAGATTGAGCGAATAGTGGAGCGCCAACAGCATGATCATCACGCCGACCAACGAAAGCGGGATAGTCACGATAGGGATGATCGTCGAACGCAGATTGCCGAGGAACAAGAAAATTACGAGGATGACAATGATTGCCGCCTCGCCGAGCGTCTTGGCCACCTCGGCGATCGAAGCCCGGATAAACGCGGTCGCGTCATAAGCGATCGCGGCGTTCAGGCCCGGAGGCAATTGCTGTTTGAGTTCCGGAAAGGCTTCGCGAACTTTGTTGATGACGTCGAGCGGATTGGCGGTCGGCGTCGGGTAAATTCCGACGAAAACGGCCTTCAACCCATCGAACTGCGACGATGAATCGACCGATTCCCTACCGAGTTCGATATCCGCAATGCTGCCGAGACGGATCAGGGAATCGCCGCGCGCGGCGACCACGAGCTGGGCGAAGGCCTTGGCCGAATCAAGTGAGGTCTGCGCATTGATGCTCGTCTGCGTAAAGTTCCCTTTGATCTCTCCGACAGCCGACGTGAAATTATTGGCTGCCAACGCCACTCGGACCTCGTTCGGCGTAACGCCGCGCGCCGCCATCCGATCGGGATCGAGCCAGACCCGCATGGCAAACGTCTGGCCACCGAGAATCAGCGCGTTGGCGACGCCATCGATGGTCTGCAGTTTCGGTTGCACGACGCGGGTGAGGTAGTCGGTGATTTGCGAACTCTTCAACACGTCTGAATTAAAGGACATGTAGAGGAGTGCGGTCGAATCGCCGGTCTGTTTGACGACAACGGGATCGAGCGCTTCGCGCGGCAGAATGCTCTTGACTTGATTGATTTTGGTGAGCACGTCGGTTGCGGCGCGGTCGGGATTGGCATTGAGCTTCAGGTATAGACTCACCGTCGAGATGTTTTGCTGCGAATAAGAGACGAGCGTGTCAATGCCCTCGGTGCTGGCGACGGCCTGCGCAATGGGAGTCGTGATGAAGCCTTTGATGAGATCGGCGTTGGCTCCGGGATAGACTGTTGTGATCGAGATCGTCGTCGATGAAAGCTCGGGATATTGCCGGATCTGAAGCCGGAAACCGGAATAGGCTCCGATCAGCAGAATCAGGAGGCTCACGACCGTCGCGAGCACGCGCCGGCGAATGAAAATATCGGTGAAGGACATGCGCTGCCTATTCCTTCGACATGACCGGCGGTGGAGCGAGCCGAGCTTCGGGGTCGATGCGTACGCGCGCTCCCGACTGCAACTTCAACTGGCCTTCGGTCACGACCTTTTCGCTCGGCTGAACGCCTTCGAGGATCGCGACGCGATCCTCCCGCGTTTCGCCGGTCCGCACGAAACGGCGCTGAACTTGATAAACAATGTCTGCGGACGCGGGTGCAGCCTGCGCGCTGCCCGGCGGCACAGGCGCCGGCTCCAGCACGAAAACACTGTCGCCATAAAGCGAGGCATTGACTGCGGTTCGCGGCACGCTGACGACGGCTGAAGGCTCTCCGGCCACGACCGCCACCTCGGCATACATGCCGGGCAACAAGCGCAGATCCTTGTTTTCGAAGACGGCGCGTATGAGCACGTTGCGCGTGTCCTGACCGACACGGGCATCGATCGTCTGTATTTTGCCGACGAACGGTTCCGGATAGGCAGCGACGTTGACTTCAACCTTCTGGCCGACCCGCAGCACTGCGAGATTCTGCTCGGGAAGCGGAAAATCTACGAAGATCGGATCGAGCTGCTGCAGAGTGATGAGGCTCATGCCAGGCGAGACATATTGCCCGAGATCGATCCTGCGGATGCCGAGGCGGCCGGCAAAGGGTGCGCCGATGTGTTTTTGCGCGATCAGAGCCCGCACCCGTTCGACGTTCGCCGCCGCGGTGTCATGCACCGCTTCGGCCTGGTCCGCATTGGCCTTGGTCGTATTGCCGCCACTGACCAATTTCCGCTGGCGCTCGAGCGTCAGTTCGGCATTCCGCAAAACCGCGAGGTTGTTTTTCAGATCCGCTTCTTCAACGGACGTGTCGATGTCGAAAAGAGCTGCGCCTTTTGCGATATCCTGCCCCGAGGCGACGTGAATGGCCGTGAGGATCCCGCCGACTTGCGGCGCGACGTCGATGCCTTGATAGGCACGGAAGCTGCCGATCCCCGGCAGACGCGGCGACCAGGTCTCGCGGCGCACGTCGCTGGCAGCGACGGTCGTCGGCGGAGGGGCATGCGCGGCGAAATAGGTTTTGATCATGCCGGGCTTGGCAATGAACTGGAGATAGCCGAGGCCGCCGACGAGAGCCGCGAGCAGCACGAAGACAGATACGAACAAAAAAAACCGCTTCATAGGCGAAACTCGTTGCGACGGGGCTTGCGGCAGCGCACCTGGCGGCCACTGCGAGCACGCTCTGCCCTTGAGCCAAATAGCAGCATCCCGCAGGATGTGTCATCGATGATTTGGGAGTTACGCGATCGCTTCGGCAAGCCGCCGCGTTCTTTCCTCCGTCGGCAGATCGTTTCGCTCCGCTCGGGTGCAGCAGCCATATTTGCGCGCTGTCGCGTCTTTCGAGCCTATCGACCCGTCCGAACGGCTCGAGCAGAGCCAAACCATTCGCAGCGGCGCTCATCCGGCCTTGCAAGAGTGAGAATCAACCGTTCGCCTAGTTCCTGTCGCGACCGCTTTCGGATCTACCAGCACAACGCTAACCGAACCGATCGGTACCGTAGCATGCACCGGTGCGGCTTGGCAATCGCGCCTGTATGAAGCCAAGCACCCTAGCCGCTTGCAGCAAAACCGAGCGGCCGCAGCCGAATGTCGCAGCTCTTGGTACGATCGCCAATTCGACGCCTTGTCCGAACGAAGAACAATTGCCTAATTTTCAGGCAAATATGTTGGCTCACCGTTGGAGGTGACATGATCATCCATCGCACGATTCAAAATGTGCGAACCTTACCTTGGGCGCTGCAGATGGAACAGCGCCTCGCTCGGCCAAAGGCGGCGGGCCGATGAATCTGAAAAATATAAGTGTTTCAATGCTATAGAAACAGCTGCGAGATGGCGAGACGGCATCGCCATCGTATCCGTTGACTGCGTTGGGCCAAACTGGTCTACATCCGACGCGAACGCCGCGGCTGCGGCTTAGGAGAAGGCCAGGATACGGATGAATTTGTTGACAGCCGTGGTGGGACCGGTGGTGACGCCGGTGGAGAGAGCATGGCATTTCCGCGAATTGATTCGGGCAGTTGTCCGTCGCGAATTGGCGGCGCGGTTTCGAGGATCGATGCTCGGCTGGCTGTGGGCCGTTTTCGGGCCTCTTCTGATGCTCTCTTTCTACACGTTCATCTTCACGAGCGCGGTCGTGACGCGATCGTCGGCGGCCTCCGGAGGCGTCGGTAATTATGCCTTGTCCATGTTTACCGGGCTCATCGTTTTCAATTTTTTCAGCGAATTGGCGTCCCGCGCTCCCGAACTCTTGCGTGAACATGCCCATGTCATCAAAAAGTCGATTTTTCCAAGCGAGACTTTGGCCTGGACGGCGACCATCCGCGCCATCGTCTATGCCGGGATAAGTTTCGCCGTCTTACTCGTCTTCCAAATCGTGTTGATGCGATGGGTGCCGCTCACGATTTTGCTCTTGCCTTTCGTCGTCATCCCCTATTTCCTGTTGCTCCTGGGGATAACCTGGTTCCTGATGGCGTTGGGGTCCTTCACACGCGATATGTCGCATCTGATGATCTCGATCGTCCCGGTGTTCATGTTCGCGACCCCCATATTTTATTCGATCGATGACGTACCGGAACATTTGCGGCTCTATTTCCACTGCAACGCCATCGGTAATTACGTCGAGATGGTGCGTAACCTGCTGCTCATGAACCGGTTACCCGACCCTGCTCTCTACATTGGAACTGTCCTTGTCTCCCTCATCGTCTTCCGCTCCGGCTACCGCTTCTTCATGCGATACAAGGCCGTTTTCGTTGATGTCCTCTGATGTCGTGATCAGCTGCGAGGGCCTGGGCAAGGCTTTTCAGCTTTATCTGCACCGAAACGATCAGCTGAAGCAGACGCTGTTCGGCCGTTGGAAGCGGTTCTATCATCCGCATTGGGTGTTGCGCGATGTGAGCTTCGAAGTGCGCCGCGGCGAGTGCTGCGAAATCATCGGCCGCAACGGCGCCGGCAAGACAACGCTCCTGCAGCTCATTTGCGGGATCAGCCAGCCGACACATGGAAATGTGAAAGTGAGCGGTCGCATAGCGCCCATCCTCGCACTCGGCGCCGGCTTCGATCAGGAATTGACCGGCCGCGAAAATGCGATGATCGGCGGCGCCATCCTCGGGCTCCGGCGTAGCGAAGTCGCAGCACGGCTCGAGTCCATTGCCGAATTCGCGGACATTGGGGGATTTTTCGACCAGCCAATAAAAATGTATTCGAGCGGCATGTCGGCGCGTCTGGCCTTTGCGGTGTGCGCCCATGTCGACGCCGACGTCTTGATCCTGGATGAAGCCCTTTCCGTCGGCGACACGGGCTTTGCCGCCAAGTGCGATGCCTACATCAAGAATTTCGCAACACACGGGACGATCCTCTTCGTGTCGCATTCCTTGGACACGATCGAATTGCTCTGCGATCGGGTCGTGTGGATCGAGGACGGCAATATACGCGAATATGGCACGCCCGCGCATGTGCTTCCCGCCTATCGCGGGAGCGTAGAAAATGGCCCGAGCGTGGTCAGTCCGCTGCGGGCAGCCGGCTAGAACACGTTTCGCAAAAGCCCGCTCCGGTTTTCCGGTCAAATATCGGATATTCTTGCTGTCTGATCATTTTCTCTAGTATTTCGATCAACTGATGGACGGATGCCATCCGATGTTTGATCGAAGTGCTAAGTTTTGGATCTGGTGGGCCAACTAACCCGTCTTCGCGGATTGGGGCGATTTTGAAGAGGTGGTGGATTATAAATCAATTGCTTAGACCAAAAGGTCTTCACTACGGCGGGTGGTTTGGATAATTGCGGTCGAGGTGATTTTGGGGGGCGGCTGCGGCGGCAGACGGAGCTTCAGCCGGCCGATCAGAAGCTGGAGTTCGGGCTCTGGATGGGTATAGCGCGTGAGCATGATCTCGCGCCCGTCGGTCGTCGGAAGATGGACATCTATCATCTGAACGGCGGCGAACTTTTCGAGCGCGCTGCGCGCGGTCAATCCGGGTGCCAGCGCGTGGAGGCGGCGCGTCAGCGTGATCTGCAGACAATAAGCGAGGAAGGCGATGAAGATATGGGCTTCGATTCGCTGCGCATCCTTGTGGAAGATCGGGCGGATGGCGAGATCGCCCTTGAGGTTTTTGAACGCTTCTTCGACGGCGACGAGTTGGATGTAATATTGCCAGAGCAAGGCCGGATCGTCGTCGGTGAGATTGGTGCGCAGCAGATAACGGCCTTCACGGCGCCTTATCTTTCGCAGCTTTTTGCGGTTGAGGGAAAAAGTGAACGCAGCGATTTCCTCGTCGATCTCGATATCGACGAGGCGCCAAGCAGTCGGCGCCTTGGCCCGCGCGGCACCCAGTTTCATCAGCAGTTCTTCGCGGGAGATCTGCATGGCGGCGAGTTGCCGAAGCCGCTTCCACAGCCATTTCATCTGGCGTCGGCGCATGGCGCGTTCTTTGGTGACGCGATCGACGCTCTGGGCGAAGACGTAAAGCTCATCATCTTCGGCCAACAGCTTCACTTGAACCCCTTCCCTTGCCTCCTGCCAGGGCTTCTCCAGCAAGTGTTTTTCCAGGCGGTTCAAGCGTCCCTTCGGCGTTCCCACGAGATAGTGCACCGGCGGATCGCTGTTGCGCATCTCCGCCAGAACCGCCTCGGTCGGCACACCGCGATCCATCACCCAGACGCGCCGTGCCTTGCCGTATTGCTGCTCGATCTTGCCGAGGAACAGCCGCAGCGTCTTGCTGTCCGCCGTGTTGCCGGGCAGCACTTCATAAGCGAGCGGCAACCCCTCGGGCGTGACCACCAATGCGATCACCAATTGCGGACAATCCGGCCGTTTGTCACGGCTGTAGCCGTGGCGGCGCTTGTCGCCCTCCGGCAGATCCGATGCGTTGACCTCGAAATAAGTGCTGGTCAGATCGTAGAGCAGAACGTCGAAATCGACATTGAACAAGTCGCGCCAGCGCCCGACGAGATGCGAGAACAGCGCCTCCTTATGCGCGAGCAGGAGGTCATGGCAGGCATAGAGCTTGTGCGCTTCGGCCAGGCCGAAATCCGCACCCAAGAGATCGGCCATGGCGCTCTTGGCGAACCAATCGCGATGCAATTTCCACTCGCTGCCCGGCGCGATCAGCCGGTAGACGACCAGAACCAGCAAAACCCGATCCCAGCGCGTCCCCTTGCGGCTCGCCGGCAGACGCTCGGCCCAGAACCGGTCCAGGTGCAGATCCCGCCACAACTGACCGGCCAACCAGCAGGCGCCCCATTGCCGCGGCCGGCACAATCGCAGCTCCGACAGACGAAGCCGCACCACCGAAGCGTCGTCCGCAGCTGCCTCGCAGCGATCCTCCGGGAACAGCGCCAGTGTACGCGGAGCGCCCGTATCCGTGTCGAATACCTCGATCGCCCTGCGCCACGCCGCAGCCTGCGAGGAATTGATCTCGCCCAGATACAACACATGCCGCTGCACGACCCGGCCATTGTCGAGACGCTTGTTCTCGACGATGTTCCAGTAGGCGTGTGTCTTGCCGTCCTTCTTCCGCTCGGTGCGTCGCAGAAACATGATGACGCAAGTCTATGCACACGAATCCCGCCCTGGGAATCGGGTAGGTCTTCACTACAGCTGTTTTCAGCGAAATCGGGATGCCCCGTGCGAAGTAAATCAGTCGCTTAGACCAAAGAAAAAATCGCAAAACCAGGTTTTCAACAGGCGAATCCGCGAAGACGGGCTAAGGCGACACGCAACAATAAGAGCTGCATGTTGCCGGATGGGCGCACCTCTCCCCGCAAGCGGCAGGGCTGTCCGGGGAAAATCAAACATAGCAGAAGCTCATCTGATTTGGCGAGTTTCGATCGCGTTTTTTGCTCGGGTTCAGCGGCGGCGGTTTGTCGATCGCGGCGATGTCGCGGCGCTCGAAGATGCACTGAGCCACGAGGTCGATGAAGCGCAAAATCGGGATTTGAACACGATGCACTTTGGCGGCGATGCGTAGCAGCGCATAAGCGATCATCGCAGCGATGAGCTGCAGGCGGATCGCATTGTCGTTGTTGCCGAGGAACTTGCGGATTTTGAGATGCTGCTTGATCCAGCGGAACAGGAGTTCAATCTGCCAGCGGCCTCTATAAAGGGCCGCGATGGCGACGGCGGAACGGTCGAAATCATTGCTCAGAAAGTTGATCGTGCTGCCATCCTTGTGACGCTTGATGGTGATGCGGCGCAGCCTTATCGGCAGCTTGGAATCACCTTTGCTGGCGAAGCGCACCTCGGCATCTTCGAGTATGGTGCAGCCGTCGCCTTCGGTAACCTCGATGGGGCGCATTTCGACGCGCGTGAGCCCCATGTTGGACTTCGGCCGGGTGACGAAGATCGCTCCAGCGGCATGGATGGCGCGCCACCAACCATAATGGCAATAGCCTTTGTCGAAGACATAAGTCGCACCGGCTTCGATGTTGATCGTGCGGCCGATCTCGGCATCGTTGATATTGGCATCGGTGATATCGAGAATGCGCGGGCAATCGGACTTGGGATCATAGACGACATGCATTTTCATGCCGCGAATGCGGCCATTCCACTTCGCCCAATCGCACAATTTGCCGAGTGGAACGGGCGTTGAAATCGATGAGGCGCAGCATGTCCTTGCCGTCGCGGCGCGTGGCGCGATCGAGCAGACCCGCAATCAAACCGAAAGTGTCGGCAAAGACCGCGACGGGCCGGATTTTATTTGCATCCGACAAAGTCGAGCGCGCCAGTGTGCCGGTGCCAAGATGATAATGATGCTGGCTATTGGCGTTCCAGCTGGCCGCCAGACCACGCAATCCGTCGGCGGCGGAAAACTGGGCGAAGATCAGGCCCACCAGATGGTCCCAGCTCTTGAATGATTTGTCGTAGGCATCGCCGTCGTGGCGCTCGACGATCGTGTCGAACTGCCGCCGATCGAGGGGTGCAAGCAATTTGGCAAATATGGTAGGTGTGAAGCGCATGCTCCTGTTCCCGTCCTTTTCTGAGTCTCGCCAACCAGAAAATAGACGCAAACGGCATCGCCGTAGACGAAAATCCTTCGTTTTCAGGGGCATGCACCTGCGGCCTAGTGATTCACCTTGCAAGTTCGCCGCCTTCCCGGACAGCCCTGCGCAAGCGGGGAGAGGTCGAGCGAAGCGAGGGTGAGGGGCGGGGGGATTACTTTGGTAAGCCTCTGCAACGAAGCTCGCCGAGGTCGCGGCCAATGCCCCGGCACCTAAGCGCGATGGGCTTGTGGCGCTCGAGCGACAGAAAAATTCGCGTGTTGCCGATGTATGAGGACAACTGCGGCGAGAAACTCGACCAAAATTGCTGCCGCCACGAGCCAGATGAAGACCGGATCGCGCCGTACGAGCGTTTCCGAGCCGATCAGCACGGCAATATGCGCCACCGGAACAGCCACGATGGCCATTGTGGCGGCTGCACCGCGCCCCGTTGCACTCGCCAAAGTCAGAACGAGACCGATTGCGAACAGGGTGTGCGTGAGAGCGAGCGGCGGAATTGCCAGTCGTTTGCTCGCTTCGCTCATCCATTCGGATAGACCGCGCGGGTCCTCCGCACCGTTCGGCTCCAACGGAAAGAACTCGTTCCACTGCAACTCGAAGACGCCGCGCCAAGTGCGGTGCGGCAGCCCATGCGACCCCTGCATGGTATCAATCGGGATCACGTATTCATCGAAATCCGCAGTGCGCATGGCCGCGCCGTCCAACGGACGGCTCTGGATCGAGCCATGGCTCATGATGAGCAAGACGCCATGATCGTTGCGGCGAAATTCGGTTTCGTCAGCGGTGATGATCTCCTCTTCATTTTTTTCGGTCGAAATCTGATCGATGAACATGCCGGACGCGACATCGGCGGACCGCCAGCGCTCGAAGTAGAGTGTCCGCGCCCCTTTGTCGAACGTATAGAATTTCGCCGGCTCCAGCATGCGATGATTGAGTGAATCGCGAACGATGTAGATCACGTCGTGCATCTGCCCGACATAGGCCGGTGCTATGACAGAGGAAAGGACGTAGCCGAGAACGACCGACATCAGCCCAACCAGTCCGGCGGGCACGCAAATCGCCCAGACCGAGAGCTTGACCGAATAGAGGACGGCAATCATACCCTCCGAGGCCATGCGGGAAAATTCCAGCGCGACAGCCACCCCGACAGCCATGGGAAGCGCGATATAAGTCACGGTCGGCATGGTCCCGAGCAATGCCGGCCAGAGCAGACCACCGCGAATTGCGGCAGCAGGCAGATGCTGGAAAAGCGACGTGAAGACGACAGGGACGCAAAGCCCGACTTCGATCATGATCGCTGTCAGGATGACCCGCTTGCCGAGGTAGAGATAGAGAAGCCGGGGCATAAAACTCTTTTCTTCTCGTCGTTGCGCAAAATGTCTGACGCCGATCAGCAAAATCTCAATTCGGAATCCCCCCGCCGGACATATTCGCGTCGAATCCGAGCGCAGAAATCCGAGCTAAAGCTTCATCCGTGCCGCAGCCTTGCCCGCATAAGCCCGCCAGGCCGCATCGAAGGCGCGACGCCCGTGGAAAAAACCGCTTCTTTTGGGCAATCTGACGGCGCCGGCCCAATGCGCGAAATAAATGGGTTTGCCGTCTATCCCGATCGGATTTCCTTCGGCGCTGAACTGGATACCTCTAGCCTTGTAGAAACTTTCGCCCGACGCGTCCGGAAAACAATCGTAGATCGACGCGATTTTCAGGCCGCGCCGATGGAGGACGAAATTGGTCAGCGGCTGAGCGAACAGCATGCCGCGCTGCCGCACCGTGTGAAAGATTGCCTCGTCCTTCTCGATCACGTCGTAGAAGTCCTGCAGCGAGAGGATATTCCTGGACGTCAGAAAGAAGCCGTCGTTGAACAATGTGACATTGTTGAGGAAATCATAGTATTTGTGCTTGCTATTATAAACATATTCCGTTGTTCCGGCAGAAATGATGAAGTCGCGACGGCCGGGTTCGAGAAATCCGAAGAACCGGCTGAAATCCTGGAACAAAACGATATCGACGTCGAGATAGATTACCTCGTCGAGCGGCAGGGCGAGCGAGAGGAACTTGCGCAGGCGCCGCCTATGCGCTGGAAACATCGGGTACAGCTTGCGCGCGAGCGCATCGAGCTCCTCACTAGCAGGCTCGACAAAATTGACGCCGTAGACATCAGCGGCCCGGCGTGTCAACGCGACATTATCGTCATAGGGGATGAGATAAAGCGGCGTCGCCGTATTGGTCGCCAGATAGCTCTCCAGGAAAGGCAGCAGCCAATCGGAAACGCGATCGTTGGCAATGATCGCAATCCCGTAGTTTTTCTTCGCAGTCGTCATATCTTGCATGAGTACTTCACTTGGATCTGACCAAAATAGAACCCCGTAGGACCCTTGCACCCGGCCGACCCGTTCAGGGGCCGGAGACGTCCACATGCGAACATGAAAGCACCATGAATCGCCGCGTTGCGACTAGATCACGATGATTTTGGATTGGTTCAATCCAAAATCATGAACGTGATCAATTCCAATAAATTAGAGCGGGATTTAGCGGAAAACCGGTTCCCACTTTTCCGCATCCCGCTCTAGGGAGCATGTCCCTGACGCGCCAGCTGCGTTTGCCGGAAAATGCTCAAACTTATTGATTTTTAGCGCATTTTTGTCGATCCAATAAGTTCCCCAATTCGAACGGGCTGGCAGAACGACCCGAAGTTTGCTGTGCTCATTACAGCCAAATGCAGCCAATTCATGGAGCCGATCGACAGGTTTTCCGCATATCAGGACAATCGCGGGACGTCTCCGTTGCGGGCCCCCTTCGGCATCGGCAGTCGGCAGCCAGCCGATGCAGCCGGCTTGCCCTCGCTTAAAACCTCGCGTCCTTGAAGTAAATGCCGAGGCGGATTTTTCAATTCTTCGGCTAACACGCCGGGCCTTGGGGGGCGAGCGGCGTAGCTCATGCGACGCGCGCCCATAGCCGGCAGTGGAGGTCCGGGCCCACTGCAAAACGCAGCACGATTGCTTACTTTGCGCGATGCGTTCGTGTCGTTTCCGTCGAATTTGAAACATTCGGCGGTGGCGCCGCCCGAACCATTATTCGAACTTCCCTTGGAGAGCGTAGTCGTCTGGGAGCCCGAAGGTCTTGCTTGCCCTCGAAGCGGCGCATCCCGGCTTGAAGATCATTCGGCGAAACACCAACTATTATGGCCAGACGGCAGCCTCCCTCGACGGTTTTGCGCTTTCGTCGGGGCACTCTGTGATCTTTCTCAATGCCATGACGCTTTGCTGCCACATAGCATTGAAACCTACGTTTGCGTGCATCTCTCGTTACGTATCCATATCGGTTTCGCCGCTGGGGACATATTGCAGGTCGTCGACGGCGAAGTGGTCTTGAGCGCCGGCGAGGCCATGAACGGCTATATCCGCAGCGGCAGTAACCGCGGTCATCTCGCTTCACTATGACGCGTATATCCTAATATGTTTCCGACTTGGGCAATGGGAAGCGACAATTCGGGCGCGCGTACGATTTCGACAAGCTCATGATGGTTCGGGTGGGAGCGGCTTCCGATGAATTCAGCTTCAAATTCCGCCTCGTTGAACGTCCCCCAATTCGCGATCATTTGGAATGAGACCACATCAGCCCCAAATTCCTGGCCTAACCGCACGAACTCCGGCATTTCGCGGAAATTTGCCGCCTGAACCACCATGGAAAATTCAAGCTTGTGGATCTCACCCGCTTCTCGAAGACTCTTGATGAACGCCAGGTTTTTGCGCAACCGGTCGAACGAGCCACCGCGGCGGACGACCGCATAGGTCTCGGGCCGCGCCGCATCGATCGAAATATGCACATACCCGACGCGACCGGCAAGCCTGAGTTTGCTCCAGGCGCGTTCATCAAACAATTGAGCATTCGTGTGCAGATCGAGTGTCAGGTGAGGAAATTCGTTTCCCTCGAGGCGCTGGATGATCGTCCGGAAATGATTGCTTGCGAAGGGATCACCCGAGCCGGTCATGTAAACGGACTGCGCCTCGCCGATGAAGGGAACGAGGACGCACTCGAAAACCGCATCGAACTCCGCCTGTTTCGCCTTGTCGGCAACAATTGGCGCGGTCCGACAGGACGGACAGGTGAGGTTGCACGAGCGATCGTGCGACAGCACGATCTCTTTCGGCGGTGGAGCTCGATCTCTGGAGCTTGCAAATTCCGCGAGAACGGCGCGGACCTCTTCCGAATCGCGGTGGGGAAGTCTGCGATTGCTAATATCGCTGCAAAGGATGCGGCTGCAATACTCGTAAGAGCCATCGATCATAGAGGCTCTGATCTTCTTCATAACCGGGCCAGACCATTGCCGCAGCAGATTGGAATCGAGATCGCCTATCGGTGTCGGCAACCAATCGGGTATACACACATGAGCGAGACCGCGATTGGTCGCTTCGAGCCTAGTGAACGGTTTCAGGCAGACGTGAGAACGGAGATAAGTTTCGATTTCCAGATCGGGATCGGATCTGTTGATCGCCTGGACGCGCTGCTGCCGCACCCCTATTCCGATGTACTTATAAATTAGATCACGGATAGCCCTGTCCCATGGATGGCCGCGTAGACGCTCCCGCCACGAGGACCGCGCAGACATTTGACGGGAGGCGCGCAATGAGCGAGGCGCGGCCTGCAACCGACTCATGCCAAAGAGGGTTCCAACAAATCTCGTCGGCATCCAGCGGGCGGAAGTCCTTGGCTGCATCAGCGGTTCTCTTGTGACAGGCGTTCGCGGCAGGCTAGTGCTCTTCGCTCCGCGTTGCTCGGTTCAGCCGCGAAAAGGGACGAACTCAGCATTTCACTCTTAGCTTGACAGTGTTTTCGAGTCTAGCTCATCAAGCTGTGAAGCTCGGCGGGCCGCTCAAATTTCGCGTCGAATAGATGATTATGTAAAACGAAGCATAGCGTGAGAGATGCGTTCAATTTAGCTGTCACAACGTAATAACCAGCATCAGTTGAGCCTAAGCGAAAAATAACCGCGTCGCGATGCTCTTTCTGAAGCTTCGACCCTCGCGGCTATACCGCGCGTTATACAGATTCTCTGCCGCCTGTCGGAAGGCTCGGCTGCGATTGCAAGATCCTCAACCTATGCCGGCGAGCCGACGTTAAAGAAGAATCCCGCCCATTTTTGTTCTCCAGACCACGCCGCGAAATAGGGTGAGTATGCTCACCGGCAGTTTTCCGCACTCGTCTCGCTGCGCTCGTGTCGTTCCCAACATATTTGAAACATTTAGCCGTGGCGCGCTATATTCACGCCTTGCCTCGCCGGGTCCTCGTGTGGGCCGTGCCGAACAGGGCGGCTGCGGCGGCGCCTCAAACTCATGATCTCGGGAGACGTCGCGGTGAACCTCATACAAGCGTCTCAAGACCGGTTCGGCGCCGCAGGCGCCGTGTCCGAGTCTTTGTTCGAACTGCCCCTGGTAAGCGTAGTCGTCATCAATTACAATTATGGCCACCTGCTACCGCAGGCTGTTGCGTCCATATTCAATCAGACCTATCCCAAGGTTGAATGCATTATCGTCGACAATGCTTCGACCGATGGGAGCCCGGAGGTCTTGCGTACCCTCGAAGCGGCACATCCCGGCTTGAAGGTCATTCGGCGAACCGCCAACGATGGCCAGACGGCAGCCTCCCTCGATGGTTTTGCGCTTTCGTCGGGGCACTATGTGATCTTTCTCGATGCCGATGACGCTTTGCTGCCGCATTGTATCGAAACTCACGTTTGCGTGCATCTCTCGTTACGCATTCATGTCGGTTTCACCGCCGGGGATATGTTGCAGGTCGTCAACGGCGAAGTGGTCGTGAGCACCGGCGAGGCCATGAACGGCTATATCCGCAGCGGTCGCGGACAGCGTGCCAATCTGTTCCGGCCCTTTCACAGCGGACCGGAGGGCTCCTGGCCGCCACGCTATCTCGGCGCGGAATTGCGTGACAAAATTCACTACGTGGCGCCGCTCTGCACGAAATGGGTTTGGGCGCCGACGTCGGGGCTCTGCTACCGGCGCGATGCGATCGCGCTCTTTGCCGACAACGAGAACTTGCCCCACTTGCGAACCGGAACCGACATGTATTTCGCCCACGGAATCGGCGGTTGGTGCGGGAGCGTTCTCATCGACGAACCGCTTTTCATCTACCGAATTCATGGCTCGAATATTTATTCGCAGAGGGCGCAGCTCAATCGCACATTGAACTATCGGCCGGGCGCCTCAGGCGACAGCAACGACAAGGCAAAAGCGTTGGTCGTCGATCAGCTCGTCGGCCGCAGCGGTAGATTCGGGCAACATCTGCTTTTCAAGCTGAACCTCATCGCATTGCTCATCCGCCTTAACGGCAAAGAGGCAGATACGGATCTGCCGCGCTGGGCGAGGCGATCGCGCGTGGCGCATCGTCTGGTCATTCATTTCGACCCGTTCGCGGCCGAGTTCGGGCGCTTGGTGACGAAGGTCCTGATGTTCCTCTTCGGCGTTCCCTGGCCTTTGATCCGGCGTGCCGGACACGCTAAGGTCGGGACGGCGCACGACATATAAAGATCAAATGCAGACCCCTTCACGAGACTCGTTCGACGCGGCAAGCCGGCCGCCGGCCGCCATCGGCGCAAAGCCTCTTGCCGGAAGGCTCGTCGTTCTCGTCCACCCCGCCTGGCATTCCTGCGGAAGTCATCAAGTCTTCGTCTCGCAGGCGCAGGCCTATCGCGCGCTCGGCGCAACGGTGCACAGTCTCGCGATCGCCGATTTCCCCGGCTGGATTGCGGGCTCGAAGGCACACCGCGCCTATTTGGTCGCGACAGCCGATCTCAAAGCCGATCGGCGCCATTATGCCGGAATGCCGCTGCGCCGAATGGCGACGCCGCAGTTCATCGGCGCCGTCGAAAAATGGCTGCACGGCAATGACGCCGCCATGCTGTCCGAGACTGTCCGCAGCGCCGAACTGCCGGGCGAACTCTTCGGTCTCCGACGCATCGATCTGATCCATTGCAATCACTATTTCTGCATGCCGGCGGCCCTCGCCCTCAAAGCCGATCGCTCCTGTCCGATCGTGCTCGACACGCATGATGTGCAGGCCCGGCAAATCTCGCTCCGTAACGACGGCCGTTGGCGACTGCCGCCGAAAGCGACTTTCGAAGACGTGCTGGCGCTCGAAGTCGCCAATATACGTGAGGCGGATCTCCTGATCCATCTCAACGACGAGGAGGCGCAAACCCTGCAGCAACTCTTGCCGAATAATCGGCATGTGCTCGTCTATCCGGCGATCAAGCCGGTGCCGGCGGGGCCCGGTGGTCCGGACATCATCATCGTCGCGAGCGCGAATTATCCGAATTACCTCGGCGTCGCCTGGTTTTTGTGCGAAGTTCGGCCGCTCGTGGCCGAAGTCCAGATTCACATCATCGGCAATATCGATCAAATGTTCCGCGCCCGTGCGCCGGGGCTTTGGAAGAAACATGGCGGGCTGTTCACGGGCCGCATCGACGATCTTGACCAGGCTTATGCGAATGCCGCGGCGGTCCTGCTGCCGACCACCACTGGACACGGGATTTCGATCAAGACCATCGAAGCGCTTTCGAGCGGCGCGCCCCTGATTGCGACGCGGGAAGCGTTTCGCGGCATGGCCATTGATCCCACTACGCTCGCCAATGTCACTTTGGCCTCGGATGCCGCAGGCTTCGCCGCAGCGCTGCGCCGTCTCGCCGAAACGACCGATGTCCCGCCGCGGGACCGTAAGGTGAGTGACACGCGCCGCCTCTACGACCGCCTCTTTGCCTTCGAGGCCTATATGGATGCGATCGCAAAATGCCTGGCTCCCCTTTTGCCGCCGCAGGACCCGCGATCTTAGGCGGCAACTGGGCACATAAAGACTTGCTTATATGTTTATTGCGCCGTCGGTCTCGGCTTGATATAGAGCGCAGCATGAACCGACGGCGGCAGGTGCCAATCGAGTCTTAGGCGCGGCGCCGGAACTGCCGCGAACAATTTCGCAGCGAGCCGGCGATGTCGTTTCATCCGCACTTCACGCGCGCCAAGGAGTAGAAAAAGGCCATGACCCATTCATTTTCCGACTATGCGATTGCCGACATCGGGCTTGCCGCTTGGGGCCGCAAAGAGATTGCCATTGCCGAGACGGAAATGCCGGGATTGATGGCGACGCGGGCGGAATTCGGGCCGTCGCAGCCGCTCAAGGGCGCCCGGATCGCCGGCTCCCTGCACATGACGATCCAGACGGCCGTCCTCATCGAGACCTTGGCCGCTCTCGGCGCCGATGTTCGCTGGGCATCCTGCAATATTTTTTCGACGCAGGATCATGCCGCGGCCGCGATCGCCGCAACCGGTTTTCCCGTTTTTGCGCGCAAGGGAGAAAGCCTCATCGACTACTGGGAATATACACACCGGATTTTCGAATGGGCAGACGGCGGCACACCGAACATGATCCTCGACGACGGCGGCGACGCAACGCTCCTGATCCATCTCGGCGCGCGCGCCGAAGCCGGGGACCGGGCCTTCCTCGATAGTCCCGGCAACGACGAAGAGGAGGTCCTTTTTGCCGCGATCAAGACGCGCCTTGGCGAAAATCCCGGCTGGTACGGGCGCTGCGCCGCTGCGATCAAAGGCGTGACCGAAGAGACGACGACCGGCGTGCATCGCCTTTATCAGATGCAGAAGGACGGCAAACTCCTTTGGCCGGCGATCAACGTCAATGATTCGGTCACCAAGTCCAAATTCGACAATCTCTACGGCTGCCGTGAATCGCTCGTCGATGGCATCCGCCGCGGCACCGACGTCATGATGGCCGGAAAGGTCGCCATGGTCGCGGGCTTCGGCGACGTCGGCAAAGGCTCGGCCGCCTCACTGCGCAACGCCGGCTGCCGCGTCGTAGTCTCCGAGGTCGACCCCATCTGCGCTTTGCAGGCGGCGATGGAGGGCTATGAAGTGACGACCATGGAGGACGCGGCGCCGCGCGCCGATATCTTCGTGACCTGCACCGGCAATGTCGATGTCATTACCGTCGACCACATGCGCAATATGAAAGATCGCGCCATCGTCTGCAACATCGGCCATTTCGATTCCGAAATCCAGATCAGCGCGCTGCGCAACTTCAAATGGCACAATGTGAAGCCGCAAGTCGACGAGATCGAGTTCCCTACTGGCCGGCGAATCATCCTCCTGTCGGAGGGCCGCCTTGTCAATCTCGGCAATGCGACCGGACATCCCTCGTTCGTAATGTCCGCCTCGTTCACGAATCAGACCCTCGCACAGATCGAATTGTGGACCAAACAGGGCCAATACGAGCGCAAGGTCTATACTTTGCCGAAACATCTCGACGAGAAGGTCGCAGCTCTCCATCTCGAGAAAGTCGGTGCCAAATTGACTAAGCTCAGCCCCGAACAGGCGAAATACATCGGCGTTCCGCAGGCGGGTCCGTTCAAGGCGGATCATTACCGCTACTGATTTGGGTTTCTGCGACCAGCTAGAGCTGGATGTGAACTATACGTCAAAACAAAGAGATAAAGGGCAAGACCGGCGCAACTTGAAGCGCTCCCGGCCTCCCCCGGCTAGCGTGTTGCCAACAGATGGCCGCGTTCCGAATCCTGAGCATTTCGGGATTTTGCTCGTAGCCGCACCGGGTGCGGAGTGCCGCCGGACTCCGCCCGAAGTCGCGTAGCCTGCCCGCGAGCACTCGGGGCTTGCTCGAAACCTGGGCATCAACCCCTGCGAGATTCTTAACCACTTTCTCAGATTCTCTTCCTATGGCTTAAACTGCCGTGATTCGAGCTCAGCCGCTGCGCCGAACTGGATCGGCGAGCGGCATCGCGCAGGTGTGGGATAGGCATGGGAAAAGGAGCGCAGGTTCGCGCGGATGACGCCGCTTTGCGTCGACGAACGCGCAGAGCGGCTCACCTGTCCCGCATCCTGGCCACAGGTTCACTTTTCCCCGCGCTCCTCATCGCCGGCATTTTGCCGGCACATTCGCAAACCCAACAGCCGATGCTCGTCCTCGAGAGCCTGAGGGAGAGCCAAGGCCTGATCGGCCTTTCCCTGGTCGTCGGTCTCGTCCTCTTTTCGACGATCACGGCTCTGGTGCACCTGACGGAAAGGCGCCGTTGGATGAGGGCCGAGGCTGTGGCTTCGCTCGAACTCAACAATTTGCGCGCCAAACTCGATCGCGCCGGTGTCTTTCTCGCAGCAGAGCCGCAAATCATAATAGCTTGGGGAGGCCCGAGCGAAGAGCCCGACCTCGAGGGTGACTTGACACTCGTTACCGGTGCTCCGATCGTGCGCCGCATCTTGGCGTTTGGTGCTTGGCTGCCAGCGGACGTGGCGCAGAAACTCGACCATTGCGTCGACAGGCTGCGGGCGCGCGGCGAAAGTTTCCGTCTGGCCGTTGAAAGCCTCAGCGGCCGGCGTTTCGAGATCGACGGCCGCGCCGTCAGCGGCCGCGCCGTCATGCGGATCAGAGACGTCTCGGGCGACCGCCTCGAAGCTGTCCGTCTGCGCGAATTGCTGGCGCAGCGCACGAGCGAACTCAGCGCGTTTCAGAGCGTGCTCGATGCCGGTGCGGACCCGGCCTGGATGCGTGACAAGGACGGCAAGCTCATCTGGGTGAATTCCGCCTATGCGCGGGCCGTCGAAGCGAAAGACGCCGCCGATGCGGTCAGCCGCGGCACCGAATTGCTGGAACGGACGACGCGCGAGGCCTGCGCCCGCAAGCGTGACACCGATGCCGTCTGGCGCGGCCGTGCCCCCGTAGTCTTCGCCGGCAGCCGCCGAATGCTCAATATTGTCGACATACCGGTCGAATTGGGCTCGATCGGCGTCGCCCATGACGTCTCCGAGCTCGAGGCCGTTCGCGCCGACCTCGAACGCCAGATGCAAGGGCATGCGCGCACGCTCGATCAATTGTCGACCGCCGTGGCGATGTTCGATCATTCCAAGCGGCTCGTCTTTCACAATGCCGCCTACCGCCAGCTCTGGTCGCTCGATCAGGCGTTCGTCGATCAGCATCCCAGTGATCCCGAAATCCTCGACAGGCTCAGGGCGGCTTCTCTATTGCCGGAGCAGGCCGACTTCAGGACCTGGAAGGAAAGTCTCCTCGCCGCCTATCATTCGCTCGAAACGACGGAGCAGGCATGGTACCTGCCCGATGGGCGGACCTTGCGTGTCGTCATCAATCCCAACCCGCAGGGTGGCGTCACCTATCTCTTTGATGATGTGACCGAACGCTTCCATCTCGAATCGAAATTCAATGAGCTCACCTATGTGCAGAGCGAAACGCTCGACACGTTGAAGGAAGGCGTGACCGTATTCGGGACCGACGGGCGCCTCAAGTTCTTCAATCCTGCTTTTGCATCGCTGTGGAAGATCGACTCGGGGCTGCTCAATGACCGGCCGCATATTGATCGGGTCGCCGGCCTGTGCACGGCACGCTGCACGGAGGCGAACGCCTTCGACGAAGTCCGCGCGATCGTCGTCGGCCTCACCGATCAAAGAACCGGATTCGAAACGAGGCTCAGCTGCCGGGACGGCACCGTCCTCGATTGCACGGCGCAGCCTCTCCCTGACGGGGCGACGCTTTTGACCTTTACCGACACTACCGCCACGGTCAATGTCGAGCGTGCGCTGACCGAGCGCAACCAAGCACTTACGGAAACCGAAAAGCTGCGCAACGATTTCGTCCACCACGTCTCTTACGAATTGCGCTCGCCGCTAACGACGGTCATCGGCTTCGCCGAAATGCTGAGTGCCGGTTCGGCCGGTCCACTCAACAACAAGCAGCAGGAATATGCCGATCTCGTGATGAGATCGTCGCGCGCACTCCTTGCGATCATCAACGACATTCTCGATCTCGCCTCGATTGATGCCGATGCGCTCGAACTGACGCTCGAAGACGTCGACATAAAGGAGACGATCCGGCTCTGTGCGGAGGCCGTTCAGGATCGCCTCGCAGAATTGGCGATCGATTTGCGGGTCGTCGCAATGGATGCACTCGGAACCTTCGTGGCCGACGGCAAGCGGATTTGGCAAATCCTCTTCAATCTTCTCACCAATGCCATCGATCATTCGAGTGCCAGCCAAACGGTCACACTTGCCGCTCTGCGGCGAGGCGAAGACATCGTCTTCAAGGTAACGGATCAAGGCCCCGGCATTCCAACCGAGGTTCTCGACCGGGTCCTCGATCGCTTCAACCACTACGACGCCGGAGCGCGCCACCGCAGCCTCGGCATCGGTCTTTCGATCGTGCGCTCCTTCGTCGAATTGCATGGCGGCCGCGTGCTGATCGATTCGGCGCCCGGTGAAGGAACAACGGTCACTTGCATCTTTCCGGCCCAAGGTGCGAAATTGTTGGAAGTCCAAACGGCTTGAGACGCCGGCGTGGCTCGTTCGACTTGGAGAATAGGACGAAGGCGATGGCGGCTCATCCGCCGCATGACCGAACTCCACAAGCGACATCCTTGAAAACGACCTGGCGCCTCGATCTGCCGGACGAGGCGGCGACGCTCGCGCTCGCCGGAGATGTGGCGCATTGGGTCAAGCCCGGCGATCTCGTCACTTTGTCCGGCGATCTCGGCGCCGGCAAGACGACTTTTGCGCGCGCGCTCATTCGCTCGCTCACAAACGAGCTCGAGCTCGAAGTGCCGAGCCCGACCTTCACGCTGATGCAAGTCTATGAGGGGGCCGAATATCCGATCGTCCACGCGGATCTTTTCCGGATCGAACAGCCGGGCGAACTCGCCGAACTCGGCTGGGACGAAGCCGCGGAGGGGGCACTCGTTCTGGTCGAATGGCCTGAACGAGCCGGCGCAGTCCTCGAGGCGGATCGGCTTGATATTTCCTTGCAAATAGATCCGCACCGCGAAGCGACCTTCCGCAGCGTGACCATGACCGGTGTCGGTAGTTTTGCCGCCCGGCTCGGTCTCGCCCATGCCATCCACGACCTGCTGAAAAATGCCGGATGGGTGTCGGCTGCGCGAAAGTTCATGCACGGCGACGCCTCGAGCCGTACCTACCAGCGTCTGGTCAAGCCGACTGGTGAAACCGCTATCTTGATGATCGCGCCGCAGCGCCCTGACGGCCCGCCTATACGCTACGGCAAACCCTATAGTGCCATCGCGCGCCTCGCCGAAAATATCCGCCCCTTTGTCGCCATCGACGAGGGCCTGCGCGCCCGCGGCTTTTCGGCACCCGAAATCTTTGCCTGCGATCTTTCTGCCGGCTTGGCCATCCTCGAAGATCTCGGCACGGAAAGCTTCCTCGACGGGGCGAACATCATCATCGAGCGCTACAGCGAAGCGGTTGCGGCGCTGGCGAAACTGCATCAAATGGAGTTGCCGGATACGCTCCCCGTCGCAGCGGACGAGAGCTACCGAATTCCGCCTTATGATCTCGACGCGCTGTCGATCGAAGTCGAACTCGTCCTCGATTGGTATGCCCCGCATATCGCCCATGTCGCGTTGGCCTCGGGCGCCAAAGCGAAGTTCCTCAACCTGTGGCAGCGCGCGCTGAGCGACATCATGCCGCCCCGCCCGACCTGGACGTTGCGTGACTATCATTCCCCCAACCTGATTTGGCTTGAACAGCGTATCGGCGTCGCGCGCGTCGGGATGATCGATTTCCAAGATTGCGTGCTCGGCCACCCGGCCTATGATCTCGCCGCGCTTTTGCAAGACGCCCGCGTCACAGTGCCAGGTGAAGTGGAGCTCAAGCTCCTTGGCCACTATGCTTTATTGCGGCGGGAGACGGACAAATCCTTTGACATGGCAGCCTTCGCCCGCGCCTATGCCGTGCTCGGGGCGCAGAGGACAACCAAAATTCTCGGCATTTTTGCACGGCTCGATAAACGCGATCGCAAGCCGCAATACCTCGAGCATTTGCCACGGCTGCGAAAATATCTGGGAAAGGGCCTCGCGCATCCGGTCATGGCCGAGATCAAGGTATGGTACGAGACTTATTTGCCGCACGTGCTCGAATCGCAACATACTTAGCGTTGCGTCACAGGCAGAGTGGCTTGCTTTCTCGATGTCGCGCAAATTTAATGAAACTCCACTAGCCTTGAACGGATGTGCGCTTTGTCCACCCCCCAGCTGGCGGATGCCGTTCCAAAGAAGGCCATGGTCCTTGCGGCAGGCCTCGGAATGCGCATGCGGCCGATGACGGACAATGTTCCCAAACCGCTCGTCAAAATCGCCGGAAAGGCCATGATCGACCATATGCTCGATCGTTTTGCCGCCGTCGGTGTCGAAACCGCGGTGGTCAATGTGCATTACTTGGCCGATCAGATCGAAACGCATCTTGCGACCCGCAATGCGCCGAAGATCATAATCTCCGACGAACGCGACAAGCTGCTCGACCAAGGCGGCGGCATTCGCAAAGCTTTGCCCTATTTCGAAGGAGAGCCATTTCTACTCTGCAACACCGATTCCCTTTGGCTCGAAGGGCCGAATTCCAATTTGCGCCGGCTCGCTGCGGCGTGGGACCCGAGCAAAATGGACATATTGCTCCTGGTCGCGGCCTCGGCGACCGCCATAGGCGTCGACTGGCCCGGCGATTTCACGATGGATGCGGTCGGCCGCCTCGCCCGGCGCGACGAGCGCCAAGTCGCGCCGTTTGTCTATGCAGGCGTCGGCATCATCAAGCCTGCGCTTTTCGCTGATCAAGCGGAAGACGTTTTTCGCCTCGCCCCGTTCTTTTTCGATGCCGCCGCGCAAGGTCGGCTCTTCGGCCACAGGCTCGACGGATTGTGGTGCCACGTCGGCACGCCCGAGGCCATCGGCGAAGCCGAACGTTTCATCACGCGCTCGGCACTATGATCCTGCAGCGGATCGGACTCAAAATAGGTGCTCGTCAGATCGTACAAAAGCACATCAAAGGACGCGGCGAACAGATCCTGCCAACGTTGGCGCAGATGACTGAACAACGCCTGTTTGTGCTCAACGAGCTTGTCGAGACAGCGGTAGAGGGCATTCTTCTCGACCAGCGAATAATCGGCGCCGAGCAGATCAGCCATCGCGCTCTCATCGAACCACTGACGATGTAGCCGCCATTCACTGCCGGGATCGATCAGCCGATAGCACACCAAGGTCTGCAGAATGTGCTGCCAGCGCGTGCCTTCGCGTAAATCGGGCAGGCGTGCCGCAAAGAAAGCATCCAGTTCGAGTTGCTCGTAGAGATGACAGGCCAAAAAGCAGGCGCCCCATTGCCGCGGCCGATGCTATTGCATCCCGGCGAGCCGCACCTGCACGCAATAAGCCCCGGCATGGTCCGGCACGGCCCGTTCGGCAGGAAACAACGCCGATTGGGTGTGTCGGTGCGCGTCTTCGTCGAAGGTTTCGATCACCCTACACCAGGCGTCGCGCTGGCTGTCGTTGATCTCGCCGAGATACAACACGGGACGCTGCACCACCTTGCCGCCGGCGTAGCGCTTGCTCTCGACGATGCTCCAATAGCAATGCTCTTTGCCGCCTTTGAGCCGTCGCGTGAAACCTCAGTACATACCCAGCGATTCTACACGAAAGCCACGAGTGCAAAAGACACTTGGTCTTCACTACAGCCGTTTTTACCTCATCGCCCTTTGTATTGACTCGCGTTTTCGACAAAAAATACTCGAAAATTGCTCGAACGTGGCCCCAGTTGAGAAAGTCGGGCTAGCAACCCACCGGTGTTTCCGACGCGCGAGGAATGAAATGAAGATTGTTTCTTGTTAGCGCGTCACTTCGTCGATCCAGGCAAAATATTCGGCGGAACCGGCCTCGATCGGAATTTCGACGATCTCCGGCGTCGTATAGCTATGCTGCGCGCGGATGGCGGTCGCGACGTCGTCGTAGTCGGCCCGCTTGATCTTACAGAGCAGCATGAGTTCCGCTGATTCCTGGATTTGCCCGGCCCATGCATAGACGCTGTCGATCGGCAGAATTTGGACGCAGGCGGCGAGCCGCTTCTCCACCAAAGTCGTGGCGATCAGCTTGGCGAGGGCGCGGTCGTCGCAAGTCGTCAAGACGATCGCATAAGCTTTGGCCATGGCCTCCCCCCGCCACGAAAATCTCGCCGGGTCACGCTAGAGCAGGATGACTTATCTTCGAATCGTCATCCTGCTCTAAGTTTTTGTTTTGCCGCGTGTCCGAACGCAAAACCGGTTTCCACTCTTGTTGGACACGCTCTAGCCCGGATTTCTCAAACATTTAAGGTGCATCGGGGCGCCGAATCTTAGAAAGTTGTTTTGCGAGAACGACTTGCTTAGATCGAACGGAACTCCCCGATGCGGACGGACTGTAGCGCGAAGCTTTTCGGATTCAAAGCGGTTGAACGGCGCGCGGTGGTGGCCAGTTTCGATGGCGGCGACATCACCTCCAATGCGGGCGCGCTTCTGTTGGGACAGGTGGATGGCGGCCTCGGGCTGATACGGCGGTTCGCGCAATGCTTCGATGACCGGCGCAACCCTGTCTACGTCGAACACCGGCTCGAAACCTTGCTGGCGCAACGGATTTTCGGACTGGCGCTGGGTTACGAGGACCTCAACGATCATGACGAGCTGCGCAAGGACTCGAGCTTTGCGGTGCTGGCGGGCAAGCTAGAGCCGGCGCTGCGCTCCGATTGCGAGGCCTTGGCGGGCAAGAGCACGCTCAATCGTCTCGAGCACACGCCCAAGCGCCATGCCGCCAAATATCACAAGATCGATTGCGACGGCGCGCGGGTCGATGGCCTGCTGGTCGATGTTTTCCTGGAAGCCCACGAACGCGCGCCGCGCGAGATCGTGCTCGATCTCGACAATACCGACATTCCGCTTCACGGCGGACAAGAGGGTCGATTTTTCCACGGCTATTACGACGAATATTGCTATCTGCCGCTGTATGTCTTTTGTGGACGGCATCTGCTGCTGGCGAAGCAGCGGCGCGCCGATGTCGCAGGCAGCGATGGCGCGGTCGCGGACATGGCGCGCATTGTTTCACACATTCGCCGGAGCTGGCCACGGGTACGCATCATTTTGCGCGGCGACAGCGGCTTTTCCAATGACGACCTGATGAGTTGGTGCGAGACCAACCGCGTCGATTACGTCTTCGGTGTGGCGCGCAATGCAAGGCTGGAAGCAGCGCTCGTCGCGGAGGCTGCCGCGGCCAAGCGCCGGTGCCTGAGTTCGGGCAAGCCGGCGCGGGTCTTCCGCGACTTCTCCTATCGCACGCTCAAGAGCTGGAGCCGAAACCGACGTGTCGTCGGCAAAGCCGAGCACACACCGGATGGCGCCAATCCGCGCTTCGTCGTCACCACGCTCAAACGTCGGGGGTGCCGCCTCGCCTTTGACGCCCGTGCTCTCTACGAGGATCTCTATTGCGCGCGTGGCGAGGCGGAAAACCGCATCGGCGAGCAGTTCGAACTGTTCGCCGATCGTGCTTCCTCCGCGACGATGCAAGCCAACCAATTGCGGCTGTGGTTCTCGGCCATGGCTTACGTGCTCGTCGATACTCTGCGCCGCGTCGGCCTGCGCCATACTGAATTCGCCGACGCGTCGGCTCAAACCATTCGCCTCAAGCTGCTCAAGCTCGGCGCTCAGGTGCGAAGGAGCGTGCGCCGCATTCACTTCGCGCTTGCTTCGGGATGCCCCCACAAGAACGAATTCGAACTCGCCCACCATTATCTTCAACGCGCTTTTAGCTCCGGCTGACGGAAAACCACCGCACCGGAAAGCAGGATCAAGATGCCGGTTCGCCGAGCCCTGACGCACGCGCCAAACGACTCGTATTGCGAGAGAATCGAAACCATGGGACTCGCAGCGCGGGAACCGAGCGGGCCGTGTCAGCGGCGATGTCCGGCCGATGTGAAAATCACGCCCAAGCCCGAAAAATAAGCCGCCGAACGACCCGTTTTTCAGCTAAAAACTGAATTCGTTTGAGAAATCCAGGCTAGGCTTTATCATGGCTCTGCTGCGTCTTCGGGAACCGAACTTTCCGCAGCGGTCGGCACGACGGCACGCTTTGTTGTGTCCGCCGGCAGATCGGCAAAGGCCATGCGCAGATTGAGCGTCGTTTCCTTGCCAATCGACTCGAATTGCGCATCGAGCCATTGCTTGCCGGCGACGCGGCCTTGGTTGAAGAGGCTTTCGATCAAAGACCAAGTGGTATCGGTCTTCGTCGAGGCCGGAAGTTCGTTCAAGGCCTCGCCACCGTCGATGCGGTGGACGAAAGGGCGCATATAACGGTCCGTCGGAAGCTTGCCCGAATCGACGAGACGGTTGACGAAATCGATGGCGCGCAATTCGCTGAGCAGTGCGCCATTGAACGTGATTTCGTTCAATCTGTTCTGGATTTCGCGCGCCGTGCGCGGCGTGGTATCGCGTTCGATCGGATTGATCTGAACGATCACGATGTCGGGAACGTCGCTCGCATAGTACAGAGGAAACAGCGGCGGATTGCCCATGTAGCCGCCATCCCAATAAGGCACGCCATCGATGACCATGGCCTGAAAAACATAAGGCAGGCAGGCCGAGGCCATCACGTGCTCGGCCGTGAGTTCCGACTGTTTGAAGATTTTGACTTTTCCGGTGTGGACGTTAGTCGCTGCGATGAAGAGCTTGATGTCGTCATGAGCGCGCACCTTGGCAAAATCGATCGAAGCTTTCAGATGCGCAAGCAGCGGATTGATGGCGAGTGGGTTGAGGTCATAAGGGCTGGCATAATGCGTCAGCCAATCCGCCCCCCAATAGGCAAATTCCGAAGCCGGCGTCCTGTAGCCGAAGAAGAAATCGAAGAATGTCCTCTGGATCGGCGAAAGCGCGCTTTCGCTCGAAACCGAGTTCCAAAATTCCGCCAGCTTCTTGCGCGCTCCCTCTCGTCCACCCTCGAGATGACCTTCGGCGAGAGCGACGGCATTCATGGCTCCAGCGCTGGTCCCGCTGATCGCGTCGATCTCGAGCCTGCCATCCTCGAGCAGAAAATCGAGCACGCCCCAGGTGAAAGCACCGTGCGAACCGCCGCCTTGCAGCGCGAGATTGACCTTCTTGCGATCGTTCGGCTGGAGTTCGTGCGTCATCCTGACCGTCCCGAGTCTACGCGGCCGCCGCGGCTTTCGCGATGCCGCGACACTCGACCGTAGCTCTTTGAGGTTTCGAAGGTGGAGTAGACCCCGCCTAAGATTTATCTGTCTGCTGCGATCGCGACCGACGTTCGCGCCGACCTATTTGGCCGTCCAGCCGCCATCCATCGACAGATTGGCGCCGGTGATCTGTGCTGCGGCATCCGAACAGAGATAGAGGGCGAGCGCAGCGACCTGCTCGGTGGTCACGAATTGCTTCGTCGGCTGGGCTTCCAAGAGCACGTCGTTGATCACCTGTTCACGGGTTAAATTGCGCGCCTTCATCGTGTCGGGGATCTGGCGTTCGACAAGCGGCGTCCAGACATAGCCCGGCGAAATGCAATTGACGGTAGTGCCAAAGGTCGCAAGCTCGAGAGCCGCAGTCTTGGTGAGGCCGGCAATTCCGTGCTTGGCTGAGACATAGGCGGCCTTGAAGGGCGAAGCGACGAGCGAATGCGCCGAAGCCGTCGAAATGATGCGCCCCCATTTGCGCGCCTTCATGCCTGGAATGGCCGCCGCCATCGCATGAAATGCGGCGGACAGATTGATTGCGATGATCTTGTCCCAAAGGTCCGGCGGGAATTCCTCGATCGGCGCGACATGCTGGATGCCGGCATTGTTGACGAGAATGTCGACGCTGCCGAACTTGCCTTCAGCCTCTTTCACCATGGCGCGGATTTCTTGCGGGTTCGTCATGTCGGCCGGCGAATAGAACGCCTTGACGCCGAAGTCCTTTTCGATCGCTGCTCGCTCCGTTTCAATCGCCTCTGCTTCGCCGAAGCCGTTGATCACGACATTGGCGCCTTCCTTGGCGAAGGTTCGAGCGATGGCCAGCCCGATCCCGCTCGTCGAACCCGTCACGATGGCATTGCGTGTTTGGAGTGTCATGCGCGTCTCCGCAAGAAGCCGGCGGTCGCCGGAAAGGGATGGATGCCCAATTTATAGACCAGTCCGAGCCCAAAAGGCGACATCGACTCTATTCAATACGTGCAATTCGCCGGCAAACGCGGCTCGTCTTCCGGCCACTAATAGGAAATCGAACCTCGCGTATTGGGTTGCACACGTCCCATTCACGAGAGCGTGCGCCCCGGTCCGAGGGGCGAGGGGCCGAGGGGCGAGTGGCGTTTGCCGGCGGATGTCCGTATATTACAACTCAGCCTGCAGAAATTCGGCGTTTTCGCGAAGACGAAGCCTGCAGTATGGAATGGAACATGCCGATTTCGCGCGCGCTGGACCACAGCTCCGAACCCCGAAAAGCCAAGGCCAAAACCGTCGCCAAAACCGTCGTCACGACCTTATCCCGTGCCGAAGACCTTTGCCGGAGGGGCGGTGTGAAACTTACCGCGAGCCGGCGCCGCATTCTCGAAATTCTCGCCGCCGAAGGGCGCCCGCTTGGCGCTTATGACCTAATCGAGAGGGTCGCCGACACGACGGCGAAGCGGCCGGCGCCAATCTCGATCTACCGGGCCTTGGACTTCCTGCTCGAAACCGGCCTAGTTCATCGGCTTGCCTCGCGCAATGCCTATTTGGCTTGTGGCCATGGCCATGCTCAGCGAGAGCCCGTTGTTTTTCTCATTTGCGACACGTGCGGCGACGTTGTCGAGGCTACGTCGGATGCCTTGAGCCGCGACCTGTTCCAACTCGCCGACAAGGCGAAATTTGCGCCGCGCGTCCAGGTGATGGAGATCGCCGGCCGCTGCCGCCTCTGTGCGGCCGGGGCGGAAAAGAGCTAGCCCGGCGTCAAACTGGCTTGGACGCAGCTTTTGCCTGCTGGCCACGTTCAGGCTCGATCGGGCGCAGTAACGGCGCGCGGAGTCTGCCCGGCCTCGCCGTCGAAACAGCCGTCCGTTGCATGCGTGACCCGCCAGAACGCCCGATAGCCCGCGTCAGAAGAAGGCGAGGGAGAGAACCTCGTGCAATGGCCGGCATGGTTCCACCAATCGGTCAGCTGGTCGCGGCGTCCATAGGGGGACAAGCTGCCACTCGGCGGGGTCCACCAAAAAACACAATTGCTGCATGTCACCAAGGGCGGCGTCCCGGCTTCCGCGAGAATACCGTCCCCGCATTGGTCTCTTTGATGCGTCAGCGGCCAATGCGCCACTTCATCCTGGGTGTCGCTCGTGTTGGGAGCGTGCCGCCTGCAAGTTCCGTCGCGCTGATTCAAATTCGCCCAGCAGGCGCATTGATTGCACATGACGACGCCGCGAGAACTCCGTTCCATGTTGCCCCTCGAGCCAGTCCCAATTCAAAAGTCGGTCGCAGTCCAATTCGCGCCGGCATCCCCTGATCGTTCGGTCGCATCGCCCCGTTCATCTGCATGAGCCGGATGGTCGAGCATGACGGCGTCTGCGATCCGCCGCAAGATCGGCGATCAGATCGGAGCGAGGTTTGCGATCTGGGCGACGGACCAGCCGCCGCCCAGCGCGAGAATCAGCCCGATGCTCGCTTGCAATCTTTGTGTTCTCAGGAGAAGCGCCTGGCGCTGAGTGTCCAGCAACGCGGTTTGCGCGGTGACGACTTCGAGATAGGTCACTGCACCTTCACGGTAGAGCGTTAAGGACACATCCAATGTCTTCTGATTTGCAGCGACGGCTCGATCGATATCAGCGGCCTCCTGTTTCAGCCAATGCTGCAAGGCGAGATTGTCTTCGACTTCCCGCAGCGCCCGAAGGACGAGTCCGCGATAGATTGCCGTAACCCGCTCATCCTCGGCCGTTGCTGCCGCAAGGTCGGCGCGGTGTGCCCCCGCGTCAAAGATCGGCAAAGAAACGGAGGGGCCTATCGCCCACAAGACGTTCTTGGCGGCAAAGAGATTAAGCTCGGTATCTTGCGTGCCCCACAGCGCATTTATGGTGAACCGCGGGAAGAAGGCGGCGCGGGCGATGCCGATCACTTCATTTGCCGCGGCGACGCGCCGTTCCGCCGACGCTATGTCGGGACGGCGCTGCAACAAGATCGACGGAAAGCCCGCCGGATAAGCCGGCAGGGCGACCCGCACGGGCGCCGGCTTGATGGCGAAAGTCGAGGCCGGCTCGCCGACCAGAACGGCGATGGCATGTTCGAGAAGGGCACGGCGGCCACGCAGGTCGGTGAGCAGGGCTTCGGCCGTCGCGAGCTGCGCTTGCGCCCGCGAGACATCCGCAGGCGAAGCAATTTTGCCCTCGAGACGGCTCTCAGTCAGCGCCAAGGCCTCCCGGTAGGCGGCAACCGTGTCGGACAACAATTTGGTTTCGAGATCGAGTTCGCGAAGATTGGCATAGGTGCGGGCCAATTGCCCTTGCAGACTGAGACGGACGGTGGCGAAGTCAGCCGCGTTCGCTTCCATTGTCGCCTGGGTGGCTGCGACCAGGTCTCTGACCCGCCCCCACAAATCCACTTCGTAGGTTAGTTGCGCGTCAATCGTATTGGCGCCGTAATAGGTCGGTTGGGTGGCCGAACGCAAAGGGCGATCGGCCGATTGCCGATTGCCCGAAAGTTGACCGTCGCCTTCGACGTAGGGATATAATGCGGCCACAGCCCTGGCGGCCAGAGCCCGAGATTCCTCATAAGCCGCAAGAGCGGCCGCGAGATCCTGATTGGCTGATTCGACGAGCAATTCGAGGCGGTTGAGCTCGCGATCGTGAAAGGCCTCCCACCATGCGCCGCGCGCCACGGCATCGCTCGGTTCAGCCCGAACCCACATGCCGTCTTCTTTGTATTTGGCAGGGATTGCGGCTTGCGGCGGACTATAGGCGGGGGCCATGTCGCAAGCGCCGAGCAAAACCGTCGGCCCGATCGCTGCCAGCATGGTCACGATCTTCATTTTGGATCTTTCCGGCTCTCGCTGCTGCTTACCACTTCCGGCTCCGACGCGCCCTTGTCACCGGAAATCTTAACCATGTCGCCCTCGGCGATCGAGTCGGACGGGCTCTTAACGACACGGTCGGATGGTGACAGCCCCGACAATATCTCCACCTCCATACCAAGATCGCGCCCGACCTTGACAGGTTTCAACACGATCTTGCCGTCGGCTCCGACTGTTGCCACTTCAGATTGAGAACCTCTGAAAATGAGGGCGCTGGTCGGCAAGCGCAGAAAGTTTTCGTTTGGCGGCAGTTGGAAATGCACTTCGACGAACGAACCTGGCTGCAGAAGCTCGTCCTTGTTCTCGCTGTGAAGTTCGACAAGGAGAGACCGAGACCTCTGAGTTATAGCTTTGGACGTCGTCGCAACATCCGCTTTGAAGACACGATCGGGATATTGGGACAGTTTCATATCTGCCTGCAGCCCGGGAGAAAGTTGCGCCGCGAAAGCCTGCGGAACCTGGACGTAGACACGCAGCTTATGAATGTCCGAGACTTGAAACAATTCCTGCAATTCATGCGTATTTCCGGACGGCGTGGCACTGACGAGCGCGCCGACGTCGATGTTTCGCACAGTGACGACACCGTCGAAGGGCGCGGTAATTTTCTTGAAATCTTCCATTGCCCTCAGGCGAGCAACATTCGCCTGGGCCGCCGTCACTTCGGCCTTCCGCGCATTTTCTTCGCCAACTTTTTCATCCGCGGCCTGTTGTGAAACGGCGTCGGAGCTTCGCAGTGCATTCCATCGTTTCGCGGTTATCTCGGCGAGTGCGAGATTAGCCTGCGACTTTGCGAGATTGCCTTTTGCCTGTTCGAGCTGTTCGTCGAGATCGGGCGTATCGATCTCGGCGAGCAAGTCGCCCGCTTTCACCTCGGCACCGTAATCCTTGTACCACATTCTCACATAGCCGTTGACGCGGGCGAGGATCGGCGCCGTGTACCAGGCCTGGATTTCGCCCGGAAGAACGAGTTCCTGCGGAACCGTTCCACGCTCGGGCGAGACCACGTCGACAGTCGGGACCGCCCGCGCCAAGGTCTGTTGGGTCAGCTGCTTCTCTTTGTTTTCGCGGCTCGTGATGCCAAAGTAGGCGACGACGATCGCGACGACTGCGAGAAAGCCGAGCTGCCAGACTACTTTTCGGCCTAGCGTTTTCGGTTTTTCGGAAGACATGGTTCCTGCTGTCCCTTCCTGCCGACGGGCTGAGGCGGGCCGATTAACTGAATCATAAAGTATGTAAACCCGCAATGGTGAGTGAAGTTTCAGGACGTCCTTAGACGCGTCTTTATTGCAACAGTGTGATTTCAGGCACAGCTATAGCCTCTCGAAAAAGACCCGCGCCGACATGACGTGGATGTTTTGTGCAAAGCCAACAAAGGCACTGAGAGTGGGAACCGCGCGACGACAGCATGGAAGCTCCCGCTCACGAGAACTCCGCTCCATGCATCGAAGGCGTTGGTACGCCGAAGCGCGATCGGAACATTAGGCCGCACAACACAATCTGGCTCGCTGAACACAAAAGCACCCCATCAGGAGAATCTACGTAGGATCTATTCGTTGCGAAGGATGATGATCCGGCACATCCGCTGGAGTGCCATGGCCCGGTCGACGAGAAGCAGGCTCTGGCCCATGGCGAGTATGGACCAGGGCAAACATCACTGGGACGAACAAGAGCGTGGCGACCGTAGAACACATGAGACCGCCAACGACGGCGCGCGCCAGCGGCGCATTTTGTTCGGCGCTCATCGCCATGGGCAGCATGCCGATGATCATCGCGAGGGCGGTCATCAGCACCGGCCGGAACCGCGTGAACCCTGCGTCGACGGCCGCGGTCGTTGGATCGGCGCCTTCCGCCAGACGATCGCGCGCAAAGCTGATCACCAGATTGGAATTGGCGGTCGCCACGCCGATGCACATGATCGCGCCCGTCAGAGCCGGCACCGACAAAGTCGTGTGAGTTGTAAACAGCATCCAGACGATACCGGCCAAGGCCGTCGGCAGAGCGCTGACGATGACGAAGGGATCGATCCACGATTGAAAATTGACGACGATGAGGAGATAGACCAGCACGAGCGATAGAGCCAATCCGGCAACGAGCTGACTATAGGCGCTTTGCATCGTTTCAATCTGGCCGCGCAGCACCGGCGGCTTCTTCTTGTTCGGCCATTCCGCATGGGTCGAATCGATGATCTTCTGTATGTCGGCAGCAACGGCGCCAAGATCGCGGCTGTGTGTCGTTGCATAGATATCGATCACCGGCTGCACATTATAGTGAGAGACGACTGCATTGCTATCAATACGCCGAATCGTCCCCAGCCCGCCCAAGAGTTGGACCGAATCGTTGCCGGTCATGGGAAGGTTGCCGAGCTTATCCAGGGTGTTGACCCAGTATTGTGGGCTCTGAACGACGATCGGGTAGGACACGCCCTTTTTCGGATCGAGCCAGAAGGTCGGCGCCGTCTGAATACTCCCGGCCATGGTGTCCAGCAAGCTCTGGGCAATGTTCTTCTCGGTAAAGCCGAGATCGGCTGCTCGCGAACGGTCGATATCGATCCTCAATGTTGGATAGTTGGAGGCCTGCTGGACGCGTGCATCCGCGACACCAGGCACTCTTAAAATCTCCTTGAAGATTCTCTCGGCATAGGCGCGGGTGATGTGCGGGTCGGGACCGCTCACTTGCACGTCGAGCGGCGCTGGCAGACCGAAGTTCAAGATCTGAGTGGCCATGTCAGCCGGCAGGAACGCGAATGTCGTACCCGGAAACGCTTGCGGCAGCTTCTCGCGCAACGTGTCGACAAAATCTCCAGAGTCCTTGCCGTAGCCCTCATTCAGCGAGATCAGAATATCGGCATCGGCGGGGCCGATCGAGCCGGTATTGGCATAGGCGATATTGATCCCGCTGATCGGCAAGTCGATATTGTCGACGATCGTCTTGACCGCCTCGGGTCCGATGATCTGGCGAATCGCTGCCTCGATATTGTCGCACAGCTGCGCTGTTCGCTCGATCCGCGTCCCTGTCTGCGCTCTGATGTGCAGGTTGATCTGTTCAGCCTCGACCGAAGGAAAGAAATCTTGTCCGAGAAACGGTGCCAGGGCAAATGAGACCAAGACCACGCCGAGGAAACCGACCGCAAATTTGCGCTTGCGACCCATCGCGAGGCTGAGCACATTTCGATAAGTGCGCCGGACCGCCTCGAAGCGATGTTCAAAACCGCGCTGAAAGCGCACGAAGGGATTACGGCTTGGCGGCGGGCTCTCGCCGTGAGCATGGCCACCGTGGCTGCCCTGATTCGCGAGCAAATAGCGGGCGAGCGTCGTCACGAGCGTCCAGGTGAGCACGTAGGAAGCGATGAGGGCGAACACCACCGCCTTGGCCATCGGCCGAAACAGAAAGCCCGAGACGCCGCCGAGACTTAATAGCGGGAGGAACACCATGCACATGCACAGAAGGGTCAAGGTATGAGGCGTGATCAGCTGTCGCGACGCGTCCATGATCGCAGTCACGATGTCTTCACCCTGTTCGAGATGAAGATTGATGTTTTCGATTGATACAGTCGCATCGTCGACGAGAATGCCGACTGCCAGCGCCAAACCGCCAAGCGTCATTACGTTGATTGTTTCCCCCGTCGCTGAAAAGGCTATGATCGACGAGAGAATAGCCAGCGGAATCGAGACGAGGATAATCAGTGTCGAGCGCCAGCTGCCGATGAAAAGCAGGATCATCAATCCGGTCAGGATTGCGGCAATCGCGGCTTCCCTGAGAACGTTGTTGATCGAGGCTTCGACGAAGCCCGACTGATCGCCGACGATCTGGAGATCATTTTCGTAGTCGAGCTTCGATCTTACGTCCGGCGGTAGGCCTGCCCAAATCTTCGGCATCAGGTTTTTGACGCCGCTGATGACATCGAGCGTCGAGACCGAACCTGCCTTCAGGATAGATATCAACACCGCATGTTTGCCGTTGACACGCACCATATTCGTTTGCGGCGGTGCGCCTATATGTACAAAGGCCACATCGCGAATATAGACAATCGTGCCTTGGACTTTCCGGATCGGCAGATCGTTCAGCTCAGCGATCTCCGACGGCGCATCATTCAAGGATATGATATATTCGAAATCGCCGATCTTCTGCGTCCCCATCGGTATGATGAGATTCTGCGCTGCGAGCGCATCGACGACATTCTGTGCCGCGAGACCATAGGACTGCAGTTTCTGCTGGTCTATGTCGACCTGGACCTGCTTGATCTTGCCGCCATAGGGCGAGGGTATGGCGGCGCCGGCGACGGTCGCAAGCTGCGGCCTGATGAAATTCTGCGCCAGGTCGAAGAGTTCGAATTGCGAAAGTTTATCGCTCGACAATGCGAGCTGGAGGACGGGCACGCTCGAGGCGTTGTAAACCAAGACATAGGGAGGCGTGATGCCGGGCGGCAGCCATTTCAACACGTTCTGCGACGCCGCGGTGACTTGCGCCACCGCCAGATTGATATTGACGTTCGGCTGAAAAAACACCTTCACCACGCCATAGCCGGTCAGCGACTGCGACTCCATGTGCTGAATGTCATTAACTTGGGAACTGAGGGTGCGCTCGTAGAAATAGATGATACGGCCCGACATGTCGTCCGGCGGCATGCCGTTATAGGTCCACACGACGCTGACGACGGGAATGGTGATGTTGGGAAAAATATCGGTCGGCGTCTTCACCCACGACATGACGCCGAAGAGCAACATCAGCATCGCCATCACAACGAATGTGTAGGGACGCTGCAGCGCAATCCGGACGATGGTTATCAGCATGAGATCGACCGGGTTCGATGAATAAGAGAGGACATGGGATCACGAAACCTCAGGCCCGGTGCATAGGTTGCGAAGGACGATGTTCCGGCATATCCGTCGCAATGCCATCCACGGGTGGATTTGCAGCGGGCGTTGTCGCGCGGCGGGAATGGACCAGCGCAAACACGACCGGGACGAAAAAAAGCGTTGCAACGGTGGCGCAGAGCAGCCCCCCGATCACAGCGCGCCCGAGCGGTGCGTTCTGTTCGGCGCTCAACGCCATCGGCAGCATGCCGATGATCATCGCGAGGGCGGTCATCAGCACCGGCCGGAACCGCGTGAACCCTGCGTCGACGGCCGCGGTCTTTGCATCGGCGCCTGCCATCAGACGCTCGCGCGCGAAGCTCACCACCAGGATGGAATTTGCGGTCGCGACGCCCATACACATGATGGCGCCCGTCAGGGCCGGCACCGACAACGTCGTGTAGGTCGTAAAGAGCATCCAGACGATTCCCGCCAATGCCGTCGGCAAAGCGCTGACGATGACGAAGGGATCGATCCACGATTGGAAATTGACGACGATGAGGAGATAGATCAGCACGATCGACAGGGCTAATCCGACAAAGAGCTGACCATAGGCGCTTTGCATCGTCTCAATCTGGCCGCGCAACACCGGCGGCTTCTTCTTGTTCGGCCATTCCGCATGGGTCGCATCGATGATCTTCTGTATATCGGCGGCGGCGGCGCCAAGATCACGGTCATGTGTCGTTGCATAGATATCGACCACCGGCTGAACGCTATAGTGCGAAACGACGGCATCGTTCGTCGTTCGCGTGATTTGCGCGAGCCCGCCCAGGAGTTGGACCGAATTGCCGCCGGTCATGGGAAGGGTGCCGAGCTTATCCAAGCTGTTGACCCAGTATTGTGGGCTCTGAACGACGATAGGGTAGGACACGCCTTTATTCGGATCGAGCCAGAAGGTCGGCGCCGTCTGGATGCTTCCGGCCAACGTGTCTTGCAAGCTCTGGGCAATGTTCTTCTCGGTAAAGCCGAGATCGGCTGCCCGCGAACGGTCGACGTTGATCCTCAGTGTCGGATAGTTGGAGGCCTGCTGGATGCGCGCATCCGCAACTCCGGGCACTTTTAAAATCTGCTTGTATATTTTTTCGGCATAGGCGCGCGTGCTGTCGGGATCTGGACCGTTCACTTGCACGTCGAGCGGCGCCGGCAGGCCGAAGTTCAAGACCTGCGTGGCCATGTCAGCCGGCAAGAACGCGAACGTCGTGCCCGGAAACGCTCGCGGCAGCTTCTCGCGCAACGTGTCGACAAAATCTCCAGAGTCCTTGCCGTAGCCCTCTTTCAGCGAGATCATAATATCGGCATCAGCGGGGCCGATCGAGCCGGTATTGGCATAAGCGACGTTGATCCCGCTGATCGGCAAGTCGATATTGTCGACGATCGTCTTGATCGCATTAGGCCCTATAATATTGCGAATCGCGGCCTCGATATCGTCGCACAGCAGTGCTGTTTGCTCGATCCGCGTGCCTGTCTGCGCTCTGATGTGCAGGTTGATCTGTTCTGCTTCGACAGATGGAAAGAAGTTTTGCCCGAGAGAAGGCAGGAGGACGAAGGAAAGCAGGACGATTCCCAGGAATGACATCACGAAAAGCCAGCCGCGCCCGAGCGCGATCCTGAGCAAATCGCGATAGGTCGCGCGGATCGCCTCGAAGCGACGTTCGAAACCGCGCTGTAACCGCACCAAGGGATTGCGGCTCATTGGTGCATTTGCGTCGCCGCCGTGTGTGCCATGCAGGGCAGCCTGCGCTGCAAGCAGATAGAGGGCGAGGGTATTCACCAGCGTGCGCGACATGAGGTAGGAGCCGATGAGAGCGAAGACCACCGCCGCGGCCATCGGCCGGAACAGAAAGCCCGAGACGCCGCCGAGGCTGAACATCGGCACAAAGACGATGCAGATGCAGAGCAGAGAGACGGTTGCGGGAAGGACGATCTGGCGCGCCCCATCCATGATCGCCGGTTCGATCTCTTTGCCCTGTTCGAGATGATAGTTGATATTCTCGATCGTAACGGTCGCATCGTCGACGAGAATGCCGACGGCCAAGGCCAATCCGCCGAGCGTCATCACATTGATCGTTTCGCCGAGAGCCGCGAGAGACGCGATGGAAAAGAGCACAGCCAGCGGTATCGAAATCAAAATGATGAGGGTCGAGCGCCAGCTGCCGAGAAAGAGCAGGATCATCAGTCCGGTCAGGACAGCCGCGATCCCGCCTTCGCGCAGGACGCTGTCGATAGAGGCGTTGACGAAGCCCGATTGATCACCAACGACCTGGAGGTCCTTGTCGTAGTCGAGCTTCGCCTTCACGTCTGGCGGCAGGCCTTCCCATATCCTCGGCAACAAATCTCTGACGCCCTTGATGACATCGAGCGTCGAGACCGAACCGGCCTTCAGGATCGACATCAGGACCGCATGTTTGCCGTCGACACGCACCATATTCGTTTGCGGCGGCGCGCCTACATGCACAAAAGCCACATCGTGAATATAGACGACGGTGTTTTGGACTTTCCGGATCGGCAGATCGTTCAGCTGCCGGACCTCCAACGGAGCATCGTTCAAGGAAATGATGTATTCGAAGTCGCCGATCTTCTGTGTCCCCATCGGTATGATGAGATTCTGCGCCGCGAGCGCATCGACGACATCCTGCGCCGCGAGACCATAGGACTGCAGCTTCTCCTGATCTATGTCGACCTGGACCTGCTTGATCTTGCCGCCATAGGGCGAGGGTATGGCGGCACCGGCGACGGTTGCAAGCTGCGGCCTGATGAAATTCTGCGCCAGGTCGAAGAGTTCGAATTGCGACAGTTTATCGCTCGACAGGGCGAGCTGCAGGACCGGCACGCTCGAAGCGTTATAGGCCAAGACGTAGGGCGGGGTGATGCCGGGCGGCAGCCATTTCAGCACGTTCTGTGATGCCGCGGTGACCTGTGCCACCGCCAGATTGATGTTGACGTTCGGCTGAAAGAAGATCTTTACGACGCCATAGCCAGTCAGAGACTGCGACTCCATGTGCTGGATGTCATTGACTTGGGAACTGAGCGTTCGCTCGTAAAAATAGATAATGCGGCCCGACATGTCGTCCGGCGGCATGCCGTTATAGGTCCACACGACGCTGACGACGGGAATGTTGATGTTGGGAAAAATATCGGTCGGGGTCTTGATCCACGACATGACGCCGAAGAGCAAGATTGCCATCGCCATCACGACGAATGTGTAGGGACGCTGCAGCGCAATCCGAACAATAGCCAGCATGCCGTTACCGATACCCCTCAGCGCCGACGGACGCGTTTCCCCCCGAATTACCCGCGAGACCCATCTTTTATAGTTTCTCGTATTCGAATGTATTGGAGTGTCAGGAGACCCATTGTCAAGAACTCGCTTGCGCCAAATTGGCGCAGCGGAACGCCGGGAGCCGAACATATATCATCACACCGTCACCGTCGCGCCGCAGGCGCAGACACGCCGAGCCGGCCGTGCCGGCGCTCGAACCTTAGCCCCCCGCAAAGCAATCTTGCGGCCAAGTATACGCTCACTTTGGTTGGCCGGACAATGTCCATATCAAGAACGTCTTCATCTAGGGAGCGGGCGCTTGTCCGTGACTTGGTCCTTGGACAGCGAAGCGCCTCGTTCTGCCGTGGCGGATCTCACGCGGCTTCACCTGCCGGCAGCGGGACGGCGAGATCCCTCGGCGCAATGCCAAAGGTGGAGGCTTGTTGCGGTCGCTAAGGTACACCAACAACACGCTTTTCCAATAATAAAGATATTTTTGGAAAAAGCGGCCTGAACCGGTTCTTGCTTTCCCATTTGGCCGACCGCAGCCTCCGTTTCGGATTGCGGGTTACAATCTCAGCCGTCACGCCAACGGCAACTTTTGAAGCTAGCGAAATTCGGACTGCCACCTTGACGGGCACGCTGTTTTTGCCCACTACCGGCTCCGGCCAGTTCTGTCATAATGCGGTCATCCCGGCGGGATCTTTGGAGTTTCCGCTTCTCACAAGGACACCCAGATGGCCGATGCGTTCCCCGCCCCTCCGTTCGGATCGGAAACACTACCCGCCGGGCCGCAACCGCGCCGGCGCTCGGTCGGCGTTTGGATTGGCTCCGGCAAAGCCGGCGTGAAAGTCGGCGGCGGCGCGCCGATCGCCGTCCAGTCGATGACCAACACGGATACCGCCGATGTCGGGCAGACCGTCGCGCAAGTTGCGGCCCTCGCCCGCGCCGGCTCGGAACTCGTGCGGATCACAGTCGACCGGGAGGAAGCCGCCGCTGCCGTCCCGCATATCCGCGAAAAACTCGACAGGCTCGGCTGCAATGTCCCGCTCATCGGCGATTTTCACTATATCGGCCACAAGCTTCTGACCGATCACCCGGCCTGTGCCGAAGCGCTCGCCAAATACCGGATCAATCCCGGCAACGTCGGCTTCAAGGAAAAGAAGGACCGGCAATTTGCCGCCATCGTCGAACTCGCCATCAAATATGGCAAGGCGGTGCGGATCGGCGCCAATTGGGGCTCGCTCGATCAGGAACTCCTGACTTCGCTGATGGATGAAAACGCGCGTTCCGAGACACCGCTCGAGGCCAGCGCCGTGACGCGCGAGGCCATGGTGCAATCGGCACTTCTGTCGGCCGCCCGCGCCCAAGAGATCGGCTTGGCTAAGGACAGGATCGTGCTTTCCGCCAAGGTCTCGGCCGTCCAGGACCTCATCACCGTCTATCGCATGCTGGCGCGCCGCACCGATTATGCTCTGCACCTCGGCCTCACCGAGGCCGGGATGGGGAGCAAGGGCATTGTCGCCTCCTCCGCCGCGATGGGAATTTTGCTGCAGGACGGCATCGGCGACACGATCCGTGTCTCGTTGACGCCCGAGCCCGGCGGCGATCGTACGCTCGAGGTCAAGGTCGGCCAGGAATTGCTGCAGACGATGGGCTTTCGCACCTTCGTGCCGCTCGTCGCCGCCTGCCCCGGCTGCGGCCGCACGACCTCGAGCGTGTTCCAGGAATTGGCACGCGACATCCAGACCTACATCCGCGACGAAATGCCGAACTGGAAGACGCGCTATCCCGGCGTCGAAACGCTCAATGTCGCGGTGATGGGCTGCATCGTCAACGGCCCGGGCGAATCGAAACATGCCGACATCGGCATTTCCCTGCCCGGCACCGGCGAGACGCCAGCGGCGCCCGTCTTCATCGACGGGCAAAAGGCGATGACCTTGCGCGGCGAGGGAATCGCCGCCGAATTCAAGGTCATGGTGCAAGGCTATATCGAGCGGCGCTTCGGCGGCGCGAAAAGCGCGGCAGAATAGGGCGCGAGCAGGCAAAGCTCTGCAGTCAAGAGCTGAACGGCGAGTTCGCGCTCAGCTCATTTTCTCGAGGGCGACCGCCGTCGCTTCGCCGCCGCCGATGCAGATCGCCGCGAGCCCGCGCGAAACGTCATAGCGCTGCATGGCCGCAAGCAAGGTGACGAGGATGCGCGCCCCGGAAGCGCCGATCGGATGGCCGAGCGCGCAGGCACCGCCATGGACGTTGACTTTGTCATGCGGAACATCGAGCTCGCGCATGAACGCCATGGTCACGACCGCGAAAGCTTCGTTGACTTCGAAAAGACCGATCTCGTCGAGCCTCCAACCGATTTTGTCGAGCAATTTGCGCGTCGCGCCGATGGGTGCCGTCGTAAACCAAGCCGGCGCTTGGGCGTGGCTCGCGGTGCCGACGATGCGCGCGAGGGGCGTCAGACCTTTTTTCTCCGCCGTCGATTGGCGCACGAGCACGAGCGCTGCCGCGCCATCCGAAATAGACGAAGAATTCGCCGCCGTGACGGTGCCGTCGGCGCGGAAGGCCGGTTTGAGCTTGGCGATCTTGCCTGCGTCGGCGGTCTGCGGTTGTTCATCCGTCGCGACCGTGCCTGCGCCTGCCTTCGTTGTTACTTCAACGGGCACTATTTCTGCCGCGAAAGATCCGTCCTCGCCGGCTTTGCGCGCACGCGTCAGGGAGGTGACTGCAAAGGCGTCCTGGTCGGCGCGCGTGAATTGAAAATGTTGCGCGCAATCCTCGGCAAAAGTCCCCATCAGACGGCCTTTGTCATAGGCATCTTCCAGGCCGTCGAGAAACATATGATCGAGGACGGTGCCGTGGCCGAGCCGCAAGCCGGCGCGCGCCTTCGGCAGGAGATAGGGCGCATTGGTCATCGACTCCATGCCGCCGGCCACGTAGGTCGCCTGCGGATCGGCATGAAGCGCGTCATAAGCGGCCATCACCGTCTTCATGCCGGAGCCACACATTTTATTGAGCGTCGTGCACGGCACCGAGTTCCGGCAGGCCCGCCCCGCGCGCGGCTTGGCGCGCCGGAGCCTGGCCGAGGCCTGCGGGCAGGACGCACCCCATTAAAACTTCCGAAACATCGTCCTTGGCGATCATGGCGCGGGCTAGGGCGGCCTCGATGGCCGCCGCGCCGAGCTGCGGCGCCGTCTTCGCCGTGAAAACACCTTGAAAGCCGCCGATCGGCGTGCGGGCGGCTGCAACGATGACGATCGGATCTTGCTCAATCACTCACAAACTCCTTGTTTGCGAATCCAACTCATCCTTGTCGGCCGAGAAGATCGTGAACATCGACCGCGCCATTTTGGATCGCGTTATGATATTTGGAGATCCTGCCGGTACTGGCGCAATCCGTCGAAAGAGGATGGCATTTTCGGACAAACGACCGCTGTTTGTCAAAGCCGCGGCGAGATCCTCCGACCCGGGCTCGCCATTGCAGACGCGATCCATCTCGGCTTCGGCCCGTTCTCGTGGCTTCGGGGAGGGGCTCACGAAAAGTTGACCACGGCGGACGGCAAGCGCTGCCGGCACAAGACCTGCCCTCCGGCGCTTGCCGACCACCGGGACGGGCTGGCGTCCTGCAAATACACGAAATTGTGGCAATCAGCGCCAATCTGGCCAATTCTGTGCATGTCGATCCGAGCGATTTGGATACTTGAGCCAATCCCGTTAAGGCGGAAACATGCAGCGACCGTCCTAACGGGATTTGTTTCAGAGACGAGGCGAATTCTGCACAGCTCCGGATGGAACCGGCACAAACATGAAGATTGAAATGCAAGACGACACGCTCAAATACCCTTTTGCGACGGCTCCCGCGCCCGGTGAAACTATCGAAGTTGCTCCCGGCGTCCTGTGGATACGCATGCCGCTTCCGTTCCGCCTGGATCACATCAACATATATCTCGTGGAGGATGGCAACGGTTGGGCGATCATCGATACCGGCATCGCCAACAATACGACGCGTGCTGTCTGGGAATCACTCGTCGTCGGCCCGCTCGCGGGGCGCAAGTTCACGCGCTTGATCGTGACGCATTTCCACCCCGATCACATCGGCCTCGCGGGCTGGCTGGCCGAGCGGTTCGATCTTCCTTTGCTGACGACCCAGACGTCTTATCTTGGTTGTCTCAACATTTCGTTGAGTCCTGGTGCGCTCGATGCCGCGCCTTATCATGACTTTTATTCGCGCAATGGATTGGATCCGGAGACGACGATGCGCGTCGCCACGCAGGGCCACGGCTATCTGAAAATGGTGGCGCTGCTGCCGCCGACTTTCGAACGGGTCGTCGCCGGCGATGAATTGAAGATCGGCAAGCGCAAATTTGCGGTATTGACGGGTGACGGCCATGCGCCGGAACAATTGATGCTCTTCTGCGCCGAGGAAAACCTGTTTTTTTCGGCCGATCAGGTTCTCGCCAGAATCTCGCCGAACGTCAGCGTTTGGGCCGTCGATCCGACCGGCGATCCGCTCGGCCTTTATCTGCGCTCGTTGCGTGATCTCACGAGCCGACTACCTGGCGATGCCCTTGTCTTGCCGGGACACGAACTGCCCTTTTACGGCCTCCACATACGCGCACGAGAACTCCTCGCCCATCACGAAACACGATGTGCTGCGATCGCCAAGTTCTGCGCCAAAGAACCACGCTCCGTTGCAGAATTCGTGCCGGTGGTCTTTCACCGTCCGCTCGATTCCCATCAAATGAGTTTTGCGTTCAGCGAGGTTTTCGCGCATGTGAACTATATGCTGCGTGAAAGCCGGCTGGGCTGGGCTGGATCTGAGGGGGAGTTGAGAAAATCCGCGCCCGTTGAGTAGCCACTTCGCCGCAACCCGGTGAGCTCATGAAGGCTCGCCGCGTGGTCTTGCCGGCCGCCAAACCGGCCAGAAATGATCAGCCGCTCAATGTGGACCGACGACGGCGCCGCCCTGCCGTGAAGCCGAGCCTTGCCGTTTGGCACGTGCCTCCGGCCTGGCGTCGCCGGACTTGGCATTCGGCGGATTGCGCCCATTATGCGCGCGGCGCGACGCGAAACGCTCTTTGTCTCGGCGCGGCGCTTCATGCCGCCCACGCTCCGTTTGGTCCTGCGGCGCCTCGCGCTTCGTGCGGCGGTCAATTGCGGGCAGAGTCTGGCGCGTGAATTCTTCGATCGCCCGCAAGAGCCCGCGTTCCGCTTCGTCGCAAAGCGACACCGCCACGCCCTCGGCGCCGGCGCGTGCCGTGCGGCCGATCCGATGAACATAAGCTTCCGGAACTTCCGGAAGCTCGAAATTCACGACATGCGTGATGCCTTCCACATCTATGCCGCGCGCCGCAATATCTGTGGCCACGAGGACGGATGCGCGGCCGAAACGAAAATCATCGAGCGCGCGCTGGCGCTGATTTTGGCTCTTGTTGCCATGGATGGCGGCAGCGGCGATGCCGGACGTCTCGAGGTGACCGCAAACGCGATCGGCGCCGCGTTTCGTCCGCGTGAAGACGATCGTGCGGCGAAACTCGGGCCGCGCCAGCATCTCGACGAGCAGATCACGTTTGCCGGCGCCTTCGACGAGATAGACCTCTTGCGCAATGCGATCCGCCGTCGTCGCCACGGGATTGACCCTAACTTCGACCGGATCGCGCAACATCTCCGCGGCGAGTGAAGCGATCTCTTTCGGCATCGTGGCTGAAAAGAAGAGGCTCTGCCGCACCGCCGGCAGCTGCGCGAGAATCTGTCGGATCGGCAGGATGAAGCCGAGATCGAGCATATGATCGGCCTCGTCGAGAACGACGATCTCCGTCGAATCGAGACGCAGGTTGCCGCTCGCAAGATGATCGATGAGGCGACCCGGCGTCGCCACCAGCACATCAAGGCCACGAGAAAGTGCCTTGATCTGCGGCGCATAGCCCACGCCGCCGACGACGGTTGCAACCGAGAATTGGGTGAAGCGGCCGTAGGTCTTGAAGCTCTTGCCAATCTGGGCGGCGAGCTCGCGCGTCGGCGCCAACACCAAGGCGCGCACGCTGCGCGGCAGCGGGCGTCCGCGTTGGCGCAAAAGGCGGTCGAGAATCGGCAAGGCAAATGCCGCCGTCTTGCCGGTGCCGGTTTGCGCTATGCCGAGCAAGTCGCGCCCCTCAAGGAGCGGCGGAATGGCGCGGGCTTGAATCGGGGTGGGCGTAACATAGGCCGCGTGCTCGAGAGCGCGCAGGAGGACCTCGGCGAGGCCGAGATCGGAGAATTGCTTCACGTGATGATCTTTCCAGGATGTTCGGAGGGTGTATCAGGGTGGTGCTTCCGAGCCCGCCGCCACAACGATCCGATGACGCACACGATCTCAAGCCCTCTACAGCCTGCATCGCGCATCGGTTCGAAAACGGAAAAAATTCGGAATACTCGGTTTGCGGCACTGATAACGCGACTTGTTTGGACTGGCGCGTACCCCGCACACAGGTTCATTATCGGAAGCAGCCTTCCGCGTCAAGGAATCCGATCCGTACGCTTTCTGGGTCGGCCTGAATGGCTTGCTCGTTGGAGCGAAGCGGAGCCACATAAACATTCGCGCCGTTGCGAATAGGCCGCGCGCGCTCCATGACTTCGTCCTTCTTTTTCGCAGCCGACCAGCCCGAAATTCGAAGGGCGCAGCACCTCGCTGCAAGGATCTCCAGTCGATGGCCGTCAATTCCGCACTTGCGGACCTCATGCTCGGCACGTGCGCCACAGCCGGCCCGACGCAGACAAGAGATCCCGGAGAGGTCGCGCGCGCCGGTGCCGAAATCACCGATCACGGCGGCCGAGCTTGGCCAAGCTATCTGCACAGCGTTAGAGATACGGCAGTCGGCCTCGCGCGCGACGGCAAGATCATCATTCACCGTGCCGGCATCCCGACCGATCCGGAAACCTTTCGCGGCACCTATCGCCTGGGCTGCCCGAACCTCGGTTGAACAAACTTTTCGAGGCAGAGAACCGCGCACAATCAAAAGAAGGGCCGACGCGGCGAGATCGGCAATATCTTCATGCGGTCGGTACCGGGTTTTTAGCACGGCTTGCCGTCGTTGCCCGTCAGTACGGCATAAAGCGCCGCCGCATTCTCGACCTTGCGCAGCCGCGCGGCGCAATCCGGTTCGCGGATACGACGCGAAATCGCGGCGAGCGCCGCGACATGCTCGCTCTCTGCTTCAATGGGAATGAGCAGAAGAAAGACGAAATCGACCGGGCTTCCGTCGATCGCTTCGAAGGCGATCGGCCGGCTCAGCTTTACGAACATGCCGAACATGGCGTTGAGGCCCTTGATGCGGGCATGCGGCAGGGCGAAGCCTTGACCGAGCCCCGTCGAGCCCAGCTTTTCGCGAGTCAACAGACCGTCGAGGATCGTCTTCTGCGGAATATTCACATACTCGCTGGCGCGTCGGGCCAGTTCTTGCAGAAGTTGCGTCTTGTCCGCGACGCGTAGAGCGAAGATCGCGCGGTCCGGGGTGAGGAGTTGGACGATGTCCATGGAACAGCCTGATGAGAAAATGGCCAACCGAGCGCAGGGGGTGTAAACGACTAGTCCGGCGCACGCAACCGGTAGCCGACGCCAGTCTCGGTCAGGATGTGAACCGGACGCTCGGGGTCGGCCTCTATTTTCTGTCGCAGAGCACGAATATAGATCCGCAAGTATTGCACATCAACGTCACCGCCCCACACTTCGCGCAGCATGAGGCGATGCGTCAAGACCTTGCCGGCATGCGCAACGAGAAGGCGCAGGACTTCGTATTCGCGCGGCGAAAACTTCACTTCCTGGCCGCGAACGGTCACGACGCGGCGGACGAGGTCAACCGTCATGTCACCGCTGCGAAAGACGGCCCTCTCTCCGTGTTGTTGCAGACGATGGCGTTGCGCCGCACGGATACGGGCCAAGAGTTCATCGATCCCGAACGGCTTCGTCACATAATCGTCGGCGCCGAGATCGAGAGCTTTGACTTTCACGCCTTCCGTCGCTCGGCTGGAAAGCACGATGATCGGCATTGTCTCACCACTTTCTCTGACCTTGCTGACGACATCGAGCCCATCCATGTCGGGGAGACCGAGGTCGAGCACAACGAGATCGGCGGCCTTGCGGCGGATGGCTTCGAGCGCCGTTTGCCCGTCATGCGCTTCGGAAACAATATAGCCCTGGGTTGCAAGACCGGGCCGCAGAAAGCGAAGGATTGCGGGTTCGTCGTCGACGACAAGCACGCGGAGCTGGCCCGCAAGGGTAGTCATGGCAGAGCCTCGACGTTTACCAAGGATTTCGGCACCGGAAGGCGGATGACAAAGATCGCGCCCGAACGGTCGCTGCGATTCACCGCAATGATTGTGCCGCCCATTGCTTCGATGAAACCGCGACAGATCGCAAGGCCGAGCCCGGTCCCGGCGCGCCGCCGATCAGTCCGGTGAACCCGAAAGAATTTATCGAAGATACGCTCCAGGTCCGCTTCGGGAATCCCCTCGCCCTCGTCGAGAACTTCGAGCACGACTTGATCGCCCTCTTGTCGCGCTTGAACCTTTATCGTCGAGCCCTGCGGCGCGTATTTTGCAGCATTGTCCATCAAGTTGAACAACGCCTGCTCCATCAGCACCATATCCGCCGCGAGCATGGGCAATCGCGGAGCAAGATCGATCTCGACGATATGGCCGGCGAGAATCTTCTGTGCCCTCTGCAATGTCGCGCCGACCAAATCGGATATGTCGATCAAACTCGTCTGCGGTGTGATCGATCCCAACTCGAGCCGGGTCATGTCGAGCAGATTGCCGATGAAGCGGTTCAGCCGCTCGGCTTCTTCCTGGATCGTGCGCAACAGCGCGGTCTGAACCTCCCCATCCATTTCAGCACTATGATTGACGAGGCTGCTCGCCGATCCGAGGATCGACGCGAGCGGCGTACGCAAGTCATGTGAGATCGACGTCAGCAAGGCCGAACGCAGCCGCTCCGTTTCTGCAGCAATGCGCGCGCGAGCAATATCCTTGGCGAGATTGATGCGCTCTATCGCGAGAGCCGCTTGATCCGACAAAGCATCGAGCAACCGGCTTTGTTCCGGCAGCAACAAAGTGCCGGGTGCGTCTCGATCGATGCCGATCACGCCAACCGCGCCGCGGCCGGTCCGCATCGGCATGAAGAGCCGTTTGGCACCCGGCAAAGTGTCGGCGCCGCGGCCGGCCTCCTGATTCTTTTGGAAACACCAATGAGCCGCGGCAAGATCCCCTTCGTCGAGCCTGTCTTCGGGAGGATAGCCGGCCTTGACCGCCAGGATCCCATCTTCCGGCAAGAGCAGGACGACCCTAACCTTCAACATGAGTGCGATTTGATGCGCCGTCGCCCAGAGCAGATCATCGAGCGCCGCAGCTCCCGCGAGCTTGCGGCTGAAGAGATAAAGTTCTTCGGTAATGCGCGCCCTTTGTTGTGCCGTGATGGCCTGCGCCCTCAGCCTCGCCGCGAGATTGCTGGCGATGAGAGCCACCACGGCAAAAAAGAACAAAGCGACGGCGTTTTCGGGGTCCGATATCGTGAGTGTATGGAGCGGCGGCAGAAAAAAGAAATTGTAGGCAAGGACGCTGACAAGGCAAGCAAACAGCGAGGCCCACAGACCATAGGTGATGGCGCTTGCGAAAACCGCAACGAGAAAGGCGAGCGTGATATTCGAGACGGAAAGAACTTCTCGCAGAATGAAAGCCGCGGCCAAAGCCCCACCGACATAGCCTAGACTGCCGACATAGGCTTTCCAATCGGTGCGTTTGAGCCCCGAGTCGCCGGCCTGAGCGGCAGGGCGCGGCGCCACGCGATCGGCCTGCGGTGCGATGACGTGAACATTTGTGCCGCCGGCCCGCTGGATTAGCTTCTGGGTCGCCGATCTCCAGAGCAGATCGAGCCAACGCGACCGTGTCGACCGACGAACGATGATGTGGGTGAAATTATTCGCATGGGCATATTCGATGACCGTATCGGCGACGTCCTGGCCAGGCAGGGTTACGGCTTCGCCGCCGAGGCGTAACGCAAGCCGCAAGGCTTCGGCAATCCGATCGCGCTCGGCTTCATCGAGGCGTGCCTCTTTGGATGTCTCCACATGAACGGCCGCCCAAGGCGCCTGAAGCCGATCCGCCATACGCCGTGCTTGCCGGACGAGCGCGGTATTGCCGGCAGACGCATCGACACAGACGAGCACGCGCTCGCCGGCCGGCCACGGCCCCTCGATCGCGTGCAAACGCATGTAATCGACCATTTGCGCATCGACGCGCTGCGCGGTGCGGCGCAAGGCGAGTTCGCGCAAGGCCGTGAGATTGCCCGGCGAAAAATAATTCTGCACTGCTCGCATGGCCTGGTCGGCGACATAAACCTTGCCTTCATGCAGCCGCGTGAGCAGGTCGTCGGGGGTCAGATCGATGACTTCGATGTCGTCGGCGCGGTCGATGATGGAATCCGGCACTGTCTCGCGCACCCGGACACGGGTGATCCGCGCGACGACATCGGTCAAGCTCTCGACGTGTTGAATATTGAGCGTCGTATAAACATGGATACCGGCTGCGAGAAGTTCCTCGACGTCCATATAGCGCTTGGGATGACGACTGCCCGGCGCATTCGAATGCGCGAGCTCGTCAACGAGAACGAGGTACGGCCGGCGCGCCAGAATGGCATCGAGGTCCATTTCATCGAGTATGTGCCCGCGATAGGGGATCGCCCGGCGCGGGATGATTTCGAGCCCTTCGAGAAGAGTTTCCGTCTCTTTGCGGCCATGCGTTTCGACGACGCCGACGACCACGTCGCAACCTTCGCGCCACTTGGCTTGCGCCGTAGTGAGCATCTCGAATGTCTTGCCGACACCCGGCGCCGCGCCGAGAAAGATTTTCAGCCGGCCGCGCTCGTCGTGCTGGGCTTCCTGCAATAGGACGTCCGGGGATGGACGCCTATCGCCCAATTCACGTTTCTCCATTATTGTCCACGACGTGTTCAATAGGGGCTGCCTGATCCTAATGCAAAGCGGTCCCTTTCGCTAAAGCAATGGCGCCTCTTTAATTCAGATGAAGCTGAAGCCCGGCTGGCTTGGGGGCAAGCGCTCTCCTTGCGAAGTCGGAGCATTGCCGCTCTCAAGTCTAGGCAAACGACGAAGACCCGAGTGCGCTCGGCACGCATTTAGTCCCTTGCTTGAAAATTCTCCAACTTTTTCATTTTGACCTTATTCGCTTCGATCAAACGAGTCCATCCGGTCGCACATGACCAGGGCCTTCGCGGAGCGGCAGCCGCGCACGCCCTCGATGTGCTCGCCGGCGAAACACAAGGGCCGCCTCATCTCCCTGCCAAGGCATCCAGGGCGAGGTTGAGCTTCAAGACATTGACATGCGGCTCGCCGACAAGCCCGAGGAGACGCTCTTGCGTATTCGCGTCAACCAGCTGGCGCAGCCGTGCTTCCGGCAGGCCGCGGGCCTTGGCAATTCGCGGCACCTGAAAGAGCGCGCCAGCAGGCGTGATGTCGGGATCGAGTCCGCTCGCCGAAGTCGTGACCAAGTCTACCGGCACTGCCATGGAGGGGTTCTCCGCCTGCAATTTGGTGGTGTCGTCCTTCACCCTGTCGATGAGCGCTTTCGAAGTCGGTCCGAGGTTGGAGCCGGTGGAATTATCCGCCGCATAAGGGACGGGAACAGTCTTGCTCGGGTCCTTGGGGTCAGGCTCGGTCGTCGCCGAAGGCCGGCCATGGAAATATTTGTCATCGGCAAAGTTCTGGCCGATGAGCTCGGACCCGATGATCTTGCCGTCCTTTTCGATCAGGCTGCCATTCGCCTGATGCGGAAAGACGAGCTGAGCGATGCCGGTCATGCCGAGCGGATAGATGAGGCCGGTGATAAGCGTCATCACGACGATCATAAGGATGGCCGGACGGATTTGTTTCAGCATGACTTTATCCCTATGCAAGGCCGATGGCAGAGACCAGCATGTCGATCGCCTTGATGCCGATGAAGGGGGCGATGATGCCGCCAAGGCCGTAGATGAGAAGGTTGCGCCGCAAAATGCTCGCTGCGCCAATGGGCCGATAAGCCACGCCGCGAAGCGCGAGCGGGATCAGCACAATGATGATCAGAGCGTTGAAGATGATTGCCGAGAGGATTGCGCTGGAGGTGTTGAGTTGCATGATGTTCAGCGCTTCGAGCAGTCCGTGTTCATGGCCCGGCGGACGGTAAAACGCAGCGAACATCGCCGGGATGATGGCGAAATACTTCGCCACGTCGTTGGCGATCGAGAATGTGGTCAGGGCGCCGCGGGTCATGAGCAGCTGCTTGCCAATCTCGACGATCTCGATGAGCTTCGTCGGGTCGCTGTCGAGATCGACCATGTTGCCGGCCTCGCGCGCCGCCATCGTGCCCGTGTTCATCGCCACGCCGACATCGGCCTGGGCCAGTGCCGGCGCGTCATTGGTCCCGTCGCCACACATCGCAACGAGCTTGCCTTGCGCCTGCTCGTCCCTGATCAGCTTCAGCTTGGCCTCCGGCGTCGCTTGGGCAAGGAAGTCGTCGACGCCTGCTTCCGCGGCGATCGCGGCCGCGGTCAAAGGATTGTCGCCGGTGATCATCACCGTTCTGATGCCCATGCGGCGCAATTCGACGAAACGCTCCTTGATTCCGCCTTTGACGATGTCCTTGAGGTGAATGACGCCGAGCAGGCGGCCGTTCTTGGCGACAGCAAGCGGCGTGCCGCCGGTCTTGGCAATCTCGTCGGACTTGACCGTCAAGTCGCGCACCGCACTTTCGGTCGGAACATGACGCGCCGCCGCGACATGGCCGGGCTCGCGCGAACTGCTGTCGCCCTGTCCGGACTGCGCATAGGCAAGAACCGCATCGACTGCGCCCTTACGGATCGCCATGTCGGTCGTATCTATGCCGCTGATCCGCGTTTGCGCCGTGAAGGGAATGAATTTAGCGCCGAGCGCCGTCAAGTCGCGGCCGCGAATGCCGTATTTTTCCTTTGCGAGCACGACGATCGAGCGGCCTTCGGGCGTCTCGTCGGGCAGCGAGGCCAATTGGGCCGAGTTCGGCCAATTCGGACTCGCTCACACCGGCGAGCGGGATGAAGGCCACAGCCTGGCGATTGCCGAGCGTGATCGTGCCCGTCTTGTCGAGCAGCAAAGTATCGACGTCGCCCGCGGCTTCGACCGCGCGGCCCGACATGGCGAGCACATTGAAGCGGACGAGCCGGTCCATGCCGGCGATGCCGATCGCCGACAAGAGCGCGCCGATCGTCGTCGGGATCAAGGTCACGAAAAGCGCCACGAGCACCAAGACCGACAGGGTGCCCCCGGCATAGGAGGCGAAGCTCGGAATGGTCGCGACGGCGAAGACGAAAATGATCGTCAAGCCGGCGAGCAAGATATTGAGCGCGATTTCGTTCGGCGTTTTCTGCCTGTGCGCGCCTTCGACGAGCGCGATCATGCGATCGAGGAAGGTCGAGCCTTGCGCCGCGGTGATGCGCACCTTGATCCAGTCGGAGAGAACGCGCGTGCCGCCGGTGACGGCCGAACGATCGCCGCCGCTTTCCCGAATGACCGGAGCTGATTCGCCAGTGATCGCCAACTCGTCGACGGAAGCGATGCCTTCGATGATCTCGCCGTCGCTCGGAATGAAATCGCCCGCCTCGACGAGGACGATGTCATCCTGCTTCAGATCTGGCGCCGCGACCTGCGTGAAAGTTTTCGCATCCGGCGACGCAAGTCGTTTGGCCATGGTTTCGGTACGCGCCTTGCGCAAGCTCGCGGCCTGCGCCTTGCCGCGCCCTTCCGCCACCGCCTCGGCGAAATTGGCGAAGAGCACGGTGAACCAGAGCCAGAGATTGATCTGGAACGCGAAGCCGTAGTGGCCGGCCCCGGTGGCGAGATCGCGCAGGAAAAGAAGCGTCGTGAGCGTCGCGACGACCTCCACCGTGAACATCACGGGATTTCGAATCATGACGCGAGGATCGAGCTTCTTGAATGCCTCGCCAATCGCTGGTCCGAGGATCTTCGGATCAGTCAGTGTGGTGACCGGCATCCGCTTACGCATATGGGAGAGTTCCATTGAATGCCTCTCAGGATCAATAGAGGTTGCCGGCGCTCATCGCGAAATGCTCGACGATTGGGCCGAGCGCGACCGACGGGAAGTAAATGAGACCGCCGGTGATCAGGATGACGCCGATGAGCAGGCCGACGAACAGGCCGCCAGTGGTTGGGAAAGTGCCTGCAGAGGCCGGAACGATCTTCTTGGATGCGAGCGAGCCGGCGATGGCCAGCATCGGCACGATCATCAGAAAGCGGCCCATGAACATCCCGAGACCGAGCGTGGTGTTGTAGAAGGTTGTGTTGGCAGAGATGCCGGCGAAGGCGCTGCCGTTGTTGCCCGTGACGGATGTGAAGGCATAAAGAATCTCGCTGAAGCCGTGCGGGCCGCTGTTGGCAGGGCCCGCGAGGCCGGCCGGAACGACTGTGGCAAGTGCGCTCCACCCCAGGATCGACAGCGGCAAGATCAGGATGGCGAGCATTGCCATCTTGACTTCCTTGGCCTCGATCTTCTTGCCGAGATACTCGGGCGTGCGCCCCACCATCAGCCCGGCGATGAAGACGGCGAGAATGGCGAAGATGAGCATGCCGTAAAGGCCCGAGCCGACACCGCCGAAAATGATCTCGCCCAGCATTATGTTGACCATCGGCACCATGCCGGCCAAAGGCAGAAGCGAGTCATGCATCGTGTTGACCGCGCCGCAGGACGCATCGGTTGTCACCGTCGAGAACAAAGCCGAATTGGCAATGCCGAAGCGCACCTCCTTGCCTTCCATATTGCCGCCGGCCTGCAAGGCGGACGGCGCTTGATCGATATGCAGCGCGGCAAAAGCCGGATTGCCCGGTGCCTCTGCCGAATAAACGGTCGCGATACCGGCTACGAAGAGGAGACCCATCACCGCGAAAATCGCCCAGCCCTGGCGCTGGTTGCCGACCATGCGCCCGAACAGGTTGGTGAGCGCGGCGCCGATCGAGAAGATCAGGATCATCTGCACCAGATTGGTGAGGGCGTTCGGGTTCTCGAAGGGATGTGCCGAATTGGCGTTGAAGAAGCCGCCCCCATTGGTGCCCATCATCTTGATGACTTCTTGCGAGGCCACCGGGCCTTGCGCGATGAGCTGCTTGGCCCCCTCGAGAGTCGTCGCCTCGCTATAGGCGGCGAGGTTCTGGGGCATGCCTTGCCAGACGAAGAACAGGCCGACGACGATCGAGATCGGCAGCAGGACGTAGAGGACGCAGCGGGTCAGATCGACCCAGAAATTGCCGATCGTCCGCGCGCTGCGCCTTGCGAAGCCGCGGACGAGCGCGACGGCGAGCGCAATACCTGTGGCGGCCGACACGAAATTGTGCACGGTGAGCCCCGCCATCTGGGTGAGATAGCTCATCGTCGTCTCGGGCACATAGGACTGCCAGTTGGTGTTGGTGATGAAGCTCACCGACGTGTTGAAGGCGAGGCTTTCTTCGACCGGGGTCTGACCCTGCGGGTTGAAGGGCAGGATCCCTTGCAGGCGCTGCAGCGCATAGAGCGTGACGAAGCCCGCCACGCTGAACAACAGCATGGCGACGGCATAGGTTACCCAGTGCTGGTCTTGCCCCTCATCGACGCCGCAGAGCCGATAGATGCCACGCTCGAGAGGCCTGAGCACAGGCGAGAGGAAGGTGCGCTCGCCAGTAAAGACGTGTGTCATATAGCCCCCGAAGGGCTTGACCAAGAGCGTGACGATCACACTGAAGAGCGCGATCTGGATCCAACCGTTGAGAGTCATTGGGAGTCGCTCCTCAGAACCGCTCGGGGCGGATCAGCGCGTAGACAAGATAGGCGAGCAATATCAGCGTGACAGCCGCACCCAAACCATAATCGAAAATCATCGGGCCCTCCTCAAAAACGCTCGCAGGCGACGACATAAAGCGTGGCGACGGCGAAGAAGCCGAAGCCTATGGCGAGAAAAAGAAGATCGAACATGCGACAGTCCTTTTCGGCAACGGCAAAAATCGAGCGCCGCGCAACATATGCGCGGCACCGCCCCTCGAATCCCCGGACGAGCGGCAAAATTGCCATGCCTGCGCGGACGATCGCTGCGGTATTTGGTCGGTTTTGTATATAGGTTCGAGGCCTCTCCGGCGTGCGCGAAATAAAAACGGCATATATATGGCGTGGTTTCTTTGCCCGGATCGAAATAGTTTTCTTCGCAAATACAAGCATATGAATGCATAATGCCGAATCGCTCCTGGCTCAGCGAATTCGGCATCAACCGAGCGAAATGGCGGGATTAGCCGGCGCATTTGCGTGCACCCCGGCATTTTGCAGCCGAGCCTCGTGGCGAGGCGCCGCAAGAGCGATGGCGATGCACAGACAGACGGATTTTGCCGGCTCGCCAAAGGATGCCGCCGCGATCTTTCAAAGCAACGACCTGGGCATGATTGCCATCCACCCGCTAGCGAGCACGCGCGGCTTCGAGAGCATCGTGCGAAAAAGTGGGTACCGGTTTTTTCGCAACAGACGATGCGTTTTCAAAAATATGGAGCATGATGCATGAGTCGACTTAGATGCATCATGGTCTAATGCCGCAACAATGAGGCGAGCAACGCCAGTGCGAGCAGCGCTGCCACGCCCTGCCAGAACTGGACCGGGGCGCGTTCATAGAAAGTGCGCGGCCGAGGCGGGGCCGGCGGCGCGCAGGCAGGTCCCGCTTCCAACTCGAGCGCAAACTCGGCCATGTCGCGAAAGCGTTCAGCCGGGTCGATCGCGATCGCGCGCGAGAGCGCGGCCTGCAGCCAGGCCGGCAGATCCGGGCGCAACGAGCACAGTTCTGTCGGGCGATCCAGGCGCGATGGGCTGACGGCATCAAGATTGCCGTAAGGGAACTCGCCGGTGAAGGCGCGAAACATGCTGATGCCCAGAGCATAGGTGTCGGTGGCCTCGTTGCCGGTTTCGCCGGCGAACATTTCCGGCGCCATGTAGGCGGGGGTCCCGGGAATGTCGTCGGGCGGGAAGTCCTCCAGCCCGGCCACGCGCACCACCCCGAGATCGAGCAGCTTCAGCGATCCGGCGCTTTCGAGCATCACATTGTCGGGTTTGATGTCGCGATGGATGATGCCGGCGCGGTGCAGTGCCGCCGCGGCCCGCGCCAGCTTGACCGCAATATTACGTCCTTCCTCCAGACTCAGCGACGGACGTCGCGCGAGCCGCGTTTCGAGCAGCTCACCGTGGTAGAGCGGCATGACCGTGTAGAGACAGCTCTGGCGTCCTGCCGGCAGTTCGATGACGTGGGCGACCCACGGGCTGTTGACCCGTGCGCCGACCCATGCCTCGCGGACGAAGGCCGCGTGGTGGGTGGCCACGGCGGCGACCTGGGGTTTGGGGAACTTCAATGCCACCTCGCCGCCCTCGATCTCGTCCACCGCGCCGAACAGGCGGCTGTAGCGGCCCTCGGACAGCGGCACTTTGAGCACGAAGCCGTCGATCGTCTCGCCGCCCCGCGGCACTGGAATGAGCGGCAGCTGCATGATGGCGCTGCCTATGTCGGCTGATTTCGCCGTCGGCAAGCCGATCACATCCAGCACCAGGGCTGTGCAATTGTCGGTGCTGCCGGCATCGAGCGCGGCTGCGACGAGTGCATGAGCCGTGTCCGCCGGAGCCGAGCGCTCGCGCAGGACGTCGGCTATGCTTTCGTTCGTCAGGACCCCGTGCAGGCCGTCGCTGCAGAGGAGGAAACGGTCGTGCAGCGCCACCGGCTGAGCCGTATAATCGAGACGCACCTCCGCCTCGATGCCCAACGCGCGGTAGAGAATGCGTGGGCGACGCGGCTCGTCGCGCAGATGGTCGGTCGTCAAGCAGGTCAAGCGATCGCCGCTCAGTCGGTAGGCGCGCGTATCGCCGACATGCAGCAAATGGGCGACGCGGCCGCGCAGGACGAGCGCAGTAAAAGTGCACCCCATTCCCGCCAATTTGGGGTCCTGGTGCGCCTGGGAGTAAATCCAGCCATTGAGCGCGTTGATGATCGTCGCTGAGGCGCGCGGCACTTCCAGAGTCTCGGGCAGGTCCCAGAATCCGTCCAGAAAGCCGCGCACCGCCGTTTCTGCCGCCACTCGACCGCCCTTGGTGCTGCCGATTCCGTCGGCAATCGCGGCAACCACTTCCCAGCGTGGCTTGGGCAACTCCGCGCCGAAAACAGCGGCGACGAAATCCTCATTGTGTTTTCTCGGTCCAGTCTCCGAGGCGAACCCGATGCTCGCCATGAGGCCGGCAACACCCTCACCCACCAGCGGCGCTCCGATGACCCGGCGGTTGGCCGCCTGGTGCGTAGCTTCAGTTGTTCAGGCTGCAATGATCGTAAAGAAAATAGCCGCCCGTGCTCGAGGCGACAACGACCGTGAGATTACCGGATTTGCGGTCGAGCGTGTAATTGCCGCCGTCTTTGGCGTCGTGCCACGAAATTTCCGTGTCTCCAATGTGGGCCGGATTGGAGTCCACCGTGCTCCGGTCATAGTCGATCTTGATCTGCCAACTCGCGCCACTCGCGTTATTTGTGCAAGTGACCGCGAATTCGCTCGGTGGCGCGGCGGCGCCGCTGGCGGAAACAACGATGCCGATCGCCAAGGCTGCCAATCCAGCCGCAGGGAATCTATTCACGAACATAATCGCGCTCGCCGAGCCGTTCTGCGATCCATAGCGAATTCTCAGGCGCTTGCAAAGCCGGCGCGAACGGCGGCATTCCGCTAATTTCAGAGACATTTCGTATGGCCAAAGGATAGGCGCATTGCCCAATTATTCATCGTTCGCTTGAAACAAGCTCGCGTTCAAATGACTCGTGGCCAGTTTCGCGGCGGGGATCGCCGGCCGGCGATTGGACGAATGGCGTCGATTGCATGGGTTTTGCATAAGCTGGACCGGCGCTGATCGTCGGGATCACGCTCTATGCCTTCGGCATAGGGAGAAACTCTGCACAACAATGCATTTGCAAAGGTATCCACGCTAACACGGGGGAACAAGCCGTGCTCGTACCGTCACCACAATGGCTAGACACAGGAAATAATGCCTGGCAATTGGCGGCCGCGACTTTTGTCGGTCTGCAAAGCGTTCCAGGACTGACGATTCTCTATGGCGGCATCGTCAAGAAGAAATGGGCGATCAACTCCGCCTTCATGGCGATCTATGCCTTCGCCTCGGTGCTCGTCGTCTGGATTCTCTTCGACTACAATATGGCGTTCGGGCAGCAATGGTTATCAGTCCTGGGCCAGGGGTTCCTGGGCACGCCGATGCCGGCGACATCGGCCGCATTCACGCTCGGGCAGGCGACGGTTCCAGAGGCTGCCGCGGGCATGCCGCCGCTGACCTTCCCGATGGCGACACTGGTGTTCTTCCAGTTCGTGTTCGCTGGGATCACAGTCATCATCCTCGCCGGCTCGGTGCTCGGCCGCATGAATTTCAAAGCATGGATGATCTTCTGCCCGGTTTGGGTGACGTTGGTCTATACGGTTGGCGCTTTCTCCTTGTGGGGCGGCGGCTGGCTCGCGGGCTTGGGCGTCGCCGACTTCTCCGGCGGCTACGTCATCCATCTTGCCGCCGGCACATCCGGGTTCGTGGCCGCAGCGGTGATCGGCCCACGCCTGCAAGCGGATCGCGACCATTTCCCACCTAACAGTCTGCTGATCACCTTGGCCGGTGCCGGCATTCTCTGGCTGGGATGGAACGGCTTCAACGGCGGCGACCCCTATTTCGCCAATGCCAGTGCCGGCGCCGCGGTGCTCAACACCAACACCTGCACCGCAGTGGCGCTTCTGGTGTGGACGCTGATGGACAATTTCGCTTATGGCAAACCATCGGTCGTCGGCGCGGTCAACGGCATGATCGCCGGCCTTGTCGCCATCACGCCCGCCGCCGGTTATGTGAATGGCTGGGGCGCGATGATCATCGGCGTGTGCGCCGGGATCATTCCCTGGCTCGCCATGAACAAGCTCCAAAAGACCAAGCTGATGATGAAGGTGGACGATACGTTGAGCGTATTGTCCACGCATGGCATTGCCGGCCTGATGGGCGGCTTGCTCACCGGTATTTTGGCATCACCGGAGATGCTGCAATATATCGGCACCGAAAAAGACGCGCCCGGGGTCAACGTCACAGGTTGGTTCTATGGCAACCCCAAACAGCTCCTGCTTCAGTTCTACGGCGCGGTGTTCATCATCGTCTACAACATCGTCATGACTTTCATCATCCTCAAGCTCATTTCGCTGATCGTGCCGTTGCGCATGGATGAAGCGACCTTGAAAGTAGGCGATGATGCGATTCACGGCGAGACCGCCTATGCGATCGGCGTGGAAGGGGAATAGCCGCGCCGACAAGCTCATCGCATGACGGGTGCCCACTTATGCGGTCGCCCCCGCCTCCGGTGCTCAGGATTGCCGATCGTGGCGCGGTGAACTCCCGCCGCGATCTTTCGTGTCAATGGCTCGGCATCGCAGTCAGCCGCAATACCTCGCCGGCAAGCGACGGCCCCGACGAGGATGCGGTGCCAGGCCTGCGATCAGTCGGCGACCGGCGTTCTCCAACAACAATCGAAACTTGTTTAGACCAGTGAGAGGGTGAAACATGAAGACCGCGCGTGACGTGCTCAAGGCGATCAAGGATAATGATGTAAAGTATGTCGATCTGCGCTTCACCGATCCGCGCGGCAAGTGGCAGCACGTCAGTTTCGACCTGTCGCTCATTAGCGAAGACACTTTTTCGGAAGGGCTGATGTTCGACGGCTCGTCGATCGCCGGCTGGAAAGCAATCCACGAATCGGACATGACGCTGATGCCGGATCCGACGACGGCCTGCATCGACCCGTTCTTCGCGGCACCGACCATGGCGATCGTCTGCGACGTGCTCGAACCGACGACCGGCGAGCCCTATAGCCGCGATCCGCGCGGTATCGCGAAAAAAGCCGAGGCTTATGCGGTTTCGACCGGCATCGGTGATACTGCTTATTTCGGCCCCGAAGCCGAGTTCTTCGTCTTCGACGACGTCCGCTTCAGCTCTGATCCCTACAATACCGGCTTCGTCCTCGATTCGATCGAATTCCCGAGCAATACCGATACGGCCTACGAGGGCGGCAATCTCGGCCACCGGATCCGCACCAAGGCCGGCTATTTCCCGGTTCCGCCGCAGGATTCGGCGCAGGACATGCGCGGCGAAATGCTCTCCGCCATGGCGGCGATGGGCGCCACTCCCGAGAAGCACCACCACGAAGTCGCCGCGGCGCAGCACGAACTCGGCCTGAAGTTCGGGCCGCTGACGACGATGGCCGACCATCTGCAGATCTATAAATATTGCGTCCAGCAGGTGGCCCAGAGCTATGGCAAGACGGCGACCTTCATGCCGAAGCCGGTCTTCGGCGACAACGGCTCGGGCATGCACGTGCATCAATCGCTGTGGAAGGACGGCAAGCCGGTCTTCGCCGGCAACAAATACGCCGATCTCTCGGAGGAATGCCTGTACTACATCGGCGGCATCATCCGCCATGCCAGAGCGCTGAACGGCTTCACCAATCCGTCGACGAATTCCTACAAGCGGCTGGTGCCGGGCTACGAAGCGCCGGTTCTGCTCGCCTATTCCGCGCGCAACCGGTCGGCCTCCTGCCGCATTCCCTATACGACCAATCCCAAGGCGAAGCGCGTCGAAGTTCGTTTCCCCGATCCCTTGGCCAATCCCTATCTCGCCTTTTCCGCCATGCTGATGGCCGGCCTCGACGGCATTCTCAACAAGATCGATCCCGGCGCGGCCGTGGACAAGGATCTCTATGATCTGCCGCCGCAGGAAGTGAAGCAGATCCCGACGGTGTGCGGCTCGCTACGCGAAGCGCTCGTCAATCTCGACAAGGACCGCAGCTTCCTGAAAGCCGGCGGCGTCTTCGACGATGATTTCATCGACAGCTATATCGAATTGAAGATGACGGAAGTCATGCGCTTCGAAATGGCGCCGCATCCGGTCGAATTCGACATGTACTATTCCGGCTGAGGCTCGAGGGCGCGGCGCCGTCGCGCTCGGCCGGCGGCGAATGCGACGAGAATACGCTCCAGAAATGCGGCCGGCGGCGGCCGCATTTTTTGTGCACAAAATTTATGCGCAAAGACAGTGGAGGCCACGTGTTCAAAGCGGTCCTCGGCGCCACGAGCCAGCCGAAAAATTGAGCCTTGGGGTCCGAATGGCGCGCCGCCGGGCTCATCTGGAAATGAATATCGCCGCGCAGACCGTGGTCGCTTGCGGCCTGCCATTTCTTCTCAGTGCAAAGGGATCTTTTTGCTTTGCGGCTGCTGCCGAACTCATGTTTTGGCGGCGCGTTTCAAAATCGTTTTGAACTCGGGAACGAAATCTGTATCTATTTTGCCACTATCTGGAAAAACCGATTTAAGTCATGGAAATATGCCTATTTACTAGGCAATTGCTATACAATTCCTCTTGCTCAGCCTCGGTCAGGGGAGCATTTCTGTCGCAGAGAATGCGTGAAAGTGAGGGGGCTTTTCATGAAATTCCGTTATCTCGCCGTTGCGCTTGCTTTTTCAATTTCGGCCAGCATGGCAGCGGGCGCGGCGCTTGCCGCGGATCTCCCGACGACGAAATCTCCTCCTGCCCCACCGGCGCCGCCGAACTGGTGGGATACGTTGACGGTCAATGGCGTCATCGATGCCGGCATCACCTTCAACCCGGATCTGGGGGCCGGCGGAAACAACTTCGGCCGTCTTTTCGACGACAAGGCCAATTCGCCTCTGCTCAATCAGATGTCGCTGATCGTACAGCGGCCGCTCGATCCGAATGCCAAGGGGATCGACTTCGGCTTCAAGGTTCAACTGCTTTACGGATCGGATGCGCGCTATACGCATTTTCTCGGCGAGTGCGACTATTGCATCAACGAGATAAATCAATTCGATGTCGTCGAGGCTTGGGGCGCAGTTCATCTGCCTTATGCGTTCAGCGGCGGCGTCGATGTGAAGGCCGGCCAGTTCGTCACTCTGGAAGGCGCCGAAGTCATCAATGCGCCGGACAATCTGTTCTATTCGCATTCCTATATCTTCAATTTCGGTACCCCGCTCAAGGACACGGGGGTGATGACGATTTCTCACGTCACGCCTATGGTTGATATTTATGCTGGCGCCGTCACCGGCGTGAATAGAAGTCTCGGCTGGGCCAGCCCGGCGTTCGGTGATCCGGGCAACCAAAATAATGGAGCGGCCTTCGAAGGCGGCATCGGGCTCAATCTTCTTGACGGCAATCTGACCGTGCTGGCGACCACCAATATCGGTCCCGAGAATCCGAATACGCCGCTCGGCATCGCTGCTTGCGCCTGCGATCCCAACACGACGCTCCGCTATTTGAACGACACCACCGTCACCTGGAAGGCCACCGACAAGCTCACCTTCATCACCGATGCGAACTTCATTCATGATGACGGATACCTGCCAGGCGGTGTCAGCGGCTATGGCATCGCCCAATATGCGTCTTATGCGATCTATGATTGGCTGAAGATCAACGGCCGCGCCGAGGTCTGGCGTGACAACAATGGCTTTTTCGTTGCCGCCTATCCCGGCAATTTCGACTTCGTCAATTCCGAGCACGGTTATCTAAACGGATCCTATGGCGCGCCAGGCGCAGCCGCCTTTCAAGGAAACACCTATCTAGGACTGACGGCCGGCCTCAACATCACCCCGGCGCTGCCGAAAGAGACTCCCTATCTCAAAGCCATCATCTTCCGGCCTGAAATCCGCTATGACGCTTCGCTGAACGATACGACGCCGTTCGCTGCCGGCACCAAAAGCTCGCAGTTCACCGTCGCGGGCGACCTCATCTTGAAGTTCTGAAAAATTCCGCCGCTCGTCATCGTCGCCTGAACAAAAAGCGCCGCTTGGTTTTCGCCAGGCGGCGCTTTTGGTTTTGCGGGTCCGCTCCTCGACGGCGCCATTGCTTCGCCTGCGGCTCGCGATGACGGCGCCCGGCACGGGTTCTCATCAGAGAGATCTGGTATAAGTGCATCTTGCATGCACGCTGCCATCTTGACCGGACATTGTTTGGGCCAGATCGCATGAACGCGGGAGATCGTATGATGCGGTTCTTTGGACTTTTGGCGGCGCTCGGCTTCGCCTTGGCTCTGGCCGCGCCCTCTTCCGCGGCGTCCGCGGACGCTCCGGCCTATGGGCCCGAGCTGCAGGGCTTCGACTATCCCTGGCCTGTATCGCATCATCGCTTCACGTCGCAGGGTGAGGCGCTCGATATGGCGTATATGGATGTCGAGCCGGCAAAGCCGAATGGGCAGGCCATCGTTCTGCTTCACGGCAAGAATTTTTGCGCCGCGACTTGGGAAGGCACGATCGCCAAATTGAGCGAGGCAGGCTATCGCCTGATCGCCGTCGACCAGATCGGCTTCTGCAAATCGAGCAAGCCCGCACATTACCAATACAGTTTCCAGCAGCTCGCGGAGAACACGCATAAACTGCTCGCTTCGCTCGGCCTGTCCCGCGCGAGCCTGATGGGCCATTCGACCGGCGGCATGCTCGCGATCCGCTACGCACTCATGTATCCCGATGACGTGGACCAGCTCGTCCTCGTCGATCCGATCGGGCTCGAAGATTGGAAAGCCAAAGGCGTGCCCTGGCAAAGCTTCGACGCTTGGGTTCAGCAGGAATTGCACACCACGGCCGACACTATCCGCAATTATCAGCGCACGACTTATTACGCCGGATCCTGGCAGCCGGCCTATGAGCGCTGGGTGCAGATGCTGGCCGGGATGTATCGCGGCCCGGGACGCGACATCGTCGCCTGGAATCAAGCCCTGCTCGACGACATGATCTATACCCAGCCTGTCTATTACGAACTGGAACAGCTGAGCGTGCCGGTGCTGCTCATCATCGGCGATAAGGACACGACCGCCTTCGGCAAGAACCTCGCGCCGCCTTCGATCCGCGCGACATTGGGCGATTATCCGGCTCTGGGAAAGGCGGCGGCGGCGCGCATCAAGCGCGCCCGTTTGATCGAATTTCCCGATCTCGGCCATGCCCCGCAAATTCAAGCGCCAGATGTGTTCCATAAGGCTTTGTTCGAGGGCATGAACGCACTCGCGGCATCCGCCAAGCCGGAAAAACCGGCGCAGTGAATGCGAAGAGTCTTTGCGCAGGCGATGGGCGCGATGCTTGCTACTTCGCTGACGCGCGCGGTCGCGATGACGGCTGATGATTCGACCAAAACTGATCCCGCTCCGGCAGCCTGTTGCGCGGAGCCGTCAGTTCCGCCGCATCTCCCCTTCATCGCAGGCTCATTGCACCGCGCAATCGGGAAGGTTTTCGGGGAAAGGTCCGAATTCTTCGAGCATTTTCTCACTATGCCGGCTGCCGTCGACGGCCTCGATCAGCTCGTAGTAGAGGCTCTTGTAAGTGAGGAAGACGGCGCCGGCCGCTTGCATGCGCGCGATCGCCGACTCGACATTGTGCGACGAGGAAAACAAGAGCTCCTCCATCACGTAGACCTCATAGCCCAGACCGAGAAGACCGAGGCAGGATTGCAGGATGCAGACATCGGTTTCGCAACCGGCGACGATGATCTGTGTCTTCTTCGCGTGTCCGAGGTAGTCGCGAATTTTCTCTTCTTTGGTCAGGTCGAAGAAATCTTTTTCGAACGTTTCTGCCAGCTCGGTCAAGTGCCGGCCGATCTCTTTCGGCAAGGAGCCCTTTTCATCGACAGGCTTTTCGAGCGTGACGAGAATCGGAATTCTGAAATAGCCCAGCAGGCGGGCAAAGTTTTTCGTATTCGTCTTGAGTTTGGGACGAAGACGCGGGGCGACCTGCGCCAAGAAGGCGGCTTGAAAATCGATGATCACGCCCAGGCATTGATCGGGACGAATGCGTTTAATCTTGGTCATGGTGGTGGCGTGTGAGCGCGGGATCTGCGGGCGACGATGTTAGCCCCGTCGTCGACATTGCTCCAGGGGCGGAGGGGCGGCAAGCAAGGACGCGGCGGCGCAATGCGGACGGCCTTTGCCGCGCAAACCTTCTCCCTGTGGGAATCTTGGGGCTTCGTGCCCCAACTGCACTTGCCGCGATCAGCTTTGCCATCGCGCAAGACCATTGCCGATCTCTGCCACACGCCACCCACGCGCAATCAGAGTGGCAATATTTTGAGCCACAGCCTGGTCGCCGCCGAGTGTAGAGCTTGGAATCGCAAGACAGATTAGGTGACTTGGCCGTGTCATCGCCACATAGGTTTGCAGGAGGCGTTTGCGATCTTGGAGTCCGGCACCGTTCTCGTTGCTCTTTGTACCAAGGAGCCACGGCAGCATCCTTTGTGACGAGTGGTCATGCCAATAAGTGTTGAGCACCATCGTTGCCAAATGGGTTTGCCCTTTGACGGAATGAATCGAGCCAAGCCGGATGTCGAGACGCCTGTTTCCCTCAAGGACGCGGTATACGTTGGGGCCAGCTTCACTTGGCGTTGCCGTAGTGCCAGAAGTTTGGGGTTTGTCATCCGCCGACCACGCGAGAAAATCGGCGGCCTTCGCTTGATCGGGAACACTATCGCAGAGCGTGCAGGCAGTGGTGAGGATGTCGCCGCGTACCATGCTCCAGGTCGCTTCGGTCAACGACATCCGGTCGATGAGAAGCACTTTGATCAATCTGCGGTAGGTGGCAAGAGCATCCGCGTTTGCAGCCAACGCTTCGACAATCGCGCGGTGCGTTCGCGCATTGCGCTTCAGTTTGCCAGCGTCACCAACGCGAGCAGCGAGGCGAATAAAACCCGATGCAATCCTCTCGATGCCTGGCGAGAAATCCCGGCCGTCTCGCACAGCGGCCCGTGCCGCCCGAACATATTGCAAAAGAGATTTTGGATGAGGTTCCTTCCGACTGATTTCGGCGGTGTAGCCACTCCAATAGTGCGGTACAGATTTCGGAAAGTGCGCGTGTCCGGGCGCAATATTCGATGCATCCTGATGCACCGCGCCGACGGCAGTGACGACCCCATCAGCCAAAGCGCAATCGTCAAAGATAGTGAGGACATACTTGCCGTAAGCGTCAAGAACCCCTGCGGTGCTGTCGCCGGGAAAGATGAAAATGGCGGGCGCACATATGCCTGACACCCCCGCTATTGCTTTCGGGCCGATGCCGGAGAGCCCTGCGGTGCCTACTGGTGCGACGGCGAACGGCGAAGCCAATGCCGCGATTTGCCGTCCAAAGCGGTAGCTGTTCGGAATGCTAAGGCAGCGGGCGATATCCGGATCGGGAAATCTGTCAATCTTGCCCGGCTCGGCCTCGGCGTCGTCGAAAATGGCTTGATTAGGATCGCCGACCCGCTGCACAACGATGTCGGGCGAATTACGAGGAAAGATCGCATGAAGCATCGATCCTTGGAGTTCAAATGTGTCCTGCATTTCGTCGAGGATGGCGAGCGGAAACCGGAGCCTGAACCATGAAGCGACGGCAGGGAAGTCCTCCAAAAGTGCGCGAGCCCAAACGAACATTTCATCATAGCAGAAGTATCCCGCTTGGGCGGCCTTCTCCACGGCCTGCTTCGCAAGCTTGAAGGTGTTTGTTCCCGGCCCGGCAGGGAACTCCTTCCCGCCAAGATCGAAGCTCAGATCGCGGGCGCAGACGCGCAAACGGTCGAAACCGCTGTACTTCTTCTCGAGAAAATTCTGCACCGCCCGGTAGTCAGCATTAGAGAGTACGCCTCGCCGAAACCCAGTCGTCACGTCATTATCAATGGTCGGCGAAGGGTATCCATTCGAGTTGAGCCACGGCAATGCCAGGAAACGGTTCACGAAGCCATGAATCGTGTCGATGAAATGCGGGTAGCCGAGCAAGCGTTGTCCCACGACCGTGCTGCCGAGACGGCGCTGAATTTCCTCTCGCGCCACGTTGGTGTGCGAGAGGACGCAGATGCCTTTGGCTCGATGCGGCCACTTCCGCGCGAGAATGGCCAATTTCGCGACGATCAGCGTTGTTTTGCCGCTCCCCGGACAAGCCGAAACGTCGATCGTGGTGCGTTCAGTCAGAAACGCGCGGCGGGGCGCATCAAGCCCGTCTAGCCCCATTAAGTTGCTGACCCAATCGATGTCCTCGTCCGTGATCTCGGGCACTAGCGACGACGCATCAGGCATTGTCTCTGGCCTCCCGCGGAGCAGGTGCAGTCGTCACTACGGAAGCCGGGCGTCTCACGTGCGCGATAGCGTTTACGATGTAGCGCGGCAGCATGGCGGTGAAGGCAGTCTTGTCAAACGCCGCGATCTGTCCCCCTTCAGCCAAGGCCTCGGCGAGATATTGCGCCGCGATGGCCTTCGACGAGGCACCGGAATGGAAAACTTGATAGACCTGCGTGCATAAAGCTGAACGGTCGCCTTTTGCCGCCGTCTCCATCTCCTCGAAGGCAGCCCGCGCGGCCACCTCGACCTCGGCCCGTTGCTTCTTCTCCTCGTTGATCGGGTCATCGTTTATGGCGAGGGCAGCAGCAACGCAAACCTCTTCCGCAAGGCCGCAGAAGGCAAGATCATATTCCAGCGTCCAATGATCGGCGACAAAGGTCTTCACCGACTGCTCGTCGTTGGATCGCAGACGTTCGCGCCATTCGTCCAGCGCCTGCTTCTGCGACTTTTTGTCGGTACCAAAGTCACGCAAAGCCTTCCAGCGCCGCCTTCCGCTCTTCCATTTGTCGTCATCGTCGCCGGTAACCAGTCCGAGAATGGCCGGCGCGCAATCTGGCATCACGTCCATGTCCGCGACGCAAGCGACAGGAATCGTGAGCGCCGGGGCGGACACATCGCGACGCTGAAAGATGCTGCTAAACCGCCTGAGCCCCCTGCCGCCAACGTTTACAATGGAGACGCCATGTTCTGTGAGATCAGTGCCCAGGAGCTTCGCCACAACGGGCAAGAGGATAGCCTCCGCGTCGCCTTCGACGATGATCACACCGTGCGCGAAGAACAGGTTCGCCTTGGTGACGTCCAGGAACCGCTCAAGAAAGCGGTAGTCGCCTGCTCCGAGCCTGGTGCGGTCGCCCGCTAACGAGAATGCACGGCCACCTTGCATTAAAATCATGTTCGGCAGCGGGATCTTCGACGCCAAGTTGGGACTATGGGTTGAGAGGATGACTTGCACGGGACGTTCGGTGTCTTTGACCTTGCCCGCAGCGGCCAGCGTCAAGAACTCCATTAGCCGCAGCTGCCGCTGAGGATGCAGATGCGCCTCTGGCTCCTCAATCAGCAGAAGCGGCAATCCATCCGGCTCCCGGCCGAGAAGCAGAAGCTCGCAAGCCATGTAGAGTAGATTGTTTGAACCAAGCCCATAGCGCCCCCGAGCGCTTCCGGTGGTCGCTTCGAGGAGGCCAAGTTCCAACCGCTCAAGGATTTGACGAAGACGCGCCTTGTCCGTTCCACCTTCCGTAATATCAATTTTCCCCTGAAGGCTGTCACCAGTAAGCGAGAGCGAAGAGAGATATTGCGTGTTAATTGCTGTCTCGGCGCTTCCGACGCCTTTGTGTTTCCTCACGTTGTGACGCAGAAAGTCAGACAGCCCCAAGAGGCTGAGGTCGCTGACAGCCGCAGCATCGGCCGGCAATGCGGCCTCGTTGAATACAGCGCCTTGCGCGATTTCTGGAACGTTAGCGAGAATCTGCGAAAGGCGCGAACCACGGCCGGGCGACATCTCGCGTTCCGCATCGCGCAGCGGCCGCAGATAGGTGCTCGACAGCAGTTCGCGAACTGATGCCTCAAAAGCAGGTCCAGCCCCTTCAATCCCGCTACGCACGGAAACGTCGATCCATCGCCTGGCGCTGGGCGACTCGTTGAGCCTCTTGGCCGTCCAGTTGACAAGGAGGAAGACGCGGTCGCCTTCATAGGACAGGTATTCTGCCAGAGCACCTTTCTCGGCATCGTTGAGCCCGCTCAGCTTGCAACGGATCAAGATGTCCGTGGCCTGCTTTCCCGTCTGATCAATATGGAAGTCCTCCGGCTGTACGCGGATAAATTCCTGATCTCGAGTCAGGAGGGCGTATCGAACAGCGTCGATGACAGCGGATTTGCCACTGTCATTGCGACCGACCAAGGCGGTCACGCCACTGTTGAATGCGACGTCGAGCGCAGCGTCACCGTCGCCAAATTGGCGGAAATTTTGGGCCGTTAGCTGCGCCAAGAACATGCACCCCTCCAGCGAGCTGTACGATCAGTTTTCACCTGCCAATAACCGTAAGGGCGTGATATTGATCATGGAAAGAGCAGAACAGCAATCGGTGTAGAACCGGTGCGCACTGTGCTCTGTCATGCCCAAAGCAGACACGCTGAACATCCGCCCCGGCTCAACCGACATCACTCCGCCAACCCACCACCGCAATATCCGCCATCTCTTAACCATCTGCCATCGTCCCTCGTCCGGCCACCATCCCCCTCCCCTCTTTCCGCTTGACTCCCGCCTGGAAAAGAGGAATCCATAAGAACAAATGCTGAACATTAAACAGCGGAGCAGGACCGATGCCGGTGGGCGGCAGAGCGGAAGGGGTGAGTTTTTTGCGCGCCGAGATCGCCCGGATCGAAGCGCAAACCCAGAGTAAAATCATGGGTTTGCCGACGCGGTCCAGGGCGGACTCCGGCGCGTTCGGCAATTCCCTCGAGTCCTTGCTGAACGCTGGTCTGGCGCGCGGCGCTCTGCATGAGGTGCTTGCTGCAAGTCCCGGCGATCTCGCCGCGGCGGCCGGTTTCGCTCTCGCCCTCGCCAGCCGTTTCGCCAACGATCGCCAAAATGATCGCCAAGCCCCGATCCTCTGGATCAGCGAGGATTTCGCCACGCGCGAAAACGGCGCGCTCTATGGCCCCGGCCTCGCGCTGCACGGTCTCGATCCTGTCGCGCTCGTTCTCGTCCAGGCGCCGAATGCGAAAGAGGCGCTGTGGGGCCTCGAAGAAGCTTTGAAATGCCGCTCTCCCGCCGTCGTGATCGGCGAAATCTGGACGCTCGCGAAAACCTATGACCTGACCGCCTCGCGCCGTCTCGTGCTCGCGGCGCAAAAGAGCGGCACACCTTGTCTTCTCTTCGCTGCGGGCCTGACGGGCACCGCCGGCCGGATGTCGAGCAGCGCCGAAACGCGGTTCGAGATCCGCGCCAGCCCGAGCCCGCAGCTTGCGTCTGCCGGCGGACGGCCGCTCCCCGGCTTGGCCGCCTGGTCGGTGCGCATCGCCAAAGCACGGGCAAGTCCCTTGCGTATTGATTGCACCCTCTTCCGGCCGGTTCTCTGGGATCATGCAGAGGCTTTATTCCGTGACGCGTTACCTCTCTCTCTGGCTCCCTCATCTGGCGACGGATCGGATCATCCGGCACTTGCGCAAGACCTTGGGCAGAAACGCACCCGGCAGCGGGCCTGAACGGCCGCTCGCTACCATCGCCAAGGTCAAGAGCGCGCAAAGGCTCGTCGCCGTCGATGCGCGGGGCGCAGCCCGCGGGCTCTCGCCCGGCATGATGCTCGCCGACGCCCGCGCGATCGAACCGGGCCTCGTCTCTCATCCTGCCGATGCGCGCGCCGAAGCGGAACTCGTCGACCATGTCGTCGATTGGTGCCGGCGTTTCACCCCGCTCGCCGCTCTCGATGCGCCGGATGGCGCCATGCTCGACATCACCGGAGCGGCGCATCTCTTCGGCGGCGAAGCAAAACTCATCGACGACATCGAAACGCGTCTTGCCGCCCAGGGTTTTGCCGCACGCGCCGCGATTGCGCCGACGCCGGAAGCCGCCTGGGCTCTGGCGCATTTCGGCGAAAAGCGACTTTTGCCGGACGGCGACGAAAAAGATCTGCAACGCCGGCTCGGCCCTTTGCCGCTCGCGGCCTTGCGGCTCGATCCGAAGAGTCTCGGCGACCTCGCCCAAGCCGGCCTGCGGCGGATCGACGATATTCTGTTTCGTCCCCGCGCGCCGCTCACCGCGCGTTTCGGAAAACCTCTCTTCGCCCGGCTCGATGGACTACTCGGCCGCGTCAAAACTCCCATTTCGCCTTGTTTCGAAGCGCCGGCCTATCTCGTCGAGCGGCGCTTCGCCGAGCCGATCGGCACACGCGACGCCGTCGAAGCCACGCTTTTTTCGCTGGCGCAGGATCTCGAGAAACTCTTGACGCAGCATGGTGAAGGCGCTCGCCATCTCGAACTGAGCCTGTTTCGCGTCGATGGCGAAGTGAAACATATCGGCGTCGGCACCAGCCGGCCCTTGCGGGTGCCGCAGACGATCGCGCGGCTTTTTCACGAAAAGCTCGAAGCCGCCGAGACGGACGATGATCCGCTCGATGCGGGCTATGGGTTCGATGTCGTGCGCTTGTCGGCCTGCGTGGTGGAACGCCAGGATCAAGTTCAGGCGAGTTGGGTCGAGGCTTCGTGTGACGGGCAAGACCTCGCCGATCTCATCGATCGTCTCGGTGCGCGCTTCGGCTTGCGGCGTGTCACGCGGCTCGCATTCATCGATACGCATTGGCCCGAATTCGCCGTGACGGCCGTGCCGGCGGCAAAGATGAAATCCTTCTCCCCGTCTAAGACGGGGAGAAGGTGGCGCGAAGCGCCGGATGAGGGGCGTGGGGGATTGGCGCCGATAGTGCGAACTCACCCGGCCCCTCACCCTCTCCCCGCTCCCAAGTCGGCTGTTGCCGACTTCGGCATTAATGATACCGAACTCGGGCAGGCCCGAGTTCGGTGCGGGGAGAGGGAAGCCCCGCTTCGCCCGATCCGTCTGCTGCAAAATCCAGAGCCGATCGAAACACTCGCCAGCGTGCCGGATGGGCCGCCCGCGCGGTTTCGCTGGCGGCGCGTTCTGCATGAAATCGCTGCGATCGAAGGGCCGGAACGGATCGCGCCTGAATGGTGGAAGGACATGCCCGCTCTGACCCGCGATTATTTCCGCGCCGAGGATACGCAAGGCCGCAGATTCTGGCTCTTCCGCGAAGGACTTTACGAAACGGAAACGACAAGGCCGCGCTGGTTCATGCACGGGCTTTTCGCGTGATGCGTGAAAAAATTCCCTTCGCCGAATTGGCTGTTGCGACGAATTTCTCTTTTCTGCGCGGCGCCTCGCATCCGGAAGAACATGTCGGCCGCGCGATCGAACTCGGTCTTTCGGGGATAGGAATCGCTGATCGCAATTCTCTCGCCGGCGTCGTGCGTGCGCATGTGTTTCTGCGCGAAAACAAAGAGACAGCTCAAGGCTTCCGTCTCGCCATCGGCACGCGCCTCGTCTTTCGCGACGGCACGCCGGACATATTGGCTTTTCCGAAAAATCGCGGCGCCTACGGCCGGATCACGCGCCTTCTCACCCGCGGCAATCTGCGGGCGCAAAAGGGCCATTGCCTGCTCGATTGCGGAGATCTCCTCGACCATGCCGAAGGCCTGCAGCTCATCGTCATGGGAGAGAGCACATGGGAGGAACAGGACAGCAAGAAAACCGCCGGCCAAATCTATGACGACTTTTCCGAAGACACGCGATCCTCGTCCTTGCAGCCTGTCAAATCGCCTCAATCTCTCCTCCGGCTCCTGCACGAAGCGAGTGGGAATGTCTGGCTCGCCGCGTCCATGACCTATGGCCGCGACATGCGGCGCCATCTCGCCGCGCGCGTCGATCTCGCGCGGCGCAGCGGCCTGCAGCTTGTCGCGACGAACGACGTGCTCATGCATGATGCGGCGCGCCGGCCCTTGCAGGATGTCCTCACCTCGATTCGGCACGGCATGCCGCTCGATGCCATCGGCCGCCGTCTCCAAGCCAATGCCGAACGACATTTGAAGAGCGGCCGCGAGATGGCGAGGCTATTTGCCGAAGCACCGCTAGCCGTCGTCGAGACGATCACGTTTCTCTCCGGCCTTGCCTTTTCGCTCGATGAACTCGCCTATGATTATCCGCAGGAATTGCGGGAAGGCTATGCGAGCCCGCAAGAAGCCTTGCAAGCTTTCGTTCATGCCGGCGCCCGCAAGCGCTATCCGGCGGGCGTCCCGCAACGCGTCGAGCAGGCGATCGCACATGAATTGAAACTCGTCGCGGCTTTGAATTATGCCCCCTATTTTCTCACCGTCCATGACATCGTGCGCTTCGCCCGGGAACGCGGAATCCTCTGTCAGGGCCGCGGCTCGGCCGCCAATTCGGCTCTGTGCTTCTGCCTCGGCATCACCGAGGTCGATCCGGCCAAACATGATCTTCTGTTCGAACGTTTCATCTCGGCAGAACGCAAGGAACCGCCCGACATAGATGTCGATTTCGAACATGAGCGTCGCGAAGAAGTGATGCAATATGTTTATGCCCGCTATGGCCGCGCCCGCGCCAGCCTCACGGCAAGCGTCATCACCTACCGGAACCGGTCGGCCCTTCGCGATGTCGGCAAGGCCTTCGGCCTTTCGGAAGATAGTCTCAATGCTCTGTCGAGCACAGTCTGGGGCGGTGCTTCGGGCAAGATCGAGGCAAAGGAAGTGCGCCGTGCCGGGCTTGTTCCGAACGAGCCGGGGCTTGCAAAGGTTTTAGCGCTCGCCGCGGAACTCGCGGGTTTCCCCCGCCATCTTTCGCAACATACCGGCGGCTTCGTGATCACCCATACGCGGCTCGACGAAGTCGTCCCGATCGCCCCTGCGGCCATGGCCGACCGCACCACCATCGAATGGGACAAGGACGATCTCGATGCGCTCGGCATTTTGAAGATCGACGTGCTCGCGCTCGGCATGCTGACCTGCCTGCGCAAGGGCTTCGATCTTCTGCGCGACCATTATGGCCTCGACCACACATTGGCAAGCCTGCCGGCAGAGGAGCGCGCCGTCTATGCCATGATCTCGCGGGCCGATACGATCGGCGTGTTCCAGATCGAGAGCCGCGCGCAAATGTCGATGTTGCCGCGCTTGCGACCTGCGGCCTTCTACGATCTCGTCATCGAAGTAGCGATCGTCCGTCCCGGCCCGATCCAGGGCGATATGGTGCATCCCTATCTGCGCCGCCGGCAGGGCTTGGAGCCCGTCCACTACCCTTCGAAAGAACTCGAAGCCGTGCTCGGCAAAACGCTCGGCGTGCCCTTGTTCCAGGAACAGGCGATGAAGATCGCGATTGTCGCTGCCGGCTTCACACCGGCCGAGGCCGATAAGTTGCGCCGCGCCATGGCGACCTTCAAACGTACCGGCACGATCGGCAAATTTCGTGAGAAAATGATTGGAGGCATGATCGCACGGAACTATACGCGCGATTTTGCCGAACGCTGTTTCAAACAGATCGAAGGCTTCGGCACCTATGGCTTTCCCGAAAGTCATGCCGCCTCTTTCGCCCTCCTCGTCTATGCTTCGGCCTGGATGAAGTGCCGTTATCCGGACGTCTTCGCCTGTGCGCTCTTGAATTCGCAACCCATGGGTTTTTATACGCCGGCGCAGATCCTGCGCGATGCCCGCGAACATGGCATCGTCTTCGACGACATCGATGTGAATTTCTCGCAATGGGATGCGACGCTCTTTAAGAAGACGATTGAAGGAACACATCCTTCCGAAGCCCTCACCCTGAGGAGCACGCGAAGCGTGCGTCTCGAAGGGCGAGGGCGTCAGACACCATCATCGACAAACGTCCCCTCGTGCTTCGAGACGGGTCCTTCGGACCCTCCTCAGCATGAGGGGCCTTGGAGATCGGTACCTTCCCTCCATCAGCGCCATATTTCGATGCAGGGCGAGATCCGTTCGACCCATGCGATCCGGCTCGGCTTCCAGCACATCAAAGGCATTGCCGAACAGGACATGGCGGTGCTCGTCGCCAATCGCGGCAAGGGTTACGATTCGATCCGCGATCTGTGGCTGCGCACCGGGCTTTCGCCGCATGTTCTTGAGGTGCTTGCCGAAGCCGATGCCTTTCGCTCGCTCGGGCTCGATCGTCGCGACGCCCTTTGGGCTGTGCGCGGTCTCAACCGCTCGGGCGACAAGGACGATCTGCCTTTGCTCAAAGAATTAAGTTTCCACGCGACCGAGCCCGAAGCGCATCTACCTGCTATGCCGCTCGGCGAGCATGTCGTCGAAGACTACCGGCATTTGTCTTTGTCGCTCAAAGCCCATCCCGTCGCTTTTCTGCGCGAACGGCTGACCGCCAGAAATATGATTCGCACGGAGGAACTCGCGCAGCAGCCGGGCCGGCGCATCACCACCGCCGGCCTCGTTCTCGTACGGCAGAGACCAGGATCAGCCAAAGGTGTGATCTTTCTGACGATGGAAGATGAGACAGGTGTCGCCAATGCCATCATCTGGCCGAAGGTCTTCGAAAAGCTCCGGCCGATCATCATTGCGGCACGTTTCATTGCCGTGACCGGCCGCGTGCAGAGCGAATCCGGCGTCATCCATATCATCGTCGAACGAGCCGAGGATTTGACGCCCTGGCTCGGCCTCCTGTCGCGCCAAGGCGGTGAAATTTCGAGTCTCGCCCGTGCGGATGCCGTCAAACGCCCGCACAACCGCGATCCCCGCGAGACGCCCGAACAGGCCGGATTATTCGATCGCGACGTGCCAGATAGGAATCAAGATACGAAAGACGATCTCCACCGCGTCCTGCCGAAGGGGCGCAATTTTCACTAGAGCGGGGCCTCTAGATTGTCATCTTCGTGAGCATTGTTCCGAAACCATTTCGCGAGCTCGGCTTCGGCCATTTTGCCATCGGCTAAGGCAAGCCAGACGGTGAGTTTTGCCTCTTCCGTGGCAGTGACGGTGAAACCATTCAGCAAAAGGAAGGTCTCAGATACGACAAACGATGCACGCTTATTGCCATCGAGAAAAGGATGGTTTTTGCTAATGCCATAGGCATATGCCGCGGCAAGATCGTATATGTCGGGGGTTCCATAACAGAATTGGTTCTTGGGCCGATCAAGGGCCGAGTCGAGAAGACCTTCGTCTCGGACGCCGGGTTGGCCGCCGTGCTCCGCCAGCTGTTCTTCCTGCATCGCGAGTACGACGGCTTTGATAAGCCACTCCGGCTCCTTCACCTATTTCGCAAGCTCCCTAAGGACGTTGCGGTTCTTGCGCATGATTTTGCGAGCAGCGTTCATCTGTCTCTCGAATGAAGGATCATAGGGCGTCAAGCGTACACCGCCGACGGCTTCGGTGAGATAGACGGTGTCACCGAGCCCGGCACGCATCTGGGTCAGCGCCGAGGCCGGCAGCACGACACCAACGGAATTGCCGATTTTGCGAAGCTTGAGCGCTATCATTGAAATATCCCCTTGACGAACTTTTTTGTTATAACATCCGTTATCACATTTTGCAAAATATTTTCAACGCGTCACCGACGATCCGCTCAATTCGCACTCTAGATATGGAAGCCTCAACAGGTTGTCCCGACTTCGCCCCCCGGTTCATATTTCTCGCTTAAATGGGGCGCCTCTTGCGCTCAACCACGCAGCGAATAACGCCAAACGATCGCGGCTGCTCTTCGCAGTGCCCCGACTTTCAGCCCCGGGGTCGTTGCATTGTGAAGGGAGCCGGCAATCCTCGGCCCGAATTGCGCGAGATCGAGATCGGCCTCATCCGCCTCTTCGGCCAGCACCGACGCGACCGCGCTGCGTTCCGCATCCGTGCCGCCGAGATCGAGTGCCAGCATCAAGGCCAATTCCGTTTTGATCTCGGGCGCTTGCGTCCGTATCACACGATAGAGATTGACGAAACGTTTGACTGCGCGGGGCGATGTGCCGGCAATGGGTGCGAGCTCTGCGAGGAGTGCGGCCTCCACGTCGGAAATCGTCCAATCGGCACCATCCCGCACAACGGCTCCCGGCTCGCGCTCGCCGTCGGTGCGCCGACCGAGGATCTGCGCGACGAGACAGCCGACATCGCGTTTGGTCCCATCGGGGCCGACACGAAACGGCACTTGGATCCATTTCTCGAGCCGCGGCTCTATCTCGCTGCGGGCTTCGAACAGTCGTGCAGAATTGAGCGCGAGCAAGAGCACGAAACCCGGCTGAGCCAAAGCCCGGTGAGTGGCCTCGAGCACGGCGCAGGCGGCTTCCGGCGCGAGAGCATCCAAATTATCGAGGGCGACGACGATGCGCTCCGGCGTCGCCTTGGGCAGATCCGCCAGCGCGGCCGAACCACGATCCGGCCGTTGCAGGAAGCCTCCGAGCGAGACGAAGAAACGCTCCGCCCGTAGCTTGAGCGATCCGGTCTCGAAGGGCGAAGGCTCGAGGTGCTCGTCCGCCCCGCCAACGTGATTTCCGGCCCGGCGATCGGCCTGCGCGGCCCGATGCGCGATCCGGTCCACCTCGGCCGTCAAACCATCGACGCGACGCATCTGGTGCGCGTAAAGCCCGTCGATGTCGTGCCGCTTCGCAGCGACGTCCGATTCGAGCAGCGCGACGCCGCGGAACAGCGGTTGCATGAACCGCGAGGCGCGTAGGATGGCGAGCGCCAGCGCTGCCGCGGCACCGCCGTAAGCAATCTGTTTCAGGCTCGTAAGCCAACCGATTTGCGCACGGATCCAGGCGACCGTCGGCGCCAGGCTTTCGTTCGTACTTTGCAGCCAGCCGAGCCACGTCGCCTGGTCCACGACGGCCGCCGAAAGGCCGAGCCCCGCGAGTCCCAGCACTGCGGCGGTGACCAGCAATCGAGTCTGTCCTTTGAACGCCCAGAGGGCGCGCAAAGCCGCGCCGGCGCGCGCAATCGAGCCGCCCGATTCGGCGAGATCGCGAACCATGGATTTGAAGTTGAGGATCGGTTCCCCGGTGATGCCGAAACCCTCGAGCCGGCTCTCAATACTGGCGCGGTTGGCGCGGGCACAGGCGTCGATCTTCGATCCTGCAGTCTCGAAAAGCACCGTCTCGAAAATCCGCGCACGGCGGTTTTCGATCTCGGCGAGACTTTGACGCTCCGAATCGAGCCGCCGGCGCGCATCGTCGAGCCGATCGGCCGCCTCGCGCGCCATCGCGCGCGGATCGCGGACCGCGTCGGCGGCGTCACGGACCAGATCGGGAAAGCTTCGGCCGAGGGCCTCGTAAATCAACCCCGCGAGAGTGACCGAAGCATCGCCGTCGAGCCGCGCGCCATCGACCCGCACAATGGCGATCCGTTTCAGGAACACGCCGCGATCGGCCGAGGCGCGGGCCAGACCGTCGATCTGGCCGATGAGTGCGCCAAGGGCGAAGCTCTTGCCCGACCCCGGTCCCCCGAGACAGCCGATCGTCAACGGTGCTTCGGTGTCACGATGGGCGATAAGTTCCGCTAATGGTCGAAGCACGCCTTCGAGGCCCCAGGCGTCTTCGCCAAACGGGACGTCAGCGGTAAAAGTCCTGCTGCTGCTCGGCGATGGAGCTTCGCCTTGCGTCCCGCGCAGGGGAAGCGTCGGAGCGATTGGTTCAGGCCGGGCGCCGGCGACGGCACTCTCGATAGCGCGTATGCTGATCTCGTTCACCTTGCGATTCCTTTCGGGCGCATCCACTTGTGACAGGAATATAAACGTCCGTTCGAGAGGCTCGGCTGTTGAGGCATTTCGACGATCGCGGCGACGGCACGTCGCGCTTCAAATTGCCTGCAAATGTGCCCCTTTTGCGGTCTCCTCACGATCCGGCGACCAAACGCGCGATTATGACCACGAAAACGCGGCCGGCACGGGATATCGCCGTCCGCCGCCGCGCCGCCGGTTTCAGCTGCACGGCATTTTGCCGCCGGAAGCGGTTTCCCCGGCGACGGCAAATGCTCTAGAACCCTTGCGAATTCTGCTTTGACCCAGCGAGATCGAGCCCAAATGGCGCGTCAGTTCATCTATCACATGCAAGGCCTGAGCAAGACCTATCCCGGTGGGAAAAGGGTCTTGGAAAACATAAATCTGTCATTTTATCCCGACGCCAAGATCGGTGTCCTGGGGGCAAACGGCGCCGGTAAATCGACGCTTTTGCGGATCATGGCGGGACTCGACAAGGAATTCACCGGCGAGGGGTTTGTCGCGCAAGGTGCCCGCGTCGGTTATTTGCCGCAAGAGCCGGCGCTCGATGCGGCCCTCGACGTGCGTGGCAACGCAATGCTGGGCGTCGCCGCCAAAAAGGCGATCCTCGATCGCTACAACGACCTCGCCATGAATTATTCGGACGAGACCGCCGACGAGATGACCCGCCTTCAGGACGAGATCGAGGCCCAAGGGCTGTGGGATCTCGACGCGCAGGTCGACCAGGCGATGGATGCCCTGGGCTGCCCGCCGGACGATTGGCAGGTGGCCAATCTGTCGGGCGGCGAACGGCGCCGTGTCGCGCTGTGCCGTCTGCTTCTCGAACAGCCCGAATTGCTGCTGCTCGACGAACCGACCAACCATCTCGATGCCGAGACGGTGAATTGGCTCGAGGGCCATTTGCGCAATTATCCCGGCGCCATCCTGATCGTCACCCACGATCGCTATTTTCTCGACAATGTCACCGGCTGGATTCTCGAGCTCGATCGCGGCCGCGGCATTCCCTACGAGGGTAATTATTCCTCTTGGCTGAAGCAGAAGCAAAAGCGCCTGACCCAGGAGGGCCGCGAGGAAGAGGCGCGCATGCGCCAGCTCGAGGCCGAGGCCGAGTGGATCGCTTCGAGCCCGAAGGCGCGCCAGGCCAAATCCAAAGCGCGTATTCAGCGCTATGAAGACCTGCTCCGGAAGCAAAACGACAAGGCGCCGACGGCGACGCAGATCGTCATTCCGGTCGCCGAGCGCCTGGGCCAGAATGTCATCGAGTTCTCGCATCTCGCCAAGGGATTCGGCGACAAATTGCTGATCGACGACTTGTCGTTCAAATTGCCGCCGGGCGGGATCGTCGGCGTCATCGGTCCGAATGGTGCCGGCAAAACGACTTTGTTCAGGATGATCACAGAACAGGAAAAGCCCGACACCGGCACGATAGAGATCGGCGACACCGTCAAGCTCGGCTATGTCGATCAATCGCGCGACACGCTCGACGGCAAAAAGAACGTCTGGGAAGAAATCTCGGGCGGCAATGACATCATCCATCTCGGCAAGCGCGAGATCAATTCGCGCGCCTATACGTCGGCGTTCAATTTCAAAGGCTCGGATCAGCAAAAAAAGGTCGGGCAATTGTCGGGCGGCGAAAGAAACCGCGTCCACCTCGCGAAAATGCTGAAGTCGGGAGCCAACGTCCTGCTTCTCGATGAGCCGACCAACGATCTCGATGTCGATACGCTGCGCGCCCTCGAAGAAGCCTTGCAGGATTTTGCTGGTTGCGCCGTCATTATCTCGCACGACCGCTTCTTCCTCGACCGTGTCGCGACCCATATGCTCGCGTTCGAAGGCGATAGCCATGTCGAATGGTTCGAGGGAAATTTCGCCGATTATGAAGAAGACAAGAAGCGTCGTCTCGGGATCGACAGCGTCATTCCGCACCGGCTGAAGTACAAGAAGTTTTCGAGGTGAGGCGGATTTATCTTGGGGCGTAACTATGGGCTTATCACAAACGATCGGATCAATTTCGGAGATGATTCGGGCAAATCGGTACCGGAACGAGACTGATGTTCGTGAAGCAATCGTGAACCGGATTCTGTTCGAGTTGGGCTGGGATGTTTACAACCCAGACCTTGTTCGACGCGAATTCACAGTGGAAAAGCGTCGAGTGGATTACGCTCTCTTTACGAGCCCAAGTTCACCCTCTGTATTCATTGAAGTGAAAGCTCCAAACTCCGGGGGCGACGGCGATCGCCAGCTTTTCGAGTATGCTTTTCATCAGGGAGCGCCATTCGCGATTCTTGTGGATGGGCGCGAATGGAGCTTTTTCCTGCCGGGAGAGCAAGGAACTTATGTCGAGCGACGAGTTCATAAGCTCGACCTTCTCGAACGGGAAGCGACTGACGCAGCAAATATTTTTGAACGATACTTGCGTTTCGAGCGAGTGAAAAACGGGCTCGCAATTCAAGATGCTCGAACCGACTATCAAAGCGCTGCGAGAGATAGAGAAGCGCGCGCAGCGATTCCCAAAGCATGGAATGATCTTGTCTCTGAGCCGGACGAACTGCTTATCGATCTGATCGCCGAGAAGGTCGTCAGCCTTGTTGGCTTTCGTCCCACTGACGAACAAGTGGAGGCCTTTCTCGCCGGGATGAAGGGTGGTGGCAACGAATCGAAGATATCGGCAACACCAACGACCGCTCGACCAGTTTCCGGGCGAGGCATCGAGGTCCCCCCTATTAGCACAGGAACGAGACGTGTCGTACTGTTGCTCAAGGGAAAGCGCACTGAGCATCCAGATGCAATATCTGCTCTCATTTACGTTCTGAGAAAATTTTACGAAGAAATTCCCCGATTTCTGGACCAGTTTTCGAAGCTCGCGCCTGGCCGAACGCGGAACCACATCTCAAGAAACCGATCAGATGTCTATCCACGAAAGCCGGAGCTGGAAATCTATACGACTGAGATCGTACCGGGCTGGTGGTTGGGTAGCAACATTGCGAACCGCGAGAAGGAGCGGTTGCTGAAACTGGCCTGCGATGTCGCGGGATTGAAATTTGGAAAGGACCTCGAGATTCATCTTCCAAATGTTGAGAGCTGATTATTCTGCGTCTTGCCGGATAAGCATGCCGCTCTTCGCGCCTTTGCGGCTCAAGCAAATCGCTGGATCGAAGATCCGTGCGCTATGTTCCCAACCTCACCACCCCCACGCCCTGCATTCTCGCTGCCTCTGCCAATCGACCATCGAAAGTTACGAGGCTTGCCCCGGCGTTCATCGCCGCGGCGAGATGCAGGGCATCGGCGGCAGCGAGTTTTGTGGCGAAGTCGCGTACCAGCGTGTCAGCGCGTGCGAAATCGGCCGTTCCCACACGGTGCAGCGAAGAACACATTGATCGCCATTCGTCGAAGTCTGAGAGCGTCGCTTCGGTTTCCGCAGGCGACAAGCGTCCCGTTCGCACGCCACGCGACACAACCGCGGCAAATTCGACGGCGCAGAGCTCATTGACGTTGATCGGGCCTGGGGCTCGCTCGATCCATTGATCGGCCTCGGAGGTATGGACATCGCGCAAGAACAGCGAGACGACGAAACTCGCGTCGAGATGGTGGTTCAAGATCGCTCGTCTCGCATCGAACGAACGATCGCGACCGAGTCTCCTCCGAGCGAAGGCCGGGCGTCCCGCCGAGCGCGCAGTCTCACCCATTCATCTGCCGATAGCCGGAGATCCGCCGGCTCGTTGCCGGCGCGCCGCAATTCCACCGCCGGTTTGCCGTGACGGGTAATGATTACTTGCTCGCCGGCGAGGGCCTCGTCGACGAGTTTCGAGAGCTGGTCTTTGGCCTTCGCGAGTGAATAGCTCGGCATTTCCGCCTCCGATCTGGCCATACATGGCTATAATAGCGATCCGGGCTTCGGTCGGCAATCGTGATCGGGAGCGTATGGATCCTCGATCGCGACCCATAGGCTCGCCTTCGAAGGTGACAGCCATGTCGAATGGTTCGAGGGAAATTTCGCCGACTATGAAGAAGACAAGAAGCGTCGCCTCGGGATCGACAGCGTCATTCCGCACCGGCTGAAGTACAAGAAGTTTTCGAGGTGAGGCGGGCGGCCGCAGTTTTCGGCATTCGATCCGACAGAAAAGGAGCTGCGAGCCGCGCCACCTCGCGTAGCGCGAAAGAGACCGGTCTCCGGCTTCGTTTCACGAACGCGGAAGTTTGACCGCAACAGCGGTCGCGAATATGCGCTGCAAGGGTGCGGACCCGGGCGTGTCGCCGGCATCGACGCGGTCGACCGAATATTCCACGCCGACGATCGCATCGGCATCGACGTCCTCCGCCGCATTGATGAGATTATCGAGCGCCTTCTCCTTATAGGCTTCGTCGTCGGAAGCGGCGCGCGGTCCATACCAGTTCGATGCGGCGCGGATTTGCCCGATGGGCGTAAGCTTTTCGCCGTCGGTTTCACCGTTGAAAAACACTCGCACGGAAAGTTTCTCCTGCTGCCGTTGTTTAATTTTAAGTCTTTGCAGCCTTCGACGCCGGGCCGGCGATTGATCGTCATCGTCACGGCCACATGCGGGTCGAATCACGGCGTTCGGCTCGATGTCGACGCGGCGCAAGGAACTGTATAATCGTGGCAGCATCATGCCCTGAATAAGTACAAAAAATCGATTACAAATCACGCTGAACAAATAGTATCGGAATATGAGCCGGAACGCAGAAGCCGCCGTGCAGCGCATATTCTCTCTCGCGGCATCGCCAACCTGCGAGCGCTGACAATTGCACCGCGCGGGTCGGCGGTCGCGAGCCGAACGATCTTGCAGACCAATCGAAATCTGTTGCAACCCGCAATTCGATGCAAAGCTTCACACTACCCGGGCGAGGCGTGAAGCTTGATCGGTGGGCCGCAAGCGAGCCGGCACGATAAGACAGGAACGCTGGGCAGAATGAGAGGGGAGAAGCATTACTCCTGCGGCGTCAGCACATCTGTGCCGGCGCCATCGCGATCGGCCATCGTCCAAACACCGTCCAGCACGCCGTCCTTCTTTATGTCGTAATGGACGAGACCGATGGTGTTCTTATATTGGTAAGCTGCCGCAAGAGTGCCGTTGACACGCATGCAGATGCCCTTCCAATCCGAGGCGCCGATATGCCAGACGATGCGGCAGGTGGAATTGCTGGTCACCGTGATTTCCGCCGTTCCCGTGTAGGCCGAACCGTCAAAATTGGTCCCGGTGACATTATACCGGCCGCCGACATCCGCAGCCCATGCACCGGCGGACTGGGCCAGCAACGCGAGCGACGCGGCAAAGGCTATTTTCTTCCTCATAGGTTCCCCTTTCTAGGTCAAAGACCAAAAACGGCTCACTCTAACCCGGATTGGCGCGGGCGCCGATCGCCCGTGCCATTTCGACGAATTCGCTCGGCATCATGATGATCGTCATCGTGTTCTGCTCGGCACCGACTTCGGTGATCATCTGCATCCGCCGCAACTCGAGGCCGGCCGGGCTCACCATGATGGTCTCGGCGGCCTGACGCAAGAGCACGGCGGCGTCGAGCTCGGCTTCCGCCTTGATCTGGCGGGCGCGTTTTTCGCGCAAGGCCTCGGCCTCTTGCGCCATCGCCCTCTGCATGGTCTCGGGAATTTCGACGTTCTTCATCTGGACGCGTTCGACTTTCACGCCCCAAGGTTCGGTGACGACGTCGATCGTCGCCTGCAAGGAAGCCGAAATCGCATCCTGGGCCTTCAAGACGTCATCGAGCGAATGCTGGCCGATGACGTTGCGCAGCGCGGTGACCGCCACTTGCACCACCGCATTGCCGACATCGGTGACTTCGATCACGGCGTCGCGCGGATTGACGGTCCGCCGCCAGATCACCGCATTGATCTTGATCGGCACGTTGTCGCGCGTGATCGTCTCTTGCGGTTCGACCGTCGTCGTCATCGTCCGCATATCGACCTTCACCTGCCACTCGACAAGGGGAATCAGAAAGTACAATCCGGGGCCGGCCGTACGCGAATATCTGCCGAGCCGGAACACGACGGCCCGCTCATATTGGTTTGCGACGCGCAAACTCGTGAGAAGTAAGATGACGCAAAAGAGGATAAGACCCACGAAGAACATCACGCATCTCCTGGCTGGCTCGGGCTCGATGGCCCAGCGAACCTATCATGGGCAGAGGCTTGCGGAAAGTTCGAAGACTTGGCCTGTTCGAAGACCTGGCCCGCCTTCACGCAGGCTCGGCATCGGGCGGCCAGGGGAGCGCGTTGAGCGGCGCGACCGCGGCTTCGATGTCGCGCGCGACGGCGAGATGTTTGGGATTGGCGGTGATGAAGGTCTCGTCCGTCGCCGCCATGAAGAGCCCGCCGTTGGGCCGGTATTCGACGATGGCGGTTTGCGGCGGCGTAATCAAAGGCGCCAAGCGTGGCGAAATATAGGTCATCCATGCGAGCAACACCATCGGTCGCGCGCGCTTTTGCGGCCAGAGCTTCGAAATGTCGGTTGGGTAGGCCTTAGACCAAGAAGCGTCGAATGCCTCTGCTATTGCGAGGATCGCCCCTCTGAAAATAGCGTAAGTGATGATGTCGCGATCGGGAACAAACCCGTAATCCGTCTCCAAGGTCACGAAATTTCGCGGCGTGTCAGCGCCAGCGTGAATCCGAAGTGTGAAGCCGCGCGGACCCCATTTGTTTTTGTTGTTGTTGAAAACCGCAAGATGATAGCCGAGGTTGTATAGTGGCGTGCCATCGTCTCTATAGTAGATGGTAGCGGCAATTCTTTTGGTGAGCGAAGCCGGCGCGAGATCGAGCGGCACGACCTCCGTCTCGCTCAGCGGATCGTACCATTGGGCGAGGATCGGATCAATTGCTTCAAAGCGCCGGATGAGGCGGCGCAGGCGCTCAGCAACGAGCTCCAGAGTCTCTTGCCGGGCGCGTAAATGAGCATGAATTTTATATCCCAACCCGGCAGTCATCGGCGTTTCCTCGCTGGCATGTAACGGATAATAATATCGCCGTAATCTTCTTCGAAATTCTTGCGAACATAGTCCGCCGCCCATTCTTCGGCGAAGTACCATTTGACACTCGCCCCTCGCGGTCGCGTTGCGCCGGTCTGGAGATATGCCTGCTGGAACAGCTGATCCATGGTCCCTCGGTTCGTATATTCATTATCCCGCAAGAGATGCTCGTAGCCGGGTCCCTTCGCATCGGCGAAATCGCCGGGCTTCATATCGCCGTCGACGACATCGCCGTGGTCGCGGAAGCAATCTTCGAAATAGACATAAGCGCCTGTCGCCGGGTTCCAGAGCTTGACGGCCAGGCCGCGTTCCAGGGGCAGCTGCGGATTGACGCGTGCATGCACGTCGTCTTCGTAGTCAAGCGCTCTCTCCTTCGCCCCGTGCGGGCGATCCGGTTCCGGATCAGGACAGAGCTTCGGTTCATCGGGATGCAAGGCAAGCTTCGCTTCGGCGCCGGGCTCGTCTTTTCGGTCTGGAGCGAGCTTTTCCCGGAGTGCGGTGGCGACAGAATCGGCGTCGAGATAGAGACCGCTGCTCAACAGGCGCCCTATGGGACGGCCATGTTCGTCCACGTAAAGACTATCGTCGACGCGGTGGCACGAGACCGTCACCTTGCGGCCGTCGTCGGCCGTCGCCGTAATATCCAGATCTAAGGCTTGTCCATCGCGGCGATAACGAACGCCGGGCAGACCCGGTACGTCCCCTTCGGAAATCCCGCCGGGATTCGGTGTCGGAATGAGAAGCGCACCGAGCAATGCGGTCGCAAAGGTAATTCGCGTGGCAAAAACCGCGAGCGCCTCGAGCGCTTCCGGCGAGACTGGAGCAAGCAGCGAGAGTCCGCGTGCCGCGATGGCAATTCCCGGCGAGACACGTGCGGACGATGCGTCCTGATCCGGCGCACCATCGCCAACTTTGATCCACCGTCCGTCGGGACCGCGCGGCTCGTTTGGGTCATATTTGAGGAGATCGGGATCAAAGCCCAATTCCCACGTCAGACGCCGCGGCGTAATGCCTTGGTCGAGCAGATTTTCGGCGAGAAAGAGACGGAAGGCATCCTCACTCGTTCGAAGCCGCGGGAAGCGCGCAAAGGCCAGCTCGAATTGCGCCAAGACCTTGTCGCCACGCCGCCATTGTTCGGAGGCGCGGCCGATGTGGTACATGACACGCGGCGAGATCTGCCGGCCGCAGACCGCCGACAACAGCGCCATGAGACGCTCTTCGTCTTGCGGCAGCGCCAGCAAATCTTCGCCGCGCCGATTGCGCCCCATGCGGGCGAGCACTGTGCCGTTGCCGAGAAGCAGGCCCTGCTCGCGGAGTGCCGGCATCGCGTGGAACGGCCAGCGCCAAGAGTTGTCATCGAAAAACTCGCGTAAGTCGTCGACAGTTTGCACCCGAACCCCCGAAATCGCGTGGCAGCAACGGGCGCGAGCCTAATCGAGGAGAGGCGTCGGGTAAAGAACATAACAAGAACAACAACCTTACAGCTTCACCCTCCAAAACAGGTGCGATCGCGTCCCGCCTGCTCCCTGCCGCAGCCGCCATGCTTCGATTTTTTTCGGTGGCAAGCCTGTCTCAGTTCGCGCTTGTCACGGCGACGCCGCGGAGAGCAAAACCAGTGCCCGTCGTCGGAACGGCTTCGACCGTGACGGCGCGGGAGCCGCCGACGCCGATGAAATGCGGTTCCTGCGCCGGCGGCCGGGCATTGCCATCCCGGCGTTCTTCGGCGACAACCGCCGTTTCATCGATCGCGTAAAGATCAACCAGTGCGCAGGGCGCGTTCAACCTCTCCGGCAGTCGCAAAGGCTCTTGCGAGGACAGCCGCGATACGAGGATTGCCGAGGCGAGACCCGTCATGACATCCGCTTGCAAGAGGTCGGCTGCAACGCCGGCCGGCACGACGAGATGGGGGTGAACGATGCTTTCCCGCGCCGCGAGAAAGTCACGCGCATCGAAAGGTCCGTGCAGATGCAATGCGGTTCCCGACAAGAGCGCCGCAATCGGGCCGGCGACGAGACCGGCGAAACTCGTCGGCGGCAATGTGCAAAGGATGGGCGTCTCACGCCCGATCCTGGCGCGGGCGGCGAAGTCGAGCCCCGCCGCGATCAAAGTCGATTGCTGATGGAAGACGGGTTTGAGACCGTTGCGACGATCGAGCGTTATGACGCGCGGCGGCATTGCCGGCGCAAATTCGTCCCTTTCGAACCCATTGTCGGGATGCTCCGCGGCATAGCGAAGGCATGCAGCGGGGCTGAGATCGACGGCGCCATCGAAAGTCTCGGGGCCGCAGCTCGCGACGAGCCGGATCGTCGCGACCGATGCGGCCGTTGTCAGAAAGCTCTCGGCGGGACAAAGTTCGCCGTAGTGACTGGGACCGACAAGGGCAGCCACATCGAGGGCGCGTGCATAGGCCGCAAGATCCGCCGGGTCGAGATCGAGCGGCGCCAGCGCAGGCTGATAGCCGCCGCGCAGCGCCGCGATGAGCACGACGGCGAGCGAAATCTCCGCCCCGCCGGTGAGAAGAAGGCGCTCACCGGGCCTGAGGCCGCAGTCGCTCAACAGCCGCGCGACCGCTGCCACCTGCGCCGCAAGAACCCCATAAGGGAGCGACTGCGCGCGGTCGTGGAAGGCAAGGCTCTCTGGGCGAAGCCGTGCCGTAGCGGAGACGAGTGCGGCGGGACTGAAATGGGCGAAGGGATCGTGCCCTTCGCGGTCCACTCCCGCCACTTGAGTCGTCATTGCTCTTTCCTCCACCAAGTCTCGAGCGTTGCGCTGGCGGTCGGCGAACCGTAGCGAGGCAAATGCGCGGGCCGGCCCAGCGCCGCGGAGGCCGCGATCCATTGCGTCGAGGCATGAAACAGCGGCACAATGTAAAAGCCGGAGAGCAAGACGCGATCATAAGCGCGCACGGCCGTGACGAAATCGTCATGTGATCTCGCCGCCAGCAAGGCATTGATCATCGCATCGATGACGGGGGATTTTACTCCGGCAAGATTGAACGAGCCCGGCTGATCGGCAGCGGCCGATCCCCAGCGTCCGCGCTGCTCGTTGCCGGGCGACGCCGAAGCGTACCAAGAGCCGAGCATCATGTCGAAGTCGAAGTTCTGCCGGCGGCGCTGGTATTGCACTTCGTCGACAAGGCGGATGCGGGCGTCGACGCCTATGCGTGCCAGGGATGCCGCATAATTGAGTGCGAGCTTCTCCTGGGCGCGATCCTGCACCATGATTTCGAAGCCGAGGGCCTCGCCGCCCTTCAGAAGCCGGCCGTCCTTCAGGTCATAACCTGCAGCGGCAAGAAGGTTCAGTGCCTGCCGCGGCTTGCGACGATCTTGGCCCGACCCGTCGCTCTGCGGTGGCCGCCAGCTGCCCTCGAGGATATCGTCGCGAACAGAACCCGGAAACGGCGCAAGGAGCGCACGTTCGGCGGCGCTCGCGGGGCGTCCGGTCGAGGCGAGTTCGGACTCGTCGAAGAAACTCTTGGTCCGCGTATAGAGCCCGCCGTAAAGATTGGCGTTGATCCACTCGAAATCGAACATGAGGCCCAAGGCTTCGCGGACCCTGATGTCAGTGAACCGGGAACGCCGGAGATTGAAGACGAAGCCTTCCATGCCCTTCGGGCCGCCGACGGGCAAGCTTTCGCGGCTGACGCGATGTTCGCGCAGCGCCGGAAAATCATAGCCCGTCGTCCAGCGTATCGGATTGGTTTCGGTGCGGAAATCGACAAGTCCGGCGGCGAAGGCCTCGAACAGGCTGTTCTGGTCGCGGTAATAGTCGATTTCGATCTCGTCGAAATTGAAGAGACCACGATGCACGGGCACATCATTTGCCCAATAGTCGGGATTGCGTTGCAGCAGAATGCGCTCGCCGGGTTTAACCGCAGCGATGCGGTAGGGCCCGGAGCCGACCGGAATCGCGAGGTTTGCTTCGTCGAATTTGGCCTCGTCGACGCGATGTCGCGGCAGGACCGGCATAAGCGCCAAAGTGAGCGGCATCTCCCGGTCGCCGAGCCCCGGAAAATCGAAGCGAATGGTCGCGGCGTCCGGTGTTTCCACTTGTTTTATGAGGGAAAAAGCAACGCGCTGCTGCGGTCGCCCGTGTTTCTTGAGGAGCTCGAATGTGAACAGAACATCCGCTGCGGTGATCGGCGTGCCGTCCGAAAACTTGGCCCGCGGGTCGAGCCGAAAGGTGGCATAGGAACGGTCGGCGTCGGTCTCGATGGTTCGTGCGATGAGACCGTAGAGCGTGAACGGCTCATCGAGGGACCGGCTCATCAAGGTCTGGAACACATTGCCGATGAGCCCTTGTGCCGTCGAGCCGGCCTTCAGGTTGTAGGGATTGAGACTGTCGAACGTGCCGGGAAGGCCGATGACCAAGCGCCCGCCTCTCGGCGCCGCAGGATCGGCATAAGGCAAATGGTCGAAGTTGGCTGGCAGGGCCGGCTCACCATGCATGGCTATGGCGTGCCGCGGCGCGGCCGGCGATTGCGCTGCCGTTCCAGTCGTTGCGAACATGCCGGCTGCGACGGCGATAACCTTCGGCCAGGCCGCCGCAAGCCGGCGAATCGTAGAAATGTCCATGCTTGAACTTTATCCCGGAAACTGTATTTGGCGGAAGCCGGACGCCGCCCCGAGTCCCCGGAATGCGACGACTGCGCGCAAAACCGGCCCTATGTCCCCGTGGCTCGACATTTATGTCGGGCGCATCTTGCGGGGAACATGTTTCATGTGACAAAAAGCCTGATTCGTCAGGCAATTCTATGTGGAGAACGTCAATTTCTCGCCGCATTCGCGGTCAATTTGCAAATTGCCTCGTCTTGACGGCGAGCTCTGTTCGCGTCTTTGTGTGGCTGCGGCTGCGGGGTCGCCCGCTCGACCCCGCGAGCCGACAACCTGCCGTTTTGAAGAGCTGCCTATCTGAAAGGATTTCTGATGCCGTTCACGTTGAAGCGTCTCGGCTTCGCCAGTTTGGCCTGTACTTTTCTTTTGACCGCGGGACTAGCCTACGCTCAGTCCCCGCAGAAGCCTGCTGCCACCAAGCCTGCCAAGCCTGCCAAGCCTGCCGCTCCCGCGGAACAGGCTCCCGCACAGCCGCAAGCACCGCAGCCAGGCTCGCTGCGAGTCGAGCTTTTGCCGACGCAAAACAACTGGACGAAGATTTGCGGCCACGACCAGAAAGCCAACAAGGACATTTGCTACACGACGCGCGACTTCACCGCGAAGGCGGATCAGCCGCCCGTCTTGGCGCTCGCAGTCTATGATGTTGCCGGCGACGATACGCGTATCGTGCGCTTGCTTCTGCCGGTCGGCCTCATGCTGCGACCGGGCTTGCGCTTCGCCGTCGACAACGGCGCAAGCAACGAAGGTACGTTCGAGATCTGTTTTCCGAACGGATGTTTCGCGGAATCGAAAATCAAGGGCACCGTTCTTGGCCAGATCAAGAAAGGTACGACCCTCAACGTTTCGGTACGCAACCAGGGAAATGCGGAAGTGACGTTCGGCGTGCCGCTCGCCGGCTTCGAGCAAGCTTTCGACGGCCCGGCCATCGATCCGAAGGTCCTCGCAGAGCAGCAGAAGAAATTCCAAGAGGAATTGCAGAAACGCGCCGAAGAAGAGCGCAAACGGCTGGAGGCGGCCAAACAGAACGTGCCGCCGCCAGCGCCGCCAACGCCCGAGCCTGCGCCGGCGACCAAATAGCAGCGCCAGCCTGGTTTACGAGGCATAAAGACCACAAAACCATGGGTGACGTGCGGCGTACCGCGGCCCATGGTTTTTCTGTCTCGATCGGGTCAAAATCAAAGGCTGGCCCCGTTTCTTGCCGGACATGCTGCGGACGCGGCCAGCGTTGCTGTTTCGGCGATGCAGACGCAACGAGAGCGGCGAAAAATTGCCGTTCTGCTCAGAATGCGCTAGAGCGGGATGGCTTTAGTCCGATTCGATTGGGGATTCCCGAATCGGCTTAGTTCTGATTCAACATGCTGGCTGGGAAGGAGGCCAGCATGGATGGCAAAACCCTATTCTGTGGATCTTCGCCAACGTGTTGTTGCGGCGGTTGTGGATGGCGGGCTGTCGCGGCATCAGGCGGCTGCGCAATTTGATCTCGGGGTCAGCACGGTGATCGTTTGGGTCCGGCGCTTCCTCGAAACGGGTAGCGCGGCAGCACGCCAGATGGGTGGATACAAGCCCAAGGCCATTCGCGGCGAACATCACGAGTTTCTGCTGCGGAGGATCAAGGAGAAAGACTTCACCTTGCGGGGGCTGGTGGCCGAACTGGCCGAACGCGGCCTCAAGGTTGATTACCACTCGGTATGGAACTTTGTTCACGCGGAGAAGCTGAGTTTTAAAAAAAACTGTATTCGCCAGCGAGCAGGATCGTCCTGACGTCGCACGCCGGCGGGAACAATGGCGAAAGCATCAAAACCGCGTTGATCTCGAGCGCCTGGTCTTCATCGACGAGACCTGGACCAAAACTAATATGGCGCCGCTCAGAGGATGGGCGCCGCGAGGCCGTAGGCTCAAGGCCAAGGCCCCATACGGCCACTGGAAGACCATGACCTTCCTGGCCGCGCTGCGCCACGACCGGATCGAGGCGCCATGGCTTCTCGACGGGCCTATCGACAGCCAGAGCTTCCAAACCTACGTCGAGGAGGTTCTCGTCCCTTCACTCAACCCCGATGACATCGTCTTCATGGACAATCTCAGCAGCCACAAGAGAAAGGCCATACGCGACGCAATCCGTTCCGCCGGCGCCAAGCGGTTCTTCCTGCCAAAATACTCGCCCGACCTGAACCCGATCGAAATGGTCTTCGCGAAGCTAAAACACCTGCTCCGCAAACGAGCTGCCCGCTCGCGCGAAGCCGTCTGCGCCTGCATCGGCCAAATCCTCGATGACTTCACACCTCAGGAGTGCGCCAACTATTTCAAACAGGCAGGTTATGGACTAACCTAAAATCATCCCGCTCTAGTTCAGCAGCGCGGCCTTGATCTGATAGCCGCCGTCTCGCGCCCGCGTGAACATTTCGTCGACCTGCGGATGGCGCACCGGCTCACTCGACGTGTCGGGTAACAGATTTTGCTCTGAGACATATGCCACATATTCCGTCTCGGCATTTTCGGCGAAGAGGTGATAAAATGGCTGATCTTTGCGCGGCCTGACTTCTTCGGGAATGGCGAGCCACCATTCTTCGGTATTCGCGAACACGGGGTCGACGTCGTAAATGATCCCACGGAAGGGATATTTACGGTGGCGCACGACCTGGCCTATTCCGAATTTCGCGTTACGTGGTGTCACAGACACGGGGGCTGTCCCCGGAAAACGGATTGCTGAAGCGCCGAAACCGGCGACCGATCAGCCTTTCGGATAGCACGTTGGTTACTCGCCACCTGCCGCAAAGTCAACTTTGTGAACGGTTGGGCAGTGCTTGTTCGGTTCTTCGAGTTTCCGTGATACAGCAGATGGCGTGGCCACTTCAATCGCAGTGACGGAGACGCGGTGCTCCACGCGCGCGTTCGATCGGTCTGACGTCTTTAATCGTAAGCTGCAGTTTTCATCAGGGTTTGCGACGCTTGTCCATGGCCTCGATTTTGCCCCCTCCCCAACTTCTCACGACGGTCGAGATGGCCAAGGCCGATCGATTGACGATCGAAGCCGGGACGCCTGGGACTGTCTTGATGGAGCGTGCCGGTACAGCGCTCGCCCGCGCCGCAGCTCGCCTCGTCGCGGTGCGTCGGCACTCCGGTGGCCGGATCGCCATCTTTTGCGGGCCGGGCAATAATGGCGGCGACGGTTTCGTGGCGGCGCGGCACCTCGCCGCCGGAGGATTTGAAGTCGGGCTCGGTCTGCTCGGTTCGCGTGCCGAGCTCAGCGGCGACGCAGCGTGGGCAGCCGACGGCTGGACCGGTTCGGTTGCCTCTTTGGATGCAGTCGAACTCGAGGATGCCGATCTCGCGATCGATGCCCTCTTCGGCGCAGGCCTTAGTCGTGACGTCGAGGGAAATGCCAAAAAAGCCATCGTGCGCCTGAATGAATGGACGCGGCGGACAGGCAAGCCGATCATTGCGGTCGACATCCCCTCGGGCATCGACGGATCGAGCGGCCAGGTCCGCGGCATCGCTGTCGAAGCTTCCTTCACCATGACGTTTTTTCGGCTGAAGCCCGGCCATATTCTGTTGCCGGGACGCCTCCATTGCGGCGAAACCGAACTCGTCGACATCGGCATTCCGGACGATGTCCTGACGCAGATCAACCCTCAGACCTTCATCAATTCGCCGTCCGTATGGGCCGCTTGTTTCCCGCGCCCGCGGATCGAGGGGCACAAGTATTCGCGCGGTCATACGCTGATCCTGTCCGGCGACCGCGCCCATACCGGCGCGGCACGCCTTGCTGCGCGCGGCGCCCTTCGCGCCGGCGCCGGCCTCGTGACCGTTGCAACTCCGAGCGAAGCCTTGCCGATACACGCAGCGGCCCTGACCGCGATCATGACGACGACGTGCGAAGGGCCGGACGAACTCGCGCAGATCCTTTCCGATCGGCGCAAAAATGCCCTCGTGATCGGGCCCGGTGTCGGCGTCGGCAAAGCGGCGCGCGATATGGTCCTCGCGGCGCTGGCGCGACGCGGCGACGTTGCTCAACCGCCTCGCGGCATCGTCCTCGATGCCGATGCCCTGACGAGCTTTGCCGGCGAGCCCCAGCGGCTGGCCGAGGCCATAGCAGCATCCGATTGCGCGGTCGTTCTGACGCCGCACGACGGCGAATTCGCACGCCTTTTCGCTACGAAGGAAGGTGAAGTCCGCGATCATCCGGCGACCGAACTTCTCGTGTCGGGCTCAAAACTCAACCGCGCCCGCGGCGCCGCAGCTTTGATGCGGGCGACGATCGTGCTGAAGGGCGCCGACACCGTCGTCGCCGACGCGCAGGGCCGGGCGACGATCGCCCAAAATGCCCCGCCCTGGCTCGCAACTGCCGGCTCTGGCGATGTCCTCGCTGGGATCATTGCCGCTCTCCTCGCCCAAGGCATGCCGTCCTTCGAAGCCGCGAGTGCCGCGGTCTATTTTCACGGGGCTGCGGCGCAGAATTTCGGGCCGGGGCTCATCTCAGAAGACATCCCGGAGAACCTGCCGGCGGTCTTCCGGCAAATCTTTGCAAGCGGCGATTGATAACCAGGAGTATTGACGACCAAGCAGCGAATTCTGGTCATGATCATCTTACACGATCTCAGTCGGACGCCACGGAATTGGCTATGCGGAAACCTAACGAAATAGATTTCTGGCGCGGTTTCGCTCTCGTCACGATCTTCATCAACCACATCCCCGGAATTTACTTCGAACGCTTCACTTATCGTAACGTTTCTCTGTCGGATTCCGCCGAGCTCTTCGTCTTCCTCGCCGGCTGGTCGTTGCGTTTTCAGGTCGAAGGCACGGCCGCTTCTCTGCCGCCGATTGGGGTCTTCCTGCGGCTTTCCGGCCGGGCCTTGAATGTCTATATCGCCCAATTGGCTATTACGGAGATTGCCCTGGCGCTGCTGGCCGGCGCCTCGATCCTCATCGACGCACCTTTTCTGCTCGATTGGCATAATGCATCGGCCGTGTTCCGCGATCCGGTCGAAGCCCATGTCGGGCTTGTCTTGCTGCTCCACCAGCTCGGTTACTTCAACATTTTGCCGCTCTATGTCGTGCTGATGGCGGGCGCGCCTTTTCTCGCCCTCACATTTCGTTACGCGCCATGGGCGCTCCTTCCAGTCTCTTTGGCGATTTATGTCGCCGCACTTGCCAATGGGCTCAATCTGCCAACCTGGCCGGTCGAGGGTACCTGGTTCTTGAACCCATTCGCCTGGCAGCTCATTTTCGTGCTCGGCTTCGTCCTGGCCGGCGGCACCGGTCTCGGCCGGCTGGTCCGACGATATCGCCGCTCTATGTTCTGGTGCGCCCTACCGATTGTCGGTCTGGGCGTCTTCATCGGGCTCACCCGCTACTCTCCGGAGCCGCTCAATGTTCCCGATCCCAAGCTTTTCTTTGTCTTCGACAAGACCTTTCTGTCGCCGGCCCGGCTTCTCCACATGCTTGCGCTGACGGCGGTCTTTGCGGGAAGCTTCGGACTCATCAATAGATTTCTCCCGAGCTGCTGCGCTTATTTTTCGATGCTCGGGCGACATTCACTTTACGTGTTTTGTATCGCCTCATTGCTCAGTCTCGTCGGGCAGATCGTCCGTTTTACCTATGGCGGGCTCATTGCAACCGATGCCGTCATGCTTATTGTGGGCCTTATCGTTATGGGAATGGTTGCATGGATATCGGAATGGCGCGACCGGCTGCGCACCGCCTCTGCCGGTTTGCAAGTCTCGCCTTCGGCGTCTGGCTAGCCCTCCCGGCATTCGCCGCGGAGGAGACTCCAGCTCCGCCTTTGCCGCCTCTGAGTCCGGCCTGCGAAGTGCCGGCGAATGACATCGCCATGCCCGCGCCGCTGCCGAACCTCGCGGCTTTGCTGCAGAAGAGCCGCACGGTCCATATCCTCGCCATCGGCTCGTCTTCGACGATCGGCATTGGCGCTTCGTCCGGTGTCAAGAGCTATCCGGCGCAACTCAGCGGGATTTTGGAACATGCGCTCAAGGACGTCGACGTCGAAATCGTCAATCGCGGCATCGGCGGCGAAGTCGCTGAGACGACCGCCGAACGGATCCGCAATGAGGTGGCCATATCGAAACCCGACCTCGTGCTTTGGCAATTGGGCACCAATGATGCGATCTCGCGGGTCCCGCCCGAGGATTTCGACAGGACGGTCCGAGAGACGGTCGAGTGGCTGAAGGGGGACGGCATAGATGTCGTGCTCGTCGGCCTGCAATATACTTCGCGCCTCGCCAAGGACGCGAGCTATTTTGCCGTCCGCGAGGTTCTCCGCAAGATTGCCGCAGACGAAAATATCCTTTACGTCCGCCGCTACGATGCAATGCGATTCATCGCCCTGACGCGCGCCAATCTACCGCTGTTGGCGAGCGATAATTTTCACTTGAACGACCTCGGCTACCAATGCATGGCCGAACATGTGGCGCACGCCGTGATAGTCGGCCTCTTCGTCAAACGATTCCGGCCGACCACGCAGTGACGGCGACGTGGTCCGGCGTGCCGGCCCTCAACCCGCCCGTAAAAGCTTGACCGCAGCCTCGCGTTCGAACAGATACAACAAGATCCGCAAGGCTTCGCCATGGGCGCCTTCGAGGTGCGGATTGGTCGCTAAGATTTCTTGCGCCTCGGCGCGCGCGAGGCTGAGCAGGTCGGCGTGTTCGGGCAGACGGGCGAGGCGGAAGCCGGGGGCGCCTGATTGCCGCGTGCCGAGCACTTCGCCTTCACCGCGCAAGCGCAGATCCTCCTCGGCGATGCGGAAACCGTCCTGCGTTTCGCGCATGATGGCGATACGCGCGCGCGCCGCAGCGCCAAGTGGAGCTTTGTAGAGCAAGAGACAGGCCGATTGCGCTTCGCCGCGGCCGACGCGGCCGCGCAATTGATGCAATTGCGCGAGGCCGAAGCGTTCGGCGTGTTCGATGACCATAATGCTCGCGTCGGGCACATCGACGCCGACCTCGATGACTGTCGTGGCAACGAGAATTTGCGTTTCGCCCTTGGCGAAGGCCGCCATTGCGAGAGCCTTGTCGCGGCTTTTCATCTTGCCGTGGACGAGCCCGACTTTTCCGCCGAAGACGCTCCTGAGCGCTTCGAACCTCTCTTGCGCGGCGGCGACATCGAGCTCTTCGCTCTCTTCGACCAAGGGGCAGACCCAATAGGCACGGTTGCCCGCGGAGAGGGCGCGGCCGAGCCGGGCGACGACCTCGTCGAGCCGATCGAGCGGCAGAGCGCGCGTCTCGATCGGCCTGCGGCCTGCCGGCTTTTCCCGCAAGGTCGAAACATCCATGTCGCCGAAATAGGTCAGCACCAAAGTGCGCGGAATGGGCGTCGCCGTCATCACGAGGACGTCGACGCCTGCGCCTTTTTGGCCGAGCGTCAAACGCTGGTAGACGCCAAACTTATGCTGTTCATCGACGACGGCGAGGCCGAGGTCGTGAAACTGGACATTTTCCTGAAACAAGGCATGCGTCCCGACCGCTATGTCGATCTCACCCGAGGCGAGAGCCGCCAGCGTGCGGTTGCGTTCCGCCGGCTTGTCGCGGCCGGTCATCAGCGCGATCTTCAAACCACGTGCATGTTTTGCGATCGCCTCGAAATGCTGGCGGGCGAGAATTTCCGTCGGCGCCATCAGTGCCGCCTGGCGGCCGGCCTCCACCACGTGGGCCACAGCAATCAGTGCCACAATCGTCTTGCCCGACCCGACATCGCCCTGCAGCAACCGCAACATGCGGCGCGGTTGCGCAAGGTCGGCGCGGATTTCCGCACTGGCCTGGGTCTGCGCCGCCGTCAGCGTGAAAGGCAGACTTTGCAGGATATCCTGGGCAATTTGCCCGCCGCCGGAATTGTTGCGGCCGCTGATGCTGCGCATTTGCGCACGCACCAGAATGAGCGCGAGCTGGTGGGCGAGCAATTCGTCAAAGGCGAGCCTGATGCGTGCCGGCGTGAGAAGTTCAATGGAGGCGGGGTCTTGCGGGTGGTGCAGCGCGTCCAGCGCCGCCGCAAAACTCGGCAGCCGAGGAATTTTCGCAATCGTCTGCGCCTGCCATTCCGGCAAATCCGGGAGACGCTTCAGCGCAGCATCGATCGCTTTCGCGAGCACACGCGGATAAAGCCCTGCGGTCAAGCCATAGACAGGCTCGATGAGAGGCATACGGGCGAATCCCTCGGCATCGAGGACGCGATCGGGATGGACCATCTGCCGATACCCCTCCCAAAGTTCGAGCTTGCCCGAAATCCAGCGCGTTTCGCCCGGCGGCAGGCTGCGCTCGATCCATTGATGATTGGCGAGGAAGAAGACGAGCAGGACGTCACCGGTATCATCTTCGACCAGGACCTTGTAGGGCGCTTTCGAGCGCGGCCCAGGCGGCCGATGCTCGACGACCCTCGCTTCGATGGTGACGATTTGATCGAGCGGCGCTTGCGCGATCTTCGGCCGTTGGCGGCGATCGATCGTCGCGTGAGGCAAATGAAAAAGGAGATCGATTGCCCGGGCTTGCGCGACCGTCTCCGCCAGCAATCTGTCAAGATGCTGGGCGGTTTTCGGGCCGATTCCCGGCAGGCCGGCGGCCGTGGCAAACAAAGGGTTGAGCAAGGACGGCCGCATCGGTGAGTCTCAGCTTGGATTTCCGCTTGCGATCTGAATCGGACTTTTGCACGAGCCACCCCATTGAAAAAGTAGCGCCAGCCAGATCGAGGATGATTTGTGAAATACGCACATAAGAAGGGCAAAGAGCGGAGGCTATTGCTATTTGATACGATTGCAAGAATAAGCAGATTGAAATGCGATACCGGCAAATTTTATAGACGCCCAACTAAGCTGCTCCGGATGTTCCCGGCCATACTTTAGCAACACTAACGCTAGGGTATGGTAATTGACATTTTCTGGAAAGCATACGTCGGCACCAAAAGTGGCCGTGCTGACAATATATCTAGCCACCTCTTGCGGGTTCGTCTTGGAGTTGATCTGTTTGGCAAAGTTTGCTTCAAAACAGCTGTGTATGACGATCAGCGCTTGCGCTGCCATTACAAGCGATCCCATACACCAACTGTTGTCAGATAACTTTTTGATGGCATTTAGAGGTTGGGGTTCGGTTGCGAGCCCGTTTTCGCAGGCGGTGTATAGGTAATCTCCCGTCCAATTCTCCACCTCTGCGGACTCGCAGGGGCGTGTGACAGCAATCGAAGCCGCAAGCATGACAAGTGCCGCTATCGCGAAGCGTGGCATGGGAGTTAGCTGCCTTGAGCAGGCTGCGCGAGCGCAGAAAAAGAAACCCGTCCTGCCGGGCTTTGATGAAGTCAAACGTAATGGCGTGAATATCTGTGGCTAGTGCCTCTAGTTCCCCTACGGTTGGTGCTGGTGACCACTTACGATCACGGTCGGTGAGGAGGGTATCCCCATCGAGTTCTCGTGCCCACAGATTATGGATCAATTCATTCCGTCGCCTGCTTGCAAATTCAGCGCGATTTAAAAGTGCGTCTAACAAAATAAGAGTTTTACTCTCACCGAAACGACGCTCTGCCAGCTTGCGGATTTGCTTGCGCAGTTGACCGGACATTTGCGCGGCCGTGGCGTTCAGTGCGTCTTCCTTGCTTATGCCGACGATTGAGCAAATTGTCATACGCAAGATGTAATCAAGCTGGCCGTGTCGAATAGTCACTGTTCCAAGGCCGGCCAATATCGCCGGGTCCTGCGGTAGTCCGAAAATCGCACACGGCTGCGGTTCCATAGCGCCTCCTTACCCAGCATGCCCCAATTAGACAAGCGCAAGGTGATTCCAACCCTACGTCTCTGATGGATGGCGCACAGACCCCAATATGGACTCTGTCGCCCATTCTCGTACACTCGCGGGTTCTCGACAAGAACGAAACACTTTGGAGGCCTCTGCTTTGAGAGGAGAAGAAAGTCCGGACTCCTCACATCATAGAAATTCAAGCATGCTGCCAAATAATCGGCTTTGAGGCTCTTGCGCCGCTACGCACATACCACGGAGCGTCGCGCCGCACTTGCGCATCCGCTCCCGGCTTCGCCGCAGCGCGTTCCCTCTCCCCGCTCGCGGCAGGGCTGTCCGGGGAAAATCAAACATAGCAGAAGCTCATCTGATTTGGCGAGTTTCGATCGCGTCGCAGGCTTGGATTGACAGGTGGTGGCTTGTCGATTGCCGCGATCTTACGACGCTCGAAAATGCACTGGGCAACGAGATCGGTGAACCTCAAGATGGGGATCGCGACGCGGTGTGCCCGGGCCGCGATACGCAGCAGCGCATAAGCGATCATCGCGGCGAAGAGCTGCAGGCGGATCGCGTTATCGTTATTTCCCAAGAACCTGCGGATCTTGAGATGCTGCTTGATCCAACAAAACAGCAGCTCGATCTGCCAGCGGCCTTTGTAGAGCGTGGCGATCTCAACGGCGGAACGTTCGAGATCATTGGTCAGGAGGGTGATCGTGTCGCTCTCCTCGCGCTTGACGCGCAGGCGCCGCAGCCGGATCGGCAACTTAGAATTGCCCCTGCTGGCGAAACTCACTTCGCTATCCTCGAGAATGGCGAAGCCATCGCCTTGCGGCGCTACGACGGGGCGCTCGCAGACCAGCTTGAGACCCATGTTGGTTTTGGGCCGCGTGACGAAGCTCGACCCGGCGGCCGCGATCGCTGCCCACCAGCTGTAATGGCAATAGCCTTTGTCGAAGACATAAGTTGCACCGGCCTCGATTGTAATCGTGCGGCCGATCTGAGCATCGTTGACGTCGGCATCGGTGATATCGAGGATGTGGGGGTAATCGGTCTTCGGATCATAGACGACATGCATCTTCATGCCGCGAATGCGCCCATTCGACTTGGCCCAATCGCACAGTTTGCCAAGTGGAATGGGCGTCGAGTTGATCAGGCGCAGCATCGCCTTGCCGTCGCGGCGCGTCTCCCGGTCGAGCTGCCCTGCCACCAGGCCGAAGGTCTCGGCAAAGACGCCAACAGGGCGGCGTTTGTTTGCATCCGACAAGGTCGAACGCATGAGCTTGCCGCTGGCCAAGTGGTAATGATGCTGACTGTTGGCGTTCCAACTGGCCTCCAGGCCACGCAAGCTGTCAGTAGCGCTGAACTGGGCAAAGATCAGTGCCACAAGATGCTCCCAGCTCTTGAACGATTTGTCGTAGGCATCGCCGGCGTGACGATCAACAATCGCTTGAAACTGGCGCCGGTTAATGGCTTCAAGCAGCTTGCCAAAAATGCTAGGCGTAAAGCGCATGCCTCGTTCCCTTTCTGAGTCTCGCAACCAGAAAGTAAACGGAAAAACCTCGCTTCTACGAGGCATGCACCTGCGACCGATCGATTCAGGTCTCTCATTCCCCGGACAGCCCTGCCGCAAGCGGGGAGAGGGTTAGGGTGAGGGGCTGGGGGATTTGCTTTCATGCTGACCAAAGTCGCTTCTGCAGCCCCGCTAAAATTGTTTCGAGAACTCCCTCCGCGCTTTCATAGACCGCTTCATTGGTGAATCGCATGACGCGGTAGCCCTGCTCTTCGAGAAAACTCGTGCGGCATTGATCCGAAGCAATCTCTGCATCAGTCGAATGCGTGGCCCCATCGATTTCCACGACGAGATTCATGTCGCGGCAGAGAAAATCGGCAATGTAGGGGCCGATCGGTGCTTGGCGGACAAATTTGAAGCCGGAGAGACCTCGGTTTTTCAAGCGCTGCCAAAGCACACGTTCCGCACTCGTCGAATTGCGACGGAGGCTGCGTGCTCGGTGTGTCTCGATGAACTGGAGACCCCGCATGTTTGCTGGGTCCAATCGGTCGTGCGAAGCAAGCCAATCCGTCGATTTTTCTATGTCACGCAATTTTCAGACATCGCAGCAAATCCCCCAGCCCCTCACCTCACCTCTCCCCGCATAGCCCGTCGCTTGCGACGGGCGTCGCAAGCAACGCCCTATGCGGGGAGAGGGGCGGCAAGCGCAGTCGCGAAACGATCACCCGAGAGGAGATGCCCGCCTTCCACCCTTTGAGACATTCAAACCGAGAAACCGCCGTCGTAGCGTCGACCTTCCGCTCACATTCCCACCGGACGGCCGGCAATAGCGACGAGCAATTGGCCGTCGCCGAACAGACGTTTGGCGGCACGCTTGGCATCTTCGAGGGTCACCGCATCGATGCGCCTGTTGCGCTCGTCGAGATATTCGACGCCATGACCTTCGGTTTGAATATGGACGAGCTGGCTCGCGATCTTCGTCGACGTGTCGAAGCGCAGATCATAAGACCCGATGAGATAACTCTTTGCTTTCTCGAGTTCGTCCACCTGCGGTCCTTGTTCGCCGAGACTGCGGATCTCGGCCTCGATCACACTCAGAGATTCCGCCGCTCTCTCATTCTTCGTCGATGTCGACCCGACCAACATGGCGGCATGATCATAGGTGGCGAGTTGCGAATAGACCGAGTACGCCAGGCCGCGTTTCTCACGCACTTCGCGAAAGAGACGGGCGGAAAAAACGCCGCCGCCGAGGACATGATTGACGACCGTTGCGGCAAAATAATCAATATCCTCGCGTCCGACGCCTTGGCGGCCGAAGCGAATCGTCGTCTGCGGAATGTCGAGATCGACGATATGGCGCGTGCCGATTTCGGCGAATCCCACGTCAGGGATCGGGTCGAGAACGGCCTTTTCGCGCAACGCGCCGAAAACATCGTCGAGATATTGCGCAAGCCGGGCGGAGTTGATCGCGCCAACGGCGGCAATCTTCAGCCGGTCGCGGGCGAAGACCGCCGCTCGCATGTCGAAGAGATTTTGACGGGTCAGCCTATCCAAGCTCTCGAGCTCGCCGTGCACCGGCGCGCCATAGGGATGAGCCGGATAGGAGGCGACACGGAACAATCGGCCCGCAGCACATTCAGGGTCGTTGATCTCGCGTTTCAAGCCGGCGGCGATCTGACCCAAGACGCGCTGATAGGGCTCCTCGTCCAATCGAGCTTCGTTGACCGCGAGCCGCAGAAGTTCGAAAGCCTTGTCACTATTCCTCGCCAAGGTCCGCATGCGCCCGCTGAGAATATCGCGGTCGGCGGAAAAGGATATTTCAATCGCATGATCGTCGAGGGCGCGATGGAACGCATCGGAATCATAAGGACCGGCCCCTTCATCGAGCAGACCGGCGAGCAAATATGCGACACCCGGCTTACCGGCGGGATCTTGCGCGGCGCCCCCCGCGAAGGCAAATTCGAAAGCAACAAGCGGAACGGTATAATCCTCGACGAGCCAGGCTTCGATTCCGTCTTTGGAGACGACCTTTTGGACCGAAGCGGCGCGCGACCGGCTTTCTGTTTTGGCGAGTGCGGTCATGATGTTCTTTCCAATGCGGTGCATTGCGTGGGCACCAGTTCAAGCAGATAGGATTCTGTCCCAAAAGCGGCGAAGCGTACCGGGCAAGGGCGTGCGTTCAACCAAGGTTAGCCTGTCGTGGAGCCGCGGGGCCAGTCTTTTGTTTTCTGGAATCCGATAAATCCGAAGTGCTTCACCGAAACTCTCCGACGAGAACTCGTGCTCGAAGCCGTCACTGCGAGTTCGGCACCGGCCATTGGCCGACCCCTGCGAATGAAACGGTGTGGGTGCGGAAGCGTTGTTTCTTTCTAGGAGCGGAGAGAGCGCAATCAAGCTTGCGCAGATTGCGTAAACTTATCTGCGCGGCAATCCAGCCGGCGTTTCTGGATTGCTTCGCGCGCGGCTCGCAATGACGACCCCCGCTCGTCATTGCCGCCATCAGTCACCTGACGAGCGCGAGCGGGAAGTCCGGCACAGCATCGGGGCGGCTCATCACGGGATGCTGCTCGCCGCCGGTCAGCTCCTTGACGCGCTCGGCAAGATAGGCATCGAGCAAGGCCGTCGTGATCCGGCCATTGTGCAAGATATCTGCCTTGCCTTCGCCGATCGCCTCGATCAGCGCTTTGGTAAAGGCGCCGTGTTTCCACTCGTCATTTTCGATCGAGAACTCCCGCCCGGTCGAGGCGCCGTAGACGACAAGCCCGCTGTCGGCCGTAGCAAAATCATTGATGGCGCCATTCAGATCGACCTTCGCGCTGCGCGTATGTGCGGCGGAGGCGAGTACCGCCCCGGCATGGCAGGCGTCGAGGAAGAGGATTTTCTTGCCGGGCAGGTCACGCAGCACTCCCATCATCTCGGTGCGCGACACGGCCGTCGAAAGAAGCCGGGATGTGTCGGCCTCATAGGGCAGGTACCAGAATTCATTTTTCGCATCCGTCATGCCGTGGCCGGCGAGAAAAACCATCGCCAGGTCGCGGTTCGTCGTCTCCTTCTGCAGCCACAAGAGCCCGTCCTTCACATTAGTCGAGGTGGCTTCAGCGTCGGTCAAAAGCCGCACTTTCACCTCCCGATAGAGTCCGCCCGATTGGGCTTTGAGCGCGCTCGCCAGGTCCTGTGCGTCTTTGGCGGAATATTCGAGGTGCAGTGCAGAATTTTGATAATTGGCGACGCCGACCACCAGGGCATAGAGCGTCGGCTTCAGCGCATCGGCCTCTTGTGGCGGCGGCGAAGCGCCACGAAAGCTGAGTTTGACGTGCGCCACTTCGCTGACGAGCGTGCCGGATTTTGCGACGAGGCCGACATCTATGTCGCGCGGCGGCAAGCCGATTTTGATCGATTGGCGTGTCTCCGTCGCGGCAGTCGCGGTGAAGCCGGGTGCGCGCGCGCCGGTCGCGCTACCGTCGAGGAGGATCTCGACCTTGTCGACCGGGAGCCCGGAGGGCGAGCGCACCGAATAGGCGACCTCGATGCTGGAGCCCGAGAAGGTTCCGTCGTGACCAGGCGACTGGATCGTGATGATCGGCGGCAACACGGCATTGATCGGCTTCGTCTCTTCGCGCCGGTGCGAAGCACTATTCGCGCGCCGTACGGCCGCCTCTTCGTCGAGGGTCTCGAGCACCGTTTGAACGACGTCGGGCCGGTTGAATCTTTCGCGGAACCGCGAGGCGGGGAAGAAATCCGCCGGCTCGTTCCAGCCGCGGTTGATGTGCCAGCCGATCAGATCCTCGCCGCCGGGCGATGCCATGTAATAGCCCGAGGGCGTCCAAGCGACCCAGCGCCGGCTGGAGTGATCGGCACTGGCGCGTTCGAAAAAAGCAGCCAGGAGTTCGCGGCCGTCGCCGGCACGATACCAACGGATCGTGCCGTCGCCAAAGGCGGCGACCAACAGACGCCCGCCGTGGGTAAGATTGACGCCCCAGGCGGCGCTCGGCCCGGCGACCTTCCAGCGCTGCTTCCCGTTTGCGTCGAAGCTGTGAATGTTCCAATCGGCGCCGAGCACGAAGCCGCCGCGATCCGGCTCGACCGCAAGCGACAACGACCGTTCATAACGATCGATCGCGATAGGGTTGCCGCGCAGACGCGGGCTCGCGTTGGTGACCCAATCGGTGACGGCGAGACCGTCAACTTTAGGCGAAAAGAGGTCGGGGCTCGCAACCGGCGCGTCCTTGAGCGATGCGGCCATGAGATCGAAGAGAACCGGATTTTGCGCCGCGTCGTCGAAGCCGAAGCGGACGCGCGTGCCGTCGGCAGACACCGTGAAAGCGTCGCCGCGCTTGTCGCGCAAATCCGCAATTCGGGCACGGCCGAGCGTGACCGAGGTGCCGTCGCGCCGCACCAGGCCGAAGGCAGGGTCGTAGGAGCCGAAGGCCATGGCCTCGCCGCAGGCGGCAAGCGAAAGGACGGTATTGTCGGAGACGGCTATGTCGGGACCGATGCGACTGCCATCGCTGGTAAACGGCCGCAGCGGCCTGGGCCAAGCATTGCCGCGATGCGTATAGAACATGCCGCCGGCATAGAGTTTGTCGCCTTCGCGTGACCAGCCGACGGCGAACAGATTGCCATTGTCGACGCCGCGCGCGTCGGCCGAGCGGATTCGACGCAAATCCCGTGCATTATAAATTTCTACATTGGTCGAATCATCATAGCCGATCGCCAAGCGCTCCCCGTAAGGATCGACGGCCACCGAATAGGGGCGTTTGCCGCCCGCCGTCGCCACTTTGCCGGTGCGTCGCAAATCCGGGCCATAGCGGCGCAAAAAGCCGTCCCATGCCACCGCGTAGAGCGCTCCATCCGGGCCGAAGACGACGCCGTAACTATCCGTGGCATAATCCTTGTCAGCCATCACTTCCCGGCCGGAGGCGACATCGACGACTCTGAGCCCGTTTGCGCTCAACAGCGAAACCGCAAGCTTCGTGCCGTCCGGCGAGAACGCGAGATGGCCGATGACATTCGGAAAAGTGCCGATGCGCCGCAGCGACGTGCCCGTCGCTGCGTCGAAAAGGTAGACGCTCATGGTCTTGTTAATGTCGTAAGCGGCGTCCCAGCCGCCGGCCGCGACCAAACTGCCGTCGGGAGAGACGGCAACGGCGTAGACCTTGCCGCCGTTGCCGGGACCGATCGGCAGCCGTATGGTCCGCAGCGGCTGCCCATCGGGCATCGACCACAGCCGCACGGTCTTGTCTTCCGATCCCGTTGCGAGAATCCGACATTGCGCGTCTGCAGCGATGCGCTTGATGGCTGCAACATGCATGCCCGTTTCGATGCGCAGGACTGGTTCCTGATCGGGACAGAATTTCTGCGCGGTCGCGAGCGATGAATTCGGCTGCCCGTCGATCGGACCCTTGTAACAGCCGGCATCGACCAATCGCTGTTGCAGGACGCTAATTTCTTCGCCATTCATGTCGCTGAGTTCGCGCCCTGCGGCGTCCCATGCCACACCCGCGCTGATGGTGACGGCCGCAAAAGTGACAAGCACCATTCGGCTGAGAGACTGAGCAAATGCCATCTTTCCCTCCACATGCGACAGGCGGCACGCCGGCAGTTCACATCGCCCGATCTTTGTCACCTAATGTTGCCGGTTTGCCAGTCTACTTCGGGAGTCATGACCCCTCTGTGACCTGCAGCACACTAATTTCGGGTTTTTCAAAGCCGCCATTTTTTTAGTCCGACTGCAGCTCCTATGAGGTTTTCGCTCGCCAGAAACATGCTTTGCAAGCGTGCTTCGCTTCTTGAAGCTTGAGCAGTGTTGACATTGCTCGAAGTGAGCAAATTCAGTCGTGGCTGCAGCCGCGAAAGGCCGCTCAGCATCGCGCCGAGAACTAACCCGAATTTCTCCGATGTCCGGCCATCGGCCATGGCCGATGCCTCATAAAGAACATGCGTCCATGCACGGCTTCGACGCGGGCGATGTTCAGCGCGAGAATTCCGAGGCAGTCTCTTCCGCATGCAGCAAGAAGCCCGTGACACCGCGCCGTTTTGCAAGCCAATGCAGCGCATGGAGGATATTTTCCGCGCTGACAGACTCTATCCGCGCTGGCCATTGCGCGATGTCTTCGAGGCTCAGGCCCGTCGCCAGGGACACCCCATACCAGCGCGCCAGCGCAAACTGACTATCTTGCGCGTAAATAGCATCCGCAACAAGCCGCGCCTTGCTCCGTGCAAGATCGGCGGCATCGACCCCGGTCTCGGCCAGGCGCGCGATCACCCGGTCGATTTCAGCGTCGAGCTTTTCGAGAGGGACCTCCGCCGCCGGCACGGCGAACAGGTAAAAACGCGTATTGTCGAGAGCGGTTCCGGCATAGTGCGCTCCGGCATTGACCGCGATCTTTTCGTCGATGACCAATGTCTTGTACAAAAGACTTGTCGGACCACCGCCGAGAAGATGGGCGAGAACATCTAGCGCTGCGGCTTCACCCGGCTCGGCGGTGTGATAGGAGGGCACCATATAGACGCGCTGGTACGACGGCTGCTCGACCTTCTCATCGGCGAGAGTCACCTGCCGGCGGGCACGCGGCTCCGGCTCGTGCGGCCGGAAGCGTGCAGGTGCCGCGCCACGCGCCGGAATTTTGCCGTAGATCGAGCCGGCAAGATCGACGACCTCGTCCGGCTCGACGTCGCCGGCGACGATGAGGATGGCGTTCTCCGGCGTATAGAAGCGGCTGTAATAGGCGAGCGCATCATCGCGATCGAGGCTTTCGATTTCATGGCTCCAGCCGATGACCGGCGTTCCATAGGGATGATGCGTGTAGAGCGTCGCCTGCACCGCCTCGCTGAGCTGATCGGCCGGATCCGAATCCGTCCGCATGCGCCGCTCTTCGAGGACAACGTCACGCTCGGGCGCAACGACGTCGTCGGACAAGTCGAGATTGACCATGCGGTCGGCCTCGTAGTCCATGCAGACCTTCAAATGTTCTTTGGCGACGCGTTGGAAATAGGCGGTGAAATCATTAGAGGTGAAGGCATTCTCCTGGCCGCCGAGATCGGCGATGAGTTGGGAAAACTTGCCTTGCGGATTATTTTTTGTTGCCTTGAACATCAGATGTTCGAGAAAATGCGCGATGCCCGACTTGCCGAGCGGATCATCGGCAGAGCCGTTGCGATACCAGAGCATGTGCGTCACGACCGGCGTCCGGCGATCGGGAATGACCACGATGTCGAGGCCATTGTCGAGTTTGGCTCGCGTCACGGCTGGGCCGGCCACCTGAGCCGGCGACCTTTCGGAGGGGGTAAGAGCCGCGGCTGCGGGCGGAGACTGAAGAGGATTTCGAGGCATTGGATCGACGTATCCGCGAGGTAATGAGCTGACTCGGATGCCCTGCGGGCGCCCGCGTCGGCGGGGGAAGGTTTGGTCGACGAGAAGGTAGCGCGATCGCCGCGCGGTGGCAATGCATCGCAGAAACGGCTTTGGCGGCACCGCGCGGCTCAAGCGCCTTCCGGCCTCTTCTCGGATACCGGCAAGCAGCTACGGCGTGACGCCGCGCACAGAAGGCGACGGATTTTTCGGCGTAGGATCTCGTCCGTCCCTCGGACGTGAGGAGTTCATACGATGCACGCTGATGTCCTGCCCGCGATCGCTCGTCATTTCGTTCCGCCGCCGCCACCCATCGTCGTACCGCCTCGAAACTCCGGCGTTCCCACCGAATTCGTCGGCAAGAGCCGGGATTTCCGTCGCCTCGCGATTTAGGGAGGCCTCCTCGAATTTGTAACCTTCGGCTTCTACCGCTTCTGGCTCGCGACCAAATTGCGTCGGCATTTATGGTCGACCACTCTCATCGAAGGAGAGCCTTTCGAGTATATAGGAACCGCGAAGGAGCTCTTCATCGGCTTCCTGTTCGCGCTCGCTATTCTCGTGCCGATCTATTTCGCCTACTTCCTGGTCGGTGTCGAAGCCGAACGGCAAAAAGCATTTGCATCCTTTCCCTTGTTCGTCTTTCTCTACGCATTCGGGCAATTCGCAATCTACCGTGCGCGGCGCTACCGGCTGACCCGGACGATGTGGCGCGGCGTACGGTTCTGGATGGACGGATCTGGCTTTGGCTATGCTTGGCGCGCCTGCCTTTGGGGTTTCCTGGTCTTTCTGACCTTGGGCTTGGCATTACCTTGGCGCGAGGCTGCCCTCGAACGCTACAAAATGCGCCACACCTATTACGGCGATCTCCAGGGAGACTTCGCCGGCACGGGCTGGCAGTTTTTCAAACGCGGCTGGTGGTTGTGGCTCCTCGCCTGGCTGCCCGTGGTTCTCCTTGTAGTGGCTGGAGTTGCCGCAGGAGTTATGTTTGCAGCAACAAGCCACGGCGGCAAGCCCACGCAGGAACAAATCGGGCTGGTGTTCGGCGTCTTTGTGTTGTTGAGCTTGATGATCGTGCCGATGCTGCCTTTCCTCTACGCCGCCTTCAAGGCAACGGAGTGGCGTTGGTGGGCTTCGGGCTTGCGGTTCGGCAAGCTCAGCATCACATCGAACCTTGGCCGCGACGCTCTCTTCGGCAATTACTGGGCGACGATCGGCTGGTCCGTTCTTTTCTTCACGATCTTCGTCGGCGCAATTGTCGCCGTCGTCGCCGGGGTTGAATCGATGATGGGGGCGAAGAAGGCCGGAGCCGTCTTCGGGCAAGCGATGGCGAATGCCTCACCGCTCGGCATCGGTCTCATCGCCGGCTATTTTGCCGGTTACTTCGCCGTAATCCTTGCGATGGGCACTGTAATGCGTATCTTCCTGATGCGGGGCGTCTGGCAGAAAGTCGTGGCATCCTTGAGCATCACAGGACTTGCTGCGGCAGATGCCGTCACCGCGCGTGGCGAAGCAGCCAATGCGCTCGGCGAGGGCTTCGCAGACAGTCTCGATATTGCTGGATTCTGATGGGTGCGACCGAAGCATCCCGGGCGGTCTTTTTCGATGGCGAAACTAACGCCCGCCATGTCGTCGAAGTCCAACTCGGCGCGCGGCTTTCGATCCTGGAGGCCGGCGTGGTTGTGGCGACCTGGTCTTTCAGCGACCTCAGGGCCACCGATGCGGCACCCGGCAGGTTGCGTTTCACCAGCACGAAAGGGGCCCCTCTTGCTCGTCTCGATCTTGCCCAGGGCAGCCAGGACGCACTCGAAATTTTAGCCCGCAGCCCGCATCTCGGCCATGCTTATGGCGGGGATGGCGGCAGCTGGCACATTGTCGCTTGGTCCGTGGCTGCCGCAACCTCGATCCTCCTATTGGTCTTTCTGGGGGTTCCCATCGCGGCGGATCTCGTTGCGCCAATCGTGCCGCCCTTCCTCGAAAAGCGCATTGGCGACATGGCCGATCGGCAGATCATGGCACTGTTCGGCGATCGGACCTGCACCGATGCCGAAGGAAAAGCGGCGTTCCAAAAGCTCGTGCAAAAAGTGGCAGCGGCCGGCAAGCTAGACATTCCCCTCGATGCCGAAATACTTTCGGTCGACGTGCCCAACGCCATGGCGCTTCCCGGTGGCAAGGTCTATCTTTTTTCAGGTCTTCTGCACGCGGCTCGTGATCCAGACGAGATCGCCGGCGTGATCGGGCACGAACTTGGCCATGTCCATCACCATGACGGCCTGCGCCGCTTGATCGAAAGCGGCGGCAGCTCTTTCTTGCTCGGGCTGTTGTTCGGCGATGTCGCGGGTTCGGGCGCCGCGATCTTCGCGACGCGAACGCTGGTTTCCGCCGCTTACTCGCGCGACGTCGAGACGCGTGCAGACAGTTTCGCCATCGCAGCGATGCACGCCCTCGGCCGCTCGCCGAAGCCGATGGGACAATTGCTTTTTCGGGTCACCGGCGCGCAAAAATCCATGCCGATGACGATCCTCGCGAGCCATCCCTTGACCGAAGACCGGCTCGATCGCATGAGCCGCGAGGCAACACCCGACAACGGCCCGCCGATCCTGACCGCCGTCGAATGGCAGGCACTGAAGAATGGCTGCGGAAAGTAGATTTGGTCAGCCACACACAGGTGCGGCTGCGATCACCACAGGCCGAAGTGCTCTTTTTGAGGTTCAGGCGCAGGTGCTTGAGGTGCGGGCGCTTGAGGTGCCGGTGTCTGGGCTGTCTTGAGATTCGCGTCCGGAGGCTGTGTGGTCGCGGAAGCGCTCGTCTGGGCCTGCTGCTGCGGCGGCGGCGGCGCCTTCTCCGGTACCGCCAACGGCCGGCGATAGCCAGGCGGCGGGTCGACCAAATAGTCGCGGTTCGGTTCGGCCCCGCTCAAGACGACTTCCTTAGGGCCGCCAGCAAATGTGAACGTCTCCGTCAGTTTTTCCCAGAACGAATCTTCGGGGGCGATACATGTCTTGGATCCGGGAGGGCAATAATCCTTCATCTTCACCAACACGGATTCGGGGGCACCGGGCGGCGGAGGCACAGTGACCTGGGGCGCGGGTCGGCGAGAATCCGCTTCGGCCTTGCGCCGCGCCGCAGCGTCGGGATCGTTTGGCCATTCCGCCCCATGCGGCGCTTTCGCCTGCGGCTTCGGCAAATCGAGCTTCGGCGGAACGACCAGCGGCGGTCGCGGCTGGTAGTCGATGGTTTCTTCGGGCTTGCTCAACGGTGCGCCAAAAAAACCGAGCACGGAAGAGAACGGGCTGCCGTCATCGCCAGCCAAAGCCGGCCCGGCGCCCCCCAAGCCCGCGGCCAGAACCAGGGCGGCGCCCGCCGCTCCAGCCACGAGCCAAAGACAAGGCTTGCACATGTCAGAGGGCATTATCTTCCCTTTCAAGCGCGCGCGACAAATCATGTTTCACTCAATGTGCCCCACTTTTCGACGATTTCTAGGCAAAGCTGCATCGGATCCTGGGCAAAGCCGCGCCGCAAAGACAGCAAACCGCGCTCTTGCAGAACCGACCAATCAACAATAATACCAAAACAATCAAAGATCTAGAGCATATCTCTAAGCCGCTTGCGGTGATGTCGGATGTTGGGACCCAGGGCGCAGTCCAGCAGAATTGCAGGTTCCTGTCCGGACTACGACACTGAGGCCGATTTGGCGAAGGTGACCTATCCGAATGCAGGAGGGCAGTGTAGGCCGGACCGATTGGCTGGCTATCTCGGCCAGTCAATGAAGAGCGGCGCGTTCCGCCTGCGGGTCTCTCTAATGCCGTCACGTTCGGGTTCGCCGAAAACGAGCGCGGTGACGTCCGTTTGATTTCGCTTGGAGGCCGTATCGCAGACTCGGCGCATGAAAGCGATGCTCGGATAGAAGCGTTCCTTTGTGTGCTGCTCCACTGGTGGATTTTCGAAAACTACAACGGATTTTCGCTGCCAGTGCCTAGTGCTCTTGAAAAACTCATGCGTGACGTCGGCTTGTCGTCAAAGCAGATTGGAAAGGCACGCCAAGCATTCATGCGATCGGCTGAGCAAACCGATTTTTCGCGCATGGAGAAGATGGTCTTGTGCGACCGGCCAGCGGCAGCCCTAATGCAAAACTACCTGATGAACCAAGGACGGATTCGGATGGGAAGGATAGTGAAGGTAAAGGTGGGGATGGTGGTGGGCCACCGGATGATTTGTATCCGTTTATTCAAAGCCGTTTGAAGGAATTGCCCGCGCCGGAAACGTATGGCCAGGAGCAAAGCGCAAGGTGTGGCTTGATACAGCGGCTGGTATCTTCAAAACTCATCTCTGAAGACGACGACGAGGCCGCCAAGTGAGGCCGCCTCGACGGTATTCATTTTGATCACGCCGCTCAGTAGCAGGGAACGCACCGGCAACACCTGGGCGCGCACGCACTGACCCAACCCGGGCCACAACCACAGTAACCAGTTGATCCGTCACATGCCGCCTTTTTGATTATCGGGCTCGCGTTCGTCAGCGCGGGGGTGCAGGCGGCTCCAGTGTAATGCTGATTCTGCGCGCTGGCCTGCAAAGTCATTGCTCCCAGCACGAGCGCCGCTGCAGTCAAAACCATCGTGAGCTTTCGCATCAGACTCTCCTTCTTTTTGCTGGGCGGCCAAATTGAAGAAAAGCGCGACAACTGCGTCGCCTACCATTCGCCGTCGGGGGCCTCTTTGGCCACCCTCCAAGGACCTTGCCAACGGATAATTAGGATACCATCAAATTTAGGTTGGGACAAAAGACTGGGAATTAGGACAGCACCAATTGCCGCAGTCTTCCAGCACGTGCGCCAAGCCGAGCTCAGGTAGGCGCACGTTCCTTGTGCGCCGCGCGGCCATGCGTCAACGCGGATTCGACAAGAAGCAGGCCGACGCCGGCGACGATCGCGACATCGGCGAGATTGAACACGTACCAAGAAAAACCGCCGAGGTGAAAATGGTAGAAATCGGCGACGAACCCATAAGCGAAACGGTCATAGGCATTGCCGAGCGCGCCGCCGATTATCAGGCCAAGCGCAAATGCGGTGAGGCGGGTCCGGCTTCGATAGAGCCAGAACGCCAGGCAGGCCGTTGCAGCGAGGGTCATGGCGACGAGCCCCCAGCGGCCCGCTGCGCTGTTGGCGCGCAATAGCGAATAGGAGATTCCCTGATTCTTGGCGAGGACGATGTCGAAGAAAGACGTCAGATGGACCGGCTGGCGTTGCTCTATTCCGTAAGCAAAGATCAACCAATGCTTGTCGGCCTGATCGACGGCGAGCGTCAGCGCGGCGACGAGGAGCCCGAGGCCGCGCGCCGTTGCAGGAGCTTTCTTGCCGCCGATCACCGCCAAAGACCCGATCACGGCCAAAGACCCATGTCGCGCAGCTCGCGCAAGGCCTGGGCATCGCGCGGCGTCACGTCGGGAAACTCGGGGTCGCTTCCGACACTGGGGGAGATTCTCCACGAACGCGCGCACTTGCGCCCGGTCGCCCGGGCGGGGACGACCGCAACCCCAGGCACCTCGGCCAGCCTGAAGGCATCCGCCGGCCCCTCGCCGTCTTCGATGGTGATATCGGAGGTGATACAGACGTCGGCGAAATCGATGCCGTCAAGCGCGCTCCTCAGCCCGTAATCGGCGATGTAAACGGTCGGCGCGGCTTCGAGTGAAGAGCCGATCAGTTTGTTGGCCCGCTCGATTTCGAGGGCACCGGTCACGACCGAGCGGACCCGCCGGATCGTTTCCCATTTCATCGCGAGTTCGGGCGCCAGCCAAGAGGAAGAAATTTCGGGAAAGCCTTCGAGATGCACTGAAACGGCGCCGGGATAACGCGCCAACCAAGCTTCCTCGCTAGTAAAGACAAGGATCGGCGCGAGCCAAATCGTGACGCAGCGGAAGATCTGTTCGATCGCTTCGAGCGCGGCAAGCCGTTTCCGGCTCGACGGCGGCTCGCAATAGAGCGTGTCCTTGCGAATGTCGAAATAGAAGGCCGAAAGGTCCGTGTTCAAGAAAGCCGAAAGCCGGGCGACGACGCCGGTGTAGTCGAAACGCCGATAGGTCTCGCGGATTTCCTCGTCGAGTTCGGCGAGCCGATGCAGCATCAGACGCTCGAGTTCATCCATGCCATGATAGCCCGGCGCCTTTTGCGGATCATAGTGAGCGAGTGAGCCGAGCATCCAGCGGATCGTATTGCGCAGCTTGCGATAATTGTCGGACACGCTCTTGAGGATTTCCGGTCCTATCCGCTGATCGTCGGAATAGTCTACGCTCGCCACCCACAGTCGCAGAATGTCGGCGCCGTGAGTTTTGATGACTTGCTGCGGAAAAGTCTGGTTGCCGAGCGACTTCGACATTTTGCGGCCCAGCTCGTCGAGCGTAAAGCCATGCGTCAATACGATGTCGTAAGGTGCGCGGGCGCGCGTGCCGCAGCTTTCGAGAAGCGAGGAATGGAACCAGCCGCGATGCTGGTCCGAACCTTCGAGATACATGATTGCATCCTTGCCGCCGTCACGGACGCGATGAATGCCGGCAAGGCCGGGGAAATGCACCGGATCTTCGAGCGTGAAGGCATGGGTCGAGCCGGAATCGAACCAGACGTCGAGAACGTCGTCGATCTTTTCGAAATCGGCAGAATCGTAGTCGGGGCTCAGGAACCGCGCCGCAGCCCCCTGCGCAAACCAGGCATCGGCGCCTTCCGCCTCGAAGGCCTCGGCGATGCGCCGGTTGACGGTCGCATCGACGAGAACGTCATGCGTTCCTCTCTTGACAAAGACGGCGATCGGCACGCCCCACGCGCGTTGGCGTGAGACGACCCAGTCGGGACGATTGGCGATCATGCCGCGAATCCGGTTTTCGCCGGCAGGCGGATACCATTGCGTGACAGCGATCTCGTGCAGTGCGATGTCGCGGAGGGTCGGGGCGTCAACCTGCCCCCTCTCCCCGGATTGAAGTCGGCTGTTGCCGACTTCAACATTGGGAAGGCCGAAGTCGGGCAAGCCCGACTTCGGTGCGGGGAGAGGGTTGGGGTGAGGGGCTTGGGGACTAGGCGAGGTTGGTGGCAAATCACCCGGCCCCTCACCCTGACCCTCTCCCCATGAATGGGGAGAGGGAACGCGCGCCACAGCCTTATCCAACGCAATGAACCATTGCGGCGTATTGCGGAAGATGAGCGGCTTTTTCGAGCGCCAGGAATGCGGATATTGGTGTTTTAGGCGGCCGCGCGCGAGGAGATTGCCGGCCTCGATCAAAGCCCTGATGACCGCTTCGTTAGCGTTGCCCTTGTTGCCCTTGTCGTCGATGACGCGCTTAGCTCCTCCTTTCGAGGATGGGCCGAAGCCCGGTGCCTCGTCGGTGAAGAAGCCGTTTTCGTCGACAGCGTAAGGAATGCGCATGTCGATGCCGCGTTCGGCGAGTTCCCGAGCATGCGCCGTCCAGATGTCGAAGTCGTCGCGGCCATGGCCGGGCGCGGTATGGACGAAGCCCGTGCCGGTGTCGTCGGAGACGTGGTCGCCGTCGAAGAGAGGAACTGGAAAATCGTAACCAGCAACTGTTCCTTTAAGTGGATGAGCGCAGATAACTTTATGGAGACGGCTCCCTTCAAACTCCTCGACAATCTGCACACTCTGGGCATCAACCCGATTCAGAAAATCATTCAGCAATGACTTAGCGACTAAATAGCGGTGGGTCCCAGACCAAAAAACTGAGTTATTCTTTTGTCGAAGGATCTTCGTTTGCTCATCAGCGTATTTTTCGGCACTCATGCCAGAAATTGCGGCATGCTCCTTTTCGGCTTCGGTCAGCGTATCTGCTGCTAAAGGGAGCTGGCGCGTATCGAATTGCCTAGTGGCCTCAACAAGCGCGTAATCGAAAACTGAATTGAATGAAATCGCTCGGTTGGCCGGTATTGTCCACGGGGTCGTAGTCCAGATCACAACTCTTGCAGATAAGAAAGACTCAACCAGTTCTGCTTCCTTCATGACACTTGCCGGAGCGGGACACGCGGCGACCGTTCCGTCAAAGGCTAGGAGCTCCCACTGGCCATTCGAGTTCTTGCGGATTGGATATTCTGGTACGCTAATTACCGGGAACGCCACCCACACCGCATCGCTGACGTGGTCTTCATATTCCACTTCGGCTTCCGCCAGCGCGGTCTTTTCGACGACGCTCCACATCACCGGTTTCGAACCGCGATAGAGCAGGCCGTTGGCGGCGAATTTCATGATCTCGCGGGCGATCTGCGCTTCGGCCGGATAGCTCATCGTGGAATAGGGATGATCCCAGTCGCCGGCGCCGCCGAGACGCTTGAACTCGTCGCGCTGCACATCGACCCAATGTTCGGCGTAGGCGCGGCACTCCTTGCGAAATGCGATGATCTCGGCCGAATCGGCGAAGTCGGGCTTGGCCTTGCCCTTCTTGCGGTAATGCTCCTCCTCGATCTTCCATTCGATCGGCAGACCGTGGCAATCCCAGCCCGGCACATAATTCGAATCCTTGCCGAGCATCTGCTGTGAGCGGGTGACGAGATCCTTCAGGATCTTGTTCAGCGCATGGCCGATATGGATATTGCCGTTGGCATAGGGCGGCCCGTCATGCAGGACGAATTTCGGCCGGCCGGCAGACGTCTTGCGCAACAGCCCGTAGAGATCCATTTGCGCCCAGCGGGCCAGGATCTCGGGTTCTTTCTTCGGCAGACCGGCGCGCATCGGAAAATCCGTCTGCGGCAGATAAAGCGTCTTCGAATAGTCCGGGGATTGCTTGTCCGGCCCGCCATCGGCGGTCTTCCCGGTCGAATGTTCATTCATTTTGTTCAGGCCTGATCGAGCTTGACGCGGCAAGCCGCGACTACCGGTTCGTCTCTTCCCGGCCGAGCGCGAGCACCCACAAAGGCGCTCAAGCGTGGGCCGGGCCCGTAATTCGGATCAAGCGAAGGAGGACGCACGTAGGCATGGGCGCCTTCTAGCAAGCCCGAGGCCAGGAAGGCAAGCCGGCGCCGGATTGGGTGTAGGGAACGAATTCGGCTTAATTCTCGTTTCGCCCTGGGCCTGACCGCCCTCGCAGTGCAGCCCCGAAAAAGCGGCGCTTTTCCCAACTTCCAAACCCATTCCGTATCAAGCGCGCATCTCGCGGCCACTCGGCTCGGTTTCGAGAACGGATTCGTGCAGGCCACCGATCGGTGCAATCGGTCTTCCGGCTTCGTCAGTCTGGAACAGAGACCAAGTGATGTCATTTACTTCCACTTCCACATCGCCGGGGTCTTCGAGCAAGTAACAGAGCGAGAACAACAGCTGCCATTGCATCACCCTTACGACCGTAGTCAGAATCCTCCTCCTTCGATCCTTGTGCCAGCAGGCGCTCGAGGGCAGGACCAATGGCCCCTCCGGGTTCATCGACATTCACCCGCAGCTCTCGTCCGATCCATGTCGTGTCACCTGCGGCGACAACCCGTTTCCAGGCTTGCCTCAAGAAGAGAAATCGAGCGAGCTGCGGGATGCCCTCGTTGATCTGAGAGTGCGCCCATCCGGCTGGGTCGCACGCACCAAGACGCGCAAAAAGATCCGTCAGTTCCTGTTCGTTCATCGCCGACACTTTCTTCCGAATTGCGATCAAGCGGGCTCGGCGGAAAGAAGGAGATCATCTTTAGCCGTCAGCGCAGGATCGGCACGCAATATCTTGAACGTAGCACTTCCATTCCTGATGAATACAAATCGAATCCTAGGCTGAAGGCCATCAGTAGGAGAAAAATATTCGAACCGCAGCGCATAAGGTCCTGAAGCTAGATCGAGTGGTACACTCTCCGAAATACTTGCGATTTCTATCGATCCATTTTGAGGAACCTCAAATGGTGTTTGTATGACGCGGATCGCGTCTGGAGACAGGGCAATATCGTCAGAGACAACGTCAATCTCGACAGTATACTGTCCCGCTTCCTCCAATGTGGCGAAGGAAACGCTGCCGGGCCTCCAGGAGAAGCCTTGCTTGACGTGTCGTTCGGTCCAGAGGTTGAAAGGATGTTCCAACGCGCTGTCGAAAACAGCCACTTGGGAATACGATATAAAAAGAGAAAATGCAGCTGCAGCCATTGTCGGCATCGATTTGGTTTCGAAACTCACAGATTAACCAACCGAGCAACGAAGTCAGCTCAATAGGGCGACTTTCCCTGGGCTGCGGAGGGCCGAAGGCCCGTGGCGAACACGGCATCCGGGGAATAAAAGTCTTAAGACAACCTTCGTGTCATCCTCGCGCAAGCGAGGATCCAGAGCAATGAGCCGCGGCCCCTGGATTCCCGGTCTCGTTTCACTCGCCGGGAATGACAAACTGCGGCGTTGCCGAAAATGGTGGCGCGTCAACCCGAGTTCGTTGCCCTGATCACCCAAGGCCTATATTTCTTCCCAATCCACCGCCGGGTTCCGAAGTCCCGTATTTTGAAAATAGAGGATGATGTCTTTCACAGCATCGAAAGGAAGGCAATAACGCGCCGGCACGGGTGTTGCCATGTCCGCGATGAGAAAATCGACAGCTCCTTGCTTATTCTTTGTCGCAGGTGTCGTCGCCATCCAATAGGGTGGATTTCCGTCTTCTCGGCTGTATTGCGTACAGCCGATGTCCCCTCCGATCCCAACGAGAAGCTTGTAGCCGTTCTCACCTTCAAGCTCGCAAAAGAAAGGCGATATTCTACTTGACAAACCCAACGTAAAACGATAGGATTTAATCATGGGGTAGGGATATCAGCCATGGCCAGCGTTCTTCAAGAACCGTATTTCCAAGACGAAGAGGCCGCTTTCGAGCGGCTTGAGGCTATTGTTTGGGCGAATGGCCCGGTATGCCCGAAGTGCGGGTGCTCTGGCCGTATTTCCGCGCTCAATGGCGTGAAGGATAAGAAGGGTCGCGAACGGCTTGGTTTGAAGAAATGCTACGATTGCCGCGGCCAGTTCACTGTTCGCGTCGGAACCATTTTTGAGCGTAGCCATGTGCCACTTCATATATGGTTCCAAGGCGCATATTTGATGTGCTCCAGCAAGAAGGGCGTGAGCTCCAACCAGCTCCACCGCACGCTTGGCGTGACACTCCAAACGGCTTGGTTCATGAGTCATCGTCTTCGTGAAGCCGTGCGTACTGGCAGCCTTGCGCCTATGGGCGGCACTGGCGGGACTGTTGAAATCGACGAAACTTTTATCGGCAAAAAGCCTGGAGCAAGCAAGCGTCGCGGCTATGCACACAAGAACGCAGTTTTGAGCCTCGTCGAGCGCAGCACTGGCCAGGTACGTTCTTTTCACGTCGATGGGACGAGCGCCGCACATCTTGTTCCGATCATTCGCGCGAACATCGCTAAAGAGTCTGCCATCATGACTGATGAAGCGGGTCAATATGCACATTTGAACAAGGATTTTACCAGTCATGAGTTCGTGCGCCACAGCGCGGAAGAATATGTCCGCGGCGACGTCCATACGAATACAGTCGAAGGCTTCTACAGCATCTTCAAACGTGGCATGAAGGGCGTCTATCAGCATTGTTCTGAGAAACACCTTCACCGGTACGTTGCTGAATTCGACTTTCGATACAATAATCGGGTTCGCTTGGGCATCGATGACGAGGATCGGACGACCCGTGTCCTTCGTGGTATCATTGGAAAGCGGCTGACATATCGGGACTCGTTAGCCGCCTCGATCTAGGGCGGAGGAAGTCCATTAGAGCGATGTCTGACACCGAGGAATTCCGGCTGAAAATCGAGGCATTTACGCCCGAAACGATGCCGATGCAGAGACTAGCGGACTACCTAGCACAGTTCGCGCTGATGCTGGGGGAGAGCGCGTCTGTGCATTTTGTGCGGTTAGAGGAAGGGAGCACGTCCGTCGTCCATCGCATTCAACGCGAGGCCGTCCCGAAGGTGAAGGCGCGGACTGCATCTATCCGGCGAGGATTAGGCCCCCGAGATTCCGTCCGCGCGTATCGCCGGATCAACAGAATGCTGCGTGACGATAACGGAAGTGCCGTCTGGAGAGAGGAAAAGACGGAAGCAGAAATCATCGTCTTCCCTGGCATAGGCGACGCCGAAGAAGTCATTACCGGAATTTCTCAGCACGGATCTATTGACGGCGAGGTAGTCCGCGTTGGCGGCCTACAAACAACAGTTCCTATCATGCTGAAATGTGAGCATGACGAGTTGTCCGGCTGCTGGGCTAGCAAGGCAGTGGCAAAGGCCCTTGGGGGACATCTGTTTGAGCCTGTACGGCTATTCGGAACGGGCCGCTGGAACAGAAACGACGAAGGAAAATGGACGCTTGATAATTTTCGAGTTGGGAGCTTTGTTACTCTTCGGGATGCCCCGCTGTCCGCTGCATTGAATGAAATTCGGGCGCTCCAGATTGAATGGGACGGCAGGGCTTATGAAGAACTGACCATGATCCGTGACGACGAGGAGATCATGCATGGTGGTCTTTGATGCCACCATGCTGATGCTCCTTATTCGTCCTGATTCAGGGCGCCCAATGAATTCCTCTACCAGCCAACCGGTTGACCACGTCAGCGAGCGTATCGCGTATTTTGTTGAGCAGCGCGACAAATCGAGAACCCGGATCGGATTGCCGACGCCAGCTTTAAGCGAGGTATTAGTCAGGTCTGGCGCATCGGCCGTCAAGGTAATTGAAAAAATCAAGGAATTTTCAGTCTTTGAAATTCTTCCGTTCGACGAATTGGCCGCTATCGAACTTGCAATAATGACAAAGAATGCGATCGATTCTGGAAACAAGAAATCCGGCTCGACGGAAGTCTGGAACAAGATCAAATATGACCGTCAGATAATGGCAATAGCGAGGGTTCGGCAGGCAACGGCGCTCTACACTGATGATGGTGGTCTGCGGAATTTGGCGGTGGCCCTCGATATGCCCGCATTCGGCATCGCCGATTTGGATTTGCCGCCTAAGACGGCTCAGGGTTCCTTGAATCTTGAGCCGTCGACTGAGTCGTCAAATGAGCCATCGATTGAAGATATTGAAAGAGCCCGCGATGCCGAAGCAGAACAGCCCGACTCAATTTGATCGCTTCAAAAGCACGGCACGCGCGCTCGAATGCGACGATGACAAGGACAATTTCGAGGCCGCGCTCGGCAAGATCGCGGCTCACAAGCCCGCGAAGGCCCTGCCGAAAAAGAAGAAGGCCATCAAGAAAACCAGTTGACCTAGCTTCGGTAGGTACTGCGAACCGTTCCTAATTTTGTACGCCCATGCACGATTAATCCGCGTCCATCGATAACGACACATTCGTAATTACCAATTACGTTTGTAATCCGCACGCGAATATATTCAGTAATGCTCAATGTTTCGGACGCGGCGTTTGTTTGGGCTTGAGCGTTAACTGCCTGCCAAGCTGGCGCGCGGATGACGACTCGAATAACATCACGCTTCCAAAGCAGCTCTTCGAACTCGCCAATAATCATAGATTCCCCCCCCTAAATACATGGCGAAGCTATGAATTAGGTGAGGGTTTGTCAAGTAGAATATCGCCAAAAGAAAGGCCGGCGCTGCCTCAGAGCCTCGATGAGCGCCACGAGTTGCTTAGCGTTGGCGGCGCTCTTGCCGTTCACCGCGTTTCGAAGGTCTTGCCTATCGTAGAATTTCACGATCATTGCGGATTTATCGCGGCTGAGACCCATAATTTCAGCTTGAATCAAAAGGGCGACGCGGATGTGACGAGGTGCTCGCCAGCCGCTATCGCGGCATCAGCGCGCAGGATCTTGAATGACGGGTTGTCTGTTCTCGTGAAGACGAACCTGACTTTGCCTTCCGAGTCATCCGAGATCGGAAAGCACTCATATCGCAGACTATACATGCCCGGAGGTACAGTCAGGGGCACGCCGCCCGAAACGCTGGCAATTTCTATCAATCCGCTTGCCGGCACTTCGAACGGAGTTTCGATCACCCGTATGGCTTCCGGCGATATGCCGATGGATTCTGCAACTGCAATTTCCACGGTAAATTCGCCGCCTTCGTCGAGCGTTAGAAAGGAAACGCTTCCCGGTCGCCAAGAGAATCCTTGCTTGAAATGTGCATCCTCCCAATCGTTGAACGGCCGTTCCAATGCGCTGTCGAAAACGACGATGTGACCATGTGTTACGAATAGCCGCATCGATGTGAGCGTCATTTCGGTTCTCCGATCTCAATTCTTATTTTTGCGCCATCTCACCGAAAGAAGAGCGGGCGCTCTCTCAGACCTTCGATGATGAGCACCGTGGCTTGTTTAGCGCTGGAGAGGCCCGTTCCGTTCGCTCCATTTCGAAGGTCCTGCCTGTCCGGAAAACTTCGCGATCAAGGGCGCATCTCGCGACCGCTTGGCTCTGTTTCCAAAATGGATTTGTAAAGGGACGCCATCAGAGCAATTGGCCGGTCGTTGCCGTCAACCTGAAAGAGTCGCCACGCAAAGTCTCTCACCTCGGGTTCGAGAGTCCCTGGATCATCGAGCAAATAGCATAGGGCGAACAACAATCTCCACTGCATCACTCGGACGACGGTCGTGAGATCATTTTCATCCACGCCTTGCGCCATCAGCCGCCCAAGGGCCGGAACGATGGCTCCTCCCGGCCCGTTGGGGTCGACGTTTGCCTGCTTCCGAATCCAACTGCGATCGGCTTCTGGCACAACGAGTTTCCACGCCTGCCGCAAGAAGAGAAATCGAGCGAGCTGCGGGAAGCCTTCCTTAATCTGAGAGTGCGTCCATTGAGCTGGGTCGCGTGCACCGAGAAGCGCAAAAAGATCAGTAAGTTCCTGTTCATTCATCGCCGACTTTTTCTTTCGAATTGCGATCAAGCGGGCGAAGCGGACGTTAGAAGGTGTTCGCCAGCTGTAATCGCAGCGTCAGCACGCAAGATCTTGAACGACGGGCTGTCTGTCCTCGTGAACACGAACCTAACTTTGCCCTCCGAGTTGTCCGAGATCGGAAAGCACTCATATCGCAGACTATACATGCCCGGAGGTACAGTCAGGGGCACGCTGCCTGAAATGCTGGCAATCTCTATCGACCCGGATGCGGGCACTTCGAAGGGAGTTTCGATCACACGTATAGCTTCCGGCGATATCCCAATGGATTTTGCAATTGCAATTTCGACGGTAAATTTGCCGCCTTCGTCGAGCGTTAGAAAGGAAACGCTTCCCGGTCGCCAGGAAAATCCTTGCTTGAAATGTGCGTCGTCCCAATCGTTGAATGGCTGTTCCAATGCGCTGTCGAAAACGGCGACCTGACCATGTGTTACGAATAGCTGTGTTGATGTAACAGTCATTTCGGTTCTCCGACCTTAATTCTTATTCTTGCGCCATTTGGAAAGGGTCGACAACGATTGCCAATGTATGCGCCAGCCCGCGTATTGTCTCCGGGGTTTATCGCTCGAACGCTCGCTTGGACTCCGCCTTCTTTGAACATTGCTGGAGGATATTCGTCTAGGTGCATTCCGGGAACCTTTTCAAGCCCTTTTGTAGCAGCTGCGCGATTGGCGTCTGCGCCAGCTCGGTCGATTGTCAGGACATCTGGTTGTCCTGCATTAATTGCATCGCGCATATGTTCGGCGGCCTGGCCAAAGCGCTCGGGTGATATCTCGATAGTTCGGGCAACGCTGTCTGCTTCTCCTGCCTTCGGCGCTGCCTCGCTCTGCTGCCCTATGTCAGTACCTGCACCGCGACCTGTGACATCCCCTCCACCTCGGCCCGTATCGACCGGCAACTGATACGGCATCCACCACTTCGGCCGATCCTGCGCATATTGCTGGCCCGGCCGAATTGGATCGGGTGAGACATCGGACATCACTTCGTGATGACCGCTGCTTGGCGCTTTCGGGGCTTCCGCGACTTGCGCGCCGCCGTCGCCTGACGTCCACCAGCCGCTCTCTCGGCCGCTGCCCGCCGGTACGCGTGGCTGGTCGGGACTATATTTCAGAAGATCGAGCTCGCCGGCATCGAGCCCCTGATAGCGCATCAACCAGCGCGGCGCGACGCCCTGTTTGACGAGACCGTCGGCGCAAAAGAGCTGAAACGCATCTTCCCGCGCCGCGAAGCGCGGCAGGCGCGCGAATGCCAGTTCGAAATGCGCAAGAACCCTATCGCCTTTGGTCCATTGCGCAGAAGCGCGTTTGAAGTATCTGATCGCCTCGGTCGTGATGTGTTTGCGATAGGCGAGCGAAAGAAGTGCGAGGATGCGCTCTTCTTCGCCGTCGATTTGGAGAAACGGATTGCCCCAGCGATCCTTCGCCATCTGCGCGAGTTTCGTGCTCGCGCCGAGCAACAGCCCGTCGTCGCAAATGTACGGATAGGGATAGAAAGGCTGAAATCGCGCCTCGTCGTGCCATGATCGTCGCAATCGCGCTTCGTCGTTCCAATGCTGTCCCAGACCTGCGATTGTTTCCACGAAAATTCTCCGCCTACAGAACTGGCGGATTTCATAGCAAAGAATTGAGATTTCGTGAAGAACACATCATGAACAATAAGCTTACATCTTTGGCTCCTAAAGATGTAAGATCCAGACCTCAAGTATTATGACGTTTTACCACTTTTCGGTTTTTGGAGGCCTCCACGCATTTCGACGATCGGCGTCGACCACCCTGAAAACACGGCCTCAGCGGATCGCCCGTGCCGCCCGCCACAAGATCCATTGCCGGCGCCATTGCGGCAGTTCGATCCTGGTCCGCAACGGGTCGTAGCCCGGCTTTTCCATCTGCCGCAGATAGGCGTGGCAGAGCCGGACCGGCAGAAAGATACACGCTGCCTTGGTTCTTGAGCCGCCGGCAAGCACGTCGAACTTGCGCAGATGGTCGCGCGCGAGGTTGCGCAGATCCGCGAGCGCGGCGAGGACCCCTGGTGAAACCTTGCCGGCGCGGAAGTCTCCTTCGCCGACGCCATGTGCGGCAAGACTCTCGACCGGAACATAGATCTGGCCGCTGGCTAAGTGCCAAGGCAGCGCGCGCAAGAGGCCCGTGACCGCATAGGCGATGCCGGCATGGTCCGCGGCCGCCGAGAGCCTGTCGTCGAGCCGCTCATCCAGCGCAGCCGCGACGACCTCGAGGGTTAGGCGAAAAAGGCCGGAGGCCGTCGCTTTGGCATAAGCTTCGAGCATGGCGAGCGACGGCATCGGTTCGTCGTAGAGATCGAAAAGCCGTGCATCGATCAAGCCGGAGAACGGGTCGGGCGGCAGAGCGAATTTTGCCAGCGTGTCGAGAAGTGCCGCCGCCACCGGATGGGCCGCGGCCTCGAGCGGACGCTCCCCCGCCAGAGCTTCGCGCCACCACTGAAAACGAATCTCGCCGAGCATCGGCTCGGAGACGAGTTCGCGAATACGTGCGATTTCGAGGCTGAAGGCGCAGAGCGCATGAACGTGACGGCGTTGTTCGGCCGGAATGAACAGGCAAGCAAGCCAGCGGTCGGGATCGTCGCGGCGCAGCACGGCTTCGCACTGAGCGTAATCCGCGCCGAGTTGGACCGCCTGCGTCATCGGCATGAACTAACCCGGATTTCTCACGCAGGGTTATGACACGGCGAGAAGCGCGGCTGCGACACGCCGGTCCTCGCCCAGAAGGATGGAATAGGTGAGCGCTGCCGCGCCGGTTGCCATGGGTTCGACGACGATCCCCACCTCGCGCAGGCGCTGCCGCAAAGCCTTGTCGAGCGGCACGAATTCGCGTCCGGTGCCAATGAGAAGATATTCGACCGAGCCTTTCTGTTCGGCAAAGAGCGGCGCCAGAGCCTCGATCGTAATATCCTGCGAGACGGTCGCGCTCCAGGCGCGAATGCCGGAGGGTAGCGCCAGGATCGACCCGCGATGCGACATTCCGCCGAAGCGGAAACCGCCCTGGCCATACGCTTCGATTTTGTGCGCGCCGGGCAGAAACCCGGCATATTTGGGCTCGACTATCGGCATTGCGATTTCAACTGATCCGCCGCGCGGAACATCCGCGCCGGCACACCGCACTCACGCCTTCGCCTTCGCCGGCTTCGCGGCCTGTGGCGCTTCCACGTTCTCGCTACGTAGCCCAAGATAAATCAGCATCGGCGAACAGATGAAGACGGAAGAATAAGTCGCGACGAAAATACCCCAGATCATGGCAACCGAGAAGGAGCGGATGACCTCTCCGCCGAAGACGACGAGCGACAAGAGCGCCAGAAACACGGTCGTCGCCGTCATGATCGTCCGCGGCAAGACCGCATTGACCGACATGTCGATCAGCTGATCGGTGGGCATGCGCCGGTATTTGCGCAGCATTTCCCGGATACGATCGAGCACGACGACGGTTTCGTTGAGCGAATAGCCGACGATGGTGAGGATTGCGGCAATCGACGTCGTGTTGAATTCGAGCCGTGTGATCGCGAAAAAACCGACCGTCAGCAACAGGTCGTGCATGGTCGCGATGATTGCACCGACCGCGAATTGCCATTCGAAGCGAAACCACAAGTAAGCCAGCACGGCGAGGATGGAGATGACGACGCCGAGCGTGCCCGATTGGACGAGTTCGCCCGACACGCGCGGGCCGACCACTTCGACGCGGCGGAAGTCATAGATGCTCTCCAAAACCTGCCGGACGCGATTGACGGCCGCCTCTTGCGCGGCTTCACCGCCCGATTGGACGCCAAACCGCAAAGTGACGTCCGACGCATTGCCGAAGGCCTGCACTTCCACATCGCCAAGGCCGAGTTTCTGCGCCGACGCGCGCAAATCGGCAATCTCGGCCGTGCCCGACTTGGCTCGCAATTCGATCAAAGTGCCGCCGGAAAAATCGATGCCGAAATTCACCCCGACCGAGAGGAAGAGAATGACCGAGATGATCGACATGACGGCTGAGAACGGGTAGCTCACGCGGCGAAAACGCATGAAGCCGAATTTCGTGTTCTCCGGGGCGAGGCGCAGCAGTTTCATGAATTGAACCTTAGGCCGTCCGATCGGGATTGGCGCTAGATCGGCAACTTGGTCGGGCGGACATATTGATACCAAAGCGCGATCATCATCCGCGTCATCGTCACCGCCGTCACGATCGACGTTAGGATACCGAGCGCCAGGGACACGGCGAAGCCACGCACCGGGCCGGCCCCGAGGAAATAGAGTATGGCCGCCGCGACGAACATCGTGACATTCGAATCGACGATGGTCGCGAAGGCGCGTTTGAAGCCGGCATCGAGCGAAGAAATGATCGAGCGACCCGAATGCGATTCTTCGCGAATCCGCTCGTAAATCAGCACATTCGAGTTGACCGCCATGCCGATCGTCAAGACGATTTCGGCGATTCCCGGCAAAGTAAGCGTCGCGCCGAGGAGGACGAGGGCGGCGAAGATGAAGGCGATGTGGACGAGCAGGGCAATGTTGGCGAACACGCCGAACGTACCGTAAGTCACCAGCATATAGACGATGACGAGGCCGGCGCCGACATAGGCGGCGCGTTTGCCCGCATCAATCGAATCCTGGCCGAGTCCCGGCCCGACGGTGCGTTCCTCGACGATCGTCAGCTTTGCCGGCAAGGCGCCGGCGCGCAGCAGAATTGCCAGACGGTTGGCCGATTCGGTGGTGAAATGGCCCGAAATCTCGCCCGATCCGCCGGTGATGGCGCCTCTGATGACGGGTGCCGAAATGACTTTGCCGTCGAGGACGATCGCGAAAGGCCGCCCGATATTCGCCGAGGTCACCTCGCCGAAGCGCTGGCCGCCGCGAATATTGAAGCGGAAATTGACGACCGGCTCCTGCGTCTGCGAACTGAAACCCAGCTGCGCGTCGGTCAGGTCTTCGCCTTGCACCATCACCCGCTTTTCGACGGGGAGCTTGCCGGGTTGGTCCACCTCGTCCAGCAGATCGTAATCGGCCGGATCATCGCCCGGCTTGGCTTCCAGGCGAAACTCGAGCTTTGCCGTTGTCCCGAGGATTGCCTTTAGCTTTTCCGGGTCTTGCAGGCCCGGCACTTCGACGAGGATGCGGTCGTTGCCCTGTCTTTGAATATTTGGTTCTGTCGTGCCCAAGGCGTCGACGCGGCGGCGCAGAACTTCGATCGATTGATCGACGGCGCGGCGAATCTTGTCGTTGACGGCCGCATCCGTGATGAACATTTGGATGAGCCCGTCACCGCTCTCTTTGATATCCAGTCCCGCCCCGCCGCCACCGAGCACGGAGCTGATGGGCGATGCGAAGTGTCGCAATTTTGGCATCGCGCGGGCACGATCGTCGGGGTTGGGAATGCGGAATTGCAAGCCGCGCGGCAACAGGCCAATGCCGCCGCTGATCGGAACTTTCTCTTCGCGCAGTGCCCGGCGCGCGTCGTCGCGCAGATTTTCGACTTGGGTCTTCACGACTGAGGCGCTGTCGACCTCGAGCAGGACATGCGAACCGCCCTGCAGGTCGAGGCCGAGAACGATCGCGCGAGTCGGGATCCAGCCGGGCAGATGCGAGGTCAGCGCCTCGCGCGATCCCGGCGACAAGAGGCTCGGAATGATCACAAAAATCGCCAGGGCCGTCATCAGCGAAATCGCTACGATCTTCCAAGTCGCGAAACGAAGCATGAGACTAGACCGCGTCCTTCACCGGTTCGCCTTTGGCGCGCACCTCGGAAATCATCGGACGCGCGACGCGGACTTTGACGTTGGGCGCAATTTCAATCTCGATTTCCGTGTCGTCGACCACCCGCGCAACTTTGCCGATCAGACCGCCCGTCATCACGACGGTGTCGCCCCGGCGGACATTTTTGACGAGCTCGGTATGATCGCGCGCGCGCTTTTGCTGCGGCCGAATGATGAGGAAATACATGATAATGAGAATCAATCCGAATGGCGCGAACTGCATCAGCATGTCGGTCGCACCACCGCCTGGCGCGGTTGCCGCGCCTTGGGCAAAAGCCGGGGTAATCAAGGTCCTCTACTCCTCGCGGCTCTCGTGCCGAGCCGCTTCGCCTCGGCAGCCCCTCGCGTGGCCAAGACCACGATCGATGCTGCTCAACAATCATAAAAACGAAGCAAGCTTGCGAAGCTTGCCGCGACCGCACGCGGATTCCGCGCGCGGCGAGGCCGTTGCCCGGCCTGGCGCGGATCGGCGCGGACTATAGCGAGCGGCCGGGCGAAAGCAATGGCGGCCCTCGCAAAAGCGCGGCTGCGGTCCCGGCCGCCGCGCCTGCCCCGCCCGGGCCCCGGTGCGACCTTGTGGAGGCGCCACCCTGCGGAGAGGCGGCCTTGTCGGGACAAGGACTTGCGATAGAGTGCCCGGCCGCAGCTCAGGAGAGGCTCAGGGATTGTCGGCTTATACCGACGCGTTCCGTAGCTGTCATGCCCGCGCAGGCGGGAATCCAGCAAGAGCCGCGTCCGAGGCGATATGAATCTTGCACGTGTGTCCGCGCGACAAGGACTGGATCCTCGCTTCCGCGAGGATGACAGGGAGCGGCACGAGCAGACGCACATATTCACCAACGAGCACTTGGACAGAGTCGAAGATCCGCCGAACATGACGATAACCCCCGACAAACTCGCCGCCGCGCTTGCCGCTCCCGATGCCGCCCGCGCCCTCGAACGTATCGCCGGCGCGCTGGAAAGGCTCGCCCCGGCCGAAGCCGCGACGGCGGATTTTGCCGCCGCGGATGCGTTCGTCTGGCAGCCGCAAAGTCATAGTTTATATCCCGTGCCGAAGGTCAACCGCGTCGCCATGGAACTCTTGCGTGGGATCGACCGCGTCCGCGATATTCTCTACGAGAACACCGAGCGCTTCGCCCGCGGTCTGCCGGCCAATAATGCCCTGCTCTGGGGCGCGCGCGGGATGGGCAAATCCTCGCTCGTCAAAGCCGTGCATGCCGAAATCAACAAGGAGCTCGCCGCGGCCGAAGGCAGAAGCGCGGTCAAACTCATCGAGATCCATCGCGAAGACATCGAAAGCCTTCCCGGCCTGATGGCGCTGTTGCGCAATGCGCCGTTCCGCTTCCTCATTTTTTGCGACGATCTTTCCTTCGACGCCGACGACACGAGCTATAAATCGCTCAAAGCCGTGCTCGAAGGCGGCATCGAAGGCCGCCCCGCCAATGTCATCTTTTACGCGACCTCGAACCGCCGCCATCTCCTGCCGCGCGACATGATGGACAACGAGCGCTCGACTGCGATCAACCCTGGCGAAGCGGTGGAGGAAAAAGTCTCGCTCTCCGATCGTTTCGGCCTCTGGCTCGGCTTCCATAGATGCAGCCAGGATGAATATCTCGCGATGGTCTTCGCTTATGCCGACTATTTCGGCCTCACGCTTGCGCGCGAAAAAATCGAGGCCGAAGCGCTCGAATGGGCCGTCACGCGCGGCGCGCGCTCGGGCCGCACCGCCTGGCAATATATCCAGGATCTGGCGGGACGGTTGGGCAAGCAGACGGAGTGAGAGGGCGCGTCCCGCGGTCCGTGTTTTGGCTTGCGACAGGGAGCGGTCGCTCGACGGCGGATGGCCGGATCGGACGTTGCCGATATATTTTGCACCTGCGACCCATGATCGGCCTCCAAGAGTGAGCCTGCCGAAAGCATAATTCGGCCGATCTTTGAATCGATTTTCAACGTGCGCGCTGGGGTCGTTGTTTGGCGCCGGCTGGCATCAAAGGCCGCTTCGATCTACATTGAAGCGCATGTGCCGGCCGTGTCATGGGAGAATTTAGTGCGTACCCGCATCATTCATCTCATCAATCCGAAAACGGATTCGCTTACGACGCGCCCGCTTTACATGAATCGAGCGCTGTACTCTCCGCTCGCAGGCTTGCTCGCAGTTGCCGCGATCCATTCCGCGCGACCAGTACGAAGTGGTGCTCACGGACGAGAACATCGAGACGATCGACTTCGATTTGAAGGCGGACCTGGTCGGGATTTCCGCGATGACGAGTTACGTCAACCGCGGCTACGAAATCGCCGACCAATTCCGTGCCAAAGGCATGCCCGTCGTCATGGGCGGCGTGCATCCGAGCTTCATGCCGCAGGAAGCGCTGAAGCATTGCGATGCGCGTCGTTATCGGCGAAGTCGAGCTCGTGATCGACCAGCTGCTCGATGATCTCAAACAGGGGTCGATGCGCGGAACCTATAAGTCGGACACGCTGCATCCGATGGCCGGGATGCCGATGCCGCGTTACGATCTCCTGAAGAAGAACCGCTACGTGAACCGCACTTTCGTCCAGACTTCGCGCGGCTGCCATCAAGGCTGCACGTTCTGCGCCGAGCCGCTGATGAACGGCCTCAAGTTCCGCTATCGGCCGGTCGACGAGGTGATTCACGAGATGGAGAATTGCGGTGCGCGCACCATCTCGATCAACGACGCCGACTTTTTCGGCACGCCGGAGCGTCCGAAGGAAGTGATGCGCGCGCTGAAGGGACGCGGCATCCATTGGCAGGCCGGCGTCACCTCCAAACTTGCGCAGGACGACCGCATGCTCGAGCTCGCGGCCGAAAGCGGCTGCACGATGCTGAGCATCGGCTTTGAGTTGATCTCGCGCGCGACGCTCGAAAGCGTGCACAAGCATGTCAATCGACCGGAGACCTTCGCCGCCCTGGTGGAGAAGGTGCACTCCTATGGGATCATGGTGTTCGGCCTGTTCATGTTTGGCTTCGACGGCGATGATCGCTCGGTTTTCGACGAAACCGTCGACTTCAACATCAACGCCAAATACGATGCCTGTGCCTATTCGGTGCTTACGCCCTATCCGGGCACGCTCACCTGGTACGAGATGAAGAAGGCGAACCGGATCGTTTCCTTCGACTGGTCGATGTACGATCAGGGCCACGTCGTCTATCGCCCGGCGCAGATGTCGGCGGACGAGCTCCGCATCGGCCTGGACAGCGCTTATCAGGAGCTTCTATTCGACGTCTTCAATCGCCAGCCGATTCCCGCTGCGCGGTAAACGGCATCGCGCGCAATGGCTGATCTACAATCTTTTCATGCGCAAAGGCGCGCAGACCGATAACATCGATTCAATCGCGGCGCCGACGCGCGCCGCCCGACGTCGCGCCGATGCCTCCTATCCTGCCCGTCAAGCGCGAATGGCGCGCGGCCGTGCTTGAGGCAGCAGGCGGACCGGAACCGAACTTGAGTTCGAGCGACGTCCAACAAGGGACAAAAGCCGGCTCCGTTGTATGGAGTGCAACCCTAGAATGAGACAGAGGAATAGGCGATCGCCGCCGTGGTGACCCTCCTGCCTGCCGTGCAAGCGACGGGTATTGGAGAGCCGGTTCAGCCCTGCATACGGATCATCAAGGTCGATAGGGTGGCTCGGTCTTACCTGGAAGATCTAATCCGAAGAGGTTCGAAAAGCCCGCCTGCCCCGCCTCCGTGATCTTCACTGCGCGTGTGCTCGAGCGACGCTCGATCCAGCCTAACTCGAAACAGCGGTCGCAAAGCGCGCCACCCACGGCACCGGCGATGTGCCAACGCCGCTCGCTCCAATCAAGGCAGGGACGGCAAAACGCCCGCTGGGAACGCTTGCGCGTCGGCAGTTTTGCGCCGAACTCTTCGAGGAACGCTGCACCAGCTTCGGTCAGCTCGCCGCCATCTTCGGCCAAGGCCACGTAATCGCGTCGTAAGAGAGCATCCGCCAGTCCGACCGCGAGTTGCCCAGCCAGGTGGTCGTAGCAGGTGCGCGCCGCCTGCATCTCTTCGTCGAGGCGCGACAAAGGCCGATGGCGCGGCGGGACCTGCATGGCAGCAACGGCCATGATCCCTTCCAGCATATGCCCGACGAGCGGCGACGCGAGCCGGTAATAGCGATGCCGCCCCTGCTTCTCGAGGGTCAGCAGGCGCGTCGCGGCAAGCTTGCCCAGGTGTCCGCTCGCGGTTTGCGGCGCGACGCGGGCAATGAAGGCGAGCTCGGTTGCGGTCAGCGCTCGCCCGTCCATCAGTGCTGCCAGCATATTGGCCCGGGCCGGATCGCCGATGAGGGAGGCGACCTCCGCCATGTTCAAGTTTTGCGACGTCATAGGCCCATTCTAGGATCTCTCGGCCTGGAAGTCGCCGCAAAACGCTACGGCCGAAACCGTAGCGATTTGCCGTGACATGGCCGGCGGTCGCCGCCATCGTCGCGGGCAGAACGCAACCGCACCGAGATAATATGTTGAAAGACACGCTTCTCAAGCTCGCTCCCCGCGAAGAGCACTATCGCATCGCGAGCCATCATGAAGGCTTGAATTTGTTCTTGCGCCATTTGGCGCCCGAAGAGAAACGACAAGCCAAGCGGGTCGTGCTCTATGTTCACGGCGCCACCTTTTCCTCCGGTCTGTCGATTGCGCATCGTTTCGACGGGCGATCCTGGCGCGATGAGCTCTGTGCAAAGGGCTTCGATGTTTGGGGACTCGATTTCCATGGTTTCGGATGCCTGTCCGATCCGCATCCGGCCATGAATGAGCCGGCCGAACAATGCGCCGCCCTTGGGCGTGCCGAGGATGCGAGCTGCCAACTCGAACAGGCGGCGCGCTTCATTACGGCTCGTCATGGCGTCGACCGCCTTTCGCTCATTGCGCATTCCTGGGGCACGATGGCCGCAGGACGGTTTGCCGGGCGCTGCCCGGCGCTCGTCGAACGTCTCGTCTTCTTCGGCCCGATCACGTGGCGGCAGAAGAAGGCCGACGCGCCGCGTCTGCCGGCCTGGAAAATCGTGACACCGGCGCAGCAGTGGAACCGCTTCGTTCAAGATGTTCCCGGGGGTCATCCACCCGTGCTGCTCAAACGGCACTTCGACTTATGGAGCGAGCTTTATCTCGACTGCGATCCGGAGGGACGGATGCGCGTGCCGGCAGGCGTGAAAATTCCTCTCGGGCCCCTTCAGGACATCGCCGACGCGTGGGCCGGCGCGCTCACCTATGAGCCCGGTTTGATCCGAGCGCCCGTTGCGATCCTTCGCGGCGAATGGGATTCCCTCACGACGGATGCGGATGCGCGCTGGCTGTTCGCTGCGCTGACGGCAGTCCCCTTGAAGCGCGACGTCAAGATTTCCAAGGCGGGGCATCTGATGCATCTGGAGGAAAGCCGCTACGCGCTCTACCGCGAGGCGGAAACCTTCCTCCTCGCAGGCGATGAACCCTCGCGCGCGGCCGAAAGCGCTACGCTAGAGATTGCCAACTGAACCGCACGCGCAATTGCAGGAGCACGCCGTGTTTTGCGTAATGTTCGAAGTCGATCCCCGGCTGGGGCAGCGAGACGCCTATCTCGGCCTTGCCAAGATGCTGCGGCCGGAACTCGTGAAAGCAGACGGTTTCATCGACAACATTCGTTATGAATTGAAGCGTCGCCCGGGATGGCTCCTCTCTCTTTCTGCCTGGCGCGACGGGAGAGCATTGATCCGGTGGCGGACGCACGCTCAGCATCATCAAGTCCAGGCGAAGGGCCGCCTGGAAATTTTCCAAGACTACCGAATTCGCGTCGGCCAAATCACGGCCGACAGCCATGATCCCGAGGGCCATGGCTTGTTTGAACAGCATCTCGATGAGACCGAGACGGGTGCTGCGAAGCTTGTGTCCGTCGTCGAGATGGTGCGCTCAGCCGACTTACCGCAGGATGCTGTGGTCGAGACGATCGCCAATCGTTTCGGACTATCGATCGGCGCCGAAGGCCTGGTGGAGCGGGACGTGTTCGACGCCATCCTGACGCCGGGCGACCTCCTGCTCCTCGCTTCAGGGCGGGATGCAGCCGACGCAACGCAGCCCAGCAAAATTCCGGCCGAGGCGCGTCACCGCGAGGTTCGAATCCTGCGCGACTACGGCATGTTCGAACGCACTGAGGCGCCGCAATATTTCGCGAGTGTCAGCTTGATCGCCGCAAGGAGTAATCCGTCCGGATGGAGCGATGGCCGCCGATCAGATCAAGCTGTCATCGCGCGCGAACGTGCCCAAATCAATCATCGGGTGTCGGCATTTCCCATCCAGCTTCAGGAAGCCAGAGACGCCGCCGGCGCACGACCTGCGGCGACGATGACGCTGGATCGAGTAATGCGAGTCTTCGAGTGACATGCACCGGGCACGCAGCGAACAGTTTGCGTGGCCGAGAAATCAGTCTCGGTCCAGCGCGAGCTGTGACAACGCATCTGCTCGACTCTCCCCTGCGCCCTGCTCGCTTGCCCTGAGGGCGAGCCTTATTGTAGATCTTCGAGGCCCGCACGCATCGGTCTCTGTCTTTGCATGGCGGGCCTTCTCGAACCTTTGATCTCTAATCGCACCAAATAGGGGTTCTCCATGAAACTCGCTGTGTTCGCTGCGACTTTTGCTTTCTGCGCGATGGCTGTCCTGCCCGGATCGGCTCGAGCGGCCGATGCGAAGCAAGACTTCTCACTCGTCAACAAGACCGGATACGAAATTAAAGAAGTCTACGTGTCGCCGAGCAAATCGAACGACTGGCAGGAGGATGTACTGGGGTCGGGGACGTTGGGTGATGACGAAGTGGCCAACATCAAGTTCCACCGCGCGGTCAAGACATGCAAATGGGACTTGAAAGTCGTCTATACTGTCGATTCTTCGAGCGCCATCTGGGGAGACATCGACCTCTGCACGGTCGAGAAAATCACGATCCGCTACGATAAAGACGCCGACAAGACGACCGCGACGTTCGACTGAAGTCGGCTGACGACAACGGTGCCATAGCGGAGGCTTACGACGCAAGCACTCCTGTGAGGCTTCGGCACGATGCTCAGCGCGTCCTGCCGAAGCCAGCGGCGGCACCTGCGCCGAGGGTCTAGCTTAGATGCGCTTAGGCTTACGGCTCGATGGCGGCGGCGGCTAACACGCCACCAACTATCGTGCCCAAGATGCCCGGTGTAACGATATCCTGACCGGTGAGAAAAAGTCCCGGAATCGGGGTCTTGGCCCGCAGGCTATCGAAATCGCCATCGCCAGATGAGCCTGCATTTACGTCCAGTCCGTTCACTCCTCAGAAGAGCGCAATAAGGAGGATGCCGACGAGCAGCGCTCCGATAAGGGAGAGATAGAAGTTCAAATGGCCGGACTGGATGATTTGGAGTTTTTCGGCGATTGCGCTGACGAACCTTTCGAGCGGCGCGAAGAGGTAAGGTCCGAAGATCGGCGCGACGTCATGCGTGAAAACCAGCCTTCGCGTGAAATAGGGCTGACCGTTTCCGTCGTGCGCGTGCTCGCGCTCCGTTTCGACCGTTGGCCGGTAGATGAAGCTATAGAATGTGCGCAAAGCATTCGAGAAGGTGAGCGCCGTCGTGGTGGCGCGTGTCGGGTCCTGTTCGCGCCCGCCATACCAGACGGGCGCGGAACGGCGCTTGCGCCTCATCGACAGAAGCAGAAGCGCGATTGGTATCAAGGCGAGCAGCGGCATTGCGATGATGAGTTTGCTTGGTGAGATGAAGGCGAACTTGGCCGTCAACGGCACCAGCAGCCAGCCATCGTGCATTCTCGCTGCAGCGTCGGAGCCGAAATCGGCAGATACGACCTCGGTGAGACCCGTCAGCCAAACCGGCATGCCGACGGCCAGCACCAGCACGAGTAATCCCAAGATGCCGATGGCAACCGAGTCTGCGATGGGAACGGCGGAAACGTTGCGGCCGGCGCGACCGAGGAGGCCGATACCGAAAACTTTGATGAATGTCGCAAAGGCGATCGCCGCTGTCAGCGCCAGGCCGGCTCCGGCAACAGCCGCCGTCAGGCGGCTTGCCAAATTTGTGAGATGGAAGCCCTGGAAAAAGGTCTGGAACAAATACCATTCGCTGACGAAACCGGCCTGAGGCGGCATGGCCGCCAGGCTCATCGCGGCGAAGAGGGCGCCCAAACCGAACACCCATGAGCTGCGCGCGAGGATCCCGCGCTGAACGATTGTATAGTCTCCGGCTGCCCGGTAGACCCCATCGGCCGAAAGGAACATTGCCGCTTTTGCAAGTGCGTGTCCGGCGAGATGAAGCAGGGCGACGGTTGAGGCAAGACCGGCTAAATCCATCAATCCATCCTGCCGGAACATCAAGCTTGCGCCGAGCAGGCACACGGCAATCGATCCATTTTCGGCAGAAGACAAACTCAAGAGTTCTCGCCAGGCCTCCTGCTGGAAGGCGTACAGCGCGGTGAGGATGGCACTGAGCACCGCAATGGAGACGATGAAAATGCCAGGGAGGGACACCGGCAGTTCCGGATTCGTGGGCAGCCATTGGATGAAGCCGCGGCTCAACGCAAAAAAGGCGGCATTGAGGATGACACCGGAAAGCAGCGCGCCGGTCGCACCACTTGCAGCGCCGTAGGCACCCGGGAACCACTCGTAGAATGGCAGTAAGCCGAGCTTCGCTCCGAAACCAATCAACAAAAGCAAGCCGACAAAGAACTGTTCCGCTTCCGGCATTTTGCGCGCGGCGGCCGCGAATTCCGAGAAGGACAAGCTGTCGGCCTGTGACGCGAGCAGAATGAAGGCGAGGATCAGCGCGACTGAACCGGCTTCGAGCAAAGCCAGCATGAAGAGGACAGGAGGGCCTTTTTCCGGCGCTAGTTCCTCTCCCAGAATCATGAAGGCACCGCCGAGGCTCATGATCTCCCAGGCGACAAGAAAGCTCGCCGCGTCCTGCAATCCGAAGACGCCGAGCGCACCGATGAGACTGGCAGCGGTGCCAAAGATCCAGCTGGCTTGGTGGCGCGTGGGTGTGCCAATCCAAATCGCGAGGACGGCGCCGGGCAGTCCGAAGCCGAGAAGCCAAAGTGCACTTGGCGAGAGTTGAAAGATTGACCCGCCCATGCCGAAAGGCGTCGAAAAGCGAGGCGAGCCGGCCGGCAAGGTCGTGATAGCCGAGGCTAGGATTGCCAAGCCGCCAAAGCCCAGGATCGCGCGGGCTATCTTCGGCGCGCGACCCGTCAACGCGAGCCCTGCTGCGATGACCCATGCCGCAAGGCCAAAAACGAGAATCTCAAACGACAAGGCGGCCTCCCTTCGCGCGTTGCGGTGCGCGGTCGAGGAACATCAGCAAGGCTTCGATGATCGCCGCCGGGTTGGGCGGGCATCCCGGCAAATAGAGATCGACTGGGAGGATGCCGTCGAGACCCGTGCCGCAGGCATATCCTCCGCCGGCAACACCACCCGACACGGCGCAGGTCCCAACCGCCATGACCCAGCGCGGTCTCGGCATGGCTTCATAGGCCCGGCGCAGCGGCTCGTGCATCGCATATGTGACCGGGCCAGTGACCAGCAGAAGGTCGGCGAAGCGGGGCGATGGCGTAAAGAAAATGCCGAGCCGGTGCAAGTTGTAGAAAGGGTTGTTCAGTGCCTGCAATTCCGACTCGCAACCATTGCAGGAGCCCGCGTCGACATGCCGGATGTTGAGGCTGCGCCGGAAGTTATCGCGCGGATCCGACCGGGCGGGTTCCTCGGCGACACGAACTCTATCGTCCGTCAGCACCAGATCCGATCGTGTGCGGGTTCCGAAGGCCCAGTCGAAAGACGATATCGCCGCGTCCGTCGGACAGGATTCGACACAGAGTTGGCAAACGACGCAGCGGCCGTAATCGACTTTGAGGGATGGCGCATCCCTGTTGTCGGGCTGCACGGAGATTGCCTGCGTCGGACAGACCGCCGCGCATTCGCTGCAACCGTCCGCGCAGCGCAGGGGCTCGAAACGCGGCATCCCGAGCACACCTTCCTGACCCGAGGTGTCGCCCCGCTTTGGCCAGGGCGTTGTTGCCTTTCCCTTGCGAAGGCCGAACAGCGTCCAAAACGGCATGATTCCTCCTAGCGATCGCAGCCCGCGACAGTGAGACCAAAGCTCGCCTCGTTAATGGCGTAGTCCATCATGTTGCTATCGTGGACGGTGAATGGGAAAACCCGCCAATTCGAGAAGGAAGGCGATTTGATCTTCACGCGCGAAAGAAGTCCGTCTTCACCAATATGAACCGCATAGAACAAGGATCCGCGTGGCGACTCCGCCCATCCGAGCCCTTCTGAACGGGGCGTCGGCACGCATTCGGCATGCACCAGGCCGTCCGGGAGCAAGAGCAGAATGCGCTGAATCAGAGCAATGCTCGTTTCGATCTCGGCGATGCGCACCTGCGCTCGCGCATGCGCGTCGCCGCTCGTCCGAATCGCTACAGTCACGGGCAGATCGCCGTAGGCGGCATACGGATGATCCCGCCGGAGATCGCGATCGAGACCCGATGCGCGCTCGATCGGACCTGTCGCACCTTGATCGAAAGCAATCTGGCGGCTGAGCACCCCGGTGGTCATCAAACGATCGAGATGGCTGTTCGTGTTCTCGAGCATCGCGGCATAGTTCGCGACGTCTGCGCGCAACCTCTCCAAGGCCGCGCCAAGCCAAGGCTTTGGATCGAGGTCGCGGCGTAGCCCGCCGGGTATGAGCAGGCTCCGAAGAAAGCGGCTCCCGGTCAGCCGTCCAATGATCTGCTTCGCCCGCTCCTCGAGCAACTTGCCTTCAGCCTCTCCCACTTTGAGCGTCGTTGTGTGGGCAAGGTGCCCCAAGTAATGCAAGTGGTTGTACAGCCGTTCGAGTTCGGCGAGGAGCGAACGCAGCATTAAGCCGCGGGGCGGGACGATGCAATGCGCAGCGTGCTCGACCGCTTGGCAAAAGGCGAGGGCATGGGCAAAGCTGCCGACTCCCGAGACGCGCTCTGCCAGCACGGCGCCGGCGGCGAGCGTCCGTCCCTCGAAGCGCTTTTCCATGCCGCGATGCTTGAAGAAGAGCTGCGGATGCAGGTGGAGGATATGTTCGCCGACATAAAAGAAAATCAGCTCAACCGATTCCACCACATCGGCGCGGATAGGTCCGAATGGCAGGCGCTGCACATCCGGGCTTTCGACTTCGGGCAAGCCACCCCCCGACGATACGAATTGCATCTGCACGTCTTCAGGATACGAAGGATCGAGCGGTGGCAGAGCCGGATGTGCGCCTTGATGCAAGACGAGCGGTAACGGTTCCGGATGGCCGACGAACTCCAGCCCGAATAGATCGGTGATCTCGCGCTCGTACCATCCGAGCAACGGGCTGATTGCCGCGACGCTCGGAACCGGACCTTGCGGGAGGCATCGCCAAGCGAGGAAATCTTGCTTTGCCGCGCGGGTTGCAAGATAGCGCAGCTCCAACCGGCCGGGTTCAGGGTGAAAGCCATAGGCCATTTGCATGCGACCGCCGGCCTTGATCACCTGGTCGACGGCGTCGACGAGCTTCTCCGGTTCGATCGTGAGAATTTCACCACTGCTCATGGCACGCCCGGCGACAAGAAATGCGCAATTGAGTTCAGGTAGTCCCAGATTGCGGGCGGCCACCACAGGCCGAACACGAGGAGCGGCACAAGAGCCAGCCACATTGGCGCGGCACACCACGCAACACACCGCGCGCTCGCAGGGCCTTTCGGCGCAGACCCGCCATCCGGCTGATAGTACATGGCGCGGAAATGATTCATGAAGCCGATGAAAATGATGATCAACAACACCGCCATCACGTAGACCGCCCAGGAGAACGATGGCCTGAAGCCGGCCCGCATGATCGCGAACTCACTCAGGAACAGGCCGAAAGGCGGCGCGCCGGTGATGGCGATCGCGCCGGCGAGCCAGAGCGCCCCTTGAACGGGAAAATAAGTACCGACACCGCGGATCTTCTCGATCTCCTTCGTTGCGTAGGACCGCATCATGTTTCCCGCACCGAAGAACATCAGCGATTTGTTCAGCGAATGATTGAGCATGTGGTAGAGCGCGCCGGCGGTACCGAGAGCACCGCCGAAGCCGAAGCCGAGTGCCACCACACCCATGTGTTCGATGCTCGAGTAGGCCATCAGCCGCTTGATGCCCTTCTGGCGCACGATGAAGAGCGTGCCGACCAACAAGGACAAGATGCCGACCACGACAAGGGCAAGCTCAGGAAGCGCGCCGAGACCGGCAGACCGTGTGATCGCCAGGAACCTGACGATCCCGATCATCGCAGTGTTCAGCAACGCGCCCGACAACATGGCCGAAACCGGCGCCGGGCTTTCGCTATGAGCATCGGGCAGCCAAGCGTGCATCGGCGCCAGGCCAACTTTGGTCCCGAAGCCGGCGAGAACGAGAAGGTAGGCGAGAATGAGCAGGACCGGATTGATCTGCGGTGCGGCCCCAGCCAAAGCGGCCCACGTCATTTTGTAGGACGGCCCGAGGACGAAACTGCCGCCCCAGTAGAGGAGCACGATGCCGAGCAGTGCGAGGCTGATCCCGGCGGAGACGATCATGATATATTTCCAAGCAGCCTCCATGCTTTCGGCAACCTGCTCGAACGCTACCAGGAAAGTACTGACCAATGTCGTGAGCTCGATCGCGATCCAATAGATCCCGACACTGTTCATGAGCGGTCCGACGAGAGTTGTCAGGCCGAACCCCGCAAACAGCGCATAGAAGCGGGGGAGCCGACTATCCTCGTCGAGCAACCGCATGTACCCGATCGCATAGATCGAGGCGAGGAAATAGACGATCGCGGTGCACAGAATGACCCAGGCGGCGACCCGATCCAGGATGATGTAATCGTCCCAGAACAGCAGCGCGTGATCCTCGGCGACGAACGGCAGCGGCAAAGCGCAGAGGAAAGAGATCGCGCTCGCAATCAGGTTGAGCGCTTCGCACGCGCGCGGCCTATGCACGATCATGCAACCGATGACGGCCGCCAGAGGCGCGATCGTCAGGGCGAGAAGGAGGCCGCCGATCATCATCCCACCAGCCGTTTGAGTTCGAGGCTGCTGGTCGTTCCGGCATGGGTCACGAGATATCTCACGAGCACGCCAAAGCAGGCGACGATTATGAGCAAGTCGAACAGAATGACCAGCTCGATCAGCAACGGCATCCCGGGGACCAGGATCTGCGAACCGAGGAATATGCCATTCTCCAGAATCAGGAGCCCGAGAATCTGGCTGACTGCCTCGTGACGGACGGCCAGCAGAAGAAAACCAATCAGCTCCATCGAGAGCATCACCGTGAGCGCCAGGACGGCAACCGTCTGCTCGAGGTGGAAAACGGTGGACAGCCGGTAGGAAACCGCGAGGGCGAACATGACGAAAAAGGCAGCGATGACAAGGCTGCTGCTCGGTTGAAGAATCACGTGGATTTCGCGATCGATGTCGAGACGCCGGATGATCCGCCATAGGAGATAAGGCAGCAGCAAGCCTCGAAAGAGAAGCGTCAGCAACGCGATGAGGTAGAGTTCGGGATAGTTGCCGTAATAGCCGACGGCGGCCGACATCGCGGCGATCATCCAACTTTCGGCAGCGAAGGCATAGAGATAGTTCTTGAGCCAGCGAGACGCCAACATGACGATGGCGAGCAGCAAACTCGCGATCGCGAGCAGGCTAAACAGAGACGAGGCAAGCGGATCGAGGTGCTGAATAAGCATGAGCGTCAACTCACTTGCGTTCCGATGATCGACAGCACGGCCAAAAGGAAGGATGCGGCGAGCGGTTCCTGATAACGATAGAAGCGCAATCGCGACTGGGCCGTCTCAACGAACACGACAACGCAGGCAACGAGGGTGAACTTGATAATGAGCCCCGCGGCGGCGCCGAGCGCGCCGAGTGCCGTGCCTTCGATCGAAAGGCCCCAGGGGAGGATCAGCACGTTGCAGAAGATGGTGTAGAGGATAAACTGCTTCATCGCCGACGCCCACTTGAGAAGGGCCAGCAGCGGGCCCGAGTATTCGAGAATTCGACCTTCGTCGATCATATAGATTTCGATGTGCGTGCTCGAATGGATCGGCATGCGGTCCGTCTCGACGAGCAGCAGGATGAAGAACGCCGCGACAAGGAAGAGATGTGCCGGGCTCCAATAGACCGCCCAGCTCGATACCAGCAGATGGTTGACGACGAAGGGCAGCATGGCCTTCGCGAGCAATGTGATTCCGACGAAAACCAGGATCAGCGTCGGCTCGGCGAGGATCGCGACCATCACGGCGCGGCTCGAACCGATGCCGCCGTAGGCGCTCCCCGTATCGAGCCCGGCGAGAATGATCATGAAAGAGGCGAAGGTGAGAATTAGTCCGCCGCCGAGGATGTCGCCCATGTCGGATGCCGGCAAAGGAAAATTGGTGAGCACCGGGATGAGGATCGGCACCACCAGCACACAAGTGAAAGCGACGACGGGCGTTGCCCAGAAAAGCCACGACGCCGTCCGCGGAACTACGATCTCCTTGTGAAAAAGTTTCCACAGATCGCGGTAGGGCTGGAAGATTCCCGGCCCTTGTGCGCGCTGCACGCGCTCTTCGAACTGAACGATGATACCCTGAATGAGCGGCGCCAGGACCAGGACGGTCATCACTTGCGCCACCTGCAGGAAGATGTCCCGCACATTCATCATGCGCGCTCATTCGGCGACGATCGACGGAGCACCGACGCCGTGGGCGGACATATGTCGCTGATGTTGGGGGTGACCCCGGTGCTTCTCATGGCAACTCCTCCCGCCGTCTCTAGACGTTTAGGAGGAGTCATCAGCCCCGCGGGCGGTTACAAGGCGAACTCCATCGCCTGTATCTGCCCGTAGAATGAAAGCCCTCGGGTTGTCAATACCCAATTCATTGTCGAGGTGCGGCTCGAAGGCAGACGATGCCGTGATACCGGATGTCGCCAAGGTCGTATGCTTGACGTCCTTTGTGAAGAGGCGAATATTATGAGCGAGGGGATGGAGTTCCCCTTTAACCGCCATTGAGGCTGATGACTCCTAGTGCGCGACGCGGCAGGAGTTCTTTGCCCTCGCCGTTCCCTGGATGGTTCCGCTCGGTGAAATTGGATGGCAGTCTTTGCAGGAGCACTTGGTCGGCACGCGTCGTTTCGCGCCCTTCGCCTGCGCCGGAGGTGGCAATGAGGATCGCCGTCATGAGCGATCTTCATCTCGAGTTCGACGCACGGGCGTCTCTCGACGTCGATCGTAATTCGCGGGAAGGTCGCGCGCCGTCATTCTACAGCCATCCTCCTGAGCCCGATGCCGACGTACTCGTCCTCGCAGGCGACATTCACGACTGCGCTCAGGCGGTAGGCTGGGCCGTTCGCAACTTCACGATCCCGATTGTCCTGATCAGCGGCAATCATGAGCCCTACGGTCATGAACTGTTTCATGTCATCGCCGAAAATAGGCAAGGGGCGACTGACACGCATGGCCGCGTCGCGTTTCTCGAGCGGGCGACCTGGATGTTTAGATCCCGAGGCGGCGAACAAGCGCGTTTCGTCGGCACGACCTTGTGGACCGATTTCCACCTCTATGGTACGCCGCAGCTCTCGATGGAGATAGCCGGGCAACGGCTTGAAGATTTCAAACTCATCAAAATCGAACGCGGCTACAAGCTCCGGCTGCTGCAGCCGGCGGACACGGAGCGGTTGTGCGCGGCATCAGTTGCGTTTCTTCACGACGAACTGAGCCGGCCATTCGACGGCCTGACTATCGTCGTCACGCATCACGCCCCATCCTCCAGGTCGATTTCCGACAAGTTTCAGAATGATCCCCTCAATCCCGCCTTCGCGTCCGACCTCGAAGACCTGATCCGATCCTACCGGCCATCGCTCTGGATCCATGGCCACATGCACGAGTCATCCGACTATGTAGTCGGAGGAACCCGCGTCGTTTGCAATCCGAGGGGTTATTTTCCGGCTCAGCTCAATCCAAGGTTCGATCCCTATCTCACTGTTGAAGTCTCCAACGAAGAGCAGTCGCGAGGATTCGCATGATTTCATCGGGAAGAGCGGTATGCCGCCGACAGTGGCATGAACCTGCCAAAGGCGTCGCCGGATGCGCAGCCTGAATAGTCATGCATTCTTATGGCAGTGGCAAATGCTCTATGACGCGTCGAAGCCCGATCGTCTCAGGGATCACTGGACGGTCGACAGCGCCGACTGGACGAAGGAACGGCACGCCTACTGGGGCGAAAACTATTCGGCTCAGAACGAGGTCCATCGTCTCGTCCATCGCAACGGCAGCAAAGTGGACTGGTAGCTTCTCGTTGTCGTGGAGCGATGGTGGGGGCCCGACCGCGGGAAGTGTATCAAGGACGTGACCTGGTGTCGCACCATTATTGGGAAGTCGGATCAAATTCAAGGTTGGCTAAAGAAGCAAGCGACATAGAGGTCGGTCGAGTGAGCTTGCGCTTTCAGCTCAGCCCGTCCAGGTGCTGTGTTTCGTTTATCCGCAGAACACGAACGTTCCCGTCAATAAGTTCGAACTCGTTGAGTCCGCAAGGTGTCTGGGCAATCCGCCAATAGGCCGAGAGCGGTTGGTCGAGGAGTTGAAGAAGCAGGGCTCGATTGACATTGTCATGTCCCACCAGGACGACAACGTCCGTTGCGGACGCGTGGCGCTGTAGGACGAATCGCAATGCGTCGGCGGCACGGGCCACGAGATCCTGAAGTGAATCGCCCTCCGGAAAGCGGACGAGGTGAGGTGTCGCAAACCAAGCATGAAAGAGAGCGGGCGACGCTTTGCTCACCTCGTCGTAAGTCTTCCACTGCCAAAGACCGTAGTCGAGATCGTTCAGTCCCTCGAGAATTTCACTTTCGAGCCGGCAAGCCGCGGCGATATGATGCCCCGTGGCGACACAGCGGTGCATAGGGCTCGTATAGAGCGCATTTGGTCGCCAGTTCCCGGCGATGCGGTTGGCAACGGCGCGTGCCTGCGCATCGCCGAGCTCCGTTAGCGGAACGTCCGTGCGACCGCGAAAGCGTTGCGGACTGATGCCCTCGACATGACCATGGCGGGTCAGAATGATCTTTGTCATCTTGCCTTTCCTCACGAAGTGGGCGGCGAGTCCGCGGAGCTGAACGCGATGGATCCGCCGATGCAGGTTGAACCGGCGGGTCGATCAGCGCAAGGGCTCACGGTGCGCAGGGGAACGAACCGCGAAGGGCCGATCCGGGGGACTTGCGCCGAGACCAGGGAAACATATATGATGAGATCAGATTTTCGGCGATGGAGTTCGCCGTAACCGCCCTTCCGGGCTGATGACTCCTGCGGATGCAACAGGCCGGCAGGAGTCGTTTTGTTTATGGCATCTCTCGCCAACATCTCGGTTCATGCTGCCCAGGCGGGCAGCGTGGCCCGAGCGCTCGGGACACCGCTGTTGCGGTTTTCCTCCGGATCGCGAAAGCCATCTCCAACGCTACTCCCCGACCAATTTGACTGCTACGCAGCCGCGCGACTTCGTCGGCGCGGCTCCGGCTGGCCATCGCTGAATGCGTTGAAACGCGACATTCTGTCGGATTTCGAGACGCGACCCGTTGTCTGCGGCCGCGCAATGCTCCGAGCGAATACAGGCTCAGCTAACGGGAGTGCATGACATGGATACGCATATTGCCGGCGTCACAGGCCTCGAAATCCTCGATTCAAGAGGTCATCCGACAGTTCGGATCACCGTCGAACTGGAATGCGGAATTCGCGGCTCCGCACACGTGCCCTCCGGCGCCTCCACCGGAGAGAACGAAGCCGTCGAACTCCGCGACGGGGATCCGAAACGGTTTTTTGGCAAAGGAGTTTTGCAAGCAATCGAACACGCCGAGACGGAGATTGCTCGCGCCATCGTCGGCCACGATGCCCATTCCCAGCTCGAGATCGACAACATTCTCATCGCCCTCGATGGAACGCCGAACAAGAGGCGCCTCGGTGCCAATGCCATCTTGGGTGTTTCGATGGCGACTGCGAGGGCCGCCGCGGTGGCGGCCGGCACGCCCCTCTATGCCTATCTGGCAGATAACAAGACCGCCCGCTTGCCGATGCCGATGATGAACGTGCTCAACGGCGGCCGGCACGCCGACAGCAATCTGGATTTCCAAGAATTTATGATCATGCCGCTGGGAGCGCCGAGCTTTCGGGAAGCAGTGCGATATTGTGCCGAGACGTACCACGCCTTGCAGGCTCTTCTCGCCGCTGGCGGACACACGATAGCTGTCGGCGATGAAGGCGGATTCGCGCCGAAACTGGCCGGCAACGAGGCGGCGTGCGAACTGATCGTGCAGGCGATCGAACGAGCCGGCTATCGCCCCGGCGAAGACATTTCTCTCGCCCTTGACCCGGCAGCGAGCTCTTTCCACAGCGGCGACTATGATCTGAAGCGTTCCGGCCAGGGTCGGAAAACTACTGAGGAAATGATCGCACTCTACGAGAGCTGGGTTCGTAAATACCCGATCGTCTCGATCGAAGATGGGCTGGCCGAAGACGACTGGGACGGCTTTCGCCGCATGACGGCGGCACTCGGCGATCGGATACAGATCGTCGGCGACGATATCTATGTGACGAACGGCAATTTCATTCGGCGTGGCATCGCCGAGAAATGCTCGAATGCGGTCCTGATCAAGCCCAACCAGATCGGCACCGTCTCGGAGACGGTGGACGCGGTTGAAATGTGCCGTGCCGCTGGATGGCAATATGTGATCTCTCACCGGTCGGGAGAGACGGACGACACGTTCATCGCCGATTTCGCGGTGGCCATGGGCGGCGGGCAGATCAAAGCCGGTGCACCATGCCGAGGCGAGCGCGTCGCCAAATATAACCGGCTACTGGACATCGAACAGCAAGCTAAGACGAGCGCGCACTTCGGCAACCCGTTCGACCCGTCAACTTTGCCGGTGCACCATGGTGCGGCTTCAGGAGGGCTGCAACGCGATGCCTGCCCGGCGCGGTCCAAGCAGACGTAGAAGTGTCGCGTCATGGACTTCCACAGCATCCTCTTTAAAGACGAAGCCGACCGCCCGGGAGCCGAGAAGCTCGAGGCACCTGACTTTTTTGTCGATCTCAATCTCGATCAGATCGTCGCTGTCGTTACCGCTGGCAAACAGGAATATGACTTGAGATCCTACTTTTACCTGCCCTTGCGTGACATCGACGCCATCACTTGGCGTCACGAAATCGCGAAGGATCTCGAGAACGCGGATCTCTTCGATAGCATCACGGCCTTTGCACAAAACATGCGTACGATGCGCCAGCATATCGCCCAAGCCGAAAAGCTCCATTACAAGCTTCAAAAAGAGCGCTGGTTTCTCGACGCGGTGGCTATCTATTGCGATGCCGTGAACCGTCTCGTCCATGACTTGTCCCTTACAGACGTCGGATCGCGCGGTCTTTTGGCGTTCAGGGAATATGCGACCTGGTATGCCGAATCCGAGCGCTTCACGTCGCTTCGTGAGCAAACCAAAAAGCTCGAAGCCGATCTCGCGGCAATAGACTACACCGTCCTCATCAAAGGAGATCGTGTCGTAGTCGGCCGTTACGACGGTGAGCCCGATTACAGTACGCAGGTCGAAGCGACATTCGAGAAATTCAAGCAAGATGCGGTCGAAGAATATAAATTCCGCCATTTCGACGATTTACCCGATATGAATCATGTGGAAGCCAGGATCCTCGATCTGGTAGCTAAGCTCAATCCGCAAATATTCATCAGGCTTGAAGAACATTGCGCGGCAAACGAAGATTATCTGAACGAGAAGATCACGACATTTGACCGGGAAATCCAATTCTACGTCGCCTATCTTGAGCACATCGCTCCTTTGAAAAAGGCAGGCTTGAATTTTTGTTACCCGCGCATGAGCACGGCGTCGAAGGAGGTCTATGATCATCACGGTTTCGATCTCGCTCTAGCGAGCAAGCTTGCCTCCAAGCAAGTAACTCCTGTCTGCAATGATTTTCATCTCAAAGGATGCGAGCGCGTCATCATCGTCTCCGGTCCGAACCAGGGTGGCAAGACGACCTTCGCGCGAACTTTCGGCCAGTTGCACTATCTTGCGAGCCTCGGTCTTCCGGTGCCAGGCACGCGAGCACAGCTCTTCCTCTTCGACAAGCTCTTCACGCATTTCGAGAGGGAGGAAAATATCCACACTCTCCGCGGCAAGCTTCAAGATGATCTCGTCAGACTTCACAAACTCCTCGAGCGCGCGACGCCGAATAGCATCATCATCATGAACGAGATTTTCACGTCCACAACGTTGCGGGATGCCGTCGTTCTGAGCAACAATATTGCAGCGAAGATCATTGCAATGGATCTGTTGTGCGTCTGGGTGACGTTCATCGAGGAGTTGGCGTCGCTGAGTGACGAGACCGTAAGCATGGTGAGCACGGTAGTTCCGGAGAATCCCGCCACGCGGACTTTCAAGGTCATCCGAAAGCCCGCCGATGGTCTCGCTTACGCGATGTCGATTGCCGAAAAATATCGCCTGACCTACGCCCTGATTAAGGAGCGTCTCTGGTCATGAAGGCGCATCTCTTATATCGAGCACGCGACATCGGTCTGAAATGGCCATTGGCATGGAACGACCAGGCACTGACCCAGGACCTTGCGCTCGACACTTTGTTCAAGGCGATGGCGCAAGGCGACGAATTCGTCTTGCAAATCGTCAGAAAGGTCCTCCTGTCCGGTTTTGATAATGATCTCGAGACGATCAATTATCGCCAAAATATTCTCAAAGATAGTCTCGCCCATTCCGCCATTGTCCGCGAATTATATTCAATCGCGGTCGAAGCAATGGAAAAGGAGAGAAGCTTTTATTTCGGCAGCCTCATGCGCCACCCCGATTGGGCGCTGCGGCAATCGATCGACCTTTTGGAAGCTCTCATCGACGTGCTCAAAAAGCTGAGGAGACTTGCTGATCAGCGTTCGGGTCTGTTCGCTTCAGAAGGTTGGAGAGCGTTTTTTGCAATATTGCAAAAGGAGCTGAGTGACGATTTCTTCGCCAAAGCCCAGTATCATTTAGGGCAATTGAAATTCCGTAACGGCGTCCTTCTGAGTGCGCGTTTGGGCAAGGGCAACAAGGGAATGCCGTATCTCCTTCGCCAGCAGCCCGATCTGGGTGGGTGGTTCACACGCCTTTTCGCACCTCGGCAGAGGGTCTTCAGCTTCTCGCTCAATCCACGTGACGAGAATGGCTTCAAAGCACTCGCGGAAATAAAGGATCAGGGAATCGCCCGTGTCGCCAATGCAGTGGCGCAATCTGCCGACCACGTTCGCAACTACTTCAGAATGTTGCGGAGCGAGCTAGCTTTCTATATGGGCTGCCTGAACCTTCACGAACGGCTCGTCGAAAAAGGTGAGCGAGTGTGCTTCCCCATGCCGGTTGCGACAGACGAACGCAGTTTGTCGTTTCGGGGACTCTATGACGTCTGCTTGTCACTCAATCTCGATCATAAGGTGGTCGGCAATGATGTCGACGCCGACAAAAAGCAGCTCCTGATCATCACCGGTGCCAACCAGGGCGGGAAATCGACCTTTCTGCGGAGCGTCGGCTTGGCGCAAGTGATGATGCAAAGCGGCATGTTCGTAGCGGCCGAGTCGTTTTGCTCCAGTCTCTGCGACGGTCTTTTTACACATTACAAACGAGAAGAGGATATCGGATTGAAGAGCGGAAAGCTCGATGAAGAGCTGGCCCGCATGAGCGCAATCGTCGATCATGTAACATCGCGTGCGATGATCCTGTTCAATAAATTTTTCGCCGCGACCAACGAGCGCGAAGGCTCGGAGATCGCACGCCAGATTGTGACGGCCCTATTGGAACAAAACGCAAGGATGGTTTTCGTGACGCATCTTTATGAATTGGCGCGCGGTTTTTACAATGAAAATTGGGGCGATGTGCTCTTTCTGCGCGCCGAGCGGCAAAGTGGTGGAACTCGAACATTCAAACTGGTCGAGGGGGCGCCGCTCGAGACAAGTTTTGGTGAGGATTTATACCGCAACATCTTTGTAGGGGAGGCTGCGCGCGCAGAGACGGCCGCGGGCGCATGCTGCCCCTCGTCCCGCTGTCGAGCGTTAGGTCTGCACGAACTGTCGGATGACGCGGATTTTCCCGATGAGCGACGCGGAAGGTGAGCCATGGCTTCTCTCGCCGAGCTTCTGACGCGAGCGATATCGTCGGCCCAGCACCCTAGCGAGGCGCAAGGGAAAATACTCGAGCGGTTGAGCGCCCTCCAGTCGCGCTTCGACGAAGGCCTGTTGCGGGTCGCAGTGCTCGGGCAGTTCAAGCGCGGCAAGAGCACGCTGCTCAACGCGCTGCTCGGCGCGCCCGTGTTGCCGATCGGCGTGACGCCGGTCACGGCCTTTCCGACCTTCATCAACGCCAGCGATTCGGCGCGGGTCAGGATCGTGTTCCGGGGCGGCAAAGAGCCGATCTTCGCCGCCGACGCGGCCGAGATTCCCCGCGTTCTCGAACGTTATGTCTCGGAGTCGCAAAACCCGCACAATCGGCTCGGAGTCGAAAGCGTCGCGGTCGAGGTCCGTTCGGATTTGCTCGACGAGGGAATAGTGTTCATCGACACGCCGGGCGTCGGCTCGACTTTCCTGCACAATACTCGCGCAGCCGAAGCGGCGCTCTCGGAATGCGACGCCGCGCTGTTCGTCCTCTCAGCCGATCCGCCAATTACGGAGACGGAAGCGAACTATCTCGACAAAGTGCGGAAGCTGATTCCGAGCGTTGTCTTCGTCTTGAACAAGGTCGACCTTCTCGACGCGACGGAGAAAGGCGTCGCGGAGCGCTTTCTGGCCGGTGTGCTCGCCGAGCGCCATCCAACCGAGCCGCCTGATCGGATTCTCGCTCTCTCGGCCAAACGGGGTCTCCACGCAAAGCTGACGAACGATGCGGGCGCGCTGGAAGCGAGCGGGCTCCCGCGTCTGGAACAGCTGCTCGCCGGAGAGCTCGCGCGCGAGAAGCGCGCGATCCTTCTCGCCACGGGGCGGTTGCGCTTGATCTCTCTCGTCAGCGAATTGCTTTTCCAATGCGAACTCGAACGCAAAGCTCTTCTGACGCCGGCGGAGGACCTGAAGCGAAAGGCCGCCACATTCGAGACCAGCGCAGCCAAATTCGAAACCGAGCGGCAGCGGTTAGCCGATGTGCTGTCAATCGATCGCAAGCGACTTGTTGAAGGAGCTCGACGCCGAAACGGATCGCGTGTGGAACGTGGCGCGAGGCGAACTGCATCAGGTCGTCGCGGATATCACCGAATGGTCCATCGAGAACAAATCGGCGCGCGAACGAATCACTCTGACGCTCTCGCACTATTTCGAGCAGGCTCTCCGCGATTTGGTCGCCTATTTCCAGGCGAAATTGGATGCGCGTGTCGCCGTCCATCGGGGCCGCGCCGGCGCTCTAGTCAATCTCGTGCGCCAAACAGCCGCCGATCTGATGGAGATTTCCGTGAACTTGCCCCGGTCCGAGGAGGCGTTTCAGCCAAAACGCGAGCCCTACTGGGTCGCCCCTGAACCGTCCATTTCTCTTCTCGACCTTTCGGCGGGCGCAGCGGCCCGCCTCCTGCCGCGCGCCCTGCGCGAGAGGCGGGCGCGCGATCATCTCGTCGCGGAGGCCGAGAAGGCCGCCCTGCGCAACGTCGCCAATCTCGATTGGGCGTTGCGGCAGAACATCGAGGATTCGTTCCGTCGGTTCGAGTCTTCGTTGTCCGAACAACTGGATCAGGCGCTGCAAGCCACCCGTCAGGCGCTGCAATTGGCGCAGCGGCGCCGCGCCGCGCGGTCCGAGGCCATCGAGGCCGATGTCGAACAGGCGGACTGCTCCGTGATGGAGCTGTCAAACATTCTGACCGAGCTTCAGGCAATCGAGTCCACGCCTCGCGTCGCCGAGGACTGTGGAGGAACGAGACCGTGTTGAGACTATCCCGCGGCCGCGTCATAGGCGACATCGAGCTCATGATCAACCGCCCCGGCCCAGCGCTCGGCCAACGCAAGTGGACGGCGAAGGGGGCGGAGTGTTCGGTCGACCGTCATAGCTATTCGGGCGAGGTCTACGGATTCCACGCCGACGTTCTCCATATCCGCGTGCCGGCGACAGGACGTCCGGCATGGGAGCTGGTCATCGTCGCCGAATTCTGGAGTGGCGGCGACGGCGAAACTATGCACTCGACAAAATGGCTGAAGCTGATGTCGGGGAAGCCGACAGACGTTCTGAAATGGATTAGCGCGAACCGCGACTAGGTGGGATAGCAGAGCCGGCTATGGAATCCGCTCTCGGGTCTCGGCCACTGCTCGCCAACCCGTTTTCACTCCGAGCAAGCGGCTAGGCGGCGATCGGCACCTTCACGTTTCGCCCTCTTCATGGGCTCCCTGTGAAATGATCCTGTGGAGAGATCTCATGATTTCTCCATGCCCATTGTCCCGGATTGCGCCGAGACGAGTTGCCGTTTCAATCACTATCTCCTGCGTTACTTCGAAATGTCGTACCAGGCACTCCTCCAATGCGCACAGCAACACCGGTTCGGCCCCAGAGATCATGCCGATTAGACGTTGCGTGATCTCTCGACAATCTTTTTTCAATGCGAGCCCGATCTCGCACGTCAATGCTGCGATCCGTTCGTCGCGCTCATGAATCCGCGACTGCAAGGCGGGCCAGTCGTCCGGCTCCACGCCGATGGCAAAGAGCAGACGAAGCGCACTGCGACGGCGACGTCGGCTCGACGTGCTCTCATAATCAGACGACGGAGATGGAGATGTTGCGATTTGCAGCAACGCCGGCCGCGCATCGGCTCCGAACTCGCGCAGCGCAACCTCAGCCGCGTGTCGGGCGGTGTCTTCCGCGAGTGCCGCGATAAGGTATGGGAGAGCTTCGGGCCTACGATACGCAGCGAGCGTCTCGATTATACCTGCGAGAGGGTTCTGCGCGGCAAGCGCGAGCAGAAGCTGAAACAGCTTTTCACTCTTGGCGCTGCGCAAGGCGCGAGCCGCCGCATTGATGACCGCCTCGTCACCGATGCGCTCGACGGGATCGACGGTCTCGCGCCAGCTTTTGAGAAATTCGATCAGCACGTCATGAGCGCGCAAGTTTGCGAGCGCGTCCACAGCATGGCATCTGGGCTCGAAGATGCCGCTCGGCTCGCGTTCGAACAAGAAGGCACGCAGCGCCGGGACGGTCCCCTGGCCGCAGGCCGCCAGCTGCAGGGCCGCCATGTCCATATCCAGAAGAGATCGGAGCTTCGCGATCAGCCGGGCGACGTCCACAGGGTCACAGCGGTCCGCGCTGCCATCCTCGATCCTTTCGCCTTCACCTTTCTGTGTCATCTGGCATTGGTTTCCGGCCAACCGAATTCAATATAGACGCTGTGGGGCCATTCGCCAGTGGCGCGTGAGAACTCGCCCGGCTGTCAATAGGGGCCTTTGGATGGAATGGCCCACCTTACACCGCCTTTCGGATTGGGGACATCGCCACGACGGCGTGCAATCAGATGATAGTGACAATGGAAGATCGTTTGGCCGGCGACCTCGCCGATATTTACACCGATGTTGAAGCCTTCAACACTCGCGTCCCGAGCGATAATCTCATCTCGAAGCCGGCTCAGAAGGCGTTCGATCGCCTGAGCCTCGGCTTCACTGAGATCGAAGAACGAAGCCACGTGCCTCTTGAGCAGTACGAGGCTGTGCAGATGCGTCACCAGCGAGGTGTCACGAATGGCAAATGCGAGATCGTTCTCTGCAATGATCTTCTGCCGCGCGACGGTGCAGAAGACGCAACCGGTGATCTCCTGCTCGCTCGTCACGGAGCTCTCCATTTTGAACGGGCGACGCGGATGGATGCGGCCATGATCGCCCTCGTGCATGTCCCCCGTTAGGACAGGCTTCACAGCTGCGGCATCGCCGCGTCCATCTACCGATTGCCGCACGGCGGTCGGTCAGCTATTTTCCGTGAAACTCCAACATAACATGGCCCACGCCGCGATCGGAATCCTGACATATGCAACGACCGTGAGCCTGAGGACGAATGCGTGATGAGGACGCTATGCGCGAAGGCGATGGAAGCGCAAAAAGGTGCTCGCCAAGGGCCAACTCGCCGTGTTGGGTAGTCTCATCGCTCGCCGAGCCGGCAGATCGCGAAAGTTGGCGCTTCAGCACCGCGTGCCGGACAGTGCCCCGTCGTGGCCTTTATCCGAAGGCGAAGTGCACTGTTTCTACTGGTTCATCCAAGGCTGTATCATGATTCCGGAAACGCGCCGGCAACTGCGTAGTTCCTGGGGATTTTGCGAACGGCACTGTTGGGCGCACCTAGCCGTGGAAACGGCATTCCGGGGCCGTTTTCTGCTTGGCCCAGCAATCCTCTATGAGGACCTTCTTGGAAGTGCGGTCGACGCATTCCCGACACGAGGAGCCTTGCTCCGCTCTCGTTTGTCGCGGCGACTTTCCTCGAAGGCGCCTTGTCTCATGTGCGAGATGAACGCGTACCGAGCGGGTCCCGGAGCGGCACTCCCCGCCGTCATCCGCCGCGGGCGTCGCATCGACGAACTATGCGCCTTCGCCACGGAAACAAAGGCGCACTGGAAGACTAGGATCTGCGGGGTTTGCGACGGCAGCGGCACGGCGGTCCGCTGCCGCGTTCATTTGCTCCAAGACCTGGCAAACGGTCGAACGGCGGATATAATGCAGTGCCGGGATGAGTTGAGCGAACTCTATCGCCTTTTGACCGATTACCGATGTTCGCTGACATGGGGGCACGAAGCCGTGGACAACCTGGAAGCAAGCGCAGCCATCATCGGCGCCGTCGGATGGCTGGGAGGATGGCGCCCTCTTCTCGTCGCGCTAGCAGGTACCCCTAATGCCGCCATCGGATAAAGCAGAAACGTATTCCCGACATTCATTTGCTATTGCTCTGTTAGCAGTGGTCACAAGGTCCCTCACGGTGACGAGCCAGCGCAGCGGGCGTCACCCGAAGTCGGCTTCTGCTGACCTCGACATTTATGATCGCAAAGCAGGCAGGGTTGCTTTGTATCCGCCAGGGAGCACCGTTTGGCGAGAAGTTCGGAAAGCGCACGCCGTGCGCTCGCGCGATGGATGCCGTGCCAATCGAGCGCCCGCCAGTTGGTCGGCGGTCGTTTAATATTCACAGTTGCGAATATATAAATATATGTGTATATGCCAGTTACTAAGAATGCCGAACCTGTCGCAGGAGGCCCTTGCAGGCGGCAGCCAATATGTATGGAGGTTAGATGAAGTTGCTGCAGGGATTCTTTGCCTCACTGAGCACCGCAGACGGATCGCCGCTCCGCGAGATCGATGCGGCTACTGCGCGCGAATGGAAAAACAATGGGGACTGTTTGCTGATCGATGTGCGTGAAGATCGCGAGTATCGCGCGGAACGCATCTCCGGATCGCATCTTGCGCCCTTGTCCCGGCTGGAGCGGGAACTGGCATCCGTGCGCACGGCTGCGAGAGCCGTGTTTTTTTGCCAAAACGGCATCCGTACCCGCATTCAGGCGGGTCGCCTGGCGCGCTGCGGTTTCGGCGAGGCGTACAATCTCAAGGGCGGCATAAGTGCCTGGAAGGCCCACGGCTTTCCCGTCGAGCGCGGTTGATCAGCCGATGCCGAACAAATCCGCGTGCTCCTGCCGCAAGTCCCGCTTGAGCAGTTTGCCGCTCGGGTTCTTGGGAAGCGCCTCGGCAAAGACCACGCGCTTTGGCACCTTGAAGGACGCCAGGCTGACCGTACAATGCGCCAGCACTTTCTCCTCGGTGAGGGTGTGGCCGCTCTTGACGACGACCACGGCGACCACCGCCTCGACCCAGCGCGGGTGCGAGACACCGACCACTGCCACTTCGGACACCTGGGGCAGCCGATAGATTGCTTCCTCGACCTCGCGGCTGGCGACGTTCTCGCCGCCGGTCTTGATCATGTCCTTCTTGCGATCGACCACCGTGATATAGCCCTCGCTGTCGATGGTGGCGAGATCGCCGGAATGGAACCAGCCGCCCTCGAACGCAGAGGTCGTGCGTTCATCGTCTCGGAAATAGCCGAGCATCAGGTGTGGCGAGCGGTGGACGATCTCGCCGACTTCGCCCGGCGCCACGTCGCGCATCGCATCGTCGACGACGCGCGTCTCAACGTTCAGCACGGCGCGCCCGCACGAGCCCGGCTTGCGCAATTGATCCTCGGGGCCGAGCATTGTGGCCAGCGGCGCGATTTCAGTCTGCCCGTAGAGGTTCCACAGCCGCACCTGCGGCAAGCGTTGCGCCAGTTCGCGCAGCACCTCGACCGGCATGATCGAGGCGCCGTAATAACCCTTGCGCAGACTGGACAGATCGGTGCGATCGAACAGCGGCGAACGCAGCAAAGAGATCCAGATGGTCGGCGGCGCGAAGAACGAAGTGATGCGGTGGCGCTCGATCAGCGGCAGCAGGTTGTCCGGCACCGGACGGGCGGTGATGACATTGGTGGCGCCGACATAGATCGAGGGACCCAGGAAGACGTCGAGTTGCGCACAATGGTAGAGCGGCAGCGCATGCAGCGCGAGGTCGATGGCGGCGATCTCGGCATCGACGATGCAGCTCACATATTGCCACAGCACGGCGTCATGGCTCAGCATCGCGCCCTTCGGGGCGGACTCGGTGCCGCTGGTGTAGACGATCTGCGCCAGGAGGTCACCGCTCAGCTCTACGTCCGAAAGCGCCGCAGTGCTGCCGGCGAGTTCGTCGAACCTGATCATGCCGGCTTCGGGCTCGCTCGGCCCCTCCGATGGGAGCCAGACGAAGTCTCGCACGGCGGTATCGAGCGCCGCCGCCGCGCGCGCCAACGGCGCCAATTCGCTGTCGGTGGCGAGCATCGTCGCGCCCGCATGGCGAAGGATGTAGGCGGCCTCTTCGGCCTTGAGCATGAAGTTGATCGGCACCAGAACGGCGCCGAGCCGCGCGAGAGCAAAACGCAAGGCGGCAAAGGCGTGCGAATTGCGCGCGAGGATTGCTACCCGCGTGCCCTTGGCGACGCCCTGCTCGGCCAGCCCCGCAGCGACGCGCTCGCAGATATGTTCGAACTCGGCATAGGTCCAGCGGGTGTCGCCGCAAACGATGGCCAGCTTGTGGGGCGCTCGCGCGGCGCTGCGATGCAGCAGATCGCTCAGGGTCTGACGGCGAATGATGGGATTCAGAACCGGATTCATGGGGTCTCCTCCAGCCTTTGCGGTCACGGCGCCTGAACGGAGCGTCCGGAACGATTTAGCTCTGAAATTTGCCGCCGTCCAATGCCGCCCCGAATGGCCATTTTGGAGGCCTCGGATGACCTTGATTGGGGCGTTCGTTTTAGTTCCGAAAGAAGCAAGGACGCGGCGGCGTGCGGTTATAGCCATGGAAGAATGGCTCGCCGCGCGTCGACCAAGTTGCGGCGCGTCTCGCAAATATCTCGAAATAGATTTCAGCGCAGAGCGGCGGAGGATTATCCGGGCTCGACGCTCCCCGTCCCGCAATCCCATCCGGCCGGAGAAACGATCGTATCCGGATCGCAAGGCAAATTCGTCCGGCACGAGTTGATGACAAGCGACACCAAGGCTGCGGAAGCCTTCTACCGCAGCGTGATCGGCTGGGGCGCGCAGGACGCCGGCCGAAGGCGGCGCAGACCATGCCCAGTGGTAGAGTCGAGGAAAGGCGCGGTTGCTTGGGCCATGCGGCAACGCCCCGTTTCCCTTCCTCGCCCATAAACCGGACGTGCGGAACTACCGCATTCTGCTTTCCGACCGGCTTCACCGTAGGGCACACGGCGGCGGTCCAAGGGTACGCGTCGAAGATGCAGCACGCCCAATTCTCCGAACACGTCAGCGTGGGGAAAGCGTCGCGCACCGCGTCCTTGCACCTTGTGCCGTCGCGCAAGAAAGTGTCGAACGCGATCATAGACATGTTGGTCGACCGCCCGATATGCGGGCAAGTGCGTACCGTGGCCGAAGTGAGCCGACCAACCGAGCAGAAGCCGGTTCAGCTTGTCGCGCACCTTGGGCCACGGCCCTTTCTCGCCAGGTATCAGGATCTCGCCGACCTTGGTCTTGATCCGCTGAACACTTTTCTTGGACGCGCTCGCGCTCAGATACCGATGGCCAGCTTTCCGATAGCGGTGCGGGCCGAATGTGTAACCAAGGAAATCGAAGCTCTCCGATCGGGCGTCGCGCAACGAGGTCTTCTTCTCATAGAGTATACCGCGGGGTTGAAATTCAGCGTCCGTCCGGCGTTCGCAAGCCGATCCATTTGTCTTTGACGGCGTCATAATGGATCGTCGGATCATATTGAGTGACGTTGAGGTTCAGATTGGCGGCGGAAAGCCGTCCGATGGCCGCCGTCACGTTATAGGAGGCGACGACATGGTCGCGCTGTGCGGTCACCAGGCTCACCCGCGCATTCAGCAAAGTTTGTTGTGCGGTCAACACGTCGAACGTCGTTCGTTGGCCGACCATGGCTTCTTCGCGTATGCCCGCCAGTGCAATCTCGGCCGCTTTCACCGCTGATTCATTGGATTTGATCGCAGCTTTGGTCGCCTCGAGCAGGCTCCAGTTCGAAACCACTTGGGCGCGCACGTTGTCGCGCTGAAGATCGGCTTGGATGCGGGCCTGGGTCAGCGTTTCTTTCGCTTGCCTGACCTGCGCATCGACGAGACCGCCGGTGTAGATCGGCACCGAGATTTGTGCCCCGACTGTTGCGTTAAGGGCCTTCACACCGGGCTCGCCCTCATAGGCGTAATAATCGGTCACTGAGCCAACAGCCGCCAGCGTCGGGTAAAACTGGCCTTCCTGGATCTTGACCTGGAGCTCCGCCGCGTCGACCGCGTGCAGCGCGGCCTGAATGGCCGGATGTTCCGCCAAGGCTGTCCTGACCGAGTCCTGCACACTACGCGGCAAAAGAGATTCGATCGATCGAGCCGGATCGAGCCGGTGCGGCTCGACGCCGATGATCTGGCGATAATTGGCGATGCTGGCGGCAAGATTGGCTTGCGCCGCGAAATAATCCGAGCGCCCCGAAGCCAGGCTCGCGTCCGCCTGGGCGACGTCGGTGACGGTGACTTCGCCGACCCTGAAGCGGTCGCGCGTCTGCCGCAACTGTTCTCCGAGAACGATGATGTTGTTCTTGCGCAGATCGAGAATCGCGGTGTCGCGCAAAACGTTCATATAGGCGGTCGCGGCACTCAGCAGAACGTTTTCTTCGCCGCCGCGCAGATTTTCGCGTGAGCCCAAGACATTCGATTCGGCCTGGCGCACCGTGTTGATGTTGCGATTGCCGTTGAACAGAATCTCGGTGACGGTGAACCCGGCGCTGCCGGCCCCGCTGCCAAATATCGTCGTGGAGGCCGCATTGGGCGGAACGTAAGGCGGCGTCGACCTCGTCTCCGTATAGCTATATCCGTATTGGCCGGTGGCGGTGACTTGCGGCCTGAACGCCGCCGCCGCCTGGGGGATGGATTTATCGGCGGCACGCACGCCGGCGCGTTGCTGATTGAGATCGGGATTGTTCTGATAGGCGAGCGCGAGCGCGCCGGACATGGTTTCGGCTCTGCCCGCAACCGGCGACAGGACCAGGGCCACCGCGACCCCAAACCACGGAACAGCGTTTCGACGACCTCGGTTTTTGCCTTCCGGCCCCACGGGTCGCAAGCCAGTCCGAAACTCGTTCCACATCAAATCACAAGGCTCCTGCCCAGCCGTCAAAGGCCGCGCTCGATCCCGACTATCCTCTGAATCCGTCCGGGCCGATACCATCGAGTTTTATGCTCGTTCATTGGTCCAGCCATCTTAACCTTTATCGCGCTGCCTTTTCGCCCGCAGACCGGCGCAAGAGCGATAATTCAGCTTGATGCTGCAAAAAATGCGACACTAAGCCTACGAGCGGCAGGCAAAGCGGTCAATGACCTGGCCACAGCCCGCACGCACCACGTCGCAATTCATCTAATTTCCAAGAATTTGCGTTAATTGCAGCCGAAAGTCCGCGGTCGATGGCATCGCGACGCAATATTGGCCTCAATCGCTCGACGTCAAATGCTTTCTTTTCCCGCTGTCGCCGACAAAGTTCCTGAGATCCTCGTCCAGCCGTAACGCTATAACGCCGCGGTGTCGCGGCTGCTCAAGAGACTGCTAACACGTCAGGCGTTCGTTCCGACGGTCATCATTGCCAACGGACTGCGATCCCACAGAGCGATGTTTTGCGAGGCTGGCTTCTCGGGATTGCATAAGCTCGGGATTGCATAAGCAAGCATTGCGCCAACAATCGAGCGGGGAACTCACATCAGTCGCTCCGATGATGCTGAAGATACACCTACGCCGCTATCTCGATGAGTTGGCCTATCGCTGGAATCGACGCCGGCTCATTCGCTCACCCCCACTCGCTGCTGTCCGCAAACGTCATGCCGAGGCGTGTCGATAGCTAATTAAGTTGGCCGGTTTTGGTAGCACATCATATGTCCGCTTCTTCTCCTTCTGTTCCCCGGTGGTCGGGGTGGGCAAGTCGCATACTTGTCCATTCAGTCCACAGACGAGTTGCCGAGCGGATTTAGGCGGCTTTTTAGTATTCCATGGCGACGCGCTGACGGACTATCTACGCAGCGCTTTGTTCCGGGAACTTCGTTGTCCTTCGACAGTGCCGCATGACGTCGACGGCGCCCTAAGCAGCAACGGCGTTTTCCTGCCGAAGACGCGCCCGGGCAGGCAAGCGCTGGCCTTGGCAATGCCGCACGCGGACGTTGACGCCCACCAGACGGGTGAGGCGCGCCGACACGGCGCTACGACCGAGGCACCCGCGCGGCCGGCAAATCTTGCCGTACCCGAGCCTGGCCGGCCGTTTCAAACCCTGGGTTGCTCGGTGAATACGCCACCGCCTAAAGGCGGTGGCTTCGAATTACGGCTAAAAGTCGGATCAGCCGGCCCGTTGGGCCAACTGGTGCAAATCTGGCCCGCATCGCAGCCTGGCCCCGATTGCGACAAACATCGAAAGCTTCCGCCGTCATGTCCGACGATCTATTTCGGAACTGGTTTCATCAAGATCGCGCTTGTTGCCAGATCCCGCGCCGCCTAAAGGCGTGGGGTTTGCGGATCCCCTATCGGGGACCCTAAAAAGCCGGCGGCGAGCCTCATTTGACAGTCTTGTCGGCGAGCTACCTCATCTCATTGCAACTTTCTTGGCGATCGTCCAAAATCTCTGACACATCGGTGCGGCAGGACACAGCGGGGATCGGTGACGGGGTGCCGTCGTCGATCGGCCCTTGCGTGGAGGCTTTGCAAGAATGAACATCGTTGACGTCGGGGGCGCATTGTTCGTTTCGCCTTCCGCTGCCGTTGCGCCGGAAGACGATCAGGTTTCCGCTTCAGCGTCGGCTGCAACTCCAGTGGCCGCATCCGCTGCCCAAGCGCAACCGTCCGCGAACCAGGCCGGAAACCGCGCCTACCCGGCGCCGGCGGAGATTCCCACCCAGGAAGGTCCCGCCGGGATAAGATTTGATTTCAATGACGGTTGCCGGGTTATGCTGCCGCAAGGCGAGCATCCTTGGCGGGTGCGGTTGAGCGACATCGACACCGGCAATATTCTGTTCGAGACGCAGATGAAGGCAGGTCGCGTCAACAGCACCAAGCGCTATTTCCTGCGCGTGCGGTTGCAAGTCTGGGAGAACGACAAGAGCATTTTACAACACGACTATTCGGCCAGCGGTCGTGACGTCCTCATCCAGTTTCCGGTGGGCACGCTCGGTGATCCGCTCGGTTGGTTCCCCTATGCGGTGAAGTTCAAGGACCTTCATGGTTGCCGCTTGACCTGCCTCATGAGCGACAAGCTCATCCCGTTGTTTCGCAAATCCTATCCCGACATCATTTTCGCCAGCCACGAGGAGTGCAAGCCGAACCAGTATTACGCAACCTACAGTATCGGGTTGTTCTTCGATGACAAGGATTTCGTCCATCAGCCCTGCGACTTTCGCCACGTCGGCCTGCATCGCACGGCCGGCTATATACTCGGTGTCGATCCAGCCGAGGTAAGACCGCGCATTAAACTGGATGACCCTTCCAGGCCAATTGCCGAACCCTATGTTTGCATTGCGGTGCAGAGCACGACGCAGAGCAAATGTTGGAACAACCCTGGCGGCTGGCGCGAAGTCGTGCGGTTCCTGAAGGAAGCCGGCTACCGGGTGATCTGCATTGATCTCAAGCCAGCCCACGGATTCGGGCTACTTTGGAACCACATCCCCAACGGCGCCGAGGACGAAACCGGCGAGCGTCCGTTGCAAGAGCGGGCGCGCTGGCTCAAACATGCCGACTTCTTCGTCGGACTTTCGAGCGGGCTATCATGGCTCGCCTGGGCCGCAGGCACGCCAGTCGTGCTGATCGCAGGCTTCACCCATCCGACCAACGAGTTTGAAACCCCGTATCGGGTGATCAATTATCACGCCTGCAATTCCTGCTGGAACGACGTGCGGCATCGCTTCGATCACAAGGATTTCTTGTATTGTCCGCGCCACAAGGACACCCCACGCCAATTCGAATGCACGCGCCTGATCACCGCCGAGCAGGTGAAAGCGACGCTGCAACGCCTCCCCGGCTTCGGCGTGAAGGCTCATTCCAAATCAGCCAAGCGGGACAATAAGCAATGAAGATCAATGTCATAAGCCTCGAGCGCACGCCTGAGCGCCTGGCCGAGTTTCGGCAATTCAACGGCCACCTCAAAGACGCCATCGCCGTGTTCAAGGCGGTCGACGGAGCGACGCTGTCGCTCGACGACGTTGCAGCACGCGGCCTGATCGAGCCGCCGATCCACTACACGAAAGGAGCCGTCGGCTCGATGATCTCGCACACCAGCCTGTGGGAGCACGCCGCCAAGACCGGCGAGATTACCACCATCTGCGAAGACGATGCGATCTTCAGCTTTGATTTCGCGCGCCGCTTCATGGAACTGCTCACCGCCTTGCCCGACGATACCGACATTGTCTATTGGGGATGGAATTTCGACGCCCTGACCGCGATCGAGTTCATCCCCGCAATGTCGGCCTGGACACTCGGGTTCGGCAGGAACCCGCAGCGCAGCGAAATCAGTGCCTTCCAGAATTGCTCGAGCAACCCGGTGCCGTATCGATTGTTGCGTGCATTCGGCATCATCTGCTACACGGTGACGCCGAACGGCGCGCAGCGGCTACGCCAGCTTTGCCTGCCGGTGCGCGGCGATACCTGGGATTTTCCCGAGATCAGGCTACGCATGCCGAATGTCAATATGGATGTCGCAATCTGCAACGCGCTGCCGCGCATCAAGGGCTTCTGCAGCGTCCGCCCGTTGGTCATGTCGCTCAACGAGCGGCACCGCTCTTTGACCATGAACCGTCCTGGCCCAACTTAGCCGCTTCGACCAGCGCGCGGGTGCCGGCAACGAAGCCGATTTCGGGCGCCCAACCGAGCAGCCGCCGGCATTTGCCGATATCGGCGACGGTTTCCTTCATGTCATGCGGGCGCGGTGGCGTGAATGTCTGCTTGGGCGAGATCAGGTCGGCCAGTTCCTTGATGCTGTGGCTTTCCCCGCTGCCGACATTGATGACCTCGCCGCTAACGTCTTTTTCAAACGCCAGAACATTGGCCTTGGCGACATCGTGAACGTGAACGAAATCGCGCCGCTGGCTGCCGTCGCCGTGGATGGTCAGCGGCTGCCCCTTCAGCCACTGGTCGATGAAAATGCCGGTGACCATGGCGTATTCGCCCGTCACCGGCTGGCGCGGGCCGTAAACCTGAAAATAGCGCAAACACACCACGGGCAGTTGATACATGCGATGAAATTGCAGCGCATAAAGCTCGCCGGTATATTTGGAAATGGCATAAGGCGTATGGCAGCCCGGCGGCAACGCTTCGTGATGCACCGGCGGCAGGTTGCCGTAGAAAGTCGATGAGGCGCTGTAAATAAGCTTATTCACTTTGGCTTCCGCCGCGGCAACCAGTAGGTTCAGGGTACCGCGGATATTCTGGTCGGCAGAAAACAGGCAAGCGCTCGGCCCGCCCTGCAGCGAGGGCAGAACGCGGCTCATCGCAGCGAGGTGAAAAACCGCCGCCATGCCAACGCATAATTGCCGCATCAGGTCGAGGTCGGTGATATCGCCTTCGACGAAACGCGCACGCGACGGCACCCACTCGCGGTTGCCGAGGCTGAGATTGTCGAGCACCGTGACGGCATAACCCTTGCTCAATAGCAATTCCGCGACATGGCTGCCGATAAATCCGGCGCCGCCGGTAACCAAAACCTCTGCCACAGTCCTCGCTCCCCGGGACCAAAGTTGCGCACTGTTCAAGCGTTTTTGCTATCACCGATTGCCGCGGCCGTATAGGGTGCACGCCGGCTCTGTGATGGTTGCGACGCTCTCCGAGCCCGGTAGATCGCGGATGAGCCCGGGATGCCGGACTTCGACCCATTCAGCTGGCGATCGCTGGCGCAATCTATGCGGCCCCCTCGCGAGAGCACTCGTCTCTGCCGGCGATTCCGCGACTCGCGATTGCAAGCGCGATCGGGTTGCGCCATGATTATCGGCAAGCGGTCAATTCCAAACAGCGCGCCCCGCATTGGTGGACCCCCAATTGATACCAGCCAGGCGAGCCGCCCCGAGAGGCAACGCCGCGCAAAGCTCATACCGGCGTGCTGCAATGTTGTTCGATTGGCTTCATCGGAGGCAAGCCGACAGTCGCCGAAATGCAAAGGTCGGCGGGCAAATGTCAACGATGAAACGCGAGTTCTCGGCGTCCGCATATTTACCCGCACTGCCGCGAAATCAGTGCCTTCCAGAATTGCTCGAGCAACCCGGTGCCGTATCGATTGTTGCGTGCAATTGGCATCATCTGCTACACCATCACGCCGAACGGCGCGCGGCGGCGACGCCAGCTTTGCCTGCCGGTGCGCGGCGATATCTGGGTTTTCCGCGAGATCAGGCTCCGAATGCCGCATCAAGCCGTGGATGTCGGAATGTGCAATGCACTCCCGCACGTCAAGGGCTTCTATAGCTTTCCGCCATTGGTGATGTCACTCAATGAGCCGCGTCAATCGCTAAACCTGCCGCGCGGCTAGCGAGGTGGAACTTGAGCAATGCGATCTTGGTTGTGGGCGCGGGATTCGCAGGAGCGACCTACGCACGCGAACTTGCCGAACATGGCTTCCGCGTCGACGTCATCGACAAGCGCCCGCATATCGGCGGCAACGCCTATGACGAGGTTGCCGCAAGCGGCGTCCGCATTCACAAATATGGTCCGCATCTTTTCCATACAAATAACGAAGAGGTCGTCGCTTGGCTCACGCGATTTGGCGACTTCGTCCCCTACGAGCACAGAGTGCAGGCCGAACTCGCCGATGGCCGGTATGTGCCGCTCCCCATAAATCGCCAGACCATCAACATCGTTTTCGGAATCGACCTCAAGAACGAGTCCGATACCCGTTCTTTTCTCGCCAAACAGGCAATCGCCAATCCCGCCCCCGCGAATGCGGCTGAGTATCTTTACGCGAACATCGGCAAGACGCTTACGGAACTGTTTTTCCGGCCGTATACGCTGAAAATGTGGGGGCGCAATCTGGACGACCTGGATGCCGCAGCAGTCAAACGAATCCCGGTGCGTTATGATGACGAAGACCGCTATTTCGCTCCTGATCGCTTTCAAATTCTGCCACGCAATGGCTACGCCACGGTGTTCGAACGAATTTTGGATCATCCGAACATAAAGATCGATCTTGTGCAGCCCTTCAATTCATCGTTCCAGGACGGCTATTTTCATTGCTTCAACAGTATGCCCATCGACGAGTTTTTCGACGAGACGTTCGGGCCGCTTCCTTATCGGTCGATCCGTTTTCATCATGAAGATGTTCCGGCTGCCTATAGCAAGGGCGGGGCCACAGTCACCAATTTCACCGACAATCGACGCTGGACGCGCGAGACCGATTGGAGCTTGATGCCCAATCACCGCGTGAAAAAAGCACGGTTCAAGACCATTACACGCGAAGAGCCGTGCGACTACCGTGACAACGATCTCGAGCGATACTATCCCATCAAGACCAGCGATGGTCACATTGACCGCCTCTACCAATCATACAAGATACTGGCCGAAACTATCCCGAGCACGACTTTCATCGGCCGCTGCGGAACCTATCAATATTTGGACATGCATCAGGTCATCAACCAATCTTTAATTGGAGTGCGGCGCTGGCTCCGTCATTTTGCTTGATTCCGGAAATTTCCCCGCGCTTGTTGTCGACTGTCAGCGGCAACCGTTGATAGGAGGTCGTCGGCGCAATTTAAGAAAAACTGTCAACCGGGGGGTAGAATCTCGCCGCCGAGCAGCTCTGCAACCGACCGATTTGCAGAAAGCGGAAGTGGTTTCTTGGTGGCGCTTGGTCATATTTTGAGAAGCATACTCGTGACGCGCGGACTATCTATGCTTGTCATATTCAGCTGATCCATGAATAAACACTGAAAATTGAGCGTTAATTTCAAATTTTAGCCCTACGAACACTTCACATTTCTTTCTTACAACCACTTATGTGCGCCCCGTCGAACTCAAAGGCTCAGAGACGTTTTCCCGTTTCGATGCTTCCCGGAAAATGCAATTGCGAGATTTTTTGGCTTCGGATAGCATCACCGTGAAGAAAAACGAGTTTGACCCGCCAGACAGTCAGCGAGCGCGGTTGCGGCAGTTTGCCAAAAGTCCCTCGTCTCGCCAGCAATGATATGTGTATCCCATAAGCCACATTATATCGATAAGGTTGCGCCATGGGAGGGCAAGCGGTGGCTGCAATCGCGCGGCAGTGGTAGAATGTTCCCGGAGATCGGGCGGAGTCGGGAATTTTGAATTGTTTTCAGACGGCTGCACGCATTCTTTGGGCCGCGGCCCCGGTCTTTTTGGCCGCCTGTTCGGCCATCCCCAACTCTGGGCCGAGCGCCGACGACATCGTTCAGCAGGCCGGCACGACAACGCTCCCTCGGTACGAGGTCGTCGATATTGATTCCTCCGTCGTCGACATATTGCGGCAACCCGGTCCGGACAGTTTCCTGGCGCATTTCGGCGACTATCGGCCTTCGGTCGAACCCCGGATCGGCGTCGGCGACGGCGTTTCGGTGACGATTTGGGAAGCGAGCGCCGGAGGGCTATTTTCGGCGCCGCTCGTCGGCGACAAGTTCAGCACCGGCTCGAAGAGCGCGACCATCCCCGACCAGGTGGTCGGCCGCGACGGCGCCATCTCGGTTCCCTACGCCGGCCGGATTCACGTTGCCGGCCGGACGACCCGTGACGTTCAGACGATCGTCGAACGGGCGCTCGAGGGCAAGGCCATCCAGCCGCAGGTGCTGATCAATGTCACGCGCTCGGTCAGCAACAGCGTCACGGTCACCGGCGAGGTAGTCAACGGCGCCAGGGTGCCTTTGACCATCGCGGGCGACCGCATCATGGATGTCATCGCCGCGGCGGGGGGCCTCCGCGCGCCGGTCAACGAAACCTATGTCCAACTTTCGCGCGGTTCGACCGTGGTTCGCGTGCCGATGACCCGCGTCGCCTCTGATTCGCGCGAAAATATCTACCTGCGCGGCAACGATGTTTTGACGTTGATTCGCGACCCGCAAACTTTCATCGCCTATGGCGCGACAGGCAAAAATGCCGAGATCCCCTTCGACGCCGAAGGAATCAACCTGTCGCAGGCTTTGGCGAAAGCCGGCGGGCTTATCGATATCCGATCCGATCCGGCCGGCGTCTTCGTGTTCCGCTATGAGCCGGATCGCGTCGTTCGTGTTCTGCGGCCCGGCAGTCCGTTGATCGAGCCTGGCCGGCTGACGCCGGTTGTCTATAGATTGAACCTGCATGATCCGAATGGCTTGTTCGTCGCTCAGAAATTCCCCATGCACAGCAGAGACCTGCTCTATGTTTCCAACGCTCCGATCACCGACGTCGAAAAGGCGTTGGGGATCGTCAGCTCGGTGGTTGCGCCATCCACCACCGCGGCGGCCATCTGCATCTCAGTTAAGTGCTAGAGCATGATGCATTCAAGTCGAATTGGACGTCATGCTCCAGATCTTTGAAAACGCATCGTTTGTTGCGAAAAACCGGTGCCCACTTTTTCGCACGATGCCCCAGAGCATTTTCCGATCAGAATGCTTCGTATCCTGCGGCGGCGAAATAATTTCGGCATTCATCTGAGTCAAGACGTTCGATTGCCTGAGTGATTGCCTGCCAAAGGTCAGGAATAGTCCTGGCGGCGGCGGGGCGCAGCAAGGATTTGAGCTTAGCGAAGGCCATTTCGATAGGAATCAAGTCTGACGATAGGGCGGAAGAAAGAGCAATTTAGCGCCTGCCGCCTCGCTGCGCTGCCTGATACGGCCGACCTTGTGCGCCGGCAGATTATCGAGAGTGAAGACATCGCCCGGCGACAGTTCGGGAACCAGGACTTGCTCCACGTTGGCTGTGAAGACATCGCCCGTCATTGGGCCATCGAAGATCAAGGGTGCAGCTAAACCTTGGGACGCAAGCCAGCAGTGAAAGTTGTCGTTTTCCAGTAGCCGTGCGGAACTGCGGCGTTGCAACGCTCTCCTTTTGGTGCCCTTCCGCGCAGGCGCGCCATTTTGGTGGTAGCACCTGTCTCGTCGATAAAGATGAGCCTTTCAGGATCAAGGTCGAGCAATCCCTCGAACCAGGCCGCGCGGGCTGCCGCTACATCCGGGCGCACGGAGAAATGCGGGCCAAAGACACCGTCCGCGCCCGAACTCCCGACCCGCGGACGCGGCGGCGCCTCACTGCTTCTTTACCATCTTCTCGAGTTTTTCGGCGCGGATCGTGTTGCGATGGAGCGCTGCATCTTTCTTGCCGTCCATGCCGAAAGCAACGGCCATGATCTGGCTATAGAACAGCACCGGGATATTGAAGTCGGTGCCGAACTTCTCGTTGATCGCTGCCTGATACATCTCGACATTTGTCTGGCACAGCGGACACGGCGTCGAGATCACATCCGCGCCGGCTTTCTTTGCCTCTTCCAGAATGTTCTTCATCAGGTCGAGCGTCCGTTCCGGGCTCATCACCGCGACGGAGCCACCGCAGCAGGAGGTCTTCTGGGCAAAGGGAACGGCCTCGGCACCGCAGGCCTTGGTGAAATCATCGAGAAACACGGGGTCATCGTAGGCGTCGTAGTCACCGCCCGCCTGGGTGCCCGCAAAGGGGCGCACCGTCTGGCAGCCGACATAGCCCGCGACCTTGAGGCCCGTCAGCGGATTGGTGACGCGGTTCCGGATCGCCTCGACGCCGACGTCGTTGACCAGCACTTCGCAAGCGTGGCGCACCTTGAGATCGCCGTCGTAGCTCAATCCTGCCACGCTCAGCGCCTCGTTGACCTCGGCGCGTTTCTTCACGTCCGCCTTGATCTTTTCGTTGCCGCGGTGGGTATTGAGGTAGCAAGCCGCGCAGCCGGTGACGACGTCTCGCGTGCCTTTCTCGTGCGCCTTGGCAAGGTTGCGCCCGGTGAGCGCGAGATTGGGCAATTGGCCGCCGCCGATGTGGCCGACGGAGGCGCCGCAGCAGCTCCAGTCCTCGATATCGTCCAACTCGATCCCCACCTCCGGCATGATGGCGCGCAGAGATTCGTCGAGATGCCGGCCGCTGCCCTGAGAGGAACAGCCCGGAAAATAGGTCATGGTCTTCTTCTCGCTCATGGCCGTTCCTCCTCAGTGCCGTTCTTCGATCTCGTGGGCCTTCGCAAGGATGGCCTTGAGACCCTTACGGTCTTTGACCATGTGCGGCGCCCCGATATGCAAGCGGCCGGTCTTGACCATGCCGAGCGCGGTCTTGAGATTGGCCATCGTGCGCTTGTAGCCCTCCCTCAGGCCGAGCGAGAAGTAGTAGCCCACCGCCAACAGTCGCTCGTCGGTGCGGCCAAATGTCTTCGCCGACCACCAGAAGGTTTGCGCGAAGTTGCGGTTCTCATGCGGTCCCTTGGCGTAGCCGAATTCCGCCGACTTCGCCGCAAGGTCCTGCAGAATGTAAGTGACCGGCACGCCGCGCGGACAGCGCACGACGCAGCGATAGCAGCTCGTGCAGTTCCATTGCGTATTGGCGGAGAGCACATCCTCCTTCATGCCGGCGCGGATCATCATGAACAGCTTGCGCGGGCCGTAATCCATCTGCACGCCGATCGGGCAGGAGCCCGAGCAGGCGCCACATTGCATGCACAAGCTCAGCTTGTCGCCGCCGTTGATGTTTCCATAAACCCATTTGGCGAAGGACAGGTCGTACGTTTTCGTGGCGTTGGGAGCTGCCGTCGTCATCTCAGAGGCCCTTCATGGGACTAGGATCGAGCGCTCCGATCAGCTCCGCGAAAGTATTGATGACCTTCGGCACGCGGGCGGAATCGGCGATCGAGACTTCCTCAAACAAAATGCGCTCCTTTTCGAGCATCATGCTCTTCAGTGTCTCGCCCACTTTGGACATGCGTTCGGTGGCGAGCGCCGAGCCCTTGATGAAGTGGCACTGATAGTCATCACCCGACTTGCAGCCCATCAGCATGATGCCGTCATAGCCCTTTTGCAGCGCGGTAGAGACCCACTGGAGGGTGACCGAACCCATGCAGCGCACCGAGATGATGCGCACGAAGGGGGACCAGCCGGAGCGGGCGATCCCAGCCATGTCGATGGCCGGATATGCGTCGTTCTCGCAGGCCAGCACGAGAATGCGCGGCTTTTCGGCAAACTCGTCGGGGATCTCGTTCGCCTCGATCATGGCATTGACCATCTGCGGATTGTAATTGTCGAAGGTGATGGTCTGGACCGGGCAGGCGCCCATGCAAGTGCCGCAGCGCCGGCAGCGGGAGAAATTGACGATCGGGCGTCCTTGCTCGTCTTCGTCGATGGCGCCGAACGGGCACTCGACCGTGCAGCGGCGGCATTTCGTGCATTTCTCGTAGCCGATTATTGGGTAGGTCAGATCGCCGACGCGCGGATGCATGGCGGTGCCGGTGCGGGCGCCCTCGATCGACTGGATCGCCTTGAGCACCGCGCCGGTCGCGTCCTCGGCGCTCTCAGCCATGTCCATCGGGCGGCGCAGGGGACCCGCCGTATAGATGCCGGTCCGGCGCGTTTCATAGGGAAAGCAGATGTAATGGCTGTCGGAGAACCCGTCCGCTAGAATCGGAATATGCGGCCCCTGGCGATATTGCAGATTGAGAATGGGGCCGCCTGGCGGAATGCCTTTGTCGATGTGCGGCCAGCTCCGGCCCTCGCCATTCGAATAGCCGGCCACCTTGATCGGCGAAACGGGGTTGATGTCGTCCTTGAGTTGCTCTTCACCGTTCTCGGCTTCGACCGCGGCGGCGTCGACATTGGTGGAATTCGGAACCATGCCGGTCGCGAGCACGATCAGATCGAGTCCCGTGAGCGGCACCTCTTGGCCGAGGAGTTCGTCGTCGTAGGTGACGGTCATATGCCCGCCGTCGACGGACTTCGCCTTGCCCTTCATGAAGACAACGCCGTTGCGCTGCGCCTCGCGATAGAACTCTTCCGCGGTGCCGGGTGTGCGCAATTCCTCGTAGACGATGAAGACGGACGCGTCCGGGGCTGCCGCGACGACCTGCAACGCCTGCTTGATCGACACCGAGCAGCAGACCGACGAGCAATAGGGCAGATGCTCGGGGTCGCGGCTGCCCGCACACTGGATGAAGGCGATCGTGCGGACCGGGGCACCATTCGAGGGCCGCTGCGGATCGCCCTTGGCGAGCATGGCCTCGAATTCGATACCGGTGACGACGTCCGGCGTGCTGCCGTAGCCGAGATGTCCAAGTTTGCTCGCATCATAAGGACGCCAGCCGGTGGCGACGATAATGGCGCCGACCTGCTCGGTCGTCTCCTCGCCGGCGTGCTCGAGCGTGAGCGCGAACGCTCCGGGCTGGCCGGCGGTGCTCTTGATGAGCGTGTTCGTCATCACACGGATATTTCCGTCTGCCCGGACGGCGGCGACGAGCTTGTCCATATCGTTCGGCCGCGGCTCGCGATAGGGCGGCAGATGCGGCGTCCGTCGCGACCATTTGGCGGCCCAGCCGCCGAGCGAATCACTCTTCTCGACGAGCAGTGCCGGATAGCCCGACTTAGCCGCTTCCAGCGCAGCGGTTAGCCCGGTTACACCGCCGCCGACCACCAGCACCGTGCGGGCGCACTCGTCCAGCGTGGCGGCGGCAGGGAGTTGGGTTCTGGCAAGTTGCGTTGCCGCCATGCGCACATGGTCGGCAGCCAGCATTTCCGTATCCTCGGCGTGCGCGGGCTGCGACCAAGCGACCTGCTCGCGCAAGTTGGCGCGCACGACCGGAACGCCATCGAAGCTGAACTTGTCGGCCATGACACGCGGCGAGCACGCGGCAATGGCCAAACGGTTCACCGTGCCCTCGGCGACGTCCTTGGCGATCATTTCGACGCCCTCGGGCGAACACAGGGCAGCGTGTTTGACGCAACGGCCGATCCGAAATTCGGACTTAGCGACCTTCTCGAGTGCACCGACGTCGACGGCGTCGGAAATGCCGCAGCCCTCGCAAAGATAGATGCCCGGTCTTTTCTCAGACACGCCGTCGTCTCCTCAATTCGCAACCTAATTTGTGGATGCGCCCTTGCCGTGGGTGGCGCGGGCGGTTTAGAGCCGAAGACGGCCCGACTGACTCACGCATTTCTGACCGCCTGGATCGCCTTCAGCGCCGCGGCGGTCGCCGATTGCACCGACATCGATACGTCGAGCGGCCCGGCGGACACGCCGGCCGAGTAGATGCCGACGCGGTCGTCCTCGCCCGGCACCAGGAACCCGTATTCGTCGGCGACGAGGCCGATCTCGGGTCGGTAGCCCGAAACGGCGCTCGGCTGCATGCCGGTCGCAAGTACGACGAGATCATACGGCTCGGAATAGATCTCACGTTCGATCGTGCGTTCGCCGAACAACGTCGGTCTGCCGTCGTCGCCGATGCGGATATGCGCGGGTTTTGACTTGATGAACTTGATCTGCGGGTCGGCGCGAACCTTCGAGTAGAACGCCTCCAGTTTGTCGTGGGCGCGGATATCGATGTAATAGATGTGCACTTGCGCTTCGGCGGACTGCTCGCGCACATAGGCGGCGTGCTTCAGCGATCCGAGGCAGCAGATGCGCGAGCAATAAGGCAGGTGGTTCAGGTCGCGTGACCCGGCGCACTGGATCAGCGCAACCTTCTTCGCCGGCTCGCCGTTCGAGGGGCGAAGGATTTTGCCATGCGTGGGCCCGTCATGGGCGGCGAGCCGCTCCATTTCGACGTTGGTGATGATGTCGGGCGAATGGCCGTAGCTGTAAACATCGAGTTTGCGCGGATCATATGGCCTCCAGCCGGTCGCCCAGATCACGGCGCCGACGGTGAGCTCCAACTCTTCGCCCTTGTCATCTGGCTCGATGGCGCCGTAGCGGCAGGCGGCTTTCAGCTTCTCGCCCTCGCCGGCAGCGATGGCCTGCGGTGCGACGACGTAACGCATCGGGAAGGCGTGTTCGTGCGGGAGGTGCGCCGCCTTCACGCTGTCGAGGCCATAGTTAAACGAATTTGCAACGGCGATCTCTGTCACGGCCGCGCAATCCCCACAAGCGGTGCAACGCTCGTTCACGAAGCGCGGATGGCGTTTTACCGCGACCCTGTAGGCGCCGCGGACTCCGGACAAGCCGGTCACTTCGCACATGGTGAGAACCTTGAGGCGCGGGTTCTTCCTGATGCGCTGATAGTTGATCTCCAGGCCGCAGGTGGGGTGGCATAGTTTGGGGAAATAGCGGTTCAGACGCGTCACCCGCCCGCCGAGACTTGCCTCGCGCTCGAGAAGAATGACCTCCCGACCGGCTTCCGCTGCTTCTACCGCAGCGGTGATGCCGGCGATCCCCCCGCCGACGACCAGAATGGTCTCGCTGGCCGGGCCCGCGGCCGTCCCGTTGGTCGTCATTCAGTCTCCTCCCTTGTCTACTTTAGCTCAGTTGGATCGATCGCACGCCGTAACGGTCGCCGCTTTCGGGTCCCGAGGCGATGCGGCCCGGCCGGATCACCGCCCCGCAGCCCTGCGCTCTCATGGAGAGTCGCTTTGTCCCCGCGTCCCGCCCGCCCGCGGCAAAATCACGCACTTCGAGTCGCACGGCATTTGGCGCAGGGTTGCATCCATTCCGATCATCACCGCCCGGAGAACAAGTTATCCTGTCGCGGCACGTCGGCACCCTGATTCCCGATCCTGCCCGTAACAAACCAAATTTGAGCCTGTTGCGCAATAGCGATATTGCAAAATTCGAATATTTGAATATTAATGTGCGTCGACCCATTAGCGTAGACCCGGCGCGTGGGGAGGAAATCGCGGCGCCACCCGCCCATGCTGCGGCGGCGCGCGAAGACCGAATGCAATCAACAGGGCCAGGGAAGCAACGTTCCATGACGACGCTCATTCAGCCGCACGGTTCCAGCGTTCTCAATCCTCTTTTTGTTTACGATGCCCACAAGAACGAGGAATTGCGGCAGGAGGCCGAGACTCTTCCATCGATTACCGTCAGCTCCGCCGCCGCAGCCAACGCGGTGATGCTGGGCGCCGGCTATTTCAACCCGCTGCCGGGCTATATGAACAAGGCTGACGCGCTTTCGGTCGCGAACACCATGAAGACAACGACGGGTTTGTTCTGGCCGGTGCCGATCCTTAACTTGGTCAAGGATGCCGCCGGAATTGTGGCCGGTGCCCGCATTGCGCTGAGAGATCCGAATTTGCCGGGCAGCCCGGTGCTCGCGATCATGGACGTCAAGGCCGTGGAAGCCTTTTCCGACGCAGAGGCAGCGCTGATCATCGACAAGATCTTCCGCACCTCCGATCCGAAACACCCCGGCGTGGCCGCCTTCGTCGCCCAGGGGCGCACGATTCTCTCGGGTCCTATCCAGGTTCTCAACTTCAGCTATTTCCAGACAGAGTTTCCCGACACGTTCCGCACGGCGGAGGCGATCCGCAACGAGATCGCCGAACGCGGATGGACCCGGGTCGTGGCGTTTCAGACCCGCAATCCAATGCATCGGGCACATGAGGAATTGTGCCGAATGGCGATGGAACGGCTGAAGGCCGACGGGCTGGTCATCCACATGCTGCTCGGCAAGCTCAAGGAAGGCGACATCCCGGCGCAAGTGCGCGACAACGCCATCCGCACGATGGTGGACCTCTACTTCCCGCCGAACTCGGTTATGGTTGCCGGCTACGGCTTCGACATGCTCTACGCGGGGCCGCGCGAAGCGCTGCTGCATGCCGTGTTCCGGCAGAACATGGGCGCGTCCTACCTGATCGTCGGCCGCGATCATGCCGGCGTCAGCGATTATTACGGGCCGTTCGATGCGCAGACGATCTTCGACGAAATACCGCCGGGCAGCCTCAAGATCCAGATTTTCCGCGCCGACAACACGGCCTATTCGAAGAAGCTGAACAAAGTGGTGATGATGTGCGAGGCACCCGACCACACGAAGGACGACTTCGTTGCGCTGTCGGGGACGAAGGTGCGCGAAATGCTCGGCAAAGGCATCGCGCCGCCGCCCGAGTTCTCGCGCGCCGAAGTCGCACGCATCCTGATGGACTACTATCAGGGAATCACGGCCATCGCTTGAATCGGCGCGTCGGGGCCGGCGCGCGTGCCAAGTTGGTGATTGCGCCGCAGCTACTCGAATTGCCGCCACGTCGTTTATGAGTTGATGTTACCGCCACTATGTCCGCCCCCGGACGGTGTGGACATTTTCGGCTGTGAGAAACTTACGACGGCTCGGCTCGTGGCGTTCGTACACAGTGTTGGTGCCGTGCCGGTCGATACGCTCGCTCGAGCGGATGTGCCGATGCCGCAGAAAGTGCAGTGCACCGACGGCGGCAAGGCGTTGACCTACGGTGCCATCGACGGCTGGGACACTCGTCGCGTTTCTAGCCGTGGTTCCGTTAACCGGAGAGATTGACATAGATCATGACATGATGTTGTTTGAGTGTGATAAAATGTAGAAAAACGAAATGTGAGGGAGTCGGCGCGGCCATCAGAATGCGGGCGCTGGCGGATACATAGCAATCAGCAACCGGCGAAGGAGAGCTAAATGCCGACGTTTGTGCACACCGACAAGTGTGACGGCTGTAAAGGGGGGCAGGTTACGGCCTGCATGTACATTTGCCCGAATGACCTGATGAAACTCGACACGACGCGTATGAAGGCGTTCAATCAGGAGCCGGACCAGTGCTGGGAATGCCAGTGCTGCGTCAAGGCGTGTCCGCAACAGGCGATCGAGGTACGCGCCTTTGCCGACTGGGTACCGATGGGCGGCGCGGTTATTCCGCTGCGGACTGACAACGCCATCATGTGGACCATCAAGTTCCGCGACGGCGAAGTGAAGCGTTTCAAGTTCCCGGTGCGCACCACTCCGGTCGGCTCGATCGATCCTTATGGCAACAAGCCGGCGCTGGGCGACATCAGGGACAACCGCCTCTTCACGGAAGCAGGAAAGCAGCTTCCGACGATTGCTTCGTAGACTCGATCGTCGGCCGCTCCGGCGGCAGAACAGAACCCCCTACTCTAACAATGCACCGGCGCAGCCAGGGCGCGCGCCGTGACGCATGCTAGGAACGTCACTATGAGTGAACCGAGCTTTGGTAATCCGGAGATCGTCGAGTACGAGACGGATATTTTGATCATTGGCGGCGGCATGGCCGCCTGCGGCGCGGCCTACGAGGCCCGGCGTTGGGCCGGCGATAAAGTGAAGATCACCTTGGTTGACAAGGCGGCGATGGACCGTTCCGGTGCCGTCGCCATGGGCCTTTCGGCGATCAACACCTACCTCGGCCACAACTCGCCCGAGGATTATTGCCGCTACGTCTCCGCCGATCTGATGGGCATTACGCGCGACGACCTTGTTTACGACGTCGGTCGTCACGTCGATGATTTCAGTGCATCTGTTCGAGGAGTGGGGCCTGCCGATCTGGAAGGACATGGATGGCGGCCGCGTCGACGGCGCGAGCTGGCAAAAGGCCGACGGCAAGAGCCTCAAGGATGGCGGCAAGCCGGTTCGTTCCGGCCGCTGGCAGATCATGATCAACGGCGAGGGTTACAAGACCATCGTCGCAGAGGCCGCCAAGAAGGCGCTTGGCATGGAGAATATCTTCGAGCGCGTTTTCATTGTGAAATTGCTGCTCGACGCCAACAACCCGAACCAGGTCGCCGGCGCCGTCGGCTTCTCTGTGCGCGAGCACAAGCTTTATGTCTTCAAGGCCAAGACCATCCTCAACGTGGCCGGCGGCGCGGTGAACGTGTTCCGTCCGCGCACCACCGGCGAGGGCATGGGCCGCGTTTGGTATCCGGTGTGGAACGCGGGCTCCACGTACGCCATGGCGGCCGAAGTCGGCGCCGAACTGACGATGATGGAAAATCGCTTCGTGCCGACCCGCTTCAAGGACGGCTACGGACCGGTGGGCGCCTGGTTCCTGCTGTTCAAGGCCAAGGCCACCAACGCCTTCGGTGAAGACTATGTCACCAAGAATGCGGGCATGCTCACCGAATTCGCGCCTTACGACAAGGCTATGGTGGTTCCTTCCTGCCTGCGCAACCACGCGATGCTCAAGGAAATGAAGGAAGGGCGCGGGCCGATCGTGATGGACACGCCTGGCGCGATGAAGAAGCTCAGCGAGACGCTGACGCCAAAGGAAGTCAAACATCTCGAAGCCGAAGCGTGGGAAGACTTCCTCGACATGTGCATCGGCCAGGCAGGCGTCTGGGCGGGTCTCAACATTCGTCCCGAGCAGCAGGACTCGGAGCTCATTCCCACCGAGCCTTATCTGCTCGGTTCGCACTCCGGCTGCTGCGGCATCTGGGTGTCGGGCCCCGAAGACATCGCGCCGCCGGAATGGCAGTGGGGTTACAACCGCATGACCACGGTGAAAGGTCTGTTCACCGCGGGCGACGGCGTGGGCGCCTCTGGCCACAAGTTCTCCTCAGGCAGCCATGCCGAGGGCCGCATCGCGGCTAAGGCGATGGTGAAGTTCTGCCTCGACAATCCAGACTTCAAGCCGACGCTGAAGGCGGACATAAAGAGCCTCACCGAGGAGATTTACCGTCCGGTGCGCACTTACCTGGAGCACAAGGACAAGACTACAGCCGAGGACGTCAATCCCTTCTACATCACGCCACGCATGTTCCAGATGCGCCTTCAAAAGATCATGGACGAGTATGTGGCGGGTATCGCCACCTATTACCAGACCAATGGCGAGATGCTGAAGCGGGCGACGCACTATCTGACGCTGCTGAAGGAAGACAGCGTCAACATGCGCGCCAAGGATCTGCATGAGCTGATGCGCGCCTGGGAGAACTATCACCGCCTGTGGACCGGTGAGGCGCACATGCGGCACATCACATTCCGTGAGGAGTCGCGCTACCCGGGCTTCTACTATCGTGCCGACTATCCGCAGCTCGACGATGCCAACTGGAAGGTCTTCGTCAACTCCCGCTTCGATCCAGAGACAAAGACTTGGGCGCTCAAGAAGGTGCCGCACAAGGATCTCGTGCCGAAGAGCTACGGTGGCGCAGCCAAGCACTAGCCGGCGTCGAACCGGGGCTGGCGGCGCCAGTCCCGGTTTTTCCTAAGCTGCATTTGACAATAAACGGGCGGCGGCCTCCGACAAACTCCTCCCATAATCACAGAGGCTTAACCCGTGTCTCGACGAGCGTGACGGTTGCGGAAGGGTCGTTGCGACGACCCTTCTCGCGTTTCGGGGTCGCAATGACAATGGACTTGCATCCCGAGCCGCATTCAACGAGACTTGGCGTTAAGCTAACAATTCGCGGGTCAACCGACGAATTGGTGCTTATGAGCCGCCGCCGAGAGACAGGGGCGGCAAGGCCCGGTTAAGACAACGGGAGAGCAGGGAGGGAACAATGCGGGTCGGTGATTTTCTCAGAGCGAACCGTCAACAGCTCGTCACTTGCACGCCGGAAGAGACCGCCGAAACGGTCGCAGTGCGATTAAGTTCCCACAACATCGGCGCCATGCCCGTTTGCGGCGTCGGCGGTGCGCTGGTCGGCGTCATTTCCGAACGCGATCTGGTGCGGGCTTTTGCGAAGGACAGCGCACGTTTGCGTGAGCGGCGCGTACGCGAGCTGATGTCGTGCAAGGTCATCACCTGCGAGCCGGCAGAGAGCATGGCCGCCGCGGAGAAGCTCATGAGCGAACATCGCATCCGCCATTTGCCGGTTGTCGACGGCGCCGAACTCGTCGGGATAGTGGCGATGCGGGACGCGATTGTTGCGCGGCTCAGCGAAACGCGCGATGAGGTCAATATTCTGCGCGACGCCGTCATTGCGGCGCGTCACGCCTGAAGCGCCGCGCGTTTGCGGCGCACGTCGAACCTGAAGGAAGCGGATGTCGAATACAAGGAGCGGTGACAGTTTGCCAGACGAGGCCGACTTGCTCACGCCTGATGACCAACTCTACGCCGAGCTGGAAGGGCAGCGTCGCGGTGCGGAAGCCGACCTGGACGTGCCGATCGTGAAAGCGTTGCGCGATTTGCGAGCGGCCCCGTGGTGCCGGTTCGGCTGACCGGTGAACATTCCTTTTGCTTCAAATGCCACCGCGGCGTGTCCTGTTGGAACGAGTGCTGCCACGACACCGACATTATACTCACGCCCTACGACCTGATCCGCCTCGGACGCCATCTAGGTTTGCCGTCGGGCGAAGTCGGACGGCTTTTCGGTGTGTCAGGGGTACACGAGCCCTCAGGCATGCCGGTGCTCAAGCTCAAGCGCGTCGACGCGGGGGGCTCGAAGCAACCTTGTGCCTTTCTTGATGCGGAACGGGGCTGCTCGGTCTATGCGGATCGACCGGTCGCCTGCCGCTACTATCCGCTCGGTCTCGCTTCGGTGAAGATGAAGGGGCACGATGCGCCGGAGGACTTCTACTTTCTCGTCAAGGAGCCGCACTGCAAGGGGCACGAGGAGAGCCAGGAGCAGACCGTTGCGGAATTTCGCGCCAGCCAGAGCGTCGAGTTTTACGACGAGATCAACCGCGGCTGGATCCACATCCTGATGAAGCTGGCCTCGTGGAAGGCGTTGGGCGGACCCGGGGGCAAGGAGCCGGACGAGCGCACCAAGAAAATGTTCTGGATGGCGACGACGGATCTCGATGCTTTCCGGCGCTTCGTTTTCGAGACGAGCTTTATGGACCGATACGAAATCGCGCCGGAGGTTCAACCGGAGCTGGCTACCAACGACGAGGCGCTCTTGGCACTGGCGCTCGACTGGCTGCGGGCGATCCTATTCAACGAGCCGATGATCGTACTCAAGAAAAACGTGCTGCAGGCGGCGATCGCAAAGGCAAGGACGGAGCTCGGCGGCACCTGACGTACGTGCCCGGGCCAGTCATCCCCGTGGTCGGGCGACGGGGCATGGCCTCGGGACCGCGCGCCCCGAAACGGGTGCGCGGCTCTCGGTAACGAGGGCGCGCCGACCGATCCGGATCCGAGTTGAGTGCATCGTCGACGCCGTTCCCGGCGGCACCTTCGGCCTTATGCAGTAGCGCGAGCGCCTTGCGCTTGCGGTCGGCGGGAACTCAGGGGGCTGTCACCAACAGCTCATAGCACGCCGTCGCGTTGACAAGCTGAGCGGCTTCGACGGCACAATGAAGCGAATTGAATTTAGGCCCATAGCCAGTCCAAGTTGTGGCCAAGGAATAGCAAATTTGGCAGCCAACTAGCGGAACGACCATGGCTATCGCTGACTATCCTTCGCACGACACCCAATGCGTTATCCTGCTTGAAGGCGACGAGGCCGAAAATGTCGGCTAGCGTGCAGGATCTGATCGAGCAACTGCGCCGATTTAGAGACGAGCGTAACTGGCAACAGTTCCATGCGCCGAAGGACTTGGCCATTTCGGTTAGTATTGAGGCGGCCGAGCTTCTCGAACTTTTTCAATGGCGGCCTGTGACGGAGCGACCCAACGCAGCTTTCCTCACAAACGTCGGGAGCGAAGCCGCAGACGTCCTTCTCTATTTGCTTCTCCTCTGCGATGCGCTCGACATAAAGCTGTTGGAAGAAGCCCAGGCGAAGATCGAGAGAAACAAAGCGCGGTTCCCCGTGGCGTCGTCCCAAGGGATTGCGAAGCCACTGGACAGGACCTCCCTGCCATGAAATCAGCATCGGTGTAGTAGTTCACTCGCGAAAACTGGCTGTCAAGCCGCGTCTGCAAGTTCTAGTACCCGGAATCACGGGTCCGCGAAACATGGTTTGAGGCGTTTCTGATGGACTTCGGATTTGGTCCAGACGAAGGGGCGAGCTGTTTCATTATAGGTGCGGATGAAGGCGTCGATATGGGCCTTGAGCTCTTCGACGGCCTGGAACGAGGCGCCCTTGAGGGACTTTCCGGCAAGGATCGAGAACCAGATTTCGATCTGGTTCAGCCAAGATGTGTGGGTCGGCGTGTAATGGAAGGTGACGTTCTTGTGCCGTGCAAGCCACCTGTCGTGTTTGGGCTTGTGGGTGGACAGATTGTCGAGGACGACGTGGATATGGCAGTCCTGGTAGGCGGCGATGACCTCGTTCATGAAGGCGAGGAACTCGACGCGCCGTCGGCGCTTGGCGTGGCGGCCGATGACTTTGCCAGTCGCGACATCGAGCGCGGCGAAAAGGGTCGTGGTGCCATGCCGCGTGTAATCATGCGACTGGCCCGTCATCGCCCGTCCGTTCGGCAGTTTGAGGTAGCCCTGGGCGCGCTCCAAGGCCTGGATCGCCGGCTTCTCATCGACGGCGAGGACGATCGCGTTTTCGGGCGGCGCCATGTAAAGGCCGACGATCTCGGCGGCTTTCGCCACGAAGTCGGGGTCGTTGCTCTCGCACCAGGACTTGCGACCGGAAAGATCGATCTTCTGGGCACGAAGAAAACGCCAGATATATTGCTCATGAACGTCGCCGAGCGCCTTGGCGAGCAAAGGAGCCGTCCAATTGGCGAAGCCTTGCGGCGGCTTTTCGTCGAGCAGCGCCAAAATCCGTCGGCCTGTCTCGGGGCCATATTTCGGCACGGGGCCGCGGTTACCCGTCTCGCTGAAGCCGGCAAGCCGGTCCTTGGCGTAACGCACCCGCCATTTGGACGCTGTGCCGATCGTGCAGCCGACCGCGCGGGCAATGGCGCGGGTCGCAGCCCCATCCGCCGCCTGCAAAACGATCCGCGCCTTGAAACGGGTGCGGTGTTCGGTCTTCGTCGAACGCACCAAGCTCTCAAGCTCGGCCCGTTCTTCCGCCGTCAGAATTATCGGCGTAGCTTCTGGAATGATATTGCTGCTCATGCAGCCTTGAATCACGACTTAACTACCCGCGATAGTGGGTACTAGAGCGGGATTGCGCCGCAGCCCGACACTATTTCAGGATGCGGGGCACGGGGTTCTCGCGCAGTCGATAGGCGTCCGGCATCCCCGAGCCGAGGAGCGGGCGCAGGTACATGCGGAAGGCGTCGGTGACGTCGGTGCCGCTCGGAGCGATGAAGGCGTCGTCCATGACGCGGGTTTTTCCGGCGACATTTTCGAGCGGCGTCAATTGGTAGTCGGCCGAATAGAGACCTGTGCGCTTAATGGAGACGGAGCCGTCTTTGTCGCCCCACATCGCGAACTGCACCGCTTTTTCGCCGACCTCGCGCGCCTCGCGCTGATCGACGTCGGAAACGCAGCCGATGAATGAGCGTTGGAGATAGCCGAACGTGTCACCGCGCACACGCTTGTAATCGAGTTCGCGCTTGATCGTATCGCAGAGCAAGTCGGCAAGTGCGCCTGTGCCCGACAGTTGGACGTTGCCGTGCGCGTCGCTTTCGACGGATTTCGCCAGCTTCGTGACGATGGGAAGGCCGGATTCATCGTGAATCCCCTCTGAAACGGCGACGATGCAGCGCCCGAATTTATCAACCGTCGCCTTGACGTCGGTTAGGAATCTATCGAGCAGGAAAGTCCGTTCCGGCAGATAGATCAGATGCGGACCGTCGTCGGGGAATTTCTTTCCGAGCGCCGACGCGGCGGTGAGGAAGCCAGCGTGACGGCCCATCACGACGGCGCAATAGACGCCCGCGAGGGCCGCATTGTCGAGATTGGCGCCGATGAAGGCCTGCGCGACGAAACGAGCCGCTGACGGAAAGCCCGGTGTGTGGTCCGTTTCCATGAGGTCGTTGTCGATCGTCTTGGGGACGTGGATGCAGCGCAGCGGATAATCCGCGCGCTTGGCCTCTTCGCTGACGATGCGCACGGTGTCGGACGAGTCGTTGCCGCCGATGTAGAAGAAATAGCGGATGTCGTGCGCGCGCAGGACCTCGAAAATCGCGTGGCAGTATTTCCGGTCGGGCTTGTCGCGGGTCGACCCCAGCGCCGAGGACGGCGTCGTCGCCACCATTTCCAGATTGTGCGTGGTCTCCTGCGTGAGGTCGAGGAAGTTCTCTTCGACGATACCGCGGACGCCACGCCAGGCCCCGTACACGCGCTCGACGTTCGGAAACTTGCGGGCTTCGAGAACCACGCCGGCGAGCGACTGGTTGATGACGGCAGTAGGCCCGCCACCCTGGGCGACCAGAACCTTTCCAGAGAACATTTTCCACCTTTCGACGGTTGACGATCAGGCGCGTCGAACACGGGCACCCACCCAGGCGGCGATTTTGCACCACCGAGATGAAAATGGAAAGATCGCGTCCGTCAAGGTGGTGGAGATTTGCGGAAATTCCACGCTCCTCCTCGGGCTGTCACAAATTTTCTGCGCGCCGAGCGAAATCGATAAATCTCGAGAGGATTGTATCACGCAGGCGTCGATCGCCCACGCCGATCCAAGACATGCGCCGATCCAAAACTTGCGCGACCGGCAACCGGGTCGGTGGTCGAGCAAGTGAAAACAAGCAGAAGCCCAATCAACAATTGGATACCTCCGATAACCGCTTCTTCGGCATGAACGGTGACATCGCATGACGCCGTCTTCTGACCTCCACTTTTCAGCAGGCGATCGTCGATTTTCCAGGCGATATTTTGCCGCCTCGCGTGCCGCGTAGTGGCCTTTGCGGCCTTACGCCGCAGCCCGCTTCGTCTGTCGCCTGATGAAGCGGCGCCTATTGCACGCGAGATTGATGAGTCCAATTCTCGGCTTTGTTCGCGCAACGCCAATCTCGCGCGCCGATAAGCCGATCAGACTTTATTGATGCGCAAATACATGCTCAACGCACCTTCGAGCAGGCACCGAATTTCACCTCGTCGGAGGTTTTCGCCGACGTTTCCATTTGCGGTTCACGCGCAATTGCAACCCGTCTTGAGTTGACCGGCCACTCAGCGTCGTGGCGCATACCTGTCTTGCGAGTTCATCCGCGACGTTCCCCTATGCGCCATTGCCGGCGGCCGGCTGGTTATCCTGGCTTTTCGCGGCGATTTCCGCCTCGGCGGGAGGCTCGTCGTCGTCGAGAGGCTCTTGTTTGCCCATTCGCATGCATTCGACGAAGACCCGCCGTTCGCAGGCGCGACACATGTCGTAATCCAGCTTCCGATAGACCGTGCGCACCGCAGTCGTTGTTGAGTCGAAGAAGTTCTTCGCGCCAATTTGTTCCGTGTAGCGGCCGCGGTTGAGCAGCTCCATGACCCGCTTCTTGACGCGTATCAGGTAAAGGCCGCCGCCTCTTGCACGGAGCCTCTTGGCCGCCCCGACGAGGGCCTCGGCTCCGCCGATGTCGATGAAGTTCACCCCTGTCATTGTGATCGCGACATGCTTGCACTCAGGCGTCTTTTCCTCGATGTCGCGGATCGCGTCGGTAAAACTGCTTACGGCGCCGAAAAACAGCGAGCCGTCGAGCCGGAACAGGCGGAATTGCTTGCATTCCACCAGCCCCGGTCCGGCATCGGTGAATTTGCGCGTGCCGCTAAGCGGGTCGGGCACGCGTGGGACGAGACGCGGGTTCGAAGTGCGGTTAAGATAGAGCAGCACCGACAGGAGCATGCCCGCGAAGATCGCGAGCTCGAGATCGAGGGTGAGCGTCGCGAGGAAAGTGACGCTCAGTACCGCGGTCTCCGCCCCGCTGGTGCGCACGATCTGCGCAACGTGGTGCCAGTCGATCAGTCCCCATGCGACAAGCATCAGTACGCCTGCCATCGCCGCATTGGGAAGGAAGACAGCGTAGGGAGCAACAAACAGGACCACGATCATGAGAAAGAGGCCGGCGAATACCGCGCCCAACGGCGTACGGGCGCCAGCGTCGTAGTTGACGCCGCTGCGGTTGAACGAGCCAGTTGCCACATAGCCTGAAAAGAAAGCCCCGGCGATGTTTGACAGCCCCTGGCCGATAAATTCCTGGCTGGCGTCGATATGCTGGCCGCTGCGCACCGCAAGCGCCCGTGAGATTGACATTGCCTCGGTGAGCGCGAAAACGGTCACCGCAATGGCGGTTGGCGCAAGCTTCCGCCACACCTCGGGGTCGAAGCTCGGCATCGAGAACGGTGGCAGAGTAGAAGGCAAAGCGCCGACGGTCGGCACAGCCGCGCCATAGCCGAAATTGAGGACCGCAGCGGCGATGGTGCCACCCAGAATCGCGACGATCATATAGGGGACGCGCGGCAGAAAACGGCGGCTCAAAAGGCCCACGAGCAGAGTGGCTGTGGCGGTCGCCGCGATCGGCAACGAGACGTCGCCGAGATGCGAAGCAACATAAACGACCGCTTCGTATGCCTTTGCCCCGCGCGGAATGCTAAGGCCAAGATAGTGTTTCAGCTGGCTCATCGCAATCAGCACGCCAGCGCCGGCGGTGAAGCCGATTATGACCGAATGGGAAATGAAGTTGACGATGGTGCCAAGCTTGAACAAACCGAGCGTCAGCTCGGTCAAAGCGACCATAAGCGTCAGCGTCAGCGCCAGTTCGACGTATTGAGCGGAAGCAGGCTCGGCAAATTCGCTGAGCACTGTAAAGAGCACGATCGACGCCGCGGTGGTCGGCCCCGAAACCAAATGCCAGGACGATCCGAAGAGGGCGGCGACGATGGCCGGAACCATTCCGGCATAAAGACCGTATTGCGGCGGCATGCCGGCGAGCGTTGCAAAAGCCACGCTTTGCGGCAGAACGACAATAGCACCGGTGATGCCCGCCAGCAGGTCGGCCGACGCCGTTTGACGGTTGACCATCGGCAACCATTTCAGGAAGGGCAAAATACGTGCACGCGTCCATTGCCGCACGTGCGCGCTTGACGACAAAGCCATGATTCTCGCAAATCCTCTCTCTACAATAGCGTCGTGGGCACGTGAACTCTCGGTCTTATGGCACGCAATTCAGGAGCTCGATCCAAGACTAGGTGACGCCGACAGCCGCATAAGCATCAGGGGATCAACCCGCCACAGCGCGGCCTCCGCCGGAGGTGGCTGCGCCCCTGACGAAGGCGACTAGCCTTGGGTTGCTTGCTTGAGCGTGCCGATACCCAGCACGTTCAGGGCCGCAAATTCATGGAAGGGCTCGGTCTCGTCGAAAGCCAGCTCCCGGCCCGTGGCTATAATGAGGTCATCGTAGGAAAGCCTCGAACCGTCTTCGAGCTCGACGTGACTGGCGCCCAGACCGACCTTGGCCACGAGAATCGGTTTGAAATCAATGCTGCGGTTGGCGAAAATCGACGCAAGGTCGACTTCGTCGGCTTCGCGCGTGCGCCAGCCGACGGCGACCCAGGGGTTGGAACGTACAAAGTGATAGATAGGATCCTTGGTAACGACCGTGAGATTGTCCTCCGGCCGCATCCGATCGTTCACTTCATAAGCCATGATGACGCCGCCCATAAGCCATGGCGACGCCGCCAAGGCCGCCCCCCTTGATGACTATTTCCGCCATTTCTCTCCCTTTTTTCCGGCGCGGCTATGACCCTCGTGCCCCCGCACGCCTTTTTTTGCAGTTATATTCGCGTATTCGGATTTGTCCACCTATTAGCGCGTTTTCCATTCTGACCAAATCGCGAGGAATTCCCAAATCATCGCTGTTCTTAATGGCCGCGTGAAATCCCGCCACCGTGCCGCAGCAAAAACCGAGCCGGCTGGCGGGGCGTACGGCGGGCGTCGTTTCCGGATCGCGAGATGAGGAAGATTAGACGTCCGGGATTTCGCCGGTCTCGGTCGCAACCGATCACCGTGCTGACCCGGACATCAAAATGCATTCGCCCGTACTTTTGTGAGTCTTTGAAATCATTGGCGCACCCGACAGGATTCGAACCTGTGGCCTCTGCCTTCGGAGGGCAGCGCTCTATCCAGCTGAGCTACGGGTGCATGTTTGAACTTGTAGCTGATCCGCAAGGCGCTCGCAAAGGCAAACTGGGCCGGCGAGATAAGCCACACATCTTCAACGGCGTGACCTTGTCCATCGGTTTGCCTCTCGGCGCGTCGCTGTCGTCACGATCAAGGCCTGTGGTAGATTGCGGTTGCACAAGAGCCGCGGATTGCGCTTGGGGGTTCGGTCCATGATCACCGTCCATCATCTCGATCATTCACGGTCGCACCGGATTTTATGGCTGCTCGAAGAACTCGATCTGCCTTACGAGATCAAAATCTATCGACGGGATCCGTTGACTATGCTGGCGCCGTTGCAATTGCGGGCGGTGCATCCGCTCGGCAAATCCCCGGTCATTACCGACGGGGGACTGACCTTGGCCGAATCGGGCGCGATCATCGAATATCTCATCGACCGTTACGGCGCCGGCAGGCTCAAGCCAGAGGCCCATACACTCGAGTATTTGCGCTACATCTACTGGCTTCACTACGCGGAGGGATCGGTGATGCCGCCGCTCCTGTTGAAACTCGTCTTCGACCGATTGCCGCAAGGAACACCTGCGCTGATGCGGCCGATCGTTGGGATGCTTTCCGGTCGGGTGAAGAGCCGCTTTATCCTGCCGCAGCTCGCGCTCCACCTCGATTATATGGAAGGCGAGCTCGAGAAGAGCGAATGGTTCGCGGGCCGCTCGTTCAGCGGCGCAGATATCCAGATGAGCTTTCCGTTGGAGGCCGCGGCCGGACGTGCTGGCCTCGATGCCAAACGCCCGAAGCTCATGGATTTCCTAGCCCGCATCCAAGCGCGCCCGGCCTATCGGCGCGCACGAGAAAAGGGCGGCGCGTGATCCGAGCAGACGCAGCGGCACCCGAGTGTTGCGATGCTTGCTCTTTGACCTGGTGGACCGACCTGTCCTTGCGCCTGTGTACCAAGCAGAAGGGTCGGACCAAAGGTTATCCACGCAGTCCACAGCCGGTTTTCAACACAGGAAATAGCGCATCAATCGCCGTGCGGCGACCGGTTTCGCACGCACTCAAGACGTCCAACCGGCGCCCAAGTGGCACCCAAGTGGGCATCGTTAAGTATAAAGTGGAGAACTGGTGCTCCGATCTCCTTCGGGCAAAGCAAAATCCCGGCTTGATCGGAGCACGTTTGCACAAATAATACACCAAAGCTGAAAGCTGAAACGCGGCTTTTTGCCGTCAGCTCAGTTCAATGCACAGATTCCGACTGTGTTTCGATCTTCAATTTTGCAATTTCATCCTTGATCTGCAATTTTCGTCGCTTCAATTCTGCTAATTTCATTTCGTCTACGGCAGGATGTCCCCATTCTTTCGCAATTTCCCGATCTAGCGCTTCGTGGCGACGCTCAAGCTCGCTCAAATGGCTTTGCAGCGACATGCAATACTCCTTTCGAAGAGTTATGCGCGGAGCGAAGTGTGACACAGGAATGAATACAAGCGAAGAGCCTAGTGCATGATTTATTGCGACCGCAGCGTCGCACCCTCTTGCTGCTGGGCAAAGGGTAAGGATTTTATTACAGCATGTCCCGCAAACATGGGGTCCCTTCCGATATTTGGCCATCGGGCATATCGGATGGGTCCAGCGGACGTGCTTCAACGTATTAAATCGGCTCGCATTCTTGATCGAAAGGTCCGCCACCGGTCGCACTGGCGGCCGCGATCGGCAGGGGAATACGCGACGATCTAGTCTAAATGGGGAGTTACGCGTCCCATGACTGAAAAATTAAGCAGCGAGGAGCGCGTGGCCCTGCTGGCGGAACTCGAGCGCCTGCGGCAAGAACATCGCGACCTCGACGCCGCCATAGAGGCTCTCGGAAACCTGGCGGCTTCTGATCGCTTGCAAATTCAGCGCCTGAAAAAACGCAAATTGGTTCTACGCGACCGCATCGCGCAGATCGAAGATCAATTGACGCCCGATATTATCGCGTGACGGCCTTGCGTGACGGTGCGAGCCCGGATTTCTCAAACTGGACATGGTTCGCGCAAGCCCTGGATCGTAGTGGCTCGAGGTGCGGATCTCTAGTGTTGCGATGCCAAGGGGTGGTTCCCATCCGTTCGTTGAATTGTGACACTAATTCTTTGATCTGGTGGGCCGACTTGTCGTTACGCTTGGGGGCCAAGCATAAGGGTCGGACCGCTAGGGCGGAGCCATGATGAGGGGAGACTCGGCGCTGGCCGGCGCCGCGCCGATCGGGTCGGTGCGCAGCTGCGAAGAGCTCCTCGCAGCCGCGATCGCCTGTCACGGCTCCGGCGATCATCAGACGGCGCAGCGGCTCTACGAAGACATTCTGCTGCGCCGGCCGGCCCATCCGGTAGCCTTGCACCACCTCGGCCTCATCGAACACGCCGCCGGCCGTCACGATCGTGCCATCCACTGCGTCAGAGGCGCGCTCGCCCTCGCCCCGGCCTGGAGCGAGGCTCATTCGAATCTCGCGGCTCTCTATCGGGCAGCGGGCGACCTCGCAGCCGCGATGGCCAGCGCGCAACAGGCGATTGCGCTCGATCCCGGCTGCGCCCCGGCCCATTCGAACCTCGGCGGCATTTGCGAGGATCGCGGCGAGACCGCGGCCGCGCTCGCGGCCTATTTGCGCGCCGGCGAACTCGACCCGAACCTGCTTGAAGCCCATTTCAACGCCGCAAATCTCTTGCGCAAGCTCGGACGTTTGGAAGAGGCTTTGGTGATTTGCAATGCCGCCGCCAAAGCAAATCCCACGTCCGCCCTGCCGCATTTCAACGCCGGCAATCTCTTGCGCGAGCTGTTGCGGCCGCGCGAGGCGATCGAAGCCTACCGCCAAGCGCTTGCACGCGAGCCCGACGACGCAAAAGCCCATTACAATCTCGGCGATACGCTGCTCCAGCAAGGCTCGTTCGCTGAAGCGATCGCTGCCTTTCAGCAAGCCCTCGCGCTCGATCCGAACATGGCCGTGGCGTATTGCAATCTGGGTGCGGCTTATGAATGTTCGGGGCAGCCGGCCCTTTCCGCGGTCGCCTATCGCCGCGCGCTCGCATGCGATCCGGGCATGCTCGGCGTTCGCCTGCAGCTCTATCATCAGCGCCGCTGCGCTTGCGACTGGACGAACCTCGCAGAAGAAGAAGCAGCAATCGCTGCGGCCGTTCCCCAGCATCGCCGGCCGCTCGTGCCCTTCCATCTGCTCGACATGGACGTTGCGCCGGAGCTTCACCTGCACTGCGCGCGCCTTTGGGCGGCGGGGCTGCGCGGCACGCCGAGCTTCCCGCATCGGCGGCCAGAACTTGGTTCTGCCGGTAAGAGCAAGCTCAAGATCGGCTACCTGTCGGCGGATTTTTTGAGCCACGCGACCGCGCTTTTGATGGCCGATCTCGTCGAATCTCACGACCGCGGCCAATTCGAGATCATCGCCTATTCGCATGGGGACGACGATGGCAGCGACATGCGGCAAAGGCTCGTGCGCGGCTTCGACACCTTCGTCGATCTTCGCCGGCTCGATGATCGCGAAGCGGCGCAACGCATTTTCGACGACGGCATCGATATTCTCGTCGAGCTCAAGGGCTATACGCAATTCGCCCGCAGCAATATCGCCGCCCATCGCCCGGCCCCGGTGCAAGTCAATTTCCTCGGCTATCCCGGCACGATGGGCGCAGATTTCATCGATTACATCCTAGCCGATGCGATCGTCCTGCCGATGGACGAACAGGTCTATTACGCTGAAAAGATCGTCCACCTGCCGGAATGCTATCAGCCGAACGACCGGCATCGGAAGGTCGCCGCTGCCGTGCCGAGGCGGAGCGCCTGCGGCCTGCCGGAACAAGGCTTCGTCTTCTGCTGCTTCAACCATAGCTACAAGATCACAGCGACAATCTTCGACGTCTGGACGCGGCTGCTTCAGCAAGTCGAAGGCAGCGTGCTTTGGCTCTTCGACGCCTATCCGAACGTCAAAGACAACCTCGCGCGGGAGGCGGAAACGCGCGGCATCGATCCCGCCCGGCTCGTCTTTGCACCGCGCGTCGCGACGCCCGATCACATGGCGCGACAGAAGCTCGCCGATCTCTTCCTCGACACCCTCCCCTATAATGCGCACACGACGGCCAGCGAAGCGCTTTGGGTCGGCCTGCCGGTCCTCACGCTGCCCGGGACGACGTTCGCCGGGCGGGTTGCCACGAGCCTGCTCTATGCGATCGGCCTGCCCGAGCTCGTCACCGAATCGCTCGCAGATTATGAAGAGCGGGCGTTGCACCTCGCCATACACGCAGCGGATCTCGCCGAACTGAAGGGGAAGCTCGCGCAGAACCGCGCGACGCATCCGCTGTTCGATGCACCCCGCTTCGCCCGCCATATAGAGAGCGCCTATCGGCGAATGTGGGACCTTTGGGCGGCGGGCGCAGCGCCGCAAGCTTTTGGCGTGCCTGCCATGCCCAGACCGCAACCGGCGCGCGAGCGCGTGCGCGAAACGCCGCTTGCATCAGGAGATTGAAGCCATTGGCCGGGACGCGCCCGCAGGACAAGGGGCGGCCCGCAACGTTAAGTCGGACATGTAGCAACGAGATTGATGGGGCGTTGCTTCACAGCTACTACAGCGCGTCATGCCCGTACTTGTCACGGCCATCCACGCCAGGCCGTTGCTTCTAAACCAGAAAATATGCTGAAAAGTCACCGCGTGGTTGGCCGGGACACCCCCGGACTGTGATCCGGCGGCGGCCATGACGACCCAAAGTTAGGTCCTCAGACTGGACTTGGTTCACTTGGTCTTGCCGTCTCCTTAGGGCGGCTCGGTTCACGAAAGCCCGACCGAGACGCTTGCATTCAGACCGGCTCGCTGGCCTCGCCGATCATCGGGGGCGGCTTCAGCATTCATGGCGCCCCTACTCGAAAAGCGCGGTGACTTTGGCGAGCACTTCGTCAACGATGAAATCAGGGGCCTTCTCGCTGAATTTCGCGTTGCGCGCCCTTAGATCGAGCGCCCGCAGCTGGTGGCAGAGAATGACGCCCGTCGCATTGGTTCCCGCGCCCGACAATGACACCGTAAAGCCCTGCACGCGGGCAAAATTGCCTCCCGTGGTGATAGGGACGACGATAGGAGTGCCGAGCTGGTTGAACTCCCGCGGCGTCAGAATGAGAACGTAATGACGATTCGCCTGTTCGCGGCCCTGGATAGGATTGAGATCGACATGCCAGATGTCACCCCGATCCATTACAAAGCCTCGCGTCCGACAGGTTTCATATCCCGCCACGCCCGCTCTTCTTCGGTCTCGGGCGCAGCCGGGTCGCATTGCGCCAAGAGCTCTGAGAGGGTGTACGTGGGTTTGGGCCGGGCTTCCACAATGAGGCGGCCGTGCTCGACCGACAAGGCGACCTTGGTATTGGCGGCCAGCCCCAGCCCATCGAGAAGGGACTTGGGAATGGCCAGCATGACCGAACCTCCGACATTGCGCAGGGTTGATGTCAGCATTTGAGCCTCCTGTTATATTAAAATATAACTTTACGGAAGAAATCACAAGCCATTTGAGAACAAATAACGTACATTGCGCGGGAAGCGCCGCTTGCACCTGTAAGAGGTAAGGAGTGCGAGAGATGGCGAAAAAAGAAAATATCGTGCGCTACACGGATAAGGAACTCGACGCCATGATTGCGCGCGGCGAAGACAAGACGGATTGGGCGCGGGTAAAAGCCAAAACCGAAGAACAGCTTGCAGCCGACACTGCCAGCGATCCGGCGTGGAATGGCATTCCCGAAGATTGGTACAAAGACGCGGTCGCCCGCACCGGCCCGTTGCTGCGGCCCAAGGAGAACAAGCGGCAAGTCACAATGCGCTTTGATGCCGACGTGCTTGAGTTTTTCCAGACGACCGGGCGCGGCTGGCAGACCCGTATGAATGCCGTGCTGCGCAGCTTCATGGAAAGGCAACGATGATCGGCGTTATTCGTCAAGACGCCGGTGCCTTGATCGCTGCGGCTCCCAACTGAAGCTCATCAGAAAGGCAGAGTTGGTGGCACCGTGGCGACAAAAAGTCCTCGCTAAACCCCTCGTTCAATCCAGTTGGCATCACAAATCGATCTTCGCATCGGGATCGCCGGCGATGAGCGCGTTCAAATAAGCAAGGCAGAGGTCGCGCGAGCGAAAGCGCCCGTAAGCCTCCATCTCGTCGCGCTCGACAATCGGGAAGGTCGAATAGATGTAGCACACGTCGTCGCGGCCTTGCGCGATGAGCTTCTGATCGCGCGAGAAAACGTCGACGACGCCGTAAAGATGGAAATAGATCGCATCGAGCTTCGCCCGAAGCTTCAGGCGCCGTTCCTCGTTCCAGACGAAGGGCGGCTTCACTTTGCCCGCCCTGTCCACATAGCCCATGTCGCGGGCGAAAGGCGCCATGTCATGCGCGGTGTAGGTGAGTTCGAGCACGGCATCGCGGATGATTTTCGCAGCTGTCTTCTTGCCGAAGCGCACGGCTTCGTAGCGCTTCGGCTGGACGACCGGGAGCTGCTCGATGATAAACAAGTTCAGCGTTTGTCCTTGAATTTTCTGCCGCGTAACAAAATCAAAGACGATAGCATTGAGATTGGCAGCCAAAAGCCATTCGCGGCGACCATCCGCGTCCGGCTTCAATATCGGAACTTTGTTGCCGAAACCAACGGTCGGGAATAATGCCGAAATGAATGTCCTGATATTCGTGGGTGAGGTGATATCCTTGAACCCCAGCACCCACCCCTCTCCATTCATCCATCCGCACTCAGTGGCTTTGACCCAAAATTGCGGGTCAGGCAACCAATCAGGATTACGATGCTGGTCGTCTGAAGTGGGCAGCGGTTGCGCGGGACGGTGCTGGTTCTCTGGATTCACTACGACGCTTGCTGCGCGATGATCGAACGCCTGCACCATTTTGCCTTCGTACAGCGGCAGCCAATCCCCGCCTGAACTGCGAAAGCGGTTGCCGCCAATCGGAAAGGCTCCTTCCTTCTCTGCCAATTCCTGCCGGGTTCGGAACAGATGCGAAATCGTTCGTCATGTCGAACATACGAAGATATTTGACCGGCCACGTTTTCACCTCGGCGCCGGTCGAGTGATCTGCCAGCACCGGCAGGCGGCCATAGATCGCCGTCGTCAGCGCCGCGTCGCGCCGCGTGCGGAAAATTGGCGCTGTGCCGGTATTCGGATTGACGCGCGCAAAATCAGAGGCCGAGAGCGGAAAGCATCGCTCCTGGTCTTTGAGTTCAGAGACGTCTTGCAGAAAAAAAGCGCATTGCGTTGGGCAATTGACCGGCGATGGACTGGCGACAAAAGCACAAAACTTGAACCGGCTATCGACGTCAGGAAAGAAAGGCGGCGCCTCGAACCGCGTGCGGCGGTTCTCGAAATCGTAAAGCGCCTTCAAACGCCCACCGGTCGCCACGCTCTTGAAAAAGGGCGCCGCGGTCTTATCGGAGGCGATACCAGAGGGCGTGAGCAGCCCGACCATGCCGCTCGATTTCACGAGCGTCATCGCCCGCTCGACGAACAGAGAATAAATATTGAGATCACCACCGGACAGAAGCGGGTAATCGCCAGACGTGCGCGCCACGCGGAAAGCTGCCTCGGCCCGTTCACTGGCCTTGGCGAAATCCTGCGCAAGCGGGTCTTCAGCTCTCTCTAATGCGGCAATCATGCGTTGCCGGTCTGACGCGCGCTGCGCCATGGCGATTTCGCGCCGGCGCGCAGCGAACCATTCGACCTGCTGCAACTTCATCCGATCCCATGGCGGATTGCCGATCACGGCGTCAAACCCGCCGGCCAGCGCCGCGCTTTCCCAATTCGACCAGACGCCAGGAAAAGCGACTTGCCAGTTCAGGAAGTGCTCTTCATCGATCAGCTCACGAGCTTGACCGAGAATCTCAGCAAAGCGCACCGCTTCAGGACGGCCGTTCGTTATCTCCTTCTTGCCAAGGGCTATCTGCACCGGATCGCCGAATTGGCCCGTGAAGAAGGCTTGCAGCGCGACCTTGTCATCCTTCGATTTCAGATCCAGCCAATCTAGAGCGTGAATGAGCGAGAGGATCGCATCGAGCGGCGCCGTCATATCGAGCACTTCGTCGAAAATATCCTTCGAACGATGCGCCTCGGCAATTTCGGCGTCGGTCAGGCCTTCGATAATCTGCATGGATTTGGCAGCGCGCATCGCTTTCGTCATCGACTCGTGCAGAAAAAGCGGGGCTCCGAGCGCGGAGGCTTTGTCGATGCCACCGCGCACCCACGAGCCGAAGAGGAATCGCCGCGGCGCAAATGATGGTCGAGGAAAGAGAGCGGCGCGCCGACGGTGAACGTGTGCAGCCACAAAGAGACTTTCGCCAGTTCGACGGCCATAAGGTTTTTATCAACCCCATAGATGCAGCGTTTCAAGACCATACGCCGCACGATATGGCGGTCGTCGAGCTGCTCATGGTCTATGGTCCAGCCGCGTTCGCCGGCATTGCGAAGGATCGTGGTCCTTATCGCCGCGATGCGCGCGATCAAAGGCGAGACATAATCGCCGAAAGGAACTTCCGCTTGCGCCTCGGCCATGGCGGTAATGACCCGATCGGCGAGGTAATCGACGAGGCTGACGAGGAAGTGGCCAGAGCCCATGGCCGGATCGCAGATCTTGAGTTCGAGAAGTTTTTCGGCCGGGTCTAGCCCCTTCAATATGTCGAGGCGCAATTCCTGCCGGCTATTGCTGGACTCCAGTTCTTTCGCCTTGCTCGCAAAAGCTCCCATCCGCGCGTCGACGAGGGGATCGACGGTTTCCCCGACGATCAGCCCGACGAGATCGTCGGGCGTATAATAAGAGCCGGACCCTTTTCGCGCGAAGACATTGGGCCGGATGACGATCTCGTCGCCTTCGCGCGTCACTTCATGTTCCAGCAGGCGCTCATAGATCGAACCGAGCTGCTGAACGCTCAAATCGCGGTAATTGATGTATTTCCGGCCGTCTGGAGATCGTTCGAACGACAAAGCGTCGATCACGCTCGCCATGACCGCATCGCCGAGGCGAATTTGGGTGAGAAGCGGCGTGCGCTGCGGATCGAACAGACCGCCGTTATAGGGTGGCAATCCGATCGATCGGTCGCCATCATTAATCGCGCGGAAGAGATCGTCGAGTACCGACCAATAGCGGGCGGCCGTTTGCGAGAAAATGTCGTTGCGATCCTTCTTCTGGCCGATGTCGCCGCGCACTTTGTCGCGCAGGCCATAGGCGTGGTAGCGCGGGTCGCCGACCGGCAGAAGGTCGCGATCCTCCGCATAGAGTATGAAGAGGAGCCGATAGAGCAGGATGAGCGCCGCTTCTCGAACTTCTTGCAGTGGGGCCGCGGGCTCCGCATGCGCGATCGACTTCGCCAGTTCTGGGAAGACCTGGCCGAAAACGAGGTTCGAAAGATTGCCGGCGACGCGCTCTTCGTAGAAGCGGCCCTCGTCGATCGCCCGTTGATGGAAGGTGCGCGGATCGCTCGGCGTCGGGAGAAAGGCTTCACGCCGGAAGACCAGAGCGAAAACCTTCAGCCAGTGACGAGCATCCTCGTCCGTGAGCGCGAAGAGACCTCCATCGTGGCCGGGGATCGCGAGCACGGCCGCAAGGTCAATTTCAAAAAACTGCTCCGAGACCGACCGCGCACCCTCATAATAAAGCCGCCAACGGGCTCCATTGGTCAGAATACCCCAGCGCAGCTTGCCAGTCGTCAGATCTTCGACACGGCGCAGATAACGAAGCATCTGGGTCGAAGGTGCGGTCTCTTCGCCTCGTCTTCCAGACTGGCGGTCGAGCGGTCTCTGCCATCGCTTGGATTCGACGATCGCCGTGCCGAACCCATAGCGTTTCCATTCCTCGGCAAAAGCATTCGCACGCGTCTTCGCGTCCTCGCTTTCGAAGAGAAGACCATCCGGTACATCGTCGCGCCCGCGCGCCGCGAGATTCTGTTGACGGAGGCTTTGCGCCCACCCGAGCCGCGAAAGGATCGGCCATATCAAATCGTCTTCGGTTTGGCTCTCGTTCGGCCTTTGCTCGGTCGGAAAAGGACTAAAAATTAGCCGGAGATCGGTTCGGAGCGTTGCCAGAGCCGAATCATCCAATCCGGCCCAATCTGGCAGTCGCACAATCGATTCCCGTAGAAAATCGTTGGAAAACAGGCTGCCCTGAAAAACCGTATCGGCCATTATGCTTTTTCGCTGCAAGCCCGGATGATGCACCTCTTCGGCATTTGCATACCAAACTCGTCCCCCGGCGGCGAGTGAGCCCGAGAAACGATCGGCAAACATCCCCCGGATTTGGGCCGCGGCGCGTGCCGAGGCAGCCCGCAACATCAAGTCAGTCATGTAGCAACGAGCGGGGCGGGCAAGTCACCGCATGCGGCGATGGCCTCCGGCCACCCTCGAGCGCCACTGCGCGCGGCTGCATATCGGCGCCGCAGGTCGGGACGGGGTGGTCTTCGGTCGAACAAGTGGATGGATGTTGGGCGACGACTCGACCCAGGATCAAGCCGCCACCCACGGCAGATAGCGACGAGGCCTAGAACGGAATATCGTCGTCGATCATTTCGCCCGTGCGGCTGGCACCGGCTGGACGTTTTTCCATCGGCGACGAGCGGCCGAAACTATTGCCGCTCTCCACGGCACCGCGCTCGTCGGCGGCGTCACCACGTGCACCCCCACGGCTGTCGAGCAAGGTGAGTTCGCCGCGAAACCGCTGCAGCACGACTTCCGTCGTCTTGCGCTGATTGCCGTCGCGGTCGGTATATTCGCGCGTCTGCAACTGACCTTCGAGGTAGACCTTCGAGCCTTTCTTGCAATATTGCTCGGCGATCTTGCCCAGGGCTTCGTTGAAGATCACGACATTATGCCACTCGGTGCGTTCCTTGCGCTCGCCAGTGGCTTTGTCGCGCCAGGATTCCGACGTCGCGACGCTGAAACTCACGACCGGATCGCCGGAATTCATCCGCCGGACCTCGGGGTCGCGGCCCAAATTGCCGATCAAAATGACTTTGTTGACGCTTCCCGACATGACACGCTCCTTGACGCGAGAAGACCGGCGAGGCCCGCCATAGCCCGTCGCTTACGACGGGCGTCGCGTCGCAACGCCCTATGGCTCGCACTTTCATCCATGCTTACCCCGAACGCGGCCGCTTGCGATGCGCCGGCCGTTCAGGACTCAACTTGTCCACAGTTGCGGCGATCCGCAGTTGCCACGAAGAGCAATCGCCCCGCCAGCGTTCTTTCTTTGTTCCTAGCACTCGCGCGCCTGAAAAGCAAGGGCCGCTGGTATTCCGCGCGGCGGTCGCCGCGGCGCTAAATCAATCGGCAGGGTGGCTGGCGACCAATTTCGCCGAATCAGCCTCACCGCCGAGACCTTTCCTCAGAAGGGCACGATCGAACTCGCCTTCCGACCAGGAGATCACCACGGTCGCGACGCCATTCCCGATGATATTGGTCAAAGCGCGACATTCGCTGATGAATTTGTCGATGCCAAAGACAATGGCCATGCCGGGCACGATGGCCGCGAGGACCTGGACGTAGAGGATCTTATAGATGGGTTTTTCGCCACCTTCGGCGCGACGGGCGACGTTACTGCGACCATGACTTTTCTCTATTGCGATGCAGCGCAATCGCATTTGCGAAAGTGCTGACGGGCAAGCCGCGAATTGAAAACACCGGCAAGGAATCTTCCGGCGGGACCAAAGCAGCGCGGCAAGGCGGCGTCAATCGATCCGCGCCTTCATGCCGCCGGTCCTTTCGATGAGGGGCGGGGTCCGACGGGTTGGGGTCGGCACTTTCAATGCGGCTGGCGCTTTTCGAGGTCGAGGATCAGCAGGCGAAGCTGCGTATCTGTCGGATAGAGCGCGGCGAGTTCGCGCGCGTGCAAAAGCGCCGTCGCCAGATCGCCTGTCTCGCGCGCAATCGAGATGAGAGCCAGAAGAACATCCCGGTCAGCCGGATGACGCTTATGCGTCTGTTCGAGCAGCTTCATGGCCTCGCCTTGCGCACCCGTGGAATTCAGCGCGACCGCATAAACATAGGCATAGCGCGCATTATCCGGCGCAAGCTCGCTCGCTTGGCGCAGCTGAACCAATGCCTCCGAAAAATCCTTCTGCCGCACGAGGAGCAAGCCGAGCGAATGCCGGACATCGGCGTTGTTCGGCTCCAGAGCCATCGCTTTGCGCATGAGGTCGGCGCCTTCCCGGTCCTTGTCGCGCATCCGGTCGAGATCGGCAAGATTGACGAGCGCCGGCACGAAGCTCGGATCGAGGCGCAAAGCCGTCTGATATTGCGCTTCGGCCTCGGGTCCGCGCTGCCGCCTTGTCTCCAGCAGGCCGAGATTGAGATGCGCCTCCGGTCGATCGGCGTCGATCATCTCGGCCGCGAATAGCTCCCGATAAGCGGCCGCAAACGCGGTCTGCTGCTTCGCCGTTAGCGACCTTTGGTCCACGCCAGCGAGCGCGCGTGCGGCTTCGATGCGGACGGCGCGGATGGGATCGCTGAGGAGGGGAGCTGCGGCCGCGATCATCGCCGCGGAGGGCTTCGCCGACAGCGCTCGCGGCGCCGCGGCGCGAACGAGTGGGCTAGGGTCGACGAACGCCGCCTTGATGGCGGCCTCGGATTGCAGCGTGGCATAATGCGGCAACAGGGCGAGAGCGCTGGCTCTTGCGATCGCGGGTTGGCTGGCGTCGGCGATGAGCTGATCGAGCTGGTGTTCGGCATCGACGGCGCCGATCCGGCCAGCGTTCAATGCGACGCCATAATGGCTCTGCGTCTGCCGGCCGCCCGGAAACCAATCTGCAACCGCGCGCGCCGCCCGTTCAGCGGTGTTGCCGGCATGGCATGACGCGCAAGCGTTTGGTGTGCCGATCGCCAATGTCAGATCCGGGCGGGGAACGCGCAAGCTGTGATCGCGGCGATCATGGACGACCATGTAGGTTTTCGCGGGCATGTGGCAATTGACGCATTGCGCTCCTGCGCTTCCCGGCTCGTGGTGGTGATGTGCGGCGGTATCGAACTTCACCGGCAGATGGCATTGCGTGCAAAGCTCGTTGCCTTGTGCGCGGAGCGCCAAACCATGCGGCTCGTGGCAATCCGAGCAGGTGACGCCGGCGCGATACATTCGGCTCTGAATGAACGAACCATATTCGAAGACTTCGCCATCGATTTGCCCATCGGCATGATAGAGGCCTGGTTCGAGCATCGCGGGCAGGGAGGAGTCGAGAAAAGCAGCGCCAATTGGCGGATCCTCCGCGATGGCTTCGCGGCGCGCATGGCACCCCGCGCAAACATCGAGCTCTTGCCCGTCCGGCAGCGCGGTGCGCTGTGCGGTTCCCGTCTCCGGATTCATCCGCCACAAATCTTTCGTGGCAGGCAGGAGCCATGGCGAGAGGCCCATATGCTCAACCCGCGGCGCCGCCTGCTCCGGGCTCGAGCGAGCTTCCGCTCGCGCCTTGGCCCAGGCGATGTGGCGCGAGCCCGGCCCGTGGCAGGCCTCGCAGGCGACGTTTACCTCGCTCCATGTGGTCGCATAGGCGTTGGCGGCAAGGTCGTAGTTCTTCTTGAGATCGGTCGAATGGCAGCCGGCGCATTGGTAGTTCCAGGTCTGGTCGCGCCCGGTCCAATGCAGTCGGTCGCCCGGAGCGATGGTTTCGTTGGGGTAGAGGTGAAACCAGCGTTGGCCACCCTGGTCCTTGGGCCGGCTGTCCCAGGCGATGCCGAAGGCCTGATAACGACCGCCGGGGAAGGCAATCAAATATTGCTGCAGCGGATAGACGCCGAACGTATAGGCGATCTCATAGTCGCGCAGTGCGCCGTCCGGCCCTTCGGTGCGCACCATGAAAGCATCGCCGACGCGGCTGAAAACCGTCGTCACGCCGTGATGGGTCAGCGTCGCGTTGGTGAAATCGCCGAGGACATTGGCGACCGACGCCTTTTGCATGGCCTTGGCGTGGTGCGACGGAGTCCAAGCGCGTGCCTGCGCCACGTGGCAGCCCGCGCAGACTTCGGCGCCGACGAATGTCGCGGCGTCTTCGGCGCGGGCGGAGGCGACAAGAAGCGGCACGTAGATCAATGGCGCGAACCAGGAACGGCGCATCCGCATCCCTCATTGAATAATATATTGGTTGCGCGCAGAACGATGTGCGACACGATGGGAGAGTTTCGAATGAAAGCCAAGCCCCTCATTCTGCTTGCGGCCAATGCTGTCTTGGCCGCGTTCCTGGCTGCCCCGTCACATGCCCAGCCAAGCCGCTATGTTCAATGTCGTGTCACATATCCCGGACTGGTGCTCCAAAAATATCACTATCAGGCGCCTGACGGCACCTATTATTCCTATTCCGGCTACGTCAGGAGCGTGAATGGAACGCCATGCGGTATCGAGTGCGACGCTCCGTCGGAGCACGCGATATTAATTGCGACTCCTCCCGGCTATGAATGCTATGAGACCGTAACAGGGACTAGAAACGGACGTGATCGCTGACGTGAACTCCGATCGGCCAGGATGCCGACGATGAAGCCAGAATGTCGGCCACAATTGGACCGTGGTTCCGCACGCGCATAAAATTAGAAGCGCGCCATCATGGCCACCAGCCTTTATGCACTTCGAAAACTCGCACGGTTTCCGACGGATCCGGCAGCTCCAAAATCCCAGGCTGATTGAGTGCAACGCGCGCGTCTTCGTAGCCGGCTTTCCAATGCTCCTCCATGGCGCGGCGCGAGAATTCGAAAAGCTTGGCGCCCGTTTCGTACTTTCTCGTTTGATACTTCAATTGGATGAGCGTCGCAGCCTTGCCGCCGGCTTCTTCCATAAGCGTTTGAATTCTCGGGTCCTTGCGCCGCTCCTCGGGAAGCAGTTCCAAGAGCTCGGCGAGGACATTGCGAGTTTGTTGCCTTTTTCGAAATCGATCCAGCGATACGTTGATGCGGCTAGCCGAATGGATCTCCGTTGCGCGCAGATTGGCCTCAGCCACATCGACGGGCACCGCACCCCGCGCATCCCAGAGATCCACCTGGAACACGAGCGCACTAAATCGCGGCCTGATATCGACGAGCCACTGCAAAGGCGTATTGGAAACAACGCCGCCATCCCAATAATATTCGCCATCAATTTCGGTCGCCGGGAATGCCGGCGGCAAAGCTCCACTCGCCATGATATGACGGGCCGTGAACTTCCGTTCGCTATTGTCGAAGTAGACCGAGGCTCCAGTCTGCACGTTCGTGGCACCGACGCTCAGACGCATCTGCCTGGAATTGATGAGATCGAAATCCACAGAGTCTTTCGAGCGTCGCTTTCAGGGGCGAAACATCATAATAGCTGACTTGATCGAGTTTTTCGGCGCCCGAACCCGGAAATGTAGTGGGCCGAGGCGAATAGAAATTTGGGACGCCGTAGACCATATTTGCAAAGGCGCTCATCTTTTTGGTCCATGACAGTACCCGTTCATCCGTCGCTCCCGGCAGATCCGAAAACCATGGCGACCCGCAGGCATCCTTCGGCGGCTTGGTGAGGTCCTCCCAGGAAAACCATGAAAGCCCGTAGGCACCCGTTGGCGGCTTGGCGGCGGCCTCCCATGAAAACCATGGGAGGCCGAAGGCAGTCGTCGGCGGCTTGGTGACGGCCTCCCAGAATTCGCGCAATCTTTCGACCCGTCTTTCGGGTAGGTTGCCGGCGATCAACGCTGCATTGATGGCGCCGATCGAAATTCCGCAGAGCCAATCCAATTAAATCTTGGCTTCATCGAGGGCCTGGAAAACACCGGCTTGATAGGCACCGAGCGCGCCACCGCCTTGGAACAGGAGCACGACCTGTTCAAACGGCGAAACGCGTTTGGGATCTTGTGCCATGGGATTTCCTCCTCCGTTCAAGCATCTTAAGGTGCGCTCTTGGTATTGCGTCCGAACAAGAGGTCGCTCAGTTCTTTTGACCCAATCGCTCGTTCGAGTTCCATAAAGGCGAAGAACGGCGTCAACACAACGAACCCGATGATCGCAACCATGAGAATTCCCTGCAGCGTGCCTCCACCGATATTCGGAATGCTGTGAGAAATTGTTTTGCCGTGCAACACCCCAATAATTGTTTCTTCAACTACGTGAAAGCACAACAATATCACGGCAAAAGCGGCAGACTTGAATAAAATCGGGTAGATGAGCGGCCTGTGCTTCAATTGGTCTACGAGATGGAAATCCTCCACCATCAGCACGACCTTCGCCAATGCCAGTGCGTTGATGAGAGCAAGACCTTGATGGTATTTGAGAAATTCGTCGTTCAGAATGAGCGCTCTGTGAAGGGAAAGCAAACTCAATACAAGCCAAATGTAGATGAATATCCGCAATAGCTTTTTTGCTTCGGCAAAAGCGCCGGTCTTCAGGCGATGCAGCTGTCCATTTATCATATCTCGATCTCCACGCGCCGCTGCCAAGCGACGAGGCAAGACACCGGGATCAGGTTAGTTCTGCAATCTCCGACCCACCGGGCTGATTTCAACCGACATCCCCCAGAGTCGTTAGTCCGAGGCCCCTTATTCTCTCCTTGACGTCCCCTAAGCCGGCATTCCCGTCTTCATTGCGGGCTTTCTCATCGCTAATGCTATTCGAACGCGAAGATTTTCTTCCAGTCGCTTTTCATGTCGACCACGACCCATTTATTGATTGCCGCGGCATCCAGCGCCTTGTCGAGGCGACCGAAGGACGTGTTCCGATCGTAGGCGTATTCACGTTCCGCATCGGTGTGGTGGACGATCAGGCCGAGGCGGACACCTCCGGACATCGTCGTCCATTGCAGCATTTGGAGATCGCCGTCGGAATTGCCGAATGCAGCGATCGGGCGGCGGCCGATATGCTCATTGATGCCGACCGGCTTGCCGGCACCGTCATCGACGAAATTCACTTCCGGCAAACGAAAAAGCTCCGGCCGGCCGTCGCGCATCTGAAATTTCGTCTTGATCGACGAACCCACGACCTGCTCTGGCGGCACGCCAAAGACGCGCTCCGTCCATGGGCGCATGAACTCGACGCCGCCGCGCGAGACGATAAAGGTCTTGAATCCATTGGCGCGCAGATAGGCGAGCAGCTCGATCATCGGCTGATATACGAGCTCGGTATAGGGGCGCTTGAATGTCGGGTGGCGCGCCGTCGCAAGCCAATCCGTGACGATCTTCTGGAATTCATCGGTGGTCATGCCGGCATGGGTCGCCATGACCAGCTCCGCCATCCCATGCTCGCCCAATTCTGCGAGGGTCTTCATGTCTCCTTCAAGCACGGCCTTGAACGGCTGCGTGTCCTTCCATTCCGGATGGAGCGCCGCCATTACCTTGACGCGATCGAGCGCGAAAGCCATTTGAACGTACATCGGATGCTCCGGCCACAGGGTCCCGTCGTTGTCGAACACCGCAATGCGCTCGGCAGGCGGGACGAAATCGGGTCCGCCTTGCCGCGTGACACGGGCAACGAATTCGACGATGGCCTTTTTCGCCGGGCCGTCGTTCCAGGACGGCAGGAGATCGGTCTGCGCCTGCGCATGTTGCAAGATCGAAAGCGCAGATCCAAACAGGATTGGGACCGTCGCTGCGGTTGTCAGGAGGACGCGGCGGGTGATGCCGAGGGATGCTGGTATCGACTTCATAATGCGGCTTCCGTCGGTCGACCAAAGCGGAGATCCAAAAGCCCGCCCGGCTGCCCGGGCGGGCGCTGTCGTGACGAATTCGTTTCAGTTATTCCATTTTGCCCTTCATCGCCTTCACCCGCTCTTGCAGTTCGGCCTTGAGCGCTTCGAGATTGAAGCTCGCTCCCTTTTGCATCGGCGGGAACTCGAGGAAGGTCTGAGCATATTCGCCGACTTTCTGTTGCAGGAAGACGAAGCGCCAGAACTCATGTTCGTAAAAATCAGGGAAGAAGTGGAAAGAACCCGTGTTGCCCTTCGGCATTTGCATCCGCTCGAACGGGTCGAGCCGGAGATTGACGAGCAGTGGTATATCCAGACGCACTGTTCCACCGGTCCAACCATCGGGCTGGTCGATCAATCTGAATTTCCAATCGTCGAGGCGAACCGCGCCAAGAGTTCCTTCGGCGAAGTAGAAGATCTCATGGCGATTGGAAGGTCCCTTGCCGGTCAGTAAGTTTGTCTGATCGTAGCCGTCGAGATGAACCTTGTAGGTCTTGCCGCCGAGGTCTTTGCCTTTCAGCAATTCGTCCTTGATGTTCGGATCGCCGGCGATGGCGAGAAAGGTCGGGAAGAAGTCGAGACCCGACATTATGCCGTTCTCGACCTTGCCGGCCGGAATGTGGCCCGGCCAGCGGGCGATCATCGGCACCCGCATGCCGCCTTCCATGATCGTTCCCTTGCCGGCCGCGAACGGCGTGTTGCCGCCGTCGGGCCAGGTCCAGTTCTCGGTGCCGTTGTCGGTCGTGAACACGACGATCGTGTTGTCGTCGAGCCCGTCGGCTTTCAGCTTGGCCATCACGCCGCCGACGACGTCGTCGAGCTGCGACATCACACCTTCTTCCAGGTACCACCCATTCTCCGGCGTCAGCCTGTCCCGGTATTTCGGCGACAGATGCGAGATGATATGGGCGCGAGTTGGATTGACCCACATGAAGAACGGCTTGCCGGCCGCCTTGGCCTTGTCGATGAACTTCAGGGAATAGTCGAGAATGTCTTCGTCGACCGTCTCCATGTTATGCTTGATGCCCGGCATCGGATGCGGAGGCAGCGGCCCTTCGTCCTCGATCTTCTGCTTGCCGATCTTGCCCCAACGCGGCTGTTCCGTCGGATCATCCGTCGTGGTGGCGAAGCTGTGGATCAGATTACGCGGTCCGACCACGTCCTTCAACGCCGCCGGATAGGAGTGCCAGAACGGGTCCTCCATCGCGTCGAGATGATAGAGGTAGCCGAAAAATTCGTCGAACCCATGCAGGGTCGGAAGGTATTGGTTCAGGTCGCCCAGATGGTTCTTGCCGAACTGGCCCGTGGTGTATCCCATCGCCTTCAATGCGGTCGCGATGGTTACGGCTTCGTCGGGAATGCCGATCTTGGCACCGGCCTGGCCGACAGTGGTCATGCCCGTGCAAATCGGCAGTTCGCCGGTGATGAAATTGGCGCGGCCGGCGGTGCAGCTCGGCTCCGCATAATAGTCGGTGAAGCGCATGCCTTCGCTGGCAATCTTGTCGAGGTTCGGCGTCGTCGAATACATCAGGCCCTGGTGGTAGGCCCCGACGTTGGACCAGCCGATATCGTCGCCCATGATGACGACGATGTTAGGCTTCTTGTCGGAGGCTTGCGCCAGCGCCGCGCTGCTCGCCATCGCGCTTCCCAACGCGAACGCCAGCAAAGCACACTGCAATCTGCATTGATGCTTCATGATTTCCTCCCATCAGCGGATCTTCGGGATCCGAGTCGATTGGCGCGCCGTCTCGCTCAAACTCTGCGTGCGGACGCATCGTCTTCGGCGGCGCTCAATTGTTGCTAAGTCGCGTGCTCACGCCGTCTCGCTCTCCATAGATATGCAAGAGCCCAAGCGAGGCTGCGGTAGTGGTGCGTTGATTAAGCGTCGCGTTTCAATCCAGAGGGTACCTGTATTCGACGCCAACTACGAAGGTCCCGGCCATTCGCGCCAGAACAGTTGAGCCCCCGAATTCAACCGGCAGAAATCCGCTGAGAGTAATCAAATTGGTCTTAGTGCTTATTGCTCTTGGCATCAAACATTGCCAAGCCGCCGGTTGTATCAAACAGCGAACAATGGCGATGATATACCCAATGCATGCCCCGTCAAATCATAATTGATATTCATGTGATCGTCGCATTTAGTGTAACGTTTACTGGGCCGTCGAAAAGTTTTTGAGTGACGACCGGTGAGCTTTTAATGCGCGCGCGATCAATTTGCGGCTCAATAATGTGCGGGAGACGAATGTGGCTACTAGTGAAATGATTTGAGCGAGGACGGGGGAGGTTCTCATGCTGCACATTGCAAGCATCGGGGTCGCAGTTGTTAAACCACTTCAAACTGCATTCGAGCCCGGCTGATTCCTTGTTTTATATCGCTCGGAGGCGAGAATGGGTGCCGAGCATCTAGACCTTGATCGCGGTCTTGCAATCACGTATCGGCTCGTCGCGTGCTTGCTTCTCGCCGTATTTGCGCTGCAGCCGGCGAATGCCGCTGCGCAGGAACAAGTGGCCGTTCCCGCTGCGCAACAGACAACCTCCAGCGATCAAGCCGAAAATACTGGCGACGACTTCATCCGCCCTCGGAGGTTTTTCCAGCTTTTCTACGAGTATGCGACCGCGCCGGGCACGTCGAATACGGTCACGACCGACACGATGAAACTGCGTGTGGATCACCCGATCGATCTTGCCCCTCAATGGACGCTGGGCCTGCGCGCCGACCTGCCGTATCTCGCGAAGAACCCGATCAGCACCGACAACCCCTCCGGAAGTTACCTGTACGGATTCGGCGATGCGGATTTTCAAGCCGCGCTCCTGCACCAGTTCGATACGCGCTGGGCCGCCGGCTTCGGCGCCCGGCTTATCGCCCCTACGGGCGGCGACATCCTCGGCAGCGGCAAATGGCAAATCATGCCGGGATTCGGCGCTCGCTACGCGCTGTCCGAAGTCAGGCCCAACAGCTATCTCGAGCCGGTGGTTTGGTATGATTCGAGCTTTGCCGGCGATCCTTCCAAGAAGACGATCAGCAACCTGCGGATAGCGCCGACATTCAATCTCAGCCTTCCCGACCACTGGTTCGTCACGCTCTATCCGAGTGCCGACATAAGAGTGAATTACGGCCCTCCGGTCACCGGCCAGACCGGGCGGCTGTTTCTTCCCTTCGATGCCAGGATCGGCTGCAAGCTGACCGACGACTTAGTGCTGTCGCTCGAGGTCGGCGTGCCGATCATCAAGGATTACCCCGTTTACGACTTCAAGACCGAAGTCAAACTCAACGTGTTGTTCTGAAGCCTGGCCGCCCTTTCAGAAAACGCAACGCGGGATGCGCGAGCAACGGACGTTCCATGTCACCGCCACGCTCGGCCGGCCATGGGTCGCCTCCGATGGGCCGCCCCTCTGTCGAAAGCGGGGAAATCTCGCAAGAAATTCGCATTCAGGCGGCGAAAAGCCTATCTAACCTCCGTGCGGCCGGGCAGACTTCGGGTCTTCCGCCGAGGGCTCCGGAGTTCGGTTCCGATCGATGAAATCACCCCGCAAAACCACTGCCAGGACGACCAAATCGGAGGCGAAAGCTGAGCCGGAGGCGCCGCGTCTCGCGCTCAACTCTCTGTTCGGCGAGCGCGTGATTGCGATCCGCGGCGCGCGCGAACACAATCTCAAGAATATAGATCTGACCATCCCGCGCGACAAACTCGTCGTCTTCACCGGGCTTTCGGGATCGGGCAAGTCCTCGCTCGCCTTCGACACGATCTATGCGGAGGGCCAGCGCCGCTATGTCGAATCGCTCTCGGCCTATGCGCGGCAATTCCTGGAAATGATGCAAAAGCCCGATGTCGATCAAATCGACGGGCTTTCACCGGCGATTTCGATCGAGCAGAAGACGACGTCGAAAAATCCGCGCTCGACGGTCGGCACCGTCACCGAGATCTACGACTATATGCGGCTTCTCTTTGCCCGCGTGGGTATTCCTTATTCGCCGGCGACGGGCCTACCGATCGAGAGCCAGACAGTGAGCCAGATGGTCGACCGGGTCTTGGCTCTGCCGGAGCGGACCCGCGCCTATCTTCTGGCGCCGGTGGTGCGCGGGCGCAAAGGCGAATATCGCAAGGAAATCGCCGATTATATGAAGCGCGGCTTCCAGCGTCTCAAGATCGACGGTCAATTCCACGAAATCGGCGAGGCGCCGGCGCTCGACAAGAAATTGAAACACGATATCGAAGTCGTCGTCGACCGCATTGCCGTGCGCCCCGATCTCGCGGCCCGGCTCGCGGAAAGCTTCGAGACCGCGCTCGAACTCGCCGACGGGATCGCGATCATCGAACTGGCCGACGACAAGGACGAAAGGGGTTTGCCGAAACAAATCGTCTTTTCGTCGAAATTCGACTGCCCGGTGTCGGGCTTCACGATCTCCGAAATAGAGCCGCGATTATTCTCCTTCAACAATCCGTACGGCGCCTGTCCCGCCTGCGGCGGCCTCGGCTCGGAGCAAAAGGTCGACCAAGATCTCATCGTGCCCGATCCGAAGCTCACTTTGCGCAAGGGAGCGATCGCGCCCTGGGCAAAATCGACTTCGCCTTATTATCTGCAGACGCTCGAGGCGATCGCGAAACACTACAAGGTGCGGCTCGACACGCCCTTCGAGGCATTGCCGGAGACTGTGCGGGATGCGATCCTTTTCGGGTCCGGCGAGGACGTGATCCGGTTTTCCTATGACGACGGCCTGCGCGCCTATGAAGTGAAGAAGCCTTTCGAAGGCGTGGTGTGCAATCTCGAACGGCGTTATCTCGAAACCGAAAGCGAATGGGCCCGCGAGGACATCGCCCGCTTCATGACGGCGACGCCCTGCCGGGCTTGCGGCGGCTATCGACTGAAGCCCGAGGCTCTCGCCGTCAAGATCGCTGGATTTCATATCGGTGAAGCCGCCGAACTCTCGGTGCGGCAGGCGCAGGCCTGGTTTGCGGCTTTGCCGCAAAAGCTCGACGCCAAGCGCAACGAGATCGCCAAGCGCATCTTGAAGGAGATCTCGGAGCGGCTCACCTTCCTCATCGATGTCGGCCTCGAATATCTGACGCTCGCGCGGGCATCCGGTACGTTATCCGGCGGCGAGAGCCAGCGCATCAGGCTCGCCTCGCAGATCGGCTCGGGTCTCACCGGCGTTCTCTATGTGCTCGACGAACCGTCGATCGGCCTGCATCAACGCGACAATGCCAGGCTGCTCGAGACTTTGCGGCGGCTGCGCGATCTCGGCAACAGCGTCATCGTGGTCGAGCACGACGAGGATGCGATACTTTCCGCCGATCATGTCGTCGATGTCGGGCCGGGGGCGGGCATTCATGGTGGCGAGATCGTCGCGCAAGGGACGGCGCAAGACATCATGGCCGATCCCGATTCTTTGACCGGCCGCTATTTGAGCGGCGTGCTGAGCGTGCCCATGCCGCGCCTGCGCCGCAAGCCCGAGGCTGCCCGCAAACTCAAGCTCACCGGCGCCAGAGGCAATAATCTCAAGAATATCTCCGCCGAACTGCCGCTCGGCCTGTTCACCTGTGTCACCGGCGTTTCCGGCGGCGGCAAATCCACTTTGATCGTCGATACGCTCTATAAAGCCGTCGCGCGGCGGCTCAACGGGGCGCTCGAACATCCTGCCCCCTATGACAAGCTCGAGGGCCTGCAGCATCTCGACAAGGTCATCGACATCGATCAATCGCCGATCGGGCGGACGCCGCGTTCCAATCCGGCCACTTATACCGGCGCGTTCACGCCAATCCGCGAATGGTTCGCAGGCCTGCCAGAGGCCAAGGCGCGCGGCTATGCGCCGGGGCGCTTTTCGTTCAACGTCAAGGGCGGCCGCTGCGAAGCCTGCCAGGGCGACGGCGTCATCAAGATCGAAATGCATTTTCTGCCGGATGTCTATGTCACCTGCGACGTCTGCAAGGGCAAGCGCTATGACCGCGAAACGCTGGAAGTGAAATATCGCGACAAGTCGATCGCCGACGTCCTCGACATGACGGTCGAGGAGGCGGGGCTGCTGTTCAAGGCCGTGCCGTCGATCCGCGAGAAAATGGCGACGCTCGCGCGCGTCGGACTGAACTATATCAAGGTCGGCCAGCAGGCCAATACCTTGTCGGGCGGCGAGGCGCAGCGCGTCAAACTCGCCAAGGAATTGTCGCGCCGCTCGACCGGCCGCACGCTCTATCTGTTGGACGAGCCGACGACCGGCCTGCATTTCCACGACGTCGCGAAATTGCTCGAAGTGCTGCACGAACTGGTCGATCAAGGCAATACGGTCGTGGTGATCGAACATAATCTCGAAGTCATCAAGACGGCGGACTGGATCCTCGATCTCGGCCCCGAGGGCGGCGACGGCGGCGGCGAAATCGTCGCCTGCGGCACGCCGGAAGACATCGTCAGGGCACCGCGCAGCCACACCGGGCGCTATTTGCGGCACGTGCTGGAACGAAGGCCGCTGAAGCGCAATGAGGCCGCGGAGTGATTTCAATGGGAGGCAAGAAGGCCCTCTTGGAAATCATGAAGCATAGGTAGATAAGGATAAATGGAAATAGGCATAATATGCTGAATGTTTTGCCTGACGGAAGACTGCTAGATTTTGAGCTTCCGACTGAATTGCGCCTTGCGATTGCGGACGCGATCATCTGCTATTCGCAGCTCGATAACATCATCCTCGAAATCATTTGGGAACTGCGTCAAAGCGACCTGAACGAGAAGCGTAAATTGGCAGGGAGAAGTGCTGCCCAGAATTTCGAAGAACTTCGCGAAGCCATCCGATCGGTCATACCGGAACCGTACGACGCGATTTGGAAGGCACTCGAAGAGCTGAGAACCGAAAGGGCACTAATCGCGCACGGCGCTTGGATGAGGGTAGACGGTCGCTGGTTCGTGCTGTGGCACAAAGAATTCCTGACTTACAAGGATGAGGTGACGGCGGAGCTGTTTGAAAAGAGTCGCTTTGATCGTTTCATGACAAAAGCGACGCATCTGTATCAAATGTTTTTCAAATTTCGGCGGATGTTACCGCTACCAGAGAGCAAGAAGAAAGAGGCGATCACTTAGGACGGTTGACATTCACGGCATCGCGGAAGTCCATTTATCCTTGCTTTCTATGATGCCTATTAGAGGAGGGCTCAGTGCAAGATCCGTTGTTCACCGACAGTGCAGCATTAACCGCTCTGTGCGAGCGGCACCAAATCCGCCGTTTGTCGCTGTTCGGCTCGGCCTTAAAGGGAACCGCGCGATCGGACAGCGATATCGATTTGCTGGTTGAATTTGCGCCCGCGGCGAAGCCGAGCCTGCTGGATCTCGCAGATATAGAAATGGAGTTTTCGACCTTGCTCGCCGGCCGGCGCGTCGACATACGCACTGCCGAAGACTTGAGCCGCTACTTCCGCGATGACGTGCTTCGCGAAGCCGAGCTGCAATATGAATCTGCATGATTTGGTGCGGCTGCGACACCTCGCCGATGCGCTGAACTCGGCCACGATCTTCGAACGCGCGAAGAATTACGGAATTACGGTGCGGAGTTGCGGCGACAGTGCATTTAATTGCAATCGAATAAGTGTACTGTCACCGTAATAGCGGGAAGATCGCGCGGCATATGTCGACTCAGAAGAACGTTAGTGCTGAGAGTAAACTTCCTTTCTCACCGCAGGGAGGAAAGCCAAGCAAGTCTTCCGCCTAAGTTCGGGTTTGCAATCGCGAATTGTTTTTATGATTGCGATATTCGGCCCTTCTGATTCATCGTCAGAAACCGCAACCGAGTGCCAGTACAAAAGCATCATTTCGGCAGAGCTATCCTGAAAGAGGCGCACATAAGTACCTGACGCCCGTAGGAGCAATTCAGCGTTATCGATTTCCGTTTCTATAATGCGCGCGTCAGGATCGGTGTCTGCGTGCTTTAAAAAGCTTGAGTGAAAAGCGTATTCTTTCCATCGTTGTTTGGCGTCTTTGGTTACATCGATATCTTCGTAAGAACTAATTCTGCCGGCTTTGATTTCTTCGCTAATCCCATTGATCAATGCGCGTGTCGCAGCGTCATCGGGCATGTCAGGTTCTTGGCCTTCTGCGATGGCCTTGGCGAAGTTGAAAAGCCCAACTCGCACAAATTCGCCAAAGGGCTGCAATCCGCGTTGCTGCATAAGATCACGCAAAATGCGATAGGCTGCGGCGGCAACGGTGTGGACGGCCAGATCATCCTCCTCGGCAAACCAAAAGCGGATTGCAGCGTCCAGTTGCCTCCGAGCAGCGGCCGCCTTGGTAACAAAGACAACAGCACCCTCAGCGTCCAACTACGTGTGTCCCTAATTAGACCATCGGTCACGCTACCTCTAGTACATGGTCTGTCAACTATGATATCGCCAAAAACAAAGAATTTCTCCCAACCGAAATCGTGTTGTTTTAAAAGGTTTTGTTTTTGCCCTGTTGACATGCGAAATAGCCCCATGAAAGCAGACGCTATCCTCCAGAGGCTCAAGCCCTGCGAGGCCGATTTGCGCGCGCATGGCGTGATGCATGCCGCGCTGCTCGGTTCGGTCGCGCGCGACGATGTACGATTATGTCGGGATCAAGGCCTATATCGAGGGCCTGTTCAGCGAACCGGTCAATGTGGTGAACCGGGACGGCCTGAAGTCTGCTGCGCGGCCGAAAGCGACGGCTGACGCGATCTCAGGCTTCTGGTGATGAAGTTACTCTTTCTGCATGTCACGATGGATGTCTATATTGGGGGGCTATTTTTTGACGAGGGGCGCCAATGTAGCTCCCACGATCGCGACGCCGCTTTGAGGCTGGAATAGGCGCGATTACAATTGTATAGTGAATTTTCAATAAAATTATCTCAGGATGCGACGGCATGGGCGCCAAGCCGGAACAACCAGCAGAAGACATCGCGAGCCTCTACCGTCGCGCCTTCGCCGAGTATGGCGCGCGCGCGCTATGGAACATGCGTCCGGTCGAGCAGCCGACCCCGGCGGACGCCTTGGCGATCACCAAGGCGTTGCGCACGCATGGCCGGATGGATGGCCGCCGGCTTGCCGAGCGGATCGAAGAGCTTTGCCGTGCCCATCAGTAAGTTTCAGTCGGGCGTCTTGCGATTGCTTGCGGCGCAGCGCAGCCCCGACAGCTACATCGCCGGCGGTGTCGCCATCAACCGCGACGGACCGCGCTTCTCCGCAGACATCGATATTTTTCACGATTCCGAAGCTCGGCTCGACAACGCTGCCGGGGCCGACGCAAGGGCGCTCGCGGCGGCGGGGTATAGCGTCACGTGGGGTCGGATACGCGAAGGCAAGCGCGAAGCCGTGGTTGCACGCGGGGACGAAGCGATGCAGCTCGAATGGGTGACGGATGCCGCTTTTCGGTTCTTTCCGACGCAGCCGGACGAATTGTTCGGCTATGTGCTGCATCCGGTCGATTTGGCGACCAATAAAGCGGCCGCGGCGGCGGATCGCCGGGTGCCGCGCGATATCGTCGATCTGGTGACCATTCACGAAAACATCCTGCCGCTCGGCGCCGTGGTGAGCGCGGCGGTTGGCAAGTTTCCGGGTGTCACACCGGAGGAGATGCTTGCCGAAATCAATCGGCACAGTCGCTTTACGGCGGAGGAGTTTCAGGCGCTGGCGACCGTGCAGCCGATCGACGTGCCCGGTCTTCATCGGCGTATCCGCAGCATGATCGAGGATGCCGAGAACTTCATTGCCAAGCTGCCGAGCGACGCCGTGGGCGTGATCTTCATGGATGGCGAAAAGCCGGTGCAACCGGACGTGACCGCGCTCGACAAGTATCAGCGCAACCCCGGCGCGCCGCGCGGCTTTTGGCCGTCATCGCCGGAAATCTTACGGGCGATGCTCGAACGCTACGGCGAGCCGAAACCCTGAGGACTTCATGGGCGTGAGTCCTGGTCGAGACAGCGCGAACGCTGCCCCCGGAAGCGAAAGACGACATCGCCCGTGTGATACCGCAATTGGCCGGCGACGATCAGCCGGGAATGCTTTTGACGGCGGAAGAAAAAGCGTCGTTCGCCAAATCGCGTGGCGAAGCTGCGCGGCAGGAATTTGCCACCGACGAACAGGTGCGCGCCATCTGGGCGAAGCACGGTCTGTGAGGGTTCGCTGAAACGGACGTCTAGCCGCCCATCCTTCAACGCGTCATGCGCGGACTTGATCCGCGCATCCAAGCGACCAAGAGTGGGTTTTGCTTGACCGCCGATTTAGTTCTTCTTTGATCCGTATGAGACCTTCATTTGGTTTCGGTCGCGGGTATATGAATGCTTTCGTCGAACGAGGTTCGTGGATGCGCGGATCAAGTCCGCGCATGACGCCGGATGGAAAGGATCCAACCTCATAGCCCTGCCGCCCGCCGTCAACCTGAACTCAACGAGATCGGGACGATGAGCAAGGTCAAAGAGATCGAAAACTCCGTAGCGAAGCTGCCGCGGGAAGAATTAGCTGAATTCCGCGCCTGGTTCGAGGAATTCGACGCTCGAAACTTCGACACTGCAATCGAGCAGGACATCGACACAGGCAAGCTCGACCGGCTCGCCGAAGAAGTCCTCGCCGAGCACAAAAATGGCCGAAATTCAGTGGCCTTTTCAAGGTCGCCATGAGCGATTGTAGGGAGCAAATGATAGGTCCGGCCGAGTCTCACCGTAATTCCGCATGATCCGCAAGTAATTACGTAATTACCAGTGAAGTGTCAGCGTAATTGCCACCTGGGCGAAGCATGGCCTATGAGGGTTCGCTGCACCCCCGCCAGCGAATTGGCGGAATTGCTCGACACCCTCGCCGAACGCCCGCCGCAGGGGCGCGCCAACCTGCGAATCGCGTCGAGCGAACCCTCAGACGCGCACTCCAAGCAAGAAGTTAACAAATTTACCATTGTGCAGCGCACCCATGCGCCATTCGCATCTTTGTTGAGTTAAAATCCCTCAGACCCGCTCCATCTTGAGGGAGGTGGGCAAGCTACTACTAAAGATTAATGCAGCATCGGTCCAGGTCTTGGCCTGCCAGTGCGCAGGATTGCAATGTACGCATAGCTGAGCCTCGCTATTTGCGGTGGTAGGTGCGCTGCAAAAGAGTATGTTACATCATGAACCGAAAGGTGGATATGGGGGTAAACGTTCGTCGGGCGTGAGCGGGACGGAGTTGCAGCTATGTCGATTAAGGTTCTGGCCAGTAAATTGCAGGAATGGCGGCGCTACCGCGCTTGCCTCCGGGAACTGGCGCAGCTCTCCGATCGTGAGCTTTGGGATATCGGGCTTTGCCGTTCCGACATCCCGTTCGTCGCATGGAAAGCGGCGCGCTCATAAGTGTTCGTTTTACGCCGCAAGGTGAGGATTCCTCCTTCTCCCTTATGGCCACAAGCGCCCGCCGGTCCTCCCCCGGCGGGCGTTTTTTTGCCGGGTACCGCATTTCCCGATCGGGTGAAATCACCCGATCGATAAGAATACACGCCAGTTCAATAGTTTGGAGCATGTCCTTGTCGGAAACGTGGGTCCACTATTCCGGGACATGCTCCAGCCCGCCAAAGCCGGGTGCATCGTTTGGCGATTTCGTCTAATTTCTTTCGATGCGCGATTTCTCCCCAGTCCACGTCATCGGCGCCGGCTTGGCCGGCTCGGAGGCAGCCTGGCAGATCGCCCGTGCGGGCGTCCCCGTCATCTTGCACGAAATGCGGCCGGCGAAGGCGACGCCTGTCCACCAGAGCGGTGATTTTGCCGAACTCGTCTGTTCGAACTCGTTTCGGGCCGATGATGCGGCAACGACCGCGATCGGTATATTGCATCGCGAAATGCGCCGCCTCGATTCGCTCGTCATGGCCGCTGCGGACGCCCATAAAGTGCCGGCGGGCGGTGCGCTTGCCGTCGACCGGCATGGCTTTGCCGCTTTCGTGACGGAAAAAATCATCGCCAATGCGCTGATCGAGATCGAGCGCGGCGAAATCGACGCTCTGCCGCCGCCAGATTGGGATGAGGTCGTTATCGCCACCGGGCCGCTGACGACGCCGGGACTCGCGGGTGCGATCCTCGCGCTCACGGGCGAAGACAATCTCGCATTTTTCGATGCTATTGCGCCGATTGTTTATCGCGAAACGATCGATATGGACGTCGCCTGGTTCCAATCCCGTTACGACAAGGCCGGACCCGGCGGCACTGGCGCCGACTACATCAATTGCCCTTTGACGAAACTCGAATACGAGGCCTTCGTCACGGCCCTGCGCACGGCCGGGACAGTCGAGTTCAAGACATTCGAAAACACGCCTTATTTCGACGGCTGTCTGCCCATCGAAGTAATGGCCGAACGCGGCATTGACACTTTGCGGCACGGGCCGATGAAACCTTTTGGTCTCACCAATCCGCATGATCCAGGCGTCAAAGCCTACGCCGTCGTGCAGCTGCGGCAGGACAATCGGTTAGGCACCCTCTATAATATGGTCGGGTTTCAGACGAAGCTGAGACATGCGGCGCAAGCGGCGCTGTTTCGCACCATTCCCGGGCTCGAGAAGGCGCAATTCGCGCGGCTCGGCGGCCTTCATCGCAATACGTTTCTCAACTCGCCGAAGGTCCTCGACCGCGAGTTGAAGCTCAAGGCTGATCCGCGGCTACGCTTTGCCGGTCAAATCACCGGCTGCGAAGGCTATGTCGAAAGCGCGGCCATAGGTCTCGTCGCGGGCCGCCTCGCCGCAGCGGCGCGCCGGCGCGAGAATTTCGAACCGTTTCCCGCGACCACGGCGATCGGCGCCTTGCTCAATCACATCACCGGCGGCCACGTCGAGTCCATCGATGCTGGGCCGCGGTCGTTTCAACCGATGAATGTCAATTTCGGGCTGTTTCCGCCTTTGCCGGGCAAATCCATTGTGGCGGACGGGGCCGGCAAAAAAATGCGAAGCGCAGAGAAAGCCGCTGCAAAAAAGCAGGCTCTCAGCGCCCGCGCCGCGGCCGATCTCGCGGCCTGGCTCGGCGCGTCTGCGCGCCTCGCGGCGGAATAGGCGCATGGCGGTGCCGGAGTCTGGGATATATCCTAAGTTGTTGCATTTGCGCCTATTATCATGGATCTGCTGGGTCCGCCTGATCGGACTACTGGCCTGCGTCGATTAAATTGAAGGAAATAGCGGACCGGAGGTCCGCGGTCCGGAACGCGGACCTCCGGTCCGCACAAAACCCCTCAATTTGAATGAGTTCGCGCCACTACATAGTTTGCGGTGGCGGGTAAAATGGCCGAACCTTGTCAATGTCACGGCCTCGGCCAGCGCCATGCCTTTGCCTCGACTTCGCCGCGACTTGCCGCTAGAGCATTGCCAATCGACATGGTCATCGAATCGCTAGGCGCGATTTGAAAATACGCGCTAACGACTGAGTTTGGCTTCACAACGTGGATTTCATGGCGCAAACATCGCAATATTCGACGAGCCCGATGAAAGAAACCGTGAAGCTCTATCTCACGGGAAGTTGGACGATCGATCGGGTGGAGGCAATCGAATCGGAAGCCGGCGCTTTGCTCGCGCAAGCAGGAACGGCCGCGCAGGCGGTTTTAGACTTCGCCAAGATCGATCGTCTCGATACGTCCGGTGCTTGGCTCATAGACCGCACCCGGCAAGAACTGTCGGCCAAAGGCGTCGCGACACGGGTTGAGAACCTGCGGCCGGAGCATGAGATTCTCCTTACGGAAGCGCATTACCGGGCGTTTCCCGCCAGCGGAGTGCGGCGCCGCTTCTATCTCGCCGATATTTTCGCCGACATCGGCGAAACCGTCGTCAACGTCGGTCGTGATTTTTTCAACGTCACGACCTTTCTCGGCGAATTTATCGTCTCCTTTGCAAAGATGATCGTCGCTCCGGCGAGTTTTCGCTTCACCTCGCTCATTTTTCACATCGAGAGTTTCGCCTTCCGCAGCATACCGATCATCGCGCTGATCAACTTTCTCGTCGGCGCAATCGTCGCGCAGCAGGGCATCTATCAATTGCGCCGCTTCGGAGCCACCACCTATGCGGTCGACCTCATCGGAATCCTGGTCTTGCGTGAACTCGGCGTGTTGCTGACGTCGATCATGATCGCCGGGCGCTCGGGTTCGGCCGTGACAGCCGAAATCGGCTCGATGAAGATGCGCGATGAAATCGACGCCATGCGTGTCATGGGTCTGCGTCCCGCCGAAGTCTTGATCATGCCGCGGCTCGCGGCCCTCATCATCAGCCTGCCGATGCTGACGTTCATCGCCGACATGGCGGCTTTGTTGGGCGGCCTGCTCACATGCTGGACCTATGGCGGGATCAGCCCGGAAAGCTATTGGCACCGCTTGCAGTTCGCCGTCGATTTCGAGGAATTGTCGGTCGGGCTGATCAAAGCGCCGTTCATGGGTCTGGTGATCGGCCTCATTGCTTCCGTCGAGGGGTTTGCCGTCGGCGGTTCGGCCGAATCGCTCGGCCAAAGAGTGACGGCCTCAGTCGTGAAGGCGATCTTCACGGTGATCCTGGTCGACGGCTGTTTCACGATGTTCTTTGCCAGCATCAGATATTGAGGTCTCCCATGTCGCGCGCCGCTCCCCTTGCCGACGATCTCTCCATCCGGATCGGGCGCGCGCAAAAAGCACCGGAGGTCGTGATCAAGGTTCGCGATCTCGTCGTCGGCTTTGGCGACAATCTCGTCATGGACGGCCTCAATCTCGATGTGTTCCGCGGCGAAGTCTTGGGCTTCGTGGGCGGCTCCGGAATGGGCAAGTCGGTCCTGATGCGGACCATTCTCGGGCTCGTCCCCAAACGGCATGGAACGATAGAAGTCTTCGGCGCCGATTTTGACTCGGTCGCCGGGGACGAGAGGCGGCGCCTCGAGCGCCGCTTCGGCGTCATGTTTCAGCACGGCGCCTTGTTTTCGGGCCTCACCGTGAAGCAAAACGTCCAGGTGCCTTTGCGCGAACATCTCAAAATGTCGCCAAAGCTCGCCGATGAGCTGGCAATGCTGAAGCTCGAGCTTGTCGGTCTCACGCCCGACGCCGCGGACAAACATCCGGCGGAATTGTCGGGTGGAATGATCAAGCGCGCGGCACTGGCGCGGGCCTTGGCCCTCGATCCGGAACTCGTGTTCCTCGACGAACCGACGTCGGGCCTCGACCCGATCGGTGCCGCCGATTTCGACGAACTAATCGCTACGTTGCAGAAAACGCTCGGCCTTACGGTCTTCATGGTCACCCACGATCTCGACAGCCTGCATTCGATTTGTGACCGAATCGCTGCTTTGGCGGACGGAAAAGTCATAGCCACGGGGACGATCGTCACCATGCGCACCTCGAAACATCCTTGGTTGCAGGCCTATTTTCATGGCAAAAGGTCGCGTCAATTGGATCTAGAGGCAGCGCCGAAGGGGTCGTTGCGCTAGCCGGACCAGAAAAGCGTTGCGGTTACTTAGGTCACGAGCTGGGTATCGAGGCGAGCCGGCGCGCACACAAACTGGTGAGGACTGATGGAAACCCGTGCCAACTACACCTTGATCGGCGTTCTGACGCTTGCGGTCATCGCCGCGGGCTTCTTGTTCGTCTATTTCGTCTCAGGCACTAACCGGCCCGCAGGTCTGCAGGCGTTCAAAGTTGAATTCACCGGCTCGGTAACCGGCCTTGCGCGCGGCAATTGGGTGCTTTTCAACGGCATCCGCGTCGGCGAGGTGAAAGACGTCGAACTTCTCCCGCGAGACCCGTCACATGTTACCGCACTGATCGAAATCGACGCCCGCGTCCCGGTGCGGGCCGATACCCGGGCTCGGCTCGAATATACGGGCTTCACCGGCGTTGCCTCGATTGCGCTCCTCGGCGGCAGCAATGACGCGGCGGCGCTCGGTAAGTCTGTCGACGGCGGTCCCGGCCTCATCGTCGCCGAGCGTTCCGACTTTCAGGATCTGCTCGAAACCGGCCGTCGCGTCGCGACGCAGGCATCCGACATTCTCGACAAGACCAATAAGATTCTCGACGAGAATTCCAGCTCCATCACAACCTCTGTGAAAAATGTCCAGAAGTTCTCCGACGCACTCGCCGCCAATTCGGACGGCGTCAAACAATTTCTCGCGTCCATGTCAGATCTAGGCAAGGCGATCGGGCCGCTTTCCGCGAAGCTGACGACACTGGCCAATGATACCGATAATGTCGTCAAGGCCGTCGATCCAGAGACCGTGAAAGCAATCGTCAAGGACATGGCGACTATTTCTGCGAAACTCAACGCGGCTGCAGATAAAATCGATCCTCTTCTCACCAACCTCAACGGCTTCCTCGCGACCGGCGATTCCAAAGGGGCGTTCGGCGAGATCACCGAAGCGGCCAAATCGATCCGCAAGCTCGCCGACAATCTCGACCTGCGGACGAAGGAACTCACGGTCAACATCAATCGATTCGCGAGTTCGGGCCTGCGCCAATATGAGGCGCTGGCCATTGATGGGCGCAAAACGCTTGACGAGATCAACCAGGCGGTGCGCTCGATCGAGGCCAATCCGCAGCAATTCCTGTTCGGGAAAAAGCAGCAAATTCCCGAATATAGCAGCACGCGTTAACCATTCCTCCCTGGCTTGAAGCGCTAACGCAGGTTGCCGGCCGATCGATGGTCCCGAGAATTGCCGTGCCATCAGGGCTGGCAGAGTGATGGCGGCAGTGCTCGCATCTGCCGTGCCCGGGACGAGGTGTTGCCCTGGCACTCCGATTCGGTGTTATAGGTTTTTGCAAGAGATCCAGCGGAGTGGAGGTGCGCCTTTCGCCCGTCGGGTCCGCCCCGACTGCCGGACACTTCTTGCTTTGCTTGGATCACGAGGGTCCACCTCACGCGCACCCGGCGAGAGGAGAGTTCTGTATGGGAGGCGGATCGCCCATGGACCAATCGGGATGGCTGCCGCGGGTTAAGTCGGGGCGACGGGCACTGGCGATCTTCCCGGCCGTCTTTGGCCGAATGGCGTCCGGAAGTTTTGAACAAGTGCGGTGCACCAGCCGGTTTGCCGGCCTGTCGATCGCCTTGGCTTTGACTGCCTGCGGCGGCAGCAGCCCTCTCCTGACTTTCGACTTGAATTCCGCGCATGATTTCGGCGGTGTGAAGTCAGGCCCCGGCGCGCTCGCAATCTATGAGCCCGCGGCTTCGCTACCGCTCGATTCGGAACGTATCGTTATACGAACGGGGCCGGAGGCCGTTGCTTATTTGAAGGGCGCGCAATGGGCCGGTCGGTTGCCGAGTTTGGTCCAAGCGCGGCTCATCGAAAGTTTCGAAAATTCCCATGGGCTGCGCGCAGTCGGGCGGCCCGGTCTCGTCGCCGCTTACAGTCTGCAAAGCGAAATCCGCCGTTTTGAGGCGGAAGCGCCGCACGGGAAGGCCCGCGTTGAAATTTCGGCCAGAATTGTCGCCGCCAATGGGCGCATCTTGACGAGCAAGATCTTCTCCGCAGAGGCGCCCACGGCGAAGGACGATGCAGCCACGGTGACCGCGGCGCTCGACGAAGCCCTCGCGAACGTCCTACGCCAGATCGTCCTTTGGACCACACCCAAGGTGGCGAGGGCCTGAACCGAACGAGCCGGCCCGCTGGCTCTAATCGCCGGACGCTTCATTCTGCCGTCTTAGAAAAAACGCATCTCTTGCGTGGCGGACGAGGGTTTCCGGGTTAGCCATGGCCAGTCCGAGAAATCCGGGCTAGCATGGCTGAGCCGGTGGTCTCTTGCCATTCGAAGGGACCAGGGGAGAGGTGCGACAATGTTCAATCTCAACGAAATTCTGCAAAATGCTCAGGGCGGCAAGGCCGTCGAAAATCTCGCGCAGCAATATGGTATTTCGCCGGAGCAGGTGCAAACTGCCCTACAGGCTCTGATCCCGGCTCTTTCGACGGGTCTGCAGAACAAGGCCGCAGATCCCGGTGCACTTGGTTCGATCATTTCGGCCGTGACCGACAAGGATCATCATGCGTCGTTTTCGAACACCGATGCCGCGCCGAATGCCGCTGCGGTGCAGAAGGGCCAGGACGTTCTCGGCAATCTCTTCGGGTCGAGCCAGATCACCAACCAAATCGCTCAGGAGGCCGCGAAAGTGACCGGCCTAAAGCCGGACGTGCTCGCGCAACTGTTTCCGGCCGTTGCTTCGCTCGCCTTGGGGGGCATGGCGCAGTCTTTCCACAATCAGGGCCTTGGCGGGATGCTCGGACAATTGGCCGGTGCGGTCCAGCAGGGCAATTTTGGCGCAGCTCTCGGGCAAGGTGCGGCGACGCCAGCCGGGGGCGTCATAGGAATCGTCACGACGATCGTCGGCGGATTGTTCGGCGGCGGCCAGCCGTCCGCCGCAGCGCCGCCGCAAGCCTCCACCACGGCGACTCCGCAAGCGGCGATCGACGCATTGACGAAAATGTTCCAGCCGGGAAACGTTGCGGCGAATTTCGACCAGGCCGGCCTACAACAAGTGATCGGGCAAATCCTTGGCGGAGGCAAAGGCTGAACCGCGCGCCAGTTGCTCGCTGGCAGAATATGTGCCTCTGCTTGTTGACGGGGAGCTTCTCCCCGTTCGCTGTCATTCGCGCGCGGGCGGGCATCCGGTCGTTGAAGCGCGGCAGGACAAGAAAACTCATATCGCCGCGGACGCGGCTCTTCCTGGATGCCCGCATAGGGCGTCGTTTAGACGCCCGTCGGATACGACGGTCCGTCCGCGGGCATGACGGCCGTAGAGTTGATCACCTGGTGTTCGTTGATCCTTCAACCCTCGTTCAGAACCCGCAGGTTGACAGAGCGGGCCGGCTTCCCGTGTACACGGCGCGAGCGTTGCCGGCGCTGGCGGACCCTTCCGGTGCTTGCGCCGCCGGAGAGCCGCAACCATTTTGACGAGGAAACCCTAACCCGTTGATTCTCGGCGCTTTCTTCTATTGGATGCGGTGATCCGATAGAAATGTGTGCTGGCGCGGACGCTGGCGCGCTTCCGCATTAGCCGGATCTGCTCTATGGGAGGCGGCGACCGCGTTCAGGCGGCTTGGCATGTTCATCGCACCATGCCGGAATGCGCGTCGGCAACCTGAACTGTCGCATCGATCGCGCGGCCGGATGATTCGGTTTCGCCCGTATAAGGCGGGACGAAAAGGCCTGCCACCGCACACGAAGTACGAACGAAGGTTAGGCAATGGCTCGCGACGTTTCGGATACGACCCCTATCGCGTCGCGCGATGAGCTCGTGGCTTGGATCGAGGCCGGCGCCAAGCGGTTCGGAGATTTCCGCATCGGAACCGAGCACGAAAAAGTGCCGTTCTATCGGGCCACTCACTCCCCGGTTCCTTATCTGGGCCTGCCGGCGCAGGGCCGCCAAGGCATCTTGGCATTGCTGCAAGGGATGCAGGCGCGGATTGGCTGGACGGCGATCATGGACGGCAGTGATATTATCGGCCTCTATGATGAAAAGGGCGGCGGCGCGATCTCGCTCGAACCGGGCGGCCAGTTCGAACTTTCGGGGGCGCCGGTGGCGACGATTTACGCGACGCGCGCAGAAACCGAGGCGCATTTTTCGGCCTTGGAGGCGGTCGCCGCGACGCATGGCATAGGCTTTCTTTCGCTTGGCATGAGCCCGAAATGGCGGCTCGTGGAAACGCCCAAGATGCCGAAGCAGCGTTATGAGATCATGGCGAAATATATGCCGAAAGTCGGCAAGCTCGGTCTCGACATGATGTTTCGAACGGCGACCGTTCAGGTCAATCTCGATTTTTCCGGCGAAGCGGACATGGTCAGGAAGCTGCGCGTATCGCTCGCGCTTCAGCCGCTTACGACTGCGCTATTCGCCAACTCGCCCTTTACGGACGGCAGGCTCAACGGTTTTCTGTCGGGAAGATCGGAAATCTGGCGCCATACCGACGCCGCGCGCACGGGGATGCTCGCTTTCGCCTTCGGCTCGGGGATGGGCTACGAGCGCTATGTCGACTACGCGTTGGACGTGCCGATGTATTTCGTCAAGCGCGGCGACATCTATCATGACGTCGCCGGAGCAAGCTTCCGAGACCTGCTGGCCGGCCGTCTCCCGGCGCTTCCAGGTGAACGGGCAACCCTCTCAGATTGGGCCAATCACCTCTCGACGATATTTCCGGAAGTGCGCCTGAAGCGTTATCTCGAGATGCGCGGTGCCGACGCCGGTCCCAAGCCTTTCCTGACGGCTCTGCCGGCGCTTTGGGTCGGAATTCTCTATAACGGCTCGGCCCTCGATGCCGCTTGGGACATCGTCAAAGATTGGAGCGAGACGGATCGCGAAACCATGCGGGCCGAGGTGGCGCGCCTCGGCCTCGAAACCATCGTCGCCGGCCGGACGCTGCGGGATCTCGGGCGCGAGATCTTGGCAATCGCCCGTTCGACGCTTGCCGAGCGGCGCAATTACGCCGCTTCCGGACTCGATGAAACGCTGTTTCTGGACCCTCTGGATAAGGTCCTCGCGACGCGGACGCTGGCCGAGGATTTGCGCGAAAAATTCCTGACGGTTTGGGAAGGCAGCGTCGAACCCGCGTTTTCCGAATGCGTCTATTGAGAGCTGCCGCGGCAACGCCAAGCTGGTGCCGCCTGCGGGCTGGAGCAGGATAACGATTCGTGGATAGGTCATCCGGCTTCAGTCGCTGCAATAAGAACTCCGTTGCTTGGTAAATATTCCGCCATCTAATACCGCGAGCGCGCTTCTCCTTCAGTTTTCACGACCGGATCGGCACCGCCTCGCCCGTCGCGTGATCTTGCCGGACGAGAAAGCCTCGCGCAGAACTTTCCTTTGATCGCGGCCTTTTTACTCCGCGGTGCAGGAGAGGACGAGAAAATCCTCGATCCGGTGCCAGGTATAGGTTTTGCCTTCATCGGTCATTTTGAACAGCGGTTGCGGCAGATGCCAGAGCTGCGCTTGCCTTCCGGCTGGAGGCTGCGCGCCCTTTTCGAGCGGCGCAATGATCCAGGCCGGCGCGTCGGGACGGGCGCAAAGATGCGTGACGCCGGCCTCGGAAAGATGTGCCAGATCGGCGGAGGAGGGTATGGCCAATGACGACAAGACGTTGCGGTCGGCCAGACCTTCGTCGCGCAAGAAGGACATCCTGTCGCGCCAGGCAATGGCGAGGTCGCGCGAGAACACGGCTGCGACGCCTTGTTGCGGCGAGGCCCATTGCGGCCGGCCGGTCAGATACCACGCTTCCTGCAGGCCTCCGATCCAAAGCACCGAGCCCGGCCGGCCGGCAATGGCGTGCATGAGTGCGGGCGGATGGTCTTGCGTATCGACCATGCGCTGCAAGGTGGTGCGGTCGTCCCAGAGCCAGACGACGGCGGCGACGAGCAGCGCCGCCACGCCGCAGCGGCATCCCCAGAGCACACGGGAATGTCTCTGGGGCAGCATCACCGCGAGGGCAAAAGCGCAAATCGGAAACGCAATGTAGCGTTTGTTCCAGAAGTAGCCGATGCCATGCGGTGCCTCTGCCGGAAGCTGCGCCAGGAAATCGGCATAGGCAATGAAGTAATGCAGAGTGGCGAGCAAAGCGACGAGGCAGGCGACCGCCCAGACGACTCGGACGGAGAGCTGCGAAACGGGCCAGGCAAAGCGGTCTTTGGTGCAATGGAGGGTGAGGGCTGCCGCGCCGCAGAGCGCCGCCAAGCCAGGTTCATCGCTGGTGAGCCAAGACATCGTAAGCAGCGCGAGGACGATGCCGCCGGTCGCATCTCGCCGCCAAAGTTCGAGGGCGCAGAGGGCCAAAGCGAAACTGCCGATCGCCGCGGTCAGCCAAGCCATGCGCCAGCATTGCGCTTGGATGACGAGCAAGGATGACAAAACATCGCCGAATAGCGCTTGCACCCCGATGCCGAAGAGCCCGACGGCCGTGGCCGCGAGAAGCAGCCGACGCTGCCGCCCCCGAAAAAGACTGGCGGCGATCGCAATCGTCACGATTTGCGTGATGATCGGCCCGAGGAACGCAATTGGCCAAAGCGTCGGAAACAGCAGCGGACTGCGGCTTGCCGCGAACGCCTTGATATCCGGAGCAATGGCCGTGACCAGCCGATCGAACAGCGGAACCCCGAGAATGGCGGCGCTGATCACGATGAAAATGCCGGCTCCGGCGGCGATCCACCAGCGTCTGTCTTCGAGACCGAGAGCGAGACCTACGGCTGTCCAGCCGGCGAGCGCCATCAAAGGATGGATGAGCGTCGCGGCTACGAGAATGGCAAATGTGAGATAGGTCCGGCCGTAAGCGAATGCCGCAAGCGCCAACAGCACCAGGGCTTCGGCCACCGGGCGGGGGACGGCAATCATTTCCGAAAAGCCGAAACGCAGTGGCGCGCCGTAGTTCACCGGCAGGACGGCGACGAAAACGATCACGACCCAGACGCGCCGCAAGGAGAGGAACCGGCGCGCGAGCACGGCAAGCGCCATCACCCAAAGAAACATGGATGAGACGACAAGCGTGAGAGCGGCGCGATCCGTGCCGAAGGCGATCACCAGCCACTTGACGAGGATCGGATAGATGCTGAACCGCGATTGCCCGTCGTGCGCGAAGAGCAGATCCTGGCCGAGCCCTTGCGGATCGAGATCGGCGAGTGCGCGGCCGATATAAAGGCTCGCATCGCCGACAATTCCCGGATAGGGATGCGCCAAAGCCCAGATGGCGGCTGCGACGACGGGCAGAAAAATGGTTCCGCGCGATAGGGCGAGGCCGAGCCCGTCACGCGCGTGCGAAAGCCTCAACTTCGTCCATTCGCCAAAGCCGAGCACTTTGTCAGTGCAAGGCGCATCTCGCACGAGTGTCGAGGCATGCGAGTCCATCTGTCCGGCTCACTTGGCCGTGGCGAAAACCAGACTCCGCCGCAAAATGAAGTTGAATAGAAAGACGCAAACCGCAGTCGGCGCTTTGCCGATCGCGACGTTCAGTCCGATGCCTTGCACGAAAAACCAAAGAAGCACTTGGTTGCAGAAAAGGCCGGCGAGGCCGATGGCGGCGAAGCTGGCGGCTTCGGTGAACATGCCGCGGCCGCGGCGGTCGGGAAACACGAATACGATACTGCCGAAATAGGCGAGCGCCATGCCGGCGCAGAAACTCATCGCCGCTGCTGGCTGGTAATCGACGCCGAGGCCGACGAGACCGAGGAGCAGACCCCAATCGAACGCCAGCGCGGCGGCGCTGACGAGCCCGTAGCGGACGAGATCGGAGAGAAAGCGTTGCGATGGTGCAAGGCCTTGCCGGGGAGCGGGTGCCGGCAGCGATTTGCTGGTCTTGAAAGCGACGACATCGGTCAAGATCAGGCCGCCTTTTTCGGAACGAGGCGCTCGCTCTTCAGCGCTTGTTGGACGCCGGAAGTCCCGGCTTCGCCATATTCTGCGTCCTCGTTGACTTGCCACACGTCGTAGAGGATTTGGCCGGCGACGATATTGGCGGCGGTGAGCAGGCCCGTCATCATCGCATGATCCTGATTGTTGTATTTGTGCATGCCATTGCGGCCGACGAGATGCAGCGAGGGATAGCGGCTCGCGAGCTCGCGCCGGATCATCGCCAAATGATCGGCATAGGCTTCGTCGTAGACCGGATACGCCTTTTTCTGCCGCACGACGCAGGCATCGACCACGTCTTGCGGATTCATGAGGCCGATATGGCCGATCTCGGCCTTCGCCAGCGCGATGAGATCGGCGTCGCTCGAGGTCCACAGCCCGTCGCCTTCGAAGCAGAAATATTCGAGGCCGAGACAGGTCGACAGCGGATCGGGAATCATCTCCGGTGACCAGGAGCGGAAGTTTTGGACGCGGCCGACCTTGACCTGCGGATCGTGGATATAGACCCAATTATCGGGCAGATCGGTGGAAGATTTGCCGATCAGCACGACGGTGAGGAAGTCACGATATTTCAATTCGCGCGCATGCAGAAGGCTCAAAGGTGCCGGGCGCAGTGCCGCCACGAGTTCGCGTACCGGCGCAGACGAGACGACGTCTTGCGCGCAATAGGTCTCGGTTGCGCCCGAGCCCCACGTGACGGTCACCGTCCAAATCTTTTTGTGCGCATCGAAGGCGAGTTCGCTGACTTTGCGGTCCATCAGGATGCGGCCGCCGCGCTCTTCGATTTTTTGCGCACAGGCTTCCCACATCATGCCGGGGCCGCGGCGCGGATAGCGAAACGACTCGATCAGGGTCCTGACGACCTCGCCATCGTTGTTGCCGGCTCCCTTCTTCCAGCCGAGCGAACGGCGCAAGCCATCGAGGACCGCGGCGCCGAGGCTCAGGCCTTTGATGCGCTGCGCCGCCCAATCGGCGGAAATTTCGTCGCAGCCCATGCCCCAGACTTTTTCCGTATAGGTCTTGAAGAAGATCGAAAACAGCCGCTCGCCGAATTGATTGCGAACCCATTGATGGAAAGTCTTGGGAGTCCCGATCGGAAAGGCCTTCGCATAGGCAAAGGACGCGATGCACAAGAAGCTTTGAAAAATGCCGAGATTGCGCAAGGCCTCAAAAGCTTTGAGCGGATAAGTATAGAACTTGCAGCGGTAGAAGATACGCGACAGGCGCGGCCGTTCGATGAAATCATCCGGCAGGATCTCGTTCCATAAATCGACGATTTCCTTCGATTTGGAAAAGAATCTGTGACCGCCGATGTCGAACAGGAAGCCCTTGTAGTTCACCGTCCGGCTGATGCCGCCCACATAATGCGGATCTTGTTCGATGACCAAAACCTTCCGCCCGGCTTTGACGAGACTGTAAGCGGTGGTCAGGCCGGCCGGTCCGGCGCCGATGATGAGTGTATCTATCGTCTCCAAAGGGCGGCTCCGCGTGTGAAACTGGCGGAGCCAAAAGACCATCAATAAGTTAAGACCCTCCTACGTGGATCGTGGAGAGACGGGGGTGGTTGACGAATGGCTTTGGAAGACTCCACCCGACCGCTTCGCGGCCACCCTCCCTTGAAGGGGAGGGATTCGCGCACGACGATGGGGGTGTCCAGCGGATACATTGGTAACAAAATGGACCGGATACATGGGTTACAATTCTCCGGTTTCGGTTCGAGCCGACGCAACTTTCGCGTTTTGCGGTCGATGACGCCGATCGGCGCGTCGAAAAAGCGGACCTGCCAGGAGCCGTCTTCGGTCTCGTCCACGCCGACGGCTTCACCGATAAGTGCGCTGCAAATATGGATCAGGTCGCCCTGCCATTTGATCTCGCCGTTGGATCTCACCTGGCGAACCGCTGTCTCGGCCGGATAACAAGGCTCGGGAAGCCGTCTCGGCAATGCTCGCGGCGACGGCTGATAGACACTCGCCGGTGTGCGCTGGCCGAGCGCCTCGTGCGGCCGCTCTTCGTTGTAACCGCGGGCAAAGGCCCGAAAACGTCTGGCCTGCGCGTTGCGATCGGCCGAGGCTGGATGCTCGCTTCCAGCAGGGTGCGATGAAAGCGCTCGTGCCGGCCGTTCTGCTGCGGTTGGCCGGGATCGATCCGCTCGTGCCGGAAGGTGACTTTAAGACGTTGCATTGCCGCCCGCGTTGTCCGCGTCGGCAAACAAGGCCTCAAGGGAAGCGTCCACTTCCTCTAGCGTCATGTCGGGGCGCGGGTCGTCGAGCGAGCGGCGGATACGGGCGCGGATAGCGTTTAATCGCTCTACGTCCTCGCGGCGCTGCTGCTGCCAGATGCGGACGGCATCGCGCACCACTTCGCTGGTCGAGACATATTCACCGGCCTCGACGCTTTCACGGATCGCCCGCACCATTTCGGGGGACATTGTGATGCTGAGTTTTTCGGCGGACTGCATGGAAGTACCTATCAAATGCTCGGGCGAGCGTAGCATAAAATCGCACCTGTGGCCCTTGGTTTGTTTTGCCGCGCTCAAATCAATGTGAGACAAGGCGTGAGATAAGAACAATTACCCATTCAGCAAAATAATGTTCCAAATTGCCAAAATATAAATTAGCTAAAAGGCTCATCGTACTAAGCTACAATACGGTCATAGTCCATTTAAACAGGCGATACTCTAGTAATTTACCACCAAGAACACTTTGCCCATATCCTTCACTTATACGCTCAATGGCCAGTATAAGAAGGGTCTGAAACGGCAACGCTGGCGGCTTCGGCGATAAGCTTCTGCACGTCCACCATATCCAATTCCGCCGCATGAATCACCCAAGCTCGGACGCGAGCCGGCGCATAAAGCCGATGCAGGCTTCGATCTGCCCGATCGTAATGAACTCATCGGGCTGATGTGCCTGGTCGATCGAGCCCGGCCCGCAGACAATTGTCGGGATCTCGGCCCGTTGGAACTGCCCGGCCTCGCTCGCGAACGGCACGGTGATCGTGCGGTTCGAATGGGCCAGCCGCAAGGCGAGGATCTCGGCCGTCGAACCAGTCTGCGGCGCAAGTCCCGGCACTTCGGCTTCGGTTATCATTTCTATCCAGGCGCTCGGCGCATGGCGGGTCAATTTGGGACGCACGATGGTCTCGGCATAGGCGCGCAAGTGATCGAGGGCGAGGCTCTGCGGCACGCCCGGCAGGCCGCGGAACTCCCATTGGAACGTGCAGCGCCTGGCCAGGATATTGCGCGCCGTGCCGCCATGGATCGTGCCGACCTGCACGGTCGAGAAGGGCGGATCGAAACGCCCGCTCGGATCGCCCGCCGCTTCCAATTTCGCTCCGAAGGCATAGAGCTCGGCGACGAGGGCACTGGCCCATTCGATGGCATTGGCGCCGAGATGCGGTTTCGACGAATGCGCCTCGTGCCCGTGCACCGTCGTAAAATAGGTCGCGACGCTCTTATGCGCATCCGCCACTTGCATCAGAGTCGGTTCGCCGACGAGAACCGCGCCGGGCCGCGGCAGATCGCGGCCGAAGCGGGCGATCGTGTCGAGCGGACCGCGGCAGGTGACTTCTTCATCATAGCTGAGCAGGATATGGATCGGCCGCGACAGATCGGCCCGTTGAAATTCCGGGATCATGGCGAGGCAGATCGCGTCGAAGCCCTTCATGTCGCAGCTGCCGCGCCCATAGAGGCGATCGCCACTCCGCCGCAATGAAAAGGGATCGCTCGTCCAGACCTGACCTTCGACCGGCACGACATCGGTATGGCCGGAAAGGACGACGCCGCCATCGACCTTCGGGCCGATCGTCGCAAAAAGCGCTGCCTTATCGCTCGTCGCGTTCGGCACTTTCACGTAGTCGACGCCGAGATCGGTCAAATAGGCTTCGATCTCGGCGACGAGCGCGAGGTTGGACTTGCGGCTTTCCGTATCGAAACCGATGAGGCGTTCCAGCAAGGCGAGGGTTGCCGCGAGCCGGGGCTCGGCCGAGCCGAAGTTTTGCGCAGGCATAGGCGGCTCCGACTAGGCGCGGCTCAGTTCAGAACGCGCTGCGCAAAAGGTGAATCGAGCGAAAAGGCCGGAATCTCGGCGTCGAAGACATGGCCTTTTTCATCGACCACGCGATACGTGCCGGTCATGATGCCCGAAGGCGTCGACAGCGGACAGCCCGACGTGTAGCGAAATGTTTCGCCCGGTTTCAGAACCGGCTGCTCGCCGACAATTCCGGGTCCGCGCACTTCCTCGAGCCGCCCATTGGCATCGGTAATTCTCCAATGGCGGTCGGTCACTTGCACCGCGACGTCGCCCTGATTGGCGATCTCGACCGTATAGGCCCAAAAGAATTGCGCCTCCTCGGCATCGGACCGATCCGGCATGAACTCGGGCAGAACGGTGATCTGAATGTTGCGCGTAACGCAGCAATACATGGCTCTGCCGAAAGCGTTGGATTGATACGAAACATCAGTTTACCACAGCGCCCTCACGTTGCAAAAGCCTCGCCTCACAGGGGCCGTTTGGCCGTTTGAAATTCGGTTCTGGCCTGCAGCGCACTTTCCAAAAAGCCTGCCGCCGCCCGGGACACTCGCTCGCAAGCGCGATTCCGCTCTATCGCAAAGACGCGTTGATCGCCTCGAGAGCCTCCGATCCCGGGCGAAGGTCCGGCTCAGCCAAGGCGTTGAACGGCACCTTTGGCGTCCCCAGGCGCCCGTGCAAGTCTTCCGCTTCTTCGTTCAAGTAAATCAGCCCGGTGACAATCTCGCCCTCGACGCGATGCCGCTCGAGCATCGCCAGGGCGGCGGACCTGTCGCGCCAATCGTAATCGTCGGTAAGTTTATAAAGGCGGATGGCCGAGCCGTCATGCATAGCGACGGTCGCATCCTCGCCCGCCGCGTAGTCGACCGCGATCGGCGGCCGGCCGCTGATGAAATCAAGAGAATTCAGCGCGATATTGTGCTCGCGGACATAGTCGAAGCTTTTCGTCGAGCCTTCGTGGTTGTTGAAGGCGATGCAGGGCGAGATCACGTCGATAAACGCCGCGCCGCGATGCACGAAGGCTTCTCCCCAGCGCGGTCCGTGGAAGAACCTCACTCCGCCGCACGCCCGCGGCTTTCGAGCGCTTCGAAAGCTTGCGCCAGATCGGCGATGACATCCTCGCTGTCTTCGAGGCCGAGCGAGAGCCGCAAGAGTTCGTCGCCGATCCCCATGGTGCGACGGACCTCGGCGGAGAGCCGTTGATGCGTCGTCGTCGCCGGATGGGTGATGATCGACTTTGCGTCGCCGAGATTGTTGGAGATCTTGATGATCGAGAGGGCATTGGCAAAGGCAAAGGCGGCCGCCTTGCCGCCGGCAATCTCGAAGGCGACGAGCGTGCCGCCACCCGCCATTTGCCGGCGCGCGAGGGTCGCCTGTTTATGATCGGCACGGCCGGGATAAGAGACCGACTGAACTTGGTGATGCTGGCTCAGGAAATCGGCGACTTGTTCCGCATTGCGCTGCTGCTGGGCTACGCGCAGAGGCAGAGTTTCGAGCGATTTCAGCAGAACCCAGGCATTGAACGGGGAAAGTGCGGGCCCGGTCTGGCGCAGGAAATTATGGATATGCCGGTCGATGAACTCTTGGCTCGCGAGAATGATGCCGCCGAGACATCGGCCCTGGCCGTCGATGTGTTTCGTCGCCGAATAGATGGTGCAGTCGGCGCCGAGCTGCAGCGGTTTCTGCAAGATCGGTGTGGCGAAGACATTGTCGACGACGAGAGTTGCGCCATTTTTGTGGGCGATCTCGGCGATCGTGGCAATATCGTAGATCTCGAGGCAGGGATTGGTCGGGCTTTCGAGAAAGAGCACCTTGGTGTGCGGCCGCATCGCGGCGCGCCATTGATCGAGATCGGCGCCGTCGACGAGCGTCGACGCAACGCCGTAACGCGGCAGCAGCTCTTCAACGACATAGAGGCAGCCACCGAACAAGGCCCGCGCCGCCACGACATGGTCGCCGGTTTTCACTTGCCCGAGCAGAGCGGCCGTGACTGCCGCCATGCCGCTCGCCGTAGCTCGGGCGGCGCCCGCGCCTTCGAGCAGGCGCATGCGTTCTTCGAACATGGCGAGGGTCGGGTTGTCGTAACGCGAATAGGTGAAACCCGGATCATCGCCCTTGAAGCGCGCTTCCGCCGCTTCCATCGTGTCGTAGACGAAGCTCTGGGTGAGAAACAAAGCCTCCGACGTTTCGCCGAATTGCGATCTGAGCGTGCCGCCATGGACGAGCTTTGTCGCCGCACCAAGCGGCCTTGCGTCGCGAATCTTCTTGTCCTGCGGCATTTATCATCACCTCGCGGCCGCGCTCCGCGGCGCTTGCAGGCGCAGCGAAGCCGAATAGAAGGAGGCAAAAGGCGAGGATCTTCGGCGGGAAGTCTCGGCCTTTTAGCCCCTTGTTTAGCGTGGCGGCAAGCCGGCCGGCTCAAATGACCACGATTTGCGTTGCTTAACGCCTGCGCTGCCGTTGCTCAAGCAAAAACCCTCTTTGACGTGGATAGGAGGTAGCTTTTCGCGATCGAGGCCCGACAAACGAGCCGCAATCCCCTAATCTCGGATATAGACCCCTCGGAAAAGGCGAAAATTTGAGCTTGAAGATGCAGAACCCGCCGAACGTCAGCCACTCTCTCCCCCTCGAAGACGAAACCGCGGCGCGGCTCGCGAATGATTTCGGCAAAGAGTTCGGGCTTTTAGGGCGCGAGAAGATCGAGCTGATGTTGCGCCGCAAGATGATCCAGGGTCTCGGCCAAATCGAGCCGGCGCAATTGCAGCCCGCGAGCCTCGACCTGCGGCTTGGCGCTTGGGCCCATCGGGTCAGGGCGAGCTTCCTGCCAGGCAAGGACCGGACGGTCGAGGACCAGCTCACGGCGTTGAAGTCGGACGAGATCAGTCTGGAAGGCCCGGGCGCAGTGCTCGAACGCGGCTGCGTCTATGTCATTCCTTTGCTCGAATATCTGAAACTGCCCGACAGCCTGTCCGGGGCAGCAAACCCGAAAAGCTCGACCGGCCGGCTCGATATTTTCACCCGCCTCATCACCGACAGGAGCGAAGTCTTCGACTACGTCGAGCGCGGCTACGAGGGGCGGCTTTATGCCGAAGTCTCACCGCGCAGTTTCAGCGTGCGGGTGCACAAGGGCACGAAGCTCAACCAGGTGCGCTTCCGCCGCTGGCATCCGCAGCAATTTTTTTCGCGCACCGAATTCGGAGTCGACGACAAGGACCTGCGTGAACGGCACGCCAAGACAGCGCTCGTCGACGGCGAGTTGAATCTGCGCGGCGGCATCGTCTTGCGGATCGCGCTCAGCGCCGAAAGCCTCGACAACGAGATCATCGGCTATCGGGCGCAAAAGCACACCGACATCATCGACGTCGATCGCGTCGGCGCCTACGCGATCGAGGATTATTGGGAGCCGATCCGGGCGCGTCCGGACAAGAGGTTGATCCTCGATCCGGGCGAATTCTACATCCTGGCGTCGCAGGAGAAGCTGCATATTCCGCCCGATCTCGCCGCCGAAATGGTGCCGATCGATCCGGCCATGGGCGAATTTCGCGTCCATTATGCCGGCTTCTTCGATCCGGGCTTCGGCTATACGGCGTCCGGCCATCCCGGCAGCCGCGCCGTGCTCGAAGTGCGCAGCCACGAAGTGCCCTTCATCCTCGAAGACGGCCAAGTGATCGGCCGCCTCGTTTACGAGAAAATGGCCGAAGCGCCGCAATCGCTCTATGGCGAAGCCGGCAGCTCGAATTACCAGGGCCAGGGACTGAAGCTGTCGAAGCATTTCCGGATGGAGTGAGGCGGTGCGAGGGGGCGGGTGGCGGAAGCCGTTTAGCGACCGATGTCCATCCGATTCCGAAAGGAGTCAGTGAGGACAGCTGCGCGGTGTGCGCTCGTTGTCGGATTGGTATGCGTGTTAATCAGCATCATTTCTGCCGGTGATATCCATTTCAATTCTCACATCTCCGCCTTCGATTCTCAGGGGCATATATTTAATGAACGCGAAACCGCCATTTTCAGCGGCCTTCCCTATATCAAATTTGGCTCATCGCGGCATTTTGTGGGAGGGTTAGCGGGGCTGGAATGAGGAAACCCTCGACAACACAAGGAGTTTTCGAGGTTTGACGGGACGTTGAAACCTGTCACGTTTTCGGCATGAAAAAAGTGCTCTGCAAGGCTTCGCTGCTCGACGGCTATCGCATTCCCGGGTTTCGCACTGGCGCACGGATCAAACGGCATGACCGCGATCCGATGGGCTTGGTGATCACGCTGACGCGACGCCAAAAAAAACCGTGTGCAGCGGCTGCGGAAAAGTCCATTTCAGCTTCTACGACCGCAAGACGCGCCTGGCGCGCGATCTCTCCAGCGGCAATAGGCGCGTTTATCTCGAATACGAGTTGCGCCGCGTCGATTGCCAGGCCTGTGGCGTGAGACGGGAGCGGCTCGACTTGCTAGCCTCGAACACGAAGTTCACGAAGCGTCTCGCATTGTCGATCGGCGGCTTGTGCCGGACGATGCCGATCAAGGATGTCGCCAAGCGAATGAACCTCGATTGGCATACGGTGAAGGAACTCGAAAAGGACTACATGCGCGAGCAACTGGCGCGCAGCGGACCTCCCAGCCCGAGCGTGATCGGGATCGATGAGATATCGATCAAAAAACGTCACACGTACCGCATCGTGGTGAGCGACCTCGACAAGCGCCGAGCGATCTGGTTTGGCGGCGACGGCCGATCGGAGGCGGACATGGATCGGTTCTATGCCTTTCTAGGCGAGGAAAACCGCGACAAAATCAGGCTCGCCGTGATGGACATGTGGAAGTCGTTCCGCAAATCGACGCAGGCGAACGCGCCGAGAGCCGCCATTCTGTTCGACAAGTTCCACATCCTGCGCCACCTCGGCGAGGCGTTGGATAAGGTGCGCAAGGTCGAATACGCCCGCCTCACCGGGACGCAACGGAAGTTCATCAAGGGGCAGAAATACGTCTTGCTGGCGCATAAGGAAAATCTCACCAGCGAGGCGCGGAAAAATCTAAAGCTGCTGCTGGCCGCCAACAAACGGTTGAACACCGCCTACCTTCTCCGCGAGTCGTTCGGGCAATTGTGGGATTACAAATCCGAGGCTTGGGCGCGCCGGTTCTTCGACAATTGGAAATCCCAACTGCGCTGGCAACGCCTGAAGCCCTTCGAGGACTTCGCCGCGATGATCGAGCGCCACTGGGATGGCATCGCCGCCTATTGCCGCCCGGAAAACAAGATCGCGCTCGGCTTCGTCGAGGGCCTCAACAACAAGATCCGCGTTTTCCAGCGCCGAGCCTATGGCCTACGCGACGAAGACTATCTGCGCCTCAAAATCCTCACTTGCAGCTTGCCAGAATTATGAAAACACCCGAAAATCACCCACACAAAATCCCGAAGAGCCTCAAATTTAAACCAGGTATGATGGAGCGATTTATCGAAAGTCGTTTCGTAAATGATACAGCCATTGATAGCAGGGAATACAAATTCTTCTTAGGGATGGAAGGTGAAAGTGAATTTGAGAGGAATGACGGCATAGTCGAAACTATACCTTTGCATTATATCATCATTTGGAAAGATGGTGGGCTTTGGAATTTTTTCGCTGATGGCATTGGCCATCAGACAGGCTCTATCTTGAACGCCGATTGATCCTCCTTCAGCACCTTGCGACAAGTCGGCGGCGTAGCGAACTCTCTTTGCGGGCGATTTCCCTGTGTTAATCAATTGGAATTCAAGCCCGATCTTAATGTTCTTGCCGTCAATAACAATAGGGTCTGCACTGACAGGCTTGATATTAATCCATGGTCGCTGGTCGGCGACCATCGCATCCAATTGACCTTGCATAACGGCCTGTTGGCCACTCAAAACATGCCATTGGGCCGCTGCAAAGACGGCAGCTACGATAACCGCGGCTACGGCGAAAACATCAAGCCAAAATCTTCGGCGTTCGCGTCGTTCAATCTTGGCCTTTCGCTGATTCTCAAGAGCTTCTCTAATGCGTCTGCCAAAGGGAAGTTCGGGCCGCTGTTGCCGTGGTTCTGACATAGAAGTGTTCTCAGCCGGTAGATATATTCCAATCTTATACCCTCAAGCTCTGGCGCCGCCAGGCATGTGAGAAAAAATGCTGCGGCAAACGTCCTCAGCGCAGCTTGCTCGTGATCGACGTTTCCATCTCAATAAGACCATACGCATTTCGCCGCTTGATGAGAGCATCTCCTGAACAAGGTTTGTAGAAGATCTCTTCGACATGATCTCGTGCTGGCGGCTGTCATTGTGAGCGGAGCGAAGCAATCCAGTCGCGTCCCCGCGATTCTGGATTGCTTCGTCGCTTCGCTCCTCGCAATGACGCCGGTATGGTACGGAGTGGGTTGAAGTCATGAAGCAGCCCTGCGTGTACATAATGGCGAATAAACGGAATGGGACGCTCTATACGGGGGTGACGTCAAACCTCTCTCAACGCACCTACGAGCACCGAGTGGGGCTAACGACTGGATTCACCGCGCGATACGGCTGCAAAATGCTCGTCTGATATGAGCGATATGAACATATGGATGAGGCTATCACACGTGAAAAGCAGATTAAGGCCGGCTCGCGCGGCAAAAAGCTCGCATTGGTCGAGACTTTAAATCCGAATTGGCGCGATCTCTACGAAGACCTGAACCAATAGGCGCCGTGCGGTTGAGGCGACAGAGGCTGCAAGCTCGTCATTGCGACCCAACAAGTCCGGCTTTCGGCCGTCATTGCGAGCGAAGCGAAGCAATCCAGTCCGGTCTCTGCGCAAGCTCGATTGCTTCGTCGCTTCGCTCCTCGCAATGACGGCCTCGATATGAGTGCCGATCCAAGAGACTCGGTGTTACGCCTCCCCCAACAGATCGCCGGTCAGACCCAAACAAAGATCGAGATCCTTGTCTTCCAGCCCAAATGTGGCTTTCAGCTCTTGCATGCGCTCGGCGAGGCGCAGGAATGTGAGGCCGAGACGTTCGATCTCCTCCTCCTGCAAGCTTCCCCCTTCGACCCGGCGCATCGCCTGTTTTTCGAGGACCTGCCGCAACAGTTCGACGAGGCTCAGGACGAGGCGCGCGAGATCGCGCTCGACTCGCTCGGGGTCGAGGCTCAATCGTGCGGTTGCAGGTTCCGAGAAAGTCTCGGCGCAAGTCTCGGCCCTCGCCTCATTCGGAAAAGCTTCGCTGGCATAGAGGACCTTTCGCTCTTGCGATTGCGGGGCTTGCTCGCTGATCATTTGGTCATCCGATCGCGTGGGTTCGGGTCACGAAGGAAAAGGCTGGCCAGGGTCCTGTGCAGAAGAGAGCCATGTCTGCATGCGTCGTGGAAAAGTCTTTCACCGCCTGACGAAAGGCGCAGATGTTTTCACAGCGCAGCAGAAATTCTGCCGACACGCCGCCGGCTTGCCCACGGCGCTCCGCCCATCGATGTTCGCTTGCTAAAGGTCCGAGGACTGCCGAAAGCGCATCGACCGTGTCTGCCCGCACATGGCCGGTGCCCTCTTGCGCGGGCAGTTCCGCCCGGCGCTTGCGCAAATAGGCCAGACCGGGGCTCGTCCGCGTCGGCAGGGCAAGCGCGCAGGGCGAAGGCGCCGTCTCAGCCTGTCTCGGCGCGATCCGCAGGCCTATCTCGACTTTTCCCGCGACCCTCATGAGGTCTTGTCTGAATTCAGGAGCGCGCTTCGCGAGCGCCTCTTTCAGACGAGTCTCGCCCGCAGAGAGAGTGCCGAAGCGCATCGGCAAAATCGTATGCGAGATCATCAACGCTTCGAGCACTCGACCATAGACCTGCACGTTTTCTGTTCCAGTTGGAAATGTCCCCGCATCGATTGCGCTGGCGACGGCCGCCATGTCGTCTTGCGTGATCGCGATCAGCGGTGCGCCCGCGAGCCCGGTGCGGTCCGGCGAAAAACTCGCCGGCCGGTCGATGATGGCATAGACGCAAAGACGCGCAGTGTTCATTTCGCGAGAATCAAGAATTGCGCTCGGCCGTGGCCGTCGCGGCTTGTGCCCTTGCCGTATCGGTCGAAGCGAGGATCAGTTTGAGACCGAGATAGATCAGATCGACGCCGGCGACCGAAATCGTCGCATCGCCCCATAAAACGACACCCTTGTAGAGCGCACGGTCGAGCAATTCGGCGAGCGCCAAACTCTCATAGGAGCCCGTCTGATCACCCATGCGCGGCTCCCGCGGCTTCGGACGAGACGAAATGATAGGGCGGCCAAGGACCGCTCGCTTCAATGCACAGGCCGGACGGCCGCAAAGCATTGTCGAGCTCGGCAAGGCAGGCGTGAAATCCAAGGCTCGCCTGCCTGCCGACGAGATAGGCGGCCTTCCAGGCGAGGCGTTGCGGATGAGGGCTGGCGGAAGACTGGCGCAACGCGATCGTGACACTGGCGCGCGCCTGTGCGCCCAGCCTCGCGCGAACATGCTGGAGACTGTCGGCGATGACGACGTCCGTCTCGGATCCGAGCGTCTTTTCGAGCTTCTTTTGCAGAAAATAGGCTTGCCCTGCCGAACTCGTCGCAATCCGCGCGGTGAGATCCCGCACGGCGCTTGAAGTCACCGCGAGGGCCTGCCGCACCTCTTGCGGATCGAAACAAAGCTTCACTCCCCATTCCTGGGCGCCGCGCACACAAGCGAGCGCGCCGTGGAGTTGTGCGGCATTCTCTGCGAGGAGCGCTCTTGCCGCGGCGAAGTCGCGGCATATCGTGGCGAAGCGGAACGGCACGAGATCACGGCCGGCATGCAAAGCTTCGAGCACGCGTTCATGGCTGAGGACGCGGGCTTCGAGCCAGTCTCTATCCTCGAGTGCAGTCGGCAAGGTCTCCGCCGCGAATGTGTCCGCCGGCACGAGACATGCGACACCGAGGAGATCGGCATGGCCGACGGCCAAGTCGATGGGCAAGACGCGCGTGTCCGGCAGGAGGCCTTCGATCGCATCGAAGTCCTTCGCTTCGCAAGCGTCCGCCGGTACGACACCAAAAAGGTAGACGAGCTGGGCGGTCTCGACCGCGGTCGTGATCATAGGAGCGCCCCAGTGAGCTGCACATCTCGGCTGGGGGCCGTCGTACGCAGGGACTCCTGGCGGCGGAGTGCGAGCAAGACCGTCGCTTCGATCGTCGCGCGGTCGAAGCGGTGCGCCGTGTTCGGCGATCCACCCCCCGCTTCCGTCTGCGCTGCGACGAAGGACATCATGAGGCGGAAGGCGTCGGAGAGTTCCGATGTCGAGGACGCGGCATCCTGCGCTGCGCCCCGATGATCTGGGTGTATTTGATGAAGGCGGCGGCGATAAGCACTCTTGATCTCGTCCCGTGTGGCACTATTCCCGATGCCCAACATCTGCCGCGCAGCATCCATCGCCGCATAGCTCAGCTGCGTCACCTCGAGCATCGCGAAACTATAGGGCGGCAAAGGCCCGACGCAGCGAAGATCCAGTTTGCCGTCAAAGTCGCGGTCGATCTCGTCGAGAATTGCGTGGAAGCGCGCCTCGGCCTCGCCGGGCAAGAGCAGAGCAAAACTCGTCACCATGCGATCGGTGAGTTTCGCGTTCTCGATGCGATCAATGACGACGGGGTCGAGCGCCGAATCGATACGGCCGGCCGCCGCGGCCCGGCGGCGGTCGCAAACCTCCTTCACGGCGCGGCAGAGTGCGGCGCGGTCCGCTTCGCTGGCGCAATCCATCCACCTGCTGATCTGCGCCAGCGCACCAGCTGTGCCGGTCTGCTTTGCGGCCTCGCGGACCAGGCTGTCGAGCGGCCAAGTGACGACCAGCTCGTATTGGATGCAATGCGCATAGTCTTCGAGGCAACGGCGCAGAAAATCTTGCCATTGCGTCAAGAGGCGCGTTACAGCGGCGGCGGCGGCGAGGACGGTGCCGAATTTAACCGGAAGAAGGCCCGCATGGTGCATGGCCTGTTCGATGACACGCTGATGCGCGACGAGCCGCTGCAGGACGACTTCGCGACGCGGTGCAAGCCCCGCATCTTGCGGCGGCCGGCCGACGAGGGCGGCGACGGCGCCGTGACGGATGCAGCGCAGATCGCCCGATGCTAGGCCGAGAATGCCGGGATCGGGCAAGTCTGCCGCAGCCAGGACGGCGTAAAGATAAATATTCGACATCCGCTAAGACCTCGTTGCGGCGTATTCCTGAATTGCGCGATCGAAATGCCGCTTTTCGATTGTGACCTTTAAGGACGGCTGCGCGGTGCGCGCTTCGACGGCCTCGCGTATGGCGAAGAGAGCCGCCTGACGGCAGAGTGCTTCGAGATCGGCGCCGACGAGACCCTCGCTCGCTGCAGCGAGGTCTTCGATCGACACATCCTCGGCGAGGTTCATATGGCGCATCTGCACGGCCAGGATGGCCCGGCGCGCGGCAACATCTGGCGCCGGCAGTTCGACATGGAATTCGAGCCGGCCCGAGCGCAACAGCGCCGGGTCGAGGCGGTCGCGCCGGTTGGTGGCGGCAACGACGACGACGCCCTTCAAATCCTCGATTCCGTCGAGCTCGGTGAGGAGCTGCGCCACGATGCGTTCGGTCGCCTGGCCGTCGCCGCCGTTGCCGCGGCGCGGTGCCAAAGCATCGATCTCGTCGAAGAAGATGATGCAGGGTGCGCTTTGACGGGCCTTGCGGAAAATTTCGCGAATCCCGCGTTCGGATTGGCCGACCCACATGCTGAGGAGCTGCGGACCTTTGACGGCGATGAAATTCGCCTCCGTCTCGCCGGCGAGGGCTTTGACGAGAAGTGTCTTTCCGGTGCCCGGCGCGCCGTGGAGCAGGACACCTTTGGGGGCTTTCACGCCCGCCTGCTCGAACAAATTCACATAACGAAATTGCCAGAGCACGACTTCCGTGAGCAATTGCTTCACCGCATCGAGGCCGCCGACATCCGACCAGTGCAGGGTCGAGATTTCCGTCGCGACCTCCCTCAGTGCAGAGGGGGCGACGTCGGAAAGCGCCGAGAGATAATCATCCCATTCGACCTTCAGGGCGGCGATTTCATCGTCCGGAATAGCGGGGCCGCCGATATCGAGGGCAGGCAGGCTTCGCCGCAGCGTGCCCATGGCGGCCTCGCGGCAAAGCGCGGCAAGATCGGCGCCGACGAACCCATGCGTCATGCCGGCGAGCCGCTCGAGGTCGACCGTCTCGGCGAGCGGCATGCCGCGAGAATGAATCTCGAGCGCTTCGCGCCGCCCGTCCTTGTCGGGAATGCCGATCTCGATTTCCCGATCGAACCGGCCAGGACGTCGCAACGCCGGATCGAGCGTATTCGGGATATTGGTTGCGGCGACCACGATCACCTGGCCGCGAGATTGCAGGCCATCCATCAAGGTCAGAAGCTGCGCAACGACCCGCCGTTCGACCTGGCGTTCACCGCCCATGTCCTCCCGCCGCGGCGCGATCGCATCGATCTCGTCGATGAAGATGATCGCCGGTGCGTGACGTTCGGCCTCTTCGAAGGTCTTGCGCAACTGGGCTTCGCTTGCGCCGTAGAACTTGTCGATGATTTCCGGGCCGTTGATGTGAATGAAATGGGCATTCGCTTCATGCGCCACGGCTCGCGCTATAAGGGTCTTACCGGTGCCGGGAGGACCAAAAAGCAGAACCCCTTTGGGGGCCTCTATGCCGAGATGGGCAAAGAGCTCGGGATGTTTGAGCGGAAGTTCGATGATCTCGCGCACCCGGTGCAATTGCTTGCGCAAGCCGCCGACGTCTTCATAGGTCACGTCGACCGCACCGGCTGTTGTGCCTTCGCAGCGGATATGGGTGTCCGCGGCGACGATGACTGGACCACCAGGATCGGCTTTAGCCAAGACGAAATTGCGTGGCATGGTTCCGAACGGCACGACGCGGATGCGATCGCCGCCGATGACCGGCAAGCCGGCGAGAAGACGCGCGAGATAGCGCCCATCGAGGTCGCGCGACGGCCGCCCGGTCTTTTCGACGGGGGTCAGCAACAGCGAACGTGCGGGGGTGGCGGTGGCCAGCCGTAGGCTCACCTGTTCGCCAAGCCCGATGCCCGCATTGGCGCGCAGGATGCCGTCGATCTGGACCGATGAAACGCCGCGTTGTTCGACATGAGCGGGCATGACTTTCCCGACGGTGCGGCGCTTGCCGATGATTTCGACCACGTCACCCACCCGAAGTCCGAGCATGTTCATGTCTTTCGGATCGAGGCGGGCAAGGCCGCGCCCAACGTCTTTGGGAAGCGCTTCGGCGACGCGGAAGCTATGCTCTGCCGCGCTTTGGTCTTCCATTGTCTTTTTTCCCCTCCCAGCTACGGGCGGTGGAGTTCGATCAATCGACACGCCGTGGTGTCGAAGGCGAGGCCCTATTGACGCTTGGCGCACTCTGATCTTTGTGCAGCGGCATGCGGCTCAACGAAGTTTCACGCAAATTGCTGCCGCTGGCAGGCCGAAGGGCAACGAGATCATTCTCGATCTGCGTGAGCCGTTTGTGCAGCAGCTGATTCTCCTCGACGAGTTTTTCGGCCCGCACAGATAGCTGCGGATCGTGTTCCCACCAATTGATGCCGAGTTCCTTGGCCTTATCGACAGACGCAATGAGCAGCCGTAGTTTTATGCTCAGGAGATCGATCTGGACCAGCGAGATCGTGACATCACCGGCGATCACGATGCCTTTGTCGAGGACACGTTCGAGGATGTCGGCGAGATTCGTCGTCTGCAGTGAATGTTGCATTGGGTGGCTCGCAAGTCCGGCGGTCATGGGTGCCGGCCTTCCGACGCCGTCATTGCGACGGAACTTCCCGCCTGAATGAGGAGTTCGGCGGTTTTGGCACGAAGGTTCGAGAAGTTGCGGCACAGTCGGCAGTGAAGGCTCGCCGGGTCAAAATGGGTACAGGACGTGAGCAGTTTCGTGGCTTCGACGATCGTGCGGGCATGCAAAGCTCGCTCAACCGACGAAAATGCTGCATTGATCTTGCCCGTCGCAGATTCGATTTCGGCTTCTTCGCGTTGAAATAGACCGATCGGACAAAAGAGACCCGAGGCGGACTTGTATGAGCTTCGCTCATCTCCGCGCTCGGGCGGCGCATCCGGCAGTGCCGGTGACCGGCCCGGCGAAGGCTGACTCGAGAGCGGCGACATGGGATCGAGACGGGTCATTGCCCCTCCAGCGTCTGATCACGGAAATAGCGGCGGCTGCGGTGGTAGCCGACCAGAGTGCCATAGTCGTCGAGCTCGGCTTCGTAGGCGGCAAGGACGTCGGTCGCGGCCGGAATACGGCGCAATTCGACGAGATCTACCGTCACATGCCAGCCCTGTTCGCTCTTTGCGACGCTCGAAACATGGTCGGCATCGAGCCCGGTTATGCCCGCCAATTGCATCTTCGCGCGCATCGCGACCTCGGCGGCGGTGAGGAGCCGACGCTCTGTGTCCTTGTAATCAGTACTGCTGCGGAGACCCGCCGTACCCGTGCTAATCATGCCTAAGTTTCCTTCATCTTGCGAGCGACGGCGAGCAATTCGAGCAAGTTTGCTTCGAGTTGCTCGAAGACGTCCTCGTCATATATGCCTTGTTCGTGTTCGGCTTCGAGCACGGCGAGATCTCGGCGAATTTTGGTCTCGTCATAGAGCTCACGCTCGGCGTGTTCGATGAGCGTTTGAAAAATCCAAAACACGCCTTTAACGGGCAGGGAGACCGGGGCAGTCAGAATATCGCAAAGAATTGCCATACTGTTCTCCGATCGAACCTGGGCCGAGACGTCAGTCGTCCCAGCGCAGCGCTACGTTGACGAAATTGTAGGGAGGGACGGGACCGATGCATTTCAGGAGATAACGCCCATTGACATCGTGGTCGATCGCGCGAACTTCGGTTTCGAATGCGAGCTCGCGGCAGCGCTGCACGAGGAATGCCGCGTTGAGGAATATCGTGTCGAGCAGCGTGTCATTCAGCTTCGTTTCATCGGCCAGAGGCTGCAGCCGCTCTAATATTTGCCCGGCTGTGGCCTCGCGTTGCGCCGCGAGTGCCGCCTCGACCATCGTGCCGAGGCGAATTCGTTCGTAATGGCTCTCCTTAGCACTCCTGTTGGCGAGGCTATCGCGCAACTGTCTGATCGGCGCATTCTTGTGCAGCATCTCCGCAAGCATCTCTTTCTCCGACCAAGAGCCTTTGACGCCGATCTCCACACGGTCTTCGATCGATTCGAGAAGTGCCATGAGTTCGTCGTAGCGTGCCTTGAGGAGGCGATCACGGATGACGGATGGGCTCGGGGCCAGGCTGTCGAAGCGAACAGGCAGAATTGCGTGCCGATGTATCACCTCCTCCAGTACGCGCATGTGGCGCATCATGTTGCGCCGCGTATTCTCATAGTCGGAAACGGGGGAGGCGCTGACCGCTGCCGCCAAGTCTTTATACTGGATCGTGTGGACCAAATCGCCGCGCTCGCCCATTCCGCGCGTTTCGAAGACTGCCGAAGTTGAACTCCGGAAAATGCAATAGACATAATGCGGTTCGGCCGCGGCGTCGGTTTGGGTGGCCGTCGACTTTGAAGCGGTGGACGAGGCTGTCTTGGTCATCGATCACCCGTGGTTTCGTTCAAAGCACGTTCGAATGCGGGACGCGCGCCAGAGGGTTCGGGCGAAGCCATTGCGGGAAAGCCGATATCGAGTTCGAGGCCCGCGGCGGCCAGCGTTTGCACGAGCGGCGTGACGGTGGCTTCGCACCAGGCACGCACGGAACCGATGGAAAGGCCGGAGTCCAGTGTTGCGCAATGGTCGCGCAGCCCATCATAAAGATCGAGGACAGGCTTCGAGATCCGGCCGCAGCCGAGGTGGAAAAGCCTTGCGTCGAGTTTTTCGGCAAATGCACGTTCGTGCGTTCGCAGAAACGCGGAGGTTTCGAGTGCGAAGGGCAGAATGATCTGGAGGTCGCCGACCAAGAGCAAGAGAGCCTTGCGGTCTTCGTCGAGGCGCTGTTCCGCGACGGCTCGACCAAGCAGGTCGACTAGCTCGCCGCGCCGCGAGAGGCCTGCCTCGAGCGTGGCGAGATGGCGTTCGTCGAGCCGATAAAGATCTTCTCCGAACCCGGCGCGGATCGCCGTTTCGTTGGCGAAGATTTCCTGTGGTGCTTTCACCGTCAGCTTGACGAAAAGCGACTGAAGGATGGAGGCCATCCCTCCGAATAGGTTGAGTTCGCTGCTATCGTGCGGCGAAGCGGATACCGGGATTGTGCTATCGCGATCGGCTGCAATCCGCTGCGCGAGCGAGACGTGTCGAACCGATGCGGTCGTGCGATTTTCACCGAGCGGGTGGCCGTGTTCATGCGCCAGAAGGCCTTGCAGCGCGGCTGCGTCGGTCCATTGGCCGGTGCGCTCCAATGCGCCGCGGTTGACGAAAATGGAACATTCTTCGAAATTGCTGAGATCATAGAGGTTGACCATCGGGCCGAGCCCGAGGTCTTCGGCAACCAATGTCGGCAGCGCGACCACCCGGCCGATCTGGGCGACGATGGGGCCGAGATCTTGAAGGACGAACATGTTGACCCGTTTGTGCGGCCAAGCCACGGCCTGCGCATAGCGGCCGAAGACAGCGCTTTCGGCTTCGATAAGGGAGGTGAGATCGTCGCTCTCGTCAGCCAGGACTTGCAAAAGCGTGCCCCCCAAGAGATGCTGCGAGAAATGGACGACCGGATGAGGCATGGTTTAGGCCTTGCCGATGCGGATCTCGAGCAGGCCGTTCTTATAGGTTCTGCGCAATGTGTCCGCGGCCACGGCGCAAGGGAGATGAATTTCTTTGCCATAACGGCGCGTGCCGCTCGAGGCGAGCGAGAGGACGTCGCCGCTCGCTTCGACCTGGATCGAATTGTCGCTCGCACCAGGCAACTCGGCGACGACAACCACTTCGTCGGCCTCGTCGAAGACATCGATCAAAGGCTCGCGTATGTCGGCGGCTTCGGTACCTTCTTTCGTGCTTCGGATGTTGCCGAAAGGCTTGAGCTCCGTTTCGCCGCCGATCCCGACTCTGACACTGACGCCATAGACGCCTTTAGCCTGTTCGCCGAGACCTTTGACGGTGAATTCTCCGCTGCGGCCGGCCGATTGCTGGCCGGCCTCGACCATGTCGCCCAAAAGTTCGACGAAATTGCCGAGCCCGCGAAACAAGCCCCCGATTCCAATATCGGCCGCGCGCGGCGCCGCCCCGCCTTCCGGTTTGGTTCGATCAGATTTTCCATTGGACATTTCGGCACCTCGTTCGGCATGGTGGTGCGGCTTACGGCGCCGCGGATTGGCTCAATATTCGAAAGGAATTTCGCGGTGCCGCGATGCCGGGGGCGGCGTTATCGATGCGGCAGCAATGGGCACGGCCGGCGCCGAGTTTTGGAGTTGGGAAGTGGCGTTCGGGGGCAGGCCGCTCTGCAAATTCGGTCTTGTCGCACCGATTTGCCGTTCAAGATCCGCGATCTGAGCTGCGAGCGCGGCAATCCGTCGGCGAGCGGCCTCCTTCTTGTTACTCCACATCGCATATTGTCTTTCGAGCAGGAGGCGCTGATGGTCGAGGCGTGCGAGCCGCGTAGCGATTTCCGCATAGGAAGCGGGGCCAGGTGTTCCGCCGGGGCTCCGCGCAGCGATCACGTCCTGCATGCCTTTGACGTGCACCATGGGTTTAATTCCGCGACGCGGGTGCCGAAGCGCCCAAGCCGATCTCGAGTTCAAAGGCGGCCATTGTTGTTTGAACGTCGGCGCGTTTCGCGCTAGTCCAAGAGTTGACGACGGCCAACGCGTCCTTCCAATCTGGCGTGTGGGGACAGGTCTCGGCAATAATGTGCAGGAGGACCTCGCGGCGCTTCTGCGCTTCGGCACGCGTCGTGGATGAGAAAGCGGCGCGGGCGCCAAGAACGTCGAGGCAGGCCTGGACGAAGCGTCCGTCATCGCTCGATATCGTCAGGTTCCGCGCGGCAACGATCCGGCCGATCATAATGCTGGCCCGCAACGACGGCGGCTGTTCGAAATTCCCGCAGCAGCGATAGCCGCGCACGAGATCGACGATCTTTGTTGCTTCGGCCTCGCCCAGATTCGACCGCGCCATGGTGATCGCCAATTCCGATGCGCGATCAAAATAGTCGACGTCGATCAAGATCATGCGGTCGTTCAGCGCGTTCGGCGCCGCGTGAACGCCGGCATATTCTTGCGGATTGCTGGTGAAGATGGCCCGGAATTCCGGATGCACCTTGATATAGCTTTCCGATTTGTTCGGCGTCGGAAGCACAAGCATGCGTTCCTCGAGAACGCCGAGGAGAATGTTGTTTGCCTCGGCGCGCGAACGGGTGAATTCGTCATAGACGAGCGTGTGGCCTTCGCGGCATGCGGTCGTCAGCCGATGATCGAGCCAGCGCCGCGTCGCGTCCTCCTCGTATTTTAGAACGGAATGGATAAACCGGTCGACGACCTTGCGATATTGGTAGCCGAATTCGCCCCCGATCAGGTGCGAAGTTGTCAGTTCCTCGTCGCCGGCGAGGAACATCACGGGGCGTCCGATCTGTGCCGCGACATGCATCGCGAGCGTCGTTTTGCCGGAGCCGGCAGGACCACGGAAATGCACCGGCAGGCCGGCGCACAAATATCCGAGCGCCCGCTCCTTCAGCTCCAATACGTCAGCGGTTTCGACAAAGCTCGCACTGGGACGCGTCGCCAGAGTTGTTGGCGGAATGTCACTCGAAATTCGATAGGCGGTTGACATCAAGTTGTTTCCTCGGCGCCGCTCTGGCATGATCGCTGGATTAGAATGAAAGCCCGGCTTCAGAGGGACATAGGCAATTCGTGTACATTCGTTTTGCAGGCCCCTGGGTGCCCGCCGCGGGGCAAAGTTTCGCTCGGGCCCCGCCACCGATCTCGCCAAGCACCACGGCATCCGTCTCGTTATGTATGGTCTCGGCAGCAAGTGGCGGAGCTTCATGCGAAGCAACAGGAGCCGTTGCATCCTGGGATGCGGCAACCTCTGTTCGTGGAACTTAGTCGGCGGCCGGTCCGCTAGCCGGCGTTTTGCGGCTGACAAAATTCATCCAAAGCACATGGGCGGCCTGTTGGTCGGCGTGCAGCGCTTGCCGCCAATCATCGACTCTTGCACCGAGAACACGGACGTGTTCAACGAGTTTCTCGCGTTGCCGATCAGCCCTCTCGCAATTGGCGGCTGAGATGGAGGCGACGAATTGGCCAACTGCGTGACGCATCGCCTGCACATTGCGTGTCGTCTGATGCACAGGGTCCTGCAAAGCGGCGCGCATCGCCGGACGCGCGGCTTCGCGTTCTTGGGTCAGAACGGCAAGCTCTTCGGCAACCGTCTCGTGCAGTGCTTTCGCGTCGCGCTCTAAAGCCGTGCGGATATCCAAGGCCACGGCGAGTCGCGCCTCGGCATGAGCCTCGAGTTCTTTGGCGGCGGCGGCGCGCAAGCTCATCACGTCGTCGCGGAGCGACCCGAGATAGCTTTCGGTCGCGGCGACGTGGCGCTGCGCGACCTCGCGGCGGTGGCCGGCGAAATCGGCAAGAGATGCGGTCGTTGCGCGACGCATCCGCGCCAGGGCGTCCCGCCTATCCCGGGTTGTTCGCGTGATCTCGTCGGCCAATTGGCTCATCGCAGCTGCTAGTGACATGAACGCCTCTCATTGCGCCTGGAAGTATATTTTGGGAGCCCGGCACTCAGCCAAGTCCCGGATGTGCGGCGGCGGTGCGGTTTGGCCGGACCGCCGCCGTTTGCGTCACGCTGCTTGTGCCGCCGCGGTCAGGCCGATTGCCTCGGCATATTTGAGGTAGGTATCGACGCCAGCGACGACGATGCGGGCCTCGATTGCGAGTAGTTCAATTCCTACCAAAGACACGCGCGCCCACGCATCGATGACGACGCCTTTGTCGAGGATTCGATCGACCACTTCGGCGAGGCTGGTTGACGCTATGGTTTTCTCCACTGCCATTTTGTGCTCCTGAGATCTGGCTGCACAGCCAATGGAGCAGATTCGCGCCCGGCGAGAAACTTGGGTCTCGTCCCTCGGGGCTTCGGGATTTCCCTGGGAGGCATCATTCCGTGAGCTGAAGTCACGCGCCGTGCCGCGCTCGTCCACGCGGCCTTTGCCTGCGCCCGCATCTGCAACTTGGCCCTTGCCCGGCGGGCGTTCGCGCATTTGTGGCTTGCTTTCGCCGGCTCGGTCGCGGGATCCGGCTCGCATAAGATCCTAAGAGTTTTTGCGGTCACTCCTTCAGGATTTCCCCAGAACTCGACTCGAACCGCGTTGACAACCTGGGGTTGTGACTGCAAGCATATCGGGACTGAGGCTAGAGGCTCGATTCGCGCTTTCCGTGTGGCGTTTTTGCGCAGCCCGTGCTTGGTCGCAGAAGCATCGATCCGTAATAGCCGCCGCTATATCCACGAGGACGTCATGACCTTGGCCGCAGATGCAGTGTTCGGGCTGGACCCGACCAAATCTCGGACTGCGGCAATCCGAGGCGACGCAGCGACCTCGGCCGCCGCTGTTTGCGGAGCCGAAAAGGGGCCGACCGGCATCAGCCTGAGCCGGCTCACCGAAGCCTCCGTGCTTCCCGAAAGGTGCACAACCTTAGAGCAAATGTTGATCGCACTCTCGCATGAACTCAATCAGCCCTTGGCGGCGACGCTCCATTATGCCGCCAGCGCAAAGAGAGCCTTGCGCGCGGGCCCGGAATTTCATGTCGATTGCATCGAAGCGATCGAGAAAATTTGCGGCCAAGCCGAACGTGCGCACGAAATCATCCGAAACATCCGCAGCCTGCTCGACCAGCGGGGAACGGAAATCAGCGATTTCGACATCAACGCCAGTGTCTGGAACGTGCTCGAATGGGCGGATCCGAGCATCGGCCGATATGGGATCGAGGTCGATCTCAATCTCGCACGGGATCTGCCGATGGTGCGCGCCGGGCGCACTTCTACGGAACAGATACTGCTCAATCTGGTGATCAACGCCGCCGAAGCGCTGCAACGCGTTCCCGGCGAGAGGCGGTGCATCGAGATCTGGACCGCGCGCATCGCGAGCGGCCGCATCGAACTCGGCATATCCGACACGGGGCCGGGCATCCCCGCCGAACTCCGAAGCAGCATTTTCGAGCTGTTCGTTTCGACCAAGCCCAATGGCATGGGTCTCGGTCTCGCGATTTGCCGCATCCTCGCCGATCAGTTTGGCGGTGCGGTTTCTCCGCAATTCGAGGCCGGCCGCGGGGCCAAGTTCATTGTCGATCTGCCGACGGCCGGATCCAAAGAGGAGAATTGTGATGATTGAGGACGCATCCGTCTACATCGTCGATGACGACCATGCCGTCCGCGATTCGCTCGCCATGCTGTTCAAGACAGTCCGCATGAGCGCGCACACTTTCATTTCGCCGCATGAATTCCTGGCGCGTTCCGATCTTGCCCATCCGGGCTGTATTCTTCTCGATCTCCGGATGCCGGAACTCAACGGCCTCGAAGTCCTGACACGGCTACACGAGCGCGCCGAAATGATGCCCGTGCTGATCGTCACCGGCTACGGCAACGCCCCCACCGCGGTGCGTGCGGTCAAGCTCGGCGCGAAGGAGTTTCTTGAAAAGCCGGTCAACGAAGAATTCCTGATCGAACGCGTCCAGCATTGGGTCGATGCCGACGCCCGCTCGCGCCAGGAACACGCCCATCACGCCCGCCTCACGGAGCATCTCAAGAGCCTGTCGCAACGCGAACGCCAGGTCCTCGATTGCGTTCTCGCCGGCATGTCCAACAAGGAGGCTGCGCGCCGGCTCGCGATCAGCCCGAAGGCGATCGAGATCTACCGCGCCCATCTGATGAAGAAAATGGAAGCCAAGACCGTCGTCGATTTGGTGCTCGAAGTCGCCGGCTGCATCAAATGCCGGGGCACGCCGGTCATCGATCCGCCGTGTCTCGCGCCCAGCAAGCGCGGCCGTCTCGAGCATTGGAGCTAGCCCGGCGAGGTGAGAAACCCGCCACGACGTTCAGGATCGAAAGAGCCGCGAATATTGCGTCTCGTGCCGCATCGAAGCGATGTCGGCGCGGAAGGCGCAGGAGCCGAGGTCGGCCAGAGAGGCTCGCGCCGCAAATTGCGCCAGCGCTTGCAACGACGGCAAGAGGCCTGCCGTCAATGTCAGCGCCTCGCTCTGCCCGATCGTGCCGAGGCGCAGAGCGGCGGACACGAGACTGCCTTGAAAGGCGAGCGTGAAAGCCGCAAGTGTTGCCGTGAGGTCGATCGAATTTTCCGCCGCGACCGCGCCGAGAGCGATCGGATAGGCGATATCGGCCGTGTCGTTGGCGAGACTTCGAAGGCTACGACAAGGCCAGGCTTGCGCGACCGCTTTGACGAAAGCGTTGCCCTGCGCGGTCGTCTCCAGATAGCGTTCGGCGCAAGGTGCGAGCGCCAAAGCGAGTTCATTGGCCTCGGCCAGGCACGGTCGAGCCGCCTCGGCGAGCGCCCGCCAGGCGGCGGCGCACAACAGCGAATCATTGCGCAGGCTGCCATGCCCGATGAGATCCTCGATCCAGCGTCTCAGGCTTTCGCCATCACGGACGTCTCCCGCTTCGACCGCTCATTCGAGCCCATGCGAATAGGCGAAACTGCCGATAGGAAATGCGGGCGAGAGCCAGATGAACAGCGGCAAGGGCAGAGAATTCCGGCCGCAACCCGCCATATCCATGGTCTGGACCTCAGTGTCCATGCGCGTCGTCTTCATGATGCCCGTGGTCATGATGTTCATGACCATGCGGCACGTGCGTCTCGGCCGAACGCGATTCTGTGTGACCCGTATAGGCGCCGCTTTCCGGCGTGAAGGGGGCTTCGATCTCGCGGAGCCTGCCGCCGAGCCGCGCGAGCATGGCTTCGATCACGTGGTCGCGGCGGATCCGCAGCGACTTGGAAAGGATTTCGACCGGCAGGTGGCGATTGCCGAGATGCCAGGCGAGGCGGGCGAGGCTTTGCGGATCGGCGCTGCGGATCTCGACGAGCGGTTCGGCGGCGGCGACCACTTCGATCAATCTGCCATCGTCGAGCCACAGCGCATCGCCGCTTCGCAACACCGTTGCATCCGGAAGATCGAGGAGAAATTCGATCCCGTGCGTCGTTTCGAGCGCAATCCGGCGGCGATGGCGGGCCTCGTAATCGAGCACGATCGTATCGGCCGGCCGCGCGTCGAATGTGCCGGAAGGTTTTATTCCTGTGGCGCGCAACATGACCATTCGACACTCCTTTCCGGCGTTTCGGTATCATCAATCCTTCGGAGTGTCTTCAGTCTAGTGGCCTGCGTCGATTGAATTGAAGGGAATAGCGGACCGGAGGTCCGCGGTTCGCACAAAACCCCTCAATTTGAATGACTTGCGGGCTCGGTTCGATCGTTACCCGAAAGTCGGGGGCGTCGACAAGTTCGGATGTCATCTGACAGACGATTACGGACGCGTGGCTTGCGGAAAAAGCGTCCGTTTGGACGATTACCGCCGGGCGGGGCTTGCCATAACCGCCGGCCGCGACAACTGTCACGACGTCACCGCGCCTCATTATCGCCTTGGCCGGAAGTATCGAACTCGGAGACCGCCTCGATCCACGCCAGCGCTTCGCGCTCGCTCTCCGGTCTGAGCCGGGAGACCTCGGCCGCCAACCGTTGCCGGACTGCGCGGGACCGAGTGTCCGGCACGATGATACGCAATTCACGCAAGCCGCGAGCGCGCCGCCGCTCACGCATCGCCTTCATTCTTTGGCCTGGGGGTGCCATTCGATCCTTCGTCGGTCGTAACGCGTTACTATTCAACGCGTTACACGGCGGGTGACAAGGGCCGCGTGATTTCCGCCTTTAAAGAGAGATCTGCCTCATGTTTTTGCTGCGACGCCATCCGCTCGAAATTGCGCTCAGCATTGAAATCCACGAATTGCGCAGGATTTGGTCCAGGTCATCCTCAGCCGGCGGGTCGTCGGCACTGGGTTTTGTTTGAAGAAGCTCTATCGATCGACGGGCATCTTTCAAGCGCCCCGATCTCAGACGATATATGGAGTGCGCAGCGGGCTTGCGAATAGATGCAATGCTGCCCTGCCGTGGCTCGAAGTCTTCGGTCGGAATCGGATAAAAGCGTCATGAACGAAACTCTTGTCGAAAATCCCCTCCTTTCCGCCTGGACAGGTCCCTTCGGTCTTCCGCCCTTCAGGGCGCTGCAGCCGGCCCATTTCCCGGCGGCTTTCGAGCGAGCCTTTGCCGAACACAGAGCCGAAATCGCGGCGATCGCAGCTGACCCCGAGCCGGCAAGTTTTGCCAATAGCATCGAAGCCTTGGAACGCTCCGGTCGCAGTCTGCGGCGGACTTCTATGGTTTTCTTCAATCTCGCCGGCGCCGACACGAATGCGGAGATCGAAGCGATCGAGCGCGCTGTCGCGCCGCGCATGTCGCGCCATTACAGCGACATCTATCAAAACGAAGAGCTGTTCCGTCGCATCGACGATCTCGACAGCCGTCGGTCCGAGTTGAACCTCGATGCCGAGCAGGCGCGGGTGCTCGAGCGTTATCATCTGGCCTTCCGCCGCGCCGGTGCGGGGCTTGCGCCCGAAGTCAAGGCCCGCCTCGCCGAAATCGGCGAAAAGCTCGCCACGCTCGGCACGAAGTTCGGGCAGAACGTGCTCGCCGATGAAAAAGCCTTCGCGCTCGAACTCGCCGCCGATGATTTCGCTGGTTTGCCCGACTGGCTCATTGCTGCCGCGGCGGAGGCGGCAAAGGCGCGCGATCTTCCGGGCAAATATGTCATCACGCTCGCACGCTCCAGCATCGAGCCTTTTCTGCAAATGTCGCAGCGGCGCGATCTGCGCGAAAAGGCCTTTCGCGCCTGGATCGAGCGTGGTGCGAGCGGCGGGGAGACCGATAATCGGACCATCGCTGCAGAAATGGTGCGGCTGCGCGGCGAACGTGCCCGCCTCCTCGGCTATGAGACCTTCGCGCATTTCCGCCTCGCCGATACGATGGCGAAAACCCCGCAAGCCGCCCGCGATCTTCTGCAAAGGGTCTGGCAGCCGGCGCGCGCGCGGGCGTTGCGGGAGGCCGACGACCTGCAGGAGATGATCGCCCGCGAGGGCGGCAATTTCGCGCTTCAACCTTGGGACTGGCGCTATTACGCCGAGAAGCGCCGCAAGGCGGATTTCGACATAGACGAAAGCGAGATCAAGCCCTATCTCCAGCTCGACCGGATGATCGAAGCTGCCTTCTTCACGGCGCAAAGCCTCTTCGGCCTCTCATTCTCCGAACGCAAGGACATTCCGCTTTATCATGGCGATTGCCGTGTCTGGGACGTGACGGATGCGGACGGCAGATGCCGCGCGCTCTTCATCGGCGATTATTTTGCCCGCTCTTCGAAGCACGGCGGCGCTTGGATGACGGCCTTTCGCCAACAAGAAAAGCTCGACGGCGAAGTTTTGCCCGTCATCGTCAATGTGATGAATTTTTCCAAGCCCGCCGCCGGCGAAGCCTGTCTGTTGAGCTATGACGACGCGCATACCTTGTTCCATGAATTCGGCCATGCCCTGCATGGACTCTTGTCGGACGTCACCTATCCGCGAATATCGGGCACGAACGTCGCCCGTGACTTCGTCGAGTTTCCCTCGCAGCTCTATGAACATTGGCTCGAAGAACCGGCGATCCTGCGCCGCTTCGCCCGCCATCACGTGACGCAGGAAGCCATGCCGGACGCCTTGCTGGAGAGACTGCTCGCCGCGCGCCAATTCAACCAAGGTTTCGCGACGGTCGAATACACGGCCTCCGCGCTCGTCGATCTCGATCTCCATCTCGCGCAGCCGAGCGACGGCTTGGATATCGTGCAGTTCGAGCGCGAGAGTCTGGCAAAGCTCGGCATGCCGGAGGCGATCGTCATGCGCCACGGCACGCCGCATTTCAATCACATATTCTCCGGCGAATCCTATTCGGCCGGCTATTATTCCTATCTCTGGTCCGAGGTTCTCGATGCGGACGGCTTCGAAGCCTTTACCGAGGCCGGCGATATTTTCGATCCGGAAACCGCGCGCCGGCTCAAGGACCGTGTCTATGCCGCCGGCAATCGAGAAGAGCCGGAACGCGCCTATTTCGCTTTCCGCGGCCGCGATCCTTCAGTCGCGCCATTGCTGCGCAAACGCGGCTTGTTGGGCGAGGCGTGAGGTGCGTTGGCGCGGCACAAAGAAAAAGGCGGACCGGGGCCCGCCTTCATTCTGTGGCATGAAGCCTTGTTAACGGAGAGGCCACGCCGCGTTCCTTGCTAGAACGAAACTACGATATACAGAACTTGATTTGATGCAAGTAATATGTGCAAAATCAAGGTCCAATTCAGCCCGAACGAACGAGGACGCCAGATGGCTGAGCCAAACCTCGAATTGCTCCAGGCGATGCTCCAACGCGTCCTCGATAGCATAAGAGATATGCGAAGCGACATCCGCGAACTCAAAGAGCGCATGGTCGGCGTCGAACTCGGTCTCGCCGGCGTGCGGCGCGATTTGGCCGGCCTCTCCGAGGCGGATGCGCGATTGCAGGTGGCGCTCGATCGCCAGGGCGACCGTCTCGAGCGCATCGAACGCCGTCTCGATTTGCTGCCGCCCGCCGCCGAATAGAAATTCATCGATATAGGACGAACGCATTCCAGCCTCTTCGGGAGGCTCACTTTTCGGAAGACCCATGGGCCGACGTTTTGCTTTCGATATCGGCACGAATTCGATCGGTTTTGCGGTTTGGCGGACGGCTGATCGCAAGGTCCTCAAAAGTTTCATTCTAGCAGGGAACGCGGCGCGGCCCGACGGCAGCATCATCGGCGTCGGGATGAGCGCTGCACAGCCTTACTTTTTGCCGCACCCGTCTCAGCTGTCGCCATAGGCTGCGACGGCTTGCTGATGGTCCGAGGCGCCCGCGCTGTCGGATTGCCCCTGATCGGACGCCGTCTCGGAATCGTGCGCGGTTGCGGCGGCACTGATTTGGCTGCGGAATTGGGCGTAGGCGCTGGGCCCGTGGCCGGCCGAAACATTCGGCGCCGACGCCGAAGCTGCACTCGTCTTCGTCGAAGCGCTCGCGGCAAGGCCACTCAGCCACGAAGCTACGGCGCTGGTCCCTTGGTAAAGGCCCGCCTGCGCGCTCAAATTCGCGTAATTAGTGTTGGCAATCGACAAGGACAAGGTCATCTCCTTCGCGCCCCGGCCTCGAATAATGGCGCGCCGACGGCACCACTAGGGCAAAGAAGCTGAGGTCCCGTTGCAAATTTCGTGATAATTGTCCGCCGCGCATTAACCGCGCGTTGACGTCTCGGGCCTGCCGGCGCCGGGATATGCGCCAACGCACCGCCCTTTCCTTTCGGAGCAGGTCATGTCCTATGTCAACAAAGTCCTCCAGCCCGGAGAGCAGGTCAGAAGAATCGCGCATCGGCATTGGATCATTTACCACAAGGCGATTTTTTTCGCTCTCCTCGCGATCATCGTCTTCGCCCTCGGCTATGCGAACGATGCTTATCGCTTCTTTGCGGTGATCGTCGGCGGCGTCCTTTCGGCCGTTGCGCTCGTTTTCTTCATTCGTGCCTGGTTCCGCCAGGCGATCCTCGAAATTGCGGTGACGAACAAGCGGATCATCTACAAGATAGGCTTCATCAAAATCCACACGGCGGAAATGAATTTGGACAAAATCGAAACGGTCGTCGTCGACCAATCGATCCTCGGCCGTCTCCTCGATTACGGCACGGTCGACATCAAGGGAACCGGCCAAACCATGGAAAAACTGCGCGAGATTGCGGCGCCGATCGAATTGCGCAACGCCATCGAAACGCGCTGAAAGCGGGTGGGCTAGCGGCCGCGGTCGTTCACTCGATCGGCTTCGGCCGCGGGCGGGCTTTCCGGCACGAGCATCGCTTCGATAGCCTTGTTGCATGCCTCGGCGATCGCCTTACGGTCGGTTCCCCTCGTCATCGGGATGGGATCACAAAAATAGATGTCGCAGCGAACCGGCGGCCCCTCGAGAAGCTCGAAGAGGTGCGGCAACAGCGCGGCATCGCCGAGCCAAGCGGCATGTTTGTGGGAATAGCGGACCGCAACGGGTTGCACGAAAAATGTGTCGACGTCCGGATGGCGGCGCAAGAAGTCCCGCGGCGCGGCGAAATGCGAAGAATGAAAATGGCCGAGCACGGTGCCGTCGAAGGTCGTGCCCTCGGGGAAGAGCACCACGCAAATGCTTTCGCGCATGCGGTCCGCCATGGCGGCATTCGCGCCGATGATCGACTTGGCCTGTTCGCGATCGACGAACACCGTTCTCTGCAGGCGCGCGAAGGTCGCGACGACGGGCCAGGTTTCCACCTCTCTTTTTGCGACGAAGCATACCGGCGCCAAAGTGCTGAGCGCAGAAATATCCGTCCAGGAGACGTGATTGGCGACGATGAGTTTCGCAGTGTGCGCGGCAGACCAATTATGGGTCGTGACCTCGATGCGCAGGATCGCCAGCACACAACGATGAAAGATGCCCGGTATTCGCAGCGCAAGCGGCCATTTTCTGCGCAAGGCCAGCCATTGCAGCGGCGCGATCGCCGCGTAAAAAAAGAGCAAAACCACGAACAGGGAGATCGCGCGCGCATAAGCCATGTCATGTCTCTGTCATATCGTGCAAGATTGCGACCACGATGGCAACCGTAACGAGCCTATGCTGCGGCTTCTCGCCATCATCTTGCGCGCCGCGCCGCGTCGAAACCGCCGCTCCCGCATTGCGACGCGATGGCCTTGCCGGGGGATGCCAATTGCATTTCGACGTCGAGCGTTGTATGTAAGCTGCATCGTCAAGTCCATGTCCAATTTAATGGGTTTGCGCGAGCCGACAGCGAAGAGTCCGGTGCTGCGACAGGACCATTGTCATCGGCAATCGGCGTTTTGAAATGGGAACGTCTGCAAGAGATTTGCTCTTGCGCTTGTCGCGAAGAGGATCGAGATTGCGCTAAGACCGCATGTCCCGATCGAGGGCGATCGTCAAGTAGGGGGTTCGTCAAACGATGTGGCATTTCGGTAAGCCCTTTCCCTTGGCGGCGATCGTCCCGTTCCCGCATGCGAAGCGGCCGGTGCCGAGCAAAACGCGCGATCTTCATGGCCTGCCGAAAGTTCTCAGCCGGATCGGCGCTTTCGAGTTGCGCATCGCCACCACCAAGAAAGAAGTCCGCAAAGCGCAGCGGCTGCGCTACAAGGTTTTCTATGAACAAGGCGACGCCGTGCCCCAGGGCGGCGCCGCAATTGTGCGGCGCGACATCTGCCGCTTCGACAAGTATTGCGATCATCTCCTCGTCTTTGATATGCAGGCGCGCAGTTCCTTCGGCCGCGTCAAGCCGAAGATCGTCGGCACCTACCGGATGCTGCGCAGCGACGTCGCCGAGCGCCACTGCGGCTTTTACAGCCAGAGCGAATTCGACATTGCGCCGCTCCTTGCGCGCCATAAGGACAAGAAATTCCTCGAGCTCGGACGTTCCTGTGTCGATCCGCAATATCGCTCGAAACGGGTCATCGAGATCTTGTTCCGCGGGTTCACGCTTTACGCCTTGCATCACAAGATCGATGTGCTCATCGGCTGCGCGAGTTTGCCGGGCACAAATCCACTGGCACTCGCCTTGCCCTTGAGTTTCCTTCATCGCAAGGTTTCGGCCGAGGAAGAATGGCAGGTGCGTCCGCTTGCCGGCCGGGCGGTTCCGATGGCGATCCTCGAACCCAACGCGCTCGACGTCCGCCGCGGCATGGCGGCTTTGCCGCCCTTACTGAAAGCCTATGTGCGGGCCGGCTGCATGTTCGGTGACGGGGCGGTGGTCGACAAGGGCTTCGGCACGATCGACGTGTTCACGATCCTGCCCATTGCCCGCGCCGACGAGCGCTATCGTGCGCATTTCTCGCCCGGCGACGTCGAGGAAACCGTCGCGGCGTGATTGCGGGAGAATCTGGTCGTCTGTGGCATGATCGCGGCGAGCGGCGCACGGCGACGTCGCCATCGGCGATGAGAATGCATACTCATTGAAATGGTTGGAGCATGTCCGGGAAAAGTGGATCCACTCTTCCGGGACATGCTCGGGTTCCCGACTTGGAAAACGCTGCAAGAAAATGCGCGATAAAAGGCGGGCCTGACGGCCCGCTCTCGCGTTTACCCGCACGACGATCAGTATTTCCGGACGAGCGGCGGCTGATAGACGACGGGCGGCGGCACGTCGGCGAAGACGTAGCGCAAGCCGAGGCGGATATCATTCGAGGTCAGTCGGAAAGTTTGGGCTTCATAACTGCCCCCATTGCAGTTTTGGGCGCCGCCGTTGCAGCCGATCAGATTGCTCTCAACCTTGCCCATGTCGAGGTAGCGGTAGCCGATATCGAGTTTGAGGTTGGACGTCAGAGAATAGCTGAAGCCGGCCATCAGCGCCCAGGCAAAGTTGGAAGTGTTTTGGTCGAGCGCGGTTCCGTATCCACCGGTTTCAATTCCAATATCGGTCAATCCGTGCAGCATGTTGTAGGAAACGCCGGCGCCGCCACCAACGTAAGGAGTGACGTTATACCAAGTGCCGAGATCGATATAGCCGTTCACGAGAAAGACGGCGCTGCTCACCGACGCGGTGTCGCGATCAAAGCAGATGTTCGGACAGGCTGGGCTCGCAAACAGAGCACCGGGCTGATAGCTTTCCATTCCCCAGTAGCTCGAAGCGGTTCGATATTCGCCGGTCACATCGGCGCGGAACCAATTATTGAATTTATAGCCGAAGCCGCCGCCGAAGATCGCCTGATTGCCGATGCCATTGCCGTTATAGGCAAATCCGGGTGGATAGGCGCCGGTAAACGTCGAATTGAGGCTGCTCTGCTGGTCGATGCCGAGGCCGACGTCGCCGCGCAAATACCAGCCGCCGAAATCGGCCACCGGGAGCACCGCCGGCTCGGTTGGCGGTGGTGGTGGCAGAAGATCTGCCGCATTGGCCAAACCGGGCGCGGCGACCGCCAGGGCGCCTGCGACTATGAAAGCTTTGATGCTGCCCATGATCACTTCCCCTTTCATCGTTCGGGCAGACCGAAGCCCGAAACAAACATTCGATGCGGGAAAGATGCGGGAAAGTTCTTAAAGTGCCCTTAACCCTAAGGATTAAGGTTAATCGCCGAGGTTATTCTTTTAGAACCGGCGGCCGGCGAGCACGGCGAAGACCGCGCCGCCGAAAGCGTTCGAAGTTATTACCGCCGTCTTAATCTCTATTCAGGCTGCAGCGGTCAGCGCGTCGCAGACATCGTCGACGACCTGTTCGACGAGATCGCGATTGTCGCCCTCGCCCATGACGCGGACGACGGGTTCCGTCCCGGAAATACGGATGACGAGCCTGCCACCGAGGCCGAGCTTGCGCTTACCGTCTTCGATAACTTGCGTCACCCGCGCTTCGGCGAGGGGTGCCGCGTCCTTGATACGGACATTCTTCAACACTTGCGGGAACGGCTCGAACCTGTGGCAGACCATGCTCACGGGCTGCATCCGCCGTTTGACCACGGCGAGGACCTGCAGCGCGGCGACGAGACCATCACCGGTCGTACAATAGTCGGAGAGAATGATGTGACCCGATTGCTCGCCGCCGAGGTTATATCCGTGTTCGCGCATATGTTCGAGCACATAGCGGTCGCCGACCTTGGTGCGCGCGAGGGAAAGACCGATACCTTCGAGATAACGCTCGAGCCCGAGGTTGGACATCAGCGTTGCGACAATGCCCGGCTTCGCCAGGCGCCCGTCGACCTTCCAGCTTTCCGAGATAACCGCCATCACTTGATCACCGTCGATGATTTTGCCGGTCTCATCGGCGATGAGCACGCGATCGGCGTCGCCGTCGAGCGCTATGCCGATGTCGGCGCGCATTTCGCGGACCTTTTTGACGAGGGCCTCGGGCGCCGTCGAGCCGACGGCGCGATTGATGTTGAACCCGTCCGGCTCCACGCCGATCGAAAAGACTTCCGCGCCGAGTTCCCACAGGGCTTCCGGCGCGACCTTGTAGGCGGCGCCATTGGCGCAATCGACGACGATCCTGAGTCCCTCGAGCGAAAGATTGCGTGGTAGCGTGAGTTTGGCGAATTCGATATAGCGGCCGCGCTCGTCGTCGACCCGCTTGGCTCGGCCGAGGTCGCTCGCTTTCGACAATTTGCGCGTCAGATCCTGGTCGACGAGCGCTTCGATCTGCGCTTCGACTTCGTCCGAGAGCTTGTAGCCATCTGGGCCGAACAGCTTGATCCCGTTGTCTTCAAATGGATTGTGCGAGGCGGAAATGATCACGCCGATGTCGGCACGCATGGACCGCGTCAACATCGCAACGGCCGGCGTCGGCATCGGGCCGAGCAGCAAGACATCCATCCCGACCGAGGTGAACCCGGCGACCATCGCATATTCGATCATGTAGCCCGAGAGGCGCGTGTCCTTGCCGATGACGGCTCTCTGCCTGCGATCACCCTTTTGGAAGGCGACGCCTGTCGCCTGGGCCACTTTCATCGCGAGTTCCGGCGTAATCACTCTATTGGCGAGGCCGCGGATTCCGTCGGTTCCGAAATGTTTGCGACTCATGAAAATTCCTCGCGACCAGTGGTTCTTGTCGGCTCCGGCAGAGATGAAGGCTGAAGCAAGGTTATCGACGCAGAAGCTTCACATTTTGCTTATTCTCGAGTGCCGGGCTAGTGCCAAGTTAGGCCAGTTTTCCCACCTCGACGTGTCCGACGAGAGAGATCCCCGGCTGTTAGCCCGTCTCGTCGATCTTTATTCACGTCTCAATTTTGGCCGAACTGTGCCGTATGCTATGCAGAACTAGGTGGTTGCAAGAACTTTATGGTGCCGATCTATCGCGAACAGTTCGGGTTTCGGCCGTCGCCGGGTCCGTTTGCCGGGCGGCTTCTTTTCTAGGATTTTTCGAATGATGCGCTTGAACAAAGGCTTCGCCGCCGCCTCGGCAGGCCTGCTGATCCTCGGTTTCACATCTGCCGGAAAGACGCAGGACGCATCTGCGCGGGTGCAGACGCCTCCATTCGATGTGGCGCAGTTCTTTGGCGCGCCGCCGGCGGATGTCGGCAGCCCGCGGAGCGCGCCGGATGAGGCGTCGCTGCTCATCCGCGTCGAAAGGCTGGAGAGCCAGATCCGGCAGATGAACGGTCAGCTCGAGCAGATGCAATTCGAAAATCGTCGTCTCGAAGAGCAATTGCAGAAATTCCAACAAGACGTCGAGTTCCGGTTCCAGGAAGGCGGCCACGCAAAGCCCTCTCAAAAACATGGCGAGCTGGAGCCGAGAGCGCCGTCCCAGACTGCCGTTCGCGCGACTGAAGAACCGGGCTCGCAGACGACGCCGCCGACCGCGCCGCCGCAGCCGAAGGGTCACGGCGACGCGTTCGATCCGACTGTCGATCCGAATGCGCCCGGCGCGCCACGCGTCCTCGGCGGCATTTCCCCCACGAATGCTCCGCCACCCGCGCCGCTGCCGAATTCGGCGATGCATTCCGCGCAGTCCCCGGACGGGCTACCGCCGGCGGAAGCGCGCAATCCCGACGAGCCGCTCGACCTTTCGAGCAGTCCCGACAAGGCGCCGCGGCCGCCGGCTTCCCCACCTGTGCCACCCGCCGCGGGCCAACTCGTGCCAAATCCGACAGCCCCGCTCAAGACGCCCGGCGGCACCATCATCGCTAATGCGCAACCCAATGCTCCGCCGGTCAATGCTGTTAAGGAGGAATTCGATCTGGCGTTAGGCTATCTGAAACAAAAAGATTATGATGCGGCGGAGAAGAGTTTTTCTTCATTTCTGCAGAAAAACCCAAAGAGTCGTTATAGTGCGGAGGCCATTTACTATCTGGGCGAGTTTTATTATCTTCGGGGGCGGCAGCGCGAAGCGGCGGAACAATATTTGAAAATCTCGAGCGACTACGCGAATTCAGCGCGCGCACCCGAAGCTTTACTGAGGCTCGGGCAGAGTTTGCATGCGCTCGGCGCCAAGGAACAGGCTTGCGCGTCATTCAGCGAAGTCAGCCGCAAATATCCGAATGCTTCGGCGGCGGTGAAAGCGGCGGCCGCGCGGGAAGCCAAACGCGTCCAGTGCTGACGGGGATTGACTTTTTGCCGATCCAATTTTTTGACCGGGAGTTGCTTCGAGGGTGAGCGCGGCATTCGATGAAGCAGATGTTGACCGCCTTTTTGCCGCGCTAGCACCGGCCCGTGGAACTCTTCTTGCTGTCTCTGGAGGACCCGACTCGGTCGCCCTCATGCGGCTCGCAGCCCGATGGGCTGGGCGGCATCCGGCGGCGGTCTACGTTGCCACAGTCGACCACGGGCTTCGCCACGACTCCCAGGCGGAGGCGGAGCTTGTGGCGGCCTGGGCCGGGGAACAGGGCCTTCCCCATGAAATCCTGACGTGGGAGGGCGAAAAACCCAAGACTCGCGTCCAGGAAAGCGCTCGTGCGGCGCGCTACGACTTGCTATTGCGGCATGCCCGTCGGCTCGGCGCCGACTACCTCGTCACCGCCCATCACGCCGACGATCAGGCAGAGACGATTCTCTTCAGGCTGTTGCGTGGCAGTGGGCTTGGCGGTCTTGCGGGGATGCAGGCCTTGGCTCGCCTTGGCGATGTGATCCATGCGCGCCCCCTGCTCGGCTACCCGAAGGCGGCACTCATCGATTATTGTGTGGGGTGCGGGCAGCCGTTCTTGCGCGACCCCTCCAACGAGAACCCTGCCTTCGCGCGGACCAGGCTGCGCCGGCTCGCGCCCGTGCTCGCGCGGGAAGGCCTCGACCGGCAGAACTTATTGCGGCTCGGCCGGCGGGCTCGGCGCGCCGACCAGGCGCTGGCGCACTGTGCCTCGATCCTGCGCGCGAATTTGGACGCCACGCGAAGCGAAAGCCGATTTCTTGGCGATGTTCGCCAATGTGCCGCCATGCCTGAGGAGATTTTATTGCGTCTCCTCGAAATGGAGATCCACGATCTTTGCCCCGACAGGCCTCTCCGCCTCAGCCGGCTGGAGACGTTGACGGCTTCGATAGCCGCCGCGCTGCGCGCCGGCCATAGCCTGCGGGCGACGCTCGCCGGGACGCTGGTTTCTCTCGACAGAGACGGAAACTTGACGCTCCGGCCTGAAGGCCGGCGGCGGCGCGGGCTTCGCTCCTCCGAGGCGGACGCGGAGCCGAAATATCCCGAAATTGGCCTCTGCCCGTCGCGCCAAGCTTAGCGGGTATTCTTTTCGGGTCGGAGCCTCGGATCGACACCAATCGGCGGCATCTCACCAGACTGAAGCCTGTCGCGTAAACGATTGGTTATGTTCGACATCCAAGATTGGATATAGCGGATGTCCAGAACGAGCGAAGTGGCTTACTTTTCCGTCGGTGGTTTGGCAAGTCGGATCGGGTTTGCCGGTTGCTTCCCTTGGCAACGACCCCTGCGAGGCCTACATTGAAGTTCAGTCCTGCGCTTCCTGGGAGGCGCGTTAGTGAACAGGCGATTCGCGCCCGATGCGGCGAATTGCCTGTGGCGGGTCGAAGATGAATCCGAATTTCCGGAATTTTGCGCTCTGGGTCATCATTTTTCTGCTGGTCGTCGCCTTGGTGATGTTGTTCCAGAACCCTGGGCAACGCACCTCGACGCAGGACATCAGCTTCAGCCAGCTTCTCAACGAGGTCGATCAAGGCCACGTCCGCGAAGTGACGATCTCCGGTAATGAGATTACCGGGCATTTCAACGATAGCCGCGCTTTCTCGACTTATGCGCCGAATGATCCGACTTTGGTGCAGACCCTCTACAAGAAGAACGTGCAGATCGCGGCGAAACCCCCGTCGGATGGCAATAATTGGATCGTCACGCTGCTGGTCAACGGCCTGCCGCTCATAGCCTTCCTCGGCGTCTGGATTTTCCTGTCGCGGCAAATGCAGGGGGCGGGCGGCAAAGCTATGGGCTTTGGCAAGTCCAAAGCAAAACTGCTGACCGAGGCGCATGGGCGGGTGACGTTCGACGACGTCGCCGGCGTCGATGAAGCTAAGGAAGATCTGCAGGAGATTGTCGAATTTTTGCGCGATCCGCAGAAGTTCCAGAGGCTCGGCGGCCGGATTCCGCGCGGCGTCTTGCTCGTCGGTCCGCCCGGCACCGGGAAAACCTTGCTCGCGCGCGCCATCGCCGGCGAGGCCAACGTGCCTTTCTTTACCATTTCCGGCTCGGATTTCGTCGAAATGTTCGTCGGCGTCGGGGCGAGCCGAGTGCGCGACATGTTCGAGCAGGCGAAGAAAAACGCGCCCTGCATCATATTCATCGACGAAATTGATGCGGTCGGGCGCCACCGCGGCGCCGGCCTTGGCGGCGGCAACGACGAGCGCGAGCAGACTTTGAACCAATTGCTCGTCGAAATGGACGGGTTCGACGCCAATGAAGGCATCATTCTCATTGCCGCGACGAATAGGCCCGACGTGCTCGATCCGGCCTTGCTGCGTCCGGGCCGGTTCGACCGCCAGATCGTCGTGCCCAATCCCGACGTGATCGGCCGCGAGCGCATCCTCAAGGTCCATGTCCGCAAAGTCCCGCTTTCACCCGATGTCGAGTTGAAGACGGTGGCGCGGGGGACGCCGGGCTTTTCCGGCGCCGATCTCATGAATCTCGTCAACGAAGCGGCGCTTTTGGCGGCGCGGCGCGGCAAGCGCATCGTCACGATGGTCGAGTTCGAGGACGCCAAGGACAAGATCATGATGGGGGCGGAGCGCCGCACCCTCGTGATGACCGAACAGGAGAAGATGCTGACGGCCTATCACGAAGGCGGCCATGCGATCGTGGCGCTCAATGTTCCGGCGACCGATCCGGTCCACAAGGCGACGATCATTCCGCGCGGCCGCGCCCTCGGCATGGTGATGCAGTTGCCCGAGCGCGACAAATTGTCGATGAGCTACGAGCAGATGACTTCGCGTCTCGCCGTCTTGATGGGCGGTCGCGTGGCCGAGGAGATCATCTTCGGCAAAGACAAAGTGACATCCGGCGCGCAATCCGACATCGAACAGGCAACGAAGCTCGCTCGCGCCATGGTGACGCGTTGGGGTTTTTCGGACGAACTCGGCACCGTCATGTACGGCGAAAATCAGGAAGAAGTGTTTCTCGGCTATTCCATGGGCCGGCAGCAGAATATTTCCGAAGCCACGTCGCAGAAGATCGACGCTGAAGTGCGCCGCCTCGTCGAAATGGGGCTCGCCGAAGCGAGGCGGATCGTCACCGATAAGCGCAATGACCTCGAAGTCCTCGCCAAAGGCCTGCTCGAATACGAGACCTTGACCGGAGATGAGATTCTCGCGCTGTTCCAGGGCCGTCGGCCGGTTCGCGACACGGGAGACGAACCTGCGCCGCCGCCGCGCCCCTCGCCGGTTCCGACGACCGGCGGCAATCGGCCGAAGCCCGGTCCGGAACCGGGTCTCGAGCCGCAGCCGCAAGTGTGATGGTGAGGATTGCGAAGCAAGACGGCTCGTACAGGAATAACTGCGCCGATATCCGCGTGGCAACACTGCGTGGTTCAGCGAAAATGCGATTTAATTATTTCCGTACGGGCACTAATTCTTTAGACGCGGCGTAACCGGTGTATCCGCAATGAAAAGGGCACGCGCTGCCAGTCGAGCGTTCTTTCCCCACTCATGGTTAAGCGGCGCTTAAGAAATATCCTTCACATTTCCTTTCGACGCGCGGCCGAACCGGGCCGCCGGGAAGGAAGTGTCGATGTCGAGCCCCAAATCTCTTGTCCGCCGCCTGGCTATTGCCGCGGCGCTTGGAATTGCCGCGGCGCTTGGTGTCGGCGCGGCGGCTTCCCAAGCGCTAGCCGCCGATCTTGGATTGCCCGCTGGGGCCGAACTGCCGTCCCTCGATCGGAACGTCGAATTCGGCACCGGCTGGTATATCCGCGGCAGTGCCGCCTGGGCACTGCAGACGCAACCGACCTTGTTGCCGGATTACACCTACGTTCCTTCATCCCACAGCAATGATTGGGCGCTCGAAGCCGGCGGCGGCTATCAATTCAACAAGTGGTTCCGCACCGATCTGTCCTATACCTATTATGGTCAGCAGCGGGTCACCGGAACCGGGGCATACGTCAATTGTCCGGCATCGCTCGACCCGTACAATCTTTACTCGGGGGGCGCAGCAATAGAGCCGCCTATTGGCGTGGCCCCTAACGTCAATCAGTGCACCCCGAATGAAAGCGCATCGCTGCAGAAGAACTTGCTGCTCGCCAATGGATTTATCGATCTCGGCACTTGGGCGGGCGTGACGCCCTATGTCGGCGCCGGCGTCGGTGGTGCTTATATTCGTGCGACTCAGAGCGTCAATTTTACCAATAATTCCGACGGCAGCCCCTACAACGCGACACTGACTTTGCCGAATCCGTATCCCATTCCGCTCGTCTACTACAATCCCACTACAGGTCTTCCGCTGAATCCGCAGCCGCATTACAATCTCGGCGTGCAGAATTGGAATTTTTCCACTTCGACGCAAAAGCTGAATTTTGCCTTCGCGCTGATGGGCGGCGTCGCCTATGACCTGACGAGCAATATGAAGCTCGAAGTCGGCTATCGCTACGTCAATTTCGGCTCGTTCTCCGGCATCAGTTCACTGTCCGGCGCACTGTTCAGCAACCAGATCACGACACAGGAAATTCGCGTCGGTCTGCGCTACATGATCGATTGACCCCCGCCGGCCGGATTTTTCGCTCGGGCATCGTCCATATATAAGTGTGTCATCTGTCATCCTCGCGGAAGCGAGGATCCGGAGCCGAGAGCCGCAGCCCCTGGATGCTCGCATTCGCGAGCATGACAGCACTTATTTCCCGACAGCTCCTTAGGCTCTCCTAAAGACGAATTCAGACGGCCATTGACCTTGCGTCGCAGCAAGCGTATTGCGGTCGGCGGGACAACTCTCCCCAACGAGAGGCGCCCATCTGAAAGGATGGTCACATGACTGCGATTGCGCCCGGCACCAAGCCGTCGAACCCCAATTTTTCGTCCGGCCCCTGTGCGAAACGCCCGGGCTGGAGCTTCCAGGCCCTTCAAGACGCGGCTCTCGGCCGCTCCCATCGCGCCAAGATCGGCAAGAGCAAGCTGAAGCTCGCGATCGATTTGACCCGCGTGGTTCTCGAAGTGCCGGCCGATTACAGGATCGGCATCGTGCCGGCGTCCGATACGGGCGCCGTCGAAATGGCGCTCTGGTCCTTGCTCGGCGCCCGCGCCGTCGATGTGCTCGCCTGGGAATCCTTCGGGGAAGGCTGGGTTACGGATGTCGTCAAGCAATTGAAGCTGAAGGATGCCCGCACTTTGAAAGCGGGCTATGGCGAAATCGTCGATCTGAAAAGCGTCGATTGCGACAGGGACGTCGTCTTCACCTGGAACGGCACGACTTCGGGCGTGCGTGTGCCCAATGCCGATTGGATCGGTGCCGGCCGCAAGGGCCTCACCATTTGCGATGCGACGTCGGCCGCTTTTGCGCAAGATCTCGATTGGCCCAAACTCGATGTCGTGACCTTCTCGTGGCAGAAAGTTCTCGGCGGCGAAGGCGCACACGGCATGCTGATCTTGAGCCCGCGCGCCGTCGAGCGGCTCGAAACTCATACGCCCGCATGGCCGCTGCCGAAGATTTTCCGCATGACCAAGGGCGGCAAGCTGATTTAAGGGATCTTCGAAGGCGAGACGATCAATACGCCGTCCATGCTGTGCGTCGAAGATTATCTCGACGCGTTGCAGTGGGCGAAGTCGCTGGGCGGTCTCTCCGGCCTCATGGCCCGCGCCGATGCCAATGCAGCGGCGCTTGCCGCCTGGGTCGAAAAGACACCGTGGGTGGATTTCCTGGCAGTTGATCCGGCGACCCGCTCCAACACCAGCGTCTGTCTCAAAGTCGTCGATCCGGCGGTTGTCGCGCTGGCGCCGGAGGCGCAAGCGGCTTTCGCGAAGTCGCTCGCCGGCCTGCTCGAAAAAGAGAAAGTCGCCTATGACATTGGCGCCTATCGCGATGCGCCGCCCGGCCTGCGGATCTGGTGCGGCGCGACGGTCGAGACGAGCGATGTCGTGGCGCTCACGGCTTGGCTCGATTTCGCCTACGGCAAGGCCAAGGCCGAACTCGCCAAGGCGGCTTGAGCACACCGTTATTGCGACCGCGAGCTTGCGAAGCGGGAAGCCGGTCCGGAAGGCTTGGAACAGACTGGATTGCTTCGCGTAGCCCGTCATCGGGCCGGCCGAAGCCCGGACCCGTTGGCTCGCAATGCTGGGTGGACGGTCCCCGACGGCATCAGATGTGCCAAGCTGGGCCGTGTGATTCGCCACCAGCGCTGGAGACCGTCCAAATGAATGTTAGCATGATCGGCCTGGATATCGCCAAGTCTGTTTTTCAAGTTCATGGAGAAGATTCGAACGGAAAGATCATCCTGCAGAAGCGCTTGAAGCGCTCGCAGATGGAGGAATTTTTCGCCAATCTGCCACCGACATTGATCGGCATCTTCAACAATCACGCCGGGGGCTGAAGAGTTGAACAAGCGAGCGCCGGCGTGGATCGAGAAAAATCTCACCCCGCTGCTCGATGGACCGGCGACGGCCACTGCCGGGCCGGCGATCGTGCATCCCCTGCCGTGACAGAACATAGACGCCGCGGCCAGGAAACTTAATGCCGATCTGCTGACGCAAAGTGACCAATCAGGTGCAAGCTTCAACGAGGAACTGTGCCATGACAACTTACATCTTGCTCGCAAATCTCACCGATTCCGGGGCCAAGAGTGTTAGGGACTTACCCCATCGTCTCGATACTGCAAAGCGCCTCCTGAAAGACATGGACGGCGAATTCAAATCGTTTTTCCTGACGATGGGCGATTATGACTTCGTCGCGGTCTACGAGGCGCCGGACGATGCGACCGCAGCGCGCTTCACGCTGCAACTCGGGAGCCTCGGCAACGTGCGCACTAAAACGCTCAAGGCTTTCCCCGAAGCCGCCTACCGGGAAATTGTGAAATCTCTCGGCTGAGGAGTTTGGGCGCGGTGTCGTCTTACGGAATAGTCAAATACGGAGCGCCGCCGCTGCTGACGGCCAAATCGGATGCACGTCAAAACTAAAGAACAGGCATAGGTGAGGACCTACCACCGTTCAGTGACCGCCCATACCGCAACGCAGCCGGAATTCGTACTAACCCAGCACTCGAACTGAACCCGGCTGCGCTGCCGGCAAAGAAATCGTTGCGAAAAAACGCTGTACTTGTCGCGGTCGGGAGTTCTCTCATGCCGAGGAGCCCTCAGCGCTACCATTTCTCGCCGAAGGGCCGGATCTGATATTCGAAGGTCCAGGCATCCTTCGGCTGTTGATAGAGCTGCCAATAGGCATCGGCGATCGACGCCGGCCGCATGAGACGGCCAGGATTGAGATTCTCGAGTGCCTGTTCGCCCTCGCGCTCCCGGATACGCTCACGCACGAAGGCGGTGTCGACGCCAGCATCGATGATGAGATGCGCGACATGGATGTTTTTGGGGCCGAGCTCGCGCGCCATGCTTTCGGCGACAGCCCGCAAGCCGAATTTCGCGCTGGCGAAAGCCGCATAGCCAATGCCGCCGCGCAGGCTCGCCGTCGCGCCGGTGAAGAAAATGTTTCCTTTGCCGTGCGCCAGCATGTGGCGCGCTGCTTCGCGTCCCGTAAGGAAGCCTGAATAACAGGCCATTTCCCAGACTTTGCGAAACAGGCGTTCGGTCGTATCGAGGATCGGGAAATTGACATTGGCGCCGACGTTGAAAATGCACACCTCGAGCGGCCTATCGACATCGGCTTCATCGAGGAAGGCGGTGATATCCTCTTCCTTGCGCGCATCCAAAGAGCGGGCCGAAATCATCCCGCCCATGGCCTCGATCTCGCCGACGAGAGGCGCGAGCTTTTCGCCATTGCGGCGGCCGGCGAAAATCGTGAAACCCTCGGCGGCGAATTTTTTCGCAATCGCGGCGCCGATGTAATCGCCGGCGCCAACCACGGCGGCCGTGGCGTTTCTCTGTTCCATGTCACGTCCTCGCTGCCACGATCGCCTCTTCGACATCGCGCAATTGATCCTTGCCGAAGAACATTTCATCGCCGACGAAAAAAGTCGGCGCGCCGAACGCGCCGCGGTCCACCGCCTGTTGCGTCGTCTCCGTGAGGCGGGTCTTGACATCGGCCGCTTGCGCGCGCGCCGAGAGCCGATCCGCATCGAGGCCAGCGGCAAGCAAGGCTTCCCGCACGACTGCGGGATCATCCATTTTCTTGGGATCTTCCCACATGTAATGATAGGCGGCGTTGACATAGGGCTCGAACACGCCCTCGAATTGCGCGGCGACGGCGCAGCGCATGAGAAGCAATGTGTTCACCGGGAAGAAAGGGTTCATCTTGAAGCCGGTGATGTTGTGACGCCGGCAAAAGCGCCTTGTCTCGAGCGCCTGGAATTCGAGCTTGTTCTTGACGCCGTGAAACGCCTCGATCGGGGATTTGTTGTTCGTGAGCCTGAATATGCCGCCGAGCAGGACAGGCACATAGTCGAACTGAACGCCAGTCCGCCGTTCAACTTCCGGCAACACGACATGGCAAAAATAGGCGTTCGGACTGCCGAAGTCGAAGAGGAATTGGGGTTTCATCGGCTTCACCTGTCGTTTCCTCGCCGGCCCTTTCACGGCGACGCTTCTTGCCGGGCGACGCTTACCGAGAGACTTGCGCGACCACGTTCGAACATTTATAAGTTCTAAATAGGAACTGTCAACGCAGATTCTGTTGGTCTCGTTCTGTTGCGCTCCTGGCTGAACCCGAGCCGGGCTCACACAAGCTTGTTCGTTTCATCGAGGCCGCGTATCAAATGAGAACCTCGTTGCCCGAGTGCAAGAGTTCGCGGCCAGTGTACACGCGCTGGTGCAAGGCCTCGGCGAAAGGCAGATGCTCCAGAGCTCCGCAGGGATGCCAAGATGAGATGGAACGATTTGGACGCAGAGAATTGCTCGCTGTCGCGCGCCATCGCGGTCATCGGCGATCGATGGTCTCTGCTCATTCTCAGGGATTGCTTTCTGCGAATCCGTCGTTTTGAGGATTTCCAAACGCGGCTCGGCATTACCCGGCACATCCTCGCTGCACGGTTGCGGAAACTCGTCAGCCATGGGGTCTTGCGCCGCGTGCCCTATAACGAGAGGCCGTTGCGCTATGAGTATCTCCTCACCCAAAGGGGGCTCGACCTTTATCCTGTGATCCTCTCGCTCGTCCACTGGGGCGACATCCATTTGGTCGATGAGCGCGGCAAGCCGGTTCTCCACCGCCACAAACTCTGCGGCAAAACCTTCGATCCCGTTTTCGTCTGTTCGGAATGCGGCGAGCCTCTTTCCGCCAAAGAGGTCGAGGTGTGTCTTGGCCCAGGCGCTCTTGGTCCAGGCGCTGTAGACCGCAGCGGCGCCGTTCTGCCGGCGGCCGGGTCCCGTTCCCGATAGATCAGTCCCATTGCGCTGCCTGCCCGCTCGTCTGCCGAGAGATTGACTTGACACGTTCCTTTTTGGAACTTCATATCGCGGGGTCGGAGTTCAGGCTCGGGGCGCGTTATTGCCCGAAGCGAGACGATTGCCGGCGCAAACACGCAAGCAATGCGCCATCGGCCGGTTATTTTGAGTCAACTCACTGAAAAGGGTGCCACCTCATGGCTTTGCCTGATCTGCTCCGCGACAGGCTTCGGCTGCCGCTCATCGGTTCGCCTATGTTCATCATCTCGAATCCCGATCTCGTCATTGCCCAATGCAAAGCCGGAATCGTCGGCTCTTTCCCGGCGCTCAATGCGCGTCCTGCGCCGGTGCTTGCCGAATGGCTGGAGCGGATCACGACCGAATTGCGTGCCTATGATCGCGCCAATCCGACGCGTCCCTCCGCCCCGTTTGCCGTCAATCAGATCGTCCATAAATCGAACGACCGTTTAGAGCAGGATCTCGAAACTTGCGCCAAGTTCAAAGTGCCGATCATCATCAGTTCACTCGGGGCGCGCGAAGACGTCAATCAAGCCGTGCATAGTTTCGGCGGCGTCGTTCTTCACGACGTCATCAATCAAAAATTCGCCCATAAGGCCGTCGAGAAAGGCGCCGACGGGTTGATCCTCGTTGCGAGCGGCGCCGGCGGCCATGCCGGAACCTTGTCGCCTTTCGCCTTCGTGCAAGAGACCCGGCAATGGTTCGACGGGCCGGTCGTGCTAGCCGGCGCAATCGCCACCGGATCTGCGATCCTCGCCGCGCAGGCGATGGGCGCCGATCTCGCTTATATGGGTTCACCCTTCATCGCGACGGAAGAAGCCAATGCCAGCCTTGCCTATAAGCAGGCCATAGTCGAGGGCCAGGCGGACGATATCATCTACACGAATCTCTTCACCGGCGTTCACGGTAATTATCTGCGTCGATCGATCGTCGCTGCCGGACTCGATCCGGATAACTTGCCGCAGAGCGATCCGTCCAAAATGAGATTCGGCTCCGGCAGCAGTTCGGATGCCAAAGCCTGGCGCGACATCTGGGGTTCGGGGCAAGGAATCGGCGTCGTGCAGAAAATCGAGAAGGTCGCCGATCTCGTCGACCGACTCGAGCGCGAATATAATGCTGCCAAAGCGCGGCTCTTTGCGGCGCCCGGTGAAATGAAGCTAGTCGCCGCGTTCGCGGGTTGAAACAAGCCTCGCCGCGAGTTCAAGGGGGATTGTCATCCCCGGCGAACCGATAGCGTCATTCTTCGCGAGCCATCGGGTCCGGCTTTCAGCCGGCCCGACGACAGGCTCCGTAAGACCGGGAATGAAGGGGAACATGTTTCTTTCTGATCCCCGCTTTCGCGAGGATCACAGCAGCGAGACTCTTCGCCACCGTTTTTCAAGAAAAGGCCTGCAAGCCCGTTTGTGCCCGGCCGAGGATCAAGGCATGCACGTCATGCGTGCCTTCATAGGTATTGACCGTCTCGAGATTCTGGGCGTGCCGCATGACGTGATAGGCGATCTGAATACCGTTGCCGCCGTGCATGTCGCGCGCCATGCGGGCAATGTCGAGCGCCTTGCCGCAGTTGTTTCGCTTGATGAGCGAGACCATTTCCGGCGCCGCACGGCCTTCATCGAGTAACCGGCCGACGCGCAGCGAACTTTGCAGGCCAAGTGCGATTTCGGTCTGCATGTCGGCGAGCTTTCTCTGCACAAGCTGGTTTGCGGCAAGCGGGCGCCCGAATTGCCGGCGGTCAAGCACATATTGCCGGGCACGGTGCCAGCAGTCCTCGGCCGCGCCCATCGCGCCCCAGGAAATGCCATAGCGCGCGCGATTAAGGCAGCCGAAGGGTCCTTTCAGGCCGGCAACATTCGGCAGAAGATTTTCTTCGGGAACAATGACGCCATCCATCACGATTTCGCCGGTGATCGAGGTGCGCAAACTGAGTTTGCCGCCGATTTTCGGCGCGCTGAGGCCAGGCATACCTTTTTCGAGGATGAAGCCGCGAATCTTGCCGCCATGCGCCACGGATTTCGCCCACACGACGAAAACATCTGCGATTGGCGCGTTGGAGATCCACATTTTAGCGCCGAGCAGACGATACCCATCGGCAACCTTTTCAGCCCGCGTCTTCATCGCGCCGGGATCCGAACCGGCATCGGACTCGGTCAGGCCGAAACAGCCGATCCATTCGCCGGACGCGAGCTTGGGCAAAAATTTCCGGCGCTGATTTTCATCGCCATAGGCATAGATGGGATAGATGACGAGCGAACTTTGCACGCTCATCATCGAGCGATAGCCTGAATCGACCCGTTCGATTTCGCGCGCGACGAGACCATAAACGACATAGCCCGCGCCGACGCCGCCGTAGGCTTCCGGCAATGTCACTCCAAGAAGGCCGAGTTCGCCCATCTCGCCGAAAATGCTGCGGTCGGTCTTTTCTTCGAGATACGCTTCGATGACCCGCGGCAAAAGTTTTTCCTGGGCATAGGCATGCGCCGTGTCGCGGATGAGCCGCTCTTCCTCGTAAAGCTGGTCCTCCATCACGAAAGGATCGGCCCAATCGAAAGCTGAGGCTTTGTGCGATACCGGCTCTAATGAAGATTGACGCATGAATTGGCGCTCCCGTGTCTTGCGGCGACTATGGAATTGACTACGCCCGAGCGCAATTGCGCCAAAAGCCTGATAGCGTCGAAGATGGCGGCGGACGCCATCCGGGCGGGTCGGCCACGGCTAAGATTTCCCCGCGGATGGACCGGAACAGATAACCAAGACGGCCTTGCCTACACCGGCCAAAGCGCGGATCGTCGCGTGGGTCTGCGAAATGGCGCCGACCTCGAAGCCATGCCCTGCTGCGATTTCACGGCATAGCTCGCATGATTTTAGAAAAACACCAGCCAAATCGGCTCGAAGCGGAACAAGAGTCTCAACTTTTGTGGCATCGCCTGCCGCGTTGAGACAAGGGAATTTACTAAATCGTTGATTTAATGGCGAGAGAGACGGGACTTGAACCCGCGACCTCCGGCGTGACAGGCCGGCGCTCTAACCAACTGAGCTACTCCCCCGCGGCCGCCCGTGGGGATGGGACGAAGACCAGCCGGATAAATGAGCCGGCCTTCCAAGTCAAGCGGTTGCACGTCCTTAGATAATGTTGCCGCCGTAGGCCGCAATAAGTGAAAACGCGTCATCGGCTCAGATCGCCGGAATGACAACGTGCCACCACGGGCGACCGCCGGCCTGGCCAGCTTTATCGAAACTGCCTTTCGCGGCGGCGCAACTCGTTTGACTTCGGTAAATGGCAGGAATTTAATCTCGGCCTGAATGCCGGAGTGGAGGATTCGATGCGCAGGATTTTTTCCGTCATCGCCCTGACAATATATATGATGCTGCCGGTGAGTCTGTCCCCCTCCCTGGCGGGGCCGGCAGATGAAACAATTGCCGCCACTATGGCTAAATGGGCGGACGCCTTCGCGAAAATCGACCCTGACGCGATCGCGGCTCTCTATTCGAAGGACGCGCTCTTTTTTGGCTCGACGCCGCCGCTCTATAGAGGAGTCGACGGGGTGCGTGCCTATTTCAAGGCTCTGCCGCTGAAGACCGCCAAAGCCGAATTCAGCGATGTCACAGTCGTGCCGGTCGGCGCCGATGTCATCAACGTCGCCGCAATCCTCTCCGCCACTATCAACGACGCTCCAACACCGCGCGTCTTTCGTCTCACGTGGGTTCTGGTGCGCGATGGCGACAGCTGGAAAATCATCAGTCACCACGTGTCGTCCAAGTGAACTGCAAATGTTCGGCATGTGATTGATCAAGTGATCGGTCTTCCAGACGCAAAGCTCTGGCAATGAGCGCTGGGACGAAGACTTCGAGACGCCAATCTAGGATCGCGTCCACCCAACCGGCTTGATCCTGTCGTCAAAACCTCGACGCAGCCAAATGCCAGCGGGCAATCTCGGCGCGGGACATGATGTGAAGTCGTTCCGGCGTAATGTGCTCGGCCGTGGAGATGAGCTGCGGACTGACGCCCATCATGCCCGAATAGCGCGACAGGACGGCTGCCATTCCGCCATTGTCGAAGCGCCGGCGAAGTCCGCCCATCATGCCGAAACCATCCCACCGGGATTCATAAGTGAACATGCGATGGATGCCGGCCTCGCTCTGCGGTGGGATGACCCGTTTCTTGCCGCCCATGAGGGCATAGACGCAGGCAGAAAAACATTTGCCGGCGAGTAGGGCACCACTCGCGCCGGGTTCGGCGCGGGCGACGATCACGGCGGCACCCAGGCGACGGAGAATCTTACCAAACTCCATCGAGGCGACGACTTTGCCGCCAGGTGAGTTCAGCAAGACCACCGCGTGAAGACCCGATTGCGCTGCATTGCGCTTGAGAAAATCGACGAAGGCCGCCGGCGTGCTACTGGTGATTTCGCCCTCAGCGGTGATGATTGCCGGGCAAGTCCTGCCGCATATCGAGGAGTTTCCAATCGTCGCAGTGCCAAAGCTCATCTCGCCGGCCAGGGCGCCGTGGTCGGCTCCTGCAAAGACGAGGGTCACTGCGCCGAACAGGAATGCGAGCCTTGCCCCCTGCCGCGATCGCAATCGAGCGCGGCAGAGATGAAGAACGTGCTTCGCCTGTTTTGTCAGAGCAGCGGACAGAATCTGCCGTCTTGATAGGCCGTAGCGTGTGAATTGAACCATAGGTCGAGCCCGCTCATCGAAGTGACAGTCGCAGCCGCTGCCGCACTGCTCGCAGATACGACGTCCCGCTCGCAAACCGCCGACACGCCTGGCGCATGCGAAGGAGGAGCCAAATCTTGCAGTGACAGCACACTATAGTGCTTCGGTTAAGTGAAGGAAGCAAATCGCCGCAATGCACCACAGTGAAGAAAAATTCGCGTTTATTTGCAGGCCTATTCGCTCCCGCGCATGGGTCAAGACATTGCCGAGCTTACGGCGCGCCGGGACGGTCTTCACGGAAATCATAACCCGACCCGCCAAGCGCCATCTCGCCGGCAAGCTTGCGAAGTAATCTGCTCCGCAACTGGTTCAGCAGCTTGGGTGGTGGGCGGTGACGGGCTCGAACCGCCGACCCTCTCGGTGTAAACGAGATGCTCTACCAACTGAGCTAACCGCCCGCAGCCCCATGCGTTTGGCCTTGCGTGGCGCGCGCCCGTGAGCGCGCGGCAGAAGCGAAGAACCCGCGATACAAAGCGCCTCTTCGACAGCCCGAAGCTGCAAACTTGACGTCACTCGCACAAAGGCCATAGGGCGTCAATGCTGCTCGCTTTCCTTTGAGCTGGGCCAATCGGGCTGAGGCGGCGCTAAAGCTTTGCGGCAACGACCTGCGTCGCCAAGCGCGAAGACGACCGCCAAAGCTCAAGCGCGGCGCAGGAGCTTATTTCTTGTTGATCGCGGCTTTGAGCGCGGTGCCGGCCTTGAAGCGGGCATTCTTGGAGGCGGGAATTTTGATTGCCGCGCCGGTAGCCGGATTGCGGCCTTTCCCGGCCGCGCGCTTTCGCACGGAAAACGTGCCGAAGCCGACGAGTCGCACCTCTTCGCCCTTTTTGAGAGCCTTTGTGATCCCTTTCATAACCGCGTCGATCGCCGCTGCGGACGCGGCTTTGGATAGTTCGGTCTCGCCCGCGACGTGTTCCACGAGTTCCATCTTGTTCATGGGTATCTTCCTGTCAATTGGCAGAGCCCTGCCCGGAGACTCAACGGCAATGCCATCGGTCTCGCATCTTTCCGTTTTCGTTTCCTGAGCCGCGCAGCATCAAAACTCGCGCGGCTCAACGCTCGAATTGCCTTAATAGGCGACTCCTCTGTTGGGCTGAAACACCCGGAAATGCAAGGGTTACCGGCGATTCTCACCAACAAAGACGAGCCGGGAGTTTCGACACTTGACGCGCGGATGAAAGCTCGCGGCGACACGCAAAAAGGCCGCTGCGATGGCAGCGGCCTTTTCCATTCGGCGGCTCCGAGCCGACCGGCCGGCCTGATTTGCGCTTGTTAGCCCGGACGTGCGCGGAGCATACAAGGCACGCTCTCAATGCGCGACGACGCCTGGGGTCTCTTCGTCGGGAGGCAATGGGGCAAGCGCCTTCGTATCCTCCTCCCAGACGATCGGAACCGGCTGGCGCTTGAGCGCACGGCGCAAGACTTCGTCCATGCGCGCCACCGGAACGATCTCCAGCCCGTTCTTCACGCTGTCCGGAATTTCCGCCAGGTCCTTGGCATTTTCTTCGGGAATCAACACCTTCTTGAGCCCACCGCGCAAAGCGGCGAGCAATTTCTCTTTCAGACCGCCGATCGGCAGCACGCGGCCGCGCAAGGTGATCTCACCGGTCATGGCGAGGTCGCGGTGGATCGGAATGCCGGTCATGACCGACACGATCGCTGTGGCCATGGCCACGCCGGCCGAAGGCCCATCCTTCGGCGTCGCCCCTTCGGGCACGTGCACGTGGATGTCGCGCCGGTCGAAGAGCGGCGGCTCGATCCCGAAATCGACCGCGCGTGAGCGAACATAAGATGCCGCCGCCGAGATCGACTCTTTCATCACGTCGCGCAAGTTCCCGGTGACGGTCATACGACCCTTGCCGGGCATCATGACGCCTTCGATCGTCAGCAGTTCACCACCAGCCTCTGTCCAAGCGAGACCGGTGACGACGCCGATCTGATCCTCGAGTTCCACTTCGCCATAGCGATAACGCGGCACGCCGAGGAAATCGCCGATATTGTCGGCCGTCACCGCCACGGACGTCGCCTTGGCCATCAAGATCTGCTTGACCGCCTTGCGCGCAAGTTTGGAAAGTTCGCGCTCGAGATTGCGGACACCCGCCTCGCGCGTGTAGCGCCGGATGATCGTCAGCAAACCGCCGTCGTCGATCGACCATTCGTTGAGCGCGAGCCCATGTTTCTTCAGCGCCGCCGGTATGAGGTGGCGGCGTGCGATCTCGATCTTCTCGTCTTCCGTGTAGCCGGCGATCCTGATGATCTCCATGCGGTCCATCAGAGGCGGTGGAATGTTCAAGGTGTTCGCCGTCGTCACAAACATCACGTTCGACAAATCGTAATCGACTTCGAGGTAATGATCGTTGAAGGTGTGGTTTTGTTCGGGATCGAGCACTTCGAGCAGGGCCGAAGAAGGATCGCCGCGGAAATCCATGCCCATCTTGTCGATCTCATCGAGCAGGAACAGCGGATTGGAACTCTTGGCCTTGCGCATCGACTGGATGATCTTGCCAGGCATGGAGCCAATATAGGTTCGCCGATGGCCCCGAATCTCCGCTTCGTCGCGCACCCCGCCGAGCGACATTCGGACGAATTCGCGTCCGGTCGCCTTCGCGATCGACTTGCCGAGCGAAGTCTTGCCGACGCCGGGCGGTCCCACGAGGCAGAGAATGGGGCCCGTGAGCTTATTCGCCCGGCTCTGCACGGCAAGATATTCGACGATGCGTTCCTTGACCTTGTCGAGGCCGAAATGCTCGCTGTCGAGAACATCTTGCGCGACGTTCAAATCCTTCCTCACCTTGGACCGTTTGTTCCAGGGGATGGACAAGAGCCAATCGAGATAATTGCGGACCACGGTCGCTTCGGCCGACATCGGCGACATCTGGCGCAGTTTCTTCAACTCGGCTGTCGCTTTGTCGCGCGCTTCCTTGGAGAGCTTCGTCGCCTTAATGCGTTCTTCGATCTCGCTCAGATCATCCTTGCCGTCTTCGTCGCCAAGCTCCTTCTGGATCGCCTTCATCTGCTCGTTGAGATAATACTCGCGCTGGGTCTTCTCCATCTGTCGCTTGACGCGCGTGCGGATGCGCTTCTCGACCTGGAGGACGGAGATCTCGCTCTCCATCAATGACAGGCATTTCTCGAGCCGCTTGCCGACCGAACCGGTTTCCAGGATCGATTGCTTGTCGAGGATCTTGACCGCGAGATGTGAGGCGACCGTGTCGGCCAATTTGGCGTAATCCTCGATCTGCGTGACGGCCGCGACAACTTCCGGCGAGACCTTCTTGTTGAGCTTCACATAGCTCTCGAATTCGGCCATGACCGAACGCGCCAAAGCTTCGACTTCTACTTTGTCGGCAGGCTCGTCGGCAATGACTTCGGCATCGGCCTCGTAGAAATCGTCGGTGCGCGTATAGCCGTGCACGCGGGCGCGAACCTGGCCTTCCACGAGCACTTTCACCGTGCCGTCGGGAAGCTTCAGCAGCTGCAGCACTGACGCGAGCGTTCCGGTCTTGAAGATGGCATCCGTCGCAGGATCATCGTCGGAAGCGTTGATTTGCGTAGCCAGCAAAATGAATTTGTCGGCCTTCATCACTTCTTCGAGGGCGCGTATCGACTTTTCGCGACCGACGAAGAGCGGCACGATCATGTGGGGGAACACGACGATATCGCGCAACGGCAGGACGGGATAGCTCTCGATCGTTCCGGCAGGAACAGGTTCACGTTTCTGGGTCGTCATCGTTCCGTCCTATCTCGCAACCTTTGTCTGCGACCGAAGCTCGACGGGTTCGCCGGCACAAATATTCGCCGGTTTCGAATTGCCTGCGTCTCGCCGTTCGTCGCGTCCCATGCCCTCTGGATCGAGCGATCATTCACGTTGTTGTCATTCACCTCATGACCAAAAGAACACCCATCGTCGCTTGCGCGCGGTTTGCGCTTTTCCACTTTCCCACAGGTAATTGCGAAAGCGCGCTCTTTGCATCGACTGCGAGATCGCCTCCGCCACCTTTGGCCGATCCTAGAAATGGAGTGTCCCCTCCTAGGTTTCAAGCGGAGCGGACCATTCATATGGCTGCCGCTCGAATGAGAACACCGCTTGAGCCTGGCCGGAGGCACAATGCCGCGCTCTGCGTTCGAAAAGCCTCGCGCCCGCCCGCAGCACGATCTCACGCGCTCACGCCACTCTTTTCGTTGCGTTCCGCGTAAATATAGAGTGGACGCGACTTACCCTCGACGACGTCGACGCCGATGACCACCTGCTCGACGCTTTCGAGCCCAGGCAGATCGAACATAGTATCGAGAAGAATTCCTTCCATGATCGAGCGCAAGCCGCGCGCGCCTGTTTTGCGGTCGATCGCCTTCTTGGCAATGATGTTCAAGGCTTCGTCTTGAAACGTAAGCTCCGTATTTTCCATTTCGAACAGGCGCTGATACTGCTTGACCAGCGCGTTCTTTGGCTCGGTGAGGATGCGCTTCAAGGAGTCCTCATCGAGGTCTTCCAGCGTCGCAATGACCGGAAGGCGTCCGACAAACTCTGGGATCAAACCAAATTTCAAGAGATCTTCGGGCTCGACCCTGCGCAGAATTTCGCCGGTGCGGCGTTCGTCCGGCGCACGCACGGTTGCGCCGAATCCGATCGACGTCGTCTTGCCGCGAGCCGAAATGATCTTTTCGAGGCCCGCAAAAGCGCCACCGCAGATGAACAGGATATTGGTCGTATCGACCTGAAGGAATTCCTGCTGTGGATGCTTGCGGCCGCCCTGCGGAGGCACCGAGGCCACCGTGCCTTCCATGATCTTGAGCAGAGCCTGCTGGACGCCTTCGCCTGACACGTCGCGCGTGATCGATGGATTATCGGACTTACGCGAAATCTTGTCGATTTCGTCGATATAGACGATGCCGCGCTGAGCCCGCTCGACGTTATAGTCTGACGCCTGCAGGAGCTTCAAAATAATGTTTTCGACGTCCTCGCCGACGTAGCCCGCTTCCGTCAGCGTCGTCGCATCGGCCATGGTGAAGGGCACGTCGAGAATGCGGGCGAGCGTCTGGGCCAGCAGAGTCTTGCCGGAACCCGTGGGGCCGATCAGCAGGATATTCGACTTCGCAAGCTCGACATCATTGTGCTTGGTCGAGTGGTTCAGCCGCTTATAGTGGTTGTGCACAGCCACCGACAGAACGCGTTTGGCCTGCGACTGACCGATGACGTAGTCATCAAGAACCTTGCAGATTTCGCGCGGCGTCGGAATGCCGTCACGGCTCTTCACCAGTGAGGACTTGTTCTCCTCGCGGATGATGTCCATGCAAAGTTCTACGCATTCGTCGCAAATGAAAACCGTCGGACCGGCGATCAGCTTGCGCACCTCGTGCTGGCTCTTGCCGCAGAAAGAGCAATAGAGCGTGTTCTTCGAGTTGCTGCCGCCGACCTTGGTCATGGCTCATCTCCATTCGGGCACGAGGCGCACTGCCCCGGCCATTTCTAAAGTCCCGTCAGGCGGCCTTTGCTGCCGCCCAGTCATCGACACCGCTTGCGAAGAAGCGCCGCAGTGTCCTGCTTTCGCGCCTTTCATAACGATCGCAGAAAAACAACCCGCAGTTCCCAAATCCAGCGATTTGCAATGCGCCGCCAACCCTAAATCGACCCTATTTGCTTCGGCCGACTGCGCAACTTTTTCGACCTTTATTCCGCTTTCTAGACGAATTCTCGCCCATTGAGCGTTTACCGAGCTTTCGGCGAGAGCGACACCGCGTGTCCCGAGGACCTTCGGAACCCAGTACCAGTATAAGTCGCCGTCCCTGGACTGGCTCTAAAATTTAAGCCCTGCCCACTGAGACCTCACGAAAAGGCCGGCTCCTCGACGGCCCCACCCGCTTCCCGCGCTTATGCGCCTGACCGGGCGCAACGGCGAAGGGAAATGCAAACACGCCGCGGAAGAAGGATCAAGTCCCGCAACCGATTTCTCCCGCTCCTGAGCCATCTTGCGTCACATCGGCGCAACACTCAGGCATTACAATGGCGAAAAATTGCGTCAAATCAGTTAAGAAACGCAGGCTTCACCCCGGCTGATCAAGAAACAAGCAATCAATATGCCAGTAATCTTGCGACCGAAGCCGAAACGAGAAGCTTTGCATTCGTGTTGCCTGGCTGACAAATGGCATGGCACCCGTTCATCAGTTGAATCGCAATACTCACTCTACGATCGGGCAGGCCGGCCTGTCTTTGCGCTTGCGTCAGAAGCGTAAGGCTCGAACCGCCACAGCATCTCGCGGGCAAGCCGGTCCACTTTTCGAGCAAAGCCATGCTCAAGCTTAGTGGCTTGGCACCTATTCTGACCGACGGGTGTCCTCTTGCAATCCAAGGTCCCATGAGGCCTCGCGCTGCGAGAACGCGAGGCGAGAGATTGCGCAAAAGCCGCTCATCGCAATTGGCGCCCTCGCGGCCTCGCTAAGGTTCGGTCTCCCTCCTGATCAGGCAGCCGACTTGACCGCTGGCGCGTCGTCCGGCCGCTTCTCGATGACTTGATCGACGATTCCGAAGGTTTTCGCGTCGTCCGCGGACATGAAGTGATCGCGATCGAGCGTAGTTTCTATCTCATCATAGGTGCGGCCGGTGTGCCGGACATAGATTTCGTTCAGCCGCCGCTTGATTTTCATGATGTCCTCGGCGTGGCGCAGGATGTCGGAGGCTTGGCCTTGGAAGCCGCCGGAAGGCTGATGCACCATGATGCGGGCATTCGGCAAGGCGTAGCGGCCGCCCGCTACGCCGCCGGCGAGAAGCAGCGAACCCATTGAGGCCGCCTGTCCAATGCAAAGTGTCTCAACTTTCGGACGGATGAATTGCATCGTATCGTAAATCGCCAAGCCCGAGGTCACCACTCCGCCCGGCGAGTTGATGTACATGAACACTTCCTTCTTCGGATTCTCCGCTTCGAGGAAGAGCAGCTGCGCCACGATGACGGACGCCATGTGATCTTCGACGGGCCCAGTCAAAAAGATGATGCGCTCACGCAGAAGCCGCGAATAAATGTCAAATCCGCGCTCCCCCCGACTGGTGTTCTCAATCACCTGCGGGATGAGATAATTATCATAGATTTCAATCGGATCGCGATCGCGCAGCATAGTTGGATCTTTCCCATTTTAGAGCCCGGCGCGGTGTCGAGCACGACCGGCAAAAGTCATACTGCTCTTCCTTTCGAGGCGCGGCGGACCGCTTTCAAAGGAGGGACGACATTCCCGACTCGCCCGAAGAGGGGCAACGCCACGGCATCATCCTCACACAAACATAATAGTTCGCGGGCGGTTCGCAATGGCAAGCCGCATGTCCCGGAAAAACACCGCTTTCTTCCGATCTTGGCGACGCGGCGCAGGGCGTGTCGCGTTCCCGGACAGGCGCCGCGCCGGCGCATTAACCTCGCGCGCAACCGTCGACGAGATCCACCTCTGCGCAAATGCGACAGACTCCTGCCAGCCCGCGCCAAGACCGGGAAACTCAAGCTGCTGCTTCGGCCGCCGGCGTCTCGTCGTTCTCGCCGGCTTCGACGGCCTGCCGGAGTTCTTCCTTGGAGACCGGCTTATCGGTCACCGTAACTTTGGTCATGACGTGATCGACCACCTTTTCCTCTAACAGGGGCGCCCGGATCTCAGCCAAAGCCTCGGGATTCTTCCGGTAGAAATCGAGCAATTGCTTTTCCATGCCGGGATAATTGCGGGCCCGGCTAAAGAGCTCGCGCCTGACTTCCTCTTCCGAGACCGTTACACCGGCTTTTTCGCCGATTTCCGCCAAAACCAGGCCGAGGCGCACACGCCGCTCGGCGATCCGGCCGTAATCGGCACGAGCCGCCTCTTCCGTCGTCCCCTCGTCGGCGAAGCTGCGGCCGGTTTGCTTCTGTTCGGCTTCGACCCCTGTCCAGATTTGCTCGAATTCGCGCGAAACGAGCCCTGCCGGCAGATCAAACGCGTATTTCTTTTCGAGAGCGTCGAGCAGTTCGCGCTTCCATTTGCGGCGCGATAGCTTGGACTGCTCTTCGGCATAGCTCGCGCGGGCGCCGTCGCGCAATTTGGCGAGATTTTCGTAGCCGAAGCCTTGCGCGAAAGCGTCGTCGATCGTAATTTCCGCCGGCGCTGCAATGGCCTTCAAAGTGACGTCGAAGGTCGCCGGCTGGCCGGCGAGCTTCTCGTTCGAATAGGTTTCGGGGAAGCTCACCGAAATGGTCCGGCTCTCGCCGGCCTTCATGCCTTCGATCTGCTCCTCGAATCCGGGGATGAAGGACCCCGAACCGAGGACGAGGTCGGCGTCTACAGCGCTTCCCCCTTCGAAAGGCTCATCGCCGAGCTTGCCGAGGAAATCGAGCGTCACCTTGTCGCCCTTGGCCGCCGTCGAGTCCGCGCCTTCCTTCGGCGTATAGGTCCGGTTTTGTTCGGCAAGCCGCTGGACGAGCGCGTCTATTTCTTCTTCTGGGATTTCGGCGACGAGCCGCTCGATCGCTATGTCCTCGAAGGTCCCGATCTCGAATTTCGGCAGGATCTCGACGGCGACTTTGTAGGTGAAATCAGCATTTTGTTCGAAGGCGTGGCGAAGCCCTTCTTCATCCTTCGGCAGGTCGAGAATTTGCGGCACCCCGGCGAGGCGCAGATCATTGTCCTCGACGATCTTGCGGTTGGCTTCGTTCAAAGCCTCCTGCATCACGTCGGCCATGATCGAGCGCCCGTAAAGCCGCTTCAAATAGGTGAGCGGCACTTTGCCGGGGCGAAAACCGTTGATGCGCGCCTTGGCCTTCAGATCGTTCAATTCGCTGTCGAGACGCGTCGAGAGATCAGCGGCGGCAAGCACCACGTGAAATTCCCGTTTGAGGCCCTCGGACAGGGTTTCGGTCACTTGCATCCTCGGCGCCCTTTCGCGTTCCTTTGTTGGTTTGAATTCGCCGTGCGCTCGCCAAACCGAGCCGCTGGCACAAAATGTCCAAATTTTCGGTGCGAGAGCCTGGTGCGGGCGGAGGGACTCGAACCCCCACGATTTTCACCACCGGAACCTAAATCCGGCGCGTCTACCAGTTCCGCCACGCCCGCGGCCGCCAGAAACAAGTTTCTGCGTCCCACCGCTACGGGGCGGCTCTATAACACGCCGCGCGCGGCGCGCAGCAAAAAAGTGATGCCCCGTCACGCGGCACGCGAGATTTCGGAACGGATTTCCGCCGGATCGGAAAGGTCCGTGGAAGCCGCTTTGCCGCACAGCTTTCCGCGCTTGCCTGCGAAAAGGTCTACCGGCTCTCGCCGATCCAGGCTAGAGCAGAGCCCGCCAGCGGGTGGACTTACCCGATCGATAAGAATACCCGCCGACTCGATGACGTGGAGCATGTCCTTGTCGGAAAAGTGGGTTCACTTTTCCGGGATATGGTCTGAGGCGGACGCGCATTTATCCATCGGACACATGCATGTGGCAAAGAGACGATCCGACAGGTCGAAACAAGGCTGTCAGGACGTTCGCCGACAGGATGCAAAAGACCGAAATCGATCCACTATGACGCCCAATTGGACCCCCACCCGCCGCCATTTTCTCGGCAGCATTCTCGTCAGCCTCACGGCGCTGCCGCGTCTGGCCAAGGCCGCCGACGACGATGGGCTGCGCAGGCTCGAGGCTCGCAAAGCTTCGCTGCGGCTCTTGCCGGAGCCCGCTCCGGAAACGGACGTCTGGGGCTTCGACGGCCAGGTACCGGGGCCTCTGCTGCGCTACAAAAAAGGCGCCGCCATCGATCTGCGCCTCGTCAACGGCCTCGATCAGCCGCTCACCCTGTCGTTTCAAGGGCTGCGGCATGAAAACTCTCTGGATGGCGTCGCCGGCCTGACGCAAAAGCCCGTCCTGCCCGGTCAAAGCTTCGATTATCGTTTCACGCCGCCCGACAGCGGCCTTTACTGGTATCGGTCGCATGTCCTGCCCTTCATCCCTGAGCAACTCGGCCGCGGGCTCTATGGGCCGCTGATCATCGACGAAGCAAAGCCGCCCGATGTCGACCGCGACATGCTGCTCGTGTTGGAAGACTGGAGGCTCGACGACAAGGGCCAAATCATCGGCGATTTCGGCGCCCCGGCTGAGACCATGGGCCGCGGGCGGATCGGCAAGCTCGTGACGGCCGGATCGAAGCCCGTTCCCATCGCGGAAAGGTTTCGCCCAGGGTCCCGTCTGCGGCTGCGCATCCTGAGCGTGGCCAATGCGCGCATCATGTTCGTCAGCTTCCTTAGCCTCCGCCCCTTCGTTCTTGCCGTCGACGGACAGCCCTGTGAGGCGTTCGAACCGGTGCGCCACACGCTGCCGATCGGCCCCGGCGCACGTTTCGACGTCATGCTCGACCTGCCGCGCGAAGCCGGCGCCGAGGCGAGCCTCATGCTGCGCGGCTTCAACGAGCCCGATCAGCCGATCCTCACTTTGCGAACCGAAGGCGAGGCGCGCAACGAACTCGCGCCGATCGCATCGCTCGAAGACAATCCGCGGCTGCCGAAGGAAATCAGGCTCCAGGCCGCGCACCGCGTCGACATCGTCCTCGAAGGCGGCGGCAAACCCGACGCACAAGCGGCGGACCAGCAAGCTGAGACGGCAAAGCCGCCGGATGCGACGAAGCCCGCGGCAAATGCCCTGCCCTGGACCCTGAACGGCAAGGCGATGAAGGAATTTGGCCCGACGCCCTTGTTTTCGGTCAAGCGCGGCACCGCGGTTACGCTCGGCTTCGTCAACAAGACGGCGTTCCTGCAGCAAATGCATGTGCACGGCCACAGTCTGAGGCTCCTGCACGATCTCGATGACGGCTGGGAGCCCTATTGGCGCGACTGCGTGATCATACCCGAAGGCCGCACCAAACATGTCGCCTTCATCGCCGACAATCCGGGCAAATGGGTCATCGAAAGCCTGATCGCCGAGCGCCAGGCAGCGGGGATGGTGACTTGGTTCGAGGTGGTGTGAACGCCGCACGATGCGCGCAAGCGGATAGCTGGCCAATAGAATGCACTGTCACCGTAATGCGTATAATGCGTAATGCACCGTAATGCGCGGGAACAATCGCGAGAATTCCGCGCGGCCTCGGCGTACCGAGGCGTCCTCATGCTTCCTCTTACGCATGGGCACGAACGACCCCTGCCATCGGAGCGGAGATACGTTCCGCTCGATGGTCATAGGAATGCAACCGCCGCTCGCAACAAGCGACGGCGCCACCCGGTTCGACGGCTATGCTAGTATTTGGTCACCAAAGGAGCGGCCTCAGGTTCGGAAGGTCCCATCCAAAAATCCCAAGGGCCTCTATTGGCGTCGCCATAAACAAAGCCAACGTCGGCAGGAAACACTGTGTTGGCTAGGCCGGGATGCGATTCATACCATCCATAGCTGCCGGCACCCCATGTGGACATCCCCGATTGAGCGAAGGCGGGGACACTGGCTAGCAGAGCCGCGACAACAACCGCACCCGTGAGCAAACTACGCATTTGTACCTCCATTTGGTCGCCTGACTCGGCAACGCCCGAACCGCAAGTAAGTTCGCCGAACGTCAAAATCATCAGGAAAATCGCGCGCCGCCGCGGTGAACTGGGCGACCATCGGTCGGCAAGCACTGCTTCAGACGTCAGAACAGTTCAGAACTGCGGAATTACGGCGACACCCCCATATTCGACCTTATCCGATTTCATGCGATGAGCCAAGCAGCACCCGCGTCGCTCGCATCGTCGTCCCTGGTTCTCCCCATCACGTCACACAGCAGATTACGACTTGTGCGGGGGCGCAGTCGAAAAAGGGCGATATGGGCGTGTCACCGTAATACTACCGATGGCACGACGCATCGGCGAGGCTATCGTCGCACATGCCGCCCAAAAATAGATCCAGTATGCGCCCTCTCACTCCGCCGCCAATTTCACTGCCTTTGGACCGGCGCGGAATTGCGCGAGTAGCTCGGCCTCTTCGGCTTTCGCTGCGGCGATGTGGCGCAACTTGACATGGCCGAAACCGCGGATTTTTTCCGGTAGCGACAGAAGTGCCACAGCGAGCGCATGGTTCTCCGCATCGAGCTTCGCCAGGACCTCGTCGATCAAAGCCTCGTAATCGGCAAGCAGCTTGCGTTCCGCAGCGCGCTCTTGCGAATGACGGAAAATATCGAATTGCGTGCCGCGCAGCCCTTTCAACATCGCCAGCAATTTGAAGACCCGCATCATCCACGGCCCAAAGGCGGACTTCAGCGGCTCGCCTTTCGCGTTTTTGCGGCCGAAGATCGGCGGGGCGAGATGGAATTCGAGCCTCAGATCGCCTTCGAATGTGGCGGCGAGCTGCTTGGCGAAGGACCCGTCGGCGAAGAGTTCTGGCGACTTCATATTCGTCCTTCACCGCCATCAGCTTGAACAGATAACGCGCGGCGGCGTCGGCGAGTTCGCGGCGGCCCGGCGTCTTGCCGGTCTCCGCCGCGGCGACGCGCCGCACGATCGTCGCATAACGCGCCGCATAGGACGTGTTCTGATAGGCTTCGAGAAATTTTTCGCGCCGCGCGACGAGCTCGTCAAACGTCTGCGAGACGTGGCGCGCCGCCGTCGGATTGCGCAGAGGCGCGACAAGCGCCTCGACTCTGTCGGAGGCGAAGGCCTCTCGTCGCCCCCAAAGAAAGGCGCGCTTGTTCATTTCGACCGCTTCGCCGTTCAGCTCGATGGCCTTCAACAGAGCAACCTCGCCGAGCGGCACGAGGCCGCGCTGATAGGCGAAGCCCAGCATGAACATATTGCCGGCGATCGAATTGCCGAGAAGCGCCGTGGCAATGCCGCTCGCATCGCAAAAAACCGCCCCGTCACCCGCCGCCTCGTTGATCGCGCGTTTGATCCGCTCGGTCGGCAAGGTGAAATCCGCATTGCGGGTGAAATCGCCGGGATAGATCTCGCCGGTGTTGACGACGACGCCGGTCTCGCCATGGCGGACGGCCGCCAGAACCTTCCGCGTGCCGGAGACGACGAGATCGCAGCCGAGGATCAGATCGGCTTCGCCGGCAGCGACGCGAATCGCGTGGATGTCTTCAGGCCTCGGCGCAATCTTGACATGGCTGTAGACCGCGCCGCCTTTCTGCGCGAGGCCGGCCATGTCGATTGACCCCGAACCTTTGCCTTCGATATGAGCCGCCATGCCGAGGAGCGCGCCGATCGTCACAACTCCGGTGCCGCCGACACCCGTCACGAGAATGCCATAGGGCCGATGGGTCAGGCTCGGCAGCCGCGGTTCGGGCAAGGCCGGGAAGCCATCGTCTTCGATGCGCAGGCGCATCTCGACTTTCTTCGGCCGCGCCCCGTGCACCGTCACGAAAGACGGACAGAATCCTTCGAGACAGGAGAAATCCTTGTTGCAACTCGATTGATCGATCGTCCGCTTGCGCCCGAATTCCGTCTCGAGCGGCTGTATCGAGACACAATTGGATTTGACGCCGCAATCGCCGCAGCCTTCGCAAACGAGTTCGTTGATGATGACGCGCTTGTCTGGATCGGGGAACGTGCCGCGCTTGCGCCGCCGGCGCTTCTCGGCAGCACAGGTCTGATCATAGATCAGGACGGTCGTGCCGGGTATTACGGCCAGTTCGCGCTGGACTTCGTCAAGTTCGGCGCGCGGCCTGATCGTGAGACCGGCCGGCCAATCGATGCCAGGCCGATATTTGTATGGTTCGTCGGTGACGAGAGCAATGGCTTTGGCGCCTTCGGCTGCGACCTGGCGGGCGACCATATCGACCCTGAGATTGCCTTCATGATGTTGGCCGCCGGTCATAGCGACGGCGTCGTTGAAGAGGATTTTGTAGGTGATGTTGACGCCCGAAGCGATAGCCCAACGCAGGGCGAGGATGCCCGAGTGATTGTAGGTGCCGTCACCCAAATTCTGGAAGACGTGCTTGCGCGTCGAAAAAGGCGCTTCACCGATCCAGTTGGCGCCTTCGCCGCCCATGTGTGTATAGCCTTCGGTCGAGCGGTCCATGAACTGCGCCAAGTAATGACAGCCTACGCCAGCATAGGCGCGCATTCCCTCCGGCACTCTTGTCGAAGAATTATGCGGACAGCCGGAGCAGAAATAGGGCATGCGCTGCGCGACGTCGCGCGTCTCGGCGAGCCTCGCCTGCGCCTGTTCGAGCCGTTGCACGCGCCGCTCCAGGTCTTCGCTCGCAGCAAACTTGATCAGCCGTCGCCCGATCGCGATGGCGATATCGTTGGCGTCGAGTGCGCCGGTGATCGGAAAGAGCCATGCGCCGTTTTCATCCTTTTTGCCGATGCAGATCGGCTGATCCTTGCTGCCGTAGAGCTCTTCGCGAACTTGAACTTCGATGAGCGAGCGCTTTTCCTCGACGACGATAATCATCTCGAGGCCACGCGCGAACTCGCGCAGACCCTGCGGCTCGAGGGGCCAGGGGCAGCCGATCTTGAAAATCCGCAATCCGAGTTGATCGGCCTTGACCTCGTCTATGCCGAGGTCATCCATGGCTTGGCGCACATCGAGGTAGGACTTGCCCGTCGTGATCACGCCGATCTTCGCTTGCGGCCCGCCGGACGTGATGATCTTGTTCAAACGATTGGCAGAGAGGAAAGCGAGCATGGCATCGCGCTTCCAGTTCTGCAGCCGCATTTCTTGTTCGAGGATGAGATCGCGCGGGCGAATGTTCAGGCCGCCCGGCGGCATTTCGAAATCACCGGGGAGGACGGGCCGGATACGTTCCAAAGAGACATCCACCGTGGCGGTCGATTCTATGATATCTTTCAGGCACTTGAGTGCAACCCAGCAGCCCGTGAAGCGGCTCATCGCATAGCCGTAGAGGCCATAATCGATCAATTCCTGGACCCCTGCCGGCGACAGGATCGGCATCATCACGTCGACGAAGCTGAATTCGGACTGATGCGCCGTCGTCGACGATTCGGCCGTATGGTCATCGCCCATAAGGGCGAGAATGCCGCCGTTCTTTGAGGTGCCGGCGAGATTGGCATGACGAAACACGTCGCCGCTTCGGTCGACGCCTGGACCCTTGCCGTACCAGAGCGAGAAAACCCCGTCGAAGCGGCCCTCGCCGCGCATCTCGGCCTGTTGGGTGCCCCAAATCGCGGTCGCCGCCAGATCCTCATTGAGCCCGGGCTGAAAGACGATGTCATGCGCAACGAGTGCGTCTTTGGCACGGAAAAAAGTCGTGTCGAGACCGGCGAGCGGCGAACCGCGGTAGCCGGAAACGAAGCCGGCCGTATTCAGCCCCGACCGCCGGTCCAATTCCTTTTGCATCAGCAAAAGCCGGGTGATCGCCTGCGGTCCAGAAACGAAAATGTGCGTTTTCGTCAGATCATATTTGTCGCCGAGCGACACCGGCCCCCGATCACGAGACCTGTCGAATGGGGCACTGATCGCATCCGCCATCGCTTTGCCCTCCCCAAGACATGGTCAAGCTTATGGCTAAGCTCAGCCGTCACTCCCGTCGAATCATCAATATAAGTCGATAAGAATGATATACGAGGCGACCGGCGGGCTAGCCCAGATTACAAGTGGGAATTATTTTCGCACAATGAATCTCTGTCCGTCTGCCAATCGACGGGCGAGCACGCGTGCAACGCGGCTGGCGTCAAAAAGATGCAGCCCATGCCTCGCTTTGGCCAGAGTTCGACCCGCAATAATGCTGCCAGTCGGTTCTCTTTTCGGCGAGATTCGGCACGTTGATGTCAAAGGATCCGGGCTGAAAAGTTAAAAGGTCCTTCATGTGGAAATTCTCTTTTGCGACATGCGCTTTGATTTTGGGCGCGGCCCCGGCCGTCGCGCATCCGCATGTCTGGATCACGGCGCGCGAGGCCGTGCTGTTCGATAAGGAGGGACGCATTACCGCAATCCGCAATTCCTGGGTGTTCGATGAAATGTATTCCGCTTTCGCGACGCAAGGGCTCGGCAAAGACGGTCAATTGCCCACGAAGGATGATCTCGCGCCGCTGGCCAAGACGAATGTCGAGTTGCTCCAGGAGTTCGACTATTTCACGCATGCCAAGGCGGAGGGCCACAAGGTCGAATTCGGCCAGCCGACCGATTATTCGCTCGAAGAAAGGCCCGATAAGCTTGTGGTTTTGACCTTCACTCTGCCACTCAAAGAGCCCGCCAGAGTGGGCCGCGCCTTTTCCTTTCAGGTCTATGACCCAACCTATTTCGTGGCGTTCGAACTCGAAGAGAAAGATCCTGTGTCGCTGACCTCGGCGCCGCAAGGTTGTTCCGCGGGAGTCCTCGGTGCCAATCCTCTGCTCGCCGAAGACAACCAGAAATTGTCGGAGGCTTTCTTCGCCAATCTATCGCCGGGAGCGGATTTCGGCGTGAAATTGGCGAGCCGAATCATCGTGGCCTGTCCTTGATGTCGAGCTTCAACATGTCTCTTCCCCCTGCGCGCCGTCGCAACAGACGAGGACCGCCTGTTCGCGCGAAGGCGCGCCCGCACGCAATGAGCGGGCGGCGGCTGTGGGCCGGCCTTTTTTTTGCGTTCAGCCTCGTCTTTGCAGGACTGGCGGGTCCTGCCCTGGCGCAAGGTGCGCATCACCCATTCGCCGTGGGTGCCAATGAAGGCGCCGTCGGGCACGTCTCAGAGATCACGGCCTGGATCATTGCGCGGGAGAGCGGCTTTTATCGGCTGCTCGCCGCTTCGCTGCGCGGTGCCAAAGGAAATGGCGCCGCCTTGTGGGGATTGATCGGCTTGAGTTTCGCCTATGGCGTCTTTCATGCCGCCGGTCCCGGACACGGGAAAGCGGTGATCACGTCCTACATGGTCTCGAACGAACGCGCTTTGCGGCGGGGGCTCGCAATCTCGCTTCTGGCGGCTTTGCTGCAAGGCCTGGTCGCCGTCGGCCTAGTTGGAATTGCCGCGGCCATCTTCGCGAGTACGGCCGCACGCATGACGGAAGCCGCGCATGCGATGGAGATTGCGAGCTATGTGGGAATCATCCTGCTCGGCGCCGCCTTGCTGTGGAGCAAGAGCGCCGGTCTCGTGGTCGCCTTGCGCAAAATTCCCGCGGCGACCTCGCTCGGCGTCTTCGCTTCAGCGCCGTCGCTCGCCCTTGCGACCGGCAGCGAGCAGGAAAGCACTTTCCTCGCCGACGATGGCCACGACGACCATGTGCACGGACCTGGTTGTGGACATTTCCATGCCCCCGATCCGCGCCAGCTCGGCGAAGGGTTCAATTGGAGAAGTGCAGCCCTGACGATCCTCACCGCCGGCGCACGACCTTGTTCCGGCGCCATCCTCGTGCTCGTCTTCTCCCTAGCCCAGGGTATTTTCTGGGCCGGCACCGCAGCAACTTTCGCCATGGCCCTCGGTACCGCGGTGACGACGGGCGCGCTGGCCAGCATGGCAGTGCTCGCGAAAAGCTGGGCGGTGCGACTCTCGGGCGCAGGCTCGTGGCGAGCCGAAATCATCGGCCGCGGGATCGAAGTCGGCGCGGCCTTTTGCGTCATCCTGTTTGGCGCGGCATTGTTGCTGGCAACCTTGTCGGGCCTGAAAGCCGCGGCGTGACTTCGCGATTGCGGTGCAGCAACACAAATCCGAGGTTTTTCAGGCGACGCCGAGACGCAAGAGATCGTGCATATGGACGAGGCCACAAGGCCGGCCGTAGTCGTCGACGACAAAGAGCGCAGTGATCTTGCGGCTGTTGAGGATTTGCAAGGCCTCGCCCGCGAGGACATCTGGACCAATCGTCAAAGGCGTCTTCGTCATGACTTGAACGACCCGCATGCGCAGCAAGTCGTCATGCATATTCCGGCGCAGATCTCCATCCGTGATGATCCCGGCAAGCTTGCCGGCGGCGTCCTGAACACCGACGCAGCCAAAGCCCTGCGCCGAAATTGCGACGATCGCCGCCCCCATGCCCGCGTCGAGCTCGACGAGCGGCAGCCGCTCGCCGCGATGCATGAGATCGCGGACGAAGGTGAGCTTGGCCCCAAGCCGCCCGCCCGGATGCAAGCGGCTGAAATCGCTTGCCGTAAATCCCTTCGCTTCGATGAGTGCAATAGCGAGGGCATCGCCGAGCGCGGCCTGCATGATCGCCGATGTCGTCGGCGCGAGCCCTTCGGGACAGGCCTCGTCGGCGCGCGGCAGGACGAGACCGAGGTCGGCCGCCCGGCACAGGTGACTTTCGCCATTGCCTGTCACGCCGATGAGCGCGACTCCGAAACGGCGCGAATAGGTGATGATGTCGGCGAGCTCAGCCGTTTCGCCAGACCAGGAGAGAGCCAAAATCACGTCGCCGGATTGAATCATTCCGAGGTCGCCATGACTGGCCTCGCTCGGATGGACGAAATAGGCGGGGGTTCCGGTCGAAGCGAAGGTCGCGGCGATCTTCCGGGCGACGTGGCCGGACTTGCCGATGCCAGTAATGATGACGCGGCCAGACGCGGCGCCGATCAAGCCGACCGCTGCAGAAAATCGCGCCGCAAGATCATTGGCGTTGCATTCGAAAGCGGCTTCGAGCGCGGCCAGGCCGACGTGCTCCAACCCGAGCGTCCGCAGAGCCGAGCGCGTCGCCGCCGTATCGGATGTCGGGAATTGGCTAGGGGCAATCATCCCAGCCTCATATACCGCCCGCCGTTCCGAAGGAACAGGTGGCGCTGCTCCGGCAAATCGCCTTCGCGAGGGCGATTTGCTGGAAGGGAACCGTGAAATCCTTCGGCTTCAGGGTATGGCTCGTTGTTGGATGCTTCGCCGCGCGCCGAACCGGCACGCGAGCCTATTCGCCATTCTTCAGAGCCAGCGAACCGACGATAACGTGGACGCGGTCGGAAGGCGACGCGAACGCATAGGCAGCTCTTCCCGGCGCATCTGTGAAATGATCCGTCGAGAGATCGGTGGCTGCGAGCGCGAAACGCGGCGGCCTCGCCGAAAGCGCAACGTTCGACAAGGATCCCGCCTGGATGCGCAATTGATTCTGGGCAACTTGTCGCAGGCCGGCGACAGTCGGACCAAGCACGGTTTGCGTGGCCAGTCGTGCAGCTTCAACCGGGCCCGTCATCACCAGGAAATTCGAGCGGTCGAGCCGGGCGGGAACCATCGGCGCCGGAGCCTGTGTCGCCATCGCGGCGTGAACCACGACGCCGGCCTTCTTGCTGCGTGCCGCCGTTCGCAAGCCTTCGATTTGCGCCCCGGCCGCATAAGCGAGCACTGCCGCCGGTGCGGAGACCGCAGTGTTGGAGCCGTGGGTGATGAGATCCGGCAGATTGGCGCCGCGCAGGGGCGCGGCCGCATCGGCCGTGGAAATGAAGCTGCCGATCGCATCATTCCTCGGCACTGCCGCCGCGGACTCGCGCGTCGAAGACGCCGTAAGGTTGGTCGCGGGCATTGCCGAAGCTGTGGCGATCACGGGGCGGGTCGGCGGCAGCGGAACATCGGCCGCGAGAGCCGCAAGTTCGACAGGACGCGACGGCGGCAGCGGCGATGCCGCCCGGGAGGCTTTGTCCGCGTCGGATGCCGAAATCGACGTCCGCGGCACTGCGCGTGCCAGGCCGCTTAGCAAGGTCCGCGGCACTGCGCGTGCCAGGCCGCTTAGCAAGGCTTGCAACAACGGTTTTGTCGGCATTTTCGCCGGGCCTGGTGGCAGCGGCATCATCCGCAGTTTGGCTGCGGCTCGCAACACGAACCGGCGCGGCAGCTCGCGGCGGAAGGGCGGCGACGCTTTCCTCAGGTTCGTCCTCGCCGTGACCGAGGCCAAACAGCCACGCAAAAAAATTCGGGCCCTGCGACGAGGGCGGCAGATCGACGCCGCCACCGCGCGCCTCGATCTCGGCGCGGGCCTCCTCGTAGCGCGCCAAAGGCTGGCCGTTCGTGGGAATATGAACGGTTTTCCCATCGGGGAACAGACGCGCGAGCTGATCATAGCTCATGCGCGGCCAATGTCTGACACCGCCGACGTCGATATGTACGAAGTTGGTGCCCGGATAATATCCGACGCCGCCCATTTGCAGGCGCATCGCGACTTCGCGGACTTTCTCCATCGACATGCCGGGCATGGTCGAATCCATCGCCCTGCCCAATATGTGCTGCGAATGCTGGGCGACGCCGCGCGAGCGCGCCCGCAACATCGCATTGGTCTGCGGCGAGCGAAAACCGCATAAGACCGTTATCGGCTGAGTGGCCCCGGCGGCGCGATAGGTCTCCCACACCGCGTCGAACAAACGGGGATCCATTTTGGTCGCTTCGTCGCGCCGCCAATCGCGCAGGAACCAATTCAGCTTTTCGAGAACGGCGGTATCATAATGGCCATTGATGCGATATGTGGCCTCGATCAATTCGCCGGTATGGGCATGGTAGAGCCGGATGGTGCGCGTATCGCCGTTGGCGATGGCTGATTCCGTCGAAGAGATATCGACGGCACAATAACACAGCGCGGAAAGGCAGGTCGCTGCCACAAACCAGGATTTTCGTGCTCTCTTAGGCGCCACGAGCAGTTTCGAACGGACAGCACGCCCGAACGAAACCACCAAACTGGGGCGCATAGGACTCCAGATAGCCTTGCTTAAGCGTCTTTGTCGCAAAGGCAAACCTCGGTTCCCGGGTAACGGCGGAGCAGCCGAAAGAATGAATTGCGGCGCTGCATCTGCGTCGCAATACTCTAATTTTACCGAGAACCGTTAACGTTACGTAGCTTTGCGCTCGCAACGTCCCCCCGTTCTCTCAACTTTGGCAATCACGCTTTCGCTTCCAACCAGACTCTCATCCGCTTCAGCGGAAATCCGAAAGCGCGCGCACGTTTCTATGAGCTCTCTGGGCTCAGTGAGTTCCTTGGCTCTTGACCGGCAGCGGGATTTCCACCGCCCGCTCGGGCACGGTCCACTGCGCAATGCCGGGCGAGCTCCCCGCATTGCAACAAGGTGACAGCAACCTAACCCAGCAAATGTGGCAAAGCTTTGTCAAGGATTTTCGACTGAAATGACGGCTCGCTCGTGAGGAACTGCCAATATGTCACATGTTCGCCACCTGCCCATCAGTTCGCGAGACCGAGCGCCGTCTTCACGCGATTTGAATAGCCATAAATGTCGTTGCGCAATTGCAGCCGGCCGGCACCGTCGACAAAGGCGGTGAAATACTCGATGTGGATTGGGAGAGGTTTCGGCAAATAGACATAACGCTCTCTGCCGCCGATCAGGTGTTTCACGCGCTCCGCACTCCAGCCGTTGTCGCGGCCGAGGACAGTTTCGGCAAAGGCGAAAGGTTGATCGAGGCGCACGCAGCCATGACTGAAGGCGCGTTGCGCCGCTCCGAACAGACCCCGCGATGGCGTATCGTGCAGATAAACCGAATATTCGTTGGGGAACATGAACTTGATTCGGCCGAGCGCATTCCGTTCGCCGGGCGGTTGGCGCACGAACAGCAGGCCGTGGATCCGGGTCACCTGATAGCCCAGCCGCTGCAGATAGCTCGGATCTTGGCCGAGCCTGGGGAGCATTTCCTTCCTGATGATGGATTGCGGCACATTCCAGGATGGATTGACGATCAGAAATTGCATCGTATTCGAAAACAGCGGCGTCGGCGTCTTGCTGTTGCCGACAATGACCTTGTTGCGGGCCACGACTTCGCCGGCGCGAATGACGGAGACGGTGAAATCCGGAACGTTCACTTCGATCCGCGATTCGCCCATGTCACGCGGCATCCAGCGCCAGCGTTCCATGTTAGCGAGGATTTCATTCTCGAGGCGCAGCGGCTGGCCACCCGAAAGAGCAGCGATCGTGCGCGCACTCAGCACACCCGAGGCCGGCAGACCATTGGCCTTCTGGAAATCGGCCACCGCCGCAGCAACGCGCGTGTCGTAGACCAGGTCTTCTGAATTCGTGGGGGGCTCCGCGTCGAGCCCGAACCGAGCTCTAATCAGCGATACGCGTGGATCGCGCATTCCCACTTTGAGTTCCGGTCCGCCGGGGATCATCACGCGCGCCGTCGCCACCGAAACGTGTCGGAGTTCGGCAAGCTTTTCCCGCAGCGCCTCATAGCCTTTCTGCGGCGGATTGAAGCTCTTGAGGACCATGGCGGCTTCGTCTCCCGCGGCAGCGACTTTCATGAGAATGGCGGCGGGATCGGCAAGTTCGGGTTTTGCCCCGATCAATGCCGAAATCAAGCGCGGATCGACGCGGCTGCCCGAAGCTTGCCGGCCATAGGCGACGACCTCGGCCGAAAGGGCGACTTCAGCTGCAGCAAGCTTTTCCTCGCTGCCTTCGAAAACCGGGACCGCAAAAGCGTGCAGGTCGAGCCCGTCATCTTCGGCACGTGCCAGTTGCGCCGGCGCAGCCCGCGCGGCGGCATTGGCTTTCCCGTCGGTGATCCAAAGCGAGGCATAATCATGTTCGGCATAGAAGGCGGCAATTGCGGCGCGTTCTTTGCCTAGTTCGACCGCCTGCGCGCCTTTGCTCTCCTTCGCGCGCGGACTTTCGACGGCACTCTTGATGAAGTCCTTCAAAGCCGGCGGCGGTGCTGCTGCCGGCTCATCGGCCTGAGTGGGATGATCGCTTTGGCTCTCTGCGGGAGGAACCGATGCCGGTGGCTCCTTCAAGACAGATTCGCCGAGGCTCTCTCGGCCACCCTGCGGTTCCGGCAATAGCTTGGCTTCTTGCGGCTTTATCGCCGGTGCGGCCTCTTCAGGCGGGGTCCCCGTCTGTTCTTTGTCGAGAGCGGCCACCGAAGCCGGCAACGCCTCGACATAGGTCGGTAATGTTGCGGACTGAGCAATGAGAGCCGAAGACAGCGGCGCCAGGTCCGCCGCCTCTTCCGTCTCGGCGAGCGCGGCGGGAGGGGCAACCGATGCCTGTTGCGCAGTGGACGCGTCGGCCTCAGCACCGCGGGACGCCGGAAGACCGAGAAGATACAGAATACCTGCAAAGCCGATCACCAGACTTGCCGCGTGCACCCGCATCCTGTTCTCCCGGAACCTTATCGGCGCACCAGCTCAGAGGAGGAAGCTGAGCGGTTCGGCGCACGAAATGCGCTTCATCTGAACTGCACGGGAGCATGAAATCAATGCTCGAGCGCGTGCCGGAGAACACACCTCGCGCATTCTTGATCGTCGTGGCATCAGCGCCACATCGGATCCTTTCGGCAGGCGCCGCCCTTAGGCCGCCGCGCCGCCTCGATTGACCTCGATTGCCTTGTCGTCGCCCGCTTCGCTGAAGCCATGGTGGAGGTCGTATTCTTTCATTTTGCGATAAAGCGTCGAGCGGCCGATGCCGAGTTTGCGCGCCACAGCCGACATTTGGCCGCGGTAATAGGTCAACGCGAATTTGATCGTTTCAGCTTCCAACTGGTCGAGTTGGCGCATCGCGCCGTTTTCATCGAGCAGCGGCAGGACATTGGGGTCACGCACTTCGACGCGGATGATCTCGCGCTCCGGCTTCGCCTCGCGAGAGGTTTGGGGCAGGGCTGGGATACGCACGTCGAAGCCTTTGACGTGGCTGGCGATCTGCGGGAATTCGGCGACCGTGAGGTCGTCTCCGTCGACCAGAACCACCGCGCGGAACAAAGCATTTTCCAGCTGCCGGACATTGCCCGGCCAATCATAGCTTTCGATGAGCGCCGCGGCTTCGGCGCTGATGCCGCGCAGGCGCTTGCCCTCTTCGGCAGCAAAACGCGATGCAAATCTGCGGGCGAGATCGAGGATATCGGCGCGACGCGACCGCAAGGGCGGGACTGTGATCGGAAAAACATTCAGCCGGTAGTAGAGATCTTCACGAAACGCACCGCGTTTTACGAGTTCGATCAGATTTTGATTCGTTGCGGAAATCAACCTCAGGTCGACTTTGACCGGGCGCTTGGCGCCGACCGGATCGACCTCGCCGTCCTGCAAAGCGCGGAGAAGTTTGACTTGTGCCTCTGGCGGCAACTCGCCGACCTCGTCGAGAAAGAGCGTGCCGCCATGGGCTTCGACGAATTTGCCGAGATGCTTTTCATTGGCACCCGTAAAGGCACCTTTCTCGTGTCCGAAAAGAATGGATTCGACGAGATTTTCAGGGAGAGCGCCGCAATTGACGGTCACGAATGGGCGCCCGCGCCGATCCGAGGCGCCTTGGATCGCGCGTGCGAACACTTCTTTGCCGACCCCCGACTCGCCTTCGAGAAGCACTGGGATCGTCGATTTCGCCGCACGCTCGCCGAGCCTGATGACTCGCGCCACGTCCTCGCTTCTGCTGGCGAGGTCCTTGAAGGTCAAAGTCCCGGAGGCCTGTTTGTTGAGCCGCCTGATTTCATCCTCGAGGGCATCGACGCGCAAAGCATTCTTGATCGAGACTTGCAAGCGTTCGGCGCCCACCGGCTTGACGACGAAATCGAGAGCGCCGGCCCGCATCGCCGAAACGACGGCTTCAATCGACCCGTGGGCGGTCTGGACGATTGTCGGCACTTTGCAATTCTGCTCGCGCATCCGCTCGAGCACCGCCATTCCGTCGAGATCGGGCATGACTAGATCGAGAATGAGAAGATCGACCAGCGTGCCAGCGGCCGGATCGAGCCGGCCCAAAGCGGCCTCGCCGCTCTCTACGCTCTCCACTTCATAGCCGAAACGACGGACAAGCGTCTCAAGCAAGCGACGTTGGACGGGATCATCATCGACGACCAGGATGAGACAGGACATGAGCCTCTTTCTTCTACGGGCGACTGCCCGCAACCCGATACCTTCAGAGCATCGCCGAGACCGGTATGGCACCGCAGAGACGACTGGACCTCGGCCAACTCGATCCTGTCGCACGATCTTCCAAGTCGGTCGGAATGCTTCGAGGCCATGCTCGCCGATCAGAGTAAACGCGGCCTTAATCTGAGCGAGGTTCCGCGACACCGACGACAGCGCGCCGCCAATTTGTCCATCCAGCGATCGGAAGGAACAGGGCCGGCAGATCGGAACGCGTGTTCAATCAATGTGTTGGAGGCAATCCCAAGGGCGAGCCTGGCAGACTTTAGCCAGATATGCGCGAGGTCATCGCGGCCAAGACTTTCGTTTCCTGCGCTTAGTAAAATAGAATTGACGGGCGCGCGCGCCCTTCGAAGCCGATCCGGCCTCGCCAGATCTCGATCCTGCGACCACATGCAGCATAGGGACAGAAGATTACGATGGACGGATGTCTCGCTCCGCCTTCCGCGCGGCCCGCACGGATCAGGATTCTTAAATTCAGCGGCACCGCGCAAGCGCTGCACTGGCTCACCGGCGTGTTGATGTTCACGGTTTTGCCCCTTGCTTGGGTGATGACGGCCGTCGCCAAAGACAATCCAAACCGCGCCATGCTCTTCGCGCTGCATAAATCGATCGGGGTGACGATCCTCTTGCTGACGATGATGCGACTCCTCTGGCGCGCTACGAACCCGGCGCCGTCTTTCCCAGCGAGCATGACGCGGTGGGACGCCAATAGCGCCAAGCTGAGCCATTGGCTTCTTTATGTCGTCCTCGTCGTCATGCCGATCAGCGGCTACGTGCTGTCTTCCGCCGGCGGTCATCCCGTGACGTTCTTCGGCCTATTCGCGTTTCCGGCACTGCCGCAAAACAAAGGGGCAGCAAAGCTCGCCGATGAAATTCACCTCGTCGCCCAATGGGCCGTTTACGGCCTGATCGCTTTGCATATATTGGCGACGGCCTGGCATATTGTCGTGCGTCGCGACGGGATTTTGGACAGAATGCTGCCGGAGCAGAGCAGTGCCGGCTGAGCGAATGGCTGCCGAACGCGGCGTGAAATGCGTTGGCGGGAGGTGCTTGGCGGGAGGTGCTTGGCGGTCGCAGCTCACGGCCGTGGAGCGCGAGTCCCGTTGTTGATCGAGATTGCCGATATCCTCTATGCAAACTTCACGTCTCCTTCTTCGGGCTCCCTCTTTCGGACAGTTTTCTGCGATGAACGTCACCTCGAAATTTACGCTTTGCGCCGCCGCCGCCGAAGCCTTGGCCTCGGACCTCGAGCCCGACCTCGGCCAATTGCCGGAATGGAATCTCGCCGATCTCTATCCTTCGATGGATTCGCGACAATTTGCCGAAGATCTGGCGCGGGCGGCGCGCGAGTGCAAAGCCTTTGCCGAGACTTACCGCGGCGAACTCGCAAAGCTCGCCGAAGAGGATGCCGGTCAAGGCCTGCTCGAAGCCGTGCGACGTTACGAGCAGATCGATGATCTCCTCGGCCACATCATGTCCTATGCCGGCCTCGTCTATTCCGGCGATACGAATGATCCGGTGCGGGCGAAATTTTATGGCGACACGCAGGACAAGATCACCGCCGCTTCGACCGATCTTCTCTTCTTTCAGCTCGAACTCAATCGCCTCGACGACGCATTGCTCGCGCGCGTCACAGCCGGCACGCTCGCGCATTACCGCCCGTGGCTCGAGGACATCCGCAAAGAAAAACCCTATCAGCTCGATGATGAGCTCGAACGATTGTTCCACGAGAAATCGGTCACTGGACGCGCCGCCTGGAACCGCCTCTTCGACGAGACGATTTCAGCTCTGCGTTTCAAGATCGGCGATCGGGAGCTGACGCTCGAACCCGCCCTCAACCTCATGCAGGATCGCCAGGAGGCGGTCCGCAAGGAAGCCGCCGAGGCTATTGCGACGACGTTGAAGCAGAACCTGCGGACTTTTGGCCTCATCACCAATGTGCTCGCCAAGGACAAGGAGATTTCGGACCGTTGGCGCGGCTTCCAGGATATTGCCGATTCGCGCCATCTGTCTAACCGTGTCGAGCGCGAAGTCGTCGACGCGCTGGTCTCAGCCGTCCACGCCGCCTATCCGCGCTTGTCGCACCGCTACTACAGACTCAAAGCCAAGTGGTTCGGCAGGGACGCGCTCGACCACTGGGATCGCAACGCACCGCTGCCGAATGCCGAAACACGCGTCTTCTCTTGGCCCGAGGCCCGCACGACCGTGCTTGAAGCCTATGACGCCTTCTCGCCGCGAATGGCCGGCATAGCCAAGCGCTTCTTCGACGAACATTGGATCGATGCGCCGGTGCGGCCGGGCAAAACGCCCGGTGCTTTCTCACATCCCACCGTGCCTTCTGCGCATCCCTATGTGCTTTTGAATTATCTCGGCAAGCCGCGCGACGTGATGACGCTCGCGCACGAACTCGGCCACGGCGTGCATCAGGTTCTCGCCGCTCCCAACGGCGCCTTGATGGCGCCGACCCCGCTGACGCTCGCCGAAACGGCATCCGTCTTCGGCGAAATGCTGACCTTCCGCGCTTTGCTCGCCAAGACCCGTTCGGTCGATGAGCGGCGCGCCATGCTTGCCGCCAAAGTCGAGGACATGATCAATACGGTCGTCCGCCAAATCGCCTTCTACACGTTCGAACGCAAGGTCCATACCGAGCGCCGGCAAGGCGAACTCACGGCGGACGGGATCTGCGATCTTTGGCTCAGCGTGCAAGGCGAAAGTCTCGGGCCTTCAATCCGGCTCGGTCCGGGCTACGAGGCCTTCTGGGCCTATATCCCGCATTTCATTCACTCGCCCTTTTACGTCTATGCTTATGCCTTTGGCGATTGTCTCGTGAATTCGCTTTACGGCGTCTATGAAGGCGCGCGCGAGGGCTTCGCCGAGCGCTATCTCGCGATGCTCGCGGCGGGCGGCACCAAACATCATACGGAGCTTCTCGCACCGTTCGGACTCGACGCGCGCGACCCGGCCTTCTGGCAGATCGGCTTGAACATGATCGAAGGGCTGATTGCCGAGCTGGAGGGGCTAGAGGGGTGGGAGCGAGAGGCGAGTCAACAGATCTCATTGTGAATGGACTGCGCCTGGCCGTCCTGGGCCTTCATCCGGGGATTTGTCACGGGCGTCCACGCAGTGACGGGCGGAAAATGTTTTGTGCAACCTTAGCACTCGGCAGTGAGCATGAGCGACATCTTTCAAGAATAGATTTTCCAGGAATAGATTTGCAAGAATCGGTTGATGTCATGGCCGCATTTCGGCCAAGCTAAAGACTTCCGACCGCCCCTGAGCTCAGACTACGGAGCCGCGTTAATCATGGACCAATTAGTAGGCCAGGCGATTGATTTGAAAATGATGCTGCGTTGCATCGAACTCTCCAGAACGGCGGGAAAGCTGGGCGAGTTTCCATTCGCGGCTCTCGTCTGCGAGAACGAGGAGATCATCGTCGAGGCTACCAATCGCGTCGTCCGCGAGGCGGATGTCACCCGCCATGCCGAATTGGTTGCGATCTCCGAAGCACAGAAACTGCTCGGTCGAAAGGATTTGAGCAGCTGCACCATCTATTCGAACGTCGAACCTTGCGCGATGTGTTCGTTTCCCATTCGCGAGACCCGAATTCATAAAGTCGTTTATGCCATCGGGTCGCCGATGATGGGCGGATTTTCGAAATTCTCGGTGCTGCATGACCGGGAGATGTCGAAAGTCATGCCGGAGGTGTTTGGTGGAGTTCCCGAGGTGATTGCCGGCCTGCTTCAACGCGAAGCCGAAAGGGTGTGGTGGAATTGGAATCCGCTTATCTGGAGTGTGATCAGACATCGCGGCTGCTTCGGGCCGCATAAGCATAAGCATGAATAATCTGCGATCTCTGACTCAACGCGCAAGGCAAAAGTCTCAGGCCGTCGATCCGGCTCGGGCCGGGCTACGAGGCCTTCTGGGCCTATATCCCGCATTTCACCCATTCGCCATTCTACGTCTATGCCTATGCCTTTGGCGATTGTCTCGTGAATTCGCTCTATAGCGTCTATGAAGGCGCGCGTGGGCTTCGCCGACCGCTATCTCGCGATGCTCGCAGCGGGCGGCACCAAACATCATGCGGAGTTTCTCGCGCCGTTCGGGCTCGACGCGCGCGGCCCGGCCTTCTGGCAGATCGTCCTGAACATGATCGAAGGGCTGATCGCGGAACTGGAGGGGCTCAAGGGCAAATGAGCCGCCACGGCTTTGATATGTGTGCGTTCGCACGACAAGCCGCGCGAACATGTTGCAGCAAAGCTGGATTGGCTTTCTGGCCGGAGCGATAGCTGCCTCATTAGGAGAGGCCGATTGCCGAGAACCGGTCGGCTCCCTTTCGGAGACCAACATGCTTCGCAAGTCCGTTTTGTCGGTCCTTGTCTTGACTCTCGCACTGCCGGCAAATGTTCCGGCCCATGCAGCCAATCAGACGGCGTCGGGGCAAGAGACGTCGCGCACCTCCGCCTGTCACAGGATTGTCGACCGCTATAAAGCGCTTCTCAAAGCCGATCCCGCGGCACCGTTTCGTGAAGGCGATTATGCCGCGAGCCCGATCGAGAGTCTTGCCGATAGCCCATCAAGCGGCGTGACGATCGAGTCAAACGTGCCGCTCCCGCAATTCGAAAAAGATCCGCAGCGCTCGCTCACCAATTGGGCGCAGCAACAAAAGCAACCGATCGCCTTTTCGAAGGACGTTCTGGACGAGCTTGCGCAACTCTCCCACCCCGGAGCTGCCCCCCGGATCGCGCAATTACCGGGCACGCGGCTCTATCGGCTGAGCACCGTTGAAGGCACGGCCCTCTGCTTCTCCAGCAAATATTTTTTAGTGAAAGACGGCCGCGCACGAATGGTTCCGGGACCGCAGACTTGGAGCGAGGAGAACGGAGCCGGCTGTGGCATTATCCGCGAGTTCGGCAGGGTCGACAGAGATCCTGTCGCTTTCGAGGACACTTATGCTGAAGGTGGCCCTGAATTCAGTTCCGATGTGACAATCCACGGCTGGGACGGAGAGAATTTTGCCGCCTCGTGCACAATTCATTGGGAATTCTCGCCGCGGTTCTTGCCACACGCCACTTACAATCAATGGGAGGAAGGCTGCACGGGCGCAGATTGCAATGACTTACGACACGCGGCCTTCGAACTCATCGAAGCGGCGCAATTAAACCCGGCTGAGGCACAAAAGAGCCTCCTCAAGAAACTGAGCCCGTCGCAGCGCGTAGAGTTCATGGCGATACGCAAATTGATAAACGCGGAGGATGTGCCGGACGAGATCTGGCGGCTGGACATTACCGATCGAGGTCCTGCGCTCCTGCCGTTGATTTCTGCCGGTCACGTCTATCTTGCGCGGGCCGGACATTTCACAATCGGCTGGCGGGTCTTTTCCGATTGGAGCGTCGTCGTCGAGCGCCGCGACAAAGATAGAATGGTGGAGATCGCGCGTTTTGCCGTCGGCGTCTCCAAAGGCAAATTGATGAGAGCTGATGTGAAGTGAGGACTTCGATCGCGCCTTCGGGTTAGATTCGGCTGGTATTCAATCGCCCGCACGATGGCAGACGGCCTCAATGTTGTGGCCATCCGGATCGAGCACGAAGGCACCATAATAGTTCGGATGGTAATGTAGCCGCAGGCCCGGCGCGCCATTGTCGCGGCCTCCGGCGGCAATGGCCGCCGCGTAAAAGCGGTCTACCGTCTCCCGATTTGGAGCGGCGAAAGCAATATGCGTCCCGGTAAGGACCTGCTCCCGCAATCCGATCCAGAAGAAGGGCTTCCGATCCGCGCCGTAACCCGCGTATGCCCCATTATCGGCATCATGCAGGCGTTCAATGCCGAGTGTCTTCAGCACGTAATCATAAAATGCTTTCGAACGTTTCATGTCGCTGACGGCGATGGTGACGTGATCGAGCATACCTTCCCTCCACGTCGGCGCCTGAATTATTGCGGCACCCCTTTCCCGGAGCCCAGAGCGAGGGTCGAACGCCCGAGCGGATAGGCATCAGGGAACCAGCAAAACATGGTGTTGCGCAGAGCGCAACTCTATTTGATTTGGAGAAAGACAGCTTCGCGAACTTTTGGGTGCTGGCTTCTGCGTTTGCGCATCAAAAACTATCTCACGATCACATTCTTGAACTGCCAAGGATCGTCGGTGTCGATGTCTTCGGGAAAGAGCACACCGCGATCGACCAAGGGCGTCCAATCCGTATATTGGCCGATGATCGGCCCGAGATAGGGCTTCTGCACTTCCAGGCAGCGGGAGAAGTCGAGCTCGTCGGCCTCGACGAGACCCGCGCGCGGATTTTCCAGCGCCCAGACCATGCCGGCGAGAACGGCCGAACTCACTTGCAGGCCCGTCGCATTCTGATAGGGCGCGATGGCCCGTGTCTCTTCGATCGACAGCTGCGAGCCGAACCAATAGGCATTCTTCGCATGGCCATAGAGAAGCACGCCGAGTTCGTCGACTCCGTCGACGATCTCGCGCTCGTCGAGAATGTGCCATCGCTTTTGCGGCTGCCATTGCGCGCCGGCCATTTCGTGTAGCGACAGCACGGCGTCATCGGCCGGATGATAGGCATAATGGCACGTCGGCCGATAGACGATCTCGCCGAACTCGCGCAAGGTGAAGTAATCCGCAATCGAGATCGACTCGTTATGGGTGATGAGCCAGCCGTGCTGGGCTTGCGCCGTCGGCGTCCAGGACCGCACCCGCGTGCCGGCGCCTGGACGCGTCAGATAGATCGCGCAATCCGAGCCGAAACCATGCCGCTTGCCCTCCGGCGGTAAATGCTTTTCATGCGTGCCCCAGCCGAGTTCGGCCGGCTGCAGGCCTTCCGAAATGAAGCCGTCGACCGACCATGTGTTGACGAAGACGCCGCGAGGCTTCGGCTCCTTGGCGCGCTGCGTATCGCGTTCGGCGATGTGAATCCCTTTGACGCCGGTATCGCGGGCAAGCTGTGCCCAGTCCTGGCGTGAACGGGGCTCTTCGAACGCGACGCCGCAATCGCTGGCGACATTGAGCAGCGCCTGTTTGACGAACCAGGACACCATGCCGGGATTGGCGCCGCAGCAGGAAATCGCCGTCGGCCCCGGCCCGAGCGCCCGACGCACGTCCAGAATTTCCGCGCGCAAAGCAAAATTCGAGCGCTGTGAGAGGGTGAGCCGCGGATCGGTATAGAACCCGGCCCAAGGCTCGCAAACCGTATCGACATAAAGCGCGCCGACCTCATGGCCGAGCCGCATGATCGCGGCGGAGGAAACCTCCACCGAAAGATTGATGATGAAGGGCTGGCCGCTCCCTTCGGTCAGCAAAGGCTTCAAGAGATCAACAAAATTGCCCGCAGTGACGGCGGCGTGCAAAAAACGAATGCCGCGTTGATCGAGCAGATGGCGATCCTTCTCGACCGGATCGATCACCGTGAAGCGCGCCTTGTCGAAGTGGAAATGGCGCTCGAGCAAAGGCAAAGTCCCACGCCCGATCGAGCCGAAGCCGATCATCACGACGGGACCTGTGATCGTGCCATGCACGGGCCAATTCTCCATGTCTTCGTCTCCGCAGCCTAAGTCGCGGCGCAGGCGCGCCGGCCAGGGTTAAATGCGAGACGCCGGTGCAGGTCAAGACGATTGACATGAACCGGCCGAAGAACCCCGCTCGCAAAGCCGATGGCTTTGTGACAAGCGCTCGGGATCGGCTTCCGGCATTCATCTTTCTGACATAGAGCGCGGCAGCTATTTTGGGCTATGAGGATTCAAACGAATCGCTTGCGCGCCGCGACCTCACCGATCGATCTGTATCTGAGGTGGCGCGCCGTGCTCACAAAGGAGGCGCGGTTTCGGCAGCTGGCGGTTTGTTGCCGGCTCGCTGGCCCAGTTCCATCGTCAGCGCCGTCAGTCCGGCAATGCCGCCGAGCTGCATGCTGTCGGCCGCCGTGCTGGGCACGATGACGATGGTGGCATTCTGCTTCAGCCCCTCGTACAGCATGTTCATCGCACGCAAATGGAAGGCGGTCGGACTGCTGGCATAGGTGTTCGCGGCATCGACGAATTTCTCTGCAATTTGCCGCTCCGAATCGCCCAGGATGACGCGGGCCTGGCGCTCGCGCTCGGCTTGCGCCTGCATCGACATGGCGTCCTCCAGCGCGGGCGGAATCAGCACGTCCTTGACCTCCACCGAAATGACGTTGATGCCCCAGGGCTCGGTGCGAAAGTCGATGATCGTCTGCAATTCCGTGCTGATCTTTTCGCGGCCTTCCAGCATGTCGGACAAGACCGTCTTGCCGATGACGTCGCGCAGCGCAGTTTGCGCTGCCCAATTAATGGCACTTTGATAATCGGCGACGCCGAGCGCGGCTTTGACCGGATCCACGACTTTCCAGAACAGCACCGCATCGACGTTCACCGGCACGGTATCCTTGGTGAGCGTGCGTTCCGCCTTGAATGACGAGGTGATCACCCGGATATCGATCCAATAGGGGATCGTGTCGATGATCGGCACGATCAGGAACAGCCCGGGGCCCCGCAGCGCGTGGAAGCGGCCGAGCCGCAAGACGACGGCCCGGTTCCACTGATCCGCAACCTTGATTGCACTGGATACAAAAGTGGCGACGATGAAGGCGGCAATGATGAGCCAGTAGCTCCCCCAATCGGCCGAAATGCCGTACAGCGCGTAAGCGAGAGCGCAACCGATGGCGAGAATGACGAAAAAAATGAGCAATGCGAATGGACTGGTCGGTCGCATGGAAGGCGCCTCCGCAATGAGCGAGACATTTTCCGATCTCGCTGACATATATCAGCGGTGGCTCCAGATTGCTACTCGACACGGAAAAGTGAAAGCGCCAATTCAATAAATCAAAGCACCACCACGCGGGTTCCGACCGAGACACGCTGATAGAGATCCAGGACGTCGGCGTTCATCATCCGGATGCAGCCGGATGAAACCGCCTTGCCGATCGTGTCCGGTTCATTTGTGCCGTGAATACGGAACAAAGTATCGGTTTTGCCCTTGAAGAGGTAGAGCGCCCTTGCGCCGAGCGGGTTTTCCAGGCCGCCGTCCATCGAGTCCGGCAGATCGGGCCGGCGGCTCAGCATTTCCTTCGGCGGTATCCAGCGGGGCCACTCGGCTTTACGGCCGACAAGCGCGATACCTTTCCACGCAAAGCCCTCGCGACCGACCCCTATGCCATATTGGATCGCCTGCCCGTCAGGCTGGACATAATAAAGATGCCGGGACGCCGTATCGATGACGATCGTGCCGGGCGGCTCTTGCGTCGGGTTGGGCACGATGCGTGCGGTTCTCGGTGACTGCGCAGCTGCGGCGTCGAGTTCGACGGACGAGGCCGGCGGCAGGGACGCCTCGCGGGTCGGCTGAGGCGAATCGATGCCAGACCTGTCGGCCGGCGCGCGCACGTAGGGCGAAGGCAGGGGAGCGCGACGCGGCGGTGGTGCGTAAGGGTCCTCATCCGGAAACGGCGGATAGGCGTTGTAACCACGCTCCGGGTAGGCCGGCTGGACCTGATAACCATCATAATTGGCCCATTGCGCTTCTGCCTGTCCCGAAATGAAACAGAAAGCTGCAACGGACATTGCGACAAGGCTCGCCTGCACGCGCATCTCGATCCACCTCGCTCGTTGCTGAGCACCGCGGCCGTCAAGAACGGCAGCCTTTACCCATCCTCCGCAAGAAAAAGGCGAAAACTAGGTCGGTGCTGCACCGCGGACCTCGCGGCGACAGAATTCGCACAAGTCTGCGAAAGGTTAGCCCGAATGGTCTCGGGCCGGCCGCGTCCGGCGTGCGAATTCCGGGTCGAGTAACGACGACCGGCGGGCCGATCTTCACGCCCGCATGAATATCGACAACGTCATCGCTCAGCATGCGAATTGGATTTGGACATGCCGCACTCGCCGCAGGCCGCTAGCCCGGACCGCGCTGGCGAACAAATGCGGCGCGACGCTTTCAGGGCCGCGGCCAAGTGAAATCATCGGCCCGTCCAGGCTTTGGCGGGAGCGCAGCGCTGCTGTCACTCGCCTGTTCGAGACGCGGCTGCGAGTCCTTTGCCGTGCGGGTTGCGAGCAAACCGTCGCGCGAGGTGGGGAGCCCGGTCAAAGGCAGAATCGGCCCGATCGGCGGCTTCGGGAGCGGGGAGATCCGGCGCCGCGACGGGTGAGCGTGCCCCGGCTCCTTGCTGTTCGGACCAAAGCTTGGCGAATTGCGTCTCGTCCTCGGGTTCGGTCGCATCGAGGACGCGCTTGATGTCATCTTCGACGAAATGCGCGAGTTTGCGGGTACCGGCTTTGGTGAAGTGGATACCGTCGCCCGCGCGCAGCCGCACGACTTGCCCTTCGACATCTGGACCGAAAGCCGCGAACGCGCCGTGGTCGTCGCCGAAAGCTTCCCAAATGTCGACATAGGTCGCGCCGGCCTTCGTCGCATGATCCTTGTAGATCTCATTGAGAGCCAAGGCTTCCTTCGACATTCGGTCACTCTTCATGATCGGCAGACCGACCCAGATCAGCGGTATTTTCTTGTCGCGAAACTGGCTTGCGATCGCTTCGATGCGCGCCGTGTAGATTTCGTCCCATTTCGGAGAATGCGGTTCATAAGTCGCCGAGCCATCGCGCATGGCTTGGTGATCATTGCTGCCGATCAAGATCACCGCGACGTTGATCTTCTCGCCGCTCGCGAGAAGGTCCTGGGTGCCCTTGACCCAATCGTAAAAATCACTGCGGACGAGACCGGAATCGTCCCGTGCTTTGCGCAGGATCGCGACTTCCGGCCGGGCGGCAAAGGTCTCGGTGAGGCCTAGGCTGAGCATTTCCCCGAGCGAATCGCCCAGAACGGCGACAAAAAAGCTCGGCGGAACCGCGGGGACTTCCGGCTTCTTCACGGCTGGATGCCGGACGACGTGTCGCACCCGCGGACGCCGCTCGATCTCGCGCGCGGCGGGCCTCTGCGGCTGGACCAATTGCTGGAAAAAGTTGAAACCCCAGCCCTGAGCGAATGCCGGCGTCGCCGAGGCGGTCGTGAGCGTCACCGCCAATGCAAGCGCCACAATCACCAAGGTCGCCCGGCAGAGTGCGGCCGCCGGGACGCGTGGCGCGGAAGAATTTCTGGCGCGGTCTGGCGCCTGCATGCAGGTCTCCTCGAACCCGACAACGCAATTTCAGCTCGGACGACCATAGCCGATTGCAAAGACCAAACTCATATTTTCGCATCTCGCGCGCGCGAAGGCAAATCGCTCCTTCGGTCACGAGCCTACCCGAGAGGCGGCGCCAATCGAGGTGACGAACGTCATCCGCTCGCCCTCCCTCTTGCAGACGACGCGCACGAGCCGGTCCACCGCCCAGCTTGGCTGCTCAGGACGCAGGTTGATGATTGAGCCCTCGGCGCCCTCTGCGACCTCCACGCTGCCACTGACGAGATCTCGCGCGCCCTCCATGAATAGGCTGAAGCCTGCGGCCCCGCCAAAATTCAGAGAGAGCCCGTCGGTTGACCCGACGTCGGCCGGCAGATTGATCCGCGTGACCTGAAGCTGATCATCGACGGCGTGGGCGGTGACGATCTCGCCCGAGCCGTCGAGCTTCTTGATATGGAGTTGGCCGTCGGCAGCGCGCGACGTCACACGATAGGTCGCCGCGCGCCCACTGCTTTCAAAGACCCACTCTGCCCCGACATCGAGCCGATCCGGCCTTTTCAACAGCCTGGAGGCCACCGTTCCAGCCCGAATTACGCCCATGGAGTGATGTTCGGTATAGTAACCCTCGAGCGCCACGAAGCAAAAAACGCGGATCTTTACGGGCACAGGGTAGCTGACGCCGCCGATTGTCACCTGCGTTCGCCGCGCCGCCAAGGTGCTAGCGCCTCGCCACATGAGCGGCAGGCTGCCGGTCGCCGAGTGCCTGCCCGGATCCGTGAGCCCGCCGCGTTTGGGATCGGGCCGGCCGACGGTGATCATGTCAAGTACGATGGGCTCGCCGGCGTGCGATGTGAATTCGAGCCTTGCATGCCGCTTATCGCCCAAGGATTCGAGTTTCAACACAATTGTGCGATGACAGACCTCCCTTTGAATTCCCTGCATTTCCTCGAGAAGTGCTTCGTCGTTGATATGGTCGATCTGCGATTGGTCGTGGCGCGTGAGGATTGCGCGAATAGAGAATACGCCACCCGCCCGATTCTGGATCATGGCCTCGACGGCTTCGTAGTCCGGATGTCCGCCGAAGAACGCCATGATATGCAGATCATCTCGACGAAACTGCAGAGGAAAAGGCTGGATGACGTCGGGCGGCAGCCGCAGACCGGATTTGGCGCTGAACGGGTCGTTGGCCATGGGCTCACCTCGTCGGTCGACTTTGAACACCGATCAATATTTGGATATGTGGCAACCCAACATTCGCAATTCAGCGCGAACACGGTTCAAGCTTGACGGAATCTTCGGCTTTCTCGGACTCGTTTCTTAGGTCGAGTTCATAGGTGACGGCCATATGGCCGCCGGTCTCCGAGCCGGCAAGGAGGTAGCAAGATGAGCAGCGCGGCCGGGGGTCGTCTCGCGACGCAGAACTCGCTCGGCGCGATACAATGCCCCAAAAAATTGGCTCTTGCCATCCTGACGATATCAAACAAATGCAGAATAGATGCCCTAGATCACGGTGATTTTGGACTAAATCAATCCAAAATCATGAATGTGATCAATTCGAACAATTTAAACCGGGATGCGGGCGGACAACCGGTTCTCACTTCTCCTCATCCTGCTCTAGGCAAGGGCGAGACAGGTCAAGCTCCCGATGGCCTGCCCCGGATGATCTTCAATGAGAACAAGCGTGAGGGGGCGATCAACATTTCCGCCTCAATGAGATGCCCGCGTGTCGTGATCATGGGCGGTGGCGGCGGTTGGCCGGTGACCCTAATATCCTGCGGCTACGGTATTTTCCCAACCAACACCTTTGAGGGAGACACCAGGTCGTCAAGAATGGCCATGGCCGCACGCAGTAGTCGCCGGCCTGCGGCCGCAAAATCCGGCGATTGGCCTGCGCGCAGGGCTTCGTGGGAAAAGCCACCGTATACCAACGTAAAGACAATTCGGGCAGGCTCGTCCGGCGCAAGGCCCGCGGGCCAATCGGCGGCGGCGGCGATCAGTCGGCGCCATTCGAGCACGCAGAGCTCGTACGCCCTTCGATAAAGTCCAGATCGGTCTTGAGACGCTCGAGCAAGAAATGCTGTCGCCATTCTCGCGGCGACTGCGCAAGGACTATCGCCTGGCTTTCGATAGCCGTCGAGACGCTTTCGGCAAGGCTCTTGCCAGCGACGGTCTTGCGGCAGCGGATCAAAGCTTGCACGATCCTCTTGGTCCGCAGGTGGACGCAGACCCGCGCCAAGTCCTCCTTGTCGTCGAAGTATTCGTAGAACGTGCCCAGCCCGACGCCGGCGACCAGAACGATGTCGCGGATTGTCACTTTCTCGTAGGAGCTCTCATCCAAAAGCCGAACAAAAGCGTCCTGGATGGCCAAAGACGTCTGCCAAGAGCGCGATTGCACCGGCCTTCGCCGTCGTTTCGCGGTGGTCGCGCGCTGCGTCTTCATCTACCCAAAACCCGAACACATCGGAGCAAATTCTCCCTACAATAGCCGGCGGCCGGTGCTTCGCCATACGCCGTCACCAGAGGGAAACCATGACCACCTCCGCATCGCCATCCTCACAGATCCAACCCCAGCAGCCGCTCGACCGCTACGGCGCAACCACCCACGAGGTCGTCAACCAACCGCGCGAACTTGCCGATTACAATTTGTTCGCCAGCGATGTGGCGCTCAAGGACGCGGTCGCCCGCGAAGGCGCGCAATGGGCGTTGGACGAACTGGATCGCTTTGGCGCGAGAATTGGCGCCGCCGAGTATCTTGAGCTTGGCGCGCTCGCGAACCATTATCTTCCCGAATTCGACACCCATGACCGCTACGGCCGACGCATCGATCTGGTGCGGTTCCATCCCTCCTATCACACGCTGATGCGTACGGCGATTGAGGAAGGACTTCACTCGTCGCCCTGGACCGATCCGGGCGCCGGCGCGCATGTCGCCCGCGCCGCCAAGTCTTTCCTGCATTCTCAGGTCGAGGCCGGGCATGGCTGCCCGATCACCATGACCTTCGCCGCCGTTCCCTGTCTTCGTTTGCAGCCCGATCTCGCCAAGGATTGGCTCCCAAAGATCTGCGCCCGCGTTTACGACCCGCGCAACGCGCCGGCATCCGAGAAGCAGGGTCTGACCATCGGCATGGCGATGACCGAGAAGCAGGGCGGCTCGGACGTGCGCGCCAATACCACGCGGGCCTTTCCCGTCGCCGGCGGCGGGCCGGGCCAGGCCTATGAACTTGTCGGCCACAAATTCTTCGTCTCGGCGCCGATGTGCGACGCCTTCCTCGTCCTGGCGCAGGCGCCCGGCGGCCTCTCCTGCTTTCTGCTGCCGCGCTGGCGCCCGGACGGAAGCAAGAATCCGATGCAAGTGCTGCGGCTGAAGAAAAAAACCGGCAATGCGTCCAATGCGTCGAGCGAAACCGAATTGCGCGGCGCGCTCGCCTGGATGGTCGGGCAGGAAGGTCGCGGCGTCGCCACCATCATCGAAATGGTCGCTATGACGCGATTCGATTGCATGATCGGCTCCTCGGCGGGCATGCGCATGGCAACCAGCCAGGCGATCGACCATTGCCGGCAGCGCAGCGCCTTCGGCCGCCTGCTCGTCGATCAGCCGATCATGCAGAATGTCCTCGCCGATCTGGCGATCGAAACCGAGGCCGCGACCGCCATGACGATGCGCATGGCGCGCGCAATCGACAACCGCAGCGAAGAGTCCGAGGATCATCTCGTGCGGCTTTGCACGGCGATCGGCAAATACTGGATCTGCAAGCGCGGGCCAGCCCACGCCTACGAGGCGATGGAATGCATCGGCGGCAGCGGCGTGATGGAGGAATCGCCGATGCAGCGCCTTTATCGGGAGGCGCCGATCAACGCAATTTGGGAAGGTAGCGGCAACGTGCAATGTCTTGACGTTCTGCGCGCCGCGGGCAAGACGCCCGAATCACTGGACGCCTATTTTGACGAAGTGGGTCTGGCGCGTGGAGGCAATCCGGTTCTTGATCGACATATCGAGGCGCTGAAGAACGATGTGCGCGACCTCTCCGATTTCGAGTATCGCGCGCGCGATCTGGTCGACCGGCTGGCGAGCGGCTTTCAAGCGTCGCTGCTGGTTCGGCACGCGCCCGCGGAGGTCGGCGACGCTTTTTGCTCTTCGCGTTTGGACGCGACAGGGACATCACCAGATCGGCGCGCTGCGGCCCGGGTTTGATCTTCGCGCCGTGATCGACCGGGCTGCACCGCGCTGAAGTCGGACGCGGAGAGGGGCTGTGCCGCCAAAGCATCGCCCGACCTTCAAAGGCGCACGCCCGACCGCCTGTCACGCCGGCTGCGGCGCTTCGCCTTGTCCGCGTCCTCGGGCCGGCGCGGGCCGCCTATATGGACGTCTGGCCGCGTCATTTGCGGCGGATCGCTGGCCGGAAATGTGTCTTCCAGTTGCCGATCGAGCTCTTCTTCCTGCCGAGGCTGTTCCAGCAACTTTTTTGTGGCGGCGCTGTCCATGCATGCCTCGTCGATTGGATTGCAATACTCAACACGCAAAGCCCTCACACCGTTCCTTCGGATTCCGACCTTGCTGCGGAAAATTGAAAGAGCTTTCCGACTGGGCATGCTCCAAGGCACATCGCCCGAATTCGAAGGCGTCCAAACTATGTGATTTGTCGCGCGACCGTTGAGCTGCTTGCTTTACCGGGAGGTGCATATGAACGCGGCTGCGAGCAGAATGGCCGGAGCCATTTGGACATCGCTCAGCGGGTCGGAGAGCATCGCCTCCACCCTGTCGTTCGCCGGTGATGGCGATCCGGCGTCGGCGTATGGAGTTACCGACTTCGCCAGCGCAGCAATGCGATGGGCACATCCCGCCTGCAGGCTGGGCTCGGCAGTAGCCGAATGACAGTGAAGGGGCTTCCCGCGGAGCACGTGCGGGCTGCCCGTGCCCCGGCTGTTTGTCCGCATCAACTCTATGCCGCGACGACCCGCGCGTGAGGGAAAACCACCTCGACCAAGGTTCCTTCGTTCTTTTTGCTCTTGATCGTGAAAAACGCCCGATTGGCTTCGATGAGCGCCTTGGTCAAGGGCAGACCCAGGCCGGTACCGGTGGTCGGCCGCGAAGTCGCGAGTTGCCGGAAAGGCTCAAGCGCCGTCTCGATATCCTGTTCCGACATGCCGACTCCGGTGTCGCGGATGCGGATCACGGCATGGCCGGCATCGGTGAGCGCGCTGGAAATGATCACTTGCCCGCCGGGTTCGTTGAACTTTACCGCGTTCGACAGCAGATTGAGAATGATCTGCCGCAGCGAACGCTCGTCGGCCATGAGCTGAGGCAAATGCGGCGCTAGCGCAAGGCGCATGATGACGCGTTCGCGATTGGCCTGCGGCTGCATGATCGAGACGCATTCGGAGATGATACGGTTGGCATCGACCGACGCAAAAGCGAGCTCCATCTTGCCGGCTTCGATTTTCGAAAGATCCAAGAGATCGTTGACGAGGCTCATCACATGCGCACCGGACGTGTGGATGTCCTTCAGATAGTCGCGGTAGCGCTCGTTACCGATGGGGCCGAACCGTTCCTCCATGATCACTTCGGCAAAGCCAAGGATCGCGTTGAGCGGTGTGCGGATTTCATGACTGACCTTGGCGAGGAAATCCGACTTCAGGGCACTCGCGCGCTCGGCTTCCTCACGTGCCTCTTGAAGATCCTGCTCGACTTTTTTCCAGTGTGTCATGTCGCGCAACAGAGCACAGAACTTCTGATCTTCGCGGCCGGTGCCGACGCGTCCTAAGGTCATGAAGATCGGAATGGCCCCACCCTGGCGCGGCCGGCCAATGACTTCGCGGCCATCATTCAAGAGACTGGCGACGCCGTTCTTCTTCAGCCCGTCGAAATAGTCTTTGGCTTTGGCATCGCTGTCCGGCGCCAGCAACACGAAGAAGGGCTGTCCGACCACTTCGCGTTGATCGCAGCCGAACAAGGCTTCGCCCGACCGGTTCAAGGCCAGAATACGGCCCCGAGCATCGAGGATTGCAAGTCCGTCCGTCGCCGTATCGAGGATTGCATTGAGTTCGTGCACGTCGTTGTCGCGCTTGCGCAACGCGGCTTCCACCTTGGCCCGCAATTCCCTCTCTTCGTCGCGTCGAAGCGTGAGGAGGATCGCCGGCAGATGATCCCATTCGACTGTCTGGAGCCGTCCCTGCACGGCGATGGTCTCGCCCGTTGCCGTCCGCACGTTCACCGCTTCGCCGCCAGCGGCGGGAAGATGCTCGAACAGGTTCGCCATACCGCCGGCGGCATAGAAAGCGTCTTCGTCGGCATAGCCCAAGAGATCGAGCATCGTGCGGTTGACATAGATCGGCACTTCGTCGCGGCTCACCAGAAGGCCTTGGCCGAGCCGATCCAAAATCGCGATCGCGTTCGTGCCGAGCCCATTTTGTGCTAGCCACGCCGCACGCGCACCGCCCATCTCGTCAACATGGTCCGCTCGTGCAGCCACACCCGATGGCGCGGGCGCTGTTGCCCCTGCGTCTTCCGATGGCGCCGCTTGGGGCGCCTGGCCCTCTTGCGCCTTCAGGGCCGGCACGGGCCGTTCTGGAACGGCGGCTTCGCTTGCCGACGGCTCGGCGTTTGCCTCTTCGGCTCTCAATGCGACGGCAATTTCCTCGAAGGCTTTCTGTTCGTCGGAAGAAAGCGTGCGATCTGCCCGGCCTTCGGAGGCCGAGCGCGCCTCTTCCACTGCAGGCGGCACGGATGCCGGCTTCGGCACCATTGTCAAGGGTCGCAAATGCACCACATTGGCCTTGGCGAGGGCCGGTGGTGCGGCGGCGGGCGTTGCAGCCGGAACAGCGGCAGCGCCGAATTGGTGCGGCTCGGCGGCAACGAGCCTTTCGAGATAGATGACGCCGAATCCCCGGTAGCCGTCAAAACGACCGTCGCGGTCGAAGGCCGGAAGTCCGCCGAGGCCTACGGGAACCGCCGCGGCGGCGCCGGCGATCGGCCAGAGGACTTCGACGCCGCTCCAGGTCTCGCGTTTCGCAAAGGCCGGAGCCAATCGCCCATCGGGATCGAGGCGGAGAAATTTCGCCACGTCACCAAAATCGCGCCCAAGGAGATCGGCGGCGGCGGCGCCGACGACCTCGGCCAAAGGCGGCGTGATCTCTGTGATCTTGTCGTCGGCGTCGGTGCGCCAAAGGAAGCGAACCGTGCGGGCCGAGCTGAAGCGCGGAGCAAGAACCTCGCGGACCTCGTCAATCGACAATATGTGCGAGGCTACGGCGGCGGGCGCGGCTCGCTCGGGCGCCAGCACAGCAGAGCTCGAGGCGGCACGCAACAAAGGCACCCTGACGCCGAGCGCCGCCGCGACGAAAATCGGCGCGCTCTGCCCGCCTCGGGAGGCGCGGATAATCTTGCGGCAGAGAAACGTGAAAGTTTGCCCGGCCGGGTGAAGGAAGAAGCGCAGCCGCTCCAATCGGGGGCCGCTATCGTGCGGAAGCGAGGTCGAAAGTTCGACAAGACGGCGGGCGCCGGGATCTGTGCCCCCGAAAAGGCGCGCGGAAAGCGCCGCGAGATCCGCCGCGCCGAAGAGAGACAGCATGGGTCGGCTGGCGAAAAGCACTTTGCTCTCGCCCCTCACTACACCCGGCAGGATTGCCAAAACCGGGACATCTTCGGCTTCATGCAGCGACAGGCTGCGCAAGGCCGCTTCGACTTCCCCGGCATTGAGGCCAGGCGCGTAACAATAGTCCGTCATTGCGGCAGAGGCTCTCTTCTCGTCGCATCAGCGCTGCGTCGCCCACGGCTGGCCCGTCAGGAGAAGCGCAACACCAAGTGCTCGATCTGGTGGGCCGACCAGCCCCAACGCCTCGAGAACCAAGCGCTGGGATCGGACCAGTCTCAGGCCAACCTCCGCCGCCACGGACAGCCTTAACGAATACCTAACGAGACACGGAGACTTGGTCCATAACCAAAGTGCGGGCCGCACGGTTTGATCGATTCATCCTTAATGGCAGAAGGGAGCCGATAGCGCATCGGCCCGCGGGCTGAGGCTCAGGCCAGCTCGAATTTCAGTTCGCCCAATTTTTCGATGGAGCTCTCGATCTTGTCGCCCGGCTTGAGCCAGACCTGCTTATCTTTCGGCATGCCCATGATGACGCCCGGCGGCGTGCCGGTGAAGATGAGATCGCCGGGATCGAGCGCCCAAAGTCTCGAAATATAGGAAATGAGTTTTTGGCAATTGAAAATGAGGTCCCGCGTCGTCGCGGATTGGCGTACCTCGCCATTGACCCGGGTCTCGATACGCAGATCGTTCGGGTCGCCGACGATGTCAGCCGAAACAAAATAGGGGCCAATCGGGGCAAAATCGTCAAGCGTCTTGCCGATCATCCATTGGCCGCCTTTCTCCAGCTGCAGGTCGCGGGCCGAGAAATCATGGCCGATGCAATAACCGGCAATATAATCGAGTGCTTCGGCTTCCGGCACGTTTCGGCAGTTTTTGCCGATCACGACCAGAAGTTCGGTCTCGTAGTCGAATTTGTAGGAAATGTCTTTCGGCGGCAGCTTCAAGACAAAATTGTGCGGAGCGAGAGCATTATTATATTTGTTGAACAAGATCGGTTCTTTCGGGATCGGCATGTTGGCCTCGTTTGCGTGGGCGCGATAATTCAAGCCAACACAAATGATCTTGCCCGGATTGACGAAGAGCCGTCCATGCGTGATCGATGCCTCGTCCAATAATGCGGGTTTTGCTCGCGGCGAAGAAAGCGCAGCTTCGACAAGTGCGGCGAGGCCCGCGGCATTGCCGGCCCGAAGCAGATGTTCGAGGGTCGGAGGCGCGCTGATTTCGAGCAAGCGGCTTGCCGCCGCAACGTCGATCACTCCCGCGTTGGTCTTGACGCCCAAAGTTTCGCTACCGTCTTTCTGTTTGATCGACAACGCCGTCAGGTTGCGCGGCAGCTGATGCGGCCCTGCATAGGGGCGCGCCGCATCGGCGGCCGTTGGCGCCGCGAAGGCAGACCCGGTGGTCACGAGAGGGAGAAGCGCGGCGGTTTTGACGAATGTGCGGCGTGACGGCATTTGATGTCCTCCCTTGAAACATGTCGCGAAATGGAGCTCCTCATTCGGCGAAGGACACGCGCGAACTTTTTGGTTCGGCGCGTCGTCCTACGGCTCGGATGCGACCCATCTATGGCGCTCCGCGCCGACGCTGCCGCCGTTTTCGCCCGATTCTCTTGCTTCCGGGCATGGTACGTCGCGTTTTGCCGGCAGGCGATATCCGGCGCGATCAAACTTGCGCGACGGCGAAGCTGCCGGAGTGCGCGCCCGGCTTAGTCGGGCCTTGCATTCGCGCCACGATCCCCTTACGTTCCCACCCCGCATTGCACTGCCGCCATAGCTCAGTTGGTTAGAGCGCTAGATTGTGGATCTAGAGGTCCCCCGTTCGAGCCGGGGTGGCGGTACCATCTATATATCTGTTTTAAGTCGCTTTTAAAATCATCGTCGATGGCGTGAATCTCAGGCCGCTGCGAGCGCGCGCTGAACGGCTTCCGGCTCGCGCGCGATGACGAGAAGATAGGCGCGGATGGCGCTGTCGGGGTGCGAGCGGCCTTGTTCCCAATCCTTGAGGCGGCTGAGCCCGAACCCATAGCGGGTGGCGAAGGTGGCCTGCGAGAGCTTGAGCTTCTTGCGCAGAGCCTTGACGTCGAAGGCCGGCGGCACATGGATTGTGAAGTCCTTCTCCGCCGCATCGCCGCGGGCGGAGTCCAAAGCTTCCTTGGCGGATTGGATCAGGCGCTCTCCGGCTTTGGTCATCGCGGTTTCCTTTCCGTCTTCGATCCGAGCGCCACGATTTTGCCGGCAACACCCTTGCGATATTCATCGGCGAGGCTCTAAGGCTGTCATGCCCGCGCACCAGCAAGAGCCGCGTCTGCGGCGATTTGAATGTTGTATACGCGCCCACGCGACAAGGACTGGATTCCCGCTTCCGCGGGAATGACAGCCCCGTCAATGGACCGATGCGGCTATTTGCGAACAAGCGCTTAGCTAAATCATATACGGGATTTCCGTATAGGAAAGCGCGGCGCAGTTGCGCTCGAAATGGACACGCGCGCTTTAGCGCGACCGGGATATCGGCGGATTCTGCGGAACGACAGTCCATGCGCTTCGGACGGCCGGGGCTGGGCTTGTGCACCCGGGGCCGAACTCAGCGGAAAGGGGGCGCGCTGGGCGCGGCTTGCGGCAACGGCGGCGGGAGGCCTGCAGCAGACGCTTTCGATGAATGTCCGCTCATCGGCCTATCCATTTATCCAGAGAACAGTCGAAATAGCGGGCCACGCGGATGCCGTTCCATTCATATTTCAGGTGACGTTCCTGTATTGGGATTGCGACCACATCCGGCCAGAACGCAGCCACACAAGAGCCCAGCGCGTCGCGAACGCTCGGGTAGACAAGGCCATTACTGTCATCGCCTCTGAGACGAAACGCCAGGGCTCGGCTCGCCTCATAATTATCGGGATTTAGGATCGCAGCGCGATCCCCCACCTGCAGCATCCCAACATCGTGAAATGAAGCGTCGATTGTTCCAAGAAGGACGCGCATGTCTTCCCGCCTCAGCGGATCGTTCGAGTCGCGCGCGAAATTCTCGAAATGGTGCGCTGTTTCGGCAACCGCGGTCTCGAGCCGGTCGGCGCAATAATAAACGCCGTAAGATCCATCGGAAAACCGCGACCCCTTCGGGTTCACATGGGTAAAGGCAGCCATCACCCAGGATGCGTTTGGGCTGCTCACGCGGCGGCCCGGCGGCACGAGACTGATCTCGCCGATTTGGTCGCGGACGCGCGGGTTCGTCGCCTGTTCGAGTTCGATCAAAACATCCCAAACGGCCGAATCGGTGGAGACACGTTCGAAAAGGTCGATCGGCGGATAGCGGCTCGCGATGATGCGCCAAGCTTGCGGCCATCGAACCTCTGCGATTGAGATGTCGTTAGGACCAAGGGGCACGCGCGGCGTCCAAATAGCCTCTCACCGCGGCCAAATCGGCAACGTCACCGGCAGCCATCCGCTCCAAAGGTGCCTGGCCGCCAAAAAAGGCGTTCGGTCGTCTTATCCATTCGTCTGCGAGCTTTGGGTCGGAGTAGATGATCTGCAGCGCTTTCCAAATTCCGGCGACATAGCCGATACGCCGTAAGACATCCTCGGGCAGTCGACCGCTGCCGCCCTTCTTCCAGTCGAAGAAAGTTCGCTCGGGCGGCGCACCGATGATCCTTCGCGCCCGGCGGTTGTCCACCTGCCAGAGCTGCATGATGTTGAAAAATCCTTCGAGGGCTAAGCGCTGGCGCTCGGCCGGCATCCGTTCAGAGAGAGCTTCCGCAGTCACGTTCATGATAGAAATCCTGCACTACCGCAGTATATATGTGAATTAATGCGGTATTGCAATCATCTGCAAGGGCGAAAAAGGGTTTATTTCGCAACAAACCTTAAGCGTTTCAGGTTGATCACAATCGCTTGAGTCTCTTGATATGTTAAGTTTCAGCACCTAATTTCGCCACGCGTCCCGGAAATGCGACTTACCCATTTGGCGTCCCCCGTCAGCGCGGGAGGCTGAGCGGCGGCTCGTCCCGAGGTGCTGCTAAACTAAAGTGAATTCAACGCGATAACATCTCGAAGACGGACAATGGACGCGAAAGCCGAAGCCCCGCCCGCCGCGGCTGCAAATGCCGAATCTACTGTCTTCGCCCTTCTTTTGGCGCTCAGTTTCTCACATTTTCTGAACGACACGGTTCAATCGCTCGTGCCTGCGGTCTACCCCATCCTCAAGGGAAAGTTCAGCCTCGATTTCAGCCAGATCGGGCTGATAACCTTGGCGTTCCAACTGACTGCTTCGCTGCTGCAGCCGCTCGTCGGCCTCTACACCGACAAGAAACCCAAGCCTTATTCTTTGGCGGTCGGCATGGGGTTCACCCTTTTCGGCCTGTTCCAACTCTCCGTCGCGCATGATTTTCTCGGCATTCTCTTCGCCGCGGCGACGATCGGCATCGGTTCTTCGGTCTTCCATCCAGAGGCTTCGCGCGTCGCGCGCATGGCTTCGGGCGGCCGGCACGGCCTGGCTCAATCCTTGTTCCAAGTCGGCGGCAACTTCGGCGCCGCTTGCGGCCCCTTGCTCGCGGCCTTCGTCGTCGTCCCGCACGGACAGGGATCGATCGCGTGGCTGGCGCTCTTGCCGCTCGTTGCCATCGCCGTCCTCGCGACCATCGGCAATTGGTACGCGAGGCACCTGGCGGCGACGCGTCTGCGTCCGAGAAAGCCGGTCGCCGCATCCGCCTTGCCGCGCAAGACCATCGCGGTGTCGCTTGTGGTCCTGATGGCCCTCATCTTTTCGAAATTCTTCTACCTGGCGAGCTTGAACAGCTATTACACATTCTACTTGATCGACAAGTTCAAGCTGCCGGTCGCCACGGCGCAGATCTTTCTGTTCGTGTTTCTCGCCGCAGCTGCGCTCGGCACATTCTTCGGCGGCCCGATCGGCGACCGGATAGGCCGGCGCTACGTGATATGGGCTTCGATCCTGGGGGTGCTGCCGTTCACGCTCGCCCTGCCCTACGCGAACCTGTTTTTCACCGGCGTTCTGAGCGTCATCATCGGGTTCATCTTGTCGTCGGCCTTTGCCGCGATCATCGTCTATGCGCAGGAGCTGGTGCCGGGCCGCGTCGGTACCGTCGCAGGACTCTTCTTCGGCTTCGCCTTTGGCGTCGCGGGGCTCGGCGCGGCCTTGCTCGGCCGCGTCGCCGACGTGACCAGCATCAGCTTCGTCTATCAGATCTGCTCGTTCTTGCCGGCGATCGGACTTCTCGCCTATTTCCTGCCGCATACGCAGAGGCGAGTGTGACGCGGCGCACGCGCTAGCCGGACAAGTGGAACAGGTCGTTCGTAAAGGCGCGTCATCTTAGCGATCGGGCAAAACCGCCCGATCGCCACGGATTTAGCGCCGCAGATCAATCGCGGGCATACTCGACGAGGCCGCGGTTGGTCACGACGATCCAGCCGTTGCCGCGCCGTTCGATTGATTTCACCATGCCGACGCCCGGAATATTCTCACCTTGCATGACCTCGAAAGCGCCGCCGGGTCCTTCGACCAGGGCTATTCCGTCATAGACGTCGCGCACGACCCAGTTGGCAATCGGCGGCTGTGTCTTCTTCTGCGGATCGATGGCATTCGACTGGGTCTGCACCGGCTGTAACGGCGCCTGGCTCCGCGGCTTCGCCGCCAGCGCCGGGTTCGTGGTCGCAATCTGGGTTGTGGCCGGGATGGAGGCCGTCGTCAGCAGGGCGCTGCTCGCCAGCTGCTCCGTACGCTCGGCTTTTTCAAGCACCTGTTGGAGTTTCGCCGCCTGTTCGCGCTGCAGGTGCTCGAGCTTGGCGGCGAGCTGGGCAATCGAAGCACTGGTTTCGGCCTTACTCGCTTCGAGCCCAGATTTCGCGCCGTCGAGACCTTTCTTGAGACTGCGGATTTCATCGGCATTTTGCGATTGCGCCACGGAGCTGCGCAGCGATGCGAGGCTCGCCTTGAGGCCGTGGATCTCCTCGGCCATCTCTTGAGTGACGCGGCGGAACTCGGCGTGTTCGGCCGACTCGGGCGTCGGCGCAGATGCCGGCGCCTTGGCGAGAGGTTCGGGCTTTGCCGGAGGACCGGCGTGAAAGAACTGACCGCTCGCCAAATAGCCGCAGCCGAGCAGAAAAACCACCAGCGCGGCGCGCGATCCATAGAGCAGGAGCCCGCTCATGCGCCAACGCGGTGCCGCATGTTCCGCATCAGGCGCTTGCCGGCGCGGATCGAAACGCTCGGCAGAGGGGACGAGTGTGATGAGGGCCGAGCCCGGAGCCGATATTACCGGCGCCGTCTCGCTCTGCTTTTTTGCGGACTCCGGGCTATTTTCCTTTGCCGCTTCAGCCCTTACCGGCTCAGAAATTTCTTTTGCCGAGTTGGCTTTTACGGATTCGGAGGTTTGAGGTTCTTCGCCGCGCGCCTCAGGAGCAACTGCCCCGTCGCCTGCATGCACAGATGCAGATGCCTCATGGCTCGGTTCGACGATTTCGGAAACGGACTGATCGGCAGAAGAATCCATGGTTGGGCCTCCCGAAGCGAAGTTAACGTTCGGTTAGAACTTTGCTGCGGATTTCGTTAAAAGCTTGTTAATGCTCGTTCGAGATTGCGCCATTTCCGCGATAAATTCGCGGATTTTGCCCTTATTTCGCGGTGCTAACCTCCCAAATTTAAAAGCCTTTCCTTTCCGCGGGCGCATGGTTTATGCGTGCCGCAACGAGATTAGGAACGCTCCATGCGGGTCGACGGCAAGGCTTATCGAACGATTTGGCGCAGCGAGAACGGGGACAGGGTTTCGATCATCGATCAAACCCGTCTGCCGCACGAATTCATCGAAATCGAACTCGCGACGCTCGCCGATGCGGCGATTGCGATCAAAGACATGAAGGTCCGCGGCGCGCCTTTGATCGGCGTTGCGGCAGCCTATGGATTGGCCCTGGCGCTCCGCGCCGATGCTTCCGATCGGGCGCTCGCGTCCGCCTGCGCGACATTGGCTGCGACCCGTCCGACCGCCGTTAATCTCGTTTGGGCTCTCGAGACCATGCGCGCGACGCTCGCGCCCTTGCCACCTGAAGAGCGGGCTGCCGCCGCGTTCGTCCGCGCCGCTGAACTGGCGGACGAAGATGTCGCGCTGTGCAGCGCGATCGGCGACAATGGCCTCGCGCTCATCCGCGAGCTCGCCGCGCGCAAGAACGGCGGGCAAGTCAATATCCTCACCCATTGCAATGCCGGCTGGCTCGCGACCGTCGATTGGGGAACGGCGACCGCGCCGATCTACAAAGCGCAGGAAGCCGGCATTCCCGTCCACGTCTTTGTCGACGAGACGCGGCCGCGCAATCAAGGCGCCTCCCTGACCGCCTGGGAACTCGGGCAACAGGGCATTGCGCATCATGTGATCGTCGACAATGCCGGCGGCCATTTCATGCAGCATGGCGAAGTCGATCTCGTCATCGTCGGCACCGACCGGACGACAGCCACGGGCGATGTCTGCAACAAGATCGGCACGTATCTGAAGGCGCTCGCCGCCAAGGACAATGGCATTCCGTTTTATGTCGCGGCGCCATCGCCTTCGATCGATTTTGCTTTGTCCGACGGGGTGAAAGAAATCCCGATCGAAGAACGCAGCACCCGCGAAGTCACCCATATGCCCGGCCTCACGGGCGATGGGCGGATCGAGAACGTGCAGATCGTGCCGCGCGGCAGCAAGGCGCAGAACCCGGCCTTCGATGTCACCCCGGCGCGATTGGTGAGCGGCCTGATCACCGAGCGCGGCGTCATTGCGGCAAACCGCGAGGCGCTGGCGAAGGTATTTCCCGAACGCGTGCTGTGAGGGGACGGGCTGAGGCCATCTTATTCCGGCTCGGCATCGGGCGGCCAGGGTAGAGCGTTGAGCGGCGCGATCGCCGCTTCGATGTCGCGTGCGACGGCGAGATGTTTGGGATTGGCGGTGACGAAAGTCTCGTCCGTCGCCGCCATGAAAAGCCCGCCGTTCGGACGATATTCGACGATCGCGGTCGGAGGTGGCGTGATGAGATGCGCGAAGCGCGGGGAAATATAGATCATCCAAGCGAGGACAAGCGCCCGTGTCCGGCGCCCGCCGTCCGGCCAAAGTACGGCGAGATCGGCAGGATAGGCATCGCAATAGATAGCGTCGAAACATTCGGCTACTGCAAGGATGGCGGCTTTGAAAATCGCGTAAGTGATGATGTCCGGATCTGGGACAAATCCGTAATCCGTGTCCAAGGTCAGGAAATTTGGACGCGCGTCGGCGCCGGCGTAAATCGTTAGGGTGAAGCCGCGTGGCCCCCATTTGTTTTTGTTGTTGTTGCTGACCACAAAATGATAGCCGAAGTTATATAGCGGCGTGCCATCTTCTCTATAGTAGACGGTGGCGGCAATTCTTTTGGAGAGTGACACCGACGAGAGATCGAGCGGCACGACCCGCGTTTCGCTCAGCCACTCATACCAATGGGCGAGGACGGGATCGATTGCTTCAAAGCGCCGGATGAGGCAGCGCACGCGTTCCGCCAAAGCCGTTGGAGTTTCGAGGCGCCGTCCCCAGTGGGCCGCGATGATATAGTTCAAGCTGGCGCTCATCGGCGTTTCCTCGCTGGCATGTAACGGATGATGATATCGGAATAGTCCCTATCGGAATTCTTAAATCGCTTGCGCACATAGTCCGCCGCCCAGTCTTCGGCGAAATACCATTTGATGCCCGCACCTCGCGGCCGCGCCGCACCGGTCTGGAGATCCGCCTGCTGGAACAGCTGATCCAGGGTTCCTTGGTTCGTATATTCATTATCCCGCAAGAGGTGCTCGTAGCCGGGTCCCTTCGCATCGGCGAAGTCGCCGGGCTTCATGTCGCCGTCGACGAGATCGCCATGGTCGCGGAAGCAATCTTCGAAATAGACATAAGCGCCTGTCGCCGGGTTCCAGAGCTTGACGGCCAGGCCGCGTCCTAAGGGCAGTACCGGATTGACGCGCACATGCACGTCGTCTTCGTAGTCGAGCGCTCTCTCCTTCGCCCCGTGCGGGCGATCCGGCTCTGGATCAGGACAGAGCTTCGGTTCCTCAGGATGCAAGGCAAGCTTCGCTTCGGCGCCGGGCTCGTCTTGTCGGTCGGGATCGAGTTTTTCTCGGAGCGCGGTGGCGACAGAATCAGCATCGAGATAGAGACCGCTGCTCAACAGGCGCCCTATGGGACGGCCATGTTCGTCCACGTAAAGACTATCGTCGACGCGGTGGCACCAGACCGTCACCTTGCGGCCGTCGTCGGCGGTCGCCGTAATATCAAGATCTAAGGCTTGTCCATCGCGGCGATAACGAACGCCGGGCAGACCCGGTACGTCCCCTTCGGAAATCCCGCCGGGATTCGGTGTCGGAATGAGAAGCGCACCGAGCAATGCGGTCGCAAAGGTAAATCGCGTGGCAAAAACCGCGAGCGCCTCGAGCACTTCCGGCAGAACTGGATCAAGCAGCGAGAGTTCGCGTGCCGCGACGGCAATTCCCGGCGAGACGCGCGCCGACGACGTATCCTGGTCCGACGCACCATCGCCGACTTTGATCCACCGTCCGTCGGGACCGCGTGGCTCGTTTGGATCGTATTTGAGGAGATTGGGATCAAAGCCCAATTCCCGCATGAGACGCCTTGGTGTCATCCCTCGGTCGAGCAGATCTTCGGCGAGAAAGAGCCGGAAGGCATCCTCGCTTCTTCGAAGCCGCGGGAAGCGCGCAAAGGCCAGCTCGAATTGCGCCATGACCTTGTCGCCACGCCGCCATTGTTCGGACGCGCGGCCGATGTGGTACATGACACGCGGCGAGATCTGCCGGCCGCAGACGGCCGACAACAGCGCCATGAGACGCTCTTCGTCTTGCGGCAGCGCCAGCAGGTCTTCGCCGCGCCGATTGCGGCCCATGCGGGCGAGCACGCTGCCGTTGCCGAGAAGCAGGCCCTGTTCGCGGATTGCCGGCGTCGCGTGGAACGGCCAGCGCCAAGAATTGTCATCGAAGAATTCGCGTAAGTCGTCGATCGTTTGCACCGGAACCCCCGAAACCGCGTGGCAGCAACGGGCGCGAGCCTAATCGAGGAGAGGTCTCGAGTAAAGAACATAACGCGAACACAAACCTTACAGCATCACCTCGCAAACAGGTGCGATCGCGTCCCTTGCTTCCGAACTTAACCGTCCAATTCGGCAAGAAGCAGCCTCTTCACCCCCTCACAAATTCCCCGCCGGCCGGTATTCGAACAAGGTCTCGATGCGCTTGATCAGGCCGTCGCGGACGCTGCGATAGGCGTCCAAGACGCGCTCGCGCGAGCCCTCGACCGCGGTCGGGTCGAGGGTCGGCCAATAAGTCACGTCGATTGCCAGTGTGCGGGTGAATTCGAGTGCCTTGTGGTGCGCTTCCGGACACAGCGTCACGATGAGATCGAAGCTCGCATCTTCGAGATCTTCGAACGTATGCGGCTTGTGCTCGCCGATGTCGATGCCGATTTCCTCCATCACCGCCACGGCAAAAGGATCGAGTTCGCCGCGCTTGATGCCGGCAGAAGCGAAATAGACGCGATGACCGAAAAAATGGCGGGCGAGGGCTTCCGCCATCGGCGAGCGAACGGAATTCATCGCACAGGCGAAGAGCACGGATTGCGGGATTTTGGTCGGAGCCGATCCGGGTGCCGAAGCGCCTTCGCCGCCGGGCGTAGCCACGGATCGTCAGCCCTTCCAATGCAGGGCAGTGATGAGCGTGAAGATCCGGCGCGCCGTGTCGACGTCGCACTCGACCTTGCCCTTCAAGCGCTCTTTCAGAAAATGCGCACCTTCATTGTGCAAGCCGCGGCGGCCCATGTCGATGGCTTCTATTTGCGCTGCGGTCGCGGTGCGGATTGCCGCATAATAGCTCTCGCAGACGAGGAAATAGTCTTTGAGCAAGCCGCGAAACGGCGTCAGCGACAGGATGTGGACGACCAATGTCTCGCCGGACTCGGACGATATCTCGAAGGCGAGTTTGGCATCATGCAAGGCAATCTTCAGCGCGTAAGGCCCGTCATCGCGCCCCGGCAAGCCGAAATGATTCTCTTCGATCAGATCGTAGATGGCGACCTGGCGTTCGTGCTCTTGATCGGACGAACCGCGGCCGATCGAGGCTTCGTCGAGCACGATCGACACCAGACGATCGCGCGGATGCGGCTCACGCGTCGTCATGACATCACGCGGCCGAGGCGCAGAGCAACCGATCGCGCATGGGCGTCGAGCCCCTCGGCTTTACCGAGCGCGATGGCCGCCGGCCCCACCGCTTCGAGGCTCTTGGCGCTGCATTTGAGGATCGACGTCCTCTTCATAAAATCGAGGACGCCCAGGCCGGACGAGAACCGCGCCGAACGTGCCGTCGGCAAGACATGGTTGGAACCGCCGACGTAGTCGCCAATGGCTTCGGGTGTGTAGCTGCCGAGAAATATCGCACCGGCATTGCGAATCTTCTTGCTGAGCCTTTCGCTGTCGGCAGCCACGATCTCGAGATGTTCGGGCGCCAGTCGATCGGCCAGAGGCACGGCGTCCTCGAGCTTCGCCACCAGGATGATCGCGCCATAATCGCGCCAACTCGCAGCCGCAATCTCGCGGCGTGGCAGGCTCATCATCTGCCGCTCGACTTGCGCTTCGACAGCCGCAGCCAGTTCGGCAGAATCCGTGATGAGGATCGACTGCGCCGCCCGATCATGTTCCGCCTGAGCCAGAAGATCGGCGGCGATCCATTCGGCTTTGCCGCTCGCATCAGCGATGATCAGCACTTCCGACGGCCCCGCGATCATGTCGATCCCGACCGCGCCAAAAACGCGTTTCTTGGCGGCAGCGACATAGGCATTGCCCGGCCCAACGATTTTCGCGACCGCCGCGATAGACTGTGTCCCATAGGCGAGCGCGGCGATGGCTTGGGCGCCGCCCACACGGTAAATCTCGTCGACGCGTGCAAGCTCGGCGGCGGCGAGGACGAGAGGATTGATCCGGCCCTCGGGCGCCGGGACGACCATGACGAGCCGCTCGACGCCTGCCACTTTTGCCGGCACGGCATTCATCAGGACCGATGAAGGATAGCTCGCCGTGCCGCCCGGCACATAAAGGCCGACCGCGGCGATCGGCTGCCAGCGCCAGCCGAGCTCGATACCCAGCGGATCGGTGAACAACAAATCCTGCGGGCGCTGTCTTATGTGAAAGGCGAGGATCCGATCATGCGCAAAGCGCAAGGCCGCAAGCGCCTCTTCCGGCGCGGTCGCGACCGCTGCAGCAATTTCGTCGCCGCCGACCCGCAGCCCCATCCGGTCAAGCTCGACACGGTCGAATTTGCGTGAATATTCGGCCAAAGCTGCGTCGCCTCGCGCCCGAACATCGGCGATGATCTTGTCGACGGCTGCCGCGACATCTTCCGCACCTTCGCGTTTCGTGGCGAGCAGGTTCGCAAAGGATGCCTCGAACGCTTCGCTGCGTGCGTCGAGCCGCAATGGCATGCACTCTCTCCCCTCGGTGCGGATGCTGGATCTATTTGTTTTCATATCGAAAACGTCTCCAAAGGGAGAAGATCCGAGCAGCCGTGGGCACATCGGCGAACCGACCGTCACAAAGTCGAGCGGCCCTTCGGAGTGCTTGGTATTAGAGCATTTTCCAACAAAGTGGAAAGCCGTTCCCGCAAAGAAAATGCGACAAAAGCAGGCACAAATGCGGCCTTCGAGATGGCCGGCGCAGCGTCGAGCGCACCGGAGCCCGCGCTTTTCCCGCAAATCTTCGCCACGGCTTCGAGTGCTACCGCTTGCCTGCCACACAACGACGCTCCGGCCCAAAAAAAGCCGCGGAAAGCGCTCGGACTCGGCGAACCGGGCGGCAATCAACGCAGGTTGGCTAACGACCTTAAAGAAGCGCCTCGATCTCTTTTTCGAGATCCTCCGGCTTTACGGTCGGTGCGAAACGCTGGGTCACCTGCCCCTGCCGATCGACAAGGAATTTCGTGAAGTTCCATTTGATCGCTTCGCTGCCCAACAGACCCTTTTTTTCTTCTTTGAGAAACTGATAGATCGGATGCGCTTGCGGTCCGTTGACATCGATCTTCGCGAACATAGAAAAGCTGACGCCGTAATTCAGAGAACAAAATTTCGCGATTTCGGAAGACTCGCCGGGCTCCTGGCCGCCAAACTGATTGCAGGGAAAGCCGAGAATCACAAAACCCTTCCCTCCATATTTGCGAAACAGTGCCTCGAGTCCTTCATATTGTGCGTGAAACCGCACTTGCTCGCCACATTGACGACGAGCAGGACTCGACCGCGAAAATCGGCAAGGGATGTTTCCTCACCATTGAGGCGCTCTGCCGAATAATCATAAATGCTGCTCATTCGCCCCGTCCCCATCGCAAGAGTCCCGTGCAGCGGAACACCACCGCTTGATCTCTAGCGCGTATTGCGATCATATGAAGTCACAAGATCGACAAGAAGACGCGCTTATTCAACAAGGATGACCATGTTCTCATCGGAAGTGTGGACCCGCTTTTCCTGAACAGGTCTACGGCGAAAGGCGGTTTTTTGGCAAGCTCACTCGCTCGCCTGTGGCCGTGACCCCGGACCAAACGCAAAAAGGCCCCGTCCCTGATCGGGACGGGGCCTTCTTGTCGACGCCAAGCGGTTCCAATCACATTTGCAAGAAGATGTGACTGCCCCCTTCCTTCAAATCGTCGTTCAAACCGTCGATCTTGGCCTCGAGCTTTGCGATGTGATCACGAAGCTCCCGGATCGTCCTTTCATAAATATCGATCTTTCCCTCGAGCTTGCCGATTTCGCTGCGCAATTCTCCGATCGTCTTCTCATAAGTCTCGAGCAAAACGCGAATGCGTGCGTCGACAATGGCCGCAAGCCCCGGCTGCCGGTTGATGAGCGCGGACAGGATTGTCGCGCTCGCGCCGATCAAGGTCCCGCACAGGCCGGCAGCAATCATGCTCCAAAAGTCAGCGACCATGAACCATCCCATCAGGTCGTCCTGGCTGACAGCAGTCGGAGTTGCGCAACGGGTCGATGCGAAGCGGCTCAGTAAGTCAACGGTGCAAAGAAGCAGCGCGTTTGGCCGCCCCAGACGCAACGCCAGAAGTGTCCATCCGGAGAGGGCTGGACGTGATCATCGGTGATGATCTCTTGCGTGTCGCGGAATTGAAAGCCACCCTCAACGCGCGTGACGAGACCTTCGGCTAATGACAGGCAGTCGTTCTCGCCGCAGCATTTGAACTTAGTCACGGGATCGACGGGCTCGTTGTTATCCCAAAAGTCGTGGGCGGCAGCGGCGTCCGCGAAGGTCAAAGCGGAAATCAAGCCTATGCGCAACAAGTTCATCATATGAGATAAGGCTCCGCTATCTTGTGACGAGGATGACATATTCAAAGCGCGGGTGCGAGACGCACAACATTGATCGCAACAGGCAAGAAACGTGCGAGGTCAGGCCGGATCGTGCTCGCCTCTCATCGCTGAGCCCACGGTCGAGTCCATATTTGTCATTGAAGATTTGTCACGGCCAAGTCAGAACGCGATGGGCCCCACTATCGTGCGCAACTGATCCTGATCGTTACCGGCCGCCATTGCCCGCCGACCGGATACTCTGCCCGGACCGCCGGCAAATGGCAGGCGATCGGATCGATCCGCACCTGTTTCGACAGGACCGGTTGACCCGATCCCGTCAAGGCGATGACGATCCAGGCGGTGACGAGCGCCGCGCTCACGGAATGGTTCCGGTGCCGGCCGCAGTGCCGCCGAGGGCCGTGCAGATGGCCGCCGAAGTCACATAGACTTTGCCATCCGTGCCGATGATCGACTGCCCGGCGTATTGCGTTTCGATCGTATAGGCCAGCGCCGAGACGTTGGCGATTGCGCAGACGAGCGCCTTAGCGCCCGATTCGAGTGTCACGACACTCTGCTGGGTCGAGGCAGAGTTGATGAAGTTTTCCGCCTGCTGCAACTCGGCGCAGCCGGCGAGGAAGGCCGCGCTCAAGGCAGTTGCAGCGGCGAGGATGAATTTTTTCATGACGTAGCTCCAATAAAAAAGCCGCCAAAGGGCGGCACGAAGTGGCGTCCGTCGGCAAGCGACGGGCTATGGGCGGGCGGTTGGCGTGGCGGTTTTTTGCGGCCTCGTGGGAGGTCGAAAATCGTGACGTCAAGGAGTTCTTGAAGGTGCCGTCCGGGTTGAGTTGCTCGCGCGGATCAGCCGCCCAAGCTTGGCTGACATAGCCGCCAGCTCCATCGGGCACCAGGTTCTGGCCGATGAATATCGCGGCGACGATGGGCGCGAAGAAATTGATCACGGCGTCGGCGAGTTGCAGGTCGTTCGCCGCAACCGCCGCCGGTGGGAAGAAAAGTCCGGCGATTTCCAAAATGATCTCGACGGCGTCTTCACCATTCTGGAGCCGCGTTTGAATTGGCGCCGATGACCACATCGTCAGAAGACCGGCCCAATCGAACGATTTGGCGCCGGTCAAGATTTGCGTGATCGTCGGCGCATCGGCGTCGATCGTCGCGAGCGCGGTCGCGAAGCTCACGACGTCTTTCCTTTGGCAAACCAGCCCTCATTGACGAGGACCAGGGCCATGCCGGCGAGCGAGACGCCGACCTGGACGAGCGCCGTCGAGAAGTCGAGGTTGAGTTTGAGGCCGACCTCGGTCACGACCCAGCCGATGATGCCGACCCAGGTCGTTTTTTCGTTCAGCCGCGCCAACAGATAAAGGCCGGCCGTCTGTAAGAATTCCATGATTTTTCCTTTTCGCGCGCGGGGCAATAGAGATGATTTCGCAGGGTGCCCGCGCCCGCGCGACCAAGCCCCCCTGCGGTTGTTCAAAGCGCGATAATTCGAGGCGAGAACGCCGTCATTGCGAGGCGCAGCCAAGTTTACGCAGGCTGCGTAAACTTGCCTGCGCAGCGCCGAAGCAATCCAGCCGTCGCCCTGGATTGCTTCGTCGCTGCGCTCCTCGCAATGACGGTTGACGATCAGGGTCGTCGCGGCGGCGCCGCCGCCAAAATCCAGTCGACGAAGATCATGGCGCCGCGCTGCACGCGCTCGGCCGGCCAGATGACGAAATGACAGGCGAAGACGAGCGCAAACAACAGAGCCAGGGCGGCCGAACCGGCGATCACGGCGAGAAGGCCGAGGAGGCGGCGAAGCATCGTCATGCTGTTTGCGCAGTCTGGGCAAAGTGGGTGCCCCACATCGCCGCCAGCGCGGCGCTGCGGGCGAGCGCGTTGGCGGCGCCGGCGCGTTCGTAATAGATGCAGATCGCCTGTGCGGCGGTCTGCGGCGTCGTGCAAGCTCGGATTTTCGCCCAGGCGGTGGTCTCGAGTGTGGTCAATTCCCAATGCATCGCGATCAGTGCATTTTCGAGCGAGCATGTGCGGACGTCGACGCCGCAGCCGGCGAGAATCGCGGCACCCCGCGGCTGCCAGTGCCACTGACCGATGTTGTAAGCGGTATCGTTGTCGCCGACCGCTTTCGGGTCGAGGCTCGTTTCTCTATCCGCGTTGGCGACGAAGCCGACGGCGACAGGGTCGCTCGCATAATTGAGCCAGAACGACTGGATCGTCGCGGCATTCGCGATCTGCGCGGCAGAATAATCGGAGATCCATGGCGCGGTCATTTGAACTCTGCATTCTCGAGGCGCTGCACGAGGTCTTCGATTGCAGCGCGATAAACTCCGAAATTTGCCTTCGTCTCCGCGATCGACGTAGGCGTTGATTTCGGATCTTGCTCGGCGGTGGTGACTTGCCCTTCGCCGACATGAAGGGCAACTGCGCATGCCATGCAGAGATAGGTCACTTCCGTTTGGTTCAAGACAAGAGTTAAGGTCGGCGTGGTCATGCGCCGCCTCGCACGATTGGTGCCGCCGCCGCCCAATAATTCGTCAACGACCGGATGGCCTTGTCGAATTCCGAGGCGATGCGAAGCAACCCGACGATCTGCGCGGGATCATTGCCGATCGACTTGACGATGTTCAGGAAATTCGTTGAGCCGTCGGCGTTCGTCGCGATCCGTGCCGCCGGCGGGATCGTGTCGCGGGCATCATCCGAGACGCAGCGTACGATGATGAAGGGTAGGTGATGAGCATTCGCAGTTTCAGCTACCGTCTTGGATTGTTCGTCGATGGCAGCCGCGCCATATTTCTTGAACAAGGCCGCGCGCTGCGTCGGGGTATCGGTCTCGATCTGTCCGAGAGAAAGAACGGGTCCTCTCTCAACGGTTACTCCATACGGTAGCCGCTGAACCCATGCCGCCGACGCAAGAGGCATATCTCCGCCGCCAGTAATGACGGCCGTTCCTAGAACGACGTCGCCGACGCCTAGGCGGGGAGCCAACGCACCGCAGGTACCGAGTGAAACGAGCGCCGTCAGGGCGCCGCTCGCTGCGGCCAAAGCCATCTGTTGTTTGCCCGGCAGATCGCAGAAGACTGCGAAGCCGGGATCGCTGCCGATGATGGCTGCCTCCGCCTGAAGGCCTACCAGAACACCGATCATGCGCGCCTCCTCAATGCGATCTCGCTGTTGCGATAGATCGCCAGCGATCAATGAAACGGAATTGGCGGAATCTGCATCAGCCAATAAATCAGCCATCCGAGGACGGCGACGCCGCCGGCCAAGAATGCACCGGCCGCGATGAAGACCCATTTCGGCATCATTTGATCGCCTCTGCATGAGCGAAAATCTTCGACCATTCGAGATTGCCGGGATCCCAATGTGTGTCGGGATCGGGCACGTCGGCGTGACCGAACCAGCCGGCGACGGCGCCGAACTTGCCCGAAGTCCGGTGTGGATTGTGGCCGGCGCGGCCGTAATCGCCGTCGGGCCAGGGATGCGACAAGGGGATGCCCCATTCAGAGCGGCAGACGAGCATGAGTGCCGCGAGCGCATCGAGTGTCGCTGCATCCGGCAACCATGGCGTCTCCTTGGCGAAGCCGACCATTTCGATCTGGACGAGCGCCTTGTTGTTGTGCGTGACGAGCGCGGCGCCGATGACGCCAACCGGCACCAGCTGGGCGATCTCGGGCTTCCCGCCCGCATTGAGGCCGACGATGAAATGCGGCGCGAAGTGGCGGTTGAAGACGCTCATTGAGCCGGCAAAACCGCCTTCGGTCGTATGCAGCACGCCGGCGCGGGGCGCATGCAGGTTCGCCGGTGTCGAAAAATGCGGACAGTCGATTTGCTGGACCTTATGGGGGCCGGCCTGCGAAATATGGGTCAGCATCGCGAATCCTTGTTTTCCTGCTCTTCGAGGGCGCGTAAATAATCGACAGTCGTCTCGATCGCCAGCACCGCGATCGCCCAGGGGTTGCGGACCGCCGGTGGCGCCTCGTTTCCGGGCTCGCGCCCGGCGACGAATTCGCGCCGCAATTCGGCGAGCCGGCGGGCGTCGCGCGGCCGCAGCTGCGGCCGATCTTTCTTCTTCACGGACGTTCGATCCGCACCAGCGCCGTACCGGCGCTGATGATGCCGAGCGCCCTGGCCGCGCCACGGGAGAGATCGAGGCAGCGGCCGGCAACAAAGGGGCCGCGGTCGTTGATGCGGACGGCGATCTTGCGCGACCCGCGCCGGACGCCGATCATCGTGCCGAAGGCGATCGAGCGATGCGCGGCAGTGAAGCCATCCGGATGGAAGCGCTCGCCGTTGGCGGTGCGCGTGCCATGGCTGTACCAAGAGGCGCGGCAGGTTTCGGCACGGGCGAAGTTCAGCGCCAGCGCGCAAAAGGCCGCCACAGCGAGCGCGCAAAGCGCTGCCGGCTTCGGACTGACTGTCATAGGTACCTCTGGGACTATAAGTGACGCTTCCCGTCATTGCGACCGCGAGCTCGCGAAGCGGGAAGCAATCGATGCTCACAACGGGGTGCGGCGACACTGGATTGCTTCGCTCCCTTCAGGAGCTCGCAATGACGAGCGTCTCTTGGCGAGGACGCGGTGCCCTACTGGCAGACGCCGGGGAAGGCGTAATGATCGCGCGGCGTGAACGAAGTCAGCGCCGTGATGGCGACGAGCGGCTCGCTCACCTGACTTGTGTAGGACTGCGCCGTGCCGAGGTTATAATAGGCGCAGTCGGCGAAGTCCTCGCTCCCGTTGCCGCCGGCCGGCTGGCCGGCGAAGGCGACGCGGCCCGCGCCCGCACCGCGCCACGAGCTCGCCGTCATATTGGCGACGCGGCAGCGGGTGAACGTCGGATTGTAGCCGCCGGTCGTCCAGTTGCCAAAGCCCTGGTTGTTCATGTTCAAGGCGTCGATATCCGAAATCGAGCAATTGCCTGAGTCGAGATCGACCTCGATGCCGGCGCCGTCGATCGAGTTGTTGCCGTCGATCAGGCCGCCGGCAAGCATCGCCTGCAGCACCTCCCACAGATTGATGTTGTCCTCGGGGAAGGAATTGGCCGGATCGTTGTAGATGTAGAAATCGTCGAGCATGAAATCGACGCAGGCGGCGACCGAGATCGCCTGGCCGGCGAGGACGCTCGACGCCGCCGGATTGACGCCGCGCATGTTCTGCGCATGAAACCTCGTGATCATCGTCGCGGTGCAATTGGCCAGGGCGATGCCGCGTGAGCCGTCTTGGCAATAAACGTCCTTGACGACGAAGTTCGTCTGGCCGGCGAGGTCGATGTTGCGGCAGGCCACGTCGGCGGAATTGTAAGGACCGCCGCTGCCGCCGGCGGCCGGCGCCGCGAGATTGATGAACGAGACCGTATCGAGCCAGCAGCCATTGCCTGCGACAAGCGCTTTGAGGCCCTGGCCACCGTTGTGATAGACGACGCAGTTTTTCAGACCGATGCCGCTGTGGCCGTTGAGGTCGACCGTGGCCGTGCCGGCGACGGCGTTGAAGACGGCGCTCTGGAAGACTTGGCCGTCCGCCGTCGCTTGCACCGGGCCGGATTGAAACAGGCTCGAACAGGCAGGAAGTGTCATGAGGGTACCGTTCGGCGCGAGGCGACCGTTCACCGGCGCGATATCCGCAATGAAAAACCCGCCACTTGCGATCTCGCTGTTGCGATAGATCGCCAGCGATGGCGGGTTCGCGGGCGAGGTGTCGAGATGGCAGGCATTCGAACGCCGGGCTATGGCACCCCTGGAATCAGCTCGACGACGACGCTTTCGAGTGTCATCGTGTCGGTCGCCGTTACGAGATCCATCTGGACCGTCAAATTCTGATTTGACGTAGTATCAACAGCGCCGAAGAACGGCCCGCTCGTAGTGCCCGCTCCCTCGCCGTTTCCTGCCAGCAAGATCGATTGCACGTTCGTCACACCGCGATTGGCAAAGCCGGTGATCAAACCGCCATTAGTCGAGGTATTTAGCGAGACGCTGGACAGTTCTGTGCTTGCTAAATAATCACGGAAAGCTTTTGCGCCGGATGTATTGTTCAGCGAAACCGATTTTGAAATGCGCACCGCACCGTTCGGCCCGATCGTGTTGCCGGCGATCGTCAGCGTATAGGCCGGGATATAGGTCCCCGTGGTCTGTGTGTATGCGCCCGGCCCCGTCGTCGCAAAGGCCGTCGGCGATGCCGGGATTTGCGGCGTCCCCGACGTATAGACATTATTGTAGACGGTCGCCGCGGTGGTCGAGCTGAAGACGGCGTAATACCAGCCCGCCGCACTGCCCGTCGAAATCGCCCCCGCCGGCAGATAGACATAGGCACTCGGATAGGCCGTCGCGACCGCCATGATCCCGGACAGCGCCCCGTTGTTTCCCATCGTGCCGCTCGACACCATGACGAATGGGATGTGCGATTGGCCGATGACGCTGACGAGCCCGCGCGTGCCGCCGTTGATCTGGCCGAACATACCGCCCGTCGCAGTCCAAAAATCTCCGTTATTTGGCGAAGTGGGTGCCGTTCCGGGCGCTATATTCAGGCCGGCAGCAGATGTCGTCGACGCGGCTGTCAGCGTTTTGCCGGTGACGGTGAGCCCGAAATTCGCCGTGACGAGACCCGACGAATCGGTGATGTCGAGCGCGTCATACCAGGTCGATCCGTTCGCCGAAACTTTGAAATGGAAATTATCATCGCCGCAAAGGCCGATTTGGGCGCGGCCCGAAAATCCGTCCTCGAAGATGAATGAGGCCGTATCGCCAGATGCCGCCTTGTTGACGGTGACGTTGAAATTCGTCCCATTGAACAGTGCGCTCGGACCATAGACCGAAAGCGGATTGTTCGGGTCGGCCGCTGTGCCGATTCCAACCGGTCCCAAATTGCTCGTCGCTTGATCGACGATCGTCCATTTCCCGGAGCCGTTGCTCTGCAGCGCCAGGTAGCCATAGGCCGACGAGATGACGGCACTCGTCGCAGCGTCGATCGTGTCGCTCCCGGCCGCTGCCAGCGTGATCGTCAATGTCGCCGAGCAATTGCCCGATTCGTCGAAAACGACCAAGCGCGTGCCGGTCGGATAGGTGCTCGCCGCCGGCAAAGTCACGATGCGTGCTGCGGTGATCGCGGTATAGGCAATACAGCGGTCGCTCGCCAGCGCCGTGTACGCGGTGTCGGCGACGGCGGTGCGCGTGTTGGTGACGACTTCGGCCAATTTGGCCGCCGGCCAGCCGCCCGCCGTAGAGCCGTCGTGGACCTGCACGCGGTTGTTCGTCGTGTCGACGATGAGTTCCGCCTGAGCGCCGGTGAAAGTCGACAGAAAGCTCGCCGCTTCCCGGCGGCGTTTGACTTGAATGGACATTAAGAAGAGCCCTCGTGCAAGGAAAGGTCCTCGTGCATCATCTTGCCGTCATTGCGATCTCGCTGTTGCGATAGATCGCCAGCAATGCGAGGCGCTCTCGCGCCGAAGCAATCCAGAAACAAAGGCTGGATTGCTTCGCGCTTCGCAGGCTCGCGCTCGCAATGACGGCGTGCTCGCAATGATGGTCGTCATGCTGATGCGAGTCCCATGTCGATGGCGCTGGCGAACGGATCGGAAGCAAAGCCGAAATCATCGCTTTCGGAGACTGCCTGGCTGGCCAACAGATAATCGAGGTTCATCCCGAGCGCGAGCATTTGCGCGACCGGCCCGAATGTTCCCGACCCCTTGGGCGTATAGGTGTAGGCCGTGCAGGTCGAGAGATCCTGGGCGCCACCGCCGAACACGTTGAAACTCTGGAACTTCAGATAGAGCGTCTGACCGACATAGGCGTCCGGCAGATCATATTCGAAGATCGTGCCGTCGAGCCGGGTGAAAGGCGCGCCGATCGCATGCGCCGCAGGCGCGGAACCATAGAGATTGCGCTCGAGCGTCGTGAGATTATAGGCATTCGCCCCGGTGAGGGTTGCCGTCTCGTAAGCGATGAGTTCGTCGTCGACGATCGACAACGTCACGGCATTTTGCGCACCTGCCGCCGTCGTACTCGACAATATGCCGTTGCTTTCGGCCAAATTCACCGCCAGCGTGTCGGTCGTGTCCGGGTTGACACCCGTATAAGCGTCCAATGCAGCCGTCAGGACGCCCTGGCGGGCCGCCCCCGTGATATTGCCGATGGCGGCGTAAGAAGTGTCGTCGAGTGATATCCAGACGGCGCAACCGCCCCAAACGGGACCGCCCGAGGCTCCGATCCACACCTGTGGCGCCGTCCCGACGAGAGAAGGAGGCGGCTCGAAAATCAGCGGAGCATTGACCGGCCCCGGCGCGGCGCCGCGGTCGAAATTCGAACTCGAGCCGGTTTGCACGGGATACAGCGTCGCAGTCGCGATGTCGCCGGGAAACTCTTCCGCCGTCACCGTCAACAGGCCATTGTCGTCCTCTTCGACTTCGGTGATGCGCACCACCGTGTTGGACAAGCCGAGATTGGCATCCGTCAAAGTGACCAGATCCATCGGCTCGAGCAGGCAATATTCCCACGACAGCTTGAACGTGTAATGATTGCGGATATAGAGGCCGCGCTGAAGAATGAGCTGCGCCGCCGTCTGCGCGACATTCTCGTCACAGATCTCGTGTGCCGTAACGGTCGAGGCGATGCGCAAACCATAGAGCTCGATCGCATTCTGATCGAAGGCGACGATCGGCGTCGCATCGTAATAATTGCTGCGCTGGCAGATTTCCAGGATCTGCATATTGTAGGAGGTATAGGGATCGCTGCGCTGGACGAGCACCGGATCCTTGTCGCCATCGTGGACGAAATCGTCGTCATTGAGATCATAGATCGGCGTTAGCTTCGGCACGAACGTGCAGGAGCCGACGACTGTCGATGGGCTGGCCGTTGCCGAAGAAATGTTGGTATTCGGCGCGACGGTGAAAACGACGGCCGGACTTCCTTCGAAGGAAACGATATTGCCGCTGATCTCCGAATCGCCGTAGGGAATGAATTTCAAGACGCCGCTCGACCAGACCGCCGCCGTGTTGGTGAGTTGCAGCCAGCGCGAGAGGATCGAATTGGCCGATTCCTGGTCGGTCTGGGCCGGCGAGATCGACAGCCCCGCGGCGAAGCAGTAGGTTTGATAGGAGGAATCGCCGCTCGATCCGAGCAACGTCGTCGCGTCTATGCTCGCCGACGGAAAACCGACGCCGTATTGCGCATTGGTGAGAAGGTCCTGGATGACCGCAGCCGGGTCGGCATCGACGCCGTTCGCCCCTGACCCGGCACCGTAAGCGTAGACCTCGAACCAAAGCGAAGGGATTGTAGCAGAACTGCCGAGATCGAAATTACTGTTGCAGACATAGGCGAGGCCGCCGTAAGGAAGCGCCTGTGTCGGGAATGCGGAGGTGAGATAGCCCCACGTCGCCTGCGGCGAGGTTCCCTTGAACAGCGTCATGCCGAGGCCGTTCGTCGCACCTTTTTTGCCGGCCGCCTGTGACGCCGTCAAATTGGCGATCATCTGACCGTTCCAGACGGTATCGATGCCGCCGATCGGCCCTTCGCAAAGGCCCAAGACGAGGGCGGAACGATAATCATAGCTCGTCGTCGGGCCGCTGAAGACACCGCCCTTGCCGCCGGTTTTGCTGTTTTGTGCGATGATCTGAAAATTGTCGCTCCAAACGACATTCGGAGCAATTTTGTTGGTGCCCCAAACGATCGAGATCGGCACGGCACCGCTCGATGTCTGGATTTGCAGGCCGGTATATTGCGGGTAAGCCGCCGTCGACGGCGAGCGCAGAAAACTCATCGATGCGCCTTTGCGATCTCGCTGTTGCGATGGATCACCAGCGACTCGGCGGCGCCTTCGTCGATGGCGCCGCGAGCAGCCTCGAGTTTGAAATGCGGCGGCTTTCTCCAATAAGAGAAGAAGCGCTTTTGCCGGCGCGGATCGGCGAGTTCGAGATTGCGTGAAACGTCTTCTTCCAAGACCGTTTGCGCCGGCCAGAACGCGTGCACAATGGTCAGGCTGTCGGCCTTTGCCCGGGTAACGATGCCGCCATGGCTGTAGCAGCGGCCGTATTTGAACACGACGATATCAGCGGGCTCCGGCACCGCGACCTCGCCGCAATGAGCGAGGATGAAACCGAGATATTTCTCGGCGCCGCGATGCAGATGCCAATCCGGCGGGTAGGGCCGCGGATCGAATGGCGGGCATAGGCCGGTGTCGACGAAGACACGGACGATCAGCATGCCGCAATCGACGCCGGCGCCGCGGATATCGGCACCATTGTGGTAGGGCGTGTTGATCCAGCGCCGCGCTTCGGCGATGATGCGATCTCGCTCTCTTGCGATCTCGCTGTTGCGATGGATCGCCAGCGATTGCGATGGATCGCCGGCGACGGTGGCGCGCTGTTCGGCTTCGGTCATTGGTTTACTCACCGTGGATCGTCATTGCGACCGCAAGCTTGCGAAGCGGGAAGCAATCCAGTCTTAGTGTTCTGGATTGCCGCGCTGATAAGTTTACGCAATCTGCGCAAGCTTGATTGCGCTCGCTTCGTCGCTGCGCAGGCAAGTTTACGCAGCCTGCGTAAACTTGCCTGCCTCGCCGTCCTCGCAATGACGACGTTCATATCGCGTAGGTCGGCGGTGGAATGAAGGGGAAGCCGCGAAAATTGACGAGGTTGCTGAACTGGCTCGTGCAATTTGCCATCGTGTGGGCGCAGCCCTGATAGGCGGTGAAGGCGTCGCCGCTGGCCGGCGCGCTCTCGAGCGGATAGGCGAGAGTCAAGGAAGTCCCCGCCGCCGCGGACTTGATCGTCGCCGAGACACCGGCATTGACGCCGGATGAAAACAGGATCGTGCCTTGGGCATGGCAGGCTATGGCGCCCGACCAGAGGATCGTCGAAACCGTCGAGCCGGCGCCGGCCGTGCCGGTGCTCCCGTAAGCGTTCTTGACGAGACCGCAGCCGGAATCGTAAAGCACGTGCAGGCAGGCCGGCGAATAGAGATTGCGCGGCATGTTGAGGTCGAGCAGCGTCAGGTCCGAATTGACGGTGACTTCGGCGCTGGTGCGGCCGATCTGATCGACCGTCGACATCCGGCCCTTGAACAAGATGACACTGCCGATCGGCGCCGCCGTCCAGGATGACAGGAAGGCGCGCTCGCGCTTGACCTCGCAGCCGTCGAAGGCGCCGTTGCGCAGCGCCTGCAGGAACGGGACGCCGGCAATCGTGTCTGTCGGCCGCGCCGCAATCGTGATCTTCTGCTGGTCGACGTCGAGGCCGATCGAACATTTGTAATGCAGTCCGTCGACGAGGACGGAATTGGCGAGATAGGTATAGCCGTTGAGCGCGATCGGCACGTCGGCATTGGTGTAAGTGAGAATGAGGCCGGAGAGCAGCGTGAAGGTGAAGCAATCCGCCATCAGGAGGGGGGCGTCGGTTTGCGCGCGCAGCCCATTGAGAAAAGTGACAAGAGCGGACGATGCGGATTTCATGGAGACACTTTACTTTTTTTGACCGAGACGGCGCTGCACTTTATTCGATTGACGCCCAAAGCAGCGCCGTCATTGCGAGGCGCCTCTTGGGGCGCCGAAGCAATCCAGCCCTTGAACTCCTGGATTGCTTCGTCGGCTTTGCATCCTCGCAATGACGGCATCATGGCTTGACGCTGCGGAACTTCAAAGCATCGACCTTCCACAGCCCCGCCATGAATTCCTCGAAATCCTCGACGTCATCGAGAAAGCGGCAGACGAAGGCGTAGGAAAAATCCGCCGTGATCACGACGCTTGCGCCGGGCGCCGAAGAGAAGGTCAACGTGTTCGGCTGCGTCAGGCTCCAGCCTGCGTCTTGCGGCGTGCCGTTCAGATAGACATTGGCGACCGAGGCGACCCAAGAGACCGGCTCGATGAAGCCGCCGAGCGTGCGCATGAAGGTGAACGACGTCGTCTCGCCGTCGCCGATCGCGATTCCCTGCCCCGTCACACCATTGTCGGTCGGATCGGTGTAAAGGAAGGTCCCGTATTGGCCCTCGACCTGAAGAAAGAGCCCCATCAGGCTCTGCAGGGAGTCGCTACCGAGGCCCGGAAAGGACGAACCGGACGCCAGCCCGTCGAAGGTCAGCTCGAATTCATAAAGCGTGTAGGCGTAGAGCGATTGGCGTACTTCGCGGCCGGAGACGTGACTTGCCACGCGCGTCGAGAAAGTCGGCCGCTTGTGCACCGACCAACCTTGGCCGGCAAGCACGGGGAAGGACGGCGGTGAGGTCATAGATGAGCCGCCGTCATTGCGAGCACGCCGTCATTGCGAGCGCGAGCCTGCGAAGCGCGAAGCAATCCAGCCTTCGCTTCTGGATTGCTTCGGCGCTGGAGCGCCTCGCAATGACGGAACCGCCGCAGTGGCCTCACTTCACCGTCCTCAATTTCAGCGATTGCAACCTGAAAAGCATATCCAAGAATTCCTCGAGGTCCTCGCTGTCGTCGGCGAAGCGGCAATTGAAGGAAGACCCGAGGCCGAGCTCCGCCGGCGCCGGAAAAGTGAAGACCCCGTCCTGGCCGGCCATCTCGTCGAAGAACCCCGCGATGGTCTGCAAATCGGTGTAAGGACTCTCCATCCGCAGAATGTCGAAGCTCAATTCGATCTCATAGACCGGCGTCGACATTTTCGCGGCGCGGCTCTGCCGGCCGGAGACATGTTCGGCGAGTCCCGTCGTGAACGACGGCCGGTAATGCACCGACCAGCCCTGGCCGTTCAACGTCGGGAAGGCCGGATAGGAACCGGGCGCCGGCGGCGTGTCCGCCACCAGCGGCGTCAGGAACGGCCCCTTGCCGCCGAGCCATTGCCCGGTGGGCCAATTGCTCGCATCGCCCCAGGTCGTGTTCGCCGCCGGGAATGTCGGAAACGGCCGCGCATCCCAATTCCAGATCGACATGAAAGCCGGCTGCAGCATCGGCACGCCGCCGACCGTCATGTTGTTGCCGTCGACAAACCAGTATTCGTAGATCGCCTGCAACCCGAGCAGCTGGATTTCGTCATCGCGGCGCGGCAGGTAGACGTCGCCTTCGGCAGGGTCCCAAATCGACCAATAGGCGGTGAAACTCTCGACCGATTTCGGATCGTAGAAGACGTTCGGCTGATTGGTGCCGCGATCGGTGGCGCATATGCCATATTCGGCAAAGATGATCGATTTCGAATTCGGCACCCACTCGGTATAAGGCCCGTGCGGCGACCAGCCGCTGCCGTCACCGTCGTCATAGATTGCCTGGTGCTGGTTGTTCCACCACCAGCGCACTTGCTTGTTGGCGAGCAATTGCTGGTTTGGATAATAGGGATTACGCGCTTGCGCCAGCCGGTCGCCCTCCGGCAGCGAAACGCGCAGATCGGTGCCGTTCGGATCGAGGCCGATGCCGGCGTTGGCACTATCGTTATAGAACCAGTTGAACTTCTCGCCGCCCTCGATATTGGCCTTGAGATAGGCGATGGAGGTGAGCGTCGGCGTGCCGGTAAGGCCGAGCCCGTTCATCGTGCTCGAGGACGGCGGCCAAGCGCTCGGGTCGGGTGCCGGCTCGCTCCAATAGAGCGGATCGAGCCCGTCCGTGCCCGTCGTCCAATCCGACAAAGGCATGTAATTGTCGAGCGAGACGAGATCGATGTTGTCGTGGCCGAAGAGCTGGTCGAGATGCGGCCACTGGCCATTCTCACCGGGATGCTGAAAGCCCATCCAATCCGACCAATCGGCGGAGTAGCAGATGAGGTTGTGGAGTCCGCTCGAGATCCTTATAGAGACCAGCGCCGTCGAAGACCGAGCGGACGTCATCGGCGAGCTGCATCAGCCCGTTGACGAAAGGATAGTCCCATGTGACCCTGCCGTCGCCGCCCGTCGTGCCGGCCGGCGTCCAGCCCGGCCCGCGGATCGTCTCGATGCCGCGCAGCTCGGAACCGAGCAGGAAGAGATCGACGCCGCCGGCGACGACGCAGAGATTGGCATAGTGCAGGATCATCCGCCGATAGGTGAAATCGGTCGGTGAGCCTGAATAGGCGACCGTCAGATTGGTCGCGTCCGGCGTGAACTGCGAGGTCGCGGCGAGCCCGAGAAAATTATCGACCGCCGTCGTCGCCGCGCTCGAGACATCGGCGCCGAGATAGGTGATGCGGCCGCGCCATGGATATTGGTCGAGAATGTCCATCAGGATGAACGGATAGAAGACGACGCGCAAGCCGCGCCTCTTCAGATCCTGGATGCAGCGGACGACCGATTGATCGGACGGCGTGCCGCCGTAGACGTTATGGACCCCGTCCGGCTTGGTGATCGGGATGATGCCCGGAAACGGCGTCGGCGGCGTCGTGATCTGGCCCGACCCGTTATAGGTCAGCGGGTTCGAGCCGAACAGGGACGACACGGTCCAGGTCGTATATTTCGTCGGGCTGCCGGCGAGCTGCGGCAGGTACATCGAACCATTGTGGTTTGTGCTCGGACAGATTTGGCAGGCGGTGATATCGGTCGAGTTGCCGAACCAGGCGATGACCAGTGCGACCGTCGTGCAGTCCGGAAATTGCGCCTGCAGTTGATCGATGGCGTTCGAATAATCCGAGATTCCGCCGGGCGATTTGCTGAAATAATTGTCGACCTGCGTCGTCGTCAGATTCGGCGTCCACACCGATCCCGACTGCGTCCACTGCGTGATCAGATCATGCCGGATCGTGTCATAGGACCATTCGCCCGTCGACGGCAGCAGGTTGACGCCGTTGACGTAATCCATGGGCGCTTCTCAAGACAATTTGCTCAGACCGAGATGCGAGCCGTTGCGCACCGCATCGTTGATGGTGCGCATCACCGTCTTGCTGTTCTGCGAAAACCAGCGCTTGACGTCCTGCGAATTGAGCGCGCTGACGTTGAAATGCGTCGCATGATTGACGGTGACGCCGCCGGCTTGGCTGCCGGCGGCATTGCTCATCAGGCCCTGCGCCCACGGCGTCTGTGCTGCCGGGACGATCATTTCGCCTTGATGGACTTGGGCAACCATGTCGGACGGCAATTGCCAGGAGCCGGCGGCGAAGCTCGCCGCAGCCATGACGGTGCCTTGCGCCGCTAGGGCTGGCCCCGCGGCCGCCGGCCCCATGACGGGCGCGAGGAATCCGAAGACACCGGCGAACGTCTCTTTGGCTGAAGCAAAGATCTGCGCAATCATGCTTCCCGCACTTGACGCGAGAGCGCCCGCATTGCCAGCCTCTTGTGCGCTGGTTCTGGCCGCGACGCCGCTCGCTACGGCCGATGTCTTTGCCGCTTCGCCGGTCGTCGTCGCCGCCGTCTGCGCCGCCACGCCCGCCAGCCAATCCGCGACCGTTTTGATCCGCGCCGAAATGAAATCCTGAATAATGGCGAGCAGGACCTTTTGCGCCGCCTGGCGTAGAGTTTCGTGGCCCTCGATCATGCCCATGATCCCGCTCGTGACCGACGAGCCGATCTGCTCGAACGTGCGGCGGTAATCGTTATAGATCTCTTTGTTGACGCTCAGTTCGATCTGCACCCGGCGCAAGGCGCTCTGGCTCGCGAGTTCGTCTATTTTGCGCTGCGCGCGTGCATATTGGGACGAGTCGGCTTCATACGTGCTTTGCATGAATTGCAAATGCCGCATTTCGATCGATTCGCGTTCATTCTCGAGCGCCAGGAGGCTCGCCAGCTCTTGTTCGTGGCTGAGCTGTGCCGTCTGAGCCGCCTCTTTGACCACGGCCTGCTGCATTTTCACGCCATTCATCGCAATGTCGAACTGCGCGGTCTCCTGTTCGCGCGCTATTGCGAGCTCGGTGTCGCCCGCATCTTTCGCGTTCTGCACTTTCAGAGTGGCGCTATTGGCATAGGCTGATGAAAGCGCACCAAACGACGCCGCGATCTGCGTCGCACCGCTGCGCAGACTTCTGTTCGTTGCATCGATCTCGGCGGCGGCCTGCTGCATGCCCTTCTGAAGATCCGAAATATCGGCGGTGAATTTGACGCTGACTTCATCGGCCATGGATCAATGTCCTCGCGCGCATGAACAGAGGATCTCGCGTCTGGTCGAGATCGCTTCAGCGCAATCTTGCGGTAACGAGACAATATGAACGTATTGCGCGTCGCGTAAGCATTCGGCGCCGAGGCTTGTTGCCCCATGTCGCAGGGCCGGCATGGCGCGATACGCTGCATTCGTCGGAAGGGTGCTCAAAAGCGCGTAGACCGGGCGCTGTCGATGCGCGCATATTTGCGTTGCAATCGCTCGCAAGTCAATCACGCGATGCTGTGCGCGGTGACGCGATCTTACAGGTTCGGGCGAGCTCTGTGATCTCTATCGAAGAGGAAATGGGGTGGGCGTGCTCACTGATTTCCATCGCGAGCATTTGAATGCAAGGATTGCAGACGACCGCTTACAACTCAGTCCGGCTTGAATATGCCGTTATCCAGCTCGCGCAAAGTCCCCCGTGCATCGGCCGCTTGCGGCATCCGTCCGGATTTGGCGATTGCGTCGATGACCTGGCGCGCTGCAACCGGGGCAATAGCAAGCGTAAGTGTCGCCGCTTGCAATCTCACCTGCATATTGGGATGGTCGTAGAGCCTGCACAATGCGAGGCGGGCCTCCCGGCCTCGTTTTCGCAATTCATCATCTGCCGCAATCATTTGCCAATAAGCCTTCTTGAAGTTACCGATTTTCTCGGAAAGCAGCGCGCGATCCTGCGCTACGCATGCAGCGGCGAATTTGTCGACGAGGTCGGTGGTCGAGAGGATCTCAAGTGGCTGTTGCGTCATGGCTTAAGAATCCTGAAGTCAATGAGTTTTTGGATGCCGAACTTATATCTTTCTTCCCAACTCTTTCCCCGAAGAAATTCGCGGGGGGTATAATTATAATGGCTCATCGCGGCATTTTGTGGGAGGGTTAGCGGGGCTGGAATGAGGAAACCCTCGACAACACAAGGAGTTTTCGAGGTTTGACGGGACGTTGAAACCTGTCACGTTTTCGGCATGAAAAAAGTGCTCTGCAAGGCTTCGCTGCTCGACGGCTACCGCATTCCCGGGTTTCGCACTGGCGCGCGGATCAAACGGCATGACCGCGATCCGATGGGCTTGGTGATCACGCTGACGCGACGCCAAAAAAAACCGTGTGCAGCGGCTGCGGAAAAGTCCATTTCAGCTTCTACGACCGCAAGACGCGCCTGGCGCGCGATCTCTCCAGCGGCAATAGGCGCGTTTATCTCGAATACGAGTTGCGCCGCGTCGATTGCCAGGCCTGTGGCGTGAGACGGGAGCGGCTCGACTTGCTAGCCTCGAACACGAAGTTCACGAAGCGTCTCGCATTGTCGATCGGCGGCTTGTGCCGGACGATGCCGATCAAGGATGTCGCCAAGCGAATGAACCTCGATTGGCATACGGTGAAGGAACTCGAAAAGGACTACATGCGCGAGCAACTGGCGCGCAGCGGACCTCCCAGCCCGAGCGTGATCGGGATCGATGAGATATCGATCAAAAAACGTCACACGTACCGCATCGTGGTGAGCGACCTCGACAAGCGCCGAGCGATCTGGTTTGGCGGCGACGGCCGATCGGAGGCGGACATGGATCGGTTCTATGCCTTTCTAGGCGAGGAAAACCGCGATAAAATCAGGCTCGCCGTGATGGACATGTGGAAGCCGTTCCGCAAATCGACGCAGGCGAACGCGCCGAGAGCCGCCATTCTGTTCGACAAGTTCCACATCCTGCGCCACCTCGGCGAGGCGTTGGATAAGGTGCGCAAGGTCGAATACGCCCGCCTCACCGGGACGCAACGGAAGTTCATCAAGGGGCAGAAATACGTCTTGCTGGCGCATAAGGAAAATCTCACCAGCGAGGCGCGGAAAAATCTAAAGCTGCTGCTGGCCGCCAACAAACGGTTGAACACCGCCTACCTTCTCCGCGAGTTGTTCGGGCAATTGTGGGATTACAAATCCGAGGCTTGGGCGCGCCGGTTCTTCGACAATTGGAAATCCCAACTGCGCTGGCAACGCCTGAAGCCCTTCGAGGACTTCGCCGCGATGATCGAGCGCCACTGGGATGGCATCGCCGCCTATTGCCGCCCGGAAAACAAGATCGCGCTCGGCTTCGTCGAGGGCCTCAACAACAAGATCCGCGTTTTCCAGCGCCGAGCCTATGGCCTACGCGACGAAGACTATCTGCGCCTCAAAATCCTCACTTGCAGCTTGCCAGAATTATGAAAACACCCGAAAATAACCCACACAAAATCCCGAAGAGCCATTATAATACTTTGGATTCGGAGTTGCGTACCAGTCCGTGAGTGCACGATGTTTCATTTCCGGGACTTGGACCAGATTCTCGCGGCTTTCGATCTTATCCTTCGGAAACCCTTCGTCCAACCCGGCTTGCCATTCGACGATATGATGGGTGTGATAGCCTAAAGTTCGGTTGTCGACTGCATCTTGCAATTCTTCGAGTGTCTTGGGTGGGTCGAGATTGGCCTTGAGTTGATAATAGTAATAAGTGGGCGCGCGCATCAACCAATCGATGGTCGCCAATTGCTGAAGAAAAAATGGAACCCACGCCCCGGCGCCGGCAACAAGCGCCTCCTCCATCTCCTGGCCGATCTCTTTGACGGCGGTGTATCGTTCCTCTGGAGGCGGCTCTTCTTTTGGAATTTTCGGTGCGTCCTTGAGATTCTCACTATTGTGGCCAGCCGGCGCTGGCGGCTGATCAAGATCGGGAGGCGGGCGGCGTGGACTATTCCGACGACGACCCCGCGTACCGACGGGAATAATTGCCGCTCCAGACTCGTCCGCATCAGCAAATTCGCCCCCCTGCGAGTTCCGGCGCACCGGCTGGCCAGCGCGGATGTTTGAGCGGGTCGAACGGGCCGAACTTGGCGAGCGGCGCAGCGCGATCGAAAACCTCTTCGAAGAACGGCACCTGCATGGCAATGTCGCGCGCAGTCAAGCAGCGCGGACCGGGGCGAACCGGCATATCGAACCATTCGAGATCGAGCTTTTTGGCGACGCTCCACATGAGCGCCGCGCCATCGGACGAGAGTCGATTGAGTCCGATGGCGTCGAGCGCGCACTGCGCCGTATTCTCATCGCCGCGCGTGAGATGTTCGGCCGCCCTTTCGATGCAATGCACGGCTTCCGTATAAAGCGCATCCGGGCCATGCAATCGCGTGATCCAGAAGCGGATCGTCTCTCCGGAACTCGCGACGATCTGGTCTCCGCGCCTCGACGTCAGCGCTATGCCCGGCCAGAGCCAGACCTTGCCATGCGACGCGATGAGTGTGCGGGGACGCGTGGCCGCACGCTCGCGCAGGCCGTGGACGAGGCTGTGCATGGGTCAATCCTGATCAAGGGGGCAAATGGAAACCGCCGGAGCACAAGGCGTCGGACGGCTCAATTCGGCGTGCGTAAAAGGGGCGGGGAGGAAAACGGCCCCTATCTCTGCTTCACTTGCCCATCAGGAAAGCGCGTTATGAGAGCGCCTATGCCGCTCGGATCATCTGCCGATCGCGATTGATCCTCTTTCCGCTCGATCCGAAAGACCGCCTTCAGGATTTCGTGAACCGGCGGATGATCGCGCCAATAGGCAATGAGGGCCATGACGTCGAAGAGAGTCATTTCGTCGATCTCCGCCGGCGTATAGCCGCAGGCCGTCATCAGGCGGGCGTAGAGAAGACCGAAATCTAATCGGCGCCCGCATGAACTTCCCCCGGCTCTGTCTCCGGCTGCGCCCGGGTGATGAAGCCGCCGAGTTCCAATATGCTCACCATGGCGGCACTCAGATCGCGCGCCGAGGCTTCGAGTTCAGGCAGATTGGCGGCGGCATCCGGATGATCGCGGTTGAGCGCGATCGAAACGATTTGGATCGCCGCAGCGACCGAACCCTTGGCCGCCTGCGGGTCGGCGAGGAGCAGGGGCTCGATCTCTTGCACCTGATGCAAAGTGAGCGGCCGCACGTGCCATTGCGCCTCGCCGAGTTTGATCGTAATTGGCCGTGGGCGCATGTCACGATGCCTCCGAGAACGACCAGGTCATGACGTTGCCGGATGAATCCGGAAAGCAGGCGAAATCGAATTCCGGCAGGACGAAGTCCTCGAGCTTCGTGCCGAAACTCAATTTGCTCGACGTGCAATTATTGAGCGTCAAGGTGACGTTTTGGCCTTGGAAGCTCGTATAGAAGAGCGCCTGGAACGTCGGCGTCGTGCCGAGCAGTTGATTGGCGATGGTCAGTTTTTGGCCAGTGGCACTGATCGTATAGGTGTAGGTGACGAGAACATTCTTGCCTTCATCGCCGGCATTGAACGTGTAGACCCCCGCCGCCACGCTATATTGTCCGGTTGCGGGGCTCGACGCGACTTTCGTCAGAGGCAAGCCGCTCGTCGCATAGACGACACCTTGATCGGCGACGAAGGTCGCGGAATTGGCGACTGTCACGATATAGGGCGAGCTCGCTGCAATCGTTCCGGCTTCGGCGAAAGACGTCGCCGTCTGTCCGGCGGCCGGCGTAGTGCCGTAATAGAGATTGGCGAAAGCCAACCCGGAAATGCGCGCCACCTTGGCCTTGCCGGTCGTCTTGATCGTACCGCGTGCGATTGCCAAGGGACGCTGGTACTGGCCATAAAGTTCCTTCACGCTCGACGTCTCGTCGAGCGTGACCTCTTGTACGAGACCGAAATTGATCGGCGTCGAATTTTCAATATCGGTGCGCGTTCCGATGAGAACGCCCGAACCGAAACTATACATCGCAATCTCCTTCTCTCACTTTTTGCAGGGTCTCGATCATCCGCGTGGCGGATAGGGCAAACACTCCATGAGCCGTTGTTTCAGCTCTTCTCTCCGCGTCATGGCCGTGCTTGTCACGGCCATCCCCGATTGTCGGCCGAAGTTAGACGTGGATGGCCGGGACTCGGCCTTTGGCCGGCCCGGCCATGACGCGCTCCTACGGCAGGACGATCTTCACCGGCACGACGAGCAAAGCATCGCCGTCGAGATCGCCCGGGTCTTTGAGCGGCTTTCCGTCGATCCGGCAGCTATAGGCGGTGCCGGACAATGTGTTGCGGCCAAAGGCCAGATCGGCTCCCGAGATCGCAAAGGCGCCGTCGAGGGCATCCAGCACACCGTTGATGAGCGAAGCGCCGAAAATGTATTGATCTTTCGCATTGAGGTAGACGAAGATTTTCGCTTCGATGCTGCGCTTGGCGACAGCGCCTTCGCTCCACGCATAGGTCTCCTGGCCGCCTTCGAAGAGAAAACAGGCGGGCCGGCTCGCCAGCGGCACGTCGCTCCAGAGTTTGAGTTTGCGCGAGGGGCCGGATTTCCAGGCATAAGCAGAAGCGACGAGACTCAGCAAAGCCTCGATCGCCGCGTCGCGCGTCGTCGTCATGGGTGAACTCGTCCAAGGGGAGGGAGGGGGCAGCAGGGCGAAGAGGCGAGGGGCTCGCCTCAGAGGCGTTGGAAAAACCGAAATGAGGATTGCTGGGTTATTTCAGTTTGCTTAGGAGACACGCAAGATTAAGTGCTCCATGTTGCAGGATGGGCATCACCTCTCCCCGCCCGCGCAGGGCTGTCCGGGAAGGCGGCGAACTTGCAAGGTGAATCACTAGGCCGCAGGTGCATGCCCCTGAAAACGAAGGATTTTCGTCTACGGCGATGCCGTTTGCGTCTATTTTCTGGTTGGCGAGACTCAGAAAAGGACGGGAACAGGAGCATGCGCTTCACACCTACCATATTTGCCAAATTGCTTGCACCCCTCGATCGGCGGCAGTTCGACACGATCGTCGAGCGCCACGACGGCGATGCCTACGACAAATCATTCAAGAGCTGGGACCATCTGGTGGGCCTGATCTTCGCCCAGTTTTCCGCCGCCGACGGATTGCGTGGTCTGGCGGCCAGCTGGAACGCCAATAGCCAGCATCATTATCATCTTGGCACCGGCACACTGGCGCGCTCGACTTTGTCGGATGCAAATAAAATCCGGCCCGTCGCGGTCTTTGCCGACACTTTCGGTTTGATTGCGGGTCTGCTCGATCGCGCCACGCGCCGCGACGGCAAGGACATGCTGCGCCTCATCGATTCAACGCCCGTTCCACTCGGCAAATTGTGCGATTGGGCGAAGTGGAATGGCCGCATTCGCGGCATGAAAATGCATGTCGTCTATGATCCCAAGTCCGATTGCCCGCGCATTCTCGATATCACCGATGCCAATATCAACGATGCCGAGATCGGCCGCACGATCAACATCGAAGCCGGTGCGACTTATGTCTTCGACAAAGGCTATTGCCATTATGGTTGGTGGCGCGCCATCCATGCCGCTGGAGCGATCTTCGTCACCCGGCCGAAGTCCAACATGGGGCTCACGCGCGTCGAAATGCGCCCCATCGAGGTTACCGAAGGCGACGGCTGCACCATACTCGAAGATGCCGAGGTGCGCTTCGCCAGCAAAGGTGATTCCAAGCTGCCGATAAGGCTGCGCCGCATCACCATCAAGCGTCACAAGGATGGCAGCACGATCAACTTTCTGAGCAATGATTTCGACCGTTCCGCCGTCGCCATCGCGGCCCTTTATAGAGGCCGCTGGCAGATTGAACTCCTGTTCCGCTGGATCAAGCAGCATCTCAAAATCCGCAAGTTCCTCGGCAACAACGACAATGCGATCCGCCTGCAGCTCATCGCTGCGATGATCGCTTATGCGCTGCTACGCATCGCCGCCAAAGTGCATCGTGTTCAAATCCCGATTTTGCGCTTCATCGACCTCGTGGCTCAGTGCATCTTCGAGCGCCGCGACATCGCCGCGATCGACAAACCGCCGCCGCTGAACCCGAGCAAAAAACGCGATCGAAACTCGCCAAATCAGATGAGCTTCTGCTATGTTTGATTTTCCCCGGACAGCCCTGCCGCCCGCGGGGAGAGGTCGAGCGAAGCGAGGGTGAGGGGCCGGGTGATTAGCCTCTTTGTCATATTGGTAAGCTTATGCATCAAAGCTCACCACGTTTGCAGCTAATCCCCTCGCCCCTCACCCTAACCCTCTCCCCATCGCAGCCAAGTTTACGCAGGCTGCGTAAACTTGCCTGCGGCGGGGAGAGGGGACGCGCCCGATCGATTCGTTTGTTTCTAGCTGTCGCCTTAGAGCTGCGGAAACAGCTTGTGAATATATGGCAATATTTCATAATCGAATTTGGCCACGACATCGGCCGCGAGCGAGCCGACCAGACGTTTGAGCTGCTCGTCGCCCGTGTTCGACGCCAGAAGCGTCGCCACGTTGAGGCTCTGCATCAAGGCCTCCAAAGAAGCCTTCAGCGCTACCGCGTCCACATAATCCATTGCTCGGCCTTCGTCCGCTTCCGCGCCTCCGCAGCATTTATTCGATTGGCCGCAGGTCCAACGAGATCACTTGCGCATTGGAACGCCTGAAGACGAGTTCGGCGCCGCGCCCATCCGCATTTCCGTAGACGTGCCATAGTCCATCGACTTCCTCGGCACGCAACTTTCGAAACTGCTCCGGCCGCAGATAGAGATGGTTCTCGAATAGGAGTTCGCCAAACCGGATGGCTGCATCGGTAGAATTGATGATCCCGCCGTTGGCCATGACCATCAAGGAGAAGACCTCCGAAGTATCCGGAGAATTGCGGGCAGGAAACGAAGGCGGCCAATTGCCCCCGGCTTCAAGGGTGGCGCGGATCTGAGCCTTGACTTCCGGGTGAAGGTTCAAGCCGGCGGTGAAGCCAAAGTCCCTCACCTCGGCGTCCGTCTTCACAACTCGCATTTGGAAGGCCTCGTCCACGAATTGATCGTGGAATGGGTCGGGTGGACGCTTGTGAATGCCATCGCCATGTCCGGTCACGAACCATTCGTCGCCGATATCTTCCGCTTTGAATGGCAAGAACCATTGCAACTCGTCTGCACCTCTGCTCTCGACGAAAAGGATTTCGGCGACACGAAGGGCCATTTCGGGTGTTCGCAAAACTGGCTCTATCATTAACCGTTCCGGACTCGACTTGCTTGACGCCGTTGAGAGACGGCATGGGCCGGTAGTCAATACTTGCCGCTAAATACGTGGGTGCATGAAGGTTGTGCATAACTGTCTTGAAAGCGATTTTTCAGCAACTCCGTCTGCTTATAATCCAAGTTTCCTTCATCCCTTTACCAGCTTCCCCAGTCGTAAGGACAATTGCAATGTCAGATTATGATAAGCTCAAGCTTACGCCTGAATATCGGGCAGCCAAGAAAGAATTCGAGGCTATAATTGAAAGGAAACTCAAGCCGTTTCAACTGAAACTTTCGGAGGTGGGGGAGGCTCTGATTGCGCTTGAAAAGAAGGTTGCGACCTTAGAGGATCGCCTCCAAAAGCCATAAAGCCAAGCCGATCTAACGCATCCATACCAGCTGCGTCGGCCTCGGACGCGCGCCGAGCATGGATTTGCCGCACCGCTTCCTCAATGATCGGCCCGACCAATCTAGCGATTGTCTTGATCATGCTGTTAACCCTCCGTTTTGGTGCACCTCTGCATATTTTCTTGCCTGATCGTGTGAACTTATTTGCGCGCGCGGGACAAACATTCATCTCCCGCTTTTCACTCCGCCCCCAGAGCGGCCAGCACCGCGTCTTTCAAGCTCGTCTCGATCTCGTTTGCGAACTCGTCGAGCGCACTGCCGAGATAGGCATAGGCCTTGATCACGGAGCCTGGATGATGCACCGACTTTGCGAAGACCCGCTCGCCGCCCATGACGAAAGCGAGCGCTTTCGATTTCACCGCGACGATCTCATGCGCGGCGGTCTTGCCGCCATATTCGAGGATCGCCGCATAAGGCACACCGGAACTCTGTGCCGTCACCGCGACTCCGGAGCCGTCGTCCTCGAGGTCCGAGCTGATCGAATTCAGAAGGGCGCCCGAGCGGATGTGCAGAACATCGCCCGAGAGTTTGGCGCGGATACGGTCCTCGAGCGCGGCGCGCAACGTCTCGGCTTCGCTGACGAGCGCGGCCTGGACGGCGTCGGCATCGAAAGTGATTTCGAAATCCGTCATCGCAATTCAGTCATGGCAAATCCGTCAGCGCAAATCCATCAAGGCATGACCACGCGTTTGAAGGGTTGCAGCGCCGTCGCTACGAAGTCGGGAACATCTTTGACGATGAAAGAGATCGTCTCTTGGCCGCCGAGAGATTTCGAGCGCTGGCCGATGCGCGCTCGATAGCTGTAGAGTTCGGCCGCCCAATCGAGGCAGCAGAAGCCGAGATCGGCAGGCACGTAGCCATAGGAGAGAAGCACGGCTGCGTCGGTATCGGCCGCGGCAAACGTGTAGACGCCGCCAGATATCGAATATTGACCTACCGATGGTGTGCCGGCGACCGCCACGAGCGGCGTGCCATTCGCGTAACAGACACCGGCATCGCTCGCCCAATCGCCGTAGGGCGCTTCCGCCATGATCTCATAAGGTGCCGCATATGGAACAAGCGCCGCTTCGCCGCTTACTTGATAGCCGGCCTGATAGGCGACGGAGACATTTTGCAAGCCTCGCCAAAAATAGGAGCCACGCAACGCGAGTTTCTGCATGCGCCCTGGCGGCGCGGTTTGCGCCGGCTCGAGCACGTAGCCGGAAGTCCATGCGTGCCCCGGCGAGAGCGGCGTCGCGGGCGCAATCACGATCCCGTTGACGCTGCATGAGGTGATCGAGGTCACGGGCCATTGCTGCAACACGATTGCTGCGTCGCCGTCGCCGTCGCGCATCTCGAGATAGGCGGCGGGAAGAAGCATGGGCCTGTCGATATGGGAGAGGATTGCCCGGCTCACCTGGGTGATCAGACGCCCCAAAAGTGCGTCGTCATCGCTCGATTGGATGTCGAGCCATGTCTTCAGATCGGCGAGTTGCGCGAGATCAAAGGGCGAGGCCATGGAGTTCTCCTGGATTTCACGCGCCCAACGCTCGCTTGGCTGCGGCGCGCAATTCCTCATTGGTCACCGGCAACGCGACCCGCACGCCTTTCTTGCGAAGGAGAGCAAAGAGGGCGGGTCGATTGAGGCTTTCCAGATCGTCTTCGCTGAGCTTTTCGGTATCGAGCGTCACACCGGCGCTTGCCGTTTCGTCGGGAATACCCGTGCCGATAAGTTGGCCCTTCTGCAGCCTCGCCCGGATCGCCTCCGTCTCGGTCGCCCGCAAGGTCTGCAAAGTGAGGTCCATGACCTGCATGATGAGTTCATCGCGGGTCATGGCAGCTGTGTCGCGCGGCTTCGTTTCTTGCCAGGACGCGAATCCATGCGCCGCGAGACTCTCTGCAACATCGTCTTCGACGTCGAGAGAGCCGTCGGCTTCGACCTGCAACACGCGCCCGCAGTGCGAGACGCTGCTGCAGCCTTCCGGAGCACGCAATTTCATAAGGGGGTCCTCGTCATGAAGGGGCCGTCGGCCTGGCGCGTATTCCGATCGGATGAACTCATCCGATCGGCAAAGACTACGTGCCGATTCAACGCATTTAGCCGGCGGCCCCTTCGTTGAAGGCAAGATGATCAACCGTTGCCGATATTGGTGATCAGCGCGAGCGATGGCGGGAAATAATGCTGCAGGACTTCGTCGGCATAGATGCCATATTCGTAGCGCCGGGAGCGCAATGGCCATTCGATCTGATAATACTCCTGCCGTGTCCTTATCTGCATGACGTTGCCGACACCCGATAGAGGATAAGGCAGAGTTTTGGTCGTCATCAAAACCGTGCCGGCCGGCATATTGGGATGGATCTTGATGTCGACGACGGACCCACCCTGCATCGAGAAGCGATTGAGATAGGTGCGGATCATGATGCCGCCGCCGAGCGCATTCTGGTCGGATTCGAAGACGAATCTTTGCGCCGCGGTCGCCGAACCTTCGAGGATTTTTTTCGAAATATTCAGCGCTTCCTGCGAGCTCACCCACATCGTATCGGGCGAGAGACGGTAATTGTCCCACATGTATTTGAGCACCGTGTCGATCTCGACGACACCGCCGGAAGCATCGGCCGTCAGAGGCGTGCCGGTGCCGGCAGGTCCCGTCGCCATCGTATAGACATAGGCCCCCGAACCGGACTTGGCGGCCTGCGGGATCAATCCATCGAAGACGAGAGCATTGATCGAATTATCGCTCGTTCCGAGAGACGCCGCGGTCTGGGTGCCGGTCGCCGAGGCCGTGATGACGAGTGAATTGATCGTCGTGATGGCACCGAGCACTTCCGAAGCCGCGGCCCCCCAGAACCAGGCGTAACCCAGCGCACCGGTGACGGCCGCGACGCTCGCTTTGATCGCATGCGTCGCATTGCCGTCATTGGCCGTGGTGAGGGTTGCGTTGCTCGAGGGGGCTGCGGCGCCGCCACCGAACGTATCCGACGTGCCATCCGCATTGGTCCGCGTAATCTGCCCTTGAACGCCGCCGGCGATCGTTGCATGCGAAATGCCGTCTTGCGTGAGCGCCACGCAGATTACGCTGTAGAGCGTATCGGCACTGAGCGTCCCTCCCGTCGCCTGGTCGCTGAGTGAGGGCGTCGGCGTCGTGCCGAGCGCCAGCGACGTGTTGCCTCCGATGATCAAGGCCTCTTCGCCGAGCATCAGGGCCTGCAGCCCGGTTCTGGCGGCGATACCGCGGATGTCGTCGAAACCCTGGCCGGCATATTGGGCTTCGAAATCGACGCTCGTCTCGATGCCTATGCCTTTGTAGGCGGCAGTGTAATCTTCGGTGGCGACCGCGAGCACGCCGCCGCGGTGGGCGGCCGACACACCAAACCTCTGTCCAGATGTATTGATCGCCGTGATCGCTCGCCAATTAGCCTGGATGCCACCCTTGCCGGAGACGCGGGGGATCATGTTGCGCAAAGGCGTCAGCACGGGATAGAGAATTTTGGCGCCTGTTTCGAGATCGTAGAAGGTCAGGCCGGACGTCGCGCTCGTGCTTTGCGTATAAGTGCTCTTTTCCAGATCCGCGAGACGGGGATCGGCGAGCGGGCGCTGCTGTGCCGCCTTGATGTTCTCCAGCGACTGTAGTGACTGAGCTTCCGTGGTCATTGAGTGCTCCTGGTTGATTTTGAGAGTTGATGAGCCGAGGCGATCTCGGCTCGATGCATAGTTCAGGCGCCGATGTTTCAGCGGCTGAGATAGCTGCGCCCGTTCTGCTGTGCCTTTTTGATCGCGAGGAGAGCCAGAGTGTCGCGATCTGTCGCCGCCGGTTCGGCGGGTTTTTCCGCTTCGGGAGCCCCGTCTTCGCTCTTGGAGACGGCACGCACATTGCCGCCGAGGGGCAGAGGCAGCGGCTGTCTTTCGATGTTCTTTACGCGTTGCAGAAGATCCTCGAGCGTGGCCGCAATGGCATCGAATCGTTTTGCCAGTCCGCCAGCCGCGTGCTTTTGCGCATCGCAGATCGCGCCGAGTTCGACAGACGTGTCATGCATGCTCTGGATTTGCGCGAGATCCTCGGCATTGTTGCGCGCGCCGATCTTCGACAGCGGGATTGCCGGCATCGCCACACGGACCTGTCGCGTCGCGGCACGAGCAGATTTTGCCGGCGCGCCAGCCACGTCGCTCCCGGTGTCCGACGTCTCCTGGTTCACGAGATTGCGCAGGATGCCGATGGCGTGGCCGAGGAGGTCCTTCAATTGTGCCGTGAAGCCCGGGTCTTTGACTTCTCCGAGCGGATCGAGATCGGCGTCCGTCTTCAGGGTGTCGAGAGTGTCGATGATCGCGGAGAGCCGCGCGATCGTGTCGAACCCCTTGGCGAACTTGCGCCATTCGTGCGAACCGTCGGCCTTGATCATTTCAAACCGCGCCTGCGGCAGGCACGGCAGATCGACGAGGGAGATTTCGAGCGGCTCGGCCGTATAGCGTTGCAGGCCGTCGTCGTCAGTCCAGCGGCGCACATAAGAACCGCCTTGCGAAAAGCCCGTGTAGACGCCTTCGCGGACTTTCAGCCATTCGGCGTCATCGATGATCTTGGCGCAGATTTCGATCTGTTTTTGCGCGTCGTTGAAGGTGAGCGTCGTCACCTTGCCGGCCGCGATTGCACCATGCATGGCGCGGACATTGCCCAGCGATTTGCCGCCGGTCGATTTGGCGATCTCTTCCGACCATTTCTCATAATAAGGCTTGGTCGAGTTGTAATCGCAGATTTCCCCGGCGTGATCTTCGACTTCGGCGGTGGCGATGCCGTAGACGAGCCGTTGCGTGGCATCGACCTTGGTGATGGGAATGAGGATTTCGAGCGCGGACATTTGGGCTCCCACAATTCGAGTTGAGGCGGAGACGCAGGGTCGCGCGGCGCAGGATGCACCGGACGACGAAATTGCAATCAGGGTAAGGAAGGGCGCGGGCCAGAGCCGCGAGGCATGCTCTACACGGGCCGGCGACGTCGTTCATTGAGCGCTGGCGCGAAGGATCAGCGGAGGATTTTGACTATCGGAAGATCGAGCCTAGAGTGGGATGAGTTTCAATCGACTTATTAGCCGTCATCGCGACCGCGAGCTTGCGAAGCGGGAAGCGATCCAGGGGAACGCGCACCCTCTGGATTGCTTCGTCACTGCGTTCCTCGCAATGACGGCAATCGGTTCAACCTCATCATCCCGCTCTAAACACTTTTGGACGAAACGTTTCGCCATCCGCAAATGCTCGAGCGGTTTGACAGGTGCGCGCAGATCGGGCGCTGTCGATGCGCGTATATTTGCGTTGCGATCGGTCGCAAGTCAATGATGCGAAGTGCTGTGCGGTGACGCGATCTTACATGAGCCGCTCAGAGGGCGTGCCGAAGCAGAGGACCGCCTGGGCACATAGGAAATTCGTGTTAGCTCTCTTCAAGCAAAGAAGGGGTTATAGTAGACCTTCTCAGAATATCACCACCGACGATCCGTGTCGCAACGACAGCAACGAGGGTATCCCTTTCATCGCTTGTCCTCCTCTCGTATGCGTGTATTATTGCATTTATTGCCTCTCCCGCAGGGAGAGAGAGAGCTTTATGGATTTCATCTTCAGCTGCTTGCATCTCGAATCGAATGTCCATGGCGATCCTCACGCACATATGTCCCCACTGTTCCACTGATGGCGTCGGGCTTCGCATCGCTGCCGCCACTGCAATCGATAGCGATAATTACGCGCTCCACCTGTCATGCCCAAAATGCAATTTGCCGTCCAGCGCAGTGGTAACCACCACCAGGACAAGCCCCAACTATAATTTTATGCAGTACGCAGGAGAGTTCACCGACCTATGGTGGAAACTAGTTGGTTTTTGGCCAGATCCTCCAAAGCCAGTGATACCGGAATTATTGCCGCCGGATGTTGAGCGCATTTATCTTCAGGCGGAGCGAAACTTCCCCATTAAAGGTAACGAAGAGGCTGCGGGAGCCATGTATGGGAAATCGCTCGATATCGGCCTGAAAAAAATAGATCCTAAGCTGACCGGGATGCTCGGCCAAAAGATCAAGAAACTATCTGCGGACGGGAAACTGACCACTGACATTTCCGAATGGTCGCAGCAAATCCGAGACATTCGCAATGATGCGGTGCACGAAGAAGATCCTGTAACGAGAGAAGAACTTATAGCGCTTCGCAACTTCAGCGAGATGGTTCTGCGCTATTTATTCACGCTCCCTAATGCCGTGAGAAAGCGTCGCGGCGAAAAGTTGGAATGGGAGCCTTAATCTACTTGTCGACCTTCGTCGGCCGCCTAGGCTTTTTCGGCGGGCTCGCAATCGGCCCGGCTTTCTGCTTGGCTTTCTCGATCCTCATTTCAGAATGAGGCTCGTGCGGGGTGCTGAGTGCGCGAAGCAACGCGTCGTCGCGGCGACAACTAGTCCGGCTTGTATGTGCCGTCGTCCAAGGCACGCAGCGTCATCCCTGCATCGAGTGCTTGAGGATACAATTTCCAATCACGGATCGACTGAATCACCTTCCGCGCGGCCTCTGGAGAGATACCCAATGTCCACTTGGCCGCCTGCAGGCGTACTTGCATGTTCGGATGAGCGTAAAGCCTTAGGAGCGCCAGCCGGGCGTCTCGACCACGCCGCCGCAATTCATCGTCTACCAACTGCATTTTATTGTACAGGCGGTTGAACTTTGCGTATTGGTCGTGAAATAGAGTGTCGTCCTGCGCAATGCCAACTTCGGCAAAGCGCGCGACAAGTTCGTCGGTGGTCATTTGCTCGAGCCTTGGCATGCTCATGGCTTCAGCACTCCGAAATTGATCAACGCGTCGCGGACTTCTCTCCATGGACCCTACTTCGGCTTGAACGTACCATCATCAAGGTTCGATAGGCAGATCCCCGCGTCGCCAGCTTGAGGATACAATTTTGAATCGGCTATCTCTTGGATGATTCGCCGTGCGTCGAAAGGTGCGACAGCTAGAGTACGTTTTGCAGCGTTAAGGCGAACCTGCAGATTTGGGTGGTCGTATAGTCGCATGAGAGAACGTCGAGCGTCCGGTCCACGCGCTCTCAACTGGCGTTCAGTGCGATCCATCTGATCATAGAGGCGATTGAATTTAGCGTATTGATCGTGGAAAAGAGCTTCATCTTGCGCAATACCAATCTCCGCAAAACGCTCGACAAGCTGATCATTTGTCATTGTCTCAAGCCTCATCTTGATCACGGCTTCAACACTCCAAATTTGACGAGCGGTATGCGGCCCAGCCGCATTTTTTCGTCCCAGCTTTTGCCTTTCAGATATTCTCGCGGTGAAAGACCATCGTAGTCATCGTTCTTGGTCATGTACCATCCGGTAATTTGCCAATGTTTCAAAGTTGGAACACGAAGACGATTTTCCGGCCCATCCCAGACGCTTTCCGGAATGCCATCCTTCTCCGCTTGTCCCTTCTCGACAAAATGATGGGTATCATAACCCGTTTCAGGATTGAGAGCATCTGCCTGCAGTTCTTCGAGTGTTTTCGGTCCTTGAAAATAGGCCTTGATGTAGGGCCAGCACGCCTCTGCAACCCACCAGCCGACCTGCAGGGCTAACCAATAGGGTGCGAGTTCGGGAGCGGCGGCGAGGATCAGCGCCCGCGCAATCCATCGAACGGCCGCTTTGGTGAAGAGATTGCGGGCTTTTTCGGTAAGTTCCTCTTGCGGAATTTCGGGCGGATCGCCAAGCGGTGGACCGCCATTATGTCCCATTCCCGGTTCGAGCGGGGCAGGTTCTTGGGCATTTGGCGGCACCGTCTCCGGAGCCGCCGGCGAGCCGAGATTCGCGGGCCGTTGCGGGGGCACTGGGGTGGAACCGAGATTCGCAGGCCGTGGCGGCGGCACAGGGACCTTGTCTGGAACCTCGTTCGGCTCGACGAACCTCACTCCGGGTTTCTCGGGAGGTACCGACGGCTTCTTTGGACCGCGCGTAGCAACCGGAATGACGGCGGCGCCCAACTTGTCCGCATCGGCGAATTCGCCGCCTTGCGAGTCCGGCGCGCCGGCCGGCCAGCGCGGATGTTTGAGCGGATCGAACGTGCCGAATTTGGCCAGCGGTGCCGCACGATCGAAGTGTCTTGCGAAGAACGGCAGATGCACATCGATGTCGCGCGCGCGCCAGCAGCGCGGGCCGGACTGCACCAGAAGATCCAGCATCTTCAACCCGAGATGCGGGGCGACGCGGCCCATGAGCGCCGCGCCGTCGAGCGACAGGGATTTGAGCCCGATTGCGTCGAGCGCACGCTGCGCTGCGTCCTCGTCGCCGCGTGTCAGGCGTCGCGCCGCCTCTTCGACGAAATGAACCGCGTTCGTGTAGAGCGCATCAGGCCCATGCAATCGGGTGATCCAGAATAGGATCGTCTCGTTGGACGCGGCGACGATTTCGCTTTCATAGCGTGACGTCAGCGCAATTCCCGGCCAGATCCAAACTTTACCATGCGCAGCAATGAGCGTGCGGGGACGCGCGGCCGCGCGCTCGCGCAGGCCGTTAGCGAAGCGGTGCATGGCTCAATCCTGATGAAGGGACAAAAGAAAATCGCCGGAGCGCAAGGCATCCGGCGGTTCGGGGACTATCTGGCTGATGGGAGATTAGATCACGCGAAGCGCTTCGTTGATCGTCAGAATGCCCTTCGTCGCATAGCCCGTAAGAATCGTCTCTTGCGTCTGCGGATCAAGCGAAGGATCGGCGCTCCAGATGAATTCGAGATCGGGTGCCGAAAATTCATCCGCTATAATATCGTCGACCAGGCCCTTCACCCAGGCGAGCACGGGCGCGAGACCTTCCTCTTGCGAGAGTTCCTTTTGGGTCTGCGCCGTCGCCCGGTTCATCTGCTGGACGAGGCCCTGCGGCGAGATCGAAAAAGCAAAGCAGACGATGCGCGCCAGCCAATCGTCGAAGGGAATGGCCGCGGTCGCGAACGGGTCGTGATCGACTAGGTACGTCAATCACACTCACTTTAGCCAGCCGATGCCGGTTTTGGCTCTTCGCAAAAGAGGCTATCCACATCCCCGTCAGGCGAGGAAGCCGTGAAGCCGCAAGTCAAGCCATCAATCTCGAAAAGAACTCCAAATCCCGTGCTGAGCTTTGACTGTTTAATATGCTGATTGGTTCCGAATATTTCGTCTTTCACGTCTCGATAGGGAATCAGAGGATTCAAAAATATGAGCCAAATCTCGCGCCGTGGAGTCGTCGTGCACGCAATGCCGACTTCGGTCCCGCTGCGGTTCAAATGCGCTCTATTGATGCACATACTGCTCAGTTTTGTCTTCATGATTGAAGAATCTGAGATATCGAGATCAAGCGCGGTCGCGAACTCGTTGAATCAGGAAAATCCGCATGTTCGATGGCTTGCGTAAGCCCAGCGAGAAGTTGATGAATATCGATCATGGTTTTCACCTCAATATGGCAGCAAAGGCGAAAGCGCTAAGCCGCCAAGGCATTCGTCAAATCTTTTACGCGCCCCTCCTACGCATAATCCATGATAATGGGGATCTTCCACGATAAGGACGGAGAGGCATATCGCCATATCGGACTCCCATAAATCCTCGCATGAAATATGCGCCTGTTGAATCTGATTGTCGACCGGTGCGGGACGAGACGTAAAATTAACCGGCGTTGTATCATTCGCGGCAACACGGACGCGGCCATTTGCCGAAGAACGATCACTTGCCGCTCCGACACCATCCGCCGTCGTGAAACGCCCGCGTTCGTCATGATAGGGATTGTCATTTGCGACGTGACCGGCTGGTTTGGCTTGGTCACCCAACGTCACATAGCCATTGCCCGTCAGCGCCATCGCTCTATTCGCCGCAGCCTCCGGCAATGGCTCGCGACCCAAGGCGGCGCGCGCTTCGTTGATCGTCAGAATGCCCTTCGTCGTATAGCTCGAAAGAATCGTTTCTTGCGTCTGCGGATCGAGCGAAGGATCGGCGCTCCAGATGAATTCGAGATCCGGGGCCGCAAATTCGTCGGCGAGAATATCGTCGATGAGGCCCTTCACCCAGGCGAGCACCGGCGCGAGACCCTCTTCTTGCGAGAGTTCCTTCTGGGTCTGGGCCGTCGCCCGGTTCATCTGCTGGACGAGGCCCTGCGGCGAGATCGAAAAGGCGAAGCAGACGATGCGCGCCAGCCAATCGTCGAAGGGGCCTTTGAGATCGGGTTCCTTCGTCTGTATGAACGTCTTGGCGACGCCGCCCGGCACGAATTTGGCGCGGCGCCGGCGGGTCAGATCGCCGTCGAAGTAGGCGTCCCAATATTTCTGATACGACGCGATCTGATCCGGCGTCCAGTTTTCCGGCACGCCGATCAGGCTGATGTTACGTCTGGACTTCGATCGAGCGCCAAAGGCTGGATATTGCGCCGACCGTTCGCTCGCAATGTCCAGTCGAGCAACGCGAGCTTCAATCCGGTTCTTAAACTCCCTCATCGAGGTTGCGCAATTTCTCCCGCGCGTCGGCCGCTTGCGGCATACGGCCCGAGCGTGAGATCGCTTCGAGCACTTGACGTGCTGAGGCAGGCGCCACCTCCGCCGTGAGCCTGGCTGCTTGCAGTCGAACCTGAATGTTGGGGTGGTCGTAGAGTTTAGTCAGAGCAAGGTGAGCATCTCTGCCACGCTCTTTCAATTCATCGTAGACGTCCTTCATCTCCCAGGTCAGGGCGATGAGCTTCTGGATGTTATCGCGAAGACTGGCACGACGTTGCGCAACGCATATCTCGGCGAATCGATCGACCAGATCGTCGACAGTCTGTTCTCGCAAATTAGCGCGCGTCATTGCCCCTCTGCTCATTTCAACAAAACTCAAGCATACGGGTGTCGATTGACGGATAGCACATTAACTCGGCTTGAAAATTCCTCGGTCGAGGTTGTCCAACGTCATACCCGCATCGCCGGCTTGCGGCATCCGGCCGGATCGAGCAATCGCTTCTATCACATTACGAGCCTCGACCGGAGCGACTGCGAGCGTGCATCTCGCAGCTTGCAATTGAACTTGCTTGCAAGGATGGTCATAGAGTTTGAGTAATGCAAGCTTCGCCTCTCGACCGCGCTTCCTCAATTCGAAATCTATTGCTGCCATCTCACCGAATATCTCTGCGAATTTATGAACTTGTTCTTTGAATAGAGCGCGGTCTTGCTGCATTCCCACTTCGGCAAAACGGTCGACCAATTGGTCTATGGTCATTTCGGCTAATGCTTTTCGTATCATTGCTCCAGAGACTCCGAATTTGATGAGCGCGCTAATCCCCACTTGCCACCTCTGCGCCCACCTCTTGCCTAGCAAATAGTTACGGGGAGTAAGCCAACCGTAGTCTGGATTCGGCGTCTGGTACCATTCCGTGATTAGACGATGTTTCATCTCCGGAATTTGGACGATATTATCGTGGCTATCCACCCAAGATTCTGGAAACTCATCGTCGAGAGCCGGCTGGCGCTCGACAATATGATGATTATGGTACCCTAATGCCGGTGTGTAGACCCCATCTTGTAATTCTTGAAGTGGCTTGGGTGGATCAAGATTGGCTAGGAGCTGGTAATAGTAATTGGTGGGCTGTTGCGAGAGCCAGGCAATTCTCGCTGCATCTAAGAGCGCATTTCGAACCCAGGCTCTCGCACCTGCGGCAAGGGCATCTTCCATATCCCCTGCGATCTCCTTGACAATGTCGTAGCGTTCGTCGGGCGGTGGCGGCTCTTCCGGAATGTTTGGCGGCTCCCGAGGCTCCGGGGGGTCGCCACTGTTATCTCCACGCGGGTCCAACGGATGCTCGGGTACACTCGACTTGGGAGGCGGTTGCCTCTTAGGCCATCTGGGTCGCGCGACTGGGATGATGACCGCGTCCGATTCGTCTTTGGGTCGAAATTGACCACCTTTAAAGTCCGGCGCACCCGCAGGCCAATGCGGATGTTTCAAAGGATCGAAGGGAATCGTCTTCTCGAATAGCTCAACATCACTTTTTTTTTGGTTGGCGCCTCCCCCAGCGCAACATAGCCCGTCCCCGTCAGCGCCATCGGCTTGTTCGCGGCCGCATTGGCCAGCGGCTCGCGGCCCAAAGCGGCGCGCGCTTCGTTGATGGTGAGAATGCCCTTCGTCGTGTAGCTCGAAAGAATCGTCTCTTGCGTCTGCGGATCGATCGAAGGATCGGCGCTCCAGATGAATTCGAGATCGGGGGCGGAAAATTCGTCCGTGATGATCTCGTCGACCAGGCCCTTCACCCAGGCGAGCACCGGCGCGAAGCCTTCATAGAAAAACAGAAAAGAGGATTTGGTAAAGTATCACCCTAATCCGTAATGCCTGTCAGGCCGTATCCGCCCCTTTTCTAAATTGGATATAGACAAGGATGACCAAACTCGAGAGGGTTATCGCAGCGACCCGACCGACCAAAAAAATGCTGTCAGGATGGAGGTACCGCGCCTGGTCCCTCAAGGTCATGACACAGCCGATTGCGGTGATGCCCGCAATCACGACATAAAGCGCCGTCTCGCGTCGACGATCCCCCATGCACCATCTGGCAGCAAGATCGTAAGCTTTCCATTGCGGCCAAAGAAGCAGAAGCCAAAGCCCATATTCGACGAGCCAATCATGATTATAACTATTGGGCTGGATGAGCTTCAACAGGTGATCAGCGATGAACCCAGATGGCCCATTCAAAACCAGCCCTGCCCACAACAGATAATTATACAGCTCTGGCCCGTGCCCGACTGCTCGCCAATAGGGCTCATCTGTAAGAAGGCCATAGAGGCAGATGCCCAATATGAACACGAAATTCAAGAGAACGACGGTGCGGAACGACAAGAACGACCATTTGGATTTGAGCAGGAGGCTTCGCAGCATTAGTTGCCCCACCGGCGGTAGACTTTCGGCCCGTGCTTCTCGCCATGCCCAAGCAGGTCAGGCTCGGGTTTTTGTTGAATGATACCCGCGGTTTCTTGCAGGCCGCTGTCACTCGTTCCGATCACTGTACCATCAGGCCCTACAATCATGACATGGCCGGTCGCGTCCGCATACTCGAACCACTGCGCAACGACATCGCCCGGCAAATGCGCTTCGCCCGAACCAAGCACGTGCCGTCCAGGAATATCTTGGGCCATGCCCATTATCAAGATCAGAAAGAAACTTGAGGTTCTAAGGTGAACTTTGCGTTCGACCATCCGATGTTGAAGGTACTGGATAAGACCGCTCTAGTCCCTCCTACGATAATGTTAATGCCGTCTGCTATACCCACCGCTTCATACGTGATTTCCTCGGTCTCCCTGATTTCCTTTGGATTGACAAAAGACAGCATAAACCCGGCGCCATGCTCGATTATCTTTCCGTCGTTCAACGTAGAGAAACTACGCTGGTAATGATAGAGAAGCGGGACCGATCGTTCAGGTTCGTTCTCTCTAAATTCCTGAAATTTGGGATCTTCCATGATCTTTTCGACGGCCAATTTGCTTATGGTTATCCGGGACATGAACTTACTATCCTATATGAGCTAGAAGGAGCGGGGTGCTGGGTAAGTGTCAGGGCACGCAAGGTAGCCTTTGGCTTCGAGTGTAAAAGTGCCAAGTGGAGTTGAGTATGTACAATGAGTTATGTTGGCGACTTCATCGTATCTTTTGTCGATGAGCACTCCCGAGAATGCAAGCTGCTGCAAAGGTCCCGATGATCCCCCGTCTTCTCCTTTGGGCTGAAACCGTCCGCCTTGCTCATCGCTTGACCCTGCCGGCCACCGCGGATGTTCATTTTCATTCCAATCACCGTCCTTATCAAACCGTCTGACGCCCCAACCAGTCCCTGCCTTCGATGTCTTTTGCGGCGCCGCCTCCCCCAGCGCCACATAGCCCGTCCCGGTCAGCGCCATCGGCTTGTTTGCGGCCACCTCCGCCAGAGGCTCGCGCCCCAGAGCAGCCCGCGCTTCGTTGATCGTCAGAATGCCTTTCGTCGTGTAGCTCGACAGAATCGTCTCTTGCGTCTGCGGATCGAGCGAAGGATCGGCGCTCCAGACGAACTCGAGATCGGGAGCCGAAAATTCGTCCGCCAGAATCTCGTCGATCAGGCCCTTCACCCAGGCGAGGATCGGCGCGAGGCCCTCTTCCTGCGAGAGTTCCTTTTGGGTCTGCGCCGTCGCCCGGTTCATCTGCTGGACGAGGCCCTGCGGCGAGATCGAAAAAGCAAAACAGACGATGCGCGCCAGCCAATCGTCGAAGGGGCCTTTGAGATCCGGCTCCTTGGTCTGTATGAACGTTTTGGCGACGCCGCCCGGCACGAATTTCGCCCGCCGCCGGCGCGTCAGATCGCCGTCGAAATAGGCGTCCCAATATTTCTGATAAGAAGCGATCTGATCCGGCGTCCAATTTTCCGGCACGCCGATCAGGCTGTCGGGAATATTGCCTTGCGTGAAATAATCGAGAATGATAGGCCTGCCGGCGCAGCGCGATGTTGACGCTCGTCACGATCTGTTCGACCGGGCCGAACCCGTAGGCGCGATTGACCCTGATGTTGCGCGGCCGGTAGAGGAGATCACGGACGGAATAATCGACCGCCGGATAGCCTTTCAGGATCTGCTGATAGGCGACGGGACAGATGATCTCGCCGTCTTCGACATAGGGCTGCGGCGTGCGCCCCCAATCGTCGATGACGGGCTTGATCGTCGCGCCGTCGATCGGCAGAAGCGCGGTCAGGCGTCCGGCCCGGTCGCGCGTCTTGTAAAGCGCCGGCGCATCGATGACGAACAGCTCTTCGAGCAGGAGCCGCAGCCAATCGGCGAAAGAATGGCGACCGTCGGGCCGTGCGAAGAAGGATTGGATCGCGGCGATGCGCGGATCATCGCCCGGCTTCTTGCTGCGCGCGCCGACCGTCCAGGCGAGGCGTGCGACCTGGTCTTTGCGCGTCTCGATGACGAGCCGCAAGAGATCATAGCCTTCGGCGAGACCCCGCAGAGTCGCGAACGTTATCGGCTCGTAGATGCGCGGCAGCGTCGAAAGATTATAGCCGGACGGAAAATCCCATTGCCGTCCGGCGATCTCCGGCGGCGCCAGCGGGGTGATCGGCGTCAAAGGGCCGAACCAGTCCGCACCTTCTCCTGACGCGCCGGGCTTGCCGTAGCTGACGTTCACTTCATAGGGGCTCAAGGGCCAGCTTTTCTGTCCCGCACCACGTTCGGCCATGTGACTATCCTTGATGATTGGGTAAGGCTCAGCCGCAATTCAAACCTTCGGCTTCGCGCCGGTAGAACTCGATGATGCCGGTGCCGTCGTCCAAGCCGAACAGATGGGTCAGTGCCCAGATCGCGGCGTCGGCATGATCGGGGCTGCCGCTGCCGCTATAGCCGGCCGCCGTGAAGGCGCAGAGCTGGTCTTCGAGCTTGCCGAAGCGTCCGGCATGATGGACCTGTTTTTGCGCGTAGCGCACAGAGATCGGCTCGGCCCGCACGGCCTTGCCGCGGCTCGCCGTGACGAGGCGGACCGGCACGTTGGGATCGGCGGCCTGGATCGTCGCGCGCACCATTTCGCCGCCGAAATTGCCTTCCGCGACGATGCAGTCGGCGCGATATTCATGGAACGCGACGACCGCCCGCCGCCCCCAGCCGGCCGGTGCTTCCCGGCAGGAACGGTCGGCGAGAATATAGCATTCGCCATCCGTGCCCCGCGCGGCGATGATGATGCCGATTTCGTCGGCGGCGAGATCGTCGCGCCCGGCGGCGCCCGAGGGATCGAGCGCAACGACGATCGCCGCGCGCTCGGCTTCGGGAATGTCGGCAAGATCGCAGCGCGCCGCCTCGATGATCTCATAGGTCCAGAGTGCGCCTTCCATTTCGTCGACATAGATGCCTTCGAAAAAGCGCCTGCGTTGTCTTTCCGGTAGATTCTGCAAACTTCGCAGAAAGTGCGGTGAGAGATTAGCGGCATTGTCCGGCGGATTGAGAAAGGCGCGTGCATAATTCTCCGGATCGGCAAGCGGACGCATCGAAACCGGATCGCGTTTTTCGCCAAACAGAAGATTGGTCCAATGCACTTTGCCGGTCGGATTGAGATCGACATAGGCTTTTTGCTCGAGGCCTTCGACGACCTGGGCGAGACGGGTGAAAGCGATGAGCGCCGAGCCATAGGGAATCTGCGACGCCTCGTTCAGGAAGACGCTCGCATATTCGAGGCCGAGAATTTTTTCGACCCGCTCCTTGTCGTCGAGTCCGCCGATCCAGATTCGTGCGCCGTTCGGCAATTGGAAGAACCCGTCTTGGCGATGTTCCTTCAGCTTGAGACGCGGAAAGCAGAGCCGGATCACGTTCGGCAAAGTGTCGAGCGCGATCGACGCCCGCGCGGCGTTGGCGTGAAACCGCAAAATCGCGTGTCGCGATGTCGCCGCCGCGACCGCCCGCGCGACAATCGTGCGAACGATGAGGAACGTCTTGCCGGAGCGCGTACCGCCGGCGAGACAGGAATAACGCTGCGGTCCCTCGAGAAGACGCCTGGCCTTGTCTTGCCCCTTGCTGAAGACCACCATGCACACCTCTGTTCTTTCAGTTCTCGAGCCATACGCGGCGCTCATCTTGCAAGTTCATCTTGGAAAACGACGGACCGACGGATGCTTGGGCTGCTGCGAATGCTGGACGCGGCGTCCAAAAATGACCAAGCCACCGCAAGAGCGATGGCTTGGTCGAGGCAGAGGCGCACGTCGGGCGCCGTCGATGCGCGCATATTTGCGTCGCATCGTATCGCAAGTCAATGCATCGGACCGCAGCGGCGAGACCGCTTCTTACATGCGCGTGACCTATTCGTCCGTGCAGAACAACCGCTGCAGCAAGTCCTCCGAACGGGTGAGCCCTGCATCGGTGAGGATGACCGATTTCGTTTTGCCGCGCGGATTGGCGATGAAGCCCTTGGCATGGAGCCGCGCCATTGCATCCCAGTCGAAGCCCTTCCAGGCGCGGCATTCGTCATGGAGTCCGAGCCGTAGCAGAGCCAGGACTGCGTCATCGATTTTGGTCTCGTCGAGCTTCATGCGACCTCCAAGAGATTTTTGAAAAGTTCGTGCGTTACGTCACAGGCTTGCCTTGCGCCTTGAATCGGCGCGATGCTCGGATCTTCAAAACACCGGTACGGCGCGGACCTTCAGCCATTGGGCGAGATGGGCGAGCGCCTTGGCGCGTTTGCGATAGAGCGTATGCGGCGCCCAATGTTTGGCGATGCAGAGCTGGCGGATGGAACGGTGACGGGCGGAATAGAGCGCCCAGAGAACTCGTGACGAGGGCCATGCCGGGATCGACCCGGCGCAACTCGCGCAACCAATCGAAGGCGGCGTCCATGCCGGCGATGTCTGCCGAAGTCGGACGCAGGATCGTCCGATTTTGCTGAAACTCCCGCGCGCGCCTCTCGGCATCGTCGAGTTCGGCATGGGCCAGTTGGTCGGCCCATTCGACGGCGTGTTCAGGCCAATGGCGCCCCGGATCGCGAGGGCCGCGCACGCGCGGCAAGCGATCGAGCGTGACGAAAGCCGCGACGAGTTTGCGGCCGACATATTCGGGCTCCCAGCGCAGCGGCACAGCGTCGCGCTCAGGCGCATAAGGCCGCTCCAACGCGTTGATCTTCAGATCCTCTTCCATCAGTTCAGGCTCCGTCGTCGAGGATATTTCGAATGAGATTTGGATCCCGCCCCGCCGTGAGCACGAGCTGCCGGATGAGAGCTTCACGGGTCAGCCCCCGCTTTTCGGCAGCGAGGTCGTAGATGAAAGCTGCCTCAGGCGGCAGGTTCACGCGGGCCGGACTGAGCTCACGAAAGGCAAGACCGAACCGAAGCGCCTGGCGATAGACATTATTGGCCGTCGTATCGATCAACGGATCTTCGGCGACGCGCGTCGCATCAAATCCTTGCCCGATCAGAAAACCGAGCCGAGCGACGCGCTCAATGGTCCAGCGGATTTTAGGTTTCGACATGCAAACCTCCTCGGATGTCTCGTCGAGCTTTTATCAGGTATAATTACCGTAGATGTCAACGGTAAAATTACACGATGCGTTTAAGAAAATTTCCGGTGAAAATACCGATATGGAATTGGAAGACGTCCTCGCCCGTATCGAGAGCCGCTTGAAAGTCGTGGGTCTTTCGGCACATGCCGCTTCGGTCGCTGCAAAAAAGCCGGATGCGATCCGCAACCTGCGGCGTGCCGTGAAGAGTGGCGACCGCCGCGGGATCACGACAGAGACGCTGGCTGCTCTCGCGCCCGTCCTCAAGACCACGGCTGCTTGGCTGCTTGAGGGCGCCGGCGACGCACACCCTAGTAACACGGCGCGGGTGGTCGGAAGGATCGGGGCCGGCGCCGAGATTTTGCCCGAATTCGAGCAGATTCCGCCTGAGGGGCTCTACGAAATCGAAGTTCCCTTTCCGATTCCCGAAGACGCGATCGCCTTCGCGGTCGAAGGCGACAGCATGTGGCCGCGCTATGATGACGGCGACGTGGTCATCTGCTGGCGGCAAAGCGAAGACGCCGAAAGCATCGTGGGCCACGAGGCTGCAGTGCGCACTCATGACGGCCGCCGCTATCTCAAACGCGTGCGGCGGGGGGTGCAACTCGGGACCTATGACCTCGAAAGCCATAATGCGCCACCCATCCGCGGTGTCACCATCGCCTGGGCTGCCGGTATCTTGGCTGCCGTGCGCGCCGATCTGTGGCGACGCCTCGATCGCCCCCGCACCACGTCCAAAGAATAGGTATAATTACCTTGTACAAGGTAATATTACCCTATATCATCCCTGCGTCGGAGGAGGGATGACCATGTCTCAGTACGGAATGTTTTCAAAGGCCGCCGCGCTCGAGGCTATTCGGGCGCAAGCCCGGCGCAGCGCGGTCCACATGGTGAAATGCCGCGCCCGCGATTTTGCCCGCCGCCCCTTCGATCTCGAAAATCTCTATCCGGGCCTTGCGGCCGCGCGACCGAAGCTGTTGATTGCGATCGCCGAACATCTCCTGGTGACAGCGGCACAAGACCCGCAACGCTGGTTCGGCTTCGGCGGTGAAGTGAAGGCGCTCAACGCTAAAAGCGCTTTGCTTCTCGGCCGGCTCTTGCGACGCCGCGAGGCCGGACGAGCCGGCCCGCCTGGAGCGCTGCTCGATCGGATGCGCTCGTCCAGCCGAGAGGACTGCGGACCAAATCAATCGCCGGCAGCCGGTGCTGATCGATCGGAAAAGTGAGGCCAAACATCCTGCAGGGACGCCCATCGCTCTAAGTCCCAAGTGACCAAGATCACAGATTATGGATCTTCGTCGTATAGACTGGCACAGCGAACTTCCGCTCGAAAGCGCGCCGTTCAAGAACGGAGGAGACATCCATGTGTATCTCCAAATTCACGCTGATCTGCGCCTTGTCGCTTCTCGCGGGACCAGTCCTGGCGGACGAAGCGCGTCTGCGCGATCTTGCGGGGGAGCAATCAACAGCGGCGCAGGCGGGCATGCTGCAGCCGGGGTCCTTGCAGGTTTCCCATTCTTCCGATCGCTTCGCGCCCCCGGCACCGTCCGCATGGCTGGTTGCCGAGCAAACCCCGCCGGCATCCGCGCCACAGAAGGCGGCGGCGACACCGGCCGCCGATAAACAAGACGGCAACGAACCTCTCAAGACTGCGCAGACAAATCTCGCTTGGGAGCTGATCGAGAGGCTGTCGAAAGATGACAACGCGGATTCGACGGTTTCGCCGGCGAGTCTCGCCTCGGCATTCGCGATCCTCGCCCAAGGCGCCGACGCCACGATGAAAGCCGCGATCGCCAAGGCGCTGGGCTTCGGCGCGGCTGACACGGCAACGAGCCTCGCTGCGCTGACCGACGCACGTGCGGCGCTGGCGGCTAACAATGGCGGATTGTTCGCGTCGGCCGACCGGATCGTATTTGCGCCGGACAGCGCGCCCCCTCGCCGCTTGGCGGCGCGGCTCGAGAAGCTCGGGGTTGATTTTACCGCCGAGGACTTGTCGAAGCCCGAGGCCGTCGCCAAGATCGACGCCTGGGTCAACGAGGTCACGAAAGGTGCCATTCCAGAAATTCTCGGCGAGCCGCTCGACAAGGCCTCCTTCGTCGTGCTCAACGCGCTGCATTTCAAGGGGCAATGGAAGACCCCGTTCGATCCTCAACGCACGGCCCCGGCGTCGTTCCAAAGCGCCGAAGGCAAGAGTGGCGAGGTGGCAATGATGCGGCTGCCGAAGGCGTCACGCGCCTATCGAACCGAAGAGAACTTCATCGGCGTCGATCTGCCGTTCTCCAACGAGCGGTTCTCACTGGTCGTTGTAACAACGATGGACAAGCCTGCCCCCGTGGAGGACTTCGCGGCGGCGAAAGAATGGCTCTCGGGCGCCGGATTCACCGAACGCAAAGGCGATCTCGCCCTGCCGCGCTTCAAAACATCCGAGCGATCCGATCTCTTGCCGACGCTCGACGCGCTCGGTCTCGACAAGGGGCGGCATTCCCCGACGGCACTCGTGGGCTTCGGGCAAGGAACAAGCCTGACGCAAGTGGTTCAGCGCGCGATGATCGAGGTCGATGAAGAAGGTGCGGAGGCAGCTGCTGCTACAGCCGTCATCGGCCGACGCGCAGTCGACGACAGCCTGCACATGGTCGTCGACAAGCCCTTCATCTTCGCCCTTCGGGACCACGAGACCGGTCTGATCCTCGTCGCCGGTTACGTCGGCCACGCGCCGTCCGGCCGGTCCACGCGATAGAAGATAGTCCGGATGAGCGTCTCTGCGCTTGCGATATCGAGACATCCTCTGACCGATGGAACTGGCGCGTCTTTTTGATCATCTTGTGGGCCGCGCAAATGCGACGTGCCCGGGAGCGGGCCGCGAGCCAAGAGAAGTCGGCGGAAGTCGCTACTCGGCCGCCCAGAGCTTCTTACGGCGCAACCGCACGACGACGTCAATCTTCGTGATCTCATAGCCTTCCGGTGGCACGAACTCATCGGCGAAGCGCATGCCGTGCACCGCGATATCCTCGATTTCGCCGGTTTCTTCGAAATAGAAATGGCAATGGTCTGAGGTATTCGTATCGAAAATCGTCTTGCTGCCCTCGATCGGGAGCCCCCGAACGAGACCGACCTCGGCGAAGAGATTGAGGACGTTGTAGACTGTCGCGAGCGAAGCCGGGACCCGCGCAGCCTGGGCTTCGGCGGCCAGAGCATCCGCCGTCACATGGCGGTCGCCCTTACCGAAAAGCAGCTTGGCCAGTCCGAGCCGCTGCCGCGTCGCACGCAGCCCCTTTCTTTCCAGGAGCGGACGAATAGGCGTGCTGCCCGAGCCGAGCGCTGCCGACTTCCATGATTGCATTTGTCTGAACATCGTTCTTCGTCCGAATTCTTGTCCGAAAGCGCTCAGGACTGCCTTTGATATATAGTTGAATTATAGTGGGTAATACAATTGTTGCGCCAAACAGGAAAGAGACAAATTCGGCAAAAATCTTTTCTTTCATCTGAATTGCCACACGGTCTTCGTCCGAATTGCTGCACGCCGGTCAAGCCAACGATCCGAGGGCGGAAAAGCCAAGCTTGATGAACCCAATGTGACGGCGTGGGCCCGAACGCAAGTCGCGCCAGCGACTTCGCGCAAACGGGCCTGTCGCCTGCATCTGCGCAGCAAAGGCGCTACGCCACCACCAAAGCCAGCGTGAAGCCGTCATAACCTTTGGCACCGACCGTCTGGATCGCAGTCGCGCTGATGCGCCGCTCGGCCGCCATGACTTCGTTCAGGCGGCGTACACCCTGCACCATCGGATCGCGGCTTGCCGCATCAATCACTTGGCCGCCGCGGACAACATTATCGACGATGATCAGCGTGCCGGGCCGCGACAGAGAAAGAGCCCATTTGAAATATTCTGCATTGTTCTCTTTATCGGCGTCGATAAAGACGAGATCGAAAGGCCCTTGCCGCTCCTCGGCGAGTTTGGGCAAGGAGGCGAGTGCCGGCCCGAGCCTGAGTTCGACGACACCGGCCAATCCGGCCCGGGCGAAATTGGCCCGCGCCACATCCGCATGCCGCGCATCTGCTTCAAGCGTGACGAGGCGGCCGCCGGGAGGCAGCGACCGGGCCAGCCAGATCGTGCTGTAGCCGCCGAGCGTGCCGATCTCCAAGATCTTGCGCGAACCATTCGTACGCGCAAGCAGATGCAGCAATTTGCCATGCGTCGGCGAGACATTGATTTGCGGCAAACCGGCCGCATCGCTTGCCGCTAGCGTGGCCTCGAGGATGGGATCGGAGCCGAGCAGTTCCGCGCAAATGTAATCGTCGACCCGGCTCCAAAGCGCCTCGCTCATCCGACGTCCTCATGATTGCCGATTTAGCCGAAGCCGTGAAAGACGTTTCGAACATGTTCGACCTTCGGCGGCTGTTCGAAACAATGGCCGACACAGGCGCGCCATCTGGCGAAGGTCGGCGAATTGCGAAACTCGACCATATGGTTTTCGATCGTCTCCCAGCGCACGAAAAGGAGCGGCCACCGATGAAACGTTGCCGCCGCTGCGGCCACGCTAATGCTCGCGCGCTGAAAACCTATCCTGGTGATTTGGATCAACCGGGTTTTCCGGACTTAGCCTAAACACTTAGGCAGATCAAGGCTGCGCCGCCGATGAAGCGCGTGGCCGCGCCTGTTGCATTTATGCAGTGTTTTGTCTTCACGATGAATTTGGCCGTTGTGGCCGCGTGAAGCAGGTGCGGAGCTGGGAGAAGACATAAGAGCCGTGGATGTGATGGTTCGCGACGTGGTGACGGAGCGCCCGGATGCGGACATTTTGGACGCCGCCAAACTTATGATCGATCACGACATAAGCGCGCTGCCAGTATTGGATGACGGGCGTCAGCTCATCGGCATCCTCAGCGAAGCCGATCTGCTTCACCGCCCTGCAAGGCTGGCTTTCTCCGCTCGCGTTTTTCGCCTTGCCGAATTGGTTCAAGGAAGGCCTTGCAGTCTCCATTTCGCCTGGCGATGGCGGCAGCCGAGTCACCGCTGACACTGCCCGCGCAGCAATCGCCGCGGGTGTTCGAATTGCTGTTACCGACGCGAATTCATTCTTCGATCTGGCGTCTATCCGATTCGAACGGCTGCCGCCCGAGGCCTCGGTTCCGGTCGTTGCCCATTTTCCGGCCTCAGCTACCGGCAGGCGGCGCTCTTCGTCGCCTATTTGCACGATTTGGACCCCGAACGATTTGCAACCTTCCTTGATCAGATCGAGGACGGTGTCCCCTTCAAAACGGCATTCGAAGCAAGTTTTGGCGCTAGCGCGAAAACACGCTGGAGCGAATTCGCCGAAGCAGTTGGCAAACGGCCATCAACGCGCCCGGCAGGTGACTCCGAATGAATCTGCGGCAAATTGATGTGCATGGCCGCCATCGAGGCAACAGGTCGGCACCAAAAGCCCCGCGGCGAGAAGCGCCGCAGCAGAAGATTTACCGAATAATCCTCGAAGCCAGCTTTTCTTGGTTTTCGGTTCGGCTGCCACAGCTTCCGTCGTGCTCTCGGGTTTGAGCGCTTCTGCTTCGCCCGTGTTCTCGACTTCGGATGGCTCGGAAGCGCCCGTCTCCACCGCTTCGGGAGCGACGATCCGGCCGAGATTCACAAAGAATTCGCCGGCGAGTTTGCGGGCCGTCGCATCGATGAGGCGTCCCCCGAGCTGGGCGAGCTTGCCGCCGACTTCGGCCTTGGCCTCGTAGGTCAAGAGCGTTGCTGCGGGGCTCTCTTCGGTTAGCCGCACGTTCGCACTTCCCTTGGCAAAACCGGCGACGCCACCCTGCCCTTCGCCTGACAGCGTGCAGCTTTCGGGCGGCACGAGATCTCGTCAAACTCACGCGCCCGGAAAAACTCGCCTTCACCGGGCCGACGCGCAAAGTCACCTTGGCATTCAACTCATTCTCGCCCGTCGATTCGATCGATTCGCAACCCGGGATACATTGTTTCAGGACCTCAGGGTCAAACAGTGCCGCCCAGACTTTTTCGCGCGATGCGGCTATATTTTGTGTGCCGACGAGTTCCATTACCTCTCTCCGTCAGTTGCTGTGCGACGCACTGTTTCGCTCGCGGTTGCGCGCTGACCCCGGCGGCGAACTTCGACCATTTCCGCCATTATTGAAAGTGCGATTTCGTCCGCATCAATGGCACCTATGTCGAGGCCTGCCGGAGCCTTGATCGCGGCGAGACGGCGCCGATCAATCCCCGCTTCGGCGAGATCGGCGCGCAAGGCGGCGGCTTTGCGCCCTTCTCAGTCGATCCGCAGGCCAGCGCTGGCTCCCGATAGCGGACCTTGTCCGGGTAGGTGCGCCCAAGAGCTGCTGTTCACCAGCGGCAATGGTCTCATCCAACGGAACAGTTGCGCCTAGGATAGCAACGATGGCGCTGTTCGAAGCGCTGCGTCAGGGCTCGGCGATCAGCTTTCCGACTTGGAGAGAGACCAGGCATTTCTCACCCTATCCCGTCGAGATTTTTGGTGAAATCGCCGCAATCGACTTTCGCAGCGATCGACGCGAGCGTCGATTTTACCGCGCAGAAAAAAGTCGAGGAAAAAGTGATCGCGATCGAAATGGCGACGAACAGGATTTTTCTCGTTGATCTGCCTCCCCACCAGCGATCTGGGGCCGAAATATCAGCGAGATCGGCTGGGGTGGCGCGCCCGAAGGCGGGAAACCCCTGGGATTAATGGACCGACGGGGTCAGAGGGGCTGCTTGGCGGCCCATGGCGGCGCGCGGCGCGCGGCGACCAGCTCGGCGACGCAACTCAAAACCAAGGGGCCGGATCTCGGCGTGCCGGTCGACATGAGGTGGCCCTCGACTTCCTCCCGCCGCTCAGGCAATGCTGGTAGCAGTGCAGTTTCTTGCTGCAACTGAGACGTTCGTCGACTGGGGAGCAGCGCGAAAATGAAGCGGGCAATGTTTTGGTGCGCGGTAGCAATGTTGGCTGGCTCAACGCCCGTCGCGGCTCAAGTTGTTACCCTGAACTGCAGCTTCAAAATCTACCAGGAAGGCAAATTTTTATCGGATGGGACCGCGCAATTCACACTTGATTATGGACGCCGAACTGTTGACGGTCGACCGGCAAGCTTTTTGAGTGACAGAGTGGTCTGGGATGACGTTGGTGCTAACGGGAACGGCACAACAACCTACTACCGAAAGGACGGACGATATCACAACTTGAACCGTGCGCCGGACAATATTCTTTCCGAACGCTATGGAATGTGCAGATAAGACACGTTTGCTGCGCCCGGTGCGTGCGGTATCCGTCAAGGTCGAATCTGACCATTCCGACCATCAAGAAGATCCTAGGCGCGCATGTCGTGCTCGACGGCAGCTCAACACCGAAGCGCGGCATGTCTGGCACATATCGCCATTGTGGCGAGCAGCATTTGCATCGCCATCTCGCCGAATTTGACTTCCGCTGCAGCAATCGCGCCAAGCTCGGTTGCGGAGCGCCAGCCTCTTTTACTTTTCGACGGAAGGAATGCCGCAGCCGGTCAAGATCGAAACACCGCTCTGCCTATCCTACCATCCCCGGAATCCAGCGACGCCCGAGGAGGTTATAGCACTCGCGAGGGCGAGGCCACGATGGGCGAAACACCGCGAGTAAAAATTCATCGCAACCAAAGTTTGCATTGTTTGACCTTATTCGACATATCAAGCTGGGGAGCACCGTCCGCTATCTCGGAATCGAAGTGGATGACGCGCTCAGCATTTCTGAGCAGGTAGATGTGTCACGGATTGGTTGCGGCGCCACCCCTTCGCGACGGGCGCCGTCGTAGATCGGCGCCGCTAGCGAGCCACGCCGGGATTCACGGGTTCCCCGCGCACCCCGGTTGGGCTACCGTGTCGTCCCAGGGGTCAAAACAGCCTATGAGGGGAATCCGATGTCGCCCATCCGCATCCTGGCCGCCGCCGCCTTCGGCACCGCCCTGCAACTGTCCGCCGCCCAGTCCGCCAGCGCCGCTGAAACTCCGCTGGAAACGGCCGTGGCCACGGGGGCGCACCTGTTCGCCACCGCGACCTTCGGCGGTAACGGACGCACCTGTGAGAGCTGCCACGAGGGCGGCGGCAAGGCGCCGGGCGAGCTCGGAGACCGCAAATTGCCCAGCTTACTCAACGCTGCCGCAATTTACCCCCGTTTCAGCCGTGGCGCCGGTCAGGTGATCACCCTGGAGGGCCAGGTGCAGTCATGCATCAAGGGCGGGCTGGCCGGGACGCCACCGGAACTCGGCAGTCCTGATCTGGTGGCGATCACAGCGTACTTGGGGTCTATCGCCAAGGGCCAGCAGGTGGAGATCGGCGGCGCCCCGAAGTGAGCGGCCGACTAATCGGCCAGGCACTGCTGTTTCGCGCCCATTTTGGTCATTCTAGGCAAAGGCCGCCATTCTCGATAGCGGACATTACGTCGATAGGTGTTTTCGACCACGATGGGGGGAAGCGGCCCCACTTCCCCATGGGTTGATCGACGCCACGGAGCAATCTGCGGTTATTGCCTGGGCGGCGCCCGTTGAGTTGACGTGGGCGCGCATGCGAGACCTTCCGCGCGACACACGACGGGCGCTGATTCCGACGTAAGTCTCGTCCGCCGACCCCGATGCCCTCGAATCGAGCGATCGCGTCGGGCGCGTGCGCTCCAAGGCTGCAACGCATGCACGAGGCGCTTTATCTCATGGCGCGCGAGCAGGCCGGCAAAGAGGCGAGCTCCACTGCGAGAGGCGCGGCATCAAGGTCCAATCGCTTCAGCGGGGGAACGCGGCGCCCCCCACTTGATCCGTTCTCATTTGTTCGCGAACGGGAAGATGGTCTTCCAGTCATTCTTCATGTCGGCGACGGTCCAGCCCTTCGCGTTCGCTTCGTCGAGCGCCTTGTCGAGGTGACCAATGAAGGACTTGCGGTCGTAGGCCCATTCGCGCTCCGCGTCGGTATGGTGCACGAGGAGGGCGAAGCGCGGGCCGCTCCCCGCCATCGTGTATTGAAGCATTTGCAGATCGCCGTCCGAGTTGCCGAACGCCGCAGTTGGGACGCGGCCGATATGCTCGTTGATCCCGACCGGCTTGCCGGGTCCGTCGTCGACGAATTCGGCTTGCGGCAGGCGCATCAGCACCGGTTTGCCCTCCCGCAATTCAAACCTGACCTTGGCGTTGCTGCCGACGATATTTTCAGGCGGAATGCCGTAGACCTTCTCGGTCCAGGCGCGCATGAACTCGATGCCGCCGCCCGAAACGATGAAGGTCTTGAAGGCGTTCGCCTTCAGATAGGCGACCAATTCCAGCATCGGCTGATAGACCATCTCGGTGTAGAGCCGTCCGGTGACGGGATGCTTGGCGGCGGCGATCCAGTCTCGGACGATCTGCAAGAATTCGTCGTTCGTCATACCGGTGTGTGTGGCGTTCAACAACTGAGCGACGGCGGGTTCGCCGCCCGCGAGCGCTCGCCTCATGTCGCCCTTCAGCAGCGAGGCGAACGGCTCCTTATCCTTCCACTCTGGATGGCGCGGCGCGAGAATTTTGACGCGGTCCAAAGCGAACAGAAATTGGAAATACATCGGCTGTTCGGCCCACAGCGTGCCGTCGTTGTCGAAAGTGGCGATACGCTCGGCCTCCGGCACAAAGTCAGGCGAGCCCTGCTTCGTCACCCGGTCGACGAAGGCTACGATGGCCTTCCTGGTCTCTGTGTCGTTCCACGACGGCAGCGGGTCGCCCGCCGCCGCCGTTTGGGCCGTTGCAGAAAGGGGAACGAGCGTCGACAAGGCCGGAAGCGCCGCCAAGGCGGAGAGCAGCGCGCGGCGGCTGACAGTTGCTAAGGAAGCATTCGAACTCATTGACGGTCCCTTTCAAGAGGATCAGATGCGAAAGCCAAGAGCGGAGGCGTCGGCTGAGGAAAAATGGAAAAACGGCAAGCAAGCTCTCCGCATTTCGGCATTAAAATCGTCGCGCACCAGACGAGATCATGCCCGGACGAACGCAGCCACAGGCGTGTCTGCGGTCGGGCAGGGAGGACAGAGCCCAAGAATTGTCCCACGCGGAAAAATGGCCTCGGCTAGCAACAGGCCTGGCGCGGTTCCGACTCGGTTTTCGGATTTCAAACCGGAATACCCTTCCGAGTCGGATCACGCGCGCTTCGCCTTTACCCGCGGATCGGCGTTCCGAATGTTTGCATCCTCGCCTGCATCTCTGGGCTCAGTTGCTTCACAAGCTCCGCGTTGTACGAACCCGTAGGCCTCAGGGGCGGTGGGCTCTGGGCCAGCTTGTTGGCGCCGTATATCTGGGCCGACGCGATAGCGTAAGACCGCGAAGCCGCGGCGGGCGTCCCTTCCCTGACGGCGGGATCCACGTCGGTTGCAAAGATTGAGATTGTATTGTCGCTGTTTCGGACAACCTCGAAAATGCGGAACTGCTGTGGGAAATCTCGGAGCGACGCCGTTTCAACCTGCCAAAACCCAAGTTCCGGCCGCGCGGGATCAGGCGACTTAAAGGCAGTAACTGTATTGTAGTGGCGGTGCCCGGCAACCCACACTATGAGATTCGGATATTGGTGAAGCGTTGCAAAGAGCTTCTCTTCTGAGACATATGCGGCCGAGTTCCAACCGACAAAAGAGCTCGGAGGCTCTACGCCGATCGGGATATGGGCGGCAATGATCATCAGTTCATCGGCGGCCTGACCATCCGCAAGTTCTTTTGCCAGCCAGTTAAACCGCCTTTCGTCGAGAGAGCCGTGGCCATAGCCGGGGGAAGTGGTCTCGGAATGCGGCGGATTGATATCTTGATCTGTCTGGGTATCGTCAAGGACGATAACCTTGAGCGGTAAATCAGACTTCGGGCGGAAGCTGTAGCAGGCAAAGTCGTTGGCGACGTTGTCCGGAGTAAACCCGTGACCTACAGGATCTGACGATGTTGTAAGAAATTCATTCATCCACTGCTTTCTTAACAGGGAACGGCGGTTCTCATCCGCGACAACCTTTGGAGGTGTTTTGAAATTACCGATGGGTCCCGCACCGATGATGTCGCCATGGACGGTCGACCCGTCGAGCGCGCCCATATAATATTCGCGCCTATCCATACCATCGGGTTCGACGAACATGTCTCCCAGCGCGAGGATCTCTTCGCCGACGTAGGCCCGTCTAATGTGTTCGGTGACAGGATTCGTCCCCATCCAGAAATGGTCGTGATTGCCGAGGGTTTGATACCACTTGATCGACTTGTCGAGTCCGGCTGCCTGATAGGGCTTCTGATAGTCGATGGTGGAAGCGCCGACGTGAGCGCCGGAGCTTGGCGAGATTACCTTGCCGTCGAGGACGTCGATATACCACCTCAGCTCATTGTATTGAGTGTCGTTACAGGCATCGCCAAGCGAAATTCCGAAATCAAATTCGTTATGCTTGTGTAGCGCGTTGATCGTCTGGACGGCGGCGTCGAGAACATGCGTCGAATCCAGCATAACCGCCGAATATCCGGGAGAAATGCCATCTTTGAGACCTAAGTAGATCGCCGAAGAGGGAGATTCCTTGTCAGAGATATGGATGTCGCTGATAGTAAAGAATCGCAGCAATTTCTCATCATTTGTGACAGCGGTGCCTGTGTACGTCGCAGGGACGATGTCGAGTCGTTTTTCACGCTTCAGCGGCGAACTATAGCGCCAAGCGCCATACCCGTATTGCTTGTATTGGGCAACCGCGTCGGGACGAATTTTGACGGAAGGAGTTGGACCAGGCACGACGGTTCGCTCCGCCGTCGTCGAAACCTTCGTATCGATCGGGTATTTCTTGGGCCGGGTTCGGATGGTCAAGGCGCCGGCTTTGCCAATTGTGAGGGCGAAGGCTGCAAAGGCTCCGGCAATTCCTCCGAAGTTGCGGCGAGAAATACCCGGCATGCTCAAATCCCCCTAAAGTGACCATGCCCGATGGCTGTGACGGAAGACGGATGGGCCATTCGAGCTAGGCTATCGTTTGTCTCCAAGTCGTTAACGTTTGGGTTGCGGTCGTGCCGCTAGGTCTCTGTGCGGCTCTGACAACGGAGGCCGAGAAAGCGACCGCGAATTGCTGCTGCGTGCGGCGTTTGCTCACGTTCCTCGGGTAAGTGGGTCCCGACCCCGGCATTGCTGGTGCGACGATGTGACCCAGGTGCTGGGGTCGGGGCAGCAAACCTTTTGCGGATCGCCGCTCTTGGCCGGCCCAATTCGCGTTGTCGAGCGTGCCCGACGCCTGGCCCTACGGCCGCTTTGTCTCCCGCGGCGAGGTCGCGGACGCGTTTAAGGAAGTTCCTTGGCACGTCCAGGGGGCTGGCAGGAACCGCGTAAGAGCCGGGATGCTGGTCGAGGATAGCGGCGAATAGCGCGGCGCGTTGCGTCGAACTTCGTGGGGATTGGTAGCAACAGACTGTTGTCGCGGGTTGCATCTCTCGCAACGGTCGGTTGAACTGCTCGTCAGGCTGAGAGCCGCCGACAGACGCCCGACCCGTGCGGAAACCAATGTCCGCTTAGACGCTCCAATGAACCGAAGCCGCCAGTCAGCTGTCGGCCAGGCGCTGCTGTTTCGCGCCCTTCCCGGTCATCCGCGAGCCAAAGTTGACTTCCCAAAAACGGACGCAACCTGCTGTCTGTGTGGTTCATTCGTGGCCACGCAGATGTCCCGCGTCATGCGCGGAGCCGGCGATTTGCGATTGAGGCGGAAAATGCGCGCGCATGCACTGCAACAGCAATCTCGTGCCCACGAAATGCAGCCGCAATTCATGAAAAGCGGCAGGTTGCAGCACGAAATGCGTCAACGATTCTGACGTCTCGGCACGAATGCCGCGGACGATAAGTGCCGCCTATGCCAGAACAGCGGAGCTGCTCTTCCGATAAGGACAAGCTCCGGCCCTCTGACTCGGCGCATGGTCGCATCGATCGGGCGAGCAATCCGAAAGACCGCGCGCCGCCGATCTCAGGTGATCCACGCTTCGACCCGCGACCTCAGCAAGGAAAAGCGGGCACGGGCGACCGGCACAGCGCATTGGACGGAGGAATTGAGTTCGACGATGCCATGGTCGCCCGACCGTTTCAGGCAGGCTATCCGGTCAATCGCAACGATATGGCTGCGATGGACCGGCATAAAGCGCACCGGGTCGAGATGGCCTTCGATTTCGCTGATCGACCAATTGCAGAAATACTCGGCTTTTCCGTCGAACACATACGTATTAATGAGCATTGGCCCGCACGGCGAAAATGTCGACGACGGGGATTTCCCTTGGCCTGCCTTCCTATTGAACGGGCAGAGCGGTTACACGGCGGACTTCAGGCTGACCCAACCCGCGAAGCGGCAGCGCGCTGCTTTGCACGGACGATGGCGTTTCGGCGGTCGCAAAGGCCAACTTCGGCCGCGCTTCAGTCAGAGACGGGGTTCGCTCCCGATCAAGCTTCGTCTCCAGAGCGGGATGAGCCATCTGCTCCAACGGGAGCTGCACACGGACCATGAACACGCTGTCTTGGCGGCTGTGTTCATAGTGAGACGCTCCCCCCTGTCATTCCCGGCGAGCCGGAGGCGAAGACCGGGAATCCAGAGTTTTGTGCGAGTTGCCCCTGGATCCTCGCTTTCGCGAGGATGACAATCGGCGGCGGTGTTCATGGAGAGGAAAAGCGGGAACCGGTTTCCCCGCCGCATCCCGCTCCGGATTATTAGAAACGATCACGTTCGTGACTTTGGATCGGTTCAATCCGACGTCATCGTGATCGAGGACCCGCGCTTGTCGCTTCTCCGGGATGAGCGAAAGAAGAAAAACGGCCGTGACGGCGAAGGCGACGCATGTGGTCAAAATAGCCATGGTCTCGGGCGAAAGGCTGGAACCGAGGCCGGGATTGGAGATGTGCGGCGACTGCACCTCGATCACCATCCCCATCATTGCCGTATAGTGCATCCCTGCAATGCCGAGCCCCAGCATCACGGCGGCGGCAAAGATCGACGAACGCTCCGAGCGGCGCGCGAGAAGCCATAGGGCGAGCCCGCTCGTCACGACCGCAAGCAAAACGGAAGCGAGAGCCGTTGCAAGCTGGTGGTGATGCGGGACGCTCCCGTGAACGGCGCTCATGCTCCGGGCCGGGCAAGCGCGCGGGTCTTCGGCCAAAACATTTGCAGCATACGAAGCTCTAGGCGGAGTTTCTGAGCAATCGCTTCGCGTGAGCTAAATCCGCATCCCTCAAGCGCCGGGTAAATTCGCTTTGCGGCTCGGGCCGACCATAAAGGAACCCTTGCAAAACGCGACAGCCCAGTCCTTGCAAGATGGTCGCCTGCGCTTCCTTTTCCACGCCTTCAGCGATCAAATGGAGGTTGAGTGCCTCGGCGATCGAAACAATCGCTTTGGCCAACCCAAGTTTCTTGTAATCGTGCTCTATGTCGCGAACGAAGCTACGGTCAATCTTCAATACATCGATCGGAAACCGATCCAAATAGCTCAATGCCGAATAGCCGGTGCCGAAATCATCGAGCGCAATCAAAACGCCCATTTCCCTCAATGCTTCCAGAGCTGTATGCACGCCGAAGTCGTCTTCGAGGAGGAGGCTCTCCGTCACTTCCAATTCCAGCCATTGCGCTTTGCAATCATTAGCAGCCAAAATATCGCGAACGGTTTTCACCAAATCGTTCATGACGAATTGGCGGCACGACAGATTGACCGAAACTCTGAGCGGCACATGACGCGACTTGTTCCATTGCGCGGCGGCGGCGCAAGCCGTAGCCAGGACCCAGTTGCCGATTTCGACGATCAGTCCCGTGTCTTCAGCCACAGGAATGAACTTATCGGGCAAGAGGAAGCCCAATTCGGGATGGTTCCACCTGAGCAAAGCCTCGGCGCCCCGTAACTCTCCGGTCTCAACGACGATCAGCGGTTGAAAATAGAGTTCGAATTCGTCGCGCGCCAACGCCTTGCGCATCGTCGCTTCCAGCAGCAGACGCTGCACCGAACGCGCGGTCATCTCTGCCGAGTAGAATTGGTAATTGTTTCGGCCTTTGCTTTTGGCATGATACATCGCCGAATTGGCATAACGATACAACTCGTCTATATCGATCGTGTCATCGGGATAGCGCGCTATTCCGATCGAGCCGGAAATGAATATTTCTTTGCCCGACAGATAAAATGGTTGAGTGAAGGTTTGCAGGACACGCGCCGCAACACCGCAAAGGTCATCGATTTCGACCGCGGCAGGGAGAAAAATGGCAAATTCATCGCCACCAAACCGCGCCACGATGTCGCTCTCGCGCAGGCAGCCGCGCAGCCTCGCGGCAACCTCGAACAACAGCGTGTCCCCGGCGTCGTGTCCCAATGTATCATTGATGTCCTTGAACCGATCGAGATCCAGGAACATGAGGGCGAAATGAGGTGCGTCGCAGATGTCGTCGACGTCCACGTATTCGGCGAGGCGCAAATTCAAATCGCGGCGGTTGGGCAGGCCCGTCAATGAATCACAGGAGGCCGCGGCTTCGATCCTCTTGCGCGCCAAGACGATCTCGGTGATGTCGCGCCCAATCGACAAGACACCCGTGACGGCCCCGTATTCATCGAACTCCGGGACGAAGCGAACATGGCCGAATCGGGTCGTCCCATGGTGATCGCGCCACTCGACTTCTTTTTCCCTCCCACCTCCGCTCGCAACGACCGATTCTATCATCGCTAAATAGCCGTCGGCGTCCGCGAGCGCAGCATTTTCGGTTGAAAGCCGATTGACTTCGAGACCCACATGCGAAAAAGCGCGCCGCAACATGGGGTTTATATAGACGCGCCGCCCGAAACGATCATACCGCGCGATGAAATCGGGTGAATTTTCCACCAGCGTGCGAAATTCGTTTTCCCGCCGCCGCAATTCCCGCTGTGCTTTAACGATCTCCGTAATTTCACGCCCAATAGACAAGACACTGGCGACACTGCCATCAGGGGCAAATTCCGGCTCGAGCCGGATATCGTGAAAGCGCGATGAGCCATCGGCCTCTCGCCATTCGGTCTGCAATGTCCGGTGCGAGGCAGAGGCCACGACGTCAAGGATGGCCGCAATGAATTTTTGCCGATCGACGAGGGCCGTATTATCTCCCGGCCAAAGCGAAGATTGAGGATTCGTCCGCTCGAGCAAGCGTTCAAACGATGGATTCGTGTAAATCCGTCGCGCCTCCCGATCATACCTGACGATCCCATCGGGCGAGTTCTCGACGAGGCTACGGAATTCCTGCTCTCGGCGCTGCAATTCTCGCTGTGCTTCGACGAACTCCGTAACCTCACGCGCGATTAACAGAACGCTGGCGACGCTGCCGTCGGCAGCGAATTCCGGCTCGAGACGGAGGTTGGAACAGCGCGTCGGGCCATCGATCTCCCGCCATTCGATCTGCAGCTCCCGGCGTGACGCAGAGGCCACGACCTCATGAATGGTTGCAATGAGTATTTGCGGATTGACGAGGCCCGCATTATCTCCGGGCCAATACGAAGGTTGCGAATTCATTCGCTCGAGCAAGCGTTCCATCAATGGATTCATATAGATACGACGCGCGTCACGATCATATCTGACGATCATATCAGGTGAGTTCTCGACGAGGCTGCGGAATTCCTGCTCGCGGCGCTGCAATTCCCGCTGTGCTTCGACAGATTCTGTAATGTCATGGGAGACGGACAAGACGCTGGCAACGCTGCCGTCGGGAGCAAATTCCGGCTCCAATCGATTGGCGAAAAAGCGCGATGAGCCGTCGACCTCTCGCCATTCGGTCTGCAAGTTCCGATGCGAGGCAGAGGCGACGACCTCAAGGATGGTTGCAATGGCTTTTTGCGGATCGACGAGGGCCTTGTTGTCTCCCGGCCTAGTCGAAGATTGACAATTCACCCGCTCGAGCAAGCGCTGAAACGATGGATTCGTGTAAATCCGCCGCGCGTCCCGATCAAATCTGACGATGAGGTCAGTTGAGTTTTCGACGAGGCTGCGGAATTCCTGCTCGCGGCGCCGCAGCGCTCGTTCCGTGACGACGCGTTTAGTGATGCTGCGCGCGATCGCCAGTGCACCGATAATTAGGCCATCCGCCTCGCGCTCGGGCAAGATCCGCACACCGAAGGCGACCAGTCTGCCATCGGGCCTTTCGAAAACCAACTCTGCTTCGTCAGCCACCCCTGTTTCGATAACTTGTTTACAGCGCTCCTGAAAGGCCACAGCGTTCTCATGATCGAGAGCGCTCGCTTCGACCACTGTCTTGCCCAGCATATCGGCTCGCGGTAGCGGAAACGACTTTTCATAGGCCCTATTGACATAGACCCGCCGGCAATCGCGATCAAAACGGATGATCGGATCCGGCGAATTAGCGACCAGCGTCTCGAAATAACGCTCCTTCTCATATTGGATTTGCCTGTTCTTCACCTCTTCCGTGACATCCGTCGCAATCGCAATGATGCGGGTGACCGATCCGTTGTCCGAGCAGACCGGGACATGGATAAAATGGAGGCGTCGTTCGCCGATGGGAAGGGTGGCTGTCACTTCATTGCGAGTGGCGACCTTGGCAGCGGAGCAACGCTGAAGGCGCTCCAAAGCAGCCTCAATGCTTGCTGAAGGAACGAATTCTTCGACAAACTTGCCGATGACGGCTTCGCGGGAGACTTCGAGCGATCTTGCGGCCGCCACATTCAAGTCAGAGCAGCGAAACCGTCCGTCGGCGACGACATCGTAAATGAAAATATGATCCGACGTGTGGTCGAACACGTCCCGATAGCGCCGTTCACTTTCACTTAAGGCTGCCTCGGTCTTCTTGCGCTCCGATATGTCGTGGACGAAGCCGTGCCAGAGATAGGTGCCGTTTGCCTCCCGCTCGAAATTGGCGCAGACCTCGACCCAGACAATGCCCTTGCGCGGATGATTGATCCGATGCTCGACGGAAAGCGGCACATTTTGGCGCTTCGACCTTTCGACCGCGTGGACTACATGTGCCACGTCATCAGGATGCATGGCCTCGATCAAACACCTAAAGTCGAGCCCGCCATCTTGAAACGGAATACCGTAGACGCCCTCGAAGCCCTGGCTTGCGTAAACGATCTCGCTGTCGCCGTCAGGAAAATCCCTCGAGCTGTACATAAAGCCGGGCACGCTCGTCGCGAATTGCGCCAGTTTGTCGGCGTCGGTCGTATCCCGGACTTTTCGCGGGCTTTTTTGAGCGGCGTTAATGCGGCGTTTAAGGCGTGGCGTCGCGGTACCGCTCTTTATGCCTTTCGGTGCGCTCTCGCAGCTTCCCATCGCGGCAAATATCCCTTGCTTGCAACATGGGATACTTTGACCGAACGACTTAAGAATATAATAAAAACCGGCATTATTTTCAGCTGAATTTCTGTGTCAGGGTGGATACTTCAGGTGTTTTCCGTGCCGCTGGTCTCCGGCCGGATTGTAAAAGAAGCCCTCGGCTTTTCTCTGCGCGCAGCATCGAAGACATTGAATTGACCGTCGGCCCAAACGACGCGATCGGTCGTCCAGGCACGCAGCCATGCGGCAAGCGCGAGAATATCGCGGCCAAGAAATGCTGCGGGAGCAAAGGCGGAGACCTCCCAGTTTTTGGCGCGCGCCACAGCGATTTCCACGCAAAACCAGGTGCCGAGCGTCACCAGAAAAGCAATCGCCGGAGGAATGTCGAGAAGCGGTGCAGCGAGAGCGCCGGCAAGAGCCGCCAGCAAAGGGCTCGCGAGCGGCTCGAGCCCGAACACGACGGGCTCGTGTTTCCGTCTGACCACTCCCCAACGCAGCTGGCGATCGAAAATCTCGCGGATGCTACGTCGCCCGATATCGTGCCGCACCGTACGATGTGCGAAAACCGTCTTCAGTCCGATGGCCGCAAGCCCCTGGGAGATCGCCGAGTCTTCGCCAATCGAGTAAGCTACGGCTTCGACACCGCCGGCACGGGCGAGATCACTTCGCCTGAAGAGCATGACCTTGCCGTGACCAAACCCGATGCCGAGCAACGATGCTAGGAGAAGAATGCGGGCATGGGCGTTGATGACGGCGGCTTCGACTTGACCCGCAAGCCCCTCCGGATGCTCGGCAACCGGCACGCCGCACACAAGACCAACGCCGGGCGTGAGATTTTGCGTCATCGCCTCCAACATGTCGTCAGCTAGGACGATATTCGAGTCTTTCGTTATGACGAGGTCGTATTGAGAGGCGCAGAAGGCCGCTGCCAGCGTATTGAGTTTGGGGCTGACGGCAAAGTCGGCGTGCGACTGCAATATACGGCTTTCAATATTCGGATAAGCACGCTTCAGCGCCCCCACCGAATCGAGCGCCGCCGATTTCGCCTCCGCAGCGCAGAACAGGACCTCATAGGTGGGATAGGCTTGCGTGAATATAGAAGCTTGGGCGACCTCGAAACCGGGATTGACCAGCTTTATCGGCAAGATCGCCGAAATTGGCGGTAAATCGCGGCTGAAGGCACGGCGTTTCTGAACCCAAGGTTGGAGGAGCGGGCCGATCATCGTCAGAACCAAAAAAATGCCTCCCACGAGCCACCAGGCCGCTGCGACATAAGACAGGAAAGCCATGAGATCCATCAGCCTCAGCCCAACCCCTCGTTGCGAGCCAAATCAGGCGATCGCCCCGTACATCCCCAGTCGACAGATCCCCAGCCGACCGTTCCCAGGTTCGCCTTCACATCATCGCAAAAACCCCCGACGAACCTCGTCGCACGCGCTTTCGAGGCGATGCCGACAGCGCGCCGCTCCGAGCGTTCCGATGGTGCCGGACAGTGCCCATCCGTCAGCATCCAAAGCAAAGTCCCAAAACCGGTGCGCCGGGTTGCTGCCCTTGCACTTGGCACCCAAGCACGAGGGGCAATCTGGCCCACTAGCACGCATTGCGTTCGGATGAAATCATCCGTTCGGCAAGAAGGCACTCAATATCAATAGGCTGGAGCATGCTCTCAATCAAGCGACCGGATAAGTCGACGTTCAGGGGACTTGCTCTAGCGCCCTCTCCCTGCAACAATTTGATCCAAATCAATCGGCCGCTGGCCGCCTGTAAAGCAAGAACGTCTAGCTTTCCAATCAATTGGCGTATCAAGCGCGAAACATCTTGCAACAATGGCGTTCGGTCGAATCTGTAGTGCACCCATCGCCGAATCGATGCGGCAGCGACAATTAACCTGGGACCTGTTCCGAATGGCCGGCGTCGTCCAGGTCCAAAAAGTCGGACAAATTTGGAGACTTCTGCCGGACAGGCTGTTAGTCGACGATGCGCAGGCTTGCCGCCGTCATACGCGACAAATCTCAGAAGCTAGGAAGAGGAAAATCCGATGAAAACAACTCAAGGCATTGCTGCAATCGCATTCGTTGCTTTCCTTGCTGCAAGCGGCAGCGCGTATGCGGAACCGGCGGCCAGCCCAGCGCCGACCGAAACCATGAAAAGCACCGACAAGGCGGCTATTTCGAAAGCCTGTTCCCAGCAGGCCGATGCAAAAGGCCTCAAGGGGAAGGAACGCAAACACTTCCGCAGCCACTGCAAGAAAAACGGCGGCAAAGCCGAGTGAACCCGGCGTTCAGCCGGCAGCGGCGAACCCAACATCTCGTTCGATCGGATGCAAGCGTCCGATCGACAAGTATGTGCTCAAAATCAATAATCGAAGCCAATTCGCATTTTTGCCTGAAACGGCTTCAGCGAACAATGACACGATGCGGACTTTGGATGTTTCCCGCGGGGGGCCTAAGCGGACGTCAGGTCGAGCGACGCCGCCAGTTCTTGCCATTCGCGCGCTGAAAGTCCGCTCGAGGCCTGCGTGATCTGTTCGCCGCCGATCATCCGCTTTACCACGGCAAGGCCGGAACGCGACAAATTGATCGCGCCGAGCCGATATTCGACGAAGGCCTCATAGGTCAAAGGCACCCAGAGTTCTAAAATCTTGAGCATCGCTTCCGCATAGACGCGGATTTCGTATTGCGCATGCGGGTCTGCCCGCAGCCGAAGGAAATGCATCAGATTGTGCAGATCGGCCTTCCAGTACCACTGCGTGTAGGTATTGAGCGTCAAGTTCATTCGCGCCAATTCGCGCGCAAGGCCCAGACGTTCCGCATCCGGCACCGTGCCGTCGTCGGCTTCGTTGAGCATCCAGGCATAATGTTCGTAGTTGCGTTCGGCATCCTCCCGCAGGAGTTCGAGGACCTTGTGAGCCTCTTCGCCAACCAATAGTTCGCCGCGCCCTTGCCGGTTGCTCGTCGACTGCGCCGCCAGCTGGTCTTCGTCAGGAATGTAGAACTCCTTGTCGAGGATCGAGTAGCGCGCCGAATATTCGTTGATGCTCGCCATGCGATGGCGGACCCACTGACGCGCCACGAAAATCGGCAATTTTACGTGGAATTTGATCTCGGCCATCTCGAACGGCGTCGTGTGCCAATGACGCATGAGGTAGCGAATGAGGCCACGGTCCTCACTGACCTTCCTGGTGCCGCGCCCGTAGGATACACGCGCAGACTGCACGATGGCGGCGTCATCGCCCATATAATCGACCACGCGCAGAAAACCGTGATCGAGCACATGAACCGGCCGAAACAGGATCTCTTCGAGAGCCGGCACGGTGGGCCGCCGCGTCGGTCGCAGGTCGCCGCGCGCCCGCTCGATATCGGCAAGCTGTTCAGCCGTGAGGATCATGCGCGCGCCTCCCGCAATTGCGACCACCGAAGTTAGCACGGACGAGCACGGCGAGGCTTCGGATCCTCCTCCAGCGCGCCACTCCGAAAATTCTCGAAAGGAGACGAATCACCGCCACCCGAAGCGTCAGAGAAGCAAAAGAACTTCTGAGCTTCAATTCAATTAAATGAAATGCAGGCCACCGCTCAATTCGATTGTCTGGCCGGTCATATAGGCATTGCCGATCGCCATCAGCACGGCCTGCGCCACTTCCTCCGCCGCACCGAGACGGCCGAGCGGGACGAGCTGCGCAAACCTTTCCCTGAGAGGCGCCGCCATATCGGTTTCGATCGGCCCCGGCGCGACGGCATTGACCGTGATGCCCTCCTTCACCAACCTCGCCGCATAGCCGCGCGTCAGTCCCTCCATACCCGCTTTCGAAGCATTGTAATGTACGCCGACGGCGCCACCGGTACGCGCAGCAACCGAAGAAATATTGACGATTCGCCCCCAATGCCGCGCCCGCATGGCAGGCAGAACCGCTTGCGTACAGAGAAATGCGGATTTCAAGTTTACGGCGAGCGTCTGGTCGAATTCTGCCTCGGTCAGATCGTCGATGCCGCGCACGACCGCGATCCCGGCATTGTTGACGAGCACGTCGATGCCGCCGAGTTCCGCACCGACCTTGTGCACCAGGTCTGCGACGGCGGCGCTCTGCGAGACATCCGCGGCGACCGCAACGGCCCGGCGTCCGCTTGCGCGGATCGTTTCGGCGACTTCTTGAGCCTGGTCGGCGTGGTCGCGATAATTCACCGCGACATCGGCCCCGGCCTCGGCCAAAGCAAGAGCGATGGCACGGCCAATGCCGCGCGAGCCGCCTGTAACGAGCGCGGCACGTTTGGTCAGATCTGGAAGAAGAGACATCCTGCCTCCCACGGCGGTTGCGACTTGCAAGAAGCAGCGTCCAAAAAGCAGCTTCGGCGCGCTATTCCTCCGGCTCGGTCGTGAACAGCAGCGGATAGCCCTTGCTGCGGCCGGCCTCGGTCGCGCGTGTGGCCTTGGTCTCGGCAATCTCCTTCGCGAACACGGCGACGACGCAGACGCCGCGCTTGTGCGCCGTGATCATGATGCGATAAGCCTGCTTCTCGTTAATGCGGAATTCGACCGTGAGGACCATCACGACGAATGCGCGCGGAGTGAAATCGTCATTGACGAGAATGAACTTGTGCAGGTGCGGCCGTTGTGTCTGGGCCTGAACCTTGACGGTCGGTTTGACGACGATATCGCCCATCGACGGAGCAACTCCCGATCGCGGCATTTTGCGGACCTGCAAATCCATTTTGCATATTCGCAGCCGTCCGTCCATCGCACGTCGAAATTCACTCCGTCCGAACCGGCGCCCTCGTCATGCGGAGAGCCGGAACCCGCTTTTCCTCATCCCGCGCTAAGGCACGCAATAGACTGCGACGACAGCAGCGCGGTTTTCCGCAACAATCTCTCCGACTGAGCGCTCGTCAGCGGTGGTGAACGGCCTGTCCGTCTCTTTCGGGCGTTTTGAACCGAGGAAGCCGGCAAGGGTCGCGGCATCGACTATCGGTCTATGCGTGCTTGGCACGACATCGCCAACCCGCTTTTCAGGACCCGGTTCGGCACGAAGAAGGCCAATCAGCGCACCGGAACGGTCGAAGACAATAGTTCCGGCGCGGATGCCCTGGGTGGAGGTGCCGACACGCATGCCGGTGGCAGCTTGGACGAGCTTTCCCGGCGCGGCGACGAGTTCCTCACTTGTTCTACTGTCGCCAACAGGGGAAGCGGTTTTGGCTGTGTAAGCGAGTACTACCACCGGCATATCGGCTTCGAGCTCGCCGCTCCGCAGCGAAAGCGCGGGGCCTGTCACGTTAGGCGCTTCGAGAAGGGTGAGCCCGCTCGATTTTTCCTGTTGCGTGATCTTCACCCCGCGTCCGCCGATTTGCACTTCGCGGCAACTTTGGGCCGGCATACTGGTGAGGACGAGCCCGGACGCGACGACGACGCCATTGGCTGCCAAATAAGGCTTGGTCGGCGCCGTATCGGCCATGTCATGCTCGGCGGCAGCGACCCGCGGCTTGCCGGCGAAAGGCTCGAAGGAATTTGCGACCGCGACGGCTATGACGTCATAAGTTCCCCTGGCTGTAGCCGGATAGGTCAACGTGTAGGCCGCGAGCATCTTTTCGCCCGCCTGTTCGCCGCGCACATAACGCGTGTAAAAGATCGTCCCGGCCGTTTCGCCGACGAGGACGAAGAAGCCCGGGCGCAGAACTTTGTAAGTGATCTTGCGCTGGGCAGTCTCGGTCCGCAGGGTATCAAACCGCTGTTCAAGTGTCGCCTCGGCCTCCCGTGAAAGGCTCGCTTCGAGTGCAGCGGTATTATCGGGCGAAGCATAGCGCGTCCCGTCCTTCGTCTGGCTGCTCTTCGGCAAGAGTTTCAATGGCAGACCGATCTTGATCCCGGTACGCGCATCGGTCACGACCGAAAAGCGTACCGCAGCTTTGGCGGTTTGCGCAGCGCCGGCCAGCGCCGCCCTGCCTTTTTCGTCGAGGCTGCCGTCACCCGGCAATTTCGATCGGAGCGCGAATGCAACGATCGCGTCGCGCGTCCCCTTGCCGAAACGACCGTCGGCTACTCCTTTGTAGTCGTTCGTCCAGACCAGCGCTTCTTGCACGGCCTTGCGCTCGCCTTCCGGCAAAGCCTCGAATGCCCGTTTGGCCGGATCTTGCGTCATTGCGGCCGGCGGGGGAGAGGTCGCGGGAATCTGCGCGCGCGCCGGGAGACAAATGATGCCTGCAGAAACGATCAGGATAAGACCGAATATTTCAAAAATAGAGTGCTCATGTAAGTTCATGTCACGAACTCTTCATCCGACACATCCAGAGATATCTCTCAAGATATGCATTCAGCCCTTATTCCGATCGGGTGGAATGGCCCAATTGCCGAGAATTCGCGCCAATTCAAAAAGATGGACCATGTCATTCTCGAGACATCGGATATATCCGATGTCTAAAAATGGTCAAAAAGTTGACCCGCTTTTCCGGGACCTACTCTAGCGCGCCAGATCCCGGTCTTTTCTTGCAAATCAGAGTTGCCCGCAAGAACGATGCAATCAACATTGCGACGTCCCGCGGTGCGGCTCCATATTGACGAATTTTGCGAAACAGGGAAGTGTCGTATCGCACGTTTGTGCACGCCATGGCGGTGATTGGATGCGTTCAAGCTTTTGCACCGACTGCGTCGGAAAATGTGCATTTTCGTGATGCGCTGCACCCCGGCGCCTTCGGCAAAGAGCATTTCGGATTTCTTTTGATCGTAACTAATGCTCTTGGCGGTGCTACCTCGGTTCCGGCTGATAGGGGAGAAAACTCATGCGTCGCATCATTCCTATTTTGGCGATCCTGGCGCTGAGTTTTTTCGCCCATCCGGCCGCCGCGCAAAAAAGTTTCGCCAACGAAGACCTCGCCAGCGACGCGGTGCGCCTTGAAGAGCAGGTCAAGAAAGACGGTGCGGCGTTCTCTGGCCGGCCCTTGGATCAATTGCGCAAGGCGGCCCAGACGGCCATCGCGCAAGGGAACGCCGATTATGCCTTGCAGGTCTTGTCCGGCCTCATCGTTCTCAACCCGAAGGATCCGGCGCAATGGAACGCCTACGCGCGGATGAAAATGGCAACGGGCAGCAGCTATACGATCCAACAGGCGGCGACGACTGCGGCCTATCTTGCCTATCTCCGTGCGACGTCGAAGCTGGATGAAGCCGCCGCGCTGGCCCTCCTTGGGGACATATATGCGAAGCGCGAAACTTGGCGCGCGTCGCTCAATGCTTATCGCGCGAGTCTCGACCTCGTCGAGGTGCCCGCCGTCCGTGCCGTTTATGAAAAGGAACGCGAGACTTATGGATTTCGTATCCTCGACTATAAAGTCGACAACGAGTTTGCGGCACCGCGCGTCTGCTTCCAATTTTCGGAACCCTTGATCCGCGGCCGGGTCGATTTTGCGCCTTTCGTGACGGTCGGCGGCATGGCCAATGCCGCAATCTCGACCGAAGAGCAGCAGCTTTGCGTTGAAGGCCTGAAACACGGCAGTCATTACGCAATCACTTTGCGCCAGGGCCTGCCCTCTTCGGTCGGGGAATCCTTGCTCAGATCAGCGGACTACGACATCTATGTCCGCGATCGCTCGCCGCAGGTCCATTTCACCGGCAAGAATTACATCTTGCCGCGAGTTGGCCAGGAAGGCATTCCGATCGTCTCCGTCAATACGCGCAAGATCGGCATCGACATCATCCGGATCGGCGATCGCAGCCTGCTCCCGACCGTGCGCTCGAATGATTTTCTCGGGCAACTTTCGTCTTATCGGATCAAGGAATTTATCGAGAATGACGGCACCAAAATCTGGTCGGGAACGCTTGCCGCCGCGGGTGAACTCAATCAAGACGTGACGACCGCCTTTCCTGTCCTCGATGCGCTTGGAAAACTCGGCGCCGGCGTTTACCTGATGGTCGCGAAACCGGCCGACGAACAAGCTGCCGCCAGCAGCAACGACGAGGAAGGCGGCGGCGTTACCGCGACGCAATGGTTCATCGTCTCCGATCTCGGCCTGACGGTCGTCAACGGCTCCGACGGCGTCCATGCTTTCGTTCGCTCCCTGGCCAGCGCGAAACCGCTCGAGGGCGTATCCCTGCGTCTCGTCGCCCGCAACAACGACGTCCTTGCCACAAAGACGAGCAATCGCGACGGCTATGTCGACTTCGATGCGGGTCTCGCGCGTGGCACAGGCGGCGAGGCGCCGGGCATTCTGGTCGCCGAAGACGGCAAGGGTGACTATGGCTTCCTCGACCTCGAGCAGACAGCTTTCGATCTCACCGATCGGGGTGTGAAGGGGCGGCCCGCGGTTCAAGCGCTCGACGCCTTTCTCTACACCGAGCGCGGCGTCTATCGCTCCGGCGAAACCGTCTTCATCACCGCCCTTCTGCGCGACGAAAAGGGACTCGCCAAATCCGGCCTGCCTTTGACGCTCGTCGTCAAGCGTCCCGACGGCGTCGAATACAAGCGCGTCCAACTCGACGATCAAGCCGGCGGCGGACGTGCCTATGTGTTGCCGCTTCTGTCTGGCGTCGCGACGGGCACCTGGCATATAGAAGCCTTTGTCGATCCGAAGGCGAGCGCCATCGGGACAACAAAGTTCCTCGTCGAAGATTATGTCCCCGAGCGGCTGGAATTCACGATCAAGCCAGTGCAAAGCGAAGTGCGGCTCGGTGAAGATGCCGAGATCGCGGTCGAGACGCGGTATCTCTACGGCGCGCTGGGCGCCAATCTCGAAATCTCCGGCGAGATCCAGGTCAAAGCCGCCGGCGACAAGGCTTTGCCGGCACTCGCCGGCTACGAAGCCGGTTTGCAAGACGAGAGCTTCGAAACCGTCACTAACGAACTCGAAGACAAAGCGACGACGGACGCCACGGGCAAAGCGACCATTAATGTACCCATCCCGGAAGTCGCCGCCGCGCGCCCGCTCGTCGCGAAAATCATTTTGCGCGCCGGCGAACCGGGCGGGCGGGCGGTCGAGCGGACGGTCACGCTGCCGATCTTGCCGAAGACGGGACTGATCGGCGTCAAAAAGAATTTCGACAGCCTCGGCGAAGGATCCATCGCGACGTTCGACGTGGTCGCCGTCGGCACGGACGGCAAGCGCGCGGCGCGCCGTGGCGTTTCGTGGTCTCTCTATAAAGTAAGTCAGGACTACCAGTGGTATCGCCAAGACGGCCGCTGGAACTATGAACAGGTGAAATCGACCCGCCGGGTCGCCGAAGGCAAGATCGACCTGACGACGGATGCGCCGGCAAAAATCTCAGCACCCGTCCAGCTCGGCACCTATCGCCTCGACGTCAAAAGCGACACCGGCACGGATGCTCCGACGAGCGTCACGTTTTTTGCCGGCTGGTCCGGCGATACGACGGCGCAGACGCCGGATCTCCTCGAAGTGACGCTCGACAAAGCCGAATACAAGCCCGGGGAGCAGATGCGGCTACGCATAAACTCGCGCTTCGCTGGCGGCGCCACGGTCGCTATCCTCGGCGAGGAGATGCATTCATCGAACTCTCGTCGAGTTGAAGAGCGGCGAGAACATTGCGAACCTGCCGGTAGATGCCGGCTGGGGCAGCGGCGCCTATGCCGTCGTGCTCGCCCATCGCCCGCTCGACCAGGCCGCGCGCCGCATGCCGGGCCGCGCTCTCGGTCTCGTGTGGTTCGCAATCGATCGCGACGCACACAAGCTCGATGTTTCGCTGGGTGCGCCCGACAAAGTGCGCCCGCGTGGGCCTCTGACGATTCCGATCACGCTCGCCGGCCTGGCGCCGGGCGAAGAAGCCCATGTGACGCTTGCCGCGGTCGACGTCGGCATTCTCAATCTGACGCACTACGAACCGCCGGACCCGAGCGCCTATTTCTACGGCCAGCGTCAGTTGGGCATGGAGATCCGTGACATTTACGGGCAATTGATCGACGGCATGCAAGGTACGCGCGGCATAATCCGCTCCGGCGGCGACAGTATGGCCGCCACCGAAGGCAATCGCCCGACGCAACAGCCTTTGGCGCTATTTTCCGGAATTCGTGACGGTGGGCGCCGACGGCAAGGCCGCCGTGACGTTCGATCTACCGGCATTCAACGGCAGTGTGCGGCTGATGGCCGTCGCTTGGACCAAGAGCAAGGTCGGCCATGCGAGTGCGGATGTGATCGTGCGTGACCCGGTTGTCGTTCAGGCGACTTTGCCGCGCTTCCTTGCACTCGGCGATCGTTCGCGCCTGCATCTCGATATAGACAATGTCGAAGGCCAAAGCGGCGACTATGTCTTCGACGTCGACGTGCATGGTCCGGTCTCGATCGCGGCCGATGCGCTGCACGGCAAGATCAGGCTCGCTGCCGGCGCGCGTTCCACGCTGGTTATCCCGCTTGCCGCGGCCGGTGTCGGCACGGCAAACCTCGACGTGAAGCTGACCGGACCGGGGCTCGAAGCCAAGCAGAGTTTCGCAGTCAACATAGAGCCCGGCACCTCGGACCTTTACCGGCGTAGCGTGCGCGTTTTGGCGCCAGGCGAGAGCCTCACGATCTCGGAAGATCTTCTCGCCGAATACCTGCCCGGCACCGGGCGCGTTTCGGTCGCGGTCTCGGCGCTGTCGGGAATCGATGTCGCTGCCCTTCTGCAGTCTCTCGACCGCTATCCCTACGGCTGCTCGGAACAGCTCGTCAGCCGCGCCATGCCGCTGCTCTATGTCAACAAGCTCGCCAATCTCGAAGCGCTGGCGATCGACACGAGCATCGCCGAACGCATCAAGGCGACGATCGACCGCCTGATGACCCGGCAGGATTCGAACGGCGCCTTCGGCCTGTGGTCAGCCGACAGCGCCGACGACATGTGGCTGCACGCCTTTGTCACGGATTTCCTGACCCGCGCCCGCGAGAACGATTTCGCGGTGCCGCAGAAAGCCTTCGATCTCGCGCTCGAAAGACTGCGCAATCACGTCGCCAATACGAGTGAGGTCGAAGCCGGTCAGAGCGCCTCGCTGGCCTATGCCGCCTACGTCCTGGCGCGCAACGGCCGACCGGTTATGGGCGACCTTCGCTATCTTTCCGATACGCAGATCGCCTCTTTCGACAGTCCGCTCGCCCGGGCGCAGCTCGGCGCCGCCCTGGCGCTGCTCGGCGATCGCGGCCGCGCCGAAAAAGTCTTCGCGTCGGCCGGCGCGGCTTTGGCGACATTCGCCGACAAGCCCTATTCGCGGCCCGATTATGGCTCACGGCTGCGCGACGGCGCCGGATTCTTGGCGCTCGCCGCCGAATCGGGCGTCGCGTCCGGCGAAATCAGCCGCGCAGTCGGTGTCGTCGAAACGACCCGCACGGCGGCTTCCTATACGAGCACGCAAGAAAACACCTGGATGGTGCTCGCGGCGGAGGCGCTTGCCAAAAGATCCGACTCGCTCTCGCTCGACGTCGACGGCGTCGCCCATAACGGCGCCTATTACCGGACGTGGAGAGCGCAGGCGCTCGAAGGCAAGACGACCAAGATCAGCAATGCCGGGCAAAGCCCGATGCGTATCGTGCTGACGGTCGCGGGCAATCCCTTCACACCGGAACCTGCGGCGCAACACGGCTATCGGGTCGAACGTGCCTATTACACGCTGGCGGGCAAGAAGATCGACCCGACCGCGACGATCAGGCAAAACGATCGTTTCATCGTCGCCTTGACGGTCACCGAGACGGAGGCCGCCTTTGCACGGCTCTTGCTGAACGATCCCCTGCCTGCCGGCCTCGAAATCGACAACCCCGATCTCTTCGAGGGCGGTTCCATCGCGGACCTCGCTTGGCTGAAGAAATCGGTCGAGGCGAGCTTTGCGGAATATCGCGACGATCGCTTCACGGCCGCTTTCGATCGCACCGGCCAGGACAAGGCGACCTTCTCGCTCGCCTATGTCGTGCGCGCGGTGACGCCCGGCCATTATGTTCTGCCGCCGGCGACGGTCGAAGACATGTATCGGCCGCAAAGGTTCGGCCGAAACGCCTATGGCGCGATCGACGTGACGGAAGCGAAATGAACGGGCGCCGCGGCATTGCTATAACCGCTGCGGCGATCGCCTTTTTCAGCCTCGCTGTCCCGGCGGCATGGAACCGATATGTGTCGTCCCTCGGACCCCTTGATGTGTCCGAGACCGGCCGCAGTTCGGCCGTCGTCGTCGATCGGCACAGCCGGCTTCTGCGTGCCTTTACCATGGCGGACGGGCGCTGGCGCCTGCCGGTGCATTCGGCCGACCTCGATCCGCGCCTGATTTCGATGCTTCTCGCCTATGAGGATCATCGGTTCGCGGCCCATAGGGGCGTCGATTATGCCGCGCTCGCACGTGCCGCCTGGCAATGGGCGACGTCTGGTCATGTCGTTTCGGGTGGCTCCACTTTGACGATGCAGGTCGCCCGCCTGCTCGAACCGCGCGAGGAACGCTCGCTCGCAGCCAAGCTGCACCAGCTCGTCAGAGCGCACGAGATCGAAGCCCAGTTCGGCAAGTCGACCATCCTCGATTTCTATTTCGGCATGGCGCCCTATGGCGGCAATATCGAGGGCGTTCGCGCCGCGAGCCTGGCTTATTTCGGCAAGGAGCCGAAGCGGCTTTCGATCGCCGAAACCGCCCTTCTCGTCGCCTTGCCGCAGGCGCCTGAAGCGCGTAGGCCCGACAGGTTCCCGAACGCCGCGCGGGCGGCGCGCGACAAGGTCATCGACCGTGTCTTCGCACGCGGCATCATCAGCGCGGCCGAACGCGATTTGGCCAAGCAGGAGCACGTGCCGCAAAGCCGCCGGCCGTTTCCTACGCTCGCACCGCATGCCGCCGAAGCCGCCTTGCGCGAGTTTCCAGACATGCGCGTGCATCGCCTGACCCTCGATGCGAAATGGCAGGCTTCGCTCGAACAGCTCGCCCGCGAGGGTGCCGAGCGCGTCGGGCCGAAATTATCGGCCGCGATCATCGTCATCGACAACGCGAGCGGCGAGATCCGCGCCCATGTCGGCGCCGCCGATTATTTTTCGTTTCCCCGGGCCGGCGCAATCGACATGACGCAGATTCTGCGCTCGCCTGGTTCCGCGCTCAAGCCCTTCATCTACGCGCTGGCGTTCGAAACCGGCGTCGCGCATCCCGAAACGATCGTCGACGACCGGCCGAAGCGCTACGGGACTTACGCGCCGGAAAATTTCAATCTCGGTTATGAAGGCACGGTCACGGCGCGGCATGCGCTGCAGATGTCTTTGAACCTTCCAGCGATCGAACTCCTCGACCTGATCGGGCCAGCGCATTTTCTCGCACGCCTGCATAATGCCGGCGCCGAAGTCGTCCTCTCGAAGGATGCGCCGCCCGGCCTTGCCATCGGCCTCGGCGGGCTCGGCATCAGGCTCACTGATTTGGCCAAGCTCTATGCAGGGCTCGCCCGCGGCGGCAGCGTTCCGCCGATCCACGAACGCATACGTGATGAGGCTCAAACGCCGCAGGCCGATTGGCGCCGCATCACGGAGCCGGTGGCGGCGTGGTATATAGCGGACATTCTGCGCGGTGCGCCGCCGCCTGAAAATGCCCCGGCAGGCCGCATCGCCTATAAGACCGGGACGTCTTACGGCTTTCGCGACGCGCTCGCCGTGGGCTTCGACAAGGCCCATACGATCGCCGTCTGGGTCGGCCGGCCGGACAATGGCGCCGTGCCCGGCCTCGTCGGGCGCGCGGTAGCAGCCCCCATTCTGTTCGACGCCTTCGCCCGCATCGGCAGCAGCTATGAGCCGATTGCGCGGCCGCGCGACGCGCTCATTGCCCGCACCGCCGGCTTGCCACCGCCTTTGCGGCACTTACGCAAGGATACGCCGAAAACCCTCAGCGCGACCAATACGGCGGAACTCAAGATCGTCTATCCGCCGGACGGCGCCCGCATCGATCTCGGCCTTTCGGAACCGCAAGATGGCCACACTGCGCTCGCCTTGAAGGCGCAAGGCGGCGTGCCGCCGCTGACTTGGATCATCAACGGCGCGCCGGTGAGCGAGCCGCAACTGCGCCGGCAATCGACATGGGCGCCGGACGGCGCCGGGTTCGCCCGCGTCTCCGTCATCGATGCGAAAGGCGCGTCGGACAGCGTGGTGGTGCGGCTGGAGTAGGATGAGGCGGCGGAAATCCCGGATGGAACAATGAATGCGACACAAAGAAATAAACGAATTTTTCGTGCGGTAGGGGTCGGGAAGGGTTGTCGCCCTCCCCGAACGCTACCGGCTCGGGGAAGCTAGTCGCAAACCGGCGCACTTAATCTTGCGTGTCGCCTATTTGACTAATACCAAATCTCTCTGACGGGAACTCATGCTACGGGGCCGTCATTGCGACCGCGAGCTTGCGAAGCGGGAAGCAATCCAGAATCGCAAGGACTGGATTGCTTCGCGTAGCATGTCATCGGGCCGGCCGAAGGCGGGACCCGTTGGCTCCTCGCAATGACACCCGCTTGGCATTCGTGGTGATCTTCGAGAACTCGGACAAAGCGCACTTTTCGATCCTCGCCATCGTGTGCGAAGGAAGAGGTGCGAGGCGCGCGAGTGGGGTTAACAGTGTTCCATATTGGGCCTCAGGCAACAGCGCCCTGGCTTTGCATGAATTCCGTAGGTATCACAGCGAAGTAGAATCAATACACAATGCATCAACGGTTATTGTAAGAATCAAGCCAACAACTTCGGGAAAAACGATTTGCAATACGCCATAGTTGACGATCAGCGCCGTGAGGCCTCCCCCAACGGGCGGGGCAGTTGTCCGGCCTGCGGCGCGGCGATGATTGCCAAATGCGGACCTCGTATCATCCATCATTGGGCTCACTCTGGCCGCCGGAATTGCGATCCGTGGTGGGAAAACGAAACCACTTGGCATCGCAACTGGAAGAACCTTTTTCCTGAACACTGTCGAGAAATCTGTCACATCGCGCCAGATGGAGAAATCCACCGCGCCGATATCAAGACGCCTACTGGTATCGTGATTGAGGTGCAACATTCAAGCATCACCGATGTTGAGCGCCTCTCGCGTGAGACTTTTTATGCCAATCTTGTTTGGATTGTTGACGGAAGCGCCTTTCGTGAGAACTTTGACATCTTCCATATGCTTCCAGACCCGACCTCGGAGTTAGCGCAAGACCTTGTGTGGTTTAAGGCCACTCGACTAATGCGCGGCGCAGCCAGCGGAATGTTCTGGCGGCTGTCAGAAAATCCGGGGATTACGGAGATGGGCTTGAGACGGATTTATTCCATTCACGAAATTGAAGAGGAGCTGAAGCAAGCGTACCGAGGGCATCACCAGTATGATTGGGTTCGACCTCATCGAACGTGGCTGGATGCCACGTCTCCTGTCTATGTAGATTTTGGGGATGATCTTCTGGCGAAATTAGAAACCTATGATAAATCCGGCCTGCCTTGCATTCGTTTCGTTTCAAAGCAGAAGTTCGTCCACGACGCGATGATTGAGGAATTTGCTCGAGCTGTTGCAACTCGATTCCACCCTATCTAAAGGGTTGGCGACCGTTATGTCGTTTGTTCGAAACTCAAGACTTACGACGGTCGCGCACGCCCTTGATCCATAAGTGCTTTTTTGTTGCATAAATCAGGTGCGAAATACGCCGCGTGATTGGCGCATCGACCAATCGAACGCCTCCGGCAATCGGTGCGCGCCGTGGAAGACGGCGCGTATACCGCTTTCCGCGTCCCGCACGCGGTCAAGCGCGATGAAGGGAGTATCGACTACGACGAAGTCGTTCGTGTCGGGAATACGGCCCGCCTGCCCCCATTATGCCGCCGCTGCGTGTCAACCGCATTCAGTATTAAGGCTCATACGGCTTCGCTTTCGCATTACGGCAGTTCGCCGAGCTTTTGGAACTTGACGAGATCGAGTGCGAATGTCGGAGTTTCAACCGGCAGGCGCGTAAAGCCATGATGAAGATAGAAGGCTTCGGCTGCCGGAGAGATCGCGTGAACGATCACGAGCCGCGCCGAGATTTCACGCGATGCACGCAGGCTCCGCCGGACGACATCGGCAACGAGCGCGCGTCCCAATCCCTTGCCTTGCCATGCGCGGTCCACCGCCAAACGGCCAAGCGTAACAGCCGGAATATGCTTGGGCATGTTTCGACGCATGGGCCCGGTGGCTTCCTGAGCGAGGATTTGCCCCATGCTCAGGGCGAAATAACCGACGATTTTATGCGAATCTATCGGGCAGACGACGTAAGTCCGGCTCGCTGCCATCTGCAAATTGTTCCATGCGCGACGACGCAACCATTCGTCGAGAACCGGTTCGCCGGAATCGAAAGCCGAACTGTCGTGGGCTTCCGTCAAAAGGACCGGAGCGGCAAAGAGCGGCGGCGCGTCACTCACCTTACCAAGGAACTTTGGATTTCAGGATACGCTTCATGCCGGCGGTTTCGGCGGGAGTAGCGGGGTTGTCCATCCAATCCATGACCTCTTGGAAGGTTTTTGCATCGGCATAGATGGTCGATTGATCGAGAAGTATGGTCTTGGCCTCTTTCAGAGCCGAGGCCAGCATGAATTGCGAGCGGTTCGAGCCGACAAGCTCCGCCGCCTGGTCAATGAGCTTCTTATCCTGCATGCGCGCGCGCAGATGGATATTGACCTCGGCTGTCGTCGGTTGCTGCTTCATCATTCCAATATGTTTGGATGTGTTGCAATTGTCAACACATCATTGCGGCAGGGCTTCTTGCCGTATTCCGTCGGCAACAATAAAGCGCGGCAGCCAAAAAAGGCCGCGCGCCGTCACACTATGCGCAGCCCGAGGTGCTCGACCATCGGATCGAAATCACGACTTGCATGCAGCAGCCGATGGCCGGCCTCGATGCAGAACGTGCCGATGATCATGTCGATGGTTTTGCGCACGGTGACGCCGCGATCGCGCAGGAATTGATAGTTGCGGGCGATCCGAGGCGCCAAAGCCGGACTGAGCATGCTGGCGATTTCAAACTGCCGCAGATGCTGCTCGATCACACTGGCAAGGCGCTCGCTGCGCGCGCCTTGCAGCACCTCGAGCAGAATGAGATCACCGATCAGGATCTCATCCGTCTCGTCGATCGCTCGGAGCTTGCGAACCTCGAGAGTGTCGCTGCCGCGCAAATGCGCCATCCACACCGAAGTGTCGACGACGATCATCGACCGTGATCGTGATTTTGATCGTCTTGCCGGCCGCGCCGCATTTCGTCGAGGTCGCCGACCCAGCCGGCGCCGGCCAATCCTGCAATGGCATTCTTCTGCCGGTGCCGGCGCACCAGTTGACGCAACGCCGCCTCGACCGTTGCCTTCTTGGTCGGCAGGCCAGACACGGCCATGGCTTCCGCCAGCAGGTCGTCATCGAGATCAATGTTGGTCCGCATGCCGCGACTATCCGATGTGTATGAGTTTTGTAAACTATACACATTCCAGGACGTTCAGCCAACACTCTTCTCGTATTCGAATGCCCATATTGACTTGGACTATTTAGTGGTCCATTATTTAATCAAGAATTTAGACCATCTGCTGTTCAGACTGGGTTATGCCGCCATGCGGATTTCCGTCAGCGACGCCAAAGGGCAATTGACCGATTTGATTAGGCGCGCCGAAGCGGGCGAGGAGATCATCCTGACCCGGCATGGGCAGCCGGCGGTGCATCTCGCGCCGATCAAGAAAGCGCTCATCGACCGCGCCGCGCGCAGGAACCTTCTCGAAGCAGTGCGAACGTCTGGGGCCGCCAAGGCTCAAGCGGGGGAAAGCGCCGCACGGAGTCAGGACTTCCTCTACGACAAAGATGGCTTGCCGCAATGATCGCCGTCGATACTTCGGCGCTGATAGCGGTCGTTCTTGGCGAAAAAGACGCTGACGCCTGCATGAACGTGCTGGAAGCCGAGACCGAGCTTTTGATTTCGGCAGGAACATTGGCTGAGGCGCTCATCGTCGCCGCCAGACGCAATGTTGCCGACGAGATGACGCGCCTCGTCGACGGGCTCGGTTTTGAAATCGTGAGCGTGACCCCCGCTTCGGCGCGACGGATCGCTGCGGCCTACGCCCAATGGGGCAAAGGCGCACATCCGGCAAGCCTGAATTTTGGCGACTGCTTCGCCTACGAGTTGGCTAAAGAACATTCCTGCCCATTGCTCTATGTCGGCAATGATTTCTCGAAAACCGATCTTAAGAGCGCCATTTGAGTTGCACCGAAAAGTCCGCGTCACGTCCCGCGCGGTTTCGCCCGTGTCGTCGCCTGGGCTTTGGCCGGATCGTCGGGCCAGACATGGCGCGGATAGCGGCCTTTCATTTCGCTCTTCACCATTGCCCATGAGCCCCGCCAGAAACCCGGCAGATCGCGCGTGATTTGAATGGGCCGCTGCGCCGGCGAAAGAAGTTCGAGGACCAAGGGGACCTTTCCGCCGGCGAGCGTGGGATGGACGGCAAGACCGTAGAGCTCTTGCACGCGGACCGACAGAGTTGGACCCGACTCCGCCGCATAGTCGAGCGCCAGCTTTGAGCCCGTAGGCGTTTCGAAATGCGTCGGCGCCTCAATGTCGAGGCGGCGCTGCAGCTCCCAGGGCAGAAGCGCGTGCAAAGCCGCTTCGAGGTCGGCGGCGCCGATCTCGGCAAGGCTCGCCTTGCCTTCGAGATATGGCGCGAACCACATCGCCGCACTGGCGCTCAAAACTTCGTCGGACACATCCGGCCAGTCGATCCCGCCGACGCTTCGCCGCAAAAACATCACGCGGTCCCGCCATTGCGTCAGCGCCTTCGTCCAAGGCAGACGGTTGAGACCTGATTTCGCCAGGCCTTCGGCAAGGATGACCGCGGTTTCGGGATTAGCCGCGGCGCTCAAATTCTGCTCTGCGAGGATGAGCGCGCCGAGCCGCCTCTGCCGTCTCGCCCTCGCCTGACCGCGCGCGGCATCGAAACGCACATCGTCGATTGCGGCAATGTCGCTGCCGGCAACCGCTTCGATGTCTTCGAGGCTGACGGGCGCCGCCAGAAGAATGCGGGCGGCGGCGGCGCGGCCGGCGATCTCGCCGATGCTGAGAAAAGCTTCGCGCGCCAGCGGGTCCTGCGGCTCGAGGTACGCAGCGCGGCCGTTCGCCAGCAAGAACTCTCCCGGTTTGCCGCGTGCCTTGGCAATGCGATCGGGAAAGGCCAAGGCGAGATGACGGCCACAGAGATCGACATCGAGATGCGCTTTCGCGCCGCGAACCCCGGCATCTTTCACGAATGTGCGGACCAATCGGCGCGCATCTTCGCCACGCTGCGAGCGATCGCGGCGAAAGCGCTCGAGCCGCTGGGTGAGATCGGCGCCCTCGCCGCCCAGGCCGCGTTCGACGAGCAGCACGGCAATTTCTGCGGCGAGTTCGGCCTCTTCCGCCGGCGCAGCGATGATCATCCGGGCGAGCCGCGGCGGCAGAGCGAGGCGGCGCATGCGCCGGCCAGTCTGCGTCAATCCGCCTTGCGCATCGAGCGCGCCCAAAGAGGCCAGTAACGCGCGGGCTTCGGCGAGCGCCGGCGGCGGCGGCGGATCGAGCCAGGAGAGGTCGCGTTGAGGCTCACGTGCACCCCAAGCAATGCAGTCGAGGAGCAGATTTGATAAATCCGCATTGACGATTTCGGGCGGCGCAAAAGGCTCGAGCGCGCCGGTCGCAGCCTGCTCCCAGAGGCGATAGCAGACGCCCGGTTCGGTCCGCCCCGCACGGCCACGCCGTTGTTCGGCGGCGGCGCGCGACGCCCTGACCGTCTCGAGCCGCGTCAAGCCGAGGTCTGGCTCGAAACGGGGACGCCGCGACAGGCCCGAGTTCGATAATGATCCTGACCCCTTCGATCGTCAGCGAGGTTTCGGCAATCGACGTCGCGAGCACGATCTTGCGCTTGCCCGGCAAGGTCGGCGAAACGGCCTTGTCTTGTGCGCTGCGCTCCAACGCCGAATAGAGCGGCGCAATCTCGACCGTCTCGTCCGCGATCCTGGCCGCCAGTAAATCGGCGACCCGCATGATTTCCGCCTGGCCCGGAAGGAAGACAAGGATGGAACCGCGTTCCGCGTTCAGCGCCTTCGAGACCGCGCGCAAGACCGCAGTTTCGATCGGCTCGCGTGGATCACGGCCGAGATAGAATGTTTCGACGGGAAAAGCCCTCCCCTGCGACTCGATCAGCGGAACGTCGGCGCCGAGCAGGCTTGCCACGCGGGCGCCGTCGAGCGTTGCCGACATGACGAGGATGCGCAAATCGCTGCGCAGACTGGCCTGCACGTCGAGGGCGAGCGCCAGACCGAAATCGGCATCGAGGGATTCTTCGTGGAATTCGTCAAACAAGACCGCAGTGACGCCTTCGAGGCCCGGATCATCGAGAATCATGCGGGCGAGTACGCCTTCCGTGACGACCTCGATCCGCGTCCTCGCCGAAACGCGCGACATGAGGCGCACACGAAGACCGAGCGTTTCGCCGACACTTTCACCAAGCGTCGCAGCCATGCGATCGGCCGCCGCGCGTGCCGCCAGCCGACGAGGTTCGAGCAGGATGATCTTGCCCGTTTGCGCCCAGGGCTCGTCCAAGAGGGCAAGAGGCACCCGAGTGGTCTTGCCGGCGCCCGTCGGAGCGACGAGAACCGTGCTCGAATGGGTGGCAAGCAAATTGCGAATTTGCGGCAAGACATCGTCGATGGGGAGGGCGGGGTGAAAGGCGCGCATCTCGGGTGAAATGGCAGTTCAATTGCGCATTCGCAACATCGGAAGCACGGCTCACCTCTTCAAGGTCGCCGGATTGTTGCGGCCTCGGCGACTGAGGCTGCCGGCAATACGGCAAACAGCCCCTTCTCCACGGAATAATAAAACTGTGAATGGCACCCGCCCGCAGCAGAAAAACGCTCTATATGCCCGCCGGTCGGGTTGGACGGCCCCAGACCGCCCGACAAATCGACGTGCCGGTTAACCGCGTAACCGCTATCCTCAACGGCCAGCGGGGTATAACTGCCGATACAGCGCTCCGCCTTGGCCACTGGTTCGGCACCAGCCCGGAATTTTGGCTCAACCTTCAAAATCTCTTCGAATTGCGGCTTGCCCGCGCAGACGTTGGCAAGCGTGTCGAAAAGCTTCCGGCCCTCACCACGTACAAACCGCGCGACCGGGGAGCGCCGGCCCCGTTGAAGGGGTCTGTGTCCCGGTGAAGCTCCACCCTTACCCGAGACTTGACTTTGGCGCGTTGGCGATACTCCGCAAACCAAAAATCCCGCGATACGTTCCGCGAGCTTGCGCAAACAGTGGAAGACGATAGCTGCGCGATGCATCCTCGGCGCCGCTTTGCTATGGTCCGCGCATGGCGAAGCATCAGGCCGGCGAGGCCGCCCAATTTCCTGCCAAAGACAGCGCGGCTCCCGGCCTGGAGGATCAGCCGCCAGGGGGCGCCGCCGCGCCGCGTGGCGACGGCCCGGATGCCGGCGGCAAGATCACACCAATGATCGCCCAATATATCGAGATCAAGGCCGTCAATCCCGATAGTCTGTTGTTCTACCGCATGGGTGATTTCTACGAGCTCTTCTTCGAAGATGCCGAAGTCGCTTCGCGCGCTCTCGGCATCGTCTTGACGAAACGCGGCAAACATGCGGGCCGCGATATTCCGATGTGCGGGGTGCCGATCGAGCGTGCCGATGATTATTTGGCGCGCCTCATCGCGCTCGGCCATCGCGTCGCCGTCTGCGAACAGATCGAAGATCCGGCCGAGGCGAAGAAGAGGGGTCCCAAATCGGTCGTCAGGCGCGATGTCGTGCGGCTTGTCACGCCCGGCACGATCACCGAAGAAAGGCTGCTCGACCCTGGCCGCGCCAATTGCCTGCTCGCCATCGTACGGACGCAAAGCGCCGAGGCGACCTATGGGCTCGCCGCCGTCGATATTTCGACCGGCGCCTTCAAAGTCTCCGAAGCCGCCGAAGCGCGGCTGCAGGCCGAGATCAGCCGCATCGATCCAGCCGAAATCATTGCTCCCGAGGAACTCTGCAGGGATCCGAGCATTGCGCGGCCGATCGCCGACATGCGGGTTGCGCTGACGCCTGTCGGCCGCGATCCGAGCGACGGCGCAAGCGCCGAGCGGCGTCTATGCGACTATTTCGGCCTCGCGACGCTCGATGGCCACGGCACGTTTTCACCCGCCGAGATCGCGGCGTCCGCATTGGTCATTGCCTATATCGAACGAACCCAGCGCGGCGCCCGGCCGGCCTTGAGCCCGCCGACACGCACGCGGTCCGAGACGCGGATCGAAATCGATGCGGCGACGCGCGCCAACCTCGAATTGACGCGCACGCTCTCGGGCTCACGCGAGGGATCTTTGATCGCGGCGATCGATCTCACTGTAACTCCCGGCGGCAGCAGGCTTCTCGCCGAACGCCTCGCCGCGCCTCTAACGATGCCCGAGGCCATAAAGCAGCGTCTCGATACGGTCGCCACTCTCGTCGAGGACAGAACCTTGCGGACCGATTTGCGCGCGAGGCTCAGATCGGCGCCCGATCTGGCGCGGCCTTTGTCGCGCCTTGCTCTGCAAAGAAGCGGGCCGCGCGATCTTGCCGCTCTGCGTGACGGGCTAGTTGCGGCAACGGCGATCGGCGAAAGGATCGGGCGCGCAGAAAATCCAACTCTCGAACTTGCCGGCATTGCCGCGGAAGCTGCCAAGCTCGATCCTGCGCTCGCGGCCAGCCTGGCCGACGCCCTGGCCGAAAACTTGCCGCTCAAGACTCGCGATGGTGGCTTCATCCGCGCCTTGTATGATCCGGGCCTCGACGAAATCCGCGCTCTGCGCGACGAGAGCCGGCAAGTCATCGCCGCCTTGCAAGCGCGCTATTGCGACCTCGCCGAGACGCGGCAGCTCAAGCTCAAACACAATAATTTTCTTGGCTTTTTCATCGAAGTTGCGCAGGCGCAAGGCGAGAAACTCTTGCAGCCGCCGTTCAACGCGACCTTTGTCCATCGCCAGACGATGGCCGATGCGATGCGCTTTTCGACGGCTGAACTCGCCGAGCTCGAAGCGAAGATTGCCTCTGCCGCGGATCAGGCGCTTGCGCGTGAACTTGAGATCTTCGATCGCCTTGCCGCGCAAATCCTCGCGCAAGATGAACGCATAAAAGCCGCGGCGCAGGCGCTCGCCGCCGTCGACGTTGCCGCAAGCCTTGCCGAAATTGCCGCGCAACGCGAATGGACGCGACCCGAAGTCGACGACACGGTCAGTTTCGAGATAGAGGCGGGCCGCCATCCCGTCGTCGAAGCCGCGCTCGCCACGCAAGGCAAGCCGTTCGTCGCCAACGATTGCAGCTTGTCGACCAAAAACGGCAAGAACGGACTGATCGCCGTCGTCACCGGGCCGAACATGGCCGGCAAATCGACATTTCTGCGCCAGAACGCGCTGATCGCCGTGCTCGCGCAGATGGGGTCATTCGTGCCTGCGCGAAAAGCGAAGATCGGCGTTGTCGACCGGCTCTTTTCGCGGGTCGGTGCCGCCGACGACCTCGCGCGCGGCCGCTCGACCTTCATGGTCGAAATGGTCGAGACGGCGGCGATCCTCAATCAGGCGACCGCCAGATCCCTCGTCATTCTCGACGAGATCGGCCGCGGCACCGCAACTTTCGACGGCCTTTCGATCGCCTGGGCGGTGATGGAACATCTGCACGAGACGAATCGTTCGCGCGCACTCTTCGCGACGCATTTTCATGAATTGACGCAACTCGCCAAGAAGCTCGGACGCATCGTCAATCTCACGATGCGGGTGACGGACTGGCATGGCGATGTCGTCTTCCTGCACGAAATCGTCCAAGGCGCGGCCGACCGATCCTATGGAATCCAGGTCGCAAAGCTCGCGGGCCTGCCGGCCGCGGTCGTCGAACGCGCCCGCAGGTTGCTCGCCGAGCTCGAGGCCAGCGACCGCCGCATGCCTGTCGAGGAACGCGTCGCCGACCTGCCGCTCTTTGCCGCTTTGCAGGCGGAACCCGAGAAGAAGGCAGAGCCGACCACCGCACCCACCCCGCGCGACGACCGGCTCGGCGAAGCCCTCGACGCGCTCGATCCGGACGGTTTGACGCCCCGCGCTGCGCTCGACGCGATTTACACTCTCAAGGCCCTGCGGAAACAGAACTAGAGCGTGATGAGTTTTGATCGAATCTTCAGCCGTCATCGCGGGCCAACGGGTCCGGCCTTCGGCCGGCCCGATGACAGGCTCCGCGAAGCGATCCAGTGGCAATGCACAACTCCTGGATTGCTTCGTCGCTGCGCTCGTCGCAATGACGGCGTTCCTTTGCACCTTAAATCACCCGCTCCAGAACCAGATCGCCGCATTATTTTCGTTTCGACGAAATCAGCCTGCTTCGCGCCTGTCGGACTGGGTGCAAATCGCCAATCCGGTTGGAAGGAACCAAAATCATCCTGATCGAGTGCTCGCTACGGTCCAAGAGGTGTGGATCGGCAAGGTCGGCCCTTTCTCTACCGTCCCTGCACCAGTCGCGCGACCACTTTCGAAGTATAGTCCACCATCGGCACGATCCGCGCATAATTTAGCCGTGTCGGGCCGATCACGCCGAGCACGCCGACGATGCGCTGCTGGCCGTCGTGGAAAGGCGCGGCAATCATCGATGATCCGGACAGCGAAAAAAGCTTGTTCTCCGAACCGATGAAAATGCGAACGCCCTCGCCGCCTTCGGCCCGGTTCAAGAGATCGATGACGTCTCTTTGGGTTTCGAGATCGGCGAACAGCAGCCGGATTCGTTCGAGGTCTTCGATTGCGGTCAAATCTTCGAGGAGATTGGCCTGACCCCGGACGATGAGATGCTGGCCCTGCCCGGCGCTTTCGACCCAGCTCGCAAGTCCGGCCTCGACGAGCCGCGCCGTCAAGACGCCAAGCTCGGCTTCGACGATCTGACGGGATGTTTCGATCGCCGCTTTGGCCTCGGCAATCGTGCGGCCGGCTATACGGGTATTGAGATAATTGCTGGCTTCGACCAAGGCCGAACCCGGCAAGCCGCGCGGCGTCTGCACCACGCGGTTTTCGACGGACCCGTCCTGGGCGACGAGAACGGCCAGCGCTCGCTCGGGATCGAGGCGGACGAATTCGATGTGCTTCAGTCTGGCGTTGTCCTTGGTCGTCACGACAACCCCGGCACTCCGCGTCAAGCCGGAGAGCATCGTCATGGCCTCGCTCAGAACCCCGTCGAGGGTTTGCTCATGCGAGGCGGCTTTGACCTGCGCCTCGATGCGCATGCGCTCGTCGCGATCGAGGTCACCTATTTCGAGAAGGGAATCGACGAAGAAGCGCAAGCCGATTTCGGTCGGCAATCGCCCGGCGCTCGTGTGCGGCGCATAGATCAGACCCGATTCTTCCAGATCCTGCATGACATTGCGCACCGAGGCCGGCGACAAGGCCATGGGCAACAGCCGCGACAAGTGGCGCGAGCCGACCGGCTCGCCGTGCACAAGATAGGATTCGACGATATGGCGGAAAATTTCGCGCGAGCGTTCGTTGAGCGTACCAAGCGCGCCGACGTCTCTCGGCAAGGAACGGGGCTGGTAATCGAGAGGTCCGGTCATGTGTCTAAGATGGCGGGCCAAGCGGCCAGATGCAAGCTGCACGACCCCGGCCGTCCCAGTTTGCCCCCATTCCGCCGGCGCTCGGCAAGGGGGTCAGGGCGCGTCGAAGGCGAGTTACCCTGCAGTATCGCTTGGCTTGGCGGAAGGCCACACACCGACCAGGCGCTGCGCCGGTCGCCGCCCGCCGCCAAGTCCGGACGCCAAATCCGGACGCCTGGTCCAGACACCCAAAATCCCTGATAGTCAGGCCCGCGAAAGTCTTTTGCGGTGAACTGGTGCCCCTCGCATTCGATGATCGATCCCGATCGCGTGGAGGAAGCGCATGCAATCAGCCGCACGGCACACCCCCCAAAACGGGCCCGCGCCTGGCAATCGTGACGACCTGCAGCTACAAATCACCATCGCCCAAGCCCTTGAATTGTTGCAGGCTGGCGATCCCGCCAGGATGAGTGTCGTGTTGGAGGAGGCAGCCGAACAGGCTTTGGCGAGCGCGAACGGCAGCTACGTCTTCGGCCTGTTTTTCTTCAACGCGGGCGACCTCAGCAAGGCGCTCGAGTGGTTCGATATCAGCCTCGCGCTCAATCCCGATTTCCGACAAACACTCGCAGCCCGCGGCATCGTCTTGCACCAACTGGGGCGGCCGCAGGAGGCGCTCTCGGTCTTCGAGGACTTGCGGCGGCGCGACCCGCAGGACCCGCAGGCCTTGCACATGAGCGGCGTCATTTTGCAGGGACTCGGACATCTCGAAGATGCGCTCGCAGCCTATGATGAGGCGCTGCGCATCAAACCCGATCATTGCGATTCCCTTGTCAACAAAGGCGTTGTTCTCGACGCAATGGGGCGACTCGAAGAGGCTTTGGCAGTCTTCGACAAAATGGCGCATTTCCGTCCCGAAGACGGCGCCAATCTTTTCAACCGCGGCTCGGTTCTGCAAAGGCTCGGCCGCTATGACGAAGCCCTTGCCGCCTATGAGGCGGCGAGGCGTTGCGGCGAGCCAAACCCCGAAGTCGAGGTCAACCGCGGCAATGTACTGCAAAGCCTTGGCCGCTTGGCAGAGGCGCTGGCCTGTTACGATACCGCCGTGAGCCTCAGACCGCATTACGCACAGGCACATTACAACCGTGGAATAGCGTTGCAGCGCCTGCGGCATCTCGAGGCCGCACTCCTCGCCTACGAGGCGGCTATCACGGCGAAGCCGGCCTATCCGGAGGCATTTTGCAATCGCGGCAACGTCCTTTGCGAACTCGGACGCGGCAACGAGGCTCTGGCATCCTTCGCCGCGGCGCTGAACATGAGACCCGGCTACGTCCCGGCCCTGATCAACCGGGCCAATATCCTGTTCGAACAAGGGCACACGGAAGCAACTCTGGCCGCTTGCGGCGAGGTCCTTAAGGCAGATCCGGACCATGCCCAGGCCTTGTGCATCCACGGCGCGGCCCTGCATCGCCTCGAACGGCGTGACGAGGCACTGGCGAGCCTTGATCGCGCGGTGCAGATCCGCCCGGCCTATCCGGAGGCTTGGCTCAATCGCGGCAACGTCCTGCAGGAACAAGGCAGCCTCGATGAAGCGCTCGCATGCTATGATCGCGCTTTGGAACTTCGGGCCGAATACGCGGAAGTCATTTCGAGCCGCGGCGTCGCGCTCAAGGAGCTCGGCCACTTCGAAGAGGCGCTTGCCGCTTTCAACCACGCCTTGAAGCTCAAGCCGAGTTATCCGGACGCGCGCAACAATCGGGCCGGGATCCTCCTGCTCAAGGGCGCTCTCAAACCCGGGTTCAATGATTTCGAAAGCCGCTGGGAGCGCACCAACGCGCCGCGCAAGACGCTGAATTTGACATTGCCGGTCTGGAACGGAGAGCCCCTCGAAGGCCGCCGGATACTCGTCTGGGACGAACAGGGGCTCGGTGATCTCATCCACTTCTCTCGTTATCTGCCGCAACTCATAGCGCGCGGTGCGGAGGTCTCGTTTTTTTCCCGCAAAAATATGTTTCGCCTTCTTTCGACCTTGCCCTACGTCCCGCGTCTCTTGGAGCACGTTGATGAGCGTGAGCATTACGACTATCAAATTGCCCTCATGAGCCTGCCATACGCATTCGGGACGGACCGCGACAGCATTCCGGCGCGCGTTCCCTATCTCAACCCGGAGCCCGCCCTTGTCGAAGCGTGGGGAAAACGCCTCGGCACAGGCGGCTATCGGATCGGCATTTGCTGGCGTGGCAACCCGAGAATCAATCTGGAGAGAAACGTGCCATTGCGCGCATTCAGCGCGATTGCCGCCATTCCCGGCGTCCGCCTGATCAGCCTGGTGAAGGATGCCGGCGAGGAGAGCGAAGAAACCACGAAAGCGATCGGGCTCGAAGTCTTGGGCGAAGAGTTCGATCGCGGGCCGGATTCCTTTGTCGATACGGCAGCGGTGATGGCCAATCTCGATCTCGTCGTCACCTCCGACACGTCGATTCCGCATCTCGCCGGTGCCTTGGGACGCCCCGTCTTCACCGCGCTCAAGTGGGTTCCCGACTGGCGCTGGTTGGCAGAAGGCGAGCTGTCGCCTTGGTATCCTTCCATGCGGCTGTTCCGCCAGAGCCAGAGAGGCGCGTGGCAGCCCGTCTTCGAGGACATTGCGGCAGCAATCGAAGCGCGCATGGCGGAAGAGGCGGCGTGAAGCCGGGCGAGGTCGCCATTCCGCGCGCGGCTTTCAAGTCCACTTTGATAGCGGAGCGGAGGATGCCCGAGAATATCGATCGAGACCTGCCACTGCGGCATCGGCAGAAGGCAAAACGCAACGCTCGGTGCGGGCGTTAATCTCACTCGATCAGAACACGCGCTAGATCACGATGATTTTAGATTGAATTTATCCAAAATCATCGTGATCGATTCCAATAATTTGGAGCGGGATGCGCCGATAAGCTCACGCAATCTGCGTAAACTTGATCGCGCCGGAAAACCGGTTCCCACTTTTCCTCGTCCCGCTCTAGGGCGGTGCAAGAACCGCGTTTATTTTCGTGGCGAGCTCCGCCCGGGTAAAGGGTTTGCTGATGATCGATATCCCCGGTTCGCCCGCACTCGTCTCGACGATCGAGTCATCCGCATATCCGGTCATGTAGTCCGCATATCCCGTCATGAAAAGGACGCGAAGCTCGGGCCGTATGCGACGTGCTTCATTGACGAGTTCGCGTCCATTGATCCCCGGAAGACCGATATCGGTGAAAAGCAGCCCGATGCTTGCGTCCTCCCGCAACATGTCTAGGGCTATCTTCGGACTGGCGGTGTGGCGAACGACATAGCCGAGGTCTCGAATAATCTCGACGGTATAGGCGCGGACATCCTCATCATCCTCGACGAGCAGGATGTGCCCGCCGCTGCGCTCGTCAGCCTCGAATTCCAGCTCTTTCGAGGCCGGTGCAACGGGTTCGTCGACGAGGGCGCGTGGTAGATGACCAGCCTCGGATTCCGGCGCTTTCGAGGCCGGTGCAACGGGCTCGTCGACGAGAGCGCACGGCAGATACATCGAAACCGTCGTCCCTTTGCCAATCTCGCTGTCGATTTCGATATGGCCGCCTGTCTGTTTGATGAATCCATAGACTTGGCTCAGCCCCAGGCCAGTCCCACGGCCAGCCGGTTTCGTTGAAAAAAACGGCTCGAAGACACGCTCGAGGACCTCTTTTTCCATGCCTTTGCCGTTGTCGGTCATTGAAAGGAGGATGTAGTCGGTTTCGGAAACCTCCGGATCTTGGCCTGCTTGCCTGTCTGCGCGGAAACAATTGCTGGCTTCGATTTGCAATTGGCCGCGCCCGTCCATCGCGTCGCGTGCGTTGATGGCTATGTTGAGAATCGCGTTCTCCAGCTGGTTCTGATCAACCAAAGCGGGCCAAATATCCGGCGCGACGCGCGTGGTGACTTCGATGTTCTCGCCCAAGGTGCGACGCAGGATTTCGCCGATCGAGGAGAGCAAGCTCGCAAGGTCGGTTGGCCGCGGGTCGAGCGGCTGACGGCGCGAAAACGCCAGCAGCCTTTGCGTCAGACTGGCGCCGCGACTTGCCGCGTCATAGGCATTTTTCGCGAAGTGGTAGAGGCGCGCATCTTTGCCTTCGAGATGCCGCGTCAAGAGTTCGAGATTGCCCAGGACGGCAGTCAGCAAATTGTTGAAGTCATGCGCAATTCCGCCTGTCAACTGACCGATCGATTCGAGCTTTTGGGCTTGTCGCAACTGGGCTTCGGCCTGCTCGCGCAGCGCCACCGCGGTCGCCAATTGCTCGTAGGTCGAGAACTGCCGCACCAAGAGCACCGCGATGGCGCCGATCGTGAGAATGCAAAACAGCGTCCCAGCGATCAAAAGAGCAAGGAACTGATGCCAATCCGCCAGCACTTCATCGAGTGTCTTTGAAACGCTGAGCACGAGCGGGAACTGCCGGGACTCTATAACCGAGACGATGCGCCCCGGCGCCCCGGCGCTTTGCTCAACCGCAAAAGCCAGAGGCTCACCGCTGGGTTGCAGCCCGCGAGAAGGCAAGCGCTTGAACAATGCCTCGAGATCCGTCAGCGTAGGCGAGCTGGCGAGTAAAGTTCCGTCGCGTCGCCAAAGGCTGACCCCTTCGCCTTTACTGCTTTGCAGTGCTTTGAACAGATTCTGGAAATAGGCGAGATCGAGGACACCGACAACGAGGCCTACGAGTTCTCCGGACTTGCCGGTGATGCGTCGTGCCAAATATAGGCTCAAGCGGCCGACGATTGGACCTTGCTGCGGTTTGCCGACATAGGCGATGTCGGCGGCGCGATCCTTCAAAGCGAGATAATAATCATGATCGGATAAATCGACGTGCGGTGCGGGATAAAGGCGCGAGAGGTTGACGAGGCGCCCATCGGCGCCGACGAGTTGCACAGCATCGAGTTGCGGTATTCCGGTTATCCGCGCTTTCAGCATCTCATAGGTCTCTCGCCCTGCGAGAGCATGAGAAAATGTTTCGGCATCATCGATCCCGTCGTCGGCGAATTTCTCCTTTATGCTGCGTAAAACAAGGTCGACGCTCTGAAACGAACGCTCCGTCTCATCGACGAGGAGAACGTCGAGCGCCGCAAGTTCGCGTTTGTCTTCGTTGACATCGCGTTGGCGCAGCTCGCGAGCCGCAAAACCTGCCCCGAGGCAGATGAGGAAAATGCTCAGAATGCCGATCCAGACGACGAGCGGTTTCGGCTTCAAAACAAAGCGTGGCGAAGCGTCCCGCTCGAAATTTGACCAAAAGAGCAAATGGCATTCTTTCTGTGGAATACCCGTCTCATCCGCGACGACAGCTGAGTTTGCAAACTTAGCAACGGCCCGAATGCGTGTCGAATGCGATCAACACATAGGCCAACATAGTAGGTGAGGGGGAATGTCCGCGCAACTTAGCCGAAGATGCAATACCAGGCTGTCCAAGCACTTCGGGATGGAAACTTTAGAGCGGGATGACGAAAAGTGGGACGCTGTGCGGCTTTTCCGGCGCAATCAAGCCTACGCAGATTACCTAGACATATCTGTGCATTCAGCTCTAAATTATTATGATCGATAACGTTCATGACTTTGGATGAGTTCATCCAAAGTCGCCGCGACCTACTGCAACGCCTCATTTTGAGCCATTCGACTTGACGTGTCGGGCGACCCGAGTTCAACCAAGGTTAAAGGCACCCTCGATAAAAGCGAAGATCCGGCCCGAGAGCGGCACATGCGCCGACGTTCACGCTGCAAACCCGTGCTGCAATCTGAAGCGTGATATATTCACATGGTCCGTCGACATGGGGACGTGGCGCCCGCGTTCCCTCCGGGCCGGCCTCAACCCAGCGTGTTTCTCGAGACTTGTGATGACTCCGGAAGAGCTCGAAAATCGCCTTCTCTACCGCGACGGCTTGATCCTCGTGATCGACAAGCCCGCCGGTATAGCCGTGCACAAGGGCCCGAAAGGTGGCGAAAATCTCGAAGCCCTGTTTTCAGGCTTGCGCTTTGGCTTGCCGCGCGATCCGGCGCTCGCGCACCGGCTCGATCGCGACACGTCCGGATGCCTTGTACTGGGCCGTCACCGCAAGGCCCTCGAAAGGCTCGGTCTGCTCTTCAAACAAGCGAAAGTCGGCAAGACATATTGGGCCATTGTCGAAGGCGAACCCAAAGAGGATGAGGGCCTGATCGATCTGCCGCTCGGCCGCATGGATGCGTCGCGCGGCTGGTGGATGAAGGTCGACCCCAGCGGTCAAGCGGCGCAAACGCGCTGGAAGGTGCTCGGCCATACGCACCGCGACGGCAAAGACTATTGCCTGGTTGCCCTCTCGCCCCTAACGGGCCGCACGCACCAATTGCGCGTCCATTGCGCCGCCGAAGGTTGGCCGATTCTGGGCGATCCGATCTATGGCACGGCCGCGCGGGGCGACGAAATTCCTTTGCAACTTCACGCACGCGCCATTGTCATTCCGCTCTATAATAACAAAGAACCGATTTACGTCGAAGCGCCGATCCCTCCTCACATGCGCGAGACCATCGAAGCTTGTGCTTGCGAACCGCGAGCGTGATCGAGATGCCGCGCTCGCGTGCACCGCACAAGTTTCTCGACTTCGCAGCCGCGAATTGACAAGACAGATCGAATGGGTCGACGATTGCCGCCTTGATTACGCCGCTGCGAGATCTCGGAGGCCTAAGCCGTGACCGTCAACGATTCCCATACCATCGCGTCCACGCATAATGATCACTCGCTGCGGCATTTATCGGCGGCCGAGATCGTTGGCTCGATTGCTGCTGGAGATCTGTCCGCCGCAGAGGTCGTCGAAGGCTTCATTGAGCGCGTCTGCGAAGTCAACCCGAAGCTCAATGCGGTTGCCGTGGAGCTCTTTCCGTCGGCACGCAGTGCTGCACGCAAGATCGATGATGCGCGAACGCGCCGCGAGACGCTCGGGCCTCTGGCCGGCCTGCCGGTAACGATCAAGGAATGTTTCGATCTGTCCGGCACAGCTTCGACATTCGGTCTCACATCGCGCCGCGGCGTGATCGAAAGGGAAGATGATCCCTATGTCGCCGCCCTTTGCGCCGCTGGCGCGATCCCAATTGCGAAGACCAATGTCCCCCAGCTCCTCATCTTCACCGAAACCGACAATCCGCTTTTCGGACGGACCAATAATCCGTGGGATCTCGAGCGGTCCTGCGGCGGCAGCAGCGGCGGCGAAGCGGCACTTATCGCGGCCGGTGCCTCGCCCCTGGGTCTCGGCAACGACATAGGCGGCAGCCTGCGGATTCCGGCGGCCTTTTGCGGGATCACTGCAATCCGGCCGACGGCCGGCCGCACGCCTGATCATTGCGCCCACGGCTTGCCGATCGGGCAGAGGGCGATCACGAGTCAAGCCGGCCCGATGGCAAAGCGCGTAGAGGATCTGACCTTGGCTTTGCGCCTGCTCGACAGTGCGCGCAATCCCTCGCTCGATCCGGGGCCGGCATTGGCCGATCCGGCTGCCATCGACCTTAGCCGCCTGCGCTTTGCGACATTCACAGACGACGGCGAATTCCCGGCGGCGCCCGCCGCAAGGCGCGCCGTTGCCGAAGCCGCACAGATCCTGACGGAAGCCGGCGCGAGACCGGTCGCCTGGCACAACCCTTCGCTGAGCCGCGCGATCGATCTGCTCTTCGCCTGCCTCTCGGCCGATCGCGGCAGAAGCTTCAGCCAACTCTTGCGCGGCAACAGAATAGACCCTCGTGTCCGCTCACTCCTGATCACAGCAAATATGCCGCCTTGGCTGCGCAGCATAGCAGGCTTTGCGCTCGATGCGCTGGGTCAACCGCGCGCCGCCGCTACAATGCGGCGCTTCGCGTCCGGAACCGCCGACCAATATTGGCAAACTGTCGAAGCGATCTTGAACTTCCGGCGCGATCTTTTCCGATCGCTCGAAGGAGCCGACGGCGGTCCGATCGACCTCATTCTTTGCCCCGCCTATGCGGTGCCGGCGCAGCGCCACGGAGCCAGTCTCTTGATGCCCTTGCCTGGCGCTTATGCCTTGCTTGCCAATGTCAGCGGTTTTCCGGCCGGTGTCGTGCCGGTCACGCGCGTCCGTCCTGAGGAAGAGAGCGATCGACCGGAAAGCCGCGATCAAGTCGACAAGGTCGCGCGGGAGACCGAGCGAGGAAGCGCCGGCCTGCCGATCGCCGTGCAAGTGCTTGCACGACCTTGGTGCGATCATGTCGCGTTGGCCGCGATGGCGAAGATTGAGGCCGAAGCGATGAAGCGGCCGGACTATCCGGCTGACCCGCCTCTGTAAGTCGCGCAACAGGGGCTGGCTCGACGTGACCTTTCGGCAAAATATTTCGAGTCGCGGCAATCTGGCAGAGGGGGGGCTCGCGCGCCAGCGCGAGCCGAGCCAGGAAAAGCGCAATCCATCACGCCGACAAGGCCGGCAGCCGCGCGCCAGACCTACGAAGGGCGAAGCGAGCCTGAACAGGAACCAGGCGTGATTACGCTGACACACCCTTATTTCTCGAATTATATGTGGCAAGTCACCGAAGGCGCACTATTAGTGAAAGACTGGCGCGTCACGTAATTCGTAATTCTGGTAATTCTGCTAATTCTGTGCCTCTGCGGCCACTAATTGGTCGCCGCTACCGCATTTTTGTTAACTTACGATTTACCAAAAGGCGCAGAGACTGCGACGATCAGCGCATGCCGAAGCCAATTACACGTGGCTTTTTCAACCGCAGCGTCCACGAGGTTGCGCCCGACCTGATCGGAGCGGTCCTCTTGATTGATGGCGTGGGCGGCCGCCTGGTCGAGGTCGAGGCCTATCATCATACCGATCCCGCCGCGCACAGCTTTGGCGGGCCGACGGCGCGCAATGCGGTCATGTTCGGCCCGCCCGGCCATGCCTACGTGTATCGCTCCTACGGCATCCACTGGTGCCTGAATTTCGTCTGCGAGCCGAAAGGCTCGGCCAGCGCCGTGCTCATCCGCGCGATCGAGCCGACAGCCGGGCTATCGGCTATGCGGCGACGGCGCGGCACGGTCAACGAGCGATTGCTCTGTTCTGGGCCCGGCCGGGTCTGCGAGGCGCTGGGCGTCACCGGCGCGTATGACGGGCTTGCGCTAGACGCGCCACCCTTCGAGATATTTGCGCGCACCGGCGCCGTGGAGGTCGTCGCCGGACCCCGCATCGGCATCACCAAGGCGATCGATAAACCCTGGCGCTATGGGCTGAAAAGCTCGCGGTTTCTCAGCAAGCCGTTTACGTCGCCTGCCACGTCGGTACATCGAATTTAGCTGCAATCTGATAGGGGCGCTTCACCGTAATCCGCGTAATTCCGTGATTCCGCGGGCATCAATTGAGGTCCCGCGATGGATGCGGCCCGCGTCGCGGATTCGGAGCCCGCGTCTCTAAATCATGCGGCAAGGATTGCGCGCTCATCCGCACGACAGGCCTCCGGCAGGCAGCCGAGCGCCGCGAGCGTTTCCTCGATCGCCGTATCGAGCGGGCGATGCGGCTCTTCCCCCAACAAAGCGACGAGCTTGGTGTTGTCGAGGCGCAGCGGAACCTGCCAGAGATAGCGCATTTCGAGCAGTTCGCGCGCCAAGCCTACGAAGGGGGCAGCGAGCCTCAGCAAAGCCCAGGGCACGGGCCTGATCGGAATGTCCGGACGGCCGATGACGCGGCCTATGGATTTTGCAATCTCGTCGCCCCGCGCCAGCCAATAGCCGCCGAAATGCACCGTTTCGAACGTGCCGAGCACGGCTTCCTTTTCGACAATGCGGACGATGGCTTCGGCGAGATCCGGCAGATAGGCCCAGGTGTGACCGACGTCGCGCACCCCCGGATATGCGACAGAGCGGATCTCTCGGCCGGGTTTCACCATCACATCCTTGAACCAGGAGGTGGGTTGACTCGGTCCGAAGAAATCGCCCGCACGCACGATGAGGCTGCGCAAACCATCACGGCGCCCGCGTTCGAGCATGGCTTCCATTTCCACACGCACTTGACCCTTGCGCGTCAAAGGATGTTGCGGCGAGGATTCATGCACGAGCGGCCAGGCGTCGGGGCCGAAATTATAGACGTTCCCCGGAAAGACAATTCTGGCACCGCTCGCTTGGGCCGCGGCGATCGTGCTCTGCAGCATCGGGATGGCGAGCCCTCGCCAGTTGCGATAATGAGGCGGGTTGGCCGCATGGACGATCACGCCGACATCCTTGGCAGCGGCGACAAGATCCGCAGGATTCATCGCATCGCCTGCCACCCATTCGATCGTTGCCGGCAAATTGGATTTGCGTTGCGCTTCGGCCGGATTGCGGTGCAAGGCGCGGACACGCCAGTTATGGGCATGCAAAGCTCGTGCGACTTCATATCCGAGGCCGCCGGTCGCGCCGATGACCAAGGCAAGCTGCTGGTGGGTGAGGGTCGGGTTCGCCGTCATTTCGATGCGCCTTCTGCCGGCAGCCGATATGCTCCCCGAAGGCTTATTCTAAAATTGCCTAATTAAGTTGATTTGATATACAAATATGTATGATTAGACAGGAACCCAGCTGGGAACTCTACCGCGCCTTTCTTGAAGTGGTTCGCAATCAGAGCCTGTCGGGCGCCGCGCGGCGCCTCGGCCTGACGCAGCCAACGGTCGGGCGCCAGATCGAGGCGCTTGAAACCGCGCTTGGGCTCGCTCTCTTCACGCGCTCGCCGCGCGGCCTGATCCCGACGGCGGCGGCGCATGATCTCGTTGCGCATGTCGAAGCCATGGCTGCTGCCAACGCGGCCCTCTTGCGCGCTGCTTCCGGCGAAGCTGCCGCGGAAGGAGGAACGGTTCGTCTCGCGGCAAGCGAATTCATGGGCTGCGAGATCTTGCCGAAAATTCTCGCTGACTTTCGCAATGCGCAGAAGACGATCGATTTGGAACTGGTCTTGTCCAACCGCCTCGAGGACCTCTTGCTCCGGCAGGCCGACATCGCCGTTCGCATGATGCGCCCGACGCAATCCCAGCTCGTCACCAAAAAAATCGGCAAAGTGAGCCTCGGCCTTTATGCGCACAGGACCTATGTCGAATTGAACGGCCTGCCGCAAACGGTCGAAGGGCTTGCCGAGCATTGCTGGATAGGCTTCGACCGCGACGACCATTCTTTCCGCTCCGTCGGCCGCGAAGCGCTTGATGCCACACGCAGCATGTTCGGGTTTCGCTGCGACAGTGACGTTGCGCAGTTGGCAGCTCTGCGCGCTGGCGTGGGCATCGGCGGCTGCCAAGATAACGTCGCCAAGAAGAACCCCGACTTGATCCCCGTTCTGCCGGACTTGCGATTCGAACTCGAAATTTGGCTCGCCATGCATGAAGATCTGCGCACGACGCGGCGGATCCGGCTGTTGTTCGATCACCTCGCCGAGGGCTTGGCGCGCTACGTGGCCGGCGCCTAAGAGGCACAATTCCAAAATACGTTTTGCGCCGTTAAATATGCGACAATCGGTGCACTTCAAACATGATAACTAGCGTTTTATATGTAACTAGTAGCGACTCAACCACTAGTTTAGATGCTTTAAACATGATAACGGCCTCTCAGCTTCGGGCTGCCCGTGCCCTGCTCGGTTTTGACCAACGAAAACTGGCCGAAATCTCCGAACTTTCGCTGCCGACAATCCAGCGCATGGAAGCGAGTGATGGCGTCATTAGGGGAAACGTCGAGTCCCTGACGAAGCTGATCGGCGCGCTCGAGCAGGCGGGAATCGAACTCATTGGCGAAAGCGCGGCGAGTTTCAGCGGCGGTCGCGGGGTTCGTTTGAGGCAGCGCGACGATCAGGTCGATCCCGCTAAAGGCCATGCTCAGCGCGCGTCCGATCGAGGCTAGTTGTATAAATGCTGATCAAAGCTGCACTTTGCATCATCCTGGCCTTGCTCGGTTTAGGTGTTTTCTCTATTGCTTTCGCACGAAGCGCGAGAGCTAGTCCGATCGTCTATGGGCTCTCAATGGCGCTTTCGCTCGCTTTGCTGGCGGCCGCGATCGCGCAACTCGCGTTTTCGGACAAGGCAGCAAGCGAGCTTGCCCTGCCGCTGGGCGTGCCTTGGATCGGCAGCCACTTCCGCCTCGACGCATTGAGCGCCTTTTTTCTAGTGGTCATCGATCTGGGCGGCGCTGCCGCGAGCCTTTACGCGATCGGCTACGGCGAACATGAGACGACACCGGAACGCGTCCTGCCCTTCTTTCCAGCGTTTCTCGCAGGCATGAATCTCGTCGTGCTGGCGGCGGATGCCTTCAGTTTCCTGGTTGCCTGGGAGTTCATGTCGCTTTCGTCCTGGGCTCTCGTCGTTGTCCGTCATCATGATCCCGAAAGCCGCCGCTCAGGCTTCATCTATCTGATGATGGCGGGTTTCGGCTCCGTGGTCCTGCTTTTGGCATTTGGCCTGCTCGCCGGTGCATCGGGAAGCTACACATTCGCTGGCATGCGGGCTCTTTCGACGACGCCCTGGCTCAGTGGGCTCGTCCTAGCTCTGGTGGTCATCGGAACGGGATCGAAGGCCGGGCTCGTTCCGCTGCACGTCTGGCTGCCGCTCGCCCATCCTGCCGCACCGAGCCACGTTTCGGCTTTGATGAGCGGCGTCATGACCAAAGTCGCTATCTACGGCTTCATACGCATCGTCTTCGATCTGCTCGGACCGCCGCCCGTCTGGTGGAGCATGCTGGTTCTCGCGCTCGGCAGCGTCACCGCTGTGATGGGCGTGCTCTACGCGCTCATGCAGCATGATCTGAAGCGGCTCCTCGCCTATCACACGGTCGAAAACATCGGCATCATTTTCATCGGTCTCGGCCTTGCGCTTGCCTTCAAGGCACATGCGATGGATTGGGCGGCGGCGCTCGCACTTACAGCCGCTCTCTTTCACGTGTTCAATCACTCAATCTTCAAGAGCCTGTTGTTCTTCGGCGCCGGTGCGGTGCAGACTGCGACCGGCGAGCGCAACATGGAGCATCTCGGCGGCCTCATCCACCGCATGCCGCAGACGGCTTTCGCCTTCCTGGTCGGGTGCGTGGCGATTTCGGCATTGCCCCCGCTCAACGGTTTCGTTTCCGAGTGGCTGACTTTCCAAGCCATCCTTTTGAGCCCGCAATTGCCGTCATGGGGGCTGAAATTCCTGGTGCCCGCTTCGGGCGCCCTCCTCGCTCTGTCGGCGGCGCTCGCCGCCGCCTGCTTTGTGAAAGCCTTCGGAGTGAGTTTTCTCGGCCGCCCGCGTACGCCCGCAGCCGCCCGCGCTGGGGAAACTGACCGTTTTTCGCGCGCCGCAATGCTCCTCTTCGCCGCAATCTGTCTCGTCGCCGGCATCTTGCCGGGATTGGTGATCGACGCGATCGCACCCGCAACCCATCAGCTTATCGGCGCGCGCATGCCGGTGCAGGCCTACATCCCTTGGCTCTCGATTGTCCCGATTGCCGAAAGCCGCAGCTCCTACAACGGCCTGCTCGTCTTCGTCTTCATCGCTTTTTCAGCGCTCGCAGCGGCGCGGATCATTCACCGATTCGCCTCGCACGCTTTGCGCCGCGGGCCGGCCTGGGACTGCGGCTTCCCCGCTTCGAGCCCAGCGACGCAATACACCGCCGATAGTTTCGCCCAGCCGATCCGGCGCGTCTTCGGTGGGGCGGCCTTTCATGCGCGCGAGCGCGTCGACATGCCTGCGCCCGGCGACCTCCGCCCGGCACGCATCGTCGTCGAGGTCCGCGACCTCATCTGGGAGACGATCTACGTTCCGATTGCGCACGCCCTGCTGGTCAGCGCGGAGAAGCTTAACCGCTTCCAGTCGCTGACGATCCGCCACTATCTCAGCCTCGTCTTTGTCGCTCTCATCGGCCTCTTGTTCATGGTGGCGCTATGGCGTTAATCGTCGATCTCGCCGTGCAGGGCACTCAGATGTTTCTGGTGCTCGCGCTGGCACCGCTGCTTCTCGGCTTCACCCGCAAAGTGAAAGCACGGCTTTTGCGCCGGCAGGGGCCGCCGCTGTTTCAGCCTTATCGGGACCTTCACAAATTGCTGCACAAAGAGGTGGTCTTGGCGGACAACGCCTCTTGGCTGTTTCGCACGGCGCCATACATGATCTTCTCCGCGACCTGGGTCGCCGCGGCGCTGGTGCCGACCTTCGCGATTGGTCTGGTGTTCAGCTGGTCGGCCGATCTCATCGCGATCACCGCGCTTCTCGGCAGTGCGAGGTTCTTTCTTGCGCTTGCCGGGATGGATGTGGGAACGAGCTTCGGCGGCATAGGCGCGAGCCGGGAGGCGATGTTCGCCTCGCTCGCAGAACCTGCGATGATCATGCTCGTCTTCACCGTGGCGCTCGTTGCCGGCTCGACCCAACTTTCGGTCGTCGCCGCCTTCCTGCTTGCCCATCTCGAAGTGCGCGTCTCACTCGCCCTCGCCCTCATCGGGCTGATCATCGTGGCGCTTGCCGAGAACGCCCGCGTTCCGGTCGATAATCCCGCGACCCATCTCGAACTCACGATGGTACATGAAGCGATGGTACTCGAATATTCCGGCCGCCATCTTGCCGTGATCGAGCTCGCCGCGGCGCTAAAACTCCTTCTCTATATTTCCCTCATCACCTGCATCTTTGTGCCCGTCGGGCTCGCACCGCAAGGTGCTGCGCTCGCGACCGACATGCTCGCCCTTCTGATCGGAGCGGCAACTTATGTCCTAAAGCTCGCCGTCGCCGGCTTCCTGCTCGCCGTGTTCGAAACTTCGATCGCCAAAATGCGCGTCTTCCGCGTGCCCGACTTTTTGGGCGCTGCGCTCATGCTCGGCCTTCTCGCAACCTTGCTGCTCTTTGTCTCACGGAGCCTCTAGTTGAGCGAACTTTCCTTCGACATCGCACATCTTTTTGCCGGCGGACTCGTCTTCATGAGCTTCCTTCTGCTCTATCAAGACCGCATGTCGGGGCTCATCAACATCTATGCGCTTCATGCCGTAGTCCTGTCGCTTTCGGTCGGTTGGCAGGCCTATATCCAGCATGCCCCGCACCTCTTCATCACCGCCCTCATTGCGCTCGTCTTCAAAGCCGTCGTCATACCGGTGAGCCTACACCGGATCATGCAGCGGCTCGGCATTCACCGCACTCTCGAAATCATTGGCGGCGTCGGCACCACAATGCTGGCCGGCATAGGGCTCGTTGCATTGTCGATGGTCGTCATGCTGCCGGTGACGGCGACCGCCAACCCGCTGGCTCGCGAAGATCTCGCCTTTGCGCTATCGGTGGTGTTGCTTGGGCTTCTCATGATGGCGTCGCGCCGCAACGCGGTTAGCCTGGTCATCGGTTTCATGTCGCTCGAAAACGGTCTGATCCTTGCCGCCGCCGGCGCCAAGGGCATGCCGCTTGTCGTCGAGATCAGCGTCGCCTTTTCCGTGCTCATCGCCTTCATCGTGATTGGCATCTTCTTGTTCCGTATCCGCGAGCGCTTCGACACGGTCGATGTGCTTGCACTCGACCGGTTTAGGGGAGAGCATCAATGAGCCTTGGTGCATTCGATCCGGCGAGTTTCGATGCAGCGAGCGCCGTCTTGCTGATCCCGCTTCTGTCCGCGTTCGTTCTCGCGCTCCTGCCCGGCTATCGTCTGACGTCGCGCATCAACGTCCTCGCTTGCGGTGCAACTTTCGTTTGCTCTGTCTGGCTGCTTTTCAAGCGCCCGGCGCCCGGTCATTATCTCTTCGTCGACGATCTCAATGTAGTGTTCGTCGTTCTTTCAACCTTCATAGGATTTACGACAAGCGCTTTCAGTGCGAGCTACATCGGCCACGAGATCGAGATCGGTAAGCTGCAGCCGTTTCAGGTCCGTTTCTACCATGCGATGTATCAATCCTTGATGTTCGCGATGAACTTAGGGCTTCTGGCCAACAATATCGGCCTGATGTGGGTGGCGATCGAGCTCGCGACTTTGACGACCGTAGTCATGGTCGGCATTTATCGCACCCACGAAGCGCTGGAGGCGGCCTGGAAGTATTTCATCCTCGGCAGTGTCGGCATTGCTCTCGCGCTGTTCGGCACGATCCTCGTCTATATGGCGGCGCAACCGGTGCTAGGCGAGGGCTATGATGCCATGCTCTGGACGGCACTCATCACCCGCGCTGCAGATTTCAGCCCCGAGCTTCTCAACGTCGCCTTCGTCTTCCTGATGCTCGGCTATGGGACCAAGGTCGGCCTCGTGCCCGTCCACGCTTGGCTGCCCGACGCGCATGCCGAAGGCCCGACTCCGATTTCTGCGGTCCTTTCGGGCCTGCTCCTCAATGTCGCCCTCTATGCCGTGCTGCGCTTCAAACTTCTGCTTGCCGCCAATGCGGCGGCGATCGCACCCGGTCCGCTGATGATAACCCTCGGTCTCGTCTCGCTGATCTTTGCGGCCTTCATGCTCTATCGTCGCGATGACATCAAACGCTTGTTTGCCTATTCCTCGATCGAACACATGGGGATCATCACGTTCGCCTTCGGCATGGGCGGCCCGATCGCCAATTTCGCCGGCCTCCTGCATATGACGATGCATAGCCTGACAAAATCTGCGATCTTCTTTACCGTCGGTCATATCTCGCAAGTGAAGGGGACGCAGAGACTTCCCGATATCCACGGTCTGACCGAAAGCCACCCGCTCCTCGGCTGGGGTCTCGTCGCAGGCGTCGTCGCCATCGCGGGTTTGCCGCCGCTCGGCATATTCATGAGCGAGTTCCTGATCGTCAGCTCGACCTTTGCGCGCGAGCCCATGCTTGCGGTCCCGCTCGTCTTCGGACTTCTGCTCGGCTTCGGCGCCCTCTTTATGCGCCTGACAGACTTGGCGTTCGGCAAGCCGGAGGGTGGAATGGGCAAGGTGGAAGCCTCCTTCGTTCCCCTCTTCGCGCATTTGTCCTTGGTGTTGGCCGCGGGCATTTATCTCCCTAGCCAGATCGTCACATGGTTCCAAAACGTGGCGAAACTTCTGGGATAGAAGGGATGAGGAAAAGTGGGACGCTGCGCGGCTTTTCCGGCACAATCGAGTTCACGCAGATTGCATAAACTTGATCGCGCATCCCGCCCTAAACTTTTGGAAACGATCACGTTCATGATTTTGGATTGATTCAATCCATAATCGTCGTGGTCTAACGAGGCGCATATGGAAACATTGTTCGACACGATACGCAAAGGGCTGCCGGTCGAGAACTCCCGACCGCGGCCGCGCGTCATCATCGATTCCACGTCTTTCTTGCGCGCCGTGCGCGAGATCAGTAAAGGCCGTGGTGATCTCGTCGGGCTATGGAGTGACGGCGCCGATGTCCACGTCGCCGTGACGGTGCGCGAAAGAGATGGAATTGACATCATCAGCATCAAATGTCCGAATGGACATTTCCCTTCTGTCGGCCGCATGCACCCGCCCGGCCTACGGCTCGAGCGCACGATCCATGATCTTTATGGCCTCGTGCCCGAAGCTGCGCCGGACCCGCGGCCATGGCTCGATCATGGGCGCTGGGGTCTTGTGCACCCTTGCGGAAGGCCCGAATCTGCCGAACCTTCGGGCGGAACCTATGATTTTCTTGCTGCAGAAGGCGAATATCTGCATCAGATACCTGTCGGCCCGGTTCACGCCGGCATCATCGAACCCGGTCATTTCCGCTTTTCCGCCAACGGCGAAACCATCGTCCGGCTCGAAGAGCGCTTCGGCTATGTGCACAAGGGCATAGACAAGCTGATGGCGGGTGCGGATTTGGCAAAGGCCGCCCGCATCACAGGTCGCGTGTCGGGCGACAGCACCGTCGCCTATGCGCTCGCGTTTGCGCGTGCCGTCGAGGCGGCACTTGGACTCGAAGTCCCGCGCCGTGCTCACTATCTGCGCGCGCTCATGGCCGAACTCGAGCGCATCGCCAATCATTTCGGCGATATTGGCGCCATCTGCAACGACGCCGCTTTCGCATTGATGTTGGCACATTGCAGCGTCCTGCGCGAGTTAGTCCTACGCGCTGCGGCGACATGCTTCGGGCATAGACTGATGATGGACCAAATCGTTCCTGGGGGTGTAACGCGGGATCTGACGGATGACGGCATCGGCGTGCTCTTCGCACTTCTTGCGGAGCTGAAAAGGCGCTTCCCGCACCTCATCAGGGTCTATGACAACACGACATCCTTGCAAGACCGCACGGTCCAGACCGGTTTTCTCGCGCCGGAGTTCGCGCGCCAATATGCCTGCGGTGGATTCATAGGACGCGCGTCCGGCCGTGACTTCGATGCAAGGCGCCGGATTCCTTATGAACCCTACGCAGACCTCTCCTTCGAAGTTCCAGTTCGCCAGGAGGGCGACGTCGATGCGCGCATTTGGATACGTATCGAGGAGGTCACACAATCGCTGGCGCTGATTGCCCAGATCATCGAAAAAATGCCGCGCGGCCCCGTGCAAATACCAGCGATCGAGCCGCCCGGTGAAGCACGTGAAGGTTTCGCACTGGTCGAGGGGTTCCGCGGCGATATTTTCGCCTGGGTGCGGATCGACAGCTCAGGCAAGATCGCTCATTGTCACTTGCGCGACCCCTCCTGGTTTCAATGGCCGCTGCTCGAAGCCGCGATCGAAGGCAATATCGTCGGCGATTTTCCGCTCTGCAACAAATCGTTCAATTGCTCCTATTCGGGGCATGATCTCTAGAGCGGGATGTGCAATCAAGTTCACGCAGATTGCGCATCCCGCTCTAAAATATCAAATCGAACACGTTCACGATCTTGGATTGCTTCAATCCAGAATCATCGTGATCAAAGGCGGCAAATTCATGCGCAACCTCATCATCGAAGGTCTTCTCCTCCGTCCCCTCACGGAAACGCCTCCCTCGCTCGGATGTGCTGATCTCGAAGCGCTTTGCGCCGATATATCCGATGCCGCCCGTCGCAAGCTCGGACGCTCCCTGTCGATCCGGGCGGTCGACGCCGGATCCTGCAACGCTTGCGAGCTCGAGATTCACGCGCTCAATAACCCCTTCTACGACCTCGAACGTTTCGGTCTGCGCTTCGTCGCCTCGCCGCGTCACGCGGATGTTCTCTTGGTGACGGGGCCGGTTACGAAAAACATGCAGGAAGCGCTGGTGCGCACCTATCTCGCGACACCCGACCCCAAATTCGTCGTCGCGGTGGGGGATTGCGCATGCGATGGCGGCATCTTCGCAGACAGCTATGCATGCGTCGGCGCCGTCGGCAAAATCATCCCCGTTGACCTTCATATTCGTGGTTGCCCGCCGAGCCCGAAAGCGCTCTTGCGAGGCTTGCTCGCGCTGCTGGAAGGCTGAGACCGCTCCCACTAAAGCGCCAGAGCACTTTCGGTCAATGCGGTCCAACTCTTTGGATTCTTGGAATTCTTGCCGTTTCAGCGGCCGAGAAACTGATGCACCGCGGCTTCGACCGCGTGGCGCTGCGTCTGGTTCAATTTGACCATTTCACCATCGAGCCATAGGTCGCTCACGCCGGCGGCGCGTGCGAGCATGTGCCATTTCATCGCCTCGACGAGATCCTGGCGCACGCCACGTCCAGCTGCGAAGAGGCGCGCCACACGATTTTGCGCGACGGGGTTGTTCTGGACCGCTGCCTTCAAAAAGAAATGTGCTGCCGCTCGCTCGTCCTTTTCGACGCCGATCCCATTGAAAAGCATGATTGCATACTCGACTTCTGCGGCGGCATTATTGTCGCGAGCGGCGCGGCCGATGCAGCCCGCAGCGAGTTTGTCGTCCTTGGGGACGCCGCTGCCGCTTCGATAAAGAAGGCCGAGCGCGTAGGCCGCCTCGGAAAACCCGAGTTCCGCCGAGGCTTTGAAATAATCCGAGGCCTTGCCAAAATCGGACGCGACACCGTCATTTTCGAGCGCCATGAGGCCGAGGTTGTAAAGCGCCGCCGGTTGGTTCCGCGCAGCCGCTTTTTTGAAGAGTTCGGCCGCTGCAGAACGATCCTTCGGCACACCGGCTCCCTTCAGCGCGGCGAGGCCGAGCGCGAATAGCGCTTCGCGATCTCCGAGATCGGCAGCCAATTTATACCAGTGTGCGGCCTCGACATCATTGAGCCCGACGCCAAGTCCTTGTGCATAGAGCTGGCCGATGAGCGTCATGGCGGCGGCATCATTGGGATTGACTTCCAGCCGTTTCATCGCCTCGTGCAGAGCGGTGCTGTAATAGCCGCGCTGAAAGGCGCCGTAGGCGAGGTCCGGCGTATCGCTGTCGCGTGTCGCGGCCAGAGTGGGTACGGTATCCTTAGCCTCTGGCGAGGTCGCCAAGTTGGGTGGGCTTGCCATCGGCTGGACCGCGAATGCCGCAGCACCTTGAGCCAGGCTCAGCACGGCGAGGACCGAAAGGCGTGCCCCAATCGACTTGGTCAGCATTCGGTGGACTCACGAATATTTGCGAGGACCTCGGCAGCCCCGAGAAGAGCCAAGGCTGTGCCGCGCGGATCGTTCCAAACGGCGTCGCAAAGCGCGACGAAATCGGCCCCCGCTCGTGCAAATTCGGCAATCTCTTCGTGTTTGCGGGCGTAAGCGACGCAGGGCACGTTGAAGATCTCGGCCCACCAATTCACCTGTTCGAGGATCTCCGCAAAGGACTGCGTTCCATCAGCGTCGCCGAACATGAGATAATCGACCCCTGCCTCGGCTGCCGTCATCGCGTCGTCGCGGCCGGTGATCGCGCCAACTCCGACGATATTTCCCGGCTTCAAGCTCGCGAGCGCCGCTTCCAGTTTGTCTCCCACACCCGTCACATGCGCACCATCTACGTCGGTATGGACGGCAAGCTGCGGATCTTCAACGAGGCAGGCGACCCCGCGGTCTTGAGCCAAAGGCGCGAGAGCGCGAACGACCTTCTTCGTCGCAGCATGATCCATGGGGCTCACCCGCAACAATACACAGGCAATTTCGGCGGTGTCGAGTGCGGCCACGAATTTCGCGGCAAATCCAGCCGCATCCGCGACGGGAGGCGTGATCAAATAGAGGCGCCGTGCTTCCTCGACCATCGGGCAAAGTCACTTCTGAGACGACTGAGACTACAATCCAAAGTCGTCGAGAATTTGGGCGAAAGCGCGACCAAACCGCGAGCGCCGACAGAGGCCACGGCTAGAGCGGGATCGCGTTATGTTGAATCACAATGACGCTCTAACTCATTGTCGTGACGCATGATCCCGAAAAGTCCTTAACTGTTCGGGATCATGCTCTGGCGGTTCAAAGCACCATCTGGGTCTGGGTGACGAGGGCGACGAGCTTGCCATCTGCGGTCTCGACGCGCGTTTGCCAGACCTGGGTGCGGCGGCCGCGGTGCACCGGAGCCGCCGTCGCCGTCACGACCATGCCGACAGGAGCCGGACCGACGAAATTCGTCTTGCTTTCGAGAGTAGTGGTCCCGTGCGCGCCTTCCGGCAGATTGACGAAGGTGGCAACCGCACCTGCCGTATCAGCCAGCGCCATCACGGCGCCGCCATGTAGGGTCTGGCCAAGGGTGCAAAGATCCTCGCGGACCAGCATCCGCGCGACGATTTGATCCGGTTCGACGGATTCGAGCGTGATTCCCAGGAGCTCCGCAAATGGCAGGCGAAGCCCTTTGATCTTTTCGGAATGAGACGAGTCCATGATCGCACCTTTTTGGCGGCGCATCGCGCCTCACGCGCAATACGCTGCCGGGAGAATCGGCATTATGCGCCGCGCGTCGTGTCCTGGAATCCGGCGATGGTCTGCGGGCGTTGCCCTTCGGCAAAGACGCCGAAGTCTATGCCGCTCGCCACGTGAGTCTCCTTCAAAAGGTAAACTCGCAGAAACCAACTTACACATGGTTTAGGACACCCTCTAGCATCTATGCCGTTGCGTCGCTCACCTCGAATGAGCACGGCTCGACTATCGTCAAGACTATCCAGAACCATTCTTCGTTGATTGCCGCGCGGCTACAAAAAGGAACGAAACCGGCAAGCGACCTAGGCCTCGCATACAACTAAAGGTGAGGAACGCCAAGCGCTTACGCAATTGCGGTTAGCTAATTCGTAAGCTTTTGATGTGTCTATTAACCATCTTCACAACCCGGATTTGCCCGATGCCGACCGTTCTCAGCTCGATCCTGAAGAATATCCCTGTCATCGTTCGCATTCACGCCATTACCCTAGTGGCGTTGGTCGGCGTCATCTCGCTCGCTTTACTGTCAGCGGCGCAATTGCGCGAAAAGCTCGAGAACGAGGCTGAGGCACGCACACAGCAGCTCGTCGAGACGGCACAAGGCATCGTCAAGCATTACTATGACGAAGCCCAGGCAGGCCATCTGACGAATGAGCAGGCGCAGACCGATGCCCTCGCCGCGGTTCGGGCCATGCACTACGACAACGGCAGTTATTTCTTCGTGCTGGACACGGAGGGCACCATCCTCATGCATGGTGCCAATCCGGCCTGGGAGCACAACAAAGAGGCCCAGACAACGATTTTGGCCAAAACGACAGCGCAGTTTCTCGAGGCCGCCAATAAGCAAGGCGCTGGCTTCATCCATCACGCCCTTGCAAAGCCGGGCGAGACCGAATCGAAACCGAGACTCTCCTATATCGCGAGCTTCAAACCCTGGGGCTGGATCGTCGGCACGGGAATCTTCGTCGACGACATCGATGCCAAGGTCAATTCAGCTTTCATGCAAATAGGCGGCATCGGCCTGAGCATAGGTCTCGCGGTTGCCTTGGTGGCCAATCTTCTGGCCCGCGGGATCGTCGGACCGCTCGTCCGCGTGGTCGCCGCGCAAGAACGCTTGATCGCGGACGATTTGCAATTCGACGTGCCGGACGCCGATCGCGCCGACGAAATCGGCCGCCTCGCCCGCGGTGTCGTTGCGGCCAAAAACTCGGCCCTCCAGCGCAAGAAGCTTGAATGCCAAGCCGAAGCGCGCCGGCAGACCGACCAGGAAGAATTGCAGTGCAAAGCCGAACTCGATCGCAAATATATCGCCGAATTCGAACAATTCATGACGGCATTCACGAAAGCGCTCGAGCAGCTCTCAGAGGGCGATCTCACCTATCGCCTCAACACGGCATTTGCAACGGAATACGAGAAGATCCGCGGCGATTTCAATGCGTCGGTCGAGAAACTGCAGCAGACGATGCTGCACGTGAGCGCCAACACTTCGGCGATCAGTGCAGGCGCGAGCGAAATCACTTCAGCCGCCGATGATCTATCGCGGCGCACCGAACAACAAGCCGCAAGCCTTGAAGAGACCGCCGCCGCGCTTGACGAAATCACCGCCACGGTGCGCAAGACCGCGCAGGGCGCGACGCATGCGCGTGAGGTCGTTTCGACAGCCAAATCCGATGCGGAACGCGGCGGCACGGTCGTGCGGCAAGCGATCGAGGCTATGAACGGCATCGAAAAATCCTCGCAGCAGATCGGCCAGATCATCGGCGTCATCGACGAGATCGCCTTCCAGACCAATCTCTTGGCCCTGAATGCCGGAGTCGAAGCGGCACGCGCCGGAGAAGCCGGGCGCGGCTTCGCTGTGGTCGCGTCGGAAGTGCGCGCCCTCGCCCAGCGCTCCGCCGAAGCGGCTAAAGAGATCAAGGCTCTCATCACGGCTTCGCGCGGGCAAGTCGACCAAGGAGTCGATCTCGTCGCCGAGACAGGCAAAGCGCTCGAGCGCATCTTTACGCAAGTGGTCGAGATCGACAAAGTCGTCTCGGACATTGCCTCGAGCGCGCAAGAAGAAGCTACCGGCCTGCAAGAGGTGAACACTGCCGTCAACCAAATGGATCAGGTCACTCAGCAGAACGCCGCCATGGTCGAAGAATCGACCGCCGCAAGCCACACGCTTGCGAAAGAGACGGAAGAACTGACGAAGCTCATCGGCCGCTTCCGAGTCGGTCGAACGGAGGCCGTTGCACGAGACGAGCCCCCGCGCCGCACGCCGAGCAAAGCAGCGGCGCGGGCGCCAACAGCGCCCCGCGCCGCCCTGAAGACCGTCGCGTCGCGCGGGGGCGCCGCGCCCAAACCCGCGGCGGACGAATGGGAAGAATTCTGAGGTCTCTTTCATGCGAGCCGAAGGATGAGAGCCGTGCACGGGGGCCCTGCGTCGGCCGCTGGCGAGGTTCCCGCAGCGGCGTTCGCGCGATCGTGCAAATCACGTCCGCGGGAGCGATCCATCAGCGCGGCGCCGTCGTCCAGATCAGCGATCATTCGGCGCGAGCCGAACCACGTTTCGGGCATGCGTGATCGAGACGTTGAATGTCCGGCCGTTCCTCGATTTGCAGTGAGCCGCAGCAGGCTTGCCAACGATCAGACGGACGGCCTGCGGCCCGTATAGAGCCAGCAGGAACCAAGCAGCCTGATTTCGCCGTCGGCAACGAGGGTCGAGAGCACCGCGCCGACGCGACGGCGCGCCTCGACTTTCGTTGCTTCATCGGCTTCGCGCAAGAATACCGCCACGGGTCCCGTCCGCAGCGCGAGTTCCAGCGCATCATCGACGGCACGCGCTTGCGCATCTATTTCCGCCCCCGCTTCGGCGCGACCGAGAAGCAAAGGGGCTTCCACCAATGTCGCCGAGCAAGCCGCGAATCCTGCCTCGCGCAGCATCTCGCAGACCCGCGTCGCGTCCGACAATGCGTAGGGACCGGGCGCCCATGGATCTGCCGGCGGCCGCGGCCCGAGGAGGTCGTGCAGCGCGGTCGCCGGCACGGCGAGCCAGGGATTGCGCTCGAGACTTCTCCAGCACAAAAATGCAAAGCGGCCGCCGGGCTTCAAGGCTCGGCGCAAAACGCGAAAGGCCGCGACCGGATCGGCAAAGAACATGACGCCGAAGCGCGACACAAGAAGATCATATTCGGCGGCGAATTCACATGCGCTGGCATCGGCTTCAAGCCAAGCGAGGGTGGCGTGTTCGCCAGACACGGCAAGCGCCCGCGCCTGCGCGCGTTCGAGCATTTGTTTCGAGACGTCGACGCCGAGGATATGGCCTCGCCGGCCGAGGCGCGGGGCGAGCGCCAGCGCGAGATCGCCACATCCGCAGCCGACATCGATGATTCGTTCCCCGATTTCCGGTGCCGCCTTTTCGACGAGGACACTCATTAAAGGCGCGAAAGCGCGATCAAGTCTTTCCTGATTGCGCGCCCAGGTTTCGCCGGCGCGGCCGTTCCAAAACTCAACCTGGGCAATATTGTCGCCATGCGGCTTTGCCCAATCTTCTCCGCTCATGTCTCATTGCCTTGTCAAATCGCGTATTTCGAGTGGGTCCAGGGGTGGAGTAATTTGCTCTTTGAAGAAAGCCGGCGACCTCTGCCGATATTTGCCGACGCAATTTACAAAAAACGCCGTCTTTATAAGGCAAAAAAGGTGAAATGGCCCAAAATGCCTGCGACATTGGCGAGGAAAACGCGAGAAATCGTTGGCTTTCCAATAACCCGCCGACGAAGGTTGTTATAAGGCTGACCGAGGCATTTTTGGCAGCGCCCTCGGCGAGAACCGGTTCGAGCACGGGCTCATCCGTTTCGCCAATTTCGCCGATCGGCTGAGCAAGCTGAAGATCCAATGGTTTCTATTCCGCGCGTGCATATATCGCGAACCGGCTGGTTCAGCTTTCCGATGCATTTTCGGGCCTTCGTCCGGCGGAGCGAATATGCGCTTATACTGCTGGCCGTTGTTGCCGGCAGCTTGGCCGGCGTCGCGGTCGCCGCAATCATCGGCAGCGTAAGCTTCCTGCACCATGTCTTGTACGGCGTGCCCCTGAACGCCCATTTGAGCAACCTCAGCTCGCTCGCGTCGCCGCTCGAAGCCTTGGTGCCGGTTGCAGGCGGTCTCGTGCTCGGGGTCACCGGCCTTCTGATCAAGAAGTGGCGACCGCGCCGTCCCGTCGATCCGATCGAAGCCAACGCGCTGCAGGGCGGCCGCATGTCGCTCGTCGACAGCCTGCTCATCGTAGGCCAAACGATCGTGTCGAACGGTGCCGGCGCCTCGCTTGGAACGGAAGCGGCTTACACGCAGATCAGCTCCGGCCTCGCTTCGCGCATCGGCGCGGCCTTCAAATTGCGCCGCGGCGATATGCGCACCCTTGTCGGCTGCGGTTCTGCGGGCGCGATCGGCGCGGCCTTCGGAGCGCCCCTCACCGGGGCTTTCTACGCCTTCGAACTCATCATCGGTACTTACACGCCCTTCGGCCTGGCACCGATCATGGCCGCTTCCATCAGCGGTGTGCTCGTCGCGCGCAGCTTCGGCTTCGAAGAAAGTTTCATGGGCCGGCTCATTCCTCCTGCCGCTCTCGCCAAGGACAACCTCTTGGCGCTCTTCATCCTGGCCATGCTCTGCTCGGCCGTTGGCATCGGCATCATGCGCGCCGTCACCTTCGTCGAAGACATGTTCAAGCGCAGCCGTCTCCCGGCCATGCTTCAGCCGGCTTTCGGCGGGCTCATCGTCGGCGGCCTGGCGCTCGTGACGCCGCAAGTCCTGTCATCGGGCCACGGCGCTCTTTTTCAACTGTTTCGTGAGACGAGCTTAGACCTGCAAGGCCTCCTCGTTGTCGTTGTTCTCAAGTCCATCGCCTCGGCCGTTTCGATCGGATTTGGCTTTCGAGGCGGCCTTTTTTTCGCGTCGCTGTTCCTCGGCGGCGCAATCGGCAAGGCCTTTGCCGGCGGCCTCACCTTGTTCGCCCCGATTTTGGCACCGGACCCTGCGGCCTTTGCCGTCGTCGGGATGGCTGCGCTCGCGGTCGCCATAGTCGGCGGACCGCTCACCATGAGCTTTCTCGCCCTCGAAACGACCGGCGATTTTCCGCTTTCCATCATGATCCTTGCCGCGTCCACCATTGTCTCGGTCGTGGTCCGGCGGACCTTCGGCTATTCCTTTGCGACATGGCGCTTGCATTTGCGCGGCGAATTGATCCGCGGCGCTCACGATGTCGGCTGGATGCGCAACTTGACCGTCGCCCGGCTCATGCGACGCGATGTCAAGACGGCGACATGCGACATGACTATCAAAGCATTCGCCGAAGAATTCCCGCTCGGATCCACGCAATGGGTCGTTGCCGTCGACGCTGCAGGCTCCTATGCCGGAATAGTCTCGGTCGCCGACGTACATCTGTCCTCAGCCGATCGCGACGTCGGCACTGCGACAATCGCGACGCTATTGCGGTTCAAGGATCATGTCCTCTTGCCCGACATGAACATCAAAGAGGCAGCCGATATATTCGAGCGGGCGGAAAGCGAGGCGCTGGCGGTCGCCGAGACCTTCCGCGAGCGGCACGTGGTGGGACTGCTCACAGAAGCCCATGTCCTGCGCCGCTATACGGAAGAACTCGAAAAGGCGCGCCGCGAACTTTCCGGTGAAAACTGGTTGCGTAGTGGCTAATCGGCAGCCCGACGCGACCTTCGGCCGCAAATCAAATTCATGAATGCGCTGACGAAGGAGCAAGGTCAAAATCTATTGCCGGCGGCCGGCCTGCAGTTTTTCGGCCACGTCGCGATCGACGGGAAGGCGGAACAAATGCCTGCAACATTGAAAGACACGGCCAATACAGATCTCTAGTGCGTCGTGCTCGATCCGGTATTGGGATGAGGTTAACGATGCCGGGCTCATGCGACGGGAGAGAAGGACATGTCAAAATTCTGCAATAGACAAGGCATTAAACACTGCTGAGGCCGCCAGCTCCGTCATCATCATCCGGTCGCGCTCGGTAGATGCCGGCGAAAGCATGTGCCGTACCGTCTCTCCATCGAAGAAAGTCAGGATCATCATGATGCACCCCAGGCTTTCCGCCGCCGCAGTTCTTTTCTCTGCCGCCGCGCTTGTCTCTGCCGCGGCGCTTGCCGGCACGCTTTCGGCTTCGCTTCTTGCGCCCTCCCTTCGCGCCGCCGAAATCAGTGCCGACGACCTGAAAAAAATCGAGACTTTCGTCATCGTCTATGCGGAGAACCGCAGCTTCGACAATCTCTTCGGCAATTTTCCCGGCGCCGACGGGCTTGCCAATGTCACACCCGACATGGCGCGGCAAACCGACCGCGACGGCAGTGTCCTGTCGAAATTGCCGCCGATCTGGGAAGGTTTGACCGGCAAGGGCGCTGTGCCCGCGATCGATCGAATCTCGAACCGCGCATCTTCCCAATGCGCCCTTCGCAATCGACGATCCCAACGGCTTCAACCTGCCGATCTCGGTCACGACCCGCGATCTCGTTCATCGCTTCTATCAAAACCAGATGCAGATCGACGGCGGCAAGAACGATCGCTTCGTCGCTTATGGCGATTCCGGCGCCCTCGTCATGGGCCATTACGACGGATCGAGAACTGCAGCTCTGGGCGATCGCGCAAGCGCTATACGCTCGCCGACAATTTCTTCATGGGCGGCTTCGGCGGCTCGTTCCTCAATCATTTCATGCTCATCTGCGCCTGCGCGCCGTATTATCCCGATGCCGACAAGAGCCCGGCGAAGAGGCTTGATCGCCGCCGTGGAAGCCGATGGCGTTCGCCTGAAGCTCGCGGCCAATTCGCCGAAATCGGCGCTCGACGGCATGCCGATATTCGTAAAGGACGGCAATCTCACGCCGGATTTCTATGCCGTCAATACGATGCAGCCGCCTTATCAGCCGAGTCGCGTTCAGCCCGCATTGGGCGGCGATCCAGCCTATGCCGATCCCAGCAATCCCGACGACTTTGCCGCCGCAGACGCAGGAGACGATCGGCGATCTCTTGACCGCGAAGGGCGTGACTTGGGCCTATTATGCCGGCGCCTGGCAGGCGGCGCTCGCCGGCAAGAACGCGATCCCGACGCCGAATTTCCAATTTCATCATCAGCCCTTCAATTATTTCGCCGCCTACGCGCCGGGAACCGCGGCGCGGGCGGAACATTTGCGCGACGGTGGACTGGCGGGAAGCGAGTTCATCAAGGCGATCGATGCTGGGACCCTGCCGCAAGTGACTTTCTACAAGCCGCAAGGCAGTCTCAACGAACACCCGGGCTATGCCGATGTTGCCGCCGGCGACGAGCATTTCGCCGATGTCGTCGCCCATCTCGAGAAGAGCCCGCAATGGAGCCATATGCTCGTGATCGTCACGTTCGACGAGAACGGCGGCTTTTGGGATCATGCCGCGCCGCCGAAGGGAGACCGCTTGGGGCCCGGGCACGCGCATTCCCGCCGTGATCATCTCGCCCTTCGCCAAACGCGATTTCGTCGATCACACGCTCTACGACACGACCTCGATATTGCGCTTCATCACGAAGCGTTTCGACCTCCCGGTGCTCGCGGGCTTGAAGGCACGGGACGAGGCGATGGCCGCGGCGAACAGCGGCAAGCTCGGCGACCTCACCGAAGAGCTCGATTTCGCCGGCAAGTGAAGAACAAGTTCTTCAGGCCGGCCGCCATGCTCCAGGCTGGTAGTCGAAGACCCGCTCGTAACGGGCGATTTCGTTGTCCGGCCCGGAATATTTCGCCGGATTGTCGGAGAGTTTGACGGCCGGCCGGCCGTCGACTTCGTCAACTTTGCAGACGAGCGAGGGCGCGGTGAGATTGCCATCGGCACCTTTCGGCACACAGCCGACAAAGTCATTGGTGAGGTTCGTGCCCCAGCCGATCGAGACGAGCGCACGGCCGCGCAAGTGCCGCACCGCCTGCTCGATCGAATTGATCGTCATCGCGTCCGAGAGGACGATCAATTTGCCGCGCGGGTCACGGCCGCGATGGCGCCACCATTCGATCAATTCCTCGGCCGCTTCGATCGGCGGTTTCGAATCCGGCCGCGCCCCGGTCCAGTCCGCCGTCCAATCCGGTGCCGTGTTCAGGAAACGCGTCGTGCCGAACGTATCGGGCAATAGGACCAGAAGATTGCCATGGTACAATTTGGCCCACTCCTGCAGCACCGCATAGGGGGCGGCGCGCAATTCGTCGTCGTCTTTTGCGAGCGCCGCATAGACCATGGGCAATTCATGCGCATTGGTGCCGATCGCTTCGAGGCCCGTGTCCATCGCATGTTTCACGTTCGAGGTTCCGAAAAAATTCGCCCCCAGGCCCTCCTGCAACGCTTCGATACACCAGCGCTGCCACAAGAATCCATGCCGGCGCCGGCTGCCGAAATCGGCGAGCCGCAAGGGTCCTTCCAGCGCCAGGCCGCGCAACCTTTCGACCTTGCTCCAGAGTTTGGCTTTGGCGCGGGCGTAGAGCACGTCGAGTTCGAACCGGCTCATGCCCGCCATTGCCGCGCGGGCCCGCAATTCGCTGAGGATCGCGAGCGCCGGCACCTCCCACATCGTCGTCTGCGCCCAAGGCCCCGAAAATCGCAATTCGAATTGGCCGTCGTGCAGCTCGAGCGCATAAGGTGGCAATTGAAAATCGCGCAAATAGTCGAGGAATGCCGGTTCGAAGATTTGGCTCTTGCCATAGAAGGTATTGCCGGCCAACCAGATCAGCTCGTTCTTCTGAAATCTGAGGCTTCTCGCGTGATCGAGTTGCGCCACGAGTTCGCGTGTCTCGATGGTGTCGGTCAGTCGGATCGAGTGCGTGCGATTGGTCAGGGCAAAGGTCACTTGCGTTTGCGGATTGCGCTTCCAGATCATCTGCTGCATGAGCAGTTTATAAAAATCCGTATCGAGCAGCGTCCGAATGACCGGATCGACGCGAAACGAATGATCATAAACCCTGGTGGCGAGATCGGGGATCATGGGGGATCCAGCGAAGGGGTCGAGAGAGCGGTCATCCACGAAACAAGCGCCCGACAAATCATAGGCATGAAGCATGTTCGAACACAAAACCGGCAGCACGCTTTTGGCTTGAATATTCTTATCGATCGCAACCCCAAGTGACGGCGACACCCCGGCCTGAACAATTCGAATAGAGGCTTTGGCAGGAGTTAGAAAAGCCTAGATTAAGCTATTTATCCACAACAAGCTCGTTGAAACCATTGCATTTATAGCACAAAACGGATGACCACTTGCGCTTTGCTAGAACTATCTGTAAAAACAGATATCTCTAAAATAAGATTAGATTGCATCTGCCATGCGACCGCGAATTTTGAAACGACACTACGGGGGCGCCGCCATCGGCGATCACTTTTGGCCGCGGCCCGATATTACCGACCCGATGATCGCAACGCTGCTTGCCGGCGAGAGCATCAAACTCTTTGGCCTACGCCGGACAGGCAAATCATCCGTGGTGTTCGAGATTGAGCGCGAGCTGAATAAATCTAGCCGCAACCCAATTTATGTCGATGTGCAAGGCTTCGATCGTGTCGACAATCTGGTTGGCGCGCTCGCCCAGGCGCTCCCAGCCGACAATGCGTTGAGCAAAATCACTGGCATGCTATCGAGCTCCAGAGTTCATCGGGGCACTGGCCTACTCGCCCGATTCTCCGGGCGGCCATTACCTGAGACGCCATCGCCTCGCGCCATTCTTCACCAAGTCGAATTGTTGAAGGGCGATTTGAATAAGCTTTTGGCACAACAGCAGGGCACCATCATCCTACTCATAGATGAGCTGCCCTACCTCGTCGACAATATGTTGAAGGGTGGACTTAAACCCTCCGAGGTGAATGGCTTTCTTGCGACGCTGCGCTCGTGGCGGCAGGACGGCAAATTGCCGATGTTGTTGACGGGCTCGATGGGCTTGTCCTGGCTTGTGCGGGACCGAGAAATCGCGCGCGAACATTTCAATGATCTCGTTCATTACGAAGCGCCGCCTCCGCTCATCGAGCCGGAAGCCCGCGCAATGCTTTTGGCTCTTACGGCAGCTGAAGCCAATCCCTGGCTGGACAAAACCATGATCGACGTCGCGCTCGCGGAATCAGCGGCGCTTTACCCGAGCTTTCTCCAATATGCCTTCGGCAGATTGAAGGATCACAGAGCCAAATCTGCGGACGATGTTCGCCGCATCTACGCCGATCACATCCGGCCAGGTCTCGATGAAGATTTTTATTCGCAATTCGATACGCGTCTCGGACGCTACGAAGACGCTGAGAAGTCTGCCGCGCGGACAATGTTCAGAAAATTGGACGCAAATTCCGGCGACTCCGTACATCTTTCGGCACTGGCCCAGATCGCGCTCACTCAGAACGTAGATTTGGATGATTTGCTGATCGCCTTGCGGGAGGACGGCTTCATAAGAGTCGACACCAGGGCCGGCACTGCCTCTTTCACATCGCCTCTCGTGGCGACGTGGTGGCGCTCCAAGCCACATCGGCAATAGCGATCATGGCACTTTTGAAGGCCTTCAACCCACATGAACTTTCGGCCGATCTTGTTCTCGGCGTCGCGACTGGACGCGAGGATCAGCTGAGCAAGATTTTCTGCTACGATCCGCGCCAATATCGACGCGCCAATAAAACAACACGTCATCGTTTCCGCGCCGCGTGGCTACGGCAAGAGTTTCTTTCTGCGCCTGGTCGAAGTGAAGATTGCCGAATTGGCGGCGAAAGAGGGGCTGCCCGTTGCTATGGCCCTGCTTCCGGAGGAATTGCCGCATGTCAAAGAACCCGAGACTTTGATTGCCGAAATCACCCGCTCTTTTTTGCGTGCGCCAGCGGACACGATCAGCGTCAGATGGACGGAAGATGATGGGGAGAGCTGGAACGAGGCAATCGCCGATCTCGAGTTTGCCCTTGATGATCGTTTCGGTAAAGGTCCAGGCCTGCTTGTCGCCGGCGTCGAGAATTTCGATCTCTTGGTGCGCAAGGCTTTCGGAGCAAGTGTTCAATCGGGCCGGCTGCGCGAATTCCTGACAAGGCGCGGCAGCCGCGTCATGCTTTTGGCTGCAAGCGCACGGGGGGCCTTCGATCGAAACTACGACGAGCGTCTGTTCAAGGCTTTTGATGAGATCGTGATCGAGCGCTGGTCGATCGAGCAGTGCCTCGATTTTTTCGAAGCGCAGCGCGCCGCGGCTTCCAAGCCGCCACTCGATGACGTGCAACGCGCAAAGGCAAGAGCCGTCGCCACGTTCATCGGCGGCACGCCAAGGCTTGCGACTTTAATCGGCGAGGCATTGCTCGAGCAAGATCCCTTACGAGCGGCCGATCTTTTGGAGCGGCTGGTCGACGAGCTGACGCCCTATTACAAGGAGCGGATCGAGGTGCTTCCGTCGCGCTCGCAAAAGCTCCTCGATGCACTCTTGCGCGGCGGAGAAAAATGCTCTGCGACAGTCCTCGCCGAAAGGGTCCAGGCCCGCGGTCAGGCGGCCATTGCCGCGCCTCTCGACGACTTGAAAAAAGACCTCATTGTCTTTGGCGAAAAGGCACCGGACAGCGCCGAGGTTCTGCTCGGCGTCTCCGATCGTGTCTTCGCGCATTATTACCGCAAACGGATTCTGAGCCATGGGCAGGCGACCTGCCCGCTTGAAGCTCTCGTCGAATTGCTCGCTGTGTTCTACTCACCGGAAGAAAAAAAACGAGAAGCTGAAAAGTTTAGCGCGCTGGGTCTCGTCCGCGAGGCTGCTGTGATGCAACGACTGTTGTCGGAGGATCATGGGGAAAGGCTAGAAGCTCAATCGCTCTCTGAACGAAACACCCAAAGGGAACCATACGAAGAATGGTTTTCGGATATGGACCGTATGTGGCACGAGGGCCGCTACGAGGAAGCACTTGATATCGCCCGCGGAGCGGCGGCCAGGGCCGAGGCCGCGGGTGATGTCGGCGACCAAGCGGAAGCGCTACAATTTGTCGCCTTTAGCCTCGGCGCACTCAAACGCTATGAAGGGGCAATCGCCACTGCACACGAGGTGGCGGCCAAGGCCGAGGCGGCTGGTGATATGCACACGCATGCAACAGCGCTAGGATTCGTCGCCTTTAGCCTCGGCGCACTCAATCGCCATGAAGAGGTAATCGCCACTGCACGCGAGGCGGCGGCCAAGGCCCAGGCGGCTGGCGACATTGACGGGCAGGCGACAGCGCTGCGACGTGCCGCCTTTAGCCTCGGCAAACTCAATCGCCATGAAGAGGCAATCGCCACAGCACGCAAGGCGGCGGCCAAGGCGGAGTGGGCTGGCAACATGGGTGAGCAGGCGACAGCGCTGCGACATGCCGCCTCTAGCCTCGGGGAACTCGGTCGCCATGAAGAGGCGATCGCCACAGCACGGAAGGCGGCGGCCAAGGCCGAGGCTGCCGGCGACATTCGCGGGCAGGCGGAAGCGCTGCTACTCGCCGCCCTGAACCTCGGGAGACTCGATCGCCATGAAGAGGCAATCGCCACGGCCCGCGAGGCGGCGGCAAAAGCCGAGGCGGCTGGTAACATCGACGAGCAGGCGATGGCGCTGCGAAATGTCGCCTGGAGCTTCGGCAGACTCAATCGCCATGAGGAAGCAATCAACACGGCGCGCGAAGCGGCGGCCAAGGCCGAGGCGGCTGGCGACATCGACGAGCAAGCGATTGCGCTGCAACTTGCCGCCTTCAGTCTCGTTAAGCTCGATCGCCTTGAGGAAGCAACCGCTGCCCTTCGCGAAGCGGAGACCAAGGCAGAGGCCTCGTCCAATGCGAACGTACGAGGCTTGATCGGACAGCTTGTTCTCTTGGTGGATCCCCATATCGATGCGGGTCTCGCTTTGCGAGCCTTCGGCCTCATCATTCGGGACGCATCAATTGCCCAACCCTCCCGTTACTTCGAGCGAGTTTCACATCTGGTGACGAAGGAAATGGCATGGCCAGAGCTGATCTCTCTCTTGCAGCAGGTGCCGGAAATCGCTGTTGAGATTTCTGGAGATGCGGAACTATGCGCCGTGCCCGGCAAAGTCATTGTCGGGTCGATTGAAGCCAAAGACTACGAACTCGCTCGCGCCCAAGCGCGCCATCTCGTCGCGACTTTGTCGTTGGCGATCGCGGAGTGCGGGGATCGCCGCCTGGCGCAGCTCTGGACTGCTTTGCTCGATGCCACGGCCCGGCAAATTGCAACTGGCGTCGATGACCCCACGATCCTCGCCGAATTGGCGGAAATATTCGCCGCGCATAGCGGCGTGCCTATGCAGAATGTGACGCTGCTTCGCGCCGCGGCCGCCTATCATTCCGGTAAGCGCGATCCGGCAATGCTGGCTCGGCTCGATCCCGATCTCGCAACAACGCTGATGGCTGTCTTTCCACCTCCGGGTGCACCGGCCAAGCGTCGGCGAAAACCGGTAGCCAAAAAAAATGCGTCGAAGACGTCGGTTTGAAGCGCGAAACGTCTTCGCCCCCTACCCCGCGCCCTCCATCAATCGGCCGGCGGCGGCGCGCGCCTCCTCGGTGATGGTCGCGCCGGCGAGCATGCGGGCGATCTCTTCGCGCCGCGCCTCCTGTTCGAGATTGGCGACGCGGGTCGCAACTCTTTTGCCCATGTCGGTCGCCCCTTTGGCGATGCGGAAATGTTGCACCGCCTTGGCCGCCACTTGCGGGGCATGGGTGACGGCGAGAACCTGAACACCCTCGGCCAAGCGCCCCAGCCGATCGCCGATCGCATCGGCGACGGCGCCGCCGACGCCGGTGTCGATCTCGTCGAAGACCAGGGTGGGCGCAGAGCCGCGATCGGCGAGCACGACCTTCAAGGCCAGCATGAAGCGCGCGAGTTCGCCCCCCGAAGCCACTTTCATCAAAGGTCCCGGCCGCGTGCCAGGATTGGTCTGAACCCAGAATTCGATCTGATCGATCCCGTCGGGGCCGGCCGTCTTAGGCTCCGGGCGAAATTGCACGATGAAACACGCGCCTTCGAGTTTCAGCGGCGCGAGTTCGGCATTGACCGCCGCCTCGAGGCCGCTCGCGGCCTGTTGGCGCCCGGCCGAGAGGCTCCTGGCGGCGCTGTCATAGGCGGCTTGGGCGGCGCCAACGGCTTTTTCGAGACGCGCCAGCCTTGCCTCTCCGGCATCGAGACCGGCGAGATCGGCGGCGATTTCTTCCGCCAAGGTCGGAAGGGCATCTACGGCAACACCAAATTTGCGGCTTGCGCCACGCAAGGCGAAAAGCCGCTCTTCGACGCGTTCGAGTTCGTACGGATCATAATCGGCGTCACGCAAGGCCTGTGCGATCGTCTGGCCGGCGAGATCGAACGCCGAAAGTGCCGCATCGAGCGCCTGAACGGAGGGCGTTATCAGTCCGGGCGCCTGCGCTTGCCGGCGTTCGAGCCGGCGGAGCACCGAGGAGAGCGTGGAGAGCGGCGGGCCATCGCCCGCCAGGGCCTCGTAGGCATCACGCAATTCGACGCTGACTTTTTCGGCCTGCATCATCGTCGCGCGATGCTCGGCGAGCGCCATTTCTTCGCCCGGCTTCGCCGCCAGTTTGCTCAATTCCGCATGGGCGTGGCGCAGATAATCCGCGTTGGCACGCGCCTTCTCGAGCCTTGCCTGCTCCGCTTCGAATTCCGATTTCGCCTTGCGCAGATCGGCAAAGGCATCGCGCACCGCCGCAAGCTGCGGAAACAAGCCGCCATAAGCGTCGAGCAGGGCGCGATGGACGCTTGGATCGATCAGCGCACGATCGTCATGCTGGCCATGGATTTCGACGAGTTCCCGCGCAATCATGCGCAGCGCCTGGACGCTGACAGGCTGATCATTGACAAAGGCGCGGGTGCGCCCGTCCGCCATTTGCACGCGGCGCAAGATAAGCTCGCCCTCGGCGGCGATATCTTGGCCGCGGGCGACCGCCAGTGCCGGATGATCCGATTTGAGATCGAAGACCGCCGTCACTTGGCCTTGCGCCTCGCCTTGCCGCACGAGCGAGCCGTCGCCGCGGGCACCGAGGCTCAGAGAAAACCCATCGAGAAGGATGGATTTGCCGGCGCCCGTCTCGCCAGTCAAGACGGTCAGCCCATGACCAAGCTCGAGATCGAGCCTGTCGATCAAGACAATGTCGCGGATGGAAAGCTGAACGAGCATGGGGTTTGAAAGCCCCTGAACAAATTGCGTACTTCCACCTTAGGTGAATTCGACGCAGCGAGGCAAGCTTAACCCCCGCAAAAGCTGATCAGCCCAACCCAACCTTATGAAAGGCCTTGGAAATCCAGGAGTTCTTATCCTCCTGCGGTTCCACGCCATTTTCCTTCAGGCGGGCAAAGGCGTCCTTGTACCAGGGCGAATCAGGAAAGTTGTGACCGAGCACGGCGGCCGCTGTCTGCGCTTCGTTGACGATGCCGAGGGCAAGATAAGCTTCGACCAAGCGCAACAAGGCCTCTTCCGAGTGGCGGGTCGTCTGATATTTCGCCAGAACCTCGCGGAACCGGTTGATGGCCGCGGTGAAATTGCGCTCATGAAGATAATAGCGGCCAACCTCCATATCCTTGCCGGCGAGTTGATCGAGCGCCACTTGCATTTTATAGCGCGAATCTTCCGCATATTCGGACTTCGGAAATTTTTCGACGACCTGCTTGAAGAGCTCAAAAGCCTTCTGCGCCCGCTCCTGGTCGCGGGTCACGTCCGGTATCAGATTATAATAGGACATCGCCTCCATATAATAGACATAGGGCGTATCGGCCGTATTCGGGAACAAGCTGATGTAGCGCTGCGCCGAGCCGATGGCATCGTCATACTTGCCGTCCTGGTATTGGCTGAATGTCGCCATCAGCAGAGCTTTGCGCTGCCACTGGCTAAACGGAAAGCGCTTGTCGAGATCCGCGAAAGTCTTGCCGGCTTTTTCAAAGTCCCGATTATGCAAATGCGCGAGGCCGCGGTCGTAGACCATCTCCGGCGGAACGTCGGGATCGAGCTTGGTCTGGTATTTTTCGGCGAACCACGAAGTTGGGTTCAGCGAATCGAGCCCCCCGCAAGCCGCGAGCGGAAGCGCCAAAGCGATTGCCGCAACAACGCGCGCCTTCGGCCGGAACAGGTTCAGACCGGGGCGAAGGTCCCGCTTTCGCATGGTGAACGAAGCAAACCGCATGCGACACATGTCTCCTCAGGCTTCCAACGCAGCGCTCCCATCGCAACTTCCGTTCTGGCGAAAGACCGATGAGCCAAAAATCAATCGAGGCAGCAGGCCGAGCCTATTCCGCTCGGTTGAAATCATCCGAACGGGAAAAGCTCGGGTCGACAGATCGGCGCGCGCCCTCAGGAAATATCAGAGTGATCCGATGTCTAAGGGACCGAAATAGCTTGGCGCCTATCCCGGCACACACTTAAGCCGCCCGTCCACGAATTCTCACACCCTTAGCGCAAGCCGCAACTTTGCGCTACAGTCTGGTCGTCCGGATAATGGGCATTTATGTGGCAGCACCGGGGCAAAGGCTTCTCTTGCCCACTTCCGAAAGGCGCTTATGAGATCGCTCAGCCAAAATCCGGCGCGTAAACCGGCTGCGCGGTGATCCCATGTTCGACGTGAGGGATAAAGATGCGCGACGGCCTGGGTTCGACGAAGGCAAAGGCCGAACGGTCGGCGAAGAGGGCTTTGAGAACCGCCACATTCAACTTGTGGCCGCCGCAATAGGAGCGGAACACCCCGAGAACCCGGACGCCGGCCAGGGCAAGATCGCCGACGGCGTCGAGCATCTTGTGGCGGACGAATTCATCTGGAAAACGCAGTCCCTCGGCATTGAGCACACGATCGCCGCGGAGCGCGACGGTATTTTCGAGACAGGCCCCGAGAGCAAACCCCGCATTCCAAAGGCGCTCGACATCGCTCAAGAATCCAAAGGTGCGGGCGCGTGCAAGTTCACGGCGAAAAACCGTGGGAGCTAGATTGAGAGTCTTTTTCTGGCGGCCTATTGCAGCACATTCGAAATCGATTTCGACCTCGAGCCGCAGGCCCGAATTACTTGGCCGCAACTCGCAATAAGAACGACCAGATTCCACACGCACAGGTTTGACGATTTTCAGATACCGGCACGGCGCGTCGAGCACGTCAATCGCAGCCTGATCGATCGCCTCGACGAATTCGGCCGAAGAGCCATCCATGATCGGCACTTCGGGACCGTCGATCTCGACGAGAACATTGTCGATGCCAAGGCCCAAAAATGCCGCCAGCAAATGCTCGACCGTGGCGACGCTCGCGCGCGCGCCATCGCCGATCATCGTGCAGAGTTCGGTCATCGTCACGCGCGACCAATTGGCCTTGATCAGCCGTGGCGGCTGACCGGGGATCCCACTACGCCGGAAGACGATCCCCGTATTGGCTTCGGCGGGGTTGAGAACAATTGTGACGGGGACATTCGAATGGACACCCGAACCGGAAAGGACAACCCGTGTCTCAAGTGTCGTCTGTCGCCCAAAATTCATCGAAAAGCCCGCTTGCAAAACCTGCTCGAGAGTGCCGGTGGATCGCTATATCGCTATATGGAGCACCGCCTCTTCGATTGCGCGGACCCTACCCCCGCGTCCGGGCGGGCGCCAAATCAAGCTTTCTTACGCTCTGTTACACTTTTTTAAGAGATTGCACGTCTCGGGCATCGCCCCCTTCTGGCTGATTTCGATGTTCTCCAAGGCTGTCGAAAAAGCACGCGTCTCAAAAAAATCAACCTTTTCGGAGCAGCGCTCGGCGCAGGCGCGCGCTGCTCGCGCTGCTCGCGCGTTCGAGCCGACCTTGAGCCCAGGCCGGATTTCTCAGCTCGATTGGCGACGAAGGAAAGCCGGTATCTCGAGTTGATCATCCTCAGTCCCGCTATGAGTGGGCTGGATTCGTCCATGCCCATCGAGCCGCTGCTGCGCGGATTGCGCCGCGGTCGGCCCGCTCGATCGCTTGGCATATTCGGCGTGGATTGAATTGGGCTGGCTGCCGCGTGATACCGGGATCGGCGCCATCGGCTGAACCGGTATTCCCGCCTCGCCGGCCGGAGCCTGCGGATCGTCGTGCCGGCTCATGCCGAAAGCCGCAAGCCTTTCGAGCAAAGTGCGGCGCCGGATTTCGTGCTGCAGCTCCGGAGGCGATTCGGCGTTCTGCGCCCGAATTTGGGCTTGCGCCGGCCGCGGCAGATCTTCGATCTGCGGCATCCGCGGTGCCCGCCCGATCGGGGATTCGGGGATCGGTGGGATGAACGGGCCCGAATTCATATGGCTCAGCCTCGGGGGCGATCGGTGCCACTGATTCGACGAAAGGCGCCGGCTGCGGCATTACCGGCCGGACGTGCAGGCCGCGCCCGACAGACGTCGGGGCAGCACGGTGCGTCTGCATGACAGGCCCGCCATAGTCCGCAACCGGTTCCGACGGAGGTGCCGGCGCCTGCGGAACGCCCGGCTGCGGCATCGGATAGGGCTCGGCGGCCGCAGCAGGATAATAGCGCGACTCTGCCCGCTCGACAGCCCGCGTCGAGGCGGTGCGGACACGCTCTGCCGCGTCGTCGTAGCGCCGTTCGGCAGTGCCTGGATCGCGCATTTCGGCGAGCCGGTCTATTCCGGTGGCCACCACCGAGACGCGCACAATGCCGTCGAGTGTCTCATCGAATGTAGCACCGAGGATGATATTGGCGTCTTCGTCGACCTCCTGCCGGATACGGCTTGCGGCTTCGTCGACTTCATAGAGCGTGAGATCGTTGCCGCCGGTGATCGAAATGAGCAGGCCCCGGGCGCCTTTCATCGAGACTTCATCGATGAGCGGATTGGCGATCGCCGCCTCCGCCGCGAGAATGGCACGTCTGTCGCCGCTCGCTTCGCCGGTGCCCATCATCGCTTTTCCCATCTCGCGCATGATGGCGCGAACATCGGCGAAATCGAGGTTGATCAGACCTTCCTTGACCATCAAGTCGGTGATGCAGGCAACGCCCGAGTAGAGCACTTGATCGGCCATTGCGAATGCATCCGCAAATGTCGTGCGCTCATTGGCGACCCGAAACAGATTTTGGTTGGGAATGACGATCAGAGTATCGACCGATTTCTGCAACTCGGTAATGCCCGCCTCGGCGATCCGCATCCGCCGCGCGCCTTCGAACTGAAACGGCTTGGTGACGACGCCGACGGTCAAAATGCCCATGTCGCGCGCGGCGCGGGCGATCACGGGTGCAGCTCCTGTGCCCGTGCCGCCCCCCATGCCCGCGGTCACGAAGACCATGTGGGCGCCGGCGAGATGATCGTGGATCTCTTCAAGCGCTTCTTCTGCCGCGGCACGACCGACTTCGGGCTGCGACCCGGCACCGAGACCCTCAGTAACCTGCATACCCATTTGAATGATGCGCTCCGCTCGGGACGAGGTGAGCGCCTGCGCGTCCGTATTGGCGACGACGAAGTCGACTCCCATCAGACCGGAGACGATCATGTTGTTGACAGCGTTACCCCCCGCCCCGCCGACACCACACACCATGATGCGTGGCTTGAGTTCCCGGAGTTCGGGAGCTTTGAGATTGATCGACATGGCCTGGCCTCTCGACTTTGGAGCGCCGCACAAGGTCGCCCGCAACTGCTCTTGTTCTTCTCACTGCCAACGGTCACACTTGCCGACCGTGGGGTCACGCTCGAATTCCGCGACCTTCGACGAAGCGAAAACTCGACACGCGGACCCAAGTACAGTTCCCTGTAAACTTCAGCGTCTGGAAGGCTGAAGCAGCCGCCGCGCCACCTCAACATTCGCCCCGCTAAAAACTATCTCGCAACCATCGCCCCACGCGCCCGATGTAACCATGTGTTCCGGTTGCTTTGTCGGTATCCCCGCGGCCGGGGCGAAAATGTTCAACGCCGGCCACTTGTGGATAGATGAGGAGGCCGACGGCAGCGGAAAAACCCGGGCTTTTCGCCGATTCCGGCAAGCCGTGTATCCCAAGCGGACGGCCTATCCGAATTTGCCCCGACAGAACGCGCTTGGCGGCGTCCACCATGCCGGTGAGCTGGCTCGCACCTCCGGTCAAAACGAGACACGCGCCGGCATGCATGACAAATCCCCCATCCCTCAGTTTGTCGCGAGTCAATTCGAGGATTTCTTCGACACGCGGCTTGATGATCCGGACGAGGTGCGACTTCGGTAAATGGGTCGGATGATCGCCGTCGTCACTTACCGAGGATACGGCAACGGTCTCCCGCTCGTCCGAAGCCGCCGCCAAACAAGTGCCGTACAGCGTCTTGAGCCTTTCGGCATCGGCGAGCCGCGTGTTCAGACCACGTGCCACGTCCAAAGTCACGTGATTCCCGCCGAGCGCGATCGAATTGACGTGGACCAGTTGGCCGCCAGAAAAGACCCCGATCGACGTGGTGCCGCCACCCATGTCGATGACGGCCGTCCCGAGTTCGGCCTCGTCGTCGACGAGCGCCGAAAGACCTGCGGCATAAGGCGTTGCAACCATCGCCTCGATCGTGAGGTGGCAACGCTCGATCGCCAACATCAAGTTGCGCGCAGCCGTCGCATCGCAGCTCACGAGATGCATTTCGACACCCAGCGCGTCGCCGATCATGCCTTTGGGGTCGCGAATGCTGCGCATATCGCCGAGTGAAAACCCGGTCGGCACGGAATGCAGGACAGCCTTGCCCTGCTGCAGCGTCCGCGCCGCACAGGCCTCGAGCACGCGATGCGTGTCGCTCTCGTTCACGGCGCGGCCGTGCACCGCCACATTCGCGCTATAGAGCTGCGATCCGATGCGTCCACCCGTTATGTTGACGATCACACTTTCGATTTGCACGCCGGCCATGCGTTCGGCCGCGTCGACGGCGCGGCGGATTGCATTTTCCGCCTCGTCCATGTCGACGATCATGCCGCCTTTCATTCCAGCGGAACGTTGATGGCCAATGCCAAGAATGCGACAGCGATGGGTGCGCGCTGGCAGCATCTCCGAAGGTTCTATCGGGTCAAGCCGCGCGACGAGACAAACGATTTTGGAAGTGCCTACATCGAGCGCGGACAAAAGCGCAGTTTTACGCGTCGAGACGGGACGCATGCGCGGCGGCTGCGCAAACGAACTCATGTCTGGCCGCCTTTCGCCTTTGGTCTGCGCGCGAAAAGTTCGGCGCGCGCATGTGCGGCCTCCTCCGAAATACGCGCGACGAGCCGGCCCTTTACGCGCAGATCAATCGACAAGACATCCTTATCGAGAACCCGGGAATCCCGTTGCAATTGCGCGAGCAGCGCTACTGCCGCCGGGGCGTCCTTCTCGGGCAAGGCGATCTCGACGCCGTTCGTCATCTTCAAGGTCCAGCGGCGTCTGGCGACAAGGATGCCGGCGCGAATTCTGGGCCGTAGATCGCCGGCCGATTCCAGCAGCGAGGCATATTCGTCGAGCCGCTCATTGGCGCCGTCGCCGACGACCAGAGGCAATTCGGCAAACCGAAAATAGCGAAGCGCATCAATCGACATGCCGTCCGCGGCGACGATGTGCACTTGGCCATCCTTCTGCCAGAGTGCGAAAGGCCGGCGTTCGTCGACTTCGATCAAAAGGCGGTTCGGATAAAGCTTGCTGACGCTCGCTTCCTTGACGAGCGGCAATTCCGCCAGGCGGTCGCGGATTCGCGTCGCATTTAAAAACAGCAATGAACTGTGCGGCCCGATCTCGGCGGCGTCGAGAACCTCCTTCTCGGTCAGCTCGCGTTCGCCCGAAATCGTCACCGCCTCGAGGCCGAAACCGAAAGTCCTCGCGATGACATCGCGGAGCGCACCCTCGCTTGCGACAAAATCTGCATATTGCCCTCCGGCGATAGAACCATACGCACCGACACAAAAGAGAAATGCCAGGGCAAGGCCGGAGCCGAAGCCCGGCATCGAGATAAGGCTATGGAAGCGGTCGAACAGAGACCGCCGGCGTATGGATCGACGCGGGCGAACTCCCGCGCGCAGCGGCATCCGCGCAGGCTCCAGGGAAGTTCCCCTCGGAACTCCCGCAAACACCGGAAAGGAGGATCGTATGTCTACAATACCCTCCTTCACCGGTCGCAGGAGGCGTCTTCCACCATCCATTTGACAAGCTCACCGAACGATAAGCCGGCATACGCGGCTATTTCGGGCACAAGAGAGGTTTCGGTCATGCCGGGCTGAGTATTGACTTCCAATACGACGAGTTCGCCCGTACCTTCGGGACGGTCGTCATAGCGAAAATCGCTGCGACTGACGCCGCGGCAACCGAGCGCCCTATGCGCCTTCAGCGCCAACTCTTGGACAATTAAGTAAATATTTTCTTTAAGATTGGCGGGAAGCAGGTGGACTGAACCGCCTTTCGCATATTTTGCATCATAATCGTACCAGCCCCCGCCCGCGGCGCGTATCTCTATGACCTCGTGAGCTTTTTCGCAGATTACAGCGCACGTGAGCTCGCGTCCTCCAACATAATGCTCGACGAGAACCTGATCGCCGTAGGGCCAATCCGGCCGTGTTAACTCTTGCGGGGGATAACGCCAGTCCTCCGCAACGATGAACACGCCGAAAGACGAGCCTTCGGAGACCGGCTTGATGACGTAAGGCGGCGGCATGACGTGCGCCTTCGCCGCAGTTGAGCGATCGGTCGTGACGCCGTGCGCGACCGGCACGCCCGCCGCCTGCAGCACGTCCTTGGCGCGGTCTTTCTTCATCGCAAGCGCAGAAGCGAGCACGCCGGAATGCGTGTACGGGATCCGCAACATTTCGAGAATGCCTTGCATGATCCCGTCCTCACCGAACCGGCCATGCAAGGCATTGAAAGCGACATCGGGGCGGAGCGCGGAAAGAACGGCGGCGACATTGCGATCGACATCCACGCGGGTGACGGCAAATCCCCCGCCTTCGAGCGCCTGGGCACACGCCTCACCCGAGCGCAAGGAGACCTCCCGCTCGGCGGAGAGGCCGCCCATGAGTACCGCTACATGTTTCTTCATGCGATCATCCTCGGGAGAGAGATTTTGATGGCGCGAATTACCTCGATGAACGGGGATATTGGCAAAAAAGGACGAGCTTGGCTTCAGGATTCACTTTGAACCTATTTGCTGTCCATTTGAACCCTCTAGTGGCTCAAGTCATTCAAATTGAGGATAAAGACCCTCGAGTCTCGTGCGGACCGGAGGTCCGCGGTCCGGTGCGCGGACCTCCGGTCCGCAACGCATTCGTTACCAACGTCGCGCCGTGGCAAACGTCCAATCGGCAGCATTCGACACGAGATCGGCTGTCACCGATCGCATCGGAAATTCCACTCAATTCAATTGACTGAACCCCCAGTTCTACCGCGTCATGAACGCCGCACTTTGCTGTCTTGCGACGCCTCTCCCTCTTGTGGGGAGAGGTTGGGAGTGGGCGTTTGTGGAGTGCTTCTCACTTTAGAGCACTGGAGAGAACCCCCATCCCTGACCCTTCCCCACCAACGGCACTTCGTGCGGGAAGGAAGCGCGCCGCAGCTCCGATGCGCCTCTCCGTTCGTGGAAGCTCTCATCCGCACATGACGCAGTACCACTATGGGTCCGCCCGTCACCCTTGACCGCCAAAGGTCAAGGATAAGTCGGCCTACCAGATCCAAAGTCTTAGTGTTGCGACACTTGGCACCACGGCATCAACGGGCCTGCGGAACCCTGCTCCGGCTTTCATTTCGACAAAATCGCGAAGCCTTGCTCGACCAGAATTTTGGTTGCGGCTTGCGACGTCATAAACGCGACAAAGGCTTCCGCGTCCGGGTTTTTCGAAGTCGCGATCACTGCGGCGGGATAGATGATCGGCGCGTGCGTCGCGGCTGGAAAGACATCGACCACTCTGACTTTCGGTTCAGCCTTGGCATCGGTAGCGTACACGATGCCGAATTTTGCCTCACCGCGCGCAACCAGCGCTGTAGCATTGCGGATATTGTCCGCCTGCGCCAGTTTCGGCTCGACGGCGGCCCAAACCCCGAGCTTCTCCAAAGTTTGCTTCGCATAAATCCCGCCGGGGCAAGCCGCTATCGTGCAGACGGCAATTCTGCCGTCACCCGCGGCACCCGCAAGATCGAAGCCGGTCTCGATCTTGAGCCTCGTCTCCGCATCCGCCGACTCGACCAAGACAAGCTGGTTGCCGAGCAGATTGCGACGCGTACCCGCTTTAAGCAATCTCGCTTTGTCGAGATGGTCCATCCATTCGAGATTGGCGGAGATGAAAACATCGGCCGGTGCGCCCTGCTCGATCTGCTTGGCGAGCACCGCCGAAGAGGCATAGGAAATTACCGCTGGCTTGCGTTCTTGGCTCGCCCAGGCAGCGGCGATCGCATCGAGCGCGGTCTTCATGCTCGCCGCCGCGAAGATGACCGGCCCCCTCTGGTCCGCCTTCGGCGCCTGCGCGCCAGCCGGTTCGAATGCCAAAACAAAGCCTATGAAGTTCGCAATCACGACGGCGATGGCGCCGCGCCGGCTCATCCAATTCATCGATAGGCTCCCGCGGGGAAATCGTGCCTTCTCATGATACTCCGCTTCCGAACGAAGACGGGGTTCCCTTTTTGCAAATCGCCGCTCGAGGTGGCGGTTTGCAAGAGTGGCACCGGGTGTTCCTTTGGAACACCCGGTATATCAAGAATTAAATCGGTGACCGACAGCGATTTCTCGCCTGCCCGGGGCGCAATGCCGCGCCAGGCGCGCAGCCGGCATTTACCAAGATTACCGACACAGCGACTCTTCCGGGCAAAAAAGCGCTATAGTTTGCAAATCGTTTCGCTGCTCGAGGAGCATCCATGCGCCGCACAAGAGAGGGCCGTTCCACCGCCTTTCTGGATGCGATCAAAGTACCGGCCGCAGCCTTTACGTCGGGTGCCGGCGTGACTTACACGGTCATCGAGGCGGCTCCGCCAGACAGGAACGAGAGACGGGCCGAGTTGCGCCGACGGACGCGGCTGCGCTCAGGCAAAGTCCTCGACACAAGAAACAGATTCCTGATCGAGTGCCAAGTCCACGACCGCTCGCTGCACGGCGCTCGCCTGCGGCTCGTCGCCAATGTTTCCGCGCCGGCCAAGATTCACCTGTTCGACGACGAAGCGAAAATGGTTCGCGAAGCACGGATCATTTGGCGGTGCAAACAGGACCTCGGGGTGACTTTCCTCGCGCACGCCAATGCCGACGGCTTGCGTCCGGCCGAGCGCACCGCACTCGGCGGCAAATATTACGCTGTGAGCTGACGTTGCAACGAATCAGCGTGCCGGAGCACGGGGTCACGGCGCTAGAGGCGACGAGAGTCGGTCGACAATGATCCCCTGCGTCGTCACGACGACCCATTTGTCCTCGCGCTGCTCGACCGAGAGCACGCGGCCTGCACCCGGCAGAAGATTGCCGGGCTTTACCCGATAGGCCCTGCCGTGTCCTTGGACGAGGGCGGCGCCGATCTGGGCTTCCTGCAGGACATAACCCGTGATAACCGGCTCGGTTGCCGGCGCGCGGACCATAGTCCCTTCGGTATTGTCCGAACTGCGCGGATCTGACTTCCGAATTGTCCCGGTGGCCGAGTAATCGACGCCCGCGTCCGCCGGCGGCTCGTGAGTCCGCGCCACAATGGGTCCGGGCCTGCCGTGGATCGGCTGCGCAAACAACATGAGATGTTCGATGCCGTTGAACATGGGCCGCGAATGGTCGGTCGAGATCATAAGAGCGGCGAAGCCCGCCGACGCGACGGCCCCGGCCACACCCGTCGCCACGAGTATCTGATCGATTGTCGGGACGAGCCCGAACTTGCTAAAAAGATTCATTCGGAGAGCGCGGAATTTCGCGCCCGGAGTTTTACGGGCACCAGCTTCGTTCAAATGCGTTCGCGTCTCTGCTTCTGCTGACCGCCATAGAATTTCGCGTTCAAATCCTTTGGCCATCGCGGCTCTCCCCCGTTTCGCGGTCATCGCGAATGCGGATCATGCGTCGCGCCCCTGTTAGCCGATGAACTCAAAGGCTTCCCCGAGTGAAGCGAAGCGCCGCAAGCCGAGCAATGTGTGGACCTCGACACTTCCGTCACCGAAGAGCACGTAGGCCCGATTTTTGAGGCGGCCGCGCTCGACGATCTTCAATGGCTTTCCGACGTGCGGTTCCCGCGTCAGAGGGACAGCCTTGCCGAGTCCATCGGCCGGGCGCTCGAAGCGGATCTCCTCGCCATCGTGCTTTGGCACCTTAGGCGCCGTTCTTTCTATTACCGCGTCGAAGAAATTGTTCAGCGCCCCGAAGCCGGTTTGAAGCGCGCCGACGATCGCCAATCCCAAGCCCGTGACGATCGTGTATTCGGCGATGTTTGCCAAGTGCGAAACTGACGCTGCGTTCCTGCCAGTAAGAGTCGCCAAGATTTCGCTGACCGGAGTCGCGGAAAATAGCAGCGCCCAACCGAGCGCCACCACCATGAATCCTGCCCAAGTCAGTGTGCCAAATATCATAACCGTTCCCTTCCTCTTTTCCGCGCATGATCACGAGGGCGTGTCCTTGAAACTAGAACCCGCGTGTGCTCCGGCAAATGCTGTCCCACCGGCGCCGCCGGCGATCATGTCACTTCGGGATATCTTCCTTGGCTACGAAATTGAGTTCCTCGACCAGGACATCCTTGATGACTTCCTTGTTCAATCGATGATTGACCTTTTGAACGAGTGTCTTGGTCAATGCGGCGACGTCGAATTTCTCGAGATGACGGAAGTCGATCTTGTCGTCGGCATAGATGGCCTGAAAAGCTTCATCGAGCAAAAACACTTCCGGCGGTACCATCAGCTCTTTGGAACGATCGGCAAAGACCGTATAGCCGAACTGACCGACGATATAACCCGCGACGGCGCCTTTGGCGATGATCGGCACATTGATGGGTCGGGTTTTCTTATAGTCGATCTTCTCCGGCCCGGCAGGCGGGCTCACCAAATCTCTATGGTCGAGTTTCCATGCCGCGGCTGCGTAGGCCGCTGCCACGGTCACGAAACAGATCCAGATGCAACTAACGATGAATTTGATCATGTCTAGGGGGCTGGTTTGTACTTCGTAGCTGAGTAAGTGCCATCCGAATTGTCCGCCTCGATCGCGCGCGCAAGGAGCCCGGAAACCTGCCTGACCGCCTTCAGATGGCTCTCCAAAACGGCAAGATTTTTCCCAAGCCCGTTGCGCAGGCGTTCAAGGTTCGCAAGACTCTCTTGATCGAAAGAATTCGGTTCCAGCGCGCGCATGGCGCGAGTCATTTCCAGCAAACCATGGCTTTTCTTGTGATTGAACGCGCGCAGATCCACCGGCATGGGTTGCTGCAATGCCGTCGTCTCAAGGTCGATGATTTGCTCAAGGCGTTCAATGGTACCTCGAAACGTTTGGCGCAATCTGGCCAGTCGCCGCCATTCTGCCGTATCATCGGGACCGGCCACGATGCCGATGCCGATGTCCGTGTTCCCAGCGTCGCTGAGCAGGGCCGTGTTGTCGCTCGTTTCACTTGCCATAGCTTCATGACCGGTGTTGCAGCGGCACGTCGACTGGCGACATCAAAGGTGCAGCCGCATCGGGCCGGTGCAGAGGCGCACTATGCGCGCGGCCAGCATGTTTCGGGCCGATGCCGAGATCCACCTTCTTTGCGAGTTCGGTCCCGAGCTGGTCAGCCAGCATGGACTTCCAGATCAATCCCGCCGTCCCCTCGCCGAAAAACTCTTCGCTGCTGGGCAGCATTGTCTCGACGAGATTTTGCAGGACCATCGCTTCAAAACCGCGGTACGCTTTGGTCTGGGGATCGAGCGGTTCGCTCTTGCTCCACGAATGCATCGAAGCGGACTCCAATTGTGTCCGCAAACTCGCCGTTTCAACAGGCGGCGCCCGCAAACCGCTGACAACGTCGGAAAAGTCCGCGTCTGTCGAATCCGGGCCCGCCGCCATCTTCGCAAGCCTTTCCGTTGCTGCAACGGATCGCGCCGGATCGGCGGCGCGCGCAACGTCGAGAACGATGTCGGAAGGCGGATTGATCGACACGAAACCTGCCTCACGCGAAGCCTACCCATGGCGCTGAACTTGCTCCATGAAGCTTACCGGAGGCTTGCCTGGCTGCGGTTGACGGCGGCTTCGATCGTGTCGGTCAGCTCTTTGCGCTCTTCGACCCGGCGCAGTATTTCGGCCATTGAATTGACCATGCGCGCCGCTTGGCCGACACGCCGCGTCTGGTCGAGCACGCGTTCGGTCTGCTGCTGCCTCTCGGCGGCGGCTTGTTGTCGCTGCACGCCAAGGCTGTGGAGCCGGCCGGCAATCATCTTTGCATAGTCCACGGTGAAACTGTGATTCTCATCCAAATAAGTGACGAGACGTTCCTGATCTTTCTGCAGATCGGTCTCTTTACGTTGCAAGAGCGCGAGTTTCCATTCGGCCAGCCGCTGCAGGTCTTTCTGCACGGCAAGGATACGCTGAAGCGATCTGAGGCGCGTCTGCATGGCCGTCAGCCGCTGCGGAGCCAGACTGCGAAGCCGGCAATGAATATGCCCAGCAACTGTCTGTAGGTGAAATAAAGCAGAATAAGCCCGCCAGCGGCGACGAAAGGCATGGCAATGAAATAGACCTGGATCTGCGGGGTCAGCCGATTGGCAAAGCCGATGGCGAGGTTGACGAGGATAGAGAACATGATGAACGGGCTTGCGATGCGCAGAGCGAGAAAGAAGGCGCGCGAGAGGCTGTCGGCGATCTGGACAAGGCCGGGACGGGGCGCAAATTCTATGGCCGCCGGGATCGTCCGGTAAGACGCGACAAGGCCGCGAAGGACCTCCCAGTGCAGGTCGGTCACAAAGAACAGCGTCGTCGCCAGGAAAGTCAGCAAGGATGTGACGGACGGCAACGGCTCGTCTTCGTTGATCGGCGCGCCGAGAGAGTTGGCGAGCCCGGTGAACATGGCTATCCCGGTTCCGAGGGTTTCGAGCGCGGCAAAGAAGATCCGCCCCATGAATCCGATCAGGCCGCCGATCAAAAGTTCCGACACGATCAGGCGAATGACGTCGAATGGAGCATCATCCTTCAGGAGTTTCACGATATCAGGAGCGAGCAACGGCACGAGACCGGCGGTGATCGCAAAACAGATAAACAGCCGCACGCTGACCGGAACACGGGGGCTGGAAAATCCCGGCATCAGCATCAAGCACGCGCCGATCCTGCAGAACAGGATGAAAGCAGCGAGGACAGTGCTCGGACCGAGCCAGTTCATGAAATCGTTCCAAGAGATTTGATCTCAATTCCACGGGCTATCTCAAGGTGGGAAAGAACCGGCAAAGTCGCAAACAGCCGTTCGATGACCATCCGCACATAGGGCCGCGCTTCCGGCGTCGTGACAAGGACGAAAATATGGCCCTTGTCCATCCGCTCGCGGATGGCGACGGAGGCTTCGGCACCAAATTGCTCGACGACGGCCGGGTCGAGATCGAATTCGACGACGTCGCCTTTGGAATCGCGCTTCAAGCTCTGATGAAAGGTGAGGTCCCAACGATTGCCGAGGCGCAGCACTTTGAGGACGCCATTGTCCATCAGGTCTCCGCATATCTGCTGTGCGATCCGCATCCGGACATGTTCGGTGACCTGTTCGGCTCGTCGCACGTGCGGGGCCACTTCGGCGATGGCCTCAAGAATCAAATGCAGGTTTCTGATCGATACGCGTTCCGCCAGTAAGAGCTTCAGGACGGCCTGCAACCCAGAATAGGATATTTGTGCGGGACAGATGTCGTCGATCAAACGCTTGTATTCAGGGCCGAGGCGATCGAGGAGCGCACGCATGTCCTTGTAGGAGAGGAGCTGCGAAAGATTGTTCCGGATCACCTCGCTCAAATGGGTGAGGAGGATAGACAAATTGTCGATCGGATTGAGATTCAGTCGCTTCAGCTCGTTGGCGTAGGCCTCCGAAATCCACACGGCCTTCATTCCAAAGGCCGGTTCGCGGACGTCTGTACTGGGCAAGTCGGGTTTTCGGCCGTCGCCGACGATAACAAGCAGATCGCTGATTCTCAACTCGTAGGCGGCAACGACCGTGCCGTGAATTTTGATCTGATAGGATTTGACGGGAATCGTAAGATTGTCCGAAACCTTGATTTCCGGGACGACGAATCCATATTGTTGCGCAAATTTGCGTCGCATTTTCGTGACTCGATGCGCGAGTTCGCTGTGCGCGCTGACGAGTTTGGCGGCGAGTTGTTTGCCGAGACAGACTTCTATTTCTATCGATTTGAGCAATTCTTTGACCGATTCTTTGGCGTCGCGTTGGGCGCGCAGCTCTTCGTCCGCGGCGCGGGCGCGTTCTGCCGCGTGTTCGCGGGCGAGGCGAGTCGGAATTCCATAAGCACCTAGGGCCATAATTCCGCCCAGCAGGGCAAACGGAAAAAACGGTAGGCCCGGCACCACCGACAAACCAAACATGAGCACTGCGGCGACGAGGAGAGCGCGCGGGTATTTGACGACCTGGCCAAAGACCGCCTGCTCGGCGGAGCCGCGCGTGCCTCCCTTGGAGACGAGAAGACCCGCGGCAAGCGAGACGATCAGCGCCGGAATTTGCGACACAAGACCGTCGCCCACCGAGAGCTTGGTGAACACATCGGCAGCTTGCGACAGGGGCATATTGTGGCGGGTAGCGCCGATCACGATGCCGCCGAAAATATTGACGGCCAGAATGATCAAGCCGGCGATCGCGTCGCCGCGCACGAACTTGGAGGCGCCATCCATGGAACCGAAAAAGGCGCTTTCTTCTTCAAGTTCGCGACGCCGCCTCTGCGCCTCCTTTTCATCGATCGTTCCGGCATGGAGATCGGCATCGATCGCCATTTGCTTGCCGGGAATAGCATCGAGCGTGAAGCGCGCGCCGACCTCGGCGATACGTGTCGCGCCCTTGGTAACCACGACGAAATTCACCGTGATCAGGATGACGAAAACGATCAGCCCGATGACGAAGTCGCCGCTCATCACGAGCCGGGAAAAGCCGCCGATAATATAGCCTGCGGCGGTCGTGCCTTCCGCGCCATGCGCCAGGATGAGCCGTGTCGTCGCGATATTGAGCGCCAGGCGCAGTAAGGTTGCAACGAGAAGGACCGTCGGAAACGACGAGAAATCGAGCGGCCGCTGGATCCACAGCGCGATCATCAAAATCAACACGGAGACGGCGATCGAGACGGCCAACCCCAAATCGAGTACGAAAGGAGGGATCGGCAGAAAAAATATCGCAAGGATCGCGATAATGCCCGCGGCAAAAGCGATATCGCGGACACCCTTGCGCTCCGCCGCTGCCGGCGCGCCGACCGCCGCACCTGCCATGGTTGGTCCTTTCTTGGCCGAGGTTTCTTTTGGGAAACGTCGCTCGCCCCGGCCGCGAGCCTGCGGCCGCCGTCAATGTGCCGATCGAAGCTTGCGCGAAAATGGCTGCTCGAGGGTCTTGCCGAATATGCTGGGCGCAAAAGCCAGCCACTGGCAGACGCCTCGGCGACGTGCATGAACCGGGGTCGATGTGCGACCGCCGACGGCCGGAAAAACGCGCGGGCTCCTTAGCAATTTGCTATGGATGCCCCGGCCTCAATAACCCTTCTCGATGCGTGAATAGACTTGTTCGGTGAAGACAACTATTTGGCCGCCAATAAACGAAGCTGCAACCGTCAAAGTGGCCAGGACCACGACGATCTTCGGCACGAACGTCAACGTCATCTCTTGGATCTGCGTCAAAGCCTGGAACAGGGCGATGAGAACGCCGACGAACATGGCCGCGGCGACGGGAGGCCCCGCCGCAACGAGAATGGTCCAGATTGCGGAGCGGGTCAATTCGAGCGCGTCGGCTTCGTTCATGACGAACCAATCGTAACGCCGGTGGGGAGAGTGAATTGATTGCCGTCTGTCAACGTCGTCGACGTTCCCGCGCTGCTGCCGGTCGTCAAAGTGACCGTGCTGCCGTTCGTCAAAGTGGCGGTGATCCCGCCGGCAGTCGACAGCGTCACGGAGGCCACGGTACCGCTCGTCGTGCCGTCAGCAGAGGTTATATTTTGCCCGATCAACATCTCAGCCTGCTGCAATGACTGCGAGGTCAACATCGTGCCGAGCGTCGTATTGGTCTGGATCTGCTGGCCAACCTGCGAGAACGACGCCAATTGGCTCATATATTGAGTCGGATCCGTGGGGTTTGTCGGATCCTGGTTTTGCAATTCCGTGATCAGGATCTGCAGAAACTGATTGTAGTTGACGGTGGCGGAAGTTGCGGCGTTCGCCGCACTTGTCGAGCTTGTCGACGTCGTCGATGCAACAGATGGCGTTGGACTTACTGTCATGGTCGTTTCTCCTCACGCCGCCTGTTCGGGCGTCGTCAATTCGACTTGGTCGAGATTGGGCGCCTCGAGCGGCAGCAGCTTGCGAATGGCCTTGAGTGCATCGAATTTTCGGTTTTCGATGATGAGACGTTCGGCACTCTCGAGTCCGGCAAGGATCGCCGGGTCTCCAAAGCGAATTTTGTTCGTGCACAAGGCTTGATCGAACATTTCTCGCGCCGCCGGGGTGTCGGCGGGATTCATCAACATGATCTGGACGATGAAGTAGAGCTGGCGCAAGGGCGTCGTCACGTCCTCGACACGCATCACGTGTGCATCGAGGAGAAAGGTCGCATCATTGAGCAGTTCGAACGATACCTTCCGATCAACCCGCAGAACCGCGCCGTTGATGTAGAATCTCTCCCCAGCCCGCAATGAAATATGCATTTTCCCTCTCACTTGAGACCGTCGCGAATGATCGCGCAAACTTCGATCAAGTTGTCGAAATTCTCCGACTGCGCGGTGCGTATGTGCTTTATTTCTTTGGTGATCCAGATCCCGATCGAAATCAGCTCGGCGCGCAACGAGTTGGGGAGGTCGTTTTCGGGCTTGGCGAGATCCTCCATGAACATTCGCCACAAAGTGTTGACGTAGTCGAGCGCTTGAACCGCCTCCAGCGAACGAACGCCCTTCTGCCTGGCCAACTCGAGAAGTTCGATTGCCCGTTCCATTGCGAGACGCTCGCGGCTGCGGGCGTCTTGCAGCCCGTCTTCCATGATCTCGCTATAGGAAAATTGATACATTGCTGCTTCCGCCTTCACGACATCAAGGTCGCACTCACAGATACTTCACGAGACTGAGTTGCTGGAGCTGAGACGTCAGCTGGTAGGCCGTTTCGATCTGCGTCTCCAAATCCGTCGCCTGCGTCGAAACCGCGTAGGTGTCGACATTCTCCAAGTTGCCGATCTGCGTCGACAGCGTATTCAACTGGGTCGACATATAATTGTTGGAAGTGGTGATCGCCGATTGCGCCGTACCGAGGCCTGCCTGGATATTGGTGAGGCCGGAGATCGCGCTCTGCATGAGCGTTTCGGCCGAGTTCACGACGGTCTGATAGGCAGTCGAGCTGAGACTGGTCGTGCCGAGATCGGCGACCATCGAATAGGCCTGTGTCAATTGCTGGAAGGCGGATTGATTGGCGCTGACCGAGGTGGTCACGGTTTGCGACGGTGAGATCTGGCTGGCAATCGGCGTATCCGAGGCCGAAGACCAGTTATTCGTCCAGTTGGAACCCTGGAACAACGACGGCAACTGGTTATCGAGAAAGTTCTGCATCTGCGATGCACTGATCGTCGAACTCGTAGCCGGAATGGAAGTCAGATACGAGGAATAAGCGCTCGTGACACTGCTCGTTCCATCTGTTATCGGGGCAACCGAGCTGTTGATCCCGCTGAAAATATATTCGCCGTCGACATTGGTGTTCAGTTGACCGATCAACGATTGCAGATTGGCCTGTGCTGCCGACTGTACCGTCTGCGCAGTGGAATTGGTGGTGCCGCTCTCTAAGAGCGACTGCAGGAAGTCCTGTGCCGTCGATTGCAGATTGCTCAAGATCGTCTGCGAGGAATTCAAGTTCGTCGAAGCGGTGTCGTTCGAAGCGCCGATCGTCTGCAGGAGCGATTGTTGCGACCGCAACATTATGTCTTGGCCTGTCGTAGCACCCAAAGTGAGGCCGACGTCGGCGTAGACGCCGGTTGAAATCTCCTGCTCGTCATTTGAGAGAGTTGATTGCGCCGTGGCGACCGTCTGGTTCAATATCGAGGCAAGCGAGAATGTGGAGATGAACGAGCTCATCCGATTGTTCCGTTGATGGCCGTTACGGCCGTGATGAGGGACGTGAACATCGTATTGATCGACGACATCAATTGCGCCGACGCGGAATAGGATTGTTCCAGATCCAGCATCTTCGACATTTCGTTGTCGAGGCTGACGCCGGTTGCGTTCGAGAGTGCGCTCGTCGTCGACGTCAACAACGTGCTTTGATAGCTGCTTTCGTTCGAGACGGTCTGTTTCTGGGCTTCGAGCCAGCTGACCGAGGCCGCGGCGTAACCGGACAGGTTATTGCTCGTGCCGAGCTGCCCCGACGAGCCGAATGTCTGGTTTGCTTGTAAACTCGTGAGAAGGTTCTCGAGCTGCGTGGCGTAGCTGGCATCGTCAGTACCGCCATTGGCGGCAGCATTGAAGTCCGTGTTGATGCCGTTGCCGAGCAACTCGGGATTGCCGCCCTGGGTCGGATCGACGGCGGCATTGACCTCGATTTCACCGGCAAGCCCGGTCGCCGATGTCGGCATCGGCGCCCCGATAGGCGTCGCGCCGGCGTAGGTGAAGAGACCGGGAGAGGTGACGCTCGACCCACCGGATGTATAAGTCTCCGAAGTGGCGCTGATGAGCCCGTTCGCGATCTGATCGAGTTGATTCTGGTAAGTGACGGCGGTGCTGTCGCGCAATGTCGCCAATCCGGCGAGAGTGCCCGATTGGATCGGCATCGTCGCCGTACTGCCGGTGACCGGGACTCCGTCGATATAGACGGCATTGCCGGTGGTTCCGGCCGTATAGGTCGCTGTCGGCTGGAACGTGACAGACCGTGCTGTTCCTCCTTGGAACAAAGTCACGCCGCTGTCGGTGTAAATCGACATGTCGCCATTTGCGCCGGTCGTTGTCGAAATCCCGATCTGTTGCGACAATTGGGTCAGAATCGTATCGCGCGTATCTTCCAAATCCGTCACGTCGGCACCGGTTGCAGTACCTTCGATGATCTGACTATTCACGTTCTGAAATTGTGTCAGCAGAGTATTTATTGTCGAGACCGACGTCGCCATGCCGGCATCCGCCTGTTCGCGAACTTGCTGCACGGTTGTCGTCGCGGTATTGAGAGTCGTCACCAGGCTGCTTGCTGCGGTCACTGCCGCTGTGGCAAGTGACGAATCGCTTGGCGATGCCTCGTAGGACTGGAGTGCATCTGTGAAATTGCTGAGCTGTGCCGCAGGGGACGTGCTGCTGCTCGTGTCGCCGACCGTACCTTGGAGAGTAGTCAACCCGCCGGCAAGCGCAGTCTGCGTCGCCGAAGACGCCGTCGCCGCCAGCATGCTGTCGAACAGCGCTTGATTTTGAGCGCGTGTGACGGAAGTGACCTGAACGCCGCCGTCGAGCGTCGTGACGACGGTTGCCGATTTTTCGTTATAGGTGCCGGTGGCGTTGACGCCGCCGATATTACGGGACACCACCGCAGCCTCGGCGGATACCGCCGCGATCGATGATTGGGCAACGCTGAGCGCAGTCGAAAGACCCATTTCAGAGATCCCGCATTTCTCTTAACACAACCGCAGGCTCACTTGATGAGATTGCTGAGTTCCTGCAAAAGGTCCGAGCCGACCTGAAACGCTTTGGAATTCGCCGAATAGGCATTCTGAGCGACCACCATGTTCGTCAGCTCGGTCGCAAGGTCGACTGTGGACGATTCGAGTTCGTCCGAGTTTATGCTTCCGAAACCGCCCGAATTGGCTGCGCCCACGACGATACTGCCGGATTGGGCATTGGCCTGGTAGGCATCGCCGGCGAGAGGCGTGAGACTGTCGACGCTCGCGACCGTGGCGAGCGGAATCTTATAGACGGGAACAGTCGTCCCGTTCGAATAGACTTCGCTCAGCGTGCCGTCGGTCGCGATGCTCACGTTTTGGAATGTTGCCGGAGAATTGCCGTTGACTGTACTGTTCGATATCGAGAACGAGGAGGCGAGTTGGGTCATTTGCGCTATGTTGAGATTGAGCGTCTGGCCGTTGGGGATGTTTATCGTAAGCGCGGTCGGGCTGGTCAGGTCGCCTGTCGTCGGGCTGAACGTGAGGGTCTGCGTCACCAGCGGCGTATCGGTGGTCGTCACGCCCGCAGTTGTTTTCTGATAGGGGAATCCGCCGTTGGTTGCGTCTGCCGCTTTATAGACGTCGACCTCCCAAGTATTATTGCCAGTATTGGTGAAATAGACGTTGAGATTGACGGCATTGCCGAGATTGTCATAGGCAGTGATCGACGTCTGGTTAGTATAGGTCGAGTTGGTAGTGTTCGCCGAAGGCAAAGCAACCGCAGGGGGGCCGGCGCCTGGGGTGACGACAGCCGAATTCGAATCCAGATTCGCAACGAGGGTACCCGTCGTCGTGGGATTGGCGACCAGCGAGACGGGGTTGATCGTTACCGGCACCAATTGGTCCACGCCGCTAATGTCCGCAGTTGTATTCGAGCCAGCGGTGATCGGCTCGCCCATCAGCGTGAAGCCCGCGGCATTGACGAGCGTGCCGGCGGAATTCTGCGTGAAGGAGCCAGCCCGCGTGAGCAGGCTGGCACCGCTCGAATTCTGCACCACGAAGAAGCCATTGCCCTGGATCGCGAGATCGGTGGACGAGGTCGTCGATTCGAGACTGCCTTGAGAAGAAATGCCGTAGCGGACGATCGTCGAAACACCGCCTGCGTTATAGTCGTTGGCGCTGACGCTGCTAAGCATGTCCTCGAACTGAGTGGACGCCTCCTTGTAGCCGGTCGTATCGGCATTGGCGATATTGTCGGAAATGGTTGAGAGAGCGTTGGCTTGGGCCTGCATGCCGGACACGCTCGCCATCAGGGCGCTTAAGAGGCTCATCCTCAATTCTCCTGCTTCGTCGGGAGATTTAAGGATGATCGACTTGTGCGGGGCTTACGGTGAGACAGAGCGCTTCATGTTTCGGCGATGCGCGACGGATAAATATTCCGCAAAATGGCCGCCGAAGGACGCACGCCTCCTCGCCTGTGAGGCGAGCCTCGTTCAGGCTGCAAGAAACCATCACTCTGATCACTTTTGCGGCGGATCAAAGCCGCGCCAGCCGGCCGGCACGCGCCTTATTCAGGACCGTCCCCAAGCCTGTACCCAAGATAGCGCACCGAGTTGATCGGATCGTAGCCGAGATGCTTGCGCAGCTTCTTGCGGAGCTTGCTGATGTGGCTCTCGACGACATTCTCTTCGACGTGCTCGTCGAAAATCCCGTAGATCGAATTGAATATTTGGGATTTGGTGATACGCCGGCCGCGGTTGGCGACAAGATATTCGAGAATTCGCCGCTCTCGCCGTGGCAAGGGCAAGACCGCGCCTTTGATTTCCGGGTCGCGCCCGTCAAAAAAGACGCGCATCTCGCCGACGACGGCGTGTTCCTGCTCGACCTCCAGCCGCCGCCGGATCGCACCGACCCGGGCGAGAATCTCCCGGACGTGGATCGGCTTGCGGACGACGTCGTCGACGCCGGCGGCAAACAGGCCTAACGTCTGCTCGAGAGAGGGCGCCTCGTTCATTGCGATGACGGGCGCACGCGACCGCTCGCGGATTATCTTCGGCAATACTTCGCGATCGCGACAGTCACCGAGGAGGAATGCTTCGACCGCATAAAGATCCGAATCAGCGACCGTCGTCACCCATTCCCGAAACTCTTCCGGGCAAAACCGCGCGGAGGATACACCTTCATTGCCGAATTGACATGCGTATCCGGCCGTAACAATCTCGCGTTCGTCGACGATGACCAGCACCGAATCGCCCCCCGAATCAGTTGTGTCGGTGCAACTAAGTGTTAGCGAAGTCTTATGATTTGTCAAACGTTACCAATGATTGGCGCGCTTTTCTTCACCGAATGAGTTTTCCAAGCCGCACTCGCGGTGCGAGTTCGCAGACGCTCAGTGGCAGAAGGAGCGGGCATTTTGGGTCCAGGCGCCAAAGCCGCTCGCGACCATATTGGCTATGACGGCGCAGACATATTGCTTCTGGGCCGGATTGTTGTTGGGGCCAGCGTGATAGCGGGCCGCCGCCAATGTCCAGGTGCCTTCCGTGGCTTTGAGCTCCTTGAGGAAGCGGGCGGCATAGTCGACGTTCTGGTGCGGGTCGAACATCTCATGGACCGAACGAAATTGGCTCCCGTGATAGAAATGGTTGATCTGCATGCAGCCGATGTCGATCAGCTTAGCGCCAGCCTTGCGCGCGCGTTCAAAACGGGCCTCCGCATCGGCAAGGCTCTCGGGAAAATAGGATGGGCCTTCGATGTTGAGGGCAAAGGGATGTAAGGAACCGCGCCGCCCGGTTTCCGTCAAGCCCACGGCATAAAGCACACCGAGCGGCACTTCGTATTTCTTTGCGGCGCGTGTCATTTCGCGTTCGCAGACCATAGTCTTGCTTTCGGACGCCGGTGAAGGCCCATTAGACGAAAAGGTCGCGGCGGCCAGTATTGCCAACCACGTGAGCGGCGGCATCGTTCGAGAAGAGATTTTGCGAGCCGAGCGGAGCTTCGGTGAGTGCGGATGGAGCATGTCTGTTGCGATCTCCGTTCGGCGAGCCGTCGTGGCCGGAGGGCTGCCCTCCGAATTGGCCGGCATTCGGATCGGCTTGCCCCTGCTGGGACGAGGCATCGCTCGAAAAATGGGAAGCGTGTTGGGGCACGACGGTCACTTCGAGGCTTGCAACGGAATAGCCTGAATTGTTCAGCCCCTGCGCGAGGGCCTGCTTGTCCTTGTCGATGAGGTCGGCCGTTTGCCGATTTGCAGCCTCGAGCTGTACCGCCAACCCGCTGTCGGAAAGGTTGAGCTTGATCGTCACTTGCCCAAGCGTATCCGGCTGAAGCTGCAAATTCAGCGTCTTGACCGAAGTGGCAGACGGCTGCGCCGCCTGCGCCAAAGCATCGGCTGTCACCGAACCCGTAATACCTGCCTCGTTGCTGAGATCGGCGGCAGAGGCCACAGCCGAACTATTCTTCGGTCCGAACAAGGACGGGAGCGTCGCAGCGAGGGCATCTGAAACTTGCTGGACGGGAGAAAGCCTGGTGACGGGCGCGAAATGGGTCGCCGTGCTGAGCGCCGTGATGTTCATTTCGAACGAATTTGGGGATGCAGATTCCAGGGAATTGGCCGTCGTTGCGGCATCGCCTGCGTTGCTTGTCAAAGTCACGGCGGAAACGCTCGGAGCCGGAATGGTGCCTGCCTGGCGCGTTCGGTTGGAAGAAACTGTCGAGCTGGCGGCCGAATTCGGCGAAACAGCCTGTCCCGCATCGATTGGCGATGGCGCGACAATTACCGGGGCTGCCAAATCGGTCGATTGGGTTACCGGCATGACAACCGACGATGCATCGACAGTTGTGGCAGCCTCTCCTTGGCCAACTTCGGTGCTATTGCGCGCCCGGCGGGCATTGCCCGCCGAAGCCGGGCCGGCAAGACTGTCTTGCGTCGGCTGCGAAGATGGAGCGGACGAAACAGCTGCGGAAACCTCGCTCGTCTGGGAAGGGCCACTTGCCCGAGCGAAAGCGCGCAGGTTGCCGTTCGACGTCGCAATGCCCGCTTCTTGTGCGCAGTTTGCCGCCGTCCGATCAAAAAGCGTCTGGGGCGGAGCTGTTGCTGCAGCCGGCTGATCGACCACCGCAGTTTCGGCGGGCGCGGCGGTCCCTTGCTCGACCAAAGCAGCTTCGGAGGGGGCAGCGATCCCTTGCCGTACAAGAGCGGCTTTGGCGGGAGTGGTCCCTTGCTCGACCAAGGCGGCTTTGGCGGGAGCGATGATCCCTTGCTGAACCGGGGTGTCTTTGGAGGGGGCAGCGGTCCCTTGCGGCACCAAGACGGCTTTGGCGGGAGTGGTCCCTTGCTCGACCAAGGCGGCTTTGGCGGGAGCGATGATCCCTTGCTGAACCGGGGTGTCTTTGGCGGCAGCGGTCCCTTGCTCGACCAAGGAAGCTTCGGACGAAGTAGCGGTTCCCTGCTCGACAGGGGCAGCTCTGGGAGGGGCAGCGGTCCCCTGCGGAACCGGGGTATCTTTGGCGGCAGTGGTCCCTTGCTCGACCAAGGCAGCTTCGGACGGAGTGGCGGTTCCCTGCTCGGCCGGGGCAGCTCTGGGAGGGGCAGCGGTCCCTTGCGGAACCGGGGTGTCTTTGGCGGCAGTGGTCCCTTGCGGAACCAAGGCGGCTTTGGCGGGATCGGCAACTTGCACCGCTGATGCTCTGAACTTGCTCCGCGCGTCTGCGCTGAGAGCGAACGAACCCAGCGCGCTTGTGCTGCGCGAAACGCTCGGCGGGGCGGCGTTGGAGCGCTGCGAGAGGTTGCCGAGAAGGCTTGTGACCGGGCTCGCACGCGTCTTCGCATCCGACGTCGGCGGGGAAGCCGCGGATTCCTCCGCCGCATTCATCGACTGGGGTGAGCCATCAGCCGCTCGAAAATCGGATTTGCTCGGCAATGCCGCAGCCGTAGCTTGGCTTGCGACGAAGTTGACCGGATGGACGCCTTGTTCCGTGCCTGGCGATAGCGCACCCGCTGCGCGGGCACTGTTTGCGGCGAGCGCCGTGACGACCGGCGCGCCGGAAACGACTTGGGTAGTCGTTGAGGCAACGGCAGTGTCCTGCGTAGACTGTGCCAAATTGGAAAGAAGCGACTCGAAGGACTTCTCCCTCGCATCCGATCCTGCGGGCGCAGCATCCAAAGCACTTGTTTGATCGACCGCCCCATAGAGATCGCGGCCGGTCGGCACATTTTGCAAAAAAAAGCCGATGCTGGTCATGGGCGCTTTTCCTTCAAGACGCCATCGGTCGCCGCAAGACCCGAGCGGGCCAGATCAATTGTGGCATCGGTCGAGGCTATCGTTTGCTCGAAGCCGGGCGGCGGCGCGACCTTCGACTCATCCTGATCACGCGCCGCCTTCCGCGTCTCCGGCCAATGGTAGATCTTCTTGGCGAGCGCGATGGCAGCCTCGGCGAGATCGGCGTCGCGGCGCGTCAACTTGGAATGATCGAGGGCTTCGAGTTTATCGAGGCTCCCTTCGAGTGGTTGGGTAAGGATCGCAGCGGCACCGTAGTAGAGCACGGCTCGGTTCGCTTCGGCAGTGCCTTGCGCCGCGAACTGCGCGGCCTTGGTTGCGGCATATTTTGCCGTATCGAGCTTGCCATGGACCAAAGCCGACTGGGCGATTGCGAGATAAAGCCGCAACCGCGCGGGTTCGCCCATATCATTTAATAAACTTTCGAGTTTGGTGATCTGCTCGAGCCTGCCCGCAATGGCAATGGCGACGAGCGAGGCCGAAAAGCGATTCTCGAAATTCTCGGCGTAGCTCGAAGTGGCGAAGCGGCGTAGATATTGTCCCGCCGCCGAATTGAATTTATTGAAGTCGTCAATCTTTTCCGAGAGGAAGATCTCACGTCGCAACGCTGCTTCTTCGACCAGAGTGCCGGGCGCCAGGATGCGCGCCGTATCGAGCAGATCGATCGCTTTGCGCGGATCTTCGCGCGCGAAGAGTGCCGCCTGCGCGAGCGCCACGTGGCCGCCGACGATGGCCTCGAGCGTGCGCGGGTCGATATCGCCCAACATTTGCTTCGCCTTCGCCTCTTGTCCTTCGGCATAGGCGAGCGTGCCTTCCATCAGCTTCTTCTCGTCACCCGGGCACTCGCCGCTCGCGAGGATTTTGCGCAAAACCCGCGGCTGGCCACCACTCAAAACGTAAGTTATCGCCGCACGAGCATTGCGCGCCTCACGCCAAACCGCAGGATCCGCAGCAAGCAGCTTTTCGGCGAGCTGGCCTGAGAGCACTGGCAGGGCGGCGAGAGCAGCTGTGTTTCCGAGCGCGACTTGATCTTGCAAGGCATGCATCGAGCGGACAATCTCGAACGGCGGCCGATGCTGAGCAGCAAGGCGAGAGGGAGCCACCAAGAGGCCGAAAAGCCCGGCAGCCAGACAGACGAGAGCGTTAAAGGGCGGGCCTGCCGAAAGCGAGCGGCCACGGCGAGACCTGGAGTTCGACCGGCTGCCTCTTCACGTCTGATCCTTTCTCAGCAAGATCTCGATACGGCGATTTTCATCAGCAAACGGGTGTTTCGTATTTTTCAATTTGCGATCGGCGTAACCTTCAATTCTTTCTATACGTTTTTCACCCAGACCGCCGCGTATGAGCATATATTCCGCCATATGCGCCCGCGCCGAGGACAGGCGCCAATTGTCGTAATTCCGGCTCTTATACGTCCGCCCGTCGGTATAACCGCGGATCACGATGCCGCCCGGATATTTCTTGAGGATCGCAGCAATTCTATCCATGACCTGGATCGTCCGCACTTGCGGCTCCGCCGATCCAATCGCGAACATGGCATAGTTGAATTGATCCATGAGAGAGATCAGGATGCCTTCGTCGCTGGCTTTGATTTCGACATTGGGGATGGCCTTGTCGGTACCTGCCTTGCTGACGACATTTGCGATCTCGCCAGCGATCTCACTTTGCAGCTTGACCGCTTCGGCCTCCGTGCTCGAGGCTGATTTTTGCGACCGATTATCTGGAGCGTTGCCTCTATCGTCGCTTGCCGTTGGAATTGCCGTCCTGTCTTTGCTCGGCGCCGGTTGAAGTGGGGACGCGTCCACCGGCACCGCTTTGACGGATACGGAAAGAGGTGGGGAATGTGGAAGTGAAGGCGCTGGTGAAGGCGGAGACGAGGCAAGCGGCGCACCGGGCGGTGGCGCCGAAACCGGGGTCGCGGGTTGGACGGCTAGTTCGGTCGTTTGCGGAAGTGAACCCGCCGCTTTTTTGCGATCGTCGTCCGCACTGGGAAGAACGTCCGGAATCATAATCTTGAACGGATCTTTGAACGGCTCGGCGGCATCAATGGGTTTTTCGGTCTGCCCGGCGATTGCCGTTTTATCGGATGCGGGTTGGGTTCCTTCGTTGGCGGCGACGATCTCCGCCAGCACGGCATAGGGATCGCGGAATAAGGCAGACTCGCTGTGCGTGGGCTGGCGCCCAACCCCGGTGGTCGGCTCAGCCGTATCTTCCTTCGCCGGCACTTGTGGTTCTTCGTTGGGCCGTTGAGCATTCTCCGCCGTCTGGGGATGCGGCACAGCACGTTGGTCAGGGCTGCTCGAAATATTTTCGTTTGGATCGTTCACCCCTTTTTTCATTGTCGACATATCGACGAGCTTGACCGGGTTGAAGTAGCGAGCGATCGAGACTTTGGATTTTTCGTTCGTCGCGCTGATCAACCAAAGCACGAGAAACAGTGCCATCATGGCGGTCATGAAATCGGCAAAAGCGATTTTCCACGCACCGCCATGCTGGCCTTCGTGGCCGCCCCGGTAGCGCTTGATGATCAGGAGTTCATGCGGTTTTTGGTCGGCCACGCCGGCTACTCCAACGCGGCGGTGATCCGCGCGATCCAAGCATTGAGTTGCGTCTCGATCATCGTCTGTTCGGCCCGTACGCTGACGTCGACGCCCTCGCTTAATTCATATTCGATCCGTGCGGGAGCTTCTGCGAGCTTGCCGCGTAAGAGGTCGAGGAGGTCCGCCGGGCCACTGATCCTGATCGAGATCGTTTCGTTGCTCCCGGTCAAGACGGCAATCGTCTCGGTGAGTTCCTCGATCATTTGCTTGCGCAAGGCGTCAATAACGAAAGGCGCCAGAACCTTGGACATCCCTTGCGCCAGCCGAGCCTCCATCTCGGCGAGGCCGGCAGTGAGAGAGGCGCGCAGCGCGTCGCTCTCTTCTTCCGACCATTTCCGTCGCGCCGCCTCGAGTTGCTCGTGATGGAGCCGCGCCGCCCGTTCGAGTTCTGCCGCGAATTCCTGGCGCGCCGCTTCGAGCCCCTCGGCTCTACCGCATTCTCGTGCAGCCTCGAGTTGCAACAACGAATCGTCGGCCGGAGCCTCGCTCATGTCCTGTGGGCATGAGGGAATAGACACGAAATCCGTGCCCCGGCCAGGATGGGGCTCTGGCTCAGGCTCCTTTTCGAACCGCTCGAGATAATGCGCCACAGGCCGCGCCATCATCCGCCATCTCCCGCGCGAATCCACAATTTCAGAATCGCAGCGGCTTGTTCTTCATCGAATTCGACGATTTGCTCCAGTCGCTTGAGCGGCGTGCGTTTAACTTGATCGGTAAGATCCTCGATCAGATTGGGCTCGGAGGACATATATCGCCCCGACGCATCGAAACTCGGCAGGAAAGGCTGGGCTCCGGCGAAGTCATCGGTCGGAGCGAGTGCCGGCGCCGTGACTATTTCCGTGCCGGAACTCGTTCCGCCAAGGACGGCTTTGATCGAAGGGCGTACACCAAACCAGATGAGCGAGAGCGCCACGACGAGAACGACGAATCCGTTCACGATGGTGCCGGTCTGGTGCGTGAGGATTTCGGAGAACCCTGGCCCCGGCACCGGTTCTAGATCGCGGCCGGTTTCGACGAAATCCACCGCCGAAAGCTTGACGTGATCGCCGCGCGTCTTGTTGAGACCGGCCGCCGAAGCGACGATGTCTTCGAGATCCGCCAACTGCTTGCCGAGAATCTCGGGCGGCGGCTTGCCGCCGAGCGCCGCGACCAGGCTCCCCTTGTTGACCAAAACCGCGACCGAGATGTGCTCGACCGCAAAGCCGCCGCTGACTGTATTTATCGATTTCGAGGAGACCTCATAGTTCGTCAGTTCCTCGCGCTTCTGATTCTCTTCATTCGATCGCTTGCCTTCAGAAGAGGTGGTGCTCTCTTTCGGTACGTTCTGCGTGACCGTGGTGGGCGCCTCCGCGTTGCTCGAATTCTGCGAAGTTTGGTTTTGCTTTGTTACCTTGACGGAGCGCTCGACACGCGAGTCGGGATTGTAGATGGTTTCGTTTGTCTGCCGCTTGTCCGTATTTACGCGCACCGCGACGCTGATCTGGAAATTCCGCAGGCCGAGATAGGGCACCAACGTCTTGCGGATATTCTCCTGAATCTCTTTCGAAACGGAATTTTCGAGGCTCAGCATTTGGCCGGGGGCGGCATCGGCGAGATCATCCCCCGAAGCGAGCAAGGCGCCCTCGGTGTTGAGAACCGTGACTTCTTCCACCTTCATGCCGGGGACCGCAGAGGCAACCAGGTGACGGACCGCCTTGGCTATGGCCGCGTCATCACCGGATTCCGTCCGCACGACTACGGACGCGGACGGAGGCTGGCTCTGCCTGCGGAAGGAACCCTCATCCGGCAGGACGAGATGCACGCGCGCCGCTTTGACCCCCCGCATGGTCTGGATCGTTCGCGCAAGCTCTCCCTCGAGCGCCCGCACGCGGGTCACTTCCTGCATGAACGACGTCAGACCGAGAGAGCCGAGCTTGTCGAAAAGCTCGTTGCCGGCATTGAGGTTATTGGGCAGACCTTTTTCGGCGAGCAACATGCGCGCCGCGCCGGTCTCGCCATAGCGCACGAGCACCGTCGTACCGTCCGCACTGACGTCGAAAGTGAAATTCGCCTCTTTCAGCGCCGAAGCGATTCGGCCGACGTCCTGCCGATCCAAGCCGCTGTAAAGCACCTCGAGCGACGGCCGGCTCAGATAATAGCCCGCAAGCCCGGTAATCGCGAACACGGCGACGCCCGTCACAGCGAGCGCGATGAGACGCTTCGTACCGAGCTTGGCGAGATTGGTCCAGAATCGCTCGGCCTGTTCGAGCACCGTCATAAGCGCCCCTGTCACTCACTCTCTGGAGCGGAAATCGGAGCCGCCGATTCCCGCTGCCGCGGACGAAGCCGGCAACGCGCAACGAGAGCCGAAGCCATGCGCGCCAGTCCTTCGGGCAATTGGCACGTGGGCACTGTGACGAGGAAAGCTTGCGCGGGGATTGCTCCGGCCCACGCAAAAAAGGCTACGCCCCAGGGAGCGTAGCCTCTTAATAGCAGTCCAACCGCGAAAGTCTTCAGCTTATTGGAACAGTTTCAGGATCAGCTGGGTGTTCGAATTGGCAATCGACAGCGCCTGAACGCCGAGCTGCTGCTGGACCTGCAGCGCTGCGATTTTCGTCGAAGCGTTGTTCATGTCGGCATCGACGAGGGCGCCGACACCCGTCGTCAAGGAAACCGACAGGTTGGAGACGAATGTCTGCTGATCGGTGACGTTGGTCTGGACGCCGCCGACGGTGCTCGCCGCGCTGGTGATCGAGGCAATCGCCGTTTGCACATCCGCCAGCATATTGGCGACCTGGGCGCTGCCCGGCGTGAGGGCACTGATGTTCATAGATAGAACGGAGACGCCGCTGTTGGCGCCGGCGGTCCCGAGGATGCCGCCCGTCGCGGTCGCCGCATTGGTCGCACCCGCAGTGCCGTCGAAGAGCTCCGTGTTGCCCGCGTCGAGGCTGATGAAGCTGACTGCCGCAGTGCCGCCATTCGAATTAAACGAGGCGACGAGATTGACCGTCCCGAGCCCCGTCGGCGCGCCGCCGCCCGTCGATGACGAGTTGGTCAACAGGTTGAGACCGTTGAAATTTGCTGATGTGCCGATGCTGTAAAGGAGCTGCTGCTGGGCCGAAATGTCGGTCTGAATCCCGGTCATGCTGGCGCCGGGGTTCGAGGCCGAGGTCAGGTCATTCTTGATGGCATCCATGACCGAGATCGTCGACTGCAGAGCCGCAGTGCTCGTGGACAGCATCGACGCGCTTTCCGACAGCGCACTGGAGACGGCACCGAGGGCGCCGACGTCGGAATTCATACTGGTCGCGATCGACCAGTAGGACGGGTTATCGGACGCGCCGGCAATGGCGAGGCCGGTCGAGATCTGATTCTCGTACTTGTTCATGTTCTGCTGCGTCTGATTCAGCGACAAAAGCGCCGTCAACGCAGATTGGTTCGTGAGAATGCTACTTGACATCGGATGTCCCTGGGTTGGCTGAGTTCTTCGCGGAGGGGACATACCGGATTTTCGCCGGTACGGCGGGGCGGCGTGATGCCTTTGGACGCCATAGGGCGCCAACCTACCGTGGATCGGACGTTAAGGCTCAAACCTTACCCGAAACTTAAGATTTTGCGCCAAATGCACTTTTCGCGCCGCGTTCCGGCCCGAAATAGGATGAATTTTGCGTCACTTCCGGATTTCGCTGGCAAAATCCAGGCCCGAAATCCAGGCCCAGGACCCTCGACACTCAGACAAAAGACCGCACGAGGCTCCCGATCAGCAGGTTCCAGCCGTCGATGAGGACAAAGAACAGGACTTTTATCGGCAGCGCTATGACCGAGGGCGGCAGCATCATCATGCCCATGGACATCGTCAGCGTCGAGACGACCATATCGATGACCAAGAAAGGAAGCGCGATCAAAAATCCGATCTCGAAACCGCGCCGCAGTTCGGAAATCATGAAGGCCGGAATGAGAATGCGCAGTTCGACGACGCCGCCGGGTTGTGGCTTGTTCGGCTCGGGAGCCAAATCTTCGAACAGTTTCAAGTCTTTGTCCCGCACCTGGCGGAGCATAAACTGACGGAAGGGTTCGGCGATCTTGGGAAAGGCTTCTTGCTCCGACATGGTATTGTCCATGAGCGGCTTGACACCATCCTGCCAGGCCCGGTCGAACACCGGCGACATGACATAGAATGTCATGAACAGAGACAGGCTGATGAGAACCAGATTGGCCGGCGTGCTCTGTAGGCCGAGGCCGGACCGCAGGAAGGACAAAGCGACGACGAAGCGCGTGAAACTGGTCACCATCACAAGCAGCCCCGGGGCGATGGACAGGACCGTCAAGAGCGCCACGAGCTGGATTATTCGCGCCGCAGCGCTGCCGCCGCCCGTTGGCAAAAGGCTATTGAGATCGGGGACTTGCGCAGCCGCAGCCGTGGCCGACACAAGCAGCAGAGCGGCTGCGAGACACAGCTTTTTCACTGCACCACCAAAGTTTCGATGATGAGTTCGCGGACCCGTCCCTCCGAGCGGATCGAAGCACGTTCGCCCAGGTCCTCCCGCAAATGCTGCAGCCCGCTGGCACCGCCGATTTGACCGACGGTCAGCGTCTTGAGGAAACCAAGGAAATCCTCCGAGATTTGCGCGGCGAGTACATCCGGAGCCGGCACCGCCTTCGTATCGAATACGATCGCAGCCTGGAGCCGGACCCAGGCATCGGGCGGATCGGCAAAATTCGTCACAATCGGCGGTAGATTTGCGAGGCCCGTGTCGGCGGCGTATTTCGACCCGACGGCGGCTTCGGCCTTACCAGCGTTGGCTACGCTCTCCCTGACTTGCCCGACGATCTGCAGACCAAAAAGGCCCCCGGCGCCCACCGCGACGAAGCTCATCGCGATCGTCACCCCAAGCCATTGCAGCAAGGGTCTCCAGTCCGTTTTCGGCTTATCGGGCGTTGGACTCGGCTCATCGGATATTAGAGTCGGCTCATTGGACATTGGACAATGCCCTCCATAGGCCAGATCCGCGTCGATCCCGCAAATCTTCCGAATCGATTCGGCAGCCGGCGCCGACTCTTACAGGAAGACCGCAGCGAAATGCGGCCGCGATCGAGCCATCCACACAGAACTCGCCGGTTCGGCAAAAGCGGCGGCAGGCAGTCGGCCATGCCTCACCTTCGGTTTCAATGGGGACTTTTCTCACACGACGCCGCTGGTCACATCGGCTTGAAACGATCCCAGATCTGCTGGCCGACCCCAGGCTGTTGCACTTCCATCACCCGGCCGCGGCCTCCATACGAAATGCGCGCTTCTGCGATCTTGTTGTAGGGAATCGCATTGTCCTTCGAGATATCGCGGGGCCGGACGATGCCGGCAATATTCAAAATGCGCAATTCGTAGTTGACGCGCACTTCTTGCGATCCGCTCACGACGAGATTGCCGTTGGGCAAAACATCGGTAACGACCGCAGCAACCGACAATTGAATCTTCTCGGAACGATCGATCGTCCCTTGCCCTTGCGTCGTCGAAGAGGACGTTGCATCGATCGTCGGATTGAGCTGGGTTGTATTACTGCTCGTCTGCATCTGCATATTTATTCCGCCCTTGACTTCCGAAGTCAGCGCCCGATCCGTCGAGTTGCCGAAGGTCGCGCTGTCGTTGATCGCGATGTTGACGGTCAGAACATCGCCGAGTTTCATCGCTCTCGGGTCGCTGAAAATATCGGCGCGGCCTCCGTCCCACAAAGATTGTCTCGTCGGCTGCGTCTGCCGAACGAAGAGTGCGCTCGAAACCGGCTGCACGTTGGTGGCGAGACCAGTGCCGACCGGGCTCATCTTCGGCTCCCGGCCGATTTCGCTGATGTCGCCGGCACAGCCGCCGACGCAGCCCGCGACACATAGGCCGAGCAAGACGCGGGAAGCCACAGGCAGCAATTTCATTTAGCTCTTCTTTCCATCGGCCACCGATAGGGATCCGACCATTGCAGCGGTCAGACGCGCCGCGCGGCCGGGCTCCATTTCATTGAGTATTGCGCTGGCGTTGCTGGGTTTGAGTTTCACCAGAAGTGCCGCAGCTGTCGCGTCATCCATCGCGGCGAGTTGCAAAGCGGCGGCCTCCGGGCGCATCCGCGTGTAGATCGCCACCACGTTTTCCGCCGCCTTTTTCAGTGCTTCTTCGCGCTTATGCAGCCACTCTTCATATTCGGCACGCTTGCTTTCGAGCTCGGCGATCCGTTGGCGGAGCTTGTCTTCGAGCTCTTTCAACTTAGCAGCCTCCCAAGCAACCCGAGCTTGACCGGCGGAGTCCGCATTATCGGTGCAGAACTGGTGAACTTCGGGCGTAAAGGCCGCAACTTCCGTCTCGGCCCGCTGGGCCGGAACCGCCGGATGCGTCTCGATCGGTCGCGTTGCGACCAGCGGCTTGTGCGCATCGGGGGGCTCGGGCTTTTGCGTTTCTGCGGCTGTTGCAGGCCCGACCGGCCGTTCTTGCGGCCTTCGAGCAGCGGCGCGCGTGCTTGCGGGCTTTTTCGACTTTGGCGGCGGCTGCAGCGCCTCTGCCGGTGCTGGATTGCGCGGTGGAAAGATCGCATCCGCGAGACTGCGCAGTGAAAAGACCGCTTCCGGTTCTTGTGCGAGACCGCGGGAAGGGGCCATCAGGAACGGCAACGCCAAAGCGAGCACGCCGGCGAAAAGCACGAAGTGGCAAGACATCGGCCTCATACCGGTGCTCCCAGTAGAAGACGCGAACACAGGTGCGCCGATCCTCGTCCATGTCGCGGAAAAGCGCGTCTACCTTTCCGGTTCTCAGACATCCGATAAATCGCCTGTTTCATGGTGGACCTGCTGCAACTTTTCGACGTAGCGCGTAGTCGTTCGGATGGGTTCCTCCGCTTCGGATAAGTGCCAGTGCGCCGGAACGCGAACCATCCAATTCGTACCGGAATCGGTTGAAAAGGCTGCATTGGCTGGGAAGACTGCGCGACCAATCTTGCCCCGAGCTGATTTGTTGCGCAGGATCTTCGGAGTATGTCGCGAAGATGCTCTATTGGACGATGAGGTCGGCCTGGAGCGCGCCAGCCGTTTTTATCGCTTGCAGGATAGCTATGATCCCGGCGGGCTTCAGCCCGATCTGGTTGAGGCCGCTGACGAGAGTGCGCAGATTGGCGCCGCGCACTATGGCAATCGGCCCGCCTTGCTGGTCGGCATCAATTTGCGTGCGTGGAACGACGACGGTCTTGCCTTGCGAGAAAGGCGCCGGTTGTGAAACCTGCGGAGTTTCCGTGATACGCACGGTGAGATTGCCGTAAGTCACGCCGACAGTCGAGATCTGGACGTCTTGGCCAATCACCACAGTACCGCTGCGCGCGTCGACCACGACGCGCGCGGGCGTGTCGGGTTGCACTAGGAGTTCGCCGATTTCGGCTATGAACCGCGCCGTCGCGACCCTTGCCGGCTTGGCGAGCGCGATCGACCGCTGATCCTTTTCGGCCGCAGTGCGCATTCCGTAGCGCTCCATCGAATAGGCATTGATGGCGTCGGCGACGCGTGTCGCAGTATTGAAGTCCGGATTCGTCAATTCGAGCGTCAAACGGGTAATGTCCTGGAGCTCACCGGGGACCGCACGTTCGATCAAGGCCCCATTGGCGATCCGCCCCGCCGTCGGGACATTCTGGGTGATGCTTTCGGCCTGGCCGGCAGCGGCAAACCCCGAAACGGCAACTTGCCCCTGGGCGATCGCATAGGTCTGACCGTCTATCGCGGAAAGTGACGTGAGGATCAAAGTGCCGCCCATGAGCGATGTCGCATCGCCAAGCGAGGAGACGGTAACATCGACCCGCGTCCCCGGCGTGACGAACGACGGCAATTCCGCCGTCACGAGGACGCCTGCGATATTGCGCGTGCGCAAATTCGAACCGCGCACGTTTATCCCCATGCGGTCGAGCATGGATTGCAGCGCCTGCTGAGTGAATGTCGCGTTGGCAAGTGTATCGCCTGTGTTCTGCAAGCCGACAACGAGACCATAACCCACGAGCTGATTGTCTCTGACGCCGTCGAGCCTGGAAATATCCTTGATGCGCACCGCGCCGGCTGCACCCCAGCTGACGAGGCACAAGGCCAGAATCAGCGCATACCGCAACATCAGCCGCCACCCACGCGGACGGACCCGTCCGCCTGGACGATGCCCGAAATAGTCGAGCCACTGTCGAGATTGCGGATCGAGATCACCTCGCCGATATCGCCGGGCTGCAATGCCGTCGCATAAGTCGAAATTTCAAGGCCGTCTTGAATGAAGACAACCCTGACCTTGCCGCCATTCGCGATAGCGTGCGGCGCACCGACGCCGTTCATCGGTATCGGAACGCCGGGCAACAAGGTCCGCCTAGCGAGTTTTCCGACAAGTGCGGAGCGCGACTTGATCACCCCGCCGCGAACCGATGCCGTATTCGCTGAAAAAGCACGATCGATGAGCCAGGCGTCTTTGATCGTGTCGCCGGGATAGATCGTGATGTTCGGCACCGGGAGAAAATAGTCCTCGCCGGCGCGAGCCACGCCGCCGGTGCAGACTGCCGCAAGCAAGCTCACGCCGAGAACATAAGCTCTCAGCCCGGTTCGCGCGAAGCTCGTGGCCATGGATCACCCCATGTTCTTCGTCAAGGTTTGCGACATCTGGTCCGCCGCCTGAATGACTTTCGAGTTCATTTCATAGGCGCGCTGGGCGGTAATGAGATTGGTGATCTGCTGCACCGCATCGACGTTCGATGCTTCGAGATAACCTTGGCTGAGCGTGCCAAAACCAGGATCGCCTGGAACTCCGGCGGTTGGCTGTCCAGAGGCCTCGGATTGCTGGAAGAGATTGCCGCCGAGCGGGGTGAGGCCACCGGGGTTGGCGAAATTCGCGATCGTCAACTGTCCGATCTGCTGCGGCGCGGTCTGCCCCGCGAGCGTAACCGAGATGATTCCCGACTGACTGACGGTCACGTTCAGAGCATTAATCGGAATGACCATCGGCGGAGTGAGAGTGTAGCCGTCGTTTGTCACGATCTGGCCCGTCGCGTTCTCCGAGAAAGACCCTGCACGCGTATAGAGTGTTTCGCCGTTCGGGCCCGTGATCTGGAACCAGCCGTTCCCGTTAATGGCGAGATCGAGAGGATTGCCGGTATTCGTCAACGAGCCTTGAATCTGCAAACTGCGGATCGCCGCGGTGCGCACGCCGAGCCCCAACATGGCGCCTTCCGGGATCATGTTGTTTTGTCCCCGGCTCGAGACTCCCGGCAGCCGCTCCGCCTGATAGATGAGATCGGTGAACTCGGCGCGCGAACCGCGGAAGGCCGTCGTGTTGACGTTCGCAATATTATTCGCAATCACGGCGACGTTCATCTCTTGAGCCGCCATACCCGTCGCTGCAATCGAAAGCACGTTCATCTTACATCCTTCAGACCGCCATGCGGGTCAGTTCTTGATAGGCGGATACGAGTTTATCGCGAACCGCAATGGCGGTCTGCAGCGACGACTGCGCATCCATCACCGTCTGGACGACCTGCTGCACCGACGCCTGACCCTGCAGGCCGGAAATCGCCGTTGCCTCGGCACTCTTGAGCTTACCGACAGTATCCTGCGTGACTTGCGCCATTACGGAGCCGAAATCGACGGGCGCGGTGGCGGTGCCGCTGGTCGTGGCGTTTTGGCCGCCGAGGCTTTGAGAGGCCATGGAAGCGATAGCGCTGAGTGCTGGAATCATGACTGGTTCCTCAGTAGGTCAATGGTCATCGTGAACAGATCGCGGGCCTGTTTCACGACCTGGAGATTGGCCGAATAGGAGCGATTGGCCTCGCGCATATCCGCCATTTCGACGATCAGGTTGACGTTCGGCAACTTAACGAAGCCCTTGGCATCGGCGGCGGGACTGCCGGGGTCATATTCGGCACGAAATGGTGTCCGATCGTAGCCGACTTTTTTCACGTGGACGAGCTCGGTGCCCGAAGTGCGATCCAGCTCGTTATCGAAAGTCACGAGCTTGCGCGTATAGGGAGTGCCCCCGGCTGTCGCCGCCGTGGACTCCGCATTGGCCATATTCTCCGCCACGACGCGCAAGCGAGTCGACTGTGCCTCGAGCCCCGATGCGGCTATTTTCAGCGAAGCGTCGATCGGATCGATCATCTCTACCCTTTCATACTGGCCGACATCATCTGATTGAAGGCTTTTACGACCGCGGTGTTCATCGAATAAGCGCGATTGACTTCATTGGCTTTGAGCATTTCCTGTTCAAGGCGGACGGAGTTTCCCGAATGTGTGATTTCCCATGCATTCGTGTCCTTTCCCGTTATGGAGGACATGTCCATCGCGTCGCCGCCGAAATGCGCCGGATGGGTCGCGGCCATTGTGGTCTGGTACTGGTCGCAGACGTCAGCGAAAGGCGTCACATCAAGCGCCGTGTAGCCCGGTGTGCTCGCATTCGCGACGTTCTGCGCGACCGTTGCCTGCCGCACCGCCAGCCAGCGGGCTTGCACGGAGGCGAGATCGAAGAGATGGATTGGTCCCACTTTAGCGTCCGCCACAATGAGAGGCTGCCCAATCTTTAGCGGCCGAATCTTGCTCGAGGCTGGCGCAAGCTCGCATGCCGGATGGCCCGCCCCGACTCAACGCGGCGCCGGCGGCAGTTTCGCGTCCGCAATGGCGGCCATGAGGCACATGGTTTCCATATCCGCCCCCTCCACGTCGTCGCCGAAGCTTATCGAGCGCAGCTCGATGCCCGCGTTCCGGGCTCGCAAGGCCAGCTTGAACGTCGCCACGACGTGCCGGTGGCAAAACTCCAAGTCGAGATAGACCGTTGGCGCGCCGTCCCATTCGAGCTCGTAGTCGGCCGAACATGCATAGCTTAGAGTGCCATGCTTGTAATAAAGTTCTATGGAAGAATTGACGATATCCCGGATATTGCCGAACTGCCCAAGATGAATGAACGAGACGAAATCTGCCGCGTCGACGAGGCGCAACTCCGCGGCGACATCTTTGATTCCTTCGGCAATCACCTTGGCACGGCGCAAGGCGTGCTCATCGCTGCAGCTTATCAGCATCAATAAAGCTTTCACGCGTCTTCAATTGACCCGCGGGGGACGCTGGTCATGGATGTTGATGATATGGATCAGCTCCGCCACTGCTCTGTAGAACTCGGGCGGAATCATCTGATCAACCTCGACAGAATCGTACATGGACCTTGCGAGAGCCTTGTCTTCAAAAACCGGGATATAGTGTTGTTCGGCAATCTGACGGATTGTGAGCGCAAGCAGATCCTTGCCCTTGGCGAGAACGCGTGGCGCGCCGCCTTCTTCCCTGACATAACGCAAGGCGATAGCGTAGTGGATGGGGTTGGCGATTACGAGGGTGGCCTTGGAGACAGCGGCGATCATGCTGCGGCGGCGGCGATCGAGGGCAAGCGACCGCAGCCTTGATTTGACGAGTGGATCGCCTTCGATTTGTTTCATTTCATCCTTTAATTCCTGGCGCGTCATCCGCAATTCGTTGCGCCAATGCAGGCGCGACCAAAGCAAGTCGGCCACGACGAGTACGAGAGTTGCGACGGCGACACCCGATACGAGCCGGATTGCAACGGAAGAGATGACTTCCGGCAACGCCCCCGGCTCGAAAAACATGGCATTGATGAAACGGTTCTTCTCCGCCTGGAGCAAAGTTGCAATGACGACGCCGATCGCCAGAAACTTGAAAATGCCTTTGAGAAGTTCCGTCTGACCACGCATCCCGAATATGCGGTGCCATCCTTCGGATATCGAGATCTTCGAGAGATCCGGCCGGATACGTTCGAACACGATGCTCGGCGGGTTTTGCGCGAGGGAGGCGACAATACCCGCGCCTACGAGAATCACGAAGATCGGAATGCACAGCGTCCCGGCCGAGGCCGTCAATGCCGAAAACAGCAAACTTGCATCAGCGCCGTTTTGAAGGCGCCAGCCGCTTGCATTGTCGAGTAGGCGAGACAGTGTATTAGCGAGCGACAGACTTCCGTCCTTCAAATAAAAGGTCGCGAAGATAAGGATGCCGCCAAAGGCCGCGAAGATTGAGGCTTCCCGCGAAACAGGGACATTGCCGCGCTCCAATTCGTCGCGGATCTTCTTCTCTGTCGCCTCTTCGGTCTTGCTGTCCCGGTCCGGTTTGTCATTCATGCCTGCACGTCATTCCGTCAGTACAGCTCATCCGCATCGTCAGAGTGAAGCTCGAGTTCCCCGCGCTGCGACATTTCGAGTGCGATATCGGCGATCGAGCGGCGCGCTTTTTGAACTTCACGCTGCGGTGCGGGGCCGCCATTCAAAAGCTCGCTTTCGACGATTCGCCGTGCGCGAACCGAAAGTGTGGACAAGATCACGTCGCGGAAGCTCGAGTCGGTGCCTTTCAAGGCCAAGACGATACGTTCGGTCGGGATCAAATCGAAGAGGACAAGCCGCGATTTGGGCGGCAGCTTTACGAGGTCGTCGAACGTGAACAGCAAGCTGCGTAGCGTCTCTGCCACTTTCGGGCGCGCTTCCCCAAGACTCGATAAGACATCCTCCATCTGCGCGCGCTCCATCTTGTTGATGATGTTCGCCATCCGCACATTGTGCCCGGAGCGGTTGTTGCGCGCGACGTTGACGAGCAGATCTTCCTGCAGAATGCTTTCGAGCAAGCGCGTCGCCGGTTCCATAACCATGGCTATACCGACCATTCGTCGCATCAGCTCGTTGCGCACCTCACGTGGCAATTGCGCCATGACCTTAGCTGCGCAGGCCGGCGTCACCCGAGAGAGGATGATAGCCGCAGTCTGCGGGTGCTCTTTGATCAGGTAGCTACTGAAGATCACTTCTTGGACACCCGACAGGCGCTCCCAGATCGTGTGATTGGAATTGCCCGTCACGTCCGACATAATGTCGGAGATTTCTTCCGGGGAGAGCACGCCGGAGAGAAGCTCTTGCGCTTCGGCCGCCGAGCTTACGATGCCGCTCCCGTGGATGAACTGGGCCGCGAATTCCTCGATTGTCGTTTCGAGCACCGGCATGGATACCGAGCCGAGCTCGGTGACCGAGCGCGTGATCTCGCGCAGCTCATCGTTATCGAAATGTTTGAGGAGGCGGCTCGCGAGCGGCTTGCCCATGGCCACCAAGAGGGCCGCGACTTTTTCGCAGCCCCTGAGACTCTTTTCAGTGGAGGCAGCCGGCGCTGCCGCTTCGGTGCCCATGTCCCAACCTCACTCGTTTCCGGAGGAAGGTCCGACCACTTCTGTCAAAGACACACCGAACCTCGAATTGTCATCTTCAACGACGACCACCTCGCCGCGCGCCACGACGCGGCCGTTCACCATGACGTCGACCGGCTCTCCGACGCGATGATCGAGAGGGATGACCGCGCCGCGGCCCAAACGTAGTAAATTCGAGACCGGCATGCTCGCCGAACCGAGCACGACCTGCACAGTCACGGGAATCCGCAAAATAGTTTCGAGGTTACGGCCGTTGTCGGTGCTGCCCTGCGCCCTGCCGTAAGTCGCACCACCGTGATCGACATCAGCCGTCGCGCCGACTTGCTGCTCTTCGTCTTGTATCATGGGTTCAGCCACTCCGTTGGACTTGAGCACTCGACAGGATGACACCGACCCAACGAACGCATGTGCCACAGATTGCGCCTGACGTCGGATTCGAGACCGCTCACGGCCGAAACGGGCCAGGTCACTTCAGCAGTGTGTCGAGGAATTCCTGTTCACTGTCGAAAGATCTGTCGATTCGCAGCGTATATAGACCGTCCGCTTGCCCAAGATGACACCAAAACAACGCTTGATCATTGCTTTCCAGCTTCACACGGCTGCGCGGGGTCGCTTGGAGTTTGAGGATATTCCCGACACTCAACGCCGCAATATCGGCAAGCGTGAATCCTTCCTCCTCGATGACCGCGTGCACGACTACTTCCGCACGACTCACTTCATTGTGGATTTGCTTGCTCCACTGCGGATCAGGCGCCGTCTCGTTGGAAAGATCATGTGCGAGATTCTGCCGCATCGGCTTCAGCGCCGCCTGCGGAATGACGATGAACATTTCGCCCGTGCGACCAAGCAGACGGATGTTCAACCGTGCAACGACGGCAAAACTGGGCCGCGGCGCGATCACCGCGAAGTCCATGCGTGATTCGATCCGCTCGAACTTGAAATTGGTGCGCCCCACGTCGGCAAATCCCGCTTGCAAAGCGCGCACGGCCAGATCGAAAGTCTTCTGCGCAGTACGCGTTTCGATGTTCGTCAGAGGACGTTGCTCATTGTAGGGAGACTCACTGCCGTCACCGCCGAAAAGCGCCTCGACGAGCGTGAAGACAAACTTGTTTTCAAGCGCAAGAATGACGCGGGCGTCCCACGCTAGCGCATGAAAGATCGCCACGATGACGCGGCCCTCAAACGAATCGAGAATTGTGCCGATCCGCTCAGCGTAGATCTGGCTTGTGCTCGTGTAGGCGGGCGCCGTCGACAATTGGCGCAGACTCTCCGAGCATTGCGTCGCAATGCGATCGAAGATGACATTGAGCAGCGGCATGCGCTCGAGCGAAATCCCGCCCGAGTTGAGCAACCGCTCCGGCCCTTCCATATGAAATTCGGTTTGCGGGACATTCTTCATCATGTCGGATCACGCTGCTTGCTTATGCTGCAAACTGCCGGTCACTGTCTCGTTCTCGACCATGTCGATCGACGGGCGATCATGCGAAGAGATCGTCTTGCGCCCGTGTTCCAGCGCAATCTGCGGCATCGCGCCGTTCATGAAAGCAAGCAGGGTCTGCTTGACTATGAAGAAAACCCGCAATTGCTTCTCGCGCAGGTTCTTGATCTTATAAGCAATCGGCGATGTCACTCCATACGACAGAATGATGCCGCCGAAGGTTCCGACCAGCGCCCCGCCGATAAGGCCGCCAAGGAGCTCGGGCGATTGATCCAGCGACCCCATGGCGTGGATGACGCCAAGCACGGCGGCCACGATGCCGAGCGCCGGCATGGAATTGCTCATCGTGGTCATCGAATGAAAGGGTCGGAGATGATCATAGGTGAGCGTTTCTATCTCTTCGTCCATCAAGGACTCGATTTCGTGCGTGCGGGCATTGCCGATGATGATCAGCCGAACGTAGTCGCAGATGAAATGGGTGAGCTGCTGGTTCTTGAGGACGCTCGGGAAGCTCTTGAAGATCTCCGACTCGTCTGGATTGTCGACATGCGCCTCGACCTCGTTGCGGGCCTTGCCGCGCAATTCGCGCATCAAGGCGTAGAGCACTCCGAGTACATCTAGATAGTCGCGCTGAGAAGGCTGCTGGCCTCTAATCGCCTCGACGAGAGCTTTCCCCGAGTCCTTGATCGTCGCCAATGTATTGGCGACGACGAATGTGCCGACCGCCGCGCCCGCAATCATGAGATATTCCCAGGGCTGCCAAATGACGGCCAAATGGCCGCCTTCCGCAGCATAGCCGCCGATGATACACCCCATTGCAATGACGAGCCCGATCAGGAAACTCAAGCGCCCGGCTCCTAGCTGAGAGATAATTTTCCTAAGCTGTATGGCTTGCCTGGGGCTTAATTCGAAGCCGCGCATTCGCTGTAATTCTTCAACAGACTTTTCGCCAACCTGAGGCGGCGTTGCTCCGGCCTCCGCGCCACAGCCTCGCCCGCAGGATCGAGCCCGTCAGGTCGACCGGAGCATGTCAAAATGAAAGGACTGAAGAAAGGCTTCCCGACGCCGTCGGGTATCTCGGTGGGCCGGAAGGAATAATGGGTCTCGCAAGTTCTCGAGGGGAAACTCTGATTCTTCGGGCGTGCAAGGCGTGACCCGCTTCGGCTTTTTCCGCAGGCGCCCGACCCGGCTACGATACGAAGCCAGCCTCGGGCAAGCTGCGCAGGGCTAAAGGTATCTGTTCCGATCGAGGAAGGCGCCGCCGATGCTCACCGCCACGATTTTTATAATTCGATCGCACGCGACTATTCCCAGTCCCTGCAGACGGTCTCCAAAGAACCGACGGTCGACCGTGAGACGAATTACTTCCTCGCCAATATCGGAAACATAAAAACGGCCAGCCAGCTCGTAAATAATTCGAATCTCTATAATTATGTCATGACCGCCTTCGGCCTGAGCGACATGACCAACGCCAAAGCGTTGATCACAAAAGTGTTGGAAGGCGGAGACGGCGCAAAAAGTTTCGCCGCATCCCTCAACGATCCACGTTATACGGCGCTCGTGAAGGCGTTCAACTTTCAGGCGAACGGCGCCGAAACGACGAACAATTCCTCGAACATGACGACGGCAGTCAACAATTATTACGAGCAGGCGCTGGAAACCAATACCGGCCAGGAAAACCAGGGCGCACAAATGGCGCTCTATTTCCGCCGCATGGCGCCCAACATAACGAGCGCCTACAGCATCCTCGGCGACAAGACTTTGCTGCAGGTGGCGGAAACGGCGCTTAATCTGCCGACCAGTTTGTCTTTGGAAAACATCGACGTCCAGGCCAAGGAGGTGTCGTCGCTTCTCAAAATCAGCCAATTGCAAAATCCGACCTATCTGCAGAACTTCCTCAACCGCTTCACCGCCGCCTATGATGCCCAAAACCCAACGGGCGGTGTATCTACGACACCGGCCAACGCTTTGCTCGTAACCTCTCCGGGCATTAGCTCCAGTCTTCTTCTCAGCCTGGCCAATCTAAAACTCGGAGGCTCCTAGTTCATGCCTGGTTCGTCGCACGTCTCCCTTTCCGCCCAGATTACCCTCGAACGCCGGCTAACGACATTGGCGATGAATGTCGCCAACATGAACACGGTGGGATATCGCGCTTCCGGCGTCAGTTTCCACGAAATCGTCTCGCGAACCGGCAAAGATCCGGTCGCTTTCGCATCGACCGGGAAAGATTATATAACCCGCACGCCGGGTCCGCTGATCCAGACCTCGAATCCGCTCGACATTGCGATCCAAGGCGAGGGCTGGCTTGCGATCCAGACGCCGAGAGGCACTGTCTACACTCGCGACGGGCGCATGCGCTTGCAGCCGAGCGGCGCTCTCGAAACGGTCGGTGGCTATCCGGTGCTCGACACCGGCAGCACTCCCATTCTCCTCGACCCTGATGCGGGCGCGCCGACGATCGCTGGGGACGGCATGATCACGCAAGGCGGCCGACAAGTCGGCGCCATCGGCCTGTTTCAAATCGATGCCGGCGCCAAGTTCACGCGCTTCGAAAATTCCGGCGTGATTCCCGACAAACCGGCGACGCCGATCATCGATTTCACCCGCAATGGCGTAGTGCAAGGTTCGGTCGAAGGCTCGAACGTCAATCCGATCATGGAAATGGCGAAGCTGATGATGATTTCGCGCGCCTTCGAAAGCGTCAGCGGCGGCGCGGCGAACACCGAAAGCTCTATGAAGGACGCCGTCAGGATCCTCGGCGGCGCTTCCTGATCGGCAGCATTGTTGCATGCGTCGCCGCCTTAAAAGAGACGGGATCTGATTCGTGCACGCGCTCGCCAGGCTTGAACAGGCGGTCAATCTCGCCGCCGCAGAGCTCCTCAAACTGCGGGTCGGCGGCACGGTCAGCGAGGTGACGCCCTCGCATTACCGCGTGTCCGGTCTGTCGCATTTCGTCAAGCTCGGCGAGTGGGTCTCTCTGCAGCACGGCCAGCAAAGCCAGCTCGGGGAAGTCGTCCGCATCGATGCGGACGGCGCGACGGTGAAGAGTTTCGAGCCTAAAGCCTGCGCCGGCCTCGGCGATCCCGTCTATCGCATCGGACCCTTCCATTTCGCCCCTGCTGCGAGCTGGAAAGGTCGGGTGATCGATGCCTTGGGCCGGCCTATCGACAGCGGCGGCCCGTTGGGCCGCGGCGAGACGCAGGTGCCGATCGATGCCGCGCCGCCGGCCGCCTTACGGCGCGCCCGCGTCAAGTCGCCGTTGAAGACCGGAGTCAGGGTCATTGACCTGTTCGTGCCGATCTGCGCCGGCCAGCGCATTGGTGTCTTCTCCGGGTCGGGCGTCGGCAAATCGACTCTGCTCGGCATGATGGCCGGCTCAAAAGGCTTCGACACGGTGGTCATCGCGCTTGTCGGCGAACGCGGCCGCGAGGTCCGCGAATTCCTCGACGAATTGCTCGGCGACAATAAGGCCAGGGCAATCACGGTCGTGGCGACGGGCGATGAAAGTCCGATGATGCGCCGCCTTGCGCCGAAAACCGCGATGAGCATTGCCGAATATTTTCGTGATCTGGGCGAGAACGTCCTCTTGATCTTCGATTCGGTGACGCGCTTCGCGCATGCCGCGCGCGATGTCGCGCTGGCGGCGGGCGAACCGGCCGTCGCGCGCGGCTATGCGCCGAGCGTCTTCAGCGAGCTGCCCATGTTGCTCGAGCGCGCCGGGCCGGGCGAAGAGGCCAAGGGCTCGATCACCGGCATATTTTCCGTCCTCGTCGACGGCGACGACCACAATGACCCCGTCGCCGATAATATTCGCGGCACGCTCGACGGCCATATCGTGCTCGATCGGGCCATCTCCGACCAAGGCCGGTTTCCGGCCGTCAACGTGCTCTCCTCGATCTCGCGCCTCGCCCAACACGCCTGGACGAAAGAGCAGCAAGCATTGGTCGTGAAGCTGAAGGCGATGATCGCGCGCTTCGAAGACACCCGCGATTTGCGCGTGATGGGCGGCTATCAGTCGGGCCAAGATAGCGAACTCGACCAGGCCGTCATCTTGGTTCCGAAAATTTACGACGCCATGGTGCAAAACCCCACTTCGCCGCACAGCGAAGATGCGTTTCGCGAATTGGCCGAGGCGTTACAAGTGAATTGAAGTCCGGGCGACGAAGAGCAGACCATTTCGGACGGTGAATAGGTTCCCAGTTTGCCGGGATATCCTTTAGCCGCTGCGACGAAAACCGCTCTTGCTCCTGCGCCATTGTCGCCGCCCGATGCAGGGCTGTCCGGGGAAAATCAAACATAGCAGAAGCTCATCTGATTTGGCGAGTTTCGATCGCGTTTTTTGCTCGGGTTCAGCGGCGGCGGTTTGTCGATCGCGGCGATGTCGCGGCGCTCGAAGATGCACTGAGCCACGAGGTCGATGAAGCGCAAAATCGGGATTTGAACACGATGCACTTTGGCGGCGATGCGTAGCAGCGCATAAGCGATCATCGCAGCGATGAGCTGCAGGCGGATCGCATTGTCGTTGTTGCCGAGGAACTTGCGGATTTTGAGATGCTGCTTGATCCAGCGGAACAGGAGTTCAATCTGCCAGCGGCCTCTATAAAGGGCCGCGATGGCGACGGCGGAACGGTCGAAATCATTGCTCAGAAAGTTGATCGTGCTGCCATCCTTGTGACGCTTGATGGTGATGCGGCGCAGCCTTATCGGCAGCTTGGAATCACCTTTGCTGGCGAAGCGCACCTCGGCATCTTCGAGTATGGTGCAGCCGTCGCCTTCGGTAACCTCGATGGGGCGCATTTCGACGCGCGTGAGCCCCATGTTGGACTTCGGCCGGGTGACGAAGATCGCTCCAGCGGCATGGATGGCGCGCCACCAACCATAATGGCAATAGCCTTTGTCGAAGACATAAGTCGCACCGGCTTCGATGTTGATCGTGCGGCCGATCTCGGCATCGTTGATATTGGCATCGGTGATATCGAGAATGCGCGGGCAATCGGACTTGGGATCATAGACGACATGCATTTTCATGCCGCGAATGCGGCCATTCCACTTCGCCCAATCGCACAATTTGCCGAGTGGAACGGGCGTTGAATTGATGAGGCGCAGCATGTCCTTGCCGTCGCGGCGCGTGGCGCGATCGAGCAGACCCGCAATCAAACCGAAAGTGTCGGCAAAGACCGCGACGGGCCGGATTTTATTTGCATCCGACAAAGTCGAGCGCGCCAGTGTGCCGGTGCCAAGATGATAATGATGCTGGCTATTGGCGTTCCAGCTGGCCGCCAGACCACGCAATCCGTCGGCGGCGGAAAACTGGGCGAAGATCAGGCCCACCAGATGGTCCCAGCTCTTGAATGATTTGTCGTAGGCATCGCCGTCGTGGCGCTCGACGATCGTGTCGAACTGCCGCCGATCGAGGGGTGCAAGCAATTTGGCAAATATGGTAGGTGTGAAGCGCATGCTCCTGTTCCCGTCCTTTTCTGAGTCTCGCCAACCAGAAAATAGACGCAAACGGCATCGCCGTAGACGAAAATCCTTCGTTTTCAGGGGCATGCACCTGCGGCCTAGTGATTTACCTTGCAAGTTCGCCGCCTTCCCGGACAGCCCTGCGCCCGATGGGGCAGGGTGCGCGCGGGACTGTGGCAATCAACATCCCGCTTATGCTATACTGAGCTATGGTGACGATCGTTGACCCCATCCTCAGCCGGTTCCGCGCCGCACTCGACAAAGTCCACGGCGAGCGGATCGAGCGCGTGGTGCTGTTCGGTTCCCGCGCACGCGGCGATGCGCGCCCGGATTCCGATTACGACGTGGCGGTGTTTCTCAAAGACCTCCGCGGCTTCGGCAAGGAAGCCGGGACAATCGCCGAGATTGAAGCCGACATCCTCTCCGAGACCGGAGTTGTCATCAACGCCCTGCCTTTGCAGGCTGGCTCTTATCGCGAACGCACCGGGCTGATGCAGGAACTGCGTCGCGACGGCCTCGACCTGTGAAGCCGGAAGCCGAAGATTATCTCGACAAAGCGCACGACGATCTGGACGACGCCCGAAAGATCGCCGGCATTTCCCTTGCGAAGGTCGCAGCGCGATCGGCGTACTATGCCGCATTCCATGCGGCCGAAGCCTTCATCATCGAACACACCGGCAAAGTCGCAAAGACGCATTCCGGCGTCCGCACCGAATTTGCGCGGCTGCTGAAAGACACGCCGAGCGTTGAAAAGCAACTGCTCAAATTTCTGGGGCAGGCCTACAAATACAAGGAAATTAGCGACTACGCTGTCGGCCACGGCGCGGTCGTGACTGACGAGGCCGCCAAACACGGTGAGCATGAAACGGTCGCGCGGCGCCGTGGCGTCCGCCCACGTGTCATGCAGCGATGTCACGCAGCGAGCGAAAGCCCATGCCGCCAGATGACTGCGACAGTTTACGAAATCGCCGATTGTGGACCAGTCGACCCGCTGCCGCGAGGCAGCGAATCACGGCTCGGAAATAGCGCGGTCCGGCAAACAGTCACAGCAATACGAGGTCGCGCGGTTTCCTGGACATACGACGATTTGAGAGGAAACCATGTCGCCCACGGCCATTTTCGGCTCAGAGAGCTTTGTGGCTGCCATCGCAGAGCGGCGCGTTTTTCGTATGTTTGCAGGCACAGAAATAGGCTTTTCCCGTCTGTTCGGGCGTATAGGCCTTCGGTGTGAAAGACGTCTCTTTGTGCGCGCCATTGCAGAACGGTTGGTTGGTGCTCCTTCCGCAGCTGCACCAGTAAACTGTCTTTCCCGCTTCGACATCGACAGCTATCGGCGTCCTTTGCGCAATCGTCGGTTCCATCGGCTCCCCCTTGCGGTTCAAATCACCCGCGTCTCGAGTGACGCGCGATCCTCCATCGCATAGCCTGCGTCGGGTCTACTCGGATAGGGCCAATAATTCGCACATTTTGTTCTAATAATTCGATCAATTTTGGCAATGGCGGTCGCAAACTCTGAGCCGGTGCTCCGGGCGTGGACGGAGGTGGGCGGCGTGCAGAAAATCGATATGAACAAGGTGGGGAACAATCGTAGGGGTCGTCCGCGGCGAAAACGCGTAAATTGAGCATGATTGCCGCACGACCAAGCCCGTCGCGACGCGCCCGTCAGCTTTCCAACTTCCGGCGGGCGCTGATCTTGCGAAATCCGACTGAGATAATCGGGCAGGCTTTCCTGCTCGAACTCGGGAAAGCGCAAGCGTCATGTCGAGATCGTGCTGCCCGACGCATCGAAGACTTGCGCCCGAACCGCTCCGAGAACTGCATCGCCCCGCGCTTAAATGACTCGTCCAAGATGACCGGACCGCAAATGGCTTGCCCCAAACTTTGTTATGTTATATATCAATTTGTCAATTAGGCACCTCGTCCGGCTCGCGTAAATTCTGACGAGATAGAAAACTGACGGGAGGGAAACATGCGACTTGGGTTTGAAAATGCTGGTCTTTGCTGCCGGCTGCCTGTTCACAGCCGGGTCCTTCGGGTTGGTGGCAGCCACGGCCGAGGAAGCGCCGGTGCGAATCGGTATCCTCAATGAAATGTCCGGCCCCTATGCCGATTATCAGGGACCCGGTTCCGTGGTGGCGGCGCAAATGGCCGTCGAAGATTACGGCGGAAAAGTCGCCGGCCGAAAGATCGAAGTGATCTCGGCCGACCATCAGAACAAGGTCGATATCGGCACGAATATCGCCCGCAAATGGTTCGAAACGGAAGGCGTCGATGCGATCTTCGATGTGCCCAACTCGTCCATCGCCTTCGCGATCTCCGACCTCGCCCGCGAGAAGAACAAGGTCTTCATCGCCTCGGGCACCGGCAGTGACGTGCTCACCGGAGCCAAATGCTCGGCCAGAGCGCCAATTATCTAGGGACAAAGAATTCATGACCGAATCCGTCGCAGTATCCGTGGCAGAAAACATCGCGGTTGTCACCATCGACAGCCCGCCGGTGAACGCGATGAATCAGGTGCTGCGCGCCGGCCTCAAGCAGGCCTTTGCCCAACTTGCGGGTCGCCAGGACGTCAAGGCGATCGTCCTGGGCTGTCGTGGCAAGACCTTCGTCGCCGGGGCGGATATCAAAGAATTCGATACCGGGATTGCCGAGCCTGGTTATCATGAGGTCTTCCGCCAGATCGAGGACAGTTCGCAGCCGGTGGTGGCGGCGGTTCATGGTACGGCGATGGGAGCCGGCACCGAAATCGCGTTGGCCTGTCATTACCGGGTCCTTGAGCAAAAAGCTGGACTTGGGCTGCCGGAACTGTCCCTTGGGATCATTCCGGGAGCTGGTGGCACGCAGCGCCTGCCCCGATTGGTGCCTCTCGAAACGGCCGTTGATGCGATGCTGAGCGGTAAACCGATTCTGGCGGCGCGGGCGCTGCAGCTTGGCTTGGCCGACCACGTGGTCACCGGTGACGTGATCCAAGGGGCGGTGTCTTTCGCTCGCGATCTGATCGCCACGAGTGCCGGGCCGCGACGCACCCGGGAGCAACCCGTCCAGGGCGCGGAAAACGCCGTCGAGCTGATCCAGGCGAAGCGCGATCAAATCGCCAAGACCATGCGCAACCGGAGCTCCCCGGTTGCCTTGATCGATGCCGTTCAGGCCGCAGTCGACCTTCCCTTCGAAGAAGGTCTCGAAGTCGAGATCGCACAGAGTCGCCGGCTAGAACAGGCCACCGAGGCTAGGGCCCTGCGCCACCTGTTCTTCGCCGAACGCGAAGTGCGCAAAATTCCGCGTATTGGGCCCGATGCAAAGGCGCGGCCAATCAAACAGGTAGGGATAGTCGGTGCTGGGACGATGGGCGGCGGGATCGGCATGTGCTTCGCGAGTGCCGGCATTCCGGTCACCATCCTCGACACGACCGAGGCCAATCTCGACCGTGGTTTGGCGACGATCCGCAAGAACTACGACCGTTCGGTTTCGCGCGGCAGCCTGTCTGCCGAGCAGATGGAGCAGCGCCTCCGTCTGATTACGCCGACGCTGGCCTATGCCGACCTAGCCCAGGCCGATCTGATCATCGAAGCGGTGTTCGAGAACATGGCTTTGAAGAAGGAGATCTTCAGCCAAATCGATGCGGTGGCTCGGCCCGGCGCTGTTCTCGGGACCAACACCTCGACGCTCGACATCGATGCAATCGCATCCGTCACCAAACGGCCCCAGGATGTCCTCGGCCTGCATTTCTTCAGCCCGGCTAATGTCATGCCGCTGTTGGAGATCGTCGATGCCACGAAGACGGCACCCGATGTCCTGCTGTCGGCCTTGGATGCGGCGAAAACCATTCGCAAGACCGGCGTCGTCGCCAAGGTCTGCTACGGCTTCATCGGCAATCGGATGATGGATCCCTACGGCCGCGAAGCCGAGCGCATGGTGCTTGAAGGGGCTACCCCCGAAGAGGTCGACGGCGCCCTGGAAGAGTTCGGAATGGCGATGGGCATCCTGGCGGTCTACGACATGGCGGGCATCGAGGTCGGGCACAACACCCGCTTGGCCAACCCCGATCAGGTGCCCGACGATCCGTCGTTCTACCGGGCCACGGCGATGCTGACCGAACGCGGCTGGCTGGGGCAGAAGACCGGTCGCGGCTATTACCGCTACGACGGGACGGATCGCAAGCGAACCCCCGATCCGGAAACGGTCGCGATGTTCCGGGCGGAAGGCGAACGCCTCGGGATTCCCTGCCGCCCCCCCAGCCGCAGCGAAATCCAGGAACGGTGCTTCTATGCGATGATCAACGAAGGGGCACGCCTGCTCAGCGAAGGCGTCGCCTTGCGGGCCGGCGACATCGACGTTGTTTACACGGCGGGCTACGGTTTCCCGCGCTACCGGGGCGGTCCGATGTTCTACGCGGACAGCGTCGGGCTGAAGGTCGTCTACGACCGCATCACGGAGTTTCAGAAGAGGTTGGACCCGCGCTACTGGAGCCCGGCACCCTTGCTCGAGAAATTAGCACTAACCGGGTCGACCTTCGGCCAATGGGATGCCGAGGGGCCAGGCAGGCAGACACTCGCCTGACTTGCCCAACCATCCCGCCCTGATGGAGTCTCATCAATGTCCTATATCGCTGAAATCCCGTATGGCTGTTACTGGTCGACGCCCTTCGTGCGCTGGCAGGGAAGCTTCGCCCATCTTCATGCGATGGAGTTCGCCGCCCATGTGGCCAAACAGGAATTGGCCAAGCGGCAATTGCCTGCCAGCATGTTCGACTTTGCCGTGATGGGCATTTCGGTGCCGCAAAAGCGGTCCTTCTACGGGACGCCCTGGATCACAGCGATGCTCGGCGCCGGCCATGTGACCGGCCCGACCTTATCCCAGGCCTGCGCCACTGGCGTGCGCTGTCTGTTGGCGGCGGCCCAGGAGATTGAAGCCGGCTTGTCCGAGATCGCCCTGTCGATCACCTGTGACCGGTTGTCCAACGGTCCGCACCTCTATTATCCCAACCCCGGCGGACCGGGTGGGACCGGCGATGCCGAGGATTGGGTGATGGACAATTTCTCCTGCGATCCGGTCACCACCAAGTCGATGCTGACGACGGCCGAGAACGTCGCCCGGGAGATCAATCTCGACACAGGACGCCAACACGACCTGGTGTTGCACCGGCAAGAGCAGTACTCCGCAGCTTTGGCCAATGACAGCGCCTTCCTGAGGCGCTTCATGACGCTGCCTTTTGAGGTGCCGTCGGCCAATTTCAAGAGGGTGGTCACAACCCTGAATGGCGACGAAGGCGTCGTCAAGTCGACCATGGAGGGCTTGGCCAAGCTGAAGCCGGTGATGCCGGACGGAACCATAACCTTCGGTTGCCAGACCCACCCGGCCGATGCCAACGCCGCCATCATCTTGGCCAAGCCGGCCCGTGCTCGCGAGTTGTCAAAGGATCCGCGCGTCGCCGTACGCCTCAAGGGCTTCGGCATGGCCCGAGTGGAACCCGCCTTCATGCCCAAGGCGCCGGCTCCGGCGGCCAAGAAGGCGTTGGCTCAGGCCGGTGTCGGCATCGACAAGGTGGATGTGATCAAGCTGCATAATCCGTTCACCGCCAATGACTTTGCATTCGCCATCGAAACCGGCGTCGATGTCAAGAGCATCAACAATTACGGCTCGTCGTTACTGTGGGGCCATCCCCAGTCGCCGATGGCGGTCCGCGGCATCATCGAGGTGATCGAGGAACTGGTCATCCGCGGTGGCGGCATCGGGATATTCGCCGGCTGCGCGGCGGGCGATAGCGCCATGGCGGTAGTGCTTGAAGTTGGTGATGCAAAGTGAGCGCCTGCCGATCCATCATGCGCTCTGTCACGTTGCCGAATAGATCACGTCACAAATCTCCCGGCGCATCAGGTTTAAGCCGCCGCGGCGACGTCACGCCACGTCTGCATGGCCGAGGCCCTGAAGGCTCGCTGCGTTCTCGCTGAGATGAGATCGCGTCGGACGTTGCAAGTATTTCGTCTTGCTGCTTGCACAAGAAAATCTTCGCGCCGATCCGATGCTCTTTAACCCTTGCATCTTCCCCTCCCTTCGTCGGGCTGGCCGATGCGAATTCTCCGCTCGATTGTGGTGCCATCGACCGCGTCCATAGCGTCTCGCGACGCCGAGACGAACGGCTGCAGCCCGATAAAAACGCGGCTCATCCGTATCGCCTATCAGCTTTCGAACTTCCGGCGGGCGCGCAGATCCTGCGAAATCCGATTGAGATAATCGAGCAGGCGCTCCTTCTCGACGGGGGAAAGCGCGCGCGTCACATCGAGATCGTGCTGCGCGACATCATCGGAGAGCTGTGCCAGAACCGTCCTGCCCCTTGGCGTGAGATAGAGATCTATGGCACGCTTGTCGCTCGCCGAGACGCGCCGCTCGACGAGATCGCGCGCTTCGAGACTATTGATCAGCTTCGTCATGTTCGAGCGCTTGATCAGCATGCAATCGGCCAGAACTCCCTGTTGGATGCCGGGATTGTCACGGATCGCGACGAGCGCGCTAAAGCCGCCCGTCGTCAGGCCACGCGCGCTGAACGTCTCGAAAAAGGATTGAAAGATCTGCAACTGGACGATCCGGATTATGAAGCCCGTCGTCGCATGCAAGGCGGTGAGATCGAGCGCCGCCAAATCTTCCTGTGAAGCCTGATCGTGCTCGGCATCTTTCAGCCCATCGCTCATGCCTACGCTCCTTGCTTTCGCCGCATCGCCCCGAGTGCGCCTAAGCGCTCGTCGGGAAATAAGTGCTCCATTTCAAGCTTCCTCAGGATGAGCCATCTGCTCCAACTGGAGCTGCACACGGACCATGAACACGCTATCTTGGCGGCTGTGTTCATAGTGAGACGCTCCCTCCTGTCATTCCCGGCGAGCCGGAGGCGAAGACCGGGAATCCAGAGTTTTGTGCGAGTTGCCCCTGGATCCTCGCTTTCGCGAGGATGACAATCGGCGGCGGTGTTCATGGAGAGGGCTTCTGCGCCGCTCATCCTTCTCGCCAACCGATTCATTTATTCACGAACAGTGCCTAAGCAGTCTTGCGCAGCCAAGACCTAATTTCGCTCAAGATTTATTACCCGACCCTACGTAAGCTTGGCTAGGCGCCCGGCGTGATCTTCGGCCGCGAACCGCTCCGAGACCTGCATCGCCTTGCCCCTGGATGACTCGTCCAAGATGACTGGACCCCAAATCGCTTGCTCTGAAAAATTTGTTATGTTATATATCAATGTGTCAATTAGGCACCTCGTCCGGCTCGCGTAAATTCTGACGAGATAGAAAACTAACGGGAGGGAAACATGCGAATTGGTTTAAAAACGCTGGTCTTTGCTGCCGGTTGCCTGTTCACGGCCGGCCCCTTCGGCGTCGGCGTTGCCATGGCCGAGGAAGCGCCGGTACGAATCGGTATCCTCAACGACATGTCCGGCCCCTATGCCGATTATCAGGGACCAGGTTCCGTGGTGGCGGCGCAAATGGCCGTCGAAGATTACGGCGGAAAAGTCGCCGGCCGAAAGATCGAAGTGATCTCGGCCGACCATCAAAACAAGGTCGATATCGGCACGAATATCGCCCGCAAATGGTTCGAAACGGAAGGCGTCGATGCGATCTTCGATGTGCCCAACTCGTCCATCGCCTTCGCGATCTCCGACCTCGCCCGCGAAAAGAACAAGGTCTTCATCGCCTCGGGCGCCGGCAGCGACGCGCTCACCGGAGCCAAATGCTCGCCCAACACGGTCCAATGGACCTATGACACTTATGCCTATGGCCACGGCATCGGCAAAGCGATCGTCGCCCAAGGCGGCAAAAAATGGTTCTTCATCACCGCCGACTATTCCTTCGGCAAGGATCTCGAGAAGCAGACTGCCGAAGCCGTCGTTGCCAACGGCGGTACTGTGGTCGGCTCGGTCCGCCATCCGATCGGCACCGCCGATTTTTCGTCCTATCTCTTGCAGGCACAGGCGGCCGGCGTCGACGTCATCGCCTTCGCCAATGCCGGCGCCGATACGACCAACGCCATGAAACAGGCGGCCGAATTCACCCTCGGCAAGGATCACAAGCTCGTCGGCATCATTCTCGGAATCGAAGGCATTCCGGGCCTCGGTCTCGCAGCCGCGCAAGGCTCCTTTATCCTCAACCCCTTCTACTGGGACTACAGCGACGCGGGGCGGGCCTTCACGAAACGCTATGTCGAGAGACTGCCCTCGCATAATGTCCCCGACGACATGCAGATCGGCGTATACGCCTCGGTTCTGCATTATCTCAAGGCGGTGGATAAGCTCGGATCGGCCGCCGACGGGCGTGCCGTGGTTGCAAAGATGAAGGAACTGCCGACCGATGATCCAATCTTCGGCAAGGGTTATATCCGTCCCGACGGCCGCAAGATCCATCCGATGTATCTCCAGCAAGTCAAGACACCGGCCGAATCGAAATCCAAATGGGACGTATTGAAAGTCGTTGCGACGATTCCCGGCGAGGAGGCATTCCGACCCCTCAAGGACGGTCATTGCCCTCTGGTAAATTGAAGGGTCGCGCTGCCGCCCGATCGTCTCCTCGCGCCAATCCACCACGCCACTATTTCGGAGCGACGCGGCGCCGCGCGGCAGACATCAGCGCCGGGGTCGGTTTGGGCGGGTTCTCCAGCAGCTCCAGCACGCGTTTGCTATCGCGCTCGCTGAGCACGATACGCTCGGCGCGGTCCACGACTTCGCGCGCGGTCGGCAGCACATTCCGCATGATGAAGCTGGTCACATCCAGCCGCTCATAGGCAGCGGCTGCCGCGAGGAGCTGCTTTTCCTCTTTGGTCGCCCGCAACTCGATCCGATCTTCGCGAGCCGCACGGGTTACCGACATGGCTGGTCCCTTACCCGCCTGTATCCACCTGAATATCCACCTGAAGTTTGTACGGATTACATACGTACGTCTAACAATGAGTTAATACCGGGAATACTCGCCGGTCGATCAGCGTCATCGATCACAGAATGCGAATGTTCTGTCGCCTCGTCGTTCCCGTGCACAAATGCGGACGCGTAGCGCCCCAAACTGAACCGGGAGATCTATAAACCATGTATCCGATCCTTTTTTACCTATGTGTCCGCTGGACAGGCAGCCGATGATGCCTATGGCCAAGGGCTTTAAGCAAATGAAATGCAACGATCGGCTCGCATCATGACGATCGCCCGCGCGCGACAGCTTCGGTCAAAAGATCGAGCGGATAGCCGGCAAAAGCCTTGTCGGTCGCAAGCACGACATGGCCGTGAAATTTTTCAACGCCGAGATCGCCGCGGCTCATAGTGTCGCTCAGCTCGTTGTAATGCGCGATGTCGCGGCAGACGACCCGCATGAGATAATCGATCCGGCCGCCGATCTTATAGCATTCGAGGACTTCCTCGCGCTGGCGGATGGCGGCGAGGAAGCGCTCGAAATCCGCCTCCCGATGATTTTCGAGAACCACTTCGACGAAGAGCATGACCGCGCCGCTCAGCCGGGCGAGATCGAAATCGGCGATATAGCGGGCGATGATGCCCTGTCTTTCGAGTGCCCGCAGCCGTTCGAGACAGGCGCTCGGCGACAGGTGCACGGCTTCGGCGAGCTTGACGTTGCTCAGCCGCGCGTCCATCTGCAGGCGCTTTAAGATTTTGAAATCCGTCTCATCGAGCCTATAGTGTCGGGGCATGTTCGGGTCCGCCTGATTCGGGCCGATGCCCGTCTCACGTAGTTAAGCTTACGCCTCGGCAAAGCCGCAGCGTGGATTGAGCGGTATGCCCAATCGGGGGCCGCATAAAATGCGGCAAGTTTATCAACTTCCGTGCCAAATGCACCTATTCTCGTGAGAGAATTGCGCCGAATTAAATGCGGAGGTTTCTTCCCATGTCGGCAGCGGAAAGCATAGAACGCGAGGCCAAGTTCGGCGCCAAAAACTACGCCCCTCTGCCCGTCGTCTTGGCGCGCGGGCACGGCGTGCATGTCTTCGATGTCGAAGGCCGACGCTATCTCGACATGATGAGCGCCTATTCGGCCGCGAGTTTCGGCCATTTGCATCCGCGCCTCGTCGGCGCCCTGAAGGCTCAGCTCGACCGGCTCGATCTCGTCTCGCGCGCCTATCATACCGAAAGCCTCGGGGCTTTCTGCGAAGAGCTCACCAAGCTCACAGGGCTCGACCAGTGCCTGCCCATGAATACCGGGGCGGAGGCCGTCGAGACTGCGCTAAAGGCAGCCCGCCGCTACGGCTATGATCGGCTCGGAATTGTCCAGGGCGAAGCAGAGATCATCGTCGCGCGAGGCAATTTTCATGGCCGCACGACGACGATCATCGGCTTTTCGAGCGAGCCCGCCAACCGTCGCGGCTTCGGCCCGTTTGCGCCCGGGTTCGTGCTCGTGCCTTTCGGCGACGCCGCAGCGCTCGAAGCCGCCATAACGCCCAGGACGGCAGCCGTGCTCATCGAACCGATTCAGGGTGAGGCTGGCATCATCGTGCCGCCAAAGGGCTATCTCGCGGCCTTGCGCCGGATCTGCGATCGGCACGGAATCTTGCTGGTTTTCGACGAAGTGCAATCGGGTTTGGGCCGCACGGGACGGATGTTCTGCTTCGAACATGAGAATGCTCGGCCGGACGGACTGATCCTCGGCAAAGCGCTCGGCGGCGGGCTCATGCCGGTATCTGCCCTGGTTGGAACGCGTGCCTTGATGGACGTGTTCGAGCCGGGAAGCCATGGCTCGACCTTCGGCGGCAATCCTCTCGCCATCGCCGTCGCGCGCGAGGCTATGCGTGTGCTCGTCGAAGAAGACCTCGTCGCCCGCAGCGCGGAACTCGGCACGGTCTTGCTCTCGGCCTTACGGCGCATCGATCATCCGGCCGTGCTCGAAGTCCGCGGCAAAGGGCTCTGGGCCGGCGTCGAACTCGATCGCCGCCAGGTTGCCGCCAAGGACGTCTGCCTGGCCATGGCGCGGCGCGGCGTATTGACGAAAGAGACACGTGAAACGGTGATCCGTTTCGCGCCGCCGCTCATTATCCAGGAAGAGGACCTTCTCGAGGCGGTTGCGGTCTTCGGCGCCGCACTCGAGGACGTCACAGCTGGGCGTTCCCGCAAACCCATCTCGCAGCACGCGATACAAACAATGGCATAGGCTCGATGACTTTTGCTTCTCATGTCTTCCCGGTGCTGCGCGAGCAGGGCGCAACGGCGCGTCCTGTCGTTCTCGCGCTGCGTGGCTGGGTCTGCGATCGTTATACCGACGCCGGCATGCGCGGCTCCTTGCTCCTTGCGCAAGCGGCCGCCACAAAACTCCGCGTGCCGCTTCTCGAACTCGGCAAGCCTGAAGAGGCCGCGGATCTCGGCTGGCAGGATAGCCTCACCAAGGCGACGCCCTATTTGCGCGAAGTGGCGGCTTATGTCGACGCCGTGATGGCGCGTGACCGCATACCGCTGATCTTCGCCAACCGCTGCGGCGCCAGCCTGGCGACCATCGCGGCGGCCTTGCGTCATCGCCCCGATGCCAAAGTCGTGTGGTTCGATGCACATGGCGATTTCAACACGCCGGATAGCTCGCCCACCGGCTATCTCGGCGGCATGGTCTTGACCGCTTTGTGCGGCCTCTGGGCCTCAGGCTTCGGTGCCGGCCTTACGCCGGATCGGATCGTGCTCGCCGGCCAACGCGATCTCGACCCGCAGGAGAGCTTGCTGATCGCAAAGCACGGCGTGACGCTCGTTGCCGCCCCGCACGGCCGTCTGGATCAAGCCCGCCTAATCGAGGCTGTGGACGGTGCGCCGATCTGGCTCCATATCGACACCGACGTGATCGATCCGCTCTGCCTGCCGGCGGAATATCGCGTCCGTGGCGGCCTGCACCCGAACGCGCTCCGCGCGGCACTCGCCGCGCTCCTGCAAACCAGCGAACTCGTCGGCTTCGAATTGACGGAATTCGAAACGCCGCAAGACGAAGTTTTGCGGCATCATGCGCTCGACACGATCATGCACATGATCGCGCCGGTTCTGGAGCAAAGCAGCACGAGCTAATGAGCGGCGACACGCATTCGGATGCCGATAGGGCTGCGACCTCGCCCTTTGCCGCGCCTTATGGCGGAGACGATGCGGGTTTTGCCGCACGCCTGTTCGAACACGCGGACTTGCCGCCCGAGGCGGAGAGGCGGATCGATGTCTGCGCGCTGCAGCTCATCGAGCGGCTCCGCGGCAAGGCCCATAGGCTCGGCGCACTCGAAGACTTCTTGCACGAATATTCGTTCTCGACCGAAGAAGGCCTCGCCCTGATGGTGCTCGCCGAGGCACTCTTGCGGGTGCCGGACGATGCGACCGCCGACCGGCTCATTCAAGACAAACTCGCGCAAAAGAGCTTTGCAGCGCATCGGATGATGTCGGATGCTTTGCTCGTCCAGGCCTCGGCCCTCGCGCTCGGGGTGACCGCGCGGGTCTTGCGCACGGGCGAGGCGCAAAGCTCCTTCAGCCTCGTCGCCGGCATTGCTCGGCGCATCGGCATGGGCGCGGTGCGCCGCGCCGCGCGGCAAGCCATGCAGGTCCTCGGCAGCCATTTCGTCCTCGGCAGGACGATCGAGGAAGCGCTCGCGCATGCCAAGGCGGATCAGAAGGATTACCGCTTTTCCTTCGACATGCTCGGCGAAGGCGCACGGACGGCGCGCGATGCGGAGCATTATTTTGCTGCCTATGCACGTGCAATCGAGATGATCGGCGCAAATGCCGGCAAGTCTTCCGCCGGCGAGGCGGAAAAGCCGGCGCGTCCCGGCATTTCGGTAAAACTTTCGGCGTTGCATCCACGCTTCGAGCCGACTTCCCGCGACCGCGTTCTACGCGAACTCGTGCCGCGCCTCGCCCGGCTCGCCAATCTCGCCAAGGATTTCGACATCGGCTTCACGATCGATGCCGAAGAAGCGGACCGGCTCGAACTCTCGCTCGATGTGATCGAGGCGGTTCTCGCTAATCCTTCGCTCGCCGGCTGGAGCGGCTTCGGTCTCGCGGTCCAGGCCTATCAGAAACGCGCCGAAGCCGTCCTCGATCATGTCTTCGCTTTGGCGCATCGCTACGACCGCCATCTGATGGTGCGCCTCGTCAAGGGCGCCTATTGGGACACGGAGATCAAGCGCGCGCAGGAGCGCGGCCTCGCCGATTATCCGGTCTTCAGCCGCAAGGCGATGACCGATCTAAACTACATCGCCTGCGCACAAAAGCTTCTCGATGCGCGCGGCCGCATCTATCCGCAATTTGCGACCCATAATGCCCTGACGCTCGCGACATTGATCGAGCGCGCGGGCGACAGCGGTAGCTTCGAGTTCCAGCGCCTGCACGGCATGGGTGTCGAACTCTACCGCGCTCTGCGCGACCTGAAGCCCGAGATCCCTTGCCGAATTTATGCGCCGGTCGGCACGTATCGCGATCTCCTCGCCTATCTCGTACGCCGGCTCCTGGAGAATGGCGCCAATTCATCTTTCGTCGCGCAAGTCACCGATCCAGACGTGACGGCTGCGGCGCTTTTGCGGCGTCCGCAAGCGGTGATTGGTAACCCTGCCAAAGCCGCCGCGCCGCATCTGCCTTTACCGGAAGATATCCATGGGCCGGAGCGCAAGAGCGCCCGCGGTCTCGAACTCGGCTGCCGCCGCGACGTCGAAGTACTGTCGGCGGCGATTGCAGCGGCGGCGCGGCTCGAGACGGCCGAACCACTCGTGGCCGCAAGCGCTAAGCCCGGCGTGACACGCGAGGTGATTTCGCCGATCGACGGCGCCGCGATCGGGCGGGTCAGCGAAGCCTCGCTCGCGCATGTCGGCCCCGCCGTCGCAGCGAGCCTCGCGGGCTTTGCCGAATGGTCGAATAGTGACGTCGAACGGAGGGCGGGCTTAATCGATCAAATGGCGGCGATGCTCGAGTGCGAAGCGCCGCGCCTGCTGCGCCTCTTGCAGATCGAAGCCGGCAAGACGCTCGACGATGCGATCGCCGAACTGCGCGAGGCGATCGATTTCTGCCGCTATTACGCGCTCGAAGCGCGCGGCGAGCTCGGGCGACCGGTCGATCTCCCCGGCCCGACCGGCGAGACCAATCGCTTGCTGCACATCGGCCGCGGTCCCTTCGTCTGCATCAGTCCGTGGAATTTCCCGCTGTCGATCTTTTTGGGCCAGATCGCAGCAGCGCTCGCTGCCGGCAATAGCGTCATCGCCAAACCCGCGCCACAGACGCCGCTCATCGCGGCCGCCGCGGTTTCCCTCTTCCATCGCTGCGGCGTTCTCGACAAAGTGTTGCAGCTCCTGCCCGGCGATGCGGCGCTCGGTGCGGCGCTCGTCGCCGATCCGCGGATTGCCGGCGTCGTGTTCACCGGGTCGACCGAGACCGGCTGGCGCATCAATCGCGCGCTCGCTGCCAAGGATGGCCCGATCGTGCCGCTGATTGCGGAAACGGGCGGCATCAATGCGATGATCGTCGATGCGACGGCCCTACCCGAACAAGTCACTGACGACGTGATCGCGTCCGCCTTCCGTTCGGCCGGCCAACGCTGTTCGGCTTTGCGCCTCTTATGTGTGCAGGACGATGTCGCCGACACGATGATGGCGATGATCGCCGGCGCGGCGCAGGAACTCACGATCGGCGATCCGCGCGATATCGCAACCAATATCGGCCCGGTTATCGACCGCGCCGCAAAAGAAAAACTCGATGCCCATATCGAAAAGATGAAGCGCTGCGCCGTTGTGAGTTATGCCGGAACGGCACCGGCGCAAGGCTTATTTGTCGCGCCGCATATTTTCGAATTGCAGCGCGTCAGCGATCTCACCCGAGAAGTCTTCGGTCCCGTTCTGCATGTCGTTCGCTACAAGGCGGAAGCGCTCGACAATCTCCTCGACGCACTCGCGGGTCTCGGCTACGGCCTGACGCTCGGCATTCATTCGCGCATCGATGCGACGATCGACAAGATCGTCGCGCGGCGCCTGGCCGGCAATTGCTATGTCAATCGCAACATGATCGGCGCCGTCGTCGAATCGCAGCCCTTCGGCGGTTTTGGCCTCTCCGGCACCGGACCCAAGGCCGGCGGCCCGGATTATCTTTTACGCTTCACCCGCGAACAGGTCGTGACGATCAACACGGCGGCAGCCGGCGGCAATGCCAGCCTGATGGTGGCGGAGGAGTGAGGGGGCGCGATTAACGACACGCAAGATTAAGCGCACGATGTCGCCGGTTGGGCGCCACCTCTCCCCGCCAGCGGGGAGAGGTCGAGCGCAGCGAGGGTGAGGGGCAGGGTGAGTAGCCTCGATTTCACGTCGCTGAGCTCTTATATCGAAGTTCACCGAGTTCGCAGCCAATCCCCCCGCCCCTCACCCTGACCCTCTCCCCGCTTGCGGCAGGGCTGTCCGGGGAAAATCAAACATAGCAGAAGCTCATCTGATTTGGCGAGTTTCGATCGCGTTTTTTGCTCGGGTTCAGCGGCGGCGGTTTGTCGATCGCGGCGATGTCGCGGCGCTCGAAGATGCACTGAGCCACGAGGTCGATGAAGCGCAAAATCGGGATTTGAACACGATGCACTTTGGCGGCGATGCGTAGCAGCGCATAAGCGATCATCGCAGCGATGAGCTGCAGGCGGATCGCATTGTCGTTGTTGCCGAGGAACTTGCGGATTTTGAGATGCTGCTTGATCCAGCGGAACAGGAGTTCAATCTGCCAGCGGCCTCTATAAAGGGCCGCGATGGCGACGGCGGAACGGTCGAAATCATTGCTCAGAAAGTTGATCGTGCTGCCATCCTTGTGACGCTTGATGGTGATGCGGCGCAGCCTTATCGGCAGCTTGGAATCACCTTTGCTGGCGAAGCGCACCTCGGCATCTTCGAGTATGGTGCAGCCGTCGCCTTCGGTAACCTCGATGGGGCGCATTTCGACGCGCGTGAGCCCCATGTTGGACTTCGGCCGGGTGACGAAGATCGCTCCAGCGGCATGGATGGCGCGCCACCAACCATAATGGCAATAGCCTTTGTCGAAGACATAAGTCGCACCGGCTTCGATGTTGATCGTGCGGCCGATCTCGGCATCGTTGATATTGGCATCGGTGATATCGAGAATGCGCGGGCAATCGGACTTGGGATCATAGACGACATGCATTTTCATGCCGCGAATGCGGCCATTCCACTTCGCCCAATCGCACAATTTGCCGAGTGGAACGGGCGTTGAATTGATGAGGCGCAGCATGTCCTTGCCGTCGCGGCGCGTGGCGCGATCGAGCAGACCCGCAATCAAACCGAAAGTGTCGGCAAAGACCGCGACGGGCCGGATTTTATTTGCATCCGACAAAGTCGAGCGCGCCAGTGTGCCGGTGCCAAGATGATAATGATGCTGGCTATTGGCGTTCCAGCTGGCCGCCAGACCACGCAATCCGTCGGCGGCGGAAAACTGGGCGAAGATCAGGCCCACCAGATGGTCCCAGCTCTTGAATGATTTGTCGTAGGCATCGCCGTCGTGGCGCTCGACGATCGTGTCGAACTGCCGCCGATCGAGGGGTGCAAGCAATTTGGCAAATATGGTAGGTGTGAAGCGCATGCTCCTGTTCCCGTCCTTTTCTGAGTCTCGCCAACCAGAAAATAGACGCAAACGGCATCGCCGTAGACGAAAATCCTTCGTTTTCAGGGGCATGCACCTGCGGCCTAGTGATTTACCTTGCAAGTTCGCCGCCTTCCCGGACAGCCCTGCGCTTGCGGGGAGAGGGGACGCGCTCAATCGATTCGTGTTTCTTGCGTGTCGCCAAGCGGCCAGAGACGCATGGTCTTCAAGACACAAAGGCGTCTATTGCGAGCAAACCGGCGCGTGGGACATTCGCCACAACATTCTTTCAGGCCTGTCTAGCGGCACTGGATTGTGGGGGTGTAAGATTGCAGGATATTTAGGAGCCGCGAACGCGAGATGTTGATTGAATGGCTGCAAAAACCATCAACCATTTTCTTGGGAATTTATATCGCAATCGCGGAGCTACTCAGCTGCCTGCCCTCGTATTCGTTTTCTTGCATACTAATAAGCAATGAAAATTATGGAAAAGTCTATTCCGGCAATCAGGCTTGCGCCACCTTGCATGAGGCGGTCTTCCGATTCCTGCGATTTATCTGGGATCATGCAGATAGAGACAACATCAACGCCTTTGCGGCAGTTGCGGTAGCGGTCTTCACCTTCACTCTTTGGCGATCCACCAAGGATCTTTGGAAAGCTGGAAAAGAGGCTCTCGAAACGACCGAACGCGCCTATGTTTTCATTGGCGGGTTCGATACTGAGTTGAGCACTGCCGAGGACCTCAACATCCCCCATGAGGAATTGCCCAATTGGTATAAAGGCAAAAGAGAACTGTGTATCTGTCGTTTTGCCGTTCAGCCAAAGTGGAGAAATGGCGGAAATACAGCAACGCCAAAGATAATTGCCCGCGTACATTGGGGTCCAGCCGATAGTAAATTTCTCTATAAATATCCGAATCCACCGCAATCTTTGTTCATTGCCCCTAAGAGCGTCGAAACTACTGAATTCATTGATATGAGTGCTTCGCCCAGAATCCTCGTTGAATTTGGGTTCAATCCTGTTGGTTCTGAGCCATTGCTTCTTATTTGGGGTCGCGCCGACTATGAAGATATCTTTGGTCACGCCCACTTTATTGAATGGTGCTATCGGCTCAGAATGGATCGGCACGACGGCAAGAAGCTTCGCGCACAATTTATCCAATGGGGCGAACACAATCGTTCCGACTAAGACCAAAACCGCCAATATCATAAGCGCGCACCGCGCTTCCGTCCTCACTCACTGCCTCCTTGCGAAATCAGATGGGGCGGAAGCGTTACTTCGTTTGTGGCAGTTGCGCCACAAATCCTCCCCACCCTCAAAACGGATGGTACTGGAACATCCAGGTCTCGCTCAAAATCTTGTCGCCCGATTTCAAATAGAGCCGCATTTCGACGGGGTCCGATCCCGTAACCGTCAGGTCGAATTGCGCCCGCCAATGGCCGGGCACATCGTCCGACACGGCTTCCGTATAGATATATGAGAACGTGCCGCGCGAAGCCCAGAGCACCGGCTCCGGTTTGACGCCGAAGGGCAGAGCCGCGAGCGGGGCGCCCAGGAATTCGACCATGAATTTGCGCACGCCTTTCGGGCGCGGCTTGCCGGGCTGGCCGCCATTGCCGAGCCTTGTTGCGACGCAGCGGGCGAGTTCGGTCGGCGTCGGCTCATCGGCGAGCCAGTAAAGGCGATAGGAAATATCGACGGAACTGCCCGCTTCGATCGGCTTTTCCGGCACCCACATGGCGACGATATTGTCGTGGATCTCGTCGTCGGTGGGGATTTCGACGAGTTGAATCGCGCCCTTGCCCCATGTGCTTTTCGGTTCGACCCAGAGGCTCGGGCGGCGGTCGTAGAAGACCCCGTCGAGGTAATGATCGAAGACGCGGTCGCGCTGCAGAAGGCCGAAGCCGCGCGGGTTCTCGTCGAGAAAGGAGGAGGCCATGATGCGCGGCGGATTGTTGAGCGGCCGCCACAGCCGCTCGCCTTTACCGGTCCACATCGCAAGCCCGTCGGAATCGTGGACTTCCGGGCGCCAATCCACCGCCGTCGGTTTGATCGTCTCGGAAAACCAATACATCGAGGTCAAGGGCGCAATGCCGAAGCGCGAGATCGCGGCGCGCAGGAACAAGGCCTGGTCGATGTCCATGACGACGCCGTTGCCGCGCGTCATGACGAATTTGCTGGCCCCGACGATCGAAGGACCTTCGAGCAGGGCATAGATCGTGAGACTGTCGCCGGCTGCCGTCTCGTCGATATAGAATTTGGTGAAATCCGGGAATTCCTCCGCTTTGCCGGCAACGGCCACATCGAGGGCAATGGCACGCGAGGAGCAGCCATATTGATGCAATTCGCCGATCGCGCGGAAATAGTCGGCGCCGAGAAAGGCGACCCAGTCATTCTTGTGCCAGTCGAGCTTTGCGTCGCGTGCCTCCTGAACACGCAGACCTGCGAAGCCGGCCCCTTTCGGCAATTGCCTTGCGGGCAAGTCCACCGGCATTTCGAACATGTCGAGATCGTAGATGATCTGGCGCGACCGGCCGGCGCTGACGACATGCATCTCGACGGCCTTTCGAAAGAACATGCCGAGATGGAAGAAACTGACCGGAAAGCGGCCGGGCCCATTCGCGAAAAGCGCGTGATTGATCTCGAATTTGATCTTGCCCCAGGCTTCGTAATCGATCTTGGCGACGATGTCGGGCGCCGGCCGCGCCGGTCCCACATAGGGCTCGCGCGCCATGCGCGCCGCCGTCTGCTTCAGACGATCGAATGAAAATGCTTCGGGAGCCGCGAATTTCAAGCCTGGGGCGCCATTTTCGGCGGCCATGGCCTTGCGCGGGCCTGCGTTGGCGAGGCCGAGCGCTGCGGCCGCGGCCGCAGCCTGGAGCAGCGTTCTACGGTTCGAGCCGGTCATGTGGGTGCGATCAGAGGGGGGGCGGGAGTGGCGGAAACTAATCACGAATTGGTTCATTGCGCAGGGCCGTGCGCATAAAATAAAAGAGCAGAACGACGCCGCAAAGCGCAAAAACGCCTTCGAGCGCATGGCTGATCAGGGGATCGAGTTGCAAGAGACCGCCGAGCGCCCAGCCGGCCGCCCAGGACGCGCCGACCATCTCGGTGCCGACCAGGATTGCGACCGCGATCAGGGTCGATAGATGGAGCCAGTTGATCCGCTTGTCTTGGGGCACTTTTTTCTCGTCACTTCTGAGCTTGACGGTATGGAAATGTTGCCGATTTTGCGCCGCGGGACCGGGACACGAAGGCCCGCCGGCAGCGGCAAGCGGCTTTTGCGGAACCGCCCTATACCATGGCGGGAAACGGCGCAAGCGCTTGTCCGAATTCGTTTGGCAGGCGCGCGGCGCAAAAGCGCAATTTTCCCGCACTATGATCCGCTGCCGAACCTTCGTTGATCCCTTCAGGACCCACCCATGATCGAAACCGAGGTTTTTGCCACAGCCGCCGTTGCCGCACCGCATCATCTCGCGGCGGAAAGCGGCAGAAAAATCCTCTCCGAGGGTGGCAATGCGATCGAGGCCATGGTCGCGATGGCGGCGACCATCGCAGTCGTCTACCCCCATATGAATACGCTCGGGGGCGATGGCTTCTGGCTCATTCGCGAACCCTCGGGCAGGATTTTCTACATCGAGGCCTGCGGCTATGCCGGCGCGGGCGCGAGCCTCGAGCACTATCGCGACTTGGGCCATCGCTTCGTTCCGCCGCGCGGCCCGCTTGCAGCCCTGACCATCCCAGGAACCGTCGGCGGTTTCATTTTGGCACATGAATTGGCCAAGGCGGCCGGCGCGCGTCTCCCTCTCGCCGATCTTTTGCGCGATGCCATCGACTTCGCCAAGACCGGCTATCCCCAATCGCAAGGGGAAGCCAAGACCGCGCCGCTGGAATTTGCCGCCCTGCAAGCAGCACCGGGCTTTGCAGAGAGTTTTCTCGTCGACGGCAAAATCCCGTCTGCCGGCACCAAGCGCTGGAACCCCGCGCTCGCCGACACACTGCAACACTTGAGCCACGCCGGGTTGGAGGACTTTTATCGCGGCGATATCGGCCGCGAACTCGCCGCCGACATGAAACGCATCGGTGCCCCTTCGACCCGCGAGGATCTCGTCCGTTTTCGTGCGGTGCTACGCGAACCGCTGTCGCTTTCTCTAGAAGGCCGCACACATTTCAATGCGCCGCCGCCCACGCAAGGTCTCGCGTCGCTCTATATTTTGGGGCTCTTCGCGCAGCTCGGCATCAAGAAAGCGGAAAGCTTCGAACATGTTCACGCCCTCGTCGAAGCTTCGAAGCGCGCCCTCGCGCTGCGCGCCCGCGTCTGCACCGATTTCGAATATCTCACCCATGATCCGGCGGATTTCCTGGCGCCGGCTTTTCTCGCCCGTGAGGCGGCTACCATCCGCTTCGATCGCGCCGCCTCCTACCCTCTTGCTGAAGCCGAAGGCGATACCGTCTGGATGGGGGCAATGGATGCGGCAGGCCGTGCGGTCTCCTTCATCCAATCGGTCTATTGGGAATACGGGTCGGGCTGCGTTCTGCCGCAATCGGGCATTCTGCTGCAGAATCGCGGCTGCGCATTTTCTCTCGACCCGAACTCGCTCAATCCACTGATGCCCGGACGCCGGCCGCCGCATACGCTCAATCCGGCTCTGACAGTTTTCGACGATGGTCGGATCATGGCGCATGGTTCGATGGGCGGCGATGGCCAGCCGCAATTCCAAGCGCAAGTATTTACACGCTATGCGCTCGGGAATTCCCTGGCCGCTGCGATCGACGCGCCCCGTTTCCTCTTCGGCAAACTATGGGGTGCCGAAACCGAGACCCTCAAACTCGAGCCGCGCTTCGACGAGGCGCTCATCAGACGGCTGCGAGTGGTTGGGCACGACATCGAACTTGCGTCGGAGCCCTATTCCAGCCGTTTCGGTCATGCCGGCGGCCTCATTTGGCACGCAAACGAACGGATCGAGGCCGCACATGATCCGCGCTCCGACGGTGGCAGCGCCGGGCTCTGATCGCCCAAACGCCGCTGGCGGGAACAAACAGGATAGTCGTCGGTTAGAAATGGAGGCGGTCGACCCAGGGAGACCTGCATGGCAAGAGAAGGCAAAACATCGTCATCAAATCGCGGCTTCGCGTCCATGGATGCCCAAAAACAGCGTGAAATCGCACGCAAGGGCGGCCAAAGCGTGCCGAACGAAAAGCGAAGTTTCTCGCAAAACCACCAATTGGCGTCGGAGGCCGGGCGCAAAGGCGGTCAATCCTCGCATGGCAATCGCACCCCTGCGTCGCGCGAAAGCTGATCTCCGGCTCGTCCGCCCGCCTTTGACGCCAGGGCAACTTGCCAACATGCCAAGCTCAGCTACGTAGTGCGCAACCCGACCGGGTGAAATCACCCGATCGGAATATGCGCTCGCACTGCGATCCCGACGGACGGCGCCCATCCTTCGGTTCGATCACAACATTATAGCCCTCGGGTCCGGTCGGCCGACTTGTCCGACGCCTAGGTCGCAAGCGTTGAACGTCAGGCGACTAGTTCACGGGGCTTTTTGGGCCGCCGTGCGAAGCGTGGCCACCCTTCCGGCCGGCTTCGGAAGCAAGCTGATGGTTCTGCGAGAAACTGCGCTTGCTCGGGCTAACGCTTTGCCCGCCTTTACGACCTGCCTCTGCGGCGAGGCGAGGGTTCTGGGAAAAGCTGCGCTTCTCGTGCGGCACACTTTCGCCACCTTTGCGGGCGATCGCGCGCTGTTTTTCAGGGTCCATGGATGCGAAGCCGCGGGTCGAGGTCTTGTGGTTTGCTTGATTGGGACTGGTCATTCATCATCTCTCATAGGTGCATCGCGTCTGAACGCTGTCTCGTAAACGCGATGCACCGTTGAAGGTTCCGCGTTCCCCCCAGCGTTTGCTTTTGCTTTTTTCAGCATGATCGGAATTTCGAGGAATTCCGATTGCACTGCAAACGGCCGCACTCCGAACATCGGCCGCCGGGGCTGCCGCTCGGTCGGGCACTACGCCCTCTTGCCGCGCCGATCTTTTGCGCGGCAGTGTGGCAGCGCTATGTTTAAGTATTAGATAAGTGTGATCCACCTCCCGAGCCAGGGTCATGGCGAGAAATATTTCCGAGCGCGTGGAGAGCCACGGGGCCATGCCGCTCGGGGGATGGTTCCAGGCCGAGGCTTCGGCCACACCGAAAAGGCGAAACATATGTCAGACGAATCAAAAGGCCCCGGCGCCGCCCCTGATTTGGCCGCCGATCTCGCCGCACTTCGAGAAGACATTGCCAAAATCTCCGCCTCGCTCATGGATCTTCTGCACGAGAAAGCCGCGAGCGGTGTCCTCAATGCCGTCGACGGCGCGCGGCAGACGCTGTCTGACAAGGCGGCCGAAGCGCAAGACAAGGTCAACAGCATCAGCGCCGATGTTGAATCGACGATCGAGCGCAATCCTCTCGTGGCGGTACTCATTGCGGCGCTCGCCGGTTTCGTCGTCGGGATATTGAGCCGTTCGCGCAAATGAGTGATTTCCTCAAGCGGCAGGTTCGCGAGGCCTTGGCGCCGCTCGAAAGCACCATGCTCCGTCTGCTCCGCAAGGCGGCGCTGGGGATCGTCGCGCTCGCGAGCCTATTTGCCTGCCTCGCCTTTCTGTCGGTCGCGGCCTTTATCTGGCTCTCTGGCCTGGTGGGACCAATCTTCGCCGCACTGGCTCTCGGCGGATTCTACGTCTTGATCACACTCGCCTGCGTCCTCGCAATTCGGGCCGCCGGAGCGGCGCCGAAAGCCGACACGACGGTCTCAAGTGGCAGTGACAACATACAGCAGGCGGCTGGAGCTGCGGAGGCCAATGTCCAATCCGAAAATATCGACCGAAGGCTGGCTCCAATTCTCGCCATTCTCCAAGAAGCCGGATTGCAACGCGCCAATATTGCGGTGCTCCTCGGCGCCGAAGTCGCCAAACAGGTGAGGCCCTTGGTGCTCGTCGTGATGGCTTTTGCGACAGGCTTCGTTTTCGGCCGGCGCTAGAGCGGGATGAAGACAAGTGGGAATCGGTTTTCCGCCGCAATCAGGTTCACGCAAATTGCGTAAACTTTGATCGCGCATCCCGCTGTAAGCTTCTGCAACCGATCACTTTCATGATTTTGGATTGGTTCAATCCAAAATCATGAAAGTGATCTAATGCCGCCCAAAAAGGCGTTCGCTCGAGACCGGCTTGCGCAAGAACGATGCAAACGTCCCATTTGTCGTCGGAAGCGACGGCGGTTCAGACGAGCGCATTCCGCGTCGCCGAAATCATCGCTGCGATGCGACTTGCGGTCGAAAAAGAGCGCCTGACTGACGACCGCCTTTAGACTGTCGACGCTGAAAGGCTTGGTGATCAGAAACGCCGGCTCAGGCGGCGTGCCGGTCAGAAGTCGCTCCGGATAGGCAGTGATGAAGATCACCGGAACCGAGATCGCACCGAGAATTTGGTTGACCGCGGCAAGGCCGGAACTGCCGTCGGCAAGCTGAATATCCGCCAGTATTAGCCCCGGGCGCTGACGCCGTGCAGCCTCGATCGCCTCTTCGTGGGTTCTGGCGATGCTCAGCACATTGTGGCCGAGCTCCTCCACATGTGTCTGAATGTCGACGGCGATGAGCGGCTCATCTTCCAAGATCAAAACATCGGTGCGAATTTGCTGAGAGATTTCCTTTCCGGCCAAATCGAGCAGGCGAGCGGCCTCGTCGAGCGTGCGACCCATCGCCGCGGCGATTTCCGGAACTTCAAAACCTTCGAGCGCGCTCAACAAAAACGCGATGCGCGGGCGCAGCGAAATCGCGTCGAGGTTGCGGCGGGCACCGATTTCGTCGCTGGAAAATTCGATCTGCTCGACATGGCCATTGACCGGCATCGAGCCCCATACGGTGAGAAATACGCGGAAGAGCGCGGCTCTCAGATCGGCCGTGTCGGCGACTTCGCTCGGATCGGCGACGATTGCTTCAAGAGTCGCCATGACGTAGGCATCGCCGCCCGCCTGGCTTCCCGTGAGCGCGCGGGCGAACCGGCGCAGGTAGGGAATGTGGGAGGAAACGGCTTGCGAAATCGACATGGCTCTCTTTCCTGACCGATAGAGATTTCAAGTGGCTCTTCGGCCTCCCGATCGTTTGGCCGGCCGCAGCTCCAGTGACACGCTCCGACACGTCGGCCTATCATGGCTCACGCCGAAAAACGGCAAAAATGTGCCACCTGTCCAACCGCGCCGCCGCGTCGCGGCGCCTCTCTCGCGATACACCCAGCCGATGGTCCGGCGAACCGCCGGGGCTGAGTGCTCCTCGCATTCCACCCAATGGGCGAAGATGCGCCACTCAAGCCGCACTCGACATTCGACCGGCGCCGAGGGCGGCCGAGGATGCGAGATCCGAACAGGGACCTCAATGACCCGCGTCAAACGTTGGAATAGCGAAGGCACAGCTTGCTAATCCCTCAGCGCAAAAAGTGGGGCCTGGAAGCGGAACTCCGATGCCATTTTTCCGTTGTAACCTAGTGTCGGACTTGGAGGAAGTGCGTTACAGCAAAGATCGCCCTCACAATTGACGTTACCGGATTGACGATTGCAAGATTTTCAGCGGGTCCATGTCAATCGGGGCTATCTTCGGCAGGTTCGTCAAGAATGGGGGGCTCATTGAGAAACGACGCAAGCCTGAGCAGGGGTAAGACAGTGGCCAACCCGGTCGAACAGCAAGCGACAAAAACACACCCGACAAAAACAAGCGCCGCTCCGCTCGCCAGGGGCGACACGACGGGGTCTTTGGGTAGCCCGGCAAGTGGCCAAGCACAAGAGCCGCGCGGCCCGGCCGAGGTTACTTCTCTGGCGCGCGTCCGCGCCCGCAAGGCGGAGCCGAAATCGGAGATCATCGAGCAAATCGGCCGGCGATTGCGGAGCGTCTATAATGAGGTCCTGTTCCAGCCGGTACCGGAGCGTTTTCACGATCTGATCGATACGCTTGAGAGAGACCTCGCGGCCGCTTCGCCTGCCGCGAGTGCCGAGAGGCTGCGGGAGAAAGAGTCGAAGTGACAAGTTCGGGGCGGGAAGAAGAAAAAGCAACGGCGCATGTGAGCGCTCAGATCAAAGCGGATCTCATATCCGTTATCCCGAATCTGCGTGCCTTTGCCGTTTCGCTGAGCGGCAACCCGGATCGAGCCGACGACCTCGTCCAAGAGACCTTGGTCAAGGCGTGGAGCAACATAGGCTCCTTCGTCGAAGGCACGAATCTTCCTGCTTGGCTCTTCACCATTCTACGCAACATTTATTATTCGGACTATCGCAAGAGACGCCGCGAAGTGGCCGATCCCGAAGGCGCGCTGGCGGCGAAATTAGCCTCCGCACCGGCACAAAACGGTCACATGGACCTACTCGACTTCCACGCCGCCCTGCAGCATTTGCCGAACGATCAGCGCGAGGCGCTCATCCTCATCGGAGCCTCGGGGCTTTCTTACGAAGAGGCAGCCAGCGTTTGTGGCTGTGCCATCGGCACGATGAAGAGCCGAGTGAACCGCGCCCGCAACCGTTTGGCCGAGCTCTTATCGATCAGCTCGGGCAGCGAATATGGGCAAGACGGCGAGTGGCAGGCGGCCGATCTCAAGCTATCGGGCCAGCGTATTTCCCGCACCGGCAGCGATTGATCCGTTCCACGCCGTCATCCTGAGCCTTCTGCTCCAGCTGAGCTGCACACGGACTATGAACGCTATCTCGGCGGCGGTTCAAGGAGAGAGGCGCCGTTCTGTCATTCCCGGCGAGCCGGAGGCGAAGACCGGGAATCCAGAGTTTTGTGCTAGTTGCCCCTGGATCCTCGCTTTCGCGAGGATGACAACATGCCCCCGCATCCGCACACCGCTATCTCGGCGGCCGTGTTCATGGAGAGGTAACGACGGCGTCGGTTAGGCGCGCGAAAAATCGGCCAAATCGAGGATTTGCCGCGTCTTTTTGGAGGAGTTGGGCCAGTTTTTCGATTTTTTCGAGAAGCAGAGGCCAAGCCTTGCCCGCTTCAAGCCTTGCCAACTTCCGGCAAATTCAGTTGGGCAAGACACCAAAAAATACCGCACCGAGCAGAAAGACGCCGAGCAGGAGACGATAGAGGACGAACGGCCAGGCGGAATATCGTTCGAGAATCCGCAGCAGGCTCCAAATGGCGACAAACGCCGAAAGGGAAGCAATGAATAGCCCGAAAGCCAGGACCGACCAGCCATAGGCATCGAGATGGGCTTTGTGCAATTCCCATAATTCCCACAGGCCGGCGGCCGCGACAGCCGGAAGCGCGAGCAAAAACGAGAAGCGCGCCGCCTCCTCGTGCTTGAGATCGACGAAGAGTGCGGCTGTCAGCGTCGAGCCGGAGCGGGATATGCCCGGTATCAGCGCGCCGATTTGGGCAAGCCCGACGATCAAAGCATCCTTCAGAGTAACGTCATCGAGCGTCTTTTTGTGAAGAGAATAGATTTCGGCGAGTGCCAGCAGCGCCGCCATCATCACGCAAGCAATGCCGATCACCGTCAGGCTGCGCAGCGGCGAGCTGCATGTATTGAGAAGGTGCCTGAGGCCGAAACCGGCGACGACAATGGGGAGGGTCGCGAGAAGGATCCAGACGCTAAAGCGAAGGTTCCAATTGCGAAAATCGCGGCGCGCGATGGCCCCGAGCGAGCCGAACACAAGGCCGCGCACATCCGACCAGAAATAGCTGATCACCGCGACGAGCGCGGCCGTCTGCATCGCCGCGGAAAAGGCGGACCCCGGATCTTGCCAGCCAAACAGCGCCGGCACGATGCGCATATGCGCCGTCGAGGAAATCGGCAGAAGCTCGGTGAGCCCCTGGACGACGCCGAGAACGCCGACTTTGGCATAACCGAGCGCAACAAAACCCGTGTCGAGCCCCTCGGTGCAGGCATTGGCCATGATCATCGACCCAGTCAGTGATGGCGGCTTTGTGGATGCCCCGGTTAATGCCGCCGATGGCGCGAGCCGGTGGTGCCGCCCGAACCCGATACGATATGTGGCTCAGGGCGCTTTTCTCTCAGACAACGGAAGCAAGATCAATGGCCGCGCCGACGAGCGCCGGCTTGCGTGACATCCCTGCAACGGGCCGCGCCACGGCCTTCGTGCCCGCGGAACTGGACGAAGCTCGAAGCCTATTTCGCATTTCGCCGGCTGGCACGACAACACGAGAGCCTCTTGCGAACGATGGGCTCGTCCGATCGACCGCACACGCCCAAAACGATAAATTGGCACATCTGTGCAAAGATCACGGACGGAGCCAGTGCCTGAACCGAAAAAGTCTGGCAAGTTTTCTGGCATCCTCTAGAGCGGGATGAGGAAAAGTGGCCTCACTTTTTCGGGGGCATGCTCCAGGCTAATGATGTAGAGCTGATTCTTCCCGTTGAGGGGATCGGCTCTGGGAGCGTGGTCGGGCAACGCCGGTTTGGTTTGCCGTGCGAAAATGGTCTCATTCGACGAGTTGGGTCGTCTTCGACCGGATCGACCGTTCCGATCGATAAGACAATGCGCCAATTTCGGACGTTTGAGCATGTTTTGGCGGAAAGGCGGACCAGCGAGCGCGTTCGAGCGCAGGCGGTGGCGGGCGAAGAATGATGGTTCACAGCCGCAATAGGCTCTGGAACGGGGCGGCGCTCGTTCTGCTCGCGATCGCCCTCTTACTGCTGGGCGCCGGGACCAGCGCCCGCGCGGCCGTCAAATGGCTCGCCCCAGGCGAGCAGATGAGTCCGGAACCGGAGGCCCCCTTCGTGGTTCCAGAGGAAAAGCAGCTGCAAAAGGACCAAAAGCCACAGCTCGAAAAAGTCCGCATCGCCGTTGTCGGGGGCGACGATCGCCAGCTTGCCGGCCTTGTGGCCGGTGAGGCGCCCTTCGAAACCGTCGACCCTACTGCGAATCCGGACCTTGTTTGGGATCCTGCGTCGCATAACGTCAGTTCCGGCTCGGCCGTCGTCGCCTACGGAATTGAATTGGCCAACCTCCCGGCAGTCATCGACCGAACGGCGGTCGTCCGCGCGTTGAGCCTGCTGGCCGTGCAGCGGCCGCAGCGCGTCAAGCTCGCCGCTCCGAACGGGCTGATCCACAAGGGCGACAAGATTCAGATCCTCGTAGACGATGTAGCCGGCCGCGCACTCCTGGTCATCGATATAGCCGGCGACGGTGCCGCGCAAATTTTCTATCCGGTGGGCGCCGATCAGCGGATCGTCAAATCCTCGCCCTACGAACTCCCACCAGTCAGGATGGGCGCACCTTTCGGCACGGATGTCTTCGTGGCGATCACCGCGGCAAAGCCGATCGCAGTTTTGGACCAACGGATGAGAGACTCCCCTGCCCCCAATGCGACAGAGCTCCTCGCGCTGATCGACCAGAACCTGCCGCAAGACGCGCGTGTCGGTCTCGTCAACGTGCCGAGCGCGCCATGAACCCGCCGCAGAAAATCCGCGCTGCCAGTTGCGCTCGACAAAGAGCCGATTATATTGGCGCGCCTTGCGCCGAGCCGCCGTACCAAACGGTCGGGCCGATCTTGGCATATCCAGGAAAGGTCTCGCTTTTCCAGAACGAGCTCGAAGTTTTGGTCGAGCTTGGGCTGCAGTATGATGCCGAAAAGTTGCCGCCTTTTCGGCTGGGATCATGCGTCAAAACAGAGAGTTAGAGCGTGATGGCGAGGCGATCCTTTGCCGTCGCGCACAAGACTGGGGTGATACGTTGCTTGAGAAACGGAGGGGTGGCCGAGTGGTTGAAGGCGCACGCCTGGAAAGTGTGTATAGGGGAAACCCTATCGCGGGTTCGAATCCCGCTCCCTCCGCCACATTGGCGCTTCACTGCACCACATGGCTCCTCAATACTTAAGAGTTGTCAGTGCCGTATGAACTTGCCGCGTAACCACTGCATCGCTCAGCATCCTGCTGCAATGCCCCCGTTTTGGGCGCATATTCGGGGCCATCGTATGTGCGTCCTCCGCGAGATGCCCCCATGTCTCTCACCGACACTGCCGCGCGGCAGGCGAAGCCCAGGCCGAAGCCCTACCGGCTTGCGGACGGGCAAGGACTTCTTGAGGTCGTGCCGAGCGGTTCGCGCTACTGGCGTTTGAAATATCGCTTCGCCGGCAAGGAGAAGCGCCTCGCCATCGGGGTCTACCCTGCCGCGTCGCTCGCCAAAGCCCGGCAAGTGGCCTCAGAGGCGCGAGGGCTGCTCCAGGATGGCCTCGATCTTTCGGTGAAGAAGCGCGAGAAGGCTCGCGCGCGCTGAAGCGTGCCGCCGCCAACTCCTTTGAGGTCGTGGCACGCGAATGGCACGCCACCATGAGCCCTGAAATGGCGCTTAACTGGTGGTCGCAGTGGCGCGGTTATGGCGTAACGCTCTCGGCCGCTTTGGTGGACACGGCCATTGCCGCACGATAATCGCTCCAAAGCTTCCGGTGTTTGCGCAAAGAGTACGGCGCATCGCCAGTGACCGCTCCGATAATCATTTTGAAATCGTCGCTCTTCATCGACTCCAAAGGGTTGTTTTGCAGCCAGGATAGGAAAACTTTTGGGTGAGGAGTCAAACTCATTCGAATACGATTGCAGACTTCGACGACATAATACGTGAGATATGCATGGTTTGCCGCTCGGCCGTCGGCCTGTGGGCGCCGTCGAGAGGCTCAAGGATGAGTCCAATCGCTGACAACAAGAGAGCGAAGCAGGCCAGCCCGTGCGCCGCAACCCACATCGTCGAGCGTATCTTCGCCGAGGCTGATCTTCTCGGCGAGTTTCCCCAGCTGGGTCGCATTGGCATCGCACCCGGCACATATGAATGGACGGTTCCGCGCCTGCCCCACATCATCGTCCATCAAGTCAACGACACTGCCGATGAAGTTGTGGTGCTCGGCGTATTCCATGGTGTGCAAGCCCGCTGATCGACGGGTTGGCGGGACACGGCAGTCGATCCGATTCCGACCCTGGCGCGCCGCGACTCGCGCGCATCAAGGCGACCCGCAAGCGGGCCGGCCGATTGACCGACCTTGACCCGCGCGGCCGTGCGCGCACATGCGATTGCATGTCGGCTCCGAGGGTAATGTCACTTGACGTTGAACCTGTCGTTTCTCCCCATCACCATCCCATCACCGTGGAGGCCAAAACGGTACAATCCAGCCAGGCCACGATCTCGAAAAGATCGTGGTCGGAAACGAGCCGGCAGTGAGCGGGGGGGTCGGTAGTCAAGTCACAACGCACAATGACGACGACGCCATAACGCAAAAATTCGTGCTTTAGCGCGACGCAAAGCGCCTTGTCGGTGGAGTCTCCTGTCTGAAATTTCATATCACGCAGCTCCCCGCTAACCCCTCCCGTGCCGGATAGAACAAAAAAAGAACGGTTCGGCAAGAGCGGAATCGCGCCGGCCTCGCGGCTTTCCACGGGCTTGTCCAAATGCGAATGGTGCCGCCCCAAGGACGGCCTCTGCCTCGATCAATACCCGCTCGGCAGCGAGATGATGTCACCGGTAAGAAAACAGCGCGATCATCGGCGGCGGAAAGTCCGTGAATTCCATCTGCTTCGAGAAAACGATATCGACGTTGCCGTCGCGGCAAGTGGACCGCGCGGTCAGGTCGACAGCGTTTTGAACCCTCGCGTAGGATTGATCGGACTCTTCAGCGCACTGGTGCCGCAAACGAAACAGAGCCTTCGCGCGTGCGAGTTGCTGGAAAGCAACCAGGAAATCCCTCGGATTCGGCGTCGGAAATCCTCATTTTGGCTCTTTCAACGCGTCGTCTTGGCCCCGGATCACTGTCCGGGGGTGTCCCGGCCATCCACGCGGTGACGCTGCAACATATTTTCCGATGTGGAAGCAACGGCTTGGCGTTGATGCCCGTGACGAGCACGGGCATGACGCGCTGTAGTAACCAAGGACCAACGCTCCGCTAATTTCCTCGCTGCATGACGGACTCAACGTCGCGTGTCGCCGTGCTGCCCGCAAATTCGGAATTGCTGCCTCGGGCCACGCCAACTTTCCAATCTTGCAGCCGCCGTCTATAAAGCGCGGTTCCAAAAAAACCGCCGCTTCCGTCAGATAAGCGGAAGCTGACCCAATCGCCTGCGGCTCCGCCGTTTCAGGCATTCACCGGAGCTGAACCATGGGCGAGATGCGCCTCATCGTGGCCGGCGCGGCCGGGCGCATGGGCCGGAACTCTCATCAGGACGATCGGCGAAAGCGAAGACGTCGCCCTCGCCGCGGCGCTAGAGGCGCCGCAATCGCCGGCGCTCGGCCAAGACGCCGGCCTTCTCGCCGAACTTGGCGCCAGCGGTATCAAAGTCACGAGCGATGCGCTCGCCGCCGTTGTTGGAGCCGACTGCATTGTCGATTTCACCTCGCCTGGAGCCAGCGTCGAACTCGCCGCCCTTGCCGCCCAAGCCCGCATCATCCATGTCATCGGCACGACGGGATTCTCCGCGGAAGACCTCGCAAAGCTCGAAGCCGCGGCCCGCCATGCCGTCATCGTCCGTTCCGGCAATATGAGCCTCGGGGTCAATCTCCTCGCCGCTCTCGTCGAACAAGCCGCCCGCGCGCTCGGCCCCGAGTTCGATATTGAAATCACCGAAATGCATCATCGCATGAAGGTCGATGCGCCTTCCGGCACGGCTCTCTTGCTGGGCGAGGCCGCAGCGCAAGGTCGCGGCGGGCACCTCGAAAATTTGGCGCTGCGGCCCCGCGACGGGCATACGGGTGCCCGCCCCACGGGCGCGATCGGCTTTGCGTCGTTGCGCGGAGGAACCGTTGTCGGCGATCATTCGGCGATTTTTGCCGGCCCGGGGGAGCGGCTCGAATTGTCGCACAAAGCCGAGGACCGCGGCATTTTCGCGCGCGGCGCGATCCATGCGGCGCTTTGGGGCCGCGGCCGCAAGCCCGGCCTTTATTCCATGCGGGACGTCCTCGGCATCGACGCATGAGTCTCCCCGCCAAACCCTCTTCGACGTCGAAAAGGATCAAAAATGCAAAGGCTTCTCGTGCTCGTGCGGCATGGCCAGAGCGACTGGAATTTGAAAAATCTGTTCACCGGCTGGAAGGACCCCGATCTCAGCGAACAGGGCGTGGAGGAAGCCCATGCGGCGGGCCGCGCCTTGAAGGCCAAGGGCCTCGTCTTCGACCGCGCCTTCACCTCCGCGCTGATCCGCGCGCAGCATACGCTGACGATCATGCTGGCCGAACTCGGGCAGGACAGTCTGCCGACGACGCGCGATCAGGCCTTGAACGAACGCGACTATGGCGATCTCTGCGGCCTCAACAAGGATGACGCCCGCAAGAAATGGGGCGAAGAGCAGGTCCACATATGGCGCCGCTCCTATGACGTCTCGCCGCCCGGCGGCGAAAGCCTGAAAGACACGGTCGCCCGCGTGCTGCCCTATTATTGCCAGGAGCTTTTGCCCGCAGTCTTGTCGGGACAGCGCGTCCTTGTCTCCGCCCATGGCAATTCGCTGCGGGCGCTGGTCATGGTTCTCGACCGGCTGACACCGAAGACGATACCGAGTCTCGAGCTCGCAACCGGTGTTCCGCTCGTCTACCGGCTCAACGCCGATTCGACCGTGGCGGCGAAGGAAGTGGTGCAAATTTGAATGGCGGCGATTGCCCATAGGCTCGAACACGGGCTCATCCACGTGCCCGCCTATTTCGATGCGGCCGAGCAAAGCGCGCTCTGTGCCGATGTCCTCGCCGTGATCGCCGCGGCGCCTTTGTTCGTGCCCCGCATGCCGAAAACCGGCAAAAGCTTTTCCGTGCGCATGACGAATTGCGGCGCGCTAGGCTGGGTCTCGGATCGCGAGCGCGGCTATCGCTACGAAATGACGCATCCGGAGACGGGCGAGCCTTGGCCGGCGATCCCGCCGCTGGCCCTGCGCGCCTGGAGCGAACTCGGCCAACATGCGCTGGAGCCGGAGGCCTGTCTGATCAATTTCTATGACGCGGCCGCAAATATGGGCCTGCACCAGGATCGCGACGAGGCGGAGCTAGCGGCGCCGATCGTCTCTCTTTCGCTCGGCTGTTCCTGTATCTTCCGCTGGCGCGGTCCGACGCGGAGCGGCAAGACGTGCGCGATCGAACTCGCTTCCGGCGATGCCGTCCTTCTCGCAGGACCTGCGCGGCTCGCTTTTCACGGCGTCGCCCGAGTTCTTCCCGCCGCCGCGCCGGCCATCTCGGCTCTCGTGCCACGTGGCGGACGCTTCAACCTGACGCTGCGGCGGGTGACGAAGGGGCCTGGCCTTATTCCGCCGCCTTCTTGAAATCCGGGAAACTGCAGCGCGGATCAACTTGCACAGGCTCACGCCGGAATTCGACGACATTCGGGCTCTTAACGAGCGGCAGTTGCAGCGTTTTCCAGACATCGACGAGCGAGTCGACGAGATACGCAACATGGGCATCCGTATGCATCGGCGTCGGCGTGATGCGCAGCCGCTCGGTGCCTCGTTCCACAGTCGGGTAGTTGATCGGCTGAATATAGATAGCGTGGCGTTCGAACAGCAGGTCGGTCGCGGCCTTGCAGCGTTCGGCATTGCCGACGAAAACCGGCACGATATGCGACGGATTGGCCATGACCGGCAGACCCGCGGACGTCAGGGCATGCTTGGTCAGCATGGCTTGCCGCTGGTGCAGGGCGCGCAGGTTCGCGCCGTCTTTCAAGAGACGCACGGCGGTCGCCGCGGCCGCGGCCACCGGTGGCGGCAATGCTGTCGTGAAGATGAAGGAGGGCGCATAAGAGCGCACGGCATCGATGATCGCCGCATCGGCGGCAATATAGCCGCCAAGCGTGCCGAAGCCCTTGGCGAGCGTGCCTTCGATAACATCGATCTGATCCATCACGCCGTCGCGCTCGGCAATGCCGCCGCCACGCGGACCATAAAGTCCGACTGCATGGACCTCATCGATATAGGTCATCGCCTCATAGCGTTTGGCGAGATCGGCGATGGCACGAACGGGCGCAATGTCGCCGTCCATGGAATAAAGGCTTTCGAAAAGGATCAGCTTGGGCCGCGAGCGACCCGCCGCCTTCAAGAGATCCTCGAGATGTTCGAGATCATTGTGCCTGAAGACTTGCCGCGCCGCGCCGGAACGCTTCACGCCTTCGATCATGGAATTGTGGTTCAGCGCATCCGACAAGATGAGGCAATCGGGGATGAGCGATGCGATCGTGCCGATCCCGGCGAGATTGGAAATCCAGCCGGAGGTGAAAACGAGCGCGTTCTCTTTGCCGTGCAGGTCTGCAAGTTCGGCTTCGAGTTGGACGAGCGGATGGTTGGTGCCGGAAATATTGCGGGTCCCGCCGGCGCCGACGCCGTGTCGTGCCGCTGCCGCAGACATTGCCGCAATCACCGCGGGATGGCGCCCCATGCAGAGATAGTCGTTCGAGCACCAGATGATGATTTCGTCGGTCCGGCCGTCCGGACGATGCGAGACAGCATAGGGAAACCGCCCGGCGTCGCGCTCGATGTCGGCAAAAACGCGGTAGCGCTGTTCGGCGCGCAAGAGATTGACCGCGTTTCCGAAGAACTCCCGATAATTCATGACGAATTCCGTTCTCTGGCAGTGGGCCCACCGCGCCACCTCAAAGCCTTGAAATCCTCAAAGCCCTGACCCCCATTTAAACAACTTTTGCCATTTTCTAAAGCAAGTTGCGAGCGGCAGATGGTCTCATGCTCCCTTAGCGCCTGCGGCGCTCCGCGGTTTGATCTGGCGCAAGTCGCGGGAAAAGCGCTGGACGGCGATCCCGGTGGATCTTCCTTGAAAAAAAGCACTTACCGCCGTCCCTTAGCGACGGGACTCGGCCAATCGATCAAAGCACGCCAAAAGTCGACACCCTGAACAGGGCTTTCTGCGGCCGGCCGCGACCTTTGTACATCTAATTGAATTTGCAGGCGGTTCTACAACAGGATGAGCACATCCGATTGGACTGGGTGGTTGATCCGAGAGATGGGAGCCGATCGGGAACGGCTCCCCCTCCCCAGCCTCATATCACCTTATTGCGCCGCAATACGCCCGCGCGTCACGCCGCCGGCGACGTGACAGACGCAAGGGGCACCGACATAGCCGGCATGACGTAGCACGCAGATGCGTGACTGCGTTGCACAATAACGGCTCGCCGCCCTTCCCCCCGGACCGGGCGAATAAGGGCCATAGGCGACGCCCGGCGGCGGATAACCATAGGGCGCCCCGTAACCCGGATTATATCCATAATCATAGGGATAACCGTAATCATAGGGATACCCATATAAACCATAGGTCAAGCCGTAGCCCAAGCCCAAGCCGCCCAAGCCGTAACCGAGACCACCGCGGAAGCCGCCACCACGGAAGCCGCCACCATGAAAGCCGCCGCCATGAAAGCCGCCGCCGCCGCGGGCCATTGCGCTTTCGCTCCATGTCAGATCCGCTGTGAGCCCCGCTGCGAGCCCCAGAGCGACAATGATCTTTGCGATGTTGTGCATCAGTCTTTCTCCAGTCGATCGGTTGCGGGCGCCTAAAGCCGAATTTTCCGTCGAGTTCGATCGCAGCCCAAGCACCTCAGGTACAGCCGCCGTGCCAAAAATGCGAGACCACGCAACCGGCAACGGCACTCTATTCGTAACTTGGAGCACGTCCTTCATGAAGCGGCGGATATATCCGATGCATCAATATCGCAAAAGTCTATTAACTTCTCCGATAACGACATGCTCCAGAGATCCGCGCCTTGGCGTGATCGGCGGCCTCGGCAACATCTAATGCCGACGTCGAAAAGCGCATTGAGCTAAAACAAACATTCCGCGCGACCAAGGATTGATCGAGCGGCTCACGACATCGTGTAAGACCAACGAGATTAGCCTTGGTCGTTGCGGAACGCCGAATCCTCGCGTTTGGTTCGTCGAGACTGCGAAAAAGGGGCGCGGCGATGCGTGCGCACCTCCCTCGGAGCCGGCGCAAGAACCGTTCCGCCGGCTCTTAACAAGCCCCTTTTTCATGCGCCACACAAAATGCGAGACGGGATCGACCCGTATGGTTTAAGACAGCCGCAATGGCAGGAGGTTCATTTTTATGCGCGTTCTCGTGACCGGATCGGCAGGCTTCATCGGCTTTCACCTTGCGCGGCGTTTGCTCGAAGCTGGCGACGAAGTCGTCGGTATCGACGGTTTTACGCCCTATTACGATCCGGACTTGAAACGCGCGCGGCATGCCCGCCTGGCGCGTTATCCGAAGTTTCGCGAGCACGAGTTCCTGCTCGAGGATTTCGAACCCCTTATGCGCGTCTATGAGGAAGGATTTGACGCGGTCTTCCATTTCGCGGCGCAGGCAGGTGTCCGCTACAGCCTCGAAAACCCACGCGCCTACCTCGACGCCAATATCGCCGGCACCTTCAATCTGCTCGAGGTGATGCGCCAGGCGCCGCCGCGTCATGCACTTCTCTCGTCGACTTCATCGGTCTACGGCGCCAACTCATCGGTGCCGTTTTACGAGACCGATCGCGCCGACCATCCTTTGACGCTTTACGCGGCAACAAAAAAAGCGACAGAGGAGATGGCACATGCCTATAGCCATCTCTTCGCGATTCCGGTGACGATGTTGCGTTTCTTCACTGTCTATGGACCGTGGGGAAGGCCGGATATGGCTTTGTTCAAATTCGTCGCCGCGATTTGTGCGGACCAGCCGATCGACGTCTACAATTTTGGCAATATGCAGCGCGACTTCACCTATATAGACGACCTCTGCGAGGCGATGATCCGGCTGTTCCCGGTCGTTCCGCCGGCGCCCGGCGCGCGCCAGAGTATAATTCCCGCCGACAGCCTTTCACCGCAAGCGGCGTGGCGCGTCGTCAACATCGGCGCCGGAAAGCCCGTCAGGCTCGAGGACTTCGTCGCCGCAATCGAAAAGGCGACCGAGCTTCGGGCGCAACGGAACTACATGGAAATGCAAAAGGGCGATGTTCCCGTCACGTTCGCCAACACGGATTTATTGTTCAACTTGACGGGCTACCGGCCATCGACGGCGCTCGATACGGGCGTCGCCGCTTTCCTCGCCTGGTACAAGGACTACACCGGCGATCGCTCGGGCATTCGCGACAGAGCGGACAAATTCGTCCCGCTCACTTGAACGACGAAGCGCGCAGGGCTCCGACCGAGCCAGTCGCGCTGGTCCCTGCCGCCCTACACCCTTTCAATAGGGATAAGGGTAACCGCAGCCATAGCCATAGCCCGGTTGGCCATAGCCAGGGTGGCAATAGCCATAAAGGCCGTAGGGAAAATAGGCGCTATGGCCATAACCCCTGCCCCAGCCGCCGCGAGCCCAGCCACCGCGGCCCCAGCCGCCATGGAAGCCGCCGGGAAGGCCCGCCGTGGAGACCGCCAACATGGAAGCCGCCGCCGTGGAATCCGAAGGCGCCGGCTGGTGTCGCCGCCAAGAGAGCGGCGGCGAGCGCTGCAAGACAAAGAGAAACCGCGTGTCCCATAGAGGCCTCTATGGTTTGAGCCAGCAAGTGGCCCCGCTCGTGACCAGTGAGCTTGACCGGCCACTCGACACAGGCCATCTTTCCCGGAAAAAGCGTTCAAGCCTTGCAAAGTTCCGGCACGGCTCCTCGGCCGGCCGTCACTTTATTGCGCTCGGACAATCTCGCGGCAGCGCGGTGTGAATTCCTTCGATGCATACTCACCGCGATTTCGATCCCGGAGGTTTCCCGGCACGAGCGCTGAGATGGATTGAGGCCACCATGGAAAGAGTTCTTCGCTTCTTTATTTCTGCGATGATCAACCGCGGCTGTCTCGAAGTGGAAACCGCTTCGGGCGCCCGCTTCACGGCCGGCGACGGTTCTTTGGAAAAGGTCGGCGTGCGCTTCACCGATCAGGCCGCGCAAGTCGCTTTCATGCTCAACCCTCTTATGAAACTGGGTGAATTATTCATGGAGGGACGCTTCGAAGTTACCCGCGGGACGATTTATGATCTTCTGGCAATCGCGTCGATCAATTTGCCCCGTATCCGCGAACTCTTCTCGGTACGCCTCCTTCATTGGTTTCAGGTCGCTGCCCGCCGTGCCGGCCGGAAAAACAACAAACGGATCGCGCGTCGCAATGTCGCGCATCATTATGACCTCGATCTGCGGCTTTATGAACTATTCCTCGACACAGACATGCAATATTCCTGCGCCTATTTCGAGCATGACGATGACACGCTCGACACGGCGCAGCTCGCCAAGAAACGCCATATCGCCGCAAAGCTGCTTTTGGACGCCGGCGACCGCGTGCTCGATATCGGCTGCGGCTGGGGCGGCTTGGCGCTTTATTTCGCGCGCATGTGCGGCGCGAAAGTCACCGGCGTGACCTTGTCGGAGGAACAGGTCGCCGTCGCCAGACAACGCGCGATCGAGGCCGGTTTTTCCGGAGCGACCGAATTCCGGCTGCAGGATTATCGCGACGTCAACGAACGATACGATCGCGTCGTCTCTGTCGGCATGTTCGAACACGTCGGGGTCGAGTTCTACGACGCATTCTTTCAGAAGATCGCGCGCCTGCTCACCGAAGATGGAGTCGCGCTCCTGCACACGATCGGCAGCGCCGGCACGCCGGGCCCAACCAATCCCTGGATCACCAAATATATCTTTCCGGGCGGCTATATTCCGACCTTGTCGGAGATCATGCCGGCGATCGAAAGAGCCGGGCTGTTCGTGACGGATATCGAAGTTCTGAGTCTCCATTACGCCCAGACATTGCGGGCGTGGCGCGAAAGATTCATGGCCCGGCGTGACGAAGCCCGTAGCCTTTACGATGAACGATTCTGTCGCATGTGGGAATTCTATCTTTCCGGATCCGAAAGCTCCTTCCGCTATGAGAGCCACGCCGTGTTCCAGATCCAACTCGCCAAGAAGTTGGACGCGGTTCCGTTGACCCGCACCTATATCGCCGCGCGAGAATGCGACCTGCGGCGGCAGGAACAGTCGGCATCGGCATTGCGAATTGTAGGTTAGCGCAGTTAGCCGAAAACTTCTCGCGTTGGACGTGACCTGCGTTCCTGTTTCGGCGAGGCAGATGCGCGGCGGTCTATTGCGCGCGGCGGGGAGGACTGAACATGTCTGCACCACATCCCCTCAGCGGGTTCGAGGCGGCATCCTTCAATTAGACACTAGCGTTTGAAGACATCGATCTTTTTTCATCCGATCTCGCGTTGCGTGAGGCGGTCGCGCGGGCCGGTGTCGCCGCCGGAGCGGAGGATCTGGCCGCTTTCGGCCGCGCTTTCGGCAGCGCCGAGACGATGGAGCTTGCCAGGCTCGCGAACGAACAGCCGCCGCGCCTGCGAGTTGCCGATGCGAAAGGCGATCGCCTGGATGTCGTCGAATTCCATATGGCTTTCTCGTCCTGGTGCAAGCCGCGCAAGGATTGACATGTTTTCTCTTGCCGCGGTTCCGGCCGGACGGCAGTGTCAGCGGCTTACGGATACGCCGGTTGAAAGACAAGCTTGGCAATCGTTCCAATGCTTCTTCGGAAGTCGAGTTCGAGGATGCCTATGCCGAGCGCATAGGAGGGGAAGGCGAAGGCGTCCGCATCATTCTCGGCATGGTGCAAATGACACGGCTCGATTGTGCCGTCGCCTCGGCCGGGCAGATGCGCAGGGGCCTCGCTCTCGCCGTTCACAACGCGCGCCAAAGATCGGCCTTCGGCGGCAAACTCGTCGAGCAGCCGGCGATGCGCAGGCTACTTGCCGACCTCGCCCTGGAGAGCGAAGCTGCGACGGCGCTCGTCTTCCGCCTGGCGCGGCTTTCGATCGAGCCGCGGCCGATCCGACAGAGGCCGCCTATACCAGCCTACTCACGCCGGCAATCAAATTCCACGTCTGCAAATCTGTTCCAGGCTTCGTCTATGAAGCGCTCGAAAGTCTCGGCGGGAACGGCTATGTCGAAGACCTGCCGATGGCGCGACTTTATCGTGAGGCGCCGCTCAATGCGATCTGGGAAGGGGCCGGCAATGTGCTGGCGCTCGACGATCTGCGCGCCACCGGACGCATGGGGGAAACCGCCGTCGCGCTGATAGAAGCGCTGGCAACCGCCACGGGCAAGGCCGCGCAGCCCTTGGCGGATGCGGTCCTTTCCGGCCTGCGCAGCAATGATCCAGAGGCGCAGGCGCGCGCTCGCCTTCGATCTTGCCCGGCTCGCTTGGCTCGCCGCTCTGCGAGAGGCCGATTCCCTTCTGGCCGAGGCCTATGCTGCGACGCGGGCTTCCACGGGCGAACGCCGGCTGTTCGGCGCCTGCGATCTCGGCGCCTGCGAACCGGCGTTGCTCGCCCGCGTTTTCGCCGATTGAGCCGAGCGCCAGCCCGAACCTGACCCGAAGCTGCCTTGCCTTCCGCGCTCGTGCCGTTGTGGCATTGCTATTCTGCGACCGACCCCGCAGACTCCTCGCGTTTGATTCTCGCATGTTTCTGCGAGGGTCGGGAGGCCGGTAGGTCATGGCGGCGGCGCTCGAGAACGTCGGATGGGAGCGTGTGCGCGCCGCCGGTTCGAGGCCGCCATTTGATGTCGTTGATCATGAACAATGACCGATGGTCGACGCGCGAGTTTTCGCTTTCGATGAAGCGACAATTCGGGAAACGAACCAAGGGCGCGCTTTGCGACCCTTGGCGGAAGGAAGCTCATGCCCCAAAGCGCGACAAAACCAGCGATCTTCATTGCGACCCCCTGTTTCGGCGGGCTCGTTTCGCAACATTACATGCTCTCGGTTCTCGCTCTCATCCAATATGGGAGCCAAGCGAGTTTTGACGCCATTGTTGCGCTTCTCGGTCATGATTCTCTGATCACCCGCAGCCGAAATACGCTGGTCACTCAGTTTCTCAATACGCCGGCCGCAACGCATTTAATGTTCATCGATGCCGACATCAGCTTCGAGCCGCAACATGTGCAGCGCATGCTGGCTTTCGACAAAGATGTCGTCTCGGGGATCTATCCGCTGAAGGTGATCGACTGGGACAATGCGGCGTTGAAGCGGATCACCACGGGAGAAACTTTTCAGACGGCGCCGCTGCTCTATGTCGGCACGTTGTGCGTCGGGGAAGAACTCGAACGCGAGGGCAGCTTTGCGACCGGCCTGTATTGCGGCGGCGGCTTTTTGTTGATCAAACGGCAGGCGATCGAGCGGATGATCGCAGCCTATCCCGAGAGCCGCTACAAACGCGTCCATGCCTATAGCAATGCCAAAGGCGAAGATAATTATTCCCTGTTCGAATGCATGATCGATCCCGAAACGAAGACCTACATCAGCGAGGATTTCGGCTTCTGTCAGAAATGGCGCGACATCGGTGGCAAGATTTGGCTCGACACCGAGGGCAAGCTCACCCACATCGGGACCTATAACTTTGCCGGGAATCCACAGCCGCGCTACCAGCCCGCGGATCGGGTCGTATCGCTCGTCCGCACCGCCGAAGGCTGAGCCGAGAGGCCGCGTCGTTGCGGTAGTGGCATGGATCTGCGCCGGACAGGTTTCCTGCTTGCAGGCCGCAGCGACGCGTAATAGAACCCGGCATTCTCGGCCGAGGCTCCCTTCGTCTAGCGGTCTAGGACGTCGCCCTCTCACGGCGAAAACAGGGGTTCGAGTCCCCTAGGGAGCGCCAATTATTTCAATAGCTTAACGATATAGTGGTCGACTAGTATGGCGTTATGCCCAACATTTGCCCGATAAACGTTCCCGAACGTCCGCGAACTTAAGGGCCATGGCACGCCAATTCATACCTCTGACGCCCGACATTGGGACCGGCCCGCACATCAATCGGCTGTGACGGCGCTCCTAGTGTCATGTTGCCCGCGTTCCGCGCTCAGTCGCTCCGCGCGCCCGAAGCGGGATGGTTTGACGAAGAATTCTTTTGTCCAGACAAAGGGGCCGGGGGGAATCATAAATCGCGCGGGCGGTGCTCCATAGAGCGCTCCATAAAATTTTTGCCGGAATCGCCGAAGATCTTCCCCAAAACTTTTTCTGGAACGCATGATAGCAGCCGCCAAAGCATTTTCCCGACGGGCTTCCAGGCGCCAGGGCAGACTGCCGCATAAGATCACGCTCGATGGCTATGAGGCCTCACATCGCGCGGCCAAGGCGGTTCTTGGCGAACTTCCCCGCGGCCAGCACAGCAAGATCCGATTCTCAGAATACTTGAATAATTTGATCGAACAGGATCACCTATCGATCAAGCTGCGGCTTGGTCCGATGCTCGGCTTCAAGCGAATTCGGAGAGCGGCAGCAACGATTGCCGGCATCAAACTCATTCATCGGATCAGGAAAGATCAGTTCAAACTCGGAAGGGTTGGCGTCAAAGACAAAACGCGCCCGAAATTGGAAGGCAGTTCTCGCTGCATGATCCGCGTTAAGTTCCAGAGCGCCTGCTTGCCTTGTCTTCCGGAGTTTGCACCACAGCTATCACGAGCATCATGCCGCAGCGATGGAGAGCGTTGCGCGGCTGTTCGCCGCCGGCGAGACAGTCTGCTGCACCTCGCAAAATATTTCCGAATTTTGGAACGTCGTGACCTGACCTGTCGTAAACAACAGCCTCGGCTTTTCCATCTCTCTCGTGCTCGGCGAGGTGGAGAAGATCGAGCGCATCTTGACCCTTCTGCCTGATTCTCCCGCCACCTATGGGGAATGGAAGCGCCTGGTCATCAAGCGTAGCGTGCTTGGCACGAAGGTACATGACGCGCGGCTCGTCGCTAGGATCAACGTGCACGGGGTCGGGCGGCTGCAGGCGCGGTCCCTCGATGACTGGCAGATAGCGATCTGGTACGGCAAGGGCGCAGGAGAGCTGTGCGGCAAGACTGCATCTTCGGCGATTGCAAGCGAGCCGGCCGACGGTGACAATTCACGGTCATGCCTGAAGATCGCTCTTGCGGAATGCTGGAGCCAAGAAGCGCTTGGAAGGCTTGCTCAGCTCTATAACAGTTTTTCGGACTAATTCTTATCAGTTCCGGTTTTTCATGACCCGGAACGATATTTCATGCTATGAGGGCGCTGGGATCGAAATTCAGCATTGAGAACGGAGTTTCATGGGAAGTGTGCCTCAGCACGATTTTTCAGGGCCAGTTACGGTTTTTCACGACCGGGGGTTGCCGGAACAGGCAGTCCCCGTCGGCTATGCCGCCCTGATCGACGCATTTCATCTGCGCGTCCCGCTGCCGCGCACGCTGTCCGCCGTCGGTCCGCGCCACAAGCAATATCAGCAAGACGGTTGGCAGATCTACACGCCGCGCCATGCCCCGGCGGCCGATCTGGATGGCCATCTCACCTTCGCCCTCAAGTATGAAGGGCTCGATCTCGGAGTCCTGAAAGCCCTCTTCCAGGCCACGGGTCCCGGGCCGCTGGAAGCGATCGTCCGCGCCACCCCCACCGGCAGTTATGCAAGGCGGGCTTGGTTCCTCTACGAATGGCTTCTCGGGACCAGGCTCGACCTGCCTGATGCTGACAAGGGAGCCTATGCCTCCGTGGTCGATCCGGACCAGCAATGGGCGGCTGCCGCCACGACCTCGCCCCGCCACCGCGTCAAGAACAACCTGCCGGGGACCCCGCTATTCTGCCCGATGATCGCGTGGACGGACACGCTGCGCACGCTGACCGCACACAACCTGCAGGAACGCGCCCGCGCCGCTGTCGCGCAAGTGCCTGCCGATCTTTTGGCGCGCACGGCTGCCTTCCTGTTGCTGAAAGATTCCAGGTCCAGCTTCGCGATCGAAAACGAACACCCGCCGCAGGACCGCATTCAGCGCTGGGGCCGGGTCATCGGCGAAGCCGGCCGGCGGCCAATCGATCTCGACGAGCTACTGCGGCTGCAGCGCATAGTCATCGGCGACGCGCGCTTCGTGCATTTGGGCCTGCGCCTTGAGGGCGGCTTTGTCGGCCAGCACGACCGCAGCTCTCGCATGCCGTTACCCGATCACATCAGCGCCCGTCATGAAGACCTGCGATCCCTGATCGACGGTCTGGTGGCGTTCGACCGCGCCGCGCGCCATCTCGACCCGGTGCTTACTGCGGCCGCACTGTCTTTCGGCTTTGTCTACATCCATCCCTTCGAAGACGGCAACGGCAGGCTGCACCGTTATTTGATCCACCATGTTCTTGCCGAGCGCGGTTTCAACCCGCCCGGCGTGGTGTTCCCGGTGTCGGCGGCGATCCTCGACCGCATCGACGATTATCGCCGCACACTCGAAAGCTATTCGGCGCGTCTGCTGCCCGTGATTGAATGGGAGGCGACACAGAACGGCAACGTCAGGGTGCTGAACGAGACGGTGGATTTCTACCGCTTCTTCGACGCCACGCCGCACGCAGAGTTTCTCTGCCAGTGCGTCGTGCGAACCATCGATGTCGACCTGCCGGCCGAGACAGGTTTCCTGAAGGCCTACGACATTTTCCGGCGCGAGCTGGCGAACATCGTCGACATGCCCGACCGCACGGCCGATCTCCTCTTCCGTCTCCTGCACCAGAATAACGGCGCGCTTTCGAAGCGTGGTCGGGAGCGGGAGTTCGCTCAACTGACGGTAAACGAGGTCGCGCAGATCGAGTCTGTATATGCCGAAGCATTTGCCAGTTGATCTCATACCGAAACGAACGATGACACGAAAGCCGAACGAAGAAAGCGACATGCAACTGGCCGCCAGCTTCCGCAACATGCTTCACACCATCGGTGCAAAGAACATCGCGCAGGATCGCGTGGATACGCTCGCCATTTGATTCGAGCAGGCGCGTCACCGGATCCTGCGTTAGCCAGTCGACTTCGAGGTCCGGATGCAGCTTGCGCAATTCCCGAGTCATGGCGATATCGCGGCGCCAATGCTCCAGACCAATCGGAGAAACGAGACAGAGTGGCCGCTTGACCTTGCCTACGCGGCCGGGACCACGCCGTTTGGGATCGAGAACGGGGCGACCGGCTTCATCGACGCAGTGGAACAAGATAGGCAGTAGTCGTCCGTGTTCAATTGCGCTCGCGTTCTGCAATCGGGACTACGCGAGCAGCCGAAGTTTCATGGCGGCGCAAAAGCCCCTGCATCGGGGCTACGCATCGACCTCATCATCCGGCGTGCAGAGAGACAGCGGTTCGCAGCGTTCCATGCCAGCCTGAAAATTAGTCACTTGTCTCTTCGGCGAATATCAACATGCTGGATCGGCGGGGCCAATGCTGACGGCGAGCTTAGGGCGCGAAATTTCGCGGGCTGTTTGAAATACTCCCGCCTATAAGAACCCAATCGACTGCTTGCTCAGCTGCTGCTCGGCCAGCAACCGCCCCGCATCGTCGACGTCAGCCTCGGTGACGAAGTACCGGCCGCGCTCAATGGCATAGCCGAACGCCATCTCGAGCAACTTGCGGGCGCCCCTCGGATTGAAAGTGACAAGGCGCCGTACGATATCTTCCGGCGGGTTTTCTTCAAACACTCCGTTGAACCGCGCGTTGATGCCTGCGTAGATGTTGCCGATCACCATCGCCAACGCATCGGGAGAGGGATCCTGTACGTTGAAGACCAAGAGCCTGTCCAAGATCGATGGCGCCAAGCTGTCGACAGCGTTTGCCGTCAGCAACCAGATAGAGTGATCCGCCCGCATCGCGATCATCAAATATTCATCGACGAACCTGCTCGAATTCTCGGGCTCCAGAACCGAGTGGAGAAAAGCAAGCGGTTTTTCATCCGGATGGATCGCGCTGACTTTATCCACGTCGTCCAACAGGAAAACCGGACTGGCAGTCGACGCTTCCAAAAGGGCAGACGCAATACGTCCCGGACACGCAGCGCGCCACGACAAGGAGAGGCCTGTCATCGAACCGCGGTCGGTCAGCATATCCATTGCCACGCGCTCGACATGCGTGGCAAGTGCCTCGGCGAGCTGTCGGACGAAAAAGCTCTTGCCGATTCCCGGGCTTCCGACCAACAGGAGGGGCGGAATCGACAACGGAGATTGCGTTGCGTGTGACAGCTTTGCAGAGCGCGCAACGAGATCGATCACCGGTCTAAAATGCGGCGCGCCCAAAGCTTCGACCGCCCACATGCCGTCTTTCCATACCGAACGCAGTGCACCGATGCAGATGATCTGGTGGAAAATGAGTGGCGGGAATTTGTCGCCGATGGTGGCAGCGGCCCATCCGCGATCGCCTTCTTCGACGCCAAAGGCGCGGGCAACCGCTGACTTATCGATGCAGGTTTCGAGATCAAAGACAACAATAGTGCTTGTTATTGAAGTGTCCTCAAGAGGGTCGATGAGAAATTTGAATGCGCGTTGCGCTTACGAGCCAGTCGATCAATCGCGCATGTATTCGAAGACGATCGTTTCGATCAGTTGACAAAGCCGCGGCATGTCAGCCCGTTGCCGAAAGATGTAAATCTCGTCGGCGCGCGAAACCCGGATCTTTTGGCCGAATTTATAACTCGTGTAGCGTTCCGCATCGGTCGGATCGACACCAAGTCCCTTGAAATGAGCCTGCGCGTCTGGAGTTTTGAGCCAGCTCGCAAGCGCAATTTCATTGAGCGCGGTGCGCAGCAGTTTTTCAAAGGTGAGCGGTGTAAGCGATTGCGGCAAATGAATGTGAAGCGCGCGGGGTTCTATAGAAACCCGCCTTTTCGGCGGCCGCGCCAAATCAAAATCAATCGTTTGAAAAGTCCAGTCGGCAAAACCCGGATCGGTGATCCTTTTCTTGTCGATCCGCCGATCCGCGGCGTAGCAATCGGTATTAAGTGCCGCTTGGCGCTGCAGCAAGTCACCTTCCGTACTACCGCTCTCTCCCATTGGCTTTCCGAGAATTGCGGGGAGCCAACCTCCCCGATCCGCGGCGAGTACTGGACATCGGTGTAAAGGAACAAGTCATGGACCCGCTGCTTGTCGGCGGCATTGGCCTGCGGCAACGGCGGCACGTCCCAAGCCGTGGCGAGACCAAAATATCTCTTAATGCGCGCCCAGGCTTTCTCTCCGTGGAGTTTTGTCCCGATCTTTTTTTTCAGAGCTTCTGCGATGAAGAGATATTTTTCGCTGCGATCTCTTGGCCAGGACCACGGGGAATTCCAAAATTCCTGGCAAGGATACCAACCGTAGTCGTCATCTTGCACCGGTTCGTCCGGCACGCATGGCACCGAATCGTCCGATGAGGTGCTCGGCTTCGACGTCTTTTCTGAGCGGCTCATGTCTCGTGGTCCTTCCGGCCATCGGCGAATCGGTTCCACGGGAAAGTTTACCAAATAACTGCAAAAAGGCGGACCATCTTCCTCGATTGCCGTGCCGGCACGGAGCCTTTTTTCCGTGCGGCCGCCGCCGGCTTGCGCGGCGGCTATTCTGGCCGCCCGAGAGGATTTGAAGGCCGCAATCAACAAGTCGAAAGCCGCTGAGCAAGTCTTCCAGCCGCGTCGAAGCAATGCTACGCTCGCAACTTCGGGGCTGCCGCCCCGTGCGCAACGGAGGCGTATAACCTTGTCGCGTCTTTTCATCAGCCATTCGAGCAAGAACGACGACTGGGGCATCGCGCTCCAGATGTGGCTCGTTCGCGAAGGCTGGAGCGGCAAGGACGATATCTTCCTCGATCTCGACCCCGACCGGGGCATCGCCGCCGGCCAGCGCTGGGAGAAGGCGCTCGAAGACGCCGCCACCCGCTGCGAGGCGGTGCTGTTTCTGGTGTCCGAAGAATGGCTTGCTTCGAAATGGTGCCATGACGAATATCAGCTCGCGAATAAATACGACAAAAAAATCTTCGCGCTGCTGATCGACGAGATCGCGCTCGATCGCTTGCCGGGCGGGCTTTCCGCGCAGTGGCAAGTCGTGCATCTCAAGGGCGAGCCGGCCGAACGTTTCCTGACCGTCCATCCCACTACACAGCATCAATCGCCGATCCATATCGCCGCGGCGGGCCTCGCGAGCCTCAAGCGCGGGCTCGAAAAGGCCGGCAATGGCGCCGAAACTTTCGAATTGCAGAAGGACCCGAGCGATCCCTCGGGCTGGCGGGCGCCCTATCGCGGACTCGAGGCGTTGGAGCCGGAAGATGCTTGCGTCTTCTTCGGCCGCAGCGCCGACATCATGCTCGGCATGGATACGTTGCGTCGCCTCGTGACCCGCAAACCGCCGCGGCTCCTCGTCATTCTAGGCGCCTCGGGCGCCGGCAAATCCTCATATCTCCGCGCCGGGCTTTGGCCGCGGCTTCTTCGCGACGACAGCCAATGGCTGCCATTGCGGGCGATCCGCGCCGGCCGCGGCGGCGCGATCGAGGGCGGCGAAGGCCTGCTCGCGGCGCTGGAAGACGTGCATCGCCGCTTCGCCTTGCGGGCGAGCCGCGCCGATTTGCGCCAGCGCATCGCCACGCCCGAAGCCTTCGTCACATTGCTGCGCGACTTGCGGCAGGCAGCGGCGCGGCGCGCGCTTTTGACCGAGCCGCCTTTTCCGCTGCCGGTCCTCTGCCTCGATCAGGCCGAAGAAGTCTTTGCCGCCGATGCGGGCTTAGAAAGCGAAAAGCTGCTGCGCCTCGCCAGGGCCGCGATCGACGCCGATGCGGCGCTGCTGCTCGCAACGATACGCTCGGATTCCTATGGCTTGATGCAAAGCGCGAACCTGTTGGCGCGCGTTCAACAGACGCCGTTCAGCCTTGGCCCGGTGCCGCAGGGCGAGATTGCGCGCGTGATCCGCGAGCCGGCCGAGATTCTGCGCCGCAAGGCCGGCCCGTCGACGCCGATTTTCGATGCCGCCGTGATTGCGCGCCTGCAAGACGAGATCGCGGGCGAGGCGGATGCACTGCCACTGCTCGCCTTCGTGCTGCAAAGATTGATGCGCGAACATACGGCCGCCGGCACGATCGGGCTCGAAGAACTTAAAGCAACCGGCGGCGTCGCCGAGGCGATCAAATCGGCGGCGGAGGCGGCGCTCGCCGATGCCGGCTTCGGGCCGGATCGTGCGGAGCGGCGCGAAGCTTTGCGGCGTCTCTTCATTCCGCGCCTCGCCCGTGTCGATCGCGAGAGTAAGGCGTTCCAGCGCCGCAGCGGCCGTCAGAGCGACTTGCCGGCCGATCTTTTGCCGCTCGCGCGGGCCTTGACCGAGCGCCGACTGCTGGTGGTGAAAGCCGCCGCCCTGGTGGAAGGCGCGCCGCCAGAGCCGGCGACCCTCGAAGTCGCGCATGAAGCGCTTCTGCGCCGCTGGCCGACGCTCGCCGATCTTCTCACGGAAGATCGCGACGCTTTGCTGCTCCTCGATGGCGTCCTCAACGCCGCCGCCGATTGGGAAAAGGCCGAGGCGGCGAAAAAAACCGATTTTCTCGCTCATCGCGGCTCGCGCCTCGCCGATGCACAGGCGCTCGCGACGCGGGGCCCGGACTGGGCACGCGAGATCACGCCGGCACAAAACTATCTCGCCGCTTGCCGCAAGGCGGAGGCGGCGGCAAGGAGCAGGGTGCGGCGGGTTCTGGGACTCGCTTATGCCGGCTTGGTCGTTATCATCCTCGGGCTGATCGGCGTGATCAAACAGGACTATCTCAAGGATCAATGGCACTGGTGGAAAACTGAACGCCCCTACGCGGTCGCGAATATCTGGCCCAACGTGCTCTCACAAGAGGCCGAGCGGGCGCTGAAGCCTCTGGTGAGCTTCCGGGAATGCGCCAAGGATTGTCCGGAGATGGTGGTCATTCCGGCGGGCACATTCATGATGGGGCTGACGCCGGGTGACCCGAATGGATACACCAATGAACTCCCACGGCATCCTGTCACCATCGCCAGAGCTTTTGCGGTTTCGAAATTCGACGTGACCCTCGCCGATTGGGGCGCCTGCGTTCAACTTGGTGGCTGTCCAAAGGTGTCTGACAGCGGGTGGGAAGGGGGCACCCAGCCAGTGATCAATGTCTCTTGGGACGAAGCGCGGCTTTACGTGGGATGGCTCAAGAAGATGACCGGAAAGGACTACCGGTTGCTCTCCGAATCGGAATGGGAATATGCGGCGCGCGCCGGCACGACGACGGTCTATCCCTTGGGCAACGAAATCGGTAGAAACAACGCCAATTGTAACGGCTGCGGCAGTCAGTGGGACAAAAAGCAGCCGGCTCCGGTCGGCTCCTTCCCGCCCAACAAGTTTGGCCTCTACGACATGGCCGGGAACATCTGGCAGTGGGTGGAAGATTGTTTTCACAAAACTTACGACGGCGCGCCCGGTGACGCTTCAGCCTGGATAAAAGGAGACTGTAAGTACCGCGTCTTTCGCGGTGGTTCCTGGGCCGACCTTCCGCAGCTCCTCCGCGCGGCCAACCGCGGCTGGTACTCCTCCGACTTTCGCGGCTTCCTCGTTGGGATCCGCGTTGGGAGGACGCTTATTACCCGTTGATTCCTTACCTCTTGGGTCCAGGGCGAAGCCCTGGAGCCAATCCGGGGCGAAGCCCTGGGCAAATTATTTGGGCGAGTGGGCGCGGCGTTGTGTGCTATTGCACGGCTTTCGCGACCCAACTCTTTGCCGGTGCTGCCTCGATGTCCAGTTTGGCCGATCTTTCCGAGCTCGTTGGCTTTTTCAGCTACTCGCGCCAGGACGACAAGCATTCGCTTGAAGCTCTGTCGAAGCTCCGGTCCCGAATCCAAAGCGAATTGCGCTTGCAGCTCGGCCGCGAATTCCGCCTCTGGCAGGATGTGGCGGCGATCCCGAGCGGCACGCTGTGGGAAGACGAGATCAAGCGAGCGATCGCCGAATCCGTCTTTTTCATCCCGATCATCACGCCGAGCGTGGTGGAAAGCGTCCATTGCAAATTTGAGTTTCAATCCTTTCTGGCGCGCGAAAAATCGCTCGGGCGCAGCGATCTCGTCTTTCCCATTCTCTATGTTCGCGTGCCGGCGCTCGAGAAAGAGGCGGAATGGCGCCATAACGACGTGCTCGAAGCGATCGGCCGCCGGCAATATGTCGATTGGCGACACTTGCGCCATGAAGATGTGACCTCGAGAGAGGTCAAAAAAAACATCGAGCATTTCTGCGAAAATATCGTCGAGGCCTTGTGCAAGCCGTGGGCGCCGCCGGCCGTAGCGCAGAAAAAGACCGAGCCGCCGCGAGAAGCCGGGCCGATAATGCGCGTCACCGAGTCCGAGCCTCGCAACGAGAGCGAGAGGCAGGACAGCGCGCATGCTGACGGGCTGCCGAGGCCGGCGGAGCCAGACACGGCTGCCGTCGATGACGGAGCGAGCGCGGGTTCGCTTCGCCGCAGGCGTCGGAACGCGAAAAGTGTTTCGCTCAGCAGCGCCACGTCCACTTCTTCTTCGCCCGCGCCTGAACCGGAAGTCGGGGCACGCGGGCGAGAAGATCCCACGCAAAAGACGCAGGTCATAGAATCGCCCGTCGCACCCAAGCCGGTCAAACCCTTCCCGTTCAGACTAGCGGCTGCAATCGTTGGTGCCATCGTCATCGTCGGCTTAGGCATCGGCTCATGGGTCATCACCGCCCACCATGAGCCGGTTCCGATTCCCGCCATTGCGGCCGGGCGATTGACCGTGACCGACATCCCGGAGTTTACGGGTCCGGAGCGCGGCCCGTTCAGCCCGTCACAAGCCACCTTTAATCTGAGAGCGATAGGCACAGGCTTCGATTGGTCGATCGAAGGTGCTGGTCCCGGATGGCTCACGCTTGCGCCGAGACAGGGCCATCTCGCCGACAATGGCGCGATAGACGTGGCGGTGACGCCGACTTCGGCTTCGCAATCACTGTCGCCGGGTCAATACGAGAGCCAGATCATTTTCAAGAATCTATCGAGCGGCGTCACAACGGCGAGAAACGTGCGACTTGTCGTGTCGCCTCGGCAAATTGTGTCGCGTCCCTGCGGCGGCGTCGTTCTGGCCTCTTTGTCGTCGCGGTCGGCGGCGACGCTCTCAGCGCAAGAGGAATGCGCGCTGAAGCCGAAGGACGAGTTCAAGGAATGCGCGACATGCCCGCCGATGGTGGTCGTGCCTTCGGGCTCGTTCACGATGGGCTCGCCCGCGGGCGAGCCGGGACGATATGATGATGAAGGCCCGCAGCATCAAGTGACGATCGCGAAGGCTTTCGCGGTCGGCAAGTTTCAGGTGACGCGCGACGAGTTTGCCGCCTTCGTGAACGAGACCGGCTACGATACGGGTTCCAAATGCGGTGTCTGGTCCGGAAAATGGGAGGAGAAGGAGGGATTTTCTTGGCGTAATCCCGGCTATGCGCAGACAGGCACGCATCCGGTTGCCTGTTTGAATTGGAACGATGCGAAGGCTTACTTGGCCTGGCTGGCGAAGAAGACGGGGAAAACCTATCGTCTGTTGAGCGAGTCAGAATGGGAATATGCGGCGCGCGCCGGGACGACGACGGTCTATCCCTGGGGCGACGAGATCGGCAAGAATAACGCCGACTGCCATGATTGTGGCAGCCAATGGGACGGCAAGGGAACTGCGCCGCTCGGCTCTTTCGCGCCCAACAAATTCGGTCTCTACGATATGGCGGACAACGTGTTTCAATGGGTCGAGGATTGTGCCCACAAAAATTATGACGGAGCGCCTCCGGATGGTTCGTCATGGCCAACCGAAGATTGTAAATACCGTGTCGTTCGCGGCGGTTCCTGGGGCAGCACTCCTCAGTACCTCCGCTCGGCCTCCCGCCTCTGGTACACCACGGTCGTCCGGAACCTCAATCTGGGCTTCCGGGTCGGGAGGACGCTTACACCTTGAATCTTTACCTCTTTACGTCTTGATCGAAGGGCATGAGCGGTGTCTGATTTGGCTCCGATTGGGTCCAGGGGCTTTGCCCCTGGCGGAATTTTTTTTAATATTCAGATGCGGACCGGAGGTCCGCACATGGGCTGCTGGAAGGATGAGCGATGCGCATCGACTTCGACTGGGACCCGGCGAAGGCGGCCAGCAACGCCGCCAAGCATGGCGTCACCTTCGAAGGGGCGATGACATTGTTTCGCGATCCGCTGGCTCTGTCGCGACCTGACGACGATCATAGTACTAACGAGGAGCGCTGGATCACGCTCGGCCTGGCATCCACTGGAAATCTTCTTCTGGTTGTGCACACTTGGGCGGATATCGGCCTGGATCACAGCGCGGTTCGCATCATTTCGGCGCGGCGGCCGAGCCGAAACGAGGCGCGTCAATACCGCGAGGACATCATGCCATGAAGGACGAATATGATTTCTCGAAAGCCGAACGCGGCAGGTTCTACCGCCCCGACGCGATCCTCGCGCCACCGGTCCATCTCGATGCAGATGTACTCGCATTTCTCTCGGCCCGCGCCAAAGCTCAAGGCATATCCCTCGACGAGCTGGTCAATCGTCTGCTGAAAATGGATATCGAGCTGATCGAGGCGGCCGAATAAGTCGCCCGTGAAGAACACGATTTAAGCGGCAACTCGCTGATCGATCGGTTCATGAGCCATCGCAATGGCGCCGAGCAAGGCGCACAAAAATAGCCTCAGCCAGGCCAAGAGGCGACGGAAGTTGTAGCCGACGGCGGCGAGCACGGCATTGATGGCATCACCGGCTCGGCCGGCGAGATAATTGCGGCCTAAGCGATGCTCGGATTTGGCATGGCCGATGACCGGCTCGATCGCCGATCGTCTTCGCATTTGGCGGCGGATTTCCTTGGTCATCCCGCGCTTCTGGCCGGCGATATAGACCTTGAAGCGATGCGCTTGCGGTGCGTTGTGCCCTTTGTATCCGGCATCGGCGAAGAGGCGCTGGAGATTGATGCCGATGAGCTGTTCGATGTCCGGGACGACTGTGCCGAGCGTGTGGCCGTCATAGGGCTTGCCGGGCAGAGCCTTGGTGTGAACGATGAACTGCCCGCCCTTCGAATGGACGAGCGTCGTCGCGACCGAGACCTTGACGCCGAACTCGTAAGGCTTGTGCGGCTTGCCTTTGCCGATGCATTCGACCTCCGGCGCGTGCAGGCTGAAGACGCGAAGGTCGGCCCCTTCCGGCGCGCCTCTGATCGGACGCAGGTTCTTGTTCTGGGCATGAACCCTACGGGCCAGCATGAGCTCTCGCCCAAAAACCTCTTCAAGATGCGCATCGCCTTTGATCTTGCGGGCGATGTCGCGAATCGTCCGGCCGAGATAGGTCTTCAGGGTTTTCAGCGAGCGCTTCGCCCTTTTGAATTGTTTGGCGTGCGCATAGCGCTGATGCTTGATCAGCGCATATTTGCCGACGCGCGCATAGGATTGGCGCAGCGCGATGCCGTGCTTCTTGGCGAGCCGCACCAAGCGCTCCCGTGCCCGCTGCATCAGCTTGGCGTCGGTCGGAAAAGTCACCGCCTTCGGCTGTACAGTCGTATCGACGATGACCTTGGTGAAGTCGGCAGGCTTGGCCGCGCCGCTGCGGGCCGCCGCCGCAAGGCTCTCCTGCAAAAGTGCGACGAGCTTGTCTTCGCCCATGCGTTGGCGCCAGCGCGTCATCGAGGAGCGGTCGAAGGTGAGCTTGTGCTGGAAAAACTCCTCGCCGCAGAACAGCTGATAATAAGGATTTTCGACCCAACGTTCGCACAAGACTTCGTCGGAGAGATCGTGCATGTGCTTCAGGATCGCGATCCCCGCCATGAGCCGCGTCGGCAAAGGCGGCTGCCCCGGTCGGTCGCTATAGACGGCACCGAAACGCGTCTCCAGAAAGCCCCAGTCGATCGCGCCGGCAAGCTTCACCAGCGCATGGTTCATATCGACGATCTGGTCGAGCCGCGACTTGAAAAGATCGTTCTGCCCGCTCTCGCGCCGCTCTCTCGGCCGCATGAGAATCACCCTCCGCTTCGTCCACAAAGCGGAGAGAATCACGGCCGGAGCCAACGATCAATTTGCAAGAAAACCCATGCACAAGCAACGAAATCCGGCAAATATGAATACTTGCCTAAGCCGCAGAACCCAGCGTCCTCAAGGGCTTATGAAATCTTCACGGACGACTAATTAGGACGCTACCGGCGTCCGCCTGACCCAATCACCGCGCCCGCGCAAAATCCAATATGTCGCGCCGGTAGGTCTCGACGACTTCGGAAAAGGCCTCCCCGTCGGGTTTTATGAGGATCGCCCGATGTTCGAAGAGAAGCTCCGGGATCGCCAAGTCTTCGGCTGGATGATCAGCTGGCGGCGGCACGAGTTCCCAACCGGCCAAAAGCGGCTGCCAGAGGCGTTTCACCGCAATCGTTTGCCGATGTGGGGCGAGGTCTTTCACCACTGAACCGAAGGGCTGGTAGGTCGATTTAAGAAGCGCGTTCATTTCCGGCGTCAATCGCTCCGGCACATACCAGTTATCGGCTTGCGAGAGAATGTGCTCGCCGCAGAGGAGTTCGACCCGGCGGTATTTCACCGGCGTATCAGCGCCGATGGCGAGCCGGCGGCGGCTCTCTTGAGAAATTTCCTTGAATACACCGGCGATGCGGCGCGCATGCACTTTCGGCTCCGCCGCGATGTGATGGTCGGCGCACCAGGCCTCCAGAGTTAGAGTCGTGCTGCGGCTCGCGAGGAGATCGGCATTCAAGGTTTCGACGAGGGCGAGCGGCTCCAGACGATTTGCATAAGTGTCCGCCCGCGCCGGCATCGACACAGGTTCGCAGCGGGCGATCGGCACGCCTGCCAGCAAAGCCGCAATGGCGAGCCACGATAAAACCGCAAATTGAAAGCTGTGTGCCGCATTCGCCACAGCGCTTCCTTTGCGTCCCTTGCGAGAGCGGCTATGGCGAAGTCTTCGCCGGTAGAGGGCGCCCGCGACCGACTGTCGCTGAGCGGCACCAGCAATTCTCGCCGTGGCAGTGTCCACAAAGGATTGGGTGCAGCCTGGCTCGGAATGATCTAAGAGAGGGCGCGGCCGGCTGCCGGCGCCAGGCAATTCGCGGAATTCCAAACGACCCATGTTCAAAAATCTCTATCATTGGACGCTCGCGCTCGCCGAAAGCCGCCACGCGCCGCTGGCACTCGGTCTCGTCGCTTTCGCGGAGAGCTCGTTTTTTCCGATACCGCCCGACGCGATCCTCGTACCGATGTCGCTGGCGCGGCCGCAAAGGGCGCTCCTCTATGCCTTGATTTGCACGATCGGCTCGGTCACCGGCGGCCTTTTGGGCTATGCGATCGGCGCACTCCTCTTCGAGACGGTCGGGCATTGGCTCATCCAGCTCTATGGCTATGGGGCGCGGGTCGAAGAGCTGCGCGCCCTCTATGCGCAGTGGGGCGGGTTAATCATCCTAATCAAGGGTGTGACCCCAATTCCCTACAAGATCGTGACGATCACCAGCGGCGTTCTCGCCTATAGTCTGCCGCTTTTCGTGCTCTTCTCCATCATTACACGCGGTGCGCGTTTCTTCGTGCTGGCGGCGCTCCTCAATCGATTCGGCGAACGGCTGAAGGGGCTACTCGAAAAATATTTCGGTCTTTTCATCATTCTTCTCGTGGTCGTTGTCGCGGCGGGATTCGTCCTTGCCGCCCATATGTTCTGAGGACACATGGTGCTGGAACTCTATCGCAAAGAGCCGGCGCTCGCCGCGGTAGTCGCGATCCTCGCCTTGGCGCTGGCGACGATTGCGGGCGCCTTCGTCTTCCAAGCTTTGGGTTTTGCGCCCTGCGACCTCTGTTTCAAGCAGCGCATTCCTTACTACGTGGGGATTCCCGTCGCTGCGTTTGCGTTGGGCTTTGCCGCGAGAGGGTTCCGCGGTCTCTTGCCGGCAGCTCTCATCCTTCTGGCCTTGATCTTTGCGGGTAGCGCGATTTTCGGCGCCTATCACGCCGGCGTGGAATGGGGCTTTTGGCGCGGGCCCGCGGACTGCACGGGCACGTTCGCCAAAAACGAATCGATGGCCGACTTCCTGCAGCAGTTGCAGACCGTCAAGGTCGTGCGCTGCGATGTGGTCGCCGTCCGCATCCTCGGACTCTCGCTCGCCGGCTGGAACGCCGTCGTCTCCGCCCTGCTTGTCGGCATTGCCGCTGCGGGCCTCGTGAATTTGCGCCGCGGCTCCAAGTGAACCTCTGTCTAGAGCTTGTCCTTGTCGGAAGAACGGGCCCACTTTTCCGTAAGCCATGTTTTGACTTATCGAGCAATGGCCGAGGCTTCGCTCAAATTTTCGCTACCGCTCTGAAAGCATGCAAGTTCGAGCAGCGAGCATCGGGTCGCTTTTGGCGCTCCCGGCAAGACTTCCGGAGTCCTCGGCGGCCAGCTGGGCTTTTTTGCTTCCCTTTTGAACCGAAACGGGCGCATCTGCGTTCATCGAGCATGGGCAGAGCCGCGAGCCCTCGATGCCGCGCGACCCAATCGATGCTTCGCCCACACAAGAGGTTTCATGAAAATTGCTCAGATCGCTCCGCTCTGTGAAAGCTGTCCCCCGCGCCTATATGGCGGAACCGAGCGCATCGTCTCCTATCTCACCGAAGAACTCGTCCGGCAGGGACACGACGTCACTTTATTCGCGAGCGGCGACTCGAGGACCACAGCGAAGCTCAGGCGTTGCACGGACATGGCCCTCAGGTTGAACCCGGCGGTCAAAGATCCCCTGCCCTATCACGTGATCATGCTCGACGAAGTTTGCAGGCGTGCCGATGAATTCGACGTTCTGCATTTCCACGTCGACATATTGCAGTTTCCGCTCATCCGCAGTTTCGCCGATCGAACGGTGACGACGCTTCACGGTCGGCTCGACTTGCCGGACTTGAAGCCTTTCTACGCCACCTTCCCCGAAGTTCCGCTGGTTTCGATTTCGCATCACCAGCGCCAGCCGATCGGTCGCGCCGACTGGGCCGGCAATGTCTACCATGGTCTACCGCGCCATCTTCTGCGGTTTCGCCCCAACCCGGCTGGGGGCTATCTCGCTTTTCTCGGGCGAATCTCGCCGGAAAAGCGGCCGGATCGGGCAATCGAGATCGCCGCGCGCGCCGGGCTGCCGCTGAAGATAGCCGCCAAGATCGACAAGGTCGATCAGGCCTATTGGGACGAGGTGATCGCGCCGCTGGTCGAGACCCACAAAAATGTCGAGTTCATTGGCGAGATCGGCGACCATCAAAAGGCGGAATTTCTGGGTAACGCGGCGGCACTTCTCTTCCCGATCGACTGGCCGGAACCATTCGGTCTCGTCATGATCGAAGCCATGGCCTGCGGCACTCCGGTCATCGGCTTCCGCTCGGGATCGGTCCCGGAAGTACTGGTTGATGGCGTCTGCGGATTTATCGTCGACGACATCGACGAAGCTGTCGACGCGGTCTCGCGTATTCACACGCTTGATCGCAGGGCGGTTCGTGCGACCTTTGAGGAAAGCTTCACGGTCGAACGAATGGCGCGCGACTATGTCGACATCTACCGCGGGCTCCTCGGCCTCTGCCCCGAGGCAGCGCATGTCGGTCGCCTGCATGGTGAAGTCGTCGACCTGCAGGCTGTCGCATAGGGAGGCGTCAGCAGAATAATGCAGATGAGCGGCGCCAACTCGCTTCCTCTGGCGCAGGCACCGGTGAGTCCCGGCACCTGGCCATTCACCCAATTCTTCATTCCCGCAACCACATCGCTGCAGGAGCGACATCGCCTAACATTGAAGCACGGCGATACGTTCGCCGTGTTCGATCAAAATGGCGATGCGCTCGCGGGGCCGGATAGTTCCGAAGGCATCTATCATTGCGACACCCGTCATTTGTCGCTTTTCTATCTGAGCGTCGATGGGGCGCGACCGATGCTGCTCAGCTCCACGCTGCGCGACGACAATGCAACTCTCACCTGCGATCTTTCAAACCCCGATCTCTTCGACCTCGCAGGTCAGCGTGTGCTCGATCACGATCTCATTCACATCCGCCGCTCGCGTTTTCTTTGGAACGCCACCTGCTTCGAACGTATGGCGGTGAAAAACTTCGACGTCGTTCCGCGACGAATTCGGCTGGAGCTCGCCTTCGCTGCCGATTTCACCGATCTCTTCGAGGTGCGTGGCACGAGACGGCAGCGGCGCGGCACCCAGCATCCCGCTGAGATTCGCGCTGACGGTGTAACGCTCGCCTATACTGGCCTCGATGACCGGCGGCGCGAGACAATCCTGCGGTTTGAACCCGCTCCAACTGCGCTCGCAGAAGGTCATGCGGCCCTTGACCTCGACTTGGCGCCGCGCGAGAGCCGGGTGCTTTTCATAGAAGTCAGATGCAGCACCGACCGCTCCAATTGGGCTCCGCGTCGGGCTTTCTTCGTTGCCCTGCGTGATGCGCGTCGCGCGCTGCGCACCTCCTCAGCGCGTGCCGCGTCAGTTGCAACATCCAACGAGACGTTCAACGAAGCGGCGCGGCGGAGCATTGCCGATCTCTACATGCTCAACACGGCGACCGCGTATGGACCCTATCCTTACGCCGGGATCCCCTGGTTCAGCACTGTTTTCGGCCGCGATGCGCTAATCACCGCGCTCGAGACCCTTTGGCTCGATCCAACCATCGCCCGCGGTGTGCTTTGCTACCTCGCGGCGAACCAAGCCACCACCACCGACCCTGCGGCGGACGCAGAACCAGGCAAGATCCTGCACGAGCAGCGGCAAGGCGAGATGGCGGCACTCGGGGAAGTGCCTTTCCGCCGCTATTACGGCAGCATCGATTCGACACCGCTGTTCGTCATGCTGGCCGGCGCATATCTCGATCGCACAGGCGACCTCGACACTATGCGCCAGCTCTGGCCAAACATCAAAGCGGCGCTCCGTTGGATCGACAGCGAAGGTGACCGCGACGGCGACGGCTTCGTCGAATATGGGCGGCGGAATTTGGACGGTTTGATCAATCAGGGCTGGAAAGACAGCCACGATTCTATTTTTCACGCGGACGGCACGTTGGCGCGCGGTCCGATCGCCCTGGCCGAAGTTCAAGCCTATGCATTTGGCGCATGGCATGCCGGAGCCGATATAGCGACTAAGATCGGCCAAACGCGGCGCGCGGCGACGTTTCGGGCAAAGGGCGAGACACTGCGGGAGCGGTTCGACGCATGCTTTTTCGACGAGGTGCTCGGCACCTATGTTCTGGCCCTCGACGGCGACAAAAGGCCGTGCCGCGTCCGGGCATCGAATGCAGGCCATGCTCTGTTTACCGGCATCGCCTATCCGGAACGGTCCGCAGCGGTCGTCGCAACGCTCATGACCCGCTCGTCTTTCTCCGGTTGGGGCGTGCGCACATTGGCCTCGACCGAAGCTCGTCACAACCCGATGAGCTACCACAATGGTTCGGTCTGGCCACATGACAACGCACTGATTGCCGCCGGCTTTGCCCGTTACGGCTTCCGCCGGGAGGCGACCAGAATCTTTGAAGGTCTCTTCGCCGCCTCGACCTATATCGATCTGCGGCGACTTCCCGAGCTTTTCTGCGGGTTCGCCCGCCAACGAAACCAAGGTCCCACCTTTTATCCCGTCGCCTGCGCTCCGCAAGCCTGGGCGGCAGCCGCATCTCTGTCGCTGATCCAATCCTGTCTCGGCCTTGGTTTCGATCCCGTGGCCCGCCGCATCACGTTCACACGGGCCGCCCTGCCTGATTTTCTCGAAGAAGTCGTGCTGCGCAATTTGTCTCTCGGCAGCGCCTCGGTCGACGTAGCCCTTCGACGCGCCGGCTCCGAGGTTGTCGTCAACGTTCTCGCGAGAGAAGGTGATGTACGAGTGTTGACCGTGATCTGAAGATCACGGCGGCTCGGTGCTAAGGAATGCTGACAAGCGCTTCACTGCGGCAGGCGGAAGCGGGCATGAACGGCGCGTCGCTGCATCCATGAGCACGATCACAGTCTCCGCCGTCGCGACGCATTGCTCCGCCTGGAACAGGCCTTGCTCCAAGGTCACGGAGCTGCGGCCAATCGATGCCACACGCGTGCCGATCGCAACAATTCCCGGCCAGTTGATCTCACGCAGGAAATCGATCGCGAGCCGGACGATGACGAAGCCGGTGCCCGGCTCGGCGAGCGGCGAGGCCGGATCGTAGAGCATTTCGGCGCGGCCGGTCTCGAACAACGTCGCGAAGACGGCATTGTTGACGTGACCCTGGCGGTCGGTGTCGGCGTATCTGATTTTGTCGGTCGTTCGCGACGGATAGTCCGTCACCGCCGGCTCCTCGCTCATCTCTTCCGCCCCTTCAGCGCTTCACCGACGGCGCGCCTCGCGCGAGCCCATCGAACAGGTCGAGGAGGCGCTCACGCCAGAGAAAGACGGGATCGTCCAGTTCGAGAAGTTCTGTCAGGCTCGTGCAACGAGCCCACATGAACACGCCGAAGACACAATAGTCGGAATAGGCCGGCGCGGCACCTGCCACGAAGTCGCGATCCTTGAGGATCTGACGGAACGGCAAAAGTGCTCTGCGAAACTCGGCCAATTTGGCCGGCCGATCGGCCACGAAAGCTTCGAGCGACATTCCGCAACGATCTTCGCGCGAGCGGCGGAAATATGCTTTGTCCTTCTCGTCAATACAGTCGAACACGTCGACGAGGATGACCCGCGCGAGCGCAGGAATCAGCGTTGCGCCGGCCCAAGCGTTGACGAAATGGGTGAGCGGGATCGCGTCGGCAGTCCCGAAGAGCGAGGCCCGGTCGGGAAATCGCTGCTCGAGATGGAGCGCGATCTGCCAGGAGTTCCGCTATCGCCTCGCGATCATCGACGAGCACAGGAACCCGCCCTTGGCCGGAAAAGGCGATCCTGTCCTTCTCCGTGAAGCGCCAGGGCACGCGTTCCGCGTCGAGGCCCTTATGGGCGAGAGCCATCCGCGTCTTCCAGCAATGTGGGCTGAAACGAAGTTCCGGATCGGCTCCGGCCAATTCGTACAAGATCAATTTTGCGGCGGGCATCGGCGCGCTCCCTTTGCCATTGAAGAGGCAGCTTGTCCGAAGTGATGTTGCCGAGCCTCATCCGTAACTTCGGCCGCATGTTGAGCGTTGCCGCGAAGTCGTTGGCTCGGATGATCGCGGGCCTCGCCGAGAAGCACGACTGCCGGAGCGAGTCAAGCGGTGGCGGCGGCAATATCGGCTACAAAACCTACAGCCGCACGTCGAATTGCAAAAGTTCCGTACGAAGAGCGGCCGAACAGGGCGGCAGATCGCCAGCCAACTTGCCAATGAGGCGCCTATTCCGATCGGACGATTTCATCCAAGCGTGATAGGCGCTGGAGCATGATCCCGAAAAGTTGCAGACTTTTCGGATACGATCATGCGTCATGACAAAGACTCAGTTTATTGGGCGTTCCAAAGGAGAGTTTGATGGCAGCCCCTGTTTCCGAGGACGATATAGTTGCCGCATCCCTCAAGGGCATAGTCGCAGCACAAAACGCATATGAGGCATGGAGCGGTGAATGGCTCTGGCGAGCGCCAGAATATTTATCAACGGTATATGTAGCTCGCGAAATCGGAAAGCTGTCAGCTGGGATCACTCTTGAAAATAGCGCTCGTTCAGCCATTAAAGACGCCGGTGCGAAGGGAAGAGGAAAGCTACATTCCCATATTCGCGACAAAGGCAGATTTGACCTCTTGCTTTGGTGGGGCAACGGAACCCCAAGAGCGCCGATTGAGGTCAAGTGCCAAGTCTTAAGTATCTACAAAATACGGAGAGACATCGAACGAATCGTCGCAGTATTGAAAAAACAAGGCACAATTGTCGATTAAACTTGGAATGGTAGTATTTTATGCCTCTTGCGAAGGAAACGAGAAGCGCACCGCGAAGGAAATTTTGTCAAAATCGTTCGACAATATCCGGAATAAAACGAATGACGACTACGGTGAGCCCTTCGAAATTGTTCTCCGCATGACGAACGTATATGTTGATGTTGAATACAACGGTGCGTGGGCCGGAGCTGCTCTAGTTTTCAAGGCTAAAGAATAGCGAGTATCGCGACCGATGCGCATTAGAAAGCTTGCCCGGCGGGTGAGTGCGGTTGCTGTGTCCACGCCTTATCTCGACCGCCATTCGAGCCACAGGACGAACCTCGTGTCCGCACCCATCGCCAACCATTGTTTCGACAGAGCGACGCATCTCGAGCGAACGGGCAGCGGCTTGCGCGGAGCAACCAGCGATGCCTATTGGGCTTTCGTCGGGCCGTTTGGCGGGGTGACGACGGCGACGCTGCTCAGGGCCGTGCTCGAAGATGAGGACCGCGCCGGCGATCCGCTCGCGATAACGGTGAATTTCTGCGCGCCGATCTCGCGGGGCAGTTTCGATGTCTTTTCCACGCTGTCGCGGGCGAACCGCTCGACGCAGCACTGGTCGATGCAGCTGAGCCAGGCCGAAGGCGCCCTCGCCGCGACGGCGACAGCGATATTGGCGGTGCGCCGGCCGGGCTTTTCGCACCAGCCGGCGCGCCGGCCCGACGTGGCTTCTTTCGAGACGATTCCCGCCTATCCGACAGGCGGTATGGCGACTTGGGTCCAGCGCTATGAGTTTCGCTTCGCCGAAGGTGCCCCCGTCTTTGGGCCGGAGGCTCTGCCGGAGCCGGGGAGCGCAGTGTCGCGGTGCTGGATCCGAGACGTTCCGCCTCGCCCCCTCGATTTCCTCTCGCTCGCAGCTTTGAGCGACACATTCTTCGGCCGCATCTTTCACGTGCGGGGCACGATGTTGCCCTTCGGCACCGTGTCGTTGACCACCTATTTCCACGCCGACGCGGCCGATCTCGCCCGTCAAGGCGATGGCCCCATCCTCGCGGTTGCCGACGCGAGCGTGTTTCACAAGAGCTACTGCGACCAGAAGGGCGAACTCTGGTCGCAGCATGGACAATTGCTCGCGACTTGCCACCAGATCGCTTATTTCCGCGACGGTTAGCCGATCGGCAGTCGTCTTCGGAACACGATTAGATTCGACTGTTCGGTCGCCCGGCGGGAATCTGACGGAGTATTCGGGCAGGCAATGCTGCTTATTCAGGGCAAGGCACCAATCGAGTCGAGAGGCCGCTGAGATCACTCCGTCTCGTCGTGACAATCGCACCACCGGACCAGGCCTTCACGCCGACCGATCGGGGCGGATGCCTGTTCGTCGGGGCGGCCCATTGATACCAGAGGTCTGCAAGAGTGGCCTTGATTCCTTTCTCGGTTTCTAAACACCGGCCATGGCTTGCCAGCGTGCTTTGGCGCAGGCGTAGGTCGGATCGCCGAGCCCGGTCGTCAGGTCATCTTGTATACGAATTGGATGGTTCGGCGCGCCGTCCCTGATCCATGCGATCCCGAGTTGCCGGATCAGATCCACCTCTTTGTCCTCGACCGCGTCCATCCCGAGCTGAACGAGCCCATCGAAGATCGCCGGCGGCAGACCGTCGGGATAGGTCCAGCTGCCGTGCCGCTTGATCGGCTGGACAGGGCGCGGGAAAAGAAGAAGACTGAGGCCCTTGCCAAGCACTTGCCAAAAGGGAGGGAGCCATGTCGATCGCTCAATGCGTCAAGCGCAATGTGCAGCAAAAGCGCAATGCCACCGCCACATTGTTCGGCGAGCGGCGCCGCAGCTGGGGCGATGTGCAGGAACGCGTCGCCCGTCTCGCTGCGGGGCTCGTGAACCTCGGCGTCTCGACCGGCGACCGGGTCGCCATCCTCGCGCTCAATTCGGACCGCTATTTCGAATATTATGTGGCCGTTCCATGGGCCGGCGCAGTGGTCGTCCCGCTCAACATCCGCTGGTCGCCGGCGGAGATCGCCTATGCGCTGAACGACAGCGGCGCAAATGTCCTGTTCATCGACGACGCATTCCTCAAAAATGCAGCACCCTTGCGTGGCGAGGTCGGCACGCTGCGCTCCATCATTCACATGGGGGATGCCGCCGCCCCGGCCGGCCTCCTCGGCTATGAAGCCTTGATCGAGGGCCACTCGGCGCTTGCCGATGCCGGGCGTGGCGGCGAAGATCTGGCGGGCATCTTTTATACCGGCGGCACGACCGGCTTTCCGAAAGGCGTAATACTGTCGCACCGCAGCCTCTGGTCGAGCGCGATGTCGTATCTCGCCGTTGCCGAACGAAGGCCGGAAAAGGTCTGCCTACATGCGGCGCCGATGTTCCATCTCGCCGATGGCTCCATGACTATGTCGGGCGCGCTCACCGGCGACGCACACGCGATGGTCCCGTTCTTCACGCCCGAGGGCGTTCTGGCGGCGATCGAACGCTTCCGCGTCACCGATACGGTGCTCGTGCCGGCCATGGTGAACATGCTGATCTCGCATCCCAAGATCGCGGAAAGCGATGTGTCGTCGCTGCGATCAGTGGCGTATGGCGGCTCGGTGATCCCGGAGGCTGTTCTGGTCTGCGCCATCGCCGCGCTCCCCAATTGCCAATTCACGCAAGCCTATGGTCAGACGGAATTGTCGCCGATCGCGACGATCCTCGGCCCTGAACATCATGTGCTCGACGGACCGAACGCGGGAAAGCTCACTTCGGGAGGCCGTGCGGCACTCGGCAACGAGATCGAGATCGTCGATCCGAATGGCGCCGAAGTGCCGCGCGGCACGGTGGGCGAGATCCGCTGCCGCGGGCCGAACGCCATGTTGGGCTACTGGAACAGACCGGAGGAGACGGCAGCGGCGATCCGCGATGGCTGGGTCCATACGGGGGATGCCGGCACTATGGACGAGGAGGGCTTCGTCTACATCGTCGATCGCATCAAGGACATGATCGTCAGCGGCGGCGAGAACGTCTATTCCGCCGAGGTCGAGAACGCTTTGTGCATCACCCCGCCGTCGCTCAATCCGCGGTGATCGCCATCCCGAGCGAAGAATGGGGCGAACAGGTCCATGCCATCGTGATCCTCAGGGAGGCGCTGCAAGCCACTTCCGATGACATCATCGCGCATTGCCAACTGGAGATCGCCCATTACAAATGCCCGCGCAGCGTCGAGTTTCGCAGCGAGCCCTTCCCGCTTTCGGGCGCCGGCAAGGTGTTGAAGCGCGAGTTGCGCAAGCCCTATTGGGAGCGCCGGAGCCGGCAGGTCAGCTGATCGCGGCCGATCGCGTTCCCATCTCGGGTTTCTAAACCCCGGCCATGGCCTGCCAGCGTGCTTTGGCGCTGGCATAGGTCGAATCGCCGAGCCCGGTCGTCAGGTCATCTTGTATACGAATCGGATGGTTCGGCGCGCCGTCCCTGATCCATGCGATCCCGAGTTGCCGGATCAAATCCACGTCTTTGTCCTCGACCGCGTCCATCCCGAGCTGAACGAGCCCATCGAAGATCGCCAGCGGCAGACCGTCGGGATAGGTCCAGCTGCCGTGCCGCTTGATCGGCTGGACGAAGGGGCTCAAGCGAACGACACGCCCGAGCCGATCGGGAGCATTGCCCAACACGATATGGGCGGTGTTGGTGGCCGCGTCGGGTGGATCATCCGTGATGCAGCCGGCAGCCCGTGACGCATTGGTGAGTGTGCTCGGCTTCACCTTGCCTGTCAGCAGGTCCGGCGGCGTTCCCGGGGGAACGAGGTCGGGCGGCACCAATCGGACCGAGCCGGTCCCGATGGACAAGATCTCTATCGCTGTCGGCTCGGCGCCAAGGCTGAGCGCATCGACGACGCCGGCCATCAGCGGATTGTTGTAGGCGCCCATCGCGCCATCCCAATAACGTTTTTTGCCGACGAAGGCCGGCGCATCGAAATAGGAGACAGGCGCATTTGTCGACGCGTGCACGGCATCGACCAAAGACACTCCTTGGGCCATCGTCCGGGTTTGCGGCACCGGATAGCTGCGCAGCATGGCTTCGCGCAGGCGATCGTAATCGAAAGCGACGATGAGAATGCGAGTGGGATCTCCGCCAGGGCCGTTGGGCCAGCCGGCACGGCTCGGCCAGTCCGCCAAGGAAAGATGACCGGGTTCGCCCATCTGCTTTGCCAGACCGATGCGCTTCTTGGCTGCGACATAGCGCGGAAAGATCGGCACGCGACGTGACAGGATTTGTTCAAACCAGCACTTCTTCGAGAAGATCGACAGGCGCTTCGCTCGGTTCTCGAAGAAGCTGCGGATCAAGGTTGGCGTCATGTCGAGGACGAGGCCGGCAAGAACAATGCTGCCGCCCGAATTTGCCACGGCGAGATCGAAATGACCGAGGATCTGATGTCCCGAACAGCCGGGATAGAGATCTTCGAGCGCCATCGCTTGCAAAAGCGCCCAGGTTCCACCGCCATCGAGCGAGAGTATGCGAAATGCCATGTGATCCCCCCTCCTCGATAAGGAAGGCTAGGCTATTGCGAGCGAGATTGGCGCGGCTTCAGCTTTTGCGCAAGGCTCGGCGCGGGGCCTCAGGGCGGCTCTCGCCTGAGTGGACGCGCGAGTTGGATCCACAGATCGTGCTGGAGCACGAACTTGCAGACGTCGATATTCGTCGCCAAGCTCTTGGGGCCTCCCTTTGTGCTCGTCGGAATCGCCTTACTGTTCAAGCCCCAAGCGTTCCGCGTCCTGCTCCAAGAGTTCATCGGGAGCCCCGTGCTAATGTATCTAGCCCGGATTTCTCAAACATTTAAGGTGCATCGGGGCGCCGAATCTTAGAAAGTTGTTTTGCGAGAACGACTTGCTTAGATCGAACGGAACTCCCCGATGCGGACGGACTGTAGCGCGAAGCTTTTCGGATTCAAAGCGGTTGAACGGCGCGCGGTGGTGGCCAGTTTCGATGGCGGCGACATCACCTCCAATGCGGGCGCGCTTCTGTTGGGACAGGTGGATGGCGGCCTCGGGCTGATACGGCGGTTCGCGCAATGCTTCGATGACCGGCGCAACCCTGTCTACGTCGAACACCGGCTCGAAACCTTGCTGGCGCAACGGATTTTCGGACTGGCGCTGGGTTACGAGGACCTCAACGATCATGACGAGCTGCGCAAGGACTCGAGCTTTGCGGTGCTGGCGGGCAAGCTAGAGCCGGCGCTGCGCTCCGATTGCGAGGCCTTGGCGGGCAAGAGCACGCTCAATCGTCTCGAGCACACGCCCAAGCGCCATGCCGCCAAATATCACAAGATCGATTGCGACGGCGCGCGGGTCGATGGCCTGCTGGTCGATGTTTTCCTGGAAGCCCACGAACGCGCGCCGCGCGAGATCGTGCTCGATCTCGACAATACCGACATTCCGCTTCACGGCGGACAAGAGGGTCGATTTTTCCACGGCTATTACGACGAATATTGCTATCTGCCGCTGTATGTCTTTTGTGGACGGCATCTGCTGCTGGCGAAGCAGCGGCGCGCCGATGTCGCAGGCAGCGATGGCGCGGTCGCGGACATGGCGCGCATTGTTTCACACATTCGCCGGAGCTGGCCACGGGTACGCATCATTTTGCGCGGCGACAGCGGCTTTTCCAATGACGACCTGATGAGTTGGTGCGAGACCAACCGCGTCGATTACGTCTTCGGTGTGGCGCGCAATGCAAGGCTGGAAGCAGCGCTCGTCGCGGAGGCTGCCGCGGCCAAGCGCCGGTGCCTGAGTTCGGGCAAGCCGGCGCGGGTCTTCCGCGACTTCTCCTATCGCACGCTCAAGAGCTGGAGCCGAAACCGACGTGTCGTCGGCAAAGCCGAGCACACACCGGATGGCGCCAATCCGCGCTTCGTCGTCACCACGCTCAAACGTCGGGGGTGCCGCCTCGCCTTTGACGCCCGTGCTCTCTACGAGGATCTCTATTGCGCGCGTGGCGAGGCGGAAAACCGCATCGGCGAGCAGTTCGAACTGTTCGCCGATCGTGCTTCCTCCGCGACGATGCAAGCCAACCAATTGCGGCTGTGGTTCTCGGCCATGGCTTACGTGCTCGTCGATACTCTGCGCCGCGTCGGCCTGCGCCATACTGAATTCGCCGACGCGTCGGCTCAAACCATTCGCCTCAAGCTGCTCAAGCTCGGCGCTCAGGTGCGAAGGAGCGTGCGCCGCATTCACTTCGCGCTTGCTTCGGGATGCCCCCACAAGAACGAATTCGAACTCGCCCACCATTATCTTCAACGCGCTTTTGGCTCCGGCTGACGGAAAACCACCGCACCGGAAAGCAGGATCAAGATGCCGGTTCGCCGAGCCCTGACGCACGCGCCAAACAACTCGTATTGCGAGAGAATCGAAACCATGGGACTCGCAGCGCGGGAACCGAGCGGGCCGTGTCAGCGGCGATGTCCGGCCGATGTGAAAATCGCGCCCAAGCCCGAAAAATAAGCCGCCGAACGACCCGTTTTTCAGCTAAAAACTGAATTCGTTTGAGAAATCCAGGCTAGCCGGCATTCTTGGTCTGCTCGGTGGCTTGGCGCTGGTGCTGACCCACAATGTCTGGGTATTCGACTGGCGCTTTATCATCACGCTGATTGGTTGGCTGAGTCTCGTTCGAGCCGTAGTCACCATTTTCCAGCCGCAACTGATCGTGTCGATCGGGTCCAAGCTTCTCAAGCATAGAGAAATCTTCTTTGGCGCCGCCGCAATTGACATCGTCATCGGCCTGGCCCTGAGCTATTTCGGCTATTCGGCGTAAACGCCTTTAGGAGCGACTCACCCTTGCAGCGTTGGCCCACGTCCGCATAAATCCGCGCCGATCCGCACCAACATATTTGGCGGAAGCCGCGAGCAATACGGCAAAGTCTTGATTTTCTTGGCGCGGCCTAGGGGAAACGCTCAATTAACAAAATAATATAGTTAAATCAGTGATTTGCCGCCATATCCGTTACCGTGCTTGTACGATCTCGATGCGCATCAGCCTAATGCCGACTCGATTGCGCCATGCGTCCCCGACGCGATCCACGGGCAGGCCCCAAGGACCGTCGCGGACAGCTACGAGGACGTGACGGCAAGAACAATGGCCGCAGCAATTGCGAAGCCGCGCCGCCGAGATTGTCCCATGAGGTGCGGTTTCATGAAGGCTGGCGCACTCACGCATGACCCCGATAAAAAAACTATGCGGTGCCCGAGCGGCTTATTGGCTTGAAAAACCGCATCCTTTCGTCGCGCTGCGCCAGCGGCCGTATAGAAAAAATATACTTTGGCTGGCCAGCAACGCCGTCGGCGCGCCCCGTCATCTTGCTCAACCTGTTGTAATTATAGAGAACAATTATGACGACCAAGCTCTGGCATGGCGCTTGCTTGGCAATAAACCCATGACCACAAGCAAGGGCGAGCGATGGAACAGAAGCCCTTCGACGTCGTGTTGCTCGATCTGCGGATGCCCGGCCGGGACAGCCTGTCGCTGCTACGCACCATCGAACAGAAATGGCGTCCTGTGGCGCGGCGCAGTTCCGGGGAGGAGTGGGCGCGATGATTTCTCTGTCGCAATGTGGCAATTACGCCGACATCGACCCAAGCGCGGTGCTGAAAGGCGTGGCCCCCTCCGCCAAACATCATTCGTTGCTTGCGAGCTATCTGCTCAACCTTTGGAGGGGCAGCGACGTTGTGTGCAACATGATCCGCGCCGATCTGCAGGCCTCGATCGACTTAGGGGCACAGGAACAAGCAGCGGATTTGCTGCTCGTGCTGGGGCTATTTCTTTCGGGGCATCCAGAAGCTAGGGGGCGTCGATCCGCGGTGGTTGACGGCGTCTGGACCGAAAATCGCGTGCCGCCTCGATATATTCCGCAGGCGTGTCGGTCGGCCCCCATTGGGTGATCCGGGTTGAATGTTAGGGGATGACCGGCCGCGGCTAGGTGGCGGCGATCGCGCGCGAGGTCGCCGATGCCCTCAGCGAAAAGGGGTATGTCGTCCTCGTCCAGAATTACGACATCCCGAACACGGCGGACTTCGTCGAGGCGATCCACGCGGCGATCAAGACATCGCGCGATCTCGTCGTCCTCTTCACCCGCGATTACGAATGGCTGATGAAAATGCGCGACATGGTGCGCGCCCCCAGCGCTTGGTCCAGTTGTGCTTTGCCCAGCATACACTGAACGACGTGGCGGTGACAACACACGGTTGTTCCGCAAGATCATCGCAAATGGATCGCTATCCGGACCTGTCGCGCTCAGCGATATCCGGCCGCCTGCAGCTCGAACATCTCGGCGTAGTGGCCGCCGCGGTCGAGCAATGCTTGATGCGTGCCGGCTTCGATGATCGCGCCGCCCTCCAGGACGATGATCCGGTCGGCCATGCGCACGGTCGAGAAGCGGTGCGAGATCAAGAGTGTCGTCTTGCCGGCGCTGAGATCGCGGAAACGCTGAAACACCTCATATTCGGAGCGGGCGTCGAGCGCCGATGTCGGCTCGTCGAGGACGAGCACGTCGGCGTCGCGCATATAGGCCCGCGCGATGGCGATCTTCTGCCATTCGCCGCCCGACAGGTCGACGCCGCCGCTGAAGCGCCGGCCGAGCGGCTGCTCGAAGCCGAGCGGCAGCCGGGCGATGACCGCGTCGGCAAGGCTGCGGTCGGCCGCCTGCTCGATCCGGTCGCGGTCGCCGGCCGCCTCGACGCGCCCCATCGCGATGTTCTCGGCGGCGGTGAAGTGGAAGCGGACGAAATCCTGAAAGACGACGCCGACCCGGTTGCGCAATTCGTCGAGGTCGTAGTCGCGCAGGTCCCGGCCATCGAGCAGGATGCGGCCTTCGGCCGGGTCGTAAAGTCTGGACAGGAGCTTGACGATCGTCGTCTTGCCCGCGCCGTTCTCGCCGACCAGCGCCAGCACCTCTCCTGCGCCGATTTCGAGGTCGAGATGGCGCACCGCCCAGCGCTCGGAGCCCTCGTAGCGAAAGCCGACATCCTCGAAGACGAAGCCCGAGCGGATCGGCTTCGGCACCCGCAGCGGATCACGCGGCGAGACGATGCGCGGCAAGATCTCGAAGAAGGAGAACAGATCGTCCAGATAAAGCGCCTGGCCCGCGACCTGCGAAAAGCCGAGCAGCAGCCCGTCGAGCAGGCTCTTGAGTTTGAGGAAGGAGCCGACCAGGAAGGTCATGTCGCCGAGGCTGAACGCACCGGCCATGGTGCGCCAGATGATGGCGCCGTAGGCGACGTAGTAAGCGAATGTTCCGAACGCGGCGAACAGGCCGCCCCAGATGGCGCGGCGGGTGGCCAGGCGGCGGTTGTCGGAGAACATGGTTTCGGCAAAGCGCCGGAACCTCTCGATGAGGAACTGGTTGAGGCCGAAGAGCTTGACCTCCTTGGCGGTTTCGATGCTGGAGCCGAGAAAGCGCACATAGTCGAGCTGCCGCCGCTCGGGCGTGCGGAAATAGTCCAGGCGGTAACCCTGCGCGTTGAACTTGAGCTCGCCGAGGAAAGAGGGCAGGAGGGCGATCAACATCAGCACGATCAGCCAGGGCCAATAGGCCGCCAGGGCGATCATGAAGAACACTGCGGCGAGGATGTCCTGGATCTGGCCGAAGACCAGGCCGAGCAATGCGGTGCGCCCGGTGACCTGACGGCGCGCACGGTCGAGGCGGTCCTGCTGGTCGCTGCTCTCGAACTGCTCGAGGTCGAGGGAGGCTGCCTTTTCCATCAGCCGGATAGAGGCGAAATTGCTGTAGGTCTCGGCCAGCAGGCTGTCGACGAGAGAGCTGAAGCGGCCGGAGAAATCCGCCGTGATGGCAAGGCCGAACTCCAGCGCTACGAGCCCGCCGACCTTGACCAGGCGGCCGCTCTCGATCCACTCCGCCATTGGCCATCCCACATGCGGCAGGCGCGCCTCGGCCACCACCGCATCGACGATCAGCTTGCCGACATAGAGCAACAGCACCGGGACGACCGCCCGGAGCAGGCGCAGCGTGAGGCTGGCCAGCGTAAGCGCCGGGCTCGAAGTCCCAGACGAGGTGGACGAAGGGCGGCAGATGACGCAACGTGCCGACACGTTCGCGGAAGGATTGGGGCGTACGCGATGTGATGACCATGCGTTGAAGATGGGGGGCCGTACCCCCATTGTCGACGGAGCCGACGCCGGTCGGCAAGCTCGATCCCGTCCACGGGCATTTTCATGCGCGTATCGGCAATGCTCGATGCACTTCGCGCGGTGGCTCGAGCCAGCGGTTGACCAAGAAATTGGCCAAACCCGCGGCTCTCAAATGGAGATCGGCGCGAAGCCCTCGAGAAAGTCTATTATCATCACCGAAATGTTGTCTTCGCCGCCCGCGGATAACGCAGCACTGACAAGCCGCTGCACCGAAGCCGCTGCATCAACCTCCAAGCAACTCTCGATCGCGTCCTGGTCGAGCATATCGGTCAGTCCATCGCTGCACAGAACATACCGATCACCCGGAGCAATGCCGCGTGAAACCAGGTGCGGGCTAATCGGTGTGAAGGATGGCACGCCGCCGATCGATCCCGTGATTCCGTGGCCACTTTGACCGGTTCGCTCGCGCGAATTGGCACTGCTGAAGGCACTCGTGTCATCAATCGTCAGTAATCGAAGATGATTGTCCGACCGTACATAACCGCGGCTGTCCCCGATATTGAAGAGTCGAAGCGCTGACGCACGCGCCACCACACCGACGACGGTCGCTCCCATTCCCCGCAGCGCCGGGGATGCGTCCATGGCGTCGAAGACTCGCTGGTTCGCATGTGCTAGGGCGGCAACGATAGACTCATCTGAATCAACTCTCGGGGCAGAATTGAGGACGTCGCGCACGATCATCATGCTCGCGATCTTCCCTCCTGCATGCCCTCCCATTCCGTCGGCGACGACGCAGACCCGTTGTTCATCAGTCAGACATTCAATGGCAATTGCCGAACTCATCGGAGAAGTGCGAAGCCAATCGGCAATCCCTATGCAGTCCTCGTTATCGGGTCTCAACTTGCCCGAATGGGTCATCGCAGCGACCCGCATCCGCAAATTCTTAGACGTCACGTCAATTCTCCCGGCCCGACTTCAGCGGCGACGGTGCGTTTTCATCAATTCATTTGCCATTCATGTCAACGTGGTTCATCGAACTTTCGAGACCAACACGCCCATCCCATCTCAGAAAGAATCGAAACGACAATCTGTGCCGAAAGACTTGACCCGTCGAGCCAAGCCGAACATCATCCTCTTCGGCCTGCGCAAGCGCAGGCCATTGTGGCCAACATCAAATCGGAACCTCGCCGGTTTCAGATCGGCAGCGGATAAGGTGGCAATAATGGGCACGTCCGGTATCCTCGCATCACTCATTGCCGCCGCGACCGTAGTCGGCGTAGCGACGGCGGCGGCGGCGCAGGTCCAACCCGATTTGTGGGAGGTCTCGGCGAGCGCGGCGGCCAGTGCTGGGCTCGACTCCCCGATCGCGCCGATCATTCTCGGCAATGCTTTCAAGTTCGCTCAGAAGCGCGACCCCGATGACGTGCGGACCCTGCTGACACGCTTGCAGTTGATGCTTGCCTATGTGGCCGTCGATCGCTTCGATCTCTTCAAGAGCGTCTACGGTACGCCCGACATGAAAATCGACGTTTCGAAATTCGACCAGGGCCTGAAGGACTACATCCCCACGTTGAGAACCCTTCAGAGCGCCTATTACAATCGCTGGCTGAACCCGCGCCCTGACGACAAGGGCCTGCGCCTCCTAGCGTTGGCCTATGCAGCGCAACATTTCGCGGAGATCGAAGTTGCGTTACGTAGGCGGATAGCGGCCGAAGACGCAATGGGGCTTGCCGATGCTTTGGCCAACAGAGGCCTCGTTTACAAGAAGTTGGGGAATGGGTGTCAAGCTGCGACCGACGATTATAAAGACGCGTTGAATCTTTTCGATACCGCGCGGCTGGAGCGCAACGCGATAGAAAATACCGATCGCGCCTTCGCCGTGGGCAAGGTACGCTGGAACATGAATGAACCCAACATTGCCACGCGGTCCGAGAGTGCGGTGGAGGCCTTCACCGTAGCCTCCGATGAGCCGTGGATTCCCATTACGATCATAATTGCGGCGAGGCCATGCGCAATCGACGCGATCAAAAAGGGCAATCTATCCGATGCGCAGAAATACATCGCGGTTATGGGATCGGCCGCGTTCCAAGGCGACAGGATTTACCGCTTCATGCACCTGACGTGGCCGTGCCACGCTTCTCTCGCACCGACGCATTTTTGGTGGGCATTCCTCAATGAAACGCGAATGAACTACACACGAAAATTCCAGCAAGAATCTGGGGCAAATGCGGACAAGTATTTCAATCAGGCCGACGCCGAGTTCAAGAAAGGTCTGGAAATCGCATTATTCTCCGAGGGGGGCGCGTCAGAACATTTCAAGGGCTGGGCCGAATCCTATGTCGAATTCCTAAAAGACGCCGGGCATGAAGTAGAGGCGAACGACTTCGCCGAGACCATCAAATCCTTCGGGTCTGCCGATGTCGGCAGCAACGGGCCAGAGGCGTGGCTAACGTTGCTCGATTGCAAGCAAAAGTCGATGTGACGCGAGTGGCGTAAGCTTCGCCTTAGGGGATTCGAGCAACGCATTACGGCTTGGCTATCTCTCGACTGCGACCCTTTGCGCCTCCCCGGCCGAGAGTTGCTTCTCGCGATCCGAGGCGAGTGGGTTTGCAGCAAACGACCTCCACCATTGTTCGGCATCCGCGCGGCCGAAGCGTCTGACCAGAAACGCGCTGAAATCCCTCGTCAAGCTTCCGAGTTCGAGAGTCACAGCAGGATCTTCAGGGAGGTCGGCGGCCTCGCGAAAGGCTTCCGTAAAGGCTCTCAGGGCTGCGGCGTCGTCGCCCGTGCGCGCGGAGAATTCCGCGATCTCGTGCAAACCCTGTGCGGAGTGGAGATCGGCGACATTAGTATTAGGATCGGCTTTGGCGTGGATTTCATAGTCGCGTCGCGCGGAATAATATGCGAACGACCACGGCGCCAATTCGATGGCTTTGCCGATGTTGCGGAGAGCGTCCCCAAAAAGCCCGACCCTGTCCTGCAATCTCGCGAGCCTTGCATAGCCTTTCGCTTGGAAGCGGATGAATGTGCGCTCGCGGTCGAGCAGGTCGAGCGCCTCTTTCGGGCTGGTTTCCTCCTCGATCGAGGCGAGACCGGAGAGCGCATCCGTGTTGCCGGGGTCGAGTTCGATCGCCCTGTTGTACTCGCGCCGCTTGTCGGCACTGGCGACCAGGGCCTCACCGAGCAGGCGATGCGCCTCGGCGATCCGCTCGTCAATATCGAGAACCCGCCGGGCGTCTTGGGCCGCGCCGCCGTTGTCCTTGGCCGATAATTTCCAATCGCCGCGCCGCAGCAGGAGGTCGATCAACGCATCCTCTTCCTGTCGCCCGAGCGGACGGCCGAGACTTTGCGGATCGAGAAGGTGGATAGCGTCCGAGAGCTGTTTCAGCGCCGGTGCCATTCGCCACGGATCCGTCCCCGAGTTCGGCCCGTTGCCGAGCTCGGTCGCCCGCACTTCGAGATCACGCGCCATATCGAGGGGGGATTTCGGCTCGTCCGGTCGCTCGACAGATTTTCCCGCCTCCTGCTCGACCCAGGCGGCGAGCCCGCGATAGTCCTCGCGGGGCGCAGCCTTGTAGGTCTCGCGGAACTTGGCGAAAGCGCCGGCCGCACGGTCCGCGAAGTTACCGCGCGTTGCCGCAATGCGTGCCCAAAGCGCGCCTTCGATGGCATAGGCGCCGTAATCTCGGATAGGCAGTTTCGCTGCTGGGGCCGGGGTGTCCCGGCCTTCCGCCTCGCGCGCATCGCGTATGGCCTGGCCGCGCAGGATGAGCCACTCCCAATTGAGCGCCGCGAGATAGGCGGCGCGGGAGAATGGTCGGTCCCGGTCGGCTCGGTCGGCCTCGTCAAGCGCATCGGCGAAACGATGGTCGCCACTCATTGCAAACAGAGCGGCCTTCTCGTAACGCAGCGCGAGAAGAAAATCTGTATCTCTGACGCTGAGCTTGAAGCCGCTTGTGAATTCCTGGACGTCAGGCGCGCCGAGGCTTTCGGTGCTGTCGATCATCCGTTGAGACTTCGTCAAGGCCTGTCCGATATCGGCGATTGCTCCGGAAAAGTTCCGCTGCATGGCTTCGCCCAATATGAGATTGCCATAGACGAGAGCATCCGTCGCACCGGCATCAAGTGCCTTCCTCGCATCTCGAACGGCACCATCGGCATCGCCGATCGCGACGAAATTGTCGCTGCTCGAGATCAACAGAGGAACGAGGCCAGGTTCGATGCGCAATGCCTTGTCGAGATTGCGCCTCTGCTCGGGAAAATCGCCGGCGGTCGCATATGTCGCGGCCCGCCAGTGGTACAACTTGGCCCGCCAAGCGGGCGGCGTCCAATCAATCAAGTTGTCGAGCCTGTCTCCCAACTGAACGTTTGTGTTCGCGAGCTTGCGTCTTGCGAGCCGCGCCACTTCCGCAGCGTCCTCGCGCGTGGCAATGGCGCGATTCGTCTCGTCCTGTGCGACCTTCCACTGCCACATGGCCTCAAAGCCGAACATGCCCGCCGCTGCGGCCAGGATCAGTGCCGCGATAAGGCCGATCTGCGTGCGCCGCGCAATGCGCTTGTTGGCGGCGGCCAATGCCTCGGCGTCGGCCAGGCGGCGGGCCTGTTCTTCCTCGCGCTCGCGGCGACGCTGCTCCGCCTCTGCCCGTGCCGCGTCTTCCCGGGCGGCACATTGGGCGAGATAGGCGCGGTCCGTCGAATCGAGCCTGGCGGCGATATCGGGGCGCGCGTCGAGCGCTCGCGCCTCGGCGAGCCTTTGACTCTGATGCGTCAGCCAGGCCGGCGCGCGTGCATTGGCGTCCCAATCGCGGGCGCCGCGCTCGACCCCTTCGAGCGTCGCCAGCAGACCGAAATCGTCCGCCAGCCAGCCCTTCAGCAGTCCCCATTGCCGCAGCAGCGCCTCATGCGTCGGCTCGATCGTGACGGCGCCGCGTGTCTCGGCACCGGTCTTCGCATCCTTCACCCGTTCCACGTCGGTCGACAGCAGCCGCTCCTCGACCAGGAGATCGATCAGCGGCCTCGCTTCTTCTGGAATGTCGGCACGCCGGGCGATATTGCGGCGCGGGCTCTTGCTTTCGGGGTCGATGCCGGCAAGCCAGGGAATGAGCCCGCGGCGCAAGAGCGCCAAACGCACTGTGCGATCGCGCGGAATGCGCGGATCATTATCCGCCGCCTTCAAGGCCCGCTCGACCGATCTTTCGATAGCGCCCTGGATGCCGCCGAAATTCTCATAATCGGCCAAACGCAAGGCGCCTGCGGCGCCATATTCGCGATAAAGCTGTTCCAGAGTGAAGGCGAGCAGCGGCAAGGCATCCTTGCCGCCGCCCTTTTCGATGTCGCCAAGCAAGCTTTCGGTGAGCTGCGGCTCGATTGTCAATCTGCCGCCGGCCTCGATGCACCGCCTTGCCGGGCCCTCGATCACATCCTTGTAGTCGCCGCGCGGCATCGGCAAAAGCGGTAGCGTGCTCTGCGCCAGGCCTTCGAGGGGCTTGGCGTGCTCCAGATCGTTGTAGGAGTCCGAGCGAATGGCGAACAGCGCGATGACGGTAGGTGCGTCCATGCTAACGAGATCGCGAAGCAAGGACAGCAGCGCGGCGCCTTCCTCGGCGCCCGCGCCACGAAACAACTCTTCGGCTTGATCCACCGCGATGACGATTGCCGGCGGCATGGCGCTCCCAGCGTCGGCGAGCGTGCGGCGAAACGCGGCGTCAATGAGTTCGGCGAGCAGCGGGCGCACTCCCATGGCGCCGGCACGGATCACCTCTCGCAATTCGGCTCGGGTTCGCAACGGCAGAATTTTTTCGAGCGCGCCGAGAAAGCCATTCTCGCCGAATAAAGCCGCCTGCTCGGGGCGGATCGCCGGCAGGGGAAGGAAATGCGCGTCGTCACGGGCGAGCCGAGGCAGGAGACCGGCGCGCAGGAAGGACGTTTTTCCCGCACCCGAAGCGCCGAGAATGACGAGGAGGCGCGGCGGGGCTGCGGAGCGGAGGCCACGCAATCGGTCGATCGCCTCGACGATCGGCGCGTCGCGGCCGAAGAAAATCCCGGCGTCGACGTCCTCAAGTGGTTTCAACCCGCGGTAGGGCGCGCGATCTTTTTCAGTCTCGGGCGGCCAGGCGAAGAAGCGCGGATCGAGCCCCGCCTTCTCCAGGCCTTTTCGCAGCCGCCGCAGGCCTTCCGTGGAGAACGTGACGTGCTTTTCTTCATGTGAGCCCGGAAGCTGAACGCGAAGAATCTCGGGCTCCTGGCCGCCGGTGAGATCGACCACCTGCCAAGTTCCGGCGAGTTCCGGCGGCAAGTCGGCAATGGTCTTGCCGGGATCGACGATCACGGCGAAGAGCTTCTTGTTGAGGCCGCGCGCCAGCGCATATTCCTTCAGGCACCATCCTGAGGCGAGCCAATTTGCCGAAACCAGAAAAACCACCGCCTCGCAGCGGTTGGCGGCCTCGTGCAGGGCGCGTTCCCAACGCTCGCCTGCGGCGATGCCGCGCTCGGGATCGAGATCGAGGAACACCTCGTTCCAGCCGTGTGCCGCGAGCCAGTCGCGCAGGGCGACGGCCTCGAAATTATCCTTGCTCGAATGAGAAATGAAAATGCGTGACATCGCGGCACCCTTCGATCGGCGCGGCTTCCATTAAATTTTATCAATGGATCACAATGGCCCCCCGCACCCTCAAAATGGCCACACTCGTGGCCATCACGTAACATGCCAGCTTCGAGTCAACAATCCCAGTCCAGTTGGCGACGGGATCGCGCGAATCCGGTGTCACGAGGTGCACGCGACAGAGAGGTTTATCGAAGCCACTCGAAGGATTTGGAGAAAATATCATGCATGTCGGTTTCCCATTTGGATTTGGGTCGATGTTTGCGTTTGCGACCATTGCATCGGTGCTCGGCGCTTCGCTCCAGGATGCCGCCGCGACCGAACCGAGGAAGCGACCTGTCCCGCCGCTGGCCGGTCAAACGGCGATGGTGGTCAATCGAAGCACATCCCCCACGGCTAATCTTTCGGACGCAAATCGACGGCTTTATGCGGCGAGTGTGTCGCCGAATCAAAGCAACGCGAGCGCAAAATTGCAAGCCGCGAGTGCGGTCACGGCGCCGACAATGCCGCTTTCCGCCGGTGCTTTCGTTTTGGTAAAAACGGCCGCTCTATCGCAACCTAATATGGCCGGGCTTGCCACCGGCGTCGCTGAAAGGCCAGCGCTTACACAAATAGCTGTGCGCCGCGACGCGGAACCGATGTCGTCGGGCGTGATGAAAGTGATTGCGAACGATCGTAATCAAAGCTCCCTTGCTTCAAATCTCGGAAATGTCCTACCTTCGGCACAAAAACAGCAAGCTCCGGCGGCTGTTAGATCGGATTCCTTCCAATCGACGGTTGCGCCTGTCCAAACCAGTCCCGCCCGCTAGAGCCTATCCCAGTCAAGTGGCACCGAGGTGGTTCCACTTGACTGGGTTCAAATCGGTTCTAATCTTGGAGGGTGGAGCATTTCCCGATCGGAAAAGACTGTCCATTACTTGAGGATATGCTCTCATCAATCGAGGCTCCTCAGAAGAACGAGCCGCGTCAAGAATATTTAGTGCCGCGCTAATGTTTTGGCGCGGCAAATAATTCATCATCCGCTTCTTCAATCACGCCTGATCGCAAGCACTATTGTTTGGGAGACCTTCATGCAGCGTAAACGTCTTTGGACGATCGCACCCCTTGCGATCGCCGTAAACCTCGCGATCGTCGCCGCGCCGGCTTTTGCCTGCAGCGCAGGAAAGACAATCTTCGAGGACAAGTTCCAGACTCTCGATCCGTCCTGGGGAAGACCGGCCGGCGACAAGACTTTCTACGTCGATGCGGGCACGCTGGTTTTCCTGCCCCCTGCTAATTTTACCGGATGGGCCTTGAGCCAGTCGGATTATTACGGCGATTCGAATTTATGCACCCAAATCAATTTCATCGAGACCGCCGATACAAACACTACTACGGCTGGCGTCGTGTTCTGGGGCGCCGACAATGCAAACTTCTATTTGTTTTCTATTTCAAGCCTCGGCACTTTCGCCGTCCAGAGGCAGACCAATTCAAAATGGCTCACGCCGATGAGCTGGACACAAACCCCGGCCCTCAAACAGGGGCTCAATCAATGGAACGAGGTCGAGGTCCAAACTCGCGGCAATCGAATGACATTGTTGATCAATGGAACGCAGGTTGCGCAATTGAACGGGACAGCTCCCGATGGGGGCGGACTTGTCGGCCTGGTCGCGTCGTCGCCGCAGCAAAGTTCGGCGACAGTGCGGTTTCGCGGATTTGAGATTGTCGCACCGGCAGCGTTCAAACCACCGAACTAGATCACGATGATTTTGGATTGAATCAATTCATAATCATGAACGTGATCGATTCTAATAAGTTAGAGCGGGATAGGCAGATCAGTCTACGCAATCTGCGTGAACTTGATTGCGCCGGAAAACCGGTTCCCACTTTTCCTCATCCCGCTCTAATGATGTTTTCTTTCACGCTTTGAGGTGACGTCGGGGCCGGCGGGATGTCTCGAGAAGCAGGCGTTTCCCGCCGGTAAAGCCAGAAGCCTCCACATTGCCGCATATCGGTTGCAGTAGCGTGACAATACCACAAACAGCTATCTCGCACCGACAGAAATCGTGGGTGTCAACGGCGGACTCTGGGGAGGAACCGCCAGCATCGTATTAATTTGCGTTATGAGGGCCAGAGTCCTTTTCGAAATAACATCATCGTTGAAGATGTAATACCATTTGCCGCTATGTTTCACAGAAACAAATGCATTGCTCGGTGGTTCGTCGGACACAGCGATAAGCATAAACCTCCTGGCAGATTCTAACGCTGCCTCGAGCTGTATCTCATCCAATTTCAATACAGACTTATCAGGGAACAGTGTCAACAGGGAACGCTTTGGTTCATTAAGATAGTTACTGATACTCTCGTTCGGTTGGGAGATTGTCGCTTGCTCCAGCTCATCCAACTCCAGCTGTTCCTTTGGGTCCATTACATAGAACTTAATGTCCCCCCTGCATTCCGGATCCCGATGCTTCCACTGATCAATAAGCTTCCTGACAGATTCGGGTTTCAAAACGGCTATGTAATGGGTGTGATCCGGCTCTGCTACAGCCTTCATTACACCAAGAGCCGATCTGGTCTGAATTGGCGGGCGCAGTCCTTTAGGGCTCCCCTTTGTCGAAAGGGTAATGAAGTCGACGTCGTGAACATCGTAAATCTTTTCCAGCCGCTTCCAGAGTGCCGATATATTTTTTTGCGTATCCCCATTTGTTTTCGCCCCAGTCTTATAATTGCTGTCGCAATTGGGCTGAGACTGTACGTGCTTGGGTCGGTAATAAATTGTGAGATTATCGTTCTTGGCAGGTGAGCTGGATGCGATTGTCACGACACCGGACGTGCTCTTATTGGCTCTATCGGAACTCTCGGAACTCGGCGTCGCAGTAATGATAATAGCGCCATAGTGATCGAGGTGTATTATCGCGTTCAAAGCCTGTTCGTAGTCTAAGAAGTTAGGAGTCAAACGGTCGATACTGAATGATAACACCGCTGCGAGTGGCCAGTCCGAGCTGAACAAGTTCGCCAAGGCTTCCGCAGTCATCGGCGTAGACACCTGAGCGACCAGCGCCTGGCCGGATAAGGGCTGATAACGAACCGTCGGGGCCTCTTGATACTGCGCACCGCCGGTAATGAAGCCAACCGCCCCGTTGATTGTTCCTGCTGATGTACTTTTGACGTTTGGAGTTGCTCCGAGCAACGACGGGCCGCCGCTGATCGCAGTCTGAAAGGTAGTGGCCGCGTCCACTTCGGTGACGTCCATGAAGAGCGGGGTCTCGCTTTTCCTCACGCGGATAATGTTCAACAAGGTTTGCTGTGCGGAAGTGTCCTGGATAACCTGATTGTAAGACGTCCGGCCCTGATCGATAGATGCTGGCCCGACCGTCGAGCAGGCGTTCAGGCTCAGAGGAGCCATGGCCGTTATTATGCGGAGCGCGCGAACTTTCGCACGGCGGGAACTGGTCTTCCAATCCAAAGCGCACATGGCATTCCCTTCGAGCCACCATTTTGGTCAAGAAAGTTGGTTAGGAAACCTCACTTGCTCTCGTTGCGAAATATCGATTTAAGAGAGGTGCGCTTCTGTAGCTTCTATCAATCCTGTGTGTTGGCCTGACGGGGTGGCCTTGATCTTTTTTCCGTGCGCCAAAATCGATATAGACGTCAGCGAATTCCTAGTTGGTGGACCCGGGGATGGGCTTGTAAATAATAGCGGGCCCATGCATCTGCGTGGACTTGGACTCTGCCGCCGCTGCGTTCGCAGGCGCGTCCCACCGGTAAAGCCGGAAGACATAATTGGTGTCGGAATCGGGTCCTTCGACATAAGCAAAAAAATCGCCGTCCTGGCTTGGATTGTATGGCACGGATGGATACCAAATTTTGCCAACGTCCTGAGCGAGAACATTGTTGGCCTTATCGGCGAGATAAAGCGTGATCGGCGTCTTGCCTTCCGCATAGGCGATTATGACGTAGCCAACGCCGCCCTTCAACGAAAGCGCATGTTGCTTGGCGCGGTAGCGCGTGGGCTGGTCGTTGCGCATATCGGATGCAGCGAGAACCGACTTTTCCTCTGAGACGAGAACCGGCTTGACGTTCGCGTTCGGCCCACTTGGCTTATCGCTGTCGAGGATCAAGGGGATCACGACGTCGATACCGCGCTTGAACTCGGCGAGCTGCGTGTCCCAATATGCACGATCGCGGGCCACTGCCGCATCGGCCTTGCCGGCGATGAGATCGGCGAGAATGTCGGCACGCTGCGCATAATTGACGAGAACGGCATTGGGGATGCGGTTCCCCTGAGAGTCCGCCAAGAAATTAGCTGCGTTCACGAGCGCGACAACTCTGCCGCTCAGCCCGATGATGGGGCTCCCGCTCGATCCTCCGGTTATAGCGATCGAATGATGCACGAAATATGTCTGCGCCGCATCGGCGGGGAGGTTGAAATAATCTGTAAGAGCCGAGACATTGCCGAAATGCATCTCGGGCGTCGCGGCAATCGTCTGGACCTCGCAGTTGACGATCCATTCGCAAGGATAGCCTGCGGAGGCGAGCGGCATTCCAACATTCATGGCTTTGAGGTCTTCGAGGGGCGCTACCTCGAGAATCGCATCGGCCGGCAACTTTTCCTCGATGCTCAGGAGCCCGACGTCATAGGCTAGAGCTTCAATACCTTGTCCAGGTGCCGCAGAATTCGCGTTAATATTCGCTATCATGATATCGCTGTCTTTGATGAACTTTGAAAATGCGTAATATCCGGGATGCGTTTTATGCTCTGTCACCAGATATTCATGGCCATTTTTGCCGGGCGCGCGAACAAACATGGTGCCGCCGCTTTCGAGTGCTTTGGCTCTGGCTTCAGTAATATGAGCGTTGGTGGCCAAAAGCTTCGGGCCGACCGCCCACGCGGTGCCTTCGACAGCCGAGTGGCCATCCTTGTCGCGCAGAACGACGAGAAAGGCGGCGCTTAGGAGCTTTGCCTGGTTCGCAGTATCGATTTTCGCCGCGTCTTGCTCCTCTCGAGCTTTGTCGCCTTTCGTGATATTTGCGGTTATTTGAGTCAGCTGCTTGTTGAGTTCTACGCGGTTCAACCATTCAATATATTGCCAGCTGCCGATCACTAGAACGATCAAGGCAAGCAAACCGAGGCCGAGACCGACATCGCGGCGAAGCAATCGTCTGACCGGAATTGTCTCCTGTTGACGGTAAGTCCTTTGCAGACCGTCCCTCGGCGCGCGCGTGACGGTCACCTGAAAGCTTGGTCCGCTATGCTTGCCTAGGCGGATCTCGGACCCTGTGCGCAGCGGTTGGCGCGTCTCCACCGCCACGCCGTCGATTTCGACATAATGATCGCCGAAGCGCTCGATCACCCAGTCGCCCGAAGGTTGCCGCAGAAACTGACAATGCTCGCCGCCGACGATAGTCTCTTCAGCCGGATAAAGGATTTCGCATTTAGCGGAGTCGCGGCCGATCAAGACATGATCGCGATCGTCGGAGATGTCCTGCTCCTTGCCGGCCAAAGGCCCACTTAAATGTTTTATGACCAGCATGGCCTCAACTCCCACTAAAATATCACAACGACAAAGACTACGTCTTAAGCCTCCTGCAAGCAAGCGGCGGCGGCGAACGTGCGCGGCGAGGAACGCGGGTCGACGGCACCAGTTTTCCGCGGCCGTGAGGCCCGCAGCGAAACGCAACCGGACTCCCAGCTTAAGAAGTTCGCGATGCAGCATCCTCTTCGCTGTCATCCTCACGCAAGCGAGGATGACAGGGCAACGTCCGAGATTCTCTGGATTCCCGGTCTCGCCGCCGCTCGCTGGGAATGACAGGGGTTCGGCCTCGCGATGCAATCGGCGGCGGTGCCAACTTTGCTGCCCGGCGCTGCACTTTTGCCGCACCGCGGCATTCACGTTCACGACGCAGGGGCTTCGGGCAGCAAGGCCTGGATCGTCAAGGCAATGTCCCTGGCCGAGGCAGGACGCCGTCGTGGCGAGGCCGACAAGAGGCGAGCAACGAGGATCGCCAAAGTGTTGGGAACAGAGGCGGCGCCGAGTTCGCGCGCGATCGCCTTTGTTCGGCCCGGGCCGCCGAGAAATCCGCGCAGCCCTGGAGCCGGCGGTCGCGGCAATTTTCCGAGCAGAAGTTCATAAGCGATCACCCCCAGGGCATAGAGGTCGCATCTTGCATCGACCCATCCCCCTTGCCTCTGTTCGGGTGCGGCGTAATCGCGGGTTGCGGGACCGCCTTGAGGCTGGTGGATACGACCGATCACGCTGATGCCGAAATCGATGATCACCGGTGACATGCCGTTGCGCAAAACGACATTCTCGGGTTTCAGATCGCGATGCACAATGGCCGCGGCATGGATCGCCGCGACGCCATGTGCCAAATATGCGAGGAGGCCAAGCTTCTCGTTGAAATGGAGCTTGCCGTTCATCGCCACCCGCAGCGTCGGCCCCTCGACGAGTTCGCTGACGACCAGGGCGTCGCCGTCCGGCTCGACCAGAAGGCCGAACACGCGCTCGACGCCCGGGTGCTGGACCCGCGAGGCCGCCGCGACTTCCATCCGGGCGGTGTCGAGACATTCGGCACGAACCACGGAATTGTAAATACTGCTCAGGCGCAGACGTTTCAGCGCGACCTCGCCGCCCTGTTCAAGATCATAGGCGCGGCTCACACTGCCGTAACTGCCTTCGCCGATCGGGCGGCGGCGCACGAAGCGGCCCTCGGAGTTCGCACCTACGGGCGCCGGATCTACTCCGGGCAGCCAGGCGCTTTGCGGGCGCCCGCGCGCGGCGAGGCGTTCACGAACTCGATTGGCATAGCCCGACAGGCCGCGCGCCACCGCGCGCCGCAGCGCCGCAGACAAAGTGTGGTCGGCCTCCGCGGTTCTCGCCAAACGGTCGAGGATCTCGCTCTCGAGAATGCGCGCGGTGACTTCTCGTCCGGCCAGGTCGTCGTCGGCATAACGCGCGATCACCTTGCCGATATGGCCCAACGCGTCTTTGAGCTGTTCCTTGGCGAACAAGACTTCCGCCTCCGCATGCCATTGTTCGACCCAGCTGAAATTGTCCGGCTCCGCGGGAACCAGCGCGCGGGCGCGAGCCAACAGAGCTTCGGCGTCTGCGATGATCCCCTTGCGGAGAGCTATTCTTGCTTGTTCGAGCATGGTGAGATGGCGCAGGCGATCATTCGCCCCGGCGAGATCGAGGCCGGCCAATGTGGTTTCCGCCGCCGCCAGATCGCCTAAGAAGACGAGCGCCTGCAGGGCATTGATGCGTGCGCGGGTTATTTCGCGGCTGGGCAGATCTCGGCCGCCGATATCGAGCCCGCGGGCGAGAAACCGATGAGCGTCACGCGGACGGCCGATTTCGATTTCGAGCCGCCCGGCCTCGAAGAGCGCCAATGCGACATTGACGCGATCCTCGCTCGCTTCGGCGATGGCCCGCAAGAGCGCCAATGAGGCTTCGCGCCCGTCGCCGCGCCAAGAGTGAACGAGCGCGGTCGCACGCCCGACTTGCGCCGCGCCGGCACGATCCACGAGACCTTCATAGATTTGCCGCGCCTCGTCCAGGTCGGCGAGCGCCTCGCGGGAGGAACCCAGGCGATTGCTGACGAGGCCGCGTGCGTGCAGAAACCTGCCCCGCTCCGGACCCGCGCCCTGGCAAGAGGCCTCGAGCGCACGCAGGCGGACGATGATGTCCTCGGCGGGCACATTGGCTGCGAGATCGGCGAAGGCCTGATCGAGAGCGACTGCGGTGCTGTCGGGCGTGAGGGGTGCGATCATGTTTCCTCCTGTTTCATCGACGGTGTTGCGCGATCCGGCGCGTGCCTGTCCGGCTCCACGATGTTCGCTACCCGTCTGACGACGACATGATCCTTGTCACCGCGCGCGATCAGGAACCGCAACGTAGCCGCAATCAGGTCGCGATCCTTTTGCGGGTCTCGCGGATGTTTTTCGAGCAAGATCTCCCACGGCAGAAGCAAGTCATGCCGGCGGCGCGCATCGTCGCGCTTTTCGTCATAAACCCAGCCGTTCAATCGGCGCTCGATGCACCATCTCTCATGTTCCAGCCTTGCGAGCTTCTCCAACAAAACCTCGGCGTCCGCCGCACGCTTTGTGTCCTTAGTGCCGAAGAGCCAGAGTTCATCCTCGGCCGAAAGTGTAGGAACGACATCGAGCGGAAGATCGTGGATTGCAAATCCGAGCGTATGAAGCTTGGCGCGGAAATGATCGGCGGCATGATAATTGGCGCGGCGCAAAGTTTCCGGCAAAAGCCGCCAGGGTTTCGCGGCGGCCGGCGAAATGTTTTCATGTGAAAGATAGTCTTCGTGCAAGGCTCGTGCGAGTGCATCGCGCCCGTCGGGATCGGAAATTTGATCCAATAAGATTTCGTCGGAGACTCCGAATTGGATGAATTTGCCTACGACTGGCTTTTGATCCGGTTGCGCTTGGTCCCAATTCGCTTGATCCGACGTGATCGACAATATGTCCGATTGCTGTCCGGCCGCGGGTTCGGGAAAAAAGATCGGCGCGGCGATCCGTCCGGTTCGGCGTTGGACGGCATGGACGCCCAAGGCCGTGCGCACGACCTCGCCGTCATCCTCGGAGGTCAGAAAAATGGCGGTCACGGGATCTTCCTGCTCCAGCTGAGAAAAACTCGCGGCATCTTGAAACGAGCCATCATCCAGTCGTTCGAAGAGATCGGCATCGAAGAAAGCAATCGTAGAATCCTCGGCGAAGCCTGGCCGGCGCGCGCGAAAATGCCGCTCGCAGGAAACGGATTCTCGCGTGATTATGGTGACACGCGGCGGGCCGAGATCGCCGGCAAGCGATGTCAATAAGATCTCTTCGAAGAATTTCTCACCGAGATCATTGAATCCATCGATGAGCGCATGCACGCGTCTTTGGCGACGTTTCTCCGCCAAGAGATAGAGCGGCGTGCGGGCGAGGCAATCGCGCGCCGATGTGAGCGCTTCGTCGACGAAGGAAATCTGCAGATCGTCTTCGATATTCGTGGAGCTCTGCGCATGCGCTGCTGCGATCGTGCGGCCGAAATGATCCGCGAGCGACGAATCCGCAACCGCGAGAGCCAAGACGCGCACCCCGCCCTTGCGCCGCGGGGCCGTCTCGCGCAATCGCGTCAGGAGGGCGTGAGCAAGGCTCAACGTCGCCGCATCATCGGATCTGTCGATGACGATGCAACGCGTTCGCCGCAATCCGAATGTTTCGAGCAAGGACGCGGCTTCGATTTGATGTCGCACGAATAGGCCATCGGCGGGTGCACCCGAGACGCCGGGCTCAATCACTTGGATCGTCACGATCCCGCGGGCATGAAAGGCGGAGGCGACGCGATCGGCGAAAGCACTGTTGCCGATCACCACGACATGGTTCGATAAGAGTCTGTGCGCCCAAAACTTCAGGCTGCTTTCACGCAGCGTGGCAAATATGATCAACACTACGGAACTACAGGTCGTCAGCGCCCCGAACACGGCCGAAACATCGGTCAGGACATTGCCGCCCTTGAGGCTTTCGTCGGTCGGAAAGAAGGCACGAAGGGTCCTGAGGATGCTAGTCGCGATGGAATGGAAAGTTCCATCGAAGCTCTGCAGAGCCCAGCCGGCCAGGCCGGTCAGGATCGCGCCAGCCGCGAGAATGAAGGGCAGCGCCGAAAGGCTGGGGAGCCATCTTGCGGCACGCCTCCTGCCATTTCGGTTGCGACCTGAGACCCGTGGTTTTGGTTCTTTTGACCGATCTTTTGTGACATCCATCGCGCGCCTCCGCCATCCTGATGTCTGACGCATCTCTATGCCAGAACTCTCACGCTGCGGTCACGGTGCCTCCGACACAAGCCGAAAACTGGCGATCGGACGGATTTGCTGCGAGAAATTGCGAAATATGCTAGAAACCAAACAGAGTTGGCGTCTATCATGCAGCAAAATTTATCGTGGGGTCGCCTCCGATGAGAACGAAACAAAACAACCCGGCATCCCGACAGGTCCCGGCGAAGGGCGCGGCGGGGTCGTCGGAAGGATCAGCATCCCTCGACCATGGAGCCATGCACGTGGCAGCCAATCTCTATGAGACCGACTTCTATTCCTGGACCCGGCAGCAGGCGAATTTGATACGTTCAGGAAAAGTCGAGCTCGCAGACCTTCCAAACATCGCCGAGGAGATCGAAACATTGGGCCGCTCGGAACGCGCTGCGCTCAAATCCGCCTACCGGCTCATCTCGATGCATCTGCTGAAGCTAATGTTCCAGCCCGAAAAGATGTCGCGGAGCTGGCTGCCGACGATCCTGCGGGAGCGGCTGAATGCTGCCCGCCTTCTGAAGAACAATCCGGGTTTGAAGCCGAGCCGGACCGAACTTTTCCTCAGCGCATACGAAGACGCGAGGAAAGAGGCCGCGGTCGAAACGGGACTAGCACTCGGAACTTTCCCGCCAAAACCTCCGTTTGAACTCGATCAAGCGGAAAGCGAGACTTTTTTGCCGACGAAGCCGGCCAAAGAGCGGCCAGCAAAGGGCGGCGGCGATTAATGGCTCGCTCGAAGTCTCATGCGGACCAGAGCGCGGACCTCCAGTCCGCACCGCATTCGTTACCAGCGCCGCGGGGCGCGCCGGACGGGCGGGGCTGTCATCTTCGTGCAAACGAGGATCCAGGAGCAAAATGCTTCAACCTGTCGATTCCCGGTCTCGCTATCGCTCGCTGGGAATGACACGATGGGCGCGTCGGGTACGAGAGGCGTGCTCAGCGGTTCAGCTCTTCGTAAAGATCGCGCCAGGATGGATTTTCGGCTTCGATCAGGGCCAGTTTCCAGGCCCGGTTCCAATGTTTGATCTGCTTTTCACGCGCTATGGCTTCGTTGATAACCGGATAGGTTTCGAACCAAACGAGTGTTGCAACGTTGTAGCGTGCGGTAAAGGTGGACCCTTTATGGATTTTGTGTTCATAAACGCGCCTGCCGATATCGTTCGTGACCCCGCAGTAGAGCGTGCCATTTCTGCGGCTGGCGAGGAGATAGACATAATAGACGCGTTCCATCATATCCCATTCGCTGCGCTCATCGTCGAGTCATCCTCGCGCAAGCTGTCATCCTCGTGCAAACGAGGATCCAGGGCAAAGCGCATCTGCCCCTGGATTCCCGGTCTCGCTATGGCTCGCCGGGAATGACAGGCGTGGTCACTTCCCTATCGCCGCAATCTGCGCGTCGAACCAGGCGAGATCCTGTTTCCATTGCGTCTATTCAGGACGGTGCTTTCACTTTTTTGCTGCGAAGATTTTTTCGATCTCGTCCATCAGCGGATTGGTGAGGCCCGCTTTGCGCAATTCGGCGAAGTCCTCTTCGATGACGACCTCCCAGATCTTGTCGCCCTGCGTCTTCTCACCGCGATGGGCGAGATAGAGCGCGCGGGCCTCCCCGGTGCGGCCGAGGAACATCAAAGCGTGAGCGCGGTTCGTATAAATCCAGATCTTGTCGGGCGCGAGCGAGATCGCGAGGTCGGCGGCATCGAGCGCTTGGGGGAATTCCCGCGCCACGACAAAATAATAGGCCATGCCGCCGATCTTTCCGATGCTGATCGAGAGATCGCTTTGCCACGGGGTGTTGCTGCCGTCCTGCGCGACGAGCGCTTTCCTGATATTCAGACCGTCCTTGTAGAAATTAAGCGCGTCGTCGAGCTCGCCCTGCGCTTGCAGCACGTTGCCGATCCTGTCGTCGCTCAGCGACAGATCGCGCTGCCAGTCCGTATTGTTCTTGTCGGATTCGACGAGCGCTTTGGCGGTGGCATAAGCCTCGCGATAGGTCGCGAGCGCCGCCTCGAGCTTGCCTTGCGCTTTCAGCACGTCGCCGATCTCAATATCGCTCAGCGACAGATCGCGCTGCCAGTCCGTGTTGCTCATGTCGGATTCGGCGAGCGCTTTGGCGATGGCATAAGCCTCGCGATAGGCCGCGAGCGCAGCGTCGGGCTTGCCCTGCGCCTTCAGCACGTCGCCGATCCTTTCGTCGCTCAGCGACAGATCGCGCTGCCAGCCCGTGTTGCTCTTGTCGGAGTCCGCGAGCGCCTTGCGGATGGCATAAGCCTCGCGATAGGCCGCGAGCGCCGCGTCGAGCTGGCCCTGCGCGACGAGCACGTCGCCAATCTTGTCGTCGCTCACCGACAGATCGCGCTGCCAGCCCGTGTTGCTGTTGTCGGAGTCCGCGAGCGCCTTGGCGATGGCATAAGCCTCGCGGTAGGCCGCGAGCGCCGCGTCGAGCTGGCCCTGCGCGACGAGCACGTCGCCGATCCTTTCGTCGCTCAGCGACAGATCGCGCTGCCAGCCCGTGTTGCTCTTGTCGTATTCGGCGAGCGCTTTGGCGATGGTGTAGCCCGCACGATAGGCCGCGAGCGCCGCGTCGAGCTTGCCCTGCGCGACGAGCACGCCGCCGATCCTTTCGTCGCTCAGCGACAGATCGCGCTGCCAGCCCGTGTTGCTGTTGTCGGAGTCCGCGAGCGCCTTGCGGATGGCATAAGCCTCGCGGTAGGCCGCGAGCGCCGCGTCGAGCTGGCCCTGCGCGACGAGCACGTCGCCGATCCTGTCGTCGCTCAGCGACAGATCGCGCTGCCAGCCCGTGTTGCTCTTGTCGGATTCGGCGAGCGCTTTGGCGATGGTATAGCCCGCACGATAGGTCGCGAGCGCCGCCTCGAGCTTGCCTTGCGCTTTCAGCACGTCGCCGATCTCAATATCGCTCAGCGACAGATCGCTTTGCCATAACGTGTTGCTCTTGTCGGAGTCCGCGAGCGCCTTGCGGATGGTATAACTCTCGCGATAGGCCGCGAGCGCCGCGTCGAGCTTACCATGCGCAACCAACACGCCGCCGATCCTTTCGTCGCTCAGCGACAGATCGCGCTGCCAGCCCGTGTTGCTCTTGTCGGATTCGGCGAGCGCTTTGGCGATGGTGTAGCCCGCACGATAGGCCGCGAGCGCCGCGTCGAGCTTGCCCTGCGCAACCAGCACGTCGCCGATGCTGTCGTCGCTCGCCGACAGATCGCGCTGCCACTCCGTATTGCTCTTGTCGGATTCGGCGAGCGCTTTGGCGATGGTGTAGCCCGCACGATAGGCCGCGAGCGCCGCGTCGAGCTGGCCCTGCGCAACCAGCACGTCGCCGATCCTGTCGTCGCTCACCGACAGATCGCGCTGCCATAACGTGTTGCTCTTGTCGGATTTGGCGAGCGCCTTCCAGATGGAGCGCGCTTTTTCGGCCGCGGCCAGTGCCTCCGTCGTAGCGCCGAGCGTCAGAAAAGTTCCTGCGGACTCGTTCAAGGCAGCCCCTTGGCTGCGGCGCAGATCCGGGCTCGTCTCGCCGGCGCCGGTGAGATCGTTCTGCAGCTTGACCGCCCGGTCGAGAATGTCCTTGACCAGCGCCTTGGGAATGCCGGCGACATCCCTCAACTTCCGCGCCAAATCGAAGATCAGGCCATTGGCCGTGCCAGTCGCGAGCGCCAGGCTGTGCTGGGCGCGGTCGCGCTGCGTGTTGGCCTCTTGCTCGGCGTGTTGCGCCGCGGCCCGCTGCACCTCGGCATTGCGCCATTGCCAGCCGGCGAGCGCCACGAGGAAGAGCGCCACCGCGAGCCCCACAAAGGTGCGCTGCGCCGTGCGCTTATTGGCGGCGGCGAGCGTCTGCGCATCGCGCAGACGCCGTTCCTGCTCCTGCCGCTCGCGGTCGCGCCGCGCCGCATCCGCCGCCGCCGCCTGCCCGATGAAATCGCGCATCGGCTCCGGCAGATCGTCGCCCATGCGCGCCAGCACTTGCTGCGCGCCGTCGAGCAGCGCGGGAGAAATATCGAGATGGCGCGCTCTGTCGGCCTCGGCCGCCTCGCGCCATTCGCGCACCATCGGCGCCAATGTGTGGCGCACGCGGATCAGCGAGGCCGTCTCTGTGACGATCGCGACCGCCTGCGGCCAGATCCGCAACAGCGCCTCATGCGTCGGCCGCACGAGCTGCGAAACGTTATCCCCTTCCGCCGTCAGCAGGCGCTTTCCCACAAAAGCCTCGACCAGCGCCGCACGGGCTGGTTTGCGCGCCTCGAAAGTTTGGCGGTCGAGCGCGGCGACGACCGGAACCGGCGCGCCCGTCAAAGGATCGGCGGCGACGTCGGCGACGAGGCCCGCGACCAAAGCCGGCAGTTCGGCGCGGGCTTCCGTGCTCAAACCATCGAGCGCCTCGTTCGCCGTCTCCGTCACCGCCGCGTCCATGCCGCGATAATCGGCAAAGCGCAGCACGCCATCGCCGCGCCCCGCTTCTTGCGCATAAAGCCGCGACAAAGTCATCTGCAACAAAGGCAAAGCATCGCCGCCTTTGGCCTCTTTTACGAGGAGCGACGCGAGCGAATGACCCTCCTTCTCCTCGAAAGCGAGCAGCGGATGGCAGGCCGCGACCGGCCGCCTGACGATCTCTTCGAGTTCGGCGGCCGACGGCGGCACGAGGTCGAAAGTCGCGCCCGCCTCGCGCAACCCGACCAAAGCTTCGATATTCTGGAACCGCGCATAGGCGTCGCTGCGCAAAGCCATGATCACATAGGCGAGGTTTTGCCGCGTCAGCGCGGCCAAGAGATCGGCAAATGCCGTCGCCGTTGCCGCGTCTGCCTCGACGAACAGCCGCTCCGCCTGGTCGATCGCCAGCGCCAGTCGCACCGGACGCGGCGCCTCGAAATGCGCCTCGCTGCGGCGCCTCTCTGCGGCCTTGGCGAGCGCGTCGCGTAGCGGCGCGAGCGCCGTATCTTTATCGCCGGCCAATTGCTTGGCGAGCAGTTCCTTGCTGCGGAACGTGCCCTGCCGCAATTCCGGCCCGAGCGCCGCATCGGCGAACAGGGCGTCCGCGAGCGACAAGAACGGCTCCGGCCCCGGCGTGACGATCGCGGGACGCCAGAGGTCGATCTCCGGAATCGCACCGGGTAAAACAAGCCGCGGCAAGAGGCCGGCGCGCAGCAGCGAGGATTTGCCCGAGCCGCTCGCCCCGATGACGAGCAGGAAAGGCACTCGCTTGCCGCCGCACCCTGCCTCGCGCAGCCGCTCGAGCGCTTGCGCTATCGCGAGGTCGCGGCCGAAGAAGACGCTGCCGCGGTTGGCCTCGAAGGCCGCAAGGCCGGGAAACGGCGAGCCGTTGAGCACCCGGTCCCACATTGGACCTTGCGGCACGCACCCCCGCCGCGCCAGCCATTGGCGCAGGCAGTCTTCGAGTTTCGCGGCGAAATCATCGGTCGAGACATAGGTTTGGAACGCCGCGATGAACTCGCCGCTCTGAGTCTTGAACCAGCGATCGAAAAAACCCTTCAGCTGCTCCCATTGTTGTTTGATTTGCGCCTCGGCCGGATCGTCGAGCTTGATCGACGGAGGCTCCGGATAACGAAAAACATAGATGTCCGGCAGGCCTTTGCCCGCCTTGCGCGCCTCGATCGCGGTCAAGACCTCATAGGCCGTGCCGCTCGGATAGGGCTCACCCGAAGACGAAGGGGGAAACCCCGCGGGCAGCGGCGTCCCCAGTCGGCCCCGGAACAGGGCGACGACGACATCGCAGTCGGCGGCTTCGGGGATCTGCTTTTGAAACGTGTCGTGCGCCGAGTAATAGCTCGTTTCCCAGCGGATGGTGTCGATCTTCACCCGCCCTTCGAATTCGGCGTTCAGCCGCTCGACGACGAGATCGATGCGCCGGCGCTCGTCTTGCACATCGCCGGGCGAGGACACGAAGAGACGAAGAATCTGCTCGGTCATGAAAACAACCTTCCGCCAAATTCGTTGCGGGCCGGCGACGCTTGGCCAGCCCTCTATTGCATAGAAAAATCCTCGGCGGGATGGACCAGAATGAAAAATTGGCATTCCAACGGATGAAGATCGGCACATTGCATCTGCGAACACGGAAGGCGACTTTGCTCGCAAAAGTCCCGAAAAGGGTCAGTGAAGTTGATAACGATTCGATGACAATCTCGCAGAGGCCCGGGCAAGAGCAGGCCATTGTTCCGAGGCTTTCTCTGAAGCGCCACCCTATCGTGTTGATCTCGCCAAGCGAAATTCGATTCGCATAGCACTTCCAAAAACTCTCCACGCAATATTCGGCAATCTAATTCTGGCAGCTTTGCGTGAGCTTTGAGATGCGCGGTGCGCCACCTGCTCCGCCATCGTCCTCGCCAGCGCGACGCGTCTACGCGACAGTGGTCTGTCCGCACGCTACGTGTTACTTTCAAACCGGCAGGCGGGGCGGACACGGCCGTGGCTGACGTTTTCATCAGCTATTCGCAGAAGGACCGCGATATTGCGCGCGATCTCGCCAATTTTGTGCGGGATTGCGGCTACGACGTCTGGTGGGATTTCGAACTCGTCGGCGGCGTAAAATTTCGTAACAAGATAAAAGACGAGTTGTCCACGGCGAAGGCCGCCATCGTGATCTGGACGCAAAATTCGGCCGAGTCCGATTGGGTCATCGAAGAAGCGGAAGAAGCCAAAGCCGCCGGCAAATTGATCCCCGTTGTCATCGACGGCCTCGATCCGCGCGCGATCCCCTTTGGCTTTCGCGGCCTGCAAACGTCTCCCGTCAGCGAGCCCGAGCGCATTCTCAAAGCACTCGAGGCGATGGGCATTTCGCCGTCGCAACCGCCAAAAGCGCAAGTGGCGGAACCGGTCACGATCGGCAAGAACCTCGACCCGGAAGCGATCGCCAAGACCGAGCAATTCGCTCATTGGGAATTCATCAAGGCGAGCTGCGACGCTGCCGATTTTGCCCGCTATGTCGAAATGTTTCCGACGAGTTCTTTCGCCGGTTTGGCTCGGATGCAAATCGGCAAGTTCGCCAAAGAGGCCTGGCGGACGCTCGTGGGTTCGGAAGACATTGCGGACTTACAAAGATTTGCGCGGGATTTTCCCGACGATCCCAGCGCTCTTGAAGCCAAGAGGAGAGTCGAAGCGCTGCAAGCCTGCGCCGAAGAAGCCCAATCCTGGAACAAGATAAAAGACTCTCGCGACATCGCGGCGGTGGAGGCGCATCTCGCCCGCTTTCCGGACGGCGCCAATGCGGTTGAGGCTCGTGGCAAATTGGTGGATCTACAGCGCGAACAAAAGGCCTTGGAACATTGGCACGCAATTGTCGATGGCGATGAACCGAAGGCTTTCGAGCAATTTCTTTCCGCTTATCCCGACAGCAAGTTTGCGTCGCAGGCGCGATCGCGAATTGATGAGCTTCGTCGCGCGCGCGAAGAAGCGGATTGGAATGCGGTCCGTAACGAGCGCCTGCCGGCCGCCTTGCTGCGTTTTCTCAAAGCGCATCCCCGCGGCGTGCACGTGGCTGAAGCTTCCAAATTGCTCGTCGACCTGCCGAGACGGATCGACGAAGAGGCCTGGTCAGAGATCAAGGATGAGATGGAGCCGAGCCTGTTCCAGGCCTTTCTGGCGGCCCGGCCTCACGGCCAATACGCGGAAGTCGCCCGCGCGAGATTGCGGGAACTGGCTGATGCACAAAATCAATCACAAGAAACACCCGTCGAGGTGGCCACGCAGACCATGCCTGACCGCGAAGGCGGCAAAGAGGAACGCACGTCATCGAAGGGGATAGCAGCTCCTGTAATTCTCATAATTATAATGCTTTTCTTATTTCTAATTCCGGCGATGTGTAGCAGCCACTGAGACCACTGACTCCAGTCAGGCGAGCCAAGAGAGCCGCGGACCGCGCCACGCTCACATCAAGACCCAAATGTTCAGGCGATCTAACGATTGGCGCGGTCGCGGAGACGCAACGGCCTAACAAGAGCTTCGAGATCCATCGCGGCCAAGTGTCGCCGATCTGCCAACTTGGAATGCGCCGTAGGCGTTTCTGACATTTCCATGACTGCGATGGCGCGATGGAGCAGGTCAAAAGCGCTCAGTCAGCAATTCCAATCTGAGAAACTATCGAAGCTTGAATCGCAGAAACATCGTCATTGCGAGCTCCCGAAGGGAGCGAAGCAATCCAGCAACCGAACAATTCTCTGGATCGCCACGACCGCTTCGCGGTCTCGCGATGACGGTGACCATGGTCATTTTGCCGAGCGGACGGCGGCATCCTCTGCCGAAATTCGAGACACTTTTGGCTATTGTTAATCTCCGCAGCAAAGCGGAAACTGCCGCCGAATTCTTCCTCGCGCTGGATCGATCCGCCATGACCTCGCCATCCTACCCGCGCCCCGCATTGGCGCTGCGCATCGGCATTACCGGCGCGCGCAGCCTCGACGCCTCGCAATGCAAGCGTCTGTCGGATCAGGTCAAAGCCATCCTGGCTGCCGCGCGCGAAGAGATGCGGGACCTCGCCGAGAATGACCAAAACGTTCGCGCCGATTATCACCATGAGGCAGGCGCGGCGCCGCAGCCGGTGTTGCGCTTTATCAGCCCGCTGGCGCGCGGCGCCGACCGGCTCGCGGCTCGCGAGGCACTGGCACTCGATTACACGCTGCACGTCCCTATGCCCTTTCCAAAGGCCGAATATGAGAAGGATTTCGACACGCCAGAGGATCTCGCCGAATTCCGCACACTCTTCAAAGCGGCGGGCGAGGACTGGCTCGCCCTCGATGGCGACCACGGCCCGGAGGTGAACCGCGCCTACGAAGCGGTCGGCCGCTATGTCGTCCGCCATTGCGATGTGCTGATCGCCATCTGGGATGGCGGGCCTGGCGGCGGCCAGGGCGGCACTGCGGACATCGTGCACTATGCGGCGCGTTCGGGCGTCCCAATATGCTGGCTGCACGCCACGCAAGATTGCGAGCCCGTGTGGATCACCGACATTTACGACCTGCGTTTCCCGGACGGAAAAAAACGCCCCGCCGTCGCGACGGCATTGCCGGCCTATCTCAAAGCCCTCGTCCCGCCGCCACCACGCTGGAAACGTCACCGCCACGGCATTGTCGGCTGGCTCGCGCATGTGGGGCAGGACAGAAACGTCTCCCCCGAGGCCGAGCATTTCGCCGAAGGCGCGCTTGGGCGACATTGGTTGTGGCGGGCCTATGCGACGTTCATCCGCTGGTTCTCCGGCGGCCACGACCAGCCGTGGAGCGCACCGCGCAAACCGGACGACCCGGCAGCAGGCTATTGGTTCGATCGTTACGAACCCACCAATGAGCGTGCCGGCGAATATGCCGCGCGCTATCGCTCCGCCTATGTGTGGGTCTTTCTCCTCGGCACATCGGCGCTGATCTTCGGCGCGACGGCCTTGGTGCTCAGCCACCTGACGCCATCTGCGGCCCCTCTGCACGAGATTTTGGACATAGCGACTGAGGCCTTCACGGGCGCGGAATTCATCGCGCTGTGTCTCATCTTCGTGCTCGTTTGGATCGGTTTGCGGCGGGAATGGCACGAACGCTCCATCGAATACCGGCTCCTTGCCGAGCTGTGCCGCAAGCAGCAGGTGCTGGCGCCGCTCGGCTGGGCCCTGCCGATCGTCGCGGTGCAAGGCATGGCGGCGGCGGAAAGCGCGGAGCCGGAGAAAAGTGCACCACCGAAGGACCATGCAGGACACGACCGCGGCGCCTGGGTCGCCTGGCTGTTTGCCGCCGAACAGCGTGCCGCGCCGCTGCCGCGCGGCGAATTGGCCAGTACGACAAATAGCCCGGCCGGCCGAGCTGCGTTGGAGGACCTCATTACCGAACAGCTCACCTATCACCAGGACCGATCGAAGATGGCCAAAGCGGCGAGCCATGCTCTGGAAAGATGGGGCGAGGGCTTGTTCATCATCGTTGTGCTCTGCGTGGTGGCCAAGTTGGCCTTCGCACACCGGCACGATCTGGCGGACTGGGCCGTCTTGTTCGGCTGGCTGGCAACCGTCCTGCCGGCCGTCTCTGCCGCCTTCGTCGGCATTCGCGCCTATGCGGAATTGCAGCTGCTCGACGAACAATCCCGCCATATGGCGGCGGAACTGAAGCGGGCGCAGACTCGCGTCGAGAGGCTCCGCGCGGCCGCCGCGGCCCGGCCACTCGTCTCGCAGGATTTCGGCCTGGAGGCCGTCGCGGTCGCGATGCTCATGTTGCAGGATCTCGACGGCTGGGCGCGGCTGTTCAGGGTCAAGGGGATTGCGCCGGGATGAGCGTTCGAGCTGACGAAGTGCGGCACGACTAGCCCGGATTTCTCAAACATTTAAGGTGCATCGGGGCGCCGAATTTTAGAAAGTTGTTTTGCGAGAACGACTTGCTTAGATCGAACGGAACTCCCCGATGCGGACGGACTGTAGCGCGAAGCTTTTCGGATTCAAAGCGGTTGAACGGCGCGCGGTGGTGGCCAGTTTCGATGGCGGCGACATCACCTCCAATGCGGGCGCGCTTCTGTTGGGACAGGTGGATGGCGGCCTCGGGCTGATACGGCGGTTCGCGCAATGCTTCGATGACCGGCGCAACCCTGTCTACGTCGAACACCGGCTCGAAACCTTGCTGGCGCAACGGATTTTCGGACTGGCGCTGGGTTACGAGGACCTCAACGATCATGACGAGCTGCGCAAGGACTCGAGCTTTGCGGTGCTGGCGGGCAAGCTAGAGCCGGCGCTGCGCTCCGATTGCGAGGCCTTGGCGGGCAAGAGCACGCTCAATCGTCTCGAGCACACGCCCAAGCGCCATGCCGCCAAATATCACAAGATCGATTGCGACGGCGCGCGGGTCGATGGCCTGCTGGTCGATGTTTTCCTGGAAGCCCACGAACGCGCGCCGCGCGAGATCGTGCTCGATCTCGACAATACCGACATTCCGCTTCACGGCGGACAAGAGGGTCGATTTTTCCACGGCTATTACGACGAATATTGCTATCTGCCGCTGTATGTCTTTTGTGGACGGCATCTGCTGCTGGCGAAGCAGCGGCGCGCCGATGTCGCAGGCAGCGATGGCGCGGTCGCGGACATGGCGCGCATTGTTTCACACATTCGCCGGAGCTGGCCACGGGTACGCATCATTTTGCGCGGCGACAGCGGCTTTTCCAATGACGACCTGATGAGTTGGTGCGAGACCAACCGCGTCGATTACGTCTTCGGTGTGGCGCGCAATGCAAGGCTGGAAGCAGCGCTCGTCGCGGAGGCTGCCGCGGCCAAGCGCCGGTGCCTGAGTTCGGGCAAGCCGGCGCGGGTCTTCCGCGACTTCTCCTATCGCACGCTCAAGAGCTGGAGCCGAAACCGACGTGTCGTCGGCAAAGCCGAGCACACACCGGATGGCGCCAATCCGCGCTTCGTCGTCACCACGCTCAAACGTCGGGGGTGCCGCCTCGCCTTTGACGCCCGTGCTCTCTACGAGGATCTCTATTGCGCGCGTGGCGAGGCGGAAAACCGCATCGGCGAGCAGTTCGAACTGTTCGCCGATCGTGCTTCCTCCGCGACGATGCAAGCCAACCAATTGCGGCTGTGGTTCTCGGCCATGGCTTACGTGCTCGTCGATACTCTGCGCCGCGTCGGCCTGCGCCATACTGAATTCGCCGACGCGTCGGCTCAAACCATTCGCCTCAAGCTGCTCAAGCTCGGCGCTCAGGTGCGAAGGAGCGTGCGCCGCATTCACTTCGCGCTTGCTTCGGGATGCCCCCACAAGAACGAATTCGAACTCGCCCACCATTATCTTCAACGCGCTTTTGGCTCCGGCTGACGGAAAACCACCGCACCGGAAAGCAGGATCAAGATGCCGGTTCGCCGAGCCCTGACGCACGCGCCAAACGACTCGTATTGCGAGAGAATCGAAACCATGGGACTCGCAGCGCGGGAACCGAGCGGGCCGTGTCAGCGGCGATGTCCGGCCGATGTGAAAATCGCGCCCAAGCCCGAAAAATAAGCCGCCGAACGACCCGTTTTTCAGCTAAAAACTGAATTCGTTTGAGAAATCCAGGCTAGGCGAGTCGATTCCAGGTTGGTGGCACGAGTTATCCAAACCGAGCGGTTTTGTGCGGACCGGAGCGCGGACCTCCGGTCCGCAGCAAACTTATTCGTCGTCCGTGAAGATTTCATAAGCCCTTGAGGACGCTGGGTTCTGCGGCTTAGGCAAGTATTCATATTTGCCGGATTTCGTTGCTTGTGCATGGGTTTTCTTGCAAATTGATCGTTGGCTCCGGCCGTGATTCTCTCCGCTTTGTGGACGAAGCGGAGGGTGATTCTCATGCGGCCGAGAGAGCGGCGCGAGAGCGGGCAGAACGATCTTTTCAAGTCGCGGCTCGACCAGATCGTCGATATGAACCATGCGCTGGTGAAGCTTGCCGGCGCGATCGACTGGGGCTTTCTGGAGACGCGTTTCGGTGCCGTCTATAGCGACCGACCGGGGCAGCCGCCTTTGCCGACGCGGCTCATGGCGGGGATCGCGATCCTGAAGCACATGCACGATCTCTCCGACGAAGTCTTGTGCGAACGTTGGGTCGAAAATCCTTATTATCAGCTGTTCTGCGGCGAGGAGTTTTTCCAGCACAAGCTCACCTTCGACCGCTCCTCGATGACGCGCTGGCGCCAACGCATGGGCGAAGACAAGCTCGTCGCACTTTTGCAGGAGAGCCTTGCGGCGGCGGCCCGCAGCGGCGCGGCCAAGCCTGCCGACTTCACCAAGGTCATCGTCGATACGACTGTACAGCCGAAGGCGGTGACTTTTCCGACCGACGCCAAGCTGATGCAGCGGGCACGGGAGCGCTTGGTGCGGCTCGCCAAGAAGCACGGCATCGCGCTGCGCCAATCCTATGCGCGCGTCGGCAAATATGCGCTGATCAAGCATCAGCGCTATGCGCACGCCAAACAATTCAAAAGGGCGAAGCGCTCGCTGAAAACCCTGAAGACCTATCTCGGCCGGACGATTCGCGACATCGCCCGCAAGATCAAAGGCGATGCGCATCTTGAAGAGGTTTTTGGGCGAGAGCTCATGCTGGCCCGTAGGGTTCATGCCCAGAACAAGAACCTGCGTCCGATCAGAGGCGCGCCGGAAGGGGCCGACCTTCGCGTCTTCAGCCTGCACGCGCCGGAGGTCGAATGCATCGGCAAAGGCAAGCCGCACAAGCCTTACGAGTTCGGCGTCAAGGTCTCGGTCGCGACGACGCTCGTCCATTCGAAGGGCGGGCAGTTCATCGTTCACACCAAGGCTCTGCCCGGCAAGCCCTATGACGGCCACACGCTCGGCACAGTCGTCCCGGACATCGAACAGCTCATCGGCATCAATCTCCAGCGCCTCTTCGCCGATGCCGGATACAAAGGGCACAACGCACCGCAAGCGCATCGCTTCAAGGTCTATATCGCCGGCCAGAAGCGCGGGATGACCAAGGAAATCCGCCGCCAAATGCGAAGACGATCGGCGATCGAGCCGGTCATCGGCCATGCCAAATCCGAGCATCGCTTAGCCCGTCTTCGCGGATTCGCCTGTTGAAAACCTGGTTTTGCGATTTTTTCTTTGGTCTAAGCGACTGATTTACTTCGCACGGGGCATCCCGATTTCGCTGAAAACAGCTGTAGTGAAGACCTACCCGATTCCCAGGGCGGGATTCGTGTGCATAGACTTGCGTCATCATGTTTCTGCGACGCACCGAGCGGAAGAAGGACGGCAAGACACACGCCTACTGGAACATCGTCGAGAACAAGCGTCTCGACAATGGCCGGGTCGTGCAGCGGCATGTGTTGTATCTGGGCGAGATCAATTCCTCGCAGGCTGCGGCGTGGCGCAGGGCGATCGAGGTATTCGACACGGATACGGGCGCTCCGCGTACACTGGCGCTGTTCCCGGAGGATCGCTGCGAGGCAGCTGCGGACGACGCTTCGGTGGTGCGGCTTCGTCTGTCGGAGCTGCGATTGTGCCGGCCGCGGCAATGGGGCGCCTGCTGGTTGGCCGGTCAGTTGTGGCGGGATCTGCACCTGGACCGGTTCTGGGCCGAGCGTCTGCCGGCGAGCCGCAAGGGGACGCGCTGGGATCGGGTTTTGCTGGTTCTGGTCGTCTACCGGCTGATCGCGCCGGGCAGCGAGTGGAAATTGCATCGCGATTGGTTCGCCAAGAGCGCCATGGCCGATCTCTTGGGTGCGGATTTCGGCCTGGCCGAAGCGCACAAGCTCTATGCCTGCCATGACCTCCTGCTCGCGCATAAGGAGGCGCTGTTCTCGCATCTCGTCGGGCGCTGGCGCGACTTGTTCAATGTCGATTTCGACGTTCTGCTCTACGATCTGACCAGCACTTATTTCGAGGTCAACGCATCGGATCTGCCGGAGGGCGACAAGCGCCGCCACGGCTACAGCCGTGACAAACGGCCGGATTGTCCGCAATTGGTGATCGCATTGGTGGTCACGCCCGAGGGGTTGCCGCTCGCTTATGAAGTGCTGCCCGGCAACACGGCGGACAGCAAGACGCTGCGGCTGTTCCTCGGCAAGATCGAGCAGCAATACGGCAAGGCACGGCGCGTCTGGGTGATGGATCGCGGTGTGCCGACCGAGGCGGTTCTGGCGGAGATGCGCAACAGCGATCCGCCGGTGCACTATCTCGTGGGAACGCCGAAGGGACGCTTGAACCGCCTGGAAAAACACTTGCTGGAGAAGCCCTGGCAGGAGGCAAGGGAAGGGGTTCAAGTGAAGCTGTTGGCCGAAGATGATGAGCTTTACGTCTTCGCCCAGAGCGTCGATCGCGTCACCAAAGAACGCGCCATGCGCCGACGCCAGATGAAATGGCTGTGGAAGCGGCTTCGGCAACTCGCCGCCATGCAGATCTCCCGCGAAGAACTGCTGATGAAACTGGGTGCCGCGCGGGCCAAGGCGCCGACTGCTTGGCGCCTCGTCGATATCGAGATCGACGAGGAAATCGCTGCGTTCACTTTTTCCCTCAACCGCAAAAAGCTGCGAAAGATAAGGCGCCGTGAAGGCCGTTATCTGCTGCGCACCAATCTCACCGACGACGATCCGGCCTTGCTCTGGCAATATTACATCCAACTCGTCGCCGTCGAAGAAGCGTTCAAAAACCTCAAGGGCGATCTCGCCATCCGCCCGATCTTCCACAAGGATGCGCAGCGAATCGAAGCCCATATCTTCATCGCCTTCCTCGCTTATTGTCTGCAGATCACGCTGACGCGCCGCCTCCACGCGCTGGCACCCGGATTGACCGCGCGCAGCGCGCTCGAAAAGTTCGCCGCCGTTCAGATGATAGATGTCCATCTTCCGACGACCGACGGGCGCGAGATCATGCTCACGCGCTATACCCATCCAGAGCCCGAACTCCAGCTTCTGATCGGCCGGCTGAAGCTCCGTCTGCCGCCGCAGCCGCCCCCCAAAATCACCTCGACCGCAATTATCCAAACCACCCGCCGTAGTGAAGACCTTTTGGTCTAAGCAATTGATTTATAATCCACCACCTCTTCAAAATCGCCCCAATCCGCGAAGACGGGTTAGGCCGCAATTATCTCGCCGGCCGAGCCGGTGATGCCATCAATGCCGTGCTCGCCGCCGTCGGCTACAACTTCCGTCGCCTCTTGGCCTGGCTGAGGCTATTTTTGTGCGCCTTGCTCGGCGCCATTGCGATGGCTCATGAACCGATCGATCAGCGAGTTGCCGCTTGAATCGTGTTCTTCACGGGCGACTAATTAGGGCGATGATGCGGTACTTGGCTGGTTCTTGGAAAAGCCATTACGCTGGCTTCGACAGGCTGGCGTTGGATTAGCAATCGGCTTTTGGTTCATATTCGGGATCATCAACGATAACAAAGCGGTTGGTGTCGAACTGAAATTGGCGACAGAAACGCAGGGTGCGAGTGCTGCCAGAAGCATTCACGTATTCTGCCCATCCAATGAAATGCAGATCATCCCACAGGCTAGAGCGGGATGGCTTTAGTCCGATTCGATTGGGGATTCCCGAATCGGCTTAGTTCTGATTCAACATGCTGGCTGGGAAGGAGGCCAGCATGGATGGCAAAACCCTATTCTGTGGATCTTCGCCAACGTGTTGTTGCGGCGGTTGTGGATGGCGGGCTGTCGCGGCATCAGGCGGCTGCGCAATTTGATCTCGGGGTCAGCACGGTGATCGTTTGGGTCCGGCGCTTCCTCGAAACGGGTAGCGCGGCAGCACGCCAGATGGGTGGATACAAGCCCAAGGCCATTCGCGGCGAACATCACGAGTTTCTGCTGCGGAGGATCAAGGAGAAAGACTTCACCTTGCGGGGGCTGGTGGCCGAACTGGCCGAACGCGGCCTCAAGGTTGATTACCACTCGGTATGGAACTTTGTTCACGCGGAGAAGCTGAGTTTTAAAAAAAACTGTATTCGCCAGCGAGCAGGATCGTCCTGACGTCGCACGCCGGCGGGAACAATGGCGAAAGCATCAAAACCGCGTTGATCTCGAGCGCCTGGTCTTCATCGACGAGACCTGGACCAAAACTAATATGGCGCCGCTCAGAGGATGGGCGCCGCGAGGCCGTAGGCTCAAGGCCAAGGCCCCATACGGCCACTGGAAGACCATGACCTTCCTGGCCGCGCTGCGCCACGACCGGATCGAGGCGCCATGGCTTCTCGACGGGCCTATCGACAGCCAGAGCTTCCAAACCTACGTCGAGGAGGTTCTCGTCCCTTCACTCAACCCCGATGACATCGTCTTCATGGACAATCTCAGCAGCCACAAGAGAAAGGCCATACGCGACGCAATCCGTTCCGCCGGCGCCAAGCGGTTCTTCCTGCCAAAATACTCGCCCGACCTGAACCCGATCGAAATGGTCTTCGCGAAGCTAAAACACCTGCTCCGCAAACGAGCTGCCCGCTCGCGCGAAGCCGTCTGCGCCTGCATCGGCCAAATCCTCGATGACTTCACACCTCAGGAGTGCGCCAACTATTTCAAACAGGCAGGTTATGGACTAACCTAAAATCATCCCGCTCTAGCGGTCGCAGACTTTTCCAAATCGTTGGACACTGTGAAAAACTGTGTTTCACCGACGCTAAATTTGACTCCATCCAAGATATTGCGCCCGAACTTATGGAACTCAGGGGGGGGCATGGCAGGGGTGCTTTATAATTTTGGAGCCCTATCATGCTTTGTGTGACAGTGGCATCCGAGCCTCCGGTATTTTCGACTGTGAATCCTACTTCAACGTTTTCGTCGCCAGAAGTCAGGTGAATATATCTAATCCTGAGCTTGGGAGGGTGTGCCGAGATAAATTCTTTGCGCGCAAGATCGATGCTTTTACGAATGAGTCGGGCCTGGCAATAACCAACTGCCGCCAAAACGATTGTAAAAGCCGCAATTATGACTGTTGAAATTGCAGTGAGGTTGGCGGGGTCAAGAATCCATTTGAGAATTTCTCCGAATCTGTCCACCGCAGACTCCTTCTTTGGTTAGGCGCTGTCCGCGAGTTAGTGAATCATTTGGCGAGGGGGACAAGCGGTGCAGAAGCCCTCTCCATGAACACCGCCGCCGATTGTCATCCTCGCGAAAGCGAGGATCCAGGGGCAACTCGCACAAAACTCTGGATTCCCGGTCTTCGCCTCCGGCTCGCCGGGAATGACAGGAGGGAGCGTCTCACTATGAACACAGCCGCCAAGATAGCGTGTTCATGGTCCGTGTGCAGCTCCCGTTGGAGCAGATGGCTCATCCTGAGGTGCGAGCGCAGCGAGCCTCGAAGGACGAGGGCGTTTAGCCAACCTTTCGCGTCTATCTGCAAACAGCGCTCCCCCGTGGTTCGAGACGGCCCTAAAGGGCCTCCTTTCCATGAACACATGGGTGGGGAGGCGGGTGAGAAAGCAATAACTCGTTCAGATATGGGTCGTTTGTCATTTAAGCTGCCGAGTAGGGTTGAGCCTGGACGATTTGTTGGCCGAGTTGTTTGGCGAGCCGGTGCAGAATGCGGTGTTTGGTTTCGAGGACCTGCGCCTCATAGTGAGCAAGGCCCGTCTCGACATAATCGAGGCCTTTGACCATCACGCGCCAGAAGAGTGTGGCCAATTTTCGCGCGAGGGCTTTGTTGGCCACCAGACCACCGCGGCGTGCAGCCATGCGCCGATAAAAGCCTCCGAGTGCGATGTATTTGCTGCGCGCCAAGGCACGAGCCATCACACAGAAGAGCTGACCGGCGCGGTTACGGCGGCGCTTGACCGAAGCCTTGCGCTTGCCGCTTTGGGCGCTGCCGGGAGCAAGCCCCAGCCATGAGGTGAAGTGCTTTTCGGTCGGCCACTTGCGCAGATCCGTGCCGACTTCGCTGATCAGCTGCAAGACCGTATATTCGCTATGAGCCGGCAACATCGTTAGATCCTTGCCGCCGCATATCTGCTCGAGGATTTCCCGCAGATTCGTGATCTTCGGCGCATTGACACCGGGCCGCGTGCGCAGTTTTGCCTTTTTGGTCGCAGCACCTGGAGGCGCGTCGGCATTTGGCATTTGGCTGAGGATTTTGGCAATCTGGCGGTCGCACGCGGCGATTTGGGCTTGATAATGATCCCAGCTCTGTACCGCTTGGTTGAGTGCGAACACATGTTCTTCAGCAAAGTTGCCGCGCAGCGATTCGACGACCCGCTCGGCTTTGATATTGCGGATCCGAATATCGCATAGATCCACCAGCACCTGGGGATCACGCTCGCCTGCAAGGATGGCACGAATGACCGCTAAACCGCTCGCCCCGGTCAAGGAGGCGATGACGTCGTGCAGTTTGATATTCATCCGCTCCAACGCCTTTTGCATGTGCTGGACATGCCCTGCAGCGGCTGCAATGTGCTCGCCGCGCAACCGCAGATAATCCTGGAGTTGGCGCACATGTGCCGGTGGCACGAAGCCCGCCCGCAACAGGCCATGCGCGTGCAGTGTCGCACCCCATTGACAGTCCTTCATGTCGGTCTTGCGTCCGGGAAGGTTGCGCGTCTGGCGGCCATCGACCATAACCACCTCCATGCCGGCGGCTTCCAGAATCCCGTAGAGCGGCAACCAGTAAACCCCCGTCGCTTCCATCGCCACCGAGCGCACCTTGTGCTCGGCCAAATAGTCCCGCAGCGCATGCAATTGCGAGGTCAGCGTGCCGAATACCTCAGGTGGCCCTCCTGCAATCGAAACATACATCTTCTCGCTGCCGACATCGACAAAGGCGGCGCGCGGATCCAGCACGGCCAGGTTACTCATCCAAGCCTCCATGTCCATCAGGGCGCGAAGTCCCGCCGAAAGCCCGATCGCGTGCCAGGATTACAAACCTTTCCAACGGGAAGCTCATGGCTCGCCAAAATGTGCAATCGTCCGCGATCGGAGCCAACCTCACCCCCGGGCAACGGACGCGCACCAAAGGAATTCGCGGCCAATCTGCTCAAAGCGGGACTCCGCACGGCCAAGATAGCGTGTTCATGGTCCGTGTGCAGCTTCGTCCCGGAGCAGCTGGCTCACCATGAGGGAGCTTGTGGCTGTTGCAAATGGAGCACTTATTCATGGACGCAGCCTTAGCTTGGGGTTTGATGGCATCTCCACTTGTTGGTCTTTCTATCGGTTGGCTCGCAATGCGTTCAATAGGTAAGCCATGATTTCATCATTCCTCAAGAACGATCAGCTGCCCTCAACGCGCCAGCGCGCGACTTCCGCCAATTCCGCTTCCGGCCGCTCGACGGCGCAGTCATGGCGGCCGAGATAGATCGTTCCGGCCTCGCCGTCGACGGAGAGCCAGTCGCCTTCCTTGATCGCAATCCCGGCGAGCTGTGCGCCGTGGTTTGCGACATCGACTGTGAGCGCTGCGCATCCGACGAGACAGGGCTTGCCCATCTGACGCGCGACCAGCGCCGCATGCGCGGTTCGACCGCCGACCGCCGACACAATCCCGGCGGAGACGGCGAAGCCGCCGACATCGGCCGTGCTTATCTCGGGCCGAACCAGGATGACTGCATCGCCGCCGGCTGCGAGGCGTTCGGCACTCGCCGAATCAAACGCCGCGCGCCCGACTGCGATGCCGGCGGAGGCACCGGTCGCGCGCGCGGCCGGCTCCGGGACATCGACAAAGCGTTTGCGGACGAGTGCGTTCAAATCCAAGCCATCGAGCCGTTGCAGGGCTTGCGCCGGCGTGATCCGTCCCGCCTTGACGAAGTCGATCGCGAAGCGCAGCGCTGCCAGCGGCGTCCGCTTCGCCGCGCGGGTCTGCAGAATCCATAATTTGCCGTCCTCGATCGTGAATTCGACGTCCTGCACGTCGGCGAATTCTTGTTCGAGCCGCGCCAGGATTTCGCGCAATTGGGTCGCGACCGCCGGAAGCGAACGGGCGATTGCGTCTTCGGTTTGCGGATTGCGGCTGCCGGACACCACGTCTTCGCCCTGCGCGGCGAACAAGACATCGATGACCGGCTGCGCCGTGCCGGTCGAAGGATCGCGCGAAAATGCCACGCCGGCGCCCGACGAAAGGCCGCGATTGCCAAAAACCATGGCCTGGACCGTGACGGCGGTGCCCTCCAGGCCCTCGAGATGCTGAAGCTGGCGATAGGTGCGGGCGCGATCGCTCATCCACGAGCGGTAGACGGCGTGCGCGGCGCTCTGGAGCAGCTCCATCGGATCTTCGGACAGAGCGCCATACTCGTTCTCGATCATTTGCTGGTAGGCGTGAGCGAGACGCTCGAGTGCTTCGCTGTCGAGCACCGGCTCGGTTCCGAGGCCTTCGGCGGCGACCAATTCGTCGAGCCGCTTCGCAAACCGCGCCCGGTCCATGCCGAGAACGACGGTGCCGTGGCTTTCGAGAAACCGGCGTCGGCAGTCCCAGGCAAAGCGCGGATGGCCGCTCATGCGCACGAGACCGTGTACCGCAGCCGGCGTACAGCCGACATCGAGCACACTATCCAGCATTCCTGGCATCGATCGTGCGGCACCCGAACGCACCGCCACCAGGAGCGGGCGGCGGCTGTCGCCGAAGAGCTTGCGGGTCGCCTTCTCGAGAAAGGCAATGCCTTCGTTCAGACCATCGGTCAGTTCTTGCTTCGCCCCCGGATCGTTGCCGACGCTCGCGGCGCAGAGCTTGATCGGAAGAACGAACGCCGGTGGCACGGGGAGACCGAGAGCGGCCATATGCGCCAGATTGGCCGCCTTCGCTCCAATGGTTTCGGCCGGGTAGAGTTTGGCCGATCCGTCTGCGATACGGATAATGCCCATTGCCACGACCTCCGGTCACGCCGAGAGATCAGCGAGCACGTGCTGGCGCAATATATGGCCGAAGCCCGCCAGCCGGTCGGTCGCGCGTTCGAGTGCGCGTGCAAGTTCGAGAACCGACAGCGCTGATTTCAGGTCGAAATCACCGCGCAGGACGATCGCCGTGAGCGCCCGCTCGGCGTCGTCGCCAGCATGTTCGGCATCGATGAGCCGCCCGACCGCGGCGAGCGCATCCTCGGAATCGACGCGCTGCCCGTCGGCTACATCGGCGGCGGCGGCAGCGCCTGACGCAGCAGCTTCGGCACCAGCGATGACGGCCGCACAAAGTGCGGCAAGCGGCCCAAGCACATCGGCTGCGACTTCGCTCGGGACGAGCGAGGCGACGAACGCCGCCTGCTCGAGTTCGTCGATGGTTTCCTCGATGCGGTTCACCAGGCGCTCGATGGTGGGGGCAGCGTCGAACCGGGCGATCTCGCTGCGCGCCTCGATCGTGATCCGGTCGGCCTTCTCCTCGATGCGTCGCGCTCGGCTCGCCAATGCCGTTCGGTCGAAAGGCCTGTGCGCCTGTTCTTCCGCAATGAAATGCGCGATCCCGGCGGCGATCTCGCGCGCCAAGCCGGCCTGACGGACGACGATCGCCAGCAGCGTGCCGTCGATACGCTGCAAATGCCGGACGAGGTCCGCCTCGATGCGATCTCTCGCCGATCGTGTCGAACTTCCTTCCAGCAAGGATTCGGCACAGACCCGCAGAACCGTCTCGAGAAAATCTACGGCGGCCTCGCGTCCGAGCGCGTCGTCCAGCCGGTCGCCGAACCCGATCCGGGTCGGCGTCGCATTATGCACGGCAGAGGCGACGAGTTCGCTGCCGCCGAGCGCGAGAAAACCTCTGTGACCTACCCGATTGCGCGCAGCCCAATCGAGGACCCGGACCGCATCGTCCTTGCGGACCCAAGTCCGCAGGATCTTGCGGGCCCTGTTCCAATCGATCAGGAAAACGAGCGATGCGCCGATCGCTTCGAGAAAGGCCTCACGGCGTTCACAGTCATCCGTCGGATACCGACCTGTGACGAGATAGAACTCGCCATCGTCGCCAAGTCCCTTCGCCGTCTCGCGATCGAGCCCGCTCCATTGAACCGGAAAATTCCGGACGAGGGCGGTGAAGAACTTCGTGCGCGCCAGATGGACGTCCGTATAGGTGATCCTCACCGCATCCGGTTCGACCGCAATCACGACCACGTGCGCGTCGGTTTCTCCGATATCGTTTTGGATAATGAGCCGCGTGCCCGACCGCGTTGCGGTCGTGTCAAGTCCGGGATGATCGAATTTCAGCTTGCGGGTCGATTCGACCCCGCGCATGAAGGCCTCGACCGCAGGCCGGTCCTGCAGCAGCAGACCAAAGACATGCGCGCCTGCCAGCACTTCTTCCGCATAAGCCGCGGCGAGACGGTTCAACGCCTTGTGGAGATCCATGACCAAGCGATGCAAGCTGTCACCGGTGCTGTCCGAAAGCCCCGTAAGTCTGGCGACCTGCGAAAGTTCGAGTGTATCCGAAGGTCCCAGCGCAACGCTCCCTTTGAGGGCAGACAGGCGTTTAAGAGCTGCATCGCCTTGGGTCGGCTCCCCGGCTTTGACGGCCCGGATCATGGTTGCGACATCGTCCCAAACCGCCGTTCCGAGGTTGCCGAGGCCTTGTGCCGTCATCTGCTCCCCGGCCACGAGGCTCGCGCCGTCGACGAGCTTTTCCATCGCGGCCGAATCGATGCCGGCGGCACGGCACTCTTCAGCGAGGTCGAAGCGCCTACCGCTGGGATCGCGCGCGTGGCGCCCTGCCGCCTGCAACAGGCTGAGGCGCAGTTTCACCCGATCGTTGGCCGAGAGGCCTTCGGCGACGAGGGACGGCAGCAGGATAGCGGTCTGACCCAGCTGCTCGATGATCAGGGATTTCATCCGTGGGCACCCTTGCGTTACGCGTGATTAGCGCACAGTCGGGTGATGCTGTTATTGAGCCATATCATTCGAAAAACTGTCACAAATTGACCGTCAGCCGTGCCGTACCGAGCTGCTGAACCCTATGAGTTTAGACGGTTTTCGCCGCCCTTCTCAAATCTGTCGGAAGGACTCTGCACGGTGATCGCGGTCAATCTCGGAAATCCGGGTTCAGATTGTGCGGCTCGGGTCAATTCATTCGCCGCGCCGGGGGCAGCGTATCGGGCTCCGGCGCGGCATGAATTTCGTCAATGAAAAGCGACCTTCAGGATCTCGTAGCTCTTGCCGCCGCCGGGCGTATTCACTTCGACGGTATCGCCGACCTTCTTGCCGATCAATGCGCGAGCGGTAGGCGACGTGATCGAAACAAGTCCGGCCTTCACGTCTGCCTCGGATTCGCCGACGATCTTGTAGACTTTTTCCTCGTCCGTATCTTCGTCGACGAGGGTGACGGTCGCACCAAACATGACCGTCGAGCCCGATAGTTTGGAAATGTCGATCACCTCGGCCCGGGACAACTTGTCCTCGAGTTCGGCGATCCGTCCTTCGTTCAGGGATTGAGCGTCTTTGGCGGCATGGTATTCGGCGTTCTCCGAAAGATCTCCATGCGAACGGGCCTCGGCGATCGCCTGGATGATACGCGGTCGCTCGATCTGCTGGCGTCGCTTCAACTCCTCCTCGAGGGAAGCATAGCCGCTCACCGTCATGGGAACCTTGTCCATTATCCAATCTCTTTCACATCTTTCGGGCGTTAATACCAGCCAACCGATAGAGCTATTGTCAGTCGAAGTGGCAACCGGCTGCGTCGGAAAACCCCCCTCGCCCTCAAATCACCTTCAACTGAGTGGATGTCCTTGCAAAGAGCCGGCGTCCACTTGTCTGAAAGCGCTTTTCGTCAGCCACGAGGATGCTGCGGCTTCCGCAGCATGCCGCCGCCGAAAAAAGCCGGCGGGTACGTGTCTGCGCCGAAAGATAAGCCTCCCGGCCGGCCATTGCCTCGAATCAGGCAAAATAATCCTGCAGGGCACGCACTTCCAGATCACCCGCCACATAAGCTCGGATACCCTGCGACGCGGCGATGGCCCCCGCTAGAGTGGTGTAGTAGGGGACCTTATGCAAGAGGGCAGCGCGGCGCAGTGAACGCGAATTTGCGAGCGCCTGGGCCCCCTCCGTGGTATTGAAGACGAGCTGAATGCCGCCGTTTTTGATTGCGTCGACCACGTGCGGGCGCCCCTCCGAGACTTTATTGACCTTTCGCGCCGGGATTCCCTCGCTTTCGAGGAAACGCGAAGTGCCGCCCGTCGCCCTTATCTTGAATCCTAAGCTTAACAATAACCTCATCGTCTCGAGAACACGCGGCTTGTCGACGTCGCGGACCGAGACGAAAACCGTGCCGCTCGTCGGTACCTTGGTGCCGCCGCCGAGCTGGCTCTTGGCGAAGGCGATTTCGAACGAGCGATCGAGGCCGATGACCTCGCCGGTCGAGCGCATTTCGGGGCCGAGGACCGTGTCGACCCCAGGAAAGCGGGCGAAGGGAAACACCGCTTCTTTGACGCCGACATGGTCGGGCCGCATCGGCTTCAGGGCAAAACTCGAAAGCGACTTGCCGGCCATTATACGCGCCGCGATCTTGGCGAGCGGCGTGCCGACGACCTTGGCGACGAAGGGAACGGTCCGAGAGGCGCGCGGATTGACTTCCAGTACGTAAATCTCTTCGCCCTTCAAAGCGAATTGCACGTTCATCAGACCGCCCACTTCGAGGGCAAGCGCAAGCTTTCGCGTCTGTTCCTCGAGCCTCGCGATGATGTCCGGGGCGAGCGAGCGCGGCGGCAACGAGCACGCGCTGTCGCCGGAATGAATTCCAGCCTCCTCGATATGTTCCATGATGCCGCAGATGAACACGTCTTTGCCGTCACACAGAGCATCGACGTCGATTTCGACGGCGTCTGAGAGGTAGCGGTCGAAGAGCAGCGGGTTCTTGCCCAGGACCGTATTGATCTGGCCGGTCTTGTCGTTCGGGTAGCGCGCCTTCACGTCGCTCGGGACGAGGCCCGGCAGCGTGCCGAGCAAGTAGTCGTCGAAAGCGCTGTTGTCGTGGATGATCGCCATGGCGCGACCGCCGAGCACATAAGAGGGCCGGACGACGAGCGGCAGTCCGAGTTCGGTGGCGATGAGCCGCGATTGCTCGACCGAATAGGCGATGCCGTTCTTCGGCTGTTTCAGGCCGAGCTTGTCGAGCAGCCGCTTGAACCGGTCGCGGTCTTCGGCGAGATCGATCGAATTGACCGATGTGCCGAGGATGGGGATCTCAGCCTGCTGGAGGACATGCGCGAGCTTCAGCGGCGTCTGGCCGCCGAACTGGACGATCGCGCCCTTCAAGCGGCCCGCTTGCTTTTCCTTGGCCAGGATCTCGAGCACGTCTTCGGCCGTCAAAGGCTCGAAATAGAGCCGGTCCGACGTATCATAGTCGGTCGAGACGGTTTCCGGATTGCAGTTGATCATGATGGTTTCGTAGCCGACTTCGCGCAAAGCGAAACAGGCATGACAACAGCAATAGTCGAATTCTATGCCCTGGCCGATCCGGTTCGGTCCGCCGCCCAATATGACGACCTTGTCGCGCGACGTGGGGTGAGCCTCGCAGACGGGTTCGCCGGCGAAAGGCGCCTCGTAGGTGGAATACATGTAAGCCGTCGGCGAAGCGAATTCGGCCGCACACGTATCGATGCGTTTGAAGACCGGGCGCACGCCGAGACTGTGGCGAAGCTGCGTGACCGCGGTTTCGGTGAGCCCGGCAAGGACCGCGAGCCGCATATCGGAAAAACCCGCGGCCTTCAGCATGCGCAAATTCGCTGCATCCTGAGGCAGGCCGAAGGCGCGGACTTTCGCTTCGAGCTCGACGATCTCTTGGATACGGGCGATGAACCACGGGTCGAACCGGCAGGCGGCGTTGATCTCCTCGGGCGTCAGCCCGTGCCGAAGCGCTTGGGCGACGACAAGGAGCCGGTCCGGCGTCGGCCGACCGAGAGCGGCGCGCAAGGCATTTTTATCGTCGCCGAGGCCAAGGCCATCGATCTCGATTTCGTCCAATCCGCTTAGGCCGGTTTCAAGCGAGCGGAGGCCCTTCTGCAGGCTCTCGGCGAATGTACGTCCTATCGCCATGACCTCGCCGACGGATTTCATCGCCGTCGTAAGGATCGGCTCGGCGCCGGGAAATTTCTCGAAAGCAAATCGCGGGATCTTCGTGACGACATAGTCGATCGCCGGCTCGAAGGAGGCCGGCGTGGCGCCGCCGGTAATATCATTGGCGATTTCGTCGAGCGTATAGCCGACGGCGAGTTTGGCGGCGACTTTGGCGATCGGAAAACCCGTCGCCTTGGAGGCGAGCGCAGAGGACCGCGATACGCGCGGGTTCATCTCGATGACGACCATGCGGCCGTCTTCGGGGTTGACCGCGAATTGCACATTGGAGCCGCCGGTCTCGACGCCGATCTCACGCAGGACCGCCAACGAAGCGTCGCGCATCACCTGATATTCTTTGTCGGTCAGCGTCAGAGCCGGGGCGACGGTGATCGAATTGCCCGTGTGCACGCCCATCGGATCGATGTTTTCGATCGAGCAAATGACGATGCAGTTGTCTGCCTTGTCGCGGATCACCTCCAACTCATATTCCTTCCAGCCGAGGACACTTTCCTCAACCAGAACTTCATTGGTCGGCGAGGCGTCTATGCCCCGCTCGATGATCTCGATGAATTCCGCCTTGTTATAGGCGATGCCGCCGCCAGTTCCGCCCATGGTGAAGGACGGCCTGATGATGGCGGGCAGACCGATGTCGTCGAGAATGCTGAGCGCCCGCGGCAGGGTCTTGACCTGATGCGAGCGCGGAGTTTCGAGGCCGATCCGCGCCATCGCCGCGCTGAAGAGTTTGCGGTCCTCGGCTTTGTCGATCGCCTGCGCCGTCGCACCGATCATTTCAATGCCGTATTTTTCGAGCGTCCCCATTTTCTTCAGGGAAAGTGCGCAGTTGAGCGCCGTCTGTCCGCCCATTGTCGGCAGCAGAGCGAAGCCGCCGGGGACGGCATAGCGCTCCTTGGCGATGATCTTGGTCACGACCTCCGGCGTGATCGGCTCGACATAAGTGCGATCCGCCATGTCGGGGTCGGTCATGATCGTCGCCGGATTGGAATTTACCAGCACGATGCGGTAGCCCTCAGCGCGCAACGCCTTGCAAGCCTGGGTTCCAGAATAGTCGAACTCGCAGGCCTGGCCGATGATGATCGGGCCGGCGCCGATGATGAGGATCGTCTTTATATCTGTCCGCTTGGGCATGCGTTCGGTTCAGCTCCGTATCGGTGCGGAGTTAATCAAGAAGAGACGGCTCGGGACAAAAAGGGCCGCGCGGCCCGCAGAACACATGCCGGCAAAGGTATGCAGACTTTTCGCTCTTCAAGCCGCCGGAGACCTCCGACGGCTTGGCGAGAACATGCTCTAACTTATTGAGTTTTATCCAATTCAGATCGGGGGATCCGTTCTGATCGGAATCAGACATCCGATATATAGGATGTCTGAGCATCGAAAAAGTGGAGCCACTTTTCCAGGCCATGCGCCAGAGCCGGTCCCGATCCCATGGAATAGTTTTGCGATCCATCAGATCGGGAAAAATCGGCTCTACTCTATTGAATGTGGGCCAGATTTATCCCGTCAAGGCGGGTCGCTCCGCGCTTCCGCCTCAACCGGATCTGCTCTAGACGAAAATTGCAATCGTGTGAACCCCACCGCAATGGACCTCAAAACGTTGCGCCTCTCGCGTATTTTGGAAAGGCGGCGTCCCCGTTCGGCAATTCGGCAAACCCGACGACTTTGCCTCGAACCAGCCGCGCTGCCGCTACGACAGATCGATGGCGTAGCGCTTGAGATCGGCCAACTTGCAATAGTCGAGCGCGCCCTCGTGCGTGGCGCGCAGCACGACGCGCGGCATCATGCCGGCTTCGAAGGCTTCCTGCCACCTCGGCGCACACAAGCACCAGCGATCCCCTGGCATCAGCCCCGGAAAGCCAAATTGCGGCGCCGGCGTCGACAGATCGTTGCCGTGCGCTTTGGCAAACGCGAGGAATTCAGCCGTCGAGATGATACACACCGTATGGCTGCCGACGTCTTCGCGCGCCGTATCGCAACAGCCGTTGCGAAAGAAGCCGGTGAGCGGATCGTGCGAACAGGGTTCGAGCGGCAGGCCGAGCACATTGCGCGAGGGTCTGCGGTCGCCACCGCCGGTCAAGTCCCTGAGCATGTTCCGTTCTACCGAAAATGTTGAAGCCGCCTAGTCCCGTCCGAGGGAGACGTGCATTGCGATGATGGAAAATTCCGTACTTTTCGGCGCTCGGGGGGCCACCCCCCCCCGAAACGCATCCACAAGGCGCGGCGACGCTTCAGCTTTGCCGAGAGCGCCAACCCGCGAAAAACTAGGGTCGAACAATCGGCTATCTGGGCGATGCCGGCTAACAAACTCTACCAGCAGTGACGATGAACCCAGCAGCGCCCATGCTCGCACCACCGATGGACTCTGCAAAACGCCTTAGTAATAGGCGCCGTCGCGCTGACGTGCTGGCTAATCATGGAAGCATTCGCCGGTGCTGCCGATGCTCCTGACATTCCCGCAAATCCGATGGCCATCGCGGCCAATACGGCCAATAAGGTCACTCGCATTCTTAATCTTCCTTTTACGTGCACGCGATCTATTCCGCGCAATGACCAAACTAGAGCGAAGGGCGTGGCAAAGGAAGACCCATCTGGGAGGTTAACTCATAAATTCGTGCTGCGGGTGGCAACGGCTGATTTTCGCTGGAACATTTCCGAAAAAAAACGGCGCCACCTTTCTCTGACACGGCCTACACGCCGAGCAGCGGTTCTCAGGCAGCCTTTTCGGCCCGAATTTGCGAGCAAAATTCGCGCGAACGGATAAGAAGCCGTTCCGCCTGCTGCGACAGTGCATCCGTCGCCACGAGCATTTCCGCAGCGATCCTCTGGCTTTCGCTGGTCGAGAGCGCCACCGCGTTGAGGGTCGTCGCGAGGCTTTGCGCCTCATCGCCGGCTGCGGAAACGCATTGGGTGATTTTCCGGGTCGCAGTTTCCCTTTTCTCGACGGCGGACCCGATCGTGTCGGTTATCGCGCCGATGCGGCCAATGCGCTGCACTGTTACGCCAATGGCGGGAACAACGTGCTCGGTCGCCGCTTTCACGGTCCCGATTCGTGTCGCGATATCGGCCGCAGCACGCGATGTTTCCTGCGCCAGGCCCTTGACCTCGGCCGCAACGACCGCGAAGCCACGTCCGGCTTCGCCGCAGCGGGCAGCTTCGATCGTCGCATTCAAGGAAAGAAGGTTGGTTTGGTAGGCGACACCGCCGATGAAATCGGCGATCTGCCGATCGTTTCGACCGCTTCGGCAAGCTCGCCGGCGCGCTCAGAAATAACGTTTCCGTCTTCAGCCGCACGCGAGGCGATTTGCGCCGCCGCACAAAAGTCCCTATTCATCCGGTCGAGCAGAGCGGCGAGTTCATTTGCCGCGCTAGAAAGCGTCTCGACGGTTTGAACCGCATCCTGCGAGGACGCCGCGACGGACTTGGTCCGCGTATCCGTCACATTGGCCATATCGCGCATGGAGGCGTTGTGCTGCAGTTCCGTACTCGCTGCGGATAAAGCCGCGATGACTTGCATGACATCTTCGCGGAAAACTTCGACGACGCGCTCGCGTTCGGCGACGAGCGCCTCTTGCGCTTGCGCCTCGGCAGCGCTGGATTTCTCTTCCAGTCTCTTGACCGCGAGCCTGGTGTCGCGAAAGACCTCGACCACCCTGGCTATTTCGCCGATCTCGTCGGTCCGGCCAGTATGGCCGATCTTGACGTCGAACTGCCCGGCCGTGATGGCCCGCATGGCCTCGGCGAGGTGGAGTATCGGCCGCGCGAGGGCCAAAGACGCCCAGACGAGGGCGCCGGCAAAAAAGATGACATAGCCTGCCGCGAAGACGGCGCTCGACGTCCGCAATTCTCGAACGAGGTCCGCATCGAGGTGCTCGACGCTGTCCTCGACACCGCCGCCGATCTCATTCGAAAGATGATTGAGTGCGGCTTCGAGGTCGTCGCGCAAAGGGCCGAACCGATATTCGAGCTGGAATTCGCGCGTCTCGGCGCTTGGTTGCAATCGGGCGAATGCGTCGAGGAAGCCGAGCATCTTGTCGAAACGGGCGGAAACCCCCCTCGTGTCGCTTGTTGCCTCAGCGAGAAGATCGCGCGCCGTCGCCATCCAACTACGGGAACGCTTGGCCTCTTCGCGCAGGGCGCGGCTCAGGTCGTGGGCTTGCTCCAGGTCGGCATGCAACAGTTGATATGCCAATCCGGTGAAGGCGGCTTCCGAGGTTTTGGCTTCGACGATTGCGAGACGGGCCGGATATTGCCGGTGGAAGATGTCCGTTTGTAGCGCGCGCAATTCGTTGACTTGCTTCCAAAGGATGCTTGCACTGGCCACGGTTAGAACCGCGAAGGTCGCGATAACAGCGGCAAACCTGTGCGTCAGCCGCAGGCGCGGAATGAGCTTGAGTCAGGACATTTCGAACCGAACCGGGCGTTACGAATCAATATCGCATTTGCGAAATAGCGGTTCACTATGAAGCTTTCATGAGTATTGCGCTTGAGGCATTCGCGTGTTCGGTTTTCGCTGCGCTGCAGTGCCAAATAGTTTGGAATATTGATGTTTTCTCGTCATGCTGTTGCTTTGGCACAACAGATTTCGGGACGGTGTTTTGATATAATCGGCGCGCTGACGACCCGTAAGGCCGGGCGGGGGGCTACGGCTCGGTTTGCAAAAGGCAAACTGTGGGGGAAGCAAGAGCCCGGTTCCGTTGATTTGGAACCGGGCTTTCTCATTTGCCGGCCATGCCGTATTTCTTAGACGAGCGAAGCGCAGAAGCGCTGGATCTTGGCGCAGGCGTCTTCGAGCACGGCCGTTGAGGTTGCGTAGGAGACGCGAAAATTCGGTCCCGATCCGAAGGCCGAGCCTTGGACGACTGCTACCCCTTCCGTATCGAGCAAAGCCGAGACGAAATCCTCGTCGCTTTCGATGACCTTGCCGTCCTGCGTCTTCTTGCCGAGCGCCTCCGCGCAGGAGGGATACACGTAGAAGGCGCCCTCGGGTGAGGGACATTTCAGATATTTGGCCTGACTGAGCATCGCCACGACGAGGTCGCGGCGGTCCTCGAACACTTTGCGCCTCTCCTCGACGAAGTCCTGCGGCCCGGTCAGAGCCTCGACAGACGCCCATTGGGCGATTGAACAAGCGCCCGAAGTTTGCTGGCCCTGCAGCATATCCATCGCCTTGATGAGTTGATCGGGACCGGCCGCATAGCCGATGCGCCAGCCCGTCATCGCATAGGATTTCGAGACGCCGTTCATCGTCAGCGTCCGGTCGATCAAATTGGGCTCGACCTGCGCCGGAGTGACGAAAGTGAAATAGCCGTAAGTGAGGTGTTCATAAATGTCGTCGGTCAAGACCCACACGTGCGGATGGCGCATCAGCACACCCGTCAGCGCCTTCATCTCGTCGCGTGAATAGGCCGCGCCGGACGGGTTCGACGGCGAATTCAATATGAGCCATTTGGTCTTGGCCGTGATGGCGCGGTCGAGGTCTTCGGCCTGCAGCTTGAACCCGTGCTGCATTTTGGTCGGCAGCGGAACCGACGTGCCGCCAGCGATTGCCACCATTTCGGGATAGCTCACCCAATAAGGCGCCGGGATGATGACCTCATCGCCGGGATTGACGGTAGCGAGGAGGGCGTTGAACAAAATATGCTTGCCGCCGGTCCCGACGATCGTCTGCGAAGGCTTGTAGTCGAGACGGTTCTCGCGCTTGAACTTTTGTACGATCGCCTCGCGCAAGGGCGGAATGCCGCAGACGGGCGTATATTTCGTCTCGCCGCGCTCGATCGCCGCGATCGCCGCCTTCTTGATGTTGTCGGGCGTGTCGAAATCGGGTTCGCCGATCGACAGAGAAATGATGTCGCGTCCGGCATTTTTCAGATCGCGCGCCTTCTGCGCCATCGCGATAGTGGCGGACGGCTTTACGCGCAGCAGGGCGTCGGCGATGAAGGGCATGAAAAGTTCTCCGATCCGAAGAGGATGGCCGCGGCGGAAAAGTTCAGGCGGAGCAAAGATAGGCCCGTCCGACTGAAAAGGCTCGATCCCGACAACGGCATGTCTCGGAAAAGTGGCGCCACTTTATCCAATATTCGGACATCCGACGTGTCGGATGTCGCGCAATAGACATGCTCCAGCCAGCCGAAGCTCATTGACTTGGCACGTACTCCCATCGACTGGGCCAGTCCATCCGATCGGACCACGCGCTGGGGCGACAGGCAAGATCAAGTGCGCCATGTCGCCGGTTGGGCGCCACCTCTCCCCGCAAGCGGCGAGAGGTCGAGCGAAGGCAAGTTTGCGCTGCCTTCGTAAACTTGGCAGCGAGGGTGAGGGGACGCGCCCGATCGATCCGCTCTTTTCTGCGCGTCGCCCGAGTGCAGGTTCCACTCTCGCCGAACGTATTCGCTCAGGCGGCGCGGACCATAGGTTCGGGGCGCCGGCCGAGCAACAAGAAAATGCTTCGGGTCGGCAACATACCTGAAATTAAGATGCCGCGATCCAAACTCATCCCGCACTAGGAGGAAAAACGGGTTTGATGCGCAATCAGCTCGAGACCGGCGCGTGGCTCACGCCCGAACGTCTGCGCCGCTATCCGGCGCTCCTGCTGGCTTTCCTGCTCGCCGCAGCCGCTCTCCTCTTGGTCACCGCGAAAGGCGATCTCGACGCCTTCGGACGACCGCTTGGCACGGATTTCAGCGAGATCTGGATCGCCGGTATCGAAGTCGACCAGGGTCATCCGGAGCAGGCCTATGACATGGCGGCGCATTTTGCCGAACAGCGGAGCCATTTCGGCGCCCTCGACGCCATCTACGTCTGGCCCTATCCGCCCTATTTCCTCGCCCTTGCCGCCCTTTTTGGGCTGATGCCCTATCTTGCGGCTCTGGCGCTTTGGCAATTTGCGACCCTCGCCTTGTATGTCGTTTGCGTCCTCGGTGCCCTGCGGCCGTTGCGGCTTCCGATTGGTCCCACGCTCGTCGCCGCACTCGGCTTTCCCGCCGTTTTCATCAATCTGGCGCATGGACATAATGGGTTTCTCACGGCGGCATTGCTGACCGGCGGCCTCCTGCTGCTTCAGCGCCGGCCGCTCGTCGCCGGGATGCTTTTCGCGCTCCTCGCCTACAAACCGCATCTCGGTGTCGTCGTTCCGGCGGCACTCCTCGCTGCAGGCCATTGGCGGACCCTTGCCGCCGCATTGCTGGGCGTCGCTGCGATGACGTGTGCCACGATAACCGCCTTCGGAGCCGCCACTTGGCAAGGTTTTTTCGCCGGGACTAGCTTCACCCGTACGGTCATCCTTGAGCAAGGCGCTCTCGGCTACGACAAGGTTCAGAGCCTGTTTGCCGCCATTCGTCTCATCGGCGGTCCGGTTCCGCTCGCCTATGCGGTCCAGGCGGTTACGACCGCCGCGACGATCACCGCGCTCGTCTGGCTTTGGCGCACCCGCGCCGACCGCCGCCTCAAGGCGGCGGCGCTGCTCGTCGCGTGCCTGCTCGCGACTCCTTACGGGCTCGACTACGACATGGTCGTTCTGGCCCCGGCGCTTTCTTTCGCGATCTCCTTTGGCTTGGAAAAAGGCTTCGGTCCGTTTGAAAAGTCTGGCCTTGCGGTCATCTGGGCCGCACCGCTCCTCGCTCGGCCACTTGCCGGTTCGGTGTGCCTCCCGCTGGGCATCCTCGTGGTGCTGATGTTCTTTGCCGGCCTCGTCCATCGTGCCATGCGGGAAACCACCAAGGTCGAGCATATGCCGGTCGCGGCAAGCTTACGTTCACCATGATGAACCGCACCGCGGCATCTTCTTGGCGTGCTTAACGCCAAGTTCCGGGCTTCCCGACCCGAAAACTCCTCACTCATTTCTGCGGAACGATCGGCCGACATAGGCAGTTTGTGCCGATAAGCAGATTTATTCGAGAAAGAGGAGCGATCCGCGTAGCGCTACCGCCACGGTCAATAAAAATAATTAACCGGTTGAAACTTTTTCACAGGGTGTGACGTTAAAAACACAGCGAGGATTTTTACTCGAACGAAGGAGTGGGTGAGGCATCTATAGCCCTAACGAAGCCGCGAGTCGGCCGTGTGCGGGAGCGCACAGGCAAGCGGGGGCTATCCTCATATCGTCGTGTTGTCTCGAGTGGGTGTTGCGAGGGAGTTTCGGATGTCGGTCGCGGACCATTTCGATCATACGCCGGATGCCGGGTTTGTTCGCGCCTACGATTTACACGCGGCGCGGCGCCAATTCCAGGTGTCTGTGGTGCTTATTCTGGTTTTGACCCTTGCAGCGTTCGCGCTCGGGCTTCTCGTCCGTTTCGATGGACCGACGAACGAGCCGTTGAAGCCTTTGCCAGCCGCGAAGCATCAGATCCATTTTGCCGGAAGTTCGACGCATGTCTCGATGTGGCGGGCTTAGCCGGTAAATGTGAGACACGTCCGGGATCAAGAGTTGTCACGGCTTCCCATTGCCCCCCGAGGAAACCGTGCAGTGGGCCGCGCTCTTCAAGAGCGCGGCCCTTTTTTTCGTGGATGAGGGCTGGTGTAGGAGAAGCCGTCGCCGGCGCGCAACCCCGCAACAGCTAGGCCGACGATGTCTTGTGCGAGAAACCCGGGTTAACCGATCGGCCCCGGGCATCGGCTTGAGATCGCCGGAATGCAGGAAGACCCGTTCGCCGAGAGCGCTGCTCGAGAGGCGCAGCTGATCGGCATGGAGGCCCTTCAATACGCTGCGCAAATCCGTCGTCGGCAGAAGATCGCGATTCTGGTGGAGCTGGGCGGGCTTCAGGCCCGGCCAATCGCCGAACCCGCCCACCGGCGATCGTTCCGCCGGCTGGAAACGCGACGCTTGCGGTACCATGGTCGGTGCCGGTCGTACCGTTGATCCGGGCGGTGCGGTCGAATTCCGTTATGGCGACGACCGCAGTCCTGTTCGATTTGGCGCCGAGGCCTTTTTCCAGCTCTTCGAAGGTGCCGTCGAGGCCGCCGAGCAATTGGGTGAGCCGGCCCGTCGCTTCCGCCTTCGTTCGCGTGCGTATCCCAGCCGTCGAAAGACAAAGCGGCGATTCGAACTCGGCTTTCAGGACACCGCGCGGATCCGTTGCCGCGACTGCGATATCGCCATAACCATGCGGCCCATGGCCAAAGCGCGTCAGAGCAAGGAAAAGGGCTTTCGGATCGGACATGGACGCCATCGGCAATCTCTCGCGAGGTTCCAGTATCGTGCGAAGAGCCTGTCGGGAGAATGAACGAATTGAGGAGAATTAGCGGCGACACTCATGCCGCATTTACGGTAGTATCTCAGTTTGAATTTCCGCATCGGCTGGAAAGCCGGCATTTGGCCGGTCCATTCGGAAAGTCGGCAGCGCCGCCTATTGCGGACATTTCGCACCGGAATTTTGCAACGTTCAAATCGCTGAAATATCGCGGTCGGAAGCGTGTTGCGAAAGTCTTGGATGCCGTTGAAAAACTCGCCATCACATCGATTTTTCGTCCACTTCGATCGTCGGCGTTGGTTGGCTCGAAGGTTTTGGTCTTTTTGATCCCTCCCGACTTGCGTCCGGGAGGGTGTTCTTGAACTCGCTTTTCACGCTTACGCGGCACAGGAGGCGGCGCTTGGTGGACCGCAGGCGAGGAACCGAACGAGTTTTCGTAAATTCTGGGCGGCGGCCACCAGCAGGAATTCATCTTTTGCGCCGTTCAGTCCCCGCAACCGCAGGCGGCGGAAGTTGAGGTTTCGCTTGAGATGGGCAAAACACATCTCGACTTTTTTTGCGCAGCCGCGCCGAGCGCTTGAAAGCGGGTGTTTCTTTCAGTCCGCGCACATGTTCGCGCTCGGCCTCGAAAAGATTGCGCGTGACGATGCGCTTCAGGCCTTTCGTGCACCGCGCCTTCAATGCACATTCTCGGCAGTCTTTCGTGCTGGCACGATAGGGCATAGTTCCATCCGCACGCACCAGGCCATTGTTCGTCAGTTGCTTTCCGCCAGGGCAAATGAAGACATTCGCCGCCGCGTTGAAAGTGAAGTCGGCGCGCGTGAAGGCGCCCCTCGTTTGATGTTGGCGATCGAGAATGGGAATGTGCGGTTCGATGCCGCGCCCGATCAGCCAGCCGAGCATCAGGCCAGAACCATAAGCTGCGTCCGCCGCCAGCACTTGCGGTGTCAATCCAAAACTCTCTTGTGTGCGCATCAGCATCGTCTTCGTCGCCGCGACTTCGGCACTCCAACGCGCTGGGGTCGCCTCCACGTCGACGATGACAGCTTCCTTGGTATCGATCAGATAATTGGTCCCATAGGCGAAGACGGCCTTCATCTGACCCTTGTTGGTCCAGGCCGCCGCCGGATCGGTGAGCGAGGTGAATTTTGGCTCCGAGGGGGGATTGCCGGGCGGCGTGCTATCGTCTTCATCGGCGCTTCTGGCGGTCTCAATTGCAGCTGCTTTGTCGAGCGCGTCGAGATATTCGCGCACCGGACGCGTCGCCTTTTCATCGTCGGGAAGGGCCGTAAGTTTCCCTTCGACGCGGTGATTGCGGCTCGCATCCGCCTCGATCACGCTCGCATCGATGGCGAACCCTTCGCCGCCGACCAGCCCAGCCGCCATGCAAGCCCGCACAATGTCTTCGAACACACGGCGAAAAACCTCGCTCTCGCGAAAGCGTCCGTGCCGGTTCTTCGAAAATGTCGAGTGATCGGGAACCGAGCCTTCGAGGCCAAGACGGCAGAACCAGCGGTAGGCGAGATTGAGATGCACCTCCTCGCACAGCCGCCGTTCGGAGCGGATGCCGAACAAATAGCCGATGAGCAACATCCGGATCATCAGTTCCGGATCGATCGAGGGACGCCCGGTCGACGAGTAATAGGGCTCAAGGGATTTTCTGGTCCCGCCGAAATCAAAAACGGCATCGATCCCACGCAATAGATGATCTCGCGGAACGTGGCCTTCGAGGCGAAATGCGTAGAACAATTGCTCCGGCTCGTCCTGACGCCCCATCATCGCGAATCTCCGAATGCGAAGCACCCGCAACGATGGAATCACGCCCGCAAACCGCATTCAACCGGAGTTTTTCAACAGTATCCAAGATATTTGGAACAAACGGCCTGCCCTGCAAAAACAGGGGCTTCCGCGTTCCGTAAATCTGTTCCATAATGGAAACTGATTTGGCCGTCAAAACCGGATGGCTTTTGTGGTATAAAAGGCAGCATGAAACGCGATGAGATCATAGAGAGGCTTAGAGAGTGCGAGGCTGACTTGCGGGCGCACGGCGTTACGCATGCCGCCCTGTTCGGTTCCGTCGCGCGTGACGAGCAGCGACCCGACAGCGACATCGACATTCTCGTTGACCTCGACCCCGCGATTGTCGCCACGATGTTCGACTATGCGGGGTTGAAGGATTACGTCGCGAGCCTGTTTCAAGGTTCCGTGGACGTAGTCGACAGGGAAGCCTTGAAGCCCCGTCTTCGACCTCACGCGATCGCCGACGCGATCTATGCTTTCTGACACCGAACGGGACGCGCTGGAGGACATGCGCGACAACATCGCCCGCGCGATGCGCTTTGTTGACGGCTTCGACCTCGACGCCTTCCTTGCCGACGACAAGACGTTTTACGCCCGACGCGCTGTCTCGAATTTATCTCCGAGGCTTCGCGCCGTCTGCCGCCTGCCTTCAAGGAACGGTTTCCCGAAATCCCCTGGAAACAGGTTGCCGGTTCCGGCAGCATCTACCGCCACAACTATGAGAACGTCTAAGAGCTGCGAATCTGGAAGACGATTCACGAAGCCCTGCCCCCGCTTCACGTTGTCGTGGACGCCGAGTTGCACGAGTGATCTACGGTTACGCCCGCGTCTCGACCGACGCCCAAGACCTCACCGCCCAATTGAAGGAATTGAAGGCGGCGGGATGCGAGCGCGTCTTTAAGGAAAAGATCAGCGGTGCGACCGCCGACCGGCCACAGCTTAAGAAGCTCATGGCCGCAGTCGGTCACGGCGACGTGGTGATTATCCCCGCCGTCGATCGCCTGTCACGCGACACGACGGACTTGCTGATTGTCGCGTGCTGGCGATGACCAGCAGTGCGCGTCGAAGCGCGATGGTTGTCCTGGAGGCGGCGGAGCCCTCCAGGCTATGGCAAAGGACAGTGCCACACGACGCGCAGTATTGGATCACGTTCTCACCCATAGGGAGCGGCTGGGCTTGCCGGAAATACCCCAAAGGGGTATATATCGCTTATGACGAAATGGATATCGGTCGTCGAGACGGCGGCATATCTCGCCACGGCCGACGTCTTGATGACCGAAGACGAGCGGGCTGCTGTCGTAGACATGGTCGCTCAGGATCCGCAGGCTGGGGATCTGATGCCGGGGACAGGCGGGCTCCGAAAGTTGCGTGTTCCATTGCCAGGACGAGGCAAACGCGGTGGCGGGCGGCTGATTACCTTCTTCCACGATGCCGGCATGCCGGTTTTCTTGATCGCGCTCTACGCCAAGAACGTGCAGAGCGACCTCGATCCACAACAGCGCCGGGCGGCAAAGGTCCTCACAGACGCCGTTCGAGCCCAGTATGGGAGATGACGCGATGAAGACGAAAGAATTCGAGACGCTGATGGCGGGGCTCGACGACGCCCTTGCTTATGCGAAGAAGGAACCTAAGGCCCGGACGCGCGAGCACAAGGTCGAGGTCACGCGCAGCTTCGTCGCCGAGACCCGCCTCAAGGCGGGGCTCACGCAGGAGGAGTTCGCCAAGGCGACGGGCGCCTCGCTCGGCACGGTGCGGAAATGGGAACGCGGTGAGCGCAGCCCGTCGGGCGCCGCAAGTATGCTCGTGCGCATCATGGCGCGCGCGCCCGAGCTTGTCATAGAGGAAGCCGGGTTGAAGAAGTCTGCGCCAAAGCGGCGAGCATCCAATAGAGCCGCATAAGTGGCTTCCTATGTCGCGTGCCGAGCGTCAGCTTCCGGCAAGCTGGCCCTCGTCATCGATGCGTCAACGGGTAACTGCCACTTCGCGGCCATGATCGTCTTCCGTTGGGTTCGAGGGATGTCTGGCGACACCATCAAACCCGCCCAAAAGCGGTATGGCCACACCCCCTGCCGGGCGCGCCTGACTCTTGCGGTCGCACGCCCTCGGGGGGTTGGCCGGCTGTCAGGTGATTACGCTCGCAGGACACGTCTTGCCCTTGAAACGGCATGACTCGCGCGAAACGCAATACGCCCTAACCGGCGGATTTGGGTGCCCGATGATCGCGAAGGCGCCGTAATCCTAATCCGAATTGATCCTGACTCGCAGCGACCATTACAGAGGTCAATATGACCGCGAGTCAGATGTTCAATACCGTGCCGCAAGCGAACACATCGCTTCGCTTGGCGCGGACGTGGTTTCTCTCCGGCCATTTCGCAGATTATGCGGCTGCGCCGGTCGACGCAGCCCGACCTCTACGCCGACATTGTTTACTTTTGCTCTTGCGGTTGGAGTGCGCTGAGCTTGTCGTAATATTTCGCGACGACTTCGGAACTCGCAGGAAATTGAAGCGGCGTAACCGACTTCAGAGATTCGTTCAATTCGTCGAGTGCCTCTTTTTTGTCTTTTGCAGGCATCGACTTGTCAGCCTGAACTTCGGCGATTTGCTTCTTGAGGACCGCCTCCTGGCCGACGTATTTCTTTGTCTGCGGGTCGAATCCCGCAAACACCAAATCGATGTTGTTGTAGACGGCGTCATATTCGGCATAGTTTGCGAAGCCGTTCTTTTTTGCGACGCCATCGAGTTGGGCAATCATCTTCGCATCTGGTGTTTTCCCCTCCGGCAATTTCTCGAAAATCGCGTCGATGGCGGCTTTTGCGGCGATCACGCCCTCGATCTGCTTGTCGGTGAGCGCCATCTGTTTCAGCGGCGCAGCGGCTGGGGCGGCCTCTTTATTCTGCGCGACGGCGCTTCCGACGGAGACGGGGACCGTCAACAATGTCATGCATGCAATGCTCACAGCGGCGGCGACGGGGCGAATAACGGCGCGCATCGAGTCCTCCTTTGTTACTTGAACGACAGCTGTTTCGTAAGTCGTTTTCGGGTTAGCGTCAAATCTTGCCGCCAGAACGTTGCCAAGAATGTGACAGCCATTTTGAAGACCTTGCCAAGCGGCCGCGATGCGCCGAAGTCAGCATTGATTTTGCTCAGCTCTTGCAAAATCGATGCTGTCCGAGATTGAAAAAAAAAATAAGCCTGCTTGGAAAGTGCACATACCGGCCAGCCGGCGCATTTCCGGGTTTTGCGGTGCTTCGGCCCGACCTTCCTTTCGCACGTCCCGATCCGCGGGTGACGCCGCACAACCGCTCAACCAACCGGTCGAATGCATCGACCGCGACGCGATGCTCGGCAGCGCCGACAGCTTTCGACTGGCAATTGCGAAGTTCGCCGAAGCAGCAGACTGGGAGCCGACTTTCACATTTCGTTTGGGTGTCGCCGAGCGCGCCCGCTAGCCCGTCTTCGCGGATTCGCCTGTTGAAAACCTGGTTTTGCGATTTTTTCTTTGGTCTAAGCGACTGATTTACTTCGCACGGGGCATCCCGATTTCGCTGAAAACAGCTGTAGTGAAGACCTACCCGATTCCCAGGGCGGGATTCGTGTGCATAGACTTGCGTCATCATGTTTCTGCGACGCACCGAGCGGAAGAAGGACGGCAAGACACACGCCTACTGGAACATCGTCGAGAACAAGCGTCTCGACAATGGCCGGGTCGTGCAGCGGCATGTGTTGTATCTGGGCGAGATCAATTCCTCGCAGGCTGCGGCGTGGCGCAGGGCGATCGAGGTATTCGACACGGATACGGGCGCTCCGCGTACACTGGCGCTGTTCCCGGAGGATCGCTGCGAGGCAGCTGCGGACGACGCTTCGGTGGTGCGGCTTCGTCTGTCGGAGCTGCGATTGTGCCGGCCGCGGCAATGGGGCGCCTGCTGGTTGGCCGGTCAGTTGTGGCGGGATCTGCACCTGGACCGGTTCTGGGCCGAGCGTCTGCCGGCGAGCCGCAAGGGGACGCGCTGGGATCGGGTTTTGCTGGTTCTGGTCGTCTACCGGCTGATCGCGCCGGGCAGCGAGTGGAAATTGCATCGCGATTGGTTCGCCAAGAGCGCCATGGCCGATCTCTTGGGTGCGGATTTCGGCCTGGCCGAAGCGCACAAGCTCTATGCCTGCCATGACCTCCTGCTCGCGCATAAGGAGGCGCTGTTCTCGCATCTCGTCGGGCGCTGGCGCGACTTGTTCAATGTCGATTTCGACGTTCTGCTCTACGATCTGACCAGCACTTATTTCGAGGTCAACGCATCGGATCTGCCGGAGGGCGACAAGCGCCGCCACGGCTACAGCCGTGACAAACGGCCGGATTGTCCGCAATTGGTGATCGCATTGGTGGTCACGCCCGAGGGGTTGCCGCTCGCTTATGAAGTGCTGCCCGGCAACACGGCGGACAGCAAGACGCTGCGGCTGTTCCTCGGCAAGATCGAGCAGCAATACGGCAAGGCACGGCGCGTCTGGGTGATGGATCGCGGTGTGCCGACCGAGGCGGTTCTGGCGGAGATGCGCAACAGCGATCCGCCGGTGCACTATCTCGTGGGAACGCCGAAGGGACGCTTGAACCGCCTGGAAAAACACTTGCTGGAGAAGCCCTGGCAGGAGGCAAGGGAAGGGGTTCAAGTGAAGCTGTTGGCCGAAGATGATGAGCTTTACGTCTTCGCCCAGAGCGTCGATCGCGTCACCAAAGAACGCGCCATGCGCCGACGCCAGATGAAATGGCTGTGGAAGCGGCTTCGGCAACTCGCCGCCATGCAGATCTCCCGCGAAGAACTGCTGATGAAACTGGGTGCCGCGCGGGCCAAGGCGCCGACTGCTTGGCGCCTCGTCGATATCGAGATCGACGAGGAAATCGCTGCGTTCACTTTTTCCCTCAACCGCAAAAAGCTGCGAAAGATAAGGCGCCGTGAAGGCCGTTATCTGCTGCGCACCAATCTCACCGACGACGATCCGGCCTTGCTCTGGCAATATTACATCCAACTCGTCGCCGTCGAAGAAGCGTTCAAAAACCTCAAGGGCGATCTCGCCATCCGCCCGATCTTCCACAAGGATGCGCAGCGAATCGAAGCCCATATCTTCATCGCCTTCCTCGCTTATTGTCTGCAGATCACGCTGACGCGCCGCCTCCACGCGCTGGCACCCGGATTGACCGCGCGCAGCGCGCTCGAAAAGTTCGCCGCCGTTCAGATGATAGATGTCCATCTTCCGACGACCGACGGGCGCGAGATCATGCTCACGCGCTATACCCATCCAGAGCCCGAACTCCAGCTTCTGATCGGCCGGCTGAAGCTCCGTCTGCCGCCGCAGCCGCCCCCCAAAATCACCTCGACCGCAATTATCCAAACCACCCGCCGTAGTGAAGACCTTTTGGTCTAAGCAATTGATTTATAATCCACCACCTCTTCAAAATCGCCCCAATCCGCGAAGACGAGCTAGCTCGCTGAGTCTGTTAGAATTTTACTAACCACGAAAGGCAAATGATCAAATCAAACCAATATTTTGATTTATAATTTCTGTGTCTTCCTTCGTGATTGTGGTTGCGTGCAAATGGCAAATTATCGGTACTTTGCCCTCTTGCTTGCGAGTTCGGTTTCGTTCACCCCGCCGGGGCTCGCGCTCGCTGATCCGATGGTTATTCCCGGCATCGGCCCAAAACTGCCGGCGGCCGCTGATGCAGCCACTTACAATGTGCCTGCACCCGCTGTCGCAACGCCGGCGCCACGAATGATCGCGGCGGCGACGAATTCGGGCAATTTGGGCGGCGGTTTTCTGGAATTGCTCGTCACCGGACGCAATCCTTCGCCGCTTCCGAGCCGCGATCCGAATGCGGTGGCCTATGCACCGGCGCATCCCGCGGCAATGTCCGCTCGTTACGAGCCGGAGACGCAGCCGCGACAGAGCATCGATCCGATCTACCTACGCCAGGAAGTCGAATTCGACGGGCACGAAAAGCCCGGCACGATCATCATCGACACGCCGCATAAATTCCTTTTCCTCGTCGAGCCGGGCGGCCGAGCGCTGCGTTATGGCATAGGCGTCGGACGCCCGGGGTTCGAATGGTCGGGAATCAAATCGATCAGCCGCAAGGCCGAATGGCCGGATTGGACGCCGCCGCCTGAAATGCTGCAGCGCCGGCCGGATTTGCCGACGCACATGGACGGCGGCCCCGCCAATCCGCTCGGCGCGCGCGCGCTCTACCTCGGCTCTTCGCTCTACCGGATTCACGGGACGAACGAACCCACTACGATCGGCACCAATGTCTCGTCGGGCTGCATCCGGATGATGAACGAGGATGTCATCGATCTCTACAGCCGCGTCCAGGTCGGCACCAAAGTCGTCGTGATGTGACGGTAGCTGATCTCGCGCGGTCACCGGAACGGGCTAGGCCGGCACGGGCATTGAGGCGAGCGCAGCGAGGAAGTCGCGGCAATAGGCGCTCGCCGTCGTATGGCAGACGAGTTCAAACAATTTATCGTGCCGCGCCTTGCGCTCGGCCCGCGACATGTTGAGCGCGGAATGCAGCGCTTCGGCGATTTCGTCGGGATCGTGCGGATTGACGATGATCGCATCGGTCAGTTCCTCGGCGGCTCCGGCGAAACGCGACAGGACAAGCACGCCCGGATCTTCCGGATCCTGGGCCGCGACATATTCCTTGGCGACGAGGTTCATACCGTCGCGCAAGGGCGTGACGAGGCCGACGCGGGCGACCCGGTAGAAGCCGGCGAGACTGCCACGGGTCACTGCGCGCGTAATATAGCGCAACGGCACCCAATCGAATTCCGCGTGGCGGCCGTTGATTTCCCCGGCCAGGCGATCGAGTTCCCGCTTGAGCCGCTGATATTCGGCGACATCCTCGCGCGTGCGGGCCGCGACCTGCAGATAGCTGACCTTGAGGTGGTGCTCGGGGAAACGGTCGAGGAGGCGTCCGAAAGCTTCGAAACGATTGGGCAAACCCTTCGAATAATCCAGCCGGTCGACGCCGATGATCAGGGTGCGGCCAGCGAGGCTCTCGATCATGCGGTGCACGGAGCGGCTCTGCACAGTCTTCTTCGCCTGCCGGGCAAAGCCGCGCGCGTCGATCCCGATCGGCGTAGCGACCGGCAACATGCTGTGACCTTTGAGCACCACGGCCTGGCCCGGCTCGCGCCTCAGATTGAGGAAGGTCGCGAGACAATCCTCGAAGTCATGCAGGTTTTGGCGCGTTTGAAAACCCACGACATCATAGCCGCAGAGCATCCGCAACAGCAATTCGGCTTTCGGCAAGACCGACAGAAGACTTGCCGGGACGAAAGGCACATGCAAAAAAAAACCGATCCTGTTCTTGGCGCCAAGCCCGCGTAGCGCATAGGCGAGCGGGATCAAATGATAATCATGGACCCAGACGAGATCATCGGGTTTCAGGATTGACAGCAAGGCTTTCGCAAATCTGCCGTTGACGTCGAGATAAGTGTCGAAATTGGTGCGGTCGAATTCGAGCAGGCTCGGCAGAAAATGCAACAGCGGCCAGAGCGTCGAATTGGAAAAGCCGACATAGAAGCGCTTGTAGTCTTCGCGCGACAGATCGAACGTCACGTAATCGATCTTGGCCGCGTGCTGGACCCTGACATCATCGGTTGCCTCGCGCGTGAGTTCGCCGCTCCAGCCGACCCAGACGCCGCCATCTTTGAGAGCATCCTTGAGGGCAACAGCCAGTCCGCCGGCCTGAGGGGTGCGGGAAGACGGCAAAGGAACGCGGTTCGAAACGATCACGACGCGCGCCACAGCGCCTCCTCCCAGCCACGCGACAGGCGTGCTGCCGAATGAATGAGGCCGACATGCGAATAGGCCTGCGGGAAATTGCCCCACGAGACGCGTGATGCCGGGTCGACGTCCTCGGACAAGAGGCCTGTCGCGGTGCGGATGCCGAGCGCCGCGTTGAAGATCTCACGCGCCTCGTCGTCGCGCCCGACCAGCGCCAAGGCATCCGCATACCAAAACGTACAGACGAGAAAGGCGGTCTCGGGGTTGCCGAAATCATCAGCATCATTGTAGCGCATGACGAAACCGTCGCGAACAAGTCGTTTGCCCACCACCTCGAGCGTCTTGGCGATGCGTGCATCGTCTACAGGCAAGAAGCCGATCTCCGGCAGCAACAGGCAAGTGGCGTCGGCCACCGACGCATCGAGAACACCGGACATCCAGCCCTCCGGCGTCGTGCTACGCGTCAATATTTCGTGGCGTAGCTTGGCCGCAACCATTCGCCATTCGGCCGCGTCGGATTGATCGCCGACGCGGTCGGCGATCAGCGCCAAACGGTGCACGGCCGCCCAGCACATGGCCGCCGAATAAGTGTGGATGCTGACGCGATTGCGAAACTCCCACGGCCCCGCGTCGGGCGTCAGCGCGCAGCGCTCCGCCAAATGGCCGATCCCGCGCAAGTGATGATAGAGGCTGGCGCTCCCGGATTCGCTCAAGCGCTCGTCCCAAAACATTTGGGCGGCGCTCAGAATGATCGATCCGTAGACGTCGTTTTGAACTTGCGCGACGGCGGCATTGCCGATGCGCACCGGCCCCATGCCTTGATAGCCGGCCAATCCTTCGGCAACGCGCTCGGTCGAATTCGTGCCGGCCGAAATCGGATAGAGAGGCGCAATCTGACGATCGTCATCGCGCAAGACGGCATCGATCAGGAAGCGGATGAACCCTTCCATCGTGCGCGTGGCGCCGAGACGATTGAGGGCACCGACGGTGAAGAACGCGTCGCGCAGCCAGCAATAGCGATAGTCCCAATTACGCGCCGAATGCGGGGCTTCAGGAATCGAGGTCGTGAGAGCGGCAACGATCGCCCCAGTGTCCTCGCAACTGCAAAGTTTGAGCGTGATGGCGGAACGGATGACTTCCTTCTGCCATTCGAAGGGGAGCGAAAGACCACGCACCCAGCGCCGCCAATAGCCGATGGTGCCGGCGAGAAAACTGGTGGCGAGCGTGTCGGGATTCTCCGGAATGGATTCGTCGCTCCCGATGAAGAGATTGACGGGACGATCGAGGACGAATTCCGCTTCTTCGAGAATATAGGCGATCGCCATGTCTGCTGTGACTCGCAAGGCAGCGTTCGGCCCTACGTAGCGCAGATGATTGCTGCCGACGCTGACGACCGGCCGCGTGGCGCCATAATCGAAAACCGGCCGAATGCGTACGGCCACCCGCGGCCGGCCGGAAAGCGGCTCGATGCGGCGGACAAGAAGAGGCGGCCGGAATTGGCGGCCGTAGCGTTGGAACCGTGGTGCGAAATCGGAGATCCGGACTCTGCCGCCCTGCCGGTCGGTGACGTCGGTCTCCAACACGGCCGTGTTGCTGACATAGGTCTGGATGGTTGCGACGGTGTCCCGCACGACGACGTCCATGAAGCCGCGGGACGGCGCCTCGCCGTCGACAAGCGCACAAAACACTGGATCGGCATCGAGGCGCGGAAAGCAAAACCACACGTGACGCGCATTGCGGTCGATGAGACTGGCGATCGCACAATTGCCTATCACCGCAAGATCAAGGTTGGACATCGTGCGCCCCGCGCATCAGCTTTGTCCAAGTCGTTTGAGCCAGCGGCGCACTTCTTGCGGCTGGCCGCCGAAATACTCGGCAACATGAAGCCCAGCGCCACCGAATTCCACAGCGGCCTCGAATCCGTGTTCATCCGTCACGTCATCGCCAACGAACACGGGTTTGCGACCGCGGAACGGCACGACCCGCATGAACCTGCGGACGGCGTGTCCTTTGCTGACGTTGCGTGGGAGAATCTCGATCACCATTTTGCCGCGGAGAATTTTGAAGCGTTCAGGATCGCGCGCGACGATTTCCGCCGCGGTTCGGTGCACCAGTTCCTCTTCAAGCGGGGCATCGCGGAAATGCGCGACGACACTGTGCGCTTTGCGTTCGATCATGACGCCAGGGCGGGCGAGTTGCAATCTGAAAAGAGCGTCGAGCCAATCATCCGGCACTTTCGCCCCAACGTCGGCACACTTGCCATCTGGCAAGCGGATCATGGCGCCGTGCTCGCCGGCGGCCGGCAGGCAAAGCGGGGCCAGCAGGCGATCGACTTCGGCAAGATCTCTGCCGCTGACGATCGCGAGCGCGCCGCCGAGCGCTTTGGAAGCGGCGCCGAGATCTGCAACGAGATCATTGGGCACGACCACGGCTTTGGGCGTCGCTGCGATCTCGAGCAATGTGCCGTCGAGGTCGAGAAAAAGAGCCATGTTTCGCGCCGGGACCGGGGCCGGGTCGCGCGGTGTCACGAAATGCTGCGAGGATGAGGCGATATCGGTCATGCCGGTTTCTCGGCTTCGGGCGCGACGAAACTATGACCATGCCGTTAATTCGCACGGGAAAACACAAAGGTTGGGCGTGCAGCGCCCCTTTCGCGCCGCCGGGCAGGAAATCTGCGGCATGAGCGCGGATGATCCGGCCGTGCCCCCGCGACACCAGCCATCGCCAAGAATTCTGGACGACCAGCAGGCCGCTGCATCCCGGTGCCTGGTGACAATGGCGCAGGATGAAACGGCCTGCCAGATCAAAGAGTCAGCGGCGCGAGCGAGGTACCGGATGGCGGCCATCCGCCAGCATCACGGCGTTAGACGTCGAAACTATCGTCGCTGCTCGTCCCGGGATCATCATAGGCGGCGTCCGCCGCGTCGTCCGCCGCGTCGTCGGCACGATCGGCCGCATCGGTCAAATTGGCATCGTGCGAGGCGGGGTTGCTGTTGTCGTAGTAATTGTGGACGACGGTCTCGCCCATGCCTGGGTTTAACGCGCCCAAGCCCGAGCCAATTCCCAACGGGTTGCCATGCCCACCGAACAAGCCGCGGATCGAATCGGCGAGCAGGACGCCACCCGCGACACCGGCTGCCGCGCCGAGCGCGCCCTTCAGGAATCCGCCCCCTTGCGGGGCCGCCTGCCCCCAGGGGCTGGGCGAAAAGCTTTGAGGCGGTGGATAATTTTGCTGGCCAAAGCCTTGCGGTGGCTGCTGCCCCCAGGGGCCCGGCGCGGGACCGCGCGGCGGTTGCGGCGGATTGCCGGCACCGAGCAGCGAGCCGAGACCGCTCAAAAAGCCGCCGCCGGCCGGCGCCTGGCCGGCGCCACGGCCGGCTTGCTGTTCGAGCTCCTGGATTCGGGCTTCTTGCGCCTGCAGTTTCTCATTGGCGGCGGTCAAGGCCTGTTCCTGGACGAGCACGGCCTGCGCCAGAAGATAGGGCGCATAAGGCTGGGCCCGGACCTGGTCGCTGATTAACGCGTCAGCTTCCGGATCGCGGGGCGTAGCGGCGGCGCCCCGGGTGCGGTCGAACAGACCGTTGAGCAGCTGGCGTTCTTCGGGTGACATGAGGTTCTCCCGTAAATGTGGGCGGAAATTGTTCCGCGCTGGAAATATGGGGCGGCGATGGAGCAGCTCCAAGGGCCGTCTGGCGATATGGCAGCAATTTCAGGCGAGACAGCCACGACCGGGCAGCTCGCAGCCCGTCCGTCGCGCTTCCGCATCCTCGCAATCTGCTCTATGTAGCTCGCCGAAGACAAGGCTTTGAGCGAATGAATGATCCAAAAAAGACCCCGCGTGTTACGGCCAAGCTGCCGCGCGGGCTCGCAGACAGGCCTCCGGAAGATCTCGCGGCGACCGAAAAAATGCTGCGCGCCATCAAAGACACCTACGAGCTCTACGGGTTCGAGGCGGTCGAGACGCCGTGCATCGAATTCACCGAGGCGCTCGGCAAATTCCTGCCCGATCAGGACCGGCCGAACGAAGGCGTCTTTTCGTTCAAGGACGACGACGAGCAATGGCTGTCGCTGCGCTATGACCTGACGGCGCCGCTGGCCCGCTATGTCGCGGAAAATTACGACAGATTGCCGAAGCCTTACCGCAGCTACCGGGCCGGCTTGGTGTTCCGCAACGAAAAGCCGGGGCCCGGCCGTTTCCGCCAGTTCATGCAGTTCGATGCCGATACGGTCGGCAGTGCCTCCGTCGCCGCAGATGCGGAGATGTGCATGATGGCGGCCGATACGCTGGAGCGGCTCGGTATCAAGCGCGGCGATTACGTCATGAAGGTGAATAACCGCAAGGTGCTGGATGGCGTGCTGGAAGCGATCGGGCTTGGGGGGGAAGAGAATGCTGGGCGAAGGCTGAGGGTGTTGAGGGCGATCGACAAGCTCGATCGGCTGGGGCCGGACGGTGTCTATGATCTGCTCGGTGCTGGCCGCAAGGATGAAAGCGGTGATTTCACAAAAGGCGCTGATCTTAGGCCTGAACAAATCGCACCAATACTTAATCTGTTTACTCAGCAGCCAACTCTGTCGGACGACGAGGGTACAGTATTGATGTTGCCCGATGAGGACTGGAAATCGTCCCAGGCCATAGTTCTAGAAAATCAAGATATCTTGGAAAATATGCAGGCGTCCTTCGGAGCAAATGCGACGTTCGCCGAAGGCATCGAGGAACTTCGACAGATAGCGACGCTCGTTGAAGCTTCCGGTTATGGATTGGACCGCATCCGAATCGATCCCTCGGTCGTCCGCGGCCTCGAATATTACACCGGCCCCGTTTTCGAGGCGGAACTCACTTTCGAGATCGATGGTGAAGACGGCAAGCCGATCCGTTTCGGCTCGGTCGGCGGCGGCGGCCGCTACGACGGCCTCGTCGGCCGCTTCCGCGGCGAAGACGTGCCGGCGACCGGCTTTTCCATCGGCGTCTCGCGGCTTTACGCGGCGCTCAAAGCAATCCGCTCGCCGATCGTCGCCGGCGCGGCGCAGCGCGGCCCCGTCGTCGTTCTGGTCCTCGACAAGGCGGAACTGCCGCGCTACCAGACATTCGTAACCGCCTTGCGCCAGGCGGGACTCGCCGCCGAACTCTATCTCGGCGGCTCGGGCATGAATGCGCAGCTCAAATATGCCGACAAGCGCCATTCGATCTGCGCCGTCATCCAGGGCTCGAACGAGCGCGCAAAGGGCGAGATCGCCATCCGCGACCTCGTCCTCGGAGCCGAACTCGCGGCTTCGACCAAGGATCGCGCCGACTATCTCGAACTGCGCGCCAAGGCGCAATTTTCGGTGCCGGAGAACGAGCTAGTGAATGCCGTGAAGGAGGTTTTGGCCCGGCACGCCTAGTGGTTCAAATTATCCAAATTGACGGGAGGAACTCAACCACACGGCTGTCATGCCCGCGCAGGCGGGCATCCAGCAGAAGCCGTGTCCGCGGCAACGTGGCTGTTTTCCGCGCTGCCGTGCATAAAGGGCTGGATCCCCGCTTTCGCGGGGATGACAGGGAGCGGGGATGACGGGGAGCAGGAATGACGGGGAGCAGGAATGACGAGCCGGGCGAGGCTTCGAAGTCCCTCGGGGCCGCAGCGGATTGTGGCCCGAGATGGACGGCGCGGTGAACTCCATTCACCTTTTCCGACGAAACCCCATCGCCGCGCCGCCTGCCGCTTGCTAAGGAAAGATATAAACCCGAGGGCTTCTCGTGAGCGCAGTGTCGACACCAGGCGTAGATCTTCGTGCCCTTCGGGGGGCTCTGGCCGGGCACCTCGAGGCGGCCGGCTATCGCCTCTGCGAGCCGCCGATCCTGCAGCCGGCGCCGATCTTCTTCGATTCCGGCGAAGACATGCGCAGCAGGCTCTATTTGACGAGCGATCTGTCGGGCGCCGAATATTGCCTGCGGCCGGAATATACGATTCCCGTCTGCAGGCTCTATCTCGCCCAGCCGACGGCGGGTGTGCCGGCCGCCTTCTGCTATTGCGGCCCGGTTTTTCGTTTTCGCCACGACGGTCCGAGCGAATTCATCCAGGCGGGGCTCGAAAATTTCGGCAGGACCGATCACGAGGCCGCCGATGCGGAAATCCTGGGGCTCGCGCTCGATGCGGTGCGCGCCGTCGGCAAGACCGAACTCGCCGTTCGTCTCGGCGATGCCGGACTTTTTTCGGCGCTCCTCGATGCGCTCGAGCTTTCGCCGCAATGGCGCCGACGCATCGTCCGCGGCCATGCGCACGAAAAACCCCTCGATCTCATTTTGTCCGCGGAGAACGGCAAAGGCCGCGATCATGGCGGCGTGCTCGCGGCCCTCGCCGGGGCTGACAAGCAGGGCGCCCGCGCCCTCGTCCAAGACCTGCTCTCGATTGCCGGTATTTCGACCGTCGGCGGGCGCAGCGCCGGCGAGATCGCCGAGCGCTTCCTGGAACAAGCGGCGCTCAAGTCGGACAGCGAATTCCCGGCCGAAAAGCGCGCGATTATCGAAAGCTTTTTGGCCATCGAGGGCGACCCGGACAGAGCATCGGCGAAACTGCGCGAACTCGCCGATGCCGCCCAACTCGATCTCGGCGACGAACTCGATCGCTTCGATGCGCGGCTCGGCTTCATGGCTGCCCACCGCCTCGACGTCAAGGACTTCGTCTTCGCGACACGGTTTACCCGCAATCTGGACTATTACACGGGTTTCGTCTTCGAAGCCCACGAACGGGGGCGACCCGACGAAAAGCCGATCGTCGCCGGCGGGCGCTATGACGGCCTGCTGAAATCGCTCGGGGCGAAAGAAGATATTCCGGCCGTCGGCGCCGCCATTTGGGTGGAACGCCTGCGACGTGACACACCCTAAATCCGAAGGATTTAGGGCTCCTTTCCAGCAAATCGCTGTCGCGATTGCGATTTGCTGGAGCAAGACCGCCTGTTGCTTCGCAACGGCGGTGTATTTATGGGCTGGCCGAATGACGATGACGAATGGCGCGACGACGCGGCCTCTTGCGGCACCTCTCGTCATTGCAGTGCCCTCCAAAGGGCGACTGCAGGAAAACGCGGCGGCCTTCTTCGCGCGGGCCGGTCTGGTTCTGGTGCAAGGGCGTGGCGCGCGCGATTATCGCGGCAAAATCGCGGCGATGGAGGGCGTCGAGATCGCTTTCCTTTCCGCCTCGGAAATCGTCGCCGAACTCGCCGCCGGCACGGCGCATCTCGGCGTGACGGGCGAAGATCTCGTGCGCGAGAGAATTCCGGATGCCGATAGCAAGCTCGAGCTCCTGACGCCTCTCGGCTTCGGTCAAGCCAATGTCGTCGTCGCCGTGCCGCAGGCCTGGATCGATGTGAAATGCATGGCCGATCTCGAAGATGTCGCCTCGGCTTTTCGCGCGAGACGCGGCGAACGCATGCGAGTCGCGACCAAATACGTCAATCTCACTCGGCAATTTTTTGCCGCACGACATGTCACCGATTATCGCATCGTGGAAAGCCTCGGCGCGACGGAAGGTGCGCCGGCCGCGGGAGGCGCGGAACTCATCGTGGACATCACGACGACGGGCGCGACACTTGCCGCCAATGCCCTGAAAATCCTCGATGATGGCGTCATTCTGCGGTCGCAGGCCAATCTCGTCGCCTCGCTCACGGCGGCTTGGACCGTAGCCGCGCGCGAAGCGGCGCGGATCATCTTGTCGCGCATCGAATCCGAGGAAGCAGCCCGCACGACGCGCGAAGTCGCCGCCCAGCTCGACGATCCTCCAGACGAACTTTTCGTCAAGGCGAAGGCGGGGTTTGCGGCGCTGCTGCGGCGCTATGGCGATGATGGCTGGGCGACCTTCTCATGTCCAACCGACAAGGTCGCCGAACTCGCCGATTGGCTCATTCTTCGCGGCGCCGTGGAAGTGACGGTCGCGGCGCTCGATTACGTGTTTTCGGCGACCAATCAGCTCCACGAAAGATTGATTGCGCGGCTGGGCTGAGGGAGGGCGCCGTCATTCCCCGTCCACACGGAGGTCGCGAGCGGCCTCCTCGGCGTTTTCGAAAATATGCGGTGCGAGACCGCGCCGCTCGAGGGCTTCGCCGAGCTTCATCTTTAGGAAGCCGCTCGTCGTATAGCGTGATACGCTCGAATAGAAGCGATCGACGAGGGTGCGCACCATTGCCGAATAGTCGTCAAGCAACTCCGGAAGAATCGAGAAATTGTCGTAGTTGACGATGGCATGGACCTTATGCCCGAGCGGCGTGAGCAGGTCTTCCACGGCCTTGCCGATCTTTTGAATATCATTCTTGTCGTGCAGCGAAAAACGTTCGAGGTTGACGAAGAAGACGTTGCGCTCGGCATCATAAGTGAAACGCTCTTCGATCGGCAGGGTCAAAATGAGATCGCGCAAGCCCATCGGCTCGGTCGTGAAAATCCGTGCATTCATCAATGCCGGCTCGCGCCCAATCACCGGTTTGAAATCCATGCCCGCGAGTATGTCGCGCTCGATGTCGATCCCCGGCGCGACCTCGGTGAGTTCGAGACCATCGGGGCCGAGCTTGAATACGCACCGCTCGGTGACGTAGAGAACGGGCTGGCCGCGCGCCACGGCAAAGGCGCCGGAGAAGGTCACATGCTCGACATCGGACACGAACTTGCGCACCTTGCCATCGGACAGAATATGCAAACGTCCGTTTTCGATCGCAAGATCGAGATTGCCGGTGTTGAAAGTGCCGACGAAGACGAGTTCCTTGGCGTTTTGACTGATGTTGATGAAGCCGCCGGCACCGGCGAGCTTCGGCCCGAATTTGCTGACATTCAGATTGCCATGACGATCGGTTTGGGCAAGACCGAGAAAGGCGGCATCGAGACCGCCGCCGTCGTAGAAGTCGAATTGATAGGGTTGATCGATCACAGCTTGCGTATTGATCGCAGCGCCGAAATTCAACCCGCTCGCGGGGATGCCGCCGATGACGCCGGGCTCGGCGGTCAAGGTGATGAGGTCGATGATTTTTTCTTCATTAGCGACGGAAGCTATGCCTTCCGGCATGCCGATTTCGAGATTAACGACGCTGTTGGGTTTGAGCTGGAAGGCAGCGCGGCGCGCAATGATCTTTCGTGGGCTCATTTCCATCACCGGCAACGAACCCGTGCGTATCCGGATTTCGCCGCTGAAGGCCGGGTTGTAAGGCGTCGCGAAGGTCTGCCAATGGTTCTCCGGCCGGGCGACCACGACGCAATCGACGAGAATGCCGGGCACCTTGACCTGGCGCGGATTGAGGCTGCCGTTTTCGGCGACGCGTTCGACCTGCGCGATGACGATGCCGCCGCTGTTGCGAACCGCCATGGCGATCGCCAGGACTTCGAGCGTCAGAGCCTCTTTTTCCATGGTGAGATTGCCGTCGGCATCGCCGGTCGTCGCCCGGATGATCCCGATATGGATCGGAAACGCGCGGTAGAACAGATAGTCGCTGCCGCCGACCTCAAGGAGTTCGACAATATCTTCCGTCGTGCAGGCATTGAGCTTGCCGCCGCCATTGCGCGGATCGACGAACGTGCCGAGACCGACACTCGTCAAATGGCCGGGACGATGCGCGGCAATATCGCGGAACAGATGCGAGATCACCCCTTGCGGCAGATTATAGGCCTCGATTTCATTGGCGATTGCGAGCGCTTGCAATTTCGGGACGAGGCCCCAATGACCGCCGATGACGCGCTTGATCAGGCCTTGATGGCCGAGATGATTGAGGCCGCGTTCCTTGCCGTCACCTTGCCCGGCGGCGTAGACGAGGGTGAGATCGCGCGGTGATCCGCCCGCGAAGGGCGCCTCGCCTTCGCTCGCGAGAAACCGCTGTTCGAGCGCGACGGCGATTTCCTCGGCGAAACCGATGCCGACGAAACCGCCTGTCGCGATCGTGTCGCCGTCATGGATCAGACGAACCGCCTCTTCCGGGTTAACCACCTTTCCCTTCTCTGCCGATCGCAGGAAGGGCAATGCAGGATGCGTTGGCATGGCGAACCTTCCTTTCTAACCGGACCCGGCCGCCGCTTCGCGAATGTTGCGCGTAAGCGACGGATGGCTCTCGTCCGCCGCTCAATCGCAACAACAACTGCTTGATCTGGTGGCCGACTTATTCTTAATCCTCGAGTTCGCAAGCGTAAGGGTCGGACCGGGAAAGCCGATCCGGTCGCCAGTCCACGAAACGGGATCGGGTCTAAGCGACGGTACCGGATCCATTCGCGCCGCCAGGGACCGCGCATTTCCGCTTGCGGGTTCGACATGTTAGCGCGGTCGCAGTCTCCAAAGCAACCACGGCCTCTTCCGGACGATGGAACAGGAAGCCCTGAAATCTCTTGATGCCGTGATGGGCGAGAAGGTCCATCGTCGTTTGATCCTCGACCCCTTCCGCCACCAGGTCGATCCTGAGATCGGCGACGATCGAGATCGCGGCGACGACCAAGGCTTGATCGATCGGATCGGAGGCTATGCCTCGCACGACCGAGCGATCGATTTTGATTCCGTCGACGCCGATCCGCTTCAGGGCTTCAAACGAATTATAACCGGTACCGAAGTCATCGAGGTAAAGCCGCACCCCCCTGTCGCGAAGTTTCGCCAAGAACGCGATTTCCGCAGGCGCCCAGTGCATTTCGTCCGTTTCCGTTATCTCGATCCACAAGAAGCGGGCGATCAGCGGGTTACGCAGGAGCATTTCGTCGAGCCAGGCGCGGAACATCGGGTCGGCGAGAGATGCCGGACTCATGTTCACCGACACATATTTGCTGGCGATGTTTTCAGCAAGGATGATCCCGCCGCCGAGGAGATCGAAAACTTTTTGCAGGATCAATCGATCGATCCGCGCCATCAGGCCGAACCTCTTTGCGACCGGCAAAAAGGCGTCCGGGCTGCAGAGAGTGCCGTCTTCTTCGACGAGCCGTACCAAAGCCTCGTAACCGCAAGTTTCGCCGAAAACGTCGATAATCTTCTGGACGAAGAGCTTGAAACCGCCCTTTTCGAAGCCCCGCTGGATGCGGTGCAGCCAACCCATCGAACGCCGCGCATCGGCGATCGTCTCGTCATCCCTGCGGAAGACATGAAAACGTCCACGCCCCAGGTTCTTGGCGGCATAGCACGCGGTGTCAGCCTCGATCATTACCACGGAGGCATCGCCGTTGCAGGCTTCTATCGAGGTCACGCCGATGCTCGCCCCGATTTCGAAGCTCCTGCCGCCTCGAACGAAGCGATATTTCTCGAGCGCGGTCAGGATGCGCTCGGCAATCGAGCTCGCAACCAATTCGCTAGTGGCATGAAGCACGATGCCGAATTCATCGCCGCCGAGGCGGGCAGCGAAATCACTGTCGCGAATCTGGGCGCGGAGCATGAGGGCGGCCTCATGTAGTAATTCGTCACCGATTGCATGGCCGCAAGTGTCGTTGACGACCTTGAAATGGTCGAGATCGACGAAGAGCAGGAAGTCGCAGAGCTTCGAGCGGCGCGTGGCACGAAGCCGTTCGGCTACGTGCTCCTCGAAGGCGCGACGATTGGGAAGCCTTGTAAGGTCGTCGCGATAGGCTTGTGCGGCAAGCCGTTCGGTGAGGACGAAAGTCTCGGTCGCATCCTGAATAACGACCACGGAGCCGATCATGCGTCCGTCGAGACCGCGCAAAGGCGCCGTCGAGTTCGATGACCGGCCGGACACGCCCGTCGCGGCGCTTCAGCCCCGAATGGGGGCCGAGCCTGACGGGCTTGCCTTGCAGGAGAACCGCCGTCACTGGATCCGGCAGGCTGCGTCCATTGCGGTGGTCGACGAAGCTGACGAGCTCGGAAAAGTATTTACCCTGAATCTCACTGCTTGCGAGGTCGAGCATATTCGCGGCAGCGGCATTGCACAAAGTGATCCGGCCCTCGATATCCGTGCGGATGAGACCTTCGGCTATCGAGGCTATCGTGACTTGCGCGAGTTCTTTGGCCTCGTGCAATTCCTCCAATTGTCTAAAGCGGGCGGTCACGTCTTGGACCTGTGCAATTCCATAGAGGATCTCACCCGTTTCGTCGCGTATCGTTTTGATGTTGATATTGGTGACGATTTCTTCGCCGCTCTTGCCGACATAGGTGTTGGTCAAGGAATGAGGTTCATCGCCAAGCGATGCGAGACGGCGCAGGAATCGCGAGTTGGCGGTCGGATCTCCAGTCTTCGTCACGTCTTTGATGGATTTGCCGATCAAGACTTCGCGCTCGTAACCGAGCAGCCGGCAAAAGGCCTGATTGACGATCTTGTAGCGGCCATCCGGTCCTATGATCGAGAGGCCGATCGGTGAGTATTCGGTCGCCGTCCTAAAAAGCTCTTCCGACTTTGCAAGGGCGGCCTGAGTTTCTTTGAGCGCGCTAATGTCGACGATTTCGACCTGGACATAGACGGGCGAGGCGGCGCCCAGGAGACGCGTCAAGCACAGGCCACAAAGGACCCAAGCCGTGCTCTTATCCTCACGCAAGAGCCGCAATTCATCAACGTATGACGACAGCCGGCCATCAAGGACGTCACGAACCGCTGCTTCGGTCCGGGAGTGATCGCCGGGCAGGACGAAGTCGAGCAGGTTACACTGCACGAGATCTTGCGCTGCCCTATAGCCGAGGCGTGCGCAGGCGGCCGGATTGACCGCGAGAATTTGCAAATCTACATCGCATATCAAAGTACCGAAGGGGCGGTCGGCGCAAAGCGCGCTTATCGCCTCGGATGCCGCCGCCGCGTCTTGTTGTGGTGAATTTCGTCTCGGCAAGGACGAAACGGGCGATCGGCGCGCCGCGGGAAAATCGGTCTCGGGGCACGCGGCCATGCCTCTGGGTTTCGTCATGATTTCGCTCGCCCCGCCGGTGGCAACCTTCCGTGACTGGTATAAGTATATGATCTGTCGTTTATTATTGTTTAAGACTCGGGCAAACCGAAGCGACTTTTGGGGTTGGATCGGGCCATCGGGTCTCGTTTACGAAGCCTCCGGCGATGCGGCGCCGGAGCCCTCCCTGTGGCTATGCGTGAGCTCCGATAAGGCGCTAAGTCGTCTTACGATGCGGGCACGCGCTTTTGCGCAGCACGAATTCGAAGCGGCGGGAAGTGACGTGGCGCGTGATCTGTGGGTCGGAGCTTAGGGCGCCGCCGCGGCGCTCATGCCGCGCTCGACCATTGCTCGTTCACGTCGGCGTTGACGGCATGGTTGCGGCCGGTGCGCTTCACCTCGTAAAGCGCCACGTCCGCCCGCCGTATGAGCCCGGAGAGCGAGGTCTGGGAAGGCGGGCACGCCGCGACCCCGATGCTGACGGCGAGGCTCCCCCCCGTCGCAATGCCGCCGACAGCCAGTGCCGCGCAGGCGCCGCGGATACTTTCCGCGGTCGCAGCCGCTTCGCTCAAATCCGCGCCTTGAAGCATCATCACAAATTCGTCGCCGCCCTGTCTGCCGACGATGTAATTGCGGTTCTGCGCAAAACTGCGAAGAATGTCGGCGACATGCTTGAGAGTTTCGTCGCCGAAGCCATGGCCGAAGCTGTCGTTCAACTCCTTGAAATGATCGATGTCGCACATCAGCACGGCGACAGGATGGTCATCGAGCCGGGCCGACTCGAGCGCCGCCTCGGCAGCTGCGTCAAAGCCGCGCCGGTTCAACAGACCCGTCAATTGGTCGGTCCGGGCGAGGATTTCGAGCTGATCGCGAGCGATTTGCAATTCCTGAATAAGTCTGGACAACCTATAGGTGATAACAGGGCAGAGCAGCATCGGCACAAAAATCGAAATGAATAATCCGAGTGTCCAAAAATCGCCCACCGTTATTAACATATTTGGGTTGGAGCCGAAGACAACACGCGCGATCAACATGAATATAGTTGCCGAGCTGACGACAGATATTGCCGTCAGCGCAAGTATCCGCCAGAATACTTTGGCCTTTGTCTTCTTTTTGCGTTTCACGAAAATACCCCGCCGAGACAAACAATTCGGTATTTTGCGTGATGATTTTTAAGCAACAATTAATTTGCCTGGTGCTCGCGGCGAGGACGCGCCGAATCTGGGAAATCATTGCGTCCTCATGCAAAGACGCAGCCAAGCCGATGCGGATCGCAAGATCGAAAAACTGTGATTTTGCCACCGCGGCAGGACAGGCCGCCGCCGGAGGATTTTCTCGATAGGCGAATATTTTTGACGCGGAGCAAGCCTATCTCACAGGGCGCAGCGACCATGCGAAACAGACGCGCATGCCGATCATTGTCCAGACTGTGTCGGATGCTTCAACGCACTGGAACAGAAAGGCGGCCGAACGCCGGTCCGCTCCGAGAGTCGGTTTTCCCAGGCCATGGCTTAAGGCCTCCTACCGGTCGCGAGTCCGAAATATCGCGCGATCACATGATCGAGCGACAGGACACCGGGGCCACGCGCAATGATGACGAGAAAGCAGGTCGCCCAGACGCCGTGGGTCGGCCAGGCATCGGGATAGACGAAGACCTCGATGACGGTGGTCATAAACAAGAGAGAGAACGCGGCAAACCGGCTCGCCAAGCCAAGAACGAGCAAGATCGGAAAGAAATGTTCCGCAAAGGCGGCGAGATGCGCGGCAACGACAGGATCTATCAAAGGGAGTTTATATTCCTCCCGGAAAAGCTCAATAGCGCTATCCTTCACGTGCCATCCTTCGACTTTTGTTTCCCCCGCCAACCAGAACACTGCGGCAGGAAAAATCCGTGCCGCAAGCGCAATCAGCGAAAGGGGAATCGAGTCCAAAGCCGTCAACACTTTGTCGGCGGCCTGCAACGGCCATGAGCGCGGAGCGGAACGAGGCGTCGATCGCGACATTGGCATGGTTCAATGACCTTCGTGCGGTTCAAACGACAAGCGGGTGACAAGGCCGAAATCGAACAGTCCAGCGAGATTGAAGCCGAGATCGAAATCGCGATGCAGGCTCAGAGCCGCGCTCGCCGCCTCGCTGAGGTTTTTCTCGTCAGCGAGGGCTCGCAAGAAGGCGGCGCCACCAGGCTGCAGGCGGCGGAGCTCGACCTCGCGCCGCGGCCGCGCAATCACGACGTCTTCGGGGCACCAATCCGAGATCGGCGCGACGGGCAAAGCACCGGAATTCATCGCCCAGATGGTGGCGATCGGATGTATCGACGACACAATGCCGATCGAGGGATGCAGAGAGACGTGCATGCGCGCGAGAGATTCCGGCGTCAGCTGCGCCAGGGTCTCACCCGGCAATGGTTCCGCGTCGGCGGAATAGGCCGCTCTGGTGCGTCTCGCTTCGAGTTCGGCGAGATCGGGCAAGTATGGAATTTCCGCGGCGGGAGGAAAACGGCGGAGGAACCCGGGCAATTCGTCGCCGTAGAAGGCCAGCATCGGCAGCAACGGCGGATGTTCCGTAAAGAAAGCGCGCGCCGTTGCCGCAAAGAACGACGCGCCGACGGCTTCGCGGACCGCCGGAAAGCGCGCCTCTAGGGCCTCGATATGGCGTACCGCAATAGTGTTGCGATAGACGGCGAAACGGTGCGCAGTCGCAAAGGTCAGGCCCTCCGGTTCCGGCAGCCCGGGCTCCCGCAAAGCTGCTGCAAAATCGGCGTCGTACGCGAAGTCTTCTGTGCACATCAGGCTTGCCCTCACGCCGCGCTGGCAGACTTTTGCGCCGCGGCGGAGTACGGCGCCTGCAGCAAATTCGCCGCTCTTTGCAACTCGGCCTCGAGCTCAGGCCACTCCGGCACATTGTTGTCGCGTTCGATCAGGGTCGGCAGCGGACCTGCTGCTGCCAAAACCTCGCCGTAGAGGGCAAAAACCGCATCGATGATGGGCGCCCCGTGCGAGTCGATGAGAAAGCCTGCGCCTTGGGCATCGATTGCCGCGTCATGGCCGCCGAGATGTATTTCTTCGACGGCGGCGAGAGGGAATTCGGCGAGATAGGCACGCGCATCGAAGCCATGGTTGCGGGCGCAGACATAGACGTTGTTGACGTCGAGCAGAAGCCCGCAGCCGGTGCGCACCACAAGCTCGGCGAGGAATTCGGTTTCTGGTATGGAACTGCTGGTGTAGGCGACATAAGTGGCCGGATTTTCGAGGAGGATGCGGCGGCCCAGAAACTCTTGCGTTTCGTCGATATGCGCGGCGACGCGCGCGAGCCTCGCCTCGGTATAGGGGATCGGCAAAAGATCATTGAAACAAATGCCGGCATAAGACGACCAGGCGAGATGTTCGGAAAAGCTCTCCGGTTGATAGCGCTCGCACAAGCCTCTAAGGCGGCGGAGATGATCGCGATCGAGGGCCGCGGTGCCGCCGAGCGACAGACCGACGCCGTGGATGGACAGAGCGTGATCGCGGCGCAGGGCGCCGAGCTGCCAATGCGGCCAGCCGCCCTCCGTCATGTAATTCTCGGCGTGGATCTCGAGGAACCCGGGCTTGTTCGGCGTCGCCGAGATGGCGTCGAAATGCTGTGGCTTGTAGCCGACGCCGGCTGCCGCGGGCAGCGAAGTCTTTTGTCGCATATGGGCAGGCTCCATGCTCTGCGATCGCCTGCGCCGCAGGCGACATGCGCTCCGTCTTTGACGGATGTTTCAGGGCGTCGATCGCGAAGAGACGGGACGCGGCATTGCTCGCGCTCCGCGATTGCGCCCGGCCCATCGGCCGGGCTGCAGAACGCCTATTACATAGGCGCGAGAGTTCCGTGGCCTTTCGGCGTCTTGATGGTCTCGCACGTGCCTTTGGCGACGAGTTTCCAGGCATCGGCCTGGTAATCGACCTTCGATGTCCCGGCGCAGGTCGTTCCGGCACCGGCCTTGCAGTCATTCTGGCCCTTGAGGGCCACGCCATAGCATTTGTCCATCGTCGGTTGCGCCGGTTTCGGTTGCGCCGAAGCCGAAACGGCGACGAAAGTCAAAGCGGCTGCGAGTGAAGTGGCGAGAGAGGCGGCGCTGATCGCACTTTTGGTCGTCATCGTTCAGTTCCTGTAAGGTCATGCCGGGGCGCGGGTGATGGAACCAGTGCCTGCGGCTCAACGCGGTCGCAATCGGGCCGCACAATTCCACTTCGCCGGCATCGGCGACGACGTTACGGTGCCCCGGTGTTTTTTTCGCTTCACAAACGAGTGACAGAATTCCCTAGAGAAGGCATGTAACGCAATGGCCGCCGCGCGCGAATATAACTAGACCGGGGACAATAGTGGAGCAGGACAGGGAGAGCGAATGGTCAGCATTGCTGCGAGCGGCGAATGCCGGAGACGCGGCCGCCTACCAGGCGTTTTTGAAGCTGATGCTGCCCGTCCTGCGCAAATCAGTGGGTCGTTCGCTGGCGCGGGCGGGAATGCCGGCCGTCGATTCGGAGGACATAGTGCAGGAAGTCTTGCTCGCCGTTCATCTCAAGCGGCAGACATGGATCGAGACGGCGCCCGTCGCACCCTGGATATTTACGATCGCGCGCCACAAGACGATCGATGCGCTTCGCCGGCGCGGCCGGCGGATCGAACTGCCGGTCGAGGACTTCGCCGAAACGCTCGCCGCCGCTCCGCCCGAGCCGAGCCTTGCCGGCGCCAATGTCGATCGTCATCTCGCCGATCTGCCCGCTGGTCAACGCAAGGTCGTCCAGCGAATTGCCGTGGATGGTCAATCGATTGCCGAGACGGCCGCGGCACTGGCGATGACGCAGGGAGCTGTGCGGGTCGCGCTGCACCGTGGGCTCGCCCGTCTCGCCGCCAAGCTTTCGGACAATCAATAATGGGTTCGAAGCCATGAACACCGAGGATCTCATTCGTGCTCTTGCGGCCGACGCCGAAGCCAAAGTCACGCCGCTCGGCCGAGCACTCATTCTCGGCCTGCTGCCGGCGCTCGCAGTTTCCGGGCTGCTCTACTTTTTCATGCTGGCGCCGCGGCCGCATCTTCTCGCCGTGATCGCGGAACCGCGAGTCTTGTTCAAACTCGGCTTTCCGCTGGCGCTCGCCGGCTGCGCCGGCATAACGCTCTTGCGCTTGGTGCGCCCTTGCAGCGATCTGCGGCTCTGCCTCGCCATGCTCGCGGTTCTGGCGCTGGCGCTCGCTGCCGCCGTCGTCAGCGAGTTCGTCTTGGTTCCGCATAGTCTTTGGCGGGCCAGCATGATGGGCCATTATGCGCTCGCCTGCTCCGTCTGCATCCCCATGCTCTCGGCGGCGCCTTTGGTGGCGGCTTTCATCGTCATGCGGCAAGGTGCGCCGACCCACCCGGCACTCGCCGGAGCCGGCGTGGGATTTCTAGCTTCCGCCATTGGCGCGGCGATCTACGCGACCCATTGCCCGGACGATTCGCCGCTCTTTTTGGCGACTTGGTATGTCTTGGCGATCGCTTGCGTCACGGCGCTTGGTGCCATCGTCGGCACGCGGGTCCTGCGCTGGTGAGGGCTGTAGTGGCGCTTACGCCAGAGTGGGATGAGGAAAGTGGGAGCCGGCAGCCCGGCAAACGTGGCGGATACCCGATCGGTAGCGGCCACAACAACCGAAGTGCTTTCAAAAAACCTAGAGCGTGATGCTTGATTCCACTTGGACGCATCATGCTCTAATGAGGTCGATTTTCCGCGACCATGCGGAAAACAGGCCGTTTTCGGAACACAGCCGCCGTTGCGTTAGCTCTATGGTTTCTCTGCGGTTTTGTGCTAAAGTTATTCCTATGATTAATCTGTCTCAAGAAATCGAAGCGCTCATTCGGGCTAAAGCTGCCGGGACAGGGCGGACACCTGACGAGATTTTACTCGAAGCGCTCGCCCGCACCGGTGACGTAATGCCGTGGCGCAGTTCAGTTGCGCCGCCGCCTGCAAACTTGACCAAGGCCGAGCTGATCGCCGGCATGGAGGCCATCGCTGTTCGCGGCGCGGCCTATGGCCGACCCAAGGTCTATTGACGAAATCATCGGTTACGATGATTTCGGCTTGCCACGATGATCGTCGTCGACACATCCGCGTTGATAGCCATTCTCAACCACGAGCCGGAACGCACGGCCTTTTATGAAGCCATTGCCGCCGCCGACCGTTGTCTCGTCAGCGCCGTGACCTATCAAGATGAACGCGCCGTTGCTGTTCAAATGTGACGACTTCGCGGAAACGGATGCGAAGGTCTGTCTCTGAGCCTCATGGTGCGCGAAGACACGAGGAGTTAAGATGGGGCGCAAGCCGAAGCTCAATGCTCACCAGATCAAGGAAGCGCGGCAGCGTCTCGCCAAGGGCGAGAAACCCGCGACCTCGCCAAGATTTTCGCGGTCAGCATCAGCACGATTTCGAGGCTCACAGCATGACGAGATTAAATTGCAAGGCTTTTGGCTAGGGGAAGCGAATGGATGAGTTGCCGAAGCGACTTCTTGAGGTGGCCCAACGTTTGAAGGGCGGCAACCATCCCAAGAAATACAAGGTGAGGGCGGTTCTGAAATGGTTCGGAGCGGAGCGGTGTGGGGCTAGGATTCTTTCGGACATTAAGGCCGCGCTGGCGACTCTCGATTTAGAAACACAACCACCGCTTGATGACGCGGGAATTGATGAATTGATTCAGTTTGTGTTTGCCGCTTCAAAGACCGAAAAGAAGATCGTCAAGACGAGTGGTTCGGATAAGCGGATCACCGAACCGCAGATGGACGTCTTGACCGACTCACTCGATTTAACACCGAACACCGACTCGCCGAACGAGACACCCTCCCCATCTGATGATTATCTTGAGGACGAACCAGACGACGAACAGCCAATCACAAAACCCGATGATAGGCCTGTCATCAGTCAGAGTGCAGATTGGACAATTTCGGCGCTGAGAGACAAATTGGACAGGGGACTGCTACATCTTCAGCCCAAGTTTCAGAGAGAATATGTGTGGGCATTGCGCCCCGAACTTCCCTCACGCTTAATCGAGTCCGTGCTCTTGGAGATTCCAATTCCTCCAATCTACTTTGGCAAGGACGCCGACGGAAGTCTTGAAATGATAGATGGGCAGCAGCGGCTTACAACGCTGGTAAAATTTGTCTCAAACGCATTTCCGCTTCGCAAACTGAACCGAATGGCAAGCTTAAATCTCAAGCTGTTCAAAGACCTGACGCCGCGGCAGCAGGAAAAAATACTCGATACTCCAATTCGCAGCATCGTCATCGATGCTGCTAAAAACACCGGTCTCCGATACGAAGTATTTGAGCGGCTTAACCGTGGCTCCATGGCTTTGAACGAACAGGAGCTTAGGAACTGCGTCTATAGGGGGCCATTTAACCCGGATTTCTCAAACATTTAAGGTGCATCGGGGCGCCGAATCTTAGAAAGTTGTTTTGCGAGAACGACTTGCTTAGATCGAACGGAACTCCCCGATGCGGACGGACTGTAGCGCGAAGCTTTTCGGATTCAAAGCGGTTGAACGGCGCGCGGTGGTGGCCAGTTTCGATGGCGGCGACATCACCTCCAATGCGGGCGCGCTTCTGTTGGGACAGGTGGATGGCGGCCTCGGGCTGATACGGCGGTTCGCGCAATGCTTCGATGACCGGCGCAACCCTGTCTACGTCGAACACCGGCTCGAAACCTTGCTGGCGCAACGGATTTTCGGACTGGCGCTGGGTTACGAGGACCTCAACGATCATGACGAGCTGCGCAAGGACTCGAGCTTTGCGGTGCTGGCGGGCAAGCTAGAGCCGGCGCTGCGCTCCGATTGCGAGGCCTTGGCGGGCAAGAGCACGCTCAATCGTCTCGAGCACACGCCCAAGCGCCATGCCGCCAAATATCACAAGATCGATTGCGACGGCGCGCGGGTCGATGGCCTGCTGGTCGATGTTTTCCTGGAAGCCCACGAACGCGCGCCGCGCGAGATCGTGCTCGATCTCGACAATACCGACATTCCGCTTCACGGCGGACAAGAGGGTCGATTTTTCCACGGCTATTACGACGAATATTGCTATCTGCCGCTGTATGTCTTTTGTGGACGGCATCTGCTGCTGGCGAAGCAGCGGCGCGCCGATGTCGCAGGCAGCGATGGCGCGGTCGCGGACATGGCGCGCATTGTTTCACACATTCGCCGGAGCTGGCCACGGGTACGCATCATTTTGCGCGGCGACAGCGGCTTTTCCAATGACGACCTGATGAGTTGGTGCGAGACCAACCGCGTCGATTACGTCTTCGGTGTGGCGCGCAATGCAAGGCTGGAAGCAGCGCTCGTCGCGGAGGCTGCCGCGGCCAAGCGCCGGTGCCTGAGTTCGGGCAAGCCGGCGCGGGTCTTCCGCGACTTCTCCTATCGCACGCTCAAGAGCTGGAGCCGAAACCGACGTGTCGTCGGCAAAGCCGAGCACACACCGGATGGCGCCAATCCGCGCTTCGTCGTCACCACGCTCAAACGTCGGGGGTGCCGCCTCGCCTTTGACGCCCGTGCTCTCTACGAGGATCTCTATTGCGCGCGTGGCGAGGCGGAAAACCGCATCGGCGAGCAGTTCGAACTGTTCGCCGATCGTGCTTCCTCCGCGACGATGCAAGCCAACCAATTGCGGCTGTGGTTCTCGGCCATGGCTTACGTGCTCGTCGATACTCTGCGCCGCGTCGGCCTGCGCCATACTGAATTCGCCGACGCGTCGGCTCAAACCATTCGCCTCAAGCTGCTCAAGCTCGGCGCTCAGGTGCGAAGGAGCGTGCGCCGCATTCACTTCGCGCTTGCTTCGGGATGCCCCCACAAGAACGAATTCGAACTCGCCCACCATTATCTTCAACGCGCTTTTGGCTCCGGCTGACGGAAAACCACCGCACCGGAAAGCAGGATCAAGATGCCGGTTCGCCGAGCCCTGACGCACGCGCCAAACGACTCGTATTGCGAGAGAATCGAAACCATGGGACTCGCAGCGCGGGAACCGAGCGGGCCGTGTCAGCGGCGATGTCCGGCCGATGTGAAAATCACGCCCAAGCCCGAAAAATAAGCCGCCGAACGACCCGTTTTTCAGCTAAAAACTGAATTCGTTTGAGAAATCCAGGTTAATAACCTTCTTGCTGAATTGGAGGGGGACACATATTGGCGGAAAGTTAAGGGTGGAAGCGCCCCGGAGCCGCGTTTCAAGGAGCGAGAAATAATCCTCCGGTTCTTCACTTTTGCAAATAGGCTGTCCAATTATACCGGTCGGCTCAAGAGTTTTCTGAATGAATATATGGAGCTATACCGCCCACAGGAAGGCGACGCAACCCTGAAAGGGCAGGCCGCGTCTTTTAGACAAACAATGCAGAATATCTACGCCGTTTTCGGAGACAAGTCAGCAAGACTCTACGAGATTAATCCTCGCACCAATAGGGGCGGGTGGGATTCAAAGTTTTCTGTGGCGGCATTTGATATGCAGGCATCGGCGTTGATAAATCAACCGACCGCGAAAGTGCAGAAGGCAGCCGAGCAGATAAGAGAGCTTTTTTTATTCCTATTGCTGACGGATGCGGACATACAAGGCGCGATCTCAAAAACCACGAGCAGTGCAGTTCAAACTAAAATCAGATGGACAACATTTCGCGGTCTTGTCGATCCCATAATCAATGACACATTGGTCGAACCGAGGTTTTTTGATTTTGAATTCAGGAAGGAATTGTTTGAGAAGTCGGACGTATGCCAAATATGCAAGAACCAAATTCACTCTTTGGATGACAGCACCGTTGATCACATCCATCCTTGGAGCAAGGGCGGAAAAACTATTCGTAGTAATGCACAACTAGCCCATCGCGGTTGCAACGCACGGAAGAACGCAACAATACCCGTTTCAGCGGCTCCAGTATGACATCCTCCAGCGGTTGCGGTGTTTGGGCGTTCCCGCGCGCAAGCGTGCGGACAGGCTGTCGTGCTGCGCACGGAGCCGGTTTGCGTTTCCGCCATCGCTCATGGCGTGTCTTTTGAAGGCGCATCGGGGGCAGAATTTGGGATCGAGACCAGCGCCGTAAAATGTTCGACGAAACGCTTCGCAGTTGCTATGGCTTCGCCGGCTTCCTGTGCCGACGTGCCAGCTTCGTCGCTCGTGAAATAGTCGGCGACGGACTTGAATTCGTAGGATTGCGACAGAAAGCGCCTCAAAGCGTGATCGGCGCGCGCATCTTCCTTTGACAGTCGAAAGAATTCAGTCTGTACGCCCTTATGAGATTTTGACGTTTTCCCGGTGCGTTCGAATATGTAGGCCTGCGCGACATGGAAACTTGTAAAATAAGCTGCTCGCGCGGCATCTTCATGAAGGCTGACCGTCATCATAATGTCGGCGCGAGCAAGACATATGTTTGCCTGTTCAATAAATTTAGCGGATTCGGGTTTCATAAATCCAGCCCGTCGCGGCGGATTTCATGCATGAGGGGCGTCCGGTCACGATAAGCTGTCGCAGGAAATGGCTTTGCGTCGAAGAAAGCGCCCGTGTCGTCAATAAAATCGACGCGTAGATCGGCGAGGCGACGTATTTCCTTCCAGCGATCCGGCAGAGATTTCAAGAAGACGGCAACATCATAATCGGAATCCGCTTGCGCCTCGCCGCGCGCGCGCGAGCCAAAGAGTACGACGCGCTCGATTTGATCGCCGTACATTTCATCCAGCGCCGCGCGGAAGCGCGACAGGATGGGATCGTTCGCTGACGCGGAGGCCATAGCCTTTCCTTTCAGGCGGCAAATTATAGCACAATCAGGGCGTCGACTTCCATAACCCTACGTGTCCCTTGCCCTGTCGCGTTCCTGTCACGCGCTTGCGCGTGACAGGCGGACTGTCGTGCTGCGCACGGAGCCGCTACGGATCTCCGCCCCCGTCGTCCTGCAAGCAAGCCGCCGAGATTGGCGGACAGGTTCGCAAGTGCGAGAAAGGTTCGCTTGTCGTCTCTGCCGACAGGTTCGCCCAGCGTTGCGCCCGCACGACCTCGTGCCGATTCTCCTTGCACCCTGCGCCCCGTCGCACGCTGCTTCGTACCTTCAACCAATATCTTTCAGCACCGCTTTGAATGCCGAAGCGAGCTCGGGATTGGCGAGAGCGAAGACGACATTCGCGGTCAGGAAGCCGAGCGGCGAACCGCAGTCGAAAGTCTTGCCGTCGAAGAGCACGCCGTGGAAGCTCTGGGTCCGCGCCAAGGTCCGCATGCCGTCGGTCAATTGGATTTCGCCGCCGGCGCCCTTTTCTCCTTTTTCCAGGATTTCGAAGATTTCCGGGGAGAGAATATAGCGGCCCGAAATGATCAGGTTGGAGGGCGCCGCGCCGGTCGCGGGCTTTTCGACCATGCCCTTGATCTCGAAGGCGGAACCGAATTCTTTGCCGACCGAGACGACGCCGTATTTATGGGTTTCTTCCGATGCGACTTCCTCGACTGCGATGATATTGCCGCCGTGTTCTTCGTAGGCTTCGATGCATTGCGCCAGGCAGCGGCTGTTTCTTGCGCCGGAAAGGGTGATCATGTCGGGCAGCAGCACGGCGAACGACTCGTCGCCGATGATGTCTCTTGCGCACCAGACGGCATGGCCGAGGCCGAGCGGCGATTGCTGGCGGGTAAAGCTCATCGAGCCGGCTTCCGGCAGCTCGGCCATCAAAGCCTCCCATTCCTTCTTCTTACCGCGCTTCAGCAGAATATCCTCGAGCTCATAGGCCATGTCGAAATAATCTTCGATCACCGCCTTGTTGCGGCCGGTGACGAAGATGCAATGTTCGATTCCGGCCTCGCGCGCCTCGTCGACGACGTGCTGGAGGATCGGCCGGTCGACGACCGTCAGCATTTCTTTGGGTACGGACTTCGTCGCCGGTAGAAAACGTGTGCCGAGACCGGCGACGGGAAAAATGGCCTTGCGTATCTTTTTGCGCATTAGGGGTCCTGGGGCGTCCGGTCAAAAGGGTACTAATATCCACTAGGATGCCCGCCCGGCTGGCGTCAACTCGGCCGGACGCTTAAAGTTTCCGTCGTTGGCGCAAAGTCGTGGCGGGGCGGTGGGTGAATCGGAGCGACCCGGCCGGCCGGACCACGCCCAGGGCAAGAAATCCAAGTCAAAGCCAGCCGGCCAGTTCCCGCGCGACGATATCGCAAATGACGCGCATCCCCTCCCGGCTGTCGTTCAGGCAGGGCACGATCGCGAAATTCTTACCGCCGTTTTCGAGGAAGAGGCGGCGGTTTTCGATGCCGTTCTCTTCGAGCGTTTCGAGGCAATCGGCGGCAAATCCCGGCATAATGACCACAAGATTTTCAACCTTGTCTCGAGCGAGGCGTTCGATTGTCGCGGCCGTATAGGGTTGCAACCACTGAGCCGGGCCGAAGCGTGACTGATAGGTCAGTCGCAATTTGGACCCCGTTTCGCCGAGCGCGGCGCGGAGCAGCTGGAACGTCGCTTCGCAGTGCTTTGGATAGGGATCGCCCTGATCGGCATAGGTTTGCGGCATGCCGTGGAAGGAAACGAGGATCGCATCGGGGGCGAAGGCCAGCTGGCCGAGAAAGCTGCGCAACGACTGCGCTACGGCCTCGATATAGGCCGGTTGGCCGAAATAGGGAGCCGCCATGCGCAAGGCCGGCTGCGCGCGCCGGCGCGCAAGGGCGGCAAAAACCGCGTCGGCGACAGTCGCGGTCGTTGCAGCCGCATATTGCGGATAGAGGGGCACGACCAGAAGCCGCGCGCAGCCTTGCTCTTCGAGGTTCGCAACGGCGGCCTCGATCGTCGGCGTGCCATAGCGCATGGCCCAATCGACGTGAAGCTTCGGCGTGGCCGGCGCAAGGCCGCCCTCTGCGAGCCACGCCGCGAGTTTTTCGGCCTGCAAACGCGAGACCGTCTTCAAAGGGCTCTCGTTGCGCGCTTCGTTCCAAATCGCCGCATAGGCTTTGCCGCGGCGTGCCGGACGGGTCGTCAGGATGATGAAATTGAGGATCGGCCACCAGAGCCAGCGCGGCGTCTCGATGACCCGGCGGTCGGAGAGGAATTCTTTCAAATAGCGGCGCACCGAGCGATAGTCGGTGGCGCTCCGGCGTACCGAGATTGACGAGCACAATGCCAATGTCTTCCGCCCTTGCCGCGGGCAGGTTTGGTGCGGTCTCAGACATCGGCACGGAAAGCTTGGCGACCGCTCGCTATGGCGGTGCCCAGGAAACCGATCCGGTCCTGCCCCCAGAAAACTTCCCCATCCAAGACATAGCTCGGCGCACCGAAGACTCCGGCCTCGAGCGCCTCCTTCAGGTTGGCCGCGTGAATAGAAGCGATGGCCTCGCTCCTGGCATGCTGCAGGGTCGCGGCGGCATCAAAGCCCGACTCGGTGAGCAGAGCGTCGAGCACGGCTTCGTCGCCGAGATCTCGATCTTCCCCGAAAATGGCTGCGAAAGCGCGGGGCAGGAAGTCTTCGACCGGCTGCGCCGCGGCCGTTAGAGCGATGACGACGCGATCTGCGAGGGTCGTGTCGAAGGGCCAGAATTTCGGGTGAAGCCGCATCGGCAGCTGTCGTTTCTCGCGCCAACGCTGCAATTCCAGCATTCGATAATTCTGCCGCGAACGGTGGCGCTTTGCGAGCAGCAACCCGCCCGACTGCGGAAACAGCTCGGGGAGCGTCACCGGCTTGTAGTGCACCGCGAGGTCATGTTTGCCCGCAAGGGCGATGAATTCCTTGTGGCCGAGATAAGACCAGGGGCTGACAAGGCTGAAATAATAGTCGATGTGACGGGACATTTTCATCGCTGGGCAAGTTTGGGCGTCGCAAGTCTTAGCCCGCATTCGCTCCGCGTGAAAGCTCGCGATCGGGAAGCACCCGGCTCGCCGGATTTGCGTCGCAGCCGCCGACTTGCTTCGTCTCTAGCCCGAGACGGTAGGTCAGGCTGCGAGTTTGGGTCGAGCCACCTCGCCGAAGAAAGTTGCTCTGTCGAAAAGTCGAGGTTTGGTAACTTTCATGCGCTGCGGGTCGGAATCCCCCGGATGCAGAACTTAATTGACCAATGTGTACGCGGGTTGAGACTTGTTCTTTTGCCGGTGCCTGCGGTGTCTTTGCCGGGTGTCTTGCCGATCGCGGTCCGTCCGCGGCCGGGCGCGACCTGGTTTAGCCTTAATTGTTTACACCGCAACACTGCATACCCGTCGCCAGCCCAGGCGAGGGGTCGCGCTGCCGCAAGCCGCGAATTTCGGCAGCGCCCGAAAACTCAAGCGGCAGTGCCATGCGCATTCTGCACTGCGCGTTGATGCGCACGTCGCAATTCGACGAGAGCGGCATCAAGGTCGGCCTGCTGCCGCTCCAGGTGGCGGATCTGCGCGGCGATCTGGTCGGGATGCAGGCCGAGCTCGAGATCCGCCCCTTCGATTGGGCTGCCGCGCGAGACGAGAATGTCGTGGATTTCCGTCAGGGTGAATCCGAGCTGCTTACCCTTCAGAATCATCTGCATGTGCAAGCGATCACGGCCGTTGAAAAGGCGCGTCGTGCCGCGCCGGCGCGGTTGCAGGAGGCCGCGGTCCTCGTAGAAACGAAGCGCCCTTAAACTCACGCCGAATTCGCGTGCCATTTCGCCAATTGTGAACAACGGTTCGGTCGGACCCGGCGCGTCGCAGCCGGCGCGTTCTTTTGCGTCCTGGCCCTGCGAAAGACTGCCGCCTCGGCGGGCTTCTCCGTTATGATAGCCTTCAAAGCTTTGACTTGGATTTGTCTCCATTGCCGCCCCTCTCCTCGACGCGTGAGCTGATAATGCAATGCTTACTTGGATTCGGGACGTACCGCAACTGGTAATTGTATAATTAAATAAATCAACCGCAGATTGGTATGCCGTGCCAAAATCGGCCAGGGTTAACCCTGTGTTTACCGCACCTCACGAAATTCGTGGACAACAGCGGAATCCCGCAGCGCGTTACTGATTCGACGCTTGCCGGTTCCTGTCACGAATTTTGGTTCAAACCCGGGACCGAGACTCCCGCCGGAGAGACCATGAGCAAGGCGGTTCCTTGGAGCGTAAGGGGGGTAGGCTTCGATGTGCGCGCGGCGGCACAAGAAGCTGCCCGCCGCGAGGGCATGACGTTGAGCGAATGGCTCAGCGAAACGATTTCCAATCGCGCCGCGCAAGCCGGAATTGAGCTCGACGACCTTGGCGATGCCGAACGTCTCGATGCGATCGCCGTACGCCTCCATGAGCTTGATGCACGCCATCAAGACGCGGCGGCGCCGCGCGTCTCTCGTGGACGCGGGCAGCCCGACGCATCTGACAGCCGCGATCAGTCCGGCGTTCGTCCCCGTTGGCGCGAGCCGATCGGGCGCGCCGAACCACGTGCTCGGCCATCGTCCGCCTTGGACGCCGAGGCTTTGCTCGAAAGCGCCGTGGAACTCTTCGAGAAGCGGACCGAGAAAAGCCAACGGCAGACCGCCGATGCCCTTGCCTCGGTTGCCCGTATTGTGGAAGCCAATGACAATGGGGCCAAAGCGCTCAAATCGGCGTTGAATCGTCTTGAAATGCGCCTCGACGCGATCGCGCGTCGCAGCGAGCTGGAACTTCGCAAGGGAGCCGTCGCCGCTGCCCTCGAAAGTCCGGGTCACCTCGCCAATGAGCGGATGAGACGCCTTGAATTGAAATTGAATTCCTTACTTGCAGCGGTAAAAACGGATCCCCTGGCGCAGACCGGCGCCGAACGCCGCAATACGTCATCGCGACGCTCGCTCGGCGAGGCGATCGCCCAGATCGCGCGCCGGCAGCGCGATCTCGAGGCGCCGGCTAGCGACGCTCCGGCCTGGCCGGAAACGCCCGCCGAAACCGCCCAATCAGGCCCCCTCAACCGGCCGGCCTCGCAAGGCGATATCGCCGCGCTCGCGGCCAAAATCGACGATATACGCCGCGAAGTTCTCGATCGTCAGGCTCCGCCGGTGCCGGCCTGCAACCTCGACAAGCTGCATGCGGAAATCGCACATATGTCGGCGGCTCTGCACGATCTCGCGACGCAAGGGTCGGTTGCCGCGCTCGAAAGCTCAATTCGCATGCTCGCCCGAGAGATAGAAGTCTCGCGCAGCGAAGGCGCCAACGAGACGATTCTGCGGCCGCTCGAGCGCCTCGTCGGTGAACTTCGGCACAGTCTGGCTGAAATCGATCCACGCACCACGATCGCGGGCCTCGAAAGCGAAATCAAGGCGTTGGGCTCGAGGCTCGAAGACTTTAGCCGCCCCGAGGTCGACACCGGTGCCTTCCAGCAAGTGCAATTGCAGACGCAAGAAATTCGCGATCTCTTGACGACCGCGGCATCGCGGCAGGTGCCGGTGGAAAAAATCGAGCAACAGGTCGCGCAGCTCGCGCGCCAGCTCGACCGGCAGCAGCCCGCCGCAGCCTTGCCGAGCGACAGCCATGTGGCGGGCGTGGTCGCCGACGAGCTGCGGACGCTTTTCAACGACTCGGCGCAATCGACGGCGCTCGGAAAAATCGAGGATCGCCTCGAGGCCCTCGCAGCCCGAGTTGAAGAGGCGGCTCACGACGCGCGCGACGGCCACCGTTATGCCGCCCTGGAAGATCATATCGACAGAGTCCGCGAGGAGCTTTCTGCGCGCATAGCCGAAAACACGAATGCGCAGGCCGGCACGCGCCCGCTGGAAGATCTGGTGCGGGGACTCGCCGAAAAATTCGAGGCTGCGCGCGCTCCCAACTCCGATTCACGGGCCTTCGAAGCTTTGGAGCGCCAGATCGGCGAACTCGCGGCGCGGCTCGACCGCTCGAGCACGGGCCTGTCGTCTTTGCCCCAACTCGAGCAAGTGATCGCCGATCTCTTTGCGAAGTTGGAGGCGACGCGGCAGGCGGCGCTCGATGCCGCCGAAATGGCGGCGCGCAACGCGACCCGGGAGTCCGTTCGCGAAGCCTTGGCTCAAGGCGCATTCGAGAATCGCCAGACTGTCGCAAGTCCCGGCGTCAACCAGGAGGAGGTCTCGCGCGAGCTCGCCGAACTGCGCGAGCTCCAAGACACTGCCGACCGGCGCACCCATTCGACCTTGAATGCCGTCCACGAAACACTGGAAAAGGTCGTGGATCGTCTTGCCATGCTCGAAGAGGAACTCGGCGACGTCCGCTCGGACGCCCAGACGACCTTGGCGTCGGGCCCGGCGCCATCTTTTGCCAAAACGACACACAGCGAAGCTAGTGGCGGGCCGGCCTTTCCCGACGCGGGCGGGCCGGCCGCTGCACAGAAGCGGCGTTTCGAAACGCGTGAGCCGAACCTGCCGCGAAGCGAAGATCTGGAGAATTTTCTCATCGAACCGGGCCACGGCTTTCCCGGCCGCGGAGAGAAGGAACCCGTCCGGCCTAGCGACAAGAAGCGCAAGTCCGAGCGACCTGCGGGCGCAGTGGATTCTGCCGTCACGGGCCGCGCGGATTTCATTGCGGCGGCCCGGCGTGCCGCGCAAGCAGCGCAAATGGAATTGGCCGCAGCGGCCGCACATGTGCGCTCCGCCGCCTCGTCCGAAGCCAAGAGGGCGCCGCGCGCCAGTCTCGTCGAGCAGGCGCGCCATTTCATCGCCGAGCACAAGCGCCCCGTGGTGCTGAGTGTGGCCGCTCTATTCCTTATCGTCGGCGCCTATGCGGTCGTGAAGGGCCTGAGCCATTCGCCCGGCGATCTTTCTAACGATGCGCCGAAACAGCAGCCGAAAGATCAGGCGCGGCAGGAGATGCCGCCCCGCGCGAATATTGCGGCCATAACGGGGGCAATGCCTGCGCCAGCGCAAAGCCCCGCTGTGGCGGCGAAGGATCCGCAAAAGCAGCAAACCATGCTCGGCGTCGATCCGCTCGTTGTCGGGACCATCGCCGCCAAGCCGCAAGACGCGACATTGCCGGGAACCGAATTCGACGCACGATCTGCCGCAAGCCTCGCTGCAGAACCTCGCCGATCTCGGCAATGCGAAGGCCGAATTTGAATTGGCGAGCCGCTATGCCGAAGGGCGCGGCCTCGCGCGGGATCTGAAAGCTGCCGCGCAATGGTATGAAAAAGCTGCGGCACAAGGGCTCGCGTCCTCGCAGTACCGCGTCGGCTCGCTCTATGAAAAAGGCCTCGGTGTCACGCGCGATCTCGCCCAGGCCAAGGCCTGGTATCAAAAAGCCGCCGAGCAGGGCAATGTGAGGGCCATGCATAATCTGGCCGTGCTGATGGCGGAGGGCGGCGAAAACGGCAAGCCGGATTATGCCGGCGCGGCGCAATGGTTCCATAAAGCCGCCGAATATGGCGTACGCGACAGCCAGTACAATTACGCGATCTTGCTCGCGCGCGGCCTCGGCGTCGCGCAAAACCTCAGCTCATCCTACACCTGGTTCGCCATTGCCGCAGCGCAAGGCGATACGGATGCTGGCAAGAAGTGCGACGACGTCGCCGCCCGCCTCGGCGCCGGTGACATTGCAACGGCGAAAGCCGCGGCGGAAGGCTTCCGCGCCAAGGCGCCCGATCCGGCCGCCAATGACGTACAATGGCCGAACTCCGCGGCGATGAAGCCGCCCGCAACGAAGCCGCCAAGGCCGAAGGTTTCGCAAATGTGAAGGTGCCTTCCTTGGCTCATTTCATGGACCCGTGCTAGCTTTTCCGAGCCATAGAGCGTCTGTGACAAGCGGCCTCCAGATCAGGCCAGCATTCGGGGGGAACGCTATGATCCGGGTCATCGCCATCATCACCGCCAAGCCCGGACGCCGGGAAGAAGTCCTCAGTGCCTTTCGCGCGAACATCCCGGCAGTGCGCGCCGAGAAAGGCTGCATCGAATATGGGGCCGCCATCGATGCGGAAGGTTTCGGGTCTTTCCAGGCGAAAATGGGGCCCGATACATTTGTCGCGATCGAGACATGGGAAAAGAAAGAGGCTCTGAAGACCCACGCCGCCGCCCCGCATATGGCCGCTTATGCCGCGAAGACGAAAGACCTGATCGCCAGCATTGCCATTCATATCTTGTCACCGGCGTGAAGTGGGGAGCCGCGCGGTTTTGAAGAAGACGCAGGAGACGCCTCGCCTCGAAATAGAACTTGCGCTGCGGCGAGCGGAGGAAATCATATGACGATCGCATTCGAGAAGCTCAAGGCGCGTCTGCTTGCGGATCCAAATGTCAAAGCCGAATATGACGCGCTCGCCCCGGAATTCGAGATTTCCGCCGAACTGCTCAAGGCTCGCTTGCGCGCCGGGCTGTCCCAGGCTGAACTCGCTGCCCGCATGGGCACCAGCCAGTCCACGATCGCCCGATTGGAGAGCGGTCAGACGCTGCCGAGCACCAAGACGCTTTTGCGCTACGCCGAGGCGACCGGCAGCAAGGTCCATGTGCGGCTTTCGGCGGCTTGACGGGGGCATCCGACGAGAGGAGGCCACGAAAGGAAAGCATATGAAGAAGGGGGCTTCCAACAGTCTGCTGAAAAACCCCACCAGAAGCCCTCTCTAAGAACACCGCCGCCGATTGTCATCCTCGCGAAAGCGAGGATCCAGGGGCAACTCGCACAAAACTCTGGATTCCCGGTCTTCGCCTCCGGCTCGCCGGGAATGACAGGGGGGAGCGTCTCACTATGAAGACAGCCTGCAGAACTAGCGGCGCCAGCGCGTTTTGTCCGCGCCGCGAAAGCTTGCGTCGCGCTCGAATGATTGTTTGAGAAAAGCCCTGCCGAAAACATCACGAACGCGGCACATTGAGGCGTGCGATTTTGCACCAGATTTATGCAACAAAAAAGCGATTATGGATCAAAGGCGCGCGACTGTCGTATGTCTTGAGTTTTGCACATTCGGCTCAGTTCTTCATCCAATCGGCGTAAAAGGCCATGTCCGGCAGAAGATCACCCGCTTTGTCGAAGTTCGCCCTAGAGATTTTCGGAGCGCCCTCGCCATAGCGCGTCATGAGACGTTCGCCGTAACTAACTAATGATTGCCCAATTAGAATGCTGAATGCGATGCAGTCATCTGTTTGCAGTTTGAGCGCGTTAATAAACTTCGGGTAACGATCATCAGTGCGGCCGGGCGCATAGGGGAGGCCGAAGAACAAGGCCGACTTAATCGCGTCGCTATCCTCAGGCATGGCTCTCACTTCCGCGATCCATGCATTGCGTTGAATGGCAGTGTCGGCAAAACTCTGGATGCTTTGGACCAACGGTGTGAGCAAGATCAACGCCTTGCCGTCAGGCGTGATCTTTTCGCGCAACATTTGGCGCAACTCGTCGATTGGCGAGAAGGGCGGGGCTATGGTCTGTAACTCCAGCCGATAGGCGAAGGGAGCGCCACGCCCGACGCCCGCATAGTGTGCCTGGCGCGCAGCGGCTTGCGCTTCATAGTCCTGCACCAGATCGCGAATAAGTTGTTTCTTGGTGGTTATATAAGTGTTGGCGATGGTGAAGACTAACCCCAACGCGGCGTTAGTCCCACGAATCTCGGACAACAATGCTCTGCGATTGGCCGTACGCTCTGCCAGCACTTGCGCGCCCCAAGTCCCGGCAAAAGCTGCGATGAAAGTGCTAACCACCGCAATGGAAATTGGTGACCCGGCGATAGCCCACACCCGCATTGTAAGCGTCGCCTCATCCCCCACAGGCGCAAAAGCCACCAGAACAATCGCGGACAGCGTGCTGACAAAAACTGCTAACAATATAAAATCGTTTCTGCTCATTCGATCCGATGCCATGATGCGCCTCTCTCTCAAAATTGCCCGACTTTTTGGCGTCAAAGCCGTGGTGCGGATGCCTTGATTTCTGCACAGCCCCCTCACAATGAGATTCACAACACCGCTGATTATGCCTAAGCTATTCCTTGCGGAGACCAGCGGGAGTCCCACATGTCCATTTACGAGTATTGGATTGGTCGAGATGTTGATGTCGGTGAGGTTTGGCGCGCCTACGAAGCGGGACTCGGGTATGAGCGGAAGTTTCACGAGACGACTTGTCATCTTCTGGAGATCGAGTTTGATGTCCCCATTGGACACCCTCTATTTGCGTTCGAGGCCGTTTTCAAAACCACGAAGCGTTACTTCCACGACCTAAAACAGGCCTGCTTGAGTCCATCGGAGTACAATCAGGCCGCTCCGCTTTACTTCTACGGCGTCAGTCGTGGGTCAGCGATCTACCAGTGGTTGGGTGAACTTCGTCAATTGCTTCTTTTCGGCACGACCCTAGGAGATGAGAAGGTCGTTGGACAAACTCTTGATAACATCGACAAGAAGCTATCGATTCTCAGCACGTACTTCGGTTCAGACGTCAACCCCAGAGACTTCCAAACATTCATGCGCGCCAAAACTGCGCCGGATATTGAAGCAGCGGTGCAGAAAATGCTCAAGCAGAAAATCAAGAGGGTAAGCATCTCGAAGGACCCAGTGCGAATTGGATTCCCGATGCCAGCCGATTTAGTGGACGTGAAGAAGCTCGAAGACGGGCGATAGCGCCATGAACCGCGTTTCATAATGGATAATCAACATCTCGCGCCGTGCGCCACTGCGGAAGCCCCAATACGTCAAATCGCAGCGCCGCGAAGCGGCAGGGACAATGAGCAACCGCGCCCTGGCGCGGTTTCCGCTGCCGCGCGGCGCGGGACTTAGGGCTTAGAAACCCTGTCGGCGGCCTTTCTGTAGCACAGCCTGCACGCGCTTCGCGTGGTCCGCGTTACGCGCCTGCATCTCCTCCCTGTACGCTCTCTCTTCTTCCCGCTCTTTGACCGCCTTCAGCCAAGCCGCTCCCTCCGGAGTGCGGATGAACCGCAAGTACTCCCGCTCCTCCCGCCGGCGCACACGCTCCTCGTATTCCGCCCTGTCTTGCTCCCATCCTTGCTTGATCTTCCAGAAGGGCAGGTAAATCAAGTCGGGGCTCAACGTCGGTCCGTGCTGTGACATGTCATTGCCTTTCGAGACTTTTCCCGTTGCAAACAATTGGGGCAATTCTAGCCGAGTCGAATGAGGCGCGCCCGCATACACTCGCACAACTTTTTTGGTGCTCTCGGGTTTTATGACTTCCGCTCTGCGCAAGAAAATGGGTCTCCGGCGCGCGCATCGCAAGATGCTTTGTGACCGGAAAGCGTAAAACCAAACTTCTTGTGCTGAGAGGAAGTTGCAACTGTTCAACACTCCCTAAATCGCTCCCAGCCGCATAAGGCCCATTACGGAACCGCGGCACTAGGCTCACCGGCCCTCTCGCTCCCGCGTACGCCCCTAATCCGACAGGCAATGCTCGGCTGAGACCGTGTATACCCGCTCGCGGCCCATCACATGGGCAAACTTTTCGTCTTCCGCAAAAAGCCCTGCGAAGGCCCGATCGCAGCAAGTGAGCCCGCCGGCATAGGCGCCGAAGGCCGGCAGGATGCAGCGCTTGCCGTCGCTGGCGAACCTGCGCCGCAAATCGAGCGTAAGGCCAATCGGTCGAAACTCGCGCGAAGCAGATCGCGTGTTCGGTTGCCAAATTGCGGATTATCGCTTGGGGCCGGGCTCCCGATTGGCGCGCTCGATCACGGCGCGCACCGCATCGCGAGTTTCCGGGTCGTGTCGGCTCCACATGTCGCGGATAGAAGGATGACGGCCAGCCTCGCGGACGGCTTCGAAGACGGCAGCCGCCGACTGAATACGCCGCGCTTCCTCGAGCTGACGCAAATAATCCCATGTGGTCAACAAAATGAGCTTCTGCGGATCGACGACGACGACGCGATCGAGATCGCGGTCGTCGCTCAACAGAAGCGCGCGCTCGTTGTCCGACAATGGGTAATTGCGGATGAGTTCGACGGCGGCGCGTTCGCCCAGATCCCTCGGCAAGCGCCCACCCTGCGCAGCGAGAAGCGCCGTCGCGTTCTGGAAAGCTTCCGTAGGTTCGACGCGTACGGCGCCCATATGCGACCTATACCAATCGAGAATCTCTTGTGCGCCAAGCTTGCCGCTCGCGTTCGTCGCCTCGTAGAACACGGCGTCGGGAATAACGACGGGGAGTCCTGCGTAAAGCAAGTAGTCGAGGCTTCGAGCCGCGGCGAGCGTGATGAGCGGTGGCGCATCACTCACGATGAGCGTGACCTCAACGGGCATGACGTAAGAGCGGCTGGAGAATAGCGCGCGCCTGTTCAAGCCGGGCGCGGTGCTTCGGCGTGTCTGCCGGCTTCGGAAAATCGAGATCGTTCTGCGCAAGGGCAATGACGAGGTCGGCGTAATCTTGCAGCCCTGCACGCTCGATTGTCCGGCGCGTGCCGACGAGCCCCGCCGCGTAATCACGCAAGACTTGCAGCTGATTTTCGTCGGCCGAATTCGTCATGAGATTTCCTCGCCGAACTCGTTACATAGCACAAATTTCGAGACAACTGAATCGAGCATGGGTTTTAAGAGAGGTTTCAGGGGTTTCACCCCCATGGGAGGCGGCGGCGACACCTTCTCGAAAATCCTCGTCTTCGAGAGCCCTTCCCGGAGTGCAAACATCTCGAGTGCAGTTGGCCGAGAACCGGCCCGATCCCCCGCGGGTTCTTTCCCTGGAGGCTTCCGGGCGCCGCCACGCTGTCCAGGCGGCGGCGTTGGTGACGGGCCGGCATCCGAAACCCTTCATTCCAGCGGTCATCCGCACGAATCTGTCCGATTTGGCTGGACGCCCAACTCATCGAGCACATGGCTCCATGCGAGTTCTGCCGGTCTGCGTCTCAGCCGGAGCCTTGACAAGCCGCATGAGCGCTCTTACTTGCGAGCTGGTATCTTAGCACTCGGCCTAGTCGAGTGCTAAACAGCCTTTTTCTCTCCCTTAATCCGTTTGCCGCCGCATCCGCCCAGTTCGGCGAACCCGGCAGCCCGAGAACCGAAGGAATCGACATGGCATTTCGTCCCTTGCACGACCGCGTTGTGGTCGAGCGCCTCGAAGGCGAAGAGAAGACCAAAGGCGGCATCATCATCCCCGATACCGCCAAGGAGAAGCCTCAGGAAGGCAAAGTGATCGCCGCCGGCCCAGGCGGGCGTGACGAGAGCGGCAAGATCATCCCCCTGGACGTCAAGGCCGGCGATCGTATCCTGTTCGGGAAGTGGTCCGGCACCGAGGTCAAGATCGACGGCAAAGACCTGCTCATTATGAAGGAAAGCGACATCCTGGGCGTTGTCGGTTGACCCGACGGCCCCTCGCACCTGGTTTCTCTCTTTAGGAGTTGATCGACAATGGTTGCCAAAGACGTCCGCTTCTCGACCGACGCGCGGGATCGCATTCTGCAAGGCGTCGAGATTCTCAACAATGCGGTGAAAATCACGCTCGGCCCGAAGGGCCGTAACGTCGTCATTGAGAAATCTTATGGGGCGCCGCGTATCAGCAAGGACGGCGTGACCGTCGCCAAGGAAATCGAACTTTCGGACAAGTTCCAGAACCTCGGCGCCCAGCTCCTGCGTGAAGTCGCCTCCAAGCAGCACGATAATGCCGGCGACGGCACGACCACCGCGACTGTGCTCGCGGCCTCGATCGCCCGCGAAGGCGCGAAGGCGGTGGCGGCCGGGCTCAACCCGATGGACTTGAAGCGCGGCATCGATCTCGCGGTCGACGCGATCGTCGCCGATCTCAAGAAGAACTCGAAGAAAGTCTCCTCGAACGAGGAAATCGCCCAGATCGGCAAAATTTCGGCCAATGACGATCGGTTCATCGGCGAAGAAATCGCAAAGGCGATGCAGAAGGTCGGCAACCAAGGCGTGATCACGGTCGAGGAGGCCAAAACCCTCGTGACCGAGACCGAGATCGTCGAAGGCATGCAATTCGATCGCGGCTATCTTTCACCCTACTTCATCACCAATGCCGAAAAGATGCTCGCTGAGCTCGACGACTGTTACATTCTCGTGCATGAGAAGAAGCTGTCTTCGCTGCAAGCCCTGCTGCCGATTCTCGAGGCGGTGGTGCAGGCCGGCAAGCCGCTGGTCATCATCGCCGAAGACGTCGAGGGTGAGGCGCTCGCCACGCTCGTGGTCAACAAGCTACGCGGCGGATTGAAAGTGGCCGCCGTAAAGGCGCCGGGCTTCGGCGATCGGCGCAAGGCCATGCTCGAGGACGTCGCGATCCTGACCGCTGGTCAGCTCATTTCCGAAGAACTCGGCATCAAGCTGGAGAATGTGACGGTGCCGATGCTCGGTCGCGCCAAGCGGGTACGCATTGACAAGGAATCGACCACGATCATCGACGGCGCCGGCGACAAGAAGGACATCCAGGCACGCATTGCCCAGATCAAGGCGCAGATCGAAGAGACCACCTCGGACTATGACCGCGAGAAGCTCCAAGAGCGTTTGGCCAAACTCGCCGGCGGCGTCGCGGTGATCCGCGTCGGCGGCGCGACCGAGGTCGAGGTCAAGGAGAAGAAAGATCGGGTGGACGACGCGCTCAATGCCACTCGTGCGGCCGTGGAGGAAGGCATTTCTCCCGGCGGCGGCGTCGCCTTGCTGCGTGCTATCCCGGCCCTCGCAACGGTCAAGGTTGGCAATCCCGATCAGAAGACCGGCGTCGACATCGTCCGCAAGGCGATCCAGGCTCCGGCGCGCCAGATCGTCGACAACGCCGGCGCGGACGGCGCCGTGGTGGTCGGCAAGCTGCTCGAAGCCAAGGAATACAGCTACGGCTACGATGCGCAAACCGGCGAATACGGCGACCTCGTCGCGCTCGGAATTATTGATCCGACCAAGGTCGTCCGCACCGCCCTTCAGGACGCCGCGTCGATCGCGGGTTTGATCATCACGACCGAAGCGACGGTCACCGAACATCCGAAGAAGGAAGGTCCCGCATTTCCGCCCGGCGGTATGGGCGGCATGGGCGGCATGGATTACTGAAGAACTCGTTTCGCTCGACGAAGCAACTGCGAGGCCCTGGGGTTTCCCCAGGGCCTTTTTCATGTCGGCTCGGAATCCGGGCAGCCATGGGGGTTCCGGCGGGGTGTTCTATTGAACGCATAGGCAAATCCAGAGACGGTCGACCGCGCCGCCGAGGCATTTCTGGCCGACGACAGAGAGGTGCCGGCGGCGTTCCTCGGATTCGAGCATGATGAATTCGCCCGAGACGCGGGCGCCGATGCAGAGCGGCTGTGTCGGTAGTGTCATGGCCGGAACGGAGCCGGCGGCCACTTGCCGCCCTTCACGGGCGCGGGAACGGGCGCGCGATTCTCGGTGCCAGGTTTACGGTCAAACAAGCCGCGGCGCAACGCCCCGAGCCTTCGGCTGGCGGTTCGGGCTGCGGTTTGATCAAGGGCGCGCGGGAATGCAATAGCCGAAAATAAAGCGCGTCGATCGTCCGCCTTCTCGACTATGCGGGCAGCAGTCCCGTTTCTGTAAATCGCGGGCCGCTTCATTGCAATCTTTGTAAAGGCCTCCAACTACACAACCGCCGCGCCCACCCGCTGCTTCGCCGCATTCATGCGTTCCCGAGGCGCTATACACTTGAGCGTGCGCGGGCGTAAAGGAAAGGATCGTGGCTGCGGAGCCGACCATAACGAGACGAATCTTTGAGGTCCGATCGGTCACTGCCCACTCCTATTTTGATTGAAAAACTCAAGCGCGAAATCGAGCGCGGTGCGATACTGGACAAAAGGATTTAGTGACGCGTCGGCGTAAATCCGTCGCGACCTCAGTGCCCGCCGCCTCGCAAGTCACGCCACGGGAATGCAAGCAAGAGACCGCGGCGCGCTTCCGGCGCGGCTAATCCATTTACGGATGCAAGAGCAGCGGCGTCGCGTAGCCCGCGACGGCAAGCGGCAAGGGGGTGAGCGTTTGGCGGTTACCAGAGGGCGAGATGTTGTCGTGATTCGAAGTGTCGCCGAAATCACGGGGCCGCCGACTGAGGCGCCGACGACTATTTCTCCGGCAATTTATTGCCGTTGGCTTTGAACCTCTCACCAAAATCATTGAGCTTGCCACCTCCGGCGGAATTTGTGTGGCAATCGCCGCAGGGCAGGCCGGTCTGTTTGCCGCAAGCAGCCATGGCCTGAGCCTGACGAGAAGCCATCATGAATACCCCTGTCAGCATGAGTACATCGCCGTCACGATGATTCCTGCCAACGCCAACGCAAAAGTTGGTTTCATGAACCGTAGTCCTTCTTATCCGGGTCGGATTTTGAATGAGACAATCGGAAATCCGCCCCATCGGTCATTCCGTCCCATCAGGATATTGTGGTGTGATTGGGTTGGCAATAGGCTGTGAAATCCACCGACGGCCGCGGGCTCATTGCATTGCCAGACTTGTCGTGCAGGACGCTTTTTCCAAACTCGCCGAATCAAGCGGCGAGATGGAACAGCAATTTAACAAAGCGTATTTCTCCCACCGGGCCGGAGGAAACTGACGGGCGGTCATGCCATTTGCCGGCCGCGACGACGCATGCATCACATAGGAAGCAACCAGTGTGAGGATTTGATCGATGGATAGCGGTGAGCTGAAACAGAAAAACTGGTAAAATCTTCAAGATTTCGGCGCGTTTCGGGAGGCCGCACGACCGTACGATCGCCTTCTTTAGTGCCGCATGGTTGCGGTGGTGCCTTCGAGAAATTCGACATCGCCTTCGTAGGGATCGAAACGCATTTCCTCGAATATCGCGTTGATGTGCTCGACGTCGGGACGGGGGACCTTGCGAAGGTCGCGCGTGGCCGGCTTGGCGAGCATCAAGCTCCATGTCATGCCGCCATTCGTCGAGCCGGACGAAATCGCTTTGCTTGTGCGCAAGCCGGCCTTCCGTTATGGCGGGATGTTCTTGGGGCGTTGGAAAATCGGCGAGCTAGCCGATGAGTCCGGCGGCAGCCATGTCCCGCTGTTCTTCGCGCAGCTCGCGCACCTATTCGATCGCCTGATCCAACAATTTCCTCATTGGCAGCAGTGTAGCACATGCTGATGTCTTCGCTCGTTGCATAACTCTAGAGCGTGATGAGTTTTAGTCGAATCATCAGCCGTCATCGCGAGCGAAGCGAAGCGATCCAGTGGCAACGCACACCCTCTGGATTGCTTCGTCGCTTTGCTCCTCGCAATGACGGCGTTCGTTTGCACCTTAAATCATCCCGCTCTAGGAGGTTCGTCGGTGAACGACACATTGCTAACGGTGTTCGCATGGGCGGAAGAACATGTTCGCTTGTTCCAAGCTATCTCCGCGGTTGTCGCCGTACTGATCGGCGTCGGCGGCTTTCTCCTCGGGTGGTTTCTCGGTCACTTCAGAGCGAAACGCGAACGGAAGAATTACCTCAGGCTCGAGAATGATCAGCAGATCGTGTTCGAGGGCCATGTCTTGACCGAGATGCCGGATGCAACAATCCGGCTCGAAGTCGACCCGTGGGGACCCAAGCATTCGCTGTCCTACGTCTTCAATGATTCGATGCTCGAGCGGGAGGTCAGGACGGTCGCGAAGAAAAGAGACGGTCTCATGCTCGTCCCGAAGCCGGGCCAGTTTCTGATGATGTCGTCCTTGCGTGACGCCATTATCGGCAATGACTGGATGGCGAACCCCGCTGCCCTCAAAGGGCGCCCGGTGGAGGAAGATCAGATCATCTTCGCGCCGGTCTCGTGGCCTGGAACACGAGAGGCCCACCTTGTCCGGGTTATCATTATCGACCCGGATTGGATGGAGCGGCTCCGGGATCCCGCGGTCATCTGCCAAATCGTGGCGGCCGACACCTACTACCAATACCGAGCGCAGTGGCTGCACGACATCGCGCTCGTATGGGCAGAGGAGCGCCAGAAGAACCGGGAAGAAGCGACCATTTGGCAGGTGCCAATTCGGTCTGCGAAATGCGGCGGCAGGTCGTGAATTGAATATCGCACTAGGCCCTGTTACAAAGTTGCATAACGTAGGCATCTGCGGATAGCAGCAATAGGAAGCGGGTCACCACGTCGCCACGACCACGTATGATCGATAACGATAATGCATGATGCATAGCCAACGGGGTATGGTAAATTCAAGGATGCCTATTCGGAGCGGTGCCGCTCACGGAACGGCGAGCCAGCTATGCAATCTGCCAGACTCCCGGACGTTGCTCGAAGAAGGAAATCTCGAAAGCTCTCTGGTTCTCGGCCCGTGGCAGTCGAGCCGAACAAAACGCTGTCTTACACGTGGGCGGCCTGCGGTCTCGAGAGCGTCGTCACTTGGACTCTCACCCCTACGAGCACGGGGACCCGCCTGCGCATGGAGCAGTCGGGCTTCCGGCCGGATCAGCAGCAGGCCTACCAGGGCGCCAAGGGCGGGTGGCCGCGGTTCTTCGCAAAGCTGGAGCAGGTCTTGGCGCGGGTAGATTGAAGTGTGCCGCCACAATTCAATGCTAGGCGAGAGTAAATGACGCGGTATCGCCGATAAATGGGAACCAATCGGTCCGCGCGTTTAACATTCACTGTTCCTAGCCCCGGACGCGGCATATTGTTCTAGGTATGTCAGAGATAACCGAAGAAGACAACGCGACGGCGCTTCGGCGACAAATCGCTTTCACAGACATATCCGCTACCGAAACGCCTCAGCGCTTGAGTCTATCCATCTCTACAAGCCGCAATCAGTAAAATTCAGCGCGCTCAACTCCGCGATGAAAACCGGGCTCGCGACTTTGAAGCGATTGGAGCCTATGCGCGGCGAATATCTCCTAAAGGGCGCGACGGGGTTGGCGCGTCGGGATTGGGGCTCTGCGCTCGCCAATCTTTGGATCGTGACCGAACAACTGTTAGAGGCGCTTTGGACTCGGGAGATTGTTGAGCCCGCTCGCGCGCTCGATAGTAGCAAAGCGCGAAAGGATCAGTTAAACGACAATCGCGCGTGGACCGCCGCGACGCGCATCGAAATGCTGCACCAAAAAGGCCTCTTTGATCTGGCGACTCTTACGGCGCTATCCAAAGCGCGCAAGGCCCGTAACGATCTCGCACATCGCGGCGCGCATCCTTCGGAGAACGATGCAAACGCATGCTATGCCGGCATACGCTCGCTAATAAGTGTTGTGCTCGCCGCCGACACGCTGCCATTGCTACGGTTAGACTTAGCGAACCACGCTCTTTCCGATCCATTCGCGCCCCCAAAGCATGGGGGACGATTCGAACCAGAGTTTTGGATGCCTATCCCTAAGCTACCTGGCGAAGAAGAGCTAGAGAAGGCGGAGGCGAAATTCTTCGCTAGCCGCCATCAAGTCACTGCGAGCGATACTCAAGTGACGGGCGAGCAACAACCACCATGAAGAAGACAAAGAGCGGTGCGAAGGAACCGAAAGGCGAAGCCTCTCCCTCCCAGCTCATCGATGCGAGAATTGCGGAGCTGAGTGATTGGCGGGGCGAGACGCTCGCTCGGGTCCGAAGTCTCATCAAAGAGGCCTGCCACGACGTGGTCGAGGAGTGGAAGTGGCGAGGGGTTCCGGTGTGGGAGCATGCCGGCATCATCTGCACCGGCGAGACGTACAAAAATGCCGTGAAGATGACCTTCGCCAAGGGCGCCTCGTTGGAGGACCCTTCAAGCCTCTTCAACTCCAGCCTCGAAGGCAACACGAGACGCGCGATCGATATCCATGAGGGCGACAAGATTGATGAAAAGGCGTTGAAGGCGCTCATTCGTGCCGCCCTGGCACTGAACACGTCCTCAGCCGCCCAGCGGAGAAAATGAACTTTACAGGTGAACCCGCCCCGCCAACGGCCAAAAGCTTGTTCGCGAGTCCCCCTTTTGCGCCGGCGGCCGCGACATGACCGCGAACCGTCGTCGAATCCAGGCTGTGGCGGGAGTTGTCGGCCACCAGACCGGATTGCTCCGACGCAATCGGCAGAGCGCCGTCGCCTGCACAGGGTCGGCAGCCCCCAGATGGCGCGGTTCATCCCAACACGGAGTTACCGCATGATTCTCTACATTCTGGCTTTTCTTATCGGCATCGTCGCTGGACTTCGCAACATGACCGCCCCCGCCGCGGTCAGCTGGGCGGCCTATCTCGGCTTGCTGCCGCTGAAAACCACGCCGCTGGCCTTCTTCGGCGCCCAAATCGCGCCCTTCCTGTTCACCTTCTTGGCGATTGCCGAAATGATCGCCGACCTCTTGCCGCAGACGCCGAGTTCGGAAGATTCCGGTTTCCTTCGCAATCCGGCTGCTGAGCGGCGGTCTTTGCGGTGCCGCGATCGGCGCGGTCGGCGGCGCTCTTGCCGGCGGCCTCGTGGCCGGCGTGATTGGCGCCGTCGTCGGCACTCTCGGCGGCTATGCAGCCAGGATGCGGCTCGCCGAGGCGCTCGGCAAGGATTTGCCCGCCGCGCTGATCGAAGACCTCGTCGCCATCGTGGGAGCTGCTCTCATCGTGGTGTCCGCCCGATGAGCGAGCATTTCGACGCGATTATCGTCGGGGCACGGCCAAGCCGGGCCGCCACTCACGTCGCCGCATGCACCGCGGTCAATGTGCGACGCCTTCGCGGTCGAATAGCGCCATGAGCGTTCCCGTCATTGTAGCGATCAGCCGCTCGGCGCCCCCTTCGGCGAGCGCGAATGCACGCGCGTCGCACAGCGTAAGCGTGCGTCCAGGCTTCACCACATGGGCTCGAAACACGAACCGCTCGCCCTTCGCCGGCGCGACGAAATTTGTCTTGAACTCAACCGTGAGCACCGCAGCGTCCGCAGGCATGAGCGAAAAGGCGGCATAGCCGCACGCGCTGTCGAGCGCCGTGGCGATAATGCCGGCATGCACGAATTTGTGCTGCTGCGTGTAGGCCGGTCGATAGGGCATGGTCAGGTCGATTTCGCCCGGCGCCAGCCGTGCGATCTCGATGCCGAGCGTTTGCATGGCCCGTTGGCGAGCGAAACTGGCACGCACGCGCGCGTCAAAATTGGAATCCTTGGGCTGGAATGACATGGACTTCACCAACCGTCGATCAAAGCCGTAGCGGTCGCCAGAGTGGAAAGGACGGCGGCAGAATAGCGCGCGGGTCAACTCAGGCAAGGGCGGCTAGACGGGCGAAAAGGATTCGATGAGGCGCAAGAGTTCACGTTCCGCCCCCGTCACGTAATGTTCCTTGTGCCGGAGCACGAAGAACTGCCGCTTGGGCAAAGGAAAATCGAGCGCGACGAGCGATCCGGCCCTGAGCGCATCAGCGGCGGCCAGCTTCGACAGCACGGCAGCGCCCGCGCCATCCTCGGCCGCGGCGCGGACCGCCTCGTTGGACGGCAATTCGAGAACGACGTCGAGATCGGCTATCTTGACGCCCATCTTCGTTATTGCCGCCTCGAATATGGCCTGCGTCCCCGATCCGCTTTCCCGGAAAATCCAGCGCGTGTCTTTGAGACCGGCGGGCGAGACCGAACCCTTCTTGGCCCAAGGATGGCCCGGGCTCACCACGAGAACCAGATCGTCGTCGGCCACCGGCGTGATCGCCAGCGCCGCGTCGTCGATCTCGCCTTCGACGAAGCCGAGGTCGGCGGCGCCTTCATGCACCTTGGCGGCGACCGTTTCCGTATTGCCGATCGTCAGCCGCATTGTAATGCCCGGGAAGCGGGAGCGGTAGCGATGCATAAGCGGCGGCAGCCAGTAATTCGCCACCGTTTGGCTGGCCGCGAGCACCAGAGAGCCGCGTTTCAACCCGGCGAGATCGGCGAGAACCGTTTCGGCCGCCGCGGCGCGGGCGAGCACCGCCCGCGCCTCCACCAGGAACAACCGCCCGGCCTCGGTCAGTTCGATGCGGCGCCCAACCCGGTTGAACAACCTGGTCGCGTAACGCGCCTCGAGCGCGGCGATCGCCGCGCTCGTTGCCGATTGCGTCAGGTTGAGGTCGCGTGCCGCCTGTGTCACATGCTCGCGTTCGGCCACCGCTACAAAGATCCGAAGCTGCTCCAGCGTCATCTTGGTTCCGTCATGCTGTCATCTTGACCAGCATTAGACTGAAACCGGCGATGAAAATAAAGGCGGCAAGCCCGAGCAAAAGCGGCTTCAACCCTTTCGCTCGCAATTTGCGCACATCTGTCTCGAGCCCCATCGCCGCTAGAGCCATGGCAAGCCCGAAGCTCGTCGTGGCCACGATCGCCGGCTTGATCGTCGGCGGAACAGCGATGATACTGTTGATCAAGACGAGAGCGATGAAGCCGAGCACGAACCAAGGCATCGGTATCTTCGCATTGCGGCTGTCTTCCGCGTGATGGGTCCTGCGGCGGGCCATCAAACCGAGCGAAATCACGACGGGCGCCAGCATCATCACGCGCGATAGTTTGGCGATCGTGCCGAATTCGCCGGCCGACTGGCCGTCTTGGAATGCGGCGGCCACGACTTGCGCGATCTCGTGGATCGAAGATCCCGCCCATAGCCCATAGGCGTGCGGGGCGAGATTCAAAATCCCTGGCAGCAGCGGATAGACGAACATGGCGATGGAGCCGAAGACCGTCACGCAGGCGACTGCATAGGCGACATCCTCGTCGCGCGCGTCCGTCACCGTGTTGGTCGCGATGACGGCCGAAGCGCCGCAAATCGACGTGCCGGCGGCGATCAGTTGCGCAAGCTTCCGGTCGACCCCGAGCAGGCGGCCGAGCCATGTGGTGAAGACGAAAGTGGCAGCCAGAGTGAGCGCAATCACGGCGATTCCGGTGGCGCCGACCTCCCGCACCTGCGTCACTGTCAATTGCAGGCCGAGAAGGATGATGGCGAAGCGCAGAATCCTGCGCAAAGAAAAGGCGACGCCGGCCTTCGCTCGCGCCGGCGTGCCGACGAGATTATGAAAAGCGATGCCGATGACGATCGCGAGAATCATCGGACTGAAGGTCGAGACGCCCGGCAACTCCCGCAGCGCAAACGATGCCCCGGCAATGGCGGAGGTCAAGATGAGGCCGGGCCAGATGCCGGCCGCCAGTGCCTTGGCGGCCGGCCGCCGATGGGACACACGCGCAACCCGCGCCGGTGCAGAAGACTGAAGAACTGAAACGGCTGTATCCACAATTCGGCTCCGTTATTTTGGTAGCCGAGTATTCGCCTATTCCAATCAATCGATCCAATTCATTATTTGTGACAAATTGTTCGTCACAATCGAACGATATCCACCTCGCGACCGCTGCTTTCGCATCCAGCGATCGGTAAACTCTCGCAGCCAAGGAGAATAGGCGCCGGGTCGATAAGTTCGGCCCAGTTTGGCAAGAAAGGGCGCAGGATGGGACAAGACTCCAAATGGAGGAGGATGACATGAAGGTCGGGTTCATCGGACTGGGACAGATGGGGACCGGAATGGCGGCAAACCTCGTCAAGGCTGGGCACGTGGTGGCCGTTTACAATAGAACCCTGGGCAAGACCGGGGCTTTGGTCGACCAGGGCGCGCTCGCTGCTCGACACGTGCCGGAGGCCTGCCGCGGCGATGCCGTCATCACCATGCTGGCGGACGACAAGGCCGTCGAAAGCGTCGCTTTTGGCGAAGACGGCGTCATTGCCAGCCTCGCGCCGGGCGCTGTGCATATTTCGTCGAGCACGATCAGCGTCACATTGTCGGAGCGTCTCGCCGCAGCGCACGCGGCGGCAGGCCAGCGCTTCGTCGCGGCGCCGGTTTTCGGCCGCCCCGACGCGGCCGCCGCGGCCAAATTGTTCATCGTGGCCTGCGGTGCGCCGGAGGCCGTGGCAACCTGCATGCCGCTATTCGAGGCGATGGGTCAAAAAACCTTCGTCATGTCGGAAAGGCCGGAAGCAGCCAACCTCGTCAAACTCAGCGGCAACTTCCTCATCGCCTCGGTCATCGAGTCGCTGGGCGAAGCGATGGCGCTGGTCGCCAAGGGCGGGATCGACCCGCACCAGTACGTTGAATTTTTGACGTCGACGCTGTTCAACGCGCCGGTCTACAGGACCTATGGCGGCCTCATCGCCGAAAAGAAGTTCGAACCGGCGGGGTTCGCCGCGCCGTTAGGGCTCAAGGATGTTCGTCTGACGCTGGCGGCGGCGGAGGCTCTGCGCGTGCCGATGCCGCTCGCGAGCCTTCTGCGGGATCGATTCTTGACCCTGCTCGCCAATGGCGGCGAGGCGCTCGATTGGTCGGCGATCGGCAGATTGGCGGCGAAGGACGCCGGCATGGCGGATGCCTGAGGCTCGGCGATGACTGCGAAGTCGGGGACTAGGGTTGTGGCAAGGCATGACGCTTGGTCACGGCGTCGATTTCCGGCCACTTCCAAACGAGTGTCGCCGCCACCTGATGAAACGGCGTCTTCTGGTGCGCGGGCGCGAGGACGAAGCCGTGCAGGTCCGCGGACCGTGAGGCGGCACGCTCGGCCGAATTCTTCAAAACGCGGCCGTCAGCCGCGATGAAGGCCCAATCCTCGGGGCGCCTTAGCAAATGACTGATCCATTCGAGGCCGGTTGAGGTTTTGCGCCATGTGCCGGACTTGATCGCCATGGCCCGTAAATTCTGTCAATATATTTACATATTGACTTATTTACACTGTTATGGCTTCACAATAGAACTTCATTTTGTGGTTCTTACGGATTGCCAATTCGCGGGATTTCCAACATCCACGGCAAAGATGAAAGCGGATTCTAGGCTTTTGTGAATGATTGTGAATGTGAACTCCCGTAAAGATCAGAGATAGACCATGGACAGTCCGCTGCGCTTCGAAGACCTCGTCCCGTCTGCGCCGCGCCCACGCTCCGAACGAAGCGCCGTTCATTTCATCGACAGCTGGTGATCCGACGAAGGCAAGGTCGAAAGGGCGAAGCTCGATGTCGGTGAGCTGGTTGCCGGGTGCGGCTTCCGGAGTTCGGTCGTCGAACAACGATCCGGGCGGCATGCGCGGTCGCGGGGGAAGAATAGGGGGACGGATCGCCGGAGAACGGCGGCACTTCTCCGGAGAGGCAAAATGTCAGCGCAAGCCAAAGGCGCAGTGGCCTATCAGCCAGTGCAGCATCCTGTTGATGCCAAGCCATCAACGAAGGTCAACCTGAGCGAAATCGATCCCGTACGCCAAGCCGTGAGAGCGGGATACCTCGCTTCGGTGCGGCGGACGACGCTCAGCGGCAACGATGCCATCGCCAAGGCGGCGCTCGAGGTGGGCGCGCGCTTTTTCGGCGGCTACCCGATAACCCCGTCCACCGAGATCCTCGAATACGTGGCCCGCAACATCTTTAACCACGGCGGCAGCTACCTCCAAATGGAGGACGAGATTGCGAGCGTCGCCGCGGCGATCGGCGCCTCGCTCGGCGGCGTCAAGGCGTTCACCGCCACGTCGGGCCCCGGTTTCTCTTTGAAACAGGAAAATATCGGCTATGCCTGCCTGGTCGAGGTGCCGCTGGTGGTCGTCAACGTCATGCGCGGCGGCCCTTCCACCGGTGGCCCGACCGATCCCGGCCAGTCCGACGTGATGCAGGCACGCTGGGGGACGCATGGGGACCACCCGATCGTCGCCATCGCCCCCGCCACGGTGCAGGAATGCTGGGAGGAAACCGTCCGCGCCTTCAACATCGCCGAGAGATATCGAACGCCTGTGATTCTTCTGCCGGACGCCAAGGTCGCCCAAATGAAGGAGCCTGTGATCCTGCCGGCCCTGGCGGACATCCCTATCTTCAATCGCGTCATGCCCTCCGGTTCGGCGGAGGAATACGAGGCGTTCGGACCGACCAGCAGCGGCGTGCCGCTGCTGGCGCCCTTCGGCGAGGGCTACCGCTCCCACTTCACCGGCCTCTACCATAATCGCAAGGGCCTTCCGACCAAGGACGTGCGCCTGATCGACCAGTTACAGAAGCGCATCCATGCCAAGTTGCTGACGCCCGCCGCCCAGCGCGATATCCTGAAGACCGAGGAGTTTCTCGCCGGCGACGCTGAAGTACTGGTCGTCGCTTACGGCATCACCGCGCGTGCCGCCAAGGACGCCGTCGTCGAGGCGCGTGCCGCCGGCATCAAGGCGGGTTTGCTCCGGCCCATCACCTTGTGGCCCTCGGATCGCCCGACGGCGTTGAAGCACCTGTCGCGCGCCAAGCGGGTCATCGTCGCCGAACTCAACCTCGGCCAATACCGGCTCGAGATCGAGCGCCTCGCCTACGAGGCGGCGCTGGTCAACCAGTGCCCTCCGACCGCGGTCACCGGCCTGCACCGCGTCGATACGCAGCTTATCGCTCCGCGCGAAATCTATGAGGAGATATGCCGGTGATCGCGAACACGGTTTGCTCGTTGCAGATGCCCGATCTGCGGCGCGCGACGATGCGGCGCAACATCTGGTGCGAGGGATGCGGGCTGGGCAACATGCAGCAGTCGATATCGGCCGCCTTGATGCGCCATCTCGGCCGCCGCCTCAGTGTGGATTTCATGCAGCCCCAGGGAATCGAGACCATCAAGAACAATATCGTCATGATGTCCGGCATCGGCTGCACCTCGCGGATGGCCGGCCACCTGGACGTGAACACCGTCCATACCACTCACGGACGCTCGCTCGCTTTCGCCTCCGGGCTGAAAATGGCGCGTCCCGATCTGACCGTGGTCCTGGCAGCGGGCGACGGCGACATCTTCGCCATCGGGGGCAACCACTTCATCCACGCCGCGCGGCGCAACCTCGACATGACGCTGATCGTCTACGACAACAGCTCCTACGGCATGACCGGCGCGCAGCACTCGCCGACCTCGCCGCTCGGAGAGATCGGCGCCTCGGCGCCCTACGGCGTGTTCGAGCCGCCGTTCGATCTGGTCGGCCTCGCCATCGGCGTCGGGGCGGGCTTCGTCGCCCAGGGCGCGGTGACCACACTCGAGGAACATCAGGACCAGTTGGAGGAGCTGATCGCCGCCGGGCTCGACCACAAGGGCTTTTCCTTCATCAACGTCATCGGCGCCTGCCACACCGGCTGGGGCACGCGCAACAAGCGCTCCGAGGCCTTCCGCTACCGCCAGTACATCCAGCAGCGGGTGACGCCCATCGAGCGCTGGCGCGAGCTGTCGCCCGAGGAACGCCGGGGATTGAAGCCCTTGGGCGTCATCCACCGTGTCGGACGCCCCGATCTCCAGGGTTCGCCCGCCTACACCGAAATCGTCGCGCGCGCGAAGAAAGCGGGAACTGCGGTCGAGGAGCCGCTGGAAGAGGTGCGGCTCGGCGCGCTTGATCCGATGGCGCGCGCGCCCCGCACCTGCCTGCGCTTCGCCGGGTCGGGTGGCCAGGGGGTGATCACCGCCGGGGAAATCGCCCTTTCGGCAGCGGTGCGCGCCGGCAAGAATGGCGTCTTCACCAAGAACTACGGACCCGAGGCGCGCGGCGGCGAGGCCTATTCAGACGTTACCGTCAGCGACGGCGAGATTCACTTTCCGCAGACCGACCGGCTCGACGTGCTGGTGGCGCTCAATCAGGACACTTTCGACAAGTTTCGCAAGGAGGTCGGACCGAGCGGGTGCATCCTCGCCAACACCTCGGCGGTGCGCGAGACTTACGCCGACGCCCGTGTGATCGCCTCGCCGATCGGCGATATCTTGGCGCGCGAGGTGAGGCCGCCCAAGCGCGAACTCGGCATCAACATCCTGGCGCTGGCGATCGTCCTCGACTACCTGGGACTGATGTCGCGCGCGGCGATCGAATCCGCCGTGATGAAAAGCGTCGGTAGGAAGAATCCTGGTCTGAACCAGAAGGCCCTTGCCGCCGGCTTCGCCGAAGCTGATCGGCTGAAGGCGCAGTGAAGAGGTGATGACGTGAGCCAGAAGAATCCGGTGGCCTCGAGAGCCAGTCGGCGCCTGGTGGCGCCCCCGACGGCGGCCCGGCGCGAGGAAATCGAGTCCCTGGTGGAAGTTGCCCGGACGGAGGGCTTCCACGTCGGAGGGTTGCCGCTGGCGCTGGCGCTGGTCGGTGGCGACGAATTGGAGCGCCTGCGCCGAACCCTGTTCAATCCCGCGTCGCTCGACTATCTCAAGAGCCGCGTCAAACGGATCGAGTTCATCGCCGAGGGGCCGTTGCCGCCAGAGCTTCTGCTGGAGCCGGCCGCCAAGTCGCAGCCGATCTACCGCCAGATCGTCGATTACGCGCTGTGCAAAGGCTGCCGTCTGTGCATCCAGGTCTGCCCCAAGCGCGTCTACGGCGACGATGGGTTCGGCAAGCCCGACGAGATGCGCCGCGCCGAAGAATGCACCGGCAACTTCCAATGCGCCCAATGCGTCTACATCTGTCCCGAACGCGCCATCTCGCTGGAGATGGCCGACCCGCTCTACGAATTGACGCTGTTCGTCGAACTGCCGAATGCCTTTGCCGCGGCGGAAGCGGCGCGCGATCCGGCCCGCGATTTCGTGGTCGCCAACCCCCTGGCCGGCGGCGGCGACTTCAAGGTGGAGGACCTGCCGCGCGACGATCTTCGCGCCGTCAATCGCGTTCTCGACGACGCGGGCTTTCATCCGCTGTTGGAAACCGGGGGAGTACAGAAGCACTTCGTCGATTGTCGCGACCCCGCGGCCGAACTCGATCGGTGGGCGCTGGAGAACGGGCGGGGAGCGCAGCTCGTGAGCCGTGCCGTGACGATTCTCTACCAGTCCCTCCCGGCGTTCGACGGGATCAAGCGGGGGCAGTACGACCTTGGACGAGTTATCCACCGCATCATCGACGAAATCCTCCACACCGAAATCGACATGAGCACGCACGGCGGCCTCAACCTTCTGCGCGCTGTTCTCGAAGAATCATTCGTCTCGCAGACATACCTGGGGGCCAAGCTCCGTCCCATCGGCGGCCTGCTGCCGCCGGGCACCTCGACTGCCTGGAAGACGCCCTACGGCAACGAGGTGCCGGTCTACAGCCACCTCGAAAAGTGTCTCGGCCCGGAATGCGCGTTGTGCGTCACTCACTGTCCCGAGGGCAGCGGCGGCGAGAACTCGGCGATCCGGCTGATTCCGATGGTGCCGCTGGGTACCATACCGGCCCTGGTGCGCGGGCTGCGAGCCTTTCTGATCAAGGCCGACGGTAGCCACGGCGGCGTCGAGGAGATGGAGGACCTGCTCGGCAGACAACCCTTCGCCTTCAAGGTCGACGCCGATTATTGCAAGGCCTGCGGCATCTGCATTTCCTGTTGCCCGCACGACGTCATCGAAGTGGGTCAGCGCAGTTTCGACATGGGAGAAGTGGCATGCCTTTGATCGAACTGGGAAGCGACCCGCATGTGCTGGCGAGCCGCAACAAGAACCTGCCCGCCTTCGCCCGCGCGGTGCAGATGGCGTCGCGGGGCGGGATCGGCCTGACGCTGGATGGCCAGCGCATCAGCGATCTGGACGAGGACGCGGTCCGCGCCGTCGACGGCGGCGCGCGCGACTTTCTTGCCGAAATCATCGAGGCGCCGCTGAGGCCGGGAAACTATCCGATCGAAGCCCTGCTCGCCTACCGCGCCGAGGGCCTGGGAGCCGCCGCGGCGCTGGCCAAGCTCTATGCGGCACACCCGCTGTTCGCCAGCCAGGACCTCGTCAGCCGCATCGAGTTGCGCCAGCTCAAGGTGTTTTTGCTCGGGTCCGCCGGTTCGGGGGTGGTGTCCGCCGTGCAGGACCTGGTAGCCGCCTTCGTCGCCGCGGGCTATTTCGGCCGCGCTTTTCCGATGTTCGATCCTTCGAAGAAAGGCGCCCCGGTCAAGGGTTTCGGAGTTGTGAGCCGCGAGCCAATCCTCAATCATGCGCCCTTCACCATCCCGGACGTGATCCTGCTGTTCGATCCGAAGTTGTTTCCACTGCTGCGCAGCCTGTTGCGGGAATGGCCCACGCACGACCCCAGGAGCATCGCCATCCTGGTGAACACCGGCTTGAAACCGAAGGCGTTCCGGATGGCCGCCGACTTTCATGAACCCTACCATCTGTGCACGCTCGACGCCGACGAACTGGTGCGCGGCAAGCGCATGCCGCCCAACTACGCGCTGATCGGCGGCATGCTCGGTCTGCTGGGTGCAGAGACCGTGGACGGCGACGCGTTCGCCAGTGTCGTCGAGAACTCGCTGACCAAGAAATTCGGTCCGGGCGACAAGGTGAAGGCCAACCTCAACGCCTTGCGCCAGGCAAGCCGGCAGGTGGTGGGCGAGGCGCCAAACCTGCCAGCCCGCACCGCGCTCGGCCGGGTCGAGAAATTCGTCGTGCCGGCGGGGCAGGAAGTCCTGTGCGAGGCGGGAAATCGGGCCATCGCGCGCGCGGTGGCGCAGGTGCTGAACCAGTTTCCTTCGGTGGTCGCGGCCTACCCGATCACGCCACAGACCGACATCGTCGAGCATCTGGCGCAGATGGTGGCCGACGGCGAGCTGTCGGCTGAGAGCGTCACGCCGGAATCCGAGCACGGTGCCGGCGGCGCCATCATGGGCGCGGCGCGCGACCGCGTTCTGGCCTTCACCGCGTCATCGTCGCAGGGACTGGCGTTGATGAGCGAAATCCTCCACACCATCGCCGGCCTGCGCATGGGCAACGTCGTCATTTCCAACGTGGTGCGCTCGCTCAACTCGCCGCTCGACGTCGAAAACGATCACTCCGACCTATACAAGATCGTTCTCGATGCGGGCTACGTCATCCTGATCGGTCGTGACGTGCAACAGGCCTACGATTTCCACCTTCTCGCCTGGCTGATCGGGCTTTACGCGGAATTCCGCAAGTCGCCCGCTTCCGGCAGCAACCGCGGGCAGCGGCGCGAGGTGCTGGAAATGGTGCCGGACCGTTCAGTGATGCTGCCGGTGGTCGTCGCCTCCGAAGGCTTCGAGGTCAGCCATGCGCCCGAGCGCTATCTTGCGCTGACGGACGCGCAAGCGCGTCAACTCTACGCAGATCCCTTTTTCGACTACATCCGCACTTTCGTGTTCACGCCCAACGAGTTGGTGATGGGGGCGCTGCAACTGTCGAACTCCCGCATGGACACCGACTTCCAGCGCCATCGGGCGATGGAGCTGGCGCTGGACGTGGTCGAGGCGGTGTTCGAAAAGTTCGCCGCCTCGAGCGGGCGCCGGTATCAGCCGGTGCATGTCTGGAACCCGCAGGCCGAAATCCTGTTCGTCGCCGCCGGTGCCGCCAACGGCACCTTCGAGGAAGTGGCGCGCGAGTTCGCCGGGATCGGCGTCGATGTCGGCGTCGCGCATCCCAATCTGTTGCGCCCCTTCCCCAAGGCCGCCTGGGCCAAGCTGATCGAGGGCAAGCACGTCTTCGTCTACGACCGCGACGACCCCTTCGGCGCCGTCGGCGGAAGGCTCTACACCGAGCTGGCCGGAGTGCTGAACGAATTCGATCTGGCGGCCACGGGAAGCCGGCTCTTTTCCCGCATCTATGGCATGGGTGGGCGGACACCCTCGCTGGCGATGATTCGTGACGAAATGGTCAAGGCGCTGCGCGAGTCACGCGGCGAACTCGCGCTGGCGCGCGAGAAGGCCTACGTCGGCGTATATCTGTAGGAGTTGGCGCTCATGGCGAAGAAAACGAATTCAAGCGGCGCCGGAGCGTTCTTCGGTCCGGCCAGGCTCGATGCGAAGGCCATCCGCGAGTTGGCCGAGCGTGTGATCGAGCAGGCTCGACAGCTTCCCCGAGACGTGAATCTGCTGATCGGTGGCGGCCCGATCGCGGTTTCGATCAAGGAGTTCCTCGGCCGAGGAGCTCTCCGCGGTAATCCCGCGCGAGCGGTGGATGACGGCCGCGGGCGTCGTCGAGATCATGCATCTGCTCGGCGAGGAGATGAAGAAGCGCGATTTCATACTCGATGAACTGGTCGATGAACTCGTCAATCTCCCGGCGTTCATTTCCGCATCCGGCGAGGCGTGGAAGACGCTCTGCGCCCTGGCGCGAAGGGGCTTGCCGCTCACCGGCCTGCCGGCCGACCCGAAGGACGGCGACCAGGCCTTGCTGAGCCTGTCGCAGAGCGCGCACATCGCGCTTGAATATCTGCTCGCCAACCTCCAGAAGGTGGCCACGTTGCTGAGGCGTCTTGGCGTGCGCGACGAAGTCATCAACGCCAGCAGCCTTTTCCACAATTTCATCGGTCGTTTCCTCTCTTTCGACCTCGAAACTGCCCGCGCGGCGACGACGAGGGAACTCGTCGCTCGCGCCGCCGATCTCGCGGCGCGGGGACGCGACGTGCGGGTGTTCCTCCGCGGCGACTTCAACTGCGCCGTGGCGGGAGTGAGCGCCACCGACTTCGACGCTGTCGTGGAAGAGGCCGGCGCGGCCTATGGCGTTGGCGACGAGACCTTCCGCAAGTTCCTTGACGCGCTGTTCTCCCGCGAGGAGGAGCGCCTTCGGGCGGCGCCGCAACTGAAGTTGTCCGCCCTGCTTCAGGCGTTCAAGTTCCCCGAAAGCGAACGCGAACTGGTCTCGCTTCCCGCCGTGGTGCGTGGTGACGATCCCACGCGCTGGCAGGAAACGCCGCTCGGGCGAGCGCTGGCCCTGCTCAAACCGAGCCTCACTTGGCTTGCGGTTTCGGCTGGCATCAAAGTGGCCGGCGATTTCGACGTCGCGCGCAAGGACACGAGACTGCTCGGAACTCTCAACGAACTGTTGGCCGCCGCCAAGGGCTACACCGTCACCCTGGATTCCGGTCGCGCGGACCACCGGCAAGCGCACCGTTTGGTCGAGTTGAGCGAGGACGACCTTTTGTTCGACCTCTATTGCCTGGCGGTATTGGAAAAGCGCCCCTTCGGTGAAGTACTGGAAACGGCGCGGGCGGCTCTCGCGCTGATCCAGGCGTTGGAAAACCCGGACCCTCACGTCGATCTCAACGAGATCGTCAGCGCGCGACACGCCGGGGAGCCGCAGTATTCCATTCTTGGCAGCCAGGGGCTGGTGCTGCGCAACTTTCCACTGGCCGAGGCGCTCGGGAAACTGCGCGCGCTCGCCGACAAGGTTAGTTTCACGGTCTCCGACGAGCGGGGCAACGCGGTTGCCCTTGACCGCCTGTCACTGGACGAGTTCCGGCATGCCGTGCTGGCCATGGGGCGTCAACATCGGGTCGCTAACACTCCCGGCCGAGTGCTGGCTTTGATCCGCGACAGGATCGTGCCGGAGATTATAGCTCTGCCGAAGGCGGTGATCGCCCCCGGAAACCACGATCTGGCGCACGTCGTCGAGCTTGCCGGGGCCGGCGTCCCGGCGCGCTATCCGCTGCGCCGCAAGTGGACGCGGGTCAATCTTGACCCGCTTGCCTGCATGGGCAGCGGACTCGAGCCCGGCATCCGCAACTGCCTCGGCTGTCCGGTGAACGCGCTGTACGGCCTGGTGACGAAAACCGCCAGCGCCACCGGCTTCGACGAGATCATTACCTACGAGGCCACCGGCTGCTTTGAAGTGTATTCCGGAATCTGGCCCTACACCGGCAAGAAGAACCCGACGTTGCACGGTGTTTTCGGCGGCGCGCCGTCGGAGTTGTTGGGCGGCCTGGCGGCAAAGAAGGCGCGCTTCAAATATGCGCATAAGATCGACGGTGCCGAGGGCGCGGCGATGCTGGCCGGGTTCAAGCGGACCCTGCATCTCGGCTGGGGCGGGGACGGCGCAACCTTCGACATCGGCTTCGGCAACCTTTCCGGCCTTTTCTCGCGCCTGCAAAAGCTCTCGCAGGACAAGCTCGACGACGAGATCGGCCAGCGCGCGCTCTACGTCTGCTACGACAACGAGGGCTACCAGAACACCGGCAACCAGTATTCGGCCGCCTCCCCGCCGGGTGGGCACACCACGACAAACCCTCAGGGCGCGGAAAAGCCGATGGGCAACGATCTGCGCAAGAAGCGCATCGTCGAGATCATGGCCGAGCACGGAGTGACGGTTTCGGCGCGGTTCAACCTGCACCGCCAGGAACACATCACCCGCGTCGTCTCCCGTGCGCTGGAGGACGGCATCAACGGAGCCTTCCTGCACTTCCTGCAACCCTGCACCACCGGCTGGAAGTTCACCGCCGACAGCCTCACCTACGATCTCAGCTACCTCTCGGAAGAGGGTGGCCTTTTTCCGCCGGTCACCTTCGAGCACGGCGTACCGTATCTCGAGATGTACCCGACACCGCGCAACCCAGGGGATACTTTCCTCAAGCTACAGGCCCAATTCAAGCATTTGCTCGGCGCCGCCGCGGGCGATCGCAAGCATCTCCAGCGCGTAATCGACTATTACGCCGCGGAATGGGTTCGCAATCTGCAACTGTGCGGCTTCGAAGGCGAAATCCCTTACGCCGACCGCCTCGGCTATCTCGAAGACGAGCACCGCAAGCCGCGCATCAACGTTTGAGGGGCATCGCGACGTCGCAAGCCTGACTATTTCCTCCACGCCAATTGGCTGATTCGGCCCTGCCGGAGGTGACGATGGCCACGCCGTCGAAGTTACACCACGCCTCGGGGCACGACCCGTCGAGGCGTTGGCAATTCTCGAAGCGGCGAACCCTCGCGCACTGGCGCCCACTTTAAGCGGGCTCGAACCACTGATCCAGCTGATCCGACGGACAGGCGCGCTCCTCATAAATGGTGCTGGTCGATCATAGGTTCGCTCGGCCCCGCAGCCTTCTACCCCACATTCTTACTCAAAAATTTTCGTTACGCTTGGCACCGCACTCCGTCCTCAGAAGGCACACACACCGTCCAGTACTTTGCTCACAAACTGGTTTGCGGTCCGATCCGCAGGTGTATGCGCGGCGGTCATAACCGGTCATCATGCCGCCGCAGGCGCCCTCTGAATATTGAGCGTTTGCAGCCGTTAAAAAAGCCGAACTCAGGAACGTACAAACGGCAAGCACGAAAGCTCTGAAGATCATTTTCAAATCCCCGAATCGGAAAATCAATGAGGTTCGCTGTGACGGCATATTCAGTGTAAACGCCGATAAGCTGCCATGCGATCGATTTTTTTCATCCGCCCATCTCACGGCGGGCGTGGAACGTCGCCTGGATCTCGTTCAGGCTCGTGTTCCCGAAGAAGGGGATCGCCCCCCAACGCATCGAGACAAGCTCGCGGCGGCCTGCTTTGTCGAGCCGCACGCCGGCGATCATTGTGGTTGGCGCAATAATGTACCTTGGTCGCAGTTTCCGCGGCGCAGCGGAGGAAGGCATGCGCCTCAGCCCATGTCGAATGCTGTGTGAGCCGCCGCACATAGCCTACTTTCCCCCTTGCAGGCTGTCTGACGCGCCGTGCTTCGGAGCGCTCAGGGACTGAAGCTTGCGAGTTGTACTATAGAGTGGTACATCAACCCGTCATGGAGCTGCGGAATGATCGTGAGCTTTCGGGATGACTGGCTGCGCGATTTCTTTGTCGAGGACGTTCGATCGAAGAAAATTCCGACTCACCTGGAAAGCCGCCTGTTTCGCAAGATCCAGATGATCGATGATGCGACGACGGATCAGGACTTACGGGTGCCGCCTGGCAATCACTTCGAAAAGCTGCGCGGCAATCTTGCCGGTTTCCATTCGATCCGCGTCGACAAACAATGGCGGCTCATCTTTCATTGGGATGGCGGCCGAGGTGAAGCGGCAGGCGTGTATCTGGACGACCATAGCTATCTGTGAGGCGAACCATGTTGACGACGAAGCGCAAGCCGGCCAGCGTCGGCGAAATTCTTGTCGAGGAGTTCATGCAGCCGATGGGCTTGACGCAAGGCGCGCTGGCCGAAGCGATGGGCGTGCAGCGCAAGCACGTCAATGAACTGTGCAACGACCGCCGTAACGTCACTGCCCCGACCGCGCTCATCCTTGCCCGCGTGTTCGGCAACAGCCCCGATTTCTGGCTGAACGTGCAGCGGCGCAGCGATCTTTGGGAAGCGCTGCACTCGCCTCGCCAACGCGAGCGGATCGAACGGGCGAAGCCGCTCGGCACTGCGGCGTGATCTGTTCTGTCACCGAAGAGCGATTTGCTCAGGACGCTTGCCGCCGCTTCGGGCGTAAGACCGACCACGCCCGGCGTTCGCGATTTTGTTCTGATTTGGCGGGAGGGGGCCTCCCATATTGTCGTTGCATGTCATTGAGTATTCTAATGCTTTGTCACCCGCTATTTTTAGATGCCCCCGCGGATGGCCCTGTCGGCAAATAGGGAATTCTCAAACCGTTCTTTTCGGACGATTTTTGTTCAAACGCGTAGGGAACGGCGCGCGTGACGGACGGTGGGTGATGAGCGATCGAGTGGTGCATCGCGTGGTACGACTGTCCCGAGATTGGTCATTGTTGGGACAGTCGCAATGCACGCTTCGGTCGCTGTTGGAGTAAAATCGGAAGTCGCTGGCGCACGCTCGGTATGACGTGAATGTGAAGGGTTACGGATGCCGGCCCGGCAGCGACCATTGCCGTCGAGCAGGGACCGGGCCGGCGTCCGAAAGCCTCCAAGGAACGAAACCGCGAGTTGGAAGGGCGTCGATGTCGCCGAGGTGACCTATGGGGATTTGATGACCGCGAGCATCGGTTTGCGAGCGGTCGCAACGACGGTCGAGCGGTGTTTTGACGGATTGAGCGTTACGAGGCAAGGTTTGCCGCCGGCGTCGAGATCAGGTTCGGCGTCGTGCCGGTGATCGCGAGAGGTCGGCTGAGGTTCATCGAGCGAGCGCCATCGGTGCTGGCGAACGAGCAGCGGCAGGAACGGATGGCGTTGCGAGGTGGCGGATGGCGTGATCTCGATCATGACGTGTCGATCCTGCTCTCGCCGAGCGAAGAGCCGCGCGGAGTGCATCCGCGCTCGAACCTGTCGACGACGATCATGCGACCGCCGCAGCACGGGCACGGATGGTCGAGCGTGCGCGGCTCGGGGTGATTGTCGGGATCGGCGCGCTTTTTTTGATCACGTGGCGTCGATGCGGCGAGCAACGTGCGCAGGCGGGCGATATTTTGGACACGGACGCCGCTTGCGAACAGGCCGTAGTGGCGGATGCGGTGAAAGCCGGACGGCAGCACGTGGATGAGAAAGCGGCGGATGAACTCGCCGTGGGCGAGCCTCATGACCTTTTGCCGTGCGTGGCCATCGACGCGGTAATCCTTGTAACGGAAGGCGACGCCGGCGCTGTCGCAGGCGATCAGGCGGCTGTTGGAGATGGCGACGCGGTGGGTGTAGCGCGCCAGATAGGCGAGCACGGCCTCGGGTCCGCCGAACGGCCGCTTGCTGTAGACCACCCATTCGGCCTTGCGCGATGGCGCCAGATATTGCGCGAAGGCGTCGCGGTCGGCGAGGTTGGCGTGGGCGCCGAAGAATTGCAAACGGCCGGCGGCGTGGGCGGCAGCGAGCTTTTCCAGAAACAACCGGCGGAACAGGCGCGAGAGGACGCGCACCGACAAGAAGAAGCCCGGTCGGCAGGACACCCAGGTCTCGCCATCCAGGGAAATGCCGCCGCCCGGCGCGATCATGTGGACGTGGGGGTGATGCGTCATCGCCGATCCCCAGGTGTGCAGCACCGACGTTATGCCGATCCGGGCGCCCAGATGTTTGGGATCGGCGGCGATCGTGACCATCGTCTCGGCGGAAGTCTTGAACAGGAGGTCGTAGATCGCGGCCTTGTTCTGGTAGGCGATGTCGGCGATCGCCGCCGGCAGCGTGAAGACCACGTGATAATACGGGACGGCGAGGAGCTCGGCCTGGCGCTCGGTCAGCCACTGCCTGGCCGCCGCGCCCTGACACTTCGGGCAATGCCGGTTGCGGCAGCTATTATACGAGATGACTTCGTGGGCGCAGTCCTGGCAGCGCGCGACATGGCCGCCGAGCGCCGCCGTGCGGCAGCTCTCGATCGCCGACATCACCTTCAACTGGCCGAGGCTGACGTGACCGGCGTTGGCCTTGCGCCACGCCGGTGCGTGGTCGCGGAAGATATCCGCGACCTCCAGAACAGGACGCCCCATGATCGCCGGCGTTATGCCGGTGGTCGATCTCGTGGTGGCTTCAACGGGGTCAGGCGATCGAGCGGGCTCATCACCTGCCGGATGGTGTTGGTGGCGACGCGCGTGTAGAGCGCCGTGGTGTCGAGCTTGGCGTGGCCCAGAAGAACCTGGATCACGCGGATATCGATGTTCTGTTCGAGCAGGTGCGTTGCAAAGCTGTGCCGCAGCGTATGCATGGAAACGCGCTTGTCGATCTCGGCCATCAGGGCGGCGGCATGGCAGGCGCGATTGAGCTGACGCGTCGTCATCGGATTGACCGGGTTCTGCCCGGGAAACAGCCAGGCTCGCGGCCGCGCAAGGCGCCACCAGTCGCGCAGAAGTGCCAGCAACTGCGGCGAGAGCATCGCATGGCGATCCTTGCCGCCCTTGCCGCGCTCGACGCGCAGCATCATCCGCTTGCTGTCGATATCCGAGACCTTCAGCGACACCACCTCGGAGGCGCGCAGGCCGGTGCCATAGGCGACGCTGAGCGCGGCCTTGTATTTGACGCCGGGCGCCGCCTCCAAGAGGCGCGCGACCTCCTCGGGGCTCAACACGACCGGCAGCTTGCGCGGCTGATGCACGACCGTCAGATGCCGGGCCGCGTCGGCGCGATCGAGCGTCACGGTGAAGAAGAACCGCAGCGCCGAGACGGTGGAGTTGATGAGCGATATGCCTGCGCCGTTCTCGGTCAGATGCAACTGGAAACGGCGGAGGTCCTCGTTGGTCGCTGTGTCCGGCGACCGGCCGATGAACCTTGCCAGGTTTACAACGGCGCGAATGTAGTCATGCTGGGTCTTCGACGCGAAATGGCGGACACTCATGTCCTCGATCATGCGCCGACGAAGCGGAGTGATGCTCTCTTCGGTCATGGGCTGCTCCTGTCTGAAGCGAGGTTGCTAACCCCTCGATCTTCAGGCAGGACGCGCCCGACCTGTTACCCCCGCCCCTCGATGACACGCACCTGCCTGCCCGAAGTGCTCTACCGCGAGAGCGGTTTAGTTCTTTGACCCAAAGCTGACCGGGTCACTCGTACCGAGATGACCGGTTCGCGCCCATTACGGCCGGTTCCGGCCAATGTGGCGGTTCTCGAAAGCGGACGCCTTGCCGGCGTGGCGCTTTCGGCGACCAGACGAACGCGCTTCGCGCCGAACCGATCCGGTCGGTTCGCGAAGCGCGCCAAGGTCAGAACTCCTTTCAGCTCGCGTTCGCCGTCGATCGCGAAGGGGGATACGGCGCTCGGGCTTCCAAATCGGGCGCTCCCCATCGAATCACCCGCCCGACTTGGGATCGCGACCGATTCGTCCGAATCCACAAGTGCTTGGATCGGCTCTTACGCCGGCGACGGCGAGTCGCGAACGATTTTCGCGCCCGACTCCAGAAGGCCGCGACAATGTCTCGCCTTGACGGAAAATGTTTATGAGTTATACTGTTTAACGATTAAACCATACTCTCGACAGCCAGGAGACACCGCCATGGACGAGAACTGGGACGCGATCGTCGTCGGATCGGGGATGGGCGGCCTCGCTGCCGCGGGGTTCCTGGCTCGCGTCGGCGGGCGCAAAGTGCTGGTGCTGGAAAAGCACAGCGAGCGCGGCGGGCAGACGCACACGTTCCGCCGCGACGGCGCCTCGTGGGACGTCGGCCTGCATTACCTCGGCAACATGGACAAAGGGAGGCTCGAGCGCAGTCTGTTCGACTTCCTGACCGGCGGCGCGCTCGACTGGAACCGGATGCCCGACGACTTCGAGCGCTTCATCTACCCGGACTTCAGCTTCGCCGTTCCCTCGGACCCGAAGCGCTACGAAGCGCGACTCATCGAGCGCTACCCCGATGAAGCCGCAGCGATCCGCCGCTATTTCCGCGACCTCGTGGCGGCCGCGCGCTGGCATGTCCTGGCCATCCAGCAGCAGCTGATGCCGGCGCCGCTCTCCTATCTCATGCGCCTGTTGCGCGCGTTCGGCGCGGGGAGAGCCACGCAAACCACCGCCGAATATCTCGAGCACCACTTTCGTTCGCCCGAACTGAAGGCGCTCATCGCCTCCCAGTGGGGCGACTACGGACTGCCGCCCAAGCAGAGCGCCTTCGCCCTCCACGCCCTGGTCACCGGCAGCTATCTCAACGGCGGCTGGTTCCCGGCCGGCGGCGCCGGGCGCATCGCGCGCACGATCGAGCCGGGCATCGAAGCGGCAGGCGGCGCGATCCGCGTCAGCCACGAGGCGACGGCGATCGTGATCGAGAACGGCCGCGCCGTCGGCGTCGACGCGCTCGACCGCCGCGGCGCCGAGCCGATCCCCGTCCGCTATCGCGCCCCCATCATCATCTCCGACATCGGCGCGACGCTCACCTATCAGCGGCTGCTGCCGACCGAGGGCGAGATCGGGCGGCTGACCGCGGCTCAGCGCGCCGAGACCGAAGCGCTGAGCGGCGGCATGTCGGCAGTCAATCTCTACCTGCGTTTGAAGGCGCCGGTTTCGACGCTCGGCGTCCACGGCGAGAACTATTGGATCAACACGTCGCTCGATCACGACGACCTCGACGACGAAACGACGAGGACACTCGCCGGCGAGCCGCGCCACGCATATCTGTCGTTCCCCTCGGCGAAATCGGGCGACGACCGGTTCCACACGGCCGAAGTCATCGCCATGGTGAACCCGGAAGCGTTCGCAGCCTGGCGCGGCACGACGAGCGGCGAGCGTGGCCGCGACTACGCCGAGCTCAAGCAGCGCATCGGCAAAGGCCTGCTGAGCCTCGCCGATCGCGCCGTGCCCGGCTTCTCGGACCTCGTGACCTACTGCGAAGTGTCGACGCCGCTCACCGTCGAACATTTCACCTCGCACCCGAAAGGCAGCTTCTACGCGCTGCCGGGTGTGCCCGAGCGCTATCGCTCGTCCTCGATCGGCGTGCATACGCCGATCCCCGGGCTCTATCTGGCGGGCTCCGACGCCGCCAGCCTCGGCGTTCCCGGCGCGTTGTTCGGCGGTCTGGCGGCGGCGAGCCACGTTCTCGGTTCGACCGGCTTCCTGCGCATCATGAGACAAGTGAACCGCGCCGCGAAAGCCGCCGCGGCGCCGGCGGCGAAGCGGCCAGCGGAAAAGACGCGCGCCGTCGTCGTCGCCAAGACAGCGCTGACGCCGTCGATCTGGCGCCTCGAGTTCGAGCTCGATTCGCCGCTGCGCTTCGTTCCCGGGCAATACGTCAAGCTCCGGGTCGCGCCCTACGAATGGCGCGACTATTCGATCGCCGCCGCGATCGACCGCCGGCTCACGCTGCTCATCAGCAACCGCACCCATGGCGACGGCTCGGATTGGGCGGACGCCGCGCAGCCGGGCGAAGCGACCGAGATCGAGGCGCCGTTCGGCGCCTACAGCCTCGAACGCAACGGCCGGCGCAAGGTGTTCGTTGCCACCGGAACCGGCGTCGCGCCGTTCCTGGCCATGTTCGATGCGATGCCGAAGGGCGAGCTCGCCGCCGCCGAGCTCTATTTCGGCTGCCGCACGCCGGACGAGGACATCACCTCCGCGTTCGCCGCGAAGCCGAAGCGAACAATCGTCTGCGTCAGCCGCGCGGCGCCGCCGGCGGGCGGGCTCGCGGGCCGCGTGACCGAGGCGCTCGCCCGCCTCGCCTTCGATCCCGAAGATACCGACTTCTACCTCTGCGGCTCGGCGGCGATGGTCGCCGACGGCAAGGCGCTCATCGAGCGCGCCGGCGCGCGTCACATCTTGACCGAGCCCTACTGAGTGGCCGACACATCGCTTTCAATGAGAAACTCGTGGTTCACCGAGACCGAGGTCTTCCTGCTGCATGAGATTGTCGCCCGGCTCGACCGCTTGGCGCGCCAGCGCGTGCTCGACGCGCGCGGCGTCAGCTATCCCGAATTTCTGGTGGCGATGGCGGTGCGCGAGATGTCCGAGCCGACGCAGGGCGAGGTCGGCGACCTCGTCGACATGAGCAAATCGCTGGTGAGCCAGCGCGTCGCGGCGCTGATGGCCAAGGGGTTCCTCGAACAGCGCCGCGAGCAGCCGGACCGCCGGCATGCGCGGCTAGCGCTGACGCCCAAGGGCCGAGAGACGCTGGAGGACATCTATGAGCTGATGGCGACGAACGCCTCGCGGCTATTCGAGGCGCTAGGGCCCTCGCGGCCGCAATTCCACCAGGCGCTGGTTTTCCTGCAACAGGCGCTCGTCGCCGAGGAGGCGCGGGTCGACGAAGCGGCGCAGGCCGCGGCGAAGCCTGGAGGGAGCGCGAAGAGCATTTGACGCGCGCGCCGACCTCGGCGAGCAAAGGAATCCCGCGCCCATTACGGCCGTGCCGTAGACCAGCACCGGTTTCCAACAGCGGACCTCGCCCTGAATAGCTGCGCCGGCTCGTGTGGGTGGACACGAGACATTGCGGCGTTGATCATCTGGGAACCTTGGAGTCTCGAAAGAATGAAAGCTTACCTCGTTCTCGACCTGACTATTCATGATTTCGCGGGCTTCGGACCGTACATCGCTGGTATCCCGGCGTTCATCGAGAAGCACTCAGGAAGATACACCGTTCAGGGCGTTCAGCCGACTACTATAGAGGGCGACTGGAGGCCGGAGCGGATGGTAGTGATCGAGTTCCCAGCACGAGAAAATGCAAAGGCGTTTCTGAGCGATCCAGACTGTGCAGACGGCGCGCAATACTCGGCAGGTACGGGCGCCGCGATGCGACCATGATCCTAGAGCGGGATGAGGAAAAATGGGAACCTGTTTGCCGGCGCAATCAAGTTTATGCAGATTGCGTAAATCTATCTGCATATCCCGCTCCAATTTATTGGAACCGACCAAGATGGTTTTGGATTGATTCAAGCCAAAACCATCGTGGTCCAGGCAAGACGCATTGAGTTTCATAGTTGCCTCGCTTTGAACCATTTTGCTGTCTGCCGCGACTAAGGGTGGCCGGCGCCATCGATCGTGATCGGCGCTTTGACAACATAGGAGGACTGCAATGAAAACAATCAGAACTGCTCTCTGTTTGGGCGTTTTCCTCGGATGTCTTGGAGTCCAAAGTTTGAATGCGGCTCCACTAGGGCCGCGTGTCGCATTGAATGCCGTCGCGCCAGACGCAATGATCGAGACTGTTCAATATCTGCCCGGCAGCGGTTTCCGCTACCCAAGATCGCACGGCGCAATCGTCGATTGGTGTGCGGAGTGGGCGCATGATTGCGGCTCGGCAGGCGCCACTCAGTTCTGCCAAGCCCGGGGCTTCGACCGTGCCCGCAGCTGGGAAGTCTTTCACCCGGGGCATACGTTCGTCATCGGATCGCACCAGTATTGCACTGGCGACGCATGCAAAGGCTTCAGCTTCGTCCGCTGCGATTAAAATAGCGTATCAAGAGGGTGTCCCCGCGCTCCTTTCGGAGCTTCGGGAGACACCCTTCGCCTGTCGACGAGGTGGCCTGCCACCCGTAGCCCGTCGGGGCGAAGGGTGGCGGAGAGGGGGGGATTCGAACCCCCGATAGGCTTGCGCCTATGCCGCATTTCGAGTGCGGTGCTTTCAACCGCTCAGCCACCTCTCCGGAAGTGCGAAGCCGATAACATGCGCCCTTCACCGTTACAAGCGCGTGCAGGTCTCGCCGCGCAAGCAAAGCGGGGCGGCGCTAGACCCCGCCTTCGGGGTCTTCGGAAAAAAGTTGGCCCTGCCCGCTCTGCGGCGACGCTTGCGGCGCCGGCAGGCCGAGATGCTGAAAAGCGTGCGGCGTCAGCAGCCGGCCGCGTGGCGTACGCTGGATGAAGCCCTGCTGAATGAGAAAAGGCTCGATGATGTCTTCGATCGCATCGCGCGGCTCCGACAGCGCTGCCGCGATGGTGTCGATCCCCACCGGCCCGCCGCCGAAAGATTGCGCGATCGTTCCGAGATAGCGCCGGTCCATCACATCGAGGCCTCGGTGATCGACGTCGAGCTGCCGCAAGGCGCTGTCGGCGACGGCGCGGCTGATCTGCGGTTCGCCGTCGACGATGGCGAAATCCCGGACCCGGCGCAGCAGCCGGCCGGCGATCCGCGGTGTCCCGCGCGCGCGCTTGGCGATTTCGTTGGCGCCGTCTTCGCTGATGCCGACGGCGAGGACGCGCGCCGCCCGGCGCACGATGAGTTCGAGTTCGCCGACCGTATAGAAATCGAGACGCACCGGAATCCCGAAGCGGTCGCGCAGCGGCGTCGTCAGCAGGCCGGCGCGGGTCGTCGCGCCGATGAGGGTGAACTTGGCGAGATCGATCTTGACCGAACGCGCGCCGGGTCCCTCGCCGATGATGAGGTCGAGCTGAAAATCCTCCATCGCCGGGTAAAGGATTTCTTCGACGGCGGGGTTGAGCCGATGGATCTCATCGATGAACAAGACGTCGCGGTCCTCGAGGCCGGTGAGCTGGGCGGCGAGATCGCCGGCCTTGGCGATCACCGGCCCGGAGGTCGAGCGAAAATTGACGCCGAGCTCCCGCGCCATAATCTGCGCCAGTGTCGTCTTGCCGAGCCCCGGCGGGCCGACGAACAAGACGTGATCGAGCACGTCTCGGCGCGCCTTGGCCGCCTCGATGAAGATTTTGAGGTTTTTGCGTACCGCCTCCTGGCCGATGAAATCGGCGAGCATGAGCGGCCGCAACGAGGCCTCCGACCTGGCGCTCTCCAACCTGGAGCTTTCGCTGTCGTCTTCACGCTTGTGCGGAGACACGAGACGGCGGGGCGGTGTGGTCAAGGATCGAACTCTCCTTCATATAGGTTCCCGCTGGCCGCTGCACGCGCGACACGGGGACGATGCCGGTCTCGGCATGCCAGCCGGCAAGAGCCGCCCGGCGCCGCGCGCCGCCTGGATAGAGTCATTGCGCCAGTTCCTTCAGGCCGCGCCTTATCAGCGCCGACGCCGCCGCGTCCTCGCCTAGCGCCGATCGTGCCGCGGCAATGGCGGCCGCCGCCTGCGGCCGGCCATAGCCCAGATTGACCAAGGCCGAAATCGCATCCTGCACGGCCGAGGGAACCTCACTGGACGCGAGCGAGACCGTGCCCGCGAACTCGGCCGTTACGGCCGGCCCCTTGTCCTTCAATTCGGCAACGATTCGTGCGGCAAGTTTAGGTCCGACGCCCGGCGCCCGCGCCACCGCTATTTTATCCTGCCGCGCGATCGCCGCCGCGAGTTCGGCTTCGCCGAGCACCCCCAAGATCGCCAGGGCGACCTTGGCGCCCACCCCCTGCACCATTTGCAGAAGCCGGAACCAATCGCGCTCGGCCTCCGATGCAAAGCCGTAGAGCCTTATCGAATCTTCGCGGACTTGCGTCTCGATCGCCAGCGCCGCAGCCTCGCCCGGGCGCGGCAAAGTCCGCAGCGTCCGGCTCGAACATTGCACGACGAAGCCGACGCCATGCACGTCGAGAATCACGTGATCCTCTGCGAGGCTATCGACCGCCCCTTTAAGCTTGCCGATCATGCGCGCTGTGCCATACGGCTGCCGCGATGCTGCGCATGGGTTATCGCTACGGCGAGCGCATCGGCCGCATCGGCAGCGAGGCCGCCCGCGTGCGCAGCCTCGCACTTCGGCAGCAGCACCCGGACCATCATAGCGATTTGCGCCTTTTCGGCATGCCCCGTGCCGACCACCGTCTTTTTGACGAGATTCGCCGCATATTCGGCGACATCGAGGCCGGCGAGCGCCGGCACCACGAGGGCAACGCCGCGCGCCTGTCCGAGCTTGAGCGCCGATTGCGGATCGCGATTGACGAAAGTCTCTTCGACCGCCGCCTCATGCGGCACATATTGTACGATGACCCGCGCGAGGCCTTCATGCAGACATCGTAACCTTATTGCGAGGCAATCCCTCTCGTTCGAGCGCACAGCCCCGCTCGCGACATAAGCGACCCGAGAGCCCAAAACGTCGACGATACCCCAGCCCATGCTGCGTAGGCCGGGGTCGATACCGAGGATGCGAATCGCGACCGTCTCCATGGCGCATAGACTACATCCTCGCGCCACTTTTGGCACCTCTAGATGGTCTCGACCGTTTTTGCCGTCTCGTCGAGAAGGTTGGCGATGGCGGTGATCTGCGCCGGGCTCAAAGGGCCACTGCGGACCCGCAATCGCAACGCGGTCTTCAGGTTCTCGTAAGCGCGGATCATTTGCGGCGAGGGGCCGCCGCCGAGCCGCGCATTGACCTCTTCCATCCGGGCGAAGATCGCCTCGACCGTCGCCTTGTCATTGTCCAGGGCGGCGCGGCCTTCCGGCGTAATCTCGAAGAGTTTGCGCGGACCTTCGCTTTGGCTCGCTGCGATGAGACCCGTCTCTTCCAACAGCGTCAGGGTCGGGTAGATCACGCCCGGGCTCGGCGAATAGGCGCCGCCCAGCCGCTCCTCAATGGCCTTGATGAGTTCATAACCATGCGACGGCTTTTCGCCGATCAGTTTGAGGATCACGTAACGAAGGTCGCCCTGTTCGAAGACGCGGCCTCCCGCCGCGCGCTCGCGGCCGAAACGCCGGCGCGACCGAAAATTCTCCGATCCGCCGCCACCTTCGAGCGGCGCGCGGTGGCAGTGTCCATGAAAACGCATAATTTTATCCTGTTTGTCCGCAAATATCGTATCACGATATATCTGAAACTAAGATATATCAAAACTGGATCATTGCAAGAGGAATTTCTGAAATTTTCGCGGCCGAGCAATTCGTCTCGCGACGGCGGCCACACGCAGCATTACGGTGGTGACCTATTAAATGCCTTTTTTTGAGCGTCGATTTGCTGCCTCGCGGCGATGGGTCGATGAGTTCGCACGGGAGATTTGGTAAACTCTCACAGTAATCTGCCGTCTTTCGGAGCCGGGGCGGCGCGGGGCTCCGGTCCCTTGCGCTTCATTATCTTCTGCCCAGCTCCGGTTCGGTATCGGCTCCGCACCACTCGGCACTGATCAATGTGAAGGTTGCCTGGCGAGCACATATCGGCGATTTTCTGCTCGGGCTGCACGGATTTCGCATTTTCGATCCGCCTATTTCTGGAAGTCGGCCGGGCTATGGTTTCAATCATTGCAGCCTTCGCGCGCTCTGCATCGCTCCGGCGACTCGTTTCCAGACTGGGGCGCGGTATTGCCAGACTCACCCCTCCGTTTGTCAGTGCCGCGCATAAGGGGCGCCTTCGAAATTTCGGAAAAGGGCTTTTCGACGAACTCCCGGTCGCTGAACTGAACTTTCATTTGATCTGCAACCAGCCGAGTTGCATGCCTTATGTCGAGACGAGCTATCAACTGGTCGAATCATTTGTTCGCGTGAACGATCCTTTTCCGCTGGGGCAATTGCTGCGCGCCACGGCGGCCGTCATCGATCTCGACGAGATCCGCACCATCGAAAAATATCTCGCAGCAGTCTCAAAGGAAACGAAAGGAAAATATCTTCGCTCGGCCAACAAGGCGCGCCGGCTCGGCTATTATGCACGGCGGATCGGCCAGACCTCCCATTCTGCTGGCCGACATCTCATCAGGGCTTCCAAACTGGTCCGCTCCAGGGGGCTGGTGTGGGAGGCCCTCAATGGGCCACGGCCATCGATCGGCGACCAGTCTGCGCCTCATCAGCGGCCATCATGCTGTGAGCATTGGCGTATCGATTGGGGCGTTTTTCTTGGCGATGATACTGGCGAGCGTCTCGTCGCCTATGCATCGCTGCAGCGTGCCGGCAATGCCGTTCACATCCTGAGCTTCATGGGGCATGGCACATCGCTCACGGATGGAGTCACAAAGATTCTCATTTTCGAAATCATGGATTGGTTGCTGGCGCGCCAGGACCCTTGCGTCGAAGGCCTCGACTATCTCATCTACGGATCGATCGAGGAAGGCAGCAGGGGTCTTGCCGACTGGAAACGATATGCGCGGTTCCGCCCGACCAAACTCATTTGCGCCGCGCCGCCACGGCGCGTCGAATTGATCGATTTCGACGCGAAAGCCTATCTCGCGCTCAATCCGGATGTTTGTGCTGCAGGGGTGGACCCGTATCGACACTATTTGTGGCACGGCATCCTCGAAGGTCGCAAAATCAGGCCAGATTGAGCCTCGATCGGCTCGCGGTCGCAACTCTTGCCATACAGCGAATTCGAAGGATTTGAGGGTTGCCTTGCAGCAAAACGCTGCGGCCAAGTCGATTTTCCCGCGCAGAGCACCGCCTGTTCCTTTCCGACAGGCGGCATATGAAGAAAAAAGCACAGCGTGTCCCGAATGCAATACCGCAAGGGGAGTTTTTGCTTTAGCTTTCTTGCGATGTGAGTCCCGCTGGAGAGAAGTTTTGTCGATGCTCATTTTACATCGTCGCGCCCTGATGGCCGGTGCCGCTGCCTGCGCAGCTTTCGGTCTTGCGGGCTGCGAGAGCACGAATCCTAGTCCGACCGTGGAAGCGGCGCTGCCGCCGCCGCAGGAAAAGCCGTCCGCCGAGCCCGCGTCAGGGAACTTTTTGGCAATGTACGGCCCCGTGACGGGCGAGCCTTTTCCGGTCCACGGTCTGAAACCGACCGAGATAGATCCGGCCTTCGTCCGCAAGGCGGTCGATTATGTCTCGAACGAGCCGGCTGGGACTATCATCGTCGATCCGGCGCATCATTATCTTTATTTCATTCAAGGCGGCGGCCGCGCAATGCGCTACGGCGTCGGCGTCGGCCGCGAGGGCTTCGGCTGGTCGGGATCCGCGACGATCAACAGCAAACAGGAATGGCCGGACTGGTACCCGCCCAAAGAAATGATCGAACGGCAGCCGGAGCTGAGAAAGTCGCTCGCCGAGCTGCAGAGCGGCATCGGCATGCCCGGCGGCCCGCGTAATCCGCTCGGCGCTCGTGCCATGTATCTCTGGCAAGGCAACAAGGATACATTGTTTCGCATCCACGGCACGCTCGAGCCGCATTCGATCGGCAAGAGCGTATCGTCGGGTTGTATCCGGATGGTCAATCAGGACGCCATTGATCTTTATGCACGCACGCCGATCGGCACGAAAGTGGTCGTTATCGGCGCTAAAGTGGGCTGAGGCGTCCAGGCTGCGACGGCGCCGAAGCGTTCGGATGGGCTGAATGCGCCGGCGGCGCAATGGATCGGCTGCGATCAAGGCGAACTTCCGTGACGCGGCTCAACTCAGCCGCGGAGGGAGGACCTCGTGCCTTATCTCACCAATGCCGATCTGCCGGTCAATCTTCGCCACATCCTGCCGGACCATGCGCAGGATATTTTTCGCGAAGCCTTCAATCATGCCTTTGCCGCCCACGCCGGGGAAGGCCGGCAAGAGGAAGCCGCACATCGGATAGCTTGGGCCGCCGTCAAGCGCAGCTATGTCAAGACGGCGGCAGGCTGGGTGAGGCGGGGGGAAGCCTGGTAGGCCTGCGTGCCCAGCAACGGTCGGCTCGGCCTCCGTCTTCCGGCCCGGCGCCACGTCATTGCGCCGGACAAGCCGGAACAGCCTTTCCGCAAGCGGCAAAATCCGCGCAGGCCCGCCGGCCGTTGACATAGTGTCCGTGCCGCAGACAGAGCCCATCGTCGGCGCGCACGCTGGCGCGCGCCGAGCTGAAGGTCGCCAGACCCGGCAGGGCTGCTTCGAGGAACGCAGCGCCGTTCTCGAAGTGGCGGCAGCCGAAACAGTCCGCCGGCGCACCGGCGCGCGCGGCGGCGGCGAAGCCGTCGCGGATGGCGCGGAACAGCTTCACTTGCCGAGGTTCGCCCAATAGCCGGCAAACACATAGGCCGACAGGAGGAAACCCAGCGCTACGTTGATCGCGACGCCGATCGTGAAGGCGCCGAGCGGTTTCTTGCCTGCCGAGGCGAGCTCACGGAACCGCGTCGTCAGGCCGATGCTGAGGAAGCAGAAAATGAACGCCCAGGTGCGCAGGTCCTTGATCGGTCCGATCAGATCCGGCGTCGCCACCTTGTTGAAGTCGGCGAAGCTCAGATGCGCCGTCACCGCCGTAATGACGATCGAGGCGACGATGAAGCCCAGCACGAATTTCGGGAAGCGGCGCCAGATTTCGCCGGCGTCCGCTTTGCTGCCGGCGGGGCGCTGCTCCCAACGTGTCGTTGCGATGATCGCCATGACAAAGGCCCAGATGCCGATCCACACGTCGCGGCCGATGACCTTCATCAAGGTGAAGGCGAGCGTCGCCTGGTCGCTCGAGCCGACGATGCCCTCCACCTTGCCGGCGAGCGCGCCATAGGAGACCGCCGCGGCATAGCCGGCCGCGTCGGCGAATTCCGACGTGCCGATCCAGGCGCCCGCGACGCCGGTGGGAAGGTGCAAGGCGCGGGAGACCAGCGGCAGGGCGAAGATCATCACGATCGCCCAGCCGATCACGGCGGTGATGGCGATCGGCGCGTGCTCGCGCTTGGCGCCGACCGCGCCGGCAATAGCGATGGCGCCGGAGACGCCGCACACGGCGCCGCCCGCGCCGAGCGTGGCGGCGAGGCGCCGATCAAGACCCAGTTTGACCGCGGCAAAATAGATCGCCAGGAAGGTAACGATCGAAACGATCGACGCCTGCAAGATGGCCACCGGCCCGGCGAGAAGCACGAGCGAGAAGGGCACGGTCGCGCCCAGCAGCACGATGCCCGTCTTGATGTAGAATTCGACGCGAAAGCCGGCGTCGAGCCAATGCGGCAGGCCGATGAAGTTCGAAATGACGAGGCCGGCGAGCAAGGCCAGCAGCGGCGGCTCCAGATTGTAATAGCTCGCCTGATCCCATTGGCCGATGACGAACACGACCAGCGCGGCGACGTAAAGAAACACGAAAGCGGGGATAAATTCGCGCGCGCGAAAACCGAGCGCGCTCAGCGCGAACGAGAACACCACGAGCCAGAAACCGAATTGCGCGACAAAGCGAAGCCAGTTCGCTGCGAGGTCCGCGCCGACTTGCGAGAGCGTCGACCATTTGCCCGGAAGCACCGCCAGCCAGCGCAGGCTGGCGCCCGATTCAAATAGGGCGAGGCCTACGAGCACGATGCCGAGCCCGATCCAGATCGCCCACCAATCTTCTTTGATCCACAATTCGCGCCAGCTCGAGCGTGGTGCCGAAATGCTCGGCACAGCCTCAACATCGGTGCTCATGGTCCCCTCCCCCCGAGGATGCGCGTCTCTTGCCACGGCGCATCTCACACCATGAAGTGAAGTTCCCCAGCCCCAACTTGTCAATTGCGATTCGCATTGCTGCACCGCCGACTATCTCAAAAAAGGTTGTCGGGAGGATCGCATTCGCCACCCCTCACCATTTTCACGCCGGCAAGGGGCTTCGCCTTCGCGATCAACGGGTTTCAGGGCCAGCGCAGCCGCCAAGTCGCGAGCCCCGAAAGCCCATTTCTGCCGCTCGCGATTCGTGCAAAACCTTCGCGTTCATAAAACCGCAAGGCGCGCCGATTGTCGGCATTGACGTCGAGCGTCAATCCGCCGGGGCAGAGCGATTTCACTTCGCCCAGGAGCCGGCCGGCGAGACCGCTGCCGAAATGGCGCGGATGCACGGCGATCTGCTCGAGATAGGATTTTTGCGTGACGAGGAGCGCGAAGCCGGCGAGGCGATTTTCGGCGTCGAAGCCGCAGATCGTGAGAGCCCCGTCGGCCTCCATCGCCAGGAGATGCGTACTGAACCAAGCGCGTCGTGCGTCAAAATCAATTTGCGGCATGGCGGCCTGCCAGCTTTCGACCCAGAGGTCGACGAGCGGCGCCAAGTCCGCCACGCTGCGGGGTGCGAGCCGAAATTGGGCGCCGCTCATGATCTCCTCGCGACGCAATTGCGCCACGCCTCCAAACTTGCCATATTGACGTGCCGCCGACCTATCACCTACATCGCGTAAACTTGATTGCGCCGGAAAAGCCGCGCAGCGTCCCACTTTTTCTCGCACCGGTCTGGACCTGAGCTTCCAAAAAGAGGCCCGCCCGAATGTGATCGACGTCGGTGCAGCGTTCCGAATTCGATGAGACGCTCGACTCAAACTTGGCATTCAACGGGCGAGGAGGATCGCATGAAGCTCTTCGGCTATGCAATTGTGCTGGCATCTCTGTTCGCATGCATTGCAGCCAATTCGGCGAGCGCTGAAGATTGTCCCGGTGTTTTCATTCGGGATTCGCAAAGCTATGACAACCGCAACAACAGCAATTCCCTCGAACGCATCGACGTCGTCGTGCCGAAAGGAACGCGCGACACGATCGTCGGATATGTGATCGTCGGCGGCAAAAAATATTACGTCCAAATGCGCGCCTACCTGCATGATCCTGCTGATATCCGGCTGAAGCCCGGTTGCGTATTGGAAAAATACGAGTAGGGCGGCTGCCTGCCGTCGAAGGAGACACGACGGCGGGTGACAAGGTGAGCAACGATGTTGCGCCTGCGATCGAATCGGATGATTTTCGACACCATGGTGCCTTCCGCTGCAGGGGCGGGTCTCCCTTCACCTTCGGTTCGCCGCCTGATCCTGGCGGATTTCCGCTCCTATCGCGCCCTCGATCTCGCACTCGACGCGGGCCTGGTCGTGCTCTGCGGCGAAAACGGCGCCGGCAAGACCAATCTTCTCGAAGCTCTTTCCTTGCTTTCGCCCGGCCGCGGGCTGCGGCGGGCCGAACTCGCCGATTGCGCGCGCTTTGGCGGCAGCGGCATGTTCAGCCTCTCGGTCGAACTTGCCACGCGCCTCGGCGTGAGCCAATTGGGCACGGGCACCGAGCTTCAGCCCGAAGGCGGACTTCTGCGCCGCTACCGGCTCGACCGTGAACCGATCGCATCGATCCGCGCCTTTGCCGATCATGTCCGCGTCGTTTGGCTGACGCCCGGCATGGACGGGCTTTTCACCGGCTCTGCAGGCGAACGGCGGCGGTTTCTCGATCGCCTCGTCCTCGCCGTCGATTGCGATCATGGCACGCGGGTCAACGCGCTCGAGCGGGCCTTGCGCAATCGCAACCGGCTGCTCGAAGACGGCAGCACCGATCGGCTCTGGCTCGACGCGGCCGAGCGCGAAGTGGCAGAACTCGCCGTTGCGGTCGCCGCCGCGCGGCATGAGACCGCGGCGCGGCTCGCCGCGCTCATCGCCCGAGAAAAGGACGAAGCCTCGCCCTTTCCCTGGGCCGAGCTCGGCCTCAAAGGCGACATCGAAACGCTCGTCGCGACGCGTCCCGCCCTCGAAGTCGAAGATCTCTATCGGCGGATGTTGCGCGACAATCGCGGCCGCGACGCCGCTGCCAGCCGGACCTTGATCGGCCCGCACACTTGCGATCTTCTCGTGCGGCACGGTCCCAAAGACGTCGAGGCGGCACGTGCTTCCACCGGCGAGCAAAAGGCGCTGCTTGTCGGCCTCGTTCTCGCGCATGCGCAACTCGTCGGCGACCTTTCCGGCATAAAGCCGCTGATCCTGCTCGACGAGATCGCGGCGCATTTCGATTCTCGGCACCGAGGAGCACTCTACGACCGGCTCGAAAGCCTCGGCTCGCAAGTTTTCATGACCGGCACGGAGAGAGAAGCCTTCCGCCCGCTCGAAGGCCGCGCCCAGATGCTGCATGTGGAGGGGGGAGCGGTGCGGGAGATTGGATCTCTCTAACGAGAACTCATACTGACGGCATTCATGTATGGACGCCTCACATCTCGTCGCTCGCCCTCCCATCGGTCACGCCGCCGACGAGATTGAGACGCATGAGCTCTTCGGTCGAGGGCACGCGCATCACTGGGCGAAGATGATGCGCCGTCTGCATGATCTCGTCGTCGCGCGTGATGAGCGCCCGTCGCGCCGCACCGGCGCTCACTTGAACGAAACGGCATGCTTCGCCCGGCCGCATTTGCGCCAAACGTGAAATATCGACGCGCGCGACATGCCCGAGCTTGGGATATCCGCCCGTCGGCTGATGATCGGCCATGAGCACGAGCGGCTGCTTGTCGCCGGCCACTTGAATAGCACCGAGGGCTATTCCATCCGAAACGATGTTATAGCCTTTTTTGTGCGCGATCTCCGGCCCGGTGAAACAATAGGCCATGCGGTCGGCGGCAGCCGTCAAGCGAAAGGTCGAGGCGAAGAATGTGGCGATCGCCGCGACGGAGAAATAATCGTCCTGCGGCCCGAGGATGACGCGAATCGGTGCAAGGTTGCGGGCGAGCCAAGGCGCTTCGATGCCGGCCTCGAACAGCGCTGTCTCCCGCAAGGCCGCGGGCGCCGTCCCCCAGGGCAGACTGTCTCCGATTCGCAGCATGCGGCCTTCGATGCCGCCCATCGACGAGCGCGTATGGGTGGCGCGGCTGCCGAGGACGATTGGCGTGTCGAAACCGCCTGCGACGGCAAGATAGGCGAAAGCTCCGGAACATGCCGGCCGCGCAATCAGTGTTTCGCCAGGCTGCAGGTGCAGGCGCGCGGCGGGGCCGAATTCTTGCGCGCCGCGCCGCCACGAAAACTCACCGCCGCAGAAAGCGACCCATGCGGCGGCCTCTTCGCAGACGACTTCGACGCCGCCGACGGAGACTTCGAGCGCGGCAGCTTTGGCCGGATCATTGCCGAGCGCGAGATGCGCCGTGCGGAAAGCTTGCCAGTCCATCGGTCCCGCCGGCGTCACGCCGAACCGCAGATAGGAATGCCGCCCAGCGTCTTAAATCGTAACTCCCGGACCGGCGCGGACCATGCGCATTGCGGCCGCCATCTCATGCCTCTCTTGGCGCTTGGCGGATGATCGGTGCGCCCGCCTCGGCCTCCCGCGCCAAGCGCTCGAAGCTGGCGAAATCGACCGGCTCAAAGCGGACGTGATCGCCGGCCCGTAGCAGACAAGGCGGATCGCGCTTCGAGTCGAAGGTCTTGGCCGGCGTGCGGCCGATGTCGTACCAGCCGGTCGGCATCGAGACACTGGCGATCAAGGCCTGGCCACCGGCGATGAGCAAAGCGCCGGACGGAATCGGCTGACGCGGCGAAGCCCGCCGCGATATGGCGAGTTCCGCCGGCAGGCCGCCGAGAAAGACGTAACCGGGCGCAAACCCGTACATATAGACGCGATAACCAGCGCCGGCATGCAGGGCAGCGACCCGCTGCGGCGACAATGAGAGCGCTTGCGCGACGTCGCCAAGATCTTCCGCACACGGCGGCTCATAGCAGGCGGGCACGACCCAATGCCGCGGCGCGAGGCGAGCGGCCGGCGGTGCACTCTCGAGACTTCTGGAGCACGCCGACGAGGGCTTCATGCGACCAGAGGCGCGGCTCGAAGTAAATCATCAAGGACCGGTAGGTCGGCACCGTCTCGACGATGCCGTCGAGCCTTCGCGCCGACAAAGCGGCATCGAGGGCGAGCACGCGGTCGTTCAAGACCGGATCGATCGTGGCGCCAAATTCGACGACGAGAGCGCATTCGCCGGCGGGCAGAAAGCGTGCCTGCGCAACAAGCTCCATGAGCGCACCCTCGCATGCGACAGGGTTTCCAAGCGAAGACGCTACGCCGGCTTGCCGCGCGCAAGCAAGGCCTTCGGCTATTCCGTCGTGTCTCCGTTTGAAAACCGGCATTGGCCCTTTTGCAGTCATTCATGCGGAGACCGGGGCTTCGATCTCAACGATGGTGCTGATTTCGTACCTGATGGGCCTTTGCCCTAAAATCTCACGAGCGCAGCAGCGCCGTGCCACCGAACTTCACTTCGATCCAGTCGAAGAAATCACGGTGCCAAAGCGTGGCCGCGCCGAGCTGGCAGTGCTCGGCACCACCGGAAGTCTCATCGTAAACGCAAGTCGTCACGCTGCGTGCGTTGGTGAGCGAACGTTCGAACGCCTGAACTTGCGATATCGGCACGAAATGGTCGTTCTTCCCGGCGAGAATTAACACGTCGCCGCGAATCCGGGGGGCACAGTCTTTCAACGTGTACGGATCGAAAGCTCGGACGGTTTCAATCGCATCGTGGGTGCCCATGACCCATCTGCCGTTATGCAGCGCCCAGGCGGCATCCGGGTTCAGCGCGCACTTCACCTTCACTAAAAAAGACACCAGCGCGGCGAATCCGTGATCGTGCAGCCAAAAGGCGATGGACGGCATATACCGCCGGGCAGTTTGGCTCAGGTCGAAGAAGACATCGAACGCCACGACGCCATCGGCTCGCTCGTCGAATGCGGCCACGCGTGGCGCCAGGTAGCCTCCCATGCTCATGCCCACCATGATCATCTTTGTAGGACGATCATGTTGCGCGAGGAATTCATTCAACACTGCAGAGGTGGGCTTCTCCCATTCATGGGTGAACGTCAGACCCTGCTCACGCAATGCGCCCCCTTGGCCCGGTCCCTCGAAAGTCAGCACCGAGTAGCCCCGCTGCTGAGCGGCTGCTGCCAATACGAAGTACAGTTCTTCAAGTGTCGAGTCGTAGCCACCAAAAAACACGATCAGCGGTTTCGCATTGGCGCCCTCGGCGCCCGGGTAATAGATCGCCTTCAGGCTGGCATCGAGGTACGGCGCGGCGAAAACCTCATGACGCACTGCAAGCGCATCCAGACCTTCATAGAACGCTGCGGTGTCCTTTGCGAACGCCGTTGGCCGCTTCGGATCATTTGGAGGCAGCAGAAACTGTGCCGTGCGAAAATAATTGTGGGCGCGCAGCAGTGCCCCACCGCGGCTCTGTGCGTCGCGCGCGCCGGCAGCCAATGCCATGGTACGTTCAGCCGCGGCCTCCCAACCTCGGTACCAGCTTTGCGCGTCGCCTGAGCGAATGGACTTGATCGCCTGGAGGATCTCGCCGGTATCGGCACCGCCGGCCGGAATATCGTTGAACACACGCAAGGTCTGAAAGTGGTAGGTCTGGTTAAGGAAGAAGCGCGTTTGCCCGACTTCGGTGCCTCGCCGCCAAATGACAAGCGCCACCAGGCAGGCTGCCAAAAGGACGGCGTCAACGAAAAGGACGTAATCCATGCCGCGCTCCTTAAAGCAAGTTATATTGCATTAATGAGATATAGAGGCGCCCGTCTATTAACGCAAGTACATTTGCGTTAATATCTTGCATGGTTCAAAATCCTCCCGACACCGACGCTCCTAAACGCAAGACCCGCACAGGGGGGCGGAGCGCCCGAATAAGGCAGGCGGTTCTCGAGGCCGCGTTTGAGGCATTGCTGGACGACGGTTACGAAAAGCTGAGCATCGCTCGCGTGGCCGCTGCCGCAAATGTTCACGAGACCTCAATCTACCGGCGCTGGGGCAGCAAGGGCGCGTTGGTGATGGACGCATGCCTCTCAAAAGCCGCCGACGCGATTCCGACCCCCGACACGGGTCACATTCAATCTGACCTGGACCAGCTCGTGGGCCAAGTGGTGCGAGTATTGAAATCACGGGTTGGACGCGCGCTCGGTTCGGCGATCCTGGCAGCTCGCGCCAATCCGGATCTGCGATCGCTGAGCCAACAGTTCTGGTCCCAAAGACTTGCACTTGCGCAGGGCATTTTCGAGCGTGCGGAGCAACGTGGCGAGATTCGGAGCGGCCTGAACTTCAACGTTCTGCTCGAAATGCTGATCGGACCTCTTTATTTTCGTACCCTTGTATCAGGCGAGCCGCTGTCGACAACATTTGGTCACGAACTCGTGGAGCTGCTCCTCGTCGGCCTGCAACACACGTAAGGCGGACGCGCTTGCCCAATCGAGGTCAGCTGATTAACAATGCCTGCGCCTGCAGGCGCCACCCGAAAAATGGGCGGCGCGGTCGGCGGAGTTTGCGGGAGGAGCTACCTATGCGTAAATTTGCATTGACGACTGCGATTGTCCTCGGCGGATTGGCGAGCGCAGGCGCAGCGAGCGCGCTCACTTTGACGAGCCCAGACATCAAGCCGGGCGCGACGATCGCCATTGAGCAGGTGTTCAACGGCTGGGACTGCACGGGCAAGAATATTTCGCCGGCGCTTAATTGGTCGGGCGCGCCCAAGGGGACGAAGAGTTTTGCAATCAACCTTTATGATCCCGATGCGCCGACGGGAAGCGGCTTCTGGCACTGGGTCGTCGCCAATATTCCCGCCGATACGTCCTCTCTTCCCAAGGGCGCGGGCGACGCGAAGGGATCGGGATTGCCGGCCGGCGCGCTGCAAGTCCGCAACGATTTTAGCGCGATCGGCTACGGCGGCCCTTGCCCGCCCAAGGGCGACAAGCCGCACCACTATCATTTCAACATATTCGCGCTTGATGTCGAGAAACTCGACCTCGATGCGAACGCCTCAGCCGCAGTCGTCGGCTTCTATGTGCACGCACACACATTGGCGAAGGCTACGCTGACCGGCTTTTGGGGCCGCTGACGCGACGCTCGGGTTCGGCGCGACCTCGGCGCCGGACCTGTCCTATGCGAGCGGGTTCGTTCTTCGGCGCACGCGAATCATCGATTCTGCCTAGACGAACGGCCGCTCCGCCCGCCCATTCTAGACAATCGAACCGAGACGCGACCGCTTAACCCGAAAGCACGTCGACGAAAGGCCTGAGCGAGAAACCGGCCGTCTCGAGCCGTGTCCGCACGGCCTGGGCCATGGCGACGGCATTGGGCGTATCGCCATGCACGCAGATCGAATTGATGCCGACCGGAATGCGTTTGCCGGAAACCGCGATCACCGCGCCGGCCTCGACCATGGCGAGCACCCGCGCCGCGACGGCTTCGACATCATGCAGCACGGCGCCCTCTTCGCCGCGCGGCACGAGCAGACCTTCGTCGGTATAGGCGCGGTCGGCATAGATTTCGCGGGCGACCCGCAGACCTTCCTTACGGCCCGCCGCTTCGAGCGCCGTGCCGGCACTTGCGAGAAAGACGAGATCGGGTGCCGCCGCGCGGGCGGAGCGCGCAATTGCCGCCGCGACGTCGAAATCTTCGGCGGCAATATTGCTCAAGGCGCCATGCGCTTTGACATGGGTGATCCTATATCCGGCGAGCGCCGCGACGCCCTGCGCCGCTCCGATCTGATAAGCGACGAGGCGCTCGATTTCAGTATTCGAAAAAGGCAGGCGGCGCCGGCCGAAGCCCCAAAGATCGGGAAAGCCCGGATGGGCGCCGACGGCGACGGATTTGTCTTTCGCCAGCGCAAACATTGCGGCCATGACTTCCGGGTCGCCGCCATGAAAGCCGCAAGCGACATTGGCGCTGGTGACGATTTCGAGCATGGCGGCATCGTCGCCCATCGTGTAGGCGCCGAAGCTTTCGCCGCAATCGCAATTCAAATCGACGCTTGGCATGCTGAGACGACCGGCCGGAGATATTGAGTGCGCATGATTACAGAGGCAGGCGGACGAGACAAGCGATGGGAAGGCGAGGCTTCGGCGGGCCGGTGCGAAATGGAGGCGAATCCGGTAAGATCCGACAGGCTGCTAGACAGCTCGATCTGCGGTGGCCGGACCAGTGGTTTCATGGGTCCGGGCAAGCGGCAAACTGCAAGTTCGGATCAAATAGGGAATTTCGCGGTACGCGAACACTAATTATCTGGCTGAATTGGTCAATCTTAGAATTCCCAATAGGGGATCCGTAAACCCCACGCCTTTAGGCAGCACCGGATCTGGCAAAAAAGTGCGGTCCTGACGAAACCAATTCCGAAATAGATCGTTCACGCTGCGGCGGAAGCTTTCGGTGTTTGCCGCAATCGGGGCCAGGCTGCGATGCGGGCCAGACTTGCACCAGTCGGCCCAGCGGATCGACCCATCAGGCTTTTAGCCGCAATTCGAAGCCACCGCCTTGAGGCGGTGGAGTATTCACTTCAGTTATTGCCGCAGGCGGGGCCTCAAATGACCATTGCGTTTGCAAGCGGGTTCACCGACGCGGGGCCGGAGCCCGAAGCCAGTGTCGCATCGCCGACGCCGGGGTCCCCGGTCTTGCTCGTCACGGAAATCGGCAGTGCTCTGGAGGTTTTTTCCGGTAGCGCGGCTGCCGCCACTAGCGTGATCTCGATACGGCGCATCTCGGGATTGGCAACGCGTCCGCATCTCCAAGCCCAAAGCTCCCATAAATCGGCTCGCTTCGAAGCCTGTGCGGGGACGGATTCGCCATGACGACGATCCCGGTTTCCAGCGGCACGACGACCGTTTCCGCCCCTATCGATGTCACCACCGGCTACACCGTCGAAGGCAACGGCACGCTCGAAGTCGTCAACGGCGGCACGATTTCCGGCCTGATCGAGATCACCGGCGCCGGCACGGTGAATGTCAGCTCCGGCGGTCAAGTGCTCGATACGACGTTCAGTGGCGGCGGCACTGAGTATGTCTATGGAACAGCGACTGGCACCACGATTTCGTACGGAGGTGTCCAGTACGTCGGAGATGAAGACTACGGCACCGGGACGGCGACCGGCACCATGATTTCCAACGGAGGTGCGCAGGTCGTCGGATACTACTTCGGCACCGGGTCGGCGACCGGCACCACGATTTCGAGCGGAGGCGCCCAGTTCGTCGGCGACACCTCCGGCACCGGGACGGCGAGCAGCACTACGATTTCGAGCGGCGGCGTGCAGTACGTCGGATACGACCACGGCACCGGGACGGCGACAAGCACCACGATTTCGAGCGGCGGCGAGCAGATCGTCGGAGACTACTACGGCACCGGGACGGCGATCAGCACCACGATCGTCAGCGGCGGCTTGGAAATCGTCAGCGCCGGCGGCACGGACTTCGGCGCGCAGATCAGCGGCGGCGAGCAGGACGTCTACGGCACGGCCAGCGGCGCCACGGTCTTCACCGGCTCGCAGGTGGTCGAGAGCGGCGGCCTTGTCAGCGGCACGATCGTCAGCGGCGGCCTGGAAATCGTCAGCGCCGGCGGCACGGATTTCGGCGCGCAGATTTCGGGCGGCGAGCAGGATGTCTACGGCTCTGCCAGCGGCGTCACGATCTTCACCGGCTCGCAGGTGGTCGAGAACGCCGGCCATGCCAGCGGCACCATTGTCAGCGGCGGCCTGGAAATCGTCAGCGGCACCGATATAGGCGCGCAGATTTTGGGCGGCGGCCAGCAGTACGTCGGATACGACTCCGGCAGCGGGACGGCGAGCAGCACCACGATTTCGAACGGAGGTGACCAGGAGGTCGGATACGAGTATGGCACCGGGACGGCGACCAGCACCACGATCTTCGGCCAGCAGGGCGTCGGAGACTACTACGCCACCGGGACGGCGACCAGCACCACCATTTTGGACGGAGGCTTCCAGGACGTCGGAGAATACTTCGGCAGCGGGACGGCGACCAGCACCACCATTTTGGACGGAGGCTTCCAGGACGTCGGATTCTACTTCGGCACCGGGACGGCGACCGGCACCACGATTTCGAGCGGGGGTGACCAGTACGTCGGAGACGACGGCGGCAGCGGGACGGCGACCAGCACCACGATCTCGAACGGCGGCGAACAACTCGTCGGCTATTACTACGGTACCGGGACGGCGACCGGCACGACGATCGACAGCGGAGGCACTCAGTACGTCGGAGACTCGCGCGGCACCGGGACGGCGACCAGCACCGTTATTTCGAACGGAGGCCGGCAGATCGTCGGATTTGAAGAATACAGCACCGGGACGGCGACGAGCACCACGATCTTGAGCGGCGGCTTGGAAATCGTCGGCGGCGTCGGCACGGACTTCGAATTCCCCCCCGGCACGGACTTCGGCGCGCAGATTTCTGGCGGCGAGCAGGACGTCTACGGCAGCGCCGGCGGCGCCTCGGTCTTCACCGGTTCGCAAGTCGTCGAGAGCGGCGGCCTTGCCAGCGGCACGATCCTCAGCGGCGGCAAGGTGAACGTGTCGTCGGGCGGCTTTGCCTCGGCAACGCTCGTCAGCGGCGGCAAAGAGATCATCTATGCCGGCGGCTCGGCGCTCGGCGACGTGGTGACGTCCGGCAACGAAACCGTCTCCAGCGGCGGTTTTGCGGCCGGGACTTTGGTGAGTGGCGCCGGCGTCCAATATGTCTATGGCAGCGCCGCGGCCACGTCCGTCGGCAACGGCGGCGTCGAGGAGATTTTCGCCGGCGGCACGGATAGCGGCGCCATCGTGTCGAGCGGCGGCAGCGAATATGACTTCGGCACGGCCAGCGGCGATACTTTGTCGAGCGCCGGCGTCCAATATGTCTATGGCAGCGCCGCGGCTACGGCGCTCGTCAACGGCGGCATCGAGGAGATCTTCGCCGGCGGCACAGCGAGCGGCAGCATCGTGTCGAGCGGCGGCAGCGAATATGACTTCGGCACGGCCAGCGGCGGCACTTTGTCGAACGGCGGCGTCCAATATGTCTATAGCGGGGCCACTGCGAACGCGACCGCACTTGCGAGCGGCGGCATCGAGGACATCCTGTCCGGCGGGGCCGCAAACGGCGCCATTGTGTCGAGCGGCGGCACTGAGTTCGACTTCGGCACGGCGAGCGGCGGCACGCTCTCGGGCGGCGTCCAATATGTCTATAGCGGCGGCTCTGCGAGCGCGACCAACATTGCGAGCGGCGGCATCGAGGACATCTTGTCCGGCGGGACCGCCAGCGGCAGCATCGCTTCGAGCGGCGGCACCCAGTTCGACTTCGGCACGGCGAGCGGCGTCGCGCTCAGCGGCGGCGTGCAATATGTCTATGCCAGCGCCCTGGCCGGGACGGTCGCCAGCGGCGGCGTCCAGGACATCCTGTCCGGCGGAAGGGCGAGCGGCGGCATCGTGGCGAGCGGCGGCACGCAATTCGACTTCGGCACCGCCAGCGGCGGCACGCTCAGCGGCGGCGTGCAATATGTCTATGCCAGCGCCCTGGCCGGGACGGTCGCCAGCGGCGGCGTCGAGGACATCCTGTCCGGCGGAAGGGCGAGCGGCGGCACCGTGGCGAGCGGCGGCACCGAGTTCGACTTCGGCACCGCCAGCGGCGGCACTTTGTCGAGCGGCGGCGTGCAATATGTCTATGGCAGCGCCGCGGCCGGGACGATCGCCAGCGGCGGCATAGAGGACATCATTGCGGGCGGCACCGCCAGCGGCGTCACGGTGAGCGGCGGCCACCAATATGTCTATGGCAGCGCCGCGGCAACGACACTCAGCAGCGGCGGTCATGAAATCGTCTATTCGGGCGGCACGATCTCCGGCGCGACGATCGCCGGCGGCACGCTCGAATTGCAGAGCGGGGCGACGGCGGGATCGAGCACGATCGGCTTCGCGTCGAGCGGCTCGCTGAAGCTCGACGGCACCGGGTCGTACGCTATGTTGGTGGCGGGCTTTACCGTGCCCGACACGATCGACTTGACGGCGGTGAACTACGCCTCGGCGACGACGCTGAGCTACACCAGCAACACGTCGGGCGGCACGCTGAGCGTCACCGACGGGACGCATTCGGTGTCGCTGCTGCTGCTCGGCAATTACACGGCAGGCAGTTTCAGCCTGAGCAGCGGTAGCACCGGCACCGTCGTCAGCGACCCGCCGACGGGGGTGACGACCGACCTCGCTCCGGTCGCGCTGCTGACACCGCATAACACGTAAGGGCGGGGCCGGGTTCGCGACGGTTTCGGCTTGACCTTGCGGGTTGGCATCGGATCACGCGTGCCGTTCCGCATCGACCCGCCGCCCACCATCACGCCGCCCGCGCCAACTCCCGGCTCCGTCGGTCGAACAACATATTGGCGATTTTCATCCGCCGCGTCGCATCGGCGCGCAGAACGGGATGCAAGAGATCGGGATGATTGCGCAGGGCGTAGGCGCGGCGGATCTGCTTCAATTCCGCCTGGGTTCGCACGCGAGACAGCGCCAATTCCGCGGCAATGGCGTCCTCGTCGTCGGCGATGACGGGAAGCTCGATCGGATCCTCGAAATAACGATCGGCGCGCGCCCCGCGCGCGCAATCGGCATCGAGCCCCGGGACCGACGTGACGAAGAGATCAAATAGCCAATCCATGTCGGGACGGGCATCCAGGCTCGTCCGCACGGCTTCGCTGCGCCCGAGCCGAGCTTCTTCGGCGATGCCATTGAGGATTTCGCCGAAGGAGTGCGGCCTAATCGGTGGTGCCCAGAACATCGATGCTGTCCCAAAGGCAAGGAAGCGTGCCGCGCCTCCTGCCCAACCCACGCCATTCAAACGCGCAAGCCTTTAAAAAACGCTTAACCTTACCGGCGCCCGGCCAAATCCGCGCGGCCCGACAGCGTAACCCTCCATCAATGTTTTCACCCGCATGGTTTTGACTTAAATATTGTAGCACTTCGGTGCGCGAAGAGGAAGCCGGCGTGACGAGCACGACTGCAAATGCCGCAACCTCACCACATCAAGCTGCGCGGGCCGCCGCGTCCGATTCGTTGCCTCTGTGGTTGCCGATTCTCGTGGCGCTGGCTCTCGGGCTAGTTCTGTCCCTGCCGCGCACCGTCGCGGTCTGGCAAACCGGCGCCTTCTTCGATTCCGACGATGCCATGCGTCTCGTCGAGGTGCGAAACCTGCTCGCCGGTCAAGCCTGGTTCGACATGAGCGTCTACCGGCTCGATCCGCCGGCCGGCGTCTTCATGCATTGGTCGCGCGTCGTCGATGTGCCGCTCGTCGTTTTGATCAAGGCCTTTTCGGTTTTCCTTGCGCCGGACCATGCGGAGAGGGCGGCGCGGCTCGCCTTTCCCTTCGCCCTGCAGGCCTTGCTTTATACGGGCATCGCCCGATTGGCCCGCCTCCTGATGGGGCGCGCTGCGGTCCTTCCCGCGATTTTGTTGACGCTCTTGAGCGGCATCGCCTTCGGCCAGTTCCAGCCTGGCCGCATCGATCACCATGCACCGCAGATCGTTCTTCTCGTCTTCATAGTCGGGTCCGCCGTCGCGGCGCTCGATGCGAAGCAGGCACGCTGCGCCGCCTGGGCCGGCCTGCTCGCCGCCTTGTCGCTTTCGATCAGCATCGAGACGCTTCCCTTCATTTTGGCATTGGCGGGACTCATGATTCTGGCCTGGGTCTGGTGGGGAGGCGACGCACGAAAACCGCTCTTGCCGTTCGGCCTCGGTCTCGGTCTCGGACTGGCGGCGGCCTTTGTCGCCACCATAGGGCCGGCGCATTGGTTCGACGCGAGCTGCGACGCTTTTTCTTCGGCCTATCTTCTTCCCGGCCTCGCGGGCGCCCTCGTCGTTGCAGCGCTCGGCCTCCTACCGAAACACCTCGATCGCCGGCTTTCGCGCATGGCGGCCGCGGTCCTCGGCGCGCTCGTCGTCGCTTGGGTGCTCGCCGCAGCAAGACCGATCTGCCTCATCGACCCTTTCGTCGGCATCGATCCGCTGCTGCGCGAGTTCTGGCTCGACAAGGTCAGCGAAGCCATGCCGTTGCGGCGTTTTTTTCAGCGGGAACCCTATTCGGCTTTGATCTTCAGCCTGCCGGTCCTGCTCGGCCTGGCGGCTACGGCTGTGGCCGCTCGACACGAGACGGGGCTGGCGCAGCAGCGATGGATCTTCGTTGCCGCGATGAGCCTCGTCGGCGCGGCACTCTGTTTTTGGATGATCCGCGTTATCGGCTTTGCCGGTCCTGTGGCGCTCCTCGGCGGCGCCTGGTGCATCGGCAAGCTTGGCGCCCTCCTGCAGACGAAATGGGCGCAAGGAGCCGCACTCTCACTCGCGCTTGCGCTGCCGTTCAGCTCGATCGGCTGGGCCCTCGTTCTCACGCATGAGGATCACAAGACCGGTGCAGACTCGCCTGGAACCTGCCTCGCGCCGCAGGCCATTGCGCCACTCGACGCTCTCGAACCGGGGCTTTTCGTCGCTCCGATCGACGCGGGTTCTTATATTCTGGCCTTCACCCGGCATCGGGTCGTCGCGGCACCTTATCACCGCAACAACCATGGCAACCGCCTCATGCTCGACGCTTTTCTCGCCGAGCCACACTCTGCCGAAGTTCTCTTACGCGACAACCACGTCGATTACGTAGCGCTTTGCGCCGACTTAAAGGAAACGGCAAGGCTGGCGGAACGCGCGCCGAACGGGTTGGCGGCCGCCTTGCTCAGGGGCCAAATACCGACCTTTCTATTGCCGGTTTTGCCCCACGACGCCGACCCGAATAGCTCATATCGCGTCTTGAAAGTCAGCCATTCCGTGCATGCGCAAAGACTAAACTGAAATTTACTGCGCCGGAACAAATCTATCCAAAGCTTTATTTGGCAGCTGCCAGACTTGAGCGTAGAGCTGCTTTCCTCGAACTTGTTCGAAGGAGAAGATTGATGAAGTCACGCTTGCCTCTTGCCCTCGCCCTCACCGGGCTCATGGGGGCCGGTGTACTCATCGCCGCCCAATCGGCGAATGCACAACAATCCCCACCCGCTGCGCAAACCATGGCCCCAAAGGAGGAACACAAACTCACGCCTGCGGACCGCGCCGCGTTCCTCGATGCACGTATGGCCGCGCTGCATGTGGGCCTCACCCTGACGCCTGCACAAGAAAAACTCTGGCCGCCGGTCGAGACCGTCCTGCGCGACATGGCGAAAGCACGTGCCGCACACTGGCAGAAAATGCATGAACAAATGGAAGCGAAAGAGCATCCGGTCGTCGATCCGGTAACGCGGCTCAAACAGAGGAGCGAACATCAAATTGCCCGCGGCGAAGCCCTCAAAAAGCTCGCCGACGCGCTGGCGCCGCTTTACGCGTCATTGTCCGATGAGCAGAAACATCGGCTGCCGATATTGATGCACGCCATCCGCCCACATTTCATGCACCACGAGTTCGCCGGGAAGGAGGGGCACTATGGCATGATGCATCGCTGGATGATGGATCGCGCTATGATGGGACATGATATGATGGGGCATGATATGACACCCGAGCACGACATGATGCCCGAGAAGTAGCGCTGAGCCTCGCTCGAATCGCGTATCAATGGGCGCACGCACACGGCTCTGAGGCGCGAAGGTTTCGCGCCTCTTCTTTTTTGGCTCCCGGATGCGGATAGATCGCGTTGCTTGGACGCCCTGCAGCGCCGGTCGCCAGCCGTTCCTCGAAATCGGTCTTCCACACAGTTCGGACCAGGAGTAGCGTTAGCGTCAGTTCGGGCTTCATCCGGAGAATCCCGGTTCAACGACGGAGGGGCCGCAAGCCTCATGATCAGGCATTCGGTGGCAATTGCGCTGGCTTTGGCGGGCGCGGCGCTTACGGCGACAATTGCGTCGCGTGGTCTCGCGCGCGCCGAAGACGCAGGCGTCCCCATCCTGCTCTACCATCGGTTTCACCCGACGAAGCCAGGGTCTACGACGGTCACAGCGCCGGTATTCGAAGAACAGCTCGTCTGGCTGGCCGAGCATCATTATGCAGTCGTGCGGCTCGGCTCGGTCGTCGGCGCTCTGCGCGGCAGCGGCCGGCTCGAGCCGCAGTCCGTCGTCATCACCGTCGATGACGGGCGCCGGTCGCAATACACGGAAATGTTTCCGATCATTCAACGCTACCATGTGCCCGTTACGCTGTTTGTCTACACTGACGCCGTTTCGTATGAACCCGACGCTCTCACTTGGGAGGAGATCGGGGAAATGCTGAAATCCGGCCTCGTCGACGTGCAGTCGCACACCTGTTCGCATCCCTTTTTCGAAAAGGAGCGCGCGCGCCGAAGCCCCGCCGACTATGAGTCCTTCGTGGCTACCGAGCTGACGAAATCAAAAAAGACCCTTGAGGATCGCCTAGGCCGCCCAGTCGACCTGTTGGCTTGGCCCTACGGCGTCTACGACAGCGCTCTGGAACGGGCGGCGGTGCGCGCCGGCTACGTGGCGGCTTTTTCGGTCGAGGATCGTCTCGCCCGCGCCGGAGAAGACCTTTTTTCTTTGCCGCGGATCGTCGTGTCGGACTGGGCTCGCGGCGCAAGGTTCGCGGCTTTGTTGGAGCCGGGCGCCATGACGGACCCCATAGACCCCGAGGCACGGACCGTCAGCTGCGGACCCCGACAGCGCGATACGGAAATTCGCTGACAATGCCGCCTGGCCCGCACAATGGCGGCGCCTAAATCACGCGAGGCGCGCGTTGGGCTGGCAGCGGCTTCAATCCTCAACGTCCAAACCGATACGTGCGGCGTTCCGACGCGCTCAGCGCATCAATAATCTGCCGCTCGGTCGAATCGCACCAGCGCCATCCTGCGAAACGCGCCAGCACGCGCTCTTCCTCGGCGGCACGCCAGTTTTCTAGCAAGCTTCTGAGCAGCGCCCGGAACCCCCGCCGCGCAAACCTGTCTTCGCTTCTGCGTAGCGTCTCCAAACCGACCGAATGAAATGCCGTCGTCGCCATGGTTCGTCTCCTTTCGTGGATGTGACGGAACCCTGGTCGTTTCACCCGTGCTATAAGTGCCTGGGACCGAGGCGCATCGCTCCTGCCCTCTGCACGATTGCCGTATGTCAAGATCGCGGCTCCGTAAGCGTTCCGCTTCCCTGTTCGTCCGATCGGGGTCTTCCCGCAGACAATTCGGGTTCGGTCCATATATAATCTGCAAATGCGAAATGAGCTATGTGCGACGCACAATCTAGGTATGCACGAAGCTTGCGGCTCTCCCAACAAGCCTTTAATCTTTCGCCGATTTCCGCTGTTGTCCTGCCGGTTCTATGTTCGAAAGCCTCTACCAATCCTTTCAAGATTCGGCCGATCCGTCGAAGACGGCGGAACGAATCGCGCGTCTGCGAGCCGATCTCGATCGCCTGGGTCTCGATGGATTCCTGGTTCCCAGGGCCGATCGGCAGCAAAACGAATATGTCCCCGACTCGGAAGAGCGGCTCGCCTGGCTGACCGGTTTCACCGGTTCAGCCGGACTTGCAGCGGTCTTGAAGACGCGCGCAGTCATTTTCGTCGATGGGCGCTACACGCTGCAGATCCGTGATCAGGTCGATCTGTCGGTCATTGAACCCGTGTCGCTCGCCGACAAGAGTCCGGAAAAATGGTTCGAAGAGAATCTCAGTTCGGATCTCAAAATCGGCTACGACCCTTGGCTGCATACGCCGGCGCAAATCGAACGGTTCGAAAAGGCCCTCGCCGGCGTCGGCTCCGCACTCGTCGACGTCGCGGCCAATCCGATCGATGCGCTATGGACCGATCGCCCCATCCCGCCGCATGGGCCTATCGTCCGGCAGCCGCCGCGGCTCGCGGGAGAGTCTGCTGCCAAGAAGCTCGGCCGCATCGTGAAAGCGCTCGGCAATAACGATGCACTGTTGGTCAGCGATCCCCACTCGGTCGCCTGGACATTCAACATCCGCGGCAAGGACGTGGCGCATACGCCGCTGCCGCTCGGCTTCGCGCTGATTGCACGCGAGGGCAAACCGCAGCTCTACATTGAACCAAGCAAATTGTCACCCGACGTTGGCGCCTATCTCATCAAGCTTGCGGACATCGTCGAGCCGGCGCGGCTTGTGGCGGATATCGAGGCCTTGGGCAAGGCCGGCAAACATGTGCTGTTCGACATGGCGACCGCGCCGGTGAAACTCACCCGCGCGCTCGAAACTGCCCGCAGCAAGGCCGTAATCGGCCAAGACCCGATCGCCTTGATGAAAGCCTGCAAGAACGCCGCCGAACTCGAAGGCGCACGCCGCGCCCAATTGCGTGACGCAATCGCCTTGGCGCGCTTTCTCCATTGGTTCGATTCGGAAACGCGCAACGGCAAGCTCACGGAGATCGATGCGGCCGAGGCGCTCGAAACGTTTCGCCGCGACTCGCATAAATTGAAGGATGTCTCCTTCCCGACGATTTCGGCGGCGGGTCCGCATTCCGCAATTCCGCATTATCGCGTCACGACGAAGACCAATAGGCGAATCGAAAAGGGCATTTTCCTGATCGATTCCGGCGGCCAATATCAGGACGGCACGACCGACGTCACCCGCACGATCGCCGTCGGCCGGCCTTCGAGCGAAATGCGCGATCGCTTTACGCGCGTCTTGAAAGGCCACGTCGCAATCGGCCGCGCTATCTTCCCGCGCGGCACTTCGGGCGGCCAGATCGACGCTCTCGCACGCCTGTCGTTATGGCGCGCCGGGCTCGATTTCGACCATGGTACGGGACACGGCGTCGGCTCTTATCTCTCGGTCCATGAAGGGCCGCAGCGCATTGCCAAGGTCGGGGCCGTGCCGCTCGAACCCGGGATGATCATTTCGAACGAGCCCGGCTATTACAAGGCCGGCCATTTCGGCATAAGGATCGAAAATCTCGTCGTGGTGGAACACCGCGCCATTGCGGGCGCCGAGCGCGAGATGTTCGGCTTCGAGACGATCACGCTCGCGCCGATCGATCGCACCCTGATCGAGCCGAAACTTCTCGACGCCGAAGAAATTGCCTGGCTCAACGCCTATCACGCGCGGGTGCGCAAAGCGATCTCGCCCTATGTCGAAGCCAATATCCGGAAGTGGCTGAAGGCGGCGACAAAACCGATCGTTTAGAGCCGCCGGAAACACGTCTTCTGCCCTTCCCAGGATGCGCGCGCCGAACCGACGCGATTTATGGAAGTGGAAAAGCTTCCCGATTTCAAATCATGCGACACTGCGCAGCCGACATGCGGATAACATCTTCTCGACTTCGGCTCCCGGCCGCGGCGGACTGAATAGAAAGCCTTGCACTTGAGTGCAACCTTCCGCGCGCAGCAGCGCCAGTTGCTCGGTTGTCTCAACTCCCTCGGCGGTGGTCGCGATTCCCAAGCTTCTTCCGAGACCTGTGACGGCGCGGACGATGGCCATCGCGTCGCCGCGCGAAGCGAGATCGCGGACAAAGGACTGGTCGATCTTGATCTTGTCGAAGGGGAAGCTGCGCAGATAACTCAGCGAGCAATAGCCGGTCCCGAAGTCGTCCATCGAGATTCGCACCCCGAATTCTCGAAACTTGTGCAGGGCTGCGAGGGTTGCCTCGCTGTTCTGCAAGAGGACGGACTCGGTGATCTCGAGCTCCAACCGATTGGCGGCCAAGCCCGACGCTGACAGCGCCGCGAATACGGACGGCACGAGGTTGCGGTTCTTGAACTGCAGCGGAGATAGATTGACCGCGACGCCGACACCCTGCGACCAGCTGGCCGCGTCCGTGCAGGCTTTCCGCAGCACCCACTCCCCTATCGGGACGATCAAACCGGTCTCTTCTGCAAGCGGAATGAAGTTTGCCGGCGGAATGATTCCGCGAAGCGGATGGTTCCAGCGCACCAGCGCTTCGAAACAGACGATCCGATCGGTCTCGAGATCGTGGATCGGCTGGTAGTGGACTTCGAATTCGTTGCGCAACAGCGCGGCGCGCAAATCGAGCATCAGCAAACGTCGCGCCTGGGCGCGAGCGTCCATCCCAGGCTCGAAGAACCGATAGGTGCAGCGGCCATCTGCCTTGGCCCGGTGCAGCGCCATGGCCGCATTCTTCAGCAGTTGATCGGGATCGGTCCCGTCGCCCGGCGTGACCGAAATCCCGATGCTCGTTCCGATGACGACTTGGTGCCCTTGGATATCGTAGGGAGCGCCCACGACTTCGACGATGCGGCTCGCTAGAATGGATGCTTCCCATGCCTGTGTTTCGCCGCCCACCTGCACGATGGCGAACTCGTCGCCTCCCAGTCTGGACACGGTGTCGCTTTTGCGAATGCACGCACTCAGGCGGCGGGCCACTTCTTTCAGCAGATCATCGCCGATGCGATGACCCAACGAGTCATTGACGTCCTTGAAGTAATCGAGATCGATGCAGAGCACGGCGATCCGCTCGTTGTCCGTCATGCGACGCAACGCCTGCTCCAGCTGTTCACGAAAAAAGGTGCGGTTTGCCAGATCGGTCAGCGGATCATGACGCGCCAAGTGCGAGATTTGCGCCTGAGCTTTCAGCGATTCGGTAATGTCCTCGAATGTCGAGACCCAGCCGCCCCCTCGCATGGGATGGTCGACCACGCGGAACGTGCGCCCATCCGACGTGCCAAAGTTCTTGCTGCTTGATTTACCAACGCGTGCATCCGCGATCACGCGCGCGAACAATTCCTCCGCGTCATCGACCATCGTTCCACCCGCTGTCCGCAGCTTGAGCAGCTCGAGCAAGGAGCGGCCTTTGAGTGATGCCGCTGACAATTTCATCATCTTGGTGTAGCGTTCGTTAAACAGCACGACGCGGCCGTCCGTATCGTACATGCAGAGGCCCTGCGACATGTTCTCGAGGGCGGCGTCGAGCATGAGTTTCTGCTGCAGCAGCTCGTGTTTCGATTGGCGGTCACTCAATGCGGCGACGAGACACATCCCTAGAAGGATTGCGGCTGTTCCGGCCACGACAAGAGAAAGAGAAGTGGGCGACAAGGAAGCTGCATCGAGGACGCGCGTCGGATCGGGCACGAATTGCACAGCGCCCATGGCCGTGAAGTGCAACGAGACGACCGCGAGCGCAAGGAGAGCGGTTGCGATCAACGTGCTCCGCTGGTCATTGCGCCTTGCTGCAACGAGAAGCGCAAGGCTCCCGAACAGGATGCCGAGGGCGACGGCAGCCGCGACGAGATCTGCCGACCAATTGATATGGCCCGGTAGATCCAGCGCGAGCATGCCGGTGAAATGCATCGAGGCAATGCCGAGGCCGACGACCGCGCCGCCGAGGGCGGCGGTCCAACGGGCAAAATCGCGCCCGACTATGGTGACGCCCGCGCCGGTAATCGCGACGGCGAAGAGCAGAGACAGGATTGTCACGCGGAGATTGTAGCCGGCGCCAACGCCGGGATCATAGGCGAGCATCGCGATGAAATGCGTCGCCCAAATACCATAGCCCGCCGCAGCCGAGTCCAAGCTCAGCCAAATGAAACGCTCGCGCCCGATCGTCGCCTGGGCGCGGTGGAAGAGGCTGATCGCGACAGCGCTCGCCAGGATGCAAACAGCGCCGGCGAGAACGACGAGGCGCCAATCGTGTTCAACCGTCAGGCAGGTGAAGACTTGAAACATGAGCGACGTCTACTTGCGCAAATTTCGCATTTGCACACTATTGGTTGCAATTGTTAACGAACTTTGTTGCGCGATCATTCAAATTTCTTGTGCGAAGGCGAGTGGATCACTGGCGGAGTGTGGCGCAGATCCGTAACTGGTGTGGCAACACAAAGTGACGGCTTCCCGCCCGATCAGGCCTTTCAGCTCTCAGCTCGGCAAAGCTCGGAATGGGCTGACGGAGGTCACTCAGGCGTGTGCTCCTTGCGGACCGATTCTGCCACACGATCGCAATTCAGACCGGCGCATTATTGAGCACCGCCGTAAATCGTGGGCTTTGCTCTTAGGCAGAACCGGGCGTGGATGACGGATTGCGCGCAGAATTGCGAATGGCATGAACGATAAGCTCGTCGTCGGTTGGTTCGTAGAAAACAAGCTAAGGGTAGGGCGGCGTCGCCATGCGACGCATGACCGGATCGTCCGTGCGCATTCCAATGAGCGGATGCTGCAAAAGAAGAGTGATGACCGCCTGAATGCGGCTTTTGACGTTCGCAGCGCCGCGCGGCGACTTGCCGTCGACATATTCGAGAATCGCGTCGGGATCGGCAAGCGCGGGAGGAGTGTACCGCAGCTTCACAGGCCGTGCTTAGCCCATACGGCGCGCACCTGTTCATCGGTTGCAAACTCGCCGCGCGCGGCGGCGGCCTTCGAGATATCGAGCGCGGCGCGCTCCTCGGCGGTCAGTTGGATCACCGGCTGATCCTCACCGGCAAATTGGAGGAGTATGCGGGCAAGGACGTCCCGCATTTCAGGCCGGAGGCCCGCACGGTCTCTGCGGCGTGTTCAAGCAGCTGGGTCATGCCGAAGTCACAGCCTTTTCTCCGAATGGCTGGAAGGCCTTTGCGCGTTTCACTTATGCCAGTCATTCTTGCACGAGAAAAGAGGTTGCAAATCAAGGGGATCGGTTTTGCGCAGAAGTTTTTGAATTCTGCACGACAGGCGCGATGTCGGCTTTCAGAGGAACTGCGGGCGAGGCGGGCGACAGGGCGCTGTCGTCCGCCTGTGACCCCCAAGGCGGAAGTTCGCAGTCGCCCGTCCATGACTGCCCTCGACCCCTCTGCGACGACCCGGGTAGGGTAACAAACGTTTCGTTTGGACCGCTACCTGCTCCTCTCTTCATCGCCTTAACGCGCATTAGCCCGGCGCGTCGCGGCGGCCGCGCGGGGGCGGGGCGCGGGTTCGCCGACGGAGGCGGGGTTCATGCCCGGTTCAGGTTGTCGGACCGTAAGATCGAACCGCTGAGCAACTGCTGTTCAGCGGGGGGAAAAACATGCTGAACATCACTTGCTGAGGTTCGGCTCGACAATCACGTGTCAACGGGAGATTTTTCATGAAAAGGCTTTCGGCCGCGCTACTCGGAGTTGTGATCATTTCCACCGCCCTATCATCGGCGGTTACGCCCGCGTTCGCGTTAGGCGGCTGCGGTCCGAACTTCCATCGCAATGGGGCGGGCCAATGCGTCTGGGGCGGCCAAAATCAGGCCTGGTGCCTGAGACACACGGGCCATCCAGCCGTTCGTGCTCCCAATGGGGAGATGATTTGTTATAGGTGAGGCGCTTGCCTTCGGCGCCGCCCGGTGCGCGGGCGCCGCCGAAGGCGTCCTCGACCCCAAGGCCGGAGTGAATTTTGCGTGAATTCGATTTGATGTACCCGAAATAGAATTCGCGCAACTGCCTAGTGGAGAGAGCCTGACAATTGAGTCCCCGCAAGGGATTCCCGTTCCTGGCGGAATGTGAGAGTCTGCGCGATCCGCGCAAGAAAATCGCTGTCTGTTTCATCCGCCGATCTTCGTCGGCTCAAAGCCCTCATCCAGGACCGCAACGCGCCGCAGAAGCACGTCTGGCGGGCTGAGATTGTGCATTTGACCACTACTGTCCGGTTAAGCGCGGATGATAGGTGGAATAGATTACGATAGATTGTAGAGTTGAGGAAGGGCGCGGTGGCGTTGAGGCGCCGGGCCAATGGCTCCGTTTCCCTTCCCCGCTCATCAAACCGGACGTGCGGGTTTGCCGCATCCGGCTTTCCGACAGAGTTCACGTCAGGCTCACGGCGGGCGCGGCCGGTTTGTCGCGGGTTAGACGCTGCACGCCGAGTTTTCCGAAGACGTCGCTCCAGGAGAACACGCGCGCACCGCGTCCGCCGCGTTGGGAGCGCCGATTGAGAAAGCGCCGGACGCGGTCGCAGACATGGCGATCGACGGCGCGATAGGCCGCGTTCAGGGTTCCATAGCCGAAGTACGCCGCCCAGCCGCCGAGGAGGCGGTTCACTCGTTTGCGCACGTTCGGCCAAGCGCCCATCTCGCACGGCCGTAACAGGTCGCCGATCTTGCCCTTGATCCGCTTCAGGCTCTTCTTCGAGGGACATGCGCCGAGATAGGGCTTGCCGTTGCGGGCGTATTGCGGCCCGAACGTGTAGCCCAGGAAGTCGAAGCTTTCCACGCGGGCGTTCCTCAACGAGGTCTTGGCCTCGTTGATCGTCAGCCCGAGTTTGGTCATCACGTCCCGCGTCCACGCCAGCGCCTCGGCCGCGTGTCCGCAGCTGAGGATGACGAAGTCGTCGGCGTAATTGACCACCCGTGCGCGGAAAGCCTTGCCGCACTCCTTCAGTCGCCAGAATTTTAGGAAACGGTTCATGTAGAGGTTGGCCAGCAGCGGACTGACGACGCCGCCCTGCGGCGTGCCTTTCCGGTTGCTCTTGCCGCCGCTCATGCGCCGTCGCCCCGCGCTGTCTCGCTCCTCGACCGGCGAAGTCAGCCACAGTTTGATCAACCGCAGCACCTTCGCATCGACGATCCGCCGAGCTACACTCTGCATGAGCTCGGCGTGCGGGATGGTGTCGAAATACTTCGACAGGTCGGCGTCCACGACGTCGGCATAGCCCTGCCGGATCAACCGGTGGGTCGCCTTGATCGCGTCGCCCGCGCTTCTCCTGGGTCTGTATCCATACGCGCAGTCCTCGAAGTCCGCCTCGAAGATCGGCTCCAGCACCAGTTTGGCGGCGGTCTGCGCCACCCGATCCCGGATCGTGGGAATGCCCAGAGGGCGCTCCCCGCCGCCCGGCTTCGGGATCATCACCCGCCTGACCGGCATGGGTCGATAGGTCATCGAGGCGAGGTCCTCTCTCAGAGTCTCGAGCCACGCCTCCACCCCCGCCCGCTCGATGTCGTCGAACGTCACTCCGTCCACGCCCGCCGAGCCGTCGTTGCGACGGGCCAGCGCAAAAGCGTGGGCGAGAATGTCCGCCCGACAGATCTTGTCGTACAGCAGATAGAAGCGGAACCCGGGCTCCGCCTTCGCCTTCACATAAAGCTTCCTCTGAAGGGTTCTGATCTTATCCGGCGTTTCCAGACTTATCGCCAATCGCCGCTCCGCTCCTCTTCGAAAGCGCCTCTGAAGCAAGGGGCCTTTGCTCCGCCGGCGTTACCCGGCCTCAACGCTCTTACGCCCCTCTCCGACTCCCGCTTCCAGCCGACGCCCTCAAAGACGCCGTCGAGGCCGAACCTCGCGGGGAGCGGGTCTCCCCTGATTACCCGTTCCTCTCTTCCGACCTGCCGCGCCCAATACCCCGACGGACCCCATGGGTGCGCATGTCGATGCCTTCCCCATGGATGCGGCCTTCCCCATCACCGTGGCGGGTCGGCGTCCGTATTGAACCTTTCGAGGCCTGCTCAGGCTTCACTCGCGTTGCAGCCGGCCGGATCGCTCAGCCGCCCACGGCGGCCTTTGTCGCGAGGCTCCAACCCAGGCAGTTACCCGCCCAGACCGCTCGCCAGCTACCGGACCCATCGACACTTATCCGGGTGGGACCTTCCTCCACTAGAGAAACGCGCCCTCAGGGCGCACACGGTGACAGTGCATTTAAGTCATTGTATGCTTTCGTCAATTGAATGCACTATCACCGTAATCCTGCACAATTGAATGCACTGTCACCGTAATCCGTGATCTGCGGAAGGCAAGCTGGTCGGGCGTAACGGGAACGGCCAGGGCGGCGCGCCGCGATTCAGTGAGCACCTTGCAGCGCCGCGGCATTTGCAGCAATCATCGCGAAACGGTCGGCGAGTTCGGCCAGAGCGGCTTTCTGCACAGCCTCTGCTGCGAGCACGGTTCCATCGAGTGGATCAGGAATGTCGCGCGTCGCGGTCGCAGCGGCGACAATCGTCGTTCTGAACCCGAGATCGAGCGCTGCACGCGCCGTGGCGCTGATGCACATATGCGTCATGAAGCCGATCAAAATAATATCGCTGCGCCCTGTCGCCCGAATCCGTGTTGCGAGATCGGTCCCCGCGAAGGCGTTGGGTAGTTTCTTGGCAATCACCGGCTCTTCGCCGTGCGGCGTCAATTCGGGTGCGATTTCGACATAGGGGCCATTCACTTCGAAGAGACCGCGGCCTGGCGGCGAATTCTGGACGACGTGGAACAGCGGCGTTACGTGGCGGCGTGCGCCAACGAGCACCAGCGCCGCGTCTTTGATCGCCGCATCGATGCCGGCAAGGGGCAAGGCGCCGTCGACATATTCGCGCTGGGCATCGACGATGACGAGTGCGGCGCGGTCGAACGAGGCCCTCGGCCAGGCGGCCTTCGCCATCTCGAGCAAGGTTCTCGGAGGATTGGCCATTTGCGATCTCCCTTTTGATCCGCTCTATCCGGGTCGAACGTCCAGGACGATGCAGCTTGGCAGGTTGTGCGACAATCATCTATATTTTCACGATGACCGAGCAAAAACGCACAGACAAGCTGGACTGGGAGGATCTCCGGTTCTTCCTCGCGCTTGCGGAAAGCGGGACTTTGTCGGGCGCCGCCCGAAAACTTCGCGTCAACCACGCAACGGTGGCGCGGCGCATCGGCGCGCTCGAAGCTTCGCTCGGACAAGCTTTGTTCGATCGCCGCGCCGACGGTTATGCGCTCACGCCGCTAGGGCGGGACAGTGTCAATGCCGCCAAGGCCATGGACGCGGCGGCGCTCGCCGTGCTGCAGCGCGCCGATGTTTCGCATGAGCTCAAAGGCCGCGTGCGATTGACGGCGGCGCGGGTTCTCGCCGATGGATTTCTGATCGAGCGCCTCGGTGATCTGCATCGGTCCCACCCGGGCGTCGATTTCGAACTCATCTCGGAGTTGCGCAATCTGAGCCTCGGGCGGCGCGAGGCCGATATCGCAATTCGCCTCGGCGCGCCGCTGGACGGCGATCTCGTCATGCGCCGCGCCGGCAAGATCGCTTATGCGTTGTTCGCGAGCCCGGCTTATCGCGACAAGATCGCGGCGGGTACGGAACTCGCCTTTATCGGCTACGACGAGGACAATGATTTCATTCCCGAGGCGGCGCTCGTCGCGCGTCACCTCGGCGACCACCGTTTCGTGTTCCGGACCGACAGTCAGATTTCGCAGGCGGCTGCGGCGCGCGCCGGTTTGGGCATTGCCTTGCTGCCCTGCTATCTCGCAGTCGAGGATTTCCCGCCTTGTGCCTGTCTCCCTCGCTTTTCCCCGTCATGAGCGCGACGTCTTCATTCTGACGCGGCGCGACCTTGCCAAGCTGCCGCGCATTCGCGCGGTCACCGACTATCTTGCCGCTCTGTTCCGGCGCGAAAGGGCGCGGCTCGAACGTCTTGTTCCGGATAAAGCAATAACGCAATGAATGGCGGATCGCGCCGCGGCCGCAGGGCGATCACCGCGCCGCAGGCCGCACCTCTTCCTTGTTCGCCTCGCCGCGCAGCGCGACGTAAATCGCCGGAATGACGAGCACGGTGAGTGCCGTCGACGACGCCAGCCCGAACAGAAGCGAAATCGCCAATCCCTGGAAGATCGGATCGGCCAGAATGACCGCCGCGCCGATCATCGCGGCGAGCGCGGTGAGCAGGATCGGTTTGAAGCGAATGGCGCCGGCCTCTAAGAGCACGTCGACCAAAGGCCGGTCGGGCGTGCGCGCGTGGCCGATGAAGTCGACGAGCAGGATCGAATTGCGCACGATGATGCCGGCGAGCGCGATGAAGCCGATCATCGATGTCGCCGTGAACGGCGCATGGAAAAGCCAGTGGCCAATCATGATGCCGATCAAGGTGAGCGGGATCGGCGTCAGAATGACGAGCGGCAGTTTGAAGGAGCCGAATTGCGCGACGACGAGGATGTAGATGCCGAGGATGGCGACGCCGAAGGCCGCCCCCATGTCGCGGAAAGTGACCCAGGTGACTTCCCATTCGCCGTCCCACAGAAGGGTGGGATGGGATTCATCGTTTGGCTGGCCGTGGAGCGTGATCGCCGGTTTCGGCACTTGCCGCCAGTCCGCTTTGCTGATGGCATCCGCCACCGCCATCATGCCGTAGACGGGCGCCTCGAATTGGCCGGCGAGTTCTCCCGTGATCATTTCGGCGTAGCGGCCGTTGTGGCGGAAGATGGGGAACGAGGCTGGCTCGCGCGTCACGGTGACGACATCGCCGAGTTCGACCACGCTGCGATTGCCCGGCAGCGCATTGGCCGGCACCGGGGTGGCGAGGGTGCGCTCGCTCACGACCTCCTCGCCTTTCGGCAGCGCGATGCGAATCGGGATCGGCTGGCGGCCGCCGCCGCGGTGCGAATAGCCGACCGTCGTGCCGTGGTAGAAGGCGCGGATGGCGTCGTGGACGTCGCTTTGCTCGACGCGATAATATTCGAGATTGTCCTGGTCGATGCCGATGCGGACGCGTTCGGCCCGGTTCTGATAGCTGTCGTCGACGTCGACGATGAAGGGCACGCTTTCGAAGGCTTCGCGCACTTTGGCCGCAACGGCCCGCCGCGTGTCGGCGTCCGGCCCGTAGATTTCGGCGAGCAGCGTGGCGAGCACCGGCGGCCCCGGGGGCGGCTCGACGACCTTTACCGCCGTGCCAGCTGGCAGGCCGAGCCCCTTGAGCCGCTCGCGGATGTCGAGGGCGATGGCATGGCTCGGCCGGTTGCGATCGCCCTTCGGTACGAGGTTCACCGCAATGTCGCCCTGCTGCGGCTCAAAGCGGAGATAATAGTGCCGCACGAGGCCGTTGAAGTTGAAGGGGGCTGCGGTGCCCGCATAGGTCTGGAAGGAGACGACCTCGGGAACCGCCGCCAGCCGGTCCACCATGGCCTGCAGCGCCCGGTTGGTGTCCTCGACAGACGATCCTTTCGGCAGGTCGACGACGACTTGAAGCTCCGTTTTGTTGTCGAAGGGCAGCAGCTTGACTGTGACGCTTTTGGTGTAGATCAGTCCGAGCGAGGCGAGCGTGGCGCAGCCGACGATGAGGAGGAAGGTCCAGGCGCGCCGGCGTGTCTTGAGGATTGGTTTGGCGATCGCAACATAGGCGCGGCCGAGCCCGCCGCCAGCACGCCCACCGTCCCCATGGCCGTGCGCCGGCGTATGGACTTTGCCGCCGAACTTCAGCATCAGCCACGGCGTCAGCACGACGGCGACGAAGAAGGAGAACAGCATGGCCGCCGAAGCATTGGCCGGGATGGGGCTCATGTAGGGCCCCATCATGCCGGAGACGAACAGCATGGGCAGGAGCGCGGCGACGACCGTCAAGGTGGCGACGATGGTCGGGTTGCCGACCTCCGCCACAGCCTCGATCGCTGCCTTTGCCCGCGCCCGGCCGTCCTGCATCGCCCAATGGCGGGCGATATTCTCGATCACGACGATGGCATCGTCGACGAGAATGCCGATCGAGAAGATCAGCGCGAACAGGCTCACGCGATTGAGCGTATAGCCCATCATCCGCGAGGCGAAGAGCGTCAGCAGGATCGTCGTGGGGATGACGACGGCGACGACCAGCGCTTCGCGCCAGCCGATCGTGACGGCGACGAGCGCGACGATCGAGAGCGTGGCGAGGCCCAAGTGGAAGAGGAGTTCGTTGGCCTTCTCATTGGCGCTCTCGCCGTAATTGCGCGTGACCGTCATCTCGACGTCTTGCGGGAAGATCTGTCCGCGCACTTGATCAAGGCGATGAATGATGTTGTCGGCGATCACGACGGCATTGGTTCCCGGCCGTTTGGCGATGGCGAGCGACACGGCGGGGCGGCGCTCGAGTCCGGCGGCCGTCTTGCGCACATCGCTGACCCGTGACTCGGACGGCTCGGTGGCGAGCACCACTTTGGCAACATCGCGGACATAGACCGGCCGCCCGTCGCGGGCCGTGATCAGCAAGTTGCCGATCTCGGATGCGGTCTGCAGTGTCTGGCCTGCGACGAGGACGCGCTGCTTGCCATTCTCGCGGACCCGACCGATCTGGAACGAGCGGTTGGCGCCTTCGATCTTGCCGGAAAGCTGCTGCAACGTGATTCCGTAAAGTGAGAGCTTTGCGGGATCTGGCTCGACGCGAATCTCTTCCGGCTGTTCCCCGACGATATAGGTGAGGCCGATGTCCGGCAGTTTTGTCACTTCCACCTGCAGTTCGCGGGCGAGCCGGGTGAGACCGTTTTCGGTCCAGCGCGAAGCGGCCGCCGGCGTCGGGGTCAGGGTCACGACGACAATGGCCACGTCGTCGATGCCCCGCCCGACGATCAGGGGCTCGGGAATGCCGAGCGGAATACGGTCCAGGTTAGCGCGCACCTTCTCGTGAACGCGCAGGATCGCCGCATCGGAACTGGTGCCGACGATGAAGCGGGCGGTGACGACGACGGCGTCGTCCTCGGTCTGCGAATAGACATGCTCGACGCCATCAATGCTCTTGACGATGGTCTCGAGCGGCTCGCTGACGAGCTTGACTGCATCCTCCGCCTTCAGGCCGTTGGCCTCGACCCGGATGTCGACCATGGGCACCGAGATTTGCGGCTCTTCTTCGCGCGGCAGCGTGACGAGGGCGACGAGCCCCAGTGCGAAGGCGGTGAGAAGAAAGAGCGGGGTGAGCGGCGAGGCGATGAAGGCCCGCGTCAGATTGCCGGCTATGCCGAGGTTCATTTCGTGCTTTCCGGCAGCAGAACGCGATCGCCGTCGCGCAGTCCCGTCAGGATCTCCACCCGCGGTCCGCTATCGTTCGGGAATGTCTCGCCGAGGATGACAGCCACGTCGAGCGGGCCGTCGGCCGTCGCGACGCGGACATAGTCGACGCCGTGGCGCGTCGTGACCGCCTCGGGCGGGACGAGGATGGCCATGCGTTTGCCGACCGGCATCCAGACCAGCGTGCGCTCGTTGACGAAATAATCGCCCAGTCCCGCGACGTCGACGTCGGCGGTGACGCGGCCGGCCGTGATCTCGGGATAGACCTTGACGATCCGGCCCTGCCGTGCGGTCGCGATATCCCCGCTCTGCAACGGCGACACACCGCGCTGGCCGATGCGCACGTCGCCACCCTCCTTGATCTCGATCGCATAACGCTGCGGCAGAGACAGACGGAGGTAGTACTGGCCGCTGGCAATGCGGGCGATTTCTTCGCCGGCGAGAATCACCGAGCCGACCCTGACGGGAACAGTCAAGACGCGCCCGGTGGTCGGCGCGAGAATGTCGCCCTCGCGGGCCCTCTGCTCCACGACCGCCTTGGCGGCCTCGGCGGCGGTCACTTGATTGACGGCCACATTCAGCTTGGTGCGCGCGAGATCGATCTGGCTTTGGCTCGAGACACCGCGAGAAAAGAGCTGTTGCGTCCGGTCAAATTCCGTCTGCGCATTTTGGAGTTGAGATCCGAGCTCCTTGATCTTGGCGTTGGCTGAATCGAGCTCGAGCGCCAGTTTGTCATCGACGACCCGGCCGATGACTTCTCCTTCCTTGACCTCGCTGCCCTCGCTGACGACGATCTCTCGGATCGTGCCGCCGATGCGGGCTCGGGCCGGCAAGATGGTGCGGCTTTCGACCTGCCCGAAGACCGCTTTCAGTTCCGGCACGCTCGTCGCCTTGGCCACAAATTCCGCGGGTGCCGCGAAAGCCAAGCCCGCGAGGGCGATGACAAAGACGAACGCGGGAGGGAGAACCTTCATCTTTGCCATGGAAGTCCCAATAAAAGGCAGCCTCAACAAAAAAAGCGGCGCGCCGACGGTGCGGCGCGCCAGTGGGGAGCCCGCTTTTGTCTACTTGAAGGCGACGCCGGCCTTGCAGCCGAGCTTCTTGAAGATGATGGCCGCCGGGCAGAAGCCGGTGACCGACGCCTGAATCATGTTCAGCCCGGCGAATGCCGTCAACAGATACCAATAGGATGAGACGTAAAAGCCGAGTGCCAGGGAGTCGAGCACCACGAAGCCGGCCAACATCAGCACAGCGCGATCGATCGACATTTTTCTTTCCCTCCCAACGGCGGACCGGCCGTCGCCCTTGCATCTAACATTCAAATATTTTAAATTCAAGACTATGAATGTGATCGCCATGGTTCCCGCCTCCGAAAAGGCCGCCGAACTGATGCGCAGCTTGTCGCATCCACAGCGTCTGCTTGCGCTTTGCGCCCTGGGGGGAGAGGAAAAAACCGTCGCCGAGCTCCGCCAAGAGCTCGGCATCGGGCAAGTGCCGTTGTCGCAGCAGCTGATGCGGCTGAGAGCGGATGGCGTCGTCGGCTCGCGCCGGGACGGAACGAATGTCTATTACCGGATTACCCGGCCGGAAGTGCTGGGCGTGATCGAGGCTTTGCACGCGGCGTTCTGTCTGCCCCCGGCCGCCGGCGCGAGCCGACGACGCCATCCACGAATCAATGAATCCTTTGGCGACGAGAATAAACGGCCGCGAAGCCCTCGTCCTGAGCCATCTGCTCCAACGGGAGCTGCACACGGACCATGAACACGCTATCTTGGCGGCTGTGTTCATAGCGAGACGCTCCCCCCTGTCATTCCCGGCGAGCCGGAGGCGAAGACCGGGAATCCAGAGTTTTGTGCGGGTTGCCCCTGGATCCTCGCTTTCGCGAGGATGACAATCGGCGGCGGTGTTCATGGAAAGGGAGCTTGTGAGTGCGGCTCATAGAGCACTTATTCGCGGACGATCTCTAACCAAGCCCGCGCCGCGATCCCGTTCGGCAAGTGCTCAATCGCACGTCTGCGGCCTTGCGCCGCAGCGGCGGCGACGCGATATTGGCGCCATGAAACGTTTGCTCCACGCCTTCTGGTTCTTCTGCGCCGCCGTCTTCCTCATCGAAGCTTGGCTGTGGGACGAGCTCGGCGGGCTTCTGCACCGTCTTGCGGCGCTACTCCCGTTCGAGGCCTTGAAGCGGGCCTTGGCGAAGGGGCTCGAGGCTTTGCCGGCGCCCGTCGTTCTGTTGGTTTTTCTCATCCCGATCGCGGTGATCGAGCCTTTCAAGCTCGTGGCGCTGTGGGCGCTCGCCCATCATCACGTCTTTTTAGGTGTCGCTTTATTCGTCGCGGCGAAATTCGCCGGCCTCGGCGTCACCGCCTTCCTGTTCGAGACGACGCGCGAAAAGCTCCTGTCGATGGGCTGGTTCCTGCGCTTCTATGAATGGGTTCTGAAGATCCGCGCGGCGGCGCATGCTTTCCTCGCGCCGTACAAGCAGCGCATCCACGCGGCGCTGGCGCCGTTCAAGGCGCGCATTCACGAAACGCTTGTCGCCTTCAGGGCGAAGCTGCACGCCTCAGCCGAGCGCGGCGGCTTCGGTCGCCGGCTTCTTCTGCTCAGGGCACGGGTGCAGAGATTGCGCGGCGTGCGGGAAGGTTAGCGGCAAATGGGGACGGTTCCGCGCGGACACAGAAAGTTATTGGCTTTAGATGCGCTCTTGTCTCTCCGATGAACTCATCTAATCGCAATAAGGTTTAGGCCCTGCGTTTCGGCGGCGCTTTTTTGCCGCGGATTGGACTATTTTTCCTTGGACGCGTCATCTGCTTGTCACCTAGTGGTCAAAATCTGACGCTTGGTACCCGTCTTAATTGGCCGCCATTGTGTGGAGAGTGGTGGAGTGCGCGTTCAACGGCGGCGACCGGCTTGCGCCCATCCTTGCCGTTTAAATGAACATCCGTTCCGCTTGAAAGCGGACATTTTGAGAATTGAATTCATCGGTCGGCGTCGCACCAAAGAACTAAACCGCTCTCGCGGTAGAGCACTTCGGGCAGGCAGGTGCGTGTCATCGAGGGGCGGGGGTAACAGGTCGGGCGCGTCCTGCCTGAAGATCGAGGGGTTAGCAACCTCGCTTCAGACAGGAGCAGCCCATGACCGAAGAGAGCATCACTCCGCTTCGTCGGCGCATGATCGAGGACATGAGTGTCCGCCATTTCGCGTCGAAGACCCAGCATGACTACATTCGCGCCGTTGTAAACCTGGCAAGGTTCATCGGCCGGTCGCCGGACACAGCGACCAACGAGGACCTCCGCCGTTTCCAGTTGCATCTGACCGAGAACGGCGCAGGCATATCGCTCATCAACTCCACCGTCTCGGCGCTGCGGTTCTTCTTCACCGTGACGCTCGATCGCGCCGACGCGGCCCGGCATCTGACGGTCGTGCATCAGCCGCGCAAGCTGCCGGTCGTGTTGAGCCCCGAGGAGGTCGCGCGCCTCTTGGAGGCGGCGCCCGGCGTCAAATACAAGGCCGCGCTCAGCGTCGCCTATGGCACCGGCCTGCGCGCCTCCGAGGTGGTGTCGCTGAAGGTCTCGGATATCGACAGCAAGCGGATGATGCTGCGCGTCGAGCGCGGCAAGGGCGGCAAGGATCGCCATGCGATGCTCTCGCCGCAGTTGCTGGCACTTCTGCGCGACTGGTGGCGCCTTGCGCGGCCGCGAGCCTGGCTGTTTCCCGGGCAGAACCCGGTCAATCCGATGACGACGCGTCAGCTCAATCGCGCCTGCCATGCCGCCGCCCTGATGGCCGAGATCGACAAGCGCGTTTCCATGCATACGCTGCGGCACAGCTTTGCAACGCACCTGCTCGAACAGAACATCGATATCCGCGTGATCCAGGTTCTTCTGGGCCACGCCAAGCTCGACACCACGGCGCTCTACACGCGCGTCGCCACCAACACCATCCGGCAGGTGATGAGCCCGCTCGATCGCCTGACCCCGTTGAAGCCACCACGAGATCGACCACCGGCATAACGCCGGCGATCATGGGGCGTCCTGTTCTGGAGGTCGCGGATATCTTCCGCGACCACGCACCGGCGTGGCGCAAGGCCAACGCCGGTCACGTCAGCCTCGGCCAGTTGAAGGTGATGTCGGCGATCGAGAGCTGCCGCACGGCGGCGCTCGGCGGCCATGTCGCGCGCTGCCAGGACTGCGCCCACGAAGTCATCTCGTATAATAGCTGCCGCAACCGGCATTGCCCGAAGTGTCAGGGCGCGGCGGCCAGGCAGTGGCTGACCGAGCGCCAGGCCGAGCTCCTCGCCGTCCCGTATTATCACGTGGTCTTCACGCTGCCGGCGGCGATCGCCGACATCGCCTACCAGAACAAGGCCGCGATCTACGACCTCCTGTTCAAGACTTCCGCCGAGACGATGGTCACGATCGCCGCCGATCCCAAACATCTGGGCGCCCGGATCGGCATAACGTCGGTGCTGCACACCTGGGGATCGGCGATGACGCATCACCCCCACGTCCACATGATCGCGCCGGGCGGCGGCATTTCCCTGGATGGCGAGACCTGGGTGTCCTGCCGACCGGGCTTCTTCTTGTCGGTGCGCGTCCTCTCGCGCCTGTTCCGCCGGTTGTTTCTGGAAAAGCTCGCTGCCGCCCACGCCGCCGGCCGTTTGCAATTCTTCGGCGCCCACGCCAACCTCGCCGACCGCGACGCCTTCGCGCAATATCTGGCGCCATCGCGCAAGGCCGAATGGGTGGTCTACAGCAAGCGGCCGTTCGGCGGACCCGAGGCCGTGCTCGCCTATCTGGCGCGCTACACCCACCGCGTCGCCATCTCCAACAGCCGCCTGATCGCCTGCGACAGCGCCGGCGTCGCCTTCCGTTACAAGGATTACCGCGTCGATGGCCACGCACGGCAAAAGGTCATGAGGCTCGCCCACGGCGAGTTCATCCGCCGCTTTCTCATCCACGTGCTGCCGTCCGGCTTTCACCGCATCCGCCACTACGGCCTGTTCGCAAGCGGCGTCCGTGTCCAAAATATCGCCCGCCTGCGCACGTTGCTCGCCGCATCGACGCCACGTGATCAAAAAAAGCGCGCCGATCCCGACAATCACCCCGAGCCGCGCACGCTCGACCATCCGTGCCCGTGCTGCGGCGGTCGCATGATCGTCGTCGACAGGTTCGAGCGCGGATGCACTCCGCGCGGCTCTTCGCTCGGCGAGAGCAGGATCGACACGTCATGATCGAGATCACGCCATCCGCCACCTCGCAACGCCATCCGTTCCTGCCGCTGCTCGTTCGCCAGCACCGATGGCGCTCGCTCGATGAACCTCAGCCGACCTCTCGCGATCACCGGCACGACGCCGAACCTGATCTCGACGCCGGCGGCAAACCTTGCCTCGTAACGCTCAATCCGTCAAAACACCGCTCGACCGTCGTTGCGACCGCTCGCAAACCGATGCTCGCGGTCATCAAATCCCCATAGGTCACCTCGGCGACATCGACGCCCTTCCGACTCGCGGTTTCGTTCCTTGGAGGCTTTCGGACGCCGGCCCGGTCCCTGCTCGACGGCAATGGTCGCTGCCGGGCCGGCATCCGTAACCCTTCACAAACTCGGACGACCGCCAGATCCAGCTGAATGTCTGCTTACGGCCAAGTTTGGCTATTGGCGATCTGCCGGCGAATGTATCACAGGCGTGGACCTCGGCCTGTCAGAACGGGTACCAAGCGTCAGATTTTGACCACTAGGTCGCAGCCCATGTGGGGCGTCGCGCGGTTGCGATCACCGCAAGTTTTCTTCGCTCGCTAGAGCGGGATGATTTTAGGTTAGTCCATAACCTGCCTGTTTGAAATAGTTGGCGCACTCCTGAGGTGTGAAGTCATCGAGGATTTGGCCGATGCAGGCGCAGACGGCTTCGCGCGAGCGGGCAGCTCGTTTGCGGAGCAGGTGTTTTAGCTTCGCGAAGACCATTTCGATCGGGTTCAGGTCGGGCGAGTATTTTGGCAGGAAGAACCGCTTGGCGCCGGCGGAACGGATTGCGTCGCGTATGGCCTTTCTCTTGTGGCTGCTGAGATTGTCCATGAAGACGATGTCATCGGGGTTGAGTGAAGGGACGAGAACCTCCTCGACGTAGGTTTGGAAGCTCTGGCTGTCGATAGGCCCGTCGAGAAGCCATGGCGCCTCGATCCGGTCGTGGCGCAGCGCGGCCAGGAAGGTCATGGTCTTCCAGTGGCCGTATGGGGCCTTGGCCTTGAGCCTACGGCCTCGCGGCGCCCATCCTCTGAGCGGCGCCATATTAGTTTTGGTCCAGGTCTCGTCGATGAAGACCAGGCGCTCGAGATCAACGCGGTTTTGATGCTTTCGCCATTGTTCCCGCCGGCGTGCGACGTCAGGACGATCCTGCTCGCTGGCGAATACAGTTTTTTTTAAAACTCAGCTTCTCCGCGTGAACAAAGTTCCATACCGAGTGGTAATCAACCTTGAGGCCGCGTTCGGCCAGTTCGGCCACCAGCCCCCGCAAGGTGAAGTCTTTCTCCTTGATCCTCCGCAGCAGAAACTCGTGATGTTCGCCGCGAATGGCCTTGGGCTTGTATCCACCCATCTGGCGTGCTGCCGCGCTACCCGTTTCGAGGAAGCGCCGGACCCAAACGATCACCGTGCTGACCCCGAGATCAAATTGCGCAGCCGCCTGATGCCGCGACAGCCCGCCATCCACAACCGCCGCAACAACACGTTGGCGAAGATCCACAGAATAGGGTTTTGCCATCCATGCTGGCCTCCTTCCCAGCCAGCATGTTGAATCAGAACTAAGCCGATTCGGGAATCCCCAATCGAATCGGACTAACCTGGATTTCTCAAACGAATTCAGTTTTTAGCTGAAAAACGGGTCGTTCGGCGGCTTATTTTTCGGGCTTGGGCGCGATTTTCACATCGGCCGGACATCGCCGCTGACACGGCCCGCTCGGTTCCCGCGCTGCGAGTCCCATGGTTTCGATTCTCTCGCAATACGAGTTGTTTGGCGCGTGCGTCAGGGCTCGGCGAACCGGCATCTTGATCCTGCTTTCCGGTGCGGTGGTTTTCCGTCAGCCGGAGCCAAAAGCGCGTTGAAGATAATGGTGGGCGAGTTCGAATTCGTTCTTGTGGGGGCATCCCGAAGCAAGCGCGAAGTGAATGCGGCGCACGCTCCTTCGCACCTGAGCGCCGAGCTTGAGCAGCTTGAGGCGAATGGTTTGAGCCGACGCGTCGGCGAATTCAGTATGGCGCAGGCCGACGCGGCGCAGAGTATCGACGAGCACGTAAGCCATGGCCGAGAACCACAGCCGCAATTGGTTGGCTTGCATCGTCGCGGAGGAAGCACGATCGGCGAACAGTTCGAACTGCTCGCCGATGCGGTTTTCCGCCTCGCCACGCGCGCAATAGAGATCCTCGTAGAGAGCACGGGCGTCAAAGGCGAGGCGGCACCCCCGACGTTTGAGCGTGGTGACGACGAAGCGCGGATTGGCGCCATCCGGTGTGTGCTCGGCTTTGCCGACGACACGTCGGTTTCGGCTCCAGCTCTTGAGCGTGCGATAGGAGAAGTCGCGGAAGACCCGCGCCGGCTTGCCCGAACTCAGGCACCGGCGCTTGGCCGCGGCAGCCTCCGCGACGAGCGCTGCTTCCAGCCTTGCATTGCGCGCCACACCGAAGACGTAATCGACGCGGTTGGTCTCGCACCAACTCATCAGGTCGTCATTGGAAAAGCCGCTGTCGCCGCGCAAAATGATGCGTACCCGTGGCCAGCTCCGGCGAATGTGTGAAACAATGCGCGCCATGTCCGCGACCGCGCCATCGCTGCCTGCGACATCGGCGCGCCGCTGCTTCGCCAGCAGCAGATGCCGTCCACAAAAGACATACAGCGGCAGATAGCAATATTCGTCGTAATAGCCGTGGAAAAATCGACCCTCTTGTCCGCCGTGAAGCGGAATGTCGGTATTGTCGAGATCGAGCACGATCTCGCGCGGCGCGCGTTCGTGGGCTTCCAGGAAAACATCGACCAGCAGGCCATCGACCCGCGCGCCGTCGCAATCGATCTTGTGATATTTGGCGGCATGGCGCTTGGGCGTGTGCTCGAGACGATTGAGCGTGCTCTTGCCCGCCAAGGCCTCGCAATCGGAGCGCAGCGCCGGCTCTAGCTTGCCCGCCAGCACCGCAAAGCTCGAGTCCTTGCGCAGCTCGTCATGATCGTTGAGGTCCTCGTAACCCAGCGCCAGTCCGAAAATCCGTTGCGCCAGCAAGGTTTCGAGCCGGTGTTCGACGTAGACAGGGTTGCGCCGGTCATCGAAGCATTGCGCGAACCGCCGTATCAGCCCGAGGCCGCCATCCACCTGTCCCAACAGAAGCGCGCCCGCATTGGAGGTGATGTCGCCGCCATCGAAACTGGCCACCACCGCGCGCCGTTCAACCGCTTTGAATCCGAAAAGCTTCGCGCTACAGTCCGTCCGCATCGGGGAGTTCCGTTCGATCTAAGCAAGTCGTTCTCGCAAAACAACTTTCTAAGATTCGGCGCCCCGATGCACCTTAAATGTTTGAGAAATCCGGGCTAAAGCCATCCCCCTCTAGCTGCAGAGCCTCCGAGTTACAAGTGGCAAATCTGTAATATTAATATTGCTTTCGTTGAGCTTGGCGGAAAGCATTGCACGACCAATTTCGTACTTCGAAACAGCGACAAATACAAAAAAATCGATTACGCACTGGAATTCGTGAAGACAAATATCAAACAGCCGAGAATGATAAATTGGCTTATGTCGCGCGTAGATCGGGCATACATCCTCTACCCACTTCCCATAGGGATGTCCCCACTCGCACAAACGCCTCCAAAAATTCTTGAGAACTTTCTTTTCTTCCTCCTGAAGATATAAAATGCTCTCGATTCTGTTACTCATACCGCCGGTTTTTCGTGTCGCGATCCCCACTACGAGTTCGAAAACCGCTCTCATTTGAACTAGTGAACCAACATAGGAGGCAGACAAAATCGATACGACAATCCAGTTAAGCTCTCGTACTAACCCGTCTTCGCGGATTCGCCTGTTGAAAACCTGGTTTTGCGATTTTTTCTTTGGTCTAAGCGACTGATTTACTTCGCACGGGGCATCCCGATTTCGCTGAAAACAGCTGTAGTGAAGACCTACCCGATTCCCAGGGCGGGATTCGTGTGCATAGACTTGCGTCATCATGTTTCTGCGACGCACCGAGCGGAAGAAGGACGGCAAGACACACGCCTACTGGAACATCGTCGAGAACAAGCGTCTCGACAATGGCCGGGTCGTGCAGCGGCATGTGTTGTATCTGGGCGAGATCAATTCCTCGCAGGCTGCGGCGTGGCGCAGGGCGATCGAGGTATTCGACACGGATACGGGCGCTCCGCGTACACTGGCGCTGTTCCCGGAGGATCGCTGCGAGGCAGCTGCGGACGACGCTTCGGTGGTGCGGCTTCGTCTGTCGGAGCTGCGATTGTGCCGGCCGCGGCAATGGGGCGCCTGCTGGTTGGCCGGTCAGTTGTGGCGGGATCTGCACCTGGACCGGTTCTGGGCCGAGCGTCTGCCGGCGAGCCGCAAGGGGACGCGCTGGGATCGGGTTTTGCTGGTTCTGGTCGTCTACCGGCTGATCGCGCCGGGCAGCGAGTGGAAATTGCATCGCGATTGGTTCGCCAAGAGCGCCATGGCCGATCTCTTGGGTGCGGATTTCGGCCTGGCCGAAGCGCACAAGCTCTATGCCTGCCATGACCTCCTGCTCGCGCATAAGGAGGCGCTGTTCTCGCATCTCGTCGGGCGCTGGCGCGACTTGTTCAATGTCGATTTCGACGTTCTGCTCTACGATCTGACCAGCACTTATTTCGAGGTCAACGCATCGGATCTGCCGGAGGGCGACAAGCGCCGCCACGGCTACAGCCGTGACAAACGGCCGGATTGTCCGCAATTGGTGATCGCATTGGTGGTCACGCCCGAGGGGTTGCCGCTCGCTTATGAAGTGCTGCCCGGCAACACGGCGGACAGCAAGACGCTGCGGCTGTTCCTCGGCAAGATCGAGCAGCAATACGGCAAGGCACGGCGCGTCTGGGTGATGGATCGCGGTGTGCCGACCGAGGCGGTTCTGGCGGAGATGCGCAACAGCGATCCGCCGGTGCACTATCTCGTGGGAACGCCGAAGGGACGCTTGAACCGCCTGGAAAAACACTTGCTGGAGAAGCCCTGGCAGGAGGCAAGGGAAGGGGTTCAAGTGAAGCTGTTGGCCGAAGATGATGAGCTTTACGTCTTCGCCCAGAGCGTCGATCGCGTCACCAAAGAACGCGCCATGCGCCGACGCCAGATGAAATGGCTGTGGAAGCGGCTTCGGCAACTCGCCGCCATGCAGATCTCCCGCGAAGAACTGCTGATGAAACTGGGTGCCGCGCGGGCCAAGGCGCCGACTGCTTGGCGCCTCGTCGATATCGAGATCGACGAGGAAATCGCTGCGTTCACTTTTTCCCTCAACCGCAAAAAGCTGCGAAAGATAAGGCGCCGTGAAGGCCGTTATCTGCTGCGCACCAATCTCACCGACGACGATCCGGCCTTGCTCTGGCAATATTACATCCAACTCGTCGCCGTCGAAGAAGCGTTCAAAAACCTCAAGGGCGATCTCGCCATCCGCCCGATCTTCCACAAGGATGCGCAGCGAATCGAAGCCCATATCTTCATCGCCTTCCTCGCTTATTGTCTGCAGATCACGCTGACGCGCCGCCTCCACGCGCTGGCACCCGGATTGACCGCGCGCAGCGCGCTCGAAAAGTTCGCCGCCGTTCAGATGATAGATGTCCATCTTCCGACGACCGACGGGCGCGAGATCATGCTCACGCGCTATACCCATCCAGAGCCCGAACTCCAGCTTCTGATCGGCCGGCTGAAGCTCCGTCTGCCGCCGCAGCCGCCCCCCAAAATCACCTCGACCGCAATTATCCAAACCACCCGCCGTAGTGAAGACCTTTTGGTCTAAGCAATTGATTTATAATCCACCACCTCTTCAAAATCGCCCCAATCCGCGAAGACGGGCTAAATAAAATAAGAGGTATTTCTTCGAGCTGTCGGAAATAAGATAATTGGAAGCAACCTTGATTGAATGTTGCACTTTATCGTCCTGAGAATCGAGAAATTCTGAAAAAGCCTGAATCCGCCTGTCAATTTCAGCTTTTGACAGTGTACGCAGAAAAGCACTGTCGTAATCTATTCCTGTATTTATCGCTGTGTCGGTAACCGCGTTAGCTAAGGCCAGTAAATTTGCCAGTCGTCCTTGCCCTTCTATATTGTTTGTGGCTGTTTCAATCGCTGGAGCTTGAACATATATTCTCAAATAGGCTGAGATCGCCGCTTTCAGTTTGCTACGTAGCTCCTCGTCGTCGTCTTGTGTTTTCATGGAGTCGTTTTCATTTGAACAGAGGGGGGGCAGGAAGCTTACCCTCGCCCTTCGCCAGCACCTCCAGCCACCTCTGCGCTTGCGCCTTGACATTCTCCGGCGCGGTGCCGCCGTAGCTCGTGCGGCTCTTCACCGAGTTTTCGACGCCGAGCACGGCGAAGATTTCTTCGCCGATGCGCGGCTCGATCGCTTGCATTTCGGCGAGGCTCAGATCTTCGAGGCCGACGTTCTTCTCCGCCGCTTTGGCGACGAGACGCCCAGTGACGTGATGGGCGTCGCGAAACGGCAGGCCGAGTTCGCGCACCAGCCAATCGGCGAGGTCGGTCGCCGTGGCATAGCCCGCACCCGCCGCCGCCTTCATACACACAAGATCGGGCTCGAAATCGCCGACCATGCCGGTCATCGCCGCAAGACATAACGACAATGTCTCGAGCGCATCGAAGGTCGCTTCCTTGTCTTCCTGCATGTCTTTCGAATAGGCGAGCGGCAGGCCCTTCATGACGACGAGGAGTGCCGTGAGCGCGCCGATGACGCGCCCGGTCTTGCCGCGTACCAGTTCCGCCGCATCGGGATTGCGCTTCTGCGGCATGATCGAGGAGCCGGTCGAAAACTTGTCGGAGAGCCGGATGAAGCCGAATTGCGGTGTCGCCCAGAGCACGATCTCTTCGGCGAAGCGCGACAGATGCACGGCGCAGATCGCCGCCGCCGACAGGGTCTCGAGAACGAAGTCGCGATCCGACACAGAGTCGAGCGAATTGGCGGTCGGGCGGTCGAAGCCGAGCGCCGCGGCGGTAGCGGTGCGATTGATCGGAAACGAGGTTCCGGCAAGCGCGGCAGCCCCGAGCGGACATTCGTTCAGACGCCGGCGCGCGTCGGCGAGCCGGCCGCGGTCGCGGCCGAGCATTTCGACATAGGCGAGGAGATGATGGCCGAAAGTGACAGGCTGCGCCGATTGCATATGGGTGAAACCCGGCATCACCGCATCAGCAAAGAGCTTGGCCCTTTCGGCCAGAACGATTTGCAGATCCTTGATCTGCAAATCGAGCGCATCGATCGTATCGCGCATATAGAGGCGGAAATCGACGGCGACCTGGTCGTTGCGCGAGCGGGCCGTGTGCAATCTGCCCGCCGCGGCGCCGATCAAGGTGGCGAGACGCTGCTCGATGTTCATATGAATATCTTCGAGCGCGCGCGAAAAGGCGAAATTGCCATTCTCGATTTCGCCGCGAATGACCTCTAGACCGCGGCTGATGGCAGCGGCGTCAGCCGGCGCGACGATGCCCTGATCGGCCAGCATGGCGATATGAGCCAAGGAACCCGCGATGTCCTGGCGAGCGAGTTTGCGGTCGAAATCGATCGAGGCGTTGATGTCTTCCATGATCGCGTCGGGACTGGTCGTAAACCGGCCGCCCCACATTTTATTGCTCATCGTCTTGCGCTCTTTCAGGCGCCTCGCTAACCCTCCGCCGTGAGGAGAGACGCGCCGGCAAATTTTCACTCGGCTTGCGGAAACTTATCCCAACGCGAGCCGTAGGAGAGATTATGCAAGTCAAGGTCTCCGGATTTCCGGACCATTTGCAAGGATAGACGCGGCAAGCATGAGCTCGTATCAAAAAAACGATCCGCCGCCCGCCTCCAGAGGCCCTTCCCAGCCGGAGAGGGGCGGACGCAGGATCATGACTGCCGCTGCCGCCGCGCTGGTTTTGTTCGGCATCGTCCTATACGGGATCGGCACCCGGCACGGCAAGGAAACGGATGTGGCGGCGGCCTGCCCGGCGACGCGAGGTCTAGTGCAAAAGCTGAAGCCGCTGGTGCATGGGGACGTCGCGGCCTTGACGCTGGCCGCGGAGCCTGCGCCCCTGCCGCCGCTTTCGTTCTCCGGGCCGGACGGCAAGAGCGTGACGCTGGCCGATTTTCGCGGCCGCGATATTCTCCTCAATCTGTGGGCGACCTGGTGCGTTCCTTGCCGGCAGGAGATGCCCGCCCTCGACCGGCTCGAAGGCAAGCTCGGCGGACAAGATTTCGAAGTGGTCGCAATCAACATAGATACTGCACGGCTGGAGCGGCCGAAGGCTTTCCTGAACGAGATCGGCGTCAAGAGCCTCGGCTTTTATTCGGACAGCAAAGCCGATGTCTTCCAGATCCTCAAGCAGGCCGGCAAAGTGCTCGGCCTGCCGACGACGATCCTCATCGACAAAGACGGCTGCGAAATCGGCACGCTGAGCGGCCCGGCGCAATGGGATTCGGAGGACGCGCTGACCCTCCTCACGGCAGTGAAGGATCGCTCCTAATTTCTCTCGATCGATGCAGCCTGCACCGGGTGCAGCCTGCGTTGCTGATTTCGAACGGTCAGATGCGCTTCCCCGACCGGAGTGGACGAATACGACACGGCCAGGTGGAAATCGCCCGCCCGAGGCTGCGTGAGCACGAAAATTTCCTTGAAATCCAAATCGTAAACCGCGCCACCCTTCGTCGGGGTATGGGCGCTGTAACTTGTCACGATCTTATTGCCATATGCCTCGACCGTCGCCTGGCCGATCAGGTCGGCGCGACTGCCGACGAACCGCCCTTCGCCAACCTTCGTGAATCTCCACACCTTATGCAGCCTCTCGCCATCAGAAAAGACTGAGTCCTCAACGAGTTGGAATGCACCACCCCCAATGACCCCGCCGTGGATGCGAACCCGCACGCTGCGCGTCGAACCGTCGTGCAAATTCTTGAACTCTCCCGAAGCGATCAGATTACCGCGGAAGAAGTCCTGCATATCTCGCGATTGTTCCTGCGCGAGCGCAGGAGAGGCCATGGCGGATGCGGCTAAGAGGATCGCAACGCGGCAGCGACTGACGAAGCATGACATGGGCACACCATAAATTCGAGTTGGTCCTCGAGAAGCGCGGCCACCGATCATGTTCATGCGCAGCTCGTCCGGCATTTCCCCGCAATTCCCCGGTTGACCGGGTATTGGACTCTCAGATTGGCTCGGCTTTGCCGTTTTGGCAAGGTTAAGCTGCCGGCGCCATTCCTTGCTCTAGCTCTGTTTTGCAAGGACGCCGAGCACCCGCCTGTGATGTTCGGCGGATTTTTCGCTGAAACAGCAAAAGACGATCCGCTCGAACGGCCCCGGCAAGCTGGCGGCGACGCTTTCGACCGCGATTTGCGCCGCGCGATCCGCTGGAAAGCCGTAAACGCCGGTCGAAATAGCCGGAAAGGCAATCGTTCGAAGCCCGTGCCGCCGCGCCAAGTCCAGCTTATTTCTGTAGCAAGAGGCGAGGTCTTCGTCCTCGTTCCTCGTGCCGCCATGCCACACCGGGCCGACCGTATGGATCACATAGTGCGCGGATAGGCGAAATCCCGGCGTCAGCTTAGCCTCGCCCGTCGCGCACCCGCCAAGCTCACGGCAGGCGGCCAAAAGCTCCGGCCCAGCGGCGCGGTGGCTCGAAATCGACGCCGCCGCCGCCCAAGAGCGCATGATTCGCGGCATTGACAATGGCATCGAGCGCCAGGCGGGTGACGTCGCCGACGACGATTTCGAGCCGCGTGGGGCCCATGTCGAAGCGATCCGGCACGGCTTTCTCGCCCTATAAATCCCGGCTTCGCCGGCCGGAAATGCGCCGCGGCCTGCCGGTCAGACTTTGGCCGGCACCTTGAACTCGACACCTTTGGCCGAAAACAGGCCGGTGAGTTCGCCCGATTGGAACATTTCGCGGACGATGTCGCAGCCGCCGATGAATTCGCCCTTGACGTAGAGCTGCGGAATCGTCGGCCAATTGGAGAATTCTTTGATCCCCTGACGAATCTCGTCGGTTTCGAGACAATTCACATGTTCGTAATCGACGTCGAGATAGTGGAGAATTTGCACTAACTGGCCGGAAAAGCCGCATTGCGGGAAATTCGGCGTGCCCTTCATGAAAAGGACGACGTCGTTCTTCTCGACGATCGACTGGATCAGATCACCAATTGCAGACATAGAGATATCCTTTTTCAATTGAGCCGCGACTTTCCACCTAGCCCGGATTTCTCAAACATTTAAGGTGCATCGGGGCGCCGAATCTTAGAAAGTTGTTTTGCGAGAACGACTTGCTTAGATCGAACGGAACTCCCCGATGCGGACGGACTGTAGCGCGAAGCTTTTCGGATTCAAAGCGGTTGAACGGCGCGCGGTGGTGGCCAGTTTCGATGGCGGCGACATCACCTCCAATGCGGGCGCGCTTCTGTTGGGACAGGTGGATGGCGGCCTCGGGCTGATACGGCGGTTCGCGCAATGCTTCGATGACCGGCGCAACCCTGTCTACGTCGAACACCGGCTCGAAACCTTGCTGGCGCAACGGATTTTCGGACTGGCGCTGGGTTACGAGGACCTCAACGATCATGACGAGCTGCGCAAGGACTCGAGCTTTGCGGTGCTGGCGGGCAAGCTAGAGCCGGCGCTGCGCTCCGATTGCGAGGCCTTGGCGGGCAAGAGCACGCTCAATCGTCTCGAGCACACGCCCAAGCGCCATGCCGCCAAATATCACAAGATCGATTGCGACGGCGCGCGGGTCGATGGCCTGCTGGTCGATGTTTTCCTGGAAGCCCACGAACGCGCGCCGCGCGAGATCGTGCTCGATCTCGACAATACCGACATTCCGCTTCACGGCGGACAAGAGGGTCGATTTTTCCACGGCTATTACGACGAATATTGCTATCTGCCGCTGTATGTCTTTTGTGGACGGCATCTGCTGCTGGCGAAGCAGCGGCGCGCCGATGTCGCAGGCAGCGATGGCGCGGTCGCGGACATGGCGCGCATTGTTTCACACATTCGCCGGAGCTGGCCACGGGTACGCATCATTTTGCGCGGCGACAGCGGCTTTTCCAATGACGACCTGATGAGTTGGTGCGAGACCAACCGCGTCGATTACGTCTTCGGTGTGGCGCGCAATGCAAGGCTGGAAGCAGCGCTCGTCGCGGAGGCTGCCGCGGCCAAGCGCCGGTGCCTGAGTTCGGGCAAGCCGGCGCGGGTCTTCCGCGACTTCTCCTATCGCACGCTCAAGAGCTGGAGCCGAAACCGACGTGTCGTCGGCAAAGCCGAGCACACACCGGATGGCGCCAATCCGCGCTTCGTCGTCACCACGCTCAAACGTCGGGGGTGCCGCCTCGCCTTTGACGCCCGTGCTCTCTACGAGGATCTCTATTGCGCGCGTGGCGAGGCGGAAAACCGCATCGGCGAGCAGTTCGAACTGTTCGCCGATCGTGCTTCCTCCGCGACGATGCAAGCCAACCAATTGCGGCTGTGGTTCTCGGCCATGGCTTACGTGCTCGTCGATACTCTGCGCCGCGTCGGCCTGCGCCATACTGAATTCGCCGACGCGTCGGCTCAAACCATTCGCCTCAAGCTGCTCAAGCTCGGCGCTCAGGTGCGAAGGAGCGTGCGCCGCATTCACTTCGCGCTTGCTTCGGGATGCCCCCACAAGAACGAATTCGAACTCGCCCACCATTATCTTCAACGCGCTTTTGGCTCCGGCTGACGGAAAACCACCGCACCGGAAAGCAGGATCAAGATGCCGGTTCGCCGAGCCCTGACGCACGCGCCAAACAACTCGTATTGCGAGAGAATCGAAACCATGGGACTCGCAGCGCGGGAACCGAGCGGGCCGTGTCAGCGGCGATGTCCGGCCGATGTGAAAATCACGCCCAAGCCCGAAAAATAAGCCGCCGAACGACCCGTTTTTCAGCTAAAAACTGAATTCGTTTGAGAAATCCAGGCTAGCCGAACGCGAAGAAAAGCCAAACCTTATTTTGGCGCGAAGGTCTGTAACTGCAAGGCGTGCAAAGCGCCGCCCATGTTGGCGCCGAGCGCCTTGTAGACGAGCTGATGCTGCTGGAGCTTCGACTTGCCGGCAAATTCCGACGAGATCACCACCGCCGCATAATGGTCGTTGTCATCGGCGAGAGCGGTGATCTCGATCTGCGCATCGGGAATCGCGTCCTTGATCAACCGCTCGATCTCAGCTGCTGGCATGGGCATGATGAACTGGTTCCTGTTTTTCCGAGCGTCGGCGCAGCAAGACCTCCGCCAAGAGAACTTTGCGCCAACGGCATTTTACGTTATTGCGCCGCTCATGAAGCCGGGCAGCCAAGCCTCGAAGAGCCGGCGCAAATCCGCGACGACTATGGCGGCCTCGCCGGGCAGGGTCAACGCGTCGCCGCCCGTCCTGCCGATGCGGGTACAGATCACGCCCGCCGCCCGCGCTTGCGCCTCGACCGCTTCTGCCTCGTCGGGGGCTGCCGTCACGACATAGCGGCCTTGATCTTCGCCGAAGAGATAGCCATGAGCGGCAATGCCGGGCTCGATCTCGATTGTCGCACCGAGGCCGCCGGCGATCGCCATTTCGGCCAGCGCCAAAGCAAGGCCGCCTTCGGAGAGGTCATGCGCCGCGCTGACCGCCCGGTTGCGGACGAGCGCACGTATGAAATCGCCGTTTTTCTTCTCGGCAGCGAGGTCGACCGGCGGCGGGCCGCCGTCCTCGCGCCCGCAGATCTCGCGCAGATAGGCGGATTGACCAAGATGGCCGCGCGTTTCTCCGATCAGGAGAATCATGTCTCCAGGTTGTTTGAAGGCGAGCGTCCGGGTCCGGCTGACGTCTTCGAGAAGGCCGACGCCGCCGATCGAAGGCGTCGGCAATATCGCGCCGCCGGGGCTTTCGTTGTAGAGCGACACGTTGCCGGAGACGATCGGGAAATCGAGCGCCCGACAGGCCTCGGCGATGCCTTCGATGGCGCCGACCAATTGGCCCATGATCTCCGGCTTTTCCGGATTGCCGAAATTGAGATTGTCGGTCAGCGCGAGCGGCGTTGCTCCGACCACGCAGAGATTGCGCCACGCCTCCGCGACCGCCTGTTTGCCGCCCTCGCGCGGGTCGGCCTCGCAATAGAATTCGTTGACATCGGTGGTCAGAGCCAGGCCCTTCGGCCCTTCGCCGATGCGGATCACCGCGGCATCGCCGCCCGGCGCCTGCACCGTATTGCCGAGAATGAGATGGTCGTATTGTTCGAAGATCCAGCGCTTCGAACAGCCATTCGGGCTGGCGAGAAGCCGCTTCAAAGCCTCGCTGTTCGAAACCGGCGGCGTGACCGCCTCGGCGAGAATGGGCGCAGGCTTGCCCGCCGTCACGAAGGGACGATCATAAAGCGGCGCCTGGTCGCCGAGCTGCTTGATCGGCAGGTCGGCTTTGATCTCGCCGTTGTGCTTGACGACGAAGCGAAGGCTGTCCGTGGTCTTGCCGACGATCGCGAAATCCAAGCCCCATTTGCGGAAGATCGCCGCGGCCTCGGCTTCCTTGTCCGGCGCCAAAACCATGAGCATGCGCTCCTGGCTTTCCGACAGCATCATTTCATAAGCGCTCATGCCGGGCTCGCGGCATGGCACCGCGTCGAGTTCGAGTTCGACGCCGAGATTGCCCTTGGCGCCCATTTCGACCGCCGACGAGGTGAGGCCCGCGGCTCCCATGTCCTGAATGGCGACGACGGCCCCCGTCCGCATGAGTTCGAGACAGGCTTCGAGCAGCAGTTTTTCGGAGAAAGGATCGCCGACCTGCACGGTCGGCCTTTTTTCTTCCGCGTCTTCTTCGAAGGCAGCGGACGCCATGGTGGCTCCGTGGATGCCGTCGCGGCCGGTTTTCGAGCCGAGATAGACGATCGGATTTCCGACCCCGGTCGCTTTGGCGTAAAAAATCTCGTCCTTTTTGGCGATCCCCACCGCCATGGCGTTGACGAGAATGTTGCCGTCGTAGCGGCGGTGGAAACGGGTCGAGCCGCCGACGGTCGGCACGCCGAAACTATTGCCGTAGCCGCCGATGCCGGCGACGACGCCGGCGACGAGATGGCGCGTCAAGGGATGCTCCGGCGCGCCGAAACGTAACAGATCGAGACAGGCGACCGGCCGCGCGCCCATCGTGAAGACGTCGCGCAAAATGCCGCCGACGCCCGTCGCGGCGCCCTGATAAGGTTCGATATAGGAGGGGTGATTATGGCTCTCCATCTTGAAGATGCAGGCGAGCCCGTCGCCGATGTCGATGACGCCGGCATTTTCGCCGGGTCCCTGGATCACCCATGCCGCCTTGGTCGGCAGTTTCCGCAAGTGCAGACGCGACGACTTGTAGGAACAATGTTCGTTCCACATGGCGGAGAAAATGCCGAGTTCGGTGAAGCTCGGCGGGCGGCCGATGAGCGCCAGGATGCGCTGGTACTCTTCCGGCTTCAGGCCATGCGCGGCGACGAGTTCGGGCGTGATTTGCGGCTCGGATTGCATCTCGTGTTTCCAGGAACAGCCGCTTGATAACCGCTGGCAACGGGCAAAGCAATTCGATCGAATCGAATAATGAACTTCCTTGCAGAGCACGTGATATCAATCGGTTACCGGACGAAAAGGGTCGAGCGGCCGGTATTATGGCGCAGCTACCAGAATTGATCCGATGAGAAATCCTCATCTAAAAGACGCGGGAGACTCGGCATGAGATCGACCGTCAGCTACAAAGTCGTCCGGGAGCTAGCATGCCGGTCGGGGACGATCTCAGTATCGTATTATTTCTCATTGGATCAGCGATAGCCATGGTGCTTACCGCTGTGAGTGCCGCTGGCTGGAAACATCCTCTTTTTATCACCGCGCTTCTTGTTTTAGCGGCAGGATTGTTTTTTGCCGCATTAGGATGGCCGTGGGTCAAGACCTTTTCGCCTCTAGCGACCGCAACGATCAGCGATATTGCCCGAAATCCGGTGTCGTGGTTCGTCATAGTAATGGTCGCAATAGTGGCCATTGCTCATCTGCCAGCGAGGGACACGTTCGGGCGACAGTTGCAAGTAGAACAACTTGTTAAGAATAGGATAAATACTACTGCGAAGATTTATATTGACGTGTCAACGAAATACCTGACTGAATTATGTAACGATAAGACGGAATTACAATGCATCAATATTACAGCAACATACGTTGGTAAGTGGATCATCGTTTCCGGAGTTGTAAAGGATGTTAGCGCATTGAACCTTTCAATTTGGCCATATATATCAGTGATGATGAATGATACTCTTGATATAACAATACATGCAGATTTTGATAAATCGTATTCAGAACATATTTCTTGGATGATTAAAGGAACAAAAATCACTGTTCACGGACAAATTGAGAAAATCAGGCGTTACGGTATTTCTCTCGGAGAATGCTATTTAGAGGCAACAAATTAAATTTCACATACCCTCCAACCTTAAACCTTCAAGCTCCAGCGCCGCTAAACACGCAAGAAAAAATGTTGCGGCAAATGTTCCGCGCGAAAGCTTGCTCCTAATGGACGCTTCCGTTTCATCAAGCCCGTGCTCTTTGAGCCGGTTCGCCAACTCGGTATATGTCACGCTGGCCCGTTTCATCTCAGCCTTCAGAAACCGAGACACTTTTTGCGCCAGTTCCTGCCCGTCACTCGTCTTCGTCTTCGTCGGCTTTCTCTCCAAAATCATTCGCATTCTTTTTTTCGAGGACTTTCCGCTCAATTGCATCTGCAATACCGTTTTCCACAAATCTGCGAATGACACCGGCTCTGCCTTGGCCATATCCACCTATCCGGTTCAATTCATCGAGATATGCCACGATGACCGGTCTAAGGCGTACCGGGATTGACTTATTGGCTGCCATAGGAACTCGACTTTGAACGCCAAAAGAGCTTCAACTGAGTATCATTTGACAATCAAATGGAGTCTAGGCACTTTTAGCATGCAAAAGTGATTCGGTCCGTGACTCAGTCATTGGACTGCGCTTAAATAAAAAGCGGCCCCCGAAAAATCGGGAGCCGCCCCTATCTCCTAGGCAGAGATATTTAGCCTCTTATCGAGGCCATCTACGGAAGTGGGAGCACACGTGCTCCCATTTTCCGTATCTAAACCGACGATATTCCCGTACGAACACGGTTTTCTCATCGGCACGATATGGCCGATGCAACATTCCACTCACCTCCTTTCACGGCTTGCGCCCCCCGCGCTACGGGGCGCAGTGAGAACCGTTTCAGAGATGTGCAATGCAGCGACTCACATCGTGCCAGAAGCTTGAGATTAGGATCGCCTACTCGTCAAGGCATTGGGTGGATTCGCAAACAGGATAAGCGGCTGGAAATCACCGCTATCGGCTAATTTCCACCTTGCCGTGGCCCGCTCGCCTTCCTTGACGACCAGGCTGCGGACTTTGGCCAGTTAGAGCAAATTCAACCGGACTTGGCTCTGCATGCCCGCGGCGGCATCGGCGCCGTAGCCGAGCTTCTCGCTTCGATAACCTCGACCGTCGTCATACGACAATTCCGGTTCTCAGAGCATCCATGACCAGCCGATTGAGTTTGCCGGCGCCGAATAGTTCGGGACGTTTATGGGAGCGCTTGGCTGATCGAATAAACCGTCGAGGGCGGCGGATTTCGAGGGGAAGCTGCCGGCAATAGGGAAGTGAAGTAATTCACTTAATTGAACTACCATGCAAAACATTGCATCCAGTCAAGTTTAAGAACAAATATTTACGCGATTTACAAACATGTTTACAAGCGCTGATCCTCCCCCGAGCCCTAAGCGACACAGGTTCGCTCCGTTTCGAGCGCGAATAAAGGCCCCTCGCCCTTCGAGACGGGTCCTTTGGACCCTCTCCACGAACACCGTCGCCGATTGTCATCCTCGCGAAAGCGAGGATCCAGGGGCAACTCGCACAAAACTCTGGATTCCCGGTCTTCGCCTCCGGCTCGCCGGGAATGACAGGGGGGAGCGTCTCACGATGAACACAGCCGCCAAGGCAGCTGTTCATGGTTCGTGTGCAGCTCCCGTTTGAGCAGATGGCTCAGGGTGAGTGGCCTTTCACCCGATTGCCCTGCGTCGCGGCACTCCTCGCAGCGACGCCGTTCCTATGCAGCTCGTATCATCCCGCCGTAAAAATGCACGGCCCGGCTTTGCCGAAACGAGTGACAAATCACAGCCGGAGATCCCTCATTCTTGAATTAAGTTGGACAGAAATCGCGGGATCGCCGATAGCTTTCCTGTCTAGATGGCGGGCTTGACAAAATTGGTTCAATGCCGATGTGATAATACACCTCTTTGAATTAACGACATAATTACCAAGACTTGTAAATTTAAGCTGCAATGACTTACAAGTCATACAACATATTTTACATCATTGCCGTGGCGGCTCGGCAGCTTCGAGGATCAGATCGCCGACGCCGGCGGCGAGATCGATGCCCGTCTGGGCATTGACCGACAAGGGCTGCAAGACGATCGACCGGTCATTGCCGCCGACGAGGGCATTGGCGCCGACGCCGGGGCCGAAGGAGAGTTCGGCCGTAGCCCCGACATATTCACCCGCCAGGGGATAGTGATCGGCCAAGGTGCTCGCGCCGAAAACGCCCCAAGCAAGACGGCCAGGGCCGGTCACACCAATATCGAGACCAAAGCGGCGAATGGTTCCGACGTAATATTCGGTCTTCCCGTGTTCTGGCCGAAAGATGCAGGCGAGCGCCTTGTCGGAAGTGATCACGAATCCCACCCCGCCGGAAACGTTGCACCTGAGCATGCCGATCGGCTCGGTCGCCTCGGCGCTGCCCGCAAAGCCCTGAAAAGCAAAAGAAAACAACGCTGCGGTCAAAATGGGGCGAAGGCTGCGCATGCTCGTTCTCTCCTCAGGTTCGCGATACTTTTCGGGCAGTTTCGTTTCGCCCGCGCTGTAGGTCTTGCTCGCAGGCAAAGGTTCTACTCGGTCGGAAGCCGGGATCATAGGGCGGAGGCATTGCCGCGGCACAGTTTTTTCTGCTGCCATGGAGCCGATCCCAATCTGGTGGAACCGTCTTGCGATTCGATCCGATCGGCTTCGGCGCTTTCGCAAAAACGGGTTGCCTGCGAACGCCGTTTCGCTCTCTTGTTTAATGAATATGGCGGCGGCTCATGCCGACCGCAGATTCATCCGGTAGGTAGCGGAAATCCGGGTCTGCCCGCCTGCCCGCAAGCGGGGAGAGGAGTTGCCCATCCGGCAAACATGCAGTACTTAATTTCCGGGTCTCTTAAGCCCGGTGTCGGCCTAAACAAGGAGTGAACTTGCTTTTGCGCCAATTTCTTTCGTTCATAGGCGTCGGTCTCGTCGCCATGATCGTGCATTACGGCTTCCTCATCGGCCTCGTGGAAGGCGGACTCCTGGCGGCCGTTCCCGCGACTCTCGTTGGCTATCTCGCCGGCGGCCTCGTCTCCTATGGACTTAACCGGCGCCATACGTTCGCGAGCGGCCGCCCGCACGAGGAAGCGCTCTGGCGATTTGCGACGGTGGCGGGCGTCGGTTTCTGCCTGACCTATGTGTTCATGCATGTTTTCGTCGATCGCTTTGCGTTCCCTTATCTTCCGGCACAAGTGATCACCACCGGACTCGTGATGTTCTGGAGTTTCGCCGCCAACAAGCTCTGGACCTTCGGGTTTGATGCACGGAGCAACGTGTAAGGCCGAAGTTCGGGCGATCGTGAGGGGCGCGCCTCACCGATGAGCCGGGCGGCCCGACGGCGCTTCGATCCGCGGCGGTCTGCCCATGATCCCACTCTGCGCGCGACGAGCCTGCCCGTATTTGTCGGCACTGCAGCCATTTGCGCGGCCACTGCGATCCTTGGTCTCACGGCCATTTCGCCAGAGGCGGCATGGACGAGAGGATTGAATTGACATTGCCGCCGGTCTTCAGGCCGAAGATCGTCCCGCGGTCGTAGAGAAGATTGAATTCGACGTAGCGGCCGCGTCGCACGAGCTGTTCGTCGCGGTCGGCATCGCTCCAGGCGCAAGCGAAATTACGTCGCACGACTTCAGGGTAAGTCGCCAGAAATGTCTCGCCGACGTCGCGCGTGAAGGCGAAATCGGCGTCGAAGCCTGCGGCGGATTCGATATTGTCATAGAAAATACCGCCGATTCCGCGCGCCTCGCCACGATGTTTCAAAAAGAAGTACTCATCGCACCACGCCTTGAAGCGCTCATAGTCGGCGACGCCTGGATGGCGGATGCAGAGCGCGCGCATGGCTTGATGAAAGTCGTGCGCATCCTTGTCCTCTTGGCGGCGGCGCCGGTCGAGGACGGGAGTGAGGTCGCTACCGCCGCCGAACCAGGCTTTTCGAGTCACGACGAAGCGGGTGTTCATATGCACCGTTGGGACGTTCGGATTCCAGGGATGCGCAATGAGCGAAAGACCGGAGGCCCAAAAGCGCGGGTCTTCGTCTGCGCCGGGGATCTGTTTGGCGAATTCGGGCGACAAAGACCCGAAGACCGTCGATACGTGGACGCCCGCCTTCTCGAAGAGCCGGCCGTGCAAAAGGGCCATGCGGCCGCCGCCGCCATCTTCGCCCGTGTGATCCTTCCGCTGCCAGGGCGTCGCGACGAATTTGCCCGGTCGCATATCGATTTGCGGGAACGGTCCAGGGCATTCCAGTTCCAACAGTTCGAATACCGAAAGAATTCGCACCTGCAGAGCCTCGAACCAGGCTCGGCATGTGCTCTTGCGGATCGTGAGATCGTCCGGCGCCGTCATGCGGCTGAAACCCTCGCTTCCTTCAGCGCTGTCGTAGCGCAGTGGTCTCGACCAGGCTATTGCAGCGCCATAAGCGCGGCAAGCCGAAGGGGTGAGGTGCAACTCCCCTGGAGCTTTCGGCTGGCGCTTCAGTCGGCCGGGGAAGCAGCGCTTCTCACTGCAGAAGTCCAATCAGAGATCACAATCCTGAGAACAGCAGCTGGTCGACGGCTCCCTCACCCTTCGTACCGCCCGACGATCGAGACGGAGCAGACATTTTGGTGCGGGAAGCCGCCGAGATTATGGGTGAGGCCGAGATCGGGCAAGTTCTTGCGCTGGCGTTCGCCGGCCCTCCCCTGCAGTTGCAGGTACATTTCGTAAATCATCCGCAGGCCCGAAGCGCCGATCGGATGACCAAAACATTTCAAACCGCCGTCGATCTGGCAGGGGATTGATCCGTCGGCATCATAAAAGCCGTCGAGTACGTCGAATATGGCGCGGCCCTCGGCTGAAATATGGAGATCTTCCATCGTCACGAGTTCGGTCACCGAGAAGCAATCATGCACCTCGATGAGACTGATCTCTTGGCGCGGATTCTGTGACGCCGGCCTCTTCGTAGGCGCGTTTGGAGGCAATCCGCGTCGTCGCGAAATAGCTGCCGTCCCAGGAATTGTGCTGAGCTTCGAGCCCGTTCGAAACGGCGACCTGCACCGCCTTGACGCTGATCAGGTCACGCTTGCCGAGGCCCTTGGCGATCTCCGGCGTCGTGACGATCGCACAAGCCGAACCATCGCTGACGCCGCAACAATCGTAGAGGCCGAGCGGTTCGGCAATGATGGGCGCGCCGAGCACGGTGTCGATCGTGATTTTGTTGCGCAAGTGTGCTTTCGGATTGCGCGCGCCATTGTCATGGCTCTTGACCGAAATATGCGCCATCGCGCGTTTGAGGTCGGCGGGCGCGGCGCCATGTTTGGTCCGATAGGCGGCGGCGAGCTGAGCGAAAGCGCCAGGCGCCGATAGATTGGGCCAAGTCAAGTTATTGACGGTGCCGCGGCCGCGCTGTGGCAGGCCGCCGTAGCCGGTATCCTTCAATTTCTCGACGCCCAGCGCCAAAGCAATATCGGCGCCGCCGGAGGCCACGGCATAGACCGCGCCGCGGAAGGCTTCGGTGCCGCTCGCGCAGAAATTTTCGACATGGGTCGCAGGGATGAACGGAAGCCGCAATGCAATCGCGAGGGGCACGGCGGACTTGCCAACGTGCTGTTCCTCGATCGCGGTTGCGAGCCAAGCGGCGTCGATTTGCTTGGTTTCGATTCCGGCATCGGTCAAGGCTTCGGTATAGGCCTCGACCATCAGATCTTCGGCATTCTTGTCCCAGCGTTCGCCGAATTTCGAACAGCCCATGCCGAGAACGACGACTTTATCCTTGATACCTCTGGGCATGATCACGTCTCCTGTGGCGCATCGACGATCGGGGCGGCCTTCCAGAAATAGCGCCGAAACCCGCGCTGCGGATCGACATCCTTGATGCGGAACATCATCCGCATCGGCTTGCCGACTTCGAGCTCGGATTCCTCGACATCGGTGAAATCCATCATCCAGCGGCCGCCTTCCTCGAATTGGATCATGCCGTAGCAGGCCGGCGGGTCGGGCGTATAGGTCAGCCGATCGGCCGTATAGGAATTGATCCGGCCCGTCGTCTCGGCGAAGGAATAGGGCTCTTGCGTGCCGAGCGCGTTGCAATTCGGGTTGACGCAAATGGCCGAGCGAGGGAATTGCAAAGTTCCGCATGTGGAACAGCGGCCGCCATGAAAACGCGTCACCGTATCGCGATTGCGCCAGAGGGCGGAAAGGGGGGTGAGCTTGTCCGCTTCGGCGCGCTTGCCGCGTTCGAGTTCGATGATGTCGTTGAAAGCGAGAAAGCGATTGTAATTGGTTTCCGCCTTGCGCCGCGCAAGATGGCCCCGGACGCCGAGGTGCGGCCCGAATTCGTCGATCGCCGCGGTGACCTCGAACAAAAGAGCGTCGGCACCTTGGCCGAAGCCGGCGACGAGGATCTTGTCGCCCGCTTCGGCTCGTTCGAGAGCGGCGGCAAGCAAAAGCAAAGGATGGGCGACGCCAGTATCACCGCAATTGGCATAGATCGGATCGCAGAGTGCCGTCTCGGCGAGACCTGCGGCTTTGGCGACGGAAGCCGCCACGCGTGCGAGCGGCGTGGCGAAACAGAATGCCGTGACGTCTTTGGCGCTCACGCCGGCTTCGGCGAGACAATCGGTAATGACGCCGGGCATCAGCGTCATGAAGCCGGCATCCCGGATCCAGCGCTCTTCCCATTGGTAGTCGAAGACATTCTCCACTGAACGGAAATGATCGACGAAATCGGCCATGCGCGTCTTCGCGGCGATGAGTTTGGCGATCACTTCGCCTTCGCCGATGAGAAAAGCCGCAGCGCCGTCGCCGCTCGACAATTCCATCGGGCTCGCGGCTTTGGTGCGGCGGTTTTCCGAGGCGAGGACGAGCGTCGTCTTACCTTGGCCGAGAGCCTCGATGAGTGCCGAAGTCCCAGCGCGCTGGCTCGCGGCCATATCGCTCGTCGCCGTGGTTTCGGCGAGATCGAGGGCTTCGGCGACGAGGCTCGCATGTTGGCGATCGAGAAAAGGAAACGTGGTCGAGGCCAGACGCAGAGCGCGAATAGCCGCGCGATCGGTGCCGGTGAGCGCATCGCGGGCAGCCTCGACCGCCATCGTGACGGTGTCTTCGTCCCAATTGCACATCGCCCGTTCGCCCTTGCCTTGCGATCGCAGGCCGGGATTGAACCATTGATGGGCATCGACAATGCTTTTGCGCTGCAGACGCCGCCAAGGGATATAGGCTCCATAAGCCAAGATGCCCACGCTCAATGTGCGTCCTCCTCGCAAGCTGGGCTGGCAGACTGCCACGGGCAAAGCGACTTGTCAACGTTACGAAATAACATTTCATCACGTGAAACGTATGGTAATCTCTTGCATCGGGCGGATCGAGGCCCTTATTCGCCAATATGTTTCTTTGCACGTCGCTTGAGCGGCCGTAGATCGGTGAAGGTCGCGAAAGGAAGGAAGAAGGCGGAGAGCGCATCGGGTTGCGCGTTGCCGCAGATGCCGTCACCGCGCGGCACGCCCTGCTCGGCCGAGGTTTCGAGCGCAAGCTCGGTCATCTTTTGATGAGCGGCGGTCGCCGCCAGTTTGAGGATCGAAACGTCCGGCCCGAGTGCCTCGCCGCCGTTGATGCTGCAATTCGTGCGGGCGATGCTCCTCGACGAATGCGCTGACGGCGCGGCGAAACGACGTATCGTATGCCGCATTGTCCGGCATGGGAGTTCCTCGTCAATTAGTATTAGAATTGCTGAGTTACCGGCGCCGGACTTGCGGCCCAACGCTTATCAGTGCTAATCTTCGATAACCGTGGCGTCGTTCAGCGGCGCCATTTTCCGGGAGGGAGCACATGGCGCAGGACAGAACTGGCGAAGTATCGGAAGCCGAGATCGCGGTCCACTGGCAGGAAGAGGGCTATATCCGCCCGCCGAAGGCATTTATCGATCAGGCCAACCTGAAAGACCCGGCCGTATTCGACCGATTTAGCCTCGACAAGTTCCCAGAGTGCTTCAAGGAGTATGCCGATCTCCTCGACTGGTACAAGCCTTGGGATGTCACGCTCGACACCAGCCGTCCGCCCTTCTGGAGGTGGTTTAAGGGCGGCCGCATCAATGCCAGCTACAACTGCGTCGATCGCCATCTCGCCAAGTACAAGAACAAGACGGCGATTCACTTCGTTCCGGAGCCCGAGAACGAAGCCATCCAGCATATGACCTACCAGGAACTCTACGTCCGAGTGAACGAGTTCGCGGCGCTATTGCGGGAGTTCTGCGGTCTCGTCAAGGGCGACCGCGTGACGCTGCATATGCCGATGGTGGCCGAGCTTCCGATCACGATGCTCGCGTGCGCGCGGCTTGGCGTCATTCACTCGCAGGTGTTCAGCGGCTTCAGCGGCAAAGCCACGGGAGACCGTGTCGTCGATTCCGAAAGCCGCGTGCTGATTACGATGGACGGCTATTACCGTGGCGGCCAGCTCCTCGATCACAAGGAGAAAGCGGACATCGCCTTCGACGAAGCGAAGAAGGAGGGTGTGACGGCCGAGAAGGTGCTCGTGTGGCAGAGGCACCCCGGCAAATATTCGGCCAAGACGCCGCTGGTCGAGGGCCGCGATTTCATCGTGAACGACGTGTTGCCGATCTTCCGGCACCGCAAGATCGATCCGGTGGAGATGCCGGCCGAAGACCCGCTGTTCCTGATGTATACGAGCGGCACCACCGGGAAGCCGAAGGGCTGTCAGCACAGCACGGGTGGCTATCTCGCTTACGTCACCGGAACCTCGAAATACATTCAGGACATCCATCCCGAGGACGTCTACTGGTGCATGGCCGATATCGGCTGGATCACCGGTCATTCCTATATCGTCTACGGGCCGCTCGCCCTCGCTGCCTCCTCGGTGATATACGAGGGGGTTCCGACCTATCCCGACGCCGGGCGTGTGTGGCGCATCGCCGAGGAGCTCGACGTCAACATCTTTCACACCTCGCCGACGGCGATACGGGCGCTGCGCCGCGCCGGACCCGACGAGCCGGCAAAATACCATTACCACTTCAAGCATATGACGACAGTTGGCGAGCCCATCGAGCCGGCGGTGTGGCGGTGGTACTACAATACTGTCGGCAAGGGCGAAGCGGCCATCGTCGACACGTGGTGGCAAACCGAGAATGGCGGGTTCCTCTGCAGCACGGTGCCCGCGCTTGCCCCGATGAAGGCGGGCAGTGCCGGGCCAGGGGTGCCCGGCATCCACCCGATCATCTATGACGACGACGGCAACGAGGTTCCGCCACGCTCCGGCCGTGCCGGAAACATCTGCATCCAGAACCCCTGGCCGGGATCCTTCCAGACGATCTGGAAGGACGACGATCGCTACGTCCGACAATACTATCAGCGGTACTGCAAGAACCCGAACAGCAAGGACTGGCGGGACTGGCCCTATTTTGCCAACGATGGCGCCATGCAGGCGGCCGACGGCTATTATCGCATCCTCGGCCGGATCGACGACGTCATCAACGTCGCCGGCCACCGGCTCGGGACCAAGGAGATCGAGTTGGCCAGCCTGCTGGTGGATGAGGTCGCCGAAGCAGCGGTGGTCCCGGCGCGAGACGAAATCAAAGGCAAGACCCCAGATGTTTACGTGTCGCTGAAACCCGGCCATACGCCGAGCGAGGAGCTCCGCAAGCGCGTGGAGGCCTCCGTGATCCGTGAGATCGGCGCCATTGCTCGTCCCCGCCATGTCTGGATCGTGCCCGACATGCCGAAGACGCGTTCCGGCAAGATCATGCGCCGTGTGCTGGCGGCGATTTCGAACAACGAGGATCCCGGCGATATCTCGACGTTGGCCAATCCCGAAATCGTCGACGCGATCCGCCAAATTGAGCGCCCCTAACAAACGCTTCATGTGGAGGCCTGGGGTGAGCGCGGCGGGATGGTGGAGTTCCATTTCCGATGGACTGCATCGCCTGTGATGTCGAGGGTGGCCATTTCCGCGTCGCTCACCTCGATGCCCTAGGTCTAAGGCGACGCCCAGAAATAGATGAATTGGTCGGGAGCGTCCCCTCTCCCCGCCGCAGGCAAGTTTACGCAGCCTGCGTAAACTTGCCTGCGATGGGGAGAGGGTTAGGGTGAGGGGCCGGGGGATTGGCCACAAACTCGGCGAGCTTTGTCGTAGAGGCTTCCCAATGTGAGATTGAGGCTAATCACCCAGCCCCTCACCCTCGCTTCGCTCGACCTCTCCCCGCAAGCGCAGGGCTGTCCGGGAAGGCGGCGAACTTGCAAGGTGAATCACTAGGCCGCAGGTGCATGCCCCTGAAAACGAAGGATTTTCGTCTACGGCGATGCCGTTTGCGTCTATTTTCTGGTTGGCGAGACTTAGAAAAGGACGGGAACAGGAGCATGCGCTTCACACCTACCATATTTGCCAAATTGCTTGCACCCCTCGATCGGCGGCAGTTCGACACGATCGTCGAGCGCCACGACGGCGATGCCTACGACAAATCATTCAAGAGCTGGGACCATCTGGTGGGCCTGATCTTCGCCCAGTTTTCCGCCGCCGACGGATTGCGTGGTCTGGCGGCCAGCTGGAACGCCAATAGCCAGCATCATTATCATCTTGGCACCGGCACACTGGCGCGCTCGACTTTGTCGGATGCAAATAAAATCCGGCCCGTCGCGGTCTTTGCCGACACTTTCGGTTTGATTGCGGGTCTGCTCGATCGCGCCACGCGCCGCGACGGCAAGGACATGCTGCGCCTCATCGATTTAACGCCCGTTCCACTCGGCAAATTGTGCGATTGGGCGAAGTGGAATGGCCGCATTCGCGGCATGAAAATGCATGTCGTCTATGATCCCAAGTCCGATTGCCCGCGCATTCTCGATATCACCGATGCCAATATCAACGATGCCGAGATCGGCCGCACGATCAACATCGAAGCCGGTGCGACTTATGTCTTCGACAAAGGCTATTGCCATTATGGTTGGTGGCGCGCCATCCATGCCGCTGGAGCGATCTTCGTCACCCGGCCGAAGTCCAACATGGGGCTCACGCGCGTCGAAATGCGCCCCATCGAGGTTACCGAAGGCGACGGCTGCACCATACTCGAAGATGCCGAGGTGCGCTTCGCCAGCAAAGGTGATTCCAAGCTGCCGATAAGGCTGCGCCGCATCACCATCAAGCGTCACAAGGATGGCAGCACGATCAACTTTCTGAGCAATGATTTCGACCGTTCCGCCGTCGCCATCGCGGCCCTTTATAGAGGCCGCTGGCAGATTGAACTCCTGTTCCGCTGGATCAAGCAGCATCTCAAAATCCGCAAGTTCCTCGGCAACAACGACAATGCGATCCGCCTGCAGCTCATCGCTGCGATGATCGCTTATGCGCTGCTACGCATCGCCGCCAAAGTGCATCGTGTTCAAATCCCGATTTTGCGCTTCATCGACCTCGTGGCTCAGTGCATCTTCGAGCGCCGCGACATCGCCGCGATCGACAAACCGCCGCCGCTGAACCCGAGCAAAAAACGCGATCGAAACTCGCCAAATCAGATGAGCTTCTGCTATGTTTGATTTTCCCCGGACAGCCCTGCCGCAAGCGGGGAGAGGTGGTGCCCATCCGGTAACATCGATCACTTATTTGTTGTCGCCTAAGGAATGGCTCTACCGAGCTCCTTGTCGACGAAGTCGGGCACATCGACGTCCTCGCGACTGCCTTCCGGTCGACGGGCGCTGCCCGTGTTCATGTACTCGCCAACCACCTTCCCCTTCTTGTTGTCGACTGAGATCGCCGGCCGGCCGCTGGCTTGGAAGGCTTTTACGTGTTTGTTGCTGTGTTCGAATGAGCGTCGCGGTCAGGATGACGGCTGCCGCCCTTGGTCTTGCGGTTGAGTTGGCGACGGTCACGCAGGCGTTCGAGCAACTTGGGGATGCGCTTCGCCGACACCTGATGCGCCATGGTGCGCAGCGCCGCGGCGAGCTTCGCATGGCGCCTCGATACTCACAGCAGCAGCCCGCGCATGCGATCGCCGACGGTCGCCACGACGATCATCTGCGTCACGCTGGGCAACGGCAAGATGGGCGCAACGGCGTTTGAGTGCGATGCCGCCCGCTTCGGTCTGCCGCCAGATATCGACGATCAGATATCGAAGATCGGACCGCGATGCCGGACCATCACGCGGTAATACCAGAGCTAAGTGCTCGTCCGGAAATAAATGCTTCAAATTTGAGCCGGCGCGGCGGCCCCGTCATTGCGAGCCGAAGGCGAAGCAATCCAGGCTCGGGGCAGAGCAAACGTCGTTTGCATTCGAGTTCATGCCAATAAGCGAGGCTCGCGACACTCGATTGCTTCGCTCCCTTCGGGAGCTCGCAATGACGAGCGTTTATTCGCGATCGATTCACTTATTCTCGGACAGGTCCTGCGCTCCGGGATTAATCGCCTCGCCGACCATGCTCAAGATGCGGATCGGCTAGAGCATGATGCGTCCAAGTGGAATCAGGCATCATGCTCTAGGTTTTTGAAAAATGCATCGTTTGTTGCGAAAAACCGGTACCCACTTTTTCGCACGATGCTCTAGCGAGAGGTCTTCCCGACCGGCGCCCGCTTGCGCGTAGGGCGCAGATCGCGACCCGCCGCCGGCAGGTTACATCGAACCCGCCGGCGGTTGTCGTGAGGAGATATTGCACGAAGACATAACGATAAGGGGGCACCGACACAGGCTGCCCCCCGTCGTACGGCGTCCTAGGCCTATTTGGCTGGCGGCGCGCCGACCGGCAGCACGACCTTGCCGTGAATTTCGTTGATCATCTCCGCGGCGGCCAAGTAGAAAGCCAGCACCGCGGTGAGCAGCCCCATATAGCCGCCCGCCTTGCCCAGTATCGGCATATCGAACAAAAGGTGCCCGGCGAGCAGGAAGAAGGTGGGCCACAGCGCCAGGAAGATCAACTGCAGCGCGCGGTTGAGCGCGAAGGTCGCGATCCACATGTAGAATGTGAACACGCCCCACAACAGCAGCCACCAGCCGATTGTAGCAGCCGGCACCCCGGGGGTGTTCATGTGGTGGAACCACACCACGAACGCGGCGAAGGTCCACCAGAACGCGCCATACGCGCAAAACGCGACGAAGCCGAAGGTATTGCCGCGCGGCACCTCCATCAACCCGGCAAAGAACTGGGCGGTGCCGCCGAAGAAGAAGGCGCTGGCCACCACCATCGGCACGGTATCCGCGCCGTACCAACCGGCATTGTGCATGCTCAGCAACCAAGTGGTCAAGGCAAAACCGGAGAGCCCGAGCGTTGCCGGATTAGGAAATTTCATGACTAGTCCCCCCCAACATGCGAGTGTTCCCCAAGGCGCGCCCTGCGCTCTCCGGCCCGCACGATAAAGGCCAAGTTAACATAAGGAGGCCGCCCCGTCGATGGAGTCGCGTATGAAACCTTCGTCCAAGTGCGCGCTGGCGGCGGCCTTCGGCTGTTTTGGCGGCAACGAGAAAATCATCCGCCGATGAAGCCGCGCGCGCCGGCAGAACCGCACCAAGAGTTATCGGCTCCGGCATGAGGACAAGCGGCACGCTGCGCGGCTTTTGCGGCGCACTCAAGTGGATGCAGATTGCCTAAACTCATCTGCCGGTCCGACTCTAAATTATTAGAATCGATCACGTTCGTGAGATTGGATTGAATCAATCCAAAATTATCGTGATCTAGTGACGCTATGCTCGCGACGCAACAGCACCGCGTGATTTCATTCCGCGGGCGACGAAAACCCGTCACGGGCGTTCCAATTCTTGACGCAGCGAAGCCTTATTGCGGTCGTCCATAGACCCCGCCGGTCCGCGAGATTGTTTCAACGCTCGAAATGTGCTTTCATTTTAGGGTGGCATCTCGGGGGCTATTGGGTGGCGATCGATTACAAAAAATTGAAGACTTGGCCGTTTCCCGATCTCGAACACGACTATAGCGCGCGCGATACGATCCTTTACGCTTTGGGATTGGGGTGCGGCGCAGATCCGATGGATGTGCAAGACTTGCGCTTCGTCTACGAAGATGGCCTCGTCGCCTTTCCGACGTTGGCCGTCGTTCTCGGCTATCCGGGATTTTGGCTGAAGAGTTCCGACACCGGCGTCGATTGGCGCAAGATCCTGCATGGCGAGCAGGGGCTGACGCTATACACGGCTCTGCCGGCTTCGGGCACGATCATCGGCCGCACGAGGATCACCGAAATCGTCGACAAGGGCGACAAGGGCGGCCTATTGTTCTCGGAACGCGACGTCGTCGACAAGGCGAGCGGCACAGTGCTCGCGACCCTACGTTCGACGACGGTCTTGCGCGGCGACGGCAATTTCGGTGGTCCGTCGGGACCCGTGCCGCAGCCCCATGCGCTGCCGGAAAGAGAGCCTGATGCTCATCTCGATCTCGCGACCCTGCCGCAGGCCGCGCTCATCTATCGTTTGTCGGGTGATTACAATCCCTTGCACGCCGATCCGCGCATCGCGGCCGCGGCCGGATTCAAGCGGCCGATCCTGCACGGGCTTTGCACTTATGGCGTGGCTGCGCGGGCGGTCTTGAAATTATGTTGCGGCAATGATCCCGGAGCACTGTCTCGTTTCGACGTCCGTTTTTCGTCCCCCGTCTATCCCGGCGAAACGATCAGGACCGAAATTTGGCGAGATGGTGCGACGATGTCGTTTCGCGCCCGTGCCGTCGAACGCGATATTGTCGTGCTCAACAATGGCCGCGCGGAATTGCGCCGTTGATTCTGTCGATTGGCTGTCAGCCGCGGCCCGCCGCCGCCAGCGCCCCGGCGAGTTCGGCCGCCGTCTGCTGCAGGGGGACAAGCAATGTCTTGATCGCCTCCTCGTGCGAAACGGCGCTTTCGAGCATCATCACATTGACCGCCGCATATATCTCTCGGCCGTGCATCACCGGGACGCCGAGCGCCCAGACATTGCCGCCATATTCCAGCCTGGCATAGTCCGGATCCATCATTGCATAGCCTTGCGTCCGCGTCGCGTCGAGCAAGGTCTTGAGTTTGCGCGGATGGCGGGCAAGCTCGTTCCATAGTCCCGGCATTTCGGCGAGCGTCGCAATGACTTGCTCGCGTTCGGTCGGGTCGCAAAATCCGAGATAGGCACGACCGAGCGAGGTCGCGAGCATGGATGCGCGAAAACCCGGTTGCCGGTTCATCGACAGAGGCCCGGAGTCACGCGTCGTTTGGACGACGATCATCGCGTCGCGATCGAAGATTGCCACATCCGAGGGCCATCCGATACGTGTGCGAAAGGAATTCATGATCGGTTCGGCTATCCGGCCGATCCACACGTGGTGGTCATAGCCTTGGCTCAAGACCAATGTTCGGCCGGTCGGCGAATAGACCGCCTGATCAGGGTCGCGCATGATATAGCCTTCGTGCTCGAGCGTCTCGAGCATGCGCACGATCGTCGCCTTGTCGAGCCCGGTCTGCGCATGGATCGCCTTGATGGTGGCATGCCGTTCTTGATTGACCACACGCAGGATTTCGAGGCCGCGGGTCAGCGCGATGACAGGTTTGAACGACGGCATTTTTGCACCTCCATCCGGAGCACCGCAGCCGAAACGGTTCCGCCCCGGCGAAATTTTTCGAACTATCCGAGAGACTTTGCTTGCGAGAAAGGCCGACCCTCGTTTAAATAATGAAGTAACATTTCATTATATGAAATAACCCGGGAGGCCGGCGAGGGCAATGGATTTTAATCTCACGACCGAACAGCAGGCATTGCGCGACCAGGCGCGCAGTTTTGCCGTCAAAGAGCTCACCTCGATAGGGCGCGAGATCGAGCAGACGAATGAACCGCTTTCACGAGATTGGAAAAAGCGGCTCGGCGAAATGGGTTTTCTCGGCATCAATATCTCGCCCGAGCTCGGCGGCGTGGGCCTCAGCTCCCTCGATGCGGTCATCGTCCTGGAGGAATTCGCAAAGATTTATCCGGCCGTGGCCTTTCCAATTTTCGAAAGCTGCGTCGGGCCGACCAAGGCGATCGAAAGATTTGGCCAGGACTTGCTCAAGCGGCGCATCATCCCGGAAGTCTGCCGGGGCGAAAGGGTCGTGGCTGTCGCCATGTCCGAGCCGGACGCCGGCACGGCCCTGACCGATCTGAAGACACGTGGCACGATCGAAGGCGACAACATCCTTCTTGATGGCGTCAAACGCTGGAGTTCGGGCGGCGGTCATGCCGACGGCTATCTCGTCTATTGCCGCCTCTCGGAGGCGGCGGGCGCAGCCGGTGTCGGCGCCGTCTATGTCGACAAGACGACCGCTGGATTGAGTTTTGGAGCGCGCGAACTCCTCATGGGATTTCGCGGCATTTACAGCGCCGATATCTTTTTCGACAAGGTCCGCCTCCCGCTCGAAAATCTCGTCGTGCCCGCCGGCGGCTTCGGCAAATTGATGGAAGCCTTCGACCTCGAACGTTGTGGCAATGCGACGATGTGCGTCGGCATTGCCGCCGCCGCCCTCGAAGACGCCTTGGTCTATGTCGAAGAGCGCAAACAATTCGGGCGCAAGATCAGCGATTTTCAAGCCGTGCAGATCAAACTCGCCGAAATGGCCATGCAGGTGGAAGCGGCGCGCTTGCTCATTCATAGCGCCGTCGCGCGCGCCGAAAGCGGGTTCCCCTCGATCGCCGACAGTTCCATTGCGAAATGTTTCGCCAATGAAATGGTCCGCGACGTCACCGGCAAGGCTCTGCAGCTGATGGGCGGCTACGGCTATTCGAAACAATATCCGGCCGAACAACGGTTTCGTGACGCCTGGGGTTGGGGCATAGCCGGCGGTGTCATCGACATCCAGAAAGTAAACATTGCGGCCGCTTTGCTCGGCCGCCGTTTCAATCAGAGGGCCGGCTGAAAGGCGCGGTGAAGAGAGTCGCAATGCCGGAAACCGATGCCGAACCAAACCCGAAACATATCCTCGCCGGGGTCAAGGTTCTCGACCTGAGCCGGGTCCTGGCCGGCCCCTGGTGCACGCAAATACTCGGCGATCTCGGCGCCGATGTGATCAAAGTGGAAGCGACCGGCAAGGGCGATGATTTGCGCGCTTGGGGACCGCCCTTTCTGCCGCCTTTTCAGGACGGAAACGCGCAGTCGTTGGAGAGCGCCTATTATCTTTGCGCCAATCGCAACAAACGCTCGATCGCGATCGATCTTGCCAAGCCAGAGGGAGCGGCGCTCATCCACCGGCTTTGTTCGAAAGCCGATGTCTTCGTCGAAAACTTCAAGGTCGGCGGCCTGAAGAAATACGGGCTCGATTATGTGTCCCTGCATGGCGCGCGTCCGAATCTCGTTTATTGTTCGGTCACCGGTTTCGGCCAATACGGCCCCTATGCCGACCGCGGCGGCTATGATTTCATCGGCCAAGCCATGGGGGGATTTATGAGCCTCAATGGCGCCCTCGGCGGCGAGCCGACGAAAGCCGGCGTCGCAATCTGCGATTTGTTCACCGGCATGTATGCCGCAACGGCGACGCTGGCAGCCCTCCACCATGCCAAGCAAACGGGGCAGGGCCAACAGATAGATTGTGCTTTGCTCGACTTGCAAGTCGCGATGCTCGCCAATCATGCGGCGTCGTACCTCGTGGCGGGCGTCGTTGCCCGGCCGCTCGGCAACGGCCATGCCACGGTGGTGCCCTACACGACATTCGACGCACGCGACGGAAAGCTCGTGATCGCAATCGGCAATGACGGTCAATTCAAAGCCGCCTGCAAAGTGTTGGGTAAGGAAGCGCTCGCACGCGATCCGCGATTTGCGACCAACGTGGACCGCATCCGCAATCGCGCCGCGATCGAGGCGGAGTTCCAAAAGCTTGTCGCCGGTTTTGCAACGGCGGATCTGATCGAAGCATTGGTCGGCGAAGGTGTGCCCGCCGGGCCGATCAATTCGGTCGACCGGGTATTTTCCGATCCGCAGGTCGCGGTGCGCCAACTCGTCCATTGGTTTCAGCGGTCCGACGGCGTCGAAATCCCGACCGTCGGCTATCCGCCGAAACTCTCGGAAACGCCGGCCGATTACAGACTCCCGCCGCCGCGGGTCGGCGAACATAGCCGCGAAATTCTGGCCGAATGGCTGGGGCTCGGCGCGGCCGAACAAGACAAACTCTTCGTGGCGGGCGTCGTCGGCTGAAGTCGCCTACCAAATGCCTCGCGCGATAGCGTCGGCGCGCACCGTTCGCACGAGCGCGGCGCGGCTGGTTCGCCAAGCGTCCACGCTGGCATGTGCACTACACGCCGACTTCCGCTTCATGGATCAATCGGGTCGAGCGCTTCTTCGCGCTGCTGACCGAGCCTGCCCTCGAGCGCGGCGTGTTCCGCTCTGTAGGCGAGCTCGAAACCGCGATCAAAGCCTACGTCGAGGCTAACAAAGCCGGCCCTAAACCCTTCCGCTGGACCAAGACAGCCAGCGGCATCCTTGCCGGCATCCAACGGTTCTGTCTTCGCACCCTCGAAGCAAAGGCTCAGAATGAACCGCAATTCAGACTCAGGACACAAGCTCACGAGGATTTTGGATTGATCCAATCCAAGACCATCGTGATCCAAGATCGGGCATCACGCAGGCAAGACACACAATATAGAGTGTTCTTGCTGTCTTTCGTCCCCCTCACCGTGAGCACAGAGTTTTCCGATTATCGCGCTGGCGAGGATGGTCGCGATACCTCTGACAGCGGACGTGAAAAGAGCCATTTTGGGCGACCGGCCGGCGTCAGCGAAGCGCCATGAGCGGGCATTCGAATTCGTGAACATGCCAACCATATCACTACCGAAAATGTTTCAACTTGGCCCATAACCGTGTCAGCGGCATTCGCAGGTCGCGGCAGATGAAGATCGAACGATTGTTCTCGTAGGGCATCGCATAGGGATCGCCGGTATTATCGACGATATCGACCGAGCCGCACAGCTGGCGCCAGCGCTCTGAGCTACTGCCGACATTGAGGATCAGCGAACCGTCATAGCCGCGCGGACCCCAGAGCCAATATTGATTGTGGCCGCTCAGGGCCGGCGGAAGATTGTCCTTGCGGCCATAGACATCGATCGCGGCTGCTTGCCCGTAATTCGAAGCCAGGATCGCGACGCGCGCCTGATCTTCCACGGAGAGTCGACGAAACACGGCCGCCACTTTCTTTTCCAGCTCACGCCAGCCGAACTCATCCGACAGACTTTGGGTCAGTGGCGCACCGACGCCGGCGGCCTCGATCGGGTCGGGCCTTGTGTGGGTAAGGTCCATATAGCCAGCCAATTGAGACGGATCGAGGATCGGCAGCGCCACAGGCGCAAACACGGCGCTTACGCCAAGCGCGACGGCAATCCAGCCGCGCGTGACCCAAACATTGAGCCGTTCGCTCCAGACTGCGCCGACCACGAACATCGTGGGATAGACCGGATACAGATAGTAGTTCGAGCCGCGCTCCAGAAAATAGAACGCAGTCGTGAGCATAAAGGCCAGCGACAGGAAGCGCGCATCCGCGAGACGACGATCGAAGAACGGCCCAGCTGCACCGGCTAACCACAAAGGAGCGAGCGCCAAGTTCATCGACCGGGACTGCTGCCACTCGAATTGCCAAAGCGGGCCGGTGAAATTCTTCTGGCTGTCAAGATGGGGAAGGATCACCTCGAAGAACGGCCAGCCATGCAGCCATTGCCAGATCAGATTTGGCGCAATCAGGGTGGCGGCTATGATGATCCCAAGCCAGAGTTGCCACCAGAACAGTACTCGGCGTGCCGGGGTGACAATCACGCCAGCCGCAAGTGCGACGAGCCAGACCGCAATGCCCCACTTTGCTTCCATCGCGACGCCTGTGAGTAGACCAATCCAGATCAGATCGGAGCGCTTGTCCGTCTGGATGGCGCGCGTCAGCAGGAAGGCCGCGGCGGTCCAGGTGATAGGCTCGAACGTCGAAGTCGTCAGATGAGACGTCAACCCGGCAAGACCGGGAGCCACACCTGCTGCAATCGCAGCAAGAGATGCTGCCCTGCTTTCACCGCCGAGTAACCGGGAAAATGCTGCGGTAAGAAACACAAGTCCGACCGCCACGATAGTAGCCGGCAGGCGCAACAGCCAGATATTGACGCCAAAGATTTGCGTCATTGCTGCGATTAGCGGTACCAGTGGCGGCTGATCGACATATCCGAAATCTGGGTGCCAACCGCAAGCAAGGAAATAAAGCTCATTGCGCTGCGCGTCGTACCGACCGGCGGTGGCTGCATGCACGATGCCGACCAGAACGGCCACCACCCAGACGACAGGCTGGCGCGAGAATACAGCGTTCACGGAAATTGCAGTGGCGGGCTGTGCCGTGCCAACCGTTGAGCCGGTTTGCATGATCGGTACTGACATTATCGGATTCTCGCGTTGTACTCACAGAATATCATGGGTCGGAATATCACCTCCTGAATTTCCGGAAAGGTTGGCTCGATCCTGTGTCAGCTCTCATGTCCGCTCAGGGTCACAGGCGGCCGAAGGCACCCTGTCGGCTACCTCACCAGCAGTTCCTCAGAAAGCCGACATCGCGCCCATCGTGCAAATCTCGGGACTGCAGCTCAGCCGGTGATTCGACTGAGCACCGAGGAGCGCGCCGCCCTCGATATCTCGAAGGCCGCACCGCGTGCGGGCTGAAACTCCACGAAGCGGGCCGACTTACCCTCGACCGCCGCAACGGCCTGCTACACTTTCAGGCCATAGCCGGTTCTGAAAATCCACCAGACGATGACGAGACCTAGAGCCAAGAACAGGCCCGTCGCGGCGAGGCTCGCCGCGACACCGACGTCGGAGGTGTCGAAGAAACTCCAGCGAAAGCCGCTGATCAAATAGACGACCGGATTGAACAGCGTCACGACGCGCCAGGCCGGCGGCAATATGCTGATCGAATAGAAACTGCCGCCGAGGAAGGTCAACGGCGTGATGATCAGCGCCGGCACGATCTGCAGCTTTTCGAAGCGATCCGCCCAGATCCCGATGATGAAGCCGACGAGGCTGAAGCTGACGGCGGTGAGAACGAGAAAGGCGAGCATCCAGACGGGATGGGCAATGCGCAGCGGCACGAAGAGGCTTGCCGTGGCGAGAATGATCAGCCCGAGAATGATCGATTTCGTCGCTGCCGCCCCGACATGACCAAGGACGATCTCGAAGGGCGAGACCGGCGCCGACAGGTGCTCGTAGATCGTTCCCGTGAAGCGTGGAAAATAAATGCCGAAGGAGGCGTTCATGATGCTCTGCGTCAGCAGCATCAGCATGATGAGACCCGGCACGATAAAGGCGCCGTATTTGACACCGTCGATCTCGTTGATGCGCGCGCCGATCGCCGCGCCGAAGACGACGAAATACAAACATGTCGAAATGACCGGCGAGACGATGCTTTGCAGGAGCGTGCGTCGCGTCCGTGCCATTTCGAAAATATAGATTGCGCGCACCGCTTGAGCGTTCATTTTCTCTGCCTCACGAGGTCGATGAATATATCCTCGAGCTTGCTTTCATTGGTCGTTATGTCGCTGAAGGCCAGTCCCGCCATGGTGACGTCGTCGAGCAGGGCCGTGACGGCACCGCCATTGCCGCGTGTCGTATAGGCATAGGTCAGTTCATTGCCATCGGCCGACAAGGCGAGGCCGTAAGCCGCGAGTTGGGCCGGGATCGCGTCGATCCTTTCGCGCAAGTGCAAGGTCAGTTGCTTCTTGCCAAGCTTTTTCATGAGCGCAACTTTCTCTTCGACCAGGATGAGCGCGCCTTTGTCGATGATGCCGATGCGATCGGCCATCGCCTCCGCCTCGTCGATATAATGCGTCGTCAGGATGATCGTCACGCCGGAGGCACGCAAGGAGCGGACGAGGTGCCACATGTCCTTGCGCAATTCGATGTCGACACCGGCCGTCGGCTCGTCGAGGAACAGGATCTGCGGCTCGTGCGACAGCGCTTTGGCGATCAGGAGCCGGCGCTTCATGCCGCCGGAGAGCGTCCTGACTTCATTGCTCTTCTTGTCCCACAACGACAGGTCGCGCAACACCTTGGCAATGAAATCGGGATTGTCACGCTTGCCGAAGAGCCTGCGGCTGAAGGTCACCGTCCCCCACACGGTCTCGAAAGCATCGGTCGTCAGCTCCTGCGGCACGAGGCCGATCAGCGAGCGCGTGTGGCGATAGTCCTTGATGATGTCGTGCCCATCGACGGTGACTTTGCCCTCCGAGGCATTGGCGATCCCGCATATGATGTTGATCAGCGTCGTCTTGCCGGCGCCGTTCGGCCCCAGCAGGGCGAAGATTTCACCATCGTTTATGTCGAGATCGATGCCCTTGAGAGCGCGAAAGCCGGAGGCATAGGTTTTGGAGACGTTCGCGACGGAAATGATCGGCTGCATGATCCGCTTATAGCCTAAGTGGTCGGCGCGAGGCAGCAATCTCGGGCTATTTTTCCTGTCGTTTTTGGTGGAGCCACTTCTTCGCCGACCTTGGTGACCGGCGCGGGAATGGTTGACGCGATCCCACCGGCTGCTAAAGGTGGCCGAGTGTCACCTCGCAACGAGACATCCATGCAAGCCTGGCAAGTGAACGTGGATGGAAGCCGCGCCTTTCTAACGCTGCCGGAGATCGGGCCCGCGCCGGGCGGTGCCTGCGTCAAGATGCAGGCGGCGCCCGTGCTCTCCTACATGCGGCAAGTTCTCGATGGGACGCTCGCCTATGCCCTGCCGCCGAAACCTTTCATACCCGGAACGAATGGCATCGGCATCGTCGCGAAGACGGGCGCGGGCGTGTATCACGTGGCCGCCGGTGATCGCGTCCTGCTCGATCCGCGCGCCGTCGCCGACGAACGCGTGGCCGAGCCGGCCCAGATCCTCATCGGCCTCACAGCCGTGGGGCGCGCCGGAACCGCCGCGGCGGACAAAGCCGTCCTTGATTTGCAGACGCAATGGCGCGATGGGACCTATGCCGAAGTGGCGCATATGCCGGCTTCCGTTCTGACTCTCTTGCCGCGCGCCTTGGACCCTGTTCCGGCAGAACGGCTTGCCGCTCTGAGCAAATTCGCCGTCCCCTATGGCGGCCTGCTAAAGGGCGCCTGGCGGCCGGCGAACGCCTCATCGTCAATGGCGCCACCGGTTATTTCGGTTCCGCCGCCGTCCTTCTCGGCCTGGCCATGGGGGCGGCGCTTGTCGTCGCGGCCGGCCGCGATCGGCAGGCTCTGGCGGCGCTCGCCTCGGCCGGCGGGCCACGGGTCACGACCGTCGCGCTTGCCGGCGACGCCGACGCCGACGCCCGGGCTTTGCGCCAGGCGGCCGGCGGCGGCGGCGATCTCGCCCTCGATATCGTCGGCCGCGCCGAGAGCGCTTCGTCCACGCAAGCCACGCTTCATGCCTTGCGCCGCGGCGGCCGTCTCGTGCTCATGGGCAGCGTCAAAGAGCCCTTGCCCCTCTTCGTCGGCGAGATGCTCGCCAACGATTGGGAAGTCATGGGCTGTTTCATGTATCCGAAAGAAGCGCCGGCCCGGTTGGCGGCCATGGCGGCTAGCGGCCTCCTCGATCTCGGCAAAATCAATATCCGCGTTTTTCCATTGCGCGATCTCGAAGCGGCGCTCGAGGCAGCCAGCCGCATGCGCGGCCTCGACCTGACGGCCGTGACGATGGACGCCGCCCGAAGCCGCTAACGTGCGCGATTTCAGGGATTGCTCGGCGGAGGCAAAAGTGTCGGGTCGTCGGTCTGCGTCCCGCCGGTCACCTTCGCCGGGCGCCCGACGCCGGCAAGGGCGGAAGCCGCAGCGAGAAAGCCCTCCATCCGGCCTTCGAGCGCGGCAAGGCGCTTGTCCCTCTCGATGACGTTGAGAGCCAATTGCTCCAGCTTCCTGCTCTGGCTGGTGATACGTTCTTCGAGCAAGCTCGCCTTTCCTTCGCCCCGCCGCCCTGCTATCTCGCGGGCATGACGACCCATAGAATCGAAAATATCCGCAATTTTTCCATCGTCGCCCACATCGACCACGGCAAGTCGACCCTCGCCGACCGATTGATCCAGATGACCGGCGCGGTCGCCGAGCGCGATATGGTCGAGCAGGTGCTCGATTCGATGGATATCGAGCGCGAGCGCGGCATCACGATCAAGGCCCAGACGGTCCGGCTCGAATATAACGCCAGGGACGGCAAAGCCTATGTCTTGAATCTGATGGATACGCCCGGCCACGTCGACTTTGCTTACGAAGTCTCGCGTTCGCTCGCCGCCTGCGAAGGCTCGCTCCTCGTCGTCGACGCGAGCCAGGGCGTCGAGGCGCAGACCCTCGCCAATGTCTATCACGCCCTCGATGCCGGCCACGAAATCGTGCCGGTCCTGAACAAGATCGACCTGCCGGCGGCCGAGCCCGAACGAGTCAAGGAGCAGATCGAGGAAGTGATCGGCCTCGATGCTTCGCATGCCGTGCTGATTTCGGCGAAGACGGGATTGGGCGTCGACGAAGTCTTGGAAGCGATTATTCAGCGTCTGCCGGCGCCGCAGGGCGACGAGACGGCGCCTTTGAAGGCGCTTCTCGTCGATTCCTGGTATGATGCCTATCTCGGCGTCGTCGTTCTCGTCCGCGTCATCGACGGCAGCATGCGAAAACATCAGAAGATTCTCATGATGGGGACGGATGCCCATTACGAGATCGACCGGATCGGCGTCTTTCGCCCCAAGATGCAGGACGTCGAAACGCTCGGGCCCGGCGAAATTGGCTTCATTACGGCGCAAATCAAACAAGTCGCCGATACCCGCGTCGGCGACACGATCACCGAAGACAAAAAGCCTTGTGCCGCCGCCCTGCCGGGCTTCAAGCCGGCACAACCCGTAGTCTTTTGCGGGCTGTTTCCGGTCGATGCCGCGGATTTCGAAAATCTGCGTGCCGCGATGGGGCGGCTGCGCCTCAATGATGCGAGCTTTTCTTATGAAATGGAAAGTTCGGCGGCGCTCGGTTTTGGCTTCCGCTGCGGATTTCTGGGGCTCCTGCATCTCGAAATCATCCAGGAAAGGCTCGAACGCGAATTCAACCTCGATCTCATCGCGACGGCGCCTTCCGTCATCTACAAGATCATCCTGCGCTCCGGCGAAATGATCGAACTGCATAATCCGGTCGATATGCCGGATCCGACCAAGATCGAGGCGATCCAGGAGCCTTGGATTCGCGCGACGATCCTGACGCCGGACGATTATCTCGGCGCCGTCTTGAAACTCTGCCAGGACCGGCGCGGCGTGCAGGTCGATCTCAATTATGTCGGCAAGCGCGCCATGGCCATCTATGACCTGCCGCTCAACGAAGTCGTGTTCGATTTCTACGATCGGCTGAAATCGATTTCGAAAGGCTATGCGAGTTTCGATTATGCGATCAAAGATTATCGGGAAGGCGATCTCGTCAAAATGTCGATCCTCGTCAATGCCGAGCCAGTCGATGCTTTGGCCATGCTGGTGCATCGCGATCGCGCCGAGACGCGCGGCCGCGCCATGGTCGAGAAATTGAAGGACCTCATCCCGCCGCATCTCTTCCAAATCCCGATCCAGGCGGCGATCGGCGGCAAGATCATCGCGCGCGAGACGGTGCGGGCGTTGCGCAAGGACGTGACGGCGAAATGCTATGGCGGCGATGCGACGCGCAAACGCAAGCTGCTCGAAAAGCAAAAGGCCGGCAAGAAGCGCATGCGGCAGTTCGGGAAAGTGGAGATTCCGCAAGAGGCGTTCATCGCGGCGCTGAAGATGGATAGCTGAGGCTCAAACGTCGGATGCGAATCCTTCGCCCGCAAAGGGCGTCGCAAGCGACGGGCTATGCGGGAGAAGGGGCGCGCGAGTTGTTTTTTGCGCGTCGCCTTATCCCGAAAACTCCTACGGAATATAGACGGCTTCGATCACCTTGAGCTGCTCGCCGAGGGGATCGAGTTCGAGCCGCACCACCTCGGCCATCAAACGATCGCGGAACTTATAGGCGCGCCGCCAGCCGTCTTCGGCCTGCGGCGGCCACGGCGTATAGGTCTTCTTGTCGACCATCAGCGCTTCGCAGCGCAAGCGCGGTCCGGAAATGTTGCGGGCGATGATATACATAGCCATCTTCGCTCTCCACGCGCGACCTCGACGCAGGAATGGCCCTTCGCGCCGCTTCGTCAGGAAATTCACCGGCCCGAACATTTGTGGCAGGCGGCCTTCTGGCAGTCCGGTCGCGCTCGCCCCGCTTTTTCATCGGAAGGCCGCTCGGGCCTCATCATAACAGTCCGGCTCGGCAAATTCGACGGGCGCGCAGCTTTTTCCTTTTGTTTGCAGGAGGTCCGCGGTTCGGGTCGGCGGCACCGCCGCAGCGGCCGGCCCGCATGCCCCGGCCATTGCCGAGCCAACCCTTATTCCGGCTTGAAATTCAACGCGACGCCGTTGATGCAGTAGCGCAGATGGGTCGGCGCCGGGCCATCGGGGAAGACATGGCCCAAATGGCTGCCGCAGCGGCTGCAATGAACTTCGGTGCGGCGCATGCCATAGCTCGTGTCGTCTAAAGTTTCGACCGCGCCTTCGACCGGATCGTTGAAGCTCGGCCAGCCGGTGCCGCTCTCGAATTTCATTTTGGAGACGAACAGCGGCTGATCGCAACCGGCGCAGAAGAACGTGCCGGCACGTTTCTCATGGTTGAGGACGCAACTCCCCGGCCGCTCCGTGCCATGCCGGCGCATCACGTCATATTGCTCCGGCGTCAAAAGCTTGCGCCATTCCGCGTCGGTGCGCGCTACTGCGAAGTCTTTGGTGTCCATGGTCTGTGACTTTTACGTGCGATTCTCACCCGGGGCCTCTGAGGCGCAGGCAGAATTCTCCCCACCTTGATAGGTCAACCTGGACATATTGTCTTTCCAGCCGGTGTTCCGTTGCAAGCCCGAATTGTTGCAATGTTTCACCTCGCCAGGCCAATCTCTCCGCTTCAGCCTTTCTCTCGGATGCGTTTGTTTTCAAACGACAGCTTCTTGACACGCTCGCGCTGGCAGGAACCGGCAGCGCCGCGACCGCTATCGGATCCTCAACTCGCAGCCCCGCCGCCTATATGTTCGCTTCGGCTCTCGCGGCCGAATTTCCCCATAATTCCCCGTATTTATGGGGTCGAAGCGATCGGCACTCCAGTCGCTTCCGATAGTCTGCCGCGCGCCGCATCCGTCGTCATTGAAGTAGAGCATCAGCCATGGATGTGAAACCTATCGTGCTCGTCGTCGAAGACGACGACTTGGTGAGACAGGCAATCCTCCTCGAGCTCGAAGATGCAGGCTTCGAAGTGCTGACGGCGGAGTCCGGCGACGAGGCATCGTTTCTTTTGCCCAAAATGAAACGGATCGATCTGCTTTTGACCGATATCAAGATGCCGGGGCGGATCAACGGCTGGGTCCTGGCCGACATGGCCCGCTGCCGGAGACCTGACCTCCCGGTCATTTATGCCAGCGCCTATCGTCAACAGGAAGCGCGTGAAGTCGACGGCAGCCTCTTTATTTCCAAGCCCTATCGCGCCGGAGATATTGTCGCCGCCATTACGAAACTAGGTCCCTCCGGCTGATCCCTTTCGGACTTGCGCCTGGCTGTTTCAAAAGACCCCGGAGTTGTTTCGATTGGCTCTTGCCTGCGTCGGCTTTGGTGTTGCATCATGAGTTGTGGATACGCTTGCTGCCCTTTTTCGCGACGTCGGCGCACCGGTGTCGATTGAGCCTGTCGCGCTCGATCCTCCGGGCCCGACCGAAGTGTTGGTCCGCGTCGCGGCGGTCGGGCTGTGCCGCACCGACTATCACGTCATGCGCGGCGAGAGGCGCGTGGCCATGCGGCCGATGGTGCTCGGCCACGAGGCCGCCGGCGTGGTCGAGGAGATCGGCGCCGTGGTCGACGGGATCGAGGTTGGCGACCACGTGGTGCTCACCTTCATCCCCGGCTGCGGACTTTGCAGGTGGTGCCGTCAAGGCCTGCATCATCTCTGCGCCGCAGGGCCACGCATCACCCAAGGGCCGCAGCTCGACGGCACATACCGACGGCGTGACCGCGAAGGTGTCGCCGTCGGCGCCTTCTGCATGATCGGCGGCTTTGCCGAACGCACCGTGGTCGATCAAGCCTCGGTCGTGGTGATCGATAAGGCAATTCCATTCGATCTCGCCAGCCTCGTCGCCTGCAGCGTGCCGGCGGGCGTCGGCGCGGCGCGCTACCGAGCGCGGGTCAAGCCGGGCGAAAGCGTTCTGGTCGTGGGCTGCGGCGGCGACGGGATGAACGTGGTGCAGGGCGCGCACTTGTGTGGCGCTGCGAAGATCATCGCTGCCGATGTCGTGCCGGCAAAGCTCGGTTGGGCGCGCGAGTTCGGCGCGACGCATACAGTCGACGGGCAGGGCGAAGACCTGACCCGTTCGGTGCTGGAACTCACCGACGGGATCGGAGTCGATCATTCCTTCGTCTGCGTCGATCCGCCGGCGACACTTTTGTCGGCCTTCCGTGCCACGACGAAAGGCGGCAACGTGATCGTCACCGCGCTGACACCGGACACCGTCACCGAGATCAATATTCCACCGCTGGAACTCTTGGTCACCCAGAAGGCGATCATGGGTGCGGTATACGGTTTCACCAGTCCACGGCTGCAAATTCCCGAGCTTCTCGGTCTGTATCGCAGTGGCGCGCTGAAGCTCCGCGAACTGATCACTCGAACCTATCGCCTCGATGAAATAAATCGCGGTTATGCCGACCTCGAAGCCGGCAAGAACCTGCGAGGCGTTGTGGTGTTCGATGGCGCATAGATTGAGAACGTGACCTGTCAATAAACGAGAAAATGGCTGCGGCATTTCGGATTTCTCGCCCAAGGCGGCAATCAGGTGGGCGCGCTCATACCGGTCGCCGGAAAGACGACGGCTACATCGGCCACGATCCGCCCGGGCCTTGCAGCCGTCACCGGCGCACGGAGGCGGTATGAAGCTCTATTCGGAAAACAGTTCGCCATTCTCCGCTCCGGTGCGGGTCGCGATCTATGCCAAAGGGTTGAATATCGATATCGAGCCGCCGCCGGGCGGTTTGCTGTCGGCGAAGTTCCACGCCATCAATTCGGTCGGCACGATTCCGTGCCTTATCCTCGAAGACGGAACGCCGCTGCCGGAATCGGCTGCGATCATGGAATATCTCGAGGACAAATTTCCCGAGCCGCCAATGCGGCCGGCCGGCCCCGAAGCCAAGGCGCGGGTGCGCTTGCTGCAACGAATTGGCGAACTCCAGATCATGACGCCGCTGGTCGAACTCTCCCGGCAGGCCGATCCCGCACGCCGTGATCCAAGCGCGGCCGTGTGGCTGACACGGCTCGTACGGGGATTATCGTCGCTTCAGATCTACGTCGGCGACGACGCCTTTGCCACAGGCCCGCAACTGACGCTGGCCGACTGCGAGCTGGCGCCGGCCCTCTTCATGCTTCCGAAGATTGCCGCGGCCTATGGCAAACCGGCATTGCTCCAGGCCTACCCGCCGATCGGCCGTTATGTCGCGCGGAGCAGCCGCCACCCGGCGATCCGCCGCGTCTTGGACGAGATGGCGCCGACCTGGGAGTTGCAGGAGACGGCGTGAGGGCGACTTTTTGCCGAGCGAGAAAGCACAAATGAACATCGTTGCAATCTGCTGTGGGGGAACCCGACGGTTCGACTCTGCAGGCCGATATCGCGTCGGCAAATTCAAGGTATTACCCGCAAATTGATCGGCGCGACCCTCTCGGCAGCGGTAATCGCCACGCTAAACTATCATCCTGCCCCCAACGGATCAGCTCGCTTTCAACTTCGCTCCCTGCAGTCCCGAACCGCCAGAGGCACCCTTCGTGACATACGGGCGACGTGATTCCCTGAAGGGGTGTTGTATATACATTTAGTATATCCTGTCGGTTCACTCACACTTTTGGAGCATCTCATGGTCCACACTCGCCTTTTCGAGTCGAATAAAACCCAGGCGGTACGTCTGTCCAAAGAAGTCGCCTTTCCGCCCGATGTGAAAGAGGTCGAAGTGACCCGGATCGGTCGCAGCGTTGTCATCTCACCCGTCGGCGAGCGCTGGACGGATTTCTTCGACACCATGCCAGCCTGTCCGGATTTCGAGCGCCCTGAACAACTCCCAATCGAAGATCGCGAATTGTTCTAATGCTCCGCTACATGCTCGACACCAACATCTGCAGCTATGTCATGCGTCAGCGACCCCAAACGCTGCGCGATCGCTTCAACGAGGAAGCCGAGCGGATGTGCATCTCCGCAATCACCCTCGGAGACCTCCTCTACGGAGCCGAGGCAAACTCCTCCGTTCGGCCCATCCTCGAACAATTCCTGGCGCGGATCACCCCACTCGATTTCGGCTACGCAGCTGCGGCTCATTATGCTCAGATCCGTGTCGAGCTCAAAAAGCAACCGATCGGCGCAAATGAGGCATTGATCGCGGCCCATGCCCGCAGTGAGGGGCTGACGATCGTGACTAACAATGCCCGCGAATTTCAGCGGGTCCCAGGGCTACGCATCGAAAATTGGACAACTTGAGAAAGCTCCCGCGCAACGAGGTGCTTCGCCGCGATCAATCTACCGTCCGTGACAGGTGTCCCTCAGCCTATAGACCGCAACAATGACAGGGGACTTTCAATAACCCATAGCTTCATCGAGGGACATAAGTCCAACCACGGGAGCCCATACAACGCGAAGAAGCAGCATCTTTGCCTGCATAAGTTACGCAACTCGGGGGCTTGATAAAGGACGGGATTCACACAGCCAAATTCGCCACGCTGAGCGCGTTTTCCGGAATGAATCCGCCGCCGGCCTCGACGACATCGCCCATCCGTTTGACGAAGACATCGTCGGCATCGCCATCTTGCTTGATCTGCACCTGCGAGAGCGAACGCGTCAAGTCTACGCGGATTGCATAAACTCGTCTGCGCATCCCGCACTAAATTAGTGCCATCGATCAGGTCTATGATTCTGGATCGATTAATCCAAAATCATGGTGCTCTAGCGTGACGGTCGCGTCGCGATCTGCGCGGCGCCGAAATGATGCCCTTGCAAATAATCGACACCCCACTCGGCCAGGATCGCAGCCGTTTCGGCATCTTCGACGCATTCTGCCACGGTTGGAATGCCGAGATGGCGGGCGAGATCGACGAGAGTGCGAACAAAGGCGCGATCATCTGCGCAGCGAGAGAGGTTTTGGACGAAGGCGCCGTCGATTTTCAATAAATCCACATCCAGGCTGCGGAGATTCCTGAACGACGTGTGGCCGGCACCGAAATCATCCATGGCGACTTTCACACTGCAGGCTTTCATCGCCGCAATGGCACGCCGGGTTGCGTCGACGTCGGATATCGCGCAGGTCTCGGTGATTTCGACGGTCAGGCGTCGTGCAACATCCGGATTATGCCTGCAGATGGCAAGCAATCGCTCCAGCCATTGGACACCGAGCAGACTTACGCTCGACACGTTGAGGGAAAGTTGCAGCGTCGGGTCTTGGACGAGCTGCGCCGTTGCGAGTTCGAGGACACGCTGATCGATCAGTTGGATGAGACCGGTCTTTTCTGCGACGGGCAAGATGGCGGATGGCATGATCAACCGCCCTTCGTCGTTGTCCAGCCGCAGGAGGGCTTCATAGAAGGCAATTTCCTGGGTCTTTGCGGCGACGATTGGCTGCAGGGCCAAAACGACCCGGCCCTGGTTGAGCGCGGAAATGATTTCATCGGAAACCTGCAGGCAATGCATCCGCGCATCTTCCCGCACAAGATTCGGCGCGTAGGCGACATAACGGTCGCCCAACGCCCGACGCGCGCTCTCCAAGGCTTCCTCGGCATGCCGAAGAACGGCTTGAATCATGCGTCCCTGTTCGGGGGCGAGCACACCGCCGATGTGCAGGTCCGCAGAGATCTGTCCACCGGTCGTCAAGAATGGCGTTTCCTCGATCGTGGCAAGAATGCGCCGCGCTGCGGCTTCCATCTCGTCGGCATCGAAGGCTTCGAAATACAGTGCGAATTTGTTGCCGGCGTAACGTGCCAAGAGATCGGTCGATCGAATTTCCGCGCGTATGCGCACGCCGACGGCGGCAATGAGCTCGTCGCCGACGTCGTAGCCGTAGGTTCGGTTGAAGGCGAATAGATTGTCGAGCCCGCAGAGCATGACGGCGAAAGTGCCGCCTTTGCGCAGGCATTCGGCGAGGCGCTTTGAGGCATGTTCGATGAAACGCGCCCGATGAAGAGCACCCGTCAGGGCGTCGAACTGGGAGTGATAGCTGCGCTGCCGTTCGGTCTCATAGCGTTCGGTGACGACGCGCATGACGCCGTGCGCGCGAGCGGCGCGGCCGTCCGGTCCGGCGAACCAGCGGCCCGTGTCCTCGATCCACATGAGGGGCATCCCAGCCCGCGCGGACACGCGTGGCGCCTGCAGGCCATAGGCAATTTGATAAGGAACGCCCTGGCCGGTGTCTAGCTCGCGTGTCGCAACAACAGCCTCGTAGCGCGTCGACGCGCTTTCCGCCGACACGTGCCGGGCGAAGGCGCGTCCAGACGAGATCTCTTGCAGATCCGGGAAGCCCAAAACCTCGCCGGCATTGGGCCCATAAGTCAAGCGATCCTGACTCAGGTCCCATTCATAGGTCAGATCCCCGATGGAATTGAGAATCGCTTGTGCGTCGAGCTCTATCTTCGAAAACTCTTGCGGCCGCCGCTGGGCGGCCTCGCCATCCTGTTCACCTGAGCGCTGCGCCAGCATGGCCCCAACCCCGCACCATCTCGAGCTTGACACGCGAGCATCGTCCGGCAAAGGGGACACTCGCGTCAGACCGCAGCCGAAGGGGACTTTGCTTCGTTTGCCCGAAGCCACTTCGACCACAACACCGGAGTCCGTTCTTGCTAAACGCGCTCGGGCGCGCCGGATCCGAAAGAAGACTGCCACAGTGATAAGGCTGGCGCGTTAAGAAGCGGTTTAGCTCTGAGCGGGCTGCCACCCCGGCGGCGCAAGTTCGAAGCCGGAAAAGCTGAAGCCCGGGGCGACGGTGCAGCCGACCAGGCTCCAAGGCGGAAGCGGGGAATTTGCCTCGCGGCGCTCCGAAATTGCAGCTTCGGCCCTTTGCCAGACACCGGCCGGCACGACGCATTGAGGCCGCTCGCCGGCGACGAGGTTCGGGCCGAGAAAATGCGTATTGATCGGGCCGCCGGCGGCAAAGAGCGAGAGCTGCAGCGGTGCGCCGGCATAGAAATGCCAAATCTCGGCGGCGTCGATCCGGTGCCAAGCCGAGACCATGCCCAGAGGCAGCAGAAAATAGACGGACGTCGACGCGGTCCTGCCGTCCGCTCCCCTGGCTTTATCGCGGTAGGTTTCGCGATAAAAGCCGCCTTCGGGGTGGGAAGCGAGGTCCAAGATCCGCACGACGTCGTCCGCCGCCAGTTTTGCAAGCTCGTTCAACACGGCGGGGTTCTCACGCTCTGTTCTTGCGCTCGCGCAAGGCGGCGAAGACGGCGGCCGGATCGCCGCCGGGCATGCCGACGCTCGCTTGCAGCTCCGGTTCGGAGGCGCGCAAGAATGGATTGGTCGCGAGTTCGAGGCTCATGGAGGTCGGCAAAGTGAAACGACCTGCCGAGCGTAGCTCCGCGACCTCTTTGGCGCGGTCCTGCAGAATTTCATTCTGCGGGTCGACGCCGAGGGCGAAACGCGCATTGGCGAGCGTATATTCGTGGCCGCAGTAAATCGTCGTTTCCCCCGGCAAGGCTGCAAGCTTCATCAAAGAATGATAGAGAACATGGGCCGGCGCTTCGAACCCGCGCCCGCAACCCATCGCAAACAAAGTATCGCCGGCAAACAAGACGTCTTCCTCCTCGAACCAGTAGGCGACGTGACCGAGGGTATGACCTGGCACTTCAATCACCAGTGCCGCAAGCGATCCGACCTGAACCAGGTCGCCCTCTTGCACGGCCAGATCGAGCCCGCCGATTTTTTCTGCTTCCTTAGCTGGGCCGACGATGCGAGCCTGCGGAAATTGCGCCTTCAGTGCGGGAATGCCCTGAGTGTGATCGAAGTGGTGATGGGTTATGAGAATGTCGGTGAGACGCCAGTTTTTCTCTGCGAGGGCGGCGAGGATGGGCGCCGTTTCCGGTGCGTCTATGGCCGCCGTCGCGCCGCTTTCGCCGTCGTGGACCAGAACGCCGAAATTATCCGAAAGACACATGAATTGGCGAACTTCGAGGGTCATGCCGGGGGTCCTTGCATTTCAGTCCATCGGTCAGCATGTCCAGGCTGAGACATCGGATATATCCGACGTCGTAAGACGCCGGAAGGGCCTCAGTCTGGAATTAATGAGCTATGGTCAGGCTTCGACGGGCTCGGCCCTGAGGCTATGGTGAGCCCGCATAGGGAATTAGCAAAGAAGAAATCATGCCGCTTGATGTCGTCGATTTACGCAGCTTTTACGGCTCTCGTCTCGGCAAGGTCGCCGGCCGGTTCATCGGCCGGGTGATCCGCCAGCGTTTCGCCAATTGCGTCGGCCAGTCGGTCATGGGGGTCGGCTATGCGACGCCCTATCTCGCGTGTTTCCGCGAAGAAGCCCTGCGCGTGCTGGCTTTCATGCCGGCGGCGCAAGGCGTCATCAACTGGCCCTCTTCGGGCCGCTCTGCTTCCGCATTGGTGGAACCCCGATTAATGCCGCTCCCCGATGCCTGCATCGATCGCGTGATCGTCGTCCACGCGCTTGAGATTGCCGAACAGCCACATGAACTTCTCGCCGAAATCTGGCGGATCTTGACGCCGGGGGGGCGCGTCATCGTCGTGGTGCCGCGGCGGGCCGGACTTTGGGCGAGACTCGATACTACGCCGTTCGGCCATGGCAGGCCCTATTCGCGCAGCCAAATGCGTGAATTCATGCGTGAAACTCTGTTTTCCCCGACCCATTGGAGCGAAGCCCTTTACGTCCCACCCTTCGAGCGACACATGTTCCTGCGCTCTGCCGCGCTCTTCGAGAGAGTTGGCGCGACTCTGTCTCTGCCGGGGGCAGGCGTCCTCATCGTCGAGGCGACGAAACAGCTCTATCGGCCGGTAGGCCGGACGACGCGGCAAGCTCTGCCGCAATTGCGGCCGGTCCTGGGGGCGAGGCCGGCCGGCATAGCGCCGAGTTAGAGCGCGTACCGCAGAGGTCGACCGGCTTCCCCGCCCCATGTCGGAGCCGAAACTGCGTTTGCCCGCCTCCCGACACAAAATCGTTGGGCGCCGCAACTTCAGGCGTCTAGCTTGAACGCTGCTGGTGCTTTCGGGCCAAAGCACTGGGTGAGAAAGAGCCCCCCGTGCAAGAGGCCGGATCCGTCGATTCCATGTCCGATGCCGGCTGACAGGTGCCATTGGCAGGGGATATTGGCCTCGGCCAAGTTTTCGGCTGTTGCGAACATGGCGTCTACCGGAATGAGATCGTCCTGCTCGCCATGGACGAGTAGTATCGGCGGCGGATTGCCCGTGTAGCCGCGGGCGGTCGCTTCCGCCAAAAACTGCGGTCCGGCGAGCAGGCCCGAATAGCCGAGGATTGCGGCAGGAGCGCGCTTGCGGCGCAAGCCGACGTGAAGGGCCATCATGGTGCCTTGGCTAAACCCCACGAGAGCGAGCCTGGCATCATCGAGGTTGTTGCGGGCGAGTTCGGCGGCGAGAAATGCGTCAAGCGTTGGACGTGCGGCATTGACGCCCCGCCAAAGCTCATCGGGATCGCGCATCGTCAAGGGAAACCATTGCCGGCCAACCGGCGCCTCGGCGCAGAGCTCGGGAGCATGCGGAGCGACAAAAGCGGCATCCGGCAGCAGAACCTGCCATTGTTTGCCAAGGGCGATCAGGTCGTTGCCGTCGGCGCCATAGCCGTGCAGGAAGACGACCAGTTGCTTTGCGACGCGCGACTTGGGCGCGATCCGCGGCCCATCAAGGGGTTTGGGCATGTCGAGGGTCCGTTCATCGGAAAGGTCGGCTGCGGAGAATTGTCCTTTTCGGCCCAAGGTCAAGGCTTTCCTGCCGGTTTGGGCCGAAGGTGCGTCGCGTCAGAGGATGTCATGATTGATTCAATCCAAAGCTATCGCGATCGGACCGTTGCGCGCCACCAGCGCAATCTGCAGGATAGGATCTCGATGTCCGGCGAGATCGGAGTGTGACATGACGCGGTCTTTTGTCAGACGTGTGTTTCGTTTCGCTCCGTCGCCGAATGGCTGCCTCCATCTCGGCCATGCCTTCTCGGCATTGATGAACCATGAAATGGCACTCGCAACCGGCGGCACATTCTTGCTGCGCATCGAAGACATCGACGCAGAGCGCTGCCGCCCCGAATTTGAACAGGCGATTTACGAAGACCTGCGCTGGCTCGGCCTCGGTTGGGAAGAGCCCGTACGGCGGCAATCGCAACATTTCGCGGATTATGCCGACGCCTTACGCGGGCTCGAGCAGCGCGGACTTCTCTATCCGTGTTTTTGTTCGCGCAGCGACGTGATGCATGCGGTGACGGACCATCTTGAATGGCCGCGCGATCCGGATGGCTCGCGGCTCTACCCCGGCACCTGCCGGCGTATGTCGACGCAGGAACGGCGCCGCCGTCTGGCGGAGGGCCAGCCGGCGGCCTATCGGCTCGACATGGAGGCCGCTTTGGCGGAGGCTGGGCACGAGATCGGTTGGCGTGACTATGGCGATGGTGTGCAAGGACGCGACGTCGTGGCCGAGCCTTTCTTATGGGGTGATGTCGTCCTCGCGCGCAAAGACATCGCGGCGAGCTATCACATCGCCGTCGTTGTCGACGATGCCTTGCAAGGCGTGACCAATGTGGTGCGCGGCGAGGACTTGTTCATGGCGACGAGCCTGCATCGGCTCCTGCAGATCCTCCTCGATCTTCCCGCCCCGTGCTATCACCACCATGAGCTCTTGCGCGATTCCGCCGGTCGCAAATTATCGAAAAGCCTGCGGGCCAAGACCTTGCGGGCTCTGCGCCAGGAAGGGCTTTCGCCGGTGCGGGTCAAGCAGCAGCTCGGAATATTGGAGCGTGATTTTGCCTTTGTGCCGTGACCGGCTCCAGGGCGGGTCCGCCCAATTCGTTTTCAGGATTGCCTGTCGTTTGAGTGGCGTCAGCCCATCCGCTCCAGCATGGACGCCATAGCTTGGTGCAAGAGATTGATCGCCTTCAACGGGCGGACCAAGACTTTGAACTCGATGATCTTGCCGGCTTCGTTCCAAGTGATGATATCGACCCCGTTGATCGAGATATTTCCGACCGTCGTTTCGAATTCGAGCACGGCGGAAGTCTCGGCAAACCATTCGTTGCGATATCGGAAAGTGTCGTTGTTCAAGACCTGCAGCGCAGCAGCAAGATATTTGCGCGTGATGGTTTTTCCGATCTGCGGCTTATAGACGACGGGCGAGAGGAAAATCACATCCTCCGCCAAAAGATCGTCCAATGCGTCGGTAGAGCGGCGCGCCACGAGAGCGTGCCAGTCCGAAATGACCGCCGGTTTTTGCATGATTTAGCCTCGCCGCGAGTTGGCATTCGATCGATTCGGGCGATGGTTCTTGCCCAAAAGCCGCCACCGGCGAGGCGAGGATCGCCAATGCAGGAATGAGAAATGAAATCCGCATGGCTTCTTCCAGTCACGCACGTCGCTCCGCCCAAGCTTCCGACAAGACCCTGCGCCGAGGCCGCGGCAAGGCGATGACCTTGCCGACCAAATAACCCGATCCTAACCGGATCGAGGCGCCAGGCTGCAAACGCATGAAGCAGGACGAACCAAAACGGGCGTCTCCTGCGCATGGCAGCGACGCCGCATTATGCGAGGCCGGGCAGCTTGCCCCATCTCCAGATCGTCTCCGTGCCGACCGGTGCAATCCAATTCACTGGCGCGGCGCCGGTGTCGTCATGTTGACGATCTGAACGCGGCGATTGACCCCGTCCAGTGGATGCTCCGGGTCGATGAGCTGCACGCTGCCAAATCCTTGCGCCGTGAGCCGGCTCGCCGATATGCCATAGTGAGTGATGAGATAGTCGCGCACCGCCTGGGCGCGGCGTTGCGACAACACCTTGTTATACGGAGCGCTGCCCTTGGCGTCGGTATGGCCGCCGACCAGGAAAGTGAACCCGGCAAGGCTGGGATCGCTGAGCGCCTTGCCGAGACTGTCGAGGGTGATACGCGCGTCGTTCTGAAGAACTGCCGAATTGTATTCGAAGGCGACATTGAGATCGACCGCGTTCTGGGTCGCGGTCGTTATACCTCCGGTCGGGTTGATCGAGCGATACAGTTTGCCACCCGGCGCGGGCGGCGCTGCTGGCTTGCTGCAAGCCGGATCAAGCTGGCATCTGATCGATTCGGGCGATGGCACTTGCGCCAAAGCCGCCGCCGGCATGGCGAGAATTGCCAGCACGGAAATGAGAAGCGAATTTCGCATGGCTTTGTCCTTTCATGCTCCAGTTTGCGAGCACCCGCCTTCCGTTGCGGGGTGCTCTTTGTTGTTCGGCAGGGTTGCGCGAAGGCCTCTTCGTCCGAGCGCAACCTGTTATTGTGCCTCTGTTTTCAAAAACTGAATCGCGGCTCCCACTTCGCGATCGGGCATGCTCGCCACCGGCTTGTAAATGAGCGCCTTACGCAGAGCCGAGAGAAATTCGCGTTCGCTCTAGAATCTGCGGCAGTTCGGAGTCGAACAACGGCGAGGCCGATGCGATCGCAACGACCATCTCGTTCCCGAACGGCGCCTCGACCGTGAAGTCGCCGAAGGTTTGGCGGCTCCCGGCCGACGTCTGCGGCAAGATCACGCCGCGCGGCTGCGCCAAGGTGATGACTTTTTCGTCGGCGGTGAAATAGGACAGATAAACGTAAGTCCGTTTCGCCGGCGACTGCAGCTCGACATGCAAACTCTCGCCGGCTTTGGCGACCTCCGCCGGGGATGTCGTCAATATCGGGCGGATGGCGGCGGCCTTGAGCGGCTTCTCCAAAGTACCGAGCGCCTCGCACAAGGGCCATGGCGCGACGGTGACCTTGCCGACCGAATAGCCCGGCTCCTGTTTTGCAACCTCTTGCACCTTGTCGAAGTCCGCGTCGCTTGCGACGAAGCCGTCGAGTCTTCACCCGGCCGTTCGAGCGGACTTCATTGATCTTGCCGCACGAGAGATTTCGCAAATCCGCCAATGTCGGCTTGACCTTCGGCTTTGGCTGTTGCCGCGGTTGTTCCTTCGGCTCGTCCTTGACGTCTTGCTTCTGCTGGTCGTTCGGCTCGTCCTTGACATCTTCCTTTGGCTGCTCCTTCGACTCGTCCTTTGCGATCACCTGCGGCTTTGGCTTGTCCTCCGCGATCGGTTCTGGTTTCGGCTCGTCCTTCGGCGGCACTCCCTGCCAAGCCGCGACGTCGAGCACGACCGCGCCCGAAATTCGGTTCGTGAGGGCCGCATAAGAGATCCAGGCGTAGCCGTCGTCACCCCAGCCGCGACCCCAAGAATTCATCACACGCACCGCCTGCAGTTTGTCATCGTTATAGCCGATGATGGTGAGAGTCTGCCAACGATCCTCGCTTCCGGCCGAGGCGAAATCGACCTCGTCGAAAATCCCGCCGCCGCGAAATTCCTCGAAGGCGGGAGAGACGCGGAATTGCACGACGACCGGGTTTTGCCGTTCGATTTGGCCTTTGATGTCGTCGATATGCGCCCGATCGAGCACGTGGTAGCCTTTAACCCGAAAGTCTTTCGCGCTGCTGATGAGCGGGGTGGGCGGGGCCTGGCACTCCGGCTTGTAAGGAAACGCTGCGAGCGACACGGCGCCCTGTTGCAGAACCTCGACGGTCTTGCTGATCGTCGCGCCCTCGTTGCAGTCGCCCTGCAGCGCGAGATTGTAGACGTAACCGGGGCTTGCCTCGTTCTCCGGGCTTTCGACATTGCGGCCCTCGTTACGGCCGGCGTAATAGCTGCGAGCCGCATAGGCGACTGCCCAAGCGGTTCCGGAGACGAGTTCTCCCTGGTCCCCGACAGGGGGCATTTGTGGTGTCAGGTCGACAGATTCCCGCAGAAAGCCGCGGTAACGGCCCATCGGTTTGGCGGTCGCCAGGTTGGGATCAGGCGGCAAGCGGGACACGGCGTAGTGCTTGTGCGGCGGATCGGGGTCTGCCGCGGCGGCCGCGCCGCAAAGGCCGAGAGGTAGTACGAAGCCCAGAAAGCAAGTTAAACGACGCATGCGAAAGCCCTGCCAGACAAGTGGTCTCGACGCGTTGCCGCTGCGGCGGTGGAAGCTGACTGCGGCCGCCCTGACGGAATAGATCGAGACCGGCTCTAGAACATGTGGCGGAAAATTCGTCCCGCCTTCCGACCGGGGACCTCGCCAGCATGCCCCAGCTCATTGATCGTCAGCATATTCCCCTCGATTGGATGAAATCGATCCGACCGAGATACGCATGCTGTCTTTTCTAAGCCGAAATCTCGGAACGGTGTGTGACAAAAATCACAGAAACCCGAAATCCGCCGATTTTTCTATTCTTCGACTTCGCCACGCACATATGGTGGCAGCTTCGATCGCACGTGCATTATTTACCGCAAAACGCGCCAAAAATCCCGCAAGATTTTGGGTAGGCAGTCCGCTCGCTGCGAATTTGGTCGCACAGAGGCCGCCATAGCCCCGCCCCTCACTTCCCAGGAAATTGCGGCCGCCTTTTTTCGCGGAACGCGGCCAGGCCCTCGCGAAAATCCTCGCTTGTGAAGGCGACAGACTGGGCGAAGGATTCAACGTCCAAAAAGAGATCGAGGGACATGTCGCTCCCGTGCCGCAGCAAACCTTTGGCGAGACCGATTGCGATCGGCGGGCCTTCGGCGAGTGTCTTTGCGACTTCGAGCGATTTTTCGAACAGCGCGGCATCCTCGAAAATACGCGCGATCAAGCCGATCGAGGAAGCTTCGTCGACACCTATTTCGCGATTGGTCAAGATCATGTCTTTCGCCCGCGCCATTCCGATCGCACGCGGCAAAGTATAAGCGAGCCCGAGATCTGGTGCCGCGCCAATCCCGAGAAAACCGGCTCGGAATGTGGCTTTGGTGGAGGCGCAGACGATATCGCCGACGAGCGCGAGCGACAGCCCGGCACCGATCGCAATACCATTGACGGCGGTGACGATCGGCTTCTCGTCTTCAAGGAGCGGCTTCAGCCAATGATGCGTGGCGCTCATGCGCGCGCGCATCCCGACTGTCGTGAGGCCTGCCATCGTCCGCAGATCGCCGCCGGCGCAAAAGGCTCTGCCCGTTCCCGTTATGAGAATTGCGCGAACCGCGGAATCGTCGAGAAACTCGAAAACGCCGCGAGAGAGCCCGTCCTTGATCGCCTGCGAAAACGCATTCAGCGATTCCGGCTGGTTGAGCCGCATGATGCCGACGGCACCGTCGCGGCTAATCTCGACGGCGTCTTGCTCTTGCCCACTCATCTCGTTTCACTCCCAAGGATATTCCGGCTTGTTGTCTAAACCACTGAGGTCAGGGTCGCCCGACGTACAAACAGTCAGAAATCCGAGCTAGACATCGTCTCCTTCGGCCGCGCCGATCAAAACGAGCGCGGCAGGCCGAGAACATGCTCGGCCACATAAGAGAGAATGAGATTCGTCGAAATCGGCGCGACTTGATAGAGGCGCGTCTCGCGAAATTTCCGTTCGACGTCATATTCGCAAGAAAAGCCGAAACCGCCGTGGAACTGCAGGCAGACATTGGCCGCCTCCCAAGACGCGTCGGCAGCAAGCATTTTGGCCATATTGGCCTCCGCCCCGCAGGGCTTATGCGCATCGAACAAGGCGCAGGCCTTGTAGCGCATAAGATTGGCCGCCTCGACGTTGACATAGGCTCTGGCGATCGGAAATTGGACGCCTTGGTTCTTGCCGATCGGCCGATCGAAGACGATGCGCTCTTTGGCATAATTCGTCACCTTGTCGATGAACCAATAACCGTCGCCAATACATTCGGCGGCGATCAAAGTGCGCTCGGCATTGAGGCCATCGAGAATATATTTGAAGCCTTTGCCCTCCTCGCCGATCAGGTTCTCGGCCGGAACTTCGAGATCGTCGAAGAAGAGTTCGTTCGTCTCGTGGTTGACCATGTTCAAGATGGGACGGACGGTCAGTCCTTTGCCGATCGCCTCGCGCAGATCGACGATGAAGATCGACATGCCGTCGGATTTGCGCTTGACCTCGGAGAGAGGGGCTGTCCGGGCAAGCAGGATCATGAGGTCGGAATGCTGGACACGCGAGATCCAGACCTTCTGTCCATTGACGACATAGCGGTCGCCTTTTTTCACCGCCGTCGTCTTGAGCCGCGTCGTGTCGGTCCCCGCGGTCGGTTCTGTCACGGCCATGGCTTGCAAGCGCAATTCGCCGGTTGCGATCTTCGGAAGGTATTTCCGCTTCTGTTGTTCGGAGCCGTGCCGCAACAACGTGCCCATATTATACATCTGCCCGTGGCAGGCGCCGGAACTGCCGCCGCAACGGTTGATCTCTTCCATGATGACCGATGCTGCAGTGAGGCTCAATCCAGAGCCGCCGTAGTCCTGCGGAATGAGGGCCGCGAGCCAACCGGCTGTGGTCAAGGCGTCGACGAATTCGACCGGATAGCCGCGCCGCTCGTCGACTTTGCGAAAATATTCGTTCGGAAAATGCGAGCAGAGATCGCGCAAGGCTTCGCGCAATTCGGCATGGTCGTCATATTCGTACATTCTGGAACCTCTTGTTCTCATTCAATTTCTCATTCAATGCGAGTCGGATCAGACGCTCGGCTCCAGCCAGTCGCATCGACGCTGGCTTGCGCCGCAGAGGTTCGTTCGCCGGCCGCGTTTTGCGCCCAAAGATCGATCCCACCTTTGTCTTTCCAAGGACCGGCGCAAACCAGGAATTTGCTGCCGGCGAAAAGCGGCTTGAGAGCACGGAAGCTGAACGTGCGGATTCGCTTTTCCGGCGCCTGCCGACGCAGGAGATCGACAAGGAGCGTGGCAGTCAGAGGCCCGTGCACGACGAGATCGGGATAGCCTTCGACCTCACGCGCATAAGTGAGGTCGTAGTGAATGCGATGCGCGTTGAAGGTCAAAGCAGAAAAGCGAAACAGCAATGTCGGATGTGGATCGATTTCACGTGACCATTGCACGGCAGGCGCAGTTTCCAGCGACTTTGTCGATTCCTTTTGGCCGCTCGACGCGGGGTTCGGCTCTTGCTTGGGTTCGTCGCGATAGACGAGATCCTGCGCCTCCGAGATCAGAAGCCCGCGCTCCGTCGAAATCTCATGTTCCAGACTGAGAAAGACGAGGCGGCCGCTCCGTCCCTCTTTCAAATCCAATCTGGCGATCTTCGTCCGACGCGTCATCTGCTCGCCGACTTGCAAAGGCGAATGAAACGTGAGCAGTGATCCAGCCCACATGCGGCGCGGCAGAGGGATCGGCGGCAGAAAATTGCCAAGCTTGTCGTGACCGTCGGAATTGAGACCGGATTGTCGGTAATGCGGAAGGAAATAGAGCCAATGCGATAAAGGAGGGAGCTCCTCACCTTCCTGCGGCGATCGCTCGTCATGATCGAAGGTCGCCGCAAAGCGGCGCGCCGGATCGGCTGTCGCGAGGTCCATTTCGAGCGTTTCGCGGCCGACCCATTTTTGCAAATAGGCTATATCTAAAGTCATGCGACGACATTATCCTCGTCTGCGTCGATCGTCAGAAATCGTTCACCCGTAATGAATTATGGGGCGATTTCGGTCGCCTGCCCGAACGCGACGGCACTCTAGACGAATTCATGCATACTGGCTAGATTTCGAAGCGACATTTCGCATGGTGAAATAGTTCATCTCTGTGCGATGTTGCAGCCGAGGACTTTATGGCCCCGAAAACGATCGCGTTTTCTGCCCTGTTGGATCTGTTCCGGCCTAGCTTGCGGGTATTTCTTCATGCCGGACCGGCCGAGTCGCTGGCCTTGCGTGCGGCTCTGCGCGCCGATCCGGATCGCGCCAAAGGCATCGAGTTTTTTGGAATTTTCATCCCCGGCGTCAATGATTTCGATTATGCGTCGTTGCATGATGAAGCGCGGGCGAGTTCTTCCTTTGTCCCCCCCAGCGCGCGCAAGAGTTTCGAAACAGGGCGCTTCGATTTTGCGCCGGTCCATTATTCGGAACTCGGCCCCTACGTGCGCAGCCGCCCGATCGATATTGCTGTTCTGCATTGCCCGCCGCAATCGGCAGGCGCATTCTCGCTCGGCGTGAACGCCGACGTCGCGGCGGCTGCCGCGCGGCACGCCGGGCAATGTGCGGTTATCATCAATCCGGCGCTGCCTTTCACGAATATGGCAGATCCGCTGCCGGTGTCCCAGGCGACTTACGTCGTCGAAGGGGAAGGCCCGCTCTTGTCAAATCCAAGCGAAGCCGCGGATGAAACCTCGGACCAGATCGCCGATCGCGTTGCAGCCCTCGTCCAAGACGGCGACACGATCCAGATCGGGATCGGACGCTTGCCGGCAACGATCCTGCGCAAACTCGGCCATCATCGTCGGCTCAAAATGCATACGGGCATGATCACCGACGAAGTCGCGAACCTCGTTCGTCTCGGCGCCATGGACAAAGGCGTCAAAACGCCGATAAAGACCGGAATGGCGATCGGCAGCGAGGCGGTCCGAGACTTGTCGCGCGAAACACTTTGCTGCTTTTACGCGACCGATGTCACGCATGACATTCGTCAGATCGCGGCAATCGATTCGTTCGTCTCGATCAATTCCGCCGTCGAGGTCGACCTCTTCGGCCAAGTGAACGGCGAGCTCATTAACGGAAGACAGATGAGCGGCGTCGGCGGATCGAGCGATTTCACCCGTGCGGCGCGCCTTTCCCGCAACGGTCGCGCAATCATTGCATTGCCGGCATCGGCCCGCGGCAAGAGCCGTATCGTCCTGCAAACGGCGGGACCGGCGACCCAATCGCGGTCCGATGCCGATTGCGTCGTCACCGAATATGGCGTGGCACATCTGCGCAACCGTACGATCGATGCCCGCGCAGAAGCGCTCATCGCTGTTGCCGCTCCGGCGCACCGCGAAGCGCTCGCACAAGCTTGGCGTGAGAGACGCGCGAGTTTATGAATCCGCGCCACTTTTCCGGGGCGGCGCAGCGAAAGGGATTCAGGCACTGAGCGGACGTGTGCGCCGATTGCTTCGTGCGTCCGAAACGGGGTGCTCAATAAACCTGCACGACCGGGGGCGTGTAATGCACCTTTGCAATTCAGGATACTAACGCGATTTCGGGACGATCGCCGCAGCGAGCCCTCATATGCCTTGCGAGTGGCGCGCGGTCTTTCGGTCGAGGTGGCGATCGAAGACGGCGCAGACCGAGCGGACGAGATCGCGGCCGTCGCGGGTGACGCTCACCTCGGCGCCACTGAGCGCAACGAGCCCGTCCTCGCTCATCTCGTCGAGCAGCCGGAGTTCCGTGTGCAAGTCCCAAAGACTGCGGCCGTGGCGCGCGCAGATTTCATTGAGGTCGGCGCCGAAATCGCACATCAATCGTTCGATGATTTCGGCGCGGAACCGGTCGTCGGCGTTGAGCGCCACGCCGCGTGCGATCGGCAGTTCGGCTTGCGCGATCATTTCACGCCAGTTCGGAACCCGCGCCTCGTTCTGCACATAGCCTTGTGGCAGCCGACTGATCGCCGAGGCGCCGAAACCGATCAGGATCTCGGCTCCATCTGCCGTATAGCCCTGGAAATTGCGGCGCATCTCGCCGCCCCTCGCGGCCCGGCTCAGTTCGTCATTGGGATTTGCAAAATGGTCGAGGCCGAGACGTTGAAAGCCTGCCGCTTCGAGAAGTTCGGCCGCGTGCCTCTGCATCTTGAAGCGCGTCGCCGCGTCGGGCAATTGCGCCTCCGGCAGGAGTTTCTGGTGCGGTTTGAGCCATGGGACATGGGCATAGCCGAACAGCGACAGACGATCGGGTTCGAGCGAGATCGCCTGGACCATCGTCGTTTTGAGGGTCTCGATCGTCTGCCGCGGCAGCCCATAGAGGAGATCGAAATGGAGCGACTTGATGCCGGCATCCCGCAGCAGTGCGACGGCATCGGCAACGAGCTCATAGGGTTGCCGGCGATTGATCGCCGCCTGAACATCGGCGTCGAAATCCTGCACACCGAGACTCGCCCGATTGATCCCGGCACTCCGCGCCGTCGCGAGCCAGGCCTTGTTAAGACTGCGCGGATCAAGTTCTACAGCGATCTCCGCGTCCGCAGTCATATCGAAACGTCGGCCGAGGCGGTCCAAGAGTCGGGCGAGTTCGGCCTCCGGCAATATGTTCGGTGTGCCGCCGCCGAAGTGAACGGCAGCCAACGCGAAGCGGCGGGGCAAGAGGTCGGCGACAAGGTCGATTTCCGCCTCGAGCATTGCCGCGTATTCGCGCACGGGCCCGCTCGAATTCACGACGCCCGTGTGGCAGCCGCAATACCAGCACAGGCTCTGGCAGAAGGGCACATGGACATAGATCGACAGGGCCCCCGCCTCGGCGGACAGACTTTCGAGCCACAGGCGATAATCGGCGGTTGAAACGACAGGCGTGAATTGCACGGCAGTGGGGTAGGACGTGTAGCGCGGAACCCGGCCGCCATATTTCGCCACGAGCAAGTCTAGATCTGCGGTTTGCAAAGGCCTGCTTTGATTTTGGGCTGCCATACTGTGTCCGAACAATCCCGTAGTGGGCACGCGGAGATTCCGGCCTTGATTGCGCCGATTCCCGAAAAGCCCAGTGAACATTTCAGCCTATGATGGCACAACGCCTTGACCTGGATCAACGGCCGCGAGGCCGGCTGGCGAAATCGAGGCTAAAGCTCCGCTACGAGCCGGACCTGCCGGAGCGCTTCGCCGACGACCATGGCGGCGGCGACGGCGACATTGAGCGAGCGAGGGGCGCGGCGATGGGGATCACGAGCCGCGCATCGGCGGCCGCGTGGATCTCGTCCGGGACACCAGCCAATTCGCGGCCGACGAGCACAATATCGCCCGGCGCAAAAGCAAAGTCCCAGTAAGGAAGATCGGCTTTCGTCGAGAGCAGCGCCAGGCGACGTCCGGCGCGCGACCGCCAAGATTCGAACGCCCGCCATGAGGCATGCCGCTCGACGACGACATGATCGAGATAGTCCATGCCGGCGCGCCGGAAATTGCGGTCGCTCGTCGGAAATCCGGCCGGCTCGATGATGGCAGCAGCTACCCCGAGACAGGCGCAGAGACGCAGCATTGTGCCGCAATTTTGGGGAATATCCGGCTCGAAAAGCGCCAGCGTCAAGGGCGGCGACGAAGCGTCCGTTGATAGGGTCATCAAGGCCTCAGCGTGGTCCTATGAGCCCAAGGCGGGCTCGCAAGTGTTCACCGAAAGCCGGCCGGAAGAAACCAGTTCTTCACTCTTTTCCGCAAGACTTGCTTAACGATTGCCTTTTCACCCGAATCAAATTCACAGTCCGCGGGAGCCGGCCACGATGCAAAGCCGAATTTGGTTTGTCTTCCTCGCCGCGCTGCCGATCAGCTTCAGCCCGAATTCTGCGATTGCGGAACCGGGCGTGAGCAGTACGAAGATCGTCCTTGGGCAAGCGGCGGCTCTTGAAGGTCCGGTCGCTGCTCTCGGCCGCAGTATGCGCACGGGATTGCTCGCGGCATTCAAGGAAGCCAATGCACAAGGCGGCGTCGGCGGCCGCAAGCTCGAGCTTCTCTCGCGCAACGACGGTTACGAGCCGGAGCAGTCGGTCGTCGCGACAAGGCAATTGATCGAGCAAGACCAAGTCTTTGCCCTAGCCGGCGCGGTCGGTACGCCAACCTCGAAGGCTGCCGAGCCGGTCGCAGAGGAAGCCGGCGTGCCCTTCATCGGTCCCTTCACCGGAGCAGAATTTCTACGCGAACCGTTCAAGCCAAATGTGGTCAATATCCGCGCCTCTTATTTCGAAGAGACCGAGGCCATGCTGGAGCATCTCACCAAGGACCGCGGTATTACCAGGATCGGCATTCTTTACCAAGATGATTCATTTGGTCGCGCCGGACTAGCCGGAGTGCTGCGGGCGCTCGAAAAGCGCGGATTGAAACTGGCCGTCGAGGGTACGTTCGAACGCAATACCCGCGCGGTGAAGGTGGCGCTGGCTACGATACGCATGGCAAATCCACAAGCGGTGATCATGATCGGTCCCCATGCACCGTGTGCGGAGTTCGTCAAGCTCGCCCGGCAGCTCCATTTCGAACCTTTGTTCCTGGCGAGTTCCTTTACCTCGCTCGATGCGCTCGTTCGCGAACTCGGTCCCGCAGCGACGGGAGTTTTCTTCACGCAAGTGGTGCCCTTGCCCGGCGACGCGTCGGTTCCGGCAGTGGCTCGCTACAGGGCGGCTTTGGCAACGCTCGATCCGGACGCAAGCGTGGACGCCGTGAGCTTCGAAGGCTACCTCGTCGGGCGCCTGGTCGTCGCCGCATTGCAAGCTGCAGGTGCCGAGCCAACCCGGAAATCGTTCCTCGACGCGATATTCGGACACGAATTCGATTTCGGCGGCGTCGTTTTCGATTATCGAGATCATGCCAATCAGGCGACCGCACATGTTTCTCTCGCGGTCATCGGCCCTGACGGGAAGGCCAAATCCGTCGCGGGACTCAACGCAACGGTCGAATAGACGCACGCCAACCCGGCGGTTGGGCTCGGACGAAAGGGACTAGCGACAAGATGATGAACGGACCCGTGACCGACCAATTTTCGACGCAGCCCAACGGCGGGATGTTTCACTTGGGCTTGCGCGGCGGGCTGAACGCCGCCTTCGCTGGGGTTGCGAGCCTCACCCTTGTGGCGAGCGTCGTCGCGTCTTTCTCTTATGCGCATATCGGAACGAGTTTGGAAAGAGTCGAAGAGGACGCAGTGCCGGCGGTGACGGCCACACTGGCGCTGGCACGCGAGTCCGCGGAACTCTCCGCCACTGCGGCGCGTGTCATCGCTGCCCAAACGGACAAGCAGCTCGACGATGTTACGACCACGCTCGAGCCGCAGGCGATCGCCATGCGCGCCAGTCTTCATGCGCTTGCCGAGACTTCGATCGGCACGGGCACCGCGGCGGAGCTTTCAACGCGAGCCGAAGATTTGCTCGAGAGCACACGCGAACTCGCCGCCTCGGAGCGGCAAAGGCTGCAAGATCGAGCTACGCGCGTCTCCGTTGCCGACGCCGCAGCGTCGGCACATCAGACCGTTATCGAGATGCTTGCGCCACTCACGGACGATGCGAAATTCGATCTCATGATGGGCGTCGAAGGACTGGCCGGCCTGCCAAATCGAGAGGCTGTCCTGCACGCCGTAGACGCGCTCGACCTCGGCGACGGCGGTCGGTCGAAAGCTCTGGATGAATTGCGAGCTGAGGCCAGTCAGGCTCTCGCGATCCTCGCTGAGACCGCGATCACGTCGGATAAGGATTTTCTGCCGCCCATGAACGAGCGTTTCCTCGCTGCGAAGGACCGAATCGCGAAACTCAGCGGTAAACTCGACCACCGCGCCGCAACTGAGGATTTGCGCCACGCCCTCGACGAGTTTCTTCGTTTCGGCGATCCCGAGACGGGCATTGTCGCGGTGCGGCGTCGAGAATTGCTCGGTTTGGAACGAGCCGTTTCGCTCATCGGGGTCAATCATGAAAAGGCCGCGCGGCTCGCCGGCGAAGTCGAAAAGACTGTCCGATTGGCGCGATGGACCTCTGAGAAGGCGGTGGCGGCGTCACGCGATTCCATAGGGCAAAGCGAAACCATTCTCTTCGTTCTCGTCCTATTCAACCTGGCGACAGCCGCGGCAATCATCTACTTCTTCGTCGAGAAAGGCGTCGTGTCTCCGCTCACGCGTCTGAAGGACGTGGCTCTTGCGCTGGCAAGTGGCAATTTTGACGTCCGGGTTCCTTCTTTGGGTCAAAGTGAGATCGGCCGCATGGCGGCGGCGATCGAAGTGTTCAAGCAGAGCAGCATTCGCGCCCGTGATTTCGATGCCGAACGATCCAGAAGGCTCGCCGCCGAAGCAAAGCGTCGCGAAAAGATCGAAACACATATTGCGGCGTTCGACACGTCTGGACGGGAATTGTCGAAAGCGCTCGCGGCGGCCTCGGTCGAAATGGATACGACGGCGCGGGCCATGAGCGAAAGCGCACAAGAGGCGGGCCAAGAAGTCACCAATGTCAATCTAGCCGCCGCGCAGGCCGCCGACTGCGTCCATCGTGCCGCGGACGCGGCGGAAGAAATGTCGCAAAGCATCCGTGACATCTGCGCCAAGATCGGCGAATCCTCCAACATCGCTTTGCGGGCCGTAGACGAAGCCAAACGCGCCGACTCGACGATGCACGGCATGGCGCAAGTCGCCGGCCGCATCGGCGAGGTCGTCGGGCTCATCCGGCAGGTAGCCAACCAGACGAATCTGCTGGCTCTCAACGCGACCATCGAGGCCGCGCGGGCCGGCGACGCCGGCCGCGGCTTCGCCGTCGTCGCCAGCGAAGTCAAAGATCTTGCCATGCAAACCGAGAAGGCGACCCAGGACGTCGCCGCCCAGGTGGCAACTATTCGGGCGACGGCCGAAGACGCCGTCGACGCAATCCGGACGATCAGCGCGACAATCGAGAAAATGAACGAAATTGCCTCGGCCATGGCAGCCGCCATGACGCAGCAATCCGTCGCGACCGGCGAAATCGCGCAAGCCGTCCATATCGCGGCCGAAAGCACGAACCGGGTCAATCAGAGCATCCGGACCGTCGATCGAGAGGTTGCCGGAACAGGTACCGCGGCCTGCCGGGTTCTTGCGGCCGCGGCTGATCTCGGCCAGCGCGCCGATGCATTGCAAACAGGAATCGCACAATTCCTCGGCGAAATTCGTGCCGCCTGAGCCAGCCCCCCCGGGAAAGCCCGATACGAGACGACAGAGCTACTTGACGCCGGTCCACAATCCGGCGATAGCGCTGCCAGAGCGCGATGAGGAAAAAGGGAGAACCGGTTTTCCGGTGCAGATAAGTTCACGCAGATTGCGTGAACTTATCTGCCTATCCCGCTTTACATTATTGGAGTTGATCACGTTCATGATTTTGGATCGATTCAATTCAAAGTCGTCGTGATCCAGATTGGCGAAGAGTCGCATTGCGGTGCATTGAAGCTTGCTCTTTATGTTGCGGCGACCGCCGCGATCCCAGGTCGTGGCCGCTGAACGCGCGCCAAAACGCACGAAAACGATCGCATTTCGAGGAACTTGAGACGTGGCGACAACAACGCTGGGCGAGCCGACCCGTAGGGACTTCCTCTTCATTGCGACGGGCGCGGCCGGCGCCGTTGCCGCTGTCGGCGCGGTTTGGCCACTGATCGATCAAATGAACCCAGACGCGTCAACCTTGGCTGCGGGCTCGACGGAAGTCGATCTCGCCAATATTGCCGAAGGCCAGATCGTTACCGTGAAATGGCGCGGCAAGCCTGTCTTCGTCCGGCACAGAACCGCCAAGGAAGTCGAAGCGGCGCGGGATGTGCCGCTGAGCGCCCTCAGCGACCCCGCGACGGATGCCTCGCGCGTGCAAAGGCCCGAATGGCTTGTCGTCATCGGGATCTGCACGCATCTCGGCTGTGTTCCGCTCGGCCACCAGGGTACATATGACGGCTGGTTCTGCCCCTGCCATGGCTCGGTCTATGACACCTCGGGCCGCATTCGGCAGGGACCCGCTCCCCATAATCTGGTCGTTCCCACCTACAAATTCACGTCCGACACCAAGATCGCGATCGGGTGAGGCGCGCTGAGCCGTCGTCCTGAGCCGATCATTGAGAGAACGAAGCCATGAGCGGATCGTCAACCTATGTCCCGAAAAGTGCTCTCGCCCGGTGGTTCGAGAGCCGCTTGCCGATCATGGGATTTCTTCACGCGTCCTTCGTGGTCTTCCCCAATCCGCGGAACCTGAACTACTGGTGGACTTTCGGCGGCATCCTCTCGTTCATGCTCGTGGCGCAGATCGTGACCGGCGTTGTGCTCGCGATGCATTATACGGCGGAAGTGTCGCTCGCTTTCAATTCCGTCGAACACATCGTGCGCGACGTGAACTATGGCTGGCTGCTGCGCTATGCGCACGCGAACGGTGCCTCGATGTTTTTCATCGCGGTCTATATTCACATGATGCGCGGCCTCTATTACGGTTCCTATAAGGCGCCCCGCGAAGTTCTATGGATCCTCGGCGTCATCATCTATCTGCTCATGATGGCAACCAGCTTCATGGGTTACGTGCTGCCCTGGGGACAGATGAGCTTCTGGGGCGCGACGGTCATCACCAGCCTTTTCTCCGCCATCCCCGTCGTCGGCGATTCGATCACGACGTGGCTGTGGGGAGGTTATGCCGTCGACAATGCCACGTTGAACCGGTTCTTTTCGCTGCACTATCTCTTGCCTTTCATGATCGCCGCCGTGGTCGTGCTGCACATTTGGGCGCTGCACGTGTCGGGTTCCAACAATCCGACCGGCATCGAAAAGAAGACGGATAAGGATACATTGCCGTTCCATCCCTATTTCACCGCCAAGGATGGTTTCGCCCTCGCCTGTTTCCTGGTCGTCTTTGCTTGGTTCGTCTTTTACATTCCGACCTATCTCGGCCATTATTCCAATTACCAGGAAGCCAACCCGCTGCAGACGCCGCCTCACATCGTGCCGGAATGGTATTACCTGCCGTTCTACGCAATTTTGCGCTCGGTGCCCTCGAAGCTCGGCGGCGTCGTCGTGACGTTCGGCTCGGTTGCCCTTTTCGCTTTCCTGCCCTGGCTCGACACCTCACGCGTCAAGTCGGCGGTCTACCGGCCGATCTACAAGGTCTTCTTCTGGATCTTCGTGGTCTGCGTGCTGCTGCTCGGCTATCTCGGCTCACAGCCGCCGGAAGGGATCTTCGTGCTCTGCGGGCAGATCTTGACTGCCTACTACTTCATCCACTTCCTCGTGGTCCTGCCGCTTGTCGGCATTTTCGAGAGGCCGCGGCCGTTACCCGCATCGATCGCCGAGTCCGTTCTGGGCAGCTCGGCCACGTCGGTGGCGGCGCACGCCGCGTCCGAACTGAGCACCAAAGGCTAGTCTGTGCCGAGATGATTCTGGGAAAGAAGACCATGGGCCACAGCAAAATCTCCGGTCTCGCCGGACTGGCGCTCGCGAGCCTCCTTATTGTCGGTCTGGCGCCCGGCTTTGCCGCGGATTCGGCCAAGAAGAATGCCCAGAGCCCGGATGGCAAAAGCGAAAGCCCGAGCGCAACGAGCGAAAGCGAGCAGCCGAAGCCGCCGCGCCAGACTTGGAGCTTCGCGGGGCCTTTCGGCACCTATGACCAGGCCCAGCTGCAGCGCGGTTTCAAGGTCTATCATGACGTCTGCTCCGCTTGCCATTCGCTGAACCTGATCGCCTTCCGCAATCTCGGTGATCCGGGCGGACCGGGCTTTTCGGGAGGACAAGTCAAGGCACTCGCGGCGACCTATAAGATCAAGGACGGGCCGAACGAAGCTGGCGAAATGTTCGAGCGGCCGGGCCGGCCGTCGGATTATTTCCCCCCGCCCTTCGCCAATCCGCAGGCAGCCATAGCGGCGCTCGCAGCGGCGCCGCCCGACATGTCCTTGCTTGCCAAAGCGCGGTCCTACGAACGCGGCTTTCCGCTCTTCCTTCTCGACATCGTGACGCAATACCAAGAGCAGGGTCCAGATTACATCGTCGCTTTGCTGGAGGGCTATGCGAAGGACGAGGATCCTAACTGGAACGGATATTTTCCCGGCCATAAGATCACGATGCCGAAGCCTTTGAGCGACGGGGCCGTCGAATATACCGATGGGTCGCCGCAGACCCTGCACCAATATGCGCAAGACGTCGCCGCCTTTCTCGCGTGGACGGCCGAGCCCAAGCTCGACGAGCGCAAGCATATGGGGCTTCGCGTCATCATCTTCCTTGTCGTTTTTGCCGCTCTGCTCTATTTCGTGAAGAGGCGGATTTGGGCCGGCGTCGGCGGCCATTGATCGGCCACGCTGTGCACCTTTGACGGACGAGCCTGATTGCTCGCCGGGC
>CAWELW010000004.1:0-222500 GCA_963809985.1 uncultured Alphaproteobacteria bacterium | reverse complement strand
CACGGTTTTTTTTGGCGTCGCGTCAGCGTGATCACCAAGCCCATCGGATCGCGGTCATGCCGTTTGATCCGTGCGCCAGTGCGAAACCCGGGAATGCGGTAGCCGTCGAGCAGCGAAGCCTTGCAGAGCACTTTTTTCATGCCGAAAACGTGACAGGTTTCAACGTCCCGTCAAACCTCGAAAACTCCTTGTGTTGTCGAGGGTTTCCTCATTCCAGCCCCGCTAACCCTCCCACAAAATGCCGCGATGAGCCTTAATTATAAAAGGAACCGCGAATATGCCGCCGATCACTAGAAAAATGATCCAGAACATCACACCCCCCCTCCGATCAATCCCGCCAAAAGCCTGTGGGGCGGATTAGCCGAGCGCGTAATCCGCCAAATTGGGGCAATTTGAGCGCGGGATTACTCTGCGCAATTCATCCTGCGGTTTTGCCAAGCCATTCTCTCTCGGACTTCGTACAACCGCTTGTTGGCTGTTCCAGACCGGCGACGCCGCGGCTCGATCTTTTTTCTTCCCAGTAGTCGTTATGATCGTTGTGGATTTCACGTACTTCTGGCGGATATTCACGTGAGTCCGTGTGTTATGGGCCGTCCTTGGCCATGGCGCTTCCTCATAGGGTTGCATTCCAGAGTTGGCCGCAACGATAATACTTAATCTTAACGCGCGCAATGTTCGTCGGGTGCAATCCACGTAACGGATTTAGGGTAAAAAAAGTCCACCCGATTGCGAAATGCGCATTTCGTCAGGCTCATAACCTGAAGGTCCCAGGTTCAAATCCTAGCCCCGCAACCAATGTCCTTGATAGGCATTTTGTCATCGCCTTATTGCGGACGATCAGAGTGGCGCGTTCTTTTTTAATCGTTGATCTATGCTGATACTTACCGAGGCTGCGGCGTCACATGCAGCTCAATCCCTGCCTGCTTTTGCAGATAGCCGATGATGCCGAATAGATTGCGCGCTTGCGGATTTCCACGTGGGCCGAACATGCGGATTAAGCTCTTAGGTGGCGTGTCGGTCGCTTCGCCGAGTTTCTCGAAACCGACGGTCGCCTTGATATAGTCGCGCAAGATCGCCTTGCCGGTTTCGATATCGCCGGTCAGCATCGTGTCGATCCCTTCGCGCAGCAGGGCTTCGCCGAATGCGGGCTCTTCAGCCGCACGACGTTGCACCAGCTCCCTGAAGCTCTTTGTCAGTGCCATCTCCGCCTCCATTATCGCCGTCTCAGCCGACGCCGTTTGTAATCCGCCCAATTCTCTTTCGCTGTTTCGATATCCTTTTGCTGGCGATTCTTCGTGCCGCCTGTCAGCAGGATCACCAGGGAATCCCCGTCTCGTCCAAAATAGACCCGATATCCGGGTCCCCAGTTGATACGGTATTCAAGCACGCCCTCACCGACGCTTTTGGCGTTGGAGAGGTTGCCTTGCTCGAGCCGCCCCAGCGCCACAGCCACCTTTGCCGCTGCCTGCGCACCAAGGCCCAAGAACCATTCTTCGAACGGACTTTTGCCGTCTCCAGTCAGGTAATAGCGCAGCTCACTCATAAAAGATGGTAACACATATGTTACTTTTTTCAAGCCCCGCGCAGAGCGGCAAAGCGGCAGACCCACAAAGATTTCGTCACCTCATTCGAGCCAGTTCCGACGCTGATATCTGGCAGATACTATTTCAGAATGGCTGGTTCGACCGAAGCGGCGCTTCTCGTCAAAATCGATCGGAAAAAGCCTTCCGCGCTCTGCTTTCGAATCCAAACCGACGCGCCATCTAAGGTCGCCATTTACGGCTTCTCGCCTGCCGCCAGTCGGATATCCTTGATGACCATGAACAGGTGCCGTGCGTCGGTCGCGGACGGAATGAAACCGAAATGCCGGTAGAAGGCCGCGGCACTGTCGTCCTTGGCATGAACGGCGAACGCACGCACGCCGACCGCGTCGGCAACCTGAAGCGTGCGCCCGAGAGCATCGAGCAGAAGCCCGGCGCCGATGCCGTGTCCTTGCGCTTCCGCATGGACGGCGAGGCGCGCCAGAATAAGCAGCGGAATCGGGTGGCGCGGCATTCCCTTGACGATGCGCTCGGGAGCATCCGCGTGCTGCACCTCGCCGGCGACGATCGTGTAGAAGCCTATGACCTCATTGTCGCGCAGGGCGACATAGGTCTGCGAAGAATTCGCCTGTTGGGCTTGTAGCGCATGGCGAATGAGAAAGCGATCAAGCGCAGGTTGGCCACAGGTGAAATGCTCAACGACGTGAATCCGCGCCAGTTTCTCGATGCGAAGCGGCGGCGTCACGGTTCAGGATCGAAGACGGAAGGCTCGCGAAACAGCCGCTCGAGGCGAGCATGACGGCGCGGCGGTGCGTCGAGAGCGGTCACGAAAGCATCCCAGCTTTTAGCGTCGAGCGTGAAGATGCGCCGATCGGCAAGCCGCTCTTCGGCTTCACTGAGGGCGGTATCGAGTACGAATTCGCTGACGGACTTGCGTTCGGCCGCCGCGGCCGCCTGCAAGGTCTCCTTGGCTGCCCGTGTCAGCCGCAGATCGAGCTTCTCAGTCCGTTTGCTACGTTGGGTCATTTTTGCCTCCAATCAAAAATAGCACAAATTGCCAGACAATGTCATGACAGTTCGGCAGACGCCTTCTTTACTCTGAAGAGCGTCCTGCGCAATCAGCTGTCAAATCCAAATCGAGACACCATTTGATATAGGACGGCTTGTGCCGGGCATCGCGCTGTGGCAGGCCCCATTCCGCCTTCGCGACAGCGCCGGCCGCGCCTCTGTGAATGACGTCTGCAGACGAGGCCTCGCCTTCGGTCGATAGGCGCGGGCCGGTATGCCGGCTATGCGCGGCATCGGCCTTGCCAGCCGAGTTGTGATCCGGAGAAATCGCCCATGGAAATTCTCTCAGCAATCGCAGATATCATCCGCGATCTCCTGATCTTCGTCGCCGTCATGAGCGCGCTGTTCATCGCTCTCATCGTGATCGTCTCCAGGATGCCCGACACCAATCCTCTGAAGCGCGTGCTGACGGCGTTGAGCTACCGCGTCGGCGCGACCGTCGTCGCGGGGGCGGTTGCGATCCCTGTCGAACCTGTTCCAGGCCTGGATATGCTCTACGACGTCGGGGTTCCCGTGCTTTTGATTCTTTATTGGATTTCGTTTTTCGCCGGCGCTGGCCGATGGCTTTCGCAATCGCCATCAAGCCGCAGTGCGCCGATCATAGAGCATGAGTCTCAAAGATACCTGCCGCCCGATCGCTGACATGATCTGCGTACGAACCAGCAAGACCACGATAGCGATCATGTAAGGCACCATGCGCGGGCCAACCCGATGTCCGACATCGCACTTTCCCATCCGCCCGTTCGACCCCCGTCGCCGCCGCCGCGCAAGGTGCCGCTCGGGTTTTTCGCCCAGCTCGCGGTCATGAGCCGAAATCCGATCGAGATTTGGGCCGAGGCCCATTACGAGAAGCCGATCCTGGTGCGGCGAGACTTCATGGGCGAAAGAGCGGTCGTCAGCGATCCGGCCGCCGTACGGCGCGTCTTGCTCGACAATGTCGGCAATTATCGCAAAGACGATCTGCAATTGCGGCTGTTGCGCCCCGGCCTCGGCAACGGCCTGTTGACGGCGGAGGGAGAGGACTGGCGGGCGCAGCGCCGCCTGCTCGCCCCTCTCTTTGCTCCACGCCAGATCACGGCTTTTGCACCGGCGATGGGCGCGGTTGCCGCAGCGGGCGCCGCGCGGCTTTGTGCGAAAGGCGAGGGCGCAAGGATCGACCTCTTGCATGAAATGGCGCGGGTAACGCTCGAAGTCCTCGAACATACGCTTTTTTCGCAGGGCCTCGGCCGCGAACCGGGCGAATTCCAAGCGGCGGTGACCGGCTATGTCAACACCATCGGACGCATCGATCCTCTCGATGTCTTGGGTCTGCCGAAGTTCTTGCCTCGCCTTGGGCGGCGCCGGGGCCGTTCGACCTTGGCTTTCTTCGGCAAAGCGGTCGACGAACTCATCGCTGCGCGGCGCCGGCTCCTCGCTGCGGGCGAGCCCGCTCCGCAAGACATTCTCACTTTATTGCTTTCGGCCGAGGACCCGGAAACCGGCCTTGGCATGAGTTTGGAAGACATAAAGGCGAATATTGTCACCTTCATCGGGGCGGGCCACGAGACGACCGCCAATGCCATGACCTGGTGCCTTTATCTCTTGTCGCTGTCGCCCGAATGGCGGGCGCGTGTCGAAGCCGAGGTCGATCGCGAATTTGCGGCCGGGCCGGTCGAGACGCTCGCCGAAAGATTGCCGGAAACGAAGGCCGTCTTCGAAGAAACGCTGCGGCTCTATCCGCCGGCCGCCATGTTGAGCCGCGCTGCCATCAAAGCCGATGTCCTCGCCGGCGAGCCGATCAATCCGGGCACGATCGTCAACATCTCGCCTTTTCTCATCCATCGTCACCGGACCTTGTGGAAGGATCCGGACTTTTTCGATCCCAGCCGTTTTTTGGGAACGAAACGCAATGAAATTGATCGCTTCGCCTATATTCCCTTCGGTGCCGGCCCGCGCGTTTGTATCGGAATGGGCTTTGCTCTCGAGGAGGCGCCGATCCTGCTGGCGCATATTGTCCGCCGTCTCAGGTTTGAACTTGTGGCAGGCCACGAAGTCGCTCTTCAACTGCGCATTACTTTGCGTCCGAAAGGCGGCATGCCGATGCTCGTGCATTTGCGCGATGGTCGCTGAGGCCTTTTTGCAAATAGCTTTTTTTCCTCTCCGCACCGGCGCGCCGAGCCGGCCCGAAATAGGAGGAATTTGTGCGCCTCGGGGTTGATCTGGGGGGAACGAAGATCGAAGCGATCGCACTCGACGACGGCGGCGCGACGTTGACGCGTCGCAGGGTGGCGACGCCGGTAGGAGATTACGCGGCGACGCTCACCTCTGTCGCCGAGCTCATCAAGACGATCGAACGCGACCTATCCCGCAAGGGAAGCGTCGGAATTGGCTGCCCCGGTGCACTATCGCCACGAACGGGCCTGATCAAGAACGCCAATAGCACGGTCTTGAACGGCAAGCCGCTCGACAAGGATCTTTGCCGCATTCTCGACCGCCCGATCCGCCTCGAAAACGATGCCAACTGCTTCGCCCTGTCGGAGGCAGTCGACGGCGCGGGCCGCCACGAAAACCTCGTCTTCGGTATCATTCTCGGCACCGGAGTGGGCGGCGGGCTCGTTGTCGATAAAGCCGTCATACGCGGGCGAAATAGAATTACTGGTGAGTGGGGCCATAACCCGCTCCCTTGGCCGAAAAGCGGCGAGTGGCCGGGGCCGCAATGCTATTGCGGCAAGACAGGCTGCATCGAGACTTTCCTTTCAGGAACCGGCTTGTCGCGCGACTATGAAGGGCTCGCCGGACAGAATTTATCTGCTGCGGAAATATCGCTTGCGGCGAGTATGGGGGATGCAGCGGCACTGCAATGCCTGGCCCTTTATCAGGACCGGCTCGCGCGGGCTCTGGCAGCAATGATCAACATCGTCGATCCCGATGCGATCGTCCTTGGCGGCGGGCTGTCGAACATCGAAAACCTGTATGGCGATCTCGGTGCGAACATCGAGCGATATGTCTTCACCGATGCGATTGACACGAAGATTTATCGGGCCGTGCATGGGGATTCGAGCGGGGTCCGCGGTGCGGCGTGGCTATGGCCGAAAGACATGTCGTAGCGTTGACCGGAGCTGAAGGCCGTTTCATATTAGCGGGCGCCGGTCACTCGGACTGGCGGCGAAATCATGTTATAGATGACTAATATTTGTCACCATTAATATCGCGGAGACACCCGTGGGTTTCGAGCTTTTTGTCAAATGCGTTCGAAATAAAGAGTTATCTCGTTACGACCGGAAGATCGCCGAAAGGATCTTCAACCGCGACGCGATCGACCCCACAATACCATTAACTGGTGTTCAATACGCTGACGGAAGCGCCGAGATTTATGGCGCCGAGCATGACCCAATGAGTGGCGTGATGCTCGCCCATTTCTCAGGCGAAACCGTGTTGGAACGCGCTCTCGAACTCGCAGATGAAACCGGTTCCTTGATATTTTGGCCGGGTCACCCACCTTTGGCGGCGATCACCAATCTGGCCCTGCTCGATCACCTTCCTGACGACTTGGTCAAGGGCTGGAAGCCGGTTCTCGTACGAACGGTCGATAGGCTGATCAAAGTCATCAAGCGTTCGATCTGAGGTGACGGAGCCGCGTGTTACCTTCCGCCGCTGCTTCAGTCGCTCTTTCGCCTTGCAGCAATTTCAGCCATTTTCCCGAGGAGGTCGTCGTGGGTTTCGAGCTTTTCATTGAATGTTTTAGAGACAAGCAGCCATCTCCCTATCACCGGAGCATCGCCGAGAAGATCTTCAATCGTGATGCGATCGACCCCACGACGCCATTGAGTGAGGTTCGATACGCCGACGGACGCGCCGAAATTTACGGCGCCGAAGACGACGAAATGACCGGGGCGACGCTTGCCCATTTCTCAGGCAGAATCGTGCTTGAACGCGTACTTGAGTTTGCCGAGGAGACCGGCTCTCTGATCTTTTGGCCCGGTGACGAGACCTGCGCGGCGGTTACGAGCCTCGAATGGCTCGATCACGTTCCCGACGAGATTGTAAAGGACATGCAGCCCGCCCTCGTGCGCAACGTCGACGAGCTGATCGAGTTCATCGGTTTGGTGTTGTAGAAGATCCGTGCGCTGAAATCGTTCGCCGTTTGCCTCGACTGACCTTTCGCCCTCTCCATAGCGGCGGAGGCGCGCGCCGCAGCGTGATCGATACGACAACGCCCATCGCGGCGCGATTAGCCCCAGAGCAATGTCGCGGAAAAGTCGATGGACTTTTCCGACAAGGACATGTTCCAAGCTGCTGATGTGGAGTCGCTTTTTCCGGTTGCGAGGATCGCGGTCCAAGCACATCCGGTATACCCGATTGTGGGCAATCGGGATCGGCTCTTATATGTATTTCAGCTACATATCCTCCTTTTCCGCGCGCTGCTGCGGGCTGTCCGCGATGCGGCGGCGCATCAGCATCCCTCCTCGCTCTATGGTTTGACACATCTCAACGCCTTCGGAATGACATTGCGAGATCTTACCTGGGGCGCGCAGAGGGGCCGACGTGAACCAAAGAGCGGATCTTTACAAATACGGCGTTTTCGCCCGGCGCATGCTGTCTTGGCGCGATCTCGCCGCAGCCCTCGTGGTGTTCGCTCTGCTTGTTCTTCTCGGCCTCGGATTGCGCCAGATGATGGCGCCTGTCGCCTCCGCAATGCCGCAAAACATATCGCTGTCGCCCTGGGCTCTGCCCGCCTATACCCTTCGCACCACTTTGCGCATGTTCTTCGCGCTCGCCGCCTCGCTTCTCTTCACATTCACTTATGCGACTTTGGCGGCGAAGAGCCGGCGCGCCGAAATGGTGCTCATTCCGCTTCTCGACATTCTGCAATCCGTGCCGGTTCTCGGCTATCTCTCCTTCACCGTCGTGTTTTTCGTATCGCTGTTTCCGGGCTCCGTCCTCGGGCCGGAATTCGCCGCGATCTTTGCCATTTTCACGAGCCAGGCCTGGAACATGGCCTTCAGCTTCTATCAGACGCTCCGCACCGTTCCGCTCGATATCGACGAGGCGAGCCGTGCCTTTCGCTTTTCCACCTGGCAAAGATTCTGGCGGCTCGAAGTGCCGTTCGCCATGCCGGGCCTCATCTGGAACATGATGATGTCGATGTCGGGCGGTTGGTTCTTCGTCGTGGCCTCGGAGGCGATTTCCGTCGGCAACATCAGTTATACCCTGCCGGGCGTCGGCTCCTATGTCGCCATGGCCATCGCCGAGCGCGACCTTCATGCAGTCTTCTATGCCATTGCCGCCATGACGATCGCCATTCTGCTCTATGATCAATTGCTGTTTCGGCCGCTCGTCGCCTGGGCTGACAAATTTCGCGCCGAGCAGACGGCGGCGCAGATCGTTCCGAAAAGCCTAGTGCTCGATCTGTTTCGACGCGCCGCGTTCATGCGCCGCCTCGCTGCGCCGATAGGTTCGGGACTGGATTTCCTCGTGCGGCAACGTTTCACGCCTTTTGCGTGGGTTCCGCGCCCGAGCCATCCCCTTCTGCCACAGCGCGCCGGGGATATGGTTTGGTTCGCATGCATCGCTGCCGCCACAATTTATGTGGTTTTGCAGCTACTGCATTTCGCAGCGCCGACATTGACCTGGCATGACGTCCAAATTGTCGCCAGCAATGGAGGCTTGACGCTGTTTCGGGTGGTCGTTCTCGTCATCCTTGCGACTTTGATCTGGGTTCCGATCGGCGTGCAGGTGGGGCTGCGGCCGAAGCTGGCGGAAAAAGTCCAGCCTGTGGCGCAATTTCTTGCCGCCTTCCCGGCCAATCTCCTCTTCCCTGTGGCCGTCGTCCTCATCGTCCATTTCTCTGCCAACCCGGCGATCTGGCTGCCACCGCTGATGATCCTCGGCACCCAGTGGTACATCCTCTTCAATGTGATTGCCGGCACGACGGCCTATCCAAGCGATTTCAAGGAAGCGGCGGCGACCTTCCGCATCCATGGCTGGCACTGGTGGCGCGATGTGATGCTGCCCGGCATATTTCCCTATTATGTCACTGGCGCGATCACGGCGGCGGGCGGGGCCTGGAATGCGAGCATCGTGGCCGAAGTCGTGAGTTGGGGCGATACGAAGCTCGATGCCGGCGGGCTCGGCGCCTATATCGCGCATATGACTTTGGCCGGGGATTTTCCACGCATCGCGCTCGGCATAGCGGTCATGTCCGCCATGGTCGTCACGATGAACCGGCTCATCTGGCGGCCGCTTTATGCCTATGGCGAACGCCGCACGCGGCTCGATTGAGAGGCCATGATGAATGAAGCCGCAAAAGCTCCCGTTCTCGATCTCCATGATGTCAGAAAGGATTTCGCCAAGCCTTCCGGCGAACCCTTGGCCGTGCTCGCCGACATCAATGTTTCGCTGCGCGAAGGCGAAATTCTCGGCCTGCTCGGCCGCTCCGGTTCCGGCAAATCGACCTTGTTGCGGATCGCCGCCGGACTCATCGCGCCGAGCGCGGGCGAGGTCACCTATCACGGCCAGAAACTCGCAGGGCCGGCGGAAGGGATCGCCGTCGTCTTTCAGACTTTCGCTCTGTTCCCCTGGCTCACCGTGCTCGAAAATGTCGAAGCGAGCCTCGATGCGCTCGGGGTCGATCGCAAGGAGACGCAGCGCCGGGCGGTGGCGGCCATCGATCTGATCGGCCTCGACGGTTTTCAAGCCGCCTATCCGCGCGAGCTCTCCGGCGGTATGCGCCAGCGCGTTGGCTTTGCCCGCGCGCTCGTCATCGATCCGGCGGTTCTGTTGATGGATGAGCCGTTCTCCGCCCTCGACGTGCTGACGGCAGAGACGCTGCGGACGGATTTGCTCGATTTATGGACGAGCCATCGGCTGCCGACGAAAGCGATCCTGATCGTCACCCACAACATCGAGGAGGCCGTGCTTCTCTGCGACCGCATTCTCGTCCTGTCGTCCAATCCGGGACGAATCGCCGCCGAGATTTCCGTCGCCTTACCGCAACCGCGCGACCGGCTCGATTCGAGTTTTCGCGACATCGTCGACGAAATCTACGCCACTTTGACATCGCGCTCGCTCGCCGCCATCAGCGCCCACAAGGAAATGCACGGCGGCATTATTCACCCTTTGCCGAGCGCTTCGATCAACCGGATCTCCGGCCTAATCGAGGCCTTGGCGCGGCCGCCCTGCGACGGCAGAGCGGAACTCGCCAAGCTCCGCCACATGCTCAATCTGCAGCTCGACGAACTCTTTCCCACGGCGGAGGCGCTGCATATTCTCGAATTCGCCGAACTGAAGGCGGATACGCTCGCTTTGACGGCCGCAGGCCGTGCCTTTGCCGAGGCCGACACCGAGGAGCGCAAACGAATCTTCAAGGAACATCTGTTGAATTTTGTTCCGCTCGCCGGCCATATCAAACGCATTCTCGACGAGCGCGCCGGACATAGTGCGCCGAATCTGCGCTTCGAGAGCGAGCTCGAAGATCACCTGAGCCGCGGCGATGCCGAGAAGACCTTGCGCGTCATCATCGACTGGGGCCGCTATGCCGAGCTCTTCACCTATGACGACCGCCAACAAAGCCTCGTCGCGTTGTGAGGCTGAGACGAGCCGAACACACCTCGCCAATGAGCATCTGGCAATGAATGCGCCGCATATATTTTCCATCCGCGTCTATTATGAGGACACGGATTTCTCCGGCACCGTTTATCATTCCAACTATCTGCATTTTTTCGAGCGCGCCCGCACCGAACTCCTGCGCGACCTCGGGGTCGATCAGGTCGCGCTGTTCGACAGAACGGGGCTCGGCTTCGTCGTTCGCACCCTGCACATCGATTATCTCAGGCCGGCGCGCATGGACGATTTCCTCCGCGTCGAAACGCATGTCGAGCGGCTTGGACGCGCGTCGGTCGATTTGACGCAGGCGCTTTGGCGCGAAGCGGACAAGCTCGCGGTCGGCAAAATCCGTTTGGCCATCGTCGCGCGCGGACGGCCGCAGCCCATTCCTGCCGATATTTACGCCAAGCTCGAACGTTTCCGGGCGACTTCGAGCTCGGAAGGCTCGACGTGAGGCGACGGATGGATGAGAGGAGCCCCCTCATGCAAACGGTTCGCATCCAAAGGAGACGCGGAACAATAACCGAACCGATTGTGCGTCATGGCCGGGACATCCCCACGACTGTCCGGTTCGTTTTTTCTTGAAGAGCTGCACGGCATTGATTCTAATCGGTTCAGAGGGTTTCGCGAACTCATCTGGACACGAAAAAGGAACAACACCGTGCGGCACAAAAATAGCGTCTTCCACGATCTTCTCAAACTCATTCCTTGGGCCGCCTTCGACCGGCTTGTGGACGCCCATGGGAGCGACGCGCTGGTGCGTAAATTGAAATCACGCGAACAGTTGATCGCCTTGCTTTATGGCCAGTTGGCGGGAGCCCATTCGTTGCGCGACATCATTGCCGGACTTTCGAGCCATCAGGCGCGGCTCTATCACGTCGGCGGCAAGGTTCCGGCTCGGTCGACCTTTTCGGATGCCAACCGCGACCGCAGCTACGAGGTGTTCTCCGGCCTGTTTGCACACATGCTCGGCATGGCGACGAAAGGCCTCCAACGCAAGATCGGCGATGCGGTGCGGCTTATCGACTCGACGAGCCTGCAGCTTGCCGGTGTCGGCACGGAATGGGCTCGTTTTTCGACCGATGTCTGCGGCGCCAAGGCGCATATCATCTATGATCCGGATCTCGGCCGCCCCGTCTACCATGCGGTGACGCCGGCCAATGTCAACGACATCACCGCTGCCAAGGACATGCCGATCGACAAGGATGCGACCTATGTCTTCGATCTCGGCTATTACGACTTCGCCTGGTGGGCGCGGCTCGATGCCGAAGGCTGCCGTATCGTGACCCGCTTCAAGGCGAATACGCCGCTTCACGACGCGCGCAACATGCCGCTCGAGCCTGGGTCAAGTGTGCTTTCCGATCGCATCGGCTTTTTGCCCGGCCGGCAAGCCAAGAGCCGCCGCAACCCGATGCAGACTGCGGTGCGCGAAATCGGCGTCGAGACCGAGACCGGCAAGCATTTGCGCATCCTCAGCAATGATCTCGATGCGCCGGCGCAGGAGATCGCCGATCTCTATAAAAGGCGTTGGCAGATCGAACTCTTCTTCCGCTTCGTGAAGCAGACCTTGAAAATCAGGCACTTCATCGGCCGCTCCGAAAATGCCGTGCGCATTCAGATCGCGGTTGCGTTGATCGCCTTTCTGCTGCTTCGCATGGGTCAAGAGATGAGCAAAGTAAAATACGGCGCGCTCGAGATGTTTCGACTCATCCGCTGCAATCTGATGCACCGCAAGGACTTCACGCGGTTGAAACAGATCCAACGACCGCCGCCCCTCGACCAAAGACAACTTGCTCTCGATTTGGTGCTTACATGAACCGGACAGTTGTGGGACACCCCCGGACTGTGATCCGGGTGCGGCTATGACGGCTGTGGGAAGCCGGTCGAGAACGGACGCACTTAATCTGGCGTGTCGCCTCACAGCTCGTCTGTGCCTAGCCTGCTTTTCGGCGCAAGTTTCCGCCGCCCAGCGATAGGGTCGTCTCGGACGGCGCCCCCGTGGAGTTTGTCGCAATGCCAGCCAAAGCGCCGGTCAAGGTTGGCTTATGGGTGATCGACGCGCCCTGGGCGCGTGTGACCCCGCCGGCGCCATGGTCGCCGGGGGATATTTGCGGATCACCAACGAGGGCAGCGAGCCGGACCGGGTCCTCGGCAGCCGAGCTGCTTTCGCCGATCATGTCGAAATCCACGAGACATCGATGGCGGATAACGTCGTGCGCATGCGCCAGCTCAGCGAAGGGCCGGAAATCAAGTCCGGCCAAACGGTCGAGCTCAGGCCATGCTCCCATCACGTGATGTTCGTCGGCGTGAAAGAGCCGCTCAAACAGGGCTCCCACGTGAAGGCGAACTTCGATTTCGACATCGTCGCGGTCGGCGCGGGCGGCCGGAAGGCATGCACATGCCTTGATGGGTTGGTCGGCGGCTCGCGCGGCAATCCCGCCGCTTCAACGCTTTTTTAACGGCAATAACTTCTAAGCTTTATCTCGCAGTTTTTATGCTGCTTCTGTGGCAAAAAAGCCGCAGAAATGACGGATTTGCGCGCGAGGACAAGCTTATACTCACGCCCGCCGGATGAGCGCAAAGCCGATCGCGCGCGATGTTTACGGAACGGCGTTCTCGAACGTCAACTGTTGCAAGGACTTGAGAAATGGATCCAACTGCGGCTGGCGCGGAAGTCACGCTCTTCAGCATGTTTTGGACGGCACAACCAGCTGTCAAAGTCGTCATGCTGGGCCTGCTCGGTGCCTCGATCTGGTGCTGGGCGATCATCATCAACAAGGCCATCCTGTTCCGTCGCGTGCAAAGTGCGATGGATAAGTTCGAGCAGATTTTCTGGTCCGGGACATCGCTCGAAGAGCTCTATGCGACCTTGACGGCGCGGCCGACGAGCGGCATGGCCAGCCTTTTCGTCGCCGCCATGCACGAGTGGAAGCGCTCGGTGCAGACGGCGACCGGCTCCTTCATGGGTCTGCAGGCGCGCATCGAGAAAGTCCTCGACGTGTCGATCTCTCGCGAAGTCGAAAAGCTCGAGTCGAATCTCATCGTGCTCGCGACCGTCGCCTCCGCCGGCCCTTTCGTCGGCCTGTTCGGCACGGTCTGGGGCATCATGCATTCGTTCACCGCGATCGCCGCCTCGAAAAATACCTCGCTCGCCGTGGTGGCGCCCGGCATCGCCGAAGCGCTGCTGGCCACGGCCATCGGTCTCTTCGCGGCGATTCCGGCGCTCATCGCCTATAACAAGCTGCAGGGCGATGTCGCCAAGAAACAGGCGCGGCTCGAGGGTTTTGCGGATGAGTTTTCTTCGATTCTCTCGCGCCAGATCGATCAACACGCGCATCGCGACCGCGCGGCTTGATTAAATTCGCCGGCCGCAGGCAGCCTTGCGTTGCGGCCGTTTTGAAAGGAGACCCGTATGGGGATGGCGGTGGGCAGTGCACACAAGGGTGGCCGCCGGCGCCGGGGCGTGCCGCGCTATGGCGCTATGGCGGAGATCAACATGACGCCGTTCATCGACGTCATGCTCGTTCTCTTGATCATCTTCATGGTTGCCGCACCTTTGCTCGCGACGGGCGTCCCCATCGATCTGCCGCACACCAAAGCCTCGGCGCTCAATATCGAGCAAAAGCCGCTATCCGTCGCGGTCGACGACAGCGGCTCCATCTTTGTGATGGATCAGCCGGTTTCGGTTGAACAGCTCGCCGAGAAACTGCAGGCGGCGGCAAAAGACGGGTTCGATGAACGTATCTATGTGCGCGGCGCCAATCAGGTGAACTATGGGCGCGTCGCTGAAGTCATGTCGGTCATAACGACGGCGGGCTACAAGCGGGTCGCGCTCGTGACCGAGCAGAAAAAGAATTGAGCGCGAATGTTCATCTCGGAGAAACCCGGTCTGGTTGTCTCGAGCACGGCTCACGTGGCTATGCTGGCGGCCACCATTCTGTCGTTTTCCCGGACACCGAAATTCGAGGACGCGCAGGAGACGATCCCGGTCGAGATGGTCAGCACGCAGGATTTCAACGCGATCATGCGCGGCGAGAAGACTGCGAAGACGGTTCAGCCGACCCAAAAAGCCGAGAAGATCGCCGATATTGCCGAAATCAAACCGCAGCCGGCTCTCGCCGCAGCCAAGAAGGACGTGCCGACCCCGCCGCCGCCTCTGAAACGCGAAGCCGATCCCGGCGACGCCGACAAGCCCGAACCGCCGAAGCCGCTCGAGCAGGTCGCGGCTCCGCCGCCGCGGCCGCAGCCCGTGACGCCGCCGCAACCGCCGGTCCTCGACAAGCCGCCACCCGTGGATGCCGAGGCGGTCGAGCCGCCGAAGCCCAAAGAAGAGGCGAAAAAGCCCGACCCGCGCCTCAAGCTGGATGAAGTCGCGAAATTGCTCGAATCAGACAAGCACAAGGATGTCGAGCGGCCAATGGCCAAGCCCAAATCCGGCGAGGAGAGCACGGATCCGCCGCGCAAACTCAACCTCGCGGACATCAGCAAGTTGCTGAGCCGGGAGGCGCCCGAGCGTAAAGCCTCGACGAATCACACGCTCGCCCAGACGGCATCGCTCGGTTCGCCGACGTCGAATGCGCCGAAAATGTCGCCTTCTCTCATGGCTCAAATGGAAGGCTGGTTCCAGGACCATTTTCAGGCCTGTTGGACCACACCGATTTCGGAGCCGAGCGGTCCGAAATATGTGCCGATGGTCCATGTTCCTTTGAACCTCGACGGCTCGCTCGCCGCCGAACCGGTCTTGGTCAACCCACCGAGCGATCCGGCTTGGCGCGCCCTCGCCGAGAGCGCGGTGCGAGCTGTGCGCAAATGCAATCCGCTCCCCATCCCAGAGCGGTTCAAGCCTTACTATGAGGAATGGAGAGGCCGCACCGTGCGCTTCACTGTCGAGACTCTCTAATTCGTCTCCGGATCATGCCCTGGCGCGCTTCGGCCGGGCCGGCCCACATGATCCTGTTGTCCTAAAGATCTAATCTTCAAACCGATTCGACTTCGACCAGAACGGACATGAGTGAAATGAATTCAAGGCTCACACGGCGATCCGCGACGGGTCTCCTCCTCGGTTTGGCCTCGGGCGTCGCCTGCGCCGGATTCGCGCGCGCCGAAGACCGTTATTTCGACGTGCGTCCGGGCAGCCAGTTCAAACCTGTCTCGATTGCGGTGACGCCATTTGCCGGCGATCCGACCGGGGGACCTTTGCTCACGGGCGTGATCACCAATAATTTCAAGCGCTCCGTCTTCCTGGCGCCGATCGACCCGGCAGCATTCGCCGAACATATCACCAATCCGGACCAGCCGCCGCGGGTGGATGCGTGGAAGTCGATCAATGTGCAATTCGTGGTGACGGGGCGGGCCGGGCGCGGGCCCGACGGGCGCATGCAAACCGAATTTCGGCTCTGGGACGTCTCGACCGGGAGCCAGGTCGCCGGCCAGCAATATGTAACCGACCCAAATAATTCGCGCCGCGTCGCCCACATCGTATCCGATGCAATCTTCACGCGCATTACCGGCGAAAAGGGCTTCTTCGATACACGGGTCGTCTTCGTCGACGAGACCGGTCCGGCGGAACGTCGCCACAAGCGCCTAGCCATCATGGACCAGGACGGAGCCAACGTCCGCTATCTGACGCATGGTGACGAACTCGTCGTGACGCCACGCTTTTCGCCGTCCTCGCAGGAAGTGACCTATATGTCTTATGGGAGCTCCGATCCCAAGGTTCTGCTTCTCAACATCGAAACCGGCCAGCGCGAAATCGTCGGCAATTTTCCCGGCATGACTTTCGCTCCGCGCTTCTCGCCCGATGGCCAGAAGATTGTGATGTCGCTCTCGCAAGGGGCTTCATCCAATCTTTATGCGATGGACCTGCGCTCACGCACGACGACGAGGCTTTCGGATTTGGCGGCGATTGATACATCGCCGTCGTTTTCGCCCGATGGGTCGCAGATCGTCTTCGAATCGGATCGTGGCGGATCGCAACAAATTTATGTCATGCCGGCGTCGGGAGGCGGTGCGCGGCGTATTTCCTTTGGCGAAGGCAGCCGTTACTCGACGCCGGTCTGGTCGCCGAAGGGGGACTACATTGCTTTTACGAGACAAAGCAGTGGTTCTTTCGCGATCGGCGTCATGAAGCCGGACGGTTCGGGCGAACGCGTCCTGACCGAAGGTTTCCACAACGAAGGTCCGACCTGGGCGCCGAACGGGCTTTATCTCATGTTCTTCCGTGATCCGGGCGCCCAATCGGGCGCTAAGATCTATATGATCGATGTCTTCGGGCGCGCCGAATTTCCGGTTCCGACACCATCTTACGGTTCCGATCCGGCTTGGGGGCCGCTCTTGTCTTAACCCGGCAGGCCGAGGCGGAGCGCCGCCGCTGCCTGGCAGCGCAACTCCCGAATCCGCACTGGAGCCACTGCAATCCGTGACAGGGTGGGGAAAAAAGGTGCAGTTACAGCTAGTCCAAATTGGGACAAAGTCGTATTACCGCCATCAATCCCGTCTTAACCATGCGGGCGGATGCCACGAATGCAACGCTTTTCGATAAGCCTTCGGCAAGGTTGACGGAACCTTCGCTTAACCCTCACCCGCTAGTTAAGAAGAGATATGCCCGGCCCGTCAGCAAAGGAGTTTTTCATGAGCCTTCAAAAAAGGGCAGGCGCGCTGAAACTCGCTGCCGTCTTGTGCGCCGCATTGGCGATGGCCGCTTGCGCCAAGAGTCCGGTTGAGGATCTTGGTGCCGCAACGCCAGGAAGCCACCAGGATTTCACGGTCAACGTCGGCGATCGCGTCTTCTTTAAATCCGACTCGAGTGAGTTGACGTCAGTGGCACAAGCCACCCTCGACAAGCAGGCGCGCTGGCTGCAGCAATATTCCCGCTATAATTTCGTCCTCGAAGGCCATGCCGACGAGCGCGGCACGCGTGAATATAACTTCGCACTCGGCGCCAGGCGTGCCGAAACCGTCAAGCAATATATGGCCGCCCGCGGGATAGCCGCGTCGCGGATGCGGACGATCAGTTACGGCAAGGAGCGCCCCGTCGCCGTATGCAACGACATCTCATGCTGGTCGCAAAACCGGCGTGTGGTCACCGCGCTTGGCGGCGGCCAGTCCTGAGTTCGAGCTTCTTTTCGATCGGGTGGACTCACCCGGTCGATAAGATTACGCGTCAATCCGGCGATTTCGCCGGCGTCCTCGATGGATGCCGGCTTTTTTTGCGCCTCGTCGCTGGCCGGAAATTCGTCGCCCGTGAAGAACACGATTCAAGCGGCAACTCGCTGATCGATCGGTTCATGAGCCATCGCAATGGCGCCGAGCAAGGCGCACAAAAATAGCCTCAGCCAGGCCAAGAGGCGACGGAAGTTGTAGCCGACGGCGGCGAGCACGGCATTGATGGCATCACCGGCTCGGCCGGCGAGATAATTGCGGCCTAAGCGATGCTCGGATTTGGCATGGCCGATGACCGGCTCGATCGCCGATCGTCTTCGCATTTGGCGGCGGATTTCCTTGGTCATCCCGCGCTTCTGGCCGGCGATATAGACCTTGAAGCGATGCGCTTGCGGTGCGTTGTGCCCTTTGTATCCGGCATCGGCGAAGAGGCGCTGGAGATTGATGCCGATGAGCTGTTCGATGTCCGGGACGACTGTGCCGAGCGTGTGGCCGTCATAGGGCTTGCCGGGCAGAGCCTTGGTGTGAACGATGAACTGCCCGCCCTTCGAATGGACGAGCGTCGTCGCGACCGAGACCTTGACGCCGAACTCGTAAGGCTTGTGCGGCTTGCCTTTGCCGATGCATTCGACCTCCGGCGCGTGCAGGCTGAAGACGCGAAGGTCGGCCCCTTCCGGCGCGCCTCTGATCGGACGCAGGTTCTTGTTCTGGGCATGAACCCTACGGGCCAGCATGAGCTCTCGCCCAAAAACCTCTTCAAGATGCGCATCGCCTTTGATCTTGCGGGCGATGTCGCGAATTGTCCGGCCGAGATAGGTCTTCAGGGTTTTCAGCGAGCGCTTCGCCCTTTTGAATTGTTTGGCGTGCGCATAGCGCTGATGCTTGATCAGCGCATATTTGCCGACGCGCGCATAGGATTGGCGCAGCGCGATGCCGTGCTTCTTGGCGAGCCGCACCAAGCGCTCCCGTGCCCGCTGCATCAGCTTGGCGTCGGTCGGAAAAGTCACCGCCTTCGGCTGTACAGTCGTATCGACGATGACCTTGGTGAAGTCGGCAGGCTCGGCCGCGCCGCTGCGGGCCGCCGCCGCAAGGCTCTCCTGCAAAAGTGCGACGAGCTTGTCTTCGCCCATGCGTTGGCGCCAGCGCGTCATCGAGGAGCGGTCGAAGGTGAGCTTGTGCTGGAAAAACTCCTCGCCGCAGAACAGCTGATAATAAGGATTTTCGACCCAACGTTCGCACAAGACTTCGTCGGAGAGATCGTGCATGTGCTTCAGGATCGCGATCCCCGCCATGAGCCGCGTCGGCAAAGGCGGCTGCCCCGGTCGGTCGCTATAGACGGCACCGAAACGCGTCTCCAGAAAGCCCCAGTCGATCGCGCCGGCAAGCTTCACCAGCGCATGGTTCATATCGACGATCTGGTCGAGCCGCGACTTGAAAAGATCGTTCTGCCCGCTCTCGCGCCGCTCTCTCGGCCGCATGAGAATCACCCTCCGCTTCGTCCACAAAGCGGAGAGAATCACGGCCGGAGCCAACGATCAATTTGCAAGAAAACCCATGCACAAGCAACGAAATCCGGCAAATATGAATACTTGCCTAAGCCGCAGAACCCAGCGTCCTCAAGGGCTTATGAAATCTTCACGGACGACAAATTCTCGCGCCCGACAAGGTCTGCATCCGCCTCGCTCGTCGCGTGATCCTGCCGGACGAGAAAGCCTCGCGCAGAACTTTCCTTTGATCGCGGCCTTTTTACTCCGCGGTGCAGGAGAGGACGAGAAAATCCTCGATCCGGTGCCAGGTATAGGTCTTGCCTTCATCGGTCGTTTTGAACAGCGGTTGCGGCAGATGCCAGAGCTGCGCTTGCCTTCCGGCTGGAGGCTGCGCGCCCTTTTCGAGCGGCGCAATGATCCAGGCCGGCGCGTCGGGACGGGCGCAAAGATGCGTGACGCCGGCCTCGGAAAGATGTGCCAGATCGGCGGAGGAAGGTATGGCCAATGACGACAAGACGTTGCGGTCGGCCAGACCTTCGTCGCGCAAGAAGGACATCCTGTCGCGCCAGGCAATGGCGAGGTCGCGCGAGAATACGGCTGCGACGCCTTGTTGCGGCGAGGCCCATTGCGGCCGGCCGGTCAGATACCAGGCTTCCTGCAGGCCTCCGATCCAAAGCACCGGGCCCGGCCGGCCGGCAATGGCGTGCATGAGTGCGGGCGGATGGCCGAGCTGTTTCAACACGCTCCAGCTGATAGCCACCTCGGTCGGATCGAAATCCCTGCTCGGGATCGGAATGAGCACCTTCGCCATGATCAATCTCCGGCAATTGCCGGATGTCGCAGTATGTAACGCCGACCGGGCGTCGGCGCATTAGCCTTCTGGATTTTTGCATGAAATCGGCCGCTGATTTTTGAGGGCTGCGTCAATGCTTAAATCAGGTGCGAAACGTCCGCCTCATGCGCCGCGCTGAATCGCATTCGCAGCGATGGCGAGCGGCAGCACGAGAGACAAAGGCGCATCGAGCAGCGTCACAGCTCCGTAACCCGCGTACCATTGCGCGGCGCGTTCGTTTTTCGCGTCGATGAGCAAAGCAACGCCGCCGACTTCGCGGGCAACGCGGATGCAGCGTTCGGCAGCCCGCAGCAGAAGCGCGCCACCAAGGCCGCGCCCTTGCACCATTTGGTCGACGGCGAGCCGACCGAGCCGAAACACTGGCGCGTCGTAACGCGCGAGACCTTTCTTTGCGAGCGCGGGCGTGCGCGCATAGTCGATCGAGGCGGGGCTTAGCGTATAGAAGCCGAGGATGCGCGCCGGCGCATCGGCAGGCGCGGCGACGAAGCATTTTGCGCCGCCGCTCTCATGGTTTTGGCGGGCATAGCGTTGCAGGTAGACATTCAGATCATTGTCGCCGCAGTCGAAGCCTGCGCGATCGTGATGCTTGCCGAGCGAAACCTCTTCCCAGACGAGCGCCGTCATGGAAGCGTGAAGCCGGCCTTTGCGGCACGCACCAAGCGGCCGGGAGCCGCCGGCGGATTTTCGAGCAGATCGAGCACGCGCAGGGAATCGCGCTCGGTGAGCGTGAGCCGCTCCGCTTCGGCAATATCGGCCTCCGCCTGCGGCAGCACGTTGCGCAGGATGTAGGCTGTCAGATCGAGCCGCTTGAGCGACGCGGCGCGGGTGAGTGTCGCTTTGTCTTCGGGGCGGAGTTGCAGTTCGACCCGCCCGCTATCGGTCAAGGCGCGAGGCATGGAATCCTCCAATCGGGTCATATGATGGCATACGGAATGAATCCGTACGATGGGAAAACCGAGCCGCACAGCGAGAAAATCAGGTTGGTTTTGCCCAAATTTTGTCTCTGGCGCCACTTCCGCGAACAGATCGACAGGCGGTTGCGGGAGGCAGAGCGGATCGCAAAGGAGAGACAGTCGTGAGCGGGAGAACTTACGAAGTCGGCAGCGGCAATGTGTTTGCCGATGCGGGCCTGCCGAACGCCGAGGAGCATTTCGTTAAGGCGCAGCTCGTCTACAAGATCGACACGGTCATGAAAGAGCGCGGCCTCAAACAGGTCGAGGCGGCAAAACTGTTCGGTGTCAAGCAGCCCGACGTATCGAAAATGCTGCGGGGGGAGTTCCGACAATTCCCCGTCGAGCGCCTGCTTCGGTTTCTCGTCCCGCTGGGCCAGGATGTCGAAATCACCGTCAAGCCGCCGCGCGACAAGCGACGGACTCCAGTGCTTCAGGTGATATCAAAGAGGGCGATGACGCCTATACGTTCTAACGAGGAGATTGAGCCAATGTCGAAAAAGACTGTTCCGTTTAATCAGACCGGAATCGGCAAACTGCCGACTGATAAACCTGTAGTCTACAAGATCGAAACACCCGGCGGGAAGAACAACTATACCGGTGTAGCTAAACGAGGTCGGGCGCAGGAAAGACTGCAAGAGCATCTGCCGAAGGGGACGGACCCAATTCCCGGTGCCAAGGTTCGCGTCGAGCGAGTCAACACGATTGCTGAGGCAAGGAAAAAAGAAGAGGCAATTATCGCGCGCGAGCAGCCGAAATATAACAAAAATCACAAATAGCTGAACTCTTTTCAGCCCCTTTGCCAAATCGCTTGTCGCGCCCAAGGTGCGCTTGTGAGACGTGACGTTAGCCAGACTCCGGATGCGCGCAGTCAGTGTTCCGGCCCCAATCCCGCGCCCTGCGAAGGCGCCTGTCAGAAATCAGGTATCTCAGGAAAGCGACAGAAAGAATTTGGTACATTGTAAATGGCCCCGCCGGCCGAGATAGCCCGCGTCATAAGCAGATTTCGGTCGAGAGCGGGATGACTGTGGAGCGCCCGACCAGTGGCGCTAAATCGAACGGCTTGAACGTGGGATCGATCTGTCTGACTAGCAGATGGACTAAAAGCGTTGGCGACTATGGCGTTCAGACCTGAGCCTTTTCCATCCATCGAGAACTCGGCTAGGGCGAGAAAGTCTTCTTCGGCCAGGCCAACAAAGTGCAGCCACACCACACTTGCTCTCTTGCCCGTGCATTGGTCCGCTCCCTGTTTTATTACTTCGACGACACGTCGACTTAGGGTAGTTCGCTTGTGAGGACGAATAACCAACCCGACAATTTTATCCACCCCCCGAATGGCGCAACGAGCATGACCGTCGATATCGGGATCGGCCAAGATTTGGTTTTTGAGATCGGGCAGACGATCGGCATTCAGAAGCGCCTGCCATAGAGGCCGCGGCGAAAATTCGAGCGAAAAAGAGGACGCGAAATAAGATCGAGGCGTTGAAGATCGGAGCGCCTCTTCTAAAAGATGTCCTAAGTTTGTGCAATGCGCGCTTGGCTTTTTGAGTGTCAAGACGAACAGGCCGGACTCGTCTACAGGAGGCTGCATCAGTACTGACTTACGAAAGATCTCTGTCAGATTGACAGTCAATTCCGTCTTGATCTGTGACCCTGTGTCTTCGGTGATCGTTTTGCACTCCACATCAACCGAACCGGCCGGTGTGCGGACGAGAAGATCGAACGTTCCCAATCCTTCGAGGTCCGCAAATCTTACGTCGAAGCCCTTTTGACCAAAATGCGTTGAGCATCGGATTTCATGCTCGATCTGCCGAATATCCCGATCTGGCCTGAGGTTGTCGATCACCATAGAACGGAGCCGAGAGGCACCGTGCGAGGTAAGCGACCTTTTCATTCGATTGATTCCTGCGACGATGGACGCAGCTTGGACCGCCACTGGGTCGGCAATATCCAAATGAAAGGGCACTGGCCCATGAACGAAGTTAATGCATTGCCGATGGAAAAAGAACCGATCGCCGAAGAGCGACTGGGCACTCGGGGACACGGCGTCAAGTTTTTGGCCGACCCTGCGCAGAGCGGCATCGAACTCGGTCGCCCCTACAAAATCGATGAACTCGGCAAACTCCCGCGGGAAATCAGATTGCACGAGCGAGTACCGGTCAGCAGGTCGTGTAGAAATGTTCACAGCTCGCTGCAGAAGGCTCGGATATGGCATCGGCCGCCCCGACTCCCACCCTTGCAGAGTGCGCACCGGGACTCCAAGGCGGATCGCCGCTTCCGATTGGGAATAGCCTTCTTGCGCTCGCCACGCCTTCAAAGCCCTCGCCGTATCGTCTGTTGGAGGCTGCGCAAGCAGCTCTCGCGCCTTATCAACAGATATGGTCACTTCTTCGCCTTTCGACTACAATACATACGCAATCTGCGTATGTATTGTAAGAGCCGGTGCCGCGCTTTTCGTCAGCTTTCCCAGTGCGTGGGGCATGAGATAATATGTTTCAGCAAAGATATAGGCGCCTTTGCAGTCATTACGAGCAGATAACAAATATTGCTAAATTTAGGCATGACTGTCATGATGGCGGCGTTGGAGATGTACCCATGAACATGAACGTGTCGCTGACCGACGAGTTGGCAAATTTCGTCAAGGCCAAGGTCGCGGCCGGCCGCTACGCGTCATCGAGCGAAGTCGTCCGCGAGGCGCTGCGCTTGATGGAGAAGTTCGAGCAGCAAGAAGCCGAAAAGCTGCACCTTCTACGCAAGGCTTGGCAAGAAGGGATCGACAGCGGCGACGCCGGTGAGGTGGATTTCTCAGCTTTGAAAAAAGAAGCGCGCGCGCGTCTCGCCGCGTCCAAAGCGTAAGTGCGTGAGCAAGGTTCGTTTTACACGCCGCGCACGCGAAGACCTTCTCGACATCTGGCTTTATATCGCGTCACGGAATTCCGACGCCATCGCCGACCGGGTCTATGACCACATCGAGCGCACCTGTCAGCTGCTGAAGGATCACCCGCAACTCGGCCCTGCGCGTCCAGAAATTGCCGAAGACGCCAGGGCGCTCGTTATCGAACGTTGGTTGGCGCTTTACCGCTTGGCGGAAGACGGGGTGCAAGTGGTCCGGATCATCGACGGAGCTCGTGATCTCGCTGGAATCGAATGGACGCCGGAATAGGGGCTCGTTCACGCAGAAAGGGCACTTGAGCCAGCTCCGGTTATCGCTCCTCTCATGCATCTTATGTGAGAAGAGCAATTTGCATGATTTTGTCCAATGTTGCTTCCCGTCCCCACCTAAGCACTTTCGTAAAGATAATGTCTTTGAAGAGGTGAGAACAATGAAGCTGCAATTTGTGAAGCACCCTAGCGAGGGCGTTAAGTTTGGCGCTAGCGGACAACCTGCCGTCATTCTCAAGATCCTTGAGGGTCTCAAGGCTAACCCGGTCGACTCAAAGGTGGTCGCCGACAAGCTTGATCAGCACCCTGAGTTCATCAGTCGCCAGGGCGGGTTGCGTGTGCTGCGCTACTACGTGCCGAAGATGCGTGAGGCTGGCTTGATCTCAGTGGTCAAGGATGAAAAGCCGGTATCACATAAAATATCAGGGTCGCCGATGAGCCGTTATCGCAGCCAAATTCGGGAAGTCATCAACCGGAACACGGTTGTGAGCCTCGCTTTGGCGCAGGGCTTCAATGTCTTTCTGCCAGTTTATGACGGCGGGGTTGATTTTATATTCTATCGGGAGAGCGACGGCTTGCTACACAAGGTTCAGCTCAAAAGTCGGTGGACGATCGACCGAAAGTATATCGACCGCGATATTTGGATGGCTTTTCCGGTCGCTGGCGACTGGTACTTGATGCCTCATGACAAGATGCTTGCAACAGCCGAAGCCGATGGAAGAACGACGAAGACGACCTCTTGGATCGAAGATGGCAACTATTCGCGGAAGACGCCGTCCGCAGCCGCTGTTGCCGCTTGTGCGCAATATCGTTTCGCGGAGATCTCGGAGGTCGCTGCCTCGGCGGCGGAAGACGAATCCACATGAACCACCTCGTCCCCATCATTGCCGATCGCGTTCCTGCCCTCATCGCCGCCAGCGGTGAAAAAACGACCTATCGCTTCTTTGAATTCTTCACCGCGCAAATCAGGAATCCGAACACGCGCCGCGCCTATGCACGCGCGGCGAAAGACTTCTTCGATTGGCTTGAAGCGCGCGGCGTGACGCGGCTCACGGCGATCGAGAGCGTGCATGTCGCCGCCTATATCGAGCAACTGCAAAAGGCGCGATCGGCACCGACCGCGAAATTGCGCCTGGCCGCCTTGCGTCATTTGTTCGACTGGATGGTGATGGGTGAGATCATGCCGAGCAATCCCGCCGCGGCCGTGCGCGGCCCGCGCCATATCGTGCGCCGCGGCAAGACGCCGGTGCTCGATCCGGCCGAGGCGCGCCAGCTCATCGACGCGATCGATACGACGACCGTGATCGGTTTGCGCGACCGCGCGCTGATCGGCTTGATGGTCTATTCCTTCGCGCGTATCGGCGCCGCGATCGGCATGCGCGTCGAAGACGTGTACACGCAGAACCGGCACCTCTGGGTGCGCTTGCCTGAGAAGGGCGGCAAACAGCATGAAATGCCGTGCCACCACAATCTCGAAACCTACCTGCATGAATATATCGACGGCGCGGGACTTGCGCGCGATCCGAAGGCGATCCTCTTTCAGACTTATAGCCGCCGCACGGGCCAGCTCGCCGGCAAATCCCTGCCCCAAGCGAACGCCTATGCGATGATCCAGCGCCGCGCCAAAGCCGCCGGCATCGTCAGCAAGATCGGCAATCACACGTTTCGAGCAACGGGCGTCACCGCCTATCTAAATAACGGCGGCACGCTCGAAAAGGCCGCGCAAATGGCGAACCATGCGAGCACGCGCACGACGCAGCTTTACGATCGGCGCGTCGAAGACATCACGCTCGGCGACGTCGAAAAACTGATGATCTGATAATGTAGCCGGAGATCGCATCATGCGGAATTCCAAGACGTGTCCGAAATGTCGATCGGCTGACATCGTTCGAATTCCGGGCATGGTCGCCACCCATGGCGGAAACAGCATCGTCGTCGGAATCACCATCTTCAATGCCGTCAAGGTCACGCGCTATCTCTGCGCCTCTTGCGGCTTCAGCGAGGAATGGATCGATGCCGCCGCCGATATTGCCAAGATCAAAAAGAAATATGCCGTCTGACGTCCCGTCCCAGACCGAGCGTAATTAGACCAGGATGATTTAAAGTGGCAACAAATGCCGTCATTGCGAGGCGCGCAGCGACGAAGCAAGCCAGGGGGAACGCCGGCACCTGGATCGCTTCGCGCTTCGCAAGCTCGCGCTCGCGATGACGGCTGATGAACCGATTGAAACTCATCACGCTCTAACCCCGGCATGCTACCGCCCCGCGCCGACCGTCAGCATAGATTGGCCGTTGATCGCACGCAGCCTCCCTTCACTCAAATCTGCGTGATCGAGCCGAAATCGAAGCTCGACCCGGGCGGATTCTCACCGATGCGCAAGGTCGTGTCGTTGACGAAATAATAGGGTGGAACCGGCAGGTTATAAGGCGCTGGCACGCCTTTGAAGACGCGCCCGGCCAAGTCATATTTCGAACCGTGACAAGGACAGAAATAGCCGCCGAGCCAGCCGGAGGCGGGCGTATCCGCGCTCGGATTGGGATAGAATTGCGGGATGCAGCCGAGATGCGTGCATATGCCGACGAGCACGAGGAATTCCGGCTTGATCGAACGATGCCAATTGCGCGCATAGTCCGGCTGCTGGACGACGTGGGACTCTGCATCGGCAAGACGTTGGAGGAGCTGTGGCGACTGCAGCGTCGCGAGCAGGTTTTGCGGCCGGTTCAGAATGAAGACGGGCCGTGAGCGCCAGCGCACGATGATATTCTGCCCCGCCTGCAGCTTCGAAATGTCTATGTCGATCCGCCCGCCGGCGGCGATCGTCGAAGCATCAGGGCTCATCTGATCGACCAGAGGCACGATGGCAGCACCGGTCGCAACCACACCGAAGGCACCGGTCGCGAGGAAAAGAAAATCTCGCCGCGTGCCCTCTTCCGGTACGCCGTCGGCCATTTGCTTTTCCGATGCTGGAGACGATGAAAGGCTGATCTCTTCGGCCATGGTCGCGGCCTCGCTTGGAGGTGTCACGTGCCGTCAACGTGGCGCACCGAAATCGGTTCCCGCCCGCGCCCCCCATATCCTCGATCATAACGATTTTGGATTGAACCAATGCAGGATCATAAGGGTAATCGATTCCAGTAACTTAATGCGGGCCTATTCGGGCGGGCCGCGGCGTCCGCTCTGAAGGAAGCGCATCAGAAGCGGAGTCAGGGCGTTGAGATTGGCGCCGAGGCCGGTCTCGCCGTGGGGTGAAGGCGAGGCGAGGGCGGGCAGGCATTTTAGCGGCCGCGGCTTCGTGCATTTCGAGCTAATCGATCCGGCAAGCGGCGTGCCGATCGCCGTTCGCGACGGCGCCGAGGGCGAGCTCGTGCTGACGCATCTCGTCAACCGCTCCGCGCCGTTGCTGCGCTTTCGCACCCGTCATCACCTGCGGCTCGGCGTCGGCCGCTGAGCCTGCGGGCGAACCGCGCCGCGCGTGCGCTGCATCGAGCGCACCGACGACATGCTGATCGTGCGCGGCGTCAACCTGTTTCCGTCCGCGGTGCGCGAAGTGGTCAATCAATTCGCGCCGGTGGTGACCGGCGTCATCATGATCCGGCCAAGCGCGGCGGGCGTGCGGCAGGAACCACCCTTACCGGTGAGCGTCGAGGTCTCGGACGGGGCGAGCGAAAGCCTTGCAGAACGATATCGCACGCGAATTCGCGATACGCTTCTCGTGACGACGGAAATCGTGTTGACTGCGGCGGGAAGCTTGCCGCGCAGCGAATACAAGTCCAAACTCGCGGAAAAGGCGTGAACGGAGGTGTCGATGAAAAAGCTGCAAACCCAGGGCTTGCATCACATCACGCTGGTCGGCGCGGATCGCCAGACCTCGATCGACTTCTGGGAGGGCCTGCTCGGCATGCCTTTCGTGTTCGAGCAGCCCAATCTCGACAACGCGGCTGAAAGCCATATCTATTTCGATCCGGGCGACGGGCGGCTCATCACCGTCTTCACCCGCGAGGACCGCAAGCCCGTGCAGCGCCGCACGCCGACCGACATCGGCTGCGTCCATCACATCGCCTTCAACGTCTCGCGTGCGGTCTTCATGCAGTCGATCGAGCGGCTCGACGCGCGCGACATCAAACACACCGGCGTGCGCGACCGCAAGATTTTCGACGCGATCTATTTCGAGGATCCGCTCGGCCTCTTGATCGAGCTTTCCTGCTACAAGTTCGAGCCGCCCTTCGGCTTCGGTCACGCCGACGTGTTGTTCGAGGCGCACAAGCTGCGCGTCGCGGCCGGCGATCGTGCCATCGCCGAGGTTCATCTGGCCGATGCGATCGAGCTGCTCGTAGCGCGATCGCGCAACAGCCTGTCGGCCGATCGGACGCCCAAGAATCCTTATGAACGCTGACCGGCCCGCCTGCCGAGCGAATTTCGACTGACGGAACCGTAACCGAAGCAACGGGAGGAACGAATGTCTGCAATCAAGTTGCATGTGCTGAAACCGAGCGTGAACAACATGACGGCGCGCGTCTTCGTGCGCGCGGCGAAACTGGATTTCACCGAGGACGACGTCTGGGGAAAGACCCGCACGGAGGGATTCCTGGCGAGGAATCCGGCCCACCTGACGCCGATGATTGAAGCCGCCGATCTGCCCAGGGGCGTGGTGTGGGAGAGCTGCGCCATCATGCAGTATCTCTGCAACAAGCATAATCTCGACCGTTTCTATCCAAAGGAGCCGGCCGCGCGCGCGATGATCGACAGCGCGATGTTCTATATCATCGGCACGCTCTATCCCTATGTCGCGCGCGCGACCTATCCGGCGCTCGGCTTCCCGCAATATCCCGGCGAGGTCGGCGCGAGCGACGCCGACGCGAGCGCCAAGGAGGCGGCGCAGAAAGCGGCCGCCGCGGCAATCGCCGAGCCGCTGGAAGTCTTCCACACATTCTACATGGACGGCAAACCGTTCATCGGCGGCGCCAAGCCGTCCATTGCCGACATCCGGCTCGCGGCCACCCTCGAATTTCTCGCGGTGATCGACTACCCGCTGCCGGCCTGGGCGAAGCAATTCATGGCGGCGATGGAGACATCGCTCGGCGCCGCCTATGCCGAACCCGCGGCCGATGTGCGGGGATACATCGGCCATGTGAGGTCAAAGAAGAAATAGCGCCAAATCGGCCGCGCGGCGGCGCCTCCACGGTGCGGGCGAAAATTACGAACCTTCCTGTTTGCGCCGTCGCCGTCTCCTCCACCGGTCTCCCGGCACACCACAGTAGAACTAGATCACGTGATCGATTCCAGTAACTTAATGCGGGCCTATTCGGGCGAGCCGCGGCGTCCGCTCTGAAGGAAGCGCATCAGAAGCGGAGTCAAGGCGTTGAGATTGGCGCCGAGGCCGGTCTCGCCGCCGATATTGATGGCCAGATTCTCCGGCATGAAACGCTGACCGCCGCTCGACAAGGCCTTGACGGCGTTGATGAGGGCGGTCTGATCCGTGCCGAGCGCCTGTTGCTGCGCCTCAAGCCCCTTGGCAAGGGCCAGGCCTTCGGCCTCCGTCTTGACGGCGCTGGCGCGCCCGACGCGATCGAGGCGGAAGGCCTCGCCTTCCGCTTCCGCCTGCACGGCCGGGGCGCGGTTGCGGGCGATTTCGATACCGACCGTCGATTTGGCGAGTTCGGATTGCATATCGGCGCGGCCGCGCGAGGCTTCGAGATCGAGGCGCTTGTCCTGCGCGAGCTTTTCGGCCTCGTATGTGCTCTTTTGCTGATTGGCGATCTCGCGCGTCGTCAGAACTTGGACGAGCTGGGCCGGGAAGACCACGTCCTGGATGTAGACGCCGCGCGTCTCGACTTTATAATCCTTGAGTTTCTGCGTGATATGGACTTGCGCCTGCTCCTGCACGTCCTGGCGCTTCTCGATGAAGTCGATGGCAGGCATGCTCTGCAGCGTATCGCGGAAATGATTGCCGACGGCCGCCTGCAAGACTTCATTGACGAGATTGAACATCGTGCCGACGATCGAAATGACCTTCGGCGCCTCGGTATCGGGAACATGGATCTGAACCTGCAGATCTATGTTGAAGACGAAGCCTTCTTTCGACTTGGCGGTGATCTGGTGCAGATCGCGGTCGAGATTATGGGCGCTCGACGTCGCGTCGGCCCAGTTCAACGTCAGAATGAAGGTCGGCACGATCTCGACGCTGTAGCAGCGCGGATTGATCGCATATTTGCCGGTACGCAAGGGCTCTTGCCAAATCCCGCGATGGCCTGGCCGCACCAAGGATCCGAATTTGAATTCGCTCCCGCTCGTGTCTTCCGTCGCCAGGCCCACATAGGCTTTGACGACCGCCACCTGCCCCTGATCGACGACGAGCATCGGAACCATTTCGACACTGACCAGGAAGGGATTGATGTTATAGGCGCCATAGAGCAAAGGATCGTGCTGCAAGCCGATGCGCCCGCCGTGGTCGAGGAAGGCTTGAAAATCCTGGTAATTGTTATGAAGGTTGTTTTCCGTCGAAAGGATGGCTTCGACGAGTGCGGCATCATTGGTTTCCGGCTTGGTCTCCAGCACGGCTATGTCTTCGAAGTCGCCGAGCCGGTTGGCTATGTGAAGTGGACCCCATTCGTAGGACCACGGGGGCTTGGATTTAAGGTGTAATCTCGCCTGCTCTTGTCCTTCAAAATTCAAGCTGCTTCTTGCTTCTTCTGCCTCTGCTGTGGGTATGTGGGCAACGCGTTTGCGTTGTCCAAGCGAAGCGGCATATCCACAGTCTTCGCCACCGCCTCGATTGCGTCGATGCCGGCGCGCCACACCGCCATCGGCATCTGGTTGTTCATCGCCTGGTGCGGGCGCCGATGATTGTAAAAAGTCATCCAATTGCCGATACCAGCTCGCGCCTCGCGGCCATCGGCGTAAGCTTTCAGATGCACTTCTTCGTATTTGATCGACCGCCATAAGCGCTCGATGAAAATATTGTCCATGAAACGGCCGCGTCCGTCCATCGAAATCGCGATGCCCGCCGCTTCGAGCTTGCCGGTGAACGCGGCGCTCGTGAACTGTGCGCCTTGATCGGTGTTGAATATTTTCGGCCTGCCGTATCGAACCAGAGCCTCGTCCAGCGCGGCGAGGCAGAAGCTCGTATCCATCGTGTTCGACAGCCGCCACGCCAAAACAGCCCGGCTGGCCCAATCGATCACCGCCACCAGATACAGAAAGCCGCGCGCCATCGGGATGTAGGTGATGTCAGCCGCCCATACATGGTTCGGTTCGGCAATCGTCAGGCCGCGCAGCAGATAGGGATGGATCTTGTGTCCGGGCGCGGCTTTGCTCGTGCCGGGGCGCGGAACCAGCGCCTCGATCCCCATCACGCGCAGCAGCCGCTGCACCCGCTTGCGGTTGACCCCACGCCCTTCGGCATTGAGCGCAAACGTCATCCGCCGCGAGCCGTAGAACGGCAGTTCGAGATGCAGTTCGTCGATGCGGCGCATCAAGGCCAGATCGTCCGCCGCCGTAACTGACTTGGGCCGGTAGACGCCCGAGCGCGGCAGCGCCAACAGCGCGCATTGGCGGCGTACCGACAGATCATCCTTGCCCGGATCAACCATCGCCTTGCGGTCCGGCGCGCTCATCGCCCGGGCCTCTTGCCCAAGAAATCCCGTTCCACCGTCAGCTGGCCGATCTTGGCGTAGAGCTTGGCCGCCTCGCGCTCGCGCTCCTCCTCGCCATCGCCCGAACTACTCGCGCCTCGCGTGAACAGGCTCGCAGCGTTGTCGCAAAGCAGCTTCTTCCAGCCGTAAATCTGGTTCGGATGCACGCCGTGCCGCTTCGCCAGCTCCGGAACCGTCGCATCCTCGCGCAGCGCCTCCAGCGCTATCTTCGCCTTGAACGCCGCATCAAACTTCTTGCGTGACTTCGTCATTTTCTCGCTCCTTCGTGTCCGAAAGAGCAGGACGCTTCACACCTTAACAGGTGGTCCCAAATCCGGGGTCCACTTCAATGGCGCCCTTCGGCAACGGCGTCCCTTCGAGCGTCGTGACGATGCCGACCATGTCGACGAATTTGCCGTCGGGCTGCGTCGTCGGCTCGATCCGCGTCACATCGAGGTTCTCGCGCCTGAGCCCGAAGGCTTCGGGAGTGAGCGGTGGCCTTTTGCCGAGCTGCGCGAATTCCGCGCCGATCGGAATGCCATAGACGCGGCCTCGCGTGATCACGAGAAAGCCGATCGGATGAATCGGTCCGACCGTTCCGGGCGGCAAGACCTGCCGCTGCACGCCTTTTTCGCCGCCGTGTTCGACGAAGGCCTTCAGATCGAGGAAATTGCCGAATTCCGGTTTGTAGGCCGCCGATTTCGCCCCGACCGGCAATGGCCTGCCGACTTGCGCGATGACAACGCCGATTTGCCCTGCTGGAATTTGCAGCATGGGATGGCGGGTGACGACGAACAGGGGCCATAATTTGAACCGCAGGCCCGGCATCAGGAGGGTCGCCTGGTATCCTGCTTCACCATGAAAGGCGACTGGGCTATTCTCCGTGAGCTTGTTGAAGCTGAAGCGTTTGCGAACGAGCCCCACCTGCGTCGGTCCGATCGTCCAAAGCGAACGCCACAGCACGAAAACAAGGATGATGCCCGCCACGATCGCGAAAATGCCCGTTGGCCCCATCGCAGTAACTCCTCCTGAAGAAGACCCAGCTTGGCAATATAGGCGCTTGTGGACCAATCAATGTGCTCTACGGCACGCCGTCCGGAGCGTTCACACTAGGCAGGATCTGCGTCGGCCGTGCGACGAGACGGCCAAGACCGCCGAAACGAGCCGCCGGTTTACCTCGGCGCGCCCATGAGCTATTGCAGGCGGCATCACCAGCGGGGCTTCCGCGGACAGCCGGGATTGCCTTCATGCGAGAAGTCGCGAAAGCGGCGCTGCGCAACGGTGGCGCCCCATCATAGGACGAGGAGTTAGTATGGCCGAGGCCGAAGCAGGAAACACTCTCACGCTCGAGACGACGCAAGGACCGGTGGTCATCCAAATGCGTCCCGATCTCGCGCCAAATCACGTCGCCCATATAAAGAAGCTTGTCTTGCAACATTTCTATGACGGCATTGTCTTCCATCGCGTCATCGAAGGTTTCATGGCGCAGACCGGCTGCCCGCAGGGTACCGGAACCGGCGGTTCGCAATATCCGAACCTGAAAGCCGAATTCAACGCCGAGCCGCATGTGCGCGGCACATTGTCGATGGCGCGTGCGCAAAATCCGGACTCGGCCAATTCGCAATTCTTCATCTGCTTCGACGATGCGCGTTTCCTCGACCGTCAATATACGGTGTGGGGCAAGGTGATCTCCGGCATGGAAAATGTCGACAAGATCAAGCGCGGCGAGCCGGTGAAGGAGCCCGACAAGATCATCTCAGCCACGCTGAGCTGACGCAAATTTGCCAACCAAGGATGCCTCATCGCGCAGGCAGTCAGGCATCCTTGCAACGCCGCTTCACTCCAGTCGTCCCAGACCATGCGGGTCGCGCTTTTCGATTTCGAACTCCCCGACGATCTGATCGCCTTGCGCCCGGCCGCGCCGCGCGATGCCGCACGCATGCTCGTCGTCGACCCGCATGCGCAGCCGCGCTTGCAAGATCGGCTCGTCCGCGACTTGCCCGGTTTTCTTGAAGAAGGCGATGTCTTGGTCGTCAACGATACGCGCGTCGTCCGGGCTCGTCTCGAAGGCCGCCGCCGCCGCGGCGAAGCCGTCGCGAAGATCGAAGTCATGCTGCACAAGCGCCTCTCCGACGCGGCATGGCGCGCCTTCGTCAGACCCGCGAAGAAGTTGAAAGAAGGCGAAACAATCTCGTTCGATACAGGCGAACTCGAAGCGCAAGTCATCGAGAAGGCGACCGATGGAGACGTGCTTCTCGCCTTCACGCGCGGCGGTGGCGAGCTCGATGCAACAATCGCAAGGCTCGGGCAGACACCGCTGCCGCCCTATATCGCCGGTAAGCGCGCCGCCGATTGGCGCGACGCCGAAGATTACCAAACGCTTTTCGCGACGAAGCTTGGAGCCGTCGCAGCACCGACGGCGAGTCTGCATTTCACGCCGCAGCTCGTGGCGGCCGTTGCCGCGCGCGGCGTCGCCATCCATAGCGTGACCTTGCATGTGGGTGCCGGAACTTTCCTTCCGGTCAAGGCCGATGACACGCAGGACCATAGAATTCATGCCGAATGGGGCGAGATCGATTTGGCTACGGCCGAAGCCCTGAACGCGGCACGCGCCAGAGGTCGCCGCATCATTGCGGCAGGCACCACATCCTTGCGGCTGCTCGAATCCGCAGCGGACGAAACGCGCAGGATTTACGCTTTTCGGGGCGAGACGGCTATTTTCATCACGCCCGGCTATAGGTTCAAATCGGTCGATCTTCTATTGACCAATTTCCATTTGCCGCGCTCGACCTTATTCATGTTGGTCTGCGCCTATTCGGGACTCGATACGATGCAGGATGCCTATCGCCACGCGATCGAAAATCATTACCGGTTCTACAGCTATGGCGACGCCTGCCTCCTCTATCCGGCGCCGCATGGCTGACATGGTTGAGCCGCTGCGATTTGATCTCCATGCAACGGACGGCGCCGCGCGACGCGGTGTGATCACGCTCGAACGCGGCTTGATCCGCACCCCGGCGTTCATGCCCGTGGGAACAGCCGCGACCGTCAAAGCTATGCATGCGCGCGAGGTCCACGCCCTCGGTGCCGACGTCGTTTTGGCCAATACTTATCATCTCATGCTGCGCCCCGGCGCCGAGCGCATCGCCGAACTCGGCGGCTTGCATCGCTTCATGAACTGGCCGTGGCCGATCTTGACCGATTCCGGCGGCTTCCAAGTCATGTCCTTGGCGAAGCTCCGCAAGCTCGACGAGACGGGAGTGACCTTTCAGTCGCACATCGACGGTTCGCGCCACGTGCTGACTCCCGAACGCGCCATGGAGATCCAGCGCCTGCTCGGATCCGACATTCAAATGCAACTCGACGAATGCGTGCGCCTACCGGCGAGCGATGCCGACGTGGAACGCGCGATGCTTCTCTCCTTGCGCTGGGCCGAACGCAGCAAGCTCGCTTTCGGTGCGCAACCGGGCCATGTGATTTTCGGCATCGTCCAAGGCGGTGCCTCGGAGAGATTGCGCAGTACGAGCGCCAAAGCGCTCGTCCAAATGGGGTTCGACGGCTATGCGCTCGGCGGTCTCGCTGTCGGCGAGCCGCAACAGGACATGCTGGCGATGATCGAGACCTGCGTGCCGCATCTTCCGCGAGACAAGCCCCGCTATCTCATGGGTGTCGGCAGTCCGGATGATCTCATCGAGGCGGTGCGGCGCGGCATCGACATGTTTGATTGCGTCATGCCGACGCGCGCCGGCCGGCACGGCCTCGTCTACAGCCGTTTTGGGCGCATCAATCTGCGCAATGCCAAACATGCCAATGATCCGCGCCCGATCGATCCGTCCGCACCTTGCGAGGCAGCGCGCGATTATTCGCGCGCCTATCTCCACCACCTTGTGAAGAGCGGCGAGATCCTCGCCATGATGCTGGCGACGGAAATCAATCTTTCCTATTATGAGGAGCTGACGGCGGCGATGCGCAAGGCGATCGCGGCGAGACGCTTCGCCGATTTCTGCACTGAGACGAAGGCCCAATGGAAACGGGGCGAATGCACGGAAATCTGATCGCCCTGCGGCAGAAATCAGCCTAAAACCCAGCCCAGACAGGACGCAAGGAAGCAGCAAAGAAAAAGGGCGAAGCGGGTTCCTCGGCCGCGCTTCGCCCTCCCTGCTCCATCGTCCTTGACCTTCCCTCGAGCCTGGCCTTCCCGAAAATCGCCTCGAACGAGTGCAATTGTTGGAAAAAGTCGCGCCGGTGCGGCGCTGGTTCGATGGGGAGGCGTCCTCCCACGACTTGGACTGCGTGCACGCACCAAATAGACAGGTGCGGCCCCTTTCGGATAGCGACGGTTTTGTAGACTAGGCGCGAAGCCTTGTCACGCGGGAAGAGGTGAATTGCTCGTCTTGAAAGCCGTGTTCTGGCAATTTTTCCTCCTTCGTTCGATAGATAGAACTGCCGGGCGGAAATCCCCTGCTCCTGACCCGATCGAGGTCCGGCCAGCGGCGCAATCTGGGCGTGCAGCGTGACGTTCAAGCCGCCGTTTGCGCTCACGCATCGCAAAGGGCAAAATCGGACGTCTTTTTTCACGTCGCTAAGCCAAGAGACCTGCTAGAATTCTTCGTGGCTTCGGGATCACACATGACGTCAGAGCTGAGCGAAATCCCAATTCGGCACGCCAACCCCTCGGGTCAATCCGCACGCGGCCCGGGCATCGGCGGCCGCATCCGCAACTGGTTTCTGACCGGCGTCGTAGTGGCCGGCCCACTTGCCGTGACGCTTTACCTTGTTTGGTGGTTTGTCGACACGGTCGACGCCTGGGTCAAAAAGCTCGTTCCCGTGGACTATTGGCCAGATGCCCACCTGCCGTTCCGGCTTCCGGGCCTCGGTGTCATTTTCGCCTTCGTCGGCTTGACCCTTCTGGGCTTCCTCGCAGCAAACTTGGCCGGACGCAGCCTGATTGCTCTCGGCGAGGCTATTCTCGAGCGGATGCCGATCATCCGTTCCATTTACAAGAGCGTCAAACAGATCTTCGAGACCTTGTTCTCGCAGTCCGGCACATCCTTCCGCAAGGTCGGGCTCATTGAATTTCCGGTCAAAGACGCCTGGACCCTGGTTTTCATATCCGCGCCGCCGACGGGCCGGGTCGCAGCCGCGCTTCCCGCCGGCGAAAACCATGTATCCGTGTTTCTGCCCTGCACTCCTAATCCGACGACGGGTTTTTACCTATTCCTTCCGGCAAGCCAAGTGATCGAAGTGGCCTTGAGCCCGGAAGACGCAGCCAAACTCATCATGTCCTGCGGCGTCGTTCAGCCAGATGGACAAGCCGCACTCGCTGCCCTTGCCGCGAACGCCGCGCAGAACGGGAAAATTGCGGCAGATGCACAAACAGAAGATGCGGCTTAGGAGCACGCCCAAGAAGAGTTGACAGGCTTTTCCGCGACGTGCTCTGGCACAGTTTGCGTTTCTCTTTCCTCGTCTACCGCCCATGGCCGTCTATACCGAAGTTTCCGATACTGATCTCGAAGCCTTTCTCACTGAATATGCCCTGGGGAAACTTCTCTCCTACAAGGGGATCGCCGAGGGCGTGGAAAATTCCAACTACCTGCTGCATGTCGAGGCTGGCTTTTTCTTTCTGACTCTATATGAAAAGCGGGTCGCGGAAGCCGATCTGCCGTTTTTCCTCTCGCTCATGGAACATCTCGCCACGCACGGGCTCAATTGCCCGCAACCGGTGAAGATGCAAAACGGACAAATGCTCGGGCGGCTCGCCGGACGCCCAGCCGTCATCGTGACTTTCATTGAAGGCGTATCGAGCCGACGGCCGAGTGTGAAGCAGTGCGCGGCCCTCGGCGGCGCGCTCGCTCGACTTCATGCAGCCAGCGCGGATTTTGAATTGTACCGCAAAAACGCGCTTTCGATCGAAGCCTGGCCGCGCCTCTTCGAATCCGCCAAAGATCGCGCCAACGACGTCCAACAGGGTCTCGCGGACTTCGTTGCCGACGAACTCGCCTTCCTTGCATCGGCGTGGCCGCGCAATTTGCCGACCGGTATAATCCATGCCGATCTTTTTCCCGACAACGTCCTTTTTCTCGACGAGGCGGTCTCGGGTGTCATCGATTTTTACTTCGCCTGCACGGATTTCTTTGCCTATGACTTTGCAATCAGCCTGAATGCCTGGTGTTTCGAGCCGGATTATTCGTTCAACGTCACGAAAGCCATCGCCATGGCGGACGCCTATGTCCGGCTGCGGCCGCTGACAGCGGCAGAGGTCGCCGCTTTGCCCATCCTCGTGCGTGGCGCGGCCTTGCGCTTCGCGCTGACGCGCCTTGTCGATTGGCTGAACGTGCCGACAGGTGCCCTGGTGCGGCCGAAGGATCCGCTCGAATACATCAAGAAGCTACGCTTCCACCAGAAGGTGGAGAGCCCGCGCGACCTTGGATTGTTCCAATGAGCGGAAAAGTCGTGATTTTCACCGACGGCGCCTGTTCCGGCAATCCCGGCCCCGGCGGTTGGGGCGCTATTCTTTCATTCGGCGCAAAGCGAAAAGAAATTCATGGCGGCGAGGCGGTCACGACTAATAATCGAATGGAACTGACGGCTGCGATCAAAGCGCTCGAAGCCTTGACACGTCCCTGCGAAGTCGAACTCTACACGGATTCGGGCTATTTGCGGAACGGCATCACGAGCTGGCTCGCAAGCTGGAAACGCAATGGGTGGAAAACCGCCGACCGCAAACCTGTCAAGAATATCGAACTCTGGCAGAAGCTGGAAGAGGCGGCGAGCCCGCACGAGATCACCTGGCATTGGGTGAAAGGCCATGCGGGCCATCCAATGAACGAACGCGCCGATGAAATCGCCCGAGAAGGGATGCACCCGTTCCTGAAGACGCGTGACAACGGCCCCGAAGTGTCGGGCTAGAGAAGGATGACCTAGCTTCGAATCGTCAACCTGCTCTAAGTTTTTTTGTATTGTCGCGTGTCCGAACGCAAGACGGTTTCCACTCTCGCTGGACACGCTCTAGTGCGCATTTTAACGATCCGGCGATTCCGCCCGATCGACACTTTGAGCGCGAGTGCCGTGGTTCAAATTTGCTTCAGGAGAGTCTCTGCGCCGGAAATATCCGCCTTGCCCGGCGAGTCCTCGATATTGAGCTTGCGCACGATGCCGTCCTCGACCAGCATCGAATAGCGTTTCGAGCGCAGGCCGAGACCGCGGTCGGTGAGATCGAAAGTCAGGCCGGTCGCCTTGGCAAAAGCGGCGATCCCGTCGGCGAGGAATGTGATCTTGCCAGCCGCTCCGGAGCTTTTCGCCCAGGCATCCATCACAAACACGTCGTTGACGCCAGTGACCGCGATTTCGTCGACACCTTTAGCCTTGATCTCGGCCTCGTGGGCGAGAAACCCGGGGAGGTGGTTCAGGCTACAGGTCGGGGTAAATGCTCCCGGTATGCCGAACAAGACAACCTTCCGGCCTTTGAAAATATCGGCCGTCGTACAAGTTTTCGGCCCCGCCGGCGTCATCACCGTGAACGTGGCATCAGGAAGCGGATCGCCAACCTTGATCGGCATGGAAGAGTCCTTTGAGCTCGGTAAAGCGCTCGACGTCTGGAGCCTATCGCGGCGCAATTTCGGCAAGCCGATACCGGGTCCAATCCGAAATTGCAGTCATTCGATATGTCAAGAGACGTCCGAACGCAAACCCGTTTCGACGCCAATAGAACGGCTCTCCCACTCACCCGGAAACTGGCTCACTGCGGAGCTCGGCACAATGGTCCGACTTTTCAGATATTTAGACAATAATACAAATATAGGCTCATCGCGGCATTTTGTGGGAGGGTTAGCGGGGCTGGAATGAGGAAACCCTCGACAACACAAGGAGTTTTCGAGGTTTGACGGGACGTTGAAACCTGTCACGTTTTCGGCATGAAAAAAGTGCTCTGCAAGGCTTCGCTGCTCGACGGCTATCGCATTCCCGGGTTTCGCACTGGCGCACGGATCAAACGGCATGACCGCGATCCGATGGGCTTGGTGATCACGCTGACGCGACGCCAAAAAAAACCGTGTGCAGCGGCTGCGGAAAAGTCCATTTCAGCTTCTACGACCGCAAGACGCGCCTGGCGCGCGATCTCTCCAGCGGCAATAGGCGCGTTTATCTCGAATACGAGTTGCGCCGCGTCGATTGCCAGGCCTGTGGCGTGAGACGGGAGCGGCTCGACTTGCTAGCCTCGAACACGAAGTTCACGAAGCGTCTCGCATTGTCGATCGGCGGCTTGTGCCGGACGATGCCGATCAAGGATGTCGCCAAGCGAATGAACCTCGATTGGCATACGGTGAAGGAACTCGAAAAGGACTACATGCGCGAGCAACTGGCGCGCAGCGGACCTCCCAGCCCGAGCGTGATCGGGATCGATGAGATATCGATCAAAAAACGTCACACGTACCGCATCGTGGTGAGCGACCTCGACAAGCGCCGAGCGATCTGGTTTGGCGGCGACGGCCGATCGGAGGCGGACATGGATCGGTTCTATGCCTTTCTAGGCGAGGAAAACCGCGACAAAATCAGGCTCGCCGTGATGGACATGTGGAAGCCGTTCCGCAAATCGACGCAGGCGAACGCGCCGAGAGCCGCCATTCTGTTCGACAAGTTCCACATCCTGCGCCACCTCGGCGAGGCGTTGGATAAAGTGCGCAAGGTCGAATACGCCCGCCTCACCGGGACGCAACGGAAGTTCATCAAGGGGCAGAAATACGTCTTGCTGGCGCATAAGGAAAATCTCACCAGCGAGGCGCGGAAAAATCTAAAGCTGCTGCTGGCCGCCAACAAACGGTTGAACACCGCCTACCTTCTCCGCGAGTTGTTCGGGCAATTGTGGGATTACAAATCCGAGGCTTGGGCGCGCCGGTTCTTCGACAATTGGAAATCCCAACTGCGCTGGCAACGCCTGAAGCCCTTCGAGGACTTCGCCGCGATGATCGAGCGCCACTGGGATGGCATCGCCGCCTATTGCCGCCCGGAAAACAAGATCGCGCTCGGCTTCGTCGAGGGCCTCAACAACAAGATCCGCGTTTTCCAGCGCCGAGCCTATGGCCTACGCGACGAAGACTATCTGCGCCTCAAAATCCTCACTTGCAGCTTGCCAGAATTATGAAAACACCCGAAAATAACCCACACAAAATCCCGAAGAGCCCAAATATATATATCTCGGATATCACATTTTTAAGTCACCGGATAAATCTGATGTCTCGTAAAACAGAGGCCTTAACCCTCCATAGCTTCACAGAGCTTCTCACGCTTCAGCTCGACATGACGCGCCCCGACGAGGCGCAGCAATCCGCCCGCCCTCAGCTGAGAAATTGCCCTTGAAACCGTCTCCAAGGTGAGCCCCAGATAGTCGGCGACATCCCGCCGCGACATTGGGAGATCGATCGCGCCGTGCTTGCCGCCACGGTCATCCATCTCGACGAGAAAAGTTGCGACGCGTTCGAGGGCCGTCTTGCGGCCCAAGAGAAGCATGCGGCTTTCCGCGCAACGCAGGTTGTCAACCGCTGCAGTCCACAGTGCGTAGGCGACATGCACGTCGCGCGCCGCGAGCGATTCGAGCGTCCGCCGCTTCAAAAGAACGACCTTGGTTTCGACGACTGCTTCGGCTGTGAGCTGGTGCTGACCCGCAGCTTCGAGACCGAACAGATCGCCCGGCAAATGGAAAGCGCCGATTTGGCGGCGGCCGTCGGCAAGCAGTTTGTGGGTTCGAACCGCGCCCGAGACGACTTTGTAGATGAACTCAGCCGGTTCATCCTCGCCGTAGATCTCTTCTTCTGGCCGATAGGAAAACTGGACGCCGGCGGTCTCCGGATGCCCCGCCAACAACGTGTGCTCAGTGCCACCGCGCAGTGTGTTTTGCCGTTCGGTGCGAGTCGAGGGAAGCGAAAGCTGCAGATCGGCGAGCATCGGAGCGACTCCATGTCTCAGGCTGCTCCAATACTTAACGAGCGCCCTCGCTGCCTGAAATTTCGTTCGCTTCCTTACGTAGGATTACGGACTTGCAATGAAGAAAGACAGCTATTCCGCGGCTTGGCGCAGAACCTCGCGAATCCCCTCGAGCAAACCATCGTCGAGATGCGGTTTGCGAATTACCCTAATTCCCGCTTTGGCGGCGCGCTCATCGATCTCTTCGTCGGGATAGCCGGTGATCAAAATGGCGAAAAGCTTGTTGCGTTTTTCCCGCATGCGGGTGATGAGATCGAGGCCATTCATCAGCGGCATGCGGTAATCGACGACGAAACAGGCTTTTACCGGCAGTTCCGCATGCGCAAGCAATTCCTCGGCCGAGCCGAAGGCCAAGACGTTGAACCCCTCCGTCTCGAGTAGAAAACGAAGGGAGCGCAAGACCTGTCGATCGTCGTCCACGACGATGACGGTGGAACCTTCCGAATTGTGCATCAAATTGCCTTGAAATGCCCTAACGAAGCGCCGCGACGCAAATGGCAAACCTCCCAGAAAGCTGCATCATTGGATGGGCTTTTTCGTCTTTCTTGCCGATTCGACGAACCATCAGGTGCGAGCGTTAGCTTGATTTATTGTCAGGCACGACAATTATGCCAAGACCTGGAGGACGGGAATTGATCCAAATCAGCCGAGTAGATTAACGTCGGTGGCGCATTACAGCGGGATGAGGAAGGGTGGGAACCGGTTTTCCGGCGCGGTCAAGTTCACGCAGGCTGGTAGACTTGGTCGTGCGTCCCGCTCTAAATGATCTAGTGCACAAGAATTGCCCACCGCTCGCACATTGCCGGAAAAGGTCGGGCTGTGTGGTATGTCACGGGGGATCGAAGTTTGCGCATTTCGCGCAAAACATTATCGAGCGGATGGAGCCAGCGTTCGAAAATCCCGAACGACGGCCATGGCGTCAGCCGACACTCACCCCCGCCCGCATCGCGAAGCGGACCAATTCGGAAATGTTGCCTGCCTGCATTTTTGCCATGAGCTTGGCGCGATAGACTTCGACGGTGCGCGGGCTCAGATCGAATTGGCGGGCGATTTCCTTATTGGTGCGGCCATCGACGAGCCCGGTCAGAACTTGCTTCTCCCGGTGGCTCAAAGAGGCCATGCGAGAGGCTAGTTCCTCGTCGACCCGATGGGCGCCGCCGGGCGAGGCACCATTCGCGAGCGCGGCTCGCACGGTATCGATCATGACCTCGTCTTCGAAGGGCTTTTCGATAAAATCGATCGCACCGAGCTTCATCGCCCTGACGGCGAGCGACACATCGCCATGGCCGGTCATAACGATGACGGCAAGCGACTGTCCCGTTTCGCGCAAAAGCCGCAACAGCTCCAGCCCGTCGATTCCGGGCATCCGAACGTCGGTGATGACGCAACCGGGCTCAATCGCAACGAGTTCGCGCAGGAAAGTCTGCGCCGATTCATAAAGCCGCACCGAAAATCCGGCCGCGCCAAGAAGAAACGCAACCGAGTCGCGCAAAGCCGCGTCATCATCGATGACATGAACGATGCCGTTAACCACTTTCATCTTCCTTTTCGTCGCGCGCCGCGATGAGGGTGAACCGGAACACGGTGCCCCCGATCGGATTATCTTCGACCCACATTTTCCCGCCGTGGGCTTCTATAATGGTCTTGCTGATGGATAATCCGACGCCCATGCCATGATCTTTGGTCGTCACGAAGGGTTCAAATAGCTTGCGTCTGATTTCAGGTCCTATTCCGTGCCCCGTGTCTGATATGGCAATTTCGACCATGGAGTCGGAAGTCGGCGCAACCGTGACAACGAGGTCGCGCCGTTGCGTCTTCTCCATTGCCTCGAGGGCGTTGCGAAAAAGATTGATGAGTACCTGTTGGATCTGGATGCGGTCGGCTAGCACGAGATCGACGCGCGGATCGATCTCCTGACGCACCATGACGCTCATTTCCCGAGCCCCGACGAGCGCGAGCGCGCTCGCCTCCTCGATCAATTTGACGACCCGTTCGACCTTCTTCTCGGCATCGCCCTTGGTCGCGAAATCGCGCAGACGGCGGATGATCTGGCCGGCGCGCAAGGCCTGTTCTGAGGCTTTGTCGAGGGCGTCCAGCATAGTTTCGAGTTGCGGATGCGAACTGTTCTGGAGGAGGCGCCTGCAGCCTTTCATGTAATTGGCGATGGCGGTCAGCGGCTGGTTGAGCTCGTGCGCGAGACTCGAGGCCATTTCTCCCATGGCCAGGAGCCTCGAGACATGAACCAGCTCGGATTGGACCTCCCGCAGTTTCGCCAAGGTCTCTTGGCGCTCGGTCAAATCGCGAATAAAGCCGGTAAAGCTGCGCTGCGATTGAGCCTGCATTTCACCGATCGATAGATGCATGGGAAAGGTCGAACCGTCCTTTCGCTGGCCGGTGACCACGCGCCCTATGCCGATGATTCGCTGCTCTCCGGTTTGCCGGTATCGCCCCATATATCCGTCATGCCGGCTGCGGTCCGGCTCCGGCATCAGCATGCTGACGTTGCGGCCGATGACATCTCTCGGCGCATAGCCGAAGAGACGCTCAGCCGTAGAGCTGAAGGATTGGATGATGCCGTATTCGTCGGCGACGATCATCGCATCCGGCACGGTCGCCAGGATCGAGCGCAAATGGGCTTCCCGCGCTCTTAATTCCGCTTCGAATCGCTTTTCTTCGCCAACGTCGAAGGTGATCCCGCTGAGCCGTGCCGGACGTCCTTGACAGTCGCGAACCAATTCGCCGCGCGCCCGGAGCCAATGCGAACGCCCGTCGGCGCCGAAGAACCGGAAGCTTGCATCATAGACGCCGGTTCGGAATGCGGCACGGACGGCCCCCCGCAGCCGGCTCCGGTCGGCCGGATCGATACGTGCAGCGAAGGCCACGCTGTCCATGCTTTGCAGGCCTAAAGTGCCCCTGCGCATGGCACTCGGTTCCGACCAACGGGTCTTGCTATTGTTGAGGTCCCATTCGAAGGTCCCACAACCGGCACCTTCAACTGCAGCCCGTAAATGAGCATTGTCGTCCCATCGGCCAGTTTCGACGGATCCAGTTTCAACCATGTTCGGCCCGGCGGTAAGGATTCATGAGCGACTGCACCGCGGAGAGGACAGGCATCCAGCAGCGCAAGACTTTCTTCCACAGAGATAAGTCTACCGCCGCAAGGGTCGTCAAGAGGATGCGCTTTTTTCCCCGGATTCGCTGCGGAAATTGTGTCGCACTCCAGACAACCTAGAGCTTTGCTTTAATTTGTCTGGGCCGCGATGGTGCGGAAGCGGAGCAGCGCGAGCAGGAGGAACAGCGCCCCGATCCCCCCGACCGCCAAATATTCGCGCCAAACGACATCAAAGCCGGCGCCACGGTAAAGAATGGATTGCGCGAAAGACACGAAATAGGTCGAAGGCGAGGCGGACATGACCATTTGCAGCAGCCAAGGCATGCTTTCGAGCGGCGTGTTGCTGCCGGAGAGCAACATCAGGGGCACGGAGACGAGGATATAGAGCAGGCCGAGCTGCGGCATCGTCCGCGCGATCGTAGCCAGGAAAATCCCGATCGATGTCGCAAAAAACAAATAAAGTGCCACGCCGGCCATGAATAGCGGAACAGAGCCGACAATAGGCACGCGCAGCAATCCGTGCACCACCAATGTGAGCGAGAGCCCCACGACGACCGCGACGACAAGACTATTGGCCCAGATTTTGGCCATCGCGATCTCGAACGGCGAGATCGGCATGACGAGGAGATGATCCATCGTCCCGTGTTCGCGCTCGCGCGCCACCGCTGCACCGGCAAGGATGATCGCTAGCATGGTCACATTGTTGATGAGGCCCATGATGCTCATGAACCATGACGACATGACATTCGGGTTAAAGGCGATGCGGGTTGCGAGCGTGACTGGCGAGACCGGAATGTCTTGGCCGCGCGACAGCAGATTGCCTTCGTTGCGCGACAGAAAATTCGCCACTTCCGTCGTGACGATCTCTTGGATATAGCCGGAACCGAGGCCGGCATGGACCATGGCTGTGGCATCGATGTTGACCTGTATTGCCGGCCCTTTCAAGGCCACGACGTCGCGTTCGAAATGCGGCGGTATGACAATCGCAAATGTGTAGCGCGCACGATCCATGACGCTATCGATGTCGTGTTCGGAGATCGGCTGCGGCTTATTGAAATAGGGCGGTAGAAAAGCCCCGATCAACCGATGCGACAGGACGGACTGGTCGTAATCGACGTACGCGATCGAGGCATTGCGAAGCTCTTGGGTGTTGCTTTGCGCCTGCGAGATAACCGCCACAGTGAAGGCGTAGATGACGAGGCCAAGCAATACGAAATCGCGAAAAAAGCTGCGCAGCTCCTTGGTCCCGAGCCAAAAAATAGTCTCTATTTGCCGCATGGGCTTTCAGCTCTGCTGCTTGCGGAGGAAGACGAAGCTCAAGCCGATCAGCGCCGGTATGAATAAGAGGAGCATTGCGAAACTTTCGACGAGAGGGGCAAAGCCGAGCGACTTGGTAAAGGTGCCGACGCTGATCGTCAGAAAATAGGTCATCGGAAAGGCTCGGCCAAAAAGGGCCGGGAGCCCGGTCATCGAGGACACTGGCGCTATCATGCCGGAAAATTGTATAGCCGGAAGAGCCGTGAGAATGGCGGTGCCGAAAATCGCCGCGATCTGGGATGTGCAAAATGTCGAGATAAACATCCCGTAGCCGGTCGTCGTGACGAGATAGACGACGACTCCGACGAACAGAGTGAGGAAGTTTCCTTTGATCGGCACTCCGAAGATGAAAATGGCCATCAGACACATGAGCAGAAAATTTACGATACCAATGCCGACATAAGGAATCTGTTTGCCAATAAGAAATTCGAGGCGGCCCAAGGGCGTGACGTAAAGATTCGTGATCGAGCCGAGTTCCTTCTCGCGCACCACGGCGAGTGCCATGAGAATGGCCGGAATAAGGGCCAGCAGCATCGCGACGGTTCCCGGCACCATGGCAAAGACGCTATCGAAATCCTGATTGTAGCGAAACCGCGTTTCGATCGTCACCGGATTTTCTTCGTTGCGATCGCTTCCTTCCTCTCGCGCCAAATCGGCGAGAAATTGCGAATGCACGCCGTTCAGGTAGCCGCGGATCGTTTCGGCTCGAAACGGGTTGGCGCCGTCGATCCAGACGCCGATCATCACCTGATGACCCTTTTTCAGGTCGCGACCGAAGTGCGGTGGAATTTCGATCGCAGCCTTAACGTCTCCCTTCTGCAATCGCCGTTCGATGTCGGCCGTATCGCCGAGCGGTGGTTTCTCGACGAAATAGCGCGAACCTCTGAGCTCCTCGAGATAAGCGCGGCTCACGTGACTATTGTCCCGATCGAGGAGCGCGAAAGTCAGATTGTCGACGTCGAACGATATGCCGGTACCAAGAATCAGCATGAGGAATGATGTGCCGAGAAGCGCAAATCCCATCCGGATCAGATCACGGCGAAGCTCCAATGTCTCCTTGAGGATGCAGGCAAAGAGCCGCCGCAGGGAAAGGGTGAGCGCGGCCGCAAGCCCTTGGTGTCTTGTGGAAACCTGCGCGAGCCTCATGCTCTTGAACTCGCCGCCCGGGGTCTCCGGCCCCTTGGCTTCCTCAAGATAGGAAATGAAGGCCTCTTCCATGTCTGTCACTTGGCGCGCTGCAACGAGACCGGCCGGCGCATCCGTCGCGAGAACACGGCCCGTATCCATGAGCGCGACGCGGTCGCAGCGCGCCGCCTCGTTCATGAAATGCGTCGAGACGAAGATCGTCACCCCCTGGCGACGCGACAGATCGATGAGATGTTCCCAGAATTGGTCGCGGGCAATCGGATCGACGCCGGAGGTCGGCTCGTCGAGAATAAGAAGCTCCGGCGCGTGGACGATCGCGACCGCAAGCGACAGACGCTGCCTGATCCCGAGCGGCAAAGCCTCGGCGCGCTGATCGAGATAGTCGGTGAGACCGAAGTCGGCGACAAGCTCCGCGATCCGCGCCGCCGCCGCCGCAGGCGGTATATGGAACAGATGCGCATGCAGATCGAGATTTTGCCGGACGGTCAGTTCCGTGTAGAGCGAAAAGCTCTGCGACATGTAGCCGACCTTGGTCCGTGCATTTGCCGCCGCGGCATCGATCGATTGGCCGAACAGCAAGGCTTCGCCCGAGGTTGGCGGCAAGAGCCCGGTGAGCATTTTCATCGTCGTCGTCTTGCCGCAGCCGTTCGAACCGACGAAGCCGAAAATCTCACCCCGCGCGATCGAAAAACTGACGTGATCGACCGCCGTGAAATCGCCGAACCTCATGGAAAGATTGCGCGCGACGATGACCGGTTCGCCGCCCACCCGGTGCAATGGCGGCACGCTGAATTCATGCCGGCCACGACGGCGTTCTTCCGGTAAGAGCGCGATGAAACTTTCTTCGAGCGTCGACGAGCCGGTCGCCGATTTCAATTGCGTCGGCGTGCCCGTGGCGAGCACCCGACCCGCGTCCATGGCAACGAGCCAATCGAAGCGCTCAGCTTCTTCCATATAGGCGGTGGCGACCAGCACGCTCAAACCGGCGCGGTCCCGCCGCATGTTCGCGATCAAATTCCAGAATTGGCGGCGCGACAAGGGATCGACGCCGGTCGTCGGTTCATCGAGGATGAGGAGATCCGGATCATGGATGAGCGAACAACACAGCCCGAGCTTCTGCCGCATGCCGCCGGAGAGTTTTTTCGCCGGCCTATCGGCAAAGGGGGCCAGCCCCGTGCTGCGCAGCAAGAGATCCATGCGCGCCTGCCACTCGCGTCGCGCTTGCCCGAACAGCCTGCCGAAAAATGCGATGTTTTCTCTGACGCTGAGATCGGCATAGAGATTGCGGCCGAGACCCTGCGGCATATAGGCGATCCGTGGACAAATTTCGGCGCGCGCGAGGGGCGAGCGCATGTCTTCGCCGAGAACGGTCACTTGACCCGCTTGGATCTTGCGCGCGCCGGCGATCAGGCTGAGAAGCGAGGATTTGCCCACCCCATCTGGCCCGACGAACCCGACCATGACGCCTGCAGGGATCTTGAGATCGACGTCGTCGAGCGCCCGTGTCGCTCCATAGAGAAGGCTTGCCCCCGAAATCTCGGCGACCGTCGCCAACGACCCGCTCATCGCGCCGGCACCTTGTTCAATTGTGCCGGCCATTCCGCCTTTGGATCGAGGCGCATATGGGCCACTCCCGGCAAACCTGTCCGCACAACCCCGGCATGGCTACGATCGGCTTGCCGGCGAGCTCATAGACGCAGGGGCCGCGACGCGAGAACGCCGCATCCGGCGGCGTGGACTTTCTTTTGCAAGAGTGAGCCTGTCTTCGCAAGAGACAAAGCAAAGAGGACGGGCCCCTTTTTTGCGGTTCCGGCCTACAAAGACGTGACATCGCGAAGCCCTGACATCGGTTTTAGGTCGACTGTGCCGTTGCATTGCGGAAGCGAAACAGGGCCAGCAGAAGGAATAAAGCTCCGATTCCTCCGATCGCCAGATATTCACCCCAGATTACGTCGAATCCTGCTCCCCGGAAAAGGATCGATTGGGCGAAGGAGACGAAATGCGTCGAGGGCGACGCCTGCATGATCGTCCGCAGCAGTCGGGGCTGGCTTTCGAGCGGCGTATTGCTGCCGGACAATAGGTTCATCGGCATTGCGACGAGCATATAGAGAAGCCCGAGTTGCGGCATCGTGCGGGCCACCGTCGCCAGAAAGATCCCGACCGAAGTGGAGAAAAAGAGATAGAGCACGACACCCGCCATGAAGAGCGGCACCGATCCCACAATCGGAATGTGGAGGAGAGAGCGGACCACAAAAGTCAGCGACAGGGCGACTGAAACCGCGATGACGAGGCCGTTCGCCCAGATTTTCGACATGGCGATTTGGAACGGCGAGACCGGCATGACCAGGAGATGATCCATCGTGCCGTGTTCGCGCTCGCGGACGACGGCGGCGCCGGCCAGAATGATCGCCAGCATGGTCACATTATTGACGATGCCCATGACGCCGGAGAACCAGGCGGTGTTGGAATTCGGGTTAAAGGCGACCCGCAGGGCAAGCGTCACCGGCGACATCGGGATGTTCTGCCCGCGCGAGAGCAGATTACCTTCATTGCGCGAAACGAAATTCTCGACTTCCGTCGTGAGAATCTGCTGCATATAGCCGGAACCGAGCCCTGCCTGGACCATGGCCGTGGCATCGATATTGACCTGCACCGCGGGCGCCCGGCCGGCGACGACGTCGCGTTCGAAATGCGGCGGAATCACAATCACGAACGTATAGCGGGCCGTATCCATTAGATGATCTATGTCGCGTTCCGTCACAGGCTGCGGTCGCTTGAAATAAGGCGGCAGAATTGCGGCGATCATCCGGCGGGAGAGCACGGAATTGTCATCGTCAACCACGCCGACCGAGGCGTTATGGACCTCTTGCGACATGCTCTGGCCCTGGGCGATGACGGCGAAGGAAAACGTATAGATCACCAGGCCGAGCAGGACATAATCGCGGAAGAAGCTGCGGAGCTCCTTGGTGCCGAGCCAGTAGATGTTTGCCAGCGCATTCATATGAAGGCCCTCAGCTTTCCTGCTTGTGCAGAAACAGGAAACTGAGCCCGATGAAAACCGGGATGAAGACGAGGAGAGCAAGAATGTATTCCCCGAGCGCGGCGAAGCCGAGCCCTTTGGTGAATACCCCGACGCTGATCGGCACAAAATAACTCATGGGAAAAATGCGTCCCATCAGGAATGGTGGGCCGGCCAATGACGAGACCGGCACCCACAAGCCGGAGAATTGCGACGCCGGCAGAAAAGTTAGAATGGCCGTTCCGAAAAGCGCCGCGATCTGGGTTTTGCAAAAGGTGGAAATGAACATTCCATAAGCGGTGGTCACAATAAGATATATCGTGACGCCGATCAAAAGGGTCAGAAAACTGCCCTTGATCGGCACGCCGAAGATGAAGATGGAGATCAGGCACAAAAGCGCGAAATTCACCAGGCCGATGCCGACATAGGGAATCTGCTTGCCCAGGAGAAATTCAAGGCGACCCAATGGAGTGACGTAAAGATTGGTGATCGTGCCGATTTCCCTTTCGCGCACCACAGCGAGCGCCATGAGAATGGCGGGGATGAGAATCAGCAAGATCGCGATGATTCCGGGCACCATGGCGAAGACGCTGTCGAAGTTTTGATTATAGCGGAACCGCGTCTCGATCGTCACCGGATTTGCCGCATTCCGGTCGGTGCCGTTTTCTATCGCCAGCTCGCAAAGCTGCGGTCTCCACGAAATCCAAACGCCGCAGCCATTCGGCTCGGTGCCGTTTTCTATCGCCAGATCGCCGAGATATTGCTGCTGGACAGCAGTCAGATAGCCCACGATGGTTTGGGCGCGGAAAGGCATGGCGCCGTCGACATAGGCGCCGATCGTCGTGGGCCGGCCGCGCTTGACGTCGCGGCCGTAGCCGGGCGGAATTTCGATCGCAAAGCTGATGTTATGGGTTTGTAGCCGCTTCTGCAGATCCGCCGCGTCCGCAATCGGGGCCTTTTCCGTGAAATAATATGATGAGCCCCGCAATTCTTCGAGATAGGCCCGGCTTTCATGGCTGTTGTCGCGGTCGAGGACGGCAAAGGAAAGATTGTTCACGTCGAGCGAGATGCCGTAACCCTGGATCAGCATGAGAAAGGCCGTACCGAAAAAGGCAAAGCCCATGCGGATCGGATCGCGCAAGAGTTCGAGCGTTTCCTTGATCGTGCATGCAAAGAGGCGCCGCAGCTTCAGGCCAAATGCTGCGGCAAGCGTCAACTTCGGTGCCGGACCGCTAACAAACCCGGCGGCCTCCAGGCCCGCAGCGGCAGTTTCCGGCCCCCTGGCTTCTTCGAGATAGGAAATGAAGGCCTCTTCGAGATTGGCCACCTGTCGGGCTGCAACGAGGCCGGCCGGCGAATCGGTCGCGAGAACACGGCCCGTATCCATGAGCGCGACGCGGTCGCAGCGCGCCGCCTCGTTCATGAAATGCGTCGAGACGAAGATCGTCACCCCCTGGCGACGCGACAGATCGATGAGATGTTCCCAGAATTGGTCGCGGGCAATCGGATCGACGCCGGAGGTCGGCTCGTCGAGAATAAGAAGCTCCGGCGCGTGGGCGATCGCCACCGCAAGCGACAGACGCTGCCTGATCCCGAGCGGCAAAGCCTCGGCGCGCTGATCGAGATAGTCGGTGAGACCGAAGTCGGCGACAAGCTCCGCGATCCGCGCCGCCGCCGCCGCAGGCGGTATATGGAACAGATGCGCATGCAGATCGAGATTTTGCCGGACGGTCAGTTCCGTGTAGAGCGAAAAGCTCTGCGACATGTAGCCGACCTTGGTCCGTGCATTTGCCGCCGCGGCATCGATCGATTGGCCGAACAGCAAGGCTTCGCCCGAGGTTGGCGGCAAGAGCCCGGTGAGCATTTTCATCGTCGTCGTCTTGCCGCAGCCGTTCGAACCGACGAAGCCGAAAATCTCACCCCGCGCGATCGAAAAACTGACGTGATCGACCGCCGTGAAATCGCCGAACCTCATGGAAAGATTGCGCGCGACGATGACCGGTTCGCCGCCCACCCGGTGCAATGGCGGCACGCTGAATTCATGCCGGCCACGACGGCGTTCTTCCGGTAAGAGCGCGATGAAACTTTCTTCGAGCGTCGACGAGCCGGTCGCCGATTTCAATTGCGTCGGCGTGCCCGTGGCGAGCACCCGACCCGCGTCCATGGCAACGAGCCAATCGAAGCGCTCAGCTTCTTCCATATAGGCGGTGGCGACCAGCACGCTCAAACCGGCGCGGTCCCGCCGCATGTTCGCGATCAAATTCCAGAATTGGCGGCGCGACAAGGGATCGACGCCGGTCGTCGGTTCATCGAGGATGAGGAGATCCGGATCATGGATGAGCGAACAACACAGCCCGAGCTTCTGCCGCATGCCGCCGGAAAGTTTTTTCGCCGGCCTATCGGCAAAGGGGGCCAGCCCCGTGCTGCGCAGCAAGAGATCCATGCGCGCCTGCCACTCGCGTCGCGCTTGCCCGAACAGCCTGCCGAAAAATGCGATGTTTTCTCTGACGCTGAGATCGGCATAGAGATTGCGGCCGAGACCCTGCGGCATATAGGCGATCCGTGGACAAATTTCGGCGCGCGCGAGGGGCGAGCGCATGTCTTCGCCGAGAACGGTCACTTGACCCGCTTGGATCTTGCGCGCGCCGGCGATCAGGCTGAGAAGCGAGGATTTGCCCACCCCATCCGGCCCGACGAACCCGACCATGACGCCTGCAGGGATCTTGAGATCGACGTCGTCGAGCGCCCGTGTCGCTCCATAGAGAAGGCTTGCCCCCGAAATCTCGGCGACCGTCGCCAACGACCCGCTCATCGCGCCGGCACCTTGTTCAATTGTGCCGGCCATTCCGCCTTTGGATCAAGGCGCACGTAAGTTACGCCCGGCAGCCCGGTCCGCACATCCGCAGCGTGATTTTCCAACAGCGCAGAGTCGATTCGCGCCTTGACGCGAAACATGAGCTTATCGCGTTCGCTCTTGGTTTCGACGGCCTTGGGCGTGAACTGCGCCTCCGTGGCGATGTAGGAGACATGAGCCGGTAGAGCGATATTGGGATAGGCGTCGAGGACGATGTGGGCTTCGCTGCCGACGACCGCGCGGCCGGCATCCGCGGTCGGCAGATAAATGTCCATATAGACATAGGACAGGTCGAGCATGGTGAAGACCTTGCCGCCCGCCGGCAGAACTTCCCCTACGTTGGCGATGCGGTATTCGATCCGCCCGTCTTTCGGCGCGACCAGCGTATCGTCGGCGATGTTGACGCGATAAAGTTCGACATTGTGGCTCACCACCGCAACGGCGTGTTCCGCTTCATCGACCCGTTGCACCGCTGCATTCAATCCCGCATTGGCGCCGTCGAGCGTCTGCCGCCGCTGATCGAGCAGTTCGACTGTGGCAAAGCCTCTCCTCACGAGCGCTTGCGTTCGATCGATCTCCTGCTGCGCGAGCACGACCTGCGTCTTTTGCTGCACGACTAAAGCGCGCGCTTCTTCGAGACTATGTTCGGCCTGGGTCTTCTGGGCCATGAGGCTTTTGAGTGTGGCTTCGAGGTCGCGGGTATCTATCCGCGCAACGACCTGGCCGGCCGTGACCGGATAGCCTTCATCGACCATGATTTCTGCAATCCTGCCGGCAAACTTGGTCGATATATCGATCGGGTCGGCCTCGAGGCGGCCGTTGCCAGAGGCAAAGCCCGGCGGCAGGCGGAATTGATGCGCATTCCACCAATAAACTCCGCCAGCACCACCGATGCCGAGAAGACCGAGCAAAAGCAAAACCCGCCACGTCCTTCTCTTGCGGATTGCCGGCGCTTTCTGGAGTTTTTCGGGCAGATGCGAAGGTCCGGACACCGGCAGCGCCAGCGGCGACTCTTTCACCACGCTCAGCTCCAGCTGTGCGCCCAGCTTGGTTTCAGATGCAGCTTGCGCTCCGCCAGCCGGCTTCTCAGCCTCGCCCTCAGGCCCAGCCTCTTGTCCCATCGCTTCGAATCTCCATTTCACGGACGCCAAAGCCGCCGGCGCAAGATCGGCGGCGGGTCTCCCGCGATCACCATTCCGGGCGCGATGCGCCCATGTTTCGCGCCCGTCTAGACGAATCGGCGCGGCCGGACCTTGATTGCGATCAAATTCGCACTTCCCATCAATGCTTGATCGGCGTCAAAGCAAGGCCATCAACGTCTCGCTACAGACAAGGAGGTTCCGCATCGCGCCAGTTCTCGGAGCAACGCTCATGACATTCAAAACTTTGATGGTTCATCTCGATCTCGATCATCCAAACGACGCCAGGCTCAAGATCGTCGGCGATCTCGCCGAAGGCTTTTCGGCCGGCGTGATCGGAATTACCGCATGCCTCGACATACCGACCACCTTTGCCGACGGTTATACTGCGGGCCTGTTGATCGAGCAGGAACATGCCGAGACCGCAAAGCGGATGCAAGAGGCGGAGGCGCGGTTTCGCGCCGAGATGCGCAGTCGCGCCAAATATGTCGAGTGGCGTTCCGCAATTGCGCAGCCGACGGCCTACGTCGCGGCCCAATCCCGCGCGGCCGATCTCATCATTCTCGGGACCAATCGCCACCGCGAAATGCTCGATCCCTCGCGGACGGTCGATCCGGGCGAGTTCGTCACTTGGGTGGGCCGTCCGGTTCTTATGATCCCGCAAGAAGTGGAACGGCTCGATGCGAAAATTATTCTCGTCGCATGGAAGGATACCCGCGAAGCGCGGCGGGCCGTCTGGGACGCCTTGCCGTTTTTGCAGAAATGCGACAAGGCGATCGTCGTCGAGATCGATGAATCACAAGATCCCAGCGCCGCACAAATACGCGTCAACGACGTCATTGAGTGGTTGCAACGCCACGGCGTCAAAGCCTCCGGCACGGTGCCGCCTCTCGTCGATGCCCCGGCTACGCAGCTCGACACGCTCGCTTGGGAAGAGGGCGCCGATCTCATCGTCGCCGGGGCATATGGCCATAGCCGCTTCCGCGAATGGATACTCGGCGGCGTGACCCGCGACCTCATCATGCGCACACCGCGCTGCACTTTTCTGGCCCATTGAAAGATAAGACTATGCCGAACAAAGCGCGCGCTCCGGCACATACCATGACACACAAGGACTTTCCCTCTAATTTCCGGCGGATCAGGCTCGAATTGGCGCGCGAGAGCGGCCATCCTCACGGAAGTGCCCGCGAGGGTTATATTCTCGTCGCGCCGCTCGATGCGACGTCCCACCTCGATGTGGACGTCTGGCGGCAATATCCCGACCTGTGCCGGGTCGTCCGCTTTCGCTCCGAAGCGGACGACGATATCGGTCACCTCGTGCGCCGTCGCGGCGGAAAATGGGCCTTCCATTACGATCTCCGCGGCGACATTAGTGACGAAAGCGGCCATCGTCTTGAAAACGATCGCTTCGTCAGCGGCGAATATGTGGCAGTCGAGGAGGATAGCGGCATGCGCACCTTTCAGGTCGCATCTGTCGAACGCGTCTCATAACATCGCGGGCAATCCGAAAGGACCACGCAAGAGAACCGGTCAAGACAACGGCGGAAGAGAATCGCCCCATGTATGCGATGGTCTTGAAGGACATCGACCGGCCGCTCGTCTGGCAGGAGATACCGGACCCCGAACCCGGTTCAGGCGAGATCCGAATAAAGGTCGGCGCCTGCGGCGTCTGCCGTACCGATCTGCACGTCGTCGACGGCGAATTGCCCAATCCGAAACTGCCGATCATTCCGGGTCATGAAATCGTCGGCCGCATCGATGCGGTCGGTGCAGGCGTCGAGGGGTTGAGCGTCGGCATGCGTGTCGGCATCCCTTGGCTCGGCCATACCTGTGGCCATTGTCCTTATTGCCTGGCCGGCCGCGAAAATCTTTGCGACGCGCCGCTGTTCACCGGCTATACGCGCAACGGCGGTTATGCCATGCGCGCCGTCGCAGATGCACGCTACACATTTCCACTCGGCGAAAACGGCACCGACGCAGAACTCGCGCCTCTGCTCTGCGCGGGTCTCATCGGCTGGCGCTCGCTCGTCATGGCCGGCCCGACCGAAAGTCTCGGCCTCTACGGCTTCGGCGCGGCCGCCCATATTATTGCCCAAGTGGCGTTGAAACAGGGCCGTAAGATCTTCGCATTCACCCGTCCGGGCGATCGCGCAGCGCAAGAATTCGCCCTCCGGCTCGGCGTGCATTGGGCCGGCGGTTCGGACGAGAAGCCGCCCGAGCCGCTCGATGCCGTCATTATTTATGCGCCCGTCGGTGGCCTCGTGCCGGCCGCGCTCGCGGCGGTCAAGAAAGGCGGCACCGTCGTCTGCGCCGGCATTCACATGAGCGATATTCCGAGTTTTCCCTATGCGCTTCTCTGGGAAGAGCGGCGCCTCGTCTCCGTCGCCAACCTGACGCGCCAGGACGGCATCGACTTTCTCAGCCTCGCAACGCGAAGCGCCATCAAAGCCGAGGTCGTGCCATACCCGCTGGAGCGCGCCAACGACGCGCTCCGCGACCTGCGCGAGGGACGCCTGCAGGGTGCCGCAGTGCTGATTCCGCCTCGAGCGGGATGAGAAAGGGCGGATCGGCTTGCCGACGAGAACATGCTATAGGTTTCGACCTGGCGCGTAGTCTTATCGGCCCGATCGGTCCATCCGATCGGAAGACACACCTGGGAGGACGCTCATGGCGACCGATACCGACGTCGAACCGGCCGCGAAGGCGCAACAGACAGACCTCGCGGCCACGATCTTCCAGGAACAATCCGAGGCCTTCCGGCGACATGGCGCGCCGAGCCTCGCCGAACGTCTCGACGATCTCGAGCGCCTGCGCCGCGCAGTGAAAAAGTCTTCCGCTGAACTCGCCGAAGCGATCTCCGCCGACTTCGGCAACCGATCGCAGTATGAAACCTTGCTTGCCGAGGTCGCACCCGTGCTCGCGGCCATTCGTCATGCGAGGAAACATCTAGCGAAATGGATGAAGCCGCGGCGGACGGCCGTCCCCTTGGAATTTTGGCCGGCCCGGGCAAAGATCGTTCACCAGCCGGTCGGCGTCGTCGGCATCATCAGCCCCTGGAACTATCCGTTCCAACTCGCCATCATACCTCTCATGGAAGCGCTCGCTGCCGGCAATCGCGTCATGCTCAAGCCCTCGGAGCTGACGCCGCGCACCGCGGACTTCATGGCGGCGTCACTCACGAAACTATTCCCGCGCGAAAAGGTCGCGACGATCCTCGGCGGTCCCGACATCGCTGCGGACTTCACCAAGCTTCCATTCAATCATCTTCTTTTCACCGGATCGACATCGACCGGCCGCAAGGTGCTGCAAGCCGCGGCCGAAAATCTCACGCCGGTAACGCTCGAACTCGGCGGCAAATCGCCCTGCATCATCGGCGAAGATGCGCCACTTATGAAAGCGGCCGGCAGTATAGCCTTCGGAAAACTCCTGAATGCCGGCCAGACCTGCATCGCGCCGGACTATGTTTTCGTGCCGCAATCCCGGCTTGAGGACTTCATCGGGCAGATCGGCAAAGCGGTCGCCAAATCCTATCCGAAGCTCCAATCCAATCGCGATTACACGACGATCATCGACGCGCCGCATTATCAGCGCTTGCGAAATTTGATCGACGAAGCGAAAGCGAGCGGCGCCCGCATTGTCGAAATCAACCCTGCCAAGGAAGACCTCTCTCCACAGGCCCGCGCATTGGTGCCGACGCTCGTCATCGATCCCAGCGATGATCTGTCGCTCATGCGCGAGGAAATTTTCGGGCCGATTCTGCCGGTCAAATCCTATGCGAAACTCGACGACGCCCTGGATTACATCAACGATCGGCCGCGGCCGCTCGCACTTTATTATTTCGGCTCGGAGCCGAGCACCTGCGAAAGGGTTCTCGCGATGACCACATCCGGCGGCGTCTCGGTCAACGAGACCCTCGTGCATATTCTCATCGATGGTCTTCCCTTCGGCGGTATAGGCGCTTCGGGGCTCGGCGCCTATCACGGCGAGACCGGCTTTGCGACCTTCTCGCATCGCAAAGGCGTCTTCGTGCAAAGCCGGCTGAACGGCACCGCACTGTTGCGGCCGCCGTTTGGCAGGGTCGCGAAGATCCTGCTCAATTTCATGATGCGATAGGAGAAAGGTGACACGCAAGATTAAGTGCGCTCATTTGCAACCAGCTTCCCACGGCCGTCTTGGCCGGGCTTGTCCCGGCCATCCACGCCGAGATATCGCTTCAACGGTCGAAGTTCATAAACGTGACGAATATCTCGCGATAGAGACAAAGCCGCCTTGCATCGAGCCAAGTCGCGCCGCATGGATGGCCGTGACAAGCACGGCCATGACGCGGAGAGAAAGGTGCGACGCGAGTATCAGGGCTTCTTGTTTGCCGTAGCAGACACCGCAATGAGCCCCAGCGCCTCTCGCGCCAGCGCATCCAGCGGCACACCCGCCTGAAGCCGCGCCCAGGTCATCGCGCCGAGCGGCCGTTCGGCTTGCGCCTTCACGACGCAAGCGTCGGCGTCCGATGCGTCATTGCTGCGCGCGCCGACACGGGAAACGAGCACGTCGATGGGCGCCTCCAACCACAGGCCCGTGAACCTCGCACCCCTACGCGGCGCAATCGCCGCAATCGCATCGCGCTCTTGCAGCTTCGCATGCACGGCATCGACAATCACACTCTGTCCTGCGCTCAAGGCGATCTCGGCGAGATCGCGCAGCCGTGCATAGATTTTTTCCGAGACCTCGGGTTTATGGGCCGCATCCGGCAGGCGCTCGAACTCGCCGACGCCGAGCATTGTCTTGCGTTCGACATCGCTGCGCAGGTGCAAGGCCCCCGGCGCGCGTCCGATCTCGGCTGCAAGCCGCCGCGCGAGCGTGCTCTTGCCGCTGCCCGAAAACCCGCCGATGGCAATGAGCTGAAGCGATTTGGGTTCGAGAAAGCCACGCGCCGCCGCAAAAAAGTGCTGGGCTTGCTGTACGAGATCGCCATTGGGCGCCGCTTGCAGCGCCAGGAGATTGGCGCTCACGCGCGCGCAAATCGCTGCGCGCAGAGCCATGAATAGGGGCAAAGCGGCAAGCCCAGCCAGTTCCTCCGCTGGCGTCTTGCAATGCCATAGATAACGATTGAAAAGGAGATTGGCATGGGCATGAAGACCCCTTTGCCAAAGATCCATGAGCAGGAACGCGAGATCATAAAGAATATCGCAGATCGCAAGCGACTCGTCGAATTCTATGGCGTCGAACAGAACCGGGTGCTCGTCGACCATGACGATGTTGCGCAGATGCAGATCACCGTGGCAAAGGCGCACCTTGCCCTGCGCCTCGCGCGCGATCAGCAAGGCTTCGACCATTGCGAAAGCCGCGGTGAAATGCTGCCGCAGGTCCGCGACTTCCCTCGCAGGGAGGATATCTCCTGCTTGCGCGAGACCTTCGAGCGTCTCTTCGAGGCGCTTGCGGAAGACTCGCGTCGCGCCCAAGTCACGCAACGGTGCGCGGTCATGCGCGGCGAGAACAATGTCCGCGAGTTCGGCGATGACGTGCGAATTGAGTTCGCCGCGGTCGGCCAATAAGTCGAGCGTCGCAGTCTCGTCGAAGCGGCGCAGATGCACCGCCCATTCGACGATTTCGCCGCTCTCGCCGGCGAGCCGCACGCCTTGCGGGCCGCGCCTGATCGGGATCGTACCGAGATAGAGGGCCGGCGCATTGCCCCGGTTGACGCGTATCTCGCTTTCGCAGGCCAGGCGTCGCTTCTCGAGCGTCGAAAAATCCATGAAGGGAAAGCGCACCGCGCGCTTCACTTTATAGACGTCGCCGCCCGCCAGAAAGACAACGGCGCCGTGCGTGTCGATGCGCTTGATCGCCTTGTCGGAGGTAAGCCCATGCGTCGCCGGATCACCTAGAAGGGCGAAAACTTCGCTTTGATCGCCAGTGCTCTCGGGACCCATGAGCCATGCTCGTTAGGCGACACACAAAATAGAGTGCCCCATGTTGCCGGATTGGCGTACCTCTCCCCGCATAGGGCGTCCTTTAGACGCCCGTCGCATGCGACGGGCTATGCGGGGAGAGGTCGAGCGAAGCGAGGGTGAGGGGCTGGGTGATTAGCCTCGATTTCAAATTGGTAGGTCTCTATAACGAAGCTCGCCGACGTCGCAGCCAATGCCCCGGCCCCTCACCCTAACCCTCTCCCCGTCGCAGGCAAGTTTACGCAGGCTGCGTAAACTTGCCTGCGGCGGGGAGAGGGAACGCGCCGCACTCGCTCAGCCGACCATCACCCGATCATCCACCGCATTGACGCCCGGCGCCGCCCAAACGGCCGTCTCCAGAACGTCTCGCTCATACCAGGTATGGACCCGACCTTCGAGCGTCACTTTGCCGTCTTCGACATTGATGCGGATGCCGTCGGCTTCGATCAGCGCGTTGCGTTTCAAGGCCTCCTCGATGCGCAGCTTGATGTCGCCGGACTGCAGCCGAGGCTTGATCGTGATGAGATTGGTCACGCCGAGGACGCCGCTCAGCTTGCGAACGTCGTCTTCCGTCGCGGTCCGCTGGTATTGCCAGTCGACTTCGCCGCTCAAAGTCAGCCAACCCTGCTGCACTTTCACTTGAACGGCCGCTGAAGGCACCAAGACATCCCAGCTCAGCATGTCGACAGCGCGCTTGGCGATCTCGTCATCGGCATGCGTGTGGGTATGGAGCGGACGAACCTCGAGTTCTTCCGCAATGGCACGCACGCCACGCACATGTCTGACGACCTGCTCCGCCTTGAGTTTTTCGACATAAGTCCGAACATGGCCGGACAGAGTTGCGATGCCGTCCTTGACGCCGACGGCGATACTGGCGCTGTCGACGCTCGGCTCCCAATCGAGTGCGGCAAGGATTTGATTGCGCAAAACTTTGTCGTCCATGGCTCATTCTCCACCGCTGCGGCGCCCAGCGCCGGCCAAACAGAAAACTCCTTCGGCCGTAGGACAATCCCAATGCAGGCTCGGCGCCCGCAGGGACTCACGGCTCGCGGCAACGTTGCATCGGATGAGCCCAAACCACCCTGATTTGGATCAACGGAAAGCACCGATTCCGCAATGCGGAAAATAGTTGCCGTGTGACATTGGGGCTTGATCTAGAGTGCACTCTATAATGTTTAATCCCGAAATGCCCGCAAAGAGCGAGCGTCCCTCTTCGAGGAACAGGATCATGACCGCTGCGGAAAACAGGCAACTTTTTCAGAAAATCTTCGCCGAGCTATCGGTTGGGAACGGCAAGCCTTTCATCGACAGTTTGGCCGATGATTTCTGCTGGACAATCACTGGCACGACGCCATGGTCGAAGACCTATCACGGTAAGCAGGCAGTCCGGAGAGAACTGCTGCGGCCCTTGTTCGCTCAGTTCGCCGACCAGTATATAAACACGCCGCACCGCATCATCGCCGAAGGCGATTATGTCGTGGTGGAATGCAGAGGCCGCGTCACTACGAAGACGGGAATGCCATACAACAATACATATTGCTGGGTTTGCCGCGTCGCCGATGGCAAGCTCGAGGAGCTGACCGAATATTTGGATACGCAACTCGTCGTGACCGCCTTGCAGCCGCCGCAGGCGGGAACCGCGTGAGGATGAGCCGTGCCGGACAGCCTGCACATCGGAGAACTCGCTACGCGGACTGGGCGCAGCGTTCACGCCATTCGCTGGTATGAGTCGCAGGGATTGATCCCGGGTGTTGCGCGTGACGGTGGCGGGCGCCGGCTGTATAGTGAGCATCATGTCGGCTGGCTCGATCTCATGGACCGGCTACGCTGTACCGGCATGTCGATCGCTCAAATGCGCAACTACACCGCGCTCGTGAAGCAAGGCAAGGCCACGCTGAAGGAGCGGCGTGCCTTGCTCGCAGAACATCGGGCGCGGGTGCAGGACAACATCGCGAAATGGACCGAGGCGCTCGCGCTTATCGACGCTAAGATCGAGTTCTATGGCGAGTGGGTTGCAAAGGGGCAGAGGCCCACCATCGAACCGCGGCAGCGTGTCCGCGCGTCGAAGCGCACGGGCGTCAAGCCCCCGCGCCCGCCGCCGGAGTAACCATCGCCAGTATGGCCAAGCGGCATCATAAAGGATAGCTTGCAGCGACCGATCGAGCTTTGCCGTCGACATTGCCGCGCGGCGCAAAGACGGCTCTGGCGAAGATAGCCGGGTGTGTGAAGACAGTGGAGAGAAAGGCACGGGATGACCGGAGAACTCCTGTTTCGGGTCGAAGATCACATAGCCTATGTCGTCTTCAACCGGCCGGCGGCCCGCAATGCCTTCACTTATGAAATGTATGAAGCGCTCGCCGACGCTTGCGCCCGCGTCGATGCGGAGTCTTCCGTCAAGGCGATGATCTTGACCGGTGCCGGCACCAGAGCCTTTGCCGCGGGCACCGACATTGCGGAATTTCGATCGATGGCGACCGCGCAGGACGTCATCGGTTACGAAGAGAGGATCGAACGCGTTCTTCAGGCTTTGGAGCAATGCCGGGTGCCGACGATCGCGGCCGTTGCCGGAGCTTGTACCGGCGGCGGCGCGATCATCGCAGCCTGTTGTGATTTGCGCATCGCGACAGCGGATGCGCAGTTCGGCTTGCCGATCGCGCGGACGCTCGGCAATTGCCTTTCGCTCGCCAATCACGCGCGGCTCGCGGCGTTGATCGGCGCCGCGCGCGTGAAGGATCTGGTTTTCCGGGCGCGGCTCGTCGGCGCAAAAGAAGCCCATGCGATCGGCCTGTGGAACGAAATCGTCGATGACGGGACGGAACTCATGGCTAGAGCCGACACCCTCGCGGGCGAGGTCGCGGCGCATGCGCCTTTGACCTTGCGGGCGACCAAACAAGCTCTGCTGCGCCTCAGATCGGCGACATTGCCTGACGATCCGCACGACCTCGTCCTCATGTGCTATTTGAGCGCGGATTTTCGTGAAGGCATGGCGGCCTTTCTCGAGAAGCGCGAACCGTCGTGGCGAGGTGTCTGAACTCGGCTCATTGCCGCGGATTTCTCACGCTAGACGCCGGAGAGGTTTAATTGTCATGGATTTGTCTCTGTCACAAATCGAGTGAGGACGACCTTGCGCGATGCGATCTCTCTTCGAACCGACGATGTGCTCCTCGTCGTCGATCCCCAAAACGACTTTTGCCCCACCGGCGCTCTGGCAGTGCCACACGGCGATGAAATCATCCCGTCCCTCAACCGTCTGGCGCAAAGTTTCGGCAACGTCGTCTTGACCCAGGATTGGCATCCGGCCGGTCATGCCTCGTTTGCCTCCAGCCATCCCGGCCGCAAGGCCTATGATATGATTGAACTCGCTTACGGCATGCAGGTTCTTTGGCCGGACCATTGTGTTCAGGCAAGCGCCGGCGCGGCATTTCACGCCGATCTCGCGATACCGCATGCTGCGCTCATCCTCCGCAAGGGCTTTCATCCCGAAATAGATTCCTACTCCGCCTTCTATGAAAACGATCGCGCGACATCGACGGGACTCGCGGGTTATCTGCGCGCACGCGGTCTCAAGAGGGTCTTCATCGCCGGCCTCGCTTTCGATTTTTGCGTCCGCTATTCGACGGAAGACGCGTGCGCGGCAGGTTTCCCGACGTTTGTGGTGGGCGACGCCTGCCGAGGCATAGATCTCGATGGCTCGATGGAAAAGGCTCGAGAGGCCATGGCCGCCAGCGGCGCGCAGCTCGTCACGAGCGGCGACTTCCTGTGAAAGCGCAAACGAGCGTCAAGAAGCAGTATGTCGCCCGGCAGCAACGCGGGGCAGCGCAAAGGCGGCGGCGGCGGCGCTCCCGAATGGTTCGGGTCGTATGTGCGCACTCCACCGGCTCGAAACCGCTCGCATGCAAAAGTTAGAGCACTTTCGGATACCGAACCGCTATCCACTTCGCCCTAAAATGCTCTAAGTTGCCTACGGTGAAACTTGCTGCGAGGATCCGTGACATTGACTTTGGCCGAACTGCAAGCCCGCGTGGGCAAGGAAATCGGAACATCGGATTGGCTTCGCGTCTCGCAGGAGCGGATTGATCGTTTCGCCGATGCGACGGACGATCATCAATTCATCCATGTCGATCCCGCACGGGCTGCGAAGGAGGCGCCGTTCGGCGGCACGATCGCGCATGGCTTTCTAACACTGTCGCTTCTCTCGAAGTTCGCGATGGAAGTGGTGCCTAAGATCGACGGCCGCGTCCTGGGCATCAATTACGGCTTCGAACGCATCCGCTTTCTCGCGCCGGTACGCAGCGGCGCCCGGATCCGCGGCCGCTTCACCCTGCACAGCGCAACTCTCCGCAGCGAACGGGAACTGCTCTTGCGCTTCGCGGTGACAGTGGAAATCGAAAATGAAGAGAAGCCGGCGCTCGCGGCCGATTGGCTGACGCTGTCGGTCATGGCCGAACCCATAACAGCGCGCTGAAGCAACCGAACGGCGCGCCGCATTTATTCACGCCGATTCTCGGCGACACGCGCAGCTATATGAAAACCCGAAAAATTCCGGCGATTTTTCCGAGATTGCTGGCCGCCGCTCATTTCGCGGCTTCGCGGCGGTCCGCTGCTGCCGGAAGTTTGATTTTGCTGCCGTCACGCAGACTCGACGGTGGATTCAATACGATTTGATCGCCGTCTTCGAGCCCGTCGGCCAATTCCACCGAAGCGCCAAAATCGCGGTAGATCGAGACTGGCTTCATGCGGACCCGCTCTTCGTTCTCCACGACTGCGACATGCAGCCCTTGCTGATTGAAGATAAGCGCTTCGGCAGGCACGATGATATTGGGGTTGTCGCGGGGCACGGCAAACGTGACGTTGACGTAAAGGCCGGCCCGCAGGCGCCCGTCCGGATTGGTCACATCGACTTCGGTGGTCAAGGTGCGCGACGCCGAAAGCAGGGCGACGGAACTGCGCGCGACCTTTCCTGAAAAGACTTGGTTTGGCATTTGCGCGACCGTCACTTTCGCCTCGAGACCAATGCGAATTCCGGCGGCAACGCTCTGTGGAACGTCGACGCTCACCCGCAAGACCTCGTCACGATCCATCGTGAAGATGGGCGTCCCGCCGCCGGCATCGGCGTTCACGAGGTCACCGACATCCACATTTCGCCTTGTAATGACACCGTCGAAGGGGGCTTTCACCTGCTCGAATTCGGTGAGCGTGCGAAGCCGGTCGACCGTTGCCTGCTGGGCCTTGATATTGGCCTCGGCAAGCGTGACGCCTGCTTTCGCTGTTTCGACAGCTGCTTGCTGCGAGACGAGATTGGCCTCGAGCGTGTCGCGATTTTGCAGCGTGTCGTAACCGCGTTTCACCAAAGTGTCGGAACGCTTGTAGTTCACACCGGCTAGCTTCAAGTTGGCTTCGGCCTGGTTGACCTGTGCGTGTGCCTGCACCAAAGCAGCCTTGACTTGTTCGAGCTGGGCCGTCGCCTGATCAAGTTGCCGGTCGAGATCGGGCGCAGCGATGCGGACGAGAAGTTCACCTTGCTTGACGCGTGAGCCTATGTCGACCCGTCTTTCGGCGATATAGCCCGTTGCCCGCGCAAAAATACTGGCTGCGTCGAAAGCCCGCGTCTGCCCCGGAAGAACGAGATCGATAGGCTTCATCTGCGCGGCCGCCGCAACTGTACGGACTGTCGGGATGAAATTGATCGTTTCTTCTTGCGTCTCGCTCGCATCAACATATTGCCGCCAATGTCCGTACGCGCCGAGGCCGAGAAGGCCTGCGAAAACGACAGCGACACCTAAGAACAGCTTTTTCGGAAGCGGGGGAGGGGGGTCGGGGCGCCGCGTTTCGGACTCATGGAAAGGCTCTTGTTCGACGGATGGCTCATCGTCGACCAAGCGTGCCAATGGTTCAATTCGGTTCATAAGTAGTCCCTCAAGGGCTCAACCCTTCCGCGTCGCAAGATGGAGTAAAGGAAAGGTACGAAAAGAAGCGTCGAAACAGTCGCAATGGCGACGCCACCGAGAACGGCGCGCGCGAGAGCCGCATTTTGCTCGCTGCCTTCACCAAGCCCGAGCGCCATCGGAGTGAGGCCGATGAACATCGCACCCGCCGTCATCAGCACGGGTCTCAGCCTCGTCTCGCCGGCCTTGATAGCCGCCTCGACAGCGCCGCAACCGGTCCTTTCACGATGTTCCCGAGCAAAAGTTACGAGCAAAATCGAGTTTGCACTCGCCACGCCGACGCTCATGATCGCACCGAAGAGCGAGGGGATAGAAAACGTCGTCTGCGTGACGAACAAGCTCATGACTATGCCACAGAAGGCGAGCGGCAATGCGGCCAGCACGACGAAAGGATCACCCCAGCTTTGGAAATTGACCACCATCAGCAAATAGACGGCGATCAACGCGATCGCCAAGCCGAGTTCGAGATTGCTGAAGGCGCTCTCCATGCTCTGAATCTGCCCGAGAACCGAAATCTTGTCGGGCGGTGGGAGAGTCTTCTGCTCGTCCGCCATGATCTTGCTGATTTCCTTGCTGACTGAACCGAGATCACGGTCCTGGACGCTCGCCAAAATGTCATATTTCGGCTGCGTGTTGACGTGATTGACGACGGTCTGTTCGGATTGGCGCTTCAATGTCGCGATGCTCGACAGCATCGTGAGGACACCCGGACCGTTCACGTTCGAACTCGCGAGCAAGGGCGTATTCGCGAGCGCCGCCATTGAATTGTTGCGGTGTTCCGGCGTCTGCACCCAAAGCTGATAAGGGATGCCGCTTTTCGGATCCGCCCAGAAGATCGGCGTGACCTGAAAGCTGCCGCCCAGCGAAATGTTCATCGTATTGGCGATCTGCTGCGTCGTCAGCCCGAGTTCCAGCGCCATTTGACGGTCGAAATCGACGAAGAACTCCGGGGCTTTGGTGATTTGCTGGATATGTACGTCCACGGCACCGCCCACCGCACGCAGGCGCCGTTCGATGTTTTGCGCGATCTCGAGGTCTTTGTCCGGGTTGCGGCCGGTGACTTGTATATCGATCGGCGTGATCGTCCCGAAGTCCAAAATCTGCGTAATCATGTCGGAAGGCTGAAAATAAAACAATGTGTCGGGAAAGCGCTCGCGCAAAACCTTGCGCAGTTTCTTCATGTAGCGCGCCGTCGGCGCATGGCCTTCGTTGAGGGAGATCAGCATTTGCCCATCGTTATACGCGACGAAGGAGCCGTCGCCGAACGCCAAGTTGTAGTTGAACGCCGGCAGGCCGATATTGTCGAGGATAAGCCCGAGTTCATTTTTCGGCACCACCTCCCGGACGACCTTCTCGACTTCGGCAAAGACCTGCTCGGCGGTTTCTATGCGCGTGCCGGGCGACGCGCGAATGTGAAGCGTCATTGCGCCAGCATCGACTTGCGGAAAATAGTCCTGGCCGACGAAATTGAGAAGGACGACGGTGCCGATAAAGACCGCGGCTGCAACACTGCAAGTTACGATACGATGATGGATGGAATGGGTGACCAATCCGACATAGCCGCGATGAAATCTCTCAAAACCGCGTTCGAACGCGGCATGGAAGCGCGCAAAAATGCCCTTTCGGCCGCCGGAGTCGGCGCCATGCGCCGCTTCGCCAAATCTCACGTCGTATTCGCGTTTGACGAGAACATCGATCAGGATCGGCACGATCGTTCGCGACAGCAAGTAGGACGTCAGCATCGCGAAGACAACTGCCAGAGCTTGTGGTGTAAAGAGAAACTTTGGCGCGTCTTTCAAGAACAGGACGGAGACAAAGGCCGAGCAGATCGCAAGCGTCGAGATCAACGCCGGCTTGGCGATGCCACTCGCGCCTTCCACAACAGCCTCGCGGAAATCATGCCCTTCTTCCATGAGCCGATAGGTGTTCTCGATGGCGACGGTGGCGTCGTCGACAAGTATGCCGACGGAAAGCGCAAGGCCCCCGAGCGTCATGATGTTGATGGTTTGGCCAAGCAGAGCAAGACAGGCGAGCGACGTCAGGATCGACAGAGGAATCGACACCAAGACAATGAAGGTCGACCGCCATGACCCCAGGAACAGAAGAATCGTGGCGCCGGTCAAACACGCTGCGATCACCGCCTCGCGCACGACATCGGCGATTGCCCCCGAAACGAAGACGGATTGATCGAAGAGCAGCGATATATCCACGTCTTTGGGCGCAGCGGCGCGGATATCCGGCATGTATTTCTTGACTGTGTTGACCACGCTCAATGTCGAGGCGGTACCATTCTTCAAGATCGTCTGCAGAACCGAGCGATGGCCGTCGGCGCGGACGATATTGATCTGCGGCGGTGAGCCGTCCCGGGCATAGGCAACGTCACGGACCAGCACCGGCGACCCGTTCACCACCTTGACCGGCAACTCGTTCAACGCTTCGATGGCTTCGGGCGCGGCATTGAGACGGATCGGATATTGCTGGTTGCCGATCTTCGAGAGTCCGGAAGGGACGATCAAATTCTGGTTGGCGACCGCATTCGTCACATCAAGAGGGGTCAAGCCATAGGCCTGCAGAGCCTGCAGGTCGAGGTCGACCATGATCTGCCGCGGGGCGCCGCCATAGGGGGTCGGCAAGGTTGATCCAGGCACCTGGGTAAGTGTCTGCCTGATCCGATAGAGTGCGTAATCAAAGAGTTGAGACTGGGTCCGCGTTTGTGACGAGAGCGCGAGCTGGATCACAGGCACGGAGGAGGCCGAAAAACGCATGACAATCGGCGGCTGCACCCCCGGCGGCATGATCGCACGAATGGAGTTCATCGCCGAGACGACCTGGGTAATGGCAAGGTCCACGCTCACGGTTTGATCGAAATAAATTTTTTCGATCGTCTGGCCTTGCAGGGTCGTGCTCTCCATGCGCTCGATATTGTTGACGTTGTTCGAGAGCGAAAATTCGCTGTAGGTCGTAATGCGCTGCGACATGTCGGTCGTATCAAGACCCGTATAGGTCCAAACTACGATCACCACCGGAATATCGACTGTGGGGAGCACGTCTTTCGGCGCGACGATCGCTGCCCCGACGCCGCCGAGCAGCATAAATATGCAAAGCACGTAAAACGTGATCCGAAACTTCAATGCGTATTGAACGAGACCCATGGGTCGGTCACTCTGTCTCTAAAAGGCCGGCAAAGCGGCCCCAGGGTTCTGACCTTGGACATCGCCGGCCGCATCCGGCGTGAGAATTGCGGGCCGGCGCTCGCCATTAGATTTACCCGGTTCGCGTCGAATGAATAGGTACCCTACTGATCTTGCGCTGCACAACAATTTGTGATCCGGCGCGGGGCACCACCGTTCACGTATCATCGGTCCGGCCCGTCCACTTGGCGCGCAAGCTTAAGGACAAGCCGGTCCAAGAGATCTGAGAGTTAGGCTACCCGCAACATTAAGTCAGCCGTGTGGCAACGAGCTTGGCGGGGCGTTGCACCATAGTTACTACGGCGCGTCATGGCCGCCCCCGGATCATACTCCGGGGGCGGCCATGGCGACCCAACGTTAGGTGCTTAACCTGAACTTGCCCCGCTTATTCTTGGTAGTCGCGTAAGCCTTGCCTCAAAGGCCGATTACGAGGGCAGAAGCTTCGTCCTCGTGGAGTTTTGTGACGAGGTCGATGCGCCGTACGAGAACGGCGCGCTGGTTGATGTAGCCCTTGTCGGTGATCTCTCCGCTATCGACAGAGGCTGGCTCTGCCATCAAGAGAGCCCGCGTCGCAAAAGTGGACGAACCGCTTCCGGCGCTTTTCAGCCGTTGCAATGCGTCGCGAACATGATTTCGGACAGCCTCATCCGCAAGGACATCCGAATGCGGAACCGGTTCCGGCAGGCCCGTCAATTCGCGGCAGGCGGCAAGATTGGCAAAGACGAGGAAGCCGATTTCGTCGCGGCCGTGGCCGGTCACGACGATGTCTTGCGCGATCGGCGCCAGATGTTCGATGCCCTTGAGGCGAAGATTTGAGACGCTGACCCAGGTCCCGGAGGTCAGTTTGAAATCCTCTGCGATGCGGCCATCGAAGTAGAGCCCTTTTTCCGGAGCGTCTTCATCGACGAAGCGCACCGCGTCGCCGATGCGATAAAAGCCCTCTTCGTCGAATGCCGCTCTCGTAAGATCCAGGTGCTTCCAATAGCCGGGCGTGACGTTTTCCCCGCGAACGCGTATTTCCTGCTTGCCGCCGTTCGGCACCAGCTTCAACTCGACGCCGGGGACGGGAAGGCCGATATTGCCCGACCGTTCCGCTTGGAAATAGCAGTCCGTCGCCAAGGGCGAAGTCTCGGTCGAACCCCAGGCCGACACCATGGCGACCGGGCGGCCGAGCGTATCGATCGCAAGACGCATGAGATCGTCCCAGATATTTTGCGGCAGCGCAGCCCCGGCATAGAAAATCACCCGCAGCTTCGAGAAGAATCTGTGCCGCAGCCTGTCATCCTTCTCGAGCTCTCTCGTCAAGAGATCGAAACCTTTCGGAACATTGAAATAGATATTCGTTTCGATCTCCCGCAAATTATCGATGGTCTTTTGAAAGAGAGCCGGAACCGGCTTGCCCGCATCGATATGAAGCGTCCCGCCGTTGCGGAGGATGAGGAAGAAATTGTGGTTTGCGCCGAACGTGTGATTCCACGGAAGCCAGTCGAGGATGACCGGCGGCGTGTCTTCGATAAAGGGCCAGACCTGTGCCTTTGCCTGCTGGCTCGCACAGAGCATGCGCTGCGTATTGATCACACCCTTGGGCGAGCCCGTCGATCCCGATGTGAACAGGAATTTCGCGATCGTGTCAGGATTGATTGCGCCGAAGGCCGCTTCGACAAGGCCGCGATCGGTACTTGCTTCGATATCGAGAAAATTCACGATGTCGGCAGGCCCCGCCCCCTCGCCGCTCGCCGCGCCCGCCACGATCGTGGCTTTGTGGAGCGGCGCGATCGCCGCCAAGGCGCGCGCAAATCGACCAGGATCGGAGACGTAGATCGCAGCAGGCGAGAGGAGCCCTATGATCTCCTTCAGCTTCTCGTAGCTCGCTGACATCAATGAATAGGTCGGCGAGATCGACGCGACCGGGACACCGACGTGCAAGGCGGCGAGCGAGAGAAGCGCATGTTCTATGGAATTGTCCGAGAGTATCGCGATCGGTCGCTCGGGACCGAGCTCCTTGCGCAGGATCCAAGTCGCGATCGCTTCGACGCGGCACAATGCTTCGCGATAAGTGACACGGATCCGATCGCCTGAAGCACTCCCCTCCGGCCGCTCGCTCAGGAAGACGCGTTCGGGGGCTTCATGCGCCCATTTCACCAGCCATTCGCCGACGCAACGCGGATAGGCGGCAAGGGGCTCGGGAGACCGCAAGATGCGGCTCCCGTCGGGACGCCTCTCGACGCTGACGCGCGGAGGGGCGAAAATCTGTCCGACGCCTCCGGCTTCATCCAATGCCGCGACTTTGTCCAAAGCTGCGCTCGTCATCCGCTCCTCCCGGTCTTATTTATCTCATTTATTTGAACAATTACCCCCTGACCCCTGCCCTCGTGGGGAGCGGTCAGGGGTGGGGGTCCGACACTATTGCCCTATCGAACGCGAGATCGATCGCGATCACAGTATTCTGACCAGAACCTCAAAGCACAGGGACCTAAAATCTCCAACCGGGCGCCTTTCGGCGCCGACCCCCTTCAATAGGTCTCGACGTGGAAGCGTCCGCTCTCGCGCATCTTAAGCCGAGTATCTGCCCAGACGAGGCCAGCGCCTCGGCAAACGTCGTTGAGCGCTTCTTCGACCCCTTGTTCCATCCCCTTCAGACCGCACACATAGAGGTGCGTGGCGTCCGACTTCAGAAGGTCGACGAGCCGGTCGGCCTCACGCCGCATGAGATCCTGCACATAGGTCTTCGCTGCGCCGGGCACCCGCGAATAGGCAAAGTGTTTGGACAGCAAGCTTTCCGGCACTTTCTGCAAAGGCCCGAAATAGGGCAGTTCCTCCGGCCGCCGCGCCCCAAAAAACAAGACGAGCTTGCCCGGCGCGCCCGGCATGGAACGCCGGCGCCATTCGGTGAAGCCGCGAAACGGCGCTGAACCCGTGCCGGTGCAGATCATGATGATATTGGCAGAAGGATCATCGGGCATCAGGAAAGTCGCGCCGAACGGCCCCGTGACCTCGACCTTGTCGCCTTTCTTCAAATCGCAAAGATAGTTCGAGCAAAGCCCGTAGGGCTCACGCTTCACCGTCAAGGCGAGATTGTTGTGGTTAGGCCGCTCGCCATGGCGCGGACTGGCGATCGAGTAGAGCCGGATATTATGCGGCTTTCCCTCGGCGTCGAGACCAGGCGGAACGATGCCGATCGACTGCCCTTCGAGAACCGGAAAATGGGTATCGCCGAAATCGAGAATGATATGACGCACGTCGTTTTCGGCCGCCTCACCGGTGAGGCGATAAGAGCCCCTCACGACGGCGATGGCAGGCCTCGTCCGGTTGTAGAGATTGACGCTCGGCTTCGAGGCCGAGCGTGGCGCGACGGATTTGCCGCCGGCGCCGCCATGCGCTCTCGCGATGATCGCCTCGACCTCGTCCTCGAAAGCCTCGAAGCTCGTATCCTCCGGCTTTGCGACTTCCTCCTGCCTCGGCAATTCGGTCCACGAAAACTGTTCATCGAGCCGATAGGCTTCGCGGACGATGCGCCAATTGTCGATCGAGCCGGTCGGGCATGGCGACACGCAGGCCATGCAGAATTTGCACTTCGACGCGTCGACGACGTAATTATTTTCGTCGTGCGTGATGGCATCGACCGGACAGGCTTCCTCGCAGGTGTTGCAGCGGATGCAGATTTCCGGGTCTATCAAATGCTGTTTCAGGAGGGGCGCAGTCATAGGTGGGATCCGAAAAACGCGCGTGTCGCTCGGCAGCGGCGCGTCCCGCTCGTGACGGGAGCACGACTGCCGGCGCCAATCCTCAGGCCGAAATTCTTACATATTCGAATTCGCCCGGCTTGCCATCGATGCCGACCTTCGGCGCGGCAATCCAGCCTGCATATTTTCCCGGTTCGAGCTCGGGTTTCATAAGCGACGTCAGGAATTCGAAATCCTCACTCGACGGCAAATAGTCGTCGCGCACCTTGCGCCAATCCGCATCCGAGATGATGACGCCTTTCGGCGTCGCATGGATATCCTTGAATTCGCCGATCTTACGATTGAAGGTGACATGCGACAATTCGAGACGGAATTTGATGCCTTCTTTCGCGATGATCTTGTTCCAGCGCTCGACGCCTTTGGCGCAGTCTTCCGTATAATCGTCCCGCAGACGCATATTGAGTGCGGTGAGAGCCGGAACATTTTCCTCGACGATCTTCCCATCTATGAATTTGAGAACCGGATAGGTCGCGTCGGTGAGGCGATGATCGTCATCGATCTTCGTTTCTTGAAAGCGGCCCTTGAGACCGGCATTGTAATAATTGGCCGAATTGGTCGAAATTTCCGCGCCGAAGAGATCGAGCGTCAACGGATAGTGCATGTTGAGCTTCTTTTGGATGAGCGGCAGATCGACGACGCCCAAAGCGCGCACTTTGGCGACGTCATAGGGATCTTCGATGCCGGCCGCCTTCATCGCTTGGCAAGTGCGTTAAATCGTGCGGCCCACTCCGGTCTCGCCGACGAACATGTGATGGGCTTCTTCCGTCAGCATGAAGCGGCAAGTGCGCGACAACGGATCGAAGCCCGACTGGGCAAGCAATTCGAGCTGCATCTTGCCGTCGCGATCGGTGAAAAAGGTGAACATAAAGAAGGACAGCCAGTCTGGCGTCTCTTCGTTGAAGGCGCCGAGCATGCGCGGCGTCTCGGCGTTGCCGGAGCGCCGGCGCAGCAATTCTTCCGCTTCCTCACGCCCGTCGCGGCCGAAATACTTGTGCAAAAGATAGACCATTGCCCACAAATGCCGGCCTTCCTCGACATTCACCTGGAAAAGATTGCGCATGTCATAGAGCGAAGGCGCAGTGGCGCCGAGATGGCGCTGTTGCTCGACCGAAGCCGGCTCGGTATCGCCTTGAATGACGACCAGGCGGCGGAGCATGGCGCGATATTCGCCGGGCACGTCCTGCCACGCAGGTTCGCCGAGGTGCTGGCCGAAGTTGACCTTGCGGCCCTCCTCCTTCGGCGCCAGCAATATGCCCCAGCGGTAATCGGGCATTTTGACGAAACCGAACTTCGCCCAGCCTTGCGGTTCGACAGAGATCGCGGTGCGCAAATAGACGAGCGAGGACTGGAACCCTTCCGGCCCCATCTCCCGCCACCATTGCAGGTAGTTATTGTGCCAGCCCTCGAGCGCGCGCAAGACTTGCCGATCTTCATGAAGAGCGACGTTGTTTGGAATCTGTGTCGAATAATCGACATCGATCGTATCAGTCATGGTATAACTCCCAGAGAGCATTTCTTTCACGGGACGCGCCCCTTCACACACGGCGCATGTCGTAGACCGGCCGCTTGCCGGTGCCGTAGTGGCGCAACGCCCCTTGTTCGCCGACCGCGTTCGGGCGCTGGAAAATCCAGTTCTGCCACGCGGTGAGACGCGCGAAGATTTTCAATTCCATGGTCTCGGGGCCGGCGAAGCGCAGATTGGCTTCGAGGCCCGTCAAAGCGTCGGGTGAGAAACTCGTCCGCTCTTCGAGAAAGACGCGAATTTCATCGGCCCAGTCAATGTCGTCGAGTGCGAAGGTCACCAGCCCGAAAGCGTCTGCGGCCTCCGCATCGAGCTTTTCGCCAAGATGTTTTTTCAGGTCTTCGAGCCTTTCCGGCTCAGCCAGGAAGCGTGTCTCGAGACGTGTAATCCCGTGGCTCATGGGAAGCGGGCCGAAACTCGAGGCGCTCAAGACGAGCGTCGCGGGCGGCCGGTTATCACCTTCCCTTGGCCCGATCAGCATGTAAGACCGGTCAGCTGCAAAAACGACTTCCGTCAGAAATCCGGCAAAACAGGATCCCGGCTCGACCAAGGCCACGAGCGTGCGTGATGTCACGTCAATCCGTTTCAGGACGCGTTTCCAATAATGCCGGATTTCATTGACGAGCCAATGATCGGCATGGTCGTTGAGAAAGGCATCGAAGGCGGCGACACGATCGCTGTCGCCTAAGGATTTGAAGACCAGCGTGCCAACGTCGAAGTGGTTGTTGCGCAATTCGAGAATGGCGTCGTCGAGTTCGCGGGCGAGCCGCAAGGGCCAGAAGTCCGCCCCTTCCGCGACAAGCGCCTCAGTGTTTGCCGGCGGCGCCGTCTCGACGCTTTTGAGAAGTCAGTGTCGCGGTGCGGCGCGCCCGACCGATCTCGACCGTCACAAAACGATAGTCGATCCCTTCGGCGTAAAATCTGCGCTCGAGCGGTGTGAGGCGAATGCCCGGCCCCGTGCCCTTGCGTGACGATTTCGCGGCGAACTCGCAAGCCCGCACGGCGACGCGCTCCTCGAGCTTCGGCAAAGGCACGAGCTCGTCGACGAGCCGCCATTGCTCCGCGCGCTTGCCCTTGATGCCTTCTTCAATGGTGCAAAAGACATCGGCACGATCGCGCCGCACTTTGCGCTTGTCGACGACGCGCGTGAGCCCGCCGGTGCCCGGCAAAACGGCGAGCAAAGGAACTTCGGGCAAGGATACCGACGACGACCCGTCGTCGACGAGCATGATATGATCGGTCGCCAGAGCGAGCTCATAGCCGCCGCCCGCCGCCGGCCCGCTCGCGACGCAGATATAGTGCTGACCCGAGAAGGCGCTCGCATCCTCGATGCCGTTGCGCGTCTCATTGGTGAACTTGCAGAAATTGACCTTATGCGCGTGTTCGGAACCGGCGAGCATGCGGATATTCGCGCCCGCGCAAAAGACCTTCGGCTTGCCTGAACGCAAGAGCACGACTTTGACGGCGGGATGTTCGAAACGCAGACGCTGAATCGCATCGGCGAGTTCGATATCGACGCTGAGATCGTAAGAATTCAGCTTCAGCTGATAGCCTTCGAAGAGGCCGCCGTTTTCATCGACATCCATGGTGAGAGTGGCGATTTCGCCATCGACCGCCAGCTTCCAATGCTTGTAGCGACTGGGATCGGTCGCGAAATCGATGCGGCTCGCGCCATTGGCGAGTTTGCGCGATTCTTCCGCCATACACGTTCCTCCACCTGCGATCAAAGGGGTCATGCAGTATAATGCATATACTCTCCATGTCCAGTCAAAACTATCGTTCACATGAATTTTAATTCATATCACCCATCGGCACTCAGAGCTCTGACCGGGCCGAGAACCCGCCCGAAGAATCCGCTAATGGCGTCGAGCGTGGCCTCAGGCGCTTCGCGATGCGGTGAATGACCGACCTTCGGCAAGCAGACGACGTCGACCGGCACCATGCACTTTTCTGCAAGGACTTCGACCTGCCGCCAGCTGCCGTAGGGATCCGCATCGCCTTGCACGACCTGCACGGCGCAGCGGATTTTCGGAAGATAGTCGGTGATGTCAAAGGCGCGAAAACCAGGATCCAGCCAAGCGCGGTTCCAGCCGTAGAAACTCACGTCGACATTCTTGTGCCAGCGCGCCAAGCGCTGTTTGAGATCACTTGTCTCATAGAGATCTTTGGCTCTCGCGATTTCACGCAGGCCGAAATCCTCGGTGAAGAAATGCGGCGCAACGAGGCTGACGGCTTCGATCCGCGGATCGGTGAAGTTGCCGGCAAAGATCGCTGCGATCGAGGCTCCGTCGGAATGGCCGAGCAGCGCGCCGCGTCCGAGGCCGATCGCATCTAGGACGCGCGGCAAAACATGCAAAGCTTCATCATGCATGTACCCGAGCGGACGCGGCAGGGTGACGGGACTCGACGCACCATAGCCGGCGCGCGAATAGACGAATACGCCGAAGCCCGTCGCTTCGGCGAGCTTGTCGGGAAACTCGCCCCAAAGACCGACGCAGCCCAAGCCCTCATGCAGCATGACGATGGTCGGCGCCGCCTCGTGCCTCTCACGGATGAAGCGATATTCGAGCTGCTGATCGCCGAGGTCGAGACGGCCCTCGTCCGCAAGTGTCTCCATTCACACAACGTCGCGCAACTTGAAGCGCTGAATTTTGCCGGTCGACGTCTTCGGCAAGGACTCGATCACTTCGATCCAACGCGGATATTTCCAATTGCCCGCTTTCGCTTTGACCTGGTCCTTCAAACGCTGTTCGAGGTTTTCCCGGTCTGCTCCCTCCGTCAAAACGACGAAGGCCTTTGGTTTGAGCAACCCGTCTACGTCGGCGTGGGCGACGACGGCAGCCTCGAGCACAGCGGGATCGGCCATGAGCGCGGCTTCGACCTCGAACGGCGAGACCCAAATGCCGCTCACTTTGAACATGTCGTCCGTGCGGCCACAATACGTGTAGCGCCCCGATGCATCGCGCGTATATTTGTCGCCGGTGCGCGTCCATTCGCCGTGGAACGTTCCGCGGCTTTTGTCGCGCTGGTTCCAATAACCTTCCGCGGCGCTCGGACCGCGCACGAAGAGTTCGCCAATCTCGCCATCGGCGACTTCCGCACCAGCCTCGTCGGTCAGCCTGACGTCATAGCCGGGCACGGGTTTTCCGGATGTGCCGTAGACGACGTCACCCGGCCTGTTGGACAGGAAGATATGCAGCATTTCCGTCGAGCCGACGCCGTCGATGATTTCGACGCCGAATCTTTTCGTCCAAGCGGCGCCGATATGTTCGGGCAAAGCTTCGCCGGCCGAAGTGCAGATCCGCAGCCGCGGCGAGCCTTTGTGCTCGGCATGTTTGGCATCGTGCACAAGCGCGGTAAACAGCGTCGGCACACCGCAGAATATCGTCGGCGCGTATTTTTCGAGGATCTCGAAGACCTTGTCGGGTGTCGGCCGCGACGGCTCGAGGATCGCCGTGGCACCCACCGACATCGGGAAGGTCAAGGCATTGCCCAATCCATAAGCGAAAAACAATTTCGCCGCAGAATAGACGACGTCCGTCTCTTTAATATCAAGAATGCCTTGCGCAAAAAGCCGCGCCGTCGCCATCAGGCTTGCATGGACGTGCTTGGTGCCTTTCGGTGCGCCGGTCGATCCCGAGGAATAAAGCCAAAAGGCCGTCTCGTCGGGATGGGTCGCAACGGTCTCGAATTTCTCCAACTCGGCGGCAAGAAGCGAGGCGAAATCGAGCCCTTGGCCTTGCGCCGCGCCAACCACGAGGACGTGCTCGAGATGCGTCGCCTGCGCAATACAAGGTTGCACGCTGTCGAGCAGCGGCGCTGAAACGAACAGGACCCGGGCACGTGTATCGTCGAGAATATAGCCATATTGCGCCGGCGCGAGCATCGTGTTGACTGGAACCGGCACGACGCCGGCGCGGATCGCACCGAGAAAAGCGATCGGGAATTCGACCGTATCGGTCAAAAGCAGAAGAATACGCTCTTCCCGGCGAATGCCGAAACGGCGGAGGAGATTCGCGAACCGGCGCGTCTGCACCTGCAGTTGCGCATAAGTGAGCGTATGTTCAGGATCGATGAAGGCGATTTTCTCGCCGCGGCCATGTTCGACATTCAAATCGACGAGATCGGTGCATGCGTTGTAGATGGTCATCAGAATAGCTCGGCTCTCGATGTGGGTGCCTGTCGGCTGAGCCGATCCCCAGCGCGGGGAGTGGCATTTTTGGTCCATGTCGTATAGCAATGTACTTGAACTGCGCTTCCGCGATAGGGAAAAATCGGCTCTGGCTTCTCGACCCTAGCGCCGGGTGAGGAAAAGTGGGAACCGATTTTCCGGCGCAGTCAAGTTTACGCACATTGCCTAAGCTTGATCGCGCATCTCGGTCTAAATTATTAGAATCGATCACATTCATGACTTTGGATTGAACCAATCCAAGATCATCATGACCTAGTGAATTCGATTGACCCTTCGGGCAGCAGATAGAGCACATAGGCGGAGCCGCCCGTGACGGTCGGACGATGCGCCGAGCCTGGCCCATAGACGTACCACCCCGCCGCAAACCCATCGAAACGGGGTTCGCCCGCAAGAGGAACGATCATCCCGATCTCGCCTTTCGGATGGACATGATGGGGACCGGCGACGCGATCCATCCTGACGACGTCGACGCTGAACGCGCCCGCCGATTGGCCGGGCTTGATGACGCGTCCAAACCTGATGCCGTCGGCCTCGCGCTGGCACAGCCATCCTTCCGCACATCCCGCTTCGAGAAGAGCGGCGAGCTTCTTGAAAGCGGCGCCATCAGCAGGATAATTCGCGTTGAGCCATTGAGCCAAAGCCGAATCTAGCGGCCGATCGCCGATCGATTCGACGACGGCTGCGATCCTTTCGGCAAAATCCCGCTGCGCAGCGTCCGGCGCACGCACCTCCATCTCATTTCCTCCTTTGCATTTCTGACCTTACGCCTCTGATTTCGCAGGTTCGCATTTTGACGCTCGGCAAAATAGTGCAATATAATGCATAGAGTGGACAGGACTCGCCTTGCTGTCAAGCCGCTCCGGAGCTATTATTCATTTTTCGCTGGTTTCACAATGCCGCGCTCGAAATCGCTCCCTCGCCTCGCTTCGGGTTCTTCGGATCTCGAAACGACGCTGCCCGACCGGACTGCCAAGAAGGCGCCGAAAGTCACGCGTGACGATGACAGCGACGCCTATCTCGTGCAGCTGGGCCGACGCGTTCGCGAGATGCGCGCGATGCGCGGCTTGTCGCGCAAAGTCCTGGCGCAAGTCTCTGGCGTGTCGGAGCGCTATATCGCCCAGCTCGAGACTGGTCTCGGCAATGTCTCGATCATTCTATTGCGCCGCGTCGCAGCGGCGATCGGCGCGCCGCTCGAAGATTCTGATCACCGGATCGGCCTCCGTTTCGAACGATTGGGCGCTGGTGCGCTCACTGCTCGGCGAGGCGACGCCGGCCATGATCGAAGAGGTCAAGGATATTCTGACCGGCCGGCGCATCGCCGCACACAATCCACATGCAATCGCCGTCGATCGCGTCGCCTTGATCGGCTTGCGCGGCGCCGGCAAATCAACGCTCGGCCGGCTCGCCGCCGAACAACTCGGCTGGCGCTTCGTCGAATTGAGCAAGGAGATTGAACGCGAGCATGGATTCTCGATGACCGAGATCATGTCGCTCTACGGCCAGGACGGCTACCGCCGTTTCGAACAAATAACCTTGCGCAGGATCGTCGAGACGCCCGGTCCGGTGATTTTGGCAACCGGCGGCAGCATAGTCTCCGAACCCGTCACATTCGATCTCTTGCTCGCCTCGTTCTTCACCATCTGGATGAAGGCGACGCCCGCCGAACATATGAGCCGAGTCCGCGCCCAAGGCGACCTGCGGCCGATGGGCGATGACAAGGCAGCCATGGCCGAACTCATCACAATTCTTTCGAGCCGCGAGCCCCTTTATGCCCGCGCGCGCACCACGCTCGACACGTCCAGCGCGAAGCAGGACGAGAGTCTGAAAAAACTCCTCGCGATGATTTCAATCCTATTGCGTTTCCGGCCGCCCTTGGCAATCGCGCAACAGGGGGTAGGCTGGGCAATCGGGCAGTCGAGCGCCGGCATTGCGAGGAACGAAGCGACGAAGCAATCCAGAAGATTCGAACAAGAGACTGGATTGCTTCGCGTAGCGTTTCATCGGGCCGGACAAGGGCCGGACCCGTTCGCTCGCAATGCCGGGTGGACGGTCCCCGACGGCATCAGATGTGCCAAGCCGGGCCGTGTGATTCAACCCAGCTGCGGAGACCGTCCAAATGAATGTTAGCATGATCGGCCTGGATACCGCCAAGTCTGTTTTTCAAGTTCACGGGGAAGATTCGACCGGAAAGATCTTGTTGCAGAAGCGCTTGAAGCGCTCGCAGATGGAGGGTTTTTTCGCCAGGCTGCCGCCGACATTGATCGGCATCGAAGCCTGCGGTTCGGCGCATCACTGGGGCCGGACGCTGCGTGCCTTGGGCCATGAGGTGCGCCTGATCCCGGCGGCCTATGTGAAGCCGTTCGTCAAGCGCAACAAGAACGATGCGCGCGACGCGGCGGCGATCTGCACCGCGCTCGGCCGTCCGGATATGCGGTTCGTGGCGATCAAGAGCGTCGAGCAGCAAGCCTCGCGCGGACTCGAGCGGTCGCGCGACTTGTAGGTCAAACAGCACACGCAATTGATGAACCCGATGCGCAGTCAGCTCTCCGAATTCGGCATCATCGCCGCGAAAGGCAACCGCGGCTTTGCCGAACTGGTGGCGCTGATCGAAGCCGGTGATAGGCGTATTCCATCGCTGCTCTTGGCAGCCTTCCGGACGCTCAATGTTCAGGTGGAAGCGCTGAAGAAGGCGATAGACGAACTCGAGAACAAGATTCTGGCGATTGCAAAGGCTGATCCGATCATGCGGCGGCTCGCCACCATTCCGGGCGTCGGCGGCTTGACAGCGCATGCGATTGTCGCAGCGGTCGGCGACGGCAAACTCTTCGCGCTCGGCGCCAGCACGATCATGCGCAACGCCAAGGCGCGCACCGACCGGGCGACCGAATGGCAGCGCGGCATTCTGGCCAGGCGGCCGATGAAAGTCTCGGTCCTGGCGCAGGCGGCCAAGACCGCGCCTATCGCTCGGGCGATTCTCACTTCGGGCGAAAGCTTCAAGCCCCATCCCGGAGCGAGCCGCTCGCTCGCTACGGCGCAATAGGGAAGCGCGCTCGCGAGCGGCTTGCCCCAACGCGCAGATAGATCGAGGTTCAAATAGGTTCTGGCCGGACACGTCGTCCGACCAGTCACCGGCAAGGAGCAGAAGGCAGCGACGGCAAAATGGTCAGGACCTGGATTGGGACACCCCCGATACGTCATCGCGCAGCACAGCGCCCCGCAATGCTTGGAGCCCAATCCGCGTAACCCATCGGGGCCAGCGGTCATCAGGCCGCATCAACAGGCCGAATACATGTCCGCTCCAGACTTGTGCCGAAGCCGGCAAAAAAATCCTTGCCAAACGGGGACCGTCCATACATGACGGCCTTGAATTTGGCAGACCTCAAAAATCCAATCCGCTCAAAGCGCGACATCGTCAAGTGTGCTGGCAGGCACCGGCAAAGTCCGCTTCGACCTCTACAGGAGAAATTCCATGGCTGCACGCGTTCTCATTTCCGATGCTCTTTCGCCCGCCGCCGTTGCGATCTTCAAGGAGCGCGGCGTCGACGTCGATTTCCGGCCCGAACTCGGCAAAGACAAGGGCAAGCTTGCTGAGATCATAGGCAATTATGACGGGCTTGCCATTCGTTCGGCGACCAAAGTTACGGCCAAGATCCTCGATTCTGCGACGAAACTGAAAGTCATCGGCCGTGCCGGCATCGGCGTCGACAATGTCGATATTCCGGCTGCGACGGCGAAAGGCATCATCGTGATGAACACACCTTTCGGCAATTCCATCACGACGGCCGAGCACGCGATCGCATTGATGTTTGCTCTGGCCCGGCAAATTCCCGCCGCCGATGCGTCGACGCAGGCCGGCAAATGGGAGAAGAACCGTTTCATGGGTGTCGAGATCACCGGCAAGATGCTCGGCATCATCGGTTGCGGCAATATCGGATCGATCGTCGCCGATCGCGCCATCGGCTTGCGTATGCGCGTGATCGCTTATGATCCCTTCTTGTCGCCGGAGCGCGCGCTTGACCTCGGTGTCGAAAAGGTCGAACTCGCCGATCTTCTCGCGCGCGCCGACGTGATTACCTTGCATACGCCTTTGACCGCGCAGACGAAGAATATTCTATCGGCGGAAAACCTCGCGAAGACGAAGAAGGGCGTGTTCGTCATCAATTGCGCGCGCGGCGGTCTCGTCGACGAACAGGCCTTGCGGGCGCTTCTCAACTCCGGCCATATCGCCGGTGCGGCCTTCGACGTCTTCACGACCGAGCCCGCAAAAGAACATCCGCTGTTTGGCCATCCCAATGTCGTGTGCACGCCGCATCTCGGCGCCGCCACCAGCGAGGCGCAGGAAAATGTCGCCCTGCAGGTCGCCGAGCAGATGTCGGATTATCTTACCCGCGGGGCGATCTCCAATGCGGTGAACTTCCCCTCGATCACGGCCGAGGAAGCGCCGAAACTGAAGCCTTTCATTGCGCTGGCGGAAAGGCTCGGCTCTTTTGCCGGGCAAATGACCGAGACCGATATCAAGAAAGTCACGATTACCTATGAGGGCAACGTGGTGGACCTGAAAACCAGGGCCTTGACGGCGGCCGCCATCGCCGGGCTTCTGCGTCCGGTGCTCACCGACATCAATGTCGTCTCGGCGCCGAGCGTCGCGAAGGAGCGTGGTATCGTCGTCGATGAAGTGACGCGTGCGGCGGAAGGCGATTACGAATCGCTCGTCACGCTGACGGTTGCGACGGAGGGCCTCGAGCGCAGCATCGCCGGAACCGTGTTCCATGACGGCAAGCCGCGCATCGTGTCGGTGAAGAATATTTCGGTCGATGCGGCCTTCGCTCCGACGATGATCTATGTCTCGAACGAGGACAAGCCGGGCTTCATCGGCAGGTTTGCCAGTCTCTTCGGCAATGCCGGCATCAATATCGCGACCTTTGCGCTCGGCCGCGACCAGGCCGGCGGATCGGCGATCGCCCTCGTCGAAGTCGATGGCAGAGTACCGGACGAACTCATCGCAGAGATCAGGAAATTGCCGGGGGTGAAACAAGCCACCGCCCTGCAGTTCTGAACTTGCGTTGAAGCGGGGCTCTTGGAGAGGGCCGTTTGTCCGGCCGGTGCATGTGGTCCACAGCGGCGATGTCGCCGGTTCCGGCAGCCGTCACAAACTCTCGATCTGATCGAAAGAAAACTCTCCTTCGATCGGGAATCTTGATGGAACTGAGCGAATTTTTATCGATATCTTCGTTGGACCGCCGAGTCTAAAACTTTCCATTGGTTGCAAACGAGGCGCCGCTTTGCTCAGGACCGCGAGAGGATGAAGATGAGTGCACGCCTGCCCACACTTTTCATTCCGCATGGCGGAGGTCCTTGTTTCTTCATGGAGCCGATGAAAGGCCCCAAGGACACTTGGGACAAGATGGCAGCCTATCTGCGCGGTTTGGCTGCCAGCATCGGGCAGAGCCCGAAGGCGGTTTTGGTGATCTCCGGCCATTGGGAGACGACGAAGCCGACGGTCAATTCCGGCGCGCATCCGTCGCTTCTTTTCGATTATTACAATTTCCCGGAACATACCTATCGGTTGAGTTACCCGGCGCCCGGGTCGCCCGAACTCGCCAAGCAGGTGCGCGATCTTCTCGCCGCCGCGGGTTTCGAGAGCTATGAGGATAAGACACGCGGCTTCGATCACGGCATTTTCATCCCCTTCCTCTTGATCTACCCGGACGCGCAAATTCCGATCGTGCAGCTCTCCATACAGCATGATCTCGATCCCAAAACCCATCTCGAAATCGGCCGGGCACTGGCGCCCTTGCGGGACGAGGGTATCCTGATCGTCGGAAGCGGCATGAGTTTCCATAACCTGCGCGCCTTCCTGGGCGACGACCGGAGCGGCGACGAAGCCTCGAAACATTTCGACGATTGGCTCACCGAAGCGGTTTCGATGCCGGATGCTTCGGCTCGTGCCAGGGCGCTTGCGGCCTGGCAACGGGCACCTTTTGCCCGCGTCTGTCATCCGCGCGAGGAACATCTCATTCCTCTCATGGTGGCGGCGGGCGCCGGCGAGGACGATCCTGGGCGCCGCACCTATAATGATCGCGTCTGGGGCAAGACCCTGTCCGGCTTCCAGTTTGGCTGACTGCAATGTAATAGATGATCGGCGATTCGTTCAATGCGCTCACTAGAGCGGGTGAATCCGGCGCAGATTTAAATGAGTTGAGCCGATCTGCTCGACTGGGCTCGACTTCTAACAGGATTTTGAGAAGATCGGCGGGACACGATCCAGTATAAGTCGGCACGTGGCAGACTTCTCGACCTTCTTTCTTTGCAAAGCAAGCTGCGCCGTCTCTCGCGTCGCAGCGCCATGTTTGCGCCCTTTGCGTCCTTCCTCGTGCTGGCCCTGTCGCCGCGTCATGTCGCTGCGGAGGCTCCCGATCATCCACCGGCGTCCAATAGCGGCAAGAGCCGGTTCATCCCGCTTGATCCGGCAAAGCCGATGCCGACACTCAAACTGCTTCGGCGGGACGGCAAACCGGTTGACCTCGCTCCGAAGCCCGGGAGGCCCATGCTGCTCAATTTTTGGGCGACATGGTCCGAGGCCTGCCAGACCGAATTACCGAAGCTCGAAAGCTTACAGCAGTCACACGGCAAGGACATCGACATTGCCGCCATTGCGGAAGACGGGGGAGGCAGTTTTGTCGTCGCGCCGTTTTTGCGCAAGTGGGGTATCAAACATCTCCCAGTCTATCTCGATCCCGACGGCGTCGCGATCGCGACCGCGTCGAGCACGCGACGTGCTGGCCCCTTCGTGCTCTACAGCACGCCCATGTCCTACGTCATATCACGGCAGGGGTCGATCGTCGGCTACATTGCCGGGCCCGTTGACTGGACGGGCGAATCAGCAGTTACCTTGATCGAATATATCGCGCACGCGACGTGACGCGGCAGTTCTGCGGATCATCGCTCGCTTGCGGCGAGCAGGCTCGCCTGGCGATGCGTGATCAAGGCGTCGATGACTTCATCGAGCGCTTCGCCGGTCATGACCTTGTCGAGCTTGTAGAGAGTCAGATTGATGCGGTGATCGGTCAGTCGTCCTTGCGGGAAATTGTAGGTCCGGATCCGCTCCGAACGATCGCCCGACCCCACTTGCGAACGCCGGTCCGCCGCCCGCTCGGCATCGAGCTTTCGCCGTTCCGTGTCATAAAGGCGGGCGCGCAGCAAAGCCATGGCGCGGGCGCGATTCTTGTGCTGTGAACGCTCATCCTGCACGAAAACGACGATGCCGGACGGCATATGGGTGATGCGGATCGCCGATTTGGTCTTGTTGACATGCTGGCCGCCAGCGCCTTGCGCGCGCATCGTGTCGATCTTGAGGTCGGCTTCGTTAATGTCGATATCGACGTCTTCGGCTTCGGGAAGCACGGCAACCGTCGCCGCCGACGTGTGGATACGGCCCTGCGTTTCGGTATCGGGAACCCGCTGCACCCGATGTGCGCCGGATTCGAACTTAAAGCGCGCAAAGACCCCCCGCCCGACGATCTCGGCAATGATCTCCTTGAACCCGCCCATCGTCCCTTCGTTGGCGGAAAGGATTTCGACGCGCCAGCCTTTGGCTTCGGCATAGCGCTGGTACATGCGGAAGAGATCGCCGGCGAACAGCGCGGCCTCATCGCCGCCGGTGCCGGCGCGGATTTCGAGAATGGCACTCTTTTCGTCGGCTGCGTCTTTCGGCAAAAGCGCGACCTTGACCTTTTGCTCGAGATCGGCGAGCCGCTCCCCGGCCGCCTTGCGTTCGTCTTCGGCGAGCGTGCGCATTTCGGCATCGAGGCCGGGATCGGCAAGCAGCGCGGCGATCCCCCGGAGTTCGTTAGCCTGCATTCGATAAGCGCGGATGACAGCAACCACTTCCTCCATATTGGCAAGCTCGCGGCGCAAGGCGACGTAGGCAGAGGCCTCCGCTCCCTCGGCTAGGCGCGCCGAGATTTCCTCATGGCGGCGCAAAATAAGGTCGAGTTTTTCTTCTGGCAGCATGACTTTCCGGAGATAGCGGCTCTATGGAAGACTGCAGGGCGCGTGATCGACTTACATAAATTAGAGCGCCCGAAAACTGGTTTCCACTTTTCCCTCATCCCGCTCTAGACCGGTATATCCCGGGCTTCGGCGAATTCTTGCAATTTGTCGCGCAAAGAATGCGTCGCGTCATGACTTTCGAGAAGCTCAGCCAAAAAGTCTTCCGTCGCGCCGAGATCTGTTGCGAGGATCATGGCCTTCACCGGCCCGATCGCTGATGGCACCATAGAGAGCTGGCGGAAGCCAAGGGCGATGAGCGCCAGTGCCTCGATAGGCCTGCCGCCCATTTCGCCGCAAAGCGAAAGCGGCGTCTTGGTTTCGCGGGCTTTATCGACGATCAATTTAAAAGCCCGCAGAATCGGCGGCGACAGGCAGTCGAACCGCGTAGCGACGCGCTTGTTGTCACGATCGGCGGCAAAAAGATACTGGACGAGATCATTGGATCCGACCGACAAAAAGTCGACGCGCTTGCAGATCTCGTCGAGCTGCCACAGCAGGGATGGAACCTCGACCATGATGCCGAGTTCGAGCCTTGCCGGCAAAGGGTAATTGTGCCGTTTGAGATAGGCGATTTCGCGCTCGACAAAAGTCTTGGCGGTGTCGAATTCGCAGGTAGTCGTGATCATCGGAAACATGATGCGCAGTTCGCGGCCAGCTCCGGCGCGCAGCAGTGCCCGTAGCTGCGAACGCAGAAGCCCCGGCCGATCCAGCCCGATCCGAATGGCGCGCCAGCCAAGCGCCGGGTTTTCCTCCTCGACCTTGGTCATATAGGGAAGGACCTTGTCCGAGCCAATGTCGAGGGTGCGGAAGGTAATGAGCTTGTCAGGCACGGCATTGAAGACGGCCTTGTAGAAAGTCTCTTGTTCGCGCATCCGCGGGAATTGCGAGACGACCATGAATTGTAGTTCGGTCCGAAAAAGTCCGATCGAGGCCGCACCGGTTTCGGCAACGTGTTGAAGATCGATCAGAAGCCCGGCATTCATGTGCAATTCGATCGCGACGCCGTCGCGGGTCAGGGCGGGCACCTCGCGCAGCTTGTGATATTGCTCCTGCCGGCGCGCCCTCAGCTTGGCCTTTTCGGCATAGGCCTGTTCGATGTCGGATGGCGGCCGCACATGCACGTCGCCCGACGTGCCGTCGAGAATGATCGCATCACCCGGTTCGACAAGATCGACGATATTCGCCACCTCCCCGACGGCGGGAATACCCAGGGCGCGGGCGACGATTGCGACGTGGCTTGCCGCGCCGGCATTTTCAAGGATGACGCCGCGCAGCTTGGCGCGGTCATATTCTAGCAGCGCCGCAGGGCCCATCGTGCGGGCGACGATGATGGCGTTATCCGGCAGATCCTCATGCGCGGTGACAAAACTCTGGCCGGTCAGTTGATAGAGCAGCCGGTTCGCAAGGTCGTCGAGATCATGCAGCCGCTCCCGCAGATAGGGATCGGTCTGGCGTTGCAGTTTGGCGCGTGCATCGTTTTGAACGCGCTCGACGGCGGCTTCCGCGGTGAGGCCGGTGGTCACGGCCTCGCGCAGCCTCCGAATCCAACCGCGGTCGTGGGCAAACATGCGGAAGGTTTCGAGAACTTCGCGATGTTCACCGGGTCCCATGTCGCCGTGCTCGATCAACAGATCGATCGATTCGCGCATCGCGTGAATCGCCGTATCCAGCCTATCCATCTCGCGCTTCATGTCCTCGGCAACGATTTGCTTAACGAGGATGCGCGGCTCATGCAAGACCGCGTGTCCCAGCCCGACACCTTCGGCAACCGGGGCGCCTTTCAAAGCGAGCGGCGGCCGCAGCACAATTTCGTCGCCGTGAAGGCCGAGCGATTGCAATTCGCCCGACGCGATCAATTCGGCGAGCAGCATCGCCGTCGTCTGCAACGCTTCTATTTCCTCTTCGGAATAGGTGCGTCTGGCTCGGTTCTGCACCACGAGCACGCCGAGCGTGTTGCCGCCGCGCAAAATCGGCACGCCGAGGAAAGACGAGTAAATCTCCTCGCCCGTCTCGGGTCGATAGGAGAAGGCGGGGTGGTGCTGGGCGTCAGCGAGCGCGAGCGGTTCGGCCGTTTCGGCGATCAGACCGACAAGGCCTTCGCCGATACGCATCGTCGTGAGATGCACGGCTTCATGGTTGAGACCTTCGGTCGCAAATAGCTCGAGAGGACCGTCGGCCCTGAGCACATAAACCGAGCACACCTCCGCGACCATGTTTGCGGCGATGTGGACCACTATCTTGTCGAGCCGCGCCTGAGGGCTGATCGGCTCCGCCATGACTTCGCGAAGCCGCCGCAGCAGTTGGCGCGGTCCGCCGAGGGCGCCACGCATGGCCATATCCTATTCAGGCACGAGGGCCTCAAAATCCCGTTTTGGCAAAGTTTCGTATCGGCAAAGTCACCGCCTGGCGAACCCGGGAATCGGGCTTTCGCACTTTGCTATTCGACGCCATCGGTTGCCTTTCAGCCGTATAACCAATGCAAACTCCGGACCGCAAGCGCTAGTCGAACTGCTTGCATCAATCCGCGCGGCGCGCTTTGTGCTGCAACGCAGAAAAAGCAATCGTTCCTTCGGCGCTGCGGCAACGATTCCGTGTCATTCAATAGAATTGGGACGGAAAAATGCACAGGTCTATGGTTCTATCATGCCCGACATTGAGGCCTTGTCGAGACCATAGAGCGAATGGAGCGTGCGGATCGCCAGTTCTGTATAAACCGCATCGATCAATACGGAAAATTTGATTTCCGACGTCGTGATCGCACGAATATTGATGCCCTTTTCGGCGAGAGCCTCGAATGCGCGCGCGGCGACGCCGGCATGGCTGCGCATGCCGATTCCGATAGCGGATATTTTGACCACATCGGTGGCGCCCTCCAGAACCGCGTAACCGATCCGCTTCTGCTCATTTTCCAGAATCGATCGGGCACGATCGAAATCGGCGGTTGGAACGGTGAATGTCATGTCCGTTGCCACGGTGTTGTCCGACGCGACCTGAATGATCATATCGACGTTGATGGAGGCCCGGGCCAGCGGCATGAAGATCGCCGCGGCGACGCCAGGACGATCGGCGACCCGGCGCAAGGTGATCTGCGCTTCGTCACGAGAAAACGTGATGCCGGTGACGACCTGCTGTTCCACGATATCCTCCTCGTCGCAAATCAAAGTACCGCGCTGCGGGTTATCAGGATCGTCGAAAGACGAGCGTACGAAGGTCTTGACCTTGTGAAGCATCGCAAGCTCGACCGAGCGCACTTGCAGGACTTTGGCGCCGAGCGAGGCCATTTCGAGCATTTCCTCGAAAGTGACGCGGTCGAGACGCCGCGCTTTCGGCACGATGCGCGGATCGGTCGTGTAGACGCCGTCGACGTCCGTATAGATGTCGCACCGGTCTGCCTTGATCGCTGCAGCGACCGCCACTGCGCTCGTGTCCGAGCCGCCGCGGCCGAGCGTCGTTATGCGCATGCTCGGCTCATGCAAGCCTTGGAAACCAGCAATGACGGAAATCTCCTTGGATGCGAATCCCTTCAGAATCTTTGCGCCATCTATCTTCAGGATCCGAGCCGAACCATGTGCCTCCGTCGTGAGGATCGGGATCTGCCAGCCGAGCCAAGACCGGGCCGCAATACCCATTTCCTGCAAGGCCAATGCGAGCAGTCCGGCCGTCACCTGCTCCCCGGAAGCGACAACCGTGTCGTATTCGCATGCGTCATATAAGCGCGATGCTTCCTTGCACCAAGCGACGAGCTCATTGGTCTTGCCAGACATGGCCGAAACAACGACCGCCACGTCGTGGCCAGCCTTGGCTTCCCGAATCACGTGCCGGGCCGCGCTGCGAATGCGCTCCATGTCGCCGACGGACGTGCCGCCAAATTTCAGTACGAGACGGGCCATAGGGGGTCCGGCCAAGCTTTCCGTTAGACGAGTATCGACATTGACACCGAACCGTCGGCGCCGAACAAGTGCCACCGCGCCGGATCGTTTCGCTGGGGGGCGTCCTTGCGCTTGCCGTGAAGAACCGGTCCTGCAGCTTGGCATGCCAGCCCGGGTTGCTCCCGCCGGACATAAACTGCGCCGGCGCTCGTGGCCCGACCCTCATGCGTGGTTCCCAAACGTAAGGGTCGGACCTCCAGATCAAAGAGCTAGTGATGCGGCTCAGCTAACGGATAGGAGCCGTCCGTCAGCATCGCAACAGCAGGCGGCGACAGGGCGGTAGAACGACGACCGGTGATAGGGGCCACCGGCCGAGCGCGCCCCGGTCCTCAACCCGATCGGCTGGAGCGCGTATACATGAAGGTTGCCACAGATCAAGTCAATTTCGCGCCTTCGTTCGGTGGGTTATCCTGTTCTGTCGCGGCGTGGCGGCGCCCGCTCCCGGCAATCGGATGGACTTGTCTGATCCAAAAGAATAGATGCCGAGTCAATACGTTGGAGCGTGTCCGTCGGGAGGCTTTGGACCTGTCCCAAGGCGAATTATCGGAAAGCCGGGCCGATTTTACAGGCATTTGGCCGAATTTGGCTTGCGTCAGTGCGGCGCGGCATGATCGGCGCCAACGTCCGGCTTCGCCCGAAGCAGAAGTCGCTCGAGCGGGACCATGCGTGCCCTGCTCCAGCTAATGAGAATCGATCACGTTTATGACTTCGGATTGATTCTGTCGAGAGTCATCGCGGTCTAACAGGAGCTTTGCAGATGCTGCAGTCAGACAAGGCCGAACCCGATTCGACCGTGGACCCGGACGAGGTCGCCCAATTTGATCGTCTTGGCGAGGAATGGTGGGATATCCGGGGTCCGATGCGGGCACTGCACCGGTTCAACCCGGTTCGCGTGGATTATCTCGTGGCGCTCGCGACGCGCTATTTCAAGGCGGTCGGCCGGCCGCTCGCGGGCGACGACCGGCCCTTCGCCGGGCTCGAAATGCTCGATATCGGCTGTGGCGGCGGCCTTTTTTCTGAGCCGCTCGCGCGGCTCGGCGCTCAGATGACTGCGATCGATCCGGCGCCGCACAATATCGAAGTTGCACGGCGGCACGCCGAAAAATCCGGCCTCGGGATCGACTATGAGCAGACGACCGCCGAAGCCTTGGCCGCTACAGGCCGAACATTCGACGTCGTCCTATGCATGGAAGTGATCGAACACGTCCGCGATGTGAAAAATTTCGTGGCGGTCGCCGCATCCTTAGTCCGGCCGCAGGGATTCCTCGTTGCGGCAACGCTCAACCGCACGCTCAAGAGTTTCGCGCTGGCGATCTTCGGCGCCGAATACATTCTCCGATGGGTGCCGAAAGGCACGCATAAATGGGAGCATTTCGTAACGCCGCGGGAACTGGCGGCAGCATTACGCGCGGCAAAACTTCATGTCGTCGACGCGACGGGTGTCGTCTATGAACCATTTACCGGCCGCTGGCGGCAGAGCCGAGACATGGACGTCAACTATATCATGGCCGCCGAACGCAAGGGTTGAAGGGCGCACCATGCTGTTGACCACTTTCATGACATTGGATTGAATCAATTCGATGTCATCGTGATCCAGCGCCCGAGCGCAGCCCGCCGGGTTGAGAAAAAACGGCAGCCGAAGCCGCTGCGATCAAAATCGGAGCGTGAGATCCGGCGCTGGCTTGAGCGTCAGTGGTAGGCCAGCTGCGACGAGGACGACCCGCTCGCAGACGCCGGCGAGCTTCTGGTTGAGACAACCTTGAGCGTCGCGGAAGAACTCGGCCCAGTCTCGTATCCGGCACGATGCCGGTGCCGACTTCGTTGGTGACCAAAACAACGGGTCCGGCAAGGTCCTCGACCAAGCCCGCCAATGCGTCGCCCTCCGCCTCGACGTCGCCGCCTGAGAGGAGACGATTGCTGAGCCAGAGCGTCAAGCAATCGACGACGACGACCCGGTCCGTTCGCGCCTCGCGCCGCAAGACCGCAACAAGCGCATGGGGTTCTTCGACGACGCGCCAGGCGTCTTTGCGCGTGGATTTATGTTTTTCGAGCCGCGCCGCCATTTCGGCATCATGCGCCTCGGCAGTCGCAATGAGCACGGGACGTTTGCCGGAGTTCTCGGCAAGCTTTTGCGCAAAACTGCTTTTGCCCGACCGCGCCCCGCCGATGACGAGGAGACTTGCGGTATTTGTTTGCTTTTTTGGGTCCTGGTCCAATATCAGATCTTCCCGGAAAGACGGAACCTCCACGCGCAGGGCGAGCCGATGAAAAACTTCGTTTCGATTCTTCTCGTTGTTCTTCTGGCGCTTCTCGCCGGCGTGGTTGCAGCGGGCGCCGGGGAGCGCAGCGTTAATGTCTATAACTGGAGCGACTATATCGATCCGAAGGTTCTCGAAGATTTCACCAGAGAAACCGGCATAAAGGTCGTCTACGATACTTACGATTCGAATGAAACCTTGGAGACGCGGCTGCTCGCCGGCAAGACCGGCTATGATGTCGTGGTCCCTTCGGGGACGTTTCTGCAACGGCAGATCCAAGCGGGCCTCTATCAGAAGCTCGATAAGGCAAAACTGCCGAATGCAGCCAATCTGTGGCCGGATATAACGAAACGGCTGGCCGTGTACGATCCCGGCAACCAGTATGCGGTCGCCTATATGTGGTTTACGACAGGCATCGGCTTCAACGTCGACAAGTTGAAAGAGCGCCTAGGCGATGCAACCATCACCTCCTGGGAGGTCATTTTCAAGCCCGAGAATTTGAAGAAATTCGCCGATTGCGGGGTCTATGTGCTCGATAGTCCCGAAGACCTTTTTTCCATTGCGCTCAATTATCTCAAACTCGATCCCAATTCAAAGAAACGCGAACAATTGTGGCAGGCGGCGGAACTCCTGAGACTCATGCGCCACAAAGTGAAGAAATTTCATTCCTCCGAATATATCAATGCGCTCGCCAACGGCGATATTTGTGTCGCAGTCGGCTGGGCCGGAGACGTGTTTCAAGCACGCGATCGTGCCCGAGAAGCCGACAACGGCGTCAACCTCGGCTATGTCATTCCCAAAGAGGGAACCTTGATGTCGATCGATTCGATCGCCATTCCCAACGATGCGCCGCATCCCGACGAAGCCTATGCGTTCATCAATTACCTCATGCGTCCTGCGATTGCTGCGCGCAATACCCGTGTGACGAATTTTGCGAGCGGCATCCTAGCCGCCAAGGGCCTCGTCCCGGAGGAAATTGCCGAGAACGAATTGATCTATCCGGACGCCGAAACGATGCGGCGGCTGTTTACGGTCACGGGCTTTGACCAGGCGACGCAAAAATTCGTCACGAGCCAATGGACCCAGATCAAGACGGGCAGGTGGTGACGCGCTGGAGCGGATCGCGTTAAGGCGGACGCACGAATGCGATCCGCCTCGACAGGCCAATCCGCTCTGTATTCAAGAAAGTTGAGCCGATTTTTCCAGATTAGGCGGATCGCGCATGCGATTCTACCTAATCTGGATCGGCTCTAGAGCAATATGTCCACGCCGGTCGCGATCGCGCGGGTCAGGCAAACCGGAAGGGGACGAAGTCGCGGCGGTCCGGATCGACGAGCAGAGCCCGATCGATCGGCGGCGTTGCGCGCTGCGGGCAGTCATTACGTTCGCACAAGCGGCAATTGACGCCGATTTTGGTGACGGGTGCACTGCGCAAATCGAGCCCGTCGGCATAGACGACGTCTTGTGCGTAGGAAATTTCGCAGCCGATTCCGAGCGCATAATAACGCGGCGGCGCCGAGTGGCTGTACACGGATTTCGTCGCGGCCCGCGCGATACAGAGATAGCGCAGCCCATCCGGCATCTCGGCGATCTGCACCAAAGTACGATCGCCTGCCTCGAAAGCCTCGTGGACGTTCCAGAGCGGACACGTGCCGCCGAAGCGCGCAAACTGAAAATGCGTCGACGAATGGCGCTTAGTAATATTGCCGGCACGATCGATGCGAACGAAATAGAACGGTACGCCGCGCGCGTTGGGTCTCTGCAAGGTCGAAAGCCTGTGCCCGGTTTGCTCGAAACTCGTGCCGAAGAGATTGCACAGGCGTTCGACGTCGTAGCGGGTCGCCTGTGCCATCGCGAGGAAGCGCTGATAGGGCATCATCAAGGCGCCGGCGAAGTAATTCGCAAGGCCGATACGGGTGATGGCGGCCGCGCCGTTCGAGTGAAACGAGGCGCTGGCGACGATTTGCTCGATTTCTTGTTCTTGTTCGAGCACACCGATCTGATAGGCAACGAGAAAAGCTCTTGTCGACGGGGCGAGCCCGTCGCGCAGCCAAAGAACTCGACCTATCCGATCGAAGCGACGCATGAAACGCGAGCTCGGATCGACCCATTCGGTCTCGACGCGCACCGCATGTTTCTCGAGCAAATATTCGGCAAGGCGTAAATGCGGCGCTTGTTCGCCGGCCATGATCTCATCGGCAAGCGTTTCGGCGGCCCGGTCGAGACGATCGAAGTGATTGGCGCGATAATGAAAAAAGTCGCGGACTTCCTCGTAGGGCAGGAGAACGCCCAGTTCGTGCCCACCCGTAGGTTCGCTCGAAATCGCCTCTTTGAAGAGCTGTGTGCGCTCGCTGGTGCGGCGGAAAGTCATATGCAGGCTCAAAAAGGCGTGCGCGAACCAAGGCGTGTTGGCGGCAATCGACTTCAAATCCCGGGTGCTTGGCGTGACACTGGCAAACAGCGGATCTGCCAGAGCCTCTTTGAGATCATGGATCAAGTGTTCGGTGTCTTCCTGGGCAAATTCAGCGATGTCGATCGAAAAGGCCTGGGCCAGGCCGAGCAGAACCGGGGCTGTGACCGGACGCTGGTTGTTTTCGATCTGGTTCAGATAGCTGGTTGAAATGCCGAGGCGCTCTGCAAAAGAAGTCTGCGTGAGGCTGTGCCCTTCGCGCATCCGGCGAATTTGGGTTCCGGCGTAGAATTTCTGTCGCATACAGCATTTGTAACATTGCAAAAGCAAATTGCAAACAATTTGCAAACTGTCGTTTTTATAAGAGATTCAAAGATGCGATTTCGCTATCTCTCCCTTTCGTCGGATGTGGCCGCACAAAAGGAACGAAACGACATGCGCCGTGGATCGAGTGTTTCCGCTGTTTCGGTAATCGAGAATTCTCCCGCCAAACTCAACGTCACCATCATTCATTCCATGCCGCTCATGCGGCTCGGGCTCGAGGCCGCCCTGCTCAAATCTCCCTCATTCAGCCGCAGCGACATCCGTAATTTTGCCAGCCTGTCCGAGGCGGCCGAGGCGCTTGCCGGCTTCGGCTCCAGCGATCTCGTTCTCCTCGACATGGCCGCCTGGTCGACCCTCGAGCGGCCCGCCAATGCCCCGCAGATGTCGGCTCTAAAAGCACGAGGTGCCGCTTTGGGGCTCATCGCGTCCGCCGATCAGGACGCGGCGCGGCTGCTCGCAGCGCGCGGCATTTCCGGCGTGATTTCGCCGGACGCCGATCCCGAACACGTCATTGCCGCGGCCGAGGATCTCGCCGCCGGACGGACATGTTTCCCGGTGAGCAAAATGCCGCCGGCAGCTTCCGCCCGCCTGGCGCGCCTCTCCAGCCGCCAATTCGAAATTCTCGAGCTGATGACGAACGGCCTGCTCAACAAACAGATCGCCTGGCAGCTCGGCCTGACCGAAGGCACCGTGAAGAGTCATGTTTCGGCGATCCTCGAAAAGCTCGGGTGCGACCGCCGCACGCAGGCGATCATGGCGTTCATGCAATGTTTCGGTGCAGGCGGGAATTGCGCCGCGGTCGCATGAAGTCTGCCGATCAACGCCGAAGTGTGAACCGGCGGAGCAGGTCCGGCGAGGCCTCTCGTGACGATGACACTCACCGCACCGAGCTCGCGCGGTCTCGGCGGGACTGGCCGCACCCGCACAGCGGACCGGACCGCAGACGAGGTTGTGATTCAGCCTCGGCTCTCTTCCCGCTCGCGTCCGCTCGGGGAGGTTGCCCTCGTGCCTCCTTCGACCGCGCGATCCGCACCGACACCAGAGGATGCGAAAAGGTGAAGAGCGTCCGTTGCGGCCGATCGAGGACCTAGGCCAGTGTGCGAATTCCGGCCTACGGCGCCACTTGACTCCAATGTCGACGTTCGGCCGCAACGCTACGGCAGCGAACGGAGGTGGTAAAATGTTCCGCCAATTTCTCTTGGTTGCCGTATCGCTTTTGGTTTGCCGAGGTGCGCTCGCAGAAGATCACGCGTTGCAGCTTTCTCTGGGCGAGCGCGAGCCGATCGTTCTGGAGGAAAACCCGACGACCGGCTATGTCTGGCGGATCGGCGCGCAAGCGAGTTCGAATCTCGCCATCTTGCGTATCGAGGATGGCGGCTTCTCTCCCCCTGGCAGCGGTTCTAAGATCGGCGCGCCTGGAATTCATCGCTGGACGATCGCGGCGCTTTCCAAGGGGCGCGCAAGTCTCACATTCGTCTATCAGCGGGCGTGGGAGCAGACGTCCGTGAAGATCGATCGCTGGAGCATCGAGGTGCGGTAGAAATCGGGGCGCCGCGCTTCTAAAGACGATGGCTTCCTCTCTCACGGCCCCTTCAAATGCGCGATCCGCTCAGGCGCCGGCGGATGCGAATAAGTGAAGAGCGCATAGAGCCAGTCCGGCGTCAGCGTCGCAAGATTGTCGCGCGAGAGCTTCGTCAGCGCACTGATCATGGGCTCGCGCCCGACCATGGATTTCGCAAAACCGTCGGCCTGGAATTCGGCGCGGCGCGACAAATAATTCGTCACGGGTGAAATGAGCTGCAAGACCGGTCCGATCGCGACGAGGGCGATGATCAAGACGAGGCCCGGATCATCGGGCAGGCCGAATTCTTTCGCAAGGCCACCGGCGGCGAAGGCCCAGCGCAGGACGAAAAAGGCCAGAAAACTCAGCAAAGCCGCCTCCGCAATTCGCTGCAGGACATGGCCGAATTTGTAATGGCCGAGCTCATGCGCCAGAACGGCGAGGATTTCCTCTTGGCCGTGCTTCTCCAGAAGCGTGTCGAAGAAGACGATGCGCTTGGCCTTGCCGAAGCCCGAGAAATAAGCATTGCCGCGGGTCGAGCGTTTGGACGCGTCCATGACGAAGAGACTCTTCGAACTCGAAGCCGCATTTGCCGAGCAGAGCCTCGATGGCGGCCTTCATCGGCCCTTCCGCCATCGGCGTGAACTTGTTGAACAGAGGCGCGATGAAGGCAGGATAGATCACCAACATCGCGATCATCACGGCCATCAGAGCGGCCCAGCCAAAGAGCCACCAAAGCTCGGGCAGGGCGCGCAGCAAGGCGAAGAGGCCGAAGAACAGGAGAACGGCGAGGGCGAGCTGAAGCGCGCCGGCCTTCAATTGATCGAAGAGAAACATGCCCGGCGTGGTGCGATTGAAGCCGAAGCGAGCCTCGAGCCTAAAGGTGCGGATGATCGCGAAGGGGAGTTCGAGGATAGCGCCGAGCGCCGCGACGGCGATCACGACGGCGGTGCTGCGGCTGAGGCCAGGCGCGATAAATTTCGCTAGAAAGACATAGACGGGGCCGAGCAGGAGAGCGAGCCAAAGCACGGCTAGGATTGTGTCGAACGCGGTCTGGGCGAGGCTCAAGCGCGTGCCGGCCAAAGTGTAGTCGGCCGCCCGCCGATGCTCTTCGAGGCTGACCTGATCGGCAAATTCGGCCGGAACATGATCCCGATGTGCGACGACGGCCGCCGCCTGACGCCGCTCCAAGTAAAGATCGACGAGGCCGGAGAGGAGAATGGCAGCGAAAATGAGCGCGGCGATGAGAGTCATGGAGGAGGACCCGAGACGGAGACGAGGCTGATGTAGGTCGTAGCGCACATATTGCCAGTCAATGGATGCGTGATCACGTCGGGCGCTGCACGCGTGGTCGGTCGCGGCTTCATCTTTTGAAACTGTACGGACTCATTCCGTACGCTATGACAAAGCTTGATAGGAGGACTCTATGACCCGCGCCTTAACCGAGAGCGGGCAGGTCGAATTGCGGCTCAGTCCCGAAGACAAAGCAACCCTCAAGCGTGCCGCAACCCTCAAGCGACTCGATTTGACCGGCTATATCCTGCGCAACGTGCTGCCGCAGGCAAAGGCCGATATTGCCGAGGTGGAGCTCGGCATGACGATCTTTCATCCGGTCGGCACTGCCAAAATGGGGCTGGAAAGTGATCCGGAGGCCGTCCTCGATCCGCGGCTGAAGGTGCATGGGCTCGCAGGGCTGTGTGTCGCCGATGCATCTACGATGCCGGTAATCACGTCGGGCAATACGAATTCGCCCACGATGATGATCGCCGAAATAGCCGCCGAGATGATCCAGGACGACTGGCTCTAGAGCGGGATGAGAAAAAGTGGGATGCTGCGCGGCTTTTCCGGCTGAAACAAAGTTGCGCGGATTGCGTAAGCTTGATCGTGCATCCAGCTCTAAATTGTTAGAATCGATCACTTTATTAAGGACATCGGATATATCCGATGTTTCGATCATGACTTTGGATTGATTCAATCCTGAGTCGTCGTGATCTGAGAGGACTCGGGCCAGGACATGTTTCCTCGCGAATCCATCGTTCCTCAGGACGGTCGTCAGTCTGAAACCGCCCTGCTCGTTGCGCGGGGAACGCGCAGGCTTCTGCGCAGTCTGAAGTTTTCCACATTGACCGAATTGCCGCTGGCGAGCGGGCGCCGCGCCGACATCATCGCGCTCGCGCTCGATGCGACGATCGTCATTGTCGAGGTCAAATCTTCGATCGCAGATTTTCGGGCCGACCGAAAATGGCCGGACTATCGGGCGCATTGCGACAGGCTCTATTTCGCCGTCCCGGAACAGGTTCCGGCCGATATCATGCCGCAGGATGCCGGCCTCATCATAGCCGACGGCTTCGGCGCCGAGATCCTGCGCGAGGCCCCCGAACATCGTTTGGCCCCGGCCACACGCCGCTCGGTGCTCATGCGCTTTGCGCATGCCGCCGCGCACCGATTACATGGCTTGACGGATCCGGAAATTTTGTCGCTGGGGCCGTTGTAAAATCGTCCCACGAGCGGTTCATTGTTTCGCCTCGGAGCCGCCAGTTGAGGCAAGTCAATGACACCACCTCCTGCGAATGATTGTTGACGGGAGCATTTCTCATGACGGATCGGACGCTCTTGCACGCGGAACCGCAGCTTGAACCGACGCTCGCCGGCACTCGCCTTGCCCTTGCGGCAAGCGGTTCCTGGACTGCGCATCATGCCGAAGCGCTCGAACATCTGACCGAGACCATCCTCACGCAGCCGCTGCCAGGGCAAGAGAGCGCCCAGCACATCGCGATCGACATGGGGCGCATCGATGCGCTCGACACCTACGGCGCCTGGCTCCTCGAAAGGCTCTTGCGCCAATGTGCCGGCGCGGGGCGAGAGGCGCGGCTCGTCGGCGTCGCCGAACGCTATCGCGGCCTCATCGATGAAATTCATGACGTCAATCGAACGCGAGCTGTGGAAAGGCCGCAGGAAAACCGAATCCTGAGGACACTGGAAACAGTCGGCCGGGTCAGCATCGACATCAGCGATGATCTTCTGTCGCTGCTCGACATGCTTGGCGCTTTATTCCGGGCTTTCCTGCGCGTGCTCGTCAATCCGCGCCGGCTTCGCCTGACCTCGACGGTGCATCATATCGACAGGGTCGGTTGGCAGGCTGTGCCGATCATTCTCGCGTTTACTTTTCTCATCGGCGCGATCATTTACCAGCAGAGCACATTTTATTTCCGCAAATTCGGCGCTGGCGATTATGCCATAAATTTTGCCAGTATCCTCGTGCTGCGCGAGCTCGGCGTGCTTCTCGTTTCCATTATGGTCGCCGGCCGCTCCGGCAGCTCCTATACGGCGGAACTCGGCACAATGAAGATGCGCGAAGAGATCGACGCGCTCTATACGATGGGGCTCGATCCGGTTGAAGTGCTGATCCTACCGCGCGTCCTCGCGCTCATCATCGCTGTGCCGGTTCTGACCCTCCTCGGCTCTCTGACGGCGCTCTACGGCGGCGGTATCGTCGCCTATTTCTATGGCGGAATGAGTCCTCAGATCTATCTCACCCGTCTCAACGAGGCGGTCTCGATAACCCAATTCAAGGTCGGCATGATCAAGGCGCCGTTCATGGCGCTGGTCATCGGCGCGGTCGCCGCCTGCGAGGGCATGAAAGTGAAGGGCAGTGCCGAATCGCTTGGCCTGAAGACGACGGCTTCGGTCGTGAAATCGATCTTCCTCGTCATCGTGATCGACGGCCTCTTCGCGATCTTCTACACCTCGATCGGATGGTGAGCATGGCGGACGTCACCGAGGCGGTGGGCGCAACTGCGGCGACACCCGACATCGTCATCCGCGTGCGCGACCTCGTCGTCGGCTTCGGCGACGTCATCGTGCTCGATCATCTCTCGCTCGATGTGGCGCGCGGCGAAATCTTGGGCTTCGTCGGCGCCTCGGGCGCCGGCAAATCCGTTCTGTTGCGCACCCTCATCGGTCTATTGCCCAAGCAACAGGGACAGATCGAAATTGTGGGCGTCGATGTCGACAAGGCGACGGTCGAAGATATTCAGGCGATCGAGCGGCGCTGGGGCATATTGTTTCAGCAGGGCGCGCTGTTTTCGTCCCTGACCGTGCTCCAAAATCTGCAATTTCCGATGCGCGAATATCTGCATCTTTCGCAGCGGCTCATGGATGAAGTGGCGATAGCGAAGCTCGAAATGGTCGGGATGACCGCAGACGACGCCGCCAAATTTCCCGCCGAACTCTCGGGCGGCATGGTGAAGCGCGTCGCGCTCGCTCGCGCGCTGGCTCTCGATCCGGAAATTGTCTTTCTCGACGAGCCGACCTCGGGCCTCGATCCGATCTCCGCCGGCGATTTCGATGCCCTGATCCGGACCCTGCAGCAGACCTTGGGGCTTACCGTCTTCATGGTGACGCACGATCTCGACAGCCTGCACAATGTCTGCGACCGCATCGCGGCGCTCGCCGACGGCAAGGTCGTCGCCGAAGGCTCGATCGAAACGATGCTCGCTTGCGAACATCCTTGGGTGAAGGCTTATTTCCGCGGTAAGCGGGCGCGCATGCTCACACCGGCCCGGCATTATTGAGGCGCAGCAATGGAGATCAAGGCACGTTATCGTTTGATCGGGCTTTTTATGCTCGGCGTCATAGGATTGGGCTTCGTCTTCGTCTATTGGCTGCAGAACGCAGGCGGTCTTGCGGAACGCAAGACCTATCAAATCCGCTTTTCGGATACTATCGGCGGCGTCCAGATCGGCTCACCTGTCCTCTTCGACGGCATGCACGTCGGCGAGGTCACCTCCCTCGAGCTCAGCCCCGAGGATCCGCATCTGATCATCGTGACGATCGGCGTCGACAAATCGGCGCCGCTGCGCGCCGACACAGCGGTGCGGGTCGAATCTCAGGGCCTGATGGGCTCGTCCGCCGTCTCGCTCTACGGCGGCTCGCCCATCCTGCCGAAACTTAATACGATGGCGCAGCCGCCGGTGCTTGTAGCCGGTCCTACCGCCGGGCAAGGTCTCACCGACATGGCCCGCGAGGTCCTCGGCCGAGTCGACAAGCTCGTTGGCGACAACGCCGATAATCTGCATGACACGATCGCCAATCTCAAAACGTTTTCGGCGACGCTCGCCAAGAACTCGGGTCGTTTGGATACGCTGATCGGTGGCCTTGAGAAGACTTTTGCGGCCCCCGCGAAGCCGCCGGTCGCCACTTATGATCTCTTGGCGCCGCAGGAATTTCCGCCGGTCACTCACGCCCCGAGCAAACAATTGATCGTCGCCATGCCGACCGCGGTCATCGCGCTCGATACGCAGAAAATGTTTCTGCTCCTGCCGGGGGGCGAAAGCCGTGCGATCGAAGATGTGCAATGGTCCGATAGTCTGCCGAACCTCATTCAGGCGAAGATCGTCCAAAGCTTCGAGAATGCGCATTTTGCGGCAGCCGTCACTCGCCCGCTCGAAGGTGTCACAGCCAATAATCAGCTTCTTATCGATCTGCGCCGCTTCGGCGTTGCGCCGGCCCCTGTTGCAAAAGCCGAGATCGAGTTCGGTGCCAAGATATTGGCGGAGAACGGCAAAATCCTCGCGGCGCGGCTCTTTCACGCGGAAGCCGCGACGAAAGGCGATGACGTGGCCGCCGATGCGGCAGCCCTCGACGAGGCTTTCGGCAAGGCGGCGACCGATCTCGTCACCTGGACGGCGGCGACTTTCTTCGAAGGCAGACCAAACTGAGCGGCCGGCGCGAGCCTGTTCCAGTCCGATGAGATTGCCGGATCGCGCTAGGCCCGATATAAAGACGCGCTCCGACTAATTGAATTTGCCGACGTTCTTATCGATCGGGTGAGTTGCTACCGCGGCGCGCGTTTGGCGAGAATGCGCTGCAACGTGCGCCGATGCATGTTGAGGCGGCGCGCGGTTTCGGAGACGTTGCGCCCGCACAACTCGTAGATCCGCTGAATATGTTCCCAGCGAACCCGGTCGGCCGACATCGGATTTTCCGGAACTTCAGCCTTGTCGTGGTTGGTCGCCATGAGAGCCGCAAAGATCTCGTCGGCATCGGCGGGCTTGGCAAGATAGTCGAAGGCGCCGAGTTTCACCGCCGTCACGGCAGTCACGATATTGCCGTAACCGGTGAGGATGATGGCGCGGGCGCCCGGACGTTTGGCCTTGAGTTCGGAAATGACGTCGAGGCCGTTACCATCGGCCAGCCGCATGTCGATGACCGCAAAGGCAGGTGGCGAATTGGCGATCACGGCGAGGCCGTCAGCGACAGAGTGGGCGCAGCTGACGACGAAGCCCCGCGCTTCCATCGCGCGCTGCAGGCGGGTCGAGAAGGGGCGATCGTCGTCGACGATCAGCAGTGTCTTGTCCATCTCGGTCTCGCCGAACGCCGGACCAAAATCCACCCGCTGGCCCGGCTCAGTGGTTTCGTTCTTCATTCCTGGATGCCTCAACTGCTCCATACTAACGCCTTCATATCGTTTTGACACTCATTTTGATACCGGCTCGGCGCTTTCGCTGTGACAGCCTCTCCCGAAGCTCGTCCTTTGCCAACAAATCTTTATTCTTGCCCCGGTGTCCGGCGCCTGCAGGTTGCTGGCTTCGACGCTGGCTCCCGCACGTTCGAGCATGGTTTTGGCGATAAACAAGCCGAGCCCAAGTCCAGAGCCATCTTCCGTTTTGGCGCGCCGGGCGTTCTTCGTCGTCAGATAAGGCTCGCCGAGCCGAGCGAAAACATCCGGCGCAAAGCCGGGGCCGTCGTCTTCGATCGTCACTTGCACGGTCGTCGCGTCCCATTGCGCCACGAGCCGGACTTCCGAACGGGCAAAATCGATCGCGTTTTCGACAAGATTGCCGAAACCGTAAAGAAGTCCGGGGTTGCGCCGGCAAACCGGTTCGCGTCCAATTCCGTCTTTGACGATCGTGATCTTCACACCGAAATCGCGGTGCGGGCGCGCCGCTTCCTCGAGCAGGACGCCAAGGCTCATTTCGTCCAATATATCGCCGGATTCGTTGCCGAGCGAGGCGATTTTGCCGAGGATGCTGCGGCAGCGCGCGACCTCCTGGGCGAGGAGGGCGATGTCTTCTTCGAAGGAATTGCCGGCCGGAAGCTGTTTCTGAATTTCCTTGACGACGAGTGTGATTGTGGCGAGTGGCGTTCCAAGTTCATGTGCCGCTGCCGCCGCAAGGCCGTCGAGCTGAGTTAGATGTTGCTCGCGCGCGATGACGAGTTCGGTCGCCGCCAGCGCATCGGCGAGAATGCGGGTTTCCTCCGCGACCCGCGACGCATAAATCGCGGTGAACGCCACCCCCAGCACGATCGCGGACCAGATGCCGGCGGTGTAGATGAACGGCAGCTGGGGCTGCTGGCCGGGATACCAAGGCAGGGGCAGATGCTCGAACATGAGAGCGGTGGCTGCGATGATCGCCAGCAGGGTGAGCGCGAATGTGATTTGCCACGAGAACGAGACGGCGGCGATCATGACCGGCGCCAGGAACAACATCGAAAATGGGTTCGAGAGACCGCCGGTCAGGTAAAGAAGCGCCGCGAGCTGAATGATGTCATAGGCGAGGATCGCCGCCGCGGGGCGATCTTCGAGCCGGTCGCTGCGCCCGAACCGCCAACGTACGGCGATGTTGAGACAGGCCGACGCGGCAACGACGAGCAGGCAGAGCCCCAGCGGCAACGGAAAGCCAAGGGCGAAATGGGTAATGAGGACGGAGGCCGCCTGTCCGCATAACGCGATCCAGCGCAGCCTGACGAGCGTGTCAACCCGCAGCCGTCGTGACTTTCGCCCAAGGTCGAGATCAGTCGCATCAACCATAAAGTCCTCGCCGCTCGGTCCATGCCAGCGCCTGCGCGGCGCTTCACGGCAGAATTCGCAGGGAAGCCCGAGCCGAAGCATGTCGCAAGAAATGTGACCGCCTGTTCGATAACGAGACATCCGACAGATCGGATATCTGCACGAGAACATGCTCCAACTTATTGAATTAGCGCGTATTCTCATCGATCGAGTGTGTCCACCCCATGACGATGGATGCCACAGCGCGCGATTGCCGCGCGATGGCACAGGATCGTCTCGTGATCAGGCTTCAACTGTTTGTTTTAACGCATGATTGTGTGCCAGAAGGCGGCCCGTCGGATCGCCCGGTCAGGAGTTCTATTAAACTAAAGTATGAGGACAATCCAGCGGGCGGCTATGTTGCGTTGCAAGGCCTACCTTGCGCCCGTAATGCACCATGCCAGCCTTGCGAGACGCCATTCGAGATGGGATTTGACCGCCGGCCATTCGCTAGCAATGATAGTGTAGATGCATGTGTCGCGCAGCGAGCCTTTCGGCGCGATCTGATGGCTCCGCAATATACCGTCCAGTTTGGCGCCCAGCTGCTCGGTTGCGCGTCGGCTCTGGTGATTGAAGAAATGCGTGCGGAACTCGCCGCGATGCAGCGCAAAGCTTCAAAGGCATGCGATAAGAGCAGGAGCTTGCACTCCGCATTGAGTCCCGTGCCTTGCAGGCGCCGCGCATACCACGTTGCGCCGATCTCGCAGCGCCGGTTGGCGGAATTGATGTTGAGATAGCTGGTCATGCCGACAGCTTTAGCGCTTGCGCCTTCGATCACGGCAAAGCGAATCATCGCGCCGGCCGCCAGTCGCGCAAGACGCTTCTCGATTGCGTCCTGCATGTCCGTCGGGCTCGGCACGTTCGTGTACCAGAGGTTCCAGAGCTCGCCGTCCTGCACAGCTTCGACGAGGTCGTCATGATGTCGGTGGGACAGCGGCTCGAGGCGCCCGATTTTTCCGGGCAAGGCGAGCGGTGATACCCAGGTCACTGTGGGGCCCTCCATGCGGCTCCTCTCGATCGTAGCATCGCGGTCGCTCTTCGCGGCCATTGGAGGAGCCGCTCCGTTGGCTCGGAGGCAGAACGAATTCGATGCGATGTGGCAGTCTGCCTGGGTGAATTTGTAGACGAGGCTCTTTACCGGATCGGCCGAAATGAAATGCGGTCTGGCCGCCGCGCGAATGACGCGATAAACCCGGCGGCCGTCGATCAAATCCTGGAGGTGCGGCTGCAAGCTGCAATCCATCGCCCACCGCCACAAAAGGATGGCAAGTTCATGGATGAGGCATCGCCCTTTCCAACCCGCACCGACGGCGTGGCCCCCGATCCCGCCATAGAGGTCATCAAGCTCGTCAAGATTTACAAAGGCGTCGTCGCCGTCGACGGATTGACGTTCGCGATTCCCCGCGGCTCGGTCACCGGGCTACTCGGCGGTAACGGCGCCGGCAAGACGACGACCATCGGCATGATCATGGGGCTCATTCTCCCCACGTCCGGCGTGGTTCGTGTCCTTGGTGTCGATATGGTCCGCGATCGCTATCGCGTTCTGGCGCGCATGAATTTCGAAAGCCCTTATGTCGACATGCCGCACAGGCTCACGGTGCGGCAGAATCTTCAGGTGTTCGGCCGGCTCTACGCCGTCGCCGACGTGCAGGCGCGGATCGCCTCTCTGGCGCGCAGCTTGGCGCTCGAAGACCTCCTCGACCGGCGCAGCGGCGAATTGTCGGCTGGGCAAAAGACCCGCGTCGCGCTCGCCAAAGCCTTGCTCAATGAACCGCAAGTGCTGCTTCTCGATGAGCCGACTGCTTCGCTCGATCCGGACACAGCGGATTGGGTGCGGACCCGTCTCGAAGACTATCGGCGCCGAAAAGGCGCGACGATCCTGCTCGCATCCCACAATATGGCCGAGGTCGAGCGTCTTTGCGACCGCGTCATCATCCTGAAACAGGGCCTTATAGTCGGCGACGGAACGCCTGCGGAGTTTCTTGCCCGCTTCGATCGCAGCAACCTCGAGGAAGTCTTTCTCGATCTCGCGCGCGGCCGCAAGCAAGCCGGCGCTGCGGCGCAGTGAGGACCGTCGATGCCGAACTCCGCCTCTTTCGCCCGCGTGGCGGCCATGATCACCCGCTACCTCTATCTGCTTCGTTCGTCCTGGCCGCGTGTATTCGATCTGATGTATTGGCCGTTGGTGCAGATGCTGACTTGGGGGTTCCTGCAGACCTATCTCGTCGACGCGGCGCAGAATAGTGGCGGCCATCTCGGCTTCGCGGCAGGTGCTCTGATCGGCGCCATGTTGCTCTGGGACATATTGTTTCGTGGCCAGCTCGGCTTTTCGGTCTCGTTTCTCGAGGAAATGTGGTCGCGCAACATCGCCAATCTCATGATGAGTCCATTGCGACCCGGAGAGTTCATTCTGTCGCTCATGGCGATGAGCCTGATAAGGCTGGCGGTCGGCACGATTCCGGTTTCGCTGCTTGCGATTGTCTTTTTCGGGTTCAATGTCTGGAGCCTCGGCCTCGGGTTCGCTGTCTTCTTCGCCAATCTTATTTTGACGAGTTGGTCGATCGGGCTCGTCTGCTCCGGCCTCGTCTTGCGTTACGGGCTTGCGGCAGAGAGCCTGGTGTGGACCATCATGTTTCTCTTACAGCCTTTGGCTTGCGTCTTTTATCCGGTCGCGACGCTGCCGATCTGGCTGCGCGGTTTGGCGTGGACGTTGCCGCCGACCTATGTCTTCGAGGGTCTGCGCCAGCTATTGAGCCAACATATCTTGCGCCTCGATCTGATCGGCGAGGCATTCGCTCTCAATGCCGCATTATTTTGCATGGCGGTTTTTGCGTTCTTGCGGCTGCTGCACGCCGCGCGACGAGCCGGCACCTTGCTTCAAGTTGGGGAGTAACTGTCTTTCGACATAGCTACGCCGGAGTTTTCTGTGAATTTGGAACATGTTTATTGTTTGCACATTGCTCTCTGGTAGCATAACTCTTAGCTTAATGCAGCGCAGCAATGCCCCGCCCGCCGGAGGCGATTGGCCCGAGCTTCGAGCCTTTGGGGTTTGCCGTCGTCGTCCAACTTTGAGTGTCGAATGGCTATGAATTTTTATTCCTACCAAATGCACGAGATGGCCTATCTGGCGCTTGCCCCAGCGCGCGCCATGTCGGACGTTACGCGGTCGTGGTTCAAGAATCCCATCAATCCTTTGACGCATACTCCGGTTGGCCGGAACGTGGCGGCGTCCGCGGAATTGTTCGAGCGCCTGACGCGGCGCTACGGGAAGCCGATTTTCGGTCTCGAAATGACGATGATCGAAGGAGTGCTCGTTCCGGTTTGCGAGCGCGTTGTCTGGCAGAGGCCCTTTTGCAAATTGCTGCATTTCGAACGCCAGTGGCCGCGCGAAGCCAAGGTTCAGCCGAAATTGCTCATCGTTGCGCCCCTCTCGGGGCATTATGCCAGCTTGCTGCGCGGCACCGTCGAGGCCTTCCTGCCTCACTATGATGTCTATATCACCGATTGGGCCGACGCGCGGATGACGCCGGTTAAAGTCGGCAGCTTCGACCTCGACGACTATATCGATTATCTCATCGAAATATGCGCGGTCCTCGACGCCGCAAACGACGGAATTCCCCTGCACGCGATTGCAGTGTGCCAACCCGCCGTACCGTTGATCGCCGCCGTCGCGCGCATGGAAAGTGACGGGAATCCACATGTACCCGCCTCGATGACGCTCATGGGCGGACCAATCGATGCGCGGCGAAGCCCAACCAAGGTCAACCTGCTGGCGCACGAGCGCGGCAGCGCCTGGTTCCGGCGCAATTGCATCCACGTGGTGCCGTATCCCTACCCTGGCGTCGGGCGCGAAGTCTATCCAGGCTTCCTTCAGCTCTCGGGCTTCATGGCGATGAACTTCGATCGTCATGTCAATGCCCACATAGAAATGTTCAGCCACCTCGTCGAAGGTGACGGCGATTCGGCCGAGAAGCATCGTGATTTCTACGACGAATATCTCGCCGTCATGGATCTCACCGCAGAATATTATCTGCAGACTGTCGATACGGTGTTCGTCCAACATGCTCTGCCGAAGGGCGAGATGAGACATCGCGATGCCCCGGTTGATCTCAAGGCCATCAAGCGTGTCGCGCTGATGACGATCGAAGGTGAAAATGATGATATTTCCGGCATCGGCCAGACGCTCGCGGCGCATGATCTCTGCCCCAATATTCCAGCTAAGCTAAAGGTTGATTACGAGCAGAGCAATGTCGGCCATTACGGCGTCTTCAATGGCTCACGCTTCCGCAAGCACATCGTGCCGCGTATCCGCGCATTCCATGCCGAGGTCGCGACGATTTGACTGACGGGAACGCGAGGGTGGGTTTGCATCCGCGCCCCTTCGATCGCGTCCGAGGGTTCGCTCTTTAAGGTTGAGGTCTAGTTTTATCAATCAGATTTTACAGGTGTTTTTTAGACGACGGGGGCTTTTTTGGCGCGCCGCGGCCGGTAAGATGGCGCTACTGGGCATAAAGGAAGCCTGTAGCGACTCGCCCGCACTCCCGCTAATCTCATCTTATGCTGAGCCTGTCGCGAACAAACGCGCCACGTACGTCGGAAATCACTTATCTCGATGTCTCGCACGCCGGCGAGACCTACCGCGTGACGTTGAAGCGCATTACCTCGGCGCGCCGCTTTACGCTGCGCGTGCGGGCGGCGACGCGCGATGTCGTCTTGACAATGCCGCCGCGCGGTTCCCTTTCGAGCGCCCGCAGCTTCGTCGAACGTTATGCCGCATGGATCGGCGTGCGCCTCCAGCGCCTCCCCGAGCCTTTGCCGTTCGGGCCGGGCGGAATGGTGCCGGTCCGCGGCGTCTTGCACAAGATTGTGCATCGCCCAGACCAGCGCGGCACGGTTTGGCTCGAACCTTCACGCAGGGACGTGGGCGACGGCGGTCTCCCCTTGCTCTGCGTGTGCGGCGAGGCCGCCCATGTTGCGCGCCGCGTCCAAGATTTTCTCATGCGCGAAGCCCGGCGCGACCTGGAGGCGGCAGCCTTGCGTCATGCCGCCAAGGTTGGCGTCGTGCCGCGCAAAATCACGCTGCGCGATACGACGAGCCGCTGGGGCTCCTGTTCTTCGACGGGGTCCTTGAATTTTTCCTGGCGACTAATCATGGCGCCGAACTTCGTGCTCGATTATCTCGCCGCACATGAAGTCGCCCATCTTCTCTATATGAACCATTCGCCGAGCTTCTGGAGGGTCGTCGGCAAGCTTTCGGCGCATGTGGAACGCGGCGAAGCCTGGCTCAAGGCCAATGGCGCCGGCCTCTTGCGTTACGGGCCTTTCAAGGAGTGAGGCAGAGGCAGGAGCGCGCCGCTTTGAGCTCGAATCGATTCTGGATTCCCAAATCACCTCCTCTGGGAAGTGAATCATGAAGCCCACTGCGCCGGAATCCCTTCGCTTCGACCTGAACATCCGGTGCTCTGGCCGTAACTCGAAGCCAAAGCCTTTGGGCGATGGAATGTTCGCCATGGTTTCGGCATGCAGAGGTGCGGAGCCGCACATTTGTTTGGCGAGGCGGACTTAGGATGAATTTATCCTCGACGCGGACCTCAGTCGAAATGTCGGATGATGATGGGCGGGGACTGGCTCAAACGGCATTGGAGTGAGGGATGAGTACGAAAGTTAACTCGCACTGGTGGCCAGTCTCGCGCTTGCGAGCGCCGCCCCCTTATGGCCTCCGCTTCCGCCGCGCCGATGAGCGGTATCAGCAAGGCTCTCGTGACGACGTCGGAAGGCCAGATCGGCGTTTCTGAACGTCCCTTCCATTGTGTGGCCCTGGGTGACTGTGGCCGCCGGCCGCACCAGGGTCTTCGCCCTCGTCGCCTTCCTGAGTGCTGTACGAGCGCACGCAGTTCGGGTCCGCCATCAACAATTGAGGCACATAATGACACAACACAGGCCTTCGGCCACAAAACGTCGGCGAAAGCCTCCGTCAAGAAACGCTCTGATATGGGGATCGGTCTTCGCCCTCATAGGAGCCGTGCTTCTCTTGCTCGGCGGATGGTCGGCGAAACTGGGGTTCGAAACCACCAGATGGCCCCAGGTCGCCGCGACGGTCGTCGATTCGAAGATTTCCGTTATCGAAGACCGTAACCGTGATTCGCGCCACCAGCCTCGCGACAGCCTGTATCTGACCGTCGCTTACGTCTATGAGTTTGGAGGGCGGGAATATACCGCGGGGGGGCGGGAACGGGGCGTGTTCGGCCTCGAAAACCAGGCGCAAACGCGCACACTGGAGGCAAGTTTGAATCCTGGCTTGAAGGTGACGGTCGCGGTCAATCCCGACGATCCCGCCGAAGCCTATCTGGCGCCGGGCGTCAGCAGCATGGCCTATCTTCTCGGCGGCGTGGGGCTGACAGTTTTCCTCATCGGCATGATGATGTTCGCGAGCTACCGAGCCGGGCGAAAGAGCTATCTCGCGCAAAAAGATCAAAATGCATGATGGCGGCGACGAACTCGGGAAAGAAGACATCCACACATCGCAATTTGTGTCTGCTGACATGGCCGCCGGCGACTGGCTCCGCTTATCCGCCCGCTCTGGCCGCGTCGTCACGGGATTGCGGACAGTAATGGGAGGGGCGAGTAGGGGGGACGCGCGATACGTCGAACTTCGCTCGGCGATGATTCGCAGTCGTCGGCGATCGTTCGTGGCTTCAGGCGCCCCGCTTCGCCCAGGGTTTCGAACTTTTGAGGGGGGATGCGATGGTTTCCACTGTGGCCGGCGACGGCGCCACGATCCGCATAGTAATGAGAAAACCCTGGTGGAGGCATATCTTCGCGCTCCCGTTTTTCGCTATCGGCCTGTCTTGCTTTTGGATTGTGGCGATGGCGCTGAAAGACGCCGTCGCCGAGCGTATCAACGGGAATACCGATTACCTGGTCGTGCCCCTCTTTATCGTGTTCGGGCTGGCGTTCATCGCGGCCGGCGCGATTATCCTGAGCCGTCGTTTTCTGGTCGTCGACAAGATCCGCGACCAAGTCTCCCGCATCTTCCAGGTCGGGCCTTTCAAATGGCGCCGCGATCGCAATTTCTCTGAATTCAACACTGTCAGCATTTATTGGGAACCGGATAGCGACAATAGACGCGGTTCGTACGTCGTATGTCTCGCCGGCGACAAAGAGACCCGCATCGTCCGCGTAGACGCCTTCGCAAAGCTCCCGCCGGCGGCCGATTTGGCGCGAAAGATCGGCGGCGCCCTCAGCCTTCCCTTCGAAGACGACTCCGACAGTGAACCGGACGATCCGGACTTGGAAGATGATCCGGACTCGGAATCGGAGAATGAAGATCAGCGACCCGACGCGAAGAAAGCGTCCATGTCGTCACGGCGCGAATTGACGACGAGCGGAGGTCGCAAGAAGAAACGCTGCAGCCTCTCCGGAATTACGATCGCAGAGGGCAAAGTCAGCGTGTTGCTGGCCGCGCCCGCCTTCGTGCCCTGGATTCTTGCTGCCGCTGTTCGGGCTGAACGCGGCAATCTGGTGGCTCGATTGGCAGGCCATCAGCAGACTCTTCCAGCTGCTGTCTGACACGCAATTGTCCGGGCTGTCGTTGCGGGCCTTGGCACTCGTACCGGTGACGATCGTGGCCGCTCTGCCCCTGGGCGCTATGGCGGGAATGAAGGAATCCCTCGTCTTCGACCAGGCCGGTCGCGAAGTTGCATTGGTTCGAAAGTCCGCCACGATCCATTCGCGGCGCCCGAGCCCGCTCTCGAGCCTCGCCAACCTCACCATCGAGAAGCGGTCCCGCGCGGTGCGGACAAAACCTTTCGCCGTCAGTTTCGTCGCTGAGCCGGGATCGCGCCCTCGCTTGCTGGGAACATTCGACACCAAAGCACTCGCCCGCGGATTCGCCGACGCGGTCGCGCACCCCGCCGGACTGCAAGTGGTAGAGAGCTTCTAAATGTTTGATCCCAGGTTTTAGAGCATTTTCATGCGAAGTGGACACCGGTTTGCGTGAAGAAAATGCATCGAAACAAAGACCTAGAGCCCCATTCCGATTCTATCGAAACGGAAAAGGCTCTAATGTTGCATTCTTGTCACGAGAATCAAAGGATGCGCTATGAGACAAGTTTTACACGGCTGCGCCACAACGACGGAGCATCCGCCGCTCTACGCGGCGCGTTGGTGCTATACGCGCACGAAAGTCAGGTAAACCGGACGGCGGCCGGCGGCTAAGGCCTTTGCCTCATAGCGTGTGCCGGTCCAGCCCTCCCAGGGCGCTTGCCAGTCGGCCGATGACGTCGCCGACCAGACGAAATGCGACGTCCGCAGAATGCGTGCGAGAACCCAGCCGGCATAATCATCGATATCGCTTGCGAAGCGCAATTCGGCGCCACTACGCATCACTCTGGCAAGATCGGCGAGCATGGCCTCGGACAAAAAGCGGCGCTTGCGCTGGCGGCGTTTCGGCCAAGGGTCAGGGTAGAGAAGAAAAATGCCGTCGAGGCTCCGATCCGGCAGCACGGCGATCAAATGCGCCGCATTGCCTTGAAAAATACGCAAGTTTTCGAACTTTTCGGCTTCGACCCGTGCCAGTAATTTGGCGACGCCGTTGACGAAGGGTTCGCATCCGAGAAAGCCAATTTTTGGATGGGCCAGTGCTTGGGAGGCGAGATGTTCGCCGCCGCCAAAGCCGATCTCCAGCCAAATCTGCGCCGGCCTTTGCGCGAACTGGCCGGGCAAATCTGCGATCTTTTGCGCCGCGTCGATCGCCAGCCGGGGCAAGGCTTCTTTGAGAAGCCCGGCCTGGTGAGGCCGCAACTTTTTGCCCTTGCGACGGCCATAAAGCTGCGAAATGGCCGGCGAGCGCTGCGCCGGCGGCGGCGGGTGATTCTCATCCGCACCACTCATCGGAGTGCGCTCGCCTGTTCGCGGCTCTCCACTCGATCGATGGGTTGTCGATGACATGTCTGGTTTTTTGCTTCGTCCTCGCGCTACCCTCGCGCGCGCCATCACGGCGGCCAAGCGTCGATTCAGCCGAAGCAGGCCTGAAGCTTGGCGACGAGATCGGTCTTTTCCCAGGAAAAACCGCCCTCGCCGTCGGGCTTACGGCCGAAATGACCATAGGCCGAAGTGCGGGCGTAGATCGGCCGGTTGAGGTCGAGATGGTCCCTGATTCCACGCGGAGTCAGCCGCATCACTTTCGGCAAAACGGCCTCGATCTTCTCCTCCGGAACGCGGCCCGTTTCATGCGTATCGACATAAATCGACAGAGGCTCGGGATAGCCGATCGCGTAGGAAAGCTGGATCGTACAGCGATCCGCGAGGCCGGCTGCAACCACGTTCTTGGCGAGATAGCGTGCGGCATAGGCGGCCGAACGGTCGACTTTCGTCGGGTCTTTGCCAGAGAAGGCACCGCCGCCATGCGGTGCGGCACCGCCATAGGTGTCGACGATAATCTTGCGCCCCGTCAGTCCGCAATCGCCGTCGGGGCCGCCGATCACGAATTTGCCGGTCGGATTGACGTGCCAGACCGTATGCTTGTCGATCCAACCCGGCGGCAATGTCGCGAGGATATGCGGTTCGACGATCGCGCGGACGTCGCTCGAGGTTAGATTCTCGTCGAGATGCTGGGTCGACAAAACGATCTGGGTCGCTGCGACGGGCTTGCCCTCGGCATAGCGGATCGTCACTTGGCTTTTCGCGTCCGGGCCCAGTTTGGCGACGTCGCCTTTGCCTTGCTTGCGCTTGGTCGCCAGCACTTCGAGGATCTTGTGGGCATAGTAGATCGGCGCCGGCATCAGTTCCGGGGTCTCGCGGCAAGCGTAACCGAACATGATGCCTTGATCGCCAGCCCCCTCGTCCTTGTTTCCCGCGGCGTCGACACCTTGCGCGATATCCGCCGACTGCGCATGCAGCAGAACTTCTATATTTGCATTTTGCCAATGGAAACCGGCCTGCTCGTAACCGATGCTCTTGATCGCCTGGCGGGCCGTCTCTTCGAAACTTGCAACTGAAATATTCGGGCCGCGCACTTCGCCGGCGATGACCACCCGGTTGGTGGTTGCCAGGGTCTCGCAGGCGACGCGGATTTGATAGGGATTGAGGCCGGCTCTTGCGCCCTCGCGGAAATACAAATCCACGATCTCGTCCGAAACCCGGTCGCAAACCTTGTCCGGGTGACCTTCTGAAACCGACTCGCTTGTGAACAAATAATTTTGGCGCGGCACGAACGAACTCCGAGTCTTGTGAGAGGCGCATCAAAGGGCATCAAATTCGGCTAGCCCCCGGATCCGGCTGGGAAGATTGCTGATCCTGGTGCGCATAATTCCGACAACGCGTTCGTTTCGTCAAGCCGAACGGGCGATTATGTTCGATATAGCGAACGCTCTATATCATTTCTTAGCGTCTTTGCCGTTGCCGGAGACGGTTTCTTCTCGGCCTGCAAGGCTTACTATGAGATCGACGATGCGCTTGCGTATCTTAGCGTCCTGGATCCGCGCGAAAGCCTTGTTGAGATGAAGGCCTTCCGCGGTCGAGATGAAGTCCAGAACATAAGACGAACCTGGTGGCTCCGCGAACTGGCCCACTGCCGAGCCGCTACCAAGCGGCCCATCGAGGACAGGTGCACCGTCGAAGAAAAAAGCTGGGGGAACGTTCAGGGTCGTCGAAATTTGCTGGAGCCGGCTGGCGCCGATGCGGTTGGTCCCTTTTTCATATTTCTGGACCTGTTGGAACGTCAATCCAAGGGCTTCGCCAAGCTTTTCTTGGCTCATGCCAAGAAGAATTCTACGCATGCGAACCCTGCTGCCGACATGTCGATCGATCGGATTCGGGGCCTTCTTCACGAAAAAAACTCTCCTTGATCGGTTGTTCCAGCCTGACACTTGTCAGACATTTTGGCGTTTGCATCGCACTCGCCGAGGGTCGCGGCCGAATTCGCCTATCATGTTACTTGTTAAGGTACACGAAAAGCGTCGATACGAAACGCGCCGTTTTCCTCACCCTCTGCGCTTTGCAAGCCGTTCGCATAAAACCCGCGCCGAACTCAGATGTCAAACGACCATCGCAACACCAGAGCCGCGAATATCGCCCCCAGCCAAGAAAAAAGGCTCGCCAAGACAGGCGCATGCGCAAAGGGCGGGGCGGCGATGCTCTCCGGCAGGCCGGAATCGAGGATGCCTTCCTCTCCCAGGGGCAGCATCGCCAGGACCCGCCCGTAGGGATCAATGACAGCCGATATCCCCGTCGTTGCAGCGCGTACCAAAGGAAGTCCTTCCTCGATCGTACGCAGACGCGCCTGCGCAAAGTGCTGGTAAGGTCCAGCTGTAGAGCCGAACCAGGCATCATCCGTTACGTTAAGCATGAGGCTGGGGCGGGTGCCCTCGGCCGAAGGTGTCGGCAAGACCTCGCCGGGAAAGATGGCTTCGTAACATATGAGGGGGGCGGCGGGCGGCAGGCCCGGCACCGACAGCGCGCTGTGCGCATAGCCGGGCGTGAAGCCGCCGGGAATATGGACAAAATGGTGCAGGCCAAACAGCTCAAAGAAGCGAGTCGCCGGCATATATTCGCCGAAAGGCACCAAGTGAAGCTTGTCGTAGGTGTCGAGAATGAGCCCGCCGCGCGAAATCACATGAATGGAATTGAAAAACTCGGCTTGTCCCGATGTCTGCCGCGTCGCGGTCGCGGCTTCTCCTATACGGGCGGCGCCGGTCACCAATATCGTGCCCTGCGGTAGGATCGCACCGATCTCAGTAAGCGCCTTCTGGTCGCGCGACAGGATGAAGGGGAAAGCCGACTCGGGCCAGATCAGTACGCTCGTGTCGGCGAGACCGGAATGAGCCGGCCCTGTCGCGCGATCCGAGAGTGCCAAATAATGCGCCAGGATGGCGTCCTTGTTTTCGACCGTGAAACTGGTGCCGTGGAGAACATTCGGCTGCATGATGCGTAACTTCACAGCGGGCACTGAGGCGGGGGAGCCGCCGGACAGGCGCAAAGCGCCGAAAAGCGCAAGCCCGCCGACGGCAAGAGCCGCGGCGAGCACCGGAGCGGGGATGATTTGCCGCCGGCCTTTGCCGCCGGCCGCTTTGTCGGCATAGACCGCCGTCGCCGCAAAAATCGCGACCGTCAGGACGCTCAACCCGTAGAGCCCGACGAGCGAGGCGAATTGCGCAAGGACGAGATGGTCGGCAATCGCCATGCCGTAAGAATTCCATGGAAAGCCAGTGAAGACGTGGCCGCGGAGCCATTCTGCCCCTCCCAAAGTGCCGGCAAGGATGAGCAGGCGGCTCGCACCGGGCGCCCATAAGAGCCGAGCGAGGCCGAAACCAAACGCCGGAAACAGCGCAAGATAGGCGGGCAAGCCGAAGATCCCGAGCGGCAGCGCCCAGGCGAACTCGTCCGGCTCGACGAGAAAGGCGGCCCCAAGCCACCACAGGCCCGCAACGAAATAGCCGAAACCCCACCACCAGCCGATCTCGAACGCCCGCGTTATCGATGCGAGCGTGGCGCTACGCGCCAAGAGGTTGCGCCGGGAGGGGGCGCCTTTCCACTCGACCGAGCCATCGATCAACCAGACCGCGGCCGTCATAGGAACGATCATGGCCGGCAGAAAATCGATCGGCGCTAGCGCCAGGGCGCCGACTGCGCCAGCGCCGAACGCGATGGCGCGCCGCCGCCAGCCATTGGAAAGAATGACCATTTCTGCAAGCGAAAACATTGCGGAATCTTTCTGCAGGCTCTCTTTGCACGCACGTTGCCACGGCAGACGATACTCGGCATTGTGTCAAGATCGCAACGTGCGGCCAGGCGAAAGCGAACCGGGACTCGCCTCGCCTAAGAAAGCCGGCGTCCGGTGGTGGGGCGGCAACGACAGACCTTCGAAGATCATCCGACGGTCACGTTCCATCAGCGTCGCTAAGAGGCAAATGTGCGACACTTCCTGCCGCTTTGTGCGTTTCCGCCTTGATGTCCGCCTCTGACTCGCCCGATGTCGCTTGGGCGGTGCGGGTAATCTTGACGCGCTTCACCCGGCGAGGATCGGCGTCGAGCACTTCGAATTCGATTCCGCCATGGTCGAGGACTTCGCCGCGTAGGGGAACATGACCGGCGAGAGTCGTGATCAAACCGCCGAGCGTATCGATATCCTCGGCATCGGTAATGTCATCGAACTCTTTGCCGATTGCCTGCGCGACATCGTCGAGGCTGGCGCGGGCGTCGGCAACGAATTGGCCTTCGCCTAGGGTCTCGATCTGCAGGCTCTCGGCTTCGTCATGTTCGTCTTCGATGTCCCCGACAATCACTTCGACGATGTCTTCGATCGAGGCGATCCCGTCGGTGCCGCCATATTCGTCGATCACAAGCGCCATATGCGTCCGCGAGGTCTGCATTTTGACGAGAAGATCGAGCGCCGGCATCGACGGCGGCACGAACAAGACGGGACGCAAAATCTCGGCGTCCTTCAAGGTCATTTCTCGAAAACGACGCGCGTCCGCCGGCGCTGCGGCGGTGGAATCGGCTGCCGTTAAAGGCCCCGCCCCAAAGCCCATTTCGAGTCCCGCGATGAAGTCGAGGAAATCGCGGATGTGAACCATGCCGCGCGGGTCGTCGAGATTTTCGGCGTGCACGGGCAGCCGCGAATGCCCGGCGGTACGGAAGACGTGCAAAACCTCGGGCAAGGGCGCATCGAGCGGAATGGCGATGATGTCAGCGCGCGGAATCATAATGTCCGCGACCCGCACTTCATGCAGCGCGAGTACGCTCTTCAGCATCGCCCGTTCGAGCGGTGAGAAATCTGCATCCGTCGAAACAGTTTCGAGCGCGTCTTGAATGTCGTCCCGCACCGAAGCCGCGCCGAGGTGCAACAAAGAGCGCAAGCGATCGAAGAGACCGGGGGCTTGGCCGGCGTGTTGCTTCTCGTGTCCGGTCTCGGCCGGATGGCCGCGTTCGTTGCTCATAATGTCCCGGCGCTCTCGACGCGCGACCCACGATAGGGATCGTCAATGCCCAGTGACGCGAGAACCTCGCGCTCCAGAGCTTCCATTTCGTCGGCCTCCGCATCGGTGCCGTGGTCATAGCCGAGGAGATGCAGAAAACCATGCACCACGAGATGCGTGAAGTGGTCCTTGAAACTCTTGCATTCTGCCGCGGCCTCGCGCCCCGTCGTCCCGAAGGCGATGACAATATCTCCCAAAATACACGTGACGGCCAATTCGCCGCCGGTCGGAAAGGATAAAACGTTTGTCGGCGTATCTCGATTGCGCCATTTCCTGTTGAGATCGGCAATGAAATCGTCGTCGCAGAGCAGGAAGCTGACTTCCGCGCCCATAGAGAGCCGAACATCTGTTGCAACGAGTGTTTGCCGGAGCGCTCGTTCGATAATGTCGCGCAGCCCGGCGATGTTCTTCCATTGCGCGCATTCGATCGCAACTTCGATGTTGAGCTCGACAGGCGCTGTCGTCATCGGCGTTGCTTGCCTTCGGGAATCGGCGTCGTCCACGAGCGCTGCTCATAGGCCGAGACGATTCGGCGCACCAGATCGTGGCGGACGACATCGCCGTGGGCAAAGCGCACGTGGCCGATCCCCTCGAGTCCGGCCAGCAGTTCAATAGCTTCGTTGAGACCCGACACCTGGCCCGGCTGCAGATCGGTCTGCGAGGGATCGCCGGTGACAATCATGCGCGATCCTTCACCGAGCCGGGTCAGGAACATTTTCATTTGCATCGTCGTCGTGTTCTGTGCTTCGTCGAGCAGCACACAGGCGTTCGACAAAGTTCGTCCGCGCATGAAGGCGAGCGGCGCAACCTCGATCATGCCTGTTTGCATGCCGCGCTCCAGCGTACGCGCGTCCATGAAGTCGTTCAAAGCATCGAAAATCGGGCGCAGATAGGGATCGACCTTTTCACGCATGTCGCCGGGCAGAAAGCCCAAACGTTCGCCGGCCTCGACCGCCGGCCTCGACAGAATAAGCCGCTCGATGGCACCTTGTTCGAGAAGCGAGACGGCATAGCCGACGGCGAGCCATGTCTTGCCGGTTCCGGCGGGTCCCTCGGCGAAGACGAGTTCGTGCCGTTTCAGGGCGCGCAGGTAAAGGTCTTGCGCCGCGTTTCGGGCGCGCACCGCGCCGCGGCGGCGTGTCGCGATTTGTTCGAAAACCAGGCGGCCCAGGTCGGAATTCGGAAACAGACTGCCTTGCAAGGCGCCTTCCTGGATGGCTCCGTCTATGTCGCCGAGGCTTATGGGTTGGCCGAGTTTCACCCGCGCATAGAGGGCTTCGAGCACGTGGCGCGCCTGTTCACAGGCATCGGAGGAACCTTTGATCGTGACATGGTTGCCAATGGCGTTGGCGAAGACGCCGAGGCGGCGTTCGACCTTGGCCAAATTTTGATCGTATTGGCCAAACAGTAGCGATGCATGGCGATTGTCGTCGAAAGCCAGCGTGATCTCGGCGCCGCCGTTCCCGGTCATATTTGGCGCGGCGGAAGATGACGCTGTTTCGGGCTGCGGTGATGACAACGTGCGATCCGATGCTCTCAAGCCGTCACCTCTCCTACGCCCGCGGCCGCGTGCAGCCGGCCAAACAATGAGTTCGATCCCGTCGCGATGATTTCGACAGGCCGAATCTCGCCGATGAAGTGCGCCGGCGCTTCGACGTGGACGGCCTGGAAATATGGAGATTTGCCGGCGATCTGACCAGGGTGGCGGCCGGCTTTCTCAAACAAGACCTCGCAGGTCGCGCCGATCATCTTGCGATTGAAGGCCTGGCGTTGGGTCTCAACGAGCGCCTGCAGCCGGACGAGCCGTTCACGTTTGACGCTATCGTCGATTTGCTGGTCGAATTCCGTGCCGGGCGTTCCCGGCCGCGGTGAATACTTGAACGAAAACGCGCTGGCAAATCCAACCTTGCGGATTAGATCGAGCGTCGCTTCGAAATCGGCGTCACTCTCGCCGGGGAAGCCGACAATGAAATCCGACGACAAGGCAATGTCGGGGCGGGCAGCGCGCAGCCGCGCGACCAAGTCCAAGTAGTCCACATGTTTGTGCTTGCGGTTCATCGCCGCAAGGATGCTGTCCGAGCCGGCTTGCACCGGCAGGTGCAGATGAGGCATGAGCTGGGGCAGGTCGCGATGCGCCGCAATGAGTGCGTCATCCATATCGCCTGGATGGCTCGTCGTATAGCGAATGCGCGCAATCCCCGGCACTTGCGCAAGACGCGCGCAGAGTTGTGCCAGCGACCATACGCGCCCGTCTTTGCCGCGGCCGTGATACGCGTTGACGTTCTGGCCGAGCAAAGTAACCTCGCGCACACCGGCTGCCGCGAGTTCTTCCACTTCCGCCACGACCTTGGCGACCGGCCGTGAAGATTCGGCGCCACGTGTGTAAGGCACGACGCAGAACGTGCAAAACCTGTCGCAACCTTCCTGCACGGTCACAAAGGCGCTGATGCCGCGTTCGCGGGTCTTTTGCGGCAAAGACGCCGGCAGATGGTCGAATTTGTCCTCGATCGGAAATTCGGTGTCGACCAGCGGCTTACCTGGCCGCGAGCGACGCAAGAGATCGGGCAGGCGGTGATAATTCTGTGGGCCGATGACCAGATCGACGGCCGTCTGCCGGCGTACGATCTCCGCCCCTTCGGCCTGTGCGACGCAGCCGGCGACAACGACATTCGTGGCTTCGCCGGCATTGCTGCGGCCATGTTTAATGGCGCGAACCTTGCCGAGCTCGGAAAAGATCTTCTCCGCGGCGCGCTCGCGGATATGGCAGGTGTTGAGGATCACGAGATCGGCATCTTCAAGGTGCTCAGTCTCGTCATAGCCTTCCGGCGCGAGAAGATCGGTCATCTTCTGCGCATCGTAGGCATTCATCTGACAACCGTATGACTTGATGAACAATTTTTTTCGTGTGGTCGGCGCGGACCCAGGGCTCTCATCAGGCGCCGCCGATGCAATGGCCAAATCGGAAAAAACGGTCATGATCCTCTCAGTCTCGCGGCCGGTTGCGGCCGATTCCCTTTTAGGACATATCGGTATCCATTGGAATGATTTTAGCTCTCCGATCGGCTCAGCGGAGATCTCGCCGCATGATGAAGGCCGTTGCGTCGGCTCCTCCCGGCCGCGGGTAATAGGTCTTGCGCTCACCGACCCGCCGGAAGGCAAAGCCCGCGTAAAGCGCGAGCGCAGCTTGATTTTCGGCGTCGACCTCGAGAAACAGAGTGTTCGCGCCTGCCGCGGCGAGGCGGCCGAGATGCGTCGACAGCAAATTGCTGCCAATTCCTTTCCGGCGGCTCGGGGGTGCGACCGCGATCGTCAATATCTCGGCTTCATCCGCCGCTTTGCGCGACAGTACGAAACCCGACATTTGCCTCATTCTGGCATCGATCGCCCCGTCCGCGAGCACTTGACGGTCGGTGAGAAGGCTTGCGAATTCGGTCGATTGCCATCCCCGGGCAAAGCATTGCGCATGGATACGCGCGCAATCGCGGCTCCATTCGGGACCGATCCGGCGGATGCTTGGCGTCGAGGTCCGATCAAAAAATCCGAACATGAGCCTCGTTCAAACAGGTGCGAGGGGAATGCGGTTGGCGTCGTGGACCTTGGCGTCCGGCGGCTTCAAATAGAGCGGCCGCGCCGGCGTCGTGCGCGGATCAGCCAGAAGACCGAGCTTGGCGACAAAGCATATATCGGGCGCCAAGAGATCGCCGGCGACATCAGCGTTCAATCCGGCCGACCAAGCTTCGATGGCGAGCATGGGGGCTCCCGGACCCACGAGCCTGACGGGCCCGGCCCCCAGTTGGCGCACGGCGTCCCGCACGTTCGCAAGCCGCGGCAGCAAAACGGCCCGGCCGTCGCCGCCGAATGCCGCAAAATACACATTGGCATGGCGCGCATCGATCGCCGCGACGATGAGGCCGGGCTTTTGTTCCAGAATAACCGGCGCGGCAAGAGCTGCGAGCGTCGACACGCCGACGACGGGGATGTTGCAGGCGAGCCCGATCGCGCGCGCCGCGGCGATTCCAACCCGCAAGCCCGTAAAGGAGCCCGGGCCGACCGTCACCGCAACGCGTGAGAGCATCGGGAATCCGCCCTCGAGCCGGGACACGACCCGCTCGACGAGCGGCAGCAGCGCCTCGGCATGGCCGCGATCCATGTTCAGAGTTTCGGCGGCGAGCGGCGCCTCGGCTCGCTCCTCTAACACGCAGGCAGAGGCCGCCCGGAGCGCCGTATCAATCGCGAGAATCACCCTAGCAGCCATCTATGCGGCGGACCTATCGGCCAATTTATGCGGATTTCCGCGGCGCTCCCGAGCCCGCAGCAAGACCCGCCGTCCGGTCGCCCGAATCGTTCCGGAAGAACCCGGTCAATCGATTAGGAACACGCTCGAAATCAACAGCTTGGAGCATGTCCCCGGGAGCCGGGTCTGTCAACGTCTCCGCGCCAAGTCGCCAGACCGTGCCGAGCGGCCGAAATTCGGCTCCCGATCGCCTTCCCCGCGTTGGCTTTGTCTCATTCGATTCAGACCTGTTCGACCTCGGTCACGGACGGCAGATAGTGGCGAAGCAGGTTCTGGATCCCGTGCTTCAACGTCGCTGTCGAGGAGGGGCAGCCCGAACATGATCCTTTCATCGCGAGATAGACGACCCCGTCGCGATAGCCGCGGAACTTGATGTCGCCGCCATCGCCGGCCACGGCGGGGCGCACGCGTGTTTCGATCAGTTCCTTGATCGTCTCGACGGTCTCAGCGTCTTCCGGCGCGAAGAATTCATCTTGCTCGGTGTGCGGGTCGGCCGCTGCGCCATCGGCGAGAAGCGGCGTGCCGGACATGAAATGTTCCATGATGATGCCGAGGACGGCCGGCTTCAACTCGCCCCATTCGACACCGGTCTTTGTCACGGAAATGAAGTCGGCTCCGAAAAAGACGCCGCTCACCCCGTCGATTTCGAAAAGCGCCTCCGCCAGGGGCGACCGCGCGGCACCTTCCGGAGCGCTGATGTCGAGCGTGCCGGACGACATGACCGACCGGCCGGGCAGGAATTTCATGGTTGCAGGGTTAGGCGTAGCTTCAGTCTCGATGAACATGGGTGTCTCCCGATCTGCCGGGTCAAGGCCGGAGATGGTTGCAATACAGAGCACTTCTAAAATAGGGTCTGGCAGGGTGATCGTGCAAGCCGGAAACGCGCCCGGCACCCGATCCTGCGGGAAATGTCGCAGTTTCGGCTGAGTTTTCCGCGCGAGGCTATCCCGCGTGGCCGGTGCAAGAGCGGGGGGGCGACGCGTTTTTTTTTCGAAAAGACACTCTCGCATCCGCCGCGACACTTCGGCTTGACATTTCCTTGACGTCGGCGTGGCGGGGCGTTTTAACTCCGGCGGCATTTATTTCAGCCATGAGGGGACGCGAGGCATTGCCGAGACATTCCGTGCATCCGACGCAAGCCAATGCGTCGGCACCCGATAAACGCCTCGAGACCCGTTTTGGCGACCACGCCCGCTTCATTCGGACCTGGTTGGGTAAGCCATTGGTCATAGGCGCCGTTTCGCCCTCGGGGCGGGATCTCGCGCGGACCATGGCGGCGGCGATCGATCTCGATGGAAAAGGCCCGATCATCGAACTCGGTCCCGGCACCGGCGTCGTCACGCAAGCCCTGCTCGAACGCGGCGTGGCGCCCGGCCGCCTCATTCTTATCGAATATGACCGGGATTTCTGTGCTTTGCTGGCGGCACGCTATCCCGGCGTCCGCATTGTCCGAGGGGACGCCTACGCGATTGCGGCGCGCGTGCAGGGCGTACTCGAAGGTGCGGCCTCCGCCGTCGTGTCGAGCCTGCCGCTGTTGACGAAGCCGGAGCGCTTACGCTTGAATTTGCTCAAACAGGCGTTCGACCTGATGGAGCCCGGCGGCCGTTTCATTCAATTCACCTACGGCATCGGCTCGCCCATGCCGCGCAAGGCCCGCCCCGTCGCGGTGAACGCAGAGGTCTCGCCGCGCATCTGGCGCAATCTGCCGCCGGCCCGCGTCTGGGTCTATCGCAGGGCCGAAGCTGAGGCACCTTCGCCGGTGTTCAGAGCTGGTGCGGGCGGCATAGACCGTTTCGAACGTCACGCCGAGAAGCTCTATCTCGGCCTCAAAAAAGAGGCGAGGGCGGCGAAACTACGGCGGCAGCGGGCAGCCAAGGCGCGGTTGCGTGGCGGCCCTAAGCAACCTGTACCCCCGACGCGAAGCCGATGATCCGGGAGAAGCCGAGCGCCGCGGAGCGCCTCATCGTAGCGCTCGATTTCGCCGATCCGCACGAGGCGGCCGATCTCATCGTACGGATCGGTCCCGGCCCGTCATTCTTCAAGATCGGGATGGAACTTGCCTATGGCGGTGGCCTCGACCTCGCCGAAAGCCTGGTCCAGCAAGGCAAACAGGTCTTTTTAGACCTCAAGCTGCACGACATCCCCAACAGTGTGACGCGCGCGACACGGCAGGTCGCGCGCCTCGGCGTTCGGTTTTTGACGATTCATGCCTATCCACAGACGATCGCCGCGGCGAAAGCCGGAGCGGCGGGTTCGGGCCTGCAACTGCTCGGCGTTACGGTCCTCACCTCTTATGACGAGCAGGATCTCGCTGCGGCGGGATATGGGCTCGGCTTGCGCGATCTCGTCGCCCGCCGCGGCCAGCAGGTCAAGGAAGCGGGCATAGACGGGCTCGTGCTTTCAGCGGAAGAAGTCGGCGCCGCGCGACGGGAGCTCGGCCCCGACATGATCCTGGTGACGCCCGGCATAAGGCCGGCGGGCTCTGAAAAAGGCGACCAGAAGCGCGTGAAAACGCCTTATGAGGCGATCGCGGCCGGCGCCGATTATCTCGTCGTCGGTCGGCCCATCATAGAGGCCGCAAACCCGCGCGGCACGGCGCAAGCCATCATCGCCGAGATTTCGGCGGCGCTGGCGAGCCGCGGGAATTAGGGACCGACAATAGCGGACATCGGCTTCGGTTTGAAGCAAATTGCGTCATCTGTCATATTAAATACGACAGATGACAGAAACCTCGGTGGCTGATCTGCATGAACCGGGAGCACCCGTAACCGAGGCGATCGAACTTCAGCGCGTAGCGGCACTACTCGGCGGCGACCGTATCCTCCGGCACAGGCTCAGGAATCCGCTTGACGCCCATGAGATGCTTGTCCGTGGCCTGCCGGGAAAGGCGTTGAGCTATCTTGTCGAAAACCTCATGGTTCTCGACAAGACGACCTCGCTTGAGGAGGCGGTGGGGATGAGCCTGCGCACCTTCCAGCGGCGCAAGGATGCGCCCGCCAAGCCGCTGAGCCAAGAGCAGAGCGGGCGAACCTGGAAGTTCGCCGAGATCCTGGCCAAGGCGACGGCGATGCTCGGTTCGCAGGAAGAGGCGGAGCAATGGCTGGAGCGTCCCGCCGTTGGTCTCGATCAGCGACGCCCGATCGACCTTTTGGCGACGCCCGCGGGCGTCGAAATCGTCGAGGATTTCTTGATGCGTCTTGAATACGGCGTCTACATGTGACACCGCTTCCGGCTCCATTCGGCGGCGGTGAACTCGTCGCCTGGCGCCTCGACCGGGCGAAGTTTGCTACGACATGGGACAGCGGCGAAGGGGCCTATCGGGTGGGCGGGCGCTGGAACAGCAGGGGCGTGCGGGCGGTCTATTGTTCGATCGATCCGGCGACCGCGATCCGCGAGTTGGCGGTACACAAGGGTTTCAGAGCGCTGGACACGGTTGCGCACGTATTGACGGCGCTGACGATGACGGACCCCTCGGGCGTTCACGTCGTAGATCCTGTTTCCGTTGCCAATCCCAACTGGTTGAGGCCCGGTATCCCAAGCGCTGGCCAACAGGCTTTCGGCGACGCCCTGCTGGCCCGGCACAAATTCATCCTCATTCCCAGCGCGGTATCCACTCATAGCTGGAACCTCGTCTTCGTCGGCGTGATGGCGGCTGGCGGCTATGCCCTCAGGTCGCAGGAGCGCTTCGCGCTCGATACGCGCCTTCATCCAGCGGCGACGCGCTAGGGACTGTCGACGTTTGCGGCATGGCCGCGACAGCGCGTTCACCCTCCCCCAAAGGGCGTCTTTGGACGCCCGTCGCAAGCGACAGGCTATGGTGGGGAGGGTGGGGCCGCTTAATGTGCACCCGGATAGAGTGTTGACAAAGTGGACCGGATACATGGTTGACACTACCAAATCATGTCCTCATCGCCTGTTTTTGCTGTTGTGCCTGTGGGATTGTGGGCAACGCCGCGGCGTTGTCCACAATCCCAGAGACCGATGCCGCCGATCCCCCGCGAGGTTGGCGGCCGTGCCACATTTGCGCGGGCCTGCGAAAGCGCCGGCCCCTCACTCGGCCTCGCTCTGGCTCGCCAGCGGATCATTGCCGCGGCGCGGAAATTTGTTTATCTTCAAGCCCTCGGTCGATACGTCCGACCAACTCGAGGGCGAAGGTTTAGGCTCTGCGGCAAAGGCCGATTGAAATGACCGACAATCTCGAAAATCTCATCCTTGAACATTTGCGCCATATTCGAGGCTCGATCGATCGGATGGATCAACGCCTTTCGGATCTGACGAACCGCGTCGGTCGCTTGGAGACGACGGTCGCGCAGATTCATGTCGCATTGGCGGAGCATTCCGTCCGTTTCGATCGCCTCGAAACACGCCTCGACCGTATCGAAAAGCGGCTCGATCTCGCCGAGGTGTGACGCTTGTGGCAGCTGTTCGCCATCCAGCGAGGTTGATCGAGGCAATGGTTCAGCCAGCAGTGGCTATTGACGCGAAAGCGATCAAATGCCCTCGCCCTTCGAGGCTCGCACCTCACGATGGTGAACTTCAGGGTCATGGCCGGGCTTGTACCCGCCATTTGCGATTCTGGATGCTAGTGGAATGGTGCCAGCATCACCCAATGTCACATCTCGGCTAAGGGATGGCATATATGTCATTATTTAATGTCGTTTTAACATTTAAATATGCCTAATAGGCACTGAAATATGTGTTGTTTACATATTTGCATGACATAAAATCATATGCTTATGCTGCAACCTATGACCTATGGCGAGTTTCAGCGGCATATCGGCAAAGCAGGGATCACCCTGAAGGAGTTTGCCAGCTTGATCCGGATGAATCGGGGGTCTCTGTCGAACCTATCGAAAAAGGGCCAGGTACCATCTCACTTAGCGGTGATTGCCGCGCTTCTCGGCGAGATGAAGGACAAGGGCATCGAATTCGAGGAAGTGCTCTCGCGAATTGATATAGCTCCGAAGAAGGCTCGTGGCGCCGGCAAAGAGGGCAGGTTCGGCGGCGATAAACAGGGGGATTTGTTTCGAGGCGAGAAGGCTGCACTGCCAAAAGTGAGCAAAAGCAGGAATTGAAAGAACATAACAAGAACGCTATGGTGCGTCAGCAGGAGGGGGACATGACGACTTCAACCAAGCGAATGACGGACAACGGCGCAGTAGTCAAACTTACGGCCGATGCCGGTCGGCAGCCGCATCCGGCGAAACCGCATTCCTTCACAATAGTAGATCTGTTCGCGGGTGCCGGAGGAATCTCCGAAGGATTTCGCCAGGCGGGCTTTTCCATTGTAGCAGGGTCCGACAACGACCCAGATGCGATGGCCACATATGCCGTCAATTTTCCAGAGGCACAATCCATTGTTGGCGATATTCGGGTCCCTGCAATCAAGGAGCAAATCCTGGCTGCCGCCAAACGTGCGAACGTGCTCGTTGGCGGGCCGCCCTGTCAGGCATTCTCCCAAGTACGTAATCATTCAAGGGTAATCGACGATCCACGTAATTCCCTTTACCGGGAGTTCATAGACGTCCTAGAGCAAACCTTGCCGATGGCATTTGTTATGGAGAACGTTACAGGTATGGATCAAATGAGGGTCCGCGACCAGATAGTAACGGATCTCTCTTTGGCGGGTGAATACGATGTATTGCCACAAGTAGTTGACGCAGCAGATTTTGGTGTACCCCAAACTCGGAAGCGGCTCCTTTTCGTTGGGGTTCGGTCATCGGCAGGAATGGTCCCGCCGAGACTTATCGGTTCGGCAGTAACCAATTCGGTCACCCTGGCGCGATCTCTCGGCCGCCGCACTAGGTACCAAGTCATGGTTCATCATGACCTATTGAGCATTGACCTGGCCAAAACCTTGTGCGATCCGGAAGACTTGATCGCCGTGACTGCTGCTGATGCGATCTCCGATCTTGCTGGGCTCCCTGTCGGACATCGGAATGATTGGATCTCGTACGATGACCTTCCTGATCCCGTGAGCGCTTACCAGCGGATGATGCGCGCCGGAACCGGCGATTACGTATCTAATGTTCAAGTCCCACGGATTAACGAAGACACTAAACTGCGGCTCAAGGATATACCGCAGGGCGGTAACTACCGGGATCTTGGAGAAGACCTTCTTGAGCGATATCTCACCGGTCAACGCTGGGGCCAAGACAACGGCACAGGCCGGCTGTCCCGCCGCCATTTCTACGCCTACCGCCGTCTTCATCCCGCAGTTTGGGCTTGGACACTCAACACCAAAGCCAACTCTGTTTACCACTATAGTGAATGGCGCGCTTTATCCGTACGCGAGTTCGCTAGGCTTCAATCTTTTCCTGACCGATTTGCATTCACGACAGATGCGAGACGCGGAATGATTGAAGGGCGCCATGACGGAGGGCCGGCACATTCCCGTTATCGACAAGTGGGTAATGCTGTCCCCCCGCTTCTCGCCAAGATCCTTGCACAAATGCTGTCATTAGAGCTTAGCGCTTTTTACCGGCAAGCTCGCACGAAGGTATCGCGCGCCCGATGACCAAGATGACCGATTCAAAAGATGACAACGGGACGATTGATAGAGCCTTTGGGGCCGAAAACCGAAACCGCCTTATTGATTTATACTTCAGTACACAAAACGAGAATGATATTATTCCAGCTAATGCCTGGGAACACGTCTATCGGTTGTTGCTTTGGTCAGATCCGACTACCGGTCTTGCGCATTGCTATGAAAGTGACAAATGCCAGCCCGGAAGACCTTGGTACGAGCGATCGCTAGCCTTCCATGACTGGGTATGCGCCGCGCTTCATGTTACACCCTCGAGTCTAGCGGAAGGAATTGACCGGCTATTCATTGAAGCCTGTGCAGACTTAGCTGCTGAGGTGATACGCAGGACAACTACACTTGCGACCAGGATCGAAAAACAGCGTCAACCTTATGAAGGGAGGAATTTTCCGAAAGCCGGTGAGGACCCAGAGCTTGTTGCACTGATCAAAGAAATGATCGGGCACCATTTTAGCAGCGAGCCATCGTCAGAAACGTGGCAGGCGCTTGCTCAAAAGATACGCCAATACTTGTCGCTTCAGAACAAGCGTAAGAACCTCGTTGGTGAAGGGTTCGAAGACGTTCTTACACAAGTCGTTCGCCGCTTCTGTGGTGTGGCCCCTAATCAGCTTTACACTCGGAGACTTCTTTACGAGCTTCCTGGTTTCAATCGCGCCAAGCGCGGCGAAAAAGAAAATAAGGTGGATCTTGCAATTATACGCCCTTCACAACGTACCCTGGTGACTGCAAAATGGAGCGTCCGGGCTGATCGTGAAAAGCAGTTTCCAACGGAATTTGAAGAGTATGTAGCTGCCAATTCGGAAGCAAAGCGTTTCGAATACGTCTTCGTAACCAACGAATTCGATCCTGCGCGTCTAATGCGCGCCTGTGAGAAACTATCTCAAAACGCCCACATATTTGATCATGTGGTACATATCAACACGGATGCGCTGCGAGTCACATACGGCAATTCTGCGCACGACACATCAAAGAAAGTGATTCAATACATCGACGAGGGCAGATTGATTAGTTTAGAGCGTTGGCTCACCCTTATCGCCAAGAATTAGGCTTTCTTTCCGCGCTCGAATAATGGACAAAATACCCACCGATCTGCGCAGTGCGAATATGCGCGCTATACGGGCTAAGAATACCGGCCCAGAAATAGTTGTACGCAGAATGCTCCGGCGAATCGGATTTCCTGGGTACCGGCTCCACCGAAAGAACTTGCCAGGCAAGCCAGACATAGCGTTCGTGGGCCGAAAAAAAGCGATCCTTGTTCATGGGTGTTTCTGGCACGGCCATGATTGCCGTGAAGGTCGACGGCGGCCCAAATCGAAGCAAGAGTATTGGCTTCCGAAGATCATGCGTAATCAGAATCGCGATGTTGAACATCTCGCGGCGCTTAGCAACCTAGGATGGCGCGTGCTTATCATTTGGGAATGCGAAATTAACGATTCAGACCTCGCTCGTCGGCTGCATGAGTTCCTTAAATCACCACACACGTAAAGCACGCTTTCGCCCCCCTCACCTCTTCCTCCTCTTCCCCTTCCACGCCCGCGTCCCGCCTTTCCCCGCCGTACTCCTCGGCTTGACATCGCTACGCGGCCTGGCCTCGCCGCCGCCCAGATTATGCGGCCCCATTTCGTCGTCCGTCGGGCGATGCGGGCGATGCGCCGGCAGATTGGCCGCACCGCCATATTTGCGCGGACCGGCGAAGCTGCCCGCCTCGCGCTCCACTTCGCTCTGGCTCGCCAGCGGATCGTTGCCGACGGCGAGTTCGACGGCCTGCAACCTTCTGATCTCGTCGCGCAGCCGCGCCGCGGTCTCGAAATCGAGATTGGCGGCGGCGTCGCGCATCTGCTTTTCGAGGTCGGCGATCGTCGCCTTGAAATTATGACCGATGCGGCGGTCGGCTTGGCCGAGGCCGGAATCGACGCTGACATGATCCTGCTCATAGACCGAGCCGAGAATGTCGTGGATCGAGCGTTTGATCGAGGCCGGCGTAATTCCATGCGCGGCATTATAGGCCTGCTGCTTTTCGCGTCTGCGGTTCGTTTCGGCGATGGCGCGCGCCATCGACCCCGTCGTCCGATCGGCATAGAGAATGACTTTGCCGTCAATGTTGCGGGCGGCGCGGCCGATCGTCTGGACGAGTGAAGTCTCGCTGCGCAAAAAACCTTCCTTGTCGGCATCGAGAATGGCGACGAGGGCGCATTCGGGAATATCGAGGCCTTCGCGCAACAAATTGATGCCGACGAGAGCGTCGAAGGCGCCGAGCCGCAGGTCGCGGATGATTTCGATCCGCTCGATCGTGTCGATGTCGGAATGCATATAGCGGACGCGCACGCCATGCTCGTGCAGATATTCGGTCAAATCCTCGGCCATGCGTTTAGTGAGCACGGTCACCAGCGAGCGATAGCCCTGCAACGCCACGTCGCGCACTTCGCCGAGAAGATCATCGACCTGCGAGCGGGCCGGCCTGATCTCCACCGGCGGATCGATGAGGCCGGTCGGCCGAATGACCTGCTCGACGAAGACGCCGCCGGTGCGCTGCATTTCCCAAGAGCCGGGCGTCGCCGACACATGGATCGATTGCGGCCGCATCGCATCCCATTCTTCGAAACGCAAGGGCCGGTTGTCCATGCAGGAGGGAAGGCGGAAGCCATATTCGGCGAGCGTCGCCTTGCGGCGGAAGTCGCCGCGATACATGCCGCCGATCTGCGGAATCGTCACATGCGATTCGTCGGTGAAGACGAGGGCGTTGTCGGGCAGATATTCGAACAAAGTCGGCGGCGGTTCGCCGGGCTTGCGGCCGGTGAGATAGCGCGAATAATTCTCGATGCCGGCGCAGGACCCCGTCGCTTCCAGCATTTCCAGATCGAACATTGTGCGCTGCTCGAGCCGTTGCGCTTCGAGGAGACGACCGGCGCCGTAGAGCTCTTCGAGCCGGCGCTTCATCTCCTCTTTGATGGCCTTGATCGATTGAACGAGCGTCGGGCGCGGCGTCACATAATGGGAATTCGCATAGACCTTCACGGATTCGAGCTCTTGCGACCTCTGTCCGGTCAAAGGATCGAATTCGGCGATCGTTTCGATTTCGTCGCCGAAAAAGCCGATGCGCCAGGCGCGGTCTTCATAATGCGCCGGAAAGAGCTCGAGCGTATCGCCGCGGACGCGAAAGACACCGCGCGAAAAATCTCCCGCCGAGCGCTTATATTGGAGCGCGACGAGATCGGCGATGAGCTGGCGCTGATCGATCCGTTCGCCCCGCTTCAGGCTGAAGGTCATCGCCGTATAAGTTTCGACCGAGCCGATGCCGTAGATGCACGAGACCGAGGCGACGATGATCACGTCGTCGCGTTCGAGCAGGGACCGCGTCGCGGCATGGCGCATCCGGTCGATCTGCTCGTTGATCGAGCTCTCCTTCTCGATGTAAGTGTCGGTGCGCGGCACATAGGCCTCGGGCTGGTAATAATCGTAATAAGAGACGAAATATTCGACGGCGTTGTCCGGAAAGAAATTCTTGAATTCGCCGTAGAGCTGTGCCGCCAGCGTCTTGTTCGGCGCCAGCACCAGGGCCGGCCGATTGGTGCGGGCGATGACTTGCGCCATGGTGAAAGTCTTGCCGGAGCCGGTGACTCCCAGCAGCACTTGATCGCGTTCGCCGCTTTTGATTCCGTCGACCAATTCGCCGATGGCGGCGGGCTGGTCGCCACGCGGCTCATAATCGGAAACGAGTTCGAACCTGATGCCGCCTTCGGACTTTTCCGGCCGCAGCGGGCGATGCGGCGTCCAGGGCGACTTGTCGCGCAGATTGGGATCGCCAAGTTCGAGCAGATCCTTGAGCGAAGCCATTGTCGCTTCGACGCCGCTCATGCCGGGCCGATCGGCCCCCTCGCAAGGCGAGGCGCTGCCGTTTTCGCGGGCGAAAGCCTCATAGGCCGCCTGCGGCGCCTCGGCAAATCCGTCGCCGATTCCCTCCCCGTGCCTGCGCTCGTTGAGGGCGGGATTGAGCAAAGCGGCCAGATGCTCGCCGAGCGGCTGCAGCTCGGGTTTCGAGGCTTTGGAGCGGAGGGGCCGCGCCGCCGCTTTGCCGGTCGGTCTGGGGATTTTGGGCATGCCCCAATATGGGACGAGTTGCGCGCGGAGGGAAGCGCGGCGGACATTGGCTTCGCCCCGAGCGCGGCCCCGACGAGCCGACGGCGCTCTCAAAGCCCGCGAAACACGACGCCGATGAAAAGCAGTACATAAGCGGCCGTCATAAACCAGAAACGATTTATCGCCACGAAATGGCCGATGCTCGGAATGGAAAAATGCAGGCTGACGAGAGCCAGCACGGCGAGCACGAGCGCAAGAATGAAGATGGGCATGCCCGGCGGCGTCAGCCGGTGGCGGTTGAACATTGAAAGGACTCCAGCGGATTGGGACCCGCCACCGATCGTCGTGCCGGGGCGGACGGAGAGGAAGACGCGCGCGAGTTCTACCGCGTTTAGCCCTGAAGTTTAAGCCTCGTCCGCAGCAACGGTCCCGGCGAAAAGCCGATAGAAAAATCCGGCGCCGAGGCCGGTCAGGAATTCCACGCCGAAACTCTGCTGCGGCAACCCCATGGCGTGGACCGCTGCGGCATAGGCAAGGGCGACGGCACCACCGCCGAGCGCGTAAGCGGCGTGCCCGCTCCAGCCGAAAGCGTTCAATATCCTATGTGTCACCAGGAGCGACAGCATGCTGGTGCGTGCCCCGCTCCAAAGGCCGAAGACGAGGGAGACGGCGGGAAGCGGCAAGGCAGATTGGCCCAAGACTTGGCCAAGCAGCGGCGCGAGCTCTTCACCGGAGGCCGGCGTCGCGGCGATATTGAGCGCGGCATTGAAAAAGCCGACGCAAAGTCCGGCGAGAAGAGCCGCCCGCAAGGAACGCGCGACGAGAGCCTCACGGGGCGCGCCTGGGGAACCTTCTGCTTGCGGCGCGGGGCGGACGATGGAAGCAATCAAATCCGCCGGAAGCGGCGCCGCAGGCGCGGTCGCAGGCGTCGCACGCGGCGACACCGGACGCACCGGTCGGCCTCTTTTGCCGAAGGGTTGGGCGGGTTTGGCGATCATGCCGCGAAATCTATGCGGCAAATGCTACCCAAAGATTGATTCGATCGGCAAATTTAGCAGGAGTTTTGGGTTGAGTTTGCGTTTTTAATCCGTAGGAGACAACAGGTCCCATCGGTTCGACATTGCGCGTCAACAAAGCGTCGATCGCCTACGATCATCGCCGCGGCGCCGCCGTTGCACCAGCCGATCGAGCTCCTCGCCCTCGTCGTCCACCACCGCCAGATCCAGAATGGCTTGCCGCCAATCATCACGGCCCGCCGGACTCGTGGTCCTGCCCTGTGCTCTGACCGCGACAGCTCAATCAATGTTGCAGTTCGGCCTGCGTCGGCAGGCGCCCATTTGGCGTGAGATGGTTCACAACATTTGGCAGGACCTTGGCGAGTTGCTCCAGCAGTTCCTGCTCGCTCACGCCCGACTGGCGCGCCAGATCGCTGATCGTCTGTTGTCCAAGCACAGAGCCGAGCTGCCCAGGCTGAATGGGCGCATTTTGGCCTTGTCCTATCCAGGAATTAACAGTCTCAGCCAAACCGCCATTCTGAAATTTCTGCACGAGCGCGCTCAGCCCGCCGAAAAGGTCGCCGCCTTGCGGGGATGGTGCAGCCGGAGAGGGCGACGCGGGCGCCGCGGCCGGAGCGGAACTGCGACCAGAAAAGAGCTGGCCAAGCAGCAACGCCCCCACAGCAACCGCGATAGGGGTCGCAAGGTTTCCGCCTGGCACCGCGTTCTTCAAAGCATTATCGAACATCCCCATTTCATCCTCCGCAACGTTGCAACGAGAGCTGAAAACCTGACACTAGACGGAACGATCCTTGGGGTTCAACGTGAGTTATGTCAACTCTCGTTTTGTTGCGGATTGAGGGGTTTCGATGTACAGCTGAGCCGATGCAGACAACATGCGCCAAACCTGTTGTGGGGCGCGAGGAGTGCAAGGGATCGAACGTCATGGGCATTCTCAGCTGGATTATTTTAGGCCTGATCGCAGGGTTCATTGGCAGCAAGATCGTCAATAAGACAGGCGCGGGTATAGCCATGGACATCGCGCTCGGCGTTGTTGGTGCCGTGGTAGGAGGTTTTCTGATGTCGGCGCTCGGCTTTGGCGGCGTTTCAGGCGTCAATCTCTACAGCATTGTTGTCGCGATTATCGGAGCAATTATCGTGCTCTACGTCTATCACATGGTGGTGGCTCGCCGCTGAGCGGCTCTCAATGAGGGACCCTGCCGCGAGGACAGTTTGAGGCCGCGTTGAAGCGCTTGGCCTCGGGTGTCCGTGCCAAGCGTTGGTTTTTGACGTGGGTGTGACACGGCGTTCATCGGGGAGCGTACTCATTTGTGGCAGTAAAAAGTCTGCCCGAAGTCTTCTCGCAAAACCAGGGCCGGCCTAACGGCCGATGCGATGCAGACGCGCCAGCGCAATCGCGGCCGGGCTCTTTTGCCGAAAGGTTGCGCGGGTTCGGCGATCATGCCGCGGAATTTATTCAGCGAATGCTACCCAAAGATTGATTCGATCGATAAATGCGTCAGTGCCCCAGTTTAAATTTCCGCTTTCGATCCTCTCCGTCGCGCGTCGGGCTTACGCGGCTTTGTCGGCGCGCCAAGTCGGAACAAAGGATTCCACGATCGATGTCGGTGATGCACTTCGCTCCGCAATCAACCGAAGTGTGGTAGCGTTCTCGCCAATTCGTGATCATCTGGGGAGTATCGGATCATGAGCACCGCACCGATCAGTCGTTTTCCAGTCCCAAATCTGGATGACATGCCCGCCGATATCCGCGACCGTATTCTCGCGGTGCAGGAGAAGTCCGGTTTCGTGCCCAATGTGTTCTTGGTCCTGGCGCACCGCCCAGATGAGTTCCGCGCCTTTTTCGCCTATCATGACGCACTGATGGATAAGCCCGGCGCGCTTACCAAGGCCGAGCGCGAGATGATCGTGGTTGCGACCTCCAATGCCAACCAGTGCCAATATTGCGTAGTGGCCCACGGTGCCATCCTGCGCATTCGGGCCAAGAACCCGCTGATCGCCGAGCAAGTGGCGATCAACTATCGCAAGGCGGACATCACGCCGAAGCAAAAGGCGATGCTCGATTTCGCGATGAAGGTGTCGGCCCAGGCCTATGCGGTCGACGACGCAGACATAAAGACACTAAAGGGCTACGGCTTCACAGACGAGGACGTGTGGGACATCTCGGCGATCGCCGCCTTCTTCGGCATGTCGAACCGTTTGGCGAACGTCACCAGTATGCGTCCAAACGACGAGTTCTACGCGCTCGGCCGCAGTTGAATTGGCGGCGGACGTGGCAATCCCGTGCTTGCCTTTAGTGGCGCAACATCTAATCCCGCCGAACCGCACTCGGTTCGATGCTCGCGGCGCAGCGATCCGTCGCGGACGTGGCGGCTGAGAGCTGTTTCGTGCGCCCGCGGTGCAAATCTCAAGGATGCCGTTGAAAAACTCCGGTTGAATGCGGTTTGCGTGCGTGATTTCATCGTTGCGGGTGCTTCGCATTCGGAGATTCGCGATGATGGGGCGTCAGGACGAGCCGGAGCAATTGTTCTACGCATTTCGCCTCGAAGGCCACGTTCCGCGAGATCATCTATTGCGTGGGATCGATGCCGTTTTTGATTTCGGCGGGACCAGAAAATCCCTTGAGCCCTATTACTCGTCGACCGGGCGTCCCTCGATCGATCCGGAACTGATGATCCGGATGTTGCTCATCGGCTATTTGTTCGGCATCCGCTCCGAACGGCGGCTGTGCGAGGAGGTGCATCTCAATCTCGCCTACCGCTGGTTCTGCCGTCTTGGCCTCGAAGGCTCGGTTCCCGATCACTCGACATTTTCGAAGAACCGGCACGGACGCTTTCGCGAGAGCGAGGTTTTTCGCCGTGTGTTCGAAGACATTGTGCGGGCTTGCATGGCGGCTGGGCTGGTCGGCGGCGAAGGGTTCGCCATCGATGCGAGCGTGATCGAGGCGGATGCGAGCCGCAATCACCGCGTCGAAGGGAAACTCACGGCCCTTCCCGACGATGAAAAGGCGACGCGTCCGGTGCGCGAATATCTCGACGCGCTCGACAAAGCAGCTGCAATTGAGACCGCCAGAAGCGCCGATGAAGACGATAGCACGCCGCCCGGCAATCCCCCCTCGGAGCCAAAATTCACCTCGCTCACCGATCCGGCGGCGGCCTGGACCAACAAGGGTCAGATGAAGGCCGTCTTCGCCTATGGGACCAATTATCTGATCGATACCAAGGAAGCTGTCATCGTCGACGTGGAGGCGACCCCAGCGCGTTGGAGTGCCGAAGTCGCGGCGACGAAGACGATGCTGATGCGCACACAAGAGAGTTTTGGATTGACACCGCAAGTGCTGGCGGCGGACGCAGCTTATGGTTCTGGCCTGATGCTCGGCTGGCTGATCGGGCGCGGCATCGAACCGCACATTCCCATTCTCGATCGCCAACATCAAACGAGGGGCGCCTTCACGCGCGCCGACTTCACTTTCAACGCGGCGGCGAATGTCTTCATTTGCCCTGGCGGAAAGCAACTGACGAACAATGGCCTGGTGCGTGCGGATGGAACTATGCCCTATCGTGCCAGCACGAAAGACTGCCGAGAATGTGCATTGAAGGCGCGGTGCACGAAAGGCCTGAAGCGCATCGTCACGCGCAATCTTTTCGAGGCCGAGCGCGAACATGTGCGCGGACTGAAAGAAACACCCGCTTTCAAGCGCTCGGCGCGGCTGCGCAAAAAAGTCGCGATGTGTTTTGCCCATCTCAAGCGAAACCTCAACTTCCGCCGCCTGCGGTTGCGGCGACTGAACGGCGCAAAAGATGAGTTCCTGCTGGTGGCCGCCGCCCAGAATTCTACGAAAACTCGTGCGGTTCCTCGCCTGCGGTCCACCACGCGCTGCTTCCTGTGCCGCGTGAGCGTGAAAGGAGTTCGAGAACACCCTCCCGGACGCAGGTCGGGAGGGATCAAAAAGGCCAAAACCTTCGAGCCAACCAACGCCGACGATCGAAGCGGACGGAAAATCGATGTGATGGCGAGTTTTTCAACGGCATCCTTGATTAATGCACACATAGGAAACGCGCCGACGGACAACAGGGAAGGCCGGTCAGGGCTTCGGCTCGTCCACTGCCCGGCGCGGCGTAAGCCCGTTCGAAGGAATGAGACCAGCCACGCACTCCACAAATCGGCGGGCTCTCTGGAGCGCGTTGCGGGCGGTTTCCGGGCTCACATGCGAACCGGGGCCAGCTTCGTAATCGGCGATAGCCTTGAGCTGGTAAGTGAGGCCAAGGAACGCCCGTAGTTCGCTATCAATAGACGGGTCGTCTTTCACAAGGCGCGCAAACTCGATCCGCACGCCCGTATGCGTCTTGAACACGCGGTCATTCGTCTCGAAGATGAGGGCTTGCGCGGCATGGAACCCGGCAAGATACGCCGTACGCCCGGCAGCGTCGGTGAGGTTAACACCAAGCATCAGCTCGGCTTCGCCAAGAAGCTCGCGCGCCTTTTCGAGGAATGCAGCGCTCTGCGGCTTCACAGGTCAACGCCTTCGCGGCGGATTTCATGCATCAGCGGCATGCGCGGATCATTGTAGGTCTCCGCCCGGTAAGGCATGGCATTCAGAACCTCGCCGGTGTCGTAAAGAATGGCCGTGCTAATATCGGCAAGCCGGTTCATCTCCTCGAACCGGTCTGGCATGTCGCGCAGAAACACCGCTACGTCATAATCGGAATCCGGCTGCGCATCGCCCCGCGCGCGCGAGCCAAACAACACAACACGCTCAAGCCGGTCGCCGTAAATCTCAGTCACGGCGGAGCGGAAGCGTTTAAGGATCGGATCGTTTGGTGTTGCGGTTGCCATTTTTAAGTATATAGCACATTGTAACCGCAAGCGCCAATTGCGCTGTTGTTAACTATACTCAACCGGCGACGACACTCTACTAAAAATCGCGGCCTGCTACGGCACAGTCGCATAAGCCCCATTCTGTCAAATCGCAGCGCCGCGAAGCGGCAGGGACAATGAGCAACCGCGCCTTGGCGCGGTTTCCGCTGCCGCGTGGGTGGCCTGCCTGACAAGGCAAAGAGGCCGCCCATGGTAGGGCGGTTTTTGCAAATGGCCGGGAACCTCGAACAGATTGCCTGCGTTCGGATTGCCTTTCGGCCCGAACATGCGGATCAGGCTTTTCGCGGCTGTCCCGACGCCTTCGGCGAGGGCCGTGAAGCCTATCGCGGCTTTGATGTAATCGCGCAAGACGGCCTTGCCCGTTTCCATGTCGCCGGTCAGCATGGTTTCGACGTTTTCACACAACAATGACCAGCTTCTTGCCATCCCGCCCGAGATAGAGCCGGTACCCCGTCCCCAAATTGATGCGGCATTCCAGGACGCCCGCGCCGAAGATACGCAAGAAAAGGCGAACCATTTGGGCGCGAATCCTTCCCCTCCAGGGGAAGGTGGTCGGCCGTAGGGCGTTGCTTGCGACGCCCGTCGCGAGCGACGGGCTATGGCCGACCGGATGGGGTGAGCCTCTTCTTACCTCCAGACCCCACCCGGCCGCTGCGCGGCCACCCTCCCCTTTGAAAAAGGGGAGGGATTCGCAGCTGTGGCATAGAGCATTTATTTCAGTGGGTCGTCTTAAGTGAGTTCATGTGGAGCGCGCTTCGCAGGCGTTGCTCCGTAGTTACTACAGCGCGTCATGACCATGACGATCTTCACCTCGATGCGCGTATGGGCACTTGCCATCTCAATCCGCCGGCAGCGTTTCGAAAGGATCGATGACCGGCACCTTCAACGGTCCGAAATGCTGCAGGTTTCTGGTCAGGATCGTGAGGCGGTGATGCTCGGCCGTCGCCGCGATTACGATATCGGCAAAACCCGGCGCCTGACCCTCCCCGCGCGCCCCGTCCGACAAGATGCCGGCAATCCGCGCGACTTTGATATCGAAGGGGAGAATACGATCGCCATAAAGATGCAGCACAGTTTCGAACCAGGCGGTCAGATCGCGCGCTTTGCGCACCGCGCCTTCACGCTGCGCTTTGGCGATTCCATCCTGGATTTCGGCGATCGTCACGACGGACAGAAACAGCGCGTCCGTGTGCCGCTCCATCCACGCGACCAGCTCGGCCGGCACCTTCCTCTGCGCGGGAGGTCCGGTCGAAATGACATTGGTGTCGACGAGATACACGAAATTCAACCATCGCTGTCGCGAATCCGCGCGAGATTGCGCCTCGCCAGACCTTTCGCCTCGATCGGCGCCGACATGAGCAAGCGGCCGAAGGACGGCACGTGCGACAGCCGCTCCCATTCGGCAAAGCCGATGATCACCGCCTGCGGCTTGCCATGCCGGGTGATGACGGCTGTCTCGCCGCGGATCGCCTCGTCAACGACCGCGGAGAGATTTGCCTTTGCGTCGCGCAGCTGGATTTCCCGCATCGGAGCCTCCAATATGACCATTGTAGTCATAATATTGGAGCCGCTCGAGGTTTGCAAGGAATTGCAGCGTGCCCGACGCCCGCCCCGCTATTTCTTCAGCTTGCGGCACAGATGGTCGAGCTGTTCGAGCGTCTCGTAGCGGATCCGCAGTTCACCCGCTTCGCTGTCACGGCCCGTGCTGATCGTGACGAAAAGGCCCAAAACTTGGCCGAGAGAATTTTCGAGGGCGCGCGTATCGGCATTTTTCCAGCCGCGCTCCGCGGCGGCTTTTCGCGCCGGTTTTTGATCGGCATTTTGAGCCTTCTGCGCCAGCTTTTCGACGTCGCGAACCGAAAGGCCTAGCGCAACAATGCGTTCGGCGATCGAATTGGCTTCGGCCATGGTGAGCAAGGCCCGCGCGTGGCCGGCCGACAAGGCGCCTTCGGCCAAGAGCCGCTTGGCTTTTTCGGGCAATTTCAACAGCCGCAGGGTGTTGGCGACATGGCTGCGGCTCTTGCCGATGACCTTGGCCAGCTCGGTCTGCGAATACTTGAATTCGCTTTCGAGCCGCTCGTAGCCCAAGGCTTCTTCGAGTGGATTGAGGTCGGTGCGCTGGACGTTTTCGATAATGGCGAGTTCGAGCGACTGTTTGTCGTCGGCTTCGACGACGAGGATCGGCACGTCGTGCAATCCCGCCTTTTGCGCGGCGCGCCAGCGCCGCTCCCCGGCAATGATCTCATAGGCGTCGGCGACACCGGGGAGGGTGCGCGCCAGGATCGGCTGGATGATGCCTTTTTCGCGGATCGACTGGGTCAAGTCTTCGAGGTCGGCGTCAGCGAAAGATTTGCGCGGATTGCGCGGATTGGGGCGGAGAAATTCGATGGGCACTTTCTTTTGCCCGCGGGCGCGCGCCAGCGCCGGCCCCTCCTGGCCGGCATCGCCGATCAATGCCGCAAGCCCGCGGCCCAAGCGCGCCCGTGGTTCTTCTGCCATGTTCGAAGCTTTCATTCTGAAATCTCGATGTCTTTTGTGCCGAAGGCGAAAGATGAGATCAAGTGCACCATGTTGCCGGATGTGTGCACCTCTCCCCGCAAAAGCGGGGAGAGGTCGAGCAAAGCGAGGGTGAGGGGCCGGGTGAGTAGCCTCAATGTCACATCGGCAAGCACTTGTGTCGAAGCTCGCCGCCGTTGCGGCCAATCGCCAAGCCCCTCACCCTAACCCTCTCCCCGCAAGCGGCAGGGCTGTCCGGGGAAAATCAAACATAGCAGAAGCTCATCTAATTTGGCGAGTTTCGATCGCGTCGCAGGCTTGGATTGACAGGTGGTGGCTTGTCGATTGCCGCGATCTTACGACGCTCGAAAATGCACTGGGCAACGAGATCGGTGAACCTCAAGATGGGGATCGCGACGCGGTGTGCCCGGGCCGCGATACGCAGCAGCGCATAAGCGATCATCGCGGCGAAGAGCTGCAGGCGGATCGCGTTATCGTTATTTCCCAAGAACCTGCGGATCTTGAGATGCTGCTTGATCCAACAAAACAGCAGCTCGATCTGCCAGCGGCCTTTGTAGAGCGTGGCGATCTCAACGGCGGAACGTTCGAGATCATTGGTCAGGAGGGTGATCGTGTCGCTCTCCTCGCGCTTGACGCGCAGGCGCCGCAGCCGGATCGGCAACTTAGAATTGCCCCTGCTGGCGAAACTCACTTCGCTATCCTCGAGAATGGCGAAGCCATCGCCTTGCGGCGCTACGACGGGGCGCTCGCAGACCAGCTTGAGACCCATGTTGGTTTTGGGCCGCGTGACGAAGCTCGACCCGGCGGCCGCGATCGCTGCCCACCAGCTGTAATGGCAATAGCCTTTGTCGAAGACATAAGTTGCACCGGCCTCGATTGTAATCGTGCGGCCGATCTGAGCATCGTTGACGTCGGCATCGGTGATATCGAGGATGTGGGGGTAATCGGTCTTCGGATCATAGACGACATGCATCTTCATGCCGCGAATGCGCCCATTCGACTTGGCCCAATCGCACAGTTTGCCAAGTGGAATGGGCGTCGAGTTGATCAGGCGCAGCATCGCCTTGCCGTCGCGGCGCGTCTCCCGGTCGAGCTGCCCTGCCACCAGGCCGAAGGTCTCGGCAAAGACGCCAACCGGGCGGCGTTTGTTTGCATCCGACAAGGTCGAACGCATGAGCTTGCCGCTGGCCAAGTGGTAATGATGCTGACTGTTGGCGTTCCAGCTGGCCGCCAGACCACGCAATCCGTCGGCGGCACTGAACTGGGCGAAGATCAATGCCACAAGATGCTCCCAGCTCTTGAACGATTTGTCGTAGGCATCGCCGGCGTGACGATCAACGATCGCTTCAAACTGGCGTCGGTTAATGGCTTCAAGCAGCTTGCCAAAAATGCTAGGCGTAAAGCGCATGCCTCGTTCCCTTTCTGAGTCTCCGCAACCAGAAAGTAAACGGAAAAACCTCGCTTCTACGAGGCATGCACCTGCGACCGATCGATTCAGGTCTCTCATTCCCCGGACAGCCCTGCGTAAACGGGGAGAGGGTTGGGTGAGGGGCTTGGTGATTTGCTTCTCTGCTGATCAAAGGCGCCCCTGCAGCCCTGCCAAAATTGTTTCGAGCACGCATTCAACGCTCGTCGAATTGCGACGGAGGTTGCGCGCTCGGTGTGTCGCGATGAAATGGAGCCCGCGCATGTTTGTTAGGTCCAATCGGTCGAATTGTCTTTGTCACGCAATTTTCGGACGTAGCAGCCAATCCCCCGGCCCCTCACCTTACCTCTCCCCGTAAACGGCAGGGCTGTCCGGGGAAAATCAAACATAGCAGAAGCTCATCTGATTTGGCGAGTTTCGATCGCGTCGCAGGCTTGGATTGACAGGTGGTGGCTTGTCGATTGCCGCGATCTTGCGACGCTCGAAAATGCACTGGGCAACGAGATCGGTGAACCTCAAGATGGGGATCGCGACGCGGTGTGCCCGGGCCGCGATACGCAGCAGCGCATAAGCGATCATCGCGGCGAAGAGCTGCAGGCGGATCGCGTTATCGTTATTTCCCAAGAACCTGCGGATCTTGAGATGCTGCTTGATCCAACGGAACAGCAGCTCGATCTGCCAGCGGCCTTTGTAGAGCGTGGCGATCTCGACGGCGGAACGTTCGAGATCATTGGTCAGGAGGGTGATCGTGTCGCTCTCCTCGCGCTTGACGCGCAGGCGCCGCAGCCGGATCGGCAACTTAGAATCGCCCCTGCTGGCGAAACTCACTTCGCTATCCTCGAGAATGGCGAAGCCATCGCCTTGCGGCGCTACGACGGGGCGCTCGCAGACCAGCTTGAGACCCATGTTGGTTTTGGGCCGCGTGACGAAGCTCGACCCGGCGGCCGCGATCGCTGCCCACCAGCTGTAATGGCAATAGCCTTTGTCGAAGACATAAGTTGCACCGGCCTCGATTGTAATCGTGCGGCCGATCTGAGCATCGTTGACGTCGGCATCGGTGATATCGAGGATGTGGGGGTAATCGGTCTTCGGATCATAGACGACATGCATCTTCATGCCGCGAATGCGCCCATTCGACTTGGCCCAATCGCACAGTTTGCCAAGTGGAATGGGCGTCGAGTTGATCAGGCGCAGCATCGCCTTGCCGTCGCGGCGCGTCTCCCGGTCGAGCTGCCCTGCCACCAGGCCGAAGGTCTCGGCAAAGACGCCAACAGGGCGGCGTTTGTTTGCATCCGACAAGGTCGAACGCATGAGCTTGCCGCTGGCCAAGTGGTAATGATGCTGACTGTTGGCGTTCCAACTGGCCTCCAGGCCACGCAAGCTGTCAGTAGCGCTGAACTGGGCAAAGATCAGTGCCACAAGATGCTCCCAGCTCTTGAACGATTTGTCGTAGGCATCGCCGGCGTGACGATCAACAATCGCTTGAAACTGGCGCCGGTTAATGGCTTCAAGCAGCTTGCCAAAAATGCTAGGCGTAAAGCGCATGCCTCGTTCCCTTTCTGAGTCTCGCAACCAGAAAGTAAACGGAAAAACCTCGCTTCTACGAGGCATGCACCTGCGACCGATCGATTCAGGTCTCTCATTCCCCGGACAGCCCTGCGCAAGCGGGGAGAGGGGAACGCGCCCCATCGATTTCAGTCTTTTCTGCATGTCAACCGCGTGACGTGAATCGCGCCAACTCCATTGCTTCAGTCGCATTCACGTCATGCGGCATGCAGTTGCCGTTCACGTTGAATGACTTCCGAAGCGAGCCGCAAATAGGCTTGGCTGCCGCTGCATTTGAGATCGTAGAGAAGCACCGGCTTGCCGTGCGAAGGGGCTTCGGAGATCCGTACGTTGCGCGGGATGATCGTCTCATAGACCTTGTCACCCATGAAGCCGCGCACATCGGCGACGACCTGTGCCGCGAGGTTGTTGCGCGGGTCGTACATGGTCAAGATGATGCCATGGATATCGAGATCGCGGTTCAGAGTCTTCTGGACCTGTTCGACGGTCGACAGCAGCTGCGACAGGCCCTCGAGAGCGAAGAACTCGCATTGCAAGGGCACGAGCACGCTGTGCGCCGCTGTCAGCGCATTGATGGTCAAGAGATTGAGCGACGGCGGGCAATCGATGAGCACGTAAGTGATTTGCTCGGCTCGTGGCAGACGTGACTGATCTTCGACGAAGCGTTCGATGGCCGATTTGAGCTTGTGGGTTCGGTCCTTGAAGCCGGCGATTTCCAGTTCGACACCGAGAAGATCGAGCGTCGACGGCACGATCGACAGCCGCGGCACATCGGTGGCCAGGACCGCGGCTGCCAGCGGCTCTTCGCCGATCATCACCTCGAAGGTGGAAATGCGGCGCTGCCGCCGGTCGATGCCGAGCCCCGTCGAAGCATTGCCCTGCGGGTCGAGATCGATGATCAGAACATTCTCGCCGATCGCGGCGAGAGCCGTGCCGAGATTGATCGCGGTCGTCGTTTTGCCGACGCCGCCTTTTTGATTGGCGAGAACGAGAACGCGCAAGTTGGGGGCAAGCGACACAGCGGTTCTCCGCAACCGGGTTCAGCGAGGCTCTGCGACTTTATCTTTAATGATCAGGAGCCAGCCCGCCTTCGACGTCCTGCTCTTCTGCATCTTTATGTCGTATCTACTTGTTATGGTCGAGTCGGTCAATTCGCCCTCTACATGTTGTCCCTTGAGAAAAAGACCGAGGGCGCCTTTTTCCATAAATTGCGCCGCATAGCTGACGAGCTGCGGCAGCGGCGCGAGCGCGCGGGCGCTCACGGCGTCGACGCAATCGCCGATCTGCGGCACGATGTCTTCGATCCGCCCCGTGTGGATGAGCGCCGGAGCCGCTGTTTCACGTGAAACTTCCCGCAAGAAGGCGCATTTGCGCTGATCACTGTCGATCAAATGCACGCGCGCGCCGGCGACGTCGGCAAGGCCGATTGCCGTGACCAAACCCGGAAATCCGGCCCCCGAACCGAGGTCGACCCAGATGCGCGCGCGAGGAGCGGCAGCCAGGACCTGAAGCGAATCGGCAAAATGCCGCGTCCACAGATTCGGCAGGGTCGCGGACGAGACGAGATTGACCACCTTCTGCCATTTCAGCAGAAGTTCGGCGAAAATGATGAGGCGCGCCTCCATCTCCGGCGTCGCCGGAAAGAGTTTAAGTGCCGCAGCTCTGTCGGCCGCGAGGTCAGCAATTCTCATTTTGCCTTTTTCAGCGCTTCACGGCTGCCGAAGTCGGTCGCAACCGAGCGCACTTAATCTTGCGTGCCGCCTCAGCGCCCCCGCCTGATCTGCGAAGCGAGCAGCGTGAGTGCGGCTGGCGTCACGCCTTCGATTCGGCCCGCTTGCCCCATGGTCTGCGGCCGGACCGCCGCGAGCCGGCCACGAATTTCATTCGAAAGCCCGGGCAACTGGCCATAGTCGAAGTTCTCCGGGATCGCGAGCGCTTCATCGCGGCGAAAGGCTCGAATATCGGCCGCCTGCCGATCGAGATAGACGGCATATTTCGCGTCGATCTCGACCTGCGCGGCGATCGAAGCGTCGATCTCGTCGAGTTCGGGCCAAATCCTTTGCAGAGCCGGCACGTCGACCTCCGGAAAGCCGAGCAAATCGAACCCGGAGCGCCGCACCCCGTCGTGATTGACGCGCAAGCCGAATCGCCCCGCCTCGTTGGGACTGAGCGTCAATCTCTGCAAGAGGCGATGCGCCTCGGCGAGAGCGTCAGCCTTGGCCGCGAAGAGAGCCTGCCGCTCGCCACCCACGCAGCCGCAAGCGATGCCCTTCCCGGTCAATCTCTGATCGGCATTATCGGCGCGAAGCGTCAATCGATATTCGGCCCGCGAGGTGAACATGCGGTAGGGTTCGCTGACTCCGCGCGTCACCAGATCATCGATCATCACGCCCAGATAGGCTTCGGATCGATCGAAGCCGATGGCGACGCTGCCGGCCGCCGTCGCCGCTGCATTGAGCCCGGCGACGAGACCTTGCGCCGCCGCTTCTTCATATCCGGTCGTTCCGTTGATCTGCCCGGCCAGAAACAAGCCTTCGACCCGCTTCGTCTCGAGGTTTCGGCGCAATTCCCGCGGATCGATGAAATCATATTCGATCGCATAGCCCGGCTGCAGGACGCGGACATGGGCGAGCCCCGGAATCGTTCGCAAGAATGCGTCCTGAACGTCGGCCGGCAGCGCCGTCGAGATGCCGTTCGGGTAAATTGTCGGGACATCCAACCCCTCCGGCTCGAGGAAGACCTGGTGCGCCTCGCGATCGGCAAATCGCGTCACCTTATCCTCGATCGAGGGACAATAGCGCGGGCCGCGCCCGACAATGGCACCGGAATAGACCGGCGAATGATGCAGATTAGCCCGAATCACCGCATGGCCGGCTTGCGTCGTCCTGGTGATGAAGCAATCGACCTGCGGCCTGTCGATTGCGCCCGTGAGAAAGGAAAAAGGCGCAGGCTCGGCATCACCCGGCTGCCGTTCGAGCCCGCCCCAGTCGATCGTGCGCCCATCGAGACGGGGCGGTGTTCCCGTCTTCAATCGGCCGAGCGTAAAGCCGAGCCGCATGAGACTTTCCGACAAATGGACAGCCGGTTTTTCATTGACCCTTCCGGCCGGGATTTGCTGTTTGCCGATATGGATCATGCCGCGCAGGAAGGTGCCCGTCGTCAGGACAAGCGCAGCGCAGCGCAGAGAGCGACCGTCGGCGAGCCCGAGGCCGGCCACCCGCGGGGTGCCTTCGCCATCTTCGAATAGAATCTCCGCCGCTTCGCCTTCGATCACGCAAAGCCCGGGCACGGACGCGACGGCGTCTTGCATGGCGGCGCGATAGAGCTTGCGGTCGGCCTGCGCACGCGGGCCGCGGACGGCCGGTCCTTTCGCCCGGTTGAGCAGCCGGAACTGAATGCCCGCCGCGTCCGCCACACATCCCATCAAACCGTCGAGCGCGTCGATTTCGCGCACCAAGTGGCCTTTGCCGAGGCCGCCGATCGCCGGATTGCACGACATGGTTCCGATCGACGCAAAGGCATGCGTCACGAGGGCCGTTTCCGCCCCCATGCGCGCCGCCGCGGCCGCGGCTTCACAGCCGGCGTGGCCACCGCCCACGACGATGACATCGAAGCGGCGTCGCGTCGGGTCGCCCAGAAATTCTTTCGCGGCCACGCTCGGCCCACGCTGTTTCACGTGAAACATCTTTCATTTGCCGATGCAAAATCGGGCGAATACTTCGCCCAGAATATCTTCGACGTCTACCCTGCCGATGAGGCTTTCGAGCGCACGGCACGCCGCTCGCAAATGCTCCGCGATAATTTCGACAGGCGCGTCAGTTGCCTCGACGACGGCCGAGAGAGCCGCAGCAGCAGCTGCCAAAGCCAAACGATGCCGCTCCCGCGTGATGAGGGCATTCTGTCCCTGAGCCGTGGCGACACGCGCAAAACCGCCGAGCCTCTTGATCAAGAGATCGAGATTTTCACCGGTGGCGGCGCTCAAGAATAGGCCCGAGTCCTTTCGCGCAACAACGCTGGCTTGCCGATCGAAGAGATCCGCCTTGGTGAAGATCGGCCAAACCTCCGCCTTGGTCTCGAGATCCGGCGCGCTCGGCGCCGCCGCTTCGCTCAGCCACAATACCAGATCTGCCGTTTCAGCCTTCTTTCGCGCCAAGCCCATCCCGATCGCTTCGATCTCGTCCGCCGATGGCCGCAGGCCGGCCGTGTCGATCAACGTCAGCGGCAAGCCCTCGATGTCGAGATGAACCTCGATCGCATCTCGTGTCGTGCCCGGAACCGCCGAGACGATGGCCGCCTTTCGCCGCGCCAGGGCGTTCAGCAACGTCGATTTTCCGACATTGGGCGGGCCGGCGATCACGACCACCAAGCCATCGCGCAACAATTCTCCGGCGCGGCCCATCGAAAGCTGCGCCCGCAGATCTTCGAGCACCGGCAGCATCAGTCTCGCGACATCATTCCCCGCAAGGCTCGTCACGTCGCCTTCGTCGGCGAAGTCGATGTCCGCCGCGATGAGAGCCGTAGCCTCGACAATCCGGCTGCGCCAATCTTCCGCGCGCATCCCCAGACTGCCGTCCATCTGCCGAAAGGCCTGACGCCTCTGCGCCGCGGTTTGGGCATCGATGAGGTCGGCGAGGCCTTCCGCCTCTGTCAAGTCGAGCTTGCCGTTCTCGAAGGCGCGCCGGGTAAATTCTCCTGGCTCGGCCGGCCGCAGCCTTTCGAATCTCCCGAGTATGCCGAGCAGGCCATCGACGACCGCAAGACCGCCGTGGATATGGAATTCGGCGCAATCTTCGCCCGTGAAGCTCTTCGGCGCTTCGAAATAAATGACGAGGCCGCGGTCGATGGCTTCGCCGGAGCCCGGGTCCTTGAAGGCGGCGAGAGTCGCGCGCCGCGGCGGCGGAAGCCGGCCTGCAACCGCAGCCGTAACATCGCGCGTCGCCGGCCCCGACAGCCGGATGACGGCCAATGCGGCACGGCCCAGCCCCGACGACAACGCGTAAATCGTGTCTCTCTCGCTCGTCATCGGATTGAGAACTCGCCGTTCGACCGCGCCGACACGGCCATAAGCCATGCCTCGCAAAGAGATGAATTTTTTTTCGCCGGCACGCCGTTATGGGTCGCCATCGATAATAATTCCAATTAGCCTGCAAGGCGCGAAAATCGATAGCCCATTTTTCGGTTTTGCGCGTTCGGATCGCTGCTTCGTCAGCCAGGTACGAGACCCCCTCCATGTCCGCCAACGAACTCCGCCGGGCCGCGAGCCCCTATCTTCTGCAACATGCCGATAACCCCGTGCACTGGCGCATGTGGACGTCCGCCGCTCTCGAGAACGCACAAACATTGAACAAGCCGATCCTGCTCTCGATCGGCTATGCCGCCTGTCACTGGTGCCATGTCATGGCGCATGAGAGCTTCGAAGACGCCGCGACGGCAGCGGTCATGAACGAGCTCTTCGTGAGCATCAAAGTCGACCGCGAAGAAAGGCCGGATATCGATCACATCTATATGTCGGCCCTGCATGCCCTCGGCGAAAGAGGCGGCTGGCCGCTCACGATGTTTCTTACCCCGACAGGCGAGCCCTTCTGGGGCGGCACCTATTTCCCCAAAGTCGCACGCTACGGCATACCGGCCTTCGTCGATGTTTTGAAAACGGCCGCGCATGCCTTCGATCACGATCCCGACAAGATCGCCTATAATACGCAAATCATCCGCGCAACCCTCGCCGAATCTTCCCGGCAAGACGGCGATGCGCTCAGTCTTGCGCTTCTCGACAAAATCGCGGCGCAAGTCGTCACTTTCGTCGACCCTAAAGACGGCGGACTGAAAGGCGCGCCGAAATTTCCGAACACGCCCATTTTCGAATTCCTGTGGCGGGCCGGTGCGCGCCTAAACCCGCACCCCTATCGCAACCTGGTCGAACTGACGTTGACCCGCATGTCCCAAGGCGGCATTTACGACCATCTCGGCGGCGGTTTCGCCCGCTATTCCGTCGATGATCGCTGGCTCGTCCCGCATTTCGAAAAAATGCTCTACGACAATGCTCAGCTCCTCGAACTCCTGGCGCTTTGCGCCGCGGCAGAAGACGACAAGCTGTTGCGCAGCCGCGCCGCCGAAATCGTCGCCTGGCTCGCCCGCGAGATGACGAATGCCGAAGGCGCCTTCTGCGCCAGTCTCGATGCCGACAGCGAAGGCGAAGAAGGCAAATTCTATGTCTGGACGTGGGAAGAACTCGTCGAAATCCTCGGCCAAGAGGACGCCAGCTTTTTCGGGAAATTCTACGATGCGGCGCCGGTCGGCAATTGGTCGGACGAACCGGACGGCAAGACGGTGACGATCCTCAATCAGCTCGAGGCCGAGCCGGCTACGCCGGAAGACGAGGCGCGTCTCGCCCCGCTCAAACAGAAATTGTTCTTGGCCCGCGAGAAACGCATTCATCCGGGTTTAGACGACAAGATCATGGCCGACTGGAATGGGCTGATGATCGCCGCGCTCGTCAACGCCGCAACTCTCCTCGGCGAGCCGCAATGGATCGAACGCGCGGCGCGGGCTTACGACTTCATTGTCGAAACGCTGAACTATGACGACGAGCACGGCGGCAAACGGCTGGCGCATTCCTGGCGCGCCGGCGTCATGGTCAGGCCCGGCCTCGCCTTGGATCATGCCGCCATGCTGCGAGCCGCTCTCGCCCTCTACGAAGCGCGCAACATGGCGGGCCTCGTTCCAGTCAGGCGCGACTATCTCGCCGACGCGATCGCTTGGTCGGAAGCCTTGCACATACATCATCTCGACCCTCGGTCGGGCCTTCTCGCCATGGCGGCGAGCGACGCGAGCGACGTCATCATGCGGCTCGCGCCGACCGCGGATGATGCCATCCCCAACGCCCATCCCGTCTATCTCTGCGCCCTGGTGCGGCTGGCCGGCTTGACCGGCGACAAAAAATGGCTCGACCGCGCCGACGCGCTCTTCGCGGCGGTGACGCCGGCGGTCCGCGCGAACTTCATCGGCCACGTCGGCATTCTGAACGCGCTGGATTTTCGCTTGCGGGCGGCCGAAATCGTCACCGTGGGACCGCAACGGCAAGAGCTTTACGCCACCGCGCTGGCGCTGCCTTTCATCGAACGCATTCTTCTCGATAGCGACCGGCCGGAAGCGATACCACATGGGCATCCCGCTGACTCACAAGCACAAATCGCCGGCGACGCCGCCGCTTTCGTGTGTTCGGGCGGGACCTGTTCGCTGCCGGTGCGGGAGGCGCGGGAGCTGCAGCAAGTGATGGCGGAGAGGAGGCCGGGGTGATCACAGCTATGAGTTGAACGACTGATTGACAATAGGCGCCCCGGCGGACCGCGTGGATGGCCGGGCCAAGCTCTGCCGATGCGGTGGACGCAGCACGCTTCTGGAGCGCATTTAAAGTCATCCGGTTCGTCCAACGCTGTCATCCCCGCGAAAGCGGGGATCCAGTCCTCAAGTCGCGGCAGCGCGGCAAATATCCATGTCGCCGCGGACGCGGCTCTTCCTGGATTCCCGCTTCCGCGGGAATGACAGCCGTACAAGAAAAGCCTTTGCGGACCGCGTGGATGGCCGGGCCAAGCTCTGCCGATGCGGTGGACGCAGCACGCTTCTGGAGCGCATTTAAAGTCAGCCGGTTCGTCCAACGCTGTCATCCCCGCGAAAGCGGGGATCCAGTCTTTAAGTCGCGATGGCGCGGAAGAGATTCATGTCGCCGCGGACGCGGCTCCTCCTGGATTCCCGCTTTCGCGGGAATGACAGCCATAATTTGATTCTGTGGTCAGCAAAAAATCATCGGAAGAAATGAATTCATCCCCGCATTCGGGGGAGGATAGCGAGCGGCTTGAAAGGGAGGTTGAATTCAGATGCATCGAGAGCCAAAATCGGCGTATGGAGCGTGTTTACTATGTCTATTTGCTCACCAGCCGAAGAAACGGCACTCTCTGTTGCGGTGTGACGAATAATATCCGACGGCGTGTTCAAGAACATAAGAGCAGGTCTGGATCCTCGTTCACCACACGCTACGACGTTATGACACTCGTTTGGTACGAGGCCTATGCCGACGTTAACACCGCCATCGCACGAGAAAAACAAATAAAACATTGGAATCGGGCTTGGAAACTCGCGCTCATCGAAAGAGTGAATCCAAATTGGCGCGACCTCTATGAAGAGCTGAATGCCTGACGAAACAATTCAATCCGCCGCCTGGCCTTGCTCCGCCGCTGTCATGCCCGCGAAAGCCGAAAAAGGCTCATGTCGCCGCGGACGCGGCTCTTCCTGGATTCCCGCTTTCGCGGGAATGACAGGTGGAGTTTGGCCTTCGGGATTGCATTCCGAGCAAGAACCAACGCAACCCGCGCCTATCATTTGATCCGGAAGCGATTGCGCAGACCGAGGCCGAAGAGGAAGAGCAACGCGACGCCGAGGATCGATTCCAAGGCGCCGATATATTGCGCCCTGTGCGAAAATTTCGCGAGTGTCGCTGGATCGAAGAAGTCCCGTTTCAGGGACAGGAACGAAAACATATTCGCAAAACTCAAGCTCGCCGCATCTACGTTGGCCAAGGGCCTGCCGTCGACGACCCCAACATTGGCAAAAGCAAGCATGCCCGCGCCAAAGACGACAAGCAGCCAAAACAACGGCTTGGCGACGCTCTGGCCATAGCTGCTCGTCACATCATAAAGTGCATTCAGGAACCAGTTTGGCGACAAGATGCGAAACGTTCCGCGCTTCGCCCGCAATTCCTTGCGGAAGAAAATTAGCTCGTCCTCATGTTTCTTCAGCTTCTCCATCTCTTGCTTGAGGCGCTGATAGGCATAGACCTGCCGCCGAGCGACATCTTTGTTTCGTGGCGGCGAAAATGGCCACAGGCCAGCCCGAGGCGGATCCGGCCACTACGCATCATCCCATTCAGTCGCCTCATGCAAAGACCCGCCGCGAAAGTCCGGGACTTTTGATTTGAAGACCGCTCCAACAAAACCTGTCCGGCCGCGGAATTTGGCAGTGATAAAGTGCGCAGAAGACGAGAAGGTCGCAGAGCCAAAATAGGCATTACCCGAGAAAGTCGCTGAGACAAAATTGGCATCACCCGAGAAGGTCGCTGAGTGAAAATCCACAGGAGACCAGAAGAGAAAACCCGAAAAATCAACGATAGTGTCAAAGCGAAGACTGGTGAAATCTCCTCTCTCGTCAGGTTTCGGCGGTTCAGCTGTTTCACTGCCTGCGCGCGACTGAAAAGCGCGCCTAAACTCCATTTCCTCCGCTTGGGTTAAAACAACGAGCTCGGCCGCCGGGAAGCTTTTTCCGATAAGCGCATTCCGCTCATCTTCGGTCAAAGCACCGGCGACCCAGCGGTTCCAGGCAATCCTATTCCTTTTGGCGAGATCGCGGTCGCGTTCGCCGCTCTGTTCGCCGTACAGCGTCGCCAGGCAATACCAGGGGCTTTCGTTCGCCGGTTTGAGTTCCGGCTTCTCATCGCTCGACATGGAAACGTGCTTCTAGAAATAAGGTTCTGAATCGACCGATTGTCGTCAATAAATGCAATCAGGCAAAACTGACAAGTCCGCAACACGCGGCGTCAGCGTTCCCTTCCCCCCTGTGGCAGGGCTGTCCGGGGAAAATCAAACATAGCAGAAGCTCATCTGATTTGGCGAGTTTCGATCGCGTTTTTTGCTCGGGTTCAGCGGCGGCGGTTTGTCGATCGCGGCGATGTCGCGGCGCTCGAAGATGCACTGAGCCACGAGGTCGATGAAGCGCAAAATCGGGATTTGAACACGATGCACTTTGGCGGCGATGCGTAGCAGCGCATAAGCGATCATCGCAGCGATGAGCTGCAGGCGGATCGCATTGTCGTTGTTGCCGAGGAACTTGCGGATTTTGAGATGCTGCTTGATCCAGCGGAACAGGAGTTCAATCTGCCAGCGGCCTCTATAAAGGGCCGCGATGGCGACGGCGGAACGGTCGAAATCATTGCTCAGAAGGTTGATCGTGCTGCCATCCTTGTGACGCTTGATGGTGATGCGGCGCAGCCTTATCGGCAGCTTGGAATCACCTTTGCTGGCGAAGCGCACCTCGGCATCTTCGAGTATGGTGCAGCCGTCGCCTTCGGTAACCTCGATGGGGCGCATTTCGACGCGCGTGAGCCCCATGTTGGACTTCGGCCGGGTGACGAAGATCGCTCCAGCGGCATGGATGGCGCGCCACCAACCATAATGGCAATAGCCTTTGTCGAAGACATAAGTCGCACCGGCTTCGATGTTGATCGTGCGGCCGATCTCGGCATCGTTGATATTGGCATCGGTGATATCGAGAATGCGCGGGCAATCGGACTTGGGATCATAGACGACATGCATTTTCATGCCGCGAATGCGGCCATTCCACTTCGCCCAATCGCACAATTTGCCGAGTGGAACGGGCGTTGAATCGATGAGGCGCAGCATGTCCTTGCCGTCGCGGCGCGTGGCGCGATCGAGTAGACCCGCAATCAAACCGAAAGTGTCGACAAAGACCGCGACGGGCCGGATTTTGTTCGCATCCGACAAAGTCGAGCGCGCCAGTTCGCCAGTGCCGAGATGATAATGATGCTGGCTATTGGCGTTCCAGCTGGCCGCCAGACCACGTAATCCGTCGGCGGCGGAAAACTGGGCGAAGACCAGCGCCACCAGATGCTCCCAGCTCTTGAACGATTTGACGTGGGCATCGCCGTCGTGGCGTTCGACAATAGCACTGAACTGCCGCCGATTGAGGGGTGCAAGCAATTTGGCAAAGATGGTAGGTGTGAAGCGCATGCTCCTGTTCCCGTCCTTTTCTGAGTCTCGCCAACCAGAAAATAGACGCAAACGGCATCGCCGTAGACGAAAATCCTTCGTTTTCAGGGGCATGCACCTGCGGCCTAGTGATTCACCTTGCAAGTTTGCCGCCTTCCCGGACAGCCCTGCTTGCGGGGAAGGGTCAGGGATGTGTACAGACCGGATAGAAAGGTAACGAAACGGACCGGAAAGATGGGTGACAGTTCTCTAATGGCCGGGAGGACCGGCCGATGCCTTGGCGAGAGAACAATGTCATGGATGAGCGAATTGGTTTCATCGAGGAATACAACTCGGATTCTTGGTCGATGACGGAACTTTGCGAGCGTTTCGAGATCAGCCGCAAGACGGGTTACAAATGGTTGGAGCGCTACCGCGATTTTGGTGCGGCGGGCTTGATGGATCGGCCGCGTGCGCCGCATGAGCATGGCGCTGCGACGGCGCAGAATATTGCCGAAGCGATCATTGGTTTGCGGTGTTGTCGTCCGACTTGGGGAGCGCGCAAGATCGTCGCGAAACTCGCCATGGAGCATCCGAAACCGCCTGGCCTGTGGCATCGACCGCGGGCGAGATCCTGAAGCGGGCCGGGCTCGGCTGTGGTCGCAGAGTGCGGCGCTCTGCGCCGCCGCGGCTTGGTCAGCTGACGGTGCCACAGCATCCAAATCATGTTTGGGGTGTCGACCACAAGGGCTGGGTTCGGTTGGGAGACGGGACGCGGGCGGAGCCTTTGACGATCACCGATGGATTCAGCCGCTATCTGATCAGTGTGGCGGCCACGGCCAGCACCAGCCAGGAAGAAGCGAGGCCCTTGTTCGAGCGGGCTTTTCGGGCCTATGGCCTGCCTGAAGCGATCCGATCCGACAACGGGGCGCCGTTTGCTTCGACAGGCACGACCGGATTGACCGCTTTGTCGGCGTGGTGGATCAAACTCGGGATAAGACACGAGCGGATCGATCCCGGTCAGCCGCAGCAGAACGGCCGGCATGAACGTTTTCATCGCACGCTCTTGGAGGCCATGCATCCAGCCTCGGCCGATCGAAACGCGCAGGCCAGACGTTTTCGGGCCTTTGCGCGCGATTACAACGAAGAGCGGCCGCACGAGGCGCTTGGCCAGCAGACGCCTGCGAGCGTCTATCACCCTTCGCCGCGGGCGATGCCGAGACGGCTTCCCGAGCCTTGTTATCCAGCCGAGACGGCAGTTCGCCGGGTCCGTACCAACGCAATGATCAAATGGCAGGGCGACCTGATCCATATTTGCAGCGCGCTCATCGGTGAAGCCGTCGGCGTGGACGAGACCGAAGACGGCTCCTGGCAGGTCCGCTTCTTCGACGCGCCGATCGGCGTCATCGACCGCAAGACACGAAAATTGCGTCGTCTGACCGTTCCCGTGCACGGGAACGGTCAGACGACGCCCCAAACCGAAACCGGAGAATTGTAATCCATGTATCCGGTCCATTCTGTTACCCATGTATCCGCTGGACAGATGGGGGTTCTCTCCACTGCTTCAATGTGAGACGCACACCACGAACCCCCACTCCCAACCTCTCCCCACAAGGGGGCGAGGAGCAGAACCCGGCCCTTTATGACCGTTTCTGACACAGTAGGACTAAGCGCGTGCAAGTTCTCACGTATTCATCGATTCGAAGAAGCTCGCGTTGCCCTTTGGCGTATCGCGCAATTTGCCGAGCAGGAATTCGATCGCATCGACCGTCCCCATCGGATTGAGGATGCGGCGTAAGACATACATTTTCTTCAATACGTCGGGCGGAACCAGCAATTCTTCCTTGCGGGTGCCGGAGCGGGTAATGTCGATCGCCGGGAAGATTCGCTTGTCGGAAACCTTGCGGTCGAGAATGATTTCCGAATTGCCGGTGCCCTTGAACTCCTCGAAAATCACTTCGTCCATGCGCGAGCCGGTGTCGATCAGGGCCGTCGCGATAATGGTCAGCGAACCGCCTTCTTCGATATTGCGTGCGGCGCCGAAGAAGCGCTTCGGCCGCTGCAGCGCGTTGGCATCCACACCACCGGTCAGGACTTTGCCGGACGACGGCACGACAGTGTTATAGGCGCGCCCGAGCCGTGTGATCGAATCGAGCAAAATCACGACGTCGCGGCCATGTTCGACGAGGCGTTTGGCCTTCTCGATCACCATTTCCGCAACTTGGACGTGTCGCACCGCCGGCTCGTCGAACGTCGAGGAGACCACCTCCCCCTTGACGGAGCGCTGCATGTCCGTCACTTCCTCCGGCCGTTCGTCAATCAACAGCACGATCAAGTAGCATTCGGGATGATTGGCGGTGACCGATTGCGCAATGTTCTGCAGCAGCACCGTCTTGCCGGTGCGCGGCGGCGAAACAATGAGGGCGCGCTGGCCTTTGCCGATCGGTGCGACGATGTCGATCACGCGGGCGGAAAGGTCTTTTTTGGTCGGGTCGTCGATCTCGAGTTTCAGCCGTTTGTCCGGATAAAGCGGCGTCAAATTGTCGAAATGAACCTTGTGCCGGACTTTTTCCGGATCCTCGAAATTGATCGAATTGACCTTGAGCAGCGCGAAATACCGCTCGCCCTCTTTGGGACTTCGAATAAGCCCCTCGACCGTATCGCCGGTACGTAGCCCGAAGCGGCGGATTTGCGAAGGCGACACATAAATATCGTCCGGCCCCGCGAGGTAATTGGCATCGGGCGAGCGCAGGAAGCCGAAACCGTCCTGCAGCACCTCGATCACGCCCTCGCCGACGATCTCGATGTCTTTGCTGGCTAATTGCTTCAAAATCGCAAACATCAACTCCTGCTTGCGCATGATCGAAGCATTTTCAACTTCAAGCTCTTCCGCGAAAGTCAGCAGTTCGGTCGGCGATTTCGCCTTCAAATCTTGAAGTTTGATATCCCGCATGGGGACTGGGTCTTCGGAAGACGCCACAATAGGTTCGCGCAAGATAAACGGCCCCTGGGCCAGATCGTGGAGGGAGGTGCGAAAGCTCGTATCGGCGCAGTCTCGCGCCAGCTCGTCACCTGAAAGGGAGGATTATTATAGATAGGATGCTTTGTTTTTTTTGGCAAGCAGACGTGCCGCTTCAATCCTTGAACAAACCCCAAAATCGTGACGAAAACAAGTCGATTCTCGCTTTTCCATACGCCCGGAGCCAAACCCCTCTGCCGCGAGCAAATCAACAATTCCGAATAGGTTTTCGCAAGAGCTGTAATTGTTTTCAAGTGCCACACGGTCGGGGATGATGCCTATCCGTTAATTCACTCACCGGCATTTCGGCCGCATAAGTTGAGAACCAGCTGCAGCCAGCTCGAAGCCGGTCCGATTGTCAAGCTTTGACGACCACAAGGACGACGATGCCAATCATCAACAAGGTTGGCATTTCATTGATAAATTTAAAGAAACCCGGCGAGTGCCGATTGTCGCCACCCGCCAGGGCATATCTCATCCGCACCGGGTATAAGTATTTCGCGGTCATCAGCACGACGAGTGCAAGCTTTGCAGATAGCCACAGTGCGCCGGTAAATCCCCCAGGCGAAAACCAAGACTATGCCACTTGCCCAGGTTACAATACACGCCGGACGCATGATCATCCGCTCAAGTCGCCGTTCCATGATCGTGAAAGTCTCGGATTCCGGCGATCCCTTCGCTGCGGCCGCGTGATCGACGAAGAGCCTCGGCAAATAGACCATACCAACCATGAACGAGATCTCGGCGACAACATGCAGGGCTTTGATCCAAGGATAGAGTTCCGACGTTGCTCAAGCTCGTGCGCGAACCAGCCGAACGAGTTCCTCGACATTGGCTACTGGCGTCTCCGGCAAAATCCCATGCCCGAGATTGAACACATGCGCTCGATCACGCGTCGCCAACCTGATGGTACGAACGGCTCGCTCGAGTGCAGGTCCGCCTGCCAGCAAAGCCAACGGATCGAGATTGCCCTGCAACACACGTTTCTCATCACATAGCGCTATGGCCTGGTTAAGATCCGTCGACGAATCGAGGCCAACTACGTCGGCGCCCGTACGCTCGGCGAAATCGTCAAGATGCAAGCCCACGCCACGCGGAAAGACGATGATCGGCACCTCCGCAAATCTCTCGCGCAACCCGGAAATGATCCTTGTTATCGGGGCTCGGCACCAGAGTTCGAATTCCGATGCCGGCAGGACGCCTGCCCAAGTATCGAAGATTTGCACCACATCGACTCCCGCCTCGATCTGGCGGCCGAGATAGGCGATCGACCCTTCGACGAGCTTGTCGATCAAGTGTTGGAAGAGATCGGGAAAGCGATAGGCGAAAAGCCGCGCCGGAGCCTGGTCCGGCGTGCCCCGTCCAGCAATCATATAGCTCGCAACGGTCCACGGAGCACCGCAGAAACCGATCAGCGCCGTTTCCGAAGAAAGCTCGCTCGTGATCCTATCGAGCGCCTCGAAAACCGGCGAAAGATGCTCAAGATCGATAGTCTCCCGCAACCGCCTGATGTCCTCCGCGGTCTCGATCGCTTCGAGCCTCGGCCCCTCGCCCGACTCGAAGCTGACGTTCTGACCGAATGCGTCAGGAACGACGAGGATGTCGCTGAACAAAATTGCCGCATCAAAGCCAAACCGCCGTATAGGCTGCAGCGTTGCCTCGGCAGCCAGCTTCGGGTTGTAGCAAAATTCGAGAAACGAGCCGCTTCTCGCACGAAGCTCGCGATATTCCGGCAAATAGCGCCCAGCTTGCCGCATCAGCCAAACCGGTGCCGGCTCGATGGTTTTGCCCCGTATCGCTCGCATGAGCGGCTTTTTGCTGAATTGTATCGGCTCGGTCAAGTCCCTTAAAATCCTTAAATCTCTTTCGAATCGATTCTGTTTTTGCTTTGTTTAGACGAGGGATTAGTCTCATTCGGACGTTTTCACAATGATCCTTCCGCGAACCTCCCCCATCCCCGTTACCCACAGGCAGGGAACGGTCCCCTCTATGGTTAACCTTTCGTTAGCCATAACAGAATCTTCCGCAATATTGTGCAGGCCATGCCAAGCGTGCGTGCAGGATGTTCCGGAAATCCACATCAAGGGACGACAAGATGTAGCTCCGTTCAGGCCTGTTGATGAAGAGAAGCGTAGACCCGGACTTTTCCCGCAGTGCTGAAAGGTAGCGGCTTTTTATCCCCGCTTTTCCGCAGGGTTTGAACAAGGTCGTGTATAATTGCCCAATATGACCTTGCAGCAGGGCTCTGCCGATATTTGGCGCAATTCAGCCATAGGCCAGAAGGACAGGATTTTGGGCCGCCGTTATTTTCATCTGCATCTGGTTTCCGACGCGACGGGCGAGACCCTGATCGCCGTCAGCCGGGCCGTCGCGGCTCAATATGACGGTGTCTCCTCAATCGAACATCTCTATCCGCTGGTTCGCTCGCAAACCCAGCTCGACAAGGTCATTGCCGAAATCGAGGCAGCGCCAGGGATGGTTTTGTTCACGCTCGTCGATCTCGAACTCGCGCAAAAACTGCAAGAGGCCTGCCGCATTATCGGCGCACCCTGCCTATCCGTCCTGCAGCCGATATTGGACTTTTTCCAATCTTACATCGGTACGGCGACCACACCGCGCCCGGGCGCCCAGCACATGCTGAATGCCGATTATTTCAAGCGGATCGATGCGCTGAATTACACATTGTTGCATGACGACGGCCAGCTGGTTGCAGATTACGAGGACGCCGACGTCCTGCTGATCGGCGTGAGCCGCACGTCGAAAACGCCGACGAGCATTTACCTTGCCAATCGCGGCATCAAAACGGCGAACATTCCTCTCGTCCCAAATGTCGCTTTGGCGAAAGCCGTGTTCGGCTTGAAAAAACCGCTCATCGTGGGTCTTCTCGCGTCGCCCGAACATATCGTGCAAATCAGGCAGAATCGGCTCGAGGCGCTGCAAGCCAAGGGCGAGTCTCCTTATGTCGATCGCCACATGGTGACCGAGGAAGTGACAAATTCGCGGCGGCTTTTCGCCCAACATGGCTGGCCGACGATCGACGTGACGCGCCGTTCCATTGAGGAAACCGCAGCGGCGATCATCGATCTCTTTCGCGTCCATCGGATGAAATTCATCACCCAAGCATAAGAGAGAATCTTGTGATGGACAGGCTTTGGCGCGCAGCGCGGCCGCTGGTTCTCGCCTCCAAAAGCACCTCCCGGCGCAACCTGCTCCAGTCTGCCGGGATTCCGCTCGTCATCGAAACCGCGGCCATCGACGAAAGAATGATCGAGGCGCCCTTGCTCGCCCGGCGCGCCGACGGCATCGAGATCGCCGAGCACCTCGCACGCGCCAAGGCCGAAGCCGTGAGCCAATCGCGGCCGGATGACCTTGTCCTCGGCGCCGATCAAACGCTGGCGCTCGGCGGAAAAATCTTCTCCAAACCCGTCAGTCGGACAGCCGCGGCAGCGCAACTCGGCGCGCTTTCGGGGCAGACCCATACGCTTCATTCGGCAGTTTGCCTGATGCGCGGGACGGTCTGTATTTTCGAACATGTCGAAACGGCGAGATTGACATGCCGCCGCTATGACGCAGCGTTCATCGAGGCCTACCTGGCCTGCACCGGAGAGGCCGTGCTCGCGAGCGTCGGCGCCTATCAGCTCGAGGCACTCGGCATCCATCTCTTCGAGCGGATCGAAGGCGATTATGCGACGATACTCGGCTTGCCCCTGCTGCCGCTCCTTGCATTCTTGCGTAAAGAAGGCAGCCTTGCCGGATGATCGATCGCTTCGACCCTCCTCCACGCGCCTTCGTGATAGGCTGGCCCGTCAAGCACTCGCGGTCGCCTCTCATCCATAATTACTGGCTCGAAAAACTCGCTCTCCAAGGCTCCTACGAGCGGCTCGAAATTCGGCCGGACGAACTCGAAGGTTTTCTCGGCAGCCTGCAATACGAGGGCTTCGTTGGCGGCAACGTGACTCTGCCGCATAAGGAACGCGCATTTCAGCTTTGTCACCGAACAACGGCCACGGCGGAACATCTCGCTGCGGTCAACACATTATGGATCGAGAACGGTGACCTGTGCGGGGACAATACCGATGTCGCGGGTTTCCTCGCCTGTCTCGATTGCGAGGTGCCAGGCTGGGACCGAAGCTGTCAAACAGCGGTCGTCGTTGGCGCAGGTGGCGCCGCACGCGCCATTGTCCACGCTCTCATGTTGCGCAGCAAGCCTCGGATATTCCTAGTTAATCGAACACGTAGCAGAAGCGAAGAACTGGCCCGTCAGTTGGCGTCGGAGATGATTCTCTGCGACTGGACCGAGCTGCCCGACGTGCTCCAGACGGCCGATCTTCTGGTCAACACGACCTCGCTCGGAATGACCGGGCAACTGCCGCTGCCGGTCGACCTCGCCCCGCTGCCGCCTCGGGCGGTCGTCTCGGACATCGTTTATGTTCCTGTCGAGACCGAGCTCGTGCGAGCGGCACGCCGCCGCGGTCTCAGAACCGCGGGGGGGCTCGGCATGCTGCTGCACCAGGCGGTGCCCGGGTTCGAAAAATGGTTCGGCAAACGGCCGAAAGTCACCGCCGAGCTTCGCGCCCTCGTCGAAGCAGATATCGTGGCCGCAACGGCAGGAAAAAACTAATGCTGGTTCTCGGCCTCACCGGCTCTATCGGGATGGGCAAGTCGACGACCGCGGCCATGTTTCGCGCCGAAGGCATTCGAGTGCACGATGCCGATGCGGTGGTTCACGCTCTCTACCGCGGCGCTGCTGCGCCTTTGATCGAGGCGGCCTTTCCCGGCACCGTGAACGACGGCGCGGTGGACCGCGTCGCGCTCGGGGCGCGAGTTCTAGGGGATGCGGCCGCAATGGCGAAACTCGAGGCCATCGTGCATCCACTCGTACGCGGAATACGCGATTCGTTCCTCGCCGAGGCTCATGCCGCCGCCGCGCAGCAGGTCGTTCTCGACATACCGCTGTTGTTCGAGACCGGTGGGCAGCGCGAGGTCGACGCAATCGTCCTCGTATCGGCATCAGAATCGGTGCAAAAGGCGCGCGTTGCGACAAGGCCCGACATGACACAGGAGAAACTCCAAGTCATAATAGCAAGGCAGATGCCGGATGCGGAAAAACGCCGGCGCGCGCATTTCATCATCGACACGGGGCGCGGATATCTCGCCGCCGAAATTCAGGTCCGGGCCTTGCTGCGCGCCGTCGCCGGCATGACCGGACGCCACAGATCACGATGATTTACCGCGGGATGAACAGATAAGTCTACGCAATCTGCGTGAACTTGATTGCGTGCGAAAAACCGGTTTGCACTTTTTCCGATCTCGCCCTAGGGGAGCCGATTTAGATGCGGGAAGTCGTGCTCGATACCGAGACGACAGGGCTCGATCCGGCCGCCGGCCATAGGATCGTCGAGATCGGCTGCGTCGAACTCCTAAATGCCATTCCGACCGGCCACACCTATCAAGTCTACCTCGATCCCGAGCGCGACATGCCGGACGAAGCTTTTCGCGTGCACGGCCTTTCCGCCGCCTTCCTCGCCGGCAAACCGAAATTCACCGATATCGGCGCGGAATTCTCCGCCTTTCTCAGCGACGCCCAGATCGTCGCGCATAATGCCGAATTCGACATACGCTTCATCAATGCGGAGTTTTCTACGCTCGGCATGGCGCCGATCGATCTCGCGCGCGTGATCGATACGTTGGCTTTGGCGCGGCGGCGCTATCCTGGCTCGCCGAATAGTCTCGACGCGCTTTGTGAGCGCTATGGAATCGATAATAGCCGACGTACGAAACACGGCGCCTTGCTCGATGCCGAGATTCTCGCCGAGGTCTATGCCGAACTCACAGGGGGCCGGCAAGCGAGCCTTTTGCTCGAAACCACTGCGGCAAAATCCGCCATGTCTTCGCTGCTGCAGCGGGTTCGCCCGGCCGCACTCCCGCCGCTCGTGACGGATGCCGAGATCGCGGCGCACGACGGCTTCGTCCAAAGCCTGGGCGACAAAGCGATTTGGCGCAAATTCCTGCCCGAAACCGGCGCGAGAACCTCGGCTTAGGCGGTCGCCGTGCTCTGCGCGCCCATTTGTTCGAGCCGCTGCCGATAAAGCCCGGCGAAATCGATCGGATCGATATAGAGAGGCGGAAAGCCGCCGCTGCGCACAGATTCGGCAATGATTTGCCGGGCAAAAGGAAACAGCAGGCGCGGACATTCAATCATGATGATCGGCTGCGTGTCGTTCGGCGAGATGTTCGCCAGTCGGAACAGACCGGCATAATTCAATTCGAACTTGAAAAGCGTCTCGGCGCCTTCGCCGGCCGCACCTTCGAGCATGAGTTCGACTTCGAAATCCGCATCGGCAACCTGGCGAGCGTTGACGTTGACTTGGATCGAGATGTTCGGCGGTTTTGACTGCGGTCCCAAGGAACGCGGCGCATTCGGGTTTTCAAAGGAAAAATCCTTCGTATATTGCACCATCGCATTGAGCATCGGCGCCCTATTTTCCGCGTTCGCGCCGTTCCCATCCGTCATTTCGTTCTCCCGATCAGCTACGAGACGCAAGATCGCGATGGTTTTGGATTGAATCAATCCAAAATCGCGCGCGTGACCGATTCTAATAATTTAGGGCGCATCCCGCTCTAGACATTTGGCGGCGCCCCGACCGCCCGGCAATCCAGCGCAGCGGGTAGCATGGATGAACCGGTCGAACAAGGTGGCCTCCGGGCCGCCGAGCTTGAAGCTAATCTAAAGCTTCTTCGGCAACCGAGCGGCTGCGTCGAGGTGACGCCACTCCTCCGGTGCAAGGTCGACCACGTCCGGGCCGGCTTGCCCTGGGTCGTGCGGCGTCGGCGGCAGCGGCCGCAGCCAAAATCCGGCCGAAGCGGCGGCCAGAACGAGACCGAGCGCATCGGAGATGAAACCGGGTAAAATCAGCAGCGTGGCGGCCAAGGCCGCAACCGCGCCGTCGCGCAAGCCGGTTTCGAGAAGGGAGGATCCCGTTTGAGGATTCTGCACCACAGCGAACAATCGCTGGCGCGCCGCGCCACCGATGCGGCGCAACAGGCTGACCCCGGCATAGCTCGTCACAAGGCAGAGCAGAATTGCCCCGGCAAGGCCAATCGCGTCAACGACATAGAGGAAAACCGAGAGCTCTGCGGCAAACCAAAGAAAAATCGCCAAAAGACCGGCGAGGGTGAAGAAAGAGACGAGGCGCATGGGTTCTGTTCGATCCAAACTAAGCGCCGACCGGGCTGTCCTAACGCCGATCCGGCCGCGCTTTGTCTCCCATAATGTGGGAAGTGAAACTCAAAAAGGCAAAAATCGCCGCCGGCTCTGGTGTCAAGCAAAGCAATAGGGTTGCGAAAGCACGACTGGCAGCAACGGATTCCGGTTTTGAAGGCGCGTCGGAGCGGATTTCTGCTTTCCACCCTTTGCGGAAATTCAACCTGGCCCACGACCCCTTTCTTGCTTCACTTGACATCGGATTTATCCGATGTCTCAGACCGGAGACCTGCCAAAACATAAGCTTAGTGCAGGATGACGATTTGGGGGACACGGTTTCCTGCTCTGGCTTAGCAACTGTCGACATCTGCGGTATCACCCCGCCAGCGGCGGTTCTCCTCCCCCGCTTACGCTGCTCGGCCGAGGCGACCCGGCCCGAATCGGCGCGAGATGACTGCCCCTCCCGCCGTCGCGACGATTGTGCTAAGACATTGCAACTTTGCCTCGTTCACGTGGGTCGGACCCGAAAGGCGCCATGCACGAACCGTTTGATGCCTCGATAATCATTTTCGCCCTGCTCGCGATCTTCGTCCTATGGAAACTCCGTTCCGTTCTCGGCGCGCGTACCGGTCAGGAAAAGCAGCCGCCGACGGATTCTTTCGCACGGCGGGCTGCCCCGCCGCCGCGCAGCGCCAATGACGATAAAGTCGTCCGACTGCCGGGCGTCGGCGAAGATTCGCGGACGAAAGCCGTGGTCGCGCCCGATCCGGATCGCTGGAAAACCTATGCCGAACCCGGCACGAAGCTCGCCGCCGGGCTCGATGCGATTGCCGAGGCAGATCGTAGTTTCGATCTTGCGTCTTTCGTTGCCGGCGCCAAGACGGCCTATGAGATGATCATCATGGCCTTTGCGGCAGGCAATCGCGAAACTTTGCGCGGTCTCCTCGCCGGCGACGTCTATGAGAGCTTCGCCACAGCGATTGCCCAGCGCGAAAGCCGCCATGAGACGATGGAGACGACCTTGGTCTCGATCGACAGCCTCACGTTCGACGACGCCGCCTTGCGCGGCCGCTCGGCGCAGCTCACGGCGCGGTTCGCAGCCAAATTGGTGACTGCGACGCATGACCCGTCGGGCAATGTGATCGAAGGCAATCCCGACAAAGTCGTGGACATGATCGACATCTGGACGTTTGCGCGCGATGTCGATTCGCGCGACCCGAACTGGAAACTCATCGCCACGCAGACAGGGCATTGAGGCATGCCCGCGGCGCGCTCCTCTCGGCGCGCCGTAAGGCGGAATTGCTCTTCAGCCGGTGTGAAGGTCTGCTGATGGGCGCGGCTTCTCTCGTCCCGCTCGATTTTTCTCAATTGGATCGATTCGATGCCGATGACCATCTGACGGCCTTCGAGGTCTTTGCGAGGTCGGCCGCGGCGATTTGCGAGGCTGGCGGGGTTTTGCGTCCGGCTCGCCCGGCAAGCAGGGGGCTCGTCGCGGTGTGCCGCAAGGCACTCGCCGATCCGCCGCGGACGGCGCCGGAGGCGCGCCGCTTCTTCACCGAAAACTTCCGTCCTTTCCGGCTGATGCCACCCGGTCGGGACGCCCCCGATTGCGGTTTCCTCACCGGTTATTTCGAACCCGTCGTCGCCGGCGCCCTGGCGCCGAGCGCCGACTTTGGCGTGCCGCTCTTGGCGCGGCCGGATGACCTTGTGACACTGGCGCAGGGTGAGACCGTGCCGGGGCTCGATCCGGGCCTCGATGCTGCGCAGCAATTGCCGCAAGGCCTTTATGCGCCCTATCCGGAACGTGCCGAGATCGAAGCCGGCGCCATTGCCGCTCATACGCGGCCGATCATCTGGCTGCGCGATCGGCTCGAGGCTTTTCTGGTCCAGGTCCAGGGCTCGGCGCGCGTCGTTCTGCCGGACGGAGCGAGGCGGTGCCTCGTTTATGCCGGGCGCAACGGCAGGCCCTATTCGTCACTCGGCCGCATCCTGGTCGAAACGGGCGAGATCGCGCCGCAAGACATGGGGCTCGCCCGTCTGAAAGAATGGATCTATGCGCATGGACTGCAGCCGGGCGAAGCCGGTGCTGCACTTATGCTGCGCAACAAATCGTATGTTTTCTTCACGCTCGAGCCCGACATCGCCGGCACCGACGGGCCTGTCGGCGGTGCCGGAACGCGGCTTTCGCCGTTGCGGTCGATCGCGATCGACAGGAGCCTCTGGTCCTATGGCCTGCCATTCTGGATCTGCGCGGATTTGCCTTGGAACGGGCCCGCGGTCTCGCCGTTTCGGCGTCTGATGCTCGCGCAAGATACGGGCTCGGCCATTCTCGGTCCGGCCCGCGCCGATCTATTCTTCGGCACGGGTAATTCGGCAGGCGCCCGCGCCGGGGAAATCCGGCATAATTGCGATTTCGTCGTTCTTCTGCCGCAAGAGCGGGATGAGCCATCAGCTCCGGCGGAGCTGCACACGGACCATGAACGCTATCTCGGCGGCTGTTCAAGGAGAGAGGCGCCGTTCTGTCATTCCCGGCGAGCCGAAGGCGAGACCGGGAATCCAGAGGTTGTGCTTGTTGCCCCTGGATCCTCGCTTTCGCGAGGATGACAATCGGCGGCCGTGTTCATGGAAAGGAAAAGTAGGAACCGGTTTTCCGGCGCGATAAAGTTCACGCAGATTGCGTAAACTTATCTGCCGATCCCGCTCCAAATTATTAGAATTGATCACGTTCATGATTCTGGATTGCTTCAATCCAAAATCATCGTGATCGTTGCGACGGAGAAGATCCATGAAAGAGGCTCCGCCACCCACCGGATATTTTCGTCTGCGGCGGCTGTCGGACGAAGAAATCGAGCTCTGGCTGAACGTGACCCGCAGCGTCTCTCCCCGGCCGCGCGCGCAGCCGGCGCACAATGTCTCGATGCAGGCCGACAAGATTGAGGAACCGGTGCCGGCCGAGCCGGTCTTGCCGCAGCCTGCGGCCAGTCCTCCTCCATCCTTGCCGAATTTGGCGCAGCTCGATCGCCGCATGCGACAGAAACTGGCCCGCGGCCAGGCGGAGGTGGACGCAGCCATCGATCTGCACGGGATGCGCCAACAGGAAGCGCAGCGGGCCCTGCACGGCTTCCTGCAGCGTTGCCAACGCGACGGCGCCAAACTGGTCCTGGTCGTCACGGGTAAGGGCGAAGGCCGCGACGAAGAGGGATTTGGCAGCCCCGGCGTGTTGCGCCGCAGCGTGCCGCTTTGGCTACGCGCGCCGGACTGGCGAAGCCTCGTCGTCGGCTTCGAAGAGGCTTCGCGCCAGCATGGCGGCGCCGGGGCGCTTTATGTTCGGCTACGCCGGCTCGATCGGGCGACCGGCAAGCGGCGGGGCTTATCATGACGCCCTGCGGCGCGAAACTTCGGGAATTACGCGCGGCCCGCGGGGTCACGCTCAAGGCGGTGGCGGCGGCTTTGCGGGTTTCACCCGCCCATCTCTCGGCGCTCGAACATGGCCGCCGCGGCATGCCGACCTGGACATTGGTCCAGCGTGTCATAACATTCTTCAACATATACTCCGCTTCCGTAGGAAGCCGGAGTTCCTTTCTTGCAAATCGCCACTCGAGAAGGCGATTTGCAAGAGCTGCACCGCGGGTTCCTTCGGAACCGCGGTATAATATGGGACGAAGCCGACGAACTCGAGCGCCTGGCGCAAGTCTCAAATCCGCGGATCGTCGTCGACACGTCCGGCCTGACCCTGCGGGCGATCGAATTCGCCAATCGACTCGCCAAACAAATCGGGGGCTTGAAAGAAACGGATCTGGAAAATCTGCTCACACTACTTCCGGTCGATTCCGGCGCGACGCTGTGATCCCGGAGCGATCGAAAAGGGAGCTCGAAATGGAAATTGCGGCGGCGGATTGGAGCGGGAGTGCGGCCCCCGGGCTCGTCCACATCGAACAAATCGCCGAGGCGGCCTTGGCGCGTCTGCCCGAGGATTTTCGCAATTTGTGCCGGGACCTCGTCATCCAGGTCGAAGATTTTCCCGACGAAGAGATCCTCGACGAAATGGACTGCGAGACCGAATTCGACCTCCTCGGTCTCTTCCGCGGCAATGGGCTGGCGCAAGCCGGCGCGGTTCCGCAAACCGGCCAGCTTCCCAATATGGTCTGGCTCTACCGTCGGCCGATCCTCGACTATTGGGCCGAAAATGACGAGACGCTCGGGGCGATCATCACCCATGTGCTCGTCCATGAAATCGGCCATCATTTCGGCCTGTCGGATGCGGACATGGAGGCGATCGAACGGCGCGCCGCGTGACAACACGGCGAGGAACTCTGGTCGACAGGGCCTCTTTCCCGGCTCTCCTTCCGCTTGCGCTTCAGTCGGCCGGGGAAGTGGCCCTTGCGACGGAAATCCAGCAAAATTAACCTGAATTCATTATCGCGCCGTGTGACGACGAATCCGATTGACTCCTGAACCGATCAGGCAAAAGATAATGCTTATCCGCACCTTGCACGGCGGGGATGCAGCGTCGCATCTCCACTGTGCGGGCAGCGCCGGCGGGCTGGGAGGCCATGCCGGCGAGCGGATAACGTCGACGTTGCACCATAAGTAGCACTTTAGGTTAGGAGCATGACGCCACCGGGTCAGAAATACTGACCGTGGCATGCACCACGGTCACGGTCTGGGAATTAGGTTGAAGCGCTCAGTCTATTTCGCGGGCCTCCGACAATTTAGCAGCTACGCGACACCGCAGGTGCAAAGGCCAAGCGCCGAAGGTTTCGAAAAAACTCCTTTTATATGGAAATTCTTCGCGAGACGAAGAACAAAAGGCCCCGCCGAGCTCAGCGCCGCGGGGCCGCCGCTTTTTCGAGGGTGGGGTGCAGGTGGGGGACCGCGAAGCTGATGGGCTGGGCGGCGTGCGAGAGACTGATGGCGCCGCGGACGCCTCGCGTGGGCACGGATACACTCCCAAAGTTTCGCATATTGTAGCGCTGGTTGAGGCCGAAGAGGCGAGTGAAGCGCCGGCGAAGCGCGGCCCTTATGAGGGACCGCGCGCAACCAAATGACAACGGATTAGCTAAATGCGACCTGCCGCAGCGCGATCAGCGAAAAGGTAGTATAAGTAGCCCGCGAGAAACACGACGTAGATCAGCCCTGCCGACCAGCCCATTGCGTTCATGATTCCTGTGACAGTTCCCCAGATAGAGACCAACGTCCCCATTACATTGCCGACGGCAAGGTCCACGACGAGACCGCGCAATGCGGCGCGGTCCGAAGTTGATCTGACGAACTAACCGACCAATCCCAGTGCGAGCAGTGTTCCGCCAAAGAATCGGAATCCCAAGATTGTCGATGGATCCGGCGTGGCGCCATAAAGAGCCACGACAAACGCCGGTATCACCAAGAATGCAATCCCGTGAAGCATGGCGACTGCGGCCGAAATCGCTTGGAACATCTTGACGTTCATTGTTGTTCCCTCTATGCGAGCGGCCCAAAATTTTGCGGCTGTAGCTGTTCACGACTGCTTTACGCGATGGCCTTTGGCAATCACAAATCGGGTATGGTCGAGCTATAGCGAGCCGCGTTCAATAGAATTCGTGGGCGCCGCTAATTTCAAATGGACCCACTACCAATATGGTCACGGCGAAATATATTCTCCATGATATTTGTGTGCATCAAACCTTAACATTAAGTTGCATCCACTCGCGTCGCATCCAATAAAGGCATCGTTATGATGATCACGACCGCATGCGAAGCACTGGCAGCCGGACGCCGCCTCGAGCTTCGATACGACGGATACTCACGAGTGGTCGAAGTCCACGCTGCGGGTTACACGAAGGAGAGTCACGTCGTCATGCGCGTCTGGCAGGTTCGCGGCGGTAGCGTGAGCAATGAGCCGATCGGTTGGAAGCTCATACGTCTTGATGAGACTTTCTCCGGTCATATCATCGCAGAAAAATCCATGGCCCCGCGCCCAGGCTATAAGCGGGGCGACTCCGCTATGAAACGCGGCATCAAGTGCCAGCTCTAGCCCGCAGTCATATGGACCGTTTGGAAGTGCCGGCGCGTTGTAAATTGCACAATCGCTAGCGTGGATCATAAGAGTTTCCCAACGCGCGAAATTTCAAACTGACGCACTGCCATCCGAAGTCCCCGCTTGACAAAACCGCAGGTGGCGAAGTATGTAGCTCCCGTCAGAGTTGATCTATTCCTCTGCAGAGATTGAGCAGGCCTCGGGCCGCTCGCAGAGTTTTGGTGTGTGGCCATCGAAGAGTTCGTTTGATGGTAGGGGCGTCCACGCTGGACGCTGCCATATGCCAAATCCGACCTTCCTAAGAATTATCGCGGCGCTCTAATCAAAACCCAATAGTCTTCGCAACGCCGTGGCCACTTCGCTCATGAGTTCCGCTTTGATCCGGCCGAGCCGTTCAGCATGACGTGCTTCGATCGTCGCGAGCTTACATGGCCGCACGACCGAGGGCGCAGGCAATCCTGCCCCGCTATAGGATGGGCCAAACGCAACGTCATCTGGCCAGGCGCGATTTTCGGCGCTGGTGATCATGGCGACCCAAAGCAGAGTTTTTTCGTTGCCGATTTCGCCTTTCGAGACGACAAGCGCCGGCCGATGTCGGCGCACAGGTCGGTCCGTATAGGGAAAAGGGACGCGGACGACATCGCCCTGCTTAAAGCTCGCCATAGGCTTTTCGATCGGCTTCGCTGTCCCATTCTTCGAAGGTTGCAAAGGGATTGTCGATCGTTGCGGCGTCCCCTTTGGCCTTGGTGAGAATGACGCGACTCTGCGCGATCTCGTAGACGAGCTCGTCGCCTTCCTCGAGATGAAGAGCGACACGAACGGGTCGAGGGATTGTCGTCTGTGCCTTGGAGGTGAGTTTGCTGGTAATCATGGGCTGCGATAGGGTTGCGGTCTTCCGTCAAAACAGCATCCCCTTTGTAAGGAAAATCCTTTCGTCTTTCAAGCTGCGTTCGCGCGAGTGGTTGACAGCAGCGCCTGCCAGCCTATTTACGGCTCATTCGAACAGGGCGACCCATCAAAAAGTCTTGCCGGGCCCGAAGGCCCCATGGACATCACCGAGGACCGGAACTCCCGCCGCCATGGACAAATTCACCACGCTCACCGGCGTCGCAGCGCCGCTCGAGATCACCAATGTCGACACCGACATGATCATCCCGAAGCAGTATTTGAAGACGATCAAGCGCACCGGCCTCGGCAGCGGCCTCTTTGCCGAGATGCGCTTCAGGGACGACGGCAGCGAGAACCCCGATTTCGTCTTGAACAAGCCCGCCTACCGCAAAGCCAAGATCCTCGTGGCGCTGGATAATTTCGGCTGCGGCTCGTCGCGCGAACATGCGCCCTGGGCTCTGCTCGATTTCGGCATACGCTGCGTCATCTCGACGAGTTTCGCCGATATTTTCTACAATAATTGCTTCAAGAACGGGATTTTGCCGATCCAGGTCTCGGCTGAAGACCTCGCCAAGCTGATGGATGATGCCAAGCGCGGCGCCAACGCGACGCTGTCGATCGATCTCGCCGCCCAAGAAATCCGCGGGCCGGACGGCGGTCTCGTCAAGTTCGAGATCGACCCGTTCCGCAAACATTGTCTTCTGAATGGGCTCGACGACATCGGGCTGACGATGGAAAAGGTCGGTAAAATCGCGGATTTCGAGAAAAAGGCCGCCGCCGCCCGCCCTTGGCTTTGAAAAACCGCCTGGCAAACCAGCTGGACTTGACGCAAAAGCGCGCCTCGATTAGAAAGCCGGCCTCCCCCGCATCGTCGATTGGGCTTGAGTGTTCGGCGCCGTCGCGACACTATTTGCGGTTCGTTCGAAAGGAAACGTCATGTCGCGCCGTTGTGAATTGACCGGCAAGGCCGTGCTGTCCGGCAACAAGGTCAGCCACTCGAATCACAAGACGCGGACGCGTTTCCTGCCCAATCTCTGCAATGTCACGCTGATTTCCGATGTGCTCGAGCGGCGCATCAAGTTCCGAGTCGCCGCGGCGGCGCTGCGCTCCGTCGAACATCGCGGCGGCCTCGATGCTTTTCTCGTCAAGGCGAAGGATGGCGAACTTTCGTCCGGCGCCCTGACGATCAAGCGCGAAATCTTGAAGAAGCAGCAAGCGAGCGCGTGACGTCGAAGCGCATCTGCAACATGCTCTGAGCGCTCGTTCGCCAATTAAGTGCGTCTGTTCATTGCTTTCGTGGGAATGACAGAAAAGCCGGCGATCCGTTCTCGATGCAGGCTCAATGCAACATAGCGCCCGCATGCCGTAACGATTTTTGCGCCGTAGTCTTTGCGCCAAACGCGACATTCGGCTTTTCGTCGAAGAGTTCCGCGAGCTTTTCCGTCATGGCGCCGCCGAGCTCTTCGGCATCGACGATCGTCACGGCGCGGCGGTAATAGCGGGTGACGTCGTGGCCGATGCCGATGGCGATCAATTCGACCGGCGATCTCGTCTCGATCTCCTCGATCACATAGCGCAAATGCTTCTCGAGATAATTGCCGGGGTTGACGGAGAGCGTCGAATCGTCGACCGGAGCGCCGTCGGAAATCATCATCAGGATGCGCCTTTGCTCCGGCCGCACGAGCAGACGCTTATGCGCCCAGTCGAGCGCCTCGCCATCGATGTTTTCCTTCAGCAATCCTTCGCGCATCATGAGCCCGAGATTTTTTCGCGCTCGTCGCCAGGGTGCATCGGCGGCCTTGTAGATGATGTGGCGCAGATCGTTGAGGCGCCCCGGGGCGGCGGGCTTGCCCGCCTGCAGCCAGGCTTCGCGCGATTGGCCGCCCTTCCAGGCGCGCGTCGTAAAGCCCAAAACTTCGACCTTGACGCCGCAGCGCTCGAGCGTGCGGGCGAGAATATCGGCACAGGTCGCGGCGACCATGATGGGCCGCCCCCGCATCGAGCCGGAATTGTCGATAAGCAGCGTCACCACCGTGTCGCGGAAGTCCATGTCCTTCTCGCGCTTGAACGACAAAGGCTGCCGTGGATCGACGATGACGCGCGACAAACGCGCCGCATCGAGCAGGCCCTCGTCGAGATCGAACTCCCAAGAGCGGCTCTGCTGCGCCATCAGCCGGCGCTGCAGGCGATTCGCGAGCCGGGCGACAATTGGCGAAAGATTTTGCAGCTGCTTGTCGAGATAGGCGCGCAATCGCTCGAGCTCTTCGGCCTCGCAGAGATCTTCGGCGGCAATCGTCTCGTCGTAGCGCTTGGTGAAAGCCTTGTAGTTGGACCCAACATGTTCGTTGCGGTTGGGCAACGGAGGACGCCGCGCCGCGGCAGGCTCCGCGGAATCGGAAAGCTCACCGTCCTCGCCTTCGACCTCGCCGGTCGGCGCGTCGGCCGCATCCATCGACGTTTCATCGAGGGCTTCCGCTGCAGATTCGGCGCTCTCCGCCTGGACTGCTTCGCCGCCCTCGTCCTGCTCGCCGTCCGGGTTCTGCAGTTCGTCGCCGCTGTTCGGCGGACCTTCCCCGGAATTCTCGTCCTCGTTCTCTTGATCGAAGTTTGATTCGTCCGCCATTTCGAGCGCGGCGAGGAGCTTGTGCACGGAGCGGCCGAAAGCGCGCTGATCTTCGAGACTGCTGGCGAGCTTGTCGAGATTGCGGCCGGCGCGCTCCTCGATCCACGGGCGCCACAGATCGACGATATTTTGCGCGGTCTTCGGAGGCTTCAACCCGGTCAAGCGCTCGCGGACGAGCAGCGCGACGGCATCTTCGAGCGGCGCTTCGGAGCGCTCCTTGGCATCGGCGTAGCGGCTGCGGTGAAAGCGGTCATCGAGCATGGCATCGAGATTTTGCGCAACGCCAGGCATGCGCCGGGCGCCGATGGCTTCGACGCGCGCCTGTTCGACGGCTTCGAACACGGCGCGCGAGGCCGGTGCGCGCGGCGTCAGGCGGCGATGCAGGGCTTCGTTGTGGCAGGCGAGCCGCAAGGCCATGGAATTGGCGTGGCCACGCAAAATCGCCGCATCGCGAGCGTCGAGCTTGCGTGGCGGCTCCGGCAAACGCGCCTTGGCCAGATCGCCGCTTCGGATGAGATCTCGGCTTTTCGGCAGCATAGGTGACCTCGAGCTGCGGCGCCGCCGCGAGCGCGCGCATGCAGCCCGCCACCGCCCGCTTGAAAGGCTCTTGCGGCGCTTCGGTTTTGCTCGGTGGTTTCTGGTTCGAGGCGGTCACGAGCGCTCCTGCCTGATCCGCGACCCTGAAACCCTGTCGCTTCGCGCCGTCGGATCGCGAGTTCCAGGCATCAGCTCATGACCACATTAACCGCGCTTTCCGGCAATTCCCGGCCGAAGCAGCGCTGGTAGAATTCGGCAACGAGCGTGCGTTCGAGTTCGTCGCACTTGTTGAGGAAGGTCAAGCGGAAAGCAAAGCCGATGTCATGGAAAATTTCGGCATTTTCGGCCCAGGTGAGGACGGTGCGTGGGCTCATCACGGTCGACAAGTCGCCGGCCATGAAAGCATTGCGGGTCAGATCCGCGACGCGCACCATCTTACCGACCGTGTCGCGGCCCTCTCTGGTCGCCCTGTAGGACTTGGCCTTGGCCAGGACGATGTCGACTTCCTTGTCGTGCGGCAGATAATTCAAGGTTGCGACGATCGACCAGCGGTCCATCTGGCCCTGATTGATCTGCTGGGTGCCGTGATAGAGGCCGGATGTGTCGCCGAGGCCGACCGTGTTGGCGGTCGCGAACAGGCGGAAAGCCGGGTGCGGCAGGATGACCCGGCTCTGGTCGAGCAGAGTCAGGCGGCCGGACACTTCGAGCACCCGCTGGATGACGAACATGACATCCGGCCGGCCGGCGTCGTATTCGTCGAAGCACAGGGCAACATTGCGCTGCAATGCCCAGGGTAGGATTCCGTCCTTGAATTCCGTCACCTGCTTGCCCTCGCGCAGCACGATTGCGTCTTTGCCGATGAGATCGACGCGCGAGACGTGACTGTCGAGGTTGATCCGTACGCAGGGCCAGTTGAGACGAGCCGCGACCTGCTCGATATGAGTCGACTTGCCGGTGCCATGGTAGCCGGTCACCAAGACGCGGCGGTTCTTGGCGAAGCCGGCGAGGATGGCAAGCGTCGTATCGCGGTCGAACAAATAATCCGGGTCGATTTCCGGGACATGTTCTTCGACCGTCGAATAGGCCGGCGCTTCCATATCGGTTTCGATGCCGAACACTTGCCGAACCGAAATTTTCATGTCGGGCAGGCCGGCCTTGCTCGCTTCTGCGCTGGCCAAGTCGATCTGTACCATTCGTCCTCCATTGCTGCACACCGGCCATGTTCTTGCGCAGCCGCTCGAGAGCGACGCCGCGCAGGCTTGAACGGGCAGGCGGGGAATTCTTGCCGATCGACCCGGTTCAGGCGAGTTTCACTGATTTCAAATAATTATAGGCGCGGATGATCTCCCGCAATTTATCTTCGCGTGAACGATCGCCGCCGTTGGCGTCCGGATGCAGCCGTTTTACCAACTCCTTATAACGCGTCCGAATCGTCGCCGGAACCGCCCCTTCGTAGAGCCCCAACTGATCCAGCGCCCTTCTCGCCGCTATGCCGAGCTGCGGCTTCTGCGGCTCGGCCGCGGCGCGAAAGGATGCGTGCTGCCGATACATATCGAGCGGATCGTACGGACGCGTCGTATCGTCGCCGTCTTCACGAAATCTCTTGCCGGCGCGATTGACGCCCATGGCCCAGGTCGGGCGGTGCCCGACGATCGCGTCACGTTGGTAATGGGCCACTGCTTCGGAGGTCATGCCGCTGAAATAGTTGTAAGACGCATTATATTCGCGCACATGGTCGAGACAGAAGCAAAAATACTGCCCTTCACGGTCGCGACCCATGGGGGCTCGGAAATCGCCAGCTTCGACGCAGCCGGGACTGTCGCAGCGCATTTTGACGGTGCGCGCGTCTTGCTTGGGTCTCGGCTTGACCCGGATTCGATCGAAGAGAGGCGAGTTCAGATCCATATGGGCATTATGAATGTCTTTGAGTTGGCCGCAAGCCGGATCAGCGATTAAAATGATCAAGGGATTTCAACTCTCCGCTGCTTTCTGGGGTTGACAGCAACGGGCGACTGCCGCGAGCTGCGCGGCCATGATTTGCTTCGCTGGCCGAGGCGCGGGAAAGCTGCTTGCAAGATACAAATTAGGAGTATTCGATGAGCGGACAAGTTCAGATGGGCACGAAAGAGCGCATCAAGGAGAAGTTGCAGGCGGCGCTCGCGCCGATCTCTCTCGAAGTGATCGACGAATCGCATAAACATGCGGGACATGCGCATGCCGTCACCCGGCCGGGCACCGCAAACGGTTCCGGCGAGACGCACTTTTTAGTAAAGGTAGTGTCGGCGGCCTTCGCAGGCAAGAGCCGTGTCGACCGGCATCGGACGATCAATAATCTCTTGAGCGGCGAGCTTGCGGCTGGCGTGCATGCGCTGGCGATCGATGCGAAAGCACCCGGCGAATAGAGCGCCAAGACCCCGACCGCCGTAACAAGACAAGCGTATTTTCAGCCGTCGAGGCGCGCCGACGTGTGACAAAACGAGGCAACGTGAGCCGGCCTAGCGACCGTCTGGCGCGGCGCCGGAGCCCGCCGCACCCATGGTTGCACTTTGCAGATCGGCCGCGGCAGGGTAGGAATAGCGCCGACCATGCAGCGTCGCTGAAGTTCTTACCGATCCGGATCTCGATCATGGCCCGTCCTCAGCAAGCTATGCTCTCTTACCGCGAGAATTTTTGGCGCAAGTGTTTTTTGCGCGCCTTGGGCATTCTCGCCGGCATCGGCGGTTTTCTTGCCGCCTGCGCCGCCATGGCCGAGCCCGCGCTCGTGATGGACATGGCTTCGGGTGACGTCCTCTACGAGGACCAGGCGACCGACGCCTGGTATCCGGCGTCTCTGACGAAATTGATGACGATGTACGTCGCATTGAGTGCCGTCCGCGCACACAAGATCGCGCTCGATACGCCGCTCGTCGTGTCGGCCCGCGCCACCTCACAAGGGCCGTCGAAAATGGGTTTTGCGCCGGGCACTCAAGTCACGCTCGAAAATGCCTTCAAGATGTTGATGGTGAAGTCGGCCAACGACATGGCGGTGACGATAGCGGAAGGCGTCTCGGGTTCGGTCGAAGCTTTTGCCGAAGATATGAACGCAGCGGCTGCGTCGCTCGGTATGCGGCAATCACATTTCGTCAATCCGAATGGCCTGCATGATCCGGCGCATGTGTCTTCCGCGTGGGATTTGGCGCTGCTCGCACGCGCCCTCTATCTGACCTTTCCCGAATATGCCGGCGTCTACGGCATCGGCTCGCTGCGGCTCGGTGACGAATTGATTCCGAACCACAACATGCTGCTCGGCCGCTATCCCGGTGCCGATGGGATGAAGACCGGGTTCACCTGTGCCTCCGGTTTCAATCTCGTCGCCAGCGCCGAGCGCTCCGGGCACCGCTATATCGCCGTCGTTTTGGGCGCTCCGAGTGTCGCGCAGCGCGAGGTGAAGACGGCGATCCTGTTGGATCGCGCCATCGCCGGAATCGATCGTCCGCGCGGTGGTTTTGGCGCGCTTTTTTCGCAATCGAGCAAAGCGGCGGCGACCGCTCCGGACCTGCGCAACTCGGTCTGCAAACGCCGCAGCTTCGCCATGGCGCGGTTCCAAGCGCAGCTCGAAGCCCTGCAGGCACCGCTCGCTAATCAGAGCTCTTCTTTCGTCGCGGATAATGCGCTGTTCGTGACCGCCAAAAACCCGGCGCAACAGGCGAGTTTGATGGCCCGAAAAATCAAGGCCACTTTGCCCTCGTTCGAGCCCGTCGCGGTGAATGTCGGGGCGCCGCCCGGCTATGCAGGCCCGCTCGCGCAGGCGCGGCCGCCGCATTCCCCCGTCGGTACCGAACCGCCGCCGGTGATCGCGGAGGCGCCGCCGCCCAAGCCCGATGCCGCTACGCCTCCGACGAACGGGCGGGAACGGCACGGCAAAATCGCTGCCCGGACCCTGACCAGGCCCGTTGCGAAATCAATCGCCAAAACGGCACACGTGAGCAAGAAAGTCGCGCATAAAGCTGGCAAAATCGCCGGCAAAACGACCGGCGATGATGATGGCGCCGCGCGCATGACGAAGGCGAAATCGGCCCACAACAATTCGGATTGAAAGCTCGAGGTCTCGCGCGATGGCAGATCGTGCCGGCAACCCTCCGGCGCCCATTCCCCTCACGTTGATCACCGGATTCTTGGGCGCCGGCAAGACCACTTTGCTCAATCGGCTCTTGCAGACGCCGGACCTCTCCGACACTTTGGTCATCATCAACGAATTCGGCGAAATCGGTCTCGATCATCTCCTGATCGAGCGGCTCGACGGCGACATGATCGTCATGACGTCCGGCTGCCTGTGCTGCACGATCAGGGGCGATCTCATTGCGACGCTGGAAGACGTTCTGCGCCGGCGCGACAATGGCCGGATTGCACCGTTTCAGCGGCTTGTGATCGAAACGACAGGGCTGGCCGATCCCGCGCCTATCCTGCACACGATCATGTATCATCCCTATCTGATGCTGCGGTTCCGTCTCAACGGCGTCGTGACCTTGGTCGACGCCGTACACGGCGCGTCGACTCTCGACGAGCACGAAGAGGCGGTCAAACAAGCAGCGGTGGCCGATCGGCTCGTCATCACGAAGACGGATCTCGTCGAAGATGAGCGCGCTCTCGCGGCCCTCTTTAAGCGGCTTCACGCGCTCAATCCCACAGCCATTCTGCATGACGCTGCAAAAGGCGAAGCAAACGCCGAGGATCTCTTCAACCTCGGTCTCTATGATCCCTCGCGCAAAACGATCGACGTGGGCAAATGGCTGAACGCCGAGGCCCTCACTCCCGAAATTCATGCGCATGGACACCATGACGGGCATCATGATCATACGGACGTGGACGTCAATCGCCACGACGCCCGGATCCGTGCCTTTTGCTTGCGCCATGATGGACCGATGGATGTCGGCGCCTTCGACATGTTTCTCGAACTCCTGCGCAATGCCCACGGCGCGCATCTGCTGCGCGTCAAAGGTATCGTCGCCCTCGCGGATGACCCGGCGAGGCCCGTGGTCGTGCATGGCGTGCAGCATCTCTTTCATCCGCCTGCGCGGCTCGCAGCCTGGCCGGATGCGGACCATTCGACACGCATCGTCTTCATCTTGCGCGACATGCAGCCGAGTTTCGTCGAAGCCATGTGGAAGGCTTTCGCCGGCGTCGCGGCTCCCGATACGCCGGATCGTGCGGCAATCGTGGACAATCCGTTGCAACTGAGGGCGCGCGGGCTGCTGGGGTAGAGGATGATCCTCAGGGGCATGCAGAAAGAAACGAGTCGATTGGGCGCTTATCCTTCCCCTTCCGGGGAAGGTGGTCGGCGCAGCCGACCGGATGGGGTCTGAACGTGCTTTTCGTCTCTGGACCCCACCCGGCCGCTTCGCGGCCACCCTCCCCTGAAGGAGAGGGATTTGCAGCTGCCGCGTCGAGCGTTTATTTCAGCGTTTCGCCATAGCGCCCGCATAACGACGATTGCCAAACGTCCACGCGCCCTCTTGTCGGACGCCGGGACGATTGCTACCTTGGCGTTGCAGCCAGGGGGTTTTCGCGTGGCGGGCGTCTTCATCAGCTACAGACGGGAAGATTCGGCCGGCTTTGCCGGTCGGATCTATGATCGGCTCGTCTCGCGATTGGAGACGAGCCAGGTTTTTTTCGACGTCGACAATATCGAGCCGGGCCTCGATTTCGTAAAAGTCTTGGCCGATCGGGTCGGCGACTGCGACGCGCTCGTCGCCGTCATCGGGGCGGAATGGCTGGCGAGCTGCGACGAGGAGCAGAACCGCCGCCTCGACGACCCGCATGACTTCGTCCGCATCGAAATCGAGGCGGCTCTGCAACGCGACATTCGCGTCATCCCAGTGCTGATCAATGGGGCGCGCATGCCGCGGCCGGCCGAGTTGCCGGATACGTTGAAAGGATTGGCGCGGCGGCAGGCGATCGAGATTTCGCACACGCGATTCGACTCGGACTCGGAGCGATTGACGCGCGCCTTGCAACGCGCGCTGCTGGCTGAACAAGCACCTGCGTCATTGCCCGAGACAGGCGAATTGCCGCCAATCGCGCAAAATCTGGAGGCTCGGGCGGATTCGAGCAATGTCAAAGAAGAACTGGACAGACAGAAAAGGTCTGGGAGTGATGCTACCCCTGCAGCAGTCATCGGGGCTGATGACCAAAAGCCGCCACTGACCGCGCAGCCCTTGCGACCGAGCGCCGAAGCCGGGAAGGCGGCCACGGATCGGCAGAAGGATCTCGTTGGCACAGCCACGCAAGAAAAGACCGGCGGCCTTGACGAGCGCCTTGGCCAAGGTTGGCTGGCGAAATATGCGCCGATTTCCTTGATCGCTTTTGGTGCGATTGACGCAATCCTTTCGTTGTCGATGGCTTCATCAGGTCTCAGAATTCCATTGGGAGTTGCGGCTCTCGGTATTGCCACGACAGCAATCGGAATCGGGGGGCTTCGGCATTGGCGGCACCGCGCATTATTGGGATGGATTGGATGCAGCGTTTGTGTCCTGGGAATCATCTGGGACAGCTTTTTGCTCATTTTTGTCTTAGCGCATTTCCAGGACCTTTTTCGTGCCATGATCTATCAACAGTTGTTTATGTACGCGGTATTCGCCCAGGCCCTTTCTCTCGCGGCCCATGGCCCTGGCCTTATTTATTTCTGGCGATTGCGGAAGAAAGTCATGAGCTAAGGACTGGGCCATCGCTTCCCCCGCACAGTCTTGCCAGATGCGGGAGGCGAACGCCTGCGCAAGCGATGGCGCAAACGCCATCAGTCGCTCATCACCAGCGCCCAATAGACCTTGTAGCGCGTGCCCTGCGCATAGGCCGTTGCGATGCCAAGACGCCGCACCGGCGCAGTGGCAAGTGGTGGCGGCAACAGTGGCACTGAGGGGAATTGATTGCTCACCGCCGTCATTGCGACCGCGAGCTTGCGAAGCGGGAAGCAATCCAGCTCTATTCCCTCGCTGTCCTGGATTGCCGCGCAGATAAGTTTACGCAATCTGCGCAAGCTTGATTGCGCTCGCTGCGCTCCGCGCAATGACGGCCCCGAGATGAGTTCTCATCAGAGATGATCTCTATCACCCGTTTTGATCGGCCTTGCGGAGCCCTTCCTCGGCCATTGCTTTCTTCAAAAGCTGTTCGAATTTATCGAGCCCGGCGAGCGTCACGACGCTCGTCGGCGGCGGTCCGGCGAGCCAGCCTTCGAGCTTGAATTTTCGTAAGATTTCGAAATTGAGGTCGCTTTTGACCGAGCCGATTGTCGCGACATCGGCGACAAAACAATAAATTTCGAAATTGATATGGGCGGAATTGAAACTGTTGAACATAACGAAGGGCGCCGGCGTTTCGAGGACGAGTTCGTGACTCGTGACGATTTCATTGAGCGCATCGCGCGCCTTCGTTGGATCTGCTGAGAGATCGACTGCGACATTGATCTTGACACGGCCGACGCGATCGGTCCGAACGAAGTTCTTGACGACGCCAGTGACGAGGCTGGAATTGGGAATGATCACCGCAGCGCGGTCGAAGGTTTCGATTTCCGTCGAGCGGACGTTGATGCGCCGGACGAATCCTTCGTCGTTGCCGACGACGATCCAGTCACCGGCGCGAATAGTCCTGTCCCACAGCAATATCAATCCCGACACAAAATTATTGACGATCGATTGCAGACCAAAACCGATGCCGATCGACAGCGCACTGGCGAGGATCGCGAGCTTTTCGAAGCTCACGCCGACGTAAGCGAGCGATAACAGGGCGGAAACGATGATGCCGACATAGCCGAAGCTCGTCTTGATGGCATTGCGCAAGCCGTGATCCAAAGAGGTGTGCGGCAGATAGCTCGCGTCGAGCCAGCGTGCAACCGCCCGGGTGATCGCATAGCCAGCGGCGAAGATGACGAGCGCCAAGCCGATGCTCGAGAGCGAAACATTGATGTCGTCGACCTTGAAACCGAAAAAGGCGGCGCGAAAATAGCTCGGCATATCGGCCGATTGCAGGCCCCAAGGGGCAAGAATCAAGAACAATGCGACGATGAAGGCGATGACACGATTAACGCCGCCGAGCAGAACGGCGAGCTGTTCGAGCGATCGCTGCGAAAATCCAACGATCGCCGCGGCATTGCGGCCGAAGGGCGTGGACGGCCGGCAACCGACTGCAATGCCGGCATCGACAAGGCCGCTCGCCATCAACGTAATCGTCGCAACGCCTGTCACCCAGACGAGTTGATCGACCAAAAAGCCGGCGAAGACCAGGAAACCCGCAAATGCCGAAACGATGATCGTGCCGGCGACGCCCAACAACAATAGTCTCAGGGGCCCCGACCAGTCGGGCTGAGGTCCAACGAGCGGGCCGAAAACATCTTCGTTCCCATCCCGCTTCGCGCCGGAACGCCAAAGACCCACGCAGAGGACGAGGCCGACGATGACCGCGCCGATTCCACGGATCACCGTTTGCAGCATGGCCGAACCACCGATCGTGGCGACGACGGCCTCGCCGATGCGAGTGAACGCAACGACAACTGCGACGGTGAGAGCCAGCCTGAGAAGATGCTCGCTCGCGCCGTCGGACACTTTGACGAGCCGCCAATTGGCATGTCCCGGAGACAACAGCCCCCTGCCGATCCCCGCCGTCAGAGCGACAAGAGCGACACTTTCCGCGAGCGTTCGCGTCAATGTCTGAATTGCGGGGTCGAACAGATCAAAGACTTGCAATACGCCGCCTATTGCAAAGAGAGCCGCAAGTGGCAGGCTCACGACCACGAACGTGATCCACCAGGCGGCAAGAAACTTGTTCAGTGGCGTTGGTTCGGTGATCGAGGGCTCGCGCGTGCGTACCCATCGCGCCATTGCAGACAGCGGCCAGCAAAGAATGATCACGAGTGCCAGAAGAGCGATCAAGGCAGGAAGTCGCCAGCCCGCGAGCTTGCCGCCGACGCCTGTAGCCAAGTCGAGACTAACGTTGCGCGCCAGTCGAATGTCGCGAGGCAATTCGGCTGCAATGCGAGACCAAAACTCTGGGTTGGCCAGACCCGGGCGGCGCTCAAACAGCGAATGCGCGAAGAGCGCCCGCCGGCGCGCGCCGATCTGCGTCTCGCTTTGCTCTATTTGAACCGCCAGAAGCTTGGCCCGCTTCAGCAATGCATCGATTGCGTCATGCATCTTTTGCTGTTCGGCACGATCGGCGGTGACCTGCGGGTCTTCGGGCGGCGCCTTCGGATCGGGCGGCGGACCGAGCTGCTCGAGGCGTGCGTTGACCGCTGCGAGCCGCGGCGTGAGATGTCCGATCACGGTTTCGACGTCGGCGCCTAAGGGGGTGATCTGATCGCGCAGGCTCTGCAGGTCCTGGTCGGTCAGATCACGTTGCTGCAATGACAAATCGATGCTTTGGAGATTCACCGATATCGCATCGAGTTTCCGTGCCGCCACGTCTTCCGCGGCCTGCGCTTGCGCGGCCGCGATTGTGACAAACAGAATCAGGCCGCAGATGAGCAGCCTATTCAGCGGTTTGGCCAAGCGGAAGAGGAGACTGGTGTGCACCGGGGCGCGCTCCGAAATGCCGAATGCAGTTAGGCGCATCATGATCGCTCGATCGTTCGCTTCGCCGGCGGATAGGAATGCGTCATGCCGCGGAAATCGCTCGCTTCGTAACCAGTCTCGTCGCCGCTCAGAGCGTCCCATCCGATCGGCACTTTGCCGAAACCGCCGGGAATGTCGAGAACGTAGTGTGGCTGGCAGAGCCCCGAAAGGCGGCCGTGCAAGGCCCGCACGAGCCTGCGGCCCTCTTCGATCGAGACGCGGAAGTGTCCGGTGCCGCGGGCCAGATCGGCATGGTGGAGATAATAGGGCTTGATGCGCATTTCGACGAAGCCGCGCATCAGGCCCGCGAGGGTCTCGACAGTGTCGTTGACGCCACGCAGCAGCACGCTTTGACTGAGCATGGGTATGCCGGCGTCGACGAGCCGGCCGCAGGCGGCGCGCGCCTGCAGCGTGAATTCACGCGGGTGATTGGCATGCAAGACGACATAGAGCGTCTTTCCGGATGCGCCGAGTGCGGCGACCAAGTCTTCGCCGACAAGCGCAGGTTCGACGACCGGGACGCGCGTGTGAATCCTGATGATCCGCACATGGGCGATCGACCGGAGTTTGGCAAAGACGTCGCGCAACCGGCGCGGCGATAGGACGAGCGGGTCGCCGCCAGTCAGGATCACTTCCCATATTTCGTCGTGATCGGCGATATAGGCAAAGGCCCGGTCGAGGGCCGCTGCCGACAGATGCGTCGGAGTTCCGGGACCGACGACCTCACGGCGAAAGCAAAAACGGCAATAGACCGGACAGATGTGCAGAAGTTTCAGCAAGACTCGGTCGGGGTAGCGGTGCACGATGGCTTCGACCGGACTTGCGGCCGCGTCACCGATCGGGTCGACGCGCTCTTCCGGCAGCACCGAAAGTTCAGCCGGATCGGGAATGAACTGGCGGGCGATGGGATCGCGCGGATCTCGACGATCGATGAGATCGGCCATCGTTGCGCTGACGCCGATCGCATAAGTTTGTGCGACCCTGGCGACGACGTCGCGTTGCTCGGCTTCCACGAGCCCTGCGGCAACGAGCGCGTCTGCGCTTGCAAGCGATGCGGGATAGGCCTTGGCCTGGCTCATCTTCGGGTTCCAACGGCTGCGACCGGCGTCCAAATCACCTGGTCGATCCGCTCGGCGCCGCAGGCGAGCATGACGAGGCGGTCGAAGCCAAGCGCAATGCCGCAGGATTGCGGCATCATCGTCAAGGCTTCGAGGAAATCCTCGTCTACGGGATAGGACTTGCCATAGATTCGGTAGCGCTCCGCCATCGCCGATTCGAAGCGCAGCCGTTGCTCTTGTGCGTCGGTCAATTCCCCGAAGCCGTTGGCGATCTCGACACCGCAGACGTAGAGTTCAAAACGTTCGGCAAACCGGCGGTCGGGCTTCAAGCGAGCCAGCGCCGCCTCGCTGGCGGGGTAATCGATGAGAAGGGTCGGCCGGCCTTGTCCGAGGGCGGGCTCGACCCTGGCCGAAAGGATCTTGCTGAACAAATCCGACCAGGTATCGTCTTCTGCGACCTTGAGGCCGAGACGTTCGGCCGCAGCCGCGAGCGCAAAGCGGCCGCCGGCCCGATCCTCGAGCGTGGCGGCAAGGTCGATCCCGGCATAGAACTCGAAGGCCGCACAAACCGTCAGCATCTCCGGTTTTTGCGTGATGTCTGCGGTCGCCTCGCGAAACCGGACAAATTCGGCTCCCGCCGCGTGACCCACGGCGGCAAGGAGCTCGGCACAATCCTCGAAAAGCCGCTCGTAACTCTCGCCGGCCCGATACCATTCGAGCATGGTGAATTCGGGGTGATGCAGCGCCGAGCGCTCGCGGTTGCGAAACACATGCGTCAATGTGAATAGCCGCGGAAGACCGGCAGCAAGCAGTTTTTTGGCCGCCAATTCCGGCGATGTATGCAAATACAGTGTTGAGTTCTCGCCACTTGGAGCTACAAGCTCGGTCTCGAAAGCGCTGATGTGGGTCTCGTTGCCAGGCGAGACCTGGAGTATGGCCGTATCGACTTCGACGAAACCCTTTTCGCCAAAGAATGCCCTCACCGCGGCGGCCAGGCGGCTGCGTTTTTCCAGAAATGGACGGCGGTCTTCGAAGACATGGGGGGCCCACCAGGGGGAAGCTTTGCTCATTCACTTAATTTCGCACTTAATTTCGCTTGAAAAACGACCTCGAAGGCGGCTAGGCGAAGGCGCCGAGAATTGCCGAGCGCCGAATTCAGCCGGCATCCGAGCGAAATGGCGCGCCAAAGATTGCCGAAGGACGGTGATGGGTGCGAAGAACGCCCCACGCGTCCCGCTCTCACTTATTGCAATCGATCACGTTCATGATTTTCGATTAGTTCAATCCAAAATCACCGTGATCTAATGAGACTGCAAGTGCGTTTCGGCGCGAAATTAAGAAGGAATACACGTGAAAGTCATCGCCAGTTCGATTTGCAAGGGCAATATCATCGAGAGAGAGGGCGGGCAGCTCTATGTCGTCCTAACAGCCGAGAGTTTCCATCCTGGCAAAGGCACGCCGACCACCCAGATCGACATGCGCCGGCTGTCCGACGGCGTCAAGACGACAGAGCGCTACAAGACGACCGAACAGGTCGAGCGCGCCTTTGTCGAGGATTCGAATTTCAATTACCTCTATCAAGATGCTGACGGCTATACGTTCATGAACGCCGAGACCTATGACCAAGTCATCGTGCCGCCCGACGTGATTGGCGATCAGGCTGTCTATTTGCAAGAAGGCATGGCCTGCGTCGTTTCCATGTTCAATGGGACTCCCGTCGGTATTCAGCTTCCGGCCCGCGTGACGCTCGAAATCGTCGAAACGGAGCCGGCAATGAAAGGCCAGACCGCCTCGTCCTCGTATAAGCCGGCAAAGCTCTCCAACGGTGTGCGCATCATGGTCCCGCCGCATATCCAGACCGGGACGAAAGTCGTCGTCCAGACCGAGGACGGGAGCTATGTCGAGCGCGCCAAGGATTGAGCGGCTCAGCGTCCAGGGAAACTGCCGACAGACAAAGCCGGCACGCAAGATCAAATGCACCCTTCCGCGGGCCAGCTTTCCACGACCGTCATCGCCGCCCCCGGATCACAGTCGGGGGCGTGCACCGGCCATCCGCGCCGAGACAAAACTTCAACGATCGAATTTCATAATTATGGCTGCATAAATCCCTTGGTCGTGATGGAGACGACACCGACCTGCGCCGAGTTGAATCGTGCCGCGCGGATGGCCGGGACAAGCCCGACCCGTATCGTGCGACAGATTCATTTTTCTTGCGTGTCGCCTTGGTCGTGCCCGGAATCCAAACAAGGCCAGTATGGGCAGACGGCAGCTAACCCGTCTTCGCGGATTGGGGCGATTTTGAAGAGGTGGTGGATTATAAATCAATTGCTTAGACCAAAAGGTCTTCACTACGGCGGGTGGTTTGGATAATTGCGGTCGAGGTGATTTTGGGGGGCGGCTGCGGCGGCAGACGGAGCTTCAGCCGGCCGATCAGAAGCTGGAGTTCGGGCTCTGGATGGGTATAGCGCGTGAGCATGATCTCGCGCCCGTCGGTCGTCGGAAGATGGACATCTATCATCTGAACGGCGGCGAACTTTTCGAGCGCGCTGCGCGCGGTCAATCCGGGTGCCAGCGCGTGGAGGCGGCGCGTCAGCGTGATCTGCAGACAATAAGCGAGGAAGGCGATGAAGATATGGGCTTCGATTCGCTGCGCATCCTTGTGGAAGATCGGGCGGATGGCGAGATCGCCCTTGAGGTTTTTGAACGCTTCTTCGACGGCGACGAGTTGGATGTAATATTGCCAGAGCAAGGCCGGATCGTCGTCGGTGAGATTGGTGCGCAGCAGATAACGGCCTTCACGGCGCCTTATCTTTCGCAGCTTTTTGCGGTTGAGGGAAAAAGTGAACGCAGCGATTTCCTCGTCGATCTCGATATCGACGAGGCGCCAAGCAGTCGGCGCCTTGGCCCGCGCGGCACCCAGTTTCATCAGCAGTTCTTCGCGGGAGATCTGCATGGCGGCGAGTTGCCGAAGCCGCTTCCACAGCCATTTCATCTGGCGTCGGCGCATGGCGCGTTCTTTGGTGACGCGATCGACGCTCTGGGCGAAGACGTAAAGCTCATCATCTTCGGCCAACAGCTTCACTTGAACCCCTTCCCTTGCCTCCTGCCAGGGCTTCTCCAGCAAGTGTTTTTCCAGGCGGTTCAAGCGTCCCTTCGGCGTTCCCACGAGATAGTGCACCGGCGGATCGCTGTTGCGCATCTCCGCCAGAACCGCCTCGGTCGGCACACCGCGATCCATCACCCAGACGCGCCGTGCCTTGCCGTATTGCTGCTCGATCTTGCCGAGGAACAGCCGCAGCGTCTTGCTGTCCGCCGTGTTGCCGGGCAGCACTTCATAAGCGAGCGGCAACCCCTCGGGCGTGACCACCAATGCGATCACCAATTGCGGACAATCCGGCCGTTTGTCACGGCTGTAGCCGTGGCGGCGCTTGTCGCCCTCCGGCAGATCCGATGCGTTGACCTCGAAATAAGTGCTGGTCAGATCGTAGAGCAGAACGTCGAAATCGACATTGAACAAGTCGCGCCAGCGCCCGACGAGATGCGAGAACAGCGCCTCCTTATGCGCGAGCAGGAGGTCATGGCAGGCATAGAGCTTGTGCGCTTCGGCCAGGCCGAAATCCGCACCCAAGAGATCGGCCATGGCGCTCTTGGCGAACCAATCGCGATGCAATTTCCACTCGCTGCCCGGCGCGATCAGCCGGTAGACGACCAGAACCAGCAAAACCCGATCCCAGCGCGTCCCCTTGCGGCTCGCCGGCAGACGCTCGGCCCAGAACCGGTCCAGGTGCAGATCCCGCCACAACTGACCGGCCAACCAGCAGGCGCCCCATTGCCGCGGCCGGCACAATCGCAGCTCCGACAGACGAAGCCGCACCACCGAAGCGTCGTCCGCAGCTGCCTCGCAGCGATCCTCCGGGAACAGCGCCAGTGTACGCGGAGCGCCCGTATCCGTGTCGAATACCTCGATCGCCCTGCGCCACGCCGCAGCCTGCGAGGAATTGATCTCGCCCAGATACAACACATGCCGCTGCACGACCCGGCCATTGTCGAGACGCTTGTTCTCGACGATGTTCCAGTAGGCGTGTGTCTTGCCGTCCTTCTTCCGCTCGGTGCGTCGCAGAAACATGATGACGCAAGTCTATGCACACGAATCCCGCCCTGGGAATCGGGTAGGTCTTCACTACAGCTGTTTTCAGCGAAATCGGGATGCCCCGTGCGAAGTAAATCAGTCGCTTAGACCAAAGAAAAAATCGCAAAACCAGGTTTTCAACAGGCAAATCCGCGAAGACGGGCTAAGCCGGTGGCTCCTCGTGCAATTTTGCGGCGAGTCGCTCGAGCAGGAGGCGAATGTTTTCGTCATCTTGCCCCGGCGCGCGAAAAATATTGCGCAGCCTGGTCCTCAGTTGTGTGTCGAGTTGCATGTCGACCCTCGGGCCTTTCTGCGGGACAAGTTCAGGACCCGGCAGATGCAAACTCTGCGTGCCCGTCCCTGAGAACGAGCCTCCTGTTGGACGTGGCCGGTGCATTGGCGAGACTTCCACGCGTTAAGACCCAAACGACACGACGCTCCGCACTCGCAAAGCTTCGAGTGAACCGTTAAGTTGCGGCGCAACAGCATCGTCACGGAAACGTGACACCGGCAATTTCGTTCCAAAATGTGAAGGCTTTCTTGGGGTTTGCGGCGTCTCCGGAGAAATCGCGCCGCTAAACCGCTCGAGCTCCTGCTCGAGAAGCGGGGCGCTTTCCATGCCAAGACGACCGCAAAGCAGCAAAGCCGTCGTTGAAATCTATTAAATTGGTCAGTATTCCTGGATGCCCGCATCCGGTGGAACGACTTGCAGGCTGCTCAGACAGCCTCTTGCCGGGCCGGCCGATCGCAACTATCCTACAAGACTCCCCTGGGGTGCTGCCGAGCGGCGGCTGAGATCACACCCATCGAACCTGAATCTGGATAATGCCAGCGCAGGGAATGGCGGCACATAAGTCGGCCATCGCATCGCGAATCTCGGTGCTTTCGGTCGTGAGTGCTGGCACCCGTGCTGCGACTTGGCGGAGGAGCCGGCAATGAACGTTCAATCCAAGCCTGCAAGCCTCGTCCCGCAAAGCGTGACCTGCGGCCCGCTGCCCGGCTCGCGCAAGATCTATTGCGCGCCGGACGGGACGCTGGACATCAAGGTTCCGTTCCGCGAGATCGCACTCGATCCGTCCGCCAACGAGCCTGCCGTGCGGATCTATGATCCGTCCGGGCCCTATACGGAAAAAGATCCTAATATAAACCTCGCCGCCGGCCTACCGCGCCTGCGTGACCCTTGGCTTGCCCGCCGCGGTCTCGAAACCTATGCCGGCCGGACCTTGCGGCCGGAAGACAACGGCAATATCGGCGAAGACAGGCTGGTGCCGCGTTGCCCGGCGATCTCGTCGCCGTGCCGCGGCCGCGCCGACGCGCACGTCACGCAATATGAGTTCGCCCGCGCCGGCGTGATCACTGAGGAGATGATCTTCGTCGCCGCGCGGGAGAATCTCGGCCGCGAAAAAATGCTCGAAGGCGCCGAAGCCAAGCTTGCGCAAGGCGAAAGTTTCGGTGCGTCGCTGCCGGCATTCATCACGCCGGAGTTCGTCCGCGACGAAATCGCCCGCGGCCGCGCCATCATCCCCGCCAACATCAATCACCCCGAACTCGAGCCGATGATCATCGGCCGCAATTTCCTCGTCAAGATCAATGCCAATATCGGCAATTCGGCGGTGACCTCTTCGGTCGCCGAAGAGGTCGAGAAAATGGTCTGGGCGATCCGCTGGGGCGCCGACACGGTCATGGATCTGTCGACCGGCCGCAACATCCACAATATCCGCGATTGGATTTTCCGCAATTCGCCGGTGCCGATCGGCACCGTGCCGATCTATCAGGCGCTGGAGAAGGTCGCCGGCGACCCGATCAAACTGACTTGGGAGGTCTTCCGCGACACGTTGATCGAACAGGCCGAACAGGGCGTCGATTATTTCACCATCCACGCCGGTGTGCGGCTCGCCTATGTTCCGCTCACCGCCAAACGCACCACGGGCATCGTCTCGCGTGGCGGTTCGATCATGGCGCGCTGGTGCCTCGCCCATCACAAAGAGTCCTTCCTCTACGAGAGGTTCGACGAGATTTGCGACATCATGCGCACTTATGACGTCTCCTTCTCCTTGGGCGACGGATTGCGGCCGGGCTCGATTGCCGACGCCAACGACCGCGCACAGTTCGCCGAGCTCGAAACCCTGGGCGAACTCACCAAGATCGCTTGGGCCAAAGGCTGCCAGGTGATGATCGAAGGCCCCGGCCATGTGCCGATGCACAAGATCAAGATCAATATGGAAAAGCAGCTCGAAGAATGCGGCGAGGCGCCGTTCTATACACTCGGACCGCTGACGACCGATATTGCGCCGGGCTATGATCACATCACGTCCGGCATCGGCGCCGCGATGATCGGCTGGTTCGGCTGCGCCATGCTCTGCTACGTCACGCCGAAGGAGCATCTCGGCCTGCCCGACCGCGACGATGTGAAGGTCGGCGTCATCACCTATCGGATCGCGGCGCATGCCGCCGATCTCGCCAAAGGCCATCCGGCCGCGCAAATCAGGGACGATGCGGTCTCCCGCGCCAAATTCGATTTCCGCTGGCAGGATCAGTTCAATCTCGGTTTGGACCCGGACACCGCCCGCGCGTTCCACGACGAGACCTTGCCGAAGGACGCGCATAAAGTGGCGCATTTCTGCTCGATGTGCGGGCCGCAATTCTGCTCGATGAAGATCACCCAGGATCTGCGTGTCGAGGTGGCCGCGGCGATTGCGGAACGGGAGAAGGGCATGGCGGAGAAGAGCGCGGAGTTTTTGGAGAAGGGCGGGAGGCTTTATCTAGACAGAATGGCCTAAGGGACGAATCGAAAAAAATGTTAGGCAAGTTACGATGGCGTATAGTGTTTTCGTATCCCATGGCTGGCACGATAGATGGATAGCGCAGCAAATTGCGATCGGTATTAGAGCTCAAACGGGAGCTGAGGTGTTCATTGACATATTCGACATCAAAAGCGGTGACCGTATCGAAGAAAAAGTTCACGCGGGCCTCAGCCGATGCAGCGAGCTGATCTCCTTGCTAACGCCGTGGTCTGTGGACCGGAATTGGGTATGGACGGAAATGGCAGCTGCATGGATCTTGCGCAAACGATATGTCGGCGTCATGTATGGTCTTACGCTCGAGCAAATTGATAAGAAGCATGGCGGGTTGGCGGTATTGTCGCCGACAAACGTGATAAGTATCAACGCCCTCGACGGATATTTCAACGAGCTTTCTGTTCGAGTGAAGGATGCGTCGAATGTCTAGCACGAAGCATGTGTTCGTCTCATATGCCCGCGAGGATGCGGACCTGGCCAAGAACTTGGCTCGCCTGATGTCGAGCCGTGGCGCATCTGTATACCTTGATACAGACATCGGGCAGGGCGATCTTTGGTCCGGCGTGGTTCGAAGGGAGATCGAAAGAGCATCTGCGCTTGTTCTTCTCATACCGTCGGACGATGTTCCAAACAGAAACAATATCTGGTTCGAGGCGGGCGCTGCCAAAGCACTAGGAAAGAGAGTTTTGGCTGTATTGCCTCCAAATAGGCGATTGGTTGATCTGCCGGCGGATATCGCGGATATCTTGGTGCTCGACGCTGACAAGAGACCGCTCGAAAGCATAGCCGACACATTGATACAGGCAGTCCCCGAAATTGATAGCGTGAAGGCATAGGCAAATTGAAGTTTGGGCTCGGTTCGAGCCCGATTCAGTTCACGGCTACCATGACGAGACCTTGCCGAAGGACGCGCATAAAGTCGTGCATTTCTGCTCGATGTGCGGGCCGCAATTCTGCTCGATGAAGATCACCCAGGATCTGCGTGTCGAGGCCGCCGCCATCGCCGAACGGGAGAAGGGCATGGCGGAGAAGAGTGCGGAATTTTTGGAAAAGGGTGGGAAGCTTTAAGTTTAGCTATCTTGGATCTCAGGTGCTGCCGCCGATAGCTTGGCGAATGGCGGTAGCAGTGGACCGATTAACAGGTGCCCGCTGATTTAATGCGCTCAGAGATTCGCGAAAGAATTCTTGTGAATTTCGGCCACGCGGACGCTGCGATGCTTTGAAGCTTAATAAGCGGATATCCGTCGATGCCCGCGTCTGTTCGATATCCTGGGATGATTTCCGCTAACTCGTCCACGATTGACTGTCTGAAGCCATCATCCGCGAGGTCTGTGCAGAATGCAAAGTTGGCAAGGTAGAACTCAAGACTTTTCGTTTCGCGGCGAAGCACGAACATTGCACGCAGTTTTCCGTTATCGTCAATTTTATAGAAGGCGGCGCCTTTGTTCTGGTAGGCCATACGCATTTTGAAGGGTTGAGATAGAATTCTTACTATCTCTTCGGCTTTGTCTTTTAAATCGCCAAAAAATTCTGAAATCTCTCCCATCCACTGATCAATGGAAATCGGTTGGACACTCACTTTTGCTTGCTTCTTAGCGGACTCTTGCGTCTGCCCAAAAACCATTGGGACAAGCGTTTTCAGACCTTCGCCGGAAAACTGACGCAGCTCAATCGCCAGTACCTCCGCAGGGTGCATTTGCTTATTAAGAAATTCGACAATGCGTCGGAGCTCAATCGGAATGCTGTCGGCTACGAACAGCATCCGTATCTTTCCGAGAGAAAGGTTGTTCGCCACATTTTGCCAGTAAACCTCAGGCGTTTGATCTGGATCCATTAGAAGCGAAAGCGCCGCTTCAGCAGATTGATTTGAAGAAGTGCAGGTCTCTTCAAAGGTCGCCTTGAGTGTCTCTGCCGACCAATAGCTCGAACAATTTGCCGCGTAATCAAGCATCTGCCCAACTACTTCTCTGCGAATGCGCGTATCACTCTGACGTTTGACTTCCACCAGAGTAGGAACTCCATCCTGATCAAGAAAAAGGTGATCTATAGACCACCTAGCAGCTGCGCCATCGTCCAAACCAATCCCCTGCTCACGTCTAACCAAAACGAAGCGACGCGGATTCGCCGGATCGATCTGGTCGCCGACCAGCAAAGCCGGAAAACGGCTGAGGAGCATCTAAAAACATCTTCTGTCGCGAAGTGAGCCGGTGACATGGGCACGAGCGTCTCATTACCTTGAAGGACAAAAACTCCGGATTGTTGCACCATCGAAATCTCCAAGTTGAAGAGCAACGAAGTCAGGACAGGCGTTCCTATCATAGTTACTAGATAAAGGAACATCTCGACCTGCCCGACCGCGACGATGTGAAGGTGGGTGTCATCACCTATCGGATCGCGGCGCATGCGGCCGATCTCGCCAAGGGCCATCCGGCGGCGCAGATCCGCCACGACGCGGTGTCGCGCGCGAGATTCGATTTCCGCTGGCAGGATCAGTTCAATCTCGGTTTGGACCCGGACACTGCCCGCGCGTTCCACGACAAGACCTTGCCGAAGGACGCGCATAAGGTGGCGCATTTCTGCTCGATGTGCGGACCGCAGTTCTGCTCGATGAAGATCACCCAGGATCTGCGCGAGGAGGCCGCGGCGACTGCCGAACGTGAAAAAGGCATGGCGGGGAAGAGCGCTGAGTTTTTGGAGAAGGGCGGCAAGCTTTATGTGTGAGGGCCTGACCTGAAACAACGGAGTCGATGTTGGGCGACGCGCAAAATTAAGTGCTCGACGTTGCCAGAGAGGCGCACCTCTCCCCGCTTGCGGGGAGAGGTCGAGCGAAGCGAGGGTGAGGGGCTGGGTGATTAGCCTCAATCTCACATTGGGAAGCCTCTACAACAAAGCTCGCCGAGTTTGCGGCCAATGCCCCAGCCCCTCACCCTAACCCTCTCCCCGCGAGCGCAGGGCTGTCCGGGGAAAATCAAACATAGCAGAAGCTCATCTGATTTGGCGAGTTTCGATCGCGTTTTTTGCTCGGGTTCAGCGGCGGCGGTTTGTCGATCGCGGCGATGTCGCGGCGCTCGAAGATGCACTGAGCCACGAGGTCGATGAAGCGCAAAATCGGGATTTGAACACGATGCACTTTGGCGGCGATGCGTAGCAGCGCATAAGCGATCATCGCAGCGATGAGCTGCAGGCGGATCGCATTGTCGTTGTTGCCGAGGAACTTGCGGATTTTGAGATGCTGCTTGATCCAGCGGAACAGGAGTTCAATCTGCCAGCGGCCTCTATAAAGGGCCGCGATGGCGACGGCGGAACGGTCGAAATCATTGCTCAGAAAGTTGATCGTGCTGCCATCCTTGTGACGCTTGATGGTGATGCGGCGCAGCCTTATCGGCAGCTTGGAATCACCTTTGCTGGCGAAGCGCACCTCGGCATCTTCGAGTATGGTGCAGCCGTCGCCTTCGGTAACCTCGATGGGGCGCATTTCGACGCGCGTGAGCCCCATGTTGGACTTCGGCCGGGTGACGAAGATCGCTCCAGCGGCATGGATGGCGCGCCACCAACCATAATGGCAATAGCCTTTGTCGAAGACATAAGTCGCACCGGCTTCGATGTTGATCGTGCGGCCGATCTCGGCATCGTTGATATTGGCATCGGTGATATCGAGAATGCGCGGGCAATCGGACTTGGGATCATAGACGACATGCATTTTCATGCCGCGAATGCGGCCATTCCACTTCGCCCAATCGCACAATTTGCCGAGTGGAACGGGCGTTGAATCGATGAGGCGCAGCATGTCCTTGCCGTCGCGGCGCGTGGCGCGATCGAGCAGACCCGCAATCAAACCGAAAGTGTCGGCAAAGACCGCGACGGGCCGGATTTTATTTGCATCCGACAAAGTCGAGCGCGCCAGTGTGCCGGTGCCAAGATGATAATGATGCTGGCTATTGGCGTTCCAGCTGGCCGCCAGACCACGCAATCCGTCGGCGGCGGAAAACTGGGCGAAGATCAGGCCCACCAGATGGTCCCAGCTCTTGAATGATTTGTCGTAGGCATCGCCGTCGTGGCGCTCGACGATCGTGTCGAACTGCCGCCGATCGAGGGGTGCAAGCAATTTGGCAAATATGGTAGGTGTGAAGCGCATGCTCCTGTTCCCGTCCTTTTCTGAGTCTCGCCAACCAGAAAATAGACGCAAACGGCATCGCCGTAGACGAAAATCCTTCGTTTTCAGGGGCATGCACCTGCGGCCTAGTGATTTACCTTGCAAGTTCGCCGCCTTCCCGGACAGCCCTGCCGCGAGCGGGGAGAGGGGACGCGCGTGCGATCGATTCATCCATTTCTGGGCGTCACCTTAGCGAACCCTCTCCACGCAAGTCGGCTGTTGCCGTCTGTCCGGCGATGACGGGGAAGCTCTTTGTCAAAAAGGCAGGCGCGCAACGCGCTGCCGTTCACGGCTTCGCTCACCCCTTGCTCCGCGCCGCGAGTGCGATCGTCCACAGCGCCCGCGCCGTGATCGCTTGCGAAAGCCGCGGTTCGCGCCGACATTTCGCGGTGGCTTCGTTCAAAATCGCAATGACGCGGCCGAGCCGCCCGGAACTCCAGGCGCGAACATGTTTGTCGAGAACCGCGGCGCGGCCGAAGCTCTGGCCATAGCCGGCGCTTTCGTTGCCGCCGCGCCCCGCTTCGACGTCGAGCCGCATGCGATGCAGCAGAATTGCATGCCGCAAGGCAGAGCCGAGGATCATGTTGTAATCGCCGCCTTCGCCATAGACGCGCGCCGTCGTGTCCTGGACGGCGGCGAAGTCGCCTTCGAAGGCGCCGTTGACGGCCGCATCGAGCGCCAATGAGGAGGCATCGGCGACGATGGCTTCGACATGCTCGATCTTCACTCTGCCGCCGCCGTGCACATAAAGCAGCAGTTTTTCGAGTTCGGAACGCGTCGTCAGGCGGTCCTGGCCGAGCAGCGAGATGAGAAACCTCTTCGCGTCCGCATCGATCTGCAGGCCGGCCGCTGCGGTTTCGCTATCGATCAACTGGGCTAGGTCCTTGGCCGAATCCGGATAGCATTCGATCGCCGCGGCGCGCGCTTCGCGCTCGCAGATTTTGCGCAAAGGCGCGTCGCGCTTCAGCGCGCCGGCTTCGATGACGATCGTGCAATCGCTCGGCGGCATGTGAAGAACGGGTTCGAGCGCCGCCGTGAAGGCCTTGCCCTGCGCCGCGATCCAAATCGCGCGGCGGCCGCCGAAGAGAGGCATCGTATTGGCTTCGTCGGCCAGCCGCAGCGGATCGGCCGCGAGGTCGTCGCCACCGAGCCGCAACAGCTGGAACGGATCTTTCGGGTCCTCGACCGCACGCGCAGCGATTGTCTTCGCCCGCTCGGAGACGAGGCCGGCATCCGGTCCGAAGACGAGATAGAGAAAAACATTTTGCGGCGGCCGCCCGATGAAACGATCGGCTTCCGCATTTTTGACGGCGACCAAATTGAACTCCATCGCGGCGCGGGAAGCGCAACATAGCAAGTGATCGCATCCCGATGGAATGATCGATCGCGGCGGAGGGGCGGAATTTTCAGGGCACGGCCGGGGCTTGTGAAGGCGCGTGGAAAAGGCTATAGCGGGCGCTTCCGCGTCAAGGTTCCCGCCTTCGGCGCGTTTCGATTTTTCGGCATCGGCGCTTTTCCCGCGTGCTGCCGACGTTTTGGGACCAAGCCGATGAAACCGGATATTCACCCGCAATATCATCTCATTAAAGTGGTCATGACCGACGGCACGGAGTTTTTCACCCGCTCCACCTATGGCAGCGAGGGGCAGATCCTCCATCTCGATATCGATCCGAAGACGCATCCGGCCTGGACCGGCGGCTCGCAGCAGTTGGTCGACCGCGGCGGGCGCTTGTCGCGTTTCAATTCGCGTTTCGGAAACATGAACTTCGGCAAGAAACAGGGGTGAGGCGGGCGCGAGTTTTGGCCTTGCCGTTTCAGGACTGATCGCGCGGAAGAAGACCAGTGCAAGCCTGAGACTAAAAAACCCGGCTCGGCCGGGTTTTTTCGTTGCGAAGCACACTCTAACTCGCGTGCGCCGCGACGCCGAAGTCGCAGAGTCTCAGCTTGATTTATCCGCTTCGAAGGCCGCCCGCAACAGGTCGCGTTGGGTCTCGATGACGCTGGGTGCCGCCGAGGCACGACTGCGCTTTTCCGTCGGCTGATAGATCAACCGGTCGAAATGCAGAATGCGTGTCTGTAAACGCAAGGATTTTTCGACAAGTTCGAGAAGCGGCGCCGGGAGATTGGCCATGACTTCCGCGCTCGTCGTGGTCAATTGCTCGGACACCCGAACTTTACGCTTTTCTTCGGCGGCCTCGGTCTGCGTCAACTCCCCTTCATTGACGGCACGCTGCAGCAAGAGCCAGGACGCGAGCTGCATGAGCCGTGTCGTCAGCCGCATGCTCTCGGTCGCGTAGGCCAAGGCGGCGAGCCGCGGCAAGGTCTTGGCTTCGTCGCGCCCAGCCCCGTCGAGATAGCCAGCGGTTTCTTCGACGAGCGCCATGCCCTCGCGGAACAAAGATTTAAACGATTCGGACGCCGCCAATTTGCTGGCAAAGGAGACGGCGGCGTCGTCCTCGAAACTTAATACCTGGGCCATGATACGCCTTTGCAACCTGAACGCACACGAAGACAGTCACAGCTGTCACAGCAACGGCAGCAATAGTAAGGCCATCCCGTAATTTCCGCCTCGCAAGCTTTTATTAACCTTAATGAAATAGCGCCAAATAACTTGTGTCGCAGCTATTGAAATACGAAATCGTAAAAAAAAGAGCCGCAAATTGCGGCTCTTTGAGGCGAGGGAGGCGTAGACGAAGCGGGAAGATGCTTCTTCGGCTCAACGGGCGCGAACCGATTGTCCAAATTAATGAACTGAAAATGTTAACGAATTCTTAATGCGATGTGGCCGGCGTCCGAGCATCGGCTGCCTGCGGCTCCAGGGGCGTCGCAATATCGGTCAACGGCCAAATCATTATGGGACAGCGGGTCAGATTTTGAAAACGGCGGCAGCTACCGCGCGCGACGCTTCCTTCGCCTGTCGCGCCAGCTCCAGACGTTCGATCTCGCCACGCAAGATTTCGATCCGCGCGCCGAGCTCTTCAAGCGAGAGATCATCGAGTGCCTGCCCGATTGCATAGCCGGCAATCAGCTTCCGGGCGGAAAGGGCAAGCGGATCATCTTCGTCCCTGCTCATGACCGAAGCACTCCCTGACAACACGAAATTTGCAGATTATACCAGAAAATCAGCAGGTAGAACCCCGTTGCAGATTGCATGTAGCTGCTGCGGCCCCTATATCGTCGTTGTTTCCAGTCATGGACATATGTTGAAGCTTTGCTGGCAGCGTCGGCAAGCGCGAGCGTGTCCTTAATATCCGAGTGTGGCTTCGTCTTCGGCTGTGCGCCAATTGTTCAAGAGCAGGATTAGGAAAAGTGGGGCGCGGCGCGGATTTTCCGGCGCAACGACGCTCAGGCGGACTGCGCGGACTTATCTGCAAATCCCGCTCTAGATTATTAGAATCGGTCACCTTCATGATTTTGGATTGCTTCAATGCAAAATCATCGCGGTCTAGGCGAAGTCCGATGCGTTCGCCGAAACCGGCTAGAGCCCCTGCCGGGGAGCTCGAAACCGAACCGGGGTCGCGCCACGTCGAGATTTCATCGAACCGCCGTCCTGGCGAGGCGGGCAGCCTTGCGGGCGATCCGGTTCGACGCAGAGGAGAACATTATGAGCAATGCGCCGCTCATGCCCAAGGCGACCGCCGTCTGGCTCGTCGAAAACACGTCGCTCACCTTTGAGCAGATTGCCAATTTCTGTAAGCTGCATCCGCTCGAAGTGAAGGGCATTGCGGATGGCGAAGTGGCTGCCGGGATCAAAGGCCATGATCCGATCACGTCGGGCCAATTGACCCGCGAGGAGATCGCCGCCGGCGAACAGGATGTCAGCCACCTATTGCAGCTGGCCCAGGCGAAGGTGCGTCTGCCGGAGTTCAAAAGGCCACGGGGGCCACGCTACACGCCTCTGTCACGCCGTCAGGACAGGCCCAACGCGATCCTCTGGCTCATTCGCAATCATCCCGAATTGAAAGACGCCCAGATCATGCGTCTCGTCGGGACGACCAAGACGACTTTGCAGTCAATTCGCAATCGCACCCATTGGAATTCGGCGGCTCTCACCCCCATGGACCCGGTGACGCTCGGGCTATGTTCCCAAATGGACCTCGATTTCGAGGTCAACCGCGCCGCGAAGGACCGTGTCCCGATCGAAGAGGATCACAGCCAGACCCTCGTGCCCGCCGAAGTGACGACGCGCGCGCCGGTCGATCAACCGATGACCGAGACGGCAGTCTTCGGCGCCGGCCCGGGGCGCGCTGCCGAGCCGGAACCGGATGTCAATCTCGATTCGGTCTTCGCCAAGCTGAACGAGTTGAAGATCAAAGAATAAGCGACGGCCGCGCGTTTATCCGCAAGCGCGAATCAGATAGTAGATGGGAATGCCGGGATTTTCGTCCCGGGCTGATTCGGAGTCCGCCATGCTGCGACAACGCGTCCGGCGAGCGATCGCACTTTGCTCGATCCTCTGTCTCCTCGCTCTGAACACCAATACCGGCGTGGTGGCAGCGGACCTCGATGCTAAAGGCCCGCGACTGTGGAACGGCAATGGCGGCTTCGTTCCAGCTCACCGCGGCTGCCGGCGCATTCCTTTCCCGCAGTTCGATCTTTGGGGCCAGGTCGCGATTTACGTGCCGACTTGGGTTTGCCTGTCGCGCGGCCTTTACGCCGATACGTTCGACCCGCCCCCGCAGCCTCGCTAAACTGCCCCACTCACTTCGCTGTCGGCGGGACACGTTCGCTGATCACGTCGCGATCGGCGGGCCATTTCATCCGATAGGCAAGGTGGATTTCATGTGTCTGGCCAGGCGCGTAGTCGTAGGTCCAGCGCATGACGCCGCGTTTGTCGGCGACGTTTATTTCGGTCGGCGGCGTCGTCGCCGGCAATTGCTCGACAATGATGGCGGTATTTTCGGAAATCGGAATTTGATCGACGAGAATGATTTTGATGGGAAAATCGTGCAGATTCTTCACTGTGGTCTTGTATTCGCGCGCCTCGGATTTCGTCTGACCAAACCAATTCGGTTCGTTTTCCTTGCGTTTGAACGGTAGGCGCGTGATTTTTACGCGCTCGTCGGCGCCGAAGCCGAGGTCGCAGGCGTCTCCCGGCGCGATCAAGGCGATCGAGCCGCGGCCGACGTAACTGCCGTTGCGATAAAGCGCGACGTCGCCGGCAAGCAGCGGCGCCTCGTCTTCGTTGGAAAAATGCGCCTCGAGATAAGCGGCCCGGTCGAACGCCGGCACGCCCTTGACGGCAAGATCGGGACTGACGCGCCGCGCCGCGATCAAGAAATTCTTGGCCGACGCATCGGCCGCCAGACTGATACGGCCCGCAATGATGAAGGCAGCTTGGAAGTCTCCGGCGTCGACCCGGCTTTCCGTCTCAATTGCAGGTTTGCCAGCTTTCGCCAAAGCGGCCTCCTGCAGAGGCGGTGCGGCCGGCGCCGGTTCGGCGTGGCCGGGCATTTGCAGCGTTCTCAAGCGATTGTCCCGGAAAGGTGCAGATGAAACCGGGCTAACCGGCTGCTCCAGAAAAACCAGTCTGGTCGTTTCGATGTCGGGCGCAGCGGTGCGCCGTGAGGCGCGCACCGTCGACACGGTCAAGGCGACATCGTCCCAGTCCTCGCCGCTGCGTTGCGAAACGGCAGCGCGGCGCACAAGTTCGAGCGAAGGCTTGTTATTGGCATTGCCGGTCTCGAGCCGCGCATCATAGACCGGCCGCCAGCCCGCGTGGCTGACACGATAGGTGAACGCAACATGGCCCTTCAAAGCCGCGGGGGCGTGGATCTCGACATCGACTTCGCGGCGCAATTCAAGCTTTCCTTTGTTGTCCGCATGCGCTTGTGAGAGGGCTATGATCGCGCCGTCGAGTTCGCGCTCCTTGGCAGCCGCAACGCGCGCTTCCTCGCCGATTTTGAGCAGAGCTGCAGCGATCGTATCGAAGGCCTCGGGCCAATCCGAAACGGCCAAGGATTTCGCGCGGCTCGAGAAATCTTTAGGGTCGGCCTTGGCGAAGTGGAGGACCATCGCCTTCTTGGCTTCCAACGCGTCGAGAGTGACCTGCACTTGTTCACGTTGCGACCTGAGATCGCGCAATTGCGTTTCGATCGCGCCGTCCGGTTTGCTTTCGGCGGCGATGAGATGCGTTGCGACGGAGTTGATCGCCATATCCGAATCGGCGATTCCCGTGACGCGCAGCGAGTTCGGATCGAGGTCGTTTGGCAAATTCTTGAAAGCGAGGGCCGATGGCCCGGCGCCGACATCGATGTCGGCACCACGCGTGACGAGGGCGCCATCGGGAAAGACGGTGACGGCCTCGATTTGCGAAGCGATTTCGTGAGTTTCGGCATGGACCTGTGCTGCAAAGAGCGGGATGAATGCAACGTAAGCACAAAAGCTGCGAAGTATCGGCATCTGAAAATCCCTCCATCAAATTTTTGTGCTGTTGGGCAGGCTATGAAGATTGCCGCTCGGCAGCCAGAATAAGCCGATCAATTCGGAACTTTTCGCGGCCGGTTTCCGGCTGCATCTTGACGATAACGACGGGACCTCGTTGCGGGATCCGGCGGTGGAAAGGCTGACGTGCTGCAAAAGAAAAACGAGCCGCCGAGGTTCCGCATAGAACCGCTCCATCTGGCCCAGTGGGCTTGGAACCGGGCTTGGCTCGCGATGCTCTATACGGCTGTCGTGTACGGCGCCAATGGCGTGGCGGCGCGCATGGCGACTGGCGAGATCGCGCCGATGAGCCTCGTGTGCCTGCGCTGGCTCTTCTCCTGCCTCATTTTGTTTCTGGCTCTGCGGCGGCAGATCGCGGCGCAGGGACCTGTTCTAGCGGGCTCGTGGCGCCTTGTTCTGGCGATGGGTTTTCTCGGGCTGACGGCCTTCAACCTGATCTTCTATGCGGCCGCTTACGTGACCAGCGCGGTCAACATCACATTGCTGCAAAGCTCCATTCCGCCATTGGTCTTGGCCGGGGCGGCCATTTTCTACAAGACGCGCGTAACCGCGCTGCAAATCGCCGGCATGCTCGTTACGTTTGCAGGCGCCGGTCTCGTTGCGACGCACGGAAACCTTGGGCAGCTTTCGACGCTGACGTTCAACGCCGGCGATCTCAGTGTGCTGTTCGGCGGTATTCTCTATGCCGGTTACACGCTGGGCCTGCGGCAGCGACCGCGCGTCGCGCCACTGGTCTTCTTCGCGGCCCTCGCCATGGCGGCCTTCCTGACCTCTATTCCCTTCGCGCTTTATGAGATCATCAAAGGCGCCGCTTATTGGCCGAGCCTCAAAGGCTGGCTGGTTCTCTTCTTCATCGTTTTGGGGCCGTCCGTCAGCGCGCAGCTCACCTATATGCGGGGGGTCGAACTCATGGGGCCGGGGCGCGCCGGTCTCTTCAACAATCTCGTTCCGGTGTTCGGCGCGCTGTTCGCCGTCCTCATCTTGAACGAGCATTTCGAGCTTTATCACGCGCTGGCTCTGGCTTTGGGACTCGGCGGCATTGCCCTGGCCGAACTGCGCGGCGGTCGCTAGCGCATGATCCCGAAAAGTTGCCGACTTTTCGGACGAGATCATGCGCTAAAAGATAGCGTGATCCCGAAAAGTTGCCGACTTTTCGGCGAGATCATGCGCTAAAAGACAACAACTTCTCGGACTTGCCCGCATGACGACATCCAGCGTCTCGCTGGGGTGGCACCACGGCGAGGGCGTTTGGCGATGATCTCGACGATCCACATTTTGATCATTCTGCTGATCGTGATTGCCGCAGTCGCGTTCGCGGCCGCGCGATTGAAAATTCCCCCAGCTATTCTTTTGGTGCTCACCGGTGTCGTCGTGGCGCTGATCCCCGGCTTGCCGACGGTCGAGCTTGCACCGGAATTCGTATTGCTTCTCGTGTTGCCGCCCATCATCTATTCATCGGCGGTGGCGATGAGCTGGCGCGAGTTCCGCTTCAATCTGCGCCCAATTTCGCTTCTGGCCGTGGGCTGCGTGTTATTCACAACGATTGCGGCCGCAGCAGCAAGCCATTGGCTGTTGGGTTTCCCTTGGCCAGTCGGTTTCGTGCTGGGCGCAATTGTTTCGCCGCCAGACCCCGTGGCGCCGCTCGCGATCGTTCGCAGACTGGGACTTCCGAGGCGCATCGCCGTCGTACTGGAAGGTGAAGGCCTGGCGAATGATGCCACCGCCCTCATTCTCTATCGCTTCGCGATAGCGGCCGTGAGCATGGGTGTTTTCTCGATCGGCCAAGCTGCGGCAACGTTTGCCGTCATCCTCATCGGCGAAGTGTTCTGGGGAATCGGCGTTGGCTGGCTGATGTTGCGTCTGCGGCGCTGGGTTGGCGATCCGCGCATCGAGATCCTGCTTTCGATCCTGACGCCGTTCCTTGCCTATTGGCCGCCGGAGCACTTGGGCGGCTCCGGCGTGCTCGCCACGGTGGTCGCTGGGCTCTACATCAGTTGGAACGGCCTTCGGCTGATCAGCGCGGCGACGCGGCTGCAGGGCATCTTCTTCTGGGACTTTCTCATCTACGTGATCGAAGGCATGGTTTTTCTGCTCACCGGTCTGCAGGCGCGCACATTGATCGCCGGCATCAACAATGATTCGATATCTGAATTGGCCATTTCCGCCGCGGTTGTCAGTGCTGTCGTTATCGTGACCCGTTTCATCTGGATATTTCCCGCCACCTATCTGCCGCGCTGGCTCAGTTCGGCGGTAGCCCGCAAGGACCCGGCTCCGCCGTGGCAGTGGCCTTTCGTACTGGCGTTCACTGGCGTGCGCGGCATCGTCTCGCTGGCAGCAGCGCTCGCCATTCCATTTGCGATGACAAATGGTCAGCCGTTCCCGCAGCGCGATCTGATTCTCTTTCTCACTTTCTGCGTCATTCTGGTGACGCTGGTGGGGCAAGGTTTGATGTTGCCCCTGGTGATTCCGAAACTCGGTTTGATCAAACAAGGCCGTCTCGAGCGCCATGCCGACAGAGCGGAGGAATTCAGAGTCCGGCGTCAGGCGATCGAGGCAGCCATCGAACGGCTCGATAGGCTTGCTGCCGAGCGTGAGCTTCCGGAGGAAATCGTCACGCCGTTCCGTGCCTATCACCGCGACCGAATCAAGCACGTCGAGCATAGAAGCGACGGCGACGACGGCCATAAAAAGCTCATCGACTTGAGCGACGAAGTCCAGCTTCTGCTGATCGCCGCCGAACGACAGCTGATCAATGACCTTTATCGGGGCGGCGCGCTGAAGGACGAGGCCCGGCGTAGGATCGAGCACGAACTCGACCTGCGCGAGGCACATCTTGTCAATCTGCGAGCCGCGGAATGAATGCGGAGTCACTGGCGGGGCTTCGCGCTGGTGATAAGTGCGGACGGCACACAGCATATCAGTGGCACGTGTCGACATCGCGCAGATCGCCGAGCCTGGCCAATCGATGATCGCAGTAAAAAAGGAGCCCTGCCATGACACCAAACGGACTGACGACTTGCGAGAGCCGCTACGGACCAAAGGAAACGATGGCCAGGCTCGAGGCTGCGGTGACGCGGCTCGGGATGACTATTCCCGCCCGCATCGATCACGCCGCCGCAGCGGCCGAGGTCGGTATGCCGCTACGGCCTGCCGAAGTGCTCGTCTTCGGCAAATCGCAGGCGGGCACACCTTTGATGCAGGCGGCGCCGACAATCGCCATCGACCTGCCGCTCAAGGCGTTGGTCTGGCAGGACGAAACCGGACGGACTTGGCTATCCTACAATGATCCCAAATGGCTGGCACACCGTCACGGTGCCGAGGCCGGCGCGGCGCAAAGCCTCGGCGCCATGGCCGATGCGCTGGCGGCGGTCGCAAAGGCGGCGACGAGTTGAGCTTACGCAGTCTTGCGTTGCTAAGGCCACGATTGATTTGTTCAATCCGAGCAAAATCAGTGGTGCATAAGTTCGAAAAACAAAGCAGGCATGGCCAGGTGACGCAGGGAAAGCCGGGTGACGTGCGAGAGGAGATTGCGCTAAAATTCAATGAGTTCGCGGCATTTCATAATCAGCCGGACTGGAGGAAGACGCACTGCATGGAAAAGATGAAAGTCACCGGATGGCGTTGAAACCCCTCGAGCCCGGCTTGCGCGCCATCGTTGCTCTGGCCTCGGTCTCTTGTTTCGCCTGTTTCGTGTTCGTGGCTTTGAGGGGCGCGGAGCTCGATGGCTCGCGGATCGCGATTGCGGCCGTGCTCGGCGCAACCTGTCTTGCGTTTTCACAGGCAAGCTTGAGCCACCAATTTCCGCGTCGGCACGAATTTCTGCTCGACCTTCTCGCACTTGCAGCAATTGCTGCCGCTCATGATGCGGCAACCAATGTCTGGCAGGTGCCGGCAGTCTGGCTCGATCTTCTTCATCTTTCGACTCCCGGCACGATCTGCGCCGCACTCATCTATTTCGCCGGTGCCGTCGGCGCGCAGGCGCGCAGATCGCGCCACCTCACCTGGTATCAATCCTTATCCCTCCTCTGCGCGCCTCTTCTGTTCAATCTCGTCTTGGCAGTCGGCGCCGACGGATTGACGCGGCAACTCGGATATTGGCTGAGCCTGGGTGTCGTTCCACTAACGCCGCAAACCGATGGCATCCTTACCGGCATCGGCCGCACCATCGTTCTCGGCGGCTTCGCCGAACTCCTCGTGGCGGGGCTGCGCTTTTCGAATACGGGCAGACTGCCGCGTGATATTCGGTTGCATCTGCTGCTCTGGGCGAGTGCCCTGCACGCCGTCCTATCCGCCAAGATTGCCGAAATCCCGCAATCCTTCGCCACGGGATCATTGGCTTCGATCCTGACGGCACCTGTCGCTGCCGCCCTCGCGCAAGCGGGCCTTTGGGCCTTCATATTCATCGTGAGCGGCCTGACGATCGAAGCCGTGGCCGGGCGCCCGCCCGTCTTCGCGGCGGCAAAAGCGCAATGGCGACAAGGCTTCCTCAACGGCGCCATTTACGGTGGCCTTTTTGCGATCCTGGCGCTTCTCTGGAGCACTTGCCTCGTGCTGCTGCCGCTCGTTTCGGCGATGCGCGCGGAAATGGCGCCGCTCGCGGTTTTGGCCGGCGCTGCGATCTTCCCGTTCCTTGCGACGCTCATTGCGAGCGCCGACGGGACGCCGCCTTTCTTTCGCAGGCTTTGGGCGAATTATTGCGATCCGCGCAGCTATTTTCGCGGTCTCTTCCTCGGCCTTTGCGTCTTCATTGCCGTTGCCGCGGACCTTCAACACGAAGACGGGTTCATGCGTTTTGCGGTCTTCTTCGGAGCTGGTGCGCTGGCCTATGCCGGAATCGACTTGGTTTGCGACGCAATCGCGATTTCATTCGGACGGCGCGCGCCGGGAAGCCGGCGCAAGCTCGAGTCCTGGCGTATCTACACGATTTACTTCGGCCTCGGGGGAATCGTCGGCGGAGCTCTCGGCTGGTATTTCGATGCCGGGCAACTCGATGTCGTCGCCACGAAGTTCCGCTCCTATGCCGATCTTGCCTATCAGAGCAGTGGGCGCCCAGCGCAGGAATTCATCATTTATCCCTTGTTCAGCAAATGGGGTGTGCTCGATCTCGGCACGATCGGCGGTGGCGTCAAACTCTTCTACACGGAATCGCTTTCGGGCGTCATCAACTGGTCGCTCGCGGCACCGCTCTTCAGCGTCAATTTCGTCATCCTTGCGGCGATCTTCCAAAACAATCTGCGGCCTTTGAAACAGCTCTTGAGCCAGGAGGGTGTCGACGCACTCGTTGTTCAAGCTGTGCGGGTGCTGCGCTGGGGCCTCTGGATGGCGCCGGTCATCAATACGTTTCTCAAAATGTCGCCCGAGCCGAGCTGGTACAACCAGGATGGCGCCGTACGCACGCTTGCAGCCATGTTCAATTATGCTTGGCTGCCGGCTGCCGACTTTCGCGAATGGAGCCTCGTCGTCTTCACCGGGCTGCTGGCCTATGATTGGTTGCGCATCCTGATCTGGTTCGATCATATGGGCCTGCGCGTTGCCACTCTCGTCAATCTCACCTTCATTGGCGGCGACAAGTTCGATGAAGCCGCCGCCCGCTTCGCCGGACACGCGGAGCGCAGCCGCTTCATTCCCGAAGCTTTGCGGCGCTTTGCAACCTGGGCGCCCTTGCTGATCCCCTTTTATATTCCGCGCGGAGCGAATTGGGACAAGGCATGGAGCGGCGCAGAGCGATTACACAATGCGCCGATACCGCCGATGGTATCGGAGCTCGTCGCCGTCTACGGCGTCGCAGCGCTTTGGGCCGTGGCGAGCGCCATCTTGATTGCGCATTACTGGACAAGGTCCTATGCGGCGAAAAAGGCCCCCATGGCCAATGTCCCGCGTGTTCTGGCACGGCGGCGTACGCGGTTCACGCTGTCCAATGGCCTCATCGGAACCGAAATCCTCAGTGACGGACGCGGCTTCACTCAGGTTTACGAAACGGCGCGCGGCGGTGCGCCGATCGATCTCACCCGGCGGCCGACCGACCCTTTGCACCTACGCGGCACGTTCTTTTATCTACGCGACAAAATCTCGGGCGCCTATTGGAGCCTTGGTTTCGAGCCAGTGCACAAGGCAGGCCCCAACTATCGGATCTCGGAGATTCGGCCGGGTGTCGTCGCGATTTGCAACCAAGTTGCAGCGATCGAGACGAGGACGGAGATTTGGCTCGATGAAAGTGCATCTATCGAATTCCGCCGCGTGAGCCTCACCAATCGTTCCGCTGAACCTCGCCGGCTCAGCCTGACGAGTTATCAAGAACTCGCCCTCAACGAATTGCCGATCTATTTGCGCGATCCGGATTTCAACGCGCTTCACGTCGAGACCGTGTTTGTCGGGTCTCTCAACGCGATCTTTGCCCGCAATCGATTATTGCGGGAGGGCGGCCAGAGTTTCGCCGCCCGGCGCATGTCGCGCGAAGTCTATTTCCATGCCGTCAGCCTGCCCGAGATGGGCGCGGTCCTCGAAGGCTATGAGGATTCGCGTCTGCGGTTTCGCGGCGACGGCGACCTGCGCTGCCCACGAGGTCTCGAGGAAGGCCGCGCCCGGCGGCCCGACGACGAAGGTCTTCTCTATAGTTTCGATCCGGCAGCGAGCCTGACGATCGGCATCGACGTTGCCGCGCACGGCAGCTGCGAATTGCTCTTCGTCAGCGGCCACGCAAGAGAAGAAGAAACCGCGGCGCGACTCATTTGCCGCTATTTCGGACGAGCCGAACCGCCGCCCGGCGTCGTCCAACAAAATTTCAATAAATTCCGTAGTCTCGAAGCGCGAGCCGGGAAGCCGGAAACATATGCTTTCCGCTTCGTGGACGAGGGGCGCGCCTTCGCATTGACGCATCAAACCCCGCGTCCCTGGGCGCATGTACTCGGCAATCGTCGCGGCTTCGGCACGATCGTCTCGAATGACGGTGAGATTCACTCGTTTGCAGGCAACGAGCGGCAAAATGCTTTGACGCCATTCGTTTGGGAGTCGGGCATAGCCTCGCTCACCGGCCAAGCCGTCTATATTGTCGACACAAAAGCCGGCGAGATATTTTCAGCGAGCTTCGCGCCGTTGCGGCGTCAAGATGCACGCTACGAGGTCGTCTATGAGCTGGGCGCGGCAATCTTCCGGGCGCATTATGCCGCAACCGATATAGAAATGACGATTTTCGTGCCGCCCGATAGCTCGGCCGATGTCAGGCTGGTGAAATTGCGCAATCGCGCGGCGGAGCGGCGTCATTTCCATATTCTTCCATATTTCGATCTGGCGCTCGCTGAAAACACGCTGGAGAGCCTCGGCCGTATCGAATTTGCCGAGACGCGCGAGGCGGACATTTTGCGCTTCCGCTATGCGGACAATGATTTCGAAACCGGCTGGGGTTTTGCTGCAACGAGCCTCACGACGGATGCGAAGGAAACCGTCCGTGCGCGCTTTGTCGGCGCCAGCGGGCGCGACCTGCGCGACCCTTGCATGGTTGCGACGGGTGCTGCCGATGTGAGCGTCGGCGACGATGACCGCAGGATCGCCGCCCTTGCGAGTTTCGTAGAAGTCGCGCCGCAGAGCGAAGTCGAATTCTCTGTCGTTCTCGGCGAGGCACCGACGCGGGCGAAGGCCTTGATCCTCGCCAAATCCCTGAACACGGCCGCAGCGGCCCGGGCGGCGCTGGCGGCGACACGCCGATACTGGGCCAAGACCACACCGGCGATCAAGATCGAAACCAATCACCCGCATTTCGATCATCTCGTCAATCATTGGCTGTACTATCAAATCCTGGTTTCACGGCTATGGGCGCGCGGCGGTCCCAACCAGCGCAGCGGCGCCTTTGGTTTTCGCGATCAGTTGCAGGACGTGCTGCCGCTCGTCTTTGCGGATGCGGGCCGCGCCCGCAGCCAGATCCTGTTGCATGCGAGCCAGCAGTTTCGTGAAGGCGACGTGCTCAAGTGGTGGCACGGGGCCCCCGATGGACGCACCGGCCTCGGCCAGCGCAGCCGAGCTTCCGACCCGCATTTATGGCTGCCTTACGTCGCAGCCCGCTACGTGGCCGCGACGGGCGATCAATCGGTGCTGCACGAACGCACGGCCTATCTCGAGGGTATGGCCGTTCCGATCGGCCTCGATTCTGTGACCTTCGTTCCCTGTGCTTCACGCGACGACGGCGACCTCTACGAACATTGCCGACTCGCGATCGATTATACGCTCGCCCGAATGGGCGTGCATGGCCTGCCGCTCATCGGTACCGGCGACTGGAATGACGGGATCGACATGGTCGGCTTCGAAGGCCGCGGCGAAAGCGTCTGGCTCGGTTTCTTCCTGCACGAAATTCTGACCGGCTTCACACGGCTGATCGCAGCGCGCGAAGGCGAACCCGCGGCCGAGCTCTATCGCGACCATGCGAGCAGACTCAAAACTGCTCTCGAATGCGCCTGGCGCGGCGATCACTACATCCTTGCCTTCGCCGATGATGGGCGCGATCTCGATCGCATGAACGCCATGACCGCGGCCTGGCCGATTCTCTCCGGCGCCGTCGCGTTCGAGCGGGGACTGGCGGCGCTCGAAGGGCCGCTCGAGCATCTCGAAAAATCCGATCGCATCTTGCTTCTCGATCCGCCCTTCAGCGAAACCGCCGATCCCTATCCGGGACGGATCGCCGATTATCCTCCCGGCGTGCGCGAAAATGGCGGGCAATATTCGCATGGCGCCTCATGGGCGGTCGACGCCTACGTGCGATTGGCCGATCTGGCCAAGGCTCGTGGCGACAGCGAAGCCGCCGCGGGTTTCAAGGCACGTGCCTTCAGCTGCTGGAAAAAAATATCACCCCTCGGCAAGACCGGCGCCGAGGCGCTCGCCACCTATGGTCTCGTACCCACTCAGCAAGCCGCGGATATTTACGATGGTGACGGCCATGGCGGGCGCGGCGGCTGGAGCTGGTATACGGGTGCCGCCGCGCGGATGCTCTCGGCCGCCTACGAGATTTTGGGGCTGCGGATGCAGGGCGGCGAGATTTCCGTGTCCGAAGATCTCTTCGAGCCCAAGGGCGAACTCATCGTCAAACGGCTGCATGTAGACGGCAAGGTCTTCACGGCCGAGTCGGCGCTCGCCGCGCTCAGCCATGCATGACGCCATCATCGTAGGCGCCGGTCACAACGGGCTCGTCTGCGCGTTCTATCTGGCCAAGGCCGGCCTCAAATGTCTGGTACTCGAAAGCCGCGACGTCGTCGGCGGTGCCGCCGTCACCCAGGAATTTCACCCGGGCTTCCGCAATTCCGTCGCCGCCTACACGGTTTCGCTGCTCACTCCGAAAATCATCCGCGATCTCGATCTTCCTGCGCACGGATTGAAGATCATCGAGCGGCCACTTGCTAACTTTTTGCCGCTCGACGACGGCCGCTATCTGAAGGTCGGGGCCGGTCGGACGCAGGCTGAAGTGACGAAAGTCTCGAGCCGCGACGCCGAGCGGCTTGCGGCCTACGAGCTGCGGCTTGCCGCGCTCGCGGATCTCCTGCGGGCGCTCGTGCTCGAGACGCCGCCGAATGTCGTCGATGCGCATCCGCTCGCAGCACTCGGCGAGCTCGTCAAGCTCGGCCGATTTGGCAACCGCTTGCGCCATGCGGGTCTCGAAGGCCAACGTGACATCCTGGAAATCTTCACGGCTTCCGCCGGCGACTATCTCGACGCTTGGTTCGAAAGCGATTCGCTCAAAGCCGTCTTCGGCTTCGATGCGATCGTCGGCAATTATGCCAGCCCTTATACGCCAGGCTCCGCCTATGTACTGCTGCATCATTGCTTCGGCGAGGTGAATGGACACAAGGGCCAATGGGGCCATGCGATCGGCGGCATGGGTGCCATTACCCAGGCCATGGCGAAGGCTGTCGCCGCGAAAGGTGCGGACATCCGCACATCCAGTCCTGTGCGCGAAGTCCTCGTCGAAAAAGGCCGCGCCTGCGGCGTCGTGACCAAGGCCGGCGAAGTCTTTCGCGGCAAACTTGTCGTCGCCAATGTCAATCCGAAACTGCTCTACCAAAGCCTCATCGATCCTGCCGTTCTGTCGGCGCCGTTCATCGAACGAATCGCCAAATGGCGTTGCGCCTCCGGCACGTTCCGGATGAACGTCGCGCTCGCCGAATTGCCGGACTTTACGTCCCTGCCGGGACGGGAGCTCGCCGAGCACCACACGGCCGGCATCATCATCGCGCCGAGCCTCGCCTATATGGACGCGGCCTATTGCGATGCACGCCGCCGGGGCTGGTCGCAGAAGCCGATCGTTGAGCTCGTCATCCCTTCGACGGTGGACGACACATTGGCGCCGCAGGGCCGGCATGTGGCGAGCCTGTTTTGCCAGCATGTCGCGCCCGTGCTTCCCGGTGGCGTCTCTTGGGACGATCGTCGGGAAGAGGTCGCCGATCTCATGATTGCGACGGTCGATGCTCATGCACCCAATTTCAGACGCGCCGTCATCGCCCGCCAGATTCTAACCCCGCTCGATCTCGAACGCGAATTCGGCCTCGTCGGCGGCGATATTTTTCACGGCCGCCTCGAGCTCGGGCAAATTTTTTCCGCCCGGCCGATGTTGGGCCATGCCGACTATCGCGGCCCCATCGCGGGCCTTTACATGTGCGGCGCCGGCACGCATCCCGGCGGCGGCGTCACCGGCGCGCCGGGACATAACGCGGCGCGGGAAATTCTGCGCGATGTGGGGAAGCGATTGTAATGGTGGGCGTGTTCCCTCTCCCCGCATGCGGCAGGGCTGTCCGGGGAATGAGAGACCTGAATCGATCGGTCGCAGGTGCATGCCTCGTAGAAGCGAGGTTTTTCCGTTTACTTTCTGGTTGCGAGACTCAGAAAGGGAACGAGGCATGCGCTTTACGCCTAGCATTTTTGGCAAGCTGCTTGAAGCCATTAACCGACGCCAGTTTGAAGCGATCGTTGATCGTCACGCCGGCGATGCCTACGACAAATCGTTCAAGAGCTGGGAGCATCTTGTGGCATTGATCTTCGCCCAGTTCAGTGCCGCCGACGGATTGCGTGGTCTGGCGGCCAGCTGGAACGCCAACAGTCAGCATCATTACCACTTGGCCAGCGGCAAGCTCATGCGTTCGACCTTGTCGGATGCAAACAAACGCCGCCCGGTTGGCGTCTTTGCCGAGACCTTCGGCCTGGTGGCAGGGCAGCTCGACCGGGAGACGCGCCGCGACGGCAAGGCGATGCTGCGCCTGATCGACTCGACGCCCATTCCACTTGGCAAACTGTGCGATTGGGCCAAGTCGAATGGGCGCATTCGCGGCATGAAGATGCATGTCGTCTATGATCCGAAGACCGATTACCCCCACATCCTCGATATCACCGATGCCGACGTCAACGATGCTCAGATCGGCCGCACGATTACAATCGAGGCCGGTGCAACTTATGTCTTCGACAAAGGCTATTGCCATTACAGCTGGTGGGCAGCGATCGCGGCCGCCGGGTCGAGCTTCGTCACGCGGCCCAAAACCAACATGGGTCTCAAGCTGGTCTGCGAGCGCCCCGTCGTAGCGCCGCAAGGCGATGGCTTCGCCATTCTCGAGGATAGCGAAGTGAGTTTCGCCAGCAGGGGCGATTCTAAGTTGCCGATCCGGCTGCGGCGCCTGCGCGTCAAGCGCGAGGAGAGCGACACGATCACCCTCCTGACCAATGATCTCGAACGTTCCGCCGTTGAGATCGCCACGCTCTACAAAGGCCGCTGGCAGATCGAGCTGCTGTTTTGTTGGATCAAGCAGCATCTCAAGATCCGCAGGTTCTTGGGAAATAACGATAACGCGATCCGCCTGCAGCTCTTCGCCGCGATGATCGCTTATGCGCTGCTGCGTATCGCGGCCCGGGCACACCGCGTCGCGATCCCCATCTTGAGGTTCACCGATCTCGTTGCCCAGTGCATTTTCGAGCGTCGTAAGATCGCGGCAATCGACAAGCCACCACCTGTCAATCCAAGCCTGCGACGCGATCGAAACTCGCCAAATTAGATGAGCTTCTGCTATGTTTGATTTTCCCCGGACAGCCCTGCGCATGCGGGGAGAGGGTTAGGGTAAGGGGCTTGGTGATTTGCTTCTATGCTGATCAAAGGCGCTCTTTCAAGCCGACGACGAGAAGCACTTTCCAACAGCCGCGCGTGTTTACTGACATCGCAGCTACTCACTCAGCCCCTCACCTTACCTCTCCCCGCAAGCGGCAGGGCTGTCCGGGGAATGAGAGACCTGAAATCGATCGGTCGCAGGTGCATGCCTCGTAGAAGCGAGGTTTTTCCGTTTACTTTCTGGTTGCGAGACTCAGAAAGGGAACGAGGCATGCGCTTTACGCCTAGCATTTTTGGCAAGCTGCTTGAAGCCATTAACCGACGCCAGTTTGAAGCGATCGTTGATCGTCACGCCGGCGATGCCTACGACAAATCGTTCAAGAGCTGGGAGCATCTTGTGGCATTGATCTTCGCCCAGTTCAGTGCCGCCGACGGATTGCGTGGTCTGGCGGCCAGCTGGAACGCCAACAGTCAGCATCATTACCACTTGGCCAGCGGCAAGCTCATGCGTTCGACCTTGTCGGATGCAAACAAACGCCGCCCGGTTGGCGTCTTTGCCGAGACCTTCGGCCTGGTGGCAGGGCAGCTCGACCGGGAGACGCGCCGCGACGGCAAGGCGATGCTGCGCCTGATCGACTCGACGCCCATTCCACTTGGCAAACTGTGCGATTGGGCCAAGTCGAATGGGCGCATTCGCGGCATGAAGATGCATGTCGTCTATGATCCGAAGACCGATTACCCCCGCATCCTCGATATCACCGATGCCGACGTCAACGATGCTCAGATCGGCCGCACGATTACAATCGAGGCCGGTGCAACTTATGTCTTCGACAAAGGCTATTGCCATTACAGCTGGTGGGCAGCGATCGCGGCCGCCGGGTCGAGCTTCGTCACGCGGCCCAAAACCAACATGGGTCTCAAGCTGGTCTGCGAGCGCCCCGTCGTAGCGCCGCAAGGCGATGGCTTCGCCATTCTCGAGGATAGCGAAGTGAGTTTCGCCAGCAGGGGCGATTTTAAGTTGCCGATCCGGCTGCGGCGCCTGCGCGTCAAGCGCGAGGAGAGCGACACGATCACCCTCCTGACCAATGATCTCGAACGTTCCGCCGTTGAGATCGCCACGCTCTACAAAGGCCGCTGGCAGATCGAGCTGCTGTTTTGTTGGATCAAGCAGCATCTCAAGATCCGCAGGTTCTTGGGAAATAACGATAACGCGATCCGCCTGCAGCTCTTCGCCGCGATGATCGCTTATGCGCTGCTGCGTATCGCGGCCCGGGCACACCGCGTCGCGATCCCCATCTTGAGGTTCACCGATCTCGTTGCCCAGTGCATCTTCGAGCGTCGTAAGATCGCGGCAATCGACAAGCCACCACCTGTCAATCCAAGCCTGCGACGCGATCGAAACTGGCCAAATCAGATGAGCTTCTGCTATGTTTGATTTTCCCCGGACAGCCCTGCCGCTTGCGGGGAGAGGTGAGGTGAGGGGCTGGGGGACTTGCTCCAACATCGCGGCCAATCCCCTCGCCCCTCACCCGGCCTCTCCCCGTTTCGCTTTGCTCACGGGGAGAGGGGTCGCGCGGCTGCGTAGGAGTCTCTGGTCCGATCATTCGTTGGTATAGTTGAATTTCCATCATGGGTCATGAGCGGAGATCCAAACTGAGACATTACCCATCGGCGGAGCGCTTCTCGCCTTTAGGACCACGTGGCAATCTCTACTCCACAGGTAAAACTGCGACCGGGCGGTAACGCTTGATATAGGGAGGCTCCCAAGGGTCGAGAATTCTCTTTCTCTTCGCATCCCATGCCACCCAATGCCATTCGGCCCCATTGTTGTACAGATTTACCTTCAAGATCGCGTCATATTCCAATACACTATAGCCGCGAAATTTCACAAGTCGTCGCGATGGGCGCCGCCCCAGCCTAATCAAAGCGTCGCGAAGCGCGGGAGCAAAATTCCCATTCTTCGCTGCCGACGATTTGTCGTCGAATGCTTCGAGCGCTTTAGAATAACGGACGCCAGCCAGCATGGCGACACATGCAATACCGCAGTCCATGTCACCTCTCTGCCGAACGCGCCGCATTCACAGCCCTTCGAATTTTTGCTAAGCATATGTGAAGCAGACGGCGACGGCGAGCCGGTCGTCAAGGCAATCAAATTTCAAACTGACCCGCCACCCGTCCCCCTTAAGGGGCTGATGCGCGCGGCGCGGCGCGGCGGGCCTGTCGCCGTCAGGCCGAAAAGGGGCGCACCGGCGGCGCCGGCTGCCGGAATAATTTCGGCGCTTTTTTCGGCGCATCCTTAGACCGGAACTTGCTGCGGTATTCGGCCACGAGTCTGTGCCATCTTTCGCCAATATAGGCAAACAGCGGCTTTCGTTGCGCTTTCACGGCTGCGTCCAGGACCGCCAGCCACGACTTGGTTTCGGGCAGGGCGGTGGACTCGGCCGTGCCTTTGGCGAGCCAGGCTTCGGCAGCATCACGCCCGCGCGCCCGCAATCCGAGCAGGAATTCCCACGAGACATTCAATTCGCTTGCGTTAGGGAGGTCGGTGAAGACTTCTTCCGCAGCAATATGATGCTGCCGCATTCGGCGAAATTTCCGCCCCATCGGTGTCAGCATGGCCAAGGGGGATCGGTTCGATTCGGCAAGATGGTCGAGCGCCGCCATTTCCCGCAGCAAGGATGCATTGAACGTGATGTGTCCGAGGCGGCGAATGATGTCATGCGACGTCATTGGCGTCTCCGCCTCGCGCATGGGCGTGACCTGGACGACGAGAATATCGGGAGCGGAACTCGCCATGGCGAGATCGAGAAGCGGCGGGTTGGCGGAATAGCCGCCGTCCCAATAGGCCTCGTCATCGATCTTCACCGCATGATGAAACAGCGGCAGGCTCGCCGACGCGAGTACCGTTTCGGCATCGATCTCCGCATTGCGGAAAACACGCGCCCGGCCGTCGCTGACCCGCGTTGCCGCCAAGAGAAGCGGAATCGCGCCTGGATGCCTCAGACTTTCGAAGTTCACCACTTCGTTGAGGACGCTCCGCATCGGGTTGAGATCGAGCGGATTGAACTGGTAGGGCGAGAGGAACGATGTCCAGAACGAAAGGGTCCCGGCCGCCGCCCCCGGAACGAAGCGGGCCGCCGTGCCCAACGGATTGAGCCCGAGCGACTGACTGATTCGCCACCAGAAGCGCTCGAGTCTCTCGCGCGCCAGCTGCCGATCACCCTCGGCCAAGGCCGTGGCGAGGACGACCGCATTGAAAGCGCCGGCGGAGGCGCCGCTCACAGTGTCGAATTCCATGCTCTCTTCTTCGAGCAGCCGGTCGAGAACGCCCCAGGTGAAGGCGCCGAAAGAGCCGCCGCCCTGAAGGGCGAGGGAGAGCCGCCTGGGCGGCCAAATGGATCGACGGGGGGGTCTGAGCGGCCCGCCCCGCCGTTCGGTTTTTTCGAGCAGATTCATCGTTTCACCATTTGCAGAATCCTGTCGAACTCGGCGACGCCCGGATCGCCGCCTCGCGATCGACATGTCGGCCATGAAGGTCGACCTTCCGACGGCCTGCCTAATCGCATCCAAAGTCGAACTATGTTGAACGGAACCTCTCGGTTTGCCGCGGGCTCCCGTCGCAAGAAAGAACGCGCCCATCCTGAACGAACGCGTTTCAACTCGGTCTAATATATTGCATCGCAGCATCATTTGCGAGATTGCGTCTTCGTAATTATTTTCACTTTAAGTTTATGCACTTATCTGCACGCTTGGAATGTTTCCGAGGGCGAATGCGGCCAAGATGTGTCGGCGGTCGAGCCCTTACCCAGAATTGTCGCAGCGGACACGGCCTGCATTGCCATTTCGGCGGCGGATGCATTGATTGGCACATGCCGGGCCGAACGATTATGTTGGCGCATGACTACGCCGGCAGCCGAAACACCGATGAGCCCGACCCACCGCCCCGTCCATGTTGGAGACCATGTCTTCCTTGTCGACGGATCGTCCTTCGTCTTTCGCGCCGATTTTCAGTCGATCCGGCAGGACGCGAAGTACAACTACCGCAGCGACCGCCTGCCGACCGGGGCGGTGCGGCTCTTCTGCACAAAACTCTTCCAATTCATCCGCGAGGGTGCGGCCGGCCTCAAGCCAACTCATCTCGCGATCATTTTCGACAAATCCGAGAATTCCTTCCGCAAGGCGATCTATCCGCCCTACAAGGCCAATCGTTCTGCCCCGCCGGAAGACCTATTCCGCAATTCCCCTTGATGCGCGCTTCGGTGCGCGCCTTCGGCCTCACCCCGATCGAGCAGGACCGCTACGAGGCCGATGATCTCATTGCGACCTATGCGCGGCAGGCGCGCAAACGCGGCGCCGACGTCCTGATCATTTCCGCCGACAAGGATTTGATGCAGCTCATCGGGCCGGGGGTCGGCATGTATGACCCGGCCTCGGGCGAAGCCGGCGCGAAGGGGCGCGCGAAGAGCGCAAGATCGGGCAAGCCGAAGTGTTCGGCTATTTCGGCGTGCCGCCCGCAAAGGTCGTCGACGTTCAGGCCCTCGCCGGCGATTCCACCGATAACGTGCCGGGCGCCCGCGGCATCGGTCTCAAGACAGCGGCGCAACTCATCGCCGAATATGGCGATCTCGACACGCTGCTGGCGCGGGCGGGCGAGATCAAACAGCCGAAACGGCGCGAGACCCTGACGGATCCCGAAAGCGTCAAACTGATCCGTGTCTCTAAGGAGCTAGTAACGCTGGTCGACGACGTGCCGCTCGAAGTCCCGCTCGACGATCTCGGCCTGCATCAGCCCGACGGCAAGGCGCTCGTCGCTTTTCTGAAGGCGCTGGAGTTTACGACCATCACCAAGCGCGCCGCCGAAACTTACGGCATCGATGCCGGCAACATAGATCCCGATCCGGCTTTCGTCGGGCCGGCGGGTTGGCGCGGCCGTGACGGCGAAATCAGCGAACAAACAGACAAGGGAGCCGAAGGAGCGCCGCCCGCGATCACTGATGACAGCGAAAAAAGTGCCGTCGCAGCACCGGCACGCCCTGGATCGCGCTATGGTAGCGAGCCGGTGAAAGCGCCGATCGCGACGGGGCCGGGCGAACTCGCCGCCGCGCGCGCCGCTGCAGCGAAGGCAGAAAAACTCGATCGCAGCGCCTATGAGACGATCACGAGTTTCGCGCGGCTCGATGCCTATATCGCAGAGGCTTTCGACATCGGCCGTCTCGCCGTCGATACCGAGACGACATCGCTCGATCCGATGCAGGCCGATCTCGTCGGCATATCGCTGTGCGTAGCGCCGAGACGCGCTTGTTACATCCCGCTCGCGCATAGGAGCGGCGAAGCCGGCGATCTTTTCGGCGGCGCCGATCTCCTCCCCGGCCAATTGCCTCTCACCGAAGTGCTCACGCGTTTGAAGCCCGTGCTCGAATCCGAAGCGGTCCTGAAGATCGCGCAAAACATGAAGTATGATTGGCTGGCGCTGAAACAGCACGGGATCGAGGTGCGGCCGATCGACGATACGATGCTGCTGTCCTATGTGCTCGATGCCGGCCTGACCGATCACGGCATGGACGTGCTGTCGCAGAAGCATCTCGATCACAAGCCGATCGCCTTCAGCGAAGTGGCTGGATCGGGACGCAATTTCATCGGCTTTGCCCGCGTGCCCATCGACAAGGCCGCCGAATATTCGGCCGAGGACGCGGATGTCACCTTGCGGCTCCATCACGTCTTGAAGCCACGCTTGCCGGCGGAGCACATGAGCCAAGTCTACGAGAGCCTGGAACGGCCGATGGTCGAATGCCTGGCGCGGATGGAAGCGCGCGGCATTGCGATCGACCGCGCGATCCTGTCGCGTCTCTCCGGTGAATTCGCGCAAGACATGGCGCGGCTCGAAGCCGAGATTTACGGGCTCGCCGGCGAAACGTTTAATCTCGGCTCGCCGAAACAATTGGGCGATATATTGTTCGGCAAAATGGGCCTGCCGGGCGCGAAGAAGACCGCCACGGGCGCTTGGTCCACGGCGGCCGGCGTGCTCGACGACCTCG
>CAWELW010000003.1:0-289726 GCA_963809985.1 uncultured Alphaproteobacteria bacterium | reverse complement strand
GGGTCGACCCCAAGCGAGGCGGAAGAAAGGACTTTGTCCGCGCTGCGTCGCCACCTCACGGTGCAGCGGGCCGACAAGGTGCTGGTCATCAACGCGACGGTCACGGCGCAACAGCCGGACAAGGCGGCGCGGCTCGCCAATGCAATAGCCGACGCCTACCTCATCGATCAGGGCAGTGCCCGTGCCGCCGCGGCACGCAAAGTATCCGGCGAGCTGACCGCCCGCCTGGCTGAGCAGCGAAAGCGCGTCCAGGACGCCGCGGACGCGGTGGAGCGTTACCGGGCCGAAAACAATATGGTCGTGGCGACGGGGCAACTCGTCAGCGAGCAACAGCTCGCCGACGTCAACAACCAGCTGACGGCGGCTCAAAACCACACCGCAACGGTCAAAGCGCAGATTGATCAAATTGTCCGCGCGCAGCGCGCGGACGGAACTCCGGCCGACGCCATTCCTGAAGTGATGCAATCGGCCGTGGTTTCGAAACTGCGCGAGCAGGAGGGAGCTCTCATCCAGCGCGGAGCCGAGCTTGAGACGCAGCTTGGCCCGCGCCATCCCGCGCTGGCAGCTGTGCGCATTCAATTGCGTGATATGCGGCGATTGATCAACACCGAGCTCGATCGCATCGCAAGGACTGCCCAGGCCGACTATGACAGGGCCGTCGCTAGGGAACGCGCGCTTTCAAGCAAACTCGACAGCCTGAAAAGGGAGGTCTTGTCTACAGACAAAGCCTCCGTCCGCCTGAATGAACTGCAGCGCGATCTCGATGCCGTGCGATCAATTTATGCCAGCTATCTTGTTCGTTCGCAGGAAACGCGGGAACAGGCGACCATCAACAACACTGACGCGAGGATTATCACCCGCGCCAATCCGCCTTTGCAGCGGAGTTGGCCGGCGACGACTCTCCTGCTCGCCGGCGCGCTCGTTGCCGGGCTGGGGCTCGGCGCCGGCTCAGCCTTGCTGTCGGAGTCCGTAGCGCCGACCGTGCTGTCAATCGGGCAGGTCGAGACGATTACCGGCGCTCCAGTCGCCGGCATCTTGCCACCAGAGGCAAGGCCGCTTCGCCGGCGCCGCCTCCCCGCGTGGCTGCCGGGAGAAGCAAAGCGGACCACCGTGAGCGGTGCCTCGGACCATGACCCGGCCTCGCAAATCGAGGCGGTCATTGATTTGGCTCTGCGACGTATCTTCGGCGCTGCGCCGCCGCAAGACCGCGCTTACGGGCGCAGCGTGGTGGTGACGTCGGGCATAGGCGATGCGGCGGAGCGTGAAAGGATCGCGAGGCTGCTGGCCGAAGTTGCGGCCGGTTTTGGAGAGCGTGTGCTGCTCGTGGACGCCGACCTCGCAGGCAACCAGCAGAGCCCGGCCGCGGGCCTCCTGGACGTGCTGCGAGGCGAACGCGTGTTCGACTCTGTGCTGTCTTTCGAGCCCGGTGGCAAGGTGGCTTTTGTGGCGAAGGGACGCCGGCGATCGACCGCCTCGGGCCGCGGCGAACAAGTCTTTGCGCGACGCATGCTGGTGGACGCGCGCCATCAGTTCGATTTCGTGGTGGTCAACGGCGGCGCGGTAGTCGAAAACCTCAAAGCGGCGCCGTTGGCGGCGGCGGCGGACGAGGTGCTCATGGTCGCCAGGCTGAATGTGACGCCGGCGCGGGAACTCGTGGCTGCCACTGAGGCGCTGTCGGTCATAGGATGCCTCGTGACGGCCGTCCTGCTCGTCGACCCCATGGCGCGGGGCTGAAATGCGAGGTGCGGGCCTTGCCGGCAACAGCATCGCTTCGCTGCTCGGGCGACGTCTCGTGCAGATCGACCGACTGACCTCGCTGGGTCTTGCCCTGTCTGTCGCTCTCCTGTTCGGTGTGTCGGGTGGCATGCTCTGGCTGCTCGGTTACAATTATGACGGGATCACCGGCAGTCCCTTCACCAAGATCCATCCTTTCAGCTATTTGGTGGTGCTGTTGTTGGTCCGCCAAGCGATGCTGTCGGGCAGTCCGTTCGCCTATTGCCTGCATCTCGCGAACCGCCGGCCGGCGAGCGCGCTGATGGCTGGTGTGAGCTTGCTGTTGTTCGCGACAATTATCGCGCGCAAAGAGCCGGGCATGGCGGGCGTGATCGACACTTTCTTCATTCCCGCGCTTCTGATCATGCTGATGGCCGACGCGGACGGCCGTACCCTTGCACGAATGGAGAGCGTGCTGCATGCGCTGATGATCGTCAATGCCCTCATTGCGCTCGGAGAGTTCGCGACCGGGACGCTGCTGTTTCCCTATCGTTTCGACGGCGCGGCGCTCGTCAACGACGCACGCTCGACCGCCCTGCAGGGCCATCCGCTGGCCAACGCCTACATCACCGCCTGCTATGTGCTGGCTCTCTTGACAGGGGGGCGCTCCTTGCCGGCGGCGTTGAAGCTCTCGCTCGTCGGCCTGCAGTGCGCTGCGCTAGTGGCCTTCGGCGGCCGGTCGGCCATCGTGGTGACACTGCTCCTAGGCGGTCTCCACGCGGCTCTTACCATGCTGCGCACGTTGCGGACTGGCCGGGTGCCTCTGCGAGGTGCCGCGGTCGGATTTCTGTTGCTGGCATTGCTGCCGGTGGCAGTCTATGGGCTCGCGGCCGTCGGCTTTTTCGATGCTTTGTTCGAGCGCTTTGTCTCGGACAGCGGCAGCGCCCAGGCCCGTGTCGAGATGTTCGCGCTCTTCAAGGCCATTCCTCTGCGAGACCTCATCGTCGGCCCCAACATTGGGCTGGTGGACAGCATGCGGCGGATCTATGGGCTAGAATTGGGGATCGAGAATCCCCTTCTCAGCATGACACTTTACCATGGCGCTTTCCTCACCTTGGTAACCATGACCGCGTTCGGATTGCTGCTTTACGAAGTGACGCGCCAGTGCGACCGCGGATTCTGGCTGCCGATGGTTGCCTTCCTCATCCTCTTAAACACGTCCGAGAGCGTCGCGACCAAGACGACGCTGATCGCCAAGTTCGCGGTGATCCTCTTGTGCCTCTGCAGACGCCGCCCGGCAGCTTCGCGGCTCAGTGGCGCGGGAGCGTCAGGCCTAGAGCGGCGATGATCGCCGGATCGAAGGCGTGCGAGGTATCGTCCATCATGCCCATGCCGTCGAACAAGTTCCAGAATGTCCAGGGGAAGCCGAACGTTTCAGCGCTCTCGCGCACGTCGCGAATATAGCGCGCTCGATCGGCCGCGGCCGCCGCCACATAGCGCCGGTCGGTACGCAAGGCGCCGAACTCGCCCATGAGGATATGGGCTGGGGCGATGCGATGGCGCTCGCCCCATGCCAGCGCCACGGCGAGATATTGCTCGATGAAGGGTTTTCCGGGCTGCGCCTCGAAATAGACTTTCAGAGCTTTTTCAGTCTCCTCGTAGGCGGCGCGCTTGGCGGCAGGCGGCGTCTCCGCATCCTGCGCCATTCGTACCCGTACGGCAGCGAGGGTCGTTTCCAGCGACCCAGTGGAAGCCGGCCAGGGCACTGCATTGAGCGAGCGGTAAACAGGTTCACTCATCCATGGCGCGCCCTGGTGGGTGAAGAGATAAGGTTCGTAGAAATGAAATGTGAACAGGAGAGGCTCCAACCCAAACAGCGCCGCCGGATCCAGCGCGTCGAGCCCGGCGATCATACTGCCGCAACCTCCAGTCGCTACCAAGGTGAGGCCGGGCACCTCGGTCCGGATCGTCGTCAGCAGGCTATTCTGCACTTCGTTCCAGGTGGCAGATTCACAGGCTTGCGGCGGCTCGTTGACCGGTTCCAGTGCCAAATGGGCCAGATCGAGACCCGCGAGCCGGCCGGCGATCTCACGTGCGAAATCCCGGTAAGCCGAAAAGGCTGGCGCGGCCGTGCTGGCGAGCATGCGGGCGGGTGTCCAGTAGTGAGTCGCGCTGTTGGCCTGGAGGTTCACGACAACCGAAAGGCGCGAATCCAGCGCTTGTCTGACGGCCTCCAGGACCTGATCCAGCAGCAGCATCCTCTCCTGCCGGCTGGCGGCGAGGAAGGGACCAGGGTCGACGGGGATTCGGATGAAGTCCAGGCCAATCTCATGCAGCTCAGCGAGGTCTCGTGGCGTCGGCACAGGCCGATCGAGCTGGAACGGCGGCCATGCATAGTCGGTTCGCGGCGCGGGTAATTCGCGGGTCAGCGAGAACCAGGGCCACGTGTTCACGCCCCGCCGCAGGGAAAGCGGAGTGGATTTGGCGTGCGCCGGTGCGGCGCCAAGGCTGGCCAGCGCGGCGACGGCGCGCAACACCTGCCGGCGTGAGGTCGGCGTCACCATCGGCCGCTCGCCGCTGGCGTCGGCTGCGACCGTGCCTTATCGGCAGACGCCTCGACCAACGCCAGAGCCTCTCTTTCATAGGCCGAGAGAATGTCCGGCCATTGAAACAAAGCGTGCGCGCGAGACCGTGCTGCGGACCGACAGCCATCGACCAGGACGTCGTCCTTCAGCATCGCTTCCATCCGCTGCTCGCAACTGTCGGCATCCGTGAAGAAGACCGCGGCCTCTCCTGCCGTCCAGCGGTTATAGGGATTGTCGTGGGCAATGATTGCATTACCTGCCCACAGCGCTTCGACGAGCGAAGGATTGGTGCCGCCCACCATGTGGCCGTGGACGTAGGCGCGGGCATGGAACCGCAGGGCCTGTACGATGGCAGCGTCATAGATCGCCCCGGCGAACACCACTTCCGAGCTCGCCGCCGCGCGAACCCGCCGATGATAGCGCATGCTATCACTCAACGTGCCGACAATTAAAAGTTTAGCATCGCGTCGTCGACGGGAAAAGGCTTCGACGATCGGAAGGATGCTGTTGTCGGGCTCGATACGCGCGATGGACACGAAATAGCAGCCCGGCTTCAGGCCGAGCTTGCGCACCGGCTCCTCCGGCGCCTCATAAACCGCTATTCCGCCATAGGGGATGACGACCGTTTTGTGGCGTGCGCCGCGAGTCGCCAGATGTGCGGCAATGACGGGATGGTCCGCAATCAAGCGATGGGAAGTCCAGACTGCGATGAATTCATTGAGCCAGAACCAGACTTTTATTGGTAAGCTCCACTTCGGGCGGCGCCATTCCATGCCGTCCATATTGGTGATGATCTTACGTCCTTTCATGCGCAAGTAAGGTAGAAATACGGCCCCGTTATATCCGAGGACGAGGCACACGCTGGCGCGCGTTGCCGCGTCGCGCACGCAATGCCAGTCGAATTCCAATGTGGCACGGGGCCCGCGCGTGGCGACCTGCACGCAGATGCGTTCTATGCCGCGCCAGTTTTCGCTGCGCACGCGCTGAAGGACGGCAGGAACTTCCTCCTGACAATAGACGCCCACGTTCCAGCCGCGCGCAACAAAAAACAACGCGAGGTTTTCGGCTAAAGTTTCAAATCCTCCATGCGCAGCAGGCACGCCACGCGTTCCCAATATGAGAATCGAAGGCTCTGTTCCAGCTATTTTTCTTTCAAGATCGGCCGGCATGTGACCCGAAATAGCACGTTCAAGGTTATCCTTGCGATGTAACTGCAAGTGACATACCGGTAACCTATCTTGCGTCGCGAGCTCAGCGGTGGTCGCAGACCTCCGCGGGAAATGGAACGCGCTTTTGCGGATTGCCTGCGTACATCAGGGATACGAGCTCTACGGTTCTGACCGGAGCTTCGCCGAAAGCGTAGCGGCGTTGCGGGCGGCCTATCCGGACGCCGAGATCGACGTCGTTCTGCCACGCCGCGGACCGATAGTATCCCTCCTCGAGAATTCGGCGACGCGCATGTATTTCGAGCCCCTATGGGTGCTCAGACGCCAGGCCCTTCCATGGCTTGCGACAGCAGGCTTTGTGCGCCTGCCCGCCGCGTTCGTGCGTGCCTTACGCCGGCTGCGGGCGAACGACCTCATCTATATCAACACGTCGGTCATCGCCGACTACTTGCTGGCCGCCCATTTTTTCCGCGGCCGCGTCTTGCTCCACGTCCACGAAATCCCGGAAGGGCCGGCTCTCCGGTTGCTACGAGCACTGGTACTATGGAGCGGTGCCGAGATTATTTTCAATTCTCAAGCTACACGAATTGCCTTCGCGCTGCCGCAGCGCCTGCAGACGCACGTGGTCTACAACGGTGTCTGCGGGCCCCAGGCGCCGGAGCCCACGACCTACGACGGCAAGAGGCCGCTTCGCCTTCTGATGCTCGGACGCATCAGCCGGATCAAGGGCCAGGAAATATTGCTCGAGGCAGTTGCTGAACTGCCGCAGGAGGCGAGGGAACGGCTCGAGGTTCGTATCGTCGGCAGCGCTTTCGAAAGCGAAAAACGCGACCGCGCAGTGTCGAAGCTGGTGGAACGGCTGAATTTGACGGCGCAAGTGAGCATCGAGCCTTTTGTGACCGAACCTTCGCCCCTCTATCGATGGGCGGATGTGGTGGTGGTGCCGTCGCGCCGCCCTAAATCGTTGGGACGGGTCGCGATCGAGGCGATGGCGTTCGGGCGTCCCCCGGTTGTTTCCGCTATCGGAGGGCTGAAAGAAGTGGTCGAGGACGGACGCACCGGATGGCTGGTGCCTCCCGGCGACGCTCCTGCCCTCGCCAAATTGCTGCGCAACATCATCGAAGCCCCCTCTGCCTGGTGCAGCTTCGCGGCGGCCGGGCGGGCGCGCTACGAGGCATTATTCAGCGACCAAGCTGCAGCGGCAGACATCACGGCGATCGCGGAAGCCAAGCTGCGTCGGAATACTGGAATGTCGTCGACTGGGAGGCGGGCTCCCGCGACGACCGATGCACACTGATTTCGATGGCACCAAAATTGGCCTCGCGCGGCGCCTCACGCTGATGCTCGGCGGTGAGGCCCTACAGAGCGGATTCCACTTCGTACTCAATGTCGTGCTGGTGCACGTCCTGAGCGCGCGGGATTTCGGCATCTTTGCCATCGTCATGGTGATCGGGGGTCTCAGTCTCACCTATGTCCGGGGCTTGACTGCAATGCCCGCAAGCATCTGGATCGGACGCAGCCTTACGCGCGGGGCCGCGGACGCCTATGACGTGATGTTCGGTTCCGGCGCGGTACTCCTCTCGGTCCTTGCCGCTATCGGTGTGGACGCGCTTCTGCACGTCTGGTCGGGTGCCTACGCGCACGCCGGTGGATGTTTTGTCGGTCTTTGGGCGCTACGCAGCCATCTGCGCACCACCTTCTTCGCCCGCGGCCGGCAGAACGCGGTGATTATCTCGGACCTCGCATTTATTCTCAGCGGAGCCACGATGGCCGCCGCGTGGGGTGTCGGCACGTCGGGTGCTGCAAGCGCAGACATCCTGCAGAGTGCGCTCGTGGCGCTCGCCGCGGCCAACGCGATCGGCATCGCAGCAATGCTTATCCTGTCGCGGCGGCCGTTTCGGCTCAGCTGCAAACAGCAGCTGTGGCGGCGCTATGCTCGTCTCTGGCGCCAGCTTGGCTGGTCATTCTTGAGCACCACCGTGACAAACTTGCAGGGTCAAGCCGTCGCTTTGTTGGTTACGAGCTTTGGTGGGCCGACCGCCTACGCCCCAATTGCGGCGACGCTGTTGCTGTTCGTGCCGCTGCGCATCGCTACGACACCGCTCGTCAATCTGTTGCAGCCGAAGTTGTCGGCCGAGCTCGCACGGGGCGAAGCGCGCAAAGTATGGCTTCAGGTCAAGGTCTGGTCGGTCATTACCGGGGTCGTCGGGCTGGTCTACGGCGCGGCGATGATCGCCATGCTGCCGCGGATCAATTTCCACGCGCTGGAAGGCATCCCGGTCCATCTGATCGGGTTCTTCGCGTGGGCGATCTATACGATGACCATGCTCTACGTGATGCCACGCATCGTGCTGGAGGTTATGATGGCGTTCAATACGCTAGCGCTCATCACCGCCATCGCGGCCGCGACCGGAACCGCGCTCATCGTCTGCATCCTGTTCGTTGCGCCGCCGGCCTGGGCCCTGGCTGGCGGAGCAGTGTCGGAGATGGTGGTGTTGGTGATGTCCTGGGTGGTCGTGTACCGTAGGCTGCACACTCCGGTGTCGGACGCCGAGAGCGAAGCCCTGGATTCGATGCACAAGTCGCATCTTGCAGCCGGATCGGTCGCCTCCCGGACGAAAGGAGAAGCCGCATGAACGTCGTGTCGCCAGGCTCCTGGGTTCGATCCTCGGGACAGCTATCGGCCGCACAGGAGACGCACACGTCGCCGGCTTTTGAGGCTCGCTTGCATGCCAGTCTTGCGACGGCGGAGGCGACATGGCGCATACTTGAGAGAGAGGGAAGGTGCACCGCTTTCCAACGCTATGACTGGGTCAGCACCGTCATTCGCCACCTTTCCGAGCCGAGGGGCGACGAAGTGCTGGTCGTCGAACTGGCAGATGCAGTCACTGGGCAGCCCGTGATGTTGTTGCCGTTGATCCGTCGCCGCCGACCCGGCTATAGGGTCATCGATTGGCTGAACTGCGGCGTGTGTGACTATTCGGCCCCGGTTCTCGCCGCCGGGCCTGCATGGTGCGCCAGCGATGCCGCCGCCGCTTGGGCCGCGGCGCGAGCGGTCTTGCCGTCCGCCGATCTACTACGTGTGGACTTTATGCCCGCAGACATATCTGGCGCGGCAAATCCTCTGATCATGCTCGCCCAGACCCGGCTTTCGGCGCATACGACCTGCGGCGTTCCAATCGACGGCGATCCGGACACGGTCCTCGAGCGCTGTTGCAGGCCGTCCTTCGTGCGCCGCCTCGGCAAAGCCCGACGACGGCTCGAAAGGCGTGGCACGGTGCATTTCGTCGAAGCCCGGACGGAGGCCGAGGTGGATGCCATCTTCTCCGTGCTGCTGGAGCAGCGGCTGGCGCGTTTCCGCAAGCTCGGACGTTTCGACTTGCTGCGTCAGCCGGCCATCGCCGCTTTCTATCGCGATGCCGCAATGCAGGGGCTGCGCGGCGGCCCGGTCCGCCTCCTCGGGCTGCGGGTCGGCGACGAGTGGGTCGGGACCTATTATGGCGTCGCACATGGCGGTGCCTATCAAGGCCTTCTCATAACGATCGCCGGCGACGCGTGGCGAAATTACTCGCTCGGTCTGCAGGTGCATGCCCATGTTGTTAAATGGGCGTGCGGTCAAGGACTCGACTATTTTGACATGTCGGTTGGTGAACTCTCCTACAAAAGCGAAATCGGCGGACACCGTTGGCCGCTTTTCGCGATCGACGAGGCCCTTACGCTGCGCGGTCGCCTAATCCTCCTCGGCCTTCGAGCCGGCGCCGCCGCCAAAGCCTGGCTGCTTGCGAAACCATGGGTATTTGAGCGGCTGCGCAACGGCCGCCGGTGGCTGAGGCGGCTCCCGGCCCATCTCAAGGCCTTGCTGCCGCATGCGACCAGGCAATGACGTTCTTCACACGGGCTTGAAGTGAATTCGTTTCCGTAATCGGCGAACCGCAGCGGCGAGCGTACCGCACGAATATTGGACGAGAGCCGGCATCGGGTCGTCGAATTGCCAGTATCCGTCATAAACGCGGGCGTTCGCGGAGAGCAAAGGCGGCTGAGTTTTCAGCCATTCCAGTGCAGATGCACGCCAGACAACCTCGCCGGTCGGCAATGACCGAGGCGGCGACGGAAGCTCCAGCTCATGGCAATAGGCCTCCAGCGGAATGTTCACGCCGCAGAGCGTGGCGATTTCTTCCTGCCAGTCAGTGCGCCCAACGGTCGGTTCGATGATCACGAAACGACGGTTGGTGGCGTCCCACTTATATTCGACACTGCCCAAACCGGCGTAGTCGATCCGCTCGAGAAACAACTCGGTCAACGGCTCCAATGTATCGCGAGTTTCAGGTGCGGCCGTGCAATAGGCAGTCATGCCGACACTGGGTGGGCTGCTGGCGAGCTTTCGGCCGGTGAACATGCTCACGATTTTTCCGTTTCGGCCGCGGTAAAACAGGCAAAAGTAAATTTCATCGCTGGCGCCATCCACCCATTCCTGCACGATGGTTTCACCGGCGCGCTCGAGCATCCTTTCACAGCCGGCAAGTGCATCTTCGAATTGTTCAAACACCAATATGCCGCTAGCCTTCCCCGAATGGACAGGCGCCTTATCGGCCGGTTTGACGACAACTGGAAAACGAAGCGAGCGCAGCGTTTGGGGAATATCCGAGCTGGCCCGAAGGACGTCCCCTTTCGGGATAGGCAGACCGCTCGACGTGGCGAGCTCGTGGAATCTCGCTTTGTCCTGGAGTGCCAAAACCGTTTCATGCGTCGGCATTCGAAACCGGAACGCCGATTTGAGTTTGCCGCGATTCTCGGAAATCGTGAGGACTGCGAGTTCGTGGGTGTTGAAAAGAACCGGCCGCTCCCCGAGCGCGCCTTGCAATTTCAGCAGTGAATTGACGAGTTCCCTGCCATCAAGACGGCTCGAATGGATTGGTTGCGCGTAGCGAGACCACATCCCGGGACTGAGCCGATCGTTATCGACGACATATGTCGTGACATCACCTCGTCCGAGGCTACGAATGACGCCGAGCCCGTTGAGCCGACCAAGAATGACGACTGCGGGCACGTTCCATTGCATCGCGGACCGCCTTCTCGCCGCCTTGCCGTCGGCGACGCATCTACAAACTGATATTGCGATGTCACTGCTCCGAAAGACTTATACGAAACCCAACATGCGTAAACCGTCCGACGCATCGACAGCCTCGCCGCCGTCTTCCCGCTTCACCGAGGCCCGTTTCACGCGGCTCTTGCAGACCGCGCCAGCGCCCCCATCTCCCACGACTGTCCGGTTCATGTAAGCACCAAATCGAGAGCAAGTTGTCTTTGGTCGAGGGGCGGCGGTCGTTGGATCTGTTTCAACCGCGTGAAGTCCTTGCGGTGCATCAGATTGCAGCGGATGAGTTGAAACATCTCGAGCGCGCCGTATTTTACTTTGCTCATCTCTTGACCCATGCGAAGCAGCAGAAAGGCGATCAAGGCAACCGCGATCTGAATGCGCACGGCATTTTCGGAGCGGCCGATGAAGTGCCTGATTTTCAAGGTCTGCTTCACGAAGCGGAAGAAGAGTTCGATCTGCCAACGCCTTTTATAGAGATCGGCGATCTCCTGCGCCGGCGCATCGAGATCATTGCTGAGGATGCGCAAATGCTTGCCGGTCTCGGTCTCGACGCCGATTTCGCGCACCGCAGTCTGCATCGGGTTGCGGCGGCTCTTGGCTTGCCGGCCGGGCAAAAAGCCGATGCGATCGGAAAGCACACTTGACCCAGGCTCGAGCGGCATGTTGCGCGCGTCGTGAAGCGGCGTATTCGCCTTGAAGCGGGTCACGATACGGCAGCCTTCGGCATCGAGCCGCGCCCACCAGGCGAAGTCGTAATAGCCGAGATCGAAGACATAGGTCGCATCCTTGTCGATCGGCATGTCCTTGGCAGCGGTGATGTCGTTGACATTGGCCGGCGTCGCCGCATGGTAGACGGGGCGGCCGAGATCCGGATCATAGATGATATGCGCCTTGGCGCCGCAGACATCGGTCGAAAAACGAGCCCATTCCGTGCCGACACCGGCAAGCTGCAGGCTCGTCGAGTTGATAAGCCGCACCGCATCGCCGATCTTGCGTTGGAGGCCTTTCGTCGCCATGCCGAGCATGTGTGCAAACAGGCCGGAGAACACCTCGTAGCTGCGGTCGCGGTTGGCATCCGAAAAGGTCGACCGAGCCGGAACCTTGCCGCCGACGTGATAGAGCCGCGCCTGATGGCTCGAAAGTCCGGCAATGATGTCGCGCAACGAATGGGCTCCCGCCAACTGGCCATAAAGCAAGGCGATCAACTGTTCGCGTGATTTCAATTTACGCACCAGCGCGTCGCTCCCATGGGCGTCCACAAGCCGGTCGAAGGCGGCCCAAGGAATGAGTTTGAGAAGATCGTGGAAGACGCTATTTTTGTGCCGCACGGTGTTGTTCCTTTTTCGTGTCCAGATGAGTTCGCGAAACCCTCTGAACCGATTAGAATCAATGCCGTGCAGCTCTTCAAGAAAAAACGAACCGGACAGTCGTGCCCATCTCCACAGGCTGACAGCGCAGAGGGTGCGGCCACAACTTCGAAATTAAACGCCGCGTTCAGACCGCGACCGACAACCTTCGCACAATGGTTACAGACTAAGGTACTCGCGGCGAGAGAGCGCGCTTGCTTGACCGAACCACAGCATATTTCCAAGCCAAAGACCAATACCTATCTCGGCGAGATGGTCATCCGCGGATTCCGATACGAACGCGCTCCGATGAGAAGAAGCAAGATGCAACGTTCCGGCGCTGCCACGGTGACGTTAATTATCAGACTCTGGGCAATGTCGCCCTGCGGAACATGTTAATTTGAGACAGAATTCACCAATTTGCCTCAAAGCAACGATGCCCCGCAAAGCCGGGAGCTTTTGTGATTTGAGCCGCTTAAGGCGGCGTATTAGTGCCACTACAGCACGAGTGCAGCCATAGAGACGGCTGTTTGGGACCTGTCGCTCGATCGCGCCAGCGCCGTTCATAGTATTGTCGTCATCGCCCCAATGTCGGCGCCCAGGTTTCGATCATTGCGAGACTACTCTCGTTTGGACGACAGACTTCAAGCACCGGTTCGCTAACGCCCATCTCGCGAATGCGGTGGTGCAAAGCAATCAAGCAAAGGCAGAGGCGGCGCGGGCGAATGAACGTACGGCAGAACTTCTGCTGCAAACGCAACATGCCCGCCTCGGGCAGGAGAAAGCGCGGCTCAAACACGAACAGAAGCGCGCCGTCGTTTCTTGGCGGCGGATCTCGTCCGACCAGCACGCCAAATTGGTGAAGGCCTTTTACATGAAGACCGGTTTGGAAAACCATGTCTCACATTTGAAGCCATCTCACGTGACAATTGCAATTAAGCATTTTGAGATTTAGCACTTGGTTGCTCGACGCCGCGGGATCGGCAAGCCAAACCTGCCGCGTAACCGAATTGCAGGAGGATAACCAAACCGGCGATCGTGACGAACGTTAGAACAGGTCCGTCGGCATCGAGGTGGGCACGAACCACGCCAACTAATGCGATGACAAAACTCGCAGGACAAAGCACAAAAACCTTGAACCGGCCGGCGAGCAAGGCGCCGAGCAACAAACTCACAAAACCAAGGATGATCATGAGCGCCTCCGAGCTCAAATTCTTAGCGCCGAGCTGTTAACGCTTGATTGAAATCCACCTTCTTCATGGTCTCAGTTCCTCCGGCAATTTGCGGCAAGTTGACTCACACCTTCGGAAAGGCCGGCGAGACGCATCACGCCCTTGATCATTGTGTTCTTATTTTTGATCGTGACGCTCAACTCCGAACTATTGCGCCAGGGACCAGGAAGTTTGGCGCGAATATCGAGTGGAAAAGAAATGCCTGCCCCAGTCGGAATCACATGCGCCTTGAAGGTGACTTCAGGTCCAGACGTCCGCGAAGTCACCTGCGGAGTCGCACGTGGGGGAAGCGGATCGGCTCTGACGAGGACCGGGACGAGATCATTTTCACCTGAACTTTCGCCGCAACGGACCATCGTGGCTGATCAACCCAGAATCAGAGTGGTCCAGATCCGCGACTTCGAGGAGCGCGGAGAGGTTCGCACCTGTAAGTGGTTGGGAAATCAGCACCAAGCGCCAGCTTTTTGGATTCAGCGGCTGCGCTGCAACAGCATCTGACAAAAAACATCCAACGGCGCAACAAGGGCCAGAAAACCATTTTCTTGACGATTTGCCCGTTGCCTCTCACCTCGCCAGACTATCGGCAAGGTCCAAGAAAAATGGCCAAACTTTCGGCATTTCGAACTCGACCCAGGCATTGTGCCCAAGCTTTCAATAGGTTACGCCAGAAGCTATTGTCACATTGCAGACAAATTGCTGGCGGTAGTCTTAATAGTTTATGAACTTTGAGCGTCCCGTATGAGTTCACCGCTCATTTTCACCGGTTCCGAGGCGCAGCGACGGTCTTGGGCAGTTTTCCAGGGCCTGCGCTTCTCCTATCAATCGATGGGCGTGATGGTCGGGCTGATCGAGGCCTTGGCGATCGTAAGCGCCAGTATTCTCGGTCAAACGATTTATCAGTTTTTCTGGCTCGGCCGGCTCGGCGCAATCGATGTCGCGACTGGCGTCGGCCTGATCGCAGCGCTCATCTATATATTTTTCGCCCGTTTTGCAGGACTCTATCTTTTGCCGGTATTTCTCAATCCTGGGCGACATTTCGGCAAGATCATCGCTGTCTGGGCTTTTGGCCTTTTGGCGCTGACCGCCGTGCTTTTCCTTCTCAAGATAGGTTCGGATGTTTCGCGGGGCTCGCTGCTTGCCTTTTCGAGTTTGGGGCTGCTGCATCTCTTGGGAGCGAGATTGGCCGCGGCAGGGATCATAAGGTCGCTTATTGCGCGCGGCGCGATCGCCGGCCGCCTTGCCGTCGTCATCGGCGATCGAAAAGAGCTCGGAGGGCTCAGCGCCGCGAACCTCATGTATCATTTCGGCTCGAAAGAGGTGGGGCGGATCGTCGTTGACCCGGCAGAGACGGATGGCAATTTGGTGAAAGTCCGCAAGAACGTGCTTGATGAGGCCATGTCGCTCTCACGCCAGCAGAGAGCCGAGGAATTCGTGATCGCGCTCGGATGGAACCAGAGCCGCCTACTAGCGGAGGTCAACGACGCTTTGCGGCATTCGCCGCTTCCGGTCCGGCTGCTGCCCGATCGTATCGTGCGCTCCGTCCTGGGCTCCCGCAGCGCATCCGCGGTTGGTCCCATGTTGACCGTCGAGCTGCAGCGGGCGCCAATGACGGCAGGAGAAAGAGCGGTCAAACGTTTCGTTGATTTGGCCCTTGCAGCGATCATCCTCCTGACCTTGTCGCCGCTCCTCATCATCGCTGCTATTGCGGTCAAGATCGAGAGCCCGGGACCAGTCATTTTTCGACAGCGCCGCGGTGGGTTCGACGGGCATCAATTCGTCATCTATAAATTCCGGACCATGCAGGTCCTCGAGGACAGCGCGAAAATTACGCAAGCGCGGCGGCAAGATCCAAGGGTCACCCGCGTCGGACAGCTGCTGCGGCGTGCGAGCATCGATGAATTGCCGCAACTCTTCAATGTTTTGAAGGGCGATATGTCGCTCGTGGGTCCGCGCCCGCACGCACTTGCGCATGACGACCAATACCAGAGCCTGATCGAAAATTATTGTTTTCGGCATCATGTCAAGCCCGGCATCACCGGCTGGGCGCAGGTCAATGGATTGCGTGGGGAGACCGGGCGGCTCGAGCAAATGCAACAGCGTGTCGAGTTCGATCTTTGGTACATTAATAACTGGTCGCTGCTACTCGATATTCGCATCCTACTGCGCACAGCCGATACAGTGCTGAAACACGATGCTTATTGAGTAAGTGCCAGGTCTCGCAAACCCAAACCTGTTTCCCACACCGACCGTGCCACTGTCTCTATGTGCTGAGTTACCCAGCACTCGAGCTGCGGTCTTGTGTAGGCATAGCCGTAGGGACAGGGATGCGCCCAAAATGGAAGCAGCTCGGCGTCCGTCGAAGCGCTGAGACCCGGGATTACCGTGCTTGAGATCGCGCCAAGAGCCATCAAGCGAAGCGGCGAAGGAAATGCCATAGTCACCCCCTTTTCGAGGCCGCGAAATTGGATTGAACTGCGGTTAAGGCCCAATTGACCATGTTTTAATTCAAGGTCTTGGTAAACAGATTTAGCGGCCAAGCCAATGCACGCGAATTTGTTTTGGTTCGATGATGAACAATGGGCGAAGAACGTTCCGCATTTGCCGACAAACCAACCCGTCCCCGAACGCAAAGATGATCGACGCATACTGAGCGGGATCATGCATGTTCTGAAAATCGGCTGCCGCTGGCAAGATTGCCCGAAGGAATATGGTCCACACAAGACCGTCTACAATCGTTTCGCACGATGGCGTGAGAGAGGCGTTTGGCAAAAGATATTCGAGTGTGTGGCCGCTCGTTCTAATCCACCCGAACAGGCCTCGTTGGATTCTAGCCATGTGAAGGTCCACCGTTGTGCCGATGGCGGGAAAGGGGGGCTGATTTTCAGGCGATCTGGCTCCCGAACGGCGGCCGAAACAGCAAGATACATTCGATAGTTGAGCAGTCTTGTCGGCCCTGGGTATTCAGCCTCACGTGCGGCGATAGCGCCGATCGTGTCACCGTCGAAGACTGCCTCGGCTTGATCTCCCGCATCAAAGAACTCCTCGCCGATAAAGGCTACGATTCCGATGCAATCCGGGCCTTTCTCAAGCGACGAGGTATCAAGCTGGTCATCCACGGCAAATCCAATCGCAAAAAGAAAATCCGTCACGACAAGGAAGCTCACAAAACCGCAACGTCGTCGAGCGGTGCTGCTGCAGGCTCGGGGACTTTAGGCGCATGGCAACGCGATACGACAAGCTCGCTCAAAACCTTTTTTCTGCCCTCTATCTCGTTGCCACCGTCGTCTATTGGATCTGAATCAATTGGGTCTGGAACCAAGTAGTAACCTTCCCCAAAAATCCAATCTTAAGAGATGAACGCCATGTTGGCTTGCGTCGTTGATTGGTCGGTCAACCGACTGGGCAGACGAGCTGAGGTTAAAGCTTCCTTTGAAGCAATCATAGAAAACAATCCAACCCTTCGAGTGTGCTGATCTCGCATTTGGAAGAGTTATCGACGCTGCGTTGAATGTGGGGCTGGCCGCGTTCGTCCGCCACAGCGTCGAGTTAAGTGGGCGTCGACATGCTGCCACCCAGGATGTCGCAATCGAGGCCCGAGCAGGGCCAAGAGTGAGGAGGTCACTATGGAGCATTCTGTGCTGCCGAATGAGCGTATTCGTCGGCTTTGGCCCTCGGATGTTGCGGACTATCGCGAGCATTTCCTGAGATTGGATAGCAGGGCGCGATACAGCCGTTTCTGCACGCTCATGTCGGACGACGTGATTATACGGCACGCAGAAAAATGCTTCGGGTCGGATTGTTTGATCTACGGCCTTTTCGTCGACGGTGTTCTGCGCGCCGCGGCCGAACTGCACGTGCGCGAACCGGGCGCGACCAAATCTACCGGCGAGCCGGAAGCCACCTTCAGCGTCGAAAAAGAATGGCGCCACAAAGGCATCGGCGGCATTCTGATGGAACGCGTCATCCGTGCGGCCCGCAATCGCGGTTTCCGGAAGGTCGTCATCACCTGTCTGCCGCAGAATTTTGCGATGCAGAGCCTAGCCCAAAAATTCGGCGCCAACCTCAGTTTCGGGAGCAGTGAAGTCACCGGCCAGTTCGCTCTCCGCATCCCGACACTGCGATCGATCTTCGACGAGATCGTCGACAATTTGCTCGGGTTTGCGGCGGCCATTTTAAATCAGCAGAACCGCATGCTTCACGCTTCGGTCATGTATCGGGGCGCTCGCACCGCGGCTTGACGCAGACGCCCCGGTGAGGGTCGCAAAGCAGCGGCGCGCGCGGCTTTGTCAGGTTGTTCGGGGCTTGCGATTTCCTGTGAAACCGTGCGACGATCGGTCAATCATTCTTGACCCGAGATTGCGGCCGATCTTCGCAAACGCCGGCCGAAGCCGCATACAACTCGGCATCTCGACGAAGTCCATCTGAAGATCGATGGATGCTTCGTTTATCTCTGGCGCGCCGTCGATGGCGAAGGAGAGGTTGTTGATGTCTTGGTCCAGACTAAGCGGAATAGGGCCGCAGCGCTGAACTGTTCGAGCCTCGGCCATGCAGACGCGGCGCGAAGTCGTCGCTGCTGCGTGAATTCAGCCGCGGATTCCGACGAAGCGTATCTGATTGTCAACGACGTGACAAAGTCTCTCCAACTGTCTTTTTCCATGGGGCAGGCCAGATGTCTGTATGGAACCAGACATACAATCGCGACAATTTACCATAGAATGTTTGTATTTAGTCTCCGCAACAGGCGCGTTTTGGCGTGCCGGGCGATCCTTTGCGGATTCTTCATCGCTGCCGCCGCGTGCGCAGGCAGCTCGGCTCCTGCGACGTGCTCAGGGTCACGTGCCTCGATCGCCTCGCGCCACAGCCAGAACTTTGGCCAAAGCGGCAATTATTTGCTTCGGTCTTGCGGGCTTGGTGAGAACGGGGCGCTCCGACCATTCCGCCGGAAGAGTGCTGGAATCGAAATGTCCAGTGCAAAATACGAAGGGCACGCCTCTGCCGGCGAGAAGGTGCGCAACCGGCCAGACTTCCTCATCGCCCAGACGGATATCGAGCAGGGCGACCGCGATCCCGTTTGCAACGACGAGCTTTCCGGCCTCATCGACGGTCGCGACTGGACCGACGACTTCGGCGCCGGCATCTTTCAGGACCTCGTCGTACCCCAACGCCAGAAGGGCATCATCTTCGACCACGAGAATACGACGCCCGTGCAGATTCTTGGGCATGAATACCTCACTTATACCGCGGTTCCGAAGGAACCCGCGGTGCCGCTCTTGCACATCGCCTTCTCGAGCGGCGATTTGCAAGTAAGGAACTCCGTCTTCCCACGGAAGCGGAGTATATTGACAATTTCACCTATCACGGCGGATTCGTCAAACAGGTTGTCGCGGGAGCGGTGAGTTGCCAGACGAACCCCTGCGGGGTGAATTCGAGGGCAACCCTGCCCGTGAGCGCCCGTGCAGTCATCTCCTTGATGACGGTATGACCGAAGCCGTTGCGCTTGGGAGGGCTAACCTCGGGGCCGCCGCTCTCGCGCCAGCAGATCCGGAATTGACCCGACGCGGCGTCTTCCGGATCGACGCTCCAGCCAACCTCGATCCGGCCGGCCGGGCGAGTGAGCGCGCCATATTTCGAGGCGTTGGTGGCGAGTTCGTGCAGGGCGAGCCCCAGGCTCTGCGCAGCCTCGGGTCGCAACATGAGATCGGGCCCATGGGCGTCGAGGTGGCCCTCGGCGCCGAAGAGATGCAGCTGGCCGCGCACCAGATCTTCGAGACGCACGCCTTGCCACTGTGTTTCGGACAGGAGATCGTGCGAGCAGGCCAACGCCTCGACGCGGTTCGCAAAACGCTCCTCGAAATCCTCGAGATTAACGCTCATCCGCGCCGTTTTCCACGCCATGGTCTGGACTACGGCCAACAGATTCTTGGTCCGGTGCGATAGCTCGCGTATGACGAACCGGAGGTGTTCCTCGGCCTGTTTGCGCTGGGTGATATCGCGCGCGATGCCGGTGAAAAAGCGCTTTCCCTCCATGCGCCACTCGGCAACGGCAAGATCGATCGGAAACGTCGTACCATCCTTGCGCATTGCTTCGACCTCGCGGCCGATTCCGATAATCTTGGCTCTTCCCGTCCGGCGGTACGCATCGATATGGCCGTCGTGCGCCGTCCGGTGAGGCCCGGGCATGAGCATACCCACATTATTCCCGAGGACCTCGCTGGCTTGATAGCCGAAGATGCGCTCGGCGGCCGGGTTGAAGGACTGCACGATGCCGGCTTCGTCGATTACGAGAATGGCGTCGATTGCCGTGTCGACGATAGCACGCAAGCGGCCCGCGAGCGCGGTGAGTTTCTGCTCGGCATGCTTGCGCTCGGTGATATCGGTGCCGTAGATACGCACGCATTCGGCTTGCCGGACATAGTAAATCGCCTGCTGGTAAGTGTTCTCGCCCAGCGTGACGACCCGATCGTGCTTGTTGTTCGTCTGGACCAGCGGCAGCAGGGCCTCCCAATCGGCCAGCCAGGCGTGGGCAAGCCCCTCTTGCTCGAGATCGGGGAATAGCCGCTTCGCCATCGGGTTGAGGTAGCGAACTCGGCCGGCCCGATCGACCTCGATAATGGGATTCGGATTAGTTTCGGGGAACGAGGCGAGCCACGCGAGCTTCTCATCTCTTTCCGCGAGCGCTGAACGCGCTTCGAAGCCCGCTGTCACGTCGTCGGCGAAAATCATGATTCCGCCAATGTCGCCAACGCCGATGTACCAGGGACGAATCTCCCAGCATAACCATTGGGTTCGTCCGTCAGATCGGAGAAACGGATCGTCATCGGCCTTGACTATTTCGCCGTTGAGGCCATGTCGGTGGATTTCCTTCCAGCGTTCCGGGGTTTCCGGGCACACCTCGTAGCGCGAGCGTCCGATTACGTTCTGTTCGTTTGGAGAAAAATTATCGAGCCAGCGGCGACTAGCGGCGAGATAGCGCATCTGGCGGTCAAACATGGCGATGGATGCCGGCGCCTGCTCGACGAACAGGTGCAACCGCTCCTCACTCTGCTTGAGCGCCTTTTGCGTCTGCGCGCGAAGCTCTTCATGCGCGAACAACTCCTTCGACGCCGTGTCGAAAGCTTCGAGAGCATGGTCGACTTCTGGCACTCCCGTGGTCGCAAACGACACGGGCTCGTGACTGCGCAAGGCCTGTGCACCCGTTACCAGGGCCGCGATCGGCTGTGTGATCCTCCGTGCTGCCCAGGCGGCGAGCAGGGTGCTCAACAAAGTCACTGCCAGGCCCACGAGACCTGTAACGAGAAGGTTCTCCCGGATCGGCGTTTCGAACACGTCTTTTTTGACGGCGGTGGCGAGCACCCATCCGCTCATCGGAGAAATGAGGGTGGTGGCCGTATAAACTTCGCCCTCGACCGGGATGTCGAACCATCCCTCCTGGTTCATCACGGCGCGCCAGCTCGCAGACACCGGTTTGCCCACCCAGCGTTCGTGATCGGTTGATCGAACGATGAATTTTCCGCTGCGGTCCATTATCCCCTCGAGCCAGCCCTCGGGGATGCTCTGGCTATTCAGAAGGCCGCGGAAAACGGTGACGTCGGCGGAGACCGTCAAATAGTAAGACGGCGCGCCGGCGCGGAAGACCGGCACTCCCACTGCGATGACCGGGATTTGCGCGACCGGCCCGATGGTCACGTCCGAGATTTGGACCTGCTTGGTTTCGAACGCGCGGCTTTCGTCGGCCAGCCACTCCGGGACGTTACGCGGAAGAGGTTCGCTGGCTGACACCAAGGTGTTGACCAGCTGCTGTCCACGCACATCAGCGAGCACCACCCAGGATCCAGACAGGCCGGGCAGGCCAAGCTCGGCTCGTTTGCGGAAGGCGACGAGGTCGTCCGCTTGGAGCGCTGGCGACGTGGCGAGCGCCTGGGCGGCAGTTGTGTACCTGCCGAGTTGCGCATCAACCGCACTCAGAATGGAGCGAGAGGCATACATGGTGGCTTCGCGCTGCGTCTCTCGCTCGCGTTGCTCGAGCTGCCAAGCGATGGCCGCCGACATCGCCAGCATCGGAATCGCTACGGCGAGCACTATCAGCGTCAGCCGTTGCCGTATGCTCAAGCCGCGCGCCGCGCGGTTTGGATAGGTCAAAATCTCCCCCCCGCGCGTTTCCCCGATTTGACGCGCCGCTCGGTGTTCTTCTGTTCGGTTTGGCGGGTAGGCATATCCATTGCAGGAGCTCCAAACAAGGAAATGTACAAGGATTTAGCCGATCAATGGCAAAACTCGCGATAGCCTTGCTGAATTCTGAGATCGGACATCACAGTGGCCCCTCCCGGAAGCTTTTCGCAGGAATCCTAGCGGCTTGGTACAAGAAACAACAGCTCATAGTGTGCCGTGCATGGGCAATCGTATCCCAACTGCCGAAGCCTGGAACCAGGCATCCGGCCTGCCAGACATGCGTCGGGGGATTATGCCTGATCGCGGAGTGCCAAACCCATGTGCGGGCGTTTCACCGATCATTAACATGGCGGGAACTGAAAGACCTCTACGATCTGACGATGTCTTATCTCACCTCGAATTTTCCGCCCCGCACCAATATCGCACCGACGCAAGACCCTTCGTCGTGCATGCTTCGAAAGACGGCGGTCGCGAAGTCGCCGAACTGAAATGGGGACCCGTAAAGTCCTAGTCGAAAGACGATCGCCGCAGCGCAGCAATGATCAACGCCAAAGCCGAGACCGTCGCCACGAAGCCCGCCTTCCGCGCGGCGTTCAAGGCGCGTCCTGTCTTGCCGTCGCCGACGCTTCTACGAGCGGAAGGAGCTGGGAGCGAAGGACAAGTAACCTTTTTTCATCGGGCGACGATGTGGTCATTCGTGTAATGGTTCGCTACCCAGCAATCAGGGCGCAGCACAGCGACATGCCGAAATGTCAGGACTGGCCAATGAGGTTCGTCAGTGGGCTCGAAGTTGGTTTATCGAAAATGGCGGCGAGTAAGATGAGATGCTGACACTCAAGTCCGCAATTCGGTGTTCGACCGACGGCGCGGAAAGCCAGACATCCATTCGAGGGCTTGGTTGGACCTCCCTAGGGAAGGGTCAAGACGATCGGCAACTGTTGCGCTCCTTCGAATTTCGGCGAGGGTCGTCGGTCAAAACACCCGCCTCGGAGATGCAACCTTCAACCGGCGCCGTAAGTTTAGGAGTTGAGGTTGGCTCAGGAAGTCTGTCGCCATGAGCATCGTATTTCGGGTCGACTTTACGCAATTCCTCTCTCCCGAAGGCGAGTTGGTGCAATCGGCTCCGGTTCTCGCGCGCGATCCGGAGGCGCTGTTGCGGCTCCATCGCGCCATGACCTTGACGCGGGCCTTCGACGCCAAGGCGATTGCTCTGCAGCGAACCGGAAAGCTCGGCACGTTCGCTTCCTCGGTCGGTCAGGAGGCCGTCGGCGTCGGGGTGGCGAGTGCGATGCGTCCGGAGGACGTGCTTGCGCCCTCGTATCGCGATCACGGCGCGCAATTGCTGCGTGGCGTTACCATGGTCGAGAGCCTGCTCTATTGGAGCGGCGACGAGAGGGGCAGCGCGTTTTCCGCGGCGCGCGCCGATTTTCCCAGTTGTGTGCCGATCGCCACCCAGGTCTCGCACGCGGCCGGCGCCGCTTACGCCTTTAAACTGCGGCGTGAGCCGCGCGTCGCTGTCTGCCTCATCGGCGATGGCGGCACGTCCAAAGGGGACTTCTACGAGGCCTTGAACCTCGCGGCCGTTTGGCGCGCACCTCTGGTGGTCGTGATCAACAACAATCAGTGGGCGATCTCCGTGCCGCGCAGTGCGCAGACAGTGGCGCAGACGCTGGCGCAAAAGGCCATCGCGGCGGGCGTGCAAGGCCATCAAGTCGACGGCAACGACGTGATCGCCGTTCATGAGGTCGCCCGAGGCGCGATCGCAAAGGCGCGCGAAGGCGGCGGGCCGAGCGTGATCGAAGCGCTGACCTATCGGCTCGGAGACCACACGACCGCCGACGACGCCACGCGCTACCGCGATCCGGAAGTCGTGCAGCGCGAATGGGCGCGCGAGCCGATCGCGCGCTTGCGCAATTATCTCTTCAAGATAGGAGCATGGGACAAGGAGCGCGAGCTCGGACTCTCGAAGGCTTGCGCCGAAGAGGTCGAAAAGGCGGTCGGCGCCTATCTCACGACGCCGGCGGCGGCCGCCGACTTCATGTTCGAGCATCTGTTCGCGGCATTGCCGGAATCCCTGCAGGAGCAGCGGGAGACGGCGCGGCGTTTCGACAGCCGGGAGTAGCTGGCCATGGCGGAGATCAACCTCGTCGAAGCGATCAATCTCGCTCTCGCCCACGAAATGGCACGCGATTTAGACGTTGTTCTGCTCGGCGAGGACATCGGCGTCAACGGCGGCGTGTTCCGGGCCACGCTCGGGCTGCAAGCGCGATTCGGCTCGGAGCGCGTGATCGACACGCCGCTCGCCGAGGCTGCGATCGCGGGCGCGACGGTCGGAATGGCGGCGATGGGATTGAAGCCGGTAGCCGAGATTCAGTTCGCGGGCTTCATCTATCCGGCTATCGACCAGATGATCAATCATGCGGCGCGCCTGCGCCATCGCACGCGCGGGCGGCTGACCTGCCCGATGGTACTGCGCTCGCCGTGCGGCGCCGGCATCCACGCCCCCGAACACCATTCCGAGAGCCCCGAGGCGCTTTTTGCTCATATCCCCGGCCTGCGCGTCGTGATCCCTTCCTCTCCGTCGCGCGCCTACGGGCTTCTGCTCGCGGCCATCCGAAACCCCGACCCAGTCGTGTTCCTGGAGCCGACGCGTCTCTATCGGCTCTTCAAGCAGGAGGTAGCGGACGATGGCGAAGCGCTGCCGCTGGACGTCTGCTTCACTCTGCGGGAAGGCCGCGACGTGACCCTCGTGAGCTGGGGCGCGATGCTGCAGGAAACGCTCGCCGCGGCAAAACGCCTGGAGATCGAGGGCGTCGACGTCGAAGTGATCGACCTCGCGACGCTGAAGCCGCTGGACGTTCGCACCATCCTCGAATCCGTGGCGAAGACGGGCCGCTGCGTTATCGTTCATGAAGCCGCGCGGACCGCCGGCTTCGGCGCCGAAATCGCCGCGCAGATCGCGGAACACGGGCTCTATTCGCTGCTCGCGCCCGTGCGACGGGTCACCGGTTACGACGTCGTCGTCCCGCTCGCAAAGCTCGAGCACCAGTATATGCCGAGCATCGATCGCATCGTCGACGCGGTGAGAACCTCGATGGAGGCCGCATGAGGATTTTTCGACTCCCCGACCTCGGCGAAGGGCTTCAGGAGGCTGAGATCGTCGAATGGCGTGTCAAGGCCGGCGACGAAGTGGCGGTGGATCAGCCCTTGCTGGCTGTGGAAACGGCCAAAGCGGTGGTCGAGATCCCGTCCCCCTATGAGGGCCGCGTCGAGCGGCTGTTCGCCAAGGTCGGGGAGATCGTGCGCCTCGGCGCGCCCGTCGTCGGTTTCGCCGGCGCCGGAGGATCGGATTCCGATGCCGGCGCGATCGTTGGGGAGGTGAAAGTCGGCGAGCAGGTCCAGGGCGAAGCTCCGTCAGCGATCGGCCACGGCGGCGCGGCGCTCAAAGCGACGCCCGCGGTGCGCGCCTTGGCGCGTCAGCTCGACGTCGATCTGACGATTGTCACGCCCACCAGCCCGGGCGGCGTCATCAGCGCCGGCGACATTCGGCGCGTCGCCCGCATTCTCGCTGAAGTCGGACCGGCCGAACCGCTGCGGGGTGTCCGGCGCGCCATGGCGCAAAACATGGCACTGGCGCAATCGGAGGTCGCCGCGGCAACCGTGATGGAGGACGCCGACGTCGATGCTTGGCCGCCGCGCGTCGACGTGACCGTGCGTCTGGTGCGTGCGCTCGTCGCAGGGTGCCGGGCGGAGCCGGGGCTGAACGCCTGGTTCGAGAGCAAATCGCTGGGGCGGCGCGTGTTGCAGAAGATCGACGTCGGCATCGCGGTGGACCTGCCCGACGGCTTGTTCGTGCCGGTCTTGCGCGACGTCGCGAATCGAACCGCCGAGGATTTGCGCCTCGGCCTCGACCGGATGCGCGCGGACATCTCGGCGCGCAAGATTCCACCGGAAGAACTGCGCGGCGCTACAATCACCCTGTCGAATTTCGGCATGATCGCGGGCAAATACGCCGCGCCGATCGTCGTGCCCCCGACGGTGGCGATCCTCGCCGCCGGCCGGATCCGCCAACAGGCGGTCGTCGTCGATTGCGCGCTTGCGATCCGTCGCATTCTCCCGTTGAGCCTGACATTCGATCACCGGGTCGTGACGGGCGGCGAAGCGGCGCGCTTTCTCGCCGCCGCGATCGATGATCTGAAACACGCGGACTAGGGTGTCCCGGCGCAGCCGGTTATTTGAACGGTCCTGCGAGATCGGCCATGGGTCGGAACAAGCGCATCGGATGATCAGGGAACGGCAAGGAACTCTCGCGCTGATAGAAGCGCCGCGCGGCGTCGTCCTTGGCGTCGACGATGACAGCGAAAGGTACGATCTCGCCGCTGACAGATCGGTAGAGAGTGTCGGCGGGCAGGAAGCGGCCGGTGCCTTGGTCGCGGCAACGTTGATCCACCGCAAGGCGATCCAGTCGCACGGCTCGCGCACGGCAAGACGCGACTTTCAATCAGGGGTCCGGCATTGGAATCCCGGCGCACTCACCAAAGAAGTCAAATAGTTATGCGAGGCACTTGAGGCCCTATCGAGAAATGGCTGGTGGCTCATTTCGACAAATCCTGGTTTTTGTTCTCGTCCACGGCATTACGGCGCCGGCGCTTGATCTCGAGGGATTATCTGTGTAATCGGGCGCGTCTTCATGCCTGCGGCTGCGGCCGATGGGGGCGTGGCCCGGTGCGCAGCGAAACGAGGCCGCAGTGAATTGTGATGCCAGCCTCAAAAACATGATTCGACACCGGTGACCCTACAATGACGCGACACGCTCACGCAGTTTCCGTTTCCTTGCTCGACCAGAGCGATCCCCGCTGGGGTCGGTTACACAAAATCATTTTAGATAAGTCGCTGAAGCTGGGTGACTTTCTTTTGTCTTCGGGCGGCAGGAGCAAGTTTTTATTTCAGCTTCGCCAGACGGTGATGTTGCCGGAAGGTGGCGCGCTGATTGGTGAAATTGTCGTCGAGTATATGCAACGAAATACACTCAAGTGCGTCGGCGGTCTCGAGCTCGGAGCGGTTCCGCTCGTTTCAGCGATTGCTGTAGCGAGTTACTATAAGTCTTATCCTGTCGATGCTTTCTTCGTGCGCAAACGCGCGAAGGAGCACGGAGCGCGTGAGCAAATCGATGGACATGTCCGCGCTGGTGAAGAGGTCCTCTTTGTCGACGACGTCGCCACTTCAGGAAAATCTATCCTCACCGCTATCGAGGGCATGAAGGAAGAGTTCCCGGGGTGTTCGGTACGACACGCATTCGTCGTGGTTGATCGGCAGGAGGGGGCCAATCAAAATCTCGCCGCGCATGGTATTCAGCTGGTCTCTCTATTCAAGAAGAGCGACTTCCCGATCAATACGTGAGCGAGATCGCAACTCGACGGTCCGGCGTGCTGGCATCTGCGACCAGGTGCAGACGGCTTCAAGCGACGTGATTTCCCTCTTCGGCGACCGGATCAGCCGTTTGGCCGGAGACGACGACGCGGATCAGCTCATTGGGCAATGGCCTCTGAAGCGCAGTCGCCGCCTCAACCGAGCCCATCAGCCATTGCTCGAATTCGTCCTGCGTCGTGAGAATCACGGGCATCGCCTTGGCGTGGATCGGCCGCACCACGTCGTTCGCCTCCGTCGTCAGAATTGCAAACAAGCGATGCTCGCCGCTCTCGCCCTTGCGCTCGCCCGTCCATGGCCGCCAAAAACCGGCGAAGGCAAACAGCGGGCGCGACATGTCGACGGCGAGCCAATGCGGTATTTTGGGCCGCGAATCCGTCCATTCGCAAAAGCTCGTCGCCGGCACGAGACAGCGCCATTCCGTCTTCAGCCATCCGCGCCAATAAGGAGATTTCAAGTTGCGGACGTTCGTCACCGGACGGGTGGCAAGGTTCGGCGGCGGCGGAAATCCCCAGCGCATCAAACCGAGTTCGCGCCCGCCATCCTTGCCGACATTGACAACGGGCGCCAACATGTCCGGATAGATCGCAGGGAACGAAGGAAGGTTGCCGGAGCGATCGCGCGGTACTCTAAAGAGCTGCCGGATTGCGGCCTGGCCTTTTGTCTCTGAATAGAGGTTGCACATCAAACTAACCGGGATTTGTCACATGGGACCGGCCTGTCCGCGCGCAACGGACTTCGGCGCTCGCTCCGATCGAGCCGGCGCATCCGACTGGAATATGCAGTAATTCAATGAGTTGGAGCATGTCCTTCATGTTTTTCCGCTCGCGTAGCAAGCGGAAAAGCCGGAACCCCGGGAAGGCCCGAGATTCCGTATTTATTGCTAATTGTGCGTCCCGGAGTTGGTCATCGGCGGCGTTGCACGGCGCCAAGCACGATGAGGATGACGAGGGCGCCAATCAAGGCATAAATCAATTCCGAGATAAATGGGCCACCGATGTGGGGAAAACCCACTTGCGGCAAAAGCCACCCGGCGAGGACCGAACCGCAAATTCCGATGACGACATTGCCAATGAGGCCGAAACCTGCGCCTTGCAGGATCTTCCCAGCGAGCCAGCCCGCCAGTCCGCCGACGATCAACCAGATAATGAAGTTCATACGCAGCCCCCTTTTGCTTGCGCCCCAATGTCGAAGCGACACGTGAGTCTTGTCACCCTATTTTGAACGAGTGATGAATTGAACGGGCTAGGAGACTGGCAGACAAAGCGCGGTCGACCGAACAGGCTCACCCGCCCGGACTTTAGGATCTCTTGAACAGACTTGAAACCTTGTCGCCGACGAAAGTGAACGGGCTGAGCAATTGGCCCGCCGATGGCAGATGCGGCACGAAGCCGAAGAGTCCATTCCTCTTGCGCGGCGCCGGCTGGTCCGCCGACACATCGGCCGTCGCGACCGGCTTGAGCTCCGGCGGGCGCGGCAAGGGCAGGGCGACGGTTTTGGCGGATTTGTTGCACCCACTCGTCAGATGGGCCAGGTCCGCAGCTTTGTCCGCTCCCTCATCCGCACAGGCGTGCAATTGAGCCGCACGGCCGGGCGCGGCTTTTGGAGGGACCAGCCCGACGGCGGCCGGGTCAAATCCCGACGTGTAAGACGTCGAACGCACCGAGGTGGAGGGCTCAGCGGTAGCGTTGGCAGCCTCCGGATTATCAAGATGGCCGGCCCAAACAGGATCTTGCGGATTGGACGCGGCGGGCGCTGCGAAAAATTGCAAGAAGGCTGGCCTCGCCATCAATGGACCGAGCGCCAACAGCGCAACCAACGGGACAATTCCGGCCAGCGCAAGCTTGGCGGCGGGCGCGCGAAATTGGATCGGCATCTTGCTGTCAGGTCGAGGCGCTCGCATCACAGGCTCGCAAAATTGACCAGTTAACACGCTCACTCTACACGAAGCTTTACGTCAAGACGTGGGCAAAACGCGTCCTTATCTGCGTTTTTCCCAAGAACTTGTGCCCCGTTGCAGAATTGCCGCGACCAGATAGCGGAGGCGTTACGGTTCATTCCTGAGACCGCGCGCGAGCGCGGATAGGCGACGATGTTGCGCCGCGTCGGCACAGGTCTCATTCAACCCGACGTGAAAATGAGACGGTAGCCCCGGGATATCCCGGTACGATCTTCGCGACCCGCTGGGACAAGTCGGCCACCCCGGCGGACAAGCTGGGCCTGTTGAAACGGATCGCGCGGCGCTCTTGCAGGCCGATCGTCAAGACGAGATCGAAGAGTTAGGCCCGCCTGAGCGTTTCGTTCCAAAAGACGAAGCGGGCATGCGGGTGCCGCACGCGCGCGGCGGTTTCGGCGCTTTGCGAATAGGAGGGCAGGCGGCCAATGTCGCCGGGATAGCCGACTGGGATTGCGGTTACCAGCGCATATTGGTGCGGAACTTGAAAAAGCCGCCTGATGTGCCAGCCGTAAAATCCATGCATCTGGTGGAAAACGAGGCCATCTTGCACCGCCTGCAAAGCCATTTGCGTCGTCGCCTTGCCAGTCACGAACAAATGCAGCCGATTGGGCATGAACCAATATGCGGTGGAGTATATCTTTCTCGACAAGACAAAGATCAAGACCGGCGCGGCACGGGCCCAGGCGTTCGCTTCGATGAGGCTGAGTCGCGCCCGTTCGATGAATTCAGGCGCTTCCTGCGTCGCCACGGCGAAAGCCCAAGGCCGTTCGTTGAACTGCGACGGCGCCCAGCGCGCCGCTTCGAGCAATTTGCGGACGATCGCGTCGGCGACGGCACGATCCGGGTCGATGGCCCGGGCGCTCTACCTGCCGGCGATCAGTGGATCGATGTCGTATTCGGTCAGGCCCGAGCGCAGCACCTCGGCGGTCTTGGCTCCGCCCTTGGGCGACGTGTCGGACCCCATAGCTTCGTCATTCCGCGGCGCGCGCGGCTGCCGAATTTTCAATGGTTTGGATGACGTCGAAGCCCTCGAATTCGGGGTGTCCGAGGAAGAGCGGCTTGCCCTCTCCGGCGCTGTGATGGGCGGCGCGAAATTGTTCCGATCGCGTCCAGGCCAGGAAATCCTCCCGCGAGGCCCACACCGTGTGCGAGGCGAAAAGCACGTGATCCTCGCGCTCGGGGCCGCGCAACAGGTGAAAAGCGACAAAGCCTGAACGCTCTTGCAAATGCGATTCACGGGAAAGCCACAAGTGCTCGAAGGTCGCGGTTTCCGCCTTGACGACTCTGAACCGGTTCATCGCGATGAACATAGGTGCCTCCATGACTCAGAAACCGTAGGGCCATCCAGCTTCCGACCGGCTCGCGTTCTGCCGCGATGGGACCTGCGGCTGTCGCTTCGTCTGCCCGATTGGTGAGAAATTAGAAAGGCTGAATGCGAAAATATTCTCTTGTGGCGGAACGGTACTGCGCGCGCACGACCGAGCCGGAATTATACAAGTACCTGAATAATAGAGAGTCTTACAAAATGTGATTGATTTCGGTGCGGCGGCGCGACGCATTGTTCGGCGCAGGCTTCATGGGAACCGGCAAAGCCGCATCGCCGCGAAAAGCACTTGGTAACCTTGTCCACGCTATTCATCGCTTTCGGAACGTAACTCGGCCTGCGTACTCAGCGAGGCTGAGGAGCCGTAGTCGGCCGAAGCAAGCATTGCAAGCTCGCTTCGCTTTTGAAAGTTTGGGCAGCATTAATTTTGCTGGAGTTGAGTAAAATCAATCGTGGCTCCGGCCACGTAATGCCGCTTAAGTACAGATATCGTTTTGGGGTCAATCGATGGATACGAAAAACCTTGTTTTGCCTAGCATTCTCGATCTCAAAGCGGCACTGCCTTTGGTCGAGCACCTTCTGCCACTGCGCGGCAGCGATCTTCTGCTCGACGCGTCGAAGGTCGAGCGTCTTGGCGGCCAATGCCTGCAAGTCCTTGTCTCCGCGGCTGCGACTTGGCAGGCCGACGGCTTCACGCTCGTCTTCGTCAAGCCGTCGGACGCTTTAATCGAAGGTTTGGCGGTTCTTGGAGCGAAGCTCGAGGATCTCTCGAACGCCAGCCATCTCCTAGCGGCAGCGGCAAGATCCGCAGCCTGAGCGGTTCGCTCGCGGCGCACGATTGGCAGCTCCAGGCGGCCTCGTGCTGCAGTGCAGCATTTTGGCCAGTAGTCTTCGGGCCGAGGTCGCAAGAAAGACCGGAAGCGCCGCTTGTCGTCGCACCATGCTCGGCACCGGCACAGGGCTCGCGCTTTTCCTGAGCCTGATCTGATCCGCGATTTCAAGACCTATGAACGGTTCGAGCGGGTCATTCTCGTCCATGGCGCCGCTACGTCGTGGATCTCGCTCGTAACGCGGTTGCCGAACGCTGAGCGGGTCCAAAGCGCACAAGCAGCAGCTCGGCTGGCGCGCATCAGCGGCATTGCGACGCTCCGCAGAGCGCCGCTCTCCAAAGAGCGAACCGGGTGGAGCGCTTGCGCCCGGCCCGCTCTCCTGTTCAGGGGACTATCCCCAAATGCCACGATGCCGGGTCGGTGACCAGCATTCGGCCCATTTGCTGAGAGCGTGAAGCGGATTATTAACGCGTTGCTTCTAAAAAGCCACCAGATCGACAATGGCGGAGTATGCGAAGGTCACGCTGAGCGCAGTTGAACGGACGGCCGTGACTGGCGAGATCGGATCGTGCCGTGCTGACCAAGATTTCATCACCGACATTAGCGGGTTTTGCGCGTCAGATGGGCGCCGTTTCGACGAGACTGGGCGTCCGGTGGATGATTGTCGTCCTCGTCTTTGGTCTCACCTTCATCGGCGGGCTGGCGTATCTTGATCTCGTCGTCAACTCGCATGTCTATCATGCGTTTCTCGAAAGTGTCTTCTTCGCGCATAAGGGAAACGTCAAGACATTTGACCCTGAGATGATGCGCATCAATTGGCACGCGACCCTGAGGGCAGGCGACGTGCGCAAGATCGGGCACAAGATCGACAGTTTCGAGAAGACCTCGGTCGAAGGCCTTGTCGAACGCCTGCGCGATATTTTGACGATGAAGCAAGACGACGAACGCCGGCGGGCTATAGCCGTATTCGCCGCGCGCATCAACGCGCGCGAGGCCGATAACAAGCGCACCATGGCCGAACTTCGGGCCATGCGCGACAGCGGCCTCGAAGGCGTGCCCGTCGAGTTTGCCGACATCGATGCATCACTCGACCGGCTCAAGCAGATAACCGATGTGTTCGCGGTTGCCGCGGCCGAGCTTGAAGCCGAACCCGACCAAGTCACACTCCACGGCATCCAAAAGCAGTTCGACGGCTTGCTCAAAGCCATCGATGCCAGGCTGCAGACGACGGCGGCGACGGCGAATTAGAGCGTCGTGACAGTTTCCTCGCGGCCATGATGCCTGATGCGCAAGGCGCCGTCACAACGGCAAGCGTATTGTCGCGATTGCCAGAGCCGCCATGCCTTCCTCGCGACCGGTGAAGCCGAGACGTTCGGAGGTCGTCGCCTTGATCGCAACCCTGTCGAGGGAAATCTCGGCGATCTCGGCGACGCGGGCGCGGATCGCATCGCGATGCGGGCCGATCTTGGGCCTTTCACAGATGATCGTAGCGTCGACATTGGCTATCATTCCGCCGCGGCGGCGCACCTTTTGAGCCGCCGCCGCGAGAAAGGTCGACGAGGCCGCGCCACGCCATTTTGAATCCGACGGAGGAAAATGGGCGCCGATATCGCCGTCGCAAATCGCGCCGAGAAGCGCGTCGGTGATCGCGTGGCTCAAGACGTCCGCATCCGAGTGGCCGAGGAGCCCGTGATCATGGGCGATCTTATGGCCGCCGAGCCAGATGTGATCGCCTGGACCGAAAGCATGGACGTCAAAGCCTTGCCCCATGCGCACGTCGACGAGTTCGCGCATGAGCCTCGCTTCGGCTGCGACCAGATCTTCGGAACGCGTAATTTTCATGTTGCCGCTGTCTCCTTCAAAGACGTGAACGCCGTGTCCCGCCCATTCGGCAATTGCCGCGTCGTCAGTGAGGCCGTCCTGACCTTCGGCGGCAGCCCGCCGATGCGCCGCCAAGATGAGGTCGAAACGGAACGCTTGAGGCGTCTGGACCGTGCGCAGAAAAGCCCGCGGCGGGGTTGCGACGATCAGGCCGGTCTCATCTACTTGTTTGATCGTATCGGTCGGCTCGAGCCCTGGCACGGCGGCACCATAATGTTTCGCGGCCAAGCGGGCGCGGCCGATCAGGTCGACGGTAGAAAATGGCCGCGCACCGTCATGGATGAGGACGATTTCCGGGCGCTGCGGGGCTTGCGCAAGGGCTTCCAGTCCAAACCGGACGCTCGCTTGGCGCGTCGCGCCGCCCGCTACCGGGTCGAGAAGTCTTGCGCGTTCATCTGGCTCAAGATGCGCCGCAGCCCGATCATAATAGATGCGATCATCAAGATGAATCACGCAAAGAATCTCTGTTCTTGGCGCGGATTTGAGCAAATTGGACAATGTATGTGCAAGCAACGGTCGGCCGGCGATATCGCGATATTGTTTCGGTACACCGGAGCCGACGCGTGAGCCACGGCCTGCGGCGACGACCAAAATCGCCATTTCGATTCTATCGTTCATGCGTGGCATGCCAAAGATTTCGGAGCGCGGGCCGTTTCTCCTGTCTCTTTTCACGCGCCTCGTCAAATCCGCCGAGGATAAATGCGTCGGAGCCGTACTGGAACCGGCGGGAACTGGAGCGCGATGCTGCCGGAAAGCCCGTTCCAACTTTTCCTCATCCCGCGCTAACCTGTTGGAATTTATCACGTTCATGATTTTGGATTGATTCAATCCAAAATCATCGCGATCTGGGAAATATTACCGAAAAATTCAGTCGAGCATTGGAGCTGCGACAGTCTGATACGAGATGTCGCATTTTAGCCTTATTTCCTATGGCTATTATCTGAGCATGTTGTTAATTGATGAAAATCTAGGCAGCCCGACTCTGCAGTTGAAAGACGGTTCTTTCAGCGTTGGGTCTTTGCGCATGAAATCGCGCGCGTTTCTGGCGCCTATGGCGGGAGTGACCGATCTCGGCATGCGACGCTTGGCCTTGCGCTTCGGGGCGGGACTTGCCGCATCGGAAATGCTGGCTGCCGAGCGCTATGCCCAAGGCGATCGAGGAAGCCTCTTTCGTGCGGCCGCTCCTGGCCGCGGTTTGCATGTCGTTCAGATTGCCGGGTGCGATCCAGCCTTCATGGCCGAGGCCGCGTGCCGCGCCGAGGCCGAGGGCGCCGATCTTATCGATATCAACATGGGTTGTCCCGCCAAACGCGTGACCGGTGGCTTGGCGGGTTCCGCGCTCATGCGCGATCTTGATCTTGCTGTCGCCTTGATCCGCGCGACTGTGGCCGCGGTCAAAGTGCCGGTGAGCGTGAAAATGCGCCTAGGCTGGAACGAAACCCAGTTCAACGCGCCGGAGCTCGCGCGCCGCGCTGCGGCCGAAGGCGCGGCGATGGTTACGGTGCACGGGCGCACGCGCAGCCAGTTCTACCGCGGTCGGGCGGATTGGGCGGCGATCCGCATGGTCAAGGAAGCAGTCGACATTCCGGTTGTTGCCAACGGCGATTGCAGGAGCCTGGAAGATGCGACTGCCATGCTCGCAGCATCCGGCGCAGATGCCGTGATGATTGGACGCGCGGCGCTCGGGCGGCCCTGGTTCGTCGGCGACGTCGGCCATTTCCTCGCGACCGGGCGGCCCCGTGCACCGCTTGGCTCTGCCGAACGGCTCGCCGCCTGCCTCGAGCATTATCGAACCATCCTCAGCCTTTTTGGCATTCGACAAGGTGTGCGGCATGCCCGTAAGCATCTCGCCGCTTACGCCGATTGGTCCGGAGCCAGCGACACCGCGGGCCTCGGCAAACGTCTTGTCACGAGCGAAGACCCGGCGGAAGTCGAGGCTTTGCTTGTGGCTTCCTTCGAAAGCAAAACTTTGGCGGTTGCCGCATGAGGACGAGGGATGCTTCTTCCACCTTGCACGACAGGGCGGCCCGGATCAGGGGCGACTCCCACACGAGCGGAAATGGGGCGCGGGCTGAATCAGATGCGCAAAAGCTCTTGAACGCTCTGCCGCACCCGGTTCTGTCGGTGGCCGCCGACGGGTTCATTACCGAGGCCAATCTGTCGGCCGAAATCTTTTTCGGCATGAGCCGGCCGGTCCTTCTGCAACAAACTTTGGCGCATCTGCTTCCATTCGGATCGGCTTTGTTGGCCGCTGTCGAACAGGTCAAGGCCGCGGGGGTCGCGATCAGCGAGTATCGCGTCGATCTCGGCCTGCCGCGGCTCGCCATGGAGAAAACGGTCGATATGTTCGTGGCGCCGATAACGGACGGCGGCGACGGCGTGGTCGTCATGCTGCAAGAGCGGGCCATGGCTGAAAAAATGGACCGCCAGTTGACGCACCGCGGCGCCGCCCGCTCGGTCTCCGCCATGGCCACCATGCTCGGACACGAAATCAAGAATCCCTTGTCGGGCATACGCGGCGCCGCGCAATTGCTCGAAGCCGATGCCAGCGACAGCGACCGCGTTTTGACACGGCTGATTTGCGATGAGACGGATCGGATCGTGAAACTCGTCGAACGCATGGACGCGTTTTCGCACCGGCCTCTGGACCGCACGAGTTTGAACATTCACGCCGTACTCGATCACGTCAAGAAGGTTGCGCAAGCGGGCTTTGCCCGGCATGTGCGCTTCATCGAAAACTACGATCCTTCACTGCCACCAGTGCTCGGCAACCGCGATCAGCTCGTGCAGACCTTTCTCAACCTCGTCAAGAACGCGGCAGAAGCCATTGGCGAGGACCGCGACGATGGCGAGATCGAACTTTCCACGGCCTTTCGGCCGGGCGTCCGGCTCAAGCTCTCTCATTCGGATGCGCCGGTAAGTCTACCGCTCGAATTCTGCGTGCGCGACAATGGCCCGGGCGTTCCCCTCGAGATACAGCCGCTTCTGTTCGACCCGTTTATTACGACGAAACCGACGGGCAGTGGCCTCGGACTTGCACTGGTTGCCAAAATCATCGGCGATCACGGCGGGATGATCGAATGCGAGTCGCATCCTCGCCGAACAACGTTCAGGGTCCTCATGCCGATGTTTGCTCCACGCGATGGCCGCAGCACAAGGTCGAGGTGAAGAGGTCGTTCCGCTATCGTGCGCCGGCTGGCATTTCGCGCAGGTCGCTTTGCAGGCTGAACGCTGTTGGATTCGTTGCTTCGCGGCCGCTGCTCGAGCCGAGGTTCAAAGGGCGCGAAGTGCTAATTGCCGCGGTATTCCGGGAAGCAAGCCAATCCCTGGACGTCGCATTGGAGGTTTTGGGCGATGAGCGGTAACATCCTCGTAGCAGATGACGACGCGGCGATAAGGACAGTTTTGAGTCAGGCCCTGTCGCGTGCCGGCTATGAGGTGCGAACCACCGGTACGGCGGCGACCCTGTGGCGCTGGGTGCAATCGGGCGACGGCGACCTTGTCATCACCGATGTCGTGATGCCGGACGAAAATGCCTTCGAGCTGCTTCCACGAATGAAAAAACTGCGGCCGGAACTGCCGATCATCGTCATGAGCGCTCAGAATACCTTCATGACGGCAATCAAAGCATCCGAACGCGGCGCCTATGACTATCTGCCCAAACCCTTCGATTTGCGCGAACTCGTCGCGATCGTCGGGCGTGCGATGAACGAGCCGAAGAACCGCGCTCAGCCGGTGGCACCGGAAGATTTGGAGGGCATGCCGCTCGTCGGGCGTTCGCCGGCGATGCAGGAAATCTACCGGGCGCTCGCCCGCCTCATGCAAACCGATCTGACCGTGATGATCACCGGCGAGTCGGGCACCGGCAAAGAACTCGTTGCCCGTGCGCTGCACGACTACGGCAAGCGCAAGAAAGGGCCTTTCGTCGCCATCAACATGGCCGCCATCCCGCGCGATCTCATCGAGAGCGAATTGTTCGGCCACGAAAAGGGGGCCTTTACCGGTGCCAACCAGCGTTCCGCCGGGCGGTTCGAACAGGCCGAAGGCGGCACGCTTTTTCTCGACGAAATCGGCGATATGCCGATGGAAGCGCAGACGCGCCTGCTGCGTGTCTTGCAACAAGGCGAATACACGACCGTCGGCGGCCGGACGCCGATCAAGACGAATGTCCGGATCATCGCCGCGACAAACAAAGACCTGCGCAATCTGATCCAGCAAGGTCTATTTCGGGAAGATCTGTTTTTCCGCCTGAACGTGGTGCCGCTGCGACTGCCGCCTATGCGGGAACGCACCGAGGACATTGAGGATCTCGTCCACCACTTCTTCGCTCTCGCCGCCGCAGAAGGACTGCCGCTCAAACGTATCGAGCCGGCCGCGCTCGACCGTCTGAAGCGGCATCGTTGGCCCGGTAATATTCGCGAGCTCGAAAACCTCGTGCGCCGCTTGGCCGCCCTCTATCCGCAGGAACTCGTGACGGAACAATTGGTCGACAGCGAGCTTTCGGCCGATTCTTCACCGCTCCTGCCAGGTTATTTGCAGACGGCCCAGGCCGAGGACCGCGGCAAGGAGGGCGAGGTTGGCGTGACACTCGCCATGGCGGTCGAACGACAAATGGCGGACCTGTTCAAGGCCTATGGCGAGGGCTTGCCCCCGCCCGGCCTCTATCATCGTGTCTTGCGCGAACTCGAACTTCCGCTGATCTCTGCAGTGCTCGCGGCAACCCGCGGCAACCAAATCAAAGCGGCGGAACTTTTGGGCCTCAACCGCAACACTTTGCGCAAGAAAATCCGTGATCTCGACATCAGATTGATGCGCTCACCACAGTAGTGCCGGACGTCGCAGAGAACGGCTGGCAATTTCCCCTTAGAATTCTCGTCTTTTCAAAGCGATAGCCCAGATCAGGAAGACTTTGGCCCGATTCAATTCAAAGTCGTGAACGTGATCGACCGAAAAGACTGGAGCGGGATGCGCGATCAGTTTTACGCAATCTGCGTGAACTTGATCGCGCCGGAAACGCCGGGCAGCGTTCCACTTTTCTTCATCACGCTTTGGATTGACGAATGCTCCGACCGCTCGTTCCGTCTGGATAGGTTCCTGCGCCTTTGCCCGCGATCGGTGCAATTCAAAAGAATGAGCCAGAAAAAAGAAATTCGACCTATAGAAGGCAATGGACCGCCCTCTCGAGATAGTTTCCGCCCTTGAAATGTCGCAATTCGGCAACACCGTGATCTTCATGCAACTAAATGTTACGTAAGGCTTGGCGCGATCTGGTTCATCATCCAGAGCAAATTCCCGCGCGGCCGAGCAACGAGACAATGTAAAATCAATGACGTGGTGCATGTATTGGAAACGCCGGTCAAGCTTTCCGGGACATGTTCGAGAGGCAAACGGCTCGGGCGATTGAGCGAATGAGTGAGTCGAGATTAGCCCTGGCGCCGACCCTGGTCAGCAAGAGGTCAAGGCGCTCGACGTCGAGACTTGGACCTGTAGCGCTCGTCCTCGCGCTTGCCGTCGCTCTGACGAGCTTCCTGATCTTTGCCGGCTACACGCCGATCACGCCGACCGATTTCGTCGTCATCGAACTGTTCGCCGCCAATGGCTTTTGCATACTGCTCTTGGCGATCCTCGTGGTCGCGGAAGCCTGGAGCCTCATCGTCGCCCTTCGCACGCAGGTGGCGGGAGCGCGGCTTCATAACCGGATCGTCAGCCTTTTTTCGATCATCGCCGTGGTCCCGGCGATTTTGATGGCGATCGTTGGATCGGTCACTGTGGAACGCAGTCTCAACCCTGAATTCATGCGTGACGTGCCCCAGTTCATCTCCGAGGCGGCGGGCGTGGCGGGGCAGTTTCGCCGAGCTCAGTGCAAATCACTTCTGCAGGAGGCGCAGCTCACGGCCGCAGACCTCAATCGCGCCCGGCCGATGTTCGACGCTGCTCGGCCATTATTCCACGAGTTTTTTGCCACTCGCGCGCGTTATCTCGGCTTCACTGCGGCGGCGATGATGCGTCTGGATGGGACGATCGTAGAAAAGATCGACACGGGCGCCGAAAAAGGCGCCGCCGTGGTTTATCCCAAGGTTTCTGATTTCGACGACGCGCGAAAGGGCGATCTTTCCTGCCTTATTCTCGATGAGGGGAGCACGTTTGTCGCACTGCGGCAGATCCCGTCTTTCAACGACGCTTATCTTTACGTTGCGCGGCCGGTTGATTCTCTCAGTGTGGACTTCGCGCGCAAAGCGTTGCGCCTGGTCAGCATATACAGCGGTATCGAAAGCCATCGGCAGAAGATTCAACTCGAGTTCGCGCTGATGTACGTCTTCATCGCGCTCATCATGCTGTTCTCCGCGACTTGGCTCGGCCTCTCCTTCGCCAATCAGCTCGTCGCGCCCATCCGCCGCCTGATAGCCGCGACCGACCAAGTCTCGTCCGGCAATCTCTATGTGCAAGTGCCCGTCCACCGCGCTGACGGCGATCTTGCCCATTTGGGCGAGACCTTCAATAAAATGACCTCGGAATTGCGCCTTCAGCAAAATCGACTCATTGCTGCGAGTAATTTGATCGATGAGCGACGGCTGTTCACCGAGGCGGTCTTGTCCGGCGTTCCCGTTGCGGTGATCGGCATCGGGCTCAAGGGCCAGGTTACTGTCCTCAATCCATCGGCTGAGAAATTGATTTCCGCGAACGCCGAGACGGCTCCCAACCCGGTTGGCCGGCCGATCGAAGAGGTGCTTCCGGAGGTTGCGCCTGTTCTCACCGAAGCCCGCAGCGGCTTTTTGCGCCTCGTCCAGAGCCAGATCGCCGTCAATCGGAACGGACGCGACCGCATTTTCAACGTCCGCGTGACCTCGGAACCCGCCACGCGCGCCGACAAGAATTATGTCGTGACGCTCGATGACATCACCGATCTCGTCACCGCGCAGAGGACCGCCGCCTGGGCGGACGTCGCCCGCCGCATCGCGCACGAGATCAAGAATCCTCTGACGCCGATCCAGCTTTCCGCCGAAAGACTCAAACGCAAATATGGAAAGGTTATCCAAGAGGGGCGCGACGTCTTCGATCAATGTACCGACACGATCATTCGGCAGGTCGACGACATCAAGCGCATGGTCGATGAGTTTTCGTCCTTCGCGCGCATGCCGAAAGCGCGGCTCGAACGCGACGATCTCAGCGATTGCGTCCGCCACGTGCTCTTCCTGATGCGTGTCGGCCATTCCGACATAGAATTCGAGGATCACCTGCCGAATGAACCGCTCATGGCGTATTTCGATCGAAGGCTCCTGTCGCAAGCCGTGACAAATATCATCAAGAATGCGACGGAAGGCATTGCGGCGAGAGCTGTGACCGAGGCTGTTCAGGGACGCATCAAGGTTTCGCTCGCGGCTACGGCGGAAGGACTGGCTGAAATATTCGTGATTGACAACGGCAAAGGCTTCCCCAGGGAAAACCGGCATCGCCTGCTAGAACCCTATATGACGACGCGCGTCGAAGGTACGGGTCTTGGCTTGCCGATCGTTGCGAAGATTCTCGAAGATCATGGTGGCGGTCTTGACCTGCTCGACGCGCCGGACGGCGAGGGGGCTTGTGTCAGACTTTATTTTTTGTGCGGTGAAAAAGGTCGCGAGTCACGCGAGTGAGCGTGAGGCTCGGGGCGTGCGGAAATACACACCGGAATTGCCGACAACATGCGGTGCTCCGGTATGCGGAGCGCGTATTCCGATCGGATAAATTCACCCGATCGATCAAGATAGATGCTAATTCTATGTGTTGGAGCACGTCCTTGTCCGAAAAGTGGATCCACTTCTCGGATAAGGACATCGGAAACGTCCGATGTTTCGAAAATGACATGCTCGAGAGCCGGACCCGATCCGATCGGTCAATTGGATCGGCTCGATCGCAATAAAAGGGAGCATCTCCCGCTTCGACGCCGAAAGCGCTATCAGGGTATGAACAAATGCGTTGCAGGTGCTATCGCGTCACTCAAGAAACGTGAAATGGTCACATGGCACAAGATATATTGATCGTCGATGACGAGGCCGACATTCGCGACATCGTATCGGGACTCCTATCCGACGAAGGCTATTCGACGCGGGCCGCGAAGAATTCCGACGAAGCCCTTGCCGCGATCCAAGCGCGGCGACCGCATCTTGCTTTTCTCGACATCTGGTTGCAGGGTTCGCGGCTCGACGGTCTGCAGCTTCTACAGATCGTCAAGGAGGCTCATCCGATGCTTCCCGTCGTCATGATTTCCGGACACGGCAATATTGAAACCGCCGTGTCTGCGATCAAGATGGGGGCCTATGACTTCATCGAGAAGCCCTTCAAGGCCGACCGCCTTGTCCTCGTCGCGGAGCGGGCACTCGAAGCATCCCGCCTGAAGCGCGAGGTCAATGATCTTCTGATCCGTGCCGGCGGCGCCAGTCGCATCATCGGTGGGTCGAGCGCGATCAACCAAATGCGGCAAGTGATCGAGCGCGTCGCGCCGGCCAACTCGCGGGTGCTCATAACGGGGGCACCCGGCGTCGGCAAAGAACTCGTCGCACGCTCGATCCACGAGGCTTCAAGCCGCGCCGCCGCGCCTTTCGTCGTCATCAATTCGGCGACGATCACGCCGGACATGATGGAGATCGAACTGTTCGGCGTCGAGGGCAAGGATGGCCGCAATCGCAAGGTCGGCGCACTCGAAGAAGCGCACGGCGGCACACTCTATCTCGACGAAATCGCCGATATGCCGAAAGAGACGCAAGGCAAGATCCTGCGCGTTCTCGTCGACCAGAACTTCCAGAGAGTCGGCGGCGCCACTCGCGTTCACGTCGATGTCCGCATAATCTCATCGAGTTCGCGCGATCTGCCTCAACTGATGGCCGAAGGGTCCTTGCGGGAAGACCTCTTTCATCGCCTCTGCGTGGTTCCCATGCGGGTTCCCTCGCTGGCGGAACACCGGGAAGATATTCCGGCTCTGATTGATTTCTTCATGGATCAAGTCTCGATGTCGACCGGCATGCCACGGCGGCGCATCGCCGATGATGCGATTGCGGTTCTGCTATCGCACGATTGGCCTGGCAACATCCGCCAGTTGCGCAATAATGTCGAACGCTTGATGATCCTTGCGGCGGGCGATCCCGATGCCGAAATCACCTCCGCCATGCTTCCCTCCGAAGTCGGCGCTCTGGTGCCGGCTACGCCCAACGGCGCGGGCGGCGAGAAACTCATGAGTCTGCCCTTGCGTGAGGCGCGCGAAGTCTTCGAACGCGAATATCTGGTTGCTCAAATCAGTCGCTTCGGCGGCAATATTTCGCGCACCGCCGAATTCATCGGCATGGAACGCTCGGCCTTGCATCGAAAATTGCGATCGCTCGCTATCGATTGAAATCGAGAGCTGGATGAGAAAAAGCGGGACGCTGCGCGGCTTTTCCGGCGCGATCGAGTTCATGCAGATTGCGTAACCTCGATCGCGCATCCCGCTCTAAACTTTTGGAATCGATCACGATGATTCTGGAGTGAATCAATGTAGAATCATCGCGATCTTGTGCGACAGGTCCGCGACAATCCTGGACGAGCCCATGCAGAGCATCAAGCGGCGTAGCCTTTTTCTGGCCTTTCTCGAAATCGGTCTTTGCGGCTTCGGCGGCGTCGCACCTTGGGTACTCCGTGTCGTCGTCGAGAAGAGACGGTGGCTGAGCGAGCGCGATTATGCCGAACTACTCGGAATTGCGAGCATATTGCCCGGTGCGAACACGGTGAATATAGCCGTTCTTCTCGGCGATCGCGCCGGTGGGATCTCAGGCAGCCTTTGCGCTCTTGCGGGTCTGCTCGTCATGCCGGTCACGATCCTCGTCGGGCTCGCCGCGCTCTACGACCGTTTTTCCGGGTTGTCCGATGTGAAGAACGCGCTTGCAGGTGCGGCGGCTGCAACGGCCGGACTTGTGATCGGAACCGCTGGAAAGATGATGCGCAATCTCAGGCCTGACGCGGCCGCGCTCATATCGGGAGCGGGTATCTTCATCGCTGCGGGGCTCCTGCACTACTCGTTGCTGTGGACCCTTGCGATTGCAGCTCCTAGCAGCATGGCCTTGCTCAGCATCGGCGCGCGGCGGAAATGAAGGAGTCCATTCTCGCACACCTCGCTGCGACCTTCGCCGTCATTTCCCTCGTTGCGATCGGCGGCGCCAATGCAACCATTCCCGAGATCCACCGCCAGGTCGTCGATCATCTGCACTGGCTGGACGACGCCGGTTTTGCCGAACTCATCGCCGTGGCACAAGCCGCGCCGGGTCCTAACGTCATCATCGTCAGTCTCATCGGCTGGCATGTGGCGGGGCCGGCGGGGCTTGCCGTCGCGACGCTCGCGATGATCGCGCCGTCTTCGGGGCTCGCATTCCTAGCGGGGCGTTCGAGCTTGCGTTACGGAGAAAACGATTTCGTCAGGTTGGCCAAACAGGCGCTCGCGCCGATTGCCGTCGCGCTCATCCTGGCGAGCGGCGCGGTGATGGCGCAGGTCGCAGATCACGGTGTCTTGACGGTCGCCTTGACACTCGGCATGACCTTGCTGGTTTTTTTCACGCGTCTCAATCCCCTTTGGGGGATTGCCGCAGGGGCCGTGCTCGGCCTCATCGCCGGGCGGCTAGGAGTTCTGTTCTGAAGGATCGGAGAACGAAGTGGGGCGGATCGCTTACGTAAATGGCCGCTATCTGCCACAGGCCGCGGCGGCGGTTCATATCGAGGATCGTGGCTATCAATTCGGCGATGGCATCTATGAGGTTTGCGAAGTCCATGCCGGCGCCCTCATCGACGAGGAACGCCATATGGCGCGCCTGCAACGGTCGCTCGGCGAATTGCAAATGGCTTGGCCGTTGCAGCCGGCGGCGCTCGCGATCGTCGTCAGGCAGATCATCTCCCGCAACAGAATTGCCTGCGGCTATGTCTACGTCCAGGTCACGCGGGGCGTGGCGCCGCGCGATCACGTGTTTCCGGCGAAGTCCGTCCGTTCGAGCCTCGTCGTGACGGCCTGCAGCACCGATCCCCGCAAAGCCGAAGCTACGGCTGCGAAGGGAATCGCGGTCATTTCCGCGCCGGACACCCGCTGGAAGCGGCCCGACATCAAGACGACCTGCCTCCTGCCCAATGTGCTGGCACGCCAGTCTGCCCGCGAGCAGGGTGCCTACGAGGCCTGGCTCGTCGACGAGGAAGGCATGGTGACCGAGGGCGCCGCCTCCAACGCTTGGATCGTCAACTCCGAGGGCGTGATCATCACCCGTTATGCCGATAGGCGCATCCTGCGCGGCGTGACCCGCATGACACTGATTGACCTCATTGCGGCAGAAGGTCTTCCATTTGAAGAGCGAAAGTTCAGTCTGGAGGAGGCGAAAAAGGCGCGGGAAGCCTTTGTCACCGGCGCAACGACACTCGTCATGCCGGTCGTCTCCATCGACGCTCAGGCGATCGGCAATGGCAGGCCGGGCCCGGTGGCCCGAAGCTTGCGTGAGAAATTTCATTTGGTCGCAAAAAGAAGTCTCGTCCAGGCTGCCCCGGCCTCTTGAGCCGATCGCGGATGCGTCGAGTTGCAATTCTGGTTCATCGGCTGGCTGATACGCTTGAACTGCGATCCATGCAACATGAAAAAATGGCTCTATATCAATACGTTGGAGGATTAACTTGGCAATAGAGTTGACCGAATTCTCCTAATTGATGAACAGCTTAGTCTGACGGAATCCGGAATTTGTTCAAACTGGCGCTTGCGAGCCAGTCGCCCGGCCGCTCTAATGGGCTACGACTGGGACAAAACGGAATAATGCTGCTGGCCGGTCGCAACTTATCGGTTTTTGCAAAGACGAATTCATGTCTGCGCCGGTCGCGCCGGCCGAGGCGTCAAGAAAAGAACAGGGCTTGAAAATGGCACCAGAACGTACGCAGAACCTGCAAGACACGTTTCTCAATTTCGTTCGTAAAAACAAGGTTCCGCTCACTATTTTCCTGATCAATGGCGTGAAATTGCAAGGCGTCGTCACCTGGTTCGATAATTTCTGTGTACTATTGCGTCGCGATGGTCACTCGCAACTCGTCTACAAACACGCCATATCCACAATCATGCCGGGCCATCCGATTCAAATGTTCGAGCCGGGTGAAGAGGGACCAACGGTGCCCTGAGGCGAGTTGTTGAGCGGATCAATCAAGAGGTGAATTTGACGCGCGTGAGCTCCGAATTGGATTTCAATGCGGAAAGAGAAAAAGCCGCGGCGACGCGTGCCCTCGTTATCGGGCCCTATCTCGATGCCCGCAAGTTGGAGCGCGCTGCGGCGGGACAGGGCGATGCCCGGATCAATCGACGTCCGCCGGAGGCGCGCATCGGCGAAGCCGTCGGGCTTGCCAGAGCCATCGACCTTGACGTTATCGCCGGTGAAGCGATCAACCTGCCGCGCATCCGCCCCGGCACATTCCTCGGCCAAGGCAAGGTCGAGGAGATCGCCGCTCGCGTAAAGGCCGAGGCCGTCGCGCTCGTGATCATGGATTGCGCCATATCGCCCGTCCAGCAGCGCAATCTCGAGCAGGCTTTCGGCAGCAAAGTCATCGATCGGACCGAATTGATCCTCGAGATCTTCGGACGTCGCGCCCGCACGCGCGAGGGTACGCTGCAGGTGGAACTCGCCCATCTCGCCTATCAGAAATCGCGCCTCGTGCGGTCCTGGACCCACCTCGAGCGCCAGCGCGGCGGCTTCGGCTTTCTCGGTGGCCCTGGCGAAACTCAGATCGAAACCGACCGACGTCTCATCCAGGAGCGTATGACCCGGATCGAACGCGATCTCGCCAGCGTCAAGCGGACCCGCAACTTGCATCGCAAGACCCGCCGTGCCGTGCCTTTCCCGATCGTCGCGCTCGTCGGCTACACGAATGCCGGCAAATCGACCTTGTTCAACCGCTTGACCAAGGCCGGCGTTGTCGCCGAAGACATGCTCTTTGCGACCCTCGATCCGACCCTGCGCGCGGTCAGCTTGCCGCATGGCGGCAGGATTATTTTCTCCGACACCGTCGGCTTCGTTTCTGATCTGCCGACCATGCTCGTCGAGGCTTTTCGCGCGACCCTTGAAGAAGTGGTCGAGGCCGATGTCATCTTGCATGTGCGCGACATTGCGCATCAAGATTCGGACGCACAAAACTCCGACGTCAACACCGTGCTAGCCGAACTGGGGATCGACGGCGTCGCGGGAGCGGCGTCCGGCAAGAAGAAGCAACGTATATTCGAGGTCTGGAACAAGGTCGATCTCCTCGAGTCCGGCCGGCGGCTCGCCTTGCTCAATGCGGCGGAGCGCCGGCCCAGGCAAAGCCGGCCGATGATCGTGTCAGCCTTGACCGGGCAGGGCATCGACGACCTTCTTGCAGCGCTAGAGGCGAATTTCACGGCGGAGCACGCCGTCTTGGAACTCTGCGTCGACGCTGCTGATGGCCGCGGCCTCAATTGGATCTACGAGAACAGCGAGGTTGTGGCGCGTCGCGAGCGGCATGATGGAACGGTTTGCTTGACGATCAGAGCGTCGCCGGAGCGAGCCGAGGCCGTGCGGCGCAGGTTTCGGCTCGATCCTGAGCTCCACGATGTCGACGGCGAGATGGCTGTTCAGGCTCAGATCTGCGCCGCAAAGACGAGATAGGCGCAGATTTCGGCGAGCTGCTGCGCCGCGCCCGCGACATCCCCCGTTTGCCCTCCGACCGCACGGCGCGCGGCGAGCGTGACGCCGCCGGCGCCGGCGGCGCTCGCCACTAAAGCAGCGAGGATTCGCGGCAAGCTCGCTTCGGCGAGCATCGGCAACAGGGCGAGGACGCAGGCGCTCGCTGCGGCAAAGGCCAGCACGGCCTGCGGCGGTTTGGCCGCCGAAAAGCCCGCCCCTTGCGAGCGCGCCGGCGGCAGAAGCCATAGTGGCACGAGGGCCAGGCCGCGCGATGTTGCAGCCGTCGCGATCAGGACGAGTGCGGCCAGGGCGAGACTTTGGGTCGCGATGCTGGCAAGGCTTGCACCACGCAGGAGGAGCGACAGTATCAAGGCCGTTGTGCCGAACGTCCCGAGCCGCGAATCCTTCATGATTTCGAGCCGCCTCTCAGCCGTTGCACCGCCGCCGAAGCCGTCGGCGCAATCGGCTAATCCGTCTTCGTGCATTGCGCCGGTCAAGGCGATGAGCGCCGTCAGCGCGAGAAGGGCGGGGAGCGGTGCTGGTAGGCCGAGCTTTGCCGCAAGGCCGAGACATGCGGACGCGCAAGCGCCGATCAAAGCGCCGGCAAGCGGCAGCGCGCGGGCGGGCGATTGCGTGAGCGGCCGGTAGGGTTCGTTCTCGACGGCGAAGACTTAAATGGTAGCCGCGTGCAAAACCTCAAACACGTGAGGAGATCGGCGGCGAGACGCTGCACAGAAACGAGGAAAGCGGCGCGGCTGTCGTGCATGTCGGTCAAAACCCGTTTATCCTCGGTTGCGGCTTGCGCCGCCGCCGGGCGCTTGTTACTTACAGCCGGCACTCCGGGCAAGGCAAAGGCTCTTGCCGCAAAAAAGCTCTACTGCGAGCTCGCGGCAGTGGGCGGGTGCCGCATCTTGCGCCATTCGGCCTTGCGCGGGGGATACGGGTGCCTCCGCCCTACTCCAGCGCGCAGCCTATTCTCCTGACATTCATAGACGAGCACCGAGACACGAATGGCCGAACCGCGCCGAACACTTGCCCCAGTCGAACGCCTCGATGGCGCGCGTTTCCTCATCGTCGAGGCGCGCTATTATGATCATATCGGCGCCATGCTGCTCGAGGGGGCGCGCGCGGCCTTCGCGGAAGCCGGCGTGAATGTCGATGTCGTGAGCGTCCCTGGCGCACTCGAGATTCCGATCGCCATGGCGATCGCCCTCGACCGCGCCAATCGGAAGGACACACCCTATCAGGGTGCGATCGCGCTCGGCTGCATCATTCGAGGCGAAACCTATCATTTCGAGATCGTTTCGAACGAAAGCGCGCGCGCGCTCATGGACCTCGCCGTCGCGCACAGGATTTGCCTCGGCAACGGCATACTCACCGTCGAGACCGAGGCGCAGGCATTGGCGCGAGCCGATCCTCGGCAAGGCGACAAGGGTGGCGACGCGGCGCGCGCGGCGCTCGCCCTTTATCGTCTCAAAGCCGGTCTTGGAGCATCTCGATGATCAAGCCCGCAGAACGCTCCGCCGCCCGGCTCGCCGCCGTTCAGGCGCTTTATGAAATGGAAGTCTCGGGCAAGGGCCTTGTCGAGACCTTGGCCGAATTCGAAACCTTTTGGATCGGCAACGAGATCGAGGGCGATCAATACAACTGCGCCGAGGTCGCGTTCTTCCGTGACATCCTGTCGGGTGTTCTCGCCAATCAAGGCCCGATCGACCGCCTGATCGACGCGACGCTCGATCGCACCTGGCCCTTGACCCGCATCGATTCGGTCTTGCGGGCGATTTTGCGGGCCGGCGCCTATGAGCTGACGAAGCGCCTCGACATACCGGCGCGCGTCGCGATCAAGGAATATGTCGACATCGGCGGCGCGTTCTTCGCCCGCGAAGAAAGCGGCATGGTCAATGCCGTGCTCGATGCCATGGCCCGGCAAGTGCGGCCGGAGGAATTCGAAAAGCGCGCGTGAGGGCGGGCGAGAGAGCTATTACATCCGATGGCCAGTGGAACAGACGCCGCTTTGTACCCGAAGATCACGGCCGCCGGGTATACCCACAGCAACAGCAGCAGACGCAGCCCTTCGCTGCATGATATTCAAGAGATCGGAGCGGTCGAACTTCCAATTAAGAAACCGATTCAGGTGGTCCCACAACAGGGGTCCATTTTACACCCCCCTGCCAAAGCGGATCTTGTTTTGCACCTGCGAAATCAGCGATTTGGATGCAATTTAACAACACACGCAAAAATACGACGGGGCAAAGGCGAATTTCATTGCGAACAATTTTGATCGGCAGCCGAACGTGTTAGCCTTCACAAGAATTCGGTGAAGATTAATTCGGTGAAGATTCCGTGCTCGCGACTTTGAAAATCGAAAATGGTGCGGGGGGGCGCGCGTCATGCCAGACCTAGGATCGAGTGAAGGGCACGATATCACCGATCAATCCGTCGATAACCGGAAGTCAACAGACGAGAGAAAATCCGTCACCGCGAGTGACCCGGGCGGCTTGTCGGTGAGGCTTCTTTTGGGCGGTGTCGCTATCGCGGCCGGCGGATTGCTCTGCGTCGGCCTCTTGTTCAAGCCGCAAATGGCATCGGCCTTGCCGAGCTTCGCGGCGCAGACCGGTCAGCCTTGCGCCACCTGCCACACCGCTTTCCCCGAGCTGACCCCTTACGGACGCCAATTCAAACTCAACGGCTACACGGCAGGCGGCGGCCTGTCGAACACCCAAGCGCCGCCGATCTCCGTGATGATTCAGGGGCCGCAATTCGAGCATTTCGAGCAAAACCTGGCGGTGCCTCCCGCGCCAAACTTGCATACGAACGACAACGTGGTCCTGAGCCAGGCGAGCCTTTTCTACGGCGGCCAGATTTACGACAATCTGGGCGCGTTCATTCAGGGGACCTATGACGGGGTGGGGCAAAATTGGCACCTCGACAACACGGATATCCGCTATACCAAAAAGGCCCAAGTCTTCGGCATTGATTTTACTTACGGCATCGACTTCAACAACAATCCGACGGTTCAGGACGTGTGGAACACGACGCCGGCCTGGGGCTTTCCTTATATTTCTCCGGCGACCGGGCCCAATTTCACGCCGCCGCAGACGCAGATCGGCGGACAGTTCTTCGCCGGTCAGGTCGTGGGAGCCGGCGTCTATACGTGGTGGCACGATATGGTCTATGCCGAGGTCACCGGCTATCGAAGTCTTTCCCAGTCTCTCCAACAATCCCTTGGCGAAGGTACTGGTAATACTCTCATCGACGGGATCGCACCTTATTGGCGGGTCGCATTTGCGCCGACGATCGGTGAACACAGTTTCATGATCGGCACTTTCGGCATGCTGGCCAATGAAATACCGGGAGGCGTCTTCGGTTTCGGAACTGATCAAATCCTCGACATCGGATTCGATGCCCAATACCAGTTCATTCATGGCCCGCACGCGTTCGAGGTCAAACTGACGGACATCAACGAAACCGCCCAATATAATTCGTCGCTTCTGCAGGGTTTAACCTCGAATCAGAGTGACAACCTGAACAGCTTCCAAGCCACGGTGGGTTACGTCTACGATAGCACTTACAGCTTTACAGCCAGCTATTACGACGTGAGGGGTTCGAGCGATGCAATTTATGGCATGAATGCCATCACAGGTAACCCGCTTAGTCCGAACAGCAGTAGCTTGACCTTCGACGTCGCTTATTTGCCCTTCAGCCACGGCAGCCCGTTCTTTCCCTGGTTCAACGCGCGCTTCGGTCTATCCTACACGAAATATCTGAAGCTTTTCGGAGGGACCACAAACTTCGACGGGAATGGCGACAATGCGTCGGATAACAACACGTTCATGGCCTATAGCTGGATCATGTTCTAACGGGGGTTGTAGCGCCCAACCCTTTTTCAGTGGCGGGCGCGCGAAGCCGGGCACCGGTGGCCTCGATCAGCGTGTCGGTCCTATAGCGGCGAGAGATAAAGTGAGGGCGGGATAGTGAAAACCAATAGCTTAGCGTCCTTATTGCACGCCGCAATTTTTGCAGTTGTTTTCGCCGCGGCTGGCAGGGCCGAAGAAAGCAGCACGCAAACCGTCTCGACGCAGGCGCTGCAAGCCAAGATCGTATATTGCAAAACCTGTCATGGGATTTCGGCGCAAGGTTTTCGCGGCGCTTTTCCCATCCCGCGGCTCGCGGGGCAGCAGCCCGAGTACATCAAAAATCAGTTGCAGGCTTTCATCGAGCGTCGGCGGACGAACCCCGTCATGTTCGGGGTGGCGCACGTCTTGAGTCCGGCGATGGTCGGCGGGCTCGCCGCGCATTTCAAGAATCTTGATCCCAAACCTTTGGGCGGGGCTCCGAAGGATCTCGTGGCCGCGGGAAAAGCGATCTTCCATAACGGCGTTCCCAGCGCCAACGTGCCGCCCTGCGAAACCTGTCACGGTCCCGACGCTAAGGGCAACGAGGAATTTCCGCGGCTGGCGGGTCAGCTCAATGACTACATCATCAATAAGCTGACGAATTGGAACAAAGAGCGAGGTCAGAATCCGGCTGAACCGGACACGTCGGCTATCATGGCACCGATCGCGCACGACCTGACGAAAGATCAGGTTGCGGCCGTCGCGGCCTATCTCAGTTATCTCGAATGAGAGCCAACCCAAAAAGGGAAATTGCGTCCCTCGAAAGCTGTAGGCAGGTCAGTTAGGCAATGACTCCAAACAAAAGACGCGGAGGCCGGATCATGAAGGTCATCAGTTTACGATCGGCATTGCAAACAGCAGTCCTCGTCACTGCCGTCATCGCGGCCGGTCACTCATATGGCGCACTCGCGGGCGGCCTTGCCAACCAACAGCTTCAGGCAAAGCTGGTATATTGCAAAACCTGCCACGGACTGTCGGGACAGGGCTTTCGCGGCTATTTTCCCATCCCACGACTGGCAGGGCAACAGCCCCAGTATATTGAAAATCAGTTGCGAGCCTTCATTGCGCATAGGCGGCTGAACCCCGTCATGTTCAACGTGGCCCATGGCATAAGTCCGTCGATGATCCCGGCCTTGGCCACGAGTTTTACAAATCTAAATCCTGGTCCATTAGGGGGCGCTCCCAAGGACTCTGCGGCCTTTGGAAAAAAACTCTTCGAGGAAGGATCACCCGACGCCAACGTTCCTGCGTGCTTCGCATGTCATGGTCCGGACGCTAGGGGTCACGGCGAAATTCCGCGACTGGCAGGCCAACTGTATTGGTACACCATAAAAGTCTTGACCAATTGGGGCGCAGAGCGCGGGCAAGGTGCGCCAGATATCTCGGCCATTATGGTGCCGACCACACATAACTTGACCCATGCACAGGTCATCGCCCTCGCGGCCTATCTCAGCAATCTGCAGTGACTCCGATCTTCGGTAGGTTACCGGTTTCGATGGATGCGTATAGCGCGAGAACTCGGATCATGAAACTCATCAAGGCAAAAATAGCAATCCTGGCGATTGTTTCCTGTGCTGCCGGTCCACTCTGGGCAGGTGAGGCCGTCCCCGTCCGGAATTGCACCTGGTGCCATGGAACTTCGGCGCAAGGATTTGCGAGCGCGCCGCGGTTGGCCGGACAAAGAGAGCTATACATCGAGAACCAGCTGCTGAACTTTCGCAACCACATCCGAGATAATCCTTATTCGAAAGATTATATGTGGCGCGCCGTGGCAAATATCAGTCCAGAGATGGCGCATGATTTCGCAGCTTATTTTTCGACGCTGCCCCCCGAAGCGGCCGATGACGGAAACCGGGAATTGGTAGCTGCGGGAAATAAGATATATGAACTGGGGATTCCGGAAGCCAATATTCCGTCCTGCCTCGTTTGCCATGCACCAAACGGTGAGGGCGTTAGAGAAATTCCTCGGCTGGGGGGGCTGTCGTACTTTTACTTGAAAAGGAGACTCCGACAATGGGGCGAAGGATATGACGAGGCTGCAGGGTCCCCGATGCCTCGAATTGCAAGCAAATTGTCGGCGGACCAAATTGGTGCCCTAGCCTCATACCTGAGCTTTGTCGAGTTCAATTCCTCTGAACGATAGTCTGAGGTTTCTTGGCCAACGCTGATAACGAACTTAGCTCCGCTCCCGTTTACACGAAAAGTCGCAGCGCTCGGCCCAGTTGAGGCGCAGCAGTGCGAATGACACTCAGAAGGCCGGAGGCGGCCCTTTCTTCGCCCGCGAAGAAAGCGGCATGGTCAATGCTGTGCTCGATGCCATGGCCCGGCAAGTGCGGGCGGAGGAATTGGAAAAGCGCGCGTGAGGGCGGGCTCGAGACGGATTACATCCGGTGACCTGTGGACCTCGTCCCGCTCGGCATTCCTAAACCAACATCCCCGCGATCGCGCCGCTGATCATCGTCGCTAAAGTGCCGGAAATAATCGAGCGTGGGGCGAGCGCGACGATCTCGTGGCGCCGCTCCGGTGCCATCGCCGTCATGCCGCCGATCATGATCCCGACGCTGCCGAAATTGGCGAAGCCGCACAAAGCATAAGTCATGATCAGCTTGGAGCGCTCGCTCAAAGCCTCCGGCGGCAGATGGGCGAGATCGAGATAGGCGACGAATTCGTTGAGAACGGTCTTCGTCGCCATGAGGTGCGCGGCGCTGTCGAGCTCGCTCGCTTCGATGCCGATCAGCCACAACAGGGGTTTGAAGCCCAGCGCAAAAATCTGCTGCAGCGTGAAAGGGTCGGGTCCGGGGTGGGGGAGAAGTCCGAGGCCTGCATTGACGAGGTGGACCAGGGCCACGAGCACGATCAGCATCGCGATGATGCTGGCGACGAAGAAAATTCCGTCATTCGTGCCGCGCGTAATCGCTTCGAGGAAACTCGAAGGCGGATCTTCCTGCGCGAGTTTGGCGGTCTCGCCCATGTCCGCCTGAAACGGCACCATGAGCGCGGCGATCGCCAGCGCGCCCGGCGTCGAAATGACGGATGCGATGAGGATATGGCCCAAGGCGTCGGCAATGACGGGGCCGAGCAGAGACGCGTAGATCACCATCACCGTTCCCGCTACGCCGGCCATGCCGCAGCTCATCAGGGCGAAGAGTTCGCCGCGCGACATTGTTACCAGATAGGCGCGAACCAGCAGCGGCGCCTCGACCATGCCGACGAAGATGTGGACCGCAGCGCCGAGGCCGAGCGCGCCGCCGATCCCGAGCGTATGCCGCAACACGAAGGCGAAACCGCCGACGATGCGTTGCAGGATGCCCCAATAGAGAAGGAGAGAGGCCAGCGCGCTGATCACCAGGACCAAAGGAAAAGCCCGAAACGCGAGGATGAAACTGGCGCCGGGCTGCAGTTCCGCAAAAGGCAAAGGCGCGCCGCCGAGATAGCCGAAGACGAGGCCGGTGCCGGCGTCCGTCGCCTCTTGCAAAGCACCGACGGCATGGTTGAGCGTGAAAAAGACGGCGGTCGCCGGAGGAAATTTGATCAGCAGGACCGCCAGTGCGATCTGCAGGAAAACTCCACCCAATACGATTTTGACAGGAATATGCAGGCGTTGCTCGCTCAAGCACCACGCGAGGACCAACAGTGCGGCTACGCCCAACAAGCCATGCAAAATCGCCATTTGGCCGCGCCCCCGCGCTTCGCGTCTCGGTCCGACTTATCTGCTCAGCTCAAGTCGTGCGCGTCAAGCCGGCATTTGCAAAGCAGATTTCGCATCAGGTTGCGGCAGCGCGTGAAGGCACGTCACGAGGGGCTCGCCGGGTCCGCAGCGTCCTTGCCGCTACCCGGCGCCATAGGGTGGAGAGCCGGCGAAAGGTCGCGAACCAGATAACGATGAACAAGCGCGGACAAAGCCCAGGCGGCGATGAAAATGCCTACGATGGCAAAGCCGAGCATGCCGAAATGCGCATTTGCGTCGGCGACCCAGTTCCAGAGCGGTCCCGCGAGTTCGAACTTCTCGGCGAGGAGGCCGAGCCCTTCGATCGTTCCGATCACGAGGGCGACGACGACGGAGATCGCGGTGATCGTCAGATTGTAGAAGAGCTTGCGGCGGGCATCGACATAGGCCCAATGATAGGCGCCGAGCATGAGCACCCCGTCCGTCGTGTCGACGAGCGTCATGCCGGCTGTGAAGAGCAAGGGAAAGATCAACATTGTGGAAAGGCTCATGGCGCGCACCGCTTCGCTCGCCGAGAGGCCGAAGAGCGCGATTTCGCTGGCCGTATCGAAGCCGAGCGCGAAGAGGAGGCCGAGCGGAAACATGTGCCAGCTTTGCGAGATCATCTTGAACAGGCGCCGCAGCGCACGCGACAACAGACCACCAGGGCTCGAGAAGAGCGCGGACTCTTCGGCATCGCCGCTTCTCACCCGTAGCAGATGACGCCACAGATCGCGCAGGATCGACAGGTTGAACAGAGCGATGAGGAGCAGGAAACCAGCCGAGACGCTGGTCCCGATGATCGCCGCGGTCTCCCGATAGGCCGTGAACCGCGCTTGCAGGCTTGCGGCAACAAGGGCAATCGCGACCGAGGCCAAGACGACCATGCTCGAATGGCCGAGGGCGAACCAGAAGCCGACCGCGATCGGCCTTTGCGCCTCTTGCATGAGCTTGCGCGTGACATTGTCGATCGCCGCAATGTGGTCTGGATCAACGGCATGACGCAGCCCGAGGACGTAAGCGAGCAGCGCCGTTGCGAGCAGCGCCGGCTGTTCATGGAAGGCGATGAAGGCCCAGAGCGCGAGACCTACGGTCACGGCGAACATGGCCGCGTAGAGTGCCGCGACACGCTGTTTCAATTCGCCGTCGAAACCGAAGCGCGTGACGCGATTGCGCCGAATTTGCGGTGCATTCATAATGCGTCCTCGGCGATGATCAGATGGAAGAAACTGCCGCTGACGAGACCGCGCCGGTTGCCGGCGGCGAGCGGCTCGCTTCCGTAGACGTCGTTGATCAGCGCGAAGGCATCGTCGTCGCCGCGCGACGCGATGGTGGCGTAGTGAAATTCATGGCCTTTGAGCCGCGTACCGGCTTTGCCGAGCGGCCCATCGAAGAGGAGTTCCGCATCGCGATAGCCGAGCTGCATTTTGCGTTGAGAAAAGCTCGTCGCAAGGCCGAGAAGGCCGGCCATGGGATGGGTCTGCCCCTCCGCGTCCGTCAGCGTCTGCCCGAGAACCATGTAGCCGCCGCATTCGCCGTGGATCGGTCGTGTGTGGGCGAAGCCGCGCAACCCTTCGAGAAAATGCGCCGCCGCGGAAAGCCGGCCGGCGTGGAGTTCGGGATAGCCGCCCGGCAGCCAGCACAAGTCGCAAATCTCGGGTGGGGCCTCGTCGGCAAGCGGCGAAAAGAGACGGATTTCGGCGCCGGCCGAGCGCCAATGTTCGATTATATGCGGATAGATGAAAGAAAAGGCGGCATCCCGCGCGAGCGCGATGCGTTGTGCCGGGGGGGCGATTGCCGGAATTGCTGCTGCCCGCGCGGACCGCAAAGGTTCGGCCAAGCTGCGCACGCCTGCAAGATCGACATGGGCACTGACGAAATCGGCAATGGCATCGAGAGTAGCCCCGAGTTCGGCGGTCTCTTCGGCCTGCACCAGCCCGAGATGGCGTTCGGGCAGAACGAGTTTTGTGGCGCGCGGCAAGGCGCCGAGAATCTTGACGCCGAGGCCGTCGATGGCCTCACAGACCAATCTTTGATGGCGCTGGCTGGCGACGCGATTGAGCACGACGCCGGCGATCCGCACGTTCGGGTCATAGGTCATGCAGCCCTTGACGATGGCCGCCGCCGACTGCGATTGGCCGCTCACATCGAGAACGAGGAGGACGGGCCAGCCAAGCGCTTTGGCGACGTCGGCGGAAGTGCCGGTGCGGCCGGGCGCCCCCGGCACGCCGTCGAAAAGCCCCATCGAACCTTCGCAGATGATAAGATCGCAGCCTTCGGCGGTGCGCGCGGCCAGCGCTGCGAGAATTGCCGGCCGCATCGCCCAAGAATTGAGATTGACGCTCGGCCGTCGCGTGGCGGCTGCGTGAAATGCCGGATCGATATAATCTGGTCCGCATTTGGCCCCCGAAACGGCAAGGCCAGTTCGATGAAAGGCGCGCATGAGACCCAAAGTCAGGATTGTCTTGCCGCTGCCCGAACGAGGTGCGGCAATGACGAGGCCGCGCGCGATTGCGGCCGTCATGACGCACCATCCTTGACCAGCGCGCCATCGTTTGTGGTGGCGAAGCCGATAGTACGATGACATCGAAGAGTGAAATTGCCGCGCCGGCTCAACTGCGCAAAGGATGGACGACAGGGGCCTGCGCCACCGCCGCCGCGCGCGCCGCCTATGAGGGACACCTGACGGGCTTTTTTCCTGACCCTGTGTCGATCATGCTGCCGGGCGGGCAACGGGCCGCCTTTGCTCTCGCCACATGCAATTTGGGGATGGAATTCGCGACCGTAGGTGTTGTGAAAGATGCCGGCGATGATCCTGACGTGACCCATGGTGCGCTGATCCTCGTGACCGTTAGGGATAGCGCACCGGGAAGCGGTGTCACCTTCACAGCCGGGCCGGGCGTCGGCACCATTACGCGTCCCGGCCTGCCTCTGCCGCCGGGGGAGCCCGCCATCAATCCCGTGCCACGCGCGATGATACGCGCCACCATTGACGAAGTCGCTCAGGCTTATGGAGCCACTGGCGACATCGTGATCGAGATCTCGATCCCCGGTGGCGAAAAGATCGCCGAGCGAACTTTGAATGCACGGCTCGGCATCATCGGCGGGCTGTCGATCCTCGGCACGACCGGAATCGTCAAACCCTATTCCTGCTCGGCCTGGATTCATTCGATTTATCGCGGTATCGACGTTGCGCGCGCCGCCGGTCTCGATCATGTCGCAGGGGCGACGGGCAATACGTCGGAGGCGGCGATCAAGGCTTTGCACGATCTGCCCGATGTGGCCTTGATCGACATGGGTGATTTCGTCGGCGGCATGTTGAAATACTTGCGCAAACATCCGGTCGCAAAAGTCAGCATAGCGGGCGGCATCGCCAAGATGAGCAAGCTCGGGCAAGGGTTGCTCGATCTTCATTCGCGCCGTGGTGAAGTCGATTTCGATTGGCTCGCGGAGCGCGTGGCCGAGGCTGGTGGTAAGTCGGATCTCGTCGAGCGTGTGCGCCGCGCCAATACCGCACTCGAAGTTCTCGAAATGGCGCAGGCCGAGAGGCTCGACATTGGACGCGGGGTCGCCGAGGCCGGCTGGCGCGTTGCCGCCAATGCTTTGCGCGGCGCCGATATCGCGCTCGAGATCGCTGTGTTCGACCGGCAAGGCAGGCTGATCGGACGGACCGAGTTTCGTCCTATTCATTGATCGCCTCCGCGAAAGCGGCGGCGGTAATCGGGATCATAGAGCGCGCTCTCGCGGAAGTCGCGGGCGCCGAGGACCTTGCCGACGAGGATGAGCGCCGTCCGCTCGATCGGTTGCGGCCCAATGTCTCGCACGATATCCGCTAGCGTGCTGGATATAATTCGTTCGTCCGGCCAAGATGCCCGATAGACGACGGCCACCGGGCACGTCTCGCCGTAGGAGGGCAAGAGTTCGGCGACGACTTGCTCGAGCGCATGAATCGACAGATGGATTGCGAGCGTGGCCTGCGTCTGCGCGAAAGCTGCCAGCGTCTCGCGCTCCGGCATGGACGAGGCGCGCCCCGGCGTGCGGGTCAAGACGATGGACTGGGCGACTTCCGGCAAAGTGAGCTCGCAGCCGAGCGCCGCGGCAGCCGCCGCGAAGGCCGGCACGCCCGGAGTCACGCTATAGGTGATGCCATGCGCTTCGAGGCGCCTGATCTGCTCGCCCAGGGCACTCCAGATGGAGAGATCGCCGGAATGCAATCGGGCGACGTCCTGGCCTTGCCTATCGGCATGTAGGCATTCGGCAATGATCTCATCCAAGCTCATGGGCGCCGTATCGATGATGCGTGCATTCGGCGGACAATGGGCGAGAAGTGCCTTCGGCACCAACGAACCGGCGTAGAGGCAGACGGGGCAGCTCGCGATCAAATCGCGGCCGCGCAAGGTGAGAAGGTCCGGCGCGCCGGGGCCGGCGCCGATGAAATGAACCGTCATGGCGAACGCGCCGCAATGAAATTTTGCAGCACGGCCGCTGCGGCCTCGATCGGGAATGGCGCGCCGGCCGTCGCGTCCTGCGCCGTGCCGTCGATCACGAGACTATAAAGTCCCGACGCCGCAACGAGCGTGACCGGCGCGTGCTGCGGGTGGGCGCAGCCTTTGACGCAGCCGGAGACATGCAGGCCTATGCCGTGATCCGACAAGTACCGCGCGAGTGGAGCGAGCCTCATCGCATCGTCTTGCGTTGGCGTCGTTGCATTGCGGCAGGCGGGCGCGCCAGGGCAAGCGGCAATTGCGCGGCGCGGATCGTCCGGATCGAGGATGAAGCCCATGGCCGCGAAACGCTCCAGCCATGACGCAAGTGTCTCGGTCTTGCCGAGTGGCAGGAGGAGCACGCGCCACGGGGCGAGCCGCACGGCGTCGCAGTCGAGAGCTTCGGCGGCTGCTGCGATGAGGTCGAGGGCATCTGCGGTGAGGCGCCCGAACGCGACGCCGAGACCCAGGAGCGATTGGCCTCTTGCGCCTGTGAAAACGCCGATCGGCGATTGTTGTCTTAACGTGATTGCGGGCGGCGGTGTTTTGCCGGGAAGCTCGATGGAGTCTGCAAAGTTAGAACACTCGCCTAACAGATCGCGCATGCGAAAGGCGATTCCTCCGCCTTCGTCTTTGGCGGCGAGAAAGCGGAGCGCAACGCGGACCGCGACATCCTCGACTTCGTGCAGCGCACATCCACCGACGAGTACGGCGCTTTCCGCCGTGCCGCCCAATGCCACACGAAAAACCGGCAAGCCGTCGTTCATGCCGTCGTCGACATAAGCCGCGAAGCGCACGTCCGCATTGACATCGGCTAGGCTCGGCCAGCCGCCGTCATCGAGGAGGAAACTGAATTTTCCGGGCAGAGCATGAAGCCGCGCGTCACTCGCAAGGCGAGCATCGAGCGCCGCGTGGATCGGAGTGAGGTCGAGCAGGGCTCCGAACTGCCGCGATCCGGCAAGCGGGCTCGCAACTATGTTGCGTACGGCCTCGGCGTTTGGATCTTTATCCAGTATATCCGCGTCGGCGAGATGGGCGAGAAGCGCAGCATGCGTCTCTTCCGTGATCCCACGCATCTGCAGATTGGCCCGCGCGGAGAGATCGATCAATCCATTGCCGAAGCGGCGGGCGCCTTCGGCCAATTGGCGCGCGAGAGAGACCGGCAAGCGACCTCCGCGCAAGCGGACGCGGACGAGAAGACCATCGCCTGTCGGCATGGGACGCAAAGCCCCCGGGCACCAGCCGCGGCGCAATGAATGCGATCTCGTCATCCCGCCTGCTCCCTGATCTCGGCGATCGTGCTCAGCGTCGAATTACGGCGGTTCTGCCAATAGCCGCGTTGCAACGCTTGCTCGAAGCGCGATGCGATCGCGCCCGCGGCTTGCGGATTTGCAGCGCAAAGGAACGCGCGGACTTCCGCAGCGCCGAGCGTAGCGTCGAAGACACACTCGAAATGACGGTTCGCCACCGCGTCGGTCAATGCCGCATAAGCGAAGAGATTGTCGATCGTCTCGGCGATTTCCGCCGCACCGCGGTGGCCGTGGCGCATTTGGCCTGCAATCCAGCGCGGATTGGCGGCGCGCCCGCGCACCACGCGGGCTATTTGTTCTGCGAGGCTGCGCACCTGCGTGTGCTCCTCGCGCGTGCTGTCGGCGTGATAAACCGCAGGTCCGGCGCCGAGATTCGCAGCGGCGGCGGCAAAACCCCCTTCATGCTCGGCATAAGCGTCCGAAATCGAGAATATCGTGCTCATCCATGTCTTGGACATGGACGAAAGCCTGCGCCGTCGCGACGCGCTGGCGAAAAGCCTCGGACGCGAACTCGCCGTCGCTTTGCGACCCATAGGCATAGCTGCTTCCAGCCAGATAAGTTTCGCCGAGCGTCGTGCGGTTTGCCGATCCGTCCTCAAAATAGTCCCGCCCGAGCCCTATGCCATAAGCGCCGGGCGCGCCGCCGAAAATTCGCACCGTGCTTTGCCCCCGCCGGGCCTCACATGCGAGCGGGTTCGTCGCGTCGTCTTCATCGAGGCCGGCGACCGCACGGACCGCCTCGTCGAACAGCGCGATCTGGGTGGGGAAGACGTCGCGGAAGAGGCCGGAGATCCGCAAGGTCACATCGACGCGCGGCCATTCGATTTGCGCCAGCGCCAAGATCTCGAAGCCGCTGATGCGATTCGATCCATTGTCCCATGTCGGCTTCACACCCATGAGCGCAAAAGCCTGGGCGAGATCATCGCCGCCGGTGCGCATCATGGCGCTGCCCCAAAGATCGAGCACGATCCGTTTCGGCCATTCGCCATGGTCCTGCGCATAGCGCGACATGACTTCGCGTGCCGTGCGTCGGCCTATGTCCCAGGCGGTTCGCGTCGGCACGCTGCGCGGATCGATCGTGTAGAGATTGCGCCCCGTCGGCAGCACGTCGAAACGGCCGCGCGATGGTGCACCGGCGGGTCCCGGCGGCACGAAACCGCCGTCGAGGGCAGCGATCAGTGCGGCGCGCTCCGCCGCCCCGCAAGCCGTGATGCGGCGCTCGACCACATCTTTATCACGTAAGTCGTTGACCGAGCCCAAGGCCGCGAGCATCGCCGCGCACTGAGCCGCTTCCGGCGATCGGCCGAAGATGTGCAGTCCATCGCCGATGCGCATGTCCTTGACGTCGCAAAGCCAGGCGTCCAGCCGCCGCAAGGCGTCGTCCGTGTCGAGCCTGTCGTCGAGGCCGCTATCTTGCGCGAGGCCGGTCTCGAAAGCGCGCTCCAGGATCAATTTCGCCAGGATTCTTGCCCGACGCGGGTCGAGCGCTGCAGCGGCAGCATATTCGTCGAACAAAGCTTCGAGTTCGAGCGCTGCCCCATGGCTGCCGGCTTGCGTCAAGAGCGGCGTCATATGGCCGATCGTGACGGCGGCGATCCGCCGTTTGGCCTGTGCGGCTTCGCCGGGATTATTGACGATGAAGGGATAGATGACGGGCAGGGGGCCGGCCAAGACTTCCGGCGCGCAATCCTCGTCGAGAGCGATCGCTTTGCCCGGCAGCCATTCGAGCGTGCCATGCGTGCCGCAATGGATCATCGCATCGATCGCCGCATGCCGGCGCAGCCAGAGATAGAAGGCGACATAGGCATGGCAGGGCGGCAGGTCATTGTCGTGATAATCGCTCTTGCGCGTCGCGCGCCGGCCACGATCGGGTTGCAGGGCGACGATGAGATTGCCGTTGCGCACGACGGCAAAGCGAAAGCCGGCAGATCCGGCGCAAGAATCGCCAGTGCAAGGATCGGCTTGCGGTTCGCCCCAGGCTGCGGCGAGCCGTTCGACGAAGGCCGGCGGCAAAGTCGCAAGCGCCGCACGATAATCGGCGAAAGAATAGAGCTCGGTTCCCTCCCGACTTTCGAGGGTTCGCATCAACACGTCCCCGGTGTCGATCGGATCGATGCTGTAGCCTTCCGCCGCCAAAGTCTCGGCGATCGACACGACGCTCGCCGGGGTATCCAGACCGACGGCATAAGCGCTGCGGCCGCCCTTCATCGGATAATCCGACAGGATGCAGGCGATGCGGCGCGCCGCGCGGGGCTTGCGCCGCAGATCGACCCAGGCTTTCGCGAGATCGGCGACGAAGGTCACGCGGGTTGCAACCGGCCGATGAATAATGCGGGTGAATTCGAGGCTTTCACATGTCTCGGCTTCGGCTTTGAACGAAATGGCGCGGGTGATGATGCGCCCGTCCATTTCCGGCAAGACGACATTCATGGCGAGATCGGTTGCGTTCAAGCCGCGCCGGCTGTTGCGCCATTGCGCCTCGCCTGCGCCGGCGAGAATGACTTGCAGAACGGGGACATTCGCGCGGTCGAGGATGCTTTCGCCTTCATCGCGCCGGGCCGAAAAGCCGGTCGTGTTGAGGATGATGTCGGGCTTTTCCCGGGCGATGAGCGCGGCGAGGTAAGCGGCGGCCGCGGGATCTTTCAGGCTCGTGACATAGACGGATGTCGTCGCAAACCCGTGCTGCCGCAAGCCTGCCGCAAGCGCGAGAATGGGCGCCACGTCGCCGGCGAGCAAGGCCGCGCGATAGAAGAGAACGAGCGCATGTCCCTGATCCGGGGAGGCCGCATGGCAAGCCGCCTCGAAACGCCCGGCGGGCAGCAAAGGGGCAGGGACTTGCCAAAGCCGCGGCCCATCGAGACGGTCGGCGATCCATGTGAGCATGTTGGCGAGATTGTCAGGACCGCCATACTGGAAATAGGCCGACAGCAGCCGCAAATCCTCTTGCCTGAGCGTCGAGGCGGCATCGAGCCGCGCGTCTTCGCGGGCATCGCCGGGCAAAGCCGCGAAATCGAAGCCATGCCGGCGCGCCGCCGCCGCCAATTCGTCGATGCCGTAGCGCCAATAGTCGAGGCCGCCCAACAGCCGAACGATGACGATACGTGCTTTGGCGACAAGCTTCTCGATATAGGTGTCGACGGAGAAGGGATGCCGCAGGCGCGCGAGATTGGCGAGGCGAAGGCCGAGACCCCGCATGGCCGCTTCGTCCCAAGCCATGGCGACGGCGCCGAGATCATTATCGCTGAACGACAGGATCACGATCTCGGCGGGCGATTGAGCGAGATCGACCGCCGCTTCGGCTTCGTCCAGGGAATAGGCTTGCGTGCGGAGAAAATGCATGAGCACTCAAGCCTGGAGAGAACAACAGGGCAGGGCCGCTAAGGAGACGCTCCAGATTAAGTGCTCCATGTTGCCGGATGGGCGTAACCTCTCCCCGCTTGCGGGGAGAGGTCGAGCGAAGGCAAGTTTACGCTGCCTTCGTAAAACTTGGCAGCGAGGGTGAGGGGCTGGGTGAGTAGCCACCATATCCGACCGCACGCGCAGCACGCGGCATGCGCCTATCCACTTCGTATTGAAAGAACTCCCGTGGTCAGCGTCGTGGCCAATCCCCCCGCCCCTCACCCTAACCCTCTCCCCGTCGCAGCCAAGTTTACGCAGGCTGCGTAAACTTGCCTGCGCGGGGAGAGGGGACGCGCCCTTCAATTCGCTTGTTTCGGCGTGTCGTCTAAGCCTTGCCTTGCTTTATCCTGAAAGAGTTTGGTCGATGGCATCCCGCCTCCTCGCGGCGACGCATGTCGCCAATCGCAATGGGGGTGCATCGAGAGAGCGCCACGGCTCGGCGTGCCGCAGCTTTGCGGCATCGACAGCTTCGGATCACCCCGCCCGAGAGAATCGATGGAACGGCAGGTTTCCTGGCTCGCGGATCAACGCCGCGCACGACCTTCCCGGTTGCCCAGTGGTTTTTTCGTGCGGAGCTCACCGCTGACAGTTGCGGGGGCAGCTGCGGCTTGACGACTTTGCTCTTAGCGCCAGCAAGGTCTTGACCGCATTCCCATTTACCCCTCGTAGAGAGGGACCGTTGCGCAGAGCCACGATAGAGGGAGGGATGCCGGGGTGTCAATGTGGGTAGAACTCACTCCTTCTCCGTCACCCCCCGCAGGCGCCAACTTCGCCATGCCGCGATGGCAGGCGAGCGCCGCCTTGATCACGCCGGCCGGCATGGCGGCGCGGGGTTGCGTCGGAGACCATGCGGCCGCTGCAACCGAACCACCTAGATCCATTTGCGCAGCCGTTCGATCGCAACCGGCGTCAGACTATAGCTCTCGATCGTACGCTGCGACATCTCGGAAGCCGAAGCCGGAGACACCAGCAACCTGCCGAGAACGAAGCCGAGGGGGAGGACGCAAAACGGGTCTATCGCCAGCGGGACCAATTCCTCGATCGAACCCCGATAACGGCCGGTGCCTGCGGCAAGCATCGTCAATTCGCGCAATATATCGCCGCGGCGGCCGCGTTGGCTGGCGGCGTCCATCAATCCCATCAGGCCGAGCCTCGTGACGACGCCCTCGCGCCCATCGGGCTGAACCGCGGGCGTCTCTCCGAGGGAAACGCGCAGAAGGGCGCCGGTGAGATCGACACCACTGAGCCAGGCGTTCATCGGCTCGACGAGACGCGGATTGGCGTCCAAGAACAATGGTGTGTTTGTCCGGGCTTCGAGAATATGGTCGAACGACAGAGCGCCATGCCAATCGAGAGCAGCGCCGATCCTTTCGACAGAGGCGCGCGCCTCGGGCCGCCGGACGCTCACCTTGAGCACGTCGCCGCCGCGCGGTCCTGCCGCAATCTGGCGGTAAGTATGGTTGGCGACGAGACGGCCGCGGTCGAACACCGCCTGGGTCCGCTCAAGCGGACCGTTCACCGCAGCCTGGACCACGACACCCTCTTCAAATGCCCCGCGCTGTTGCAATTCGCGCGACAGCTCTGCCATTCGCGCGGCGTCGTCGACGCGCCAGAACTCCCGCGCTCGCCGTGCTGAAGGCGGCCTTGACGTACAACGGAAACGGCCGCTCGATCGCAAAGTCTCGTGCCGAATGGACGATCTCGGTCGCCGGTTGCGCTATGTCGAGCTGCCCCAATAGTTTGGCCAAAGCCGCCTTGCTCTGCACCTGCTCGAAGGCGGCGAAATCGGCCAAGGCGAGGCCCAGCCCCTTCGGCATGCGATTGCGCGCGGCGGCGAACAGGTAGGCTTGTTCGTGCACCGGCATCAATACGTCGATCGAATGTCGCGCGACGACGTCAAGCACCGCTGCGAAATAACCGTCCGGATCGCTCCCGCAAGGCGGTGCGGGATGGACACGGCGGACGAAGCGTGAAAAACGCGCGAGGCACAGCGGATCGCTCGAAACGAGCTCGACGCGAAACCCAGCAAGTCCGAGAGCCGTGACCGCTTCGCGCGCCGTCAGGCTGGAGCCTTCGCTGAACAGGATTCGGGGCGGTTTGCCTACCATTTTGACGGTCTCGCAGCGCATTTCTTCGGGAGAATTGACCGAGCACAAGAAGCCACTATTCCAAGTCCGAGTTGCGCCCCCTCGATCCGCCCCGCGCTTGCGCGGGATCAGGCATCCGAATTGAGAACCTTTTGAAGCTCTTCATAAAGCGGCGCCAACCGCTCATACATGCGGCGATAGATGCGCCTATAGAGACTGTCATAAAGCGCCGCATGGACGGGGTTGGGTTCGAACGTCGCGCCGAGACGCGTCATTGCGGCGACTGCGCCCGGAAAATCGCGATGGAAGCCGAGCCCGACCGCGCCGGCGATGGCCGCACCCAGCCCCGAGGTTTCGAACGTATGCGGTCGACACGCCGGCCGGTTGAAAATATCGGCGGTCACCTGCATCGCCGCATCGGATTGCGAACCGCCGCCGGACACACGCAGGCTGGCGATCGCATTTTTGCTCTTCGCCTCGATTCGTTCGCCACCCTCGCGCAAAGCATAGGCGAGCCCCTCGAGGATGGCACGATAGAGATGGGCGCGGGTGTGGACGTCGGTGAAGCCGATCACGGCGCCGCGCGCGTCGGGTCCCGGCATGCGAATGCCGGGCGTCCAATAAGGCTGCAGCATGAGACCCTTGCTGCCCGGCGGCACGCCCACCATCATCCGGTCGAACAGAACCTCGGGCGTCACGCCTTCGGCGAGCGCCGCGGCGACTTCGGGATGGCCGAACTGCTCCTTGAACCAACTCACCATCCAGAAACCGCGGAAGATCTGGACTTCGGTATTATATTGCCCAGGCATGACAGCGGGATAGGGCGGAACGAACGGCGTCGGTTCGAGGTAGTGCGGCGTGGTGATGTTGATGGTGGCAGTCGTACCGTAGGACAGAGCCCCGACATCGGGCGTGATAGCGCCGGCGCCGGCGATTTCGCAAGCCTTGTCCGCCGCTGCCGCAATCACCGGCAGGCCTTCGGGCAGCCCGGTCGCCTCTGCGGCGTCTTTGCGGAGACCGCCTAGGATCGTTCCGACCGGTGCAAGGTCCGGCATCATTTCGCGCCGCACCGACAGCGCGCGCCATTTCCAGTCCGAAGTGCGCGCCCAATCCTGGCGCTTGTAGTCGAACGGCAGATAGCCGACCTGCGACCCTACGGAATCGACGAAACGTCCGGTCAGGCGATAATTCAGCCACCCCGACACGAGCAGCACTTTGTGGGTGCGCGCCATGCGTTCCGGCTCGTGCTCGGCGAGCCAGTTGAGCTCCGCCTCGTGGGCGAAATAGTCGACGGTCGCGTCTACGCGCGCAGCCTTGAAGGCGAGACGCCACCCTAGCGGAATTGGCGGTATGCGCGTTGCACGACGGCGGTCGAGCCAGATGATGAACGGGCGCAGCGGCTTTGCCGCCGCATCGACCAGGACGAGCGAGCCCCGTTGCGTCGTGACGACGAGGCCCTTCGCGCGCGGCTTGAGATCGGAACGATCCCGCCATAATCCGCGGCAGACGGCCGCCGTCGCCTGCCAGAATCCTTCGGCCTCGTATTCGAGCCAGCCGTCGCGCGGAGACATATACCCGTCGAGCACCTGATGTTGCTTGGCGACGATGTTTCCGTAAAGATCGATCAGCAGCGCGCGCACGCTCTGCGTACCGCAATCGATGGCGAGCAGCAGTTCGTCGGATGTCTCGGTCATGGCGGCACCGCCCCGGGGACGGCGTAACAGCGCGCGATCAGCCGGCGATAGTTCGCCGCCTCTTCGCCCCAGCGCGCGTCGCTCCAGCCGAGTTCCTGTTGCACAATGGCCTGCAGGCGCGCCAGCACATCGGCGCCCCCGCCGCGGAGCAGCAGGCCGAGTCGGGTGCGACGCAGCATGAGATCGTCGAGATGGACGACCTGCTCGGCCCGGCACGCCCAGCGAAGTTCCGCCCAGGTCGCGCCGGTATGACGGATAGGCTCTAATTCGCCGGCGCCGGCGCATGCGTGCAGGCCGACCGCCTCGTCGCCGAATAGCGCGAGCCAGCGCGAACGCAACTCGGGAGGCAGATCGCGCAGCGCTTCCAGCGTTTTTGCTGTCGGCGGCTGAAGCAGCGGCGCGTCGGCCCGAACGTCTTGCAGTTTCGGGACACGCGTTGCCGCTAGTCGCAGCGCCCGCACCGCGCTTGAGCGGAATGTCGTGAGCTTGCCGCCGGTGACGGTGATCAAACCCTCCTCCGCGAGGATGATATCTTCGCGCGTCTCCTTCGAGGGGTCGCGTGCGGTGTCGGAGGCAATCACCGGCCGCACCCCGGACCAGGTCGAGAGGATATCGGCCTCGCCGAGCCCGAGCGTCGGAAACTGACGTTGCGCGGCGCCCAGAAGATAACCCACTTCTTCGCGCGTGATCGCCGGTTCGCGATCCAAATCCTCGCGATGATCGACATCGGTGGTGCCGATCAGAGTCGCGCCTTGCCAGGGAACCGCGAACACCGGGCGCCGGTCGTCGGGATGAAAGAAGGCGATTGCCTGGGCGACAGGCAGACGCCAGGCTTCGAACAGCAGGTGGCTGCCGCGCAGCGGCCGCAATTTCGGTCTGCCGCCGATTTGCTGGCGCAGAAGGTCGGCCCAGACGCCGGTCGCATTGATGATGCAACGCGCTTTGACGTCGAAACGCCGGCCGTCCGCGCCGTCGCGCAGCATCGCCCCCTCGACGCCGTTCGCCCCGCGCGTCAGCGTTTCGACGGCGACATGGTTGAGCGTGAGCGCACCGTAACGTCGCGCTTCGGCGAGGACGCGCAGAACGAGACGCGCGTCGTCGGTTAGCGCGTCGAGATAGGACCAGCCGCCTTTCAGTCCTTGCGACGCCAGGATCGGCGCGCGTTCCAGCAAGCCTGCAGCGTCGTACCAGCGGCGGCTGCGTCCGCCGGCGAAAAAATCATAAACCGCGAGTCCGATGCCGAGCGCAAAGCGGCCGTTCTTGTCGCCCGCGCGGACCGGCAGGAGAAAGCGCAGCGGCGTCACCAGGCCCGGGGCGGCGGCAAGCAAAGCGGTGCGTTCTTGCACCGATTCGCGCGTCAGGCCGATCCGGCCCTGGGCGAGATAGCGCAACCCGCCGTGCACCAGTTTCGACGAGCGCGACGAGGTGCCGCTTGCAAAATCGCGCGCCTCGATCAGCGCCGTGCGGGCGCCGACGCGGGCGCATTCGAGCGCAAGGCCGGCGCCGGAAATGCCGCCTCCGATGACGAGCACATCGAGCGGCCGAACGTCACGCAATTGCGCGAACATCGCTTCGCGGTTCATCGCGCCCGCTCCGCCAGGAGATTGCCGGACTCCATCGTGCCTTCGGGGTCGAAATGGTCGACCATCGCCTGCAGGGCGCGCAGGCCGCGCGCACCCTTTTCGGCGACGAGATAGGGCGCGTGATCTTTGCCGACGCCATGCTGGTGCGAAATCGTGCCGCCTTCGCGCAGAATCGCTTCGCTGACCGCGCGTTTGAGCGCGCGCCAGCGCGCGAACCCCGTCTCGAAATCCGAACCGATGCGAAATACGAATGTGGAATAGACGCTCGAACCCTCCGCATAGACATGCGAGAGATGCGTGTAGACGTGACATTTTTCACCAAGCCCAGCAAGCGCGGTGCGCCCCGCCGTCTCGATCGCTTGCATCATCGCCGGCACGCGCGGCCAATCGACCGCCGTCTCTATCGTGTCGACGGCATAGCCGTCCGCCCACAGGGCATTGCGCAGATAGACGCCGCGAAACCGGCTCGCTCGCCATTTCTCGCCGAGCAGCGTTCCGGTCGCGACCGCGCCGCGCCGGCGCAGGATCGCGGCGGTCTGCGCCTTCATCGCATCGACTTGTGCCGCGGTGCCGGTGAACCCGAGGAGGAGCAGAACTTTGCCCTCGCCGCAACCGCGCGCGGCAAGATAGCGTTCGAGCCAGGCGAGCGTCCGGCCGGCGCTGGAAAGACGCAGCGTCGTCAAAGTCTCGGCGGCATTGGCGAGGCGGATCATCGACAAGCCAATCTTGTCCTGTGCCAGCGCGCGCGCAGCACTCTCACCTGCCTCCCAGTGCGGCAGAAAAAATCCGGCGAACGCCTCGCGTTCGGGCAGACGGACAACCCGCATCGTCGCCCTCGTGACGATGCCGATCCGCCCTTCCGATCCGAGCACAAATTCGCGCAGGTCTGGCCCCGCAGCGGATGCGGGAAAACTCGGAATATCCAGCGTTCCCGTCGGCGTTTCGACGCGACCGCCGGCAAACATCGCTTCGATCCGTCCATAGCGTGCAGATTGCTGGCCCGACGAGCGCGTCGCGATCCAGCCGCCGAGCGTCGCATATTCGAAGCTCTGCGGATAATGGCCGAGCATGAACCCTTCGGCACGCAATTGCGCTTCGAGATCGGGTCCGGCGACCCCCGACTCGAAGGTGGCGAGCTGCGCGAGCGGATCGAGCTTGAGAAGCCGGCGCAGTCGGTTCATGGCGATCGCGAGAACCGGCCTGTCATCCTTCGGCGGCGTCAGATGGCCGACGACGCTCGTCGCGCCGCCGACGGGGATTGCGATCGCGCCGATTTCGCCCGCCCAGTCGAGCGCTTGCCTGACTTCGCCCTCGGTTTCGGGATATGCAACACCATCGACCACGGCATCGATACGGCCGAACCGCAGCCGCAGCCAATCGCCGAGGCTTTGGCCGAAACTCGCACGCAACCGCGCCCCTGCGTCCCGGCTGATGAGATGATGCGGCGGCAGACGCGAAGGGCCGATCTGAGCAAGGACGGCGGCAAGCGGCGCATCGTTCGGCGCCGGCGCTTCGCCGATCCGCTCACGCAAGAAATCGCGCGCGCCTTCCGGCAGATGCGCTTCGTCCGACTCGTCGCCCCAGCCGTTCCAACGTCGCATGGCCCCTATCCAGTCATGCGTGAGGATAGCACCGCCATCCCGGCACACGCCAGGGGCAAGCCTCGCGCCGCTGCGATGGATCACCGTCAAAGACGACCGAAAGACCAACAAAATTAGCCTTTGGCGGCGACCCCCGCTTCGGCGAATGTCGCCATGCCGCGATGGCAGGCGAGCGCCGCTTTGATCATGCCGGCCGCCATGGCGGCGCCGCTCGCTTCACCGAGCCGCATGCCGAGCTGCAGCAAAGGCTCCTTGCCGAGACGCTGCAGAACCACGCGATGCGCGCCCTCGGCCGAGACATGGCCGGCGATGCAATGATCGAGTGCGGTTCGATCGAGCGCATGGAGAACGGCGGCTGCGGCGGTGACGACATAGCCGTCGAGCACGACCGGCACCCGGTTCAAGCGCGCCGCCAGAATCGCTCCCGCAAGCGCGGCGATCTCACGCCCGCCGAGCCGGCGCAGAATTTCCAAAGGATCATCGAGGTGGTCGCGATGACGCGCGATCGCGGTCTCGATCACCGCGGCCTTGCGTGCGACGCCCGCGTCGTCGAGGCCGGTGCCGCGGCCGGCCCATTGTTGTGCCGGGCCGCCGAACAGCGCCGTGTAGATCGCCGCGGCAGAGGTCGTATTGCCGATCCCCATTTCGCCGAGGCAGAGAAGATCGAGGCCCGCCGGCACGGCGCTCATGCCGAATTCGAATGCCTCGATACAGTCTTGCGCATTCATGGCGGCGGCAAGGGTGAAATCCTCCGTCGGCCGATCGAGCGCGAGTTCGAGCACTTTCAGATCCAGGCCGAATGTCGTGCAGATTTGGTTGATGGCGGCGCCGCCGGCCGCGAAATTCGCCACCATCTGCTGCGTGACTTCGGCAGGATAGGGCGAAACCCCTTGCCGCGTGACGCCGTGGTTGCCGGCGAAAACGCAGACGAGCGCGTGGTCGAGCTTGGGTGGCCCAGCGGCCTGCCAAGCCGCGTTTTGCCAAGCGGCCAGCCATTCGACGATGGTCTCCAGCCGTCCGAGGCTGCCGGGCGGCTTGGTGAGCTGCCCTTCGCGTTGGCGCACGAGCTCGACTGCAGCCGGGTCTGGCCCTTCCATGGCTTTGAGCCGCCGGCGAATTTCGTTCAATTCTTGTTTTTCGGATGTGTCGGTCATGGTGCCATCTGAAGTTGGCCGCGCGACATAATCCGCCCTTGCGGCTGATGAGCGAGGCAGAAGGCTTTTATTCGGCTCGTGGCAATGCGTAAAGCCCAGCTTGGGCAGAACAGTGCCGTGCGCTCCCGCTGATCCAAATCGACCGATCGGCGGCGTGCCGCCATTCACTTGCTTGCTACGCCACCATTGTTTGATTGCACCCATTTGCCGCAGCCCGACGACGATGCGCTTGGGCGCGCGGAAAATTGAACAAGTTTCCGTCAATGGCGCTAAACTCGCCGGCGAACGCTCTTTGCCGGCGATCGGCAAATCCGTTCGAGCAAAGGGGAGGGCGACTATGAGCCTCGAGGGCAAGACGATCTTCATAACGGGCGCATCGCGCGGCATCGGCCTTGCGATCGCGTTGCGTGCGGCACGCGACGGGGCAAATATTGCGATCGCGGCGAAGACGACAGAGCCGCATCCTAAGTTGCCGGGCACGATCTATACGGCGGCGGCGGAGATCGAGCGCGTCGGCGGCAAGGCCCTGCCGCTCATCTGCGACATTCGTTTCGAAGATCAGGTCGAGACCGCCGTTACACGCACGGTCGCGGCCCTCGGCACGATCGACATATGCATCAACAACGCGAGCGCGATCGCCTTGACCGGCACGTTGCAGACCGACATGAAGCGCTATGATCTCGTCAACCAGGTCAATGCGCGCGGCACGTTTCTCGTCTCGAAAGCATGCTTGCCGCATCTTTTCAAAGCCGCCAATCCGCATATTCTCAATCTCGCGCCGCCGCTCGATATGAGAGCGAAATGGTTCGCCCCGCATGTCGCCTATACGATGGCGAAATACGGCATGTCGCTGTGCACGCTCGGCATGGCGGAAGAATTTCGCGCGCGCGGCGTCGCGGTGAACTCGCTGTGGCCCCTGACGGCGATCGATACGGCGGCGATCCGCAATGTCCTCGGCGGCACCGAGATGGCGGTGGCCTGCCGCAAGCCGGAGATCATGGCGGATGCCGCTTACGTCATCCTCAACCGCCCCGCGCGCGAATGCACCGGGCAATTCTTCATCGACGAAGAGATCTTGCGCTCGGAAGGCGTGACCGACTTCAAAATCTACAGTGCAGGCTCGGCCGAGACGCTCATTCCCGACTTTTTCGTGCCGGACGAGGTCCTCGCTCGATTGCGCGAGGCGGCTGGTTGAGGTGATCGGATCGGCGCCGGTCTCGCGAGTGTTTCCGCTCCTGTGAGACAACGACGTGAGGGAACGGCTAGGGTGCAACGATGATCCAAGCCAGCCCCGATCAAAAAGTCTATCCGGTCGTCAAGATTGCGGCCGTGGTGCATGCGCTTCAGGCCGAAGGCATTGCGCCGGCGAAGGCGCTAGAGTCCGTCGCCTTGTCAGAGCGCGACTTGAGTTCCCCTGCGACGCGCGTCTCGCTGAATCAAGTCATTCAGTGCTATCGCAACGCCCTCCGGCTCTCCGCCAACCCGAATTTCGCTTATCGCACCGGCTTGCGATTCCATGTGTCGACATATGGAATGTATGGGTTCGCGATCCTCAGCAGCACAAACTTCCGCCAGACGGCGCGCTTTGCTGAGCGTTATCACCAGCTCGCGACGCCGACCGCCGCCATTTCCTTCAAAGAGGAATGCAATCTTGCCGAATGGACCTTTGTTCCGGTGCCGCATCCGGATGTCGATGCGGCACTTTACCGGTTCCTCGTGGAACTGCAAATTGGCACCCTGACGTCGCTCCTGCGCGACGTCATGGGGCCGTCATTTGTAGCGCACGAGTTGCACGTCACCTATGGTCCGACCGACACCACGCGAAACGTCGCTGAGAGCATCGGCTGTCCGGTCGTCTTTGGGCAGGCCCACAACAAGTTCATATTCGACGCGACGTGGTTGGACCGAACGCCGGAGTTCGGAAACGAGGTAACTTTTTCGTTGGTGTGCGGCCTGTGCGATCAGCTCATGGAAGAGTTTCAGCTCCGCATCGGCCTCAGCGGCAAGGTGCGCGAAGCTCTTCTCCACAACCTGGCGCGGCCCACGAGCTTCGATGCTGTCGCAAGGCATTTGAAAATGTCGACGCGTACGCTGCGGCGCAAGCTGCAAGAAGAAAACACGTCCTTTCGCGAGGTTGACGATGAGCTCAGAACGCAAATGGCGATCAAGTATCTTCGCGATACGGATTTGACCATCGAAGAAATCGCAGTCGCCCTCGGCTTCAGTGAAGCGGCCAGTTTCCGACAAGCATTTCGCCGTTGGACCAAAGAAGCGCCAAACGAATTCAGGCGGCAGGCCAAACCTGACGCGGCGATCGATATTGACGGCGATCCGCTCGATGGGATGCCGCGCTCTCCCGACTGACGATCGTTGGCGCGACACTTGGCATGTGCGCCGCGTGCCGCATTCGACCTTGCACTCGTGCACCCTTCATCATGGCCGAGATTCTTCCACTTTTGGCCGAATACAACCTTTAACGATCTCCCTGGACGCGAGAGCTTGCCTTCCGTGCTGCCAACAGGAGGCCACGGCATGGGACGGCGCGTCAACGAGCTCTTCGGAAATCTTCACCTCAAACTCACAAATATTGAAAGCGGCCTGGACAGACTGAAATCGAAAATCGACGCTAACACTCAGCGCGCTGAGCAAGACGTGCGCGGTCATCTCGGTATGGTGCAAAGGCGCATCGAACAGAACCTCGCCAAACTCACCACCGCGCAATCCGAAGTGAAGAAATGGGTTGATGATCGCAAGGCGACCACGAGCGAGCAGATCGCCCTGTGGAAGGCCAAACGGGAGACAACTAAACTGCAAAATCGTGCGGACGCCGCCGAGCGCTATGCCGACGCCGCAATCGACCTTGCGGCGGCGGCGCTGGATGAAGCCGAGCAGGCGGCGCTCGAAGCCTGGCTCGCGCGGCGGGACGCCAACTGCGCCGGCGGCAAATGAGCGGCTCGCAGAGTTTATTGGGACTCTCGAACCGGATACAATGCAAGCCAAGGACCGCCGGGAACCTCGAAGAAGGCTCTGACGGCGTTGGCGCCTTTTGAATATTCCGTTCGTTGAATTCGACGGGAGAATTGATTTAGCGCAATGCAGCGCAATGCGATTCGAGCGAAACCTCAACAGCGTAAGCGGCTAGACGCATTCCGCTTCACGCCGTCCAAGCATTGCGCGTTCCCATGGGAGAACCGGCCCTTCGTCAGCGGTCTCGGTGCGATCGTGGTGCCGGGCCGCATCCAATCTCTAATATCTCCGAACAGGCGAACGTGTCTCTCTGGACGCCCTCCAATAGGAGATTTCGTCATGCCTAAACGCATTGATAAGTTCGGTGAAGCTCTTCGTCTCAAGCTCACGAATATCGAAACCGGCCTGAGCAGTTTGAAATCCACGATCGATGCCAAGGCTCAGCACGCCGAGAAGGATGTGCGCGATCATCTCGGCGCGGTGAACAAGCGGATCGAACAGGAACGCGCCAAGGTCACGGCCGCACAAGCCGAGGTGAAGACTTGGGTCGACGAGCAAAAGGCGGCCACGAGCGAGAAGATCGCCGAGTGGAAGACCAAGCGGGAGACGGCCAAGCTGCAACATCGGGCCGAAAGCACCGAACACTACGCCGAAGCTACTATCGTCCTTGCGGCAGCGGCATTGGATGAAGCCGAGCACGCGGTGCTCCAAGCCTGGGCCGCGCAACTCGACGCCGCCGCCCACGCCAAATGAGCGACTGATACCGGCGCCTAGCGCGCAGTCTCGTCTATCGGGGGCTGCCACCCAATCGGAATGCGCGCTAGAAATGGCGTCTCGGTGCCCACCGAAATCGTCATCAGCCCGGCGGCGCAAAACGCCGCCGATCACGCCTGCCGGGCGATTTGCTGATACTTTCATCTAACAGTGCAGATAAATGGAGAAAGAGATGGCTTCCCTCAATCCAGATCAGACCGACATGCAACGCGCGATAAACGGCGCTCTGAAGGCCCACTGGCGGCTGTTTCTGTTCCAAGGCGTGATCATGATCATCCTCGGCATTGTCGCCATCGCTCTGCCGGTGGCGGCAACCATTGCGGTCGACATCTACGTTGGCTGGCTGTTCCTGATTGCCGGCATCGTCGGCCTCGTCGCATTGTTTTCGGCCGGAAACATCCCAGCCTTTCTGTGGAGCCTCATCACGGCGGCTCTGGCGGTGGCCGTCGGTGTCTTATTGCTCTGGAAGCCGGTCGAAGGCGCTGTGTCGCTCACCCTCGTGCTGACCGCGTTCTTCATCGTCGAGGGCATTTTCCAGATCGTCACGTCGATCGCCTATCGCGACGTGATCGGCGGCACATGGAGCTGGATGCTGGTGAGCGGCATATGCGATCTCGCCTTGGCCGCGATCATCATTCTGGGTTGGCCGTTCAGCGCCGCCTGGGTGCTGGGTCTCCTCGTCGGCATCAACTTGATCACGTCGGGTTTTGCTATCGTGATGGCGGCGATGGCCGGGCGCGCCATCTTCAAGACGCTGACTGATTCCACCGCAGCGGCGCACTGATGAATTGGCGCCTGTTCTACTCGATGCGGTGAGTTCAGCCGATCGGAACGGGCGCTCAACGATCATCCCCATTGGACAAAGATGGGGATGCCTTCTGCTCGCGACTTTTCGCTGGCAGGGCTGGAGCAACAGGTTCTACAGGGCGGCTTGGTCAATGGCATCAACGCTTGCATCGCCGAATTGCCGAAGACGCCGAGCGGCAAGGTGCAGCGTTTCCTCTTGCGTCAACGTGGCTGATGTCAAGCGGCACGGGGCGGCGCCGACCAGCATAGGCGTCAGCGGTCGGGCGCTCGCAATTTCAATAAATGAGCCTATGCTAAGGCGCTCGATTAAGGGGGCGAAAGTCAGTCAGCAATCACGCGGGCTCGGGGCAGCGTGCTGCACGATCGAGCCAGGCTTGCGCGATGAACTCACCTAAGGAGAGCGATATGGCCAAGTATCTCGTTGAAGGACGCTACAATGCCGAGGGCACCAAAGGCCTCGCCAAAGAAGGCGGCTCCGCCCGGCGTGCGGTCGTTGCGAAGATGGTAGAGGGCCTCGGCGGCAAAGTCGAGAGCTTCTACTTCGCATTCGGCGATGTCGACGTCTGCGGCATTGTCGATATGCCCGACGTCGTCACCGCCGCCGCAGTCTCGCTCGCCATCAACCAGAGTGGCAGCGTGAGCGTGAAAACGATTCCCCTGATATCGCCGGAGGACATGGACAAGGCAGCTAAGAAATCCGTCGATTTTCGGCCGCCGGGGCGCTGACGCATATTTTGATCTGGCGGTCTCAAAAAATCGATAAGAATATACTGTAAATCAATTGGTTGGAGCATAGTCCTTATGTGACGTCCGAAGATGAGACGTCGCATGAGGACTATGCTCCAACCCGCTGGACTGTCCGCTTCTTTGTAACGATCCAGGCGGCATCGTGCTTCTTTCGCGCAGCCGCTCGGGCGAAGGCTGGCTGAGCCGCCTTGGCTGCTTATTTAATTTTGACGAGCGCACTCTCTGAGCCAATTCGAGAGACACCAAACGGAGATCTTGAACATCAGCCGCCCAAAATGCGCGCCCTGCTCCCGAATAGGGCCATAGTCTCGTCGGGAAGATGCTCAACTTCTGATACGACCGTTCGCGGCTGGCCGTTCTTCACCCGCAGCGGCAATTTGCTTGGCTCGACGGCGTCGCGAACCTTCGCGGTCCTGCAATGCCGCTAAATGCGCTCCGCCGTTGCAATGCTGCCGAGCACTCGCCAACGACAACTCATTGTCCGGGCGAGGCGGTCAGCCGTTGAACCTTGCGGTGTTGCTGCACGGCGGCGCGGGCGCCGGCGCTGGAGACGATCGTGCCACTTGCAACACCGCCACTGCAGATGTACTCGAAGCCGCCGCTGGAGACGATCGAGTCGAGTGTCTTGCCACCAGTGGTGACGCTCACATTGCCGCCGCGGCATATTCGAACGGCTCAGCGCTCCTTGCCACCCATGTATGGGTTGAGGATCGCGGTTCTCAACCTCAGATCGACCTGTGCGCCGACCCCACATCGCCCGACTTGCCGTCACGTGCTATGCGGCACCACCAGCGCGATCGGAGCGAGGTCGGTCGTCACCCCCGTCGGCGGGTCGTTGACGACGGTGCCGGTGCTGCCGCTGCTCAGGCTGAAACTCGCCGCCGAATAATTGCCGAGCAGCAGCAGCGACACCGAATGCGTCCCGTCGGTGACCGTCAGCGTGCCGCCCGACGAATTGCTGGTATAGCTCAGCGTCGTCGCCGAGGCGTAGTTCACCGCCGTCAAGTCGATCGCATCGGGCACGGTAAAGCCCGCCACCAACATAGCGTACGACCCGGTGCCGTCGAGCTTCAGCGTGCCGCTCGACACGAAGCCGATCGTGCTCGAGCCCGCCGTCGCCCCGCTCTGCAGTTCGAGCGTGCCGCCGGCGATCGTCGCGCCGGAGATCGTGCCGCCCGAATAGACGATTTCATGACCGCCGCTGCTGAGTGTCGTCGCCGCGGCGCTGCCATAGACATATTGGTGGCCGCCGCTGAGCGTGACGCCGCTGGCGGTGCCGCCCGCAATGATGTCCTCTATGCCGCCGCTGGCGATCGTCCCGGCCGCGGCGCTGCCATAGACATATTGCACGCCGCCGCTCGACAAAGTGCCGCCGCTGGCCGTGCCGAAGTCGAACTCGGTGCCGCCGCTCGATACGGTGCCGCCGCTGGCCGTCCCGCCGGACAGAATGTCCTCTATGCCGCCGCCGACCGTCCCGGCCGCGGCGCTGCCATAGACATATTGCACGCCGCCGCTCGACAAAGTGCCGCCGCTGGCCGTGCCGAAGTCGAATTGCGTGCCGCCGCTCGACACGATGCCGCCGTTCGCCGTCGCTCCGGAGATGACATCCTGGAGGCCGCCGCCGGCGAGCACCGTCGCCGCGGCGCTGCCGTAGACATATTGGACGCCGCCCGAGAGCGTGCCGCCGCTCGCCGTGCCGAAGTCGAACTGGGTGCCGCCGCTCGAAGCGATGCTGCCGCTGGCGGTCCCGCCGGAGAGGATGTCCTGGAGGCCGCCGCTAACGAGCACCGTCGCCGCGGCGCTGCCGTAGACATATTGGACGCCGCCCGAGAGCGTGCCGCCGCTCGCCGTGCCGAAGTCGAATTGGGTGCCGCCGCTCGATACGATGCCGCCGCTCGCCGTCCCTCCGGAGATGACATCCTGGATGCCACCGCTCGCGATAGCGATCGCGCTCGCCGTAGCGCCGCTATAGACATATTGGACGCCGCCGCTGAGAGTGCCGCCGCTCGCCGTGCCGAAGTCGAACTCAGTGCCGCCGCTCGACACAATGGCGCTGTTCGCCGTGCCGCCGGCCAGGATGTCCTCGATGCCGCCGCTCGCAAGTGCGGTCGCGTTCGCAGAGGCCCCGCCGTAAACATATTGGACGCCGCCGTTCGACAAAGTGCCGCCGCTGGCCGTGCCGAAGTCATATTCGCTGCCGCCGCTCGACACGATGGCGCCGCTCGCCGTGCCGCCAGCGAAGATCTCCTCGATGCCGCCGTTGACGAGCGCCGTAGTCGCGGCGCTGCCATAGACATATTGGACGCCGCCGCTCGACAAAGTATCGCCGTTGGCCGTGCCGAAGTCATATTCGCTGCCGCCGCTCGACACGATGGTGCCGCTGTCCGTGCCGCCGGCAAAAATCTCCTCGATGCCGCCGTTGCCGACGGACGTGGCCGCAGCGCTGCCGTAGACATATTGGACGCCGGCGCCACTCACCGAAGTCCCGGCCGCAAAACCGCCGCTGGAGACGGTTTCGTTGCCCGACGTCACCACGTCGCCGAGCGCCGAGCCGCCGGCATAAATGAACTGTTTGCCGCCGCTGACGATCGTTGCCGAGGCAAAGCCGCCCGACGACACGTACACCTTGCCGCCGCTGTCGACGACGGTCCCGCTCGCAACGCCGCCGGACACGACGTCGAGCGTGATTTTGCTGCTGACGACAAAGCCGCTTTCGATATAGCCGGACGCGATCTCCAAGATGCCGCCGCCGCTGATGGTCGTGCCGCTGGCAATGCCGCCGCCGAAGAGTTCGAGCGTGCCGCCGCTGGAGACGATCGTGCCGCTCGCCGTGCCACCGGATGAGACGTATTCCGTCCCTCCATTACTGACGATCGTGCCACTCGCGATGCCGCCGCTCTCCACCACCTGGGAGCCGGTGTAATGTGTGCCACTGCTGTCGACGCCGCTCTCGACCGTCGTTGAAATTACGGTGCCGTAGACGTTCTGCTCGCCGCCGCTCACCAAGGCGCTTGTCGCATTGGCGTCAGCGGATATGGTCTGCAGGCCGGGATCGGCGATGAGCGTGCCGGTCGCCGTGCCGCCGGAGAAAATGGTCTGCGTGCCGCCGTCGTCGATGGTGCCGCTGATGTCGGTGCCGCCGGAAATGTTCACCACGCCGCCGGAACTGACGGTCGTGCCGCTCGCCGTGCCGCCGGAGGACACGACCACAGTAGCGCTATTGCCGACGACGCTGTCGAGGACCAGCGCGCCATTCTGAACATCGACGGAGACCGACTCGCCAAGGCCCTCGATCGCGGCCGCGGAAAGCGTCTGGCCGTCGCCGAGAGTCACCTGATCGATGGAAACATAAGTGCCGCTATCGAGCGAAAACGCGCCGTTGACGAGCCCGAACTGGAAGGACGATATGTTCGAGCCGAAACTGATGAAATAATCCGATCCGTTTTCGTGGACGTCCAGCACGGAGCTGTTCACTGTCGCGGTGCCGCTGCTGTCGAAGGCCACGCCGTGAAGTTCGATGATGTCGGCGAGGGTGAAGCCGCTGAGCACGAGACCGGCGGGAATTGCGGACCCGTTGATCTGGAGGGAACTGAAACCACCTAGCGTGGCCGGACCTGCGAATACGACGCCGCCGCTGATGACCGCATTCGAGTCGAGCGCCAATATCGAGTTGGCGCTCAATGTCGTCGTACCGGACAGCTCGCCGCCGGAATTGACCCCCACATTGCCGCCTATCTCGACGGTGCCGCTGGCAATGCCGCCCGCGAGAACGTCGAGCGTACCGCCGCTCGAAACCAGGGTGGCGCTCGCGACGGCACCGCTGTTCAGCGCCTCGAGACCCAACGGACCGCCCGAGGAGGCGATGCCGGAAATGCTTGTCGACACAGTCGTGCCGCCGGCGAAGACTTGCAGGTTGCCGCCGCCGAGGACGATGGAATCGGATGCAGCGCCGCCTGACGAGACCGACAAATTACCGAAATTGCCGCTCGTCACAGTGGTGCTGACTGCGGTCCCGCCGGACAGGACAACGACGTCGGCGCCGTTGGGAATGACATAATTGCTGAGCGCATAGCCGGAGCCGATTTCGAGCACGCCACCGCTGGCGATGATCGTCGTGCCGCTCAGCATGGCGCCACCGAAAAGCTCAAGCGTGCCGCCGCTCGAGATGACCAGATTTTCGGCGATGCCGCCGGATGAAATATTCGCGGTCCCGCCGCTCCAGATTGTGGCGTTGCTCGTCACCGTTCCGAGGACATTCAGCAAGCCGCCGATGGAGACGTTCGGACTCTGGAGGATGCCGCCCGACAACACAGTGACAACGGCGCCGGCCATTTCGGTGACGAAGGAAGCGCTGCCGCCCGCAAGAACGTTTACACTACCGCCGGAAACAAGGGGGCCGCCGCCGGATGTATTGCCGCTGACTACCACCCCGCCGGATGAAATATTTACGGTACCGCCAAAGACACCAAGATTGCTGGTCACCGTTCCCTGAACATTCAGAATGCCGCCGTTCGAGATGTTCAGATCTTGGGCGATGCCGCCCGACGACACGGTGACGATGGCGCCCGCTACGTCGGTGACGTAGGAAAAACTGCCGCCCGCGAGAACCCTTACCGTGCCGCCGGAAATGAAATTATAATCAAATGCAGCGCCACCGATCACCCCGCCGGATGAAATAATTGCGGTACCGCCGGTCATGACCCCGGCGTTGCTGGTCACCGTTCCGAGGACATTCAGCGTGCCACCGCTGGACACACTTAAGCTGTTCGCCGTGCCGCCCGACGACACGTTCAGGAAGCCGCCGCTCGAGATGGTCAGATCATCGGCGATGCCGCCCGACGACACTTTGACCCTGCCACCGGCTATTGCAAAGAAGTCGGAAAAACTGCCGCTCGCAAAAACGTTGACCGTACCGCCGGAAACTTGAGTGCCGGCAGATGCGTTGCCAGTGACCACCCCGCCGGATGAGATATTCTCGATGCCGCCGCTCTCAATAAGGACGCCAAGGGCGTTGCTCGTCACCGTTCCTTGAACATTCAGCAGGCCGCCGCTCGAGACGATCAGATCATGGGCGATGCCGCCGGACGACACGTTGACCGTGCCGCCTTCTATTTCGAAAAAGGAAAAATTGCCGCCCGAAAGAACGTCGACCGTACCGCCGAAAACGAGAGTTCCGGAATTCAAGCCGCCACTGACCACCCCGCCGGATGAAATAGTCTCAACTCCGCCCGCGTATACCGCGACATTGCTCGTCACCGCTCCTAGAACATTCAGCCCACCGCCGCTCGAGACGATCAGATCATGGGCGACGCCGCCGGAGAGGACATCGACGGTGCCGCCGCTCACGATGCTGATACCGCTGCTCGTCTGGCCGGCGGAGATGTTCAGGGTCTCACCGCTGCCGACGACGGTGCTGTAGCTGACTACCGTGCCGCCGCTGGAGACAATGGTACCGACCGCGCTGCCACCTGGAAAGATGTCCAGCGTGCCGCCGCTTTCGACCGTGGTGCCGCTCGCCGTACCGCCAGAGAAGACGAACTCGGTACCGCCGCTGCCGACAAAAGCGAAGTCGGCCGTGCCGCCCGCGAGAACGTCGAGCGTACCGCCGGAAACCAGAGTTCCACCATTGTCGATCCCGCCGGAGGAAATCGTCTCGCTGCCGCCGCTCGCAATAAGGACACCAACGGCGTTGCTCGTCACTGTTCCTTGAACATTCAGCAGGCCGCCGCTCGAGACGATCAGGTCATGGGCGATGCCGCCCGAGGATACGTCGACCGTGCCGCCGGCTATTGCCTCGAAGTAGGAAAAATTGCCGCCCGCGAGAACGTTGACTGTACCGAGAACCAGAGTTCCAGTATTTACCGCGCCACTGACCACCCCGCCGGACGAGATATTTTCGACGCCGCCGCTTAAAATAACGCCGCCGCTCGTGTCCGTTCCCAGAACATTCGCCAGGCCGCCGCTAAAGACGGTGAAACTGTCGGCGATGCTGCCCGAGAGCAGATTTAACGTGCCGCCGGACACGCCATCGCCGATGACCACGCCGCCGGACGAAACATTCGCGACGCCGCCGCTGTACTCTGCGACATTGGTGCCGATCGTGCCGAACACATTCAGCGTGCCGCCGCTCACGACGCCGACCCAGTTTGCGGTGCCGCCGGAGAGCACGTTCAGCGTGCCGAAGAGGGCCGTGCCTCCGGATTGCCCCGAGCTCACCAAGCCGCCCGATTGCACCGTCACCAGGCCGCCGCTCGAGACGGTCATGGTCTCCGCTGTGCCGCCGGACAAAACGTCGAGTGTACCACCGCTCGAAATTGTCGCGCCGCTCGTCGTGCCACCCGACGAAACGATCTCGGTTCCGCCGTTGACGATGACGTCGCCCACATCGGTCCCGCCATCCGAAACGACGTAGGGGCTGTTGCCGGCGCTGACGATAGTGCCGGAGGACGAATAGCTGCTTATCACCGTGCCGCCGCTGGAGACGACGGTACCGGACGCGCTACCACCGGAAAGGATGTCCAGCGTGCCGCCGCTGAGCACGGTCGTCCCGCTCGCGATGCCGCCGGAGAGGACGACGAGCGTGCCGCCGCTGGAGACAGTGGTATTGGATAGTGTGCCGCTCGATGCCACCTCGAGGGTAACGCCGTTGCTGACGACACCACCGCTGGCAACATAGCCAGAGCCGATTTCCCCAATGCCGCCAGAAAGAATGCCGATGTTCCTCGCCGTGGCGCCGCCGAACAGTTCCAGCGTGCCGCCGCTGGAGACGGTGGTATTGGATACTGTGCCGCCGGACTCCACGGCTAGGGTGACACCGTTGGCGACGATGAAGCCGCTTTCGGTATAGCCTGCGCCGACTTCCAGAACGCCACCGCTGCTGAGGGTCGGAGTGCCGCTCGTAATGGCGCCACCGAACAGTTCCAGCGTGCCGCCCGACTCGACGATTGTGCCGGAGGCCGTCCCGCCGGCGCTAATGACGAATAGTCCACCACTGCCGACCGTGGCGCTGATTTCCGTGCCGAACTGGCCCAGGAGTTCGGTGCCGCCGGCGAGAATCTGTGCCCCAACCGCAGAGCCTTCGACGATGTAGTCGATGCCGCCGTTGGCGAGCACGGTGCCGCTCTCGACGCCGCCCCAGTCCTGGGCAGCGCCGGCACTGCCGATCGACATATTGATCGTGGTGCCGCCCGGAAGGATGACTGCCTGGGCGCCCCCGCTCACCTCGGCCAGCAAAATGTTGGAGACCGTCGTACTGGTGAATATAATGCCGCCGGAAGACACCACGACGCCGCTGGTAACTTCAAGACCACCGGACTCGACAGTGAGACCGGGCACGGAGCCGCCCGGCGTGACGATCAGCATGCCGCCGCTACTGACCGTCGTGTTGGATGCGATAGCCTCGCCGATGACCTCCTGAATGCCATGGCTGTAGACGATCGTAATGCTGGCGAAGCCCCCGCCGTCGACAGTTTGCCAGCCATTGCTGACGACGGTCGTGTTGATGGCGGAGCCGTTGACGATCTGCGCGCCAAATAATTCCGTACCGCTGGCGACGCCGCCGGGATTTACATACTCAACGCCGCTAACCGTTGCGCCGATGTCCGATCCGCCGCTGGCGACGAACAGCGTTCCCCCGCCATCGACCGCGGCGTCGAGGTCCGATCCGCCGCTGTCGACGAACAGCGTTGCCCCGCCATCGACAGTGGCGCTGCTGGTCGTGCCGCCCGAGGAAACGATCTCGATTCCGCCGCCGAGGATGACGTCGCCGACATCGGTCACACCACTCGAAACGACGTAGGGGCTGTTTCCGGAGTTGACGACGGTCACGAAAGTTTCCTCTCTGACGGCACTCTAGGCTTTGTCGGAACGCGAGGTTTTAGGGAGCGTTTCTGCATCTCTGCGAATTGCGGGATTTTGCGGATTGTGGCCTTCACATGCTCGACCGTGATCAGCCGCGTGCATTCGAACTGCCGCGGCGTGTCCTTGTGGCGCGGACACCAAAAGAAATCCTTGTGGTCGAAACGATGCCGCACATCGTTCCAGCAAGAGTTGCAAGCGTGGTAATTGATGACGCGGTACGGCGTCTCGAACTCGTTGGTCGGATGCGTGAACCCCGTGATCATTACGACCGGTGTCCCTGCCGCCCAGGCCAGCCATGCCAGACCACTGGACAGACCGACGAAGAACTCGGCATGCTTGAGCCAGCGCGCCCGCTCCGGCAATGAGCGGTCGCCGGTCTCGTCCTCGGCGCCGTTCGGAATGTGGTTCCAGATCAGGCCGGTGCCGTGCATCGGCTTCTGGTCGATGCAGACGACGCGGTAGCCCGCCTCCTTCAGGAACCTGACGATCGCATACCAGCCCTCCGGATTGTTCCAACATTTGCTTTGGGTCGTGCTCTGCACCGCGATGCAGACATAGGGCTCGGCCATCGGCCGGCTATCGTCGGCGAGCGCCAGCAGCGGCGGCTTCTCGGTCGGATCGACCCCGAGGATGTAGCCGGCCGTGCGATGCAGGCCGACGTGGCGGAAGTCGCAGGGCTGATGGACGAAATCCTTGTCGTCGAAGAACAGCCCGATGCTGTAGGTCGCGTAGAAGCGATCTGTCTTGACCTCCTCGTGTGTCACGAAGGCGATGTCGGGATAGACGTCACGAAACAGCGGGATCAGCTTCTCGCCCATCGCGCAGGTGAGCTTGCAGCCGTGCGCCTCCTTGAACTTCACCGCATACGGAAACCAGCCCATCGTGTCGCCGAGCGTGCCGACCGGAAACTGGATCAGGACCTCCTTGTCTTTGGCGGAATACTCGTGGCTGAAGACGCTGTTGTCGGGCTTTTCTTTTTTGCCTTGTTCGTCCTGCGACCACACTTCGAGGCGAAAGCGGATATAGTAGCGCTTGGTGCTGTTGATGTGGCCGGTGGGGAGCGTGGTCTCGAACAAGATATTGCCGGTATCGAGATCGCTCAGCCGCACGCGCCAGGGGTGCTCCGCTTGCGGCACCGCGACGCGGCAGCCATTGTTGAAGTCGAACCGGATGCCGAGGGGGGCTAGCTGCGTCGGCAACGCGGCAGGCGCCGGATAGGCTGGCTTTACCGGCGGAGCGGCGGACTGCGCGGAGCCCGCGGCGGCGGCGTCAGGAGCGGCTGCGGTTGGTGGCAAAGCTGGGCCCGGATGTGCGGCGGTGAGATCGGAAGCCGCCCCGATCGCGGTCGGCGAGCCCGGCGCAGGCGCTGGCACATCGGTATCGGGCTGCGGCACCCCGGCCGAGTTCCCAGCTCCAACCGCGATATACATTTCGGCCCCCGCATTCAACAATACAAAATGCAACTAGTACCCACTATCGCGGGTAGTTGAGTTGTGATTTAAGGCTGCATGAGCAGCAATATCATTCCAGAAGCTACGCCGATAATTCTGACGGCGGAAGAACGGGCCGAGCTTGAGAGCTTGGTGCGTTCGACGAAGACCGAACACCGCACCCGTTTCAAGGCGCGGATCGTTTTGCAGGCGGCGGATGGGGCTGCGACCCGCGCCATTGCCCGCGCGGTCGGCTGCACGATCGGCACAGCGTCCAAATGGCGGGTGCGTTACGCCAAGGACCGGCTTGCCGGCTTCAGCGAGACGGGTAACCGCGGCCCCGTGCCGAAATATGGCCCCGAGACAGGCCGACGGATTTTGGCGCTGCTCGACGAAAAGCCGCCGCAAGGCTTCGCCAATTGGACGGCTCCTTTGCTCGCCAAGGCGCTCGGCGACGTTCATGAGCAATATATCTGGCGTTTTCTTCGTGCCCAGAAGATCGATCTTTCCGGTCGCAAGTCCTGGTGCGAGAGCAACGACCCCGACTTCGTGGCGAAAGCCGCCGAGATCGTCGGCCTTTACATGGCGCCGCCCGAAAACGCGATCGTCCTCGCCGTCGATGAGAAGCCGGCGATCCAGGCCTTGGAGCGCGCCCAGGGCTACCTCAAACTGCCGAACGGACGGGCGATGACGGGCCAGTCGCATGATTACACGCGGCATGGCACCACGACCCTTTTCGCCGCGCTCGATGTCGCGACTGGCAAAGTCATCGGCCGCCACGCCAAGCGCCGACGGCGCGTCGAGTTCCTCGCCTTCATGAACGAGGTCATCGCCGCCTACCAGGACTGCCATATCCACGTCGTCCTCGACAATCTGTCCACCCACAAGCCCAAACACGACAGGTGGCTTGCACGGCACAAGAACGTCACCTTCCATTACACGCCGACCCACACATCTTGGCTGAACCAGATCGAAATCTGGTTCTCGATCCTTGCCGGAAAGTCCCTCAAGGGCGCCTCGTTCCAGGCCGTCGAAGAGCTCAAGGCCCATATCGACGCCTTCATCCGCACCTATAATGAAACAGCTCGCCCCTTCGTCTGGACCAAATCCGAAGTCCATCAGAAACGCCTCAAACCATGTTTCGCGGACCCGTGATTCCGGGTACTAGCCACTTGTGCGTAATCGGTTGCACACTAATTCATGCTCGCGCATTTGGCCAGGGCAATCGGCTGAAAAAGTGCGCGAAAATCGTCGGCGGTGCCGAAGCTGTCGTGATCCTCCGATTTGGTTTGCGGAGGACACAGATGGACGCGGTTGCGGCGGATTTTGGTGCACTTGGCGAAGCGGTTGTATCTTGTCCTATTTCAAGGATTTGGCGGACCCGCGCCAGCGCGGCAAGGTCATTCGTCCGCTCGACGTGGTGCTTTTATGGGTGTTGCCCAGAGTGCCGGCGGGGGCGTAAACCTTCGTCGATATCGCCCGCTTCGGCGGCAACAAGTTCGATCTCTTGCGCCGGTTCCGGCGTTTTCGCGACGGGATGGTTTCGCACGATCATCTGGGCGATGTTTTCGCCACGCTCGAGGCGCAGGCGTTCTGATGATCTGACTCAGTCGTGTGCATCCCATCTGCCGCGGCGTTAGCGGGCTCGCCGATGTTCGGCAGCGCGCATCCGGCGACTTCGAAGAAAGGCGTCGTGGTTTGATTTGAATTTGTTGTCAGCTGTCTATTGTGGCTTCGCGTTCCGCTAAGCTGTGGCATGCGCCACGAACAATCGGATTCACTTGTCAGTGACAGAACACCCGAGCATGTCCCGGAAAAAGCGGCTCCGCCTTTCCAACATCCCAGACATCGGATATATCCGAGGTCGAGAGAGTGATATGCTCGACCTTATTGGGTCCGCGCGTATTCTCGATCTATGGACGAGTCCACCCGATCGGATTACGCGCCAGCGGGATGTTCCAAATATGTGCAATCGCATCCGATTTCGCACGCCGAAACGGACACGGACCTGGACAATTTTTTGGCAGCGTAGTGTGAGAGTGGTCATATGCCGTGATCAAAACGTGACCAATTTGATTCTGTATTTGCTGCGTCTCGGTTCGCTTGAGTTCGTACAGGTACTATTAAATTCAATGACATAAGGAGCAGGCTTGACATCTACGTAGCGCATTAATCAGTCTGGGCGACTACGTGTCGCGGCTTCGAATCCCGCCACTCCGACCATTCGTCCGTTTGGTAGATCAAGAATTTTGCCGAATTTGGCGAGCCCTCGTCGCGAGCCCTCGCAAAACCGCCGGATCGGCGCGACAACCGCGCCACAGATGTGTGCTTACGCCGATTGGTATCGGCGAGTGAGCCGAAGGAGACGATATGATTTCCGTGACTTTTCCGGATGGCGCATCGCGCCGCTATGAGCGCGGCAGCTCAGGCGCCAAAATCGCCAAGAGCATTTCCCCCTCTCTCGCGAAAAAAGCCGTCGCCATGGCCGTCGACGGTCAATTACGCGACCTAGCGGAACCGATCTCGCAGGATGCGAAGGTCGAATTCGTCATGCGGGAAGATCCTCGCGCGCTCGAACTCATCCGCCACGATGCGGCGCATATTCTGGCCGAAGCGGTGCAAGAGCTTTTTCCCGGCACCCAGGTGACGATTGGACCGGTCATCGAAAACGGCTTCTATTACGATTTTTATCGGGCGGAGCCGTTCACGCCCGAAGATTTTGCCGCGATCGAGAAGAAGATGCGCGACATCGTCGCGCGCGACGAAAAGATCGTCAAAGAAGTCTGGACGCGCGATCAGGCCATCGCCTGGTTCGAGACGCACGGCGAAGCGTTCAAGGTCGAACTGGTCGAAGCTATTCCTCCCGACCAGGAGCTCAACATCTACAAACAGGGCAACTGGCTCGACCTTTGTCGCGGCCCGCACATGCCCTCGACCGGAAAGACAGGCACGGCTTTCAAGCTGATGAAAGTCGCCGGCGCCTATTGGCGCGGCGATTCGACGAAGCCCATGCTGCAGCGCATTTATGCGACGGCCTTCGCCAAGCAGGACGAGCTCGATGCCTATCTCAAGCAGCTCGAAGAGGCGGAGCGGCGCGATCACCGCCGGCTGGCACGCGAAATGGATCTGTTCCATTTCCAGGAAGAAGGTCCCGGCACCGTTTTTTGGCATCCGAAAGGCTGGACGCTGTTTCAGACTCTGATTTCCTACATGCGCCGGCGCCAGCAGGCGACAGGCTATGTCGAAGTCAACACGCCGCAAGTGCTCGATCGCGCCTTGTGGGAGACTTCCGGCCATTGGCAGACCTATCGCGAGAATATGTTCATCACCAAGACGGAAGACGAGCGTGTCTTCGCCTTGAAGCCGATGAATTGTCCCGGCCATGTGCAAATATACAAGAACGGCTTGAAGTCCTACCGCGATCTGCCTTTGAAGATCGCCGAATTCGGCATCGTGCATCGCTATGAACCGTCCGGCGCCATCCATGGCATCATGCGGGTGCGCGCCTTCACCCAGGATGATGCACATATTTTCTGCACGGAAGAACAGATTTGGCACGAGAGTCTGAAGGTCAACGACCTCATACTCTCGATCTATCGGGACTTCGGCTTCGATGACATCGTCATCAAATTATCGACGCGGCCGGACAAGCGCGTCGGATCGGACGAGGCCTGGGACAAGGCCGAAGCGGCCCTGACGCGCGTGCTCGACACGCTCAAGCAAAGGGGCCTCAAGACCAGCATCAACCCGGGCGAGGGCGCATTTTACGGCCCTAAGCTCGAATATACTTTGCGCGACGCGATCGGGCGGGAATGGCAATGCGGCACGACGCAGGTCGATTTCAATCTGCCCGGCCGTTTCGGCGCCTTCTATATCGGCGCCGATAGCGAAAAGATCACGCCGGTGATGATCCATCGCGCCATGTTCGGTTCGCTCGAACGTTTCACCGGCATTCTCATCGAGCATTTTGCCGGGCATCTGCCTCTGTGGCTTTCGCCGCTGCAAGTCGTCGTCGCGACGATCACTCAGGATGCCGATGATTATGCTTTGGACGTCATGGCCGAGGCGCGCAAGCTTGGGCTGCGGGTCGAGGGCGATCTCAGGAACGAGAAGATCAATTACAAGGTTCGCGAACATTCGCTCGCCAAGATCCCCGTCATGCTCGTCCTCGGCAAGAAGGAATCAGCCGAGCGCAAAGTCTCGATCCGGCGATTGGGCTCGCAGGCGCAAACGGTCTTGGGACTCGATGAAGCGCTGAAGGCGCTGAGCGATGAAGCGCTGCCGCCTGACGTGAAGAGGGCGGGGTAGTTGCACGCAACATCAGCGCCGCGTTTGTCAAGGTCTTGCCCACCGGGAACGGATGGTGGATCAGTTTGAAGTTGTTTGCTGCGAGCCGCGCATTTCGGTGAGCTCCCAGAAAGAGTACAACATCTTGTAACCAACCAGAATCCAAAAGACACCGAATACAAGGCTTCCAATTGTGAAACCGACCCAAAACATTTCCAGTATCGACCATGCACCGATGCATAAAATTACATACAGTGAAAACAGAAATGGCACGAAGCCGCCGAATGCTTTTGCTGAATTCGTCCAATTTGGTACGGGGGACGGGCCTAGCGTCGCATAAGCGGCAGTGCAAAAAATGGAGAACAGGCCGCCAAATATTAGTAGATATGGGTAAGGAAACGCTCGCGCATCGAACCCTGATTTAATAAGTCGGTACACGCCGTAGACTAAAACAACGATCGTAGGAATCATGGTTCCGCCGATCAGCTCCGCCTCTCGTTCCTCTTCCGACCGTCGGTTTGGGGAGATGGTCATCAAAGGACAACCGCCTGGCCCGGTTGTAGGTTGTAGCGTCGGGCGGTTTCGGGTGAGACCGATGTGTCCATCACCTTCAATTGGTCGTGGGAATTAGTGATCTTGCGACATGCCTCTATCGCAGCTTCCGGGCTATTTGCTCTAGCTAAGCAGTTCAGAGTCATATTCCCTCCCGGGAGTTCCGTCCCCTCCCGAAGTACGCTGACCCGATAGATTCGATCTGTGTCAATCATGGAAGCTATTACTACATGGATCCAATGTCTTTTCAACCGTGATAAATGCGACCAAATTCAAATGAACCCACTGCCTCGCAATAACGATCATTTGCGTTAGTCAACTTGGTCTCTATCCTTATGTCATGAGCATCACCAATATTCACGAAGCCAAAACAAACCTGTCGAAACTGATCGATGCGGCGTTGCGCGGCGAAGAGGTCGTCATTGCCAAAGCCGGCAAGCCGGTCGTGCGCCTCGTCGCAATCGAGGCAGAACCCCATGAGAAGCCCTTGACGCCGGGTGAAAAGCTCATCCGTGCGATGGGCGCATTGAAAGGGAAATTTGAGGCGCCCACCGATGAGGAATGGGCGGAATTGGATCGATATATCCTGGAGTTGTTCGAGCAAAGCTTGAACAAGGAATGAGCCTGATCCTCGACGCCCATATTGTCATTTTGCTGGCGCTCGATCATCCGCGTCTTTCTGCGAGTGTTCGCGATCTGCTCTCACGGCAAATCGAGACGATGTTTTGCAGCCTTGCTCAGCTTTGGGAAGTCGAGATCAAAATTGCCGCGGGTCGCATGCCCGAGGTCTTCGATTTTTCGAAAGAGATTGCCACATTGGGTCTCGAACTTGTTCTCATCGAGCCGGCCGACGCCATTCGCGCCGCGCGTCTGCCACGTCATCACGGCGATCCTTTCGACCGTATGCTGATATCCCAAGCGATCACCCGCGATCTTACGATCCTCACGCATGACCGCGCTTTCGAACCCTACGCCGTGCCGGTCGTCTGGGCATAAGGCTGCTGGTCAGCACTTCCGTCAACGCTTTCGTTTTTCAACGCAAGCCCCTGTAATCAAAAATAAACCATAACGTGAACTGGGTATTTTGCGCTGATCCCCGATGGCGGCGGTCCCCCTTGTGATCGCCCATATTCTTGCGAAAGATCGCTCGCTGGTTTCGCTTCATGCGATATCTGAATTCGCCCGACGTCGGATCTTCAAAATGCTCCGATCGCGCTTCCGCTCATTTGCGCAAGCCCCTGTAATCAAACATAAACCTTAATTCGAATTGGAAATCTGCCGCGGCCCTCTGGACGGCCGCAGCTTTGCTTGTTAACGAAGCGTTACCGGGCCTCGGATAATTTGCCTCGATGATCCGACCTAGAACCCTTTCCACTGCTCTCGGCCCCATATTGGGGCTGGCTCTCTTCGTCTTCCTCGCCGGTTGCGCGGCGGGCGTGCACGACTTCTATCCGAGCCCTTCGGATTTTGCCGTACACGGTATCGACGTCTCGAAGTACCAAGGCGAAATCGATTGGAACGCGGTGCGCGACTTGGGCGTCAAATTCGCCTGGATCAAAGCGACCGAGGGTGGCGACCGTTTCGACGATAAATTCGCGCAGAACTGGGCCAAGGCGAAGGAAGCCGGCATTCCGCGCGGCGCTTATCATTTTGCCTATTGGTGCCGCACCGGCGAGGAGCAAGCCGCCTGGTTCACCGCCCATGTGCCCAACGATCCCGATGCCTTGCCGCCCGTTCTCGACCTCGAGTGGAATGGCCAATCGAAGACCTGTCCCCAACATCCTTCACGGGAAGTGGCGCTCGCTACGATCAGAACCATTTTGACGGCGATGGAACGCACCTACGGCAAGAAGCCGGTGATCTATACGTCGATCGATTTCCATCGCGACGTATTGGCCGGCGAGTTCACCGATTATCCGCTCTGGGTACGCAGCGTGAAATATTATCCGACGGTCAAATACGGCGACCGCAACTGGCACTTCTGGCAACATACCGCGGAAGGCCGCGTGCCCGGCATCAACGGTTATGTCGACCGCAATGCGTTCCGCGGTTCCGTAAAGGACTGGCAGGCCTGGCTCGCCGAGGCGGCGCCGGGCGGCTGACGCAGCCAGCCCCATTCAAACGGGCAGGCATGAACCAGCGATGGCCGATCTTCGCGACCTTTGAAATCGCGGTAGCGAGGCGCGGCTGCAGGAGTTGGCGGTCGCGTTCACCTTCGCGTTTCGCTGCAGCTCCGGTCACCCGGCCTTGGACGATCGCATGAAGTCGATGCTGCAAGCGCCGGCGCTGAAAGCCACGATCTGCAGAAGGCCACCGGCGATGGAGATGTTCTTGAAGAACTGGATGAACTGACTTTGATCGCCGAGATTGTGGTGGAAGCCGAGAGCTGTCGCGATTGTGAAGATGGCCATGACGAGCGCGACGATGCGGGTCTGGAAGCCGGCAATGAGAAGGATGCCGCCGCCGACTTCGACGATGACTGCGATCAGATAGGCGAGCAACGGCACGGGCAGGCCTGCCGAAGCTATGTAGGCCTGGGTTCCCGCCGGGTCCGTGATCTTGTGAAGGCCGGCGATAACGAAGAGCGCGGCAATGAGCAAACGGCCCAAAGCCGGCAGATAGCGCGTAGAACCATTCATGGCGATTTCTCCCTGTGCAAAAATTAGGTTCCATCTCGAAGGAAGGTCAATCCGCCTCAGCCGAACAGCTTCTTGGCCGTTTGCGCGACGAGTTCGCCTTCGAAGCGGGCCGCGGCGAGCTCATTGGCCGAGGGCTGGCGCGAACCATCGCCGCCGGCAATGGTGGTGGCGCCGTAGGGGCTGCCGCCGGTGATTTCGGTGAGAGTCATTTGGCCTTGGAAGCTGTAAGGCAGGCCGACGACGATCATGCCAAAGTGCAGTAGGTTGGTGATGAGCGAAAACAGCGTCGTTTCCTGCCCGCCGTGCTGAGTGGCGGTGGATGTAAATGCTGCGCCAACCTTGCCGTTGAGCGCACCGCGCATCCAAAGCCCGCCGGCTTGATCGAGGAAACTCGCCATTTGCGAGGAAACGCGGCCGAACCTCGTGCCGGTTCCGATGATGATTGCATCATAATCAGCGAGTTCCTCGATCTTGGCAATCGGGGCGGCCTGATGGAGCTTGAAATGGGCGGCCTTGGCGACCTCCACCGGGGCCGTCTCCGGCACACGCTTGATGTCGACGGCAGCGCCTGCCGATCGCGCGCCCGCGGCCACGGCTGCCGCCATTGTTTCGATGTGTCCATAGGATGAATAGTAAAGAACGAGGACTTTAGCCACTTTGGCGCTATCCTTCGTGCAGGCATCGATTTCAGCTTTCATGTGTGCCGGGCGCCGTGAAAATAAAACCCGAATAATTTCGATGAAAACGTTCAATTTATTTGCGATGTTCGCGGGTAGGGAGTTGGGGCCGAGGAAGGCCGGCAAATCCCGCTCGCGGCACGTAAGGACTTGAAAAATGCGGCAACCCGGCACGCCCAGCCTGGATCAGCTCAAAGTCTTTTTGACGGTTGTGGAGACGGGAAGCTTCGCTGCGGCGGCGCGTCGTCTCGGACGCGCGACCTCCGCCATCAGTTATGCGATCGCCAATCTCGAGCTGCAGCTCGGCATGTCGATGTTCGATCGAGAATCGACCCGCAAGCCGCGGGTCACGGAGGCGGGGCGGGCGGTCCTGTCGGAAGCGCGGACGGTTTCACTCGGCATCGACAACCTGCGCGCCAAGGTGAAGGGCTTATTGCAAGGGCTCGAAGCCGAGGTCGCGATCGCGGTCGACGTCATGTTGCCGATTGCGCGCCTCGTCGACGCCATGCGGGCCTTCGAGGCCGAGTTCCCTACGGTCGGGCTTCGCCTCCATGTCGAGGCTCTGGGCGGTGTCACGCAGCTCGTCCAGTCGGGTGTCGCCACTTTCGGCGTCAGCGGCCCTCTTCTCGTGGACACGCCGGGTCTGGAGCGCATCGCGATCGGCGGCGTCGACCTGGTGCCGGTCGCGGCGCCGCAGCATCCGTTGGCTCGGAGCCGCGAGAACGCGCCGGGGACGGCGCGGGACCATGTGCAGCTCGTGCTCAGCGACCGCTCGTCGCTCACCGAAGGCTTTGAATTCGGCGTGGTCGGGCTCAGAACCTGGCGGCTTGCCGACCTCGGCGCTAAACACGCATTGCTGCTCGCCGGCGTCGGATGGGGCAACATGCCGGAGCCGATGGTGAGAGACGATCTCGCCGCGGGGCGCCTCAAACGGCTCGAACTGCCCGACTGGAAAGGTGTCCTGTGCACATTCCAAATCATTCATCGCACCGACACGCCGCCGGGCCCGGCCACCGCCTGGTTGATTAAAAGGTTTGCCAGCCAGGTCGAGTGAGGGCGGCGGAGGGACATTAAAGATCGCCCCGTCAGCCTAAGCTCGTGGCCCTTAAGCATGGTCGCGATGGACGTGTTCCTCGGGCGCGGGGGGTGCTAGGCTGCGCTCATGAACAAAATGCGGGAACACGCCATCGAGGAGATGGCGGCCGAGCGCGGCTGGGACGAACGGTTTGCCGCCTCGGAGAACAAGTTGGCCGAATTGGCGCGCAAGGCAAGGGACCAGCATGCCAGCGGCGAGACCACGCCGCTGGTCTTCCCCGCGAAAGAATGATCTCGCGTGCCACACCCGACTTCTGGGCATGTTTTTCCGGACTTAGTTGCTTTCATGGGCGTTTGCCGTTCGCCTCAAATCTTCACCCGGCTTCTGGCTTCGAAGGCCCTGATGTAAGCGGCGTAGCTCCAAGCGAGATTATTGGCCGATCGCGGCGCGCCAGTCACTTTATCCATTTGTTCGGCCAATTCTCCAGATGCCGGGACGAAACGCCGAAAGGCTGACATGACTGCATCACCCCGCGCGTGGAAGGCGCGTATGATGTCCGCCTGCTCCGCCTTGTTGCGCGGCAATTGCGTAGCGCGCTCCGCCGGCTCGCGTGCCGCAAAACTGATCCCGCAGCTCTCGAGAAAAGCCCAGTTCTCCCGCGCGACTGGAATTGGAGTGCCGCGCGCGACGACATCGGCGAGATGATAATAGAATTCCGCCGCGGCGAGGCTGATCATGTTGAAGGCGCCGCCGCCATAATAGCTGTCGTCTTCGAGCCGGCCGAACAAAATGCCGCCATGGAGATCGTCCTCCCGTTGCAGCTGGTTGATCGGAAGCTGTTGCGCAAAAAGCTGCTGCAGCCGCAGAACTGTCGCCTGAATGCGCGGATCGAGGATACTGTGCCGAGCGCCGCGGTTTCGCGAGTTCAGCACGGCGAGAAGCACGGCCGCATCGAGATCGAAATTGCTGTCGGGCACCCTCGGCGCTTTGATCGCAGCAAGATAGAAGCCGCGTTTTTCCGACCAATGATGATCCAATTCCTGCGTGAGGGTGGCGGCAGCGGCCTGATAGGCGCCCGCCTTTCGCGCGTGCCCTTGGCCCGCCGCCCATTCGCTGCCTTCCTCGAAGGCCGACAGCATCACGAGGCGCGTATGGTAGTGATGGCCGAACCTCGCCTCCCAGAGATCGTAACAGGGCTCTTGAAAATGGCGGAGCAGAAAGTCGATATCCTCGAAGATGAGCCTGTGTGCGGCTTCGGCTCGCGCAACGCCATCTTCTTCCAGGAAATGCACCCAGCGCAGGATCGTTAGTGCCCGCAGCGCCGACCCGTCGAACTGTGGCCGCGACCACTTGAGAACATCGAGCGTGCCATTCGGATTGAAGCGCACCTCGCCGAAGAGGCGGTCGCCTTCCACCGCATCCATTTCGGTGGCGTCGCGCAGAAACGGCCGCATCTTCGGATCTTCGGTGTGGCCGAGGCCGCCGGCCTGGACGAGGGCGCTGCCGCTGAGCCGATTGAGAGCTAGGCTGAAGCCGACGAAATCATGGAGGTAGGCCGTGCTCGCGACCGGCTCCAGCGCTTTATCGATCAGAAGGCCGAGCGCATCCATGACCAGCGCCGAATCGCGCAGCCAATGGAAGAAATAATCGGGCAGTTTGTCGTCCTTATCGATCGGCGCGGCAACGACGGAGCCCGGCAACGGCGTGATCGTCTGGCCGAAAGCGGGGCGCTTCTTGGTGAGACCCGTTGCCGAAATGCAGGCGAACATGCCGCGCCGCGCCGCCTCTAACTCATGCCGCATCCAGTCTTCGAGCGGCAGCTCAGATCCTGCGGGCTTATCCGACACGGCGGTCACATCGTCGGATTTCTGGTCAGACTTCATGACGAATCTCGATCGCGGGCCGGCGGCTGAGCAAACCAGCATGACATAGCACGGCTTGCGCGACAGCAGCCGAAACAAGCCGAGTCCCATGTTTCGAGTACCGCCGCGGCCGGCGAAACCGCTTGCCCGCCAGCCATCTCCATAACGCGCTGATTATAACGGCTTGATCGCAGCATCGACGGCGCGAATTACTACGTCATCTGGCGAATGCGGGCGCAACCTGAATCGTGCGCACGAATCATTCGCTCGGGGCCCCTCACTGCCCCTTCTTCGTCCGCGTGGCGAATTTCACCGCTTCTTCCGCCGCCCGGAACAGCGCCTGCGCCTTGTTCACGCACTCGCGCTGTTCGTAGGCGGGATCCGAATCATAGACGATGCCGGCGCCGGCCTGGACATGCATGAAACCGTCCTTGACGACGGAGGTGCGCAAGACGATGCAGGTGTCCATTTCGCCATTGGCGCCGAAATAGCCGATGCAGCCGGCATAGATGCCGCGCTTGTCCGTCTCGAGTTCGTCGATGATTTCCATCGCCCGGACCTTGGGTGCGCCCGAGACCGTGCCGGCTGGAAAGCCGGCGCAAAGCGCATCTATGTCGTCGTAACGCCGCGCCAAGCTGCCTTCGACGTTCGAGACGATATGCATCACGTGGCTATAGCGTTCGATCGCGAATTGTTCGGTGACCGCTACCGTGCCGATTTCGGCGACGCGGCCGACGTCGTTGCGGCCGAGGTCGAGCAGCATCAAATGTTCGGCGCACTCTTTTTCATCGGCGAGAAGGTCGGCGGCGAGGCGCTCGTCTTCAGCGACCGTCTTGCCGCGCCAGCGCGTGCCGGCGATCGGCCGAATTGTCACCTTGCCGTGCCGCACCCGAACCAGGATCTCGGGGCTCGAACAGACGATCTGAAATGTCCCGAAATCGAGATAACAAAGAAACGGCGCCGGATTGACCCGGCGCAGAGCGCGATAGAGCGAGAAGGGCGGCAGAATGAAGGGTGCGGTGAAACGCTGCGACAGCACGACCTGAAACACATCGCCGGCGCGGATATAATCCTTGGCGCGTTCGACCATTGCCTGAAAACGTGCGTCCGTCGTATTGGATTTCGGTGCGGTCGTGCCGAGAAAAGGATCGCTGCCGGCCGGATCATGTGCAAGCGGGCCTTCGAGAATGGCGACGACCGTTCCGATGCGCTCGAGCGCGCTTTCATAAGCGCCGCGCGCCGTCCTGCCGGCGCCGGGCCGCGCCGGCGCGAGGACCCAGATTTCGTCCTTGACGCTGTCGAACACGACCATGATCATCGGCCGCAACATGATCGCGTCGGGAACGCCGATCGGATCTGGTTTGGCCGGCGCCAGTGTTTCCATTAGCCGGACCATGTCATAGCCGAGATAGCCGAAGACGCCAGCGGCCATGGGCGGCATGTCTTCGGTGACCGCGATGCGCGACTCGGCGATCAATGCACGCAGAGCTTCGAGCGGCGCCGCCGGACAGGGAGTAAAGGTCTCGGGTTCAGTCAACGCGTGGCGATTGATTTCGGCACGATCGCCGTAACAGCGCCAGATGATGTCGGGATCGAGGCCGATCATCGAATAGCGCCCGCGCGCCGCGCCGCCCTCGACGGATTCGAGCAGAAAAAGGCCATTCCTGCGCCCTGCCGAAAGCTTCAGGAAGGCCGACACCGGCGTTTCGAGATCCGCCACGAGACGCGTCGAAACGAGCGCGGGAAGTTGCGCATCGTAAGTTTTTGCAAAGGCCTCGAAGCACGGCTCGAACATGTCATGTGTCTCTTTGGAGCAAATTCGCAAGAAAGTGGGTCAACTTTTCCGATTCTTGGCGCTTGGTCGTAAACACGTGCGTCTGTCTGTCTATTCGGCTCCCTATCATCGCCGCGCGTAAGGCGTTACGAAGCGACGCCCGCCGCAAGCAACGGGCTATTTCGGGGGTCCAGTCGTTCACGCGCGGCGGCACGTAAAAGACTCATGTCGCCGCGGAGGCGGCTCTTGCTGGATTCTCGCCTGGGTGAGAATGACAGCCGTAGAGTTGGTTTTCTCATAAACTGACACGCCGTTGGACATCGGATCAAACGATGTCGAAGGAAGTGCTTGCCACCGTCATTGGCTGTCCGCCGGAGAACCGAGGGCCGTCTGCAGCGCGCGCTGATTGACGCTCACGCCCATCTGACCACGCAGATCGCCGAGATATTGGGTGAACACGTCGTCTGCGAGGGCTGTTTTCACCTGATCGGCGAGTTTGCTGAAATCCGCAGATTTGAGATCGATCGGCGGGACGGCAGCATCGAGCACATGGAAGATCAACCGCCCGCCGCCCTCGGCCGGGGCCGAAGCGGCACCGTCGATGCCGACATTGAAGATCTGCGTGACGGCGGTTGGCGTGAGGCCGGTTGCGCCGGAACGCTTGACGTTGCTGTCGTGTTTGATTTCGAGATTGCCTTCTGCGGCGGCAATTGCCTCGAGCTTTTCGCCGCTGCCGAGTTTCTTGACGAGGTCGGCGGCTTTGGCGGCGAGGCGCCGGCCGCGTTCCTCTTCTCGCCAAGCCTGTTCCACTTGCGGCTTCACTTCTTCAAGAGTTTGTTGCCGGGCCTGCTCGATGCCGGCGATTTCGAACCAGAGCATGCCGCCGTCGCGGCTCTCGATCGGCTCGTTGTCGACGCCGACGTCAGACGCGAAAACGGCCTTTAGAAGCGCTTGCGCATCGGCAAGATCTGCGACCGGCTGGCCGTCCTTGTCGCGGCCGCTCGCGTCGATCGCCTCGATCGAGCGCGGCGCGAGCGTGGTGCCGACGGCCGCTTCGGCGAGCGTCTTGCCGCTGGCGCGCCGGTCTTCGATCTCGTCGCGCATCTTGCCAATCTCTCGGCGCGCCTTGGTCTGGGCGAGTTCTTTTGCGATTTCGGCTTTGGCTTGCTCGAAGGGAGTTTCGTGCGCCGGAATGATTTTTTCAACCCGCAACAGGGCCCAGCCGAGTTGCGCCTTTACCGGCTTGGAAACCACCCCTTCAGGCAGTGCGAACGCGACATCGGCAATGGCCTTGTCGACGAGCCCGGTCTTCTCCACCGTGCCGATATCGACATATTTCTGCGTCAGGTCGCGCTCGGCAGCGAGTTGGTCGAAGCTCTCGCCCGCGTCGATCTTCGCCGAAGCGGCATTGGCTGCGGCTTCGTCGGGCAGCAAAATCTGGTCTATCTTGCGCTTTTCCGGCTCGGCATGGCGCTGCGCTTTCACATCCTCGTAGCGTTTTGTCACCTCCGCGTCACTGACAGTCATGGCCTTCGCAAGGGCTGACGGCGTGAGTGCGAGCACCGCGATCTTGCGATATTCCGGCGTCCGGTAGAGATCGCGCCTGACGTCATAAAAAGCTTTCAGGGCGTCATCGCTCGGCGCGTCGATGGTGCCGGCGGCGGCCGGCGGCAAGACGAAATAATCGATGCTGCGCGTCTCGTTCACGTAGCGGTTCATCGCCTCGAGCATCGCATTCGGGACCTGTAGACCTTGCTCCAGGGGGAAGGTTTGTTCGCGGCGCAAATAGTCTCGGCGCAGTTCGGTGACGAAACGATGCTCCGTTATACCGGCATTGCGCAATTGCCCGTCGAAGGCCAGGCGATCGAATTTGCCGCCAGCTCCTTTGAACCTGTCGTCTTCGAGAATGACATGCGCGAGATCCTTGTCGGACATCGCAAGGCCGAGGGACTTGGCCTCTTGATCGAGAATGGCGTCGCTGACGAGCTGAACCAGAACTTGGCGATCGAGCCCGAACTGGCGTGCCTGTTCGTTGGTGATCGCCTTTTGCGCCCGTTGCTCGAGGTTTTGCAACGCGCGCTGATAGGCCTCTCGGTATGCGTCGACGCCGATATCGGTGTTGCCGACGCGGGCGAGCTGATTGGCGCCGAAGCTGCTGAAGACGTACCCGACGCCCCACATTCCGAAGCTCAAAATGATGAAGCCCATGATGATCGCGACGACGATCCGACCGAGCCAGTTTTTTGATGCGGCGCGTATTGCGTCGAGCATTCCAACGATCTCCTGGAGCAGTGTCAGGCAAAATGGAGGCTGGTTCGCCATCCGAAAATGCCGTGATTCTCGAATCAGCGCGTGTCCGGGCGAATAAAGGTTCCCATCCGTTGCGAATACGCGGCAGCCGAGAGCGGCGGACTATAGGGAGACCTGTCGGCGCATGCAACGGCGCCCGATGCCCCGGCTTCAGTCATGCTGTCGCCGGAGCTTTGCAACGGAATCCCGAAAGGCGCGCTGCCGCGGCCGCAATATGCCTTCAAATCCCATTGTGATCCGATCGGGCTGCAAATCAACAACCAGGAGCGTGGTTCGACAAACCACCGAGTTTTTTCGATCGCTTTGAGCAGGATGGCTTACCTCGGAACCGTGATTTTGCGCTAAATTATTGTTTTGTCGTGTGCTTGAACACAAAATAGGAGCCCGCTCCCGGCCGACACGCTCGAACGCCAATTCGGGTCCGACGAGACCATCCAAATTGGCGGGCGCGCCCTGATCCTGACACCGACTTGCACAGCCGGCTGCCGCCAAATATACCCTGAACGGGATGGATTTCACGGTTCCTTTCCAACGAATTGAGATCACGAAGCCGATTTAGGGGAGCCGCACCACCCGCCCCTTCGCGGCGGCGGTGCGGATATTGCCGGAACATAAGGACAGACTCGAAATGCCGCAGAGACCGGTTCCGCTCGTCGCCGGGAATTGGAAGATGAATGGCGGCATCGCGCAACTCGACGTGATTGCCGCTATCCGCGACGGCGTTCGGTCGGGTCGCGCCGGCAGGGCCGAAGTGCTCGTCTGTCCTCCCGCGACTTTGCTCAAGGTGGGGGCCGATCTCTGCAAAGATTCGGTTGTGGCGCTCGGCGGCCAGGATTGCCATTTTTCCGAAGGCGGCGCCCACACGGGGGACATTTCTGCGCTGATGCTGAAGGATGCCGGCGCATCCTATGTCATCGTCGGGCATTCGGAGCGGCGTAGCGACCACCACGAAGACAATGGCCTCGTCGCCTCCAAGGCTGCGGCAGGCTTGGCGGCGGGCTTGGCAGTTATTCTGTGCGTCGGCGAGACGCGGACGGAACGTGAAGCTGGAGAGGCTCTGCCGGTCGTCGCCGCTCAGCTCGCCGGCTCGATGCCCGCAAATGCCGCGGCGTCTCGCCTCGTCATAGCCTATGAACCCGTCTGGGCCATCGGGACGGGCCTGACGCCCTCACCAGACGACGTGGCCGAGATGCATCGCTTCATCCGCGGCCAGCTCGACCGGCACCTCGGAGAGAGGAGCGGCGAAGCTCGCATTCTTTACGGCGGCTCGGTCAAGCCGGCCAATGCCGGAGAATTGCTCAGCCTTGCCGATGTCGACGGCGCCCTTGTCGGCGGCGCCAGCCTCAAAGCCGACGAATTCCTTGCGATTGCCGAGGTCTATCGATGAGCGAGGCGCGCCGGCCTTCCGGCGAAGGGTCAAAATTGGCGCCTCAAAATATTGCCATGCACGTCGGTTAGATCACGATGACTTTGGATTAAATCAATCAAAAGTTATTTTACGAGATCGATTCCGATGAATCAGAGTGGGGTTTTAGCGGAAAACCGGTTCCCACTTTTCCGCATCCCGCTCTGGCAAAAAGATCGGATCTCGGTATAAGAGCCGGCAAGTGGGAGCGGCGGACCACGTAGCGCTCCCAAATTGGACCCATCATGCAAACGCTTCTAATTGTCATTCATCTCATCGTCGTCGTAGCGCTCGTCGCCGTCGTCCTGCTGCAACGATCGGAGGGGGGCGCCCTCGGGATCGGCGGCGGCGGCGGTTTCATGACGGGCCGCGGCCAGGCGAACGTCCTCACGCGCGCCACGGCCATCCTGGCGACAATGTTTTTCATCACCAGCCTCGCGCTGACGATTCACGCCAATCTGACGCGTGCGCCGAAGTCGATCCTCGAAGGCGTCACACAGCCTTCGGGGCCGCAGGTGCCTGTGTCCACACCCGCACCCTCCGGCAACGTTCTCGACGAGCTGAAAAAACTCGAGGAGCAAAGGCAGGCACAGCCGCCAGCTCAACCAGAGGCACCGCAATCGCAATAGGCGGCCGGCCCGATCGCCGTTTCCGTAGGAGAGTGAAGATGAAAGCTTCGACTGGTATGGTGGCGCTCGTGGCCTTTTTCTGGCCGGCACTGTTGGCTGCCCCACTGGCGCAGGCCGAACAGCTCGACCTGGACACGGTCAAATGCAAGGTGTTCCTCGAGAACAGCAAGGAAAATATCGCTTACACGCTCGCTTGGCTCGACGGTTATTACAAAGGTGAAGACGACCCTGCCGTGATCGATTTCGATAAGTTGAAAGAGAATGCGGCCACTCTCGGAACCTATTGTGCACAGCACCCCGATGCAACGATCGCCACGGCGGCGGAAGAATTGTTCGGCAAATGAAGTTTTGCACGTAGTCTGATCGGGCGATCGTATCCGATCGATGAAATCGCAAACTATAAGTCGTTGGCCAACGATATCTAGGAGTTGGTGTTGCGATTTAACGAAGCACTTACTTGCAAATAAGTGCGTGTTCCATTCGCGGTGCTGCCATTCCCGCAAAAGTGGGGATCCGGTACTTGGGGCGCGGGCATCTATACAACACACCCCTTGCCGGGGACTTGGCTGTTTCCTTAATTCCCGACTACGCGGGAATGACGACCGCGGGTTGGACGTGGGTTCGTGCCTTTGCCGCGCCGACGGGAGCCAATTACGGATGTGGATGATCGTCGCGGGCTGCCGATTGTGCTCCCCAAAATGGCAAAAACAGGATAGATCTCAAGGCCCATGGCGCGGTATATTTTCATCACCGGCGGCGTGGTGTCCTCCCTCGGCAAGGGCCTTGCTTCAGCCGCCCTCGGCGCGCTTTTGCAAGCGCGCGGCTACACGGTCAAGCTTCGTAAGCTCGACCCCTATCTCAACGTCGATCCAGGGACGATGAGTCCCTACCAGCATGGCGAAGTCTTCGTCACCGACGATGGCGCCGAGACGGATCTCGACCTCGGCCATTACGAGCGGTTTACGGGGCGCCCGGCGCGGCGTGACGACAATGTCACCACCGGCAAGATTTATCAGGAGATCATCCAGAAGGAGCGCCGCGGCGACTATCTCGGTGCAACGGTCCAAGTCGTTCCGCATGTGACGAATGAGATCAAAACCTTCATCCTCTCCGCCGACGAGGGGGTCGATTTCGTTCTCGTCGAAATTGGCGGCACGGTCGGTGATATTGAAGGCTTGCCGTTCTTCGAAGCGATTCGCCAGCTCGGCAATGAATTGCCGCGCGGCCACGCGATCTACGTGCACCTCACGCTCGTGCCCTATATCTCGAGCGCTGGCGAGCTCAAGACGAAGCCGACTCAGCATTCGGTCAAGGAGTTGCGGTCGATCGGCATTCAGCCGAATATTCTTTTGTGCCGGAGCGATCGCCCGATCCCTCCCGATGAACGGCGCAAGATCGGACTGTTCTGCAACGTGCGGGAGAGTGCGGTGATCGAGGCGCGGGACGTGGCCTCGATCTATGACGTGCCCGACGCCTACCATGCCGCCGGGCTCGATCAGGAGGTCCTTTCGGCCTTCGGAATCGATCCGGCGCCGAAGCCGGACATGAGCCGCTGGAATGCCGTTACCGAGCGCGTTCATAATCCGGAAGGCGAGGTAGCGATCGCAATCGTTGGCAAATACACGGGTCTGCGCGACGCTTACAAATCCTTGATCGAGGCCCTGAGCCATGGCGGCATCGCCAATCGTGTGCGCGTGCGGCTCGACTGGATCGAGTCCGAAGTGTTCGAAAGCAGCGATGTCGCGCCCTTCCTCGAAGAGGTGCACGGCATTCTCGTGCCGGGCGGATTCGGGCAGCGCGGCGCCGAGGGCAAGATTCTCGCGGCACGCTTCGCACGTGAACGCAAAGTGCCCTATTTCGGCATTTGCTTCGGCATGCAAATGGCCGTGATCGAAGCGGCGCGGGCGCTCTCTCGCATCGCCGAGGCCAATTCGACCGAATTCGGCCCGACCAACGAGCCGGTGGTCGGGCTCATGACTGAATGGATGCGCGGCAATGAATTGCAGATCAGAGCCGCGCAAGGCGATCTCGGCGGCACGATGCGGCTCGGTGCCTATCCGGCGGTGCTGCGCGACGGTTCGAAAATTGCCGGCATTTATGGGCAGACCGAGATCTCGGAGCGACATCGCCACCGCTACGAGGTCAACATGGCCTATCGCGAACGATTGGAAGAAAATGGCATGATCTTCGCCGGTCTGTCGCCGGACGGTCTCTTGCCGGAGACGATCGAATTCGCCGACCATCCCTGGTTCATCGGCGTGCAATTCCATCCCGAATTGAAATCCCGGCCCTTCGCGCCGCATCCGCTCTTCGCCAGTTTCATTGCTGCTGCCGTGGAGCAGAGCCGGCTCGTGTGAGCTCCTCTCGGCGGAGCGGCGTCAACACCCTTGAGTCATCCCATTTTAGAGCCCCTCATAGGGGATCCGCAAACCGCACGCCTTTAGGCGGCACGGGATTTGGCAAAGAGCGCGATCTTGATGAAACCAATTCCGAAATAGATCGTTGGAGATGGCGGCGGAAGCTTTCGGTGTTTGCCACAATCGGCGCCGGGCTGCGATGCGGACCAGACTTGCACCAGTCGGCCCAACGGATCGACCCATCAGGCTTTAGCCGGAATTCGAAGCCACCGCCTTTAGGCGGTGGAGTATTCACTTCAGTTATTGCCACAGGCGGGGCCTCAAATGACCATCTCGTTCGCAAGCGGGTTCACCGCCGCGGGGCCGGAGCCCGAAGCCAGTGTCGCAGCGCCGACGCCGGGCTCGCCGGTCTTGCTCGTCACGGAAATCGGCAGTGCTCTGGAGGTTTTTTCCGGCAGCGCGGCTGCCGTCACCAGCGTGATCTCGATCCGGCGCGTCTCTGGGTTGGCAACGCGTCTGCATCTCCAAGCCCAAAGCTCGCATAAATCGGCTCGCTTCGAAACCGGCGCGAGGAAGGTCCCGTCATGACGACGATCACGATTTCGTCCGGCACGACGACCGTCTCGACCGCAATTTCCGTCACCACCGGCTATATCGTCGAAGGCAGCGGCACGCTCGACGTCGTCAGCGGCGGCACGATTTCCGGCCTGATCGAGATCTACGCTTCCGGCACGGTGAATGTCAGCTCCGGCGCTCAAGTGCTCGATACGACGTTCAGCGGCGGCGGCACTGAGATTGTCGACGGAACGGCGACCGGGACCACGATCTCGAACGGAGGCGAGCAGTTCGTCGGATACGAAACCGGCACCGGCACGGCGACCAGCACCACGATTTCGAACGGCGGCGAGCAGTACGTCGGAGTCAATTCCGGCACCGGAACGGCGACCGGCACCGCGATTTTGAACGGCGGCACCCAGTACGTCGGAGACGGCACCGGCAGCGGGACGGCGACCGGCACCACGATTTCGAACGGCGGCGAGCAGTTCGTCGGATACGACCACGGCACCGGGACGGCGACTAGCACCACGATTTCGAGCGGCGGCTATCAGTACGTCGGATACCTCAACGGCAGCGGGACGGCCACCAGCACCACGATCTCGAGCGGAGGCCGGCAGTACGTCGGAGACTACTACGGCATCGGGACGGCGACCAGCACCACGATCTCGAGCGGAGGCCAGCAGTACGTCGGATACGACTACGGCATCGGGACGGCGACCAGCACGACGATCTCGAGCGGAGGCTATCAGTACGTCGGAGACGAAACCGGCACCGGGACGGCGACCAGCACCACGATTTCCAACGGAGGCACCCAGTACGTCGGAGACTTCGGCACCGGGACGGCGACCGGCACCACGATCTACAGCGGCGGCGTGCAGTACGTCGGATTCTCGGGCGGCACCGGGACGGCGACCAGCACCACGATCTACAGCGGCGGCTTGGAAATCGTCAGCGCTGGCGGCACGGACTCCGGCGCGCAGATTTCGGGCGGCGAGCAGGACGTCTATGGCGCTGCCAGCGGCGCCACGATTTTCACCGGCTCGCAGGTGGTCGAAGCGGGCGGCAACGCCAGCGGCACTATCGTCAGCGGCGGCGGGCAGTACGTCGGCGTCTCGTCCGGCGGCACCGGAACGGCGACCAGCACCACGATTTCGAGCGGGGGCTGGCAGTACGTCGGATACAACTACGGCACCGGGACGGCGACCGGCACCACGATTTCGAACGCAGGTTACCAGCTCGTCGGAGACTACTACGGCACCGGGACGGCGACCGGCACCACAATCGACGGGGCCAGCAGTACGTCGGATACGACTACGGCAGCGGGACGGCGACCGGCACCACGATTTCGAACGGAGGCGTGCAGTTCATCGGATACGACTACGGCACCGGGACGGCGACCAGCACCACGATCTCGAACGGAGGCCAGCAGCTCGTCGGAGACAACTCCGGCACCGGGACGGCGACCAGCACCATCATTTCGAACGGAGGCCAGCAGGCCGTCGGATACGACTACGGCAGCGGGACGGCGACCAGCACCATCATTTCGAACGGAGGCCAGCAGGCCGTCGGATACGACTACGGCAGCGGGACGGCGACAAGCACCACGATCTCGAGCGGAGGCAGGCAGTACGTCGGATACGACTCCGGCACCGGGACGGCGACCAGCACCACAATTTCCAACGGAGGCGAGCAGTGGGTCGGAGACAACACCGGCAGCGGGACGGCGATCAGCACCACGATCTTCAGCGGTGGCAGCAAAACCGTCAGCTCGGGCGGTACCGATGACGGTGCCCTGATCTCCGGCGGCACCGAGTTCGACTTCGGCACGGCCAGCGGCGTCGCGCTCAGCGGCGGCCTGCAATATGTCTATGGCAGCGCCGCGTCCGGGACGATCGCCAGCGGCGGCATAGAGGACATCGTTGCGGGCGGCGCGGCGAGCGGCGTCACGGTGAGCGGCGGCCACCAATATGTCTATGGCAGCGCCGCGGCGACGACAATCAGCAGCGGCGGTCATGAAATCGTCTATTCGGGCGGCACGATCTCCGGCGCGACGATCGCCGGCGGCACGCTCGAATTGCAGAGCGGCGCAACGGCGGGCTCGAGCACGATCGGCTTCGCGTCGAGCGGCTCGCTGAAGCTCGACGGCACCGGGTCGTACGCTATGTTGGTGGCGGGCTTTACCGTGCCCGACACGATCGACTTGACGGCGGTGAACTACGCCTCGGCGACGACGCTGAGCTATACCAGCAACACGTCGGGCGGCACGCTGACCGTCACCGACGGGACGCATTCGGTGTCGCTGCTGCTGCTCGGCAATTATTCGGCGGCGAGTTTCAGCCTGAGCAGCGGCAGCACCGGCACCGTCGTCAGCGACCCGCCGACGGGGGTGACGACCGACCTCGCTCCGATCGCGCTGGTGACGCCGCATAGCACATGAGGGCGATGGCCGGATGACGGCCGACTTAACTTGGAAACCGCTGCACTTCTGTGACCTGCGGCATAGAACCTTCTGGTCCCAGGTATTTACGAAGATGTGTTGCAATTTCAGGAACGCTTTGCCCCACTTCGCCCGATGCGTGCGGCGTCCCGGGCTCAGCCTTCAGTCGTGCTGGGTTCTTGCACGGGACGCGAAGGTCGGCGGCGACGCAAAAACGCGCCGAGCCGGTCGAAATAGAGATAGAGAACCGGCGTCGTATAAAGCGTGAGGACTTGGCTCACGATGAGGCCGCCGACGATGGCGATGCCGAGCGGGCGTCTGATTTCGGCACCGTCGCCGAAACTCAGCACCAGCGGCAGGGCGCCGAACATGGCGGCGAGCGTCGTCATCATGATCGGCCGGAAGCGCAGGATCGAAGCCTGCAGGATCGCTTCACGCGCGGCGAGCCCCTCGTGCCGCGCCGCATCGATCGCAAAATCGATCATCATGATCGCGTTCTTCTTGACGATGCCGATCAGCAAAATCACGCCGATGAGAGCGATGATGCTGAACTCGGTATTGAACATGAGCAACGCGAGCAAGGCGCCGACGCCCGCCGACGGCAGAGTTGACAGAATCGTGATCGGATGAATATAGCTCTCGTAGAGAACCCCGAGCACGATGTAGACTGCGACCAGCGCTGCAAGGATCAGTAGAGGTTCGTTGGCCAGCGATTGCTGGAACAAGAGGGCGGTGCCTTGCAAACTACCGCGAATTGTCGATGGCACATGCAGGTCATTCATGACCCGATCAATTTCCGCGGAAGCGTCACCTAACGCGACGCCCGGCGGAAGATTGAACGAAATCGTCGTCGAGACAAAGAGGCCCTGGTGGTTGATCGAGAGCGGCGTATGGCCGGGCTTGAAGTGCGCGATGGCTGCGAGCGGGATCATCGTTTCCTTCGAAGTGGTGACCGCTGCGCCCGTCGAGGTGCTGCCGTGCCCCGTATTGGCTAAGGCGTTCGTCGCCGCGTTGCGCGCGACCAACCCTTGGATGCTCGCCGTCGTAGTGCTTGCCGAGGTACTCGTCGTTGCCGCCACGACCGTGCCGTAGGGCGCGCTTGTCGTCGTCGTTCCGGCGACCAATTCCCCACCCGTCGTACTCACATAGATGTTGTTCAACATCGCCGGATCCTGAAGATAGCGCGGATCGATCTCCATCACGACATGGTATTGATTGATGGCACTGTAGATGGTCGACACTTGCCGCTGTCCGAACGCATCATAAAGCGTATTGTCGACCTGCTGGACCGAGAGGCCCAAACGCGAGGCCGTGTCGCGATCGATCACGAGATCGGATTCGAGTCCCTTTTGCTGCTGATCCGAGTTGACGTCGGCGAGCAGTTCTTTGTTTTTTTGCAGAGCCTCGACGATCTTTGGCGTCCATTCGTAGAGGTCGGCAGTGTTGTCGGCTTGCAACGTGTATTGATATTGGGCATTGCTTTGGCGTCCGCCGGCGCTGAGGTCCTGAACGGCCCGGAAATACAGTCGTGCGCCCGGAATGGCGGCGGTTGCCTTTCGCAGTCGTGCGACGACTTCGTCGGCGCTCTCGCGGCGCTCCGAAAGCGGCTTCAAGACGGCAAAAACGAGTCCCGAATTCACCGCAGACGACGGGCCGCCGCTGCCGCCGCCGGTAAAACCGACAACGTTCATGATGGCATTGTCATTTTGGACGATCGCCATCAATTGCGCGAGCTTCTTCTTCATCGCTTGGAAAGAGATGGATTGATCGGCTTGGATCGTCCCCAGGAGCCGTCCGGTATCCTGCTGCGGGAAAAAGCCTTTCGGAATTATTATATAGAGAAGGACATTGAGAGCGACCGTTGCGAACAATATTGCCATAATGAGCGCGCCATGCCGCAAGGCCCAATCGAGGCTGCGGCCGTAGGCGGCGACCCCGCGCTCGAAAAGGCTGCGCCGGCGCGGCCGCGCCGGGTCGACGCTGTGCTGGCGCAGAAATAGAGCGCACATCATGGGCGTCGTAGTCAGCGAGACGACGAGGGAGACGAGGATGGCCAATGACAGAGTGAGAGCGAATTCACGGAACAGGCGGCCGAGCATACCCTGCATCAAAAGAATGGGTGTGAATACGGCAATCAGGGAAATGCTGATCGAGAGGACCGTAAACCCCACTTCGCGGGCGCCGAGCAAAGCTGCCTCGAGCCGCGACATTCCGCTCTCCAAATGCCGCGAGATATTCTCCAAGACGACGATTGCGTCGTCGACGACGAAGCCGGTGGAAATCGTCAGGGCCATCAACGACAGAATATTCAAGCTGAAATTCATCAGATACATGGCGCCGAACGTGCCGATGATCGAGACCGGCACGGCAATGCTCGGGATGATCGCCGAGCGCAAATCGCCGAGGAACAGGAAAACGATGATCGTCACGAGCACGACGGCTATGACGAGCGTTCGCTCGGTATCTCTCAGCGAAGCGCGAATCGTCGGGCTGCGGTCCAAGGCGATTTTGACTCTGATCGCCGCCGGCATGGCTGCTTCGAGCGGCTCGAGTTCGGCCCTGACGCGGTCGACTGTCTCGATGATGTTGGCGCCCGGCTGGCGGTAGAGGATGACGAGGACCGAGGGCTCGCCATTGGACAGGCCGATATTGTGGAGATCTTGAACCGAATCGCTGACTTCCGCGATTTCAGATAGGCGCACGGCCGCGCCGTTGCGGTAGGCGATGACGAGCGGCAAATAATCGTCGGCATGATTGGCCTGGTCGTTGGTGTAGATCTGGAAGCGCTCGTTGCTCTGTTCGATCATGCCTTTCGGGCTGTTCGCATTGGCCGAAGCGAGGGCCGCGCGGACATCCTCGAGACTTATTCCATATTTGAACAGCGCGGTCGGGTTGAGTTCGACGCGCACGGCGGGCAGAGTCGAGCCGCCGATGACGACCTGCCCGACGCCGTCGAGCTGCGACAATCTTTGCTGCAGAACATTGCTTGCGACATCGAAAATCTGGCCGCGCGACATCGTCTTCGAGGTCAGCGCCAGGATGAGGATAGGGGCGTCGGCAGGATTGTATTTGCGGTAAGTCGGGTTGCTCGGAAGGTTCGTCGGCAGATCGGCGCGCGCAGCGTTGATTGCAGCCTGAACGTCGCGCGCAGCGCCGTCAATGTCGCGGTCGATGTTGAATTGCAGCGTGATGCGTGCTTGGCCGAGGCTACTCTGCGAGGTCATTTCCGAGACATCGGCAATAGCGCCGAGGCGTCGCTCAAGCGGCGCGGCGAGGCTGGTCGCAACCGTGTCGGGGCTCGCCCCGGGCAATTGAGCCGTGACCGAAATCGTCGCAAAGTCGATTTGCGGCAGCGGCGAAACGGGCAATTTGAAAAAAGCCAGCATGCCCGCAAGGGCGACGCCGACCGTCAGCAGTGTCGTTGCGACGGGTCGCGCAATGAATGGGCTCGAAAGGCTCATTCGCCCGGCTCCCCGACGAGCGGACCGGTGGCTTGCGGTTTACTCTGCAGCCGCCGCGCCAGACGATCGAAATAGAGATAGATGACCGGCGTCGAGAACAGCGTGAGGACTTGGCTGACCACCAGGCCACCGACGATTGCGACGCCGAGCGGTCGGCGCAGCTCCGAACCTATCCCGGTTCCGAGCATGAGCGGCAGGGCGCCGAGGATCGCCGCCATCGTCGTCATCAGTATGGGGCGGAAACGCAGCAAACAGGCCTGATAGATTGCATCGCGCGGCGAAAGCCCACCTTCCCTCTCGGCGTCAAGCGCAAAATCGATCATCATGATCGCATTCTTCTTCACGATACCGATCAGCAAAATGATGCCGATGATGGCGATGACGTCGAGATCATCGCCGACGATCATGAGAGACAGAAGAGCGCCGACCCCCGCCGACGGCAAGGTCGAAAGAATCGTAATTGGGTGGATGAAACTCTCATAGAGAACGCCGAGCACGATATACATCGTGAGAATTGCAGCGATGATCAGGAAGAGTTCGTTGCTCAGCGAGGCTGTGAACGCCGCTGCCGCGCCCTGCATGATGACGATGAAGCTCTTCGGCAGGCCGATCGTGGCGCGTAGTTTTTCAATTGAGGTCACCGCCTCGCCGAGCGAGACGCCGGGCGCGAGATTGAATGAAATCGTATTGGCTGGGAATTGGCCGTAGTGGGTGATTTGTAACGGAGCCGTCCGGCGTTCCACGTGGACTATCGCCGAAAGCGGAACCTGACCGTTCGTCAGGGAAGAAGACGACGGCAGATAGAAGCTCGAAAGGCTGTCGAGCGAAGTTTGCAGGCGTGGATCGACTTCCAGGATCACGCGATATTGGTTCGATTGAGTATAAATTGTCGAGACGATCCTTTGACCGAATGCGTCATAAAGGACATTGTCGATCGTTGCCGGCGTGATGCCGAAGCGGGCGGCGGTGGCGCGGTCGATGACGATATCGAGGGCGGCGCCGCGCGCCTCGAGATCGCTCGCAACATCAGCGAGTTCAGGTAATTTGCGGAGTTCATCTATGAACTTCGGCACCCAGATCCGCATGTCGTCTTGGTTGGCGCTTTCGATCACGAAATGATATTGGCCGCGGCTGAGGCTCGCATCGATCGTCAGATCCTGGACCGGCTGCATGTAGAGCTGCGCACCGACGACGTTCGAGATTTCGCCCTGCAGACGTGCGATGATCTCGGTGACGGTCGCGCTGCGTTCGTCGTGAGGCCTGAGATTGATGAGGAAGCGGCCGGAATTCAATGTCGAGTTATTGCCATCGACGCCGATGAAGGAACTCAAACTGACGACGTCTTGGTCCTTCAGGATTGCTGCAGCAAGTTCGCGTTGCACCTGGGCCATTGCTGGGAAAGATATGCTTTGCTGGGCCTCGGAGACGGCCTGGATCATGCCTGTGTCCTGGACCGGAAAGAAACCCTTCGGAATGGCCACGTAGAGATAGGCCGTCAAGCCGAACGTGGCGAGCGCCACCATGAGCGTCAAAAACTGATGACGCAGAACTACTTCCAGCATACTGCCATATTGGCGGATGACCCAGCTGAGACTGTGCTCCATCACCAGTTCGAAGCGCGAACGTTCTGAATGGGGCTTGTGACGCAGCAGCCGCGCGCAGAGCATCGGCACCAGCGTCAGGGAAACGACCGCGGAAATGATGATCGTCACCGCAAGAGTAATGGCGAATTCGTGGAAGAGGCGGCCGACCACGTCGCCCATGAATAAGAGCGGGATCAAGACCGCGATGAGTGAGATCGTCAACGAAATGATGGTGAAGCCGATCTCTTCGGAGCCGTGCAGAGCCGCCTGCATGGGAGGCTCGCCGTTTTCGATATAGCGCGAGATATTTTCGATCATGACGATTGCGTCGTCGACGACGAAACCCGTCGAAATGGTCAAGGCCATCAAGGATAGGTTGTCGAGGCTGAAATTCAGAAGGTACATGATGACGAGCGTGCCGACCAGGGACAGCGGCACCGAAAGGCTCGGAATCAAAGTCGCCGGCAGGTTGCGTAAGAAAAGGAAGATCACCAGAACGACCAGTGCGACGGCGAGCATCAGCTCGAATTCCACGTCGGCGACGGAAGCGCGAATCGTCACGGTTCGATCCGTCAATGCCTCGATTTCGACGGCCGCTGGCAGCGACGCCTTGATCCGCGGCAGGAGCTTGTTGATACCCTCGACGACCTGGATGACGTTGGCGCCGGGCTGCCGCTGGATATTGAGGATAATTGCAGGCGTCATATTCGCCCAAGCGGCGAGCTTGGTGTTTTCGGGGCCGTGGATCACCTCGCCGATATCGGAGACACGGACGGCGCGGCCGTTGCGATAGGCGATGACGAGATTGCCGAACTGCGATGCCTTGTCGATCTGATCGTTCGCATTGATGCTGGTCGCTTGCGCCGGCCCGTCAAAATTTCCCTTCGGAGTATTGACATTGGCGTTGCCGAGCGTCGTACGCAGATCGTCGATGTTCAAGCCGTAGGCGGCGAGCGCGCGGGGGTTGACCTGGACGCGAATGGCCGGGCGCTGTCCGCCGCCGATGCTGACCAGGCCCACGCCCGGCTGCTGCGATATTTTCTGGGCGAGACGTGTCTCGCTGAGGTCCTCCAATTCGGTCGGCGCGAGCGTATTCGACGTGATGGCGAGCGTCATGATCGGCGCGTCGGCCGGATTGACCTTGGCGTAAACGGGCGGCGTCGGCAGATCCGACGGCAGAAAGTTGTTTGCGGCATTGATCGCGGCCTGCACTTCCTGCTCCGCGACATCGAGACTGAGACTGAGAATGAACTGCAACGTAATGACCGAGGCACCGCCGGAACTGGCCGAGGTCATCTGGGCGAGACCTGGCATCTGCCCGAGCTGTTTTTCAAGCGGCGCCGTCACCGACGACGTCATCACTTCTGGACTGGCACCCGGATAAAAAGTCTGCACCTGAATTGTCGGATAGTCGACCTGCGGCAAGGCCGAGAGCGGCAGAAAGCGGTAGGCGAATGCGCCGGCAAACAAGATTGCCGCCATGAGCAGCGTTGTTGCGACCGGGCGCAAGATGAATGTCCGTGACGGGTTCATAAGTCCGCGCTCTCCGAGATCAGCGCTTTTCGCAAGAAGTGAAATGTCATGGCTTTATCCGCAAGACGACCATAACGGCACAGAGTTTATTGCGCCGGAGGCCGGCCTTTGTGGTCGTGCGATTTGGCATTGTCTTTGGGCGCCGGTTGCTGATCGGCGGCAGTTGGGATCGTGATCCGCGCCCCGTCGCGCAACCTGTCGGCGCCGTCGATGACGACCCGGTCGCCCGCCGCGAGACCGGACTCGATCTGCACCTTGTCGCCGTCGACGACACCGAGTTTCACCGGTCTCGCGGCGACTTTGTCATCGTCGACGAGATAGACGTAAGTTCCGGGAGCGCCGCGCTGGATCGCCGCAGTCGGCACCGTGATGACGTTATTCAAGGTGCGGATCAGCAATCGGATGTTGACGAACTGGCTGGGGAAAAGCTTCCTGTCCGGGTTGGGAAATTCGGCCCGCAGTTTGACGGTTCCCGTCGTCGTATCGACCTGATTGTCGAGCACCGTCACGTGGCCCGTCGCAAGCTGGTGCTGGTTGGCGCGGTCATAGGCGACCGTGACTAATTCGTGGCCGGCATTGAGTTCCTCGGTGATCGCCGGCAATTGATCCTCCGGCACGATGAAGATCACCGAAATCGGATCGAGCTGGGTAATGACGGCGAGCCCGGTCGTATTGCTCGGCTGCACATAATTGCCGGGATCGACCAGGCGCAAACCGACGCGGCCCGTGATCGGCGAGACGATATGGCAATAGACCAGATTGAGCTTTTGCGCATCGACTTGCGCCTGGTCGGATTTGACCGAGCCTTGGTATTGCGTGACGACGTAGACCTGGTCCTCGCCCTGCTGCCTGGAGATCGAGTCCTGCTTCATCAGGGCCTGGTAGCGGATAAGGTCGGCTTTCGCCTGATCGAGAAAACCCTGGTCGTGCAACAATTGACCTTCGTACTGCGCCTTGAGCGCTTCGTAGGGGCGCGGGTCGATCTGGGCGAGAAAATCGCCCTTCTTGACATCCTGGCCTTCCTTGAACGCGACTTCTTGCAGATATCCAGCAATCTGCGACGTCACGGTGACTGTGTAGATCGGCGTCACCGTGCCCAAGGCGTCGAAGATGACACTTACATCGCTGCTGGCGGCGGTGGCGACGCCGACCGGCTGGACGGCGTCGGCCGGATTGACACCATGGCGTTTTTCCTGCGGAGCAGGCGCCGGTGCCGATTGTCGGTAATAAAGGCCGATGCCGGCTGCGACGACAAGAAGCCCTGCGAGCAGCCACCATGCGCGCCGGTTGGCCTTCGGCTTCGCATCGGACGGCGTCTTCGGCTGCGACTCCGGTGGAGTCTTCGGCCGCACGCGGCCGTGCAGGATGGGCTGGGTCATTTCGTCGGCTCTTTGGTCCATTTCAGTCACTCGATCGCCAGTGTTTCGCCGGACTTTCGCATTCGTCAAGCTCTTCGGGTGCGCGCGCCGGTCAGAGCGGCGGTGTCAAAGTCGGCAGCTTCGACAGATCTTCGAGGCCCGGCAGCCGCGACTTGTCCCAGCCGCCGCCGAGTGCCTCGATGAGTGCCACATCTGCGATGAACAGGTTCTGGCGCACCATCAAAGCGGTCACTTCGTCGGCAAGTTGTGTCTCTTGGGCGGTGGCGACAGTCGTGAAAACCACGGTGCCCTGCTGATATTGGTTGAGATAAACCTCGACGGCCTCGCGCGCAGCCTTGACCGCCTGGTCTTCCTTCCGCAACTCCAGGGGATAAATGCGCACTGCCGCAAGCTCGTCTTCGACCTGCTGGAAGGCGGTCAGAACGGTCTGCCGATAATTGGCAACGTTCTGCTGATAGGCGGCCTTGGCGGCTTCGAGGTCGGCGCTGAGCAAGCCGCCGTCAAATACCGGCTGGGTCGCGGTAGCGGCGATCGACCAGACTTCGTTGGCGGCGGAAATGGGCAAGGCATGTGGTCCGATGAAACCGAAACTGCCGCTCAAGCTGATGTCCGGGTAGAAATTTGCGACGGCAACACCGACAAGCGCATTATATTGCTGCATTTGACGTTCGGCTGCCGCAATGTCGGGCCGCCGCTCGAGCAGGGCGGAGGGAACCATGACGGGCTCATTCGGGATGGAGCTGGCGAGCCTGCCCCGCGCGAGATTGAGCTCGGCGGGAGGTCGCCCGATCAAAATGGCGATCGCATGTTCGAATTGCGCGCGCGCGACGTCGGTGCCGATCGCCTGCGCCTGGACGTTCAACACCTGGGCTAGGGCCGAAGCGACGTCGGCTCTCGAAATGTTGGTGTAGCCGATCTCTTTCTGATCCTTGGTGATCTTCAGAGTGCGCTGGTAAGCGACCGTCGTCCTTTCGTACAGAGCTTTCAGGGATTCCGTCGCCCGCATGTTGAAATAGGCCGTAGCCAGCGCGGCCTGGGCCGAGAGCGTCGCATTGGCGAGATCGGCGGCGCTAACTTGCGCTGCGGCGGCATCGCTTTCGACCGTGCGGCGGATGCGTCCCCACACGTCGAGATCCCAGGTGGCATTGGCGACGGGATTGTAGGTCATGGTCGTCGTCGAAAACCCGGTTGCCGAAACTGCGGCCCCCGAGTGCGAACGGGTCGCACTATAGCTATTCGTCACCGTCGGAAAGAAGCCCGCCTGGGCTTCCCTGATGACGGCGACGGCCTGCCGGTAGGCGGCCTCTGCGGCGGCGACGTTTTGGTTCGAAATTGCAACTTGGGGCATGAGCTCGTCGAGCTTGGGATCATTGAAGACCCGCCACCAGGCGCCACGGTCTAAAGTATCGATCGGCTTTGCAATGTGCCAGCCTTGCCGTTCCTTGAAAACGGCCGGCACCGGAGCCGAGGGCTGGCTGTAATTCGGTCCGACCGTGCAAGCCGACAAGATCGAAGCGCAGGTGAGAAGACCCAAGGCTCCCGCCAGCTTGCCGGCAACGCCCCGCGTCCCAGGATCGCCTTTCAACCCGACGTATTGCAAAAGCTTCATCCGCTGAACCCCGGGTTGACTAAACTCTATAACTCTGCGCGCGCGGTCGCGGCTGGTGCGAGTTCGCACAGGCAAACGACGTGAGTCCCAGCGAAACGCCGATCCACTGCTTTGGCGCAATGCAGCAAGACAGTGGACAGCCGCCGCGGAACGGCAAATCCTCGAAATTGGCGTGCATGATTTCGTAGCAATTCCAGGGCTCGGGTGAAACCCGAAGCTAACGCTTTTCTTGAGGGAGACTGAAAATATTGCCGTAGGCGGCAATGAAGGTTGTCGATTTCTGCTAGAAAGGACGGGCATTCTATCGCTTCTGTAACACCGTGCAGACGAAGGCTCAAGCCTATACCCGAGATGAGCGCAATATAACCGCATGGCGAGACACATCTGATTGAAATCGACTAAACACGAATTTAGAGTTGATCCGCTTAGACGAGGGCTATATTGCTCTGGTGTTCCTATTGTGAACGAAAGCGTCGTTTGGGACGACAATATTTTTCCCGCAGCGGCTGTTATTGTTGCCGACTGTGCTTTAGCAGCCAGTCGGCAGCGTGTAGTGCGATCGGATGAATCATCCGATCGATGAGAATACGCGCCGATTCAGTAAGTTTGAGCATGCCTTGTCGAAAAAGTTGGTCCACTTTTCCGGGATATGCTCTACAGTCGGAATATTGGCAAAATGACCGAAAAATCCCGGATTGCCGAAGAGTTGCAAATCGACGACAACAATCCGATGACCAAGGTGCTCCTCATCGAGGATGATCAGGAAACAGCTGCGGAGATCATAGCCGAACTTGGCCTGTGTGGTTATGTGATCGACCATGCTGCCGATGGTGCGACTGGCCTCGATATGGCGAAGACGCGCGAGTGGGATATTCTCATCGTCGACCGGATGCTGCCTGGAGAAGATGGCTTGTCGATCATCGAAGCCTTGCGGCGCGCGGACATCAGAACGCCCGCGCTGGTGCTGAGTGCGCTTGGGCGCACCGACGACAAGGTCCGAGGCTTGCGTTCGGGCGGCGATGATTACCTGACGAAACCGTTCGCTCTGCTTGAACTTTCGGCACGCCTCGAGGCCTTGCTGCGGCGACCTTCGGAAGCGCGCGCGACGATCCTGCGGGTCGGTTCGCTGGAGCTCGATCTCGTGCAACGGCAAGCCCGCCGCGGCCAACAGAAGCTCGATCTCCTGCCCCGTGAATTCAAACTGCTCGAATATTTGATGCGTCGCGAGGGCCAGACGGTCACCCGCGCCATGTTGCTTGAGGACGTATGGAATTACCGCTTCGCACCGCAGACCAACCTGGTCGATGTGCATATCGGGCGGTTGCGCCGCAAGATCGACCTTGCCGACGAGCCGAGCCTCATCGCCAGCGTGCGCGGCGTCGGATTTATGCTTCGTGCGCCGCACTGAGTTTTTCCACACGGCCGGCTTCCGGCTCGGATTGGCGATGGCTGCGGTTCTCGTAGTCGGAATTCTCGCGCTCAGCGGCTTCGTCTTTTGGTATGTCTCGGCCGATCTGCGCGCGCCGATAGAGCGGGCGCTAAGAACGGAATTGCGATCGCTCGCCGACGCGCCGTCCGAGGTGCTCGACTCGGATATCGAAAGACATCTCGGCCACGATCCTCGCCACGTCAAGGTAGTCGGCCTTTTTTCGTCGTCTCGGCAAGTGCTCGCCGGCAACCTCGTGGAATGGCCGGAGCCGCTCGCGCAGAACAAAGAATTCAGCTTTGTGCAAGTCATCCGTGCCGATGCGCACGGGCACGAGACGCAAAATGCGCTGGTGACGAGTTATCAGTATATCGACGGGCGAAGCCTGATCGTCGGGCGCAGCATCGACGCGTTCCTGGAACTGCGCGCCAAGGCCGCCCAGGGTCTGCTAATTGGTCTCTCTCCCGCGGTTGCGCTCAGCATACTTGGCGGTGTCATCTTGGGGTTGCGGACGCAGAAACGTCTCACCGAACTGAGGCGCGCCGCGCGGCGCATAATTGCCGGTCATCTCGTCGAAAGGCTACCAACCCTTAGCCGTGGCGACGATCTCGATCAATTGGCGGAAATCGTCAATTCCATGCTCGACGAGATCGCCAAGCTCGTGAACGACATCAGGGGAATCGGCGAAGATATCGCGCATGACCTGCGCACGCCGCTGACGCGCGTGCGCACTCGCTTGGAGCGCGCCCGCGACCATGCCGAAACCCGCGACGAACTCGTCGATGCAGTCGACAAAGGGATCGCCGGTATCGATCAGGCCCTGGCAATCGTAACGGCGCTCTTGCGCATTGCCGAGATCGAACACGACCGCAGATCTGCCGGCTTCGCCGCGGTCGATCTCGCCGAGATCGTTCAAGCGGTTGTCGAACTCTACGAGCCCATCGCCGACGACAAAGGCCTGCAGCTCAACGCCAATGTGGAAGCGCACGCGATCGTGCACGGCGACAGGGATCTGCTGATGGACGCGGTCGCCAATCTTGTCGACAATGCCGTGAAATTCACTTCGGCGCCGGGCAAGATCCTGGTGGAGCTGCAGACCGGCACGGGCGGCCCGACGATCCGCGTCAGCGATAGCGGTCCCGGCATTGCGGCAGCCGAAAGGGACAATGTTCTGCGCCGCTTCTACCGATCGGACAAGAGCCGGCGTTCGCCGGGTATCGGCCTCGGGCTCAATCTCGTCGCCGCCATCGCCAAGCAACATGGATTTGCCTTGTCGATCGGCGATGCGCATCCCGGCTGCGTCATTGCAATCATCTGTCGCAGCGCTGATATGATGCCCACGAGTTCGCCAGTGGCAGAGAGGCACCGGCGCCCCGCTCCGCTTGCCTCGCTAAACCGGAAGTTCTAGCGGCGTCTCTTAGCCAGGACATGCTCAGTACCGGCCGAAGGCGGTGGTCAAATTCCACCGCGGCCGGCCTATCTTGCGCGTTCGCCGTTTGGTACGGCGCACACAATTTCGGGGCCAGAAAATCGTCGATCGCGACGAACTGCGGCGAAGCGATGATCCGTACTGGCCCAATCAGAGCGACTCGAATATGGTCTCGATGACGTTCGCGACGGTCGAGGGCAGGAAGACGAAGGTGGAACAATCCGGGCTCGGGCCTCGTTCCGCTTCGCCGAGCCGGGCGTCCGCGGCAAGTTCGATTGCCTTGACCATGACAGCTCGCCGCCCTGCACGCGTCTTCTATAATCGGCGCCGCGCGACTGCGAACAGCCGTTTGGACCCGCCACCTCGAGGAGCTTCCGCTGGCTGGACCGTCTCTGAACAATCGCGGGCTGGAAGATGCCGCCGGCCTCTACGGCAAACTGCCGTCGAACCGGGATTTTCTGCGTCGCGGCCTGCCGAACCGTTTCGTCCTGCCTTGGGACGATTGGCTGGCCCATATGCTTGCAGCGAGCAAGACGCTGGTCGGCGAGGCTTGGCTCGAGGCCTATTTGAGCAGTCCGCCATGGCGTTTCGCGCTCGATCCCGGTCTCTTCAGCGAAGATGGCTGGCTCGGCGTCGTCGTCTCATCCGTCGATGCGCTGGACCGCTGCTTTCCGCTGACGCTCGCGACTTCGAGTCATGCTGCTTTCACCGATCTCGGCCGGCTATTCGCTTGCGAGAGCTGGATGGTGCAGACCGAGACTCTGGCGCTCGCATTGCTCGACGGTCGCGGCAGCCTCGACGAAAGTCTCGCGCATTTCAAAGTGTTGGCAAGCCAAGTTCAGGTGCTGGGCTTAGGCCCGCCTGTCCACGGTGATGCCGCTGGCGGCGCTTCGGAGGCGATCTGGGCACAGGCTCATGAACTTGCCGAACCGGCAGCCGAAGTGGGGCGATCTTTGCCGCAAACCGATTCTCTCTCCTATTGGTGGCACGGTGATTGGCCCGGCCATCCAGCGATTGCGTTGCGCTGTCGCGGCCTGCCCGACATCGCCGCTTCCGCCAGTTTCTTCGACGCGAGCTGGTTCGAACGCGGCCTTGTTCAGATGCCGCACCCGAAGTCGCCATGATCGGCGACCGGCAAGCCGAATTTGACGGTTCGAATTTCGCCGTTTCGAGCCGCGCGCCCGATCCGACCGCGTGACCCCGTTGCATCGGAAATCTGGTTAGCCCTGCGCCTTGACGGCGGCGAGGACCGCCTCGGCATGGCCGGGCACTTTCACTTTGGTCCAGACCTGGATGATGTTGCCGTCGCCGCCGATCAGGAAAGTCGTCCGCTCGACGCCCATATATTTCCGTCCAAACATGTTTTTTTCAGTCCAAACGCCATAAGCTTTGAGCATTGCCTTCAATTCGTCGGAAAGCAGCCCAAGCCCGAGCTTATGCTTGCTCTTGAATTTGACGTGGCTGGCGGCTGAGTCCGGCGAGACGCCTATGACGAGCGCGCCGGCATGTTCAAACTCATGCTTCAAATGATTGAAATCTATGGCTTCTTGCGTGCAGCCGGGGGTGTCGTCCTTGGGATAGAAATAAAGCACGAGCATTTTGCCGGCGAAGGATTTGAGCGAAAGCATGTCGCCGCGATCATTCGGAAGCTCGAAGCCGGGGGCCGCATCCCCTTGACTCTGTTTCGTGCTCATATGGCCTTCCTTTCGTCTTATTGAGCGGCAATTCGCATATTAGAGTAGCAGCTCAGAGTGGCCGCGGCCAATATACGGCACCGCTTTCGACAAGCCCCGTGTATTGGGATAGAAGCCGGGCTTCCAAGTCCATTCGCGCGCGAACGAAGTGTGAATGCCTGTGGAAGAGCGCTTTGCAAGGAATGCGTCGAGCCGGGCTGCCCGATCGTAACGTCGAGTCGCGGGGTGGGAGCCACAGTTTCGCTCGGATAGACGGTACACTTGCTGCAGTGACAGGGCCATACGAGCCTTCGAACCCGCCGCGGCGTTTCGAATGGGGCGTACGGGGCCGCTCGCGAAAGGCCGCCATTTGGTCGAACAGAGTCAGGATACGCGCCCCCAGCCGGGCTTGCCGAGCCTCTTGGATGTCGGCTGTGCCCACGAGACAGGAGTCGCATTGCTGCGCGAGGTTCGCCGCCGTCCGCTGACGCGTCGGCTGATCGGTTTTGGACTTGGCGGCGTTCTCGTGTCGGTGGTTTTCCTGCTCGTCGCCGCCGGCGCCTTCGTGCTTTATATCGGCCGAAGCCCGATCGTCATACCGAGCCTGGGCCCGCGCATCGAACAAGCGCTCGATGCGCGTTTCGGCCATGGATACAGATTTCATGTTGGCGAAGTCGCCATTGCCAATAGCCGGTTCGGGCCGATGCTCACGATGGACCACCTTTCGCTGCACGGCAGCAGAGGCGAAACCATTTTCGAGTTGGTACGCGGAGCCGAAATCTCCGTCGATCCCTTCGCGCTGTTGACTGGCAGCATCGTCCCAAAGCGCCTCGACGTCGCCGACGTCGAACTGCGTCTCGTTCTCATGGCCGACGGATCACTCGCCGTTTCAGCAAGCGGCGACCCCAAGGCCGCGCTCGCTTTGTGGCATCCGCTCGCGGGCAGAACGGACGAGGCACCGGCGCAGCGATCACCAGCCGCGCCTTTGCCGGACGAAGGCGCCGCACGAGACGTCGCTCTGGCGGCGAATGCGCCGGCGCAACGCTCGGCCCTGGTCAAACATATCGGTGCTGCGCTGCGCCTTCTTGTCGATGTTGCGACGAATCCCAATAGTCCGCTCGCGGCGATCGATCGGATCGGGCTTGCCGAGGGCCGGCTAGTGATCGACGACCGGATGTCGGATCAGAGCAAAATCTTCGACGGTTTAAGCCTCAAATTCGACAAATCGAGCGGGGAGACCCACTTCAAACTCTCGGCCGATGGGCCAAACGGACGCTGGTCGGTGACCGCCAACTCGACGGGATCGCCCGGCCAGGCACGCAGCCTTGAAATCTCCATGCTGAATTTCTCGCTCGACGAGATCTCGCTCGCGACGGGTTTGCGCAGCATCGGAGTGGATTTCGACATGCCACTCGCCGGCAAGTTCGCCTTGGATTTGGCGCCCGACGGAGGTCTCACCAAGATCGCGGGCAAGCTGGAAATGGGTTCGGGCTATTTACGGTTCGACGATCCCGACGACGAACCCAAAATGGTCGATGCGCTCGAGGCATCCTTTCACTGGGATCGCAACTTGCGCAAAATTGCAATCGATCAAGTGCGGCTGCAGGCCGACCAAAGCACATTCGAGCTCACCGGATCGATCGCCGCCCCGGTCCATGAAGGCGAGGCGTGGAGTATCGATCTGGCAAATCGGGGGCAGGCTATAGTCGGTCCCGAACTGCCGGGGGAAGCACCAATCCGCATCGATGCGGTCGGCTTTCAAGGCAAGCTCGACTTGGATGACAAGATGCTGGTCATCGACCGTTTTTCTTTCAGCGGACCGGAATGCGGCTTTGCCGCGTCGGGGGCGGTCGATTGGAAGGCCGGGCCACATTTGCGGATCGGCGCCTCGATCAGGCCGACGCCGGCGCGAATTGTGGTCCGCCTATGGCCGTCCTTCCTGATCGCCGATGTCAGGAACTGGTTCCTTTACCATTTGAACGAAGGAACTGTTCAATCGGCAAGCATGCAGCTCGACCTCGACGCCGAGATGATCCATGCCATGCGCCTGCAACATGCGCCACCGGACGACGCCACCAAACTCGATTTTACGATCTCGAACGGAACCGTGGACTTTCTTCCCGGCGTGCCGCCGATCCGCGACCTCGAGGGCGCGGGGCATATAACGGGCCGAACTTCGACGTTCATCGCGACAAGCGGCATGCTCGAAGCCGGCGGCCGAAAACTTTCGATGTCGGACGGCGCGTTCCGTGTCGCCGACGCCGATTTGAAGCCGACGCCTGCCGAAGTGAGTGCGAAAGTCATCGGCAGCGTCGAGGCCGTCGGCGATCTGCTCTCGCGCAGATTCTTTGAAACCCTATGCGAATTTGCCGATCGACGCGACGACGATGAAAGGCCAGATAGAGGGCAAGCTCACGATCGGCATGAAGCTTGGTCCCGGCGGAGGCCGTCCCGAAGACACGACATTCAAGGGCAATGCGACAGTCACCAGTTTTTCCGCCGAGAAAATTGTCGGCAACGCAAAGCTCGAAAATGCGACGCTGAACGTCATCGTCGATGCTGCAGGCCTGCGCGCCAATGGGCAGGGCCGCATGTTCAGTGCGCCGGCGACAGTCGACCTCGTCAAACTGGTCGGCAAGCCGGGTGAGGCATCCGTCAGCGTCGTGCTCGACGACGCGGCACGGGCGAAAGAGGGACTTGCCGCCTTCTCCAATATGACCGGCCCCATAACCGCGCATATAAACGCGCCGCTCGGCAACCCGGACCAAGTCAAGGCGCAGGTCGAGGTCGATCTCTCACGCGCCAATGTCGAAGCCGCGCCAGGTGTCGTCAAGCCAGCCGGACGTCCGGGCAAGGCCAGTTTCTCGCTGACGATGGACGAGCATGCGACCGTGCTTGATCAAATAGTCTTCGAGGCGCCGCCGATTCAGGCTCGCGGCTCGGTCGAAATTTCAAGCGATCAATCCAATATCGCGGCGAAATTCTCGCAAGTGAAGTTTTCGCCCGGCGACGATATGAAGGTCGAACTGACAAAGACCGGAGAAGGGCTGAAATTCGTCGTACATGGAAACACGATCGATGCGCGGCCCTTCTTGAAACATCTGACCTTCGCCCGAGCCGAGCCGAGCAGCACCGATGCGCCGCCCGCCAAGGAGACGGCAGCCGCGAAGGATAAGGAGGCGGCGACCGCGAAGGATATTGAGCTCGATCTCAAATCGACGGTCTTGACCGGGTTCAACAAGCAAGTCTTGTCAAACGTCGAATTGCGCTTCGCCAAGCACGGCGAACAATTGCGCCAGTTCGCCCTTTCTGGGCGGTTCGGCCGAGAAATGCTGTCCGGCTCGCTGACCAACCCGGGGACGCCATCGCCGCGGCTCAACTTGGCGGCTTCGGACGCCGGCTCACTCTTGAGCTTCATCGATCTCTACCCGCACATGGACGGCGGCAAACTCACCGTCTCCATGCGGATTGGCGAAGATGCGCTCGCCGGGGTACTCGACATCAGGGACTTCATCTTGCGCGATGAACCGGCGTTGCGCCGCCTCGTCAGCGAAAGTGTCCAATATGGGCAGTACCCCGTGACGACGCCGCGGTTCAATGCCAACGCCGTGCCCTTCGACGGATTGCACGTGAATTTTCAACGCGTCGGTTCCCGCCTCGATCTGATCGAGGGTCGGATGCACGGCGAAAACATCGGCCTCACCGTCGACGGCTGGCTCGATTTCGTTCGTGATCGAGTCAACTTGGACGGGACATTCGTGCCCGCTTTCGCGGTCAATAACCTGGTTTCGCAAATCCCGGTCTTTGGCCTGCTGCTTGGCGGTGGCGCCCATGAAGGCCTTTTCGGCGTGAATTATCGCATCAGCGGTTCCGCGACGAAACCGACGCTCAACGTCAATCCCTTGTCGGCGATTGCGCCGGGCATTTCTCGTAAGTTTTTCAGCGCCACCGACGGGTCGGATTACAACCCCGCGTGGTCCGCGACGGCGCCGGTCACGCCGCGATGACGGCCGCCGACCGTCGCGTCTTCAATCCTTCGGCTTCAGCAGCACGTGCTTTTTCCGGCCGAGCGAAAGTTTGATTACTCCGTCGATGAGTTGATCGGCGCTGAGCACCGCCCGCTCGTCGCTCACAGTGATATCATTGATCTTGAGCCCGCCGCTCTTGATCTGCCGCCGCGCCTCCCCTGTGGAGGCGACGAGTTCGGCTCTGACGTAGGCCGCGAGCACGCCGAGGCCGGCCTCGAGTTCGGTGCGCCCGATCGTCACCGTCGGCAGGCTCGCCGACAACCTGCCTTCTTCGAAAGTCTGCCGCGCGGTCTCGGCCGCTGCGAGGGCGGCCTCGCGTCCATGCAGCATGGCGGTGGCTTCGGTAGCGAGGATCTTCTTCGCCTCGTTGATCTCGGCATCTCGCAAGGCTTCGAGGCGGGCGATTTCAGCAAGCGGCAATTCAGTGAAAAGCTTGAGGAAACGGCCGACGTCCTGATCCTCGCAATTGCGCCAATATTGCCAATAGTCGTAGACGGGCAGCATGTCAGCATTGAGCCAGACGGCGCCGGCGGCCGTCTTTCCCATTTTGGCGCCCGAGGCGGTCGTCAGAAGCGGCGCGGTCAAAGCATAAAGCTGTCCGGTTCCCATCCGGCGGCCGAGATCGATCCCCATGACGATATTGCCCCATTGGTCGGAGCCGCCCATCTGCAAATTCACGCCATAGCGCTTGTGGAGTTCGACGAAGTCGTAGGACTGCAGGCACATGTAGTTGAATTCTATGAAGGAGAGTTCCTGATCGCGTTCGAGGCGCAGCTTTACCGAATCCATCGAGAGCATGCGATTGACCGAGACATGCCGGCCGACATCGCGCAGGAACTCGATGTAGTTCAATGGCGCGAGCCATTCGGCATTGTCCGGCATCAAGGCGCCGGTCCGGCTTTCCGAGAAATCGATAAAATTGGCGAAGACGCGCCGAATGGACGCTTTGTTGAAGTCGATCGTTTCGAGCGGCAAAAGCTTGCGGGTTTCGTCCTTGCCGGAAGGATCGCCCACCCGGGTCGTGCCGCCGCCCATCAACGCGACCGGCTTGCCGCCGGTCTTCTGCAGCCAGCTCAGCATCATGATCGACAGGAGATGGCCGACATGCAGCGAAGGGCCGGTGCAGTCATAGCCGACATAGGCGATGAGTTCGCCGCCTTTGGCTTTCGCATCGAGGCTTTCGAGATCGGAACATTGATGGACGAAGCCGCGCTCAATGAGCGCAGTCAGAAAATCGGAACGGGGGCGGAAGATTTCGGACACTGGAGACCTGCGGCTTAACGCGGAACGTTCGGAGTTCTGAAGTTCCGTAAGCGCGCGAACCTATCCGGTGGTCGCGTGGCGTCAAGAGGGCCGGTATCGCGCATTTCCGACCTCTTATGGCTCGACAGGGACGAGCCTGGGCGAAAAACCCACCCCATGACCCTCGTCTCGGAAGTCGGCAGCGATCTTGCCGACGACGATGTTCGAAAGCAACCGACGACGGCTGAAAACTCTAGTGATTGCCAAAGAATATTCAATATCTCTTCCAAAATTGGAAATAGCGTTTTATGAGAGGAACGAACTGGCAGATAGAATATGAGTATCGAGCGAACCAAGTGGTCCCACAACTCGGGTCCACCTTATAGGGCTAAGCACCCCAAACTGCAGAAATGGGAACAATTGCGCGAGCGCCACACAGTCGCGAAGCAAGTGGGAAATTTATGCAAACGATAAGAAAATCCTCCAAGCTCGACAACGTCTGCTATGACATTCGCGGACCTGTACTGGCGCGTGCCCGGCAGATGGAGGACGAGGGGCAGCACATCATCAAGCTCAACATTGGTAACCTCGCGCCGTTCGGCTTCGAGGCGCCAGAAGAAATTGTCCAGGACATGATTCGCAATCTGCCGGAATTCTTCCGGCTACTCGGATTCGCGAGGTATCTTTTCCGCGCGCAAGGCGATCATGCATTACACCCAGGAAAAGAAAATCGCCGGCGTTGGCGTCGATGATATTTTCCTCGGCAACGGCGCATCGGAAATGATCGTCATGTCGATGCAGGCGCTGCTGAATGCCGGCGACGAAGTGCTGGTGCCGGCGCCGGACTATCCGTTGTGGACGGCGGCGGCGACATTGGGCGGCGGTACTCCCCGGCATTACCTCTGCGACGAGCAATCTGGCTGGTTGCCGGACCTAGCCGACATCCACGCCAAGATCACGCCCAATACGCGGGCGATTGTCGTCATCAACCCGAACAACCCCACCGGTGCTCTGTATCCAGCCGATCTGCTCAAGAATATCGTCGAGATTGCGCGCCAGAACGATCTCATCATATTTGCTGACGAGATCTACGACAAGGTGCTCTACGACGAGGAGAAGCACGTTTCCATTGCTTCGCTGGCAGATGACGTGCTGTTCATCACCTTCAATGGTCTCTCGAAGAACTATCGCGCCTGCGGCTTCAGGGCCGGCTGGATGGTGGTCTCCGGCGAAAAGAACCATGCCAAAGACTATATCGAAGGCCTCTACATGCTGGCCTCGATGCGGCTTTGTTCCAACGTGCCGGGGCAGTATGCGATCCAGACGGCGCTCGGCGGTTACCAGAGCATCAACGATCTGGTGGCGCCCGGTGGCAGGTTGGCGCGTCAGCGCGATCTCGCCTGGAAGCTGATTACCGAGATTCCCGGTGTCAGTTGTGTAAAACCCAAGGCGGCGATGTATCTGTTCCCACGCCTCGATCCCAAGCTCTATCCGATCGACGATGACGCACAATTCACCCTGCAACTGCTGGAACGGGAGCGTGTGCTGGTGGTGCAGGGCAGCGGCTTCAACTGGCCGACCCCGGATCACTTCCGTGTCGTGTTCCTTCCTCACGAGGATGACTTGAAGGAGGCGATCAGCCGTTTGGCGAGATTCCTGGAGAGCCATCGCCGGTAAAACCGGGCTTAAAGATCGCACATTTTTTTGATTTTTGCATACATGGCGCAATGTCGGCTTTCCGAGGAACTGCGGGCAAAGCAGGCGACGGGTTGGCGTCGTTCGCCTATGACCCAAAGCCGCGAACCGTCGCGTTGTTAGATCAGTCCACGTGATTTTCGCCAGTTTGATCACCGGCCACAATCTTTCGATTTCTGCCTCGAAACGTTGATCGAGACCCCTGGCCAACTTTCCGCTTGCAGCATGTGAAAACGCGCCGAAGAGTGACGCCGCGTCGAACGGTGATCATCGGGCTGATTTAGCACTGAAAATCGGCATTCTCCGAGGGTCGGCATCGGCGCCGATCGCGACCCTTCATCGCCTTGAAAAATATGGCGACGTCAATCCCTTAATCGCCGCGTTGGGTGGGGCATGGGCGGACGCGTTTGCACAGCCATGACGCCGCGCCGGCACTTTGTGCCGCCAAAAATGCGGAACTTTAGCGGCGCTGACAAGTTGTGCCTGCCGTTGGGCACAATGACCAACAGCAAGGGGAGAGAGGAATGCAGAACAGGGTGACATCAAGTGCAAAGCGGAGAGGATTGTGTGGTCTCGCCATGATCGCGACATGTGCGTTGTTTGCCGGCACGCAAATGGCGCAAGGCACGGAGCTGCGCATCATGAGCCCGCAGGCTCAGCGATGTGACGCAAACTGCTCTGCACGCGCGCAGTCTTGTTATCGCAACGCCAAGACCAATGGCGCGAGGGAAAATTGCGAGGCCGCCGGAACGCGTTGCAGGCGCGGCTGTTGACGGATACTCATCCGCAATATCGAAGACCTGCGGCGCGTCCGATCTCGGAAGACGAGTTGAACCGGGCGCGCAAGCCGAAACTCGAAAAAGTCGTCGACCAAATGCAGACGAATGTCTATTGGCTCACTGCAGTGCTGGGCGTGCAATCAGAGCCGCGTCTGCTCGACGTCATTCGCGCGACCGCACCTGACTTGAGCCACGTGACATCGGTCGACGTTCAGCAGGCCGCCGAGAGATATCTCGTCGACATCACGGCCTGGAAGGCCGAGATCACACCGGAACTTTTGGCCGGAGGGCATCGAGGCAGGTGGCGTACCTTTTAAGCGTGGCCGAACGAGGGCCGCCTTACAGACCTTCCGCACTGGACGCACAGGCGAGCGCGCGCCGTTATCTTGGCCTTGAGCCGCCGCGCGAACGCGCCCAAGGGATTACGACGCAACAATCGCGCTCGAAAGGATCCGCCAATGCAAAATCGCAAACAACGCTACGCCATCGGCACCTGCATCGCGGCACTATGCGCGTCCATCTACCTCGCTGCGACAGCCGTCGGGGCGGAGCGGGTGTGGATTGGCAAGCCGGGGCCCTCGTGCATCGAAAAGTGTAATAAGACCGCACACGGAATGTGTGACACGAACCATTTTTGCTTGCAGAACTATCTCCCAAACTGTGTGAGTGCTTGCCGGCGCCATCGATAATGAGGTTCGAGTATTATCACGCCTGACCAGCCAACCCGCCAGCGCGCGAATCGCGCCGCGGTCAACCCTTCGGAGGAAATACCCATGCGAGCGCTTCTATTGCCGGCTTTGTTTGCTTTCGGATTTGGTCTCACTGGAATGGTCAACGCATCCAGCGTGACCAGCCCCGGCATCATCGACAGGGACGTGACGAAGTTTTCGCCGCGCGTGCAACAAGCCACCCATCAGTGCAGGGTCGTGACGAAGTGCGATCAAAATGGCAAAAACTGCTACACCGTGGACCACTGCCACTGACCTGCTGCCCTTTAGTCCTCATTCATTGCGAGAGTCCGGGTTTTGTTATAGCCGATGGGCCGACTCGGCTGGAGCACCGGCGGTCGTTGATCAGCAGCCCGCACGCCGTTATCATCGCCTCGAGCCGTCGCGCGGCCGCGCCCAAGGGATCATTATGGAACATTCGCGCTCGAAAGGACCTCTCATGATGAACTCATCACTTCGCTTCTGCTCCATCTCCGTCTTTGCGATCGTGCTTGCGGCAAGCTTGGGGGTTCTGATATCCCCGCAGCGTTCTTTCGCTCTGTCATTGCCGCGCCAACCTCTCACAGTCCTTATGCCCACCGACCGTTTGCGACCCTCTGAAGTGACAATGGCTTGCGACCTCGGAGCGTGTAAACATTGCATGGCGGTCTGTCAGCGACGTCTCTCAGGAGTACATCAACGTCTTTATCACGAAGACTACAATGATGATACAAGGGAACTAGATTATATATCATGCAGAAACAATTGTGAAGCCGAGATGCCGTGCTGCGCGCATGAGCGGTTGCCGCGTGGGTGCTGTCGCTGAAGTGGTTGGAATTTGAAGGTGGCGTAATCTCTGGATCATCCAATGTCACGCTCACTCCTTCCCTTCTACTCCATCTTGGTCGCTGCGATCGTGCTTTCGGCAGGATGAGGAGCCGGTTGTCGATGAACCGGACCAAGAGGCGAGGGAACGGCGGCTTCAGTCGCTGTGATGTGCAAGGTTATCTTTGACAATAAGGGAGAGTTCCATGAAGGTTCTTATGGCTGGCTTTACCTCACTCGTTACAGTGGTGTTCATGCCTACTGGTTCGTCGGCCTATCCGACTACCCGGCAGATGGATCAGTGCATCGCAGCTTGTATGCGTCGCGACTGCGCGCACGACCCAAACCGCGATGTACATCCTCAATATTGCCAAGTTCGCGTACGACAAGGCTGCATAAACGAGTGCCAGAGGACGCTCAGGTAGCTCTTCTCCTCAGGTGGTGCGAGCGGCAGGATGGCGGCAAGTGTTACTGCACCTGTCAGTGCTATCGGCGGCACTCCTCCAAATACTGTCCGCAAGCGGGAGGCCCGCCAGCGGAAATATTCCAACCGATGAAGGGAAGCGGTGCGTCATCGAATGAGGCGCATCGCCACGTCGGCCATGGATGGGTGTGGCTCGAAGCGGCACATCTCAGACGATGCGGATCTTAACCGCTAGCCGATGCCACAATATTCCATTGACCTTTCCGCTTCGAGTTCGAGTTCAGTGGATTGGCGGCCGCTCCAGGACATACTGAAAACTCTCGATGCCATGAACATTGCAGAAAGGACAGAAATCATGAAATGCTTCCACATCGCCATCGCGGCAATATTCGTCTTATTGGCGAGCACATTGTCTTCGTCCAACGCAGCCGCCAAGTACCGTTCCCGGCAAGCATGCGATGAGATCTGCGCTGCGGGCTTTCAGCGCTGCGTCAAAGTTGACAGAACAGTCGGGAGGCGGAATTTTTGTGGTGACGAAAAAAGAAAGTGTTTCCTAATCTGCGTGGCGACCCAATGCCAACGTGATGAAATATGTCGATAGCGGCAAGAAAGCATCGGGCGAGCCTTGTGCGGGTCGACTGCACATGCGCGGCGCATGAGTCCGGTATGGCCCGACTCTGGACATTGCCCGCACCCCGCCCACGCAGTGAAGCAAAGGCCGCGGTCATCGGCAGCGATTGTCACCGGGCGGCGATCATGCTTGCATGTGTTCCGCCTCGAGCCGTCGCGGTGGCTCGATGGCGCCCCGTACCCACGCCGCGAACCGCAGGTCCGGTCATGTCACCTCCGATTTTCATCCGCCCCCACACACCTCCCTTCGCCGTCAGCTTCACTGCTGCATTGGCTCTTATAATGTTTGGGGAGACAGTTCCCGCCCAGTCCTCGATCGCAATGACACCACGATCCATATGGTCGACTGATACGCCATCAGATTTGTTCACACCCGTAAGATGCCAACAAGAATCCTGCTATACCTATGAGCAATGGGCCAGACCAGGGTTCAATCGAAAGAAGGAGAGACCCTCGGCCGGGCCAGGCAAGGCCAACCCGGCAAAATTCAATGAATGCATGTCGCACCACGATCGTCTTGCCAGAGATTGTCTATGAGATAATTTAGCCACGCTCTCATCGCGATCCCTTGGGGCATCTGTTTTTGCTCTACGACGCCTGCCTTGCCGCGTGTGGCCCATCGCGCCCACCGCCTGACGTACATGGCAAGTGCCGCGATTGAAGCCGCGCGGCGCTTTTGCTCATAAAGCCGAGATGCTTTCTCGATGAAGTTCGCAGGGGGACGCTCCGTTCTAAATTGGACTGCTCATCTCGAGGGATGAAGATGCGTGTGACCGCCTGTCTACTGCTCGCCTGCACATTGTTCGCCGTGCCGTGCCCGCAATCGACTCGTGGAGAGCCCGCGCCGCAATGGCGTCTTTGCACCGGCAAGCGTGATGTCGAATGGGACCGTCAGATCACGGCCTGCACATCGTTGATTGAAATCAGGCAAAGAAACGCGGCCGGATCAGGCGGCCGCCTACGACAATCGTGGCGCCGCCTACGCGTTCAAAGGCGATTTCGACCGCGCCATCGCGAACTTTACCGAGGCGATCCGGCTCGATCCGAAAGACGTGTTCGCCTTCCACAACCGCGGCATCGCCTACGCGGCCAAGGGCGACTTCGACCGCGCCATCGCGGACAACTCCGAGGCGGTCCGGCTCGATCCGAAAGACGCGTTGGGCTACGCCAACCGCGGGCGCGCCAACCTATACTCCGGGGCGCTTTCCAAAGCCCTCGCAGATCTCAATCAAGCAAGCGAACTCGACCCGAAAAACGCCTACATGGCGCTATGGGTCGACATCGTCAGCAAGCGCAGCAATCTGCCAAGCTGGCTTGCCGATGCGGCCAAGCAGATTGACATGACCAAGTGGCCGGCGCCCATCATTCGCCTCTACCTCGGCCAGTTGACCTTGGAAGCTGTGCTGGCCGCTGCGGACAACCCCGACGCAAAGACAAAGAAGGCGCAAGTCTGCGAAGCGAACTTCTTCGGCGGCGAACTTGCCTTGCAGCAGGGCCGGAAGGACGAGGCGAGGCGCCTCATCGGCCTTGCGGCCGAGGATTGTCCGAAGACATTCATCGAATACTACAGCGCCCCAGCGGAACTCAAGGCGCTCGACGCAAATCAATAAGCCTGCCCGGCGCGTTAGAGGTGACGCCGGCTTTGGGCCAAACCGAGATCGGCGGGCCCAATAGTATGAATGTCCGCTTCTGCGTTCCAATAATCCAAAGCAGACCGACTGCTTCCGTGAAAAACTGCGACATTGCCGGCACTACCCCGCCACAGCGCAGTAAGGATGGACGTCGGCGGAGACCGTCCGTAAACCTTGCGATATTGCGCCTTAAGCCTGGATGGGAGCCGAAGCAGCTACTGGCCACTGCCGCACTTATCGTTCAGAAGTGTCCACAGATCGATTTCGCCAAAGGGGGTTCCCTTGCGGATCGTCGTGGCACCGAACAGGTTCAGTTGCAGCTGGTTTTTGTTCGAGCCGTACGTTATCGAGATATCTTCCGCATGCCAGCTGCCATCGGCGGCGCGCTTGAAGTCCTTGCATTGGATAGCATCCTTCAGCGTCACGTCTTGCGCCTGGACGGCGCAGACTGTCGTAGACCAGGCGATGACAAGCAGGACGGGTAAGCGGAATGCGGTAACGGCGGTTTTCTTGAACATATCATTTCCCCAGCGTAGAATAGCGGCGCCCGCCGTGGTCACAGGCCACGCGGACCCCCGTTCGCGCTGGCGCAGTCGCTCGCGGCACGCGTGACGTTATCCCGAGTGCCGAGATCGTGTCTAGGGGAGCGACAGGGACCGCGTTCAGCGGGGGCGTGGGCGGACCTCACGTCACGGCCAATCGAACGTGACCGCAAGAACTGTAAGCGCGCTGAGCGCGATAGTCGACATTGAATGCGTGATCATCGAAGCGATCGCACTGCCGCTGCATGTCTTGTCTGGATTTAATTCTTGTGCAGATGTTAGATGCACGTGAGCTCCGAGACGCTCTCACCGATGGGCGTGGGACTCGCCGGACGCGGCCCATACGCAATTCCGCTGTGTGGGAGCCGGAGTTCTTACGGAACCTTTGGCGGTAGGCAATGCAAAACGATCCGATCATTCCCGAAGGCTGGTCCCTCGAGAAGGTGAAATTCCATTATGACGTCATCTATTGGAGCGCGTGGGCGCTCCATCTGCTGTCATCTTTGATGCCGGGCGTGAGCCCGGAGCCGCCAGCCGCTGATGTGAGTTATACTCTGCGCAGAAACGCAGATGGAAAAGTCGAGACTGTTCGGCTCAGCGGCGATCACGCAGCCGACGCTCTGGCCAAGACGATACAGCTGCTCGAATCAAAACCTGCGGCCGAATAGAGCAGTGAGGTGCCGAGCCCCAATTCGACGCGGAAAGTCGCTCTGAAATGGACTGATGCTCACAGGCTGCGCATGGCGAGAAGTCCTGGAGATCCATCGCCGGTAGAACCGGATTTGCGGATCGCACATCTTTTTAGCATTTGCATGCATGGCGCAGTGTCGACTTTCCGGGGGACTGCGGGCGAGGCAGGCGACGTGTTGCCGTCGTTCGCCAATGACCCAAAGCCGCGCACCCGACATGTCGGCGCAGCGCCGGTCAATTGGAACCAAGGTCCAGAGCTTCACGAAAGGGCGCTCTCGACGCATTCCTGCCGACGAGCGCTTGCCGAAAATGGCTTCCGTCGTGTCCGCTGCGAGGGATCGCGGCCTTTTGCCACCGCGTGATATCAGGACACAGCCGCACGCAAGGCTGATCGGGTCAAAGACAGCGAGAAGTTCCTATGACGAATGGCTTTTTTGCGCGCCTCATAATTCTTCACATATGCGCAGGGCGCGCCCGACAAGACTCAGTTGGATGACCGCGCAGCCTGGACCAGCACCGGTTCGGCGCGATAGAGATCGGGGAAGACGCGCTTCAAATTCTCGACCTTCGGCAGATCGTTGAAAACGATATAGGGGTAGGTCGGATTGCGGGTCAGAAAATCCTGATGATAGTCCTCGGCCGCGTAAAAGGACTTGTCGGGCTCGATCGTGGTGACGATCGCCGCGTCGAAGACATGCGCTTGGTCGAGCTGGGCGATATAGGCCTTAGCAATTCGCGCCTGCTCGGGATTTGTCGGGAAGATCGCCGAGCGATATTGCGTGCCGTGGTCCGGGCCTTGCCGATTGAGTTCGGTCGGATCATGGGCGACCGAGAAATAGATCTGCAGGATGCGTCCAAAACTGATCCGGCGGGGATCGAACGTGATCTGCACCGATTCGGCATGCCCGCTCATGCCCGACCCGACGGTGTGATATTGCGCGGTCTCCTTGTCGCCGCCGGCATAGCCGGAGACGGCGTTGGTAACGCCCGCGACGTGCTGGAAGACGCCTTGAACACCCCAGAAACACCCTCCGGCCAGAACGGCAACCTCGGACGTTGCTCGCGGCGCAGCCGGCTCGTCGAGCGCCGGCGCTGGGAGCGCGTGTGCTTTCTCGGCAGCCGAGTGCGAGACGGCGAAGCCCGCTCCCGTCGCCAGCAGCAGCGCAGTCAAGAGAAGAGTGAATTGACGATGCAGCAATTTGGGCTGCTTTGTGGAAGCCGTCGGCAATTGGCCCATAGGTCAGCTCCGGATCGCATAGGCTCATGATATGTCCTGCCGAGAAATACGAAGGGCGACGCCGCGGTGTTACCGAAACGACCGGCATCACGGGCATTTGATCTGCAGTCGGTCGGTCGGATCACGCGATGAAGACGCGATCCAGCATGGCGCGCCCGACCTGATCGGCGATTTCGCGCAAGTAGCGGTTGCGCGATTTAAGCCCGACGCCGCCGCTATCGAATTCGGACTGAAAGCCGTCGCGCTGGGCCCAATTGACGCCGAGCACGGCAAAGCCGCTGTCCTCGATCTGTCGTACGGCGATTGTGATCTGCCGCTCCGACCTTCCGGTTTTCGCCAGAACCAACATGAGCTTGCCCTCGGCGCCGTGTTTGGCGAGCTTTCTCGCGAGTGCGAGGGTCGGGCGCAAATCATCGCCCGATGTCCCGGTGGGCAGAAAGACGACGGAACTTTCTTCGGCGACGTCCTTCGTCAATTCATCGGCGAGACCGCGCGTGTCGGCGACGATGAGATCATAGGTCGCCTCCGTCTTGCGTAGCTTCTTCAGGCTCTTGAACGACCGGACATCGATTTCGGGCCCGAGGTTGTTGCGCCGCCTGAGTGCGTTCCATTCGAGACAGGTGAGCTGCTCGAGGTCGAAATCTGCCAAGAGGACCTTCTGACCAGCGCGCGCCGCGCCGACCGACAGAAGGCGTGCGAGGCTGCTCTTGCCGACGCCACCCTTCTGGCCGATGAAGGACACGAGTCTCGTGCTGAAATCCTGTTTCACCTCGCCCGTTCCCTGCGCTGTTGGGGATGCGGCTTCCCTATGAATCCGCGCGTTCGGCGCCCGGGTGCCGAACGGGATCGGAACTCGAGAGCGGGATGAGGAAAAGTGGGAACCGGTTCTCCGGCGCAATCAAGCCTACGCAGATTGCGTAAACTTATCTGCCTACCCGCTTTAGTTTACTAAAATCGATCACATTCATGATTTCGGAGTGATTCAATCCGAAATCATTCTGATCTGAGAATCTACCCAATTCGCAGACAGAAAAACAATGCCCGCTGTCGGCCGCGAAAGAGTTTTGCACTTCTGACGCCAAGCAGGGCGGCTTTTTTTTTGCGGGAAATACGCCGCGGGTCGAGACGGCGTCAACTCGGTCCCGCTGCAGGCAAGGTCAGGCGGAGGTGTTCGTATCCGAATTGTGCACGGCGATGCCGTTGATGAGAGCCACGGGCTGGTCCCATGGCCGCCGGTCGAGCATCCGGCGGGTATCGGCATAGCCCGCCTCCCAGCGTTCGCGGACGGCAGAAGGGGTGAAGTCGATGTCTCGAAAGAAGCCTTCGTGTTCGAATCCTTGGGCATTGAGCTGAATGAGATGCATAAAAGGCTCGTTATCGTAGCGGGCAAAACCGCGCTCTGCGAGACTTTCCCGCTTCTCGTCCGGAAGCATGCCGATCAGTTGGTGGTTGATATGGCGCAACCGGTGCAATTGCACTTGGCGGGCGACCTGATCGTGCAAACGGCTGGCATAGGAGATGCTTTTCTCGCGGCTCAAGACCTCTTCCAGAGATTTGGGCTCGCCACCCTGCTGAACCCACAGATTAGGCACGAATATGATCGAATTGCAGCTGGCTCTCTCGTCGAAGACCTTTTCGATCGGCGAATTGTTGTAGAAGCCGGCGTCCCAATAGAGCTCGCCATCGATGCGGACCGCAGGAAAGGACGGCGGCAATGCGCCCGAAGCCAACACGTGTTCGAGGCTGATCTTGTTCTTGCGATTGTCGAAATATCGCAATTTGCCGTGCTCGACATTGACGAGGCCGAACGTAAAGCGCGGCGTCCCGGAATTGAGCTGGTCGAAGTCGATCCGCTTAGCAAGCCTTGGCTTGAGCGGGGCAATTGAATAGAGGCTGGCATTTTCGACACCGACCGGTGTTCGCCAGCCGAGTTTTGATGCTATATTAGGGACATAGAATCCCGGCACACCCATGGTGATCGCTATCCACTTGGCAACATATTTGCCGAGAATAGGCGGCAGAAGGTCCCAGGGTCCGGCCGTTTCGATCTCGTTCCAGAACGCGCGCAGCTGCCGTAGGCGCCGTTCGGGCGCATTGCCGGTGATGATCGCGCCGTTGATGGCGCCAATCGATGTTCCAATGATCCAATCCGGCTCCAGTCCGCCCTCATGCAGAGCCTGATAAACTCCTCCATGATAGGCTCCCAACGCACCGCCTCCTTGCATGACCAAGACGATGCGAAAGGGAATCGCGCGGTTTTGGAAGTCCTCATGGCTCCCGTGTTCGTTTCGTTGGTTCATTGTCGACACTCGCTTTCGATTCTACGAGCCCGATCCCGATGAAAGCAGGTTCACTTCTTCGACAGAATTGGCGTGCCCGATGAAACCGGACAAATATTCCCAGCGAGCCTTCGAATATCTTATGCTGCAGCTGAGTCCGAAGGGTGTCTCAACTCTGCGTATTTTTGCTTTTGTGAAATGATCTGCCTCAAACCATGTCGACAATCTGCGCTTTGGGTCTCATGAGCGGCACCTCGATGGATGGTGTCGATATCGCGCTCGTCGAAACCGACGGCGCAGCTCAGGTCCGCTTCGGCCCGACCGGCTTTTTCCCCTACGAGTCTGAAGACCGGGCTTTGCTGCGTTCTGCCCTTGCGGATGCCAACCAGATTGCCGAACGCTCGGCCCGGCCGGGCGCGCTCGCAGCGGCTGAGATCCTCGTGACCGAGCGCCACAGGCAGGCCGTCGACAGTTTCTTGGCGGCGCAGGGAATTGGTCGCGGCTCAATCGATGTGGTGGGCTTTCACGGCCAGACCGTCGCGCATCGGCCGCAGCAGCGACTGACGGTGCAGATCGGCGACGGCGTCTCGCTCGCCCGCGCTCTGTGCCTCAAGGTCGCCTTCGATTTTCGCGCCGCCGATGTCGCGGCCGGCGGGCAGGGGGCGCCGCTCGTCCCGATCTTCCACCGGGCTTTGGCCGGCCATGCCGGCCTCGAGGGTCCGCTCGTCATCTTGAACGTCGGAGGAGTCGCCAACCTCACCTTTATCGATGGCGATGCCGATCCTATCGCCTTCGATACGGGGCCGGGCAATGCGCTGCTCGATGATCTCATGTTGCTGCGTACCGGTGCCGCGATGGACCGCGGCGGTGCGGCAGCGGCGCTCGGCAAGGTCGATGCCACGGCGCTCGCGCGCTTGCTCACCCATCCTTATTTTGCGCGAGGTTTACCGAAATCTCTCGACCGCAATGAATTTTCGAGGGAATCGACACAATCGCTCGGGCTCGAAGATGCCGCCGCCACTTTGACGGCCTTTACGGCGCATGCGATCGGCCGGGCGCTGGCACATTTGCCGCGCGAACCGCGGCTCGCGATCCTGTGCGGCGGCGGTGCCCATAACCTCGCATTGCGGCGGCACTTGATGGACACCTTGCCCTGCCGGCTCGTCGTCGCCGATACGCTCGGCTGGTCCGGCGATGCGATCGAGGCGCAGGCCTTCGCTTATCTCGCGGTACGCCACCTGAAAAACCTGCCGATCACCTTTCCATCGACGACGGGGGTGGAGCAACCGCTGCAAGGCGGCCGTCTTGCTTTGCCTCTATGACGGGTTGAGCCGAGCCGAACTTGGCGCGCCGGCACACACGCTGTGGATATGATGGACAACGCATGCGCGTTGACCACATACCCACAGCAAAAACGCCAGACGCGGCCCGTCGCTGCGTGATATGAGGAAGTCGGAGCGGTCGAGCTTCCAATTAAGAAACCGATCCAAGTGGTCCCACAGTGTGGGTCCATTTCACTCGGCCTTTACCCCCGCTCGGCCGGCTCGCTGCGGGTCGGGGTCGGCAGTATCGGCGGATTGCCGAGTCTGCGATCGAGGTAGACGCCGACTTCCGCGATCAAAGCTTCGACGGAATTTTCGAAGAAATGATTGGCCCCCGCAATGACCGCGTGTTCGATCGTAATGCCCTTCTGCGTCTTCAGCTTTTCGATCAATCCCGTCACTTCGCGCAAGGGCGCGACGCGGTCCTGATCGCCGTGCACGAAGAGACCGGACGACGGGCAGGGCGCCAGAAAGGAAAAGTCGAAGCGGTTTGCCGGCGGCGCCACTGAGACGAAGCCTTCGACTTCCGGCCGGCGCATCAAGAGCTGCATGCCGATCCAGGCGCCGAAAGAGACGCCGGCAATCCAGCAAGCGCGGGCTTCGGGATTGATCGTCTGCGCCCAATCGAGCGCGGCGGCGGAGTCGGACAGTTCGCCCTGGCCGTGGTCGAAAGCGCCCTGGCTGCGGCCGACGCCGCGGAAATTGAATCTCAGCACCGAGAAACCGCGCTCGGCAAAGGCATAATACAAATTATAGACGATCTGATTGTTCATCGTGCCGCCGAATTGCGGATGCGGATGCAAAATGATTGCGATCGGTGCGCCGCGTTGCGTCGAAGGGTGAAACCGCCCTTCCAGGCGTCCGGCTGGACCGTTGAAGATAACCTCTGGCATTGTCGTTTCCAAACTGGTCGCGTATGGGCGCGCGCTCGCACGGCCGAAAACATTCAGAGTTTGCCGACAACTCGTCCCGGCAAGACCGATTTGCGGGACTGGTGCCGCAGGTTCGAACGAAACTGCGGCCGGCGAGGCGGCTTCCTTGTCGTTGTCAAGTTCGAGCTTGCCGGTCGCTTGACTTGCCAATTGCTTGACTTGCCAGGGCGAGAACGACAGTATGCGGTTAGAATAATTCTAAGCTGACGCGATTTGCCTGTCGACAGGGATGCACGTTTGCTGCGAGTTTGCAGATGTTCGGCCGCTCGACGCGGTCGACCGCCGGCTCGCGATATCCCGTGTAGTCCCGAGTTTTGCCCCGGCCCCTTGCCTTCTATCATGGTCGCAGGGCTTGAAAGCAAGTATTTTCGTAGGCTAATCAGCCTTGAATGGCGAAAGCCACGATTGATTTTGACCAACTCGAGAAAAATCAATCGCGGCCGGAAACGCAAAGACCTCGTATGCTTGCAAAGCTTGTTCAGGCGGGCCGAGAGCATGTCCGGTGAAAGTCGATCCGCTCTTCTGGAATATTAACGGCAAGCCGAAAGGAAGTCAGTTGCCTGCGAGCCGCACCTATTTCGATCATAACGCGACTTCGCCGCTGCGTCCGGCGGCGCGCGCGGCGCTGCTCGCCGCCTTGGATCTGCGGGGAAATGCCTCATCCGTCCATGCCGAAGGCCGGGCGGCGCGCAGCGTGATCGAAACAGCCAGAGCCGATGTCGCGGCCTTTGTCGGGACTGCGACGAGGAACGTCATATTCACATCCGGGGCGACCGAGGCGCTCAATCTCGTTCTCACACCGGACCTCCACGTGGCCGGCGCCAATGTCGGCCTTGACGTGTTGCTGATCGCCGGCGGCGAACATGCCTGCGTTCGCGAGGGCAACAGATTTCCGCAAGATGCGGTCGAAATCCTGCCCATGACGGCAGCTGGCGTGCTCGATCTCGCGGCGCTCGATGCGGCACTCGCGCGTCATGCCGGCCACCGCGTCATGCTCGCCTTGCAGGCCGCAAATAATGAGACCGGCGTCGTGCAGCCGGTGGCAGATGCCTCGGCGCGCGTTCATGCCGCCGGCGGCTTTGTCGTCTGCGACGCGGCGCAGGCCGTTGGAAGGATAGACTCAGGCTTCGCCGCCTTGCGGGCCGACGCACTCGCGATTTCCGCGCATAAATTCGGTGGCCCCAAAGGGATCGGTGCCCTTTGTTTCGCATCGGATGGATGCCATATCAATGCAAGGCTGCTGCGCGGCGGCGGGCAGGAGCGCGGCTGGCGCGCCGGAACGGAAAATGTCGCCGCTGTTGCAGGCTTTGCCGCAGCCGTTGCGGACGTTGCGGCGACGGCGGTGGCCGAGGCTCTTCAAGTCGCGCAATGGCGTGATCAGCTCGAAGCGGAGGTCGGGCGGCTGGCGCCAAGCGCAATTTTCTATGGAGCCGGGTCGCAGCGTTTGCCCAATACCTCCTGCTTCGCGGTTCCGGGAATTGAGGCGCAGGTCTTGCTCATGTCTCTCGACGTCGAGGGGATCGCCGTGTCCTCCGGCTCGGCTTGTTCCTCCGGCAAGGTCAAGCCTTCGCATGTGCTCGCGGCGATGGGCGCAGAACCGGGATTGGCCAAGGGCGCGATCAGACTCAGCCTGGGCTGGAATTCGCAGGCGGAGGATGTTAGGGCGTTTGGGCACGCTTTCGAGAAATCAATCCGCACGATTGGTGCAAGGCAGGTGAAGCCGGCGGCATGAAGCGATCGGGGCCGGGTTTCTTCCGGCAGATATGAAGTCTGAACCAGCGGTCCTTGAAACCGCCAAGGTGAGGAGAATGGTATGGCTGCGGTCCAGGAAACCGTCGACCGGGTGAAGTCGGTCGAGGTCAGTGAATATAAGTATGGGTTTTTTTCGGAGATCGAAGCGGACAAGGCCCCCAAAGGTCTCAATGAAGACATTGTCCGTTTCATTTCAGCCAAAAAGAACGAGCCCGCTTGGCTCACCGAATGGCGCCTCGAGGCCTATCGGCGCTGGCTGACGATGCGCGAGCCGACGTGGGCCCGCGTCGAATTTTCGCCGATCAACTACCAGGACCTTTATTATTATTCGGCGCCGAAGACGGCGGCCGGTCCGAAGTCGCTCGGCGAGGTCGATCCGGAACTGCTGAGGGTTTATGAAAAGCTCGGCATTCCCTTGAAGGAGCAGGAACTCCTCGCCGGCGTGCAGCAGAGCCCCGATCGGAGGGTTGCGGTCGACGCCGTCTTCGATTCGGTCTCGGTCGTCACGACCTTCAAAGAAGAGCTCGCCAAGGCCGGCGTCATCTTCTGTCCGATTTCGGAAGCGGTCCACAGCCGTCCCGAACTCGTGCGGCGCTATCTCGGCTCGGTGGTTCCGACGACCGATAATTATTTCGCGACGCTGAACAGCGCCGTCTTCTCGGACGGATCCTTTGTCTATGTGCCGCCGGGCGTACGCTGCCCGATGGAACTGTCGACTTATTTCCGCATCAACGAGCAGAACACCGGCCAGTTCGAACGCACGCTGATCATCGCCGACAAGGGGTCCTACGTCTCATATCTCGAAGGCTGCACCGCGCCAAAGCGCGACGAGAACCAATTGCATGCAGCCGTCGTCGAGCTCATCACGCTCGATGACGCGGAAATCAAATATTCGACGGTGCAGAATTGGTATCCCGGCGATGGGGAGGGCAAGGGCGGCATCTATAATTTCGTCACCAAGCGGGGCGATTGCCGCGGCGTCAATTCGAAAATCTCGTGGACGCAGGTCGAGACCGGTTCGGCGATCACCTGGAAATACCCGTCCTGCATTTTGCGCGGCGACAATTCGCGCGGCGAATTCTATTCGATCGCGATCTCGAACGGCCACCAGCAGGTCGATTCCGGCACCAAGATGATCCATCTCGGCAGGAACACGACGAGTTGAGTGATCTCCAAGGGAATTGCGGCGGGCAAATCGCAGAATACCTATCGCGGCCAGATCTCGTCGCATCGCAAGGCGACGGGCGCGCGCAATTTCACCAATTGCGATTTGCTCTTGATCGGCAATAGCTGCGGTGCTCACACCGTCCCCTATATCGAGTTGAAAAACCCGAGCACGCAGTTCGAGCATGAGGCAACGACCTCGAAGATCTCCGAGGATCAGCTCTTTTATTGCATGCAGCGCGGGCTTTCGGCGGAAGAGGCGACGGCGCTGATTGTCAATGGTTTCGTGCGCGACGTGCTGCAGCAATTGCCGATGGAGTTCGCGGTCGAGGCGCAAAAGCTCATTGCCGTCTCTCTCGAAGGGAGCGTCGGCTGAGCGCGCCGGCACTCGCCTGCGATGCCGATGACCCGCAGACGAGCAATGTCGCGAATTTGCCAATCTGATAGGCCCGGTGCGGACGTCTTCGAGTTGGAGCAGGCCGCAGAACGAAGCCGGAAGCAGCAAGTTCGCCCGAATAGTCTTACAAGGACGGAGCCATGCTCGAAGTCAAAAATCTCAATGTTTCCATTGCCGGCAAGCAGATCCTCGACGACTTCAATCTGACCGTTCGGGACGGCGAAGTTGCCGCCCTCATGGGTCCGAACGGAACCGGCAAATCGACCCTGTCTTATGTCATCGCCGGCCGCAAAGACTACGAGGTCCACTCCGGCGAAGTCCTCCTCGACGGCGAGAACCTGCTCGACCTCGAGCCGGATATACGGGCCGCGAAGGGGCTATTTCTCGCCTTCCAATATCCGATCGAAATTCCCGGTGTCGCCACCATGACCTTTCTCAAGGCGGCGCTGAATGCACAGCGCAAGCAGCGCGGTGAAGCGGAATTGTCGACGCCGGAATTCATGAAGCGGGTGAAGGCGGCAGCCGAGCGACTCGGCATCAAACAGGAGATGTTGCGGCGCGCGCTCAATGTCGGCTTTTCGGGCGGCGAAAAGAAGCGCATGGACATTCTGCAAATGGCGCTTCTCGAACCCTCCTTCGGCATTCTCGACGAGTTGGATTTCAGGGTTGGATATCGACGCGGTTCGCATCGTTGCGGACGGCGTGAACGCCTTGCGGACGCCGAAGCGCGGCTTCCTCATCATCACCCATTACCAGCGTATTTTGAATTACATCGTGCCAGACAGCGTGCATGTCATGGCGCAGGGTCGGATCGTTCGCAGCGGTGGCAAGGAATTGGCGCTCGAGGTCGAAGAAACTGGCTATCGCGATTATGTCGCGACTGCGGCGTGAGGTTGAGCGATGAACGCACCAATGATTCCGTCGAGGACTGCGGCCGAAACGGCGCTTGTGGAAGCCTACGGCGCCGCCAAGATCAAATTGCCCGGCAGCGTCGAAGTTGCGAACCTGCGCGATAGGGCATTCAGCGCCTTCGTCGCGGCGGGCCTGCCGCATCGCCGCATCGAGGCTTGGCATTACACCGATTTGCGGGCGTTGCTGCGTGAGGCTTTGCCGATCGCACCGGCGCCGAATGGCGAGGCTGTTGCAGCGCTCGCCGCCGAGATTGCCGCGGCGGGTGGCCTGCCGCCGCAAAGCCTCGTTCTCGTCGACGGGATTTTCGTGCCGCAATTATCGGGCACTTTGCCAACAGGCGTAGCGGTTAGTTCACTGGCCTTGGTGCTTGCCGGCGCGCGCGGTGATCTTTTGGATGCGCTAGCGGCAGGCTGGATCGATAACTCGGACTCCATCGTTGCGCTCAATGCGGCGCTCATGCAGGACGGGGTCGTCATAGAGGTTGCGCCTGGAGCCGAATTGACCGCGCCGATCAATCTCTTTTATGCGACCGCATCGCCTGCTCCGGCGGCGCGGTTTTCCCGCTCGCTCGCCGTCGTCGGTGCGGGGGCGCGGGTGCGCTTTCACGAATTAAGCTTCGCCGCCGGCGCGCGCAGGGGCCAGACCAATAATTGTCTCATTCTCACAGTCGGCGAGGAAGCCGACGTCGGTCATACGGCGGCCGTGACGGCGAGCGAGGCCGGTAGTGTCCGGCTCGAAAGCTTCATGGTCAAGCTCGGGGCCAAGGCGAAATTCGACAGTTTCGCTTTGGTCACCGGGGGCGGCCTCGTGCGGCGGCAGATCTTCCTGCGTTTCGAGGGGGCTGATGCGCAGGCGGCGCTGCGCGGGGTTTCGCTCTTGCGCGGCCGCGAACATGCCGACACGACGCTCTTCGTCGAACATGTGGCGCAAGGCTGCAAAAGCCGCGAGACATTTCGCTACATCGTCGACGAGGAAGCCACGGGCGTGTTTCAGGGCAAGATCATCGTTGCGCCGGGTGCCCAAAAGACCGACGGCAAAATGCTGAGCAAGGCTCTGTTGCTTAGCGACACGGCGGCGATGAACAACAAACCGGAGCTGGAAATATTCGCTGATGATGTCGCCTGCGGCCATGGTGCCACCTGCGGCGGTCTCAGCGAAGAGCAATTGTTCTATCTGCAGTCGCGCGGTCTGCCTTTCGTCGAGGCCGAAGCCTTGCTTCTGGAAGCTTTCGGCGGCGAGCTCATCGATGAGATCGGCCATGAGGGGCTTGTCGCGGCCTTTCGGGCCGACGTGGCGGCATGGCTCGATAGCCGGGTGGCACAGTGAAAGCGCAGATCGATAGGTGTGGGCTCGGCGGTCGGATCAGCGATCCGGCATCGAGCGAGGAGCAGGGCATGAACAAGCACATTGCTGCGCAAACGCCGCTCGACGTCGCGCGGATACGCGAAGATTTTCCGATCCTGTCAATGTCTGTCTACGGCAAGCCTCTCGTCTATCTCGACAATGCGGCCTCCGCGCAAAAACCGAAACAGGTCGTCGACCGCATGGTGCAGGCGACCTATCATGAATATTCCAATGTGCATCGTGGCCTGCACTATCTCGCAAACGCCGCGACCGACGCTTACGAAGCAGCGCGTGAAAGCGTGCGTGCGTTCTTGAACGCCGCCAGCACCGATGAAATCGTCTTCACTAAATCGGCGACGGAATCGATCAATCTCGTCGCCGCGTCTTTCGGGCAGGCTTTCATCAAGGAAGGCGACGAAATCGTGCTCTCCATCATGGAGCATCACGCCAATATCGTGCCGTGGCATTTCCTGCGCGAGCGCAAGGGCGCGGTGTTGAAATGGGTCGATGTCGACGACGAGGGCAATTTCCACCTCGAGGATTTCAAAAAGGCACTCACCGACAAAACCAAAATCGTGGCGATCACCCACATGTCGAATGTGCTCGGCACGGTGACCCCGATCAAGGAGATCGTCGCGATCGCGCATGCGCACGGCATTCCGGTCCTCGTCGACGGCGCGCAAGGGGCGGTCCATCTCGACGTCGACGTGCGCGATCTCGATGTCGATTTCTATGCCGTCACCGGCCACAAGCCCTATGGACCGACAGGTGTCGGGGCACTTTACGGCAAGAAGAGCTGGCTAGAGAAAATGCCGCCTTTTCTCGGCGGCGGCGAAATGATCGCTGACGTCACACGGGACCTGGTGACATATAACGAGCCGCCTTACCGCTTCGAGGCCGGTACGCCGCCGATCATCCAGGCGATCGGTCTCGGCGCGGCGCTCGACTATATGCAATCGATCGGACGTTCGCGCATCAAGGCGCATGAGGCCGCCCTGAGCGTTTATGCGCATGAGCGTTTATCGAAGATCAATTCTTTGCGGATTTTCGGGCGCGCCGAAGGCAAAGGGGCGATCATCTCATTCAACATGAAAAATGCGCATCCACATGACGTGGCGACGGTCATCGATCGAGCCGGCGTCGCCGTGCGGGCGGGCACCCATTGCGCGCAGCCTTTGCTGGCACGCTTCGGCGTGACTTCGACGTGTCGGGCGTCTTTTGCCCTCTACAATGAATTCGAAGAGGTCGACAAATTGGCCGAGGCCTTGATCAGGGCCGAAGGCCTCTTTGCATAACAACGGGCCGAAAGCGGGCGGGAACCGCGGTGGACGTGATGATAGGGAACCGGTCATGACCGAAATGCAAACTCTCGAAATGCAAACTCTCGAAAGCCAAACTCTCGATAGCCAATTGGCCGAGCCCAATGCTCCAGAGTGGATCTATGCGGCCGAAATTTCGGAAGCCGAGCGCAGCCGTCTGACGAGCGACATGATCTCTGCCTTCAAAACGGTCTATGACCCCGAGATTCCCTGCGATGTCTACGAACTCGGCCTCGTCTACAAGGTCGACGTCGACGATGGCAGCTTCGTTCGCGTCGAGATGACTTTGACTGCGCCCGGCTGCCCCGTGGCCGACGAGCTCAGCCGCTCAATGGAGGCGGCGGTCGAAACAGTGTCGGGTACTTCAGGTGTTGCCGTGAGCGTCGTGTTCGAGCCGCCATGAACTCCGGGCCGCATGTCGGAGGAAGCGCGCGTCGCCCTCGACATGTATTGATCGCCACTCGGTTGGCAGCGTGCTTTTTTGATGGATGAAGTTGGCTCAAGGAGAGGATGATGGCTGAAACGAGGGCCGTCCGCATGGACGAGGCGGCGGCAGCGCAGGCGAAGAGACGCGTCGTGTGGACCGGCGCCGGCATGCCTGCGCAAGACGGCGCGGGGGTGAAGCTCGTTCGCATGATCGGCCAGCCGAAGCTGCCGGACCTCGATCCGTTCCTGATGCTGGACGAGTTCGGCTCGGATGATCCGGATGCCTATATCGCCGGCTTTCCCGATCATCCGCATCGCGGCTTCGAGACGGTGACCTATATGCTGGCGGGCGTCATGCGCCACGAGGACAACAAGGGCAATGTCGGCCTCCTCGGGCCGGGCTGGATCCAATGGATGACGGCCGGGCGCGGCATTGTGCATTCGGAAATGCCGGAGCAGCGTGAGGGGCTGATGCGCGGCTTCCAGCTGTGGATCAACTTGCCGGCCAAGGACAAGCTGTGCGCACCGCGTTACCAGGATGTCTCGCCCGACCGCATTCCGCATGTCGTGCTGGCGCGGGGCGTCGAAGCCAAGGTGCTGGCGGGGGAAATCGGCGGCGTCCACGGGCCGGTCGAAACCGGCGCGACAGAGCCGCTCTACCTCGATGTCGTGTTTACGGCCGATGCCGTGGCCGAGATCGCTCTGCCGGCAGCCCATAACGGTTTCGTCTATGTCTACGAAGGCGCGCTCGATGTCGGCGAGCCGGCGCAGAGCCTGACGAAGGGGACGGTGGCCGTGCTGTCGACCGGGGAAATGTTGAGCCTCGCGGCAGGCCGTGCCGGCGCGAGTGCACTTGTGGTTGCGGGCCGGCCGCTGCGCGAGCCGGTCGCGAAATATGGGCCTTTCGTCATGAACACGCAGGCGGAGATCCACCAGGCCTTCGAGGATTTCAGGGCAGGGCGTTTTTAGCGACAGCGCCCGGCAGGCCCGCGGTCGGCATCGTTTCCTTTGCAGATGGGCTTGCCCATCCTATATGGTCTCGACTTGAAAGATGGATTCCAAAGCAGCGGTTCGAGACGACCTGACCAAATGCGAGCGCGGCTCGGGAGAGGGATATGGCGACAGCAACTAAGCCTTTTGCGATTTTGTCCTTGACCGAGGCGGCTGCGACCCGGGCGCATGAACTCATCGCCGCCTCGCCGCGGCCGATCTCCGCCTTGCGCGTCGGCGTGAAAAACGGCGGCTGCGCCGGCATGTCCTATACGATGGATTTCGCCGAGACGATCGGACCGTTCGACGAAGTCGTCGAGGACAAAGGCGTCAAGATCATCGTCGACCCCAAGGCTTTGATGTTCTTGCTGGGAACGCAAATGGATTTCCGGACCGACAAACTCGGAGCGAGTTTCGTCTTCAACAATCCCAATCAGACGGGTTCTTGCGGCTGCGGCGAATCGGTGTCGATCACACCGCGCAGCGAGACGGCAGTCTAATACCATGTTGCGAAGATCGCTGCTCGTGGCGGGGGTCTTCATTGCGAGGAGCGCAGCGACGAAGCAATCCAGTTGCGCAGCGACCACGGCTGGATTGCTGAGCTCGTCGCAATGCTGAGCTCCTCGCAATGACACGCTCGCTGCCATCCAGTTGCTCCCTCTTTGCCTGCGAGCCCGAGACGGACGAGTGCTACACATTCGCCTTTGGACAGCGAACCCGCGCCACTCCAATCGAGTTCTTCATTGTCACGTGGGCGCCGCGGCCGCCATTGCGACGGCCCGGCTCAGCCATGAACGCCAGGCTTCGGCGTGCCGGAGATACGGGCCGGTGGTGATCGTCTCGAGTCGACCATCGCGGTCCAGCACGAAGGTCGGGAAGCCGCGAGCGCCAGCGCGTGCCAGCAGCGCCCGGCTCTCGGTGATGTGTGCCCGGCTCGATCCGTCGTTTGCCACCTGATCGAACGCGGCGACGAAGGCATTGCGTTCGAGCCCAATTGCCTCGGCGAGTTCGACCAGTACGGCCGCATCGCAGATGCGGGGCCTTCCGCATAATGTGCCGTCGGCAGGCGCGACCAGGCGAGATCGTCGTGGTCAAGCGGCGCGTTTCAGCTTTTTCAGGCTGCGACCTCGAAGTCATCCTTCGCGGTCACGATATCAATCATTTGATCCTCACCGGTATTGCCACATCGGGCGTCGTGCTTTTGACTGTGCGGCAGGCAGCCGACGCTGATTACCGCTTGACGGTGCTGAGTGACTGCTGCCTCGACAGCGACGCCGAGGTCCATTCGGTCCTTGTCGGCAAGATTTTTCCGCGCCAGGCAAATGTCATGACCGCCGAGTCACTGATCGCCATGTTGGTGAGCGCAAAGTCCGGCTGACGGCTGGTCATTGACTGGCAAGGAACGTTATGAGACAGCCGATATATCGGTTGTCTCATTTTCGGGAAAGTTGACCACTTCCCCGGAAACGCTCGAGCACAACGGGATCGGCTTCAGGCGAATTGGATGGCGAGGCCCTCCGAGGACGAAATCATCGCAGAGATCTTTGCGCCGCTGGCGGGCGAGGCCGGTCTCGGCCTTGCCGATGATGTCGCCTGCCTCGTGCCGCCGCTGGGGCAAGACCTCGTTCTGACGACCGATATGATCACTGCGGGCGTGCATTTTTTCGCCGATGATCCGCCGGAGGCGATTGCCGCCAAGGCCTTGCGCGTCAATCTCTCGGATCTCGCCGCCAAAGCGGCCGAACCTTTGGGCTTTCTGGTGAGCCTAGGCCTGCCTGATGATTGGACGCTCGCCTGGCTCGAACCTTTTGCCGCAGGGCTGGGGCACGATGCCGCAGCTTACGCCTGTCCATTGCTCGGCGGCGATACGGTGAAAATCCTCGGGCCTTTGACGGTTTCGATCACGGCGATCGGCGCCGTGCCGCGAGGGCGCATGGTTCCGCGCCCCGGTGCGCAGGTCGGTGACTTGCTCTATGTGTCTGGGACGATTGGCGATGCCGCGCTCGGCTTGCGCCTGCGCCGCGCCGCGGCCGCCGACGAAGTCTGGATCAAAGGGTCGAGCGCGCAGGCACGCGGTATCCTCGCCGCGCGCTATCTTTATCCGCAGCCGCGGCTCGACTTGCGCGAAGCCTTGCGGGCCCATGCCCGTGCCGCCATGGACATCTCCGACGGGCTTGCCGGCGACCTGGCCAAAATGCTGCGTCTGACTGGGGTTAGCGCCGAACTCAAATTTGCCGACGTGCCGCTCTCGGCCGCCGCGGGCGAGGCTTTGGCGCTGGCGCCAGAACTCGCAGCGGATATCCTTTCGGGCGGAGATGATTATGAGATCCTCGCCGCGGTGCCGCCAATAGAGGCCGCAGAATTCGAGAAAAAAGCCGCCGCAGCGGGCTTGCCTGTAAAGGTGATCGGCCTTGTCAAAGCCGGGCGCGGCGGCCCAGTATTTCTCGATCGGGCGGACAAGCCGCTCCACTTGGAAGTGCCGTCATTTCAACACTTTTAGCGAACGTTCTAATCAAGAGCGGCGAACAAATGGATTTGGGTCTGGTTTGCGAATGCCGCCGCTTTTCGCTATTGGTCGGCGCGAGGAGCCGAGCGTCGCGCTCCCGATCGCAAATCCACTGCAAAAATAACAGGGGCGGAAATCGATGAATTTGATTTGGCTGGTGATCCTCGGGGGCCTCTTGTCGGTCGCCTACGGGGTCGTAACGTCTACACGTCTTCTCGCGGCCGATGCCGGTTCGCCGCGCATGCAGGAAATCGCCGGGGCCATCGCGGAAGGCGCGCAGGCCTATCTCAAACGACAATATTTGACCATTGCCAGCGCCGGCGTCGTCATCTTCATCGTGCTCGGGCTCCTGTTGTCATGGCAGGTCGCGATCGGCTTTCTGATCGGTGCGATCCTTTCGGGCTCAGCCGGGTTCATCGGCATGAATGTCTCGGTGCGCGCCAATGTCCGCACGGCGCAAGCGGCGACGCGCTCGCTCGGCGCGGGGCTCGAAATCGCCTTCAAGGCGGGTGCCGTGACCGGCATGTTGGTCGCAGGCCTCGCTCTCCTCGGCGTCGCCGTCTATTACCTTATTCTCACGGGTCCTTTGCACCACGCGGCCGATAGCCGCGAAGTCAGCAACGCTCTCGTGGCGCTCGGCTTCGGCGCTTCGCTGATTTCCATTTTTGCCCGTCTCGGCGGTGGTATTTTCACCAAAGGTGCCGATGTCGGCGCCGATCTCGTCGGCAAGGTCGAAGCCGGCATTCCCGAGGATGATCCGCGCAATCCGGCGACAATTGCCGACAATGTCGGCGACAATGTCGGCGACTGCGCCGGCATGGCCGCGGATTTGTTCGAGACCTATGTGGTGACCGTCGTCGCGACGATGGTCCTCGCATCGATCTTCTTCGCCGGTCAGGCGGTTCTCGCGAGTGCGATGCTGTTTCCGCTGATGATCTGCGCGACCTGCATCGTGACGTCGATCGCCGGTACGTATTTTGTCAAGCTCGGTGCGACGAATTCGATCATGGGCGCGCTCTACAAGGGACTGATCGCGACAGGGATCCTGTCGATCCCCGGGCTCGCGATCGCGACGCAGCTCACCGTCGGCTGGGGCGATTTCGGCAGCGTCGGCGGCGTCGCGATCAATGGGACGAAGCTGTTCGTCAGTGGCCTCGTCGGTCTTGTCGTAACGGGTCTCATCGTCGTCATCACGGAATATTACACCGGCAGCGGCAAAAGGCCTGTCGTTTCGATCGCCCAAGCGTCGGTGACGGGGCACGGCACCAATGTGATCCAAGGCCTCGCCGTCTCGCTCGAATCCACGGCGCTGCCGGCGATCGTCATCATTGCCGGCATCATCGCGACCTATCAGCTCGGCGGCCTCTTCGGCATCGCCATTGCGGTCACGACCATGCTCGGCCTCGCCGGCATGATCGTGGCGCTCGATGCCTTCGGTCCGGTGACCGACAATGCCGGCGGCATTTCCGAAATGGCCGGGCTGCCGAAAGAAGTGCGGCGCTCGACCGATGCGCTCGATGCGGTCGGCAATACGACGAAGGCCGTGACCAAAGGCTACGCGATCGGGTCGGCCGGTCTCGGCGCGCTCGTCCTGTTTGCCGCCTATACGAATGACATCAAACATTTCGTCGAAAGCGGCGTGCCTTATTTTAAGGACATCGGTGCGGTCAACTTCGAGCTCTCCAATCCCTATGTTGTCGCCGGCCTGATCTTCGGCGGCCTCATTCCGTACCTGTTCGCAGGCATCGCCATGACGGCGGTCGGCCGGGCGGCGGGCTCTGTCGTTGAAGAAGTGCGCCGGCAATTCCGCGAAAAGCCCGGCATCATGGAAGGCAAGGAACGGCCCGATTACGGCCGCGCCGTCGATATGCTGACCAAAGCCGCGATCAAGGAAATGGTGATCCCATCCTTACTGCCGGTCCTCGCCCCGATCATCGTCTATTTCGGCGTCCTGTTGGTGTCGGGCTCGAAATCTTCCGCCTTGGCCGCGCTCGGAGCCTCGCTCCTCGGCGTCATCGTCAACGGGCTGTTCGTCGCCGTTTCGATGACGTCCGGTGGCGGCGCTTGGGACAATGCGAAGAAGAGCTTCGAAGACGGCTTCATCGACAAAAATGGCGTGAAGCACTTGAAAGGGGGCGACGCCCACAAGGCTGCAGTGACGGGCGACACGGTCGGCGATCCCTACAAGGATACGGCCGGACCGGCCGTCAATCCGGCGATCAAAATCACCAATATCGTCGCGCTGCTCCTGCTCGCCGTCCTCGCGGCGCATTAGACCACGTCCCGGAAAAGTGGCTCCACTTCTCCGATGAGGACATGGTCCACTTTGTTGAATCGGCGCATACTTTTATCGATTGGGTGCGTCCACCCCCCGATCGGAATATGCGCTGAAGGGGCCTTGCCCGCGCGAGCGGGCTGCATTCAGCAAAGAAAAATGGCCGGATGTTTCATCCGGCCATTTTCGGCAGCGAGTTCGAACGTGTTCTGCTCAAACTCATCGGTTTGCGGGTATTTTTTTCGATCGGGTGGCAGCAGCCGAACGGAATACGCGCCGCAGCGCGATCGCGTCAAAACGGCTTGAACATGAAGTTTTGGAACAGGCCCTTGACGAAATCGCCGTCGGCGCCGCCTGTCGGTGTCGTGCGCGACACGAAGTCGAAAATCTGACCGTCTTTTACGCCGTAGTTGGCGACACGTTCGACTTTTTTCTGCTTGTCGAAGTAAATGGCGAGAACATGCTGATCGACGAGGTGCGGCGCGACGAACCGCACCTGGCGCTCCGTGACCTGGGTAATGTAGTACCAAGCATCGCCGCCCACGGTCGAGGTCGTCGAGGGATAGCCCATGACGACGAGCGCTTGTTCGGCCGAGGAGCCGACCTTAATTTGATCGAGCGACCTTTGGTCGAGCTGGTAGCCATGGGTGATCTCGCCATCAAAGCCGAGGCAGCCGCAGAGGCCGAGCGCGAGGCCCGCCGCCAGGACAAGCCTAACGGCAAATACCGGTCGACGAAATGCCGCGCTCATTTCTTGGTCCGCCCGGCCGTGGCGATGATCGCAGTCTCGAACTTCTTCTGGACGGGCTCGGGCCACGGCATCGAAAAACATTGGTCGGAACTCCGGTCCTCGTTCGGACAATTCGTGATATACCCTGAATCCGATGGATTGCAGGCTACCTTTGCAGCAAATCGCAGTCGCGAAGGCGTGTCGCCAGAGGAGCACCCGCCGTCCCTTCGGAATGGTGGCTGTGTCGCCGTCCGACGGCCCATAGCCGCTTTTTCGAGTTGTCGGTCGCGATTTTCGCAAGGGATGAGCGATGCCTAACGCTCGTTCAGGAGAAATGCAAGGATTGAGCTTGCTCCTCCAGCCTATCCAATCCGGCGACGCTGCGGGCGCGACCTTTAGCGAGGCCGTAAGTGACGGCGACACAATGTCGGCGGTGTCGTGCGCGCCGGGAGACGAGAAGCCCCGCTGACCTGCAAGATGCAGCGAGAAGAATAGAGACGTCATGCTTTCCCGGCTGTTCCGCGCGACTGCCAATCGCGAAGTCATTGATCGCATTCACGGCGAGATCGTGGCGGCGGCTCGCAATCACGTCTTGTTCACGGACTACGGTATAGAGGATTCGCTCGAGGGCCGTTTCGAAGCCTTGATTGTGCACAGCGCAATTATTTTGCTCAAGCTTCAAACTCTGCCGGAGCCCGGACCGAAGGTTGCCCAGGACGTGGCGGATGCTTTGTTTCGCCATTTTGACGCTGCATTGCGGGAGATGGGCGTCGGCGATATCAGCGTGCCGAAACGCATGAAGACGATCGCCGAGGCCTATCTCGGCCGTACCAAAGCCTATCAGGACGCCTTTGGGAAAGATAGGCTTTCGCTTGCCGCCGCGTTGTCGCGTAATGTCTATGCCGGCAAGAACGACGGCGCGCGGCTGGCACGCTATGTCGAACAGTTGAACGTTCGGCTCGACGGCCTCGCCCTCGAGGATTTCCTTAACGGCCCGATCCCCTTTCCAAAACCTTGCGACATCGGCTGAGGACGCCTTGCGATGACCGAAAGAACTCATGCGTTGCTCCACGCGCCCAGGCGCCTCGACATGCCCTTCTCTCATTTGCTGGATGTGGATCGAATCGCGGACGGGGGGTTTGATGTCGCGATCAGCGCCAGTCCGCAGGAAAGGCAGGCTCTTGCCGATTTTAACGAAATTCCGGCAATTGGACGGCTTGCCGCCGAGTTTCACGTCGCCCGGCAAGCCGGCGGGCGATTCAACGTGAGTGGCGAAGTCCACGCCCGGGTCACCCAAATCTGCATCGTCAGCCTCGAGGCTTTCGAGGCCGATGTCGTCGAAACGATCGATGTCGATTTCGCGCCGCCGCGCGAAGCCGAGCCTGCGCGGCCGGCAGGCGGCCTCGTCGAGCCGCTCTCCGCAGGTCTGGAGACAGGAGATCCGCCTGACCCCATCATCGGCGGGAAAATCGATCTTGGCGCGCTCGCCAGCGAATTTCTCGCTCTCGGCCTCGACCCTTATCCGCGCAAGCCCGGCGCGAAATTCCAGCCGGCCGGCGAGACGGGGACGCCGCCGGACGCCGGGTCTCCGTTCGAAATTCTCAAGAAAATAAGAGGCATAAGTAAGTAATTCGAGTTCTCATATGGGCCATGTCGGGCGGCCGTTCGCGCTGAAAGACAGCGGTTGCGTGCAGTCCGATCGAGGCGGGATTTGCCCTTCTATCAAGAATAGGCGCCAATTCAATGAGTTGGAGCATACGCTTCGTGAGACATCCGATATATCGGAATTCTGAACTTAGGAGACATCGGATATATCCGTTGTCACAGTATCGGCAGACTGCACCCACTTGTCGCTGACATGCTGTAACGGCTTGCGCAGCGGCGGCCGGCACGGAGCAAAAAGCGGCTGGCCTTTCCGACATAGCTTCGCAATCTGAGGCAGAGACGCATCACCTGACCGAAAAGCCCCCCGGAGCGCTTGCAGTGGGTCGCTCTTTAGCATAGCGGATCGAAGCAAGCCTTCGAGATCGTGAAGAATCCCCTCACTTGTCGCGATCCACCGCTTCGATGGCGCCGATGATCGAGGAACTTGGTCCGGCAATCATCGCGAGCGAGGTTGTGTCCTTGTCACTGCAATTGAATAGCTTGGTGCGGCTGCAGGGAACGGAGACGCCGCAAAAATGAGCAAACTTGTGCGGATCGCGCTCGATGCCATGGGCGGAGATCATGGACCGGACGTTATCGTCGCCGGTGCCGTGCGAACATTGGCGCGCCATCCGGACATAAGTTTCTTGTTCGTCGGCGATGAAAGCCTGCTGAAACCGCTTGTTGCCGCCGAAAGCGGGCTCGCTGCCGTCTCGGCTATAAGGCATACGGACGTGGCGGTCAGAATGGGCGACAAGCCGAGCCAGGCTTTGCGCACCGGACGGCGCAAATCCTCGATGTGGCTTGCCATCGAGGCGGTAAAGAAGGGCGAGGCGGATGTCGCGATTTCCGCCGGCAATACCGGCGCCCTCATGGCCATGGCAAAAATCTGCCTGCGCATGATTCCGTCGATCGACCGCCCGGCGCTGGCCGCAGTTTGGCCGACTTTACGCGGCCGCTCCATCGTCCTCGATATCGGGGCCACAATCGGCGCCGACGCCCACCATCTTGTCGAGCTTGCGCTCATGGGCTCGGCCATGGCACGGATCATCTTCAATCTCGAACGGCCGACCGTGGGTTTGCTCAATATTGGGATTGAAGAGATCAAAGGCATCGAAGACGTGAAGGCGGCTTCCAGAATTCTCCGCGAGATGGCTTTTCCGCATCTCGACTATCGCGGTTTCGTCGAGGGCCACGACATCGGGAACGGAACGGTCGATGTCGTCGTGACCGAGGGCTTTAGTGGAAATATTGCCTTGAAAACGGCGGAAGGTACGGCCAAACAATTCTTCCACTATCTGCGCGATGCTCTCGACAGCAGTTTGCTGGCAAGGATCGGCGCTCTGCTGGCGCGCCCGGCACTCGCGGCACTGGTGGAACGCAGCCATCCGCGCAAGTTCAACGGCAGCGTGTTTCTCGGCCTCGACGGCGTTGTCATCAAAAGCCACGGCAGCTCGGATGCGATCGGCACGGCCCGCGCCATCGAAACCGGCTACGAGATGGTGCGTGATGACTTATTGAGTAAAATCAACGAGTCACTGACATTCCCACTGGTCGGTCAGGCGCAAACCGAAACGCTTCCCGGGGAGAGCGCCTCGACGGCCGTGCGACCTTGAATGCCGTCGGCGCGAAATCTGAGCAAAGTCCAGCTCGACGCGCCGGCCGACCTTCTTGTTCTCCAAAATGAGTTAAAAGAGACATCACGTTGAGAAAGAACGGACAAACCGCGTGACTGACATAGAATTCAAAAAGTGCCGCTCCGTCGTCGTCGGGCTTGGCTCCTATCTTCCCAAACGTGTTCTGAGCAACGCTGATCTCGAAAAGACGCTGGAAACGACGGACGCATGGATCTTCCAACGCACCGGAATCCGCTGTCGCCACATTGCAAGCGACGACGAACTGACTTCCACGCTGGGATGCCACGCCGCGAAGGCGGCTCTCGCCGATGCCGGTCTCGCTGCTGCCGATATAGACCTCATCATCGTTGCGACGTCGACCCCCGACTACACTTTCCCCGCCGTTGCAACCCAGATCCAGGCGGCGCTCAATATTACGCGAGGGGTCGCGTTCGATCTGCAAGCGGTGTGCTCGGGTTTCGTCTTCGCCCTCGCCACCGCCGATAAATTTCTGCGCTCCGGTTCACATGAGCGCGCATTGGTGATCGGCGCGGAAACTTTTTCACGCCTGCTCGACTGGAACGACCGGACCACTGCCGTCCTCTTCGGGGATGGCGCCGGCGCTGTCGTTCTCGAGGCACGTGAAGGGCAGGGGAGCGTCGCCGATCGTGGCGTTCTCACGTCGCATTTGCGCTCGGACGGCCGCTATCGGGACAAGCTCTATGTCGACGGGGGCCCGTCTTCGACGCAGACGACGGGCCATTTGCGGATGCAGGGCAAAGAGGTCTTTCGGTATGCGGTCGGAATGGTGACGGATGTCGTCGAAGACGCTTTCGCCGCGACCGGCCTGACGGCGGTGGATCTCGATTGGTTTGTGCCACATCAGGCCAATAGCCGGATCATCGACGCCTCGGCCGAAAAACTCGGTATCGATGCGGCAAAGGTCGTCAAAACGGTGGACGTGCACGGCAATACGTCCGCGGCTTCGATCCCTCTGGCAATGAGCGTCGCCCGCGCCGACGGTCGAATCAAGACCGGAGATCTCGTCATGATCGAGGCCATGGGCGGCGGCTTCACATGGGGCTCGGCGCTGATTCGCTGGTAGGCCGGGGTTGAAGCGAGCGAGGGTTCAAGCCGGCAGCACGGTTTTTCATGCCTGTAATTCCCCATATCCGTAATGGCCCTTATTGATTTGTGACGTGATTTGTAGAACTGTTTCGCAGAGCTTCAGGCTATCGCGTCCGGCAGCGTGCGGCGGTTGCACGAAAGTTGGAGAAATCGGGACTTTGCCGGCCGCTGGGACATAAACTGTCGTCGTGCATCGATATCTTGTTTCGGGCCCCGGCTGAGCGAGAGTAAATTGCAAATGAGGTCAAGGGCCGATGTAGCCTCTTAGGAGTTTGCCGATCATTTGCTGCTATGCAAAATGCGAGGTCGCATGGTGACAATTCGCACAGTTCCCGATCATCCAAGTTGTTTTATCCACCTTGCTGCGGAAAATTCGTCGAGTTCAAGAACATGATGAAGCCTGAAGCTCTCTTGGCCAGCAAAACTGCGGAGGCGCCCGGCGCCGTCAGCGCGCCTCGGCCGGCGTTCGAAGCCGCGGGTTCGCGAACCGTGACCCGTGTCGATCTCGCCGAAGCGGTCTATCAACAGGTGGGCCTTTCCCGCAAAGAATCGGCGCTTCTCGTCGAAACGATACTCGGCGAACTGACTAGCGCCTTGCTCACCGGAGATTCCGTGAAATTGTCGTCTTTCGGATCCTTCGTCATTCGCCATAAAGGCGAGCGCATCGGCCGTAATCCCAAGACGGGCGTCGAAGTGCCGATTACCGAGCGCCGCGTGCTCGTCTTCAAGCCCTCGAACGTCCTCAAGGCGCGCCTCAACGGCCAGACGGTCGCGGCGGGCGGAGACGATTAGACGGGTCCCTGCGCCTCGCAAAGCCTGCCGGACATGTCGCGTGCGCCGCAGAGGGCAGGCTGCAACTTGCTGATTTTGAGCGTCATCTTGTCGCAGAACAACCGGGCCGCGCATGGAGAAGAGCGCCGACGCATTTCGCACGATCAGCGAGGTCGCCGAAGACCTCGACCTGCCCCAGCACGTTCTGCGTTTCTGGGAGACACGTTTCGTTCAAATCAAGCCGCTCAAACGCGCCGGCGGCCGCCGCTTTTACAGGCCCGACGACGTCGAGCTCCTGCGCGCCGTGCGGCACCTCCTTTATGGCGAAGGCTATACGATCAAGGGCGTCCAGAAGATCCTGAAGGAGCAGGGCGTCCAGGCGGTCATTTCGGTGAGCCGTGCGGCGAGGGCGGCGGCAGAGCCGGGAAGCTCGGGCACCGCGCGCGTTCCCGCTGCGAAAGTCGCGGAAACGCAGGCCGAGACGCAGGAGCCGAAAGCCGACCTCAGACCGGCAAGTCGTCCAGCAGGTCGTCCAGCTGGCGCCGCCGTTGCAGAAGGCGGCTTAGAGCTTGACGTTAGTCAGCTGCCATTGTTTGCCAAGGAAGCCCGGACCTCGAGCCGCCGAGAGCTTGGTGCGGATGCCGTCCCGACCATGGAAAAGCTTCTCGCCGAGCTGCTGGAATGCCAACGCATCTTGGAAGTCGGGCGGCGCGGATAAGGACGCCGCGCGCCGCCGCGACGTTCTCTTCGTGCTAGTCAAGCCTAGATTGCGCTCCGCCGCGCGCTCATCGTCAAGAGTTCATAGCGGGCGACCGTTTCGCCATTCTGGTTGACGACTTCCACATCCCAACGCACCTCGCCATATTCCGGCTTGCGGGCCGCGCTCTTCTGCTTGACGGTCAGCCGCACGCGGATCTCATCGCCGGGCGACACCGGCTTCAGAAAGCGCAGATTGTCGAGGCCGTAATTTGCGAGCAGCGGTCCCGGCGCCGGATCGACGAACAGGCCCGCAGCGAAAGATAGAATGAGATAGCCGTGCGCGACCCGGCCGGGAAAGAACGGGTTTGCTTTCGCCGCAGCCTCATCCATGTGCGCATAGAACTTGTCGCCGGTGAACTCGGCGAAATGTTCGATATCCGCAAGCGTGATGGGGCGTGCCGCAGTTTCGATCGTATCGCCGACGCGCATGTCTTCGAAATTATGCTTGAACGGATGTTTGGACGTTTCGAGCTCTGGTGCGCCCTTGAACCAACGGCGCGTCAAAGCCGAAATCCGCAACGGCGAGCCCTGCAGCGCCGTGCGCTGCATATACTGGAAGACGCCGCGCAGCCCGCCGAGCTCCTCGCCGCCGCCGGCGCGTCCCGGGCCGCCGTGCACGAGGCCCGGCAGCGGTGATCCGTGACCGGTCTGTTCCTTTGCATCGTCGCGATCGACGACGAGAAGACGTCCGTGGAAAGGTGCCAGGCTGAAAATCAATTCATCCGCGATTCTGTCGTCATAGGTGAAGATCGAAGCGACAAGACTGCCTTCGCCGCGCTGCACGAGCGTTACCAGCGAGGCCAGGTCATCATAGGCGATCAAAGTGGCGACCGGCCCGAAAGCCTCGACGCAATGCACTTTGATCGCGCTCGCAGGATCTTTGCAGCGCAAAAGTATGGGGCCGAGAAAGGCGCCAGCCTGTGCACCTGCGCCGATGACATCGCATCGGTCGGGGTCTCCGAAAACAATGTCGGCCTCGCTCGCCAGGTCTCTGATTTTGGTGCGGACGTCCTCGCGCTGCGCGAGGCTCACGAGCGCGCCCATCGTCACGTCGTCTCGGCGTGGATCGCCGATCACGGTCTTGCCGAGCCGGCTCTTCAGGGCCTCTATCACGGCACTCTCGAGGGCGCGCGGTACAAAGGCGCGCCGGACGGCCGTGCATTTCTGTCCAGCTTTGGCGGTCATCTCACGGACCACTTCTTTGACGAAGAGGTCGAATTCGGGACTGTCCGGCGTCGCATCCGGTGCGAGCACGGCGGCGTTGAGTGAATCGCGTTCGGCGATGAAGCGCACGGCGTTGCGCGACACGGCGGGATGATTGCGCAGTCTCTCGGATGTCTCGATCGATCCGGTAAACGAGAGAATGTCCTGGCCGGTGAGATGATCGAGCAGGTCGCCGGTGCCGCCGCTGATGAACTGCAAGCTTCCTTCTGGGAGAAGGCCGGACTCGATGATCGATTTGACGAGGGCGTGGGCGAGATAGGCAGTGGCCGTGGCTGCCTTCGTGATCACCGGCACGCCGGCGAGAAAGGCGGGCGCCAATTTCTCGAGAAGGCCCCAGCAGGGAAAATTGAAGGCGTTGACATGGACAGCAACGCCGGTCAGCGGCGTCAGAACATGGAGACCGACGAAATTGCCGCCCTTCGACAGGGATTCGACGTCTCCATCGATGATGAAGCGCTCGCTCGGCAAGTCGCGACGGCCGCGCGACGCGTAGGAGATCAGAGTGCCGATGCCGCCGTCGATGTCGATCATGCTGTCACGCTTGGTGGCGCCGGTCTCGAAGGAAAGATCATAGAGTGGCGCTTTGCGCTCCGACAGATAGGCCGCCAGCGCCTTCAGAATGTCGGCGCGTTCGTGGAAGGTCATCCGCCGCAGCGCAGGTCCGCCGACACGCCGCGCATGTTGGACCACGGCGGCGAAATCCAGGCCCTGGCTCGAAGCCGTCGCGATCACGCGGCCATCGATGGCGCTTCGGATTTCGGCGAGGCCGCCGGCCGGCATATGCCAAGTGCCAAGTGCGTAGCTCTGCAATGCAGGGGTCATGTTCGGCTCCGATCGCGGTTCGGTTGCGGTTGCGGATGTGAAATCGCCGGTCGATTCACATGCGCTCGATCAGCGCGGCAATGCCTTGCCCGACGCCAATGCACATTGTCGCAATGGCGCGCCTGCCATCCCTCAGTTCGAGCGCGTTGACGCACGTCATGGCGAGCCGGGCTCCCGACATGCCGAGCGGGTGGCCAAGGGCGATGGCGCCGCCATGCGGGTTGACATGTTCGGCATCGTCCGGCAGCCCGAGCTGCCGCAGCACGGCAAGCGACTGTGATGCAAAGGCCTCGTTGAGCTCGATCAGGTCGATATCCTTGAGCGACAACCCGTTGCGCGCCAGGAGCTTCATGGTTGCCGGCGCTGGTCCGATGCCCATGATGCGGGGCGGGACGCCGGCGACGACGGCGGATACGACGCGGGCGCGGGGTCTGAGCCCATATTTGGCGGCTGCGGCTTCTGAGGCCAAGATCAGAGCGGCGGCGCCATCGTTGACTCCCGACGCATTGCCGGCGGTGACGCTGCCGCCTTCCTTCCTGAAGGGCGTCTTCAACTTCGCCAGAGCTTCGAGCGTCGTGTCGGCGCGCGGATGTTCGTCGGTATTTGCGATCGTTGCCGCGGCCTTCTTGCCTTTGATCTCGAGCGGCGCAATTTCACGCGCGAAAAAGCCTGCCTCATGGGCTTTCGCCGTGCGCTGCTGCGAGCGCCAGGCGAAGAGATCCTGGTCTTGCCGCGAGACCTGAAAATCCTCGGCGACGTTTTCGGCAGTCTCAGGCATCGAGTCGATGCCGTATTGGGCTTTGAGCAGGGGATTGACGAAGCGCCAGCCGATCGTAGTGTCGTAGATCTCAGCCTGCCGAGCAAAGGCCTCCGGCGCTTTGCCCATCACAAAAGGCGCGCGTGTCATGCTTTCGACGCCGCCCGCAACGACGAGATCGGCGTCGCCCGTCTTGATCGCACGTGCCGCTATGCCGACGGCGTCGAGACCAGATCCGCACAGCCGGTTGACCGTCGTGCCCGGTGTGCTCGCCGGCAATCCGGCCAAAAGAGCGGCCATCCTTGCGACATTGCGATTATCTTCCCCGGCTTGATTGGCACAGCCGAGGATCACATCATCGACCGCGTCCCAGTCGACACCGGGATTGCGGTCCTTGAGAACGCGGATCGGATGGGCTGCAAGGTCATCGCTGCGGACATCCTTGAGAATCCCGGCATAGCGGCCGATGGGTGTGCGCGCGAAATCACAAATGAAGGCTTCTCTCATAACGGCTCTCTCCTTGCGGGGTAGCGAATTCAAGCGGCGGTTAGACGCCGCACGCAAATTACGGGAGATCGTGCCGCAGCAAAGACGATAGCGGTCGAGCGAGCTTTGCCGGCAAGATTGGCGCTGGAAAGGATGCCGAAATCCGCGGTTTCGATGGCGCAAGAGTCTCTTGCAATGCGCCAGGCGGCAACGGGAATTGCCCGGCGTTCCTGGGCGTAGGCGTTCCTCCTCACCTCCGGATTTCGATCGGCGCCAGCCAACAAAATCTTGACAAACATCGCTCGTTTGGTCAGGTTATTAACCGAACGACCGGTCAATGCAAGTGCATTCGCACTGCTTCGACAAAAGGACGAAGGGAGGATGCTGTGGGTCAAGAGCTTTTGATCGAACAGCGAGGCACCTGGTGCATTTTGACGCTGAACCGTCCGGATCGTCTCAATTCCTTCAACGAAACGCTGCACCGGTCGTTGGCGCTTGCGCTCGACAATATCGGGGCCGATGCGACCTGTCGCGCGGTTTTGCTGACTGGCGCAGGGCGCGGTTTTTGTGCGGGACAAGATCTCAGCGATCCCGCGGCGAGCGGTGCGGCGCCGGACCTCGGCCGCGCGATCGAAGATTTCTACAACCCGTTGATCCGCCGTTTGCGGCACCTTCCCAAACCGATCGTTTGCGCCGTTAATGGCGTCGCGGCCGGTGCCGGAGCCAATATCGCGCTCGCTTGCGATCTCGTGCTCGCTGCGCGCTCCGCCAAATTCATCCAAGCTTTCGCTAAGATCGGACTCGTCCCCGATTCCGGCGGCACTTTTTTCCTGCCGCGATTAGTCGGCGCGGCGCGCGCCCGCGGCCTCGCGCTCTTGGCCGAACCCTTGTCGGCCGAGCAGGCGCAAGACTGGGGCCTGATCTGGAAGGCCATCGATGACGACAAGTTGCGCGGCGAAGCGGAAGCCCTGACCGCTCATCTCGCCGCCCAGCCGACGCAAGGCCTGGCGTTGATCAAGAAAGCTCTCGACGCCTCTGCGACCAATTGCCTCGATGCGCAGCTCGATCTCGAGCGGGACTACCAAAAGTTGGCCGGCCTGACGCCCGACTTTGCCGAAGGCACACGCGCCTTTCTCGAGAAGCGGAAGCCAATTTTTACCGGGAAGCCGGCATGAGGGAGACGATCGACAGGCGTGCCGACGCGCTGGCCCGAGCCTGCGCCGATGCCATGTGGGCGACGGATATCGCATCCCAAGAGCTGGGAATGGAAGTCCAGGACGTGAGACAGGGCTATGCGCGGCTCGCAATGACATTGAGCGCTGCCATGGCCAATGGTCATGGCTTGGCACATGGCGGCTATATTTTCGCGCTTGCCGATGCGGCCTTCGCGTACGCGTGCAACACTTATGACGAGCGCACCGTCGCCGCGCACTGCAGCATCACCTATCTGCGGCCCGGCAAGATCGGGCGGCGCTTAACCGCGGTTGCGCGCGAGGTCGTCCGCGCCGGGCGTTCAGGCATTTATGATGTCACCGTCTTCGACGGTGACGAGACGATCGCGGAATTTCGCGGCCATTCGCGCCTCGTCGGAGGTGCAATACTTGCAAAACCGAACGGATCGGGCGAAAACGAAGCGGGAGAGGAAACATGACTGCTCCGGCCTCGACATTTTCGCACCCTGCCGCTTGCGAGAATGGGCTCGATCCGATTGAATATGCCTCGCGCGACGAAATCATCGGCTTGCAGCGCGAGCGCCTCGCTTGGACGCTTCGCTACGCCTACGAAAATGTGCCGCACTACCGCAAGGCCTTCGATTCGGCAGGCGTCCATCCCTCCGATTTTCGCGACCTCGCCGATCTCGGCAAATTTCCATTCACGGTCAAGAACGACTTGCGCGACAATTATCCGTTTGGGCTCTTCGCCGTGCCACGGGATAAGATTTTGCGCCTGCATGGGTCGTCGGGAACGACTGGAACGCCGATCGTCGTCGGCTACACGAAGAATGATCTCGACATGTGGGCGGAGGTTGTTGCGCGGTCCATTCGTGCCGCCGGTGGCCAAGCCGGCATGATGCTGCATAATGCCTATGGTTACGGACTCTTCACCGGCGGCCTCGGCCTCAATGGCGGCGCCGAGCGGCTTGGCTGCACAGTGGTCCCCGTGTCGGGCGGCATGACGCAACGGCAAGTCCAGCTCATCAACGATTTCCGGCCGGACATCATCAGCGTGACACCGAGCTATATGCTCGCGATCCTGGATGAATTTGTCAGGCAGGGTCTCGACCCGAGAAAGTCCTCGCTCAAGATCGGACTCTTCGGCGCCGAACCGTGGAGCAATGCGATGCGTGCCGAGATCGAGCAGGCCTTCGGCATGGATGCGCTCGACATTTACGGTCTCACGGAGGTGATCGGCCCCGGCGTCGCGCAGGAATGTATCGAAACCAAAGACGGCCTCCATATCTGGGAGGATCATTTCTTCCCCGAGATCGTCGACCCCGTGACGGGTGAAGTTGTGCCCGAGGGCGTCCAGGGGGAACTCGTCTTCACCTCCTTGACGAAGGAGGCCTTCCCGATCATCCGTTATCGCACGCGCGATCTGACGCGGCTTCTGCCGGGGACGGCGCGGCCGGGAATGCGCCGGATGCAAAAGGTCACCGGCCGGTCGGACGATATGTTGATCCTGCGCGGCGTCAATCTGTTTCCGACGCAGATCGAAGAAGTTCTGCTGGCCACGCCATGGTGTGGCGGTCATTTCGCCATCGAACTCACTCGCGAGGGTCGCATGGACGAGATGACCGTGCTCGCGGAAGCACGCACCGAAGCGTGGGACGGCTCTGATTTCGTGCCTCGAGCACAGGAAATCGTGACAACGATCAAGAACAGAATCGGCGTGATGACGCGCGTGGTCATTCACCCGCCGGGCACGCTCGAACGCTCTGTCGGCAAGGCCAAGCGGGTCTTCGACAAGAGACCAAAAGATTGAATGCTCCGGGTTAATTCGCCTTGCGTTTTGATAAGAGGATCGAGGGGGAAACACATGCTGTCCACGCTCAAATTCGCCGCTGTCGGCTTGCTCGCCGCGACGTTGGCGCCTTCGCTGACGGCTTCCTCCGTCTGGGCGCAAGATATAAAGATCGGCATCACGATCTCGACGACCGGCCCCGCCGCTTCGCTCGGGCTCCCGCAACAAAAGTCGATCGCTCTGCTGCCGGCCGAAATCGAGGGACACAAGATCCAATATGTGCTCTTGGACGATGGGTCGGATACGACCAAAGCCGTCGCCAACGCACGCAAATTGATCGACGAACAGGGTGTCGACGCGATCATCGGGTCGTCGACAACTCCCGTGTCCCTCGCGATGATCGACGTCGTCGCGGAAAAACACGTGCCGATGATCTCGCTCGCCGCCTCGCGCGCCATTATCGCGCCGATGGATGCGAAGAAGCGCTGGGTCTTCAAAATGCCGCAGAACGACAGTCTGATGGCGGATGCGATCGCCGATCATATGGCGGCCAGCGGCGTCAAAACGGTCGCCTTCATCGGCTTCGATGATGCTTATGGCGACGGCTGGCTTAGAGAGACGCAACGGGCGCTCGGGGCGAAAAATATTACTCTCGCGGCAATTGAGCGTTTCAACCGAAGAGATACGAGCGTAACGGGGCAGGCCGCAAAAATCGTCAGCGTGCGGCCCGACGCGGTTTTGATCGTCGGCAGCGGCACGCCGGCGGCGCTGCCGGAAAAGACTTTGCGCGAACTGGGCTTTGCCGGCAAATATTATCAGACCCATGGTGTCGCCAATCTCGACTTCTTGCGCGTCGGCGGCAAGGACGTGGACGGCACTTTCCTGCCCGCGGGGCCGATCGTCATTGCAGACCAACTCCCCGACACCAACCCGGCTAAGCGCATCGCGATGAACTATGTCGCAGCCTTCGAGAAGGCCAATGGACCGGGTTCGGTCGCCTTCGGGTCTTACGCCTATGACGCGGGGCTGCTGCTTCAACATGCGATCCCCGCGGCGTTGAAAAAGGCGAAGCCCGGCACGGAAGAATTTCGTCAAGCGTTGCGCGATTCACTCGAACAGACGAAGGATTTGGCCGTGGCCAATGGCGTGATCGACATGACAGCGGATAATCACAACGGCCTAGATCAGCGCGCCCGCGTGATGCTGACGATCGACAACGGCCATTGGAAATTGCTCCCGCAGAACTGAGCAGGCGCCGCGGCGTGGCCGTGCGGGCCGCGACGCGCGCTCGGGCATAGGCAAATAATTAATCGACCGCTCGGAGAATTCTTGCTATATTCCCATGCGATCGGCTCTCGGACATCTGACCCCCTGTCCAACTCCGCACCTTGGTCGGAACGGGTTCATGTATCTGTTGAGCGCTCTCGCGGTCTGGTCAATCGTGTTGCGCTCGCACGTATTCTGATGTCGTGGACTCGCCCGATCAAAAAGAATGCACGCAAATTCAACGAGTTGGAGAATGTCACGCGCAAGACGTCGGGTGTATCCGATGGCTTGAGAATGACATGCTCTCGCGGGACATGAATTCGGACCTGAGCCATGGCACGCCCGCGCGCGCATGATTACGACGACAAACGCAAACTGATTCTAGATCGTGCGGCGGAACTCTTCGCCCAGCGCGGCTACGGCGGCGCGTCGATCACGATGATCGCGGAAGCCTGCGGCGTCTCCAAAGCCCTCGTTTACCATTATTACCCCGACAAGGAGGCGGTGCTCTTCGACATCATCTTCGCGCACCTGCTGTATCTCGTCGAAGTCGTCGAGACCGCGACGACCGATGGCGCGGAGCCGCGCGAACAGCTGTATTCGATCGCCGCCGCTCTGCTCGAGGCTTATCGCAACGCCGACGCCGAACATCAGGTTCAAATCAATAACCTGAAGCTTCTTCCGCCGGAAAGGCAGGAACAGCTCAAGGAACTCGAGCGGGATCTGGTGCGGCGCTTCTCCAGTGCGATCGCGGATGCCGTGCCCGGGCTGCGCAAGGAATTTCTCAAGCCCGTGACAATGTCGCTTTTCGGCATGCTCAACTGGCACTATTTGTGGTTTCGCGAGGGGCGGGGCCTCTCCCGTCCCGAATATGCGCGCCTCGCGACCGAGCTGATCGTTTCGGGGACACCTGTGGCGGTCGCGGCCGTCGCGACGACGGGGGAAGCCGAGGCGGATGGGAAGGCTGCAGCCTTCCTTCGCCGGTGACGTTGACTGCGAGCTGTCGCGAACTCCCCCGCAAAATGGCGGGATTTCCGACCGGGTTCGAGCGGAGTTATACGTGTTGCGGCATTTCCCGCCTAGTGGCCCGAGCCGTTGGCAGCGCAACACTAGGGAGCGATGAATGATCAAAACCATTCGCGCCATTCGCGCCATTCTCGTCCTTGTCGCGGCCACGTCGCCCGCTGCAGCCGCCAGTCCGGAGCAAACCTTCGTCGAAGCGCCTGGTCCGGCGGGGCCTCTCAAGGGAACTATGCTCTCATCGGGAACTGCCAGCGGCCCTGTGGTCCTAATCATCCCGGGCTCCGGTCCCGTCGACCGCGACGGCAACAGTCTCGCCGGTCTCAAAGCCGCGACCTATAGGCTGCTGGCCGAAGGCCTCGCCGCGAAAGGCATCGCCACAGTCCGCATCGACAAGCGGGGCATGTTTGCGAGCCGCGCCGCCGTGCCGGATGGCAATGCCGTGACGATGTCCGACTATGCGACCGACATACATTCGTGGACGGTTGCGATCCGCCAAAAGACGGGCGCGCAATGCGTCTGGTTGCTCGGCCATAGCGAGGGAGCCTTGGTCGCACTCGTCACCGTTAAGGACGCGACGGACATCTGCGGCCTGGTGCTCGTCGCGGCCGCGGGCCGGCCGTTGGGCGAGGTCCTCCGGGAGCAGCTCAGATCGAACCCTGCCAATGCACCTCTGCTCGATGAGGCTCTTCGTGCCATAGATGCTTTGGAAGCCGGAAAGCGGGTGGATGCGACCAATATGAGTCCTGCCCTTCAGCCGCTCTTCCGGCCGCAGGTGCAGGGATTCCTGATAAGCGCGTTCTCTTACGATCCGGTGAGCTTGCTGGCGGGCATTACGAAGCCGGTGCTCATTCTTCAAGGGGAGCGCGATATCCAGGTGAGCAAGCAGGATGCTCTGCGGCTGAAAGAAGCCAACCCGAACGCGAGGCTCGTTCTGCTTCCCGACGTCAATCACATTCTCAAATCCGTGACATCGACCGAACGCGCGGCGAATATTGCCACCTACAGTGATCCGAGCCTCCCGCTCGCTCCAGGTGTTGTCGACGCGATCATGCAGTTCGTCAATTCCGAAACGACACGCCACTAGAGCGGGATGTGCAGATTGCGTAAACTTGTCTGCGCATCCCGCTCTAGACTTTTGGAATCGATCACGTTCATGATTTTGGATCGATCCAGTCCAAAACAACAGTGCTCTAAGTGGGATGCGGATAGACAAGTGCCTCGTTCCAAACAAGACAACATGCCAACGTCGGTTTCGCCCGCGCCGCAGGCCGCGCTCCGGCGGGTCGTCGAACACTTGAAGAGCAAGCCTTCGCGAACCTGGTCGGTCATCATCACCTTTTACGGCGATGCGATCGTGCCGCGTGGGGGATCAACGTGGCTCGGCACGTTGCTCGAATTCTTCAAGACGCTCGATGTCGAAGAAGGTGTGGTGCGCACGGCCATGTCGAGGCTTGCAGCCGATGGCTGGATCGAACGCAAAAAAGTGGGGCGCAACAGTTTCTATCGGCTCGCGGAAAAAGGACTGAACCCGTTTCGCGAGGCGACCGGGCATATCTATAACGCCAAGGCGCCGGATTGGACGGGCCGTTTCGATCTCGTCCTTCAGGCGAATGGAGCCAGCCGGGATGCATTGCGCGCCGACCTCGAAGCGCGCGGCTATGGCGCCGTCCTCCCCGGCCTCTGGCTCAAGCCAGAAGGCAAAGCCTTGCCGCAGATCGCCCCCCCAGCGCTTCGGCTCACCGCGCAGGCCGACGCCGAGTCGAGCCGCAGGCTCGCGGCCCAGGCCTGGCCGCTCGCACAGATCGGCGAGGCCTACCGGCGCGTCGTCGACCTCTTCGCTCCCTTGGACGCGGCCTTGAAAGCAAAAGCCGCTCTCTCGCCGATTGAGGCCTTGCTGGCGCGTATCCTGCTGATCCATGAATACCGCCGGATCATATTGCGCGATCCGATTCTGCCCGCCGCCCTCCTGCCGGAGGACTGGCCCGGCCGATCGGCACGCGGCCTCTGTGCACGGCTCTATCACAAGCTCTTGCCCGCATCCGAGCGCTGGCTCGACGAGAACGTCCTGACAGAAACTGGCGCGGCGACGAAGCCCGCGGCCGAATTCTACGAACGCTTTCGGTCGTGAGACCGCTGATGACAGCCGGCGTGCCCGCGGTCGTCTCGACCGATATGCTGCGCCGGGATTCGATCCTAAACATGTTACGAAAATACTTGACAGTTGAAAAAATAGTAACATAATTGGCGCAAATGGAAGGAATCGGGGCATGTATACCCAGGCGTCGAACGTGCGTGAGCCGCTTGAAGCTCGCCCGGTTGAGGACGCCGAGTTTTTGGCCCGTTTTCAGGCGCGCATCGACGCGGAAGAGCGTATCGAGCCGAACGACCGGATGCCGGAAGCCTATCGCAGGACGCTAATCCGGCAGATCTCCCAGCACGCCCATTCCGAAATCGTCGGCATGCTGCCGGAAGGCAATTGGCTCACGCGGGCACCCTCGTTGCGGCGCAAGGCTGCGCTGCTCGCCAAGATCCAGGACGAATGCGGCCATGGCCTCTACCTTTACGCCGCGGCGGAAACGCTTGGCACGTCGCGCGAAGAACTCGTCGACCAGCTCCTCGCGGGACGGGCGAAATATTCTTCCATCTTCAATTATCCGACCCCGACATGGGCCGACGTTGGTGCGATCGGCTGGCTCGTCGATGGCGCGGCCATCATGAACCAGATTCCCTTGTGCCGGTGCTCGTATGGTCCTTATGCGCGGGCGATGATCCGCGTCTGCAAGGAGGAATCCTTCCACCAGCGGCAGGGCTATGAGATCATGCTGACCCTCGCGCGCGGTTCGCAAGAGCAGAAGGACATGGCGCAAGACGCTCTGAACCGGTGGTGGTGGCCCTGCCTCATGATGTTTGGGCCGCCGGACTCGGAAAGTCAGCACGGCGATCAATCGACCCTTTGGAAGATCAAACGCGCCTCGAACGACGAATTGCGCCAGAAATTCATCGATGCGACGGTTCCGCAAGCCCATTATCTGGGTCTCACGATTCCCGATCCCGCGCTGAAATTCGATGCGGCTGGCGGCCACTGGACGATCGGCGAAATCGCCTGGGAAGAGTTCCGTCAGGTTGTCGCGGGAAATGGACCTTGTAACCGCGACCGCCTCGCAGCGCGCCGCAAAGCGCATGAAGACAGCGCCTGGGTACAGGAAGCCGTGCTCGCCTATGCCAAGAAGCGCAGCAAACTGGCCGAAGCGGCTTGACGATCAGGAGTCCAAGATGGCCGAACACGTATTCCCGCTCTGGGAGGTTTTCATTCGCAGCCAGAATGGCCTGGCCCACAAGCATGTCGGCTCGCTCCACGCGGCGGACGCGACCCTTGCCTTGCAAGCGGCGCGCGATCTCTACACGAGGCGAGGCGAAGGGCTGTCGATATGGGTGGTCCCGTCCAATGCCATCACCGCTTCGGACCCTGCCGAAAAGGGTATGATGTTCGAGCCGACAGCCTCGAAAATCTATCGCCACCCGACGTTCTACGAGATCCCCGAAGAAGTCGAGCACATGTGAGCTTGCGCGGACGCACGCTGAGAATTCTGAATGGAACCGGGGAGGGGCGGCAGTGACGACGACTTCGATCAAGATCAATGAGACGCCTCTTTTGATCTATGCGCTGGGCCGCGCCGATGATGCGCTGATCCTCGGCCATCGCCTATCCGAGTGGTGCGGCCATGCACCGATCCTGGAAGAGGAAATGGCGCTGGCCAATATGGGCCTCGATCTGATCGGGCAGGCGCGGTCCCTTTACAGCTTTGCCGCAGAGGTCGAAGATCCGGATCACAGCCTGGGCCATGATGAAGACAAGCTCGCCTATTTGCGCGACGAGCCGCAGTATCGGAACCTTCTGCTGGTAGAACAGCCGAACGGCGATTTCGCCAAAACATTGATACGGCAATTGTTCTACTCCGCCTTTGCCGATCCTTATTGGCGCGCCATGATGAATTCCCGCGACACCACTTTGGCGGCGATCGCCGCCAAATCGGAGAAAGAGAGCGCCTATCATCTTCGTCATGCCAGCGAATGGATCGTTCGGCTCGGCATCGGGACCGCCGAAAGCCGGCGGCGGACGCAAGCGGCCCTCGAAGAGCTCTGGCCCTTCACCGGCGAAATCTTCGAAGCCGACGCCAGTGAGCGCGGCCTTGTCGAAGCGCAGATCGTTGTCGATCCGGCAAGCCTGCGCGAAACCTGGACTGAAACCCTCTCCGCCATCCTGGCGCAGGCGGATCTTGGCCTTCCTTCCGGAACCTGGATGCAGAAGGGCGGACGCAACGGTCGCCACAGCGAACATCTCGGCTATGTTTTGACCGAGCTCCAATTCTTGCAGCGTACCTATCCGGGAGCAGTCTGGTGACGACGACCGGCGTTTTGTCCGAGGAGACGCTCCGCGACCGCGCTTGGCGGGCCGCGAGCCTGGTTGTCGACCCCGAAATACCCGTCTTGACAATTGCCGATCTCGGCGTTCTGCGATCGGTCGAAGTGAAAGATGGACGCGTCGAAGTCGCGATCACGCCCACTTATCTCGGCTGCCCGGCGATGAACATGATTGCCTCCGAGATCGAGCTTGCCCTCGAAAACGAGGGGCTCTTCGGCGCCATCGTCCGCATCATTCTCTCGCCCGCCTGGACGACGGAATGGATGAGCGAAGAAGGCCGGCGCAAACTGCAGGCCTACGGCATCGCGCCGCCTGCCAAGGTGAGCGGGCGCCGCGGCTTGTTTGCGCAGCCCGATGTTGTCGCCTGTCCGCGATGCGGATCGGAGCACACCGAGAAGATTTCTGAATTCGGGTCGACGGCCTGCAAAGCCCTATGGCGGTGCAAAACCTGCCGCGAACCCTTCGACTATTTCAAATGCCACTAGCGAGCTTGCGATCGTGTCGGCACACATGCCCCGCTTTCACCGTCTCCAGATCGACGAAGTCAAGCGCGAAACCGCGGATGCGATTTCGCTGACCTTCGCCATACCCGACGATCTCAAGCCGGATTATGCCTTCGCCCCGGGTCAATATTTGACCCTGCGCCGGCTGGTCGATGGCGAAGATGTGCGGAGATCCTATTCGATCTGTTCGGGCCCGGATGACAACGAAGTGCGAATTGCGATCAAACGCGTCGAAGGCGGCCGGTTTTCGACATGGGCGACGAATGCGCTCAAGGCGGGAGACGAAATCGATGTGATGACGCCGACGGGGCGATTCGGCGTCATACCGAGCCCGCTTCAGGCCCGCATTCATGTCGGATTTGCGGCCGGGTCCGGCATAACGCCGATCTTATCGATCATACGCTCTTTGCTCGTTCGCGAGCCGGACAGCCGCTTCTTCCTGTTTTACGGCAATCGTTCGACGAGCGACATGCTGTTCCGCGATGCGCTGGTCGATCTCAAGGACCGGTTCCTCGATCGTTTCTCCCTGTTTCATGTTCTTTCCCAAGAAGAGCAGGACATTCCGGTCATGAACGGCAGGCTCGATGCGGATAAGGTCCGTTTCTTGCTCAGCCGTCTCGTGCCTTTGGCCTCGATCGATCATGCTTTCATCTGCGGCCCAACCGGCATGAGCGAGCCGATCGAGTTTCTCTTGAAAGAGGGCGGCATGCCGGGCGAACGGATCCATGTCGAGCGCTTCGTCTCGGCCTTGGGCGGCGCGCCGCGGCCGAAACCGGTCGTGAGGCCCGATGCGGCGACCAAAACTGCTGTCCTGATCGTCGACGGCCAGCGTAAAGAAGTTCCTGTGGCGGAAGGCGAAGTCGTGCTCGACGCGGCCTTGCGTGCCGGCATCGATCTTCCTTACGCCTGCAAAGGCGGCATGTGTTGCTCGTGTCGCGCCAAGCTCGTCGAAGGACAAGCGGAGATGGACGTCAACTATTCGCTCGAAGCTTGGGAACTCGACGCGGGTTTCATCCTGACCTGCCAGGCGCATCCGCTCTCCGGGCGCGTGACGATCGATTACGATCAGGTGTGACGCGCGGTCGCGTCGGTAGCTGTGTTCGCCGCATCTTCGAACCGGCCGAGGCGGATGCAGGTCGGAACCAGGATCTCGCAGGCTCGGGTTTCCTCCGGGTGTTGTGCCAAAATGTGCCTCGACCTTGGCGATGGCCGCGGCGAGCTCCTTGTGCTCCGACGGCGCGTTCATCCGGGCCGGCAAGGGTTGATCGGGCCAATCGGGATGCCCGACGCGGCTATAAAGCCCGAGAGCGCAGGCGAGGTTTTCCCTATTGGCGCGGGCGAATTCGAGATTTAAGGGGGCAGGGCGGCCTATTTGATCTTTGCCGAACGGGTGCGAGGACGGATATGGAAATCTCCTTCTTCACCTACCGGCGAATCGGCGCATCCCGGCGGTCCCGAGCTTTCTCTTCGGTCTCGTCTGGCTCGCCGGAACGGCAACTTAATCGATCGCTAACCCGGATCGGCGAAGTTGCAGCAATGGTCGTTCGTCGTCGTCTCCGCGCCGTCTTGTTTCCGCTCGCGCTCTATTGCGTCTCCGGAAGCATTGGCGGCTACTTCGTCTGGCATGCCGTCAACGGCGAACGGGGCCTGAAGACGAAGGAAGATTACGAGCGCAAGATCGCCTCCCTGCAAGTGGAATTGCGCGGCCTTCAGCGCGAGCGGCAAACCTGGCAGGCCAAGATTGATTTGCTGCACGGCACGACCATCGATCAAGACCTGCTCGATGAAGAGGCGCGCAGCCGCCTCGGCCGCGTTCACAAAAACGATCTCATTGTCATTCTCGCTGCCGATCCGACGAAGCCGAAGCCCTAATTCACGCCAATGGCCGCCGACCGGATACGACGTCGATCTGCTTTGGCGGGTCTCTCGCGCGTTCGTCGGCGCGAGCCGGGGTAGCAACCGCGGCGCGTGGGCCGCTGGTCAAGTCGAACTGGAACTGGGTGGCGTTTTGTTGTAATCCAGCTTTCGCCACAATAACGTCTAGGCTGGGCAAACCGGCGCGAGGACTCGCGCGCAATTACGGTGAGCTGCAGCGCAAAGTGCGAGCTGGCACGCGCGTATTCTCATCGATCGGGCGGAGCCAAAAATAGATAAGAATGCGTGCAAATTCAATAAGTTGGAGGATGCCCTCTGGGGCCGTTCGCGATTTCGGCTATTTCGATCATGGGACGTCGGGTATGTCCGACGGCCGAATAGCGGAAAAACGGACGCAATTTTCGAGGCCATGCTCTCGGAGGACGTTCAGGCACTTTCACGAAGTCGCGAGTTGTGAAAGCACGTGAGCAACGCCGCCCGGTGGCCGGGCGGGCGGCTTTGAAACGGGTAAATGATGAGCGACATTGTTGTGAACGCTGAAAACGGCGACCCGTCGGACGCTTCCGGCGAATCGACGAAACCTGCGCGGTTCTTTCGCCGCAGTGTGAGATTGCAGAGCCCGCACGAAGCTTTGCATCCGGAAACGCCGCCGCCACCGCCGCCGCATAGGCGTCGGCCGAGGCTATCCGCTGTCTCGGGGCTTCTCTCGTTTTTGCTGATCCTGGCCGTTGCGAGCTTTTTTGCGCTCTTGTGGGCCGAGAACCGCTTGCACGAGGCCGGCCCATTGACGAGCGACAAGGTAGTTTTTATCGAACGCGGTGCTGTTTTTGACATTCTCAGCACGCTCGAGTCCGAAGGCGTAATCGACAGCGCGATCTTCGTGAATGCCGCGCTTTGGATGGAAGGTAGACGCGATAGCGTCAAGGCCGGCGAATATCTTTTCCACGCCAAAGCCAGCATGCACGATGTCATCGACACGCTTATCAGTGGCAAGCAGATCCTCCATGCGGTGACGATTCCCGAAGGCTTGACCAGCGAGCAGATCGTTCAGCGTCTGCGCAACAACGATGTTCTCGTTGGCGACATCCGCGAAATGCCCGGAGAGGGCTCTCTCCTGCCGGAGACCTATAACGTCGCCCGCGGGATGTCGGTCGCGGCTTTGATCAGGAAGATGCAAGAAGATCAAAAACGCGTCCTCGAACAGATTTGGTCTCATCGCTCCACTAATCTGCCGATTTATTCGCCCTTCGAACTCGTGACGCTCGCCTCGATTGTTGAAAAGGAAACCGGTAAGGCCGACGAACGCCCTCGGGTCGCAAGGGTCTTCTTGAATTGCCTACAAAAGCGGATGCGGCTGCAATCCGACCCGACCATTGTCTACGGCCTTGTTGGTGGACGTGGGACGTTGGGGCGACCGATTTCGCGCGCCGAACTCGACAAGCCGACGCCATACAACACCTATACGATCGATGGCCTGCCGCCGGGACCGATCGCCAATCCGGGCCGCGCGGCGCTTGAAGCCGTCGCCAATCCCTCCCTAACGCAAGAGCTCTATTTCGTGGCCGACGGCACTGGCGGCCACGCCTTCGCGGAATCTCTCGAACAGCATAACCGCAATGTCCAGCGTTGGCGCCAAATCGAGAAAGAAAAGGAAAAGGCCGGACCGGAGGTTGACAGAATCCGCCCCGCCAGCGGCTCCGAACTCGCGGCGATCAGAAGGGTGAGCTCGATAATGGAGCTATCTATGGCGTCTTGCCTGCGACCGTCGCAACGGCCGAGTCTGCGCCGAATTCGAGTGCGAGTTTGGATATGTCGGCGACTGCGGCGGCGATCGCCAAAGTGGCACCGAAAATGCCGGCGGATGCGGCATTGGCGGTTCCTAGCCGCAACAGCGCGGACGCCGGCAAGACGAGCGGCGGCAAGAAGCCGAACCCAGCGGCGTCCGCAACCGCAGCGGCCTTCGTCATGGGACCGGGACTCGACGAGCTTGGCATTACCGTGCGCGGAATCGGCCCTGGACGGGCCGCAGCGGAGCTTCTCGACGGGCCAATGAGCGCCGACAAAGCCGTCAATTCGCGGCCTGATGCGTCAATCATTGCGGCTTCGTCTGTGCGGCACACCGAACACGACGCAAAGTCCATGATGCCCGGTCTCAATCCCGGCTCCAATGATCTGCTGTCTGATGCCGACGCTGCCGAAACGCAACAAGCCCCGCCGGCGCCGCAGAAGATCGCGCATCCCAAAGTAATCGACGTTTCCGAGGGGAGCTCTATCGACCCGCTTCTCGATCACACTTACGACCTCAACTACGCCAAGACGGTTCCGAGTTTCACGACGCTCAGATAGAGCGCAAATCCAGTGCGGAGCCGTCCGAACAGAGGTTGTTCGAGCCGAGCGTGTGGGTCGGTTGCGGCAAGTTCGAAAGTTACCCAAATAGTTCGGGAAGCAGCGGCGTCGTGCGGCTCATTCGTTTGTTCCTATAAGCTTTGCGCCGACCCCCGGCTCAAACTGAGCGGGTCCGCAAAGCCTGCCACGCGTATTTTGCTGAAATGCGCCAGCTATTCGGATAGTCTGAGCGAATTCGGTTCGTAAGGGGTGACTTGCATGACTCGTGAAGGGACGCAGAGCGATCTCGCGGATGCCGCGAACCTAACCGGGGGCAATGGGTTGCGGGAGAAAATAGCTCAACACGGCCAGATCGTGCTGGTGTTGCAAGGCGGCGGCGCGCTTGGCGCTTATCAAGCTGGCGTCTACGAAGCCATGCACGAAGCCGGCGTAGAACCCGACTGGGTCATCGGAACGTCGATCGGAGCCATCCACGCGGCCATTATCGCCGGCAATGAACCTGCCAAACGGCTCGAGAAGGTACAAAGCTTCTGGAAACGCGTGACAACCGATCCGGTCTCGAACATGCCTTGGCTCGGGCGCGGCGTGCCGCAAATGCTGACGATGATGAACGGCATCGCAAATTTCTGCAGGCCGAACCATTCTGCTATGACGAGCTCAAAGCTTGCCGCCGATGCGGCCTCTTTCTATCTGACGGACCCGCTCAAGACGACATTGACCGAACTCATCGACTTTTCGCAGATCGAAAAAAATACGCCGCGGCTCACCGTTGGCGCAGCGAATTTGCGGACCAGCGAAATGCGCTATTTCGACAGTCGCGGCATGAAAATCGACGTGCGCCACATTATGGCCTCGGGTGCCCTGCCACCGGCTTTTCCGGCCGTGCTCATTGATGGAGATTACTATTGGGATGGCGGTGTCTTATCCAATACGCCGTGCGAAATCATTTTCGACGACAATCCGCGCCGCAACTCGGTCGTCATCTCTGTTGATATATGGGACCCTCAAGGGGCCGAGCCGGGGACGATGGGCGATGTGATCACGCGCCAACAGGAGGTGCAGTTTTCGAGCCGCCTCGTCAGCCATATCAGGCGACAAAAGCAAATTCACCGGCTGCGCCATATCATTGCAGATCTTGCATCGCGCCTGCCTGACGAGGAGCGCGGATCCCCTCCGATCCGCGCACTGACCGGCTATGGTTGCGTCACCTACATGCATTTCGTTCAGCTTGTCGCCCCACGGATCGAAGGCGAAGATGCTATGAAGGGCATTGATTTCAGCTCAGCGGGAATTCGGGCGCGATGGGAGGCCGGGTTACGCGATACGCGCAAGGTTCTCGCGAAGCAACCTTGGGAAGGCGAGTTCGATCCGATCGAAGGTCTCTATCTTCACGATATGCAGGTTTGACGATCTCTCCTGTGCGCTGAGCTGAATGTCTCCGCGCGGATCGTTTGAGTCGCGGATGTTTTGATTCGGTCGCGTCGATAATGGCCCAGACCACGACAGTCTCATGCCGCTTCAAGAGCTCTACCTCAGGGACATCTATCCGAACCGCAGTGATTGCGCCGGCAATCTTGTCGGCTGGTTCGAGGATGGGGGGAAAATCTATTTCGATCAATCGTCGCTGTCGACAGCACATGGAACGCTGCCCTTGCATCAGGTGAATCGTGTACAAGGGACAAAGGCCGAAACCCTCTGCGAAGGGGTCTTTCAAGCGAATTGGACTGTTAAGCCGATCGGGTCGAAATTCGAATGACGACTGGAGTTTTGCGGTTCGACCGTAGAATGCGCTAAACTACGCTGTAAATCGCCGGAGCTGATCCAAGATTGTGAAATGACCATCGCCAGCATGACGGGTTTTGCCCGTGCCTCCGGCACCACGCCGCTCTACCGCTGGGCGTGGGAGCTTAAATCCGTCAATGCCAAAGGGCTTGATCTGCGCCTGCGCTTGCCGCCTGGATTCGACGCCATCGAAGCGGAGATGCGGGTGCGTTTCGGCAAGGCGCTCGCACGTGGCACCTGCTACGCCACGCTCAATGTGCAACGCGAAGCAAACACGCCGGAAGTTCGCATCAATCGGGAACTTCTCGGTCTGCTCGCCGCGGCGCTCGCGGATTTGCCGCTCTCCGACAAATTGAGGCCAGCATCGCTCGACGGGCTCCTGGCCGTGCGCGGCGTCGTCGATGTTCGCGACGCCGAGGAGACCGAGGAAGAAATGACGGCGCTCAGAAGTGCTGCGCTCGAGAGTCTCGAAGACGCTCTCGAATCTCTCGTTCTCATGCGGCGCGGCGAAGGCAAAGCGCTCGAACAAATCCTCTTGGCCCGGCTCGATCGCCTGACCGATCTGCGACTTGCGGCCGAAAACTGCCCGGGCCGCGCGCCGGAGGCAATCCGCGTGCGGCTTGCCGAGCTGCTCGCGACCCTTGCGCCGCACGTAAACTTCGATCAGAACCGGCTTTATCAAGAAGCGCTCTTGCTCGCCGCAAAAGCCGATGTACGCGAAGAGCTCGATCGGCTGGAAACTCATATTGCGGCGGCGCGCGATCTCATCAACAAAGGCGGCGCGATTGGGCGCCGGCTCGATTTTCTCGCGCAGGAACTCGGTCGCGAAGCCAATACGCTCTGTGCCAAATCGAATGACGCTGCGCTGACGGCGGTCGGCCTCGAATTGCGCGGTGAGATCGAACAATTCCGTGAGCAGGTCCAAAATATCGAGTGAGCCGATGCAGCCGAAAGATTCATCGATGCAGCGCACGCGCCGTCGGGGCACAGTGGTTTCCAAGCCGTTTGCGACGCGCCGCGGCCTCATGCTGATCTTGTCCTCGCCGTCGGGTGCCGGCAAGACGACGTTGACGCGCATGCTGTTGCAGACGAAAGAGCTCGACCTCAGTTTGTCAATTTCGGTTACAACGCGGTCGCGCCGTTCGAGCGAGGTCGATGGAATCCATTATTCCTTCATTTCGACCCGGCAATTCGAAGCCATGCGCGACAATGACGAACTGCTGGAATGGGCGGAGGTGCACGGAAATTTTTATGGGACGCCGCGTGAGCCGGTCGAACGCATTCTCGCGCAAGGGCGCGACGTCCTTTTCGACATCGACTACCAAGGCACGCAGCAGGTGCGGGCCAAGGCCGGGCAGGATGTGGTCACGATCTTCATCCTGCCGCCCTCTCTGCAGGAATTGCAGGCGCGGCTCGAACGGCGCGCCGAGGATTCGCACGAGACGATCGCCAAAAGGCTCGCCAATGCGCGCAACGAAATCGGCCGCTGGACGCTCTATGATTATGTTCTCGTCAATGATGATTTGCAGAAAACTTTCGACGATCTCCTCGCGGTCCTGACGGCCGAGCGGGCACGCGTCGCGCGCCAGAAAGAGGGGATCGCGGATTTCGTGGAGAAGCTCCTGAGGGAGGGATGAATCAGGCGCGGCTGGATGACTTTGATTTTGGATTGAATCAATCCAAAATCATGAACGTCATCAATTCTAATAAGTTGGAGCGGGATAGGCAGACAAGTCCACGCAATCTGCATAGACTTGATTGCGCCGGAAAACCGGTCCCCATTTTTCCTCATCCACCTCTAGCGAGGCCGCGCCATTCATCCAGGCGCATCAGGCTTTGGCCCGGATTTGTCGGACCGGACCTGGCTTACGCGCCGTTGCTGCAAGTCTTGCGCGAGCCGCACGAAACCGGCGACGTCGATTTCTTCCGCCCGACATGTCGGATCGATGCCGGCACGGGTCAGAAGCTCGACTGGATCGGGGTCGAGCGCCTTCAAACTCTGGCGCAACATTTTGCGCCTCTGCCCGAAGGCCGCTTGTGCGACTTCTGTCAGGATACCCACGTCACAGGGAAGCGGCACCGGACGCGGCACGAGTTCGACCACGCAAGAGGTCACTTTCGGCGGCGGCGTGAAGGCGCGAGGCGGGATTTCGAACAGAATTCGCGTCGCACAGCGCCAATTGCACAAGACCGCGAGGCGTCCATAGTCAGCCCGCTGCGCCGGCGTCGCGACAATGCGCAAGGCCACTTCTTTTTGAAACATCAAAACGAGACGGTCGAAAACCGGCGGCCATTCATTCGTTTCGAGCCATTGGGTCAAAAGCACCGTCGCGATGTTATAGGGAAGGTTGGCGCAAATGCGCAGCGGGTGCCGGTTTCGCGCCAGCTCGGCGAGATCCTGTTGCAATGCATCGCCAGCGACGACTTCGAGGCGGTCCGGATAGCGCTCGGCGATTTCGGCCAGCGCTACGAGGCAGCGCTCGTCGCGTTCAACTGCGATAACATGGGCGGCGCCTTCGGCGAGCAATGCCCGCGTGAGGCCGCCGGGGCCAGGACCGATTTCGATGATCGTCACCTCGTCAAGCGGTCCCGCGGCCCGCGCGACGCGTCGGGTCAGATTGAGATCGAACAAGAAATTTTGGCCGAGGGATTTTTTCGCCAGGAGCCCGTGCGCCGCGACGACGTCGCGCAAGGGCGGCAGGTCGTCGTTCATCTGCGTTCGGCGAGTGCGAGCCGTGTCGCAAGTTGCAAAGCGGCGACAAGGCTCGAGGGGTCGGCCTTTCCTTCGCAGGCGATATCGAAGGCCGTGCCATGATCGGGGGACGTCCGCACGAACGGCAGGCCCAGCGTGACGTTGACGGCCGTGTCGAACGCGAGCGTCTTGACCGGAACGAGCGCCTGGTCGTGATACATGGCAAGGGCGACATCGTAATTCGCGCGCGCCGCCCGATGGAACATCGTGTCGGCCGGGTAGGGGCCTTGCACGCGAATGCCTAACGCTCTCAAGTCTTCGATCGCAGGGGCGATGACGTCGATTTCCTCCCGGCCGATTTGGCCGTTCTCGCCGGCGTGCGGATTGAGGCCGCAGACAGCGAGACGCGGCTTGAAGATGTGGAAGCGCTTTTCGAGATCGTGCACGACTATTCTGCTCGTGTCGATCAGCAATGTCTTCGTCAGAAGGCGGGAAACCTCGGCGAGAGGGACATGGATCGTCGCCGGCACGACGGCGAGGCTGGACGACCAAAGCATCATGACCGGCCGGCTCTCTTCTCCGAACAGCCGGCGTGCCAGTTCGCCCAAAAATTCAGTATGGCCAGGATGGGCAAAGCCGCTGCGTTGGAGGATGTCTTTCGAAATCGGGTTCGTGACGACGGCGGCAGCGTGGCCGCTCTTCACCAGACGAACGCAAGTTTCGATCGATTCGATCGTCGCTTCCGCATCGGCCACGTTCGGCACACCCAAGCGTCCGCTCACAGCGCGGCGCATCGGATAGACCGGCAAGGCCTCGGGGAAAACCGAAGCGGAAGCCGCCGGATCGACTTCGGCGATCGGGACGGCCCAGCCGAAGCGCCGGGCGAGGCTCGCCAGATGCCTGGGCTGTGCAACCACAAAGAAGGGCGCAGCGGTCGGGTCCCGATGCGTGCGCAGCCACGCTTTCAAAGCAAGTTCGGGACCAATGCCGGACGGATCGCCCTGCGTCAATGCGAGCGGTGCGCGCGGCTTCAGTCCGTAATCTTGAAAGGATTGCATCGCTATTTTTTCACGATGACTGCTTCGGAACGAAGTTCTTGTAGCCTCTTTTCACCTTCAGCATCGATCCGCGCTGCGAGAATCCTTTCGGCAATGGCGGAACGCGCCGCACTATCGTCGGTGGAAGCGGACTTGTTGCAGACAGCGAGCATTTCGATGCCCTCGCTACTGCGCTGAGGCGGTGTCAAATGCCCGGTCGGCGTCTTGTCGAGCAATTGCCGAATCCCTTCGGTGAGCTGCTTTGCGCTACGCCGGATCTCATCCTTGACTGCGACGTCATCCATAGAGCGTGCGAGCGGTAGACCGCTTGCGCAATCCGTGAAACGTGCACGCAATTGCTCGGCCGCGCGTGTACGGTTGTTGATCTTCTCCATGCTGAGCGGAAGCGCGATTGTAAAAACGACCTCGTGCACCGTATATTCCGTGCCCGCAGCGGCCTTTCCGCCTTCCTTGGCAAGCTCAGCGCGGACCTCCGTTTCGCTGGCTTCGACACCTTTGTGATAAGCCTGCATGAGCGAGCGGAAGGTGAAGGCCGAGGCAAAATGGTCTTTGATGTGGCTCTCCGGCACTCCGGCGGCTCGCAACGCCGCAAGCAGGGCTTCGGGCGCCATTTTCAGGCTGGCGGCAACGAGCGAGATCTCCCTGCCAATGTCGGAATCGCTGGCCTTGATCTTGTATTTGCTCGTCTCGTCGAGTTTCACATCGTCGTCGATCAAGCTTTGCAAAGCGACATCCTGCCCCGCCGGTTTGTGCAGGATATGCAGCAGTTTCGTACGCTGCTCGATATCTAGGTTGGTGATCGGCGTACCATTGACGGTCGCGACGATCGACTGCGCCTGCGCGAGCGGCGGGCAAATGCAAAGAGAAGCGAGAAAGACGCTAGCCGCCGCCGCGAAAGCTTGAATCAAAGGGGAAGGAAGCCGCAAAGAATTGGCCCAGGCGAGACCAATGCGGCTGAGTTCATGATGGATCATCGACCCGATCTCCAGTTGCGCTCTCCCGGTGCCGGAGTGGATTCGCGCCTCGCTTCGCTCGGTCACCATGGAGCCCTCAAAGTGTCCAAGAAACTCATGCTGGTAATCTATGCCAGCATGCATATCCATGCCCGAAGATCAAAATTAGAAACCTGCCCGAATTCAGGCACAGCCAGGGCAAATCCACGAAAAAAGGACTTTCGGCAGGCCCGGGATTTCCGTCCGAAGGTCCAATCCGGGAGCGTTTGAACTCATCAGGTCGGACGGCGCTGCAAAGCCAAAATTCAAGCATCTCTGAAAAGCCTGACAGCCTTTCGGGGACATGCACGCAACCCCGGTTGGATCTGGCAATATTAGTCGAACGAGGAAAACATGTATCTGTCGATAGCTTGACGCAATACCTGCACGTCTTGGAGGAGTTACGGCCCATCATTTAAGCATTATCTGATACTATCTGGACTTACAGAAGTGGTGGAGGACTGACCGAACCTCGTGTCCCCCAGGGTCCGCAATTTGAGCTCTAGGTAATAGACCTCAGTTTGCGCCAAACTGGTGGGACCGGACACGCTGTAGTAACTGCTGTATCTTGCAGTTAAGCTCATGCACTCATCCTCGTAGCCCAAGCCGAATCCCGTAGTGGCGATTGCGAATGGACCGGGGTCCGGGCCGACAATTGAGGCCGGATAAAACTCTCGGCTCATATCGAAGGTGACATTGCCGTCGACGAAATAATGATCGGTGATCTTGTATTTGGAATTGAGGGTCACGCCTTCGCGGCGAACGAAGTAGCCGATCAGCGGCTGCGCCTGGTAGTCGGCATATTGGATGCTGCCGGTCCAGGCTCCGAGGTTGTACTGCGTAATGAGATCTATTCGCCGCGGCTCGAAGGTCGTTACGTCGAAGCGGCCTTTGGCGATGAAGGAATAGGCCGAATTTGGCGCAAAAGTGAAGGCGGCGACGTAATCCGACGCAGGGGTGTCGAGGCCTGAGCTCAGGCCGACATTGGCGGCGTCGGGCGTCGCGTAATTGTTCGTCCCGGCGACCTGATAGGACTGGCCGGCGATGAAGTTGACATAGCCGCCGTTCTTGAAACTGAAGGTGGCTTGGCCGCCATAATTGGCCCGCACGCCTGTCTCGAACCGATCATATCCGGAATATTTATCCCAAGCGAAAAGGGTCGTGTCGTCGAAGACGAGGCTCTGCGCATCCATGTTGACGGGTGATTGCGCGCCCAGCCCTTCATCGGGACGCGCGATGATCTGCCCGATCGGCTCGACGGTGAGCGAGCCGTACGGGGTTTTGGAGATCATCGGATAGCGATATTCGAGGCCGATGCCCGGCATCGCTGTGCCGTAAAAGGCATCGGTCGTGCCAGTGAAATTGGTCTGCGAGGCGTTCGAAATCGTCGACGAGCCGCTGGGCGAGGAGAAGGTATAAGACTCGCTCGTGTTCAGATCGAGCTGTTCACCGTTCACGCGGGCAAAGGCGAACGGCGTCCAGACCCCGCCGAGCGGATCGATCACCTTGCGCTTCCACGAAAGTTCGGAAGTCAATCGCGTATAATCGCCGCCGATGCCGCGCAGCAGACAGGAGTTCGTCGTCGTCCCCGGCGTGTATGTCGTGCAGACTTGATGAAGGTAATAGGCATTGTCGAGCTGCGGCTGACCGACGGCTTGATAGCTCGCCATCTGTTCCGAAAGGCTGGTGAAATTATAGTCGAACGTGACCTGGCCGCCGACGCCCCATGACTTCGCCGGGTCGACGTCGAAGGTTCTGTTATAGTCCCAGACCGGATGCGCGATCGGCTGCTGGGGTTGGAAATCCTGTGCGGCAAGCCCTTCGAAATAATACCCACGCAGGTCGAAATAGGAGCGGCTCGACTGCCCGGTGAGATAGACGTCCGAGATCGTTTCGGTGAAGTAGTTCGAAGTTCTCGTTTGGCTCAGCACACTATAGTCGCTGAGAAAAAACTTGTCCGACAGGATTGTGGCGTCCCATCCGAATTTCCATTCCTTGGTGAGATCCAGCGAACCTTTGCTTTCGATCGAACCACGGAAAGTTTGGTTGCCGGCTCCATAAGGCGAAGCCCAGAAAGCGGCGGGATTTTGCTGAAAGATTCCATTCGCTAGAATGTAATAGGAACCATTGTCGAATTTTTGCCGCCACTCGGCCGAGCCTAAGAAACCTTGGTTCGAATAATAGGTCGGGGTGAACGTCAAGTCATAGCTCGGCGCCATGGCCCAATAGATTGGGATACCCACGCCGTAACCGCGCTGCGTCATATAACTGCTAACTGGCGACAGAATTCCCGACTTGTGCGTGACGCTCGGGTCCGGGGCCGAAAAGACAGGTATATAAGCGACCGGAACACCGGCAAATTCGAGCCAGGCACCCTGGTAGTAAAGCATTTGCTCATCACCATTGTGGATGATTTTCTTGGCGCGGACTCGCCAAAGCGGCGGCTTGTCGGGGTCCTCCCGGCAGGAATTGCAGGCGGTGTAGGTGCCCTTGTCGTAAACCGTGATGTTGCCTTCAGTGCGCTCGGCCTGCGGCGCGCTGATATAGGTGCGGTCGGTCGTCTCGGCGCGCAGCGACTTGATGAAGCCGTCGCGGAAATCTTCCGTGAGATCGAAGCGGTCCGCATGCAGGATCGTGCCGTTGGCCTGCCGTAGTTGCGCCGAGCCTTCGGCATAGACGCGCCCCGTGTTGCGGTCATAGACCACGCGGTCTGCTTCGAGCACACTACCTTTGTAATAGACACGCGCATTGCCTTCGGCGGACACGGTATTTTTGTCTTTATTGTAAACGAGTTCTGAAGCTTCGACGAACATCTTCTGCGGCTTCTCGGCCGCGGTCTTGGCATTGCTGGGCGGAGGTGCGCTCTCGGCCAGGACAGAACTTTGCGCAGCGGCGGAATTGAGAGACCAATCAACGGCAAAGCAAAAGATGAGCCCAAGCCAGAAGACCGCCGCAACGGTGAGCGCATGGCATCCGACAGTCCGTGCTAAAGCGGCAGACTTGCACTGCGAAGCGGGCGCGCGCCCGCCTCCGGCGCACCCCGGATGCAACGAGTCGCTGGGGCAAATACGCCGCCCCATCAGCCATCCTCCTGGTGCAACAATGCTAGGGCCCCGAGCAGACTGCCGACGATGGCTGGCGACCAAGCTGCCACGGGCGCGCTCAAGAGCCCCGAGCTGCCGAGATCAGCCACCACCTTCGTCAGCACATAGAGCACGAAGCCGGCGGCAATGCCACCGACGACCATTTTGCCAATGCCACCAAAACGGAAGAATCTTAAGGAAAATGCTGCGGCGATCAGGACCATGGCGACGAGCAGCAGCGGCCGGGCGAGGAGGGTCTGATACTGGAGGCGGTAGCCGGTGCCGTCGAGGCCGGCCAATTCGGTCTGGTCGCGGACTCTCGGCAAAGACCAGAATGATATGGATTCCGGCGAGCCAGAGCCCTGCGCGAGTTCGTCCGGAGTGAGATTCGTGGCGAGGAGATAGGTGCCGGCCAGACGCATCTCTTCACCCGGCACGGTTATTTGGGCATCAGAAAGCTGCCAGTAACCCGGTCGGTAGATGCCGCGGTCAGCTTCGACCTTCTCGACGAAATTGCGTTCCGTGTCATAAACATAGGCGGTGACGCCGCGCAGAAGCGTGCTGCCTTCGCTTTGCTGTTCGATGCGCAGCAGCGCTTCGCCGTCGACGCTTCGCTGCCGCAGCCATGTGGTATTGTCGTTCCCATGCTTGGCGCTGCCGCCGAAGATTTCGAGTTCAATGCGGTCGGCTCGCAGCTTCATCGCGGCCGACACGGGATTGAGCAGGGTGACCGAGACCGATCCGATCGAGAGGGCGATGGCGATCGGCGGCAGAATAAACTGCCAAACCGAAACGCCTGCCGCGCGCGCCACGACGAGCTCGAGCTTGTGGCTAAGGTTGAGAAAGGTCGCCATTGCGCCGAAGAGGACGCAGAAGGGCAGCACCTGTTCAGAAACCGTGGGGGTGCGCAAAAACGACAGGAAGGCGATGAAGGCGGCAGATATGCCGGGCTTGTCGCCCGTCCGGCGCAGCATTTCGACGAAATCGATCAAATAGACGAGCCCGAAGATCGTGCCGAAGACCGCCATGATCATGGTGAAGAAGCGCGCCAAGAGATAACGGCCGAGGGTGAAGCCGATCATGCCGCGCTCCCCACCAGCTGCCCGCTCGTGTTTGGAAGCTGCGCACAGGCCGGGAAGAACGCTGGCGATGCAGGACCTCCCGTTGTGCGGGCGCCGACGCAGACCAGACTTGATTCGATTTGGACGAGCGGCATGGCGCGCGGCGCTTCTTTGGTTTGATCGGCAGATTGGCCGGAAAATCTCCTCTCGGCCGCAGCCGGCAGGAAGGGCAATCCGTGTTGGCATCCCCTCGAGGTGTCGCCCAGCTCGGCGCCTCGAGAAACTGCAATATTCGCGGGCTTCAATCTTGCGGCGTCGTCATCCTTTGTTCAATTCACCGGCATTCCGGCGGGTCGCGGCCAAGCTATCATCTTGCGTACGAATTGACCAATTGAAGTGCAAGTGGCGGCGGGCTTTTTGAGGGCGGTCAGGCACAAAAGCCAGATAGCGTGGCGCCGCAGCCACGCCATCGGGGCCGAGCCAAACAAACCAATACTGGAATATCGGACTTTGTGCGCACTTGCGTGCCTTTGCCGCGCCAAACATGATGGATCGGAAATCCCTGCATGATCTGCACGACCGCAGCAAGAAGGGATCGGGGCCGGTGTGGCCTCGGCCCCCCCAAGCCGTCTGCGGCGCGAGCAGACGCTCGCCAAGCATTTGAAAAAGCGATAGTTTCAGATGGTTCGATGAGCGAGTCGGTGCCTGAGCGCCGGCACCCGTGCCGGCCTGCGTGCGGAAATGAAGCGTGAAACCGAAGAGGATTCTATGTTCCAGCCCGCAAAAATAGACTTCGTCGCCCTCGCACCGTTGACGGCGCAAACGCCGCCCTTCGTCGCGGCAAAACGCACCGGCAAGGCCAAATTGGCTCAAACTCTCGTGGTTTTCATGGGCCAGGACTTCGTTTTCGGCCCGGCTAGCCAAAAACTGATCGGTGCCGACGGGGAAGCCCTGATCAGAAGGGCGGCGGCAACAACCAAGTTTAAGGGCAAGGCCCTCACGGCACTTGACATTGTCGCTCCGGCGGGCTTTGCGGCCGACCGGCTCCTCGTCATCGGCAGCGGCGCGGCTACGGAAGATGCTGGCGATGACGGGAAGGATACGGAGAAGCCGGCGGGCGAGGCCAAAGAAGCGGGCAAAGAGACCGTTCTCCGACCAGATGACTTCGTGACGCTCGGCGGCTTTGTGCGCGGCAAGCTCAGCTCCGACGCGTTTGCCGTCATTGCCTTTGATTTGCCCCGCGCGCCCAAAGACCTTGCGACGGCAGCGGCGGACTTCGGGCTCGGGATGCGGTTACGCGACTACAAGTTCGACACATACAAGACCAAAAAGAAGGATGACGAGGAAAAGGACGGAGCCGAGATTTTCGTCGCCGTCGAAGAGCCTTCCGCGGCACGGCGCGAATTGAAGGTTTGCGATGCCGTGGCCGAGGGTGTCATTTTGGCCCGCAGCCTCATCAATGAGCCGGCCAATGTCCTTTATCCGGAGGAGTTTGCGCGGCGTACGCTGCAGCTGGAGAAGCTTGGCGTCGAAGTTGGGATCCTCGGCGAAGCCGAACTGCGCGAACTTGGCATGGCCGCACTTCTTGGCGTGGGGCAGGGTTCGGACCGGCCGAGCCGAGTCGTCATCATGCGCTGGCACGGAACAAAACCCGGAAAGGGCGGCGGCAAGGACGGCGCAAACGCGAAACCGATCGCCTTCATCGGCAAGGGTGTTTGTTTCGATAGCGGCGGCATATCGATCAAGCCCGGAGCCGGGATGGAAGATATGAAGGGCGACATGGCGGGTGCTGCCTGCGTCGTCGGTCTCATGCATGCGCTTGCCGCACGCAAAGCCAAAGTGGATGCCATCGGCGCTATCGGCCTCGTCGAAAACATGCCGGGGCCCAAGGCTCAAAGGCCCGGCGATATCGTCAAATCCATGTCGGGCCAGACGATCGAGGTCATCAATACTGACGCGGAGGGCCGTCTCGTTCTTGCCGATCTGCTTTGGTATGTCCAAGACAAGTACAAGCCGAAGTTCATGATCGATCTGGCGACCTTGACTGGCGCGATCATGGTTGCGCTCGGGCAGGAAAATGCCGGGCTTTTTTCCAATGACGACGACTTGAGCGAGAAAATCGCTAAAGCCGCGAAAAAGACAGGTGAAAAAGTCTGGCGGTTACCGCTCGGACCTGCCTATGACAAACTCATCGATTCGAAATTCGCCGATATGAAGAACACTGGCGGCCGCCATGGGGGGGCGATCACGGCTGCCCAATTCCTGAAGCGCTTCGTCAATGGCACGCGATGGGCGCACATTGACATCGCGGGGGTGGGCATGAATTCGCCGGCTAACGAGATCAATCAAAGCTGGGGGTCCGGCTTCGGCGTCAGGCTGCTCGACCGGCTCGTCGCGGATTGTTACGAAGACTGAGTCAAACGAGGTAGTTGGAAGGGCGCAATGCCGGAGATCTGGTTCTATCACTTGCAGCACCGGCCGCTCGAACACGTGCTCCCTGCGATATGCGAAAAATCGCTGGAAAGGGGCTGGCAAGTCGTCATAGAGGCGCGCAGCAGCGAGCGGCTCGAAGGGCTCGATCAGTTGCTGTGGACCTATACGGATGACAGTTTCCTCGCCCATGGTCTCGCTCGCGACGGCGACAGCGAACTGCAACCGATCTATTTGACGCAAGGGCATGAGAACCCGAATTCCGCACGGTTGCGGCTCTTCATCGAATCGGCCGATGTCGCGGCGTGCCTCGCCCTCCCCGAAGCGGCCGTGTACGAGCGGTTGATCCTGCTCTTCGATGGGCGAGACGAAGATCAGCTCGCGGATGCGCGGGCGCAGTGGAAGCTTCTGAAAGAACAGGGTCATACACTCGCCTACTGGCAGCAGACGAACGCCGGGCGCTGGGAACGCAAACAATGAGCGCGGTCGCGCGACACATGCGAGGCTATGTCATTCATGAATTCAGCTTTCGATCGTTCCTCGCCGGACTTCGAGGCGCGCCGTGCTGCGGCGCGCAAGGAACTCAGCGCGATCGATCCGGCGATGCAGGGGAAGCCGCATGAAGATCCGCTGCGTCTGACGTGGTTCAACGAAGTCTATGCGCGCGCCGGCGATGATCCCGCCCGCGTGCCTTGGGCCGATCTGAAGCCACATCCTTTGACGAAAGCTTTTGTCGCTAGCCAGCTCCTCGGCATATCCGGAACGCGGGTGCTCGATGTCGGTTGCGGCCTCGGTGACAATGCCGAATTTTTTGCCGCTGCAGGGGCGAATGTCGTCGCTTTCGATTTCGCGGCGCAAGCCGTCGAATGGGCGAAGCGGAGGTTTCCGCAAAGCCAAGTCGACTATCGTGTCGCCGATCTTTTCGCGCTGCCAGGCGAGTGGAGCGGCGCTTTCGACCTCGTGCATGAATGTTACACGCTGCAAGCGATCTCAGGGCTGCTCATCGCAAAGGCGTTCGCCGCATTTGCCTCGGTGTTGGCGCCCGGCGGCGCGCTGCTCCTGGTCGCGCGCGCCCGCGACGAAGAGGCGGATGTCGCGGGGTCGCCTTGGCCGCTTCCGCCTTCGGTTTTCGATATCGCACGAGAGCAGGGATTTGTGCCGTTCGCGATCGAGGACATTGCCGCGACGGCGGAGGTGGGGCGCAGGCATTGGCGTGCCTTGCTCCGCCGGGCGGAGGCGGCATGAAGAACGATCGAAGCGACGGCCCGGACTCTGCGTCCGAGGCGGATCGACGCGCCTACGCGGAAGGCTTCGTCGATGCGCGCGCAAAGCCCGAGTTCATCCGGTTCGGCATGGCGGTCTTTCTCGTATCCTTCCTTTATTCACACGCAGCCCTTCTCGCCGTCGTCTTTGCGCATGAGGGACATGATCTTCATGCGATCGGCCTGCTTCTATCGCTTTTTGCTTTTCCAGTTCTCTTGATGAGTTTTCTCATCGGAGCCATCGCGGGCCGGGTCGGGGTTGTCGTGACGACACGCCTAGCGATCTGCCTTCTGGCCATAGGCTTTGCGAGCCTCTATTTCACAGTCGATAATTTCTATGCTGCCCTTGCATCACGGATGGTGCAGGGCCTCGGGCAGGGATTATTTCTCGGCTCGATCATGTCCTATGCGCAAAGCCGGTTGTCGCCGCGCCGATTCGTTTATCTGCTCGGAATCTTTTCGAGCATGGCGCCGATGGCGCAGGCCTTTGCGCCGCCGTTCGGCGCGCTGGTTCTTGGTTCCTTGGGGCCGCGGCCGATGTTCATCATCGCGACGATTCCGGCGCTCGTCGGGCTTGCCTTGACGTTTACCGTGCGCTCCCTGCCGCCCGCCACGAATACTGAGGGGCTGGATTTCGGCAAGGCTTTGCGGCGCGACCGGATCGCGCCGCTCGGCGCGGCCTTCGTCAATGGAACCATGTTTGGTTTCGTGATGTCCTATCTGTCGACCGTGCTCGAAGCCAAGGCACTGCCACTTGCGGCATTTTTCATTGCCTCGACGGCGGCCATGTTCGCGAGCCGGGTTCTTGCCATGCGCCGCATGGAGGCGGTGGATCGGCACTTGCTGGTCGGTGCGGGCTTCGTGTTGCAGGCCGCGAGCTTTGCCGGCATAGCGCTCGCTGCCGGCTCATGGCTCGTCGTTCTGGCAGGGATGCTTTTCGGCATGGGCTACAGCGTGGTCTATCCGCTCCTCTCGGCCTGGATGAGCGAAGGCCTCGCGCCGAACGAAAGGGTCGGGCCGCAAGGCCTGTTGAACACCGTCTTCGGCCTCGGCCTCTTTGCCATGCCTTATCCGCAGACATATCTTATCGCCGCCATGGGCTACAACGCGACCTTGCTGAGCCTTGCCGGACTGGCGATCGTCTGCGCTGTCGCACTTGCGGCGGTTGCGCTGCGCCGTCCGCAGACCGGCAATTGAGCCGTTGTCCATGACCGATGGTGTCATGGTGTCATTCCGTCTCCATCGTCTCTTCGCTCGTCAGCGTGAGCCATTCCTCCTCGGCGATGGCGAGCGCGCGTTCGAGTTCGCCGCGTTGCCTTGAAAGTTGTGCCGCCTTGGCCGGTTCTCTCGCAAAGGCGTCGGGATTGGCGAGGGTCTTGTCGACGCGCGCGATCAAATCGTGGAATTTTTTCATTTTTTCTTCGGCCGCCGCGATGCGTTTTTTCAAAGACACGTATTGGCGTTTTTCCCGCGCGGCAGGTTTGCCGGAGTCGATTCGTTTGGTTCTACGTTCTTTCTCTTTCTTACCATTTCCGCAACCGGCTTTGCCGAGCACGTATCTCTCATAATCCTCCATATCGCCGTCGAACGTCTTGACCGTACCCTCGGCGACCAGCCAAAGGCGATCGGCACAGGCGCCGATGAGATGCCGGTCGTGGGCGATGAGAATGACTGCGCCCTCATATTCGTTGATCGCCTCGATCAAGGCGGCGCGACTGTCGATGTCGAGATGGTTCGTCGGTTCGTCGAGGATCAGGAGATGCGGCCCATCGAAGGTCGAAAGACCCATGACGAGACGGGCCTTTTCGCCGCCCGACAGCAACGAGATCTTGGTATCGGCTTTGACGTTGGGAAAACCGATACGGGCGCAGCGGGCGCGGATTTTGGCCTCCGTCATAGCCGGCATGAGACGCGCGATCGTTTGGAAAGGCGTGGCGTTTTCCTCGAGCTCATCGACTTGATGTTGGGCGAAGAATCCGACTTTGAGCTTTTCCGATTTGCGCAGGGTGCCGGACAAAGCGGTCAACCGGCCAGCGAGCAATTTGGCGAAAGTCGATTTGCCGTTGCCATTGGCGCCCAAGAGCCCGATGCGGTCATCCTCGGCGATCGTCAGGGAGAGGCGCCGCAATATGATGGTTTCGCCATAGCCGGTCGCAACGTCTTCCATGGCGATGATCGGCGGCCGCAAAGGTTTTTCCGGGGAAGGCAGATCGAAAGGCAGGACATCGGAGTCGACGAGCGCCGCCACCGGTTGCATCTTTGCGAGCAGTTTGAGGCGCGACTGGGCCTGTCGTGCTTTCGTCGCTTTGGCGCGGAAACGGTCGACGAAGGCTTGAATCCGTTTGCGTTCGTCTTCCTGCTTTTTTCGGTGTTTTTGTTCGATCGCGAATTGCTCGCGGCGCTGCTGTTCGAAGCTCGAATAATTGCCGCGCCAGAGCGTCAGTTTGCAATGATCGAGATGGAGAATGTTATCGGCGACGGCATCGAGGAGATCGCGATCATGGCTGATGATGATGATCATCGCCGGATAGCGCCGCAAGTAATCGACGAGCCAGAGCGAACCTTCGAGATCGAGATAATTGGTCGGCTCGTCGAGCAGCAGAAGGTCCGGGGCCGAAAATAGAATGGCTGCAAGCGCGACGCGCATCCGCCAGCCGCCGGAAAGCTCCGACAGGGGCCGCTGCTGCGCCTGCGCATCGAAACCGAGGCCCGAGAGGATGTTTGCCGCGCGGGCCGGCGCCGAATGGGCCGAAATGTCCTCGAGCCGTAGATGAATTTCAGCGATCCGGTGCGGGTCGTGCGCGGTTTCGGCCTCAACGAGAAGGCTGGCCCGCTCCTGATCGGCCGAAAGCACGAAGTCGATCAGCGAGCCCGGTCCTCCCGGCGCTTCCTGTTCGACGCGGCCGAGCCGCATGTTTCTCGGCGCAGAAACAGATCCGGCGTCGGGCGCAAGATCGCCGGCGATGATGCGGAACAAGGTGGTCTTGCCGGCGCCGTTGCGGCCGACGAGGCCGGTGCGGCCCCGTTCCGGCAACGCCGCCGTCGCGTGATCGAAGATCAGTCGCGCTGCGAGCCGCAAAGTGATGTCGTTGATGTGAAGCATGCGGGCTTGTCGCGCGGTGGCGCGGCAATGGCAAGTGCCCTTTCGCGTACTGCAAGAAAGTCGCGTCAACACCGCCACTTTTCCGGGGCCATGAAGCCCTCAGGGCGGCCCAACCGTCAGGTGATTGCGATCTCAGGACGGTCGGCCGTGTCGCCAAGCGCGACAGCAGCTTCGATGCAATGCTTACGGCCGAGGACTCTTGAACGGTTTTCAACTCTTGGCGAGCGGCCTGCTGCGTCCGCAGAAGAGGATTCGGCTGCAGCCGGACCTAATCGCTCACGTCACTCAGCGTCGCCGTCGTCGGGCGAGGCAGACTTAGAAGCGGCTATGATAGCGGCAGGGTGCCGGACGTTCCGCGCAGCCATGTCGGTGCCCTCTTGCTTCACCCGAATGGCGCTTGATCGCAGCCTGCGGTCCAGGCGATGAACTCGTAGGCAGAGATCGGAACCTGCAGAGGTGGCACTTTCATATCGCCAGATTTGTAGAAGCCGCCTGTAGCCGCTTCAGTCCTGGGCGATCGAGCCGCGTGTATTGATCCCATGGTAGCCGTCCCAATACCGCTGCAGAATATCCTCTGGGGAGACTTTCGTCGTGTCGAGTTGGAACGAATTGATCCGCTTGTCGTCGCTCCAGGTCTTCACGCAGGAGAAAATTTTTCTGCAAACGGATATCTTGAAATGACCCGCATTATCCATGAAAAACTTGGGAAACTTCTCGGCCAGGAATTCTCTCTCGGTTTGTTCGTTGAAAGTGTGAGAGTAGGTGTCATGAAGCTGCACCGCTGAGAATCCGAGCGACAAGAGCGTATCCGTTATTCCTGCCTCGTTAAAAAACGTGACGCTGGTAATCTCATAAGGCGAGTCCGTGCCGATCGGACAGAACAGGATAGGGAGATCGCCGAAGCCTTCGATGAAGCCTCCTTCGATGATAAGCGCGCCACCCGGTTTTAGAACGTCTGCGATCCGGCGCAGGCTCCATATTGGATAGCGCAGATGGTAAAGGACGCCAGGGAAAAGGATGATGTCGAACTCGCCGAATTTGTCACGCGATAGGTCATTGACGTTGTATTGAAAAGCCCGGACGTTTGAGCCCTTGAGGGGAATCAGGAAGTTTGTAAGCCCTTCCGGGAGATCATTGTCGAAGGCGATGATCTCCGCTGCCCCCATTCTCTCGCTGGCAAAAGACATTGCACCGTCACGGCAGCCGATGTCGAGTACGCGCTTGCCTTTGAAATCCAGCCCTTCCATTACCCCTATGAAACGAGTCACGGCCCCATCAGACAGATTGTCACCTGCTGTTACCAACCCCGGAACGATCTCAATATTGTGGTAGAATTGATATTTTGCTGCCTCAGCCTTAATTGCCTCCAAGGCGGCTTTGTCGCCGCTCTCGTATCTGCTTCGGAGTGCGCGCATTGCTTCATTGGAATTGCTCACGAGGGTCTCCTAGTTGACATCCAATTGTCCCACGATGAGGGGCATTTGGCAGGGGCGCGCGGTCCGCTCAGACTTATAGCGGAACACCTATTCTAGGTGAAGTTAACTTGGAAGATATATAGTCAACCCATGGCTTGCAACGCCGATATTTGTAACGAGCGCCTCAAACTTCTTGGGCAAAGAGCGGTCAGCAGCAGGCAGGCAGCCTAGCATGCGCCGGCCGTTTTCCAGCCAAGGCTCTTTCTGCCAGTTGCGATCATGATCCAAATGCGCGAGCAACGGAGCTGCGATCGAAACTAAATTTGCCCGCCGACCTTTGCATTTCGGCGACTGTCGGCTTGCCTCCGATGAAGCCAATCGAACAACATTGCAGCACGCCGGTATGAGCTTTGCGCGGCGTTGCCTCTCGGGGCGGCTCGCCTGGCTGGTATCAATTGGGGGTCCACCAATGCGGGGCGCGCTGTTTGGAATTGACCGCTTGCCGATAATCATGGCGCAACCCGATCGCGCTTGCAATCGCGAGTTGCGGAATCGCCGGCAGAGACGAGTGCTCTCGCGAGGGGGCCGCATAGATTGCGCCAGCGATCGCCAGCTGAATGGGTCGAAGTCCGGCATCCCGGGCTCATCCGCGATCTACCGGGCTCGGAGAGCGTCGCAACCATCACAGAGCCGGCGTGCACCCTATACGGCCGCGGCAATCGGTGATAGCAAAAACGCTTGAACAGTGCGCAACTTTGGTCCCGGGGAGCGAGGACTGTGGCAGAGGTTTTGGTTACCGGCGGCGCCGGATTCATCGGCAGCCATGTCGCGGAATTGCTATTGAGCAAGGGTTATGCCGTCACGGTGCTCGACAATCTCAGCCTCGGCAACCGCGAGTGGGTGCCGTCGCGTGCGCGTTTCGTCGAAGGCGATATCACCGACCTCGACCTGATGCGGCAATTATGCGTTGGCATGGCGGCGGTTTTTCACCTCGCTGCGATGAGCCGCGTTCTGCCCTCGCTGCAGGGCGGGCCGAGCGCTTGCCTGTTTTCTGCCGACCAGAATATCCGCGGTACCCTGAACCTACTGGTTGCCGCGGCGGAAGCCAAAGTGAATAAGCTTATTTACAGCGCCTCATCGACTTTCTACGGCAACCTGCCGCCGGTGCATCACGAAGCGTTGCCGCCGGGCTGCCATACGCCTTATGCCATTTCCAAATATACCGGCGAGCTTTATGCGCTGCAATTTCATCGCATGTATCAACTGCCCGTGGTGTGTTTGCGCTATTTTCAGGTTTACGGCCCGCGCCAGCCGGTGACGGGCGAATACGCCATGGTCACCGGCATTTTCATCGACCAGTGGCTGAAGGGGCAGCCGCTGACCATCCACGGCGACGGCAGCCAGCGGCGCGATTTCGTTCACGTTCACGATGTCGCCAAGGCCAATGTTCTGGCGTTTGAAAAAGACGTTAGCGGCGAGGTCATCAATGTCGGCAGCGGGGAAAGCCACAGCATCAAGGAACTGGCCGACCTGATCTCGCCCAAGCAGACATTCACGCCACCGCGCCCGCATGACATGAAGGAAACCGTCGCCGATATCGGCAAATGCCGGCGGCTGCTCGGTTGGGCGCCCGAAATCGGCTTCGTTGCCGGCACCCGCGCGCTGGTCGAAGCGGCTAAGTTGGGCCAGGACGGTTCATGGTCAAAGAGCGGTGCCGCTCGTTGAGCGACATGACCAACGGGCGGACGCTGCAGAAGCCCTTGATGCGCGGCAGCGCGTTGCAGATTGCGACATCCATATTGACATTCGGCATGCGTAGCCTGATCTCGGGAAAATCCCAGGTATCGCCGCGCACCGGCAGGCAAAGCTGGCGTAGCCGCTGCGCGCCGTTCGGCGTCACCGTGTAGCAGATGATGCCGAATGCACGCAACAATCGATACGGCACCGGGTTGCTCGAGCAATTCTGGAAGGCACTGATTTCGCTGCGCTGCGGGTTCCTGCCGAACCCGAGTGTCCAGGCCGACATTGCGGGGATGAACTCGATCGCGGTCAGGGCGTCGAAATTCCATCCCCAATAGACAATGTCGGTATCGTCGGGCAAGGCGGTGAGCAGTTCCATGAAGCGGCGCGCGAAATCAAAGCTGAAGATCGCATCGTCTTCGCAGATGGTGGTAATCTCGCCGGTCTTGGCGGCGTGCTCCCACAGGCTGGTGTGCGAGATCATCGAGCCGACGGCTCCTTTCGTGTAGTGGATCGGCGGCTCGATCAGGCCGCGTGCTGCAACGTCGTCGAGCGACAGCGTCGCTCCGTCGACCGCCTTGAACACGGCGATGGCGTCTTTGAGGTGGCCGTTGAATTGCCGAAACTCGGCCAGGCGCTCAGGCGTGCGCTCGAGGCTTATGACATTGATCTTCATTGCTTATTGTCCCGCTTGGCTGATTTGGAATGAGCCTTCACGCCGAAGCCGGGGAGGCGTTGCAGCGTCGCTTTCACCTGCTCGGCGGTGATCAGGCGCGTGCATTCGAATTGGCGTGGGGTGTCCTTGTGGCGCGGACAATACAAGAAATCCTTGTGATCGAAGCGATGCCGCACGTCGTTCCAGCAGGAATTGCAGGCGTGATAATTGATCACCCGATACGGGGTTTCAAACTCGTTGGTCGGATGGGTGAAGCCTGCGATCAGCACGACTGGCGTGCCTGCGGCCCAGGCGAGCCATGATAGCCCGCTCGAAAGTCCGACGAAGAAGTCGGCATGTTTGAGCCAGCGCGCCCGCTCTTGCAACGGACGCTCGCCGGTTTCGTCCTCGGCGCCGTTGGGGATGTGGTTCCAAAGTAGCCCGAATCCGTGGGCTGGCTTGAGATCAATGCAGATCACCCGGTAGCCGGCTTCCTTCAGGAACCGCACGACTTCGCGCCAGCCGCCAGGGTTGTTCCAACATTTGCTCTGCGTCGTGCTCTGCACCGCAATGCAAACATAGGGTTCGGCAATTGGCCTGGAAGGGTCATCCAGTTTAATGCGCGGTCTTACCTCGGCTGGATCGACACCGAGTATATAGCCGGCCGTGCGATGCAGGCCGACGTGGCGAAAGTCGCAGGGCTGATGGACGAAATCCTTGTCATCGAAGAACAACCCGATACTGTAGGTTGCGTAATACTGGTTCGGCTTGCACTCCTCGTGGCTGCCGAAAATGATGTCGGGATAGGATTTGCGAAACAACGGGATGAGCTTGTCGCTCATGAGGCAGGTCAAGCGGCAACCATGAAGGTCCTTGAACTTCACCGCATAGGGGAACCAACCGAGCGGATCACCGAGCGTGCCCACCGGAAACTGGATGAGGACGTCACGACCGCTGGCCGAATAGTCGTGTTGTAAAATGCTCTTGTCGTTCTCCCAGACTTGCAACCGCACGCGCAGGAAATAGCGCTTGGTGCTGTTGACGCGACCTGCCTTCATCTGCGTCTCGAACAGAATATTGCCGGTGTCGATGTCGCTCAACCGCACCCGCCAAGGATGCTCGCCTTGCGGCAGCATAACCCGGCAACCGTCATTGAAATCAAATCTTATCCCGGCGGGACCTTCCTGGGTGGGAATCTCCGCCGGCGCCGGGTAGGCGCGGTTTCCGGCCTGGTTCGCGGACGGTTGCGCTTGGGCAGCGGATGCGGCCACTGGAGTTGCAGCCGACGCTGAAGCGGAAACCTGATCGTCTTCCGGCGCAACGGCAGCGGAAGGCGAAACGAACAATGCGCCCCCGACGTCAACGATGTTCATTCTTGCAAAGCCTCCACGCAAGGGCCGATCGACGACGGCACCCCGTCACCGATCCCCGCTGTGTCCTGCCGCACCGATGTGTCAGAGATTTTGGACGATCGCCAAGAAAGTTGCAATGAGATGAGGTAGCTCGCCGACAAGACTGTCAAATGAGGCTCGCCGCCGGCTTTTTTCGGAAGGTCTTGTAGACACGACGACCTGAGCATCTGTCTTGGAGATGAATTTCCTGATCGTCAACAAGTGCGCAGGCGAATGATGCCCGAGCTGCCTGCATGGTTGCTCTCCTCATGTTCAAATGCATCGCAATAATTGGTGACTGCGCGCGTCGGACATCCTACGGGCTTCGGCTTGCGCCCGCCGTTGCTCTCGAATTGATCGCGCGATATCGCCGATGTATTGCGGCTTCGTCACGAGACGTTATCAAACTCGCCGAGTTCCTAGAGCAGAGCGTTGACCTTCGCAGCAGCGCCTGATCCCCGGGCCATTGTGGACTATTTATAAGGAGATGTTGCAGGCAGAAGATCAATGGTCTCACGGATAAATGAAGATGGGACAACCATCGCCAATTCTAGCTTTTGGTTGTCATAGGCGCGGGAAGTCAATTGTGATGTCACGAGCCCCACCACGAACTGCTCCGTCTCCCTGATATGCGTAATCCCCCCGTAGGTGCGGCCATGGTCCACGAAATAGACAGGGCCACCGCTGTTTCCTTCAAAAACGCGGAAGTCATAGAAGAAGCCTTTGTTAAGCTTAGTTGGGGTTATTGGATAGGAAGCAATTTTCCCACTACGCAGTATGGGGAACCCAGCGTCCGACGAAGCGAGAAGAGGATAGCCAAGACAAAGAAGCTCGTCGCCAGGATGGATTTCGAATTTCTTCAGAACCTCGTCGTCGGCCAGCAGGTTTGTCGGTAGTATCGTAACGCTGAGGTTATTGGGCATAGCGACGTACAGCGCCACCACGTCGGCATCTTTGTGCCTTACATAGAGCGCCTGATCCCCAGCTCGGAGCTTTATTTTCCAAAGCCTCGGGGTGTAGCTGCCATCGCCCTGCTTCTCTCGCAATTTCAGCGTGCCGATTTCGCCATCGATATTTTCCAAGACATGCGCAGCGGTGATTAGCACGTAATATGCTTTGGTTTTGTCCGGCGCCGGCTTTCCCATCAGAAACGCGGTACCGAAAGAGCTCTTCGTGCTGTCGCCCTTCTTCGGGCCATAAATAAGATAAGTGGATTCCATCAGTATCGTACTGATGTCTGGAATCGATTTCGGTTTATCCTCGGCTTGAGCGGAATCAGCGAATGCTGGGAAAAGCGCCGCAATCACAAAGACGGCGCGGGCGACTTTTCCAATCAGGCCTATCCTGCACATGTCGACTTCCCATTTCAAACACCTGTGGCGTAACGACTGTTTTAATCAGTGTGGGCCGCGGAAAAGCGGCAGCTTGGGGTCAGGGATTAGGGCCTGGTTACAATCACAACGGCACGACTGCGATGTTAACGATGTAGATCATCGCAGCGAAACAATCAATGCAAGCCGTTCTCGACGACTATCTCGTCGGCTACAATCCTGCATCACAACACCCATCTGTCTATGTCATTGAAGGGAGGAGACTTTGCTGATTGGGATCGTGTCCCGCGGGATATTTTGCGGCGCTTCTTGCGCGAGCGACAATCATCTGCGTCTGTGCGCCGGCAAGGACGGCGGGGTTCAAGATCCATGGAGCTTCGCCAAGCGGTGAATGGCGTCGATTTCACTGGCTTCGGCGGCAAGTCGGAGCGTCTTGGTGCTGATGTCGAGAAGAGCGACCGCCTTGGTGAGGTTGAGCCAAGGCTCGACACCGTCGGGAGCTGGACGGTAGACCGGAACGCTGTAATGGTAGCGTCGCAGGGGGCGAAATGGACCCCGATTTTAGGACCATCGGCTTAGTTGGAAAACGGCCGCTCGGTCTGATAGACGGAGCGAATGATGACGAAGAAGACGAGACGCAAGATCGATGCGGCGCTGAAGGCGAAGATCGCCTAGGAAGCGCTGCGGGAGCTGGCGACGGTGCCGGATTTGGCGCAGCGCTGTGAGGTTCACCCGGACCCGATTTACTGAAATGATACTTTTGCTGGTTGTTTATCGAAAAAGGCGCTCGCTTTTCCGGAACATGCTGCAAGCGCGGCCGATAAGTGGAGACAATGGCTTGACGAAATTGTCCATCAAGGCTGCAGGCAGGTGCACGCGCAGGCCTCTTGTCGAACCGATTCTTCAAAGGCAAATCGCAATCGGCGAGAAGGGATTTGCCTTTGTCGGCCCGCATAACGTAGGAACCGTCGATTATCGCGCCGGCCGCTGCCCGATCGCCGAAGATTTCTATGAAAATCCGACGATAACCAATCCATACCTCTATCCGCCGTTGACGCTGGCCGACATGAAAGACACTGCCGATGCCTTCGACAAAGTGACCGAACATTTCCATTGAGCTTATGGAGCATTGAATGCTTGCCTTGATACCGGCGCGCGGCGGCTCGAAAGGACTGCCCGGCAAGAATATCCGTCCGCTTCTCGGCAAGCCGCTCATCGCCTATTCGATTGAGGCCGCGCTTAAAGCGGCAAGCGTCTCACGCGTCATCGTCTCGACGGATTCCGATGAAATAGCAGAAATTGCCCGGCAATATGGGGCCGAAGTGCCCTTCCTGCGTCCGGCCGAATTGGCGACCGATGCGGCGGAAGCGCTCGATAATTACGTATATACCATCAATCGATTGAGCGCAGAAGGCAAAGCCCCGATCGAAGAATTCATCGTGCTTCTTCCGACGGCGCCGCTTCGGCTCGCGGCAGACATAGATGCTGCGGTCGCGCTCTTCGCAGCGAAGCAGGCTGATTTCGTCATTTCCTATTTCGAGGCGCCGCACCCGGTGCAATGGTATCGCTTCATCGATGACGATGGCGTGATCCGCGCCGTCATGCCGGAAGGCGATAACTTGGCCAACCGCCAGAACGAGCGCGTCTCCTATCTTCCAAACGGTGCTATCTACGTTTTCAAATTGGACCTGCTGATCAAGCAGCGGACGTATTATTCGGACAAGACTTTTCCCTATATCATGCCCCCCGACCGTTCGGTCGATATCGACAATCTCTTCGATTTCGAACTCGCAGAATTCTTATTGATGCGAAGGCTGCAACATCAGGCGACGCATTGATTTTTTCGATTTGCTATGATGCGCCGGATGCTAACGAGAACGGCAGCCGAGACCCGCTGCAGGTTGATGCCGGCGAACCGTTTGATGTCCGGGATGATCGTGCCGAGCATTTCGCCATCATAACGCTTGCCGGGCGATGACTTGGCCTGGACCGTGAACTGTTCTCGCTTTGAAAGGTTCAGCGTCGTCGCGACAGAGACCTTCGCGCCGGCGCGTCATCGAGGAACGATCGAAGGGGAGCTTGTGCTGCAAGAACTCCTCGCCGCAAAACAGCTGATAAGATCTGCACTCCTACTGTCCGCTACCGGCGGACGATGCCATGAGCTTCAGAAGCACATCCGTATAGGTCTCGCCACTATGGCGGCGCGCGAAAGCTTCGGCTTGGGCTGCGGCGCGCGCGTTGCACTCGGATATGCGCGGCAAGAGCCGGGCGATGGCGGCTGCGCAGGCTTCCGCACTGTAAGGCGCGAACACTTCCCCCTGCGCCTCGCCTTTCCTGATGCTTTCGGCTGCGAAAGTTCCCTCCGAAGCTATGATCGGCCGTCCTGCGGCAACCGACTCCGTAAATATTCCCGAGCCTCGCATACCGAAAAGAACCGGATCATAGGGCAGCAGCACGACATCGGCCTTATTCGTTTCGGCTATATAGGCTTCCGAGCTCAACGTGCCTTCGATCAAGCTTACGTTGGATATGGTCCGCAGCGCACGCACTGCCTTTATGGTGGTCCGTTCCCAATACGAATGTTGGACCTGGACAATGAATTCCACGTCGAGACCTTGGTCTCGACAAATGGCGGCTGTTTCCGGCAAGAGATGAAAGCCTTTGTCGCTCTTTGAATAGCCGAAGAATCCGAGACGAATGGTTTTTTCAGCATTGTGTGGTCGTTGCGCGACACCGAACGGAACTGGGAGAATTTCTGCCTCGATGCCGTAATTCTCGCGATAGAATTCTGCAATTGCTTCGTTTTCGGTCGTAAAAAAAAGCTTGCGCCCGATAAGTGGCGCTGCTCGATTGAAAGCCTCGCGATAATAGACGTCGCCAAAACGGGAAGGGCGCCCCCACGGTGTCCAGTTCGGAGCGAACATCAATTGGCAGACGACCCTTGGTTGAAGATGCGGCGGCCGCGCGAGTAGGAAATCGACTAGCCCGGAAATCTGATTTTGGCTAATCGCCGTGACCACCAAGAGGTTTTTCGCTACGCACACATCGTTTGGCAAGGCCTCGAGATCACGCCAAAAACAACGATTCAGATATTTCCAATTGAAGAATTCCGTATGAGCGAGCCGAGTCAGCTTATCAGCGGCCCAAAACGCCTTCAATGTTGGTGATTGCAACTCGGGGAACACCAGACCGACCCAATCGTAAAGGGAACGCTTGAAGTGGGGGCGGATGAGCTTGTCATCCGCGATCGAGGCCTCGAGAGATTGCGCGGCATAGACCCGATGGCGCAAATTGCGGCGGGACAACGCGGCGCTCACTTCGTGGACGAGACGGTAGCTATGTTCTCCCAGACCGGTCAAGCCATTGGCAATGAGTATGACTTCCATCTCATTTGAAACTTGATCTACCTTTGCATAGCCTTCGCGCGTCCACAAGGTGGTGGCGAAAGCCCGCGCCAGCGTCCAGGGCGCAATACCGAGCAGGCAAATCCAAAGCGTCAGGCGCCAAAGGCTGACGGCCTCGCGCAGTTGAGAAAAATGCGTTACGGCCTCGCCGCCCACATAGGACCAGCAACCGCGGACTCTTGAAGGGATGCGTGGCCAGGAGTCATTCAAAGCCTTGAGTGCAAGGAGGAGTTGAAAGGGCGTATGAGCTTTGTGCGCGAAGAGGCTGGCATTTGCGATCAAATAATCGATGATCAAAAGGCGGCCCTTTTGGTCGTTGTCGCTCGGCATACCGCGATCATAGCTCAGCACGCCGTTGAGATTCGGAGTTTGCGTCAAGGCATTGCCGCCGTGCAGCCGATAAACCGAAAGCGGACGATCGATCAACACGCTCCCGGTCAAGACCGTGACGCCTCGAATGAGATAGGCATCAGTGCAACTGCGCAGGCTTGCAAGCGCATCATTGTCGATGATCATCGTCAATGCGTCGCGTCGGAAGCAATTTCCGGAAGTCGGCGCCCAAACCCATCGATCTTGATAACCTGGCGAGACCAAGTGGACGCGGTTGACAATTTCCGCGTCGAGGTCGGGGAGGGGCCAAAGTTCCGGCGAGTTTTTGTCAATGCGCCGAATGAGATCGGTTCGTTTGCCTTTGCCGGATCGGACATAGGCGCTCAAGGGTTGCATCGTGCTGAGGACGACGCGCGAACCAAGGGCTTGTGCCATGTCGGAAGAGGAAAGGCCGACCGGAATGCGCAGGGAAAGATGGACAAAAATATGGGTCTCGACGAAATCGGGCAACAAAACATCGTCGGCATCGAGGAAGACGATATATTCGCCGGAGCTCGCCGCGAAACCCTGCCGTGTGGCCAAGCTCTGTCCACCATTTTCCGTTCGCCGAATTATCTTGACGTCCGGGTGGGCGGCCGCGATCGCTTCGAGTATGCTGGTGCTTTCGTCCGTCGAGGCATCGTCGGTGATGATCAATTCAATATTCGGGTAAGTTTGTGCGAAAACCGAGCCGGAGGCTTCCGCGAGAAAACGTCCGTAATTGTAATTGACGATGATTATGCTCACGAGCGGCAGGCCGAAGCGGTGTTTTTCCCGCGGAGCCGCGGCGACGCGGTGATCAATGGTAACAGCACGATCCATCATGATTTCCGGTTTGGACACGTTCAAAGGGTCGACGCCATTCTATGGCGCATTCTCATCTGCACTGTCGGAGGGCTTGTTGTTCGCTCGGCCGAATTCGCATCGGCCTTCGCCACCCAGCGGATGTCTCAAAAATAACAAGTCGTTCATACCCTCGCATCCGGTGTTTGGAAAGGCCACCGCGTATTCCGATCGGGCGGTATCACCCGTTCGACAAAAATATGCGCCAAATCAATAAGGTGGGGCATGTCCCGGGAAAGTGGAATCAGTTTTCCGGGACATGCATTAAAGTCTTTGAATGGCAACATCCGTCGAGGCAGACGTCGTGCCGGGAGCCGGTGCAAAGCCAAGGCAATCTAGAAAAGCATTTCTGCGCAATTTGGTGGTTTCGGTGAAATCTATTCATTGCGCTTCGTCACATCGATTGGCGCTTTGCGCTCAAAAGCGCAATCCCGCTCTAGTACCCACTATCGCGGGTAGTTGAGTTGTGATTCAAGGCTGCATGAGCAGCAATATCATTCCAGAAGCTACGCCGATAATTCTGACGGCGGAAGAACGGGCCGAGCTTGAGAGCTTGGTGCGTTCGACGAAGACCGAACACCGCACCCGTTTCAAGGCGCGGATCGTTTTGCAGGCGGCGGATGGGGCTGCGACCCGCGCCATTGCCCGCGCGGTCGGCTGCACGATCGGCACAGCGTCCAAATGGCGGGTGCGTTACGCCAAGGACCGGCTTGCCGGCTTCAGCGAGACGGGTAACCGCGGCCCCGTGCCGAAATATGGCCCCGAGACAGGCCGACGGATTTTGGCGCTGCTCGACGAAAAGCCGCCGCAAGGCTTCGCCAATTGGACGGCTCCTTTGCTCGCCAAGGCGCTCGGCGACGTTCATGAGCAATATATCTGGCGTTTTCTTCGTGCCCAGAAGATCGATCTTTCCGGTCGCAAGTCCTGGTGCGAGAGCAACGACCCCGACTTCGTGGCGAAAGCCGCCGAGATCGTCGGCCTTTACATGGCGCCGCCCGAAAACGCGATCGTCCTCGCCGTCGATGAGAAGCCGGCGATCCAGGCCTTGGAGCGCGCCCAGGGCTACCTCAAACTGCCGAACGGACGGGCGATGACGGGCCAGTCGCATGATTACACGCGGCATGGCACCACGACCCTTTTCGCCGCGCTCGATGTCGCGACTGGCAAAGTCATCGGCCGCCACGCCAAGCGCCGACGGCGCGTCGAGTTCCTCGCCTTCATGAACGAGGTCATCGCCGCCTACCAGGACTGCCATATCCACGTCGTCCTCGACAATCTGTCCACCCACAAGCCCAAACACGACAGGTGGCTTGCACGGCACAAGAACGTCACCTTCCATTACACGCCGACCCACACATCTTGGCTGAACCAGATCGAAATCTGGTTCTCGATCCTTGCCGGAAAGTCCCTCAAGGGCGCCTCGTTCCAGGCCGTCGAAGAGCTCAAGGCCCATATCGACGCCTTCATCCGCACCTATAATGAAACAGCTCGCCCCTTCGTCTGGACCAAATCCGAAGTCCATCAGAAACGCCTCAAACCATGTTTCGCGGACCCGTGATTCCGGGTACTAGTCGTTTTCTCCGGTAATCGAGAATAGAGCCGGAGTGTGAAGCAATTTCGATGGAATTGCTCTGATTCACCTGTAGATTTTAGCTGAGCGATTGTCGCAGGAAACCGAGCTCACTTTTCGGTTACGAAAGGCTTTGGTCGAGAGATTTGCGCACGATCGAATCACGCGGTGCTCTTGTTCGGGTTGGCTTCATTCGTTCGCCGTCGCCTCGATCTCCAGCCGCTCCATAAGCGTGGCGGGTGTTTTGATGAGCGCAAAATCGGAGGCGCCGAACCCGTCTGGCGCCCGCGCGATGAGGTGGAAGTTCTTTGGCGTTGCGACGAATTTGGCGAGGGCGGCGGCGATGAGTTTCGCGCCGCGGCCGTTTTCGAGCATGCTGGGGACGCTGACGCTCACATCAGCGATGTAGTCGCGACGAATCTCGTCCGCCGACTTGCCTTCTTTTTTCGCAGCTTCGGCAATGATTCTTTCGAACAGCCCGGCATTTTCGATCTTGACTTCGACCCGATCGATGAGGGCGGCGAGGAGCGCGGCTTCGGCAATTGTTTGATCGGGGGAAAAAACATCTTCACTGACATTTCTGAATTGGCCAGAAAGTTTCGTGGCGCCCATGTCTTTTCCGCTCAAGGAAAAGTCTTCGAGGCCGAGTACCTGCTTGCCTGCGTCGAAGTTCATCGCAAGCCGACTTGAAAGGTCCAGTTTATCGTAGCCGAGCGCAGCGATGTCGCTAATCTGTATTCCAAGTGATTTGAGAGTGCCGATATCGACGGCGAAGTGATCGAGGACTGCGGCGAAACGCGTCGGAATGCCGTTGATGGAAGCGGCGCTCGTCATGTCGAATTTAGCGAGCTGGAAGCGCCCGTGGGTGGTCGCATCTGTCTTGCCGTAGTTGGTGGCGACGTCGAGTCCCTCCAGAAGGAACTGATCCAACACCGGCAATAGCTTTTTTGGCTCATTGGGCTTGCGCGCCCCGAGCTTGCCGATATTCGCGAGATCGATGCCGCGCATCGCAACGCTGCCGAGTGTCAACTTTGTGCCATTTGCGTCGAAATTCAAATCGTCAAAGCGAATCTCGCCGACCCTGGACGCGGCAAAATGCGCCAGCGAAATCTTCGCGAACGACCCCGAGAACGAGGCGCCTCCCGACGACGTCCCGGCGACCCGCAGATTGGCCATTTCGACCAGGCCTGCTTCGTAGGACGCATAGATATCCGACAGGTAGGCGCTGCGTTTGGCCAGCAGATCGGGGTCGTCGGAATCTTGGCGGTTCGCATCGAAGAGTTCTTTGGCCGAAGCCAAAGACTGCCTCGGAGGCCGGCCCTTCACCTCGGAGGCCGAGATTGAAATCTATCTCGACGACCGTCCGCACATTGGCGGAATCGCTCTTGCTGTCCGATGTGATCTTGCACTTCCCGACGGTCAGACTGCTGTAGAGCGGCTTTGGCTCTTCTGCGGCTTTGCCGGCTTCGGACATTATCTTCGCGTTCTGCGCAATATCAAAATCTTTCGCTGTCACCGGGCCGCACGTCGCCGCGAGTGTCGCGCCCTCCGGCGCGACGAGGTTAGCGCTCAAACTTTTCATCGTGCCTTCCGCCACGCGCGACTTGACGACATTGTTCAGTTCGATGTCGCGATAGACGACGTCACCGGTCGTCGGCGAGTTTTTGAACTTTATGGTTACTTCCGGAATCGCGATCCGGGCCGCCGAGATTCGGGCGAACCTTTCACCGATCGGAGCGCTATTCTTGGCGTCGAATAGGGCGGTGAGTTCGTCTTCGCGGAGATCCGTCCCGGCAATCTCGATTCGCGGGATCTCATAGGTCGCTTCATCGCTATCGATGACAATGTTTTCGGCAGAGATTTTCCCAGCTTCGAATGCCGTTCGGGCGGCATCGACGAGTGTCGAAGACAGATCGTGGGTTTTTGCGCCATTCTGCTGCGCCATGGCCGCGGAGGCGAGGAACGAGCTTGCGGCTTGCGGCGCATAGGTCAGGTGACCGATGCGGATCGAGAGTGCCGGGGCTCGCAGGGCGAGATTGTCAACGCGCAGCGTACCGCGCCAGGGGTCGAACGAAATATGGCTAGCGCTGAACCCATCGTATCCAGCCGTCATCCGGTCGAGTGCGGCGAGCGCGGCATGGCCGGATAGAAAGCGCAGCCCCGCGTCGGTGACCGGCGCGGCGAACAGGAGCCCGGCTCCGAGAAGAATAGCGGTCCGACGCATGACAGCCTCATAAGGATTGCCGAGGCTCGGAAATGAGCGCGGCGTTGCTCCCACTGACCGCCCGGTGGGCGATGCAGTCAGCGGGAAAGGACCCCGGTGCAAGCAGACGGGGCACGATAAAGTGGCGCTCTGGACAGCGCTTTGAGTTTGCTCTCTCTCGAAGGGTCGACCATCCCGAAAGAGCAGGCCGCCCGGCACCTATTTTGACTGAAAATGCCTCGGCAGTCTGCTCAAAAACGGATGGTCGATGCCCTCGAGCTCGGAGACGTGCCGTTTCGGGGCACAGCCGCCAACCTAGCTATCGTGTGAGCGATACACCATGCTTCATTGTTGGGCAAAGAGGCGGCAAGAATTTCCGCAAACCTGTCTGGCCGGATCATGCCAGAGAAAAGTTCGTGGACTTTTCAGATACTTGGACATCCGATAGACCGGATGTCCATTGGGTTTCTTTCACGAATTTTCATTTCTTTCAAAGCGTCGGCAATATTCGAGGATGCGCCATCGGTCATTGTTCATGGCCGATGGTGGAATGATGTGGAACCAATTTTTCCTGTTGCGCGACAGACCGGATCACCTGCGCGGCGGCGAGTAACGTGGCGTGACACGCAGTTGCATCAATTCTTTGACGTCCAGCTCGCCGTCCCCGTTGACGTCCAATCGCGCAAATTCCGCTTCCATGAAGCGCATGAATTCCTGCTTGGAAACTTTGCCGTTCTTGTCCTGATCCATCAGGAGCAGCAGCTGCTTGACCTGCCGCTCCCCGGCGGACAGATTCCTGGCAAGGCCGTTTCCTATCGGCGCAGCCGCGACGAGCAATGCCGCAAAAATCAATATGGCGTTCCAATTCCTGGACATATTGCGCTCGTATCCGTCAAGATTCCCCCGATAACCGATAGCCGCGGGATCGACTTCGATCCGACGCTCGCCGGATGAAGGCCATGTTGAGGCTGAAGTTGCCGCTTTCGGCGGATTTTGCCAAAAGCAATTCTGCGCCACAGGAGCTTGCGTGCACCAATGCCAGTGACGACGGCGCACCGAGCGGCGAAGATGTGGATTTCATTGTCGCCGAGACTGCGAAGAGGCGGGTTCAAGCCGTTGCTTCGGCCGCCTTCGTGAGAGCGTCGATGTCGGCAGGCGTCGGCAGGCCCGCCTCATTGCCGAGATGCCTGATCTTATAGGCCGAGGCCGCACGGGCCCGTTCGAAATGGTGGCGAAACGCGGCGCGCGGCGCCTCGAGATAGGCAGCGATATAGGTGCCGTGGAAGACGTCGCCTGCACCCGACGTATCGATGATTTCATCGCGCGGAACGGGCAAGGCGGGCAGGCGGCTGACGGTTCCGCCCTCGTCATACCAAAGCATGCCCTTTTCGCCCTGGGTGACGCCGCCGATGCGGCAGCCTCTCGATTTCAGATAGTCGAGCATGGCTTCGTCCGAAAGCGCCATTTGCTCGCAAAGCCTTTCCGCGACGACGGCGATGTCGATGAAGGCCAAGAGTTCGTCGGTATTGGAACGCAAACCGCCGCCGTCGAGCGACGTCAGGATTCCACGCGCGCGGCAGTGCTTGGCGTAGTGGATCGCGGCATCGGTCTGATGGCCGTCGAGATGAAGCGCGCGGCAATGACTCAGGTCGAGTTCTGGATAGGTTTCGAGAAAATGATTGTCGCGGGCGCGGATGATCGCCCGTTTCCCGTCATTGGGCAGGACAAAGGACAAGGATGAACGTTTCACGCGGCGCGGATGAACGGCAATGCCGTAAGCGTGCGCCATATCGAGAAACATGCGCCCGAGCCAATCGTCGGCGACGGTTGCCAAAAGATCGGGGATCGCGCCGAGCTTGGCGCAGGCGAACGCCGCCGTGACCGCATTGCCGCCGAAGGAGACCGCGTAGTCTTTTGCGACTGTCTTCTCGTCCCCCGTCGGCATGACGTCGGTGAGCAGCGTCACGTCGATATAGGTTTGGCCGATGAACAGAGCTTGCAAAGAGACCTCGGCTGGCTCAGACCGCGAAACTCGAGCCGCAGCCGCAAGATGCGGTCGCGGCCGGGTTGTGGATCTTGAACATCCGACCCATGAGATCGTCAATGAAATCAATCCGGCAACCGAGCAGAAAATCGAGCGATATCGGGTCGATCACAACCGTCGCACCCTCTCGTTCGAGCACGAGATCCTCGTCGCTGCGATCGTCGGTGAGATTGTAGGTATACTGGAAACCGGAGCAGCCGCCGCCGTCGACGCCGACGCGCAGCACAAAGCCCGGCGGTTCGTTCTTCAAGATTTCGGCGACCCGCTTGGCCGCGCTGTCGGTCAAGACGACGGGACTTTCAACTGCAGCTTCGTTCATCGGAGAAACCTCGAATTCTTGACTATCTGACGACGGCAACCGGAACGCCCGGGACCTGACCGTGCCGCTTGGCGCGGCATCCGACGGGGCCGCGGCCGCTCGCTCTCGGCGTGCGGCGCTTGCGCTCTCTCTTGATAGAGAAGATACGTCGCCCATCCCCCACTCGCAACGAGTCGGGTGGACGCGGCGGCGGAAAAACGCGTGTTTGTTTTGCCGGTTTTGCCTGCACAGGTTGAACCGGAGGCGTCGCCTCGCCACCGAGATTATGTTCCAACATGTTGATTTAGCGTTATTTTTATCGATCGGAAGAGGTCTGTCCGGGGATGCGCCGGGCGAAGGCCTGTTTCCTGGATTTGATCGCAAATGCGCAGCGGTGACGGTTTTCGATGCAGGAACTAGCCTTTGCGCCTCGGCGCGCCCCCTATGCGACCAATACGGCGCGAAGCCGCGGCCGGCGGTTTGCCGAGCCACCGTCGCCGACGCGAACCGATTTCCAACGCGATCGCGACCGCATTATCCATAGCGCCGCGTTCAGGCGGCTCGCGCACAAGACTCAGGTTTTCGTGCCGCACGAAGGCGACCACTATCGGACTCGTCTCACCCATTCCATGGAGGTCGGACAAATCGCGCGGGCGCTCGCCCGGGCACTGGGCCTCGACGACGACTTGGCGGAAGCGCTCGCCTTAGCCCATGACCTCGGCCACACGCCGTTCGGCCACACGGGCGAAGAAGTCTTGGACGAACTCATGGCCGATTTCGGCGGTTTCGACCATAACGCCCAAGCTCTGCGCATCGTCACCAAGCTCGAGCGACGCTATGCCGAATTCGACGGCCTCAACTTGACGTGGGAAGCGCTCGAAGGCCTCGTCAAGCACAACGGACCTTTGCTGCAACCCGACGGCAAGCCGATCGGCCGCTATGCCGCCCGCGGCCTTCCGGCCGCATTGGCAGAATATGACACCGAGCATTGTCTCGAACTTGCGACCTTCGCGAGCGCCGAAGCCCAGGCTGCGGCGCTCGCCGACGATATTGCCTACAATGCGCATGATATCGACGACGGTTTGCGGTCCGGGCTTTTCGATCTCGACGCGATTGCCGAAGTCGACTTCCTGCGTGACCTCGGTCGTGAAATCGACAGCCGCTATCCAGGTTTGCAGAAGGCCAAAATCGTCCACGAACTGGTGCGCCGGGTCATAACCCATTTCATCGAAGACGCGATCGCCGAAAGCCGGCGTCGTCTTGCGGCGACGGCGGTCGCCAGCGTCGAGGCTGTGCGGGGACAAGCACAGCCGATCATCGCCTTTTCGGCCAAGACCGAAAAGATTGACCGCAACATCAAGGATTTTCTGTTCCAGAACATGTATCGGCATTCGCAGATCGTGCGGGTCCGCATCGAGGCGGCGGCGGTGGTTCGAGATCTATTTTCGGCCTTTTTCGGAAATCCGACCCTCATGCCGGGCGAGTGGGCCGAAGCGGCGGCCCATTTGAACGCAATGGATGAGGCACGGCGCGCCCGTCTCGTCTGCGATTACATCGCCGGCATGACGGATCGTTATGCTTTAGCCGAGCACGTGCGGCTTTTTGACGTGACGCCGGAATTGCGTTAGCCCGCGGCCATGAACATTTACGCTGAATTTCACGCCCGGGTGACAATAATCCTGAAGCAGATCGTGGCCGAAGGCCGCTTGCCGGCCGATCTCGATCTCGGTCGTTTCGTGGTCGAGCCGCCGCGTGATCCGGCGCATGGCGATCTCGCTGTCAATGCCGCGATGGTCTATGCGAAGGAGGCAAAGCCGCATTTTGCCAATCCGCGAACTCTTGGCGTCGGAGCTTGCGGCGGCGCTGGCGGCGGCGCCGGATGTCCTGCAAGCGGAAGTCGCCGGCCCCGGCTTTCTCAATATTCGCCTCGAAGGGCAAGTCTTCACGCGGGTCCTGCGCGCGGTCCTGAACAGCGCAACGCGCTATGGCGCCGGCATGCCAAGCATGCGCCAGAGGATCAATGTCGAATATGTGTCTGCCAATCCGACAGGCCCGATGCATGTCGGCCACGGGCGCGGCGCAGTCTTCGGCGATGCGCTCGCCAACCTCCTCGCCTATGCCGGCCAAGAGGTGACGCGCGAATATTACATCAATGATGCGGGCGCTCAGGTCGACATGCTCGCCCGTTCGGCCTTTTTGCGTTACTGCGAGGCTCTGGGAGACGATGTCGCTGCTGTTCCCGAGGGGCTCTATCCGGGCGATTATTTGAAGCCTGTCGGGCAGGAGCTCGCCGCGGAATTCGGCCCGAAATTCCGCGGCAGGCCTGAGGCTGAGTGGATCGAACCTTTCCGCTCGGCGGCCATTGGGGCCATGATGGCTCTGATCCGCGACGACCTTGCGGCGCTGAATATCAGGCACGACGTCTTCTTCTCCGAGCGCAGCTTGACCCATAGCGGCGGCGGCGATCGGGTTGCTGCCGCCGTCGCGGACTTGCACGCGGCCGACCTGGTCTATGAAGGCCGCCTGCTACCGCCGAAAGGACAGCCCGTCGAAGATTGGGAGGATCGTGAGCAGATCCTCTTCAAATCGACATTGTTCGGCGATGATGTCGATCGGCCGCTGCTGAAGTCGGACGGGACCTATACCTATTTTGCCTCCGACATCGCCTACCACAAGGCGAAGATCGACCGAGGCTTTGAAGTCTTGATCGACGTCTGGGGGGCCGACCACGGCGGCTATGTCAAGCGCATGCAGGCTGCCGTCGCGGCCTTGTCGGGCGGCAAAGTGTCGCTCGACGTCAAGCTGTGCCAGCTCGTCAAGCTGATGCGGGGCGGCGAGCCGGTGAAAATGTCGAAGCGCGCCGGCGACTTCGTGACTCTTCGTGAGGTCGTGGATGAAGTCGGCGTCGATGCCGTCCGTTTCATGCTGCTGTTTCGCAAGAACGACGCGCCGCTCGAATTCGATCTCGTCAAAGTCATCGAGCAATCGAGAGACAACCCGGTCTTCTACGTCCAATATGCCCATGCGAGGGGAAAATCCGCTTTGAGACAAGCGCTTATTGCGATTCCTGACCTCGATACTTCAGCCTCGGCCCTGGCGCGGGCAGACCTTTCTTTGTTGACTGACGAAGGTGAGATCAATCTCGTCAAGTTGATCGCCCAATATCCGCGCGTGATTGAAGCGGCGGCGGGGGCTCACGAACCGCATCGGGTCGCATTTTATTTGCATGAACTTGCTTCGAACCTGCATGCGCACTGGACCCGCGGCAAAGAGCAGCCACAATTACGCTTTGTTAATGAAGAAAGACGAGATTTGACATCTGCGAGGCTAGCTCTGGTCACGGCCGTAATCTTGGTCTTAGCGGCGGGACTAGGTATTCTCGGGGTGAGTGCCCCGGACGAAATGCACTAATCCTGAGAGTTTCAGGAACTGTCCAAGATCATGAGATCGCGTTCGACGTATGAATGAGCGCAGCGGCGCCTAAACAGCGCAAAAACGCCGCGATTTGGAGCGACGCATAAGTTTATCCTGGCGGCTCCCAGGGAATCTTAAGGGCAGTTGGCGCGCCCGGCTCATTTCGTCTCGATTGCAGGAGACCAGAGCGTGTCAGCTGTGCCGCACGTAATTTGTGATTCCCATGGGAAAACAGGTTGCCGCAAGAGTAGGCTGAGCGCTACGTGAGCCAGTGAGGTAGAAGTCATGAGCGAGCCTGTGGCTAAGCCGCGCACGATGGTCGATCTCGACGAGTTCGAGCGTCGCTTGTCGCGGCCGCCTTCGGCGTCCCGCACAAATGGTGATCCTCTCGCCGAACTCGCGCGGCTCGTCGGCGGCCAGCAGGATCCTTTCGGCACGGTCTTCGAGGAGCTGGCGCCGGCGCAACCCTCGGCGGACTCGCTGCCGCCGCCCCGGTATAAGGAGCAATGGCGCTTTCCGCAACCAGCCTCGGCTGCGCCGCAGCCTCATTCGCGCACGCATCCGCTTGCAGGTGATTTTGCCGCGATAGAAGCCGGGTTGCGTGGGTCCATTCCTCCCGAAGGTGCAGATTTTTCGGCGGGTCGGCGACCGGCGGTGGCGCGAAACGCGGCATCGCCGCCGGCTGCATTCGAAGCCGCGGTGCCCGAGGCCGAATGGGGCGAATATGCACAACCATTCCCGGCAGCCGCAGCTGGAAATGCAAGGCCGCGATCGCGGCGACCCCTTTACCTCACCGCCTTAATCATCGTCGTCGGACTCGGCGGCATCGGCGCCAGCTTCGCTTTGAAAGTATCTCCAGGCGGGTCGCGCGCGATAGCCATGATCAAAGCGGCCAATGGCCCGACCAAAATCCAAGCGGACCAAGCGAACCAGGCTGATCGAGCCGATCAAAATGCGTCGATCCTCGACAAGAGCCCGCAGCCGGCACCGGTGGCGCTCGTCGATCGCGCCGAACAACCGGTCGATTTGAGCCGCTCGGACCTGCGGCAATCCGACCGGCCCTTGCGTGTTATGACGATCGGTTCGGCGCAGCTCGCTCCCGGTGCCGCAAACGTTCCGGTTCCGCCGCCGCCAATGTATCCACCCGGCGTGGCCATGCCTTCTGGCATAGGCGATCTGATCGAACCGAGAAAGGTGAAGACCATAGCGGTGCGGCCTGACGGCACTCTTCTCACCAACGACACGCCGCAGGCGGCCGCGGAGGCTCCGCGGCCCGGACCCGACGCGGCGAAGGCGAAAGCCTCGACGCCGAAAGCCGTCGCGCGCGTCGTAACGACGCCGAATATGCAGGTCGCGTCCAATCAGGATGCCGATAAGGCTGCGGCGCGAGATCGCGACGCGCCGGCGGCTTTGCAGGTTCCCTCCGGCGCATCGCGCAACAAGTCCGCGACTTCGCGATCCGAGGCGCTGAAAGTCGCTGCCGCGCAGACCAGTGCGACAGATCCAATTCCGACCGGCAGCACGAAAGGCAGTTTCGCCGTCCAACTTGCCGCTCCGGCTACCGAGGAAGAGGCGCGCCAGAGTGCGGCCCGCCTCGGCAAGCAATTCGCCGCTGCACTCGAGGGCCGTCATCTGAGTCTCCACCGCGCATCGGTGGGAGAGAAGGCGGTTTACCGGGTTCGGGTTGGTGGCCTGTCGCATGATGAAGCCACGGCACTTTGCCAAAAGCTCCAAGCCAGTGGCGGCAAGTGTTTCGTCGCGAAGAACTGATTGACGTTCGCACCGACGGGATGCGGCCCATGCGCTCGCGGCTGCGGTGGCCCGGCCGGGAGGGGCAGGCTGCAATGCCGGGCTGGCGCGGCTTGCACCGCCTGTCGGCGCCCGGCCGCAGTCGGATCGGCGCCGGTCAGGGACCGGAGAAAGCATCTTTCGGCCATGACACGGGCTTTCATCTGCGGCTGCAGCGGGACAATGCTGAACCATGCCGAGCGCAGCTTCCTGCGCGAGGCAGAGCCCTTCGGTCTCATTCTTTTCAAGCGGAACATAGAATCACCCGCGCAGGTGCGCGCTCTCGTCGATGATGTGCAAGATTGTCTCGGTGGCGCCACCGCGATCCTGGTCGATCAGGAAGGCGGAAGAGTGCAGAGGCTCGGGCCACCCCATTGGCGCGCCTATCCGGCGGCGGCGCGGTTTGGGGCGTTGAAAGTCCCGACCGAAGAAGTCGCGGCTTTGGTTTTTCGAGCGGCGCAGATCATGGCATCGGATCTGCGATGTCTCGGCATCACGTTCGATTGCCTGCCGGTTCTCGATGTCCCCGTCGTAGGGAGCCACGGTGTCATTGGCGATCGTGCCTATGGAGACGACCCGAGGCGGGCGGCGCAGCTCGGCCGCGCCGCAGCGGAGGGGCTGATTGCGGGCGGCGTGCTTCCGGTCATGAAACATATTCCCGGCCACGGCCGGGCCGCAGTCGACAGCCATCTCGAACTGCCGCGTGTCGAGGCCCCCTTGGATCTCCTCTTGCGCACCGATTTCGTGCCGTTTATCGAAAATGCCGATCTTCCCGCGGCGATGACCGCACATGTCGTTTATTCGGCGCTTGATCCCGACCGGCCGGCCACGGTTTCGCCGCGCGTGATCGGAGATTATATTCGTGGTACTATCGCATTTGCTGGTCTTTTGCTGAGCGACGACCTGTCGATGCAGGCCCTGCAAGGGACGTTGGCGGAGCGCGCGGCCGCGGCTTTTGCCGCCGGCATCGACCTTGCCCTGCATTGCAACGGCGATCTCGCCGAAGCCGCCAGCATGGCTGCAGTCGCACCTTTGCTGGAGGGGCCGGCGCTGATCCGCGCTCGCGCCGCGATGGCCCGGTTGCCGGCCGAGGCGGCGGATCTCGATCCTGTGGAAGCCTGGGCAGAGGTCGAAGCACTGCTTGCGATTGCCGGCTGATCGGATCAAAATTTTCCCCACGGCCTGAGAGTCGGGCGTTATATGAGTGATTCGCCAGTGGAATTGCCTTTCGAAGAGGGTCCGGAGAGAGACGGCGAGGCGGCTTTCTGTGTCGATGTCGACGGGTTTGAAGGGCCGCTCGACCTTCTGCTCGAGCTCGCGCGGCGACAGAAGGTCGATTTGCACAGGATCTCCGTCCTAGCGCTGGCGGAGCAATATCTCGCCTTCATCGAAGCCGCGCGCAGCCTGAGGCTCGAACTCGCCGCCGACTATCTTGTCATGGCGGCTTGGCTCGCATATCTGAAGTCGCGGCTGTTGTTGCCGCAGCCGCCGAAGGACGAGGAGCTTCCGGCGGAAGACCTTGCGGCCTTACTGGCGTTTCGGCTCCAGCGTCTCGAAGCCATTCGCGCCGCGGCGGAAGCGCTGGTCAATCGGCCCCGTCTCGGCCGCGACATTTTTCAGCGCGGCCAGCCCGAAGGGATCGATATCGTCCGCAGCCAGCACTGGCAGACGAGTATGTTCGATCTCCTGTCCGCCTATGCGCGGCAGAGACAAAAGCGGGCGTTGTCGAAGGTGACGTTCAAGCCACGCTTCGTTTGGACGCTGAACGAAGCGCGTCAGGCGTTGGAGCGCCTCGCCGGACTAGCCCTCGATTGGACAGTTCTCGATGCCTATCTGGCGGCTTATTGCGCGACGCCCGAACGCTGGCGTACCGTCCGCGCCTCGGCACTGTCGGCCACCCTCGAAATGGTCCGCGAGGGCGTCGTCTCTTTGCGTCAGGACCGGGCCTTCGCACCTTTGTGGATCAAGAAGCGGAGCAGAGGCGGAGAGGCCTTGCGTGCCGTCTCCGATTGAGGCCGGCGCCCAAGAAGCCGGCGACTTCGTGGCCGGCGACTGTGCGGCGCTCCGCGAGAAGCGTGAAAAGGAGTTGTTCACTTGGCCGAAGTCGCAAGATTGTTTCCGGATCTTCCGGTCAGCATGATCGAAGAGCCTGCGAGTTCCGACGACGCGTCCTTGCGTGAGGCGATGCGGATTGCCGAAGCTCTGCTCTTTGCCGCGACCGAACCGCTCGAGGAGAGCGAGATCGCGCGGCGCTTGGCCGATCACGTCGAGGTGGCGGAAGTCCTCGCAGCGCTGCGGGCCGACTATGCCGGGCGGGGCGTCAATCTCGTGCGCGTCGGCAAGAAATGGCTGTTTCGGACGGCGTCGGATCTCGGCTGGCTCTTGTCGCACGGCCAAAGCGAGCCGAAGAAATTGTCGCGGGCGGCTTTGGAAACTTTGGCGATCGTCGCTTATCACCAGCCGGTGACGCGCGCCGAGATCGAGGATATCCGCGGCGTTGCGATTTCGAAAGGCACGATGGACGTGCTCTTGGAGACGGGCTGGGTCAGGTTGCGCGGCCGGCGGCGTACGCCGGGACGGCCCATCACTTACGGGACGAGCGAGGCTTTCCTGTTGCACTTCGGTCTCGAGGCGATCGCCGATTTGCCGGGCCTCGACGAATTGAAAGGTGCCGGATTGTTCGACGGCCGCCTACCGCAAGGGTTTGTCGTCCCGCTGCCATCCGATGACCCCGCTCTCACGCCGGACGAAGATCCGCTCGAGGGTGAGGCGCTCGAAGTTTTCGGCATTCCGAACGAAGAAGAGAGCGACGGCGCGCAAGAAGGCGCCATTGCCGCGCAGCAGGGCGAAGCGCCGTCCGCGGACGCGGAGATCGACGACCTCGAATGAAACCGCCGGTTCGTTGTGATCGTCGGTGGGGGGCCGCAGATGCAATGAATTGCGGCATTGCTCCATTGGGTCGCCAAGCCGCCGCAACCAGCCCGACTTTCTAGGGTGTGATGAGTTTTGATCGAATTATCAGCCGTCACCGCGAGCCAACGGGTCCGGCCTTCGGCCGGCCCGATGACAGGCTCCGCGAAGCGATCCAGTAGCAATGCGCACCCTCTGGATTGCTTCGTCGCTGCGCTCCTCGCAATGCCGGGTGGACGGTCCCGGACGGCATCAGATGTGCCAAGCTGGCCGTGTGATTCAACCCAGCTGCGGAGACCGTCCAAATGAATGTTAGCATGACCGGCCTGGATATCGCCAAGTCTGTTTTTCAAGTTCATGGAGAAGATTCGAGCGGAAAGATCGTCCTGCAGAAGCGCTTGAAGCGCTCGCAGATGGAGGAATTTTTCGCCAGGCTGCCGCCGACATTGATCGGCATCGAAGCCTGCGGTTCGGCGCATCATTGGGGCCGGACGCTGCGTGCCTTGGGCCATGATGTGCGCCTGATCCCGGCGGCCTATGTGACGCCGTTCGTCAAGCGCAACAAGAACGATGCCCGCGATGCGGCGGCAATCTGCACCGCGCTCGGCCGTCCGGATATGCGGTTCGTGGCGATCAAGAGCGTCGAGCAGCAAGCCTCGCGCGGACTCGAGCGGTCGCGCGACTTGTAGGTCAAACAGCACACGCAATTGATGAACCCGATGCGCAGTCAGCTCTCCGAATTCGGCATCATCGCCGCGAAAGGCAACCGCGGCTTTGCCGAACTGGTGGCGCTGATCGAAGCCGGTGATAGGCGTATTCCATCGCTGCTCTTGGCAGCCTTCCGGACGCTCAATGTTCAGGTGGAAGCGCTGAAGAAGGCGATAGACGAACTCGAGAACAAGATTCTGGCGATTGCAAAGGCTGATCCGATCATGCGGCGGCTCGCCACCATTCCGGGCGTCGGCGGCTTGACAGCGCATGCGATTGTCGCAGCGGTCGGCGACGGCAAACTCTTCGCGCTCGGCGCCAGCACGATCATGCGCAACGCCAAGGCGCGCACCGACCGGGCGACCGAATGGCAGCGCGGCATTCTGGCCAGGCGGCCGATGAAAGTCTCGGTCCTGGCGCAGGCGGCCAAGACCGCGCCTATCGCTTGGGCGATTCTCACTTCGGGCGAAAGCTTCAAGCCCCATCCCGGAGCGAGCCGCTCGCTCGCTACGGCGCAATAGGGAAGCGCGCTCGCGAGCGGCTTGCCCCAACGCGCAGATAGATCGAGGTTCAAATAGGTTCTGGCCGGACACGTCGTCCGACCAGTCACCGGCAAGGAGCAGAAGGCAGCGACGGCAAAATGGTCAGGACCTGGATTGGGACACCCCCGATACGTCATCGCGTAGCGCAGCGCCCCCCAATGCTTGGAGCCCAATCCGCGTAACCCATCGGGGCCAGCGGTCATCAGGCCGCATCAACAGGCCGAATACATGACCGCTCCAGACTTGTGCCGCAGCCGCCAAAAAAATCCTTGCCAAACGGGCACCGTCCATACATGGCGACGAAAGAGGAAAGGAAAATGAGCGACAAGGAAGTACCTGCGGAACCGCGCTGGGTCGCGAGACCATCGACGGCCGGTGACGGTTTCTGGTGCGTCGTCGATAGATGGGACAACGGAGGGTTTGTCGGCGCCGGGTTTCCAACTGAGGCGGAGGCAAAAGCCCAGGCCGACCTCCTGAATGCGTCCGAAGACTCTGTCGACGACAGCTTTCTCGATGAGAGTGGCGACAAATAACCAAGCTAAGAATCGTCCAGTTGATGAGCGCGACGGCGCGACGAAGCGAATTATGGCGTCAACCTGGGCCATGCGGCGAGAGGCCTGGCCAATATCTCGGCCCTGACTGATCCGAGCACATTGCCGCTGATGTAGCCGACAGCGTCCCATCCAAAAAGCAACCGCCCCACAGTGCATCCGTGAGTTTTTCTGCAAACGCAAACATAGCCTGGTCCACTGAGGAATTGCGGCTCCAGGATTCACCACGGGGCAACGACACGAGGCTCGTATCGTCCTCGACCATCGGCGCTCAGACAACCGGAGAGAACGATGAGACGACCTGGATTGGATGGACGGCACCGCAACAAAGACGGGGAGTGACAAGGCGCAAAAAGCGACACGCTCGTTTGGACGCTGCGCGCCGAATACGGTCCAGGGTCACGAAGGGCGATAGGCCCGACGCCAAGCCAGCCCAGCTCGAAGTCACGGAACTCGATGTAAATGTGTCGAGTTTATCGAAGAAACGACAAACTCCCTTTTCCCCAGACGTGACGACTCACGGAGGCAATGGTGAACTTGACGCTTCAGGCCGGGCCTTCGCTTTGGAGTGACGCTGAGTTAGATGAGACGGTAAGTGCCATGAAGTGGCGACGTCCCCGGAGGGAGCCTAGCAACGACTTGGCGAACCAAGTCGTCATTGACCGTCATTTGGAACGCGTCGATGAGCGCGCCGAGCTCTCTGCCATGGTGGGGGCATTCTACATGTCTCGTTGGTCTGGGGCAAAGCCTCGCTAGAAGGACAATGCGCATGACTGCCAGCATCGAGGACTACGGACTGATCGGCGACTGCGAGACCGCCGCGCTCGTGTCCAAAGACGGTTCGATCGACTGGCTGTGTTGGCCGCGTTTTGACTCTGGCGCGTGCTTTGCCGCCCTCCTCGGGGATACCAACAACGGACGGTGGCGCATCGCGCCGACCGGCAACAATCCTCTGATAACGCGCCGTTACAGGCTAAACACGCTGATCCTGGAAACCGGTTTCTCCACGATCGACGGCGAAGTCGTGTTGATTGATTTCATGCCTTTACGCGGGCAAACCTCGCATGTTGTGCGGTTGATTGTCGGCAAGCGTGGCACTGTCACGATGACTACCGAGTTGATCATTCGTTTCGACTATGGTGTCTCTGTCCCTTGGGTGAGACGGACAAATGATGGAGATCTTCTCGCGATTTCAGGCCCCGACATGCTTGTCCTGCGCACGCCCGTCGAGCTCCGGGGCGAGCAGCTGACGACCGTGGGCGAATTCAAGGTCTCTGCCGGGCAGGCCGTTCCTTTCGTGCTCACGCACGCGCCGTCTCATCTTCCGATTCCAGAACCGGTCGATGCGCAAGACGCCCTGCGACGAACGCAGGCGTTTTGGGAGGGGTGGGCGAACAGCCACCGGAGCACCGGCATTTACGCGGAGTCCGTCTCGCGCTCGCTCATCACGTTGAAGGCGCTGACATATGCGCCAACCGGCGGCATTGTAGCGGCACCGACGACATCACTGCCGGAGCGGATCGGCGGATCTCGCAACTGGGACTACCGCTTCTGCTGGCTGCGCGACGCGACGCTCACGCTGCTCGCATTCATGAATGCCGGATACTACGACGAAGCGCGGTGTTGGCGCGACTGGCTGTTGCGAGCCGCTGCCGGAAGTCCCTCGCAGCTTCAGATTATGTACGGACTCGCCGGTGAGAGGCGGCTCGCCGAATGGGAGGTCCCCTGGCTTTCGGGCTACGAGGGCTCGAAGCCGGTGCGGATTGGCAACGCCGCCGCCGATCAATTGCAGATCGACATTTTTGGCGAGGTCATGGACGCACTGCACCAAGCACGTGTCGGTGGTCTTAAGTATCTCGCCGAAGAATGGGATTTTCAGCGAGCCCTTCTTTCCCACCTTGAAACGGTCTGGTCGTCCAAAGACGAGGGCATCTGGGAGGTCCGCGGACGACCTCGGCATTTTACCCATTCGAAGGTGATGGCCTGGGTCGCTTTCGACCGAGCGATCAAGAGTGGGGAGGCCTTCGGCCTCGAAGGGCCGATCGATCAGTGGCGCAAGCTCCGCGCCGAGATCCACGAGGAAGTGTGCGCGAAAGCGTTCAATCGTGGCATTGGCGCCTTCGTCCAGACCTATGGATCAGACCAGCTGGATGCAACCGCTCTACTTATCCCCGCGGTCGGTTTTTTGCCGCCGCACGACATACGCGTGAAAAGCACAATCGAGGCGATCGAGCGCGAGCTTATCTCCGATGGGTTCGTGGTCCGCTACGACACGGGCGCATCGAAAGACGGTCTTCCCAAGGGAGAGGGCGCATTCCTCGCGTGCAGCTTCTGGCTAGCGGACGCCTACGTCCTTCTCGGTCGGCGTGAGGATGCCCGCAAGCTATTCGAGCGGCTACTTTCATTGCGCAACGATCTCGGCTTGCTGTCGGAAGAGTACGACCCCGCAGCCAAGCGGATGTTGGGCAATTTTCCGCAAGCCTTCTCCCACATCGCCATGGTCGCCACAGCGCACAACATCGCGCGAGCGGAAAAGCCGTGCGAGCAGCGCTCCGGGCACACTTCACTCGCAGAGGCAGCCAAATGAAGCGGTGCCCTAAGGATTTCCCAAAGGCCTCGAGGACCCGCGCAAGCGTTGCCTTTAGCGGCCGCCGATAGGGCTGAGTAGTTTCCGAGCCTGCATTCGCAGGATTTCTTCCCGTATCGTCGCATCGGCAGGGTGACGCGCTCGAGTTGTGGGGCGCGGCACTCGGGTTGCGGGGAGCTCCGCTCGACGAGAGGCGAAGACACTTCTGCGGCGACGGAACCCGCATCAACAAGTTCTACCTGTCGGCTTCGACGGCGTCGAGAATTCGCTGTTTCTCCGAGCCTGGCAGATTAAGGAACCGTTTTATGGCACTTGAAATTGCAATAGGCCCATTGCAACTCGCCTTAGTTCAAGGCAACAGCGTGCTGCTCACCGAGCGGGATGGCCAAATTCAATGGCCAAGCGATAAGGGCCTCTACTTCTTCGATACAAGGGTGATCAGCAGTTGGAGCATCTATGCAAACGGCGAGAGTTGGGACTTGCTGAATGCCGGCAACGTCACAAATTATGCTTCGCGCACATTCCTCGCCGATCGCGCTATTGCCACCGAAGACGGTGAAATCCCGCCCCGCACCCTTGGACTGGTGCTCAGCCGCTTGCTGGATGGCGGCGTTCACGAGGACTTGGACCTCGTGAACCACGGGATGAAGCCGGTGCGTTTCAATCTCGAAATCGCGATCCGCAGCGACTTCGCGGATTTGTTCGAAGTGAAGTCGGGGCATATCGTCCGTCGCGGCCGGATCGCCACGGAATGGTCGAATGACAAATCACGGCTGAGGACCATCTACCGCAACCAGGATTTCTGCCGCGAGGTGAACATCTCGGCAGGGCGGAACAATTCGCGACCAGTATATGCCAATGGCCGCATCAGCTTTGAGATCGACCTTCCGCCTGGAGCGGTCTGGCACACCTGCCTGCTTTACGAGTTGGGCGACGGCAAGGTCCGTTTCGAGGCACCGGACAATTGCATCGCGGACAGCAAACAGTCGAAAGTCGGCAAAAGGCTCGAGGACTGGCGGCAAGCAGTTCTCAAGATCCATACCAGCAATGAGGAGTTCTATCGCCTCTTTCATCAGGGCGTCGAAGATATGGCCGCGCTACGCCTTCCGATCGAGGGTACGGACCACTTGCAATTTGTGCCGGCAGCGGGGATGCCTTGGTTCGTCGCCCTTTTCGGCCGTGACAGCCTGATCGCCTCGCTCCAGAACGCACTTGTCCACTCTGACTTCGCCCGCGCAGCCCTCGCCGTTCTGGGATCGTTGTAGGCCACCGACCGGGACGATTATCGAGATGCAGAGCCGGGTAAGATTATGCATGAGCTGCGCCTTGGCGAGCTAGCCCGGATTTCTCAAACATTTAAGGTGCATCGGGGCGCCGAATCTTAGAAAGTTGTTTTGCGAGAACGACTTGCTTAGATCGAACGGAACTCCCCGATGCGGACGGACTGTAGCGCGAAGCTTTTCGGATTCAAAGCGGTTGAACGGCGCGCGGTGGTGGCCAGTTTCGATGGCGGCGACATCACCTCCAATGCGGGCGCGCTTCTGTTGGGACAGGTGGATGGCGGCCTCGGGCTGATACGGCGGTTCGCGCAATGCTTCGATGACCGGCGCAACCCTGTCTACGTCGAACACCGGCTCGAAACCTTGCTGGCGCAACGGATTTTCGGACTGGCGCTGGGTTACGAGGACCTCAACGATCATGACGAGCTGCGCAAGGACTCGAGCTTTGCGGTGCTGGCGGGCAAGCTAGAGCCGGCGCTGCGCTCCGATTGCGAGGCCTTGGCGGGCAAGAGCACGCTCAATCGTCTCGAGCACACGCCCAAGCGCCATGCCGCCAAATATCACAAGATCGATTGCGACGGCGCGCGGGTCGATGGCCTGCTGGTCGATGTTTTCCTGGAAGCCCACGAACGCGCGCCGCGCGAGATCGTGCTCGATCTCGACAATACCGACATTCCGCTTCACGGCGGACAAGAGGGTCGATTTTTCCACGGCTATTACGACGAATATTGCTATCTGCCGCTGTATGTCTTTTGTGGACGGCATCTGCTGCTGGCGAAGCAGCGGCGCGCCGATGTCGCAGGCAGCGATGGCGCGGTCGCGGACATGGCGCGCATTGTTTCACACATTCGCCGGAGCTGGCCACGGGTACGCATCATTTTGCGCGGCGACAGCGGCTTTTCCAATGACGACCTGATGAGTTGGTGCGAGACCAACCGCGTCGATTACGTCTTCGGTGTGGCGCGCAATGCAAGGCTGGAAGCAGCGCTCGTCGCGGAGGCTGCCGCGGCCAAGCGCCGGTGCCTGAGTTCGGGCAAGCCGGCGCGGGTCTTCCGCGACTTCTCCTATCGCACGCTCAAGAGCTGGAGCCGAAACCGACGTGTCGTCGGCAAAGCCGAGCACACACCGGATGGCGCCAATCCGCGCTTCGTCGTCACCACGCTCAAACGTCGGGGGTGCCGCCTCGCCTTTGACGCCCGTGCTCTCTACGAGGATCTCTATTGCGCGCGTGGCGAGGCGGAAAACCGCATCGGCGAGCAGTTCGAACTGTTCGCCGATCGTGCTTCCTCCGCGACGATGCAAGCCAACCAATTGCGGCTGTGGTTCTCGGCCATGGCTTACGTGCTCGTCGATACTCTGCGCCGCGTCGGCCTGCGCCATACTGAATTCGCCGACGCGTCGGCTCAAACCATTCGCCTCAAGCTGCTCAAGCTCGGCGCTCAGGTGCGAAGGAGCGTGCGCCGCATTCACTTCGCGCTTGCTTCGGGATGCCCCCACAAGAACGAATTCGAACTCGCCCACCATTATCTTCAACGCGCTTTTGGCTCCGGCTGACGGAAAACCACCGCACCGGAAAGCAGGATCAAGATGCCGGTTCGCCGAGCCCTGACGCACGCGCCAAACGACTCGTATTGCGAGAAAATCGAAACCATGGGACTCGCAGCGCGGGAACCGAGCGGGCCGTGTCAGCGGCGATGTCCGGCCGATGTGAAAATCACGCCCAAGCCCGAAAAATAAGCCGCCGAACGACCCGTTTTTCAGCTAAAAACTGAATTCGTTTGAGAAATCCAGGCTAGCACATTTCAAGCTGATACCGCACACGCCCTATTACGGCACCGCGGACGCCACAATCCTCTATCTCATCGTGCTGCATGTCGCCTGGCGTTGCACCGGGGACGCCGGGCTCCTCGAGTGGCATCTCGAAACGGCAGAGGGATGCCTCGAATGGATTGAAAAATACGGAGATCGCGACGGGGACGGCTTTCAAGAATACGCGACGCGCTCGCCCGTAGGATACGAGAACCAGAGCTGGAAGGACGCGGGCGATGCCGTCCTCTATCCCGATGGATCGCCTGTGAAAGGTCCCAAGGCGCTTTGCGAACTGCAAGGTTATGTGTACGACGCCTGGATTCGCATGGCGGAGATTTTCGACGAATTGGGCAAAGCCGATCGGGCACGCGATCTTCGTGCGAAGGCTGCGTCACTCTTCCAGCGTTTCAACGAGGTGTTCTGGGACGAGAACTCACGCTCCTACGCTTACGCCCTCGATGGCGAGAAAAAGAAGGTCATGACGGTCGCTTCGAATCCCGGCCATTGTCTTTGGTCGGGCATCGTCCCAGCCGATCGCGCCGGCGATGTGGTGCGGCGGTTGATGGAGCCCGACATGTGGAGTGGTTGGGGGATCCGTACTCTTTCTGCAAAGCATCCCGCTTACAATCCCTACTCCTACCAGAACGGCGCCGTGTGGCCGCACGACAACGGCATCATTGCCATGGGCTTCCGGCGGTATGGCTTTGCCGAGGAGGCGGCGCGGATCGCGCGCGACGTCAGCGGCGCGGCAGGCTATTTCATGCAGCACCAAGTACCGGAACTCTACTCCGGTGTTCAGCGTGACCCCACCAATTTTCCTGTCCAATATCTTGGCGCCAACGTGCCACAAGCTTGGGCCGCCGGCTCGGTCTTCGCCTTTCTGAATACGATCCTCGGCTTTCAGCCGGACGCCCCTCGTGATCGGCTCTATATCGACCCCCGGTTACCGGCTTGGCTGCCCGACCTCACGGTGATGGATCTCCAGATTGGCAAGCGAAAGTTCGACTTGCGCTTTTGGCGCGATGGCGACCAGACCCGTTGCGAAGTGCTCAAGGGATATCGCGATGCGATCACCAGACGCAGTTATGCCAGTGGAAGCAAGCTGCGCACGGACGATGACGCGGCCTTCAGCTCCGGACTTTGATCACGACTTAGTCATATCGCCTGTCAATCGGGAATGTTGCGGCGTTCAGCACGACTACGTCCCCGTCACTTCGACAGGAATTGGATTCCTGTCGGTCGCCGTGCATGCCGTTCGAGGTTGGCGTTTAAAGCGCAAGGCTGGAAGTCTCGGAAATAGGGCAGGAGGTGGAGCTTGGAGGCACCCGAGATGTAGCGCTGGGCGGATCTGAGTAGTTTCCGAGGCTACGCCTGCGGACCCGCGACCACCTATGATCCGTGTGGTCGAATGCCCTAGGGCCGTGACGCCCCACCGGCGAAGCCTACGATGAAACGACTTTATCGCGAGTTCGTTGAATTGCAGGTGCTGCCATTCGGCGGGAGCCGAAGTTCTTAGTCTGCCCACCCCGGACGTCACCGTTCTGATGCCGGCGCATTCTCACATGTTGTCGGCGCTATCGAGGAAGCATGAAGGATCGAGATCACGCGGGTCGGACCACCGCTGTCGGCACCACGGAGATGGCAGCGGCCGAGTCGGCAAGGTCGCGCCACGCTGTCGCCGCCATGCGAAACTCATCCATGAGCGATGGCGCAAATGAGGAAGCGAGCCCGTCGCGGAGCGAGTGCTCGATCGATCAGCTGTGCATCGACACGATCCGAACTTTGTCCATGGATGCCGTGCAGCAGGCCGATTCCGGCCACCCCGGCACACCGATGGGATTGGCGCCGGTGGCTTATACATTGTGGCAGCGCTTCCTGCGCTTCGATCCGGAAGATCCGGCTTGGCCCAATCGCGACCGCTTCGTGCTGTCCAACGGCCACGCATCGATGCTGCTCTATGCGTTGCTGCATCTCAGTTGCGTGAAATCGGTCACCGCCGCGGACGAGCTTGCGGTCACGCTCGACGACATCAAGCATTTCCGTCAGCTCGACAGCAGATGCCCGGGCCATCCCGAATACCGGCGCACCACAGGCGTCGAGACAACGACCGGTCCGCTCGGTCAGGGCTGCGCGACGAGCGTCGGCATGGCGATCGCGCAACGATGGTTGGCGAAACACTTCAATCGGCCCGACTTCGCGGTGTTCGACTACGACGTTTATGCGATGTGCGGCGATGGCGACATGATGGAGGGCGTCACCAGCGAAGCCGCCTCGCTCGCCGGGCACCTGATGCTCGGGAACCTCTGCTGGATCTACGACAGCAACCGCATAACGATCGAGGGGCATACCGATCTCGCCTTCAGCGATGATGTCGCGGCGCGCTTTCTTGCCTATGGCTGGAATGTGCAGCGGGTAGGTGACGCTAACGACACGCAGCGGATCTCACAGGCAATCGAGACCTTCAAAAGCACCCACGACGTACCTACCCTGATCATCGTCGAGAGCCATATCGGCTTCGGCGCTCCGCATAAGCAGGACACCAGCGCCGCCCATGGCGAGCCGCTCGGTGTCGAAGAGATCCGTCTGGCCAAGCGCAGCTACGGCTGGCCGGAAGACGCCAAATTCCTCGTGCCGGACACTGTTTGCGAGCATTTTCGTAACGGCATGGGCGAGCGTGGCCGGCAGCTCCGCAACGCGTGGCTCGCGCACACCGACGCGTACCGGGACGCGCACCCAGACCTCGCCGACAAGCTCGAGCGGATGTGGAAAGGTGAACTCCCCGATGCCTGGGACGCCGAGCTACCCAGCTTTCCGGCCGATGCCAAGGGCTTGGCGAGCCGCGACTCATCGGCCAAAGTGTTGAACGCCATAGCAGCGCATTATCCCTGGCTGATCGGCGGCTCGGCCGACCTCGCGCCATCGACCAAGACGCGTCTCACGTTTGAGGTTGCCGGGGATTTCGAGGCCGATAAATATGGCGGTTGCAATCTGCACTTCGGTATTCGAGAACACGCCATGGGCGCGATCCTGAACGGGCTCGCATTGTCCAAGATACGCGCTTACGGCTCGAGCTTCCTCATATTTTCCGACTATATGAAGCCAGCCATCCGCTTGAGCGCGCTGATGGAACTCCCGGTCGTCCTTATCTTCACGCATGATTCGATCGGCCTCGGCCAAGACGGCCCAACTCACCAGCCGGTCGAGCAGCTCGTTGCCCTGCGCAGCATACCGGGCCTGATCACGCTTCGTCCGGCCGATGCCAATGAGGTCGTCGAGGCTTGGCGGGTCATCATCGGATTGACGCATCAACCCGCCTGCCTGGTGTTGAGCCGACAGCCGCTCCCAACCATTGACCGCACGCACTTCGCCTCGGCCGCTGGCCTCGCGCGCGGCGCCTATGTCGTCGCCGATACCGCGCGCTGTAAGCCGGAGGTGATCCTCATCGGCACGGGCAGCGAATTCGCCCTCTGCATCGCGGCTTATGAGCAGCTCGAGCGCGAAGGTGTCGCCGCGCGTGTCGTCAGCATGCCGTCCTGGGAGCTGTTCGAGCAGCAGGATCAGGCCTATCGCGACAGCGTGTTGCCGCCCGAGGTCACGGCCCGCGTCTCGGTCGAGGCGGGCTCGGTGATCGGCTGGGATCGCTATGTCGGCGCTACCGGCTCCAGGATCGGCATGCGCACGTTCGGCGCCTCGGCGCCGCTCAGGGATCTTATGACGAAATTCGGTTTCACGCCGGAAAACATACTCGCTGCAGCGAAGCAGCAGCTCGCGCTGGCCAAGGAGAAGGTGGCATGAACCCGCTGCAGCAGCTCGAAACATGTGGCCAGTCGCCCTGGCTCGACTATCTGAAGCGCAGCCTGATCGAGACCGGCGAGTTGCGCAGGCTCGTCGCGCATGACGGACTGAAGGGTCTCACCTCGAACCCCTCGATCTTCGAGAAGGCGATCGGCGAGAGCGACGAATACGCAGATGTGCTGAAGCAGTTCCAGGCGCAGGGGGACCACGACGTCTCCGCCATCTACGAGCACCTGGCAATCGCCGATATCCGCGCCGCCGCCGACGTGCTGCGCCCCGTCTACGACGAGACACAGGGCCGAGACGGCTACATCAGCCTTGAATGCTCGCCCTACCTGGCCAACGATACCGGAGCCACAACAGCCGAAGCGCTACGGCTGTGGGGGGCGGTGGCGCGTCCCAATCTGATGGTGAAGGTACCGGCGACGCCTTCCGGCCTTCCGGCGATCCGTCAGCTGATCGGTCGCGGGCTGAACATCAACATCACCTTGCTTTTCTCGGTCGCGGTCTACGAGCAAGTCATCGAAGCCTATATTTCCGGGCTTGAGGATTTGGCGCGAGCCGGCGGCGACGTCGGCAAGATCGGCAGCGTCGCCAGCATCTTCGTCAGCCGCATCGACAGCGCGATCGACAAACGGCTCGATAAGCTCGGCGACAATGAGCTGGCGGACCGGTTGCGCGGCAAGGCCGCGATCGCCAATGCGAAGCTTGCCTACGTTCGCTATCAAGCTTTGTTCTCCGGCCCGCGCTGGCAGAGTCTGGCCGCGGCAGGCGCGAAAACGCAGCGCCTGCTCTGGGCTTCCACCAGCACAAAAAATCCGACCTACAAGGACACGATGTATGTCGAGGCGCTTATCGGTCGCGACACCGTGGACACCATCCCGCCGGCGACCATGGATGCCTTCCGCGACCACGGCAAGGTGGCGCCCGATGTCATCGAGCAGGATGTCGAAGGTGCTCGTGCGCTGCTCGCCGAGCTGGAACGGCATGGCATATCGCTGAAGGCGGTCACCGAAGAGCTGGTCGCGGAAGGCGTGCAGCAATTCGCGGATGCCTTCGACAAGCTGCTTGGCGCCGTCGCGCAGCGTCGCCGCATCCTGCTCGATGGCGAATGCGCCAGGCTGGAGATCGCGCCGGGCTCGCCGGAGATGCAGACCGCCTTGCAAGCGGAAATGGAGGTCTGGCGCAAGCAGGGGCTCATCCGGCGGCTTTGGGCCGGCGATAAAGCGCTTTGGTCCGCAACCGACGAACACGAATGGGTCGGCTGGCTGCACATTGTGGAGCAGGAGCTGGCCAATACCGATCGGCTGCACCGTTTTGCCGAGGCGATAAAGCATGGCGGCTTCACCGACCTCGTCCTGTTGGGGATGGGTGGATCGAAGTCTTGGTCCCGAAGTGTTGGGCGAGACCTTCGGGCAGGCGTTCGGCTGGCCGCGCTTCCACATGCTGGACAGCACCGATCCCGCACAGATCGAGGCCGTCGAACAGGCGGTCGATCTCGGCAAGACGCTGTTCATCGTCTCGTCCAAATCCGGCACCACGCTGGAGCCCAATATCTTCATGGACTATTTCCTCGAGCGTGTGGGTGCGCTGCGCGGCAAGGACAAGGCGGGGGATCACTTTATCGCAGTGACCGATCAAGGCTCCGCGCTGGAGCAGCGCGCCAAAGATCTGGGCTTCGCCCAGATCTTCCATGGCGTAGCCTCGATCGGCGGCCGCTACTCGGTGTTGTCGAAGTTCGGCCTGGTGCCGGCGGCAGCGACTGGTCTCGACATCAAACGCTTCCTCGAGACAGCGCGGCCGATGCAACGCGCCTGCGGTGCCGACGTGCCGCCGACGGAGAATCCCGGCGTACAGCTCGGCGTCGCCATTGGCGTTGCGGCAACGCGCTTCGGCCGCGATAAGGTGACGATCATTGCTTCGCCGGCGATCGCCGCTCTCGGCGCCTGGCTGGAGCAGCTGCTGGCGGAGAGCACGGGCAAGCAGGGGCGCGGGCTAATTCCGTTAGCTGGAGAGCCGATCACCTCGCCGGAACACTACGGCAGCGATAGGTTCTTTGCCTATCTGGAGCTGGAAGGGCAGCACGATCCGTTGCAGCGCCAAATGATGGCGGCGCTGGAGCGGGCCGGCCATCCGGTCGCGCACATCAACGTCAAGGATATCTGGCACATCGGCCAGGAGTTCTTCCGTTGGGAGATCGCCACCGCGGTCGCCGGGGCCATCATCGGCATCGACCCGTTCGACCAGCCCGATGTCGAGGCGAGCAAGGACAAGACGCGGGCGCTGACCGAGGCCTACGAGACGTCGCATCGCCTCGCCGAAGCAGCGCCGCTGTTCCGTGAGAGCGGCTTGGCCCTCTACGCCGATCCACGCAACGCGGCGGAGCTCGGTCCGCACAACTCCCTTACCGGCTATCTAAAGAGCCATTTCGGCCGCGTTCACGCCGGTGCAAAGTCGGGCGACTATGTTGCGCTGCTGGCCTATATCGAGCGTAACGAGAAGCACACCCGGGCATTGACCGCGATGCGCACGCGCATCCGCGACCGGACGCATGCTGCCACCTGTCTCGGCTTCGGACCCCGCTTCCAGCATTCGACCGGGCAAGCCTATAAGGGCGGCGCGAATTCCGGCGTGTTTCTGCAGATCACCTGCGACGATCCTGCGGATATCGGCGTGCCCGACCATTCCTACAGCTTCGGGGTGGTGAAGGCGGCGCAGGCCAGCGGCGATCTCGCCGTGCTCGTGGAACGCAGTCGCCGCACGCTGCGCGTCCACCTAAAGGATGTCGATGCGGGGCTGGTGGAGCTGGCCCATGCGATAGATAGCGCGCTTCCGTAGCGGCACTTTTGCAAGGAGTGAAGCAAATGCAGATCGGTGTGATCGGGCTCGGCCGCATGGGCGGCAACATCTCTCGCCGCCTGATGAAGGCAGGACACCACTGCGTGGTATTCGACGCCAATCCTAAGCCGCGCGAGGCACTGGCAAAGGAGGGTGCCATAGAAGCCGGGTCGCTCGTCGAGCTGGTGAAGGCGCTCGGAGAAAAGCCGCGTGCGGTTTGGCTGATGCTACCCGCCGGCCGGATCACCGAGGAGACGGTCGAGCAGCTCTCGGGCCTGCTGGCACCCGACGACATTATCATTGATGGTGGCAATTCCTTCTACAAGGACGACATCCGCCGGGCCAAAAAATTAGCCGAGAGGCGTGTTCGCTACGTCGATTGTGGCACGTCGGGCGGCGTCTGGGGTATCGAGCGCGGCTACTGCATGATGATCGGCGGCCCGAGGGAGGCTGTGGATCACCTCGATCCGATCTTCGCAGCACTCGCCCCCGGCCTGGGCGATATCCCGCGCACACCGGGCCGGAAGACGGGCGATGCGCGAGCCGAGCGCGGTTATATCCATGCCGGCCCGACTGGCGCCGGGCACTTTGTCAAGATGGTGCATAACGGCATCGAGTACGGGTTGATGCAGGCCTACGCCGAGGGCTTCGACATTCTGCGCAACAAGGACTCGAAAGACCTCCCCGAGGACGAGCGGTTTGTCTTGAACGTGCCGGATATCGCTGAGGTCTGGCGACGCGGCAGCGTCATCTCATCCTGGCTGCTCGATCTCGGCGCTGCCGCGCTGGCGAAGGATCCGCAGCTCAAGGATTTCTCCGGCTTCGTCCAGGATTCCGGTGAGGGCCGCTGGACCATCGAAGCCGCGATCGAGGAGGCAGTACCGGCGGACGTGCTTTCCTCGGCGCTCTACGCCCGATTCCGCTCGCGGCAGGAGCACACCTTCGGAGAAAAGATGCTCTCGGCCATGCGGTTCGGCTTCGGCGGTCACATCGAGGGCGCCGAGTCCATCGACCCAGAAGCAAAGCCGAAAGAATCGCTGGATCATTCCGCTGCAACGCACGCCGCGGAGTAGTTACATGCTTGACGACAAGCCGATCCAAGTCCCTCCAACCGAGCAACCGGCCGAGTCCTCATCGCCGCCGCGCCAAGCAAGCCCGGCCGATCCTTGTGCCATGGTGATCTTCGGCGCTGGCGGCGACATGACGAAGCGCCTGCTGATCCCAGCCCTCTACAACCTCTCGCGCACCGATGTGCTGCCGGAAAATTTTGCGCTGATCGGCGTGGACCTGGCGGAGGAAACTGCCGTGGGCTGGCGCGGCCACCTCTACGACATGCTGAAGAGCTTTGTCGGGAACGCCACCGCGGAGTTCGACCCTGACCACATCGATCAGGCGGCGTGGAAGCGGCTGGCGGAGAAAATGTCATACATCCAGGGTGACCTGACCAAGCCTGAGCTGTACGAGAAGATCCGCGGCACGTTGGGCGAGGCAGAGAATGCTCATGGCACACAGGGCAACGCCATCTTTTACCTCGGCGTCGCCGGCCGGTTTTTTGGCACCGTGGTGGAGCAGCTCGGCAAGGCGAAGCTGACCAATCAGGGTGACGACAAGAACGGGAAGCATCGGTTCTGGCGCCGCGTGGTGATCGAGAAGCCGTTCGGCCATAGCCTGGGCTCGGCGCGCGAGCTGAATGCCGGCATCCTGCGGACGCTGCACGAGGACCAGATTTTCCGGATCGACCACTTTCTTGGAAAGGATACGGTCCAGAGCATCATGGCGTTCCGTTTCGCCAACGGGTTGTTCGAACCGATCTGGAACCGTGACCGGATCGATCACGTGCAGATCACCGTGGCGGAGACGGTGGGCGTGGAGCAGCGCGGCAAGTTCTACGAGGGAACCGGAGCGTTGCGCGACATGGTCCCGAACCACGTGTTCACGCTGCTTTCGATGGTGGCCATGGAGCCGCCTACAGGCTTTGATGGCGCCGCGATCCGTTCGAAGAAGGCTGAATTGTTCGCCGCGATGCCCGCTGTCAAGCCGGCGCAAGTCGTTCGTGGCCAGTATGGCGCCGGCACCGTGTTGGGCAAGCAGGTGAAGGCCTATCGGAACGAGCCGAACGTGGCGACAGATTCGAACATCGAGACTTATGTTGCGATGCGGCTCGAAATCAACAACTGGCGCTGGGCCGGCGTGCCCTTCTATTTCCGTACCGGCAAGCACATGTCGCAACGGAATACGGAGATCGCGATCCGCTTCAAGCCGGCCCCCTTTGGGACGTTCCATGGCACGCCCGTCGATACTCTGCCGCCGAACTGGCTAGTGCTCCGCATCGCGCCGGACGAGGGAATCTCCCTGCAGTTCGAGGTCAAGCGCCGGGGGTCGGTAGTGGACCTCGCCGCCGTGAAAATGGACTTCCACTATGATGACTGGTTCCCGAAGGAAGAGAATGTCGGATACGAGACGCTCATCCATGACGTCATGATCGGCGATCCAACCCTCTTTATGAGTGCTGACATGGTGGAGCAGGCTTGGCGCATCGTGCAGCCGGTGCTCGACGCCTGGGCGGCAAAAGCGGCTGAATTTCCTGACTACGACTCCGGCAGCGACGGCCCGAAGGCGGCCGACGAACTGCTCGCACGCGACGGGAATCGGGCTTGGCGGCCGGTCGGTCTGTCGCTCAATTCCTTGGAGATCGGAAAGACACGAGCAACCGCAGCCAATTCGGCGTGATAGGTGGTCCCGAAACATGCCACTTGCGGAAGCCCCGGAAAACGCTCTTGTGCGTACTCATCGACTGCGCGAGCACATTCAACCCTGGTGCTGCATCGGTCATGACGCGTCCGGGCGGAAGCATCATGCTCACAAGGTCCAGCGCCAGTCGCGGACTTCCGGCATGTCGTCGCCATGCTCGCTGACATAGAGTTTGTGCCGCTCCATGGTTGTCCAGTAACGCGCGGTCGCCTTCTCCACCTGATCGCTGAGCCGCGGAATTCGCCGGATAGCGTCTAGCGCGAGCTGATAGCGGTCCAGATTGTTCAGCACAACCATGTCGAAGGGGGTCGTGGTGGTGCCCTCCTCCTTGAAGCCGCGAACATGAATGTTGTCATGATTGTGCCGTCGGTAGGTCAGCTTGTAAATCATCGCCGGATAGCCGTGGAAGGCGAAGATCACCGGCTTGTCGGTCGTGAACAGTGCGTCGAAATCCTGATTTTCCAGACCATGCGGATGCTCGGACCGAGGCTGCAAGACCATCAAATCCACTACATTGACGACACGGATGCGGATGTCGGGGACATAGGCGCGCAACAGCGTCACGGCAGCAAGCGTCTCGAGGGTCGGCACATCGCCGGCACAAGCCATGACCACATCGGGATCACCGGCCTCGTTGCTCGCCCATCGCCAGATACCGGCGCCGGTGGTGCAGTGGCGAACGGCGGACTCTATGTCGAGCCATTGCCACTCGGGCTGTTTGCCGGCGATGATCAAGTTGATGTAGTTGCAGCTGCGTAAACAATGATCGGCTACCGACAGAAGACAGTTTGCATCAGGTGGCAGATAGATACGCACGACATCGGATTTCTTATTCGCGACATGATCGATAAAGCCCGGATCCTGGTGGGAGAAGCCGTTGTGGTCCTGCCGCCAGACATGCGACGTCAACAGGTAATTCAGCGACGCGATCGGTTTGCGCCATGGGATGTTGCGGCTGATCTTAAGCCACTTTGCATGTTGGTTGAACATCGAGTCGATGACATGAACGAATGCCTCGTAGCACGAAAACAGCCCATGGCGGCCGGTGAGCAGGTACCCTTCGAGCCAGCCCTGGCACAGGTGCTCGCTCAGCACCTCCATGACGCGGCCGTTGACGCTGAGATTGATGTCGACCTCTTCAATATCAGCCATCCACTCTTTGCCGGAAGCTTCGTAGACGGCCTCCAACCTGTTCGAGGCGGTCTCGTCCGGACCGAAAAGTCTGAAATTATGGCTGTCTAGATTGAGCTTCATCACGTCGCGCAGAAACTCTCCAAGAACCCGCGTGGCTTCCGCCGCGCTGCCGCCGGGCCTTTGCACTGGCACGGCATGATCATGGAAGTTGGGCATCGATAGGGGCTGCCGCAATTCGCCGCCATTGGCGTGCGGATTCATTCCCATACGACGGTGGCCGGTCGGCGCGAGTGCTGCGAACTCGTCGCGGAACTTGCCGCTTTCGTCGAACAATTCACGCGGTCTGTAGCTTTTCATCCAATCTTCGAGCTGCTTGATGTGCTCAGGATTCTTGAAGTCCGCGATCGGGACCTGATGCGCCCGCCAGGTCCCTTCCACCTGCTTGCCGTCCACGAATTTTGGCCCGGTCCAGCCCTTTGGCGTGCGAAACACGATCATCGGCCAACGCGGCCTCTCCGGCGTGCTGGGAGAGGAACGCGCTTCACTCTGGATCTTGTGAATCTCGGCTACGACCCTATCAAGCGTACCGGCTAGACTTTGATGCACCACCGCCGGCACATCGCCTTCCACGAAATACGGTTCATAGCCGTAGCCGCGAATCAGGTCGGTCAATTCACGGCGGCCGATGCGCGCCAGCACTGTCGGATTGGCGATCTTGAACCCATTGAGATGAAGGATCGGTAACACCGCGCCGTCCCGCACGGGATTCAGAAACTTGTTGGAGTGCCAACTTGTGGCAAGTGCGCCCGTTTCCGCCTCGCCGTCGCCGATGATGCAGGCCACGATCAGATCTGGATTGTCGAATGCCGCGCCATAGGCATGGACGAGGGAATAGCCCAACTCGCCCCCTTCATGAATCGACCCGGGGGTTTCCGGCGCGACATGGCTCGGGATTCCATAAGGCCAGGAGAACTGGCGAAACAGCCGTTGCAGCCCGTTTCGGCTGCGCTCGATATTCGGATAGCGCTCCGTGTAGGATCCTTCGAGATAACTGTGCGCCACCAGCCCCGGCCCCCCGTGACCGGGGCCGATGACATAAATCATGTTCAGATCTTGTTCTTTGATCAGCCGGTTCAGGTGTACGTAAATGAAATTGAGCTCGGTGGTAGTGCCCCAATGGCCGAGCAGACGAGGCTTGATGTTTTCGAAATTGAGAGGGGTATCGAGCAGCGGATTGTCCTGGAGATAGATCTGCCCAACCGTAAGGTAATTTGCGGCGCGCCAATAAGCGTCCATTTTATCCAGCAGTTCGGGCGACAATGTTGCAGCCATCGGCGGTTCCTCATGAGCTCGTTCACGCGTCATGACCGAGCCCCCTCAGAGATGTCGGCGCCGCCGGTAAACCGTCTTCCACCACGTTCAGCGCTGAAATGATCTGCGCCACGATCACACGCGGCTGCGGCTCGATCGAGACGATGATGGGCGCCTCGTCCGGTCCTGGCTCCTCGAGCGCGGCAAATTGGCTGTGCAGCAAACTACTCGGCATGAAATGTTCATGACGGGTAGCGATGCGGCGCGCGATCAATGTCTCGTCGCCCTTGAGGTAGACCAGACGAACATCTACACGATCACCGATCAGGACATCGCGGTAGCGGCGCTTCAGCGCTGAGCATGCGATGACACCGTGCCCGCCCGAACGACGCGTCTTGTCGATCCAGGCGGCGATCGCGCCGAGCCAGGGCCGACGATCCTCGTCGGTGAGCGTGATGCCGTCGTGCATTTTGTCGACGTTCGAAGTCGGATGAAACCAATCGGCATCCTCGAACTCCCATTGCAGGCGCCGGGCGAGGAGCGCTCCAATTGTCGACTTCCCGCATCCCGAAACACCCATGACGATCAGGACTGCGGGAGCGAGGGGCGAAGCGCCTTCCGTCGTTGGCGATTCCTTGGACATCAATTCGCTCCTCCTGCTGCCGCGGCGCGGTCCGTAAACCAGTGAAGACGCCCGACCGGGCGAACCCTTGCCGCGGGTATCGTCGGATCTCCGGCACGCGCGCGCGCGACGACGTCTCGCTTTCCTTCCCCCGTAACGAGGAATGCGACGTGGCGACTACTGTCGAGCGCCGGGTACGTCAATGTGATGCGTGGCTCCGGTTTTGCGCCGAAGACCGCGACCACCCACCGCCGCGTCTCTTGCAATGCCGGGTGCCCCGGAAACAATGAAGCGGTGTGTCCGTTCTCTCCGATTCCAAGCAGCGTCACATCGAACAGCGGCCGGTTGGGCACAAGCACGTCGGCGCCGTAGAAACGTTTCAATATCGCTTCGTACGCGGCAGCCGCCTGCTCCGGCGATAAGCCCTCAGTGGGGATCGCGTGAATATTGTCGCCCGGACTCGGAACTCGCGAAAGAAACGCGTCGTGAGCCATCCGATAATTACTTTCGGCGTCGTCGTGTGGGACGAATCGCTCATCGCCCCAAAACCAATGAACGCGGCTCCATGGAAAATTCGATGCGACGGCCGGCGTTGCGAGCGTTTCATAAAGCTGGCGTGGCGTCGACCCGCCCGATAAAGACACCGCAAAATCACGGCTGCTGGCCTGCGCGAGGCCGCAAAGCCATTCCGCGACATTCTGCGCAAGCGCTGCGGCGCTCTCAAAAGTCTGAATCTCGTTCGATACGGTGCTGGTCATTGCCTGACACCCATCCCATGTAATGAGTTATTTCGAATTCGTGCGATGGCAGCCACATAGTCGTCCGACCCGAATATTGCCGATCCCGCCACAATCGCGTTGGCACCGGCCTCGACGGCCAGTGCGGCCGTGTCGCCATTCTCCCCAGCATCCACTTCGATCCAGGGGTCGAGCCTCCTTGACGTGCAGAGCCGGCGCAGATCTCGGATTTTCGGCAACATCTCGCGCAGAAATGTCTGCCCGCTAAATCCGGGATTGACGGTCATCACCAGGACGACATCGCAAAGATGCAGCACCTGTTCGACAAAAGCGATAGGGCTCGCCGGATTGAGCACGGCGCCGGGTTTCTTACCCAACTCGCGAATGCGCGATAGAACGCGATGGAGGTGGATTGTCGAAGACGGCTCGACCTGAACAAGAAGGTGATCGGCACCTGCTTCGACAAAATCCTCGAGATAGCGTTCGGGCTCGACGATCATCAGGTGCACGTTGAGCGGCTTTGCTGTGGACCGGCGTACCGCGTTCACGATCGCGGGGCCGAAAGAGATGTTCGGCACGAACCTGCCATCCATGACGTCGGTATGGATCCAATCGGCGCCGGCCTGATCGACGGCGCGCACTTCTTCGCCGAGCCGCCGCAAATCGGCAGACAGAATTGACGGTGCGATGACGATCGGCTTCATCGTACCTCCAACCCGGATGCGGGCGCGCGACACAGGACGAACCGCTCGATCGCCTTGGCAAATCCTTCGTCTTCATTGGAGTCCGTCACCAAATCGGCCTGCGCCTGCACGTCTGGGCTGGCATTGCCCATAGCGATGCTGAGACCGCTTTTGCGAAACATCAGCACGTCGTTCGGCATGTCCCCGAACGTGGCGATCTCGCGAGTTGGGACCGACAGAAGCTTTGACAGCGTCGTGACGACCGTCCCCTTATTGGCCCGCGGGTGGGTGACATCGAGGTAGTAAGGTTGCGAGCGGGCCGCCGAGGCGCCCGTGCCAAGCGCTTCCCGCGCATCCTTTTCGCAACGCGCTACCAGGTCGTGATCGTCGCTCACGCCAACGATCTTCACCGCTCTGCCGAGCACGTCATTGAAGTTGTCGACGAAGGTTGGGGCAAACTCGACGGTCCATTGCTCCCGAGCCACATGCGGCGCATTGCGGTCCCGAACAAGCCAGTCGTTGCCGCTATAGACCCAAACATCCATACCGTTGTGCAGGATGAGCTCAAGCGCGCGACGCGCGACATCGGCGGCCAGCACGTGCTCTTCCATGATGGTCATGTCGCGTTTCACGAAGATCCCGCCATTGAAGCCGGCAACCGGCGTCCGCAGACCCAATGGATCGATCAACATCGCCATGCCGCGCGGCGGCCGGCCGCTGGTAATCGCAAAGGCAATGCCTGCGGGCTGGAGCGCTTTCACGGCTGCCTCGGCACGCGCGGTCAGCACTTTCTCTGCAGTGACGAGAGTGCCGTCGACGTCTGCGAGGACGAGTGAGATTTTCGGTCTGGCACGCGCGGACACTACCATGACCCGGCTCCTTGCCGGGCAATACCAACCTGCGCGTTCGAACGGTCGCCGCCGAGGATGTATCGCTCGATCGCGTCGGCGAAGCCGTCCGCGCGATTACTGCCCGTCACGAAATCCGCCGCCCGTCGTACCTCCGGACTGGCATTGCCCATGGCGATGCTGAGACCGCTCCGTTCAAACATTGCGATATCGTTGCCGCCGTCACCGATGACGGCAATCTCCGCCAGCGGAATGTGGAACAGCTTTGAGAGCTCCGACAGTGCGACGCCCTTGTTAGCGAGTGGGTGGGTGATGTCGAGGTAATAAGGTTGCGAACGTGCGACGGTCGCTTGATCGGCAAGAACGGCTTGCGTATCGCGCTCACACTGCGCAAGAAGTTCGAAATCCCCGCTGACACCGACGATCTTGGAGGCAACATCCAGGAAAGCTCCGAAATTCTTGACGATTGTCGGCTGGAATCTCAACGTGCGCTCCTCGAACCCGATATAAGGCCCGTTGGACTCGCGCACCAGCCAGTCCTGCCCGGCGAAGACCCAGGATTGAGCGCCGTGGGCATCGAGCATGTCGACCGCGCTCCGAGCGACTTGAGACGCCAAGAGATGCTCGGTGATCACCGAGAGATTGGGTTTAGCTATCACACCGCCATTGAAGCAGCCGATCGGTGTCGTGATCTCCAGCGGGTCGAGCAGCATGCGCATGCCGCGGGGGGACCGGCTGCTGATGATTGTAAAAGTGATTCCGCGTGCGTGGAGTTCGGCCACTGCCGCCTGGGCACGCCATGTCAGAGTTTTGTCGTCGGTCACCAAAGTACCGTCCACATCCGAGACGAGGGCCGATATGTTCGTCGAGGCAACGCGCGGAAGCGGTGTCATGACGAGCCTCGCGCGCGGGCGCCTTTGATGGTGCACCAACGTTGAGAATAGTGCGTCAACGCCGAGTCCGCTTTGCTCTGTCTCGAGCTTTGCGCCGAATGGACCGGCATCTCTTTCGTCCCATCCTTTGCGCAAGCGTCGAGCGCTGCTTGGGCGACCCACCATCCGGGTTCGATGGTGTCGGCACGCTGGAACAGGTTGTCATCATCAATCACGCAGTCACAAATCAACCTTTTGTAGACCGTACGCGGCGCAGCTTTGGAATGACCCTCATGATTAAAAGTCCTACCCACTCCGTTCACATGTATACTTGTTGTCGCGCATCGGTTGCGAGTTGCCGTTTGCGGCCTTGTCGCGTGAACCATGGTCATTCGGCACGCAGTCAACCGGCCAATGGTCCTGACCTTACCTGTCGACCTAGCGGGAGCGGTAGGTTCGGAAACTACTCAGATACGTGCGAATTCGTCGACGAGCGGGACCGGGTTGCGCTTGTCACCCTCCTGCTCGGAGGATCAGCCTGTGCTTGACGACGTAAGGCGAACTCACTGGTTCGACGCAAGCGCTGCCGGTTTCATGCGCGTACTTGCGGCTTCACCGGCGTCCAACAATGTGGACTGGTGCTCATCACCTTTTCTTCGGTCACTATCTTCCTGCGCCGGCTGACTTGAGCACTCACCCGGTGAGCAGGCCATGCTGACCGACATCGAACTGGCCGGCGTCATCGCTGACAATCACGGTGTTGGTCATTAGGCCATGCGCCTTGATGCTGCCCCACAAGGCGATCTCGGCGGCACGATGCGGCTCGGTGCCTATCCGGCGGTGCTGCGCGACGGTTCGAAAATTGCCGGCATTTATGGGCAGACCGAGATCTCGGAGCGACATCGCCACCGTTACGAGGTCAACATGGCCTATCGCGAACGATTGGAAGAAAATGGCATGATCTTCGCCGGTCTGTCGCCGGACGGTCTCTTGCCGGAGACGATCGAATTCGCCGACCATCCCTGGTTCATCGGCGTGCAATTCCATCCCGAATTGAAATCCCGGCCCTTCGCGCCGCATCCGCTCTTCGCCAGTTTCATTGCTGCTGCCGTGGAGCAGAGCCGGCTCGTGTGAGCTCCTCTCGGCGGAGCGGCGTCAACACCCTTGAGTCATCCCATTTTAGAGCCCCTCATAGGGGATCCGCAAACCGCACGCCTTTAGCCTGGATTTCTCAAACGAATTCAGTTTTTAGCTGAAAAACGGGTCGTTCGGCGGCTTATTTTTCGGGCTTGGGCGCGATTTTCACATCGGCCGGACATCGCCGCTGACACGGCCCGCTCGGTTCCCGCGCTGCGAGTCCCATGGTTTCGATTCTCTCGCAATACGAGTTGTTTGGCGCGTGCGTCAGGGCTCGGCGAACCGGCATCTTGATCCTGCTTTCCGGTGCGGTGGTTTTCCGTCAGCCGGAGCCAAAAGCGCGTTGAAGATAATGGTGGGCGAGTTCGAATTCGTTCTTGTGGGGGCATCCCGAAGCAAGCGCGAAGTGAATGCGGCGCACGCTCCTTCGCACCTGAGCGCCGAGCTTGAGCAGCTTGAGGCGAATGGTTTGAGCCGACGCGTCGGCGAATTCAGTATGGCGCAGGCCGACGCGGCGCAGAGTATCGACGAGCACGTAAGCCATGGCCGAGAACCACAGCCGCAATTGGTTGGCTTGCATCGTCGCGGAGGAAGCACGATCGGCGAACAGTTCGAACTGCTCGCCGATGCGGTTTTCCGCCTCGCCACGCGCGCAATAGAGATCCTCGTAGAGAGCACGGGCGTCAAAGGCGAGGCGGCACCCCCGACGTTTGAGCGTGGTGACGACGAAGCGCGGATTGGCGCCATCCGGTGTGTGCTCGGCTTTGCCGACGACACGTCGGTTTCGGCTCCAGCTCTTGAGCGTGCGATAGGAGAAGTCGCGGAAGACCCGCGCCGGCTTGCCCGAACTCAGGCACCGGCGCTTGGCCGCGGCAGCCTCCGCGACGAGCGCTGCTTCCAGCCTTGCATTGCGCGCCACACCGAAGACGTAATCGACGCGGTTGGTCTCGCACCAACTCATCAGGTCGTCATTGGAAAAGCCGCTGTCGCCGCGCAAAATGATGCGTACCCGTGGCCAGCTCCGGCGAATGTGTGAAACAATGCGCGCCATGTCCGCGACCGCGCCATCGCTGCCTGCGACATCGGCGCGCCGCTGCTTCGCCAGCAGCAGATGCCGTCCACAAAAGACATACAGCGGCAGATAGCAATATTCGTCGTAATAGCCGTGGAAAAATCGACCCTCTTGTCCGCCGTGAAGCGGAATGTCGGTATTGTCGAGATCGAGCACGATCTCGCGCGGCGCGCGTTCGTGGGCTTCCAGGAAAACATCGACCAGCAGGCCATCGACCCGCGCGCCGTCGCAATCGATCTTGTGATATTTGGCGGCATGGCGCTTGGGCGTGTGCTCGAGACGATTGAGCGTGCTCTTGCCCGCCAAGGCCTCGCAATCGGAGCGCAGCGCCGGCTCTAGCTTGCCCGCCAGCACCGCAAAGCTCGAGTCCTTGCGCAGCTCGTCATGATCGTTGAGGTCCTCGTAACCCAGCGCCAGTCCGAAAATCCGTTGCGCCAGCAAGGTTTCGAGCCGGTGTTCGACGTAGACAGGGTTGCGCCGGTCATCGAAGCATTGCGCGAACCGCCGTATCAGCCCGAGGCCGCCATCCACCTGTCCCAACAGAAGCGCGCCCGCATTGGAGGTGATGTCGCCGCCATCGAAACTGGCCACCACCGCGCGCCGTTCAACCGCTTTGAATCCGAAAAGCTTCGCGCTACAGTCCGTCCGCATCGGGGAGTTCCGTTCGATCTAAGCAAGTCGTTCTCGCAAAACAACTTTCTAAGATTTGGCGCCCCGATGCACCTTAAATGTTTGAGAAATCCGGGTTAGGCGGCACGGGATTTGGCAAAGAGCGCGATCTTGATGAAACCAATTCCGAAATAGATCGTTGGAGATGGCGGCGGAAGCTTTCGGTGTTTGCCACAATCGGCGCCGGGCTGCGATGCGGACCAGACTTGCACCAGTCGGCCCAACGGATCGACCCATCAGGCTTTAGCCCGGATTTCTCAAACATTTAAGGTGCATCGGGGCGCCGAATTTTAGAAAGTTGTTTTGCGAGAACGACTTGCTTAGATCGAACGGAACTCCCCGATGCGGACGGACTGTAGCGCGAAGCTTTTCGGATTCAAAGCGGTTGAACGGCGCGCGGTGGTGGCCAGTTTCGATGGCGGCGACATCACCTCCAATGCGGGCGCGCTTCTGTTGGGACAGGTGGATGGCGGCCTCGGGCTGATACGGCGGTTCGCGCAATGCTTCGATGACCGGCGCAACCCTGTCTACGTCGAACACCGGCTCGAAACCTTGCTGGCGCAACGGATTTTCGGACTGGCGCTGGGTTACGAGGACCTCAACGATCATGACGAGCTGCGCAAGGACTCGAGCTTTGCGGTGCTGGCGGGCAAGCTAGAGCCGGCGCTGCGCTCCGATTGCGAGGCCTTGGCGGGCAAGAGCACGCTCAATCGTCTCGAGCACACGCCCAAGCGCCATGCCGCCAAATATCACAAGATCGATTGCGACGGCGCGCGGGTCGATGGCCTGCTGGTCGATGTTTTCCTGGAAGCCCACGAACGCGCGCCGCGCGAGATCGTGCTCGATCTCGACAATACCGACATTCCGCTTCACGGCGGACAAGAGGGTCGATTTTTCCACGGCTATTACGACGAATATTGCTATCTGCCGCTGTATGTCTTTTGTGGACGGCATCTGCTGCTGGCGAAGCAGCGGCGCGCCGATGTCGCAGGCAGCGATGGCGCGGTCGCGGACATGGCGCGCATTGTTTCACACATTCGCCGGAGCTGGCCACGGGTACGCATCATTTTGCGCGGCGACAGCGGCTTTTCCAATGACGACCTGATGAGTTGGTGCGAGACCAACCGCGTCGATTACGTCTTCGGTGTGGCGCGCAATGCAAGGCTGGAAGCAGCGCTCGTCGCGGAGGCTGCCGCGGCCAAGCGCCGGTGCCTGAGTTCGGGCAAGCCGGCGCGGGTCTTCCGCGACTTCTCCTATCGCACGCTCAAGAGCTGGAGCCGAAACCGACGTGTCGTCGGCAAAGCCGAGCACACACCGGATGGCGCCAATCCGCGCTTCGTCGTCACCACGCTCAAACGTCGGGGGTGCCGCCTCGCCTTTGACGCCCGTGCTCTCTACGAGGATCTCTATTGCGCGCGTGGCGAGGCGGAAAACCGCATCGGCGAGCAGTTCGAACTGTTCGCCGATCGTGCTTCCTCCGCGACGATGCAAGCCAACCAATTGCGGCTGTGGTTCTCGGCCATGGCTTACGTGCTCGTCGATACTCTGCGCCGCGTCGGCCTGCGCCATACTGAATTCGCCGACGCGTCGGCTCAAACCATTCGCCTCAAGCTGCTCAAGCTCGGCGCTCAGGTGCGAAGGAGCGTGCGCCGCATTCACTTCGCGCTTGCTTCGGGATGCCCCCACAAGAACGAATTCGAACTCGCCCACCATTATCTTCAACGCGCTTTTGGCTCCGGCTGACGGAAAACCACCGCACCGGAAAGCAGGATCAAGATGCCGGTTCGCCGAGCCCTGACGCACGCGCCAAACGACTCGTATTGCGAGAGAATCGAAACCATGGGACTCGCAGCGCGGGAACCGAGCGGGCCGTGTCAGCGGCGATGTCCGGCCGATGTGAAAATCACGCCCAAGCCCGAAAAATAAGCCGCCGAACGACCCGTTTTTCAGCTAAAAACTGAATTCGTTTGAGAAATCCAGGTTAGCCGGAATTCGAAGCCACCGCCTTTAGGCGGTGGAGTATTCACTTCAGTTATTGCCACAGGCGGGGCCTCAAATGAACCGCGTGGTTGCAAGCGGGTCTGCGGCCGGAGAGCCGGAGCCCGAAGTGGTTTTTTCGGCGTCCTTGCCCGGCTCGATGGTTTCGCCTTTTATGACGGCGTCCGATGCCCCCGTCACACAAGTGCTCGATGCGTACGACGCGCTCTACGGCGCGATCGACGATTCCTCCTGCAACAGTTGCTGCAACGATCTGCATCTGCGCGTCGACCGCAGCACGTCCTTGCGGATTGGTGCCGGTTCGAACGCGCGCCTCCCAAATGTCGAGCCAGTGAGCGCGGCGATCGAACTCAGCGCCAGTTTTGCGATGCATCCGCATAGCCAAGCCCAATACTCCTATAAATCGGCTCGCTTCGAAGCCCAGGCGAGGAAGGTCCGGTCATGACCACGACGATCACGATTTCCAGCGGCACGACGACCGTATCGACCGCAATTTCCGTCACTACCGGCTACCTCGTCGAAGGCAGCGGCACGCTCGACGTCGTCAACGGCGGCACGGTTTCCGGTCCGATCGAGATCACAGCCAGCGGCACGGTGAATGTCAGCTCCGGCGGTGTGGTGCTGAATACGACGATCAGCAACGGCGGCGGTGAGATTGTTTCGGGAACGGCGACCAGCACCACGATCTCGAACGGAGGCGCCCAGTACGTCGCAGACGACTACGGCACCGGGACGGCGACCAGCACCACGATTTCGAGTGGAGGCACCCAGTACGTCGGGTACTTCTACGGCACCGGGACGGCGACCAGCACCACGATCTCGAACGGAGGCGCCCAGTACGTCGGATACGAACACGGTACCGGGACGGCGACCAGCACCACGATGGTCAGCGGCGGCTTGGAAATCGTCAGCGGCGCCGGCACGGACTTCGGCGCGCAGATCAGCGGCGGCGAGCAGGACGTCTACGCCACGGCCAGCGGCGCCACGATCTTCGCCGGCTCGCAAGTGGTGGAAGCGGGCGGCGTCGCCAGTGCGACATTGGTCAGCAGCGGCGGCACCGCGATCATCTCCGGCGGCGAACTCATCTCCGCCACCGGCAACGGGACGGTGGCGTTCGCCGGCGGCGGCACTTTCATCGACGGCAATGCCGGGTCCGGCTTCACCGGAACGATCGAGAATTTCGGTGGAAGCGACACGATCACGATTGCGAATTTCGTCACCGATGGCACTTGGAACTTCAATTATTCCAACGGCGAACTGACGCTCACCGGAACCGATTCGACCGGAACAATTCCCGAGTCGGTGAACCTCGACGTGTCGGGTCTCGACAATGCTTACTTTACGCTCGGCTCCAATACGGCGAGCGGCACGACAACCCTGACCAGCGCCTACTACGTGGCGGTACCGTCGATCACGGTGCCTACGACTTACATCAAACTTGGCGCCGACGGCGGCTCTGCAACGGAGAACATTGAGGTCAGCAACGACGCGCCGGCCGGCGCGTATTCCGAGAATCTGGACGTCGACGTAGTTGACTTCGGAGCACCCGTCACCGCCGCAGCGGGGTCGATCAGCGGACTGGCGGCCGGCGCGAGCAATGACAGCGCCCTTTTCGCCACGCTTCCCGACAACAGCCTCGGCACCTTTTCCGGAGAGGTTGAGATTTCCGCGGTCACGGACGGAACCGGCATCGACTCCCATGGCAGCGCCCCTCTGGGTGACCTCTACGTGACGGCAACGCTCGTCGTCCTTGCCGGCACGCCGACCGTGGTGAGTTCGGGCGTGACCGAGAGCGGCTTCACCGTCTCGAGCGGCGACATCCTCGTCGTGGTTTCGGGGGGCACCGCAACATCAACGACCGTCGAAAGCGGCGGCGTGCTGACGCTGTCCTCCGGCGGCTTCGCCGATCCGACGGTCATCTCTAGCGGCGGTTCCGAAATCGTCAGCGGGGGCGCTACCGACGACGGAGCGCAGATTTCGGGCGGCGAGCAGGATGTGTTCGGCTACGCCAGCGGCGCCACACTGTTCACCGGCTCGCAAGTGATCGAGAACGGCGGATCAGCGAGCAGCACGATCATCAGCGGCGGCTTGGAAATCGTCACCGCCGGCGGCTCCGATTTCAGCGCGCAGATCAGCGGCGGCGAGCAGGACGTCTACGGCACTGCCAGCGGCGCCACGATCTTCACCGGCTCGCAAGTCGTCGAGAGCGGCGGCACAGCGAGCGCCACGATCGTGTCGAGCGGCGGCTCGCTCGAATTGTTAGGCAACGCCATCGCCAGCGGCTCCACCGTCAATTCCGGCGGCATACTCGAAATCGCATCCGGGTACGTGCTCGGCGGCTTTGTCGTCGGCGACGGCATTACGCTCGAGGCGGGGTCGAGCGGCACCGTCAGCAATGCGACGGTCCTCAGTGGCGGCAACGCCATCGTATTGGCCGCAGGGACGGATAGCGGCTCGATCATCAGCGGTTTCGCTGAAGAGATCGTTTCCTCCGGTGGCAGCGCCCTCGGCGCCGGCGTGATCGGGGTGCAGGTCGTGTTGTCTGGCGGGACGGCCAGCGGCACCACCGTCTCCAGCGGCGGCACGCAGGAACTGTTTGGCGGCAGCATTGCCAGCGGCACGATCCTCAGCAGCGGCGGCGGTCTGGAAATCGGCTCCGGCTATATCGAAAGCGGCTTTGTCGTCAGCACCGGCATCACACTGGAGGTGGCATCCAGCGGCACGGCAACTGCCACGATCGTCTCCAGCGGCGGCACGCTGGAATTGTTCGGCGGCGGCATTGCCAGCGGCACGCTCCTCGCCAGCGGCGGCGTTCTGGAGATTGGCTCCGCCTACGTTGAAAGCGGCTTCGTCGTCAGCAGCGGCATCACGCTCGAGGCGGGGTCGAGCGGCACTTTAACCAATACCACGGTGTTCAGCGGCGGCACGCTCCGCGTCTTCGCCGGCGGCCTCGCCGATCCGACGACAATCTTGGCCGGCGCCGGCGAGATCGTTTCACTCGGCGGCACTGACGACGGTGCGCAGATTTCGGGCGGCGAGCAAGAGGTCTACGGCTCCGCCAGCGGCGCGACGGTATTTGCCGGATCGCAGGTCGTGGAGTCCGGCGGCACCGTCAGCAACACGACCGTGTCTTCCGGCGGGACGGAAATCGTGTCCTCCGGCGGGACTGCGCTGGGGGGAGCGTTGAACAGCGGCGCCACGGCCGAAATCTTCGGCACGATCGACCGCGCGACCGTCAATAGCGGCATGAACCTCCTCCTTGAGTCCGGCGGTACGGCGAACACCATCACGATCAGCAGCGGGGGTATCGAGACCGTCAGCGCCGGCGCCATTGACGACAGCGCGCAAGTCGGCGGCGGCGGCACTCAGCTCGACTATGGCCTGGCCGCCGGCACGATCGTCGATCTTTTCGCCGCCTCGCAGGTGGTCAACTCCGGCGGTACGGCGAGCAGCGCCACGATCGAGTTTGGCGGCTTACAATACGTCGGGTATGACGGCGGCAGCGGCACGGCCGACAATACGATTCTCTCCGGCGGCGGCGCCACCCAATACGTCGGCTACGGGTCCGGGGCCAGCGGGACGACGTTCGGCACGGAGATCTCGGAAGGCTTCGAGTACGTCGGATACGACGGCGGCAGCGGCACGGCGGACGAACTCGATCCTCATCGGCGGCACACTGGTTCTCTCGAATGGCACGGCGAGCGGTAGCGAAGTCGGCGAAGGTACGGAATACGTCTATGCGGGCACAGTCGACTACGACGCGAACGTCATCGACTTCGGCACGCAGTACGTCAACGGCACGGCGATCGGCGCCAACGTCCACAACGGCGCCGGCGGCGACTTTGGTGAGCAGATTGTCGAAAATGGCGGCGCGGCGAGCGGCACGACGATCAGTGCTAACGGCTCGCAGATAGTCGACCAGGACTCCACGGCGACCGGCACGTTCGTCGGCATCGGGGGCTTCCAGTTTGTCTACCTCGGCACGGCGAGCGACACCACGATCTGGTATGGCGTCCAGCTCGACGACGGCACTGCGGACGGCACGACGATCTCGGCATATGGCTCGCAGTACGTCGGCGGGAGCGGATCGGCGACCAGCACCACGGTCTCGAGCGGCGGCACGCAATACGTCGGAGTCTCTTCCGCCGGCGGCGGCGGGACGGCGACCAGCACCACGATCTCGTACGGAGGTCTGCAGGTTGTCGGTGACGGCGGAAGCGCCGGCGAGACCATGATTTCCAGTGGCGGGACACTTTACGTCTCCGCCGGCGGTCTCGTCGATCCGGTGACAATTCTGAGCGGCGGCAACGAAATCGTCTTCGCCGGCGGCACCGATGACGGCGCGCTGATTTCCGGCGGCGAGCAGGACGTCTACGGCATTGCCGGCGGCGCTACGATCTTCACCGGCTTGCAGGTCGTCGAGGCGGGCGGCACCGATGATGGCGCGCTGATCTCCGGCGGCGAGCAGGACGTTTACGGCACTGCCAGCGGCGACACGGTCTTCACCACCTCGCAGGTGGTCGAGGCGGGCGGCACTGCGAGCGGCACGTTCATCAGCAGCGGCGGCATGGAGATCGTCGACGGCACCGCTGTCAGCGCAATCGTCCTCAGTGGCGGCAGCGCCAGCGTCTCGGCTGGCGGAACGGATAGCGGCTCGATCATCGGCAGTCTCGGCAACGAGGTCGTTTCTTCCGGCGGCGAAACCTTGGGCGTCACCGTGTTCGGGGTGGAAATTGTGTTGTCCGGCGGCACGGCGAGCGGCACGATTGTTTCGAGCGGCGGCACCGAGATCGTCGATTCCGGCGCTGTCGCGGTTGCGCCCGATCTGCTCCCCGGCGGCACCCTCATCATCGGCGGCACGCTCTCCGGCTTCACCGTCTCGAGCGGCGTCACGCTGCAAGTCTCGGCGGGCACGGTCGTCGACGCCACCGTCTCCAGCGGCGGCACGCTCCTCGTTCTCTCCGGCGGCTTGGTCGATCCCACGACGATTTTGACCGGCGGCAGCGAAATCATCAGCAGCGGCGGCACCGATGTTGGCGCGCTGATCTCCGGCGGCACGCAGGACGTCTATGGCACTGCCAGCGGCGCCATTGTGTTCGCCGGCTCGCAGGTTGTCGAGGCGGCCGGCACGGCGAGCGGCACGATCGTTTCCAGCGGCGGCACGCTGGAACTCTTCGGTGGCGGCCTTGCCAGCGGCACGATCCTCAGCAGCGGCGGCGCTTTGGAAATTGGCTCCGGCTATACCGCAAGCGGCTATGTCGTCGGCAGCGGCCTTATCCTGGAGGTGGCATCGAGCGGCACGGCGAGCGGCACCGTCGTCTCCAGCGGCGGCACGCTCCTCGTCCTCTCCGGCGGCTTGGTCGATCCGACGGCGATCTTGGCCGGCGGCAGCGAAACCATCAGCAGCGGCGGCACCGATCTCGGCGCGAAAATTTCGGGCGGGACGCAGAACGTTTTCGGCTTTGCCAACGGCACCACGATCTCCACCGGCTTGCAGGTGATCGAAAGCTCCGGTGTCGCCAGCGGCACCATCGTGAGCGGCGGCACGCAACTCGTCGACTCCGGCGGTGTCGCGAGCGCCACGGCGGTCTATGCCGGCGGCACGCAAATCGTCAGCGGCTCGGATGCCGGCGCCCGGATTTCGGGCGGCGAGCAGAACGTCTTCGGCCTTGCCAGCGGCACCATGATCCTCACCGGCTTGCAGGTGATCGAAACCTCCGGCGTTGCCGACGGCGCCACCATCTACGCCGGCTTGCAGGCGGTCGAAACCTTCGGCCTTGCCAGCGGCACGATCATCAGCGGCGGCGTCCAAGACATATTCGCCGGGGGCAGGGCGGCCGTCACCGCCGTGTCGGATGGCGGCTTTGAATTCGACTACGGCAGTGCCACCAGCACGACGCTTGCGGGCGGCGGCGTCCAATATGTCTATAACGGCGCCGCCGCGAGCGCGACCCATGTTGCGAGCGGCGGCATCGAGGAGATCTTTGCCGGCGGCACGGCGAGCGGCACCATCGTGTCGAGCGGCGGCACTGAGTTCGACTTCGGCACCGCGAGCGGCGGCACACTCTCGGGCGGCGTCCAATATGTTTACAGCGGCGGCGCCGCGAACGCGGCCGCACTTGTGAGCGGCGGCATCGAGGACATCCTGGCCGGCGGGGCCGCAAACGGCGCCATTGTGTCGAGCGGCGGCACTGAGTTCGACTTCGGCACCGCGAGCGGCGGCACGCTCAGCGGCGGCGTCCAATATGTCTATGCCAGCGCCGCGGCGACGGTGCTCGCCAGCGGCGGCCTCCAGGATGTCATCTCCGGCGGGACGGCGAGCGGCGCCATCGTATCCAGCGGCGGCACCCAATTCGACTTCGGCACGGCGAGCGGCGGCACGCTCAGCGGCGGCGTCCAATATGTCGAGAGCGCCGCCGCCGCGAGCGCGACCAACATTGCGAGCGGCGGCATCGAGGACATCTTGTCCGGCGGGACCGCCAGCGGCAGCATCGCTTCGAGCGGCGGCACCGAGTTCGACTTCGGCACCGCCAGCGGCGGCACTTTGTCGAACGGCGGCCTGCAATATGTCTATGCCAGCGCCGCGGCAACGACCCTCGCCGGCGGCGGCCTGCAGGACATCCTGTCCGGCGGGACGGCGAGCGGCGCCATCGTATCGAGCGGCGGCACGCAATTCGACTTCGGCACGGCGAGCGGCGTCGCGCTCAGCGGTGGCCTGCAATATGTCTATGGCAGCGCCGCGGCCGGGACGATCGCCAGCGGCGGCATAGAGGACATCATTGCGGGCGGCACCGCCAGCGGCGTCACGCTCAGCGGCGGCCACCAATATGTCTATGGCAGCGCCGCGGCGACGACACTCAGCAGCGGCGGTCATGAAGTGGTGGAGTCGGCCGGCACGATCTCCGGCGCGACGATTGCCGGCGGCACGCTCGAGCTGCAGAGCGGCGCAACGGCTGGATCGAGCACGATCGGCTTCGCGTCGAGCGGCACGCTGAAGCTCGACGGCACCGGGTCGTACGCTATGTTGGTGGCGGGCTTTACCGTGCCCGATGCGATCGACTTGACGGCGGTGAACTACGCCTCGGCGACGACGCTGAGCTACACCAGCAATTCGTCGGGCGGCACGCTGACCGTCACCGACGGGACGCATTCGGTGTCGCTGCTGCTGCTCGGCAATTACACGGCGGGCAGTTTCAGCCTGAGCAGCGGCAGCACCGGCACCGTCGTCAACGACCCGCCGACGGGGGTGACGACCGACCTCACTCCGGTCGCGCTGGTGGTGCCGCATAACACGTGAACCATGGTTGCGGGTTCGTGATGGTTTCGGTTTGACGTTGTAGGTCCGCTTGGGGTCGTGCGCGGAAATTCAATCTGAGACACTTCGTGCAACGCACGTCGGCTGCGCTTTCAGGAAAAGGCAAGCCATTCTTCGCAATCTTCTATCCCGCCGCCGCCGGCAAAGTTTTCGGCGCGGCGGATGCAGTTTTCCGCAGCGGTGGAAAATCTTCCGCAGTGATCGCTTCCTTCGTCAGCAAGAGCGCGGCGCCCTTGTCGAGGTCCGCGCGCCGCCGCTCGAGAATGTCCTTGGCTTCGGTAAAGGCGGTGGCGACGATGTCGTGCACGGCGAGGTCGATTTCGCGCAAGGTCGATTCGGACGCGGCCGGCTTGTCGATCTCTTGTGTCCCGAGAAACGGCGAAGTCGGCGCCCTATAAGTACGCGGCCCGATCACGTCCGCCATGCCGTAGCGGGTGACCATTTCAGTCGCGACCTCGGTGCCGCGCTGCAGATCATCTGCGGCCCCCGTCGACACGTCGCCGTCGAAGAGCAAAAATTCCGCCGCGCGGCCGCCCATGAGGACGGTGATGCGATGCCGCAATTCGCTCGCAGCGAGGACGAAGCGATCTTCGGTCGGCCGCTGAATCGTATAGCCGAGCGCGCCGACGCCGCGCGGGATGATCGAGACCTTCTGAACAGGATCGACGTCGGGCAAGGCCGAGGCCACCAGAGCATGGCCCATTTCGTGATAGGCCACGCGGCGGCGTTCCGACGGGGTCAGGACGCGGCTCTTCTTTTCGATACCGGCGACGATCCGCTCCATCGCGGCGGTAAAATCGTCGAGCGTCACACCAGCGGCCTTGCGCCGCGTCGCGATCAAGGCGGCTTCGTTGGCGAGATTGGCGAGATCGGCCCCGGTAAAGCCCGTCGTCATGGCGGCGACGCGATCGAGATCGACATCTTGGGCAAGAGAAATCTTGCGAACGTGAATTTTTAGAATTGCCAGCCGGCCGGCGCGGTCGGGCCGATCGACGAGCACTTGCCGATCGAAGCGGCCGGCGCGCAGCAAAGCTGGATCGAGGACTTCAGGCCGGTTCGTTGCGGCCAGCAGGATGACGCCGGAAGTCGGATCGAAGCCGTCGAGCTCGGAGAGCAATTGATTGAGGGTCTGCTCTTTTTCGTCATAGCCGCCGAAACCGCCGGCAGCGCCACGCGAGCGGCCGAGCGCATCGAGTTCGTCGATGAAGATGATGCAGGGCGCAGCCTTGCGCGCCTGCTCGAAGAGATCACGCACGCGCGCCGCGCCGACGCCGACGAACATTTCGACGAATTCCGAGCCGGAGATCGAAAAAAACGGCACGCCCGCTTCGCCGGCAACGGCGCGGGCGAGCAATGTCTTGCCGGTGCCGGGCGGGCCGACGAGCAAAATCCCTTTGGGGATTCGGGCGCCGAGCCGGCCGTAAGCAGCAGGCTCCTTCAGGAAGGCGACGACCTCCGCCAGTTCGAACTTGGCCTCTTCGACGCCGGCGACATCGGCAAAAGTGACTTTGGTGTCGGTCTCGACATAGATTTTCGCATGTGATTTGCCGACCGACATCAATCCGCCGAAACCTTGGCGGTCGGCCATGCTGCGAAACAGGAAGGTCCACATCAAATAAAAGATGATCGCCGGCAAGACCCAGGAGAGGATCGTGGCGAGGAGGCCGCCCGAGGCCGCACCGGACACCTTGATGCCCTTCGCCATGAGCTTCTCGGCAAAAGCAGGATCGACCTTGGCCGCGGCGAATTTCGTCGTGCCGTTTGCTGCCGGTGCCTTGAGCGTGCCTTCGATCGTATTTGCCCCGACGACGACTTCCGAGATCTTATCGTCGCTGACGAGTTGCTCGAATTCGCTATAGGGAATGGTTTCCGTCTGCCGATAGGCGTTCCAGAAATCCTGCAGCAGGACGACCCCAATGGCCGCCGCGACAAAATACCAGATCGTCCAGGCTTGCTTGCGATCTTTGGGACCCATGTCAGCCTCTTTGGCCGCCTATTCAGTGCAGCACAATGGTGGTAAATCCGCCCATTAATTGCAAGGCGCGCTCGCCTCGACTTTGTTGCAGATCAAGCGGCGGACGTCCAAGGCTATTTCGAGCTCCTCGTCCGTCGGTATCACCAGGACATCGATCTTTGATGTCTCGGCGCTGATCCGCCGGTCGGAGCGTTGGTTGCGATCACGATCGAGTGCGACGCCCATCCATCCGAGGCCTTTGCAGATCGCTTCGCGCATACGCGCCGAATGTTCGCCGATCCCCGCCGTAAAGACGAAGGCATCGAGGCCGCCCATCGCCGCAATCAATGAACCCGACTCGCGGATGACGCGATAGGCGAAGAGGTCGAGCGCTTCGGCCGCGTGCGAATCGGAACTCGATTCCAGACTGCGCACATCGCTGGCAAGGCCGGAGACGCCGAGCAAGCCCGATCGCTCATTCAAAATATCGCCGACTTCTTTGGCGGACATGCCCTTCTGGTTGATCAGATGGAGCACGACGCCGGGATCGATGGCGCCCGATCGCGTGCCCATCATCAATCCGTCGATCGTCGTAAATCCCATGGTCGTCGCGACGCTCTTGCCGCCGGCATAAGCGCAAAGCGAGGCGCCATTGCCGAGATGCGCCATGATGATGCGCCCCGACGCACGCGCGCCGAGGAATTGCGGCAGCGTGCTGGCTATATATTGATAGGAAATGCCGTGGAAGCCGTAGCGCAGGATGCCCTCGTCGGTGAGTGCGCGCGGCAGGGCGAAGATCTCGGCGAGGCGTGGTTGCGTCCGATGGAAGGCGGTGTCGAAACAGCCGATTTGCGGCAGGTGCGGCCATTCTCTGCCGACCGTCTCGATCACCGCGAGGTTATACGGCTGATGATCCGGCGCGAGTGGTATGAAACCGCGAAGCGCTTCGATCGTCGCAGCGTCGAGCAGGACCGACGCTTTGAATCTCGCGCCGCCGTGGACGACGCGGTGGCCGGCGGCGACGAGCGTGATGTCGGGCAGCTCACGCAGAGCGGCGACGACCCAGGCATTGGTCACCTCGCGGTCGGGATCTGACGGGGGCGGCCCAAAAGCGTTGAGCTCTCCCGCCAGGGGGCCGCTCACCTTCAATTCGGCCCGGCCGATCTCTTCGATTTCGCCGCGACATAGGACGACGAGCGTGTCCGCTTCGTAAAGCGCGAATTTGAGGCTCGAAGAGCCGGCATTGAGCACGAGAATGGCATTCGGCATCGCGGCGCACCTTCAAATATCGGTCTTGCAATTCTCAGATCTTGCAAATCTCAAGTCATGCCTTGGACGAAGAGACGTGCCAAGGCACAAGACGCGACACGCGCCGAGGCCTTGTCAGCCCGGCTCGTCAAAATGATCGGGGCGCGGGCCCCGAGAACAATTCCGGCCGCATCCGCTCCCGCGAGATAGATCAGTTGTTTGGCGAGAATGTTACCGGCCTCGATATTGGACACGACGAGAATGTCGACGTCGCCTGAGACCGCCGATACGATGTGCTTCTCCGCCGCCGCATCCTTCGAAATGGCATTGTCGAAGGCCAGAGGGCCATCGAGCACAGCGCCCTGGATTTGACCGCGTTCGGCCATTTTGCAGAGCGCCGCGGCATCGAGCGTCGACTGAATTTTCGCATCGATGGTCTCGACCGCCGACAGCAAGGCGACTTTCGGCATGTCTATGCCCAGTGCATGACACAGATCGATGGCGTTGCGCACGATGTCGTGCTTTTCTTCGAGCATCGGTGCAATATTGATCGCGGCGTCGGTGACGAAGAGCGTCTTCGGATAGGTCGGTACGTCAAGAGCGAAGACATGACTCATGCGACGCTCCGTCCGCAAGCCGAAATCGTGGGCGACGACGGCGCTCATGATCTCATCCGTATGAAGGGAGCCTTTCATTAGCGCGGCGACATGTCCGCTGCGTGCGAGTTCCACGGCTTTTTCCGCAGCCGCGTGGCTGTGCGGCACGTCGACGATTTCGAGCTGGTCGATCGCGAGACCGGACTCGGCTGCCACCTTGATGATCTTGGCGCGCGGCCCGACCAGGACCGGCTCGATGAGTTTCGCATCGCGCGCGTCGAGCGCCCCGGACAGCGCGAGCTCGTCGCAAGGATGCACGACCGCCGTCCGCATCGGCGGAAATTTGCTGGCAGCCTCGATCAATTGCTGATGCCGGGCGCCGCTCGCATAGACTTGAACACTCAGCGGCGCCACGCGCGGCCGCCTGATCTTCTCCGTCGGCGCGATCACTTCGGCTCGCCCTTCGGTTACGACGACGTCGGCCTGGTTGCGGCATTCGCAGGCCAAGGCCAGGGTCTTCTTTGCCGGATCCTTCGCAATAACCGTGACACGCGCGGTAATTTCGTCACCGAGGGCGACCGGATGCCGGAACTCGAGGGATTGGTGCAGGTAAATCGTTCCAGGCCCGGGCAATTGCGTTCCGAGCACAGCCGAAATCAACGCCGCACCCCACATGCCATGACCGACCACATGCTGGATGTGAGCGGTCTGCGCGTAAGCCTCGTCGACATGAGTGGGATTGATGTCGCCCGAGACCGCCGCGAAAAGCTGAATATCCTCCTTGCGCAGGAGGCGGGTGAGAGCGGCGCTCTGGCCGAGCCCGATTTCGTCGAAGGTCTTGTTTTCGATGAACTGCATGGGCTCAGCGCGTTCCAAATGGGCAGCCAAGAACGGTCGCCTTCAGTTAACGCTCATGCACATAAGTGCCGGGCGCAGCCTCCAGCGGCGGATAGCCTGCGGCTTCGTTGCCCAGGGACCGGGCGGCCTCGAGACCGCTCGACCTTTCTTTGAGCCAGCCGACCCATTCTGGCCACCAGGAACCCGGCTTGTCGATCGCCGTCGGCAGCCAATGCTCCGGATCGAGGTAAATGTCGGTGGCCTTTTTTGCGTGAATCCAATAATGCCGGCCAGGATGTCCGGGCGGCGAAACGATGCCGGCATTATGGCCGCCGGAGGTGAGGGCGAAGGTCACGTCCACCTCCGTCAGGAGCTGGATTTTGAAGACGGAGTGCCATGGGGCGACATGATCGTGTTCGGTGCCGACGGCAAAGATCGGGACGCGAATATCCGTCAGGGCGACCGGCAGCCCATCGGTCCTGTAGCGTCCTTCGGCGAGATCATTGTCGAGGAAGAGCTGCCTCAAATATTCCGAATGCATGCGGTATGGTAGCCGCGTCGCATCTGCGTTCCATGCCATGAGATCGAACATGCCCTCGCGCTCGCCCATCAGATAGGTATGGACGCTTCTCGACCAGATGAGATCGTTCGGACGCAGGAACTGGAAGGCGTGGGCCATTTGCTTGGCGTCGAGGTAGCCCTGGCTGCGCATGAGTTCCTCGAGGAAGGCGATTTGGCTCTCGTTGATGAAGAGCATTAGTTCGCCGGCTTCGCTGAATTCGGTCTGCGCGGCAAAAAGCGTCAGGCTCTCGAGGTGGTCGTCCTTGTCGCGCGCCATGGTGGCGGCGGCGATGGCGAGTGCTGTTCCGCCGAGGCAATAGCCGGCAGCATGGATTTTGCGGCCGGGTACGATGGCTTCAATGGCTTCGATCGCCGCTATTATGCCCAGACGGCGGTAATCTTCCATGCCGAGATCACGGTCTTCCTCGCTCGGATTGCGCCAGGAGATCATGAAAACGGTGAACCCTTGCTCGACCAGATAGCGCACCAGCGAATTCGCAGGCGATAGGTCGAGGATATAATATTTCATGATCCAGGCTGGCACGAAGAGCACCGGCTCGGCCTGCACCTCCGCGGTGAGTGGCGCATATTGGATGACTTCGATGAGCCGATTGCGGAATACGACCTTGCCTGGCGTCACGGCGACGTTGCGGCCGACTTCGAAAGCTTCGGCGCCGGCTGGCGGCGCCCCGGCGAGGCTGCGGGTGACGTCGTCGGTGAAGTTCATGGCGCCGCGGACGAGGTTCATACCTCCCGTTTCGAGCGTTCGCTTCTGAACGACCGGATTGGTGAAGAGGAAATTCGACGGCGACAGCATGTCGAGGAATTGCCGCGCCATGAATTCGACGGCCGCCTCATGTTGTTTGGTGACGCCGGCCACTCCGGTCGTGGCGTTATGCCACCATTGCTGCTGCAGCAGAAAACCTTGCCAGATGAGCGGGAAGGGCCACATCTCCCATTCTTTGGCGGCGAAGCGCTGGTCCTGGTGCAAGGGTTCGATGCAATGGCCGTCGCGTCCGCCCGGCAGCATCGCCATGCAGAGGGCGACGTAGCGCCAGAATTTCCGCACGGCTTTGCCGGCGAGCTGGGTTTGTTTGCCGGGCGATAGAGCGAGATGGATGCCCCAATCGGCGAAGGCGGCGCCGAGCGCCATCGGCGATAGGCCGCCGGTGAACTTTGCAATTAGGGCAGGCAAAATGTGATCGATCGAGCCGGCTAGGTGATCGAGAATGTCGAAATTCTCGGCATGCACGGGTCGTGCAAACAGATAAGGCGCGAAAGAGGCAGGCGTCCCGGCCGGCACGGGGGTGGAGGGCTTGGGACCCAAGGATGTCGGCTTCGACTCGTCTTGCCGAAGTTCCAACACATTGGCGGCTTGCGACATGGTTCTCTCCGAAACTCTGTCTCTCGAATAGTCCGTTCGCTCCGACGTCCTGATGACATGGATCAAGCACTTACGTGTGCAACTCCGGCCGGCGCGGCGATTGGCGGCCTTTTCGCCTCTCTGCAGGGCTTGATTCATGTCAGGGCAGTGCCTGCCCAATTCATGCCACGAAAGAGCCTGTTCGCCTTGTCGGAACATGCGAATTGCATCATTATTGCCCTTCGCGATCGGTTTTCGTGGATCTTGCGTCCTGGGACCGCGGCGTTTGGAATTCGCCTGAACGCGGTCAACTTCGGACCCGCGCGTGATCCGAGGGGGAGACAGCCTGCGTCTTGGATCTCGGCCACCAAGGGATGCGGTTCATGAAATATACAACTCTTCTCGTGCATGTCGAACCGGGCGCGGACGCCGACGGGCGATTGCAGATGGCCTGCGGACTCGCAGCGCGGTTTGACGCTTTGCTGATCGGGATCGGCGCGGCTATGTTCGAAATGCCGGTCCTCGATCCAACCGGCTATGCCCCAGTCGACGCCGAGCTCATCTCTTCCGAACGGCAGAGTCTCGAAGCCGAACTCGAAGAATGTGAGAAGAGATTTCACGAAGCTGCGGCGGCGAAGAATTTGCGCACGAAATGGCACAGCAATCTCGAGTTTCCCGCCGATATGGTTTGCCGCTATGCACGTTCGGCCGATCTTCTCATCATCGGTCGCGGCGCATCGCCGACGACGGCGTCGCCGCAGCATGCCATAAATCCCGGTGACGTCTTGATGCGGGCGGGTCGACCGGTTCTCGTCGTACCGCCCGGAATTTCCGACCTCCGCCTCGAGCATGCCCTCGTGGCGTGGAAGGCCTCACGCGAAGCGCGGCGCGCCGTTGCCAATTCAATCGGCCTGCTCAAACTGGCCGGCAAGACGACCGTCGTCGCAATCTGTTTGGAAAGCGAAGCCGAAGCCTTAGGTAGCGAAATTGCCGATGTGACGGCCTATCTTGTCCGTCACAATATCGCGGCGACGCACGAGGTTCGCTTCGTTTCGCACGAGCGCGCCGCCGACGAAATCTTGCTTGCTGCGCAACAAATGCAAAGCGACTTGATCGTTGCAGGCGCCTACGGCCACGCGCGCATGCGTGAATGGGTGTTTGGTGGCGTAACGCGCGATCTGTTGAAAAAATCGCCTGTCGCGTGCTTCTTGAGCCATTGATTGGACGTGCAGTCGCAGCGCGCTGGCCGGCGTTGCCGGCCAGGTTTGAGCAGACGCCTTGACCTTGGCGGAACCCGATCAAAAGAAAATGGTGAGTTCTTCGCATTCGCCGTATTAAACGGCCTTGCGGCGCGCTAAGTAATATCGTGACGCCAGCGCCGTTGCGCCAAGCGCAACCGTTGCGACGAGGGGTTGGTGCTTACCGACGTCACGCACGTCGGAGGTCCCCGACTAAGAGAGCTCGAAGACGAGTGTCCCGGTCCGCGGAATTCTTGAGCGGCCGCACTCCGACCGCCGTCCGTGATCTGATTGTGCCAGGTATGCCGATCATTTCGCTTTGGATGTTGCGCGCGTCTTTAGCAGGATCGGCTTGAAGATTATGCGAAGTGTCTTCTATGCGAGTTCGCGTCAGGTTTTTTGGTTGCGTGAGTTCGGAGCACAAGGCTTCGAAGTTTAGGGGAGGATGTCATGACGGATAAGTCGGCGATCGAACGTGATACCAATACCATGCAGGACGAGGCGGTCAGACTAACGGCTCCGTTCCGGACGTTTTGGAAAGTGACTTTTTTCGATCTCCCCCTGACTGTCCTATCGGAAAGCATGCGCTTTGCCGGCCGTCGCCTGCACGCGCATGCCGATCATTTCGCAAGCTTGAATTCATGCCAGAGCGTACCCGAAATGATCGAGGCCCAGGCGCAATTCATCCGCAGCGCCGTCAGCGAATACGGGCTGGAGACCGGCAAGATCATGGAGGATGTCCGCGGCACGATGAGCGACGCGCAGGGCCAGTTCAGCAAAGCGGCTTAGCCGCTACCCAAAAATAGACGCAGCAAATTTCAAAAACGGCACGCGACAGTTTCCCTCCCGGTTCGGGCTTGCCCGAGCTGGGCGCGTTAGATGCGCGAGTCGGCACAGGCGACTTGCGGGGGAGAGTTCGCCGACGAGTGATTCTGTTGTTTTGCCGGAGGCCGTCCACGCCCGGCTGCTCAGCCGCGGTGAAGGAAGATTTGAGCGAGGGTAATCAAGATTTCCGTCAGGATGAGAATGACGACGATCGCTTCGAGGCGTGTCGAGCGATCGACATCGAAAATGTCGGTCAGCACCTGACCGGACTCGACGATGACGTTGAGTTTATGCGTCAGGGCCTGGGCGCGTTCCTTCACTTCATATTCGTCCTCGAGCCGCGCGTAGAGCCGCTCCAGGCTCGGATGATCCCACAAGATGTCGGGCTTCTCTTCCACGGCGACGCGGCCGGCAATTCTGTGTTGCACCAGCAAGGCCTGGCCGATGAGCTTCAGCATGGCACGCCGGTTCCAGGGCGTGCGTCCGGAATGCATGAGCTTGGCCGCGAAAGGTTCGATCACGTCGAAGACCCCGCTCAGCGCGCCTTCGTCGCGGGCCAGCGAGACGGTTTTCGCGAGAACGTCGGCGATGACCAGAAATCGTGCCGGACTGAGCTCCGGAATCTCGATGGGGCCGCCGGGCGGCACGCGATCTTCATAGTTTGGCGCGATGTCGACTATGGCAACCTCGCTTTCCGTATGGTTGCGCTTGCCTGCAATTCGTCCCGCAATATTGGCGAGGAAGGCGTCTTCCTCCGCCGGCGACAGGCCGATGAAAACGGCGACACCGAATTGATAGAGAGCCGCGAATTGGGCATCGCCGAGCTTGAGGGCAACCGGCGTCGTCGAAATCATTTCGCCGCTTTCCAACCGTGCCGCGTCGATGCGGTCACCGAGAAGAAGCGCCCGGGCCGTCAGGCGAATTGGCGGGACAGGACCTTTTTTTGGTAGATCATTCATGTTGAAGAGCGATATGGAAGCCGAGGCTCGATCAAAACTGGTGCGTAGCGGTCAGGTGTGTGCGCATAGCATGCCGCATGTAGAAGCAATATGATTTCCCGCAATGGCGCATGTGATATTGTGGTTGCGAATTTGGCCAACCGTTCGATGCGCGGCCAACGATCATCTGTTCGCCGATAGACCTCGCCGGACGCGGCAGGCCGGCCCGGCCCGTTGCGGCCTTGGTTTGATCGACGTCAATACCGCAGCTTAGCCCCTGTGGTTTCTGGCCTCGTTGCCGGTGTAGTCGCGGTGGCGTTTTGACGCGGAGACTGATCATGCACCTCAGGTCCTCGATTCCGATCGGGTATCTTCACGTCCAAGCGCAATAAATGCAGGACCTAGGAGAAGTCATGACCAAGTTGACGATCAAGAATGGTGACTGGGTCGCGGTATGCGATGGGCGCAAAGCGCTTCTCATCGAGAACGAAGGCGACGAAGTCTTTCCCAATTTCAAGACGCGTGAGGTCCACGAGCACAAGGTTCCCTTTAATCGCGAGATCGACACCGAGCGCCCGGGACGTGTGCAGGAAGCAGCGACAACTGCGCGCAGCGCAATCGAGCCGACCGATCACCACCGCCAGGAGGAAGAGGCCTTTCTCGCCCGCCTTTGCACCCGGCTCGGCGAACTCGTCGCGGCCGGGCAAGTGCGCCGCCTCGTCGTCGTCGCGCCGCCGCGGGCGCTCGGTTTCTTGCGCGAGACCTATTCCGCGCCGGTGCAATCGGTGATTCGCGCGGAAATCGACCATGACCTCGTTAACTTGCCGATCCAGGAGATCGAAAAGCACCTGACCGCGCAATTCCGCGGCTGAACCGCGCCATGATTTCTCTGGGCTGGGGATCCGCCAATATGCACGGACCCTCACCACTTGGCTTTGGCTTGCCGGTCCAAACCAGGCAAGGTGCGGTCGATCGTCGCGCCGTATCGACGAAACGAATTCAGTGCCAATGCGTCAATTCGGCGTAACGGCGCCATCGGTTTACCCTCCGACCGCGCTGCGATCCGCCGGACGCCCCCATGAGCCGGGCCGGGTTTCCTCTGGCATAATCCTGATCGCGTTGCCGGCGCGCAAGACTTTGACCAAATTATGTTTGGCTCTGGCTTTCGCTATCTTGCGCCGGAGGTTGCACTGCGATACGGATCGCCCGCCGGAAAAATCGCGTTTCGGTTCCGACCCGAATCGGATCTCACTGGCCCAGCCCAGGCTCGACCATGCCCAATCTGCTCGATCAATATCTGCCGCTCGTGATCTTCATGGCCATCAGCGCCGTCATTTCGGGCGCCCTCCTCGTCGTCCCCTTCCTGCTCGCCTTCAAGGCGCCGGATGCCGAAAAGCTGTCGGGCTATGAGTGCGGCTTCAATGCGTTCGACGACGCGCGCATGAAATTCGATGTGCGCTTCTATCTCGTTTCCCTTTTGTTCATAATCTTCGATCTCGAAGTTGCCTTTCTCTTTCCTTGGGCGGCGGCTTTCAAACAGGCCGGCGCTTTCGGCTTTTGGGCCATGATGGTCTTCCTTGGCGTGTTGACGGTGGGCTTCATCTACGAATGGAAGAAGGGAGCTCTTGCATGGGATTGACTCCTGCCCGCGATACCGCGGCGAACCCGCCGACCGGCCTGGTGCATCCGACGACCGGGCTGCCTGTGCGATCGGACGATCCGGCCTTTCGCGCGATCAACGATAAATTGGCCGACAAGGGCTTCCTCGTCACCACGGCAGATGAGCTGATCACTTGGGCACGCACCGGCTCTTTGATGATGATGAGTTTCGGGCTTGCCTGTTGCGCGGTCGAGATGATGCAGGTGATCACGCCGCGTTTTGACGTGGAGCGCTTCGGCTTTGCGCCGCGCGGCTCGCCGCGGCAATCGGACGTCATGATCGTCGCCGGCACGCTCACCAACAAGATGGCCCCGGCGCTGCGCAAAGTCTACGACCAGATGCCGGAGCCGCGCTACGTCATCTCGATGGGCTCCTGTGCCAATGGTGGCGGCTATTATTACTATTCTTACTCGGTCGTGCGCGGGTGCGATCGTGTCGTGCCGGTCGACATTTATGTGCCGGGTTGTCCGCCTTCGGCCGAGGCTCTGCTCTACGGCATTCTTCTCCTGCAAAGGAAGATTCGTAGGACGGGGACGATCGAGCGCTGAGCCGGCGGTTTGGAAGGAGGCGAGATGGACGATGCGCTTCAGGGTCTCGGCGATGCGGTTGCCGCCGCTTTGCCAGGTGCGGTTCTCGCCGCGTCGACGGCCTATGGCGAACTGACGCTCGAGGTCGAACGTTCGCGCCTGATCGAGACGGTGCAGTATTTACGTGATGACCCGGCCTGTCTCTTCGTCTGCTTCACCGATCTCACCGCCGTCGACTACCCGACCCGAGCGCAGCGCTTCGACGTCGTAACTCATCTTCTGTCGCCGAAGCACAACCGGCGTATCCGCATCAAAGTCGCAACCGATGAAGAGACGCAGGTGCCCTCACTCACTGGGCTTTATCCTGCCGCCAATTGGTACGAGCGCGAGGCCTATGATTTTTTCGGCGTGCTGTTTGCGGGCCACCCGGATTTGCGCAGGATTCTCACCGATTATGGTTTCGAAGGTCATCCGCTCCGTAAGGACTTTCCAATGACCGGCTATGTCGAAGTCCGTTACTCGGATGCCGAGAAACGCGTCGTTTACGAGCCGGTACGGCTCAATCAGGAATTTCGCAGTTTCGATTTCCTGTCGCCCTGGGAGGGTGCGGGCGATTACGTGCTCCCCGGAGATGAAAAAGCCAGTCGCGGAGAATAAAACCATGCGTTTGTTTGTTGCCGTTCTCGCTGCCCTCTTCCTGCTTCTCGGCGCAATTCCGCGGCCGGCGTCGGCTACCGATCTCGATCCGAAGCAATTCGATGAGAAACTCAAAGCCTACGATCCGGCTCTGGTCGAAGCGGCGCGAACCTATCAGCGCACTATCGGAATGACGGATCAAGTGACCAAGGCACTGCCGATGGTCACTGGCGCCGTCGCGCGACAAGTGAAGCAACAGACTCCGGCGCTGAATGACGAGCAGGTCAAGGAATTCACGGATGCTTTCCAAAGTGCATTCATCGACGATACCAAGCTGTTGGAACAGGCGTCCGCGCTGATCGTCTTGGAGGTGTTCGACAAGGATGAGATCACTGCTTTGAACCAGTTCTACCAGAGTCCGATCGGGCAGCGTGTCGGCGCCAAAATGCCGCAACTGCTGGGCAGGAAGGTCGAGCTCACGACATTTATGCACAGTTACATTTTTCCCGATGCAATCGGCAAAGCACGCGATGAATTGAAGAAAAAAGGCGTCGACGTGAACTGAAGAAGAAGGCGTCGACGTCGAGATTTGAGTCGAACGAGGACAGTTTATGAGCGAACAGAACCTCCGTAATTTCTCGGTCAATTTCGGCCCGCAGCATCCTGCCGCGCATGGCGTCTTGCGCCTCGTTCTCGAGCTCGACGGCGAGATCGTCGAACGCGTCGATCCGCATATCGGCCTGTTGCATCGCGGCACGGAAAAGCTGATGGAGGCTCGCACTTACCTGCAAAACGTGCCCTATTTCGACAGGCTCGACTATGTCGCGCCGATGAACCAGGAACATGCCTTCTGCCTCGCGATCGAGAAACTGCTCGGCCTCGAAGTGCCGCGGCGCGGCCAATTGCTGCGCGTCCTTTTTGCCGAAATCGGTCGCCTCCTCAACCATCTTCTCAATATCGTGACGCAGGCGAATGATTGCGGCGCCCTGACGCCGTTCCTCTGGGGCTTCGAAGAGCGTGAGAAACTCATGGTCTTCTACGAGCGCGCCTCGGGGGCGCGCCTGCATGCCAATTATTTCCGGCCCGGCGGCGTACATCTCGATTGCCCGCCCAAACTCCTCGAAGACATTGAGGCGTTTTGCGATCCTTTTTTGCAGGTTTGCGACGATATCGTAGAGCTTCTCATCGAAAACCGCATTTTCAAACAACGCAACGTCGATATCGGCGTGGTCAGCCTCGAAGACTGCTGGCGCTGGGGCTTTTCGGGCGTGTTGGTCCGCAGCACCGGTGCCGCTTGGGATCTACGCAAGGCGCAGCCGTATGAATGTTACGAAGAAATGGACTTCGATATTCCTGTCGGCAAGCATGGCGACAATTATGATCGCCAGGTGATCCGCATCGAGGAAATGCGGCAGTCGGTGAAGATCATGCGACAGTGTGTCGAGAGGCTTCTGTCGGCGGATGGCCAGGGGCCGGTGGCCGCGGGGCAGGGTAAAGTGGTCCCACCGTCCCGCGCGACGATGAAGCGCTCGATGGAAGCGCTGATCCAGCATTTCAAGCTCTATACGGAAGGTTTCCATGTGCCGGCGGGCGAGGTCTACGCCGCGGTGGAAGCGCCGAAAGGCGAATTCGGCGTCTATCTCGTGTCGGACGGCACCAATAGACCCTACCGGTGCAAGATCCGGGCGCCGGGCTTCGCGCATCTGCAGGCGATGGATTTCCTCTGCCGCAAAATGATGTTCAGCGATGTCGCCGCCATTCTTGGCTCGATCGATATCGTCTTCGGCGAGGTCGATCGATGAGGACGGCTTTGAAGACAGCTAGGCGCGCCACCCTCTTTCATTGCGAAAGGATGGCTGCCATCGGGCGCGCTACTCGCGCCCGTCATGATGATAAACGCCTTGCACACAGCGCACGGCAGTGGCAGCCGGGTGAGGGGTTGCAATTCCCCTTGTTTCTTTCCGGCGCTTTTCGCCCCAGAGCTAATGACCCTAACCCCTCACCCGCCGCCTCAGGCGGCACCCTCTCCCAATGGGAGAGGGTTAGAATGTCCGAGTATCGCTGAATGTCTGTTCGTCGTCTCGCTGAAAATCAACCTTCCTCCTTCGCCTTTACGCCGGAGAACGAGGCGTGGTGCCGCAAGGAAATGAGCAAATATCCGCCGGGCCGGCAGGCTTCGGCGGTCGTGCCGCTCTTATGGCGGGCGCAGAAGCAGAACGATGGATGGCTGCCGAAACCGGCGATCGAGAAGGTCGCGCACATGCTCGAGATTCCCTACATAAGGGTGCTCGAGGTCGCGACATTCTACACGATGTTCAATCTCGCCCCGGTCGGCAAATACTTCATCCAGTTCTGCGGCACGACGCCCTGTGTGTTGGCCGGCGGCGATACGATCAAGTCGGTCCTCGAGAGGCGCATCGGCCCGCAAGGCCATGTGACGGCGGATGGGCTCTTTTCATGGCTCGAAGTCGAATGCCTGGGTGCCTGCTGCAATGCGCCGATGGTACAGATCAACGACGATTACTACGAAGACCTGACGTCGGAAAATTTCGAGAAACTGCTCGATGATCTTGCCGCCGGACGGCCGGTGAAATCCGGCTCGCAGACAGGCCGCGTTTCTTCGGAGCCTGTCGGGGGGCTCACATCGCTGACATCGCTTTACGGTCGAGACGGCGTGAGCGGTCCCGCCTCGCAGAAAGCATGAGGACGAAAGATGCTCGAGGACAAAGACCGCATCTTCACCAATCTCTATGGCTTCGGCGACCGCGGCCTCAAAGCCGCCCGCGCCCGCGGCGCCTGGGATAACACGAAAGACTTGATCGACAAGGGCAAGGACTGGATCATCAACGAGATGAAGGCGTCGGGCCTGCGCGGGCGCGGCGGCGCCGGCTTCCCGACCGGTCTCAAATGGTCATTCATGCCCAAGACAACGGATCCGGCGCGGCCCTCCTATCTCGTCGTCAATGCCGACAAGTCGGAACCGGGCACCTGCAAGGACCGCGAGATCATGCGCAATGATCCGCACATCCTGATCGAAGGCTGCTTCGTCGCGTCTTTCGCGATGGGCGCGCATGCCTGCTATATTTATGTCCGCGGAGAATATGTTCTGGAGCGCCATAGGCTGCAGACGGCGATCGACGAGGCCTATGAGGCCAAGCTCATCGGCCCGAACAACGTGCATGGCTGGCCCTTCGATATCTATCTGCATCATGGCGCCGGCGCCTATATTTGCGGCGAGGAAACGGCGCTCCTCGAAGTCGCTCGAAGGCAAGAAGGGCATGCCGCGGCTGAAGCCGCCTTTTCCGGCCAATATGGGTCTTTACGGCTCCCCGACGACCGTCAACAATGTCGAAATCGATCGCCGCGGCCCCCGCCATCCTGCGCCGCGGGGCAGCCTGGTTTGCCGGGTTCGGAGCCAAGAATAACTCTGGCACGAAGCTCTTCTGCGTCTCGGGCCATGTCAACAAACCCTGCAATGTCGAAGAAACCATGTCAATTCCCTTTCGGGAGCTGATCGACAAGCATTGCGGCGGCATTCGCGGCGGCTGGGACAATCTCCTGGCGGTAATTCCGGCGGATCTTCGGTTCCTTGCGTGCCGGCGCATGAAATCATCGATGCGCCGATGGATTTCGACACCTTGCGCGACCTCAAGTCCGGCCTTGGCACGGCCGCCGTCATCGTCATGGACAAGTCGACCGACATCGTCCGAGCGATCGCGCGGATCAGCTATTTCTACAAACACGAGAGCTGCGGCCAATGCACGCCTTGCCGTGAAGGCACCGGCTGGATGTGGCGAGTCATGAACAGAATGGCGGAAGGCCGCGCCCAGAAGCGCGAAATCGATATGTTGCTCGAAGTCACGACGCAGGTCGAGGGCCATACGATTTGCGCACTCGGTGATGCCGCGGCTTGGCCGATCCAGGGCCTCATCCGTCATTTCCGCAGCGAAATCGAGAAACGCATCGATCAATATGCGGCCAACCCGCATAGCGAGCCGGTCCGGGTCGCGGCGGAGTAGGGGGAAGCGATGGTCGACGAGCCCGACAATTTGGTTCTCGAATATCTTCGTCGCTTCGATAGACGCTTAAATGATTTCGACGCCAAGCTCGACCGTGCATTGGACGATCTACACACGGTCAAAGTTCGCATGACCGCAGTCGAAGAGAACCTCGTCGGAGTGCAACGCCGGATCGATAGGCTTGAAGAACGCTTCGAACGAATCGAACGGCGGTTCAATTCGTTCGAAGCACCGCGTTAAGGACCAGAGAATGAGCGATCCGACCCGCCACTGCCGACATGAAATCGAGAAACGCATCGATCAATATGCGGCCAACCCGCATAGTGAAATGACTAAGATGATCATCGACGGCAAGGTGCACGACGTTCCGCCGGAACATATGATTTTGCATGGATGCGAAAGGGTGGGCGCGCCGGGCATCGCCGCATAATTAAAGGAGACGCGATGAGCGAGATCGAATTCGTCCGCACTGTTGCGATCTATGTCGCCGATCAGGAGCGTTCGATTCGGTTCTTCACCGAAGTTCTAGGGTTGGAAGTCAAGTCGGATATCGCAATGGGTCCCGGCGGACGTTGGGTTCAGGTGGCGCCACCCGGGGCACAAACCCAACTGGTCATTTTCCCCCGTGCGATGATGCCGAATTGGTCTGAACTAAAGGCGTCGATCGTCTTCAAATGCGCCGATACCCATCGAGCGACCGAGGAGTTGAAGGCAAAGGGCGTGAAATTCGTGATGGATCCAACGAAAATGCTCTGGGGCACTTTCGCGACATTCGAGGATATCGACGGCAATCAATTCTTTCTCGTGGATACGCCGCAGCCATGAGGGAGCGAGCTCTAGCGAGACCCTTGGGAAATGCAGCCCGATTCCTGCAGAATCGGGCCATTGCTATGGAAATTTCCCGCCAATCGCGGCGATTGGCGGGAGAGTTCCGGAAGCTGACGCTGGGCGGACAGGCGTCGCCGGAAAACTGAGCCGCGTCACGGCTGAAACTGCCAAGGGCGCGGCGGTCCGACCGCAGGGGGGATGAACGGGGTCGGGCACGCCGCCGAGGGCGTACGCGCCCCCGAGAGAGACGAGACGAAAGTCGAGGGAGCGCCCGTCGGCTCGATCGCATAGAAACACCTGCATTGACCGGATCGGGCGCCAGCCAGATCTCGTCGGGCCACCGCATTGAGAACCGCATGACCAAACTCATCGTTGACAGCACCGAGATTGATGTTCCGCCGGAATATACCTTGTTGCAGGCCTGCGAAGAGGCTGGCGCGGAAATTCCGCGCTTCTGCTATCATGATCGTCTGTCGATCGCCGGCAATTGCCGGATGTGCCTCGTCGAGGTGAAGGGCGGTCCGCCGAAGCCGACGGCCTCTTGCGCCATGGCGGTGCGCGATCTGCGGCCGGGACCGAATGGCGAGCCGCCTGTCGTTTTGACCAATTCCCCGATGGTCAGGAAGGCGCGCCACGGGGTGATGGAATTCCTGCTCATCAATCATCCGCTCGATTGTCCGATCTGCGATCAGGGCGGCGAATGCGATCTGCAGGATCAGGCCATGGCCTACGGGATCGACACGTCGCGCTATGCCGAAAACAAGCGGGCTGTCGAAGACAAATATATCGGCCCCTTGGTGCGAACTTCGATGAACCGCTGCATCCATTGCACGCGCTGCATCCGCTTTACGGCTGAGGTCGCTGGCACAGGCGACATGGGCGCGATCGGCCGCGGTGAGGATATGGAGATCACGACTTATCTCGAAACCGCGATGAGTTCGGAACTGCAGGGCAATGTGACCGATCTCTGTCCGGTCGGGGCGCTCTTGCCGAAACCCTATTCGTTCAAGGCACGGCCGTGGGAACTCGTCAAGACCGAATCGATCGACGTCATGGATGCGCTCGGGTCGTCGATCCGTATCGACACGCGCGGCCGCGAGGTCATGCGCATCTTACCGCGCCTCAACGACGCGGTGAATGAAGAATGGATCTCGGACAAGACACGCCAAATCGTCGACGGATTGAAGACCAAGAGGCTCGATCGGCCTTATATTCGTGAGGCCGGCACATTGCGTCCGGCCACTTGGCCGGAAGCCTTTACCACGATCGCCGCGAAAATAGCCGCAACGTCCGCGCCAAAGGTCGGCTCGATCGCCGGCGACCTCGTCAGCGTCGAGGACCTCTTCGCCCTGCGGCTCCTGATGCAAAGCCTCGATGTCGTTTCGCTCGACTGCCGCCAAGACGGCACGAAGCTCGATCCGAAATTCGGACGCGTCAGCTATCTTTTTAATCCCACGGTCGCCGGGATCGACGAGGCGGATGCCCTGATGATCATCGGCGCCAATCCGCGGCGGGAATCCCCCGTCTTCAATGCGCGGATCCGCAAGCGCTGGCTCAAAGGCAATTTTCTCGTAGGCCTCATCGGCGAAAGAGCCGATTTGACTTATGACTATAATTACCTCGGCGCGGGACCGGAGACGCTGGCGGGCTTCCTCGATCATGGCGCGGCACAGAAAGAGCGCCCGATCGTGCTCATCGGGCAGGGTGCGCTTGGCGCGGCCCGACGGCGGCGCGATCCTGACAGCGGCGGCGAAGGCCGCCATTTCGCTCGGCTGCCTCAAGGAGGGCTGGTGCGGCTTCGGCGTATTGCATACGGCCGCTGCCCGCGTGGGCGGCCTCGATCTCGGCTTCGTACCGCAAGAAGGCGGGCTCGATGCGCTCGCCATGACGAAGAGCGGTGCGCTCGACGTGATTTTCAACTTCGGCGCCGATGAGATCGACATTGAGCCCGGCGCCTTCGTCATCTATCAAGGCACGCATGGCGATCGCGGCGCCGCGCGGGCGGATGTGATCTTGCCGGGCGCGACCTATACCGAGAAATCAGGCCATTACGTCAATACGGAGGGCCGTGTGCAATTTGCAGAACGGGCGAATTTCCCGCCGGGCGATGCGCGAGAGGATTGGGCGATCCTGCGGGCGCTCTCGCAGGCACTCGGCAGGACCCTGCCGTTCAATTCGCTCGGTCAATTGCGGGCGCGCCTTTACGCGGCGCATCCGCATCTCGCCAAGCTCGATGCGATCTTGCCGGGCGATGCGGAAGATCTCAAAAAGCTTGCGGCGGGCGAGACGAGTTTCGGCACGGCGCCGTTCGTGTCGCCGATCACGGATTTCTACCTGACCAACCCGATCGCGCGGGCGTCCGCCGTCATGGCGGAATGTTCGGCCGTGGCGCGCGGCCAATTCAAGCAAGCGGCGGAATAGGACCGGCCATGAGCGACTTCCATTGGCTTTGGCCACTAATCCTCTCCTTGATCAAGAGTGTTGTCCTGCTCGTCGCGCTCTTGGTCTATGTCGCTTATGCCATCTATGCCGATCGCAAAATCTGGGCGGCGGTGCAATTACGGCGTGGCCCCAATGTCGTCGGTGCATGGGGCCTGCTGCAGATCTTTGCCGATTTCTTCAAATTCATGCTCAAGGAACCGGTCGTTCCGGATTCGGCCAATAAGGGCGTGTTTCTGCTCGCGCCTTTCATCATGGCTCTGCTCGCCTTGGCCGCCTGGGCGGTCATTCCAGTCGCGGACGGCTGGGCGGTCGCCGACATCAATGTCGGCATTCTTTATATTTTCGCCATCTCCTCGCTCAGCGTCTATGGCATCATCATGGGCGGCTGGGCGTCGAATTCGAAATATCCGTTCCTCGCGGCTTTGCGCTCGGCGGCGCAAATGGTCTCCTACGAGGTCTCGATCGGCTTCGTCATCATTACGGTGCTGCTCTGTGCCGGTTCGCTCAATCTTACCGACATCGTGAAGGCGCAGGACACGCGTTTTGGCCTCTTCGGCTGGTATTGGCTGCCGCTCTTTCCGATGTTCGTCATCTTCTTCGTTTCCGCCCTCGCCGAGACGAACCGGCCGCCGTTCGACCTCGTCGAGGCCGAATCCGAACTCGTTGCCGGCTTCATGGTTGAGTATTCTTCGTCACCTTATCTCTTGTTCATGTTGGCGGAATATGTGGCCATCATGAGCATGTGCGCGCTGACGACGGTTCTGTTTCTCGGCGGCTGGCTGTCACCGATTCCCTACCCGCCTTTCACTTGGGTCCCGGGCGTCGTGTGGTTCGTCCTAAAGTTGTCGGCCGTGTTCTTCATGTTCGCCATGGTCAAGGCCTTCGTGCCCCGCTATCGCTACGATCAGTTGATGCGCCTCGGCTGGAAAGTCTTCCTGCCGATATCCTTGTTCATGGTAGTCCTGGTCGCCGCGGTTCTCCAGTTCACGGGCTGGGGCTCCACGATGGCGCAATGAGGGGGCCGACCGCATGCGTCAGAACTTCGAGGTGATCCGATGAGACTGGATGCCGCTGCAAAGGCGCTTTTCCTGCAGGAATTCGTCGGCGCCTTCTTCTTGTCGATGCGCTATTTCTTGAAGCCGAAGGCGACGCTGAACTATCCGCACGAAAAGAATCCGCAATCGCCGCGCTATCGCGGCGAACATGCCCTGCGCCGCTACCCGAACGGCGAGGAGCGCTGCATCGCATGCAAGCTCTGCGAAGCGATCTGTCCGGCGCAAGCCATCACGATCGAAGCGGGGCCGCGCCGCAACGACGGCACCCGGCGCACAACCCGCTACGACATCGACATGGTAAAATGCATCTATTGCGGCTTCTGCCAGGAAGCCTGCCCCGTCGATGCGATCGTCGAAGGACCCAATGCCGAATTCGCGGTGGAAACGCGCGAAGAACTCTATTTCGATAAGAATCGCCTGCTCGAAAATGGAGCAAGATGGGAGCGCGAGATCGCACGCAACATCGCGCTCGATGCACCCTATCGCTAGAGCCCAGATCTGAAAGCAAGCATCGCAACGGTGGGCCAGGAAGTGAATGTCGCCATGAATGTTGCCGAGTTCTTCTTCTACGTGTTTTCCGCGGTCATGGTCGCCTCGGCTTTCCTGGTGATCGCCGCGCGCAATCCCGTGCATTCCGTGCTTTTTCTCATTCTTGCATTCGTCAGTGCCGCGGGGCTTTTTGTTTTGCTCGGGGCCGAGTTCCTGGCCATGATCCTCGTCGTCGTCTATGTCGGCGCGGTGGCTGTCCTCTTCCTCTTCGTGGTGATGATGCTCGACGTCGATTTCGCCGAACTGAAACAGGGGTTCCTGCAATATCTGCCGATCGGCGTGGCGATCGGCGCCGTCGTCCTGGTTGAACTCGTCTTTGTCGTCGGAGCTTGGCAGATCGGGCCGATCGCTCTTGCGCATGCGCCGACACCGGCGCCGGTCGGCATGTCGAACACGGCAGCGCTCGGCCGCGTGCTCTATACCCAATATGCCTACCTGTTCGAGGCGGCAGGCCTCGTTCTTCTGACGGCGATGATCGGGGCGATCGTCTTGACCTTGCACCACAAGGTCGGCGTCAAACGGCAGGACATTCCGACACAAAATGCCCGCACGCCCGAAAGTGCCATCGAAATCAAAAAAGTGCCCTCGCGGGCCGGACTTTAGAGGGGCAAGTGCAATGACGATCGGGCTCGGCCATTATCTTATCGTCGCCGCCATTCTATTCACTTTCGGCGTCGCCGGCATCATTTTGAACCGCAAGAACATCATCGTGATCTTGATGTCGGTCGAGTTGATCTTGCTTTCGGTCAACATCAACCTGGTGGCCTTCTCGGCCTTTCTCGGTGATTTGACCGGCCAGATCTTTGCACTTTTTATCCTGACCGTGGCGGCGGCCGAGGCGGCGATCGGGCTTGCGATCCTCGTCAGTTATTATCGCAGTCGCGGCACGATCGCGGTCGAAGACATCAACTTGATGAAGGGCTGAGCGGGGCATGTATACGGCGATCGTTTTCCTTCCCTTACTCGGTTTTCTCATCGCCGGCATCTTTGGCCGGCTAATCGGCGACCGCGTGTCCGAGGTTGTCACGACGGGTTTTTTGTTCGTCGCCATGCTTCTCGCCTGGATCGTGTTCGGTGAGGTCGCCGCGGGCACGGCTCCCGCGAATATGCCGGTTTTCGGGACGTGGTTCACCTCCGGCGCTTTGAAGGTCGATTGGGCATTGCGCGTCGACACTTTGACGGCGGTGATGCTGGTCGTCGTGACAACGGTTTCGGCGCTCGTCCATCTCTATTCGATCGGCTATATGCACGAAGATGCGGGTAGGCCGCGCTTCTTCGCCTATCTGTCGCTCTTTACCTTCGCCATGCTCATGCTGGTGACGGCCGACAATCTCCTGCAGATGTTCTTCGGCTGGGAAGGTGTCGGTCTCACGTCTTATCTTCTCATCGGCTTCTGGTATGAGAAGCCCTCTGCCAATGCTGCGGCGATCAAGGCCTTCGTCGTCAATCGCATCGGCGATTTCGGTTTCGCGCTGGGAATTTTCCTCGTCTTCGTGCTGACGAACTCCGTCGGCTTCGATCAGATCTTCGCGGCTGCGCCCGGTCTCGCCAATAAGACGTTTCATGAAGTCCTTGGTCATGATGTCTTCGGCCAGAATTGGGATGCGATGACGGTCACCTGTCTCCTCCTGTTCATGGGGGCGATGGGCAAGTCGGCGCAATTCCTGCTGCACACATGGTTGCCCGACGCGATGGAAGGCCCGACGCCAGTTTCCGCGCTCATTCACGCGGCGACCATGGTGACAGCCGGCGTCTTCATGGTGGCGCGTCTTTCGCCCTTGTTCGAACAGGCGCCGGCAGCTCTCTCCTTCGTCACGGTGATCGGCGCGACGACGGCGATTTTTGCGGCGACGGTCGGGCTCGTGCAAAACGACATCAAACGCGTCATCGCTTATTCGACTTGCTCGCAACTCGGCTACATGTTCGTCGGCCTTGGTGTCGGCGGCTATTCGCTCGGCATATTTCACCTGTTCACGCATGGTTTCTTCAAGGCGCTGCTTTTCCTCGGCGCGGGCTCGGTCATCCATGCGATGCATCACGAACAGGACATGCGCAACATGGGCGGGCTCGCTAAGCGCATTCCCGCCACTTTCTGGATGATGGTGATCGGCACGCTCGCGCTGACCGGCTTTCCGTTCACGGCCGGTTATTTCTCGAAGGATGCGATTATCGAAGCCTCCTTCGCCTCCGACCGGCCCGGCGCCTTCTATGCCTTTCTCGCGGTGACGGCGGCGGCGGCCCTGACGTCGTTCTATTCTTGGCGCCTCATCTTCATGACCTTCTTCGGGAAGCCGCGCTGGCAGGCCGCCGAGGCTCATGCCGAAACGGCGGCCGCTTCGCTGCACGGTGCAGGTGCGGACCTAGAGCCGATCTATGGCGAGGATCACGGCGGCCATGGCACGGATGCCGGTCATGCTCACGCGCATGCCGTTGAACCGCATGAATCGCCGAACGTCATACTCATTCCACTCTATGTTCTGGCATTGGGTTCGATCTTCGCGGGCGCGGCCTTTAGCTCGAGCTTCATCGGCGAAGGGGCGCGGGAGTTCTGGCGCGGGGCGCTCTACTACGGCGCCGAAAACCATATCCTGCACGAAATGCACGAAGTCCCCTTGCTCGTGAGCTTTTTGCCGACAATCATGATGATCGCAGGCGCCCTCGTTGCGGTCTACGGCTATCTCATCGCGCCTCAGGCGCCGGCCGCTTGGGCAAGGACGACCCCGATCCTCTACAAATTCCTGCTCAACAAATGGTACTTCGACGAAATATATGAGTTCATTTTCGTGCGTCCGGCCTTCTGGCTCGGGCGCCTGTTCTGGCGCGGCGGCGATGTGAATATCATCGATCGCCTTGGTCCGGATGGGATTGCCGCGCGCGTGGTCGACGTGACGAATAGTGTCGTCAAATTGCAGAGCGGCTATGTTTATCACTACGCCTTCGCCATGCTCGTCGGCGTTGCTGCGCTGATCACCTGGTATCTCGTCGGGAGCTTTCGCTGATGCTCGGTTTCGGCATTCTTTCAGGCCTGCTGTTTGTGCCGCTCGTCGGCGCCGCCTTCATTTTCGCGCTGCGGGGCAGCGACGAAGCGACCGTGAAGAATGCGCGTTGGGCTGCGCTTGCCGCGACCTTGATCGATTTTGTTCTGTCGCTTTACGCCTATGCGAATTTCGACCCGGCGGTTGCGGGCTTTCAGCTCCTCGAGGAAAAATCCTGGTTCGGCGCCGGTCTCATCTACAAGCTCGGCGTCGACGGCATGTCGATGCCGTTCGTCATCCTGACGACATTCTTGATGCCGATCTGCATCCTCGCGTCCTGGCGTTCGATCAATGTTCGCGTCAAAGAATATATGATCGCGTTCCTCGTGCTAGAGACGCTGATGATCGGTGTGTTCACCGCGCTCGATCTCGTCCTGTTCTACCTCTTCTTCGAGGGCGGTCTCATCCCGATGTTCCTCATCATCGGCGTCTGGGGTGGCGCGCGACGGGTCTATGCGAGCTTCAAGTTCTTTCTTTATACGCTCACCGGTTCGCTGCTGCTTCTGCTTGCCGTCATGGCCATGTATGGCGTCGCGGGCACGACCGATATTGCGGTTCTGCTGAAGACGTCGTTTCCGTCTTCCATGCAGAAGTGGCTGTGGCTCGGCTTCTTTGCTTCGCTGGCCGTGAAAATGCCGATGTGGCCGGTCCATACTTGGTTGCCGGATGCACATGTCGAAGCGCCGACAGCGGGTTCGGTGATCCTCGCCGCCGTTCTGCTCAAGATGGGCGGCTATGGTTTCTTGCGGTTTTCGCTGCCCATGTTCCCGGAAGCCTCCGCCTATTTCGCGCCGCTGGTCTATGCCCTCTCCATTATCGCGATCATCTACACATCGCTCGTCGCTCTCGCGCAGGAGGACATGAAGAAGCTCATCGCTTATTCGTCCGTCGCGCACATGGGCTTCGTCACGATGGGCCTGTTCTCGATGACGGTGCAGGGCGTACAAGGTGCAATCTTCCAAATGATCTCGCACGGTCTCGTCTCGGCGGCGCTCTTCCTTTGTGTCGGTGTCGTCTATGATCGACTGCACACGCGCGAGATCGCGGCCTATGGCGGTCTCGCGGCACGCATGCCGCTTTATGCCTTCGTCTTCATGATCTTCACTTTGGCGAATGTCGGTCTTCCAGGCACCTCGGGCTTCATCGGCGAATTTTTGACTCTGATCGGCACGTTCCGGGTCAATAGCTGGGTGGCGGCTCTTGCGACGACGGGGGTCATCTTGTCGGCTTGCTATGCGCTTTACCTCTATCGACGGGTCATTTTTGGTGCTTTGGAAAAAGCCAACCTCAAGGGGCTTCTCGATCTGTCCGGGCGGGAGATCGCCATCTTCACGCCACTCGTGCTGCTGACGATTTATTTCGGTGTTCACCCGGGCCCGATTCTCGATGGCTGCGCCGCCTCGGTCGCGGACATGATCCACGGCTATGACAAGGCGCTCGCCGCGGTTCACACTTTGGCGCTCGCCCAGCCCTGAAAGCTTTTGCGACATGACCTCGCTTTCCTTTGCTCTCGCCCACAGCTTGCCGGAACTCATCCTGGCGGTCGGCGCGATCGCCCTCGTCCTCATCGGCGCTCTGCGCGGGGGCGATTCCGACGGTCCGATGACCGAATTGGCCGTCGGCATTCTCGGCCTCGCGATCCTCGCCATTCTGCTCGGGACGAAATCGACGGCGATCCTCTACGACAATACCTTTATCGACGACGCCTTCGGCCGCTTCATGAAAGTGCTCGTACTTCTCGGCTCGCTCGTGACGTTGCTCATGGCGCAGGATTTCTTGCGGCGGGAGAAGATCGACAAGTTCGAGTTTCCGATCCTTGTTCTTTTGTCGACGCTCGGCATGTTGATGCTGATTTCGGCCTACGGCCTCATTGCGCTCTATCTCGGCCTCGAACTCATGTCGCTGGCGCTTTACGTGCTTGCCGCATTTCATCGCGACAACGCCAGGGCCGCCGAGGCAGGGCTCAAGTATTTCGTGCTCGGCGCTTTGTCGTCCGGAATGCTGCTTTACGGTGCGTCGCTGCTCTATGGCTTTGCCGGAACCGTGTCCTTCGTCGGCATCGCCGCGGCGCTCAATGGGCCGGCCTCACTCGGTGTCGTCTTCGGTCTCGTCTTTCTTACTGCCGGCCTTGCTTTCAAAATGTCGACGGTTCCCTTCCACATGTGGACACCCGATGTCTATGAAGGAGCGCCGACGCCGGTGACGGCATTTTTCGCCTCGGCAGCGAAACTCGCAGCCGTTGCAATCACGGTGCGCGTGATGATCACGGCCTTTTCCGGGATCGTCACGCAATGGCAGCAGGTCATCGTGTTCATTGCGATCCTGTCCATGGCGCTCGGCTCATTTGCCGCGATCGGGCAAAGCAATATCAAGCGCCTGATGGGCTATTCTTCGATCGGCCATATGGGCTTTGCGCTCGTCGGTCTTGCGGCGGGGCGCAGCGAAGCGGGCGTCGAAGGCGTCCTTGCCTATATGGCGATTTATCTCGTCATGACGCTCGGCACATTTGCGGCGATCCTCATGATGCGCGTCGATGGAAGGCCAGTCGAGGCGATAGCCGATCTCGCGGGCCTCGCCAAGACCGACGGTTTCATGGCCTTTTTCCTGGCCACGATGCTGTTTTCGCTCGCCGGCATTCCGCCGCTCGCGGGGTTTTTCGCGAAATGGTATGTATTTTATGCTGCGATCCAGGCGCAGCTCTATCCCCTCGCGGTGATCGGCGTCCTTGCGAGCGCAGTCGCCGCCTATTATTATCTGCGTATCGTCAAGATCATATATTTCGATGAACCCACCGCGGCCTTCGACCGGGCGAGCCCCACTTTGCGGACGGTGCTCGCCGTCGCCGGCCTTCTCGTCATTTTCCTATTTGCCTATCCAGCGCCCTTCGTCGAAGCTGCTACGGCTGCGGCAAAGTCGTTGCTTTGAAATCATCGCCTGTGCAAAATAAGGAGAGTCGCCATCTCTCCGAGGCAGCGCTCGGGCAAGGGTACCGCCTCGCGGTGCATGCCGAGATCGGCTCCACCAATGACGAGGCTTTAGCTTGTGCCAGAGCCGGCGATCCAGGCAAGCTCTGGATTCTCGCCGAAGCCCAGACGAACGGCCGTGGCCGCCAGGGGCGGCAATGGGTTTCGCCGCGCGGAAATTTCTACGCGAGCCTTTTGCTGATCGATGCGGCACCTCCGGCGCAGGCGCCGGAACTCGGCTTCGTCGTCGGGGTTGCATTGGCACGCAGTTTACGCTCGTTTACTGCCAATGACGTGCGGCTACGGATCAAATGGCCGAACGACATCGTCTATGATGGCGCCAAGCTCGCCGGAATTCTGCTCGAAAGCGCGCGGCTCAGGGATGGACGCCTGGCCTGCGTGATCGGAATTGGCGTCAATTGCGCGTCCTTCCCGCTGGACATTCCCTATCGAGCGACGGCGCTCAGCGAGATCGTCGCGATGCCCGGCGCCCCACGGGACGTGCTTCGGGTACTTTCTGCGGAGCTTTGCCGGTGGCTGGAGGTCTGGTCGGCAGGGGCGGGGTTTGCGAGAATCCGCAGCGAATGGCTGTCGCTTGCGGCGGGACTTGGCGCCCCGGTCAAGGTTGCGATGCCGACACACATGGTAGAGGGCCTGTTTCGCACAATCGATGCGGCCGGACGGCTCATCCTCGAGACCCCCGAGGCAATGGTGGCGATTGAGGCCGGTGATGTCTTCTTCGTCGAACGACCGAAGGGTACGCTCGCAGGGTTCGGCGATTGACTCCAAATTCGGGATTTTCTGGCGGGATGGTGGTTGATGCTCGGCGCTCAAGATGAACTGGTCTTCGTGCCGCTTGGGGGCCTTGGCGAGATCGGCATGAATCTCGCGCTCTATGGATATGGTCCAAAAAAGCGCCGCAAATGGCTCATGGTTGATTGCGGCATCGGCTTCGCAGGACCTGAAGAAACCGGTATTGAAATAGTCGTCCCCGATACGCGTTTCATCGAACAGGTGAAGCAAGATCTCGTCGGCCTCGTCGTCACCCATGCGCATGAAGATCACATCGGTGCCGTGGTCCATCTATGGCCGCGCCTCGGCTGCGCCGTCTATGCGACGCCTTTCGCTGCCGGCTTGTTCGAAATGCGCAACCTCGGCGAAGCCGACGCGCCCAAGGTTCAAATCAAAACAATTGTGCAAGGCGCGACGATCGCGCTCGAACCATTTACCGTAGAATTCGTGCCGGTCGCACATTCCATTCCGGAGAGCTGCGCGTTGGCGATCCGCACACCATGCGGCACGATTCTGCACTCGGGCGATTGGAAGATCGATCCCGAGCCGGGCCTTGGCGCGCCGACCGATGTCCAGCGACTGGTCGAAATCGGCAACGAGGGCGTCCTCGCCCTTGTTTGCGATTCCACCAATATATTGCGCGAAGGGGTGAGCGCGTCGGAAGGCGAGGTCGCACGGAGTCTACGCAGGATCATTGTCAATGCCAAGGGGCGCGTCGTCGTTACGATATTCGCCTCCAATGTCGCGCGCATTCGTGCCGTTGCGCAGGCCGCCGCCGCGGCACAGCGCAAAGTCGTGCTCGTCGGCCGCGCGATGGAGCGCGTCGTCGCGGTTGCCCGCGATTGCGGCTATCTCGACGACATCCCGGAGTTTCTTTCGGTCGAATCCTATCCTTCGCTGGCACCCGACAATGTGGTCGTTCTGGCAACCGGCAGCCAGGGCGAAAGACGCGCCGCGATCGCGCGCATGTCCGAGAACGATCACCCGTTGGTCAGATTGAACCCCGGTGACAGCGTTATTTTTTCCTCGCGGACCATTCCCGGCAACGAGCGGGAAGTCGGCCGGATCATCAACAATCTGATCAAGCAGGGCGTCGAAGTCGTTACCGATCACGCAGCGCTCGTTCACGCCTCGGGCCATCCCCGCCGCGGCGAAGTGGCGAAATTCTACGAATGGATCAGGCCAAAGATCGTCATTCCGGCGCACGGCGAGGAGATCCACCTTTCTGAACATGCGCGCTTTGCGGCAAGCTGCGGCGTAGGCCAAGTCGTGACGGCGCATAACGGCGATGTCGTGCGGCTTGCTCCGCGACAGCCCGAGATCATTGACGAGGCGCCCTCGGGCCGGCTCTGCAAGGATGGCAATATGCTCTTGCCGATGGGCGACGAGAGCTTGCGGACGCGACAGAAGCTGGCGTTTTCCGGTGTCGTGACCATTGCGCTCGCGATTGACGGGAAAGGCGATATGGTCGGCGTCCCCGATGTCGTGCTGGCCGGGGTACCGGCGAAAGCGGGCACCGGCGCCCTCTTCGATGGAATCGTCGACGATGCCCTGTTTCAGACGTTCGATGGTTTGCCGCGGCCGAAGCGGCGCGACGCCAATGTCGTTTCGGTGGCGATAGAAAAGGCGGTGCGCAGCGCGGTGGCCGAGGCGTGGGGCAAGCGTCCCCTGGTGCATGTGCTCGTCGTGGAAGTGTGAAATGGTTTTTGTGAACGATTTTGCAAAGGGAAGGATAGACCATGATCGGGCGTTTGAATCATGTCGCAATCGCCGTCAAGGATCTTAAGACCGCGGCCCGCCAATATCGCGACATGCTCGGCGCCAAAGTCAGCGAGCCTTTGCCGCTTCCCGAGCATGGCGTGACGACGGTCTTCGTCGAACTTCCAAATACCAAAATAGAACTGTTGGAGCCGCTCGGTGAGACTTCGCCGATCATTGGATTTCTCAGCAAAAATCCCGACGGTGGCATGCATCATCTCTGCTACGAGGTGGATGACATCATCGCCGCCCGTGATGGCTTGAGGAAAGATGGCGCGCGCATCCTTGGCGACGGCGAACCCAAGATCGGCGCACATGGCAAGCCCGTGCTCTTTCTTCACCCGAAAGATTTCGCCGGCACGCTGATCGAGCTCGAACAGGCGTAAGGCCGCGCCCAGCGTCAAGTGTCCGGGTTAGAGCGTCATTGCGAGCAAAGCAAAGCAATCCAGAAGCGTTTCCGCACTTCTGGATTGCCGCGCAGATAAGTTTACGCAATCTGCGCAAGCTTGATTGCGCTCGCTTCGCAGGCAAGTTTACGCAGCCTGCGTAAACTTGGCTGCCTCGCAATGACGGCCGCCAGCATAATTGCTACTCAGGCAAATTTGATATTATTCCGGCGGCGCCGAAGGCGCCTTGGCTCCGGTCATGGTCAACGGATCGAGGACACGCGCGAGAAGCAGGGGGTCGAGGCCGGCCTGCGCGGCAACTTCTAAGACCGTCTGGCCGGAGGAGAGTGCGGTCTTGGCAATTTCGACGGCACGTTCATAGCCGATCAAGGGGATGAGCGCCGTTGCGAGCGCGACGCTCGCCTCGGCGCCGGCGCGGCATCTTGCTTCATTGGCAGTGATGCCTTCGATGCAGCGGGTTGCCAGATGGTTCATCGCGCGCGCGATGAGGCGCATCGAGGTCAGGATATTGTAGATGATGACCGGTTCGAAGGCATTGAGCTGCAATTGGCCGGCCTCGGCGGCAAGCGTCACCGTCAGATCATTGCCGATAACTTGGAAGCAGACCTGATTGACCGCTTCGGGAATCACAGGGTTGACCTTGCCCGGCATGATCGAGGAGCCCGGTTGCATCGGCGGCAGCCGAATCTCGCCCATGCCGGCCCGCGGACCGCTCGACAAGAGCCGTAAATCATTGGCGATCTTCGACAGTTTCACGGCGATTTGCTTGAGGACGCCGGAGAACAAGACATAGGCGCCGGTGTCCCAGCTCGCTTCGAGAAGGTTCTCCGATTGCACGAGATCGACACCGCTGATCCGGCTCAATTCCGCGACGGCATGCGCGCCATAAAGCGGATCGGCGTTGAGGCGCGTGCCGACGGCGGTGCCGCCGAGATTGATCTCACGGAACAAAGCCGCGGCTTCTTCGATCCGCGCCTGGTCTTCGCGTAAGGTCGTCGCAAAGGCGCTGAATTCCTGCCCGAGGCTGATCGGCACGGCGTCTTGCAATTGCGTGCGGCCGATCTTCACGATACCGGCGAATTCTTCCGCCTTGGCGGTAAAGGCGGCAATCAGTCGGCCGAGGCCTTCGGATACTTCATGGCGGCTCAAGATGATCGCGAGTCTGATCCCGGTCGGATAGACGTCATTGGTCGATTGCGACATGTTGACGTCGTCGTTGGGGTGAAGAAACGCATATTGACCGCGCGCGTGACCGAGATATTCGAGCGCCCTGTTGGCGATGACCTCGTTCATATTCATATTGCTCGAGGTCCCGGCGCCGCCCTGGAACACATCGACGACGAAGGCGTGATCGAGTTCGCCGGCAATGACGTCGTCGCAGGCCTTGGCGATCGCGGTGGATTTGGCGTCCGGTAATAGTCCGCACAAATGGTTGGCGAGGGCGGCGGCCTTCTTCACCATTGCGAGCGCGCGGACAAGGATCGGGAAGTGGCTGATCGGAAGGTCGGCGAGGTGGAAATTCTCCGCCGCGCGCAAGGTCTGAATGCCGTAATAGGCATCAGCCGGCACGTCGCGCTCGCCCAGGAGGTCATGTTCGCGGCGAAGCTTAACCGTCTCAGGTTCCATAGCCATCCAGTCCTCCCACAGCTCGGTGTGAGCTCGCCTTGATATAGGAATTCAGCGCCGAGTTTGTCGGACTTCGTGCTCGCTCTGGTCAGGCAAGACCTAGGGCAGGGGCCGAGGAACGTGCCGCCGCTCTAAGATGGACCATTGAGTTTATCGAGGGATTTCATGGTGGGCGCGACAGGGATTGAACCTGTGACCCCTCCCGTGTGAAGGGAGTGCTCTCCCGCTGAGCTACGCGCCCTGAGACCATCGGCCACTCGGGTTTACGAAAGCGTGTGCTGCCAAGTCAAGTGCTGCCAAGTCAAGTGCTGCCAATTCAAGTGCTGCAAAGTCAAGGTAGAAGATTTGGCCGATTGCGGATCTTGCGCGTGTCGGCGATTAGGCGCGTCCGTCCATTTGCCAAGCTGTCATTCCCGCGTCGGCGAGAATCCAGTCCTTGCCGCGTGGGCGGGCATACAGGACTCATATCGCCGCGGACGCAGCGACAGAACAACGCACGTAAGCCGCATGCAAGTGGAGTTTTTGAACTTCATCCAAGACTCCTGTATATTACAATAAGCAATTGTAAAACCGTCATAATCTCATCATTTTAAGCTTTCGCCCAGGCTGTTGGTCGAAGGATTGAAGCACCCCCAAGGCCGAAATTCGTCTCCTGCTGGCGCGGACAGGTCATCGTTAACAGGTCGGCAACGAGCTTTCGCTATCCACAATGACGCCGCTGCTCCTCTTTCGCGAATCGGCGGCGTTATTGGTGCCCCATGACTCTCGGTTGGAAAACTCTCGGCCTGCAGGCGCGTTTTATGGTGCTTGCGGGCGCCGGTGTGCTGATACTTGCCGCCGCCACGATCGCTCTCGTCAGCTGGTTCGAGTTCGCAACTCTTGAAGACAA
>CAWELW010000002.1:0-362194 GCA_963809985.1 uncultured Alphaproteobacteria bacterium | reverse complement strand
GGCCGATGTGTCGCTGCTCGGCGCGCGGAGCGGACATGTCATGCCGGGGCGCGAGGTGCGGCTTACGGCCCGGGCGCCGGCGGAAACGAGCTGTAAATAGAAAACACCTCTTCGGTTTTGCGCTGCACGACTTCATAGCATTCGCAAGCCTTCGATTCGAGACCGAGGCGATCAACAATTTCGATCTTGCCTCGCCGGTAACGAACGAGGCCTAAATCTTGAAGCGCGCGGGCGAGCGATGTCACGGTGGTTTTTGCACCCCCAACATCGCTGCAAGGATCCATGTGTCAGCGACAGGATGTCGCTGTCGCTCCGGTCCCGCGTTTGTAGAAGCCATCGGCACAGGCGAGCTGTGACAGGATTCAGTGCATAGCAGCCGGCCGATTGATGAACCAAAGTCATCTGCGTATCATAGTAACGACCGATCAATTCGCGAATGCCGGCGCTGGCGTTTGCCGCCTCGAGAAATCGCAAAGCGGTGATGTGCGACGAAATGCCGGCGACCTGTACGACCGCCCGTCCCACGGCGGTGCGGCCTCCGAGACCTGCCATGATGCCGACGGCGCCCTCACAGCCGACCGTCGCGGTCTCCACACCATTGCCAGCCTGCATCACGGCTAGAAGCGAGATCATCCCCGTCTGCGGAAAATAGACGACTTTGATCGGCTCACCGGCCTCTTGCAACAGAGCGCCTTGCTTGTAGCGCACCTCTCTGAGGTCGGAAGCAAGGAGAGCGAAATCGACTGGCGAAAGTGCCGCCAAGAGGCGATTGCGCTGGCCCGGGTTGGGAGGATGACTTATCAGGCGGATCCCCTCTGCTCAATCGGCTGAGCCCGAGGACCACAGTGACACATGGCGACACCGATAACGACTTGTGAAAATCGGCAATACTTAGTCTATACGCTGTGGCGGCTGAATTCAAGGGAAACGCTTGAAAAAGCAACAGAACTAGGTTTGTTGGTAATGTCGAGCGAGAGTTAAATATGGATATCATAACAAAGGCTTATCCACAATAGCGATTTTGATGAAGATACCAACCGGTACTTTTCACCATTGCTGAAATGACCCGGAGTTTCAATTTGGACAAATGAATCGCGCGGACGTCTGTCGGGTACCCGACTAATCATGACGAGGCCATTAAACATTGCTTAGCAGTTTTATCATTACATCACTCACAAGCTTGAGTTTGTCCAGACGAGTGGCAGCCGCCCGTCGAGTGCATGAAGCCCTGAGTTCATCTTGGTTTCAATCCAAAATCGCCATTCCATCATTGACGGCCTTTTTGGAGGCGGCGTGCGGTACGAGCAATGTCCATTGAAGCATGAGGCGCGGCATGACTTTTGGCTGGAAAACTCTCGGCCTGCAGGCGCGTTTTATGGTGCTTGCGGCCGCCGGTGTGCTGATACTTGCCACCGCCACGATCGCTCTCGTCAGCTGGTTCGAGTTCGCAGCTCTTCGAAGACAAGTTGCGCGCTTTCTCGGAGAACGAGCTGAACTCGCTGAACTCGCTGGTCGAAAACGCGATGGAACAGCGGCTCGAAGACCCGCAAAACGTCGCCATCAAGGTGTTCAACGGCTGGTTCGAAAGCCGGAATGCGGAGTATCCAGGAAAGCTTTGGAGTGCCTGGAGCCCAAAGGTGATCGCCTACATGGCGGCAACGGCTCCGGAGCGTGCTGCAAAAAAGCCGTTGGACAGCATCGATGAGGAGGCGCTGCGCACGGGTCGTCCGATCGGGCGCTTCGTCGAGGGGGCCTACCGCTTCAGCCTGCCGATCGTCCTGGGCAAAAGCTCGAAAGCAAGCTGCGGCGGCTGCCATGCCGACGCCATCGGCCAACGGGACGGCGAGGTGATCGCCGTGTTTTCGAGCAGCCTATCGACTGCCAACGACTTTTCCGCCCTGCGACAGCTTCTGCTGCTGATGGCGATCGGCACGCTGTTCGGGTGCCTGTTCGTGATCTTAGGGATCTGGCTGCTCTTCGGGCGGGTGATCACGCGGCCATTGACCGGCATGACGAGGGCGATGCAGCGCCTGGCCGAAGGCGACAAGACGATCGAGGTTCCCGCCCAGGATCGAGCCGACGAGATCGGCGAGATGGCCAAAGCCGTACTCGTGTTTCGCGATGCGGCGGTCGAGAACGGGCGTCTCGAGGGTGAGGCGGCGGCGCACCGCACGCAGGCGGAACGCGAGCGCCAACGCAACGAACAGGCGCAACGTGAGGCGATCGAACAGGAGCGGGCGATCGTCGCCGATTCGATCGGTGTCGGTTTGGCCAAACTGGCGGCAAAGGACCTGGCCTTTCGGATGGCGGCGGACATACCCGACGCCTATCGCAAGCTGCAAACGGATTTCAATGAAGCGATCGGCCAGCTCCAAGCAGTGATGCGCAGCGTAACCGGCAGCACGAGTGCGATCCAGGCGGGAACGCAGGAGATATCGACAGCGGCCGACGACCTGTCGCGCCGCACCGAGCAGCAAGCGGCCAGTCTCGAAGAAACCGCGGCGGCGCTCGAGGAAATCACCGCAACCGTCAGGAAATCCGCCGAAGGGGCGAGCCATGCCCGCGAGGCGGTCGCGGCGGCCGAAGACGACGCCAAGAAGAGCTCGCTCATCGTTCGCCAGGCGGTCGAGGCGATGGACGAAATCGCCAGATCGGCGGGGCAGATCAGCCAGATCATCGGCGTCATCGATGAGATCGCGTTCCAGACCAATCTGCTCGCCTTGAATGCCGGAGTCGAAGCGGCGCGGGCCGGCGACGCGGGTCGAGGCTTTGCGGTGGTCGCTTCGGAAGTGCGTGCCTTGGCCCAGCGCTCGGCCGGAGCCGCCAAGGAAATCAAGACGCTGATTTCGGCCTCGGCGACGCAGGTGAACCAAGGGGTCAAGCTCGTCGGCGAAACTGGCAAATCGCTCGAGCGGATGATGGCGCAGGTGACCGAGATCAACGCGGTCGTCGGCGAGATTGCCGCCGGCGCCAGGGAGCAGGCCACCGGGCTCGCCGAAGTCAACACTGCAATCAACCAGATGGATCAGATGACGCAGCAGAATGCGGCGATGGTCGAGCAATCGACCGCGGCGACCCATACGCTTTCGCAAGAGACCTTGCAGCTGTCCGGCCTGATCGGCCAATTCCAGCTAGGTCGCGCCAGCGAAAACGAGGCGATGCGCCGCGCCTTGCAGAAGGCCGCGCCGCATGCCGTACCGCCGATGCCGAAGACCGGAGTAAACCGTGCCAGAGTGGGATGAGGAAAAGTGGGACGCTGCGCGGCTTTATGACTTCGCCGCCGAAGCAATGGGCTTCGGCACGCTTCCCGTCCGCGTCGCCAAGACGCGATACTCCTTCTCGGCCGATGTGTCGCTGCTCGGCGCGCGGAGCGGACATGTCATGCCGGGGCGCGAGGTGCGGCTTACGGCCCGGGCGCCGGCGGAAACGAGCTGTAAATAGAAAACACCTCTTCGGTTTTGCGCTGCACGACTTCATAGCATTCGCAAGCCTTCGAATTCGAGACCGAGGCGATCAACAATTTCAATCTTGCCTCGCCGGTAACGAACGAGGCCTAAATCTTGAAGCGCGCGGGCGAGCGATGTCACGGTGGTTCTTTGCACCCCCAACATCGCTGCAAGGAACTCATGTGTCAGCGACAGGATGTCGCTGTCGCTCCGGTCCCGCGTTTGTAGAAGCCATCGGCACAGGCGAGCTGTGACAGGATTCAGTGCATAGCAGCCGGCCGATTGATGAACCAAAGTCATCTGCGTATCATAGTAACGACCGATCAATTCGCGAATGCCGGCGCTGGCGTTTGCCGCCTCGAGAAATCGCGAAGCGGTGATGTGCGACGAAATGCCGGCGACCTGTACGACCGCCCGTCCCACGGCGGTGCGGCCTCCGAGACCTGCCATGATGCCGACGGCGCCCTCACAGCCGACCGTCGCGGTCTCCACACCATTGCCAGCCTGCATCACGGCTAGAAGCGAGATCATCCCCGTCTGCGGAAAATAGACGACTTTGATCGGCTCACCGGCCTCTTGCAACAGAGCGCCTTGCTTGTAGCGCACCTCTCTGAGGTCGGAAGCAAGGAGAGCGAAATCGACTGGCGAAAGTGCCGCCAAGAGGCGATTGCGCTGGCCCGGGTTGGGAGGATGACTTATCAGGCGGATCCCCTCTGCTCAATCGGCTGAGCCCGAGGACCACAGTGACACATGGCGACACCGATAACGACTTGTGAAAATCGGCAATACTTAGTCTATACGCTGTGGCGGCTGAATTCAAGGGAAACGCTTGAAAAAGCAACAGAACTAGGTTTGTTGGTAATGTCGAGCGAGAGTTAAATATGGATATCATAACAAAGGCTTATCCACAATAGCGATTTTGATGAAGATACCAACCGGTACTTTTCACCATTGCTGAAATGACCCGGAGTTTCAATTTGGACAAATGAATTGCGCGGACGTCTGTCGGGTACCCGACTAATCATGACGAGGCCATTAAACATTGCTTAGCAGTTTTATCATTACATCACTCACAAGCTTGAGTTTGTCCAGACGAGTGGCAGCCGCCCGTCGAGTGCATGAAGCCCTGAGTTCATCTTGGTTTCAATCCAAAATCGCCATTCCATCATTGACGGCCTTTTTGGAGGCGGCGTGCGGTACGAGCAATGTCCATTGAAGCATGAGGCGCGGCATGACTTTTGGCTGGAAGACTCTCGGCGTGCAGACGCGCTTCATGGTGATTGCCGCGGTCGGCATAGTGACACTAGCTACCGCCACGATCGCTCTCATCAACTGGTTCGAGTTCGCAGCCGTCGAATTGAAGTTGCGCGCTTTCTCGGAGAACGAGCTGAACTCGCTGAACTCGCTGGTCGAAAACGCGATGGAACAGCGGCTCGAAGACCCGCAAAACGTCGCCATCAAGGTGTTCAACGGCTGGTTCGAAAGCCGGAATGCGGAGTATCCAGGAAAGCTTTGGAGTGCCTGGAGCCCAAAGGTGATCGCCTACATGGCGGCAACGGCTCCGGAGCGTGCTGAAAAAAAGCCATTGGACAGCATCGATGAGGAGGCGCTGCGCACGGGTCGTCCGATCGGGCACTTCGTCGAGGGGGCCTACCGCTTCAGCCTGCCGATCGTCCTGGGCAAAAGCTCGAAAGCAAGCTGCGGCGGCTGCCATGCCGACGGGATGGGCCTACGGGACGGCGAGGTGATCGCCGTGTTTTCGAGCAGCCTATCGACTGCCAACGACTTTTCCGCCCTGCGACAGCTTCTGCTGCTGATGGCGATCGGCACGCTGTTTGGGTGCCTGTTCGTGATCTTAGAGTTTGTCCGGGAACATTACGTTGGATTGCAGAGCTTGCGTAGCATGAGCCTTATGGATGCGAGGCGCAAGAAGGCCAGCGCCTTTCGATTGAGACATTCCCAATCCTTGGCGAGCCTTCGGCATCGGCCGAGCCAAGCGAAGGTTCTCTCGACAACCCACCGTTTTGGTAAAACGACGAACGCCTTGGCCTGATCGGATCGTTTGACGATTTCGATGTTGACTTGCGCCATGATTTTCCGCAGGGCGTTTTGGAACTCCGGTCCACGATATCCGCCGTCGGCATAGAGTTTCAAAAGAAACGGATAAAGACCGAACAAGGTTGCCATCAGGAGTGCGCCACCGTCGCGGTCCTGAATGTCGGCGGCATGCACGATGGCATGCATCAGCAAGCCTTGCGTGTCGACGAGAATGTGTCGCTTTTTGCCTTTGATTTTCTTGCCCGCATCGTAGCCGTGAGGGTCGATGCGCAGCCCCCTTTTTCGGCGCTTTTTACGCTTTGACTGTCGATAACCGCGGCGGTGGGGGAAGCCTCCCGCGAGGCCAGTTCTCGACACTTGACGTAAAGGGCATGATGGATGCGATCGAGCGTGCCGTCCCAACTCCAAAGGTCGAAATAATCGTGCACCGTCGAGCGCGGCGGCAGATCCTTCGGAATGGCCCGCCACTGGCATCCGGTGCCCAATATGTACATGAGCCCATTGACGACCTCGCGCAGGATCACGCTGCGCTTGTTGCCGCCGCGCTTGGCGGCAGGGATCAACGGCTCGATATGCGCCCATTCCTCGTCGGTCAGGTCGCTCGGGTAGCGCAAGCGACTTCGGTCATAACGCCCGCGATTTTTGTTCGTCCACATCGGCGACCTCCAGCGAATCAGGCCGCCTCCCTTGAATCACAAATGATTCCTTTGACTCAAGATCTTTCCGGACAGACACTTAGGGATCTGGCTGCTCTTCGGGCGGGTGATCACGCGGCCATTGACCGGCATGACGAGGGCGATGCAGCGCCTGGCCGAAGGCGACAAGACGATCGAGGTTCCCGCCCAGGATCGAGCCGACGAGATCGGCGCGATGGCCAAAGCCGTACTCGTGTTTCGCGATGCGGCGGTCGAGAACGCGCGTCTCGAGGGTGAGGCGGCGGTGCACCGCACCCAGGCGGAACGCGAGCGCCAACGCAACGAACAGGCGCAACGTGAGGCGATCGAACAGGAGCGGGCGATCGTCGCCGATTCGATCGGTGTCGGTTTGGCCAAACTGGCGGCAAAGGACCTGGCCTATCGGATGACGTCGGACATACCCGAGGCCTATCGCAAGCTGCAAGCGGATTTCAATGAAGCGATCGGCCAACTCGAACAAGTGATGCGGAGCGTAGCCGGCAGCACGAGTGCGATCCAGGCGGGAACGCAGGAGATATCGACGGCGGCCGATGACCTGTCGCGCCGCACCGAGCAGCAAGCGGCCAGTCTCGAAGAGACCGCGGCGGCGCTCGAGGAAATCACCGCGACCGTCAAGAAATCCGCCGACGGGGCGACCCGCGCTCGCGAGGCGGTCGCGGCGGCCGACGTCGACGCCAAGAAGAGTTCGCTCGTCGTTCGCCAGGCGGTCGCGGCGATGGATGAAATCGCAAGATCGGCGGGGCAGATCAGCCAGATCATCGGCGTCATCGACGAGATCGCGTTCCAGACCAATCTGCTCGCCTTGAATGCCGGAGTCGAAGCGGCGCGGGCCGGCGACGCGGGTCGAGGCTTTGCGGTGGTCGCTTCGGAAGTGCGTGCCCTGGCCCAGCGTTCGGCCGAAGCCGCCAAGGAAATCAAGACGCTGATTTCGGCTTCGGCGACGCAGGTGGACGACGGGGTCAAGCTCGTCGGCGAAACCGGTAAGTCACTCGAGCGGATGATGGCGCAGGTGACAGAGATCAACGCGGTCGTCGGCGAGATTGCCGCCGGCGCCAGGGAGCAGGCCACGGGGCTTGCCGAAGTCAACACTGCGATCAACCAGATGGATCACATGACGCAGCAGAATGCGGCGATGGTGGAGCAATCGACCGCGGCGATGCAGTCGCTTTCGCAAGAGACCTTGCAGCTGTCCGGCCTGATCGGCCAATTCCAGCTCGGCGGAGCCAGCGAAAACGAGGCGATGTGCCGCCAATTGCAGAAAGTCGCGCCGCATGCCGTCCTGCCGATGCCGAAAGCCACGGCAAAGGGGGCGCCAAAGCAGATCCGATTTGCTTGAGCAGATTGGCGATGACGCCACCTTCAAACTCCAACCACTTCCGCTACGGGATCAGCGTGCTGACTAATGGATGACCGGCATGGCATTGCAAGGCCTGGCGAGCGCGCTCGCGTCTTCGTCGATCGGCACGGCAGTGCCGACATGTGTGCGGCAGAGAGGGGCTCATCCGTCATTCGCCTGGTATGGCAGGAAGAGTATGAATGTGGCGAGCCGACGATCGATCGCGAGCATCAGGAGCTATTCGATCTGGCGAACTCGCTTTTCGAGGCCTCGTTCAAGTCCGAATCTTCACCGCAAGCCGTCAGCGCGGTATTCGAAAAACTCATGGCGCACATTGTGCGACACTTCGCCGACGAGGAGGCTTTGCTCGCCCGGTATGGTTACAAAGACCTCGAGCCGCACCGCCTAGCGCATACCGGATTGCTCGCGCGGGCGACGGAACTCGAGGCGTCGGTTGCGGCCGGCAAGACCACATTGGGCGATTTGGTCGAGTTTTTCGCGAATACCGTGATCGCGCAGCACCTGTTCAAGGCAGACCGGGCGTTCCTTCCTTTATTCAGGAAGCGCGAATGCCATGCAATGCAGCGCGATCTGGCTGGCGCTATCAACCGTAACGAGCTGTTGCTGTACTACCAGCCGCAAGCGCAAATCGGCGGTGAGATTTTCGGTTTCGAAGCACTGGTGCGCTGGTGCCATCAAGAACGCGGCATGGTATACCCGGACGTCTTCATCCCTTTGGCGGAGGAAAACGGCCTCATCCTCCAGATCGGCGAATGGGTTCTGCGCGAAGCCTGTCGCGAAGCCGCATCGTGGCCGAATCCGCTGACAGTCGCCGTCAATCTCTCGCCCGTTCAATTCCGCCACAACGATCTCGTCGGGCTCGTCCATGCGGTCCTTTTGGAGACCGGCCTCGCTCCGCATCGCCTCGAATTGGAAATCACCGAAGGGGTCATGCTCAATGACCAGAGCCGCGCGCTCGCCATAGTGCGTCGCATAAAGGATCTCGGAGTGAGGATCGCCATAGATGATTTCGGCACCGGTTATTGTTCGCTGTCCTATTTGCAATTCTTCCCCTTCGACAAGATCAAGATCGATCGGAGCTTTATTTGCAACCTTGGCCGCTATGCTCAGTCGCGGGCCATCATCCGCGCTATCGTCGGTCTTGGCCGCGATCTTCAAATCCCAATCATTGCCGAGGGTATCGAAACGGAAGATCAACTCGCTTTCCTCAGGCGGGAATCCTGTGGCGAGATTCAAGGCTATCTGCTCGGACGTCCGCGGCCGATCGCCGATTATGCGACAACTGTCGGTCGATTGACGGCTGAAGAATCTGATCATCGTGCCGCGTAGGACGCGCATGTTCCAGCTAATCTATACCTACGCGCTTCGTTTTTGTGTCTTTTCGTGTTCGTCGGCCAAGGCTTTTAGCATTGCGATCGCTGTCTTGAATTGTGCAACCGGGAACATGTCTGACACTATGGACCGGATACATGCCTGAAAATTTCCTTGGTTTGTTCCGGTTTCGTTGGTTCATGGCGGGCCGGCCGGCCCGCCATGAACCAACGAAGTTTTTTCGTACCTCGATCGATCAACCCGAGATCGAGGTCGGCAAAGCGAACTAGCCAGTCTCCGTTTTCAGTCTCGGCGATCCCGACCAATTCACCGGTCAGCGCTTCGCTGATGAAGACGTAATCGCCGCCCCATTTGATCTCGTTTGATCTCGCCGCTCGAACGCACCCGCTGCACCGCATGATCGGCATCGTACCAAAAGTCTTCGATCTTTGCCGGGTAAGACCGCGCAAGAAAGGGCCGCGCGCGAGGATAACTCACTATGGACTTGGCTCCGAAGATGCGTCATATCGAATTCCGATAGCGAAAGACGATAGTACTCGCATTGCCTCGACAAGTTGATGGGCGACCAAGGAGGAGGAAGTGGCGCGGAAGCGTCCCGTCGCGCAGCCGCCCGAAGGGGATCACCGGAGTCTCTACACGGGCCTCGTTCGCCTTCACGTGTTGCATCACGCGGCCAAAGAGCCAGTCTACGGCTTCGCCATGATCGAAGAACTCCGTCGCCATGGCTACGAATTGAGCGCCGGCACGCTTTACCCGATCCTTCACGGACTCGAGCAAAAGGGCCTGCTCACTTCCGCAAGAGAGCGTGTCGGCGGCTCCGAGCGGCGGGTATATCGGGCGACGGCAGCGGGACGCAAAGCGCTTGCCGCCGCTAAAGCCAAGGTGCGAGACCTATTTGGCGAATTGTTCGAAGACGGAAGTGGCCGACGATGAACGCCGACACAGCCGCGCACAAACGAGGCGCATTCATGAGGCTAACCAAATGTCTCGGCACGCATGCGCCAGGTTGGTCGATCCTGGTCCGTCTCCTCGTCGGCCTCGTCGTGTTCCTTCCAGAGGGCATTCAGAAATTGGCTTTCGCCGACATACTTGGGGCAGGGCGGTTCGCGAATATAGGCATTCCTTATCCCGATCTCATGGGTCCCTTTGTCGGCGCCGTCGAAATCATTTGCGGCTCGTTCATTGTTCTCGGTCTCTTCACGCGATTGGCAGCCATTCCTCTGATCGTCATTATGATCGTGGCGATTGTCTCGACCAAGCTGCCGATCCTGCTCGGGCACGAATTTTGGATTTTTCACTTCCCGAAACTGCCGCGTTACGGCCTCTGGAGCATGCTGCACGAAGCGCGTGTTGATTTCGACATGCTGCTTGGATCGGTTTATCTGCTGATCCAGGGCGGCGGAGCTTGGTCGGTTGACGCAGCGCTGACTCAAGGTCATCCGCAATGATGAAGGATAGGGCGACACGCTGGAGCAGACGCTTCGCCCTCTGGCGAAGGCAGGCGATTGGCGTCGGTTGCACATCGGCGCTGGCGACGTTCCTCTTGCCACGACTTTGCTTCGCTGGGCCGCCCTTCCTCACCGACGATCCTGTGCCCGTCGATTATGGGCATTGGGAGATCTACGGCTTTTCCACCGGGACCTTGGTCAAAGGCGCCGCGGCCGGAATGGCGCCGGCCATCGAAGTGAACAATGGCACGCTTCCGAACGTCCAGCTTCACGTCATCGCGCCGCTGGCCTTCAGCCAATCGAGTGGCACGGCTGTGCAATTCGGGCCAGGCGATGCGGAATTCGGCGTGAAATATCGCTTCCTCACGGCCAAGCCGGACGATTGGTGGCCGCAGATCGGTATCTTCCCGATGCTCGACGTCCCGACCGGCGACGCGGCGCGTGAACTCGGCACCGGCCGCACCCATGCGTTCCTGCCGCTATGGCTGCAAAAGGATGTCGGAAAATGGACGACCTATGGCGGAGGCGGCTATTGGATCAACCCAGGCCCGGGGAACCGGAACTATTGGTTCGTCGGCTGGGTGCTTCAACGTCAAGTCACGGATTCACTCGCCCTCGGCGGCGAAATCTTCCATCAGACGAGCTTTGCCACGGCCGGTCCCGGCAGCCCCGGCTTTCCGCTCGGCAGCAAAGACACGACCGGATTCAATTTGGGCGGCACTTACGATTTCGATCAGAGCCATCACCTCTTGTTCTCTGCAGGCCGCGCCCTGCAAAACGCGTCCACGACCAACGCCTTTTCATATTACCTCGCTTTCCAATGGACGTTTTGACTCGCCATAAAGGCGCGAGCACGCGCTGTCCTGCGGCGATCGCGGCAGATGTCGGCCGCCAAGCCGCAATATGTCGCATCGCCTCCGTCGGCGACAGGTCTTGGGTGGGACCCGCGTCGACACTGCTCTTCGACTCGCGCCGCCACACACTTTGCCGGCGCTGGACCAAGAGAGGGACATGGTGACGGCGAAAGATTCGCAGCGCGCCGCGGGAACAGACAGCCGCATCGGGTCGCCGCTGGAAGTTCTGCTCGCCTTCCTCAAGCTGGGTGTCACCAGCTTCGGCGGTCCGATCGCGCACATCGGCTACTTCCGCGAAGAATTCGTGCAGCGCCGCCGCTGGCTCGACGAGCAGGCCTATGCCGATCTCGTCGCGCTTTGCCAATTTCTGCCTGGTCCGGCGAGCAGTCAGGTTGGGTTTTCCATCGGTCTTATGCGGGCCGGCTTTCGCGGCGCTCTCGCGGCTTGGGCGGGCTTTACGCTGCCTTCGGCGATCGCCCTCGTCCTCTTCGCTTATGGCGCAGGCGCGCTCGGCGGGCCAAGAGGCATCGGCCTGCTGCATGGCCTGAAACTCGTCGCCGTCGCGATCGTCGCGCAGGCTGTTTGGGGCATGGCGCGGACGCTCTGTCCCGACCGTAAGCGGGCGTCGATCGCGGTCGCGGCGGCTCTTGTCATTCTGTTCAGCACGACCTCGCTCGCCCAGATCGCGGCGATCGCCTTGGGCGGCATCGCGGGGCTCTGGATCTGCCGGGCCGCGCCGCCGACTTTGAGCGGACATTTGGCCGTGCCGGTTTCGCGCAGAGCGGGGGTTGCGGCGCTCGCCGCCTTTTTTATCGTGCTCGGCGGCCTTCCGGTCCTGCGCGGCCTCGGCCTAGGGCAGGGCCTATCCCTCTTCGAAGCCTTCTACCGCTCGGGAGCGCTGGTCTTTGGCGGCGGTCACGTCGTACTGCCTTTGCTGCGCGAGGCCTTCGTGACACCCGGCTGGGTCAACGACGACGCCTTTCTGGCCGGCTACGGCGCGGCGCAAGCGGTTCCGGGGCCGCTCTTCACCTTCGCTGCCTATCTCGGCTTTGTGGTCGGCCCATCGCCGGACGGGCTCGCAGGCGCCGTCCTCGGCGCTTTTTTGGGCCTCATCGCAATCTTTCTTCCCGGCTTGCTGATTCTCTTGGGCACCTTGCCGTTTTGGGACAATTTCCGCAGACGGGCCGGCGCGCAGGCGATGATGCGCGGCGTCAATGCGGCCGTGGTGGGCCTGCTCGGGGCGGCACTCTACAATCCGGTCTGGACGAGCTCGGTCAGAACGCCTGCGGATTTTGCCATCGCTCTCGTCGGCTTCCTTCTCCTCATGGTCTGGCGCGCACCGCCCTTCATTGTCGTCGTCTTCAGTGCGGCGGCGGGGACGCTGCTTGCGCAAGTCGTGTCGTGAATTAAGGCAAGTCCCAACGGCGACGCGAAAGAGAGCCCGAGTCCGCCGTCCGGCTCACTGCGCCACAGGCTCTTCCGAAATCCGCAGCTTGGCCGAATAATTCGAGGCATTGCTGCGCCCTTCGGCGGCGTCGCGCGCGAACATGATGAGGTGATGTGCCGCAATCGAGACCGTGAGAATCGCTTCGATTTGACCGCGGATGAGCCGCGGCCAGGCGAACCTCCAGAACACGCGCTTGTAGTCGCCGCGGACGCCGAGCTTCCAGAAAACTTTGGCGAGCATGGTCAGGCCGCGGCGGACATTCTGCAGCGAATAGCGTTGCCGGCTGATCGGCCGCGGCCAGCGAAGCGGCCAAGATTGGCGCATCTGGTGCTCGTAGCGGGCAAACAGCACCTCCGGTTCATAGGCCCTGGCCATGCAATCGCGCCACGCGGCGACGACCTCGGCATAGGGCAGCTTGAAACGCACATTGGATTCGAGACTTTCGTCGTGATCGAGCCGGCCCTCCCGCTCCAATCGATCCCAAAGCGGCGTGCCGGGCAGGGCCTGCAGCAGATTGATCGTCAACATCGGAATCTTCGATTGCTCGATGAAATCGAGGACGCGCCGGCCGGTGTCCGGCGTGTCGGTGTCGAGGCCGAGAATGATCCCGGAGACGACCTGCATGCCATGCGCATTGATGGCACGGATCGAATTGAGAATCGGCAGCATGAGATTATGTTCTTTGTCTATGCCCTTCAAAGCCTCGGGCTCCGGCGTCTCGATGCCGCAAAAGATCGTCTCGAAAGCAGCTTCGCGCATGAGTTCGAGGATCTCGGGCGAACGCGCGATATTGAGCGTCGCTTCGCAAGACAGGCCAACGGAATAGCCATTGCGTTTCTGCCAGGCGATGAGATGCGGCAGGAGATCCTTCGCCGCGCGGCGGTTGCCGATGAAATTGTCGTCGACGAAATAAACCGAACCGGAGACCCCGTTGGCGACGAGTTTATCGAGTTCGGCGATGATCCGCTCGGGCCTCTTGAGCCGCGGCTTGCGCCCATAGAGGCCCGGTATGTCGCAGAATTCACAGGTGTAGGGGCAGCCGCTCGAATACTGGATCGTGCCGAGGAGATAATTGCCGATCTTGGCGAGCTCATAGGCGGGAATGGGAAACTCGCTGAGCTCCCGACGAGTCTTCGTCTGCAGCATCACCTGCTTTGCCGGCCGCGTCACGTCGTCTGCGAGGATGTCGATCAAAGTCTCGGTCGCATCGCCGAGTTCGCCGATATGCAAATAATCGACCGAGGGATAATAATGTGGGCAGGCCGAGACCGAAGGCCCGCCGAGCGCTACGGGCTTGTCATGCCGGTGGGCGCGCCGACAAATGTCGTCGATCTGCCGACGCTGGATGTGCATGCCGCTGATGAAGACGACATCCGACCAAAGGAAATCCGCTTCCGTCGCGGTTTCCATGTTTTCGTCGATGAAACGGATTTCCCAATGTTCCGGCAATACTGCCGCGATGACCAGAAGACCTTGAGGTGGCATGCAGGCCTTGGTCCGGAGGGTCAGGCCATAGGAATGTTCGAAGGTCGCGAACGATGCCGTATAGCGTGGAAACACACAAAGGACGCGCCGCGCGGAGCCATTGGAGATTTGGGCCATGACCTCACCCCTGCTCATGTGCCGCTCGAGCAACCCGTCGAAGTTTCGAAGTCTACTTGCTTTCGGGTGCGGCCGCATCACCAACCTTCGAAGTTCGGCGAAGGCCCGAAGCGCGGCGTACGAAGTTCGGGGGCACTCGAGCGCATTTTCTTTCCGACGAAAGACGGTCGATTTGATGGCGCTTCTCGGGTCGGCCGCAGCCTTCAGTCTGTTTCGCTGGTCCACAGCCGAGGAGGGAGTGAACTCGCGTCGCGCTGCAAAAGAATGGACCTTGCGACCGCGAAATGCTAGAGCGTGTCCAGCAAGAGTGGAAGCGGGCTCGGGTTCGCACACGCGGCAATACAGCGATTTGGAGCACGACGACGGTTCGAAGACAAGTCATCGTGCTCTAGTGGCTCATAAGGACGGGCAAACTCCGTTTGCTTCAATTCGTTGAATTGGACGCTATTCCCGTCGATCCAACTCGTTGCTGCGATCGACGGGAGGCTGCGTCGTCGCTGAAATGGGGCTGTCTGCGGCGTGGCCGCCTTCACCGGGTTTCGCCGGGGTGACGATGGCCTTCGGTTTTGGCCACGCGGCTCGGGCCGCCAAGTCGGTTCGCAAACCGAACTCTCGCCGCTGGTTTTTTCGCGATGCGCAGCTGGAGAATTGCGATGCGGAGACGGAACTTGCCTGACCAGCGCTGCGGGGTTGTCGCAGTTTTGTCGTTTTTTCCGCATAGGCGCTTCCGAGCCTGTTCTCGTCGATTGGATGATTTTCATCCGACCGAAAAGAATATGTAAAAAACTCAATAAGTTGGAGCAGTTCTTCATCGGCACGGCGCAGTCGAACCTGGTCCGACCCCGCCGACTGAGAGCATGCCCTTGCATTCACCGGGGCCGCCGCCGCCCTAGCTCGTCTGATACTTGTTGCTCATGTTCTGCATCTCGCTTTCTCTATGGTGCCGAGGTGCGTTATGACACTGATGGATTCTTGCGTCGCGCAATCTGTGTGACGAGATCTCTGGCGTGGAGACGCTGTTTTGGAACTGTGCCGCAACGCATACGCGCGCCCGATGAGCAGGGGCTCGGATCGTTTCGCCTCACCCTTGGCCGTGCTGTTCGCCCGGCGCTTGGCGCGCCTCGGTCTTGTCCTGGCAATGACCGGTGTCGCCGCTGAGGCGGCACAGGCGGCGGAAAAATCAGCCGAATCCACTCAGGCGGTCGGCACGAGCGTCAAAGTCGTACACGCGACGAAAGCCTGCTTTTTCGCCACCGCTCAAGTCACCGGCTTTCTGGTTCCCGGCCGGCAGGCGATCGTCACGTTGGATTTGGAAGGATATCGCGTGACCGATATTTTCGCGCGGGAAGGCGATCGGGTGGCCGCCGGCCATCCCATCGCCCGCTTGGAGAGGATCGGCATGCCCGGGCCCGGACAGCAGGGCATGCCGGCCACCATTCAGCTGCTCGCGCCCATGGGAGGTCGTGTCGAGAAGAGCACGGCTCAAGTGGGCGCCGTCGCGTCGCCGAAGGGCGAGCCCTTGTTCAGAATTGCCGGCGACGAAATCGAGATGGAGGCCGAAGTGCCGACCCTCTATCTCAGCGAGATTGCGCCCAAGCAGGTCGTGCGGGTTCAGACCCGGAACGGGGAAGTGACCGGCCAGATCAAACGGATAAGCTCGGAAGTCGATAAGGTCACCCAAATGGGCCATGTGCGCGCCATACTCGCGCCGGATCCGTCACTGCATGTCGGCGCTTTCGTGCGCGCAACGATCGAGGCTGGACAGAGCTGCGGCGTCTCGGTCCCGCGCTCCGCGGTCTTTTACGGCACAGACGGAACGACTGTACAGGTCGTTCGGGCGCAAGTTGTGGAAACGCAGCGGGTGCGGATTGGGCTCGTGTCCGATCAGGACGCGGAAATCAAAGAGGGTGTGCGCGAAGGCGATTTGGTCGTGGCGTATGCAGGCAGTTCGCTACGTGATGGAGACCAAGTGACAACAATCATCGATGACTCCGGCCGGACGGAGCGACCCTGATGGCACTCAATATTTCGGCCTGGTCGATCCGCCGGCCATTGCCTGCGATCGTGCTCGCTCTGGTGATCCTCTCGTTCGGCGCGGTGAGCTTTAAGAAACTGCCGCTCACGCTTCTGCCGACCGTCGATCAGTCGATCGTCTCGGTCGTGATCGCTGAATTCGGAGCCGCGCCGTCGGAACTCGAAGCGGAAGTGACAAAACCCGTCGAAGATGCGGTGTCGGGCGTCGAGGGCGTCCGCCACATCAAGTCGACCATTGCCGACGGAATTTCGGCGACCACCATCATCTTCGGTTTCGACGTGAATCCGGACCGCGCCTTGAACGATATCAAGGACGCGGTCACCCGCGTTCGCGGCAGCCTTCCGCAATCGATCACCGAGCCGCTGATTCGCCGCGTCGATGCGGTCGGGCTCGAAATCGTGACTTATGCCGCCATCGCGCCGGGCAAGACGCCTGAGCAATTGTCATTTTTCGTCGACGAGGTCGTCACCCGCAAGCTGCAGGAAGTCCCTGGCCTCGGCTCAGTCGATCGCATCGGCGGCGTCGACCGAGAAATTCTCGTCGCCTTGTATCCGAACCGCCTGCAGGCGTTTGGCCTGACCGCCACCGACATCAGCCGCCGTCTGCGCGGAACCAATGAGGACATCGCCGGCGGTCATGCCGATCTCGGCGATCAGGATCAAGCCATCCGCACGCTTGCCGGCGCGCGAACCCTTGCCGAACTCGCCGGCACGATGATCAGTCTCCCGCACGGCGGCGAGGTCAGGCTCGATGATCTCGGCGTCGTCACCGATACGATCGCCGAGCCGCGGACATTCGCGGAATTCGACGGCAAACCGGTCGTCGCATTCAGCATTCTGCGTTCCAAGGGCGCGAGTGACGTCACCGTTGCGGCGGGGGTCGCTAAACTCGTCGACGAAATCAAGGCCGAACATCCAGATGTCGACCTCAAGGTCATCGATACATCGGTGAAATATACCGAGGGCAATTTCAATTCGGCGATGCACACCTTGTTCGAAGGTGCAGCGCTCGCCATCATCGTCGTCTTCCTCTTTCTGCGCGACCTGCGGGCCACTGTGATCGCCGCGATCGCTTTGCCCTTGTCGATCATACCGGCCTTTTGGGTGATGGATCTTTTGGGCTTCTCGCTCAATCTCGTCAGCCTCCTCGCGATCATTCTGGCGACCGGCATTCTCGTCGACGACGCGATCGTCGAAATCGAAAACATCGTCCGCCACATGCGAATGGGCAAATCAGCCTATCAGGCGGCGGTCGAAGCTGCCGATGAAATCGGCCTCGTGGTCATCGCCATAAGTTTGACGATCGTCGCCGTTTTCGCGCCGGCGAGCTTCATCGGCAATATAGCCGGCCAATATTTCAAGCAATTCGGCCTCACGATCGCGGCCGAGGTGATGTTCTCACTGCTTGCGGCCCGCCTGATTACGCCGATGCTGGCAGCCTATTTCCTCAAGTCGCATGGGCATAAGGAGGAGGTCGAGGGGCCACTGACGACACGCTATGGCCGCATCGTCGAATGGTCGGTGATCAATCGGCGCAAGTCTGTGCTCATCGGCCTCGTGCTCTTCACCTTGTCGATCCTCAGCCTCACGAGCCATGTCGTGTCGCAGGATTTCCAACCGCCGCTGGACACCGGACGTTCGCGTCTCGCGATCGAATTGCCGGCCGGAGCGCAGCTCGACGAAACCCGCCGGGTGACGGACCTTGTCAGGGAAAGCCTGCATAAGCGTCCGGAGATCAAAAGCGTGTTTGTCGACGGCGGCCGTATTCCGCCGGGCACGTTCGAGGTCCGCAAGGCGCAGCTCGTGATCAATTATGTCCCGAGCTCGGAACGCAGCCGCTCCAAGCAACAGTTGCAGGCCCTCATCAACAAGGATCTCGATGATATCCCCGATATGAGGCATTGGTTCGTCGACGATCAGGGCGAGCGGCCCGTGTCGCGGATTTTCACCGGGCAAGACAGCGCGGCGGTGTCGAATTTCGCGGCCGAGCTCGCCGTGCAGATGCGGCAGATTCCGCTCGTGACGAATATTGTCGCGACGACCGGGCTCGACCGGCCCGAGCTCCATATCACGCCCGACCGCGATCTGGCCGCGCGTCTCGGTGTTGCCACCGAGGGATTGGCCCAGACGATCCGTATCGCGACGATCGGCGACGTCGGCCCCGCGCTGGCGAAATTCAATGCCGGAGATCGGCTCATTCCGGTCCGGGTGCAGCTCGACAAGCGCGCCCGCGGCGATCTGCAAGTCCTCGAAAACCTAAAAATTCCGACGGGCGCGGGGACGCCCATACCGCTCGGAAGCATCGCCAAGGTGGAGTTCGGACAGGGGCCGGTGAGCATCAATCGGTCCGATCGGGCCCGGCAAGCGACGATCGAGGCCGATCTCGTCGGCAATACCGCGCTGGGGGATGTCGAAAAGGCGCTCGACGACCTGCCCTTGATGAAACATATTCCGGCCGGCATCAAAGTACTCCAGTCGCCCACTGCGGAAGCCATGAAGGAGCTCTTGGGCGGCTTCGGGGAAGCCATGCGCAACGGCCTCATCGGGGTCTATGCGGTGCTCGTTCTGCTCTTTGCGAGCTTCCTCTATCCGGTCACGATCCTGTTCTCGCTGCCCTTGTCGATCGGCGGCGCGATTCTCGCGCTGCTCGTCACCGGCCGGCCCGTCAGCATGCCGGTGATCATCGGCATCCTGATGCTGATGGGCATTGTCACGAAGAATGCGATCATGCTCGTCGATTTCTCGATCGAGGCTATTTCGAGCGGTATGGAGCGCACGGCCGCTATCGTCGAGGCCGGCAAGAAGAGGGCGCGGCCGATCGTCATGACGACGGTCGCGATGGTTGCCGGCATGGTCCCGAGCGCACTCGGGATCGGCGCCGGCGGCGAGTTCCGCTCGCCCATGGCGATCGCGGTGATCGGCGGTCTCGTCGTCTCCACCTTCCTGTCGCTCTTGTTCGTTCCGGCCTTTTTTGCCGTAATGGACGATCTCGGCACGTTCCTCGGAACTGTTTGGTCGAGAATTACCGTCGGCAAGGACGAAGACGCGGACGACGAAACCACCAAGCTGCATCCAGGTGGGCTGCGCGAACCGGCGGAATGAGCGACGCGGGGAATGGCCGGGTTGCAGGGGTGACAGCGCTCGCTCCCTCGACGCGCGGCCATGCCTCTGGGAATATGCGGTGTCGCGTATCGAATCTGTTTGCACCGCGGCGCCGCCCGGACGCGAGGCCCAGACGGATGGCGACGGCAAGCGCCGGAATCCTGCTCTATCAGCGAAAGGAGCGCGAACTCCGCGTTCTCCTCGTGCATTTCGGCGGCCCCTTCTGGCAACACAAGGATCTCGGCGCCTGGTCGATCCCGAAGGGGGAATTGTCGGCCGGGGAAGAGCCTGAGGCCGCGGCGAGGCGCGAATTCGCCGAAGAACTGGGGGCGGAGGCGACGGGTCCTTTGCAGCTGCTCGGCGAGATCCGCCAGCGCGGCGGCAAATACGTCAAAGCTTTCGCGCTCGAAGGAGACTTCGACGTCAAAGGCTTGCGCAGCAATACATTCGACCTGGAATGGCCGCCGCATGGCGGCGTGACGAAGTCCTTTCCCGAAATCGACCGCGCCGAATGGTTTGCGCTGCCGCTCGCGAATGAAAAGATCCTCGCTGGTCAGCGGCCTTTTCTCGATCGGCTGAAGCAAATTGCGGACCCGTAAATTCGAGGCGGGGGTTGGCTTTAAATCAATCGTCCGCAAAATGCGGCTCGCTTTGCGCCTTGAGGCGCTTTTCACGGTCGTGTTGACGCGGATCAATGCATTCTCTCTCCGATGCTGGTCTTCTCGTTTAAACAAGCGATGACATCGGAGAGCACACATGGTCGGCATCACGCTGAGTCCCGAACAGATCAGGTCCGCTCCGCCCGAGGTTCGCCGCTGGCTCGAGCACGAGCTCGCAGTTTCTTTCGGCTTGCACGGGCGGGAGGTGGATGCCGAACCGGCGAGTGCCGAACATTTGATGGTTTTCAGCCCGGAGGAAGCTGCAGCGGTGCTGCCGCTGATTCAGGGCATGCTGCCGGCCGTCAATGTCTTCTTCGAACTCGGCCGCACAGGTGAGAGCGTCGGTCGGGACGGCATCGAGGCCTTCCGCTTGACCGACATGATGCGTCACACGCGGCTGCAGAGCCTGGAGCAGGTCATCGCCTGCCTTCAAGCCATCAACGAGGCCGCCCGTCATGTTCGCCAGGATGCGAACGCAAGCCTCTATTTCCTCGATCGGCGCGGCTATTGCCTGATTGCGGTCGAGACGCAACAAAGTATCTTCCGAATCTGGCAAGAGATCGTTGCTCAAAACGACCTGCAAGCCACGCCGGTTGTGGCTGCTCCGCGCATGCCCGGGGATCGGTCGGCTTCTCCCGTCTTTGGGCTCTCGGGCGCCGTTCCGTCCTCGGCGGCCCATATGGGCGGGTTCGATCCTGCGGAGGTCAAGCCGCCTGAGCCCAACACCAGCAGCATCGATATTCCGGGACAGCCGGCGATGTCCCCCTGAACGTCGGGAACTCCTCTGCGGCCTTCGACCAGCTTGCCGGCGGATTAGGAAGATGATGCCGTCCGCAGCTCAAACGTCGGGCTCGATGGTGTCTCTGGCGCAGATGTGTGCGGCGGCGGGTCGCCGCCTGCAGTCGCCCCTCCTCGCTCAGTGGCGGGAGAGTGTCAGTTCTCGCCGAGCGCTTCGGCGCCGACGACGATATCCAGCAATTCCGTCGTGATCTCATCTTGGCGGGCTTGCCGCGCAGCCTGGCGCAATTGATCGAGCTTTTTCGACACATTGTCATGCGCGGATTCCATCGCGGCGAAGCGCGCGGCATTCTCGCTGGCGATCGATTCAACCGCAGCCTCCGTCAACAGCGCATAGACGTATTCCGCCGTGAGTTTTTCGAGAAGCGGCTGCGGCGGCAGATTGTGGAGCGGCGCCTGACGCGGCGGTTTGGCTGCGAGCGTTGCGGGATCGAACGGCAACAGCAGGCGGCGCTCGATCGCCGGCGCGTCGCCCTGCCGGTAGCGGCCGAACATCACCTCGACGCGGGAAATGGCGCCGCCGGCGATGCGCCGATAGAGCTCGTCGGTGAGGTGACGAACGGTCTCGGGGGCGCCGGCAAGCCGCGTCGCCATGGGTCGCGTCCAGGCGACGCGCACGCCTCGTTCAAGCAAATGGCTGCCGCCGTGGCTGCCAAGAGCGAAGAGCAAATCCGGGGCCTCAGAGAGGGCTTGCACCGCCTCGGCGAGGCGTTCGTTGAAGCCGCCGACAAACCCGTGTTCGGCAGTGAAAAGAATGAGCGCTCCCCCGCCGCGATCATGGCGCGTCTCGGGCCGCGGTTCCGGCATCAGCAAGAGGGCGGCGCCGATCGCAGTGGCAATCTCATCCGCATAGCGGCGGATGCCCGGCAGTCCGCGCTGCGCTTCCTGCAGACGCATCCCGGCGAGCGAGCGCATGGCACCGACAATGTCCTGCAATTCGGCCATGCTGGCGATATGACCCTGAATCTCGGCGAGGCGGATCACGGCTGGATCACTCCCGGCCGTTTGGCCTGCTGCACGAGCGAATGCGCCAAGGCCGCGAGCGCTGATTTGAGTTCGGCGCGAATATCCTGCGACAGGGCCTGGGCCTGGTCATCGAGCGCCACGATGTCGGGGCAACGCTCCGCGAGCCAGGGGCCGAGCGCGGCTCGAAACGCCTGCACTTGGTCGAGCGGCACATCGTCGAGCACGCGCTCGCTCACCGCCGCCAAAAGCGCCACTTGCTCGCCGAGTGCGAGCGGGACGAATTGGCGCTGGCTCAGAACGGCACGGATACGCCTCCCGTGTTCGATGATCTTGCGCGTTCTCTCATCGACCATTGTGCCGAAACGGGTGAATATTTCGAGTTCGAGGAATTGCGCATATTCGAGCCGCAGGCTCTCTGACAAAGCCTTGAGCACGGGCGCCTGGGTCTTGCCGCCGATGCGCGAGACGCTCTTGCCGATGTCGACCGCTGGCTTCTGGTCTTCATAGAAGAGACGCGGATCGAGATAGATCTGGCCGTCCGTGATCGAGATCAGATTGGTCGGAATATAGGCGCTGATATTTCCGGCTTGCGTCTCGGCAATCGGCAGCGCCGTCAGTGAGCCGCCGCCGCGTTCGGGCGCGAGCTTCGCCGCCCGCTCAAGGAGCCGCGAGTGGATGTAGAAAATGTCACCGGGATAGGCTTCGCGTCCCGGCGGTCGGCGCAGCAGCAGCGAGAGCTGGCGGTAGACCGCCGCATGTTTGGTGAGATCGTCGATCACAAGCAGAACGTCGCGGCCGCGCGCCATGAAATATTCGGCCATGGTGCAGGCGCTATAGGGCGTCAGCCATTGCAGGCCAGGCGCCGCACTGGCTTCGCCGACGACGAAAAGACAGCGCTCCGGCGCGCCGTAGCGGCGCACGGCCTCGATCACTTGCGCGACCGAAGAGGCTTTTTGGCCGATCGCCGCGTAGACGCAGATCACATCGCTTGAGCGCTGGTTGATGATGGTGTCGACGGCAATAGCCGTTTTGCCCGTGCCGCGGTCGCCGATGATGAGCTCGCGTTGGCCGCGCCCCAGCGGAATCATCGCGTCGATCACCAGAAGCCCGGTGGCGAGCGGCCGCGTCACCAGCGCTCGGTCGACGATGGCGGGCGCCGCTTGTTCGACCGGCGACCAAGTCTCCGCGGCGGGCGGCTCGCCGCCGTCGAGCGGCATGCCGAGGGCGTCGACGACGCGGCCGAGCAGGCGTTCGCCGACCGGCACGTGCGCCACTTCGCCCGTGCCGCGGACAATGCTTCCGGCGGGAATGCCGCTCGTGTCGCCGAGCAGGATGCAGCCGATCGTCGCTTCGCCCAGATCGACCGCGAGGCCGGATACGCCGCCTTCGAAGACGAGGAGCTCGTCGAGGCGTGTTCGTGGCAGACCGGTGAGCGTCGCCACCCCGTCCCCGACCTGGACGATGCGTCCGACATGTTCCAATTGCGGCTCGAGCGCCAGTGTTCCAAGACGTTTCTGCACTTGGCCGATCGAGGTGCGAAGGTCCTCAGCGAGATTTGGCATCGGCCTCGATCTCCTTGCGCATGGAGGCCAGCGCATTGCGCCAGGAAAGCCGCAAAATAGTGCTCGGGAAATTGAGCTCCGTTCCGGCGACGAGCTCGGGGTCCACAGCGAAGCCTACGGTAATCGCGTCGGCAAGACATCGACGCAAGCGGGTCCGCCACGTCTCCGCAATGTCCGGTGGAAGTGCCGCGGCCGTCACGACAGTCAGTGTCGACCCATCAGCGATCTGCCCGACCAGTGCATCCCGTTCCACCTTCGGCAGCGCGCTGAGATAATGCTCGATCCGCTCGAGCCAGGCTTCGGCACGAAGCGACATCGGCACGTCGGCGACGAACTGGCGAGCAAACTCGCTGCCGAGATCGAGCGCCATGCGGCGTGCCTCTGCAAGCGCTTCGACGCGTTCGGTCGCCAACGTCTTGCGCGTGCCGTCGAGCAATGCTTTGGCCTCGCGCTCGGCCTCGGCGCGTCGCGCGTTGGAAGCTTCTACGGCCCTCGCGGCAGCAGCTTTGAGTACTGCTTCGCGTTCGGCTTCAATGCCGGCGCGTTCTGCCTCGATCGACGCGAGACACGCCTCCGCCTCGTCTTCGGCCGTCTTCGCCGCATCATATTGCTTCTGGATTTCGGCTTTGCGCGCATCAATCATCCGCAATACGGGCTTGTAGAGAAATCGGTGCAGAAGCCAGACGAGGACGGCGAAGTTGATGGTCTGAAGCGCGAGGGTCCACCAGTCGAACCGCATGATCAGCCTGCATAGGGATTGGCGAAGAGCAGCAGCAGCGCCACCACCAGGCAATAGATAGCCATGGTCTCGATCATGGCGAGGCCGACGAAGAGGGTGCGCGAGATCGCGCCGGATGCTTCGGGCTGGCGGGCGATCGCCTCCATAGCCGCGACGACCGAGCGGCCCTCGGCGAACGCAGGGCCGATCGAGCCCACGGAGACGGCGATGACGGCGCCGATGATGCTGATGGCCTTGATGTCCATGAAACCTCCAACTTATCGAATAGGCGCTAGCCTTGTTCGACGCGGCCGACGGCGGCGCCGATGAAGACTGTTGCGAGCACGGTGAAAATATAGGCCTGTATGGTCCCGATGACGATCTCGAGCAGCATCAGCGGAATCGGGACGAAGAGCCCGGCGAGGCCCAAGACCAAGGCAATCATGAACTCTCCGCTCATGACATTGCCGAACAGGCGCACCATGAGGGAAAAAGTGCGCGTCACTTGGGCGATGATGTTGAACGGCAGCATGATGAGTTTGGGTTCGGCAAAACTGGCAAGATAACCCAGGAGGCCGCGTGCGCGCACGCCGAAATAATGCACCGAGGCGAAAACGACGAGGGCCATTGCCGCGGGTGTCTCGAGCTTGCTGGTCGGTGCCTCGACTCCCGGCAGCAAGCCGGAAAGATTGGCCGTCACAAGGAAGATGAAGAGGGTGCCGACCAGCGGCAGAAACGGTCGTGCCTTGTTGCCGATAATGTCTTCGATCTGCTGCGCAATGCCGGCGACGAGGAGCTCCACCACGACTTGGACGGTGGCGCCGCGCCCCTCGGGATGAAGCTTCAGCCGCCGCGTCGCGAGCCCGCAGATGCAAGCGAGCGCCAACATGATGAACCAGGTCGTCACCACGGGCCGGGTGATGGCGACCGGGCCAAGATGAAAAAGAATGGTGCTGGCGAGCGGCGAATGCTGCATCATCCGGCTCGTCTGGCTGCCCGCAGCGAGAGCGCGCGTGCGAGAAGGAAGCCGGCAAATGCGGCGAGGAGCGAAGTGGCGCCGAGTTTCGCGGCGGCGCCGAGAAGGATCGTGACCGCCACGAAGCGGCCCAGTGTGAGGGCGAGAGGGACGGACCAGCCGCGTCCGGCGGCAAAGAGTATCGCCGTTTTGCGCAGGAGCGCGAAATAGGCGAGGCTGAAGACGAAACCGGCGGCTGCCATCGCAATGGTAATGAGCAGGGTTGCAGTTAATGTCGGTTGGTTCATTCCCGATTCATCCCTTCCCAAGCGAGCCAGCAGCCGAGCGTCAGGCCGGCGACGAGCAGGCCGAGCGTCCAGAATATGCCCGCGCCGAACAGCCGGTCGAGCCATCGTCCCATAAAGATTCCGATCAACGTCGGTGTGACGAGTTTCCAGCCCAAGGCACCGATCATTCCCAGATTTTGGCCGAGCGTCGGCTCGCCCTCGCGCTTCCAGCGCGCCTGCCGTTCACGTCTCCGGCGAACCGCCTCGTCGAGGCTGTCGTGGTTTTGCGGGTCCTGCGTCATGAACTCGAGACTATCGATGTCGGCCAAGCCGGGGCCGCCGGGAATGGCGGCGATGCGTTCCGAGCGGAGAAATCGGCAGATCTGCCGGATGGCTGCGAGATAGAGTCTCTGGGTGTCGGTGCGGGCGACCCGCTCGTCCTCGATGCCGCGGCGGAATGCGGCCAGCACTTCGGTTTCGAGTTGATGCAAATCCACGCTCACGATCGCCTCGCGCGTGGCGATGGCGATCTCGTCGCCGTCGCGCACTTCGAGCATGCCGCCGCGCAAGGCGGCGTGATGCTCGCCGCCGTCTCGATCGCGCCAAGTCGCGACGGAGACGGATAGCGCGGTCAGGAAGTCCGCGTGACCCGGAAGAATGCCGAAAGCGCCGGTCTCGTCCTCGGCGCGTAGATGCGCGATGCCGTCAGATTCGACAATGATGGCGAGCGGCGTGGCGATGGTGAGTTTCATCATGCGGCCTTCGCAGTTTGGGACTCCTTCTGCCGGGCCTCGTCGAGGTCACCGACCATATAGAGCGAACCCTCGGCCCAGTCGTCGGTCTTGCCGTCGAGGATCGCGCGGCATCCGGCGAGCGTCGCATCGAGCTCGACCGAGCGGCCTTGTTTGCCGGTGAAAGCCACCGTCACCATGAACGGCTGCGTAAGAAAGCGCATGAGGCGACGCGCACGCTTGACGGCGGTGCGATCGGCCAAGCTCAGTTCCTCGACGCCGAGAAGCGCAATGATCTCTTGCAGCTCGCGGTAATGGGCGATCGTCTTGCGGACGTCTTGCGCCATCCGGTAATGGGCTTCGCCGATCAGGCGCGGATCGAGCAGGCTCGATGTCGAGGCGAGCGGGTCGATAGCCGGATACATTCCCTCGCTCGCCATGTCGCGTGACAGAACGATGGAGGAATCGAGGTGGCTGAAGATCTCCGCTACGGCCGGGTCGGTGAAATCATCGGCCGGCACATAGACCGCCTGGATCGAAGTGACCGCGGCGCCGGCGACCGAGGCGATGCGTTCCTCGAGCTCTGCGATCTCGCTGGCGAGCGTCGGCTGATAGCCGACCCGGGAGGGCAGCCGGCCGAGCAGGCCCGAGACTTCGCTGCCGGCTTGGACCAGGCGATAGACGTTGTCGATCAAGAACAGCACGTTCTCATGCGCAGTATCGCGGAAATATTCGGCGATGGTGAGCGCCGTGAGCCCGGCCCGCCAGCGCGCGCCGGCCGGTTCATTCATTTGCCCGAACACCAGCGCGGTGCGTTTGAGCACGCCCGATTGACGCAGCTCGAGCAGCAGCTCATGGCCTTCTCGGGAGCGCTCACCGATGCCAGCGAAGACCGAAATACCGGAATGGCGTTCGACCGTCGTGCGGATCAATTCCATGATCAGGACTGTCTTGCCGACCCCCGCGCCGCCGAACATGGCGGCTTTGCCGCCCTTCACCAGCGGCGCCAAGAGATCGATGACCTTGATGCCCGTGTGGAAAATCTCAATCGTCCCGCCGAGCTTGTCGAGTTCGGGCGCGGCCGCATGGATCGGGCGGCGCTCGGTGTCGGCCGGCAGCGCCGAGCCGTGGTCGGCAGGCTCGCCGATCGCGTTGAGAAGCCGGCCGAGCACCGGTTCTCCGACCGGGACGCTTATGCCGGTGCCGAGCCCATGCGCCGGGGTGCTGCGCATCAGCCCTGCCGTATTCTCGAGAGCCACCGTGCGCACGGTCATGGCATCGAGATGCTGCTCAACTTCGGCGAGGAGCGGGCGCTCGCCGAGGTCCCAAGCGATCTCCACGGCTTCGGTAATCGCGGGCAAGGATCCGCCGGGAAACCTGATGTCGACGACCGAGCCGTGGACTGCAATCACATGGCCTGTTATTGGCACGTCACTTGAGGGTTTTCTTGGCATCATCGCAGAATTCCACAAGTCACCGTTCAAGCGGTGGCGGTACATTTGATGCCTAAACTTGCATGAGAAATGTGCCTTGATCCTGCTCAACCGCAGAATGCGCGAGGTCCACACAAATCGACACGAATTCGTGATATTCGCGCCGGTAAGCCAGAGCAGGAAGTTGTGACGGGCGGGATGAACAACATCGATGAGATCTGCGGCCGCTGTCGGCGCTGGCCAGGCCTTGGCCCATTCGGATCAGCGCGATGCGAGGAGCTGCGATGGTGATGAAGGAAATGCCGCTTGCCGAAGTCTATCGGCTGCTCGAACCGGGTCCCGTCGTTCTGCTGACGACCAGTCGCAAAGGAAAAGCCAATGTCATGACAATGTCGTGGCATATGATGGTCGACTTCGAGCCGCCTCTGGTCGGCTGCGTCGTCAGCGGCAACGACTACAGCTTTGCCGCGTTGCGTGCGACCCGCGAATGCGTCATTGCCGTTCCAGCCTTGGAACTTGCTCCCAAAGTGGTGAAGATCGGCAATTGCTCGGGGCGCGAAGTCGACAAGTTCGCGGCGTTCGGCCTGACGCCGCTGCCGGCCGAATGCGTAGCTGCGCCGCTGATTGCCGAATGTTTTGCAAATCTCGAATGCAAGGTGGTCGATGCCCGCCTCGTGAACAAATATAATCTCTTCGTGCTGGAAGTGCTGAAGGCCTGGCGGGATCCGGCGCAGACGAACCACAAAACCATCCACCATCGAGGGTATGGTAGGTTCGTGGTCGATGGCGAGACGATCGAATTCGAATCGAAGATGCGATGACGGAATGTCCCGCCGATGGTGTCTTTACGCAAAAAAGCACCTCATTCCCCTCTTGTCTCTCTTGACAGCTTTTGCATGTCGAGGACGAGGATGCAGCCGCGGCGCAAATCGAGGATTCCGGCGCGCCGCCAGATCTGCAATTGCCGATTGACGCTCTCGCGTGCCGCGCCGACATAATTGGCGAGCTGTTCTTGCGAAATAGTGATTTCGCTGCCGAAGTCGTGACCGAGGCGCAGGAGGCGGCGGGCGAGCCGAACCGGCAGCGGCAGCAGGCTCGCTTCTTCGAGACGGTCGCTGACCCATCGCAATCTTTGACACAGGAACTCGATGACGCGAATCGCGACTTGCGCATCTTCTTGCAGAAGCGCCAGGAAATCGGCGCGTTTCAAAACGAAAAGCTCGGTCGGTTCGGTCGCCACCGCATCTGCGGTGCGGCTCTGTCCATCAAAGAGTGCGATTTCGCCGAACACGTCGCCGGAGCCGAGCATGTTGAGAGTCAAGGTCTCGCCCTTGCTCGTGCTGGTTTCGATACGGACTTGGCCGCGTCTGATGCCGTAGAGAGCATCGCCATCGTCACCTTTGACGAACAAGGTCTCGCCGGTTTCGATGCGGCGAATCCGGCAAAGCGCCGCGAGACGATCGATCGTCGCTTCTTCGAGGCCGGAGAAAAACGGATTGACCCGCAAGAGCTTGGCGAAATCGATGGGTTTCGTCACGGGCAAATGCTCCAACGTTTCGAAAAGACAAACGTCAGCGGACGTCGCCTTGTGCGAAATTAGGGCTACATTGCTTCGTCCTTTCGCTGATCGCAATGGCGGAGAACGCAATTGGCATGAGCTTTCTCCCATTCGCTATGCAGAAGCCGTAGAACCCTCTCACGAGAATGCAGGATTCTCCAGCTGCGCTGTGCCGATAGGGCCGGAGGGGATTACTGACCGTAAAATCCCGAGTAGTTTCGGTAATTCCGATCGGCCCGTCGTTCAACATTGTTGAACAAGGCTTCGAAATTTTGGGGTCTACACACGGGCCGTGATAAACGCTTACGAGAGCGTAAGCTTGGTCGGGCGGATGCCCAGAAAATCCGGGTCCGCGCTCCATACCATCGAATTCCTTCTCGGCACGATGACCATTATCCGGCATCTGCGCGGGTCGGTCATGTCCGGTTTGGAGTTGGGGGAAAGGCATGAGTGAAAAATTCACTGCCGACTAGCCGTCTGAGGGTTCTCCGCATCGGCAATTTCGCATCGCCAAACAAGCTGACGTCATCGTCCACAAGACGGGTGAACGGCGGCAATAGGATATTGCTTTCTCTCTTTATGATAGCACTAAACAACAAATACATGTCATGATTGTGCAATCAAAGGACGTTACGGGAGACAAAATAAAGCCTCAGGTTAGTTAGTGCGTTGAGGGGATGAACGAACCGCATGCGTCGCTCATGACCGTCTGGCGCTTGCAGTGGAAACGCCCGAAGGCGTGAAGACTGGGGCGAGCGCGGCCGAGAGTGCGTCCGCCGACGAAGCGGTAATTGCGGGAAGAGGAACGCTTCCGTCTCTGAAAGACGAGGGATCATGAATTCAATTCCGGCCATTTTGGCCCATACGGCGGGACATGCCTCGAGTGAAATTCGCGGCGAGCGGAAAGGCTACCCGGCATGAGCGATGCGGAACCGCGCAACGGCGGGCTCGACCCGCAAGTCCTAAAATCGCTCGACCCGGCGCAGGTCGGCGCCGCCCTGTCCAAACTCTTCGCGGCGAGCATCGGCGATATAGTCGTCGTCTTGTCGCGCTCGCCCGCGCACAAACATTATTCGCTCGCCGATATCGAATGGATGGTACTGCCGCCGGTGGCGACGGGACAATTCCATGTGCGCGAAGCGGCGGATAAAGAGCGCGGCTTTCGCGCGCCGATCGCCGTCGTCACCTGGGCGTTGGTGTCGGAAGAGGTCGACCGGCGCCTTCAGGAGCAAGCCGGGCGCTTGCTGCGATTGCGTCCCGACGAATGGAAGAGTGGCGAGATCGGCTGGCTCATCGACGCGGTGGGAAATCCCGTCGGTGTGAGGGCGGCGTTGCAATGGCTCGCGACGGGGCCGTTCAAGGAGCGGGCACTGAAAGTGGTCGTGCCGGACGAGCGCGGAGCTGCGAAGATCGCAACGCTCGACGAGCTGATGCCGGCGCGCGCCGTGGCAGGGGGCACGAAGGCATGATGGCACGGCTTTCTTTCCTGTTTCTCTTGCTGGTGGCCGGTGTCGTCCTTGCGCTGGCTTTCTGGGGCGGAAGTGGAAGCTACCGCTACAAGCTGACGCTAGCGGTCGACACGCCCGATGGTGTCAAGAGCGGCTCCAGCGTCGTGGAGGTTCAGGTTTACGACGTGAGCTTGCCGATGAAAGGCGTCATGCATCGCCTCGAAGGCGAGGCACTGTATCTGGATCTCAGCTCCGGCAAGCGGCCCCTCGTCGCGCTGCTAACGAACCAACTTCATCACAAACACTGGGATAAGGAGCACTGGTCGCGGGACGGAGGGCCGGTAACCGGCTTCCTCTTCTCGCTTTATAACGAGAAGCCGCCGATCGGCGGCTTGGTCGACGAAGTGTCACGCCTTGCGAGGCTGCGAGGGCCGCGCGCGATGACGCCCACTGATCTGCCCGACCTCGTGACTTTCGCTGACGTCGACAATCCGAAGAGCGTGATCGAGGTCGATCCGAACGATCTTCAGGCGACGTTGGGTCCAGGCATCAAATGGCATGAAATTACGCTTGAGAGCACTGATGAGCCCGTGACCAAGGGGATCGAAATGAAGTTGCCTTGGTTAAGGACGCTCAATGCAGCATTAGACGGTTCTCGGTACCATGACAGTAATGAACTCTCCAATGTACTTGGTGCCGCCAGTTTCAGTCAACCCGGCATTTACACAAAGCGGAATTAACAATGGCGACTCAGGCTGACCTATTCCTCGCCATCTTGGCGCTCGATGCCTGCAACCGGGGCTACAATCCCGGAATGATCTTCAATGGTAGCTCTGACGCCGTCGGGACACAGATTGGCGACGCGACAATTCTGCAAGATACCAACGCGGATGCAGCAGCCCAAGCTGCCACCTTCTACGCCATCGCCTATAATTGGGAAGGTGAGACCGTCATCTCCTACCGCGGCACGACGAATCCCGTCAGCCTTGGGACCATCTTAACCGGTTGGTCGCTTGGCATTGGCTTTGCGGCAGCATCCCAAGCGCAAATGGCCCTGCAATTCTATGCGCAGGTCGAATCTAAAACCGGCGGGGCTGCCGGTGGCCAGACCATCGAACTCACCGGCCACTCGCTCGGCGGCGGGTTGGAATTACGGTGACAGTGCATTTATCTCATTGCACGCTCTCATCAATTGAATGCACTGTCACCGCAATCATAAGTCAAGTCGCTGGGGCGCTATCTATAGGTGTGCCGGAGCCAAGGGGATAAGCCCTTTACCAAATCCCCTGCTTTGGAGTGCACCTTCGCTGACTTGCCTCGCTGAATTCGGCAAATACGGGGTTTCACCGCAAACCTATGATTGCAAAGGCTTGGACGGGGTGGCGGAGGCCTTTGAGGGTGAGCGGAGCCAATTCTTTGGCCTCGAATTTCCCGGCCACATCGGCATGGACGCGGTCGTCGACGAGTATCTGTCCCGCTTTGGCTTCGTCGCAGAGCCGCGACGCGAGATTCGTGACATTGCCGATCGCGGCATAATCGAACCGCCGATCGAAGCCTATGCGGCCGAGGGTGGCAAGGCCGACTGCGATGCCGATCCCGAAGCCGAGGCGATGGCCGCGCTGCCGCCAAACTTCCGCCAAATCATCAATTCGGCCGCGCATGTCGACGGCGAGACGCACCGCCCGTTCGATGTGGTCGGCACAGGGCAGGGGATCGTTGAACAAGGTCATGATCCCATCTCCGGCGAAACGTTCGAGCGTGCCTTCGTAGCGGTGGATGAGCTCGCCGAGCGCATGATGAAACTCGCGCAGCACCGTCATCACCGCCTCCGGCTCGGCGGCTTCGGTAAAAGCGGTGAAGCCGCGCAAATCGCAGAACAGGACGGTGACTTCGCGCCGGTGGCTCGCGAGAAGCGCGTCTTCTTCGCCGCGTGCGGCGATGAGATCGGCGATCTGTGGGGCGAGAAAACGCTTCAGACGGCTCATCCTTTCGATTTCGGCCACTTGCTCGTTCACGCGTGCGGTGAGCAGGCGGTTCCAGCGGGCGAGTTCGTCTGCCTGTTGCGCCAATTGCTGCGCCTGGGTCTCGACCGTGTCGTGCAAGGCCTTGATGCGCAGCATGGAGCGCACCCGGGCGACGAGCGCCGATTGATCGATCGGTTTCGTCAGATAATCGTCGCCGCCGGCGTCGAGACCGGCGATGACGTCGTTTCGATCGGACTTGGCGGTGAGCAACAGAACCGGCATGAAGCCGAGCGAGGCGTCGCGCTTGATTTCCCGCAGCACCGAGAGGCCGTCGAGCTTCGGCATCATGATGTCGAGGAGAATGAGATCGGGCGCGAGCGCGCGGGCTTTCGCCAATCCCTCTTCGCCGTCGCCGGCGGTGACGACTTCATAGCCGTTGGCTTCGAGCCGCATGCGGACGATCTCGAGGTTCTCGAAAATATCGTCGACGACGAGGATGCGCGGCGGAGTGTGCAAGCTTCGGCACCTTCCCGTTGCGAGAATGAGAAGAGGTCGGCCCCGATGTTAGCCCGGATTTCTCACTCTGGGTAGTGTACCGCATTTCCGAAGGAACAGGCGGTCCTCCAGCAAATCCCTTTCGCCACGTTGATTTGCGGCAAAGGAACCCTGAATTTGAAGGATTTCAGGGTTCCTTTGTCGGGGCGGGGTTATTTGATGCCGGGGATACGGCTGTCGCACTCTTCGGCTGTGACGCAGTCGGCGGTATTGCCGGGGGCAGGGATGAACGCCCAGGGCTGGCAAAACAGGTCAGCTATCGAACCTGTCTTGCTGTTTCGGCCGCCTTTCGTGAGCCCGATCGCCTGAAAATCAGCCCCCCTTTTCCGCCGTTGGCGGAGGGGTGGACTTTCACATGGTTACAGTCCGACGCGGCTTTTTCGGGCGGGTCGGAGTGATCCGCCACAGACTCGAATATCTTTTGCCAAACACCTTTCTCACTCCACCGCGAAAAACGATTGTACACGGTCTTGTGCGGACCATAATCTTTCGGGCAGTCTTGCCAGCGGCAGCCGATTTTCAGAACATGCATGATCCCGCTCAGTATGCGGCGATCATCTTTGCGCTCGGGGCCGGGTTGGTTCGTCGGCAAATGCGGAACGATCTTCGCCCATTGCTCATCGTTGAACCAAAACAAATTCGTAGCCATGGACGTGGCCTCCAGTCGGCTGATCATGCCCCTGAATCAAAACATGGCTAATTAGATCTTAACCATAGTACTGTAGTTGCGGTTTTGCCCGGCGTAATTCGGCGCTGCGTTTTCGATAATGTGCGCCTTTGGCTTCGGCTTGATGATGACGACGCCGCAACGACCAGCGCCAGTGGAAACGCATGTCGGCGGGAGGTCGCCATTGCAGATGCGCGACGAGTCTTCGCAATTCTTGCACGCTCACTGCGACGAAGACCGCCGTTTCGATCATGCAGCGACGGATAAACTCATTTTGTTCGGTTTGCCGGACGAGGTCTCTCGCCGCACCTGCACAGCGCTCGGCCGAGAGTGGCGTCTCTCGGGATGCGGACGGACCGCGCGCAAAACTTCACTTCACGGCGCTTTTTTTAGAGCCGCAATGATGTCCGCGCGCACCTTGGGGTCGGGAACGCTCATGGTCATCGTCGTGCCCGGCAGGAACTTGCTCGGTGACGTCAGAAATTTATCGAGATCGGCTTCGGTCCAGTCGCCCCCGGCCTTCCGCAGTGCCGCCGAATAGGCGTACCAGTCCGCCCGCGCCTTGTGTGCACCCACGATGCCATGCAGCGGAGGCGCCACGCGAAGCGGTCCACCCGTCTCGACGCTGTGGCATACGACGCATCGCTTCAGCGGTCCGTCAGCGCCGACCGGCGTCGCCTCGAACCTATAGCGACCCGCTTCGGCCGTTTGCGGACCGGGCATCGCCCGCGGTTGCATCGTGAGCGCCAATCCGACGCCCCCCACGACGGCGATTATGACCACGGCGGCCGCAACATAAGAGCCAACCCGCTGCATGGTTCCCACCCGCGTAACTACGCCTGCATCCACGGCCCGATGCCGACCCTCCAGGCGTTTGCGGCTTTAGCCGGAAGCGCGTTGATCGTCGTTGATGATCGTCAATTTCGTCCAACATTGTAGTTTCCGCGCCGCATCGTGCGGTCAGCGGACACCGGCGCCTCGCTAGATCGGCCAGCCGCCTCGATCAGGGCCTTGCCACTTCGGACGAGGCCGGCAGCCCTGCTGCGTCCGTCAGCTCTCTTGCGTTATGTCAAGCCGCCCAGCCTGGATTACGGCATTATTTTGGCCAGTCCGGCGCATCGGATCACGATACCGCCTCGATCGCGAGAGGTGGCGGCATGAATATAGTTCAGGCGATGTCGTCTTCGTACAAGGTGAACTCGACGACGGCGTCCACCATCCTGCGCTCTTTCCATTTCGGGCGGCAGCCACTTGGAGAATGCCGGATCAAGTGCGAGTCAGAGCCAAAGCAAAACGCCGACATGATCCAATCGCCGGCCCGGCGCGATGAACCGAACTCAATAAGTCGCGCTGTGCCAACCAGACCAGCGCCGCCGTCACTGGCTAAAGTCTTTCCACGTCGGCAACATCCCTTCCACCCATCCCCCCGCACCCCATCCCGCCCTCCATAAATTCCGCTTGGACACCAATGCCTTCGCTATCCGCCGGCCGCTGGCACGCCAATTGCCGCTGGTCGGGCAAACAAGCTAATCCCGGAGGAAACCATGGCGCCAGTGCTGATGCGACCAGCTCGAAATAGCGTCTCGATCGCGAGAAGTGCAATGTAGACCATGGCACAAGGCCACACGAAGCCCGAGGGGCAAGCCTGCTCCGTCTGTCACGTCGGACGGCGGAGCGATTGGCACGATCTCGACGAAGCCGCGAGCGGCGTGCTCGAGCGCGGCCGGCGGCGGCGTGAATATGGTTCAGGCGAACTCGTCTTCGTGCAGGGCGAACGCAACGACGGCGTGCACTGCGTCTCCGGTGGCACGGTCGGAATCCGCAGGCTCGACGCCAGCGGCAACTCGGTGCTGTTGGAGCTCGCCTATCCGGGCGACACGATCGGATACCGTTCGTTCCTCACCGGTAGCGAGCACAAGACCAGCGCCGAGGCACTGGGTCCGAGCGTGGTATGCCATATCGATCGCGCGACGATCGCGGCGCTGCTAGCCGGCAATCCGGCGTTCGGCCTGCGATTTCTCAAACGTTCGATCTTCGAGCTTGAACACGCTCACGACACGATGTGCCGTCAGGCGACGCTGTCGAACCGCGACCAGCTCGTGCACCTTCTGCTCGTCCTCGTGCGACGGCACGGCCGGCGGCACTCGAACGGCTTGCAATCGATCGATCTGCCGATATCGCGGCGCGACCTCGCATCGATGATTGGCGCGCGCCACGAGACGATCTCGCGTATCATCAGCCGACTCGAGAGCGATGGAATGGCCTACTTTTCCGGCCGGCAGGTCATAATCCCCAGCGTCGAAGCCCTCGCCGCCGAAATCCATTGGTCGATCCCGGCATGATCCGGCGCATCATCGGTCGTGTCCGAAAAAATTGACGATCGTCATCGCCGGCTGCCTAGGCCCGTGTTAGCGCATCTCTTGTTAGCGCATCTCTCGCACAGATCTCGAAAAGGGTCGGGCCATGGAAGCCACTTGCAATCCCGACATCGATTACCGGGCCTACCTGGGCCCCAACCCCGATGAACCGGTGCATGGTGGCTTAAGCCGCCGCCAGTTGCTGAAGTTCTGCACCGGCATCGCCGCCACGATGGGGCTCTCAACGGCCGCAGGCGTGCGCATGGCCGAGGCCGCAACAGCGCCGGCAAGGCCGCCGGTCATTTGGCTGCACGGCCAGGAATGCACCGGGTGCACGGAATTGCTGCTGCGATCCTACCACCCGACCATTGAATCGATCCTCCTCGATGTCATCTCGCTCGATTATCACGACACGCTGTGCGTCGGCGCCGGACAACAGGCACTCGCTTACAAGCATAAGATGATGGAGCAGAACAAAGGCAAGTACGTGCTCGTGACCGAGGGCGGAACGCCGATGAAGGATGGCGGCATCTACTGCAAGGTCGGCGGCAAGACCCAGGTGGAACTCATCCGCGAGGCCGCCGAGGGCGCGGCCGCTATCATCGCCATTGGGTCCTGCGCGGCCTGGGGCGGCATCCAGTCGGCCGACCCGAACCCGACCGGCGCGGTCGGCACGCACGAAGTCATTCCCGGCAAGGTGGTGGTCAATATTCCCGGCTGTCCAGCAAGCCCCTACAATTTCCTGTCGACCGTTCTCTACCTACTGACCTTCGGCAAGCCGCCAGAGCTCGATCAACTGAACCGGCCGAAATTCGCCTATGGGCGCTTGATCCACGAGAACTGTGAGCGGCGGCCGCATTTCGATGCCGGACGCTTCGCGCTCGAGTTCGGCGACGAAGGGCACCGTCAGGGCTTCTGCCTCTACAAGATCGGCTGCAAGGGTCCGGAAACCCACGCAAACTGCCCGTCGCTCGGATTCGGCGACGTCGGGTTCGGCTCGTGGCCCGTGGGAACCGGGCATCCATGCTTCGGCTGCACCGAAAAGGACACGGGCTTCCGCAAGCCGCTGCATGCGCTGGCAACGGTCAAGACGCTGACGCCGCCGACCGCCTTTCCGCAGGTCACGGCCGAGGAGGGCAAGGGGATCAGCGTCGCCGCCGCGGCAGCGGTTGGCGTCGTCGGCGGCCTCGTTGTGGGCGGCGGAGCGATGCTGCTCAAGCAGATGAGCGACAAGCAGAGCGGGCCGGACGAACCGAATAAGGGGGCCTAGCCATGAGCGGGGTCGACCGCAGGGATTTCCTGAAGGGCGCCGGCTTTGCCACCGCGGCAGCGACGATGCCCACCGAGGCCACGGCAGGCATCGCACGGCCGCCGAAGGAGATGCCGCCCCAGGCGGTCGGGATGCTCTACGACTCGACGCTTTGCATCGGCTGCAAGGCGTGCGTGGCGGCCTGCAAAGACGCCAACAAGATGCCGCCTGACATCCCGGCGAATCTGAGCGGCTGGAACGAGAATACCTGGGATTCCCCGGAGGATCTGTCCGGTCGCACGCTCAACGTCATCAAGGTCTATCGCAACGGCACGGCGGAGCAGAAGGACCGCGAGACAAACGGTTTTGCTTTCGTCAAGCGCCATTGCCTGCATTGCGTCGACCCGTCATGCGTCTCGGTCTGCCCGGTCGGCGCCATGAAGAAGGACGCGGCGACCGGCATCGTCACCCACGACCCGGACGCCTGCATCGGTTGCCGCTACTGCGTCTACGGCTGTCCGTTCGGGGTCCCACAATACGACTTCAACAATCCATTAGGCAAGATCGCTAAGTGCCAGTTCTGCAGCCACCTGCAAAAGCAGGGCAAGATTCCCGCGTGCTGCGACGTGTGTCCGACCGGTGCATCGCTGTTCGGCACGGTCAACGACCTCAAGCAGGAGATTGCGCGACGGACCACTGCTGTTCCCGGCACTGCCTATCAGTTCCCGCGCGGCAAGCTCGGCGACAATCGTCCGCCCAATGCGTCGACGATTGCGTCCTACGTCAAGGGCGTCTACGGAGAACACGAGGCTGGCGGCACCCAGGTGCGCTATCTCGCTGGTGTGCCGTTCGAGAAACTCGGGCTGCCGACGGTTGGACGGCAGTCACCCGCTTCGATCTCCGAAGGCATGCAGCACACGCTCTACCACTGGATGATTGCACCGATTGTCGCCTTTGTCGGGTTTGCGTTCCTTGCTCATCGCAATATGGCGCGAAACCATGACGACGACGGGCCGAAGTCTCAAGGGGGTTGACCGTGAGCACCACATCGCCGCTGCGCAGAAGTCTCATAACTCCGACCACGCTGGTGCTCGTCGCTCTTGTCGTCATCGGCTTTTACTTCCTCCTGCAGCGATTTCTGCATGGGCTTGGCGCAGTCGCCAACATCAATTCCGGCTACCCTTGGGGAATTTGGGTCGTCGTCGACGTCATCATCGGCACCGCGATCGGCTGTGGCGGCTTCGCCATGGCGTTGCTGGTCTACATCTTCAATCGCGGCGAATACCATCCGTTGATGCGGCCGGCGCTGCTCAGCGGGCTATTCGGCTATACGCTTGGCGGCTTCGCCGTGATCTTCGATCTCGGCCGATATTGGCAGGCCTACAATCTGGTGCTGCCGTGGCATGCACAGTTGAACTCGGTGATGTACGAGGTCGCGCTTTGCGTGATGGCCTATGTGGTGGTGCTTTGGATCGAGTTTTCGCCGGCATTCCTCGAACGCTGGGGCTTTGTCGGGATCAAGCGCAATCTCGAACGCTGGATGTTCGTCATCGTCGCGCTCGGTGTCCTGCTGCCGACGATGCACCAGTCTTCGCTCGGATCGCTACTGCTGGTGATGGGATACAAACTCTCCCCCCTGTGGTTCACGATGTGGCTGCCGGCCTTGTTCGTGATCAGTGCGCTGGCCATGGGCTATGCCGTGGTGATGTTCGAAGCGACGTTCGTATCCAAAACCTTCGCGCTGCCGTCCGAGCACGCACTGATCTCGAAGCTCTCGACGGTCGTCGGCTGGATCACCGTCGCTTGGCTCGTTCTGCGCTGGGGCGATCTGGTGTTCAGCAATAGCTACCCGCTGGCCTTGGTCGGCAGTGTCAAGGTCTTCCTGTTCTGGATCGAGAATGCCTTGTTCCTCGCCGCCGCTCTGGTGTTCATCACTCCGGCCGGGCGCGCGAGTGAGCGAGCTTCGTTGCTCGGCGCCGTCGCGCTGCTCGCCGGCGGATCGCTCTATCGCCTCGATGCCTATCTGATCGGCTATCAGCCGATCGGCAATTGGTCCTACTTCCCCTCGGTGTCCGAGCTGATGGTGACGATCGGCGTCGTTGCGCTCGAGGTGCTTCTCTATCTCGTCTTCATTAAGACCTTGCCCGTGCTGCACGGCGATGCCGCGCATCGCTAAAAGGAGGCTGCCTTGACCCGCATCACGATCGACCCCATCACACGCATCGAGGGGCACCTGCGCATCGATTGCCAAGTCGATGGCGGCAAGGTGACTAAGGCCTGGTCATCAGGCCAGATGTGGCGGGGCATCGAGCTCATCCTCAAGGACCGCGACCCGCGTGATGCGTGGATATTTACGCAACGGATTTGCGGCGTTTGCACGACGGTGCACGCCATCACCTCGGTGCGGGCGGTGGAGAACGCGCTGAATCTCGAAGTACCGCTCAATGCCCAATATATCCGTAACATGATCGTCGCGGCGCACGGAGTGCACGACCATATCGTGCATTTCTATCAGCTCGCCGCGCTCGACTGGGTCGACATCGTCTCGGCGCTCAAGGGCGATCCGGCGGGGGCTGCCAAGCTCGGGGCGACCCTGTCCGACTACAAGGCCAACAGCATTCCCAACATCCGGGCGGTTCGCGACAAGCTGCAAACTTTCGTCGACAGCGGCAATCTCGGCGTGTTCGCCTCGGGCTACTGGGGCCACCCGGCCATGAAGTTGCCGCCGGATGTCAACCTGCTCGCGGCGACGCACTACATCCAGGCGCTCGAAGTGCAGCGCTCCGCCAACAAGATTGTCACCATCCTGGGTGCCAAGACGCCGCACATTCAGAACCTGGCAGTCGGCGGGGTGGCGAATGCGATCAATCCCAATAGCCAATCTACCCTGACGATAGAACGGCTGTACGCCATCAAGGCGTTGATCGACCAGCTCGGCGACTTCGTTAATAACGCGATGATCAACGACGTCGCCGCCGTCGGCGCGCTCTACGCGGATTGGACAAAATACGGCGCCGGCGTCACCAATTATCTATCGGTGCCCGATCTGCCGCTCGACACCAAAGGGACGAAGTTTGAGCTTCCCGGCGGTTACATCCCCGGCGACCTGGCGAAGTTCCAGCCGATCACCAGCTATCAGGACGCCTTCTTCCGCGACGGCGTCAAGGAAGCGGTCAAGCACTCCTGGTACGAATATTCGGGCGGAGCCGCCGCGCTGCACCCATACGATGGTCAAACGAATCCGAAATACGACGATTTCCACGACGACGGGAAATATTCCTGGGTCAAGGCGCCGACCTTCCTCGACAAACGCGCGCAAGTCGGTCCGCTCGCCAACGTCCTGGGCATGTACGCCGCCGGCCACGAGCCGACCAAGCGGCATCTGACCAAGCTAATCGACGTCGCCAGCAAGCTCGCCGGCGCGCAAATTCCGCTCAGCGCGCTGCACTCGACGATCGGACGCGTCGCGGCGCGTGCCGTGCGCTGCGCGGTGTTGCTCGAGGCCCTGCAGAACCAGTGGCAGCTGCTGCTCGACAACATCGCCAGGGGGGACGACCGGACCTTCAATCGGCCGGTGTTCCCGAAGGGCGAGGTGCGCGGCTTCGGCTATCATGAGGCGCCGCGCGGAGTGCTTTCTCACTGGGTCGTGATCAAGGACGGCAAGATCGACAATTATCAGTGCGTCGTGCCGTCGACCTGGAACGCTGGCCCGCGCGACCAGAACGACGAGCCGGGTCCCTACGAGGCGTCGCTCATCGACACTCCCGTTGCCGACGCCAACCTGCCGCTCGAAGTGCTGCGCACCGTGCACTCGTTCGACCCGTGCCTGGCCTGCGCAGTGCATATGGTGGACGCCGAGAAGCGGCCCATCGTCCAAGTCAAGGCGATGTGATGGATGGACCGATCGCGAGCATCCTCGTCCTCGGCCTTGGCAACATCCTCCTGTCGGACGAGGGAGTCGGGGTACGGATCGTCGAGGCGCTCGACGCCTCGCATTACCTGCCGGACGGGGTTGAGATGCTCGACGGCGGCACCTCGGGCATGGAGCTGCTCGACATGGTCGCAGAACGCGACTGCCTGATCGTTGCCGACGCGGTGAATGCCGATGGGCCGGCCGGTCGCCTGATCCGGCTCGAAAACGAGAACATCAGGATGCTGTTCGAGACCCGGTTCTCGCCGCATCAATTGGGCCTCTCGGATCTGCTTGCCACGCTGCGCCTCATCGACAAGGCGCCACGACGGGTCATCGTCATCGGCGTCGTTCCGGAGAAACTGAGCGTCGGCCTGGATCTGTCTCCGGCAGCCGCCGGCGGACGCGACGCGGCCGTGACGATGATCGTCGATGAACTCACCCGTCTCGGTATGGCGCCGACGCCGCGGCTGCATTAGGTCATTGCAACAATGTGCATCGCCGTTCCAGCCGAAGTGGTGTCGATCGACGGACCGACCGCGCTCGTCGATGTCTATGGCGAGCGCTTCGTCGTCAGTCTGATGATGATGTCGGAGGCGGTGCAGCCGGGCGACTTCGTCGCCCTGCAGGCGCAACGTTACGCGGTCGCCAAGATCGCACGTGAGGACGCCGTAGCGGCAAAGCTTTTCTTTGAAGATGTTTTCCCTGAGCTCGCCGCCCGCGCCCAGATCCCGCGCGTCGTTTGAACCCGTCGCCATGAGATCTCCCGACGACCTCGGGACCACCCCGCGGGCTGGCGCTGATCGAGCGATTTCGCTGCATCGACGCCGCGATGAGGGATTTGCCGGTGTACAACAGGAAGGTCGCCGTCGAGGCCATCGGCTCGCGCCCCTTTGGCGACGACGCGCTGCTGGGTGTTGTGCTTACGCCCTGGTTCACGAACGTGCTGACGCTGCCGAAGCGGGGACACCTTGCTCTTGCTGCGGTCATTGGCTCGACAGTCCGTCCAGCGGAATCTCACATGCGCGTTGGTCAGTTTGACGCGGCGGCTGTTACCCACGTCCGTTGCAGTCGCCGAACTTGTTGGAAACTCGCCTCGCCTCGACGGGGACGACCATCTGTTTCGATCGCGGAACAACGCGCGCAAGAACGTCGTGTCCGGCTTGTCGAAAGCCAAGCGGTGAATTGATGAGGTGAGCGGCGTCGACAACTGGCTGCTGCATGACGTTCGGCGCGCGGTCGCGACGCAAATGAACCCGCCCCTGGTTCAAAGGCATTACTGTCGATCGGGTTCTAAGCCATGTCATTGCGGGCGTAAGCGGCGTCTACTCCAAGCACAATTATCTCGATGAAAGGCGGGAGGCCCTCGAGCGCTGGGCGCAACATCTCGCGGTGCTTGAATAATCGACTACGCTGAAAAAACTGGTTCAGCCCTTTATGAGCCTTAGACCACCGTTCGCCGGTGGCAAATTCGGCGGCTTTGGCGACGCGTCAAGATCAACAAATCGGGCACCGCAACGCTCCTGATTGGGATGCCGCGGACGTCGCCTCAGGTTGACACACAAAGGCTTTTCGACCGCAGTGTCGCACTTCATCAAATGATCAACTCGTCGGCGTTCTTTGCGAAAATAATTACGAAATGATCAAGCGTCGACGAGCCCGGGCATAATGGCGGAAGGCCAAGGCTCGAGGCATTCGCTGATTTGGGGTTACTCGGTCAGGCACCTAGCGCGGGGTTGGCCGATTATATTGGTGCCTCGCAACAATGAGCGCTGGCACAGCCGATGCATCAATACGAGCAAGGTTCACGAAAAAAGAAGCCGACAACTCGTTTTCATGAGTTCTTCCATCCGGAGGAAACACGATATGAAATTTCCAAATCCCCATGACGTCAAGGCGAAGATTATCCCAGGCACCGAGGGCTGGGAGAGGATGTATCCCTACCAATACCAGTTCGTCACCGATGATCCAGTGCGGAACCAGTACGAGAAAGATACCTTCTGGTTCAACGACGGGCTGCATTATCCCGAAGCGCTTTACCCCTTCGACACGATCTGGGACGAGGCCTGGTTCCTCGCGCTGTCGCAATACAACAACCGCATTTTCATGGTGCCGCCGGTGCGCGGCGTCGACCACCGCATGATCAACGGCTATGTCTACATTTCGCCGGTGCCGGTGAAGGACCCAGCCGAGATCGGCAGCCGCGTGCCACACTTCATGGAGCGCGCCGGCTATTACTTCAAGAACTGGGATTCGCTCGAGGCCAAGTGGAAAGTCAAGATGGAAGCGACCATCCGCGAGCTGGAGGCGCTAAAAATCCCGACATTGCCGGAGATGGAGGCCCTGAGCGTGGTGACCGACACCGTCGGCGAATCGCAGGGCTACCATCTGTTGAAGAACTACGACGACCTGATCAATCTCGGCCTCAAGTGCTGGCAGTATCACTTCGAGTTTCTCAATCTCGGCTACGCTGCCTACGTCTTTTTCCTCGACTTCGTGCAGAAGCTCTTTCCGAACGTGCCGACACAGCGCGTCACGCAGATGATCTCCGGCATCGACGTCATCATGTACCGGCCCGACGATGAATTGAAGCGCTTGGCCAAGTTGGCGATCGAATTGGGTCTGGATCCGGTGCTCACGTCCAGCCCGGAATGGACGGTGGTGGAGGCGGCGCTGCGGAAGGCCGCGCGCGGCGGCGAGTGGCTTGCGGCGCTGGATAAGTCGCGCGAGCCCTGGTTCAACGTGTCGACCGGCACCGGCTGGTTCCACCATGACCGCAGCTGGAACGACCAGATGAACATTCCCCTCAGCGGCATCGCCACCTATATCGAGAAGCTCAAACAGGGCGTTTCGATCGAGCGGCCGACCGCCAAGGTGCGCGCCGAGCGCGACCGCATCACGGCCGAGTATCGCGGCCTGATCGAGAAGGAAGAGGACCGCAAACAGTTCGACGAGTTGCTCGGCTGCTCCAAGACCGTGTTCCCCTACATCGAGAACCACCTGTTCTACGTCGAGCACTGGTTCCACTCGGTATTCTGGAACAAGATGCGCGAAGTGGCGGCGATCATGAAGGAACACGGCATGATCGAAGATGTCGAGGACATCTGGTTGCTGCGCCGCGACGAGATCAAGCAGGCGCTGTGGGACGTGGTTACTGCCTGGGCTACCGGCATCACGCCACGCGGCACCAAGGTCTGGCCCAAAGAGATCGGCTGGCGCAAGGGCGTCATGCAGAAGTTCAAAGAATGGAGTCCGCCGCCGGCAATTGGCACAGCGCCGGAGGTGATCCAGGAACCCTTCACGATCGTCCTCTGGGGCATCACCAACAAATCGCTGGCTGACTGGTCAGCCGTGCAGGATGTGAAGGACCCTTCCACCATCACCGATATGAAAGGCTTTGCCGGCAGCCCCGGCATCGTCGAGGGTCGTGCGCGGGTATGCAAGACCGTGGCCGAGGTCAGCCAGTTATTGGAGGGCGAGATCCTCGTGGCGCCGACGACTTCGCCGTCATGGGCGCCAGCGTTCGCCAAGATCAAGGCGTGCGTCACCGACGTCGGCGGGGTCATGAGCCACGCCGCCATCGTCTGCCGTGAATACGGGCTGCCGGCTGTCGTCGGTACCGGCCTTGCCACCAAGGTAGTCAAGTCCGGGATGATGCTGCGCGTCGACGGCTCCTCCGGTATCATCTCTATCGTGCGCTGAGGACGGTCATCATGACAGCGGCAGGGTTCGGCGGGCAGGATCAGCCGGGGCAGCGGGCGCCGCTGGTCTGTTGGTTCGAAGACTGCGACAAGAACTCGGTGTCCCTTGTCGGTGGCAAGTGTTCGTCGCTGGGCGAATTGATCCACGCCGGCGTGCGCGTGCCCCCCGGCTTCGCCCTGACGACCGAGGGCTGCCGCGCCTTCATGGCAGAAACCGGCATAGAGCGAGAATTGAAACTCCTGCTGCAAAAGCTCGATTGCCAAGATCTGGAGGCGCTGGAGCGAGCCAGCGCCTCCATCCGCGCGGCTATCGAGGCGCAGCCGTTTTCGACGCAAATAGAGGACTTGGTGGCCGAACGTTATCGCAAACTGTCCGTGCGCTGCTGCGTTCCGGTGGTGCCCGTCGCCGTGCGCTCAAGCGCTACGGCGGAGGACTTGCCTGGCGCCAGCTTCGCCGGCCAGCAAGACACTTTTCTCTGGATCCGCGGAATCGACGAGGTGCTGCAGCACATGCGCCGCTGCGTCTCCAGCTTATACACCGGCAGGGCCATCGCCTACCGCGCCAACCGCGGCTACAGCGACGAGCAATTGGCCATCAGCGTCGGTGTGCAGAAGATGGCAAATTCCTACACGGCCGGGGTGATGTTCACCATCCACCCGACCAATGGCGACCGTTCGGTGATGGTGATCGATTCCAATTTCGGCTTCGGCGAATCGGTGGTCTCCGGCGAGGTGACGCCCGACCATTTCGTGGTGAACAAGGTGACCCTTGACATCATCGAACGTGTCATTTCGCGGAAGCTGATCTGCTACACGGTCGACCTGCAGAACCAGGTCTCGCACGCCGTCGAGGTGCCTTTCGAGCGGCAGAACATCCAGTCGCTGATTGATGACGAGGTCACCGAGCTCGCGTGGATGGGCAAGCAAATAGAGAAGCACTACGGCCGGCCGATGGACATCGAATGGGCCGTTGACAAGGACCTTCCCTCGGGCGGCAACATTTTCATCCTCCAGGCGCGACCCGAAACGGTATGGAGCAAGAAGAGCCAGCCGCCGCTTGCCACAGCCGGCGCCTCGGCGATGGACTACATCCTCGCCGGGATGCTTGCGGGCAGGAAAGTCAGATAGGTTTCTTTAGTGAACTAACGGAGTGATCATGCACGGACATAGGGAAGTGGCAGCCATCGACGATTTGCGCAGCTTTATCGCAGCCCTCGAGGCCCACGGCGAGTTGCACCGCGTCACGGCAAACGTCGATTGGAAATTCGAGTTGTGCCACGTTTCGAAGGTCAACGAGGAGAAAAAGGGCCCGGGGCTGCTCTACGAGAACGTCAAGGACTACAAGATTCCGGTGTTCACCAGCGCCTTCACCACGCCGCGGCGGCTGGCCATCGCGCTTGGGCAAGATCCCAGTCTTCGGATGTCGCAGCTGTCCAAGAAGTGGATGGAGCTGACCACCAAACAGATGATCAAGCCGGAATTCGTGGACAAGCCGCCAGTGATGGAAAACGTCATCACCGGCGACAAGATCGACATCGAGATGTTCCCCTCGCCTTGGTTCTATCCCGACGACGGCGGTCGCTTCTTCTGTACCTCCGGCTTCCTGGTGACCCAGGACCCCGACACCAGCTGGACCAACCTAGGCACCTACCGTGCCCAGGTCCTGGGCAAGGACATCCTCGGCTCGCAGATCATCAAGGGCAAACATGGCGACATGCACATGAAGAAGTATGCGGCGCGCGGCGAACTGATGCCGGCCGCCTACGTGGTCGGCACCGATCCGGTACTGTTTCTCGCCAGCTCGACCCTGGTCAGTGCCCAGACCGACGAGTACGAGGTTGCCGGCTCGCTACGCGGCAGGCCGGTGCCGGTATTCAAGTCCGATCTCACCGGACTGATGCTGCCGGCGCGGGCGGAGATCATCGCCGAAGGCTGGATCGACCCCAACGAGCTGATGGACGAAGGTCCCTTCGGTGAATACACCGGCTATTACTCCGGCAACAAGGGCAAGGACTATCCCAAGCCGGTCCTGCGCATCAAGCGCATCCTGCATCGCAACAAACCGATCATGTGGTCGACCACCGTCGGCAAGCCGATCAACGACATCCACATGATCCAGTCCTTAAACCGTACGGCAGCCCTCTGGCATGACCTCGAGACCATGAAAGTGCCGGGCATTCAGAGCGTTTATTTTCCGCCGGAAGCCACCGGCCGGTTCTGGGTCGTAGTGTCGGTCAGGCAAATGTATCCGGGGCACTCTAATCATGTCGGCGCCGCGGTGATCGGCTCGACCACCGGGCATTACGGCGTCAAAGGCGTCATCGTGGTCGACCACGACATCGAGGCGGATGACTGGGATCGAATCTGGTGGGCGTTGGCCACTCGCTTCGACCCGAAGCGCTCGGCCCAGATCATTGACCGCGGCCGCTCGACGCCGCTCGATCCGGGCCTGCCCATTGAGGCGCGCGACATCGTCAGCCGCATCATCCTCGACGCCTGCACGCCCTACGAGTGGGCCAACAAGCCGACCGAGATCTTCATGGACCGCAAGGTCCTGCAGAAGGTTTCGGACCGTTGGAACGAGTATGGGTTCGGCGGCACAAGTCCGGTCGCCGGCATGATCGACAGGCTGACTAGGCCGGAAGTCAAGAAGGCGGCCAAGTAGCCGGTTTGCGCATGAATGTAGCGGCGATGGAAAGGATGTAGCGTGATATGAGCAAGAAAGGCATCGTCATCGTCTGCAACTTGGACACCCGCGGCGAAGATATCGTCTTCGTCAAAGATCTCATTGCCGCCAGGGGCCATGAACCGATCTTGCTCGATTTCAGCATGGAGGAACCGCCGCCCTTTCCAGGCGACATTACTACCGAGCAGGTGGCCTTGCGCGGTGGTCTGCCCATCGAAGTGGTGCGCGAAAAGTACCGCTCCGACAGAGACGCCGCTACCAACAACCAGGTCAGGGGTGCGGCGGCGATCGTCGATGACTTGGTCAGGGCCGGCCGTGTCCAAGGCATCATCGGCATTGGCGGCGGCACCTCAACCCTGGTCGCCACCTCGGTCATGAAGCAACTTCCCTTCGGCATGCCCAAGCTGATGGCGTCTCCGATGGCCGCGCACCCCGCCTATATCGACAAGTATGTCGGCACCCACGACATCACGATGCACAACACGGTGCTCGATATCGTGAAAATGAACCCGCTCCTGAGGGCGCAAATCATCAACGCTGTCGGCGCGATCTGTGGCATGGTCGAGATGACGCAGGGCGCCGACATCAAATTCGACAAGCCCTGCGTCGCCGTCTCCTCATTCGGCTTTGGCGAGATGGCGGTGCAGACTGCCTTGGGAATGCTCGAAGCCGCCGGCTTCACACCCATCGTGTGTCACGCGCAGGGCAAGGGTGACAAAGCGATGGAGGAGATGATCCGATCCAACGTTTTCCACGGTGTCCTCGATATCTGCACCGGCGGCGTCATGGAAAACCTGTTCAAGGGTAACCGGGATCCGGGGCCGGACCGGCTGATGGCGGCCGTAGATACCGGCATCCCCATGGTGCTCGCCCCCTGCGGCCTAGACATGCTGTCCTACGGCGGCCGTCCAGACATGCTGGAGAAGACCCGGGACAGGCCGCAATATGTGCAGGACGCATTGCGCGTCCAGGTGCGGACCACCGCCGACGAACTGCGCCAGGCCGCCGATGTCATCGCTGACCGGCTCAATCGGGCCAAGGGGGCCTGGACTTTCCTGATCCCGCTCGAGGGCTGGTCGTCTCTCGACAAGCCGGGTCGGCCCATCTACGACCCCACCGCCGACTCCGCCTTCGTCCTTCGCTTAAAGGAGAAGCTCGCCGACCCCAGCCGGGTCAAGGAAGTCGCTCTTCATCTTTACACTCCGGAATTCGCTGGCGTCGCCGTTGACGAGTTCGTGCGGCTGTACCGAAGCCAGCAGTCGCAGCAGGCGGCGCAATGATTTGCCCTTGGCCGTTGCTGGCGTCGAAACAGGTGTTCGACGCAGACTTGTTCCAGATTGCGCGAGACCGCGCGCGTTCGCCGCGCACCGGGGCAGAACACGACTTCTACGTGGTCAGCATTGCGGACTTGCTTCTGGTGGTGGCGCTGACCAAGGAGGGCAAGTTGGTGCTGGTCAGGCAATACCGGCACGGCTCGCGCGAAGTGGGTCTGGAAGTGCCGGGCGGCCTGCACGAAGGCGCCGGCGAGGCGACTGCCGATGGCGCGGCGCGCGAGTTGATGGAGGAGACCGGCTACGGCGGCGGAAGATGGGCGTTCTTGGGTGAATTGCGGCCGCAGCCGGCCCTGCTCTCGAACCGGGTTTGGATTTATCTTGCCACGGAGCTGGAGCTGAGAGCGGAACCGCAGCCCGACCAAGCCGAGGATGTCGAGGTCGTCTTATTGGCGCCAGCAGGGATCCCGGCCTGCATCGCCAGCCAGCAAATGAACAACGCTATGTCCGTCGCCGCGCTAGCGCTAGCGCAGTTTGGCGGCCATCTCGAGGGGAGTGGGTCATGATCGTGGCCAACTGGATGCAAAGAAACCCGCTGACAATAGTGAGCGACACGCTGGTTTCCGACGCAAAGCAGCTGATCAGCGAAAAAAATCTGCATGCTCTGCCCGTGGTGGACAATGGGCGACTACGCGGTCTGGTGACGCGCGCCAACCTGCTGCGTATGGGCTACTTCGTGCTGCGCACTCAGAGCCCCGACGAATTCAACTTCTTCGTCAACCGCCTGAGGGTGCGCGATATTATGGTTAGGAATCCCGCCACGGTGCAAAGCGACGACACCATGGAGCATTGCATGCACAAGGGGCGGGAATTGGGTGTCGCCCAATTTCCCGTCATGGAAGGGGAGACGGTCGTCGGCGTCATCTCGGCCAACGAGATATTCGAGCTTGCCGCGCATTGTGTCGGCGCCTGGGAGAAGCGCAACGGCGTGACTTTGGCGCCGCTCATACTCGGACCCGGCACCCTCGGCCGGATAACCGATGTCCGTCGAGACCGCCGGCGCCAATTTGCAAGCGATTTATCCGGTCGGGCGGCAGCGCACGGAAGCCGGCCTCGAGGAGAAGACGATCATTCTCCGTTTTCACGCCAACGACATGGGGAGTGTTGTTTCGGCGCTTGTGGCGGCGGGATTTCCGATCGCCGAGTTGAATAAACAACGACACCGGCATTAGAGCGCATTGAGGTCGGATGGGTTCATCCGATCGACGACGCATAAGAGCAATAGGTTGGAGCATGTTTTTCGGAAAGTCCGTCGGCTTTTCCGCAATGTGCATGAGCCTGAGGAAGCTCTTCAGGCCTGCGCGCGTCCGGCGTAACGGGCAGCGGCGGGCTCGAATTGAGATTTGTGCATCTGCCGATCGGGAACACCCGACGGAAGCAGGGGAAGAAGAGGGAGGATCGCAATGCTGAAGTCTATCATCGGTCGCCGCGAATTATTGAAATCCGGTGCCGCCGCCGTCGCCGTTACCGCTATCACGCGGCCGGCTTTCGCCGTGCCGAAGACCATCAAAATAGGTCTCGTCGCCCCCCAGACCGGGCCGCTCGCGATTTTCTCGGAACAGCTTCCCTTCACGCTGGAGCACATCAAAAAGTTTACCGGCGGGCAGATCAGCATCAACGGTGCGGCACATCCGATCGAAATTCTCGTCCGCGACAGCCAGTCGAATCCCAACCGCGCCTCGGAAGTGGCGCAGAGCCTGATCCTTCAGGACAAGGTCGATATCATGACCGCCTTCGCGACACCGGAGACGGTCAATCCGGTGTCCGACCAATGCGAACTCGCTGGGGTGCCCTGCGTCTCGAACGACGCGCCGCTCGAACCCTATTTCTTCGGTCGCAACGGCGATCCCAAGAAGGGTTTCGATTGGACCTATCACTATTTCTTCAGCGCCGGAAACATCGCCGCGACGTACCTTGCCGCGTGGAATGCGGTCACAACCAACAAAGCCGCCGGCGGTTTGTGGCCCAACGACAACGACGGCTTGGCCTGGTCGAAGATTTTCACCGAACTGCTCGGCAAGAATGGCTACAAAGTCGTTGATCCCGGCCGCTTCGATCTCCCGGTGAGCGTTTACAACGCCCAGATCGCTGCCTTCAAAGCCGCGGGCGTCGAGATCGTATCAGGCGTTCTGCCACCGCCCGAATTCACCGCCTTTTCAAGCGCCGCCGCGCAGCAAGGCTTCAAGCCGAAGGTCATCACCGTCGCCAAGGCGACCGAATTTCCGGCTGCAGTCGCACCGCTCGGCGACCGCGCGGTGGGGCTCTCGGTCGAGGTCTGGTGGTCGCCCACGCATCCTTATAAATCCGGCTTGACCGGCCAATCTTCGAAGGAACTCGCCGCGGCCTATGAAAAAGCCAGCGGTCGTCCGTGGTCGATGACGCTCGGTTTCCGGCACGCGCTCTTCGAAGTTGTGTTCGATGCGCTGAAGCGCACTCAAAAGATCGACGACCCCGCCTCGATCCGTGATGCCATCAAGGCGACCGCCTATCAATCCATCGTCGGTCCCATCAACTTCCAGACCGGTCCGTTCCCGAACACGTCGCGCACGCCGCTCGTTATGGGCCAATGGACAAAGACGGCAAAGGGCATCGAACTTCTCAACGTCAATAACGCAACGGCGCCCGAAATTCCGACGAGCGCCCCGATGATGCCGATCGCCTATAGTTGATCCGGCGCTGTCACTAAATTGGCGCGTCTGCTTCGCGATCGGGTGAGTTCACCCGATCGTAATTCGCGTCAATGGGCGGGAAAGCCATGCATCCGATGCTCGAACTGAGGAATGTGTCCCGCTATTTCGGTGGCTTGCGGGTCATTGCGGAGCTCGATCTCGCAGTGGCCGAGGGCGAGATTTTGGGCGTTCTCGGTCCCAATGGTTCGGGCAAGAGCACCTTGTTCAACCTCGTGGCCGGCGTCTTGTCGCCCACGGCTGGCTCGATCGTCTATCAAGGACGTGACATCACCCGAGCCAAGCCATGGGATCGATGTCGGATGGGGATTGGACGCTCCTATCAAATTCCGAAGCCGTTCTCGCACATGAGTGTGTTCGAGAACGTCCTCGTCGGTGCTGTCCACGGCCGCGGCCAGCCAATCCGCCGCGCCCGCAGCGAGGCCTGCAGCATTCTCGACTTCGTCGGTCTCACGCGCCTCGCAGCGACGCTGGCCGGACGCCTGTCTTTGCTCGATTTGAAACGGCTCGAATTTGCCAAGGCGCTGGCACAGCAGCCGCGCCTTCTTTTGCTCGATGAAATTGCCGGCGGTCTCACCGAAGCCGAATGCGACGACCTGCTGATGCTCGTTGCCGAAATTCATCGAAAGGGCACGACGATCATTTGGGTCGAACATGTCATCCACGCCTTGCGGCGCGGCGCGACTTGCCTAGCGGTTCTCTATTCCGGAACAATCCTGGCCGAGGGCTCGCCGGACGCCATTCTGGCCGATGATCGGGTCAAGGAAATTTACCTCGGAGCGTGAGCAGCAAGGACGAAAGATGAGCGCGACGCAATCTTGTGACCTGCTCGAGGTCAAAGGCCTGTCGGTCTTCTACGACCAATTCGAGGCGCTGCATGGCGTCGACATCGATGTCGGCCGCGGCGAGATCGTTTCGATCATCGGCGCGAACGGCGCTGGAAAGTCCTCGCTTCTGAAAGCCATCGTCGGCCAAGTCGATCGAATCGAGGGGACGATATCCTTTTCCGGTCGAAATCTGATGCATTCCACCACGGCCCAGATCGTCGCTTCCGGAATCGCGCTCGTGCCCGAAGGGCGGCGGCTGTTTCCTTCCCTCACGGTCGAAGAAAACCTGCTCATTGGCTGGCAACTCGGACGCAAGCGCGAGATCGGCCTCGACGACGTCTACGGATATTTCCCGATCATGCGCGAACGCAAGGATATGCTGGCGCGCAATCTCTCAGGAGGCCAACAGCAGATGGTCGCCTTGAGCCGCGCGCTTCTGGCCAATCCGCACCTGCTTCTCTGCGACGAAATCAGCCTCGGGCTCGCACCCTTGGTCGTCAACGAACTCTACCAGATCATTCCTTCGATACGCGCGCGCGGCATCGGCATCATCATCGTGGAACAGGATATCACGCGCTCCCTTGCGGTGGCGGACCGGTTCTACTGCCTTCTCGAGGGGCAAGTCTCGCTCGCCGGCCGCCCGCAGGATGTCGACCGCGATCTGATCACCCGGCACTATTTCGGCATGTGAGGCGGCGATGGTCTCTGCGACCTTCAATCAAATCGTACAAGGCATTCTTCTCGGCGGCCTCTACGCCTTGTTTGCAATCGGCCTGTCGATTTCGGTCGGCGTGATGCGCTTCGTCAATTTGGCGCATGGCGATATGATCGTCCTCGTTTCCTTCGTTCTGTTCACGCTGTCGGCGACACTGGGCATATCCCCGTTTTTGGCGGCTCTGCTCATTTTGCCGGTCGCCTTCTCGGCCGGCTATGCGCTGCAGCGATTCCTTTTGCAGCGCATCGTCGGCAGCAGCGTCCTGCCGGTTGTTCTCGTGACCTTCGGCCTTTCGATCATCATCCAGAACGGTCTCCTCGAAATCTATGGTCCCAATACGCGGAAAGTCATGGGTGGAATGATCGAGACTGCGACCATCGGCGTCGGCGTCGGAATCAACGTCGGTGTGTTTCCGCTCGCCGTTTTTACGACCGCCGTACTCCTCGTCCTGGCGCTCGATGGTTTTCTCTACCGCAGTTCGCTCGGGGCACGCATTCGTGCGGTCACAGATGATCCGGCGGCGGCCGATCTGATTGGCCTGTCGACAAAGAGCGTCTATGCGATCGCCATGGGAATCATCGGCGTGACGGTTGCGATCGCAGCCTGCTTCATGTCCGTTTGGACGAACTTCGAACCGGCGATCGGGCCGAGCCGGCTTCTCACGGCTTTCGAGGTCGTCGTGCTCGGCGGGCTCGGCAGTCTTTGGGGCATGCTCGCTGGCGGCATATTGCTCGGCATCGCGCAGAACCTCGGGGCGCAAGTCGACGCCGCCTGGCAAGTTCTGGCGGGCCATTTGCTGTTCCTTGTAATCCTGATTTTGCGGCCGCAAGGCCTTTTCTCGAAGAGCTGAGTCCTGCCATGAAGACCCCCAGCCTTCGTCCGATCATCGCAGTCCGCTCGCTTCTAATCGCTTCGATCCTGGCGCTCGCGGCCGGCCCTTTGTACCTCGGCCTGAACCAGCTGGCGCTGCTCACCGAGTTCTTCTGCATTCTGGTTTTGGCGGTGATGTGGAACCTGCTCGCCGGCTATGCCGATATCATCACCGTCGGCCAGCATGCATTCGTCGGCGTCGGAGCCTATGCTTTTTACGGCCTTGCCGTACTGGCAAAGATCAATCCCTATCTTGCGATCGCGGCCGCCGGAGGCATCGCATTCCTCGTTGCTGTTCCGGCAATGCTGATCGTTTTTAGATTGAGAGCGGTCTATCTCGCTGTCGGCACCTGGGTTGTGGCGGAAGTTCTGCTGCTCATCGCCGGGAAACTGCCTGGCTTCGGCGGCGGCTCTGGGATCAGCGTGCCGATTCCGATCGTGCGCGCCTTTGGTGGCTTGCCTGCCCTGCGCGTCCCGACGATCTATTGGATGGCCTTCGCGCTCGCGGCATTCGCGCTTGCCGCGACTTGGTTTCTCCTGCGCTCCCGTGTCGGTCTCGGCCTCACTGCGATGCGCGACAATGAGGAGGGGGCAGGATCGGTGGGCGTCAATCTGACTTCCATGCGGACCATATGCTTCTTGTGGACGGCCCCCTTCCTCGGCCTCGCCGGGGCATTGATCACTTTGCAGAAATTGCGCATCGCCCCGTCTGCGTCGTTCAGCATTATCGACTGGACGGTTTTCATTATCTTCGTTGTCGTCATCGGCGGTATCGGCAGCATGGAAGGGCCGATCCTCGGAACAATCCTCTTCTTCGTCTTGCGGGAATATCTGGCCGGCTTCGGCACGTGGTATTTGATCCTGCTCGGGAGCTTGTCGATCGGCGTGATCCTCTTCGAGCCGCGCGGCTTGTGGGGCCTGTGCCGCCGCATCGGCGCGGGCGAACTCATTGCAGTGTCGCATCTCGCCGGCGATCAAAGGCCGTCGATAAAGCCGCGAGCGTCTGCAGCACGCGTCCCCAATCACCGCGACGAGAAACCCGAGCGCCCCGTCGCCGCCATGATCAGGCAATCGACCCGACCACGCGGCCGTCGGCACGCTAGAGAATGTCCCGGAAAAGTGGACCCACTTTTCCGATAAGGACGTGCTCCAACTTATTGAACTGGCGCGTATTCTTATCGATCGGCTGATTTCCACCCGATCGCAATACGCGCGAGCAAGGAAGCTGTGATGTCAGGAGCCTGCATATGAGTCTGCCGGGGTTACCTTTAGTGGTCGCGATCAGCGGCGCGTCGGGTGTCATTTATGGCGTGGAACTGCTTCGCGCGTTGAAGGAATTGGGTCAGGAGACCCATCTCATCATGAGCGAGGCCGCGTGCATGAACCTCTCGATCGAGACCGATTATTCGCTCGAAGAGGTCAAGTCCCTGGCCAAAGTCGTATACAACAACAAGGACGTCGGCGCCGCGGTCGCCAGCGGTTCTTTCCGTACTCGCGGCATGATCGTCGCGCCATGCGCCATCAAGACGCTTTCGGCGATCGCCAACTCCTTCACTGCCAACCTCATTGTGCGTGCCGCGGATGTGACCCTGAAGGAGCGGCGGACGCTGGTGCTGATGGTGCGCGAGACGCCATTACACAAGGGGCACCTCGATCTCATGAGGCGCGCCGCCGATTGCGGCGCAGTCATCCTGCCGCCGATGCCGGCTTTCTACCACCACCCTCAGACGATCTTGGACATCGTTCATCAGAGTATTGGCAAGGCGCTCGATCAGGTCGGCATCGAGCACAATCTATTCAAGCGTTGGACTGGCCATGACCGCAAAGTGAAGCCGCACGCAGCCACGTGAGGTGGCGCTCGAGGTGGCGCTCGGCCGAATTCCCGCCGCCGTTACGCGGCGACCTAGCGGTCTTCGCCAAGACGCAGCCCGGTAACGTCGTCTGTACAATCGGCGGCGGGGCGGCGACTGTCCCACTTCTCGGTGAGAATCATCAGATTGACGCAGCGAGCGGGATGAATTTGGATTTAATCAATCCAAATCATGAAAGTGATCGATTCTAATAATTTCGAACGAGATGCGCGTACGCAATCGGCGTGAACTTGATCGCGCCGGAAAGCCCGCGCAGAGTCCCACTTTTCCTCATCGCGCGCGAGAGCTTGGTCAGGGCCATTCTTCGCAGAGAGTCTGGCGCCGTCGACCCCGTCCGAGAGATCGCGATTCTGCCGGCGACCACCGCTCTTGATCGTCCTCGTCGAGGAAGAGGCGAAGAATCTGAAATCGCCTCGAGGCGCCGCGGCGGGCGGCGTAATCGACTTTGACCTGAATCAAGCCACCAAGCCGGAGGCCACCCCAATATATCAAGATGATACAAATCGTTAACTGACCCTACAGAACGGGCATGAGTGAACAGAAATAACTGGCCGAGGAAGCGCAAATGTTCCATGCTATGCCGTACTCCGCTCATTCCCAGCCGCAATTCATATGCGCCAACCGGTGGCTGGCTGCGCGTTAGTGACGAAAGAGGCCGCTCAATTCCTGCGTCGAGATGATCTTCCCGACGGCGTCGTGATAGTTTCCGGCTCCGGGTGGCAACCAAAAAAGTCTCAACAGAGCGCTAAATATCCCTGGGAGGGGGCAGCCATGCTCAAGCTTCGCAGTGTTGGACGGACCGCCGGCGACCCGACCAGCGGCAACCTGCGGGAACAGGTGCGTTTTTGCGCCGAAACCGGCCAAATCTGGCTGCACGAACACCGCATGCTGCTGATCCATGCCGAGGCACAGGGCTCTTTGCGCAAGGAGTTGATCGAGACTCTCGGTATGAACCGGGCGCAAGGACTGTTCACCCGCATGGGCTACGCCTCCGGCGCGCGCGATGCCGAACTCGCCCGGACGCTCGCTCAGAACGCGAGCGACGAAGAAGCATTCATGACCGGCCCGCTGCTTCATTCGCTGGAAGGGGTGGTCAAGGTGACGCCAATCAAGCTCGAGCTTGATCGGGCCGGCGGCAAGTTCTACGGCCAGTTCCTCTGGGAGAACTCCTGGGAAGGTCGATGGCATCGCCACTACTACGGTATCCATTCCGAACCGGTGTGCTGGTCGCTGATCGGCTATGCCTGTGGATACACCTCGGCATTCATGGGCCGGTCCGTTCTGTACAAGGAAGTCGAATGCGTCGGCATGGGCGACAGCAACTGCCGCATCATCGGCAAACCTATCGAGGAATGGGAAGACGCGGCCGAATTTGCACGTTTCTTCGACCGCGAGTCGATCGCCGACCAGCTCATCGACTTGCAGACGCAGGTCGTTCAATTGCGCTCATCCATCGGCGAAGCGCCGGCGGACATGTTGGGCAATTCGCCTGGATTCCGCACCGCCTACGAGTTGTTGAAGCAGGCAGCGGACAGCAAAATCACGGTGCTGCTTCAAGGCGAGACCGGGGTTGGCAAGGAGATGTTCGCCCGCTCCCTGCACGACAAGAGCCGCCGAAATAAGGGGCCCTTCGTCGCCATAAATTGCGCCGCCATACCGCTCGATCTGGTGGAGTCCGAGCTCTTCGGCGTCGAAAAGGGCGCCTATACCGGAGCACTAGCCTCTCGTCCGGGACGCTTTGAAAGGGCCGACGGCGGCACGTTGTTTCTCGATGAGATCGGCGACCTGCCTCTTTCGGCGCAAGCAAAGCTCTTGCGCGTTTTGCAGGAAGGCGAGGTCGAGCGGCTGGGCGACGGCAAGACGCGCAAAGTCGATGTCCGGCTGGTCGCCGCCACCAACTGCGACTTGAGGCAGCTCGTCAAGGAAGGCAAGTTCCGCTGTGACTTGTATTACAGGCTCAACGCCTACGAGATCACCATCCCGCCATTACGGGAGCGCAATCAAGACATCCCTCTGCTCGCCAAGCATTTCCTTGCAAAATATACCGCAACCCATGGCAAGAAGCTGCGTGACTTCACCGACAAAGCCAAGCGCGCCCTGCTCAGCTATCCTTGGCCGGGCAATATTCGCGAACTGCAGAACATGATCGAGCGTGGCGTGATCTTGGCACAGAATGGAGCGCGTATTGAGGTGAGCCACCTTTTCTCCTCCTACAGCGACGACCAAATCAGGGAGCTCGGGCTGGACAGCAATGGCAGCCTTGACAAGAACCGCAGCGAGAGCGCGAAGGCGCTCTGTGAAGCGGTATTCAACGGGGTCATGACCCTGGACGAAGTCGAGGGTCTGCTGATCGAAACCGCAGTGGACAAAGCACGCGGCAATCTCTCCTCAGCTGCTAGGTCGCTCGGCCTCACCCGGGCGCAACTCGCCTACCGCCTAAAGCGGCTGCATGAGGGCGACGAGGCGAGAGCCGCCCCAGCGCCCAGCTTGGATCCTCCGGCTATCTGGCGGTCCTGATGGAAGACGGGCCGAGCGGACGGGCGTTGCGTTATTTGCAGCAACATCACGTCGCCGGTCTAGCGACTTCCGGCAGCGACGGGCCATGGGCGGCGGCGGTGTTCTACGTCAGCGATGGCTTCACCTTATACTTCCTATCTTCGCCGACGAGCCGTCACTGCCAGAACATTGCGCGAGACCCACATGTTGCCGCAACAATCCAGGAGGACTACGCCGACTGGCCGGAGATCAAAGGGCTACAGCTGGAAGGAATGGCCAGCACTATCTCAGGCGAGGACGAGGCTCGGGCGCGCGGACTATATGGGGAGAAGTACCCCTTGGTCGGCATGATTTCACAAGCGCCGTCGGCGATTGTCGCGGCGATGGCTCGCGTGCGCTGGTATAGGATCGTCCCTCAGCGCGTCTATTTTATCGACAATTCGGCCGGCTTTGGGCATCGCGACGAATTGGACCTGAGTTTATTTTAGAGTCCGCGATCGGGGACCCTAAACGCCACGCCTTTGGGCGGCACGAGACCTGGCAACAAGCGCGATCTTGATGAAATCGGCTCCGAAGCGGCCCTGACTGCGGCTCTGTGCTCGTCTTTGGCCTCTGTCTACCGGCTCGCATGCTGCGGCCGAGTTCGCCTCCCGCCTCACCCCAAAAACCCCCTGATCTTGGCGAGCAGGGCACGCGGGCTATAGGGTTTTGCGACATAAGCATTGCAACCCACCCCGATGGCGCGTTCGGCGTCGCCCGACATGGCAAAAGAGGTCACGGCGATGATCGGCATGTGGCGGAGATCCGGGTCGGCCCTGATCCGGCGCGTCGCCTCAAAACCGTCGAGAACCGGCAATTGCAGGTCCATCAGGATGAGATCGGGCCGGTGCAGGCGCGCCATGGCGACGCCGGTCTCGCCGTCGCCGGCCTCGAGGAGATCGAAGCCCGCATAAGTCAGGAGATCGCGAAGGATCTGTCGATTGTCCTCCGTGTCCTCGACCACCAGAATGCATTTCGTCATGCCGCCTCGCTCTGCCGATCGACTCTGACCGGCAGCCGGATATGGAAGGTCGAGCCTTGCCTGAGCGTCGAGGAAACCGAGATCGTCCCGCCGTGCATTTCGACGAAGCGCTTGCTGATCGACAGGCCGAGGCCGGTGCCGCCCTTCTCTTTCGTAATCGTATTGTCGACCTGCTGGAAGGCCTCGAAGAGGCTGTGGTGCAAACGTCGGCAGTCAAGGCAAGCAGGCGCTGTGGACCTTAACGTGGATCATGCGGCGAGAACCGCTTTCCAAATCTCGGCAGCAGTTTTGTCTTTGACGCCAAGCCTTCCGAGCGTGAACTGATCCTTCTTGATCCGATGCATGAGTTCGATGCCGGCAATCAGTGTTGCGGCTCTCCGAAATTGCTTGGAGCCGAGCATCGGACCGAGCCGGAGCTTGATCGGTCGGTGATCCTGTTCGATCAAATTATTAAGATATTTTGATGATCTGATTTTGCTTTTGTGGCCGCGCGGATGTTCGGCGAGAACTTCTTTCCGTGTCGGCAATTGAGGTGAATCAATGCCCATTGCTCGCCGTCCGACCATATTTCTTAATATCTGGGAAACGCGAGTCCCGCACCTACGGAGAGCCCGATGTCGGCGAACCAGGTGAGCGGCGTGAAGATCTGGTGCTCGGAATCGGCGATGTGCTCCTCGCAGACGAGGGGGCAGGCATTGATGCGACGCGGTTTTTCGAACGCAGCCCCTCAATGGCGTGCCATCATCGACGGCGGAGCATCGAGCTTGACGATTTCGGCCGAGATTGAAGACATCGACGCCTTGATCGTCTTCGATCCTGCGCGGCTGCGACAAGGCGAAAGCGGCTCCGAGCGCGGCGACATCGGTGTCTTCGAAGGAGACGAGATGGATTCTTTTCTCACCGGCAGCCAAGAGCACAGCGTTCACGAGGTCGGTCTCTTCGATCTCCTGGCCTGCGCGTTTCTGAGCGGCAATTTGCTGCGGCGGCGCGCGCACATCGGCATCGAGCCGCAGTTCGTCGAATGGGGTGAGCAGCCGACCAAGGCCGGTTCATCGCCTGCCGAGGAGGCGCAATGATGGGCCCGACATTCGGCGAACTCCTCACAGACAACGGCGTTTCGCGCCGCGATTTTCATGACATTTTGCGCGTCGATGGCGGCGGTTCTGGGGTTACCGGATACCGTCATTCCCGCAATCGCTGCCGCCGTGGAAAATGAATCGAGACCAATCCTGGTCTGGCTCGAATTCCAAGACTGTGCCGGCAATACCGAATCCTTGCTGCGGGCCGCCCATCCGACGGTTGCCGATCTCATTCTCGATTCGATTTCCCTCAACTACCACGAAACTTTGATGGCTGCCGCCGGTAGTCAGGCCGAGCAGGCACTAACGCAAACCATCCACGATAATGCCGGCAAATATATCGCGCTGGTCGAGGGCTCCATCCCGGCCGGCGCCGATGGCGCCTATTGCACGATCGGCGGAAAGGCCGGCCTGGATATCGCCCGCGAAATCTGCGGAGGCGCCGCTGCGACGATCGCGGTCGGCACTTGCGCGGCATTTGGTGGCCTTCCCGCGGCGCGACCGAACCCGACCGGCGCCTTGTCCGTCGCCGACGCCGTCCCCGGCGTCAAGAACCTCATCAACATGTCGGCATGTCCGGCCAATGCGGAGAACATCACCGCACTTATCGTTTACTACCTGACCTTGAAACATTGGCCTCCACTCGATCAGTACCGGCGTCCGCTCTTCGCCTACGGCAAGGTTATCCACGACAATTGCGAGCGGCGCGCGCATTTTGATGCCGGGCAATACGTGGAAGCCTGGGGCGATGAGGCGCATCGCCACGGCCAATGCCTTTACAAAATGGGCTGCAAGGGACCGGCGACCTCGCAGAACTGTCCGGCGGTACGGTGGAACGAAGGCGCCAACTGGCCGATCGGATGTGGTCACCCTTGCATCGGCTGCGCCGAGCCGAACTTCTGGGACACGATGACGCCGTTCTATCAGCGGCTGCCCAACGTCGCCGGCTTCGATGTCGGAGGCTGGGTCGACGCTGTCGGGCTCGGTCTGACAGGTCTCGTGGCGGCAGGGGCGGTGGCGCATGGTGTCGGCGAGATCGTGCGCCTTCGAAGCGGAAGCGGATCTTCACGCGAAGACGGACCGGAGACTGAGTAATGGCGCATATCGTTGTCGATCCTGTCACGCGGATCGAAGGCCATCTTCGCGTCGAGGCCGAAGTCGACGGCGGCGCAGTGAAGGAGGCATGGTCGTCATCGACGATGTTCCGCGGCATCGAGTTGATTTTACGCGGTCGTGACCCGCGGGACGCCTGGGCTTTCACGCAGCGGATCTGCGGCGTGTGCACCACCGTCCACGCCATCGCCTCGATTCGCGCAGTAGAGAACGCCATCGGCGCGGCGCCGCCGCCCAACGCCCGGTTGCTGCGCAATCTCATCATGGCGGCGCAGGCCGTGCAAGACCACGTGGTCCATTTCTATCATCTCCACGCGCTCGACTGGGTCGACATCGTGAGCGCGCTCGATGCAGATCCGGCCAAGACCTCCACGCTCGCCCAATCGATTTCGGACTGGCCGCTGTCGAGCGCGACCTATTTTTCCGGCGTGCGCGACCGCATCAAGGCCTTTGTCGAGCGCGGCCAGCTCGGCATCTTCGCCAATGGCTATTGGGGCCATCCCGCCTATCGATTGCCGCCCGAGGCCAACCTGATGGCGGTGGCGCACTACCTTGAGGCGCTCGACTTTCAGCGCCGCTTCATCAAGATCCACGCATTGCTTGGCGGGAAGAACCCGCACTTGCAGAGCTTCCTGGTCGGCGGCATGGCGACGCCGGTCGATCCCGACTCCCAATCAGCGCTCAATATGGATACGATCGCAGCGCTGGATAAGCTCGTCGCCGACGGCCTGAAGTTTGTCAGCCGCGTCTACATTCCGGACGTGCTGGCGATTGCTTCTTACTACAAGGACTGGGCGTCGATCGGCGCGGGTGTCGGCAACTACATGGCCTATGGCGATTATCCGCAGGACGACAGCAAGAATGCGCAGCTGTTCTTGCCCATGGGCATCATCCGCAACCGGGACCTGTCGAAACTCGATACCGTCGATCAGGCCAAGGTCACCGAACAGGTCGCCCATTCCTGGTACGATTATTCCGTCGGCGACGACAAGGCGCTCAATCCATTCCGAGGCGAGACCTCGCCTCACTATACAGGCCCGAAGCCACCATTCCAGAGGTTGGATGTCGCGCAGAAATACAGTTGGCTGAAATCGCCGCGCTACGACGGCGCGGCGATGGAGGTCGGGCCGCTGGCCCGCATGCTGGTCGCCTACAGCACCGGCCGCCCGGCCGGCGTCAAGGTCCTGGTCGACAAGATTTTGACGACCCTGGGCGTCGGGCCTGCAGCGCTGTTTTCGACTCTTGGCCGAATCGCCGCGCGCGCCGTCGAGACGCAGGTGCTGGTCGAGTCCATGGGCCGTTGGGTCCAGGACCTGACCGACAACATGGCGCGCCGCGACTACCGCATTCAGGACAATTCGAAGTGGGATCCGAGCAGCTGGCCGCGGGATTGCCTCGGCGTTGGCTTCCACGAGGCGCCGCGCGGGGCGCTCGGTCACTGGGTGCATATCAGCAATGGTTCGATCGTGAACTACCAGTGCGTGGTTCCGAGCACCTGGAATGCTGGTCCGCGCGACGCCTCGGGAAATCCCGGCCCCTACGAAGCCGCGTTGGTCGGCACGCCCGTCGCCAAGCCGGAGCAGCCGCTGGAAATCCTGCGAACTGTGCATTCCTTCGATCCGTGTATGGCCTGCGGCGTCCACGTGGTCGATGCGACGAAACGCGAACTGGCCCGGGTGAGGGTTATGTGAGTGTCATGGCGAGATCGCATTCCACAAACACCGACGTCGAACGGGTCTACATTTGGGAGCTGCCGGTCCGCTTGACGCATTGGCTGATCTTTTTTTCATTCATCGCGTTGGCTGCGACAGGGTTTTTTATCGGTCATCCCTTCATCAGCGTTGCGGGCCCGGCGCGCGATCATTTCGTGATGGGGACCGCGCGCGTCGTTCATTTGTATGCGGCGATCGTGTTCGCGCTGTCGGTGTTGGTGCGTATCTATTGGATGTTCGTCGGCAATCGCTATGCCCGCTTGACGCAGCTCGTCCCGCTCGGGCGCGAGCGGTTTCGCAGCTTCTGGGAAGCCATGATGTTCTATTCCTTCATGCGACGCGAGGCGGAGGAGTGCGCCGGCCATAATGCGCTGGCGGGTTCGAGCTACGCCATGATCTACGCCGTCTATCTTGTCATGATCGCAACCGGCCTCGCGCTCTACACGGTCGACGCGTCGTCGAGTTCGCCGTTCCAGGTCTTCAAATTCTTGATACCGCTCTTCAATGGTCTGCAGATGGCGGCGCTGATCCATCACATCGGCATGTGGATCGTGCTGATATTCGCCGTGATGCACATCTACTTCGTGGTGCTCGCGTCGATCGCCGAGCGCATCGGAACGTTCGATTCGATAGTTTCCGGCTACAAGTTCTTATCTAAGCGAAAAGCGGGCGTGCGGTGAGCGGCACTTCCGCACCCGCGCCTACCGGGAAGGTGATCGACGTCCTCGTACTCGGGCTTGGCAACGTGTTGCTCGGTGATGACGGACTTGGCGCTGCGGCGGTGGCTCGGATGGCGCGCAGCTATCGCACCCCGCCGGGCGTGCATCTGGAAGACGGGGGGACGCTTGGTCTGTCGCTGTTGGGACTGCTTGCGGAATCGGATCGCGTGATCCTCGTCGATGCCGTCCGAACCGGGAGTCCGCCAGGGACATTGGTCCGGATCGACGGAGAAGACGTCATGGACGCCGTCCGCGAGCGTCTGTCGCCGCATCAAATCGGAGTCGCCGATCTCCTAGATGCGGCGCGCCTCATCGACTGTTACCCAACCACGGTGACGCTGCTGGGGCTGGCGCCGGACGCCATCGATTTGAGCGTTATGCGATCGAACGCCGTCGACGCGAATTTCGATCTGCTTGTCGAGGCCGTTGTGCGCGAGGTGCAAAGCCTTGGCTATCAGATCGTCCAAGAACCAGAGAGCGAAGGCCGGTATTGCCCTTTTCGCGATCTCACTCGCCACTTCGGGATGTGAGCGAAGTTCGCCGAAGATGCCGGTCGGACTGTTGACGTCGCGCGAGGCTCGGCATACCGGCGGCATCATCTTTGCGGCCAACTGCGCGATTTGTCACGGGGCCAAGGGTGACGGCCGCGGCCAGCGCCGGGAGGCAATGAATCCACCGCCCGCCAATCTCACGCTGCCGCCGTGGTCGGACGAGGCGAACGCGAACCGGATCTATGGTGTCATCCGAAATGGCGTGCCTGGCACCGCGATGCAGTCCTGGCCGATGCTCAGTGATCGGCAAATCTGGGACGTAGTGGCCTATATCCACTCGCTGAAAGGTCTTTGAAACGGTTGTTGGTCGCTGGCCATGCATGATCGGGGATCATCGGCCCAATCATCGGCAACGAACGAAGTCCGTGCTCGATCGACATTGCGGCGTTGCGCGACTGGCTGCAGAGCTGGCCGTAACAGGGCAGTCCAATACCGGGAGCGCTTTGATCAGGATCATTCCCGGAAGCACCATTTGGCTGAATAGTTCCACCTGACGGTTCAGAGATTTTTTCGCCGGGGCAACCGAAGGCGCTGACCGGCCGACTAGCGGGAGACGATGATGCGGGCTGAGCGGGGGTTGGTTGTCCTTGCGATTGCGGCGACCGTATTGACGATGGTCCTCGTCGGCGTGCAAGGCGCGCGCGCCCAAGGCGCAGCGGATCTCGACAACGCGACGTGCCTCGGCTGCCACGGAGCGCCAGGAATTGCAATGCCGCTCGCGGGCGGACAAATGCGACCGCTGTTCGTACCGGCGGACCAGTTCGCCGACAGCATACACGGTGCGCTTCCGTGCATCGCCTGTCATACGACGATTACCAAAGTGCCGCATCAGAACGTGCCAGCGACGCTCGTCGAGTGGGACCGGACACGGCTCGCCGTCAACAAGAACTGCGGCAATTGCCATGCGCAGGCCTCGCGGAGCTACACCGGGACTTATCACGGCCAAGTCGCCGCCTTGGGCTACGCCGATATCGCCACCTGCGCCGACTGCCACGGCAGCCACACGATCCGCTACGTCGGCGATCCGGCTTCAGGCCTGTCTCGGGCCGATCTCCTGAAGACCTGCCAGAAGTGCCATCAGGATGCGACGCCGGGGTTCGCGACGTTCCAGGCGCACGCCACCACCGACGACTTCGCTCATTATCCCTATGTGTGGATCGCTTCGAAATTCGTGAATTTGGCGGTCGGCGGCGTGCTCGTGATCTTCTGGATTCATTCGGCGCTGTGGTTCTACCGCGAATTTCGCGACCGTCAGCAGGGCAAGCCGAGGCCGCATGTGCGAGTGGACGCGCCGCCACAAGTCGAAGGCCGCTACTACCAGCGTTGGAGCGCCCTGTGGCGATGGGCGCACCTCATCTTCGCGGTCAGCATCATCCTGCTGGTGATGACCGGGGTGACGTTGCTCTATCCGAACGCCTCTTGGGCGCCGGCGCTTGAACGGGCGCTCGGCGGACCGGGAATTGCCGGCCTCATCCACCGCGTCGCCGCCGTGATCATGGTCGCCGTCTTCGCCGCGCACATCATCTACGCCGCCATCCACATCGCGCGAAATTGGAAGACCTTCAAAGTGTTCGGGCCTTACTCGCTGATGCCGAACTGGCAAGACGCCGCCGACATCGCCGCCATGGTCAAATGGTTCTTCGGCAAGCGCCCGCGGCCAATGTTCGATCATTGGAACTATCAGCAGAAGGTCGACTACTGGGCTCCGTTCTGGGGCATCGCGATGCTGGTCGCGACGGGCGCCATGCTGTGGTTCAATACGCTCACCGCTGCGTACCTGCCGGGATGGGCGTTCAACGTCGCTGAGGTGGCCCATGGCGACGAAGCCCTGCTGGCCGCCGCCTACCTGTTCACAGTGCACTATTTCGTGAATCACTGGCGGCCGGACAAGTTCCCGCTCGACGTCGTCATTTTCACCGGCTCGATGCCGCTCGAAGAGTTCAAACGGGAATACGGAGTCGAATACGAGCGCCTGGTGGAAACCGGGCAGCTTCAGCAGCATCTGGTGGACGCGCCGTCGCGGCCGTTGACGCTCGGCTCCAAGATCTTGGGCTTCGGCCTCGTGGCTGTGGGCCTGGCGCTGCTGGTCATGATGGCGATCGGGTTCGGTGGAAGTCTGATGGCTGGCTAAGCGCCGGCCGCATCGACGCCGAAAACTAACTGGATGCGTGCCGACGACGCAGACGCGCGTTGTGCCCTGCAGGGGTGTGGACTTGTAGCGTTTGCCAGCGAACCGGTTCCTACTTCATACGATTTGCTATGATTTTATCGCCTTCGCACAGCGAGCGAATCAGAGAGCTAAGGGGCGCCGTTGGGGACTAACGGGCGCCTCACCGTAATTCCGCAATCGGCCGTTAATCGCATGAGCGTCTTCATGGCGAGGGGCGCCAATTCTCCGAGCAGCTGGCCGATTTCCATTGATATATGTCAATGAATTCGGGTTGCGGTGGGGACGATATCGCAGAAGGAAGGCGATCCAGTTCAACAGAATGGAACCCAGTGATATGACGCGCGTGCTCCGCTTTACAATCGTTCTGCTTGGCGCATTCGCCGTCTCTGCTCCTGCGTTCGCGGCCGAAAACTGGCCTGACAGCCTCGATAACTATCTCGCGCAAATCCGCGAGACCATCAACACGGCCGACATGGAGGGGTACTTGGAGGCTGTGAAGAATCCTCATGGCTCCCTGCTGATCGATGTCCGTGAGGACAGCGAATACAAGGCGGGCCATATCCCGGGAACGGTCAATATTCCGCGTGGGCTTTTGGAGTTTCGCATCTGGAAGCAGCTCGGCTATCCAAACAAGGTCGATATGAACAAGAAGATCTATGTGCAATGCATGACCGGTGGCCGCGCAACTTTGACGGCCGCCGATTTGAAGAGAATTGGTTTCACGAACGCCGTCGCGGTGATCATGAACCTTGAGGATTGGGAGCGGAAGGGCTACCCGATGGAGAAATAGGGCCGCAGTGCAGCAACGCGTCGATCGTCCGGACGACAAAGAGGCCTACCAATCCATCGAGGCCTTCATCGAGGAGGTTTACAACCGCCGCCGCTTGCACTCGGCGATCGGCTACAAGCTGCCTGCTGAGTTCGAAGACGATTTGCAACAGGCTCGGGAGCGTGAAGCGAGCCAGCCTATGAAAATGTCACAGAATTAGCCGTATCTTACCGGTGGGGCACAGTCCAATATAATTGATTGCGCGTCTACTGGACATCGTCAACGTCAAGAACGTCGGTCAATTTCTTGGCAAGTCATGACAAGTCGTACCGAGCACGTTCATCTGAAATACTCGGCGGGCCAACTATTCGACCTGATCGCGGACGTCGAGCGATATCCGGAGTTTTTGCCATGGGTGCTCGCCGCGCGCTTGCGCCGCCGCGAAGGCCAGACCATCTGGGTCGACATGACGTTGGGGACGCGCTTTCTGCGCCGGGGATTCTCGACCGTGGGGCTGCTGGAGCGGCCGCATCGGATCACGATCACCAGCGACGACCCCATGCTCGAACGCTTCGAGCAGCGGTGGACGTTCAAAACCGCGCCGGAAGGCGGCACAGACGTCGAATATCGGGTTGATTTCAGGTTTCGGTCGCGTTTGCTGCAGGCGCTGATCGGGGGCCCATTCGCCGACCGAGCCAGAGCGATGGCGCATGCGTTCACGCAGCGCGCGCGGCGCCTGTATGGCGCGCCTTCGCAATCAAACAACATTTCGTCATAAGACGCATCCGGTCATGACCGGTTTCTTGCGGTCGACGGAAACGATTGCAGCGCCTGCCAAGCGTCAGGCGTGCTTGGCGTGATCGCTGTAATGGCTTGCGGCATCCAATGCGCCGGGATTCAGCCGCGGTTCGGCGCCGATCCAAAACAATATGTTGGCTAAGATGCATAAGCCGGTCGCGGCGAACCAAAGCATGGCGGCGCCGACAAAACCGGTAAACAGACCCCACCACGGGCTGTGCACCAGGAACAATATGGATCCCAGGGTAATATTGACCCCGACCGTGACATAGATGCGTCGCTCGAGGTACCAACTGTCGGTCTGCAGGAAATAGAGGTTCCAACGGGTCGGTGGAGGCGTCCCCAGCCTGGGTTTAAAGCCGAGGAGGAGCAGCACGTTGCCGACCGGGCAGAAGCCGGTCAGCGCCACATTGATGGAGACGAGCCCGGTCGCGGCGACCAGCAAAATCCACAGCGGATTCAGTAGCACGGCGAGCGCCGTGCTGATCAACAATACGAAACCGGCGATCAGCCACACCGTCCGCTCGATGTACCAGCGGTCGGTCGGAACGATGTAAATGCCTCTGCGACGTGCCATGGTTTACGCCATGCCCCCAATGAGCCGGTGCAAGATCGGCGGCCAGTTTGACCAAGCCTAGAGGATATTTCTTGCATTGGGTTGATCTGCATCAGAACAGCAGACCGAGCGCGAGCAGCAGGCCGAACAGCAATTGCGTTTGCGCGGTGAGCGCGAGAAGCCTGTTGAAACCGCGGTCGCGTGGCTCGTGGACGAAGCGGTAAATCAACGCCAGCGCCAACGGCAATGCGGCCAGCGCCGGCCAGACATGCTTAGACGGCAGAGCGTGGCCGATCAGCGGCAGCAACGCAAAGGGGACCAGCATCATGCCGGCATAGATCCATGCCGTTATCTGGCGTCCTGCGACGATGGCGAGCGTCCGCCGTCCGACGCGCGCATCGGCTTCGACATCGCGGGAATTGTTGACCAATAAGACCGCTCCCGCTATCAGGCCGAGCGCGAGACCAGCCTCGAGCGGCAGCGAACCAAGATCGGCGGCGCAAAGCCAATAGGTGCCGCACACGGCGCCGACGCCGAAGAAGGCCACCACAAAGAGTTCTCCCATCGGCGTATAGGCGATTGGCAATGGGCCGCCGGTGTAGGCCCAGCCCGATAGAATCGACAGAATGCCGAGCAAAAGAATCGGCCAGCCTCCCACGAAGACGAGATAAAGCCCCATCAGCCCAGCAATTGCAAAGCAAGCGGCTGCGCCGTGCTTCACGCTGCCGGCGCTCAGCAAGCCGGATGCTGTTACGCGCAGCGGTCCGATGCGATCGGGCCCGTCGCCGCCGCGCTCGGAATCGGCGGCATCGTTGTGCAGGTTGGTTCCAATCTGAATAAACATGCTGCCGACGAGCGCCGCGAGGACAGCCGGACCGTTGATCCTTCCGTGCGCCGCCCAAGCCAAAGCCGCGCCGACCGCCACCGGCGTCATCGAAAGACTGAGTGTGCGCGGACGCGCTGCCATAATCCAAGATGTCAGGCTCATGAAGTAGCTCAATACACAATACTAATTCCGCTGCGTAGCCAGAATATGCGACGCCAGCTGTGGAGTCAGCTTATCACCCCGTCGCATGCTGCGGCCGAGTTCGCCTCCCGCCTCACCCCAAAAACCCCCTGATCTTGGCGAGCAGGGCACGCGGGCTATAGGGTTTTGCGACATAAGCATTGCAACCCACCCCGATGGCGCGTTCGGCGTCGCCCGACATGGCAAAAGAGGTCACGGCGATGATCGGCATGTGGCGGAGATCCGGGTCGGCCCTGATCCGGCGCGTCGCCTCAAAACCGTCGAGAACCGGCAATTGCAGGTCCATCAGGATGAGATCGGGCCGGTGCAGGCGCGCCATGGCGACGCCGGTCTCGCCGTCGCCGGCCTCGAGGAGATCGAAGCCCGCATGAGTCAGGAGATCGCGAAGGATCTGTCGATTGTCCTCCGTGTCCTCGACCACCAGAATGCATTTCGTCATGCCGCCTCGCTCTGCCGATCGACTTTGACCGGCAGCCGGATATGGAAGGTCGAGCCTTGCCCGAGCGTCGAAGAAACCGAGATCGTCCCGCCGTGCATTTCGACGAAGCGCTTGCTGATCGACAGGCCGAGGCCGGTGCCGCCCTTCTCTTTCGTAATCGTATTGTCGACCTGCTGGAAGGCCTCGAAGATGCGGGCTTGATCTGCAGGCGCTATGCCGGGGCCGGTGTCCTTGATGGCAATTGCGAATTTCCCGTCCGCGCCATCGACGCGGAGCGTTATGCCGCCCGTGTCGGTGAATTTGATGGCATTGCTGACGATGTTGAGCAAGACTTGCGTCAGGCGCCGTTCGTCGCCGCGTCCGGTTGGAAGATCGGGCGCAATTTCGGTTGCGACGCTCAGGCCCTTGGCCGCGGCGAGGGATCCCGTCGCGGCGACGACGGTCTCGACCACGTTGCGCAAGGAATAATCGGCGAGAGACAAGGTGAGCTCGCCGGCCTCGATCTTGGCGATGTCGAGCACGTCGTTGATCAGGCCGAGGAGGTGCCGACCATTGGCCTCGACCCTTTCGAGCACACCCTTGGCGCGCTCCGGCAGTTCGCCATAAAGCCCGTCGCGCAAGAGCTCGGAATAGCCGAGCACCGCGTTGAGGGGCGTCCGCAATTCATGGCTCATATTGGCGAAGAACAAGGACTTGTGTTCATTGGCAAGGGCGAGCTGCCGGCCGCGTTCCTCGACCTCATGAAAGAGTTGCGCATTGCGCATCGCAAGAACAGCGTGATCTGCGAAAGTCTTCATCAAGGAGATCGTATCGGCTGGAAAATGGCCTGATCTTTGGCGTTCTACGACGAGAGCGCCGTATAATTCGCCGGAGCCGATGAGCGGCACGATCAGCGCCGATTGGAAGCCGGCTCTCAGCGTCGCGCCACGCAGTGGAAAATTCGGGGCGTGCGCAATTTGCGGAACTTCGATCGGCATCCCGCTGAGCGCGACCTCGCTCAAGAGGTTCGAAGTCTTGATCCGGATTTCCTGAATTGCCGCAACGAAGTTCGGATCGAGACCATGCGCCTCGGCAAGCGTGAAGGCCGAGCGCTGCGAATAGAAACGATAGATCGCGCCGCCGTCGGCGCCCGCGAGTTCGACTGCCCGCGACAGGATCGTTGCGAGAACGTCTTTGAGGTCGAGCGACGCCGCGAGCGCGCGGCCGACCTCTTCGAGGGCCTTGAGCTCACGCACCGATTTGGCGAGATCGCGCGTGCGATCTGCGACCTTCTGCTCTAGCCGCGCATAGGAGTTCTTGGACCTGCCCGGCCATGCGATTGAACTCGTCGGCCAAAGCTTCGATTTCATCGCCGGTCTCGACATTGATCTTCTGGCTGAAATCGCCATTGGCCAGACGCGCGGCGCCGGCGCCGACCGCCATGATGGGAATCGTCATGTGGCGGGCGAGCAGGAGACCGGCGAGGATGCACAAGATGAAGGCGAGCAGGAGGACGGCTGCGAGTTCGTCCGAGAAAATCATAGAAAGGTCCCATGGCCACGCTTTGCGGCGCCTCGACGAAGAGCCACCAATTCATTCTCGGTATATGCGCGGCAGCCGTCAGCACGGTGTCGCCGTCGAGATTGCGCCCGATTCCGTCCGGCGAAGGCGCCGCATCGGCGAGCGCGGCGATCTGCGGCAATTTCGTGAGGTCGGGATTGGCTTTCGCGAGCGCCGGGTTCGTATGCGCAATGAGCCGGCTTGCAGGCGTGACGATATAGGCCGAGATGCCGGGATCGGCCTGAATGCCGTTGACGATATCTGACAGGGATTTGAGGTCGACGTCGGCGATCGTGCTGCCACGGTCCGAACCTGCGGGTCCGAGCGAAAGCTCTAACCGCGGGCCTTGGTCGGTGAAGGTGACGGAGCCGGCGCGCAGGTCGGGCGCGACCACAGACTGCGGCTCCACGCTTCGGGTGCGTTCGCGGCCGCTCTCGAGCGCGATGTTCCCCTGCTTCACACGCAGGCGTTCTTTGCCGCTTTCGTCGAGCCAGGCCATCTCGGCGATTTGCGGTGTCTGTTGGAGAACGAGCGCAAAGTCAGCGCGTCGCTGTTGCAAGCTTGCCGCGCCCGTGCGGCTGGCCCAGGCGGTCTGCCGCTCGATCGCAGCCAGGAATTCTTCAACTCTCTGCGCCGCACCATCCGCCTTCTGAGACAATGCGTGGAGGAACTCGGCCTTCCGCTCGTGATAGGTGAACCATGCTTCGGTCACGCCGCTGATGACAAGGACGGCAATGACGAGCGAGACGAAGGTCGCGGCATATTTGCCGAAAAGGCTGCGCCGCCAGAACCATCGCGAGGGGGATGCCAAATCGACCAACTTCTTGTCCTATCGACCTTCGCAAGTGCAAACCAGGCGGGCCTGGCTTGCGCGGCTGAGAGCAATCGAAGGCGTTTCAACGAAGTGCTCAGCGTCCGCCCAACGGGTTGTCGCTGGTGAAGCCTTTCATTAGGTTGTTTATGCCCTTCATGATCTCATCCGAGCCGACCGGCGGGGATTTATCGGAATTGCCCAAGAACTGCTCGCCGAGTCCCTGCAGCTTGCCCAGGGTCTTCTGCGGATCGCGCATGAGGCCAGACAAATCGGCGCTAATTTGCGGGTCGTTCCAAGGTCCGCGGACGAGAATCGCGGCGCCGAGGTCGAGTGCGCTGGCAGACTTCGCCGGATTGTTGGCCGTCGTCACGATTTTCGGATCGAAGCGCAGATCGAATGTCCTTGCGACGAGATCAATATTGCCCTTGCCGTCGATGTCGGCGACTGGGCTGAACACGTGCAAATCATCGGTCGAAGCCGTTCCATTCGCGACAGCGAATTTCGCCGTCACGGAATTGATCGTGATCTTGTCGTTCAGATCGCGCCAAGCCTGCGGCAGATAAGCCGAGACGCCGCGGAAAAGATCGGGAAGTTTCTGGCCCGTGACGACACCGTCTTTGACGGCGATATCCGCGCTGCCCGAAAGATTGCCGACAATCGCCTTCGGGCTGGCGCCGTGCGACTCGAGATCGGCACTCATTTGCAGCGTCCCGTCGAATTGACGGAAGCCGTTCAAGTCGGTGAGCAAGGGGCCCGCCTGCACATCGGCGAACGAGAATTTCACACTCTGCGTCGGCGTGTCGAGGGACGCATCGACGAGCACATTGCCGGAGACTTTTCCTTGATAAAAATCGGCGGGTTTAAGCCCGACGCGCAAGATGCCGTCGTCGAGCGTGGTCCTGAGACCGACATTCGTTACGCGCAAGCCGGCGGCGCGCAGTTCGCCTGCCTTGAGATCGATGATCGCATCGACGAGCCGCAAAGGCTTCATGTCGACCGCCGTGTCGCTCAGCGGTGTGAGATCACGTGCGGCCGGCTCCGAAACGGAGGAGCGGACCTGGGCGGTGTCGAGCGAACCGAGATCGAGGCGATCGAGGTGCAAATCAGCCCTAAGGATGGGGGCTTGGCCGCCAAAGCTGACGTTGCCGGAGGCATTGAGTTTGCCATTTCGCCAGGTCCCAGTCACATCGTCGAAACCGAGCTGATTGCGGGTCGCGCGGAGCGTGGCGCGCACATTGAGAGTTGTCGCGGAATGCGGGTCCGCCGTGGCCGCGACATCCACCCGCGCCGGGCGGCCTGCCCAAAGGTCGGCGGCGGAGTCCGCTTTGGCATCGGCGTGGAAATTCATGTCGCTCATCCGCCCGTCGAGCGAGACGGCAAGCGCCCCCTCCCGCGTCTCCTCGGCGCGTAGCTGGATCGCTTCGATGCGCGCCGCCGCGTGGCGGCGCAGATTCTCGTCGACGATGACGCCGTCGACCACCGTGAAGGGGCCGCTCACAATCACGTCTCGGCCTGAATTGGGGGCTACCTTAACCTTAGGCGCATGCATCGCTTCTGCAACGCGGAGCACGGGGCGCTTCAAGACGATGTCAGTGACTCTTGGCCTGCCGGCGAAGAGATCGGCATAGGGGAGACGCACGCTCAATTCATCGGCGCTCAAGATCGGCGTTTGCGCCAGCGCGTCCGGATTGCTGAGTTCGAGGCCGAGAGCCTTGATCCGTAAGCTCGGCCAGAAATCGAAATGGGCGGAAGACAATTGCGTATGAAGGCCGGACCGCGCGGCGATCTGCTCGGTCAGGACTGCGGTGAGCAGATGTTCGGACAAGAAGATGGCGGCAAACACCGCCGCCGCGACCAAGGCAAAGGAGATAAGCGCGATTTTCTTGGCGAGATTCATGGTCTGCCTCCAGATTTGCTTCAAGTCCGCAATCAATGGGACCACCGCGTCCGCTCTAGCAACGCATTCCGACTTATTTTACACGCGACCAATGCTGACCGCCGCAAATCATGCTGCCCATGACACAGCCCTCGATCTTGAGCGTCTGTTCGCTAACGAGCGTCATGCGAGCCGAGTATTGCTGTCCATTGATGGCATTGATCACTGTCCCCGACCAGATGGTTCCATTCGGCGACATATTGACGAGAACTTGGCGTCCGATCAGCGAGGCCGGTTCCTTGGCCCAAGACACATAGCCGCAAAGATTGTCGCCGCAAGGCTTGATCGCGACATTGGCTGTGCCGTCCGCGATCTTCCATTCGCCGACGGGCCCGGCTGCGGCCGAAGTCGATTGCACGCAAACGCCCGCAAAGCCAACGGACCCGACGAGGGCGGCGGTGATCATAGAACGTATTCTCATGGCATCCTCCAGTTTCTTCCGGACAGCGCCTTACTTTCCTGCGGTGACCATGGCCGATCGTCTCCCGAGCTTCTGTGATTGCCATCACTCATTTGACGGTCATGACCGCTATTGCACTTCAGGCAAGGGAGCCAGCGCCAAAATCGCCCTGAAAGGCGCTCAGGCAAGGACTTGGACGATCGGCGATACGCCGCTGTCGTGGCGGCCAGATCCGGTTCATTGGCCTGGCACGGCGCCGATCCTTTTGCCGGTCGTCGGATTTCGCGGTAGGGGCAACGCCTGCCTCGGGCCGGCCCGATTGCGCCAGCAATGCCGCGACCCGTGCGCTCTATCCGTTCGATTTCTGTTTCAGTGTCAAATATGGCTTGAGCGAGACGCGCTTTGCGACCGTCTTGACTGTCGCCAATTGCGGCGCGACGCCGCTAACCTACGCCTTCGGCCCGCGTCCAGGGTCTTGCCGGCGGCTGCTTGATGGATTATCGCCTGCGCCGCGAGCGCGCCGAGAGGCTGTTCGTGCCGGAGATTTCATGAGCGGGATTGTTCCTGCCGAATTGGCTGCGGCTGCCGCTCAAGGGACCGATCTTGCCACTCACACCTGAGCTATATGCCGAACAGGCCCTCTGGTTCCTCGCCGCCAAGAGCCGTTCGTGCGCTTCGAACACGAGTTCAGGCGCGACCGTCACCGTCGAAGTCGTGGATATTCCGCACTTCGCCGTCGGGTCCCGGCCGGGCGCCGCGTTTCTTTCGATCGAAACGTGGACGGGCCACGGCGATCCCGAAAATTTCAAAGGCGATCTATTCGACAAACCCTCTACGCTCGTATTGCTGCCGGCTGAAAAGGCTCGGCATGCCGCAAATTACATCTAGACGCCCGCTGATTAGAAGCTGCAGGCAAAGGGCGGAAAGCCCCGCCGTCAGAAAGGCCTAAACGAATTGCAAGAGGGCGGTTAGCCCGGAATTCTCGCACTGGACGCGGCCTCGCAAAATCATCTTGAACGCGGCCCGTCTGGCGTGAAGACAATGTTAAGTAAAACTCCTTTAAGATGAACGTGCTGTAGCTTCCGCAGAAGCAATCAGCTTGCCCGGCGATGCGGAACATCAGCTGATTTTTGCACAGATCGAACCTTTCTCAATCGCTCCATCACGCTCAACGGATCCGAGCCATAATATGAAAAGTCTCATCGACGCGGTCGCCGATTTTACGGCTTTGCGAAATAGGGACGAGATCGAGATCATCGTCGCATCGGTGATGTTCGAAGCCATTTGCCCGTCCGAACTGATACTTTGGCGATTGACGAGCCATGGCGGCGAGTTGCGGCTACAAACGCGTGCCAGATTGACGGAGGGTGGCATAGAAGTCTCGGGGATCGTGGTTGCCGTCGATGAATTGGCGCCCCTCGCCACGCGACCGGCTCTCCACGAATGCTATCAAACGGGAGTGCTCCAACGTCTCGGGCTGGATGCAAGAGGCCGGTACGGCTATATATTTCCGGTGGCGAACGAGAGAGGGCTTGTCGGCTTTTTTGAAGTGCATCATCACGATCTCCTGCGCGCCGACCAGGAACGGTTGATCGCGGGGCTTTTGCGCGTCTACCGCAACCACTTGCGGATTTTGGATTACAGCGAGAACGACGAACTCACGGGGCTGCTCAATCGCAAGACTTTTGAGGATTATTTCCGTCAGCTCGTTCGGGCGGAGGCCCCAGGCACCGGCAGCTCCGCGCGTGTCGAGCCTTTAGACAGAAGACGTGCTTGCGTTGAATCGCAGCAGGCGTGGCTCGCGGTGATCGACATCGACCTCTTCAAACGCATCAACGACACTTTTGGTCACCTCTATGGTGATGAAGTCCTCGTCCTGCTGGCGCGACTGATGCGCAGATCATTTCGCGAAAGCGATCGTCTATTTCGTTCGGGTGGCGAGGAATTCGTCGTAGTTCTCGAACATATGGAAGCCGATATTGCCGCCAAATTGCTCGAAAGGTTTCGCGCTACGGTCGAAGCTTTCGAATTTCCGCAAGTGGGCAGGGTCACCGTCAGCATCGGTTATACGGGGGTTCGTGCCGGAGACAACGGATCTGTGGCATTCGGCCGTGCCGACGAGGCCCTCTATATTGCCAAACGGCAGGGTCGAAACCAAGTCCTCTGCCATGAAACACTGATCGAAAACAATATTCTGCAGGCCAAGGCTTCGATATTGGAAGACGTCGAGATGTTTTGACGGCGCGTAGTCGCGCCCGCGCGCGTCGATCCAGGTCAGTCCCGTTGACAGCATCGTCGCATGCTGCTCATCCCTTCGTGAACTTGCCAAAGTTCGAGAGAACCGGACCAGTCGGATTTTGCGCTAACCTGTCGGCGCGGCGAGCGCCGGCTTGCGGTTCTTGTGGAAACGCGACAGCGCAAGGAAGGCCGCGACCGCTGCTGCAATCAAGAATTCCGCCGATGAGCGGGCGATGCGCGATCCAGGCGATGGCGATCGTCAGAAGCGTCAGTGGGATGGCGAAAGTCAAAGCAACGATTGTCACACCGGCCCCGATAATCCCTTCGAGAAAGGGGAGAAACGCGAAGACTATGGCCAAAGGCCGCGAGACTAGGAGAAACCCGGCCAACATTCCAATGAACCCCGCGCCACGTAGAATCCAGGTCAGGAAGCTTTCTTCCTGCTTCTTTTCCCGAAACAGCTCGGCGGCGGTCGCGAGCCCTGGTTTTGCCAAAACGATCTCATAGCCGTTGTTTGCGTGATAGGGCGCCAGGCGACCGCCAATTTGAGCCGCGACAAGAGAAGCGGTCAAGCTCTTGACCGCTTCGAAGCTGACCCGGATGTCGGCGATTTGCGGCTCCGCCGGATTCTGCCCCCGATAAAACACGTCGCCCTCCGCACGGTAGCCCGCAAGGGCAGGGGGCTCTTTCGGTATCAAAGGGGAAAAATCGGAGATTTTTGCGACTACGCTCGGCTCGACCTGAAAGGCACCGAGTTTAGCGGCGTCGCTTTCGAAATGTTCCGACTTCAAGGGCATTGCCGGGTTACGATGGCGGGCACCGTCCTTGAAACCGCTTGAATTGATGGCTTGGGCGGACCAGACGCGACGATAGCTATACGTCGTTTCCGTCGTCTTCGAACCGCCGACCGCTTCACGCGTCTGCGAGCTCTTCTCTTCTTTCCATTGATACATTTCGACTTTGCGGGCGAGACGCAAGAGCCCTTCGCCGCTGACGCCGAACAGGGGATCGCGCGCCGGCACCGAGGTTTCAATCAGACCGGAGATATGGACCAATTTCCCGTCGCTGGCTGGATTGATCGAATTCGGCACCGCCTCGACAACTTGTCCCGCACCTTGATCGAGTGCGCGGATGGCATCGACTGCGCGGCCCTCGTTCCAATAGAGGAGGAATATCGCCGCCGGGACCAGGATGATTCCGAAAAGGACGCCGACGAAACTTCGCGCAAGTCGCGATCCCCAACCCTGTGTGGTAGACTCGACAAAGCTGTCGTCCCGCGAGAGATTGGTGTTCGCACTGCCGATATTGTCGCTCGAGTCTTCCTCCGACATGCGGTCCCCCCTGTAGCCTGTCGACGGACGCGGAACAGGTTTGCCGATGCTAGACCAACACACCTGCGCGCCGCAATAGCGGCAATGGTCGCAAGCGATTTCGCTGGTTTGCGGCTTGGCAGGGCCGGGGAAACCTGACAGATAGGCGTCGATAGCTGTTTTTTGGTGATGGGAGCTTGTGATTTTGCCGGGAGAAGAAGCATATCTGGCCAAACCAGGCACGGAGATTTTGCGACCCTCCGGGGAAAAGGCATTGCTGATCGACGGCAAGAGAGCGCAAGAGGCCGTGCTCGCCGAAGTGACGGACAAAGCAGCCGCGCTCGCCGCGCAGGGGACGAAGCCGGGCCTCGCGGTCGTGCTGGTCGGAGAGGATCCGGCAAGCCAGGTCTATGTCAAGTCGAAAGGCAAGGCTGCACAGGCTTGCGGCTTGCATTCGGTTCAGGTGGATTTGCCCGCTTCGACGCGCGAGGCCGACGTCGTTGCCTGCGTCGAAGGCCTCAACCGGGACCCGGCGATCCACGGCATTCTCGTCCAACTGCCGCTGCCGGCGGGCATCGACCCGGCCTGTGTGATTGCCGCGATTTCGCCGGACAAGGACGTCGACGGCCTGCATCCCCTCAATGCCGGACGCCTTGCGATCGGCGAAATGGACCGCGCGCTCGTTCCTTGTACGCCGGCTGGCGCAATGGTTCTTTTGGAACACGCCGTCCGGGCCTTGGGCCGAAGCTTGGCCGGCGCCGAAGCCGTCGTCGTCGGCCGGTCCAACCTTGTCGGCAAGCCGATGGCGCAATTGTTGTTGCGTCAGAATGCGACAGTGACCATCGCGCACTCGCGCACGCGCGATTTGCCCCATGTCATCGGCCGCGCCGACATTCTCGTCGCCGCCATAGGCCGGCCGCAAATGGTTCGCGGCGATTGGATCAAACCCGATGCGATCGTGATCGACGTCGGCATAAACCGGATCGCCGCTGCGGGGAGTGATGCGGCCGGGCGCCCGAAGACCCGGCTTGTCGGCGATGTCGCTCTTGCCGAAGCTCTGTCGCGCGCCGCCGCGATCACCCCTGTTCCAGGCGGTGTCGGTCCGATGACGATTGCCATGCTCATGGCGAATACGGTGCGCGCCGCGGCGCAGTCGAAACACTAAGGCACAAAGTCTTCGGCGAGAAAGCCAGCCCGGTGCGCTGAGATCGCGAGTTGTGCTAAGCTTCTCTCATCCCGACACAGGCAGGGCCGGCAGCGATGCAAAATCTTGCGCGTGTTCCATTCTTTAAGGATGTGACGGATCTCGATTTCGAGCGCTATGACCGGCGCTGTAATTGGCGCCGCTATGATGATGGGGAAATCGTCGTCGATTACGAAGACGAGAGTTCGGACGTCTATTTCATCATTGCCGGCGAGGTGCGCGTGCTGATCCGGACTTCGGCCGGCAAGGAGATCATTCTCGCCGAAATGAGAGCGGGCCAATTTTTCGGCGAACTCGCGGCCATCGATGGTGTCAAGCGCTCTGCCAATGTGACGGCCCTGACCCGTTCTGAACTTTGCATCATGCCGGCCAACGTCTTCCGCGAAGTGATTGCTGCGTCGAAGACGACCTGCGATCGCATTCTGCGTCTGCTAACCGGGCGCGTGCGCGAACTCAATGCGAGGCTCGCCGAACATTCGATCTTCGATTTGAAGCATCGGCTTTATTCGGAACTGTTGCGGATGGCTGGTCCGCGGCCCGGGCGGCCCAACGAGCGGACCGTGACGCCGCCTCCCTTCCATCACGTGCTCGCGGCGCGCATCGGCTGCCGTCGCGAGCAGGTGACGCGCGAGCTTTCATCCTTGGCGCAGGAAGGCCTGATCGAAAAGACACGCGGCGCGCTTATCTTGCTGAAGCCGCGAGTGCTCGAAACGCGGCTCGCCGAAGCCATGCGCGAGGATGGCTGAGTGGCGGTTTCTCGAGATGCCGGCCCGATCGTCCGGTTGCAAAATCTGAGCAAGAGTTTTGGCGCGCATCAGGCGGTCCGCGATGTCTCCTTGTCGATCGAGCGCGGCGAGTTCTTCGCGCTGCTCGGGCCATCGGGATGCGGCAAGACGAGCCTCTTGCGCCTGTTAGCCGGCCTCGAACGTCCCGACAAGGGCCGCATCTTCATCGCCGGGCGAGACGTGACCGACACGCCGCCGCACAAGCGTCCGGTCAATATGATGTTTCAGTCCTATGCGCTGTTTCCCCATATGAGCGTCGCGCGCAACGTCGGCTTCGGCCTAGTCCAGGACGGCATGCCGAGGCGAGACGTCGCCGCGCGAATCGCGGAACTGCTGCGGCTCGTGCGACTCGAAGGGTTCGAAAACCGCATGCCAGATCAATTGTCGGGTGGGCAAAAGCAGCGTGTCGCGCTCGCCCGCGCCTTGGCCCGGCGGCCGGAGATTTTGCTCCTCGACGAACCTCTGGCCGCGCTCGACCAGAGATTGCGGGAGGAAACGCAATTCGAATTGGCGCATCTGCAAGAGCGGCTCGAGACGACCTTCGTCGTCGTCACGCATGATCAGCGCGAAGCCATGGTGATGGCCCATCGCATGGCGGTGATGCAGGCCGGGGGCTTCGAGCAGATCGGCACGCCGCGCGAGATCTATGAAACGCCGGCGTCACGTTATGTTGCCGAATTTATCGGCGGCATCAATCTGCTGGAAGGCAAAGTCGCCGCGCGCCTCGGGGCGCGACACCAAGTCGTCACAGCCGCCGGCAGGATCGAGGTGCTCTCTACGGAGAATTTCCGCGAGGGCACTACCGTGACGCTCGCTATCCGCCCAGAGCGGATTTCGCTTCTGCCGGGTCCGCCGCGGGAACCCATTGATCTCAACGTTGTCGCCGGCGAGCTCGTGGCGGAGACTTTTGTCGGCGAGGCGCTGCTGTTCCGCGTGCGGCTACCCGGCGGGACGAATATCAAGATCATGGCGCAGAATGCCGGCCCGCCGCCGCGCTCGCTCGGGCAGGGCGGCGTCGTTCATTGTGGCTTCGCACACGATGCAGGGATCATTCTCGGGCGATGAGCGGGCAGGGCGGGACACGCGTCTTCAATCGACGCCTATTGGTGATCGGCGTACCGGTCATTTGGCTGATCTTTTTCTTTCTCGTCCCCTTCGCACTCGTCGTACGGGTCTCGTTGTCGCAATCCGTGCTCGCGCAGCCGCCTTTTGCGCCGGCTTTCGATTGGCATGGTCTCGGAGATTTCCTCGCGAAGGTCCAACAGCTGAGCCTTGCAGCCTATGCAGGCCTGCTCGACGACCCGATCTATCTCCAAGCCTATCTCCAATCGCTCGCCATGGCCGGCGCCGCCACGCTCGTGACGCTCGTTCTGGGTTACCCCTTCGCGCTGGCGATCGCGCGCGCACCGGCGCCGCTGCGGCCCGCACTCGTCCTGCTAGCGATGGCGCCGTTCTGGACGAGCTTTCTCATTCGCGTTTACGCCTGGATCTTACTTCTCAAGGACAACGGCCTGATCAACAACTTTTTGATGGAGCTCGGCATTTTGCATGAACCCTTGCATATTTTCGCAACCAACTGGGCCGTGTTGATAGGCATTGTCTATTCCTATTTGCCATTCATGATCTTGCCTCTCTACGCATCGCTCGAGAAACAGGACTTGTCCTTGGCCGAGGCGGCGGCCGATCTCGGCGCAACGCCGTTCTCCGTATTCATGCGGATCACCTTGCCGCTGTCGCTGCCGGGGATTTTGGCCGGGATGCTGATCGTCTTCATTCCGGCGACCGGGGAGTTCGTCATTCCGGATCTTCTCGGGGGATCGGATACGGTGATGATCGGCAATACGCTCTGGAACGAATTCTTCGCCAACCGCGATTGGCCGACAGCTTCCGCCGTCGCGGTCGTGTTGCTGGTCTTGCTGGTGGGACCGCTCGTCCTCTATGAACGCGTCCGAACCCGTGAGGCGGAGCCATGAGAAGGGGCCTTTTTCAAAATCTTGCGCAGCCGTTGGTGCTCGGCTTCGGCTTTGCTTTTCTCTATGTGCCGATCGCGCTCGTCATCTTGTTCAGCTTCAATGCTTCGCGTCTCGTGACGGTGTGGGGCGGGTTCTCTACCCGTTGGTACGGCGAACTGCTCGGCAACCGGCAACTCGTCGAGAGCGCGCAGACGAGTATCGAAGTCGCCCTGACTTCGGCTGCGCTTGCGACCGTGCTTGGCACATGCGCGGCCGTGGCGCTCGCGCGCTATGGCAATTTCCGCCCGCGCCTGTTTCTCACCGTCGGAATTTATGCGCCGCTCGTCATGCCGGAAGTGATCATCGGCCTGGCGCTTCTCATGACCTTCGTGTCGCTCGGTCTCGAGCGCGGATTTTGGACCATCGTCATCGCGCACGCGACGCTCGGGCTCTGCTATGTTGCGGTGATCGTCCGGGCCCGCTTCGCCGATCTCGATCCTATGCTCGAAGAAGCGGCGATGGACCTCGGGGCGGGTCCGATGGCGACATTTTTCCGTGTAACCCTGCCGCTGATCGCTCCATCGATCGCAGCCGGCTTCCTTCTTGCCGCGACGATTTCGCTCGATGATCTCATCGTCGCGAGTTTCACGAGCGGTCCGGGATCGACGACGCTGCCGATGCGCATTTACAGCGCCGTGCGGCTCGGCGTCACGCCGCAGATCAATGCGATCTCGACCTTGATGATCGGCTTCGTCGGGATCATGCTCGTCCTGTTCGCGATTGTCCGTGACCGCTCCAATCGGACTGGGTCGTGTATTCGATGAGAATATGCGCTAGCACTTTGCTGAAAAACCCCCTCGTCATGGGATCGGAGCAATGATTCAATCATTGATATCGAATCGGGGCACGGGGGCCAAGGTGCGCGGGCAATTTCTGGATCAAGCGAGCTTGTTTTCTTACATTTCACCAGAGGCGCGGGTACCGGCCAATCATCCATTGAGGCAGATTCGCGAACTCGTACGGGAGGTTTTGAAGGATTTGAGCCGCACCTTCGGAAAGCTCTATGCGAACGAAGGGCGCCCGTCAATTCCTCCGGAACAATTGCTGAGCGCGTTGCTGCTCCAGGCTTTCTACAGTATTCGCTCGGAGCGGCAGTTGATGGAGCAATTGGATTACAATCTGCTCTATCGCTGGTTTGTCGGGCTTTCGCCAGACGACCGCGTGTGGGATCCGACGACCTTCACGAAAAACCGGGAGCGGCTGCAGAAAGGCGATGTGTTTCAAAAATTCATGACGAAGCTGCTCAATCTGCCTCAGGTGAAGCCGTTGTTGTCGGACGAGCATTTTTCTGTCGACGGCACGTTGATCGAGGCCTGGGCATCGCAGAAGAGCTTTCGTCGCAAAGACGATAGCGACGAAGGCGACGGCTCCGATTTCCATGATCAGAAGCGCAAGAACGACACGCATGCGAGCGTGACGGACCCGCAATGCAGGCTCTACAAGAAGGCTGATGGCCGTGAGGCGAAGCTCTGCTATATGGGCCATGTGATGATGGAGAACCGCAACGGGCTTGCCGTGGCGGGCACGCTCACACAAGCCACCGGCACCGCCGAGCGCGAGGCCTCGGCGGTTATGCTCGCGGCCAAAGCCAAAGAAGCCGGCCATCGGATTACCGTCGGCGCCGACAAAGCCTATGACAGCGCCGAACATGTCGCGGCGCTGCGGGCCGCCAACGTCACACCGCATGTGGCCCAGCACGATTATGTGACCAAAACCGGCAGGCGGCGAAGAAGCGCCATCGACGGGCGCACGACGCGGCACGAAGGTTATGGCATCTCGCAAATCTGTCGCAAGATGGTCGAATGCATCTTTGGCTGGGGCAAGCAGCACGGCACCCTGCGCAAGACCAAACATCGCGGTCTCGATCGTGTGGCCGGCGATTTCCTCGTCAACATCATCGCCTACGATCTGATCCGCATTCCGAAATTGCTCGCCGCATGACCGCGGCGACCGAAAAGGGCGGCCTTGCCGCCCTTACCACCCGTCGAGAACCCTCGACAATGCAGTGAAGCAACCCGAAAAACCTCAAAAACGCGAGACATAGGCTCGAATTTCCACGTTTTTCAGCAAAGTGCTAGAGCCGATGCCGATTGCACGCAATCGCGATCGGCCCATTGCATCGAAGAGTGAGTGTCGCGATACTAAAACCCTTGCTCCCTGGCCGCGGAAAAGCGGTGGTTGTCCTGAGATCGTAATCACCTGACAGTTCGGCCACCCCGAGGGCGCGCGACCCCAAATGAAACGCAGGCGCACAATATGCCTGTTCCTCGTAGCGCATTCGATCGTTGCCGCCCGCCTCATCATTATGGCGCTCGGCTTTCGCGCGCTAACAGGCCAGGGCGCTCTATTGTGTCTAGAACCTCTTGTGATTGAGCCCTGTCGCTATCGGTTCCGTGCCAGCCGCGTCGTCCGATAAGCGGCAGCGAGAGAGATAGAGAACCCTATGCTCTCGAGCCTCAACTCGCCGCTCTCGATAGACAAGGGTTGGCTTGGCCAAGAGCCGTCCTGGTTGCGGCGGAGGAGCTCCGCACCGATCGCCACCGTCTTGAGGACGAGGATCTCCTGTACGGCGGGGATGCCCAAACATTGGCCCAGGTTTCGGCCTGATTGTTCGGCGAGCGGATCTCGATCACGAGGACCGGATCGGCGAGCGCGCTTTCTTCGGATTCATAGCCCGAACAGGTCACTGCGAGGTCGGGAATGCGGAAGTTGATCTCCGCCTGCACGCGAGGGACCACGCCGGGCGCGGTGACGACGCTGCACGGGCTCTTTCGTTCGGCGAGGTGATTGGCGATCAGCCGGCAGAGCTCAGCTTGTATGGCGCCATGCGTGCGGTTGGCCGGGGCCATCGCCTGCGGTTCGCCATCCACCAATTGCCAGCGTTGGGCGGACGCTGGGCTCCAAGCAAGGAACTCTGCGACATTCATTCGGATCGGAGTCTTCGGTATCGCGCTCATAAGCCCATTATTGCAGGCGAGCCGACCAAAAGTAAGCGATGACGGAGAGAGTCAGCCTGGGCCGCAAGCAATCAGGGCGCCGATCAGTCTCGCCGCGGATGAGTGCCAGACCCGATCCTCCGGTCCCCCCAGAGAGCGACCCCATCCAACCCGCCTGCCGCGCCCCGCTTCAGGAGGCAACAGCTTGCTCTCTCGGGTCGCGCCGCAGTCTAATCCCAGCCGGGCGCGTAGCTCATCACGGCATCGGGTTTGGTTCCGAGGCGCGGCAGGATTTTTGCTGGCGTAACCGGCAGGATCATGGGCTCGAGCAAGAGACTCGGCGCATCCCAAGAGCCGGTCAGCGTCACGCGGGTTGGCGTATTTGGCTTGGTCGTCGTGTCGCTGGCGGGGCGCTCTTGTGTCAGCGCCCAAAGGTCGAAGGTCCGCTCGGCGAGGTTCGCGCGGCCGCCGAAACTAAGGCGCATGCCTTTCGTCTGCAACCGGCCATTTTCAATTTCGGCACGACCCCCGGTGATCTTGAGGCCGACGCTGGCGCCGTCGAGCGGCGCATTCGTGTCGGCTTCGGTCATGCTCTCTTGCCGGCGGCTCGTCCCGAGGCCGAACAAGGTTTCGAGATCGAGGCTCGTGATCTCGCCGCTGTCGAGGTCGATCTGGGCTCGGCCCGCGACATTCTGCATGAGATCGCTGATGCTTTTGCCGGTCGTGTCGAGCGCAAAGGCACCGCTCACGGAGCCGGACAACTCATGATGCCCATCGACGTTGAGCGGCAGGGGCCGCAGCCTGAGGTCCTTGACATTGCCTGTTGCGCGGAGCGTCAGGCCGTCGTTTTGGACGGCGAGGGAAATGCGGCCCTTGACCTTGCCGTGGTTCGCGGTTGCCTCCGCAAGAGTCGAATCCATGCTGCCCGTTCTGGTGATCAGCGACAGGGCGGAATCGCGGAACTCAATCGGCGCGAGCCGCAAGCGAGTCGCCGAGACACGCAGATCGAAGTCGGCGAAGCCGAGGTCCGCCGTGTCGAGTGGCGCCGGATTCCAGCGCTGTTCTTCCGTAAGAGGCTCGGGCAGACCGGCGAGAAACGGCGCAAGATCGAGGTAATTCGTCGCGAGCGTGCCGGAGACGAGTGGCTTCACATCGCCATTTTGAATGGCAAGCGTGCCTTCGTAATCATTGCCGTCCATTTGCAGACGCAGATTGCTGAGCGACGCGGTGTTGGCTATGAAGTTGGCATCGCATTTGAATTTCAGATCGGCGAATCGGCCGTGCCGCGGGAAGGAATGGCCCGTTAATTCGGCGAGCTGGCGCAAGGAAGCTATTTTGGCCTCGATGCGGCCGCGATATTGCAGATGCGATCCGGCGGCGAATGTGCCTGACGTCGAGAGGGTCGCAACACTGGATCGGACGGTTAATGTCAAAGCGCTTTCGGCGCCGCGAATGAGTTCGAGCGGCTGCGCAAACCAGGCGGCGAGTTCAACCGGCTCTTCACGAAATTTGAATCTGCCGCTGACTTCGGCGGCTGCACTGAGATTGGGCCAGTCGATCGACACGTTGACGTCTTCGAGAAGACGATCGACGTGGGCCGATTGACTTTGCAGCCGCGCGGAGCCGTCCACGAGGTCGACGGAGCCAAGCCGCGTGTAGTCGCTTGCCGCGTTCTCCCGGTCAGAAGATTTGGCCTCGGCGGCGCGCCCAATGGCGCTGTCCGGCGTCATCGGCCGTCCATCGAGATCGATCACCAGAGCAGGGTGGGTGAGGCTTGCCCTGGCGATTTCGAAACGGCCGACGAGAAGCGGCAGAAAACGCAGATAGCCGGTCAAGGACGCCGCCTCGATCCGCAGAGCGCCGGACGGATCCGACATTGCGACGTTCGTGATTTCGACCTCGGGTTGCGGCAAGAGACGGAATCGTGCCGTGCCGGTGATCGTCGTCGAAAGGCCGGTCGTTCGGCGAATTTGCGCTTCGATATCGTGGTTCAAGCCGTGAGCAGGGAAAAGCGCAGGCGCCAAGATGGCGACGGCAAGAATGCCCAGACCTGCGATGAGGGATAGGGACGCCGCAAATATTCTCGTTCTTGATGCGGCCGATGCGATGGGTGTCGCGATAGGGTCCATGCTCCGCCCACTTATAGGTCGCCATTTTCGGCTGACCATCTCCAGATCGGCCCGCGGCTCCGGCGCCGCGGTCGCAAATTGTTGATCTCTAGCATAATCTTATGGAGTCTATCCGACCCGATTATGCTTTCGGTTCTCTATTGGACCAGAGGTGTGGAAACCAGCGAATGCCCTCCACTCGATTACTTGTCCCGATCATTTGCCTCGCTCATTTGCCCGGCTCATTTGGGCAACCGCCCAACGACCGGCAGTCGACACGAGAATCACGGCGCGGCATTTCGCGAGGGCCGTGAGTCCCGAAATGCCAGGGGCTGCCTGTCCGGCAGACGGCATCCCCTCTTTCTTATCCAGTTCGCGGGAAAGCTGCCACTCTTTCAATGCCGAATCGAGTTTCGCAGTGCGAACCGAGTTTCCGTCCGATTTACGAACGAAGCCGAGAGACGACCTCGCCGGCAAAAGGCGACGACTGACGCCCGCCGTTTGCAAGCAGCTCGGCAGTATGGCACGATCAAGGCGGTTTTGCGTCGAAAGCTTAGCAGCGCGGACAGACGCCTCCCCCTGTTCTAGCTTTAAACGGTCCTGCGTCCGGTGGACGCACACAAGATTTGTGATGCCTATCCGCCACAGATCCGCAGATACCGCGGCGCGGCCCGACTTGCCCTCATTCACGGCTAGGCTGCGCTGATGGGCTGGACTAAACTTTTTTTGATAAAGTTCTTTTCGACACTGGCGGCGCGCCTGGGATTTCGGCCCTTTTGGCGCGGAGGGCGTTCATCGTTGTCGCTGTGGCCATATTCGGGGCGCGCGCTTTATGATCTGCCGGTTGGATTTTCGCCAGAATGGACTCGTGTCGGGGCTCTTCGGCCCGCGCTGCCGGGTGAAAATTTTGGCCCTGCTAGTCGCCTGCGTTCTCAGTTGCGGCTTGGCTGCCCGCGATGTGCGGGGAGCGACTTTGGCCGATCAGGAGCAGCTGTTGGCTGTGATGCTCCGCGAGCCGTCGAATTATGGTGCGGCTTTCGAATATGTTCGGGTTTCGGAGGACTTGTCCGACTACGAAGCCGCAATCGGCGCTTTGGAGCGGTTGCTCTTTTACAATCCAAGACTGACGCAAGCGCAACTCGAGCTCGGAATGCTGTATTTCCGCCTCGGCTCTTATGAAAATGCGCTGCATTATTTCAAGGCGGCATCCGCGTCGCCGAATCTCGATCCGATTATCCAACCGCGCCTCGATGCCTATACTTCGGATGCGCAAAAGGAGCTGCAGGGGAGCCGCTTCTATGGCTTTTTGCAGACCGGTCTGCGCTATCAGAGCAATGCCTCTGCCTTGCCGGACGCCGGTCTCATCCAAATTCTCGGCACCGATGTGCCGGTGGGCGCCGCAGCGCCGCAAAAGGCCGACGGCAATGCCTTTGCTCTCGTCCGCCTCAGCCACGATTACGATTTTCAGAACCAGCGTGGCGATGTGCTAGAGACGCGCTTCTATGGCTATGGAACGAAGCAATTTGCGTTGAGCCAATTCGATTTCGGCTATGTCGAGGCGAGTATAGGACCGCGCTTCGGCATTCCCGCCGAAGTGCCGGGTCTGACGGTGAAGCCCTATGTTGTCGGCAACCTGTCCTGGATCGGCGGGACGCAATTCCTGAATTCCGGCGGCACCGGAGTGACCTTGCGCGCGCAGCCGACCTCGTTTTGGTCGATCGAACCAGGCTTCGAATGGCGAAGGATCTCGGTGACGAACCCCGGCATCGGCCCGATCTCGGCGCTCGGCGACGGCGATTTCTATACTGTATCCATAAGTGGCTCCTACCGATTCAACCAGATGTTCTCGCTCGAGGTGCGCCCGCTTTATTCGCGCGCCAGTTCGGTCAATGCTTGGCAGAGTTTCAATCAGGCCGGCATCGATGCGGGCTTGCACATTGAATTCGATCCGCCGGTGCCGGCGATACCCTACCGTTGGGTGGTCACACCCTATCTGCGCGTTGCTTGGGCCGGCTTCGATGCGCCTGATCTCGTGGTCGATCCGACCGTCACGCGGTGCGACGTCGACTATCGCGGCGGCCTTCTCGTAGATCTGCCGATCACGGCGAATTTCGGTTTTTCGGGGATGTTGCAATATGTGCGGACGAACTCCAATCTGCCGAATTTTCGCAGTAATGATTTCTCTCTCCTGTTTGGACCGACGGCGCGGTTCTGAAAGGGCTAACTCGATGCGCACTCCCATGTTCAGGTTCAGGTTTGCGGCGATCGCGGTGGTTTTTTCGGCGGCTTCCGCTCTCGCCGCCACGACGGCCGGCGCTCAGGATGTCGGCAACATAGGCGCGGCCAATCCCCGCGCCGTCGGCGCGAAGCCCGACGCCATGACGCGCGATCTCGCCATCGGCGAAAGAGTTGTCAATAAGGAACGTATCCTGACGACCGAGACCGGCACGGCGCAAGTGACGTTCATCGATCGAACGACGCTCAACATCGGGCGCAATTCCTCAGTGACGATCGACAAGTTCATCTATGATAGTCGAGCCGGCGCAGGCGAATTTGCAGCCTCGATGAGCAAAGGCGTCATGCGCTTCGTCGGTGGCCAAATCAGCCACTCCTCCGGAGCGACGGTGACGACACCCGTAGCCGCGATCGGTGTGCGCGGCGGAACGATGACCATCCTGTTTCTCGCCGGCGGCGGCATTATCGTCATCGATCATTTCGGCGTGGTCGACGTTGCCAATTCCGTCAGCCGCCAGACGATCCTGCGGCCGGGCTACGCGGTGCAAGTGAACGGACGCAATGAAGTGATCGGCGAAGCTTTTCCGGTTCCGCCGCAGCTTTTGGCCGAGGCCAATGCGCGCCTCACGAGCCGCATCGGGCAGATGGGCGGGGCGCATGCACTTCCCAGCGATAGGCTGGCGGCGCGCTATGGCATCGGCCACGGACGCTTGGCCGAGGACCCGCGCACTGCTCCGGGCCTCGATACGGTCGGGCTCGTCAATACGGGCGATCTGTTCATCGCCAATAAGTCGCAGCAGCAGGTAATGAACAGTCTGCCGCTGAGAATTACGACGATCACGGCTGGGGGCACACAAACGATTACGGTCGGGGGCACACAAACGAGCAAGGTGGGTGCGACACAAACGAGCACGGAAGCTGCGACGCAAACGAGCACCGTAGGTACGACGCAAACGACGACAGTGACGGGCGCAGCGGCAACATTCACGGTTGTTGCAGGAACGGTCCTGGTTCTAGGGACAAGCGTGCCGATATTCAGGTTCCTGAATGAAATAGTGGCGACGACACCAGCGGTGCAGATACAGTGAGAATTCGCCTGGTGCTGCTGCACTGGCCGCCTGTCGGAGATTGAAAGGCGACGCGATCGCGCCAACCAGTGACATCATCGGCGGCATCGACGGCGTGCGGCATCGAGCGTAGTGGTCCCTTCGGCGCTCGGCATCAGGCATGGTTGCGGGCGAGTTCGCGGCGCAGAGCCGCCGCGAGATCATCAATACGGTACGGTTTCTGCAGCACGACATGACCGGCATGGGCGGTCGGTGCGCCGTCCCGGCCGTAGCCGGTCGTGAAGACGAAGGGGCAGGAGCGCTGCGCCAAGAGATCGGCGACCGGGTCGATCTGCTCGGTGCCGAGGTTCACGTCGAGCAAGGCGACGTCGATAGTCTCTCTGGCGATGACGTCGAGGGCTGCCGCAACGTGCGGCGTGGAGGCAACGACGCTGAACCCAAGCTCCTGCAACATGTCGTCGAGCATCAAGGCGATCATAGGCTCGTCTTCGACGACCAGGATGCGCGGTTTGCCTTTGTCGGTTCGCTCCATGTTCCGCCACCGTCCGGTCCCGAAGGTTGCATCGCCCCGTCTGTTTTCGTTTGCAGCACGTCAGTTCCGATGTGTCATGGAGCACATGTTGCAACTTGTCGGCTCGGCGCGCAGTCCGGCCGGAGCCTTAAGCGGGCCAAGCTCAATTGGCAGTTGATCGGATATATCCGATGTCCCTGAGTTGATCCACCTTTGCGGGACATTCGGGCGGGGGATGTGGCAATCTGCGCGCCTGTTGCAGCCGCCTGATCCACATCCTCCGTTGAAGGCCGAAGTCAGCTCTTTGGACCGCCGGAACATGCCGAGAGCGCGGCGAAAGCCGCCGCGATCCAGCCGAGGATCATCAATGTGCCGCCGATCGGTGCGGCAAAAGCAAAGAGCTTATGAGCGAAAAATATGCGCGCCGTGAGGTCGCCGCAAAAGAGCAGACAACCGCCGAGAAGAATGCTCGCGGCGATGAGAAACCTGGGGCGATGGCGTTGCGCAGAAAGTGCGAAAGCATTGATGGCGATGGCCGAAGCTGCCATGAGAAGCAAGAAATTTGCGGAGGTTTGCAACAGCGGGTCGGCAATCCCATGCGCTGCGGTTGCGGCTTGCATGACGCCGGCGGCGCCCGAAACGGCGGCAAGAGCCGTCAGAACATTAGCCCATCGCTGCATCTCCAGCTCTCTCTTCGTCTCAACGGATTTTTGGGGCAATCCGGCAGGCCTCCATATTGGTTCAAGATCGAGACCATCGCGGTTCGTCGGTTTCGACCGCTCATCCGGGGGAATAAACCGTTTTCGCCTATTCTTAGACCCCCCCGGCAACGACTATGCGCACCGCGTCCGGATGCAATCCATCGCTGCCGGGCGGTCTCGAGGCCCCAAACGGCGCCGAAGCAGAGAAAGACCTGCCGCCAGTGATCGACGTCGATTTGAAATCCCTGCAGCAACAAAGCGAAAAGGGTCGGAAAAAAGACCTGCGCGAATCCACGGTAAGGCGATTGCACGAACATCAGACGGAAGCCGACGAAGACGCTGGTGGCGACAAGCAAGACCCAGGCAAATCCGCCGATCCAGCCGTCATTCGCAAAGGCGCCGATATAGGAATTATGCGGCTCGAGCCCGAAGATGAGCCTGAATCGCAACGGGCCGAAGCCTTCGGGACGATCGAGCAGCAGAGGCAATGAGCGTATCTGATTGCCGAAGCGGCCGGTGACGCCTTCATCGTAGTCTTGCGTCGGCGCTGCCCGTTGCAAGAAGAATTCACGGGTTTCCTGATGTGACAATATGGCCAGCACCGCGAGGAGGCACAAACTGATGGCGAGACCGGCCATCAAGACGATCCGCCGCCGCGTGCGCGGCGTCTCGCTCGTCAGATAAGTCGAGACGGTCATGACGCCGAGCGAAACGATTGTTCCGGCCCAAGAACCGCGCGAATAGGAAATAAACGTGCCGGTCATCGAAAGCAGAAGAGCGGCGAACGTCGCGAGAGGCCATTTCGCCGCACCGATGAGCAGCCGATGCAGCAGGAATGTCGAGGAGAGGATCAAATAGGACCCGAGGACGTTCGGGTCTTTGAAGGTGCCCGAAACACGACCCTCGACCGTGGTCAAAGCCGCCCCGAGCCCGCCGACGTCGAGATAGCCCAAGATCCCGATGAACGCGGCCATGATGGCGCCGGCTGTGTAGGCGTGCAGGCAGATTTCAGCACGCCGCTCGGTCCGCTGCGCGAAGTACAACGTGAAAAAAATGACGGTGACAAAAAGATAGAGCGATTGGAGTTGATAGAGCCTTGGATCGGCCTCGTGCCAATAGGGCATGAGGGCGGCAAAGCCGGCGACTTCGAAAATGCACCAGAGAACCAGGATCAAAACTTGCGAACGATGAATTGAAAAACCGCCCATGGCCCACAGGGGAATAGCGACGAGCGACATGAAGTCGTAAGGTGAGGGCTCGATGAGCGACATCATGCCCAAGAAAACAAAAACCGCGAACGCGGCATCGACGAGGCTCTGATAAGAGATCGCCGAAGTTCGTGGCGCGCTCGCCGTATCGGGCACGATCGTCATGGCCGCCTCGCCGCCTCTCGGGCGATCGAGATTTTTTCGCGCAAGAGCAGGCGCTGACCGGTCTTGCAATGATCGGTCTTGATCATCGTGAAATAGAGATAGACGTCGTCCGCAACATCGTCAAAATTGCGACCTGCAGCATGCGCATCGAGAAGTGACGGATAGGCGATGACCGAGGCTCCGGCCGTGCAAAGATCAGAAAAGAGCGTCTTGCCGGCAAGCAGAAGTGTGGCCGGGCTCCAGTGCAGGAGGTCGCGGGAGCTGGCATAATAGAAGCCTTCGACCGGGAAGGACTCATTGTTCCGTGCTGCTTGGAAGACGGCAATCCAGACGTGCGACGTGCGATCGCGCACGACGGCGCCGACCGGAAAAACGAATGGATCGATTGGCGCGCAAGGGTTTGGCACCGCGGCCTTCGCCGCATAGGGATCCGCGTAGCGGATGTTGAATCCTTGTCCATCGAAAGCGCGCCAGGACGCGGGGCTCGCGGGTTTATCCGTGCGGAAGAGGCAGGCACCGTAGCGCTGGCCTTGCCAGCCGGTCGTCGCGGCAAAGAAGTATTCGTGAGTGCCGTCGGAAAAGATATTGGACGGGTTGAAAAATCCGCGGTGCCGGCCTTGTTCGACGTCTTCGCCGAAAGGTGCGGAGGCCACGACGAGCGGCTGATCTTTGCGGAAGCTCGTGCCACCGTCGGTCGACTGATAGGCGAGGATCGAATTGTACCAACAGGCGAGGCCGGTCTCGGCCACGCAGCGGCCATGGTCGTCGGCATGATATTCGTGATGAACGAGCGCTGCAACATTGCGCCCGTCGGTCGTCCAGGTCGCGGTAATATAGCTGCGGTCATCGTAATGAGCCGGCTCGGGATCGAAGTGGCTCGGCAGGGCAACGTGGCAGTCGAGCTTCAAATGATCGAGATCGGGGCCGCGCAAGCTCCGGTTGACGAAGTGAAGGGCGAAAAACACGATCTGCCCCTTGTCGTCGCGAAAAGCGCGCGGATTGATATCCGGCATATCGATCGCCTCACAGCCGTCATGCAATGAATCGAAGAGGATCTCCGGTCTGCCGGTGATGGCGAGCCGGGGTTCTTGCGCATGGGCTGCGGGCGCAAGGGCCAGAAGGACCAGAAGCAAACTCGGGACCATTGAAAAGCCACGTGCCTTCCGCCGTCTTTCAGTCGAACCGCAGCACGCGCACACAGCTCGCCAGCCGCTGCGATGGGCGCAGGCAGGCGAAGTGGCATCCGATGGCGGGTGACCGTCTCGCGGGCGCGGGAGGAGACGTCGCAGGCGGCTGGTGCGGCTCCCCCTCAATAGGCATTCTCCATTTTCAGCAAGGCGAAGGGCGTGGCGAGAAGAATGTAGATATCGAGAAAGATCGACCAGTTCTCTATGTAGTAAAGGTCGTGCACGACACGATTCTGGATCTTTTCCGGCGTATCGGTTTCACCGCGCCAGCCGTGGATCTGGGCCCAGCCGGTGATCCCGGGGCGCACGCGATGGCGGGCGAAATAGCCGTCGACGACTTCGTCATATTGACGTTCGGCGGCCTTTGCGTTGGCGGCATGCGGCCGCGGGCCGACGAGCGAGAGATTGCTTTTGAAGACGACGTTGAAGAGCTGCGGCAATTCGTCGAGCGACGTCTTGCGGATGAAGCGTCCGACACGGGTGACGCGAGGATCCGTCTTCGTCACGAGCTTTGTCGCGTCGTAGTCCAATTTGTCGGCACGCATGGATCGGAATTTGTAGATCTCGACCAGTTCGTTGTTGAAGCCGTAGCGCTTCTGCTTGAACAAGATCGGACCTTTGGAATCGAGCTTGATAGCGATCGCAACACCCGCCATGACAGGCGCTAGTAGTAAGAGGCACAGGCTGCCGAAGATCTTGTCGAACAGGGTTTTGACGACGACATCCCAATCGGCAAGCGGCTTGTCGAAGACGTCGAAGACCGGAACGGAACCGATGTAGGAATAAGAGCGCGGTCGAAATCGCAGCTTGCTCATATGGGCGGCAAGCCTGATGTCTACCGGCAAAACCCAGAGCCTGCGGAGCATCTGCAAGAGACGCTGCTCGGCGGTGATCGGAAGCGTGAAAATGACGAGATCAATGCGGGTGTCACGGGCGAATTCGACGAGATCTTCGACCGTGCCGAGCTTGGGGAAGCCGGCAACAACGTCGGGCGATCGCTCGTCCGTTCGATCGTCGAAAATGCCCAGGATATGCAGATCCGTCTGCGGTACGATGGCGAGCTGCCCGATCAGTTGATCGGCGGCCGTGCCGCCACCAACGATCACGGTTCGGCGAAGCAACATTTCCGTGCGGATCATGTGCCCGACGGCATGCGCGAGCAAGGCCCGTTCGACGAGGAGGAAGGCAAGTCCGCAGCCATACCAGGATAGGACGAAGAGGCGGGAATAGGTTTCGTCGAGTTTGAGGAAGAATAGACAGGACAGCGCGGCGAGGAAGACGAGCGTGAAGCCGCCGACGAGTCGCAACACGTCAAGCTTGAGTGTGCGGAAGGCATCGACCGTATAGAGACCAAGAGCCTGGTGCACTAAGACGACCAGCGCCGCGACGAGCAAGATCGCGCCGGCATAGGCGGCATCACAGCCGCGCGACGACGCGAGAAGGAGCCAGTACACTAGTGAGCCGGCGGCCGTCACCAGCGCGAATTCGCCGATGCGAACGAAGCCCTCCAGGACGATGCGGGATACCGCGGAAGACTTCGGCTCGTTGGCGATGGCTTGCGCCAGCGCTGCCAGGCGCCCGGCATGCGGATTGGCGCGTGCCGGCCGCAATGCATCGGGGTCTGTGAGATCCTGGGCCGAGAAAGCAGCCATTACGGCAACTCCGTGCAAACGTCATCCGGATTGGGGCAGAGACTGGACAGGGGCTGGGCTCGGGCGCGCTTTGCGAGCAATTGCATCGCAGTAGCCGGCAAGCACTGCATCGGCCATGTCGGTGATCTTGAACTTGCTGGCGACGAAGACGGCGAGCATTTCCGCCTCGCGCTGCAGTTCGGCGTGTTCGCGCGCCATGATCGAGCAAAGTGCCTCGGCGAGACGCTCAGGGTCGTCGGGGCAAATCAACCGATCTTTATAGGGACCGAAGATTTCGCCGATGCCGCCGACATTGGTCGCAATCATCGGTATGCGCGCGCCAGCCGCCTCGAGCACGATATAGGGCAGGGACTCTGCGCGGCTCGGGACGACGAGGATGCGGCCGAGCCTGAAAGCCAGGCGTGCCGGCAGAACACCGGCAAAAGTCATGGCCGCCGCGACTCCCCGGGTCGCGGCTCGTGCCGTCAATTTGGCTCGGTCCGGCCCTGAACCGACGAGGACGAGACGTGGCGGCTGGCCGAGCTTGCGCGTGAGCAGCGCGAGCGCATCGATGAGCGTGTCGATTCCTTTGGCGGCGCGCAGTTCGCCGACATAGAGGAGATCTGCCGCATTCGCGGCGGGCTCGACCGCGACGAATTCGGCCGGTCCGAGTCCGTTTGCCACAATGCGGGTGAGTGCGCGGACCTCGCCGACGCGCTCGGCGCAACACTTGGCGATGTAGCCGCTCTCGAACAGGAATATGTCCGTCGTTCTGGCAAGCTGGCGCTCGACCCACATGAAGAGCTCTTCGATGAACGCGTAGGAGCGGTAATTGAAGCTGCCGCCGTGCGGCGTATAGGCCCTGACCGGTGAATTGAGCGGCGGGACGAGCGGCCCGACGAAGCCGGGCAGACGTGCATAGAGGCCTCCTTTCGAACCGTGCGCGTGCACGACATCGACTTTGAGAGTGCAAATATGCGCGGCGATACGGATGGTGTTCGCAAGATCGAAGGGATTCGGATGCCGCCGCATGGGCAAGCGCAAAAGTCCAAGTCTCAGCGAAGGTTCGAGATCGGCGAGGATCGCATCGGCACGCTCGCCGCCAGTCAAGGAATCGGTCACGAGCCCGACGCTGTGGCCGCGCGCGATTTGCTCGTGTGTCAGATCGAGGACGTGCCGGAACAGACCGCCGAGCGGCGCGCGCAATACATGAAGAATGCGCAGCTTGCGATCTTCCGCCGCATCCCGCTCCAAGTTATTTGAAGCGATCACGTTCATGACTTTGGATTGGTTCAATCCAAAGTCATCGCGATCTCGCGGCGTTTCCGCCATGGCAATGGCTCCTTCAAAAGAAGCGCTCGCGGATGACGATCGTGTCGCCCGGACGGACGGGCTGTGTGATCGGTACGCGCCCGGTCATCGGGCGCCCATCGAGGCTGCGTGTCAGGTCGGCATCAACTTTGTACGCGCGTGGCGTGAACCCTCCGGCCACGGCGACGGCCGTCTGCACGGTCATGCCGCTGATGTATGGATATTGTCCTGGCGTCGTGACTTCGCCCAGGACGAAGAATGGTCGATAGGCTTCGACTTCGACTGAAACGCGCGGCTCTCGCAAGAAGCCGTTGCGCAGTCTTGCTTCGATGGCGTGTTCGAGGTCGGTTGTTGCTAGCCCTTGGGCCGGAACCGCACCGATCAAGGGCATCGATATATGGCCGGAGCCATCGACCGCATAAGAATTGCTCAAGGATTCCTGTCCGAACACGATGATGCGCAACCGGTCTCCGCTCGCGAGCGTGTAGGGTCCGTTCGGCGCCGCGTCGAAGGAAGCCGTGTAACGGGACGATGCACATCCCGACAGACAACACGACGTCGCAAAGAGAATAACCAGAACCAAGAACTGCCGCATGATCGCTGCCGAAGGTTTAAGCCCAATCAAAAGATTGTGTCGACCGCGGCGATCATAGGTAGATATGGTTAATGAACCTTAACCCGCCGGCGACAAATTCGGTGAGACGTTAACCTCGTTTCAACCTTACCCCTGCTTGATGGAACCGGCTTCGCGAAGAAGCTAAAATCCCCTTTGCGCGAACTGCGCGGCGAGAAGGTGGCTTGCGAGTGGGGCTCTGTGTGTTCCCGCGAATCCGCGGCAAAGTCGCGACCGATTGGAGCGGCAGATGATCAGGACGGCCGAGGCCGAGGCGGGTCAAGACGCCTCCGGCGACGATCTCGATATGCTTGCGCTTTGGGCCGCTGTTCGCCGGAAGAAAGCCTGGATTATAATCCCGACACTGACGGCATTGCTCGCAGCGGCTGGTTTCGTCACGTTCGTCAAGCCGCGCTACACGGCCGAAGCGCAAGTCCTGCTCGAGAACCAGGAAAGCTTCTTCACTCGGCCGGAGCGTAGCGAAGCGGCGCACGAATTCACCAGCGGTCCCGATCCCGAGAGCGTAGGGAGCCAGGTGCAGCTCGTGACTTCACGCGATCTCGGCCGGCGCGCCATCGCCGCCTTGAACCTCGTCGGCAATCCCGAATTTGATCCGCTCGCGCATGGGCTCGGTGCCATCTCCCGTGTGATGGTGCTTTTCGGAGTGATGCGGGATCCGACCCAAATCCCTCCCGAGGATCGCGTTCTGGAGGCCTATCTCGACAGGCTCACGGTTTTCTCCCCGCCCAAGACGCGCGTGTTGACGGTTCAATTTCGATCGACCGACCCCGAGCTCGCGACGCGAGCCGCCAACCTCGTCGCGACGCTTTATCTCGACATGCAATCGGAGGCGAAGCGCGCCGCGGCGAAGGCGGCGGCGACGTCGCTCGCGACGGAAATTTCCGACTTGCGCGTGAAGGTCGCCCTCGCCGAAGCCGAATCGGAGCAATTCCGCGCCAATACCGGGCTGCTCGCCGGCAGCAATAACATGTTGATCACCGGCCAGCAGTTTGTCGAACTCAATTCCGACTTGTCGAAAGCGCGCACCGCCCAGGCCGACGCGCAGGCGAAAGCCTCGCTCATTCGCGACATGCTTCGGCAGGGCCGCATCGCCGATGTGCCGGACGTCGCTAACAATGACCTCGTGCGGCGGATCGCCGAGCAACGCGTCATTGCAAAGTCACAACTTGCACTCGAATCGCGCACCTTGCTGCCCGGGCATCCGCGGATCAAGGAATTGACGGCGCAAATCGCCGGTCTCGATGCCGAATTGCGCGCGGCCGGCGAAAAGACCGCGCGTTCGCTCGAGAACGAGGCGCGGATCGCCGCGACGCGCGTGGCCAACATGGAAACCGCAATCGAGCAGCAAAAACAGAGCGTCACGGTGGCGAATACGGATGACGTGCATATGCGCGAACTCGACCGTGTCGCTCAGGGCTACCGCGATCAGCTGCAAAGCAGCATGACGAAATATCAAGAGGCGGTCGCGCGCGAAAACTCGCCCGCGACGCCGGCCGATGCGCGCATCTTCGCCAGGGCGAGCATGCCGCAGGAGCCGACCTACCCGAAAAAACTGCCGACGCTGCTCTTCGCAGGGATCGCCGGTTTCATCCTGTCCTTGGGCGGCGTCGTTTCGAGCGAGCTCTTATCGGGACGCAACGGGAAATCGGACAAAGGGGCCGCTGGGGCGTACCGGGCGATGGCGTCACGAGGTGTCGAGCCGCTCGCGGATTTCGACCGTTCCGCGGTGGATTCGGGCGCCGTCGGTGCCGAGCGCTCGGAGGAAGAGGACGCACCGGCCAAGCCCATTGCAGAAGTGGAGAAGAGCGAGGCCCGCCGCCGCCCATGGACTCGGCCGCCGCGCGCGGAGGGCAAAGGCATGCGCATCGTCGCGACCTCGCTCGCCGACGATAGCGCAGCAACGGCGCGACTGATCGGCTTTGCGCGCGAATTGGCGCGCCAAGGCAGTCCGATCATCGTCGACCTCGATGCCCATTCGACAAGGCTCTCGACGCTCGTCGGCGCGCGACCGCAGGCGAGCCTCGGCCTGACCGATCTCGCCAACGGTCGAGCCTCGTTCACCGAGGTTATTCATCGCGACCACGCCTCGCGCCTTCATTTCGTCTGCTTCGGGATGGCCCCGATTTGCGAGCCAGCGGATCTCGACCTCGTTCTCGACGCGCTCTCGCAGACCTATGAATTTCTCATCATAGCGGCGCCCGCGCTGGAGGCGAGCGAATTGGCGAAAGAGTTCGCGGCCGATGCCGATCTCGTCGCGCTCGTGGCGCCTTCGGAGCCTGTCGACGCAGCGCTCGAGGATGCGTCGGACGAGCTTTATGCTGCTGGCGCCGCCGAAGTCATCGTGCTCGACGGCAGGCTCGAAGACGAGGCGGCGCTCGCCTCGGACGTCGCCTGAATTGAGCTTCAATCAGTGCGTGCGTGAGATAGCGCTCGTTTGACGCGCCGAAGGATCGAGACAAGTTTAGGCTCTTGTTTGACCGCGCGTTTGAGGCGAAGCCGCAGCGATTCCAAGGCCGCGTAGAGCTTGCCTTTGAGCGTGATCGGGAACAGCACGTCGAAAAGTGCGATCGGCGTGTCGCAGTATATCGTCTTGTAGCCGGCTTCGCCGATGCCGAGATCAAAGCTCCCGGCGCCTCTCTGGCATTGCGCGGCAATAGCTCTGAGCAAGAGAAGTTCGCCAGGGCTCGATCTGGCGATGTCCGGATCGGACTCGAACGAAATGATCATGCCGTTGAAACAATCGCGGTGAAACATGCCGCCGAAGACTGCGACGATCCGTGACCCGCAGGCGAGTGCATGAAGCTCGAGAGCGGGCGCGTGATCTGCAGATGGCAGGCTCAAGGCTTCGTAAAAGCTCTGCCGGCAGGGATCGGCGAAATCGGCGTCGATTGCTTGCGCTTCGCAACGCGCTGCTTTCTGGGCGAAGAAGGTGGCGAGAATGGCGCGTGCCGCCTCCGGATCGGAATTGCTGATATGACGGAGTGCACCCATTTCGGCGAGGCGGGCTTCCTTTTTGCGCAGTTTCTTGCGCCGTTCCTTGGATTGTTTCGCTGCGAAAAACTCTTCCGCGCCGCGGGGCAGGTGGGCACCATAGGCGTAGCTCGGGCTCGGCTGATGCGGCAGAAGCGCAAAAGGGTTTTCCATGCCGGCCCAAACGTGCGGCTGGTTGACCAGCAAGAAAATATCCGGGGCCTTGCGGCCGAGCGCCTTTGCGGCGGCCCGCAGAACGGCTTCGACATCGGCGCGCGTGAACATTTCGGGGGCGCGGAAGAGCCCGAGATTGAAGTTCGAGTCTTTGCTACCGAGAAACACCGCGCGGCGAAGCGCCCCGCGCTCTTCGACGCCGAGGCAGAAGAGCGCGACGACGCGGCCCTCGGCATCTTTGGCTGCAACGAACAAAGGCGCGAGGCCAACGGCCTTTCCGAGCGTCGCGAGCCAGCTGAGAACAAATGCCCGTGTCTGGTAGGCCGAACAGGGCGCGACCCGTTCGAGCTCGCTCCAGGCCGGCAGGATCTCTGTCGCGGTTTCATGAACTTCGACGCTCGCGAAGGGCTGGATGCGGCCGCGGCGCAGCGCAGCAGGCAGACGAGAAGGCAAGCTTGCGTCGGTCATCCTCGGCATCCGTTGGATCGCCTGCACAAAAACATGCGATCTTGTGGACATAGCAAGGAAAGATCAACGAGACCTTGCCAAAATGGAGCTTTCTTCACCGAGGTACCGGGGCATGGGCGAAGCCAAAAACAAGATCATTTCGGCCGGATTCGCCTTGTTCGGGATGACGCGATTGCATCGCCTGGCGGCGCCCTGGACGCGCGGGATCGGCGCGATCTTGATGTTCCATCAGGTCCGCCCCTGGGTCGAGCGCGCCTTTGCGCCGAACCGGCTGCTCGAAATCACACCCGAATTCCTCGATGCCGTGCTCACCCGGTTGGCAAGCCTTGGCTTCGACATCGTCAGCCTCGACGCGGCGCTGGCCCGGCTTGGTGCGGCAGGAATTGGCGCGGCTGCTAAGAGGCCCTTTGCGGTTCTGACGTTCGACGACGGCTATAAGGACACGCGCGATCATGCGCTCCCTGTACTCGAAAAACATGCGGCGCCATTTACCGCTTACGTGACGACGAGCTTTGCCGCGCGAAGCGCACGGCTCTGGTGGGTCGAACTCGAAGAGGCGATCCGCGCTTTGCCGCAGATCGATGTCGAAATCGCTGGGACGCGCCTGCGCCTGCCGAGCGCGACGGCGGCGCAGAAACAGGCCGCTTTCGAATGTCTCTACCGCAGGCTCCGGGATGGGCCGGAAGACAAGCTCCTCGACGTCATCGCGCAGCTTTGTGGGCAAGCGACAATCGTATCGGCCGAGCTGACGGATGACCTCTGTCTCGATTGGGCAGGTGTCGAAGCGCTCGCCCGCCATCCACTCTGCACGATCGGCATTCACACCTTGACGCATCCGCGGCTCGCCAAACATGATGCCGACTTCGTGCGGCGTGAACTGAGCGAAAGCCGTGACCTCGTCGCGGCGCATATCGGCAAGCCCGCCCGCCATCTGGCTTATCCGGTCGGCGATGCGAGTTCTGCCGGCCCGCGCGAATTCGCGATCGCCCGCGAGCTCGGCTTCGCAAGCGCCGTGACGACGCGGCCCGGCATGATTTTCCTCGACCATCGCGGCCGCGAATGCGCCTTGCCGCGCCTGTCGATCAACGGCAATTGGCAAAGTCTCGACATGGTCGAGATTCTCGTCTCCGGCGCGCCTTTTGCGCTGTGGAATCTCGGGCGGCGGGTGGCGTGATCCGGTGCGGCCTATAAACTTGGGGTTCGAAGAGTTCCGGCAGAGGCACGTTGCCCCGCGCTTTCAAGTTCTTCGAGCTTAGGAGGGAATATAGAATACCAATTGAACACGAAAACGCTCTGTTGCGCCGCTGGAAGTTTACCTGGCTGTTCGACGTACAGCCCTTCTCCCGGAACACCTGTCTCACTATTGACGACAAGAGCGGTGAGAGGGGGCAAGCCGTTCTCGAAGCACCACCCCATGATGCAACCGAGCGGGGCTGCCAAAATACCTCCATGCCCGAATTCCATGTAGGTTTGGGAAAGCTGTCCATAGGTAATCGTTTGCCTGTTCCACGCAAGGCCAATCAAAACCAAATATGCCTGGAGTGCGCGCGTGCTGACGTGGCTATGATTCTCAAAAAACGTCTGTGGCATGGGTTTCCCTTACCTGTCTTTGTTCCGCTGCTCTACGGCGCGTGCGTATCACGTCACTTCGAGAGTGGGGATGTCGCGGACGTCCACCTCGCGCTCGGCATGCCACGTGTCATATGCTGCCTGCATCCGTGTCCAAATACCGGCACCGTCACCAAACAGCTTGCCGAGCCGCACCGCGACATTCGGGGACACCGGCTTCCTTTCGGCCAGGATATCATAGAGATGCTGGCGCGAGATGCCGAGCAACCCGGCAATCTCGGCAACACTCTTATTGGTCGCAGGGATCATGTCCTCGCGCAGCAACGCGCCGGGATGCGTGGGGCAACGATCGGGGTTGCGCTTAGCTGCATGGACCATCGCGGTCTCCATCAGTGGTATTGCTCAAAATCGACCTGGTAGGCGTGGCCATCTTCAAACTCGAATGTGATGCACCAAGGGCCATTCACGTGCACGGAGTAGCATGTCGGCGTGAAACCTCGTAGGGCGTGGAATCGGAAGCCCGCGATGTGCATCTCCTGCGGCGTCACCGCAGCGTCGAGACGATCCAGCCTTCGGAAAATGCGGTCGTGCATCTCCGCGGAAATTCTCCGGCTGTCCCCCGTCTGCCAAAGCTCCCCAAGGGCTTTGCTCTTGAAGGTCTTGATCACGCACCGATATGTAAGCTATTCGCTTACAATCGTCAACGCGGACGACCGATAAAGTCAGGCCGTGAAGCTTTGTCGCGCAGCATGGCGAGGCAGCGCCATTCGCTGAGCACTTGCATAAAGACTAAGAATATTATTGCTCTACGTCCGGCCGTTCCATCCAGCGGATGAGCGGCATCATCGGCACGACCCAGGCCATACCCAAAATCGCATAATAGACGGCCTGAAGCACGCCCGACGCTTCCTGCACCAGGCGCGATTGGGCGAGCGCCATGGCCATCAGTGCATAAACCATGACGAAAGAGATCATCACGATGGCGCCGATGAATTTGCGCAGGCGTTTCGGCATAGATTTTCCCTGATCGGGTGCGACAGGCCGCGCATGGACGATGGACCGCAGCCACTGCTATGTGTAGCTGAAACCTCCGTTATCAGCCAGGTCCGCGTGCAAATGAGCCAGCTTACCCTTGCATCCGATACGCTTCGCACGATCGCGAAGCCGCATGGCCGATCGCGCCATTTGGCCCTGCGCGTCTGGCTTTGGACCTTGGCCGCCATGGTTTTCGCCATGGTCATCGTCGGTGGCGCCACGCGCCTCACCAAATCCGGTCTTTCGATCACGGAATGGCAGCCGATTTCCGGTATCCTCCCACCGCTCACGCCTCAGGCGTGGCTCGATGAATTCGAAAAATTCAAGCAGATTCCGCAATATAGCGCCATTTTCTCAGATTTGGATTTAAGCGGATTCAAAGTGATCTATTTCTGGGAGTTCGGCCACAGGTTGCTCGGCCGCCTGATCGGCCTCGTCTTCATCTTTCCCTTCTTCATCTTCTGGCTGAAGAGGATGATACCGCAAGGCTGGAAGCTCAAGTTGATCGGGGTCTTGGCGCTCGGCGGCTTGCAAGGTTTCGTCGGCTGGTGGATGGTCGAGTCCGGCCTAGTCGGACGTATTGAAGTCGCGCAGGAAAGGCTCGCCGTTCACCTCCTCTTGGCCTCGGTCACTCTTGCGGCTCTGGTCTATCTCGCGACAAGCTTGCGCTCACGGCCCGATGCGATGCCAGAGCCTGCTGCCAATTTCTGCTTGCGCCAGCTCGCCAACGGACTGATCGGCCTGACGCTTCTGGAGATTTTTTTGGGCGGCCTCGTCGCCGGTCTGCGTGCCGGCAAGGCGTTCAATACATGGCCGTTGATGGACGGACATTTTTTCCCGCCGGGCCTGTTCGCACTCGAGCCCTTGTGGCGGAACTTTTTCGACAACATGATCCTCGTGCAGTTCCAGCACCGGATGGTCGCCTATGTCCTTTTCGGCATGGCGTTCACGCAGGTTTCTTGCGCGTTCGTATGGGGATCGAGCGGCCGAGTATTCAATCGCGCGCTTCTACTCGCCGGTCTGGTTCTCATCCAGGCCGTTCTCGGTATTGCGACGCTCGTCTTGGTCGTGCCGCTCTGGGCGGCTTTGCTGCATCAGGCCATCGCCATGCTGATCCTGGCCTCGATCGTCAGGCACCGCGCCGGATTGGCGAGGCAAACCGCTCTCGACCTGTAGCGATAGCGTGCAGTGCCACGTTGCGCGACGTCCTGCCGGGCGTGGCCGCCGCGCTCTTGCCCGCCCTAAGCCGCCAACGCCTGGTCGAGATCGGCGATGATGTCGGCGACGTCTTCGAGGCCGACGGAGAGGCGCACCACATCGGGACCGGCGCCGGCCACGATCTTTTGCTCATCGTTCAATTGCCGATGCGTCGTCGAGGCCGGATGGATGACGAGCGAGCGCGTGTCGCCGACATTGGCGAGATGTGAGAAGAGCCGCAAGTTGCTGACCAGCGCGATGCCGGCTTGATAACCGCCGGCGAGGCCGAAGGTGAAGACGGCGCCGGCGCCCTTGGGGCAGTAGCGCTTCGCGAGATCATGGTAGCGGTCGCCGGCGAGCCCCGCATAGCTCACCCATTTCACCGATTTATGCCGGCTCAGATGTTCGGCGACGGCCAGTGCGTTGTCGCAATGGCGCTGCATGCGCAGGCCCAAAGTCTCGATGCCGGTGAGGATCAAGAACGCATTGAATGGTGATAGCGCCGGGCCGAGATCGCGCAGGCCGAGCACCCGGCAGGCGATGGCGAAGCCGAAATTGCCGAAAGTCTCGCCGAGCACCATGCCGCCATATTCGGGGCGCGGTGCCGAAAGCATCGGATAGCGGCCGTCCTTCAGCCAATCGAAGGAGCCGCCGTCGACGATGACGCCGCCAATCGAATTGCCGTGGCCGCCCAAGAATTTCGTGGCGGAGTGGACGATGATGTCGGCGCCGTAGTCGAACGGCCGCACGAGATAGGGCGAGGCCATAGTATTGTCGACGATGAGCGGCACGCGCGCCTTTTTGGCGATTGCGGCGATCGCTTCGATATCGACGACGATGCCGCCCGGATTGGCGATCGATTCGATGAAGATCGCTTTGGTCTTCGGCGTGATCGCGGCCTCGAAGCTAGCCACATCGTCGGGATCGGCCCATTTCACCCGCCAATCGAAATTCTTGTAGGAATGATTGAATTGATTGATCGAGCCGCCATAGAGCTTGTTCGCCGAAACGAATTCGTCGCCCGGCTGCAGCAACGTGTGAAAGCAGAGAAATTCTGCCGCATGGCCGGACGCGACGGCGAGCGCTGCGGTGCCGCCTTCGAGCGCGGCGACCCGCTCTTCGAGCACCGCATTGGTCGGATTGGTGATGCGCGTGTAAATATTGCCGAAAGCCTGCAGACCGAACAGCGAGGCGGCATGATCGACGTCGTCGAAGACGAAGGACGTCGTCTGATAGATCGGCGTCGCCCGTGCCCCGGTGGTGGGATCGGGCTGGGCGCCGGCATGAATGGCCAAAGTCGAAAAGCCGGGGCCTGTGGGCTGGTCGGTCATGATCTGCTCCTCGCGCGCGAGCGATGGGACGGTATGAAGCGAGTTTTATGCTTTTGCAACTTTCGAGGGGGCTTGATGGGGCGGACGGGAGCCTGACCGCAAGGTGGGCCGCGCGCGATCGATTCGCGCGCTACGCATCGTATTCATGCGATCCCGCCATGGCGGACCGATAGGCGGACGGGCCTATTTCCGGTCGATCCCGAGTTTCTGGAAGCCGTGCATCAATTGCGGCTTTTTCGACGAGAGAATGCCGGAATTGACGCCGGTCCAGCCGATTTCGCCGGATAGGCGTCCATATTCGATCTTCGGGCAGCGGTTCATGACGACCTTAACGCCTTGCGCCTCGGCGCGGGTGGCGGCTTCGTCGTTGCGTACGGTCAATTGCATCCAGATCACTTTTGGCTTCGACGCGAGGGCGAGGGCCGCGTCGACGATGGGGCCGGCTGCTTCCGAACTGCGGAAAATATCGACCATGTCGACGGGTTCGGGGATATCGGCCAGCGTCGCGAAAATGGGGGCGCCGAGAATCTCCCGGCCGGCCAGGCCCGGATTGACGCCAAGCATTTTGTAGCCCCGCCCCAAGAGAAATTTGAAGACGATATAGGACGGCCGCACCACATTGGCGGATACGCCCACCATCGCGACGGTCTTCACGCTCTGCAGAATCTCGCGGATATAGGAATCGGGGTAGGTATCGTGATTCATTAGAGCCCTGTCATGCTCGCGAAAGCGCATCCCGTGCCCAGCGTACCATCGCTTCCGGATTGCCGGTATCGCTTTGCTCGCCGGAAATGACCCGGATTGTCATGCTCGCGAAGGCGAGCATCCAGAGCGAGCGTGCCGCCTCTTGCGGATTTTTTACGGCCATTGCGGCGCACGCTTGTCGAAGAAGGCGCCAATTCCTTCTTCGGCATCGCGCGCAAGCATGTTTTCGACCATGACGGCGCTCGCATGGGCGTAGGCTGCCGTCAATCCCATTTCGATCTGCTCGTAAAAGGCGCGTTTGCCGATCTTGACCGTATAGCCCGATTTTTCGGCGATCCTGCGGGCGAATTTCTCGGCCTCGGCCACGACCGAACCAGAAGCGACGAGGCGGTTGACGAGGCCCATCCGATGCGCCTCCTCGGCGGAGATCATCTCGCCCAGGAGCAACATCTCCATCGCATGTTTGCGCGACACGTTGCGCGACAGCGCCACCATTGGCGTCGAGCAGAAGAGACCCAGGTTGACGCCCGGCGTACAAAAACGCGCGTTTTCGCCGGCGACCGCGAGGTCGCAGGTGGCGACGAGCTGGCATCCGGCCGCCGTCGCTGTGCCTTCGACGGCCGCGATGACCGGCTGCGGCAAACGGATGACGGCTTGCATCACGCTGGCGCAAAGCGCCATCGTCTCCTCGAAGAAGGCGCGGCCCTTGTCGCGCGTGGTGCGGGCTGCGGTCAATTCCTTCAGGTCGTGGCCGGCGCTGAAGACCGGGCCGTTGCCGGCGAGGACGACGGCGCGGAGGCCGCGGTCGGTCGCGATCGCCGCGAGTTCGTCGTGCAAAGCGAGAAGCATAGCACGCGACAAGGCATTGCGATTTGCGGGCCGGTCGAGCGTCAGGATTGTGATCCGGTCACGATCCACCCGACTGACGAGAGCCGGCGCGTGATCGGGGTTGGCTTGAGCTTGCTGCATGGTTCGCCCGTCCGAGCTTGCCGGTGGGCCGCCCCATCCTTCCGCGTAGTCGCCAAGCGTAAGGACGGGGCGGCCCACCAGATCAAAGAGTTAGTGTTTGGATGCCAACGGATTGGAAGCATCCATGAGCATCGCGACACTTGCCGGCTCGATTGTCGTTGGTTCCCGCAGTCGGCGCAAGGCGCTAAGAGTTGGATCGGCGCCTCGACCTTTCGCCGCTCGAGTTGATCGCGGGAATGCCCAGCAAAGTGATGAACGTCCATTGGCATCGGTGGTTCCGGCGTCGCCGTCGCCTAGCCGACCTTTCCGCGCCTCAGAGATAGGCGAAGATCGTGCCGCCGAGGCCGGCAAGGCCGAGGACGAGTGCGCTGTACCACGGCCAGCGGGCGCCGCGCCGGACGATCGAAATAGTCGCGATCGCGATCGAGACATGCAGAAGCGTTACGGCGATTGTCAGAATATGGTGGCGATGTTCGTGATGGGCGCTCTCGTGAAGTTTCTCTTCGGCCTGGTTTTCGAGCTCTTTTCCTTTTGCGAGGTGACTCTTTTCCTCGTCACCGTAGCGCCGGGCCTGAGCGGTGTAATCATCCGTATGCGGGCCGCCTGCGGCGGCGGCAATCTCGAACATTTTCTTCTTGATGCTTTGCGCCTGATAGAAATTCCAGGTGTCGGTGGCTTTGTCTTGCAGCAGGACCGCTTCGCTCTTCGCATTGATCGTTCCGGCGGTCTCGATCGCCTCGAGACTGCCGACACTTGCGGCGAAGACGGCGAGGACGGCGATCGTGATCGAGACCAGTACGAGAAACGCATCGCCGGAATGGGCGGCATGCTCGGCGTGTTCGACGTGTTCGAAAGCTTCGGTTGGTGCGGCCTCGCTCATGATGGCGTCCTCGCATAGGTCAAATGGATGAGTTGGAAATGGCCAGCCTCGACGAAGGCGGGTCTATTCCTGTGTCATTTCGGATCTTGTATTGCAATGGTTGCGTCGCAATAATCCGCGGCGGCGTGCCGGATCGAAGCCTCGGGCCTTGCGCCGAGCGGCCGAGAGTGGATGGCGATCCCCGAACGGGGCTAGGCCGAAGCTCGTAATGGACAGAGCCATGCGTCCCCCCTATAAGCACAGGCGCAGACGCCGAAGTCATAGCTTGAGGCGTTCTGTTGCAAAACCCATGAACCGCAAAAATAAAGCGCGCGGTGACGGCGGGACGACCGAGTTCCACGACATGGCGCTTTCGGATCGGATAGATGCTGATGACCGCTCCAAACCCTTCTCTAGCGACGCCGGATTTCGCCGCGCTGCGCCGAACCATGGTCGACTGCCAGATTCGGACCTTCGACGTGACCGATCAGGCCTTATTGGCGCGGTTCCTCGAAATACCCCGCGAGATATTCTTGCCGCCTGAACTTGCCGCAGTGGCCTATTCCGACGTGGCTCAGAAAATCAAGATCTGCGCTCCCGACGAAACCCGCCGCACCCTTCTGCCGCCTTTGATCCTGGCACGTCTCATCCAAGCCGCCGAGGTCGTCGCCACCGACAAGATCCTCGATATTGCGCCGGGCAGCGGCTATTCGACCGCTATTTTCTCTGCGCTCGGGGCCAAGGTCGTCGCACTCGAATCTGATCCGGCCCTCGCAGAGATGATCGCCGCCAACCTCGCGAAGATCGCCCTTCCGCCGGCACGGGCGATCACAGGCTCGCTCGCCGCGGGAGCCCCGGCGGATGCGCCGTTCGATCTGATATTCGTCAATGGAGCGGTCGAATCCGGCCTGGAGCCGCTTTTTGCCCAATTGAAGGATGGCGGCCGGCTGATCGCCATCAAAACCCAGTCTGTGGAGCAGGCCTCGGTACCGGCAAGCCACGCCATCCGGTTCGAAAAAGTCAATGGAATCATTGGTTCACGCTATTTGTTCGATGCCCGCGCGCCGGTTCTGACCGAGTTCCGCCGAGGCCTTCAATTCGTCTTCTGAAACCTTGCCGGGGGTGGAAGAGAAGCCCCCGCACGCGAGGGGCGGTTTCATAAAACCAATTTGTTGGATCTCCGGTGGCGGCATGCGGCAATCTGAAGCTGGCCATGCGGAGTTCTGATCGGCGCCGAACATACTTGGCTGTCCGGCCTGCCGTGCAAGGAGTTAGTGTCGCATTTTTGCGGCACCGAGCCGAATTCTCACGCTTGCCCAGGGCCATATGCGGAAATGCGCCCGAATAGGGGCTATGTAAGCGTTCAGACGGCCGTAGGACGAACGTGGAATGTCGCGGCATGCGCCGCGGATGGGACGAGACAGTCCGGATGAAAACCGGCCGAAGACGGCGGCGTAGGAGTTTTGGATTTGATGTGGAGCCGGTCTCGGACGGGTTTGCGCCCCAAAGTGGCGGAAGGCAAGAGCCGAGGTCGTCGAAACGCCGTTCTGTGGTTTGGGTTCTTGGGGGCACTCGTCGTGTCGCCGGCCCCGGGCAAAGCCGAAACAATGTCGGGCGCGCTCGCGCTCGCCTATCAGAACAATCCCGATCTCAATCAGCAACGCGCCGGCGTGCGTGCCACCGACGAATTCCATCCCCCAGGCGGCGGCGGCTTTCAGGCCGCAAGTCACCGCCACCGGCCAATATGGCTACAGCTACTTGGAGACGAGGACGACGCCCCCTTTCGTTCCACCCATTGCGGCCTCCACGACGATATTTGGCACCGGGGCCGGCAGCGCCGGGTTCACCATCACCGAGATTCTGTTCAACGGCAATCGCAACATCAACACGGTGCGCCAGGCCGAATCGAATGTTTTGGGCTCACGCGAAAATCTGCGCGGCGGCGAAGAAAACGTTCTGCTGAGTGCCGCGACCGCCTATATGAACGTTTTGCGCGACACGGCGATTTTCGATCTGCGCAAGAACAATATCATCGTTCTCGAAGAGCAATTGCGGCAGACGCGCGACCGCTTCAGCGTCGGCGAAGTCACCGTCACCGACGTCGCCCAGGCGGACGCGAGCCTGGCTTCGGGGCGCTCGGATTATTTCGCGGCACAAGCCAATCTCGCCGCGAGCATGGCGAATTATCGCCAGATCATCGGTGTGGAGCCGCGCGTACTCGCACCGGCTCGATCGATCGAAGCTCTGCTGCCGCACAATGTGCAGGACTCGGTCAGGACAGCCTTCGCGGAACATCCGGCCATTCAGGCCGCGCTGCACGCGGTCGACGCGGCGGAGCTCCAGGTCAAGATCCAGGAAGGCCAGTTTTATCCGACGCTGTCTGCGGTCGGCTCAGTGACCGATTATTACGCCTACCTGGGCGAGGCCGGCGTAAAAGCTTTGAACGCAACAGTCGGGGCACAAATCTCGGTGCCGATCTACACCGGCGGTCTCGTCGATGCGCAGGTCAGGCAAGCAAAAGAGCAGCTGACCCAGGCCCGGATCCAGGCCGATCTTCAGCGCGACAACGTGCGCGCCCAAGTGGTTTCCAACTGGAGCCTGCTCGAGGCGACGAAAGCCGCGATCAAATCCAATGAATCAGCGGTGAAAGCGGCCGAGATTGCACTGGCGGGCATACGCGAAGAAGCCAAGGTCGGCCAACGAACGACGTTCGACGTGTTGACCGCACAACAAACTTTGCTGAATGCGCGGGTGAGCCTGGTGACCGCACAGCGCGACCATGTCGTCGCCTCCTATAACGTGATGGCGGCCATCGGACGGCTTTCCGCCGCCAATCTGAACCTCAACGTCACTCAATATGATCCGACGATCCATTATGACGCCGTCAAAGACAAATGGATCGGCTTGCGGACGCCGGACGGACGCTGAGTTTCGCGCCCGCGCTATACGCCGAATCCGAAGCAACAGATGCAATTGCTTCCAGTGAAACTCGGCGCCGCGTTCCGCCGCGTCGAAACCGACGGGCGATGCATTGCGCGAATGCCGAGCGGTGACGAAGCGCCGATCCTGTTCGCTTGCGCGGATACGAATCGGATGGCATCATCCGGGCGGTGAAAATGCACGCCGAGTTCGACGTCTTGGAGCAAGGTGTCTGGCGAAAGGCAAACCGACTTTTCCGTGGCCTCTTCCTGACTCGGCGCAGACCCTATCCGGCGTAAGAAATCCGGGATGTGTTCGGCGCTCGAGATAGTGCTTTCTGCGCTGCGCCGTTTCGACCTGGCATATTAACTGGGACTAAGCTTGAAAACATCGAGCGGGTCGCTCCCCCGTTCGTTAGGATGAGGTCTGCGAATTATCTCGTCGAGCTTCGGTCCAGCCTCGTGCACCGCGGTTCCCCGGGGTTGTGGTGCTGTTCTCGCAAACCGCTTTTCGCGCGGCTTCGGCGCAGAAAGCGGATGCTAGTGTCGCTTGCGACGGAGGATCGGGGCTGAGGGCAAATGCTCGACGCCGGTCGTGGCTCCGTCGGGATCGGCACTTGGCAGACGATTCGCGGTGGTGTCCGAAGACTTGGAGAGCGTCAGAGGCTATGAGCGCGTCAAATCTCCTTCCGCAAGAAAAACCGGCCAAAGAAAAGCCGGCCATGGATCGCAATGCCTACGAGCCATCGATGGAGGAAATCCTCGCTTCGAATTCGGCGTATCATCGCCGACGATCAGGCTTTCCCGGCCAGCCAGCCGACGCCGGCGCCCGAAGCGGGAAAGCAGGGAGGGGGCGTCGTCGAGCCCTCGGCCGAAGCAGCACAAATCGGAGGGGTGGCTGCGCAACCGGCGGCGGCTCCGCCTGCCCCCCATAGTCCTAGACCGGCCGAGGCGCCCAATGTCATGGAGCGTGTGACCGAGGTGGCGTCTGTTGCGCCGGCTCGGAGGGTCGATGCTGCCAAACTCGCGGGCATCAGGGTAGAAGGCCGCCTGCAGGGCGAGGCAGTTTGGCCGCGCAGTCCGATTGAGCCGCAACGCGCGCCGCCGAACGACAGTCGACACCACACCGACGCGCCGCAACCCTCCGAGCCGAGGATCGACGCGCCGCTCGTGTCGGCTGCGACCGACCAAGCCGTTTCGGCCGCCTTCAATGCACTTGTCGCCAGCCGTTTCCTGCCGACCGACGAAGACCTCACCGATATGGTTGGCGACATGATCCGGCCGATGCTCAAGGCCTGGCTCGACGACAATTTACCGATCATGGTCGAACGGCTCGTACGGGCTGAAATCGAGCGCGTCGCCCGCGGCGGACGCTGATCCTGAGCCCAGCATAACGACGCGTTGACTTCGACGCTCCGCTTGGCTCTTTAAGCCGCGAGACGGGTTTCAGGACTGAATGCCCGGACCCGGAAGCAGATCCCTCACGCCGACATTGCTCTACGTACATCGATTCCAGCGCCGAAGTAGCAAGATAGATCAGCTGTTTGCGGGCTCATGCTCAAGAAACGCGCGAGCATTCGTCATGGACAAAATCTTCGACCCCGCCGCGGTAGAAAGGCGGATCTCTTCGCTCTGGGAGGCGGAAGGTGCGTTCCGCGCCGGCCGGCCCGAACGGGCAGGGGCGGAGCCGTTCACGATCGTCATTCCGCCGCCGAACGTCACCGGCTCGCTCCATATGGGGCACGCGCTGAACAATACGTTGCAGGACATTCTCTGCCGTTTCGAGCGGATGCGCGGCAAGGACGTGCTCTGGCAACCGGGCACCGATCATGCCGGCATCGCCACGCAAATGGTCGTCGAACGGCAATTGATGGAGCGCCAGCAACACCGGCAGAGCTTAGGGCGCGAGAAATTCTTGGCTGAGATCTGGGCCTGGAAGGCCGAATTGGGCGGCGCCATCGTCAATCAATTGAAACGGCTCGGCGCCTCTTGCGATTGGTCGCGCGAACGCTTCACCATGGACGAGGGTCTGTCGCGCGCGGTCGTGAAAGTCTTCGTCCAGCTCTACAAGGAAGGGCTGATCTACAAGGATAAGCGCCTCGTCAATTGGGACCCGAAACTGCTCACTGCGATCTCCGATCTCGAAGTCGTGCAGGTCGAGACGAAAGGGCATCTCTGGCATTTCAAATATCCGATCGTCGACGGGGCAGGAAAGGAGACCGGCGAATACATCGTCGTCGCCACGACGCGGCCGGAGACCATGCTGGGCGATACCGCCGTCGCCGTGCATCCGGGCGACGAACGCTACAAGCATCTGCTGGGCAAGAAGGTGCGGTTGCCGCTCGTCGGCAGACTGATTCCGATCATCGCCGATACCTATTCCGATCCGGAAAAAGGCACCGGCGCTGTGAAAATCACGCCCGCCCATGACTTCAACGATTTCGAGGTGGGCAAGAGGCATCAGCTGCCGCTGCTCAATGTGCTCGATGAAGAAGGGCGGGTGATAGTCGCGCCACCAGAAGCTTTCCTGGTCGATCCCGCTGATAAAGCTGCATGTGCCGAGCTAGAGAAAACCTCGCAAGAGCTTCACGGTCTCGATCGTTTTGATGCACGCAAACGCGTCGTCGAGTTGATGGCGGAGCGCGGACTGCTCGACAAGGTCGAACCCAACCAGCATATGGTGCCGCATGGTGATCGTTCCGGGGTCGTGCTCGAACCGCGGCTCACCGATCAATGGTATGTCAAGGCCGAAGTTCTTGCGCAGCCGGCGCTGGCCGCCGTGCGCGAGGGCAAGACGAAGTTCATCCCGGAGAATTGGGAGAAGACTTATTTTCAATGGCTCGAAAACATCCAGCCCTGGTGCATCTCGCGCCAGCTCTGGTGGGGCCATCAGATCCCGGCGTGGTATGGGCCTTTGATTGTTGATACGCCCGACGGCCCACGTGTAAGCGAAGGCTTTGATCCACCGCTCACGTGGTTCGTCAACACAACCGAAGCGGAAGCACTAAGCGAAGCGAAGACCTATTATAGGCGACCGGTAATTGTCGTCGAAAGCGAACAAGCTGCACGGGAATATCGAGGTTCGCATCAACCCAAAGAAGACCCAATCGCCATCTGGCGCGACGAGGACGTCCTCGACACTTGGTTTTCTTCCGCCCTCTGGCCTTTCTCGACGCTCGGCTGGCCGGACGAGATGCCGGAGCTAAAGCGCCATTACCCGACGAACGTCCTCGTCACCGGCTTCGACATCATCTTCTTCTGGGTCGCCCGGATGATGATGATGGGGCTGCATTTCATGCACGACGTGCCGTTCCATGACGTCTATATCCACGCCCTCGTCCGCGACGAAAAGGGCGCCAAGATGTCGAAGTCGAAGGGCAACGTCATCGATCCCTTGGCCCTTATCGACCGATATGGCGCCGATTCCCTGCGCTTCACGCTCGCCGCAATGGCGGCACAGGGCCGCGATATCAAACTCTCGACGCAGCGCGTCGAAGGCTATCGCAATTTTGCGACCAAACTCTGGAATGCGGCGCGTTTCGCCGAAATGAACGACTGCGTCCGGAGCCAAACCTTCGCGCCGAAAAAGGTCGGGATCGCCCTCAACAAATGGATCATCGGAGAGGCCTCCAAAGCCGCTGCCGAAGTGACGGCCGCCATTTTGGCCTATCGCTTCAACGACGCCGCCAATGCCGTCTATCGCTTCGTTTGGAACATATTCTGCGACTGGTATCTCGAACTGGCCAAGCCTCTGTTGCAGGGAAGCGACGGGGCGGCGAAAGACGAAACGCGGGCGACGACGGCTTTCGTTCTCGACGAGATCTTGAGACTGCTGCACCCCTTCATGCCCTTCATCACCGAAGAGCTCTGGACCGTCAGAGGCAGGGAAGGGCCGCCGTGGAACAGGCTCTTGGCGCTGGCGCCTTGGCCGCGGCTCGAAGGCCTGGAGGATGAAAAGGCGGAAGTCGAAATCGGTTTCATCGTCGAACTCGTCTCGGAAATTCGCTCGGTGCGGGCCGAGATGAACGTGCCGGCGGGAGCGCTGATCCCTTTGCTTTTGGTTGATGCCGGCGAAACGGTCGGCGCGCGGGCGAAAACCTGGGACGAGACGATCAGGAGGCTGGCCCGGCTCTCGGATATTTCCTTCGTGACGGAACCGCCGGCGAAATCCGTCCAGATGGTCGTACGCGGCACACTCGCCGCTTTGCCGCTCGAAGGCATCATCGATTTCGCTGCCGAGAAGGCCCGTCTTTCGAAGGAAATCGACAAGCTGAAGGGCGAAGCGAAGAAAATCGAGGCCAAACTCGCCAATGCAGATTTCGTCGCGCGGGCGCCGGAAGAAGTCGTCGAAGAGAATCGCGAGCGCCTGGCGGAGTCCGAGGCCAGGCGGGAAAAGCTGGAAGCGGCCTTGGAGAAGCTGCGCTAAAACATTGAGATCTCGGCTTCAGGAGAACGACGCCCGGACGGGGAGGCTCACTCGGATGCAGGCTGATAGATCGAGCGCTGCGGAATTTCGAAGATGCGGCGAGGCAATCCATTCGCTGTCGAAAGAGCGCGCCGAATGTCTCGCCTGCAGCACCTCAACCAAGAATGTCGTGCTTCTTCTCGAGAAATTCCTCTCGCTTGATCTCACCCCGCGCGTAACGTTCTTCAAGAGCCTCGAGGCCAGACGGACGGCGCGCCGATCGCGGCGGCTGATCACTCCAACCAGTCGCGTAAGGCACGAGCAAAACCACAGCCGCAACGATGAAGGCCAAGAACAACAGAGGGATGATGAAATGGAAAGGGCCGAACCAACCCCAACCGCCCCAGTTAGCCATCATTCCGTAAGGTCCATTCCACATCATTGCTTAGTCCTCCGATGGTTGGAAAAAGCCGCTGTGACGGTTGATGACGAAATGCTGCACGAGCGAATTGTCCTTGGTGACGATGTCGGCCACGATCGTGTCGGCATCCTTCTCCTTCAATCACCAAGCTTCAGGCGCGGATTTCCCTGCCACGCGAGCCAACGCTCCATGTAGGTCTTCACGTTGTCCGTCGATAGATTTAGATCACGCCAACCCGTGTTCCATTCGGGACCTCCGCCGGGGCCAAAGCCGCGCATCATGCCAGAGCCGTATCCGCTCCACATTCCGGGGCCCGCCATCATGTTTGGTCCCATCATTCCCCACCATCCGCCCGCTGAATAAGGCGCAACGAAAGCGCCGTATCCCCACATCAGCGCAAGGAGGGACACTGCAAGGACCACGATGAACAGGAACGGTCTGCGCATGGCCAGCTTCTCCTTCTCGTCCTTTCAGGCGTGGGTTACGCACTGCCGGTGACGACTGGCAGTCCAGCCGCACGCCACTCCGGAAGGCCGTCTTCCAGCCGGCGCACCTTGAACCCGCATGCGCGGAGTTGCGCGACCGCTTCGTAAGCCAGCACGCAGTAGGGACCGCGACAGTAGGCGACGATCTCTTGCTTGGGGTCTATCTCGCCGAGGCGAGCTCCGAGCTCGCGCACCGGGATGTTCAATGCGCTGGGCAGATGTGCCAACGCAAATTCATCTTCCGGGCGCACGTCGAGGATCGTAACCGTACCCGCGCGGGATCGCTCTACAAGTTCTTCACGCGACACCGCCTCCAGGCCGTCACGTTTATCGAAATAGCTGCGCACCAGCCGCTCGACCTCGGCCATGTTCCGCTCGGCGATCCTGCGCAGCGCGGCCAGCAAGTCGAGAACGGCGTCGTCGGCAAGCCGGTAGTAGACGAATTTTCCGTCGCGCCTGTTTGCCACCAGACCGGCGCGCCGCATGTGCTGGAGATGCTGTGAGGCGTTGGCGATCGAGAGACCGGTCCGCTGCGCCAGGACCTCAACGCCGCGCTCCCCTTGGGCGAGCTGCTCCAGCAGTTCGAGGCGGTGGGCGTGCCCGAGCGATTTGGCGACGGTGGCGAATTGGGCGAACAGAGCTTGTTTTGGACCGTGGCTTGACATTGCGTTACCAGAGCCATTATATCATTCAAGCGAATATTTGAATGTTGGCTGGCCCTTTGTCAAGATATCCGTTCGGTCTGGGCCTCCCTCGTCATGAACGAGCGCCGGCAAGCGGTAGGGATGGATAAGGCATGATGACCGCACCAGGAGACGCCCGAAGGCTACTAATCGCATGAAAGGTGCGAAATGTGCGAACTGTTCTCAATGTCGAGCAAGATACCGACAGTCGCCACGGGCTCAATCGACGCGTTTGCGCGACGCGGCGGCTGGGATACCCGCAATATCGATGGCTGGGGTGTTGCGTTCTACAACAAGCGCGATGTGCGCATCTACCGGGAGCCGGAGCCGGCAGGCGATAGCGCCTGGCTGAGCTTTATTAAGCGGCAGCGGATGCCAAGCCGCTTGATGCTCTCGCATGTCCGGCACGCGACCCAAGGTGCGGTCTCGCTCCTGAATACTCAGCCATTCGCGCGCGAACTCGGTGGCCGCATGCACGTGTTTGCACATAATGGCCGCTTCGATGGCATCGAAACCAAGCTCGCCGGCGAGTGGGGGCGCTTCCAGCCGATCGGGAATACCGACTCGGAAGTCGCGTTTTGCATCCTGCTTGAGCGCCTTTCGGTTCTGTGGCGGGGCGGTGTGACGCCGCCACTGGTCCACAGACTCGCAATCGTCTCGCGATTCGCTGCGCAGATGCGCGAACTCGGGCCTGCCAATTTTCTTTATGCCGATGGCGACGTGCTGTTTGCGCACGGCGACCGACGCTTACAGGCCGATGGCGAGATAGTGCCTCCCGGTCTCTGGCGGCTCTGCCGCCAATGCACGACTGACCCAGACGCGTCCGCCGCAGGCAAGCGTCGTGACCGCGGCTGGCGCATTGCATCAAGAGATCACCTTCATTGCCAGTGTGCCTTTGAACGCAGAGCGCTGGATACCACTCGTCGAAGGCGAAGTCGTCGTAGTCAAGGATGGAGCCGCCTGTTCGCCCTCGACAAGCCGACGGACGGGAAGTCGCGGCGCAGGAGCCATCTCGCGCGTCAATACCGGACAAAGGGAGAGCTGCGGTGAAGTACCTCCTTATCATCAACAATAACGACACGGAAACCGTCTGGAACGCACTTCGCTTTGGTTCGGCGGTGCTATCCCGAGGTCACGAGGCCAGCATCTTCCTGCTCGGCTCGGCGGTCGAGATCGAGAACCTCGGCAATGAGCGCTTCGACGTGAGCAAGCTGCTGTTGCGCTTCGATGAACTCGGCGGCGTGGTGTTGAGCTGCACGACATGCCTGCACATCCGCAAGATGGACGCGGCCGCGGTCTGCCCGATGTCGACGATGGACGACCTCGCGCGCCTCACCGAAGACGCCGACCGCATCCTCACCTTTGGCTAGAGCTTGGCGGCAGGAGGCAGCAGTGAGCAACAAGACGATCCTTATCCTGGGCGGCGGCCTCGGCGGCATCACGGCCGCAGCCAACTTGCGCCGTTTGTGCGCGCCCGAGCACCGCGTCGTCGTGATCGAGCGGAGCGCCACCTTCTCATCTGCGGATGGCGAACCTTTGGCTCATGACGGGTGAGCGCCAGCGGCCCGAGGAAGGTGAACGCAACCTGTCGCGGCTCGGCGAGCGAGGCATCGAATGGGTACAGGCCGAGATTGAGAACATCGATCCGGTCGCGAAAACCGTCCAGACCAGCGCCGGCACTCTTGCAGGCGACTACCTCGTCATCGCCCTTGGCGCCGAGCGACATCCGGAGGCTGTGCCCGGCTTCGCCGAGGCCGCCCTCGATCTCTACGAGGCGGCCGGAGCGCTGCGCATTCGGCATGCCCTTGAGAAGCTTCAATGGGGGCCGAGTGGTCGTCCTTGTTGCGCGCACGCCATTCTCTTGCCCCTCCGCGCCCTATGAGGCTGCATGCCTCATCGATTCACTGTTGCGCAGGCGCGGCGTGCGGCAGCGCAGCACAATCGCTGTCTATACGCCGGAGGACCTTCCCATGCCCGTCGCGGGACCGGATGTGGGCGCGGCGCTGGTGCAGTTGCTCAAGGATCGGGGAATCGAGTTTCATGCCGAGCAGATCGTTATGAAGGTCGATCCAGCGGCCCGCATCGCCCGTTTTGAGCTTGAGGACACGACGTTCGACCTGCTTATCGGTATTCCGCCACACCGGGTGCCGCAGGTGCTGCGAGCGGCCAAGCTTGCCGATGCTTCGGGCTGGGTGCCGGTCGACCCGAGCACGCTGCAAACCCGCCGTCCGGGCGTCTTCGCCATCGGCGACGCCACCTCGATCCGGTTGCCCGTCGGCATGTTCCTGCCCAAGGCCGGCGTCTTTGCCGACGAAGAGGCTCGGGTCGTTGCCGAGAACATCGCGGCCGAAATTGCCGGCAAAGCCGGCACCAGCCGCTTCAACGGCCACGGCTTCTGCTACATCGAAGTGGGCGACGACATCGCCGCCTATGGCGCCGGCAATTTCTATGGAATTCCGGCCCCGACGGTGAGCCTTGAGCCGCCGTCAGCGCGCTATCGCCTTGAGAAACATGAACTGGAGCGCACGGCGCAGTCCCTCTGGCTATGACGGGCCAATGATAGCGATTGCCCGATCGGTGCGGACCATCATGGTGTCTTGATCATGCGGCGCATTTATCTCGATTACAACGCGAGCACGCCGACCGATCCGGCGGTTGCGGCCGCGATGCGTCCTTTTCTTGAGGATCATTACGGCAATCCGTCGAGCGGGCATTGGGCGGCGACCACGGCGAAGACCGCTCTTGAGACGGCGCGCGGCCAGGTGGCGGCGCTGCTTGGCTGCCACAACGATGAGGTCGTTTTCACGAGCGGCGGCAGCGAGGCCAACAACCTTGCCCTCAAGGGCGTGTTCTTTGCTCTTCGCGCCAAAGGCGATCACATCATCACCACCCGGATCGAGCATCCGGCGATCATCGAACCATGCCGGTTTCTCGAACGCTTGGGCGCGCGGGTCACATACCTGCCCGTCGATGGCACGGGCCGAATTGACCCCGACGGTCTCCGCAACGCAATCACGCCGCGCACGATCCTTGTCAGCATCATGCATGCCAACAACGAGGTCGGCACTATTGAGCCGATCGAGGATTGCGCGCGAATTGCTCGCGAGCGCGGCGTCTTGTTTCACACCGATGCTGCCCAGTCCGTCGGCAAAATTCGAACCGAGGTCAATCAACTCGGCGTCGATCTCCTTTCGATCGCCGGCCACAAGCTCTATGCCCCCAAGGGCGTCGGCGCTCTATTTGTGCGCCGAGGCGTGCGCCTCGAACCATTAATTCACGGCGCCGGGCACGAAAGCGGCCGACGGGCGGGAACCGAGAGCGCATTGCTTGCGGTCGGTCTCGGCAAGGCCTGCGAGCTGGCGCATGATCTTGCGTCGATGGATCGGGTGCGCGCTCTGCGCGACCATTTCTGGCAGGCGCTGCAGACACAATTCGGCAAGCGCGTGGTCCTCAATGGACATCCCATGCATCGCCTGCCGAACACGCTCAACGTTTCCTTCGGCGGACGGATCGGCGCCGAAATACTGGCTCGGCTCGATGGCGTCGCGGCCTCAACCGGATCGGCATGTCATTCCGGGCGCATCGAGCTGTCGCCGGTCCTGGAAGCGATGGGCATCTCGCCCGAGGTCGGCATGGGTGCCGTCCGCTTCAGTCTCGGGCGTGGAACGACGTGCGAGGAAATCGACACTGTGGTCGAACGTCTGACTGTCATAGTTGCCACTATGACCGGGATTTGATTCTCAGTCACCGACTTGTGACGAGCGCATAACCGCCCCCGGGCACTACACTATGCAATGAACAAACCAGGAGTAATCGCGCCATGCTCTCACGCCGTTCCGTCGTTTTCGCCGCTGTTGCCGCAAGCGCGGCCCTGATCGCGCCGGCTTTTGCCACCGAGACAAGGGATTTCGATCTCGAATCCTTCGCGGCGGCGCAGAAGGCCGGCAAGCCGATCCTAGTCGCGATCCACACCTCGTGGTGTTCGACCTGCAAGGCGCAGAAGTCGATCCTGAGCGAGTTGACGGCGGCGCCGGAGTTCAAGGACCTCGTCTATTTCGTCGTCGATTTCGATAATCAGAAGGACGCCGTGAAATACTTCGGCGCGCGCATGCAAGCGACGCTGATCGCGTTCAAGGGCGAAAAGGAAATCGGCCGCTCGGTCGGGGATACCGAGCAGTTCTCGATCGCCGCACTCCTGCAAGACGCTGTGAACGACCGATGACCGCAGCCGCCCTTCCTCTGGCTTTTGTCGCGGGCGTGGTGTCGATCGTATCGCCCTGCGTGCTGCCGATTCTTCCCATTGTGCTCGGCGCAGCGGCCTCGGAACATCGATGGGGTCCGGCGGCGCTCGCCGTAGGGCTTTCCGTCTCGTTCGTCGCAATCGGGCTGTTTGGCGCGACCATCGGCTATTCGATCGGCCTCGACGCCGGCGTCTTCCGCAACGCTGCCGCTGTGCTGATGATTGCGGTGGGAGCGGTGCTTCTGGTGCCTCGCTTTCAGGCGTGGCTTGCACTTGTAGGCGCCCCGCTGGCGAATTTGACTGACCGGTCCTTCGGCATCGCGCGTCAGGGCGGCGTCCCCGGCCAAGTATTGGTGGGGGTGCTCCTTGGCGCGGTCTGGAGCCCCTGCGTCGGCCCGACGCTCGGGGCGGCCTCTCTCCTGGCGGCTCAGGGCCGTGATCTCCCACAGGTAGCACTGGCGATGTTTGCCTTCGGAGCGGGAGCAGCGGTAACACTGCTGACACTCGGCATGTTCTCCCGCGAGTTTCTTTTGCGGTGGCGCAAGCAAATGCTTTCGGCAGGCCACGGCGTGAAAATCGCGTTCGGATTTTTAATGTTGGCAATCGGCGTGCTCGTATTGTCCGGGTTCGACAAGATGGTTGAGACCGCACTGGTCAATGCTTCGCCGCAATGGTTAACAAATGTTACGACACGCTTTTAAAGTGAATTGGCAGCCCTCGAGATGCGTGCGAGGCAAGCCCTTCCCACGATTGATGTGCCGAAATGAACACGTCTTTTCCCTCTACTCCTATTCAAACGCCAAATAGCGATCGCATCATCGTTGATTCCGTTATCACATGCCCTCAATGCTCGACTGCAAAGACGGAACGAATGCCGCTCGATGCATGTCAAATCGTCTACGAATGCACCGGATGCGGTGTTATATTGCAGCCGAGGTCAGGGGACTGCAGAGTATATTGTTCATACGGTTCTGTTCCGCGCCCGCCGATTCAGGCCGCAAAACTTCAACAAAGCCGAGCAGCTAGCCCGGATTTCTCAAACATTTAAGGTGCATCGGGGCGCCGAATTTTAGAAAGTTGTTTTGCGAGAACGACTTGCTTAGATCGAACGGAACTCCCCGATGCGGACGGACTGTAGCGCGAAGCTTTTCGGATTCAAAGCGGTTGAACGGCGCGCGGTGGTGGCCAGTTTCGATGGCGGCGACATCACCTCCAATGCGGGCGCGCTTCTGTTGGGACAGGTGGATGGCGGCCTCGGGCTGATACGGCGGTTCGCGCAATGCTTCGATGACCGGCGCAACCCTGTCTACGTCGAACACCGGCTCGAAACCTTGCTGGCGCAACGGATTTTCGGACTGGCGCTGGGTTACGAGGACCTCAACGATCATGACGAGCTGCGCAAGGACTCGAGCTTTGCGGTGCTGGCGGGCAAGCTAGAGCCGGCGCTGCGCTCCGATTGCGAGGCCTTGGCGGGCAAGAGCACGCTCAATCGTCTCGAGCACACGCCCAAGCGCCATGCCGCCAAATATCACAAGATCGATTGCGACGGCGCGCGGGTCGATGGCCTGCTGGTCGATGTTTTCCTGGAAGCCCACGAACGCGCGCCGCGCGAGATCGTGCTCGATCTCGACAATACCGACATTCCGCTTCACGGCGGACAAGAGGGTCGATTTTTCCACGGCTATTACGACGAATATTGCTATCTGCCGCTGTATGTCTTTTGTGGACGGCATCTGCTGCTGGCGAAGCAGCGGCGCGCCGATGTCGCAGGCAGCGATGGCGCGGTCGCGGACATGGCGCGCATTGTTTCACACATTCGCCGGAGCTGGCCACGGGTACGCATCATTTTGCGCGGCGACAGCGGCTTTTCCAATGACGACCTGATGAGTTGGTGCGAGACCAACCGCGTCGATTACGTCTTCGGTGTGGCGCGCAATGCAAGGCTGGAAGCAGCGCTCGTCGCGGAGGCTGCCGCGGCCAAGCGCCGGTGCCTGAGTTCGGGCAAGCCGGCGCGGGTCTTCCGCGACTTCTCCTATCGCACGCTCAAGAGCTGGAGCCGAAACCGACGTGTCGTCGGCAAAGCCGAGCACACACCGGATGGCGCCAATCCGCGCTTCGTCGTCACCACGCTCAAACGTCGGGGGTGCCGCCTCGCCTTTGACGCCCGTGCTCTCTACGAGGATCTCTATTGCGCGCGTGGCGAGGCGGAAAACCGCATCGGCGAGCAGTTCGAACTGTTCGCCGATCGTGCTTCCTCCGCGACGATGCAAGCCAACCAATTGCGGCTGTGGTTCTCGGCCATGGCTTACGTGCTCGTCGATACTCTGCGCCGCGTCGGCCTGCGCCATACTGAATTCGCCGACGCGTCGGCTCAAACCATTCGCCTCAAGCTGCTCAAGCTCGGCGCTCAGGTGCGAAGGAGCGTGCGCCGCATTCACTTCGCGCTTGCTTCGGGATGCCCCCACAAGAACGGATTTCGAACTCGCCCACCATTATCTTCAACGCGCTTTTGGCTCCGGCTGACGGAAAACCACCGCACCGGAAAGCAGGATCAAGATGCCGGTTCGCCGAGCCCTGACGCACGCGCCAAACGACTCGTATTGCGAGAGAATCGAAACCATGGGACTTGCAGCGCGGGAACCGAGCGGGCCGTGTCAGCGGCGATGTCCGGCCGATGTGAAAATCACGCCCAAGCCCGAAAAATAAGCCGCCGAACGACCCGTTTTTCAGCTAAAAACTGAATTCGTTTGAGAAATCCAGGCTAGCGGCCAATCGGATGGCCTCATGGGTAACGCGCAACCCCCGCAGGGGCTGACTAAGTCCTACGCTCGGTGGCGAACGAGCCATCTTGGCCAGATTACCGATACGCTGGAGCGGCAACTCCTCTTCGAACTTCTTGGTCCGGTTGCCGGAAAGACCTTGCTGGACGTCGGCTGTGGCGACGGTGCGCTTGCATCGGAACTGGCTGGGCGTGGCGCAATTGTATCGGGGCTCGACGCAGACCCTGCGATGGTCGCGGCTGCGCGACGGCGTAGCGAAGCCGAGGCCACACAGCTACGGTTCCTCGAGGGGCGAGCCGAAAAGCTGCCATTCGATGATGGAACCTTTGACCGTGTGCTTGCGCTGACTGTGCTTTGCTTCGTTTGCGATGCCGGGCGAGCGGTCGCAGAAATGGCCCGCGTCCTGCGGCCCGGCGGACGTCTTGTGATTGGAGAACTCGGGTACTGGAGCCTCTGGGCTGCCCACCGCCGCATTCGCGGTTGGCTCGGTAATCCGACTTGGCGAGCTGCGATGTTTCGGACAGCCAAGGAACTTCGCGATCTCGCGCAGGCTGCAGGGCTCAGGGGAGTTGAGGTACGTGGTGCCGTGCATTATCCCCCGTGCGGGGTTGCGGCGAGGCTCCTTGCCCCCATTGATCTGTCGATTGGCCAGCGAACGACTTTCGGATCAGCCTTCCTTGCGGTGTCAGCAACAAAGCCTATCCAAATGCCGGACGTGGAAAATCACGAGGACCATTCCAGTGAGCAAAACAAGAATGCCGCCGATCCTTTCGCATAAGCATTACGACGCGTCGTCTGCCTTTACGCCCGAGAGCCTATTGCGCGAGGCGCGGCGGCAGAAAGGTCTGTCGACTGCAGCCGTCCCGGAAATCTGCATTCTCGATCCGGATGGCGACATCGTGCGGCACTTACGTGCTGCCGGACGCGCCATCCGTCATACCGGTTGGGCCTGTTACCACACCGAGCTCTATGCTTTTGATCACGAAGGACGCAAGTATGGCATCGTCGGTTGCGCGGTCGGCGCCGCGTTTGCGGTCCTCATCGCCGAAGAGCTGTTCGCCTTGGGCTGCCGGCTTCTCATCAGTGTGACTTCGGCTGGCCAGATCACTCCGGTGCAAGCTCCACCGTACTTCATTGTCATCGACCGCGCGTTGCGCGACGAGGGTACGAGCTATCATTACCTGCCGCCGTCCGAGTACAGCGAGGCAAATGCCCAACTGACCCGGCTCGCCGCAGAGGGACTCACCGTGGCCGGAATGTCGGTCCAAGTCGGCCCCACCTGGACGACTGACGCACCCTTTCGGGAGACGCAGGAGGCGATCGACGCGGCCGTACAGGCCGGAATTCTTGCAGTCGAGATGGAGGCGGCGGCACTCTATGCCTTTGCGAACGCGCGTGGCAGATCTGTGCTCTGCTTCGCACATGTCACCAACCAGATGGGCCGAATCGAAGGAGACTTTGAAAAGGGCATTGCAGATGGTGCTGAGGAGTTGCTCCGGGTGACTTCTCTGGTTGCGGCTCGATGGCGCTACGTGCAGCCGGGATGAATTTTTAGGCGATCACGTTCATGACTTTGGATTGATTCGATCCAAAATCATCGTGATCAGGTGGACTAAAGCACCGCAGTTTCGCCGTGGACTTCGGCAAAAGAGTTGGGTGCGAAGCGAGCGACCTGTTGCGAACCCCGATATAATAGAGGCATGTGGAAGCTTAAGTTGACGGCACGGCGCGTTTGATGCATTGCCTCGTGGCGGCGGGAACGGATCGTTGCAGACAGGATTGGCGATGGCTGGCACGGGCATGAAGTGGCGGCGCGTCGTCGTCAAACTCTCGGGCGAGGCGCTGGTGGGCGGCGCGAGCCATGGCCTCGACGCCGCGACCTTGGAGAGGATTGCGGCCGATCTCGTGGCGACGGCAAAGCTCGGGGTCGAAGTTGCGGTCGTCGTCGGCGGCGGCAATTTTTTCCGCGGGATCGCCGGGGCGGAGAAGGGCATCGAACGGGCCAGAGCCGACTCGATCGGCATGCTCGCCACGGTCATGAATGCGCTCGCGCTCGAATATGCGGTCGAAAAGCAGGGTCACGCCGCGCGGGCTCTTTCCGCTGTGCCTATGCCGTCGCTCTGCGAGGCCTATTCCCGCCAGACCGCCCTGCACCACCTCGCCAAGCACCGCATCGTCGTTCTCGCCGGCGGCACCGGCAATCCCTTCTTCACGACGGACACGGGGGCGGCCCTGCGCGCGGCGGAATTGTCTTGCGACGTCATCTTGAAGGCGACGCAGGTCGATGGCGTCTATTCCGCCGATCCGAAGCGCGATCCGACCGCGGTCCGCTACGACAGGTTGACGCATGAGGAGGCGATTACGCGCAATCTGGCGGTGATGGACACCGCGGCCTTCGCTCTGGCGCGCGAAAACAACATCCCCATTCTCGTCTTTTCGATCAAGGAACCGGGAGCCATTTGCGCGGCGCTGCAGGGGCGGGGGCGGGCGACGCTGGTGGTCTCCGGGTCGGCGTGAATGCTGCTGCGCGAACTGCAGGATTTACCGATCGCCGCAATTTGTCGAAGTTTTCCTCGCCGATGTGCTACCATATTACTTTGGTGGCCGCGCCCGAGGGGCAGCGCGCGAGGACATGTCCTTGGCAGAAATGCCTATCAGCTTTTCGCCGACATGCCTTAGGGTCCGGCTTGAGTGTTGCGACGCTGATGGACGGGTCGGTCCGTCAGCATCGCGACACCGGGTCGAACCGCGGGGTCCAGCTCGCATTTTGCGCAGCATGTGTTTTCCAAGCCGATTGGCGGCCGTTATAGCAGGGCAACCAAGGTTCGAGGATGAGCGAAGCTTTCGATATTTCCGATCTCAAACGACGCATGCAGGGTGCACTCGCCGGGTTGAAGCATGAACTGGGCGGCCTTCGTACGGGCCGTGCCTCGGCGAGCCTCGTCGAACCCGTGCATGTCGAAGCCTATGGGCAGTCGATGCCCCTCAACCAGGTTGCGACGATCAGCGTTCCTGAGTTGCGGATGCTGTCCGTGCAAGTTTGGGACAAGGGGATGGTCAACGCCGTCGACAAGGCCATTCGCGATGCCAACCTCGGGTTGTCGCCGGTGGTCGAAGGCCAGATTCTGCGGATTCGCATTCCGGAGCTCAACGAGCAGCGGCGTAAGGAAATGGTCAAGGTTGCCCATAAATACGCCGAAGAGGCCCGCGTCGCCGTGCGTCATGTGCGTCGCGACGGCCTCGACATTCTGAAGAAGGCGCTGAAGGACAAGACCGTCAGCGAAGACGACGAAAAGCGCCACGAGACCGAGGTCCAGAAAGCGACCGATCAGTTCGTCGGCGAGATTGACCAGGCTTTGGCGGCCAAAGAAAAGGAAATCATGCAAGTATAGCTCGCATGATCGGCAAACGACCCGCATCCCTTGTCATTGCGTTGTCAGTCGTTATAGGCGTGATGTTTCCGACCGATTGGTCGTGCGAGCGCGCCGCGCCCGTTGCTGAAAGTGGTGCTGGGTATGATCGACGAGGAGACCACATACGCGGTCAAAGCACAACGGCCGGGCGTGCCGGTGCATGTCGGTGTGATTATGGACGGCAATGGCCGCTGGGCCATAAGGCGGGGCCTGCCGCGCATCGAAGGGCATAGACGCGGGGTCGAGGCGTTGCGCGCGACCGTGCGGGCGGCCATGGATTTCGGTCTCGACTACCTGACCGTCTACGGCTTTTCCGCCGAAAACTGGCGGCGGCCCGTCGAAGAAGTCAGCGACCTCATGGGCTTGCTCAAGCGTTTCATCCGCACCGACCTGGGCGAGCTTCACAATGCCGGAGTGCGCGTGAAGGTCATTGGGGAACGCGGCAATCTCAAGCCGGACATAGCGGCCTTGCTCAGCGAGGCCGAAGCGATGACGCAGGGGAATGCACGGCTGACTTTGATCGTCGCGTTCAATTATGGCGGTCGCCAGGAGATCGCCGCCGCCGCGCGGGCGCTGGCCGGAAAAGTCGCGGCGGGAATCATCGGCGCGGCCGATATTGACGAAGCCATGCTGGCGCAGCATCTCGACACCGCCGGCATTCCCGATCCCGATGTCGTCATCCGCACTTCGGGCGAGCAGAGGCTTTCGAATTTTCTGACCTGGCAAACCGCCTATAGCGAATTCGTCTTCCTGCCGATCTTATGGCCGGACTTCGACGGGCAGTCCTTCGCCGCCGCGCTGGCTGAATATGCGGCGCGCGAGCGCCGGTTCGGCGGCGTGACGTTGCCGCCCGGCAGTGCTAAGACCGGCTGATGACGAATCCCGTCGACGCGCCCAAGCCTTTGTCCTCCCTCGACCCGCGCTCGACCGCGGCAGCCAAGGTTCGGGCGATCGCGTCCCGCTTGCGCTCGCGTCTCACCGATCTCGGTCCGCGCGCGGCATCCTCGTTGATCCTGATCATCGGCGCCCTCGTGACCTTGCAGCTCAGTTCGACGATTTTCGTCCTGGCTTGGCTTGCGGTGGCGCTGAGAATCCATTGGGAGTGGCAGCGGTTGATCGGCGGCGACAAGCCTTGCCGCCGCTTGGCTGTCGGCGCCTTCGCACTCGTGGCCGCGGCCGCCCTCGCTGTCGGTTCGAACCTTCCGCTCGCGATCTTGGTCATCGTTCTTGCCGCGACTGCGGTCGGCAGCGGTGGCCGATCCGGCTTTCGCATTTGGGCCGCCGCGGGAGTGGTCTATGCCGGAAGCCTCATCATTTCGCTAGGCATGCTGCGCTTGCAAATCCCCTTTGGCGTGCGGGCCATCGCCTGGCTTTTTGCCGTCGTCTGGGGCACCGATGTCGTCGCCTATTTCGCCGGCCGTTTGATCGGTGGTCCCAAGTTTTTGCCGCAGATTTCGCCATCGAAAACCTGGTCGGGGACATTGACGGGCGTTTGCGGCGGCGCCTGCCTCGGTACGGCATGTCTGGCCGCCATGGCGAATTTTACGGGGACACCGAGTCCGGCGCCGCTTGCCGTGCTCTTCGTTCTCGGTCTCCTCACTGCGATGGTCGCGCAGGCAGGAGATCTGTTCGAATCCTGGGCGAAACGCCAGTTCGGCGTGAAAAATTCGGGCGGGCTCATTCCCGGCCACGGCGGCCTCATGGACCGGCTGGATGGCTTCATCGCCGCCGTGGCCTGGACCGCCCTGCTCGCCGTTGCAGTCGGTTTCCCCTCTTCAGCGGAGGGGCTGTTTCATTGGATTTGATCACAAACAACATCGGCGCGCCAATTTGGAGCATCCGAGCATGGTCCTGCCGGCGAAATCTCGTTACGGAACGCCGCTTGCTTTGCGAGTTATGGCAAATTCGATTCGGCTGGAATGAACCGATCCACAAGAATAGGCTCGATCTCAAGGACTTGGGGTCTGCGCAGGGGAGCGCAAGGTCCGATCGGGGGATTGGCAAGATAGGTAGAAATGAGCGAAAATTCAGTTAGTTGAACGAAGTTCTTCATCCAATCTGAGATATCCGAAGTCGAAATATCGAAAAACCGGACCGGCTTTTCGAATATGAAACATCGGCTGGATCCGATGTCCCAACCGAATACACCGGGATGCTGGACCTCCCCGACCTCAGATAGGCGGAAAAGCCTGCCTTCCTGTTCCGGGACACGCTCCAAGATGCGAGGCAAAATGGCGAAACAGGCGGAACTCGAGTACGACGTGGCGGTACGATCCGAACAGGCCCCGCGTTCGGTTGTGATCCTCGGTGCTACGGGATCGATCGGCCGGTCGACCGCCGACATCATCGCCAACGCTGGCGGCGCCTTCCAAGTCGCCGCGGTTGCGGGGGGGCGTGATCCGCTCGCACTCGCGCGGGTCGCGCGCCAGCTCGGCGCCGGCTTCGCGGCCTTGGCCGATGCCTCCGGCTACGCGGCGCTCAAGGAGGCCCTGTCCGGCACGTCGATCGAGCCCGCGGCGGGACCTTCCGCGGTCGTCGAAGCTGCCCTGCGGCCGGCCGATATTGTCATGGGCGCGATTGCCGGAACAGCCGGCGTCGAACCCACCTACGCAGCTCTTTCAGTAGGCCGGACGGTCGCCCTCGCCAACAAGGAATGCCTCGTCTGTGCCGGGCCAGCCTTCATTCGCCAGGCCGCCGCAATGGGGACGCGGCTCCTGCCGGTTGACAGCGAACATAATGCGATCTTCCAGGCGCTGGGCGATGCCGATCCGGACACGATCGAAACCATGACCTTGACAGCATCCGGCGGACCCTTCCGGACCTGGACACGCGACCAGATTGCGGCGGCAACGCCCGAACAGGCGCTCAAACATCCCAATTGGGCGATGGGACCGAAGATTACGATCAATTCGGCCGGTCTGATGAACAAAGGTCTCGAAGTGATCGAGGCGCATTATCTTTTCGGGATCGAGAGAGAGCGGCTCGATGTCCTCGTCCACGCCCAATCGGTCGTTCACGGTCTCGTTTCGTTCCGTGACGGATCGGTGACAGCCGGCCTAGCTGCGCCCGATATGCGCGTCCCGATCGCGCATTGCCTATTTTATCCGAAACGCTTGAGCACGCGGGCCAAGAAGCTCGACCTTGCCGCCGTGGGGCAATTGACCTTCGAACGGCCGGACCTGGAGCGGTTTCCTGCATTGCGTCTCGCCCTCGACGCGCTGCGGTCGGGACAAGGGATCCCGACAATCCTGAACGCTGCAAACGAAGTCGCAGTCGCGGCCTACCTGGCGCGGCTGATCCCGTTCTACGGGATCGCCGCGCTCGTCGAGCGCACCTGCGAGGTCATGCTGGCGGATGGAACCGCGCGTGAACCACTATCGGTAGATGACGCCCTCGCCATTGACCATATTGCGAGAGAAAGATCGCGGGGGCTCTTGGCGTCCTGATCGACTTCCTACATGTTAAGGACTTGGTAACCATAAAAACCCCGATCGGCGCACGGAACGGTGGCCGAGTCAGCCCAGAATCGGCTGCGGGAGAGGAGGCGGAATGTCGGTCTTCACGCAACTTTGGTCGGTCGGTGGAAATATGATCGCCTTCCTTTTCGTCCTTACCATCGTGATCTTTTTTCATGAGCTCGGCCACTTTTTCGTCGGCCGCCTCTGCGGCGTCAAAGTCGACACTTTCTCGCTGGGGTTCGGGCCTGAGCTCTTCGGCGTTGTCGATCGCTACGGGACTCGTTGGCGCTTCGGCGCGCTGCCGCTCGGCGGCTACGTGAAGTTCCACGGCGACGCCAACGGCGCTTCGATGAGCGACAACGGTGAAATCGCCGCCATGCCGGCCGATGAACGGGCGGTGACGTTTTTCGCCCAGAACGTAGCGAAGCGTGCCGCAATTGTCGCGGCCGGTCCGATCGCCAATTTCCTCTTGGCGATCGTGATCTTTACCGGGATTTTCTGCGTCCAAGGCCGCGGCACCTTGATCCCAAGCGTCGACATGGTCACGCCCGACAGCGCCGCGGCTGCCGCTGGTTTCGAGCCCGGCGACCTCATCGTCTCGATCAACGGGACGCCGATCAATAGTTTCGAGGAGATGCAGCGCATCGTCCAGAGGTCCGCAGACGTCGCGCTAACGGTCGTGGTGAAGCGGCAGGACCAGGAGGTGACGCTCGTCGCGACGCCGCGCATGAAGACGGTCGCGACGCCCTTCGGCGCGGCGCGTGTCGCTCAGCTCGGCATCGAGGCTGGCCGCAACAAGGATAGCTGGCACGTTCAGCGTTACGGCGTGTTCGAATCGGCGCAATTGGCAACTCAGGAGACATGGTTCGTCGTTGCGCAGACCGGCGCCTTTCTCGGCGGATTGGTGACGGGGCATGAATTGACGGATCAATTGTCGGGCCCCATTCGCATCGCCGAAGTCTCAGGCCAGATGGCCAAGCTTGGCTTCGCCACTTTGCTCAACTGGGTGGCGTTCTTGTCGATTTCGATCGGGTTGTTGAATCTTATGCCGATTCCACTCCTCGACGGTGGCCATCTCCTCTATTACGCGATCGAAGCCGTTCGCGGGAAGGCGCTCGACGAGAAGATCCAGCATATGGGCTTCAGGATCGGCCTCACCTTCGTCGTCGGATTGATGATCCTGGCGACTTACAATGATATTTCCCGGCATTTCCACTGAGGCCTGTCCCGGAGAAGTTGATAGACTTTATCTGATAAAGACATGCTCTAAGCTATGGATTTGGAGCCGATTTTCCCTGTTGCGGAGATCGCGGTCCAGAACATCGGATATGCCCCGGATATGCCCGATTTGGCAAAGGGCAATTCCGCGCGATCGGACCGGCGCTAAAGCTGGATGAGGAAAAGTCGGGCGGCTGCGCGGCTTTTCCGGCGCAATCGGGTCTGCGCAGATGCGCTGAGCTCATCTACGCATCACGCTCTAAATTATTGAAATCGATGACGTTATTAAAGATATCGGAGATATCCGATGTGTCGATCGTGATTTTGGATCGATTCAATCCAAAATCATCGTGGCAATAGTCTGGCCATCTTTCTGCAATAGCATCCCGCGTGGATAGAACTTCGATCGAATCGGAGCCGTAGTCTGCCGCGCTGGCGGGTGTGGTCTTCGGACAGCCATTGCGGGAGCGTGCGGAACACTTGCTGGGGCGGCGTTCAACCCCTCTCACCGGCCGTCCGCGGCCCTGCGATGCTGCGGGGAGAGGCGCCAATTGTCGCGGAAGAGGCCTGACATTGGTGGCAAGCGTGTCCTCGCAGCCACGGGGTCCCTAAAATCACGGCGAGGGTGAGATAACCCCCATTTGCAGATATGAATAAACCTTGTAGAAGCGGAGCTGTTGAGAGCGGGAGTCGACGCCCAAATCGGCTGGAAGCAGGAAGGGCCAGTTGAAACGCCCGGCAAATCTTTTGGCTAGACCCCAAGGGAGAAGTGGTGTCCCTTGCGATGTGGTCATGAGAACCTAAGCGGCGATCACCGGCCCGGGCGGTGCATAAACATGCATGCGCGGATTGCGGTAAGAAAGCCGAATGACATCGATTTCGGGGATCGAGTGTAAATGCAGTTCATACGTGGCCAATTCGTCCGGTGGCTTTTTGCCATGGTCCTCGTCTCACCTCTTTTCGCCGTTCTGCCGGCCTCTGCGGCTGTGGTTTCGGTGGAGGGCAATCATCGCGTCGACAGTGAGACAATCAGTTCCTATTTCACCGGAACGGATCCCGCAGCGATCAATAAGGCTGTCAAGGATCTCTATGCCACGGGTCTGTTTTCCGACGTGCAGATCCGCCACGAGGGCGGCCGGATCGTAATCGTCGTCACGGAGAACAGCGTGATCAACCGCGTTGCCTTCGAAGGCAACAGCAAGATCAAGTCCGAGCAATTGGCGGCGGATATCCAGTCGAAAACGCATGGCGCGTACAGTCGTACGACGCTCGACGCCGACGTGCAGCGGATCCGCGACGACTATCGTCGCGCCGGAAACGCCGCGGCGGCGGTAAGCTATCGGATCGTCAATCTTCCCAACGGGACCGTCGACGTCGTCTTCGAGATCAAGGAAGGCGAGAAGACGGGCATAAAACACATCGCATTCGTCGGCAACCACGTCTTTTCGTCGGGCAAGCTGGTCGACCTCATGCAGACGACGGAAATGAACTGGCTGTCATGGTTCAAGTCGACCGACGTCTATGATCCCGACCGGATCGCTTCGGACCTTGAACTCCTTCGGAGGTTTTATCTCAGGAACGGCTATGCCGATTTCAGAGTGACCGGATCTCGACTCTCGTTATGACGCGACCGAGGGCGGCTACATTTTGACGATCACCGTCGAAGAGGGTGTCCAGTATCGCGTGAAGAGCGTCGATATCGACTCGCACTTGCCTGATATCATCGCGGATTCTTTGCGTGGCTACGTGCGGGTCTCGGCCGGTGAAACTTACGACGGCGACAAGGTCCAAAAGACGACCGAAGCCATGACGAAGGAACTCGGCCATCGCGGCTATCCGTTCTCTCAGGTTCATCCCCGCGGCGATCGCGATCCGACGACCCAAACGGTGAGCATCGTCTTCGTCATCGACAACGGGCCACGTGTCTACGTCGAGAGAATCGACATACGCGGCAATACCCGCACTCGCGACTATGTCATCCGTCGCGAGTTCGATCTCACCGAAGGTGATGCCTATAACAAGGTCCTGATCGATCGGGCCGAGCGCCGCTTGAACAGCCTCGGTTTCTTCAAGACAGTCAAGATCACAAACGAGCCTGGGTCCGCTGCCGACCGCGTGATCGTCGTCGTCAAAGTGGAAGACAAAGCGACGGGCTCGTTCTCGGTCTCGGGCGGCTATTCGACAGCCGAAGGATTCATCTCCGAAGTCGCGATTTCGGAAGCGAATTTCATGGGTCGCGGAGACTTTACCCGCCTGGCCGTGTCCTACGGGGAATATTCGCGTGGCATCACCTACTCCTTCACCGAGCCCTATTTCCTCGGTCAGCGGCTGGCGGCGGGCTTCGACGTCTACGCGAAAGAAAACGAAGTCAACCCCTATTCCTATTACCAGAACACCATGATCGGTGGGACATTGCGCTCCGGTTTGCCGATTACGGACGAGATAACTTTCTCGCCGCGCTACAGCGCCTATTCGTCGACTATTTCGATCCCCAATAACAGCTACCTACCCTATAACGATTGCTGGAGTCCGATTCCCGGCATAACTCCGCTCAATGATCAGTTTGGCAATGCGGTGCCCGGCTATGGTGGGCAGGCATCTTTCACCAGTAACTGTTTGTCGAACGGCGAGGCCTCGCTTGCTCTAAAAGAAGCGCAAGGCACCACGCTTACGTCGATGCCGGGCTTCACGATCTCGTATAACAACCTCGACAACCCCAAAAATCCGAGCTCGGGCATTCATGCGGAACTGCGCGAGGACGTTGCCGGCCTTGGTGGCGACCTTCGCTATAGCCGTACCGGTGCTGATTTCCGCTTCTATCAGTCGATCTGGCCGGTTTCGGATCAGCTGGTCGGCCTCGTCCATCTGCAAGGTGGCTTCCTGGCGCCTTGGGGGGGCGACGAATTGCGCGTGATCGATAATTTCAACAACGGTCCGTCGCTAGTGCGCGGCTTCGCACCGGGCGGTATCGGTCCGCGCGATATATCACCCGGTATTGATTGGAGCGGCAACTCGCTCGGCGGCACGAAATATTGGGGCGCTTCCGCCGAACTCCAGTTTCCGATCTGGGGCATTCCCAAGGAAGTCGGGTTGAAGGGCGCCCTATTTGCCGACGCCGGTGCGCTCTGGGGCTTCACCGGGCAAACCAATTTTGCCGGCCCCAACGGCACTGCCTGTTATTCTTGCCCTGTGACCCAATACAATGTGTTCCCGTACTATACACAAGGCAATACGATCACGGTCGGCGACGATACGATGCAAGTGCGCAGTTCGTTGGGTGCCTCGATCATCTGGGCTTCGCCGCTCGGGCCGATCCGCTTCGACTTCGCCCAGGCGATTACCAAGAACCAATATGACCAAACGCAGTTCTTCCGCTTCAGCGGCGGGACGACGTTCTAACCGCCTGATCTCGAGGCCCACAATTCACCGACCATGTCCCGTCGCGGTAGCATGATCCGACACCAAGGGACGCAAAGACCGATATGAGTGCGCACTCCGCGAGCCGTCCTGCCGAGTTTTGTTCGGTGGAGTGGCGGGCGTTGCTTTTGGCAGACCGATTTTGGCCTTGCGGCCCTCCCGAACATTTTCGAACTGATTGGTTTTCGCGCCGCGCTTGGCAGACCCTGTCCAGTGTGACAAATCTGGACCAGTACCCACTTTTCTGATGTTCGAGTCACGCCGCTCTCGACCGCATCATGGCTTTGCTTGTCATGGCCTTTGACCGGCCCGGCTATGACGTTCGAGGAGTGCACATCGCGCACTGGCAGTTCCGGGCTAGACAAGCAGATCCCAAATGAGCGAACCGATATTCTTTCGCGCCGCCCTGCAGCCGAGCCTGGCGGATATTTGCGCTTGGACCGGAGCCGCGGCAGCGCCGCACTTGCAGCTCGGCACTTTTGTCGTTTCCCGGCTTGCGCCGATCGAGGAGGCGGGGGCCAATACGCTCGTTTTTTTCGAAAACCCGAAATATCTGGAGGCGCTGCGGACAACGCGGGCCGCGGCCTGTCTCGTCGCCCCGCGCTTTGCGGCCGATGTGCCCGAAGGGACAATCGCTCTCATAACGAGCGAACCATATCGCGCTTTTGCGCGCGTTCTGGCGCGGATCTATCCCGATTCTCTGCGGCCGGGTTCTCTGTTCGGCATGACTGGAATCAGCCCCAGTGCTTCGGTCCACCCCGAAGCACGCCTTGAATCCGACGTGAGCGTCGATCCTGGAGCGGTCATCGGGCCGCGGGCCGAAATAGGTTCGGGCTCCGTCATTGGGCCCAATGCCGTCATCGGTTCTGAGGTGCGGATTGGCCGGCACTGCTCGGTCGGCGCCGGCGCCGCGATCGCCCACGCTTTGATCGGCGATCGCGTGATCATTCATCCCGGCGCCGCGATCGGGCAAGACGGTTTCGGCTTCGCTCCGGGGCGGCGCGGCCATTTGAAAGTGCCGCAAATCGGTCGCGTCATTATCCAGGATGACGTGGAGATCGGCGCCAATACGACGATCGATCGTGGCGCGACGCGCGACACGGTCATTGGCGAGGGCACGAAAATCGATAACCTCGTCCAGATCGCCCATAATGTCCGAATTGGACGGCATTGTTTGATCGTTGCCCAAGTGGGCATTTCGGGCTCGACCGAGCTTGGCGATTTCGTCAGCGTCGGTGGCCAAGCCGGATTGGCCGGTCATCTCTCTGTCGGCTCTGCAGCGCAGATCGCGGCGCAGGCTGGGGTCATTGCAGACGTCCCCGCCAAGGCACGTCAGGGAGGAACACCGGCGACCTCGGTGCGGGCCTGGTTGAAGGCCCATGCCGTCCTGCACCGACTGGCGCAGGCGCGCAGTTGCTTTCGCGGCGAAGCCGCGCGAGGATCGCAGATTCACGAGACGGCGCACGAGGGGGACTCGTAATGTCTCACCGGGTCCGGCCGGGCGACAGGAAAATTGCTGGCGAAATGCGGGATCGCCGTTGTAAAGACAGGCAAACTCGCGGTCCCTTGGAGCGAGATGAGAAAAGTTGGACGCAGCGCGGGTTTTCCGGCGCGATCGAGTTTACGCAGATTGCGTAAACTCATTTGCCTATCCCGCTCTAAGTTATTGGAATCGATCGCTTTCATGACTTTGGATTGGCTCAATCCAAAGTCATCGTGATCGACCACCCAGCCGTCTCGATCGCATCGACGCATCCAATCGACGAGACGCGGCGCCGAGCCAGGGGGCGCGTCCGGGAAAATTTGGCAAGTTTTTCGTGACATGTTCTAGTTGGGTGGACCAAACGGTCGGGGAGCGTGATATTAGCTTTCCCAGCCGCCGGTCGGGACGGCTTCGAAAGGACAAGCCAATTGCTCCCGCAGGAGCGAAGAACAGGTTCGGGAATGGACGAAGTTGCTCGCGAAACGCTGGAAGTCTATGATATTCAGAGACTTCTTAAACTGCTTCCGCATCGGTATCCGTTCCTTTTGGTCGATCGCATCATCGAAGCCAATGGTGACCAATCCTGCATCGGGATCAAGAACGTCAGCGCCAATGAACCGCAATTTCAAGGGCACTTTCCGACACAGCCGGTGATGCCGGGCGTCCTTCTTCTCGAAGGCATGGCACAGACAGCCGGCGCTTTGTGCATCAACGCGCAAAGCCGAGTGGGTCCACCTTCGCTCGTCTATTTCATGACGATCGACAAGGCCAAGTTCCGCAAGCCCGTCGTACCGGGCGACAGGATCGAATTCCACATGACCAAGCTCAATCAGCGCCGCAGCATGTGGTGGTATCAAGGGCGCGCCCTCGTCGACGGTGTGCTCGTCTGCGAGGCGGAGATTTCCGCCATGCTCGTGCACGAACAACCGGCCGACGATGAAGGCACGTCGACGAAAGGGTCATGAGCAGCACATTCGGCGACACCCGGGACAAGGGAATTCATCCGACCGCCGTGATTGAAGCGGGGGCGGTTCTCGGTGCCGGCGTTTCGGTTGGCGCCTTTTGTCATGTCGGCCCGCAGGTCGAGCTCGGCGACGGCGTCGAGCTCGTCTCCCATGTTGCTGTTGCCGGACATACGAAGGTCGGACCCCGCAGCCGTCTGTTTCCTTTTGCGTCGATCGGCCATCCGCCGCAGGACCTCAAATATCGAGGCGAAGTCTCACGCCTCGAGATCGGCGCGGAATGCCTGATCCGGGAAGGCGTGACGATCAATCCGGGCACGCAAGGCGGCGGCTTGTTGACGAAGATTGGTGATCGCTGCGTTTTTCTCGCCAATTCCCATGTCGGCCACGACTGTCGCCTCGGCTGCGACATTGTCCTGTCGAACAATGTAATGATCGCCGGCCATGTCGTGATCGGCGACTTCGCGCGACTGGGCGGCGGGGCGGCGGTTCACCAGTTCACGCGCATCGGCGCGCACGCATTTTTGGGCGGCCTGAGTGGGCTCGAAAATGATCTCATCCCGTTCGGGCTTGCATTCGGCAATCGCGCGAGGCTCGCCGGCTTGAACCTTGTCGGCCTCAAGCGGCACGGTTTCTCGCGCGAGACCATCGCTGCCTTGCGCCGCGCCTATAGGCTCCTTTTCGCGGCGGAAGGGACGCTTGGCGAGCGGATCTCAGATGCGATGCAGGAATTCGCGGCGCATCGCGAGGTGCGCGACATTCTCGATTTCCTCGTTGAGGGCGGCGATCGCGCGATCTGCATGCCGAGTCACGACAAAGGCGATGCAACGTGACCGGCGCAGACCATGTCCGGTGTGAGAAATCCCGGCAGGGTTCCGCTCAGTGCAAACTCGAAACACGCGCCTTCGGTTCGGCGATAGCGAGCCATTTGTTTGGGTTTTCCTGCGACTGACGCTTGGAGAAATGATAACCGGTCGCGTCCCACGGACGAATTTCATCCCTCAGATTGTCGAGAACAAATTCGCCTTTGGTGGTCTTGATGGTGAGGACCGTATGACCGTCGCCGTTGAGATCGCGGACAATCGTCATGAGCAACGCTTGTCGCGGTAGGCCCGCCTCGATCAGCAACTTCCTCTTGTAGAGAGCGAATATCTTGCAATCGCCCTTGCCGTCGGTCGGATAGTCCCAATGGTCGAGCATCGTGCCCCAATGCTCGAAGTTCGAAACAGGCTCAATCGTGCGGTTCACTCGCCGGTTGATCGTATTCAAGGTCTGCCAGGTGCCGGATGTCAGGTTTACGTCGACTGCTGGAAGAACCGGCTGGTTGCAATCTTGTGGCTGGCGGCGACAAAAATCGAGCCAACCATAGGGCACAGAGGCTTCGCCGGCGAGGGTCGCAGAGCTTGCCCACGGTTCGTCGGCGCCAACGGTTCCTGTGTGGACGAAGAAGACCATCGCCATCATTGATGATATCAACAGCGCGCGAACGATCGTCACGAAGTGCATCGACAGCTTCCCGTTTCCAAGAACGGGGCTTATCTGGCGCCCCGTGCTCTCGTGGCAGCGAATGTGCCGGGCGTCGTTTGTCGAGTTCGGAAGCCAAAGATTAAACTTTTATCGAAATGGCCATTATTCGTGGCCGGCGTCAGTCTCAGTGAACGATCAATGAATATACGGGTGTTTCTGATTGCCGGCGAAGCTTCGGGCGATCAGCTCGGTGCCGGATTGATGAGAGCCATGCGCGAAGCCCGACCGGACGTGGAATTCTCCGGCGTCGGCGGCCCCGCGATGGAGGCTGAGGGGCTCGCCAGTCTGTTCCCCCTCGCGGAGCTCGCGGTCATGGGCGTCTTGCCGGTTCTCGCGAATATAAGGAGGCTCTTGGCGCGCATCGAGACGACGGCCGGGGCCGCCCTCGCCATGCGACCCGATGCGCTCGTCATCATCGACAGCCCTGATTTCACTCACAGAGTCGCACAGCGCGTCCGCAAAGCCAGACCGGATTTGCCAATTATCGATTATGTCAGCCCGACGGTTTGGGCTTGGCGGCCGGGCAGGGCAGGGAAAATGCGCGCCTACATCGATCACGTTTTGGCGCTCCTTCCTTTCGAGCCGGAGGCCTATCGGCGCCTGGGGGGCCCGCCGTGCACCTACGTCGGGCATCCGTTGATCGAGAAACTCGATATGTTGCGGCCGAGCCAAGCCGATTTGCGCGCGCGCGACGCCGATCCGCCGATGCTCATCGTCTTGCCGGGATCGCGCCATTCCGAAATCAGCCGTTTGATGCCGCGCTTTGCCGAGACCCTGGTTCGGCTCGCCGCGGATCAACAGAGCTTCAATTGCGTACTGCCGGCCGTATCGCACCTCGAAGGAGAAATCCGCGCAGGCCTTGCCGACTGGCCCATAAGGCCGCAGATCCTCATCGGCGAAAACGCAAAATATGCTGCATTTCGGCGCGCCCGGGCGGCATTGTGCGCATCCGGAACCGTCACGCTCGAATTGGCGCTGGCGCAAGTTCCAATGGTCGTCGCCTACGAAGTTTCATGGCTCGAAGCACAGCTTCGCCACTTCATCCAAGTCCCGTCGATCGTTCTACCGAACCTGATTTTGGAGGAAAACCGGGTGCCGGAATTTCTCCAAGAAAACTGCAGGGCAGGCGCTCTCGCCGCTGCGCTCGAGCCTTTATTCTCCGCTGGTCCGCAGCGGGCGGCGCAGATGACAGGTTTTGCCAGCCTTGAGAGACGCATGTGCCTCGAAGATGCCGAGACGCCGAGCGCAAAAGCCGCGCGGGTGATATGTCGTATTATAACGACGAAGAATGTTAAATAGACTTCTCTGACTTTTTTGTTACTTGCTTGAGAATTCCGAATTTACCAAGGTCGGTTGATCATCAATTGACCTCGTCTTGAAATCCATAGAACCACGATGTCATCATTTATTCGAAGCCGTTGGGTTGCTTTTGGGCTAGTTCTGGCTCTTATTTTCTTGGCTGCATTTCTGGTCAGCGTTTCGTCGTACTCAAAATATACTCGTGGAACATACGTATTTCTTGCTTTTCTTCTGATCGCCGATCTCGCGGCGATCTTGCGCGCTACGTGGCGGGACGCGGCGACCTTGGCTGCCGCCCTGACGTTCGGGTTCGCCGCGCTCGAACTCGGCTCGGCGGCGTTCGAAGCCAATCCTTCCGTCGAAACGCGGGGTTTTTCGGTCTCCCGTCCCGGGCTCGGCTGGGGACCTTCGGCGCCCGGCGTCTATCACGGCAAACGCGTCGGATCGGACGGTGCGCTCATCTATGATGCCGGTTACACGATCGACGATCATCTGCTGCGGCGCACGATATCGGCGGCGGGCCGCCCGACTGTCGCCTTCTTCGGAGATTCGATGACATTCGGCCAGGGGCTCAGCGATTCCGAGACCTTGCCGCAAGCCTATGCCGATCTAGCTGGGCGGAACACACGGGTTCTCAATTTTGGCTTTCCCGGATACGGCCCGCAACAGTTTCTGCGCGCGCTGGAGACGGATCTTTTCACCCCACTTCTGTCGGATGCGAAAATCTTCGTCTACGAGACCGCTGCTTGGCATGCCGAGCGATCCTCATGTGTCGCTGGTCACATGGTGAGAGCCGCCCGCTATGAATTGCGCGACGGCGAACCGGTGTTCGTCGGCGCCTGTGCGGAAGGGTTGAGCCGCGTTTTCCGAGAGATTTTCGTCAACGGCGCCGCCTCCCGGCGCTTTGTGCGACCCTTCGCAGGTGCTGCCGGGGCGGCCGATGTCGAACTCTACATCGCAGAATTGCGGCGCAGCGCGGAACTCGTCAAGCAAAAATATGGTGCGCGGCTGATCGTGCTCTACCTTTCCGAAGGCGATGCTTATCTGGCGAAGTCCGGATTCACAGATGCAATGATCAAGACGAGACTGCAACATTCTGGTATCGAACTCGTCGATGCGACGCTCTCGCCGGATGATTTTCCGCCGGGAACCTTGTTGAGAATTCCGGGCGACGGCCATCCGACGGCGCTCGCCAATCGCGCCTATACAGCTCTGCTGCAGAATTTTCTCACCAATCATCAGACGGTGGTCGTCGCGAGTCCCACTCTGCGATGAGGGTTTGTCGTGCGTTCGGGCGCGAGACCGATTGCCCCTTTTCGGCCGGGTCTCGTCAGGCGAAAGGGCATAAGCCATTATTAAAGACATTTTAGGCAATTGGTCGAGAACCCACATTGCTTTGCATGACAGTCTCCCATAAAGACCTAATAATTGAGGGGCTTCGAGAATCCAAGGAGCGACATTGTCATCGCGCAGCCTGCCGCGGTTCGTTCGCCTTTTTTTCGTTCCCGCGTGTCTAATCGCAGTTGCGGCGGTCATCGCCCTCTCTCCTGCGGGGAATGATTACAGGCTCGCGGAATATGAACTGCTGGCGTTTGCCACCGCCGTCTATGTCGCAGTCGTATTCAACGGCAAGCTCCGTACGGTCGCAACGCTGACGGCGTCGCTTGCTTTCGGTTTGACCTGCATAGAGGTTAGCGGGGTGAACACAGCCCCCTCCCGCGCCTTGACATCGAAAGGCTTAACGGATCCGCAACCAGTTGTCGGTTGGGGACCGGCGGCTGCGGGCATATATCACGCCCGCAAAGTCGATCGCGACGGTAAACTCATCTACGATGTCGATTATACGATCGATTCGACGCGTTTGCGCCGCACGATTTCCGCCGCCTCGGGACCGACGATTGCATTCTTCGGCGATTCCTTCACCTTCGGGGAAGGCGTGCGAGACGAAGACACTCTGCCGCAGGCCTTCGCGGACGCCGATCGCCATTGGCATGTCCTCAACTTCGGCTTCTCCGCTTATGGACCGCAGCAATTTCTCCGCGCGGTCGAAACCGGACTCTACGACCGCTTGCTCGCCAATGCGAAAGTCTTTGTCTTTCAGACTTCCGCCTGGCATTCCGAGCGGTCGTCCTGTCTTGCGGATTTCGTCCTGAGTGCGCCGCGCTACGAACTTCGCGGTGGGGAGCCAGTCTATACCGGACCGTGCGCTGAGGGCCTGACGCGCCGGCTGAGAGGATTTCTTGCGAATTCCGGGACATTCAGGAAATTTGTCGAACCTGTCCTGCTGTCGATCGGGCCGCGCGACATCGACCTCTATATTGCCGAAATCAGACGAGCGGCGGAACTCGCCAGAGAGAAATATGGGGTGCCGACCATCGTGCTCTACCTGCCGGCAGGCGACGCATATCTCGCCAAAGCGGGACTGAATGACGCCGAGATCGAAGCACGGTTCCGCAAATCCGGATTGCTCGTTCTCGATGGAGCGCTCTCCGCATCCGATTTCGCGCCCGGCACGGCACTTTCAATTCCGGGCGACGGCCATCCGACGGCGCTCGCCAATCGCGCCCGTGCGGCGCTGTTGCAGAACTTTCTCGCCAATCGTCCGGCAAAAGTCGTCGCAGGCCGCTCTATAAAGTGAAGATGGCGTGAGAAGGTTCGCGGCGCCGAGAGCGCGGCGAGGCAACAGATAGATCCTCGACGCGACGACGCTTTCACATCGCAACAAGCGGCAGTCTTGACGGCGATTGCATGGGATCGCCGACTTCGATAAGCTGATTTTTGCTTCCCGGGGGCTTCGGAATCATGATTTAAGGAGCGGCTTTGCGATCACGCGGCATGCAGCTTTTCGTGCGCTTTTTTTTAATTCCCATCTGCTTTATCGCGGTTGCCGTGGTCATCGCCAGATCTCCTTCGGGCAACAAATACGGATTTGCCGACTGGGAACTGTTTGCCTTTGCGACCGCCGTCTATATCGCGGCCCTGATGGGCGGCAAGATTTGAAGTATTGCAACAGTGATTGCTTCTCTTGCCTTCGGCCTTTCCTGTACAGAACTCGTCAGCGCCAGCATGGAGTTCGATCCGCCGCGTGTGACCCTGGTTGGTTTCTACGCTCGGCATCCGATTCTCGGCTGGGGACATGCGGGGCCGGGCACCTATCATGCCAGGAAAGTCGATCCCGATGGCAGGGTCATCTTTGATGTCGATTATACGATCGATGCGCCGGGTCTGCGCCGCACCTTGTCTGCGCCATCGGGGCGGACCATCGCATTTTTCGGCGATTCCTTCACCTTCGGTGATGGCGTGAGAGACGAGGACACGCTGCCGCAAGCCTTCGCCGACATCGATCAACGCCGGCTGCGCGTTCTCAACTTCGGCGTCTCCGCCTACGGACCAAATCAGTTTCTCCGCGCGATCGAGACGGGGCTCTACGACCATCTGCTTGCGGACGCGAAAGTCTTTGTATTCCAGACAAACCCTTGGCAGGCCGAGCGGTCGTCCTGTCTCGTTGATTTCGTCATCGGCGCGCCACGCTACGAGTTGCGGGCAGGCGAGCCCGTCTATGCCGGGCTTTGCACCGCCACAGCCGCACCGAGCAGATTGCGGGAATTCCTTGGCCGTTCGGCGACATTCAGAAGACTTATCCAACCCGTCTCGCGATTCATCGGACCGCGCGACATAGGCCTCTATATTGCCGAAATCAGGCGGGCCGCACAACTCGCCAAAGCAAAATACGGCGTCCCGACTATCGTGATTTTCCTGCCGGCTGGGGACGCCTATCTCGCCAAAGCGGGAATGAAGGACGCAGAGATCGAAGCACGGCTCCGCGAATCCGGATTACTCGTACTCGAGGGGTCGCTTTCGCAGGCTGATTTCGAGCCTGGGACAGTCCTCAAAATTGCCGGAGATGGGCATCCGACGGCGGCGGCGCACCGCGCCCGTGCCCGCATGCTGCACGATTTCCTGACAAAAAACCTATCGGATCTCATTACGTCGAGCGTATCGAACTGACGCACCCGCGCGACGTTTGTGATTCTCAAGGCGGCTTTGCCATTGAACTCATGCGGTGCCCTTGTCACCCAGACGAAGCGTCCCGCGCGGCAAGCATATAATAGTGTTGGCTTTACGGAATGACAGGATTGATAAAACCGAGACGCTAAGAGAAGCTTTAGTCTCGGGCGTGGCCCAACCGGATAGGCACTGCCGATTGACAAGAATAGGCTCAGAATCAATGATGGGAGCCTGTCTTTGCCGGAAGACTGTCGCACCATTGCCGGGACATGCTCTAGGTTTCATATCTTAGGACGAGATCATGACGGGTCACGAATCTTTGCTGGTCCATCGCACGACTAGGCTCGGATCGAATAGATCTTTCGGCCTCGTTTTTGCCGGCTTCTTCGCGCTTGTGAGCCTTTGGCCTTTGCTGCGGCATGAGCCTTTGCGCTTGTGGGCACTCGGCATCGCGTTCGTCTTCCTTGCGCTGGGGCTCTTCGCTTCAGATTGGCTTGCGCCTTTGAACCGGATCTGGTTCAAGCTGGGGCTCGCGCTTCATGCCGTCGTGAGCCCTGTCATACTGGGGTTGCTGTATTTCGCAATCCTCGTTCCTTTCGCGCAGATCTTGCGATGGCGCGGGCATGATGCCCTGCGGCTGAAACAATCGGAAGCCGCGACCTATTGGATCGCACGCGATCCCGCCGGACCGCGGGCGGGGGCAATGACAAAGCAATTCTGAGGAACCCTCAATGTCCCTGTTCGCTGAATTCTTCGATTATCTGCGCAGCCGCAAGAAGCTTTGGCTGACACCGCTCATCGTGCTTTTCGTCGTCTTCGGGGCACTCTTCGTCTTGGGTCAGGGTTCGGTACTGGCGCCTTTCATCTATACGCTCTTCTGATCGGGGAGCGGGCGCGGCGGGCTGCGCGGGTTGCGGGCCGAGAGAGCCATCTAGTGCCGGGCATTTCCGCTGGAGCTCGACGAGAATTGCATCCTACGGCCGCGCGTCGGACTGTGGCTTTGCCACAAAATCGCGCCTGTCCTGACAAGCCCGAGCGGCGTCATCGGCGCCTGAAAGTGCTCTTTCGGAGGCCGATCCTCGTGAAGATTTGCGCCCAATGATCGTCCTTGGCATTTCCGCTTTCTATCACGACAGCGCAGCGGCGCTCGTCCGCGACGGCGAGGTCGTTGCGGCGGCACAAGAAGAAAGATTCACACGCAAGAAGCACGATCCGTCGTTTCCGTCGCAAGCCATCGCCACTTGCTTGAGGGAAGCCGGAATTACCGGCAAGGAGGTCGATCGTAGCGTCTTCTACGAAAAGCCTTTCATCAAGTTCGAGCGCCTGCTCGAGACCTACCTTGCCTTCGCCCCGCGCGGTTTCGGTTCTTTCCGCAAGGTGATGCCGCTTTGGATGGGCGAAAAGATCTTTCAAAAAGACCTCATTTGCAAAGCGCTCGCAGAGATCGATACGGATCTTGGCGTGGCGGCCAAGCTGCGCTTTTGCGAACATCATTTCTCGCATGCCGCCTCGGCCTTTTATGCCTCACCGTTCGAGCGCGGCGTCGTCTTGACGATGGACGGAGTGGGCGAGTGGGCGACGACCTCGGCGGCGATCGGCAGGGGAAACACGCTCGGCGTCATCAAAGAGATTCATTTTCCGCATTCTCTCGGGCTGCTCTATTCCGCCTTCACCTACTACACGGGATTCAAGGTCAATTCCGGCGAATATAAAGTCATGGGACTATCCCCCTATGGCCGACCGAAATTCGCCCATCTGATCTTCGACGAGCTCGTCGACGTGAAGCCAGATGGGTCCTTCCGGCTCAATTTGGATTACTTCGATTATTGCACCGGTTGGACGATGACGAATGGCAAGTTCGCCGAACTGTTCGGCGGCCCCCCTCGCCAGCCCGACGAACCGCTCGAACAAAGGCACATGGATCTCGCCGCATCGATCCAGAACGTGACCGAAGAAATCGTATTGCGTCTCACCCGCGCACTCGCGGCGGAATCGGGTGAGAGAAATCTTTGCCTCGCCGGCGGGGTCGCTCTCAATTGCGTCGCAAACGGGAAAATCCTGCGCCAAGGCCATTTCGACGACATCTATGTGCAGCCGGCTGCGGGTGATGCCGGCGGTGCGCTCGGGGCCGCGCTTGCCGTCCATTTCCACGAGGAAGGGCAGCCGCGGCCAAAGTCGAATGGCCGCGATGCCATGAAAGGCTCCTACCTCGGACCGAGCTTTACGCAAGCCGAAATCGAGCAGCGGCTCACCGAGGTCGGCGCGCGCTTCACCGTGTTGGACGAAGCCGCGATGATCGAACTGACGAGCCAGGCGCTAGCTGATGGCCAGGCCGTCGGTTGGCATCAGGGGCGCATGGAATTCGGCCCGCGCGCACTCGGCAATCGCTCGATTCTCGGCGATCCGCGTTCCCCGACGATGCAGAAAGTGCTCAACCTCAAAGTCAAATATCGCGAGAGCTTTCGGCCTTTCGCGCCGTCCGTCCTGGCGGAGCGGGTCGCCGACTGGTTCGAATACAGCGGCGCTTCTCCCTATATGCTGATGGTCGCCAATGTGAAGGCGGAGCACTGCCGCAAGATGTCGGTCGAGGAAGAGACGCTGTTCGGCATCGACAAGCTCAACGTGCCGCGCTCCGACATCCCGGCCGTGACTCATGTCGACTATTCGGCCCGTATCCAGACGGTGCACGCCGAGACGAATCCCCTCTACCACGCGCTCATCACCCGTTTCGACGCCATCACGGGCTGTCCGGTTCTGGTCAATACGAGCTTCAACGTCCGCGGCGAGCCGATCGTCTGCACGCCGGAAGACGCGTTCCGCTGCTTCATGGGCACGGAGCTCGACCTCCTCGTCGTCGGCTGTTGCGTTCTCGAGAAGAATGCGCAAGATCCGAAGTTGAAGCGCGATTACAAGAGCGCTTTCGAACTCGATTGAGCCCGGCCAGCTTGCGTGCCACGCGCGGCGGTGCAAAACTCCCGACTCGGCATGTCTTCCCACGGACTGCTGGGAAGTCGCGAAAGCGCCCTTTTGCTGGGGCCGGTCGACCAAGCCGGACCAGGCTCGAGGCAAGCGCGTCGAACGGAGCATCTCTAATGGTCAAAGTGGTTCGCGTGCACGAAACCGGTGGGCCGGAAGTCCTGCAGATCGACGATATTGAACTGCCGCCGCCGGGCGAGGGCGAGGTGCGCATCCGCAATCACGCCATCGGACTGAATTACATCGACGTCTATTTCCGTAACGGACAATATCCAGTCGCGCAGAAGCCCTTCATTCTGGGCAATGAAGCGGCCGGCGAAGTCGTCGAACTCGCTAAAGGCGTCAAAGGCTTCAAGCGCGGCGATCGGGTGGCTTACACGGTGCCTTTCGGTTGCTATGCGCAAGAGCGGCTCGTCGACGCAGCGCGGCTCGTCAAACTGCCGAAGGCGATTTCTTATGAAACCGCCGCGGCCGGGCTCTTAAAAGGGCTCACGGCGCAATATTTGTTGCGCCACACGTTCAAGGTGAAGAAGGGGCACACGATTCTGGTCCATGCGGCCGCGGGCGGGGTCGGCCTGATCGTTTGCCAATGGGCGAAGGCGCTCGGTGCAGAGGTCATCGGCACGGTCGGTTCGGCGGAAAAGGCCAAGCTCGCCAAGAAGGCCGGTGCCAAGCATTGTATTCTTTATCGCGAAGAGGATTTCGTCGCACGGGTCAAGGAGCTCACCAGCGGCGACCTGTGCGACGTCGTTTATGATGGCGTCGGCAAGGCGACATTTCCAGGCTCGCTCGATTGTTTGCGTCCGCTCGGCCTGTTCGTCAGTTTCGGCAGTGCGTCCGGACCGATCGAAGCCTTCAACTTGGGATTGTTGGCGCAAAAAGGCTCGCTCTATGTGACACGGCCGACGCTCTACACCTATATTGCAAAGCGGGAGGATCTCGAGAAAAATGCCGACGAACTCTTCCGTGTCGTCGAGAAGGGCGACGTCGAAATCCCGATTCACGCCCGCCGCAAGCTCGACGATATCGTCGCCGTGCACCGCGAGTTCGAAGCACGAAAAACGACCGGCGCGACTGTACTCATTCCCTAAACGCCCGCAGCACTTGCGGCGGCCGCCGAATGAGGGGCTCCATCGCAACCCATCGAGCGAGAGGACGCCGCGCCCGGGGTGGGGCGGACTCCGCCGCCGGAGGGGTCGGAGAATGGCTCCCTGAGCAAGATTCGAACTTGCGACCAATCGATTAACAGTCGATTGCTCTACCGCTGAGCTACCAGGGACCGTGGCGCAGGCGGCATATAGCAAGCCTGCGGTGCCTTTGCAAAGATCCAATATAATTCCTGTACACGGCAAAATCTTGGTGAGAGAGCCGTTTTTTGAACCATTCCTTGCCGGCGACGCGCCTCTTTTGCTATAGGCCTCGTCACGCCGAGTTCTGGTGAGCCGGTAAGGCCTCGTGGCGGAGTGGCTACGCAGAGGACTGCAAATCCTTGTACGGGGGTTCGATTCCCTCCGAGGCCTCCATCCCCGCCGACTGATCGCACCGGGCCGGGGGCGTCACTCCCGCGGTGCAGGGCGCTCCACGTCTTTCTCCGGTACGTCAGCCACCTATCGCGCCTCCTGCGCAACGCGCCGAGCGCCGGTTGCTTTCGGCCTTCCACCATGACGGGATCTGCTCTAGACTAAGCCTTCCTTGGGTGGAAGACGCGGCCACGTAGTCCGTTTGGGGGCGCGAAGGCTGGTATTCGTGTCTCGGGACTGTTGAATTGGAGCGGGATGATTTAGAGTTGAAACAATTGCCGTCATTGCGAGGAACGCAGTGACGAAGTAGTCCAGAGGGTGCGCGTTCCCCTGGATCGCTTACCGCGTGGCAAGCTCGCGGTCGCGATGACGGCTAATGATTCGATTAGAACTCGTCCGCTCTAGCGCTTATGAAATCGTTTGATGCAGGGAGGCTTCATGGATTTCGCGGTCGCGGGCTTTCTGTCGCATTCGGCGCGGCGTTTGCTGCGCTGGCTTTCGGCCGCAATCGTCGTTCTTTTGCTGCCGGGCGCCGGCGCCAATGCCGCCGACGGTATCGCGGGAATGGCCGTAACTGTCGTCAAAACCAAGACGGCCTGTTTCGACGACAGCATCAGACTGACCGGATTCATCTTGCCGCGCGACGAGGCGCTCGTGCGCCCCGATGTCGACGGCTATCATGTTTCCCGGGTTCTGAAAGAGGACGGCGACGAGGTCAAAATCGGCGACGCGCTGCTCGACCTTACCAAGCCCGATTGGCTGCCGCCGCAGGCCCCGTCCACGGCCAGCGTCACTGCCAATGCGAGCGGCATTCTGGTCGCCCCGCGGCCGATACCGATCGGCATGCCGGTGGCGTCGCGTGCCGATGCTTTGTTCCGGATCATCCGCAATGGCGAATTTGACCTGGTCGTCGACGTTCCGCAGGCCTCGTTGCGAAAGATCAAGTCGGGGCAGAGTGTCCGCATAGAAATGTTGGGGGCCGCCGATATTGCCGGCACCGTGCGCGGGCTCGAGTCGGACGTCGATTTCTTGAGCCAGCTCGGCCACGCGCGCGTTCAAATCACCGGCAAACCGAGCCTGCGTGCCGGCACATTTGCGATCGCCTCGATCGAAACCGGGCGCAGCTGCAACACGAGCGTGCCTCTTTCGGCAGTTCTTTTCGGCCCGCGAGGCTCCGTTGTACAGGTTGTCCGCGACGGGCATGTCGAGGTTCGATCCGTGCAAATTGGCCTTTTTGTCGGCAAGAACATCGAAATTCGCTCCGGCCTCAGAATTGGCGATCTGGTTGTGGCACGCGCGGGAGCTTTCTTGCGCGAACGCGATCCGGTGCGGCCTCTCTTGGTCGAGACCGAAGAGATGAGCCATTAGCCGCGAGAAGCAGGCCGGTCCGTCTGCCAAATCAACCTTGACGACAAGCCCCTCCGGCGCGTCCTGCCGAACCCGGCGATGCCGTGCTTCGGGCGCAATCGCACCGTCCCATTTCGCGAGGGGTCTCGACGTGCTGATACTTTCCGAGATCGACAAAGTCCACAGCGCCTTGCGCGACCTGATCGAGCGCTCTCGAAAAGCCGTCGCTTTTACCGGCGCCGGCATTTCGACGGAATGCGGCGTTCCCGATTTCCGCTCGAAGAATTCGCCTTGGATGCGGCTCGAGCCGATCGAGTTCGGGCGGTTCATGTCGGACGTCCTGATGCGCGAAGAAGCGTGGCGACGCAAATTCGCCATGGATGATCTTTACGCAAAGGCGCGACCCGGTCGCGGCCATGTCGCGCTTGCAAATCTCATTGCCGCGGGCAAGCTGAAAGCCATCATCACGCAGAACATAGACAACTTGCATCAAGCTTCCGGCGTTGCCGATGACCGGATCATCGAACTGCACGGCAACGGCAGTTATGCGACATGCCTTGCCTGCGGCTGGCGCCATGAGCTTGACGATATTCGGCGCGACTTCGACGCCAATGGTGCCGCGCCGTCATGCGCGTGCTGCGGTGGAATCGTAAAGTCCGCAACCATTTCCTTCGGCCAGGCCATGCCCGTGCTCGCCATGCGACGGGCGCGCGAGCACGCCCTCGATTGCGATCTCTTTCTGGCGATCGGCTCTTCGCTGGTCGTCTACCCGGCCGCCGACTTTCCCCTTCTCGCAGCACGGCATGGCGCCCGCCTCGCCATTATCAATGGCGAAGAAACGCCGCTCGACGACGAAGCCGATCTTGTCCTGCGCGGCGACATTGGCGACATCCTGCAGCCCTTCGCGAATTGAACGAGGGGCAGAAAAGCGGTCGGAATGGCTCGCTGGCGTAAGCGGCAAGTGACTCGGCACCTCTTCGCGGGCTCTGTCGGTCTTTGCCAGAAGCGCGACGGTACGCCTGCCGGCGCGACCGCGCGCGCCTCGGGGCGATACGAGCGCGTCGCGGCCAGTCGCAAGGACTTCCGGCGCGACCGCGCGCGCCTCGGGGCGATCGGTTCGGCGGATTAGGACTGGCCCGGCACGCGGTCATCCACAGGTTCGCGAGAATTCGTGCTTTTGCGCGGAGCCGCCAATGCTATCCTGCCGACAAGAGATACAATTTGATTCGTACGGATACAGGGTCTTGCCGAGGCTCCGTTTGCGGACGAAATCGAGTTGAGCGTTCTTGGGAGCTGGTCCGTTGGGCAGCAAGGATTCCCTTTCGGCGTACGAGAATATCGACGCCAAACCAGAAACTGGCCAAACCCTTGATATTGTCGAGATTTCGGGCCGGATCAAGTGGTTCGATGTCGCGAAAGGCTATGGCTTCATCGTTCCCGACAATGGTTTGCCGGACGTCCTCTTGCACGTCACGACCTTGCGTAAGGACGGATTCCAGACCGCGCATGAAGGAAGCCGCGTCGTCTGTGAAGCGACGATGCGCGCGAAGGGATTGCAAGTGTTTCGCGTCGTCTCCATGGACGAGTCGACGGCAGTCCATCCGGCACAATTGCAACCTGCGCGCACACATGTGCAAGTCGCGCCCTCGGGCGGTTTCGAAATCTGTGTCGTCAAATGGTTCAACCGCGTCCGCGGCTTCGGCTTCGTGACGCGCGGCGATGGGACAGAGGATATATTCGTTCACATGGAGATCTTGCGCCGTTATGGCATAGCCGAATTGAAGCCAGGCGACGGGCTACTGGTGCGTTTCGGTGACGGGCCGAAGGGATTGATGGCCGCAGAAGTGCGTTTGCTCGAAGCGGCCTTGCCATCGTCGCATTGATTGGGCATTGAAGCGCATCGGCAATCCGATGCTGCGTGAGGATCATTGCGTGCCCATGTCCGTGATTCGACGCCGTCCCACTTTTGCGGTGCCTACGTGGAACAGAACTTTCCTTCTGGTCGTTTTCCTGGTGTCGATGCCGCTTCTAGCCGCCTGGGCTCAGTTCGCGGCGGCCGAAGAGACGCCGGGGGCGCTCGAGACCTTGTCGATCGTGACGGCGAGCGGCCAGCATGAATTTTCGGTCGAGGTGATGCGGACAGATGCAGGCCGCGAGCGCGGCCTGATGTTTCGCCGCTTTCTGCCTCGCAACCGCGGCATGCTGTTCGACTTCGAGGTCGAACAGCCGGTCATGATGTGGATGAAAAACACCTATCTGCCTCTCGACATGATCTTCATCGCCGAGTCCGGGCGGGTCGTCGGCATTGCTGCCGACACGGAGCCGCTGTCCGAGAGAATCATCCCTTCCGGGGCGCCGGCCTACGCGGTGCTGGAAGTCAATGCCGGCACTGCCGCGCGCATAGCTCTCAAGATCGGCGACCAGGTGCGCCACGCTATGTTCCACCCATGAATTCGCCAAGCAGCTGCCGGAACGTGGGTCCGGTTTTCCGATATTTAGACATCCGATATATTTGATGCCTCACATATATTTAGAGCCGACTTCGCAGACTGGACACGGCCCGAGCCGGGATTGCGGATCGCACTGCTTCCACTCTTCATTCTTTGCACTGCGCTCTGCCGCATGTTAGGGGGAGGCAACTCGCGGGAGCCAACGGGGTATAGCGCAGCCTGGTAGCGCGGAAGTTTTGGGTACTTCAGGTCGCAGGTTCGAATCCTGCTGCCCCGACCAATTCGGCCCAAAGGACCAGGGGCCCGAGAGGTGGCTCGGCTTGGGAAAACTGCCTTGCGCAAAGCTTGGCGTAGGGTTTGGCACAGTCAGAATTTGGATGTCGAGATGAGCGCACGGATTTTTCGCCCGACCAAGGCCACGGTACAGTCCGGGACCGCCCGCAGCAAATATTGGATTTTGGAATTCGATCCGGAATCGCCGCGCGAAATCGAGCCGTTGATGGGTTGGACGAGTTCGGGCGACATGAAGAGCCAGATCCAACTCTGCTTCGGCACGAAGGAAGAGGCCATCGCCTATGCCGAGAAACAGGGCATCGCCTATCACCTTGAGGAGCCGAAACCGACGACCCGCAGGGTCATCGCCTATGCGGATAATTTCAAATCGACGCGGCACGACCTGTGGACGCACTAGATCACGATGATATCGGATCGAAATCAATCCAATATCATCAACGTGATCGGTTCAAATGGAGTCCCGCCTGTCCAGGAAAAGTGGGGCCACCTTTCCGAGACAGGGTGCGAATCGCGGTGCGAATGCAAGGCCCCGTAGCTCAGCTGGATAGAGCAGCCGCCTTCTAAGCGGCAGGTCGCAGGTTCGAGCCCTGCCGGGGTCGCCAGCGAAATCCCCTCGAAAATTACAGAAAATGCCTGAATAGCCGGGGAATAATGGCTGGAGCTGCCTCGTTAAGTCTTGCTCGAATATGTTCGCAACGAAACCACCACGTCCATGGCGAAGCGGAGCGACGGCTCGCCAGCGCTTCAATTCGAACCGGGTACGTTGATCAGCGCCCCATTGACCGCCCGTGCCCGATCGGACAGCAAGAAGACGATCACTTGTGCGATATCGACCGGCGACGTCCACTGCGAGGTGTCCGCCTGCGGCATGGCAGCGCGGTTGGCAGGCGTATCGATGATGGTCGGCAGCACCGCATTCACGGTGATTCCAGCACCGCGCGTCTCCTCCGCCAGACTCTCGGTTAGGCGGGCGACGCCCGATTTCGAGGCCGTATAGGCCCCTAGTCCCGCTAGGCCTTTGGCAGCGACCGCGGCTCCGACGTTGACGATCCGCCCGGATTTCCGCGCCAAGAGCAGAGGGAGCGCGGCATAGCAGGCGGATAAGACCGTTCGCAGGTTCGTCCTGTACATCCGATCCCAGAGATCGAGGCCTCCCTCGGCCAATGTAGCCATCTCGAACGAGCCTGCGACGTTCACCAGTCCATAGAGTGGCCCCAGACGGTCGACCACCTGCTTCAACGCCTGCTGGCAGGCGGCTTCGTCGGCCAAATCGACGCCGCCCAGACGCAAGCCGGGGCCGTTGCGATCGCTCGACCGGCCGATGCAGGCGATTTTGGCACCTTCGGCCTCCGCCAGCGCTGCGACGGCCGATCCGAGCGCGCCGAACCCACCCGTGACGATGATCACGCGTCCGTTCAATTCAGTCATTGCCGAGCCTTCCTCGAAGAAATGACAATCTTTTCAGGAGGCGAACCGATCGACACTTTCGCTCGGCCACCGCCCCTGCACATGTGATGATAACAAAATGACGCCGACGTCGCTGCCGACGCGCGGCACGTCCAAACAAGACCAAACAAGACCCGCGCGCCCGGTATAATCAACGTTTTCTCCCGATTACGACGGTCGTGCGTGCCGGTTCGGCTTAGCCTCTTTCGGCGTTAATTTGGCGCTTTCAACTGCGATGCGTCGGCTTTCGCAATAGGCGATCGACAGCGGCCGAACCCGACAAAACAAAAGCGCTTTCATGAGGGGCATGAAAGCGCTTTCTGGTAAGTCGGGCATTCGGTACGGTCATCACCTCTCGAGTAAGGCGGTCATCTGACCGGAGGGAGCTGTCAAACCCGCATCGCCGAGGAGTTAAGCGAAGAGCGGCGCCAACCCTACCCATTGCCGGGGATTATCGAGCGGCGGGAAAATACTTCCGCCGCCCTATTTGCACTCAAAGCGATCAATACTTGGCGATGACCGGGGCCGGCGCCGGAGGAGCCGGATTCCAGATCGGAATGACCACCGTCGTCCACACGCGGGTGTCGTACCTGCCGAAGTCCGTGTCACCCTCGGCATAGAACTGGTTGGTGGCATAGAGGATCAAGTCGACAGGGCCGAAGTTGTAACCGACCATGCCGCCGGCGGCGATCGCCCGACCCATTCCGGGGGTGAAGGCAAAGACCGTGTTCATCGGCGTCGCATTCAAATCCCAGGAGCCGAAAGCCACGGCGCCGATGGTCCACTTGCCGAAGTTGCGCGCAACCGTCACGTCGGTGCCGAACGCGTCATTGCCCTGAATGCCGGCGCCGTCTTTCGTCTGAAACGAGATCACGTTGTTGGCCGACAGGACCCAGTCCTTCGTGACATAGCTGACGTTGAAGTGGGTGTCGAAGCCCCAGGCGCTCGTCACAATACCCGGGCCCGAAGATGACATGAAGGTGACCTCCTCCTTGACCGGCACGTCGATAGCCTCGCCGATCGAAACGAAGAAGCCGTTGCCGAGGTTCCAGCTCAGATTAACCGGGGCGATGTTCGGCTGGTAGAGGCCCCTGAAATAGAGGTTAGGAGCGTTGCCGGTGAAATGGTTGGCCGCCGCCTCCATGACCGGGAGTGCAGCCGTAAACGAATATTGGGCGCCGAGGAACTTAAAGTCCGGCACCCAGACGAAGAACGGCACTTCGGCCCCGATCGCGAGGCTATCGGCGTTGTTGGGCGCCCCCAGGGCATTGGGGGCCTTGATTTCGCCGGTGCCCCAGGTGGCGATGTTGACATAGTAGAGGCCGGGCGGCGGAGAGGCGCCCAGCGCCAGACCGTCGGTGCTGCCCGGCGGCTGGATTTGGCCCGCGGCGGCCGGCAGGCTCGTGGCGCAGAGCGCGGCGGCGCCGAGACCGCTGAGAAGGATCGCGCACGCGCTTGCCCGCAACATGCGGTTTAAAATGATAGTCATCGTTGCCTCCCCATTTTGACGGTCGTGCGTCCTGTTTAGGCCTGCTGCTTTGCAGTCGTTTTCGGCTCCGAACCTCAAGACAGGGCTTGGATCGCATTCATCAATCATCACATGAGAATATAAATTGGACAATGTGCTGCTTGGGCTGTTCTGCCGAAAGTTCAAGACTGCGACGTTTTAGCAACAGCAATGAGAACGTCCTCGGCGATTGCGAGTTCGATCGGCTCCTGTCGGCGAGCTGGTGGCGACGAGGACGGCACCAAAGTGACGCATGCGGCCGAGGCCGATCCGAGCGCGCCGAACCCACCCGTGACGACGATCACGCGCCCATTCAGTTCAGTCATTGCCGAGCCTTCCTCGAAGAAATGACAATCTTTTCAGGAGGCGAACCGATCGGCACTTTCGCCTTGCCGCCACCTCCTGCGCATATGATGATAACAAAATGACGGCGACATCGATGCCGCCGCGCGGCACGTCCAAACAAGACTAAACGACACCCGCGCGCCCTGTATAATCAACGTTTTCTCCCGATTGCGACGGTCGTGCGCAGTTTGGCTTAGTCGTTTTGCCGTCAATTTCCGCTCCGAACCACGAGACCGGGCTTGAATTGTATTCATCAATCATCACATCAGAATATAAATATGCACAACGTGCCGTTTGAGCTATTCTGCCGAAAGCTTGAGATTGCGTCGTTCTGGCAATAACGTTGAGAGCGTCGTCGGTTTACGAGTGTGATCGGCCCGTGTGGGCGAGCCGGCGGCGAAGTGGACCGTACCAAAACGAGGCGAGCGGGCTCAGGCTGACTTAAGTTGGCTTTACGCGGGGGGTTTTAGATACTATTCACAGTCGAATGTCACGATGAGTAGAATTGAACCGATGGCACTCCCGAGAATAGGAAATCTTGAAACCGCGCCGGAATTGGACCGGATGATGGATAATGCTCGCAAAGCGGCCGACTTCCTCAAGGCATTGTCGCACGAATCGCGGCTGATGATCCTTTGCTTTCTTGCGGATGGCGAGAAATCCGTCGGCGAACTGGAGGAATTCCTGTCGCAGCGGCAGTCGACCGTCTCACAGCAACTTGCGCGGCTCAGGCTCGAAGGCTTGGTGGAGACCCGTCGCGACGGCAAGACCATCTATTACAGCCTCGCCAACGAGGACGTTTCGGCGATCCTCGATACTCTCTATAACGTCTTCTGCAAGCGCAAACCGGCCCGCCGCCGCGTCGGAGTGCAAGCGCAAACCGGCGCGCCGCCGCGTCGGAGCTAAACCTTAAAGTTTTCAATTGTGGGAATCGCATTCTCCGCCGATCGAATAGATTCGATCGGCGGAGAATGCGATTCCGCTCGTTGGCTTGGATGCCGCGGCGCGCACGCGGGTATCGCCGTCAGCGCAATTCTCGTCGCGCGATCACGCGGCCTCGGTGGTCAGGCCACGCGCTTGATCAAGAAACGATAGACGCCGCCGCTGGAGGTGGAACTCCATCAGCTGATTCCCGGTCGTCCGGCAAAAGGCCTCGAAATCGGCGACTGAACCCGGGTCAGTTGCGAGAACTTCGAGAATGCCGCCTGCCGGAACGTCGTTGAGCGTCTTCTTGGCGCGCAGAATCGGCAGGGGGCAGTTGAGTCCTTTTGCATCGAGCGTCTTGTCAGCCATTGGCGTTTCCTCGTGTTGCGGTTTGTTCGGTCTTCCGGAGTTGCTCCCCGGCGTTCAGATGAACAGATTGACGTCGGCCTTGAGCGCCTGCTCCATGTACATGGCGGCGCCGCCGACCGTGATTTTGTCGATGAGGTCTTCGGTCTTGAATTCGAAGAGGTCCATCGTCATCTGGCAAGCGATGAGTTTGATGTCGGCCTCGACCGCCGCCTCGCGCAGCTCCGTGATCGAGGCGATGCCCTTCTTCTTCATCATGTTTTTCATCATGATCGAGGCGGCGCTATCGACGCCCGGCAGCATAGCTACGATGTTCGGCAGCCCCATATGCATTCCCATCATCGGCATCTTCATCGCCGGGTTGCCGAGCGACGAAATGTGCAAATCGAGCTTCTTCTTCAGAAGCGTGAGCCCATAGAAGGTGAAGAACATCGTCACGTCGACGCCCATCGCCGCTGCGCACGTTCCGAGAATGAAGGGCGGGTAAGCCCAATCGAGAGTGCCTTTCGTGACGATGATCGACATCGTCTTGGTATTTCCGCCAACCGCTTGAGCTTCTGCCATTTCCTCCTCCTGCCCCGGTGAGCCGGATCAGTCGGCTTCGTTCCGAGAATTCATCACATACGAATGCATTGCTGTGTTGCTGTCAACTCCGTCTCGACGGCGGCGTCGCCAAACGGTATTTTTCTATGCGCTTCTGCTTTCCGCCCAATCGCTCATGGCCCGACCCCATTGCGTGGCGGTAGCGGCGTCCAGGTCGAGAATGGTGAAGCGGTGACCTTCCCGGATCGTTACGCGCAACAAGCGCATTCCGCTTTCGAATTCGACCTCGTCCAAGCAAATCTCCCGGCCATAGGGCGCGCTGATGGTCTCGCGCCTCGTCTTGCCCGTCTCGCTCATTCCTTCCGCCTTTCCGCCCGGTAGAAGGCCAGTTCGAGCTGCGTCTCCCACTTGCGGGGCGTATCCGGGTATTCCGGCTTGATGTCGAAGTAGAGATGAATCTCACCTTGGCGTGCGGCTTCGATCACCAAATCTTCGAGTTCCGCGAAGCTGGTCATTTCCGGGTGATGGATGATTAGATCGCTTATTTGAACCATGCCTATCCTCGTAATCAGCAGGTCGCGCCTATGCGGCCGTGGTACCTCGTCCTGAAGAGCAGACGGCCATCGCCCGCCGAAGAGACGAAGCCGGCCCGGTCGTGGAGGACATTGTTGCAGATCAGCCCTTGCCCGGGCTGCAGCCGCGCGCGGTGCACCAACGGATCCGTCTCGAGGACTTGCAGCAGCGCGCTCACCGCGCGCCGGGTTTGCTCGTCGTCGCGCCACGAGACGTTACGCTTGCGCGCCGTGAATCGCATGCCGAGCGCGCCGCAATCGGGACGGACAAAAAACACCGGCCCCGCGTTTGCCGGGCGGATTTTGTCATTGTCCTCGATATTGGCCGGGATGACCATGGCTGCCGGATGCGTCAGCGCTTGAATATGGGCGGGATCGAGATCGCGCAGCCGGATGTAGGCAATTTCGGGATCGAGAAGACGGTTTTCTCCGCCTTCAGGAGCATTGCGGACGCAATGCAGCAGCATCGCGTCCACACTGCGATCGGTGCCCTGGAAATTGTAATAACCGTCCGTGTGCCATCTGATCGGATTCTCCGTATAAGGAATATAGCCGAATCGGCCACCGTCCCGTAGCACCTCTATGCGAACGATTCCATCCGCCTCAGCCGATCGATGGTCCTCGATCGCGATCAGCCCGAAGGCCGCGCCGAACGCGAGCAAGTCGCGGCGATATTGCAGATGATCGCGCTGGCCCGAAGCGAGTGCGTAAAGGGCCATATTGGCGCGCCGGCAGCGTTCGCTGATGGCGGCATGCTCGCCGGACGTGAGGTCGGCGCCGTCGCGAATCTCAACGAGGAGATCCTCGGAACGGGAGGGATAGTTTTCGAGCTTGGCGTCGCGCCAGGAGCGGTAAGAAGCATCGTCGTCGAGATCAAAAGACTTGCCGTTCAGCCATTGGCCCGACGCTAGAACGGGCCTGTGCGCTGCTCTCATTGAACCTCCCTCGCGACCGCGGCGAAACCGATCGGGACGAACCGGCACGATCGCGCTTATCCCGCTCCAAACCATTGGAATCGATCAAGTTCGTCATTTTGGATTGAACTCACTCCAAAATCATCGTGATCTAATGTGCCGATTGATTCATATCAGCATCGACCGACGGCAGAAGGAATAGCGTTAATTGGCCGCAGGGTGCGCGAGCCGAGGCTAGCTTCAGCAGCGCAATAATGGACGGCGCCGCCGGATGTCGCCGCGAGTAAGAAGGTGTACGAACTAATTTTAATATTCGTACATCCGTATGTCTTGATATATGCGTTTAAGTGTGACAGACTGAAAAAATGCAGCGATCCTAGGTCGCCGGCTGCAGGGCAGGTCGCCCAAATGGGACCCCCGAAGACGGCGACAGGGGGAATTAGTCGCTTGTAAATCTATTCATATACGAATATTCACATATTGTGAGATCGGTATCTCGGGTGGGCACCCCGACGTAATGCATGTTAGGTGGAGCCAAGGAGCGGTGGACGACCCTTGGCAAGAAAAAAAGGCGCCTGGATTGGCGCTTGTGTGGGGGAATCGTCGTTCGAACGCGAGAGGCGCGACGAATCGGCACAGGGAGATTGGCACATGGCGCATGACGAGACGACGCACGAACATATTGCCGGCGATCAACTTGGCAACAAAACGGGCGGGACTTCATCCGACGCCGAAACTCGACGACCTCGAATCGGGACCGTGGCCGAGCTTCGTTACGGGCCTGAAGAGGCTGCGCGACGCGACCGACAAGCCTTACGCGCCGATGGTGAACGATCTGCTCGGCCAACTCGAACATTCCTACACCGAGCGCCTCGGGTTCTGGAAGGGCGGCACGGTGTCGGTGGTCGGTTATGGCGGTGGCGTCATTCCGCGCTTCTCCGAGGTCGCCAAACAGTTCCCGGCTTCCAAGGAATTTCATACCCTCCGCATAATGCCGCCGGCGGGGCTGCACTATGACACGGCGATTTTGCGGCAGCTCTGCGACATCTGGGAAAAATACGGCTCGGGCCTGATCGCCTTGCACGGGCAGAGCGGCGACATCATGTTCCAGGGCTGCACAAGCGAAAATGTCCAGAAGGCTTTCGACGAGCTCAACGAAATCGGCTTCGATATGGGCGGCGCCGGCCCGGCTCTGCGCACGTCGATGAGCTGCGTCGGTCATGCGCGTTGCGAAATGTCCTGCTACGACGAGGTCAAGGCGCATCGTAAAATCATCGGTGAGTTTCTCGACGAGATGCACCGGCCGGCGCTCCCCTACAAGTTCAAGTTCAAGTTCTCCGGCTGCGCCAACGACTGCGTCGACGCGATCCAGCGCTCCGATTTTGCAGTGATCGGCACCTGGCGCGACGACATGAAGGTCAACCAGGAGGAAGTGAAAGCTTACGTCGCCAAGGCCGGACGCAAATACACGATCGACAAAGTCGTCGCGATGTGCCCGACGCGTGCGCTGAGCCTCAACGACGATGACACGCTCGACGTCGACAACAAATCTTGCGTGCGCTGCATGCATTGCCTCAACGTCATGACAAAGGCTCTGTCTCCGGGAGACGACCGCGGAGCTTCGATTCTCATGGGCGGTAAGCGCGCATTGAAAGTCGGCGATATGATGGGCATCTTGGTAGTCCCGTTCATCAAGCTCGACACCGACGAGGACGTCGAGAACCTCGTCACCTTGGCGCGAAACGTTCTCGACTTCTTCTCGGAAAATGCGCTGGAGCACGAGCGGACGGGCGAAATGATCGACCGCATCGGTCTGCCGGCGTTTCTTGAAGGCCTCGGCCTCGACGCCGATCCGAACATGGTCAATCACCCGCGCACGTCGTGCTACGTCAAAACCGATGACTTCACCGAAGAAGCTGAAAAGTATTTCGAGCGCAAGGCGCATAAGGCGGGGCTCCGGCCCGCCGCGGAATAACGCGGCCGACGGCCAGATCGGGCGGCTCGCAGTGAACGGGCCGCCACCGTCAATGTCGGTGGAAATAGATCGAGGGAGGTTTTAATAAATGAATACCGCCATTCAGCTGCGCCAGCCTGATGAAGTGGGGGTCCCTGATCCCTTCCCATATATGCATCCTCTGATGCGCAAGAATTACGGTGCGTGGGCCTGGCACGACCGGCTGCGTCCGGGCGTGCTGCATCATGTCGCCAAGAGCGGCGACGAAATCTGGACCGTGCGTGCCGGGACGCAGCGGCAGATGGACGTCTTCACCATCCGCAAACTCTGCGACATCGCCGACCAGTTCGCCGAAGGTCATGTCCGCTTCACGTCGCGCAGCAATATCGAGTTCATGGTGAGCTCGGTGGACAAGGCGCAGCCGCTGATCGACGCGCTGCAATCCGCAGGCTTCCCGGTCGGCGGAACCGGAAATTCCGTCTCCATGATATCGCACACGCAAGGGTGGCTGCATTGCGATATCCCGGGCACCGATGCTTCCGGTGTCGTGAAGAGCCTGATGGACATGATGTATCAGGACTTCGTCAAGGAGGAGATGCCGAACCGCGTTCATATTACGACATCTTGCTGTCAGATCAATTGCGGCGGCCAGGGCGACATCTCGATCAATGTGCAATATACCAAGCCGCCGAAGATCAATCACGATCTCGTCTCCAAGGTCTGCGAACGTCCCGCGGTCGTGGCGCGCTGTCCGGTCGCTGCCATCCGGCCGGCGATGGTCGACGGCAAGCCCTCGCTCGAGGTCGATGAAAAGAAATGCGTCTGCTGCGGCGCTTGCTACCCGCCGTGCCCGCCAATGCAGATCAACGGCGCCGATTTCGACCAAGATCGCGGTCTGGGTCGGCGGCAAGCACTCGAATGCGCGGTCGAAGCCGAGTTTTCACAAGCTCGTCGTGGCGAACCTGCCGAACAATCCGCCGCGCTGGCCCGAGGTGGCGGAAGTCGTGGGCAAGATCCTCTACACCTACAAGGAACATGGCCGCGACTTCGAGCGGATCGGTGAATGGATCGAGCGGATCGGCTGGCCGCGGTTCTTCGAACTTACCGGCTTCGCTTTCACCAAACATCATCTCGACACATGGACTGGCTCCCGCAAGACCATGAACATGTCGGCGCACGTGCATTTCTGAGGCCTGCGGTCGCGCTTCGCCGCTGCGCGGAACCGCGCAAGAGTACGGCGTTGCGCGCTCGGCTCCACCGAAGGATGGGGGAATAAGATTTGCGTTTTGGAATTGTCGTCAACGAGGGGCCGTACACGCATCAGGCGTCGGACTTGGCCTATCAATTCACCAAAGCGGCGTTGGAGAAGGGGCACGAAATCTATCGGGTATTCTTCTATCACGACGGCGTCAACAACGGCACACGTTTCACCGTGCCGCCGCAAGACGACCGCAACCTCCAGCGTATGTGGAGCGAACTCGCCGAGACCTACAAACTCGATCTCGTGGTGTGCGTCGCGGCGGCGCAGAGGCGCGGGATTCTTGATGTTGACGAGGCCAAGAGGCACGGCAAGGACGGTGACAATATTGCTCCCGGATTCCGCATTTCCGGCCTCGGCCAATTGATCGACGCCGGCATTCTTGCCGACCGTCTCGTCACGTTCGGCGATTGAGGCGCGCCATGGCGGCACAGACCAAGAAGAAATTCATCTATATCAATCGAAAGGCACCCTATGGGACGATCTACGCCCTGGAATCTCTCGAAGTCGCCCTGATCGGCGCGGCCTTCGAGCAGGACGTCAGTCTCGCCTTTATCGATGACGGCGTTTTCGAGTTGATGAACGGACAGGACACGTCCGGGATCGGGATCAAGAACTTCTCCAAGACCTATCGCGCGCTCGGCGACTACGAGGTTCGCATACTCTATGTCGAACGCGAGTTGCTGGCCGAACGAGGCCTCACCGTCGAGGATTTGATGCCGATCACCTACGAGGACGAGAATGAAGACTATGTGGAGAAGCCTTCGATTCATCTCGTCGACCGCGCGGAGATGACCAAAATCATTTCCGAGCAGGATGTGATCCTGAGTTTCTGAGGGGAATGCATGTCGACGCTGCATACAGTCAACAAGTCGCCGTTCGAGAGGCCTTCCCTTAAGACCTGTCTCAATCACGCCGCCGACGGCGATGTGGTGCTCTTGATCGAGGACGCAGTGGTCGGCGCCCGCAAGACCGGCGCCTTTGCCGGAGCGCTACAAGCCAAGCAGGCGTCGTGCAGCATCTATGTTCTCGGTCCCGATCTTGCCGCCCGCGGCATGAAAATCGAGGATATCGCCGACGGGATCGGGCTCGTCGACTACGGCGGGTTCGTCGACCTCGTAGCAAGCCACGCGCGCGTCTGCGCCTGGCTCTGAACGTACGACGGAGAGTTTTTGTCGAACAATAGTTCTCATTCGGGAGAGATGAAGTGGAAAGCATGACCGGATATAACGTTAACGGCCGCATTGCCGAACATGACGAAGAAGGCTACCTGACAGACATCGGTGTCTGGACCGAGGACCTCGCGAATATGATCGCCAAGAGCGAGAATATCGAAATGACTCCCGCTCACTGGGAGGTCGTCAACTTCCTGCGCCGGTATTACGAAGAGTATCAGATCGCTCCTGCGGTCCGGATCCTCGTCAAGGAGATGACGAAGAAATTCGGGAAGGACAAGGGCGATCAGAAGGCCCTCTACACACTCTTCCCCTATGGTCCGGCGAAGCAGGCGTGCAAAATCGCCGGCTTGCCAAAGCCCACGGGCTGCATCTGACACAGCAGAATAATAAGGTTCGGCGGTTCGCTCGAGAGCTTGCGGACAGGGAGGAAGCGATGCTTACGACGGTTTTCGCACTGTCGTTCTATACGGTTGCGCTGGTCCTCGTGGCCGGGCTCGCCTATCGGATCTGGCTTTATGCGACAACACCGGCGCCGCTGAAGATTCCGACGACTCCGGCGCCGCTGACCCGCGGCGGCGTTGTGGTGCGGATGCTGGGAGAGGTCGCTCTCTTTCAGAGCCTGTTCAAAGCAAACAAGTGGATCTGGCTGTTCGGTTGGCTTTTTCATGTCGCCCTGGCCGTCGTTCTTTTGCGGCATCTGCGTTATTTCATCGCGGCGGTGCCGACGGTCGTCGCTCTGGTCCAACCGTTCGGGATCCTGGCCGGTTTCGCTATGGTGGCGGGTCTGTTCGCGCTCTGGGGCCGCCGCGTGATCGTGCCGCGAATCCGTTACATCAGCGGCCCTTCTGACCATCTCATGTTGTTTCTTCTGGTGGCGATCGGTGTAAGCGGGTTGGCGATGAAGTTCGTCGCGCGCACGGATATCGTCGCCGTGAAGGCTTTTTTCCTCGGCCTTCTATATCTGGATTGGCGTCCGCTCCCCGCCGATCCGGTGTTGCTCGTTCACCTCGCGCTCGTCGCAACGCTCATGATCGTCTTCCCGTTCTCCAAGCTGTTGCATGCCCCGGGCGTGTTCTTCAGCCCCACGCGCAATCAGGCTGACAACAGCCGCGAACGCCGATACGCGCTGCCTGACCGTCTCGAAACCGCGTCACGCAGGGCCTAGGAGAACGACCATGGCCGGAACCCCCGCGAAATTCAACCCGAAGGACCATGTCCACGGCGATCCCCTCGAGATTCCACAGCTCGCCTGCGGCGCGATGGCGGGATCGAAGCCCTATGTCGCGGCGCCTGCTCATCAGCAAGCGCTCGGCTTTCCGGGGACGCTGGTCGAGAACTGGCACGATAAAGCGCTCGGCCGGCTGGGGGAGCTTCTCGACAGTTCGCGGGCGCTGCGCGTCTATCTCGACGCCTGCGTCAAGTGCGGTGCCTGCACCGACAAGTGCCACTATTTTCTCGGCACCGGCGACCCGAAGAACATGCCGGTCGCGCGCCAGGATCTTCTGCGCAAGGTCTACCGGCGTCATTTCACCTGGAGCGGGAAATACCTACCCTGGCTGGTCGGCGCCGAGGACCTGACCAAAGAAGTGCTCGACGACTGGTACAGCTATTTCCACCAGTGTTCGGAATGCCGCCGCTGTTCGGTCTACTGCCCCTATGGCATAGACACCGCCGAGATCTCCATGGCGGCCCGCGAGATCATGGACACGATCGGCCTCGGCCAAAAATATACCAACGAGATCATCGGCAAAGTCTTCAGCACCGGCAACAATCTCGGCCTGCCGCAGAAGGCCATGAGAGCGACCCTCGAGGGGCTCGAGGAGGAGATCGAGGAGGAAACGGGCGTTGCGGTGCGCCTGCCTCTCGACGAAAAGGGCGCCGACATCATGTTGGTCACGCCGAGCGCCGATTTCTTCGGTTCTCCCCACATGGAGGGCATGATCGGCTATGTGAAAGTCCTGCACGAAGCGGGTGTAAGCTGGACGTTCAGCTCCTATGCTTCCGAGGCTGCGAATTTCGGCATGTTCGTCGGTTCGCTGGAAAACATGCAGAAGGTCTCCCTGCGCATCCGCAAGGCTGCCGAGGACCTCGGCGTCAAGCGCCTGGTCTTTGGCGAATGCGGCCATGCTTGGCGCGTCGCCTATAGCTTCCTCAACACGCTCGCTGGTCCGTTCGACTTCCTCGACCAGAACTACCCCATTCCGCAGCACATTTGCGAATTCACTCACGATATGATCGAGCGGGGTAAGCTGCGGTTCGACAAGTCGAAGAACGACGAATTTCGGCTAACGTTCCACGATTCCTGCAATATTGCCCGCGCGTCGCGGATGGGGAACAAGCCCGGTGGGCAGTTCGAAATTCCGCGCGCCATCCTGCGGGCGACTTGCAATCATTTCTTCGACATGGCGCCGGAGACGATCAACGAGAATACGCTGTGCTGCGGCGGTGGCGGCGGTATCCTGAGCGACGAGCTCATGGACGTGCGCTTGAAAGGCGCACAGCCGCGCATGCGAGCGCTGCGCGACGTCGCCGACGAACACGGCGTCACCCATATGGCCTCGATCTGCGCGATCTGTAAGGCGCAGTTCTCAAAGGTGCTGCCGCAATTCGGATTCGACATGGAAGCGATCGTCAGCGTGCATCAGATGGTGTCGAACGCCATCATTCTTACCGGGTCCAAACAGGCGGAAGAATATGACGCCGGACGGAAGCCCGCCTTGCAAGAGGTTTGAAGAGGAACGGCGATGAATGAGGCAGCCCCGAACACAAAGCGTAGCTTTCGCCGTTACGAGAATGGCGACTCGGTGCGGAACTGGAGCGATCTAACGAAAAAGATCGTCCAGATTCGGATCGGCCTCGAGGAGTAGGTGGCATGCTGCGGGCTTTGCTCAATGTGCTCTTTTTGGCTCTGCTGATCTCAGGATCGGCAGCCGGCGCTACGGGGGCGATCGCGGGAGACGACTACGGCAGAACGCCGATGCCGCATCCGCCGAGAGGGAAGGGCGAACATTGCGTCGCGGATACTGCCTTCATGCGGCGCAATCACATGAACATGCTTCTGCACCACCGGACGGAGGAGGTTCAACTCGGGGTTCGCACCGAGCAATATGATCTCAACCGCTGCGTTTCTTGCCATGCCGTGCTCGGTACCGACGGCAAGCCCGTGACCTATGCTAATTCCAAGCATTTCTGCCGTTCCTGCCATGACTATGCGGCCGTTTCGCTCGATTGTTTTGAATGTCACGCGTCGCGTCCGGCCGAACCGAGCAAAATGGCGGCGACGAGCGCAGAAGACAAGGACAAGGACTTGGCTGCACTAGCCGACTACCTGCGGGAGGCCAAGCCATGAGCTCCGCCTTCGACAAGACTGGCCGCGAAGCCCAGCGCCGGGCATTCCTCAAAGGCGCGGGCGGTTTGCTCGCGACTCTGCTCGCTCCGGGCGTGACGCTTTATGCTTTCGGCGCGAAGGAAGCGCGCGCGCGAGCGCCGGATGAGCCGGCGTCCGCGACCAGACGATGGGCGCTCTTGATCGATCTGAACAAGTGCCCCGCCGGATGCGATCTCTGTGTGGAAGCCTGCCGCGACGAGAATGGCTGGAGGTCTACCGGCCACGCCGAAACCGACGCACAATGGATTCGCAAAGTGACGCTGCGCGATCCGAAGGACGGAGCCAAGCGCGAGGTCCCGGTGATGTGCCAGCACTGCACCAACCCGCCTTGCGTCGACGTCTGTCCGACCGGCGCGTCGTTCAAGCGCGCGGACGGCATCGTCCTCGTCGACAAACATATCTGCATCGGTTGCCGCTACTGCATGATGGCGTGCCCATACAAGGCGCGGTCTTTCGTGCACGAGCCGATCGAGGACCAGAAGCCCTACGCGCCGCGCGGCAAGGGCACGGTCGAGAGCTGTACGCTCTGCGCCCATCGGATCGATGCCGGACGAATTCCCGCCTGCGTCGAGACCTGTGCCGGCAAAGGCGGTGCCGCCATGCTGTTTGGCGACCTGAACGATCCGCAAAGCGACATCTCCAAGGCGGTTGCGACCCTCGCAACGACGCAAATTCGGGCCGATCTCGGACTCGACACCGGCGTGCGATACCAACATCTTTAAGCAGTGTACCAGAGGCGGCAGATGGCCAAGCTTGCATTCCAGAGGCTCGAACGGCATAGCCCGACGTTTTGGGGCCTCATCGTGCTAAATGTCGTCGTCGTGGCGCTCGGACTTGGTGCCGCGTTGTACATGGAAAGCAACGGCCACGTCGTGACAGGTATGAGCAATCAGGTCGTGTGGGGCGTTCCGCACGTCTTCGCTGTTTTCTTGATCATTGCGGCCTCCGGAGCCCTCAACGTCGCGTCGATCGCATCGGTGTTCAATCGTCCCGCGTATAAGCCCTATGCTAGGCTCTCGGCCGTCCTCTCGATCGCACTGCTCGCCGGGGGGCTGGCCGTCTTAGTGCTGGACCTGGGCCGTCCGGAGCGCATAGTGGTCGCGATGACAACCTACAATTTCAAATCGATTTTCGCGTGGAACATCTATCTCTACACCGGCTTCGTCGTCATCGTCTGCGCTTATCTGTTCACGATGATGGATCGCCGCGCCTCGAAATCCGCGCCTTTGGGTAAGGCGATGGGCGTGACCGCCTTCGTTTGGCGTCTGATCCTCACCACGGGCACGGGCTCGATCTTCGGCTTTCTCATTGTGCGGGAAGCCTATGACAGTGCGATCATGGCGCCGCTCTTCATCGCAGCGTCGTTTCTTTACGGTCTTGCCTTCACGGTTCTCGTCCTGGTCATGATGTCGCGGGAGACTCGCGAGGATCTGATGACCGAGGAGATGGTCGGCAAGTTCCGCGGGTTGCTGATGATCTTCGCCTTTGCCGTGCTCTATTTCAGCTTCGCCCACATTCTGACAAAGCTTTACGCCAGCGCACATCAGGGGGTGGTGGCCTTCATTCTCCGCGACGGCGGTATCTACACGCTGCTGTTCTGGCTCGGGCAGATCGGCATCGGCAGTCTGCTACCGATCGCACTGCTCTTCTTCCAAGGCGAAGGCGCAACCGGCCGCCGGGCGCTCGCGATCGCGTCCGTTCTTTTCCTTCTTGGCGGCGTCGTGCAGATCTATGTCATCATCATCGGCGGCGAGGTCTATCCTCTGAAGCTATTTCCAGGAATGGAGGTTTCGAGCTCGTTCTTCGACGGAACAACCGCGCTATATCGGCCGTCTTTGCCCGAGGTTTTGCTGGGTGTGAGTGGGGTTTCCATGGCTATGCTGATCGTTGTGCTGGCACTGCGGGTCATGCCGTTTCTGCCGCATTCGCAGGCCAAATGAAACGGTCGAGGTGACACGATGGCCGCCGACCCGCATCCCTTCGCGCGCTTCGTCAGGACTCTCGGCCGAGGCAAGACGCTGTCGCGCTCTTTGACGATCGACGAGGCCGAAGAGGCGATGCGGATGATCCTCGCTGGCGAGGTTTTGCCGGAGCAGATCGGCGCCTTTCTCATGCTGCTTCGCGTCAAAGAGGAAAGCGGCGAAGAGATCGCCGGTTTCGTCCGGGCGGTCCGGGCGGCAATGAAGAAGCCGTCGTTCGCGCCGCCGGTCGACCTCGATTGGTCCTCTTATGCGGGGAAGCGACGGCAATTGCCGTGGTTCATTCTCGCAACGCAGATCCTGGCGCGCAACGGCTGGCGCGTCGTCATGCATGGGGCGGAGGGCCATACGGCCGGCCGGGTCTACACGCGGGAGGCACTTACGCGCCTCGGCCTGCCCGTGGCGCGCAGCATCGCGGAGGCGGCGGCGCAAGCGGCGAAGTGCAACTTCGCCTATCTTCCACTCGAGAACATGAGTCCGAAACTCGCCGAAATGATGGAATTGCGGCCGATCCTAGGGTTGCGCTCGTCCGTGCATACGCTGGCCCGTTTGATCAATCCCTTTGACGCGCCTTCATCGATCCAGGCTGTCTTTCATCCGGGCTATATGAAAATCCATTGCGACGCCGCGCTGCTCCTCGGCCAGCACAGGATGTCCGTCTTTCGCGGCGAGGGCGGTGAGGTCGAACGCCGGCCGAACAAGCCTTGTGAAGTCTCGACCGTCCAGGAGGGAGTGATCGGCGAAGAGCGCTGGCCGGCGCTGATGGAGGATCCGCGCCAGACGCAAGACGAAAGCATGGATCTCGATCGCCTCGATGCGTTGTGGCGTGGCGAAATCCACGACGACTATGCAGAGGCGGCGATCGCCGGCACGCTCGCGATTGCGTTGAAGACTATGCGCGTGGATCAGGACATTGAACGCGCTCAGGCGCATGCCGAATTTCTGTGGCGCCAGCGTGACAGGAGCCGCCTTGCGGCGGTTGCGTGAACGCATGGGCCGACTGTTCGTCTCGGCGATCCATAAATCCTCCGGCAAGACGACCATCTCGCTCGGCCTGGCGGCGGCACTGACCGCGCGCGGACTTTCGGTCCAGACCTTCAAGAAAGGCCCCGACTACATCGATCCGATGTGGCTTTCCCGCGCCAGCCACCGTGTCTGCTACAACCTCGATTTCAACACCCAGAGCGACGCCGAGATTCTCTCGACTTTTCGCCGCGGCTCGCAAGGTGCCGACATGGCCCTGATCGAGGGCAACAAGGGCTTGCACGACGGCCTGGATCGCGAAGGAAGCGACTCCAGCGCAGCGCTCGCCAAGCTCCTGCGCGCGCCGGTCGTCGTCGTCGTGGACGTCGTCGGCATGATGCGCGGAATTGCGCCGTTGATGCTTGGCTATGCAGCGTTCGACCCCCAGGTCGAGATCGCCGGCGTGATCTTGAACAAGGTCGGGATCGCCCGCCAGGAGAGCAAGCTTCGTCAGGCGCTCGAACGCTATACCGACATTCCGGTGCTCGGCGCCATCGGCCGCGACGAAGGCTTGACTATCGACGAGCGGCATCTCGGCCTCACCACGCCCGACGAGACCTCGGGTTTCAGCGAAACGGTCGCGCAAGCGCGCGACGTCGTCTTGCGAGGCGTCGATCTCGATCGTTTGATGACGATCGCCGAGGCGGCTGGGAATCCCGCTGGTCCAGCGGCCGTCGATACACCCGACGTACGCGACGTCAGCATCGCGGTCGCGCGCGACAGGGCTTTCGGCTTCTATTACGCCGACGATTTCGAGGCGCTTGAGCGCGCCGGTGCCAACTTGATCTTTTTCGACGCTCTGAAGGATGCAACACTGCCTTCGGCCGACGCCCTCTTCATCGGCGGCGGTTTCCCGGAAACTCAGGCCGCTGCGCTCGCTGCCAATGTTTCTCTGCGGGCGCAGGTGAGAGAAGTGATCGCCGCAGGTCTGCCGACCTATGCCGAATGCGGCGGCCTGATGTATCTCACGCGATCGATCACATGGCGTGGCAAGACCCACGAGATGGTCGCCGCCGTTCCGGCCGACACAATAGTCCGGGATCGCCCGCAGGGGCGCGGTCTCGTGATTTTGGAGGAGACGGCGGACGCACTCTGGCCTCATTCTGCAGCGGTGACCGCGATCCCGGCACATGAATTCCATTACGCGGCGCTGGAAAACGTCGATCCCGCCTGCCGCTTCGCTTATCGCATGCGCCGCGGCTTCGGTGTCGACGGCCGCCACGACGGCATCGTCATCGGCAATCTGCTCGCGAGCTTCAGCCATTTGCGCGACACGTCCCGCCATCATTGGGCGCGTCGGTTCCTCGCCTTCATCCGCGAGACGCGCGAGCGCCAAGCCCCCGCTCTCGGACGCCTCACGGCGAAAGGCCAAGACCCTGGATTGGTTTCGCGGCACACCGGCGGTCTTTCGAAGAAGCGATCGGCGGGCTAAAGGTAAACGGCGCGACCGCGTCTTCGCCGAACAAGCGCGTATTCTGATCGGCACGACTCATCCGATCGATAAGAATACGCGCCAATTCGATAAAGACATGCTCTAGCGCGCCAGGACGAGAAATCGATGGACCACTTACCAATCTTTCTGGATGTCAAAGGCAAGCAGGCCGCCGTCGTCGGCGGCGGCATCGCCGCGGCGCGGCGGGCGGAAATGCTGCTGCGTGCCGGCGCGCGCGTCACGAGTTTCGCAGCGCGGCACAGCAATGAGTTTTACGACCTTCGCGACAACGCCAATTTTGAACACGTGCCGCGGGACCCGAGCCCGAATGAGTTCTCGGGCTACTCTCTCTGTTTCGTCGCAACCGGAGACAATGAGCTCGACGCGCGCTTTCATGTCTATGCGCAACAGTCGGGCACGCTGGTCAATGTCGCCGATCGGCCGGACCTCTGCGACTTCGTCATGCCCGCCATCGTCGACCGGAGCCCGGTCGTCGTCGCGATTTCGACCGGCGGCGCTTCGCCGATTCTCGGCCGCATGCTCAAAGCACGGCTCGAGGGACTGATCCCCGCCGCCTACGGCCGCCTTGCCCGGTTCGTGGGGCGGTTTCGTACCCGCGTGAGTGCGCGTGTGCAGACGGCAGAGGCGCGCCGCAGATTTTGGGAGCGTGTGCTCGAAGGCCCTGTCGTCGAAATGGTTCTCGGCGGCGACGAGTTGGCGGCGGAGGCGATGCTCGGACGCGAGATCGAACGAGCTGCCGAATCTCGGGACGCTCAGGCGAGCGGCGAAGTCTATCTCGTCGGCGGCGGGCCGGGCGATCCGGATCTCCTGACCTTCCGGGCGCTGCGTCTCATGCAGAAGGCGGATGTCGTCCTCTACGACCGGCTGGTCGACCCGGCAATTGTCAATCTCGTGCGCCGCGAAGCCGAGCGGATCTATGTCGGCAAGCGCCGCAACGATCATGCAGTGCCGCAGGAAGAGATCAGCGATTTGCTGGTCCGCCTCGCGCGCGAGGGCAAGCGCGTGCTGCGGCTTAAGGGCGGCGATCCGTTCATGTTCGGACGCGGCGGTGAGGAGATCGAGAAACTCGCCGAACACAACATCGCCTTTCAGGTCTGCCCGGGGATTACGGCTGCAGCCGGCTGTTCGGCCTATTCCGGCATTCCGCTGACCCATCGCGATCATGCGCAGGCCTGCGTCTTCGTCACGGGTCACGGCAAGAATGGCCGGATCGACCTCGATTGGAATACGTTGCTTCGGCCGAGCCAAACGGTAGCTATCTATATGGGGCTCGCGCATCTCGACCAGTTGATGCAGGACTTCGTCAGCCGCGGCGCCGACCCCGATCTGCCGGCGGCAGTGATCGACAATGGCACCCGCTCGAACCAGCGTGTCGTCACGGGGACACTGCGGACGCTCGCGGCACGGGCGCGCGAGGCAGGCTTGCGCGGACCGACGATCATCATCGTCGGGTCGGTCGTCGCGTTGCGCGACAAGCTCAATTGGTACGCGCCAGAGTGCAACACGGCGATCGAACAGAGCGATGAACGCGCGAGCGCCGGCACCAGAGAGGCGAAGGATCTCGAACCGGTTGAACAGGAAGAATGGAAGGCGGCATGCTGACAAACGATGACGTTCTGACGGCGCTCGCCGCCGTAGCCGGCCCCGACGGGAGCACTCCGCTCCCAGAGTCCGGCGCAGTGTCCGGCGTCAGCGTCCGAAACGACAAGGTCTTCGTCGCGATCGCGGTCGGACCGGACGAAGCTGGGGCGCTGGAAAGCATGCGCGCAGAGGCCGAGGCAGCGATCAGGGCCATGCCGGGTGTCGGCTCGGCACTCGTCACTCTGACGGCGGAAACAGACCGCAGCAGTGTCCCCAAACAGCAAAAGCAGATTGGCGCGAGAGCGCACGGCCATCGTGGCAGCGCGGCAGACAGCAATGCTATTCCCGGCATCAAGCACATTATTGCGGTGGCTTCCGGGAAGGGCGGCGTCGGCAAGTCGACGACCGCCTGCAATCTGGCGCTCGGTCTCGCGCGGCTCGGCTTGAAGATCGGCGTGCTCGACGCCGACATTTACGGGCCGTCCATGCCGCGCCTCTTCGGCCTCAAAGCGAAACCAGAGTTCGCAGAAGACGGTCGTTCCTTGGCGCCGCTCGAGAAATACGGCGTCAAAGTCATGTCGATCGGCTTTCTCGTCGAGGACGACGCAGCGATCGTCTGGCGCGGACCCATGGTAATGTCGGCGTTGACGCAATTGCTTCGCGAAGTGGCCTGGGGCGATCTCGACGTCCTGGTTGTCGACATGCCGCCCGGCACCGGCGACGCGCAATTGACCATGGCGCAGACCGTGCCGCTCGCGGGTGCGGTCATCGTCTCGACGCCTCAGGATCTCGCACTCATCGACGCGCGCCGCGGCGTCGCCATGTTCCAGCAGGTCCATGTCCCCTTGCTCGGCATTGTCGAGAACATGAGCTATTTTCTCTGCCCGCATTGCGGCAAGCGCTCCGACATATTCGCCCATGGTGGGGCGCGACAGGAGGCGGAACGCCTCGGCGTCCCCTTCCTCGGCGAAGTGCCGCTCGACATTGCCATCCGCGAGACTTCCGACGGCGGCAGCCCGCTCGTTGCGAGCGCGCCGGAAAGTGCGCATGCCGCTGCTTATTTGGCCATCGCAGCAGACGTTTGGGCAAGGCTCGGGGAGGGCGTAACCGGGACGAGGCGCGCGCCGAAAATCGTGATGGGATGAGGGCGGAAACGGATTTTGGCTGCACCTGCCGACGGCCGTCGGCGCGCTGATGGGTTCTGGATGAAAACTCGCATGGGGGAGATGTCATGGCCTATGAATTCGCGGGCAAAGCGTTTGAGACGAGCGCAACCGGCTACCTCGTCAACCAAGACGATTGGACGAAAGAGCTGGCCGAGCATATCGCCGGCCTCGACCAGATTTCGCTGACCGACCGGCATTGGGACTTGATCGACTATCTGCGCGAGGAATATTTCGACAATAATCAGAATACGCCGAACACCCGCGCCATCATCAAGGCAATGTCCGAGCGATGGAAGGAAAAGGTCGACCAGAAGACGCTGTACGGTCTCTTTCCTCTCGATCCTTCGAAGCAGGGCGGGCGAATTGCCGGATTGCCCGAGAGCCGCCGGAAGGCCGGCTATTGAGGCTGCAATCCGCAGCGGCGGCATTAAAATTACGATCCGCGGGGCGGCTTCTTACTGTCTGACCGTCCATCTCATAGGTCTCGGGCGCGAGTTGCGGCCGCGCGCTGTTGTCAGTGCCCGAACGATCCGACGCCTGTCGAGCTTGAACTGACGTTTCCGGTCCGACGCATCTCTTGCGTCATACGAAAATGTATTTCTAAGCAAAGAGAATATTCAATTCCGTAGATCGCCGCCATCGCGATATTGAAGGCGTCGCGGCTCGAGGTGCAGCGATGTGTCTAGCCGCTAGCGAAGGCCCGCGGACTCGCTTTGGTGCGAGATATTTTCCGGATTGTACGCTTTATGAACAAGCTGGCGAAACCATTACCGCATGATCGAACGCCTGAAGGCGCGCGGCCCCGCTGGACCGGCCACTCGACGGGAGCCGTCTCCGGCGCCGTGCGCATGATCCTTCGGCTCGAGGGGCTCGCGGTCTGCCTCGCTGCCCTGGCCACTTATGCCCTTGCCGGCTTTTCGTGGCAGCGGTTCGCGATCCTGTTCCTCATCCCGGACATCAGCTTCACCGGCTATTTGGCGGGACCGAGACTTGGTGCCGTGATTTACAATCTGGCACACAACTATGCCGGAGCTTTGGTGCTCGCTATTGCTGGGTATTCGAGTGGCAACCAGCTTGCCGCCACAATGGCGTTGATTTGGATCGCACATATTGGGTTCGATCGCGCGCTGGGCTACGGCCTCAAATACGCGACATCCTTCGACGACACGCATCTGGGTCTCGTTGGGCGCCCGAGCCGGGCACGAACTGCGCCTGGCTCATAAGAGTTGCCGGTGGGCAGTGGGCAGGCAGCTGGAGCGCCTGTGATGCTCCGCTCTCATGTCACGCGCTTGCCGAGGAGGATTTTCCACACGAATTCACGCAATTTCCCAGGTCGCTCTCCGCCGGGCTCCAGAAGCGGCAGCGTTGCGGGGCCATCGCGGCAGCGCAGCCGAAGATTAGACGTTCACAAAGGGGCGGGGTGCGTGCCTTCCGATGCGGAAAGGGTGGACCGGCGTTCGACTGGATTGTTTAAGTGAGGCGATTGCCAAAACAATGCAGCACAACCCTGTAATCAATTTGTCGGGATTTGCCGGTAAAGCCTAGTCGGATGGGGTAGAATCAGGCTCAAACCCTTGTAAGCTCGGAGCCTGTCTTCGCCACCGGCCTATCCGGAGTTGAAAAGACAAAAAAAATCGGGCCATTTTCCGGGCGCGCGCGGCCCTGGTTCCCAAGCACAGGAGGTTGATCTATGCGCTATGCTGCATTCGCCCTGAGCCTCATCGGCACTCTAGTCTTCGGTGCGACGATGGCAGGGGGCGGCTGGATCTTCGTCGCGCTCTTCATTATCTGCGCCGGCCTTTCTATTCTCGGCATCCTCGACATCGTTCAAAGGCAGCATAGCCTCAAGCGCAATTATCCGATCCTCGCCAACCTGCGATTCATGCTCGAAAAGATCCGCCCGGAAATCCGCCAGTATTTCCTTGAGAGCGACGTCGACGGGCAGCCCTATAACCGCAACAAACGGGCGATCGTCTATCAACGCGCCAAACATCAGCTCGCTTCGCGTCCCTTCGGCACTTTGCAGGACGTCTATCAGCCCGAATTCGAATGGCTGAGTCATTCGATCGTCCCGAAGCACGTCGAAGACCAGGATTTCCGTGTCGAAATCGGCGGCCCACAATGCAGCAAGCCCTATTTGGCGTCGCTTCTCAATATTTCGGCGATGAGTTTCGGCGCGCTCAGCGCCAATGCGATCACGGCGCTCAACAAGGGCGCCAAAATGGGCGGCTTCGCGCATGATACGGGGGAGGGGTCGATCAGCCCCTATCACCGCAAATATGGCGGCGACATCATTTGGGAACTCGGCTCCGGCTATTTCGGCTGCCGCACCAAAGACGGCGGCTTCGATGCCGCGCTTTTCGCCGAGCGCGCCGCGCTCGAGCAAGTCAAGATGATCGAAATCAAACTGTCGCAAGGCGCCAAGCCCGGTCATGGCGGCATATTGCCGGCCGCAAAAGTGACGGCCGAAATCGCCGCCACGCGCGGCGTCCCGATCGGCCGCGATTGCATCTCTCCCGCCTGCCACTCGGCCTTTTCGACACCGATCGAAATGATGCACTTCATCGCCAAATTGCGCGAACTGGCGCAGGGCAAGCCGATCGGCTTCAAATTGTGCATCGGCCATCCGCATGAGTTCATGGCGATTTGCAAAGCCATGAACGAAACCGGCATTTTTGCCGATTTCATCGTGGTCGACGGCGCCGAAGGCGGCACCGGCGCGGCGCCCCTGGAGTTCGTCGATCATATCGGCACGCCCATGCGCGAGGGCCTGACGTTCGCCCGCAACTGCCTCGTCGGCGCCGGCCTGCGCGACAAGATCAAGATCGGCGCGAGCGGCCGCATCATCACGGCTTTCGACATGGCGCGAACGCTGGCGCTCGGCGCCGACTGGTGCAATGTCGCGCGCGGCTTCATGTTCTCGCTCGGTTGTGTCCAAGCCCTGTCATGCCATACTGGCAAATGTCCGTCCGGCGTCGCGACTCAGGACCCGGTCCGCCAGAAAGCCGTGGATGTGCCGGTCAAGTCGGAACGGGTGAGGCGCTTTCACGCGGCGACGCTCGAAGCCCTCGCCGAACTCACCGGCGCCGCCGGTCTCCATCATCCGCGCGAGTTCCGGGCCGAACACATCATGCGCCGCATTTCCGAAACCGAGGTGCGCAGTTTCGCCGGCATTTATCCGATGCTTCAGCCTTATTCCTTGCTGGAAGGCACCGCGGACCCCCGTTACGCCGAGTTTTGGGCTTGCGCTGATGCCGCAACTTTCGGCTTCAAGCCGCACGCCGTGGCCGGGGCGGGGCGCGCGGCGGCCTAATCGTCCGACCCTCACGCTGGTACCCAAGCGCAAGGACAAGTCGGCCCACCAGATCGAAGAGTCAGTCTTGCAATTCAACTAACGGATGGGAAGCATCCGTTAGCATGGCAACACATGCCCGAGCCGGCTCTATGGCAAATTCCCACCCGGCTTGCCGCAATTTCGTCTCAATCTGCCGATCATGTCGCGGCTGCGCTCAGGCAAATGCGGTGCATCTTAAACCTTCGGCAAGCGCTCGCATGCTAACGTTTGTCGATTGGGTTCTTTGATGGGCCGGTGCAGGCGAAAGTGCGCCGGCCTCGGCCATGCTCGCCCGTGCGCAGCCCGAGCCCTTCGGAGGCAATCCGGCATAGACGCGGAAACGAGGGATTTTTGGATGCGGTTGACGGTTTTCTCGCGTTTCACAGCAGACGCGATGGCAAAATTCGGCAACCCGCCTCGGTTCGGCGGCCAGATAGCACTGCGTCCCTTGTTCATCGCGGCGCTGGCAGCCTGCGCTCTCGACCTTGCCGGCTGCGCCCAGCCGCCGGGGCAACGTTTGGCGCAGTCGAAGGAGTATTTTCCGGCTTCCACCTACGGACCCGCGAGCCCGCGGGTGGTCGCGGAAAACGACCCGGTTCCGCACGGCGGCGGCACCTATCTCGTCGGAAAGCCCTATACGGTCGCCGGCAAGACCTATTATCCGGACGAGAAGCGCTACGCCGCCGTCGGATATGCATCCTGGTACGGCGATGCCTTCCATGGCCGCCGGACGGCCAATGGCGAAATCTTCGATCGGACGGCGATTACCGCGGCGCATCCGACCATGCCGTTGCCGAGCTATGCGCGGGTAACCAATTTGCGGAATAAATATTCGATCATTGTCCGCGTCAACGATCGCGGGCCGTTTGCCGCCGGACGCATCATGGATGTGTCGCGCCAGACTGCCGATGCACTCGATTTCCGCCATCTGGGAACGACGAAGGTCAAAGTCGAATATGTCGGGCCGGCGAACCTTGCGGGCTCCGACGACCGCAAATTGCTTGCGACCTTGCGAATTGACGGCGCGCCGGCGAAATTCGATGGCGGGCACCCGCCGACCCTGTTGGCGGCAGCGACACCGCTCCGGACGGCCTCGGCTGAGACGGCGAACATGCCGCCGGCCCGTGACGAAGCCGCGATACTGCCGGGGCAAGCTTTCGCAGGGACGGCCCCGCTTCCGCCGGCGCGGCCCTTTGATCTCGGCACGATCCCGGGCGCCGGCGTGCCGATCGCACAACGTTAGCGCATGGCCCGGAAAAAAATTGATCGACGCTTTCCATTTTTGCGATCCGATAGTTTATAAATTACATGAAATATGCGCGGCAACATACTAATATAACGCATTTTTTGTCGTCGCGTGAATCGGCACTGGCGCGGCGCGGCGCATCGGAGCATCCAATCGAGGCTCGCCATAGTCCGACTTGAACAAAACTACTTGGACTCGACCGGAAAGCCGGTCTATTTCTTTGATTGAACGCATTGTCCGACAGCAGCCCGTGTTGTTGTTGCAAAATGTGAGCTGAGGAGACGCTCTTTCGGGCAGCCCTGGCGGTGATTTCGATGGGATTGGGCCATTATTCCAGACTTTTGCCAGCCTTCTCATTCTTCAGGCCGGTTCTTCTCGCCGCCTGTCTCGCGACGGCGCCGCTCTCCGGCCGCGCAGAGACCATGGCGACGCCGGTACCGCAAGCCATTCTGCTCGACGCCGAAACGCAAAGCGTTCTCTTCGAAAAGGGTGCCGAAGAGCCGGCCACCCCGGCTTCGACCGTCAAGGTGATGACCGCCGAGCTCGTGTTTCAGGCGCTCGCTGAGGGCAAGCTCAAACTCGACGATGAATTCACGGTGAGTGAGACGGCTTGGCGCAACGGCGGGGCGCTGGCGCATGGCTCGACCATGTTCGCCGCCCTCGGGAGCCGAATTCGGGTCGAAGACCTGATCCGCGGCCTCGTCATCGTCTCGGGCAACGATGCCGCCATCGTCCTTGCCGAGGGTCTCGCGGGGTCGGAGGGCGCGTTCGCGACTCGGATGACGCAGCGCGCCCGCGAACTGGGCCTGCTCCATTCGACCTTCACCAATTCATGGGGCAAGGGCGACCCCGAACAGAAGGTCACGGCACGCGACATGGCCTTGCTCGCTTCGCATGTGATCCGCACTTATCCCGATTATTATCGTTATTTCGCACAGAAGGACTTTACCTGGAACAAAATCAAACAGCCGAACCGCAACCCGCTGCTCGCCATGGACTTCGGCGCCGACGGCCTGAAGACGGGAAATATCGAGACGAATAGTTTCGGCATCGTCGCTTCGGCCGTTCAAAACGGCCAGCGGCTCATTCTGGCGCTTTATGGAGCTAGGACAGCCAAAGAGCGGGCCGATGAGGCGCGCCACCTGTTCCAATGGGGCTTTCGTGCTTTCGAGCCGAAGACTTTGTTTTCGGCCGGCGATGTCGTCGGCGCGGCGAAAGTCTTCGGCGGCGCGAGCGGAGATGTCCCGCTCGTCGTTGCCAAACCGGTGACATTGCTTGTCCCGCGCGGCTCCGGCGAAAAGCTCAGCGGCGCGATCGTCTATGAAGGACCGCTCAAGGCGCCTGTCGAAGCCGGGCGGACGGTGGCGCAATTGAAAATTTTTCGCGGAACGACTGAAATTCTCGCTATGCCGTTGCAGACTGCCAAAGATGTCGAAATCGGCTCGCTGCCACGGCGCGCGATGGACGCGGGTCTCGAATATGCGGGAGGATTGATCCGCAAATATGTCTGGAAAAAATGAGATTATGCATCTGCCGGCGGCCGACCGCGCTGAAAAGTCCGGCGTCGTGGACCCCATAGTAGATATCGCCGCCGAATTGGTTGCGTGCGCTTTACGACCCGATGGCGGCCGTGCGGAAACTGCCGCAACCATCGCTCATCCGAGCTATTCAGCGGCGGACTTGTTGCGCGACGCTTCATCCGCCCGCGCACGACGGGGTGTTTTCATAACGCTGGAGGGTGGCGAGGGCGCAGGTAAGTCAACGCAGGTCCAGCACATCGTGGCGCGCCTAGCGGCAGAAGGCATAGACGCAATCGCGACGCGCGAACCGGGCGGTTCGCCCGACGCCGAAATGCTGCGGACTCTGCTGCTTGCCGGGACCGTAAAATCACTTGGACCAAAGGCCGAGGCCATCTTGTTTGCGGCCGCGCGGATCGACCATATAGACAAATTGATCGCGCCGGCGCTCGCCGCCGGAACTTGGGTCGTGAGCGATCGCTTCTCCGATTCGACCCGCGCCTATCAAGGCGCGATAGGGGGTGTCGAGCCGCGCTTCCTGCAGGCGCTCGAACGCGTCACTTTGTGCGGACTCAGGCCGGATCTCACCGTGTTTCTAGATCTGCCCGCCGAGGTCGGTCTCGCGCGCGCCGCGCTACGGCGCGGCGCAGCCGCGCCCACCGATCGTTTCGAAAGCGAAGACATGGCCTTCCATTCAGCCCTGCGGGAGGCCTTTTTGGCCATCGCGGCCGCCGAACCGGATCGTTGTATCGTCATCGATGCGTCAAAGAGCGAAGGCGAGGTGGCCCAATCCATTTGGGATGCGATCACGCATCGCCTGCTCGATCGATCGTCGGGACGGCCATTGCATGGCGCGTAGACCCGAGGAGTCGCAGCCTGAGAGCGATCGTTTCGAAGATGCCGCGCATCCGCGCGAGACGTTCGCGCTCGTCGGCCATGCCGATGTCGAGCGGGACTTGCTCGCCGCCTATCGTGCCGACCGCTTGCCGCAAGCCATCATCATCGCCGGACCGCATGGCATAGGAAAGGCGACGCTCGCCTGGCGCCTCAGCCGTTTCCTCCTCGCTCATCCCGATCCGATCTCTGTCGCCGTGCAGAACGCGACCGATCTCGCGGTCGACCCCAATCACCCCGTAGCGCGCAAACTCGCGGCGCACGCGCATGGCGACCTCTGCCTTTTGCGGCGCGAGTGGAACGAAAAATCGAAGCGCTTTTTCACCGAGATCCGCGCCGAAGAGGTTCGCAGCGCCGTTCATCTCTTTCACCATGCGGCAGGGGCGGGCGGCTATCGTATCTGCATCGTCGATTGCGCCGACGACTTCAACCGACACAGCGGCAATGCGCTCTTGAAACTCATCGAAGAGCCGCCGCCGCGCTCACTTTTTCTCATTGTTGCGAACAAGCCCGGTCTCGTCCTGCCGACTTTACGGTCGCGCTGCCGGATCGTTTTGCTCAAACCGCTCAGCACCGAAGAAATCGTCGCGGTGATCGGGAATCTCGGCGGGTCCTGGACACAGGCGGGACCGCAAGCCTGCCGCGCCGCGGCAGAGCGTGCGAAAGGCTCGGTGCCGGCGGCGTTGCGGCTCCTCGCCGGCCGCGGCCTCGAACAAGAAGAGCAACTGCTCAGTCTGTTGCAGGCGCTGCCGGAAATCGATTGGCGCGGCGTTCATGCGCTTGCCGATCGGCTCGCCACACGCGAGTCCGAAGCGGATTTTCAGCTGATGATGACGTCGGTGATCGACTGGATCGACGAAACCTTGCGGACTGAGGCGGGGCGGGGCGCCGCCCGCCTTGCCGCCTTGGCCCAGGTATGGGAAAAGGTCGGCGAAACGGCGCGCGAGACCGAGGTGCTGAACCTCGACAAGCGGGCGCTAATCTTATCCCTTTTCGCCGAACTCGCGGCGGCGGCCCGGGCTCTTGCGGCCTGAGGCAATGTCGCGACGTGGCCGGAGTATCGACGCTGATGGCCGGCCGGCCCACCTTCTACATCTCTACCGCCATTCCCTATGCCAATGGCGCGCCGCATATCGGTCACGCCTATGAACGGATCGCGACCGACGCGATCGCGCGGTTCAAGCGACTCGACGGTTTCGACGTCCTGTTTGTCACCGGCATGGACGAGCACGGCCAGAAAATGCAGCAAACGGCGGCCCGCGAAGGGATCACCCCGCAACAGCTCGCTGACAAGACGGCAGCCCAATTTGCCGCCATGGGGCTTGCGCTGAGCGCGCCGGCCGACGATATCGTGCGGACGACGCAGCCGCGCCACAGAGCGGCTACACAGGAAATCTGGCTGCGCATGGCTGCGGCGGGCGACATATACCTGTCGAAATATCCCGGCTGGTATTCGGTCCGCGACGAAGCATTTTTTGCCGAAGACGAACTGACACTGACGGCCGAGGGCGGGCGGCTCGCGCCGAGCGGCGCCCCCGTCGAATGGATCGAGGAAGAAAGCTATTATTTCAGGCTTTCCGCCTATCAATCGAAATTGCTCGCGCACTATCGCGCGCATCCCGATTTCATCGTGCCCGAGACCTATCGAAACGAGATCATCAGTTTCGTCGAACGCGGCCTCAACGACCTTTCCGTCAGCCGCTCGACTTTCGACTGGGGCGTGCCGGTCCCGGGCGATCCCAAACATGTCATGTATGTCTGGGTCGATGCGCTCACGAATTATATTACCGCTACGGGGTTTCCCGACCTGCACAACCCGCGCGCCCGCTTCTGGCCTGCCGATGCGCATGTCATCGGCAAGGACATCACGCGCTTCCATGCCGTCTACTGGCCCGCGTTTCTCCTTTCGGCCGGATTGCCGTTGCCGAAGCAGATCGTCGTGCACGGCTTTCTCTTCAACCGCGGCGAGAAAATGTCGAAGTCCGTCGGCAACGTCATCGATCCTTTCGCGTTGGCGGCACATTACGGCGTCGATGCGCTGCGCTATTTCTTCCTCCGCGAAGTCCCGTTCGGACAGGACGGAAATTATTCGCATGAAGCCATCGTCAATCGAACCAATGCCGATCTCGCCAATGATCTCGGCAATCTGGCGCAGCGCTCACTGTCGATGATCGCTACGAATTGTGAAGGCGAAATGCCAAACCCATCGCAATTCACGGAGGCGGATCTGGCGATCCTGGGCGAGGCGGATGCGCTCCTGGGCAAGGCGCGGCTTGCCATGCAGAGCTTCGCGCTGCATGTGATCCTCGCCGATATCTGGCGCGTCGTCGGCGACGCCAATCGCTATTTTGCGGCCGAGCAGCCTTGGGTCAAACGCAAGACAGATCCCGTCCGCATGGCGACGATCCTCTACGTTACCACGGAAGTCTTGCGCAAGATCGCGATCCTCTCTCAGCCATTCATGCCCACCGCGATGGGGGCGCTGCTCGACCTTTTGGGCATCGCGCAGGAACATCGCCGCTTCGAGCACATAGCGCGGACCGGTGCCTCAGGGCGGCCTCTACCAATGCCGGCTGCCATTTTCCCGCGTTATGTCGAAGCCAAAGCCGTCTGAGGAAAGAATGCTGATCGACACCCATTGCCATCTCGATTTCGAAGATTTTGCCGGCGAGCGTGACGCCATTGTGGGCCGCGCCCGAGCCGCCGGTCTCGTGCGCATGATCACGATCTCGACGCGCGTCGCCGAATTCCAAACAATCGCGGGCTTGGCAGAAACTTACCCAGACGTCTTCTGCACCGTCGGAACGCATCCGCACCAGGCGCATGAAGAAAGCGACGTCACGCTGGAAGATCTGGTGAGCGTTGCCGGCCACCCCAAATGCGTCGGCATTGGCGAGACGGGTCTCGACTATCACTACGACAGAGCTCCCCGCGATATTGCCAAGCGGGTCTTTCGAACCCATATCGCGGCGGCACGCGCAACCGGCTTGCCGCTCGTCATCCATGCGCGGGACGCCGATGCCGACATCGCCGCCATTCTCGAAGACGAGATGGGGAAGGGCGCCTTCAAAGCTTTGCTGCATTGTTTCACCGCATCCCGGCGACTGGCCGAAACGGCCATCTCGCTCGGGCTTTTCATCTCGTTTTCCGGGGTGCTGACTTTCAAGAAATCCGACGAGCTGCGCGCCATCGCAGGCGATGTTCCGCTCGATCGTCTGCTCGTCGAGACGGACGCGCCGTTTCTCGCACCGGCGCCGTACCGCGGCAAGCGCAACGAACCCGCGTTCGTCGCCGAAACTGCGAAGGTCCTCGCCGCTGTCAAAGCCATGTCGGCGCCGGACATCGCCGCGGCGACCAGCGCCAACGCGCTGCGCCTGTTCTCGAAAATGCCCGCTCCGCATCCCGCAGGCGCGCCAGCGTGAGCCTTTGCGTCACAATTCTCGGCTGCGGCTCGTCGGGCGGCGTGCCGCGCGTCGGGCAAGGCTGGGGCGCCTGCGATCCGAACAATCCGAAGAACCGGCGCCGCCGATGTTCGATTTTAGTGGCGCAGAAAGCAGCCGACACCGACGCGACCAAAGTGCTTGTCGACACGTCGCCAGATCTGCGCGAACAATTACTTGCAAGCGGCGTCGCTTCGCTCGACGCTATCCTGCTCACGCACAGTCATGCCGACCACACCCATGGAATGGATGATGTCCGGCCGCTCGTCCTTACAGCCAAGCGGCGTATCGACTTACACATGGACGCCGCGACCTCGGCCATTGTCCGGCACAAATTCAGCTATATATTCGAGACGCCGCTAGGCAGCTTCTATCCGCCGCTTCTCAATGAAAAGCGCCTGATCAGCGGGAAAGCTTGCAAGATCGGCGGCGCCGGTGGTGCGATCGAGTTTTTGCCGTTCCGGCTCGAACACGGCGACGTCGACGCCCTCGGATTTCGCTTCGGCAATATTGCCTATTCGCCCGATCTCAATGCCATTCCTGCAGAAAGCCGAGGATTTCTCGAAGACCTCGACCTTTGGATCGTCGATGCTTTGCGTTACATGCCGCATCCCGCTCACTTCTGTCTTGCCGAAACACTGGACTGGATCGCCAGATTGCGGCCGCGGCGGGCGATCCTGACGAACCTCCATACGGATCTTGATTTCGAGCGGCTGCGGCGCGAATTGCCCGCAAATGTCGAGCCGGCCTTCGACGGCATGCGCATCGAGACTTGAAGGCCGCCTCGGCGCGGTGCCGGTTTGCGCGCAACGCGGCCTGATTAGCTGGGACTGAATATGACATCTGTCTTGGCTTGGCCAGGGATTTTGGGGCGATGTTACACTTGACATACCTGACCTCTTGATATAGAATCCTGGTCATAGGAGCTTTTCCCATGGCCAAGTCCGTTCTTTCCGCCCCTCATTTCCAAACCGAAGAAGCCGCTTTCGCCTATGTCGAAGAGAATCTTTGGCCGAATGGCCCGGTTTGTCCGCATTGCGGGGAAACCGCAAAGGTCGGCCGATTGAACGGCAAGACCACTCGGCCGGGTCTCTGCAAATGCTACGCCTGCAAAAAGCCTTTCACCGTGCGGATGGGAACCATTTTCGAGTCCTCGCATCTGGCTTTGCATCTCTGGTTGCAGGTCATCCATTTGATGTGCGCCAGCAAGAAAGGAATTTCCGCTCGCCAAATCCAGCGGATGCTCAATTGCAGCATGAAAACCGCGTGGTTCCTCGGCCACCGCATTCGCGCGGCAATGGCACCGGCTCGCGGTTCGATCGAGCCCCTCGGTGGCCAAGGCAAGACCGTCGAGGCCGACGAAACCGTTCTCAGCCGCTCGCACAAGTCTCGCAGGCCCAATCCAGAGCGGCCCAATGTTCAAGTCCTGAGCCTAGTCGAACGCGGTGGCGCAATCCGTTCCATGGTCCTCGACCATCGCAATGTCCGAGGTGCATTGTATGAGCATTTGGACTTCGAAAGCCGCCTTGTGACCGACGGTGCACAGCATTACAAGAACATGGTCAACGCAGGCCAGCACGAAAGTGTCGATCATTCGAAGTACGAATGGGCGCGCGGCGACGTTCACACCAATACTCTTGAGGGTTTCTTTTCGATCTTCAAACGCGGTTTGATCGGCATTTATCAGCACGTCGACGAAAAACATCTTGATCGGTATTTGGCCGAATTCGATTTCCGCCAAAATAACCGTGCGAAGCTCGGTATTGACGATACCAAGCGTGCGGAAATCGCATTGCAAGGCGCTAAGGGCAAGAGGCTGACATATCGACAGCCTAATCACGAAAGTCGAATGACGGCGCAATAAAAAGGGCGCCCCATGGACGAGGCGCAAATTATAGAAGAAATGCGCGTCGCCGTGACGGCGGAAAAGCTCGCAAATGAACCGGCTGGCTGGACCGCTGGAAATGGCAATTGTTTGATTCTTGTTCTTCCGGTTGAGATTGTACAAACGACGGATGGGCCTCCGTTCACGCTGGCGACGCTTCGCATTACGTGGCGCGCTGTTCGCGGGACTCCTGATCGCGATATTAGCGCCTCCCTTATAGTGACCATACAAGGACGTGATTATGTTGCATGGAGAATGGATTGGAGGCCTGCGCATCTGCATCTAAACCAATGTGGTCCGAGAGAATTGCGGGGATTATCCATTGAGACCGGCATTCATGAATTTGGGCACAATTCGAAACTTGGGCTCAAACCGATGCAGGCTAAGAATTTACCAATTTGTGTTCCAGTTGACCCAGAACCGCATGATTTTGATGCTTTTGTCCGCTTTGTGTGCTCGCAACTTAATGTTATCATCACAGACGGAAAGATTCTGAGTCCCCCATGGTCAGCCAGCTTATTCTAAGGAATGACATAGAGGCTCTCCGTGAAATTGCGGAGCGGGTCGCGCGCGGGCTCGCCTATGCTAAGGTCCATGGGAATGATGTCTCAATCCAAACCCCGATCGCATTCCCAAGCGGGCGGTTGATAAGCATCCGACTGTTGGGCGGACCCAATACCTTTACAATAACTGATGACGGCGCCGCAATGCGTGAAGCCGAGATGATGGGCGCCGATGACATTTGCCGTCGCGAAGCTCGGAAAGTTGCGGCTGAATTGCAACTTACCTTCAATGATTGGGAGATATTTGAAGCTCAGGCCCCGGCAGATAGATTGGTAGGGCTCACGTCTATTGTGGCGAACGCTGTTGCTATCACACTTCTTCGTACTTGTGATAAATTTGCGGAGCGTTTTGAGATACGTCGCAAAGAAGAATTGTCTTTGCGACTCGCGCGTATATTCGGTGAGCGGAACGTCACGAAGGATGTCGAGATTGCCGGAGCTTCTACAAAAGTGTGGCCGTTCGATGCTAAGGTCAATCTGCCTAGTGAGAGAGCTGGATTTTTTTCCCGCGTAAGCCCATCGCCGGTCTCGATAGCCTTTGCTTACTCCAAGTTGGATGATGTTTCACGTCTCGAAAATCCTCCTTTCCTGGGCGCGGTCTTAGAAGGCAAATTCGAGCCCAGCGATCAGGCATTGCTTCGTCGCGCTGCGCGTCGCGTTTTTCAAGATAACGATTCCGACGACACATTCAGATTGGCAGCTTGATAATGGCGACGAGACGGCCAAATAAACAATCCGGACTCACAGATTCCGAGCGCCACAAGCGCTTCGTCGATATGGCACGGGAAGTGGATGCGTCCGAAGATCCGAAGGATTTCGACAAGGCATTCAAGAAGATCACTGAAACGCCTCCCAAGCCGAAGACGCCAAAGCAATCATGACGAAGGCCGATCTTCGGTATGGGATGACATAGGCCGCTGAGGCATGTTCATAGCGCGCCTCCATGCGACTCAGATCCTAGCGCAAGTAGCTTGGTATGGGAAGTGTAACATCGCCGATTTTGGTTCCATAATATTGATTATGCGAATCGCAGACTTAAAGGAATGGGTGCTCCCGGGCCGGCTGGCGTTCGTCGGAACAGAGGCGCCTCAACCAAGACAAGCTTTGCGCGATGCCGATCGTCTCGGGACAATTCAATAGCAAGCTGGAATTTTTTTGAAGGCGTTCATAATCTTCTTTGCTTTGTCCGTTCCATCGCTCTTGGCCAGATCTTCCGTCATGTAATCGAGCCGAGCCACATTCAGCTCCTCTCTCGTAACTTGCGCCATACACTCGGGTAACTTGCGCCATACACTCGGGCCTGAAGGCAGATCGGCCATTGAATTTTCAGCGGGAGCAGCAAAAGCCCCCTGCTACTTGGGCAGAGGTTCTTGATCGCCCGTACCGCCTCTTGGGCTCGGAGCTTTCCATGTTCTCGCCCGCGGGACCATCTGGAGCGAACCGACGAGCGTCGCTTTGGCGCGAGCCGGTTTTCGGCGCAATCTGCCGAGGTTGAGCCGACGGGTAAACCGGCACGCACGGAAATGGCTTGGCGCCGACTGCGGCGTCACCACAGGCTATTATTTCAGTCGGCGTCTTGGTACAAATCCGGTCGCGCCGGATTAAGATCAATGAATTCCGCCCGTTGCCGATCACGAAGACGAACTGTGCGACCGAATGCGCGGGCAAACCTTTGATTTGACGAGGAGTTCTCTCAACCCACCAAAATTCGGTGCAAGTTGGAGCATAACTTTTTCGAACGTAACCGTTCCAATGGCATGCAAAATGGTAGCCAAGGTACCGCATCTTCTGCTATCAATTATTCAAACGCGGGACTTCCGACATTCAGACCAAATACCCTCGACATGATCCTGGCCGGCGCCTACGGGTGGCCGGCTTCGACGCATGTGTGCTACTCGTTCACGTCGGCAGAATGTTCGGAACGAGAGGTTCGCTGGAAGTTGCAGCTAGCTGTGCAGGTGGGATACAAGCAGGCAGATCATGAGCAAAGGTAAAGATTTTCGGGGCCCGAAGAAGCGTGGATTCGACGATGACGGCCCCTCCCCCTACGACATGCCGCGGCCGAGAGGGCCCGCCCGCCCTTCATTTGGTGGCGCTGGTTTTGGAGGTCCCGATATGTCGACGCCGGTCACCGGTACACCTGTCGATGCAATCGTCAAGTGGTTCAAGGGTGACAAAGGTTTTGGTTTCGTTGAACTGAGCAACGGCACTGGCGACGCTTTCCTACATATCGGCGCGCTCCAATCAGCTGGTTACGAGACTGTCCCGCCTGGCGCCAAGCTGAAAGTCTACGTGGGGAGCGGGGCAAAGGGCGCACAGGTTACGCGGGTGCTCGAAGTCGACACCGCCGGCGCAGCCGAACGCGCTCCACAAAGATTCAACTCTCCACGCAGTGGCGGCGCCGCCGCGCCGCGGCGGCATCCCGATCCTTCAACCGCTGTCGAAGTGACGGGGACCGTGAAATGGTTCGATGACAGCAAAGGGTTCGGTTTCGTGCAGTCGAACGACGGCGGCAAAGACGTCTTCGTGCACATTTCGATCCTTGGCCCATCCGGCGTTCAGCACTTGGCGGAAGGGCAGCCCGTGATAATGCAGGTCGTCGATACGCCGAAGGGTCGCGAAGCTCTGCGTATCGCGCTGGCTTGAAGTTCCGCCCTTCTTTTCTGAGGCGTTAGAGCGCGAGAGACGCATTCTCTCGCGCTCTTTTGCGCGCTTCTTTCCATCCTCAAGGGGTCCGCCCGCATGCAACCAGCGCGTGACATCCATCGGCTGCTCGAGATCATGGCGGCGCTGCGGACACCGCATACGGGTTGTCCCTGGGATCTCGAGCAGGACTTCACCTCGATCGCACGCTACACAATCGAAGAAGCCTATGAGGTCGTCGACGCCATTTCCAAGGGCGACCTCGCCGAACTCAAGGAGGAGTTGGGCGATCTCTTGCTGCAGGTCGTCTTTCACGCGCGGATGGCGGAAGAAATCGGCGTATTCGATTTCGGCGCCGTCGTCGAAGCCGTCACCTCGAAAATGATACGCCGGCATCCGCATGTCTTTGCCGACGCCAAGAATCTTTCCGCCACGGATGTCATGGCACTTTGGGCTGAAATCAAGGCTGAAGAAAAGGCGGCAAAGCGCGCGGCTGCTGCCACGGAGCGCCGCGAGACCGGACTGCTCGCCGAGGTTCCGCGCGCCCTGCCCGCACTCTCGCGTGCCGTCAAGCTGCAGTCGAGGGCGAGCAGCGTCGGATTCGATTGGAACGACGCACGGCAAGTCCTCGCAAAAATTCGCGAGGAGACCGACGAGATAGAAGCAGAACTCGACGCCGGCGATGCTGCAGGTCTGCATGCGGAGATCGGCGACCTCCTCTTCGCGGTCGCCAATCTAGCCCGGCATGCGGGATCAGATCCGGAAAGCGCATTGCGCAAGACCAACGCCAAATTTGAGGCGCGCTTCGGCTTCATCGAAACCGAATTGGCGCGGCTGGGAAAGTCGCTCGGCTCGGTCAGCTTGGCCGAAATGGATGCGCTGTGGGATGAGGCGAAGCGGCAGGAAAGCGAGCAAGAAAACGAAGTCGCGGTTGCCTCGATCGCAGCGCTCCGCCAAGCCTCGTCCTGACGAATGGCACGCGTCGCCGCGCGCAAACAATAGCCATAGTTGCAGAACGGTCGAACCTCTAGAGCGTGGCGAGATATTGCGTCGGGTCGACCGGCGTCGTCCCCTTGCGCACTTCGAAATGAAGCTGCGGCGAGGCGACATTGCCCGATTGCCCCGATTTGGCGATGACTTGACCGCGCGTGACTGTATCGCCTCGTTTCACGTCGAGTTCGCCGTTATTGGCATAGGCGGTCACGAATCCATTCGGATGTCGGATCAACACGAGATTGCCGTATCCCTTGAGTTCATTCCCGGCATAAGCGACGACGCCGGCTTCCGCCGCCCTCACCGAGGTCCCCTCGGGCAGAGCTATATTGATGCCGTCGTTGCCATTTCTCTTGAAAGCCTGAATGATACGGCCGTGTGCCGGCCAACGGAATTCAGGCGAGTCGCTCGATACGCTCGCGGTTGCCGTCGGATCAAGCCCTGGTCTCTTGGGGTCGGTCGCCGACACTTGGGCCTTGGCGAGGATGACCTTTTGGTCGCCCGGCTTTGCGGTCTCTTTGCCGGCAACCAAGGCTTTCGCCTTGGCTTCGGCGTCCGGCGCGGAATTCTCGAGCTTGGCAGCCTCGGATTTCTGCAGCTGGTCTCGACTTGCTTCTTTCGCCCTCAGCACTGGCGCCTTAGTCTCGCTCTTGTCGGTCTCGTTGTTGGCTGATCTGGCCGCATCGGCCGGCTTAGGTCCTTTCACGAAAACGAGTTTCTCGTTCGGTTTTGCCCGCTGCTCGGCGAGGTGCGCCCCGCTCGAGACCGCGAGCGCAGCATTGTAGATCGGAACGATCAAACGAGTGCCCGGCCGCACTTGGCTCGATGCCGAAAATCCATTGGTCCTCAGCAGAGCTTCGGGCGGAATGCCATAACGCCTCGCGATGACGTCGGCCGTCTCGCCGAGCGCAACAACGATCGGAGTGCCACCGTCTGCAGTCCAGCCGGCGACGTTTTGCCGGCGTGCGAGAGAACTGGTCGTGTCGCTCGCCGGGGGCTGGGCAGCGGCGAGGCTCGGGCTCGGATGAGCCGGGGCCAAATAGGCGGCTGAAGGCGCGTACGCGCTGCGAGACTGCGCTGGCGCCGGCAAGGGCCGTGCCTGCACCGAGGCGGTCGGTGTCGCATCGACGGTTCGCTCCGAAGAGCTAAACGGATTGGAGAAAGGATCGGATAAGCGGTCTGAATTTGCGCATCCGGCCAAAAGGCCAGCGAGACAAGCCGCGAGGGCTAACCGCCATGCAAGACAAGAACCTGGACCAGATGCGATGCTACCCATGACGCAACCCACAAACGCGATCTTCGTGGGGCCATTAAGTGGCAAGGGTGTTAAGGGAGAGTTTAAGATGAATGCATGTCTACAAAAACTGTGCAAGATTAAGCTTAACGCCAAGCATCGAATGTTTCATAAAGAACATCAAAATTACTCTACAATTTGTTGAATTAACACGCTATCCAAGCTAGTACCCGGAATCACGGGTCCGCGAAACATGGTTTGAGGCGTTTCTGATGGACTTCGGATTTGGTCCAGACGAAGGGGCGAGCTGTTTCATTATAGGTGCGGATGAAGGCGTCGATATGGGCCTTGAGCTCTTCGACGGCCTGGAACGAGGCGCCCTTGAGGGACTTTCCGGCAAGGATCGAGAACCAGATTTCGATCTGGTTCAGCCAAGATGTGTGGGTCGGCGTGTAATGGAAGGTGACGTTCTTGTGCCGTGCAAGCCACCTGTCGTGTTTGGGCTTGTGGGTGGACAGATTGTCGAGGACGACGTGGATATGGCAGTCCTGGTAGGCGGCGATGACCTCGTTCATGAAGGCGAGGAACTCGACGCGCCGTCGGCGCTTGGCGTGGCGGCCGATGACTTTGCCAGTCGCGACATCGAGCGCGGCGAAAAGGGTCGTGGTGCCATGCCGCGTGTAATCATGCGACTGGCCCGTCATCGCCCGTCCGTTCGGCAGTTTGAGGTAGCCCTGGGCGCGCTCCAAGGCCTGGATCGCCGGCTTCTCATCGACGGCGAGGACGATCGCGTTTTCGGGCGGCGCCATGTAAAGGCCGACGATCTCGGCGGCTTTCGCCACGAAGTCGGGGTCGTTGCTCTCGCACCAGGACTTGCGACCGGAAAGATCGATCTTCTGGGCACGAAGAAAACGCCAGATATATTGCTCATGAACGTCGCCGAGCGCCTTGGCGAGCAAAGGAGCCGTCCAATTGGCGAAGCCTTGCGGCGGCTTTTCGTCGAGCAGCGCCAAAATCCGTCGGCCTGTCTCGGGGCCATATTTCGGCACGGGGCCGCGGTTACCCGTCTCGCTGAAGCCGGCAAGCCGGTCCTTGGCGTAACGCACCCGCCATTTGGACGCTGTGCCGATCGTGCAGCCGACCGCGCGGGCAATGGCGCGGGTCGCAGCCCCATCCGCCGCCTGCAAAACGATCCGCGCCTTGAAACGGGTGCGGTGTTCGGTCTTCGTCGAACGCACCAAGCTCTCAAGCTCGGCCCGTTCTTCCGCCGTCAGAATTATCGGCGTAGCTTCTGGAATGATATTGCTGCTCATGCAGCCTTGAATCACGACTTAACTACCCGCGATAGTGGGTACTAGAGGCTCCGCCCATAGCCCGGCACGACGGACTGTAGCCTGCAGGGCCGAAGATCGGTCTCGGCGAAAGTGCCCTTCTCGTCGCGGGCGAGGCGGACGAGCCGCTGGCGCGCCGCCGCTCCGTCCTGACGCGCCAGGATCATGCGGCCCCCCTCGCCCAATAAAGTGACGAGCCGGGTCGGCACGCCTTCGAGCCGGCCATGCACGAGAATGCGATCGAAAATGCCGATCTCCAGAGGCAGGGCAAGGCCGTCGCCCCAAATGATTTCGGCGTTTTGCTTGGCGAGCTTTTCGAGGCGCAGCCGCGCTGCGATCGCCAAGCTCTGAAATCGCTCGATCGAAACCACGTGGTCGGCGATCTCGGCGAGGATCGCCGTCGCATAGCCGGACCCCGTGCCGATTTCGAGCACCCGATGGGAGCGAGACGGCGCCAGAGCTTCGACCATTCTAGCAACGAGAGAGGGTTCCGAGAGGGTCTGGCCGCAGCCGATCGGCAAGGCGAGGTCGCGGCGCGCCAGGTCGACGTAGATATGCGGAACGAAAAGCTCGCGCGGCACGCGTTCGAGCGCGCGCAAGACATCGAGATCTTGAATGCCAAGCGCTCGCAAGCGCAGCATGAATGCAGCCTTTGTCTCGGCTCGTCCGGACATCTCGTCCGCACTGCGCGCGCAAAAATCTTTTTTTCGGGCCATGGTTGGACTTGGTCCCTATTTGAAAATCCGGGCATAACGAGTGAGCGAGGGCTCATCGGTCAAATCGAGTTTTAGAGGCGTGACGGAAATCCGCATTTTGGACAAAGCATAGAGATCCGTCCCTCGCGGCGGCTCTTGCACGTCACGCTTGTATGCTATCCAATAATAGGGAATGCCGCGTCCGTCGCGGCGCGGCTCGATCCGCATCGTTTGAAAATCGCGGCGGCCTTGGGCGGTCGCGGAAATCCCCTTCACTTCGCTCGAAGGACAATCGGGAAAATTGACGTTGACGAGACTGTTCGGTTCTATGCCTTCGGCGAGCACGCGTTTGATCAGGTCCGGCGCATGGATTTCAGCACAATCCCACCTGATTCCCTCGCGGCCGCTGACGGGCCCGTAACATTGCGACAGAGCGATGGAGGGAATGCCGAGGATGCTCCCTTCCATGGCGCCGGCAATCGTGCCGGAATAAGTCACATCCTCAGCGACGTTATGGCCGCGATTGACGCCGCAGAGAATCAGATCGGGACCACGGTTCTCGAGAATCGATCGCACGCCCATGATGACGCAATCGGTCGGCGTCCCTTTGATCGCGAAGCGCCGCTCGGAAATCTTGCGCAGGCGCAGGGGATCATTGAGCGACAAGGAATGTGCGACACCGGACTGATCGATCTCGGGGGCAACGACGTAGACATCGTCGGAAAGCTGCGCCGCGATCCGTTCGAGAACCGCGAGCCCGTCGGCATGAATGCCGTCGTCGTTGGTGAGGAGAATGCGCATTCAGATCACTTTCTCGACCCGCTCGAGTCCGCCCATGTAGGGCGTCAGCACCTCGGGCACGCTCACCGAGCCGTCGGCGTTCTGATAATTCTCCAAGATCGCGACGAGGGCACGACCGACCGCCACGCCGGACCCATTTAAAGTGTGGACGAATCGCGGCGCCTTCGTCCCCTCCGGACGATAGCGCGCATTCATCCGCCGCGCCTGGAAATCACCGCAGACCGAGCAGGAGGAAATCTCGCGATAGCGGTCCTGCCCCGGCAGCCAGACCTCGATGTCGTAGGTTTTCTGCGAAGCGAAGCCGATGTCGCCGGTGCAGAGCGTCACGACGCGATAGGCGAGGTCGAGGCGTTTCAGGACTTCTTCGGCGCAGGTCAGCATCCGCTCATGTTCGGCCAAGGCCTGTTCGGGCGTCGTGATCGAGACGAGCTCGACTTTCATGAATTGATGCTGGCGGATCATGCCGCGCGTATCGCGCCCGGCCGCCCCCGCCTCTGCCCTAAAGCAAGGCGTCAGAGCCGTGACGCGGATCGGCAGATCTTTTTCGTCGAGGATTTTTTCGCGGACGAGATTGGTGAGCGGAACTTCGGCCGTGGGGATCAGCCAAAGGCGATTTTTCTCTAATAATTCGATGAGGGTAACTTTACCACCGCGGTGGAACTCTTCAATTTCCTCCTGGCGCATGGTGGCGAATTGATCGTTTTTGAACTTCGGCAATTGCGCCGTGCCGAACATGGCCTCGTCGCGCACGAGGATCGGCGGGTTGACCTCCGTATAGCCATGTTCGCTCGTGTGCAGATCGAGCATGAATTGGCCGAGCGCCCGTTCGAGCCTTGCGAGCGCGCCTTTCAAGACGACGAAGCGCGCGCCGGACATTTTCGCCGCCGTTTCGAAATCCATCAGGCCGAGCGCTTCGCCGATCTCGAAATGTTCTTTCGGCGCAAAGGCGAAGTCGGGCTTGTCGCCGACGGCGCGCAACTCGGGATTGTCGTTTTCATCCTTGCCGAAGGGCACGTCCGGCAAGGGGATGTTGGGGATTTCGGCGAGTGCCTTGTCGAGAGCTGCGACGGCGGCGCGTTCTTCGGCCTCGAGGGTTGCGAGCGCGGCCTTCAGTTCGGCTATCTCGGCCTTCAGAGCCTCGCTGCGGGCCAAATCTTTTGCCTTCAGCGCGACGCCGACCTCTTTCGAGGCGGCATTTCGGTGCTCCTGCACCGCCTGTGCCTTGGCGATCGCGGTGCGGCGGCGATCATCGAGCGCCAGAAGCTCTTTCGCCAATGGCTCGAGCCCGCGCCGCCGGCGCCCTTCATCGAAGCCGCCCGCATTCTCGCGAATCCATTTGATGTCATACATGTGGGCAAGTCCGCATAGCGCATGAGCCGCGCCGCCCGCAGGAGGTGCAGGTTCCACGCAGTGGATTCAGGGGCTGCGCGATCGGCCCGGCTTGCGCCCCGATCGGCGTTCCGTTGACCGGATGGGTCCACCCGATCGGGCTAGATACTCTCTTTCGCCGCGGCTTCTCTGGCGCGCCGCTTCTCGATCATCCCAACCGAGATGATGGACAGCTCGTAGAGGAGCATGCCCGGCACGGCAAGCGCCAACATCGAGAATATGTCCGGCGGCGTCAGAACGCCGGCGATAATGAAGACGAAGACGACGGCATAACGCCGCTGCCGTTTCAAGAATTCCGAACTGACGATTCCGACATTGCCGAGCAAGGTCAGCACCACCGGCAATTGAAACGTGATTCCGAAGGCGAAGATCAAGGTCATGATCAAGGACAGGTATTCGCTCACCCGCGGCAACAGCTCGATCTGCGCGCGTCCCGGCTCTTTCGCTTGCTGCATGCCGATGAAGAAACTCAAAAGATTGGGCATGACGACGAAATAGACAAGCACGGCCCCGAGTGCGAAAAATACAGGTGTCGCAAAGAGATAGGGCGCGAAAGCCGTCCGCTCGTTGCGATAGAGGCCAGGCGCGACGAATGCATAGATCTGGGCAAAAATAATCGGGCAAGAGAGGAATGCCGCGGTGAAGACCGCCACTCTGATCTTCGTGAAAAAGAATTCCTGCGGTGCCGTATAGATGAGCCGTGCCTCGGGCCCTGCAGCATGTTCAAAGGGGATCACGAGAATATTGTAAATTGCGCCGGCAAAGTAAAAAGAGATCAAGAACATCACGACGAACGCGAGCAACGCCTTGATGAGGCGTGACCGCAATTCGATCAGATGATCCATCAGAGGCGCCTTCGTCGCGTCTATGTCAGCGTCCGTCATGATGAGATCCAGGTTATGGGGACATGCGGCGGACGAACTCTATTGCTCCGTCGCGCGCAAAATGAGATCGCGCTGAAAAATGCCGGTCCGATCGCATTAGGCGCTCGTGCGAAGCGGCACAGGTTCCGGCGCCGCCGGTTGTTCGCTCGGCAATGCCGCGGCGGGCTTGGGCGCCGGGGATTCCGGTGCAAGATGGTCCGGCGACAAGGCTTCGGGCGCCGAATGGGCAGCGGCTTCCACGGGCAGTTCCGCAACCGACGGCCCCTGCCCCGCCGGCAGACTTGCCGCCGGCTCAGAGGGGGCGGCATGGGTCTCGGGTGGAAGCCTCGTCGGGCTAACTTCGTTCGGTCCTTGCAAGGCCTTGGTCAGCTCCGCCTTCACCTGCGCCACAGGATTGAACCCGACATCGATTTTCGCCTGGTTGGCGAGTTTTTCCGCCTCGGCCTTGATGTCGGCGACATCGGCTTCGCGCATAGCTTCCATGAACTGTGACTGGAACTCCCCGGCGAGCTTCCGCATCTTGCCGACGGCCAAGCCGACCTGACGCATCACGCGCGGCAATTCCTTGGGCCCGATCACGATCAGGGCCACGATGCCGATGATGATGAGTTTGCCGGCGTCGAATTCAAACATGAGACATATTCACTCGGCCGATTCACTTAGCTGAGCGTCACGCGGCTCGGACGGCAGGGCCAGACGCGCGGCAAACATCGGAGCTCGCCTCGGCACCCGACGCGGCTTCGGCACGCATCTGCCGAAGCGCAGAGAAAATTCCCTCAGCCGATCTTATGTAGATCGGAAGAGCGGCTTGTTTCCGTCGCCTGATGATCGAGGGCGCGCGGCGCCTCGGCCGGACCGGCGGTTTTCGTCTCGTCTTCGCTCAAACCCTTCTTGAAGGATTTGATGCCCTTGGCCACATCGCCCATGATGTCGGAGATCTTGCCCTTGCCGCCGAACAACAGCAGAGCTACGCCGACGATGAGAAGCCAATGCAAAGGAGAAAGACCACCCATTAGAACCTCCAATTTCTAAACCTGCGCGAAACCTATGCTGCAAGCCGGACGAAAACAAGGACGGTGAAACCCATTCCGCTCCTGGGCGGTGATTATATACTTTGAACCGTGGAAATATCAGGATTTTCGCGCCGCTGTCGAAAAAATCCAGGCCCGGTCTCGCCTTTGGGACCTCTTGGCATGGTCGCTTTCTGGCTGTAACGTGGCAAGATACGTATTTTGCCATAAATAGTGCCCGGCGGAGCGACAAAATGGGTTCAATATCGATTTGGCATTGGCTTATAGTTATTGCGGAAATATGGCTGCTTATTGCGTTCTGGATTGCAATGGTGAGAATTCTAAAGCGCGTAGGTTACAGCGGATGGTGGTCGCTGCTCGCCCTCGTTCCCATCGTGAACGTTATTGCGCTTTGGCGTTTCTCAAAAGCGAGATGGCCAGCCCTCGCACCGACTAGCAACGCCCCTTGATTTCAAACTGAGATCCTAACCCAGCGGCAGGAGCCGCCAGAGACGTGCGGCCGCGGCCATTTCTTCAAAGCGGCGCGCGCGCCTCGCCGTCGCCTCCGGATCTTCCCCCCAGAGGCCTATTTGAAAGTCTTCGTCGACATGCGCCGCCGCCCAGGCTTCCGTGACGCTCATCTCACCCGCCGCGACCGCGAGCGCGATCAGCACCGAGCCGGTGAGCGCGGTCATGACATGCAGCGCCGTAAGCCCGAAATGCCCGAAAGCTTGCGCCTGCACCGCTCTAACTGCGGCGCGCACCGCCTCTTTGGTTCGCGCCGGCTGCTCGACGAAGACGATCCCCTGGCCGCACAGGAATCGCGCGTCGAGCCGCGCCTCGCTCGCGGCAAGGATCGGGTCCCAGGCGTCCGCCTGGGCTTTCACGAGTTTTTCCGGCCCTACGGCGCGATAGCATAGGAGATCGCTGTCGCCATACTTGCTGATCGCGGCGACGATCGCGACGGGCTCGCGTGCGACGCCGTCGAGCGCAACATTGACAAGCCGGGTCAGCGGCATAGTCGTGGGATCAATCAATTCAACTTGCGCCCTCCACTCGGCCGCAACGGCCTCGGCGGGGGCACGGGTCGGCAAAGCCAATGTTGCTTTCGCCGGTGTCTTCGCCGGGCGCTCATCGAGAGTGACGATGAATTGATTCCCCCTCGCCTCGACGCCGACGGACTTGTAGAAGCGCCGCGGCAGCGACTTTGCCAGATTCCGCCGTGCCAGCGCTACAGGATCGCTCGGGCTGGCCTGGCCGTGTTTTGCAGAATCGTCACGCATGGGCTTTGTTGCCGCCTTTTCCACAAATCAGATAACATTAGCCGCGCTCATTCCCAATGACGCGGCGCACACCGAAGATTAAGTTGGAGCAATCTGCCCGGAATTGATCGCCTTCGCGAAATCTGGTGGGACGCGACATGAACACAAGAACCGACCACCGGGACTTGGGCCTCGAGCCCGGGCCGGATCCGCGCCTGAGAGATGACATAAGACTCCTCGGCCGCCTGCTCGGCGACAATGTGCGCGAGCAGGAAGGCGACGAGATTTACGAACTCGTCGAAACCATAAGGCAGACCTCGGTCCGCTTTCATCGCGACGGCGAGGAAGCAGCACGGCATGAGCTCGAAACCATCCTGGCCAAGCTGACGCCAGTCCAATCCTTCCAGATCGTGCGCGCCTACAGCTATTTCTCGCATCTGTCGAACATTGCCGAAGATCAGCAGCTCATTCGCAATCTGCGACAACAGGCGATGGCCGGCCTTTCGCCGCAGCCGGGCACGCTCGCCCGCGCCTTCGAGCGGGCGCGAGAGGCAGGGCTCGGCCCGGTCGAACTGCGCCGATTTCGTCGAATCCGCCTTTATGAGCCTGGTCCTCACGGCACATCCCACCGAAGTGCGCCGCAAGAGCACGATGACCCGCGAATTGGCGATTGCGGGTCTGCTCGACAAGCGTGACCGCATCGTGCTCTCGCACCGGGAAGAAAGAGAACTTGAAGACAAATTGCGCCGTGCCATGCTGCTGCTTTGGCAAACCAGCCTTCTGCGCCGCACCCGCCTCACGGTCGCCGATGAAGTGGCCAATGGGCTCTCTTACTACGACTATACGTTCCTCAGCGAAGTGCCACTGCTCTATCAGGATGTCGAGCGCCTTTTGCAAGATCATGCCGCGGCGGATCTCGTCGATTCTGCCGACGATTCGGAAATCCCCTCCTTTCTCCGGCTCGGCAGCTGGATCGGCGGCGACCGCGACGGCAATCCCAACGTCGATTCCTTGGTGCTGCGGCAGTCGACCCAAATGCATGGCACACGCATCCTCGAACACTATTTCGAGCAGCTCGGAAAGCTCGCCGAAGAGCTTTCGATCAGCACCGAGATCGTTCCTGTTTCTGAAGACCTATATGCGCTGGCGAGAATGTCGCCTGATTCCTCGCCGCACCGGATCGCCGAGCCCTACCGGCGGGCGATTTCTGCCATTCGCGCGCGGATCGCGGCTACGCTCGCCGGGATCGACGCCGAGCATCCGCGCCGGGCGCTGGAGGCGACCCTGCCCCCCTATTCCAATGCATCCGAGCTTGCACGAGATCTCGACATCATCGATCGCTCGCTGCGCGACAACCGTGCACGGATCTTGACCGGCGGACGCCTCAAGAGCCTGCGCCGCGCGGTCGATTGTTTCGGCTTTCATCTTGCGAGCCTCGATCTGCGCCAGAATTCGGCCGTGCACGCGCGCACGATCGCCGAACTTTTGGAGGCTGCGGCGCCGGGAATCAAGTACGCAGGCCTTGCAGAGGCAGCCCGGGTCGCCTGCCTGGCGGATGAACTCGCAACGCCGCGGCCGCTCGCCTCACCCTTCCTGCTCTATTCGGAAGAAACCCAAAAGGAACTCGCGCTCTTCCACGCGGCAGCGACGGCACGCAGCATCTATGGCGGCGAGATCATCCGCACCTCGATCATTTCCAAGGCCGAATCGGTCTCCGACCTTCTCGAGCTCGCGGTCCTTCTGAAAGAGGTCGGCCTCGTCTCCGCCGCGGGCCGCAGCGAAATCGATATTGCGCCGCTCTTCGAAACGATCGAAGATCTCCGCCGCTGCGCCGCCGTGATGGATGAAGCCTTCACACTGCCGGCCTATCGCCGGCTCGTGGCGAGCCGCGGCGACATCCAAGAAATCATGCTCGGCTATTCCGACAGCAACAAGGACGGCGGCTTCATCACTTCGGGCTGGGAACTCTACAAAGCCCAGATCGAACTCATCGAAGTCTTCCGCAAGCACAGGGTCAAGCTGCGGATCTTTCACGGCCGCGGCGGCTCGGTCGGCCGCGGCGGCGGGCCGAGCTATGACGCAATCCTGGCGCAGCCGCCGGGGGCCGTCGGCGGCCAGATCCGTGTCACCGAGCAAGGCGAGATCATTTCGAGCAAATACTCGAACCCGGACGTCGGGCGCCGCAATCTCGAAATATTCGTGTCCGCGACGCTCGAAGCCTCGCTGCTTTCGCCGCAGCGCGATCCGCCGCGTAAAGCCTATCTCGAAACGATGGAGGACCTGTCGAAGATCGCGTTTTCGGCCTATCGAGCCCTCGTTTACGAGACGCCAGAGTTCGAAACCTATTTTTGGTCTTCGACGGTGATCAACGAGATTTCGAGCCTCAATCTCGGCAGCCGTCCGGCGTCGCGGACGAAGGCGCGCCGGATCGACGATCTGCGCGCAATTCCCTGGGTGTTTTCCTGGGCTCAATGCCGGCTGATGCTGCCCGGCTGGTACGGTTTCGGCACCGCATGCGCCGCCTGGCTCGCCAAAAGTGAAGACCTCGCGCAGCTGCAGGCCATGTATCGGGACTGGCCGTTCTTTCGCATGCTCTTGTCGAACATGGAAATGGTGCTGGCGAAGAGCAATATCGGGATCGCGTCGCGCTATGCCGAACTCGTGCCCGACAAGGCGCTGCGCGACACGATCTTCGGCCGCATCCGCGCCGAATGGACGCAATCGATCGACGCGCTCCTCGCTATCACGGAACAGAAGGAATTGCTGCAGGACAGTCCTTTGCTCGATAGGTCGTTGCGCATGCGTGTGCCCTATCTCGACCCGCTCAATCACTTGCAGATCGAGCTCTTGAAACTGCACCGCGCCGACCCGCAAAACGAGACTTTGCTGCGCGGCATTCAGCTGGCGATCAACGGCATTTCGGCGGGACTGCGCAACAGCGGGTGAAGACGATGATGGGCAAATGGGACGAGGACCGCCTCACTTCGCGGCTTTGAGGATCGCTTTCGTCTCGCGAACGACATCGTCATGCGGCGACACGCGACCGGCTTTTGCATCCTTCATGCCGCGCTCGATGGCTTCGACGATTGCATGTTCGCGTGCGACGAAATCGGCAATCGCCTCGCCAGCCAGGAAAGACTTGGTGCGCTGCATGAGCTGCGCTAGCTTGCCGAGCCGAGCCTTGACCTCGGGCGGCAGACGCACGGTGAGAGCGGTGCTTTCCATCGAGTCGGGCTCATGTGACTTGACTGTGCACAGTTTAACACAGCAGAGGTGAGATCCAAGGGCAGCGTCTGCGCAGTCGGTGTTTAGGGTGCGTCGATGGCCAGATGCTGGGCCGGCTCATCTGCTCAAATCGGCCAACAGCTGCTTAGGCGTTCCCAAAGGTTCTGATTTATTCGGATTGGTCGAAGCGCGTCTCTAGCGTGATTACACATCTTTCGCGATCATTGAAGGGAAGGTAGAATGGCTCGTGCCCCGCGCCCTATCGGCGGTCTACAAACATATCGACAACACTTGCGTCCGCCAAATGACCGAAGCGCCAGAACCTGAAAAGCCTGCGCGTCACGGCCTCCCCTGGAACGAAGAGGAGGAGCGGTGGCTCTATGCCGCATTCGTCGCGGGCGAAAGCGAGGCCGCTCTTGCCGCCGCACATGCGCGCACGCCGGGCGGCATCCGATCTCATTTGAAAAAACTCGGGCTGCTGGACGAAGACGGTAAGGTCATCGAACCGCGCCCGGATTATGCGCCGACGGCGGCGGCGCAGAAACGCGCCGAAAAAGCGGTCGCGCGCGCGGCGATGAAAATTTCCCGCAAGCCGCAGGAAGAAGAAACCGCCGCCGAGATCAATCCGCGTTTCGGCGAAGCGCTGCGGCTGATGACGGATACCGATCAATCGCTTTTCATCACCGGCAAGGCGGGCACCGGCAAATCGACTCTGCTGAGGCATTTTCGCCGCCATACCAAAAAGAATCTCGTCGTGCTGGCGCCGACAGGCATCGCCGCGCTCAATGTCGGCGGGCAGACGATCCATCATTTCTTCCGCTTCACGATCGATGTGACGCCGCAGAAAGTCGCGTCCCGCCGCAAAATTCGCAATCCCAAGCTCTACAAGAAAATCGATGCCATCGTGATCGACGAAATATCGATGGTGCGTGCCGATGTCCTCGATTGCGTTGAAGCTTTCCTGCGCCTGCACGGCCCGCATCCGGGGCAGTCGTTCGGCGGCGTGCAGATGATCTTCATCGGTGATCTCTACCAATTGCCGCCGGTCGTGGGATCGCAGGATCGCGCGATTTTCAGCGAGTATTACGAGACGCCCTATTTCTTCAGCGCGCATGCATTGCGTGATTTTTCTTTTCCGGTGATCGAGCTCGAGAAAGTCTACCGCCAGAAAGACCGCGCCTTCGTCGCTTTGCTCAACCGCGTGCGCAACGACACGGTGACGGCGGATGATATCGCGCTTCTGAACAGCCGTTATGGTCCCGCCTCGGCGCTCGAGGATGCGCGTTTTTCGATCACGCTGACGGCTACGAACCTGCGCGCCGACGATATCAACGGCGCGCATCTGGCGGCCCTGCGCGGCAAAACCTATCATGCGACTGCCGATGTGCAGGGCGATTTCGGGCGCGACTATTTCCCGGCGGCGCCCGAATTGTCGTTCAAGCCGGGTGCGCAGATCATGCTGCTCAACAACGACCGCGACGGGCGCTGGGTCAATGGCAGCATCGGCGTGATCGCTTCGGTTCAGGAGGATGAATCGGGCCGCGAATTCGTGAGCGTCAATCTGCAAGACCGCGACGAGGCGGTCAAAGTCTATCCGCATAAATGGGAAGTCTATCATTTCGTGCTCGCTGATAATCAAATTCAATCCGAGCCGGTCGGCACATTCGAGCAATATCCGTTCCGCCTCGCCTGGGCGGTGACGATCCATAAGAGCCAGGGCAAGACTTTCGAGCGCGTGACGATCGATATCGGCGCCGGCGCGTTCGCGGGCGGGCAAGTCTATGTCGCGCTCAGCCGCTGCACTGCGTTTGAGGGCATCACGCTCAAAACGCCGATCAAGCGCCAGCATATCCATATTGATCCGCGCATCCACGGCTTCATGGAACGTTGCATAGAACGCTGCGCCGCCGAAACCACACCGCCGCAAAGCGGGAACGGCACCATCGCTCTGATTGAACGCGCGATCCGCGATTGCGCGCGCATCGATATCGTCTATCTGAAAGGCGATGGAGAGAAAACAATGCGTTCGGTCTATCCGCGCACGCTGGGGCAGGAGATTTTCAAGGATAAGGAATTCCTCGGCATGAAAGCGTTTTGTCTGACGAGCAAAGAAGAACGGCTGTTCAGCGTCGAGAGGATTCTGGAAATCAAGCCAGACACCTAGAACATGTCCCGATCGGTAAGAATCATTCGCACGGGGAGTGGGTTCGCGGGGTACCGTTTTTCCTTGATATCAAAGAGCAACGCAAGCGGCGCTTGCTGCGAGTTTGCACTGTGCATTGCCGATGAATGAAAAAGCATCAAACAATCCCATCGTTACGCGCTTCAGGGCGGTGCTGGATGAAGTCTATGGCAAAGGCTTGAACGCCGTGGTGCTGCTTGGCTCGCGGGCGCGGCAACAGCCTTAATCTGTGACTGAGCCGCAATCCGGCGATTATCTCGGTAGAGCGCGGCAGGATTTGCTAATGGCCGTCCCCGGACTGTGATCCCGGGGGCGGTCATGATGAGCCGGCGAGCTAGTGTTCGAGGCTTGTTGTGCTTTTCACCGTGAAGCGATGACGCGTGTCCACATTTCGGCAAATGTGAAATGGGTCCCGCTGACGCCTCATTTCTTGCTCTTGACGCATTCCTTGATGGCGGCCTTGCGTGCGTCTTTATCCATATCTTTCAATTTCGGATCTTGCCGGCATTCCTCCTTCACGGCTGCCCTTGCCTTTTCCTTTGCGGCAAGATCTGGCCGCGCCTTGATGAAACAATCTTCCACGGCTTTTCTGCGTTCCGCGCCCTTGAGACCTTGCGTCTTGGCCTCAGCGCGGCAATCCTCGCGCACGTCTCTCGCCTTGGGCTTGCCGGATTTGGTGAGTTCGGGAGCCGCAGGCTTGGTTTCCTGAGCGGGCGGGGTTGCGGCAGGCGGGGGATTTTGTTGAGCAAAGGCCGGCCCGGCAACGAGCATGCCGGCCAAGAGTAAAGCGGCGAATGTCTTCACGTGATGACTTCATTGAGAGAACGACCGGCGCTGGCGGATCAGTACTCGATTGAGAGGCCGGTCCGGGCGATGCCGATCGAGGCGGGACCATTGCGCCCTTCGCGTGAACGCATCGTGAATGGTCACATGCCGCAATTCCAATGACACAAAATTCATTTTTGATCGCTTCACCGCAAGCTTCGACCAGACCAATTGTCATTTCGCTCTTGCAAGTTAGATCGATCAAAGGTCTCGACCGCCACACTGCCCTATTCCGGCGCGGCCACGATCGGATCATAGTGCTTCACGTCGAAGCCGAACATGTCGAAGCTTTTTTTCATATGCGGCGGCAAAGGCGCCGTGACATCGAGGATGCCGCCACTCGGGTGCGGCAGAAGGATACGACGCGCGAGGAGATGCAATTTGTGCTCGACGGCGTCGGGAATGCCGCGCAATGGATCGAGACGGCGTGGATCTTTCCGATCGCCGCGATATTTCGGATCGCCGATGATCGGGTGGCCGATCGCTTCGCAATGGGCGCGCAATTGATGCGTCCGTCCGGTGATCGGCTTTAGAGAAAGCCAAGCGAGCCGCGGTGCGATCTTGTCGACGATCGTATAATAGGTCACCGAATGCTGCGCATCCTCCTCGCCATGTTTGGCGATGCGCATTTTCTCGACTGCAGCGCGATCTCCGCCAACGTATTTCGGCCGCACATCGCCCATTGCTTCCCCTTTGGCCAGATAAAGCGAAATGCGGCCTTGCGCCGGTTTCGGCACGCCTTCGACCAGCGCCCAATAGATCTTCTGAGCCTGGCGCGAGCGGAAGATCTCGCCGAGATCGGCGGCAATCCGCCTCGTCTTGGCGACAAGCAGAACGCCGGACGTATCGCGGTCGAGGCGATGGACGAGGACGGGACGATCGCCGCGCTCATTCGGCAAGGAGGCGAGCATGGCGTCGATATGGTGCTTGGTGCCGGAGCCGCCCTGGACCGCGAGCCCATACGGCTTGTTGAGCACGATGAGGTCGCGATCCTCATAGAGGATCATCGCGCGCAATGCGGTTTGGTCTTCGAGCGATATCTCCGGCTTCGCCGGCGGCGGCGCAACCTCGAGAGGCGGAACCCGCACACATTGGCCAGCCGAAAGACGCGTCGCCGTCTTGACCCGTGCACCGTCGACACGCACTTGCCCGGTGCGGACGATCTTGTTCAAATGCGACAACGACAATGACGGCAGCCGCCGCTTGAACCAGCGGTCGAGCCGCATGCCCTCTTCGTCTTCGCTGACTTTCAAGGTTTGCACGTTCACGGGAGCACTCGCAACCTAGTGAGCTAGTGTGGAGAAATCGACTGGCTTAGTGCGCAAGCGTCGTTCGCGAACGCCCGGTTCCCTCGTCACAGCCGCTGGCGTTCCTTGCGCAATCTCTTCCAATAATCGAGGCGTTTCTTGATTTCGCGTTCGAAGCCGCGGTCGGCCGGTTCATAGACCTCCTGGCGGCCGAGCGCGTCCGGCCAATAATCCTGGCCCGAGAAAGCCTCCGCCGTGTCATGGTCGTAAACGTAGCCCTCGCTATAGCCCTCGCTCTTCATCAACTTGGTCGGGGCGTTCAAGATGACTTTCGGCGGCATCAGCGAGCCATGCTCCTTGGCGAGCCGCGCCGCTCGTTGATAGGCCACATAGGCGGCATTCGATTTCGGTGCGGTGGCAACATAGATCACGGCATTGGCAAGTGCTAATTCGCCCTCCGGCGAGCCGAGGAAATCATAAGCCTCCTTGGCCGCCGTGGCGACGACGAGCGCTTGCGGATCGGCAAGCCCGATGTCCTCCACTGCCATGCGTATGATCCGGCGGGCGAGAAACAATGGATCTTCGCCGGCATCGAGCATGCGGGCGAGATAATACAGCGCCGCATCCGGGTCCGAGCCGCGCACACACTTATGCAAAGCGCTGATCAGATTGTAATGACCCTCTTGCGCCTTGTCATAGATCGGCGCGCGCCTTTGCGCGACCGACACAAGGCCGCCCTTATCGAAGGTTTCGCCCTCGCGACCGGCGCGCCAGACCTCTTCGGCGAGCGACAGCGCCGCACGGCCGTCCCCGTCGGCCATGCCCAGCAAGGCGTCCCGCGCTTCGCGGTCGAGCGGCAATGGCTTGCCTTCGATCGCTTCGGCCCGCTGCAGGAGCTTTTCGAGTGCTGCTTCATCGAGGGGCCGGAATGTCAGGACACGCGCGCGCGACAGAAGCGCCGCATTGAGTTCGAAACTCGGATTTTCCGTCGTCGCGCCGATCAAAGTGATCGTCCCGTCCTCGACAACCGGCAGGAAACTATCCTGCTGGGTGCGGTTGAAACGGTGAATCTCGTCGACGAACAGCAAGGTCCCCTGCCCGGTCGCACGTCGCTTGCGCGCCTCTTCGAAGACTTTCTTGAGATCGGCAATGCCGGAATGGATCGCCGAGATCTGCACCAGTGCGAGCTTCGTCTCGCGGGCCAAGAGCCGCGCCACAGTGGTCTTGCCCGTCCCCGGCGGCCCCCAAAAGATCAGACTGCCGATCGACCGCGCGTGCAGGAGGCGAGTCAAAGCGCCGTCGGGACCCAAGAGATGATCTTGCCCGGCGACATCGCCGAGCGTTTGCGGCCGCAGCCGATCGGCGAGCGGATGCGGCACATCTCGAGCAAGGCCGGCGGCGGAAAAGAGATCGGACATTGTCGTGAACTTGGGTGTGAATTTGGGCTTCGTGCGGTGCAAAACAATGGGCGGGCACTGCAATGTTAGCACTTGGTAAAGGTTTTCGTTGAGAATTGGTGGGAAGATTTCCCCGATTTGGGATCGACTTGCCAAGGTTCACCGAATGCGCACGATCGCTTTCATCAATCAAAAGGGTGGTTCGGGCAAAAGTACGCTTGCTGCTTGCCTCGCCGTTGCCGCCCGTGATGCCGGCGAGCGTGTCTTCATCATCGACATGGACCCGCAAAAATCCTTGGTGAAATGGGGTCATCGGAGACAGGATAAGGAGCTGCCGGTCGAAGCCGTCTCGGCGGCCAAGCTCACCTCCGCACTGGCCGCCCTCGCCAAGGGCCAAGTCACGCTCACGATCGTCGACACGCCGGCCGTCGATACGCCGGCGGCGGATGCAGCCATAGCCATGGCCGATCTTTGCATCATTCCCGCGCGACCGACCATTTTCGACATCTGGTCGAGCGAAATTGCCCGCGGCAAACTCAAGACCTCGAGCAAGGACTATGTGTTCGTCTTGAACCAATGCCCTGCCATGCAGGCGAGCCAACGCGTCCAAGACGGCGCCGCGGCGCTCGAAGCCATGGGTGGCTTGTTGCGGCCTCTGATCGCCTCGCGCGTCGACTACCAGGAAGCCGCGCGCGAAGGCATGGGCGTGACGGAAATCGATCCAAACGGCAAGGCCGCGGACGAAATGCGGCTCTTGTGGACCTCTTTGAAAAGACGGCTCGGCCGCCTCGGACAGACTGACAAGGCAACGAAAAAGGTGGCGTGAGAAGGCCGCCTTCGCATCCGGCGGAAGCCGCCTCGGGCAGTTCTCTATAAAAATACATATACAAAGCAATAACTTGTATTATTTATTTAATCTGATCTCTTAGATGACCGATGTGCTTAAGCAACACCGGCTCGGCTCTATTCTTTGTTTGACTGAAGCGTCCGTCGACCATCCCTCCGCCGACTTCCAAAGCATGAGTTCCGGAAAGTTGCAGATTCTTCGGATAAGATCATGCGTCAAAACAAAGACTTCAGGCGTGATTATGATCCAATCTTATGCAATCACGCTCTCAGCGTCGCAAAAAGCTCCTCCTGTCCAATTGAGGCGTTGGTTAACAACTTCCTCATCATCTTGGTTAACACTCCTTGAAGAAAATGTTCGCCGAATTCGATCAGCCCGCGGCCAGTCGGCCCGGGAAAGGAAAACGAGGTCCGCGATGCGCACGATAGCCTTCGTCACACAGAAAGGCGGTTCCGGCAAGAGCACGCTTTCGGCCGGTGTTGCCGTCGCGGCGCAAGAACGACGCGAGCGCGTCTTCTTGCTCGATATGGACCCGCAAAAATCACTGACGACATGGGCGGCGAATTGGTACGACGAAAATCTCGGCGTCGAAGCGGTTACGGCGAGTAAATTGCCTGCTGCACTCGGCGCGCTTGCGCAAAGCAGTATTACTTTGGTAATCATCGACACCCCCGCGACTTATTCCGTCGCTGCTGAAGCCGCAATGACTTCCGCCGATCTCATCATCATTCCGGTTCGGCCGACCGTCTTCGACATCTGGTCCAGCGAAGTTACGCGCTGCCGCGCCAAAGAGCTTGGAAAAGAATATGTCTTCGTGCTCAATCAGTGCCCTATCTTGCAGGGCAACCGCCGTGTCCAAGATGGCGCCGCGGCACTGGAAGCCATGGGCGGACTTCTGCGCCCACTGATATCGTCGCGGGTCGATTATCAAGAAGCCATCCGTCGCGGCTTGGGACCGACGGAGATAGATCCGACAGGTGCCGCGGCAGAAGAAATGCGGCAGCTTTGGGCTTCTTTGCGGCGGCGGCTTGCGCGGCTGAAGCTCTTTGGTCAGTCGGACTGCAAGGCGGCCTGAACGCCGCGGCGCACTCGAAAGATTTGCGAGGCCGGTTATCCGCTGATCACCGTGTTGATCACTTGGCCGCTTCGGCCGATGCTGAGCTTCCATAAAGAGCGCCGGCCGAGCGTGGCGCGTTCGAGGTCATGGGTCGATTCGATCTTCGTATCGTTGACGAAGAAGACCAAATCGCCTTTTTGCAGATTGACCGCGGCCGCCGTCGATTCCTCATCAATGTCGCTGATGACGACGCCGGTCTTTGCCCCGGCGATGGAAAACTCCTCCGCCACCGCCGGCGAAAGATTGACGACCGTCGCTCCGGCGAAAGGCGAAAAGCCTTTGATCTTGACCGGATCGCGCGGCGGGATTTCCGGCGCCGCAACGAGCTTGATGGTCAGGTCTTCTGGCTTTCCATTGCGGATCACGCGGATGCGGGCCATCGCGCCGAGCGGCTTCGTCGCAAATCGATAAAGGACGGCCTCGGTATCATCCGCCGCTTGCCCGTCGACGTTGGTGATGACGTCGCCGTGCCGCAGGCCCGCTTCGGCCGCGGGGCCCCCGCCGACGACGTCGGTGACGAGCGCTCCGACAGGGCGATCGAGACCTAAAGATTCGGCGATCTCGCGTGTGACCGGCTGCAAACTCGCTCCCAACCAGGGCCGTTTGACCTGTTTGCCGCCTGTCTTCGCTGCGGCCACGACGATCTTCACCATATTGACCGGGATTGCAAAGCCGATGCCCACCGAACCTCCCGATTGCGTGACGATGGCCGAATTGATGCCGGCGAGGCGTCCGTTCATGTCGACCAGCGCGCCGCCGGAATTGCCGGGATTGATCGATGCATCGGTCTGGATGAAAAAACCATAATCGGAGATTCCCGCCTGTGTCCGGGCGAGAGCCGAAATTATGCCCTGCGTCACAGTTTGTCCGACGCCGAACGGATTGCCGATCGCCAGCACGAGGTCCCCGACCTGCAGCGAATCCGAGTCGCCGAATTCCATGAAGGGGAAATCCGCGCCGCCCTTGAGACGCAGGACCGCAAGATCAGTGCGCTGGTCGCGCAGCACAATTTCCGCCTCGAATTCGCGCCGATCGGACAGGACGACCTTGACGTTGGTCATGCCTTCGATGACGTGAAAATTGGTGACGACTAGCCCTGCGGAATCGACGAGCACGCCGGAGCCAAGCGATTGCGCCGTCGGGCCGCCTGGGCGACCATTGCCCTGGTCGCCGAAGAAATGCCGGAAAATCGGATCGTCGAATAAAGGATTGCGTGGCCGCCGGTCGGTCCGCGACGCGAAAACATTGACGACGGCAGGCTGCGCCTTTTTCACGACCGGGGCGAAAGAATAAATGACTTCGGCGCGGCTTGCCGGCGTCTCACGCGGAGCTTCGCCCCGGCTCGAGGGAGCCGCGATCGACCCGGCGAGCATCACCGCACAGAAGCATAACAGGAGAAGGGTCGTCTTTCGGTTCATGCCTTCCCCGTTCGTGAGCTCACGGAGGTGCGGGAACTTAGATGATACGCAAGATTAAGTGTGCCCGTTTGCGCCCAGCTTCCCACAAACGGGAGGGGGAATGCGCCACGATACCGTGTCCGCCTGCAGCCGCGATGCTTTGAAACTAATTGCAATCAAGTCCATCCGAGCTCGAAGGGCCACACGAATCGGAACGCGTGGGACAAGCCTGGCCATGACGTGCGATCGATCCGTTTTTTCTTGCGTATTACCTAAGCGGCTGCTTCGCCCTGAGCTTCGGGCTCGGGTCCCGAATCCTTGCCTTTGGCGTCTTCGTCGCGATCGACGAATTCGATGACCGCCATGGCGGCATTATCGCCATAGCGGAAGCCGGCCTTGAGGACGCGCGTATAGCCGCCGTTGCGGTCCTTGTAGCGCGGGCCCAAGACGTCGAACAGTTTCTTGACGAGATCGACATCCTTGATCTGGGCGATGGCTTGGCGTCGGGCATGGAGATCACCGCGCTTGCCGAGCGTCACGAGTTTTTCGACCACCGGGCGCAGATCCTTGGCCTTCGGCAAGGTCGTGACGATTTGCTCGTGCTTGATCAACGCTTGCGACATATTGGCGAACATCGCTTTGCGATGTTCGTGGGTACGGTTGAAGCGGCGTTTGGCGCGACCGTGATACATGGCTCTCTCCGTTTCTTATGCGGCCGCCGTGCCAAGGTACGGCCGCTGCCCTTTCCCGAGCTCTTTCGAACACGGGAACAGGCGATCATCCTTCAATAATGTTCTTCAAAGCGTTTGGCGAGATCGTCAATATTTTCCGGCGGCCAACCGGTCACTTCCATGCCGAGGTGGAGACCCATTTGGGCGAGGACCTCTTTGATCTCGTTTAAGGACTTGCGGCCGAAATTCGGCGTCCGCAACATTTCGGCCTCAGTCTTCTGGATGAGATCGCCTATGTATATGATATTATCGTTCTTCAAGCAGTTCGCCGAACGCACTGAAAGTTCGAGTTCATCAACCTTCTTGAGCAAAGCCGGATTGAATGCGAGTTCGGGGATGGACGGCGCCACTTCTTCGCGCCGCGGCTCTTCGAAATTGACAAAGACGTTGAGCTGATCCTGCAAAATACGGGCGGAGTACGCGACCGCATCTTCCGGCGTGATCGCCCCGTTGGTCTCGATCTGCATGGTCAGCTTGTCATAGTCGAGAATTTGCCCTTCGCGGGTATTTTCGACGCGATAGCTCACTTTCTTGACGGGCGAATAAAGCGAATTGACCGGGATCAGCCCGATCGGGGCATCCTCTCCACGGTTGCGTTCGGCAACGACATAACCCTTGCCAGTATTCACCGTGAATTCCATACGAATCTCTGCGCCCTCGTCGAGCGTGCAAATCACGAGGCCCGGATTGAGGACCTGAACATCGCCGACGGTGCTGATGTCGCCGGCGGTCACTTTGCCCGGTCCCTGCTTCTTCAACACCATGCGCTTCGGGCCATCGCCCAGCATCCTGATGGCGATATCCTTGATATTGAGGACGATATCGGTCACATCCTCACGCACGCCTGGAATCGACGAGAATTCGTGCAGCACGCCGTCGATGTGAACCGAAGTGATCGCAGCTCCTTGAAGCGACGACAAAAGAACGCGCCGCAGCGAATTGCCGAGCGTCAGTCCAAAGCCCCGTTCGAGCGGTTCGGCGATGATCGAGGCAAACCGCTTCGCATCATCGCCCGATGTCACTTCGAGCTTGCTCGGCTTGATGAGTTCCTGCCAATTCTTCTGAATCACGTTTGCACCCTATTTTGAGGCGCTCGCACCGCCTGAAGTCCTGTCGGCGCGGCCGGAAAACGCGCGCATTCGAAAGGAGCAAAAATCCCGCTCAAACGCGGCGGCGCTTGCGAGGCCGGCAACCATTGTGCGGAATGGGGGTTACGTCGCGGATCGATGTCACCGTAAAGCCTGCCGCCTGTAATGCCCGTAGCGCCAATTCGCGCCCCGACCCCGGCCCTGAAACTTCGACTTCGAGCGTGCGCATGCCGTGTTCCCCCGCTTTGCGCGCTGCGTCTTCCGCCGCCATCTGCGCAGCATAAGGCGTCGATTTGCGTGAGCCTTTGAACCCCATCGTTCCCGCAGAAGACCACGAAATCGTATTCCCTTGGGCGTCGGAAATGGTGATCATGGTATTGTTGAACGTTGAGTTCACATGCGCGACGCCCGAGACGATGTTCTTTCGCTCGCGACGGCGTACGCGCGCTGCTTCTTTTGCCATTGCTCTATCCTTCGAACGCGCCCGTAATGCCAGGCGCTGGGGCTAGACCGGTGCTTCGCTGAATATCGAAACGTCGGATAATCGCAATGCGCGGCCGCCCGAGGCGCACGCGCAACCATGATCCTCTATTGGTTTTCGCTATTCGACGAACGTGCGGAAACCGAAAACCCTTTGTTGTCGATGCATCGTCCGACCGGACTGCGCGCCAACCTTCAAACTTTGGAGGCGGCCGCCACATTCCCGCCAGGGTCTACTTTTTCTTGCCGGCGATCGGCTTGGCCTTGCCTTTGCGGGTCCGCGCATTCGTGTGCGTACGCTGACCGCGCACCGGAAGCTGGCGTCTATGGCGCAAGCCGCGGTAGCAGCCGAGATCCATCAAACGTTTGATATTCATCGCCACTTCGCGGCGCAGATCACCCTCGACGATATAGTCGCGATCAATTGCCTCGCGGATCTGCAGAACGTCGGCGTCAGACAGTTCGAAGACCCGCCGCTGCGCCGGAATTTGCACCTTGGCGCAAATTTCTTGTGCTTTCTTAGGACCGATCCCGTGGATATATTGGAGCGCGATAACGACGCGCTTGTTCGTTGGAATATTGACGCCTGCGATACGAGCCACAAAACCTCTCCATGAGGCCGCCCTGTCATCGGGGGCGGCGATTTCCCCGCGTCCGGTGGAGCCCGGCCCTTGCGGGGGCCCAAAACGACCAAAAACCGGACACCGTTTACGGTCGTCCGGCTTCGCTCATCACAGGCGGGAATTGGCGCTTGTAGTGTCAGCGGAGACATCCGTCAACAGTTTTTTGGTAGAGATCCGCGCTTTCAGGGTCCCGCTCTCGCAATGGCCGCGAGAACTTCGTCGATCGCGGCGGTCACGTCTTCGATCGGCGCCATCCCGTCGACGAGCTTCAATTCGCCTTTCTTAGCGTAATAGGCCGAAACCGGCGCCGTTTGGGCATGGTAGGCTTCGAGCCTCTTCTTGAACGCCTCGGGATTGTCGTCGGCACGTACTGTGCCGCCGGCCGCGACCGTTTCCCTGGCTCTCTTCTCGATCCGCGCCAACAGGCGGGATTCGTCGACCTTCAGCTCGATCACTGCATCGAGTTCCATGTGTTTGGCATGGAGCATTTCATCGAGCGCCTGGGCTTGAGCGACGGTGCGCGGGAAGCCGTCGAGGATGAAGCCTTTCGCCGCATCTGGCTCTTCGATTCGGTCTGCGACGATGCCCACTACGACCTCGTCAGACACGAGGCCGCCGGCATCCATGATCGATTTCGCCTTGAGCCCGATCGGCGTCCCGGCTTTGACCGCCGCGCGCAGCATGTCCCCGGTGGAAAGTTGCGGAATGCTGAGCTTCTCAATAAGCCGAGCCGCTTGCGTTCCCTTCCCCGCTCCGGGCGGTCCCAGCAGAATAAGCCTCATCTTCGTTTCCCCCGCAATTTAGCTTTCTTGACCAGTCCTTCATATTGATGCGCTTGAAGGTGGCCGTGGATTTGAGCGACCGTGTCCATGGTGACGCTGACGACGATGAGCAGCGATGTTCCGCCAAAGTAGAATGGCACGCCTGTATAAGAAATCAGCATTTCGGGCAACAGGCAAATCACCGCGAGGTAGGCGGCGCCGACGACCGTGATTCGCATCAGGATTTTGTCTATAAACTGGGCGGTGCGCTCGCCAGGTCGAATACCCGGGATGAACCCTCCATGTTTCTTCAGATTATCCGCGGTTTCAGTCGGGTTGAACACGATGGCCGTGTAAAAAAATGTGAAAAACACAATGAGACCGACGTAGGCAACCATATAGAGGGGGCGACCGTGGCCGAGATAGGTCGAGATCATCGCCAAGAAGCCAGTGCCGCCCTGACCGCTTGAAAAATTGGCGACAGTCGTCGGCAAAAGCAGAAGCGACGACGCAAAGATCGGTGGAATGACACCGGACGTATTGAGCTTCAACGGCAGAAACGACGTCTGCCCTTCGTAGACCCGGTTGCCCTGCTGGCGCTTCGGATAAGTGATGACGAGCCGCCGCTGTGCCCGCTCGAAAAAGACGATGAAGGCAATCACCGCGATTGCCATGAGCATGACCGCAATAATGACCGGGGTCGACAGCGCGCCCTGCCGGCCGAGTTCGAGCGTGTTGACGATCGCCGAAGGAAAGGCCGCAACAATGCCCGCAAAAATGATCAGGGACGATCCGTTGCCTATGCCGCGCGAGGTAATCTGCTCGCCGAGCCACATCAGGAACATCGTCCCGCCCATCAAACTCAAGACGGCCGATATGGTGAAGAGAATCCCAGGTTCGGTTACGACTCCGGGCTGGCTCTGGAGGCCGATGGCGATGGCATAGGCCTGGAAAGCGGCTATGACGACCGTCAAATAGCGCGTATATTGATTGATGACCTTGCGGCCCGCCTCGCCCTCCTTCTTCAGCGCTTCGAGCGTCGGAAAAACCGTCGTCAAGAGCTGAATGATGATCGAGGCGGAAATATAAGGCATGATGCTCAAGGCGAAGATCGCCATGCGCTGCACGGCGCCGCCGGCGAACATATTGAAAAGCTCGAGGACGCCTTGCCGATTGCCGGTGAAATTCGCCTCGAATGCGGCGGGATCGATCCCCGGCAGAGGGATGTAGGTGCCGAGCCGATAGATGATCAAGGCGCCAAGCGTAAACCAGAGGCGCTTATGCAGCTCTTCGGCCTTGCCGAAAGCGGCCCAGTTCACATTGGCGGCAAGCTGTTCAGCGGCAGATGCCATATATAGCTCCAACCGGCAGAGGACGTGCCGGGTATTCTCGAGGAATGTTCAACCGTGCCACGAGCCCGATTGATCGTGTATTTCGCGGCTCGGTGCAAACAATCTCTGTGGGGTGCGGCGCGACGCCTTTAGCCGGACGCTTCAGCCCAATATGGGCCTCCCTGGCCGGGTTTTTGAGCCTTCCGACCCGCAGTCGCCGCCACGCTGGCATCAGACTTCGATCCGTCCAGCAGCGAAGGATTACCGAAATTCAATCAAACCTTCCACCGGCTTGCTGGGAATTCAGGCAGTTTCCGTGTCAGCTCCAGAAACGGAGAGCAAAGTGATTGATCCGCCGGCCTTTTCGATCGCTGCTACGGCGCTCTTCGAAGCCGCGGCCACCTGAAACGCGAGTTTTGCGGTGAGATCGCCCATGCCGAGAATCTTGACGCCGTCACGCAGCTTGGCGCACAGCCCGGCTTCGACGAGCGTCCCCGCTGTGATCGGCGCTTCGCGCGACAATTTGCCGGCATCGACCGCGGCCTGGATACGCCCGATGTTGACTTCATTGTAATTGATTGCGAAAGGCGGCTTGAAACCACGCTTCGGCAAGCGCCGATGCAAGGGCATCTGGCCGCCTTCGAAACCCTTGATCGCCACGCCGGTGCGCGCCTTTTGGCCTTTCACGCCCCGCCCGCCGGTCTTGCCTTTGCCCGAGCCGATGCCCCGCCCGACCCGCATGCGCGTCTTGGAGGAGCCGGCATTATCCGAAATATCGTTGAGCTTCATCGCCGTTTACTCCCCTTCGACGATGCGAACGAGATGCGCCACTTTGGCGATCATGCCGCGAACCGCTGGTGTGTCCGTCAGTGACGAGCGCCGCCCGATCTTGTTCAAGCGCAAACCGACCAGCGTCGCGCGTTGCTCGGCCGGACGGCCGATCGGGCTCTTGATCTGTTCCAGCGTGATTCTGGTTTGAGACTGGCTCATGCTGCACCTCACGCTTCCGCTGCGTTTTCTGTCTCGCCGCCTTGGCGGCGAGCTTGCAAGACCGAGACCTTGAGGCTGCGCCGAGCTGCGACCGCACGCGGCGAATCTTCCTTTTGTAGGGCGTCGAAGGTCGCCCGCACCATATTGTAGGGATTGGACGAGCCTTGCGATTTTGCCACGACGTCGTGCATGCCGAGGGTCTCGAAGACAGCGCGCATCGGTCCGCCGGCGATGATACCGGTGCCCGGAGGCGCCGCGCGGAGCACGACACTGCCGGCACCATGGCGCCCGTTAACGTCGTGATGCAGCGTACGCCCTTCACGCAATGGCACCCGGATCAGCGAGCGCTTTGCCGATTCGGTGGCCTTGCGGATGGCCTCCGGCACTTCGCGAGCCTTGCCGTGGCCAAATCCGACCCGGCCTTTTTGATCGCCGACGACGACGAGCGCGGCAAAGCCGAAGCGGCGGCCGCCTTTCACGACTTTGGCGACGCGATTGATGTGGACCAGCCGATCCACAAATTCGCTGTCGCGTTCGTCCCGGTCGCGGTCCCGTCCGCGGCCGCCTTCATGTTCACGTGCCATTTTGTCTTTCCGTCACTTGCGCGGTCGACCTTGGAGCCGGCCGCTCGCTTCGAATAGGATGCGCATAGCTTCTCTCAACGAGAGAAGCTATGCGCATGAACCCATGTTGCCTTTCATTTCCCCAGAAGCCGCCCACAGCGCACGGCAACTTCTGATGTCCTTAAACCCCTAGAACTGCAGGCCGCCTTCGCGGGCCCCTTCGGCCAGCGCCTTGACGCGGCCATGGTACATGTAAGCACCGCGATCGAACACGACCTCTTTGATCCCGGCCGCGACCGCCCGCTCCGCAAGCTGCTGGCCGATGACCCGCGCCGCCTCGACGGTCGCACCTGTCTTCAAGCTCTCGCGATTTGCCTTCTCGAGCGAGGAGGCCGAGACGAGCGTGCGTCCTTCCCTATCATCGATGATCTGGCAATAGATCTGTTTCGAAGAACGGTGAACGGAGAGACGCGGCTTGCCATGAGCGCGCGCCTTGACCGTGCGCCTCACGCGCGCCTTGCGGCGGGCCTCCGCCTCGTTTGACTTCACCATCTCATGCTCCTCATGATCGTGCGGCTTGAGCCGCGATCACTTCTTCTTGCCTTCCTTACGGAAAATGAATTCGCCGGCATATCTGACACCCTTGCCCTTGTAGGGCTCCGGTGGTCGCAAGGCACGGATTTCGGCGGCGACCTGGCCGACTTGGCGCTTGTCGATGCCAGTGATCGTGACTTCCGTCGGCTTCGGTGTCACGATCGCTATTCCTTGCGGAATCGGAAATTGCACGTCGTGGCTATAGCCGAGCGACAATTGCAGATTCTTGCCGGACACCGCCGCCCTGTAGCCGACGCCGGTGATTTCGAGCCTCTTCTCGAAGCCCTTCGAGACGCCGGCGACGAGATTGTTCACCATGGCACGGGTCATGCCCCACATGGCGCGCGCACGCTTCGTCTCATCGCGCGGTTCCACCTTGATTCGATTTTCAGCGAAACTCACGTTGACGTCGTTCGGCGCGACGAAGCGCAATTCGCCTTTCGCACCTTTGATCGAAATCGCTTGGCCTTCGACCTTCGCCGTCACGCCGGCGGGTATGGCGACAGGCTTCTTTCCGACTCGCGACATGGATTACTTCCCCATTCTTCCGGTCAGAAGACCTTGCAAAGGACTTCACCGCCGACATTCGCCTCGCGCGCCGAGTGATCGGCCATGACGCCTTTCGGCGTCGAGACGATCGTAATGCCGAGACCATTGGCGACTTGCGGCATGTCCGAGACCCCGGCGTAGACGCGGCGGCCCGGCTTCGACACGCGCTGGATCTCGCGGATCACCGGCTGTCCGTCATAATATTTGAGTTCGATCTCGAACTCAGTGCGGCCATTGCCGTATTCGGTCGTCGAATAACCGCGAATATAGCCTTCCGACTGCAAGACGTCGAGAACATGCGCACGCAGTCTGGAGCCGGGCGTCTGCACCCTGCCCTTGCGCCGCATCTGTGCATTGCGGATGCGGGTCAGCATATCTCCCAAAGGATCATTCACTGCCATGGTCCGCCCTCCTCACCAGCTCGACTTCACGAGACCGGGAATGAGGCCACGCGAGCCCAATTCCCGAACGGCGATACGCGACATCTTCATCTTGCCGATGAAGGCGCGCGGGCGACCCGTGACTTCGCAGCGATTGCGAATCCGGCCCGGCGACGAATTGCGCGGCAGTTCGGCAAGCCGTAGGCGCGCCGCGAAGCGTTCCTCCATGCTCAATGTCTCATCACCGGCGATGGCCTTGAGACGCTTCCGCCGCACCGCAAACTGTTTCACGAGCTTGATACGATGCTTGTTCTTCTCGATTGAACTCTTCTTCGCCATAAAGCTTACCTCTGGTTTCCGCGTTTGAGACGCACCTGTCTCACTGCCGGAACGGAAAGTTGAATGCCCGCAATAAAGCGCGCGCTTCATCGTCGGTCTTTGCCGTCGTGCACACGATGACATCCATGCCGAGAACGCTCTCGACCTTGTCGTAGTCGACCTCCGGGAAGACGATATGTTCCTTGATCCCCATCGCGAAATTGCCGCGACCATCGAAGCTCTTCGGGTTCAGTCCGCGAAAGTCGCGCACCCGCGGCAAGGCGATCGTCACGAGTCGATCGAGGAATTCGTACATGCGTGTCTTGCGCAAAGTCACTTTCGCGCCGATCGGCATATTCTCGCGCACTTTGAACGTGGCGATGGCCTGGCGGGCGTGCGTGATGATCGGCTTCTGCCCGGCGATCTGAGCAAGATCGGCCGCCGCGAGCGTCGCCTTCTTGCTGTCGCTCACCGCCTCGCCGACGCCCATATTGAGCACGATCTTCTCGATCGTCGGCACTTCGTGCCGATTCTTATAGCCGAACTGCTCAATCATGCGCGGCAGCACGACCTCGTCGTAATGTTTCTTGAGCCGTGGCACATAATCCTGCGGCAGCACGAGAGACTCGCGCGAAGCTGCCGCCTTGGCCGGCGCTGCACCGCGACCTTCCTTCTGTTCGGGTTTCTTGCCTTTGGCGCCAGCTGCCGCGGGTTTGGCTGGGGCTTTCGCACCAGCGGTTTTCGCGCCGCCCTTGGCCCCGCTCTTCTTATCCTCAGCCATCGATCATTTCTCCCGAGCGTTTGGCGATGCGAACCTTGCGGCCATCGTCGAGGATCTTGAAGCCGACGCGCGTCGGCTTGCCATCTTTCGGATCGGCAACGGCGAGATTGGACAAATGGATCGTCGCTTCCTTCGAGACGATGCCAGCTTCCTGCTTCATCGTCTGGCTCTGATGACGTTTGACCATGTTGACACCGCGCACCAAGGCCCGATCGAGCTTGGGGAGCACCTGCAGGACTTCACCCGAGCGGCCCTTGTCGCGGCCGCCGAGAACGACGACCTTGTCGCCTTTCTTGATTTTCGCGGCCATCACAGAACCTCCGGCGCGAGCGAAATGATCTTCATGTGGTTCTTCGCGCGCAATTCGCGCGGCACCGGTCCGAAAATGCGCGTGCCGATCGGTTCAGCTTGGTTGTTGATCAAGACAGCCGCGTTCGAATCGAATCGGATGACCGACCCGTCGGCGCGCTTGATGTCCTTTGCCGTCCGCACCACGACCGCCTTCATCACGTCGCCTTTTTTGACCCGGCCACGCGGAATGGCTTCCTTGATCGAGACGACAATGATATCGCCGACGCCGGCATATTTCCGTTTCGAACCGCCGAGGACCTTGATGCACATGACGCGACGCGCGCCGGAGTTGTCGGCGACGTCGAGGTTGGATTGCATCTGTATCATGGCTTTGTGCCCTTCTGTCAGATCGGTTTCCGGCTTCGTCTCGACGCCGCCGGACTACGCCTGAAGGAGGCTCACGCCTCCAACATGTTCAACAATGGCGATGCGGCACACATATGAAGGCGCGCCGCTTGCCCTTTCCGTCGTCCCGCCGAGCCTGCATTCAGGAGCATGGCTCGCGGCGTTTATCGTCAATCCGAATCGGATGAAATCACTCGTTCGGCGCTGCGGCTGCCGCCGCGGTTTCGACGACCGCCCAGCGCTTCATGCGCGAGATCGGACGCGTCTCCTCGATGGAGACCGTATCGCCGACCTTGAAGCGGTTGGTCTCGTCATGCGCATGATAATTCTTCGAGCGGCGCACCGTCTTCTTGAAAAGCGGATGCGTAAAACGGCGCTCGACCTTCACGACGACGGTCTTGTTCTGCTTGTCGCTGACGACGACGCCTTGCAGGATCCGTTTCGGCATTTCGATCTAATCCTTCTTGCCAGCACTGCGGCGTTGCGCGGCGATGGTCTTCGCCCGTGCAATGTCGCGCCGCACGACCCGGACGCGGGTCGTATCCTGCAATTGCCCGGTTGCCCGCTGAAAGCGCAGATTGAACTGCTCCTTCTTCAGGTTCAAAATCTCCTGCTCGATCTGATCTTCGGACATGACGCGCAAATCCGACAACCGTTGCTTCGCTTTCATCTCGGCGTCCCTCTTATTCGGCGATTCGCTGAATGAAGCGCGTCTTGATTGGCAATTTCGCCGCAGCGAGACGCAATGCCTCGCGCGCCGTATCGAGCGGCACGCCGTCGATTTCGAACATGATGCGCCCCGGCGCCACCCGGCAGGTCCACAATTCCGGGGCACCCTTGCCTTTGCCCATGCGGACTTCGGTCGGCTTTTTCGAAACTGGAACGTCCGGGAAGATGCGGATCCAGACTTCGACCGGCACGCCGCATATGGCGGGTCATGGCACGCCGCGCCGCTTCGATCTGGCGGGCTGTGATGCGCTCAGGTTCCATAGCCTTCAGGCCGAACTGGCCGAAATTTAGGTCGAAGGCGCCTTTCGCCGCGCCATGGATGCGGCCTTTGAAGGCTTTGCGGAACTTCGTGCGCTTGGGTTGCAACATGGTTCAAACTCTTGAATTTTCGGCAAAGCCTGTCAGGCAGCGTCGCGATCGCGCCGACGCCGCTCGCCGCCGCTTGGCTGATGATCTTGTTCCGCCATCTTCTTGTCCTGCGCCATCGGATCATGCTCGAGGATCTCGCCTTTGAAGATCCAGACCTTGATTCCACATGTGCCATAGGCGGTATGTGCGGTCGCAACGCCGTAATCGACGTCGGCACGCAATGTGTGCAAAGGCACGCGCCCCTCGCGATACCATTCGAGCCGGGCGATTTCGGCACCGCCGAGGCGGCCCGAGCAATTGATGCGTATGCCTTCGGCGCCGAGCCGCATGGCCGATTGCACCGCCCGCTTCATCGCACGCCGGAAGGCGACGCGCCGCTCGAGCTGCTGGGCAATCGACTCCGCCACGAGGTTCGCGTCGATTTCCGGCTTGCGCACCTCGACGATATTGATGACCACTTCGGACTCGGTGAGCTTGCCCACGAGCTTTCGGATCTTGTCGATGTCGGCGCCCTTCTTGCCGATGACGACGCCCGGACGCGCCGAATGGATCGTCACCCGGCACTTCTTGTGCGGCCGCTCGATAATGATCTTCGACACGGCCGCCTGTTTCAGCGCCTTCATGAGAACTTCACGGATGTGCATGTCTTCGTGCAGCAACTTGCCGTATTCGGCCTTGCCGGCGAACCAGCGCGAATCCCAAGTCCGATTGATGCCGAGGCGAAGACCGATCGGATTGACTTTCTGTCCCATATTCGTTCCTCAGGCTTCCGCCGTTTGGGTTGCGACTTCGCGCACGACGATCGTCAAGTTCGAAAAGAACTTTTCAATGCGTCCGGCGCGGCCGCGTGCACGTGGGCTGAACCGCTTCATCACCAGGGCCTTGCCGACGAAGGCCTCGGCAACGACAAGGTCGTCGACGTCGAGACCGTGGTTGTTTTCGGCATTGGCAATCGCGCTTTCCAGCGTCTTCTTGACCTCGACGGAAATGCGCTTGCGAGAGAACTGGAGGTCGGCGAGCGCCTGCTCGACCTTCTTGCCACGGATTAATTGCGCAAGCAGGTTCAGTTTCTGCGGGCTGACGCGCAGCATGCGGCAGACTGCTTTAGCTTCGTTGTCGCCTAACGCGCGGATGGTTTTCTCTTTGGACATTTCGAGCCCCCTCAGCCGCGCTTCGCTTTCTTGTCGGCCGCGTGACCATGGAAGGTCCGGGTCGGCGCGAATTCACCGAACTTATGACCGATCATGTCTTCGCTGACCGAAACGGGAATATGCTTGTGCCCGTTGTGGACGCCGAAGGTGAGGCCGACGAATTGCGGCAGGATGGTGGAGCGCCGGCTCCAGATCTTGATGATTTCGCTGCGGCCGGACGAGCGTGCGGAATCCGCCTTCTTGAGCAGATAGCCGTCGACGAACGGACCTTTCCAGATCGAGCGCGACATGGCTCAGCCCTTCTTCTTGCTTTTGTGACGCGAGGTCACGATGAATTTGCCGGTGGACTTGTTGGTCCGCGTCCTCTTGCCCTTGGTCGGCTTGCCCCAAGGCGTGACCGGATGCCGGCCACCCGACGTTTTGCCTTCGCCGCCGCCATGCGGATGGTCGACCGGGTTCATCGTGACGCCGCGATTATGCGGCATTCGCCCCATCCAGCGCTTGCGCCCGGCCTTGCCGATCGAAGTATTCATGTGGTCGGGATTGGAAACGGCGCCGACGGTCGCGAAACATTGACCGTGGATCAGCCGCTGCTCGCCGGAATTGAGCCTGACGATGACATAGCCTTGATCGCGGCCGACCACCTGCGCAAAGGTGCCGGCCGAACGGACCATGGCGCCGCCTTTGCCGATCTTCATCTCGACGTTGTGGACGATGGTGCCGATCGGCATATTGGCCAGAGCCATGGCATTGCCCGGCTTCACGTCGACCTGCTGGCCCGAAATCACTTCGTCGCCGACGGACAGACGCTGCGGTGCGATGATGTAGGACAATTCATCATCGCCATAGCGGATCAGAGCGATGAAACAGGTCCGATTTGGATCATATTCGATCCGCTCGACCTTGGCCGGTACACCGAGCTTGCGGCGTTTGAAATCGACTATGCGATAGGCCTGCTTGTGGCCGCCGCCACGAAAACGTACGGTCACGCGGCCATGATTGTTGCGTCCGCCAGTCGACGACTTGCCCTCGGTCAATTGCTTGACCGGCTTGCCCTTATAGAGATCCTTGCGATCGACGATCACGAGCTGACGAAGGCCCGGGGTGATCGGCTTGAATGTCTTCAGTGCCATTTTACTTCCCGCCGTTCGTCGCTCAGAGCCCGGTCGTCACATCGATCGTATGACCCTTGGCAAGGGTAACGATCGCTTTTTTCACGTCGGATTGGACGCCGCGCGTGCCTTTGAACACTTTCTTCTTGCCCTTGCGCACGATCGTGTTCACGGCCTCGACTTTGACGTCGAACAGCCGTTCCACCGCCGCCTTGATCTGCGGCTTCGTCGCATCCTTGCGGACCTTGAAGAGAACTTGATTGTGTTCCGAAAGGAACGTCCCCTTCTCGGTGATGATCGGCGCGATGATCAGATCATAATGACGCGCGTCGGCGAAGACTTTCGGCGAGCTCATTTGAATCGGGCCTCCAGCGCGTCGACCGCGGCTTTGGTAAGGACGAGCTTCTGGCGCCGCAAAATGTCGTAGACATTGATGCCCTGCACGGGCAGCACGTCGATATTGGCAATGTTGCAGGCCGCGAGACGGAAATTGGACTGCAACTCGGCGCCGTCGACGATCAGCGCATTGGTCAGTCCCAACCGCGCGAGATTCTGCTTGAGAAACGCAGTCTTGGGCTCGGCCACCCGAGCCTCGGCAAAGACGACGATCTCACCCACTTTCGCTTTTGCCGACAGGGCATGTTTGAGCGCGAGCGTGCGGACTTTCTTCGGCAGGTCATGCGCATGCGAACGCACGACCGGGCCGAAGGCGCGGCCGCCGCCGCGGAACTGCGGCACGCGAGCCGACCCGTGGCGGGCGTTGCCGGTGCCCTTCTGCTTATACATCTTCTTGCCGGTGCGGGCGATTTCGGCCCGCCCCTTGGTCTTGTGGGTGCCGGCCTGACGCTTGGCGAGCTGATAGCGCACCATCCGCGCGAGAATGTCCTGGCGCGGTTCGAGACCGAAAATCTCATCGTTCAATTCGATCGAGCCGGCTTGCGATCCGTCGAGGGATGTCACGTCGATCTTCATGTGGCGCTCATCCTTCCGTCGTCGCCTCGGCGAGCACCGCCTCGCGTGCAGCCCCATTGGGTTCTGCGCTCAAGCGATATCTGCCGGGCAAGGGCGCATCTTTCGGGAGCACCTTCTTCACCGCGTCACGAACATGGATCCAGCCGCCTCGCGTGCCGGGCACGGCGCCTTCGACGAGAATGAGGCCGCGCGCGACATCGAGCTGGATGACCCGCAGATTGAGCGTCGTCACCCGATCGACACCCATATGGCCCGCCATCTTCTTGTTCTTGAACGTTTTGCCGGGATCCTGCCGACCCCCGGTCGAACCATGCGAGCGATGCGAAATCGAGACGCCGTGCGACGCGCGCAAGCCGCCGAAGTTCCAGCGCTTCATGGGACCGGCAAAGCCCTTGCCGGCGCTCGTCCCGGTGACGTCGACGAACTGGCCGACGACGAAATGATCCGCCGTGATTTCGGCACCGACCGGCAACAACGCGTCCTCGCCGACGCAAAATTCGGCGAGCTTCAACTTCGGTTCCACTTTGGCGACGGCAAAGCGCCCGCGTTCTGCCTTCGACACATTCTTGACCTTCGCCTTGCCGATTCCGAGTTGCACCGCCGTGTAGCCGTTCTTTTCTTTGGTCCTGTGCGCGACGACCTGGCACCCGTCGAGCTTCAGAACCGTGACAGGCACATGTTCGCCTGCCTCCGTAAAGACGCGCGTCATGCCGAGTTTTTGTGCGATGACACCTGATCGCATGGTTCTATTCCCTCAAGAGCCGCCGCCTCAGCGCAGAAGGCCCCTTGTTCTCAAATCAGAGCTTGATCTCGACGTCGACGCCCGCGGCAAGGTCGAGCTTCATCAAGGCGTCGACGGTCTGCGGCGTCGGATCGACGATGTCTAGCACTCGCTTGTGCGTCCGGATCTCGAATTGCTCACGCGACTTCTTGTCGACGTGCGGCGAGCGATTGACCGTGAATTTTTCGATTTTGGTCGGCAGCGGAATCGGACCGCGCACCTGCGCACCGGTCCGCTTCGCCGTCGACACGATCTCCTTGGTCGAAGAATCGAGGATGCGATGGTCAAATGCCTTGAGGCGAATGCGGATATTTTGGCCGTTCATGATCATTTCCCCGTCGACCGGCCTCGACCCATGGTCGCTCGGCCGGCCCAACTAGATTCTCCGAAAAGGCGGACCACGCCTGCGACGTGTTCGGTGCAGTTTCTCACTCGCTGATCGAAGCGACGACTCCGGCGCCGACGGTCCTGCCGCCTTCGCGGATCGCAAAGCGCAGCTTCTCTTCCATCGCAATCGGAACAATGAGCTCGACATCCATCGTCACGTTGTCGCCGGGCATCACCATTTCCGTCCCTTCCGGCAGCGTCACGACGCCGGTCACATCCGTCGTCCGGAAATAAAACTGCGGCCGGTAATTGGTGAAAAACGGCGTATGCCGGCCGCCCTCGTCCTTGGTCAGGATATAGGCCTCCGCCTTGAACTTGGTGTGCGGCTTCACCGAACCCGGCTTGCATAGAACCTGACCGCGCTCCACTTCTTCGCGCTTCGTACCGCGCAACAGAGCGCCGATATTGTCGCCCGCCTGACCCTGATCCAACAGCTTGCGGAACATTTCGACGCCCGTCACCGTCGTCTTGATCGTCGGACGCAGGCCGACGATCTCGACTTCGTCGCCGACCTTGACGATGCCGCGCTCGACCCGCCCGGTCACCACCGTGCCGCGGCCAGAAATCGAAAACACGTCTTCAACCGGCATCAAAAACGGCTGGTCGATCGGCCGTTCCGGCTGCGGAATATAGTCGTCGACCGTCTTCATCAGTTTCAAAACCGCATCATGGCCGATCTCCGGATTGCGGTTCTCGAGCGCACACAGGGCCGAACCTTGCGTGATCGGAATGTCGTCGCCGGGGAAATCATATTTCGACAGGAGTTCGCGCACTTCGAGCTCGACCAGCTCCAAAAGCTCGGGGTCGTCCACCATGTCGACCTTGTTCATGAAGACGACAAGCGCGGGAACGCCGACCTGACGGGCAAGCAGAATATGTTCGCGCGTCTGCGGCATCGGACCATCCGCCGCGGAAACGACGAGAATCGCCCCGTCCATCTGCGCCGCACCAGTAATCATGTTCTTCACATAATCCGCGTGGCCGGGGCAGTCGACATGCGCGTAATGCCGCGCCTTCGTCTCATATTCGACATGCGCCGTCGAAATCGTGATCCCGCGCGCCTTCTCTTCCGGCGCCTTGTCGATCTGATCATAGGCCGTGTACGTCGCCCCGCCTGTCTCGGCAAGAACCTTGGTGATCGCCGCCGTCAACGACGTCTTGCCGTGATCGACATGGCCGATCGTCCCGATGTTGCAGTGCGGCTTCGTACGTGCGAACTTTTCCTTGGCCATATCTCGGCTCCTTCAAACCCTTCTAATCAAAGTTCAACCAAGATCGCTCAGGCGAATTTGGCTTGCACCTTGGCGGCTTCCCCCGCAGGGACCTGTTCATAGTGATCAAATTGCATCGTGTAGTTGGCCCGGCCCTGGCTGAAGGACCGCAGCGTATTGACATAGCCGAACATGTTGGCGAGCGGCACCATTGCGTTGATCACCACCGCATTGCCGCGCATGTCTTGGCCTTGTACATGGCCGCGCCGGGCCAGAAGGTCACCCATGACGGAGCCGGTGTAATCCTCCGGCGTCGTCACCTCGACCTTCATAATCGGCTCGAGAAGCACGCAGCCGCCCTCCTGCAGAGCTTCGCGAAAAGCGGCGCGACCGGCGATTTCAAAAGCGAGCACCGAGGAATTGACGTCGTGATAGTCGCCGTCGATCAGCGTCGCCTTGACGTCGACGACCGGGAAACCGGCGAGAACGCCCGAGCCCAGCACGCTGTTGAAGCCTTTCTCGACGCCGGGAATATACTCTTTCGGCACCGCGCCGCCGACGATCTTCGACTCGAAACTCGTCCCCGCGCCGGGTTCGGTCGGCTCGAAGACGATTTTGACCTTGGCGAACTGGCCGGAACCGCCCGACTGCTTCTTGTGCGTATAGTCTTTTTCAATGCGCCGTGTCAGTTTCTCGCGATAGGCAACCTGCGGCTGACCTATGTTTGCATCAACCTTGTAGGTGCGCTTCAAGATGTCGACCTTGATGTCGAGATGCAGTTCGCCCATGCCTTTGATGATCGTCTGGCCGGATTCTTGATCGACACTGACGCGGAAGGAGGGATCTTCCGTCGCGAGCTTGGATAGAGCGACTCCGAGTTTCTCCTGATCGGCTTTCGACTTCGGCTCGATCGCAATCTCGATCACCGGTTCAGGGAATTCCATCCGCTCCAGAATGACCGGCTTGTGCTGATCGCACAAAGTATCGCCGGTTCGCGTATCTTTGAGACCCGCGAGAGCGATGATGTCGCCGGCATAGGCCTCTTTGATGTCTTCGCGATTATTCGCATGCATCAAAAGCATGCGGCCGACACGCTCGCGCTTGTCCTTGGTCGAGTTGAGTACGGTCGTGCCCGATTCGATATGGCCGGAATAGACGCGCGAGAAGGTTATCGTCCCGACGAAGGGATCGTCCATGATCTTGAAAGCGAGCATGGAGAAAGGTTCATCGTCGCGCGGCCAGCGCACGGTCTCTTTACCTGTCAGCATATCGACGCCCTTGATCGCTTCGCGGTCGACGGGCGAGGGCAGATAATCGACGACAGCATCGAGCAATGGCTGCACGCCCTTGTTCTTGAAGGCCGAGCCACAAAGGATCGGGATGAAGATAATGTCCTTCACGGCCTTGCGGATCAGCGCCTTCAGCGTTGCTTCATCCGGTTCGACGCCGTCGAGATAGGCGGTCATCGCATCATCGTCGAGTTCGACCGCCGCTTCGAGCAGCGTCTGGCGACATTCAACGGCGCGTTGCTTCAGGGCGGCCGGAATCTCTTCGTCGCGATATTTCGCCCCGAGAGCTTCGTCTTCCCAGACAACGGCTTTCATCCGGACGAGGTCGATGACGCCCTTGAAATCGGCTTCCGAGCCGATCGGCAACTGGATGCAGACCGGTCGCCCCGCGACCTTAGTTTTGATGTCTTCGACACAGCGGAAGAAATCCGCTCCGACCTTGTCCATCTTATTGACGAAGACGACACGCGGAACATTGTACTTGTCCGCCTGCCGCCAGACCGTTTCGGTCTGCGGCTCGACCCCTTGGTTGCCGTCGAGCACACAGACGGCGCCATCGAGCACGCGCAGCGAACGTTCCACCTCGATAGTGAAATCGACGTGCCCGGGTGTGTCGATGATGTTGAGACGCTTGCCGTTCCAAAACGTGGTCGTCGCGGCGGACGTGATCGTGATGCCGCGCTCCTGCTCCTGTTCCATCCAGTCCATCGTCGCGGCGCCTTCGTGAACTTCGCCGATCTTATGGGACTTGCCGGAATAGTAAAGGATACGCTCCGTCGTCGTCGTCTTGCCCGCGTCGATATGGGCCATGATACCGAAGTTTCGGTAGTCTCGGATCGGATGGCTGCGCGGCATGTGCAGTTTCCTTTAAACGCTGAGATGTTTCGTCGGCCTTACCAACGATAATGCGAGAAGGCCCGATTGGCTTCCGCCATACGGTGCGTGTCTTCACGCTTCTTTACCGCATTGCCCCTATTATTTGCGGCATCCATGATTTCCGCCGAAAGCCGGTCGACCATGGTCTTGTCGTTGCGGCCGCGAGCGGCCGTGATGATCCAGCGAATAGCGAGCGCCTGCCGCCGTTCGGAACGAACTTCGACAGGAACCTGGTAGGTCGCACCGCCGACGCGGCGGGAGCGCACCTCGATCGCCGGCGCCACGTTTTCCAAGGCCTGGCGAAACACCGGCAAGGGCTCGGAATGCAACTTCCCTTCGATAACGTCGAAGGCGCCGTAAACGATGGCTTCGGCAATCGATTTCTTGCCGTCGTACATGATCGAATTCATAAATTTCGTGAGAGTCACGTCGCCAAATTTGGCGTCCGGTATGACTTCCCGCTTTTCGGCCCTGTGGCGGCGCGACATCTCGCTCGTCCCTATCCTTCGACTTCAACTTCGAGACCGAATTACTTCGGCCGTTTCGCGCCATATTTCGAACGGCGCTGCTTACGGTTCTTGACCCCCTGCGTATCGAGCACGCCACGCAGAATGTGATAGCGCACGCCCGGCAGATCCTTGACGCGGCCACCACGGATCATGACGACCGAGTGTTCCTGCAGATTATGCCCCTCGCCGGGGATGTAGCCAATGACTTCGAACCCGTTCGTGAGGCGCACTTTGGCGACCTTGCGCAAGGCCGAATTCGGTTTCTTCGGCGTCGTCGTGTAAACCCTGGTGCAGACGCCGCGTTTCTGCGGACAAGCCCCAAGGTGGCGCGCCTTTTCGCGATATACCTTTTCCTGCCGCGGCTTGCGGATCAACTGACTGATCGTCGGCATGTTTTGCCCTTCATAACTTCGGTCGTCCGGTAACACGCCAATTTCGACATGCCGCCAGTCTTGCATCCTGCCGTGCCCTCCGATCGGCAGGCCTGATAAGACGCCGACGGAAGCGAGCGCATCGAAATCCTCACCTCTCAAACCGCCCGGTCTTTGCGGTGTGCGGGTCGCGGTCCCAGCGTTCGACGCAAACAAATCAGCGCCTTCGGCCCGAGGGCTTCCGGCGCTGGAAAAATGCAGAGGACCCCGGCAACGCCGAGTTCTTGCCTCCAGAAGATCCGCGGCCGTAGCCTGGATCCGATGTGACATTGCAGTCGCTGGGGCCGACAGCGTTTAGATTCGTATGGCTTCAGGACGAGTTGTCCCGAACAGAAATGAATCTACCGCCTGTCGAAAGTCGGCGGAACTTAATGATCTGCGGCTCGGCCGTCAACCCTCCCTCCGTCAAAAATCCGGCGGAGGCGCATTTAAAGAGACTTTCTCCAGGACCATCGGGAGACGCAATCTTCATCGAGATGCCAGGGAGCGGCCGAAGCCGGGTTAAACCACCTGTCCAAACAAGTAAAGCTGAAGCTAGCCGTGGCTCGGCTGATGACCGGCAACGGCGTCCGCGCCCAAAACGCAGCCGATGCCGCTCAAACAGGTTCCCAATCGAAGGGAGCGCCCACCCGATTGGAGTATGAGCAGCCGTTCGTGCTAAAAAAGGCCGCTCGGAAGCGGCCTTGCTCTTTCGTTCCCGCGCGCTGGGCGGGCCGAGCGGACGAGGCAGAGCCTAGCCCTTAGCGGCCCGCAACCGGCGGCGCCTTTGCAGCTTCCGCCGGCAATTGCGCCGCGAGGCGCGGTGCACTGCTTTCCGCATTTTGCGCAAGGATCATCTCGTCGCGTGTTGCCGCGATCTGGCGCAGCTTCGCCATTGCAGCGCCGGTGCCGGCCGGGATCAGCCGGCCGACTATGACGTTTTCTTTCAGACCCTCGAGCGTATCGATCTTGCCGTTGACGGCCGCCTCGGTCAGTACGCGGGTCGTCTCCTGGAAGGAGGCTGCCGAGATGAACGAGCGCGTCTGCAAGGAAGCCTTCGTAATCCCGAGAAGCACCGGCGTTCCGGTCGCTATCTTCTTGCCTTCGGCGCGCGCCTTCTCGTTGGCTTCCTCGAGTTCGACTTGATCGACTTGTTCCCCGGCCAAGAATTCCGTCTCGCCGGGGTCGACGATATCGACCTTCTGCAGCATCTGCCGGACAATCACTTCGATATGCTTGTCGTTGATATTGACGCCTTGCAATCGATAGACTTCCTGGATTTCGTTGACGAGATAGGCGGCGAGTTCTTCGACTCCTTTGATTGCCAGAATATCGTGCGGCGCAGGATTGCCGTCGACGATATAGTCGCCCTTCTCGACGATGTCGCCGTCTTGGAGATGGATGTGCTTGCCCTTCGGGATCAGATATTCGACCGTCTCGACCCCGTCCTCGTGCGGGACGATCGAAATCCGGGTCTTGTTTTTGTAGTCGCGCCCGAACTGTACCGTTCCCGAGATTTCCGCGATGATCGCATGATCCTTCGGGCGACGGGCCTCGAACAATTCGGCGACCCGTGGCAGACCGCCGGTGATGTCGCGCGTCTTGGCCGATTCCATCGAGATACGCGCGACGATATCGCCCGCCTTGACCGAACCGCCCGGGTCGACGTTGAGGATTGCATCGACCGGAAGCATGTAACGCGCCTCGCCACCGCGCGGCAACTTGATCACCTTGCCATCGGCGCTTTTGATCACGATCGCCGGCTTCAAGCTGACCGACCGCTGGTTGAGTCGCCAATCGATGACCATGCGTTTGGCGATACCCGTCGATTCATCGACCGCTTCCGACATCGACGAACCTTCGACGAGATCCTCGAAATCGATTTTGCCGGCAACTTCCGTGAGGATCGGACGCGTATAGGGATCCCATTCCGCGATGCGCTGGCCGCGCTTGATCTTGTCGCCTTCATCGACCTTCAGACGTGCGCCGTACTGGACCCGCAAGACCGCGCGTTCGACACCATCCGGTCCTTCAATCACGACGGCGACATTGCGCGACATCACCATGAGATCGCCTTCCGAGTTGCGGGCGAGGTGACGATTGCGGATCTTGATCGTTCCGTCGAAATTTGATTCGACGAAGGACTGATCGGCGATCTGCGCCGCGCCGCCGATGTGGAAAGTCCGCATGGTGAGCTGAGTGCCCGGCTCGCCGATCGATTGCGCCGCGATGACACCGACGGCTTCGCCGAGGTTAACCGGCGTGCCGCGTGCGAGATCGCGCCCATAGCATTTGCCGCAGACGCCGTTCTCGGCCTCGCAGACAAGGACGGAGCGGATCTTCACCTCCTGAACGGCTGCGGCGTTGATCGGCTCGATGTGCCATTCCTGGATCATCTCGCCGGCCGGCACGATGATCTCGCCGTCGGTGCCCTTGATATCTTCAGCCGCCGTACGACCAAGGATGCGCGATGTCAGCGAAGCGACAACCTGGCCGGCATCGATGATCGCCCGCATGCGAATGCCGTTCGTCGAACCGCAATCGTGGACGGTGATGATGGAATCCTGCGCGACGTCGACTAGACGGCGCGTCAGATAGCCGGAGTTGGCGGTCTTCAGGGCGGTGTCGGCGAGGCCTTTGCGGGCGCCGTGCGTCGAATTGAAATACTCGAGAACGGTCAAACCCTCTTTGAAGTTCGAGATGATCGGGCTCTCGATGATCTCGCCGGAGGGTTTCGCCATCAGGCCGCGCATCGCTGCGAGCTGTTTCATCTGCGTCGGCGAACCGCGAGCGCCCGAGTGCGACATCATATAGATCGAGTTGATCGGCTTGTCGCGGCCAAGCTCGTCTTTCTGAACAGACGAAATGCGCGCCATCATTTCGTCGGCGAGCTTGTCCGAGCATTTGCCCCAGGCATCGACGACTTTGTTGTATTTCTCCCCCTGGGTGATGAGTTCGTCATTATATTGCTGCTCATATTCCTTGGCGAGCGTCGCCGTCTCGGCGATGATCCGCGGCTTCGTTTCCGGGACGACCATGTCGTCCTTACCGAAGGAAATGCCGGCTTTGAAGGCCTCGTGGAAACCGAGCGCCATGATCCGGTCGCAGAAAATCACTGTCTCCTTCTGCCCGCAATTGCGGTAGACGGTGTCGATCATGCTGGAGATCTCTCTCTTCGTCATCAGCTTGTTGGCGGCGTCGAAGGGAATCTTCTTGTGATCGGGCAGCAACATGCCGAGGATCATGCGACCCGGCGTCGTATCGAAGATCTTCGACACGCGTTCACCATTTTCGTCAAAAGTCCAGGCACGGCCCTTGATCTTGCTATGCAACGTGATCGCCTTGGCGTTCAGAGCATGTTCGATTTCGCCCATATTGCTGTAGAGGCCCTGCAGCGGTGTCTTGGTCTTCGGATCTTGCTTATCGCGCTTGGCGCGCTCTTCCGGCGTATAATATTGCCCGACGTCGCCGTCACGCATCAGGGTCAAATAATAGAGGCCGAGAACAATGTCTTGGCTGGGCACGATGATCGGCTGACCATTGGCCGGGTGGAGAATATTGTTTGTCGACATCATCAGGACACGGGCTTCGAGCTGCGCCTCCAGCGACAGGGGCACATGCACGGCCATTTGATCGCCGTCGAAGTCGGCGTTGAAGGCCGCGCAGACCAGCGGATGCAACTGGATCGCCTTGCCTTCGATCAACTTCGGCTCGAAGGCCTGAATGCCGAGCCGATGCAATGTCGGTGCGCGATTGAGCATGACGGGGTGTTCGCGGATTACCTCGTCGAGAATGTCCCAGACTTCGGGCTTTTCCTTTTCGACGAGCTTCTTCGCCTGTTTGACGGTCGCCGCAAGTCCCTTCGCGTCGAGGCGCGAATAGATGAAGGGTTTGAACAGTTCGAGCGCCATTTTCTTCGGCAGACCGCATTGATGCAGCTTGAGTTCGGGGCCCACGACGATGACCGAACGGCCGGAATAGTCGACGCGTTTGCCAAGCAGGTTTTGACGGAAGCGTCCCTGCTTGCCCTTCAGCATATCGGCGAGTGACTTCAGCGGGCGCTTGTTGGCGCCGGTGATGACGCGGCCGCGCCGGCCATTGTCGAACAAGGCATCGACCGCCTCCTGAAGCATCCGCTTTTCGTTGCGGATGATGATATCGGGCGCCCGCAATTCGATAAGCCGCTTCAGTCGATTGTTGCGGTTGATCACGCGCCGGTAAAGATCGTTGAGATCAGAGGTTGCGAAGCGGCCACCGTCGAGCGGAACGAGCGGGCGCAGATCCGGCGGAATGACCGGAATCTCGGTCAAGACCATCCATTCCGGCTTATTGCCGGAATGCAAGAAGGCCTCGATGATCTTCAGCCTCTTGGCGAGCTTCTTCGGCTTCAATTCGCTGGTCGACTCGGCGATCTCGACTTTCAGCTGCTCGGCGATCTTGGCCAGATTCATGCTGCGCAAGAGTTCACGAATGGCTTCGGCACCAATCAGCGCCGTGAACGAATCCTGGCCATACTCGTCCTGCGCCATAAGGTATTCGTCTTCGCCGAGCAATTGCCGCGTTTTGAGCGGCGTCAGGCCCGGATCGATGACGATATAGGATTCGAAATAGAGGATACGCTCGAGCTCCTTCAACGTCATGTCGATCAGCAGACCGATGCGCGACGGCAAGGACTTCAAGAACCAGATATGGGCGACGGGCGCGGCAAGCGAAATATGCCCCATGCGTTCGCGCCGTACGCGCGACAGCGTCACTTCGACACCGCATTTTTCGCAGATGACGCCCTTGTATTTCATCCTCTTGTACTTGCCGCACAGGCATTCGTAATCCTTGATCGGCCCAAAGATGCGTGCGCAGAACAAGCCGTCGCGTTCGGGCTTGAAGGTACGATAGTTGATCGTCTCTGGCTTCTTGATCTCGCCGTAAGACCAGGACAAAATCTTCTCCGGGCTCGCGATCGAGATCTGAATCTGATCGAAAGCCTGGGGCTGGGTGACCGGATTGAAGAGATTCATGACCTCTTGGTTCATCATTATCTCCTGATGTGGGCCTGCGCGGGAAACCACCGGTCCGCAGGCCGGAAAAACTCAAGACTTGGCGACGCGGCGATCAAACGACCCTCGGATGGTCTAATACGCGCACGATGTGGTCGCCTTTCGGCGCAACATTGAGCACTTCGGGTCGCTACGCGATCCGCGGCTTGAGCCAAGGTTGCTTCCTTTTTCGCGCGAGCCCTCTTTCGTGGGAGCGGTGTGCTTGCAACGAAAACTATGCGTGCCCGCCATTCATGGCGCAGCGGGCACGCTTCGTCCGTTTCATTCGGCGGCAGCCGCCGGCGGCAGCGAATTCATCGGTCGAACCGAAGAGTTCAGTTCGACGTTGAGGCCCAGCGAGCGCATCTCCTTGACGAGGACGTTGAAGCTTTCCGGAATACCGGACTCGAACATATCGTCACCACGGACGATAGATTCATAGACCTTGGTCCGGCCGGCGACGTCATCGGACTTCACCGTCAGCATTTCCTGCAGTGTGTAGGCTGCACCGTAGGCTTCGAGCGCCCAGACTTCCATTTCGCCGAAGCGCTGGCCGCCGAACTGCGCCTTGCCGCCGAGCGGTTGTTGGGTGACGAGGCTATAGGGACCGATCGAGCGGGCATGGATCTTGTCGTCGACGAGATGGTGCAGCTTCAGCATGTAGATGTAGCCGACCGTCACCTTACGATCGAATGCTTCGCCGGTCTGCCCGTCGTGTAGCGTCACCTGGCCCGACGGGTTGAGGCCCGCCTGTTCCAGCATAACGACGATGTCACGCTCGCGTGCACCGTCGAAGACGGGCGTCGCGATCGGCACGCCACGGCGAAGGTTCTCCCCGACTTCCACCAATGTGGCACTGTCCAGGGCGGAGATTTCCTCCCTGGCGCCATAGATCTCGGTGAGCTTCTCGCGCAGCGGCGTCAGATCCTGCGATTTCCGATAGAGGTTCACCGCCGCGGCGACCTGTTTGCCCAAGCCGGCGCAAGCCCAGCCGAGATGGGTCTCGAGAATCTGGCCGACATTCATTCGGCTCGGCACACCGAGCGGATTGAGCACAATATCGACCGCCGTGCCGTCGGCGAGGAACGGCATGTCCTCTTGCGGCACGATTTTGGAGACGACGCCCTTGTTGCCATGCCGGCCAGCCATTTTGTCGCCGGGCTGAATCTTGCGCTTCACCGCGACGAAGACCTTCACCATCTTCATCACGCCGGGAGGAAGCTCATCACCTCGCTGCAACTTCTCGACCTTGTCGAGGAAGCGGCTTTCGAGGCCCTTCTTGGCCTCGTCATATTGCTTGCGCATCGCCTCGATCTCGATCATCAGCTGATCGTTTTCAACGGCAAATGTCCACCACTGCGAACGCGGATAGTTGTCAAGAACTTCCCTCGTCAACTCGGTGTCGCGCTTGAAGCCCTTCGGTCCGGCGACTGCCTTCTTGCCGGTGAGCAATTCGGCGAGACGGCTATAGACGTTGCGGTCGAGAATCGCGAGCTCGTCGTCACGGTCCTTGGCGAGGCGCTCGATCTCTTCGCGTTCGATCGCCTGGGCGCGTTCGTCTTTTTCAACGCCGTGGCGGTTGAACACGCGAACCTCGACGATCGTCCCTTGGACACCCGGCGGCACACGCAGAGACGTATCGCGCACATCGGAGGCTTTCTCACCGAAGATCGCCCGCAAGAGTTTTTCTTCCGGCGTCATCGGGCTCTCGCCCTTCGGCGTGATCTTGCCGACGAGAATATCGCCGGCCTGAACTTCCGCACCTATATACACGATACCCGCCTCATCGAGATTCTTCAGAGCCTCTTCCGAGACGTTTGGAATATCGCGGGTGATCTCTTCCGGACCAAGCTTCGTATCGCGCGCCATCACTTCGAACTCGTCGATATGGATCGAAGTGAAAACGTCATCCTTGACGATCCTTTCGTTGAGCAGGATCGAGTCCTCGAAATTATAGCCGTTCCACGGCATGAAGGCGACGAGCACGTTGCGGCCGAGCGCGAGATCGCCGAGATCGGTCGACGGACCGTCGGCAATAATATCACCTTTGCTGACGAAATCGCCGACACGCACAAGCGGCTTCTGGTTAATGCAGGTCGACTGGTTCGAGCGCTGGAACTTCATCAACCGATAGATGTCGACGCCCGGCTTGCTCGGATCGGTCTCCTCGGTCGCCCGCACCACGATACGCGTCGCGTCGATCTGGTCGACGATGCCGGTCCGGCGGGCGGCGATCGCAGCGCCTGAATCCCGTGCCACCACCGATTCCATGCCAGTGCCGACGAATGGCGCGTCCGCCTTGATGAGCGGCACCGCCTGACGCTGCATGTTGGAGCCCATTAGAGCGCGGTTCGCGTCGTCGTTCTCGAGAAATGGTATGAGCGCGGCCGCAACGGAGACGAGCTGCTTCGGCGACACATCCATGAAATCGACCCGGTCGGGCGTGATCATGACGACATCGCCGGCATGGCGACAGACGACCAGATCTTCGGTCAGGACCCGGTTGGCATCGACGCCAGTATTGGCCTGCGCGACGTTATATTTGGCCTCTTCCATCGCCGAAAGATAGACCACTTCATCGCTCACGCGGCCATCCTCGACCCGCCTGTAGGGCGTCTCGATGAACCCGTACTTATTGACCCGAGCAAAGGTCGCGAGCGAGTTGATGAGGCCGATGTTGGGACCTTCCGGCGTCTCAATCGGGCAGATTCGGCCATAGTGCGTCGGATGCACATCGCGCACTTCGAAGCCGGCACGTTCACGCGTGAGACCGCCCGGACCAAGCGCCGAAAGCCGCCGCTTGTGGGTGATCTCAGAGAGCGGGTTCGTTTGATCCATGAATTGCGATAATTGCGACGAACCGAAGAATTCGCGCACTGCCGCCGCCGCCGGCTTGGCGTTGATCAGGTCCTGCGGCATGACCGTATCGATGTCGACGGAGGACATGCGTTCCTTGATCGCCCGCTCCATACGCAGCAAGCCGAGCCGATATTGATTCTCCATCAATTCGCCGACCGAACGCACACGCCGGTTGCCGAGATGATCGATGTCGTCGATCTCGCCGCGGCCGTCACGCAAATCCACGAGCGCGCGCACGACGGCGATGATGTCGTCCTTGCGCAGTGCCCGCATCGTATCCGGCGCGTCGAGATCGAGGCGGATGTTCATCTTGACGCGACCCACGGCGGAAAGATCGTAGCGCTCCGGATCGAAGAACAGCGAACGGAACATGGCTTCCGCCGCCTCGAGAGTTGGCGGTTCGCCCGGACGCATCACTCGATAAATGTCGAACAAGGCATCTTCGCGCGAAGAGTTCTTGTCGACGGCGAGCGTGTTGCGGATATACGGCCCGATGTTGATGTGATCGATGTCGAGCACCGGCAACTCGGTAAAACCCGCCTCGATGAGGACCGGCAATGTCTTTGCCGTGATCTCATCGCCGGCCTCGGCGAAGATTTCGCCCGTTGCCGGATTGAAGAGATCGGTCGCGATATAGTGGCCGAAAAAATCCGGGTCTTGGGCTTTGATGAATTTCAGCCCCTTTTCGACGAGCTGCCGCGCCGTCCGCACGGTCAGTTTCTTGCCGGCATCGAGCACGACCTCGCCGGTCTCGGCATCGATGAGATCGACGCTTGCCTTCATGCCCTTCATCCGCTCGGCATCGAAAGGCAGACGCCAGCTGTCGCCGTGCCGCACGTAGGTCAGCGTCTTGTAAAAGGTTCCGAGCACCTCCTCGCCGTCCATCCCCAGCGCGTAGAACAAGGACGATACCGGAATCTTCCGGCGCCGGTCGATGCGCGCATATACGATGTCTTTGGCGTCGAATTCGATGTCGAGCCAAGAGCCGCGATAGGGAATGATGCGCGCCGCGAATAAGAGCTTGCCCGAGGAATGGCTCTTGCCTTTGTCGTGATCGAAGAACACGCCCGGCGAACGATGCATCTGTGAAACGATGACGCGCTCGGTGCCGTTGACGATGAACGTGCCGTTCATCGTCATGAACGGCATGTCGCCCATATAGACATCTTGCTCTTTGATGTCTTTGACTGATTTCGCGCCGGTTTCGGGATCGACGTCGAACACGATGAGACGCAAGGTCACCTTCAGCGGCGCGGCAAAGGTCATGCCGCGCTGCCGACATTCGTCGACATCGTATTTCGGCGGCTCGAATTCATACTTCACGAATTCGAGCAAAGCCGTATTGGCAAAATCGGCAATCGGGAAGACCGATTTGAAGACCGCCTGCAGACCCTCATCGGGCCGGCCGCCGTGCGGCTCGTCGACGAGAAGGAATTGATCATAGGAGGTCTTTTGAACCTCGATCAAATTCGGCATCTCCGCGATTTCACGAATATGCCCGAAAAACTTACGAACGCGCTTGCGGCCGGTGAACGTCTGCGCTGTCAAATGAGCCATCTCGCTCCTCGCACCTCTATCTCAGGCAATGTCGCCTCTGCCGACCCCGCGGGCGGCTGAGCATCCTTCGGATCGATGCCGGAAACCCCAGGTTTCTGCGGCTCGAACGACCCAATGCCATTGCAATTCATCGGCAATCTCATCGAAACCGGATGGCGAAAACCGCCCGCCGCGCCTTTGACGGGTGATCACTCGTTCGCTGATACGCAGCACAAGAATTTTGCCATCCGATTACGGTTGCCCGCTCCTGATCGGGGCGGCGGCCTCGATATCTACATCGCCGGCTGCCTGTGCGGCCGCGGCAACGCCACAACGGCCCCGGAGCAGACCCCGGGACCGTCAATCAGTCGTCGAGATCGCCACGCGATCCCGCCGCAAATCACTTGAGTTCGACCTTGGCGCCAGCTTTCTCCAAAGCGGCCTTGATCTTCTGGGCCTCTTCTTTTCCTACTGCCTCTTTGACTGGCTTCGGCGCCCCTTCGACGAGATCCTTGGCTTCCTTGAGGCCCAGTCCGGTGACGGCGCGAACCTCTTTGATGACTTCGATCTTCTTGTCACCGATTGCGGCGAGAACCACCGTGAATTCGGTCTGCTCCTCAACCGGAGCCGCTGCAGCAGCGCCCTGCGCCGGGCCGCCGGCAACCGCGACGGCAGCCGCGGCAGAGACCCCCCATTTTTCTTCCAACAGCTTGGCGAGTTCTGCGGCCTCGAGCACCGTCAGGCTCGACAGGTCGTCGACGATTTTTTCAAGATTGGCCATGAGTTCGTGTCCTTTGATACTGGTCGTGATGTGTCAAAAAAATTGCGAAGAAGCCTATGCCGCAGCATCTTTTTCCGCGTAGGCCTTGATGACGCGTGCAAGCTTTGCAGCCGGCGCCGTCGTGAGCTGTGCGAGTTTCGTCGCTGGCGCCTGGATGAGACCGACGAGCCTGCCGCGCAGTTCGTCGAGCGAAGGCAAGGTCGCCAGCGACCTGACCCCATCCGGATTCAGCGCCGTGCGCCCCATAGCCCCGCCGAGAATGACGAGCTTTTCGTTGTCCTTGGCAAACGCCACCGCGATCTTCGGCGCGGCGACGGGATCATCCGAATAGGCGAGCAGAGTCGGGCCTGTCAAAAGACCCCCAACGGAGGCGACTTCGGTTCCTTCGAGGGCGATTTTGGCGAGACGATTCTTGGCGACCTGAACACTTGCACCCGCTTCACGCATCTGCTTGCGCAGACTTTGCATCTGCGCCACAGTGAGGCCGGAATAATGCGCCACCACGACGACCGACGTCCTCTTGAAGACACCGTTCAACGTGGTGACGAGGGCTTGCTTTTCCGTTCTATCCACAATTGTCTCTCTGTGTGAGCGGGCGCGAGCGCCCGCCGGTTGCGTTACCCGGCTTGAAACGGCCAACGCCCTTACACGACGCTGGCCCCTTCGCACGGCGTTACGCCTGTCCTCCGCAACGGCATTGCCGCTCCGGACAGAGGGATTCGACCAAAATCAAAGGCTGCAGCCCGCTGAGGAAAAACCTTCGCGCCGCCGCAGTTTCGAATTCCGCATCAACCCCGTCTATGCTGGCCACCCGCCAAGTTCGACAAAAGCGAACGAGGCAGCGATGATTAAGCTCAAGACGTCTACGGAAGCCGCGAGGCCTCCTCGACCATCCGTCGCGCCGGCAGTCTCGGACAGGACAAGACCGGTTGGGACCGAAGCCGAGCTCCGATCCTCCGGCCTATCCACCGCAGCGCACGCCCTTTCGAGCCCAAGATAAATGGAGCCAAAGAGAAATCGCGCCACGTAATCTGAATGGGTTTGGGGCGCGGCCCAATGCCGCCGACCCCGAACCCTCTATTTAACCCCAACCTCCCATTATGCCAAGGGGGCGATACGAAGTTTTCCGACCTGTCAAGCTGCAGATCGCCCCGATGCCCAGCGAAGCGGCGGTCCACATCGACTCGAGCCGCGCTAGGGCGCGATGAGGAAAAGTGGGAACCGATTTTCCGACGCAATCAAGTTCACGCGGATTGCGCAAACCTGTCGGCAAATCCCCCTCTAAATTATTGGAATTGATCGCGTTTTTGATTTTTGAACGCTTCAATCCGAAATCATCGTGATCTAGCCTTGTGCGCCGTGGACGACCGTCGCGGGGTCCACCTTGACCCCCGGCCCCATTGTCGAAGACAGTGCAACCCTTTGAATATAAGTGCCTTTGGCGCCAGAAGGCTTGGCCTTCGCGACGGCGTCGACGAAAGCCTTGATATTTTCCACGAGTTTGCCGTCCTCGAAGGAGGCCTTGCCGACGCTGCCTTGGATGATGCCGGCCTTCTCGACGCGGAATTCGACGGCGCCGCCTTTCGAGGCTTTGACAGCGGCGGCAACGTCCATGGTCACCGTGCCGACCTTAGGATTGGGCATCAGCCCGCGCGGGCCAAGAACCTTGCCGAGTCGGCCGACGAGCGGCATCATATCCGGCGTCGCGATGCAGCGGTCGAACTCGATCGTGCCGCCTTGCACCGTGGCAACGAGATCTTCGGCGCCGACAATATCCGCCCCGGCCTCCTTGGCTTCGTCCACTTTAGCGCCGCGCGCAAAAACCGCAACGCGCAAGGTCCTGCCGGTGCCATTCGGCAGATTGACCACGCCGCGGACCATTTGGTCGGCGTGTTTGGGATCGACGCCGAGGTTCATCGCGATTTCGACGGTCTCATCGAATTTCGCGGTGGCACGTTGCTTGACCAGCTTCACCGCTTCCCCGACTGGATAAAGCTTGACGCGTTCGATGCCTTCGCGTGCGTTTGCAATCCGTTTTCCAATATGGCCCATGGCTTCACCCCACCACTTCGAGGCCGATCGAGCGGGCTGACCCCTCGATCATTTTCGCGGCCGCTTCGATCGTCGCGCAATTCAGGTCCGGCAATTTCTTTTCCGCGATTTCCATGATCTGCGCTTTCGTCACCGTGCCGACGAAGCCGCGGCCGGTCGTCTTCGAACCCGACTGAATGCCGGCAGCCTTCTTCAGAAAATAAGTCACCGGCGGCAACTTCATTTCAAAGGTGAAGGAGCGGTCCTGAAAAGCGGTGATGACGACGGGGATCGGCGTCCCCTTTTCCATCTGCGCCGTCCTCGCGTTGAAGGCTTTGCAGAATTCCATGATGTTCAGGCCGCGCTGACCGAGCGCTGGACCGATCGGCGGCGACGGATTGGCCGAGCCGGCCGGCACCTGCAGCTTCACGTAGCCCGTGATCTTTTTTGCCATGTCCTACTCCAAGAGCCGGAAAACCGGCGGTTGCAGCGGCGTGGTTCGAGCTCTGCCCGACTGGCACTCGAGCCGCTCTCCCACACCCGTTCGGCCGAAGCCATTTCGGCCAATATGCCCCAGCAGTTCGTCAAAAGGGCTTTCGCCCCTTTCCGCCAGCGCGGGTCGTGCCGACGTTTTCGCAGAGAAACGTCGATCGCTTTAAACTCTTTCGACGTTAGACCTTTTCGACTTGCCCATATTCCAATTCGACGGGCGTCGCGCGACCGAAGATCGACACGGCGACCTTGACCCTCGAGCGGCTCTCATCCACTTCCTCGACGATCCCATTGAACGACGCGAAGGGCCCGTCGGCGACACGCACCGTTTCGCCGACTTCATAGGAAATCGATGATTTCGGCCGTTCGACGCCTTCGGCCACTTGCCCCTTGATCCGCAGCGCCTCGGAATCCGGAATCGGCATCGGCTTCTTATCGGCACCGAGGAAACCGGTGACCTTCGGCGTGTTCTTGATCAAATGGTAGATATCATCGGTCAAATCACACTTCACCAGCACATAGCCGGGAAAGAATTTCCGCTCGGAATTCACTTTCCGGCCCTTGCGCACTTCGACGACATGCTCGGTCGGCACCAAAATCTCTTCGAACTTGCCGGCGAGGCCGCGCTGCGCCGCCTGTTCGCGGATCGATTCGGCGACTTTCTTTTCGAAGTTCGAATAGGCGTGGACGATGTACCAGCGCATGTTCATGGAAAAACTCGGGCCTCCTCAGCCGCGAAACTCTCGGCTCGCAAAAATCTCAGCTTGCAAAAATCTCAGCTCGAGTGACCCAAGCTCAAGATGAGCTTGATCATCAGGCGCAACGACTGATCGACCGCCAGAAAGAAGAGACTCGTGAACAAGACCATCACGATGACGAGGACTGACGTAATCATCGTCTCGCGGCGAGACGGCCAAGTCACTTTATTCGTCTCGGAGCGGACCTCCTGAAGGAATTGGAAGGGATTAGCCATGACCCTCGGTTCTTAACTAGTGAACCCGGCCGCCCGACGCCTCGTCCGGTTCCGCTTCGGGGGGTCCGAGCGACAGAAGCCATGCCGGCGACGCACATCGGCCCAAAAAAACGGGGCGCGGAGCCTCTCGGCCGCGCGCCACAAGCAGACCTTTTAGACTATTGGAGGGCGCGTGCCAAGGAGAAACTTTGACTGGACAAAGTTCGTTCCGGTCCGGTGATCGCAGGCTTAGCCACAAGCATGCATTCGCCCAAACCAAGCCAGGTCCTGGCGATAGCGAGGCTGTTCAGGCCGCCAACATGAGCGGAGAACGCCCCGCACCGATGCCGCGGGCCTCTTCGGCTTGATACGCTGTCGGCTACAGAACCGGCCACGTGCTCGATCGCCGCTCAAAAAGCCCAAGACAGGCATCGCCAGCGCCCATCCGCCCGATCATCGGTCACCGCGTTTCATCCGGCAGGCCGAGCGGTGAAGGTGAACGGCGCCGAATGCAGGCGGGGTTCTCAAAGCGTCGGGGTATACTCCATGTTTTTCCGATTTTGCCGCATTTGCCGCATCTCATAGAGGGCCAGTGCCGCAACCAGCCCACCAACGACGATAAAATTTATCCTCGCTGAGATTGTCGCAATGCCCAACACCCACGTCGACGCGACGAGCCATGCTCCAAGGGCGACATTGATCCATTCCTCCCACCCCCTGAAAATCGATAATTCGACCAATTCGGCCAAAATGATTAGAACTCCGAGCAGGACGGCGTTTCGCGTTGCCGTCGCTTCGAACTCGAAAAGAAGCGTCCATGGAGACAGGCACAGCCAGATGCCGAGAAGCCAGGTTGTCCAATCGGTCCATTGTTTTGGGAGGTAAATTTTCGCTGTCGGCATCTCTTGCCCTCCTGCCCGTGGCCTTTCAGGTGCGCGATTGTCGGCGGCTCGCGCCGCATGGATCTGGCGCTCGGCGGATCGGCCATTCTGGGCTGCGCTGCGCGCAAGTGCAACCTCTGCTCCAAAACCGAAGGCCAATAGGCGATCCCGAAATTCACACGGGCAATGCGTAATACGACGGCCAGCCCGCCGCGGCTGCCGGCCATCTTTCCGGATGCCATGGCGCCCGCGGCGCGACGCGCCAGCGGCGCTCCACGATTTGCGCAAGCATGCGAAAGAGGGATGAGCGCGCCTACGCCGCAGCGAGCTCGCTGCGCAAGATTTCGGCAAATTGCGGATAGGTCTCCGCGAGTTCTTGGCGGACGCGGCCGCGCAAGAGAGCGAGGGTCGCTGCGTCAGGCGCCTGAGTTTGCGGCGGATCGGCGGGCAAATCGTAATCGAAACCCGTGTTCGCGCGCACATCGGCTGTGGTCGAGCCGCGGTGGACGCTGCGCAATTTAAAACGCTTGCGTGCGGGATCGAACGAAAAAAGCGCCTTGCCCGTCAGAAGCGCATAGGGTCCGCCGCTACGCGCGACGCCCTCGCTCGTTCCGGGGGCGCTGACGTAATCGACCTTGTCGACGAAGACGCGGGGCGAATGCTCCTCGCGGAACAGGATGACTCGCGGCACCAGGAAATAGAGAAAGGCCGAACCGAAACAGCCGGGCCAGCGCACGGCGTTCGTCGGATAATCGCCGGTGCCGACGAGATTGATGTTCGCCTGACCGTCGATCTGTCCGCCGCCGAGAAAGAAGGCGTCGACGCGCCCCTGCGCGGCGCAGTCGAACAATTCGACGCCGCCGTTGGTGAAAAAATTGTGCTCTTGCGAGCCGAGGATTGAAATGCGCACGTGCTCGCGCCCGCACATTTCGTTGCGTGCGCGCAGCAGCATGGCGCCGGCGGCGGGAATGGGCGAGGAGGCGCCGACTGCGACATGACGGACGCCGTCGAGAAGATCGGCGATCGTCGCGATCAGAAGTTCGCGCCCGGAATAGTCCGTCCGGACATGCGCGCTCATGCCGCCTCGACGAGCCGGCGCGAAAAACCGTCCATGTACGCGGCGAAGCCTTCGGGCGTCCGCGCCATGCTGGCGTAGCGCGCGATCTCGGCGGTGTCGGCGGGATATTCGCCCCACAGGCCGATTGGCCAGGCGCCGCGCGGAACGACGGCGATTGCGTCGACGTAGAGCGCCGGCAGGACGCCGGCCGCCGAATCCTCGTCGCGCAGAAGCGATATCTCGCTAATTCGCTCGACCGTGACGAGCGTCGCCTTTGACGCATGCGCCATGGTGGCGAGTTCGCGCCGCCGGCCGATGCGCACGTTGCCGAAACGATCGGCCTCGGGCGCATGAAACAGCGAAATGTCTGGATGGATCGCCGGCACGACGACGATCGGATCGTTGTCGGCGAACGGATTGTCGATTATTTTCCAATCGGTCCGTGTCTTCAAGAGATCGCTGCCGACGATGCCGCGAATCGGCAGGAAGGGCACGCCCTTCTGTGCGGCGATCAGGCCGGAATGCACGGCCGGGCAAGTCGCGTCCATTAAGCGGAAAGCGCCCTTGCGCACGCCGTCGATGAAGCGCGGCGCGCCGCCGGCCTCGCCCAGCGTCACGGCGCTCGTCTCGAGCACGCCGACGAGGCCTTCGCCGATCAGCATGTCGCCCTGCATGCCGGTGATCGGCACGCAGACGAGATGAAGGTTTTCGGGACGGTTGGCGATGATGGCAGCGGTCGCCGCCATGGCGACGCCGCAATAGTCGGCGGGCACCGCGACGCGCATCCCGGAACGCACTCGCGCGGCCAGCGCTTCGAGCGAAACAATCTCACCCATGGTCTTGCTCCCGGCGCGATGATTTCCCTTCGCGGGCGTGGGGTCAAGAGCGCGCGTGGGCGCTCGGTTTGGTCCTGACCGCGGCACCGGCTTGCCGCTCGATTAGTGCCGCCGGGAGCGTCCGGCGTATTCGGCCGCCGAATTCAGCATGACAATTCGGACACTCTTCCCTGCCCGCTCGGCCGCAATTCGAGCAGCCGATATCGCGCAAGCTTAGCCATGCGAAATGCTGATCGATGGGGAGGGTAACAAATTTCCGTCGTTTGTTACTTCAAGCGTTACCTGGACGACGACCAATCGCTCAGCCGAATTACATAAGCCTTTGACTTGGCTGGCAGGAGAGGAGGGACTAACAATCCTGATCCGCCACGAGCTGCAGCAATTCTGATGCAGCAGCTTCCATCGAACCTTCCCCTCCAATTTCAACGTGGCGGAAGAGAGTGGGTGTCGAACCCACCTAGGACCGTCTCGCGGCCCCACCCGGATTTGAAGTCCGGACGCCCCACCGGGGACGATTCTCTTCCAAAATTCTATGCGGCGCGGCCGGCGGATTCCCGCGGGACTCGAAAGAGATCGAGCCGATGCGGATTGACGCGGCGCAGATCGCCACGGCGCAACGTCACGCCATGTCGGTCGAGAAATTCGAGGCTCTGGATGGCGACCTTGCGGCCATTGTCAACCCTGTCGCGAAATTGCGCAGCGGTGAATTCGCCGTTTGCTGCCGTTGCCGCGAGATCGATGATGGTCTCGACCATCTCCGCGACGGTCGCGCGCAAGAAGAAGTGATCATGCGCGACCTCGTCGACCTTGCCCATCCGGCCGAGCAATTTGAGGAGACGCCGTACGTCGGCTTCCGGAAGATACAGCTCTTTGCCAAGGTCGCGCACCCGCGGCGGCCGAAAGCGTTGGTCGCCGCTGATCAGCGGCATGATCCGGCACCAGATTGTTTCAAGTTCCGGCGTCAAACGCGCCTCATGGCCTGCGAGCCGAACCCAGGCACCATCCAAACCAATCTCCCTGTCAAGCAGCAGCGGTTGAAGAAAGGAGGTGAAGGCCGGTTTCGGCAATGCTGGTGCGATCTGCAGGCGCAACCTTTCAAGAGCTATTCCCGGCAGATCAGGATTTTCAGCATGGAACTCCTGCAACTTCGCCAGCACGCTGCACTTCAGCCGTAAGGCGGCCGGGGTCGACATCCCATAGACCGTGCCGGCGGCTGACGCCCCAACAATATTCAGCTCTTCGGCAATGGATGCAGTCTGCGGAACCGACAGCGTCCAATCGCGCGCGAAGGTCGAAAGATCGGCGAAATGCGGCGGCAGTTCCAACAAGGCTGCGAGCACGCGGGCTGGCTCACTGAGGCTCAACGCGTCGAGCTGTGCCAATCGTGCCGGAGTTCGGCGCTTGCGCATGGGCGCGCGCAAGTCGAGAAGTCTGCCGCCGCCGATGGTCCGCTGAGCGCTGGTGTCACGCACGACGAAGCGATCGCCGGCCGCTGCCGCTATCGGCTGATCGAGCACAATCTGAACCAGCGTTTCACCACCCGGCGGGACCGGCGCATCAACCAGGAGCACGATGCGCCCGCCGACCTCGGCTGCAGCATGATGCAGGCGCACCGGCATCCACTGTCCGACGGGCTTCGGCTCCGTCGCAAGCAGCCGCAGCCGCGCATCGATGCGATTCGTCGGCGCATGCAAGGCAGGATCGAGCACGACTTCGCCGCGCGTGACGGACTCTTTGCTAATCCCCTCCCCGGTCAGATTGAGCGCACAGCGCTCGCCCGCAACGCCGCGCTCGGCCGGGCGATTTTGCGCGTGAATGGAGCGCACCCGGGCCGTGAGGCCGGAGGGACTGACCATAACCCTGTCCCCAACGGATACGCTTCCAGACAGCACCGTTCCGGTTACGATAGTTCCGACGCCGACCAGCGTAAAAGAGCGATCGATTGCGAGACGAAATCGCGCCTCGGTCGTCAGGCGCCGGTAGACACGGGCAGCATCGAAGAGCTTAGCACGCAGCGTGTCGATCCCTTCGCCGGTCACCGTCGAGACAGGCACGATCTCCGCGCCTTCGAGGCAAGTTCCCCGCACGATGCGGGCGACATCGGCATAGGCCTTCGCCCGGCCCATCGCGTCCATCAAATCGATCTTCGTCAGTGCGATAAGGCCACGCTCTCTGGCAAGCAGATCGACGATGGCGAGATGCTCGATAGTTTGCGGCATTGGGCCGTCGTCGGCCGCGACCACCAAAAGCACGAAGTCGATGCCGGTCGCCCCTGCCAGCATATTGTGAACGAATTTCTCGTGGCCCGGCACGTCGATGAAGCCGAGCAGCGCGCCATCAGGTGCCGGCAGATAGGCGAACCCGAGGTCGATGGAAATGCCGCGCGCCTTCTCTTCCTTCAAGCGGTCGGTATCGACGCCGGTGAGCGCACGCACCAGTGATGTCTTGCCGTGATCGATATGGCCGGCTGTTCCTATGATCATGATGCCGGCTCCGGCGAGGGCGCCGCGGCACGCCGCTCGGCTTCTGCGATTTCCTCAGGCGAAAGCAGGTCACGCACAGGAAGCAAAAACGGCGAAGCCAGCTTGCTGCCACCGGCGCGGGCGCGCAGCAGCCAAGCGTAGGCTGCGACGCGATCGCGTGCCACGCCCGTGCCGAGATGATGGGCGGCACCGAGCATGGCTTGTCCATCGGCATCGCCGCGCTCGGCGGCGAGCTGCCACCACCGCACTGCAAGCGGGGCGTCGCGCTCAACGCCCGATGCATTGTGATAAATCATGCCGAGACGGGTCATCGATGAGGCGATTCCTTGCGCGGCCGCTGCCTCGGCCCAATGCCGCGCTGCGATGGCGTCGGCAACCATCACTTCGCCCTCAAGCAGCATCCAGCTCAACATATCCTGCGCCAGTCCGTCGCCCTGTTCCGCGGCGGCCCGATAGAGCGCGCCTGCGCGCTGATAATCCTGGGAGACGCCCTCCCCACGGAAATAAAGCGCGGCAAGATTGCGCCGGCCAAGGGTATCGCCCGCCTCCGCGGCCAATGAAAGCCATTGCGCCGCGCGCTTCGCATCGCGCGCGACGCCCAAGCCTTCGGCAAAGCAGGCAGCAAGATTGTTCTGAGCACGTGCAACACCCGCATGAGCGAGCGGGGCCCATATCTCGAGCGCGCGGACATAATCGCCACTCTCTGCTGCTGCTCGTGCTGCGGCCAAGCGCTCCGGCACCGGCTCGGCGACCGCCCGGCCGCGGCCGGGCGCCAGTTTCTTCATTATCGCGTTAACCCAGCGCATCGGACCACTCCGCAAAACAGAGTGCCGCGATGTTCGCAATAAAGCCCTTCTCGTCGTCGAGACACCGCAGGTCCAGGATCAGCGCCTGGTTTTCGATGCGGCCGATAACGGGAACCGCCAAGCTTCGCAGCGCCGCGGCAAGTTCCGCCAGCAGACGGCCGCTGCGCTTAACCATCTTCGACTTGATGACGAGGCTGGCGCTCGCCACAGTCTGCAAGGGTAGAGCGCCGGAACCGATCTGGCTCTCGCAAGGCGCCACTTCAATCGTGAATCTCTCACCAAGCCGAGCCGCCAAGGCGGGAAGCAAGCGATGGGCAAGCGCCTCGATCTCCTGCTGTGGCCTCATCAGTAGGCGCAAAGTCGGCAGGCGTTGTGCGAGCCGATCGGGATCGCGGTAGAGCCTGAGGGTCGCCTCCAGTGCGGCGAGCCTGACTTTATCGACGCGAAGCGCGCGCTTCATCGGATTGCGGTTGACGCGCGCAATTAGGTCCTTGCGTCCAACGATGAAACCGGCTTGAGGCCCACCGAGCAGCTTGTCGCCGGAAAAGGTGACGAGATCAGCCCCGTTGCTCACGGCCTCCGCAACGGTCGGCTCGTGCGCCAAGCCGAAGCGGGCGAGTTCAATCAAAGTGCCAGAGCCCAGATCATACACGAGCGGTACGCTCCGCTCCCGCGCCAGGGCCGCGAGCTCACGTGCGCCGACCTCCTTCGTAAAGCCTTGAATGCGATAGTTCGATGTATGCACCTTGAGGATCAGCCCGGTCCGCGGCCCGAGCGCCTCGACATAATCACGCATATGCGTCCGATTGGTGGTGCCGATCTCGCGAAGCTTTGTGCCGGCACGGTTCATGATCTCCGGCAGGCGAAAGGCGCCACCGATCTCGATTAACTCGCCCCGTGAAACAATAGCCTCGCGCCCTTTGGCAAGAGTATTGAGGACGAGCAGGACCGCCGCGGCATTGTTGTTGACGACTGTCGCATCCTCGGCACGCGTCAATTCGCATAGAAGCGCGCGCAGAACATCGTCGCGTTCGCCGCGATGGCCGCTGGCTAGATCATATTCGAGCGCCACCGCATGACGCATCGCCGCCACTGCTGCCTCGATCGCCGCTTCGGCGAGCAGAGCGCGGCCGAAATTGGTGTGCAGCACGGTGCCGGTCAGGTTGAACACGGCGCGGAGATTCGGTCGTGCGTCTGCCTCGAGCTGCGCCAGCGCCGAGGCAGCGATCTCTTCGGAGCCGCCGCGGACGCTATTCTGGGCGCGGACGGCAGCAAGTGTGTGACGCACGGCACCAGCGACGGCAAGATGGCCGAAACGATCGACAGCACTTCTTGCGGTCGGCGTGCGGAGCACCTCGTCGACCGAGGGCAAATTGCGCAGCGCCAGGGCAGCCCTCTTCTCCATCGCCGCCTCAGTAGCCGAGCAGGAAGGGATTTACTGCCTTGCGCCGGTACTCCGTTTCGCGCAGGAGAAGATCGAGCGCGAGACTGCCGACGTCATCGGCCACCGGATCGAGTACCGGATTTGTGTGCTGATGCAGGATCTTCACATAGCTGCGGCAACGCGCGCAGGTTTCGGCCTTGATCGCGCCATCGCCTTCAACCTCTTCATAAGCGATACCTTCGGTCGAGCCGCAGGCAATACAAGTGATCCGCACCACGTGCCAGAGAGAAGAGCAGAGCGAGCAGGCGCAAAAGCGTGTGCCATGCGCGCCCTTCCAGCCGACGATTTGCGACGCGACGGGTGGGGCGCCGCAGCTCGGGCATAAGCCCGTGCCGACCGGCACCAGCGAAGCGGCATCGAGCCGTGCCGCCCGGCGGGCAAAATCGACCTGCAGTGCCGCAGCGACGAAGACATGAGCTGCCAACGCCTCGGCTGGAATGGAGTCCGTCAGCACCGCGCGTAGCATCGCCTCGCGCTCTGCGCCGCTCGCAGCGCTCGCCTGCGCGAGCCCGGCTTGGGCGGCATCCGGCATAGAAAGGTCTGCAGACAGGGAGAAAATACTATCGAGCGTCGCCTTGCGAGCCGCGTCGATCGTCATGCGACTGCGGTCGAGCGGCGGCATGCCGAAGTCAAGCGCTTGCTTTCGAGCCTCGGCACTCGGCATGACGGGCTCCGGCAACCCGTCCTGCACCAGATGCTGGACATCGCTCAGAGCTGCGAGAAAGGAGAGATAGGGCGCGAGGTCATGACCTTGCGCCAAGGTCCTGAAGCGCGCCGCACGTTTGCCGAAGAGAGTGCGCGGATCGGACAGCCGAACGAGCGGCGGCGCGGCAATCTCGCCGATCGGGATCGGCTCGGCCGGGAATGGACCGGCTCCACTCATCACATACCTCACGAACCGCACGGGCCACGTCAGACATCCCCCCACGGCGCCCTATCAGCCAAGGCGCCGTCCCGGCGGCCGAAGTCTAGCAGCTTTTTAAAAGAGTTCGAGCGCTCTTCTTTCGCGACGCCCACCTCGGGGGCGCCAGAGGCGTCGTGCCAAGGAGCGGCCCCGGCCGCGCCATGTTTCGAGGCACGACCGTCTTGCCGCGGCCGTTCAACCGGCTGCTAGCCCTTTCCGCTAATCAGCTCTTTCAACCATTTGCGATGATGGCGCCAGGCCCAACCGCCGGTGACCCGACCGCGCGTCATCGCAGCAATGGTTCCACGCAGCCAGATTGCGGCATAGACGTGAACGATCCAGACGCAGATGATGATGATGGCCGCGAGCGAATGGACGAGTATGGCAATACGCTTCTGCTCGATCCCCGTATAAGCGGCGAAATACTGGTCCCAGATTGCCAGCCCGCTCAAGATCAGCACGAGGATCAGGATCGCCATCAGCCAGAACACGGCCTTCTGCCCGGCATTGTATTTGCCGACTTCCGGCAGCCTCTCCTCGTGGCCGCTCAGGACATCGCGCAGCCGGGCGAGCCAAGTGCCGTCCTCCACCTTCCACAGATTGGCCCGCCAGAAGCGCAGGAAGAGGCCGGAGAAACTGAAGAACAGCACCACGCCGATCCACGGATGGATCGCCCTCGTGTTCTGCCCGCCACCGAAAAGCCCGGTGAGGAAGAAGAGTTTGGGATGGAACAATGCAAGTCCGGAGATGGCGAGCACCACCAGGCAGGTTGCGGTAATCCAGTGATTGATGCGGGCACCTGGCGTGTAGCGATCAACGGTGACAGGATCGCCCGGATGCACCATGTCGCCGGGCTCGACGTCATAAGTCGTCATGTCTGCCCTCTTCCAACAAGCTGCTTGGCGTTCTCCTCATCCTCGCGCGAGACCTTATTCGGGCCGGCAATGAGATGGTGGACGAAGCCGATCGCAACAAAGGCGCCCATCGCCACGAGCCCGGCATATTTTTCAACGCCTTTCCAAACCCCGATGATTGGGCTGATCCGCGGATCCTTGGGCAGACCGGCATAGATCTCCGGCCTGTCGGCATGGTGCAGCACATACATGACATGGGTGCCGCCGACGCCCGCAGGATCATACAACCCGGCATTTTCAAAGCCGCGCGATTTCAGATCCTTGATGCGCGCCTCGGCGTGCTGCTTCATCTCCTCCTTGGTGCCGAACACGATGGCATGGGTCGGGCAGGCCTTGGCGCAAGCCGGCCCCTGCCCGACCGCCACCCGATCCGAGCACAGCGTACATTTATAAGCCGTGTGATCGGTGGATGAGATGCGCGGAATGTTGAACGGGCAGCCTTTGACGCAATAGCCGCAGCCGATGCAGTTCTCATGCACGAAATCAACGATGCCATTTGAATACTGCACAATCGCGCCCGGTGCCGGACAGGCCTTGAGGCAACCGGGATCGGCGCAATGCATGCAGCCGTCCTTGCGGATCAACCATTCGAGATTCTCCGTCTTTGGGTTGACCCATTCGGTGAAGCGCATGAGCGTGAACATGTTCGGCGTGAGATCGGGCGGGTTTTCATAAACGCCCTCGTTGATGCCCACCTCCGGCCGCGTATCGTTCCATTCCATGCAGGCCGATTGGCACGCCTTGCAGCCGATGCATTTTGAAACGTCGATGAGCTTGGCCACCGGCGTCAGTTTCCGAGCCGGCGGCGACACCGACGAGGCGGAACGGCGGACGAGATCCGCCGCGCCGAGATCAGCCGCGACATTCTGCGTCGGCGGGTTGGGGAGCTCGAATTCGAAATTGGATGCCACGGCTCCCTCCCTCAAGCGATCGGCCCGGAGACCGGCTCGATATTGACGAGGAACGCCTTGAATTCAGGCGTCTCCGTATTGGCATCGCCGACGAAAGGCGTGAGCGAATTCGGGCCGAAGCCTTTCTTCGCCGCTCCCATGAAGCCCCAGTGCAATGGAATGCCGACGATGTGCAGCGTCTTGCCGTCGCATTGCAGTGGTTGGATGCGCTTGGTCACCACGGCCTTGCCCTTGATCGAGCCGCGCTTGGACCAGATCCGCACCCAGCCACCGGGCTTGATACCCTTCTCCTTGGCGAGCTGCTCCGAGATCTCGACGAAGAACTCGGGCTGCAGCACGGCATTGATCCGGACATGCTTCGTCCAGAAATGGAAGTGCTCGGTCAACCGATAGGAGGTCGCCACATAGGGGAACTCCTTCGAGTCGCCAAACTGAGCCCAATCATCCTTGAACACGCGGGCGACCGGGTTACCGCGAACCTTCGGCGCCAGCACATTCACCACCGGTAACTCGAAAGGCTCGTAGTGCGCCGGGAACGGTCCATCGCGCATCATCCCGCGCGTGAACAGCCGGGCGGTTCCTTCCGCATTCATGATGAAGGGGCCGACGACGTCCGGCTTGCTGGTCGGCGCAATGTCGGGCACGTCATAGCCTGTCCATTTGGCCCCATCCCACCATAGCAACTTGCGGCTCGGATCCCAGGAATTGCCTGCCACATCCGCCGAGGCGCGATTATAGAGGACGCGGCGGTTGAGCGGCCATGACCACGCCCATTTGCCGAAGACACCGGCATTGTCCGGATCGCCGTTGTCACGCCGCGCCATATTGTTGCCGGCCTCATTGTAGCAGCCGGAATAAATCCAACAGGCGCAGGCCGTCTTGCCGTCGTCTCGCAAGGCCGCGAAGCTCACGACCTGCTTGCTTTTGGCGAGCACGATTCTTGTCGGATCATTGGGATCGGCTATGTCGTCGGTGGCATAGCCATTCATTTCCTTCGCCAGCTCGTCCGGCGTCGGATCGCCCGGATTCTTGTAACGCCAATCCAAATTGACGATCGGATCCGGGAAGGCTCCTCCCTCCTTCTGATAGAGGGCTTTGAGGCGCTGCTGGAGTTGCGCCATGATCCACACATCGCTCTTGGCCTCGCCTGGCGGCGTGCCACCGGCCCAGTGCCATTGCAGCCACCGCCCCGAGTTTGTCAGCGATCCCTCATCCTCCGCAAAGCAGGTTGAAGGAAGCTGGATCACCTCGGTTGCGATCTTGGCTGTCTCGACGTCGTTGTATTCGCCGTGATTCTCCCAGAACCGCGCCGTTTCGGTGTCGAGCGGATCCATGACGACGAGGAACTTCAGCTTCGAGAGCGCCTCGGTCAGCTTCTGCCTGTTGGGGAAGGACAGCAGCGGATTGAAACCCTGGCAGAAGTAGCCGTTCATCTTGCCCTGATGCATCAGCTCGAAGGCACGCAGCACGTCGTATTGCGCCACATCGAGCTTCGGCAGATAGTCATAGGCGTAATTATTGGCCGCTGTAGCAGCATCACCCCACATCGCCTTCAGGAAGCTCACGAAGAACTTCTTGTAGTTCTGCCAATAGCTCGTCTGGTTCGGCCGCAACGGCTTGAAGCCGCGCGTCGCCATATAGCTGTCGAATGTCGGCTCGCGCTCCATCGGGATCGTGAGATAGCCGGGGATCAGATTCGACATCAGCCCGAGGTCGGTCAGCCCCTGAATGTTGGAGTGACCGCGCAAGGCGTTCATGCCGCCGCCTCGCACGCCGATATTGCCGAGGACGAGCTGCAGCATCGCCATGGCGCGGATATTCTGCGAGCCGGACGAATGCTGCGTCCAGCCGAGCGCATACATCGACGTCATCGTCTTGATCTTCGCCGAGCATTCGCCGATCATCTGCGCAACCTTGAGGAACTTCTCCCTCGGGGTGCCGCAGATGCGCTCGATCAGTTCGGGCGTGTAGGGGGCGACATGCTGCTTGAGCAGGTTCCAGACACAGCGCGGATGTTGCAGCGTGTCGTCGGCGACGACATAGCCGTCCGAGCCGAGCTCATAATCCCAGCTCGCGCGATTGTAGTCGCGCTTGGCTTCGTCATAGCCGGAGAAAAGTCCGTCCTGATAGGAGAACCCCTCCTTGATCACATAGGGCGCATTGGTGAACGCCTTGACGTAGTCCCACTGCACCTTGTCGTTGTCGATGCAGTATTTGATCAGGCCGAGGAGGAAAGCGATGTCCGTCCCCTGGCGGATCGGCGCATAGAAATCGGCGACTGACGCCGAGCGCGTGAAGCGCGGATCGACGACGATGAGCTTCGCGCCGCGGTTGGCTTTCGCCTCCGTGACCCATTTGAAGCCGCAGGGATGCGCCTCGGCGGCATTGCCGCCCATGATCACGACGAGATCCGTGTTCTGGATATCCGTCCACGAATTCGTCATCGCGCCACGACCGAATGTTGGGGCCAAACTGGCCACCGTGGGGCCGTGTCAAACGCGCGCTTGATTGTCGAACGCCAAAATCCCCGTGCTGCGCACGACCTTATAAGTCGTCCAGGCCGTCTCGTTCGTCGTCGCCGAGGCGGCGAGGAAACCGGTGGAGAGCCAGCGGTTCACCGTCACGCCGTCATTGTTCTTGGCGATGAAGTTCTTGTCGCGGTCATCCTTCATCAGCCGCGCGATGCGGTCGAGCGCAAAGTCCCAGGACACGGGCTCGAATTTGCCCGAGCCGGGCTTGCGAACCATAGGATATTTCAGCCGCGTGTCGGCATGGACCATGTCGAGGAGCGCAGCGCCCTTCGGACACAGCGTGCCGCGATTGGTCGGATGGTCGGTATCACCTTCGATATGGATGATCTCGGCCTTCTCGCCCTTTGCGAGGTTGCCTTTCGAGTAGAGGATGATGCCACAGCCCACTGCACAATAGGTGCATGTGTTGCGCGTTTCGGTCGTGCCTGTGAGCTTATAGGGCCGAATGGCCGCCGCATAAGCGGTCTCGACCTCTCCAAAGCCCAGAGCACCAAGGCTCGTGCCGGCAATCCCCGCGCTGGCGCCCGCGATGAATTGGCGCCGCGACAGTTCCATATTCACATCAGCCTCCTTGAGACCATTCGCCCCAGATCGGGGCCTTACCTCCCAGGGCGCGCCCCATTTTTCGAGCGTCACCTTGATAAACCGATACAGCAAAAGCGTATTTTTTGATCGGACCAGAGTCAAACCAAATCGCAAGTGCCGGGCTTCGATCCGATATTGCACGGCACAAAGATGGCCAATATACTTCAGTAGGATAGACGAAGGCGGGACGACGCCAGCTCGCAACCGCGAGATCACGGACTTCAATCTTGTGTGAGATGGTCTTCAGCCCTTGCACTCTTATTTTGCTGAGGGCATTCGACATTGACCGACTGAATCCCCCGCCGTATTAATTGTCCGCCGTGAAATCCAAAGTGGCTCCCGAGGCTCGGGGCGCACATTTTCTTCTTTCTCTGCTGGTCGCGCTGAATTGCGCCAGATTGGGTATTTGCGTTCCAACCCGCCGCTCCGAAGCCACAGAGCTGCAGCCTTGGGCGGGCCGCGACCAAGCAGCATTATCTCTATCCCGATCAACCGATCGCGCGCAGCCATACGCTTATATGCCTGCCACACTTGCAACCGAACGCGGGCATGTCGTACCGGCGCATTTCTTTGCGACCCTGTGTGAGCTCTGCCGCGAGGAATTGCAGACGCTCGATCGATTCGCGGCGCGATGTGACGGAGCAATCGAGGTCCTCGCCATTTCCGTGGGCGGCGCCGCGTGGAAATGCCGCGGTCACCGGCCGCATCATCGTTGGGAGAAAAGCCATGAACGTTAGTGTTCAGCAGGTTCGGCTGACTAGGCTCGCGCATGGCGGAGGCTGCGGCTGCAAGCTCGCGCCGGCCGTCTTGCAGGAGCTTCTCGCTGGCCAAGCCGCCGCCGCGCCGTTCCGCGAACTGCTCGTCGGCACCGAAACCGGCGACGATGCCGCCGTCTGGCAGCTCGACGAGGACACATGCGTTCTTGCGACGACCGATTTTTTCATGCCGATCGTCGACGATCCTTACGATTTCGGCCGGATCGCCGCGACCAATGCTATTGCCGACATCTATGCGATGGGCGGCCGGCCGATCATGGCGCTAGCCGTCCTCGCTATGCCCGTCGGCAAGATTTCGACCGATACCGTGCGCGAGATCCTAGCTGGCGGCGCGGCGGTCTGTGCTGCCGCCGGCATTCCCGTCGCTGGCGGCCATTCGATCGATTCGCTTGAGCCGATCTACGGTCTCGCCGTCATTGGCACCTGCCGGCCGCAGAATGTGCGGCGCAATTCCGACGCGCGCGCGGGCGACGCAGTGATCCTCACCAAGGCGCTGGGCGTCGGCGTCTATTCCGCCGCCCTCAAGAAGGGCGAGCTCTCAGACGAGGCCTATGCGGAAATGATCGGCACGACGACCTTGCTCAATCGCGTCGGAACGGAGCTCGCCAAAGATCCCGCCGTCCATGCGATGACCGATGTGACTGGCTTTGGCCTCTTCGGCCACGGCCTCGAAATGGCGCGCGGCTCGGGGCTCTCACTGGTGGTGAACGCCGATGACGTACCGCTGTTGAATGAAGCCATCCGCTTCGCTGAACAGGGTTTTATCACGGGCGCTTCAGCACGAAATTGGGCAAGCTATGGCGAGGCCGTCACTCTGCCTTCCGACTTTCCCGAATGGCGACGCAGCCTATTCACCGATCCGCAGACCTCCGGCGGACTGCTGATCGCCTGCGATCCGGCGCGGGCGGAAAGCGTGTTGGATGCGATCGTCGCCGCCGGCTACCCCCGCGCCCGCATCATTGGCCATGTCGAGAATGATGGGGCTCCCTCGATCAGGCTGATGGCCTGACAGGACAATAAGAACCCGCCAGATCAGCGCCGTGCCGATTGAGGTCCAGTTTCCTAAAGCTTCGCGAAGGTGACGTTTGAAGGAAGAACTCGCCGTTCGCCAGAACTGCTACGGCGATCGGTTGCGGAGGCGATCCGTTCGATAGGCGTGACGGAAGTTGCATACTATCGCTGGCAGTTCGAATACGGCGGCGTGAAGGGCGACCAGGTGAAGGCGCTGAAGGAGCTGGAGGCAGAGAAGACGCGGCTGCGGGGCGCGGTCTCTGATTTGACTCTGGAAAAGCTGATCCTGCAAGAGGCTGCCTCGGGAAACTTCTGAGCCCCGCGCCTGCTGCGCCAGCGCCACCGTGCTCTCACCCAGGCATTCGAACACGAGGTACTGGATGTCCCCCTTCTCGGCGAGTTCGACCGCAGGCTCGGTGCGATCGCCGGAATAGCCGGCGCCCGATCCGATTCCAATGCTTCGCATCGCGGCTTCCGATTACTTCAGCCCGAAATAGGCCCGCCGCAACGCCTCGTTATCGGTCGTTTCCGCGACCGTGCCGGAAAACCGGATGCGACCGCCTTCCAGCACGAACACGCGCGTTGCGACCTCGAGGAAACCGATGTTCTGTTCGGCGATCAGCAGCGCCAGCCCCCGCCCCTGCAGGCCGCAGAGCACACGGATCACTTCCTTGACGAACAGCGGCGACAGTCCCGCCGAAGGTTCGTCCATCACCAGTAGGCGCGGCTCCGCCGCCAGCGCCTTGGCGATGCCGAGCATCTTGCGTTGCCCGCCGGAGAGGCTCGAGGCCGGCGCGTGGCGCTTGTCGCGCAGCACCGGAAAGATGCCGTAGAGTTCTTCGGCGCGGGCGCCGGGATTGGCATGCCCCAGCGCCTGCGCGCCGACGCGGAGGTTTTCCTCGATCGATAGATCCGGAAACACCGCGATCTCCGACATGTAGGTCATGCCGAGCCGCATCCGGTCGCTGGACTTCATGCGCGTCACGTCCTGGCCGGCCAGCGTGATCGCGCCGTCGCGCGCCTCGATCAGCCCGACCAGCGTTTTCAGGAACGTGGTCTTGCCGGCGCCGTTGGCGCCGAGCAGCAGCACGGTCTCGCCGGGGCGCACGTCGAGATCGACGCGCCACAGCACCTGCATGGTGCCATAGCCGGCGTTGACGCCGCTGGCCTGCATCAATGAAGCGGTCTCAGGCGGCATGTTCGCCCCCCAGAAACACCTCGATCACCTGCGGCACCTGCACCGCCACCGCGAGCTTGCCCTCGAAGATCTCCTTGCCGGCATTCATCACGATGACGCGGTCGGTGATCTGCTCGATGAACCCCATCAGATGCTCGACCACGATGATCGCCATACCGGTCCGCGCCAGCGCCTTGATGCGACCGGAGATCCAGTCGAGTTCGGTGGGATTGAGGCCCGCCGCAAGTTCGTCGAGCAGCAGCAGACGCGGTCGCGTCGCCAGCGCGCGCACCAGGTCGAGCATCTTCTGCTGCGCGTTGTTGAGTTCGCTCGCGGGACGATCGGCGACCTCTGTCAGACGATATTCCTGCATCAAGGCTTCCGCGGTCGGCGGCGCGACCTGGGCGCGGCCATAGGCCAGCGCGACCGCGATGTTCTCGCGCACCGTCAGCGACCGGAACGGCTTTGGAATCTGGAAGGTGCGGTTGATGCCGAGATGTACGAGTTTGTGCGAGGCTATGCCGCCGATCGACGCGCCATCGACCGTAATGCTGCCGCCATCCGGCGCATAAACGCCGGAGATGACGTTGATCGACGTGGTCTTGCCCGAGCCGTTCGGTCCGACCAGCCCGAGAATTTCCCCGGCAGCGACATGAAAGCTGAGCCCGTCCAGCGCATAGAACCCGCCGAACCGCTTGACCAGATTGGAGACGGTGAGAACCGCGGCGTTGTCAGGGGACATGCCACCCCCTGCGCGCAGCGAGCGAGACCAGGCCGGCCGGCAGAAATAGCACGAGGCCCATGATCAGCAGCCCGTAGATCAGCTGGAAGTATTGCGGCGTGGCGAAGCCGATCAGGTTGTAGACGCCGTACAGCATGATGACGCCGCCGATCGGGCCGGTTATGGTGGCGACGCCGCCGAACAACGCGAACACGATGGCGAAGATGCTAAAATTCGAGCTGAAGACATTGTCGGGGAAGAACACCGACACATACCAAGCATAGACGCCGCCGGCGAGGCCGGCGACCAGCGCGGAGGCCAGCCAGGCGATCACGCGCATCCGCACCACGTTGACGCCAGCCATCGACGCGCTGACGGCATCCTCGCGCACCGCCTGCAGCGCTAGCCCGAAGCCGGAGTTTTTCAGAAACACCACGATGGCGAGCGTCAGCGCCAGCACCACCAGCGCCGCGGCGTAGGCCAGCGTCGGGTTGAACGTGCCGGTGAGCGAGACGCCATAGGGGCCGCGGGTGATGGACTCCAGCGCCGGATTGGCGACGAAGTGCAGCACCGCCAATGAGGCGGCCAAGTTGGCAATGGCGAAATAGGCACCGGACAGCCGCAGCAGCGGCGTCAGCAGCAGGCCTAGTGCGACGCCGACCGCTCCGGCCACAACCACCCCGACGGGAGCCGAGGCCTGATACTGCATCACCATGATCGCAAAGCCGTAGGCGCCGGCGCCGAAGAAGCCGACATAGCCGAACGGCAGATAGCCGGTAAAGCCGTAGATGATGTTCACGCCCTGGGCGAGGATCAGGAAGATCACGAAGTTGAACAGCAGCAGATGGTTCTGATAGACGCCGGGCAGCACCGCGAAGACAGCGATCAGCGGCAGCACGATCAGCAGCAGATGGCGAACCGACTTAAGCAACGCGCACCTGCCTTCCCAGCAGGCCGCTCGGACGCAGCAGCAGGATCAAGATCAAGAGCACATAGGGCAAGAGATCGGCCCAGGAGCTGAGATAGGTCTGCGCCAGCATGTAGCAGATGCCGTAGACCACGCCGCCGAGCGCGGTGCCGAGCGGATTGCCCAGCGAGCCCAGCACGACGACGACGAACGACGTTACCGTCGCGTCGGCGCCGAAGGCCGGCGTCACCGATCCGAACATGAAGGGCGCAAACACGCCGGCGACCGCCGCGAGCCCGAGCCCAATTCCAAAGGCGGCCGCCGAGACGCGATCGACGTCGATGCCGGTGGCGAGTGCCTCGTCGCGGCGCGACATCACCGCGCGCGTCAGCGTACCGAGGCGCGTGCGGTAGAGATAGACATAGACCAGCGCGATGGCGACGAGGCTGGTGATGGCGGCGATCACCCACGACGCCGGAAAGCCCTGCCCGAAAATATCGATTGGTCCGGCGCCGTTTGCCTCACCACCGAACAGCTTCACCCGGATCGTCGAGACGATGCTGCCCAGCGTACGGCTCGGGATCGAGCGCTCGCTGGTGCCGAAGAAGATCGTCATCACCGCTTCGATAACCTGCGACAGGCCGAAGAACAGGATGATCGACAGCATTTCGGGATTCACCGAGCCCTGCAGCCGCGGCACCAGCACGCCGTAGAGCAGCATGCCCACCAGCACGAAGATCACGAACGCCAGCGGCACTGCCAGCAGCGCATCCATGCCGGTCATGGTCACCATGCCGAACGCGACGAAAGCGCCGAGCATCAGGAAATCGCCATGCGCAAGGTTGACGATGCGCATGACGCCGAACACGAGATTGAGGCCGATCCCGACCAGGCTGAAATACAGACCGAACAGGACCCCGGCGACGAGCGCATAGATAAGCATCAGCGATCGACTCCCGGGATCCCGTGAGCGGCCCGCAAAGGAGTCATGGCCGCGGATACACCGGCTTGCCGGTTGCAACCTCGTGTGGATAGATCGCGACGAACTTGAGATGGCCGTGATCGTTGAGCTCGAGCTGGCCGAGCGGCGTCAGTTCGCCGATCTGGCCGCCCATCTCGTCGAGCGCGAACGTCCCATCCAGTGTCTTGAACTGGCCCGACAGGCCGAACACCGCGCGGCGCAATTCGAGCTGGTCAAGGCTGGTCGCGATCGACAGCGCTTTCTCGATGACGAGGGCCGTGGTGTAGCCAGCGACCGCGTTGAAACCGAATTCGATCTTGCCGTCGGGATACGCCTTGTTCCAGGCCGCACGGTAATCGGCCATCTTCATCCCGAAATTGACGGGATAATCGAGCTCGGAAGGCGGCACGTAGGTGAAGACGTGCTCAAGCCCCTTTTCGCCGACGTTCTTTTCAAGCAGTTCGGTCTCGAGCCCGGCGTAGATGCAGAACAGCATTTTGAACGTGACGCCGACTTCCGCGATGTTGCGCAACAGCGCGATATCGTTGGGCGCATAGCCGAGATGAATCACCGCATCCGGCTGCGCGTTGCGGATGTTGTTGATGATCACCGTATAGTTCGCGGTTTCGGTGGGAATGCCCTGATCGTAGACGAACTCGATCGGCGCACCGGAGTCCTTGATGAACTTTCTGACCGCGTTGGCCTGCGTGCCAGTGAACTCATTTGTTGAATAAAGAATGGCGACCTTCTTGATACCGAGCCCCGGTCCATCGTTGGTCAGGAAGTCAGCAACCGGCTTCGGCCAAATGGTCGAAACCGGATCCGCCATCAGCGCAATATAGAGATTGTCCTTGGAGAAGAAGCTGGCGCCCGTGCCGGTCTGGTCGAACAGAAACATCTTGTGGTCGCGCGCGATCGCAACTGCCGGCGCGGTCAACACCGAACCGGAGTCCGCGACCAGCAGGTCGACCTTGTCTTGGGTAATAAGCTGGTTGTAGAGTGTCGATGCCGTCGCCGTATTGCTCTGATCGTCATAGGCAACGAGCTTGATCGGAATCTTCTTGTCGAATGCCTTCACATAGACGCCGCCCTCGGCGTTCTTCTGATCGATCCACAGCTTGAGAGCGCTGTGAACGGGCATCGAAATCGAAGCATAACGCCCCGATGATGCGTAAAGCGTGCCAAGCTTGATTTCCGCCGGCGCATCGGCCGCGAGGGCGGGAGCAGCTACTGCCGTGGCAATCGCGAAAGCCGTACCAATCCTTTTCAGCATGTTCTCCCCCTGAATTTACCGGCGTTTCTTTCTAGCGTTCTATGACGCATGACCGTCACTTTAGCGCGATTGGCCGAATTATGATCGGCATCGCCGCAGACAGCGCGTTATCCATCGAATATCCATATGCTGGCTGATGTACAACAGCCGATGTCAGGCCGAAAACTACTGAGCGGGGTCACGTCGGGATGTGCCGGTTTGAAAGGTCAAAATCGGTACTTCCGCAAGCCCCTCGACGAATCAGCGAAATCTAGGCAGGCTCGAGCGATGCGCGCGCCGTTCATTTGCCCGGTCGTAGGGTGTGCTGGACGGCTTTCGGCTGCGCCAGCGCGCCCAATTGGCTTCGACGCGGGGTTGCCGCTACCGGGCGTCGGTTGTCGCTTAGTCCTGGTTCCCTTTCTCTATCAGGACCCCGGAAGCCTTTAGGGCGTGTGTCTGCAGCTTTCGGCCTTGCAGCTGACCGCTCCCGAGAGCATCGTGCGAAAAGAAAGGGTACCGGTTTTTCGCAACAAACGATGCGTTTTCAAGAACCTAGAGAATGATGCTTGGTTCCACTTGGATGCATCATGCACTAGCCGGAAAGGTCGCGCGGCCGTCCTCGGCACCCCGGAATGCGGCCTTTCGCCGTTGCGGCCGGCAGCCCGAAAACCGGGCCCCAGTCCCAAATCGGCCGCTCTAGCAGCGGCGAACTTCTGCTTGTGCTGATGAGGACTAGGCCGGACTCCACCGCGCGGAAGGCCCTTTTCGGTTTCCTCTTACCGAGCGTTTGCCGAAGGCAAAATTGAAGGAGTGATTTCGGCCGATTATGAGCTTAAGTCTTTGATTTTACTGGCAGGAGAGGAGGGACTCGAACCCCCAACCCCCGGTTTTGGAGACCGGTGCTCTAACCAAATTGAGCTACACTCCTAAGGCCTGGGCTATTTAGCCGATTGCGGCCCGAAAGAGCAAGTGCGCCAATAGCCGTCGGCTGCAAAGCCGGATTGAAGAGGCGAAACGAGCGCCTGTCTTTGCGAGGACAGAGGCCTCCCCGCCCGGTTCCTGCGCGGCATATTCCAATGGCAGTTTGTGCGCCGACTCATCGAGCGGGAGCTCGACATCGCCGGCCTATCGCCAGGGCAATGAAGACGCCGACGAGCGCCGCAGCGAGGCCAAACCAGGTGATCGCATAGCCGAGATGGTTGTTCGGCATGACCCGCACGGTCGTGCCGCCTTTCGGCCAACCGCCCGGCACCGGAAGATCATCGGCGTCCAGGCTGAAGGGAGCCGGACGGGCGAGCCTGAAATAGGCTGCGATGAGGGCCGGATCGCGGCTGAAATAGATGCCTTCGTCCGGTGCATCGGCGGGCGTGAAGAAATTCCTGGGTTCTGGAGGCCGCAGAAGCCCGCGCACATGAACCTCGCCATCGATTTGACCCGCAGCCCGCTGCGTCGGATCCTTGCGATCTTGCGGAACGTAGCCGCGGTTCACGATCACATAAGCGCCGGTATCGAGGCGCAAAGGCGTGAGCACGAGATAGCCGGGTCCCATCCCATTCGGGCCGGCGCCACGGAAGACAAGCGCTTCTTTGTCATGTTCGTAATGGCCCACGGCTTCGACGTGGCGGTAGTCGTAGTCCTCGGGGTCGAGCAGCGGCCAAAGTGCCTCGGGCGGAAGCGGTACCGGCGGCGCCTCGGCGCGCGCGGCGATCTCCGCGATCAGCGCTTCCTTCCAGGCGAGCCTGTGCAATTGCCAGACGCCGAGAGATACCAGGATGGCGCCGACGACCAAGGTGAAGACGGCCGGCCACAAGAGCCATTTGCCGATCGGTTGAACTTGCATCGCGTTTCAGCTCTCGGGCCGACCCTGCTCCGCCTTGTTGCGGTATTGCAGCGCGATGAGCAGGCCTTTGAGCGGCCGCAACAGGCCGACGCATACGATGAGCGTCATGGGCAGGAATATGACGAGGTGGACCCAGAACGGCGGCTCGAAGGCGAGCTCGGTCCACAAGGCTGCCCCGAGCACGATGAAGCCGCCGAAGAAGGCGACGAAGACGGCGGGACCGTCGCCCGAATCAGCAAAGCCGAAATCGAGGTCGCAAATTCCGCAACGTGGTGCAACGGTGAGAAACCCGTCGAATAATTCGCCACGACCGCAGCGCGGACAACGCCCCGTTACGCCCGTCAAGAAAGGTGATTGCGGCGGATAATCCGGTTCGGGATTCATCGCTCCGTCCCAAGTGCAGGAGACAAGAAGTGCGGCAAACACAAAGGCACGGCCGTCGGCCGCCCTTCGATATGAAAATATTCCAAGATTCTCAACGCTCGACCACGGCGCCCCAGGAACCCCAAACATAGATGCACGAGAACAGGAAGAGCCAGACGACGTCGACGAAATGCCAATACCAGGATGCGAATTCGAAACCGAGATGTTGTTTCGGCGTGAACTGGCCGGCAAATGCCCGCCCGAGGCAAACGATCAGGAAGATCGTGCCGATGATGACATGGAAGCCGTGGAAGCCCGTGGCCATGAAGAAGGTCGAGCCATAGATCGAGCCTTTGAAGGCGAATGGCGCATGCGCATATTCGTAGGCCTGCACGCTGGTGAAAGTTATGCCGAGGAGGATCGTAAGGATCAGCCCCCATTTCAAGCCGGAGCGGTCGCCGCCGAGAAGCGCGTGATGCGCCCATGTCACGGTCGTTCCCGACGTCAAGAGGATCAGGGTATTCAGCAGTGGGAAGTGCCAGGGGTCGAGCACTTCGATGCCCTTCGGTGGCCAATGGCCACCGGTGAACGCGACCCGCGCATATTCGATCTTGTCGCCAGCGAAAAGGCTCGCATCGAAGAAAGCCCAGAACCAGGCAACGAAGAACATCACCTCCGAAGCGATGAAGAGGACCATGCCGTAGCGCAGGCTGATCTGCACGACGCGGGTGTGGAACTTGCCCGATTCCGCCTCCTTGACGACATCCGTCCACCAGGAGGCGAGCACATAAAGCAGGCCGATGACGCCGACGCCGAACACATAGCTGCCGGGCCTGATCGCATGCTCGGCCTCGCCGAAAGCGAATTCCCTTCATCCACATGATGCCGCCGACGGCCGTCGTGAAAACGAAGATCGAGCCGATCAGTGGCCAGGGGCTCGGATCGACGAGATGATAGTCGTGGTTGGGCTTCGCGTGGGTTTCGGCCATGGCTTTGTCCTCTCTTCGGGCGCCTTGACTGCACCCACGACCTGTTTTTGGCGACCGTTCGCCCGCGGCGCCGGTTAGCTTCGTTTACCCATGCTCGTCGAGGCGCCCGATCGCCCCCCTCATAGAGCGGGTTTGGCGCCGCCGTCGTTGGCTTTCGCGGCAACGGGGTTGGCCGGCCTCGAAGGGTAAAAAGTGTAAGACAGCGTAACAGATTCGATCCCATCCATCGTCGCGTCCGCCTCGAGCTTCGGATCGAGGAAAAAGACGACGGGCATATCCGCCGTCTCATGCGGCCCGAGCTTCTGCTCCGAGAAGCAGAAACAGGAAATCTTGTCGAAATAGGCGCCGGCGACATCGGGAGCAACATTGTACATGGCCTGGGCCGCCGTCTCGCGATCGGTCTGATTGGTCACTTTGAAGAACACAGTGGCCGTCTCGCCTGTCCGCAATTTGATCTGCGGCGTATCGGGGGAAAAGCTCCAGCGCAGTCCCGGTCCGACATTCGCGTCGAAGCGCACGATCATATCGCGTTCGCCGCGCGTCGTGGGGGCCTTTTCAGCGACCTGCGTCGTCCCGGCAAAGCCGGTCCTGGCGCAGAACAGCCGATAGAGCGGCACCGCCGCGAACGATAGACCAAGCATCGCCAGGACGGCTAGACCAACGGACGCCGCTATCCACCCTTGGCGGTGACGGCCTCGGCTGCTCGTCGAAGGATCATCCGAAGTTGACATCCGACCTGCCCCTCTATCTCACGTTCACAATGGCCGATTGAGGACGCCGGGACCGAGCTTCGCAATGGTCACGACGTAGAAGAGCAGCACAAAAAATCCGACGGCAAGCCCGATCGCGAGATTGCGCTGCCGCCGCCTCTTCGCCTGCTCGGGTGTCAGCCTGACGCCGCAGCTCTCGGTGCCTTTGTCCATCAGATCCACCATGCGCATCTCAAATCGACAGGCCCGCGAGTGCCAGCACACGCTCGACGACGAGATCGGCAAACAACAAGAAGAGGTACATTATCGAAAAGCCGAACAACATCCTCGCAAGGCGATCGGCCTCGTCGCCGCTGCGCACGCAAAACACCCGCCACGCAAATACAATGAACAAACCACCCAGCACGATGGCGAGGCACAAATAGACGATGGACGCGAAGCCGAGGAAATAAGGCAGCGTGCCGAGCGCAACCGAAACGAGGCTATAGGCCAGGATTTCGGCGCGGGTACGGTCACCTCCTTTGGCATTGGGCATCATGGGGACGCCGGCGCGCTCATAGTCGCCCGCCCGAGTCAAGGCCAAAGCCCAGAAATGCGGCGGCGTCCAGACGAATATGAGCGCAAAAAGGACGAGGCTCGCAAGGCTGACTTCGCCGGTGGCCGAGACGTAGCCGACGACCGGCGGCAAGGCCCCCGCCGCGCCACCGATCACGATGTTCTGCGGCGTCGTCCGCTTGAGCCACATCGTATAGACCACGACATAGAAGAAGATAGTGAAGGCCAAGAGCGCCGCGGCCAGCCAATTGGCGGCGACGCCGAGGGTTAGAACCGCCAGCACCGCCAAGACCAGCCCAAAAGCCAAAGCCTCCTGGCCGGTCACCTTTCCCATCGGAATTGGCCGCCGGCACGTGCGCGCCATCAGCGCATCTATGTCGGCGTCATACCACATGTTGAGCGCGCCCGACGCACCGGCGCCGACCGCAATCGCCAGCAAGGAGGCAAAGCCGAGGATCGGATCGATATGCCGGGGCGACAGCAGCAAGCCGGCGAACGCCGTAACAATGACGAGCGACATCACGCGCGGCTTGAGAAGCGCGATGTAATCGCCCGGCGTAGCGATCGAAACCGCCATCTTTCCAACGCCGCCGTCACCTTCACCAACATAGCTCATCATGCCTCACATGCGGTTCTCTGTGTCGAACCGAAATCCATCCTGCGCGCAACTCATCTCTCAACGAAGGCCGAGGGCGCGCCGCGGCAAAGCGGCAGACCTTATCCCAGCGACGCTGCAACGATTGCTATGCGCGCAAGCGCTCAATGCTCGGAACCCGTGATGCGCGGCAGGGTTTCGTACTGATGGAACGGCGGCGGCGACGACAACGTCCATTCGAGCGTCGTCGCACCCGCCCCCCAGGGATTGTTGCCGGCGAGGCGTTTCCTGGCGAAGGCGTCAATAACGACATAGAGGAAGACCAGGATACTGAACCCTGAAATATAGGATCCGATAGAGGAAACGAAGTTCCATTGCGCGTAGGCGTCCGGATAGTCGATGTAGCGGCGCGGCATCCCCGCCAGGCCGAGAAAGTGCTGCGGGAAGAACGTCAAGTTGATGCCGATGAACATCAGCCAGAAATGCAGCTTGCCGAGCCACTCATTGTACATGTAGCCGCTCATCTTCGGGAACCAATAATAGAAGCCCGCAAAGATCGCGAAGACGGCGCCGAGAGACATCATATAATGGAAATGCGCGACGACGTAATAGGTCTCGTGCACGGCGCGGTCGACACCGGCATTGGCGAGCACGACGCCGGTCACGCCGCCGACGGTGAACACGAAGATGAAGCCGATCGCCCAAACCATCGGAGTGCGGAAGGAAATCGAGCCGCCCCACATGGTCGCGATCCAGGAAAAGATCTTCACGCCGGTCGGCACCGCGATCACCATCGTCGCAAAGACGAAATAGCGCTGCGTGTTGAGCGACAGGCCCACGGTGTACATGTGATGCGCCCAGACGACGAAGCCGACGACGCCGATCGCGACCATGGCATAGGCCATGCCGAGATAGCCGAAGATGGGCTTGCTCGAGAAGGTCGAGATGATGTGGCTGATGATGCCGAAGCCCGGCAGGATCAGAATATAGACTTCCGGATGGCCGAAGAACCAGAACAGATGCTGGAACAGGAGCGGATCGCCGCCGCCCGACGGATCGAAGAAGGTCGTGCCGAAGTTGCGGTCGGTCAGCAGCATGGTGATGGCGCCGGCGAGCACCGGCAGCGACAGCACGAGCAGGAAGGCGGTGACGAGAATCGACCAGGCGAACAGCGGCATTTTATGCAAGGTCATGCCCGGCGCACGCATGTTGAAGATCGTGGTGATGAAATTGATCGCTCCGAGAATCGAAGAGGCGCCGGCAAGATGCAGCGACAGGATGACGAAATCCATCGCCGGGCCCGGCGACCCAGTAAGCGACGAGAAGGGCGGATAAAAGACCCAACCGCCGGCGAACCCCTTCATGCCCGGCGCACCCTCGACGAACGGCGAAATGAGGAGCAGCGCGAAGGAGGCCGGCAACAGCCAGAAGGAAATATTGTTCATCCGCGGAAACGCCATGTCGGGAGCGCCGATCATCAGCGGGACGAACCAATTGCCGAAGCCGCCGATGAGCGCCGGCATGACCATGAAGAAAATCATGATGACGCCGTGCGCGGTGATGAACACGTTGTACAGATTCTTGCCGGCATCGATCGCCTGATCGGCGGGAGCAGCATCGAGGATCTGCGCCAAAGCCGGAAAGACCTGCAAACCCGGCTCCTGCAGTTCGGCTCGCATCACGATCGACATGGCGCCGCCGATAAGGCCGGCGATCACCGCGAATACGATATAGAGCGTGCCGATGTCCTTATGGTTCGTGGACAACAAGAAGCGGCGCCATCCCGTCGGATGGCCATGCGCATCATGATCGGCAGTTGCAGTCGTGGCCATCTCGGCTCCCTCGAATGATCTCGGACTTATGATTGAGATTATTGCCGCGGCGTGACCGGCGCCCTGTTGTCTGCAAATCGCGCCGGCCCGTCACTGGCCGATGCGAATTTCTTCTTTGCCTCGGCGAGCCAGGCTGCATATTGCGCCGCGCTCACGACTCTGAACGCGATCGGCATATAGGCGTGGTTCATGCCGCAGATCTTCGAACATTGGCCATAATAGACCCCTTCGCGCTCGGCCTTGAACCAGGTTTCGTTCAACCGGCCGGGCACGGCATCGATGCGAATGCCGAAAGACGGGACCGTGAAGGAATGGATCACGTCGGCCGACGTGACCTGGACTCGGACGACCTTGCCGACCGGCACGACCGCTTCGTTATCGACGGCGAGTTGGCGCAATTCACCCGGCTGCAATTGATCGGCCGGCTTGAGATAGAGAATCGAATTCGAAGCCGCCGCCCTGGTCAGGCGGATAATCATAGGTCCAGTACCATTGCTTGCCGGTGACCTTCACGGTCACGGCGGCATCCGGCAATGTCAGCTGATGGGTCAGAAGGCGGAAGGACGGAATGGCGATCACGACCAGAATCATGACCGGAACGACAGTCCATGCGACTTCGAGAACGACATTGTGGGTCGTCCGCGACGGAGTCGGATTTCTCTTCTCGCTGAACCGGTAAGATACCCAGATGAGGAGCGCCAGAACGAAGACGGAGATAAAGATGATAATCGGCGTCAAAATAACGTTATAGAAAAAATTGATCTCCTCGGCGATCGGTGTCACCGGATCCTGCATGCCTATCTGACCGGCGTCGGGATGCCCAGCCGCGGCGAAGCTAAGCGTGCAGGCCGAGACCCACGCGGCCGGAACGCCCGCCGCGAGCGCGAAAAATTGCAGTGCCCGACCAGCATTGGCTATAAATTTCATCAACACCTTCGCTCCCGCTCAAGCCAAATTTCGTTGGACCGACGGCCCCGCTCTCGGCTCTGTAAATCAGCCCAAAGGTCATTTCTCATGACCGTGGGGATCAAAGATGTCACTTCGCCAAGAAACTCGTCCGGCAAGAACCTCATTCCCAAGAACCTCATTCCCAAGAACCCCGTTCCCAAGAACCTCATTCCCAAGAACCTCATTCCCAAGAACCTCATTCCCAAGAACCTCGTTCCCAAGAACCTCGTTCCGGCGAAAAGGCCAGCCGAACGCCGGCACCTCCCGCGGTGAAGCGCACACTCCCCAATGCGACCATTCCAAATCACAAAGCTCAATTCCGTGCAATAACACTGTTTCGTCGAGGTTGCGATCAAGATTGCGTCAAAAAGGCGCGACCGAATCGAGGGAACGCGCGCTCGTGCACAGGTTGCGGCGAGCAAAACTTGACAGATGCTCGGCGTCTGCTAGGCAGCCGCGGCTATGGATATGATGTTGCCGGTTTTTTGGTCAAATACCCTGGTTCGGAAGGATTTCGGTGTTCCTTTCCAGCAAATCGCAGACGCGAATGCGATCCGCTGCAGCAGCACCGCTTGTCTTTTCGCAACGCCAGTATGATGCCGATTTCTGCCTGGCTTCTATTACGGAGGCGCAGCCCCCTGCCGCATCGGCGCGGCCAAGCCGGAAAACCATGCGAATTCCTGCGCCGCCTTTGCCGCCGTCATCGCCCGCCCCCAGCGCGGTTTCAATTTGCAGCGGGCGCTGAATTCCGGTTGGGTGGCCGGAGTGGTTTCGGCGTAGTTCCGTAATTCTCTGATTCTCATCTGCAAATCAGCGAGAAGACATGCAGCAGCATCGACCCGAGTTTTCCGCGCGCCGCCGATGGGATTTGGTCAGAGCTCTGCCCAGGGTTCTCGGTCTTGTCGCAAGTCTCTTGGCAAGTCTCTTGGCCGGCGGCGTGGTTCCAGTCGCCGCACAAGGCGTCGTCAAAGCGAAGTTCGGCGATTGGGAATTGCGTTGCGAAACGCCGCCAGGCGCGTTGCACGAGCAATGCGCTCTGCTGCAGAGCGTCGCCGCGGAGGATCGGCCGAACATCAACCTCATCGTCATCGTTCTCAAGACGGCGGACGGCAAAAGCCGCCTTCTGCGTGTGATCGCGCCGCTCGGCGTGCTCTTGCCGTCCGGCCTCGGGCTCAAGATCGACGATACCGACGTCGGCCGCGCCGGCTTCGTGCGTTGCTTGACGACGGGCTGCATCGCCGAGGTTGTCATGGATGAAAAGATCATCACACAGTTGAAAAACGGCAAGAACGCCACATTCATCATCTTCCAAACGCCGGAAGAGGGCATCGGAATACCGCTCACATTGAACGGGTTCAAAGAAGGTTTTGAAGCCCTGCCTTGAACCAGCGTCCGAATTCGGCAGATTGCACAAATCCGAAATTCTATTGTAGAGAACGCTTCGTGCAGCCGGCCCGGAGTTCTCGGACTGGACCTGGTCGAGGCGCCGGGCGCTCCGGAGCAGTGCATTTGGCGCGTTATTTCAATGCATGATCTCGTCCGAATAATCTGTCACTTTCGGCACTATGTTGGCAACGTTAGGTGGGGTTGAAGAATGCCGCGGCGCAATAAAATCCTGACGGCAAGCGTTCTTTTGGTCGCGGCGGCAGTTGCAGGCTGCGGTCATTCCGGCAGTTTCGACGTCGAAGACAGCGGCCCGACGAAAATGAACGAACTTATGGCGCTCGTCCAGTTTAAGGCACCGCCGAAGAAGCCGCGCCCGGCGGATCTGATTAAATGCCCGGAAATCGTCGTGCTGGAGGGCACCTCCGCCGATCGGGTCTATACAGCTGGCTCACAGACTAATGATGCGCTGCGTTACCAGTTTTCAGTCGTCGACGTCGCGCGAGACTGCCGCGTCGACGGCAGCCAGATTTCCATGAAAGTCGGCGTCGACGGCAAAATACTGCTTGGCCCGGCCGGCAGCCCGGGCAGTTTCACCGCGCCGATCCGCGTCGTCATCGTACGCGAGACCGATCAGGCTCCGGTCTTCAGCAAGCTCTATCACATCCCGACAGCGGTTCCGGCCGGCAAGTCCCAGGGCGTCTTCACCCTCGTCACCGAACCCCTCAATGTGCCTTACACGGACGAATATGCCGTGCACGGTTATACAGTCAAAGTCGGCTTCAACTCCGCCCTCGAGAAGAAGGGCAAGGATAAGGCGCAACCTCAACAAGCCAATGCGGCGGCCGTGCCGCCGACCGCGAGCGGCCGACAGCACCGGCATCATCGGCGCGATCAGACGCAATAGATCACGCAGAGTCACCCGTTGAGGCAAGCCGGGCATAGCCGACTTGCTCAAGAAGGCGGGTCGCAGTTCCGGCACAACGGATATATCCGATGTGCGCAAGACGCTCATCCGCCTGAACGGGATCCGCTCCAGTGCCGCGCCTCAGCATCGCAATCGAGCGCTTTCCGATCGCCGGCACATTTGTGATCGCCCGCGGCGCCAAGACCGAGGCGATCACTTTGGTTGCGACGATAGAAGACGGCAACAGCCGCGGCCGCGGCGAATGCGTGCCTTATGGGCGCTATGGGGAGAGCCCCGAGAGCGTAGCCGCCGCGATCGAAAGCGTCAGGCCCGCGATCGAAGCAGGCGCCGATCGCCTACATCTGCAGGGCCTCCTGCCTGCCGGGGCGGCGCGCAACGCCGTCGATTGTGCCTTGTGGGATTTCGAGGCGAAACGCCTCGGTATTCCGGCCTTTCGCCTGGCCGGTCTCGATCGTCTCACGGCGGTGACGACGGCTTTCACCCTTTCGGTCGGAACGCCGGAAGCCATGGCGCGTGCAGCCGAGCGCGCCCGTGATCGCCCTCTCCTCAAGGTGAAGCTCGCCGGCGACGGCGACGATGAGAGGCTCGCAGCGGTGCGCGCCGCCGCCCCGGCGGCGGAATTGATCGTCGATGCCAACGAGGCGTGGCGCGGCCGAGACCTCGCTGCAAACCTCGAAGCCTGCGCCAAAGCCCGAGTCCGCCTCGTCGAGCAGCCGCTCCCCGCGGGCGAGGATTCATGCCTCGCCGAGGTCACGCATCTCGTCCCCGTCTGCGCCGACGAAAGCGTGCACGATCGCGCCGGCCTCGCGGAGCTGCGTGGCCGCTACGACGCGATCAACATCAAGCTCGACAAGACGGGCGGTCTCACCGAAGCGCTCGCCCTCCTCGCCGAGGCCGAGCGTCTTGGCTTCGCCGTCATGGTCGGCTGCATGGTCGCCTCTTCGCTCGCCATGGCGCCTGCCCTGCTGCTTGCCGGGAAAGCCCGATTCGTCGACCTCGACGGGCCTTTGCTAATCGCGCACGACAGGCCGGAGGGGCTCTTCTATGAGGGCTCGATCATCCATCCGCCGGGGCCGCGCTTGTGGGGATAGGCGGCCGGCGGCATTAGATCACGATGATTTTGGGTTGAATCAATCCAAAATCATGAACTTGATCGATTCTAAAAATTTAGAGCGGGATGCGGGCGGAAAACCGGTGCCCACTTTTCCTCATCCCGCTCTATCCCGGCGCGCCCGAATTGGCGGGGTCGCGCCGCCATTGCGCCGCGGCGTAGAGCGCAAGCCCGAAGCCGACGCCCGCCAGCGCGGCCATCGCGAGATAGGTGCCGTCACCATAAAGTTCCGTAAGTTTGCCGCATGCCATCGTGGCGAGCGCCATCGACAGAGCCATGGCGGCAGATGAAAAGCCCTGCATCCGGGCGCGATGGTTCGGCCCCGCGAGGCTGCCGAGGAAGAGCACTGCGCCGATATAGGTCGCAGCGAAGCTCGCGGCGTGCATGATCTGCAAAAGCAGGACAACGAGCGGGTTTGGATCGACACTCATGATGATCCAGCGGAAAACCGCGCCGGCCGCGCCGAAGACGAGAAATCGCAACGCCTGGCTCGTGCCGCCGAGGAAACGGCCGCCGGCGACGAACAGGACGCCTTCGGACATGACTCCGGTGGCCCATAGAAGTGCAATGAAGTTCGGCGCCAGCCCGATGCTCTTCCAGTGCAGCGTGGCGAACGCATAAAACTGCGCATGACTGGCCTGGACGAGCGCCGCTGCGAGAATGACGATGAGAGCCAGGCGGAGATTTGCCGGATCTTCGGTCAGACCGGTCTTCGTCGAGCGCTCCGGCCGCAGTTTCGGCATACGCAAAGCCGCGAGCGAGGCCGCGAACACGGGCAAGAAGGCAAGCCCGGCAAGGGCAATGATGATTTTCTCGCCCGGCAACACGGCAACGATCGAGCCGGACAAAAGCATGCCGGTGAGGCCGCTCAATGAGCCGCCGACCCTGACGCGGCCGAACTCGATGCCGCTCAGACCGATCTTGGCGAAACGGCGGATTTCCGCGAGGCTTAGAGCATCGGCGAGCGCCGGTAGCGAGCCTTGTGCCGCGATCACCAATACGGACCCGAGAAAGATCAGCGGAAAGCCCGCGACCCAGCCAAGGCCGGCATAGCCGGCAAAGACTGCTATGGCGCCAAAGGCGAGTGTCGCGGCAATACCCTGCCGATCGGCCACGTGGGAAATCGCCGGCGTCAGAACCACGCGCAGGACGAGCGGCGTCGCCAGCGTCAAAGCGATTTGTGATTCGGAGAAGCCGCGGGCCGCGAGCCAGACCGGAAAATAAGGCAGATGCAGGCCGATCGGCGCAAACAGCGCCGCCGAAAGCAAAGCGAGGCGCCAGGCGGCAGCACTTTCCCATCTTCTTGCCGCGGCGCCGACGTGCGTCGCCATTCGTTCCACCCTGCCCGATTTCTTCATAGCAACCTGATCTGTGCTGGCCCGCGGCGGAGCGGGAGAACACCCGAGAGAATAGCGCCCGGCAACGCTATGTCATCGGCCGAGCCGTTCGACGCACTCCGCTATCGCCTTCGGCAGGCGTCGCGCGCACCCTGATCGGACGATGCCGTCCGATCGACGAGATTCCGACAAGACTGAGCGCTGGTTCAATCTCCCGGACCCTGACCCGGCGGAAGAAAGCGGACGCAGTTCCACAGGAATTGGTCGAGAAGTATCGACCGACGGCGAGCGGAAATACGCCCGGCGCCGCCGTTTTTCTGCCTAATCGCGCCGGTTCTCCGTCCTGCCAGTAAAAGTCCAGATTTCCGCCACAATCCAAACTTTGACAACATTGTGAATATTGGTGGTCGGAAAACGCGACTTTGTCATCTGACGAAAGCTTTATGAAAGAACCGACCCGCCTTAAGGTAACGCTCAAGAGCGCAATGACTTACCGCTTCGTCTCCGGCTATGCGAATTTACGTTACCTGGTCTTCCAAAAACTCGGCACGGCGGCGATAGAGCGTTGCGTTGATGCTACACTCGCCAAAATAAGAGTCCGAAACGGGTTGCGGGCGGCGAAAACGGATTGCCACAGCGTCGGTGCGCTGCAATATGGTGTCTGTCGAATCCCACACCGGAGTCACCCCATGTTCCGTAAACTTCTCCTTTCGACGGTGGCTCTCGTCGCCGTCTCCGGCACGGCCTTCGCGGCCGACCTTCCGTCACGTTCCGCCCCTCCCGTCTATATTCCGCCGCCGCCGGTGTTCAGCTGGACCGGCATCTACATAGGTGGCCAGGTCGGCTATCAGTGGGGCAGCACGCCGAACGTCGGAACCTATTTTTCACCTGCCCTGGGTGGTGCTTTCATTACGAACGCTCCTGGATATAACTCGAGCGGTATCGTCGGTGGTGGCCATCTCGGCTACAATCTGCAGTTCAGCCAATTCGTTGTCGGTTTGGAAGGCGACTTCGAAGGGTCTGGCTATAACGGCTCGAATGCAATTGCTGGGTTCGGTGGTATCCCATTCTCCTATTCGACGCGCGAAACCCTCGAAGGGTCGCTCCGCGGCCGCGCCGGTGTCGCCTGGGATCGTGCCTTGTTCTATGCGACCGGCGGTCTCGCCATCGGCGATATCAACAACAGGTACACCACTACCGTGCTCGGGACTAATTTTACCGATAGCGATTACCACACGCGCCTCGGCTGGACCGTCGGCGGCGGTGTCGAATATGCCGTCACCAACAATTGGTCGATCCGCGCCGAATATCGCTACACCGATTATGGCTCTTATTTCAACCAAGCGCCTATCTCGAGCCTTGGTGCGTTTCAATATCGCGTGCACGACTTCGACAACAAGGTGGAGGTCGGCTTCAGCTACAAATTCGGCGAGCCGCCGGCCCCCGCTCCGGTCATCGCCAAATATTGAGCTTTCCGCTCGATGCAAGAAATTCGAACCCGGCCCAAGCGGCCGGGTTTTCGATTCGGGATTGCAGGATTTGGCCGCGCGTGGCAATCCACGGGCATGAATCTCAAGATGCCCGCTGATCTTGCCACATCCCCTGCGAAGATCTCCTTCGTATCACTCGGCTGTCCAAAAGCCCTGGTCGACAGCGAGCGGATCATCACGCGGCTGCGTGCGGAGGGCTACGAACTCACCAAGAATCATGCGGGCGCCGACGCCGTGATCGTCAATACCTGCGGTTTTCTCGATAGCGCCAAGGCGGAATCGCTCGCCTCCATTGCCGCGGCGCTTGCCGAAAACGGCAAAGTCATCGTCACCGGCTGCATGGGCGCGGAAGAAGGCACGATCCGTGCGGCTTTCCCAAACGTCCTGTCGGTGAGCGGGCCGCAGGCCTATGAGAGCGTGATGGCGGCCGTGCATGAAGCTGTGGCGGCACCGCACGAGGCTTTTCTCGATCTGGTGCCGCCACAAGGCGTCAAGCTGACGCCCCGTCATTACGCATATTTGAAAATCTCCGAAGGCTGCAATAACCGCTGCTCGTTTTGCATCATACCGCGTCTGCGCGGCGGCCTGGTTTCGCGTCCGGCCGCCGACGTCTTACGCGAGGCCGAGCGTCTCGCCGCAGCGGGTGTCAAGGAAATCCTCATCATTTCTCAGGATACGGGCGCCTATGGCCTCGATCTCGGCTATGCGGAGAGCCTCCACGGCGAGCGCCGGGTGCGCGCCAAATTCATCGATCTGATGCGGGAACTCGGCGCGCTCGGCGTGTGGATCAGGCTGCATTACGTCTATCCCTATCCGCATGTCGACGAGGTTCTGCCGTTGATGGCCGAGGGCAAGATCTTGCCTTATCTCGATGTGCCTTTGCAGCATGCGAGCCGCAATGTTCTACGGGCGATGAAGCGACCCGGCGATCAGGAAAAGACACTCGAGCGGATCCGAGCCTGGCGGGAGATCTGCCCGGACTTGACGTTGCGATCGACGTTTATCCTCGGCTTTCCGGGCGAGAGCGAAGACGATTTTGCAACTCTCCTCGCCTTCATCGAAGAGGCGCGGCTCGATCGCGTCGGCGCCTTCAAATATGAGCCCGTCGCGGGCGCGCCAGCCAATGACCTCGGCCTGCCGCACGTCGCGCCCGAAGTGAAGGAAGATCGCTATCGCCGCTTCATGCAAAGCCAGCAACGCGTCAGCGCCAAGAGCTTGCAGAAAAAGCTCGGCCGCCATCTGCCAGTAATCATCGACGTCGCCGGGCCGCGCAGCGCCGAAGGCAGGACGAAAGGCGATGCGCCGGAGATCGACGGCAAGGTCCATATCACCAGCCGGCGGCCATTTCGCGTTGGCGACATCATCAACGTGAAGATCGAGCGCGCCGACGCCTATGATCTTTACGGCACCGCATAGGCGGCACCAAAGAGGGATCATCCTCAAGGAAGCGGACTTCGCCGACCAGATAATCGAACGCCCGCTGATTGTCTGCTCCCGGGTTTTGCCATTCACGGGTCAGGAAAACCGCCGGGCCGCTATTGTCAGGCTGGGCCAATACTTGGCAATTGGGATTTTGCCGCCTCGGCAATCTCGGTTTTCGCAACGAGAACCTGATGAACGAGCTGTTGAAGGCTCCCATCAAGAAGGCCAATCATGGTTGTTCCCGTCGCCTATGACATCAGCCGCCTCGCGACGCGGGTGCTGAACCGGACACCCAACGGGATCGATCGTATCGATTTCGCCTTTGCTCGACATTTCCTCGACCCTACGCATCAAGACCGTTGGGGACTGATGATGACCTTGCTCGGGCCGCGCATGATCGCGCCCGGGGGGCACGCGATGTCGTCACCGGGATTGCCAGCCATTGGGGCGAGGACGAAACCCCGGATCACGACGAAAGCTATCGCAAGATCGTCGCATGGATCGGCAATAGGACGCAAAACTCCTCTACGACGGAGCGCATAGCACGCGGGCGCGCCGGACGCGCCGGCAGCGTTCTCCGCTGGATCGGACGGCATGGTTTTCCGCTTGGGCGCGCTCCGGTCGACGCGTTACCAAAAGGCGCGGTCTATCTCAACGTCAGTCAATTCCCGCTTTGGATTGCGAGTTATTTCCGCTGGACGAAGCAGCGTCCGGACATAAGGCCCGTCTTCTTCATCCATGATCTCCTGCCCATCGAAACGCCCGAGTATTTTCGCAAAGTCGAATATGAAGTGCACCGGCGCCGGCTCAAAAATCTGGCGCAGTTCGGTGCGGCGGCGATCGTGACGACGCAGGTCGTGCGCGCCGCGCTCGAGCACCATCTGACGTCGCTTGGGCGCGCCGACATGCCGATCCTCGTTGCGCCAATCCCGGCAGCGCCGATTTTTTGGCGCCGTGATGCTTTGGATTCGGAGCTTTCGGGGCACCCCTATTTCATCGTCTGCGGCACCATCGAGCCGCGCAAGAATCATCTCATGCTGCTGCACGTCTGGCGTGAACTCGTTCGCCGTGACGGTGCCGCCGCGCCGAAACTAGTCTTGGTCGGCACGCGAGGATGGGAAAATGAGAATGTCGTCGATCTGCTCGAACGCTGTCAGGCGATCAGCGCTCATGTGATCGAGGTCTCCGGGCTCTCGACGCCGAGCTTCAAGCGGCTGCTCGACAGCGCCCGCGCTCTTCTCATGCCGTCTTTTGCCGAGGGGTATGGTCTGCCGGTTGCCGAAGCCTTGGCGGCCAATGTCCCGGTGATCGCTTCCGATCTTCAAGTTTTCTGGGAAACCGGCGGCGAGCGTATTACAACTATCAGCCCGATCGATGGCGAAAAATGGCTTGAAACGATCCGCGCCTTTGCGCGTGCCGATCCCGCCGAACTCCGCGCAGTCTCGGCCGGGCGCGAAACCCCGGACCGACCGAACTGGGACGGCTACTTCGCCAAAATCGAAAACTTTCTTGCCAGCCTTTGAATATAGCTCACAAAGGCGTTGCAGACTTGCCGAAGCGCACCGGCTCACGGCTGGGCCGCGGCGCGTCTTCCCGCCGCAACAGCTTCACCACTTTCACCATGTTGACGATGAACACACAAACGCAGACAATGCCGTTGCCGAACAAAACGAGATCGTAGGACGAGAAGCTTTCGCTGCCGATGACAAGTTTCGAATTGCCGGCAAAATACATCCAGCTATTGAGCCCGATCAGACCTATGCGCGCTTCGGTCGGCCCGAGCGACAGGAACGTCAATTGAAATTGGCCGGTGACGTGATTGCTCAAGAACACATATATGCACAGCATGAAATAGCCGAGGAGCGCAAACAGCGCCATGTCCAAGCGGACGTAGGCGGACAGTCCGAGCCCAATCATGATCGAGAAGATAGCGACGGTATCGACCGAGTGATCGAGAAAATAACCGTAGCGCGGTTTTTCGATTTGGCGGTACCTGGCCAGGCTCCCGTCGAGCGAATCGCCGAACCAATGCACGACGAGGCCGAGCGTCGCCAGCCAAAAAAACGCCGGATCAATGCGGCTTGCCAAGTAACCGACGAAGACGATGACGGCGCCGGCAACCCCAATTCCCGTCAGCCGATCCGGCGTGATCGCGCTCGGCATCCGCATGCACAACCAATCGAGGACCATGCGCTCCGGCGCCGCCGTGACGCTCGTCTGGATGCGAGTCGGCGACCGCGCCGAGACGCTCTGTGGGACGCAAATCGGCGACCGGGCCTTGACGAAGGACCGAGTTCCTTCCTTGAGAAAAATGAGGCTCTTCGGGATTTTGTGTGGGTGATTTTCGGGTGTTTTCATAATTCTGGCAAGCTGCAAGTGAGGATTTTGAGGCGCAGATAGTCTTCGTCGCGTAGGCCATAGGCTCGGCGCTGGAAAACGCGGATCTTGTTGTTGAGGCCCTCGACGAAGCCGAGCGCGATCTTGTTTTCCAGGCGACAATAGGCGGCGATGCCATCCCAGTGGCGCTCGATCATCGCGGCGAAGTCCTCGAAGGGCTTCAGGCGTTGCCAGCGCAGTTGGGATTTCCAATTGTCGAAGAACCGGCGCGCCCAAGCCTCGGATTTGTAATCCCACAATTGCCCGAACGACTCGCGGAGAAGGTAGGCGGTGTTCAACCGTTTGTTGGCGGCCAGCAGCAGCTTTAGATTTTTCCGCGCCTCGCTGGTGAGATTTTCCTTATGCGCCAGCAAGACGTATTTCTGCCCCTTGATGAACTTCCGTTGCGTCCCGGTGAGGCGGGCGTATTCGACCTTGCGCACTTTATCCAACGCCTCGCCGAGGTGGCGCAGGATGTGGAACTTGTCGAACAGAATGGCGGCTCTCGGCGCGTTCGCCTGCGTCGATTTGCGGAACGGCTTCCACATGTCCATCACGGCGAGCCTGATTTTGTCGCGGTTTTCCTCGCCTAGAAAGGCATAGAACCGATCCATGTCCGCCTCCGATCGGCCGTCGCCGCCAAACCAGATCGCTCGGCGCTTGTCGAGGTCGCTCACCACGATGCGGTACGTGTGACGTTTTTTGATCGATATCTCATCGATCCCGATCACGCTCGGGCTGGGAGGTCCGCTGCGCGCCAGTTGCTCGCGCATGTAGTCCTTTTCGAGTTCCTTCACCGTATGCCAATCGAGGTTCATTCGCTTGGCGACATCCTTGATCGGCATCGTCCGGCACAAGCCGCCGATCGACAATGCGAGACGCTTCGTGAACTTCGTGTTCGAGGCTAGCAAGTCGAGCCGCTCCCGTCTCACGCCACAGGCCTGGCAATCGACGCGGCGCAACTCGTATTCGAGATAAACGCGCCTATTGCCGCTGGAGAGATCGCGCGCCAGGCGCGTCTTGCGGTCGTAGAAGCTGAAATGGACTTTTCCGCAGCCGCTGCACACGGTTTTTTTTGGCGTCGCGTCAGCGTGATCACCAAGCCCATCGGATCGCGGTCATGCCGTTTGATCCGTGCGCCAGTGCGAAACCCGGGAATGCGGTAGCCGTCGAGCAGCGAAGCCTTGCAGAGCACTTTTTTCATGCCGAAAACGTGACAGGTTTCAACGTCCCGTCAAACCTCGAAAACTCCTTGTGTTGTCGAGGGTTTCCTCATTCCAGCCCCGCTAACCCTCCCACAAAATGCCGCGATGAGCCAAAAATGATTTCCGACAAAACCTGCCCCCACCCCTCACAACCAGGCGATACTATTTGTCGCCATTAGTGTGTCATGCCCAAGTCGCAACTTCCAAGTCGAAGACTAGTGTGCAGGTCTATGACAAAATCACAACACACACTGCACCGGTCAAGGTCCCGGCGCGGCTTTTTCTCTTCTTGCCGAAGCGGCCATGACGTCCGGTGACAGCGCCGTCATCGTCGTCGCTGGGACGCTCACCTTCGGCATGCCGGTGTTCCTTGGCCGCAAACAAGTGAGTGCCGCAAATTCTTGATGCATGTCCGGCGTAGGTATTGAAATGGACCGGCGCAACGGCACCGCTCGAACTGATTTCTTAATCGGGAGCTCGACCGTTCCTGATCGCCTTCTAGCACGCCGCCAAGGCGTCGGCTATTGCTTTTGCCGTGGGTGAAGCTCGCCAAAGGTTTTTTCGACCGATATTTGATGAAATGGCCAGTGGCGGCTTGAAACCGTTCGGGTCTGCCGTGTGCGCGGAGCAGGCCTTGCGTTCGGCGTCTGGCTGTTGCTCCGGAGATGCCGCGGGAACGCCTCGAATCCGACGCAACCCGTGAGGGTCAGGCCCGATCCGATCAACCTTGGCCAGCCGAGGGTAACCGCTCATTCCATAAATCCGCAGAACGCTCGTGTCCCCCCGGTTGGTGACGCTCCGATACTATCTCGGCCGTTGGAAGTCCGCTGTCGGGCATCCATTGCACCGGATTCTGTGTTCGGCGCCTCTTCAATTCATCGGACGAGCGGATCGCTTTCGCGAATGAAAATGTGTTTTCGCGGCCGTGACCCGGGTGGATTAATCTGGATCAAACGGGCCATGCCCCGGCCAGTCTATTGAACTCCCGGCGCATATCCATGGCGATCGGGCGATTCCGCGCGATCGACATGAATACACGTCAATTCAATAAAGTGGAGCATCTCCCGGAAAAGTGGGTCCACTTTTCCGGGAGATGCTCCAGCTGGGCCTGTTGCGGCGGAGCCGAGACGATGGAACATCCCTTGGCCAAGGGGGCGACCGCGGTGATCTCCCGTGACGCCCTGAACGGCCTCATCGATGCTCTCGCCGTGCGACATTATCAGGTGCTCGGGCCGACCGTGCGCGACGCTGCGATCGTCTATGACGAAATGACGGGCGTGTCCGATCTGCCCGCCGGTTGGACGGATCGGCAAGACGCGGGGCGCTATCAGTTGCAGCGCCGCGACGATGATGCCCTGTTCGGTTTCGCCGTCGGGCCGCACTCGTGGAAGCGCTTTCTGCAACCGCCCATCGAGACCCTGTGGACCGCGCGCATGGGCGAAGACGGGCTCACGGTCATGACCACAGACAACGCCTCTGGCAAATTTGCCTTCATCGGCGTGCGCGCATGCGAAATCCATGCCATTGCCATCCAGGATCGGGTTTTCTGCGACGGACCCTATCCCGACGTGGCCTATGCGAAGCGTCGGCTTGATGCCTTCGTCATTGCGGTCAATTGCGGAGAGGCGGGCGGAACCTGCTTTTGCGTTTCCATGCAAACGGGACCGAAGGTGGATGCAGGGTTCGACCTGGCGCTGACCGAGCTCATTCACGATAGCCACCATGACTTCCTGGTCGATGTCGGCAGCCAATCCGGCGCCGAACTGCTTGCAGACGTGCCGCATCGTCTCGCTTCCAGCGCACAGTTCGCCGCCGCCGAAGCCATCGTTGCACATGCGGCGAGCCGGATGGGGCGAAATCTCGAAACCGCCGGACTGAAGGAGCTCCTGCAGGGCAATCCGAACCATCCACGCTGGGATGCGGTCGCCGAGCGCTGCCTGACCTGCGGCAATTGCACCATGGTGTGCCCGACCTGCTTTTGCACGACGGTCGAGGACCACAGCGATCTCACAGGCGTTGAAGCCGACCGGGTGCGCAAGTGGGATTCCTGCTTCACCCTGGATTTCTCCCACATCCACGGCGGCAGCGTGCGAAACACGGCCCGCTCACGTTACCGGCAATGGATGACCCACAAGCTCGCGAGCTGGATCGATCAGTTCGGCACGTCGGGCTGTGTCGGCTGCGGCCGCTGTATCACTTGGTGCCCGGTCGGCATTGACATTACGGCGGAGGCGGCCGCCATCAGAACTGCTCTAGATGCCAAGAAAGGGGACTCCCGTGGAGGGGCTTGAGCGCATCCTGAGAGGACATGCTTTCTTCGCCGGCTTCTCAGCCGAGCACAGTGCGCTCGTGGCGGGCTGTGCCCGCAACCATCGCTTCGAAAAGGGGCAATATCTGTTTCGCGAAGGCGAACCCGCAAACGAGTTCTTCCTGATCCGCCACGGCAAGGTGGCTCTCGAGATCGTCGCCCCCGGCCAAGCCCCGATCGTCGTTGCGACTCTCGGCGAGGGTGAGGTCGTCGGCGCCTCCTGGCTCGTCCCGCCCTATCGCTGGGTGTTCGACGCGCGCGCGATGGAGTTTACCCGGGCGATCGGCATCGACGCTGCTTGCCTGCGCGGAAAGTGCGAAGCGGATCATCATCTCGGCTATGAGATGATGAAGCACTTCGCACCGATCCTCGTCAAGCGGCTCCACGCAACGAGGCTGCAGGTGCTCGATGTCTATGGCAAGCACTAAGATGGCCGCGGTCCCCCTCCCCGATCCTTTCGTGCCGCAAATCTACAGAATCTCTCGCCTGTATCGCGAATTGTCCGATACCGTGACGCTGGAACTCATGCCGCTCGCCGGACCGCGGCCGGCCTTCGCGCCCGGCCAGTTCAATATGCTCTACGCCTTCGGCGTCGGTGAAGTGGCGATCAGCTTGAGCGGCAATTGCGCGGATGCGGATGTCTTCGTCCACACGATCCGCGATGTCGGCGCCGCCAGCGGCGCGATTGCGAAACTCGATCCGGGAGCGATGATCGGGCTGCGCGGCCCGTTCGGGACAGGCTGGCCCATTGCGGCGGCGGAAGGATCGGACGTCGTCATCGTGGCGGGCGGCATCGGCCTGGCGCCGCTGCGCCCCGCGATCTACGATATTTTGGCGAACCGCAACCGCTACGGCCGCGTCGTTATTCTCTTCGGCAGCCGCAATCCGAAGGACATGCTTTATCGCCATGAGCTCGAGCAATGGCGCCAACGCCTCGACGTGGACATCGAGGTGACGGTCGATCACGCGGAGGCCGACTGGCATGGCAATGTCGGCGTCGTGCCGGCGCTGGTCCCTCGTGCGGCCTTCGCTCCGCATGACACGGTCGCGCTGGTCTGCGGGCCGGAAGTGATGATGCGCTACACATTGAGCGCGCTGCGCGAGGCCGGCGTGTCCGCCGATCGCATCTTTCTCTCGATGGAGCGGAACATGAAATGCGCCATCGGCCTGTGCGGCCATTGCCAGTTCGGGTCGGCCTTCGTCTGCAAGGATGGGCCGGTGATGCGGTTCGACAAGATCGCCGACATTTTCGCGGTTCGGGAGGTCTGAGATGAGCGAGCGACAGCGCCCCCGGCTCGCGGTGTGGAAATTCGCCTCTTGCGATGGCTGCCAGCTCTCCTTGCTCGATTGCGAGGACGAACTCCTGACCCTCGCCGATGTCGTCGAAATCGCTAATTTTCTGGAAGCGTCGAGCGCCGTCGCGGACGGTCCCTACGACCTTTCGCTGGTCGAAGGATCGATCACCACGGCGCATGATGCCGACCGCATCCAAAGGGTGCGCCGGCAATCGAAACATCTCGTCACGATCGGCGCCTGCGCCACTGCCGGCGGCATTCAGGCCTTGCGTAATTTTGCCGACGTGAACGACTTCATCGCCGCGGTCTATGCCTCGCCGCAGTTTATCGAGACGCTCGCAACGTCGACGCCGATCTCGGCTCATGTGCCGGTGGATTTCGAGCTGCATGGCTGTCCGATCAACAAGATGCAGCTCGTCGAGCTGATCTCGGCATTCCTCGCCGGCCGCAAGCCTGCGATTGCAGCCCATAGTGTCTGTATCGAGTGCAAGTGGCGCGGCACGGTCTGCGTGATGGTGCAAGGGGCGCCGTGCCTCGGGCCGGTGACGCATGCCGGTTGCGGCGCGATCTGTCCGGCGTTCCGGCGCGGCTGCTATGGCTGCTATGGTCCGATGGAGACGCCAAATACCGCCGCGCTGGCGCACGAATGGCAGGCGCTCGGCGCCACGCCACGCGACATTCGGCGTGTTTTCCGTACGTTCAACGCCGCCGCCGAAGCGTTCCTCAAAGAGAGCGAGGCCCATGCCGACTAAGACGATCCGGGTCGGCAATCTCGCCCGCGTCGAGGGTGAAGGCGCGCTCGACCTTCATATAAACGATGGCCGCGTGACCTCGGCGCAGCTCGCTATTTTCGAGCCGCCGCGGTTCTTCGAGGCGTTTCTGCGCGGCCGCGGCTATGCCGAGACGCCCGACATCGTGGCGCGCATTTGCGGTATCTGCCCGATCGCCTATCAAATGGGCGCCGTGCATGCGATCGAGAACGCCTTCGGCGTCAAGGTCGACGGCCAGCTTCGGGCGCTGCGGCGGCTCATCTATTGCGGCGAATGGATCGAAAGCCATGCGCTCCATGTCGTCATGCTGCATGCGCCGGATTTTCTCGGCTTCCCTGATGCGATCCAGATGGCGCGCAAGCATGGCGACGCCGTCCGCAATGGCCTCGCGTTGAAGAAGATCGGCAATGAAATAATGCGGGTTCTGGGCGGCCGCGAGATTCACCCCGTCAACGTCAAGGCCGGCGGCTTCCATCGCGTCCCGAGCCGGGCGGACCTCGCGCCTGTCGCGGAAAACCTGAAACGGGCCGGCGATCTTGCGATCGCCCTGCTGCGTTGGGTCGCGAGCTTCCCCTTCCCGGACTTCGAGCGCGACTATGAATTCGTGGCGCTGCGGCACAAGGACGAATATCCGTTCAATGAAGGACGGCTCGTCTCCAGCCGCGACATCGACATCGACATCGCCGATTACGAGAGCGAGTTCGAGGAGCGCCATGTCGCCCATTCGACCGCTTTGCATTCGCTCTCGAAGCGGCGCGGCGCCTATCTCGTCGGGCCGCTCGCCCGCTATGCGCTCAATTTCGACCGTCTGCCGGCGTCGGTTCGGGCTCTCGCCCACGAGGCCGGGCTCGATGCGGTCTGCCGCAATCCGTTCCGCAGCATCATCGTCCGGACTCTGGAACTCGTCTATGCTTGCGAAGAGGCGCTGCGCCTGATCGCAGCCTACGAGCCGCCGGATATCGCGGCAGTGCCCTTTGCGCCGCGTGCGGGCACCGGCTTCGGCTGCACGGAAGCGCCGCGCGGCATCTGCTGGCACCGCTACGATTTCGACGCCGACGGCACGATCCGCACGGTCCGGATTGTGCCGCCGACGTCGCAGAACCAGCCGAGCATCGAGGCCGATCTGATGGCGGTCGCCACCTCGATATTGGATCAGCCCGACGACGCAATTCGCCATCGCTGCGAGCAGAGCATTCGCAATTACGACCCTTGCATCTCCTGCTCGACCCATTTCCTCAAGCTGACGGTGCACCGGACATGATCCCGACAAGCGATCAAGCTCATTCGCCGCGCAAAGTCCTTATCGCCGGTCTCGGCAATCCCGCTCGCGGCGACGACGGCATCGGCATGATCGTCGCTCGCAAACTCGATGGCCGCTTGCCCGACGGCGTCGCCATCCTGACCCGCAGCGACGACGTCGTCTCCCTCATCGAGGATTGGGCCGGCTTCGATGCGCTCGTCTGCGTCGACGCCGCGGCGCCGATGGGCGCTCCAGGCCGCATCCACCGCATCGATCTTGCGACGGACGAGCTGCCAGGCGACTTGTCGTTCGCATCGAGCCATTCATTTGGGCTTGCCGTCGCGATCGGCCTCGCCCGCATGCTCGAACGCGCGCCTCGCGACATTGTCGTCTACGCGATCGAAGGCTGCTGTTTCGACGCCGGTGCGGCCCTGACGCCGGCGGTCGCCGCCGCCGCGGGTGAAGTCGCCGACCGCGTTGCCGCCGAGGCCTGCCGGCTTCGGCAGCGAGCGAGCGAGATAGCGCCCGAGGCATGAGGCGGAATTGTCCGGGATCTGGGCCGCCGCAAACGCCGCGAGTTTGTTAGTTTAAGCTTTCGCATCGGTGCCGCGCGAATTTCTCGCGGCGAGCAAGTTCATCGCCTTTAGGCTCGCGACCACGTCACCGGATTGATTGACTGCTTCAAGCAATGAGACGACCATTCCCCGGTCCGGTTTGGACCGCGAGGGTTTTGTTTCGAGAACCGAGACACGCAACATGAGTTGGTCGCCCGGCCGAACCGGCCGCAACCAACGCACTTCATCGACGCCGGGCGAACCAAGGCTCGCCACCGCCGAGAGATAATGATCGACGAAGAGCCGCATCATCAGGCTCATCGTCTGCCACCCGCTGGCGATCAAGCCTTTGAATGGACCACGTGCAGCCGCTTGCGGATCGACATGCATCGTCTGCGGATCATAGCGCTTCGCGAAGGCGATGATCTCGGTTTCGTCGACCGATACGGGCCCATATTCGAACTTGGCCCCTGCCACATAATCCTCGAAATAGCGCTGCTCTCGAGGCACGGAAAATTCAGAGAAATTCATCACACCGGCTCTTCGACTCGAGTCATTTTCGCCTTGCGCGCGTGATTGCATCGGATTGCATCGCAATCACGCTTCAGGCCTTTGGTTCGACGCATGATCTTATCCGGAAAGTCCGCAACTTTTCGCCAAAGATCAAGCTCCGGTGTGACGTACCACAACGCGGTAGGGGCAGTCATCTCAGTCCGACGCATCACGCCGCAAGGCTGCGAATGCGCGTCAGGTCGGCGCAGAATTCGTCATAAGCCTGCCGCTTCGCCGCCGCGTCCGGGATGCGCAGCAGATAGGAAGGATGAACGGTGATATAGCCGTGAAAATCGCCAAACTGCGCCTCTCCGCGCGCCTTCATGACCGACACCGGCTTGCCCGTCAGCGCGAGAGCGGCGGTGGTGCCGAGAGCGACGACCAAGTGCGGCTGCACGAAGGATAATTCCTTGAACAGCCACCAGCGGTAATGCTTCACCTCGCCCGCCGTCGGCTTCCGATGCATGCGCCGTTTGCCGCGCTGTTCGAACTTGAAATGCTTGACGGCATTGGTGACGTAAACCTTCGTGCGATCGATGCCGACCTGCTCAAGCGCCCGGTTCAGCAACAGGCCGGCCGGCCCGACGAAGGGCCGCCCTTCCCGCTCTTCGAGATCGCCCGGCTGCTCGCCGACGAAGGCGACGAGAGCGCCCTCCGGGCCCTCCCCCAACACGGCGCGGGGCGCGCCCGGCGTCAGCGGTTCTGAGGCCGCGATCTGGCGGTTGAGCGCCTGCAATGTCTGCGGCTCTTGCTGCGCCACGGCGGCCGCTGCCGTCTCGGAGTTTCGCTTGCTCGGCATTGCCGCCTCTTTCTCAATCATTGCCCGCACACGCGCTGGCGCCGAGCGGACAATCCGGCGTTCGCTTCGAAGTCGCTGTGCTGGCTGCGCACCACTTTTATTTGGAACCCTCCCCGTGCCGTCGCTTGGATTCTATCCCAGAAGAGGGATATGGATTACGGGACTACGGATTACAGCGACAGTGCACTTTATTGCCGGAAGGCCGAGAGTTAAATGGGACGGCGCTTTAGTGAATGCACTGTTACCGTAATTGCCGTAATTGCGCGTAATTGCGTTGCCAAGGCTGCATCTTGAAATTTCATCCCAAAAGTGGGATATATAGCCATGGCGCGCACTCTTTCGAAAGGTGAGAAGCCGCTCGACTGGGTGGGCTCGTCCAAGAAGGACTTCCTCGGCTTTCCCGAGCCGGTGAAGGACGAGATGGGCAATGCGCTTGGGCTAGCGCAACTCGGGGGCAAGCACCCCTCGGCCAAGCCTTGGAAGGGTCAAGGCCCGGGTGTCTTCGAACTGGTCGAGGACCACGTCGGAAACACCTATAGGGCGGTCTATACGGTGCGCTTCACGGAGGTCGTTTACGTGCTGCATGCCTTCCAAAAGAAGCCACCGAAGGGGATCAAGACGGCGCAGGTCGATGTCGACCTCGTCGAGAGACGGCTGAAGGCCGCGCAACAGGATTGTGAGGCGCGTTATGGCAAGCCAAAAAGCTGAGACGATGAACGCGGCCGACGAAGCGATCACCCGCGGCACGGGTAACGTGTTCGCCGATCTCGGCTATGCCGAGGCCGAGGAGCGGCAGACGAAGCTGCGGCTCGCGCATGCTGTCAATGGCGTGATCGCGCGGCGGCGGTTGACCCAAGCGGCTGCGGCCGAAAAGCTCGGCATCAACCAGCCAAAAGTGTCGGCGCTGGCCCATTATAAGCTCGATGGCTTTTCGGTCGAGCGGTTGATGACGTTTCTCACCGCGCTCAATCAGGACGTGGAGATCGTGATCAAGAAGAAACCAAGGTCGCGCGCGGCGGGGCGGATTTCGGTGGTGGGGGCTTAGCGCCAAAACCAGACTTCCTGCAGTGGAGTACAATCCGTGCTACACATTTCCACGCTCAAGTAGGAGCCGTTGAATTTTTTGCCGTCACCTTTGCCAAAGCCGGAGCCCTACATGGGGCCGCTGCCATCGGCCACGCCGCCGAAGGAGGTGGCTGTCTTCGCTTTGGTGACTGGTGTGAACCACCGCGTTGCAGCCTACGGGTATCGCGGAGGCTCGTTTTTTGACCGGCGCGAGTTTTCGATGGCCGGGACCTTGGTGAGGCACCCCCGCGGCGACCTGCTCATCGATACCGGTTTTGGCCGCCACATCGACGAGCAGTTTGCGACCCTGCCTTTGATATTTCGTGCGATAACGTCCTATAGTCTGTTGCAGCCCGCCGCCGACCAATTAAAGGCTGCCGGCTACGACCAGAGATCGCTGCGCGCCATTCTTCTGACCCATGCGCATTGGGACCACGTCAGCGGCCTGCCCGACTTTCCAGACGTGCCCGTATGGGTGACGCCGCAGGAGCGCGAATTCATCAGGAAGGGCGGGAGCGGACAATTCGGCAAACCTTTTACCGGCATACGATATGAAGAGTATGGGTTCGAAGGGGGCCCGTACCTCGGATTTCCTGAAAGCCACGACGTGTATGGCGATGGTTCGATCATCGTCGTACCGGCGCCGGGTCACACCCCCGGCAGCGTGATCATATTCGTGACGTTGTACAACGGAGCGCGGTACGCGCTTGTTGGCGACCTAGTATGGCAGCTAGAAGGCATCACGTTGCGCGAGGAGCGCTCCTGGCTCATACGCCAATTTGCCGATTCGGATGCGGCGGGCACGCGCCAAAACCTATTGCGCATGATAGCAATCAAAGAACGGCTGCCTGAGCTGATCATCGTACCCGCGCACGACATGCGTGCTCTTGCAGAGATGCCGACGCTCCCTTCAGCAAGCGGCGAAACCCGCCGCTAGAGACCGCGGCAACGTCCGCCGTGGGTCAAAGAACTAAACCGCTCTCGCGGTAGAGCACTTCGGGCAGGCAGGTGCGTGTCATCGAGGGGCGGGGGTAACAGGTCGGGCGCGTCCTGCCTGAAGATCGAGGGGTTAGCAACCTCGCTTCAGACAGGAGCAGCCCATGACCGAAGAGAGCATCACTCCGCTTCGTCGGCGCATGATCGAGGACATGAGTGTCCGCCATTTCGCGTCGAAGACCCAGCATGACTACATTCGCGCCGTTGTAAACCTGGCAAGGTTCATCGGCCGGTCGCCGGACACAGCGACCAACGAGGACCTCCGCCGTTTCCAGTTGCATCTGACCGAGAACGGCGCAGGCATATCGCTCATCAACTCCACCGTCTCGGCGCTGCGGTTCTTCTTCACCGTGACGCTCGATCGCGCCGACGCGGCCCGGCATCTGACGGTCGTGCATCAGCCGCGCAAGCTGCCGGTCGTGTTGAGCCCCGAGGAGGTCGCGCGCCTCTTGGAGGCGGCGCCCGGCGTCAAATACAAGGCCGCGCTCAGCGTCGCCTATGGCACCGGCCTGCGCGCCTCCGAGGTGGTGTCGCTGAAGGTCTCGGATATCGACAGCAAGCGGATGATGCTGCGCGTCGAGCGCGGCAAGGGCGGCAAGGATCGCCATGCGATGCTCTCGCCGCAGTTGCTGGCACTTCTGCGCGACTGGTGGCGCCTTGCGCGGCCGCGAGCCTGGCTGTTTCCCGGGCAGAACCCGGTCAATCCGATGACGACGCGTCAGCTCAATCGCGCCTGCCATGCCGCCGCCCTGATGGCCGAGATCGACAAGCGCGTTTCCATGCATACGCTGCGGCACAGCTTTGCAACGCACCTGCTCGAACAGAACATCGATATCCGCGTGATCCAGGTTCTTCTGGGCCACGCCAAGCTCGACACCACGGCGCTCTACACGCGCGTCGCCACCAACACCATCCGGCAGGTGATGAGCCCGCTCGATCGCCTGACCCCGTTGAAGCCACCACGAGATCGACCACCGGCATAACGCCGGCGATCATGGGGCGTCCTGTTCTGGAGGTCGCGGATATCTTCCGCGACCACGCACCGGCGTGGCGCAAGGCCAACGCCGGTCACGTCAGCCTCGGCCAGTTGAAGGTGATGTCGGCGATCGAGAGCTGCCGCACGGCGGCGCTCGGCGGCCATGTCGCGCGCTGCCAGGACTGCGCCCACGAAGTCATCTCGTATAATAGCTGCCGCAACCGGCATTGCCCGAAGTGTCAGGGCGCGGCGGCCAGGCAGTGGCTGACCGAGCGCCAGGCCGAGCTCCTCGCCGTCCCGTATTATCACGTGGTCTTCACGCTGCCGGCGGCGATCGCCGACATCGCCTACCAGAACAAGGCCGCGATCTACGACCTCCTGTTCAAGACTTCCGCCGAGACGATGGTCACGATCGCCGCCGATCCCAAACATCTGGGCGCCCGGATCGGCATAACGTCGGTGCTGCACACCTGGGGATCGGCGATGACGCATCACCCCCACGTCCACATGATCGCGCCGGGCGGCGGCATTTCCCTGGATGGCGAGACCTGGGTGTCCTGCCGACCGGGCTTCTTCTTGTCGGTGCGCGTCCTCTCGCGCCTGTTCCGCCGGTTGTTTCTGGAAAAGCTCGCTGCCGCCCACGCCGCCGGCCGTTTGCAATTCTTCGGCGCCCACGCCAACCTCGCCGACCGCGACGCCTTCGCGCAATATCTGGCGCCATCGCGCAAGGCCGAATGGGTGGTCTACAGCAAGCGGCCGTTCGGCGGACCCGAGGCCGTGCTCGCCTATCTGGCGCGCTACACCCACCGCGTCGCCATCTCCAACAGCCGCCTGATCGCCTGCGACAGCGCCGGCGTCGCCTTCCGTTACAAGGATTACCGCGTCGATGGCCACGCACGGCAAAAGGTCATGAGGCTCGCCCACGGCGAGTTCATCCGCCGCTTTCTCATCCACGTGCTGCCGTCCGGCTTTCACCGCATCCGCCACTACGGCCTGTTCGCAAGCGGCGTCCGTGTCCAAAATATCGCCCGCCTGCGCACGTTGCTCGCCGCATCGACGCCACGTGATCAAAAAAAGCGCGCCGATCCCGACAATCACCCCGAGCCGCGCACGCTCGACCATCCGTGCCCGTGCTGCGGCGGTCGCATGATCGTCGTCGACAGGTTCGAGCGCGGATGCACTCCGCGCGGCTCTTCGCTCGGCGAGAGCAGGATCGACACGTCATGATCGAGATCACGCCATCCGCCACCTCGCAACGCCATCCGTTCCTGCCGCTGCTCGTTCGCCAGCACCGATGGCGCTCGCTCGATGAACCTCAGCCGACCTCTCGCGATCACCGGCACGACGCCGAACCTGATCTCGACGCCGGCGGCAAACCTTGCCTTGCAACGCTCAATCCGTCAAAACCTCGTTCCACCGTCGCTCCGACCGCTCGAAAACCGCCGCTCGTGGTCCTTAAATCCCCATAGCTCGCGTCAGCGACATCGACGCCCTTCCGACTCGCGGTTTCGTTCCTTGGAGGCTTTCGGACGCCGGCCCGGTCCCTGCTCGACGGCAATGGTCGCTGCCGGGCCGGCATCCGTAACCCTTCACAAAAGCTGACGTGGAGGCTTCGGTTGGGGATGTCTGCTTCTCACTTCAGGGCAGACATTCCCTGCGCACTTACGAGTGCAAGCTCTCGTCAACGAGGGCTATTGCCGCCGCCTACGGCTACGGCACAAAAGGCAGGCTCGCCGCGCCGCGGGTTTGAAACTACAAGGAACGCCGATCTATAAAAGGTGTTGCTGACAATAAAGCGGGAGGATGACATGACGCCGGATGTCGGACTGGCCAATTGGTTCCTGCAACGGTCGTTGCGCACGCCCGAACGTTTGGCGCTGCGTTTCGAGGGCGAAAGCTGGACCTACGGCCACATGCAGCGCTGCATCGAGAACTGCGCCGCGCGGCTCAACGCGCATGGCGTCGCCAAAGGCGACCGGGTGGCCTTTGTCGGCCTCAACCAGCCGATGTTTCTGTTCTCGATGTTTGCGACGCTGCGTCTAGGCGCGATCTTCGTGCCGCTGAACTTCCGACTGACCGGGCCGGAACTCGCTTTCATGATCAATGACAGCGCCGCCGCAGTGCTGATCGTCGACGCGCAATTGCGGCCGGCGATTGCTCCGGTCGAGAAGGAACTGACCAGCGTCACGGCGCTGCTTGCGGCCGAGGATGAGACGCTTTGGCGCGACGGCGCTGCGCCCGCGGCCGCCCATGTCCCGGCGCGCGAGGACGACGTCGCGATGATCATGTACACCTCCGGCACCACCGGTCGTCCGAAAGGCGCGATGCTGACGCAGGGTAATTTCTGGTGGAACAACGCCAACACCATGCATGCGCTCGACATCCGGGAGAACGACGTCACCTTGACCGCGGCGCCGATCTTTCACATCGGCGGGCTGAATGTGACGACGCTGGTGACCTTGCAGAAAGGTGGGCTGGTCGTCCTCCACCGCGGCTTCGATCCCGGCAAGGCGCTGGCGGATATTGCCGCGCATCGCGTGACCACCATGTTCGGCGTGCCGGCGATGTTCCAGTTCATGGCCCAGCATCCAAGCTTCGAACAGACCGACCTGTCGTCCGTTCGCGTCCTCGTGGTCGGCGGAGCGCCCTGTCCGCTGCCGGTCCTGAAGGCGTATCTGGCGCGCGGCGTGCAAATGCAACAGGGCTACGGTCTGACCGAGACCGCGCCGATGGTGAGCTTCCTCGGCCCCGAATTCGCGCTCGCCAAAGCCGGCTCGTCGGGCAAGACGCCGCTGTTCGCCGAGGTGAAGATCGTCGACAGCGACGGACGGCCCGTCGTCACGCCGGGTATCCAAGGCGAGGTGCTGGTGCGCGGGCCCAATGTCACCCCCGGTTATTGGCACTTGCCCGAGGCGACGCGGGCGGCGCTCGACGAGGACGGCTGGTTCCGGACCGGCGATGCGGCGTATCTCGACGACGAGGGGTTTCTGTTCATCTGCGACCGCGTCAAGGACATGATTATCAGCGGCGGCGAGAACGTCTATCCGGCGGAGGTCGAAAGCGGGCTGATGCGCCATCCGGCGATCGCCGAGGTCGCGGTGATCGGGGCGCCGGACGAGAAATGGGGCGAAGCGATCGTGGCGATCGTCGTCCCCAAGGCCGGGCAGACTGTGACGCTCGAGGAATTGTGCAGCTTCGCGGGCGAGTTCCTCGCCCGCTATAAGCTGCCAAGCCGCCTGGAGACCGTCGCCGCACTGCCGCGTAACGCGACCGGCAAGATTTTGAAATATCAGCTGCGGCAAACCTTCGCCCGCCCCGGCGCGGCGCGATTACGTTGACACTGCACTTTATTCCCGGAAGGCCGCGAGTTCAGCGGGGCGGCGCTTCAATGAGTGCACTGACACCGTAATTCTGTTTAGGAGTTCTGTCGCCCTTTCCCTTCCGACGTCCGCGCCCCATTTTGCTATCATGCACATACTCACTGCCTACTATCGGTCGGAATTTCTTGCGACGCCGCAGCTAATCCGGTTCGACTACGCCAAAGGTCAAGACGGGTTTGAGCCCACCCTGCTGATAAAGGGCAGCACGCTTTTGCTCAAATATATCGCGTTGGGCGTTCGGATGCAGCTTGCGTTCGCGCGGCTGGGCGACCGCCTTCTCTACGCGCTGAAGGTATACGACGACGAGGAAAAGGCGGGTGTGCTATGGTCGATAATGGAACGGGACGAAGAAAAGACGGCGCTCGCGGCCTTGGTGCGCGGTGAGACGTGCCAGACGTTCTTGTTCAACGAACTCGCCGTGAACGTAGCTTGGGCGGCAGTCCCAATATCTGTCGAACCGGGATTGACGGAGATGGTTGCGGGAGCAGCCACGGGCCGCGCCGATCACCGCGCGCTTAAGAGTGACGCGTTATTGATACTCGATCGCTTCCATAACGAGAGGATGTCGAGTGCGGACTTGATTGTCGCGAATGTGCCGGGCACGACCGCTTGGAACCCCGTATATAATCATTTCATCACCAGCCACGCGACCAGTAGTCTTCTTGACTTCTTCAACAAGGATGAAGGGGGTCAACAAGAGCAAATAGGCGTTTGGCTAACGGATAATTTGCATCCTCTCGGTGTGCATCACAGTCCGCAAATTCCGAAAGGCAGCGGCTTTCGCGAACTCACCGATATTCTACTTAGCCACCAGTTCGGTTCAATCCTGATCGAGTCGAAGGTTCTTACGATCTTTGCGCGTGACAGCCTTCCCAACCGCACGAAGCTGGCACACGACGTATCCGCTCATGTCACGAAAGCCGTCAATCAGCTTCGTGGCGGTATTCGGCGGCTAACCCGGATTTCTCAAACATTTAAGGTGCATCGGGGCGCCGAATCTTAGAAAGTTGTTTTGCGAGAACGACTTGCTTAGATCGAACGGAACTCCCCGATGCGGACGGACTGTAGCGCGAAGCTTTTCGGATTCAAAGCGGTTGAACGGCGCGCGGTGGTGGCCAGTTTCGATGGCGGCGACATCACCTCCAATGCGGGCGCGCTTCTGTTGGGACAGGTGGATGGCGGCCTCGGGCTGATACGGCGGTTCGCGCAATGCTTCGATGACCGGCGCAACCCTGTCTACGTCGAACACCGGCTCGAAACCTTGCTGGCGCAACGGATTTTCGGACTGGCGCTGGGTTACGAGGACCTCAACGATCATGACGAGCTGCGCAAGGACTCGAGCTTTGCGGTGCTGGCGGGCAAGCTAGAGCCGGCGCTGCGCTCCGATTGCGAGGCCTTGGCGGGCAAGAGCACGCTCAATCGTCTCGAGCACACGCCCAAGCGCCATGCCGCCAAATATCACAAGATCGATTGCGACGGCGCGCGGGTCGATGGCCTGCTGGTCGATGTTTTCCTGGAAGCCCACGAACGCGCGCCGCGCGAGATCGTGCTCGATCTCGACAATACCGACATTCCGCTTCACGGCGGACAAGAGGGTCGATTTTTCCACGGCTATTACGACGAATATTGCTATCTGCCGCTGTATGTCTTTTGTGGACGGCATCTGCTGCTGGCGAAGCAGCGGCGCGCCGATGTCGCAGGCAGCGATGGCGCGGTCGCGGACATGGCGCGCATTGTTTCACACATTCGCCGGAGCTGGCCACGGGTACGCATCATTTTGCGCGGCGACAGCGGCTTTTCCAATGACGACCTGATGAGTTGGTGCGAGACCAACCGCGTCGATTACGTCTTCGGTGTGGCGCGCAATGCAAGGCTGGAAGCAGCGCTCGTCGCGGAGGCTGCCGCGGCCAAGCGCCGGTGCCTGAGTTCGGGCAAGCCGGCGCGGGTCTTCCGCGACTTCTCCTATCGCACGCTCAAGAGCTGGAGCCGAAACCGACGTGTCGTCGGCAAAGCCGAGCACACACCGGATGGCGCCAATCCGCGCTTCGTCGTCACCACGCTCAAACGTCGGGGGTGCCGCCTCGCCTTTGACGCCCGTGCTCTCTACGAGGATCTCTATTGCGCGCGTGGCGAGGCGGAAAACCGCATCGGCGAGCAGTTCGAACTGTTCGCCGATCGTGCTTCCTCCGCGACGATGCAAGCCAACCAATTGCGGCTGTGGTTCTCGGCCATGGCTTACGTGCTCGTCGATACTCTGCGCCGCGTCGGCCTGCGCCATACTGAATTCGCCGACGCGTCGGCTCAAACCATTCGCCTCAAGCTGCTCAAGCTCGGCGCTCAGGTGCGAAGGAGCGTGCGCCGCATTCACTTCGCGCTTGCTTCGGGATGCCCCCACAAGAACGAATTCGAACTCGCCCACCATTATCTTCAACGCGCTTTTGGCTCCGGCTGACGGAAAACCACCGCACCGGAAAGCAGGATCAAGATGCCGGTTCGCCGAGCCCTGACGCACGCGCCAAACAACTCGTATTGCGAGAGAATCGAAACCATGGGACTCGCAGCGCGGGAACCGAGCGGGCCGTGTCAGCGGCGATGTCCGGCCGATGTGAAAATCACGCCCAAGCCCGAAAAATAAGCCGCCGAACGACCCGTTTTTCAGCTAAAAACTGAATTCGTTTGAGAAATCCAGGCTAAAGGATGACACGCCCGTTACGAGCAAGGCCGGAGTTCCGCTAGATATCGAGCGAACACAGCCGATGCACGGGATCGTCCTTATTCCCGATTTGGATTTGATTGAGGATCGCGAGGCCTACGGCCTTCCGTTTATTAAGGAATTTATGAAGGCCACAGGCGGCTTTCTCCATCTGCTCGATATTGCCGAGTTGCTTCGCATTGTGCAGGCTGCGGAAATGATCGCGGCACGCGGTACGAAAACGACACCGATGATGGCCTTCGACTATTACCTCATAGAACGGGCCAAAAAGACCCTAATGGCGGGCACCCTCTGCATCGAAGTCCTCCTCCGCTTCGCGGACGAATAGCGTCTCGTCGGATCATCAATGACATATCCCGAACCCGCTATTCAAAGCCCTCCACACTATCCCGCTCCCCTTATTCCCACTCGATCGTCCCCGGCGGCTTTCTTATCACATCACAGACGACCCGGCTGATCCCCTTCACCGCATTGATGATGCGGTCGCCGCGCGGCCGAAAAAACTCATGTCGAAGGGAACGAAGTCCGCCGTCATGCCGGCAATCGAAGGGACGGCACATCTCGATGCCGTTCCTCTGACCTTCACACGCGATCCTTTGCCGCTTCTGCAAGTCCCCGCATGAGATTTGGCGTCGACCAGGTGGCGACGCCGGAGCCAGCGAAGTCGCGATCCGTCGTCCAGATATCCGCCTCGACGCTCCAAGCCACCGCCAACACATGGGCATCTCTGTTCGACCCGTTGCGGCTTGCAACGGCGTCTCTCAGCGCAATCTCGCAGCGAGTTAGGATCGGCGCCAAGGCGGCAACAGGCACGATCGTCATTTCGGCGATCAAAGCATCGACGATGGCGAGGAGGTCCGGGCGCTTCAAACCAAGTTCGACGCGCCGGCGCGCTTCATGGACGGCGCGATCCGTCGTGACGAGCGCCGCCGCACGTGCCGCCGCCAAAACCGCGCCGGAGCTTCTGCCACGTGCGGCCGCCACCAGCACAGCGGCATCGAGCACGAGCGTCGACGATGGCGCTTTCATGCCTCAGCCACGCTCTGCCGTGAGCTTGCGCACCGCCTCGACCGACCAATCGACAGGATCGACATCGCCGAAGGGAGCCAACGCGGCGTCATCCGCCGCAGGATCGCGTCCCTTCGCGAGCGCCTCGGCCCGAGCCAAGACGGCGGCGAGACGATCAGGATCGGCGGATTTGAGCGGTACCAGCAGCCCGACCGTCCGATCCCCCGATTTCACCGCGGTCGGTCCCGGCAATGCTCCGATGGTTTCGCCGGACATCTTCTGCAAGTCGCGAATGGAGATATGGCTCATCGAGTTTACATACACCAATATGTAAGAAACGGCAAGGTCTGCTCGATCGGCCGAGGACCTTCGCCAGTCGATTCACGTAGTTCATTCTGGGCATCATTTGGTCGATTTGCCAAAATCTCCAAGCGAGAGCCGTCTCGTCCGGCCAGTAGAGAAAGACCGTCAACACCCGCTTGATCGCTGACGCGACCTATGGAGGCTCCGACGCCCCTTGACCTCGACTGCTTCTGGATATACAAATATTCCAACGTATATCCAATGGAGAGGCTGGCATGCAGGTCGCCAAATGGGGAAACAGTCTCGCGGTCCGCCTTCCTGCCGCTGTGGTCGAAGCGCTCGAGCTCAAGGAAGGCGATGAGATTGAAATACATGTCGCTGACGCCCGGCAGTTCGGTGTTGCACGAAAGCCTGGGCGTGACGAGCTTTTGAGGCGTCTTCGCGCTTTCCGGGGCCGTCTTCCTCCCGATTTCAAGTTCGATAGAGACGAAGCGAATGCCCGCTAGTTTTTTCGACACCAATGTCCTCGTCTACATCGCGTCGGGGGATGCAGCGAAGGCTGATCGGGCCGAGGCGGCTGTCGCTGCTGGAGGCGACATCAGCGTACAGGTGCTCAATGAGCTCGCCAACGTCGCGCGCCGGAAGATGCAGCTGTCCTGGGCGGAGACGCATGCGTTTCTGAACATGCTGCGCGGCCTGCTGACGGTTCATGCTCTCACCCTCGAGATCCACGAAACCGGACTGGAGCTCGCCGAGCGCTACGGCTTTTCCACTTACGACGCCATGATCGCCGCCTCGGCGCTTCACGCCGGCTGCAATACGCTGTGGTCGGAGGACATGCAGCACGGGATGGTGCTCGATGAAGGACTGCGCATCGTCAATCCTTTTCGTGTCGCGGGGTGATATGGACAAGAAAACGAAGGGTGCATGGCTGCTGGCCCAGTCAAAAAACCTTGATGCAGACGGATAACGCGGATAACGGCGAATACGTTGACGGTGCACTTTATTCCCGGAAGGCCGCGAGTTCAGCGGGGCGGCGCTTCAATGAGTGCACTGACACCGTAATTCCGCCGTTTCTACTCCCCGTCACTCCCACTCGATTATTTTGAGCCATGGTAACGCGCTGATTTTACGCCACAAATTCGTCGTCCGTGAAGATTTCATAAGCCCTTGAGGACGCTGGGTTCTGCGGCTTAGGCAAGTATTCATATTTGCCGGATTTCGTTGCTTGTGCATGGGTTTTCTTGCAAATTGATCGTTGGCTCCGGCCGTGATTCTCTCCGCTTTGTGGACGAAGCGGAGGGTGATTCTCATGCGGCCGAGAGAGCGGCGCGAGAGCGGGCAGAACGATCTTTTCAAGTCGCGGCTCGACCAGATCGTCGATATGAACCATGCGCTGGTGAAGCTTGCCGGCGCGATCGACTGGGGCTTTCTGGAGACGCGTTTCGGTGCCGTCTATAGCGACCGACCGGGGCAGCCGCCTTTGCCGACGCGGCTCATGGCGGGGATCGCGATCCTGAAGCACATGCACGATCTCTCCGACGAAGTCTTGTGCGAACGTTGGGTCGAAAATCCTTATTATCAGCTGTTCTGCGGCGAGGAGTTTTTCCAGCACAAGCTCACCTTCGACCGCTCCTCGATGACGCGCTGGCGCCAACGCATGGGCGAAGACAAGCTCGTCGCACTTTTGCAGGAGAGCCTTGCGGCGGCGGCCCGCAGCGGCGCGGCCAAGCCTGCCGACTTCACCAAGGTCATCGTCGATACGACTGTACAGCCGAAGGCGGTGACTTTTCCGACCGACGCCAAGCTGATGCAGCGGGCACGGGAGCGCTTGGTGCGGCTCGCCAAGAAGCACGGCATCGCGCTGCGCCAATCCTATGCGCGCGTCGGCAAATATGCGCTGATCAAGCATCAGCGCTATGCGCACGCCAAACAATTCAAAAGGGCGAAGCGCTCGCTGAAAACCCTGAAGACCTATCTCGGCCGGACGATTCGCGACATCGCCCGCAAGATCAAAGGCGATGCGCATCTTGAAGAGGTTTTTGGGCGAGAGCTCATGCTGGCCCGTCGGGTTCATGCCCAGAACAAGAACCTGCGTCCGATCAGAGGCGCGCCGGAAGGGGCCGACCTTCGCGTCTTCAGCCTGCACGCGCCGGAGGTCGAATGCATCGGCAAAGGCAAGCCGCACAAGCCTTACGAGTTCGGCGTCAAGGTCTCGGTCGCGACGACGCTCGTCCATTCGAAGGGCGGGCAGTTCATCGTTCACACCAAGGCTCTGCCCGGCAAGCCCTATGACGGCCACACGCTCGGCACAGTCGTCCCGGACATCGAACAGCTCATCGGCATCAATCTCCAGCGCCTCTTCGCCGATGCCGGATACAAAGGGCACAACGCACCGCAAGCGCATCGCTTCAAGGTCTATATCGCCGGCCAGAAGCGCGGGATGACCAAGGAAATCCGCCGCCAAATGCGAAGACGATCGGCGATCGAGCCGGTCATCGGCCATGCCAAATCCGAGCATCGCTTAGGCCGCAATTATCTCGCCGGCCGAGCCGGTGATGCCATCAATGCCGTGCTCGCCGCCGTCGGCTACAACTTCCGTCGCCTCTTGGCCTGGCTGAGGCTATTTTTGTGCGCCTTGCTCGGCGCCATTGCGATGGCTCATGAACCGATCGATCAGCGAGTTGCCGCTTAAATCGTGTTCTTCACGGGCGACAAATTCTTCTGCGCACGCTCGAACACCGTCCGCCGGATCCGTCAGAAACTCGCGCTCTTGATTTCAAAAAGGAATTCGCGCGTTTTCGGAATCTGCTTGGTTTCAGCGACTATCGGCATCGATCGGTGGATTCTTGTGTCTCCTTAGGCGACGATACTGTCGCCTTGATCAAAAAAAGACCATCACGCGAACTCATCCACGTGGTGAGCACGCTTGGCGCGAGAGGCATCAGAACCGCCAAGTCAGGTTGCCCTGGACCGAGTTGTTCTGGGCGTGGTCGCCGAGTTGGGCGGAGTAGGACAGTCCGATGCGGGCCTGCGGGTTGAGACGCAGATCGAACCCGCTCTCCAGGAGGGCCGTGTCGCGCGCAATCGGCAGGCCCGCAATGGTGAAAGGCTCGGCCGTGCTCTGGAACACCAGCGCCTCTGTGGACGTGACGGAGCCGAAGGCATGCTGCCAGGCGGCCGAGACGCGCGGCGTCAACACCATGCCGTCGAACAGGACAAAGTTGGTGGCGGCTCTGCCGCCGAGCGTGGAATAGCCGATGTTGCTGTCGTGGCCCGATCCGCTGAGCTCGGCGATGCCGCCGGTGTTCTCGGCAAATTCGTCGGTGTGCAGATGCACGAAGGCAAGCCCGCCGAACGGCTCGGCGGCGATCTGACCGACCGTCACGCCATAACCCACCTCGCCGAAGATCTGCGCCATGGCCGCGCCATAGTGGGCGGTCGCCGTTTCGGCAAAGCCGGGAAAGACGATCGAGCGACTGGTGTCGAGCGTACTGAAGCTGGCCGCCGCCGCCGCGCGCACATTCCATGGACCGGAGTTCGCCGCCGCATAGCCGGCCAGATGCGCGGTATCGATATTGGCCAAGCTGTCCCGGTCACTGACGCTGATGGAGGAGTTGGTATAGCCGCCGGCGACGCCGGCCAGCCAGTTGGAGCCGAAGCGGTGGTCGACGCCGCCGAAGAAGCCGTCGAGCGTGCTGCTCGCATTGGCGGCATTGCCATCGCCGCTGAACCGGTCCCAGGAGCCGATTCCCTGGATCCAGAAGGTGGTCGCCGGGACGGCCGGTGCCGCCTTGAGCGGAATCGCCGGCCATTCGCCACCCGCATAGGCCAGGGCGGAGTCAACGGACGGAGAAAGCGACGAGCGGGTTTCCTGGGCATACGCCAGCGTGGGGCCACCGGTCGCGAGCGCCGCCGTCGGGCCACCGGTCGCGAGCGCCGCCGTCGGGCCGGTGTCGCCAGCGAAAGAGGCCTGGCGCATTCGCCCCAGCAGCGCCTCGCGCACATACAGGCTGTCGTTGAGCATCACCGTCTGCGCGCTGGCATACACCTCACCCGACAGCGCGTCGAAGGCGCGCTGGGCGCCCGCCGCGAACTGGGTCGTGACCGCCAGGCCGAGGCCGCTCGCGGCCGGCCCGGCGTCGAGCGTATTGGCGACCGAGACTTGATTGGGGCTCGTGGCCACGCTTGCAAACGGGACGCCGTTGCGCGTCAGCGTGAGGAACACATCGTTCGGATCGGCAATGGTGGGGCCGCTCAGCGACGCCTGGATGAAGGGCAGATTGTCGGTGGTCGCGTTCGCAAACGTGCCGGTGATGCCGCCGGCCGCGATGAGGATCGGGTAGGCCTGGCCCAGCACCGGGTTGTAGCCGATGAGGCTGGCGACCACGGCGCCGCCGGACAGCGTCGCCGTCCCGCCGACCTGTATCAGGTCGGCGCTGTTTCCGGCGACCTGCGCCTGATAGGTGGTTCCGGCCGCGACGGTCAGGTTGCCCGACGACCTGGATCGTGCCGATCGAATTGCCGGGATTGCCCGGCGCGATCGTGGATCCAGGAAGCAGATCGAGCGAACCGAAGCTGCCGACGCCGGAGAGAAAGCCGGAATTGGCGAAGGCCCCTGAACCGGCGAAGGTCCCGATCATGACGCCCTCGTTGTGTGACGCTGCCGTCGTTGGTCAGGGCGCCGGTGAACACGCCGGTGCTGCCGAGAACGAAAGTGGCGCCGGGCGAGACCGACAGCGGGCCGAGCAGACTGCCGGTGACGCCGAGCGCGCCGCCTTGCACGTTGGTGCCGCCGGTGTAGCGTGTCGTTGCCCGCCAGCACCAGGGTTCCGGAGCCTTGCAGGGTCAGGCCGCCGGGGCCGGATATGTTGTTGCTCCAGATGTCGAAGGCGTTGAAGCCGCCGAGCGCGGCGTTCATGTTGACCGTGACGTTGCTGGGGAAGGCGCCGTAGCCGCCGGCGGCGGCGTAGAGATTGAGCCGGGCCCAGCCGGAGCCGTTGTCGAGCGCCCCGCCCGACGGCAATTCGGTGGTGGCGAGAATCTCGTTGAGCTGCGCCGACGCTCAGGTACGGAAACCGCGTCTCGATCAGCACGTACGCGTCGGCCGGCACGACCGGCGCCAGATTCGTGGGGCCGACCGCGGGAAGATCGTAGGTCAAGTAATAGGTGTAGTTCTGCAGCCGCCTGGGTGTAGGCCGCCGCGGTGGGGATCGTTCCATTGCCGAGGCACGCGACGAGGTTGGCGCACGCCGCCGCGTAGGGCGAAGCGCCGCCGCCGCCGAGACCGGCCTGCGCGAGATAGCTCTGCATCGCCGTGCTGAGCGAGGAGAGGCTCTGGGTGAAGGTCCCGGACGGGTACAGCGAATTATCGCCGGCCAGCGTTTCCGCGGTCACGTAGGTGGCGAGAATCCGCCCGCCGATCACGTCCAGCGGGTAATGCGCGCCGAAGACGTTGCGGCTGTAGCCGAAGTCCACCCCGGACTGCAGCAGTTGCTGATAATATCCGGGCGCCAGGATGGCGAATACGATCGCATTGACGTTGCCGATCGCCGAATGTCCGCTCGGAAAGGAGGGGGACGTACATAGCTCTGCCAGTTCTGGCCGATAGCCGTCGATGTTCGTCTGCTGAATTTGATAGGCGATGAGCGAGGAGTTGGCCGGCGTGAAAGGATTGTTGGCGATCGCGCTCGACGTCTGAAAAGGCCGCGGGTCGCCGTTGGGGTCGGCCGTCGTGTTGCGATACGCTATGCCGTAGATATCGATTTGGCCGAAATAGCTCTTCAAGTCGCCAGTGACGGGCGCCGCTAGCCAGGTTGTCGGTTACGGAAGTCACCGCGGTCGTGACCGACGGCGGGACAGGCGTCGTCGCGGTCGGAACCCCGGCCGCGCTGAAATAAAAATTCGGATTGTTGGGGAATGCGCCGATCAGAATGCTTTGGGGCGCATAGGTCGATGAGCGCATTTTCCGCGGCGAGCGTCCTGCGGGCCGCGGCTCGCGCCGGCATAGATCGCTTCTTCCGTTTGCATGTTCGCCTCGAGCACGGCGAGGCCCGCGGGCGAGTTCAAGAGCGAGGCGAACGGCGACAGCAGATTCGGCCTGGTCGGAGCATAGCGTCGGCGGCTGCGTCGTCTGGCGCGCACTGCGCGCGCCCGGCGCCGCCATCGCGGCCAGCGCGGCGAACAGGATCGCGCACGACAGGCGGCGCAGCGGTCGCTCAAGGTTCAAGCGGACGAGCCCGGCGGCTGGCCGCGCGAAGGCGAGCGACTTTGCGCGAGCTGGACATTGAAACACCCCCGGCGTTTGCAACGCGGCGATCTCTAGAACGAATACTCCAGTCCGGCCGTGGCGCCCTGGAAAAGCACGTTTGAGCCGCAGTTGACGCCGAGCGCGCGCGCGCTCACCGAGTCGGAGAAGCTCGATAGGGCGAAGCTGTGTAGGTCTCCTGGATCTGTCCGGGCGCCAAAGCGACGCCGTCGAGCCATAGCGCTTCGTAGCCCGCCTTGAGCGCAAGCCCCTTGGTGAGTTGATATTTCACCTGCAAGCTCGGCTTCGCTGGCGAAGGCGGCATGGTTGGTCGTGGCTTGCGCTGGATACAGCTGTCTTCTCCATGCTGACCACGGTCGACTGCTCGGCGTTGTTGTCGAAGATGCCGACCTTTATCGTTCCGCTAAGCGAAAAGCGGCCAAGCTCCAGCAGTTTTGCGTCCACGCCGATTTGGACGCCATAAAGGTTGTTGGTCGTGCTTGTCGTCCAGAACGGGGGGTAAGTTACCACCTGACCCGCCCGGAGGAGGTTAGGAACGTCAGAAGATCAAGAAGACGTGTAATTGAATAGAAAGGTCTTTTCCACGTCGGCTCACTGCGATCTGCCGGGGTCAACGTGCCCTGAAAGCTTGTCATTCAGTTGGAGCCAGCGGAATCCTGCCAGCACGGTCACGCGGCTGGAAAGATCCAACCGCCCGTTGGCCTCGGCGCTATAAAGGTTGGTGGTGGCTTTCCACGCCATGGCTTGGTATGGGAAATCTTGAGTCTGCCAGAACGCGCCGGGCGCCTTCATCACCAGCCAGTCCGACGGATTGGTGGGGCCGATGGCTTTGTGGCGCTCTGGGCGAAGATGTTGAAATACGAGAACTCCACGCCGTAGCCGGAATCGGCATGATAAGTCAGCTCAATTTTGGGCCCGGCGGAAAAACCTTGCCAAAACTGGTTGCTGTTGAAGGCTTCGGCGCCAGAGCTGAAGCGTCGCGTAGCGGCGAACTGCATGCTGCCCGGCAGGAGTCCAACGAGCGATTGATTGGCGCCGCCCGTACGGCCCAAGACGATCGCCTCGGCCGAGAACGTCCATCGCGGAGCGCTCTGCGGCGGGTCGACCGGCGTTTGGGGAGAAGACGATGGGGGCAACCCCTCACTATCCGCCAATTTGCCGGTTGAATTCTCTTGGTCTCCGGCCGAGGCAGTTATCGGCGGGGATAGCGTGGCGAGCAGAGTACAGAGGAAACAGGTGGCGACAAACCGATGTCTATTACGGGCCGATCCCAAAAGAGTTCTCATGTGACCTGCTCCCCGGATGTAAGAGGGGCAAAAGTCCTGGCACGCAGTTGCAGCATTTGCATTCCAATTTTTGGAAAGCCTAGCTCATTCAATTTCTTGCGTGAAATCGCCTGGAGATCGCAGTCAGATTTCGCGTGTTTTGCCAGGGCTTTTGCCCCTCCTACGAAAAAAAGACCGTCAGATGGCGCTCGGACCCTGACAGTATCGGACGAAGTCGGATTACGCAATGAGGACGGAGACCGTCAGAAGGTCCGTCACATACCGTCTCTGCCGGCCGATAATCCCCGAAGGTTATCGGGCTATTGTTATCCATTCGTCAGCAGGTTACGTAGGTTTACAGGATGCTGTGGGATACCCTGGGATGGGCCAAAATCATTCCCACTCGATCGTCCCCGGCGGCTTACTTGTCACGTCGTAAACAACCCGATTGATCCCCTTCACTTCATTGATGATCCGCGTCGCGGCGCGGCTCAAAAAACTCATGTCGAAGGGGTAAAAATCGGCCGTCATGCCGTCCACTGAAGTGACCGCCCGCAAGGCACAGACGAAATCATACGTGCGTCCGTCGCCCATGACGCCGACCGTCTGCACCGGCAGCAGCACGGCAAAAGCCTGCCAGATCGAAGTCATAGAGGCCGGCCTTGCGGATCTCGTCGAGGTAGATCGCATCTGCCTTGCGCAGGATCGCGAGCTTGCCGGGCGTGACGCCGCCGGGGCAGCGGATGGCGAGACCCGGCCCCGGAAACGGGTGGCGTCCGACGAAAGCCTCCGGCAGGCCGAGCTCTCTGCCGAGCGCGCGCACCTCGTCCTTGAACAGCTCGCGCAGCGGCTCGACCAATTTCATGTTCATCCGCTCGGGCAGGCCGCCGACATTATGGTGCGATTTGATCGTCACCGAAGGCCCCCCATGGAAAGAGACGCTCTCGATCACGTCGGGATAAAGCGTGCCTTGCGCGAGAAATTCGAGCGCTCCGCGGCCATCGGCGGCGATGTTCGCGGCCTCTCGTTCGAAAGTTTCGATGAACAGCGCGCCGATGATCTTGCGCTTTGCTTCGGGATCGCTGACGCCGCTGAGCGCGGCCACGAACACATCGGCGGCTTCGACATGATGCAAGGGAATATTGTAGTGGCCGCGGAAGAGGCTGACGACCTGCGCGGCTTCGCCCTCGCGCAACAGGCCGTGGTCGACGAAGACGCAGACGAGGTTTTCGCCGATCGCTTCATGGATCAGCAGCGCGGCAACGGCCGAATCGACGCCGCCGGAGAGGCCGCACAAGACCCGTCCTTTGCCAACCTTCTGGCGAATGGCGGCTATCGCTTCGGCGCGGAAGGCGCCCATCGTCCAATCGCTGTTCAGGCCGGCGACCTTCTTGACGAAATTCGCCAGGATCTTCGCCCCGTCCGGCGTGTGGACGACTTCGAGATGGAACTGCACCGCGTAATAGCGGCGCGCGTCGTCGCCGATGACGGCGATCGGCGCATGTTCGGATGTGGCGAGGCGGCGAAAGCCGGCCGGCAATGCGGCGACCGCATCGCCGTGGCTCATCCACACCTGATGGCGCTCGCCTTTGCCCCAAACCCCTTCGAACAGAGGGCTTTCCTCCAGAATTTCGATCTCGGAGCGGCCGAATTCGCGATTGTCGCCGGCGACGACTTTGCCGCCGAGCTGCGCCGCCATGACTTGTTCGCCATAGCAGATGCCGAGGATCGGCACGCCGGACGAAAAGATCACTTGCGGGGCGCGCGGCGATCCTTGATCGAGCACGGAGGCCGGCCCGCCCGACAGGATCACCACCTTAGGCCCTAAGTCCAAGAACGCCGCTTCAGCCTTTTGGAAAGGCGCAATTTCGCAATAGACGCCTGCCTCGCGCACCCGCCGCGCGATCAATTGCGTCACCTGCGAGCCGAAATCGACGATCAGCACCTTGTCGTGCTGCGAGGCGACATCAACGCTGATCTCCGGCTGCGCCATGGTTCTTCAATCTTCCTTTGTTTGAGGGACTGGTTCCCCGCTGTCGTGGGGACGACGGTCCCGTCGTGAACAGACCGATGCTCTTAGTCTCGAACAAACGCTAAGCCCGGAGTCCGCCCCGCGCAATCGGCTCGGATTGGTTAAGCGCATCGATCTTTTTCGAACGATCGAATTGAAAGGGCTGCAAGTCTTCTCGCCTAAGATCCTGGCCATTGAAATAGACGGCGCAGTGCAGGGGCGAAAATGCAAGGCAGGTTTTCCACAACTCTTCCCGTCGAAACGCCTTTGAAACGGATCGTCCGGGGGCATCGCATTCGCATCGACGACATCCCGTCCCTCTTCTCGGAAGGTCCTGAACCGGAACCGACGCCGTCGCAGCGGCAGCCATGGCGGTCCGGCGTGAACTTCGGACAGAGCCTGAGGAAAGGGTTGCAGAGATTGTTGCAGGGCGTCGCGCGTCTCGTCATCGGACCGCCTGCGCAGATAAACCGGAACGGACAGCAATTCAAAGGTTTGGAGCAGGTTCTTACGGTAAGAGTGGAGCCGCTGTCTGGCGGCAGATCACGATGATTTTGGATTGAATCAATCCAAAATCATGAACCTGATCGATTTCAAATAAGTTAGAGCGGGATAGGCAGATGAGTTTACGTAATCTGCGTGAACTTGATTGCAGCGGAAAACCGGTTCCCACTTTTCCTCATCCCGCTCTAGGCCCGGCGCAACGCGGCGATGAAGAAACCGTCCGTCCCGCTGCGATGAGGTGTCAAGCGCAAGCCTAGACCCAAGCCTGAGGCGAAGCCCGCCAAGTCCGGAAGGCTTGCGGTGAGCGCCGCTATTTCGATGGGCGAAAATGTGTCATGTGCGGCGAGAAAGCGCTTCAGCCGGGCTTCATTCTCGGCCGCAAGGACCGAACACGTCACATAGACCAGCCGCCCGCCTCGGCAAGCATATTGCGCTGCTCTATCAAGCACTTCATCTTGTTTTTTGAGACGTTGCTCGAGGCTTCCCGGGCGCATGCGCCATTTCGCATCGGGGTTGCGGCGCCAGGTCCCGGTGCCGGTGCAGGGCGCATCGACGAGAACGAGATCGCATTTTTCCGCTAGATCGGCGAGCACATCGGCGCCGCGGCGGGGTGTACGCACCTGGACATTGCGTGTTCCCGCCCGTTCGAGCCGCGCATGAATTGCGGCGAGCCGGCGCGGATCGAGATCGGTCGCATAGATCTGGCCGCGATTATCCATCTCGGCCGAAAGCGCCAGCGATTTGCCGCCGGCGCCGGCACAGAGGTCGAGAACCTGTTCGCCCGGTCGGGCCGCACAGAGGAGAGCCGCGAGCTGCGAGCCCTCGTCTTGAATTTCGACCTGGCCTTTGAGATAGGCGGGCTCGGCGGCGAGCGGCGGATTGCGGCCGTCGGCATCGAGCGGGATGCGCAGACCGATCGGCGACAAAGGCGTCGCTTCGGCGCCGAGATGATGTAGCGCGGCGAGCGCCTTTTCGCGGGTCGCTTTCAACCTGTTGACGCGCAGATCGAGTGGCGCGCGCGCGGCGAGCGCCCTCCCCTCCGCCACGGGATCCTCGAACACCTCCGTGAAAGCGGCTTCGAGCCAGTCCGGAAAATCGCCTCGCACGTGGAGCGGCGCGCCGTCGAGCGAAGCGGCCGTGAGCCGCGCTGTTTCGCCATCATCGAGCGGCGGCGGCGCGAAACGCTCGCCATCGCAGAGCATGGCAATGTCGTCCACGCTCAGGCCACGCATTTCCCGCAGCGAACCAAGAAGAATCGCGCGCGGCGTCGCTTGGCCCATGATCCAGGCGGCCGAAGCCCGGCAGCGCAGAGCATCGAAGACGAGCGAAGACACCGCGGCGCGATCCTTCGATCCGGCGAACCGATGCGACAGGCCCCAGTCCTTCAAGGCGTCAGCGGCGGGGCGGTGTCGCGTCTGGATGTCGGCGAGAACCTCGATGGCCGCAGCGAGACGGGCGGCGGGGGTCATGCTGCCTGCGCACTCGCCAGAGGGCAAGATAGCAACACGCCCTTCACACTCCGGTCGGATAATTCGGGCTTTCGCGGGTGATCGCCACGTCGTGAACGTGGCTTTCGCGCTGGCCCGCAGCAGAGACTTTCATGAATGTCGCTTTGGTCTGGAAATCGGCGATCGTTGCCGCGCCGACATAGCCCATGGCGGCGCGCAGGCCGCCTTCCAATTGATGCAATATGGCGCCCGCTGGGCCACGATAAGGCACCTGGCCCTCGACCCCTTCTGGGACGAGCTTGAGGCTATCCTTGATATCCTGCTGAAAATAGCGATCCGCGGAACCGCGCGCCATGGCGCCGACCGAACCCATGCCGCGATAGGATTTGAACGAGCGTCCCTGATAGAGATAGACCTCACCTGGGCTTTCGTCCGTGCCGGCGAGCAAAGAGCCGATCATCACGCATTCCGCGCCGGCGGCGATCGCCTTGGCGAGATCGCCGGAATATTTGATCCCGCCATCGCCGATCACCGGCACATTGGCGGCGCGCGCGACGGCAACTGAATCCAGGATGGCCGTCAGCTGCGGTACGCCGACGCCCGCGACGACGCGCGTCGTGCAGATCGAGCCGGGACCGATTCCGACCTTCACGGCGTCGGCCCCCGCATCGATCAAAGCCCTGGTGCCGTCGGCCGTCGCGATATTGCCAGCAATCAACGCGACCTTGTTCGAGACGCGCTTGATGCGGGAGACCTGATCGAGAACGGCTTGCGAATGGCCGTGCGCCGTATCGATGATGATCGCGTCGACCCCGGCATCGATCAAGGCGAGTGCCCGGTCATAACCGGCATCGCCCACGGTCGAAGCCGCGGCGACGCGAAGCCGGCCTTCCGCGTCTTTGCAGGCGAAGGGGTGCTGCGTCGCTTTTTCCATGTCTTTGACGGTCACCAGGCCAACGCAGCGATAATCTTCGTCGACGACGAGCAGCTTTTCGAGCCTGTGCTGGTGCAACAGCCGGCGCGCTTCGTCCTGGCTCACACCTTCTTTGACGGTGATCAGCTTCTTGGTCATCAATTCGGAGACGGGCTGCAGGGGATTGTCGGCGAAACGGACATCGCGATTGGTGAGAATGCCGCACAGCCGCGCCGGCTTGCCGGTGGGTCCGCGCTCGACCACCGGAATGCCGGAGATCCCGTGCCGCCGCATCAAGGCGAGCGCATCGGCGAGGGTCTCCTCGGGAAAGATCGTGATCGGATTGACGACCATTCCGCTTTCGTAGCGCTTCACTTTGCGGACTTCCTCGGCCTGTTCTTCCGCACCGAGATTGCGGTGGATAACGCCGATGCCGCCGGCCTGCGCCATGACGATGGCGAGCCGCGCCTCCGTCACCGTGTCCATCGCCGCCGAAATGATCGGCAGATTGAGGATGATCTCGGCCGTCAGCCGTGTCTTGAGATCGACCAGCCCCGGCATGACTTGGGAATGCGCAGGCACGAGGAGCACGTCATCGAACGTCAGGGCTTCCCTGAGCGCGGGGCGGGTGATCGCAGTCATAGCCAACTCCGTATTTGGGCGCGCTGCCGGACGCAGCGGCGATAGATCGAAAATTGCTGCGAATCGGCGAAAGCGACCGCGGCCGACCAAAGTTGGCAAGGGCTCATATCACGCTTGCGACGGCGCGCAAAGGAAAGCAACTCCGCGATGAAAAGACGGGACGCCCGAGTTGATTTTTCCAACGGGGACACGCTCCAGCTTGCTCGTTTGATACGGCCGAGCTGCTCGTTGCTGATCCGAAGCGACCGAGCCCGCCATGCCAAAGATGAAGGACCATTCCAGAGGGGCCAAGCCTAAGCATGAAATCCCGTCGTTTGCGGCAATCTCCCTCGAAGCTAAATAAGACGCGTATTGCCGCGAGCCCCGCACCTATCCAAAACATTGTGTATTTGCAACGAGTTCGGCGGATAACCTCGCGCCGTATGCCAAGCACGCGGCATTGGAAACGGGCCACGCAACTGCTAGACCGCAATGAGCTTCTATTGAACGCGCTTCGGCCTAGTGGAGGCCGTCGTATCCGACCCGTCCACCCTGCAAGAGATTGGACCGCCACCCTTGCCGCGTTACGCACTGACCGCCCTCATCGTCGCCTGTGGACTATTCATGGAGAACCTCGACGCGACGGTGATTGCGACATCGCTTCCGGCGATTGCCGTGGATCTCAAAGAAGATCCGTTGTCGCTCAAGCTGGCTCTAACCTCTTACCTGCTTTCGCTCGCAATTTTCATCCCGGCGAGCGGCTGGGCCGCCGATAAATTCGGCGCGCGGACGATTTTTCGCGGCGCCATCATCGTGTTCACGCTCGGCTCGGTCTTATGCGGCCTGTCGAGCACTTTGGCGGAATTCGTCGCGGCGCGGATGGTTCAAGGCTTCGGCGGCGCAATGATGGTGCCGGTCGGCCGGCTCGTTCTCTTGCGCTCGACCGAACGCAAAGATCTGGTCCGCGCGATGACCTATCTGACGGTGCCGGCCCTCCTCGGCCCCATCACGGGGCCGCCGATCGGCGGCTTCATCACCACCTATTTTCATTGGCGCTGGATTTTTTTCATCAATGTTCCGATTGGCCTCGCCGGCTTCGTCCTCGTCAGCCTCTTTATCGAAAATATTCGCGCTGAAAAGGCATGGCCGCTCGACGTCAGAGGTTTTCTGCTCTCCGGCACCGGTCTCTCCATGCTGATATTCGGGCTGACCGTCGCCGGCCGCGGCTTTGTCGCACGAGAAATCGTCTTCGCACTTGTCGGAGCCGGCGCGAGCCTCGTCGTCTTGTATTGTCTGCATGCGAGAGCCAGCGACTTCCCCCTGCTCGACCTTCGCCTGCTCAGAATCCCGACATTTCGCGCGAGCCTCGTCGGCGGCTCGCTGTTCCGCATCGGCATCGGCGCGATTCCGCTCGTATTGCCTCTGATGCTGCAGGTCGGTTTCGGCATGAATGCCTTTCAATCCGGCTCGGTGACGTTTGTCTCGGCGGCCGGGGCCATGCTGATGAAGACCACGGCCGTACCCATCCTGCGCCTCTTCGGCTTTCGGCGCATCCTGATCTTCAATGCCATCCTGAGTTCGGCGATTCTGGCGAGCTACGGATTCTTCACGCCGGTGACGCCGGTGGTCTTGATGATGGCGCTTCTGCTCTTCGGCGGTTTCTTTCGTTCGCTCGAATTTACCAGTCTCAACGTGATCGCCTATGCCGATCTCGACGCCGCGATGATCAGCCGGGCGACGAGCTTTTCCGCTGTCGCCCAGCAGCTCTCCTTGAGTCTCGGCGTCGCGCTGGGTGCTGCGGCTTTGGAGATCGCGCGGCAGACGCGCGGCGAGACGGCAATCGCCCCAGCGGATTTCCAATGGGCCTTTGCCGTCGTCGCGCTCGTCTCGGCGGCTTCCATCTTGAGCTTCCTGCGGCTGCCGGCCGATGCCGGCGCGGATCTGGCCGGCCGCGCCACGCACGAACCTGCGGCAGCCGAATGAAATTCAGCGGGATGATTTGCCGCGAAAGCCGGTTGCGAGCACATAGAGCTCGGACGATCCGGCGCGGCTCGCTTGCGGTTTGACATGCCGCACGGTCGTAAAATCGCGTTTCAGGCGGGCAAGAAGCTCGGTCTCGGTGCCGCCTTGAAAAACCTTGGCTAGAAAAGCCCCGCCTTCCGACAGGGTCTCGCAGGCAAAATCGGCGGCGAGCTCGACGAGGCCGACGATACGCAAGTGATCGGTCTTCCTATGGCCTGTCGTATTGGCCGCCATGTCGGAGAGCAAGACGTCGGCGGGTCCGCCGAGCCAATCTTTTAGAATTTGCGGCGCCTCCGGGTCGAGAAAGTCGAGGATACGAAACTCGACGCCAGGAACCGGCTCGATCGGCAAAAGATCGATGCCGAAGACCTTTCCTTTGCCTTCGACCGCGCCGGACGCCGCGGCGGCAACCTGCGACCAGCCACCCGGTGCCGCCCCGAGATCGATGATCTTCTGGCCCCGTTTCAAGAAATGATAGCGCGCGTCGATTTCCAGCAATTTATAGGCGGCACGGGACCGATAGCCTTCCCGCTTCGCCCGTGCGACGAAGGGATCGTTGAGTTGGCGCTCGAGCCAAAGAGTCGAGGAAAGCGAGCGCTTGCGCGCCGTCCGCACCCGCGTTTTCAATGAACGGCCGCCCTCGCGGCCCGAAGTTCCCCCGGCACTCATCCCCGACCGTCTCGCGAATGGACTTGATCGGCATGGATCAACTGCTGCAAAATGCCCTCACGCAAGCCGCGATCGGCGATCCTGACGCGGTTGGCCGGAAAGGCACGTCTTATCGCCTCGAAAATGGCGCAGCCCGCCAAAACGAGGTCGGCCCGCTCAGCACCGATACAGCCATTGGCGACGCGTTCGTCATAGGTCATGCGGCGCAACTTTCCGACGGCCTCGCCGACCTCCGCGTTCGACATCCATAACCCATCGACGCGACGCCGGTCGTAGCGCAGCAGATTTAAGTGGACGCCGGCAATCGTCGTCACCGTGCCGGACGTACCGAGCAGATGAAAATGACGGCAACGGCGGATTGCCGCGACTTTTGCGACGAAGCTCTCGAGTTCGCCCGCAACATGATCGACCATGGTTTGAAATATGCCGTCGGTGACATCACAGCCGCCGAATTTTTCGGCCAAGGTGACGACACCGAGCTTCAGAGATGCCCAAGTGTGGACGCAGGCGTGGACACTCCTACGCGACCCGTTCATGTGCGAGCCGTTCGCAGCGTGCGGACCGCGCGCGAGCCAAATGATCTCAGATGATCCGCCGCCGATATCGAAAAGCAACACCCCCTCGGCTTGCGCATCGGCGAGGGCGGCGCAGCCGGCCGCGGCCAGATGCGCCTCCGTCTCGCGGTCGATGATTTCGAGATCGAGACCCGTCTTTTCGAGCACGCAGGTAACGAATTCGCCGCCGTTTTCGGCAACGCGGCAGGCTTCGGTCGCGATCAGCCGCGCGCGTGTCACCCCCCGCGCGGCCATTTTGTCGCGACAGATTCGCAGCGCGTCGAGCGTGCGCGCGATGGCCGCCGGTCCGAGGCTGCCGGTTTTCGATATCCCTTCGCCGAGCCGAACAATACGCGAGAACGAGTCGATGATCCGAAAGCCACCGTCGCAATGGCTCGGGCGCGCGATCAAGAGCCGGCAGTTGTTCGTCCCGAGATCGAGCGCCGCATAGGTCGGCGCAGATTTTTCGGCGGGCGAAACCGGCTGATTTGCCGCCCAGGCCCGCGTAGGAACCGAGGCCGGCTGCATCGAGCTCTCGTGCCGGGACCTTGGTATACGCACAGCACCCGCTGTTTCTCGTGCATCCTCCGGCTCGGGCATCCCGTCAGCGGCCCCCGCGCCGATATGCATACCAAATGCTCCTTTGTCCGAAAGCCGGACGCGTTTGCGCCACGGCGGACGTGTTTTGGACCAAACGCACCATTTGTCGGCCACAATAGGAAAATCGATTTCGCGGGTCTACAGCTATTCGTGCAACTTCCGGCGCGACAAGACTTTCTCCGAAAAAGGAAGCCGGCGCGGCAACATCAGAACAATAATGAAAAGTTCTAACCCGCATGTAATTTCAAAGAATAGCGCCGCTCGAGGGGAATCGAAATATGATAAACAAAGGGGAACCCGTCTCGGGCTCCCCGAGCGATCGTTTCGCTGTTTCACCTTCGATCGGCAGACTTATCCGCGCGCAGCTCGAACACGATTCAGGCTGGTCGGCTGACTTATCCCTAAGCGCGCTACCCAACCGTCAGGAGAAGCAGGCCCCCAGATCCAGGAACCACCGCTGCGCTTCAGGCAATAGATGGGAACCATCCATTGGCATCGCAACGCTAGCCCACTCATTCACTTCTGCTCGTCAGGCTTATGCTCATCCTTCTTCGGCGGCGGCTTTTGTTGGCCGGCCGGCTTTTGTTGCTGCGGCGCCGGATGTGGCGGCGTTGCAGCCGGATGTGGCGGTGGCGGTGCAGCCGGATGTGGCGGTGGCGGCGCAGCCGGATGTGGCGGTGGCGGCGCAGCCGGATGTGGCGGTGGCGGCGCAGCCGGATGTGGCGGTGGCGGCGCAACATGTTCAGGCGCCAGATGCGGTGGCACTTCGACCGGCGGTTGTGGCTGTGGCGCCGGATGTGGCGGTTGCCCGGACGGTTGACCCGCCGGCTGCTGGCCCGGCGGCTGCTTTCCGGGCGCCAACAATTCATGGCCGTGTGGCGGCGCGCCTTGTGGCAGGGGAGCCGGCGGCTGTCCCGCCGGCTGCTGGCCTTGCGGCGGCTTTCCGGGCGCCAGCAATTCATTGCCGTGCGGCGGCGCGCCTTGAGGCAGGGGAGCCGGCGGCTGCGGGGCCTGAGTCTGGGGTTGCTGCTGGCCGAATTTCGGCTGGTTGATGACACCGGGTGCTTGCGTTGCCGGGTGCGAGAACGGAAGCGGAATCGGAACCGGTATCGGCAGCACACCCCGCTCGCGCGGCGGCGGTGGCGGCAAACGGACAAATTCTGCCGGACGTTCAGGAAGAATGTAGATTGGCGGCGGAGGCGGAGGCGGATAGTCCGGATAATCGAAAATCAGGACAGGCCGGTCGACGATCTCATATTCGGCCTCTGGCGGCGGCGGCAAATCTTGGAAATCATAAGGATCGAAGCGCGGCGGCGGGTCGAGCGGCGCGGTCAACATGGCGAGCCGGCGCCGCGCGTCGGCAAAATGCGGCCCGTGCGGATAGCGCCGCATATAGGTCCAATAGGCCGAAGGCGAATTGGCATCGAGGGCCCGCCGCCACGTGAGCGCTTCTCGCCGCGCGGCGAGAAGGGCGCGGATGCGCGCGGCGAGCGGATCGTGCGGATAGGCTGCGAGAAAGTCCTGGTAGGCCAAAATCGTGTCGCGATCGAGGGCGATCGCATAGGCCTCTTGCGCCGGATAGTCACGCAAAGCCCGGTTGAGATCCGCCGGTTTTTGCAACGGTGGCGCGCTAGCCTCACGCCGGAAGAAAAAGATCGACGCGTCGAGTTTCGATACGTCCCAGGGAACCATGGTGCCGGCGCTCACTTGATTCACGCGCAGCCTCGTTTGTGCGAAGACTTCGTCGACCGGAAAACCTTGGTGCATCATCTCGACGAGCGCTTGAGCGTAGATGCCGTAGGGTCCCTGTTCGTCAGGGGCAATCGTACCCGGCGCAGCATTGAAGGCGTAAAGCGAGCCCGGCTCCGCGTCGAGGAGGGCCAAACCACCCGCAAGCGGCGCGCCGGATTTCGCATAACTGTCAGCGCGCGCGGCATCGAGCACGATGATGCGTACCTTCAACGGCAATTCGGCAAGCGCGTGAGAATAGTCGATGAGCCGTAGCGCTTCGACCGGCACGTCGGAATCGCGCGCGATCGTCGCGTCGATCGGCACGAAATAGTTTTCGCCCGCATATTGGACGCCACGTCCCGCGAGATAAACAAATATTACGGCGTCCGGCCCGGCATTCCGGACCTTGTCAACGAACTCCCGAAAAGCCAGCCGCAAGGCCCCTTGGTCGAGGTCGGCCGCCCCGGTCACGTCGAACCCGGCCGCCTGCAGCGTCTGCGCGACGAGGCCGGCGTCGTTGGCCGCTGTGGCGAGCGGAGCGGAACGATATTGTCCATTGCCGATCACAAGGGCCAGGCGCGGTTGGCCAGCCTGCGCAAAGCCCTTTGACGCACCGGCGAACGAGAAAGTCGCCAGCAAGAAGCCAGCAAGAAAGAATCTGACAGACGAAAGCATCGGACATCGTGATTCAAGGCGGGCCGCTTATTAGAAGGGGGTTTATGGCTGAACCGGGGCTGAATGGAGTTTGCCCACGGTTTTCGGCGCTGCAGTTCCGAGCCGGCGTCGCTGCGCGAAGATGTGCCGCAAAAGATCCTTCTTCTGAATAAAACACGCGGCTTCCGATTCCGACCTCAACGTCACTTGATTGTCACGCGGCACAATGACAAGAAACCGGCACATTTCTCCTTCGAAGGCGGCCATGCTGTCCAATTTCGTCGCTTTTGCCTCAGCTGGGCGCAGAACCCTCCCTAACCAATATGACGTCGCCGCGCTGGCGCTGATATTCGCCGGCATCATCGCCGTCGTCTCGGCCTCCCGCGGCATGACCATTCCGCTCGAGGCTTTGGGATCTTCCGTCATCTCGCTCGATTACATGCATTTGCCTTATTATGCCATGCGCACGACTCTGCGCATGTTCGCGGCAATCGGCTGCTCTCTCATCTTCACCTTCGTTTACGCAACTTTCGCGGCGAAGAGCCGGCGCGCTGAGCTCGTCCTCATTCCGTTTCTCGATGTCTTGCAATCCGTGCCGATCCTGGGGTTCTTGTCGTTTACGGTGACATTCTTCCTCGGACTCTTTCCAGGTTCGACGCTTGGAGCCGAATGCGCGGCGATTTTCGCGATCTTCACCAGCCAGGCCTGGAACATGGCCTTCTCCTTCTACCAATCGCTGCGCAACGTCCCGCGCGAACTCGACGAAGTCGCAAATAGTTTCATGCTGTCGCCTTGGCAGAAATTCTGGCAGCTCGAAACCCCCTTCGCCATGCCCGGCCTCATCTGGAACATGATGATGTCCATGTCGGGCGGCTGGTTTTTCGTGGTCGCCTCGGAAGCCATTTCGGTCGGCGACACGACGATCAAACTGCCCGGCATCGGCTCCTATCTCGCGGTCGCAATCGAGGCGAAGCGGGTCGACGCCGTCGTCGCAGCGGTATTCGCCATGCTCGTCGTGATCATCGGCTATGATCAACTGCTGTTCCGTCCGCTCACCGCTTTCGCGACGCGGTTTCGCGTGGAATTATCCGCCGGCCAGCAGGAGCCCGAAAAATCCTGGATCGTCCAAATCTTCAGACGGACGGATTTTCTCCGCCGGCTGATCGCGATCCCCGTCAGAATTCTGCAGAGGATTGCGCTGTGGCGACTCGAGTTGCCGCGCCTCGGCAGCCGAGACACCGAGCGCAAGGGCGGCGAAAGTCGCGCGACAAAGCGGTTCCTCGACATTTTATGGTTCGGCATCGTCGGCCTCGCCGTCCTATGGTCGCTTTGGCTCATTTACAGCTTCGTTTCGGAGAAGCTGACCGTCGCCGATTTCGCCGAAGCGTTGAAGCTCAGCTTTTATACCCTGTTGCGCGTCATGGTTTTGCTGATCCTTGCGACGCTCGTCTGGGTTCCCGTCGGCGTCTACATCGGTCTGCGGCCGCGGCTTGCGGAAAGAGTTCAGCCGCTGGCGCAATTTCTTGCCGCTTTCCCCGCCAATGTGCTCTTCCCCATCGCCGTCATCCTGATTTTGCGATGGACGCTCAATCCGGATATCTGGCTCAGCTTTCTGATCATCTTCGGCACGCAGTGGTATATTCTTTTCAATGTCATCGGCGGCACGACGGCGTTCCCCAACGATCTGCGCGAAGTGGCTGCGAACTTTCGCATCCGCGGCATCGACTGGTGGGCGAAGGTCGTCTTGCCGGGCATTTTTCCCTATTACGTCACCGGTGCTTTGACAGCCTCCGGCGGTTCATGGAATGCCGCCATCGTCGCTGAATATGTGAAATGGGGTGACGATACGGTCACTGCGCACGGGATCGGCGCCTATATCGCGCAGGCGACCGCCGCCGGCGACTATTCGAAGATCGTCCTCGGCGTCGCTACAATGTCGGTCTTCGTCATTTGCGTGAACCGAACCTTGTGGCGGCCGCTGTCCAATTTTGCCCAGCGCCGACTCCGCCTCGAATGAGGAAACCTTGATGCTCGACATCAAAAAAACCGCCTTGCTCGACGTGAAGGACGTCTCGCAATTCTTTCTCACCGGCTCCGGTGAGGCGACGGCGACCGTACTCGATCACATCTTTTTGAGCTTGAACGAAGGCGAGATCGTTGGGCTTCTCGGCCGCTCGGGCTGCGGCAAGTCCTCGCTCTTGCGCATCGTTTCGGGCCTTAGCAGACCGGCGAGCGGCGAAGTCACCTTTCGCGGTCAGCCGGTGCGGGGGCCTTTCGACGGCGTAGCAATGGTCTTCCAGAGCGCCGCGCTGTTTCCCTGGCTCTCGGTCCTCGCCAATGTCGAACTCGGTCTGCGGGCGAAGAAAGTCCCGGAGGCAGATGCGAGGATCCGCGCTCTCAAGGCCATCGACCTCATCGGTCTCGACGGTTTCGAGTTGGCGTTTCCAAAGGAATTGTCGGGCGGCATGCGCCAGCGCGTCGGCTTTGCCCGCGCCCTCGTCGTCAATCCCAATATTCTGTTGATGGACGAACCCTTCTCGGCGCTCGACGTCCTGACCGCCGAGACCTTGCGCACCGACCTGCTCGATCTCTGGGTCGAAGGCCGCATGCCGATCAAATCGATCCTCATGGTGACCCACAATATCGAGGAGGCGGTGCTGATGTGCGATCGCATCGTCGTGCTCTCCTCCAATCCGGGCCGGATCTCTGCGGAAATCAATGTGACCATGCAGCATCCGCGCAATCGGCTCGATCCCGAATTCCGGCAGTTGGTCGATAAGATCTATGCCTTGATGACGCGGCGCCCGGTACCCGCGCTGCCTGGCCGCGAGGGTACCTTCCCCGGCCTCGGCCTGGGAATGGCCTTGCCGGACGTCTCGACCAACCTGCTCGCCGGCTTGATCGAGACGATCGCCGGACCTCCGTACAAGGGCCGTGCCGACCTGCCGGCCCTCGCCGAAGGTTTTCATATGGAGATCGACGATCTTTTCCCGGTCGGTGAAACTCTGCAACTCCTCCGCTTCAGCGAAATTGAGGAAGGCGACATCAAATTGACGCCGGCCGGCCAGCGCTTTGCGGTATCGGATGTCGATGTACGCAAGAAACTCTTCGGCGATCATCTCTTGGCCTATGTGCCGCTCGCCGCACGGGTCAAAATGGTCCTCGACGAACGCCCGGCCCATTGGGCGCGCTCCGCCCGCTTCCTCGAAGAGCTCGAAGATTATATGTCGGAAGACTATGCCGAACGGACGCTTCGAGCAGTCATCAACTGGGGCCGCTATGGCGAAATCTTCGCTTATGATGAAGTCTCGGCGACATTCAGCCTCGAAAACCCGCAATGAATAATGCGGTCCAGTCAGCTTCGGACCGCGGACCTCCGGTCCCCAGCTAGATTTCGCGTCAGATCCTTATTCAAATTTCGCATCATGCGCCTTTTGCCAGCCGCCGACGAGCCTGCCGACTTCATCGAGTGTCCGCACTGCATTCTCATAGCGGCACCCATCGACATAATGGAGCTCGACCGACAGCCGGAAAAGCACTCGAGTTTTTTGCGGACCGGAGGTCCGCGGTCCGGATCGCGGACCTCCGGTCCGCATCACCCTCCTTGCCGCCGTCGCGCCGACGAAAACGGCCAATCGGCGGCATTTGCGACCAGCCCGGCCTTCACCGGATTCTTCTCGACATAGTCCAGCGTTCTCAGGAGATGGTCTTCGTTGCGCAGGAAGCGATCGAAATAATCAGGCGCCCAGAACGATCCTCGTGCGCCGCTCAATTTATTGATTTCTCTTGCCGTGAACGTCTTCCAGGATCGTATTATATCGCCCGCGCGGCATCCATCGTGCGGCCCCATCACCACATGGACGTGGTTCGGCATGATGCACCAAGCGAAGATGTCATAGCGGACGCCATCGAAGCGGAGTATCGCCTGTTCGACGAGCCGCGCCGCCGCCGGATCGGACAATGCGCGGCCGTTCTTGCTCTCGTCGAGAAGAATGTCGACCGCCGTCCGGCGGAGGGCCGGGTCGGAGGGCAGAGCATCTGTTGAGAACTTTGGAAGACTGTCCCGCGTTCTGAACACGATGTGCTGGATGGTTTCGGGCGAATCGAAATGCGGAATATAGCCGCGCGAATGCCAGCCCTTCGGATCGCGGCGATCGGCGGTCACCCGTCACTCCCCGGCAGCTTGATTGTGACAAATGTGCTGCGGACCGGAGGTCCGCGGTCCAGCGCACTTCGGACCGCGGACCTCCGGTCCGCAACCAAAAAACTTCGCCAGGGGCTTCAGGTCGAATTTGCTCAATTTTCGGCTCGGCAGCCACTTTCCCGGACGAGCCCGCCCCAGCGGGCGATGATCCGGGATCCAGCGCAAAATGTTCGCCGCAGGCGTCCTCATGACCAACGTCGCATCATAGAGCGCTTCGCAACTTTGTTGCGCTGGGTCCCGGATGCCCTTCCGCTACGGGCCTGGAGGCCCTCGCTTCAGGGCTCCGGGAAAGGGGTGCCTTTCGCCCGAAATCCTTGCCCTATGATCGAGACGTAAAGAGGTAAAGATCAAGGATTTAACGTTCTGGCCAACCGGAACCCGAAATAGCTGAACCGGTTGACTGGGTAGTTCGAGTTGCGGATCGCGGCACGGAGAAAGCCCGGATAGCTGAGCCAGGAACCGCCGCGAATGCCCCGGAGACTGCAATTTCTGGTTATTCGCCGCGCCAAACCGTCCGTGGCCGCCCCTTCATAGCTGTTCGCCCAGCAATCCTCGACCCATTGCCAGACATTGCCATGCATGTCGTAAAGCCCAAAGGCATTCGGCTGGAAACTCCCCACCGGCGACGTATAAGCATAGCCGTCGTTGCAAGGGACGACCGCCCATTTAAGGCCAGGCAACGTCTCCTTCGCGGTCTGATCCGCCCCATTGCCATAGCGGCACATGTCCTTTTCCTCATCCCCGAAGAAATAGCGAGGATAATTGCCGGGCTGCACCTGCCCACGCGCCGCATATTCCCATTCGGCTTCGCTCAACAGGCGATAGGTTTTCCCCGACTTCCTCGCCAGCCAGGCCACATAGGCCTGCGCATCATTCCAATTCAAGCAGGCCGCCGGATGCGAGCCGGTCTGCGCAAAGCCGGGATTACGCCAAGAAGAACCCGCCTTCTCCACCCATAACAAATTCTCCCAAACCCAGCATTTCGAACCCGCATCATAGCCGGTCTCGTTCACGAAGGCGGCGAACTCGTCGCGCGTCACCTGAAACTTACCGACCGCGAAAGGCTTGGCGAAGCTCACGACAAGCTGCGGCCCTTCACTGTCACGTCGTCCCGGCTCGCTCGTGGGCGAGCCCATGGTGAAGGAGCCAGATGGAACCACGACCATCGGCGGGCAGGTCGCGCATTCCTTGAACTCGTCTTTCGGTTTCACCGCACATTCTTCTCGAGCCGACAAAGGCGCTGCCGAGCGTGACCCGAGCGATGCCAGCACCACCCCGCCGCAAGGGCCGGTGACGGCAGGCGGCGGTACAACAACCGCCACCTTGGTTTTCAGGTTTTCGATACGGGCTTTGGCGAGACCCGCGAACGCGCAGCTCGGAAATCGCGCCAGATGGTCCTCGAATGCCGCGATGCTGCCGATCGCTTCCGCGCTCCTCCAATGATCGCTGGCGGTGGCGCACGGATCAGCGGCGGGAGGCTTGGCGGGACCAGTGATATCCAGCCGGCCGTGCAGATAGAATTCGCCGATGATGGAAATTGACAGTTCGGGAAGCTGCTCGCGTCCGGTGCTCTCGTACACGTCGGCGGCGACGTGGCGGAATATCGTGCCGATCTCGTCCTGCTCCTCGATATGTTTCAGAAAGGCGGTCGTGTAGGGAGAGTTGCGGCCATTTCCGTCCTCCGCCGTGCGCCCGGCCTGCGTCGCATAAGACACGATCATGCCTTCCGGACTTTCGATCTTGGCGAGACCGCGTTGAATCGAGACCGCGCGAGTTGCGCCGATCGAGCGCTTCAATTCCTCTGCCAGCGGGTTGTTGCGGCACGAATTGAGCACGAGGATGCGGAGGTTTTTGGCCTGCTGCAGATCGGCGACAATTTCATCGACTCTCGCCATGCGGCGCAGGTCGGCTTCATCGTGCAGCTCAGCGTCGATCGGAACCAGGTAGTTGACGCCGGCAAATTGCATGGCGTGCCCGCTGTAGTAGAACACGGCGACATCCGCAGCGCGCGCCGCGCGGGCAAAGCGGATGGCTGCCGCTTGCATGCCGGCCTGATCGAGATCGGTCCCAAGGATGGTGTCGAAGCCGGTGCGCTTGAGGGAAGCAGCCACATCCTCGGCATCGTGCCGCGGATTGGGCAGAAGCGGTGCATGCGCATAAGCGCCATTGCCGATGACCAGCGCAACGCGCTTCTCGGCCAATGCGGCGGTTTGTGTCAGAGACCAGAGAACGACGCCGAACACCAAAGTCCATAGACAGCGCATGACCCATCCCCCTCGTCACAGAACCAGCAAAATCTATTCGATCGACCGCCGCAATTCCAGGAATTAGGCACGACACCGACAGGCACCGTCTGTGAGATAGATCACGGAAGTGTTTGTTGCTGCAGAATTGTCCGCGGTGCTGGAATGCTTTGTCGCATGCGGGCGGACCGGAGGTCCGCGGTCCAGGGCACTTCGGACCGCGGACCTCCGGTCCGCATCTAAGCGCCAATCACGCGAGACCGAACCAGATCGTTGCAATGGTCAAAAACGATGCATAGCCGACGACGTCGGTGACCGTTGTGACGAAAGCACCTGAGGAGACCGCCGGATCGATGTCGGCGCGGTCGAGCAGGATCGGAACCAGAATCCCGCCGAGCGCGCCGGCGATGAGATTGGTCAGCATGGCGAGCGCGATCACGGCGCCGAGCCCGGCGATGCCGAACCAGAGCGAGGCGACAAGTCCGGTGATCAGGCCGAACATGGCGCCGTTCAATGCGCCTACGAGCAGTTCGCGTGCGATGACGCGCAGCCGGTTGAAGCGCGACAATTCGCGGGTCGCGAGCGCCCGCACGACAACCGTCATGGTTTGGGTCGCCGCATTGCCGCCTTGGCTCGCGACGATCGGCGCGAGCACCGCCAGCGCGACCATTTTCTGCAATTGCCCTTCGAAAAGTCCGAGAACCGAAGAGGCGATGAAAGCGGTGATCAGATTGACGAATAGCCACAGAAACCGGCTCTTCGTTATCCACCACACATTGTCGGACAAGGTTTCCGTGCTGGAGACGCCGCCCAAAGCCTTCATTTCTTCGTCGGCTTCTTCGCTTATGACGTCGACGATATCGTCGATGGTGATGACGCCGACGAGCCTCTCGGCTTCGTCGACGACCGGCAACGAGACGAGATTATAATGCTGGAACAGGCGCGCGACCTCGCCGCGATCCTCGGTTACGAGCACGCGCCGCCGCTCGGGATCCATGAGTTCCTCGAGCCTGCGGCTTCCATTCGCGCGCAGCAGGACATCGAGGAAGACAGTGCCGAGGAGACGATGCGCCGGGTCGACGACGAAGACCTCGAAGAAGGAGTCCGGCAGTTGCTCTTCAGGGGTTTCGCGCAGACGGTCGATCATCTGCCCCGCCGTCCAGAACGGCGGCGCCACGACGAGCGTCGTCTGCATGAGGCGGCCGGCGGAGCTGTCGGGATATTCGAGCGAGCGTCGCAGAGCGACGCGATCGACCGGCGGCAGGGCCTCGAGGATCTCCTGCTGTTCCTCCTCGTCGAGATCTTCGAGCAGCACGACGGCATCGTCGGCTTCGAGCTCACGCATCCCTTCGGCGACCGTGCTCGTCGACAATTCTTCGAAGATGTCGTCACGGATGTTAACATCGACCTCGGTCAACGCCGCGAAGTCGAAGTCGGCGCCCATGAGCTCGATCAGCTTCGGGCGTGCGTCCGGGCTCAAGGCCTCGATCAGCGTCCCGAGATCGGCTTCGTGCAGGTCGCCGGCCAGTTCGCGGACATGCGCGGCATCGCCGCTTTCGACGGCCGCAGCCACGGCATCGACGAATGCGGCCGTGATCGTCCCTTCAGCGTCCAGCGCTGCTACGGCAGACTCGCTGTGCCGATCCCCATTGCCGTCGGCAACTATTCGTTTTTGTTCGTGTTCGTCCATGCACGAATCCCGGCTCGATCTTGCCTTTGTCGCGGTTCATAAGGAGGCAGCGCAATGAAGGCAAACGAGATATGAGACGAATTGGACCGCCCGCGGCGCTCGTCGGCTTTTTTCTTCTCGGCCTGGTGTTCGGCTGCGTGGAAGGGCGCCCGGCGGCAAGACCCTCCGCCTGCCCCCCTGATGCGCTCGGCACCGCGCGCACGATCGCGCTGAGCACCAAGGGCGGCCTGGCTCTGGGGCTCGAGACTTATCCGCAAACCTTGGACCTTGCCGACCACGAAGTCGTCTTGACCTTTGATGACGGACCTTGGCCGGCAACGACGCCGGCGATCCTCGACGCTTTGGCGCGGCAATGCGTGAAGGCGACGTTTTTCCTCGTCGGCCGCAATTCGGAGGCGGCGCCAAACCTCGTGCGGCGCGAACTGGCCGAGGGGCATACGCTCGGTCACCACACATTTTCCCACCCCGCCGCAACCTTGCGAGGTTTGAGCGAGGCAGCCGCGCGGCGTGACATCGACAAGGGTTTCGAAGCCGACGACAAAGCCGCCTATGGCCGCGCCGAGGCGGAGCCGAAAGTGCCGTTCTTCCGCTTTCCGGGCTTTGCCGACACGCCGGAGCTCCTCGCCTGGCTCGCAAAGCGCAATATCGCCGTCTTCGGCGCTGATCTTTGGGCCTCGGATTGGTTGCCGATGACGCCGCAAGCCGAACTCGGCCGTGTTCTAGAGCGGCTCGAGGCGGAAAGAGGCGGCATCCTCCTGCTGCACGACACGCGCCGCTCGACGGCACTGATGCTGCCCGAGCTCCTCATCGAGCTCAAAAGACGCGGCTTCAGAATCGTCCATCTCGTGCCGGGTGCGGACCGCCCGGCCCTGCGCAGGGCGCCGGACGGCTGGACATCGGAAACCGAAGCGATCATCCGCCAAGTTCAGCCGAAACTGGCTTTTCCGGACAAGGTGAAGGTCCGGGATTTCACTCAGACCGATCTGCCGGAGGAAAATATCTCGTCGGATGGCAAGCCGCGCGAGAGTCAAACCCAGTAAACGTTGGTGCGCCAATGTCCTCATCGCACGCCTGCGGTGGCGGCGCAGGTCGAGAGAACTCCGCATTGCGCCTTGCGGTCCATTCGACTGACCCGTAATCTTCTGTGGTAGAAGCGGGGGCTTTCTCAGATGGAGGTTTGAATGCGCTATCGCTTATTGACGTCCCTTGGTCTGCTCAGTGCCCTGATTGCGACCCCCGCGCTGGCTGACTCTTACAAATTTTTGATGCACAATGAATTGCAATACGCGATCACAGGTTTTCAAACTTTTGAGGACGGCAAGTGGAGCACATGGAGCGGTGTGAACATCCCACCCGGCGAAACGTTGACAATGGATTGGAATTCAAGTGAGGGAAATTGCAATGTGCCGTTCCGTATCATCTACAAAGATATAGAGACGGAGCAATATACGGTGGATTGGTGCAAAATAAGCAATATTCGGGTTCACGACGACAAAGTGACCGCCGACTGAAGTGGCAGTGATCGCGGCGGCCGAATTGGCTAAGGTCGCGCGGAGGTCTGGTCGCCGCTCGGGCGACTACGGCGGCCAGATGGCGCGGAAATATAGGCGGCTGATGAACCGGGAACGGCTGCCGATCGGGGCCGCGGCGCGGGCGCGTAAGGGCAACGCCTGAACTTCTATTCCCGCGCCTTCAGAAAAGTGCGGGCGCCATGCCGAAAAACTAGACATTTCATGGCTAAACAATGCAAGTGGTGCGGCCAAGAGGACTCGAACCTCCACGGGTCTCCCCACTAGCACCTCAAGCTAGCGCGTCTACCAATTCCGCCATGGCCGCATAAAGCACGATGGCCGGCGCACCCCCGGCCAAATCGGCAGGCGTGTCGTCTAACAAAAAGGGGCAGGCCTGACAAGGCTCGCGTGCGTTGGACATTGCCGGCCCTGGGGCGGATAAGGAGCGCTTGTCCTTGGTCGAGAGAGCCGGCAAACTTGCTGACGCGCGACACGCTTCCCGCAACCTTTCTGCCGCAAGTCCCCGCGCCGCCGGTCGATTGGCACATTTTCGACGGCCTCGTGCTTTATGAATCAGCAGTTGCGCAGATGGAATCGCGCGCCGCCGCGATCGCTGCCGGCCAAGCTGCCGAAGCTGTGTTCCTGCTCGAGCACCCGCCGCTCTATACGGCCGGAACCTCGGCCCGCGCCGACGATCTCATCGAGGCGCGGTTTCCCGTCCATACGTCGGGCCGTGGCGGCCAGTTCACCTATCATGGCCCAGGCCAGCGCGTCGCCTATGTCATGCTCGACCTGAAACGCCGCAGGCCGGATGTGCGTGCCTTCGTCGCTGCGCTCGAAGCCTGGATCATCGCCAGCTTGGCCGCTTTCAGCGTGAAAGGTGAAAGGCGCGAGGACCGCGTGGGGGCGTGGGTCAGGCGGCCCGAAAAACGCCGCGGGCCGGCCGGCGAAATCGCCGAGGACAAGATCGCCGCCATCGGCGTTCGCCTGCGCCGCTGGGTCTCGTTCCACGGCATCGCCGTCAATGTCGCGCCGGATCTGTCGCATTTTTCCGGCATCGTGCCTTGCGGCATCAGCGAAGCACATTATGGCGTCACGAGCCTCGCCGATCTCGGTTTGATCGTCACCCTGCCCGAAGTCGACAGGGTTCTGCGCCGCGAATTCGAGACGATCTTCGGCGCGACGATCGATGCCGGGCTAGCCTCGATAGGACGACCTCTGCCCACCACGTCGCTGGTCTAGCGCGGGCATCACAAGGTGGCGAGCAGGTGAAATCCCCCTGCTCGCCCCGCTTCGGCCAGCGCCGAGCGATCGGTGTCTTCGACGTCGACCCGGGTGACTTGCGCGCCCCGCGGGCCGCGCCAGCAGACCGAACACATGCTGGTGACAGCTTGCGAATGTCCCGCAAAAACCGCTTCGACATCGCCGCCCCTGCGATTTCGGACGAAGCCGGAGAGCCCCAAAGCCACGGCCTCCCGCTGCGTCCAGGCCCGATAGCCGACACCCTGAACCAAACCGCCGATCCGGACCCGTACGACACGCTGTTCGATTGGCATGGGACATCCGATCGCGAGACGCTTCCGACCGTTCACGTGGATCGCAAAGCGCGTCCGCGTGAACGGTCGGCAGCGGCGCTAAACTTCAATATTGTCGATGAGCCGCGTCTTGCCGAGTTTTGCCGCCGCAAGCAGGCGAATCAGACCTTCGCCGAGTGCTGCGACCGGAGCGAGCGTATCGGCATGCCGCGCTTCGACATAGTCGGCGCCGAACCCGGCTGCCGCAAGCGTCTGGCGCGCACGCTCGAGCGCCGCCGCGACCGACTCCCCGTTGCGCAGCTCTGTCGCGCATTGGACGAGCGTCGCATTGAGTAAGGCCGCCGTCTTCCGCTCTTCGCCCGACAAATAGAGATTGCGGGATGACATGGCGAGGCCATCGGGCTCGCGCAGTGTCGGTACGCCAAAGATCTCCGTCTCGAGATCGAGATCTTGGGCCATGCGGGTGATGACTTTGAGCTGTTGGAAATCCTTCTCGCCGAACAGCGCCACATCCGGCCGGCATTGGTTCAAGAGCTTCGCCACCACGGTCGCGACACCGGCAAAATGGTCAGGCCGGAACTTGTCTTCGAGGCCCGCCGTGGCCGGCCCCGCGACGTTGACCGTCGTCGCAAAACCTGGTCCATACATGCTTCCAACGCCAGGTGCGAAAACCAAATCACCCCCGGCCGCAGCGAATTTTTCCACGTCGGCTTCTAAGCTGCGCGGATAGGCTTCGAAATCCTCGGTCGGTGCAAATTGCATCGGATTGACGAAGATCGAGAGCACGACGCGATGGGCTCGTTTCGTCGCTTCCGTAACAAGCGCGAGATGGCCGGCGTGCAAGGCCCCCATTGTCGGAACGAGCGCGACGCTTTCGGCCGCCCCGCGCCACTGCGCAACCTGCGTTCGCAGCGCGTTGACGTCTCGGACGACGTTGCACTTCATTCGACGTTTCATCCTTCAAGCCTCGGTCACGAATTCATAAAGTCTTCGTCTCGACAGCCCGCCGGCGGCTCACCGGGTCGTCGTTCGCACGAGACTTTGCGTTAGTGAAAGATTTGAGATGAGTGATATAGGCTGCGGGCAAATTCCAGCCGCGCGCGGCAGCAATGACCTCCGCAATATAGCCCGAGCGGGCAAAGCCGGCCGCGCGGTCGTGCCCGACATAGAGCAGCGCGCGGACGGGCGCAGCATCCACGCGCAGCACCGGTTGGGTCAATTTCGAATAGAGTCCGCGTCCGGTCCCTTCGTAACGATCAAGCGCCTGAACATCTGACAGCGCAAGATCATAGAGCGCGCCGTGCACATCCATCCGCGGATCCGGCTGCACCGACGCGTGGCCGCTCGACATGATGAAGAAGCGGTGTCGTGCGAGGCGGGCGCGGCCGAGCGCCCGCGATTTCGGACAGCGCAGCCGCATGGCTTCGACATCCATGTTCGAGCCATAGGCAAAATAAAGAGGCATGAGTTTCTGTCTTGTTCTTTGTGGTCTTCTCTATGATCGCCGCGCGGCCGATCCTTCTATTGCCAATGCAACCGAAACTTGGCGAAATTCTCGAGCCTGGTCCGGTAGAGCAGTTCTTTCTGTCACCGCCGTCGCTTCGGAACGGCCGTATGGTCACGCAAACTCCATAATAGGTGCATCGACGGCAAGCGAATCGCCTTCCTTCACATCGATATTCTTGACGACACCGTCACGCTCGGCGCGCAGCACGTTCTCCATTTTCATCGCTTCGACGACACAGAGGATCTCGCCGGCCTTTACCTCCTGGCCAAGGCTGACGAGGATCGACTTGATGAGCCCCGGCATCGGACATAGGAGCTTCTTCGATTGATCTTCCACCCTTTTTTCCGGCATCAAGGCGGCGAGCTCGGCTTCGCGCCGGGTATAGACCCGTGCCTCGACAGTGCTGCCGCGCCAGGTCAACGCGACGCCGTTCAAAATGGGGCGGACTTGTACGAAGACCTCTTCCTCGTCAACGCGGCCGGCCCAAACCGGCATGCCGAGACCCCAGTTGGAAACGCAAAGATAGGCTTGGCCGGCGGCTTCGATGCGGACGAGCAGGCCTTCGTCCCCCGAGTCGATCTTCGCATCGAGTTCGAGTCTTGTTCAACAGGACCGAACGCTCCCGCGCGAAGACGACCGGCCGAGCGCTGCGCATCTGCCCGGAAATCAATCTTTTGCGTTCGTTCATGACATGATCGATCGCGGCGGCGACGGCGGCAAGCACGTGCAGCGCCTCGCCTTCCGGCAGCTGCGGCGAAAATCCATTGGGGAATTCTTCGGCAATGAACCCGGTCGAAAGTCGGCCCTGCCGCCACCGCTGGTTCTGCATGAGTGCTGCGAGGAAAGGAATGTTGTGTCTAATGCCGTCGACGACAAATTGATCGAGCGCATCGGCCTGCGCGACAATCGCGCTCGCGCGGTCACCGGCATGGGTGACGAGTTTGGCAATCATCGGATCATAATGGATCGAGATTTCGCCGCCCTCGTAGACACCGGTATCGTTGCGCAGGATAATGCCGTCATGATGGCCCTCTGCCGGCGGGCGATAGGTGACGAGCCGGCCGGAGGAAGGCAGGAAATCCCGCGTCGGATCTTCTGCATAAATCCGGCTCTCGATCGCCCAACCGCGCATCGGCACGCCGATTTGGCGCTGCGCCGGCACGATCTCGATCAGGCCTTCCGCCAGATCTTCGGCGAGATCTTCCCGGGCGTCTTCGCCAACCTCTTCGATATAGCGGCCGATCGTGGTCTCCGCCCGATAGAGGTCGTAGCGCTTGCGTGCCTTGCCCTCCTTCTTTTTTGGCTTCGAGTTGACGATGAGCCTGATCCGCGCATCATCGGCCGTGGGTTCGGGACCGATCAAATGGTCGAGATCGAGCGGCGCGCCGGCAGCGATCTTGATCATCTGCTCGACGAGATCGAGGCCGGTCACCAGTTCCGTAACCGGATGCTCCACTTGCAGCCGCGTGTTCATTTCGAGGAAATAGAAGCTCTTGTCCTGGCCCGCGACGAATTCCACTGTTCCGGCGGAATCGTAATGGACTGCCTTGGCAAGGGCGATGGCCTGCTCGCCCATCTTGCGGCGCGCCGCCTCGTCGAGCAAAGGCGAAGGCGCCTCCTCAATCACCTTTTGATGGCGCCGCTGCACCGAACATTCGCGCTCGCCGAGATGGATGACATTGCCGTGCTTGTCACCGAGCACTTGAATTTCGATATGGCGCGGGTTGACTATGAATTTTTCGATGAAGACCCGGTCGTCGCCGAAGGAAGACAAAGCCTCCGAACGGGCGCGGCTGAAGCCTTCTTCGACCTCGTCGCTCGAATGGGCGATTTGCATGCCTTTGCCACCGCCGCCGGCCGAGGCCTTGATCATGACCGGATAGCCGATCTCGTCGGCGATCCGGATGGCATGGGCCGCGTCCCCGATCACGCCGAGAAACCCAGGCACGGTCGAGACGTCGGCGGCATTGGCGAATTTCTTCGATTCGATCTTGTCGCCCATTGCTTCCATGGCGCGCGGGTTCGGGCCGATGAAGGTTAAGCCCGCGCCCGCGAGCGCGCGGGGAAAGGCCGCCCGTTCAGACAAGAAGCCGTAACCGGGATGGACCGCCTCGGCGCCGGTCTTAAGGCTGGCGTCGATGATCTTTTCAATGACGAGATAAGACTGCGCCGCCGCCGGTGGACCGATCAAGACCGCCTCATCCGCCATTTCGACGTGGAGCGCGTCCTTGTCCGCCTCGGAATAGACGGCAACCGTGGCAATGCCCATCCGCCGCGCCGTCTTGATGATTCGGCACGCGATTTCGCCGCGATTGGCGATGAGAATTTTCTTGAACATTTCCTTCCTCGTCCGGCCACGTCGCCGAGTACCTGCGCTTCGATCAGAGATCGGCTAGCTTCTAAGCAAGCCCGACCACCGCGTCCATAGCGCGAACGGGAGACCGGAAGGAAACTCGCAGTCCCAAACCGAATTGCAGGTTCAATGATAAGCCGAATAGCGCGCCCTATCCGCGTTGCGACTTTGCTTTGATTATGATAGCATGAATGCTAGTAGCCTGTCAGTGCTGAAAAATATCGTCGGCTTTTTGTGCAGCCGGAGACTGTGAAGGTCAAGACGATGGGCCAAATCCTCATTCGCAATCTCGATGATGACGTCATCGAAAGGCTCAAAGCCCGCGCTGCCCGCGATAAGACTTCGCTCGAACAGATGCTGCGGCAAATTTTGATCGACGTGGCTAAGCCGTCCAAAGCGGAAGTCTGGGCCGAGATTGACCGCATTCGGGCGATGACCCCAAAAAGGCTCGACTCTTCCGTGCCGCTCATCCGCGCTTTCCGCGACGGCGACGATCCCGACGCATGACGTTTTCTCTCCATAGTGGTGCAGATTTCGAGATCAACGAAGCTCGAACGACGGCGAGCCCGATAATTTTCATACCGATGTGCGAATGACGATGACCCTCGTAGTTGATGCTTCGATATGCGTAAAATGGTTCATCGACGAGGACAGAGCTGAGCAGGCCAGGCGCTTAGCCGATGAACCCGACCTTATTGCGCCAACATTCGTTCTGCTCGAAACCTATCACGTGATTTGGAAACGCGCCCGTCGAGGTGACGTGACCGAGGCGCAGCGCAACCATGTTTTACCCTTGCTCCTGCGCGCGATCACTTACCTCGAACCTGATCAAAATTTAGCGCGACAGGCTATGAGTTTGGCTGCGGTTTACAATCACGCCATCTACGACTGCCTCTATATCGCGCTCGCCGCACGTGAACAGGCGCCCTTGGTCACAGCGGATGAAACGCAATTCGCGACAGCGCGCAAGGCGAACATCGAAGTTCGGCTTCTTTAATTTCAGAAACCTTCAGAATTTCTGCGTCAGCCCGGCGAAAAACCCCCGCCGTGGGCCGTACTGCGGCGCGAAGACGCCAATGCCGGTTCCGTCCCTGATCTCATAAATCTCGTCGAAGAGATTGACGACGTCGAACCGGGCGACGAGCGGCCCGAGCCCTTGCGCCGGAGGCGCGAATTCATGACTGAGGCCGAGATTGACCTGCGTGTAGGGAGCGACAGTTCCCGTATTGGCGAAGCCGTTGCGCAACCCACTGCCATAAATCAAATCGGCGCTCACTTTGGTGCCCTGCCAAGTGTAGGCAACGCCGCCCGAACCGGTCAAAGTCTGGGCATGGTCCGTATAGATGTAGTTGCTCGAAATATAAGCTAGATCCGCCGCGGTGAACAAATATTGATTGGACGACACTTCCGTCGCGCGCTGGCGCGCCAAGGCGAGATTGGCATAGGCGCTGAAATTGTCATATTTGTACTTCGCCGTGAGTTCGACGCCGGTATTATAGGCGCGGTCATAATTGAATGCCGTCAGAACCAGCGCCTGGCCGAATTGGCCATCGTCTATGAGGTTGCGCGCGCGCTTGTAATAAGCGTCGACGCCGGCCTCGAGGCCGGGCGCAATTTTTTGCGTCACGCCAGCATCAAAAACGTTCGAGCGCTCCGGCCGGACGGGATCGTTCTGGGTGACCTCGGCCGCTGCTGTCGTATTGTTATAGGCCGCGACATTGGTGGGCGCGGCGAGCGCCTGCTCCGGCGGCGTGAAGTAGCGCGCATAACCCGCATGCAAGGCCGTGCCCTCGAAGGGCTTATAGACCAGCGCGAGACGCGGGCTCAGCTGGTTGGTGGTGACATATTCCGCCATTTGATCGAAGCGCAAGCCGCCATTCAGCGTCCATTGGCTGTTGATCTTCCATTCGTCCTGCGCATAGACGGAACCAAGCCAGCCGAGTTTGGTGCTCGAGTCCGGTATTGTGAAGGGCGCGTCGATCGGTGCGCCACCTGCACCGAGCGGTTCGACCACATCATTATTGATAGCGGTGGAGTCTTCCGCGCTTGCCGAAAAGCCGAAGCGCATCGTATGAGCGCCGAGATGATAGGCGTTGTCGGATTGCACGCCGTTGAGAAGGCTGGTCCGCGTGACATCCGAGGCGACACCATTGAAGACGAGATCGCCGATCGTGTCGGGAATGAAATGCAGGTTGCTGTAGCGCGAATAGACGGACAATTGCGTATCGAGCGCGCCGTAGGTCTTCTGCAATGCCACCACATTGTAAACGCTGCGCTCGACTTGGTTTTCGTTGACGAGCGAGGAGTTGAAATTGCTGACGCCGAAGGCGGTGAATTGCGGCGGCTGGTTTGGCGAATTGGGAATCTGAAAGTTGTTGATCGCCGTCCCGGTGATGAAGCTCAAGCGCATGTCGTTTTGCAGCAGCGTCGAAACATAGCCGAAGAATTTGCCTTGCTGCGTCTGGTCGTGGATCGCATCATAACTCGGCGTCGGGTTTTCGATTCCGACATTGTCCGAGAGAAAGCGGCCACTGAAGAAGAATTGGGTCTGTCCGATCGTGCCGCCATAGGTCAGGCTTGGCATCATCGTCGCATGGCTGCCGCCATACATGCTGATACTGCCGCCCGGCTCGTAAGTGCCGCTGCGTGTCACAATGTCGACGACACTGGCGGTGTGCAAACCATATTGCGCCGGCAGGGCACCGTTGAGCAGAGCGAGAGAGCTGATGAAGCTCGTATCGAGAAACTGGCCGAAGCCGGACACGCCGTCAGGCAAGAGAATGCCGTTGATCCGGTACTGAACATTGGCGTGTTCGTTGCGGACATGCAGGTCGCCGCTCGCCGCCGAATCCTGTGAGACGCCCGGCGCCTGCAACAAAACCTTGTCGAGCGACGTATTGTCCCCTTGCGGCAGCGCATCGATCGCCTTCCGATCGATTTGGTAGCTATTGGCGCCGACGGGAGCATAAATCTCCCGCCTCACCTGATCGAGCGCCTCGGTCTGCTGCAGAACCGCGGCGCTTGGCGCGAGCGGCTGCGAGCTCGTTGCCGGCGACTTGGCCGGCGCGGTCACTTCGACCGGCGGCAGAGTTTCCTGTGCCCGTGCAGCAGTTTGTGAGGCCGAGAGACCTGCAAAAGAGAGAAGCGCAAGAAGCGACGCGCCGGAAATTGACAGACGCACGTGTGACAGACGCATTTGGCCCCCCGATACGCTCGGCCCAGACAGTATGTTATGTTATTACATAACGGTCATAGGAGGTGTCAAATGGGATGGGTGGGTTCGCTTGAACGGTGGCCGGACTAGAGCGCGCAGCGCTGCACCCGACCGCCGGCGGCGCCACTCGTCTGCACGACGATGCGCGTCGATAGGGTCTGGCCTCAAAGAGATAAACCGCGCATGCTCCGAACCGAAACACGGGGGAATGGCATGAATAGGCACATTTTCTGCGCAAAGATTGCCCTGGCTCTGTCCTTGGCCGCGAGCCCGATGGCCCAAGCGGCCGGCGTGTGCTCAATGCTCTATGCGCCTGTCTGCGCACTCAAGGACGGAGCGCCCAAGACCTAGATGAACGCGGGCTGCGCCAAAGTTGATGGTGCGACAGAGGTAAAGCCCGGCCCATGCGAAGACGAGCCGCCGAGCCAGGCGATCTATTGTCCGACCAATTATGATCCTGTCTGCGCGCTCAAAGACGGCAAGGAGCAGACTTATTCAAATGCGTGCCGCGCCTTGGCGGACAAGGCTCACATCACCCACAATGGAAAGTGCGGGACAAAAGGGTGAGACTAAGGGACACCAGAGAGCGCACTTCGACATCATTCGCAATTTCACTTTGATGAAGCGGAGGAAATCATGTTCCTGAAACTAGACGATGCAGAATTATTCGTGAGTTCCTTCGGCAAAGGCCCCGATACTCTGGTTGCGCATGGCGGCTGGGTGGGGAGCGGCGAACTCTGGTACCAGCCGTTCGAAATCCTCAGCCGCTCATGGCGCACGATCACGTACGACCACCGAGGCACGGGCGCCACTGTCAATCATGCGCAAACGACCACTTTTGAACTTCTCGTGCAGGATCTTTTCAAGGTTCTCGACGCGCTGTCGGTCGACCGGTGCGTTTTGGCGGCGGAATCGTCCGGCGCATGTATCGCATTGGAAGCCGCATTGCGTGATCCGTCTCGATTCAAAGGCTTGGTCATCGTCGATGGCCGTTACTACGGAGGTAGGACGGTCGGCGCCGCGCGTTTTATGGAAGGTTGCAGGACCGATTTCCCCGGAACCATGGAATTGTTCATCAATGCCTGCATTCCCGAGGAGAACTGTGACGCAGAACGCCGTTGGGGCAAGCAAATCACTCACCGGTCAAACGGTCCATCAGCCATTCAGCTGATGGAGTGCCTCGAGGTGGTCGATGTGGAGCCCCGGCTTTCGACAATATCGCTCCCGACACTCATCATCCATGGCCGACGGGACGTCATCTGCCCCCTTGCCGCCGCCGAAAACCTGGCGGCAAAAATTCCCAATAGCAGACTGGTCGTCATTGAAGACGCGGGGCATGTCCCGACCATTACCAGGCCTGTAGATGTCGCAAAGGCAATTGAAGATTTTTTCGCGTGACCGGGCGAATGCTGCGCAGTCATCGAAAGCCGCAGTGAATCTCGCTCGCCACCGGCTCGAGCATCTACATTGACAAAATCATATAGCACTGCAATCATTGCTATCATGCTCTTTAGGGAGGGTCCGATGGCCGGGAATTTGCTCGTCCGCAATCTGGACGATGATCTGATCGCAAAATTGAAATTGCGTGCTGCGCGTCACGGACGCTCCGCCGAAGCGGAGCATCGCGAAATCCTTCGCCAGGCACTTGCCGCCGAGGTCGAGCCCTCATTCGATAAATTGGCGGCCGACTTGCGCGAACTGACGAAGCGAAGAAAGCAAACACCGTCCGAAGTTCTACTCCGCGAGGGGCGCGAAGAGCGGTGAACACAGTCGTCATCGATGCGAGCATCGCCGTGAAATGGGTGGTCGAGGAGGACGGCACCCAAGCTGCGCTGGCGCTGCGCAAGAGAGCCAGGCTGATCGCCCCCGACCTGTTGGTGGCGGAATGCGCGAATATTCTTTGGAAAAAAGTCCAAAGGGGCGAATTATCGAAGGATGAAGCCCTTCTCGCGGCGCGTCTCCTGGGAAGATCCGAAATCGAACTTTTGCCGATGCGCTCGCTGCTCGAAGACGTAGCGCGGATTGCCATCGAACTGGATCACCCAGCCTATGATTGTCTCTACCTCGCCTTGGCGATGGTTAAGGATTGCCTTTTTGTCACCGCCGACGAGCGATTTCTGAACAAGCTCGCGCAGGCTCGGCAGATCACTTTTCGCAATAGGGCGATTTCGCTGACGCAAGCCGGCGCCGACCTGTAATTCTGCATCTCTTTGATAAGATGTCTTGCCGGCGCGGCCGCGGGTTTATCGAAGCCCTTCCCCTCACAGCGGAATATTGCTGTGTTTCTTCCAGGGGTTTTCCAATTGCTTGTGGCGTAGCATTGCAAGCGCGCGGGCGATCCGTTGGCGCGTCGCATGCGGCATGATGACGTCGTCGATATAGCCGCGCTGCGCCGCGACGAAAGGCGACAGGAACCGATCCTCATATTCCTTCGTCTTTTTGGCGATCTTCTGCGGATCGTTCATGTCCTGGCGGAAGATGATTTCGACCGCGCCCTTCGCGCCCATCACTGCGATCTGCGCCGAAGGCCAGGCGAAATTGATGTCGCCGCGCAAATGTTTCGAGGCCATGACGTCATAGGCCCCGCCGAAGGCTTTACGCGTGATGAGCGTGACTTTCGGCACCGTCGCTTCGGCATAGGCGAAGAGAAGCTTGGCGCCATGTTTGATCAGGCCGCCATATTCTTGCGCGGTGCCCGGCAAAAATCCCGGCACATCGACGAACGTGATGATCGGAATATTGAAACAATCGCAGAAGCGGACGAAGCGCGCCGCCTTGCGCGAGGCATCGCTATCGAGCACGCCGGCGAGGAACATCGGCTGATTGGCGATGAAGCCGACGGTGCGGCCGTCGATGCGGCCGAATCCGGTCACGATATTGCGCGCATGCGCCTCTTGGATCTCGAAGAAATCGCCCTCGTCCGCCGTCTTGACGATCACTTCCTTCACGTCATAGGGCTTGTTGGGATTGTCCGGCACGAGCGTGTCGAGTGACATGTCAGAGCGCTCGCTGTCGTCGAAACTCGGCCATTCCGGCACATCGTCGGCATTGGAGGACGGCAGGAAATCCACCAGCCGGCGCATCTGCAAGAGAGCTTCGACGTCATTGTCATAGGCGCGGTCGGCGATCGAGCTCTTGACCGTATGGACGGAAGCGCCGCCCAATTCCTCTGCAGTGACGGTCTCGTTGGTGACCGTTTTCACCACATCCGGGCCGGTGACGAACATATAGCTCGTGTCCTTAACCATGAAGATGAAGTCGGTCATGGCCGGCGAATAGACGTCGCCGCCGGCGCAAGGTCCCATGATGACGGAAATCTGCGGAATGACGCCGGAAGCGATCACATTGCGCTGAAAAACTTCGCCATAGCCGCCGAGCGCCGCAACACCTTCCTGGATGCGGGCGCCGCCGGCATCGAAAAGGCCGATGATCGGCGCCCGATTGCGCAGAGCCATGTCCTGCAATTTGGTGATTTTTTGCGCATGGGTCTCCGAAAGCGAGCCGCCAAAGACCGTAAAATCCTTGGCGAAGACGAAAACGGCCCGGCCGTTGATCGTTCCCCACCCGGTGACGACGCCGTCGCCCGGCACTTTCTGTTTGTCCATGCCGAAATCGCTGCAGCGATGTTCGACGAACATGTCGAATTCTTCGAAGGAGCCCTGATCGAGAAGCAGCTCGATGCGCTCGCGCGCGGTGAGCTTGCCGCGCCCATGTTGCGCTTCGATACGCTTTTTGCCGCCGCCGAGGCGGGCTTCGGCGCGGCTCTTGTCGAGCTTTTCGATGACTTCTTTCACGGGCGCGGTCCTCAGCTTTTTCTTGAGAAGGGATCGGTTACCACCTTTGCATCCGGGCGCAAATCGCCCGGACGGCAGGGATCGGCTTTCCGGCGCTTATTCTTATGGGTCGACCGCCCTATCGATAAACCATGTCTCGGCTGAAAAGCGGAACCCTGGCAGGAGGGATTTGCCGGCGCGGCGTAGGGGGCTGGACTTCAGTCGAAAAGCCCAGGTATCCGTGTTGGATTCGCTCCCTCGATCGCAAGTAGACGCAATTTCGTCGCGACGCCGCCGGGCGCCGAAAAGCCACCGCTCTTGCCGCCTTTCGCGACAATCCTGTGACACGGCACGATGATCGCAAACGGGTTCCCGCCGAGCGCCTGCCCCACAGCCCGCGCCGCACCAGGCATGCCGAGGCGCTGCGCCACCTCGCCATAGGTCAGCGTCGAGCCCGGCTCTATCTTGCGGGCAACCGCGTAGACCTGGCGGTGGAACGGTGGAACGGCATCCATATCGAGGCGGATGCCGGACAAATCGACACGCGCGCCGTCAAGTAGAGCGACAATGCCGTTCCGCGCATGTGCGGCCTCAGGCGGCGGCGATCGTTCCTCAGCTCCTGGACAATGGCCGAGAAGGCGCGCGCGGGTCAGAGCTTCATTCGCTTCGGGCAGCTGCACGGCCCGCATGCCCTGCGCCGTCCAGGCGATCCCGCATACTCCGATCGCGGTGTCAAATAGGGTGAAGCCGAGGGACGTCATGGCCATCAATATAGCACCAGACCGGCGAAGTGCGATGCTAACATCCTGCCGCCTTCGCAAGCGCCGCGGTCGTGCGGTCGCTCCGACAATCCGATCCTGAAGCGGCGCGGTCAATGTTACGCTTGCAATCCTCGAAGCCAAGTTCGCATATTCATCAGATTATTGCGGAACAAAGCTTCGCCGTTACCCCTGAGCCTTAAATGAACGCCAATCTATTCGCCCGCCTTGCCGCAGAAGCCGGCGATCCTGAGCGTCTGGCCATCGAAACGCTCGACGGCGAACGGCTGACTTATGCGGAACTCTTCGCCCTCGCCGGCCGTCTCGCCAATCTTCTCGTCGCGCGCGGCGTGAAACCCGGCGACCGCGTCGCGGCGCACGTCGAAAAATCCATTCCGGCGCTGACGCTCTCTTATGCCGCCATGCGTGCGGGAGCGGCCTATCTGCCGCTCAACAGCGCCTATACGCTCGCCGAACTCGACTATTTCCTCGCGGACGCCGAACCGGCGCTCGTCGTTTGCGACCCGGCGGAACGCCAGGGAGTGGCCGCAATCGCCGCAGCGATCGGGGCCCATGTCGAAACGCTCGATGCGGCAGGCCATGGCTCGCTCATGGACGCCGCGCGGACGGCCCCAGCCGCCTTTGAGACGGTCATGCGCAGTGGCGACGACCTCGCCGCCATTCTCTACACGTCAGGCACGACGGGGCGCTCGAAAGGCGCCATGCTGACGCATGACAATCTCGTATCGAATGCTCTCACCTTGCGGGATTATTGGCGGTTTTCCGGCGACGACGTCTTGATCCATGCGCTGCCCATCTACCATACGCATGGGCTATTCGTCGCGACCAACACTGTGTTTTTCGCCGGCGCCGCTTGATTTTCTTGGGTAAATTCGATGCGGATACGATCGTCGGTTTCATGCCCCGCGCGAGCGTCCTGATGGGCGTGCCGACGTTCTACGTGCGTCTTCTCGAGCACAAAGACCTCGGTCCGCAGACGACGCGCACGATGCGGCTCTTCGTTTCGGGCTCAGCGCCGCTGCTCGCCGAGACTCATCGCGCCTGGGCGGCAAAGACCGGACACGCGATTCTCGAACGCTATGGCATGACCGAGACCAATATGACGACGTCGAACCCCTATGCCGGCGCGCGGGTCGCAGGGACCGTCGGTCTGCCTTTGCCGGGGGTGCTCGTTCGCATCGCCGATCCCGAAACCGGCGCCGAACGTGCACACGGCGAGATCGGCATGATCGAGGTCAAGGGCCCGAACGTCTTCAAAGGCTATTGGCGCATGCCGGAAAAGACCGCGGCGGAGTTCCGCGCCGACGGCTTCTTCATCACCGGCGATCTCGGCAAGATCGACGAAGCGGGCTATATCCACATCGTCGGGCGCGGCAAGGATCTCGTCATCAGCGGCGGATTCAACGTCTACCCCAAAGAAGTGGAAAGCGAGATCGACGTGCTCGAGGGCATTGCCGAGTCCGCGGTGATCGGCCTGCCGCACAAGGACTTTGGCGAAGCCGTCACCGCCGTCGTGGTCGCAGCGCGCGGCGCGCCCCTCGACGAGAAAGCACTCATCCGCGCGCTCGAAACGCGGCTCGCCAAATTCAAACTGCCGAAGCGCGTGCTGTTCGTTTCCGAACTGCCGCGCAACGCAATGGGCAAAGTGCAAAAGAACGTCTTGCGCGAGACCTACCGAGATCTTTATGTCCGACCGGCTTGAAGTGCGTGGCCCGGCCCGAGCGACCGCCTTTCACTTCTCCTTGGCGAGAGCGTCCATCGCCTGCGCGAAGCCGCGGAATGTGAACTGAACATTGACCGTGCGCCCGCCCGCGTCGGTGAAAACGAGACGGCCGGCATTTTCCGCCGTTTCCGCGCGCCAAGCCTTTAGGGTCTCGTCTTTCAAGACGTTGACCGCCATGCAGCCGATCGGAACGCAGCGCTTCCAGGCGAGCTCCAATCCTGGATCCTTGTCGCCGTTCGAGATTTTCGGCACGCTCGGAAACGTCACGTTGTTTGGTACGATCGCGGTGACGTGCAGGTCATCCTTCGGCGACGGCCGGCCGATGCCGATCTGGGCGACCGGATTCTGCTGCCCTTGCGGCAGTATGACTTGATCGACCTCGCATATCCGCGAATCCACCGTCGCCTCATGACGGAGCTGGCAGCGCAAAGTCCAGGCGCCAAAGCTCGCCGTGGTCGTTTCGGGTTGCGAACTGACTGGCGCAAGCGGCTGGGCCGGCGCGTTATTTTGCCCGAAAGCCGCTGCAGTGAGCAAGAATATCCCGGCAAAACCGGTGCAAATTGGACGAATGAAAGACAAGACTGCAAACTCCCCTGGCTTCTCGCCATGGCTTTAGGCGGGACGCGGAGCAGGGTCAACCAGGTGTGCGGGGAGCTAGGCCGTCTATTTCGCAACTACAATATTTTGACCGGCTGCGGGAACAATGCCTTGAAGCCGATCCCCACGGTTCGCAACGGCATTTTGCCACATCGGCGATACCCGATGTGCTTGCACCGTGCTGCGCTCATTGGAGAACTCGTCTCAGCATCAATAACTTGTGGCATGTCCTAGCTAACACAGCATCGGATATATCCGATGTCAAAATATCGGGAAGATGTCAAAATATCGGGAAAATATCTTGCAATTTTTCCGGGACATGCTGGAAGATATCGGTCCACGCCAGCCGGGGACACAATTTGCCCGGTCTTGATCCACTTCAAGGCCCGTGACCCGAAGCCGGCCGAAATGTGGCGCGATCTGCACACGTCGATTTCAACACGAATTGCTGCAACGGGGCTGTCCAATGCCGCAGGCACTTCCACGATCAAAAACCCTGAAACTCAACGAGGTAATTCTCGCTGTAGTGTTCTTGCTGCTCACATTGGTGTCGCTCCTGATCGCCACAAAGGCTTACGAGCCTGCTTATGCTTTCCATGCGTATCTCTTCGCCTTGGCGAGCGTTGTAGCGATAATCGCGATCATCAGTCGCTATACCAGCCGGCCGGCCGAGCCGGTGCCACAGGAAATCGACGGCAAACCGAATTATAATCTCGGCCCGGTGAAATTCGCCTCAATGGCCGCGGTCTTATGGGGGGTCGCGGGCTTTCTTGTCGGCCTTATAGTGGCCCTCGAACTCGCCTATCCGATCCTGAACTTCGATCTGCCCTGGATCAGTTTCGGCCGCTTGCGGCCATTGCACACCTCGGCGGTGATTTTCGCTTTCGGCGGCAACGTGCTTTTGGCGACGTCGCTCTATATCGTTCAGAGAACCTCGCGAGCACGGCTCGCCGGCGATCTTGCGCCCTGGTTCGTCGTTCTCGGCTGGAATTTTTTCATCGTGATCGCCGGCACGGGCTACCTCCTCGGCATCACCCATTCAAAGGAATATGCCGAACCCGAGTGGTATGCAGACATTTTCCTCGTCGCCGTCTGGGTTACCTATTTCCTTGTTTACCTCGCGACGATCATGAAGCGGAAAGAGCCGCATATTTATGTCGCGAACTGGTTCTTCCTCGCCATGATCCTTACGATCGCGGTTTTGGTTCTCGGCAACAATGCCGCGATCCCGGTCTCGATCTACTCGTCCAAATCCTACATCCTTTGGTCGGGCGTGCAGGATGCGATGATCCAATGGTGGTATGGGCATAATGCCGTCGGCTTCTTCCTGACCGCCGGTTTCCTCGGCATCATGTATTATTTCATCCCGAAGCGGGCGGAACGGCCGATTTATTCCTATCGGCTCAGCGTCGTGCATTTCTGGTCCCTGATCTTCCTCTATATCTGGGCGGGTCCGCACCATCTCCACTACACGGCTCTGCCAGATTGGGCGCAGACGCTCGGCATGACCTTTTCAATCATGCTGTGGATGCCTTCCTGGGGTGGCATGATCAACGGCCTCATGACGCTCTCGGGCGCCTGGGACAAGTTGCGGACGGACCCGGTTCTGCGTCTACTGGTCGTTTCCGTCGCCTTCTACGGCATGTCGACCTTCGAAGGGCCGCTGATGTCCGTCAAATCGGTGAACGCGCTCAGCCACTATACCGACTGGGGCATCGGCCACGTCCATTCGGGCAGCCTCGGCTGGGTCGGCTTCGTGTCGTTTGGCGCCCTTTATTGCCTCGTGCCGTCGCTATGGAACCGCAAGGGTCTTTATTCCTTGAAGCTCGTCAACTGGCATTTCTGGATCTCGACCATCGGCATTGTCGTCTACATCTCGGCGATGTGGGTCGCGGGCATCATGCAAGGTCTGATGTGGCGTGCCTATACGTCGCTCGGCTTCCTTGAATACTCCTTCGTCGAGACGACAGATGCCATGCATCCGATGTACGTTATCCGTGCGATCGGCGGCGGCCTATTCCTGATCGGCGCGCTGATCATGGCCTACAATCTCGTGCGGACGATCGCATCGCCCGATGCGGCGGATGTTCCCGAAGGGCGTCCGGTCATCCATCCCTCTCTCTCTCCTGCCGAGTGAGGTCTTTCCATGGCAACGACTGTCCACCGCCCCTCGCTCCATCAAGCCCTCGAGAAGAACTCTATTTTTCTCGTCATAGGCATATTGCTCGCCGTCTCGATCGGCGGGCTCGTCGAAATCGTGCCGCTCTTCTATTTGAAAAGCACGATCGAAAAGGTCGAGGGCGTGCGGCCTTATTCGCCGCTCGAACTCGCCGGCTTCAATATCTACGTGCGCGAAGGCTGCTATCTCTGCCATTCGCAGATGATCCGGCCGTTGCGTGACGAAGTCGAACGCTATGGCCATTATTCGCTCGCCGCCGAGAGCATGTATGATCACCCGTTCCAATGGGGCTCGAAGCGCAACGGTCCCGATCTCGCCCGTGTCGGCGGCAAATATTCCGACGATTGGCACCGCGACCATCTGCGCGATCCGCGCGCCGTCGTACCCACCTCGATCATGCCGTCCTACGGCTTCCTCGAGAGGGCGCCGCTCGAAGCGAGCCATATTGCCGAACACATGAGGGTGCTCGCGATAGAAGGCGTGCCCTATACGAAAGAAATGATCGACAACGCGACGGCCGATCTCAAGGCGCAAGGCACTGCGGATGATCCCAACGCCGCGGCATTGGAGAAGCGCTATCCGAACGCGATCGTCCGCGACCTCGGTGCCGACAAAGGCAATCTTACCGAAGCCGACGCGCTGATCGCCTATCTACAGCGGCTCGGAACTCAGGTGGATCTCAAGATCTACGACGACAAAGCCAATATTCGCTGAGGCATGCCATGTCGACCTATGAGACCCTGCAATCATTCGTTGCTTCCTGGGGCTTCGCATATTTCGCGGTGATCTTCGTCATCGCCCTCATCTATGCATTGCGTCCGTCGAATCGCGAGAAGTTCGACGCGGCCGCCCGCATCCCGTTCAAAGAGGACTGATCCATGTCGCACGTCACGCCGCATGACCCGCATGAAACGACGGATGCACTTACGGACACGGCCACAACCGGGCATTCGTGGGACGGAATCCAGGAGCTCAATACCCCATTGCCGCGTTGGTGGGTGTGGACTTCTTTTCTCACGATCATCTGGGCGATCCTTTATTGGATCGTCTATCCGGCGTGGCCCCTCCTCGGTGACTATACGCAAGGCGTCCTCGGCTGGCACTCACGCGCGGCGGTCGTCGAGGACTTGACAGAACTGCAGGCGCTGCGTGCGCCGATGAACGCTAAGATCGCCACGGCATCGCTGCAAGAGATCGAAAAGACGCCGGAGCTGCTGAGTTTTGCGCGCGCCGAAGGGTCTGCCGCCTTCGCGCAAAACTGCTCCAGTTGCCACGGGGCCGGCGGCCAAGGCTCGCGCGGCTACCCCAATCTCAATGCCGACCGGTGGATTTGGGGCGGCACTTTGGATGCGATTTACAAGACAATCCAGCACGGCGCTCGCGTCACCGCCGATCCGGACACGCATAGCACCATGATGCCGGCTTTCGGGCGCGACAACGCGCTCTCGAAAGACGACATCTCGACGGTCGCGGATTACGTACGCACATTGTCGGGCAACGCACCTGCTCCGGGCACCGATATTGCCAAGGGCAAGCAGATCTTCGCCGACAATTGTGCGGTCTGCCACGGCGACGGTGGCAAGGGCAATCTGGACCTCGGCGCGCCGAACTTGACGACCAAGGTGTGGCTCTATGGGCCGACCAAGGCCGATATCGTGGAGCGCGTGCAAAACGGTGGCGGCGGCACGATGCCGGCCTGGATCGGTCGCCTCGATGATCCGACGATCAAGACGCTAGCCGTCTTCGTCCACAGTCTCGGCGGCGGAAAATGAACACTGTAGTTACACGAGACGGCGACATAGAGAGCGAGCCGCTCTACGTCGCCGTCGCGGCCGAAAAGATCTATCCGCAAAGCGTTCATGGCACTTATCGCAGCATCAAATGGGCGCTCTTGATCGCCACGCTCGGGATCTATTACCTGCTGCCCTTCATGCGCTGGGATCGCGGTCCGAGTGAGCCAACTCAAGCCGTGCTCGTCGATCTCGCGAACCGGCGCTTCTATTTCTTTTTCATCGAAATCTGGCCGCAGGAAGTCTATTACTTCACCGGACTTCTGATTCTTGCTGCAATGGTGCTGTTCCTGATGAATGCGGTCGCCGGCCGAGTCTGGTGCGGCTATCTGTGTCCGCAGACCGTCTGGACGGATCTCCTCTTCGCCGTCGAGCGCCTCATCGAGGGTGACCGCCGCGAGAGAATGCAGAATGATTCGCGTCCCTGGACGCTCTCGCGGTTCTGGCGCAAAACCTTGAAACATCTGCTTTGGCTGATGATCGCCTGCTGGACCGGCGGCGCCTGGGTGCTCTATTTCGCCGATGCGCCATCACTCGTCGCCGCGCTTGCGACGTTTCACGCCCCATTCGTAGCCTATGTCTGGATCGGCATCCTCACCTTCACGACCTACACGCTCGCCGGCCATATGCGCGAAGCTGTCTGCCTATATATGTGCCCTTGGCCGCGCATCCAGGCAGCTCTCACCGACGATGATGCCCTCAATGTGACCTATCGTTATGATCGGGGCGAGCCACGAGTCTCTATAAAGAAGGCCACCGCGCTCCGACTCAAAGGCGAACCGGCGGGCGATTGCGTCGATTGCGATCAATGTGTCGTCGTCTGTCCGACCGGCGTCGACATTCGTGACGGGTCCAGTCTCGGCTGCATCCAGTGCGGCCTTTGCATCGACGCCTGCGACAATGTCATGCACAAAATCGGCCGGCCGCCGCGCCTCATTGCCTACGACACCGACGTCAACATCAAACGGCGTCTTGCCGGCCAGCCGAATGTGTTCCACTTTTTTCGCGCGCGGACACTGCTCTACCTCGGCGTCATCGCGGTCGTCGGCGGCGTTATGCTCTTTGCGCTCACGACCAGGACTTACCTTGGCCTGGCTGCGATCCACGACCGCAATCCCTTGGTCGTCAACCTCGCCGATGGATCGATCCGCAACGCATATACCATACGCACCGTCAATCGCGGCCCTACTGCACATTCCTACGAGTTGAAAGTCGAGCCTTTCCCGGCCTCCTCGATTTCCGCTGTCGGCGTCGAGAAGAATGCCGCGGGATGGCCCATTATTCAGGTGGGGGCCGATCAGACGGCGGAAGTGCGGGTTTTCATCAGTTTGCCGGCCTCCGCAGTGAGCGCTTCCTCGCAGGACGTGACCTTCCGCATCTTGGACGAGACGTCGCACGAGACGGCTGCGGCGCGTGATCACTTCCTGGCCCATTAAGCGGGAGACGAGAAGATGAGCTATTTGCACGGCGGATTGCAGATGCCGCAAGGGGAAACGGGTCGTCGCCTCACCGGCGGGATGGTGCTTCTCTATCTTCTCGCTTTTTTCGCTACAATCGCGGTCGTCAACGCCACGATGGTCTATTTCGCCCTCTCGACCTTTCGCGGCGAGCAGGAGGCACATCCTTATGAGCATGGGCTCGCCTACGGCAAGGACATTGCCGCGGCACGCGTTCAGGCCGCATTGAACTGGCATGTTTCTGCGCATGTCGGGCACGAGGGGCAAGGCGCGGATGTCCTCGATGTGACTTTCCGCGATGCGCAAGATCAAAACCTCACCGGGCTTTCGGTCGCCGCCTCCTTCGAATTTGCGACCGACAAACGGCGCGACCGGCAAGTGACCCTGAGCGAAGTCGAACCGGGTCATTATCGCGGGACGTTCACCGCGCAGTCGGGCGTCTTCGATCTCGCCATCGATGCCGAACGCGACGGTTACTCCCTGTTTCGCTCGCGCAACCGCGTCAGCCTCGATTAGCGACGCAGGCGACGAGCAAAAGTGGGGAAGCGGTTTCCGGCGCGATCAAGATTGGTTGAATTGATCACGTTCATGATTTTTGGATTGATTCAATTCGAAATCATCGTGATCAAGAGGCGCAAATGACCACGGCTGTCGATCTTTCAAGCTTCGTCCGCCATCATGACGACGGAATATCGGCAATCGACCTTGTCGTCGACGGGATCACTTGCGCCGCTTGTATCGGCGAAATCGAAGGCGTCTTGAAGAAATTGCCGGGTCTCGCGCGAGCCCGCGTCAACTACACGACGCACCGCCTCACCGTCGAATGGAAGGACGGCAGGCTCGAGCCGGCACGCATGATCGAAGATCTCGCACGGATCGGCTATCGCGCCTATCCGTTCACGGCGAACGAGGCGGAAGACCTCGCCGCCCGCCAGTCGCGCCATCTTCTGCGCTGCCTCGCGGTAGCCGGCTTCGCGGCCATGAACATCATGCTGCTCTCGGTCGCTGTCTGGGCCGGCAATGCTAGCGACATCACGCCTGAAACCCGCGATTTCTTCCATTGGCTTTCGGCGCTCGTCGTGCTGCCGGCCGCGGCTTTCGCCGGTCAACCTTTCTTTCGCAGCGCCTTGCGGGCGATCCGCAACCGGAGCCTCAACATGGACGTGCCGATCGCGATCGGCATTCTGCTCGCTCTCGCCATGTCGGTCGTCGAGACTGCCCGGCACGCAGAACATGCTTATTTCGACTCGGCGATCATGCTGATCTTTTTTCTCTTGATCGGCCGCTATTTCGATTCGGCCATGCGTCGCAAGACGCACTCCTTTGCTGCCAATCTCGCCGCATTGCGGGCGCCGACGGCAACTCGCATCGACGCTGCGGGCTGCGCCGAAGTCATTCCGGCGGCGGCACTCTCGGTCGGAGATCGCATTCTGGTCCGGCCCGGCGAACGAGTGCCTGCGGATGGCGTCGTGCGCTCGGGCCGTTCCGAACTCGACATGAGCCTCGTATCGGGAGAGACCTCACCCGCAACGGCCGAGCCGGGCACCATTGTTTACGCCGGAACGTTGAATTATTCGGGCGTCTTGCACATCGAGGTCACGGCGGCCGCGGCGAATTCGCTTCTTACCGAAATCCTCCGGCTCATGGACGAAGCCGTCAGCGTGAAATCGCGCTATCTGCGCCTCGCCGATCGCGCCGGACGGCTTTACGCGCCTATGGTCCATCTCACCGCCGCCGTCACAGCGGTCGGCTGGATCGTCGCGGGGGCTTCGCTCCACGATGCGCTCGTCACCGCTATCGCAGTCCTCATCATCACCTGCCCATGTGCGCTCGCGCTCGCCGTCCCCGTAGTGCAGGTCGTAGCAGCCGGCGCCTTGTTCAAATCCGGCATCTTGCTCAACGCCGGCGACGCCATCGAACGCTTGGCCGAGGTCGATACGATCGTCTTCGACAAAACCGGAACCTTGACACTGCCGGAGCCGGCTCTTGTCGATGCGGACGCGATTGATTCCCCTCTTCTACAACGAGCCGCGTGTCTTGCGCGGGCGAGCCATCATCCGCTCGCCCGCGCGCTCGCAAAACATGCGGTGTCGGAAGCTCCGCCCGCCGACGCCGAAGAAGTAACGGGGGCCGGCGTCAAGGCCGTCATCGACGGGCAAGACGCACGGCTCGGCAGTCCGGCGTTCTGCGGGCTCGAAGCCGATGCCGAGCCCGCAGACTGCGATAGCGAGGCATCGACGCTGATATTCAGGCATGGCGGGGCAATCGTCCGCTTTCAAATTCGCCAGACTCTGCGCAGCGATGCCATCGCAATCATCCGCCGTTTGGCCGAGAAGGGCTATACGCTAAAAATCTTGTCGGGCGATCGGCCGGCCGCGGTCGCCGCCGCGGCAAAGGCACTCGCGATTTCTGATTGGCAGGGCGGCCTGAAACCCGCCGACAAGATCGCCGCACTTGAGGCGCTGAAGGCGCAAGGCGGCAAAGTGCTCATGGTCGGGGACGGCCTCAATGATGCACCGGCTCTTGCCGCGGCGCATGTGTCGCTCGCGCCTATGACAGCTGCCGATCTCGCGCAGGCGGCGAGCGATGCGACCTTCCTCGGCGAAAGATTGGCGCCCGTCGCCGAAGCCCTTACGATCTCCCGCAAGGCACGCGCCCTGATGCGCGAAAACCTCGGCTTAGCCGTCATCTACAATATGATTGCCGTCCCGCTCGCGATCTCGGGACATGTGACGCCGCTGATCGCAGCCTGCGCGATGTCGGGGTCGTCCATCCTCGTCACGGCCAATGCCATGCGGGCACGCCACGCGGCAGCGAGGTCGGCGGATGCCGCGGCCGACAAACTGAAATCGATGCCGAACAGTGCCAATTCCGATCGGATTGAATTGCCAAATCGACAAAAATACGCGACTATTCAATAGATACTCCGCTTCCATAGGAAGACGGCGTTCCGTTCTTGCAAATCGCTGGTCGAGAACGCAATTTGCAAGAGCAGCATCGCGGCTTCCTTCGGAACCGCGGTATAGACCAAGGATCGCAAAGCGCGACCATTGGCACAAAGTCGTGGAGGCCCGTTCATGACCATCCTGCTCATTCTCGTTCCGCTTGCGCTCGGGCTCGGCCTCGTGGGCCTCTTGGCGTTTCTCTGGTCTTTGCACAACGGCCAATATGACGATCTCGACGGCGCCGCCGTCCGTATCCTGTCGGATGACGACATATAGCAATGAGCCTCATCGATTTCGAACCACCGCGGGCGAGGGTCGGCCATATCGTCTGCACTTGTGAGGCCAGTGAAACCGGAGCGGTTGAAGGCGGTGCCACGCAGCGCCCTGCCCTGGCGCTGACGGCACTCGGCTACGGGCTCAACATCTTGAGCCAGACGTTGACGATCGCCGTCTTGCCGATCGCCGGCGTGACTTTGGCACCAGCTCGGATCTGGGCCACTTTGCCCTATGCGGCGACTTTCGTCGGCGCGCTCGCCGCCAGTTTCGTCGCTGCGACTCTGGCCGACCTGTTCGGCCGAAGGTCGGCTTTCGCGACTGGCGCGAGCCTTGGTCTTGCCGGCGCCGGACTTGCCGCCTGGAGTTTCGTCGCAGGGCAATTTTCTGCGCTCTGTCTCGGCGCATTCTGGCTCGGCACGGCGCAAGGCTTCGGTCTCTTCTATAGGCATTCCGCTGCCATCCACGCGACGCGCCCGCGCCGGGCGATCGCGATCGTTCTCGGCTCAGGTGGGCTTGCAGCGCTCCTCGCTCCAAGCCTGATGCGCGTCGCGCAGGTCGAAACGGGCCCGTTCGCGCCCGCCGCAGCACTCCTCTGCGCCGGTCTCGTGCAGGTCGGCATAATCGTGCTGTCGCTGGCGCTGCCCGGCCGCAGCCTCGCCGCACCGCGCCCCGCCCGGCCGAACGGTCTCGATACGGGCGTTGTGATGGCTACCGCGGTCGGCGCCGCGGCATGGTTCGGCATGACGCTGCTGATGGCGGCGAGCCCGAGTTTGATGAGCTTCTGCGGGATCAGCCCTTCGGGCGTCTCGGCCGTCATCTCCTGGCATCTCTTGGCCATGTACGCGCCCGCCGCGATCATTGGTCTGGTTCTGCCGAAGCTGCACGGTGAATGGATCGCAGGGATTGGTCTTTTGCTGTTGACCTTGGGCGCCGCTCTTATTGGGGTACCAACCAGCCTCGTGAATTTCGGCCTCGTTCTCATCCTTGCCGGATGCGGCTGGTCGCTTGCGATGCTCGGCAGCACGGTCGCACTCCACGCCAAAGGGCAGCCCGCGCCTGCCCTGCTCGCTAGCCATGATGCCGCACTCTTCACCGGCGCCATAGGCGGCGCTTTGGCAGCCGCGTTCTTGCTTTAAGCTTCACTTAACATGTCTGGATCGACGCGATCATGCGACCTTTGCTTCGGGGGCCGAAGCAGTCAGGGCCGCGGCGGACCAAGCAGGCTGCCGCGAAATTGGCCGCAACCCGCCGCCTTCAACAGTTCGAATTGCTCGGAGCTCGCAACGTCTCCGGCAATCGTCGTTATCGCGAGACTGGAGGCGAGCCAGCCCCTAGCCTGTTGACTTGCATTTTTCATTGCACAATCAATAAATTAATGTGCGTTGATAGATCATATCGTTGACAAGTATTTGCGAGGTTTCGATGTATCCAGCCGATCTCGTCCGGAAAGCCGAAGACTTCGTCAGGCTCTGCCGGGCAAAAAAGCTAATCGTAGCAACTGCAGAATCCTGCACGGGCGGTCTGGTCGGCGGCTTGATCACCGCCATCGCCGGCTCATCGGACATTTATGATCGAGGCTTCATCACTTATTCGAACGAAGCCAAGCGAGATTGCCTAGGAGTGCCTGAGGCCATCCTCGCAGAATACGGCGCCGTGAGCGAAGAAGTGGCGCGCGCCATGGTGGAAGGTGCGCTGGCGCAGTCGCGCGCGCAGATCGCCGTATCGATCACGGGAATAGCCGGACCCGGCGGCGGCTCCGCTGAGAAGCCCGTGGGCCTCGTTCACTTCGGTTTCGGGCGAAAGGGCGCGATCGCAACGCAAGCGGAACGCTTCGGCGATCGCGGCCGCGCCGAGGTCCGGCTCGTCTCGGTTGCGACTGCGATCAATCTCTTGCTCGCGGCCGCCGCTCACACAGTGCCATAGACCCTGTTGGCGCGCATTTCGAAGGCTTCGGAAAACTTGCGGAATGCCGCGTCGAACATGCCGCCGAGGACCAGCGCTAAGGTCCTGCTCTTGAACTCATAGGAAATGTCGAACTCGACACAGCAGGCATTTTCGCCAACGGGGACGAAATGCCAACGATTTTCCATTTGCTTGAACGGCCCGTCGACATAATTGACAAAAATCTCGAGATTGGCGCGATCGAGAGCCACGCGGCTCGTGAAAGATTCACGGATCGCCTTATAGCCGACTTCCATGTCGGCGATGAGAACCTGCTTCCCGTCTCCTGTGACGCTCCGCCGCCGCACGCGCAAGGCGCAACAGAGGGGAACGAAATTCGGATAGGCTTCGACGTCGGCGACGAGATCGAACATCTCCTCTGCCGTATGACGAACGCGCCGCGTGGTGCGAAACGATGTCATCGAACACTCTCCCGAATTCGCCCGAATTCGGGTTCCCTTCTCTTTGGCCGCCCGAACGGAATGAGTCCAGGAACGGCTAAGATTTCATAGCATAAATGGGAAATGTTAATAGCAATGCAATGCGACTTCTTCGCAGTTGCGAAATCGTGCCGCACCCCACCTGCGGCCGACCCGCCGTCCACGCTCACGGCTTGCCGGCCCGTTTCGCCCGGAGCCGGGCAAAATCTTCCCCGGCATGGTGGGAGGATCGCGTCAGCGGCGAAGCCGAAACGAGCAAAAAGCCCTTTGCCAGGGCGACGCTCTCGAGCGATCGGAATTCCTCCGGCGGTAGGAAGCGGAGAACCGGATGATGTTTCTTCGTCGGCTGCAGATATTGGCCGATCGTCAGAAAATCGACGTCCGCACTGCGCAGATCATCCATCAATTGCAGGATCTCGTGGTGCTCTTCGCCGAGCCCAACCATGATCCCAGACTTGGTGAAAATCTTGGGATCGATTTCCTTGGCCTTCTGCAGGAGCCGAACCGAGTGGAAGTAACGCGCGCCCGGCCGCACCGAGAGGTATTTGGACGGGACGGTCTCGAGGTTGTGATTGAAGACGTCGGGCTTGGCCGCAACGACGGTTTCGAGTGCTCCTTCTTTGCGCAAGAAATCCGGCGTGAGGACCTCGATCGTCGTCTGCGGGCTCACGGCGCGGATTGCCGCAATCACGTGCGCAAAATGGCTTGCGCCGCCGTCATCGAGATCATCGCGGTCGACCGAGGTGATCACCACATGCGAAAGGCCAAGCTTGCCGACGGCATCGGCGACGCGTACCGGCTCGCCGGGGTCGAGCCCGCGCGGCAAGCCCGTCCTGACATTGCAAAAGGCGCAGGCGCGCGTGCAAATATCGCCCATGATCATGAAAGTGGCGTGCTTTTTTGCCCAGCACTCGCCGATATTGGGGCAATTGGCCTCCTCACAAACCGTCACGAGCTTATGGTCTTTGACGATCTTTTGGGTCGCCGCCCATCCCGGCGAGCCCGGCGCCTTGACGCGGATCCAATCGGGCTTGCGCGCCACGGGCTGATCGGGCCGATGCGCCTTTTCAGGATGGCGCAGCGGAACGGTGGCAACTGCGCCAGTCTCATTCAAATCCGAAGCCATTCCAGCTTTACTCTCCCGATCCTTCGGCATCGACGCCCGGTCACATTGTAGCGGATTTCGCTAGTACCCACTATCGCGGGTAGTTGAGTTGTGATTCAAGGCTGCATGAGCAGCAATATCATTCCAGAAGCTACGCCGATAATTCTGACGGCGGAAGAACGGGCCGAGCTTGAGAGCTTGGTGCGTTCGACGAAGACCGAACACCGCACCCGTTTCAAGGCGCGGATCGTTTTGCAGGCGGCGGATGGGGCTGCGACCCGCGCCATTGCCCGCGCGGTCGGCTGCACGATCGGCACAGCGTCCAAATGGCGGGTGCGTTACGCCAAGGACCGGCTTGCCGGCTTCAGCGAGACGGGTAACCGCGGCCCCGTGCCGAAATATGGCCCCGAGACAGGCCGACGGATTTTGGCGCTGCTCGACGAAAAGCCGCCGCAAGGCTTCGCCAATTGGACGGCTCCTTTGCTCGCCAAGGCGCTCGGCGACGTTCATGAGCAATATATCTGGCGTTTTCTTCGTGCCCAGAAGATCGATCTTTCCGGTCGCAAGTCCTGGTGCGAGAGCAACGACCCCGACTTCGTGGCGAAAGCCGCCGAGATCGTCGGCCTTTACATGGCGCCGCCCGAAAACGCGATCGTCCTCGCCGTCGATGAGAAGCCGGCGATCCAGGCCTTGGAGCGCGCCCAGGGCTACCTCAAACTGCCGAACGGACGGGCGATGACGGGCCAGTCGCATGATTACACGCGGCATGGCACCACGACCCTTTTCGCCGCGCTCGATGTCGCGACTGGCAAAGTCATCGGCCGCCACGCCAAGCGCCGACGGCGCGTCGAGTTCCTCGCCTTCATGAACGAGGTCATCGCCGCCTACCAGGACTGCCATATCCACGTCGTCCTCGACAATCTGTCCACCCACAAGCCCAAACACGACAGGTGGCTTGCACGGCACAAGAACGTCACCTTCCATTACACGCCGACCCACACATCTTGGCTGAACCAGATCGAAATCTGGTTCTCGATCCTTGCCGGAAAGTCCCTCAAGGGCGCCTCGTTCCAGGCCGTCGAAGAGCTCAAGGCCCATATCGACGCCTTCATCCGCACCTATAATGAAACAGCTCGCCCCTTCGTCTGGACCAAATCCGAAGTCCATCAGAAACGCCTCAAACCATGTTTCGCGGACCCGTGATTCCGGGTACTAGTCGATAAAATCACACGCTTGGTACCCGCCTGATGAATGACCGTTTTCGACCCTTCGCAGACGTTCGGTCGGGCACAGCTTATGGCTGCACTTG
>CAWELW010000001.1:0-1991266 GCA_963809985.1 uncultured Alphaproteobacteria bacterium | reverse complement strand
AGATGCTCCCAGCTCTTGAACGATTTGTCGTAGGCATCGCCGGCGTGACGATCAACGATCGCTTCAAACTGGCGTCGGTTAATGGCTTCAAGCAGCTTGCCAAAAATGCTAGGCGTAAAGCGCATGCCTTGTTCCCTTTCTGAGTCTCGCAACCAGAAAGTAAACGGAAAAACCTCGCTTCTACGAGGCATGCACCTGCGACCGATCCATTCAGGTTCTCATTCCCCGGACAGCCCTGCGCAAGCGGGGAGAGGGGCGGCAAGCGTCCTTGCGAAACGATCAACGGAGAAGCTACGCACGCTCGCCATCCTTCGCGGAAATTCACACTGCATTACCAATATTCCAATGTCTCAGACATTGCTTCAGATCGCCGATCCAAAACCCTCGCCCTAATGCGCCTCGTCCCAATTCTGCGCGGCTTTGGCATCGACATGCAAAGGCACGGCGAGGCTCAGCAGCGGATGCGGCGCCTCTTCCATCACTTGGCGGACAAGCGCAATCGTCGCATCGACCTCTTTGTCGGGAACTTCGAAGACGAGTTCGTCGTGCACTTGCAGGAGCATTTGCGCGGAGAGTCTCGCTTTTTCCAGGGCTGCGTCCATGCGCACCATGGCGCGCCTGATGATGTCGGCGGCCGAGCCTTGGATCGGCGCATTGATCGCAGCACGCTCGTTGAAGGCGCGTTCGGACGGATTTGACGCATTGATTTGGGGATAATGGCATTTGCGCCCGAAGATCGTCGCAACGTAACCCTTCTCGCGCGCGAATGTCTTGGTCTGATCCATATAGCCGCGGATGCCGGGGAAACGCTCGAAATATTTCTTGATATAGGCTGAGGCTTCCTCGCGCGGAATGCCGAGCTGGTTCGCCAGCCCGAAGCCCGAGATCCCGTAAATGATGCCGAAATTGATCGCCTTGGCGCGGCGGCGGATGTCTGGCGGCATGCCTTGCACGGGCACGCCGAACATTTCGGATGCGGTCATCGCGTGAATGTCGAGTCCATCCTCGAAGGCTTTGCGCAATTGCGGGATGTCGGCAATATGAGCCAGCAGCCGCAATTCGATCTGCGAATAATCGGCGGAGACGAGCTTGTGTCCCGGCGTCGCGATGAAGGCGCGCCTGATCTTGCGGCCGGCTTCGTTGCGCACCGGAATATTCTGCAGATTGGGTTCCGACGACGACAGCCGCCCCGTCGTCGTCGCCGCGAGCGCATAGGACGTATGGACGCGCTGCGTCGTCTTGTTGACGTAGTTCGGCAGAGCATCGGTGTAGGTCGACTTGAGCTTGGAAAGCTGGCGCCAGTCGAGAATGCGCGCGGCGAAGAGATTGCCCTCAACGGCGAGGTCGTCGAGCACGCCGGCCGCCGTCGACCAAGCGCCCGTGGCGGTCTTCTTCGCGCCCGGCAGGCCCATTTTGCCGAACAATATATCGCCCAATTGTTTCGGCGAGCCGAGATTAAACGTTTCGCCGGCGAGCCCGTAATCTCGGCTTCGAGCCGCGCCATGTCTTGCGCGAATTCACCGGAGAGACGCGACAGGATCGCGCGGTCGATCGCAATGCCGCGCGCTTCCATCCGCGCCAGGCATTCGACCATCGGCCGTTCCAGGCTCTCGTAGACTTGGCTCATGTGCTCCGCCGGCAAGCGTGGCTTCAAGACGTGATGGAGCCGCAAGGTGACATCCGCGTCCTCGGCCGAATATTCGGCGGCCTTGTCGATGGGCACGCGGGCAAAGCCGATGAAATTGCGTCCCGATCCAGCCACTTCGCTGAAGGCGATCGGCTTGTGATCGAGATGCTTCTGCGACAGCACGTCCATGCCGTGATCGGTCAGGCCGGCATCGAGCACATAGGACAGCAGCATCGTATCGTCGATCGGCCGCACCTCGATCCCGTGCTGTTTCAGCACCAGCCAATCATACTTCATGTTTTGCGCGATCTTCAGGACCGCTTCGGATTCGAGCACGGGCTTCAAACGCGTGAGCACTTCGGTGAGAGGCAATTGGCCGGGGAGGAGATCGGCGCCGCCGAAAAGATCGCCGGCTTCGCCGCTCCTATGCGCGAGCGGGATGTAACAAGCGCGTCTCGGCGCTACGCACAGCGATATGCCGACGAGATCGGCCTGCATCGGATCGAGCGATGTCGTCTCGGTATCGACGGCGAGACGGCCGATGTCGAAAGCCTCTGCGATATAGGCATCGAGCCGCGCGAAACTCGTGATCGTCTCATAGGCGCTGCGATCGAGTTTTTCTGCCTTCGCTGCAGCGGCGCGCGCGGCGGCGAGTTCGCCCGGCCCCGTCGCGATCGGCGCTTTCACCGGCTCGCTACCATAGCGCGATCCAGGGCGTGCCGGTGCTGCGACGGCACTTTTTTCGCTGTCATCAGTGATCGCGGGCGGCGCTCCTTCGGCTCCCTTGTCTGTTTGTTCGCTGATTTCGCCGTCACGGCCGCGCCAACCCGCCGGCCCGACGAAAGCCGGATCGGGATCTATGTTGCCGGCATCGATGCCGTAAGTTTCGGCGGCGCGCTTGGTGATGGTCGTAAACTCCAGCGCCTTCAGAAAAGCGACGAGCGCCTTGCCGTCGGGCTGATGCAGGCCGAGATCGTCGAGCGGGACTTCGAGCGGCACGTCGTCGACCAGCGTTACTAGCTCCTTAGAGACACGGATCAGTTTGACGCTTTCGGGATCCGTCAGGGTCTCGCGCCGTTTCGGCTGTTTGATCTCGCCCGCCCGCGCCAGCAGCGTGTCGAGATCGCCATATTCGGCGATGAGTTGCGCCGCTGTCTTGAGACCGATGCCGCGGGCGCCCGGCACGTTATCGGTGGAATCGCCGGCGAGGGCCTGAACGTCGACGACCTTTGCGGGCGGCACGCCGAAATAGCCGAACACTTCGGCTTGCCCGATCTTGCGCTCTTCGCGCGCCCCTTTCGCGCCGGCTTCGCCCGAGGCCGGGTCATACATGCCGACCCCCGGCCCGATGAGCTGCATCAAATCCTTGTCGGCGGAAATGATCAGGACGTCGGCGCCGCGTTTGCGCGCCTGCCGCGCATAGGTCGCAATGAGATCATCGGCCTCGTAGCGGTCCTGCTCGATCGGGGTGAGGCCGAAGGCGCGCACCGAAGCGCGCATCAAGGGGAATTGCGGAATGAGGTCTTCCGGCGGGGCAGAACGATTGGCCTTGTAGGGCGGATAGATCGCCTTGCGGAAGGAATTCTCGGATTTGTCGAAAATGATCGCGAGATGAGTTGGCTTGAGGCCGGCCGCACCCTCGCGGATGAATTGGAAGAGTTTTGTGCAGAAGAGCCGCACCGCCCCGGTCGGCAGGCGGTCGCTGCGGTAGTTGTACTTCGCGTCCTGCCGGATCGACTGAAAATAGGCGCGAAAGACGAAGGACGATCCGTCGACAAGGAAGACATGGTCTCCAACATGGACGGGGCGGTGGGTCGGGCTCATCGGTGTTTCGGCTGCCGGCGTAGTCATGCGCCAACATAATCGTTCGGCCCGGCATGTGCCAATCAATGCATCCGCCGCCGAAATGGCAATGCAGGCCGTGTCCGCTGCGACAATTCTGGGTAAGGGCTCGACCGCCGACACATCTTGGCCGCATTCGCCCTCGGAAACATTCCAAGCGTGCAGATAAGTGCATAAACTTAAAGTGAAAATAATTACGAAGACGCAATCTCGCAAATGATGCTGCGATGCAATATATTAGACCGAGTTGAAACGCGTTCGTTCAGGATGGGCGCGTTCTTTCTTGCGACGGGAGCCCGCGGCAAACCGAGAGGTTCCGTTCAACATAGTTCGACTTTGGATGCGAATAGGCAGGCCGTCGGAAGGTCGACCTTCATGGCCGACATGTCGATCGCGAGGCGGCGATCCGGGCGTCGCCGAGTTCGACAGGATTTTGCAAATGGTGAAACGATGAATTTGCTCGAAAAAACCGAACGGCGGGGCGGGCCGCTCAGACCCCCCCGTCGATCCATTTGGCCGCCCAGGCGGCTCTCCCTCGCCCTTCAGGGCGGCGGCTCTTTCGGCGCCTTCACCTGGGGCGTTCTCGACCGGCTGCTCGAAGAAGAGAGCATGGAATTCGACACTGTGAGCGGCGCCTCCGCCGGCGCTTTCAATGCGGTCGTCCTCGCCACGGCCTTGGCCGAGGGTGATCGGCAGCTGGCGCGCGAGAGACTCGAGCGCTTCTGGTGGCGAATCGAGTCAGTCGCTCGGGCTCAATCCGTTGGGCACGGCGGCCCGCTTCGTTCCGGGGGCGGCGGCCGGGACCCTTTCGTTCTGGACATCGTTCCTCTCGCCCTACCAGTTCAATCCGCTCGATCTCAACCCGATGCGGAGCGTCCTCAACGAAGTGGTGAACTTCGAAAGTCTGAGGCATCCAGGCGCGATTCCGCTTCTCTTGGCGGCAACGCGGGTCAGCGACGGCCGGGCGCGTGTTTTCCGCAATGCGGAGATCGATGCCGAAACGGTACTCGCGTCGGCGAGCCTGCCGCTGTTTCATCATGCGGTGAAGATCGATGACGAGGCCTATTGGGACGGCGGCTATTCCGCCAACCCGCCGCTTCTCGATCTCGCCATGGCGAGTTCCGCTCCCGATATTCTCGTCGTCCAGGTCACGCCCATGCGCGAGGCGGAGACGCCAATGACGTCGCATGACATCATTCGCCGCCTCGGACACATCACGTTCAATGCATCCTTGCTGCGGGAAATGGCGGCGCTCGACCATCTTGCCGAATTGAACCGATCCCCCTTGGCCATGCTGACACCGATGGGGCGGAAATTTCGCCGAATGCGGCAGCATCATATTGCTGCGGAAGAAGTCTTCACCGACCTCCCTAACGCAAGCGAATTGAATGTCTCGTGGGAATTCCTGCTCGGATTGCGGGCGCGCGGGCGTGATGCTGCCGAAGCCTGGCTCGCCAAAGGCACGGCCGAGTCCACCGCCCTGCCCGAAACCAAGTCGTGGCTGGCGGTCCTGGACGCAGCCGTGAAAGCGCAACGAAAGCCGCTGTTTGCCTATATTGGCGAAAGATGGCACAAACTCGTGGCCGAATACCGCAGCAAGTTCCGGTCTAAGGATGCGCCGAAAAAAGCGCCGAAATTATTCCGGCAGCCGGCGCCGCCGGTGCGCCCCTTTTCGGCCTGACGGCGACAGGCCCGCCGCGCCGCGCCGCGCGCATCAGCCCCTTAAGGGGGACGGGTGGCGGGTCAGTTTGAAATTTGATTGCCTTGACGACCGGCTCGCCGTCGCCGTCTGCTTCACATATGCTTAGCAAAAATTCGAAGGGCTGTGAATGCGGCGCGTTCGGCAGAGAGGTGACATGGACTGCGGTATTGCATGTGTCGCCATGCTGGCTGGCGTCCGTTATTCTAAAGCGCTCGAAGCATTCGACGACAAATCGTCGGCAGCGAAGAATGGGAATTTTGCTCCCGCGCTTCGCGACGCTTTGATTAGGCTGGGGCGGCGCCCATCGCGACGACTTGTGAAATTTCGCGGCTATAGTGTATTGGAATATGACGCGATCTTGAAGGTAAATCTGTACAACAATGGGGCCGAATGGCATTGGGTGGCATGGGATGCGAAGAGAAAGAGAATTCTCGACCCTTGGGAGCCTCCCTATATCAAGCGTTACCGCCCGGTCGCAGTTTTACCTGTGGAGTAGAGATTGCCACGTGGTCCTAAAGGCGAGAAGCGCTCCGCCGATGGGTAATGTCTCAGTTTGGATCTCCGCTCATGACCCATGATGGAAATTCAACTATACCAACGAATGATCGGACCAGAGACTCCTACGCAGCCGCGCGACCCCTCTCCCCGTGAGCAAAGCGAAACGGGGAGAGGCCGGGTGAGGGGCGAGGGGATTGGCCGCGATGTTGGAGCAAGTCCCCCAGCCCCTCACCTCACCTCTCCCCGCAAGCGGCAGGGCTGTCCGGGGAAAATCAAACATAGCAGAAGCTCATCTGATTTGGCCAGTTTCGATCGCGTCGCAGGCTTGGATTGACAGGTGGTGGCTTGTCGATTGCCGCGATCTTACGACGCTCGAAGATGCACTGGGCAACGAGATCGGTGAACCTCAAGATGGGGATCGCGACGCGGTGTGCCCGGGCCGCGATACGCAGCAGCGCATAAGCGATCATCGCGGCGAAGAGCTGCAGGCGGATCGCGTTATCGTTATTTCCCAAGAACCTGCGGATCTTGAGATGCTGCTTGATCCAACAAAACAGCAGCTCGATCTGCCAGCGGCCTTTGTAGAGCTTGGCGATCTCGACGGCGGAACGTTCGAGATCATTGGTCAGGAGGGTGATCGTGTCGCTCTCCTCGCGCTTGACGCGCAGGCGCCGCAGCCGGATCGGCAACTTAGAATCGCCCCTGCTGGCGAAACTCACTTCGCTATCCTCGAGAATGGCGAAGCCATCGCCTTGCGGCGCTACGACGGGGCGCTCGCAGACCAGCTTGAGACCCATGTTGGTTTTGGGCCGCGTGACGAAGCTCGACCCGGCGGCCGCGATCGCTGCCCACCAGCCGTAATGGCAATAGCCTTTGTCGAAGACATAAGTTGCACCGGCCTCGATTGTAATCGTGCGGCCGATCTGAGCATCGTTGACGTCGGCATCGGTGATATCGAGGATGCGGGGGTAATCGGTCTTCGGATCATAGACGACATGCATCTTCATGCCGCGAATGCGCCCATTCGACTTGGCCCAATCGCACAGTTTGCCAAGTGGAATGGGCGTCGAGTTGATCAGGCGCAGCATCGCCTTGCCGTCGCGGCGCGTCTCCCGGTCGAGCTGCCCTGCCACCAGGCCGAAGGTCTCGGCAAAGACGCCAACCGGGCGGCGTTTGTTTGCATCCGACAAGGTCGAACGCATGAGCTTGCCGCTGGCCAAGTGGTAATGATGCTGACTGTTGGCGTTCCAGCTGGCCGCCAGACCACGCAATCCGTCGGCGGCACTGAACTGGGCGAAGATCAATGCCACAAGATGCTCCCAGCTCTTGAACGATTTGTCGTAGGCATCGCCGGCGTGACGATCAACGATCGCTTCAAACTGGCGTCGGTTAATGGCTTCAAGCAGCTTGCCAAAAATGCTAGGCGTAAAGCGCATGCCTCGTTCCCTTTCTGAGTCTCGCAACCAGAAAGTAAACGGAAAAACCTCGCTTCTACGAGGCATGCACCTGCGACCGATCGATTCAGGTCTCTCATTCCCCGGACAGCCCTGCGCAAGCGGGGAGAGGGGCGGCAAGCGCAGTTGCGAAGCAATCATCCGAGAAGCGATGACTGATCACCACATTTTTCTGAAATTGAACTTTCGGCCGACCTAAAAAGGTCTGGTGACCCCCTGAGCGCGACGAGGTGACTCCATGTCCAATCCCTATCCCAAGGTCTCCCTTCTCATCGGCGGCGAATGGCGGCCGGCTCTCTCGGGCAAGACGATCGACGTCGTCAATCCGGCCACCGAGGAAAAGATCGGCAGCGTCGCGCATGCCGAACCAGCCGATCTCGATCTCGCCCTTGCAGCCGCGCAAAAGGGCTTTGGCGCCTGGCGCAGCGTCTCGGCTTTCGATCGCGCGAAAATCATGCGCCGCGCCGCCGACCTGCTGCGCGAGCGCGCCGATTCGATAGCGCCGTTGATGACGCTCGAACAGGGAAAGCCTTTGCCGGAAGCGAAGGCCGAGGTTCTCTCCGGCGCCGATACGCTCGATTGGTTCGCCGAAGAGGCGCGGCGCGCTTATGGGCGGGTCGTGCCGGCCCGCACGCCAAATACTTTCAACCTCGTGATCAAGGAACCGGTCGGCCCGGTCGCGGCCTTTTCGCCGTGGAATTTCCCGATCAATCAGGTCGTCCGCAAGGTCGCCGCTGCGCTCGCCGCCGGCTGTTCGATCATTGTCAAGGCGCCCGAGGAAACGCCGGCTTCCCCGGCCGAGCTGATCCGCGCCATTGCGGACGCGGGCGTCCCGGCCGGCACGGTCAATCTCGTCTACGGCGTCCCGTCTGAGATTTCGGAATACCTCATTCCGCATCCGATCATCCGCAAGATTTCCTTCACAGGCTCGACCGCCGTCGGTAAACATCTCGCGGCCCTCGCCGGGAAATATATGAAGCGTGCGACCATGGAGCTCGGCGGCCATGCCCCGGCCATCGTCTTCGACGATGCGGATCTCGACGTTGCCGTGAAAGTTCTCAGCGTGGCTAAATTCCGCAATGCCGGACAGATCTGCATCGCGCCGACCCGCTTTCTGGTTCAAGAAAAGCTCTATGAGCAATTTCTCGAAAAATTCACCGCCATCGCCAAGGCCCTGAAGGTCGGCGACGGCATGGAGGCTGGCGTGAAAATGGGGCCGCTCGCCAATGCGCGCCGAATTCCCGCGCTCGAAGGCCTCATCGCGGATGCCGTCCAGAGCGGCGGCGAGATCACGACCGGCGGCAAGAGGATTGGCAATAAGGGCTATTTTTTCGAGCCGACGGTGGTCGCGCACGTGCCGACCGCGGCGCGCGCCATGAACGAAGAGCCCTTCGGCCCTCTCGCGCTCGTCAATTCCTTCCATGATTTCAATGAAGTCATAGCGGAGGCCAATCGCCTGCCCTACGGGCTCGCGTCCTATGCCTTCACGAAATCCACCAAGACGGCTACCGCGCTCGCCGGCGCGATCGAGGCCGGCATGTTGACCATCAACCATTTTGGGCTCGCCTTCCAAGAAGTGCCCTTCGGCGGCGTCAAGGACAGCGGGTACGGCAGCGAGGGCGGATCGGAAGCCATCGAAGCCTATCTCAACACCAAACTCGTGTCGCAAGCCGGCGTGTAGCCGGAGAAATCGGCGCCAGGGCGCCCCTTGACCGCCTGCTACGGCCGGGTTTTTCTCGGACGCCTGCGCGTCCTCCGAGCGAACGGAAACCCCGGTCGGCGAAAAAGACGGACCCGGTCGACAAGTCGGGGCAACTCCTGCCGGAAGGTTGCGGCACTTTTTCCGGACATGGTCACGGTGGCGGCTTTCGCTTTTGTCGCGGTTTCGTCTATAAGGAGACGCTCGAGCCGGAGTTTTACGTGATCACTCGCAAGTCCCACCACATCGGCGTTGCACTCTGCCTCTTCGCCGTCGTTTTGTCGCTGGCAGGGTGCGGCCGCAAAAACGATCTCGATTCGCCGAGTGTCGGCGCTGCCAAGGAACAAAAAAGGACGGGTGAGACCAGCACCGCCGACCAGAGCCAAAAGCCCGGTGCCACAGCCCCGGCGGCGACTGACCAAGGCCCGCTGCCATTCCACAAACAATCATCCTTCATTCTCGATCCTCTGCTGTGAAGCCGTATCGGAATGCACCATTTCGCGATGAAAAACGGCGTCCTGCATGCCGAGGGGGTCGATCTTTCGGCGCTGGCGGAAACGGTCGGCACGCCGTTTTATTGCTATTCCTCCGCCACGCTCGCCCGCCACTATGGCGTTTTCGCCGCCGCTTTCGCGGACCTGCCGGTGCTCGTCTGCTATGCGGTGAAAGCCAATTCCAATCAGGCGATTCTCAAGACCCTGGCGCGACTGGGCGCCGGCACGGACGTCGTATCGGAAGGCGAGTTGCGTCGCGCCCGCGCTGCCGGCGTCGCGGCCGAAAAAATCACGTTCTCCGGTGTCGGCAAGACACTGGCCGAAATGGCTCATGCGCTCGATGAAAATATTTTGTGCTTCAACGTCGAGTCGGAGCCCGAACTCGAAGCGCTCGCAGCGCTCGCGACGTCGCGCGGGCAGACTGCGCGGATCGCAGTGCGCGTCAATCCCGACATTGATGCGAAGACCCATGCGAAGATCACCACCGGGAAGGCCGAAAATAAATTTGGCATACCCCTGAGCCGCGCCGCAGCCGTCTATCGCCACGCCGCGACGCTGCCGGGGCTCATGGTTACCGGCGTCGATGTTCACATCGGCTCCCAGATCACGAGCCTCGATCCTTTCGACGATGCATTCGCTTTGATCGCCGATTTCGTCCGCGCCTTGCGCGCCGACGGCCACCGGATCGACCATATCGATCTCGGCGGCGGCCTCGGCATCCCCTATGAAGCGGGAACCGATCCTGCGCCCTTCCACCCCAATCAATATGCACAGGTCGTCCGCCGCCGTCTCGGCGCGAGCGGCTGTCGCCTGATCTTCGAGCCGGGGCGCCTCATCGTCGGCAATGCAGGGATCCTCGTCACACGCGTCCTCTATGTGAAGCGCGGCGAGGCCAAGACCTTCGTCATCGTCGATGCCGCCATGAACGATCTCATCCGCCCGACACTTTACGAAGCCCACCACGAAATCTTGCCGATCTGCATCGCGCGCAAAAATGCGCCGACAATCATCGCGGACATCGTCGGCCCGGTCTGTGAAACCGGCGATTATCTTGGCTTAGGGCGCGAGATCGCAGAGCCCCGCCCGGGCGATCTCTTGAGCGTGATGTCCGCCGGCGCCTATGGGGCAGTGCTGGCGAACACGTATAATTCGCGCCTTCTCGTTCCGGAAGTTCTCGTCAATGGCGAGGACTTCGCCGTCGTTCGGCCGCGCCCGACCTATGCCGATCTGATCGGGCAGGACAAGCTGCCGGCCTGGCTCCGGAGTTCGTAAGCTTGCACGATGCGCAGAGCCCGCCAAGAAAGCTCTGGAAGGTTGCTTAGGCGGCACGTTGAAACAAATGCTCGATCCCGCAACTGTAAATCCCTGCTCTGAGAATGCGAGGGTGGCCGCCACAGGGCGTTCCGAAGGCGCGCCCGTCGCGAACGACGGGCTGTGGGCGGCCGGGTGGGATCTTGAGACGGCAAGCAACTCGCCCCAACAGGCAGCCTCGCCAGAGGCTCGCGCAGTGCGCGAGCCGTTCAATAAATGCGACGGGTGCGCAACAGCGCGCCCTATGGCTCCGTTGCCACCTTCGACGTTCCGGGGAAGGATCAGCGCGCCGGCGCGTTATTGTAATTTCGTCTCGTCCAGCGACACTTTTGTACAGCGGACAAAATTCCGGCTTGGTTGGGATAAATCTTGCTAATTTGACAGCAAGTGCGCGACGGCATCCTATTTTGACGACAACAGCACCTGCCCGCTTCTTCGACGGCCCCTGCCTAGTCGAGGCACGCATCTTCGGAGCTCCCAGTGACTGACAGAAAGCCGCAGGACTTCCGCAGTAAGGAGGCCGCCCATGACGGTTCTCCAGCACCGCGCGGGTCCGCCTCGCGGAGGCTGGACGGGGTCGTCGCGCGCGCCAGAGCAGCTTTGCTGTGGGAGCGGCTGTGGCGGGCACTGCTGATGCCGGGCCTGAGTCTCGGTCTATTCCTATGCCTTTCCTTTGCCGGGCTCTGGCTCGAAGTCGGGCGAACTTGGCGTATCCTCGGCGTTGTTTTGCTAGGCTCGGCCTTCGTACTGGGCCTCGTGCCGCTGTTGCGCCTCGGCTTACCCTCCCGCAAGGAAGCGCTCACCCGCATCGACCGTCAATCTGGTCTCGCCCATCGCCCGGCTTCCGGTCTCGACGACACTTTGGCCAATCCAGGCGATGATCTGGCAACGCGCACCCTGTGGGCGCTGCATCTGCGCCGGATCGAGCAGAATATTGCCACGCTCCGGGCCGGCGCGCCGTCCCCACGCATGATGGAGATCGATCGCTATGCTCTGCGGGCGGCGGTCCTCATCGCGCTCTTTGCCTCTGCCTTCGTGGCCGGGCCGGAGAAATATGCGCGTGTCGCGGCTGCATTCGATTGGCGTGGCGGCGCCGCCGAGACAGGCGGCTTCCGCGTCGATGCCTGGATCGACCCGCCGCGTTATACCGGGAAGCCGCCGGTGCTCCTCAACCTCGCCACCGCCGAACCGAAAAATCCCGCGTTTCCGGTCAAGATCGAAGCGCCGGTCGGCTCGACAATCATCATACGCGCGGCCGGCGGCATGCTTCGCGTCGAAACGCGCGGCGCGCTCGAGCCCTCGAAAGATGACAAAGCCGCGTCTGTCGCAACCGCAGAGCCCGCCACCACAACACCGGCATTGAACCGCGATACTGGAGCTTATAGCGAACAGCGGCTGGCGCTGCGCGGCGATGCCCATCTCGGCCTTTGGCGGGGCAGCATGCTCATCGGCTCGTTCGACCTCTCGGCCATTCCCGACAAACCGCCGCAGATCCAATTGACCGATGCGCCGCGCGCCAATCTCCGTGGTACGTTGACCTTGGCCTACAAGATCAGCGACGACTACGGCGTCACCCGCGCCGAAGCCGAGTTCAAGAATCCCAGTGTCGAGGGCGAACGGCGGCGGCTCCGCTCCCTCGTGGTTCCTCCCCATCTCGTGCTCAATCTCGCGCCGGCGCCGGGCGGCCTCGGCGAAGCCGAAACAACCGGCGATCTCTCCGATCATCCCTGGGCCGGCGCGCGAGTGACGATGACGCTTACCGCCCGTGATGAAGGCGGCAACGAAGGCAACAGCGACCCGATCGAGATCGTCCTGCCGCAAAAGCCGTTCACCAAGCCGATCGCGCGCGCCCTCGTCGAATTGAGGCGCGATCTCGTGCTTTTTCCGGATGACCGCAGCCGCGTTCAAACCGCTCTCGAGGCTTTGATGCTCGCGCCCGAATTGTTCGGCACGACGCCGAGCATCTATCTCGGCCTCGACGTGGCTGCGATCAGGTTGCGCAAGGCCAAGGCCGACGCGGAGATTTTGGCCGTCGCAGACCACCTCTGGGCGATGGCGCTCGAGATCGAGAATGGCGGTCTCAGCACGGCTGAACGCGAATTGCGCGCTGCCGAACAGAAACTGCGGGAAGCCCTGCAGCGCAACGCCTCGGACGAAGACATCGTCAAGCTGACCGACGAGCTTCGCGCCGCAATGGATAAGTTCCTCAAGGAATTTGCCGAAAGGTTGAGGCGCGAACAAAGCGGCCGGAACTTCGCCGAGCAATCCTTCGAGCACGGGCGGTCGATTTCGCGCAAGGATCTTCAGTCGATGCTCGATCGCATGCAGGACATGGCGCGTGCCGGGGACCGCGCTAGTGCGCAGAAGATGCTCGAACGGATGCAGAATCTTCTCGAGAATCTGCGGATGGCGCGGCGGCACGAAAGCGATCCGTCTCGGCGGGAAATGAGCCACGCGCTCGGTGACCTCGACAAAATGATGCGCGACCAGCAGGACTTGCGCGATGAGACCCATCAGTCGGGCCGGGATGAGCCGACGGACGACGCGCGACCCGGTGCCCGCCATCACGATCCTTCCGGTGCGCAGCGGCGCGGCAAGGCCGAAGATGCGCAGCCGAGCGATGAGGCCTTGCAGGGCCGCCAGAAGGCGCTGCGCGAAAGGCTCGAACAATTGCAGAAGCGGATGCGACAAGGCGGGCGGGGGCAACCCGGGCTCGCTGACGCCGAGAGAGCCATGCGCGAAGCCGAACAGGCCCTCGGCGAAGGCCAGCAGGGGCGCAACAGTGCCGTCGAGGCGCAAGGTCGTGCGCTCGAAGCTTTGCGCCGCGAGGCGCAAAACCTCGCCGAACAAATGCAGCAGGGGCAGGGCCAGCCCGGCGACCAGGCTGGTGAAGATGATCGAGATGGGGGCTCGCTGCGCGCTCGGGGCGAGGAGGATGCCGACCCGCTGGGCCGGCCGCTCTCTAAAGAACCGCTCGATCCGTCGGCCCGTTTCGATCCGCTGGGCGTGCCGGCAGCACAGCGCGCACAGCGCGTCCTCGAAGAATTGCGCCGGCGGCTGGCGGATCCCTCACGGCCGCGCGAGGAAATGGATTATTTCGAACGCTTGTTGAAACGCTATTGAACGCGGTGCTGAGGCGATACAGAAAAGAGTGAATCGATTGGGAGGGTCCCCTCTTCCCGCCGCCGGCAAGTTTACGAAGGCAGCGTAAACTTGCCTTCGCTCGACCTCTCCCCGCGTAGGGCGTCGTTTAGACGCCCGTCGCAAGCGACAGGCTATGGCGGGGCGAGGTAACAGCCCCTCCGCCGGATCATCCTACGCGAGGATCGCAGCTTCATGTATTCAGTCGGCAATCAACTCATCGGCGCGGCGGTCATCCTCGTCGCCGCCGTGCTCGTCGCCGGCCTCGTCAACATGTTACGCGGCGGCAGCCCGAACCGGTCGCAGACGTTGATGCGTTGGCGGGTCGGCCTGCAGTTTCTGGCGATACTGATCATCATGGGCGTGCTATTCTTCCGCAAGTGAACGCCAGAGTGAACGGCAGATTGGGCAGCATGGTTCGGCTCGACAAAATTTATACGCGCGGCGGCGATGCCGGAACGACTTCGCTCGGCAGCGGCGAGCGCCGGCGCAAGGACGATCTTCGCGTCGAAGCCTATGGTACGGTCGATGAAGCCAATAGTTTCATCGGGCTCGCGCGGGCGGCTCTCGCCGACCACGACGATCGCGCCATCATCGACCCTTTGCTCGCGGCAATTCAAAACGACCTGTTCGATCTCGGCGCCGACCTTTGTGTGCCGCAGACGAAAGAAAAGGCCGGGAAAGCAAGTTTGCGCGTCAGCAATGCCCAGGTCGACCGCCTGGAGCGGGATATCGATCGGTTGAACGGGACGCTCACGCCGCTCAAGTCTTTCGTCCTGCCGGGCGGCGGATGGGCGTCAAGCGGGCTGCATACGGCGCGGGCCGTCGTTCGCCGGGCCGAGCGTATCATGGTCGCGCTCGCGGCCGATCCGGCCGAACCGGTCGCGGCGCCGGCGCTGAAATATATCAACCGGCTGTCGGATTTCCTTTTTGTCGCCGCGCGCTATGTCAACCGGAGAGGTGAGGGCGATGTTCTTTGGAGCCCCGGGCGCAATCTATGACATCGTGGCACGCCGGCTGCGGCTGCACCTTCGATGCTGCGATCCGATTGTCCGCCTCGTTGTGACGCACTGGATTCTCGGCGCCCTCACGGGCGTCGGCTGTGCTGGTTTTCTGCTCGTCTGCGACGTCGCGGGCCTGCGCTCTTTATTGTTTCATAGCGACGTCGCCGTCGCGGGGCTGGCACTTTTGTTCGGCGGCTTTGCCATTACGTTCGGCGGCGTCGTCTCGGCGACCGCAGTCATGATGGTCACGCCGGAAGAGGAGCCCATGCCCTAAGGGCGTCGGCCCGTCGGAATTACGCGAATTACGGTGACAGTGCACTCATTGAAGCGCCCAACCTCGCTCAACTTTCAGCCGTGCGAGAATAAAGTGCACTGTCACCGTTATCTGGGCGTAATCTGGGTAATCTGGGCCGTAATCTGTGGCGTAATCTGTGGGGGACCCCTCCTCGCTTGAGCCATCCCGATTTTTACTGCACTTATTCGCAATCGAAGCCGCGCGGAAATGCAATCCGGCTTCGAAATCGATGGTGAAACGGTAGCTTGAGCGTAAAAATCCAAAAGCCCGGCGAGACTTGAACGTGGCGCACGTATCGCGTCAGGATGGGCGTGAGCCCGATCCCGCTAGCCTCCCGCTCGCGATCGTCGCCGCGGTCGCGGCGAATGGCGTGCTCGGTCATGAAGGCCGCGTACCTTGGCATCTGGCGAGCGACTTGAAGCATTTTCGCGCGCTGACGCTCGGCAAGCCGATGCTCATGGGACGCAAGACCTATGAATCGATCGGCGGGCCCTTGCCCGGCCGCGTGACGATCGTTCTCAGCCGCAGGATGAACTTGGCCGTCCCCCCTGATGTTCGCGTCGCCTGCGACATCGACTGCGCCCTGGATTTGGCGAAGGATGCCGCGCTGGCGCTTCAGTCCGACGAACTTATCCTCGCCGGCGGCGCCGAAGTCTTCGAATTATTGATCGATCGCGTCACCCGGCTCCACCTCACTTTCGTGGAATTGACGCCGCCCGGCGATACGTTCTTCCCGCCAATTGACTGGTCGTGCTGGCAAGAAGTGCGCCTCGAGAGCCATTCGCGGCAAGCGGGCGACGATGCGGCGTTTGCCTTCGCCGATTTCGAACGTCGGCCCGGGCCCTCCGATAAGTCTTTTCCGCGCCGATAAAGCAGCATAGAAAGCGGGAATGGCCTTTCACCTTGCTCCCGCGAGACCTACGTGTTCATGCGGAACGCAACAGACCAGTGGTCCGACCCTTCCGCTTTGAACTCAAGCCTAAGGACAAGTCGGCGCACAAAATCAAAGAGTTAGTGGTTCGCCGGCTATTTTGCGCGACGACGGGTGCAGCGAGGACTTCATGCCCTGGACGAATAATAACGACCCACGAAACGGTGGCAAGAACGGCGGGCCGTGGAAACCGGGTACCCCGAGCCCTTGGGGCCAGACGCCGAACCCGCAGCCGCCGAATTTAGAAGAATTGTTGCAGCGCGGGCAGGACAAGATCAGGCAATGGCTGCCGGGCGGCGGCATGGGCGGCCGCGCTTTGCTGGCCCTTGCCCTGGCCGGCCTGTTCCTGTGGCTGCTGTCGGGCTTCTATACTGTTGGTCCCAACGAGGTCGGCCTGAACAAGATCTTCGGACGCTATACTGGCAAGACCGCGTCCGGCCTCAATTACAACCTGCCTTTCCCGATCGGTTCGGTGCTAAAGCTGCCTGTGACCGATCGCAACCCCGTCAATATAGGCTTCATTTTGCGTCCGGACGCGCGCAGTCCGGGCGGCCAGATTTCCTATCCGCAACCGGCCGAGAGCCTGATGCTGACCGGCGATGAAAACATTGCCGACGTCAAATTCACCGTGTTCTGGCAAATAGATCCGGTGCATCCAGAGGACTACGCCTTCAACATCGCCCACCAGAAGGAAGCCGTGAAAGCCGTCGCAGAAAGCAGCATGCGGGAAGTCATCGGCCATAGCCAGATCCAACGAATCCTGACGGCGGACCGCAGAGTGATCGAGCCCGCCGTGCAGGAACTCATGCAGAAGATCCTGAACCGATATCATGCCGGCATTCTGGTCTTGCAGGTGCAACTGCAATCGGTCGGTCCGCCCGACCAGGTCATTGCCGCATTTCGCGACGTCACCGCGGCGCAGCAAGACCAGGACCGCATGCGCAACGAGGCCGAGGCCTATGCGAACCAGATCGTTCCGGAGGCGCGCGGCAAGGCCGCGGCCATCGTCCAGGAGGCCGAAGGTTATCGCGAACAGACGGTGGCGGAAGCGAAAGGTCAGACGGCACGGTTCAATCAGATCTACGAGCAATATAAGAAGGCGCCGGAAGTGACGCGGGAGCGGATTTATCTCGAAACCATGGAACGTGTCCTCGGCGGAGCCGACAAAGTCATCGTCGACGAGAGCAACGGCCAAAACGTCGTGCCCTATTTGCCCTTGCCGCAGTTGACGGCCAAGCCCGATGGAGCGCGCAAATGAAAGGCTCCTTGGGCTTCACGTCCATCATCGTGATCGTTCTCGTCATCATCACGGTCCTTGTCTCTGTCTTCACTGTCGACCAGACGGAGCAAGCGCTCGTCCTGCGCTTCGGCGAACCGGTGGCGGGGCGCGGCCTCGTCACCGAACCCGGCCTTCACTTCAAAGATTCCTTTCGTCGAAAACGTCGTCTTGATCGACAAGCGCCTTCTCGATCTCGAATCGGCGAAGGAAGAAGTTCTCGCCTCCGACAATACGCGCATCGAAGTCGACGCGATCCTGCGCTACAGGATCACCGACCCGCTGAAATTCTATCAAACCGTCGGCACGATCGAACGCGGCGCAAGCCAGCTCGAATCGCTTCTGAATTCCGCGATAAGGCGGGTGCTCGGCGTTGCCACGATGACCCAGATCGTCCGCGACGAGCGCGAAAAGCTGATGGGCGACATTCGCGATCAGGTCAATCCGAACGCGGCGGAGTTGGGCGTTGAGGCGGTCGACGTGCGCGTCCGGCGGGCGGATCTGCCCGAGCAAATATCGGAAAAGGTCTTCAGCCGGATGCAGACGGAACGGGCGCGTGAGGCTGCCGAATTTCGCGCCCAGGGGTCCGAGCGGTCGCAAACGATCCGCGCCAAGGCGGATCGCGACTCGGTCGTCATCCGGGCCGAAGCGCAGCGTCAGGCCGACCAGACCCGCGGCCAGGGCGATGCCGAACGCAACCGCATTTTCGCCGAAGCCTTTGGACAGGATAAGGATTTTTTCGCCTTCTACCGGTCGATGCAGGCCTATGAGGCGAGCCTCAAATCCAACGATACGAGGCTCGTACTCAGCCCGAAATCCGAATTCTTCCGCTTTTTTGCGAGTCCGAGCGGGCAACAACCGGCTGCCGCGCCGGCCAAGTGAGGTCATGTACGCGCTGCGTCGAAGTACAGCGCTGCGGATGGCACTTACGTGAGCGAACTGGGGGCGCTGAGCGATAGGCACGCGCGCTTCCGGACCGCTGTGCCCGTCGGGCAGCTGAGCAGTTCGAATCTAGCATGGCAGATCAATCGCTTCCGACGCAATCGGGACTCGATCCGGTCGATTTTCGGCCCAATTCATGACCGCATGGATGGTGCCGATTTAGATGATTTCTACACTGCCGAATAATTTAGTATCTGTATCGGTCGGAAGGTTGTAGCGAAGCGCGCTCGCGTAGTTTGGAGGAGATTTTCGATGGGTTCGACCCCGCATTCAGTAAAGGCGTCCTTGCCTATGATCCGGCATGCGCTCTCTGCGCGGTCATTGCGTGCGCTGGCTTTAGCGGTCTTCCTCGGCTTCGGCGCGGTGCCGCTCATGGTGCTGTCTGCTCAGGCGCGCGGCCCAGATACGTTCGCTGATCTTGCCGAATCCGTTAGCGATGCGGTCGTCAATATTTCGGCGACTCAGACCCTCGAGGAAAAGCGGGCGACCAATGTGCCGCAGCTCGAGCCGGGTACGCCGCTCGACGAAATGTTCGAAGAGTTCTTTCGCCGCCACCGGCAGGGAGAAAACGATCAGCCGCAGCGTCCGCACGAGCGCAAGTCCAATTCGCTCGGGTCCGGCTTCGTCATCGATCCAGCCGGCATTATCATCACCAATAATCACGTGATTGCCGATGCCAACGAAGTGACCGTGATCTTTACCGACGGGCAGAAGCTGAAGGCCGAAATCGTCGGCAAAGATGCGAAGGTCGACGTTGCGGTTTTGCGGGTGAAGCCGGAAAAACCGCTGAAAGCCGTGAAATTCGGCGACAGCGACAAGATGCGCGTCGGCGATTGGGTTATGGCGGTCGGCAATCCCTTCGGTCTCGGCGGCAGCGTGACCGCCGGCATCATCTCGGCCCGCAACCGCAATATCGACTCCGGCCCTTACGACAGTTTCTTTCAGATCGACGCTGCCATCAACAAAGGTAATTCGGGCGGCCCCTTGTTCAACATGGACGGTGATGTCATCGGCATCAATACAGCCATCCTGTCGCCCTCCGGCGGTTGGAGCGGCATCGGCTTCGCCAATCCGTCCGCGGCCATCGTCCCGGTCATCGAACAATTGCAGAAATATGGCGAGACACGGCGCGGCTGGCTCGGCGTTCGCATCCAGAATGTCGACGATTCCATCGCCGAAAGCCTCAACCTCGGCAAGGTCCGCGGCGCGCTCGTCGCCGGCGCTGACGACAAGGGTCCGGCAAGAGCCGCCGGGATCCAGACCGGTGACGTAATCGTCAAGTTCGACGGCGTCGAGGTCAAAGAATTCGCGCGAACTGCCGCGGATGGTCGCTACGGCCCCTGTCGGCAAGGACGTCGAGATCGTCGTCGTGCGGCAAGGCAAGGAATTGACCAAGACCGTCAAGCTCGGGCGTCTCGAAGACAGCGAGAAGGCAAAAAAGGCCTCGCTCGAAACCGGCAAAGGCGAACAGAAAAATCAAATGATCGAAACGCCGGTCCAGAAGGCGCTGGGCATGGAGTTTTCGGGCCTCAACGAGTCGACGCGCCTGAAATTCGCGATCAAGGAAAGTGTTATGTCGGGCGTCGTCGTAACCAATGTCGATCCCGACTCCGCCGCGGCCGACAAGCACATCCAGCCGGGCGAAGTCGTCATCGAGATCAACCAGGAGCCGGTCAAAGACCCCGCCGATATCAGTACGAAGCTCAAGAGTTTGAAGGATGACGGCAAGAAATTGGCGCTGCTCTTGATCGCCAATCCGCAGGGCGAAGTGCGCTTCGTTGCGCTCGCATTGCAGTGAAGCCGGCCGGGCGGAAGCCGCGTTCCGAGTCCGGGCTGGCCACGGCCCGAAAAACCGGCATAATCGCCGCGAAACATCCGACATCGGCCGGCTGGAGCAGGACGAGGAAAAGTGGGACGCTGCGCCGGTCTTCCGGCGCGATCGAGTTTACGCAGATGGCGTAAACTCGATCGCCTATCCCGCTCCAGATTATTGGAATCGATTACGTTGGTGATTTTGGATTGATTCAATCCAAAATCAGCGTCATCTCAGGACAGGCGAAACGAGATCCGAGTGCCCCTCTGGCCCCTTCCGTCGCGGCTGTCGCGCCGCCAAATACTCGCCGGTGGCGTCGCGAGCGGCCTCGTGTCGGGTTCCTTTTCGCCCTTCGCGCGGCGCTTTGTGGCGCAAGCGGCCGAGCCCTCTGGCGATGTCGAGACTCACGGCTTGTCCACTTTCGGCGACTTGGCTGAAAAATCGGACTTCGCCGCCTTCGCCTACGTCGATCCCAAAGCGCCCAAGGGCGGCGCGATCTCCCACGAGATCCTCGGAACGTTCAACTCGCTCAACGCATTCATCTTGCGTGGCGATGCCGCCTTCGGCATGGATCTCGTCTTCGACAGTCTGCTGAAATCGAGCCTCGACGAGCCCGACGCGGCTTACGGCCTCGTCGCGCGCGCCGTCCGGATTTCGCCCGACAAACTCACCTATCAGTTTCTGTTGCGTAAAGAGGCCCGGTTTCACGACGGCGGCCCGCTGACGGCTAAGGACGTCGCCTTCTCGCTCGACATACTGAAGTCGAAAGGCCACCCGATCATCCGCCAGGCTCTGCGCGATCTCGTCAGTGCGACGGCCGAGGCCGACGACGTGGTGGTCGTCAAACTGGCTGCCGGCCGCAGTCGCGAGCTGCCGCTCTTCATCGGCGGCTACCCGATTTTCTCGTCCGCCTATTACGAGAAGAATCGCTTCGACGAGACGACGCTCGATCCGCCACTGGGATCCGGTCCCTATAAGATCGGCCGCCTCGAACAAGGCCGTGTCATTTCGTTCGAGCGGGTCGCCGACTATTGGGGGAAGGACCTGCCGGTCAATATCGGCCAGTGGAACTTCGATACCATCCGGTTCGATTACTTCTCTGATCGCGCGGTCGCTTTCGAGGCGTTCAAAGCCGGTGCCTTCACCGTGCACGAGGAAGCCAAAGCGGCGACTTGGGCGACCGGCTACGATTTCCCGGCGATTCGCGACGGACGCGTGAAACGCGAGACTATTCCCGACCAGAATATTTCCGGCATTCAAGGCTGGTTTTTCAACATTCGGCGGCCGGTGCTGAAGGATCCCCGCATTCGCGAAGCGATCGGCTATGCGTTCGACTTCACTTGGACGAACAAGAACCTGATGTATGGCGCCTATCAGCGCACGACATCCTATTTCGAAAATTCCGACATGGCGGCGAAGGGCCTGCCCGATGACGAGGAACGCACCCTACTCGAGGCCTACCGCGACAAACTGCCGGCCGAGGTCTTCGGCGAGCCCTTCGTTCCTCCCGTTTCCGACGGATCCGGACAGGACAGAGCCCTGCTGCGGCACGCCAACGAGCTTTTCCTCGCCGCCGGCTGCAAGCGGCAGGGCACAAGCCTGCTTCTTCCCGACGGGCGGCCATTTCAGTTGGAATTCCTTTACGACGAGACCGGCCTCGAACCGCACACGCAATCTTTCATTAGAAACTTGAAGCAGCTCGGCGTCGATGCGCAGATCCGGCTCGTCGACGCCGCGCAATACAAGCTGCGCATCGATGATTTCGATTTCGACATCATCACCGAGCGCCTTATCATGTCCCATTCGCCAGGAGAGGAGCTGCGCGCTCTCTTCGGCTCGGAAGTGGCTGCGGTCCATGGCTCCCGCAATGTCGTCGGCATCAGCGATCCGGTCGTCGATGCGCTGATCGCCAAGGCGCTTGTCGCCAATTCACGCGACGAACTCGTCCATATCTGCCGGGCGCTCGACCGCGTTTTGCGCGCCGGACGCTATTGGGTGCCCCATTGGTACAAGCCGAGCCACTGGATCGCGCAATGGGACCTTTACGGACGCCCGGCGAAATCGCCGCGCTACGATACGGGGATCTTGTCGACATGGTGGTATGATTCCGAGAAGGCCATGCGCATAAACACATCGAGGCAGTGAACCGCCAATGTTCGCCTATATCGTGCGCCGTCTCCTCTTGATGGTTCCGACGATCTTCGGAATTTTGCTGGTTTCCTTCACCCTCGTTCAATTCGCGCCAGGCGGCCCCGTCGAGCGAGTACTTGCCCAATTGCAGGGTCTGGACACGAATGCGACCGCGAATTTCAGCGGCGGGCGCGAAGTGGGAACTATGGGCGCTTCCGATTTTTCCGCGAAATATCGCGGTGCGCAGGGGCTCGATCCCAAATTCATTGCGGAACTCGAAAAGCAATTCGGGTTCGACAAGCCCGCGCCGGAACGCTTTTTGCTGATGCTCGGGAGCTATTTACGATTCGATTTCGGCCGGTCTTATTTTCGCGACGTGCCCGTGTTGCAGCTCATCAAGGAGAAGCTTCCCGTCTCGATCTCGCTCGGACTCTGGATGACTTTGTTCTCTTATGCGATCTCCATCCCGCTGGGGATTTCCAAAGCGGTGCGGGACGGCAGCCGTTTCGATCTATGGACTTCGGGGGTCGTAACGGTCGGCTACGCCATCCCGAGCTTTCTATTTGCGATCCTGCTCATTGTGCTTTTTTGCGGCGGATCGTTTTGGCAGATCTTCCCGCTGCGCGGGCTGATTTCGGAGAATTGGCAAACTCTGTCGCTTCCGGCGAAAATCAGCGATTATGTTTGGCACGCTACGTTGCCGGTCCTCTGCCTGACGCTTGGTGCCTTCGCGACGATCACTTTTCTCACCAAGAATTCCTTTCTCGACGAGATCCGCAAGCAATATGTCCTGACCGCACGCATGAAGGGGCTGAGCGAGCGGCGCGTGCTTTATGGGCATGTGTTCCGCAACGCGATGATGATCGTCGTCGCCGGATTTCCCGGCGCTTTCGTCAGTGCCTTCTTCGGCGGCTCGCTGCTGATCGAGACGATATTTTCGCTCGACGGTCTCGGCCTCTTGTCGTTCGAATCGATCGTCAACCGCGACTATCCGGTGGTGTTTGCCAACCTTTATATTTTCGCGCTTCTCGGCCTCGGCGTGAACCTCCTGTCCGACCTCACTTATACCTGGATTGATCCGCGCATCGACTTCGAGACGCGGGAGGTTTGAGGATGAATTTGCCGTCCGCGCGTATCGACGTGCCGCGCGATGGGAAGCGCGATGGGGAGCAACTCGCTCCGCCTTTGCCGGGCCGCGGCTTGATCCGCCTGACGCCGCTCAATCGGCGCCGGCTCAACAATTTTCGCGCCAACACACGCGGCTATTGGTCATTCTGGATCTTTCTGTTCTGCTTCGTCGCTTCGCTGTTCGCCGAATTCATCGCCAACGACAAGCCGATTCTCGTCTTCTACAAAGGCGAATATCTATTTCCGGTCTTCCACGATTATCCGGAAGAGAAATTCGGCGGCTTTCTCGCTAGAACGGACTATCGCGCTGCGGTGATCGGCGACGAGATCAATGCGAATGGATACATGATTTGGCCACCGATCCGCTATTCCTACCAAACGATCAACCGCGCTTTGCCGACGCCGGCGCCATCGCCGCCGACCTGGATGTTGCGCGACGACCAATGCGAGAAGGCGGCAGCCCGTGTCCTCGGCCGGGATAAGCCGAACCATGGCTGCCGCGACATCGAGTGGAACTGGCTCGGCACCGATGATCAAGGCCGCGACGTCGTCGCCCGCCTCATCTACGGATTTCGCATTTCGATTCTCTTCGGCCTGGCCCTCGCGTCGGTTTCCTCGCTCGTCGGGGTTGCTGCGGGCGCCGTGCAAGGCTATTTCGGCGGTCGGCTCGATCTCGTGTTTCAACGCTTCATCGAAATCTGGTCTGCGCTGCCGCAGCTTTATCTTCTCATCATCATCGCATCGGTCGTCACGCCGAGCTTTTTCGTTCTGCTCGGCATTCTTCTCCTCTTCTCATGGGTCACTCTCGTGCATGTCGTTCGCGCCGAATTCCTGCGGGCGCGCAATTTCGAATATGTGAATGCGGCGCGCGCGCTCGGCCTTTCCAATCTGCGCATCATGGTCAAACACGTATTGCCCAATGCAATGGTCGCGACCTTGACCTTTCTGCCCTTTATCCTCAATGGCTCGGTCACGACATTGACGGCGCTCGATTTCCTCGGTTTCGGCCTGCCGCCCGGTTCGCCATCGCTCGGCGAGCTGCTTTTGCAGGGCAAGTCGAATTTGCAAGCGCCTTGGCTCGGCCTCACCGGTTTTCTCGTCATCGCGATCATGCTTTCGCTCTTGGTTTTCACCGGCGAAGCGGTGCGCGATGCGTTCGATCCGAGGAAGACGCTGGGGTGAACGTGTGATAAAGTTGTAGCCGCTCCCGAGGTTGCCACCATGAACAAGATCATCAAGGAACATTATCCTGTCGCCAAGCTGCCGGAAGACCTACGCGAGGGGTTGGAGCCGGAGCAACAGGTCACCGTTACGGTCGAGTCCGCGTCCGATTTGATTAAAGGTCTCAACAAAGGTGACGAACTTTCGCAGCTCCTGCATCGTCCAGAGCATATAATGAGCCTTGAGGAAATGTTTGCGATGCGACGTCCCATCTTCTCTTCGACGGCGGAGATTGACGCACATATCCGCGCGTTGAGAAACGAATGGGACTGAGACCCGCATGGCGTCCCTCGTCTATCTCGACACAAATGTCTTCGTTCGCGGTTTCGAGCTTGAAGGGACCGAAGCGCGACTGATACAGGATCTTTTGACCTTCTTGGAAAAATATCCCAAGGCCGCGGTGACAAGCGAACTCACCCTGGCGGAGTTGCTTGCTCCTCCGAAGCGCGAAAACGACTTTCCTCTCGTGCGCAAAGCAGAGCTTTATGGCAATTTGCTAATTTGGAGTGGCTTGATCGACCTTTGGCCGGTCAAAAGAAATATCCTGATAGGAACTGCTGTCTTGCGGCAAAATTGGGCATACAAACTGGCGGATGCCATTCATGTGGTGACCGCCCTTGATGCCGGTTGCAGGTTTCTCATGTCCGGGGATGCGGATACGAGGCGACTTCCGCCCGAGTTAGAAAGACTTCTGCCGGACCGATCCGGCATCGCGACAATCATGGAAGCCCTCCGTGCCTGATGCGCCCCTCCTCGATGTCCGCGATCTCTCGGTCTCCTTTCAGAATGGAGAGAACGCCGTCAAGGCGGTCGATGCCGTATCCTTCTCACTCGACCGCGGCCGCACTCTCGCGCTTGTTGGTGAATCCGGCTCGGGCAAATCCGTCACGGCGCTTTCCATCCTACGGCTCCTGCCGCAAGGCGTGCGGCTTGGCGGCGAGATCTTTTTCAAAGGCGAAGATCTCCTGAAAAGCCGGCCCGCGCAGCTGCGCGAGATCCGCGGCCAGGCCGTCACGATGGTCTTCCAGGAACCGATGACCTCGCTCAATCCGCTGCATATGATCGCACGGCAAATCGGCGAGATACTCGAGCTCCACGGCACGCGCGGTGAAGCCAAGTTGCGGGCGCGCACCATCGAATTGCTCGAGGAAGTCGGCATTCCCGATCCGGCGCAACGATTGTCCGCCTATCCGCACCAGCTTTCGGGCGGCCAGCGTCAGCGGGTCATGATCGCCATGGCGCTCGCCAATCGGCCGGATCTCTTCATCGCGGACGAACCGACCACCGCCCTCGACGTCACGGTTCAAGCGCAAATTCTGAAACTCCTGAAGGAGCTGCAGCGGCGTCATGGCATGGCCATGCTGTTCATCACGCATGATCTCAACATCGTGCGCTCGATCGCGGACGACGTGATTGTCATGCAGAACGGACGCATCGTCGAAGCCGATACGATCGAGAAGATTTTTTCTGCGCCGGCACATGCCTACACGAAAGCGCTGCTTGCGGCCGAGCCGAAAGGGGCGCCGCCGGCGTCCGATCCCGCGGCGCAGGTGATTCTCGAAGCTGCCGATATTCGGGTTCATTTTCCGATCAAACGCGGGTTCTTCCGGCGAACCGTCGGGGCTGTGAAAGCCGTCGACGGTGTCTCGATCCGGTTGCGGCAGGGCCAAACGGTCGGCATTGTCGGTAAGTCGGGCTGCGGTAAGACGACGCTCGGGCTCGCGCTCTTGCGCCTCATCAAATCGCAAGGCCGCATCCTCTATCTCGGACGTGCGATCGATGGCTTGTCGTTCAAGGCCATGCGGCCGTTGCGCCGCGACATGCAGATCGTCTTTCAAGATCCGTACGGATCCTTGTCGCCGCGTCTCCCGGTCGCGGAAATCGTCGCGGAAGGCTTGACCGTGCAGGCGAAAGGCCTGAAGCTTGCGGAACAACGCGAGATCGTCGCGCGCGCCTTGGTCGAACTGGGCCTCGATCCGGCCACGATGGACCGCTACCCGCATGAATTCTCAGGCGGCCAGAGACAGCGTATTGCGATCGCCCGGGCGATCGTGCTCGAACCCAAATTCATCGTGCTCGATGAGCCGACATCGGCTCTCGATATGACCGTCCAAGCCCAGATCGTCGACCTGTTGCGCGACCTGCAGAGGCGTCGCGGCTTGGCCTATCTCTTCATCAGTCACGATTTACGCGTCGTACGCGCCCTCGCAAACGACATCATCGTCATGCGGCAAGGCCAAGTCGTCGAACACGGATCGGCCGAGGAGTTATTCGCGCAGCCGAAGAGCGCCTACACGCGCGCCCTCTTTTCGGCGGCTTTCGCTATGGAAGCGGACGTGAACGGCATCGCGAGCCAGTAGGATATGCCCATCCCGCTGCAACTTATGAGGATCGATCACGACTACTTTGGAGTGACTCGATCCAAAGCCGCCATGATCTCGCGCCGTCCGTTCGTAGCCCTCGAACCGGCCTTGCCAAGCCCCGCCGTTCCTGTTATGTTCAAAATCAAGTTCAGTCGGATCGGATGCATCCGTTCGATCGCGAAAATATCAGATGAAAAATTGGCGAATGGCTTGACCGGAAGCGTGGATTCATGTTCCCGGAACAGGCGACTGTGATTTGGAGAGTAATAGCATGGCCCACACGGTAAATTATGTCGTCATCCCTTTTACGACGGGACGGAATGGTGAAGTGCAGCCGGGGCCGCCGCATTGTTCGGAAGATCGCGACAACGCTTTGATCATCGCCGGCCGTGCCAGCGTCTATGCCTCGGGCGTGGTCGTGCTCGAAGAAGAAGCCGACCCGGCAATCGATTTTTTCCCGGAACCGAAGCTCGTCATGCATTTCGGCCGCCTGCCGCACGATTTGCTCGAAACGCTCGCCGCCTAGCGCTGCGATTCACCTAGCGAATGGGCATCATTGGCTAGGTGAATCGCAACATTAACTCTTAGATCCGATGGGCGGATATCATCCTTGCGCTCGGATATCGAGAGCATGGGTCGGACCGCGAGTGTGTCGCCGGAGCGGATGGACGCATCCGCTCGATAGGACGACGCGCCGAGCGGACGGGCCAAGTGGACGGGCCAAGTCAAAGCCCTGCAGCAAGTCCATTTTCTTCGTAAAAAGCCCCCGATATCCGTCACCTGAGACCGGAAAACTTTAGAAGCGATTTTCACCCTCGCCTTAAAACGGTAAGATGCAGACCGAACATGCAGGAGGTGATTCGTGCTGGCCAGAGTTGAGGCGCCGAACCCATCCGCCGCCCTCCTTACGCTTACGAATGGTCGGCGATTTAAGACGATCATGGCCGACCCGCCATGGCGGTTTCAGAATTCCACCGGAAAGGTTGCGCCGGAACACAGGCGGCTCAATCGTTACGGCACAATGACTCTCGCGGATATCCAAGCCCTTCCGATTGCTCAAATCGCGGACGACACGTCGCACCTGTATCTATGGGTGCCAAATGCGCTCTTGCCCGAGGGATTGAGCGTGATGCAGGCATGGGGCTTCACGTACAAATCCAATGTCGTCTGGCACAAGATCAGGAAGGACGGCGGCTCCGATGGTCGCGGCGTTGGCTTCTACTTTCGCAATGTGACAGAGATCATCCTGTTTGGCGTACGCGGTAAAAACGCGCGCACGCTGCCGCCCGGTCGCAGTCAGGTCAATATGATCCAGACACGCAAGCGGGAACATTCCCGCAAGCCGGATGAACAGTACGAAATCATCGAAGCGTGCTCGCCGGGGCCGTATATCGAATTGTTTGGGCGCGGTGTCCGTAAGGGCTGGACGACATGGGGCCAGCAAGCCGATGAAAGCTATGAACCCACCTGGAAGACTTATGCACACCATTCGCAGATAGGCCGCGGCCGGGAGCTGGTCGACTGATGGCTCAATCATCTTCGATCGAGTTTTCTATGGTGGTCGTCGGTTCATCAAAGGTGACAAGGCTTGCCGGCAAGCCGATTAAGAGCAGAGGGCAGGGGTTGCCAACGCCCCGGCGGACACGGTCCTCTAACTTACGCCAATGCGTAGTAGCCGCTCCGAATTTGTCTTGGACGAACGATGCGGCCCATGCTTGAGCAAATGTGGTTTCACCCCGACTCCGACGAGCATATTCAGTAAGCTGCCGTCGCGTCGGATTGAGACCTATCCGTTCAAGATCTTGCTTGTTCTCGACATTATTTTCTGTCGCGAATCGTAAAACCAAGGTGCGCATCTCGTCTTGCAGCGAAACGCCGCGTGTGACGATTATGCCAAGTGAGATGGCCCCGTCGGCATGCAGTCGCTTATAATTCTCAAGATCGCGATCAAAAAAAGGGTCTTTGTTGTTCCACTCGATCTCTAGCGCCACCACACCGGCCTCAAACCGGGCAATATGATCCACCTCATGTGAAATAGACTCGCGCGTTATCCCGTCGATCGTCCGCTGTATCTCAAATTTATGTTTGCGCCATCCGTGCTCATAGAGTGCGCGCCGCAGCCTTTGCGTGCCTTTCGTCTCGCCTCCCCCTGAGCCTATGATTTCCTCGATTGGTATAGCTGAACGAAGCAGGATGGCCTCGAGTTGATTCGCAACCTCGGGAAAGTCGACGCCGAGAATCGCCTCCGCGTGGGAGTGAAACTCAACCTGAAAGCCGGCTGCGAGAAGAGAATCGAACATCCCCGATCGTATTAGCCCGCAGCGCATCTGTCACTGCGGGTCACACGTTCAGAACCGTTGATCCATTTTCCGGGCTTGCGGCGAGGCCCGGACGAAACTGGTGCTGCAAGAGAGGATTGAACTCTCGACCTCTCCCTTACCAAGGGAGTGCTCTACCACTGAGCTACTGCAGCTTTATCGCAAAAGAGGGTGGAAACCACAGGCGCGGGTTGCCGCGATCCGCCGAAGTGCCGGCTATGTGACACAGCCGGATCGGATAGGCAAGATGCGCGGCGGTGCGACGGGGAAACGGAGGCGGCTCTTCGCCATCGGGAAATGCGCGAATCCCGGTCGACGCGCCCGTCGCGCCCTTTCGCTTGCCCCGCGGATGACGAAGTTCCGCCCCAGCCTGCGACCGCGTCCGTTCTCAGAAATAAGCGAAGGATCAATGAGCGGAGGCGAAATCTTAGCCTCCACCAGAGCTGTTCGGAGGGATCACGCCAAAGCACGGCTGGTTCTCCGAGGAGACCGTCGCCACGCCCTCATGCCCGCGGCGACGCCCGTGCTTGTCGGCTTGGTCGTAAAGCCTTAAAAGCTTGGGGATGGCCTTAGAAACAACGATTCACATAGTGAGCGGCGTTTCTGCTCGTTTCAAGCGACGCCCGCGGGTTTGTCTGCATAGGGTGCGCGAGTGGGCGGCGCGTCCAAACGGCGTGGGTGGATTCAAAGGCGCAGCGACGCACCATGGCCTCTGAGACGGATCTCTCCCGGACAGCAAAGAAAGAGACCGCTGACGCGTCGCAAGCGCGATCTGCAAAAGCGGCGGAAAAAAAGCGTCTTGGCGACGCCTTGCGGGAAAATTTGCGGCGCCGGAAAGCGCAAAGGCAAGGACGGTCGGAGGGACGGTCGGAAACACATTCGGACTTGGCCGGGCCGGGCCGTGACGAGACCGCCGACTAAGCCGACATGCAAGAAAGAACGAATTGATCGAGAATATTCCCTCTCGCCGCTTGCGGGGAGAGGGGCTGCCGATCCGGCAACATGGAGCACTTGATTTTGCTTCTCGCCTAAGCGGAATTCTTCTCATTTCGGGGGGACGATGGACCGAATTCGTATCGTGGGCGGCCAGGCGCTCGAAGGCAATATTTCGATCTCCGGCGCCAAGAACGCGGCCTTGCCGCTGATGATCGCCTCTCTGCTCACGCAGGAAACCGTGACGCTGGAGAACACGCCGAGCGTCGCCGACGTCAGCATGCTGCTGCGCATATTGAGCCATCACGGTGTCGACTATTCCGTCGATGGCCGCCAGCCCGGCGAAGATTCGCACGCGGCCCGCCGGCTGCATCTGTCGGCCCGCTGCATCGTCGATATCATGGCGCCTTATGAACTCGTCTCGAGAATGCGGGCGAGTTTTTGGGTCATCGCGCCGTTGCTGGCGCGCATGGGCGAGGCCAAGGTTTCGTTGCCCGGCGGCTGCGCCATCGGCACGCGGCCGGTCGATCTCCTGCTCATGGTCTTCGAAAAGCTCGGCGCTAAAGTGGATATCGAGGCGGGCTATGTCCACGCTCGCGCTCCCAAGGGCCTGAAAGGTGCCAAAATCGTGTTCCCCAAAGTCACGGTCGGTGGCACCCACACGGCTTTGATGGCTGCCGCGCTCGCCAATGGCCACACGCTCATCGAAAATGCCGCGCGCGAACCTGAAATCGCCGATGTTGCCGAATGCCTCGTTAAAATGGGAGCCAAAATCAAAGGCGCTGGCCAATCGCGGATCGAGATCGAAGGCGTTGCCGCGCTCTCGGGCACGACTTACAAGGTTTTGCCGGACCGGATCGAGGCCGGGACCTATGCCATTGCCGTCGCGATGACGGGCGGCGACGTCATGCTCGAAGGCGCCCAGCCGCGCCTTCTGGAGAGCGCCCTCGACGTCATTCAACAGGCAGGCGCCGATGTCGCCGTTACGAATGAAGGCATAAGAGTGCGCCGCAACGGCGCCGGCATTTCGCCGGTCGACATCACGACTGCGCCCTTTCCCGGCTTTCCGACAGACCTGCAGGCCCAGTTCATGGCTCTGATGACGAAAGCAAAAGGCCGGTCGCGCATCACCGAGACGATCTTCGAAAACCGGTTCATGCATGTTCAGGAACTCGTTCGTCTCGGCGCGCGCATCAGGCTCGACGGCGAGGTTGCCTTAGTCGAGGGCGTCGAGGAATTGCAAGGCGCACCCGTCATGGCGACCGATCTCAGGGCTTCGGTCTCGCTGGTCATCGCAGCGCTCGCCGCGCGCGGCGAGACCATGGTCAATCGCGTCTATCACCTCGACCGCGGCTTCGAACATTTGGAGAAGAAACTCGGTCGCTGTGGTGCTATCGTCGAGCGGATTTCCGCTCAGGGATGAGGTGCTGCAATGCCCGAGCACTTGCGCCTGGTCGCGCTCGACGAGGAGGATCTCGCGATCATCTCGGCCAACCTGCAGGATGCGGTGATCCGCATCGGTGACATGGCCTACCTGCCGCGCGGCAAAAAATTCGCTCTCGTTGCGGCACGTTTCGACTGGGTTTGCGCGGCAGCCGGGCGCAACGAGCGCTGCCAGACCGGGCTGCATTTCGAGCGCGTCCTAAAGGTCGCCCGCAGCGGCTTCGATCAGGCTACCGTGGCAGAGCATCTCAATTTGCTGAGCATCGCCTTCGTGCCGAAAGATCCGCCCGCCGGCCAGATCGTGCTGACGTTCTCGGGCGGTGCGGCCTTGCGCCTCGACGTCGAATGTCTGGAGGTTCAGATGCGCGACCTCGGTCCCCGCTGGAAGGCCACGGCTCAGCCCGGCCATCCGAACGATGACGTGCCTGGAAATACGCACTGATACCGGGTCTCATAGATCACCACTCATGGCGAGGCCGCCATTGCGAGAAGCGAAGCGAGGGCAATCAAGCTTGCGCAGATTGCGTAAACTTATCTGAGCGGCAATCCAGCAGCACAGAGACCCGACTGGATTGCTTCCCGCTTCGCAAGCTCGCGGTCGCAGTGTCGGGCGCCAACATCAATTCCCATTAGAGAGATCTGGCGTGATGCGTCGCGCGCCTGGCGCGCTTGGAACCTCCTCAAGGTTCAGCCGCAAACCACAGCTTCAGCCTGCGGACGGCTTCGGTAATCTCATCCGGCGACCGCGCGAAGGAAATCCTGACGAAACCTTCGCCGCCGGGGCCGAACGCGGAGCCGGGCGCAACGCCGACGTTGGCTTCCTCGATCAGGCGCAAAGCCAAGTGTCGGCTGTCCTCCATCCCGTCGAACGTGCAAAACAGATAGAAAGTCGCTTCCGGCAGCGCGAAACGGACTTCGATCTGTTTGCGCAAGTCCCGAACAAAGAAGATCACGACTTTTGCGCATTTTGGCGAGCTGCGCGGCAAAGAATTCGTCGCCCTGTTCGAGAGCTGCGAGACCGGCGCGTTGTAGGGGCATCGCGACGCCTGCCGTCGAATATTGGATGAGGTTTTCGACGGTCTCGCCCAGTTCGGGCCGGACTTCGAGCCAGCCGAGCCGCAAACCCGTCATAGCCCAATTCTTCGAAAAGGTCTGGACGAAGATGATTTGGTCATCGCCCTCCATCACGTCGTGGAAGGAGGCTGCGGGTTCACCGGAAAACCGGATCCGTCCATAGATCTCGTCGGCTATGATCCAAACTCCGAATTCCCGAGCGATCCCGAGAATGGCCTCGAGTTCGGCGTGCGATGCCGTCCAGCCAGTCGGATTTGCCGGCGAGTTGATGACGAGCGCGCGGGTCGCCGGCGTAATCGATCCGCGCAGGCGAGCGAGGTCCAAAGACCAATGATATCCACCGCCGGGAGCCGCGACGAAATCGAGCGGCACGCCGCAGACTTGCGCTCCGACCGCAGTCAGCACGCCGATGAAATTCGGCCATGCGGGCGTCGGCACGATCACTTCGTCGCCCAATCCGGCGACGAGGCGCACGGCGAGTTGGAGCGCATGCATGCCGCCGGTCGTGATGAAGAAACGTTCTGGACCGAAAGGCCCGAAGCGGCGTTCGAAGACCTTGCCATAGTGGCGGCTCATGTAGCCGGCGATGGCTACGCGCAGATCTGGGAGGCCGGCTTGCGGCGAATAAAATGTCTCACCACGGGCGAGAGATTGTGCAATCGCATCGGCGACAAAAGCAGATGCCGGAACGTCGCCCTCTCCGACATAAAGCGGGATCAGGCCAGACCGGCTAAGCCCCAGCTTAAAGACCTCGACAATGCCGCTCGACGGCGCCGCGAGAGCCTCGGCTCGGACATGCCGGTAGTTGAGCTGGGCGTCGTCGCCATCCTTTGTCACGAAAGACCGTTCCTTTGCAGCAAAATTACCGCCCCGTCTCGATCATGATGATTTTGCATGATGATTTTGGATTTAATCAATCCAAAATCATGCGCGTGATCGATTGCGAGAATTTGCAGCGGGATAGGCAGATAAGTTTACGCAATCCGCGTGAACTTGATTGCGCCGGAAAACCGGTTCCCACCTTTCCTTATCCCGCCTCGAACGGCTTGAATTGCCTGCCTCGCCGCCTTTTACCATGCTGCCCAAGATTTCGAGCAGAATAGAGAAATACCCGGCGATCTGCTTGACACTTTGGCGCAGCCTGCCTATTTCAGCGGTGCTATTAGCACTCCGATATGTTGAGTGCCAACACGCAAGTTTCTGATTAGGCTAAGGTTTTGTGAGACGGTTCCGGCCCTCGGAAAGCAATGCCTAATTTCGGACTAACCATAAAGAGGAAGCAAGAGACATGACTTTCCGTCCCCTGCATGACCGCGTCGTCGTCAAGCGGCTCGAAGGCGAAGAGAAGACGAAGGGTGGAATTATCATTCCTGATACGGCGAAAGAGAAGCCGCAGGAAGGCGAAATTGTCGCTGTCGGGCCGGGCGCCCGCGACGAAACCGGCAAGCTCGTCCCCCTCGATGTGAGGGCGGGCGATCGCATTCTGTTCGGCAAATGGTCGGGCACCGAAGTGAAAATCGACGGTCAAGATCTCCTCATCATGAAGGAGAGCGACATTCTCGGCGTCGTCGCCTGACGTCTTCCGCTCTATCGAGCGCTCATCGATCCTGGAGTTTCTACTATGGCTGCCAAAGACATACGTTTTTCGTCCGATGCCCGCGACCGGCTGTTGCACGGCGTCGACCTTCTCAACAATGCCGTAAAGATCACCTTAGGCCCGAAGGGCCGCAACGTCGTCATGGAAAAGTCCTTCGGCGCGCCGCGCATTACCAAGGACGGCGTGACGGTTGCCAAGGAAATCGAGCTTGCCGACAAATTTGAAAACCTCGGCGCGCAGCTCATCCGCGAAGTCGCCTCCAAGCAAAACGATGTTGCCGGTGACGGCACGACGACGGCGGTGATCCTCGCCTCGTCCATCGTCAGGGAAGGCACCAAGGCTGTCGCCGCCGGCATGAACCCGATGGACTTGAAGCGTGGCATCGACCTGGCGGTCGATGCGGTCATCGCCGATCTCAAGGCCAATTCGAAGAAAGTGACCTCCAACGATGAGATTGCCCAAGTCGGGACGATCTCGTCGAATGGCGATCGCTCGGTCGGCGAAATCATCTCGACCGCCATGCAGAAGGTCGGCAATGAAGGCGTCATCACGGTTGAAGAGGCAAAGAGCCTCGAGACCGAGCTCGACGTCGTCGAGGGCATGCAATTCGACCGCGGCTATCTCTCGCCGTATTTCATCACCAATGCCGAGAAGATGGTTGCCGAGCTCGAAGAGCCGTTCATCCTCGTTCACGAGAAGAAATTGGCCTCGCTGCAGGCGCTGCTGCCGGTTCTCGAAGCCGTCGTCCAGACCGGCAAGCCGCTGCTGATCGTTGCTGAAGACGTCGAAGGCGAAGCGCTCGCGACGCTCGTCGTCAACAAGCTGCGCGGCGGCCTCAAGGTCGCGGCCGTCAAGGCGCCGGGCTTTGGCGATCGTCGCAAGGCCATGCTCGAAGACATTTCGATCCTGACTGCCGGCCAATTGATTTCGGAAGACTTGGGCATCAAGCTCGAGAACGTGACCCTTCCGATGCTGGGCCATGCCAAACGGGTGCGGATCGACAAGGAATCGACCACGATCATCGACGGATCCGGTTCCAAGGCTGATATCGAGGCGCGTATTGCCCAGATCAAAGCCCAGATCGCCGAAACGACATCCGATTACGACCGTGAGAAGCTGCAGGAGCGGCTCGCCAAACTCGCAGGTGGCGTCGCAGTGATCCGTGTCGGCGGCTCGAGCGAAGTCGAGGTGAAGGAGAAGAAGGACCGCGTCGACGATGCGCTCAACGCGACCCGCGCTGCCGTCGAGGAAGGCGTGCTGCCCGGTGGCGGTGTCGCCTTGCTGCGCGCCACCAAAGCCCTCGATTCCTTGAAAACGGCGAATGCCGATCAGAAGACCGGCATCGACATCGTCCGTAAGGCGATCCTGACGCCGGCCAAGCAGATCGTCGACAATTCCGGCGGCGACGGCGCCGTCGTGATCGGCAAGTTGATCGAAAATTCCAGCTATTCCTTTGGCTACGACGCCCAGGCTGGCGAATATGGCGATCTGGTCAAGCTCGGCATCATCGATCCGACCAAAGTCGTACGCACGGCGCTTCAGGATGCTGCTTCCGTGGCCGGTCTCCTGATCACCACCGAGGCGATAATCACCGAGCAGCCCAAGAAAGAAGCCGCACCGATGGGCGGTGGCGGCATGGGCGGCATGGGTGGCATGGGCGGCATGGATTTCTGAGCCAGACCGAAAAAGATCCGAAAGCGCGCTCAAAGTGTTGCTTCGCCGCTTCAAGCGGCCGCGAAAGCCCCGGTCTTCGGGGCTTTTTTTTTCGCAAACGGAGACTGAGGCTTGCCAGCGCGGAAAGTTTTGACAATTGTGGCAAGATCGGGAGCACGCCTGGGGCCGTTTCACCGAAAGCTGGAGACTTTGAGAATATTTGGGAATCAAATCGTTAACTCCAGCATCAATCGCCTCGTCCAGGTCGGTTGCGGAGACGAGGTGAGCTATTGCGCCGCGTAGGTCGGCGCGACATTACGGGGATCGAAGTCGAGCCATCGCGGCTCCCGTGCCTGGTCAGGCTCGGAAAGACTTGCGCCATCTGGCAACAAGGAGAGAGAAGTGCGAAGCGCGGCTGCGGACAATGAGAAGCGGAAGACGGCAACTCGGGCAGATCTACTAGATGCCGTCTATGGTTGTTGCCCGGCTCTGTCGCGCGCTCAAGCCCGTGATATATTCGAAATGGCGCTCGAGGAAATTTCCGACGCATTGGTCCGTGGGGAAACTGTCAAATTGCGTTCGTTTGGTCTTTTTACCGTGCGTGCCAAGCGTGAGCGGATCGGCCGCAATCCGCGCACCGGCGTGGAGGTGCCAATCAAGCCCCGTCGTGTGCTCACGTTCAAGCCGTCCCCTGTGCTGATCGATGACATCAATGGGCTTTCCGGGTTGCCGGAGCACGAGCGCCCGGATTAGCTTTCGCGATCCAGCAAGATTACGTCTTTGATCCGGTGGTCCGGCCCTTACGCGTGGGTACAAAGCATGAGGGTCAGACCACCGGGGCAGGCCTTCATTGCGGCGCATTTTCACATTCGATATAGCGGCCCGCAAATCCGGTTGCGCGCGTCGAAGGGCGCACGTGCTCCCACCCTCTCGTCTCACGAATAGGCCATGAAATTTCTTGCCCTCCTCGTTGTGATTTTTGCCGTGGCCGCAGCGATCGTTGCGCAAGGAACCGGCGGCACTACGGTCATCGTGCTTGCCGCAACCTCGTTCCTTTGCGCATTGACGACATTTCTGGCGCATAGGATTTCCGACTTCCTGAAGATTTTCGCGGCGATATTCGCGACGGAACTGGTCGTCTTCGGCAGCCTGTTCCTGGTGGCGGCGGGGGGGCAGTGGCCGGCCGGATTCGAAGACTATCGATTGCCGGAAAGCCTGCCGCTGACGGTCGCGTTATTTGCGATCCTCATTTATTGCGCCTCCCATATTCCACTGGTTGGCAAAATGATGCGGATCGCCGACCGCTATTTCGCCGCGCCCGACCGTAACCCTACGCGAATTTGGCCGTTACCGTCTTTCGTCGTGTTCGAGCGCCGGGTTGCGACCGCGATGGTCGTCTTCCTCGTCCTCATCAATCAGGCACAGGTTGGAATCAATGTCCGCTTGTCCTTTTTCTCGCGTGACTGGTTCAACGCGATCCAGGCCAAGAACGAGCCGACTTTCTGGCACCAGCTCTTCCTTGTGTTCATGCCTTGGGCCTTCATCTACATCGCTTCGGCCGTCATCGAATATGTCGTGCAATCGACGCTCGTCATCAAATGGCGGCGCTGGCTGACGGAGTTCTATGTCAACCATTGGCTCGACGGCTACACGCATTACCGCATGGCTCTGATCGGCGATGGTGCCGACAACCCGGATCAACGTATATCCGAGGATATCTACCGATTCATCGACGGCGGCCAGGCCGGCTACGGCATTTACAACTTCACCATTTTCTTGATCTTCCAGTTGAGTTCGCTTGTCTCCTTCGCGATCATTCTCTGGGACCTCTCGGCCAATTTCACTTTGCCCTATACGACGATCGCCATGCCGGGCTTTCTCTTCTGGGTCGCGTTGATTTACGCCGGTTTCGGCACGATTTTGACCCATCTCATCGGCCGCCCTCTCGCCGGTCTCTCCTTCCGCAGGCAGCGCTATGAAGCGGATTTCCGCTTCTCGCTCGCACGATTGCGCGAATTTGGCGAGCAGGTCGCTTTGCTGCGCGGCGAAGCGGCGGAAAAAGCCGCGCTCGGCAAGCGCTTCGGCTCGATCATGAAGAATTATTTCGAGATCATCTCCGTCCGCAAGACGCTCACCGCCTTCACTTCCTTCTATGCGCAGATCAGCCCCTTCATCCCGTACATCGTCTCGGCACCATTTTATTTCGCCGGGAAAATCGAACTCGGCATCATGACACAAACGGCGCGTGCCTTCGGGAGCGTCAACGAGTCGCTGAATTTCTTCGTCACCTATTACGTCTTCCTCGCCGATTTCAAATCCGTGCTCGAGCGTTTAGTTTCTTTCGATGCATCGATTGAAAATGCTCATGCACTCGACAAGTGGGCCGACGAAGGGCCGCGGTTGACGAGCGTCGGCGCGAATCTCGGCTTGGAGGGCCTGGTTTTGCAGCTCCCGGACGGACGCGAGATCGTCGAGACCAGCCATTTGCGGTTCATCGCCAAGGAGCCGGTCCTTCTCATCGGACCTTCGGGTTCCGGCAAGTCGACGCTATTTCGCGCCATCTCGGGAATCTGGCCTTTCGGAAAAGGCAAAATCGAAATACCGAAGGGTGCACGGATTATGCTGCTCCCACAAAGGCCTTATATTCCGATTGGCAGCTTGCGCGCGGCGATTACTTATCCGGCGGCGCCCGAGACGTTCGACGATGCGACTTTGCGGGAAGTGGTCGAAGCGGCCAAACTCGATGCCTTTCTCGACAAGCTCGATGTCGAAGACGTCTGGTCGCAGCGCCTGTCGGGCGGCGAGCAGCAGCGGCTTTCAGTCGCACGAGCGCTCTTGGCGAAACCCGATTGGCTCTTTCTCGACGAGGCCACCGCTTCCATGGACGAGCCGATGGAATATGCGATCTATCAGATCCTGAAAAGGAGACTGCCGAAGGCGACGATCGTCTCAATCGGCCATCGCAGCACGCTGGCGCAATTCCACGAGCGCCGCCTAGTCATGACGCCGACTGGAAATGGCGCTTTTTCGCCGCGCGATCTCACTCAGAAGGCCGCCGAATAATCGCGGCCGGCGCGCTGGCGCACCCTTCGACCCAATTCGCGTCGATCGGGTGGATCCGCCCGATCGAAATACGCATTCGCTAGATCGACTGGCTGACGGCGTTTCGCCGCCCTGTCCGCGAAGCTGGTGACAAGTTCGTGTCGGGTCGAATTCAAATTGCCGAATCGCGTGCAAGTCTGCTCTAAATTCGCTGCAGAAGACCATTGCGCCACAGGTGTAAGTGAGTCTATGTCGGTTGCGGTGGAGGCAAAGAACCAAAAGCCGACTTACCGGGCGACGGGGTATGCCTGCCATTGGACAGCTTTCGTTGACACGCTCTCGGCCGCCACCTATCCTGGTTCACGTTGCGATCAATGATTGGCTGAAGCGACCAATGATTGCTGCCGGTCTATCGGCGTTGTCTCAAGTCCACGTTTTGCAGCCGAATAAACGAAATTTCGCAGGCGGTTCGCAATGAGCCAACTTTCCGAACAAGATCCAACCGTGCTCGCGGGCTTCAAATGGAGTGAATTGATCGTCGCGGATGTTCTGCGTCGTCATTATCCCGAGCAAATTCCCGACGGCTCTTCGAAGGAACGATTGCTGTCGCTCCATCTCTACTTTTGGAGGGTTCTGGTTTTCGGATCAGAGGCTTTGAGCCGCAGGCAGCGCCATACGTTAGTCGCGGCGGCCTTCGAAGCCGGGCTCGATTTCGGACTTTTTGTCCGGTGTCGACGCGGAAGTCATGACCGAGCTTCTTGAAGTCATCCTGCGACGTTATCGAGCAACGCCGCTCGATGCCCGCCGGTATCATCTGCTCTTGTTGTCGGTTGCGGCACGGCTGCGGCTTTCCGACCTCCCAGATCCCGCCGATTCGAATCGCCCAGGACACTTCGAAGCCGCCGGTTCTCGCTGGTACCGCTGATCCCAACGTATTGCCTTAGCGGTCGAAGGAGTTGATCCGATCGAAATACGCTCTAGATCATCAACGTGATCGATTGTGGCGTTTAGATCGGGGTGCGGCGGGCGCCGACCGCGTGGCGACCCGAGCCTGCGCCGATCTCCGTGGAACGGTCGTGACTTTCACCTAAAGTCCATCCTTCCTAAGCAAAGGCAGCGGCGCATCAGGCGTTTTATCTGGTTGGTAGCGGTTGTCAAAGCGGATGAGGCGAGGTAACAGAGGCGTAGCTCCGCCTGTGCCGTATTCCCCTGGACGGAGCAACCGTGTTCCAGTCTCTGGGAGGAGGCCAGCCTGCAATCTGCTCGCTGAAGCAAGAGGTTTGCGCACGATGACGATTGAGCAATCTGCAACCATAGAGGACTCCCCCGCGCTACTGCCGGCAGTTTTGTCTTTTTCCGTACGATCGAGAATATTCCTCTACCTCGGCTTCCTGATCGTGTTGCTCACCCTCGGCGCGCCCTACGGAGGCGTAATCGACATTCCAGTAAGTTTCTTCCTTAAAAACAAGCTCCACTTACAGGCGCACGAAGTCGCCAACTTTCGGCTCGTGGCCGCCATACCTCTCTATCTGTCCTGTGTTTTTGGGTTCGTCCGCGACACTTGGCATCCCTTCGACATTAGGGACAGGGGAGTCCTGGTGCTGTTCGGCGCCCTCAGCGTTTGCCTCTACGTCATCTTTGCTTTTACCCCAATCAACTACGTAACACTCCTCATTGCGATCCTATTGTCGACGACCTCGGTGCTTTTCGTTGCGAGCGCTCAGAACGGGTTGACGTCGATGATCGGTCGGCAACATGCGATGACTGGCCGGATCAGTGCCGCATGGAATATCTTTTGGTCGATCTCCACAGTCGCGGCGCTCGTCATCGGTGGCGCTCTGAGTGACATGCTCGAAGTCACCGACATTGATCAAGCCGCCCAGATTTTATTTCTTGTCGGCGCTGCGATCATGGCTTCGTTGACGATTTATGCGCTGTGGAAGCCCGGAAGCGTATATGACAATGTCCGCGCCGAGCATGAGGCAGCCGCGCACCCGCTGGAGGATTTCAGAAGGCTGGTGAGGCATTGGCCGATCTACCCGGCGCTGCTCATTTGGCTATTGTGGAACTTCGCACCTGGTTCAGCGACGCCACTCCAATACTACCTTCAGAACACTCTCCACGCCGACGACGTCCAATGGGGTCTTTGGAACGCTATCTTCGTAGCCTCCTTAATTCCAACGTTCTTGGTCTTCGGAATTCTGTGTCGCAGGTTTCCCTTAAAAACTCTGCTGTTATGGGCGACGGTTGTCGCCGTTCCACAGTTTATTCCCATCCTATTTATTCACTCGGTGACAGCAGCTTTGATCGCGGCGGTGCCAATCGGGCTGTTGGGTGGTGCCGCTACCGCTGCCTATTTGGACTTGATCATTCGGTCCTGCCCGCGGGGGCTTCAGGGAACGACGCTAATGATGGCCGGTGGTCTCTTTTACATCGCCTCGAGATTTGGTGATGTTCTAGGCACGTCCGTTTATGACTATTATGGCAGTTTTACTCCTTGTGCGATCATGATCACGGTTGTTTACGCTCTGATCCTGCCGACCCTCCTATTGGTGCCCAAAGGCTTGATTGACTTCGCCGATGGGGAGACCTCCGGCTTTGGCTCCGCGGCCTTTGCCGAAATCCGTGATTTCTAAGAATTTTCAACGCGTTCGAATTCTGACGCCGGACACTCCCGGGACAACCCAGCAAGAGGGGGGTCCTTTTGCACGCCGGTCGGGGTCCTTTTCGGCTGCCGATTGACACCCTGATTGCCAACGTGCACGACTCCGATCGCGTCGAAGTGCGCCGGCCGGAGTGGACCGACCAAAAGGGTGGATCACATTGCCGAGAAGACGCAGTTCCGGCGTCAGTGTATTGCCCGCTTCGCCATGCCGGCAGATGCGCGAAGCTCGAATTGACTGAGACTCCGGAGCACAAAGCTAACGCGTCGAAAAGGGGGAACCGGCTATGGCTGTCAAGGGAAGAGTGGCGCTGGTCACGGGGGCGAGTTCGGGCTTAGGCAAGGCGATCGCCGCTGAGCTCCATGCCGCGGGCTATCGCGTCTATGGTACGTCGCGCAAGGCCGCTGGGAAGGATAAGCCCCATGGTGATTTCGAGCTGATCAGTATGGATGTCGAACAGGACGCATCGGTCGAAGCAGCGATCGGCACCATCGTCGACCGCGAAGGCGGTCTCGATGTGGTGGTCAGCAATGCGGGCATGGGCATTGCCGGGTCGCTGGAGGACACCAGTTCCGATGAGGCCTTGGCGCAGTTCCAGACCAACTTCTTCGGCACCCACCGGGTCTGCCGCGTCGCCCTACCCCACCTTCGGGCCCGTGAGCGCGCCCATATTGTCGTCATCGGCTCGATCGCGGGAGTGGTCGCCGTTCCGTTCCAAGGTATGTATACCGCCACCAAATTCGCTCTCGAGGGATATTGCGAAGCACTGCGGATGGAACTGCGCCGCTCCGGCGTCCGCGTCGCAATTGTGGAGCCGGGCGATTTCGCCACTGGCTTTACCGCGGCGCGACAGAAAACGATCGCGAGCGGCACGAGCCCCGCCTATCGGTCGAGTTTCGAAGCGGCTTTGAATGTGATGGAGACCGATGAGAAGGCCGGTGCCGATCCGGTCTTGGTCGGCAAGCTGGTCCGGCGGCTCGTTGAGACGGACCGACCGGCACTGCGCCACAAGGTCGGCCAGTTCTTGCAAACTGCCGTCGCAGGCGCCAAGCCGTTCCTCCCGGCTGCGCTATTCGAATGGCTAATTGCCGACCATTACAAGTGTTAGCAAGGACCTTGATCGAGTTCGTTTGGGACGATGTAAATCGCGGTGGCCACTTTATGAGGTCCGGCAAGCGCGACGCTTGCTCGAAATTGCGCCGCGGACCTCACATAGCCCTCCAGATTCCTGAATCGGCGGGCTTCTGATTGAACATGCTGGCCGGGACAGGAGGCCAGCATGGATGGCAGAACCTGATTTTACGGATCATCACGAACGTGTTGTTTCGGCGGTTGTGGAAGGCAGGCCGTCGAGGCATCAGCGGCTACACCGTATATCGGCATGCGGTCTCGATGCCGATCGGCGCAGTCGAACTTCCAACTGAGAAGCCGATTCAAGGGGTCCCGCTTCGCCGGTCCATTTCATTCTTGGCGATGTGGCGCAAACTAACCTCCAGCCGGGCATCGGCCTTGGAAATTTCCTGAAGGGCGCCGCGGGTGAAATCGATATGGGCTTCGGCGGCGGCTCGGGCCGCCTCTGGATCGCCGGCCATCACCGCCTCGTAGATGGCGCGGTGCTGCTCCAGCAGCAATTCGCGCACGCCCTGGCGCTGATAAAGCTTGGCGCGGTTGTAGAACACGTCCTTGCGCAGCATCTCGGATAGAGACCGCATGATGTGCAGCATCACCAGATTGTGCGACGCCTCGTAGATGGCCAGATGGAAATCGGCGTCGGCGTCGGCCTCATCGCTGGGATCATCCTTGTGGTGGGCGCCTTCCATGGTCTCGAAGCCCTCACGGATCATGGTTCGATCGATGTCGGTGCCGCGCAGCGCAGCGAAATAGGCGGCCGAGCCCTCGACGAAGCGACGAAATTCCAGGTAGTCGAAGGTGGTCTCGGGCCGCGCCGCCAGCGCCGCGTAGAGCGGCTCGGTGAAGCCCTCACCCAATAACGGCGCGACGAAGGTGGCGCCGCCCCGGCCGGAATGAAGCAGGCCGCGTTTCTCTAACTTTCCAAGCGCCTCGCGCAGGCTGGGGCGCGACACGTCGAAGCGCTGCGCCAGCTCGCGTTCGGCCAGCAGGCGCTCGCCCGGCCGGAGGCTGCCCTCGAGGATGAGCTGCTCCAAGTGATCTGCTATGGTATCCGCCAGCTTTGCCGGCCGAATCGGTTCCGCCATCACTTGCCCTCGTTGAAGCGCCGGTTTCTCCAAATGCGGATTACGCCGCCCGTAAAGGCGCATGCGAGACATGTTATCAGCTTCGACCATTTCCTAGCAAATCTGGTAAATATTATTGCCCACGAAATCGCCGTTCGAATAAGCCTACGCTCCGTCAGCGTTTTCAAGTCGCCTCATTGTGGCATCGATGTTCGCAAACCCGGAAGGTGGTCGTTGATAACGGGCTGCCCGATCCGTGGATCCGCTTCCGCCGGGGCGCGTGGCAAACCTGCTGCTGTCACTCGTGCCCGCAATCCATGCCGGCTGGTACCTCGGGTCGCCGGCGGGTGCTCGACCCCGACACCGGGCGCTTCGAGCTGGTGACGGACGACATGCCGGACAGGCTGTCGGCGATCGGCGCGGAATAGGGGAATTCTTCCGGCGCCGGCTAGATTGCCTCGGGCACGATGGTGATGGCGCCGCAGGGACATTCGTTGGCGCACATGCCGCAGCCCTTGCAGTAGTCGTAGTCGAAAGTGAACCGCTTGCCCGGACCGTTCTTGATGACGGCATTGTCCGGGCAGACGCCATAGCAATTGTCGCACTCGAAACAGTTGCCGCACGACAGGCAGCGGCGCGCCTCGTAGAGCGCGTTGTCCTCGTCGAGGCTGCCCTGCACCTCGTCGAAGGTCGATTGGCGGCGGATGATGTCGAGCGTCGGCCGCACCGTCTTTGCCGCGTCGGCGTAATACCAGGTGTTGAGGCGATCGAAGGTGGCGATGTCCGTCTTGCGCATCGGCACCTCGATTCCCCGGAACCAGGCGTCGATGTGCCGAGCCGCCTTCTTGCCGTGGCCGACCGCCACGGTGACGGTACGCTCCGACGGCACCATGTCGCCGCCCGCGAAGATGCCGGGATAGCCGGTCATCATGTTCGCCCCCACTCTGACCGTGCCCTCGACGATCTCCAGCCCCGGGACCGTGTCGAGCAGCGACAGATCGACGTCCTGGCCCAGCGCCAGGACGACGCTGTCGGCGGCGATGGTTTCCAGCTCGCCTGTCGGCCGGGGAAAGCCATTCTCGTCGAGCTTCATCTTTTCGATCGTGATCGAAGATTCGCCCGCCTGTTTGATGGTCGACAGCCACTTGATCATCACCCCTTCCTGCAAGGCCTCCTCGACCTCAAGGTCGTGCGCCGGCATCTTCTCGCGGGTCCGGCGGTAAACGATGATCGACTCGCTGGCGCCGAGACGTTTGGCGGTGCGGGCGACGTCGATGGCGGTGTTACCGCCGCCGTAGACGACGACGCGGCGGCCCAGAAGGGCCTTCTCGGCTCCTTCCATGCTACGCAGGACGGACAGGGCGTCGAGAACGCGGGCGGCGTCGCCGGCGGGAATGTAGGCCCGCTTCGCAATATGGGCGCCGACCGCCAGGAAGGCGGCGTCGAATTTCTCCGCCTTCATGGTGGCGAGAATGTCGCTGACTTTGGTGTCGAGCCGCAATTCCACTCCCATGTCGAGGATGCGGCGCACCTCGGCGTCGAGCACGGCGCGTGGCAGCCGGTATTTGGGAATCCCGAAGCGCATCATGCCGCCGGCCATCGGTCCGGCCTCCAGGATGGAAACGTGGTGCCCGAGCCGTGCCAGGTGGTAGGCGGCAGACAGGCCCGACGGGCCGGCGCCGACCACCAGCACCCGCTTGCCCGACGGCGCCGCTGGCCGGTCGAAGGCCCAGCCACGGCGGATCGCCTCGTCGCCGAGGAAGCGCTCGACCGAATTGATGCCGACCCGGTCGTCGAGCTGTCCGCGGTTGCAGGCGGATTCGCAAGGGTGATAGCAGACTCGCCCCATCACCGCCGGCATCGGATTGTCCTTCACCAGCTCGCGCCACGCCGCCTCGTAGTCGCCGGCCTCGGCATGGAACAACCAGCCCTGGATGTTCTCGCCGGCCGGACAGGCGTCGTTGCAGGGCGGCAGACGATCGACGTAGACCGGCCGGACGGTGCGCCACGAGCCGGTGTGGTTGGCCAGCGAAGAACCGACGTCGAGGGTGATGGCGAACGGCTTCGGCATCATTCGACTCCCTTGTCGAGGAGGCCATAGGTGCGGATGTTGCGGTCGGCGAGCGCCTGAATCCTGGCGATCACGCCCGTCTGCAGCGGATCGCCGAACAGGTGGGCGAAACGCTTCTGCGGCCTGAGGAACTCCTCGACCGGCTGCTTGCGGCGGATTTTCGCGACCCCGGTGACTTCGCCGTTCTCGGCCTCGAAGACGGGGAACAGGCCCGTCTCCTTCGCCAGCCGCGCCATCAGGATGGTCTTGCCGGGGGCATAGCCCCAGCCCAGCGGACAAGGAACGGAGATGTGGATGTACTTGGCGCCGTGAATGGCAATCGCCTTCGTCACCTTGGCTTCGAGATCGTGCAGGTCGGCGACGGTGGCGGTAGCGACATAGGGAATGCCGTGGGCCATGGCGATGGCCGGAACGAACTTGCCGGTCCCGAAGACGTTGCCAGGATGCTGCGGGCCGGCCGGCACCGTGGTGGCGGTCCGGGCGGCCGGCGGCGTCGCCGACGAACGCTGCACCCCGGTATTCATGTAGGCTTCATTGTCGTAGCAGATGTAGAGGACGTCGTCGTTGCGCTCGAACATTCCCGAGAGGCAGCCCATGCCGATGTCGGTGGTGCCGCCGTCGCCGCCCTGGGCGATCACCCGGACGTCATGGCGTCCCTTCACCTTCATCGCCGCGGCCACGCCCGTCGCCACCGCCGCGGCGTTGCCGAACAGCGAATGGATCCACGGTATCTTCCATGAGGTCTCGGGATAGGGCGTGGAAAACACCTCGAGGCAGCCGGTGGCGTTGGCGGCGATCAACTGGTTGTTGGTGGCGTGCATCGCCGCGTCGATGGCGTAGCGGGCGCCCAGGGCCTCGCCGCAGCCCTGGCAGGCGCGATGGCCGGAGTTGAGGGAGTTCGTGCGGACCATGTTGGCCTGCACCGACCGCTGTTCCGGCGCCAGCAGGCGGTTGCCGACCGTGAAGGTGCCGGTCTGGTAGAACTTGATCGGCTGTTCCATCGCCTCGCCCCTATACGATCTTGGCGCCGACGGCGCCGATGTCGCGCAGCACGCCCTCGGCGATCGGCCCCGAACGCCGCTCCGCCTTCTCGCGCAAGACGACGCGGTTGACGATGTCCTGATCGAGGTCGAGGAAGTGAAGCCGTTCCAGCTCGGCGGCGATGGCCTTTTCGAACACGCGGCGGAGGCTGGCCTTGGTGATCGCGCGCCCGCCCATCCCGGCGATTACGGTGTAGCCGCGCATGTGCAGACGGCCGGCCAAGGCCGTGCGGACGTCGGTGGCGACGATGCCGCCGATGCCGACGGAGAACGCCTTTTCCACCACTACGTAGCGGATGGCTCGGGCCATCGCCTGCCGCACTTCAGCCAGCGGGAAGGGGCGGAAGGAAGTGATGCCGAGGACGCCGATGCTGACGCCGGCGGCGCGCATCTCGTCGATCGTATCCTTGATGGTACCCAACACCGAGCCCAGCGCCACCACCACGGTTTCCGCGTCCTCCAGCCGGTAGCCCCGGATCAGGCCGCCGGAATCGCGGCCGAAGACGAACTTGAACTCGCTCGCCAGATCGGGGATCAGTTCCAGCGCCTGCATCTGCTTGGCGTGAGCGAGGTAGCGCACTTCGGTGAAGGCCTCAGGACCCACCATGGCGCCGATCGACACCGGTGCCGCGGGTTCGAGCATCTGGCGAGGCTCGAACGGCGGCAGATAGCCGTCCACCGTCTCTTGGGAGGGGATGTCGATGCGCTCGACAGCATGGGTGAGAATGAAGCCGTCCATACAGACCATCACCGGCAGCGACAGCTCTTCCGCCAGCCGGAACGCCTGGATGTGCAGATCCACCGCCTCCTGGTTGGTCTCGGCGAAAAGCTGGATCCAGCCGCAGTCGCGCTGGCTCATGGAATCGCTATGATCGTTCCAGATGTTGATGGGGGCGCCGATGGCGCGGTTGGCCACCGTCATCACGATCGGGAGGCCCAGCCCCGAGGCGTTGTATACCGCCTCGACCATGAACAGCAGGCCCTGGCTGGCGGTGGCGGTGTAGGTTCGCGCGCCGGCGGCCGAGGCTCCGATCGACACCGACATGGCGGCGAATTCGGACTCGACGTTGATGAATTCGCAGCGCCGCAGCAGGCCGGAGCCGACCAGTTCGCCCAATCCCTCGACGATGTGCGTCTGCGGCGAAATCGGATAGGCGCAGATCACCTCGGGACGGCACAGCGCGACCGCTTCGGCGACCGCGCGGGAGCCTTCGGTCTGCTTAAGCATGCGCCTCCTCCACCATCCGCTTGACCATCCCGTAAGCCTCGGTGGCGGCGGCCACGTTGCCTTCCGCGATCTTGCCCGAGAACGTCTGGCGGATCGCCGAGACCACCGAGGCGAGCGAGAACAATCCGGAAATGGCGGCGAAGCTGCCCAGCAGGGGAACGTTGGGGACCGGACGGCCGACGTGCTTGATGGCCAGTTCGGTGGCCGGAACGGCGCAGATCCGGTCGATCCGGCGCCCGCGCACGAAGTCGTCGATGCCGAGTTCCTCGAAGCTGCGGCCGGTGTTGATCAGGATGTAGCCGTTCTCGTCCAGGCCCGAGAAGACATCCACCTGAGTCAGCAGCGTCGGATCCTGGATGATCAACGCGTCCGGCCGCATGATCGGCTCGCGCAGCCGGATTTCCTTGTCGTCGATGCGGCAATAGGCGACTACCGGGGCGCCGGTGCGTTCCGAGCCGAAACTGGGAAACGCCTGCGCGTATTTGCCTTCGAGGAAGGCGGCGATGGAAAGCATCTCGGCTCCCGTCACCACGCCTTGCCCGCCTCGGCCATGGATGCGGACCTGGAACACGATTGTCCTCCCCGAGGACGCGTTCGGAGGGCGGGCCGACGGCCAAGCCCATTATGTGACGTCGACTCGCCATAGCCGACATTTCCCCTCGGATCAACGGGCGGTTCGTCTATCTGCCGGTAGTCGGAGGTCGTCGATCATGTCCCGGATGCAACGGACGGATCGGGAGCGGCGGCAGGTCTGAGCGATCAAGGAATCATTCCCGGCAGCAGGTAGGCCTGGACGGTGGTGATCACGCAGATGATCAGCACCATGAGGACGCTGTGCTTGAGGGTGAAGCGGAATAGATTCGACTCCGACCCCACCAGACCCACGGCGGCACAGGCCACCGCGATCGACTGCGGCGAGATCATCTTCCCGGTGACGCCGCCGGTACTGTTGGCAGCCACCAGCAGAATATCCTTGACCCCGATCTGGTTGGCGGTGGTGGCCTGCAGCGCGCTGAACAGAGCGTTGGACGACGTGTCCGAGCCGGTCAGGAAGACGCCCAGCCAGCCGAGGATCGGCGAGAAGAACGGGAAGGCGTCACCGGCGCCGGCCATGCGCAGGGCGAGCGTCGTCGACAGGCCCGAGGCATTGGCGACGAAAGCGAAGGCCAGCACCGAGCCGATGGTGTAGATCGGCCATTTCAGTTCTTTGAGGGTCTCGCCGAACACCTTGGCGCCGTCCCAGGCCTTGAGGCGCAGAAAGACGATCGAGATGATGGCGGCGATCAGGATGGCGGTGCCGGTCGCCGACAGCAGGTTCAGGGTATAGACCGCCGGGATCTCCTTGGCGGCGGCGACGATGGGCGGCACCTTGGACACCAGGTTGTCGAGGTAGGGCACGTGCCAAATGATGTTGGTGAAGACCAGTTCGCCACCCTTGGCGAACATTGCTTTGAACGGCTTGAGGCTCCAAATGGCGACCATGACGGTCAGGATCAGGAACGGCGACCATGCCCGGATGACTTGGCCGGCGGTGTAGTCGTGCGAGTGTTTCTCCTCCTCGCCCTGGGTTTTGAACCGGAAGATATTGGCCGGCTTCCAGAATTTGAGGAAGACGGTGAGGCTCACCAGGCTTAGCAGCGCCGAGATGATGTCGGGCAATTCGGGGCCGATGAAGTTGGAGGTGAAATATTGGCCGACGGCGAAGCTGCCGCCCGCCACCAGGATTGCCGGCCAGGTTTCCCTGATGCCCTTGAAGCCGTCCATGACCAAGACGATCCAGAACGGCACCAGCAACGACAGCAGCGGCAGCTGGCGGCCGGCCATGGCGCCGACCTTGAATGCATCGAGGCCCGACACTTGGCCGGCGACGATGATCGGAATTCCGACGGCGCCGAAGGCGACCGGTGCGGTGTTGGCGATCAGGCAAAGGCCAGCGGCGTAAAGCGGGTTGAAGCCTAGCCCGACCAGCAGGGCCGCGGTGATCGCCACCGGCGCGCCGAAACCGGCGGCGCCCTCGAGGAAGGCGCCGAACGAGAAGCCGATCATCAGCATCTGTAGACGTTGGTCGGCGGTGATGGCCACCACCGACGAGCGGATGATCTCGAACTGGCCGGTCTTGACGGTGATCTTGTAGAGGAACACCGCCGCGACAACGATCCAGGCGATCGGCCACAGGCCGAACGAGAATCCCTGCACCACCGCCATGGCCGCCACCGCGATCGGCATGTGGTAGAAAAGCACCCCCACTGCCATGGCGAGCAGCACGGTTATGGTGGCGGCGACGTGGCCCTTCATGCGCAACAACGTCAGCGCCACGAAGAAGAAGATGACGGGTATGGCGGCGATCAGCGACGATAGCCACAAATTCCCGGCCGGGTCATAGACCTGCATCCACGGTTGCATGTTCCCTCCCTCGGCCCAGTCGGTGCATCCCTCTGGTGCCGGCGTCGCTGGCAGTTTCAATGGTCCCCGTCGGCAGCGCATTCGATGCCTTCGCTGCCGGGAGCAGTGGTCAAAAATATATACCTAATGACAATTGTGGGTAACTTAATATTACTGCCAATGCAAATGGAAAAATAGTAGGTCCGAATTTTTCGGGGTTGGAGGGCAGAGTTTCCCGTTCTATTCTAATGGTCATGACCAAATTAAACCACGGCGCCGAACCGACAATCGACGGGCTGACGCGCCTGCTGCAGGCGCTTCCGGAGACCGTCTTCGACTATTTCGAGTTCCGTCGGCTGATGGCCGGCAACGCTGCCGCGCTTGCTGCCGAACGGGCGACCGAGAAGGATCTCGCCCGCCTTAAGGCATGCTTTGAAGCCTTGGAGAATGCCCATAACGGTGACGACCCGGAGTTGGAGACGCTGGCCGACGCCGATTTTCACCTCGCTATCTACGAGGCCGCGCACAATTTGGTGATGACACAGGTCATGTTCCGGGTGTTCGGCATGCTGAAGGGCAGAGCGTTCTACGATCGTGCCGATCTTTATCGGCGCAAGGGCGTGCGCGACCACTTCCGCCGTCAACATCAGGCGATCTGGCACGCCATCGCCGCCCGCAACCCGGCGGCGGCGCGGAGCATGGCCGAGGCCCATATCAGGTCCGTCGAAGAGGCACTGCGTGAGGTCCAGCACGCCGACACCAGGCGGGAGATCGCTTTCAGACGGCGCGCAGGGTCCGATCTTACGAAGCGGCCGCGGGCAAATGTAGACCGCCCTGGCCAATTTGGACAATAAAAAGGACCAGTTTACTTTTCAGGTAAACGCGACTAACCGTTTTGATGTCGGCGCCCAGTGCCGGCGAGACAAATCGGAACGCCCATGAACCATTCTGTCCCACCCCGGCGCCCGAACTCCGTCTACTTTTTTGGCACCTGTCTGATCGACCTGTTCTATCCTGAGGCCGGCTTGGCCGGCATGGAACTGCTCGAGCGCGAGGGCATCAAGGTCCTGTTTCCGCAGAAGCAGACCTGCTGTGGCCAGCCGGCGCGCAACAACGGCTATCAGGACGAGGCGCGGGCCGTCGCCCGCCTCCAGCTCGACGCCTTTCCTGGCGATTGGCCCGTGGTGGTGCCGTCGGGGTCTTGCGCCGGCATGATGAAGACCCACTATCCCGGGCTATTCGAGGGTGATCCGGACCATGCCCGGGCGGTGGCGTTCTCCGAGCGCGTCTACGAGCTCACCCAGTTCCTGGTCGACGTGCTCGACGTCAAGCTCGTGGACAAGGGCGCGCCGGTGACGGTCACCTGGCACGGCTCGTGCCATTCCCAGCGTGAGATGAGGGTGGTGGACCAGCCCAAGCGGCTGCTACGCCAACTGGTCAACGTCACTTTCATCGAGAACTCGCGCGAGCAGGAATGCTGCGGCTTTGGCGGCACCTTCTCGGTCAAACAGCCGGAAATCTCGGCCGCTATGGTCGCCGACAAAGTCGCGTCTATCGAGACCACCGGCGCCAGCCAGGTGATCTCGGGCGATTGCGGCTGCCTGATGAACATCAGCGGCGCCACCGAGAAGAGCCGCAAGGGCTTCCGCTCCAGACACATCGCCGAATTCCTGCTGGAGCGCTGTCATGGCCGCTGAAGCCCGGAAATCGAATTTCGAGAGCAGGGCCCATGTCGCCCTCAACGACCCCAAGCTGAGGGCGAATTTTCGGCGTGCCATGGATGGCCTGATGGATAAGCGGGCCGCCCAGTTCCCCGATGCCGAAGAGTGGAACAGCCTCCGCGCCCGGGGTGCCGCGGTCCGCGCCCGCGCCCTGGCGAGGCTGCCCGAGCTGTTGGAACGTCTCGACGCGCGCTGCACCGCCAACGGAATCCATGTCCACTGGGCCGAGACCACCGACGAGGCCAACGCCATCGTGCTGGGCATTCTTCAGGCCGACGGCGCCAAACGGGTGATCAAGGGCAAGTCCATGGTCACCGAGGAAATGCATCTCAACAGCCACCTGGAAGCGCACGGCATAGCGGCGATCGAATCGGACCTCGGCGAATACATCATCCAGCTGGCGGGCGAGGCACCGTCGCACATCGTCATGCCCTGCATCCACAAAAACAAGCGCGAGATCGCACAGCTGTTCGCCGACAAGATCGACGGCGCCATCTATACCGAGAATGTGGACGAGCTCACCGCCGCCGCGCGCAAGGCGCTGCGGGGCCGTTTTGCCGAGGCCGACGCCGGCATATCCGGCGTCAACTTTGCCATTGCCGAAACCGGCACCTTGGTGCTGATCGAGAACGAGGGCAACGGCCGCTTGTCGACCACCCTGCCGCCATTGCACATCGCGGTGACCGGAATCGAAAAGGTGTTGGAAACTCTCGACGACGTGGCGCCGCTGTTGTCGCTGCTGCCGCGCTCGGCTACCGGCCAGCCCATCACCACATATGTCAACATGATCTCGTCGCCGCGCCGGGAGGACGACAAGGATGGACCCAAGGCGGTCCATCTGGTGCTGCTCGACAACGGCCGGTCTCGGGTCTACGGCGACGTCGAGCTCAGCGATACCCTGCGCTGCATCCGCTGTGCCGCCTGCATGAACCATTGCCCGGTCTACACCCGGGTGGGCGGCCACACCTACACCTTCACCTATCCCGGCCCGATCGGAAAGATCCTGACGCCGCAATTGGAAGGCCTCGACTGTGCCGGCGACCAGCCGCACGCCTCGACGCTGTGTCGCGCCTGCGCCGATGTCTGTCCGGTGGGAATTCCCATCCCGGACCTGCTGGTGCGGCTGCGCACCGAATCGGTGCGCCCATCCGCCGCCGCCGGGGTCAGGGGCGGCGGCAGCGGCGGCTCGCTCGCCGAAACCCTGGGCTGGGCCGGGTGGAAAGCGATGTACGCGACGCCGCTGGTCTACGGCCTCGCCACACGTGCGATGGCGCTGGTCGGCAATCTAATGCCGTCGTCGCTGCCCCTGCTCAAGCAGTGGACGAGCGCGCGGACCAAACCGCGATTTGCCGCCAAGAGCCTGCATCGATTGGCCCGTGAGAAGGGGTTCTCCGATGAGTGATGCGAAATCGCGCATCCTCGGCCGTCTCAGGGCGGCGCCCAAGCGCGTCCTGCCCGAACGGCCCGACTGGACCCCGCCTTGCTACGGCGACGGCCGCAACGTCAAATTCCGCCAGATGCTCGCTGCCTCGCACGCTGACGTTCACGAGGTGACGCGGGCCAACTGGCCCGAGCGGTTGCAGACTATCCTCGCCGACAAGGGGGTCTCCACGGTCCTCTACGCTCCCGGCACCGAGACGGGCAAACAACTGGCTGCCGACTGGGCCGGCGCCGCTTCGCCCACGCTGCTGCCCTACGACCGCAGCATCGAGGAGATGAAATCCGTGTTGATGCACGATGCGGCTGCGGCGGTGACCACCGCCCGCGGCGGTATTGCCGAGACCGGTTCGCTGGTGCTGTGGCCGACGGCTGACGAGCCTCGGCTGATGAGCCTGCTGCCGCCGATCCACGTGGCGCTGGTGGAGGTCGGCACCATCGCCGATTCTCTGGCTGGGACGATGGCGTCCCAGGACTGGGCCGGCGGCATGCCGACCAACGCGGTGCTCGTGTCGGGCCCCAGCAAGACCGCCGATATCGAACAGACCCTCGCCTATGGCGTTCACGGACCCAAGGAGCTGGTCGTCTTGGTGATCGGACGGGATTAGCTCGATGTCGCAAATCGATTATCCAGCCCTGATCCATGATCTGCGCGGCGTCGTTCCAGCCGAGCGGTTGATCACCGATCCTCTGCGCCGGCTGGCCTATGGCACCGACGCCAGCTTTTACCGTTTGGTTCCCCAGGTTGTTGTCGAGGTCGCCGACGAAACTGAAGTCAAACGATTGCTGGCGCTCTGCCGTCTTCACGGGGCTCCCGTCACCTTCCGGGCTGCCGGCACCTCGCTGTCGGGCCAGGCGGTGAGCGATTCGGTGCTGATGATTCTCGGCAACGGTTGGACCAAGACCGGGATCGAGCAGGAGGGCGACGTCATCCGTCTGCAACCGGGTGTGACGGGCGCCGAAGCCAACCGGCGGCTTGCCGCATTCGCTCGCAAGATCGGTCCCGACCCGGCTTCCATCGACTCTTGCAAGATCGGCGGGATCGCCGCCAACAATGCCAGCGGCATGTGCTGCGGCACCTCGGACAATTCCTACAAGACGCTGGCCTCGATGCGCACCGTGCTTGCTGACGGCACCCTGGTTGATACCGGTGACCCGACCAGCGTCGCGGCGTTCCGCTCCTCGCATTGCGGCCTGCTCGACTCCCTCGAGGTCATGCGCCGCAGCGTCTGCGCCGACGAGACGCTGCGCCAACGCATCCGCCGCAAGTTCGCCATCAAGAACACCACCGGCTATAGTCTCAATGCCCTGGTGGACTTCGAAGATCCGCTCGACATCCTGCAGCACCTGATGATCGGCTCGGAAGGCACGCTGGGCTTCATCGCGGAGATCAGCTATCGCACCGTGCCCGAGCACGCCTATAAGGCCAGCGCGCTCCTGCTGTTCCCCGACATCGCCGAGGCCTGCCGCAGCGTTCCGCTGCTGAAATCGGCGCCGGTGTCGGCAGTCGAGCTGATGGACCGCGCGTCCCTGCGTTCAGTCGAAGACAAGCCGGGCATGCCGGCTCAAATCCACGGTCTGGCCGAGGGCGTCACCGCTCTGCTGGTCGAGACGCGCGCCGAAAACGCCGCCCTTCTGAACGCCAACATCACCGCCACCCGCAAGGTGCTGGCCGGCGTCACAACCTTGTTTCCTCCTGATTTCACCGACGACCCCGGCGAGTACGGCAAGCTGTGGAAGATCCGCAAGGGCCTTTTCCCGGCGGTGGGCGCGATACGGCCCGTGGGCACCACCGTGATCATCGAGGATGTTGCCTTTCCGATCGAATTGCTCGCCGCCGCCACCGTCGATCTGCAACATCTATGCGCCGAGCACGGCTATCGTGAAGCCATCATCTTCGGCCACGCCCTCGACGGCAATCTGCACTTCGTCTTCACTCAGGATTTTGCCATCAAGTCCGAAGTCGAGCGCTACGCGCGCTTCATGGACGAGGTATGTGATTTGGTGGTCAGAAAATACGACGGTAGCCTCAAGGCCGAGCATGGCACCGGCCGCAACATGGCGCCGTTCGTCGAGATGGAATGGGGCGCCGAGGCGACGGCGCTGATGTGGGAAATCAAACGTCTTCTCGACCCTCAAGGACTGCTCAATCCCGGCGTCGTGCTCAATTCCAATCCGCATGCCCACCTCGAGAACCTCAAGCCGCTGCCTGCCGCCGACGGGCTGGTCGACACCTGCACCGAATGCGGCTTCTGCGAACGCATGTGCCCATCGCACGGCATGACCCTATCGCCGCGTCAGCGCATAACGTCGTGGCGTGAGATCTCCCGACGGGCGGCAGCGGGTGAGACGGCATCAGAACTCCGCGCGCTCTACGACTACCAGGGCATCGACACCTGCGCCGCCTGCGGACTGTGCGCCACCGCCTGTCCGGTGGAGATCGAGACAGGCAGGCTGATCAAGGTACTGCGCGGTCGCCGGCGCGGCTCTGCGGCTCGGTCGGTCGGCGACTGGGTGGGTCGGCATTACGGCGGCGCCATGGCAGCCACCAAAGCCGGATTGGGACTGGCCGCCCTGGTCAGCCGCACCGGTGGGCCGGGTACAACCGCGGCGCTTGCCGGGGCGGCACGCAAGCTGACCGGCGGCATGGTCCCCAAGCTCGGCAAAGCCCTGCCGACTGCCGCCTCCTTCCGCCCCATGCCAGCGGCGGGAAACGCCGGGGCGATCGTCTACTTCCCGACTTGCGTCGCGCGGACCATGGGGCCGGCGGTGGGAGACCAGGAGACCGAGTTGCTGCCGACAATCATGGCGCGGCTGCTAGCGCGAGCCGGCTACGGCGTGGTCTATCCCGAGAGACTTTATGGGCTGTGTTGCGGCCAACCCTTCGAGAGCAAGGGTCTGCAGAGCACTGCCGACGCCAAGGCGGCCGAGTTGGAGGAGGCTCTGCGCAAGGCGAGCGACAACGGCCGGCTGCCCATCGTGATGGACGCTTCGACCTGTACGTGGCGGATGCGAACTTTCCTTGGCGACCGCCTGCAGATCCTGGATTCCATCGAGTTCCTGCACGACTTCGTCCTGCCCCGCCTCAAACCCCGAAAGCAGGCAGAGCCGGTGCTGCTCCACGTCAACTGCGGCGCCCTCAAGATGGGCCTCGGCGACAAGATGGCCGGATTGGCTCGAGCCTGTGCGGCCATCGCGGTGGCTCCCGACGGTGTCGCTTGCTGTGGATTTGCCGGGGATAAGGGCTTTACGACCCCACAGTTGAACGACCATGCGCTGAGGCAATTGGCGCTTCAGGTTCCGGCCGGCTGCGAAGCCGGCTACTCGTCAAATCGCACCTGTGAAATCGGTTTGGCCGAACATGCCGGCGTGCCCTACCGCAACATCGCCTATTTGCTGGATCGGACGACCCGTTAGGGATCCAATGCGATCATAGCCCCTGGCGCGACCGCTTCGTGAAATCGGCGTACGGTCGCAAAAGCTCAAGTCGCCACCGGGAGCTGGCGCTGGTCCGCTGCAGAGGAGATCGGCGATGGCCCCTTCCGCCTTACGAACGGCATCCGTGCTGGCGGGGTCGGTCGTCTACCTCGGCTTAGCTATTGCCGGCTGGGGCGGTCTGGCCGCCTATTTCTCCCACCCGGCCCTGACGGCGCTCGCGGTCGTGCTCTTCGGCATGGCTGTCGTGTCGCTGTTCGCCGGCGGCAACATCAGTTCGGGGGTACGCGAAGACCGGGGCAACCGATGGGTGCTCGCGGCGTTCGGAGTGCTCGGCCTGCTCGATGGTTTCGTCCCGGCCTGGACCGACCGCATCGGGTTCTGGACCACCGACGGCGATGCCCTCCGCTGGATTGGCGTCGTCCTCTTCGCGGTCAGCGGCTATCTGCGGCTACGGCCCGTCGTCGTGCTCGGCGACCGCTTCAGCGGCCTCGTCGCTATCCAGCGGGGGCATACTCTCGTCACACACGGCATCTATGGCGTCATCCGCCACCCCAGTTACCTCGGCGCGCTTCTCTTCGCACTTGGATGGTCGCTGGCTTTCCGCTCGGGGGTCGGCGTTGTCATAACGGCGCTCATGATCGTGCCGCTGATTGCCCGTATCCGTGCTGAGGAAACCATGCTGCAATCGCAGTTCGGCGCTGAATACGACGCCTACCGGGCAAGGACATCAAGGCTGATTCCTGGTGTATGGTAGCCTCTAATTGCCTTTCCGGTATTGTGCTCTCATTTCGGGAATCGTTTCGAGAGGGATCACCCGCGCTCACAATTCGCCGACGAATTGATGTCTACGCCGCCGCCTGCTCATTCTCAGGCCGCCACCGCGCCATTCCTTTCACCTTCGGCCGAAAGCGGCCCGGTCGCCCGTGAAGAACACGATTTAAGCGGCAACTCGCTGATCGATCGGTTCATGAGCCATCGCAATGGCGCCGAGCAAGGCGCACAAAAATAGCCTCAGCCAGGCCAAGAGGCGACGGAAGTTGTAGCCGACGGCGGCGAGCACGGCATTGATGGCATCACCGGCTCGGCCGGCGAGATAATTGCGGCCTAAGCGATGCTCGGATTTGGCATGGCCGATGACCGGCTCGATCGCCGATCGTCTTCGCATTTGGCGGCGGATTTCCTTGGTCATCCCGCGCTTCTGGCCGGCGATATAGACCTTGAAGCGATGCGCTTGCGGTGCGTTGTGCCCTTTGTATCCGGCATCGGCGAAGAGGCGCTGGAGATTGATGCCGATGAGCTGTTCGATGTCCGGGACGACTGTGCCGAGCGTGTGGCCGTCATAGGGCTTGCCGGGCAGAGCCTTGGTGTGAACGATGAACTGCCCGCCCTTCGAATGGACGAGCGTCGTCGCGACCGAGACCTTGACGCCGAACTCGTAAGGCTTGTGCGGCTTGCCTTTGCCGATGCATTCGACCTCCGGCGCGTGCAGGCTGAAGACGCGAAGGTCGGCCCCTTCCGGCGCGCCTCTGATCGGACGCAGGTTCTTGTTCTGGGCATGAACCCTACGGGCCAGCATGAGCTCTCGCCCAAAAACCTCTTCAAGATGCGCATCGCCTTTGATCTTGCGGGCGATGTCGCGAATTGTCCGGCCGAGATAGGTCTTCAGGGTTTTCAGCGAGCGCTTCGCCCTTTTGAATTGTTTGGCGTGCGCATAGCGCTGATGCTTGATCAGCGCATATTTGCCGACGCGCGCATAGGATTGGCGCAGCGCGATGCCGTGCTTCTTGGCGAGCCGCACCAAGCGCTCCCGTGCCCGCTGCATCAGCTTGGCGTCGGTCGGAAAAGTCACCGCCTTCGGCTGTACAGTCGTATCGACGATGACCTTGGTGAAGTCGGCAGGCTCGGCCGCGCCGCTGCGGGCCGCCGCCGCAAGGCTCTCCTGCAAAAGTGCGACGAGCTTGTCTTCGCCCATGCGTTGGCGCCAGCGCGTCATCGAGGAGCGGTCGAAGGTGAGCTTGTGCTGGAAAAACTCCTCGCCGCAGAACAGCTGATAATAAGGATTTTCGACCCAACGTTCGCACAAGACTTCGTCGGAGAGATCGTGCATGTGCTTCAGGATCGCGATCCCCGCCATGAGCCGCGTCGGCAAAGGCGGCTGCCCCGGTCGGTCGCTATAGACGGCACCGAAACGCGTCTCCAGAAAGCCCCAGTCGATCGCGCCGGCAAGCTTCACCAGCGCATGGTTCATATCGACGATCTGGTCGAGCCGCGACTTGAAAAGATCGTTCTGCCCGCTCTCGCGCCGCTCTCTCGGCCGCATGAGAATCACCCTCCGCTTCGTCCACAAAGCGGAGAGAATCACGGCCGGAGCCAACGATCAATTTGCAAGAAAACCCATGCACAAGCAACGAAATCCGGCAAATATGAATACTTGCCTAAGCCGCAGAACCCAGCGTCCTCAAGGGCTTATGAAATCTTCACGGACGACGGCCCGGCAACGTCTTCACGCGCGGACGGAGCACTTACCAAAACTTCGGCAACACGTCAGCGACCCAGGCGTGGAGCTCCGGCCAGTTCGCTCGATCCGAGAGGGCGAACTCCGTCTTTTCGACGAGGGCGCAGAGGCCGGTCTCGGCTGCGTGCTCGACCCAGGACATACATTCACACATCCAAATTCGCTACGTTGAGCGCGTTTTCCTGAATGAATTCGCGACGGGGCTCGACCACGTCGCCCATCAGTTTGACGAAGACGTCGTCGGCGTCGTCGCCTTCCTTGATCTTCACCTGCAACAGCGAACGCGCGTTGCGGTCGAGCGTGGTCTCCCAAAGCTGTTCGGCGTTCATTTCGCCGAGGCCCTTATATCGCTGCATCTGCGAAATGCCTTTCTGGCCGGCCGCCATCACGACGTCGACGAGTTCCGCCGGCCCCGAGACCTGTGTCTGCTCGTCGCGGCGGACAAACAAAGCGGGACGTGCGTAGGTCTCGTGCAACGATGCCGCATGTTCGTTGAGGCGACGGGCCTCGGCCGAGGCCAGCAAGCCGGCATCGAGCGTCGCGGCTTGGCGGACACCGCGCAATTCGCGCGTCAGGACATAGCCGCCGATCTCGACATGGCCTTCCCAGCCGCGTTCGAGTTCATCGGCCATACGGTCGAGCCGCGTCGCGATCTCCCGCGCAAAGGCCTCCGCTTCCTCTTCATTCTGGCCGGAGATCGGCCGCAAGGCACCGGCGACGGCGGCTTGTTCGACGACCCGGCGATCATAACGGGTGTGGAGATTGTGGAGGGCCTGGCGCACGATCCGCGCCTCCTCCACGAGGGCGCGCAGATCCGCGCTGGCGCGCTCTTCGCCGCTCGCCAGACGCAGGACGGCACCTTCGAGGCCGTTGCCGATGAGATAATCCTCGCGCGCCCGCTCATCCTTCAAATATTGTTCGGACGAACCGCGCTTCACCTTGTAGAGCGGCGGCTGCGCAATGTAGAGATGGCCGCGCTCGATCAACTCCGGCATTTGCCGGAAGAAGAACGTCAAAAGCAGCGTGCGGATATGCGAACCGTCGACATCCGCGTCGGTCATGATGATGATCTTGTGATAGCGCAGCTTGTCCGGATTGAAATCGTCGCGGCCGATCCCGGCGCCGAGCGCCGTGATGAGCGTCCCGATCTCCTGGCTCGACAGCATTTTGTCGAACCGCGCGCGCTCGACATTGAGAATCTTGCCGCGCAAGGGCAGGACGGCCTGGTATTCGCGGTTGCGACCCTGTTTTGCCGAGCCGCCTGCGGAATCACCCTCGACGAGGAAAAGCTCGGATTTGGCCGGATCGCGCTCCTGGCAATCGGCAAGTTTGCCGGGCAAATTGGCGACGTCCAAAGCGCCCTTGCGCCGCGTCAGTTCACGCGCCTTGCGGGCGGCTTCGCGGGCTTGGGCCGCTTCGACCACTTTGCCGACGATGATCTTGGCCTCGTGCGGATGCTCTTCGAACCAGCGATCGAGCATTTCGTTGACGATGCCCTCGACCGCCGGCCTCACTTCCGAGGACACGAGCTTGTCTTTCGTCTGCGACGAAAATTTCGGATCGGGCACTTTCACCGATAGGATGCAGCTAAGGCCCTCGCGGCAATCATCGCCCGTGAGGTCCACTTTCTCGCGTTTGCCGAGGCCGGAGCGCTCGGCGTAGCCGGTGACTTGTCGCGTCAAGCCGGCGCGCAGGCCGGCGAGATGTGTGCCGCCGTCACGCTGCGGAATATTGTTGGTGAACACGAGCACGTGCTCGTGATAGGAATCGTTCCACCAAAGTGCGACTTCAACAGTAATATTGTCGCGCTCGCCGCGCATCATGATCGGCGCCGAGATCAGCGGCGTCTTTGCCCTGTCGAGGTAGCGTACGAACGCCTCGAGCCCGCCTTCGTAGAACAAGTCCTCCTGTTTGACTTCCGCACCGCGCGCGTCCTTCAACAGGATGTGCACGCCGGAATTCAAGAATGCGAGTTCGCGCAAACGACGTTCGATGATCGCATAATCGAAATCGACGACCTTCTGGAATATCGCGGTGCTTTTTTCCTCGCCGGTCGACGGCAGAAAGCAGACTTCCGTTCCCCGCTTCGCCTTTCCGTCTTCGATCGGAGCTGGCCCCACCACGGCGAGCGGCGAGACTGCCTCGCCGTGCTCGAATATGATCTCGTGTTCCTTGCCGTCCCGCCAGATCCGCAGTTTGAGCCAAGTCGAGAGCGCATTGACGACCGAAACACCTACGCCATGCAGGCCGCCCGAGACTTTGTAAGAATTTTGGTCGAATTTTCCGCCGGCATGAAGCTGCGTCATGATGACTTCGGCAGCCGACACGCCCTCCTCGGAATGAATATCGGTCGGAATGCCGCGTCCATCATCGGTAACGGTCACGGACCCATCGGAGTTGAGCGTCACGCATACCTTCGTCGCAAAACCCGCAAGTGCCTCGTCGATCGCATTGTCGACGACCTCGTAGACCATGTGGTGAAGGCCGGAGCCGTCATCCGTATCGCCTATATACATGCCGGGACGCTTGCGGACGGCATCCAGGCCGCGCAGAACTTTGATCGAGTTGGCACCGTAGGATAGCGATTCCTGCGCCGAAGAATCGGCTTCCGGCAATGTGGGTATTCCCATCGTGCTACATGCTCTCCGTAATGGCAGGGCGGGCGAACTCCGAACCGCTGTTCCGTCGCGGTTGTTTGCGCGCCGGAACCGATCCGGATTGCTTGGATTGCGGCCCAAGCAACGGAAACAATCGCCTCTACATCAATGACTTAGACCGATATCCTCAGCGAAGAAGTCGGGCGAATTTTCGGATATTGGAGATCGGATATATCCGATGTCTCAGACATAACGTGGTCTAGCGCCCCATTCCGATCGCATTTGTCTGTCCGATCGATAAGAATAGGCACTTGTTCAGCAGGCCAATGCGGACTTTGACGCGAAACTCAAGTCCGCTTTTTTTTTGAACGCGCTCGACACTAGATCACGCAGCGTCCCACTTTTCCTCATCCCGCTCTTAGCGAGGCTGATTTATTATAGAGATATATTATACGTTTGGGTGGAATTTCATGATTCTGCAGTGGGGTTTTCCAAAGCTGCGAGGCTGATTGTGAGCCTTTTTTGGCGCGGCTGCGTGCTGCCGCCGCCCACCTTGCGCGAGGCGGCCCGAGCGGTCTTGGAAATGGCCTTCGCCCGTGGTCCCGGCCTCTCGGCGGCGCCGTGCAGCGATGGCCAAAACGCTACTCTTGGCAGCCCTTGATATCGGCGATCGGCTCAAGCGCATAAAAAAACCCGGAAAAGTTGGGACTTTTCCGGGCCGCGCTTCAGCTTGCGCGGAGGTCAAGCTCCTTTCTGGAAATTGACCACGGTCGCATTGTGTTCCTCTGCGTCTCCTGCCGGATGCGGGCTCAGCACGAGGCCTTCGCCGCCGACTTCGATGCGGACCTCTTCGCCATCATGGATTTCGCCCGCCAAGATCTCTTCGGCCAAAGTATCCTGGACGTTCTTCTGGATCACGCGCTTCAACGGCCTTGCGCCGTAGGCCGGATCATAGCCCTTGTCGGCGAGCCAGGCGCGCGCTTGCGGCGCCAATTCGAGCGTGATCTTGCGATCCTCCAGAAGACGTGCCAGGCGGCCCATCTGAATGTCGACGATCGCTCCCATGTCCTCGCGACGCAGCCGATGAAACAGGATGATTTCGTCGACCCGGTTCAAGAATTCGGGCCGGAAATGGGCCCGCACCAGGCTCATCACTTGGCCCTCTACGGCGGTAGTCTCCTCGCCCTCTTTTTGCGTAACGAGATATTCGGCGCCGATGTTCGACGTCATGATGATGAGCACGTTGCGGAAATCGACCGTCCGGCCCTGCCCGTCGGTCAGCCGTCCGTCGTCGAGAACTTGCAAGAGCACGTTGAAGACGTCGGGATGCGCCTTTTCGATTTCATCGAAGAGGACGACTTGATAAGGCCGCCGCCGCACGGCTTCGGTCAACGCGCCGCCTTCCTCGTAGCCGACATAGCCCGGAGGCGCACCGATGAGCCGCGCGACCGAATGTTTCTCCATATATTCGGACATGTCGATCCGCACGAGCGCCGTCTCGTCGTCGAACAGAAACGCCGCGAGCGCCTTGGTGAGTTCGGTCTTGCCGACACCCGTCGGGCCAAGGAACATGAACGAGCCGATCGGCCGGTTGGGATCCTGCAGGCCGGCGCGCGCCCGCCGCACGGCCGTCGAAACCGCCGCTACGGCTTCCCTCTGGCCGACGACGCGGCTGGACAGCGCCTGCTCCATTTTGAGAAGCTTGTCGCGCTCGCCTTCGAGCATTTTGTCGACGGGAATGCCGGTCCAGCGGGAGACGACCTGCGCCACGTGGTCGGCCGTCACGGCTTCCTCGACGAGAGCCTCGGGATGTTTGGCCTCTGTGGTCGCCAGCTTCTTTTCGAGATCGGGGATGATGCTGTAGGCCAGCTCGCCGGCGCGCTGGTATTCGCCGCGGCGCTGCACGATCGCGAGTTCGTTGCGCGCCGCGTCGAGCTGCTCTTTGAGCTTCTGCGCGGCGCCGAGCTTGTCCTTTTCGGCCTTCCAACGGGCCGTCAAAGCCTTGGATTTTTCTTCCCAGTCGGCAAGTTCGGCTTCGAGCTTCACAAGCCGATCCTTCGAGGCTTGATCCGTCTCCTTTTTCAAAGCCTCTTGCTCGATCTTCAGCTGGATGATGCGGCGATCGATCTCGTCGAGTTCTTCCGGTTTCGAATTGACCTGCATGCGCAGGCGTGAAGCCGCCTCGTCGACGAGGTCGATGGCCTTATCGGGCAGAAACCGATCGGCAATATAGCGGCTCGACAGTGTCGCCGCCGCCACGATCGCCGAATTGGTGATTTTCACGCCATGATGCAGCTCGTATTTTTCCTTGAGGCCGCGCAGAATTGAAATCGTGTCTTCGACGTTCGGCTCGGACACGAAGACCGGCTGGAACCGCCGCGCCAGCGCGGCGTCCTTTTCGACGTGCTTGCGATATTCGTCGAGGGTCGTCGCGCCGATGCAATGCAGTTCGCCGCGCGCCAAAGCAGGCTTCAAGAGGTTCGATGCGTCCATCGCGCCCTCGCCCTTGCCGGTGCCGACAAGCGTGTGCATTTCGTCGATGAATAGGATTATGCCGCCTTCGGCCGAGGTGACTTCGTTGAGGACGGCCTTCAGCCGTTCTTCGAACTCGCCGCGATATTTTGCGCCGGCGATCAGAGAGCCCATGTCGAGCGCCAGCAACTTCTTGTCGCGCAGGCTCTCCGGCACGTCGCCATTGACGATGCGCAAGGCGAGGCCCTCGACGATCGCGGTTTTGCCGACGCCCGGCTCGCCGATGAGGACGGGATTATTTTTCGTGCGCCGCGACAAGACCTGGATGGTGCGGCGGATTTCTTCGTCGCGGCCGATTACCGGATCGAGCTTGCCGTTACGCGCCGCTTCAGTGAGATCGCGCGCATATTTCTTCAAGGCGTCATAGGCGTTTTCCGCGGTCGGATTATCCGCGGTCCTGCCTTTGCGCAAACTCTCGATGGCCGCGTTCAGGCTCTGCGGCGTCACCCCGGCCCGTTCGAGGATCTTGCCGGCTTCGGCGCTCTTTTCCATGGCAATGGCGAGCAGCAGCCGTTCGACGGTCACATAGGAATCGCCCGCCTTCTGAGCGATCTTTTCGGCATTGTCAAAAATCCGGGCCGTGGTCGGCGCGATATAGAGTTGGCCAGCCCCCGAGCCCTGCACTTTCGGCAATTTGGCAAGCGCCAATTCCGTCTGAGCCAGGGCATCGCGAGAGCGCCCGCCGGCTCGGTCGATCAGGCCAGCTGCAAGACCTTCACCATCGTCCAAGAGGACTTTCAATAAATGTTCGGGCGTGAACTGCTGATGTCCTTCGCGGATGGCCAGGGATTGCGCACTCTGAACGAAGCCGCGCGCCCGCTCGGTATATTGTTCGAAATTCATCTTGACACTCCTCGCCCGCGCACCTTGCCCCGAGGCGGCGACGGCGCGGCAAAATCACGACTCGGCCCCAAACGGCAGCCGTCTTTGCGAGATGTAGGGAGGCAAGATGCGGAGCGGAAGTGGCCGGACCTGTGAAGTTGGGCAAGCTTCGCTTTTTGTTTGCACGACGCGAAGGCGCCCTCGCCACGCGGACGGGGAAGGCCGAAGCTCGAGTCCGCTCCCGTGAAGTCATCCGGCTGGTAGGGTTCCCCGGCGTGTCCGGCCGAAGTGGAAACCGGTCTTGCGCTCGGACGCGCGGCAAAACAAAAACTTAGAGCCAGATGACGATTCGAAGCTCGGGCATCCGGATCGAGCCCTTCGACGCCTGGATGGTCAGGCTAGGATCGGTCGCGAATTCTGGAAGCAATTGAGGAGCGGCCGATCAATCGCCGATTGGATCATCGGCCGCAGCTGTCTCGCCGGCGGAATCGCCGATTCCGATTTCCAGCTTCGGCCGTCGGCGTCGGCGCGGCCGCAGATGGAACCCTGTCGCTTCCCCCTCGGCATCGGACCGTTCGATAAAATCCGCGGCCATGCCTTCGTCTTGCGCGCCGCCGGCATGGGTTTCCGGCTGCAGCCGCACAGGTGCCGTTAGGAAGGCAGGCAGATGCCCGGGGCTTTCGAGTTCCTCCGCCGCCGGCGCGGGAGCTTCGCCGCGATCCAGCCGGCCCTCTTGGCGATAGTCCTGACGGTAGTCCTGGCGAAATTCGCGTCCGCTCCGCCCGCTCCGCGAGTTGCGCCCGTCGCTGTCGCGGGAGAGATGGCGCTTCTCCTGATAGGGACGCTCGCCGGCGCTGCGTTCCGGCGCCGGCCGATCGAAGTTGCGCTCCGGATTGCGCTCCGGATTGCGCTCCGGATTGCGCTCCGGATTGCGCTCCTGGCGATTATTGCGCTCCTGGCGCTCGTAGTTCGGCCGTTCGCCATTGCTGTAAATCGGCCGTTCGCGTTCGGGCAAATTCAGCTGCGGAGCTTGTTGCACCGGGTAGGGCTGTTGCGCCGCGGGCGGAACACGTTCTACGGGAGACGCGAACCTATCATGGACGGGGTTGAAATCCTCGTCCTCTTCAAGATCCTCGGCATCCATCTCGCCGGGCTGCCGATTGAAGCCGAAGGCCGCTTGCTGAGCCGCTGCGATCAGGCGGAAGTAATGTTCGGCATGCTGAAGATAACTTTCGGCCATCACGGGATCGCCGCTCGATTGCGCGTCGCGTGCCAATTGCAGGTATTTCTCGCCGACATGATGTGCCGTGCCCCTTATTTTCACGTCGGGGCCACTGGATTCGTATGTACGCGAAAGTGGGTTCGGCCCTTTGCGGGTGTTGTTACGACCGCGCATACGCTTATTCTGACTGGGTCTCATCGATGTTCCTTGCATGGCATCGTCAATGCAATCTGCCGCACCGCGATCTCAGGCAGAGCCGGATCAACGTGTCGTCTGTCTTTCAAGCGCGAAAGATAAGCTGGTATCGTTTCTCCAGCCGGTGACTGGTGCTTAGCGGCAATGCCGCGGCAACTTCCAAACGGGTGTCGATTACTGAGGCCTCAAGCGCTCGGGCTTAACCGTTTACCGCGCCAAGCGATCCCGGTTCATCCCCCAGGAAGCCCATTTCGACGGAAATCACTCATATCCAATCGCTACTCAGGAGAAGGGACGGAGGATCTCGACGCCGCCGCAGCGGTACTCTAGCCACAAGAGGCACTCTGCATGCCGGGAACCTAGTCGCTTTCATGGAAAACTCCAAGACCTTTTCCGAAATTTTTCCATCGAGGAGCTCGGTTGTGGCAGAATTACCACTTAATGATTTCTTTCAACATTCTGAATTTCGTTTATCGATCTTGTATTTAACTCGCTTCTGTCGTGGCTTGCGAGAAACGTCACCGATACCGGAATCTCACCTTCACTTGATCGAATGCCGATCAAACCGACGAACGTGCCGCAACGATTCGTTCGCGCCCGGCAAGGTCGGGCCGCGCGCCGAGGCAGACAAGGCCTGCGGATTCGAGAAGGGCTTCAACGGCGCGACTTTGCCCGGCGCCGCATTCGAATGCGACGCAGGCTTTTGGCGCGAGGAGCGGGGCAACGGCCGGCGCCAAGACGCGATAGGCCGCCAGCCCGTCCTCCCCGCCGTCGAGCGCGATGTGCGGCTCATGAACGCGCACTTCCGCTTCGAGATCGGCAATGTGGCGCCGCGCTATATAGGGCGGGTTGGCGACGACGAGATCGAAAGGCCCACGCAGGGCGGCCGCCCAATCGCCGCAGATGACGAAGCCGCGCGCGCCGAGGCCCAGGCGTGCGAGATTGGCTTTGGCCGTAGCGGCGGCCGCGCCCGAAATTTCGACACCAAGGCCCGTCGCATTGGGAAAAACCGACAAGAGCGCAGCCAATATGGCGCCGGACCCGGTGCCGAGATCGAGCACGCGCAGAGCTACATCGCGCCGTTCACGCATCAGGTCGACGGCCGCCTCGATCAATGTCTCGGTCTCGGGGCGCGGATCGAGCACCGTCCGGTTGACCTGAAATTCGAGACCCCAGAACTCCCGCCGCCCCAAAATATGCGAAACCGGCTCGCGCTCGAGGCGGCGTGCGCAATACGCCTCGAGCGCCGCGGCGCCGGCGCCGATGCGAAGATCAGGATCGCGCACGAGGCTCACATGATCGATCGCCAAGGCCGCACAAAGGATCAGCCGCGCATCGAGTTCGGCAGTCTCGATCCCCGCGGCCGCAAAGGCCTGCGCGAGCCGCCGCTGGGCCGCCTGGCGCGAAAGAGATTGCGCGAAGATCGGCGTATCGACCTCGATCATGAGGATGTCTGCGCGGCCGCTTTGAGAAGGACGCGGGTGAGGCGCGCCGCAAAACTCGCCGCGTCGGCCGGCTTTTCTCCGTCCATCAACCGCGCCTCGTCGAAGATGAGCCATATCATGTCGGCGAATGCCTCTTTGTTCGAATGGCTCACCAACGGCGCCAGTGTCGCGACGAGCGGATGCGTCGGGTTGATTTCGAGTATCGGTTTGGACGCGGTTCCCAATTGGCCGTGCTCCGCCAGCATGCGCTCGAGCCGGCGGTCGAGGCCCTGATCCGCAGCGACGAGACAGGCGACGCTCTCGGACAATCGATCGGAGGCGCGCACGTCCGCGACGGCCTCGTCGAGCACCTGTTTAATCGCCGCAAAGAGTGTCGCCAGAGCAGCCGAGGACGGCGTTTCCGCCGGCGCCTGTGCCCCGTCCTCGAGCGCTATGGATTTTATGTCGGCGGCCCCTTGCGTCACCGATTTGAAGGGCTTGCCCTCGAAGCCGACGGCCGTCGAGACCCAGAAAGCATCGATGGGGTCGGGCAGCAGCAAGACTTCGATGCCGCGCGCTCGGAAACCCTCGAGCTGCGGGCTCGCTGCAAGCCGCTTCAGATCCTCGCCTAGGAGATAATAGATCGCTGTCTGGTTGGGCCGCACTGCGGCGACATAATCTGCGAGCGTGCGCTTGCCCTCCGGATAGGTCGATGTCGCGAAACGCGCTAGCTTGAAGATCGCGTCGCGGCGTTCCGGATCTTCATAAAGGCCTTCCTTGAGGACGGCGCCGAAATGATCCCAGACTTTGACGAAAGCTTCGGGATTGTCCTCCGCGAGCTTGCTCAGCTCCTGCATCAGGCGATTGGTCACAGCCCGTTTGATCGCAGCGAGGACGCTGCTCTCCTGGATCATTTCGCGCGACACGTTGAGCGGTAGATCGGCCGAATCGACGACGACGCGAACGAAACGCAGCCACCTCGGCAAAATCTCGATGTCTTGCGAGATCAGCACATGGCGAACATAAAGTTTGGTGCGCCCCTTGCGGTCCGGATCGAAAAGATCGAAGGGACGCGAACCCGGCACGAAGGCGAGGACCGTATATTCGTGCCGGCCTTCGGCGCGCCAATGCACGGTGAGCGCAGGCTCGTCGAACTGGCCCGCGAACGCCCGATAAAACTCGGTGTAATCCGCCGCGCTGACGGCGCTTTTCGGCTTAGTCCAAAGCGCCGAGCCGTCGGTCAGGCGGCGCGCCTCGGCACCCGGCGCCGCAATGATTTCGATCGGTACCGCGACCGCGCTCGAATGTTCGCGGATGATGCGCTCGACCTCGTCGATCTCGAGATATTGGTTCGACGCCTCGTTCAAATGCAGAGTGACGCGGGTTCCGCGCGACGGCGCGCTGTCGAGGGCGAGCGGCGCGATCGTGAAGCTTCCCTTGCCGTCGGAGCTCCACAAAAAGGCTTCGTTCGTGCCGGCCCGACGGGTTTCGACATCGACGCGATCGGCGACCATGAAGGCGGAGTAGAAGCCGATGCCGAATTGGCCGATCAGGTCTTGCTCCACGGCCGCCTCGTCCTTGCCTTCGGCCACTACGCGGTCGAGGAAAGCCCGCGTTCCGGAGCGGGCGATCGTGCCGAGGGCGTCGGTGAGGTCGGCATGCGACATGCCGATGCCATTGTCTACAACGCTCAGCCGGCGGGCTTCTTTGTCGAGTTCCACGGTGAGGCGGAAGCCGGCGCCGTCTTCAGCTTTAGCCGGATCGGCGAGCGCCTCGTAGCGCAACTTCTCGCAGGCATCCGCACCATTGGAAATGAGCTCGCGCAAAAAGATATCGCGCTCGGAATAAACCGAATGCACCATGAGATGGAGAAGCTGCGCCACGTCAGCCTGGAAAACGTGGGATTGGCTTTGTGTCTCCGCCCCCGTCATGTCGATCACCTCTGCTCGATTGAGAATTTCTGTCGGATTGCTATCGGCTCAAGCGCCACCGCTCATATCGGTTTTTGACCGCAGCGATTCAAGCCGGCAGACAGGCGGTTGCAGGCGAAAGCCAAGCGATTGAGTCGATTACGGCAGCTCGAAGCCAGGAAGCCGCAGCGCCTTTTGGTCGAAGGTCAAAGTGTGTGAACAACCGGCTTTGGCACCGAGCGCTCCGATCAAGGCGTCGGCGAAGGAGCCGCGCCCCGCCTCGAGGGCGATCATGGCGGTGAAGACTTCCTGTTCGCTCTCGACCACGAGGACATCGGCCCGAAGCGTCAACTCGATGGCCGCTGCGATATCTTTGTCGTTGAGCCCATAGGCGCGCTCGAGGACCCATACCGTCTCGACCATCGCCACGACGCCGAGGAAGCCGGGATTCTCTTCGGTCAGTCTGCGTTCGATGAGTTCGGTTGCCTGCCGCGATTGAACCGGGTCGTCTTGCGCGAGGTAGCGAACGAGGATGTTGGTGTCGAGCCCGATCATCGACGCAGATCATCGAGGCTTGCGGCGCGGCGCAACCTCGGCGGCGCCGGCGGCGGCGGCCTCGCTCATCTCCGCGATTGTGACTGGTTGGGGTCGGGGCTCGACAATGCCCCGCAACGCCGAGGCGGGAACTTTCGGCAGCAGGACCACACTGCCATCAGGATGCACGAAAAACTTGATTCGGTCGCCAGGCTTCAACCGGAGATGCTCCCGGATGGCCTTCGGAATCGTCGCCTGGCCCTTGCTGGTGATCGCGGACTCCATGCCACCCCCATTACGTTTTGCTATATGTAATACTCCTGCGAGCGCTGCGTCAAGCCGGGCCGAAAATCGAGTGTCAAAAAAAAAGAGCCGGCGGAAGCAGAGGCTTCACACCGGCTCAACATTGCCACATGTCTTTCGACGAATGCTTGGGTTGACGACTCCGCGGCGGCTGGGGGCTGACAAAATCCGGAAGAACGTGACCAAGCTCTTGGGCAACCCTGGCAATTTCCCTCCCCATCGCGGCACGCGCTGGGCTGCAAATGGGCAAAACTGTGATTTTGCGAAATCCTTCGGGATGATCCTTCAGGCAGGCCGATATATTTAGCAACTTATTCATATTCAAAGCTGTTTTGCTCGACCAATGGTTCTGGCAGGGGCCTGAACCGGTCGCAAAATTGTCATCGGAAGACTTGCCGCGGGTGGCGCTTCGCGCAATCATGGTTACAAATCAATTTCGAGCGCACCAACATGAACGAAGTGGAATCGACTGACGATCACCGCGGGGCGGGAGGCGTCGCGGCATTCGTCGACGCCAGAGCGATCCGACCGGCCTCGCTCGCCCCCGCCAGGTTTCCCTCTCCCTTCCCCGCCGCCAACTCCCAGATCGTCACTTTCGATCGCCAGGAATTGCGCGAAATCCTCGATCTCTACGGCCGCAAAGTCGCAGAAGGGGAGTGGCGCGATTACGCCCTCGATTTCAGCAATCAGAAGGCGGTCTTTTCGATCTACCGGCGGACATCCGAGTTTCCGCTGTACCGGATCGAGAAGGTGCCGAAATTGGCGCGCCGACACGGCGCCTATAGCGTCATTGCCGCCACCGGCCTCGTCCTCAAGCGCGGCCATCACTTTGCGCGCGTCATCGCCGTGCTCGACAAGAAGCTGAAAGTCGTAGCGGGCTGAGCCAGAGCACTCTGGCAAACTCGAGACGCTGAAAAGGCCGCCTTCCTAAAAGGCGGCCTTCATTCTCGAAAGCGACTTGAAACGAACCCGATCAATCGTTGCGGGAGCCGGTCAGGAAGAGCAGCGCCTGCATGATGTTGATGAAATCGAGATAGAGCCTCAGCGCCCCGTTGACCGATTTCTTCGTCGCCACCTCATAATCGTCGGACGCCAAATACATTTCCTTGATCGACTGCGTATCCCAGGCGGTCAGGCCGGAAAAGATCAGCACCGTCAGGATCGATAGGCCGTACTGGAACGCGGGGCTCTGCAGGAAAAGGTTTACCAGGCTGGCGACGACGAGCCCGATGAGACCCATGATCAGGAACGAGCCGATCGGCGAGAGATCGCGCTTCGTCGTATAGCCGTAAAGGCTCAAGCCGCCGAAGGCGGCGGAAGTGATGAAAAACGCGCGCGCGACCGAGGTCCCGGTATAGATCAGCAGGATCGAAGAGAGCGACAATCCCATGGCCGCCGAAAACACGTAGAACAGCGCTCGTGCTGACGCCGCCGACATCTGGTTGATGCGGATGGAAAAGAACAGCACGAAGGCCAGCGGTGCCAATATGACGAGCCATTTGAGCGGGCTGAGATAGATCGCCGCGCCAAAAGACGACAGCCAGATATGCTGCCCGATTTCGGGCCACCGCATGGCTCTGATCCGTCACGGCGAGCATATTGACGCCCATCGCCACGAGACCAGTGAGGGCGAGGCCGATCACCATGTTGTTGTAGACGCCGAGCATATAGGAGCGAAGGCCCAGGTCGATTTCGGCGCGACCGGCGCGGGCATAGCCTTGCCCCCAGCGAGTTGCGTTGCGATCGAAGTCGGACATGATTTCCTCTCGAGTTTAGGAGGCGCGCCCGCCCCCGGCCGTTTCGTCTCAACAACGAATGAATTCACGCTAGACGAAGCGTTGGCCGTAATATGGCGCGGACGCTTCGCCCGCACAAGACCGCGCCGGATGCCGCCGGCAACCGGCCGATCTCGTCAAAATCCGTCAAGCGCTTGATTCTACGCCTGTATCGGCTTTGCCCTCGACGACATTACAAAGCTTTAACGCAGCGCCATTTTATAAATTTCGTAAATAGGGCGCCGGTTTGCGCCCAAGCACCCGCCATGTGGCCGCAAGCCCGAGCAAAATGGCTACGGCCATCGCGCCTGCCGCGGCCAGAAGCGCCAGCGGCCAGAACCAGACGAAGTCTAGGTTCAAGACGAAACGGACGATGGCGAAGGCGGCGAGGCTGCCCGCCAAAACCCCGAAGATCGCGGTCGCCAAACCGAGCAGACCGAACTCGCAGACGAAAGCGCCCATGAGGCGCCGGCGCGTCGCTCCGAGCGTCTTCAAGATCACCGCCTCGTAGAGCCGGGTCTGCTGCCCCGCCGCAAGCGCGCCGCCGAGGACGAGCGTCGCGGCGACGAGCGCTACGGCTGCGGCGGCGCGCACCGCGATGGCCAAGCGATCCACCACGTCCTTGATCGCATCGAGCGCATCCTTCACCCGCAAGCTGACGACGGAGGGAAATTTCTGCGCCACCGCCCGCAGCAGCGCCATATCGCGGTCGGAGTCGCGAGCAGAGCCGCGAACGGCCTCGCCTGTCTGCGGAAAGGTCACGGTCGCGAGCTCGGTGAACGGCGCACCGGCAAAAGTCGAAGGCGGAAAGATCATCAGGAAGTTGATACCGAAGCTGCGCCAGTCGACATTGCGCGTATTGACGAGCCGCGTGACGATATTGCGGCCGAGGACATTGACGGTGATCTCGTCGCCGAGCGCGAGACCGAGCCCGGCGGAAATTTCGGCATCCATCGAGACGATTGGCGGCCCTTTGTAATCTGCGGACCACCACGTACCCTCGGCCATCTTGGTGCCCGGCGGGGCGTCAGCGGCAATGGTCATGCCGCGATCGCCTCGCAGTGCCCAGGCCGCGTTGTCCTTGACCCGCACGGTGTCGACGCTTTGTCCCTTGAGCGCGACGATGCGCCCTCTCAGCATCGGCACGAGATCGACCTTGCCGCCGGCCGCCCCGGCTTCGACGAAGTTGCGGAAGGCTTCGGCCTCGTCGCTGGCGATGCCGAGAAAGAAGAAACTCGGGGTCTCTTGCGACCGGCCGCGGTCGAGCGCATGGCGCAAATTGCCGTCGATCAAGGCCAAAGCGACGAGCAGCGTCAAGCCGAGCCCGAGCGAGAGAATGACGGCGGGCGTCACGGCGCCGGGACGGTAGAAGTTGGCGATTGCCAATCGCAGTTCCAGCCATGGCGGCGGCGGGACGCGCCTGGCCGCCGCCATGAAGCCGAAAGCCGCGAGCCGCAACAGCGCAAAGCCGCCGAGGCAGGCGGCGAGATAGATCAGCGCGAGACGGCGATCGCCGGCGAGCAGGATGATGGTGCAAGCGAGCGTGAGAGCGGCGCCCGCGACGGCGAGGAGATAGCGCCGCCGCGGCCACACCCGCTGCGGCGCGACCTCGTCGCGGAACAAAGCCGAGACAGGCACATCGTGCGCACGGCCGAGGGGGCCGAGCGAAAAAGCGAGCACGGTCAAAAAGCCGTAGAGAAGGCCAGCCGCAATCTCGCGCGGATAGATGGAAGGCGCCAGCGGAAACGGCAGGATCGAGGCAGAAACCGGGTGCGCCGCGATGAAAGGCAGCGCCGCGCCGGCAATGAGCCCGGCCGCTATGCCGATCGCCGCGGCGAGCAACACCTCGACGAGCATGAGGGCGGTGACGAAGGTCCCGGTCGCGCCGAGCGCCTTCATGGTCGCGATCGCCGCCTTCTTGCGTTCGACGAAAGCCTGCACCGCGTTGGCTATGCCGACGCCGCCGATGACCAGCGCAGTCAAGCCGACGAGCGTCAGGAATTGCGTGAACCTGTCGAGATCGCGCGAGAATTGCGGCGACACATTGCGCCTTGTGCGAATCTCGAAGCCCGCTTCGGGAAAAGCCGCGCGCGCCGCCGCAACGAGAGTGTCGACTTCCGCCTCGCTGACCGGCGCGCCGACTAGCACACCTTGGCCGAGCCGCAGACGATAAAGCCATTTGACCAGCGCGCCGGGCTGCAAAAGGTGCGTCGCCCGCAAGCCCGTTTCCGACATCAGGACGCGCGGGCCGAAGCCGATGCCGGCGGCGAGTTTGTCGGGCTCCGACTCGATGAGCGCGCGCAACTCGAAAGCTTGCGCGCCGATGTCGACGCGGTCGCCGAGGTTCAGATCGAGCTTCGCCTGGATCGCCGCATCGGCGGCGATCCCAAAAACCCCGTCGTGCTCAGCCAGCATGGCTTGCATACTGGCCGGCGGATCGAGTTGGGCTTCGCCTTCGCTCGGATAGGTTTGATCGACGGCTTTGATTTCGACGAGGCCGGATCGGCCATCGGCCTTGCGCGCCATGGCGCGCATCAAGGCGATTTCGGACAGCGCGCCATGGGAGACGAAGAAGTCTCGCTCCGCTTCGCTCGCCTCGCGCTGGACGAGATCGAACGAGACGTCGCCGCCGAGAATCATGCGGCCCTTTTCGGCGAGACCATCGGAGAGCGCACGCGACACCGAGCCGACGCCGACGATCGCCGCGAGGCCGAGCGCCAGACAGGCGAGAAAGATCCAGAAGCCGGACAGCCCGCCGTGAAAGTCACGCAGAGCCAGACGCAACAGGAGCGGCAGGCGGGATTGCGTGGCCGCAGCCGGAGCGGGCGCAGGCGAAGGCGAAAATTCGATCGACGACATGGCACCCCTCTCGCATGCGAGTGTGGCGAAGTGGGGGAGGGGAATGGCGCGCGCACCTTCTCCCTGAGGGAGAAGGTTCGCAGCCGGGAAGTCTGCGGCGCAGGACAATATCCTCATTCTCGCGCCGCTGCGCGCAGGCACTTGCGGCGTCAGGACATGCCAATGCATAAGCTGGCGAAACCGTCAGAGAGCCTGAATGTAGGAACGTAGGATGATCGAGTTCAGCGCAAAAAGTATGTTCAATCGACCGAGGCGGATGGAATCAAATTCAGTCGCGATGTAGGCAGCGGTGCACAAGTCGACTTATTACCGGAAATTAGCGATTTGACCGATAGCCTGGAAATACATGTTGCCGGAGACTCGGGTGATTCGGCAAAGCGCAGGCCGCAAGCTTTAGCAATTGCGGAAAGGACGGAGCTATGCAGCGCGATTTGATCCAGGCGCAGAGTGGGGCTCTTCCGGACGGTACGTATGTTGGAGAGACTTCGCCATTGCCCATAGGCGGAGAAAACTCGTCCGAGTTGCGCGCCTACAAGGCCCTGAAAAACCGTATCGAGAAAAAAGGACTCGTCGTTCTCTCGACGCCCTCACTACGCTTGGGATATCTGACGTATTTGGCGTTCTTCAAGCGGGTCCGTCCTTCTCCTTGCTGAAGGCGAACGCCACGGTATAAAAGCCTTTCGGCGTCCCTGCGACCCAGCGCCGAACGAGACGATCGACGACATGGCGCATCCTCTCGCACCCGAGTGTGGCGAAGTGGGGGACGGCCGGCCGGCATGACGCACGCTGTCATCCTCGCGCAAGCGAGGATCCAGAGCAAGCTACACCGCCCTCTGGATTCCCGGTCTCGTTTCACTCGCCGGGAATGACAGGAGCGGCGGTCTGCTGCCCCTGATCTCTTTCCGCTATTTCAACCCAATAAATTTTGAGAGGGCATCGATGGCGTCGCGGAACGATATCGTCCTGCAGCGAAGGGCCGAAGGCCCTAAGCAGAAGGGCATCCGGGAACCAGCGCAAGACGTCCGCGAAGCGGCATTCTGAGAAAGATTTGGAGTCGCATACTTCTCCGCCGGATTGCCCCGGGGCAATCCCCTCTCCCGACGCTTCCGTAGGATCTGAGTTGCTGTTACGCTACGCCGATTACGGGGAGCGCACTTAAAGTCGGTAGCTGGGAATCCGAAAATGGCCAACGTACTGGGGGACAAATCCGAAGTGGTCGATGCGATAAGGGAGGTAGCGCGTCAATTGGGCAGGGCGCCCTCGCGGGCCGAGTTTAAGGCAAGTGCCAAGATGTCCGAGCATCGAATATTGAAGCATTTTCCGAGTTGGCGAGAAGCGGTCCGAGCGGCTGGCCTTGATCCAAACTCTACAAACATGAGGCTGGATGACAGTGTTCTCCTTCGGGATTGGGGGGACTTGGTCAGGAAACACCGACATATTCCAACCCGTGATCAGTATCGGAAGGAAGGGAAATTCAGTCCTGGTGCATTTGAAAAGCATTTTGGCCCATGGTCAGCCATCCCAGACAAATTTCGCGGTTTCGCTCAAGATAGTTTGGAATGGGCCGACGTGGTTACTTTGTTGCCAGTGAAAGCAGCGGGGATAGATCAACAAATCTCTTCAAGGGTCATTTCATTGGGCGAGTCCAACCGAATGACGAATGAAGCGACGTCGCGACATATACATACCAAGTTGAGCGGCGTTCCCACATATGGCGATCCGATCGATTTTCGTGGGCTGCGCCACGAGCCCGTTAACGAGCAAGGCGTTGTCTTCCTCTTCGGGATGGTGGCGAAAGAGTTGGGCTACATGGTTGAAGCAGTGCAGACAGGTTACCCGGACTGTGAAGCCAAGCGCCAAATCGGACCGGGCAAATGGCAACGAGTTCGAATTGAATTTGAGTATGAAAGTCGAAATTTTAGAGACCACAGACACCCTGTTGATGGATGCGATGTGATCGTTTGTTGGCGACATAACTGGTCTGACTGCCCTACCAATCTTGAGGTTTTGACCTTGCAGCAGGTTATTAAGACGTTAGCCACGACTGACGACTTATAATTTCATTGTCATTGTATCGCGCCCAACGAGCCTCTGCCTTTCCAGGAGCTTTTGGGGCAGTGCCGAACGGCTCCCATAGCGCTTTAGGGTATGCAAAGCGCTCATCACAGTCGGGCGTGTCTTGCCATTACGAATATCAAAGAGACGGATCTAGCTCTGCGGCTCAGGCGACGACTATAGCGCGAAACGCCTGTAGGAGCGTGTCAGCACCAATGTCGGCGTAACGATCTTTCTGCCGCGCTGTCCAAACGATCGGCAGGACACGCAAGGCCGTCCGCGCCGCGAGCACGATCGAGACCTCGCGCGGTTGAGTGCGAAGCCAGGCTTCCAATTCTTCTCTGTTATTGGGATCGACCAGCGCCGCCTCCCGCCTCGCCGAGCTCAGGATGCACGCAGAGGTGGCGCGGGGCAAGGGCAATGGAGCTCATTGGATGAGGCACTATGCCCGACGCCCTCATGCTGGGGAGGCCCTTTAGGGCCGTCTCGAAGCACGAGAGCGTTGGAAGAGCGGGCGCGCAATCCACGAAAATCAATAAAGCCCCCTCATGCTTCGAGGCTCGCCATAGCCCGTCGCTTTGCAACGCCCTATGGCTCGCACCTCAGCATGAGCCTCCTGCTCCGACGGGAGCTGCACACGGACCATGAACACGCTATCTTGGCGGCTGTGTTCATAGTGAGACGCTCCCCCCTGTCATTCCCGGCGAGCCGGAGGCGAAGACCGGGAATCCAGAGTTTTGTGCGAGTTGCCCCTGGATCCTCGCTTTCGCGAGGATGACAATCGGCGGCGGTGTTCATGGAGAGGGGGCTTTCACCCAATTGCCCTTCGCCCTCAATCTTCCCCATCTTCATCAGCGTCGGGATATTGCTCGGGCGCCCTGCCGACGCTCTTCAGGCGCTTCCGATAGCGCACATTCGGCTGCTTTTCGCCTGCACGGCGATCCGCTTGATCATCGCTGCCACACGGGCGATGACGCCGACCTTCGGCCCTGCCAGAAACCATTCGCCACGGCCTCGCGGCGACGATAAACAGGCTTTCTATCCCCGCGGGCATTCCCTCCGGGCGATCCGTTTATCGCGGCTTGTCAGCCCCTGGGAGGGACAAATATGAAGATTGCGACGAGCAAACTACTCGCCCTGGGGCTCGGCGCTGCGGCGCTTTGCGCCGCGGCTCTGCCGGCAGCGGCCGGCCAAATTCAAGAGCCCGGCATCACCGACGGTCTGGCGCTGGGTGCGGCGCCAGCGCCCGGGTTCTACTACGTCAACCTCGCCAACTGGGGAACCGGCCGAATCCAGACCCCCAACGCCCTGAAGGCGCCGGACAACGCAGATAGCATCGCGATCGGCGGCGAAGTGCCGTTCTTCGTCTGGGTGCCGGACACCAAGGTCCTCGGCGCCACCTATTCGTTTACGGCTGCTTTCCCGCTCGTCGAAGCGTCGGTCAACCATCTCACCGGCAACCCTCCCAACCTCTATTTCAGGGGCGTCTTCCAGCCGAGCATCGCCCCGCTCAATCTGAGCTGGAGCCTCGGCAACGGCCTCTTCGTTGCGATCGGCGAGGCCATCGACCCTGCGGTCAAAAGCGAGGTCACCTTCCCGGCATCTTCGAGACCGGGTTACGTAACGAGCGCCTGGGGGTTCGACACCCACATCAATTTCAGCTATGTCGCAAATGACTGGATCCTGTCGGCCAACAACACGATCTCGATCCAGACGATAGATGGCGCCGGCATCCAGGGCAATGACGCGTTCGGCACCGACGTGACGATCGCGCACGAGTTCGGCAAGTGGACCATCGGCGCCGTGGGTCACGGCTCCTGGGATTTGACCGCGACGCCGATGAACATGACGTATGCCTTAACCCCCGGAATGGGTCGGGCGATCGCAGTCGGCGGCTTGGTCGGCTACAACTTCGGCCCTGTCGACGTGTTGCTCTATGCGACGAACCAGGTCTACGCCGAGGGTGACACGTTCGGCGGCAGGTGCGACACGCGCGTGTGGTCGACGCTCGTCATCCCGATCTGGAATCCGGCTCCTCCGGCGCCGGTCATCGCCAAGTATTGATCGGCTGAGTGCAAATAGGGCGGCGCGAGTTCTTTCTCACCGCTCGATAATCCCCGGCGGCGGATTTAGTTTGACGCCACCACTTTCCCGGAGCCCTGCAGCGAGGGCCGAAGGCCCTGAGCGGAAGAGCATCCCGGAACCAGCGCAAGAAGTCCGCGAAGCGGCTTATTGGAGAAAGGTTTGGAGTTGCGCGACGCGCAACATCATATCGCGCTGGATCGCGGCTCTCCTTTCGCGGAGTTCATCCTTGGGCCGGCCAGAGGCCGGTCCCGAGAACTTCAGTCGGCCAGGAAAGCGACGCCTTGGCCCTCAACCTTCGCCCTCAATCTTCGTCAGGATCAGGATATTGCTCGGGCGCCTTACCGACGCTCTTCAACAGCTTCGGATAACGCACCTTCGGCTCTCTTTCCCCGGCGCCGATGACTTCGACGAGGAAGTGCCATTCATCGCCATAGTCGAACAGGAAAATCATCTTTGCGCCAGGCTGCGGAAAGGCCTCGGCGATTTTTGTCTTCTTCACGCCCAAGGCATTGTCTTCGGTGTCTCCCATATCGACGAAGAGGAGATATTTGCGCGGCGAATTGAAAATATGCCCTGTCAATTTGCTGTAGAAGCCGAAGGCGTGGTCGAAATTGAAACCGAAGACCGAGACGATCGCGTGCGCGAGGTCGTAAAGTGACTTGCCGATGGGGATTTCGAAGTCGCGATAGATCCTCGCAGCGACTGATGCGCGCATAAGATAGGTCGCGGCGCCGCGCGGTTTCGTCTTCGCAGCGGTCGCCTTTTGCGCGCCTTTGGCCTTCGTACGGTCGTCCGTCTTGCCCGTGCCGACCACTTCATAAACCCTTTCCGGCGGCCGGCAGAGCACGGCGGCTTTGTCCGTCACGACGATCGGCCGCTCGATCAGAATCTGGATGTTCGACCATGGCGGCGATCAAGGCCGCATCGGAGAGGCCGGCCGCGTCGAGGCCGAGGTCCGCATAGAGGCGCTCCTTCTTGCGGATGAGCGCGCGGGGCTCGAGGCTCATCTGCCGCAACAGATCCTTGAGCTTTGTCTTCGACGGCGGCGCCTTCAGATATTCGATGATCTTGGGTTCGATCCCGGCCTCGCGCAGGAAGCCCAGAACCTTGCGCGAGGTGGCGCATTTCGGGTTGTGATAGATCGTGATGCTCATCGCTCAAAATGTTCCGGATGAAGGTTCGGATGCCGGGCTTGCTTCAGAAAATTCGCGCTCGCAGCTCATGTCAAGCGCGCCAAACGGCGAACGAAAAGCCATCGAGCAAAAGTTCTCGCCCAGAGGCGCGGGTCATAGCGCGCCGTCAAGCGGCGGTCTAGGGCGGAATGAATTCTATTCGAATCAGTAGCCGTCATCGCGATCGCGAGTTTGCGAAGCGGGAAGCGATCCAGCGGGAACGCGCGCCCCTGGATTGCTTAGTCGCTGCGCTCCTCACAACGACGGCGATTGTGTCCACCTAATATCATGGTGACCTAATCGTCGCCGATGTGCGCGAGGAGCGCGATGAAGGGGCACATGACCGCGGCGAAAACACTCATCGTCGGGACAATCGTGCAGCACGACGAGTTGCCGCGATCGAGGCGCCGATGCGCCTGTCACGCCCGAGAAATCCGGGTCAGCGCGGCATGATGCCCGACACGCAGCAAGAATTGCCGCGAGCCCCCGGCACGCCCGATTTCAGCCAGCAGCGGGCGAAAGGTCCCTGGAAGCCTGCCCTCACGTAGGTCCACGCAAGGCAGTCGCCATTGCGAAAGCAGGCGGACTGGCAGGTGTGCGGCCCGCGGCCGGGGATGTCGAAATTGCTAAAGTCGGCACCCGGGCGATCGACACCGGGTTCGAACGTTTGGGCGAAACCGACATTCGCTGTGAACAAAGTCATGGTGAGTGCGGCGAAGGCGCCGAATATAAACGCAAATGTGCGACGCATCGTGATGTCCTCCCAATTTGCAATTGCAACCATCAAATCATACGACCGAATGACGATTTCTGCCATGCTTGGTTTTGCCAGCCGGCGGCGAGGCATTTTATTGTTGAGGGCAGGAATGACTTGGCCTAGACAGGGAAGGTCGTCGCCGTGCATCCTTGAATTCTGCCGGTCTAGCCGACGATGTAGAGGTGCCAGCGGCGCTCATCGGATTGGAGCATGCTGCGGTGTGACGCCCAGCACATCATGTTCGAATTCCTGCCGATAACCTGCATTCTCTTTGACGCCCGGCAAGCCAGGCATAAACATTTGGCGTGAGGGCTTGTGTATCTTGCCCTCAGAGAAAACTCATGACCCCGGACTTGCGACGGCATCAGACATCGGATCCCGTGGCACGAATTACCCAATGGACAGTCTCCATAGGGGTCGTCTCGTTCGCCGCCGGGTTTTTTGGTCCGATATTCCTTTCGACTTCCAACCTCGGCCCGCTTCTAGGGATTTTTGTCACCGGGCCGCTCGGCGTGCTCGCCGGAGCATTGGTCGGCGCTCTACGCGTGGCCAAAGATTCGGGTCGGCTTTCGATCGTTTGTATCGGAACGGTATGGGTGATGACCCTGCTCTATACCCTCGGCATGCTCGGTCTCTCCACGACGGCAGCAGTCCCCGCAGTTCCCGTTCAGTTTCTGGTCATCGCATCGAGCATTTTCCTTTTCTACAAACGCGACATATCGGTCCAACTGCCAGACGGCTTGCGCCGATCCGGCCCTATCGCGGTCGCGGCACAGGTGGCCGTTCTGGTCATGACACTGTTTCTGCCGGTCATCAGCCCATGGTGGATTCCAACGGGAGCGCGGCATGCGGCTGCCGCACCATTGCCGTCGTTCGCCTTTATCCTCGACGGACGTTTCGCTGCTGGTCATCATTTTCCGGAGTTTGCAGTGAACCGGGGGGAACTCGCATCGGAGTGGATCATTACAGCCATAGTGGCCATCGGCCTCGGCCTGCTGATGCAGTCGCTACGCCCCCGACCCACGCTTTAAATCTCCGCAGTTCGCCTGAGAGTTTGCCGAAACCGGAAAGAGGCGCGCGCTAGTGCTGAGCGGGCTCTTGCGCGGTCCTTCAAGAAGCGGCCTGAAACTTTGGCGATCCAGCCAACAAAGGTGAGCCAGAAGTCGATCGGCCCCAGAACGCCGAAGCCGATCCGCACGATCGGCATTGTATTCGCGGCGAAGCCACCGCTTGCGATCAGCTGCGGCGCGGCCAGCCGCGCCAAGTCGCAGGATGCAACTTGCCTCGTTGCATTGCGACAATTATATAACGCAATGCACCATTCGCGACCCAACGTGCTCTGATCGGAGGCTGCTTGAATGTTTCGGACTACGGAGCAACCATGAAAGTCGGCCAACGGGTTCGCTTCAAGTCCACCTCGGCCGCAGCGCGATATTGGAAAATCCCGCCCGATGCACAGGGAACGGTGATGTGTTCCTATCGGCTCCCGGCGAGCAACCCTGCTAGGGCGGAGCGTTTGGATGTACGCTTCACGTCGCAAATCGTTATTTGGGGCGGAGCAGCTGCGGAGTTCGAAGAAATCGGTGACATTCCGGAGCGGACGACGTAGTCGGGCGCGGCGAGCATAACCGCGAGGGGCAGACGTTGCAGTCCTAGCGATTCTCCGGATTTCTCGCTAGGCAGATACGAACGCATGAACCTGCGACCGCTCCGCAACACTGGAGGACGGCTCTTGGCTGCTGTTCGACAGGCGATATGTCATCATCATCGAACATAAAGTAAGAGTTTAGGATGATGGCCTTTCAGTCGGAGTCCTTCTGTGCCCGGTTCCTGAGCAGCGCTGTTGAAGCGGAGCACGCGGACCGAGGGCACCATGGCCGAAAGATGGATCGAATGAAAGGAGCACATCTGGCGGAATGCTGCTTAAGAGGTCCGGCGCGTCAGAATTCCTCCCAGCCGTCCGCCGCTGATTGTGGCGCGATCTTGCGTGCCAATGCATCGCCCGCGCGTCTCGCGGCCAGCTTGAGTTGGGCGGCGGGCGTCGCTACGGACCGATCCATGCTGCTGTTCCGCGATTTCGCTTTGCCGCCGTCTTGGGCAATCTTTTCGCCCGTGTTGAAACAGGCGACCGATTGCAACAGATGTTCAGTCTCCTGTTTGAGGCTATGACCGGCCGCAGTCGTCTCTTCCACCATAGCCGCGTTTTGCTGCGTCACCTGATCCATCTGGCTGACCGCCGCATTCACCTCTTGAAGACCGACCGCTTGTTCGCGGGCGCGCGCGGCGATGTCGGAGACGACATTATTGACCTTAGTGACTTGCGCAACAATCCGGTCGAGCGCATGGCCCGTCTGGTCGACCAGTTCGACGCCTTGATCGACTTGCGATTTCGCCGTGGATATGAGGCTTTTGATCTCCTTCGCCGCTTCTGCGGAACGTTGCGCAAGTGCGCGCACTTCCGACGCGACCACGGCAAAGCCACGGCCTTTGTCAGCGGCGCGGGCAGCCTCGACTCCAGCATTCAGGGCGAGGAGATTGGTCTGGAAGGCGATTTCGTCGATGACGCCGATGATCTGACCGATCTCTTGCGATGATTTTTCGATCCGCCTCACCGCCTCGATCGCGTGACGGACAATATCGCTGCTCTTTTCGGCTTCGATCTTGGCGACCGAAACGATATTATTGGCGTGATTGGCGCCCTCCGCCGTCTTGTGGACGGTTGCGACGATCTCGGCAAGCGCAGAAGCCGTCTCGACGAGGCTAGCGGCCTGCTGTTCCGTTCGCTTGGACAGATGGTCCGACGCGGCAGAGATCTCTTCGCTGCCCGCGCGGATCGAGCCGACGCCGGCGGCGACTTGCAACACCAGGGTTTGAAGTCTTTCGACGGACGCATTGAAGTCGATGCGAAGCTTTTCATATTGCGGCGCAAATATATCCGAGAGGCGCACGGTCAGATCGCCTTGTGCAAGGTCGTCAAGTCCTTTTGTGAGGCCGCCGACGGCGTGTTCATGCGCGGCTGCCGCCTCTCGGCGCTGCTCGTCGAGCTTCTTCCTGTCGGCTTCGCCGCAGCCGCGATAGGCAGTCGTCGTCATATCCATTTCGAACATCGCGGATTTGAACAATGCGCCGAACTTGGTCGCCAGTTCGCGGCGCCATTTTTCGCTGACCGGATGCAAAGCCGCGGGAACACTGGAGTTGACGGTGGCGCTTATGAGCGGATCGAGAATGAGCGCATAGGCCGCAAAACTCCAGCGCGGCGGGAATTTGACTTGCCATTGGCGCGCCGCGCGTTCGCCCGTCCTGCGAACATGTTGGTCGTCGAATTGGCCGGACAATACAAGCTGCCAATAACGAACCATCGCAGCGCTGCTCAGGTCCTCGGCCAACCTTTGCCGTACTTCTTGATAGTCCGCCCATTGCTGCGCGTGAGTATCATATGCAGCAATAGCTTCGGGGATGACTTTGCCGATCAAAGGCTGCAATGATCGAAGTGCCTCGTGCTCCTTTTCTTCGATGCGGAGACAACGCAAGCGATCTTCAATATCAATGTTCATTGGCGCACTCGATTGGAGGTGTTGCACCGGTGAAGGGTCGAGGACCGCTCGTGGCTTCGGCGAGATCGCGCTAATCGCTCCGCCGTCCGACGTGGCAGACAACGCAGCCCCGCCCCTCGCACTTCGTGCAGATTAGCGCCATGGTCCACATTGCACTTCTCGTGACCGAGACGCTCTTTCGAGCTGGTGGCATCAGAACTGGCGGCATGGCTTGCTCCGGGATCAGGTCGGTTGCTCGGCTAATTGCAACCGCTATGCCAGCGGGCGGAGGACAGCGACGGCATTGATGTGTAATTGGGATTTTCGGCGAGTGGGAAGGGGGACAGGAGGATGCGTGGAACGGATGTTGCCGACGTGGAAAGACTTTAGCCACTTCGCGGCGGCGCTGCGCGACCTATTGAGTTCGGTTCATCGCGCCGGCCCGGCGACCGGATCGTGTCGGCGCTTTGTTTAGAGTTTGATTCACATTTTAAAGTCCCCTACAGGGGATCGGCAAATCCCACGCCTTTAGGCGGCAGGGATGGGTTCAACACGGTTGAATATTATCAATGACGATTGCCAGCCGACGAAAGCTGATATCAGACGAAGCTACTGGGAATTGTAATCGTAAAAGCAGCTGGGTAAGCAACTGGCAGGATGTGCATGAGTTGGCCCCTCTGGCCGACCAATCCGGCTTTAAGCCGTAACAAGAAGCCACCGGCTTTAGCCGGTGATCGTTCACATGTGTTTTAGGGAACTACGTGGTGCCATGACGAGAATTCTTGGTGCCGCAAGAGAGATTCGAACTCCCGACCCCATCATTACGAATGACGTGCTCTACCAGCTGAGCTATTGCGGCAGTATTAGACCAAAAGTCCACGCCCGCCCTAAACCGGATCGAGGGGGGAGGCAACTCTTAGGCCGGATCGGCTCGCCTTGGCAAGCGCCGGCCGGGTGCTTGTCAAAAAATGCCGATGCGTTTCTTGTGCGGCTGATCGAGTTCGTCGCGGCCCGACTTATCAAGGCCGGGGTCGTCGGGGGCAGCCGGCAAGGGGAACACGACTTTTTGCAGCGGCTCGGGGCCACGGACGGGGCCGGGCGCCGGCTCTGACGTCACTTGGCCCGCCTTGTGAGCGTCCGCTTCCTTGGGCGTATCCACGTCCTCGATCGGCTCGGCCCCGACGGATGGCTCCGGCTGAGTCCGTTCCGAGGGCTCGGCGACAGGCAGCTCTTTCACGACCGGAGCTGGCAGTTCGACCGGCTTTTCGGATGCTTCATGGCCATGGACCCATTCGAGGGTCCAATCCTCGCCTGTTTCGTGAGCGATTTCCCTGCCCAGCCGCTCGGACGGCCTTTGCCAGACGAAAGCATCGAGCCGCCCGGTGACGGGCGAAACCGGAGCCCAGGCGGCGGCGGCGACGCCATCGGCCATCCAAACCGCGTCGCGCGGGGCGCGCGAGGCGCGCGCCATCCATTGCCGCACTTGGCCATGGTCGCCGTGTTCGGCATTTTCGAGCTCGGCCATGACAAGACACATGCCGGCGGTCGGCCGTTCGCCCTCCGCGATCAGCGGCGCCATGGCGTCCCGCGCCGCCGCGAACTGGCGCGCGGCCAGCGCGGCGCGGGCCAGGGCGAGCCGGCTTTCGGGTTCGCGCGGCGCAAGCCGCAAAAGGATTTGCGCCTTGGCCAGTCGGTCGACACTGGAATTGCCCGGCCGCAGGTCGAGATAGACAGCGGCAAGATCAGGATGCGGGCAACGCGGCCAAGCCTGTTCGATGAGCTTGGCGGCTTTGCGCAAGTCGCCCTTGCGGGCGAGAAGCCGCGCCGCGAGCGCCAGCGCCGGTACGAGGTCGGGCGCGTTGCGCAAGGCCGCCTGCGCCAGCCGCAAAGCCTCTTCAGGCGCGCTCGCCGCCTTTTCGAGCGCGATTGCGGTCTCGAGCACGGCGCGTTGCCGTTCTCCTGTTTTCTTATCGACGAGCTTTGCTTCGATATGGCTCTCGAGCGCAACGAGAGCTTCCTGCCATTGTTCATTGCCGGTGTGATGCTCGAGCACGGCCTTGGCCGACCAGGGCAAAGGCGCGACCGCATGGGCTTCGTGAGCGAAATGATGGGCGGCCTCGAAGTCGCCGCGCCGTTGCGCCTCGACATGCAGGCCGCGCAGTCCCAAAAGCCGCGTTTCGCGCCGCTCCGCCAATTGCCCGAAAGCAGCTTCGGCGCGGGCGCGATCGCCCGAAAGCTGCGCCGCTTGCGCCGAGAGCAACGTGGCCAGCGGCTCGTCATGCAAATGTTTTTTGGCCTCGGCGGCGGATTTGCGTGCGGTGCGCGCGTCGCCGGCGCCGGCCGCGATCATGCCGCGAGACAACGCAGCGAAACCTCTCGCCCGGCGGCGCGCCTGCGCGGCCAGCGACATCAAGGACGGCAGTTTGAAGACGAAGCGGATGATCGTCCAGACGATATTGAGGAGAACCGCAGCGATGAAGAGAAGGCCGAGGCTGACGCCGACGCTGGTTTCGATGCGCTGGCCGAGCCATGTGACGGCGACCTCGCCCGGCTGATCGACGATCCAGGCAATGCCCAGCCCGACTGCGGCGAGCAGGGAAAGAAAAACGAGGATCCGGATCATGAGTTTCCCGGTAAGTTTGCTGCCGCAGTGTGTCGGGACGCGGCAGAAGGTGGAGGATTCCGATAATTGGAGCGAGATGAGTTTTAATCGAACCAGTGGCCCTCATCGCGATCGCGAGCTTGCGAAGCGGCAAGCGATCCAGGGGAACGGGCACCCTCTGGGCTACTTCGCCACCGCGGTCCTCACAATGACGGCAATCGTTTCGACCTTAAATCATCCCGCTCTCGGCGCGGCCCGACCTGGCTCGATCAGGATTTAGTCTTTCCGAGCGCCGCGATGGCCTCGGATTTCGAGAGCCCGGGCCGTCGCGACCGCGTCGACCCGGTTCTTTGCGAGCTTGGCAAAATCCTGCGATTTGGCTTTGGCCCGCGCCGGCAGATCGTCCCATAGCGTCAGCGCCTCTTCGACCGCGCCGGCTTGCAGCGCTGCGTTTATACGGCCGATCCGCGCCGGCAGATCGCCAGCCGAAGTGTCGCCGACCTTCCGAACGCGGATGAGCCGGCCTGCGCTCTGCACCATTCGCTCGAAAATCGAGCCTTCGACCTTCAGGGGCTCGGGCATAAGCAGGCTGTCCGAAAGTTCGGCAAAACGGGCGGCGAGGGCGCGGCTCGATACGACGCCCGTCGCTGCTGTGGGTTCGAGCGCGGCAAACTTGCTCTTGTCAATGCCGCGATTGGCGAGAGCGGCCAATTCGGGCGCATATGGGAGGCCGTGCTCGATCTTGCCGACAAGGCTTGCTGCGATGATTGCCACGGCTTGCGCCTCCGCCTCAGGCTGCTTTGCGCCGTTGAGTGGAACCCGCATGTCGCTCTTCGCCGCGGCCGGCGGGCTTAGCAGCGCCAGCTTTTGATCCAGGTCGGCAAGGCGCCGATCGAGTTCGCCGACCCTTGTTTCGAGGGGAGCGAGATCGGTCGCTTGCGGCATGGAAGCAGACGGCGTTCCGGCCGTTCTGGCTTCGGCCGCGGCCAATGCGGATTTGGCGATCGCGACGGCCTCGCGCGCCGCGGCTTCAGCCGCAGCGATGCGCTTTTCTTGCCCGACCAGAGCGTCACGCAAACCGGCACTCGCGTCGGGTCTCTTTTCCAGCGCGGCAATGCGTTCCGACGTCGCATCGAAACTGTGCAGATAGACTGTCGCGCCGCCGACAACTCCGGCACCGATCACCAGTGCGGCCGCAATTGGCCAAATCGGCGCCCGACGGCGGCGTGCTCCAGCGTCTTTCGGCGCGGCCGCACCGGCTTCCGGCTTGTCCACCGATGCGGAACCGTTTTGCGCGACAGGCTCCGGCGCAGGCTCGGCCCCGTCCGGCGCAGCGTCGGCCGCGGCATTTTGTCCTTCCCGAGCCGAAGCATCGCCATGCGGCTCCGGCGCGGCGGCATCGGTCGAGACGATCTCGCCTTCAATGACGGGCTTTTCACGGCGCAGAGATGTCGGCCCCGTCGCAAGCTCCGTTTTCGAGCCGGACTCCGTGCCGGTCTGGTCGACCATCGAGCATCCTCTTGCTTCCCGGCGCGTATTCCGGCCCAGCGAATGAGTTCATCCGATCGGTATCCGCGCCGATGTATCGAAGCCTTCGGGAATTCCTAGACGCCGTCGCCGCATCGGGTCTGCCGGGCCATACAAGGTGCGTCCACGTTCCCTCGGCGCCGGTATAATGGATGCCTTCAACCCACGCAAATGCGGCTCTGGGGGCTCGCCGTGTTCTGTATGCCCTGACCCGGCAGCCGGCCGATGGCCTTGGCGATGGCGAGGGTCCGCCGCGCCATTTCGACATGCAGGCGTTCGACCATCGAGCCGTCGATTTGCAGAACGCCCTTGTCGGCATTCTCCGGTTTTGCAAAAGTTGCGAGCACTTTGTGGGCCCAAGCAATGTCGTCTTCCGGCGGGGTGAAGACTTCGTTGCAGACATCGATCTGACAGGGATGGATCAGCGTTTTGCCGTCCATGCCGAAATCGCGCGCTTGCTCACATTCGGCCAGCAATCCCGCGGAATCGGAAAAATCATTGAAGACGCCGTCAATGATTTCGACGCCATGGGCGCGCGCCGCGGCGACGCAGGTCGCAAGATGCGGTAAAAGCGCCGCCCGCCCCGGCCGCAGGCGTGCGCGGATCTCCTTGGCGAGATCGTTCGTGCCCATCACGACGACGCTAAATCGCGAGGCGGGATCGGCTGCCGTCCTGAGGATCGAATCTGCGTTGAGGACGGCGAGCGGCGTTTCCATCATCGCCCAAAGCCGCACGTGATCTTGGACGCCAGCCTCGCGCAGATCTTTTGCCGTGCGCATGACGTCGCCCGGGCTCGACACTTTGGGGATCAGCACCGCATCGGGCTGCGCGGCCGCAACGGCGGCCAAGTCCTGCTTATACCATTGTGTGCCGGCAGCATTGATGCGCAGAACGATCTCGCGGCCGCGGTAACCGCCGCCTTTGATCGAATTCGCGGCGGTGGCGCGGGCTGCGTCCTTGCTCTCGGGCGGGACCGAGTCTTCGAGATCGAAGATCAGCGCATCGGCAGTGAGCTTCTTGGCTTTTTCATGCGCCCGAGCATTCGAACCCGGCATAAAGAGCACGCTTCGGCGCGGACGAATGATCATTAACCTCTCCGGACGAGTGTGACGGATTTATTGCGACGCACCATATGACGAAAGCCCAAAAGCGCCAATTCTTTTCCTAAACTCATGGCGACAAAACTGGCCAAAAACCTTTGGCAAGCATGATGATCGTGAACGCAGCAGTCAAACAATGGCCCGGCGGTTTGATCAAATATTCTCTCTGTAGAACATGCGATATATCGGATGTTCTACAAAAGACGCCATGTGTTTAACAGGGCCCTATTTAACAGAGCCCTATATCGCATGTAATATAATTTGCATAAGAGGCCGGCGTTGCCGGGTGGGTTCCGCGCTGCGCAAACTCCGAAAATTCAATGATGGAGGATGCAATGCCGCCCGTAAACATCCAAGCGTTGCAGGAGATCGGCGCGGACCATGTGCGTGTGTGGGGTATGGACACGGATGGCAATATTCCCGTCATTGCCAATGTTGAACGGGCACTATGCCAACGCGACGGGCATCCGGCGCCCTCGGATTCGGGTTGCAATGCGCGACTCGAAAGAAAGCAAGGGTGACCGCGAAATCATCGACCCGATTTTCCGCTCGAAATATCACGAGGGGAAGTTTTCGGAGGCAACCGACGACTACCGTAACTGGACCGTCGAAATAACTCTCAATGATCTGCGGGAAAGTGGCGAGACGATCTCGTTTGATATCTTGTATAAGTGAGGCTGTGACCAGGGATGCACCAATTTCTACCCATCCGTCCGACGCTATAAGTCAAAGGTCGCAGCGGACTTCCGCCTAAAATGCTCGTTAAGGCGGTTGCATAGTGCTATACTACCTTTCAGTGTGAAGTCGCGTTTGGGATTGTGAATAATATTCTCGAGCGTGCGGTGCGCTCGTTCTTCCGCTTGCGGGAGAAGGTGGCCCGACGAAGTCGGGCCGGATGAGGGATGGTTGCAGTCAGTTTTCGTGTCGACGACAAATCCATGATCCGACGCCGCGCACAGACCGCCAGCTCGCCTATGCTCGCCGCGTGCGCCGAGACATGACGACAGCTGAAGAGGTGCTCTGGCGAAGCCTACGAAACCGCGGTTCCGGACGGAAATTCCGGCGAGTGGTGCCAATTGGCCCCTACGTTGCCGATTTCGTTTGCATTGCCGCTAAGCTCATTGTCGAGCTGGACGGGCCTCCCCGCGAGAATCCCGAACAGACATTCGATGACCGCCGATGCGATGCTTGGCTTCGCAGACGCGGCTGCCATGTTCTGCGCTTTTCGAACGACATGGTGATTGGTGGGAGTTTTTTTGGAAAAGATTGACAACGCGATGAGAGCGATCGCTCTGCCCTCGTTTGGCAAACCAGGCTGAATGATCCGGCGCTCGGTGATGCGAGGGCCACCTTCTGCCGCGCGCGGCAGAAGGAGCGCGCCGAACCGTGTATGAACACACAACAAAAGACAGGGAGTACCTAATGCCCAGCAAATATCACGAAACCTATCGGCGCTCGCTCGAAGACCCCACGGGCTTTTGGGGCGAGGCGGCGCAGTCGATCGATTGGATCACCAAGCCCCGCGTCATTTTTGATCCGAAGGCCGGCGTCTATGGCCGCTGGTTCCCCGACGCGACCTGCAATACCTGCTGGAATGCCGTCGACCGGCATGTCGAGGCCGGGCGCGGGATGCAAACGGCGATCATCTACGACAGCCCCGTCACCGGAACGCAGCGCAAGATCAGCTATGCCGAATTGCGCGACGAGGTCTCCGTCCTCGCGGCGGTCCTGCAGGATCACGGCGTCGGCAAAGGCGATCGCGTCGTCATTTATATGCCGATGATCCCGGAAGCGGCCTTCGCCATGCTCGCCTGCGCCCGCATTGGCGCGATTCATTCCGTCGTGTTCGGCGGCTTTGCCGCGAAGGAACTCGCGACGCGGCTCAACGACGCGCGGCCGAAACTGGTTTTGACCGCGTCTTGCGGAGTCGAGCCCACCCGCGTTGTGGCTTACAAACCTTTGCTTGATGCCGCAATCGACATCGCCACGGCAAAGCCCGATGCTTGCCTCGTCTGGCAGCGTCCGCAAGCCGAAGCGAAGCTCCAGTCCGGGCGCGACAAAGATTGGGCCGAGGTGGTCGCAAAGGCCAAAGCCGAGCGGCGCAGCGCCGCCTGTGTCGAAGTCGCCGCCACCGATCCGCTCTATATCCTCTACACGTCTGGAACGACCGCCGTTCCGAAAGGCGTCGTGCGTGACAACGGCGGTCACATGGTCGCGCTCGACTGGTCGATGAAGTACCTCTACGGCGTCGAACCGGGCGAGGTTTACTGGGCCGCCTCCGACGTCGGTTGGGTGGTCGGCCACAGCTATATCGTCTACGCGCCGCTTTTTCACGGCTGCACCTCGATCCTGTACGAGGGCAAGCCGGTCGGTACGCCCGACGCCGGGGCATTCTGGCGGGTGATCTCCGAGCACGGCTGCGTCGTCATGTTCACGGCGCCGACGGCGTTTCGCGCCATCAAGAAGGAGGATCCGCAGGGCAAGTTTTTTGCAAAATACGACCTGACGAAATTCCGGCACTTGTTCCTCGCCGGCGAGCGCGCCGACCCCGACACTCTCCAGTGGGCGGAAAAACTGCTCGATGGCCCGGTGATCGACCATTGGTGGCAGACCGAGACCGGCTGGGCCATCGCCGGCAATCCGGTGGGTCTCGGCATGCTGCCGGTCAAGCACGGCTCGCCGACCGTGCCGATGCCCGGCTACGACCTGCGGGTCGTCGACGAAGCGTGCCGGGAGGTCGAGACCGGCAAGATGGGCTCACTCGTGGTCAAACTGCCGCTGCCCCCCGCAAATCTACCGACGCTGTGGGAGGCGGATGAACTCTTCAAGCAAGCCTATCTCACCGAATTCCCCGGCCACTACAAGACCGCCGATGCCGGCTTCAAGGACGAGGATGGCTATATCTTCGTCATGGGCCGCACCGACGACATCATCAATGTCGCCGGCCATCGCCTTTCGACGGGCGGGATGGAAGAGGTCCTGTCGTCGCATCCCGACGTCGCCGAATGCGCCGTGATCGGCGTAAAGGACGAGATAAAGGGCGAAACCCCCTGCGGCTTCATTGTGCTGAAAGCCGGCGTACACCGGCCCCACGGCGAAATCGAAGACGAAATCGTCCAATCGGTGCGCGACAAGATCGGTCCGGTGGCGGCCTTCAAACTGGCGATCACCGTCAACCGCCTGCCGAAGACGCGCTCCGGCAAGATCCTGCGCGGCACGATGAAGAAGATTGCCGATCACGAGAGCTGGAACCTGCCGGCGACGATCGAAGATCCGGCCGTCCTCGACGAGATCGAGAAGGCCTTGCAGGCGAAGGGGATATGAACGGCCGGGCCTCGCGCCATTATAAGCGCGAGGCCCACGCCGCCTACGCAAACTCCGCCAGGCTTTCGAACAGACCGCGTCCGTCGGTGCCGCCGACGAGCGGATCGATCAGGTTCTCGGGATGCGGCATTAGCCCGAGCACGTTGAACCTGTCGGAGTAGATGCCGGCAATGTCGTTGATCGAGCCGTTGGGGTTGGCGCTACCGCCAACCACGCCCTGCACGTCGCAATAGCGAAAGGCGACCCGCCCGTCGCCTTCGAGCCTCGCGAGCGTTTCCGCGTCGGCGCGGAAATTGCCTTCGCCATGGGCTATCGCCACCTTGATCGCCTGATGCGGCCGGTAGTGCCGCGTGAACAGCGTGTCGGTGCGCTCCACCCGCAAATGCTGCATGCGGCAGATGAAATGCAAATCTGCATTGCGCATCAAAACGCCGGGCAGGAGCCCGCTTTCGCAGAGGATCTGAAAGCCGTTGCAAATGCCGAGGACGAACCCGCCCTTGGCCGCATGCGCCTGCACCGCTCGCATGACCGGGGCGCGGCCGGCGATGGCGCCGCAACGCAGATAATCGCCATAAGCAAAGCCGCCGGGCAGAACGACGAGATCGGTGCCGGCCGGGAGTTCATGCTCCGCATGCCAAACGATCGCGGGTTTCGCCCCGGTCGTGACCACCAAGGCGCGCGCGGCATCGCCGTCGCGATTGGAACCGGGGAAAAGAATGACGGCGGCGCGCATCAGGCGGTGAACTCGACGCGGTAATTCTCGACGATCATGTTGGCGAGCAATTTCTCACAAGCCTGCTTCAAGACATCTTCGGCCTTGACGCGATCTTCGGTCGCCAGTTCGATCTCGAAGATCTTGCCCTGCCGGACGCTTTCGATGCCGGAAAAGTCGAGCGACTTGAGGGCGCCTTCGATCGCCTTGCCCTGCGGATCCAATATTCCTGTCTTCAAAGTGACGATGACGTTGGCTTTCATGGATGGCTTTCGTAGAAGACTTTCATGGACAGGATCTTGGCCGAGAACGGGCGAACATCAAACCTTGTCGAGGCCGGTATCGAGATAGATTTCGGCGAGCGGAACTGAGACGGACAGCACCGGGAGATCGAGGCCTGCGCCGATATGTTCCAAGCGCCGCTCGGCAAAGCCGCTCTTGCGGTCATAGGCGACGACTTCGACCGCGTCTTGAGCGATGACGACGTAGTGTTGCAAGCTCGGGAGCCCGGCATAGACCTTGCGTTTCCAGCGAAGATCGAGGTCGGCGGTCGACGGCGAAAGTACTTCGAAGGCGACGATCATGTCGTCGCATTTCCAGTCCAGAAGCGTGTCGCGCGGACGCACGAGGACGTCGGGAACGGGCACATTCGTATCGGATAATTCCACACCAATGCCGGGGATGGCGGTCCAGGGGACACTTCGCTCCCTTTGAATCAATCTCAGCTTACAAATGAGGTTTCCGACGATCGTCTGATGCAGATAGCTTGCTGTCGCATTCAAGATCGGCTCCCCTTCGATCAATTCCCATTTTTCCCCATCGGGACGCGATTGGGTGAAGGCGAAGAATTCTTCAGCCGTTATAGGATAAGGATTACGGGAGGGTGCGCCCATGCATCGTCTCCATTTTGACGAAACATATAGCAAAAGCCGGCATTCCAAGCAAAAAACCCGCCCAGAGGGCGGGTTTTCGTCAGGCCGGATGCGCCAGAAAATCAGGTCTGAACCAGTTTCGGACCGAGAGTCCGCGGCTGCTCGTTTTCCTGCAGAATGCCGAGGCGCCGGGCGACTTCGGTATAGGCTTCGACGAGGCCGCCCATGTCGCGGCGGAACCGGTCCTTGTCGAGCTTATCGTTCGACTTGATGTCCCAGAGCCGGCACGAATTGGGCGAAATCTCGTCGGCGACGACGATGCGCATCATGTCGCCTTCCCAGAGTTGGCCGCATTCCATCTTGAAATCGACCAGGCGAATGCCGACGCCGAGGAAGAGACCGGTGAGGAAATCATTGACCCTTATGGCAAGCGCCATGATGTCGTCGATCTCCTGCGGGCTCGCCCAGCCGAAGGCCGTGATATGCTCCTCCGACACCATCGGATCGTTCAGTTCATCGTTCTTATAGTAGAATTCGATGATCGAACGCGGCAGTTGGGTGCCTTCTTCGAGGCCGAGGCGGGTCGACAGCGAACCGGCCGCGACATTGCGGACGACAACTTCAAGCGGCACGATTTCGACTTCGCGAATCAATTGTTCGCGCATATTCAGACGGCGGATGAAATGCGTCGGAACTCCGATGTCGTTCAAGTTCTGGAAGATGAACTCGCAAATGCGGTTGTTGAGCACGCCCTTGCCGTCGATCACTTCATGCTTCTTGGCATTGAAAGCGGTCGCGTCGTCTTTGAAATGCTGAATGAGCGTGCCCGGTTCGGGTCCCTCATAGAGGACCTTGGCCTTGCCTTCGTAAATGCGCCGGCGGCGGGGGTTCATTGGGATTAACCCTGGCTTGAGATGATCCATGGGTGGCCGTGGCTCCTTCGGGTGTCCTTCGGCCTCGTTGTTTGGCGAACGCGTGAGGTCCGGGCAGGCGACGTCTACGCAATTTGGCACCGCGGTTCCAAAAAGGTCCTAGCTTTTTCCGGTCGGCGATACAAGTTCCGATCCGACGCCCCGCGGTTTGCGTTTCCCACCCCGTACTTGGACCATCGCCGGCAACTATCGCCAACATACTGTTTTTACGTGATTTTTAAAAGTGCCGATGGTTTGGCAAAGACAACATGGTTATTCCGACGGCGCCCGATCGGGAAGGCTTCGCTCCCGCTGTGCGGCCCGATCCGGTCCTGCACGGGCCCTTACGGTGCGGAATACCGAATCTGGTGCGACCGACTCGGGAAAGCAGCCTCATATGGCCGATCGAAACGCCATGGACGCCGCAACCCGGCCCGCCGCTCAGGCTTGACGCGATGATCAGTGCGGAAAACTCCAGCCTCTCACGAGCCACCGCCTGGTCGGTTCTAGGTAAGCCGGATCTGCACCGAATCAATAGACCGCGCTCCGTCGCCCAGGCGCATCTGCTAAACCCGACCGCATACGGGGATGGGACCCCTAGGCAGGGTCGAGCCTTTTTTCTAATATAGTGCCATCCGCCGCGGCGACGGCGCGTCATCCGCCGCGAGCCTAATCGGGCGCTTGCCAACCCCGTCGGTCCGGACTTCCCGCCCGACCGTTCTTACCTCCAAAGAGAGTATTACATGACCACTTTCGACAAGCGTGAACAGGGCTATGAGGCCAAACTCGCTCAAGACGAAGAGCTCAAGTTCAAGGCGACCGTCCGGCGCAATACGCGGCTCGGGCAGTGGGCGGCCGAAAAATTGGGCAAGACCGGGGCTGACGCCGAGGCCTATGCGACGGCCCTGGTCTCGATCGAGATCAAGGAAAATGGCGATGAAAGCGTATTTCGCAGGATTCGCGCCGATTTCGATGCGGCCGGAGTCGCCCAATCGGATCATCAGATCCGCCGCCACATGGACGAATTATTGGCCCAAGCCACAAAGGAAATCGTCAGGGACCGCGCCGATACAAAAAAGGAACCTGGCCTTTGACGGCGGGCCGACTTCGCCGCGATTTCCTGAATTTCGCCTCCGGCAGATCCGGCCGGATCCCCATTCGGCGGCGCCGTCGGCCGAAGCTGGTTTTTGGCCTCGGCTTGCCGTAACAATATCTTAGCAAGGTTGCGCCATGTTGCGATCATGGCGCAAAGTGAGAAAGATTCGCTCGCCTTTCATCCGGCGGATCATGGCCTCGCCGCCGCCGCGCGGGCCTGGATGAGATACCTCGAAACCGAAAAGCGGGTTGCCGCGCATACGCTTGAATCCTATCGCCGCGATCTCGGCCAGTTCCTGGCTTTCCTTGCCACCCATTTTGGCGAAGTTCCTAGTCTCGCAACATTTGCCGAACTCGCAGCGGCGGACCTCCGCGCATTCCTGGCTGCCCGCCGCAGTCGGGGAACAGGCAGCCGATCGCTGTTGCGACAGCTATCGGGTCTACGCTCCTTTGCCCGTTATCTCGAACGAAACGGCCTCGGCAAAATTGCAAATTTCAATGCGATTCGCAGCCCCAAGCTCGGACGCGGCCTTCCCAGGCCATTGACGCCGCGGATGGCCTGCGAAATGGTCGCCGCCGACGCACGCGCCGGAGAGGCCCGGCCGAACTGGATTTTGGCCCGCGACGCCGCCGTTCTCGGCCTGCTCTACGGCGCCGGCTTGCGCATCTCGGAGGCTCTGGCGATCAAGCGCGACGAAGCCCCGATCGGCCGGCTCGATGCCATTACGGTCACGGGCAAAGGCGGCAAGATGCGCAGCGTGCCCGTCATTGCCGCGGTGCGGAAAGGGATCGAGGCCTATCTCGCGTTGTGCCCCTTCGATTTGCGCACGGAGGGACCTTTGTTCGTCGGCGCCAAGGGAGGGCCCCTCTCGCCGCGCATCATTCAACTCGTCGTCGAAAATCTCCGCGGCGCCTTGGGCTTGCCGCAGAGCGCCACCCCGCATGCCCTGCGCCATTCGTTCGCGACGCATCTCTTGAGCCGCGGCGGCGACCTGCGCACGATCCAGGAACTCTTGGGCCATGCTTCGCTCTCGACGACCCAGATCTACACGGCGGTCGACGGCACGCGGCTCCTCGAGGCCTATCGTGCGGCACATCCGCGGGCGCGATGAGCAGGCGCGGCTATCCCACCGCGTCCAGCCTTCGTTGCTTCTGCCGCTGCAAAACGCCGCCGCCCCTGTTCATCAAGAACGGGTGCGAGCGCCTCAAAGCGCAAACGGATGTGGCTGCTCCGGCGCTGAAGCCCGATCTTCCCTCACCTCATAGAAGTGCAGACAGTCGCGCTCGCGGTCGCCTGTCGCCGTACCGTCGAAATAGCCCGCCGCGTTTACTGCAGCGAAATTGCAAGCCCGCTCAGGTCGATATTGGCCATCAAGCCGATTTGTCGGCCTTGCAACTGCAAGAGGGCGCCCTTGTCGTTGCTAAGTGTGATCAACCGCGCGCCGATCCCCAGCGTGGCGCCAGCCCCGGCGGCCCCATAGACCCCCGCAACGTCCGATGGCCTGCGGATATTAGTGACCCGGCCAACTAACGTTGTCTGCGACAGGCCGAACACGAGGCCAGCGTCCACGCCGCCGATCGACAACGGGTATCGCCGTCCATGAAACGTCAGCGTGCCCGATCCCCCGTGCGCGCCGATGAACCAGCCGCCCTTCACCACCGAAATGCGGACGGTGCCGCTGTCTGCATAGGCCGCGGACGAAATACTCGCGCCGATCATAACGATCAGAGCGATAAGACCGACACGAAATCGGTGAGAAATTTGCATGTTGGAGTTCTCCCGGAAACCCTTGGGGTGCGCGGCTCGGCAGCCTTAATCGGGAGCCCCCGGATGCCCCTCGAACCGAACTGAATTGTAGGCGTTCTCTGAACTGGTTGGAAGCCCCGACCCGAGGCGAAGGCGGCTCCCGGCATTCCGGGCTATTCGAACGTCTCGGCATGGAGTTCGTCGTGCAGGAGCTTGGCGAGCTTCGGCCCGTGGGCCGTGGCGGTGACCTGCGTACGATCCAGGAACTCTTGGGCTATGCTTCGCTCTCGACGACCCAAATCTATACGGCGGTCGACAGCACGCGGCTCCTCGACGCCTATCGTGTGGCACATCCGCGGGGCGCGATGAGAAGGCGCGGCTCGGCCGCCTAACCCGGCGCGTAGAGCTCTACGCCCACGCCCGCTAACTGGCCTGGTTTTCCTTCGCCCCAGTGGCCAGCTTTTGCCCCGCGTTGACAGTCGCCGCCGGACATGCTGAGGGTGCCGGCTCGAGGCCGATGCTCCGGAACGCGGATGCTGGCGCGCTTCCCGATCCATGGTGACTCAGTGTATAGCCTTCCCGATCAGACCATGGGGAACGATTGCGGAGTTTTGAATAAATGACCAAGCCGCTCTATTCGGAAGGATGGATAAATTCCTGGGCGCCTCCCAGACTGGACGACTGCATCTTCTATCATAAGATGGATTTGCCAGGGCACGGCACTCTCGGCCATGAGGACGCCTGGGACTTGCGGAATCGGTTTGAGGACTACACCGGGCACGTTGATGTCAGCGGCCGGACCTTCCTCGATGTCGGATCAGCGAGCGGTTTCATTTCTTTCGAAGCAGAAAAACGCGGTGCCGTAGTCACTTCGTTCGATCTCGATTTTGGCTTCAGACGCCAGCCGGTCCCTAAGGCCTCGATAGGCGATCTGCCGAAATTTATAGAATCTTCCGATGACTATTACTGGCGGATGAAAAATGCTTATTGGCTTAGCCACGCCGCTTTTCATTCGTCAGCTCGGGTCTTTTATGGCGACATTTACCGCTTCCCCGCCGACTTCGGTCCATTTGACATAGCGTTCGTGGGGCAGCTGCTTGTTCATTTGCGCGATCCTGCAGGCGCGCTGATGAATATCGCGTCGGTTTGCGACGACCTACTTGTCATCACTGAGGGAATGTTTGAGTCCGACAAGCCCTTCGCGGTTTTTCTTTCTGGCCCAGACAGTTCCAACTATGACGCTTGGTGGCATTATTCGACAAAAATGTACGAAGACTTGCTTGCGATCTTGGGCTTCAAAATCTGCTCGATAACGCGCAATAGCTACTGGACCGCGCACCCAAGGTTGAAAGGTGGAGTCGAGGTCCCGACTATCGTGGCCAAGAGGGTCTCTGCACGCCGCTCGGCCAAAGATTCTATTGGTGTGTAGGAATTATTTGCATTTGGAGCATGATGCATTCAAGTCGAAGCGGGCATCATGCTCTAGTTTTTGAAAACGCATCGTTTGTTGCAAAAAAACCGGGCCCATTTTTCGCACGATGCCCGGCAGGCCGGTTGAAATCCTGCACTCGGAGCCGCGGTAATGATTGGCGCCGCCGCCTATTCCACAATAGCCGGCATGTTGCCGGCTTCGATGCTCTTCCGAGCGGCATAGCGGCGCGCCAATATAGCGCAAGCCATGAGCTGCATCTGGTGAAAAAGCATGAGCGGCAGCACGATCACGCCCGCAATGGTGCCGGCGAACAGCACATTCGCCATGGGGATTCCCGCGGTCAATGATTTCTTTGATCCACAAAAGACGATGGCGATTTCGTCTTCCTTGGAGAAGCCGAGGGCGCGGCTCCCTAACGCGGTTGCCGAGAGCACAGCGGCGAGGAGCAGACCATTCACCAAGACGAGAATGACGAGGCTCGCGAGCGGAAATTTGTGCCAGATGCCCGCCACAACGGCTTCGCTGAATGCTGCATAGACGATCAGAAGGATCGACCCGCGGTCGGTTATGGCCAGAAATTTTCTGTTTCGCTGCGCCCAACCGGCAAGCCAAGGCCGCAAAAAATTGCCGGCGGCGAACGGCACGACGAGCTGCAGCAAAATCTTCCACGCTTGCGCGAGTGAAATCTCGGCGCCATGGATGCGCAGGACGAGGGCCACAAGGACCGGCGTCGCGATGATGCCGACCATGTTGGACGCCGTGGCCGCACAAATGGCGGCAGCGACATTGCCGCGCGCGATGGAGGTAAAGGCGATGGAACTCTGGACGGTGGACGGGAGGGTGGAGACGAACATCACGCCCAGCCATTCTTCATTCGTCAAAGCGCTGGTCAAGAGATGCGGCAAAATCCAACCGAGAATCGGAAATAGTACGAACGTGCTGGCGAGGATCATCAATTGCAGGCGCCAGTGGACGATGCCGGCGACGATCGCCTCGCGCGACAGCCGTGCACCATGCAGAAAAAACAAGAGTGCAATGGCGAAAATGCCGAGACCATTGGCGATCACGGCAGCTTGCCCTTCGGCCGGCAGCATGGCCGCCAAAACGACCGTGCCTACGAGCGCCACAGTGAACGGATCGGGGAGAAAACGGGAGTATCTCTGCATCGGTGATCCGAGGCTTCGCCTTTCGGGCGTTGGGCTTCTTGCCCGCATGGCGAGAAGTCCGGCAATTATCGCGGTTGCCGTCGAGGAAAATGGCTCGTGCGGGCGCAGTTCGCTACGCTGCGGAATTGACCTCCGATCGAACCGGAAGCCACGGTCCGATTGCGAAAGAATGGTGGGCGCGACAGGGATCGAACCTGTGACCCCTACGATGTCAACGTAGTGCTCTCCCGCTGAGCTACGCGCCCGGGTCGCCGGATGGGAGCCTGCTATATCGGCTCGCCCTGCGTGGTGCAAGCGGCAATCTTGCGACGGCGGATGCGGCGCGCCGCCTCGCTCAAAACAGCTCGAAGTCGCCCGCAGCGTGGTTGGCTGCCGCCTCGGATTCATTGGCGAAACTGAGGTGCGAGGAAAGGCGCGATAAAGTCACGACTTGCGAAGCCGTGGTCGGATCGACGCACCAATAGGCCGGGACATGCGTCGAGAGGGTGGTGAGGAAGATGCCGAGGTTGCCGAGCTTCTGCACAACGTGATCGAATTCCTGCAAATCATGGAGATGAGAGGGATTTCGGGCGACGGCTTCGATGATCAAAGGGCTGATCAAGCCTTGCAGATGGTGCACGGCTTGGGCGAGCGACGAGAGTTCCATGCCGAGACGCTCTGCGACATCGCCCATCGTCACGATTGAAGAGTCGGAAGCTTCGCAGCCGGAATGTCGCATAGATCGCCTCGAATATGAGTTCCGGGTCAAAAGAATTCCGCTTCGCCGGTAGCGGACGACTTGCATGGAATGGAGGCCGGCTGCAGGACTTTGCCGGCGGCGATCATCGCCTGGCGTGCCCGCCCGGACACCGGCCAAAACTGCACGCGCCGGCCGTTGTCGCCGCCGAGACTCCCGCCAAGGTAATTGATGCCTTCGTTTTTCAGAAACTTTTCGGCGAAACTGGCATTTTTGGCGCCGATGTCGGACAGGCCTTCGACCGTCCTGGCGCCGCCGAAGAGCTTTGCTTCGAGCCGGTCGCGCCGCGCACCCTTCTGCAGGAGACCATTCACCAAGAGTTCCATCAAGTGCACGCCATAGCGCTCGGCCTCTTCACGGCGCTGATTCTCGTCGACGCCCGGCAGAAGGAAATGATTCATGCCGCCGACGCAAGCAACCGGGTCGCGGATGCAAGCCGCGACGCAAGACCCGAGCAGCGTCGAGAGAACAACGTGCGGGTCATCGGTCACGTAAAACTGGCCTTGAATGACATGCACCTTGCTACCGTGGTCGCCCGCGGTGGATGAAATGTCGACCAAGCGCTTCGACGGCGGCGAGCTCATACAAGTTTTCCAAAAACCGCTTCGATCGCGCCCCTGAGCGCCGGCATCGTAAAGGGTTTCACGAGATAGTTGTTGACGCCGCATTTTGCGGCCTTCTCGATCAGCTCGCGATCTCCGCGCCCGGTCAACATGATGAAAGCCGTGGTCCTCGTCGGTGGATGCGCGCGCACTGCCCGCAGGAAACCGATTCCATCGAGTTTCGGCATGTTGAGATCGGAGATGACGAGATGTGGGTGCTTCTGCATCAAAATCTTCATGCCTTGTTCACCGTCGGTCGCCATCTCAATATCTTCGATACCGAGCTGCTGCAGCCCGTCCCGTATGAGAGCGCGACTGGTGAGCTGATCATCGACGATCAGCGCCCTTATCGAACTGGCGTGCGGCATGGCCGAGTCCCTTCTGAATTCCGGTTGGTCAACCGCAAAATTTCGCTGCCGATTATGTCGAGCGGAGCCTGCTTTTCGACCCCGCCTCGCTCGAACGCGATCTTCGGCATGCCATAGACGAGGCTTGTCGCCTCGTCCTGGCCGAGCGTCCTAGCGCCGGCCTTGCGCATCGCAACGAGCCCCTCTGCGCCATCGCGGCCCATGCCGGTGAGGATCACGCCGACCGCCCGGCCCTTGGCCGCCGTCGCGACCGATTCGAACAAGACATCCACGGAAGGCCGATGGCCGTTGACGGCAGCCAGCGTATTCAATCGGCACTTCATCTGATTGCCGGGCGCGACCTCGAGATGGGCAACGCCGCCCGGCGCGAGGTAGACATGCCCCGGCACCAAAGGTGCCCCGTCACTTGCTTCGCAAACACGCGCGGCACAGCTGCGATTGAGCCGTTCGGCAAAGCTCTTCGTAAAAGTGCCCGGCATATGCTGGGTGATCACCGTCGGCGGGCAGTTCTCCGGGAACCGCGAAACGACGGCGATCAAGGCTTCGACACCGCCCGTGGAAGCTCCGATCGCCACGATTTTTCCGCCGGGCATGTAGTCGATCGGGGCGTCGGCCGGCTTCTCGATGTCATTGACGCGTCGCGATCTTCTTGGTGCAAGATGCACCCGGGCTGCGGCCGCGGCTTTCACTTTGGCGGACAGATCTGCAAACATCAGGGCTTCGCCGGGCGAGGGTTTGGCGACGCAGTCGAAGGCGCCGATTTCCAGCGCTTTGATCGTTTCCTCAGTACCGTGGCTCGTCAGGTTTGAGACCATGATGACCGGTGTCGGACGCAGTCGCATGATTTTCTCTAGAAAATCAAGGCCGTTCATGTTCGGCATTTCCACGTCGAGCGTCACCACGTCGGGGTTGAGTGCCTTCATGGCTTCGCGCGCCTCGAGAGGATCGCGCGCCATTCCCACGACTTCGATCTCGCTGTCGCGGCTCAGCGCATTGCAGATTAAGCTGCGCATGGTCGATGAATCATCGACGACGAGGACTCGGACATTCGTCATTTTCGGCCTGCCCCCTCTTTCAAACGGTAAGTTGTAATGCCCTCGTTGTCGAACGAGGCCACTGCAGGGCCACACAAGCGTTCTGAATGGCCGATATAGAGGTAGCCACCGGGTACGAGGAACGGAGTGAAACGGCTCCAAAGTTGCGCTTGGGTCTCCTCCTCGAAATAAATCACGACGTTGCGGCAGAAGATTGCGTTGAATTGGCCACGCATCGGCCATTGGCCGATGAGGTTGAGTTCACGAAACACGACAAGCGAGCGTAATGTATCGTTCGCAGTCCAGACTTTGCCGTCTCCTGCGGGGCTCGACGTGAACCAATTGCGACGTAGGTCGGCCGGCACCGGAGCGATGACCGAATCGCTGTAGACTCCCGCGGCACCTTCCGCGATCATGTAGGGATCTATGTCTGTCGCCAGGACTTTGAGGTCGTAGGCGGCCACGTTCGGAAGCTCCGAGAGGATGGTGAGCGCAATCGAATAAGGCTCGGCCCCATTTGAACAGGCGGCCGACCAGAACCGCACCCGGCCGCCGCGTCGCGCCACATCGACCAAGGGCCGCAGAATTGTTTTTCGGAGATGCTCGAAATGGTGCGGCTCGCGGAAGAAACGGGTGACGTTGGTCGTCAGCGCGGCGAGCATCTTCTGTCGCTCGTCGACGCCCGCGCCGTCGTTTTGCGAGACGAAAGCGCAATAGTCGCGGAAACTTTGCAAACCGAGGGCACGCAGGCGCTTTGCGAGGCGTGAATAGACGAGCGTGGCCTTGGACTCCGGCAGATAGATCCCGGCATCGGCGTGAAGCATCGCGGCGATCTGACGGAAGTCCGCATTGGTCATGCGGAATTCGCCGGCTACGATGCCACGGGCTTGGTCGACCTCTATTTCCGTCTTGCGCAACACGCTCATGCAGCCTCGCTGTCGAGCGCCGGCAACACCGCATCAAGGGCGATGAGGCTGATCATCCGCCCTTCGACGGCGAGGACGCCGCGCACGAACATCTTCGCCATGTCGGAGGCGACATCCGGTGTCGGCTGGACGACGTCGTCTGTCACGGTCAATATGTCGGAGACGGCGTCGACAAGTAGCCCGACGACTTGGCTATGGCTCTGGCCGCCGACTTGGACGACCATAATCACGTGGCGTGCCGTCGCCTCGGCGGGCGGGAAGCCGAGCCGCGCCGAAAGATCGACGATCGGCAGAACGGCGCCGCGCAAATTGATGACACCGCGTACATAACTGGGCGACTGCGGCAACGGTGTCGCCGGCGTCCAACCTCTGATTTCGCGCACCGACATGATGTCGACGCAGAATTCCTGCTGGCCAATGCGGAAGGCGATCAATTCGCGCCCTCTGCTCGTATCGTTCTTAAAATCGCTCATGGCTATCAACCCACTGCTGCGAGGATCGGTTCACAAAGTGCTGCGTCATTGCGCGAACTCGAGACCACTGCGTCGACGTCGAGAATCAAGGCCACGCGGCCGTCGCCCAGGATCGTCGCGGCGGCGATGCCGGGGACATGCTGATAATTTGATTCCAAGCTCTTGATCACGACTTGCCGCTGGCCCTGGATCGCGTCGACAAGCAATGCGCGGCGGCCGCCGCCTTCCTTTTCGACGAGGAGGGCGACGCTCGAAAATGGATCGGCCGGCTCGTCGCGATAACCAAGCTCACGGCCGACATCGACAAGCGGCGTGAACTTGTTGCGGATCGAGATCACCCGCGCCGTGCCGCCCATGCCATGGACATCGGCAACCTTCGGCTGCAACGTCTCCACGATAGCCGTGAGCGGCACCACGAGCGTTTGATTGGCAACCGTGACGACCATTCCGTCGAGGACCGCCAAGGTGAGAGGCAAGCTCATCGTGAACGTCGAGCCGAGTCCTGGCCGTGAAGTGATCGCGATACGGCCGCCGAGGGCTTGGATCGACCGCCTCACGACATCCATTCCGACGCCGCGTCCAGAGATGTCGGAGACAGTGGAAGCGGTGGTAAAGCCGGGCAGGAAGATCAGGTTGTCGATTTCCTCGTCGGTGAGTTGCGCATCGGGCGCGACGAGGCCCTTCTTGGCGGCGAGTGCCTTGACCTTCGGCCGGTCGATGCCGGCGCCATCGTCGGAGACTTCGATGACGATTCGACCGGACCTATGCAGCGCCGCAAGCCGCACCAATCCTTCTTCCGGTTTGCCTGCCGCGACGCGCACTTCCGGCTTCTCGAGCCCGTGATCGATCGCGTTGCGGATCATGTGCGTCAGCGGATCCGTCAATTTCTCGATCACGGTCTTGTCGACTTCCGTTCCTTCGCCCTCGGTGACGAGTCGCACCGTCTTGCCTGTCGTGGCGCTGATTTCCCGGACGAGGCGCGGCATCCGCTGAAATACCGATTTCACCGGCTGCGCCCGTATCGCCATGACGCTGTCCTGGATTTCCCGGGTGAGCTGCTCGAGTTCGTCGAGGCCCATGGAGACGGCCGACGCGCGCGCCAACCCCACCTCAAACACGCGTTGCGAAAGCATGGCTTGGTTGATCACGAGTTCGCCGACGAGATTAATCAGGCGATCGACGCGGTCGAGATCGACACGGATCGTGGGTTGTGAAGATTTGCCGGACTCCCCGTCGTTTCGCGCTGAATTCGCTTTCGCGACGGCGACGGTGCTAGGCGCGCTGGCAGCCTGCGCGGGAGTGCGCTGGGCGTCGAAGCCCAGGCGTGGCTCGGCCGGCGAGGCTTCGGGCCGGCCTTCGGCGAGGTCGTTTGAGGCTTTCACGCGCGCCAGGAGAGCGGCCAAGTCTTCGTCGAGATTTTCTGCCGGTCGCGCCAACTCCGAACTGATCTCGAGATCGCAGTCGTATTCGACGAATTCGAAAATTTCGCGGACGGACGCTTGGTCCTTTTCGGTGTCGAGTTCGATCGTCCAGGTGAGATAGGCGCCTTCCGGATCGAGTTCGGTCAGGAGCGGCACTTCCGACGTGTCGCAGGTCACGTCGACTCGGCCAAGACTACTGAGTTCACGCAGCAGGATCGCCGTCTCGTTCGCTTTCGCATAAAGATGCGGCCGCGGTTTGAACTTTATCGTCACCTTCTTTTTGGGGGGCGCGGTCACCGCCGGCTCCTCCTCAAGGGACTCGAAGGAAACTTGGATCGGCTGGAAGTCAAAACTGGCGAGGTCGTCCTCGGCATCGGCGCCCACCCCTGCGTTTGGGTCGAGGCTGCGCAATTCGTCGGCCATGGCGCCGCTGCGCGTTAGATCGACGTCGCCGCCGTCGCGGGCCGCACGGACGAGATCGGCGAGAACGTCGGCGGCGCGCAACAACACCTTGAGCACGTCCGGGGTCGCCCCAAGCTTGCCTGCTCGGACGTGATCCAATGCTGTTTCGAAGACATGCGCGAAGCGCACGAGATCGTCGAGGCTGAAGGCGCCGGCGCCGCCCTTGACCGAGTGCACGGCCCGAAATACGGCGTTCACCGTCTCAGGATCGCCGTCGCCCCTTTCGATCGCAAGAAGCCCCGTTTCCAATTCGGCAAGCTGTTCCTCGCATTCTTGGAAAAAGGTCTGTTTGATCGCTGCCATGGGATCCACGGGCGAGTCTCCTCTGAAGGGTCAGGCCGCGACGCGGCGGATGGCGGCGACCAGCTTGCTCGGGTCGAATGGCTTGACGATCCAGCCCGTAGCCCCTGCCCGCCGGGCCCGGTCCTTCTTCTCCGAATCACTTTCCGTGGTCAGGACGAGGATCGGCACCGCCCGGTGCTTGGCGTCGCGCCGGACGCCTTCGATGAAGCCGAAACCGTCCATGCGCGGCATGTTTATGTCCGTGACGATGACGTCGGGCTGCTCGACCCGCAAAACTTCAAGCCCGTGCATTCCGTCTTCTGCTTGTATGACACGGAAGCCCGCGTCCGATAATGCCAGCAAGAGCATGTCGCGCATGGTGCGCGAATCATCGACGGTCAGTATTGTTTTACTCATTGAGACGGTTCCCTATCGAAGAAGGCCTTGTGCAAACTCCGAAGAGTTCGATGCCGTTGAAGAATGCCAAACACGGATTCGCAAACTCCAAGACGAGGCTGGCAGGCTGCCGTGTCGATCGTACCGGGAGAGGGATTTGGAGGGGGCACACACCCTGGCCAACTCAATCAAACTGGCGTTCTTCGCTGCGCGCATTGGCGGCCTCACACGTCTTCGTGCTTTTCGGCGACCGAAATTGGACCCGTGCGTAGCGGCGGTTAGGCACAATAGAAGGGCGGGCATGAACAGGCCGCCGGCAATCGGTGCGGGTTGCAGGGCTGAGCCGGCGGGTTCCGGGAGACTTCGCAAGATCGCTTGAAGACACACGCCCGCAATGGCGGACAAGACGGCCGCCGATTCGAACGCGGTTGAGATATTGCGTTCAATCGTGGTTTTGATTGGCAACTTCGCCCCCCGTGCCTGGCCAAGACCGTTTGCGTGAGTCGTTTGGCAAGCTGACCCCTATGATTTTGCATGAGAAGAGTTAAGAGAACGTGCGTAAGCCGCGCCGCCGATTCACCCCTCAGATCCCTGCAAAATCCGTGGCGTGGCGTGGTGCGACGCTGTTGCCGCGCGAGTCCGGAGAGATCGCTCGGCCTAAAAGCGTTAAGGAATTTGCTGTCATTTGAATGAAATAAACGTCAACAGCGCATTAAGGCGCCCGAATTTTTCGCGTGGGTCGCGTGAATTCCTGCGAAGCAGCCCCCGAGCTCGGGGCAAAACGTGCTAAAAATCGGTGCGGCTGCGAATTGCCGCAGCGAGTGTCCCTTCGTCGAGATAGTCGAGTTCCCCGCCGACGGGCACGCCGTGCGCGAGACGCGTCGTTTTGACATGCAGCGGCCGTAGGAGATCGGTGACGTAGTGGGCCGTCGTCTGCCCGTCCACGGTGGCGTTGACCGCCAAAATCACTTCTTCGACCCTCTCGTTGGCGACACGCTCGACGAGAGTGGACAAGTTGAGGTCCTTCGGGCCGATCCCGTCGAGCGGCGACAAGGTGCCGCCGAGCACGTGATAGCGGGCGCGCAGGACACCGGCGCGCTCGAGCGCCCAGAGGTCGGCGACGCTCTCGACGACGACGAGCAGTTTCGGGTCGCGCCGCGCGTCACGGCAAATCGTGCAGGTATCGCAGCTGTCGATGTTGCCGCAAACCGAACAGACGCCGATGCGATCGCGGGCCGTGGCGAGCGCGTCGCTCAACGGCGCGAGGAGTTCTTCCCGTTTGCGAATGAGGTGGAGAGCGGCGCGCCGCGCCGAACGCGGACCGAGCCCCGGCAAACGCGCCAGCAATTGGATGAGCCGTTCGATTTCCGGCCCCGCGACGCGCTCTGCCATCAGAAGGTTTCCGTGCGAAGAAGCCGCCCGCGCAAGCGCGGTTTCGGGTTCGACGGCGGGCGAGGTCGAGCCGTCAAAACAGTTTGAGACCGGGCGGCAGCGGCAGGCCGGCGGTGAGCTCTTTCATCTTGTCTTCCATGAGCTGCGCGGCCTTTTTGCGGGCGTCCTCATGCGCGGTGACGATGAGATCCTCGAGGATTTCCATCTCGTCGGCCTTGATCAGGGAAGGATCGATCGTCAGTCCTTTCATCCGCCCCTTCGCTGTCAAGGTCACACTGACCAGTCCGCCGCCGGAGCGGCCCTCGACGTCGATACGGTCGAGCTCGGCCTGTAGTTCCTCCATCTTCGCTTGCATGGCCTGCGCCTGCTTCATCATTCCCATCATATCGCGCATGGCGCCTTGCTCCCTCTCGAACGGATGCTCATTGGTGGACGACGGCCGGAATCACAAATCATCCTCGGTATAGGCCGAATCGCTGTAGGCAATCTCGTCGTCGGCATCGGCAAGACTTGTGGAATTAAGACCTGTGGAATCTTGTGGTGCGGCCGCTTCCGGCGTGCGGACTGCGACGATTTCGGCGCCGGGAAAATGTTCGAGTACGCGCCGCACCAAGGGATCGCGACGGACGCCGACGGTGGCAGCCTCTGCCGCCGCCAGGGCCTGTTCCCTGAGGCTCGGCGCGCCGGCCACGGTCGAAATGGCGACCATCCAACGTGTTCCGGTCCACTCCTGCAGCCGCCGCATCAGCGTCTGCGCGATCTGTGGCGAAGCGCCGGGGACGAGCGAGAACTCTATCGAACCTTCTTCGAAACGGACCAGACGCACATCGCGCTCGAGCGACAATTTCAACTGCACGTCGCGATTCTGTGCGGCGAGTGCGACCAAGGCATCGAAGGAGGCAAGCTGCAGCTTGGGTGCCGAACGGACTTCCTGTGACGGCGCTGCAAGGGACGGGCGCGGCGCGGCGCGGCTTTGGGTCGCAAGCCCGAGGCTGCCGGAGCGGCCGCCGCCGGCCGGGCGATCCGGAGGCGCCGGCGCAGCGGTCGCGGCCGATCCGGCCGGTGCGCTCGTCAGGCGGCGAATCACTTCGTCGGGCGAGGGCAGATCCGCCGCATAGGCGAGACGGACGAGGACCATGTCCGCCGCCGCCAGCGGCCGCGGCGATTCCTTCACCTCCTGCAATCCTTTCAAAAGCGTTTGCCAGCTGCGCGTCAGCACTGCCATCGAAAGCTTTTGGGAAAATTCGGCGCCGCGTTTGCGCTCTTCCGGCGCGATCGTCGGGTCTTTGCCGGCCTCCGGCACGAGCTTCAAGCGCGTGACGAAATGCACGAATTCGCTGAGTTCGACCAGGATCTGGCCTGGATCGCCGCCGCTGTCGTAGAGCGATTTCAGCTGCGTGAGCGCCGCTGCCATGTCGCCTGCCATCAGCATGCCGAAGAGATCGAGGATCGCAGATCGATCGGCGAGGCCGAGCATGAGCCGCAGATCGGCGGCGGCGATCGCGATGCCGGCCGCCGCCGTGCCATGCGCGATCGCCTGATCGAGGAGGGACAAGGCGTCGCGGACCGAGCCTTCTGCGGCACGCGCGATGAGCGCCAGCGCCTCCGGCTCGATCGCCACCGCTTCCTTCGAACAGATTCCGGGCGAGATGCGCGATGAGGACTTCGGGTTCGATCCGGCGAAGGTCAAACCTTTGGCAGCGCGATCTGACGGTTACCGGCACTTTGTCGATCTCGGTCGTGGCGAAGATGAACTTGACATGATCCGGCGGCTCTTCGAGCGTCTTCAAAAGACCGTTGAAGGCCGGTTTCGACAGCATGTGCACTTCGTCGATGATATAGACTTTGGTACGCGCCAGAACCGGGCTGTAGCGGGCGTTCTCGATGATTTCGCGAACGTCGTCGATGCCGGTGTGGGAGGCCGCATCCATCTCGATCACGTCGACATGGCGCGACTCGATGATCGCCTGGCAATGCAGGCCGAGTTCCGGCATGTGGATCGTCGGCCCTCGAATTGCCGGACGCGCTTCACCGGCAGGCAATTCATAGTTGAAAGCGCGGGCCAGAATGCGCGCTGTCGTTGTTTTGCCGACTCCGCGCACGCCGGTCAGGATGTAGGCCTGATGGATGCGTTCGAGATCGAAGGCATTCGACAGGGTCTTGACCATCGCCTCCTGGCCGATGAGATCATCGAAGCTCGCGGGGCGATATTTACGCGCCAGGACGCGGTACGGCGCCGACGCTGCGGGCACAAGTCTTGTAGGCGCCAGCGCCGCAGCCGCCGTGCGCGGCTCAATGAGGCCGAGGGACGGCGGGTCCATCCCGTCCGCTTCAGTCATGGTTTACGTCCATTTGCGAAATTCTTTGGCGGCACGCAGGATTACGTGCGCCCGTCTGCGACCAGCGTTCCAAAACCGTCATTGCCGGGCTCGTCCCACGGTTGTCCGGCTTGTCTCTTGCTTTGAAACAGGCAGCGCCTTCTACAGACCGGATAGAAAGGTAACGAACCGGCCATCCGCGGGACAAGCCGGGACGTGGCGCGCGATCGATTCGGTCATTGTTCCGCGTCTCCTCAGGGCTCGGGGCGATCACGGCTTGCAGCCGCGCCTTTGTTGCCCGCGCCGGTCCAGCTCTTGCGCCTCCAACCCCGAGAAAAAAGCGCGTGAGAAAGGTGGGAGGCTGGACAGAGACCCGCCCGGTCCCGTTAGGGCTGCTTCCTTCCGGACCTGACCCGGTTGGCGAGTGGTGCGTCCACCGCCAACCTCCCGGGGCTAATTTGGACTAGACGCTCGGAATGCGCAATAGACCACGGCGAAGCGCCCCAGAGGTTTCTCACTTTTCCAGGTTTTGTCGTCGCCATGCGGTCTTGCCGCTTTCTCGTTGCCGGTATCAGCTCTATGGAGTGGGCCAACAGACGCGTCGAGCAACGCAGGCAGAGCTTGTCAGACGGCTTCACATCGGGCCGCCGAACTTCAGGACAAATTCATGCAGTACGATGGTTTCCCCCCGGAACCTTCCGCGCTGACCGGTTTTGCGGTCAATCGTCTCGATCGCATGGCGGAGCGGCGCGACGAGGCGGAATTCGTGGCCTCCCTGGCGGCGGAAAGCGGCGCCCGCTGCTTCGTCTTTGCCGGCGATGTCCCCCTCATGAAACAGGAGGGGGAAACCCTCGAACCGCTGTTCACATTTGCCGAGACGTCGGCGCTGGGCGAAGAGCGCGAACTGGCATTTCTCGGCCAAATCGCGGAAGGGCAAGCCGCGGAAGGGAATATCCGGCGCAGCATTTTCGCCCGGCTTGTCGATGCGGATCTCTCGACGGTGGCGCTGAGCAGCGCCGGACTTGCTGCCATCGACTTGCGGACGCTGGCGACGCGCCGGCTCCTCGCAGCGGAGCTCATCGGCGCCCTCGGCCAGGCGAAAAGCCTTCTCTATTGGCACGAAAGCCACCGTTTTTGCGCCAATTGCGGTGCGCCGACGCGGGTCGCCGCAGCAGGCTGGCGCCGCGATTGTGTCGCCTGCGGGGCACAACATTTTCCGCGCACCGATCCCGTCGTGATCATGCTCGTGACGGATGGCGAGGCCTGTTTGCTCGGTCGGCAGCCGAGATTCCCGCCCAACATGTATTCTTGCCTCGCCGGATTCGTCGAAGGCGGTGAAACTTTGGAAGATGCCGTCCGCCGCGAGGTCTTCGAGGAAACCGGCTTGAAGACGGGACGCGTCACCTATGTCGCATCGCAGACTTGGCCCTTTCCATCTTCGCTGATGCTCGGCTGCATGGCGGCAGCGACGAATTCGGCGCTGGTGGTCGATCAAAAGGAACTCGAAGATGCGCGCTGGTTCAGCCGCGGTGAAGTCGAGCTCATGTTTGCCAAAACCCATCCTGCTGGCCTCTTCTGTCCGCCGAAACTCGCGATCGCCAACCTTCTGATCCGGTCCTGGGTCAAGGGCGAAATCGGCTGAAGCGCGGAGGCGGTCTCAAGATGGCAAACGCCCTCGTGCTTTTTTCCGGCGGCCAGGATTTCGACGACCTGCCTCGCCTATGCGCTCGAGAATTTCGACCATGTCGAGACGATCGGCTTCGACTACGGCCAGCGGCACAGGATCGAACTCGATCAGAGGGGAAAACTGCGCAGCGCGATCGTCAAGATCCGGGCGGCGTGGTTGCGCCGCCTCGGCGATGATCATGTCCTCGACCTCGCCGCGCTCGCCGGCATTTCGGCGACCGCGATGACGCGTGAGATCGCGATCGCCTTCGACGACAAAGGCTTGCCCAATACGTTCGTACCCGGCCGCAATCTCTTGTTTCTCACCTTCGCGGCTGCCCTCGCCTATCGGCGCGGCCTCAAGCACATCGTCGGCGGCATGTGCGAGACGGATTTTTCCGGCTATCCGGATTGCCGCGACGATACGATCAAGGCCATGCAAGTCGCCTTGAATCTCGGGATGGAAAGCCACTTCGTCGTCGAGACGCCTTTGATGTGGCTCGACAAGGCGCAGACTTGGCGATTGGCCGAAGAACTCGGCGGCGAGGTATTGATCGAGCTCATCTTGGAAGACACCCACACGTGCTATCTCGGCACGCGTGGCGAGCGGCACGAGTGGGGCTACGGCTGCGGCGAGTGCCCGGCCTGCGTTCTAAGGATGGAGGGATGGCGCAAATATCGGCGCGCGGACGAGACACGACAAGCGAAGGCCTGAGGATTTCGTCTTCTCTTACGGTCGAATTTGCCGCGCGATGGTTGCGATTTCGCCGCCGAAGACACATTTTTGGGGCATGTTCCGCTTCGGATATGGGCGGCGCTACTCTCGCCGGCTGCCGCGTTGGTCAGGCGGTTGACAAGAGAATGGCCCGGCTCCTTAACCGAAGCGCTTAGGCGTTTTGGGCCGCGAGGATCGGCGAGAGGAGAGGCGCGAGATGGCGCGGCAAGAAGGGGGATCCATGCTAGGGGGCCAGGGGCGGCCAGGGCCGCAACAGGCCGGCGCACCGTTGATCAAAGAGACGACCACGGCAAGTTTCGGTGCCGACGTGATCACCGAATCCGTAAAACAGCCGGTTCTTGTGGATTTCTGGGCGCCCTGGTGCGGCCCCTGCAAGCAATTGGCGCCGGTTCTTGAAAAGGTCGTCAAGTCCGCCGGTGGCAAGGTCAAGCTCGTGAAGATGAATATCGACGAGCATCCGCAGATCGCGGGCCGCCTCGGCGTGCGTTCCATTCCGGCCGTCATTGCCTTTCAAAACCAGCAGCCCGTCGATGGTTTCGTCGGGGCGTTGCCCGAGAGCCAGGTGCGCGGCTTTATCGAAAGGCTCGCCGGTCCGCTCGGCAGCGGCGACCTCAAGGCCGCCGCAGAAGCCGCACTCGCTGCGGGAGACGCCGTGAAAGCGGCCGAGATTTATCACGCGGCGCTCGCCGAAGATCCGGCCGATATGGCCGCTTTGGCGGGCCTCGCCAAACTCGCCGTGGCCGAGGGCGATCTCGAAGCGGCGGAAAGCCTCCTGGCGCAGGCCCCGGTCGGCGCCGAACGCGATCCCGGGATCGCCGCGGCGCGCGCCGCTCTCGACAACGCGCGGCGGGCTGCCAGCGTCGGGGATCTTTCAGGACTCGCCTTACGCGTCGCGCAAGAACCGGACGATCACCAAGCGCGTTTCGATCTCGCAATCGCCGTCAACGCGCTCGGTCGGCGTGGAGAGGCCGCCGATGCGCTGCTCGAAATCATCAAACGCGATCGCAATTGGAACGACGATGCGGCGCGCAAGCAATTGCTGCAGTTTTTCGAAGCCTGGAGCCTCATGGACCCGGCAACCCTGGCAGCGCGGCGCAAGCTCTCATCGCTTCTCTTTGCATGAATGAGGTTGGCATGAATGAGATGCGGCGGCCTGCGCAGTGGGAGTGGAAGACGATCGCATGAGCATCAACAATCCCTATCGGGGACCCGACGAACTGCCGCCCGTCATTCCGGTCTTCCCGCTTGCAGGCGTCCTGCTGCTGCCGCGTGGGCAATTGCCGCTGACCATTTTCGAACCACGCTATATGGCTATGGTGGACGACGTCCTCGAGGCCCATCGCATCGTCGGTATGGTCCAGCCCGATGCAGAAACCTCCGACGCGGACGCCCCTCACCTGTTCTCCGTGGGTTGCGCCGGCCGCGTGACGCAGTTTGCCGAGACCGGAGACGGGCGTTATCTCCTGACCCTGACCGGGATCGCCCGATACCGAATCGTAGAAGAGATGCCGGCAGTGACGCCCTACCGGCAATGCCGCGTCGACTTCTCGCCCTTCGGCGTCGATTTCTTGCCACGTTCCGGCGAAGAGGCGGTGGACCGCGACGGCGTGCTGACGGCCTTGGGTAATTTCGCCGAAGCGAACCAATTGCAGATCGATTGGAAAAGCGTGGGGGAGACGCCCAACGAGGCGCTCGTCAATGCCTTGTCGATGATGAGCCCTTATGGTCCCAAGGAAAAGCAGGCTCTGCTCGAAGCGCCCGATTTGCGCAGTCGTGCCGACGTGCTGATCGCCATCACCGAAATCACCCTCGCGCGCGGCAACGCGCCGAGGCCGCTGCAATAGGCCATACCGCGGTTCCGAAGGAACCCGCGGTGCCGCTCTTGCAAATCGCCGTCTCGAGTGGCGATTTGCAAGAAAGGAACTCCGACTTCCTACGGAAGCGGAGTAATGGAAGCGCGGGACCTCAAACTCCGGAAGATTTCATGTCAGATAAAGGACCGAAGAACAACAGTACCGATCGTTCCGCCGAACCGTTGCGGATTGATCCGCGGCTTCTCGAAATTCTCGTCTGCCCGGTGACGAAGACGACCCTTGAATATGATGCCGGGCGGCAGGAGCTGATTTCGCGGGCGGCTCGCCTGGCCTACCCAATTCGCGACGGCATTCCCATTATGCTGCCGGAAGAGGCGCGCCCGCTCGAAGATTGAGCTTGCGACGGCATGCTCGTCTGCCGAAGTGGGATGTGCCGGGCCTTGACGCCGGCGGCTTCGGCGCGCAGTGAGTCGGTTTACGATTGCGATGGCGGGCGGCAGAATGTCGAAAGACCTGAACCAACTCACCGAAATTCTCGATCTCGAGCGGATCGAGCATAATATTTTCCGCGGCTATGGTCCGCAGACCGGTTGGATACGGGTCTTTGGCGGCCTCGTCATCGCACAGGCACTCGTCGCTTGCACCCGCACGGTCGAAGGCCGGCTGCCGCACTCCCTTCATGGCTACTTCATTTTGCCGGGTGACCCTTCCGCACCGATCATCTACGAAGTCGATCGGATCCGCGACGGCAAGAGCTTCACGACCCGTCGTTGCAACGCCATTCAACACGGGCAAGCGATTTTTTCGCTGTCGGCGTCGTTTCAAGTCGAAGAAGCCGGACTCGAACATTCGCTTCCAATGCCGGAGGTGCCAGACCCCGAAAGCCTGCCCGGTGATCTCGACGCCTATACACAATTGGGTGTGCAGATTCCCGCGGCGATCCGTCGCTTGTTCGAACGGGAACGAACTTTAGAGCTGCGACCGGTCGATATTTCGCGCTATTTCCGCCATGAGCCGATGGCACCGCAACAATATGTCTGGATACGGGCGGCGAACCCTCTTCCGGAGGATCCGGCCGTGCACCGCGCTGCCCTTGCCTACCTCTCCGACATGACTCTGCTCGACACCGCCCTCGTGGCGCATGGTCGCAGCTTCTTTGACGGTGGTATTCAAGTCGCAAGTCTCGATCATGCCCTTTGGTTCCACAGGCCATTTCGCGCCGATGAATGGCTCCTCTATGCGCAAGACAGCCCGAATACCGGCGGCGCGCGCGGACTGACGCGGGGTTTGTTCTATGCGCGCGACAAGCGACTCGTGGCATCGGTCGCGCAGGAGGGTCTGATCCGCTTGCGGTCGGACAAGCGCTGATATCGGGTGGGCCAAATTCCCGTGATTGCACAATGGCCCAGGCTTTGCTTTGATTGTTGCCGAGCCGGTCGAATTGCATCTCCGACTTGGCGCGGCTCAGGCGATCCCGATGTCTAACGGGTCGCGCGTAAATCAAACGCTGGAGCACGGCCGGCATTTTCGCCGCCCGGGCGCTGATTGGGTCGGGAATTGAAACCCGTCTGATTGGAAGCCCGGATTTGTGCGTTTACGGCCTCGGCAGATGAGAAAGAAAAATATGCGGCGGCCGTTTCTGCCACGAACCCGAACAATTTTCGGGCATCCTGAAACTTTTATGGGCAATTTAGTTGTCGATTGGCCTCCGTCAGCCATAGTTGCAGGATCGCTCCGCGATGTTTCTCACACCAGCGTCTAGCAGCGCTTCCAGTCCGAGTTAATCTCACGGCTCACATTTCAGCTATTCGCCGTTTCGCGGCAGCCTGACTGCACTCGCGTCAATTCCCTGAGGAGTGGACGTTGTCGACGGGAACCCGGGGTGCTTTCTGTTCCAAGGCAGGCGACCCGCATCGGCTCTAACCGGAGGACGACATGAAAATTGTGATGGCGATCATTAAGCCGTTCAAGCTCGACGAGGTCAGAGACGCACTCATGGCGCTCGGCGTGCACGGGATGACGGTGACCGAAGTCAAGGGCTATGGCCGCCAGAAGGGCCACACGGAAATTTATCGCGGCGCTGAATATGCCGTCAGTTTCCTGCCGAAACTCAAGGTCGAAGTGGGGGTCGCGCCGGAACTCGTCGAGCAGACGATCGAGGCGATAGTCACGGCCGCACGGACCGGCCAGATCGGCGACGGCAAGATTTTCGTGAGCGGGCTCGATCAGGCTGTCCGGATTCGCACTGGCGAACGCGACCATGATGCCCTTTGACGTCCTCATTCCCTGCGACAGGAGAAAATCGATGACGCACCTTCCGCGTCGCCGCTCGAACTCGTCGGACGCGACGTGACCGTCAACGCGTCTCGATCGATCCAGCTTTGCGCCGGATGCCGCGGCAGCGCGCCCGCCAGCCGTCATTTATCCGATTCGGCCTGGGGCGGATTCGTTGCAGGCATCTGCGCGGTCGCAGAATTGCCCCAAGTCATCGCACGGCAATAGCGCAGCGCCTCGGCATTGGCGGGATCTGCCGCAGCTTGTTCAAGTTCGCCGCAGCGCTCTTTTCCGTCAGCTAGCGCAGTTCGAAGCTGTTTGAGCCGCTTACGCACCGCTTCGAGGCGCGTCCTGGCGTCGGAGTCTGCGGCTTGCAACTCGGTGAGTTGCGCGACGATTTGATGATCGCGTTTCTGGATTTCCGCGACTTCCTCGTTGTATTTGGCCTTTGCCGGTTCGAGCCGATCTATTTCGGCCTTGAGGCGGTCCGCCCATGCGTTGAGGCGCTCTGTCTCGCCATTGCATTTTGCGACTAAGGCTGCATCCTTCGTCTCGCGCGGACAGGAGGCATTGTGCTGTGCGGCAGCAGCCCGCTGTTTTTCGGCCTCTGAAATTTCCGCGCTCAAGGCGGCTCTCAGGGCCTCGCCTTCGGGTCGCAGCGCCTTTGTCCGCTCGACGTTGGACTTGTGTTGCTCGATCAATGGCTTCCGATCTTCGACGGCCTTGGCAATCGCGCCGGCGACGGCAGTTTCTTCGGCGCTACCTGTTTGGAGCTCCGCCTGCAGCGAGGCGAGACGGGAAACATCGACCCCCTCGGCAGATTGCGCAGCGGCGTCCCGGGCGCTGAGCGCGAGCGTCCCACAAGCCATCCCGGCCGCAAGAGATAAGGCGATTAAGCGATCCATCTGCATTTTCACCCTCAATTACGAAGCCCTTCGGAAACATCAATCGGCCGGCTGCCCTGTTGGTAAGCGTGACGCCCGACGGAGCCCGCCTGAGCTGCTGCAAACCTCTGAAATTAGGGAGATTCAGAAAAATGGTCGAAGGTCTGCTGCCGGTGCCTCAGGTGCCCGGCCAGGATAGTTTTAAGTCCACCTTAACCGCATTTCTTTAGTTTCACATTCGCCGGCTGACGTCGGCTCCGACTTTAGCGCCTATGGCGCTCGGATGAAATCATCCGATCGGTAAGAATGCGCGCCAAGTCAAAGAGTTGGGGTGTGTCCTTGTCGGAAAGCGGTCCGACGTTTCCAAGCTGGACATGAACGTGTTGAATTGGCGCCCAGTCCCAGTCGTTCGGGCCCATCCGAACGGACTCCGCGCCTGGCTGCAGCGAGACGGGATGCGTACGACCAGCACATTCATGCCATTGGATTATATACCTGATCCGATCCGCGCCTTTGCCGCGCGGCGGGCGGCGGAATTGAGCGGGCTGGGTCTCGTCGGGTTGAGCGGCGCTGTCGCCCTCGCGTTGCTCACATGGTCGGTGCAGGACCCGAGCCTCAATCACGCCACGAGCGGTTCCGTGCACAACGCGCTCGGCGCGCCCGGCGCCGTCGCTGCCGACCTCGTCATGCAGATGTTCGGCTTGGCTTCGGTCGCCCTTCTCGCGCCGCTGGCGATCTGGGGCTGGCGGCTGCTGACACAGCACAGGCTCGAACGCATCGGATCGCGCCTGTTGCTCTGGCTCTTCGGCGGGCTCGCCTCGGCCGGCTTTGCCTCGCTCCTGCCGGTATCGAGCCGATGGCCGCTGCCGGGAGGATTGGGCGGCGTCCTGGGCGATGCAATTCTCATCTTGCCGCGACACCTTTTTGGCGGCGCGCCGGCCGTCATGATCGGGCTGTCGGCCGCGCTGCTCGGCGCATCGATCCTGTGCCTTTCCGCCTGTGCCGGAACACGAGCACGGGCCGTCGATCCCGACGCGCTCGACGAGGATGATCTGCCCTTGCGCCAACGGCCGGCTGCGGGCAGCGAAGAAGCAGATGAAGCCGGTGAGCCCGGTTTCGCGCTCGTGTCGATCGGCGCATTGATCCATGCCGCGCTTTCCTTGAAGGCGGCGTTCGCGCGGTGGCTCGCACATATTCGCAGGCGAGCCGGGACGACGCCTCTCGCTCCCTGGCAGGCCGCTGCGCAAAGGCTCAGTGCAGAGTTCGACGGGGCGGGCGACCGGCTGAATTTATCGATGCGCGCAGAGCCGACCTTTGGTCAACCGCCGTTCGACGCGAGCGCCTATGCGCCGCCCGCCGCACGCGCGGCGGCGCAAAGGTCCTCATCGGCCGAAGCAGAGCCTCAGTTTGCCAGGGCGCACGTGACGCCGGCGGCCGCAAGCCTCAGGAGCGGTCAGCGTCTGGCGCGCGAAATCCAGCCCTCGATGCTCGACCGCCTCGCCCAGAACAAATATCAATTACCGCCCCTGCTGATGCTGGCCGAGGCAAAAAAGCCGGTCGGCGGCCGGGTTTCGGAAGATGCTCTGCAGCAGAACGCGCGGCTCCTCGAGGGCGTCCTCGAGGATTTCGGCGTCAAAGGCGAGATCATCAATGTGCGGCCCGGTCCCGTCGTGACACTTTACGAGCTCGAACCGGCACCGGGCATCAAATCCTCACGCGTCATCGGCCTCGCCGATGACATCGCACGCTCCATGTCGGCCGTATCGGCTCGCGTTGCCGTCGTGCAAGGCCGCAACGCGATCGGCATCGAGTTGCCGAACCAGCGCCGCGAGATGGTCTTCCTGCGCGAATTGCTGGCTTCGCAGGATTTCGAAAAGAGCAAGCACAGATTGGCGATTGCCCTCGGCAAGACAATCGGTGGCGAGCCGATCATCGTCGACCTGGCGCGGATGCCGCATCTGCTCGTCGCCGGCACTACGGGTTCGGGCAAATCCGTTGCAATCAACACGATGATTCTATCCTTGCTCTATCGTCTGCGCCCAGATGAATGTCGCCTCATCATGGTCGATCCCAAGATGCTCGAACTCTCCGCCTATGACGGCATTCCCCATCTTCTCACGCCCGTCGTCACCGACCCGAAGAAAGCCGTCGTCGCACTCAAGTGGGCGGTCCGCGAGATGGAAGATCGCTACAAGAAGATGTCGAAACTCGGCGTCCGCAATATCGACGGGTTCAATACCCGTGTCGGCGAGGCCATGGCCAAAGGCGAAACCGTAACGCGCACGGTTCAGACCGGTTATGACCGTGAAACCGGCGAAGCGATCTATGAACGCGAGGAGATGGACCTCACGATATTGCCCTACATCGTCGTCATCGTCGACGAAATGGCCGATCTCATGATGGTGGCCGGCAAGGACATCGAAGGGGCGATTCAGCGGTTGGCGCAAATGGCGCGTGCGGCCGGCATCCACTTGATCATGGCGACGCAGCGCCCCTCCGTCGACGTCATTACAGGTACGATCAAAGCGAATTTCCCGACCCGCATCTCCTTCCAAGTCACATCGAAAATCGACAGCCGGACGATCCTCGGCGAACAAGGCGCCGAACAGCTTCTCGGCCAAGGCGACATGCTTCACATGGCGGGAGGCGGCCGCATCATGCGCGTGCACGGGCCCTTCGTCTCCGACACCGAAGTCGAAAAGGTCGTCGCGCATCTGAAGACGCAAGGCCAGCCGGAATATCTCGATGCCATTACGGTCGACGACGACGAGGTCGAGGCGGGGGACGAGGCTCTATCGAGCGGCGGCGAAGGCGAGGAGTCGGCCGATCTCTACGACCGTGCCGTCGCTATCGTGCTGCGCGACAAAAAATGCTCGACAAGTTATGTCCAAAGGCGGCTGTCCATCGGTTACAACAAGGCGGCATCCCTCGTCGAGCGCATGGAAAAAGAAGGCATCGTGAGCGCTCCCAATCATTCCGGCAAACGGATGATTCTCGTGGGCGGCGGCGATCGCGGCGCCTTTGATCTCGATCACGACGATTAACCTGTTGGTCCAATTGCCGCCACAGGCGCCCATTAGAGCATGGGGCAGCTCGGGCGGGACCCCGCCAGTCGAGAAGTATATGATCAGGATCAATAACTTGAGCTGTGCGTTCGATGCATTGCCGGAGAGGTCTGGCTTTTTTGGTGCGATCGGACCGTTCCACTTGATCGGAACGCGCGAGACGTTGCGCAAATGTGCTATGCCGACCGCGCGGGAGAAGCACTTATGATTCGCAATGTTTTCCTTGTTTTCGGTTTGGCCATTGCTGTGCTCGCTTTGCCGGTGCCGCATGCCGGCGCGGAAACGGCGGCTCCGAAGCCCCCAGCCAAGCCTGCGCCACCCAAGCCGTTCGTACCGATGGAGTCGGCCGTCGCGGTTCAGAAGGCGAATGCCTATCTCAATCAGACGACTACCATGGTCGCCGATTTCGTCCAGATCGGCCCCGACGGCCGCCGCTCCGAGGGTCGGCTTCTGGTCCAGAAACCGGGACACTTGCGATTCGAATATGCGGCTCCGGCAACGCTCGACATCATTGCCGATGGCACGAGCGTCGCTGTTGTCGATCGCAAGATGGGGACTCAGGACCTTTATTTCATCTGGCAGACGCCGCTCAAGTTCCTGCTCAAGGATCAGCTCGATCTCGCCCACGATGTCACGGTCGTCGACGTCATGAGCGATCCGAATTCCGTGGCAATTCTCGTCGAGGATAAGAACACGTTTGGTGGCACGTCGCGCATCAAGCTCATGTTCGATCCGGCCCAGTTCGCGCTGAAACAATGGCAAGTGACGGATCCGCAAGGATATGAGACGCTGGTTTCGCTGTTCAACGTGGACACGGTGAGAAAGCCCGATCCCGCCAGCTTCCGGATTTTCCAAGCGTCGCCGTTCAACACGAACAATTGAGGTCTCGACCAAGGAAATCTTTCCGGCCTTCTTGAAGACGAGGGACGCGCGCGCTATCTGTCGTAAGGCAGAGCGATGCGATCGGCGGCGTATCCCCCCGTTTCGCCGGCCGATTTTGCCGGACCCCTCCCGGTGATGTTTCGCTCCAAGGGGCGCTCGATCGTAGATCGAGCGCCCCTTTTTTGTGAATTCTGGGGGACGTATATCAAGGGGAAGTATATATCAATCGGCGTGCTGCGAATTGACTCTCAGTCCGGCCGGTGCTGGTCCCGAGGGCCGTCTTTTGCATCGACCTGCTTAACGAAACCGCGCCATTTCCGCACGTTACCTCAATGCACAAGCGAATCCGCCCTTCCTGCCGGGTGCTCACGATTCTGCACCAACAACATTCGACGCCAGGCCGCCTCGGCCGGATGCTTCAGGCGCAAGGCTTCGATCTTGACATCCGCAGGCCGCGCTATGGCGATCCGCTTCCGGCGACGCTCGCTGATCATGCTGGGGCTGTCATCTTCGGTGGACCGATGAGCGCCAATGACGAGGACGACTGGTTGCGCCGCGAGCTTGACTGGATCGAGACCGCATTGCGGGAGGAGAAGCCCTTTCTCGGGATTTGCCTTGGTGCTCAAATGCTTGCCCGCCACCTCGGGCATCGCGTCTATACGCATCCCAAAGGCAAGGTGGAAGTCGGCTATTATCCGATCCACCCGACCGAACAGGGGCATGGAGTCTGCACGTCCCCGTTTCCGAAGAAGGTCTACCAGTGGCATCGCGAGGGGTTCGATCTGCCGACCGGGGCGACGCTGCTTGCTAAAGGGCAGGATTTCGAGGCTCAGGCCTTCCGCTATGGGCCGGCGGCCTACGGCCTCCAATTCCACCCAGAAGTCACTTATGCGATGATGTGCCGCTGGACGATCCACGGCGCCGATAGGATGGTTTTGCCGGGCGCGCATCCGCGCCACCGTCACCTCGAAGGCTGGTTCCGGCACGATGCCGCCGTCGCGCGCTGGCTCGATGCTTTCTTGAAAGCCTGGCTTGGCCAATAGCGCGTATTCCGATCGTATTATTCAGCCTGTTCGGCCAGCGGATGTAGGTCGCGCACCATGGCTTTCATCCGCGCGTCGAGCACATGCGTATAGATCTGAGTCGTCGAAATATCGGCGTGGCCGAGCAATTCCTGGACGACGCGCAAATCGGCGCCGTTTTGCAGCAGGTGACTGGCAAAGGCGTGCCGCAAAACGTGCGGACTGACGCGCGCCGAGGCAATTCCGGCCGCTGCTGCGACATTCTTGAGATCGCGCGCGAAGACCTGCCGGCTCAAATGGCCGCTTTCGCTCTCCGCGGGAAATAGCCAGCGGCCCGAAAGGAGCCGGCCACGCGTTTCTTCATAGAGGCGGCGATAGAGGGCTATTGCGCGGCGTGCCGGCTCGGAAAGCGGGACGAGCCGCTCGCGCCCGCCTTTGCCGCGCACCGTCATCAGCGGTTCGCGGCTGCGTATCGCCGACAGCGGCAGCGACACGAGTTCGGAAACGCGCAAGCCGGTGGCATAGAGGAGTTCGAGGAGGCAGGCAGTCCTGGCGGCCCGCAGGCGTTCAGCCTTGGGCCGTTCCGGTGCGTCTGTTCCTTCTTGAGAAACGGCCAGGAGGCATTCGACCTCGTCGACGCTGAGCACTTTGGGCAAGCGCAGCTTTTGTCGCGGTCCTTCGAGGATCAGGGACGGATCATCGTCGCGCTGGCCTTCGGCGTGGAGAAACCGGTGGAACTGACGGATGGCGGATAACCGCCGCGCCGCCGACGCAGCTTGGAATCCGCGGCTGTTCAGATCGACAAGATAGGCGCGAATGTCTTCCGTCCCGGCCTCTTGCGGCGTCTTGTGCCGGTGGCGCAGCTCGGCGACATAATCGGTGAGGTCGTGGCGATAGGCCTCGCTCGTATTCTTGGCGGCCCCACGTTCGGCCGCCATCATTTCGAGGAAAGATTCGACGAGGCCGGAGGCTGGTTGTGGCAATTTCCCGGAACCCTATTTGTTGAGCCGCGCCGAGGGCAATGGCTGAACGATTTCATGCGGCTGCAGCTCGACGAAGGTCACGAGAGCGAGCATTGCGGCGTATCCGGCACCGGCCAGGACAGCGAGAATCACCAGTAGTCGAACCAAGCTTGGCACCCGGGACCTCCGAAACTCACGCACCATATGTCAGCCAAACCATATCCCTTAGCGGAAAAACGGGTCCACTTTTCCGCTAAGGACCGGGTCCGGCAATTTGAATTGGCGCCTATTCTTATCGGAATATGCGCTGAGCTCGCGAACCGACCGCCGCCAACTCGTCGCATTTGGCCGCCGATTCGAAGCATCGAAGATTCAACCGTAGCATGTCCGAAAAGTGTGTATATTTCCCAACCATGTGGGCCAGCGGCATTGGCCGGTCCGAGTCAAAGGCAAGCTCTGTGGATCATCCCGAATTTACGCGATGTTATCGAAGCATGTGAATACGCGTGTAAAATTCGAGACCATTGTCCTGTCGCGACGGCGTCCGCCAAAGTCCACGCTTAAATCCTTGCGTCGGGCGTGTTACATCAAGGCCATGACCATCGGCTTAAAATCATCCAGAGAGGGGAGCGGAGAACCCGCCAAGGACGATCGGCGCACCGAGGCGATCGTCGCCGCTCTCGGGCCGCGCTCGATCGTCCTCGTCGGCCTCATGGGGGCGGGCAAGACCTCGATCGGGCGACGGCTGGCGCAAAGGCTCGGATTGGAATTCGTCGATTGCGATGCCGAGATCGAACGGGCGGCCGACATGTCGATCGCCGACATCTTTTCCCGTTACGGCGAAGCCTATTTTCGCGACGGCGAGCGGCGCGTCATGGCGCGCCTCCTGGAAAAAGGGCCGCGGGTTATCGCCACCGGCGGCGGCGCCTTCATGAACGAGGAGACCCGTTTGCGCATCGCCCAAAGCGGCCTTTCAATCTGGCTGAAAGCCGATCTCGACGTGCTCTGGCGCCGCGTCCGCAAGCGGACGCACAGGCCGTTGCTGAAGAACCCTGCGCCCGAGGCAACGTTACGCAGCCTGATGGAGCAACGCTATCCCATCTATGAGTGCGCGGACATCACAATCGTGTCGCGCGAAGGGCCGCATCATACGGTCGTGGAAGACGCACTCGCCGGTATCGACTACTACTTGCGGTTTTCGCCGTGTCCAGCGGCCGCACCACGCCGGGATGGAGGACTTGACGTGTCCGGAAACTCGAAGCTTTTCGAACGGGTTGGTGTCGACCTCGGGGCACGAAGTTACGATATTTTGATCGGTGACGGCCTCATCGGCGAAACTGGCGATCGCATTCGCCGACTGGCGCCGGGCGCCGCCTGCGCCGTGGTGACGGACGAAAACGTCGCTTCCTGTCACCTTGCTGCACTCGAAGAGTGTCTGCAAGCTGCCGCGATCGACTATTCCAAAATCATCGTGCCGGCCGGGGAATCGTCAAAATCATATTCCATCTTTGAAAAAGTCTGCGATCGCATTCTCGAAGCACGTCTCGAGCGCGGCGATCTGATTGTCGCCTTGGGCGGCGGGGTCATCGGCGATCTTGCCGGTTTTGCCGCTGCGAGCGTGAGACGCGGCATGCGCTTCATTCAGGTTCCGACCTCGCTTCTCGCGCAGGTCGATTCCTCCGTCGGCGGCAAGACCGGCATCAATTCTTCGCTTGGCAAGAATCTGATCGGCGCCTTTCATCAGCCGTCGCTGGTTCTCGCCGATACGCGCGCGCTCGAAACCCTGCCGCCGCGGGAGTTTCGCGCCGGCTATGCCGAAATCGTCAAATACGGCCTCATCAACGACCCGGATTTCTTTGCGTGGCTCGAAGGCAACCACGACGGCGTCTTTGTCGGCAGTGCGGCACGCGTGCACGCTATCGCACGAAGCTGCGCGGCAAAGGCGGCCGTCGTTGCCGCTGACGAGAACGAGCAGGGTGAGCGCGCACTTCTCAACCTTGGGCACACGTTCGGCCATGCCTTGGAGCGTCTCGCCCACTACGACGGCGCGCGTTTGGTGCACGGCGAAGGAGTTGCGATCGGCATGGCTTGTGCTTTCGGGTTTTCGGCGCGCGAAGGGCTCTGCGGCGAGGACGAAGCAGAACGCGTGAAGGCACATTTGCGGGACGTGGGCCTGCCGGTTAATATTCGTGACGTCCCCGGATGGGATGCGAGTGCGGAAGCAATTCTCGACGCCATGTACCAGGACAAGAAAGTGCAGCGCGGTGGTCTCACATTCATTCTCGCACATGGAATCGGCCGAAGCTTTATTGCGAAGAACGTCGACGCGGGCAAGGTTCTGGCTTTTTTGCGAGACGAATTGCTCTAGAGCCGATCGACCTGAAGATTTGAAGACAGGATTCTAGACCATGCACGGCATGAATGCCGAGCCTCTGCCGGTCGACCTTTGGGTTGCTGCCCTGGTCGTCATCATTTGCATTGCCATGTCTGCCTTCTTCTCGGGGTCCGAGACGGCGCTCACCGCTGCCTCGCATGCGCGCATGCATGCCCTCGAAAGAAACGGTGATCGACGGGCGGCGCTCGTCAACCGCCTGCTCGGCAACCGCGATCGGCTAATCGGCGCCATCCTGCTCGGCAACACGATCGTCTCGATCGGGTCTTCCGCCTTTCTCACAAGCGTTCTCGAAGCGCTGGTCGGCTACAGCGGCGCGATCTATGCCACCGGTCTGATGACCGTCTTGCTGCTGGTGTTCGCCGAGGTGTTGCCGAAGACCGTGGCGATCAATTATCCCGATCGCGTCGCGCTCTATGTTTCCCGGGTCATCGGCTTTTTCGTCGCGATCTTCGGGCCGATTCTTGCTGCCGTTGAATTCTTCGTACAATCAGTTCTGCGCCTGGTCCATATCGACACGCGGGTTCGCTACCCGATGCTCTCCGGGCACGAGGAATTAAGGAGCGCCGTCGATCTTTTGCATCGCGCCGGCGGCGTCAAACGTTCGGAACGCGACATGTTCGGCGGATTGCTCGAACTGCACGAGCTCGTCGTTGAAGACGTCATGGTGCATCGAACCAAGATGTATACTGTCGATGCCGACCTTCCCGCGAGCGAGTTCGTTCGCGCAGTGGCCGCCGCTCCCTACACGCGTCTGCCGATCTGGCGCGACGAACCCGACAATATCGTCGGGGTTCTGCACGTGAAGGATCTGTTGCGCGCCATTGATGCTTCGGGCGGCGACATCGCTCATTTGAAAGTGCAGGATGTCGTCTTGGAGGCCTGGTATGTCCCCAATACGACCGCGCTGGAGAACCAGTTGCAGGCTTTTCTCAAGCGCAAGAGCCATTTCGCGCTGGTCGTCGACGAATACGGCGTCGTCATGGGGCTCGTCACCCTCGAGGATATTCTCGAAGAAATCGTCGGCGACATCCTCGACGAACACGATCTTGTTTCGCAAGGCCAACGTCGCAACCCGGACGGTTCGGTGACGGTCGACGGCTCGGTTCCGATTCGCGATCTCAATCGCGTGATGGGTTGGGATCTTCCCGACGAAGAAGCCACGACAATCGCCGGCCTGGTCATCCACGAAGCGCGTGCGATCCCGGAAATCGGTCAGGTCTTCACGTTCTACAACTTCCGCTTCGAAGTTCTGCGCAAGACCCGCAACCGGATCACGTCGATCAAGATCCTCCCGAGCCCGGCCGCGGCGCCCACAGCTGCGGAACGCTAAGCGAGCCCGGCTTGGCGCTATTGCAACCGATCGGATGATTCCGCTCGTTCCAAATCGCCTTCGGCTTTCGCCGGCGCCGGGCTCTGACCCGAGATGAATTGCGCCCGCGCGAGCGCGGCAAAGCGGCTGTTCAGCGCAACGAGCTCGGCAAACCGGCCCATCTCGATGATACGGCCTTCGGCGAAAACCAAGATCAGGTCGGCGCTCTTGATCGTTGCGAGGCGGTGGGCGATGACGAATGTGGTGCGGCCCGCCGTGGCGCTCTCGAGGGCGCCTTGCAATTGCCTCTCCGTTTCGGCATCGAGGGCGGATGTCGCCTCGTCGAAGATCATGATCGGCGGGTCCTTCAACAAAGCCCTGGCGATGGAGAGGCGCTGGCGTTCGCCGCCCGACAGAGTCCGGCCGCGCTCGCCGACGATCGTCGCCAGGCCCTCGCTTTGCCGCTGCACGAATTCGGCGGCTTGAGCACACTCGAGTGCGCGTGAGAGTTCTGCCGGCGTCGCATCGGGATTGCCGATCCTGAGGTTTTCTTCGATGCTGCGGGCAAACAGCATGGGTTCTTGAAAGACGACGCCGATATTGCGCCGCAATCCGGACAGAGCCATATCGCGGATGTCGATTCCATCGATCTTGATCGAGCCTTGCTGCGGATCGAAGACGCGGTAGAGAAGATTGAGCGTGGTCGACTTGCCGGACCCTGTGGCGCCGACGAGCGCGACGGTCTGCCCCGACGCGATGTCGAAGCTCACGTCATCCACGGCCCGTTTGTGGTCATCGTAAGAAAAGCTCACATGATCGAATACGACATGGCCGCCGAGCCGGCCTGGATCGCGCGCGTCCGGACGGTCGGTGACCAGCGGCTTGGTGTCGAGCACGTCGAAAAAGTCTTGCAGTTTCGGCGCCTGCAAGAACAGGCCGTTGACGAAGCTCACGACCTCGTCGAGTTGGGCGATCAGCAACGTAGCGAAACTCATGAAGGCGACGATTTCACCGATCGTCGCGAGACCATCGCCGTGCAACCAAGCGCCAACCGAGAAGATGCAGAGCAGAGTCAAAGTCGCGGCGGCGCGCGTGCCGACCACCGCGACGGCCCACCAATTGAGAACCGGCAGCTGGGCGAGCAAAAGGTCTTCGATGAGGCGGCCGACCGCCCGCGCCTCGCTCTCGATGCGGGTGAAGCTTTGAATGACCGGAATATTGCCGAGCACGTCGGACGCACGCTCGGTCAGCGACGTATTGATCCGTTCGACGGCGCGCTGCAGTTTTTCCGTGCGGCGGACGACGAAAGTCACCAGCGCTCCGAAAACGCCGACAAGAGTGATCAGCAGCAACGCCAGGCGCCAATTGATGAAGAGCGACAGTGGCAGCAGAATGGTGAGGGCGATGAGGGCCGCGGATTTCTCGCGAAAGAAAGCCAGCCACAGCCAGAACATGGCCATCGCTCCCTCGAGCATGATCTTGAGCAGGCGACCGGAGTGAACTTCGGCGTGGAAGCTCAGAGGCAAATGCAGGACATGCTCGAAATAGAGCGCCATCGCCGCGAGGCGGCGGCGATGCGCGAGGCGATCGGCAAAAAGGCCGATGAAGACGGTGCCGATGATCGAAAACAGCGCAAAGCCGACCCAGGCCGAGATCAGCGGGAGAAGTTCGAAAAAGCCGACATTGTGCTGACGGGTTTCGCCCCGCGTCATCGTGTCGATGATTCGCCCGAACAGGACCGGTTCGGCAAATTGCGCCGCCGCCAGAATGAGGCTGGCGAAGACGAGGGCTGCTGCAACGCCGCGTTCCTTTTTGAGCAGGCGCAGCGCGTGAACATAGGTTTGGACGAGCCGCATAGGTGCGATCAACTTGGATGAGTGATTTCGTGGGGGCGCTAGGCTGGCGATCGGCCTTGCGGGGAATGCGTGAGCCTGCGACAGGATCTAGCGGCAAAAGCGCGTTTGGCCAAGTCGTGACGGGTTGCTTAAGCAAAATGCGGCTGACACAAATCGCGCCACACTATGAAGCTGTCATGTCAGTGCGTTCCACCAAGCCATTTTACGCGATATTCTCCGGAACCGCCGGATTACCAGGTCCTGTGCTCGCATGCGCACGCTGAGATGTTACGCGGAACCGTGAGATACGCATCTTACCTTGTTTCGGAGCGAATCCTGTGACGATGTTGTTCCCTTTGTGTTCTTGATCTTGCTCTTCATCGCAGTTAGCTTCGTGGGACCTTCTGCCTCGCGGAGCATGTTCGATGGCGTCTCTGGAACTCTTGAGAAAAAACTTCGACGAATTTGCCTGGCGTCTGCCGTTCGACGCGGTGCCGGTGATTGGCGAGGCCGGGCTCGTCCTCGGCTTTGGCACAGTGCTCGCTCGGATGGGCTACAACCGCCTTGGCGAAAGCATGCTCACGCTCGAACTCGACGAAGAGCGAGTCTTAGCGCTTCTGTCGGCTGTCTACGGACGACAAGTTTCACCCGGCGCGATGCATTACGTCCGTCGCGCGTCGGAGCAATGGCGGTGCGGCGATAAGGTACTCGCGCATTTCGAACTCGCATTTGCACGATTTCCTCGGCTCGAGGGGCACGAGGATGCGTTTCGTTTGTTTCTAGCCGAGAACCTGCTCTCGAACGGCTTTACACCGCATCGCTTGACGAAAGAACTCGGCTTCGACCCGCAACTTCTCAGATATAATCCGGACCAGCCACGTGTCCCGGCCGGCAGTGGCAGGACCAGCGGCGAGTGGGAGGCTGCCGGCGGTTCGGCGCCCGCAGTCAGCAAACCAAGCGATGCGAGAGCCAGGCTCGCATCCCTGACGCCCATTGCCGTGAGCGCGTCCGCGGAGGCGGGGACGCTGGCGAGCGGCCTCTTCACGGCGGAGGAAGGAACCGAGTTTCTCACCGGCCTCGCCAGTCTCATTGCTTCCGGCACAATCGGCGCTATCGGAGCGGGCGTTTTTCTGGGCGCGCTCACGATTCCTTTCAACACCCAAACAGTGTTGGAGGGAACCGTTCCTGGAGATCCTGATCTCCACTACACATTTTATCCCTATGACCAGCTAACAGCCGAATTCTGGCGCCAAGGTCCCTCCGGGCGCGAGACTTTATTCACGGCGATGGCCGTCGGCGATATTTTATATGAATCGGAGACGGGAATCCCGATTGCCCGAAAAGTCGGCAACACGCTCGTCATGGATGCCGAGTCCCTTGCCTCCGTTGCGGAATTGGGGCGCAGCGAGACGGGTGCCGTGGCCGATTCTGAAAGCCGGAGCGAGCAACCGCAGCTCTGCCCCGACCCCGGACCCGATGCCCCGCACGGAGCCTCGCAACGCGCCAAAGACTATCAAGCCTATATAAGCTGGCTCAACAACCCGCAGCGGCCGTTGCCGCCCGGCATCGCGGTCAGCCTTCCCGATCCCGCAACGGGACGGCGCGTCGTCTACGACGACTGCCGCGACGCCGATGGCACGATGATCGAAGCCAAAGGGCAAGGTTACGCCAATCTGCTCAGATCAGTATACATGCAGCGCGTGCTTGCCACGCGCTGGAGGACACAGGGCGAACGGCAAGTGCGCGCCGCCGGCTGGCGCGGCAATGATTGGTTTTTCGCCGAAGACGAAGCGGCCGATTTTGCCGAGGACGTCTTCGCTGACAAGAAGCTGGGACTTCAAAAAATTCGCGTAAGGCGTCAGCCTGTTGGAGATGCAAATTGACCCTGATCTTTGGCAAGAACTATAGCATTAAAGCTGCATGGGGACCTCGGGCGCAAACGCCGGACGCTCTAGCTCTTCGTTTCGGCAAACTGATCGACTCTTTGCGCGACATCGATCCTTTGTTCAAGTCGTGGATAGTTGCAGGCAGGAATTTCGATACATTGCGTCCGCGGTGCGCGGAATATATTGCGTCCAAGATTTCGAAAGACGACTTCGGCGAGATTTACGAGATCGACGGCTATTCGTTTGGCGCTTATACGAAGAAAATGGTGAGTCCCCGAACGTATAGCTTGGACATCCACGCAGGATCGACCTATCCGGATCGGTTTGTAAATGACGCCACGCTCCGAACGAGCATGGGTGCTATTCCCGCGCCAGAAGCGATCACTTACCACATCTTCAAATCTGCGCTCCTTGCAATGGTGAAAGCTTGGACTCCGGAACTGTGCTTTGCCTATCCTCACGAGCTCTTAAAAGCGGTGGGGTCGCCGAGCTATTTTTGTGCGAACTGGATGTTTTATCTCGCTCCACGATTTACGCCGCTGGTCACGCCGCCCGATACGGCGATCAATGAACGCCTTCCCGATGGCGGACTTTTGATGTCGGCGACGACCGAAACCTTCCGGGTCGACAATCCCCGTCATATGGCGGTTGCGCACGACATCGGTGCCACAGTGGCACATCTCGATGAGAAGAGTTCCACCAACGGCTTGCTGTTACGATGACAGTGCACTTAATTGGTCTTCCGCCCGCCACGCCTTCGTTGAGTTCGCTATGTGGAACTGTCAAATAATTTGTAATTGAGTGCACTGTCACCGTAATTACGTAATTACGTAATTACCAGAATGAGGCTGGCAAACACGAGGGCTGCTGCAACGCCGCGCTCCTTCTTGAGCAGGCGCAGCGCGTGAACATAGGTCTGGACAAGCGGCATAGGTGCAATCGGTTTGGAGGGCCGGCTGGCGATCGGCCCTGCGCGGCATACGTGGGGTCTCCGGCAGGATCTAGCGGCAAAATCGCGTTTGGCCAAGCTATGGAATCTGCTGCTTGGCGTTTGCTATACGGGAGACCGCTTGCGGATTAGGGCCTCGTCCTGAGGTGCGAGCTATAGGGCGGCGCTTGCGACGCCCAATGGCGAGCCTCGAAGGATCGAACCACAGATTACGCAGATTACAGATTACGGTGACAGTGCACTTAATTGGCTTGCTGCCCGCCACGCCTTCGTTAAGTTCGTTATGTGGAGCTGTCAAATAATTTGTAATTGAGTGCACTGTCACCGTAATTACGTGTCACCGTAATTACGTAATTACGCAGTATGAAGCTGTCATGTCAGTGCAATTTGCCGTGCCATTTTACGCGATATTCTCCGGAACCGCCGGATTACCAGGTCCTGTGCTCGCATGCGCACACTGAGATGTTACGCGGAACCCTGCGATACGCATCTTACCTTGTTTCGGAGTGAATCATGTGACGGCGCCGTTCCCTGTGTGTTCTTGATCTTGCTCTTCATCGCAGTTAGCTTCGTGGGACCTTCTGCCTCGCGGAGCATGTTCGATGGCGTCTCTGGAACTCTTGAGAAAAAGCTTCGACGAATTTGCCTGGCGTCTGCCGTTCGACGCGCTGCCGGTGATTGGCGAGGCCGGGCTCGTCCTCGGCTTTGGCACAGTGCTCGCTCGGATGGGCTACAACCGCCTTGGCGAAAGCATGCTCACGCTCGAACTCGACGAAGAGCGAGTCTTAGCGCTTCTGTCGGCTGTCTACGGACGACAAGTTTCACCCGGCGCGATGCATTACGTCCGTCGCGCGTCGGAGCAATGGCGGTGCGGCGATAAGGTACTCGCGCATTTCGAACTCGCATTTGCACGATTTCCTCGGCTCGAGGGGCACGAGGATGCCTTTCGTTTGTTTCTAGCCGAGAACCTGCTCTCGAACGGCTTTACACCGCATCGCTTGACGAAAGAGCTCGGCTTCGACCCGCAACTTCTCAGATATAATCCGGACCAGCCACGTGTCCCGGCCGGCAGTGGCAGGACCAGCGGCGAGTGGGAGGCTGCCAGTGGTTCGGCGCCCGCAGTCAGCAAACCAAGCGATGCGAGAGTCAGGCTCGCATCCCTGACGCCCATTGCCGTGAGCGCGTCCGCGGAGGCCGGGACGTTGGTGAGCGGCCTCTTCGCAACGGAGGAAGGAACCGAGTTCCTTGCTGGCCTCGCCAGTCTCATTGCTTCCGGCACAATCGGCGCTATCGGAGCGGGCGTTTTTCTGGGCGCACTCACGATTCCTTTCAACACCCAAACAGTGTTGGAGGGAACAGTCCCCGGAGATCCTGATCTCCACTACACATTTTATCCCTATGACCAGCTAACAGCCGAATTCTGGCGCCAAGGTCCCTCCGGGCGCGAGACTTTATTCACGGCGATGGCCGTCGGCGATATTTTGTATGAATCAGAGACGGGAATCCCGATTGCCCGAAAACTCGGCAACACGCTCGTCATGGATGCCGAGTCCCTTGCCTCCGTTGCGGAATTGGGGCTCAGCGAGACGGGTGCCGTGGCCGATTCTGAAAGCCGGAGCGAGCAACCGCAGCTCTGCCCCGACCCCGGACCCGATGCCCCGCACGGAGCCTCGCAACGCGCCAAAGACTATCAAGCCTATATAAGCTGGCTCAACAACCCGCAGCGGCCGTTGCCGCCCGGCATCGCGGTCAGCCTTCCCGATCCCGCAACGGGACGCCGCGTCGTCTACGACGACTGCCGCGAGGCCGATGGCACGATGATCGAAGCCAAGGGACAAGGTTACGCTAATCTGCTCAGATCAGAGTACATGCAGGATGTGCTTGCCACGCGCTGGAGGACACAGGGCGAACGGCAAGTGCGCGCCGCCGGCTGGCGCGGCAATGATTGGTTTTTCGCCGAAGACGAAGCGGCCGATTTTGCTCGAAAGTTATTCTTGCGGATTGGACTCGGAAAAATCGAGGTGATCCCTGAGCCGATGGGAGCGGTAAAATGACTCTGATCTTTGGCAAAACATACAACGTTCAAGCGGTTTGGGGGCCTCGGGCACAAACGCCGGACGCTCTGGCTCTCCGCTTCACCAGATTGATCGATGCCCTGCGTGACATCGATCCTTTGTTTAAATCCTGGATAGTTGCAGGCATGAATTTCGATACATTGCGTCCGCGATGCGCGGAATATATTGCGTCCAAGATTTCGAAAGACGACTTCGGCGAGATTTACGAGATCGATGGCTATTCGTTTGGCGCTTATACGAAGAAAATGGTGAGTCCCCGAACGTATAGCTTGCATATCCACGCAGGATCGACTTATCCGGATCGGTTTGTAAATGACGCCACGCTCCTAACGAGCATGGGCGCTATTCCCGCTCCCGAGACGATAACATACGCAATCTTCAAACCCGCCCTCCTCGCCATGGTGGAGGCGTGGACGCCTGCACTTTGCTTTGCCTATCCCCACGAGCTTTTGGATGTACTCAAGCCGTCGAGCTATTTTCGCGCGAACTGGATGCTCTATCTCGGCCCGCGACTCGCACCGCTGGTCGCGCCGCCCAAGACGGCGATCAATGAACGCCTTCGCGATGGCGGGCTTTTGATGTCGGCGACGACCGAAACCTTCCGGGTCGACAATCCCCGTCATATGGCGGTTGCGCACGACATCGGCGCCGCAGTGGCACATCTCGATGAGAAGACTTCCACCAACGGCTTGCTATTACGATGACAGTGCACTTAATTGGTCTTCCGCCCGCCACGCCTTCGTTGAGTTCGCTATGTGGAACTGTCAAATAATTTGTAATTGAGTGCACTGTCACCGTAATTACGCGGTTCGGCAAATTGCGCCGCCGCCAGAATGAGGCTGGCAAACACGAGGGCTGTTGCAACGCCCATCTGATTCCGAACGGAGTCAGTGAGTGAGGAAGGCTGCGCGGTGCGCGCGAGTTATTGCCTTTGGTAGATTTATAGCGCACATTTCGGTTCGATTATGCGCACCAGAGTATCTCGCTTATGACCGGGACCGATATTGCGACTTATGTCACGGCTATCGCCGCAGTCATGGCCGTGGGTTATGCGGCGTTAACTTATCACAGACCAAAGGCGCCTCCGATGAGGAGCGCGCCGAAGACTGTGAAAGGGGCGACCGCCCCCGCCGCCAAGACGACAACGGTTCAATGGAAGCCTTTTTGGCCCATAGCATTAGCCGTGATTGCCTGGAGCGCTGCTGCCTTTGACTATGCTGATCGTCATTGGTTCTCGACATTACCACCAAGCGAAATTTCTTTGGGTCCTGACAATGCGGACCTTAGTGTTCGTCTTTGGCAAAAAGGACCAACAAACGAAAACAACCATAATTATTTTGCTAATATTTACTTAATCAATCGTGGAAAGGCATCAGCTACGCGCTTCACTCATGCTGGATTCGTGGCTGTAGGTCCGTTAATACAAAATAATCTTCTTGATTCCTTTTTTGTAACATTACGAAACCAGGTTAAACTTGTGCCTAGCCCCGCGGCTAGCAATGAAATCCCTTCTGGTGCAGATGATACATGGTTCTCAATTTTCGGGCCGCCCATCTCGGACAATCTAAGCAAAGGTTTGGATGACGGAACCAATAATTTATTCGTATTCAACGTAATGAGGTACCGAGATAAAACGTTAGATAACGGAAAGAGTATTTATACGGAGAGTTGCGTTTACTTCAAGAAGGAGACCGTGCATTTCTGCGAGGGCGGCCATAATCGGTCATATATTTCGGATTAGATATCCTCCAATCTTACTCCTCCAAGCTCCAGCGCCGCTAGACACGCAAGGAAAAATGTTGCGGCGAAGGTCCCGCGTGCAAGCTGGCTCGTAGTAGACACTTCCGTCTCTTGACGCCCATACGCCTCATGGCGCGAGGACAATCGCCGCGTGTCGAATGGCGCAGGGGTTCACGACGTGGCCGGACCGGCTGTGAAGCGCCAGAAATAAATGCTCCATTTGCAGCAGCCACAAGCTCGCTCATGCTGAGGAGGCCCTTCAGGGCCGTCTCGAAGCACGAGGGAGCGCCGTTTGGCGAGAGGCCTTGAAATCAAAAGTGTTTGACGCCCTCGTCCTTCGAGGCTCGCCATAGCCCGTCGCTTCGCAACGCCCTATGGCTTGCACCTCTCCATGAACACGGCCGCCGATTGTCATCCTCGCGAAAGCGAGGATCCAGGGGCAACAAGCACAACCTCTGGATTCCCGGTCTCGCCTTCGGCTCGCCGGGAATGACAGAACGGCGCCTGTCTCCTTGAACAGCCGCCGAGATAGCGTTCATGGTCCGTGTGCAGCTCCGCCGGAGCTGATGGCTCAGGATGAGGGCTTTTGCACCGCTCGTTTTTCTCGCCAAACAATTCATTTATTCCCTGATCGTACTTATCTTTCTGATCGCAAGACTAACTCTTTGATCCAGTAGAGCGGAATTTCTCCAGATATGGGCAGCCAGAGCGGAGCGGCATGACGGACTTAGACGAACTTTTGAATATGCCCGCGCCTCTGACCTTTCGCGTCGAGGCCGACGAAGCAGGTTTGCGGCTCGACCGGTTTCTCGTCGCCCGCACCGAAGGGCTCGATGGCGGCTTGTCGCGGACGCGGCTGAAATCCTTGGTCGAAGGCGGCGCGGTTGCGATCGACGGGGCGCTGATCCTCGATGCCGGGCTCAAGCTGAAGGCCGGCCAAGCCGTTCTGCTCGTGATCCCGCCGCTGCAGGACCCAGTTCCACGCGGCGAGGACATCGCGCTCGCGATCGTCTACGAAGACGAACATTTGCTCGTCGTGGATAAGCCGGCCGGGCTCGTCGTCCACCCGGCGCCCGGCCATGAGAACGGCACTTTGGTCAATGCGCTGATCGCCCATTGCGGCGACAGCCTGTCCGGCATCGGCGGGGTGCGCCGGCCGGGCATCGTCCATCGCCTCGACAAAGACACGTCGGGCCTCTTGGTCGTCGCCAAGACCGATGCGGCGCATCACGGTCTGTCAGCTCTGTTCGCCGATCACGGCCGAACCGAACCTTTGACGCGGACTTATCTCGCTTTTGTCTGGGGTGCGCCGGATCGCCCGGCCGGGACGGTCGATGCGCCGCTCGCGCGGCATAAGACCGATCGCGAGAAAATGGCCGTCGCGCGCGCCGGCCGCGAGGCCATAACGCACTGGGAAATCGTCGAAAGTTTCGTCGGCGGCGATGGCAAGAGCGCGCAGGCCTCGCTGCTATCCTGCGCGCTTGAAACCGGCCGCACGCATCAAATTCGCGTCCATATGGCGCATTTGGGCCACCCGGTCCTCGGCGATCCCCTCTACGGGCGGGGCTTCAAGACCAAAGCCGCCCGGCTCGGCTCTCGTGCTCAGGCCGAGCTCGCCAGCCTCGATCGCCAGGCGCTGCATGCGGCGGTGCTCGGCTTTCCGCATCCGATCACCGCCGAAGAGCTCATGTTCGAGAGCCCCTTGCCGCCGCTGCTGCAAGATCTGCGTATCGCGCTTGGCAGCCATGCGGAGGTCTGCGTACCTGCTGCCGTAGCCGATGCTCGCGCGCGGCGCTGAACCATAAATTGCTGGGGATGTTGGCGAACCAATCGGTGGCCAAGGGCGTTCTCGCACAAGGTCCCCGGCGCATCTGTGGTCGTGTCGTTTGACCCGGCCCTCTTTAAGCCATGGTCGAAAAGCTTATATCTAGGTGTTGCGCTGCAGGCTTCGAGCGGCCGCGTTTGAACCCGCCGGAATGGGGGTTCGCAAGGAGGTTTTCAAATATGGCTACTGCTACGCTTCCGGTGCTCTCGGGTGAAAACGGGCTGTCCCGCTATCTGAACGAGATCAGAAGGTTCCCGATGTTGGAGCCGGAAGAAGAGTATATGCTTGCAAAACGCTGGCGCGAACATGGCGACTCCATAGCTGCGCATAAGCTTGTCACGTCGCATTTGCGCCTGGTGGCCAAGATTGCCATGGGCTATCGCGGCTATGGCCTGCCGATCGGCGAAGTGATCTCGGAAGGCAATGTCGGCTTGATGCAAGCGGTCAAGCGATTCGAGCCCGAGCGCGGGTTCCGTCTCGCGACCTACGCGATGTGGTGGATTTGCGCTTCGATTTAAGAATATATTCTGCGCTCGTGGTCGCTCGTGAAAATGGGCACGACGGCCAGCCAGAAGAAGCTTTTCTTCAACTTGCGCAAGGCGAAGAGCCAGATTTCAGCCTTGGAAGAGGGCGATTTGCGGCCCGACCAGGTCGAAAAAATCGCAACGAGGCTCGGCGTTACGCAACAGGACGTCATCGACATGAATTGCCGCATGTCGGGAGATGCGTCGCTCAACGCGCCGTTGCGCGAGGAAGGCGAGGGCGAATGGCAGGACTGGCTCGTCGACGACAGCGCGAGCCAGGAAAATCTCCTGGCCGATCGGCAAGAAACCGACAACCGCCTAGGTGCCTTGCGGCAAGCCTTGGGGGTGCTGAACGATCGCGAACGCCGCATTTTCGAGGCGCGGCGCCTCGCCGAAGACCCGGTCACGCTCGAGGAATTGTCGGGCGAGTTCGACATTTCGCGCGAGCGGGTTCGCCAAATCGAGGTCCGGGCGTTCGAAAAGGTTCAGGCTGCGGTGAAAGCCGGAGTCGCGAAGATCGAGACGGTCGCCATGCACGGCATGAGCGAACGCGCCGAAGCGCTGTAGCGCATTCGCAGAAGTCGGTTTTTCCCGCAACGACGCTCTTGCCCACGCTGGAACCCGTCGCTATAAGCAGACAGCTTTCGCTGGGCGGGTTATCCTGCCTACCAGATCAAACAGTTGGCGCTGCGACGCTACTGACGGACGGAATTATCCGTCGTCGTCGCAGTTTTGGTGTCGGAGTGTAGCGCAGCCTGGTAGCGCACCTCGTTCGGGACGAGGGGGTCGGAGGTTCGAATCCTCTCACTCCGACCATTCATTCGAGCGCTTGGCATTCGCTATTTCGCGTCCTGTTTGGGACTCGGAAACAAGTTCAGCAATTTCGGCCCCGAAGGCCGGCGGCGTGAGCTAAGGCGACACGCAAGTCTAAGTGCGGCCGTTTGCGACCAGCCTCCCAAAGCCGTCATGGCCGCGCTTATCCCACGGCTGTCCACGCCGAGACACGGCTTCAACCGTCGAATTTCATAAATGCCGTGACGTGGCTCCATAGGTCGTGATGTAGACGACATTGTCCAGCGTAGCGCCAAGCCGAACCGCGTGGATGGCCGGGACAAGCCCGGCCGTTACGCGCGATTGATATGAACGCGCACAAGCTCAATAACTTGGCGCATGTTCAAAAGCCGCGCCTGAGCGGGGTTGTGCCGAGCTTGGGCGGCCCATAGATTGGCGTTGAAAGTCCCAATCGGCCGCGCTGTAGCGTGCCCCGTCCACGCCTCGAGTCCGCAATGCCCGCCGTTTCCCCACCCATTCATTCCAAACTCATCATTCTCGGCTCCGGACCCGCCGGCTATACGGCGGCCATCTATGCTGCGCGCGCCATGCTGCGGCCGACCTTGATTTCCGGCTTCGAGCCGGGTGGCCAGCTGATGATCACGACGGATGTCGAGAATTATCCGGGTTTTGCCGAACCGATCCAGGGCCCGTGGCTGATGGAACAGATGCGGCTCCAGGCCGAGCATGTCGGCACGCAAATGGTTTCCGATCACATCGTCAAAGTCGAGCTTGGCCGGCGTCCGTTCCTGCTGACCGGCGACGGCGGCGATCTCTATTCCTGCGAGACCCTCATCATCGCTACGGGGGCGAAGGCGAAATGGTTGGAGATTCCGTCGGAAACCAGATTCAAGGGCTATGGCGTGTCCGCCTGCGCCACGTGCGACGGGTTCTTCTATCGCAACCAGCCGATCGTCGTCGTCGGCGGCGGCAATAGCGCGGTCGAAGAAGCGCTCTATCTCAGCCATCTGGCGAGCAAAGTGACGCTGGTCCACCGCCGCGACGGTTTTCGCGCCGAACGCATCCTGCAGGAGCGCCTGTTCAAGCGACCGAATGTCGAGGTCGTGTGGGACAGCGTGATCGAGGACATCGGTGGTGGTGGAGAGCCGCCGGGCGTCACTCATGTGCTGCTCAAGAATCTCAAGACGCAGGCGCTCTCCAAGCTGCAAACCAACGGTGTCTTTGTGGCGATCGGCCACCAGCCGGCGTCCGACCTCTTCGCCGGCCAGATCGAGATGAAGCCGCACAATTATATCAAGACGGCTCCCTTCTCGACGGCGACCAATGTGCCCGGGGTCTTCGCCGCCGGCGACGTCGCCGACGATGTCTATCGGCAAGCCGTCACCGCGGCCGGCATGGGCTGCATGGCGGCCCTCGAGGCCGAACGGTTCTTGGCCGCGGAAACGGACAGCCCCGCCGCCGCCGCCGAGTGACCCGCAGCTCGGAGGGCTGGCGAAGGCCGCCGGCCTCGAATGCGGGCGCATTCCGCGTATCTGCAGTCTTGGTATATCTTGCCTCGGGCCGCGGCCCGATTCGAGCCGCGACCCGAGACGCGAAACGGAGACTTCATGGACTGGGACAAGCTCCGCATCTTCCATGCTGCGGCGGAAGCCGGGTCCTTCACCCACGCCGGCGAGGCCTTGGGGCTGAGCCAGTCGGCAGTGAGCCGGCAGGTCAGCGCACTCGAAAACGATCTCGAAGTGCCGCTTTTCCACCGCCACGCCCGCGGCCTCATCCTGACGGAAGCCGGCGATCATTTGTTTCGCACGGTCAAAGAGGTGATGGTCAAGCTCGAGGCAGCCCGCGAGCGCCTGGCCGATAGCCGCGAGAAACCTCATGGTGAATTGCGCATCACCACGACCTTCGGCATAGGCACGAATTGGCTGACCCCGCGGCTCGGACAATTCCTCGAGCTTTTTCCCGATATCCGCCTGCGGGTTCTCCTAAGCGATGACGAACTCGATCTCAGCATGCGCGAAGCCGATGTGGCCCTGCGTCTGCGCGCCCCTTCGCAACCCGATCTCATCAGGCGTCGCCTCTTCACCGTGCATTACCATCTCTATGCCTCGGCGGAATATTTGAAACTGCATGGCCAGCCGCATTCGGCCGAAGACCTCGACCGCCACCGGCTGCTCGGACTTGTCGTGACGGGGGCGAGTTTCCTCGATCACCTCAACGCCTCGCTCTATATCGGCCGAGACCCGAAAAATCCGCGCGTTGCATGTATGTCGGTCAACAACATGACAGCCCTTCAACGCGCCGTCGAAGCGGGTGTCGGCATTGCAGTCCTGCCGGATTATCTCAATGATGCAGACAGCGGCCTGATAAAATTGATGCCGCGAAACGTCATGCCGCAGCTCGAGTGCTATCTCGTCTACCCGGAAGAAATGAGAAACGTCGCCCGCGTCCAAGTTTTCCGCGACTTTCTCGTGGCGAGCGCCGAAAGGTGGAAATATTGATTCCGGGACCGGGGGCTCACATGTAAAGCCTCTCTTGGCTCAACCCTTGGTAAAGTCCGGCGACTTGCTCGCCATAGCCGTTGAACAAGAGCGTCGGGCGTCGCTCGCCGGTGCCGAGCACTTCTTCGGTCGCCTGGCTCCAGCGCGGATGCGGCACGGCGGGGTTCACATTGGCCCAGAATCCATATTCCGTCGGCCCCAGACTTTCCCAAAAAGTCTTTGGGCGTTCGGCGACGAAGGCAATACGGGTGATCGATTTGATCGATTTGAAGCCGTATTTCCAGGGCGTCGCCAGACGCAGCGGCGCCCCAAAGCTCTTGCCGAGCGGCTTGCCGTAGGCGCCGGTCACCATGAAGGCGAGGTCGTTTGCGGCCTCCTCGATCGTCAGGCCTTCGACGTAAGGCCAGGGATACCAGAATTGCCGCTGGCCGGGCGCTATTGCGGGATCCTTGAAGGTCTCCATCCGAACATATTTGGCGCCGGACAGGGGCTTGGCGAAATCGAGCAAGGCGCGCAGCGGGAACCCCGTCCAGGGGATGGCCATCCCCCAGGCCTCGACGCAGCGGTGCCGGTACAACCTTTCTTCCAGCGGCATGCGCTTCAAAAGGTCGTCGATCGCGATCTCGTGCGGCATCTCGACGAGACCTTCGATCTTCACGCTCCAAGGCCGTGTCTTCAGCGCCTCGGCCGCGTCGAAGATGTTTTTCGACGTGCCGAACTCGTAGAAATTGTTGTAATGGCTGTTGATCGCCTCGGGCGTCACGGCCCGGTCGAGGCTGAACGCGTCGTTTCGTTTTGCCGGGTAGAGGCCGGCGGAGGGATCGGCGAGCTCGTCCGCCCGGACCCCGAAAGACGAAGCCGCCACGCAAGCTGCAGCGGCCACTCCCGACTTCAGCACGCTCCGGCGATTGAGAAACACGGCCTCGGGCGTCGCCTCCCGCTCGGGAATCTCCCAACTTCTCCGGCGAATGAACATGTCTTTCTCCTTCAGGGCAAATGGCGCGCAAAGACAATAGGTTGGAGCACGCCCTCGGCGGCAAAGCGGAGCCACCTTGGGGGGCCATGCCGTAGTCACCCGCGTCGATTAAATTGAAGGGAACAGCGGACCACAGCTCCGCGATCCGGAACGCGGACCTCCGATCCGCACGAAACCCCTCGATTTGGATAAGTCGCGCCACGAGTGGCGTCCTGAGTTCTTCTTACGCGCGGCGAGGGCTTATTGTTTCACCATGGCAACCGGCGGCGTCAGATTTGCATGGGGCCGGCGGTCAACTTTTCGAGATTGGCCGGGAAATCCGAATTAAACACCCGGAAGGTTGTGATTTGCGGCAGATCAATCGGATCGCCGCCCGCCAATGACGCCTTGGAGAAAATGCGGTCGAAAAAGTCGCCGCCAACCCCCTTGCGCAGCCAAGGGCCGGCGTGGAAACTGCAGCGCTACCGCGCAGACTTTCGCCCGGCGACGGGTCCTTCTCGCGAAGCGATGGCCGCGCCGAGACACAGCACGTGTTATGGTCTCAGGCACCTCTTTTCCTGCGACTGGAGCCAAATGACCAAAGCTGTTCTCGGAATCATCGGCGGCTCGGGCGTGTACCACCTGCCGGGTTTGGCAGACTTACGCGAGGAGCGGATTTCGACGCCCTGGGGCGATCCCTCCGATGCTCTGCGCTTCGGCCGTATCGGAACGACGCAGGCCGTTTTCCTGCCGCGGCACGGCCGCGGCCATAGGTTGTCGCCGTCCGGCATCAATTATCGCGCCAACATTGACGCGCTGAAACGCGTCGGCGTCACCGACATCGTCTCGGTTTCGGCCTGCGGCTCGTTTAGGAGTGAGCTTTATCCGGGGCTCTTCGTGCTCGTCGACCAATTCGTCGATCGCACATTTGGCCGCGAAACGTCGTTTTTCGGCAATGGCTGCGTCGCTCATGTCTCGATGGCGCATCCGGTTGCGCCGCGTCTGCGGGGACGGCTCGCCGAAGCGGCGACAGCAGAGAACGTAGAGCATGTCATGGGCGGCACTTACGTCTGCATCGAAGGTCCGCAATTCTCCGCGCTCGCCGAGTCTCTCGCCTACAAGGCCCAAGGCCACGACGTCATCGGCATGACTGCGATGCCGGAAGCGAAATTGGCTCGTGAGGCTGAAATTTCCTACGCGACCGTTGCCATGGTCACCGATTTCGACTGCTGGCATCCGGAGCATGATGATGTCGACGTCGCCTCCATCATTCAGGTCGTCGAGGCCAATGCCGCAAAAGCCGCGCGACTTTTGGCGCGGCTGTTGCTGGAATTCCCGTCGGAACATGAACCTTGTCCGATCGGATCCGACCGAGCCCTCGAGTCCGCCCTCATCACCCCGCCGGAGGCCCGCGATCCGAGCCTCCTGAAGAAGCTCGACGCCATCATGAAACGGATCAACAACGCATGACAACCGAATTCGATTTGAAGAGCAGCATCCGCACGATTCCGGACTATCCAAAACCGGGAATCATGTTCCGGGACATTACGACCCTGCTCGGCAATCCGCGTGCGTTCAGGTGTGCGGTCGATGAACTGGTGCAACCTTGGGCCGGAACCAAGATCGACAAAGTTGCCGGCATGGAGGCGCGCGGCTTCATTCTCGGCGGCGCCGTGGCACATCAGCTCTCGACCGGCTTCGTGCCAATCCGCAAGAAGGGCAAGCTTCCGCACACGACCGTCTCGATCGCCTATTCGCTCGAATATGGTATCGACGAAATGGAGATGCACGAGGACGCGATCGCGCCGGGTGAAAAGGTCATCCTCATCGATGACCTCATCGCGACCGGCGGTACGGCGGAAGGCGCCGTGAAACTGATCCGCAAACTCGGGGCTATCGTGGTCGCAGCCTGTTTCGTCATCGATCTGCCGGAGCTCGGCGGCGCCAAAAAGCTCAAGGCCCTGGATGTTCCCGTCAGAACGCTGATCGCTTTCGAGGGCCATTGAGGCGATCGGCCCGACTTGGGTGCGGTTTGTCGCCATGGATGTTAGACAACGGATATATCCGATGTCTCAGGCATGACATGCTCTACGCTGCCAAGCAGTGCAAAAGCCCCGCATGTGGGACTATGGCACGACTTTATTCTTCTTCACGCAGCCTGTGAACATCATGGACGACAATGCCGGCGCCATCGGCGGGAATGTCCAGCCAACGCTTGTGTTTGAGCGTCCGCTTGGTGTCCTCGTAGCCGCATTGCCAATGTTCGCGCATCGAGGACGCCGAGAATTCGTGGTCTTTGGAAAAGCCCTCATAGGATTTTTGCTGGTAGATGAGATGCAGCAGCGTGATCTGCGGCATATCGGAAAGTTCCTTCTTGCGCCGCCGTTCTTCCTCGGTGAGCAGTTCCGGCGGAATTTTTTCGAGCGCCCGGTGCAGCTCGGAACGCAGCGAATGGATTTGCCGATAGATATCGGTCGCCATGCGCGTGCGGGACGAATTGGCGATGTCTTTGGCGCGGGCGAACACATCCCCCAGATCGCGCGGCAGAGGTCCGCGCGCGCTATAGCAATCGACCTGAAAGGCGAGTGTATTCTTGCGTTCCTCTTGTTTGAGGAGATTGACGAGCGGCGTATTGGAGACGAGGCCGCCGTCCCAGTAATAATCGGTGCCGATCTTGGCCATGGGAAAAGAGAGCGGAACCGCCGACGAAGCGAGGACATGCTCGGGCCCGATTTCTTCGTTGCGATTGTCGAAATAGATGAAATTGCCGGTCGTCACATTCACGGCGCCGACCGCGAACCGCAGCGAAAGATCGTTGATCAAGTCGAAGTCGACGAATTCGGCGAGCGAGTCCTTGAGCGGCGACGTATCATATAAGCTTGTCGCCGTCCGCGAGCCCGCGGGAGCCAAGAAGGGGCTGACGGGATACGGCTTGAAAAAGCCCGGCTGGCCGAAATTGAGCGAAGTGAACGTGCTGGCGACCGCGTGCATGCGGCGGTGGATGTCTCCATCCAGCTCGAAGAGAGAAATGGGTCGTTCGGTGATCCTGTTCCAGAATCCGCGCAGCTTTTCGACCCGGTGCTCGGGTGTATTTCCTGCGATGATGGCGCCGTTGACCGCGCCGATCGACACCCCGGTTACACAATCGGGCTCGATCCCGGCGTCGTGCAATGCCTCATAGACGCCGGCCTGATAGGCCCCGAGCGCTCCGCCACCTTGGAGAATCAAGGCGACACGGGCGCAGCGGTCCGGCCGCCAACCGGGAAACAGGCACTCGTCCTCACGAACGATCGAGCTAGGACGAACTTTAGCATCCATTTCAAACCCCTTCGGTGCAAAAATGCGGTACCTGCCGCCTCCCGCCGCGAACGGTGCACGGCTCCAGCTCACAACGGCGGCAGTATTTTGATCGGCTGCTCGATCCCCGGCGGGACGCAGCAGTGCTGAGGTGGCTTCGCAATCGTGAAAATTCAATGCGGCAGTGTTACCGCAGGAAGTAGTCGGACAGACGCCTTGGTGCGCGAGAGGGAACCAACGCGTGCGGGCGGACAAGATCCAAAGTTAAGGCAACGCTCTTGATCTAAGGCGTCGTCCAAATAAACCGCACCGGATTCCGAGGGCTGCCACCTTGCGACATCGATTTGTCGTGAACTTCTGCCACTCAACTAGGGCTTGCCCGAATTGAGGTCCTGAGATGCAAATCGGCAACACTCGAGTTACCGGGAGAGGGTTCGCCAATGATTGATTTAGCCCGCATTATGCAGCCCATTGACCCTCACGCGGCGCAAAGTGCTGCTTTTGCGTGATCGTTTTCGGATTTCTCCCGATGGTAACGCACCCCGTCGTCGTCGGCGGAGCGCCAGCGTTCGGGGTGGAAAATGTTTTCGGGTTGACGGGAAGGGTTCGATTTTCGGGGTGTCACGCCCCGCCTGTTACGTGACGAGGCGCGGGATACGCCCGAGGGCGAAGCGCAAAATATCTTGTCCGGGACACGATGTCGGCAAGTGAACGCGGATCATCGTCTTCATCTCGACGACGTGCGCGGCGATTTTGATGAGGCGCAGGCGCAACGTGTCGAACTGCGCAACGCGCCACATCGAACGTTTCGGCATCGATGTGCGCAGGCCCCACATGAGCCAATAGGCCCCCGCGTGCAGGAACAGCCGTAACTGGTTGGCCGTGGCCTTCGTACAAGAGGTGCGGTCCGCCGCCAGATGCGTCTTCCACGATTTGATGTGGTTTTCGGCCTGGCCGCGCCGGCAATAGACATCCTCGTAGAGCACGCGGGCGTTGCGCTTCTTGAGATTGGTGACGACGAAGCGCGTGTCGGGCCCTTCCGCGCCAGCCTCGACGCGGGCGATGACGCGCTCGACGCGGCTCCAACTCGCGGCTCCGTCGTAGAACTCCTTGAAGCGGCGTATCTTGCCGTCTCTCGGCACGGCCTCGAAGCGTGCCTTCGTGCTGGCCTCAAGGACTTCGATGTGCCGGCGCAATGTCGTGGTCGGCGCAACGCCGAGGATATAATCGAGCTCGTTGGCGCGACAAAAGTCGAGAACCTCGGGAGCGCAATAATGACTGTCGCCGCGCAACATGATCTGCGTTTTCGGCCAATGGGCGCGGATGGCGCGCAACAGGCGGCGCAGGAAGGCTTTGATCTCCTTGCCGCCGGGTCGTTTGGCGGGACGAAGCACGGCGGTGATGAAGCGGCCCTCGCCATCGAAGACGACAATCGGCTGAAAGCCATATTCATCGTAATGCGCGTTGAACAATCGCAACTGCTGGCCGCCATGCACCGCGTCGAACGTGTCGTCCACGTCGAGCGTGATCCGTTTGGGAACCTTGTGGAAGGACTCGCAATAAAGATCGACCATGGCGCGGCCCATGCGCAGCAAGGCGCGGGCGTCGGGCAGGTTTTCCAGTCGCGAGATCGTCGATTGCGAGCACAGTTCGCGATCCGACGGCGCAAGATCGAGCGCCATCTTGAACATGGGATCGCTGCGAAGACTGGAGGCGTCGTTGCCGTCTTCATGGCCCGCCGCGATCATCAGCAGCCGAAAGCGGATTATGTCGGCGAGCGTGTGCGTGATCTGATCAGGCGCGCGCGGGTCTTTGATACACGCCGCCATGCGATCGGCGACGCGAAGGCGCTGCTCAACCTCGCGCAAAACCACAATCCCGCCGTCCGACGACAGCAGACCGCCATCGAATTTGGCGACGATTGCCTTGCCTGAAACAGGTGACAGGCCGGGCAGCGGCAGCATAGGATCATTCATGGCAGGTGTGGCTTCTCTGAAACGGCGCTGATTGGAGTCGACAACCAAATCATACGCTAAATCAGATATTTAAGCCACATCCGCCAGCATGGGCTGCATAATGCGGGTTAGCTGTTTCAGCTCAGGCTCTTAATCTAGAATGGCTGCAGCGGCATCAGGAGTGTTGCTGGTTGGCAAGAGAAAGCCGGGTTTATTCTTATTGAAAAAGAATATAATATTTTGGCGCGGCTTTCGATCTGTACTGACAGGTATTCTGACACTTAAACGACATTGCGGGCCTGCCCCAGGATCGCCAGCAGATGGTCAGGCTCGACGATAAAATCGAAGAACCCAGTTGCTCTTCTTCTTGACGCAGTGGTTGACCGATGCTGACTTGAAAGGAACAAGCACGCTGCCATGGCGAGTTCGGCGGTGGCGGCATGGGTCGATCACCAATTGGTCAGTGGCTGAAACTTGGAAAATCTGCGATCCGAAGCTCCCAATCGTTCACTCGTTCGTCCTCGCTTTTGACGCGCGTTGCAAACCTTAGTAGTTAAGAACAGGCTTCCAGCCATCGAATGGTTCCTTGAGAATATGGTGACGACGCAGATGCGCCTCCACGTCATTCATTCCCTCGATGCGCGAGTAAGCAAAGTGGTTCGAATTGTCCCGAGCTCTTGGCCGTTTCTGAAGCAACGAGCCGCGCAGACGGTGCTTTCGACCGCTTTTTTTGGGCGACTGATATGCGCAGGTTTCCTAGGAGCGATTCTTGTCTGCCCCGCATATGCGTCGGATTCCTGGCTTCCATTCAATCGGGAGCCTCAGGATCCGGTTGAAAAGGGCAAGATCGATGCCGCCAACGATCCTGCGGAGGCCATCAACCGCGAGATCTTCAAATTAAACAAATTTGTCGACGACAATGTGTTGAAGCCGGTCATGCGAGCCTACATCGACCAAGTGCCCCAGGGCGCACGTGAGGGCATTCACAACTTCACCAACAACCTGAGTGAACCTATTGTTTTCATCAACGATGTTCTCCAGGGTAATGCCAAGCGAGCATGGAATACGACGCAGCGCTTCGCCGTCAACACCACGGTAGGCGGAATCGGTTTTGTCGATGTCGCGGCGACGTTGGGTCGGCCACATCACGACGCGGATCTTGGACAGACCTTAGGCGTATGGGGAATCGAACCGGGACCTGCAGTGCAAATTCCGCTGCTTGGTCCATCGAATCTTCGCGATGCATTTGGGCTGGCGGCGACTAGCTCGGTTGTTCCGCTCGCTGCCCACGGCGCCATTGAGACCGTCATCTCCTATTCCCAGCTGGGCACGGACGGCGTAAGCACGCTTGATTACCGGGCGAATTTACTGCCGAACACCGACGCGCTGGAAAAAACTGCAACCGACTACTATGCCTCGACACGTCTCATCAAAGCGCAACTGCGCGCAAAGCTCGTCGAGGAAGGCAAAGCCGGATTCGTTTCGCGTGAAGAAGCACTTGACGCCGAAGCAGCAGCCAAATGAAGGAAACCTGCGGCGGCTTCCTTTATGAAAGGCCTGCGGTTCGAACAATTGGATGGGCTCACAGCAATCCTATAAGCGAACCTTTGCTGATCTTTTACGACCCTTAGTCAAGGAAAGACGATATGTCATGGCGATCTAGAAAAAATAACGCCTTCTCTGCTGTACAAATTGTGCTTGCTTTCGGCTTAGCTTTTTTGCCGGCTTGCACGTTCGCGCAACAACGAGAGGGAGTGGAAAACAGCTTTGCCCAGCTCGCCGGCCAATGGTCCGGGGACGGCACCATCAAGATGGTAGCAGGCTCCAACGAGAAGATTCGTTGCAAAGCGATTTATGTCGTGACGTCGAACGGCACATCCCTCGAGCAAATTTTGCATTGTGCGAGTGACAGTTACAAATTCGAAGTCAGAAGCAAAGTCGTCTCGAATGGAACCAAATTCGCTGGTAAATGGGCCGAACTTACGCGGGATAGGATCGGCAACGTGTCCGGGACGGTCACGAGCGCGGGAATTCGTGGCAAGATCGACGGAATCGGGTTCACTGCGGATTTGGCTATATTGACGCAAGCAAACCGCCAATCAGTTACGATCGACCCGACCGGTGCGACAGACATTTCGCACGTATCTATTACGATGACAAAGAGCTAGACGAGTACGGAACCGATCGTCGGCGAACCCTCTCCACGCACGTCGGCGGCTACCGACTTGCGCCTCCAAATAGGCCAACTCGGGTAAGCCAGGGTCGGGAGGGCGAGGGTTTTTGCTCGTATTCGAAACGCCATAAACTCGCATCGTTTTCGAGCGCAAAGGCTGCCCCCTACTTCAAACCAAATCCGAGTGTCGCCAAAGCCTCGCGCAACTTGTCGCGACCATTGCGGCTCGGCGCGCTTCGCACGCGATTGAGCGCCAATTCGGTCCAATCCTGCAATGGCATGCCTTGCTCCTTTTGGAAGCTGCGCAGCCGCGCATTATAGCTTTCCACCGCCGCGCGCTGTGCGGGACCCCAGGCATAGCGCTCGCGATAGAGCACCGCTTCTTGCGGCAGGCGCGGCTTGACGGCGCTCGGTACGGCCGGGTCGGGATGGCCCACGACGAGGCCGAAAAGCGCCAGCACATTCGGCGGCAGCCCGAGTTCGTTGGCAACTTCGACCGGCTTGTTGCGGAGAGCGCCGATATAGACACAGCCGAGGCCGAGTGATTCCAGAGCCACGACGGCATTCTGCGCCGCAAGCGACGTATCGACCGCGCCGACAAGAAAGCTCTCGATATAAGTGAGGCCTTCGGCAGCGCTGCCACTCTCCCGCGCCAGCGCGCCGAGGCGGGCAAGATCGAGGAGCCAGACGAAAAGAAGCGGCGCCTGCAGAATGTGCTTTTGCCCACCGGCGAGCGCAGCCAAGCGAGCCTTGCGCGCGGCATCTTCCACCGCAATGACGCTCCACACCTGGAGATTGGAGGAGGAGGAAGCCGATTGGGCGGCCGTGACGAGCGTTTCGATCGTGCCGGCGGGAAGCGGATCGGGCAGATAGGCGCGCACGGAGCGATGCGAGAAGAGGCTTTCGAGCGTCTTGTTCCAGCCGACGGGTGCCGGCGCATCCTCTTGCCGATAGCGCTGGCGCGCAAGCTCGAGCGCCTTGCCGCTTGCGTCTTCGTCGCGCCGCTCGGCCTTTGCAAGTGATTCGCTCATTCCAATCTCCCTCTGTTTCGCGCGCCAGCTCGCATGCGGCATTTTCTCTTCGACCTGGGCCAGCCATTTTGCCGCCGCGGGCGCAAGGTCGAGGCCGCGCGGCCAAACGAGACCGGCATTCCAGTGCAGATCCGGTTCATCGACCTCGATGTCCTCGACCAACAGCGGCCTCATTTGATCCACCACCAGCTTCGGCAAAAACCCCAAGCCGAGGCCGGACGCAACCAAGGCGATGATTAAATCCGCCTGGCCGCCGCGCGCCGGTTGGCGAATTGGAAAGCCGCGGCGACGCCAGGCCGCCTCGCGCTGCTGCTTTCCGAGACCGAGTGACGCTCACGTCGCGGGATGGCCAATCGCCTCGCGGTCCTCGCTTTCGATTGCGCCGGAACGCAATTTGATCGTCCGGTCGCATCTTTGCGCCAGCGCCGCATCATGCGTGACGAGCACGAGAGTCGTGCCCCGCTCGCGCTTCAGATCGAACATGAGATCGATGATCGCCTGTCCCGTCGTTGCGTCGAGATTGCCGGTCGGCTCGTCGGCGAGAAGGATCGGCGGGTTCGGTGCCAGCGCGCGGGCGAGCGCCACCCTTTGCTGTTCGCCGCCCGAGAGCTCTGCCGGGTAATGGGCCAGCCGATCATCGAGGCCGACCGCCGCGAGTTCGGCCGCCGCTTTGCCAAAAGGATCGGCAACGGCGGCAAGTTCGAGGGGGATTGCGACGTTTTCGAGCGCCGTCATCGTCGGCAACAGGTGAAACGATTGGAAAACAATCCCGATTTGCGCGCCGCGAAACCTCGCCAAGGCATCTTCGTCCAAACCGACGAGAGGCGTCCCATCGACCGTAATTAGGCCGGTGTCTGGCCGCTCGAGCCCAGCCATGGCCATGAGAAGGGTCGACTTGCCCGAGCCCGAGGGCCCAACGAGACCGACGGTCTCCCCCCGCCCTATATTCAACGAGATGTTGTTCAGGATATGAACACGCGCCGCGCCGCGGCCGAGGCTCAAATCGACGTGTTCCAAGGCAATAGCTGGTTCGTTCATGCTCATGTCCGCCGACCGCCGCGAATTTCTGGTCGACCTTGCCGGCTTGATTCCGGCGGTTTTCGGGCTTGCCCCGGCTGCGGCAGCTGAGACCCCGCGGGGCGCGCGGCGGCTGACGCTCGTGGCGCTGGGTGACAGCCTCACCGCAGGCTATCTTCTCCCGGCTAATGTCGGCTTCACGGCCGTGCTCGAAAGAGCTTTGCGGCAGGACGGTTATGACGTGACGATCGTCAACGCCGGCGTCTCCGGCGATACGGCCGCGGGCGGACTGGCGCGCCTCGACTGGGCGCTCGGCGAGGGGGCCGACGGCTTGATTTTGGAGCTCGGCGCCAACGACATGTTGCGCGGCATCGATCCCGGCGTGACCCGGCGGTCGCTGGAAGCGATCATGGACCGGCTGACAGCCAACAAAATCAAGGTTCTGATTGCCGGAATGTACGCCTCGCCGAGCCTCGGAGTGGATTACAAGCACGCCTTCGATCGGATCTATCCCGATCTCGCGGCAAAATATGAGGCGCTGTTCTACCCCTTTTTTCTCCAGGGGATCGCGACCGACACATCGCTCACCCTGGCCGACGGGTTGCACCCGAATGCGGCTGGCGTCGCAAAAATCGTCGCCGGGATTTTACCGAGCGTTGAGACGCTTCTCCGCACGATCGCGTCTGCGCCCTGATTTCTTGCTTTGCGATCTTTTGTGAAATTGCAAATCGAGCCACAATGGTGAAGCGACTCAAAGCGCGTGTCTCCGAGGCGCGTCGAGTCCCACCCCATCCACCCTAGGAGGAGGGACCCTATGCCCCGTCTGTTCACGGGCCTCGAAATCCCCTCCGATCTCGCATCAGATCTCGCGATGCTGCGCGGCGGCCTTTTCGGTGCGCGCTGGATAGATGTCGAGAACTATCACATCACCCTGCGCTTTATCGGCAACATAGATGACGCGACGGCGCGTGACGTCCTTGCGACGCTCGAACGAATTCGCCGTGCGCCGTTTACGGTGACGATCGAAGGGCTGGCCTCGTTCGGACGCGAGCGACCCCGCGCGATTATCGCCAAGGCCAAACCTGCCCAGCCGCTCATCGAACTTCAAGCCGAGCAGGAAAGGCTCATGCGGCGAATCGGCATACCGCCCGAACCGCGGAAGTTCACGCCGCACGTCACGCTGGCCCGACTGCGCGACGCCTCCGCCCCCGCCGTCGCCGACTATCTGTCGACGCGCGGCTATTTCTTTTCGCGCCGCTTCGAGGCCAACCGCTTCGTCCTGTTTTCGTCGCGGGCCTCGACTGGCGGCGGCCCTTATATCGTCGAGGCGGTCTATCCCTTAACGTGAAAAGGGTTGAGCCGGACGAGAAATGCGGACTAGTACCCGGAATCACGGGTCCGCGAAACATGGTTTGAGGCGTTTCTGATGGACTTCGGATTTGGTCCAGACGAAGGGGCGAGCTGTTTCATTATAGGTGCGGATGAAGGCGTCGATATGGGCCTTGAGCTCTTCGACGGCCTGGAACGAGGCGCCCTTGAGGGACTTTCCGGCAAGGATCGAGAACCAGATTTCGATCTGGTTCAGCCAAGATGTGTGGGTCGGCGTGTAATGGAAGGTGACGTTCTTGTGCCGTGCAAGCCACCTGTCGTGTTTGGGCTTGTGGGTGGACAGATTGTCGAGGACGACGTGGATATGGCAGTCCTGGTAGGCGGCGATGACCTCGTTCATGAAGGCGAGGAACTCGACGCGCCGTCGGCGCTTGGCGTGGCGGCCGATGACTTTGCCAGTCGCGACATCGAGCGCGGCGAAAAGGGTCGTGGTGCCATGCCGCGTGTAATCATGCGACTGGCCCGTCATCGCCCGTCCGTTCGGCAGTTTGAGGTAGCCCTGGGCGCGCTCCAAGGCCTGGATCGCCGGCTTCTCATCGACGGCGAGGACGATCGCGTTTTCGGGCGGCGCCATGTAAAGGCCGACGATCTCGGCGGCTTTCGCCACGAAGTCGGGGTCGTTGCTCTCGCACCAGGACTTGCGACCGGAAAGATCGATCTTCTGGGCACGAAGAAAACGCCAGATATATTGCTCATGAACGTCGCCGAGCGCCTTGGCGAGCAAAGGAGCCGTCCAATTGGCGAAGCCTTGCGGCGGCTTTTCGTCGAGCAGCGCCAAAATCCGTCGGCCTGTCTCGGGGCCATATTTCGGCACGGGGCCGCGGTTACCCGTCTCGCTGAAGCCGGCAAGCCGGTCCTTGGCGTAACGCACCCGCCATTTGGACGCTGTGCCGATCGTGCAGCCGACCGCGCGGGCAATGGCGCGGGTCGCAGCCCCATCCGCCGCCTGCAAAACGATCCGCGCCTTGAAACGGGTGCGGTGTTCGGTCTTCGTCGAACGCACCAAGCTCTCAAGCTCGGCCCGTTCTTCCGCCGTCAGAATTATCGGCGTAGCTTCTGGAATGATATTGCTGCTCATGCAGCCTTGAATCACGACTCAACTACCCGCGATAGTGGGTACTAGAGCGGGACGAGGAAAAGTGGGAACCGGCTTTCCGGCGCAATCAAGTTTACACAGATTGCGTAAACCTATCCGTTTATCCCGCTGTAAATTATTAAAATTGGTCACGTTCATGATTTTGGATTGATTTAATCCAAAATCATCGTGATCTAGGAGCCGTGGAGATACGCGTCTTTGTGGCCAAGCTCTCGTCCTGCGGTACCGTGACTGGCAATCGGGGATGGCGCTGCGCAATTCCTGAGCTTGACTGAGTGCACGCTTCTGCTTGGATGATGCGGCCGGAATATAGGTGATCCATAAATGAGCGAGGTCGAGAGCCGCGAGGCCCGAATCGGCGTGGTGACCGCCTCCGACCGGGCAAGCGCGGGAATTTACAAGGACGAGAGCGGTCCGGCGATCGAAGCCTATCTCAGCCGGGCGCTGACAACGCCGTTCAGAATCATCCGCCGCGTCATTCCGGACGGATTCGAATCGGTCCGCGACACGTTGATCGAACTCGCCGACCAACAAGGCTGTGATCTGGTCCTGACCACTGGCGGCACAGGACCGAGCCCGCGCGACCTGACCCCTGAAGCGACGCAGGCTGCGGCGCCGCGCATTCTTCCGGGTTTTGGCGAGCTGATGCGGCAGGAGAGCTTGAAACACGTGCCGACCGCGATTTTTTCACGCCAGATTGCGGCGCATCGCGGGTCCTGCCTCATCATCAACCTGCCGGGCAAGCCGGCCTCGATCGAAGTCTGTCTCGACGCGGTGTTTCCGGCCGTGCCCTATTGCCTCGATCTCATCGGCGCCGCGCGGATCGAGACCGATTCCGCCGTCCTCAAGTCTTTTCGACCGAAATCTTGAGGGACGATGCGCTCCGCAAAAACTTCCCCGCAAGTGCAGATGGTAACGCGACGCCTCGAGGCGTTGACCGCCGATTATCGTCCTCTGCCGAACATTCCCGACGAATTCATCGACGAGGATGGCAAACGGCGGCCCTATTGGATGAAATTCCTCGGGGCTTTGACCGAACTCGAGCCGGAAGAGATCGACCGCCGCTTTGCCGCTGCCGACCGGCACATCCGCGACACCGGCGTCTCCTATCGTGCCTATGGCGATACGAGCGAACGGGCCTGGCCACTGAGCCATTTGCCGCTTCTGATCGAAGCTGCGGAATGGCAAGAAATCGCCGCGGGAGTTGAGCAACGAGCCCGGCTGCTCGAAGCCGTTCTCGCCGACATCTACGGCGAGGGTCGGCTCGTCGCCGGCGGCGACCTGCCGGCCACGGCCGTCACCGGCAGCCCGGATTTCTTGCACCCTCTGCAAGGCGTGAAACCGCCCGGCGGCAAGTTCCTTTACCTTTACGCGGTCGACCTCGGCCGCGGTCCTGACGGACGCTGGTGGGTGATCGGCGACCGCAGTCAAGCGCCCTCCGGCACTGGCTACGCGCTGGCCAACCGGCTCGTCATGTCGCGCGCTTTTCCGGCGCTCTATCGCGACATGAATGTCGAGCGCCTGGCGCCCTTCTTCCAGACCTTTCGCGCCGGCCTCATAAGCATGGCGAGCCGCTCCGATCCGCGCGTTTGCCTGCTGACCCCCGGTCCGTTCAACGAAACCTATTTCGAACAGGCCTATCTTGCCCGCTACCTCGGTTTTCTTCTGGTCCAGGGCGGCGATCTCACCATGCGCGACGGGCGCATCCACCTGCGTACGATTGCTGGCCTCAAGCGGGCCGATGTGATCTGGCGCCGTATCGATTCGGATTTCGCCGATCCGCTCGAACTCAACGCGCGATCGCGTCTCGGCGTTGCCGGACTCGTCGAAGCTCTGCGCGCCGGCGGCGTCGTTCTCGCCAACGCGCTGGGCGCCGGCGTTCTCGAAGCCCCGGCCTTGATGAGCTTCATGCCGCGGCTTTGCCAACGCGTCCTCGGCGAGGATCTCCGCATCCCCAATGTCGCCACCTGGTGGTGCGGACAAAGACACGAACGGGAAGATGTCGTCGGCTATCTAGACGAATTGGCGATCACCGGGGCCTATGGCAATTCCGTCCTCAATCATCCGGGAAACCAGGCCGTCGTCGGTGCTTCGCTCGCCACCGAGGAGCAGAAACGCCTGCGACACGACATCGAGAGACGCGGCATCGATTTCGTCGGACAGGAAGTCGTGCAATTGTCGACAACGCCGGTCTGGAACGAAGGGCGGCTCACGCCGCGACCCTTCGTTTTGCGCATCTACGCCGCACGCAGCCCGGACGGCTGGTCGATCATGCCGGGCGGCTTTTGCCGGATCTCCGATCGGGTCGATGCGCGCGCCGTCTCGATGGGCGAGGGGATTAAATCGGCCGATGTATGGATCATCTCCGACAACCCGGTCGAACCCGTTACGCTGCTGCCGACAGAAGAGGCCGTACGCATCCGCCGGCTGATGGGAAACTTGCCGAGCCGAGCCGCCGACAATTTGTTCTGGCTCGGGCGTTATCTCGAGCGCACCGAAGCGACGTTGCGGCTCGTGCGCTGTCTCGCCGGACGCCTGCTCGATACCGATGCGCAGATCGATGTGCAATGGGTCGTCGAGCGTATCGGACAGCTCTTCGTGGCCTGGGGCGCGGCGCCCGCCAAGGCCGTCCCGGAGACAATGACGTTCATTGCAATCGCGCTCCACGGCGAGGACGAGTATGGCTCGGCGCTCAATCTCATACGCGACGCGCATCGGGCCGCCTCGTTCATCCGCGAGCGCTTGTCGGCCGACACTTGGCGCCTCATCGATCGTCTGCGAATAGATCTCGACCTCGACGAAGACGCGGCGCTCTCCGAAGCGGAAGCCTTCGAGCGTGCCAACTCGGCGTTGCAGATGATCGCCGCCGTATCCGGCCTCGCCCAGGAGAACATGAATCGCGGCGCCGGCTGGCGTCTGCTCGAGATCGGCCGGCGCGTCGAAAGGGCCATCAACACATGCCGCATCGCCCGTCATTTCGGCCATGCCGAAGCGCCGGCCGAAGATCTCGACATACTGCTCGATCTCATCGATTCGCCGATCACCTACCGATCGCGCTACATGATGGGCGTGGCGCTCGCACCCGTGCTTGATATGGTCCTGCTCGATCCCTTCAATCCCCGCTCCGTTGCTTTTCAGGTCGAGCGTCTCGATGAACATTTGTCGGCCCTGCCGGTGTTGAGCGACGACGGCATGGTGGAGGCTCCGCAGCGACAAGTTGTGAAGCTTTTGGCGGAAATCGTAACTTCCGTCGCCGGCGCACTCGACAGCAACACGGTCTTCGCCTTCGAGCAGACTCTGTTGAACCTCGCAGATGCGATCGCGGCACGCTACTTCTTGCACGGGCCGCACGCGGCACGGGCCGACAAATCGGGCGGACTCGCGTGATCTACGACGTGCATCACGAGACGATCTACGAATATGGCTCGAGCGTCACGTTCTCCCATTGCGCCTTGCGGCTGTTGCCGCGGGATGAACCGGGCCAGAAAGTGCTCGAGACCAGCCTTTCGATCGATCCGGCGCCGAAACAGGTGCTCGAACGCATATGTTTCTTCGGCAACCGCGTGACTTCGCTGACGATCGAGACGGCGCATCGCCGCTTGCGGGTCGACGCCCGGGCGAGCCTCGAGATCGACCGTGCGGAGCCGCCGGCGCCGGAGTTGACCTCCGCCTGGGAGGAGGTTCGCGAGGCGGGCTTCAACATCCGCTCGCTCGCCAGCGACTTGCCGGCGCATTTTCTCCACCCGAGCCGCTTCGTCCCGCGCTATCGGCCGGCGGCGGCCTACGCGCAGGAGAGCTTTACGCCGGGAAGGCCGATACTCGAGGCCGCCCGCGATCTGATGCACCGCATCAAGAAGGAATTCAAATACGACCCAAAGGCGACGGTCATCTCGACGCCTCTCTCGGAGGCTTTCGAAAAGAAGCGCGGCGTCTGCCAGGACTTTGCCCAGATCATGATCGCCGGCCTGCGCGGGATCGGCCTGCCGGCCGGCTATGTCAGCGGCTATATCCGCACAATTCCTCCACCGGGCAAAGAGCGGCTGCAAGGCGCCGATGCGATGCACGCCTGGGTGTCGCTCTGGTGCGGGGAAGAATATGGCTGGATCGATCTCGACCCGACCAACGGCATGCTCATCGGCGACGATCACATCATTCTCGCCAAGGGCCGCGATTATGCCGATATTTCGCCGGTCTCCGGCATCCTGCTGGGGGCCGGCGACCAGGCGATCGACGTCAAGGTCGACGTCGTGCCGAGGGAGGGCTGAGCAAGCGCTCGATGGCGTGGCGGGAAAAAGGGACCGCGGCTCTCCGAGCGAGCACGTTTGGGCGCCTATGCGTCCGCGATGAAAATCGAAGCTGGAAGCAAAAATGCCGAACGCCGACAGAGCCGCTGCCGAACCATCTGCCAGAGACGGCTCTGTCCAAGACTTGGGGCGGCGTTCGGCGATCGGCTTCGTGATCCTTCTCGGCACCGTCAGCCTGTTCGCCGATGTCACCTATGAAGGCGCCCGCTCGATCATCGGTCCTTATCTCGCGACGCTCGGAGCGAGCGCCATCGTCGTCAGCCTCGCGGCCGGTTCGGGCGAATTGGTCGGCTACGGGATACGTCTGTTCTCGGGGTTTTTGACCGATCGGAGCCGCCGCTATTGGGCGATCACCATCATCGGCTACCTCATCAATTTGACTGCCGTGCCGCTTCTCGCCCTCGCCGGCAGCTGGCCTTTGGCAGTCGCCCTCATGATCGCCGAGCGCGCCGGCAAAGCCATCCGCACGCCGGCGCGAGATGCCATGCTCTCACATGCGACGCAGGCGACGGGGCGCGGCTTCGGCTTCGGCCTGCACGAGGCCATGGACCAGACGGGCGCCGTCATCGGGCCATTGGCACTGACGCTCGTCGTCGGCAGCCAACAGGGCTACGGGACGGGCTTCGCCTGGCTCGCCATTCCGGCTGTTCTTTCCATATCGACGCTCATCGCGGCGAGATATTTCTATCCCCATCCGGCGGCGCTCGAAGTGAAGACCGTCGAGTTCGGGCCGAAGGCGCTGCCGCGCATTTTTTGGATCTATCTCGTCGCCGCCGCGCTGATTGCCTTCGGCTATGCGGATTTTCCGCTGATCGCCTATCACTTCGAGCGGACGAAGAGTGTCTCGGACCACGCCATACCGGCATTTTACGCGCTCGCCATGCTGAGCGCCGCCCTGTCGGCTTTGCTGTTCGGTCGCCTCTTCGATCGAATTGGTCTTTGGGCCAATATGATGGCGACGCTTTTGGCGGCTTTCTCCGCCCTTTTCGCTTTCTACGGCGGCTTTGCCGGCGGCCTGGCAGCCATGGTTTTGTGGGGTTTGGGCATGGGCACGCAGGATTCGATCCTGCGCGCCTTTGTCGCCGAAATCGTCGCCCCGGAGCGGCGCGGCAGCGCCTATGGGCTTTTCGGAGCCGTTTACGGAATGGCCTGGTTTGCCGGCAGCGCCCTCATGGGGCTTCTCTACGAGCCAGCGCTTTGGGCGCTGGTCGCCACCTCGATGCTCTGCCAATGGGCGGCGGCGTTTGTGTTCTTGCTGCTCCAGATCGGCTGGCGCGGTCGCAACGGTACGGTCAGGACCTGAATGGCGGTTAGAACGGCTCGTGGAAGGCAGGCGGACCGGGAGGTCCGCGATCCGGACCGCAGGCCTCCTGGTCCGCAACATGGATATGCCCGAGCTCGAGTTTGCATCGCTGCCTCCGCCGCCCTATACCCGGCAGCGAAATCCCCTTGCGCCTTGGGCCGCATGCCGTTCGATTCGGTCCCCCCTCTTCCTCGTGAATCTCGCAGCGAATGGTCACGCTTTATCATCACCCGCTCTGTCCCAATTCGCGTTTTGTCAGGCTTCTGTTGGGGGAATATGGAATCGAACCCGTTTTGGTCGACGAAAGACCTTTCGAGCGGCGGCGCGACTTTTTGATCATGAATCCGGCCGGGCAAACACCGGTGCTCGTCGAGGAAAACGGCCTCGTCGTGCCGGGCGCTTCGATCATTGCCGAATATTTCGATGAGACGCGCGGGCTTGCGCTGGCAGACCAACGATTGCTCCCCGAAGATCCTGCCGGGCGCATCGAGGTGCGCCGGCTCGTCGAGTGGTTTTGCCAAAAATTCTTCAGCGAGGTCGGAAATTGGCTCGTCACCGAGAAAGTCTACAAGCGCTTCATGTCGGCCGAGACCGGCGGCGGCGCCCCGGACATGGACTTGGTGCGCGCCGCCCGCGCCAATATACGCTATCATCTGCGTTACATCGGCTATCTCGCAGGCGGCCGCAAATGGCTCGCGGGGGACCGTCTCTCGCATGCCGATCTCGCCGCGGCAGCCCATATATCCGTAGTGGATTTTCTCGGCGACGTGCCATGGGACGAGGACGCAACGGCGAAGCTCTGGTACGCGCGGGTCAAGTCGCGACCCGCGTTCCGAGCAATTCTGGCGGACCGCCTGCCGGGAATGACGCCGGCCACGGTCTACGCGGATCTCGATTTCTGAACGGGTCGTTCAAAGCCGAGCTCGCCACGAAAGCCGGCGAGCTCGGCTTCGACCTTTGCCGCGTGACGCGCCCGAACGCCATTCCCAAGGCCGCAGAGAGGCTCGCCCAATGGCTCGAGATGGGGGCGGCCGGCGATATGGCCTGGATGGCGGCGACGCGAGAGCGCCGCGGCGATCCCGAAAGGCTCTGGCCGCAAGCCCGCAGCATCATCCTTCTCGGCATGAATTACACACCCACTGACGATCCGTTAGCTTTGCTCGATAGGCCCGCCTACGCCAATATTTCGGTCTATGCGCGGGGCCGCGATTACCACGATCTGATCAAAGGCAAGCTCAAGGAACTCGGCGGCTGGCTTGCGCGCAGAGCGCCGGGGACCGAACTCAAGGTCTTCGTCGACACGGCCCCCATTATGGAAAAGCCTCTCGCCGAAGCCGCGGGCCTCGGCTGGCAGGGCAAACACACCAATCTCGTCTCGCGCGCCTTCGGCTCCTGGCTCTTCCTCGGCTCGATATTCACCGATCTCGCGCTCGAACCCGATGACGCGGAAGAAGATCATTGCGGCAGCTGCCGCGCCTGCCTCGACGCCTGCCCGACGCGGGCTTTTCTGCAGCCCTATCTCCTCGATGCGCGGCGCTGCATCTCCTATCTCACGATCGAGCACAAGGGCCATATTCCGCAGCACTTCCGTCGCGCGATCGGCAACCGCATCTACGGCTGCGACGATTGCCTCGCCGTCTGCCCCTGGAACAAGTTTGCCGAGGCGGCCCGTGAGATTAAACTGCATGCGCGCGGCGAACTCGTTGCGCCGAAGATCGGCGATTTGCTGCGCCTCGACGAAGCCGGGTTTCGCGCGCTGTTCTCGGGCAGCCCGGTCAAGCGGATCGGGTTTGCGCGATTTCTGCGCAATCTCTTGATCGCAGCCGCGAACTCGGGCGAGCCCGAACTCGCGCCGGCAGTCGAGGCGAGATTGACACACGAATCCGCCTTGGTGCGGGCCATGGCGATCCATGCGCTGAGCCGGCTTTCGCCGGCGCGCCTGCGCCGCCGAGCGGAGACTTTGGCGGCGCCCGAACGAGACGCCGATGTTGCCGCCGAATGGGCGGCTGCATTGGCAGAGAAGTGTTAGGGCAAGATGGGTTTTGATCAGATCATGAGCCGTCATTGCGACCGCGAGCTTGCGAAGCGGGAAGCAATCCAGTCATTCTGCATGAATTGTGGATTGCCGCGCAGATAAGTTTACGCAATCTGCGCAAGCTTGATTGCGCTCGCTGCGCCGGCAAGTTTACGAAGCCTGCGTAAACTTGGCTGCCTCGCAATGACAGCGTTCGTGTGCACTTTAAATCATCCCGCTGTAAGGCATAATTCATGAAGCTCTTCGCATTCGGCCTCGGCTATACGGCGGTCGATTTCATCGCGCGGCACGGCCAGGCCTTCCAGGTGGTTGCCGGGACTTCGCGTTCGGCCGACAAAGCCGCAGCGCTGCGCAGCGAGAGGCTCGCGACCTTCGTCTTCGGCAAGGATGAGGAAGACCCGGCGATCGGCGCTGCGCTCCGCGACAGCGACGTCCTGCTCGTCTCGGCGCCACCCGACGCTTCCGCAGACCCCGTTCTGGCGAAGTTCGGCCGGCTGATCGCCGCATCAAAACGGCCAACGAAGATTTTTTATTTGTCGACCATCGGCGTCTATGGCGATCGCGGTGGCGAATGGGTCGATGAAGAGCGTCTGCCCCAGCCCAAAGGCGAACGCTCGAAACTGCGTCTGCAGGCCGAGAAGGCCTGGCTCTCTCTCGCCAAGGACGCGACGAAGACGGTGCATATCCTGCGTTTGTCCGGCATCTACGGGCCAACGCGCAATGCGCTCGCGGCATTGAGAGCGGGCTCGGCCCGCCGCATCGTCAAGCCAGGGCAAGTCTTCAACCGCATCCATGTTGCCGATATCGGCGCCGTGCTGGACGCCTTGCGAGGTTACGAGGGCGGCAACGAGATTTGGAACTTGAGCGACGATGAGCCGGCGCCGCCTCAGGATGTCGTGACTTATGCCGCATCGCTTCTCGGCGTCGAGCCGCCGCCTGAGCAAAGGCTCGAGGAGGCCGCGCTGCCGCCACTCGCGCGCAGCTTCTATGACGAGAACAAACGTGTGTCGAACGAGAAGATAAAGCAGAAGCTCGGCATCAGGTTGGCTTTCCCGACCTATCGCGAAGGCCTCACTGCGCTCTATGAGGCGGGCGAAGGGCGGAGCTAGTTAGCTGAGCCGCGTGGTCCGCAGACGCAGGGCGTTGCTAATGACGCTGAGCGATGAAAGGGCCATTGCGGCGGCGGCGATGATCGGGGAAAGCAGTACGCTGAACGCCGGATAGAGCGCGCCCGCCGCGATCGGCACCCCTGCGGCATTGTAGACGAAGGCAAAGAACAGGTTCTGCCGGATGTTGCGCATCGTCGCCTGCGAAAGACGCCGCGCCGTCACGATGCCTTGCAGATCGCCTTTGAGCAGCGTGACGCCTGCACTTTCAATCGCCACATCTGTTCCCGTCCCCATCGCGATCCCGACATCGGCGGCGGCAAGAGCGGGCGCGTCGTTCACGCCATCGCCCGCCATGGCGACGATACGCCCCTGCTTTCTCAGGCGCTCCACCACCTTGCCCTTGTCTTCGGGAAGGATTTCGGCCTCGACATCGGCGATATCGAGCTTGCGCGCGACGGCCTCAGCCGTGGTTTTGTTGTCGCCGGTCAGCATGACGACGCGGAGTCCCACCTCGCGGAGAAATCGGATCGCGGCTGGGGTCGTGGCCTTTATCGGATCGGCGATCGCCAGCACGCCGGACGGCTTTCCGTCGATCGCGACAAAAATCGCAGTCGCCCCTTCCCCGCGCAATTCCTCCGCAGTCTGTTCGAGCGCTCTGACGTCAATTGCGCCGACCTGCATCATCAATCGATTGCCGATCACGATCCGCCGGCCGTCGATTGTTCCGGTCACGCCCTTGCCGGAAGGAGAGTCAAATTCCTGGGCGGCCGTGAGCGAGAGCTTGCGATCGGTCGCGGCCTGGACGATTGCCGCCGCGAGCGGGTGTTCGCTGCCGAGTTCGAGGCTTGCCGAGAGCCGCAACAGATCGTCTTCGCCAACGCCGTCCAAGGCGCGCACGGCCACGACTTTCGGCTTGCCATCGGTGAGTGTGCCGGTCTTGTCGACGACGAGCGTGTCGACCTTCTCGAACCGCTCCAAAGCCTCGGCGTTCTTGATGAGAACGCCGGACTGAGCGCCACGCCCCACGCCAACCATGATCGACATCGGTGTCGCCAATCCGAGAGCGCAGGGGCAGGCGATAATCAGCACGGAGACGGCAGCCACGAGACCATAGGTGAGACGCGGCTCCGGCCCCCAAATAGCCCACGCCGCGAAGGCGACAAAGGCGACCGCGATGACCAGAGGCACGAACCAGCCAGAAACCTGATCGGCGAGCCGCTGAATGGGTGCGCGGCTCCGCTGCGCCTGCGCGACCATCTGCACGATTTGCGCCAGCATGGTGTCGCGACCGACCTTGTCGGCGCGCATGACGAAGCTGCCGCTGCCGTTCATCGTGCCGCCAATGACCTTCGCGCCCACAGCTTTGGTCACCGGCATCGACTCCACGGTGACCATGGATTCGTCGACTGAGCTGCGGCCTTCCATCAACTCGCCGTCGACCGGCACCTTTTCGCCCGGCCGGATGCGCAGGCAGTCGCCGACCGCGGCCGCTTCGAGGGCGACATCCTCATCGGAGCCGTCGTCCCGGATACGGCGCGCCGTCTTCGGCGCCAGATCGAGCAGCGCCCGAATGGCGCCTCCCGTCTGTTCGCGGGCGCGCAGTTCCATCACCTGGCCGAGCAGCACCAGCAAAGTGATGACCGCGGCCGCCTCGAAATAGATCGCGACCGAACCATCCTCGGCGCGGAAGGTGTTGGGAAATATGCCCGGCGCAATCGTGGCTATGACGCTGTAACCCCAGGCAACGCCCGTGCCCATCGCAATGAGCGTGAACATGTTCAGATGGCGCGTCACGAGCGATCGCCACGCTCGCCAGAAGAACGGTGCGCCGGCCCACAACACCACGGGCGTGGCGAGCGCGAGTTGGATCCAATTCGAGATCTGCGCGCCGAGCAGCATGTGGAGATTGGTGAGATGGCCTCCCATCTCCAGCACAAAGACGGGAACGGCGAGAATGAGACCGATCCAGAACCGTCGCGTCATGTCCGAGAGTTCGGCGCTGGTGCCCGTGTCGGCCGTCGCAACCTCGGGTTCGAGCGTCATGCCGCAGATCGGGCAGTTACCGGGGCCAGGCTGGCGGATCTGCGGATGCATCGGGCAGGTATAGATCACGCCTTGCTCAAGTGACGTCGATTGCGTCAACGACGTCGGGGTTGCCGTCGATCGCAAATATTTCATCGGATCAGCTGCGAATTTCGTCTTGCAGCCGTTGCTGCAGAAGTAATAGGCGACAAAATCATAGGTAAGCGAATGTTCTGTCGCAGTCGGGTCGACCATCATTCCGCACACCGGATCGCGCGTCTGGCCTTTTGCAGCAAGCTCGGGCATGGCCTCGTTACTTCCGCCATGATGATGCTCGTGATTTTCAGCCATGCTCATTCTCAGCCTCCGTGCTTGGCGATTGTGGCCTGGCGTAGACTTCTGCCATTTACAAGAGTGACTACTGGCTTGGGCGGGACACTCGTGAGCGTGAACTCAGAATGCCGCCTTTGCATGATCAAAGCAGATCACTCTCGGTTACCGAAGTGCGGGCACTTTAGGTGCCACCAGGGTGCTCAACCTGATCAGTCGTCGCGGTATTCTCCGTAAGCCTCGTTCATCGCAATGCGCATTGGAGAGACTGCGGCCCCGCCCTACTTGCCGCTTGTGCCGAGCACAGTGATGATGCCTTTCATGCCCGCTTCGTAGTGGCCGGGAACATTGCAATCGAATTCGAAACTGCCGGCGCGGGTGAACTTCCAGATGAGCTCCCCGCTCTGGCCAGCCGTCACCGATGTGGCATTAGGGTCGTCGTGGTGGTGCATGGCGCTACCCTTTTCCATGGCTTCGACCATTTCCTTCCGGTGCGCTGTTTGCGTCGCGATATCGCCGATGGTGAAGTCGTGTTCGGTGTCGCTCTTGTTCACCACCACAAAGCGGATGGTCTCATCCACTTTCACCTGGAGCTCATTTGGCTCGAAACGCATGTCGCGCATGGCGATGGTCACGACGCGGTCGACCTTGGAGGGCACTCCCGGCTCGCCAAAGACGAACCCCTCCGCTGCCGATCTTAGATGATGCATTTGAGGCATAGCCTCTTCGGTTGATGGCGTAGAAGGGCCTGGGTCATGAGCCGAGGTTGATGGAGACCAAGCCGTGATCGCTAACGTGGCGACAAGCGTCGAAATAAAACCTTGAGCATGCATGGCTGTGTTCCGTGAACTGGAAGAGTGGAGTGTTTGCATGGTCGATCTCCTTCTTGCTGCTATTCGGCTGGCTGAATCTCGGGCTGCGGTCTTTTCGACTCGCTCTCTGGAATCGCGCCGGCAGCTGCGGCTCGTGGTAGGGCGAATCCCTTGATCAGCCCATAGATGGCAGGAATAACCACCAGGGTCAGCACCGTCGACGAGATCATACCGCCGATCATCGGCACGGCGATGCGCTGCATGACCTCCGAGCCGGCGCCGGTGCTCCAAAGGATAGGCACCAAGCCCGCCATGATGGCGACAACTGTCATCATCTTCGGCCGCACGCGCTCGACCGCGCCGCGCATGATCGCCTCATAGAGGTCGGATCGCGTGAAGGCTCCATCTTCGCGGCGTCGTTCCTCTGCTACCTCCGCCAGCGCCTGTTCGAGATAGATCAGCATCACCACGCCGGTCTCGGCGGCGACGCCGGCGAGCGCGATGAAACCGACCACAACCGCGACCGACATGTTGAACCCGAGCCACCACATGAGCCAGACCCCGCCGACCAGGGCGAACGGCAGTGATGCCATGACGATCAGGGTTTGGGTGAGCGCCCGGAAATTGAGGTAGAGCAACAAGAAGATGATGAGTAGCGTGACCGGCACGACGATCTTCATCTTCGCCTCCGCTCTCTCCAGATACTCGAATTGCCCGCTCCAGGCGATCGAATAGCCGGTCGGCAGTTTCACCGCATCGGCGACCGCCTTCTGCGCATCGGCGACGTAGCCGCCGAGGTCGCGGCCGTTGATGTCCACGAAGATGTATGTCGTCAGCTCGCCATTCTCGGTGCGGATCGAGGTCGCGCCGCGCGTGAGTTGAACCTTGGCCACCTCGCCGAGCGGCACGGTGCCGCCGCCCGGCAGCGGTACTTCGACTTCGCTGGCAATCTCCCGCGGGTTGCTCCGCGAAGCGCGCGGATAGCGGATGTTGACACCATAGCGTTCGCGTCCTTCGACCGTCGTGGTCACGGTCTCGCCTCCAAGCGCGGTTGCGATCACCTCCTGCACGTCGCCGATAGAAAGGCCGTAGCGACCGAGCGCCTCGCGATCCGGGACGATGTCGAGGTAATAACCGCCGATTACCCGCTCGGCGTAGGCGCTCGATGTCCCCGGCACGGTCTTCAAGGCTGCCTCGATCCGGCGTGCGACCTTCTCCATCTCAGCGAGATCGGTACCGAAGACCTTGACACCGACCGGTGTGCGAATGCCGGTCGAGAGCATGTCGATGCGGGCGCGGATCGGCATCGTCCAGGCATTCGAGACGCCGGGGAATTGCAGCGCCTTGTCCATTTCGGCCTTGAGGCTGTCGATGGTAACGCCGGGTCGCCACTCTTCCTTCGGCTTCAGATTGATGATCGTTTCGAACATTTCCATGGGGGCCGGGTCGGTCGCCGTCGACGCGCGCCCCGCCTTGCCGAAGACCGATGCTACTTCCGGAAAGGACTTGATGATGCGGTCCTGCATCTGCAGGAGTTCGGCTGCTTTGGTGACCGACAACCCCGGCAGGGTCGTCGGCATATACATCAGCGTGCCTTCGTTGAGGTTCGGCATGAACTCGGAGCCGAGCTGCTGCGCCGGCCACAAAGTGACGGCCAGCGCCACGAGCGCGAGCAGGATCGTGAAGCTCTTCGCCTTCAGCACGCCACGGATGATCGGGCGGTAGACAAAGATCAGGAACCGGTTGATTGGATTCTTGCGCTCGGGGATGATCCGGCCGCGCACAAAGAGCACCATCAGGGCCGGAACCAGGGTCACTGAGAGCAGTGCTGCGGCAGCCATCGCAAAGGTCTTCGTAAAGGCGAGCGGGCCGAACAGCCGTCCCTCCTGCGACTCCAGCGTGAAGATCGGCAGGAAGGAGACGGTGATGACGAGCAGGCTGAAGAACAAAGCCGGGCCGACTTCGGCCGCCGCCTCGATCAGAATCTGGACGCGTGGCTTGCCCTTCGGCGCGCGTTCGAGGCGCTTGTGGGCATTCTCGATCATCACGATGGCCGCGTCTATCATGGCGCCGACCGCAATGGCTATGCCGCCGAGACTCATGATGTTGGAACCGAGCCCGATCGCGCGCATGCCAGCGAAGGCCAGGAGAATCCCGACCGGCAGCATAAGGATCGCAACGAGAGCGCTGCGAAGGTGGAGCAAGAAGACGACGCAGACGAGCGCGACGATTATGCTTTCCTCCGTCAGCGTGTGCCGCAACGTCTCGATTGCCGCCTCGATCAGCTGCGAACGGTCGTAGACCGGCACGATCTCGGCGCCCTTGGGCAGGCCAGTGGCGATCTCGGCGAGCCTCTGCTTGACGTTCTCGATCACCGTCAGGGCATTGGCGCCGAAGCGTTGCAGTACGATGCCGCTCGCCACCTCGCCCTCGCCATTGAGCTCGGTGATACCGCGCCGCTCATCCGGACCTATTTCGACTTTGGCAACGTCCTTGAGGCGCAGAGGAACGCCTTTGGCCGTCTTCAGAACGATGTTCTCGATATCCGCGGGCGTCTTGATGTAGCCGCGGCCGCGTACCATGAACTCGAACTCGGAGAGCTCGACGGTGCGCCCGCCGACGTCCCTGTTGCTGGCCCGCACGGCGTCGCGCACCACGGACAGCGAGATCCCCTGTTCCCTGAGCCGCAAGGGATCGACGACGATATTATACTGCTTGACGAAGCCGCCGACGCTCGCCACCTCCGCAACCCCGCTTGCTTTCGAGGCGGCGTAGCGCACCACCCAGTCCTGCAGCGAACGCAACTCTGCAAGCGTCATGTCCTTGGCGATGACGGCATATTGGTAGACCCAGCCGACCCCGGTCGCGTCCGGCCCGAGGCCCGGGACGACGCCGGCGGGCAGGCTTTGCTGCGCCGCATTGAGATATTCGAGCACCCGGCTCCTTGCCCAATAGGGATCGGTGCCATCCTCGAAAATGACGTAGACGAAAGACACCCCGAAGAAGGAGAAACCGCGTACGACCTTGGATCTCGGGACGGTCAGCATGGCCGTCGTCAAGGGATAGGTGACCTGGTCCTCGACCACCTGCGGCGCTTGGCCTGGATAGTCGGTGTAGACGATGACCTGGACGTCAGAAAGGTCCGGTATGGCGTCGAGCGGCAAGGTTTTCAATGCATAGACGCCGGCGGCGACGGCAAAGGCCGTACCCACGAAGATCAAGACAAGGTTGCGTGCGGACCACGCGATGAGGCGGGCGATCATGGCGCGTCCTCCGTGCTTTTCATACCGCGCAGCGCGGCTTTCAAGTTGCTCTCGGCGTCGATCAGGAAGTTTGCGGTGACAACGACCCGGTCGTCGGATGCAACTCCGCTGCGGATTTCGGTATAGCCGCCACCTTGGGTTCCGATCTTGACGTCGCGCGGCTCGAATCGGCCGTCGCCCTTGTCGAGGATCACGACCTGTCGCTCACCGGTGTCGATGACGGCGCTGTCGGGGACCGCGACGACAGGGCTGCTGGCGCCCGCAGCGATCTCGACATCGGCATACATGTCGGGTCGAAGCACGCCGTCGGGATTGGCCAATTCAATCCGCACCGGCGTGGTGCGCGTTGCCGTCTTGACCTGCGGGTAAATAAGGTCGATTTTTCCGGTGAACGTACGGCCAGGCAGACCACGCACACGCACAGTTGCAGGCATATGGATCTGCAGATTGTCGATGTCGTGCTCCGGTACGTCGGCGAGCACCCACATTGTTGACAGATCTGCGACGCGGAACATCGTTTGGCCGGCGGCTGCCTTCATCCCTTCAATCGCATTGCGCTCCAGCACGACGCCGTCCAACGGTGACGACCAGGTGATGGTGGGCGGGACTTTGCGCGTGCGCTCGATCTCGGCAATCACCTCCGGCGACACATTGAGATTCTCGAGCCGCCGCCTTGAGCCCTCGAAGCCGGGGAACGACACGAGCTGAGCACCAGCCGCAACGATCTCGGGCGAATAAAGGTGCAGAAGCGGCTGGCCTTTGGTGACCCGGTCGCCTGTCGTCACATTCTCGACTTTGTCGATGAATGCGTCCGAGCGCGTAGCGACCACCGCGACGCGACGTTCGTCAAGGGTGATGGTTCCAGGCATGCGGATGGGTGTGACGATCACCCGGCGCGCAACCGGCTCCGAGCGCACGCCCGTGCGCTGCAGCCGGCCCTGAGCCACTTTGACGACAGGACCTCCATCGTCATTGCCCTCATAGACGGGGATGTAATCCATCCCCATCGAATCCTTCTTCGGCACCGGCGAAGTGTCCGGCAGCCCCATCGGGTTCCGGTAATAGAGGATTTTCTTGCGCTTCCCGCTGTCCTCCGTCTCGGAGACCGGCGCCGGCGCGTCCGCTTGGTGTGCGTTTTTGCTCGCATAAACGGGGAGAAAATCCCTCCCGTTGTCGGTTTTGCGTGGCACTGCCGAATAAGTGGAACCGCCGTCCGGATCCCGGTAATAAAGCACCGGTCCCAATGGTGCAGAATTGGCACTCGCCGGTATTGATGCGGCGCGCTCCAGCCAAGGAATGGCATGAAGCCAAGATTTGGGGGAAGACTGGGTGGACAGCGCGAGATCGCGATGCCCGGCCCAATAGCCTGCAGCCCCCACCGCCAATAAGGCGGCGAGGGTGAGGCCGGTTCGGCCAGCTCGCTTCATGGGACGGCCTTGAAGACGAGTTTGTTCTCGAGCGTACCCGGCTCGCCCTGTACTTTGGCGCCGAGCGACAGGCGCCAGCCGCCGGCCATCGTCAGATTGACCTTGAAGCGATAGACGCCGGGCTCGGTCGAAGGCAGCGCTTCAATCGGCGCCGTCATGGTCTCCATGCCATCGGGCGCCATGTCGAGGCGGGTCGAGAAGATGACTGCGTCAGGCACGGGCTTGTCGGTTTTCTTGTTGATCAAGCCGACCGCGATAATGGCATCGCCTTTCTTGAGATTCTGCTGGACGAGCCGGAACTCGTAGTCGCTCGCACCGGCGAGAGCGGACATGCTGGGCGCGGCCAAGCATAGACCGAGGAGCGCAGCGCCGAGGGCGCGCGCCGAAATGAACGTGGTCATGTAACGGTTCCTAGATTTCAGGGTGTCAGGTCCGCCCAAATGGCGGGGTGGGCTGCACGCAGAACCGTTGCCACAGCGCTGGGCGCTGCAGCACGGTCAACCGGCTATGGCCGGCACTATGAAATCTAGGCTTGAGGCGGTCGCATCGGTGGCGATGGCCCCAGGCCTGCTGGCTGGGCCTCGTTTCGCAGACCGAGCGGCTTAACCATGATGGCGGGCGGTGTCAGCACAGAGATTGCGAGCGGTCCGCTCGGGAAATACTTAGCCGAGCACAGCGACATAAGCAGGCAGCTCTTTTCGCAATCCGGCATTGCGGGCTTTTCGTGCGGGCAGCATGGCATGTCATCGGGCATCGCCGTTTCCGATGACGTCGTCACGGTGCCAGCCGCCATGACGCCAGCACAAGCAGGTGCGGCGGCGGGCGCTGTGACCATGCCGACAATCGCAAGGATCGGCAAGAGTTCGGCGGAGCCAGAACCGGATCATCATGCCCGACAAATTACATTATTGCGCATTACAAAGGAACCGGGCATTGCGCCACAGGGAGTTGCGTTCACGTTCCTGCCAAGAGTTAGAGCGTGACCATTGCGGCAGCTCGCCCTCGCCGTCATTGGTACGCGTGGCACGGAAAAGTCTGGTTAGTACTGTTTCAGGAAAGGTCGGCCGGATGCAACGGCCACAAATCGGCTGCGCACTTCATTTGCTTCAATGGCGAAAATGCCGCAGAGCATTCCGCGAGAAGCTCTTCCGCATCACCGACAATAGCATCCACCAAGTGGACGCAAGACACCGCATCACGGAAAAGTGGGTCACCTTTTCCGATACGTCCTGTAGGTAACGTGGGCGGCGCAGCAACGGAGGAAGACATGATCGATCTTTACTACTGGCCCACGCCCAACGGGCATAAAATCACGCTCTTTCTCGAAGAGGCTGGCCTGCCCTATCAAATCCACCCGGTGAACATCGGCAGGGGGGACCAATTCAAGCCGGAATTCCTGGCGATCGCGCCGAACAATCGTATGCCGGCGATCATCGACCACGCACCGAAGGACGGCGGCGCCCCGATTTCGGTCTTCGAATCCGGCGCCATTTTGCTTTACCTCGCCGAAAAGACCGGGCTTTTTCTTTCTGCCGATCTGCGCCTGCGGGTGCAGACGCTCGAATGGCTGTTCTGGCAAGTGGGCGGGCTTGGGCCCATGGCGGGACAAAACCATCATTTCAGTCAATATGCGCCGGAGAAGATTGCTTACGCCATCGAGCGCTATGTGAAGGAAACCAACCGGCTTTACGGCGTTCTCAACAAGCGCCTGGCAAATCGGCCTTTTATCGTCGGCGAATATTCGATCGCCGATATGGCGTGCTATCCCTGGATCGTGCCTCATAAGAATCAAGGTCAGAATCTCGGCGATTTCCCGCATCTGAAACGCTGGTTCGAAGCGATCAAGGCGCGTCCGGCGACGATCAGCGCCTATGCCAAAGCGCAGGAGGTCAATCCGTCGCCGCCGCCGGCCATGGACGAGGAAGCCAAGAAGATCCTGTTCGGGCAAACCGCCGCGAACGTCAGATAGTTCACTTGCCTATCACCGCCACCCCGATGATGAAGGGATGCAAGAAGATCATCGCTACATAGGCTAGGGTCCCGACCCCGAGCGCAATCGCGTCGGCGCGCGTGAAGGAAGCAATTGGCGGTGCGCCAAGATCGCCGCGCCTTGTGACTGCGATGCGATCGTAGACCGCCCACGCCAGAAACGAGCCGAAGAGCAGCATACCGCCCGCGTCGCCGTTGGCGAGCAGATGCGCCAGCGCCCAAATCTTGACCGCGGCCAGCATCGGGTGGCGCAGCCAGCCCCTGATCCGGCTGGGCGCGGGGTTCATGCAGGCGAGCGCCACGAAGGTGAACCACATGAGCGCGATCGTCAGATGGCGTGCCCAGATCGGCGGCGTCCATACCGCGATCAAGCCATCCGCGCGGTAGCGGGAGAAGCCCCACACGATCAGGGCCAAGCCGATGAGGGCGACCAGTGAATAGAGACCCTTGAACGGCCCCAGTCCGAAACGTTCGATCAGGCTGGTTCGCGTCGCGCGAAAAGTCGGGAGCGTGTGGACGCCGAGAAAGATAATGATCCCCAGTACGAGAACGAACATGCTCATCCCTCATCATCCCGCCGGAGCAGACCGGTGTAAATCGGCGTGGCGTTTGACTCCCGATCAGCGTCCGACGTCGACCCCACCGTATGCCTGCTAGAGCGCAACAGCAATTCCTGATTCTGACGGCTGAGGGGGTCGAAGTTGGCCGCCGAAAGGGGTCGATATTCGCTACCGAAACACGCTTCCCGGAGGACCCATCAGCATTTTAGCTAGCGCCGATAAGGGCGAGCCCGGCCATGACGACTGCGGGAAACTGGTTGCAATCAGGTGCACTTAATCTTGCGCGTCGCCTTTGGCGCGAGGCGAGCGATCCGCTTCGAATTATTCTCAACTGTGTCCAGAATGCCGCGCTATTGGCCTTCCCACCGCCTTCGCACCCGATTAAGTTCGAAAGCGGTGGGGGAAACCGGCGTGGGCGATCGTTGCCGTAACGGGGTTTATGGGGGGAACAGCCGCAGGGCGGTCGCCGTGCGCGGGCGCGCTGGCGCGTGGTTTGCCGGGCTCGCGCTCTATGTGCAGATCATCGCCGGCGCGTTTTGTGTGGCCGGGACCGCCAATGCTGCCTTTGACACGCTCCCTGACAGCCCGTTCCCGATCTGCCGCTCACAGAGAGGCGACGAGGCTTCGGCGCAAACGCCGGACGGCGGCCAGGCGCCGGCCCATCATCACAGCTGCCCGTTTTGCTCAGTCCATGGCCAGGCGACGATGGCGCCGCCGCCTTCCGTCGCCGGCCTCGAAATCCCTTTAGCTGTTTCGATGACTACGGAACAGGCGGCTTTCATTTTTCCATCCCCGGCCCGTTTTCGGGCCGGCGCGCCGCCGCGCGGTCCTCCCTCTGCTGTCTGAATAGATCGAATCGCTTTCGCGTTTTTCCGCGGAGCCTTCTCGCCATTGCTCACGGCTCCGGTCTCCTGGCCGTCGCTTTTGGCGCGTGTTCCCAATCGAGAAAATCGCGCGCGGCAAATGCCCGCTCATCGCGGCCGGCCGTCTCCCACTATCAGATTGAGGATCTGCAATGTCACATAAGACTTCCATCGGCTTGGCGGGCGGGCTCGCCGCCATGCTCGCGGGCATCGGTCCGGCGCTCGCCCATACGATCGTCGGCGACAGGGTGTTTCCGGCGACGGTCACCATCGACGATCCGGGCGTCAACGACGAATTGGCGCTGCCGGCTTTTGCCTATATGACCGCGGCCAATCCGGACGGGACGACCGGGCCGATCTCCTACACCCTCGGCTGGGAATACGCGAAGACGATCACCGCGGATTTGGGGCTTTCGATCGGCTCGCAAGGAATAACGTTTCAGCGAAACCCGCAAGCTACCGGTTGGGCGGATATCGAAACGCAGCTGAAATACGTTTTCTACCAAAACCCCGCGCATGAACTCATCTTTGCGACGGCGGTGGACGTCACCTGGGCCAACGCCGGTAGCCCGCAGAGCGCATCGCTCCCCTCTGATCCGTTCACGACCGTTACGGCGAAAGCCTACGCCGGCAAGGGTTTTGGCGATGCCTCAGTCGACTGGCTACGGCCCGTCGCGATCACCGGCGAAGTGGACTTCAACATTCCGACCACGAGCATCAACGCCGACGGGAGCCTGAACCCCAACACTGTGACCTATGGCGCCTCGCTGCAATACAGCCTGCGCTATATGAACTCCTATGTTCAAGAGGTTCCGGACCTTTTCAAGAAACTCATTCCCGCGTTCGAAGTCATGGTCACCACGCCGGTGTCGAATATCGGCCCGTCGGTCCCTGGGAGTTTCTCTCCGAGCGACACGACCGGGGTGTTCGGCCCGTCGGTCTACTGGATCGGGCAATATTTCGAAATCGGAGTCATGGCACAGATTCCGATCAACGAAGCGAGCGGCAAGCGCGTTGGCGTGCTCGGCGTCCTGGACTTCTTCCTCGACGACATCTTCCCGGATTCGCTCGGCAAACCATTGTTCGGCCCTCCACAGGCTCGCGCTGGCAGATATTGAGGACATCATCATGCAACGTTTCCTGAGGCTTCCAATCATAACGGCTGTCGCTTGCGTGCTTGCCGCGACAGCTGCTTTCGCACATGCGTTTCTCGATAGAGCCGTTCCGGGGGTGGGCGCGACCGTGACGGGTTCGCCGAGCGAGCTCCAGCTCACGTTCACTCAGAACATCGTCCTCGCCTTCTCTGGCGTGCAGATCGCCGCGTTGGGGGGCGGGGCGATTCCTGCCGGCAAGCCGACGCTCGATCCTGCGAGCCCAAACACGCTGCATGTGCGGCTCGGCCATGCGCTGAAGCCCGGCACCTACATCGTCTCCTGGCATGTGGTTTCGGTCGACACCCATCCGACCTCCGGCACCTACAAATTTACGGTCGCGCCCTGAGTTTGAAGCGTGGTTGGATCTCGCGAACCTTTTGCCGCAACGGGCGTCTTTTGCGACGCCCGTCGCAAGCGACGGGCTATGGCGGCGAGAGGTGATGCTGCGCGGGGGAGGCGTAATGGCGATTTTCTAAGTCCTCGTCACTGCCGCCGAGGCAACGGAAGACATGCAGATGGAAGCCATGCAGCATGAAGAGGGAAGCGGAATAATCACGATCTTCCACGTCCTCGTCATCGCGCGCTGGATCCACTTCGCGTCGGTATTCGTCCTGTTCGGGTCGGCGTTCTTTTGGTTTACCATGGCGGCCGAACGATCCTCCGCCGGTCCCGGCGGATTGCCGCGAGCCCGTCGCGCGACAAGACTCCTGCTGCGCATCGCTGCACCCGTGGCGGCGATTTCCGGCATCGCCTGGCTCGCCGGAATTTTGGCCAATATGACAGGCGGCTTCGGCAATGTTGTCGATCCCGAAACCCTGCACCTCTTCTTTTTCGAAACGCAGTTTGGCCCGGTGGCGATCTTGCGTCTGGCGCTGCTTGCGGCAGCCGTCGTGATCGTCACGTTGCCTTGGTATAATCGTGCCCGGCTCTCGGCGCCTCTCTTGATCGGCGCTTTACTCTTGATCAGCCAGGCTTGGCTCGGCCATGCGGCGGAAGGCGGCGCTGGCCTCTATGGGGCCTTCATGATCATCGCCTATAGCGTTCACATGTTCGCTGCTGGTGCATGGGTCGGCGGCCTTCCGCCGCTCCTTTTCGCGCTCGTCGAGCAGCGGCATTTCGACCCGCACGAAGCGCGCGATTGGAGCCTCGATATTTTGTCGCGCTATTCGCTGATGGCGATGGTTGCGGTGACTTTGATTGTCGTTAGCGGAATAACCAATGCCGGGTTCCGCGTCGCCGGCTCGTTCGACAAACTTTTCTGCACCGATTACGGCAGTGTGCTCTTCACCAAAGTGGGCGTGGTCGCCGTGATGCTGGCTTTGGCTTATTTCAATCGGTTCGTTGCCATGACGAGGCTGCGCGTCGCTTCCCTGAAAGGAATGGCGCAAATCGACAAGCTGCGCACGAGCGTGGCCTTCGAACTTGTTCTCGGGGTCTTGGTTCTCGGCGTCGCCGCGGTCCTCGGCATCACGCCGCCGCCGCAGTGAATGGTTATTCGCGTCGCACTTACGTCATAGTAGGATCGCAGATTGCCAGCGCGTTTCGCCGATTTCACCGGGAGGAATAGTTATGGTCGGTTCCCATGGACGCTTCGTCTGGTACGAATTGATGACCACGGATACGGAAGGCGCAAAGGCTTTCTACGGCAAGGTCTTGGGTTTCGGCACGACGGATTCGGCGATACCTGGGATGGTCTATAGCATTTTCACCCTCGCGGAGACGGGGGTCGGCGGGCTGATCGATCTTCCCGAAGATGCGAAAAAGATGGGGGCACCGTCGACCTGGGTCGGCTATGTCGGAGTCGACGATGTCGATGCGACAGTGGGCCAGATTCGGAGCCGCGGCGGCGCGGCATATGTTCCGCCGACAGACATTCCGGATATCGGACGGTTCGCGGTTGTCGCTGATCCGCAAAGAGCAACATTCGCTGTGTTCAAGCCACTGACGCCGATGGGGAACCCGCCCGCGCAGGGAACGCTTGGCCGCATTGGCTGGCACGAACTTTCCGCGGCGGATTGGGAAAAGGCTTTTGCTTTTTACGCCGACCTCTTCGGCTGGCAGAAAGCCGACGCCATCGACATGGGTCCGATGGGCACCTATCAGCTCTTCGCCGCATCTGGCCAGACCCTCGGCGGCATGTTCAACAAGCCACCGACGATCCCTGCGCCCTTTTGGCTTTATTACTTCAATGTCGACAATATCGATGCGGCCGCGACGCGGGTGAAGGAGGGCAGCGGCGAGATTCTCAACGGCCCCATGCAAGTGCCGGGCGGCAGCTGGATCGTCCAATGCAAAGACCCGCAAGGCGCGATGTTCGCTTTGGTCGGACCGCGGGGCTAAACGCTCACCAGGTCTGCCGCTAGTGACGTGTTTCGATTAAGTTGAAGAGAATTGCAACTTGCTTGCGGACCTCCGGTCCGCATAAAGAGCCGTCAATCTGACCGAATCGGGCCACTAGTCCGTTTCGAGGTCTTCCAGCCTGATCCCGCGTCCGGCGCGCAGGTTGTTGCGTGCCTGCTCGATGCGACGCCAAAATCGCGGATCGTTTTCGAGACGGTATTCGAACCAGTCCTCCTCTGATTCGAAACCAATCAGCACGCCAGCAGGCTTGCCATGACGCGTGATGACGATCTCCTGCGTCTCAGCCTCACGAAGATAGCGAGACAGATCATCCTTGATTTCGGAGAGCGGAACTTGCTTCACTCCGGATTTGCGAATTGTGCGAGCCATGCCTCGGCCTCCGATTTGGCCACAATCGCCAAAACCTCGACGGTCGTGCCGGAAACATCGTAGAACACCCGAACCTCGCCAACGCGGAGGCGATACTGCGGACGACGCAACCCCCGCAGATGTTTAATGCGGCTGCGGCTGGTTTTCTCGGGCTCTTGTCTCAGATGCGTTTCGAGCGCAGTTCGGACGTTGGCGCGTACATGCGCTGTCAGCCTTCTGAGATCTTCGACGGCTTCAGGAGCAAGAACAATCGCAAAAGGCATTCTGGCCAAATTATAGCCAGATTGACAAGATCGTCAAACCCGAGGCGCCTCTGCGTTGGCGAGGCGATGACCGTCATCCGGCGCAAGAGACGCGGGCGGCAGACTTCGTAACCGTCTTGCCCGACATTGTGCCGCGACCTCGCTTCCAGCCCTGGTGGTTTGGCAGGATGTCACGCGCAAAACCTGCCGGACCAACGCCCGAAAGAGACCAAGGTGACGCCGATCAATGATGGGTTCGAGATTAGGCAGGCGGTTGGGGATTTTCTGGCCGGCTCGGAACCGCTGTGCCCGACGCAAGACACTCCGCACCGTGATGCCTTGACCCGCGACCGGATTCAAGCAAGGCTCGCTGGCTGACATGTCGGCTCTGCACCGCTCGCGATCAACCTCGACATCGAGCCGGTCGAGAAGCCGGAGGCGGTCTTGTGGATCGATCCAATTCATTGCGGCTGAAGGCTGGGCAGAAGGCAACGCCGTGCGTCGGCCGGCGGCTGAGCCCTATTCTCCTGCTGGTCGGTGTCGGTTTTGCGAGCCCGGCCAAGGCCGATCCGACTTGTGCGGCGCCGGCGCAGACCCTGTCGCGCGTCGAACTTTTCTTCGGCGCAGCCGGCGGTGTCACGCCGCGTGCTTTTGCAAATTTTCTGGCGCGCGAAGTGACGCCGCGCTTTCCCGACGGGTTGAGCCTGTTCGAAGGCCGCGGCCAGTGGCGCGACGGCACCGGCCGCGTCAGCCGCGAGCCCGCCAGGCTCGTTTTGATCTATTACCGGCCTGACAGAGACACCGACGGCAAGATCGAAGCCATTCGCGCGGCCTATAAGCGGCGCTTCCACCAGCAATCGGTTCTGCGCGCTGAAAGTTCGGCCTGCGTCGCGTTTTGACGAGATCCCGGCGCGATGTCCGTTCGCCTCGAATCACCTCCCCGGCATCACTTGGTAAAGACGTAGATATCGATGGCGAGGTTTTGATCATCGGCGGTCGTCAGATCCGTCAAATATTCCTCGATGAAGAAATTGCGCGCTTCGAGATCCTTGTGGTCGAGATAGGCCGTGATGAGATCATAGGTTGAATCGATGTCGTCATAGGCGCCGCGGTGCTGGAACTTGATTGCCTTGCCGGACGGCGATGAGCCGAGTTTCACGTCGTCGGTCAGTTGCAGGTCGGCTTTCGGCTCTTCTGCGAGGGGCAGCATGGCATCGTAGGTGAAGCCGCTATCGTTGGTCTGGGTGAAGACGGTGACTGGCCGCCCGGCCGGCTTGAGACCGGCCTTCTCCAAAGCCCCCTTGATCTGGGCTTGCGCCTTCATGATCGACGCGAAACCTTCGTCCCATTTGGCCTGACCATGAACGATGGCCGTTGGCCGGGACGGAATGTCGATCATTTCTGCGGCGGAGTCGTCGAGAACAGCCGGAGCGCTCGTGTCGGGCTCGGCAAGCCCCGGTTTCGTCGGTGAGGCCGTGTCGGGCGATTTGGCGGGCGGCGTTGCCGTCTCCGGCTTCGCCGCAGGGCTCGGTTCCGCAGTGGTCGGCGGCGTCGGCTTTTCCTGCGCCCGCAGCGGCGACCCGAGTGGGCCGGATAAAATAACGAGGATCGAGAAGGTCAGCCCGGCAAAGCTCAGCCGTCTTGCAATATCCAGTCTCATACGCCGCTCCTTCTTTTCAATCAGTCCGTTTTCAGCAAAACGACTCAGCGACCCCGGACAAGGGAGAGCGGAGACGCCCGATGTTCAGCCAAGCTTCGGCCCATCGGGGAGTCCAGGCAAATCCTCGGCCGAGTTTCAATCCCAACCGCCCTTTCGCGGCGCACCGACTCTTCCGACCCAGAAATACTCTCGCCCGGTCAAGACATTGCGGCATCTCCCTATGAAACTTCGGGTATATCCGCTGTCTAACTTCAGAGAAGCGACGCGACGTTTCCCGGCTGGTGCAGCCGGGTCTCTCTCGGAAAACTTGGCCCCCGCCTTGGTTTTCTCCTATATGAAGGCCGAACCGCAGATGAACGGGTCTATGCTACATCCTCTTGCCAACAGGTTGGCGACGAAAATGAACGGTCTCGGCAACGAGATCGCCATCGTCGACTTGCGCGGTACGGCCGCGAGCCTCGACGCGGCTGCGGCGGGTGCGATCGGCCGCGGTCTCCCTTTCGATCAGCTGATGGTGCTCTTCGATCCCCGCACACGGGACACGGAAGCGTTCATCGAGATTTATAATAGCGATGGTTCGCGCGCCGAGGCATGCGGCAATGGCACGCGGTGCGTCGCCGCCATACTCTTCCGCAATCATCCGGGCACTTCGCTCAATGTCGAAACCGCCGCCGGACGGCTGGAATGCCAGCGGATCGACGAATTTTCCTATTCCGTCGATATGGGCACCCCGCGCTTCGGCTGGGCGGAGATTCCCTTGAGTCGCGACGTCGGCGACACCAGCGCCGTCGCTTTCGGAACCGGCACCTCGATCCCGCTCGCAGCCGCGCTCGTCAACATGGGAAATCCGCATGCGATCTTCTTTGTCGAGAGCCTCACGGCCGTCGACCTCGCGACCCTGGGGCCGCAGCTCGAACACGATGAGCTTTTTCCAGAACGCGCCAATATTTCGCTGGCGGAGGTCGCAGCACCCGATCACATTCGCTTGAAAGTGTGGGAACGCGGCGCCGGCCTGACGCTGGCTTGCGGTTCCGCCGCCTGCGCCGCGCTCGTTGCCGCCGCGCGCGCAGGATTGACGCAACGAACCGCGCGCGTGAGCCTGCCCGGAGGCGATCTCACTGTCACCTGGCGTGAGAGCGACGAGCACGTCGTCATGACCGGTCCCGTCGCCTTCGAGTTCGAAACGAAGCTCGACCCGGCCCTGTTCGAAAGCCTCCCCGCGTGACGCCGGCATCGCGCGGACATATTGGCGCCGCACAGCGCAAGGTCGAAGTGGTGAATTTCGGCTGTCGCCTCAATCTCGTCGAATCCGAAGCGATGCGCCGGCTCGCCGCCGCGCAGCCCGGCGCTGACCTCGTCATCGTCAACACATGCGCCGTGACCGCAGAAGCCGCCCGGCAGGCGCGGCAGACGATAAGAAGGCTGAAACGGGAGCAGCCGGAACGCGAGATCGTCGTCACCGGCTGCGCCGCCCAAATCGATCCGACGGGCTTCGCCGACATGCCGCAAGTCGCGCGCGTGATCGGCAATCATGAAAAGATCGAGGCCGGCGTTTTCGCCTTCGACAGCGCACGGCGCTTCGCGGTGGGCGACGTCTTCGCGCCGCGGCCGCCGGCTTTTCCGGCCGTCGAGGGCGTCGAGGACCATACGCGCGCCTTTCTCGCGATCCAAAACGGCTGCGATCACCGCTGCACGTTCTGCATCATCCCCTATGGGCGCGGTCCCTCCCGTTCGGCCGCGGTCGAAGACGTCGTCGCGCGCGCCACGCGCTGCGTCGAGAAGGGCTTTCGCGAGATTGTCTTGACCGGCGTCGATCTGACCTCCTATGGCAGGGATCTCGCTGGCGAGCCGAGGCTCGGGCACTTGGTCGAGACCATTCTGCGATCAGTACCGTCGTTGCAACGGCTCCGGCTCTCCTCGATCGACTGCATCGAGGCCGACCCTGAACTGATCGCGGCGATCACGCAGCAGGAACGTTGCATGCCGCATCTGCATTTATCCTTGCAGGCCGGCGATGATATGGTCTTGAAGCGGATGAAGCGGCGGCACGATCGGGCCTATGCCGTCGCGTTCTGCCGCGATCTCCGGAGCAAGCGGCCCGACATCGTTTTCGGGGCCGACCTCATCGCCGGGTTTCCGACCGAAACCGAGGCGATGTTCGAAAATACCTTGGCCCTCGTCGAAGACTGCGGCCTGACGCATCTGCACGTCTTTCCCTATTCGCCGCGCCCCGGCACGCCGGCGGCGAACATGCCGCAGGTCGAAGCGGCGCTCGTCAAGGATCGCGCTCGCCGGCTGCGATTGGCGGGCGACGCCGCTCTGTGCCGCCACCTCGAGGCGCAGCTCGGCAGGACGCTGCGCGTGCTGACCGAGCGTGGCGGCATGGCACGCGCCGAGGATTTTACCCCAGCGCGGATAAGGGGTGTTGATGCGGGGCAGATCGTCACGGTGAAGATCACCGGGCATGACGGCAAACACCTGATCGCACGTGCGGCGTGAAAGATGGCGCGCATCGACTCCATGCACGACGGTTCTGATCTGAGGCGATCACCAAGAATAAGCGGGTCAATTCCGGGTTGAGCACCTGACATAGGGGCGTCATGGCCGGGCTTGTCCCACGACTGTCCGGTTCGTTTTTTCTTGAAGAGCTGCACGGCATTGATTCTAATCGGTTCAGAGGGTTTCGCGACTCATCTGGACACGAAAAAGGAACAACACCGTGCGGCACAAAAATAGCGTCTTCCACGATCTTCTCAAACTCATTCCTTGGGCCGCCTTCGACCGGCTTGTGGACGCCCATGGGAGCGACGCGCTGGTGCGTAAATTGAAATCACGCGAACAGTTGATCGCCTTGCTTTATGGCCAGTTGGCGGGAGCCCATTCGTTGCGCGACATCATTGCCGGACTTTCGAGCCATCAGGCGCGGCTCTATCACGTCGGCGGCAAGGTTCCGGCTCGGTCGACCTTTTCGGATGCCAACCGCGACCGCAGCTACGAGGTGTTCTCCGGCCTGTTTGCACACATGCTCGGCATGGCGACGAAAGGCCTCCAACGCAAGATCGGCGATGCGGTGCGGCTTATCGACTCGACGAGCCTGCAGCTTGCCGGTGTCGGCACGGAATGGGCTCGTTTTTCGACCGATGTCTGCGGCGCCAAGGCGCATATCATCTATGATCCGGATCTCGGCCGCCCCGTCTACCATGCGGTGACGCCGGCCAATGTCAACGACATCACCGCTGCCAAGGACATGCCGATCGACAAGGATGCGACCTATGTCTTCGATCTCGGCTATTACGACTTCGCCTGGTGGGCGCGGCTCGATGCCGAAGGCTGCCGTATCGTGACCCGCTTCAAGGCGAATACGCCGCTTCACGACGCGCGCAACATGCCGCTCGAGCCTGGGTCAAGTGTGCTTTCCGATCGCATCGGCTTTTTGCCCGGCCGGCAAGCCAAGAGCCGCCGCAACCCGATGCAGACTGCGGTGCGCGAAATCGGCGTCGAGACCGAGACCGGCAAGCATTTGCGCATCCTCAGCAATGATCTCGATGCGCCGGCGCAGGAGATCGCCGATCTCTATAAAAGGCGTTGGCAGATCGAACTCTTCTTCCGCTTCGTGAAGCAGACCTTGAAAATCAGGCACTTCATCGGCCGCTCCGAAAATGCCGTGCGCATTCAGATCGCGGTTGCCTTGATCGCCTTTCTGCTGCTTCGCATGGGTCAAGAGATGAGCAAAGTAAAATACGGCGCGCTCGAGATGTTTCGACTCATCCGCTGCAATCTGATGCACCGCAAGGACTTCACGCGGTTGAAACAGATCCAACGACCGCCGCCCCTCGACCAAAGACAACTTGCTCTCGATTTGGTGCTTACATGAACCGGACAGTCGTGGGACAAGCCCGGCCATCCACGCAGTGACGTTGCAGCATGTTTTTCAGATTTGGGAGCAGCGGCTTGGCGTGGATGCCCGTGAAAAGCACCGGCATGAGTGCGTCCGCGAGGACGCTTTGTCTGCACGGTGCAAGTCCGCGAATTACGGAATTAGAATTACGGTGACAGAATTGCGGTGACAGTGCACTTAATTGACCAAAGCGTACAACGAGTTAAATGCACTGTCACTGTGTGCGCCCTGAGGGCGCGTTTCTCTAGTGGAGGAAGGTCCCACCCGGATAAGTGTCGATGGGTCCGGTAGCTGGCGAGCGGTCTGGGCGGGTAACTGCCTGGGTTGGAGCCTCGCGACAAAGGCCGCCGTGGGCGGCTGAGCGATCCGGCCGGCTGCAACGCGAGTGAAGCCTGAGCAGGCCTCGAAAGGTTCAATACGGACGCCGACCCGCCACGGTGATGGGGAAGGCCGCATCCATGGGGAAGGCATCGACATGCGCACCCATGGGGTCCGTCGGGGTATTGGGCGCGGCAGGTCGGAAGAGAGGAACGGGTAATCAGGGGAGACCCGCTCCCCGCGAGGTTCGGCCTCGACGGCGTCTTTGAGGGCGTCGGCTGGAAGCGGGAGTTGGAGAGGGGCGTAAGAGCGTTGAGGCCGGGTAACGCCGGCGGAGCAAAGGCCCCTTGCTTCAGAGGCGCTTTCGAAGAGGAGCGGAGCGGCGATTGGCGATGAGTTTGGAAACGCCGGATAAGATCAGAACCCTTCAGAGGAAGCTTTATGTGAAGGCGAAGGCGGAGCCCGGGTTCCGCTTCTATCTGCTGTACGACAAGATCTGTCGGGCGGACATTCTCGCCCACGCTTTTGCGCTGGCCCGTCGCAACGACGGCTCGGCGGGCGTGGACGGAGTGACGTTCGACGACATCGAGCGGGCGGGGGTGGAGGCGTGGCTCGAGACTCTGAGAGAGGACCTCGCCTCGATGACCTATCGACCCATGCCGGTCAGGCGGGTGATGATCCCGAAGCCGGGCGGCGGGGAGCGCCCTCTGGGCATTCCCACGATCCGGGATCGGGTGGCGCAGACCGCCGCCAAACTGGTGCTGGAGCCGATCTTCGAGGCGGACTTCGAGGACTGCGCGTATGGATACAGACCCAGGAGAAGCGCGGGCGACGCGATCAAGGCGACCCACCGGTTGATCCGGCAGGGCTATGCCGACGTCGTGGACGCCGACCTGTCGAAGTATTTCGACACCATCCCGCACGCCGAGCTCATGCAGAGTGTAGCTCGGCGGATCGTCGATGCGAAGGTGCTGCGGTTGATCAAACTGTGGCTGACTTCGCCGGTCGAGGAGCGAGACAGCGCGGGGCGACGGCGCATGAGCGGCGGCAAGAGCAACCGGAAAGGCACGCCGCAGGGCGGCGTCGTCAGTCCGCTGCTGGCCAACCTCTACATGAACCGTTTCCTAAAATTCTGGCGACTGAAGGAGTGCGGCAAGGCTTTCCGCGCACGGGTGGTCAATTACGCCGACGACTTCGTCATCCTCAGCTGCGGACACGCGGCCGAGGCGCTGGCGTGGACGCGGGACGTGATGACCAAACTCGGGCTGACGATCAACGAGGCCAAGACCTCGTTGAGGAACGCCCGCGTGGAAAGCTTCGACTTCCTGGGCTACACGTTCGGGCCGCAATACGCCCGCAACGGCAAGCCCTATCTCGGCGCATGTCCCTCGAAGAAGAGCCTGAAGCGGATCAAGGGCAAGATCGGCGACCTGTTACGGCCGTGCGAGATGGGCGCTTGGCCGAACGTGCGCAAACGAGTGAACCGCCTCCTCGGCGGCTGGGCGGCGTACTTCGGCTATGGAACCCTGAACGCGGCCTATCGCGCCGTCGATCGCCATGTCTGCGACCGCGTCCGGCGCTTTCTCAATCGGCGCTCCCAACGCGGCGGACGCGGTGCGCGCGTGTTCTCCTGGAGCGACGTCTTCGGAAAACTCGGCGTGCAGCGTCTAACCCGCGACAAACCGGCCGCGCCCGCCGTGAGCCTGACGTGAACTCTGTCGGAAAGCCGGATGCGGCAAACCCGCACGTCCGGTTTGATGAGCGGGGAAGGGAAACGGAGCCATTGGCCCGGCGCCTCAACGCCACCGCGCCCTTCCTCGACTCTACAATTGGGACCGTAATTGGGTGCGTAATTGGTGTAATTGGTAATTTGTAATTGTTTTCGGTGTATTTCGTCGCCTTTGGGAGCATTACCGAAGTGGTTTTCTAAATGGCGGGCTGGATTGAAACTGGATCCTTAAGGTGCGGGTCTCGAATTCGTCGAGTTGCTCACATTGCGGGAGCGGCCTATCTCCGCAAGCATCTCGTCGCCGGCATAGCCGCAAATCATACGATGCCCAGGAAGAGGGCAAGCGCGCGATTGATCCGTAACAGCAAAGCGTCGTCCGCGTTGCCAATAACGTCGCCGATTTTGGCCGCGGGTACGACCGTGATCTTGTCGATGGCGATTTGCGAAAGTTCCCGCAGTCCATTTTGTGACGACGGTTCCACCTCGAGCCGGATTTGATCGGCGTCGGTGCGGATGGTTGTCGTCAGCGGACAGATCACAACGGAAGGAAGCTCGGCGAATAGATCGCTTTGCACGACGAGAGCAGGGCGCGGTTTGCCGTAGTCGCCGGCTGTGGCGACCGTGACGAATTGGCCCCGCCGCGTCATGGCTCCGGCCATTCGTAGACGCTGGCGACAAAGCGCATGATCTCGTCACCAGCCGGATCGTCGGCCGCGACGGCGCGGGACTGACGGCGGCAAGCTTCGACAAAATCAGGCGACCGCGTATCCGGCACCCATATCTGTACGGGGCGCAAGCCGGCCGCGCGCATGCGCTGGCGATAGTCCGCCATGCGCTTGGGGGGTGAAACTGGCTTCCGAGTTGAGCGTGGCATGGAGCCTCCCTTTCGTTGCGTAACATGTTACACAAAATAGGGGCAAAAGTCAGGGTAATTCGGCAGCAATTCTCATTTTGACAGCACCCGCTTTGCCTGGCGACTGAAGCCATCGGGTCCGGCGTTCGGCCGGCGCGACGGTAAACTCCGCGAAAGGAGACCCCGTATCCAGCGCAAGATGTCCGCGAAGCGGCCTTTCTTGTGCGGCGATTTTGATCTAAGGAGACCACCAAGAATAAGTGCGTCAATTCCAGGTTAAGCACCTAGCATCGGGGCGTCATGGCCGTGGCTGGTGGACCGCCTCACAAAGCGCTGGAAGGAGTTCCCCGTTCTTCGGCGATAGCCGCCGCAAGGACCGTCAAACCCACGCATTTAATGGAAGATCGCATGCCTATCGAGTACCGCCGCATCGGCCGCGCATTGATTTCGGTTTCCGACAAGACCGGGCTCGTCGACTTCGCGCGCGCCCTCGCTGCGCGACATGTCGAAATCGTTTCGACGGGCGGCACTGCCCGGACGCTTCTCGCCGCCGGCATCACGGTGAAGGAAGTCGCCGATCTCACCGGCTTTCCTGAAATGATGGACGGGCGCGTCAAGACATTGCATCCCAAGGTGCATGGCGGCCTGTTGGCGATCCGCGAAAATCCCGAACATGAAGCCGCCATGCTCGCGCACGGCATACCGCAAATCGATTTGCTCGTCGCCAACCTCTATCCGTTCGAAGCGGCGATTGCCAAGGAAGCGGATTTTGCCGCGTGCATCGAAAACATCGATGTCGGCGGCCCGGCGATGATCCGCGCCGCGGCCAAGAATTTCGAAGCCGTCGCCGTCATCGTCGACAGGCGTGACTACGCAAGCCTCCTTGCCGAACTCGAGGCGCATGACGGCGCCACGGCTTTGGCTTTTCGCCAAAAGCTCGCCCAAAAAGCCTTCGCGCAGACGGCGGTCTATGATGCCGCGATTTCCAACTGGTTGGCGGTGCAAATCGGCGAAGCGATGCCCGATTACCGCGCCTTCGGCGGCAGTTTGATCGAGCCCCTCCGCTATGGGGAAAACCCACACCAAACGGCGGCCTTTTACGCAACGCCGCAAAGGCGCACCGGCGTTGCCACAGCGCGCCAGCTCCAAGGCAAGGAACTTTCCTACAACAACGTCGGCGATACCGACGCCGCCTTCGAACTCGTCGCGGAATTCGACCCGCACGAGAGTTCCGCCGTCGCGATCATAAAACACGCCAATCCCTGTGGCGTCGCGCAAGCCGCGTCTTTGCGCGAGGCCTATGAACTGGCTTTGCGCTGCGACCCGGTTTCGGCCTTCGGCGGCATCATCGCCGTCAATCGCAAGCTCGATGCGGAGACGGCGACCGAGATCGTCAAAATCTTCACCGAGGTCATCATCGCCCCGGAGGTGGACGAAGCCGCCCTCGCGATCATCGCCGCAAAGAAGAACTTGCGCCTGCTCGTCACCGGCGGCCTGCCGGATCCCCGCTCGGCCGACGTGACCTTCAAACCGGTCGCCGGCGGGCTTCTCGTGCAAAGCCGCGACAACGCGGTCGTCGACGACATGACCTTGCGCGTGGTGACGCGACGGGCGCCGAGCGAGGCCGAACTCGGCGATCTCAAATTTGCCTTCCGCGTCGCCAAACACGTCAAATCCAATGCGATCGTCTATGCCAAAGGCCTGGCGACGGTCGGCATCGGCGCAGGCCAGATGAGCCGGGTCGATTTCGGCGAGGATTGCGGCGCAAAAGGCGGCGGAAGCCGCCGCGGCGGCCGGCCTCGGCGAAAGCCTCGCCAAAGGCTCGGTCGTCGCCTCCGATGCTTTCTTCCCCTTTGCCGACGGGCTCATCGCGGCGGCGGCCGCCGGCGCCACCGCGGTCATCCAGCCGGGCGGATCCATGCGCGACAACGAGGTGATCAAAGCTGCCGACGAGGCCGGCTTGGCCATGGTCTTCACCGGAGTCCGACACTTCCGGCACTAAGCCATCATCGGGTCCAACGGCGCCGAAGATGACCATGATGGATGTAATCACCGGCAAGACAAGGTGCGATGAGGGGCAGGTATTTTTCGACGGTGGGCATGACTTGACGATGCTCGACGAGGCGACGATTACCGAACTCGGGATCGGACGAAAATTCCAGAAGCCGACGGTGTTCGAAAGCCATACGATGGCCGATAATCTGCTACTCGCGCTGAAGGCACCGCGCGAAGCATTTACGACTCTCTTCAACGGCACGGCGGGGGCGCAAAAATCCCGCCTCGACGAGATATTCGAGACCGATCCGGCACTCGCTTTCGATCGCGAAAAGGCGCGCGGGATGCGGCTCAATATCCCAGCCGGCACGGCGGTTCGTTTCGAGCCGGGGCAAACGCGCAACGTGGAACTCATTCCGATTGCCGGCCGCCAAGAAATCTACGGTTTCCGGCAAGAGATCATGGGCAAGCTCTAGATTTCAGCGCCTTGAACGGCGAGAGGCTTCGAGCCGGGGATGGATTGCGTCGAATGTATCGTCGTGGGGGCCGGCGTCATCGGTCTCGCAATCGGTCGCGCGCTTGCGTCGGCCGGCCGTGAAGTCTTCGTTCTCGAACGCGGCGATCGCATCGGAACCGGCACGTCGTCGCGCAACAGCGAAGTCGTTCACGCCGGCATCTATTATCAACCCGGAAGCCTGAAAGCGCGGCTTTGCCTCGAAGGCCGGCGCCGGCTTTACGCCTATTGCGCCGAGCGCGAAGTCAAAGTGGAAAAGTGCGGCAAGCTCATTGTTGCGACCGATGCGAGCGAAGTCGAAAAACTCGCAGGCATCGCCGCCAATGCGGCGCGCAACGGGGTCGATGATCTGCAAGCTCTCAGCGCAGAAGAAGCCAAGAAGCTCGAACCCGCCCTTGCCTGCGAAGCGGCCCTGCTCTCGCCGTCGACCGGGATCATCGACAGCCATCACTACATGATGGCCCTGCGGAGCGACGCCGAAGCCAAGGGCGCCACTCTCGTTTTCGCGGCGCCGGTGCTCAGCGCCAGTCCTTGCAAACATGGATTCGCCATTCGGGTCGGCGGCCGCGAGCCGGCGGAACTCGGCTGCCGGTATTTTTTCAACGCTGCCGGGCTCGATGCGCCAAACCTAGCGCTGAACATCGGGGAGCTCGCGGCGCGGCATGTTCCGCAGGCCTTTTTCGCCAAAGGAAGCTATTTTTCACTGGCCGGCCGCGCGCCGTTTCGGCGCCTCATCTATCCGTTGCCTGTAGCGGGCGGTGTCGGCATCCATATGACGCTCGATCTCGGCCATCAGGCCCGGTTCGGTCCGGATGTCGAATGGGTGGAGGCGATCGACTATGCCGTCGATCCACGCCGGGTTTCTTCTTTCTACGCCGCGATCAGGCGCTATTGGCCGGACTTGCAAGAGGGCGCCTTGCAACCGGCCTATGCCGGGATCAGGCCGAAGATCGCCGGCAAGGATGCGCCGGCGCAGGACTTCCTCGTTCAAGGGCCGCGCGACCATGGCCTGCCGGGACTGGTCAATCTGTTCGGGATCGAGTCGCCTGGCCTCACCGCCTCGCTGGCGATTGCCGATCACGCCCTGGAAGCTGCAGATCTCAACTAATCAGCTTGCGGTAACCGTCGCGTTCTGCTGCGCAACCGGAGCGCTCCGCGGCTGCACGCCATCATTGAGGCACCAGAGGCCAATGGCGGTCGCGGCCAACGCCGCAACAATGAATGTCGCGCGGCGCAGCTTGCACATCAGCGGACGCACGAAGAGCGGATTGGTCCAATGCGACTGGCGGCGGCTGGGATAGAGAGCTTCGATGGCCATGGCGCGGGCTCCAGAGGAACTTCGGCCATATTGCCGGAACCTCATGCAGCTACTGTGCGTCTGCGCACGTAGACGCATCGTACCAAGATTAGTTCACATTTTACCTTTCCAACGCGCCAGGGGCCGGGCTTGTTCCACTCGTTGACGCCGAACGGCCGGCGCAGACGCGCAGAATTATCGCGTCAGCGCTACATCTTCCCGAGTCAACGCTGGAGTTGCGTCATCGGAGGGATGGCCGAGACGAGCCCTTTCATGAAGTCAGCTCTGTCAAATGGGATTTGCTGGCGCGCCAAAGCTCGCCGGGAGGAGTCATCGACGTTAGCTAGAGCCTGGCCGGGCCGTAAAAATGTGGCAAATTTTGCTGAACAGTTCTAGTGACGATAATATGGGACCCACGCCAATCAATAGCGCATCTTCGACGCCGAACCACGCGTCGAATCCTGCTTGGAGCAGCCATGGGCAAAGACCCTCAGCGATCCGCGCATGTCGCCGTAGAAATTCATTTCCCCAACGGCGGCTCGTTCGGACCGGAAGACGTTGCCTTGATCGAGGCGATCCGCAGCATCCGCTCGATTATCGGCGCAAGCCGGGCGCTCGGTGTCTCCTATCGCAAGTGCTGGCTCGGTGTCGATGCCCTGAACCGCACGTTCGAGAGCCCCATCGTTGCGACTTATCCGGGCCGGCGCGGCAGCGGTGCGGAGATCACCCCATTCGGCGAAAGGCTCGTCGCACTTTATCGTTCGATCGAACGCCACGCTGATGGATCGGCCAGAAAATCCCTCGACGAACTTACCGCTTCTCTCGATTGGTCTTTCGATCCTAAGGCCAGGCTCGCGGCCGCGGCGCGCGATCTGGCTTGAGAAGATTCCCCGAAATGGCAACCGCCTTGATCATCGCCCAGGTTTTGAGGCCCGGTACGAGCGCGAGCCTTGCGACCGATTCGCTTGTCACCAGTGCATGTAGACGCGTAGCGCCCAGGGCAATTGTCGCCCGTACATAGGGGGGCGTGAGGAATTCGATCTCGGCGATTTCGCCAGGCAATCGGTTGATAATCGAAACATCCATCGGCCGTGACAATGCAATCGAAACGTCGCGTGCGGCAATGCGCACCTTCACACCCGAACCGACCGGCAAAGGGACCAGCGGAACGCGCAACTCACCATCGCCGAAGAAAAGCGTCGTCAGCGCGAGGTCTTGATCATGCCGGAGCACGCTGGCCGAGAGCGTGACCGCGAGGCGTGGCGGCAGGCTCAAGGACCGACGGGGTTTGGGCTCGCTCATTTCCAACATTATCGTGCCGGTTTTAAATCTGCATGGATGAGCTCGCGGATTCGAGGCGCACCGCCACTTCGGCGGGTTTCGCCCAGTAAGGCGCAGAGGTGACGAGAATATCGGCGCCGGCCCCAGCGTAAAGCGCAGCATTGCCGGCATTGACACCACCCGCGGCTGCAACAAGCGGCCGCTCGTCTTTGGCCGAAAGATTGCGGCACAAAGCTGCGATTTCGCCGGGCGGAAATTTCTCACATTGGATGACGTCGGCTCCCGCCAATGCCCAGACCATTGCTTCTTCCTTTGAAGCGACTTCTACAATGGTCTTTTTTTCCGCCGCCTCGCGCTTCAGCAAAGCCACGATCTCCCCCGGCATGCCGGGGAGAAAGCTGCGATGTTCGGCGAAAATCAAAATCGTTTCGCCCAGGCCGAGCCGGTGCGGAGTTGCCCCGCCGGCGAGAATCGCCTTGAACGACATGGACTTGGTGCCCGGCGCAGTCTTCCGCGTGCAGGTTACAGCGATGGAGGGTTTCACCGCGCGGGCGGCATCGACGACGGCGCGCGCCGCCGTCGCTATGCCGGAGGCGACTTCGACAAGGGTCTGCGCGACCTTCCACGCGCGCAGGAGAGAAGCCGCCGAACCCGAAGCGCTGAGCAGAATGTCCCCGGCCGCCCGCCTTTCTCCCGAGACTGCATGAAGGGAGACGTCGGCGCCGGTGCGAGAGACGAGCCGGGCCGCATCTTCGATGCAGGCAACGACCATCGGATCGCGCGCGGCAAAACTCATGCGGCCGGCCCTGTCGCCGATCCCGAGCACATGGGTGGTGAGGTCGAGGAAGGAAACGTCCTCGGCCAGGAAGCCGTCGAGAACAGGATCGGGCAAAAGCGGCAAATTCACTTCGGACCCCTCCGGATCACGATGGCTTCGGATTTAATCAATCCAAAGCCATGCTTGAGACATAGAATATGTCAGATGTCTTTGTAAACGTGAGCAATTCTAACAATTCTGCGCGCCGGAAAACCCGCGCAGGGTGGCACATTTCCTCTCCATGAACACCGCCGCCGATTGTCATCCTCGCGAAAGCGAGGATCCAGGGGCAACTCGCACAAAACTCTGGATTCCCGGTCTTCGCCTCCGGCTCGCCGGGAATGACAGGAGGGAGCGTCTCACTATGAACACAGCCGCCAAGATAGCGTGTTCATGGTCCGTGTGCAGCTCCAGTTGGAGCAGATGGCTCATCCCGCTCCGGCGCATCTCGACCTTTCGTACACGTCACTTTAAGCTATTTACAAAAGTTCATAGGTTTGTGCCATATGAACCGATCGCCCGACCAAAAGGCCAGCAATTGCCGGGCCAGACCGGAAAGGGCAAAGACATGAAAATATCCGCGCGGAACTTCCTCGAGGGTACGATTCGCGAAGTTCGCAAGGGCGCCACGACGTCGCATGTCTTGATCGAGATCAAAGGCGGCATTGTCACCGCCTCGATCACCAACGAATTGGTCGACGACCTTGGGCTCGTAAAGGGCAAGAAGGCGCATGCCGTCATCAAATCTTCCGATGTCATGGTCGCGGTGGACTGATCGCGCGCCCGTCTGCGACCAGCTTCCAATGGCCGTGATGGCCGGGTTTGTCGCACGGCCGCTCGGCCATGACGCGCGATCGATGCAGTCATTTCTGCGTGTCGCGTTGACGGTCGGCTCGGGTGGAACTCGACTCAACATTCGTCATTTCTCGGAAAGGTGGCAGCCTCCAGCTTGTTTCCGTCGGGGTCGAGAATGAATGCCCCGAAATAGGCCGTCATCGCCGCCGCGCGTTGACCGGGTGGACCTTCTTCGAGCCCGCCATTTTCGAGCGCGGCGGCATAGAAGGCGCGAACGGCCGCTTCGTTCGGTGCCCGAAGCTTCATCCGTCTTCCTCGATCCAGCTCCCAGGCGGCTTCGGGTCGAGCGAATAGGCCCCATTCAAACAATTGACATGCATTTCCGGCAAACTAAATCGGGTTTGTCCGGCCTCATGATTTAAGGACCGACCCGGGCCCTGCTCCGCTCGAAAATGCTCCATTGCCCAGTTCGTGAGCATGCAAACATTAGTTTTGAGTTGGTAAAAACACCGAATGAGTGAATGCGGCTCCTCGCAGTCGGCAAAACCGCGGTTTGTTTTCGGCGGTCGAACCGGAGCCCCAAGCTGTTTCCAAATGGCTTGGATTCGTATAAGGGATGCTGCAAGTGCGAAGCGGACATATTATATAGACTACAGGTCCGCGGTAAGACGCGGTGCCTCTTGTCGCCGGCGCGAAGGCGGCGAGGGGGAGGACTGCTGCGTCGCTTCGCAGAACCAGCGGATCGTTTGCGTCAGCGTCAACCGCGCTCCATGTCGGGGCGGCGGCGTTTAGTCTCGATCCCGAATGCACCTGTTACCCAGTTTCTGCCGGCCGCCACTCGGCCGAACGTCGGATGAAGAATTTCATGAACCTGCGCAACATCGCCATCATAGCCCACGTCGACCACGGCAAGACGACCCTCGTCGACCGGCTCTTGCAGCAATCCGGCGCCTTCCGCGAGAATCAACGCGTCGCCGAGCGCGTCATGGATTCGAATGACCTCGAAAAAGAGCGCGGCATCACGATCATGGCCAAGGCAGCCTCGGTTGCCTGGAAAGACTATCGGATAAATATCGTCGATACTCCCGGCCACGCCGATTTCGGCGGCGAGGTCGAGCGCATCCTCTCCATGGTCGATGGCGTGATCGTCCTCGTCGATGCTTCGGAAGGACCGATGCCGCAGACGAAATTCGTCGTCGGCAAGGCCCTGAAGATCGGCTTGCGGCCGATCGTAGCGATCAACAAGGTGGACAAGCCCGACGCACGCGCGAGCGAAGTTGTCAACGAGGTCTTCGATCTCTTTGCCGCTCTCGACGCGACCGACGAACAGCTCGACTTTCCGATCCTTTACGGCTCGGCGAAACAAGGCTGGATGGCGGACAGCCCGGAAGGTCCAAAGGGCAACATGGCGCCGCTCTTCGATCTGGTCATTCGGCACGTGCCGGCGCCGCGCATCGAAGATGGCGGTTTCCGCATGCTCGGCACTTTGCTGGAGGCCAATCCCTATCTCGGGCGGATTATTACGGGCCGCGTCTTCGCGGGATCGATCAAGCCGAACCAGGCGGTAAAAGTGCTCGACCGCAAGGGCAACGTGGTCGAGCAGGGCCGCGTTTCGAAGATCCTTGCCTTCCGCGGCATCGAACGGACGCCGATCGACGAGGCGGAAGCCGGCGACATCGTCGCCATCGCCGGGCTCGAGAAATTCAACGTCGCCGATACGCTTTGCGCGCCCGATGTCTTCGAGCCTCTGCAAGCCCAGCCGATCGATCCGCCGACGCTTTCGATGACCTTTCTCGTCAATGATTCGCCGTTTGCGGGGACGGAAGGCGACAAGGTGACGAGCCGAGTGATCCGGGAACGCCTCTTCAAGGAGGCGGAAGGCAATGTCGCCTTGCGTGTCGAGGAGTCTCCGGACTCGGATGCCTACATCGTGTCCGGCCGCGGCGAATTGCAGCTCGCAATTCTCATCGAAACCATGCGGCGCGAAGGTTTCGAGATCGGCGTGTCGCGGCCGAAAGTCGTCTTCAAAAAGGACGAACAGAGCGGCGAAATCCTCGAACCGATCGAAGAAGTCGTCATCGACGTAGACGAGGACTATTCCGGCGTCGTTGTCCAGAAAATGGCCGAACGCAAAGCCGACATGATCGAAATGCGGCCGTCCGGCGGCGACCGGCTGCGGCTCGTCTTCCACGCGCCGACGCGCGGCCTCATCGGCTATCAAGGCGAGCTCATGACCGATACGCGCGGCACCGCGGTCATGAACCGGCTTTTCCATTCCTATGCCGCATGGAAAGGCGACATCACCGGGCGGCGCAACGGCGTTCTCATCTCGAATGACTCGGGCGAAGCGGTCGCCTATGCCATGTGGAAACTCGAAGATCGCGGCCCGATGATGATCGAGCCGGGCTGCAGAGTCTATCGCGGCATGATCGTCGGCGAACATACGCGCTACAATGATCTCGAGATCAATGTCTTGAAGGGCAAGCAGCTCACCAACATTCGCGCTGCCGGCAAGGACGAAGCGGTGCGCCTGACGCCGCCGATCAAAATGACGCTCGAAAAGGCGCTGGCCTATGTCGAAGACGACGAACTCGTCGAAGTGACACCCAAATCGATCCGCCTGCGCAAGACGCTGCTCGATCCGAACGAGCGCAAGCGTGCCGTACGCTCGAAGGAGAGCGCAGTCGGCTGAGCGCGCTCAGCCGACGGGTCTTCCCGGCGTGCGGCAAGTCGAGGGCGTCGCACCCCGTCAATTGGTTTCGACGAGCATGCGCTTCAAAAGATCGATTTCCTCCGAAAGCCGTCCATCCGCTCCGGCGAGAGCCTCGATCTTGCGGACGGCGTGCAGGACCGTCGTGTGATCGCGGCCTCCGAAACGTCGGCCGATTTCCGGAAGCGAACGCGGCGTGAGGACTTTCGAGAGATACATCGCGATCTGGCGTGGACGAACGACATTCGCGGTGCGCCGCGCCGACAAAATATCGGCACGCGTGACGTTGTAATGGGTCGCGACGAGTTTCTGGATCTCTTCGATCTTGACCCTTTTCGGATCGCGCGTGCGTATGAGGTCGCGGATGGCGGCTTCCGCGGTTTCCACACACAAGACGCCCCCGCTCAATGACGCGTGGGCGATCAATCGGTTGACCGCACCATCGAGATCGCGGCCGTTGGTCTGGATGGCGTTTGCGACATAGGCCACCACGGCCGGCGCCGCTTCGAAATGCGGATGCATTATCTTGGCGGCGGCAATCTTCGTCTCGAGAATTTTGATGCGAAGTGCCTCGTCGAGCATTCCCATTTCCACGCAGAGGCCGCCCGCCAACCGCGACCGCACCCGCTCCTCTAGGCTTTCGAGATCGCCGGGAGGCCGGTCTGCAGCGATGACGATCTGCTTACGTGCGTCGATCAACGCGTTCAGCGTATGACAGAATTCCTGTTGTATCGTCTTGCCCTGCAGGAACTGCACATCGTCGATGATGAGCACGTCGATCGCCCGCAACTTCTCCTTAAACGCGATCGTGTTCTGCGTCTTGAGTGCAGACACGAAGACGTACATGAATTTCTCGGCCGTGAGATAGGTCACCCGCCGTTTCGCCGCCAAAGCCGCATGGGCGATGGCTTGTAACAAATGCGTCTTGCCGAGTCCAACGGCGGAATGAATGTACAGCGGATTATAATGCAAGGGCTCGCTCGACGTGGCGCCTGCCACGGTCTGTGCTGCGGCATAGGCGAGCTGGTTCGTCCGGCCGACAAGAAAAGTCGAAAAGCTCAGCCTCTTGTCCAAAGGCGATCCGGCAAGCGGATCGGTGTCCGACGCGTCGCGCGATGCGCCTTTCTGCAGCTTGTCGAAACTCATGCCCGCGCCGGTATGCCGGCTTTCCTCGAAGCCCGTGGTCGGCTTCGAGCCTGTCCTTTCAAATGTGCGGGGAGTTGTGTCGGCAACGGCGCCCACCGCGTTGTCGCTTGGACGCGGGCCGCGCGCGTTCAGCGGTCGCGATGACGAGCGTACATTGATGCTGACGTGTTTAACCTCGGGGAACTCGCAGGATACCGCCGCCAACAGGTGATCGACGAAATGTGCCTGGATCCAAGTCTTCAAGAATTGGGTCGGCACAGAGAGATAGGCTGTGGCATCGTGGAGGTCGTCGATCTCCAGACGTGCGAACCAGGAGGTGAACCTGGCTTCGCCGAGTTCTGCGCGCAAGCGCCTGGCGATATTGGCCCAGGATTCGTCGCGAGAGAGATGAGGTTCGGTGCCTTCGTTGCTTTCGGTTTGATGCTTCTTGTTCGGGTTAGGGAGTGGGTTCAACATCGATCTTCTTCTCAAAAAAAAAGCAAGCTACGTCCTCGCACCGGAGCCGGCGCCAGGCCTAACAACATGAATAATGGATGGACGGCGTAACGCGCTCAGCCGCGCAAGCGCCGTCGATGACGCGTGGCGTCATAACAAGCGCTGCAGGAGAAACCACACGACAAAGCCAAACACGCTAATGGAGAAAGACAGCGATGAGCTCCAGTCATAGGTCCCCCTTCTTCGAAAACACCAGTCCTCGAAGTAAATTTGTCAAACCACGTAAAGGCGCAAGTCAGCCGACTGCTGCTGAAGGTACTCCCCGGCGCACGAACAGAAACTCGCAAAAATTCTCACGTCTTTCTTCGCAAAGCTCCGCCGCGCGCAAAAATGCGCCGATGCGTCATTAGTGCTGGGAAAATACGTTCGAGGTTTCGCTCGAAACTCTCGTGCAGCCGCATCGTCGACTGCGCATGAACTCTAACATAGGGTTCGCATCCTTCAAGATGCCATGTTTAAGAAATTGTCACGTTGCGTCACGCTGGCCGCCGGCTGCTTGATCCGCAACTCCTCTTGACTGACGTAAACGACTGATTCCGCGTTAATCAAAGTGCGCGTTTTTGTCGCCACCGAAAAATTTTCATACGAATGACAGAATGAGAAGGCTTCGGAAGGCGCGATACAAGTCTCATGTCAAGCGTAGAGTTCCATATCGCAAACAGGGCTTTGGTTCTAGAATATTGAATTGAAGGGAAAATGAATGAGCGGCTCGAATCTCTGGAGATAATTCTCCACTGTCACGTTTTCGTCGCGATGCAGCATTGATTTCCGGGCCGAAAACTTGAATTGCCGCATGTAGCGCAGTGCCGCTGTGCTACGTCACGCGCATGCGGCGATGCAATACGAATGTTATTTCCCGCTTCGCAATGCGAAGGCGATTTCCCGCACCGCATCGATGTCGGATAGGACGCGACTCGACGGAACTATCGTATCGCCGCCGAACGGTTGCAAGGACACATATTCCGATCGGATCAAATCAATCGGTCAACGAAAATACGCCAGTTCGATATGTTGCTGCATTTCCGTCGCGAGACGCTGGCTATATCGAATGTCAAAATACCGGAAAGCTGGAGCCGCTCGACATGCGCCGGCTCGGAACTCTGCCGCGGCAGGCCGGCATCTCTCGCGCTTCAAAGGGGAGCCGTCGCGGCTCGGTTCAGGCGGCTTCCCGTGTCCGCTGCCTTTGCAGCTTGTCCCGACAATAAAAAAAGCCCGGCGTGCGCCGGGCTCCTGCTGCGTAAGAGTTTTTCGCTGGCTGCCGATATGGCAGATCACCGTCCCATGCCCTGCACCCGCTTGGCGAGGCGGGAAACTTTGCGTGACGCAGTATTCTTATGAACGATGCCGTTTTGCGCGGCCCGCATGACGACAGGCTCGGCGGCATGCAGGGCCGCAAGCGCTGCTCCGGAATCGCCGGCAGCCACCGCTTCTTCGACTTTTCTGATATAGGTCCGCATTTTGGTGCGGCGGGACCGATTGACCGCCGTGCGCCGATCAATCTTGCGGGCAGCCTTTTTGGCCGAAGGGGTATTTGCCATTCTCTAGTATCCTGGATAATGCACGCCGGAACGGATGGGCAATCCCATCTCGCCACTATGGACCCGACTGCGTGAAGAGCAGTGCTTATAGTATTGAAGCCGCCCGCACGTCAATGCGCTTCGAGGCGCTGATTTCCGGCGAACGCCCGACCGGCGGCAGCGCGTCCGGCCCGGATTTCTTTCACCGGACATGGTCTGCGCCGCCGCTGGCGCAACCGTCGCTTTTGTTGCGCAATGGGAATTCAGTGCCCGGCGCGATCGGGCGTGCGGCTTGCCTCGAACAGAAACCAGATCCGCTTTTCAGCCTCGTCAATAATGTTTTCGAGGAGACTCGCCGTCGCCGAATCCGCGCACTTGTCGCAGAGTTCGTGGCACTCACGCAGTTTCGCCACGACGTGTTGGTTGTCGGCCATCAGTTCGCGCAACATAAGGGCCGGCGCGACATAATTCTCATTATTGTCTTTGATGGTCTGGATGCGGCTGATATGGGCGATCGAACGCAAAGTGTCGCCGCCGAGTTTGCGGACCCGCTCGGCGAGAGGATCGATAAAGGCGAGGATCTCACTCGCCTGCTCATCCAAGAGCAAATGGTAGTCGCGGAAATGCGGACCGCTGACGTGCCAGTGGAAATTCTTGGTCTTCACGAACAGCGCGAAAGAATCCGCAACGATCAGGTTCAATTCCTGGCACACGGCGGCGATGCCTTGTCGGTCAAGATCGGTCGGCGTATCGAGAGCGGCAGGGGCCGGCCTGCCGGCGGCTGTCGTTGGGGCTTGTTTGTTCATGGTCTTGCGGCCTTAGAACAAAGGGTTTTGGCCGGAACCATCGAGTTGAGGCTTGACCTAAGCCGCCCGCAGCGGATTCGACCAACGATGTCCAACGCAACCCGTCGAGCCGAAGTTCCAGCGCGCGACGCTTTGTCCGAAATTCCGACTTGGCCATGGCCCTGCACCGGTAAAGGCTAGTGGCCCGATTTCAGTCAAATTGACGGGTTTTATGCGGACCTCCGGTCCGCAAGCAACTTACAATTCCCTTCAATTTAATCGAAGCACGTCACTAGGCGTGGCGGGCTGCCGCAGTAGCTGTGGGCCGCAATCCCAGCGCGCTTGCGACAGACCGATCTCTATGGTCAGACGTCGCATAGAAGCAACCGCGCTACCCATTCCAGACGGGCGCTGGCCTTTCAAGTTCATTTCTCGTGTGGGCGTCGGGACGGATGCCGGGTTCGCATGTCCCCCCTTCGTCGAGAGGTCTTACGGTGCGTCTTTCCCTGGCAACATGGAACATCAATTCGATCCGGTTGCGGATCGATCTGGTCGCCAAATTCCTCACCGGACATGCGCCGGACGTCTTGTGCCTACAGGAGACGAAGTGCCGGGACAGCGAGTTTCCGCGCGGCGAATTTCGTAAGCTCGGCTATGAACATTTCGCGATCAATGGCCAAAAGGGCTATCACGGCGTCGCGATCGTTGCGAAACTACCGGTGACGTCGATCAGCAGGCGGGAGTTCTGCGCCAAGGGCGACGCTCGCCATATTTCCGTGCGGCTCGAGCCGGCCGGCGCACGGGTGCTCGACCTGCATAATTTCTATGTTCCAGCCGGCGGCGACGAGCCGGACCCGGACATCAACCCGAAATTCGCCCACAAACTCGCGTTCCTCGATGAAATGGCCGATTGGATCGCCGACGACGCCATTGCCGCCGGCGACGCGATCATGGTTGGCGATTTCAACATCGCACCGCTCGAATCCGACGTCTGGAATCACAAGGCTCTACTCAAGGTCGTGAGCCACACGCCGATCGAAGTCGAGAAATTGGATCGTGTGTTCGACGCCGGGCCCTGGGTCGACGCGCTGCGCCATTACGTGCCGGCGAGTGAAAAGCTCTACACTTGGTGGAGTTATCGCGCACCGGACTGGGCCAGAGCGGACAAAGGGCGCCGTCTCGATCATATCTGGGTCAGTCAGAGGCTGAAACCCAACCTCGGCGGCATGAAGGTCCTGCGCGAGAGTCGCGGCTGGGATCGCCCTTCGGATCACGTCCCGGTGATCGTGCATCTCGAGTTTTGATATCGCAACTCACTCGCAGCCACGCAGGTGGCGCGCCGTGCTCTGAATTATTAGGGGCGATCGCGTTCATGATTTTGGCATAATTCAATCCAAAATCATCCAGACCTGGCAGCGTGGGGTTATTCATTCCTCGGCTTCGAAAGCCTGTTGACGGACATCGTCGAGTTCTTGGGCGAAACTCTGCAAGCGTTCCGCTATCGACCGGCGCAGCCGTTGCGCGCTGCGCGGGTGTTCATTGAGGATACGGCGGAACAATACGCGCGTGATCTTCAAGACGCTCGAAGGCTCGAGCGCGGTCGCCGTCACCGGGCGCTTTGTCTTGGTGATCAAGGCCATATCGCCGAGCAGCGTTCCCCGGTGGAGGATGCGCGCTGCATGTCCGCCGTCGGCCGGATCGACCGAGATCGCCCCCGACAGAATGAGAAAACCGCTGTCGGACCGATCATTGCGGCGGAACAGAACTTCGCCCGTGCGCAAGGTCTGGGTCTCGGCTGAAGAAATAAGGAACCGTAGGGCCTCAGGTTCGAGCGCCGCCAAAGTCGGATGCCTGGCAACCGCTTCTATGTCGTCTTCGAGTGTCAAGCCGAATGCCTCCGCATCAAGGAATGAGCTTGTAGCCGCCTGCTTCGGTTATCAGGAGCTGCGATTTTGTCGGATCGCGCTCGATCTTCTGGCGCAACCGATAGATATGGGTCTCGAGCGTGTGTGTGCTGACGTTCGAGTTATAGCCCCAGACCTCTTTCAGCAGAACGTCGCGCGTCACCACGGACTCGCCGGCTCTATAAAGAAACCGCAGAATCGCGGTCTCCTTCTCGGTCAGACGAAGCTTGCTGCCGCGCTCGTTGATCAAATGTTTGGAGCCCGGCTGGAAGGTGAACGGACCGATCTGGAGCATTGCGTCTTCGCTCGCATCATGCTGGCGCAAATGAACGCGCATGCGGGCGAGGAGAACGGCGAAACGAAATGGTTTCGCGACATAATCATTGGCACCCAATTCGAGACCTTGAATCGTGTCCGAATCCAAGTCGTGCCCGGTCAACATGATGATCGGGTTTTTGAAACCTTCTTTGCGAAGGATCGCGACGGCGTCGCGGCCGTCCATGTCCGGCAATCCGACGTCCATGATCACGAGGTCAGGCGTCTGCTGGCGCGCAAGCGACAGAGCTGCTCCGCCGGTGTCTGCGTGTATCGCCGCAAATTCCGAATGGAGAGCAAATTGCTCCTCCAGCGCGGTGCGGAGATCTTCGTCATCGTCCGCTATGAGGATTTTGCGCATCCGATTCATTATCGGTCCCATGAGACTTGGCTTGCAAAGTTGGTTTAGAGACTTGGCTTGGAGACTTGGCGTGGAAACTCGACGCTGACATTTCCGCGCCGCGTAGGAGAAGATCCGGCTCGACCAACAGCCCGGCAACCGAGACCTGCGAGTTTTAGCCTTTCGGAATACGCGCCAATTTTCGGCCAAATCAAGACCGGCTATCGTGATAAATCGTCGAGGCTAGCGCAAGGGAATCGATAAAGCCGCGGCACAGAGCGAAAATGGTATCGATGGTTAACATTGGACGCCGCAAGCGGGACCGCTGCGGCAAGGCGCTGCCGCGCAGGTTCGACATGCGTGACCCTAAATTGCGTCGAGGCCCAATCGGAGCGAACAAGCCGGCGCGCGACAGGCCTGACCGTGGCCGCTTGCTTTTGACCCGCCTGATCGTCACCCGCGCCGCACGCACCGAACGAAATGCCGCGCCGCGCGGACGTATGCGCGCCGGCGCCTGCATATTTGTCTGCGCGATTGGCGGCGGCGGAATCCGGCATGCAAAACGCGAAGGAGATGGCGCAACGCCCGCCGGCCGCTTCGCCTGCCTCGGCGGTTTTTTCAATTCCCAGAGAGCGACGCGGCCGCGGACGGCCTTGCCCCTGCGGGTCATCAAGCGGGAACTCGGCTGGTGCGACGATCCGCAGGCGCCGGCCTATAACCGGCCGCTCCGGCTTCCCACGCGGTTCAGCCACGAGGACATGTGGCGCGAAGACGGTCTCTACGATCTCGTCCTCGTTCTCGACTATAATTTTGGCCGGAGAGCAAAATATCGCGGCAGCGCGATCTTTCTCCACTGTGCGCGGCCCGACTTCGCGCCGACGGCCGGCTGCATCGCCCTCGCGCCGGGGGATCTGCGCAAGCTGCTTCCAAGGCTGGCGAAGAAGGCGGTGCTGGTGGTGGGGTGAGCCGCAAAGCCGTATAACCTCGCAATAGTCCAGCCGCTAGCATTATAGCTGCACCAATCTCCGCAAGCGTTTCCTCGCCTTTATCGCATCGCTTGGTCGCCTCCTTGCGTTGATGTCCCGCGAGTTTCGGCTTGCGCTCCATCTTCACGCAGTTCGCCTTAGCCATTCCGTTTGAAGCAGACTTTCTGTTCTGCCGTTATTCGGAGTCCGGCGGAGGCATCGAAGCGTTCTGTATATCTGTCATTTGCTTTTTTAGAATTGGCAGATCGTTTTGCACCGTGTTCCACACGGTCAGTAAATTCACGGAGTAATAGCCGTGCGCCAAGGCGTTGCGCATTCTGCAGGCTTCCTCGAGCCGCAAATGTAGGTGCCGCTGCGCGAAAGTGCTATCCGCCGCCGTTATGTTATTCGCGGCCTCTCCTATGATCTCGATATTGCGAACGACGGCATCTTGGACAATGGAATTTTCTACAAATGACTCCCGATCCAGTCCTTTGACGTAGCCTTCAATACGTGTGATCGCCTCGATGATGTGTTCGATATAATCCTGTACCCGCATGTGCTTCTTTGCTGTCATACGGGTCGTGCTTCCGCCACGATCTGCTGCCGAATTTTGATCGATAAATCTTCGGGGGTTTTTACATCGACTTTCGTGTGGACGAGGCTTTCGATAGCCAAGGCCATCGCCGCCATATCAAACAGGGTCAAACCCTCCGCCGCGTCGATCAGCAAATCGAGGTCGCTCTCCTCCGTGTCCTCTTGGTGCAGAACGGAACCGAAGACGCGCGGGTTCAGTCCCCGGTTCGCGGCCACGATCCGGCGAATTTCCTCTCGGTGTGCGTCCAGGGCGACAGACGGTTTCATGTTGGTAATATTAGCATCACTTCATGATATTTTCCAGGATCGGAGGTCCGCGGTCCGGATCGCGGAGCTCCGGTTCGCAAGCAACTTGGCTCCCTTCAATTTAATCGACGCAGGTCGGTAGACCAATTTGGCAAGAGACTGTTACCTCTCACCTTTTCCCGAAAATTGCGCTGCCCACCCGCACATGCGTCGCGCCGAGCTGGATCGCCAATTCGAAGTCATTGCTCATGCCCATCGACAAGACGCGCAGTCCGTTGCGACTGGCAATCTTGTACAACAAAGCAAAATGCGGCGAGGCCTGATCATCGGCCGGCGGGATGCACATCAAGCCTTCGATCGTCAGACCATAATCCTTGACGCAACTCGCGATGAAACGGTCGGCCTCGAGCGGCAGAACTCCGGCCTTCTGCGGTTCCGATCCCGTATTTACCTGGACATAGAGCCGCGGCGCGCGGCCGAGGCGAGCGATTTCCCTCGCTAGGGTCTCGGCGATCTTCACCCTGTCGACGGTTTCGATGACGTCGAAGAACTGCACCGCTTCGCGGGCTTTGTTCGATTGCAACGGGCCGATCAGATGCAGTTCGACACCTTCGAAGGCCTGTTTCAAGGGCGGCCATTTTTCCAGGGCTTCTTGAACCCGGTTCTCGCCGAACACCCGCTCGCCCGCCGCGAGCACCGGATCGATGGCAGCGGCCGCAAAGCTCTTCGAGACGCAGACGAGCGTCACATCTCTTGAATTGCGGCCGCAATCCTCAGCCGCCAGGGCGATGCGGCGGCGGACGTCGGCGAGAGCGGGTGGGATGATCGACAAAGGGCCGGTTCCAGTTTCGCGAAAGCTTCGCGGGCTGTTCAATTTGCCAGTCGTGGATAACATCGAAATTGCCGCAAAGATCGGATGAATTTTCCGACGAAATCCGTTTGCTCTTGAGGTGCCTCAGCGTCGCCGCAATCGGCTGATTCGGCTTGAGAAGGAGCAGTTTCGATGTCTAGCGCCCTTAGTATATTGAAAAATGCCAATCGCATTATCCTCGATCAACTCGACGCCGCCGACGAGCAGGTCAGGGCCAAAGAGATGGAAGCACGCCAGACGCTGGACGATTGTGTCAGCAGGCGCGGAAACATTAAACGCAAGCGCGAACTCATCCAAGAGATCGAACGCGTGCAGTTCGAGTCTCTCGCCGAGATCGAGGAGGCCGAAGCTTTCGTCGGCGAAGCGCCGCAACGCACCGGTACGGATGCGACAGCGACCGCCCGCATCGGCGACCGCCTGGCATTCGCCGTCGTCAAGGCGAGCCAGACCGCCGCTTATATGAAGCGGTGATCGAGCCAAGATCACGATGATTTTGGATTGAATTAATCCAAAATCAGGAACGTGAACGATTGTAATGATTTAGAGTGGGATGCGCAGATAAGTCTACGCAATCCGCGTAAACTCGATTGCGCCGGAAAACTGGGTCCCACTTTTTCTCTTCCCGCTCCGGTTTGCGCTCGCTTCGACCCGGGCCAGCGATGGCCCGGTTTCGTCGGACGCAAACAATTTCCGCAAACGAGGCTCAGGCCGCCAGAACAGGCCTGAAGTGCATGATATCTCTCGATTGTCTTGCGAATTTCAAGCGCCCGGATCGGCTTGCCCAACCGCCCTATCCTGGCGCCAGCCCGAGGTGACGCGCCGAGTTGCGGCCGTATCACGCTCGTCCCACGCATCCGAGACGTTGACCGCTCCGGCGAAAACATGCTGAGTACCGGCAAATGCCCCGACCGAGCCGATCTCGATCGGGGGACGTCGGCGCGAGCGGCAACGACCGGCTCTGTCACTTTGAATTCGTGCTGATTCTCTTTGGCCGGCATGTCTTGCGTTGCTGCCGCAGCGGATTTGCTTCTGACCGCCCGGAAATCATGGATACGCGCTACAACGCCCGCGAAACCGAACCGAAATGGCAGAAAATCTGGGCCGACGCGGGCACATTCCGCACCGCCAATGACGATCCGCGTCCGAAATATTATGTGCTCGAAATGTTCCCCTATCCGTCCGGCCGGATTCACATGGGGCATGTCCGCAATTACGCGATGGGCGATGTCATCGCCCGCTTCATGCGCGCGCGCGGTTATAATGTTCTTCACCCCATGGGCTGGGATGCATTCGGCATGCCGGCGGAAAACGCAGCGATGCAAAACAAGACGCATCCGGCCGCATGGACCTATGCCAATATAGCGACCATGCGCGCGCAGCTCCAATCCATGGGCCTGTCGCTCGACTGGTCGCGCGAGATCGCGACGTGCGATCCCACCTATTACAAACATCAGCAGAAGCTCTTCCTCGATTTTTTCGCCGCCGGCCTCGTCGACCGCAAAAATTCAAAAGTGAACTGGGACCCGGTCGATCAAACCGTGCTCGCCAATGAGCAGGTGATCGACGGGCGCGGCTGGCGCTCCGGCGCGCTCATCGAACAGCGCGAATTGACGCAATGGTTCCTGAAGATCTCGGATTTCTCCGAGGATCTCCTCGCCTCGCTCGATCAACTCGAGCGCTGGCCGGAAAAAGTGCGGCTGATGCAGCGCAACTGGATCGGGAAGTCCGAAGGCTTGCTGATCCGTTTCGAACTCGCAGCCCCCGCAAAGATCGACGCACCCGAGGTTGAAGTCTATACGACGCGGCCGGACACGCTCTTCGGCGCGAAATTCGTCGCGCTCGCGCCGGATCATCCGCTCGCCGAAGCCGCCGCGCAGCGCGATCCGCCGCTTGCCGCCTTCATCGACGAATGTCGCCACCGCAGCACCTCCGCCGCCGAGGTGGAGACCATTGCGAAGCGCGGCTATGACACCGGCCTGAAAGTGCGCCACCCGTTCGACGCAGATTGGCTCTTGCCCGTCTACGTCGCCAATTTCGTCCTGATGGATTATGGCACGGGCGCCATTTTCGGCTGTCCGGCGCATGATCAGCGCGATCTCGATTTCACCAATGCCTATGGGCTTGGCGCAACACCGGTCGTCTGTCCGCCGGATGTCGACCCCGCGGAATTCACGATCACCGAAACTGCCTACGACGGCGAAGGAACCATGATCAATTCGCGCTTTCTTGACGGGCTGTCGATCGAAGCCGCGAAGGAAGAGGTCGCACGGCGACTCGAAGCCATAGAGATCAATGGAAAACCGCAGGCGAAAAGGCAGGTGAATTTCCGCCTGCGCGACTGGGGCATTTCGCGGCAGCGCTATTGGGGCTGCCCGATCCCGATCATCCATTGCGACACTTGCGGTGCGGTGCCGGTGCCGGAGGCGGATCTGCCGGTCACATTGCCGGAGGACGTCTCTTTCGACCATCCCGGCAATCCGCTCGATCGCCATCCGACCTTCAAACATGTCGCCTGTCCGCATTGTGGTGCGCCGGCCCGGCGCGAGACGGACACGATGGATACGTTCGTCGATTCATCCTGGTATTTCTTGCGCTTCACCGATCCTTGGAACACATCCGCGCCGACGACGCCGGCAGCGATAGAACATTGGCTGCCGGTCGATCAATATATCGGCGGGATCGAGCATGCGATCCTGCATCTGCTCTATTCACGCTTCTTCACCCGTGCCATGCGGCTGACCAATCATGCCGACGATCTGAAGGAGCCCTTCGCCGGGCTCTTCACCCAAGGCATGGTGGTGCATGAGACCTATCGCGCCGAGGACGGCACCTACATCGGACCTTCGGAGGTGAGAATTGTGATTGAGGGCGCAGTGGCGCAGGGTCAAGTCGGTGACTTAGCGCAAAGCAAGCGTACTGCGACTTTGATCCGAACCGGAGAGAAAATCGAGATCGGCGCGATCGAGAAAATGTCGAAGTCGAAGCGCAACACGGTCGACCCGGACGAGATCATCGGCTCCTACGGCGCCGACACGGCGCGGTGGTTCATGCTCTCCGATTCGCCGCCGGAACGCGACGTCATCTGGACCGAAGAGGGGGTTCAGGGCGCGGCGAAATTCGTCCAGCGGGTCTGGCGCCTCGTCAATGAACTCGCCGATCTCGCCGCCCCCGTCGAGGCCGTGGAACCGAACGGGTTTTCGCCGTCAGCGACGGCGATCCGCAAGGCGGCGCATGGCGCCCTTCTCAAGGTCGAGGACGACATCGGCCGTTTGCGGTTCAATGTAGCCATCGCCCAAGTCCATGATTTGTTTAATAAATTATCGGCTGCGATCGGGGCCGTAGAGGATCCGGCCATCGCCACCGATCTCGCCTTCAGCTTTCGCGAAGCGGCTGACATATTCGTGCAGCTTTTTGCGCCAATGATGCCGCATCTTGCCGAAGAATGCTGGCGGCGTCTCGGCCATGCGCATATGGTTGCAGGTGCCAAATGGTCGGTTGCCAACAGAGAGCTTGTCGTCGAAGATACGATCAGCCTGCCGGTCCAGGTCAACGGCAAGAAGCGGGGTGATCTCGTCGTGGCGCGCGAAGCCGGGCAGGCAACGATCGAGCGGGGGGCTCTCGCTCTCGAAGGGGTTCAGCGGGCGCTGGAAGGCCGGCCCGTGAAAAAGATCATTATCGTTCCGCAAAGGATCGTGAATGTCGTCGCTTGATCATCGCCCGGGGCGTAGAACGCTCGCCTTGGCGCTCCTCGCTTGGCTGCCGGCAGCCTTGCTTACGGGCTGTATCCAGCCGGTCTACGGCCCGCTCAGCGAGGGCGGCGGCAAAATGGCCGGCGAGTTGCAGGCCATTGCCGTCGATCCGATCCCAGACCGGCTCGGCCATTATCTCGGCGACGAATTGATTTTCGCGCTGAACGGCACCGGATCGCAGGTGATACCGAAATATCACCTCATCGTGACGCTTAAAGAAACAACCGGCACGCCTTTGATCGATACGGTCTCGGGTTATCCGACGTCGAGCACCGTCTTGGTCGCCGCGGAATATCGCCTCGTGCCCGTCGCCGGCGGCGATCCCGTCATCAAAGGGACGGCGTCCGTTGCGGCGAGCTACGATCGCACGAGCCAGAGGTTCGCTGATGTCCGTGCCGCGCGCGATGCCGAGATTCGAGATGCGCGCAGCCTGGCGGAGGTGATTCGTACGCAGCTCGTCGCGGCGCTCGCCAGCCGTTCGTAGAGCGTGATTAAACAAAAGTGAATCGCAATCACGCTCTAACCCGACCGACAATCGGGCAAGGAGACTGTGATGCGCTATGAACTGTACTATTGGCCCGGACTCCAGGGCCGAGGGGAATTTGTTCGCCTTGCGCTCGAAGAAGCGGGCGCGGACTATGTCGACGTCGCGCGCAGCGACGCAAAAGAAGCCGGCGGCATGCCCGCACTGATGAAGTTGCTCGATGGCAAGGAGATCGCCACTCCGCCATTCGCCCCGCCCTTCCTCAAGGCGGGAAAACTCATCATCGGCCAGACCGCGAACATCCTGCTCTATCTTGGTGAACGGCACGGGCTCGCACCCACGGGCGAAGCCGGCCGGCTTTGGACACATCAACTGCAACTGACGGTGACCGATTTCGTGAAGGAGATTCACGACACCCATCATCCGGTGGGGTCCGGCCTCTATTATGAAGACCAAAAGGACGCGGCGAAGCGCTATACGGAAGGATTCTTGGGCGAGCGCTTGCCCAAATATCTGGGATATTTCGAACGCGTGCTGACGCAAAACCCACGCGGCGACAAATACCTCGTCGGCGGCCGGTTCACTTATGCCGATCTGTCGCTGTTTCAGCTGATCGAAGGGCTTCGTTACGCTTTCCCTACGGCGATGAAGCGTTTGGAACCACGTATCCCGAAGTTGGTCGCGCTGCATGATAAGATCGCGAAACGGCCGCGCATTGCCGGCTATCTCGCCTCGCCGCGGCGCGTTCCCTTCAATGAATCAGGGATATTCCGGCATTATCCCGAGCTTGAGGGGTAGTTTCATCGATCGGTTGCAAGCTTCCGCTCAACGAGACCGCTCTATTGCTGGTCGACGACCGGCGAAACGGGTTTCATCGCAAAGGCCTGCAGACGGCGGGGCGGTAGCGGCACGTCGGCTGGCTGCGGTTCGGCCGGCTCATAAGCCGCGACGGGCGCTGCCGGTTGCGTCCCATGTTGGGCCGCCCAAAGATTGCTGATAAGCGAGACGGCATTCTGCGGCGGCTCGGGCTGCGGGGCGGCAGCGGCCACGGCGGGATCGCTCGTGGCGAGCTTCTCCTGCTGCTTGGCCTTGGCTGCGGCGATCTGCTCGGCCGGCGACAATTTCTTCGCCTTGCCATCGTCGAGCGCGACGTCGACTGGACCTTTCGCCAGCGCCTCTGGCCGGCTCAGTCCAAAAATGTAGCGAGAGGCAAATGCGGGGTTTTGCCCTCCGTCCGCATAGACCGTGTGCACGGCGCGCGCACCTTGGGCAACCAGTTCGGCGATTTTGCTGGCGTCCTGTTTCTCTTTTGCGGCAACTTCCGCATGAATTCGATCGTCTTGCTTCAGCGGCGGGCAAGCCCCGGTCGGGTCGAGTTGCGATCCGTCGACTGGTTTTGCATTGAAGACATAGTGGTTGTTGCAGACGCCGACAGCGACATCCTGCCGCGTCACTTCGAAATTGTCGGTGCCGACCTTCAGCTCCTTCCAAAATGCTACATTCGGATCGAGCCGATATTTGGCGAAGTTTTCCGCTGTCATATGGAAAGGCAGGGACTGCATCTGGATTGCGCGCTGCCCCCCGAGGAAGCCGTCGCGTGCCAATGAATAGATTTCCGCGATCTCCTGGTCCGTCATCGAGAAGCAGCCGGCTGAAGAACAGGCGCCATGCACCATGATGGAGCCGCCGCCATAACCATGTGCGCGGTCATAGGCATTGGGGTAGCCGACGTTGAAGGACAAATAATAAGCCGAGTTGGGATTCATCTGCCCGGGCGTGATCGCGTAGAAACCTTCCGGCACTTGACGATCGCCCTCGCGTGTCTTGGGGCCGAGCTGGCCCGACCAGCGGCACATGGGATAGGTCTTCAGCAGGACGTAGCGGCCGTCCGCCGCCATTTTCCATACCTCGAACTCGGCCTCTTTCTTGTAAGTGCGGATGAGCACCGGAGCATTTTGCGTGGTGCCTTTTTCCTGCATCAAAGCGAGCACTTCAGAGGATAGAGGTTGATAAGCACGGCGTGACACGCCACCGCCCAAGTCGTCACTGCACGCGGCCAGGCCCGCGCACAGAGCCGACAGGATCGCGAATGAACCGATCCTGTCGATCCGAGCTTTGAAATTCATATCAGACTTCATCGCCACCCGCTCGGTTCACAGGACCTGATCTGCCCGCGGCAGAGGTCGGATCATATGGCCGCAATCCGTGCCAAATTGTGGGCTTGATTCCAACAAAACGGCCGTTCCAGGCAGCAGGCCTGAGCAGGCTAGCCCAGTTCCCTGGAAACAGCAGGTCATTGTAGAGGGTTATCCTTATCTCGAGGTTACTGCAAGGCGCTCCCGTTCGACATGATGGCTAAGGAAAACCAACGGCTTACCTCGAAACGTTTCAGGCTTTGCGGCCCATGGCGAGGAATTTTTCGGCGCGCGCCTCGATCAGTGCTTCGCGCGACAGGTTGGCGAGGCTCTCCAGGGCCGCACTGATCGCCTGCCCCGTTGCCGCAATCGTCGCCGAAGGATCGCGATGCGCGCCGCCGGTCGGTTCCGCTATGATCGTGTCGATCAGCCCGAATCTGAGGAGATCTTGCGCCGTGATCTTCATATTCGTTGCGGCATCCTGGGCACGGCTCGAATCGCGCCAGAGAATCGAGGCCGAGGCCTCGGGCGAAGCGACCGTGTAAATCGCGTTTTCCAGCATCATGACACGATTGCAGCTCGCGATTGCAATCGCGCCGCCCGATCCGCCTTCCCCGATAATGACGGCGATATTAATTGTGCCGAGCGCGAGGGCGGCATCCGTCGATCTCGCAATGGCTTCCGCCTGGCCGCGTGCTTCAGCCTCGACGCCCGGAAATGCGCCGGCCGTATCGACCAGCGAAATGACCGGCAGGCCGAAGCGGTCGGCCAGTTCCATCAAGCGGACGGCCTTGCGGTAGCCCTCCGGGCGCGCCATCCCGAAATTGTGGCGAATACGCGACTCGGTGTCCCAGCCTTTTTCTTGGCCGACGACACAAATGGGCGCACCCTTGAAACGGGCAAATCCGCCCGTGATTGCAGGGTCTTCACCGAAGCGCCGGTCGCCGGAGAGCGGCGTGAAATCGGTAAAAAGTCCGGAAATATAGTCGCAAGAATGGGGCCGCTGCGGATGCCGCGCCACCTGCGTGCGCTGCCAGGGCGTGAGGCTGGCGTAGATCTCGGCCAGCGCCTTCGCGGCCTTGATCTCGAGCCGCGCCAGTTCCTCGCTAATGGCCACGCTTTCGCCGCTGCTCGGAAGCGCCCGCAATTCAGCGATCTTCGCTTCGAGTTCAGCGAAAGGCTTTTCGAAATCGAGATAAACACGCATGGAAGCCGTAACTCGCTGGCGGTCCGACATATCGGCCCTTACTTATCTGCGGAATTCGCGACATGAATCAACCGGCGGACATGATCGCTCGGGCGACTTGGTGCTGCGATTGACTGGTGGTCCGACAGACACAATGAAGCGTGACCTCGACCTTAACACGGGGCTTTTTGCCGTATCAAGCTTGCGACGTCGCGACCAGGTATGAGTGAACTAATCCTTTTAATGGACAATTTAATGCTGGGCGTGGGAGTTCTCATTTCGCAAGATCGGCGGTTTGCGCCGGCCCCGGAGCCGCTTCGACGAGTGCCGGTCCCGTTTTCGAAGCAGCCGCGGGAACGCCCGGCGCGCTCTCGCTTCACGCCTTCTTGAATATAGGGTCGTGAAACATCGGGCACACCCATCCCGTAGATAGGATGAGATGTTTCTGCAAGGGGCGGATATGGCCGGACGACCAAATTCGGATAATTCTTCGGTAACAACCTTCGGGCTGCATTCGGTGCTGCCTTGGGTCGATAGAGCCGGAAAGTTTTCGCTTTTCCGGCTCGTGGTGTTCGCCGCAGTGATCGCGCCAGCTCTTTGGCTCGGTTGGGAGGCCTGGCACAACTTGCTCGGTCCGCGGCCGTTCACGGAGGCAATCCATCAAGCCGGTCTAGCGGCGGTGCGTCTGCTTGCTGCGACTTTGGCGATAACTCCTCTGCGCTATGCGACGCGATTGAACAAGCTCGTCTCGGTTCGGCGAATGCTCGGTGTTGCGGTGTTCGCCTATGCGCTGCTGCATTTCACCCTCTATATCTGCGACCAGCACGGCGATCTTTTGCGGGTCGGCAGCGAAATCGCCCTGCGCATCTATCTGACGATCGGGTTTGTGACGCTCTGCAGCCTTGCCGCATTGGCGGCGACGTCGACCGATGCCGCCATCCAACGGCTGGGCTCGGAAAACTGGAACAGCCTTCATAAGATCGTTTACGCTATTGCGGTTCTCGGCACCGTGCATTTCTTCATCCAATCGAAACTCGAAGTCACGGAGGCTATTATTATGGGCGGCATCTTCGCCCTTCTCCTCGGCGAGCGGCTGGCGCGCCGGTTTTGGCGCGATCTGACGGCGCTCCACCTCCTCAGCTTAGCGGCAGCGGCGGCGTTGGCGACCGCCTGCTTCGAGGCCGCCTATTACATGTTCAAGACGGGCGCGCCCTGGCTGATGATCCTCAGCGCCAATTTGGATTTTTCCTATGTCGTGCGGCCGGCCTGGTACGTCTTTGCAATTGGCCTGCTTCTCGTCGCCGCGCGCTTGCTGAGGGGCCGCCTCAATGTCGCGCAAGCACCGCGCCAGAGAGCACCACAGATCCAGGCCGCCCCGGCGCGCTGATCGCGGCGTTGCTTCGACGCAGTTCTTCTGCGAAATGCCTGCGAGTTTTCGCGATCGTGCTCTAAGTGGCTGTCGTTTGACAACCGAACCGACTCGGTGGCCGCATTCCGGCGCAGGCGGGAAACCAGCATGAGCCGCGTCCGCGGCAATATGAGTTATTTGCACGCGCCCACGCGACTAGGACTGGATTCCCGCTTGCGCGGGAATGAGTGCGGCGGGGATGGACAAGTGCACTTGTTCACGACAGTGCCCAGCCGGATCTCTCGAGCAGGCCGCGTCCAGCGTGAGAATTCCCGGTCGCGTCTCCGTTTTGATTTCCGCTGTCGGCTCGAAGCGGCCAGACAAGACGCGTGATTGAGAACGTGGCCGGCTGGCTACGCGCTCTTATCTTAGGCCGATGAAATACCCTTTGTCGCGATGGATGCCAACAAACCGGCATGCTCCGCAGCGCCGACGGCCAACGGCGACACATCAAATGTGGCGACGGGTTGACCGGAGCAAAAGCGCCGCCACATCTCTCGAAACGCAGATTCCAAAGCGGCGGTGAAAAGTGGACCATCGCACATCGGCGAGCCTGCCAGACGGGACCGCAATGAATGACGCAGGACGACCAGGCGGTGAGAATCGGCAGCCAGGGATGCCGCCCGCTCAATATAGTCTGCCGGTGACGTTGCGACCATGTCATCCAACCCCAACAGCCGCAGAAAGCCTGATGTCTGGCGCGAAGCCGGCCGGTCGCCAGGCAAAGTTAGCACTGGTACCCCCATCCATAGTGCCTCGCAGCTGGTGAGGCCCCCACTGAAGGGAAACGGATCGAGGGCAATGTCGATATCGCCGTATTCTGCCAGCATCTCCCGGTGTAGCGAAAAGCCACGTAATTCGAGGCGATCTGCGGAAATGCCGGCAGCGGTGAAGGCATCGACAAAACGCAGCCGAGAACCTTCTTCGCCCAAAGATTTCCACTTGAGAACGAGACGGGATCGGGGGGTGGCGTGCAGAACCTTCGCCCATAGTTGCACCGCGTCGGAACCGATTTTTGCGACATTATTGAAGCTGCCGAAGGTCACATGGCCCCGTTTCAAAGATGGGGGATCGACAGGCGCAGGCGCCATCTCCGGCGCTTCGTAGCAGAAACGACCGTAGGGCAGCCGTACCACCGCCTCGCAGTACCGGCGCTCCTCTCCGGGCGGTGCAGAGACGGCGTCCATCAGCACGTAGTCCATGGCGGCGAGGCCTGTCGTGCCGAAATAGCCCAGCCAACTGGCCTGCACAGGTGCCGGTCTTAATGCGAATAGCAGGAGACGATTGTTTGCCGTATGGCCGGAGAGATCGATCAGGATGTCGATGCCATCTCGCCTTATAAGCGAGGCCGCATCCGCATCAGACATGCCGACAATGCTGGACCAGTGGTCGCACGCGCCACGCAAGCGATCGGTCATGGCATCGGCAATAGCGCTATTGGAGTAACAGAACACCTCGACACAATTCCGGCTGTGCGCCGGCAGCACGCGGGCCAAAAAGTATCCGACTGGATGATAACGGAAGTCTCCGGACACATAGCCGATGCGCAGTCGCCGCCCCGCTTCGCGGTCATTGGTATGCGCGGTGGGCCGAGGTGCCTGCCGGCCGAATTGTCGACCCCATTCTCGGTGCTCGGCGAAAAGCTGATCGGCCGTCACGTTCTCGTGGTAGTTCAGGCAAAATAACAAATTGGAATGAGCGTCGGCCAAGTCGGGGTTGATGCCGATCGCCCGGCGATAGGCGGCAATCGCCTCGTCGAACTTGCCCTGGTCCGCCAGCGTATTGCCGAGGTTGGAATGAGCCTCGGCAAAGTCAGGGTTGATGCCGACCGCCCGGCGATAGGCGGCGATCGCTTCGTCGAGCTTGCCCTGCTCCTGCAACGCATTGCCGAGGTTGGAATGAGCATCGGCAAACTCGCGTTTGATGCCGATCGCCCGGCGACACGCGGCGATCGCTTCGTCGAGCTTGCCCAGGTTCGTCAGCGCATTGCCGAGGTTGGAAAAATAAGATGGATTTGTCCGCTCCGCTTTATAGCCTGACCGATCAATTCGACGGCTAAGTCATGCCGCCCAGCCTGATTAGCAATGACACCGAGCAGGTGCAGAGCGTCCGGATGGTCGGGTTGGGCGGCGAGCACTCGCCGATAACAAGCCCCGGCCTCGGCCAATCGTCCCGCCTGGTGGTGTTTGACGCCCTCCCCTAAGAGCGCCGCGGCACCCATTGGAACACTGGCGGCTGCGGTTTCCGCAGGCGGATTGGTTGACGTCCGTCCAAGTTTGGCGGCGCGACGTTGTTTGCGGTTCATGAGCACTCTGAGCAGTGACTCGCGGGTCACCTACGCGCCTGATATACGATAGCGTCGGGCAAGTGGTATCCCATGTCAATCACATGCTGCGGGGCGCCAAGCCGTGCGGCCTACCGGTTCAGCTGCCTACCAACTAAGAGCGCCAACGCGCTCCGCCTCACATCGCCACTCACGCCCCGCCGCCGCGCCGACGAGGTAACCGAGTGACCGGCAAAATCGTTCTGGTTTGCAAAATCGTTCGGGTTTGATTGTGCTGCTGATCAACGAATGAGCCGGCCGGCATGTCTCCTGTCGGCGCACCTCGGCCGGTCACGCGTTTCTGGCGAATGACGGCTCACCACCCGAAGCGGACCTGCCAAGTCAAGCCGAAACGATCGGGAACCCGCAGCCGTGGTTCACGTGTTATGCGGTGTCACCAGCGCGACCGGAGCGAGGTCGGTCGTCACCCCCGTCGGCGGGTCGTTGACGACGGTGCCGGTGCTGCCGCTGCTCAGGCTGAAACTGCCTGCCGTGTAATTGCCGAGCAGCAGCAGCGACACCGAATGCGTCCCGTCGGTGACGCTCAGCGTGCCGCCCGACGTGTTGCTGGTGTAGCTCAGCGTCGTCGCCGAGGCGTAGCTCACCGCCGTCAGGTCGATCGCGTCGGGCACGGTAAAGCCCGCCACCAACATGGCGTACGACCCGGTGCCGTCGAGCTTCAGCGAGCCGCTCGACGCGAAGCCGATCGTGCTCGAGCCGGCCGTCGCCCCGCTCTGCAATTCGAGCGTGCCGCCGGCGATCGTCGCGCCGCTGATCGTGCCGCCCGAATAGACGATTTCATGACCGCCGCTGCTGAGTGTCGTCGCCGCGGCGCTGCCATAGACATATTGATGGCCGCCGCTGAGCGTGACGCCGCTGGCGGTGCCGCCGGCAATGATGTCCTGGATCCCGCCGCTGGCGATCGTCCCGGCCGCGGCGCTGCCGTAGACATATTGCAGGCCGCCGCTGAGGGCGACGCCGCTCGCCGTGCCGAAGTCGAACTCGGTGCCACCGCTCGCCACGATGGCGCCGCTCGCCGTCGCGCCGGACAGGATGTCCTGCAGGCCGCCACTGGCGACCGTCCCGGCCGCGGCGCTGCCGTAAACATATTGCAGGCCGCCGTTCGACAAAGTGCCGCCGCTCGCCGTGCCGAGGTCGAACTCGGTGCCGCCGCTCGAGACGATGGCGCCGCTCGCCGTGCCGCCCGCAACGATGGCCTGAAGGCCACCGCTGACGAGCACTGTCGCCGCGGCGCTGCCATAGACATATTGGACGCCGCCGCTGAGCGTGCCGCCGCTCGCCGTGCCGAAGTCGAACTCGGTGCCGCCGCTCGACACGATGGCGCCGCTCGCCGCCCCGCCGGACAGGATGTCCTCGATGCCGCCGCCGGCGATCGTCCCGGCCGCGGCGCTGCCGTAGACATATTGGACGCCGCCGCTGAGCTCGCCGCCGCTCGCCGTGCCGAAGTCGAATTGCGTGCCGCCGCTCGATACGATGGCGCCGCTCGCCGTCCCGCCGGACAGGATGTCCTCGATGCCGCCGCTAACGAGCACAGTCGCCGCAGCGCTGGCATAGACATATTGGACGCCGCCCGAGAGCGTGCCGCCGCTCGCCGTGCCGAAGTCGAATTGGGTGCCGCCGCTCGCCACGATGGCGCCGTTTGCGGCTCCGCCGGCCACGATGTCCTCGATGCCGCCGCTCGCAACAGTGGTCGCGCTCGCGGCGCCGCCGCTGTAAACATATTGGACGCCGCCGCTCGACAAAGTGTCGCCGCTCGCCGTGCCGAAGTCATATTCACTGCCGCCGCTCGACACGATACCGCTGTTCGCCGTGCCGCCGGCCAGGATGTCCTCGATGCCGCCGGTCGCAATAATGGTCGCGCTCGCGGCGGCGCCGCTCTCGACATATTGGACGCCGCCGCTCGACAAAGTATCGCCGCTCGCCGTGCCGAAGTCATATTCGCTGCCGCCGCTCGACACGATGGTGCCGCTGTCCGTCCCTCCGGCAAAAGTCTCCTCGATGCCGCCGTTGCCGACGGACGTGGCCGCGGCGCTGCCATAGACATATTGGACGCCGGCGCCACTCACCAAAGTCCCACTCGCAAAACCGCCGCTGGAGACAGTTTCGTTGCCCGACGTCACGACATCGCCGAGCGCCGAGCCGCCGGCCAAGATGAACTGTTTGCCGCCGCTGACGAGCGTTGCCGAGGCAAAGCCGCCCGACGACACGTACACCTTGCCGCCGCGGGAGACAATCGCCCCGCTCGCCACGCCGCCGAAGGAAACGGTGAGAACGTCGCCGCTACTGACGGTGGTGCCGATGGCGATGCCGCCGGAGGAGACGTTCTGGTCGGCACCGCCGTCGAGGATGGTGGTTACGGCAATGCCGCCGGAAATAACGTTCTGGATTCCGCCGCTGGCGCCGATAAATACATTGCTCACGGTGGCGCCAAACTGGACATTCTGCGTGCCACCGTCGAAGACAGTTTCGCTCACCGTGCCGCCGGATGCCACATCCTCGGTGGCGCCGGCGTAGAGGATGGTACCCTCCGCGATGCCGCCGGAGGAGACGACCTCGACGCCGCCGTTGCCGACGACGAGGCCATCTACGGTGCCGCCGCCCTGAATGCCGAGCACGACGCCGCTCGGGACCACCACCAGATTGGAGAGGGTTTCGCCCGATGAAACGATGGTATTGGTGGCGAATTCCTCCAGGCCCGGCCCGCTCACCAGCGTATCGCCCTGGCCGTCATTGGTGAGATTGAACTGCAACGAGCTGAAATAAAGTCCTGCGAGATCAACCGTCGCAACCGTGTTCGATCCGGCGTCGAGGATCGACAGTACGCCGCCGGTGCCGGTGCTACTCTCGACAAAGGTTGCGCTGTCGGCGGCGCTGAACGAAAGGAATCCGAGATCGATTCCGTCGCTCTGGGAGAATCCGCTCACCGCGCCGCTGTAGGTATCGGCAAGCGCGAGTTGGCCGGCTCCGCTAAATACAACATTCTGCTGGAAGGAACCGCCGAAGGCCAGAGTGCCGTCATTCGTGATGAGCGCAGAGCCCGCGCCCGTGACGGCGTCGTCGACGCTGAGTCTCCCCGCATTGGCTTCGATGAGGCCCTGGTTGACGGTGCTCCCCTCGTCCAAGCTCAGGGTCTGGCCAGCCTTGTCGGCCTCGATGACGCCGCCGCTCTCATTGGTCAGATCGACACGAATGGTGCCGCCGCTGCCGGCGATCGTGTTGTCGACGTTGAAAAGCCGATCCGGTCCCGATGTCAGATGCAGCAGGTTGGTGGTACTGCCCAAAGACCGGCCGGCAACAATGTAGCCATCGATGACCATGGTGCCGCCGCCGGTGAGCGTCACCGGACCGTCGATGGCAAATTCCCCGCCTGGTGCTGTCGCCAGCGTACCGCCATTGACGATGGTCCCACCGAGCGCCGTCTCGTTGAATTCCAAGGCCGTGTAGCTGGCCCCCGCATCGAGCGTCACGTCCTGCAGATCGCTGCCAGAGGTGACGGTGCCGCCGCCGACGAGAATTTCCGATGCCGTTCCCTCGAGGCCGCTACCGGCCAGTTCGGTGTCGCGCAGAACACCGCCGATCCCGACCGCCACCGTCCCGCCGCTGCTGGTCTGCACGGTGCCATCGGTGATCGTGCCGGTGACGTTCACCGTGCCGCCAGAGAGGGCCTGAACCACCCCGGAGTTCTCGACGGTCCCACCAAGGCCGAGCGTGTGGCTATTGTTGGCCTCGATGATGCCGCCGCTCTCATTGATCAGCGAGATACTGATCGTACTTCCGCTGCCGGTGATCGTGTTGTCGACGTTGAAAAGCTGGTCCGGTCCCGATGTCAGATGCAGCAGGTTGGTGGTACTGCCCAAAGACCGGCCGGCAACAATGTAGCCATCGATGACCATGGTGCCGCCGCCGGTGAGCGTCACCGGACCATCGATGGCAAATTCCCCGCCTGGTGCTGTCGCCAGCGTACCGCCATTGACGATGGTCCCACCGAGCGCCGTCTCGTTGAATTCCAAGGCCGTGTAGCTGGCCCCCGCATCGAGCGTCACGTCCTGCAGATCGCTGCCAGAGGTGACGGTGCCGCCGCCGACGAGAATTTCCGATGCCGTTCCCTCGAGGCCGCTACCGGCCAGTTCGGTGTCGCGCAGAACACCGCCGATCCCGACCGCCACCGTCCCGCCGCTGCTGGTCTGCACGGTGCCATCGGTGATCGTGCCGGTGACGTTCACCGTGCCGCCAGAGAGGGCCTGAATCAGACCACCGGAGTTCTCAAGCGTGCCGCCGATGCCGAGCGTGCCGCTGTTGGTAGCTTCGAAGATTCCCTGATTGATGCTGCCGCTCTGGTAGGACGACACGGAAAATTGCTGGCCAGCCTTGTCGGCCTCGATGACGCCGCCGCTCTCATTGGTCAGATCGACACGAATGGTGCCGCCGCTGCCGGCGATCGTGTTGTCGACGTTGAAAAGCCGATCCGCCCCCGATGTCAGATGCAGCAGGTTGGTAGAACTGCCCAAGGACCGGCCGGCGACAATGTTGCCATCGATGACCATGGTGCCGCCGCCGGTGAGCGTCACCGGACCGTCGATGGCAAATTCCCCGCCCGGCGCTGCCGCCAGCGTGCCGCCATTGACGATGGTCCCGCCGAGCGCCGTCTCGTTGAACTCCAAGGCCGTGTAGCTGGCCCCCGCATCGAGCGTCACGTCCTGCAGATCGCTGCCAGAGGTGACGGTGCCGCCGCCGACGAGAATTTCCGATGCCGTTCCATCGAGGCCGCTACCGGCCAGTTCGGTGTCGCGCAGAACACCGCCGATCCCGACCGCCACCGTCCCGCCGCTGCTGGTCTGCACGGTGCCATCGGTGATCGTGCCGGTGACGTTCACCGTGCCGCCAGAGAGGGCCTGAACCACCCCGGAGTTCTCGACGGTCCCACCAAGGCCGAGCGTGTGGCTATTGTTGGCCTCGATGATGCCGCCGCTCTCATTGATCAGCGAGATACTGATCGTACTTCCGCTGCCGGCGATCGTGTTGTCGACGTTGAAAAGCCGATCCGCCCCCGATGTCAGATGCAGCAGGTTGGTAGAACTGCCCAAGGACCGGCCGGCGACAATGTTGCCATCGATGACCATGGTGCCGCCGCCGGTGAGCGTCACCGGACCATCGATGGCAAATTCCCCGCCTGGTGCTGTCGCCAGCGTACCGCCATTGACGATGGTCCCACCGAGCGCCGTCTCGTTGAATTCCAAGGCCGTGTAGCTGGCCCCCGCATCGAGCGTCACGTCCTGCAGATCGCTGCCAGAGGTGACGGTGCCGCCGCCGACGAGAATTTCCGATGCCGTTCCCTCGAGGCCGCTACCGGCCAGTTCGGTGTCGCGCAGAACACCGCCGATCCCGACCGCCACCGTCCCGCCGCTGCTGGTCTGCACGGTGCCATCGGTGATCGTGCCGGTGACGTTCACCGTGCCGCCAGAGAGGGCCTGAATCAGACCACCGGAGTTCTCAAGCGTGCCGCCGATGCCGAGCGTGCCGCTGTTGGTAGCTTCGAAGATTCCCTGATTGATGCTGCCGCTCTGGTAGGACGACACGGAAAATTGCTGGCCAGCCTTGTCGGCCTCGATGACGCCGCCGCTCTCATTGGTCAGATCGACACGAATGGTGCCGCCGCTGCCGGCGATCGTGTTGTCGACGTTGAAAAGCCGATCCGCCCCCGATGTCAGATGCAGCAGGTTGGTGGTACTGCCCAAAGACCGGCCGGCAACAATGTAGCCATCGATGACCATGGTGCCGCCGCCGGTGAGCGTCACCGGACCGTCGATGGCAAATTCCCCGCCCGGCGCTGCCGCCAGCGTGCCGCCATTGACGATGGTCCCGCCGAGCGCCGTCTCGTTGAACTCCAAGGCCGTGTAGCTGGCCCCCGCATCGAGCGTCACGTCCTGCAGATCGCTGCCAGAGGTGACGGTGCCGCCGCCGACGAGAATTTCCGATGCCGTTCCATCGAGGCCGCTACCGGCCAGTTCGGTGTCGCGCAGAACGCCGCCGATCCCGACCGCCACCGTGCCGCCGCTGCTGGTCCGCACCACGCCGCCAGTGACCGTGCCGGTGACGTTCAACGTGCCAGAGGAAAGCGCCTCAATGATCCCGTAAAGGTTGTCGACTGAATTAGCGATCGCAAAGGTAGCCGATTGCGCCGTTATTGTTCCGTCGTTGTATATCGCGCCATCAATGGTGAAATTTCCGCTGATAGTGGTAGTCCCATCGTTGAATAGGTCCCCTGTGATAGTTACGCCCGCGCCGCTGTCTACAGTGAACTGTCCTGCGTTCATCACGTAATCGTCGACGACAAAGGACTGGCTGCCGGCGGTCAGCGAGCCGCCGGCATCTATTTCAAGTCTATAGATGTCGACATTAGGCTGGTCAGCAAAGATGCTTGCTTCATCAGGGATCGTGACGTCGTATGTGAGATTGATAGCAACGTTAAAATTCACTGGTATCACAAAAAAATCTGTCGTTGTAATCGGGATTGCAAACGATGACTGGTCGGTCGGACCAAAGTTCATAAGAGAATTGACGTAGGCGCTGCAAGTTTCAGAAATGTCTTCTCCGGAGAGAATGCCCTGGACGAATGTGCTGACGTCAGCAGCGCCTTGTACTGCGAGATAAGCATCTCCCCATGCCGCCGGATCGCTCCAGTCATAGAGTCCAGTCGATGCCGTCACCGGCATGACAGCCGGAATATTCGTGGTTAAATCAATTCCACCTTGGCTCAGCTCGACTGTTTCGCTGACGCTGGGGTTCAGACTTGAGCTTGAAGCAAGGTCGACGGAGACCGATCCAGAACTCACGTCCAAGGTGACAGACATGACCGACGCCCCCAAAGCCCTTTTTGTCCCAGATTTTATTTGGCAGCTGGTACCACCTTTCCGAAATCAGCGATTCGAAACGGATTTTGTTGAAGCTAATCAACCCGCTTCGACGGGTATTCGGTACTGCGCAGTTTGGATTGTGACCCCACGCCCGTTGCGCGGCGGCGCCATCATAAAAGGCAAAATTATCGTGCCCGGCGCGGGCGCTGAAAAAATGGCTTCAGGCTCCGGCCCCGCGGCCGAGAACCCACTCCCAAACACGATGTTCACCTGAGGCCCCCGCCCGCGGTAATACAAAAAACAATTAACGAATTGTGGCAGATAATTCATGTCCGCGCAAGTTGTGTTCGCACAGCAAGCATTTTCTTGCGTTGAACGACTGGGGTCGCCTTATTGGCGGCGGCGAGCGTGCTCGGACCGATTGTCATTCGACCGTGCATGCGCAAGCAGGCGCCGATGTCTGTTGCCGGCGCAGCCGGGCCTTTCATGCTCTTCCGACGAATGCCGGCTCACTTCCCATTGCCGGCATTCAAACCTCGCCACCACCGGATTCCAGCTAAGGATCTGTGCGCGAATTAGTGTATCGTTTGGCGAGAAGGATCAACGGTCCCAAAGCCCTCATGGCGAGGAGCAGGCCATAGCCCGTTGCTTGCGACGGGTTATGGCCTGCGTCTCGAACCACGAGGGCGCCATACGCCAAGTTTTCCGCACCTCTCGCCAAACGGCGCTCCCTCGTGGTTCGTGACGACCCTCATAGTCCGTCGCTTGCGACGGGCGTCGCAAGCCAACGCCCTATGGGGCCTCCTCACCATGAGGGAGCTCGTGGCTTGTAAATAGAGCACTTATTAACGGACGACGCCTAACCCCCATTGCCGTGGAAAAAATCGTAGACGAGGCGCGCCGTTGCGGCATTGATGCCGGGCACTTTCTCGAGATCGGCCAAGCCGGCTCGCGCAATGGCTTTGGCCGTGCCGAACGCGTGCAAGAGCGCCCGTTTGCGCGCCGGGCCAATGCCGGCAATCTCTTCGAGAGGGCTCTTGGTGAATTCCTTTTTGCGGCGCGCCCGGTGCGTTCCGATGGCGAAGCGATGCGCCTCGTCGCGCAGCCTCTGCACGAAATAAAGAGCCGGATCGCGCGGCGCCAGTCTGAACGGCTCGCGGCCGGCGACGAAAAACGTCTCGCGGCCGGCGTTGCGATCGGCCCCCTTTGCGATCGAAGCCACCGCGACACCGCTGACGCCGAGATCGGCGAGAATTTCGCAGGCCGCGTCGAACTGGCCCTGGCCGCCGTCGATCAGGATGAGATCCGGCTTTTGCGGGAAAGCTTCGAGATCCGTATCGAGCTCGTCTTCGCTTTGCGTCTCCTCTTTCAGCAAACGCGCGAAGCGGCGGCGCAGAACTTGCCGCATCATGGCGTAATCATCGCCGGGCGTGAGATCCTCGCCCTTTATGTTGAAGCTGCGGTAATGCGCCTTCATGAAGCCTGTCGGCGCCGGCGACGATCATGGCACCGACTGCATTCGTGCCCATAATGTGGGAATTGTCGTAGACTTCGATGCGCCGCAAGGGACCGGCAAGGCCGAAAGCCTCGGCGAGTGCTTTGAGAAGCTTTTCCTGGCTGGCGTTCTCGGAGAGTTTGCGCGCCAAAGTCTCGCGCGCGTTTTGCGCGGCATGATCGACGAGTTCTTTTTTCTCGCCGCGCTGAGGCACGGCGACTTCGACCCGATGGCCGGCGCGTTCGCCGAGCGCGCGCTGCAGGACCTCGCGGTTTTCGATCTCATGCGAGAGGAGGATGAGGCGGGCGGGGGGCTTGTCGGCATAAAACTGGGCCAGGAAGGCGTCGAGAACTTCGTTTTGCGAAAGGCTCTTGTCGGCGCGAGGATAATAAGGCCGGTTGCCCCAGTTCTGATAGGTGCGGAAGAAGAAGACTTCGACGCAGAATTGCCCGGCCTCCTCGAAAATCGCGAAGACATCGGCTTCTTCGACGCTTTTCGGGTTGATGCCCTGAGCGCCCTGAATGGCGGAAAGCGCCGCGATTCGGTCGCGCAGCCGCGCCGCACGCTCGAACTCCAGGCTCTCGGATGCCGCGGTCATTTCCGCGGCGAGACGCTCGCGGACGGTGCGGCTCTTGCCGGACAGGAAATCGCGCGCCTCGCGGACGAGTTCGGCGTAAGCGGCGGGCTCGATCTCGCCCGTGCACGGCGCGGAGCAGCGCTTGATCTGGTAGAGCAAACAAGGCCGGGTGCGATTTTCGTAGGTGCTGTCGGAACAGGAACGCAGCAAAAAGGCCCGCTCGAGCGCATTCAAGGTACGATTGACGGCCCAGACACTGGCGAAGGGTCCGAAATAATCCCCCTTGCGTGTCCGCGCGCCGCGGTGCTTGGTAATTTGCGGCGCGGCATGGTCACCGCTGACGAGAATGTAAGGAAACGACTTGTCGTCGCGCATCAAAACGTTGAAGCACGGCTTCATCTGCTTGATGAAATTGGTTTCGAGGAGCAGCGCTTCCGTCTCGGTCCCGGTCGAAACGAAGACCATGCCGGTGGTCAGCGAAATCATATGGGCGATGCGGTTGGTGTGACCCATCTGCCGCAAATAGCTGGCGATCCGCTTGCGGACGCTCTTCGCTTTGCCGACATAGAGGACTTCACCGTCTTCGCCGATCATCCGGTAGACGCCCGGACCCAGCGGCGCGTTCCGCCAATGCGCGCGGATGACCTCGACACCGCGGCGCAGGGGAGCCGGCGTCGCCACATCGAGGCGACCTAGGTCGGCGTCCGCCTCGAGGCTCCCGGCAATTTCGCCGGCGTCCTCCGCCGAAACTTCGATTTCACGATCCGTCGGGAGCGCGCGGGAGGCCTGTCCTTCGGTCTCGTTCACATCTTTCGCAAGGTCATTAGGAAGCCGGCTCATCCTGGAGATTTAGGAGCACGCCGGGGCGAGGAAAAGGCGGATCGCACGAAACATGCCGAATACGACGAAGTTGGCTCATGACCAGCCCGGCAAATTGCTGCCGCCTCAGCGCTCTGGACCTCGTCGGCAAAATGGGCTTAAGCTTCAAGCGTGGCGTCGCCGCAGAACATACGCCGCGATCCGAATTCCCAAAGCGCACGGAAGGAGGCGATATGAACGACAGGCTCGCGACCTCCGACCGCTCGGCGGCTTTCGCCCGGGCATGTGTCGCCGCTCTCCTTGCCTGCTTTCTTGCCGGCTGCGTCGACATGGCGCGCCCGGCGCCGGAAGCAGCAGCATCCGTTCATCAAACGAACATGGCCCGTCGCCAAGGCGTGAGCCCGGCGGGTGCGAGCGTTGCCCTAACTGGATTTGCCGGCGCGCAGCAAGCTCTTACGGATCAATTCAAGGCAGACTTCGACAAAGCGGCGAAAGAGCGGGACATTAATGTGACTGAAGCGGATAAGGCGAACTATCTTATTCGTGGCTATTTGAACGCCTATCCGCAAGAGTCCGGCACGGCGGTCGCTTTTGTTCTCGACATCTTCGACGCCAATCGGCAGCGCGCCCAAAGGATCGAAGACCAAGTGGCTATCAAGGCGGCCGCGGCCGATCCCTGGTCGGTCGTCGATCAATCCGTCCTTGCTGCCGTCGCGGCCAAAAGCGCCGACGACCTCGCAGACTTCCTGACAAACACGCCCGAAGCCGTTGCTGCGAGCGAGGGAAGACCGGCAAGCGGTCGCCAGCTCGCCGACAGCGGGCAAACCACGGTCGCCTCCCCCGCGCCGCCCGCGGCGGCGGCCCAGGTACCGTTGCCGCCGCCACGCGGCGCGGGTCTCGCGTCGCTGCATTAGAGCGGAAGAGCGAATTCGTTTTTTGCCGTTTTCGAGATGGACCGATGCGGCATGTCTCGGCCACAGATCGCCCGTCCGATAAGATTTTCGTTATCGCGCTGCCGCAAAGGGCGGCATGCCAGCCGAAGCGACGCAAGCGTTTGACGAAAAATGGCGAAAAATCAAAGACATGCCTGTGTTAACTTTGCCACAGAAACGAATTGTCTTTTTCCCAATTGAACCTCTTGCGGGCCGAGGGCAGACATGTTTCAAGCGAATTGGCGCTGTAACGACACCTACCGCGTCCTGCAGTGCAAACCAGTTCCACTCATAAGTTCGAGGATGAGATATGCAGTTTTCGCCGATCCTCTCCGCCGCTTCTTTTGCTGCTCTGATGTTTGTCGCTTCTGCGGCGATCGCCGATCCCGCCGGGGAATGGCGGGTCGCGGACGGCACGGCAACGGTTCGCATCCGCAAATGCGGTGCGGCCTATTGCGGTTTCGTCGCGACCACGGCGTCGACGCCGGGCAAAGACGAAAAGAATCCCGATCCGAGCAAGCGCGGCCGGTCGGTCATCGGCATCGAAACTTTGATCAACATGAAGCCCGCTGGGGAGAATCTGTGGACCGGCACCACGTATAATGCCGAGGACGGCCAGATGTACTCGGCCAAAATGTCGATGCAGGGGGAAAAGGCCTTGAAGATCGAAGGATGCTCTCCCGGTGGCGGCATGTGCGGCAATGAACTTTGGTCGCGCGTGCGATGAAAAGGGTGGTTCACTTTTTTGTCGTGAAAACTCAGTCTTCTTATTGTTCCGACCGCGCTCGGCTGCTATGAGGCGAGCCATGTGGATGACGGTCGAGTGACAAAGGCGATGAAAATCCTGGCGGGCAATTCGAACCGTGCCCTGACGGAAGCGATCGCAGCCTATATCGGCGTACCTTTGGCCAAGTGTCAGGTGCGCCGTTTTGCTGACATGGAGATCTTCGTCGAGATCCAGGAGAATGTGCGCGGGCAGGACGCGTTCGTCGTCCAATCGACGTCATACCCGGCGAATGATCACCTGATGGAGTTGCTGATCATGACCGACGCACTGCGCCGGTCCTCGGCGCGTCGGATCAACGCTGTCGTCCCTTATTTCGGTTATGCGCGGCAGGATCGCAAGCCTGGCCCGCGCACGCCGATTTCAGCAAAGCTCGTCGCTAATCTGATCACCCGTGCAGGCGCCGATCGCGTCCTGACCGTCGACCTCCACGCTGGCCAGATCCAAGGCTTCTTCGACATTCCGACCGACAATCTTTTTGCCGCCCCGACCATGGTGCGCGACATCAAGGAACGGATGGAGCTCGACAATCTGATGGTCGTTTCGCCTGACGTCGGCGGCGTCATACGGGCGCGGGCGCTTGCCAAACGCATCGATGCGCCGCTCGCCATCGTCGACAAACGCCGCGAACGCGCCGGCGAATCCGAAGTCATGAACATTATCGGCGAGGTCGAAGGCAAATCGTGCATTCTCGTCGACGATATCGTCGATTCCGGCGGCACGTTGTGCAATGCCGCCGATGCGCTGCTGCGCGAAGGCGCCAAAGAAGTCTCTGCCTATATTACGCATGGGGTTTTGTCGGGCGGCGCTGTGGCGCGGATCTCGGCCTCGCGGCTGAAGGAACTCGTGCTGACCGACACGATACAGCCGACCGAAGCCGTTCGCGTTTCGAAGAATATTCGGGTCGTCTCGATCGCGCCATTGATCGGCGAAGCCATTGCGCGGACGGCGAAGGAAGAGAGCGTCTCGAGCCTGTTCGATTAGGGCTGGTCCCGCGTCACTCGTCGCACGTGCCCATTCTTAGGTCAGGTCGAATTCTGTCGCGGCGGCGCGGCCTTACGAAAGACGACGCGCTCACTCAGGTCGGGGACGCTGAAGCCGAAGACACGCCCGTAAAAATCAAGTTCGAGTTCGAGCACGCGTTTCAGGGTCTCCGCTCTGCGGAAACCGTGACCTTCGGCGGCAAAGGCGTAATAGGCGACCGGAAGACCCCGCGCCTCCATCGCCGCAACTATGGTCTCGGCTTGGTTCGGCGGGACGGTCTTGTCTTCAAGACCCTGAAAGAAAATCACCGGACAGGATAAGCGGTCGAGATGATGAATCGGTGAGCGCTCGACGTAAAGCGCTTCCGCCGCGGGTAGAGGGCCGATCAGCCGATCGAGATAACGCGACTCGAACTTGTGCGTGTCGCGCGCCAGCAGCATCAGATCGGCAACCCCATAGAGACTAGCGCCGGCTCTAAAGAAGTCGGCCGTCGTCAACGCGGCGAGCGTCGTGAAGCCTCCGGCGCTGCCGCCGCGTATGACGATGCGGTTGCGATCGACGAGCCCCTGGTCTGCAAGAGATAAGGCCGCTGCAATGCAATCGCCGACGTCGACGATGCCCCATTGCCCATCGAGCCTGCGGCGGTAGCTTCGTCCATAGCCGGTCGAACCGCCGTAATTGACATCGACCACGGCAAAGCCGCGGCTCGTCCACCATTGGATGTTCAGTGCAAAGCTGTTGCCGACCATGCTCGTCGGACCACCATGTGAGAGAACGACCAACGGTGGCAGGTCACCCAAGGGGGCCGCATAATCCTTGTTTTGCGGCGGATAAAAAAACGCATAGCCCGTCGCGCCATCCGTCGTCGCGAAGGCGGTCGGTTCGCCGAGCGAAACCGTCTCGTGCGGGATGACGGCCGGCGCAGCGACGCGGATCTTGTCGCGCTCGGCGCCAGTCGCGGTCATAAGTGCGGGCGGTTCGGTCGCCGGCGTTGCGATATAGACGAGACCCTCGCCGAGCGGCAAAGGGCAATCGGCAACCGGCCCGAGTTCGAGGGGTTCGTAACGCCCCTGCGCGATCAGTGCGGCGGTGCGGATGCCGTTTTGGCTGATCGCCGCGAGAATGCGCTTGTCCGGCAGCACGTGATAGGATCGCTGGCCGAAGACCCAGGCCGGCCCGCCAATTTCGGCCTCGGCTGGCGCGACCGGCAGCAGCTCGTCATCACGGCATTGATAGAGGTTCCACCAATCGCTGCGGTCGGAGGCGAAATAGAGCGTCCCGTCCGGCGCCCAACGCGGCTGGATGACCGACTCGGCCGCTTCACCGACAATTAGTTTTGTCGGCCCGGGCATCCCCTCGGCCCCGATTGCCGCCACATAGAGCCGCGTCGCGTCCCAGGGCATGTTGGGATGATCCCAGGCGATCCACGCGAGCCGGCCGGCGCCGGGCGAAAGTCGCGGCGCACTCAAGAAATCCGGACCTTCGACGAGAATCTGTTCCTCTTCAGACGCCAGACTTAGCGCCACGATCGCCGCTTTCGGATCGGTCGGCGACAGGTCGCGATGGTCCTCGCGCACCGCCAGCACACGATTGCGCAGGTGATCGAATTCGAAGTCGGCATAGCGACATCCTTCCGGCGTCGCGAGGCGCCGTGGCGCTTCCCGGCCTTCGATCAGCCAAACGCTGCCGTCCTTGCGCTCGCTGAAAACGATGCGCCCTGCGTGCACGGCATAGGCACCACCGCCATATTCATGGACGCGGCTGCCGACGTTGATCGGTGGCGGCGTAACGTCGGCGATCGTCCCATCCGCACTGCGTCGACAAAGACAGGTGCGGCCCGCCTCAGGGGGCCGGCTTTCCAACCAATAGAGATCGCCGCCGTCGACGCAGAACGCGGAAATGCCGATCGCCGCCTCGGTCATCAGCTGCGTCGTAACGGGCGAGCGCCAAGTGCCGTAAGGGGCGATTGTCTTGCTCATGTCTCGGACTCGCTGCGCGATGCATCGCCGATACGGGGCTCCCCGACGGCTCAAAGCGAAAGCCTTCACAGCTTCACCTCTCCTCGCGCAAGCGGAGTGGGGACGCTGCCGATCGATTTGCTTCTCTTGCGTGTCGCCTGAGCGTCCCAAGACTAGTGGCGCGAGTCAGGCAAATTGATGGGTTTTGTGCCGACCGGAGGTCAGCATTCCGGACCGCGGACCTCCGGTCCGCTATCCTTTCGATTTAATCGACGCAGGCCACTAGCCTACGGCAGCCGATTCGAGATCGACGACGAGGGTGGGCGAAATCCGCTCCCAGATATGATTTAAAATACGCTTCCAACTGTCGCAATAGACGCTCGGATTGTCGAACTGGCGCTCTGCCGACCAGCGCTGCGCCAAATGCCCGCCGCCACATCCATCCAGGAATTCGCAGGCACGACACACTTCAGGCAATGTCAGGCTCGCCTTGAACGCGCCGAGCCAGCGCGGATCATCCTGCACGTCCTGCAATTGATTGGCGAAGACGCTCGACTGCGTCGCCGTGCTGCCGTCTCCGGCGATACGGAGGACGTCGTGCGGCTCCAAGGTCCCGTCCGTCATCAAGGTCAAGGTGTCGACCGGGCCGAGACCGATCGTGTCGCAAAGCGACAAACGTCCGCTCAAGCCCCGGATCATCGCGTCGATCGTGTTGATCCTGACCCCGCGCGCCGCATAAGTATCGAACCAAACGTCGAAGAGCCTGATGAAATAATCGGCGATCGGCGGCGGATCATCACCATGCTTCGCGTCGGGCGGCAGAATATCGAATTCTTTGATGCCGAGGTCGTCGACGATGTAGGCGAGGACCTTGGCCGGATCGGTGGCGGGATTACAGACCGAGATGATTCCCGGCTCGATACCCGCGGCGCGCAGAAGCTCCATCCCGCGCAAAGTCGCCGCATGGGTCCCTTTGCCGTCATAGACGACGCGAGTCAGATCGTGAATCTCAGCGGGCCCGTCGAGACTGACACTGGGCATCACATCATAGGTCTTGAAGATTTTGATCCAATCCGGATCGATCAGGATCGCGTTCGTGGTCACGCCGCGCTGAATGGTGCAGCCGGTCCGATTTTCGATCGCGCGGAGCTTGTCTTGCAAGGCGATGAAGCGGCGTTTGGGGAACAAAAGCGGCTCGCCGCCGTGAAACACCGCCATGAAAGTCTCGATCTCGAAATGCTTGATGTGCTCTTCGAGTCTTTGGCAAAACGCGTCTTCGGCAGCAACCGTCAGCACCGACGGTTTCTTGTAGACGTCGGCGTCACGAAACCAGTAGCAATAGGTGCAATCAATATTGCAGCGCGAGGCGAGTTTGACGAGAATGAAGGTGAAAATCGGGACTTCCGCCAACGCGGGAGCTGCGCCGCTCTGCGGCCGGCGGACGTCGGTATTCGTCATCTCGCAACCCCTCGGCTTGTCAAGCTGGCTTCGGGTTGATCAACCCCGGCCAATGTCCGAGTCCGCACGTCTCACATGCGGCTAAATCGCGCCTGGCATGTTCTCATCTTCGACGCCGCGCGGCGCAATAAGCACGCGGCGGGAGCCGATGAGCTCTCCGCCGCGTCGTGTTTGGGCCTGTGCCGCAGATCACCAGCGGCGATACCAGTAGCGACGATAGCCCCAGAAGCGGCGATACCACCAAGCCTCTTGGACTTTCTTTTCGCCGGGCTGCGCCGGGCCTTCTTCTTTGCGGCCTTCGTTGATGATGCCGTCCAACGCCGGATTCGTCGATTTGATGTTCACCGACGTCGCCGGCGCATTGCTTGCTTTGGCGCCCTCCGCGCCGAGAGCGACAGCCGCTCCGAAGCCAAGGCCGAGAGCCTTGATACGATCGATAAAGCCGCGGCGCGACAGGCCCGCAGGCTTCAATTCATTCTGGATTTGCTGTTTTCCAATATCATCAGCCATTTGCCAGCCCTCCGCGTCAATCTGCATGATGCACTAGCGACGCTGTTCGGTTAACCCTCGGGCATGATCTTGGCCTGCCCGAAGTCGATGTCTTGTAGAATGGACGGCTTGTTCGTGAAGATGCCTAAAGCTCTCACGTTGTCAGGCTAGCGCATCGCGCCGCAACGCGCAACTCGCCGCAGAGCTATTTTTGCCATCGCCTCGAATAGACCGCGAGCGGAGCATGCGTGTCCCATTGCGCCCCGAAATTTGTGCAGTTTCTTACAAGTAGTCGAATGCCGCGAGCTTCAACGCTCCCGCACGCCTTTCGTTAAAAATTTCTGCACTTTGTGTTTGTGGCCAAAGCGGCGTCCCTCACCGCCGGTTGCGCCGGTTCCGACCGGCTGCCAGGCGGGAACGAGCTGATGCTTGCCGGGGCCGATGAGATCGGCCCGGCCCATGCGCCGCAGAGCCTCGCGCAGCAAAGGCCAATTCTCCGCATCGTGGTAACGCAAGAAGGCCTTGTGCAACCGGCGCTGGCGCAGACCCTTCACCGTTTCGACCGGCTCGGATCCGCCGCGGCGCACCGGACGCAAAGGATTGATGCCTGAATGATGCATCGCGGTCGAAAGCGCCATGGGCGAAGGCAGGAAGGTCTGCACCTGATCGGCGCGATATTTGTTACGCTTCAGCCAAAGCGCCAGGTTCATCATGTCCTCGTCCGTCGTGCCCGGATGCGCCGCGATGAAATAGGGAATTAAGAAATAATCCTTCTCGGCCTCGCGCGCGGCCTGATCGAACAGCTGCTTGAAGCGGTCGTAAGCGCCGATGCCGGGCTTCATCATTTTCGACAAAGGCCCGTCTTCGGTGTGTTCCGGCGCAATCTTCAAATAGCCGCCGACGTGGTGGGTCACCAGTTCGCGTATATAGGCCGGGCTCTTGACGGCGAGATCATAGCGCACGCCCGAGGCCACCATGACTTTCTTGATGCCGGGCACGTCGCGCACTTTGCGATAGAGTTCGATGAGTTTGTCGTGACTCGTATCGAGATTGTTGCAAATATCGGGATAGACGCAGGACGGCCGGCGGCACAGCGCTTCCGTCTCTTCGTCCTTGCAGGCCATGCGATACATGTTGGCGGTGGGGCCGCCGATATCGGAAATTATGCCGGTGAAACCTTTGGTCTTGTCCCGCACGGTCTCAATCTCTGTCAAGATCGAGGCTTCCGACCGGCTTTGTATGATGCGGCCTTCATGTTCGGTGATCGAGCAGAAGGAGCAGCCGCCGAAACAGCCGCGCATGATCGTGATCGAGAAGCGGATCATGTCCCAGGCGGGAATCTTGGCATCGCCATAAGAAGGATGCGGCGCCCGGGCATAAGGCAATGCATAGACCTGATCCATCTCCGCCGTCGTCAGCGGGATGGGCGGCGGCGTCAGCCATAATTCTCGATCTCCGTGACGTTGCACCAAGGCCCGCGCATTGCCGGGATTGCTTTCGCGATGCAAAACGCGCGAGGCACGCGCATAGGCTTCCGGATCGCGCTCCACTTGTTCGAAAGAGGGGAGACGGACGACGGTCCTGTCGCCGGCGATCCGCGCGCCTTCCGCCGAATCGTCGAGATCATCCGCATGCCGCTCGGTCCAGCCTTCAGGCACAGCATCCTTCAGAAGAACGGCACCGCGCACGTCGTCGAGCTCGGCCGGCAAAGCGCCTTTGGCTTTGGCGAAGCGATGCGTCAGCTCGACAATGGCGCGTTCCGCATTGCCGTAGAGCAGGACATCGGCCTTGGCATCGAGAAGGATCGAGCGGCGGACTTTGTCCGACCAATAATCATAATGGGCGATCCGGCGCAGCGAGGCTTCGATGCCGCCGAGCACGATCGGTACATCGCGATAAGCTTCGCGGCAGCGCTGCGCATAGACGATCGACGCGCGGTCGGGCCGCTTGCCGCCTACGCCGCCGGGGCTATAGCTGTCGTCATGCCGCAAGCGCCGATCGGCGGTATAGCGGTTGACCATAGAATCCATGTTGCCGCCGGTGACGCCGAAGAAGAGCGCCGGGCGTCCCAAGAGCCGGAACGGCTCGGCGCTCTGCCAATCCGGCTGAGCGATGATGCCGACGCGGAACCCCTGCGCCTCCAAAAGCCTGCCTACCAAGGCCATGCCGAAGCTCGGATGATCGATATAGGCATCGCCGGTGACGAGGATGATGTCGCAGGCGTCCCAGCCGAGCGCCTCCATTTCGGCGCGGCTCATCGGCAGGAACGGTGCCGTGCCGAACCGATGCGGCCAATATTTGCGATAGGAGAAAAGGGGTTTGGCGGCTTCCATAGGGGAGGTTTAGGGCATGATCGCGTCTAGTCAATAAGCGCGGGCCACGATACGGCTCAAGCGCCGGGAAACCGCCGCATGAATTCGACGATATTGACTGCGCCGCGTCTATGCGTGCCCTCGCCGATCTTGCGTTCGCCGTCGTGCGCCTCGACGGCGAATAAGACGCTTTTCGCCGTGGTTTCGACAACGCGCGCGGTCGCAACGACCGTCCGTCCGATCGGTGTTGGCGCGAGATGCCGGACGTTGACCTCGGCGCCGACCGTGACCCAGCCCGCCGGTAGATGCAGGGCGACCGCTTGGCCTGAGGCGACCTCCATCAAATAAATCATCATCGGCGTACCGTAGACGAGCGGCATTCCCGGCACATGGCCGCCGACCGTTAGTTCACGGGTCACGACGACCTCGGCCCGGCCGGTCATGCCGGGCAAAATGTTCGCAAGCGGTTCGCTCATTGCGGCCTCGGTCGTCAATGAAAAAAGAGGAACCGACAGGGTCCCCGTGAAACTTTCGCCGATATTCGCGGGATGGCGGTCGGTCTCAGCCGCATGTTGCCCCGGTGTGGCGTTCCCGACAATCTCGAATTGTTGCGGCATGCTTGGGGATTGTCAATTCACAACCGACCCGGCTCTGTGGCCGTCTTTCCCGTGCAGGCGGGTTTCCAGCAAGAGCCAGGTTGGCGGGATACGAGTCTTTTCCGCGCCGCTCGCGCGCGTAGGACCGGATTCCCGCCGCCGCGGGAAAGACGGCACGGTGAATAGACAGACGCACTTATTCGCAACGTCGCTGCATGACTTCCATGGTTTCCAAGCGGTTCTTTGCTAGATTTATCCCTATGATCAATTTGTCTCGAGAAACCGAAGCGCTCGTCAAGCGTCCAGCCGCAGCGCAAAACCTCCCCGTCGAGGACGCCATTAGGCTTGCTCTCGAAGAGAAAGCGCGCCGCTGGCCTCCCTGAAATCTGAGAAGGTGCATTGGCCCTTCGCGCCTTCGCGGCTTCGCGGCGGAGTTCGAAGATGTTCCGTGTATGATCGAGCGGCAGTTTCAAAGCCCGCCGGACATCCACCATCGCTTCGACGAGCTACGCGATATGGCCGTCGGTATGGAGCGGCATCGGGGTGATGCGCGCTAGCTCCGTCCCGCGCCGATGATCGGATAATTGATCGGCTGGATGTGGATGCCGCGCCGCTCGACAGCGATATCAAGCCGAGAAGTGTGGCGGCGAAGGGCGGGACGAGGGAGTGGAAGGGGAAGAAGCGGTGACGGGCGGTTAGCACCACCGCTTTCCGCCGCGCGGACCTTCTGCCGCAGCGAGCAAGTGGCCCGCCATAGGGTGCGCGCTCCCACAAGCGGGGAGCGCGCGTTGAAGACTTCCGCTATTCGGCGGCAACCGGCAGTGTGGGATAATCCGTATAGCCTTTGGCACCACCGCCGAAGAAGGTTGCCTTGTCGGGCTCGTTCAGCGGCGCGTTGCGGCGCAAGCGCTCGACGAGATCGGGATTGGCGATGAAAGGCCTGCCGAAGGCGATGAGATCGGCGCGGGTGTGACGCAAAGCGTCGATGGCCAGTTCCCGCGTGTAGCCGTTATTGGCGATATAGGCGCCGCTGAAGTTTTTGCGCAACGAGACATAGTCGAAGGGTGCATTGTCGCGCGGGCCCTGTGTTGCGCCTTCTATGACATGGATGAAGCCGAGGCCGCGCGCGCTCAGCTCGCGCACGAGATGGAAGAATATTTTTTGCGGGTCGCTGACTTCGATGTCATTGGCCGGGCTGACCGGCGCGAGCCTAATGCCGACGCGGTCTCTGTCCCAGACGCGGCAGACGGCGTCGACGACTTCGAGCGCGAAGCGGGCACGGTTCTCGATCGAGCCGCCATAGGCATCGGTGCGCTTATTGGCGCCGTCTTTCAGGAACTGATCGATCAAATAGCCGTTCGCGCCATGGATCTCGATCCCGTCGAAGCCGGCGATCTTTGCGCATTCCGCGGCGCGCAGATAATCGGCGACGAGTCCGGGTATTTCTTCGGTTGTGAGTGCGCGCGGCTCAGAGACCTCGGTAAAGCCGGTTGCCGTAAAGGTCCTGGTCTTGGCCCGGATCGCGCTCGGCGCGACCGGCGCGCCGCCGCCCTTTTGCAACGATACATGCGAGACGCGGCCGACATGCCAAAGCTGGACGAAAATGCGGCCGCCTTCCGCGTGCACAGCCCGCGTTACTTTCTTCCAGCCCTCGACCTGGGCGTCGGTATAAATTCCCGGCGTATGAATATAGCCCTGGCCTTGCTGCGAGATCTGCGACGCTTCGGACATGATGAGACCGGCGGTCGCACGCTGGCGATAATATTCAGCGTTGAGGTCATTAGGGGCATCGGTGTCCTCGCTCGCGCGATTGCGCGTCAAAGGCGCCATGACGACACGGTTCTTCAGTTCGAGATCGCCGAGGCGAAAGGGTGAAAAAAGCAGGCTGGCGTCATCCGTCATAAGGGCATTCCTCACAGTACAAATTTCAAACGTCGAAGGCGAGCGGCCAACGGGCAAAATCTCGTCCACATGGGGCAAGCATTGTTCCGACTCGGGCATCGGGTGTCTCCCGAGCGGATCGTCACAGCCCGCTCGAGCCGCGGCGAGACCCGATCTGGAGAAGATGTTTCCGCCGCGACCTTCGGTGCCATACTCCAAATATGGAGATTAAGGATCAAAATGCACGCTTTGCAGATGCGAACAAGTGAATTTGAACCGGAACCCTATGTGAATCTGGCGTATTGCAGCCGAGCCGATTGCTGCCCGGCAGATGGATGCGTCCGATCAAAAATAAGACACGCAAAATCCGTCGCTTGGATCATGTAGCCCGCAGCATCCCGACATTTTCTGGCCGCCTGGCTCATTCATTCGCGTTCCAGCTTTGCTTTGGCGAAGGCTATCTTGGCCCGGCGTTGCTTGGCGAGGTTGGATTTGGCACAGGGCGTCCAATTGAAGGGTTTCGGGTTTTGGTTTCTATGCGTGATCCAATTGGCGATCGCCGTCTCGAGTTCGGTGACAGTTGCGTGTGAGCCTTCCGATCGAGTGTGATTCACGAGTCATCATGTTCCATGCCTCACGCCACGGTTATCATTTTAGACATCATATTCCCAAAATGAGAATGGTCGCCGATGCCGGAAATTGAAATCCGCCGCCTAAATTTACCGTTCGTTCGAAGCCAGCCCCACATGGTCGACGTTCCGCCTCTAGTGGTGATTGCGTCTCATGGTGATCTCTTGGTCCAACAACTAAGACTGCACGGCACGTATCGCGGCGGCCCCGATCCGGACGTGCCGATAGAGTTGCTTGCAGCGCTCGCAGACTATCACGGTACCGGCGTCCTCAAAGCCGTCGCGATGAGCGCGAAGGATCTTCTGCGCTCGTCCGATCTTCACCAATCGCTCCCGCAGGTGATCGAGCGCATCGGTCTCGCCACGGATGTCGACAGAACGCATGTTTTCGAGGTCGACACGGCGAACCCCGGCGCCCCTATCATGTGGCACCGTGTATGGTGCGAGCCCGCCCTGCCGACGCCCCCCGAATTCCAGACGCCTGAAAAGAGCCTGGTCGACATAGGGCTCAGGTCATGGATTCCGCGACTGGCACGCGGCGAGATGATCATCGGCCGCACGCGGAATTTCAAAGGCGCCAAGCGTAAACTGTTCGATCTGGGCAATGTGAAGTCGCTCTTACGCGTTCCCGTGTTCGCCGAGAATCGATGGTGGGGGTTCATCGGATTCGACGATTGTCGACATGAACGAGAATGGTCGTCGGTGGAGATCGATGCGATCGCGACGCTGGCCGAGCTGATCGGTGCGGCCGTCACCCGCATGCGCAGTCTGCAGCAGCTCGCGGATGCCACGCACATCATCGAGAACAGCCCGACGATCCTCTACCGTTTGGGTGCGCAGGCACCGTTTCCACTTATCTTTCTTTCGCAGAATATAAAGCGGTATGGCTATGACGCCGCTGAATTGTTAGCGCGGCCAGACCATTGGCGGAAGCTCATCGCAAGTGAGAATATGCCCGTCGCCCTGGCCAATATCAAGTCGCTCGTGGAAGGAAGGGTTGACCATACGCAGAGCGAATTTCGGTTCATGAAGGCCGACGGCACCCATGTCTGGTTCGAGGGACGCTCCACCGGGCTGCGCGATGACGACGGACAATTGATTGCCGTCGAGGGTGTCCTTACGGATATCACCGACCGGAAGCAGGCCGCCGAGACAATTGCAGCTGCGGCGCGGACGGATTCCTTGACGGGCCTTGCAAACCGTGCAGCTTTTCTCGACCGGCTGCACCTGGAGTTCGTCCGTGCCAAAAGCGGCGGCAATTCTTTCGCAATGCTTTATCTCGATCTCGACCATTTCAAGGATGTCAACGACACCCTTGGACATCCGGCCGGCGATGAGCTTTTGCAGGCGGTCGCCGATCGGCTCAAGGCCTGCATATCCGCGACCGATATGATCGCCCGCTTCGGCGGCGACGAGTTCGCAGTCCTGCAGGACAACTTGACGGATATTTGTGGCGTTGAAGCGCTGGCGACCAAGATCGGCGAAACGCTTGCCGCTTCTTTCTCGATCGGCGGAAATCAAGTCTATATCACGGCCAGTATCGGAGTCGTCGCTTATCGCGAAGACGTCGAGGGACCCGACGCCATGATCATGAAGGCCGATCTCGCGCTCTATCGCGCCAAAGAAGAAGGACGCAACCGGTTCCGGTTTTTCGTGGCCGAACTCGATCGAGAGGTGCAGGAACGGGTCGTGGTCGCAAGGGAGCTGCATCAGGCGCTCGAGCGCGAGGAGTTCGAGCTTTTCTATCAACCGGAATTGGAGCTCGCGACTGGATCGATCGTCGGCCTAGAGGCCTTGATCCGCTGGAACCACCCGACGCGTGGCTTGTTGTTGCCTTCGAGCTTCATTCCGATCGCGGAATTGAACGGCTGCATTCGGCCGATCGGGGAATGGGTCATCGAACGAGCCTGCCGTCAGATCAAGCTCTGGCGGGATCTTGCGATCGCGCCGCCGATCGTCGCCATGAATATCTCCGCAACACAGTTCAAGCTGGTCGGCGATCTCGATCAAATCGTCGCGCAATACCTGGCCAAATACGCGGTTCGTCCCGATCAATTGGAATTGGAGCTGACCGAGGCCGCCTTATTGGAAACGACGGAGAGGAACAAAGATGTTTTCGAACGGCTGCGAAGGATCGGCGTGAGGCTCGCCATCGATGACTTCGGGACAGGATATTCTTGCCTCGATTATTTGAGGTCGTTTCACGTGGCGCGCTTGAAGATCGACCGCCGGTTCATCGAGGATGTGACGACGAATCCGAACAACGCGATCATCGTCCGGGCGACCATCAGCCTCGCCCACGAGCTCGGTATCGGGGTCGTGGCCGAAGGCATCGAGACGGCGTGGCAAAAGGCTTATTTGATCTCCGTCGGCTGTAGGATCGGCCAAGGGAATCATCTCTGCATGCCTTTGCCGGTGGACCGTGCGAGCGCGTTGCTGCGATCCAATCAAACGTGGGTGACATAACGCAAATGTTCGTTCCAGACTACTAGGTCATATTCAGCGCCTGCATGTAGAGTTCCAAGATGGCTTCCATTTCCTTGCGTTCCGAATGGTCCTGTTTGCGGATCCTGACGATCTGCCGCACGGCCTTGGCATCGAAACCGCGGCCTTTCAATTCGGCATAGACGTCGCGAATATCATCGGCGAGCGCCTTCTTTTCTTCCTCGAGCCGTTCGATCCTTTCGACGAATTGCTTTAGTTCTTCGGCGGCGACGCCGGTCTCGGCGACGTCGGCCGCCGCATCGCGTCTCTTATCCAACATATGCACCTCGAATATCTGGGCCACTTGCCTGTTCGATTGGCGGATGTCCCTCTCCGCACTTGCGGCCTCCCCGGCGCAGGGTCAAGCCGAGCCGTGACGAAATCCCCGCAATTCTACAGCCAAGAGATGCTTCCGCGACGGGGATTACAGTCGTCAACGGGCGTCTTTGTGCCGGCCCGTCCGGCTTGGCCGGAACTCCACGCGATGCAGTTCGGGTCGGCTGAGAATCGGCGCGAGTATTTCGGCGAGAAGATCGGCCCAAGTCATAGCCCGGGATGTCTCGGCGATCAGATCCTGCCTGATTTCGAGAAGACAGCCGGCAAGGCCGCGGCGGGTGACTTCAGCATCGAGCGTATCGCCCTCGAGGGCGCCGTCATAAGGCTCGTTGTCCCCAACCTGAAGGCCGGCCGCCTCGAGGGCCTCGATCAAAGGCTGCGCCAGCCTCGCATCGCTGTCCCAGAGGATGCCGACCTGCCAAGGTCGCTCCGTACCCTTCCAGGCGGACGTGAACGAATGCACCGAGATGATGGCCGGGACATGTCCTCGTGCCGTCATCGCTTCTAGCTGGGCTGCGATGGCCCTGCGATAGGGCTGCCAAAAGAGCCTGCAGCGTTTCTCAATCTCGCTGGCGTCAATTCTCGCATTGCCGGGTATGACGCGGCCGTCGGAGAGGCGCATCACGAGCGTCGGATCGTCGGGGCCGCGATTGGCGTCGACGAGCAAGCGCGAAAATCGCGTCAGCACGGCCGGAGCGGCAAGCCGCGCGGCGAGCCGTCGCGTGACTTCTGCCGCGCCTATGTCCCAGGCGATATGGCGGGCGAGATCGGCGCGCGAAAGTCCCAGTCCCCGATAGGCGGCGGGCAGCCTGTTCGCGGCATGATCGCAGATCAGCAGGACGCCGGCCTCGCGCCCCCCCTCGATCGTCTCCACCGGCTCGACGGCCGAATGTTCTGCCGGAGCGCCGCTCTCGATCAATGGCTTTTCCGCTTCGAACAAGAGATATCTCCGGTCTACGTGGCGTCGGACATTCGAGAATTGGGCCAAGGTGGGCCGAGGGTCGTGCAGTCGGAGCCTTGCGATTGGAACCTGCGCATCATTTGACTTATTTGATCATCATGATCGGTTCTAATAATTTAGAGCGGGATGGGCAGATAAGTCTACCAATCTGCGTGAACTTAATGGCGGCGGAAAAGCCGCGCAGCGTCCCACTTTTCCTCATTCCGCTCTGGCGGATGAGTGCGTGAAGTCGTCAAGTCCGCGGCCGTCCGCAGGAAGCACTCGACCCGGCGCGTCCCTGCCTTCATACTGTCACGAATTGTCCCGACACTGCAGCATGTCCGGGAAAACCGGTCCTGATTTTCCGGGACATGCTCCAACTTATCCACACGGCGTGTATTCTCATCGGCCGGATCCATCGATTCGACCGGAAGAGGCGCCAAAACTTGCCGTTACGACGACGAGTCCCGACAGAATGACCCGAACGATCAAATCGCTTGCGCTCTCCAGCGCCGGCCCCCTAAACTCGTCGAGGAATGCATGACTTGCGTCGCCGCCATCTTCAGCATCTTCGCCCGCCGCGTTCTCCCGTTCCGGTCGCCATCCCGTCTTTCCCGATCTTGTCCCGACCTGCGATGAAATCCTTGCTCATCGGCTTCACGGCCGCAACAATTGCGGTGTTTTCGGCGGCTCCAGCGCAGGCCGATTTCAGGCTGTGCAACAATACGAGCAACCGCGTCAGCGTTTCGATCGCCTATACGGACGGTGAAACTTGGATCAGCGAAGGCTGGTGGAACCTCAAAGCCGCTGCCTGCGAGACCCTCGTGCGCGGCCCCCTGGCGGCGCAGTTCTACTACGTCTACGCGATGGACGAGCGCGGCGCCGAATGGAAAGGCAAGGCCTTCATGTGCACGCGCGACCGCGAATTCAGGATCACCGGCCGCGACGATTGCTTCATCCGCGGGTTCGACCGTAGCGGCTTCTTTGAAGTCGACACCGGCAAAGATGCGCGCAATTGGACAGTTCAACTGACCGATCCGAATCCGGCCGTCACCGGCCGCTAACTCGGCGAGCTTCTGCATCAGTGCTTACCGATGTGAAATCGGGGCTGCTCACCCGGCCCCTCACCCTCGCTGCCAAGTTTACGAAGGCAGCGTAAACTTGCCTTCGCTCGACCTCTCCCCGCAAGCGGGCAGAGGCGACGTCCATTCGTCAACCTGGAGCAAGTCCCGGAAAAGCGGCCTGCTTCGGCCATCTTTCAGACATCGGAGATCTCCGATGTGGCGTCGGGAGGAAGTTGAAACTTCCTGATTTCGCATGCAGTCTCGTCGATCAGACGAGTCCGCCAAGGCGCAATATGCGCGACACATTCGTTTCAACCTCAAGGAGGCGCTCATGCGTCGGCTCCGTCGCTGCAAGATCATCGCGACACTGGGTCCGGCTTCCGCCGACCGTTCCGTCATTGCCGACTTATTTCGTGCCGGCGCCGATGTGTTCCGCATCAATATGAGCCACGCGAGTCATGACGACATGCGCGACCGCGTGCGCATCATACGCTCGCTCGAGGCCGAGTTCGGCCGGCCGATCGGAATATTGCTCGATCTGCAAGGGCCAAAATTGCGGATCGGAACTTTCGCAGACGGTCCCGTCGAACTCGCCCTCGGCGCGAAGTTCGTGCTCGACGCAAATCCAGCGCCCGGCAATGCCGAGCGCGTGCAGCTGCCGCACCCGGAGATCCTGCGCGCTCTGGCGCCGGGCGATACGATTCTCATCGACGACGGCAAGGTCCGCCTCAAAGTCTTGGAAGCGACGCCGGAATGCGCCGTTGCGAGCGTGGTCGTCGCCGGCACCGTCTCGAACCGCAAGGGCGTGAGCCTGCCGGATACGGAGCTTCCCGTCGCCTCCCTCACGCCAAAAGATCGAGCCGATCTCGATGCCGGTCTCCAGGAAGGTGTCGACTGGATCGCGGTCTCTTTCGTGCAGCGGCCCGAGGATATCGCAGAAGTGAAGAAGACCGCGCGCGGCCGCGCCCTCGTGATGGCGAAGATCGAAAAGCCGCAAGCCGTGACCCGGCTCGACGAGATCATGGAGATTTCCGACGGTCTCATGGTCGCACGCGGCGACCTCGGCGTCGAAATACCGCTTGAAAAAGTGCCTGGGCTGCAAAAGCGCATCACCCGCGCGGCGCGCCGTCTCGGCAAGCCCGTGGTCGTCGCGACCCAGATGCTCGAATCGATGATTTTGTCGCCAGTTCCGACCCGCGCCGAAGTGTCCGACGTGGCAACGGCCGTCTTCGAAGGCGCCGACGCCGTCATGCTCTCGGCTGAAAGTGCCGCCGGCAAATATCCGATCGAGGCGGTCGCGACGATGAACAAGATCGCCGAGGAAGTCGAACAAGACGCGATCTATCGGACGATCATCAATGCGCAGCGCGCGGCGCCCGAGCCGACCGGGGCCGACGCGATCGCCGTCGCCGCGCGAGACGTCGCCGAAACCTTGGACCTCAAGGCCATCGTCGCTTGGACGTCATCCGGATCGACCGCGTTTCGCATTGCGCGCGAGCGGCCGGAGCCGCCCATTCTCGCTCTGACACCCCATCGCGAGACGGCGAGCCGCCTGGCGCTCGTCTGGGGCGTTCATGCACTCGTCACCAAAGACGCTCATGACATTGCCGACATGGCGAAGCGCGCCTGCGAATATGCCAATCTGGAGGGCTTTGCAGAGTCGGGCGCCCGCATCATCATCGTCGCCGGCGTCCCCTTCGGAACCCCCGGGGCAACCAATATGCTGCGGATCGCCTATATCGATGGGTAGGGCGGATTTCTCCACCAGATTCCCGGCCGCCGCGAAGACCTGCGGAAATATGCCCCAAGAAGGTTGAGACCCCATCGCGGCGCGAGTTGGGCAGGCCCTATTTTGCGTCACCTGCGGCCAAACGCGATTTTTGTCCATCTTTTGTAACGTGACATTCTACGTCACTGAGAAGAGGATCTCCGAGAGACGGAGATCTCGGCGTCCTCAACGAAATCGATTTTCGCATTCTCCGCGCGCCAAGATATTTTTGGGGGACAAAAGGATGCGCTTTCCTGGCCTCAACCGTTCCGCGGCCTCGCCGGTCAATGCGGCATCCAAAGCACTTACGCCTTCCGGTGAGACGAAGGCCAATGTCTTCATCTCCTATTCGCGCAAGGATCTCGCCTTCGTCGATCGTCTCGCGACAGCGCTCGAGGGGCACGGCATAGCGCCTTCGATCGACCGCACCGAAATCTATGCTTTCGAGGATTGGTGGAAGCGGATCGAAGCTTTGATCGGTGCAGCGGATACGATCGTTTTCGTGCTCAGTCCCGATGCGCTCGCTTCGGAGATTTGCCAGAAGGAAGTGTCCTTCGCCGTTGCGCAACAAAAGCGCATCGCACCGATCGTCTGCAGGCCCATCGAGAGCGATCATGTTCCGGTGGATTTGGCCAAACTCAATTTCATCTTTTTCGACGATCCGGAAAGGTTCGACGCGGCGCTCGCGCAACTCATCGAAGCGCTTGCGACCGATATTGGCTGGATGCGGCAACACACGGCCTTCGCGCTGAATGCCCAGGCCTGGGAGAGTGCAGGCCGGCCGAACGGATTATTGCTGCGGTCGCCGCGTCTGGAAGAAGCCGAGCTTTGGATCGCTACGCGCCCGCAAGGCGCGCCATTGCCGACGGATCTGACCAATGTCTTCATTCGCGAAAGCCGGCGGGCGACAACACGGCGGCGCAATATCCTGACAGGCAGCCTCGCCTCTGGCCTCGTCGTCGCCCTCGTGCTTGCCGGCTTGGCGCTTTGGCAGAGAGAAAAGGCGGTTGAGAATGAGGCGATCGCAAAAGCCCAGCGCGACCGGGCGGAGACCACTTTGAGGCTCGCGACGGGCACGGCGAATGGCCTGGTCTTCGATCTGGCCCAGAAGTTGAGGGATGTCGCCGGCATTCCCAACTCGCTGGTCAAGGACATTCTCGACCGGGCGGTCAAGCTGCAGAACGATCTTACCAGCGCCGGCGAGACGAGCCCGGATCTGCGCCGTAGCCAGGCGGCTGCTTTGGACGAGATCGCAGGGACCCTTCTGACGCTTGGCGACACAGCAGATGCATTGGCAGCGGAGGAAAAAGCGCGCGACATCGCGAAGGCGCTTGCCGAATCCGATAGAAGCAACACGTTATGGCAGCGCGATCTGTCGGTCGAGAACGACAATATCGGCGACGTGCTCGTTGCGCAGGGCAAGCTCGACGCGGCGCTTGCGGCCTATCGTGAGGGCAACGCTATTATCAAGGCGCTCGCCGCATCCGACAAGAGCAACACGCAATGGCAAAACGATCTGGCAGCGAGCGATATTAAGATCGGCGACGTGCTCGTCGCGCAGGGCCAGCTCGACGCGGCGCTCGCGGCCTATAGTGAGAGTTCTGCCATCCGCAAGGCGCTCGCCTTGTCCGACAAGAGCAACACGTTATGGCAGCGCAATCTGTCGGTGAGCGACGACAATATCGGCCACGTGTTGCAAACTCAGGGCCAGCTCGACGCGGCGCTCGCGGCCTATCGCGAGGCTTATGCCATCCGCAAGGCGCTCGCCGAATCCAACAAGAGCAACACGTTATGGCAGCACGATCTATCGCTGAGCGACGACTGGATCGGCAACGTGCTGCAAGCGCAGAGCCATGTCGACGCGGCGCTCGCGGCCTATCGCGAGGCTTATGCCATCCGCAAGGCGCTCGCCGAATCCAACAAGAGCAACACGCTCTGGCAGCGCGATCTGTCGGTGAGCGACCACAAAATCGGCGACGTGCTGAAAGCGCAGGGCAAGCTCAACGACGCGCTCAAATTCTACAAGGACGGCCTGAACATCATAAAGGCGCTGCTCGCGCAGGACGCCAGCAATACGCAGTGGCAAAACGATCTCTCGTTCAGCATCGGAAGGATCGGCGGAATGGCGGGTTGGTTCAACCTGGCGCGGGAATTCCCCCAAGCGCTCGATGCCGCCGACTTTGCCCTTTCGCTCGCGCCCGACAAGATCTTGTTTTATATCTATCGCGCCCATGCCTTGATGTTCCTCGGTCGAACCGACGAGGCACGCACACTCTATCTCGCCCATCGCGGCGAAAAGGCGCAGCAGGGCGAAGTACTCTGGGAAAAAGCGATCGAAGACGATTTCGCCGAATTGCGCAAAGCGGGCGTCACCAATCCGCTGATGGACGAAATCGAGCGCGACTTTGCTTCTGTGAAATAGCCCGCACAAGGGCACAGATGAAGAGTTTGTGATCTCTTCTGCAAAGGTCGCTACGCTAAGCCGTCACACACAAATAAACGCTCTATCGCGCAGCTGCCGCAAATCCTCTCCCGTCGGGAGAGGGTGGCTTACGGAGCAAGCCTGGTGAGGGGTTACGATGCTACAATCTGAATTCGATTGTAACCCCTCATCCGGTCGGCTTCGCCGACCACCTTCGCCCTCAGGGAGAAGGTTCGCGCCGCTCCGTCATGTTTTTTTCAATGATGGAGCGAGAAGCTGCAACGGTCGGATGCACCTGATCGACTCAATCTTTTCTGCATGTCGCGTTAAGAAACGACAATCGCTTATACTCGCTCATCCCCCAGGAGCCCGCTCGATGTCGCTCACGCGCGCAGGCCAGCCGATCGTTCTCATCTGCGCAGTCCTGATCGGCTGGGCGGCGCTGCTTGGCCTGGCCCTCGCGGCGTCGGACGCGCCGCAGACGAGCGCGGATCAATCCGCATTTCATGCTTTTCTGGCGACGCTGTGGCCGCAAGCCTCCGCGCGCGGCGTCAGTCGCAGCACTTTCGATGCGGCCTTCGCTGGTGTGACCGAAGACCCCTCGGCGCCTTCGGCCATCGGCAAGCAGCCCGAATTCGACCGGCCTCTATCGGCTTATTTCAACGAAGCGGTCTCGGCCACGCGCATCGCCCACGGGCGGGCGCTCGCCGTGCAGTGGCGCAGCGAACTCGGCGATATCGAACGACAATTCGGCGTGCCGCGTGAGATTCTGCTGGCGGCCTGGGGCATGGAGAGTGATTTCGGCCACGTGCGCGGCGACAAGGATCTCATCCGCTCACTGGCGACGCTCGCCTTTCGCCGCAGCGATCGCGATCTTTTCGTCGAGGAACTCCTGAATGCCCTCGTCATTCTGCAAAAAGGCGCGGTGCCGCGGCAAAGGCTGAAAGGCTCTTGGGCCGGCGCCATGGGCGATCCGCAATTCCTGCCTTCGGCCTATCTCAAATACGCCGTGAGTTATGGCGGCAGCGGCTTTGCCGACATCTGGGACAGGCCGGCCGATACGCTCGCCTCCATCGGAAATTTTCTCAAGGCCTCGGGCTGGAACCGCGCCCTGCCCTGGGGGCTCGAAGTCGTTCTTCCGGCTAGTTTTGCCTTTACGACATTGCATGCGGATTTTCGCGACTTCGCGGCGGCGGGCGTGAAGGCGGCGGACGGGGTGGGCCTGCCGGGTGCCGGCAAGGCAACTTTGTTTCTTCCCGCCGGGGCAGGCGGCCCCGCGTTTCTTCTGAGCGAGAATTATTGGGTGCTGAAGGCCTATAATAATTCGGATTCTTATGCGCTGTCGCTCGCCTGTCTCGGCGACCGGATTGCCGGGCGTCCTAGTTTGCATGTTCTTTGGCCGAGAGCCGAAAAGCTCTGGAGCCGAAGCGAAAAGGCGGAAATCCAGAAGCTTTTGACGCGCTTGGCGCTTTATGACGGCACGATCGATGGAAAGTTCGGCCAGGCCTCACGCGATGCGATCCATGCCTTCCAGATCCAGACGCGAGATTTTCCCGCCGACGGGATTGGCCGCGCCGACCTTCTGACGCGATTGCGGTCCAGTGTCGCAGGCGGCGAACGACCCGCTCCGGCCGATGTGAAGCGGTAGGCGGCAAAGCTGGGGTTGACTTGGACCGAATTGGACCGCCGGTCCGACCGGCCGGCGGAGTGAAACTGGCCCAATTGCAAGCACGATGGTCATCAGTCGATGAGTGTAGCAAGGAGTGTAGCTAGTTCGGCACAGTTGTCTTTTAAATGCTGTGCAGCAATGCCGAACATGCGTGAAAAGCTTGACGCAAATCGAGGTCGCGTTAGTATATGCAGCAAGTTGCGATTTACTTTGGCGAATAGTTGATTTACGTGTTTCGTTCTAGGTGGAACGTTTGGCGATCGCCGAACGCAGTTTGGTTCTTTGTCGCGGCGCAAGGCCGCATGTTTTCCTGAGGAACCGAACGGGCTGGCCCCGTGTGCTCCCCGATCTTGCCCGCGAGACCAGGGGAATCGCCAATCTACGCAATTCCGATTTGGTCGATGTCTCGGCGACGGCTCAACGCGTGAGCTGCTGTTGAAGATATTTGTACGCAGCAATGCCTCGCTATGAACCTCAGGCCCGCTTCGGCTTACTCAAGTGATGATGGAATCGCGCTGGTTGACCCAAACTAGCCGTTCGCAGTCTCTGCCACGCCCCGAATCCGGAGGTCCACGAGGTGCGCTGCCAGCCGCGTTGCACGGCTGGCTTGATCGTTGCTTTGCCGCTGAACGCGACGATTCAGGACTCTGCCTAAAAAATAGCCAATTGCATAATTATTGGGGAAAAACATGGACATGCAAAGCTGGGGACACTTCTCTGGCAGGATTGTTGCGAGCGCCTGCTGGGTGTCCAATCGATACCGGAACGGAAGTGATTCGGCATCGCATGTGATGCCATCGAAGCGGCAGGAGTTTCTCGCCTCACCCAGACGGGCGGCTGCGTACTAAGAGGTCTCATTCATGTTCGACGACAATGTCTTCAATGCCTTCATGCGTTCCTTCGAGGCGCGGCGCGAGACAGAGATGTCGCTTTCGGAATATCTCGAAGCATGCCGAAGCGACCCGATGCTCTACGCCAACGCGACGGAGCGTCTTCTTGCCGCCATCGGGGAGCCGGAAATCATCGATACGGCCAAGGATGCACGCCTTGGCCGTATTTTTTTGAACAGAACCATCCGCGTCTATCCCGCCTTTGCTGGGTTCTATGGAATGGAAGAGACGATCGAGCGGATCGTTTCCTTCTTCCGCCATGCCGCGCAGGGATTGGAGGAGCGCAAGCAGATCCTCTATCTTCTCGGACCGGTCGGCGGCGGCAAGTCGTCCCTGGCCGAGCGCCTCAAGGCGCTGATGGAAGTCCATCCGATCTATGTGTTGAAGGCCGGCGACGAGATCAGCCCGGTGTTCGAGAGCCCGCTTGGTCTCTTCGATCCGGAGAAAATGGGCGCCATGATCGAGGAGAGATATGGCATCCCGTCGCGGCGCTTGAACGGTCTGGTGAGCCCCTGGTGCCTGAAGCGGCTCGAAGCTTTCGGCGGCGACGTTTCCAGCTTCCGGGTCGCCAAGATCCAGCCTTCCAGGCTGCGCCAGATCGCGATCGCCAAGACCGAACCGGGCGACGAGAACAACCAGGACATCTCGTCCCTGGTCGGCAAAGTCGACATCCGCAAGCTCGAAGCCTTCGCCCAGAACGATTCCGACGCGTACAGCTATTCCGGCGGCCTCAATCGGGCAAATCAGGGCATTCTCGAATTCGTCGAGATGTTCAAGGCGCCGATCAAAATGCTGCATCCCCTGCTCACGGCCACGCAGGAGAGTAATTATATCGGCACCGAGAATATCGGCGCGATCCCCTTCTCCGGATTGATTCTGGCGCATTCGAACGAATCCGAATGGCAGAGCTTCAAGAGCAACAAAAACAACGAAGCCTTCATCGACCGGATTTCGGTCGTCAAGGTCCCCTATTGCCTGCGCGTAACCGAAGAAGGCAAGATCTACGAGAAGCTCATTTTGGGCTCCGAGCTCGCCAACGCTCCTTGCGCGCCGGGAACGCTCGAGACGCTCGCCCGGTTCGCGGTGCTTTCGCGGTTGCGCAAGCATGAGAACTCGACGCTCTACGCCAAGATGCGGGTCTATGACGGCGAGACACTGAAAGAATCCGATCCCAAGGCCCGCAGCGTCCAAGAATACAGAGATACCGCCGGCATGGACGAAGGGATGGACGGGATCTCCACTCGCTTCGCATTCAAGGTTCTGGCCACGACGTTCAATCACGACACGACGGAGATCGGCGCCGATCCGGTTCATCTGATGTATGCGCTCGAGCAGGCCATTCGGCGTGAACAAATGCCGGATGAAATGGAGAAGCGCTATCTCGAGTTCCTCAAAGGTGATCTTGCGCCTCGCTATGCCGAGTTCATCGGGCACGAGATCCAGAAGGCCTATCTCGAATCCTATTCCGACTACGGCCAAAACCTGTTCGATCGCTATGTCGATTACGCCGATTTATGGATCGAGGATCAGGACTTCAAGGATCCGGACACGGGCCAGCTGCTCAACCGGGAACTTCTCAATCAGGAGCTGACGAAAATCGAGAAACCGGCCGGGATAGCCAATCCAAAGGACTTCCGCAACGAAATCGTCAAATTCTCATTGCGGACGCGCGCCAATAACGGCGGCAAGAATCCGGCTTGGACGAGCTACGAAAAAATCCGGGAAGTGATCGAAAAGCGGATGTTTTCTCAGGTCGACGACCTGCTTCCGGTCATTTCCTTCGGTTCCAAGAAAGACGGCGACACCGAGAAGAAGCATGCGGAGTTCGTCGAACGCATGGTGGGGCGCGGCTATACCGAGCGTCAGGTCCGGCGTCTGGTCGAATGGTATATGCGGGTCAAGCAGGCTAGTTGAGCCTTGCATCGGAGCATGTCCGTTTCGGAAAAGTGGCACGCTTTTCGGATAGGGACGTGCTCAGACAATTTGAAATGAGCGTATTTTTGTCGATCGGGTGTTTCGGATCGGACTACGCTCGAGAGGAGACTCCATGCAGGTTCTCGATAGGCGCCTCAACCCAGGCGGCAAGAACCTTGAGAATCGTCAGCGGTTTCTGCGGCGCGCCAAAGCAATCGTGCAGCAAGCGGTGCGGCAGTCCTCTCAGTCGCGCGACATTTCCGATATTCTCGAAGGCGGCGAAGTCAGTATTCCCGCGGGCGGGGTGGACGAACCGCGGTTTCGTCATGGTCCAGGCGGCATTCGCGATGAGATCCTGCCCGGCAACAAAAAATTCGCGGAGGGCGATCTGCTTCCACGCTCGGGTGAGGCCAGCGGGAGAGGGAAGGAAGGCGGTACGGGCGACGGCGACGGCGAGGATGCGTTTCGCTTCGTTCTGAGCCGCGAGGAGTTTCTCGACCTGTTCCTGGACGACCTCGAACTGCCTGACCTCGCCAAGAAACGGCTCGCGGAGGTTGAGCACGAGGGCATTCGCCGGGCCGGCTATGCCGTCACGGGCTCGCCCGCAAATATTGCGGTGGCGCGGACGATGCGCTTGGCTATGGCGCGTCGCATGGCCCTGCGCCGGCCGAGTCCCGAGACGATCGAATTGCTCGAGGCGCAGATCGCCGAGTGCGAAGACCCCGATGGTCGCGCCGCGCTGCGCGCCGAGATTGCGGCGCTCGAGGCAAGGATGCGGCGCATTCCCTATATCGATCACGTCGACGTCCGTTATCGCCGCTTCGAGACTATCCCCAAACCTACGGCGCAGGCGGTGATGTTCTGCCTCATGGACGTCTCCGGCTCGATGTCGGAGCACATGAAGGATCTCGCAAAACGTTTCTACATGCTGCTCTACATCTTTCTCACGCGCTGTTACCGGCATGTCGAGATCGTGTTTATCCGGCACACCGACCGAGCCGAAGAGGTCGATGAAGAGACGTTCTTTCGCAGCCCCGCGACGGGCGGAACCGTAGTGTCGAGCGCGTTAGAGGCGATGCGGCGCATCGTCGAATTGCGCTACAACCCGGACGATTGGAACATCTATGCCGCGCAGGCGTCGGATGGCGACAATACGTCCAGCGACGGCGAGGTGACGGCTCGGCTCCTCAAGGATCATATTCTGCCCGCCACCCAGTATTTCGCCTATCTCGAGGTTGGCGAAGAGGACGAGCATGGATTTGGTCTCGCCTCACGGTCTTCTCTTTGGGGCATTTACGAGACTTTGCGCGTCGCCGGGCAGCCCCTCTCGATGCGCAAGGTCAATAGGCGCGGTGAGATTTTCCCGGTATTCCGCGATCTATTCCAGCGCCGGCAAGGAAAAGAAAGGGCTGTCTCATGACAGTGAATGCGATGGAACGGCTCTACGAAGGCGCCGACTGGGATTTTTCGACGCTGCAGAGGGTGCATGACGCCTGCGAGGAGATCGCGGTCACCGAACTCGGACTCGATGTTTATCCAAACCAGATCGAAGTAATTACCGCCGAGCAGATGCTCGACGCCTATTCCTCCGTCGGCATGCCCCTCTACTACAGGCATTGGTCGTTCGGCAAGCATTTCACCCAGCACGAAGCCTTCTATCGCAAAGGTCTGCGCGGTCTCGCCTATGAAATCGTCATCAACAGCTCGCCATGTATCTCCTATCTCATGGAGGAAAACTCGGCGACTATGCAGGCGCTCGTCATCGCTCATGCCGCCTTCGGCCATAACCAATTCTTCAAGAACAATTACCTCTTCAAGCAATGGACCGACGCGGAAGGAATCCTCGAATATTTGAATTTCGCCAAGGGCTATGTCGCTCGATGCGAGGAACGTTACGGCCAAGCCGCCGTCGAGGGCACGCTCGACGCTGCGCACGCGCTGATGTCCCACGGCGTCTACCGTTATCCGGGCAAGAAGAAGCTCGACCTGCGTGGCGAAGAGAAGCGCGCGCGAGAGCGGCGCGCTCATGCAGATCGCACGTTCAATGATTTGTGGCGCACGGTGCCGGCGGGGCCGAGCCGGAGCCTATCCGAGCTGAGCGCCGAGCGGCGCCGGGTGCTGCTCGGGCTGCCGCAGGAGAATATCCTCTATTTTCTTGAGAAATCTGCGCCGCGCCTGCTGCCTTGGCAACGCGAGCTGCTGCGCATCGTCCGCCACATCGCGCAATATTTTTACCCGCAGGGGCAGACCAAAGTGATGAACGAGGGCACCGCCACCTACGTGCATTATCGCATCATGACGCGCCTGCATGAGAGCGGCGGCATTTCGGACGGAGATTTCCTGGAATTCCTGCAATCGCACACCAATGTCGTCTTCCAGCCGAGCTATGACGATCCCCACTACTCGGGTCTCAATCCCTATGCTCTCGGCTTCGCCATGACGCGCGACATCGAGCGGATCGTGACCGAGCCCGACGACGAGGACCGGCAATGGTTTCCCGAGATCGCGGGCACCGGGGACGAAATGGCGGTGCTGCGCGACATCTGGGCCAATTACCGTGACGAGAGCTTCATAAGCCAGTTTCTGAGCCCGCGCCTGATGCGGCAGATGCGAATGTTCCATCTTCACGACGATCCGGCAGAGACCGATGGGATCAGGGTCGACGCGATCCACAATGAGCGCGGCTATCGTCGCATTCGCAGCGAACTCGCCAGGCGCTACGATGTCGGCTGGATCGACCCGAATATCGAGGTTGTCGATGTCGACCTCGTAGGCGACAGGCGTCTCATCCTGCACCATAACGTCGTCAATGGGCGCCTGCTCTTCGAGAAGGACGCCAAACGCGTGGTGCAGAGCCTGGCCGACCTGTGGGGCTACGACGTGCTGCTCAAGGAGATCGGCCCCTCGGATGAGGTTGTCAAGGAACACGCATGCACGCCGCGAGGAATAGCGCTGGCGGCAGCCTGAGGGGCGGGGGTCGCGCGACCCGGCGCTCCTTCTATCGTCCATGGTGACTTTGGCCACGCGACGGTGCGAGGGTTCGCGCGGCAGCCTCGACTCCTGCAAGGCTGTCGGGCGAGGGAGCATCGATCGTGGCTGGTCTGTTTGATTTATCGAACCGCGTCGCGGTCGTCACCGGCGGCAATGGCGGTATAGGCCTTGGGATCGCCGAGGCCTTGGCCCAGCACGGCTGCGCCATTTCGATTTGGGGCCGCAATGCCGAAAAAAATCATTTGGCTGCGGCGAGAATCCGAGCTTTGGGAGCCCGTGTCCACACGCTGGTGTGCGACGTTGCGAGCCGCGAACAGACGGAAGCAGCGACCCATGCGACGCTCGCCGCTTTCGGGCGCATCGACGGCGGCTTCGCCAATGCCGGGATCGCGGGTGGCGGCCGGACGCCTTTCATCGAGCGGACGGATGAAGAATGGCGGAAGGTGCTGACGGTCAATCTCGACGGCGTCTTTCACACCTTTCAGCCGCTCGTGCGCCACATGATGGAGCGCGCGGCGCAGGGAGACGCCTTTGGCCGTTTGGTGGCGACGTCGAGCTTGGCCTCCTTGTTCGGGACGGCACGCAACGAGCATTACGCTGCGTCCAAGGCCGCCGTGAATTCGCTGGTTGAGGCGATCGCGGTCGAACACGCGCGGCACGGCATAACGGCCAATGCGATTCTGCCGGGCTGGATCGATACGGAAATGACCGAAGGCCTGCAGGCCAACGAAAAATTCATGGCCAATGTGATGCCGCGCATTCCGGTGCGCCGGTTTGGTCGCCCCAGCGATTTCGGCGGAATCGCGGTCTATCTGATGAGCGAGGCCTCAGCCTATCATACGGCGGATTGTATCGTCATCGACGGCGGATATAGCGCTTTTTGATGCGCGGCCGCCGGCGCGAGCGGCCTGCGAACGAGTTCAAAGTGGGCCGCTAGTTTTTTTCGCAGCACCACAGCCGGGTTAACCGTTTACTAATCAACCGAGCATAAGCTTCATGCCGAGTGTCAGGTTATTGCGGAAGGCTGAGGAGCCCTATTAAGCCAAACGCCGCTCTTTCTCGCCGGCCATTTGGGATGGCCATTTCTTCCCAGTATTAACGGTATCCATTATGGCTGATTCGTCGTGTGATACTGATCCACTTGCCGAACTGTCGGATTTTTTCACTCGGACACCGGCCCGTTCGGCCGGCCTGCTTATCGCCTTAATTACATTGATCACCGTGTGTTGCGCTTGCTACGTATATGTCCTGGTCGAGCAAGAAAGAACCCTTGCAACAGCCAAGCGTGTTCAAGACAATCGGGACACAGCCCTCTTGATCGGGTTGATCAGACTGCAAAAACAAATTGAGATCGACGTCGTTCAAGTCCGCCAATATTTGTCCAATTATTCCGCGACGCGTGGTCTGGATGGTCAGGATGACGGCCTCACGAACGCGGACCTATTCGCCAAACAATTCGCGCAAGATATCGAGGTGGCCAAGAAGGACGCGAAAGCCTTCGGGAGTCCCGATCTCGTCGACGTATTCTCGGGCGTCGAACAACGCTTTCCAAAATATTATGCGGACGGCGTGGAAATGGCGAAAGTCTACGCGGCGCAAGGCGCCTCAGCCGGCAACAAGCTCAAGGGAGGCTTTGATAAGATCAGCGACGACATGCAAAAGCAATTGAAGTTGACCGACACGTCGCTCGACGCCGCGAGACAGCGTCATGCCGCCGAGACGGCCGTGGCGAACAAGAAAATCGACAAATTGCACGAAAATACTTTGGCTGGCTCTTTGCCTGGCGGCATCATCGCGGCCATCACGTGTCTTCTTGGAACTATTGCCGTTCGCAAATGGGTCATTGCTCATCGCCTGGTCAGGGAGCGGCGTGAAGCGGCAGCCCGGCGAGGGTGAGGCGGATGGTGTCGAACTTGGCATTCCGTTCGGTTGCCCCGCTTCTCTGCGTCTCCGATCATCGCACCATCGTAAGATAAAGCTCTAACGCATCGGCGCCGAGCGCCGACCTCTGCCGCAATTCCAATAGGCAGCGCACGACGAGGTCGGGCGACGCATAGCAATAATGGGCGATGGCCGCGAGTTTCTTGATCTGCAGATCGCTCATCGCCGCTGGCCTGACCATGTTGCGCATATAGACGACGTCGGCTTCCAAGAGCTGGTTGAACGGACGTCTCGGCTCATTGTCGCGCACAGTCGGAGAAATCGACCATTGTTTGATATCGGCAAAGCGGTGCGGCAGCAGGCCCTGGGCGCGCAATTCGATGTCGACTTCACCAAAGCCCGGCTGGTTCTCGTAGAGTGGGACGAACGAGACTTCCGTTTGGATGAAGACGCATTGGGCGAGTTTTCGCCGGCCGTTCTCGAGGATCGAGAGTTCCGAACCCTGCACGTCGATTTTTAGAAAATCGATCGGCGCCAAGTCCTGCAAATCGTCGAGCCGCACCGTGTCGATTTCGCTCCTGTCGAGAACCGCGCCGAATTGCGGAAAGAGATTGAAGAAGCCGAGGGCGGCTGCGTCGGGTCGCAGCAGCGATGACATGCCGGTGCCATCGGGGCAGACATAGAGCGTCTTTTTGGTTCCGTCGCCGAGCGCATGAGGATAAAGCGTGACGGCTTCGCCCATGCGCTGCTTGAGATCATCGTGCTGGCGCGGATCGGGCTCAAAAGCGACGAGCCGGCCGAGGCCGCGTTCGAGCAAGGGCCGATAGGGCGCGACCTCGCCGCAAAAGGCCGCGCCGACGTCGGCGATCAGGATCGAGCCCGGATCAAGAGTGAGAATGTCTTCGAGCAAGCGGCGTCTCCGGTCCTTCCTGCGATCGTCAGGAGTGGCGTTTCGATCGCGGCATCAGCCTTCGCTGGCCAGTCTATCCGACACAGGCTTGCCCGAAGTTGGCGGTAAATCCCTGCTGCGCCGTTCGGGCCGCCACCTCCCACCGCCGCCTGCCACCGTCAGCCGACATGTTCGGCGAAGAAGGCGAGCGTGCGCTCGCGCGCGAGCTTGGCGCTCGCGGCATCGAAACTCGCCCGTTCGTCGCAACTGAACCCATGCCCGGCCGGATAGACGAAGATCGGGATATCGGGATTGCCCTGGCGGATTCTTTCGACATCGCTCAAGGGAATGCTGCGGTCCTGATCGCCGAAATGCAGGAGCACGGGCGCGTTGAATTTTTCGGCGATATTTGCGGCAATTCCACTGCCGTAATAGCCGACGGCCGCGGCAATGCCGGAGAGGCGCGCCGCGGAGAAATAGGCAAGTGTTCCACCCCAGCAATAGCCGACGACGCCGACCTTGCCCGCCGCGCTCGCCGCCGCAACCGCCGCCGCGATATCGGCGAGCGTTTCCTCGATCTTGGTCTTGGCGCGGATGGCGACGCCTTGTTCGATGTCCTTTTGGACATAGCCGAGGTCGATGCCGGGGGCGATGCGGTCGAAGAGAGCCGGGGCAACCGCGAGATAGCCCGCGCCGGCAAATTGATCCGTCACATTGCGGATGTGATGATTGACACCGAAGACCTCTTGCAGCACGACGACGGCGCCGCGCGGCGTGCCGGCCGGGACCGCCTTATAAGCGTCGATCGTGGCGCCGTCTTTGGTGGTGAGTTTGATGATCTCGCCCATATTGCGTCACTCCACATGCTGACCCGAACGGTTCCGGTATAGCCCTTACGCCGGTGGATACAATCGCACGCTTAGTACCCACCTGATGAATGACCTTTTTCGACCCAAAGCGGACGTGCGGGCGATTGACTGACACCAGCGCGTTCCACGGTCCGCGCTTGCCAACAGGCCGCCCGTCCACTAGAATTCAACCCCGGCCAATCGCAGGGGGTCGATCATAGGGACACGGTGCGATTTGTTCTCGCTCCACAAGTTGCGGCCCCAAAACCGTGTCGCGGATGGAATCTCCGACCGAAATCTCGGGAGATGCGTCAATGAACGCATTCAATGTCGTTCGGTTTCGTGTCAAGCCGGGACGTGAACAAGAATTTCTCGATGCGCACCAAAGTGTTCAGTTTAAGCGGCTCGGTTGGAAACGAGTTGATATGATCCAAACCGGCGATAGGTCCTATTGTGTCATCGGCGAATGGGAAGATATGGCGGTGATGGCGGCAGCCCGGCCGAACATGATCGCGTTCTTGAACACGTTTCGCGATACGCTTGAGGATCTCGGCGGCGGCCTCGGGGTTACGGACGCGGTGTCAGGCCCGGTCATTCTCGAGATCAGATAGACCCCTTGGTCGGTCGCCCTCATCAAAGGCGCGCAATAGTGGAGGAGACCATGGGACGAAAGTTCATCGATTGCCGTGAAACGCCTAGCGTCATGAATTGCTCGATCGCGATTTCGGCCGACAGCGAAGAGGAGCTCATTGATGCGGCGGTTCAGCACGCCGTTAGCGTCCACGGGCATAAAGACACTCCGGAGTTTCGCACGCTCATCAAGGGAGCAATCCGAGAGGGAACGCCGCCGCTCGAGGCGTCGCCGCGGACCGCTTGAGGAAGCGCGACTTGCGACGGGATTTGTTACGAACTCAGTCTCGTGAGTCGATATGCCTCGTTGCCATCAGTGCTAACGTGTGACGCGGGCATAAGTCGCAACGAAGGCCCATTGAACGGATCGACGTCGAGCTCTTCGGCGATCCGCATCGCAAAGATCATCTGGAAACCGCCGATAACCGAGCCACATTCGCATGTCCGCTCACCACCCAAAGCAGCCCTATGGCTTGGGTACTATTCGTTTGATTTTATCGACTTAGAACTCGGCGATCCACGTTTCGGAGGATCGCAAATCGAGTGATCAAATTCGCGTGCAGTCGCGGCCGGTACGCGTTTGCGGGATATCGCAAGCCACATCAGCACCCGTCAATTTCAATCGGCGGGCCATGTCTCAATGCCTTTGCCTCGGAGCCTTGCCGCGGCCTCGGCGATCGAGCGCCCTGCGATGCGCAGGTCCGGCGCGATTTCGGCCAATGGCACGAGGACAAAGGCGCGATTGAAAAGCTCCTTATGCGGCAAGACGAGATCGGGTCTGGCCAGCGCCGCATCGCCATAGAAGAGGATGTCGATATCGATGAGGCGTGGCCCCCAGCGCAACGTTTCTTGGCGCCCCATCTCGGTTTCGATGCGTTTGATCTGCGCGAGCAGCGCTTCGGGCTCGAGCCGGGTCCAAGCCAAGGCGCAGGCATTGGCAAAGCTCTCCTGCTCGACGAAGCCCCAAGGCGCCGTGCGATAAAGCGACGACAGGGCCGTGATCTCGCAGATCCCCTCCGCTTCGAGCCGTGCGAGCGCCGTCTTTATATTGCCGGGCCTGTCGCCGATGTTGCTCCCGAGCCCGAGGCCGATGCGCACGCCGTCAAACTCACTCCTGTCAAGCGTGCGCGATGGCATCGAAGACCTTGAAGGCCGCCGCGTGTTCGGCCGCGTCGTGGACGCGGAAGATCGATGCGCCGTGGCTTGCGGCAATGAGATTGGCGGCCAAAGTGCCGATCAGGCGGGACTCGACCTCGGCGCCGAGCAGCAGACCGAAGATCGATTTGCGCGAGACGCCGACGAGGAGCGGCAGGCCATAATCGAGAAGGCTTGCGAGTTCCCGTAACGCGACGAGGTTTTGTTGCTTTGTCTTGCCGAAACCTATCCCAGGGTCGAGGATGACATGTCGGCGCGGAATGCCCGCCCGTTCGGCGCGCGCGAGTGAATCATCGAAGAAGCGCCGCATGTCGGCGAGAATATCGATGTCGGGATCGACGTGCACCCGGTTGTGCATGACCACGACCGCAGCGCCGGCCGCCGCGACCGTATCGGCCATGGCCGGGTCCTTCTGCAAACCCCAGACGTCGTTGACAACCGCGACACCGGCATTGATCGCGTAGCGTGCGACGCCAGCCTTGTAAGTGTCGATCGAGACCGGCCTGTCGATCGCCTGCACAAGACCCGGCAGCACTGGCCGCAAACGCGCCAGCTCTTCGTTCTCGGCCAAAGGCGTATGACCGGGCCGGGTCGATTCGGCGCCGACGTCGATGATGTCGGCACCTTCCGCGACGAGCTTCTTCGCCTGCGACAGAGCGGCTTCAAAAGTCGTGAACCTGCCGCCGTCGGAGAAGGAATCCGGCGTCAGATTGACGATCCCCATAATGACGGGTCGTTGGCCTATGGAGGCCAAAAATTGATCGCGTTTTTCGTGCATCGCCACGCCGCAATGAGCATCGGCCAATCATGTTCCTCTTTCTTGGCAAGACGGTCAACATTGATAGGGACCCGCAGCGCCTCGCGGGAGCGCGTTCGTCTAGGCCGCCGCAAGGAAGTTCAAAAACTCCAGCTTCGGGCTAAACTCAAAGCAAAAATCCGTTTTCGCCCGCGATCGCGCGAATATCCGTCTGCGGCCGGGCGCCGAAGTGTTGGATGATTTCAGCCGCAGCAAGGGCGCCGAGACGGGCGCAGGTGGTGAGATCCTGCCCCTTGGTGAGACCGGTGAGAAAGCCGGCGGCGAAGAGATCGCCCGCGCCGGTCGTATCGACGACGCGCTCGACCGGGTAGGCATGGACGGCCAGCGTCGCTTCGCGCGACACGATCAGCGAGCCTTTGTCCGAACGCGTCACGGCAGCGAGAATGTTTTCACCTCGCAATTGCGCAACGGCCGTATCGAAATCCGCAGTTTGATAAAGCGAATGCAATTCGCTCTCGTTGGCGAAGAGGATATCGACGCTGCCGTCGCGAATAAGGCCGAGGAATTCGTCGCGGTAGCGGTCGACGCAGAAGGCGTCAGAAAGGCTCAGTGCAACCTGGCTGCCGGCCGCATGCGCAATCCGCGAAGCTTTCAAAAAAGCCGCCTTTGCTTCCGGCGGATCCCAAAGATAGCCCTCGAGATAAGTGATCGCCGCCGCCGCCACCACGCTCTCGTCGACATCCGCTTCCGTCAGGTTTTGGCAGGCGCCGAGGAACGTATTCATCGTGCGCTGACCGTCGGGCGTGACGAGAATGAGGCAGCGGCCGCTGGCTGAGCCGTCGGAGGCGTGGGGCGTGAAATAATCGACCTTGGCGGCGCGAATGTCATGCGCGAAGAGTTCGCCCAAAGGATCTGCTTTGACTTTACCGATGAAGGCCGCGCGGCAGCCGAGCTGCGCCGTGCCGATGATGGTATTAGCGGCCGAACCGCCGGAGCTTAAGGTCGTCTGCCCCATGGCCGCGTAGAGCGTCTCCGCGCGTGCTTCGTCGATCAATTGCATCGCGCCTTTGTGCAGGCCACGCGAGGCGAGAAAATCGTCATCGCAAGGTGCAATGACATCGACGATCGCGTTGCCGAGGCCGAGAACGTCATAATTTGGCGGCATCAACAACCCGTTTCATTGGAGGCTGCCGGCGCAGCGGGCGAGCCGGAGTCTCCCCCGTTTGAGAACCCCAGGCTAACGCCCTGTCGCATCGGGCGCGCCCCTGGTCAAGCTCTCTGCAGCGACAAATCCGCCGCCCGTTCGCCTGGCCGACCGGCTAAGGCCCATCGGCCGATGGTCTCGGCCACGCCGAAAGCCTGAGCCCGAAAATCTGCTGAATTTTCGCACAAGAGCATGCGCCAAAACAAATACTTAAAGCGTGATTACCGGTCAATCCGATGCAATCACGGTCTAGCGGGCTATGTTCCGGCTAAAGCCCTTCGAACAGAGCGGTCGAAAGGTAGCGTTCGGCGAAGGACGGGATGATGACGACGATGTTCTTGCCGTCGAATTCCGGCCTGAGGCCGACTTCGACGGCTGCGGCCACCGCCGCTCCGGATGAAATGCCGACGGGGATTCCTTCGAGACGGGCGACGAGGCGGGCTGTGTCGAAGGCCGTCTGATTGCCGACGGTGATGACTTCGTCGATCAGGCTTCGGTCGAGAATCTTCGGCACGAAACCCGCGCCGATGCCCTGGATCTTGTGCGGCCCCGGCTGGCCGCCGGAGAGAATGGGCGAATCTTCCGGTTCCACCGCGACGATTCTCAGTCCCGGGCGGCGTGGTTTCAGAACTTGCCCGACCCCGGTGATCGTCCCGCCGGTGCCGACTGCCGAGACGAAGACGTCGATCTCTCCATGCGTATCGTTCCAAATTTCTTCGGCTGTCGTGCGCTGGTGGATTTCCGTATTGGCCGGGTTTTCGAATTGCTGCGGCATCACGGCGCCGGGGATCGAGGCGAGGATTTCCTGTGCTTTCGCGATTGCGCCCTTCATGCCTTGAGGTGCCGGCGTCAAAACGAGTTCCGCCCCGAGCAGCGCCAGCATTTTGCGCCGTTCGATCGACATCGATTCGGGCATCACGAGGATCAGGCGGTAGCCACGCGCCGCAGCAACGAAAGCCAGAGCTATTCCGGTATTGCCCGAGGTCGGTTCGACCAAGACCGTCTTGCCGGGGGTTGCCTTGCCGGCAGCTTCCAGCGCGGCAATCATGCTGACGCCGATTCGGTCCTTGACGCTGCCGATAGGGTTGAAGAATTCGAGTTTAGCGAGGAGATTGGCTTTGACGCCCTTCTCCTTGGCGATCTTGTTCAGCCGAACGAGGGGCGTATCGCCGATCGTGTCGATGATCGAATCGTAAATGCGGCCGCGTCCGGGGACATGATCCTTTGCCGGCTTCGCAGGTTGTTTAAACGCGGTTGCTTGCACCATGATGATCGTCCTTCCCGAGCATCTCCGGGCCAGACGAACGTCGTCTTCCGGTGACGCGACATGCCTGCAATGAAACGAGAAACCAATCCAATGTTAGCGCGTTTCTAGACCCGGCGGAAACTGGTCGTTCGGAGGGAAAGCATGCGGCGCCGATGGAAGAGGCCCGGCGTCCGAAGACAACCAAGCTTTTTGCCGCAACGCTGCGTGACCAAAGACCCCCGAAAGGGCAAAACGGGGCCGCGGGCTCGCGCCCTGCGGTCCCAGCCTTGACATCTCGCGATCGAACGCGCCGAGCCCTCATCCATATGGCTGTGGGACGATGCGCAGATAAGGCCTCAGCGCGGTCCAGCCATTGGGAAATTTCTTCTCCGCATCTTCGTCGGAGACCGAGGGAACGATGATCACGTCCTCGCCGGACTTCCAATTCACCGGAGTTGCGACTTGGTGCTTCGCCGTGAGTTGCAGCGAATCGATCACCCGCAGGATTTCATCGAAATTCCGCCCCGTACTGGCAGGGTAGGTCAAACTCAGCTTGATCTTCTTGTCGGGGCCGACGACGAAGACCGAGCGCACGGTGAGGGTGTCGCTCGCATTCGGATGAATCATGCCGTAGAGGTCCGCGACTTTGCGATCCGGGTCGGCGATCAAGGGGAAGTTCAGGGCTTGGCCTTGCGTGTCCTTGATGTCGTCCGCCCATTTCTCGTGGCTCGACAGCGGATCGACGCTGAGGCCGACGACCTTCACACGGCGCCTCTCGAATTCAGGTTTCAATTTCGCCGTGTAGCCGAGCTCGGTCGTGCAAACCGGCGTGAAATTCTTCGGATGCGAAAACAGCACCGCCCAGGAATTGTTGATCCAATCGTGAAAGTGGATCTTGCCTTCGGTTGTTTCGGCTTCGAAATCGGGCGCGATATCGCCAAGTTGGAGTGCCATGTCACCATCTCCCAGAAAGACCGAAACGAGACGCTCACCGCGAAATACTTCGTTGCCGCTCAACCGGACCAAGCACACAGCCCCAGTCGCCGACCCGGATTCGCAGCCCGAGAGGCGAAAAACTCGATTTGAAGCGTGGAACGGATCGGCAACTCGGACTGTCGACGCTGCAGCGGCTCGAACTATTCCCATCGAACATCATACCAGCCATCATGTCAACTAATTTCGGACGTACAATAAAAAATCACACATTATGTTTGAGTACAATTTGCCGCGGCGTGGGCCCGCTCAAGCGCTCAGATCGTGAAGTCCGGCTTGAAGGTTTCTTCTGAGAAGCCCTTCTTTTCTCCGGCCTTTTGGCAAATATCGTCGATCGTTACCTCGTCGAGCTCGTGCAGAAAGGCCTGTCCGGCTTCATCCACGATCGGGGCGATGACGGTATCGACGAAGGCGCATTCGGTGCCGGGAGTTTCGTCTCCGCCATTCTCGGACATGACTGCGCGGATGACGTCACCGGCGCTGATGCGGCGCCGCTCGCGTGCCAGTTCATAACCGCCGCGCGGGCCGCGGACACCCTTTAGAATATTGGTTCGGACCAAGGCCTGGAGCAAAGTCTCCAAGTGCCTGGGCGGCAGATTGAGACGCGCCGAAAGCGCCTTGGCGGCAACCGGCAGCGGCCGGGCGTGAATGGCTATATCGGTGACGGCGGCGAGGGCGAGCATGCTTCGGCGAGTGAGAAGAATCATATGCCCTTCTCCATTATGAGGGCCTGTCCAGTTCCGGTCGAACCGAAGCCGCCCGCGCCCCGCGCCGTGGTGTCCAGTTCGGGTGCTGCGACCAAGACGGCGCGGGCGACGGGAGCAATGACGAGTTGGGCGATCCGGGTGCCGCGCACGATTTCGAACGGTTCGCTGCCGAAATTGATCAAGATGACGCTGATCTCGCCCCGGTAGTCGGCATCGATGGTTCCCGGCGCATTCAAAACCGTGACACCCTTATCGCGCGCGAGGCCGGAGCGGGGGCGCACTTGCGCTTCGTGGCCGGGCGGCAATTGCACGGCAAGCCCGGTCGGCACAATATGGCGCGCGCCCGGCTCGATGACGATCTTGGCGCCGGGGGAGAGCGCCGCGATGAGGTCCAATCCGGATGCGCCGCTGCTTTGGTAGCTCGGAAGCGGCAAACCCAAAGCATGCGGCAGATGCCGGACGGCGATAGGCAAGGGAGATGGAGTGTCGCTCATCGATGGGCCTTGTTCAGTTTTTCCGCAAGAAGACCGACGAGGCGAAGGGCGACGTCGTCTTTCTTCATGCGGGGCCAAGCCTGGGTTCCTTCGCGTGTCACGATCGTCACCTGGTTTTCGTCGCCGCCCATCACCGCGCTGTCGGCGCTCACGTCATTAGCCACGATCAGATCACAGCCCTTGCGGTCGAGTTTCGCCTGCGCATGATCGATGATTTTCTCGGTCTCGGCGGCGAAGCCGACGACGATCGCGGGGCGCCCAATTCTCTTGTGCGCAATCGCTGCGAGAATATCGGGGTTCTCGGCCAGGTCCAGACTCAGCGCCTCCAGACCTGGCGCCGCAATTCCCGTCTTCTTGATCTTGTTTCGTGCAGGTTCGGCAACCCGCCAGTCGCTGACGGCGGCGGCGGCAATGAATGCGTCGGCCGGCAGCGCCTCTTCGACCGCAGCGAGCATCTCGCCCGCGGTCTCGATGTGGCGCGTCGCGACGCCGACGGGATCGGGCAGCGACACAGGACCGCTGATCAACACGACTTCGGCGCCCGCCGCGGCCGCCGCGGCGGCAATGGCATGGCCTTGCTTGCCGGATGACCGGTTGGCTAAGTAGCGTACCGGGTCGATTGGCTCATGCGTCGGCCCCGAAGTCACGATGATGCGGCGGCCCGCCAGCGCCCGCGTTGCGAACAGGTGCGGCTCCGCCGGCAGGGCAATGGCCGTCTCGCCTTGCAAAGCTTGCGCGATGGCGGCGAGAATGGCGGTAGGTTCGCTCATACGGCCCGGCCCGAATTCGCCGCACGCCATTTCACCGGGATCAGGTCCGATGAACAGAACGCCGCCGTCTTTGAGCCTTGCCAGGTTGCGCTGGGTCGCTCGATGGAACCACATCCGTACGTTCATCGCAGGGGCGACGAGTATTTTCTTATCGGTTGCGAGAAGAATTGTCGAAGCCAGATCATCAGCAAGGCCATGCGCCATTTTCGCCAGTATGTTGGCAGTCGCAGGAGCGACGACGACGAGATCTGCGGCGCGCGACAACTGGATATGACCCATCTCGCTCTCGTCGGTGAGCGAGAACAAATCGTCGAAGACTTTTGCGCCGGCCAGACTCGCAACAGAGAGCGGGGTCACGAATTGTTTGGCAGCTTCCGTCATCACGATCTGAAAATCTGCACCTTGCTCGCGGGCGCGGCGAATGAGTTCAAGAACCTTGTAGCCGGCGATGCCGCCGGAAATGACGAGCAGGATACGTTTGCCCGACAGCACGCGCTTTCACTCCCCTTCTCGAGACTCGGCCATCGGGGTGCCGGCAAAGGTTCGAAGGCACTTGCACGGGCTCATCCAGCACTTCGGCCGGGTCGGCCGCCCATTCCCTTACCGCCGTTTGATGAAATCGTGCCGAGAATGTAACATTGCGGAGCGCTTTGGAAAGGTGGCATCATCACAAATACTTGAATAAATTTCCATTAGATTTCAGCCCCACAGCGGCAAAGAGGCGAAAACCGTGCCGGTAAATCGAACGCACACCTAACTATGGCGCGGTTTTGAAGGAATAGGCAGCGCTCGTCCAGCAAATTGCATTCGCGCGTGCGACCTGTCGGACAGAAACCCTGAAATCCTTCCGATGCAAGCCATATATAGCGCGGTTCCGAAGGAACGCGCGGTGCTGCTCTTGCCTACATCGCGGCTCCTTGGGAACCCGCAATGATTCTCGCAGATCACCTTCTCGAGTGGCGACTTGCTTGAAAGGAACTCCGTCTTCCTACGGAAGCGGAGTATAATGATCGCCGCGGAGCGAAAGTTCTCCCCAGAATTCTTGAAATTGGCGAGACCGGTCGCTCCCGTAGGGCGTCTGCAGAGCAAATCATCGCAGCAGCAGCAGGAGAGCCGCCAATCCCGCGATGAACCAGAGTGCATAGTGACCAAGGCGGGCGCCGCGCGCCTCGGCTTCACCGATCTGGTCCATGGCCGAATCGGAGAGTTCGAGGCCTTCTTCGGCTATCCTTTCGAGTTCGCCGACGATGTGTTCGACTCGCACCAAGGCGGTCGGCAAGTCGACGGCGAATTTCGCCAGCGACGCGACGGCGCGGCCGGCGTCATGAAGCTTGCCCACGGGTCCGAGATTTTCCTCGATCCAGGCGCGCACGACCGGCTCCGCCGCCGACCATATGTCGAGTTTCGGGTCGAGCATGCGTCCGACACCTTCAACGACGACCATGGTCTTTTGCAAGAGGACGAGTTCTGTCCGCGTCTTCATATCGAAGAGTGCGGTGATCTCGAAGAGCAGTGTCAGAAGCTTGGCCATGGAGATCTGATCGGCCGTGCGCGAATGGATCGGCTCACCGATTGCGCGGATCGCTTGCGTAAAGTCTTCGATTCTGTGCGCGTGCGAAACCCAGCCCGCCTCGAAATGGACCTCGGCCACCCGGCGGTAATTGCGGGTGATGAAACCGAATATGATTTCGGCGAGAAAGCGCCGATCATTGAGGCCGAGCCGGCCCATTATGCCGAAATCCACCGCCGTCAGGCGGCCCTGCGCATCGATGAACAAATTGCCGCGGTGCATGTCGGCATGGAAAAAACCGTCGCGCATGGCGTGCCGCAGAAAGGCCTGGATGATACCGCGACCGAGTTCGCGCAGATCATAGCCCGAAGCGAGCAACGCCGCGTGATCGGACAGCGCGATGCCGTCGATCCATTCCAGTGTCAGAACTTCCTTTTCGGTATAGTCCCAATAGACGCGCGGTATGCGGAAATCGTTGTCTCCGATGACGTTTTCGGCGAATTCGGAAGCTGCCGCCGCTTCGAGGCGAAAATCCATTTCCAACCTGACCGTGCGTGCCAGAGTATCGACGACTTCGATCGGCTTGAGGCGTTTGGATTCGGGAAACCAGCGTTCGGCGAGGCGCGCCGCGTAATACATATCGGAGAGATCGCGCATGAAGCGCCGCTCGACCCCCGGCCGCAAGACCTTGACGGCGACGTCTTGCACGCCGTCCGCACCCTTGATGCGCCCCTTGTGGACCTGCGCAATCGACGCTGCCGCGACCGGCTCCCCGAAGCTGATGAAGATTTCCGCTATGGGGCGGCCGAAGGCGGCTTCAATGGTCGCTACCGCGACCTCGCGCGGAAACGGCGGCATCCGATCCTGCAATTGCTCCAAATGCTCCGCCACCTTGGGGCCGACGACATCCGGTCGGCTCGCGAGAAATTGCCCGAGTTTCACATAGGACGGGCCAAGCCGGTTCATGGCATCCGACAAAGCGGTGAGGCTCGGGCCTTTGTCGCGGCGGGCGATCAGCTTGGCGAGGAAGAGCGGCAGCCGCGCCGCCGCCGGCATGATCGTGATGTCGATGTCGCTGAAGACGCCGTCGCGGGCGAGAACGAAGCCGGCGCGCGCAAGGCGCAGAATATGGCCGAAAGGGAAGAGCACGCCTAGAGCTTCCAGCCGGAATGAATTGCGACGATGCCGCCGCTCAGCTTTGTATAGGTGACGCGCGAAAACCCTACCGCCGCGATCATGTTGCGAAACTCTTCGGCCGGCGGAAAGCGGCGAATTGATTCGACGAGGTAGCGGTAAGCCTCGGGTTCGCCCGCCACGACGCGGCCGATCAAGGGAATCGCGCGGAAGGAATAGGCCTCGTAGAGCCGGTCGAGGCCGGGCATGTCCACGTCCGAGAACTCGAGACAGAGAAAATGGCCGCCATGGCGCAGGACCCGATAGGCCTCGGCAAGTGCCGCCTCTATGCGCGGCACGTTGCGAATGCCGAATGCGATCGTATAGGCATCGAAGCGATCGGCCTCGAACGGCAAAGCCTCGGCATTTGCCTCGACAAAAGTCAACTTGTTTGTGAGGCCGCGTGCCGCGGCGCGGCGCCGGCCTTGTTCGAGCATGTCGGCGTTTATGTCGAGCACGGTGACTTCCGTCCGCGTCCCGCCCGCTTCGGCGATACGGAACGCGACGTCTCCAGTGCCGCCAGCGACATCGAGATGGCGAAATCGCTGCGTCCGAGACGGGTGGACCTTCGCCACGAACCGGTTCTTCCAAAGCCGGTGAAGGCCGCCGGACATGACGTCGTTCATCAAATCGTAGCGGGTTGCGACTCTGTGGAAGACGTCATCGACGCGTCGCTGCTTGTCGTGCAAAGGCACGGACGAAAAGCCGAAATGGGTCTTCTCGCGCGCATTTTCCATCGTCCTGTCGGGTTCGTCGTCTTCGTTCACATCAACCCCGCAATGCTAACTCTTTGACCGAGAGCGTGATGAGGAAAAGTGGGAACCGGTTTTCCGCCCCCATACCGCTCTACATTATTGGAATTGATCACGTTCATGATTTTGGATCGATTCAATCCAAAATCATCGCGATCTGTTGGCGCGGCGGACCATAGCGCCGGCGGAGCCGTCTGGCTATGCGGCTTGCCCGTCCGCCGTTCGGCAAAACAAATGTGCGCCGAAAAGGCGCGCGACCGCGTTATACAGCTGTCGGGCCCAATTCTTGGAGCCATATAGCAATAGGGCCCAATTCTTGGAGGATTAAGATGTTGCGCGCGAAGCTTCCCTCGGCCGCAGTCGCCGGTCTTTCCGTTTACTTTTTGTTCGCAGGGCTGTCCGCAAATGCCGAAACGTTACACTTCAAAGCCGACTTGAAAGGCTCTGAAGAAACTCCCCCGAACGACGCCCACGGGGCGGGGACCCTGCAGGCGTCTTATGACACGGAGACAAAGAAGTTGACATGGACCGTAACCTATTCTGGCTTGACGGGTCCGGCGACGGCCGCGCATTTCCATGGTCCTGCAACGGCCGGCAAAACGGCCGGAATTGAAGTTCCCGCCCCCGGTGCCGACAAAAGTCCGATCGAAGGTTCGGCCACTTTGACCGATGCACAGGCCAAGGATCTGCTGGACGGACTGATCTACTTCAATATTCACACCGATGCGCACAAGCCTGGAGAGCTCCGCGGCCAGGTCGTCAAAGGGATGTGAATTCTGCTGCCGAACGGCGCTCCGAGGCTGTCCCGATCGGAAAAAGCGGGTTCGCTCTTCCGATCGAATGGCGTCATCCGATCGGAAGGTTGTTGGAACAGTGTCGACCGGCATCACCTGCGCCCGTCGGCACTGTTGCCAGATAGAGCGCCGGATCAGCGGACCGTGTGGGCGGGCTGCCAAGCGTTGACGGGTTGCTGCGATGGTTCGAGCGGAAGGGCAATCGTCGCGCCGGCACGCAATTCGTTCACCAGACTTCCGCCCGTGATGGCATGCCGCAAGGCGAGATCGAGGGCGAGGTCGTCGCGGACCTGCCAGATCACCCCGACCAGGCCGGAATAAGTTTGGGCGCCCTCAATCACGCTGTCGGAATAGATTTCGGCGACGGGACGAAGCTTCCAATTCGATGGCCCTTCGACGATCGCATCGAAGAACAGATCGGGGCGCGGATCGCTCGTGTAATTTGTCGTGAAATTCAAATGGACCGTTCCCCATTCAAAACGTTGCGAGACGATCCAGGTCCACGTCGGCTTGATAGCCGAGGCCGCAGCGATGCTTGGCAGAAGCAGGCCGAATTCCGTTGCGATACTCGCCCCCTGTTGATCCTGCAGCACGCCGGGCAGAATCACGTGTTTGAGGAAAACGCCGTTGCCCGTCAGGCTTTCGTGGCTCGACGGGGAAATCTGCGACTTGAGCTGGCCTTGCAGCACGGCTTCCCAGTCCTTGGCAAAGCCGAAATTGAAGACGCTGGCCGGCGCGACGAGCGTTTTGGCCGGACCTTCCTGCAAGGCGCCGAAAGGCTGGAGTTCGAGTTCGAACTGACCCAATTCGGCGACGGAGGCATCCGTGCCGTCGAAAGGCCGATAGGCCTTGGCCGGAAACGAACCAAGAGCCGCGCAGACGCAAAAGACGCCCGCGCCGGCAAACCTCGCCCAAGACGATCCAGTGCAGTTTTGCGGATTTGTTGACATCTCGAGCGGGCGCATTCTTGCTTGTCGTCTCCATCTGCGACAACCTGGAGCTCCCCTTACTGCAATGCTCCAGGCATGCCTCTTTATTCACAGCCGAAGGCCGTTGCCAAGCAATGCCCGAATTGCCGGAAGTGGAAACCGTTCGCCGCGGCCTCGAACCGGCGATGGTCGGAGCGCGGTTCGTCCGCGTCGACCAGCGCCGGCCCGATCTGCGCTTTCCTTTCCCAAAGAATTTTCAAGAAAGGCTCACCGGCCGCCAGGTCGAGGCGGTCGGCAGGCGCGCCAAATATCTGCTTGCCGATCTCGATGACGGCCAAGTTCTCGTGATGCATCTCGGCATGTCGGGCTCGTTTCGTATCGTCGAGCCGGGCGCGATCGAAACGCCCGGGGTCTTTCACCATCGAAAGCAAAAGGACGTCGCGCATGATCACGTCGTATTCCTTCTCTCCAACGGCAAATGCGTCATTTACAACGATCCGCGCCGATTTGGCTTCATGCAGATTATCGCACGCGATAAACTCGCCGAACACGTCCTTTTTCGCAACGTCGGGATCGAACCTCTCGGCAACGAGTTTGATGGTGCGGCTTTGGCACGTCTCTTCGCAGGCAAGACCGCGCTTTTGAAGGCGGCGCTGCTCGATCAGACACTGATCGCCGGATTGGGCAATATCTATGTCTGCGAGGCGTTGCATCGTGCCGGCCTATCGCCGCGCCGCAGAGCTGCCACTCTGGCGCGCAAGACGGGCGCACCGACGCAGCGCGCAAATCGTCTCGCCTGCGTCATCCGCGAGGTGCTCGAAGAAGCCGTGGCGGCAGGCGGCTCTTCGTTGCGCGACCATCGCCAGACGGACGGCGCGCTCGGCTATTTCCAACATAATTTCCGTGTCTACGATCGCCAAGGCGCAGCGTGCCCATCGCCCGGTTGTGCCGGCACGGTGCAGCGAATCGTGCAATCGGGCCGCTCGACATTTTACTGCAGGACTTGCCAAAAATGAGGCGAAACCGCAGGCGGACCCGGACGTCCGAAAGGGTTCTCATCTGCCGGATCGCGGACCTCCTGGTCCGCAACGAGAAATCGCGACCGCGTCGGAATATCAATGTTGCTCGGCGAGCCGCAGCCAATCGTCTTCATCGATGATTTCGAGGCCGAGCTCGCGCGCCAGGGCAAGTTTCGAACCGGCGCCGGGGCCGGCAACAACGAGATCGGTCTTCTTCGACACAGAGCCGGCAACTTTCGCACCGAGCCTCTCCGCTTGCGCCTTGGCCTCGTCGCGCGTCATGCGTTCCAAACTGCCGGTGAAGACGATCGTCTTGCCGGCGACGGGACTCGTTTTGGCCATTTCCTCCATCGGCAAGGGCGTCACATGCGCCAGAAGAGCGTCGAGTTGCTTTTCGTTGTGGGGTTCTGCGAAGAAATCGGCAACGGCTTCGGCGACGACTTCGCCGACGCCCTCGATATTGTCGATCTCGGCGCGCGGCTCCGACCCTTCCCTGGCGGCGCGCGCGCATCGACGTAACGCGTCGAAAGTTCCGAAATGGCGTGCGAGCCGGCGCGCATTGGTTTCGCCGACGTGCCTGATGCCGAGCGCGAAGATGAATCGATTGAGCGGGATTTGCCGGCGCGCTGCTATGGCGGCGAAGAGGTTCCTCACCGACGTCTCGCCATAGCCCTCGCGATCCTCGAGCTTCGTCGGGCACTTGCGATCGCGTTCTTCAAGCGTGAAAATATCGGCCGGCGTCTTGACGAGACCGTCGCGGTAGAATTGCTCGATCTGCTTGTCGCCGAACCCTTCGATGTCCATCGCATTGCGCGAGGCGAAATGTTTCAGCCTTTCTACCGCTTGCGCTTCGCAAATGAGGCCGCCCGTGCACCGGCGCACCACGTCGGCCGTTCCGGTCTTCGCGTCGATTTCGCGGATCGCCGCCGATCCGCAAACCGGGCATCTGTGGGGGAATTTGTAAGGCGCGGCATCGGCGGGGCGCTTGCCGAGAACCGGGCCGAGGACTTGCGGAATGACGTCGCCGGCGCGCTGGATGATCACCGTATCGCCGACCCGGATGTCTTTGCGCGCAATCTCGTCTTCATTATGCAAAGTCGCATTGGAGACGACGACGCCGCCGACGGTGACGGGATCGAGCCGTGCGACCGGCGTCAAAGCACCGGTGCGGCCGACCTGGACGTCGATGCCACGCAAAATCGTAAATGCCTTTTCGGCCGGAAACTTATGCGCCGTCGCCCAGCGCGGTGAACGCGACACGAAGCCGAGGCGATCTTGCAAGGCAATTGAATCGACCTTGTAGACGACGCCGTCGATGTCATACCCCAGCTCGGCCCGCCGCTCCTCTATGTCGTGGTAGTGACGCAGCAATTCGTCTGCGCTATGGCAGATCACGGTGAGCCGGTTCACCGGCAGCCCGAGCTTCGCAAAGAGACGGACCATGCCTGTCTGCGAGTCTGCCGGCAATTCGCTGACTTCGCCCCAGGCATAGGCGAAAAAATGCAGCGGACGTCCGGCGGTTATTGTCGGATCGAGCTGGCGCAGGGAGCCTGCCGCGGCATTGCGCGGGTTGGCGAAAAGCGTCTTGCCGGCCCGCGCCTGGCGGGCATTGAGAGCGGCAAAGTCCTCGTGAGTCATATAGACTTCACCGCGCACCTCGAGGATATCGGGGGCGCCGGCCTTCAATACGTGCGGGATTTCCGAGATTGTCTTGACGTTGGCGGTGACGTCTTCGCCTTCGAAACCGTCGCCGCGGGTCGCCGCTTGGACCAGGCGCCTATGTTCGAAACGGATCGAACAGGAAAGCCCATCGATCTTGGGTTCGGCCGTCAGTGCGAGCTCCGCCTTCGGGTCGAGACCGAGGAACCGTCTGATCCGCGCGACGAATTCGACAACCTCCTCGTCCGAAAAGACGTTGCCGAGCGACAGCATAGGAACCTTGTGGCGGACTTTGGCGAATTTCTCCGTCGGCGCCGCACCGACCTTCCGGGTCAGCGATTCGGGTCCGACAAGTTCGGGAAAGGCCTTTTCCAGGGCTTCGTAACGCTGACGAAGCGCGTCATATTCGGCGTCTGAAACCGTCGGTGCGTCCTCGAGATAATAGCGGCGGTCATGCGCGGCTATTTCCTCGCCGAGGCGGGCATGCTCTGCGCGTGCTCGAGCCGCGTCGAGCGTCTCGATCGGGGTCGTGCTTCGCTTCATCGCGGCAAATTATCATGACTGACGGCACCCGTCATGCGTCGTTCTTCGTATTGGTAACTTCGCCTAACAGTCGAGGGCTGCGCCGCCATAGACACCGGTGCGGTGATACTTGGTGCAGGCACTGGCGGCGGCATCACTGGGAATCGTTGCAACGGCCTCGCTCGTGAGCAACACACCGCTTCCTGCCTCACGCAGTTTCGGCGACACTGGCGAGTTTTAGTGAACCGCCGGCGTTCCGGCCCAATTGTGCAAAATTGATATTTTCGAAAAATTGGTGGGCGCTCTCCTTCCACGTGAAGGAGGCCGCATAGGCACGGCAGCGCTCTCTGGGTATGTCGAGTGCCGCAAGTGCCGCCTTGCGCAGATCGTGTTCGAGTACGCCGGTCCCGGAGTTGCCGACGACGTCGAGCGGGCCGGTAACCGGAAATGCGGCAACCGGCACGCCGGAAGCCAGCGCCTCGAGCAGAACGATGCCGAACGTATCGGTTAAACTGGGAAACACGAAAACATCGGCGCAGGAATAGACTTCGGCGAGCGTTTCGCCCGCCAGTGCGCCGAGGAAATGCACATTCGGATAGGCCGCGGCGAGCCGCGCCTGCTGAGGCCCATTGCCGACGACAACTTTAGAACCGGGCAGATCGAGCTTGAGAAAAGCTTCAATGTTCTTTTCGATGGCGAGGCGGCCGACGAAGAGAAAGATCGGCCGCGGCAAATCGAGGACGCTTCGCTCGCGCGGACGAAACAGCGTCTCGTCGACACCGCGCGACCACCGCATGAGGTTGCGGAACCCGTGCTGCGTGAGCACTTTTTCGAGGCTCGGCGAACTCACCATCGTTCCGGCGGCGGCGTTGTGAAAACGCCGTAGAACTGCATAGCTGAAGTTTGTCGGGATGGGCACGCGCGCGGCGACATATTCAGGGAAGCGGGTGTGGTAGCTCGTCGTGAAAAGCCGATTCTCGGAGAGGCAGGCTCGCCGCGTGGCAAGCCCGATCGGTCCTTCCGTGGCGATGTGAACGAAGTGAGGCGCGTATTTCTTGATGTTCCAGGCGACCAATTGCGGATTGGTCAAAGCGAGGCGGATCTCTCCATAGCCCGGCAAAGGCATCGTCCAGAAATCCGATGGCGTCAGAAATAGGACTTCTATGTCGAATGCGGACGCATGCGCCGCTATATTCTCCAGCGAGCGAACGACGCCGTTGATTTGCGGTTTCCAAGCATCGGTCGCGATGAGAAGTCTTGTCACGCCGCCGATGCCTTTGCTTCCCGCCTGTGGCGCGAGATCATCAGGACGTCCGGATTGGCTCTCTGCCGCATTTCGTCAGCCCAACGGACGATCTCGAAATGGCCGTCGAAATGTTCCACCAAAGCGGTGCAGCTTTCCACCCAATCGCCCGTATTCATATAACAAACGCCGAAATCTTCGTGCATTACGGCGTGGTGAATATGGCCGCAAATGACGCCGTGAACCTCCCGCCGCGCCGCCTCCAGCGACAGCAGCTCTTCGAAACGGCCGATATGGTTGACGGCCCTCTTCACCTTCATTTTCGCCCAGGCGGATAGCGACCAATAGGCGAGGCCGAGGTAGCGGCGCACCGTATTCAAGTAGACGTTGATGGCCAGTGCCAGCGAATAGGCGCCATCGCCGAGATGGGCGAGCCAAGGAGCATGGCGAACCACCATGTCGAAATGATCGCCATGGATGACGAGATAGCGCTTGCCGTCAACCCCGACGTGGATCGCGCTCTCTTGAACTTCGATGCCACCGAAGTTGTGGCCGACATAGGCGCGCATGAATTCATCATGGTTGCCGGGAAGATAAATAATTTTTGCACCCTTGTGCGCCCGACGCAGCAATTTTTGCACGACGTCGTTGTGGGCCTGCGGCCAATACCAGCCGGATTTCAGCCGCCAACCGTCGATGATATCGCCGACGAGGTAAATCGTGTCGACATCGTAATGCTTCAAAAATTCAAGTATGAACCCAGCTTGGCAGCCGCGCGTGCCCAAATGCAGATCCGACAAGAAGAGCGTCCGTACGGCTATGTCGTCGTGGTCTTTTTTTGCCAAAAGCCTAGCCCCCCGTTGACCAAATTTGTTAATGGCCGAGTTGGGTGGCAGTTTGATGACACGATTTCCCGAAATGAGTTAACTCGCGCGCGGGGTGAAATAAAACCGTCGGATGCGCCGCCTCCCTGGTATTGCGATGCTAATCGACGGTTCCCATCCGTTAGTTGAATCGCGGCACTAACTCTTTGATCTGGTGGGCCAACTTGTCGTTACGCTCGGGTACCAAGCGGAAGCGTCGGACCACTAGCGCCGGAGCGGTCCGGTCAAATGCCGCGCCCGTCGACTTCGACTTCGAGTTTGTCCACAATAGATCGCAACTCCGGCTGCTGCGGGTTGATTTCGAGGGCCTTGCGGAAGGCTGCGAGGGCATTCTTATCGAGACCCTCTTTGCGCAAAATGACGGCCGCAGCGGCCAAGGCGCCGAAATGACGCGGCTCGAGCTTCAAGACCTGCTCGATGTCCGCCATGGCGCCATCCAGGTCGTCGGCCAGAAAACGAAGGGTGGCGCGGTTTTTCCAGGCTTCCGCCCAGGTCGGCTGCAGCAGAATGATCTTGTCGAAAAGCTGAAGTGCGAGCGGGTATTGGCGCGTCGACATGGCCGCCGCCGCGCGTTCCATGAGCAGGCTGGCCGTGTCGGAGTCCGACTGCGCCCAAATCTTCTCGATCACCGCGGCCACCGCACGCGCCTCGTCAGGATTTTCCGCTGCGGAGAGTCGCTTGAAAAGCACGTCGAGCATCTGGCCGCGGAGAGCCGCATGGGATGAATGCGGGGCCATTGCCTTTTTTAGAGCCTCGGCCTTCGCAGCACCTGCCTTGTCGTCGATCTTCGCCCTGCCGGGTCTCGAATTCTTTCGGGCTTTCGACTCGGCCGTCTCGGCCTCTCGCAGCGCGGGTGGCCGCGGACCCTCGGGGCCGAAAACAGGCTCGTCCCGCCGCATTTCGGGGGCCACCGTGCCGGACGACGGCGAATTACCTTCTGGGAAAGGCGAGACGCTTTGGACGAGTTCTGGCGAGGCAGTCAACTCACGAGGGGCGGACAATGCTTGTTTTGGCAGCACTTGTGCCGTCAAAAATGCCATTGTGCACAACATGACCGCGCGAAGTCTCATCGTCAGGCCTCAACAGGTTTGGGCGTCAAGGTTCCGTTTCCCAGTCTATCGGGCGGCGGAATCTTCGCATGAACGGCCAGCCTTGGCGCACGATGTTCACATCTGAATTTAAAGACGCGCCAACGGCTGGACGAGCCACACCGTTCCGGCGACACGAATCCTGGCAATTGAGGCGAAACAGCGCCAAACCCGACAGTCCAAACGCAAAAAGCGCGCCCCGAGAGCGCGGATCTCTAACCGTTCGCGTGCGGTGAACAGGATGCCGATACCGGCTCAGCCCTGGCGGGCTTTGTAGCGCTTTTGCACTTTGTTGATGATGTAGACACGGCCTTTGCGGCGCACGAGCCGATTGTTGCGGTGGCGACCGCGCAAAGACTTCAAGGAATTGCGAACTTTCATCAGGCCGACTCCGATATCGAACCACCGGTCGAGCCGACCAAGTGAAGGAGAGCGGCCATATGCCCGATTTCGCGGTGTTGATCAAGACGAAATCGGCCAGGCGGCCCGATTCTTCGACTGGACGGGCCCGGTTTGGCAGTTATGGCGCAAAAATTGCGTCTACCATAGCCCCTTTGCGCGAAGGAGATGGGAGCTGAGCGCAGAAGCGGATCGGCCTGTATGCCCAAGGCTACAGAGCGGCAGGGTTCGATCGAGACGCCCTGGCTCGACGCGGGGCTTACTGAGGTGCGCGCCGCGGCGGCTCGAGCCGATCGGCAGGAGCCACTTCGAGGCGCAGATGTCTCGTTCCCGCGGATCAACCCTCGCAAATGCGCGGCACGTTTATTGCGGCGCAGAAGGTGGACCAATGGGCACGACCATCGCGGCAATAGCGTGCGCCATCGAGCGGCGCCGGCGGCTTTTTAGCGGCGATTCTCTTGCGATGCAGCGATCGAAACCTGCCCTCAGTTGGAGCTATCGATGTACACGAAGACGATCAACACATTTTGCGAGTTCGCTGTCGCGAAAGCTGAAATTTCGCGGCGGCGGCCGCTGGCTTTCCTCGTGTCCTCGGCAATGGCCGGCGCCTATGTCGGCATCGGCATCATTCTGATCTTCGGTCTCGGCCAGGCGATCGATCCCGCTTGGCGCAGCCTCGTGATGGGTACGAGTTTCGGTATCGCATTGACCTTGGTCGTGTTTGCCGGCTCCGATCTGTTCACGGGCCACACTTTGTTCATGACATTGGGCCTGTTGCGCGGCTCGATCAAGCCGGCGAGCCTCGCGCGCACTTGGGTGTTCTCGTGGGTCGGCAATCTCATCGGTGCCGCCTTACTCGCCTATATCTTCAAGCTCGGCGGCGGCGGTGCGATCCTCAAAGACGGCGCCGATCTCATCTACAATGCCTCGGCGGCGAAGATGAATGCCCCGGCCATTGAGCTCCTCGCCCGTGCGGCTTTGTGCAACTGGCTCGTATGTTTGGCGCTCTGGACGAGCGCGCGGACGACGAGCGACGCCGCCAAGTGCATTCTCATCTTCTGGTGCCTCTTCGCCTTCATCGCGAGCGGTTTTGAACATTCGGTCGCGAACATGACGGTGTTTTCCGTCGCGCTTCTCGGCCACCCTGCAGCGAACGTCACGCTCGGCGGCATGGCCTATAACCTCTTCATCGTGACGATAGGCAATGTCATCGGCGGCGCAGTCTTCGTCGGCCTCGGCTATTGGGTCGCCAACGCGGAGGCGGCGCCGGCGAAACGCTTCGACGCGCAAAGTGCGGCGACGGCCGATCCCGCCATCGGCCGTTGAGATGCTCGGCGGCCAGAAGTTCGCGGCGCTCCGTGGCACAGGTATTCAAGCCGAGCGTTCGGCATCGATCCTGTGGCGCGCCGCCGAGACCTCATCCGTAGAGGGGATCAATGAGCAGCGATTTCACGCTCGAACAAAAGCGTTATCTCGAAGGCTTCGCCTCGGGTCTGCAAGTGTCGCGGGCAGGGCGCGGTGCGCCGGGTCTGTCGGCCGCCGCCGCGTATTCACCCGCGCCTGCGCCGAGTGGCCCCGACGCGGCGCATCTTACCGCGATGGCACGTTTCGAAACCGCCGGCCAGAAATTGTCCGAGCCGGAAAAGTGGAAACGCGAGCAGCATCCCTTCGACGCCTACATCAGGCTCGAGGAGCAGGCTAAAAAAGACGAGTTTCCGAAACCGCCGGATGATTTCCGCTGGCGCTTTTTCGGCCTCTTCTATGTTGCGCCGGCGCAAGATTCCTATATGTGCCGGCTGCGCATTCCCAATGGCATTCTCAACCATTGGCAGGTCACCGGATTGGCGGACTTAGCCGAGTTCTACGCCGACGGCTACGCGCACGTGACGACACGCGCCAATCTGCAGATGCGCGGAATCGCCCCGCGCAATGCGGCCAATGTTCTGATGGCGATCCAGGATCTCGGGCTTTGCTCACGCGGATCGGGGGCCGACAATATTCGCAATGTGACGGGCGACGCGACCGCCGGCATTCATGCGCAGGAACTGGTCGACACGCGCCCCTACGCGCGCGCTTTGCATTTCCACATTCTCAACGATCGCTCGCTTTATGGGCTGCCGCGCAAGTTTAACGTTGCCTTCGACGGCGGCGGTGCAATCCCGACGCTCGAGGAGACGAACGACATCGGTTTTCAGGCGGTCGATGTCTTGCCGGGTGCGGCTGTTCCGGAAGGCATCTATTTTCGTATTTTGCTCGGCGGCATCACCGGTCACAAGGACATCGCGCGCCAGACCGGCGTCGTAGTTGTGCCGAGCGAAGCGACGAAAGTCGCCGACGCCGTCGTGCGGGTCTTCATCGATCAAGGCGATCGCACCAACCGGGCGAAGGCGCGGCTGAAATATGTGCTCGATGCCTGGGGTATCGAGAAATTCCTCGGCGCCGTGGAAGACAAGCTCGGTCGCAAACTGGCGCGTGTCGCGCCGGAGCACGTGGCACTGCGGCCCTTGCAGGATCGGCAGGCGCATGTCGGTGTCCATCGGCAAAAACAGGCCGGTCTCTATTATGTCGGTGTCGTCCTGCCTGTCGGCAAAATGACGAGCGGGCAATTGCGCAAGCTTGCCGCCATTGCGGGCGAATGCGGCGATGGTGACCTGCGCCTGACCGTCTGGCAAAACCTGCTGCTGTCGGGCATTTCCGACGCGAAACTGAGCGAAGCGCAAGCGCGGATCGAACGGATCGAGCTCGAATGGAAGGCCTCGAGCATTCGGGCCGGTCTCGTCGCCTGCACCGGATCGAGTGGTTGCAAATTCGCCGCTTCGGATACGAAGCGCCATGCCGAAGAGATCGCGACCTGGTGCGAGAACCGTTTGTGGCTCGATCGGCCGGTGAACATCCACCTCACCGGCTGTCATAATTCCTGCGCCCAGCACTATATCGGCGACATTGGCCTCATCGGCGCGCGCGTCGCCGTCAGCGACGAGGGCGATACGATCGATGGCTACCACATTGTTGTCGGCGGCGGCTTCGGGCGCGACGCCGCGATCGGGCGAGAGATATTTCGCGACGTGAAGGCGGAAGATGTGCCACACGTCGTCGAAAAATTGCTCAAAGCCTATCTTGTCCATCGCAAGAGTCCCGCCGAAACATTTCACCAATTCACCGCGCGCCAAGAGATCTGTGCTTTGCAGAAATTCGCAGAAGAGGTCGCGGCATGACAATGTCCGTCCCGCCCCCAACGATAATCCCGCTGCTGCCGCAAACGGCACCATTTTCGGCGGAGCAGAGGGCTTGGCTGAACGGATTCTTCGCCGGCCTGTTGGCGCCTTCCGATCTTGCCGAAACGGCAGTGCCGGTTTCTGCGCCTGTCGAGTTTTTGCAGCGAGCACCTCATGCGGATCCGGAAACCGGTGCAGATGAGGCGCCCTGGCACGACCCCAGTCTGCCGCTCGAGGCGCGCATGCAGCTTGCCGAAGGTCGGCCTCTTCACCGACGTCTCATGGCGGCCATGGCTCAGCAGGATTGCGGCCAATGCGGCTATCTCTGTGAGACCTATGCCGAAGCCATAGCCAATGGGGCGGAAACGCGATTGAACCTTTGCGTTCCCGGCGAAAAGGCGACGCTTCGTGCCTTGAAGGCGCTCTTCGAAGCCAGTGGCTCCGCCATGGCGCCGGCCGCGAGCCCAGTCAAGCAGCAACCGGTGCCCGCTTCCCGCGTGGCCACGGAGACCACACCGCGCGGCTATTCGCGCGAGGCGCCGGTCGAGGTGACTTTTCTCTCAAGGCGCAAACTCAACAGTGACGGGTCCGAGAAAGCGACCTATCACATCGAATTCGATCTCACAGACAGCAGCCTCGATTATGTCGTCGGCGACAGTCTCGGAGTCTATCCGCAGAATGATCCGGCGCTCGTCGACGCGATCCTCGCAACGATCAGGGTGCCGGAAGATTTCCCGATCATGGACCGTTCGCTGCGCGAAGTCCTCTTGAACGATGTATCGCTCGGCACAGCGCCCGATGCCTTGTTCGAACTCGTCTCCTACATCACCGGCGGCGAGCGCAAGCAGAAGGCGAAGCGTCTCGCGGGAGGAGAGGATCCAGACGGCGACGCGGCAAGGCTCGACGTGCTCGCGACCCTCAAAAAATTTGCCAGCATCCATCCCGATCCGGAAGCGCTGGTCGAATGCCTCGAGCCGCTGCAGCCCCGGCTCTATTCGATTTCGTCTTCTCATGCCAAATACCCCGGCCGGTTGACACTGACGGTCGATCACGTCCGCTACGAAGTTGGCAATCGCCTGCGCCAAGGCACCGCGTCTTCATGGCTCGCCACGCGCCTTGAATTTGGAACCAAGCTCAAAGCCTATGTGCAGAAGGCGCATAATTTTGCCCTTCCGGCGAGCGGCGATACGCCGATCATCATGATCGGCCCCGGCACCGGCATTGCGCCCTTCAGAGCATTTCTTCAAGAGCGCGAAATGCATACCGCCAAAGGTGGCGCATGGCTCTTCTTCGGTCATCAAAGGCGGGCGACGGATTTCTTCTACGAGGAGGAAATCGAAGCTTTTCTGAACGCCGGCATCCTGACGAATCTTTCTCTCGCCTGGTCGCGCGATGGCGCCAAAAAGACCTATGTCCAGGACAACTTGCGGGAAGCCGGCAAGGAGGTTTGGGACTGGATCGCCCGCGGCGCCCATATCTATGTCTGCGGCGATGCGCTGCGCATGGCAGGCGATATCGAAAAGGCACTTGCCGATATCGTCGCCGAACATTCCCGCCGCGACGCCGAACAGGCCGGTCGGTTCGTCCAGGACCTCAAAAAGGGCGGCGCCTACCAGACGGACGTCTATTGAGGGGGGACGGAACAGATCGAAACCGGATTTCGCCGAAGCGGGCAGCTTGGCTGGTCATCGGTTAAAACAGAAGCTTGCTCCGCTGCGCCGGTCCAACGAAATTTTTTGAGAAACAAATGCACCGCGCCGCCGGCCTACTTGTTGGCGCCGAATAATATGCGCGCTACCCCTGGCACAGGGCCACGACTTCGCATATTATCGGCGGAGTTTCAGGAGACTAGCTCAATGCGGCCATCCAATTCGCTCGAACTTCATCGTGCGGCGTTGTTGGACATTGCCAAGCACTATGGATTCACGAATGTGCGCGTATTCGGTTCCGTTGCACGTGGCGAAGATAAAGAAGATAGCGACATCGACCTGCTCGTCGAAGCTCCTGCCGGCACCACACTACTGACCCTGGCCCGTGTGAAATGTCAGGTTGAAGATATTATAGGGGTCCCTGTCGACATTCACACACTCGGCAGCATCCATGAGCGTATCCGCGCAAATGTCCTCAAGGATGCCAGGGCATTGTGACGGACGCTCCCAAAAAGCCACGGCGCAGCGATGTCGCCGCGTGTCTTGCCGATATGCGGCACGCGGCGCAAGCCATCGACCGCTATGCAAGCGGTATTTCGCTCGATCAATTCCTCGAAAATGAAGAAAAGCAGGATGCGATCATTCGTCGTATCGAGATTTTGGGAGAAGCCGCTGATCGCCTCATGAAGGCCGACAAAGATTATATCCAGCACTTCCCGGATCTACCTGTCCGCGAAATCAAAGCCATGCGAAATTTTGTCTCTCACGGATATGATGCCGTCGATCTGACTACAGTTTGGAATACCGTAAAAGAAGATGTTCCGGACCTCTGCCGACAGCTCGATCAGCTGATCAACGAGAGAAAAGCTTAGGAAGTTTCCGAACGTCCGTTATGAAATCGGCGGTCGCTGGCGCCTGGGCACCGCGTCGTCATGGTTCGCCAGCCGCCTCGAACCCGGAACCAAGCTCAAAGCCTATGTGCGGAAGGCGCATAACTTCGCCGTACAGGCCCGTCAGTTCGTCCAGGACCTGAAAAAGGGCGGCGCCTACCAGACGGACGTCTATTGAGTTTCTACCGCAAGGGCGCTCTTCGTCGCCCTTGCTGCCACTTCGGTTGAAATTACCTCAGTGCCCGATGAGGTGCGCCCAGCCTTCTTGGATCTGCGACGCGATGCCGTGAAGATTGTGCTGCACGACATCCCAATTGACCATGGGACGTGCGGCGACTTCGTCCGCGCTAGGGCCTGGAGCCGGCAGAAAAGCGTCTGCGATACGGGCTGTGCCGACCGCGAGCGCGATACCGATGACGATTCCCAACAAGAGGCGCAATGGGCTCTCTTTCACTCTAGCTAAAGCCGACGAAGCCGACACGGCGTTCCTTGCAATCAACAGAACGATTTAAGCATGGTATTGACACTAGTAACAACACTAGTTACTCTCCCAGAGAGATTTAGATCAGCAGAGCTACGAATGGATGACAGAGACTGAACTGGAGCGTTTGCGGCGCGAACAAGCGCGCTTGCAGGAAGATCGCAAGCGGCGCTCAGCAGAGACGCGCAAGCGCCTCCGCGCCGCGGGTTACATGCAAAAAGAAGTTTGGCTGCGGCCAGAAACGATAGTGCATCTCGAAGCCATAAAGAGCCAGAATGAATTTCCATCCTTCTCAAACGCCATTGATTTCATTTGTGGAGGCTTGCGTATGGACAATGTCAACAAACTGACGGGTTTCGAAACTCGCTCACCGCGTAAAGCAATAGCTGGGGTAGTACTCAGACCTCTGTCGCCGACTGAGTGGGCAGCGCGAGAGGAACAACGGCACAAAGCCCTTGAAGCCGAACAGGCTAAGAAGTGCGTGATCTATGTCCCCGGCGAGGATGTCCCGGCTGCGGTTATCCCCGAGCACTTCACGCCCGAAGGCGACCTACTTGTTCTTATCAGCGATAGCTTAGCAATTACCACAAAACTCAGGATAAAACACAAGATCGCAGCGCTCATCAAAGGACGCTCTTACCGGAGAATAGAAATGGACTCGGAAGAGCTTAAGCCATTTGCTGCGATATATGAACATTGGGCTGGAAGCGAGACCGCTACGCTGCAATGGAATAGAGCTTGCGCGAAATTCGCAGAGAGCCTCCAGAGTGATGTATTGAACTGCAAAGACGAATTCTTGCGCTATGTGCAAGACATAAAGATCCGCACTTTTGCCGATCTTCAAGAATTGAGCAAAAAGACGCAAGAAGCGTTGGACACTATCGCTGAAAAAATGGAATGTTCTGTTAAGATCGCTGCGAAGAATTTCTTCGGCGGGTCGGTTGCAGCGAGTGACGCAGACGGGCTCCGTCTCGAGATACTCGCGGCTTTTTATGAGTGCGTTCGTACATTTGCGGAGTTGATACCGACGCCGCGCAAGATTCCAGCAATTGCGTCTAGCAAACCAGAGGCTCCTAAGCGCCGAAGGTGATATCCGCGTCGTTGAGATCGTCCGCGATCTAAAAAAAGCGGCGCCTACCAGACGGACGTCTATTGAGCTTGTGTTGCAAGGGCGCTCTTCGCCGCCCTTGCTGCCACTTCGCTTGAAATTACCTCAGTGCCCGGTGAGGTGCGCCCAGCCGTCTTGTAGCCGGGAGGCGATGCCGTGAAGATTGTGCTGAACGACATCCCAATTGACCATGGGATGTGCGGCGACTTCGTCCGCGCCAGTTGGCCGCAAGGCGTCAGCCACATAGACGGTGCCGATCGTGAGCGCGATACCGACGATGATTCCCAAGATGAATCGCAATGAACTCTCCCTTGCCAGTGCATGTCAGTTCTGTGACATCGGACATATCTGATATCTAAAATTCGAAAACCGGGTCCACCTTTCCGATAACATAGTCCTGCATCCTATATATCCGATGTCGCATAATGCAGACATCGGAGTGTCCTGTAAGTCAGCGCGGCTCTGTGCGAGGGCCGCCGTCCCACTTGCTTTGGCTGCCGGTGATCCCCCAAGGCCCCGTCGGTGTCGGCGGCAGGAAACTCGGTACCGGGGTAATTTGTGTGGCCGGTGGCACGTCATGGCCGCCGCCGAAGCGCACCAACGCATCGATGCGGCTTTGCATAGAGGGATGCGTCGACAAAAATCCCGACTCCGACGAAGCCGTCGGGTTCTCGATGAAGAAGGCCGACATCCTTGCCGGAACGTCCGGCAATTGCGGGTTCAGCTCGATCTTGCGCAGGGCGGATATCAAAGCGTCCGGATTCTTGGTGAGTTCGACGGCGCCGGAATCGGCGAGATACTCGCGGGTGCGCGATAGCGCGAAGCGGATCAGGATCGACAGGCCCCAGGACAGCGCAATGATCACCACCGCGATGATGATCACGATGAATGCGCTGCCCGACGAAGACTTGCGCTCACCCGACTCCTCGTCCGAAGACGATTGGCGCGGTGACAAGAAGAACGGCAAATTCCAATTGCTGAAGATGAGCTGGCCGACGAAAGCGAAAATGCCGGCGAATATGATGGCAATGACCAGAAGCTGGGTGTCGCGATTGCGAATGTGGGTCAATTCATGCGCCAGCACGGCTTCGAGCTCGGCATCATCGAGCCGCTCCATCAATCCGCGCGTCACCGAAACGGAGTAATTCGCATCGCGCACTCCCGAGGCGAAGGCGTTCATGGCGTCCGTCTCGATGATTTTCAGCGCCGGCATCGGCAGGCCGCGCGAAATGCAAAGGTTTTCGAGCACGTTGTAGAGTTTCGGGGCGTCCTTGCGCTCAACCGATGTCGAGCCGGTCGCAAAATCGATGATCTTCTGGTGCGCCAGATAGGCGATGAAAAACCACAGCGCCGCGGCGGCCATGGCGAAAGGCGCAAAATGCAGGTAATCATGCCCGGCACTGGCCATCATTTGCGCCACGGTGCCGCCGCGGCCGCTGGCAAAGAACAGCGCGAAGGCGTAGACGAGCGCTTGCAGCAGCACGACGAAGCCGGCAAGCAGCAGAACCGAGCGCAACCGGTTGAGCCTGATCTGAGTGTAAAGACCATAGGCCTTGAACATGGGACGCGCTCGGCGGGCTGATGCGGGTCAGAATTTGACGGTCGGGGCCTGCTCGACTGCCTGCTTTTCGTTTGCGTCGAGATTGAAGAATTCTTGCGGCTGGAAGCCGAAAGAAGCGGCGAACAAGGCCGCCGGAAAGCTCTCGCGAGTCGCATTATATTCGGCGCCCGCATTGTTGAAGAAGCGGCGTGCTGCGGCGATTTTGTTCTCGATGTCGGACAATTCGCTCTGCAATTGCAGGAAATTCTGGTTGGCCTTGAGATCGGGATAGGATTCGGCGATCGCCATGAGCCGGCCGAGCGCGCCCGACAAAGCGCCTTCCGCAGCCGCCTGCGCGGCGGGTCCTTGCGCCGCAACGGCCGCATTGCGCGCCTTGGTGACCTCTTCGAGCGTACCGCGTTCATGCGCGGCATAACCCTGCACCGTGGCGACGAGATTGGGCACGAGGTCGTGCCTTTGTTTCAACTGCACATCGATGTCGGAAAAGCTCTGCCGGCAGCGCTGCCGCAGCGAGACGAGGCCGTTATAGGTGAAAATGAGCCAAACGGCCAAAAGGACGAGAAGCCCAAGAAAAATCCAGCCGACCATCCTAGGTCTCCTTGTCAGATCCGGCACCGCACTGAAATCATTCGCAAATTACCGGAAGGAGCCGGCGTTCCAGGCGATCCATCTAGATCTATCATGCCCGCGGGCAAGTGCCAAAGCCCACAGACGCTGCCCGTCCATGCAGATCGCACTTTCCCAATTTGGTCTGGTCATGCCGAAGGCGATTTTCTTGGCCGCGTCAGTTCAAATCGAGATGCCGTTCGAGGCGCTGCAGTACCCGCCCGAAAAGGGCGGGATCGTCGAACGCGCGTGCCGTCACGAGCGCCGCTTGAATGCCGATGATGACATCTTCGGCCAGTTCGTCGGCACGCGCCTGCTCCTTGCCCGCCCGTTGCAAAGCATCGGCGAGAGTGTTTCGCCAGGCCGCGAAATAAGCGTAAATCGTGGCGGCGAAACGGTCCCGCATGTTGGCTAAGGCGAAGGTCCCGACGAGACATGTTCTGCGGCCGGAGCGAAAATAATCATCGATGGTTCGAAACATCGAGACGATTGCCGCGCGGGGATCGCCGCTCGCGCTCAAGGTTTCGAACAGGTTATGCTCGAACCAATGGGCGATGTGCTCGAGCACTTCCGCCGCCATCTCCTGTTTTCCGCCGGGAAAGAAGTGATAGAGGCTGCCTTTGCCGAGACCCGTCTTCTCGCTGATGAGTGAGAGGCTCGCTCCTTCGAAGCCATGCTCGCGGAAGACGTCCGCCAGGCGGGGCAAAATGGCGGCGCGTTCGTGGGCGCTGCGCGACACGCGGCCTCACAAACCAAGCCCGCTCGTATGCGACGAGCGTTTGGAACGCGCCGGCCCGGGCGGCGGCGGGCTATCGCGTTGCCAGGGTACCCGGCCGTAATTGCGACGCGACGTCCTCTCCGGCCAGTTGCCGGTCGCGCAGATCCTTCACGACAGTCACAGCTCTGGCGGCGTCGCTGAGGCCGGCGCCAAATTCCTCGTTGGGACCGGGCGCGCCGAGATTGCGCGTGGTCTCGGTCAAGACCTTGCGGACCATGGCCGCGCTGAGATCGGGCTTCTCGCTGAGAAGAAGCGCGATGAGGCCGCTGATATGTGCCGCGGCCAACGACGTGCCGGAGCTGAATTGATAGGCGTTCGGCGGAGCGGCCACGATAATATCCGTTCCTGGCGCGGCGACGCAGATATAGGCACCGTGGTTTGCCGCACTGTAGAGCTTGTCGTCACGATCGGTCGCCGTGACGGCGATGACGTTCGCATCCGAAGCCGGATAGGCAGCCTCGGCCGTGGGGCCTTCATTGCCGGCCGCCGCCACCAGGATCAGGCCTTTCTGGTATGCCGTGCCGATCGCGCGCGCGAGCAACGGATCATAGGCGCCGGCAAAGCTCATATTGACGATCCGTGCCTTGTGCTCATAGGCCCAGTTCAAGGCCTCGACGATATGCGCCGAGGTTCCATCCGCGCCCGGCCTCGCGCCCGAGCCGGCGAAGGCGCGCACCGAGAGTAAATTGGCGTGCGGTGCGACGCCGAGAAGCGCGCCATGCGCGGCGATGATTCCGGCAATCGCGGTCCCATGCGTATTGGCCATCGGTTCGCCGCCGAGCACGTCGAAACGGTCGACGACCGAGCCAGCGATTTCAGGATGGCTTTCGTCGATGCCCGAATCGATGACGGCGACAAGCGTCCCGTCGCCTTGCGTCACCGCCTGTGCTTCCGTGAGATGCAATTTGTCAATCGCATATTGCGCGGCGCCGAGGCTGCGCGCGTTCGCGTCCGCGCTTTCGAGCTTGAAGATATAGTTCGGCTGAACCGAAGTGATCTGCTGTTCGGTTTCGAGATCGCGGATCACGTCGGGCACGGCGCGGCGATCGGTGATGCGATAGCGTTGCAGCGTCGTGCCGATCAGGCCGATGGGACGCGACGAAATGAGCGTGAGGCGATGCTTTTGCGCGATAGCCTCCACCGTTTGCGCCGGCCCGCTCGTCGTGAAGAGCACCTCGTCCGGGACGAAGCGACGCTCGTTTTCGGAAGGCACATTGCTCTTCGGACTTTGTGCCCAATTGGTGGGCGGCGGCGCGTCCGAGGGATCTTTCTGAGAAGTTGGGGTTGGCGAAGGCGGCGTGCTGTCGCCATAGATTGGATTGTGCCAGGGGCTGCGCTGGATGCCCCGGCCGGGATCGGGGTCCATCTCGCCGCGGCGGGGTGGGTTCTCAGCCCAGCGAGGCGGGTTCTCAGCCCAGCGAGGCGGATTCTCGCCCCGGCTGTGCGGGTTCTCAGCCCAGCGAGGCGGATTCTCGCTCCGGCGGGGCGGATTCTCGCTCCAATGGGGCAGGTTCTCGCCGCGGCGGGGTTCGTTCTCGGACCAGCGGGGCTGGTTCTCGCCCAGGCGGCGGTCCTTCTCGCCCCAGCGTTTTGGGTTTTCCCCGCGTGAGGGCGGCGCCCACGCGCGCGCCGGGTGGGACCAGGAGCCGGGGTGGCCGCCGCCGCGACCGAAACGGGCAGCGGCTTCGGAAAATGGCGCCAAGATGAGAACGGATGTGCAGACGACAGCCAGCGCAATCCGCCCCAACCGGCGGCTCTTGGCCGATTTATCGGTTTCCCGCCGCAAGCTCGGCTGAAGATTTGGGTGATCCATGAGCCACTCCACTTCGATTGCCACGGCCTGAGGCGCGCGATGGCTGGATACCATCGCGCTGCGGCCGGCACGAAGATGTGTGGAATCTCACACGCCGAAGGTTTCGACGATCTGCAAAAAAATCGCGAGGCGGATTGAACCTCAGCAAGCCGAAGCCCGACCAACGGATATCCAGGCTGCAATCGAACACGCCTGATCATCTCGGGAGATAAATCATGTCCTATCGCTCGCTTCGCACTCTCGCCGCCGCGCTTCTTCTTGGCGGCTCCGCTTTTGCCGTCGCTCTCGCGCCGACAACGGCTTCCGCTCATGGCTTCGGCCACGGCTTCGGCCACGGCTTCGGCCACGGCTTCGGCCACGGCTTTGGCCACGGCTTTGGCCACGGCTTCGGCCACGGCTTCGGCTACGGCCACGGCTACGGCTACGGCTACGGCTACGACTATTCGGGCGGCTGTTGGCCGAAGAAGATCATCAATTCCTATGGTGAAGTCGAGGTCGTGTCGTCCTGCGACTGACATGACATTGCCGCCTGGGAAGAGGGCGGGCGAGGCCGGTGTCACCTCTGGCTTCGTCCGCCCTTCTCCAGCGCATTCGCGGCCTAAATAGCGGCCGGGCACCGCGATGGCGAAAGTGAAGCTTATCGGGCTAACTTGAGCTAAGACCATTCGAGGCGCGCATGGCGGCCTTCGAGCAGGGTGGTTTCATCAGGGTGATGCGATGCGGAGGCAAGAGCCGTTACGCCAAGATGCCGAGGATGCCGCCGACGTTGGCCTCATCGAGCGGATCGCCTCCGGCGACCGCAGTGCGATGCAGGTTCTCTATAGGCGGCATGGCACGCGCGTCTTCCGGTTTTTGCAGAGGCTCGTGCGTGACGAGAGCAAGGCCGAGGATTTGATGAGCGATGTCTTTCTCGATGTTTGGCAACAGGCCGGCCGTTTCGAAGGGCGCTCCGCCGTCTCGACCTGGCTTTTGTCGATCGCGCGGTTCAAGGCTCTATCGAGCTTTCGCCAGAAGCAGCATGAAGGGCTCGACCCCGAGACGGCTGATGAGATCGAGGACGAAACCGATGATCCGGAAGTCACGGTGCAGAAGGCTTCGAAGGCGGGTGCCTTGCAATCTTGTATCGCGGCTTTATCTGCGGCGCATCGCGAGGTGATCGACCTTGTCTATTATCACGAGCGGAGCGTCGAAGAAGTGAGCGTCATCTTAGGGATTCCGGAGAACACCGTGAAGACACGCATGTTTCATGCGCGCAAACGTCTCTCGGAGATTTTGAAACAGGCAGGTATCGACAGGGGTTGGCCATGAACGAGACAAACAAAGGACAGCCGGATAATGCCGAGCTCTTGCTGCCTTGGTATGCGACCGGAAAACTGTCGGCGCAGGATCGTAGTGAGGTCGAAAGCGCGCTCGCTGCCGACGCGGAACTGGTTCGCCGCCTCGCCCTCGTGCGCGATGAAGCAGCCGAGACGATTGCCTTGAACGAAAGCCTGAACACGGCGCCTGCCGGAGCGATGGACAAGCTCATGGCGAAGATCGATCTCTACGAGGCGCAGCATCCAAGACGCATGCAGTCGGTTGCGAAGGCCTTCGGTCGGATCGGCGACGCGCTCGCCGCTCTCTCGCCGCGTGCGCTGGCCTGGTCGGCCATGGCGGCGGCCCTGGTGATTTGCCTTCAGGCGGGCCTCGTCACCAGCCTCTGGGTCGGCGAGCAGAAGGGCGCGACCTACAAGACCGCCTCAGCCGAAATAAAGAGCGAGACGAACGGCACTTATGCCTTGGTCTCTTTCGTCGGCACAGTGTCCTTGCAGGACATGACCGGTTTCCTCGTCGCGCATCACGCCACTTTGCTGGACGGGCCGAAGCCCGGCGGCCTCTATCGCATCAAGATCGCCGATCAAAAACTCTCGGGCGAGGCTTTGAACGCCAAGCTCGCCGAGTTTCGCGCCGAGACCAAGGTGGTTGGCTTCATCCTGCCGGAAGGCGCAAAGCCTTGAAGAGACAACGTCAAGTTGCTCTAAGTCTACTGCGTTGTATGCGGCTGAGAGCTTCCACGAACGAAGAGTCGCGCAGAGTTGCGGCGCGTTCCCTTCCCCCTTGTGGCAGGGCTGTCCGGGAAGGCGGCGAACTTGCAAGGTGAATCACTAGGCCGCAGGTGCATGCCCCTGAAAACGAAGGATTTTCGTCTACGGCGATGCCGTTTGCGTCTATTTTCTGGTTGGCGAGACTTAGAAAAGGACGGGAACAGGAGCATGCGCTTCACACCTACCATATTTGCCAAATTGCTTGCACCCCTCGATCGGCGGCAGTTCGACACGATCGTCGAGCGCCACGACGGCGATGCCTACGACAAATCATTCAAGAGCTGGGACCATCTGGTGGGCCTGATCTTCGCCCAGTTTTCCGCCGCCGACGGATTGCGTGGTCTGGCGGCCAGCTGGAACGCCAATAGCCAGCATCATTATCATCTTGGCACCGGCACACTGGCGCGCTCGACTTTGTCGGATGCAAATAAAATCCGGCCCGTCGCGGTCTTTGCCGACACTTTCGGTTTGATTGCGGGTCTGCTCGATCGCGCCACGCGCCGCGACGGCAAGGACATGCTGCGCCTCATCGATTTAACGCCCGTTCCACTCGGCAAATTGTGCGATTGGGCGAAGTGGAATGGCCGCATTCGCGGCATGAAAATGCATGTCGTCTATGATCCCAAGTCCGATTGCCCGCGCATTCTCGATATCACCGATGCCAATATCAACGATGCCGAGATCGGCCGCACGATCAACATCGAAGCCGGTGCGACTTATGTCTTCGACAAAGGCTATTGCCATTATGGTTGGTGGCGCGCCATCCATGCCGCTGGAGCGATCTTCGTCACCCGGCCGAAGTCCAACATGGGGCTCACGCGCGTCGAAATGCGCCCCATCGAGGTTACCGAAGGCGACGGCTGCACCATACTCGAAGATGCCGAGGTGCGCTTCGCCAGCAAAGGTGATTCCAAGCTGCCGATAAGGCTGCGCCGCATCACCATCAAGCGTCACAAGGATGGCAGCACGATCAACTTTCTGAGCAATGATTTCGACCGTTCCGCCGTCGCCATCGCGGCCCTTTATAGAGGCCGCTGGCAGATTGAACTCCTGTTCCGCTGGATCAAGCAGCATCTCAAAATCCGCAAGTTCCTCGGCAACAACGACAATGCGATCCGCCTGCAGCTCATCGCTGCGATGATCGCTTATGCGCTGCTACGCATCGCCGCCAAAGTGCATCGTGTTCAAATCCCGATTTTGCGCTTCATCGACCTCGTGGCTCAGTGCATCTTCGAGCGCCGCGACATCGCCGCGATCGACAAACCGCCGCCGCTGAACCCGAGCAAAAAACGCGATCGAAACTCGCCAAATCAGATGAGCTTCTGCTATGTTTGATTTTCCCCGGACAGCCCTGCCCTTGTGGGGAAGGGTCAGGGATGTGTACAGACCGGATAGAAAGGTAACGAAACGGACCGGAAAGATAGGTGACAGTTCTCTAACGGCTGGGAGGACCAGCCGATGCCTTGGCGAGAGAACAGTGTCATGGATGAGCGAATTGGTTTCATCGAGGAATACAACTCGGGTTCGTAGTCGATGACGGAACTTTGCGAGCGTTTCGAGATCAGCCGCAAGACGGGTTACAAATGGTTGGAGCGCTACCGCGAATTTGGTGCGGCGGGCTTGCTGGACCGCCCGCGTGCGCCGCATGAGCATGCGGCTGCGACAGCGTAGGCTATTTGCGAAGCGATCATTGGTTTGCGCCGCTGTCGTCCGACGTGGGGCACCCGCAAGATCGCTTGCCTCTGCGCTCGCCGATCGCGGCGCCCGCCTCTTGATCGAGCGCTACGGCATCGACCTCGCCAATGTCGAATGGAGCCCCAAGAACCGCGAGGCGGGTCGGCCGTTCATCGAACACCAGCTGGAGATCATCGATTTCTATGTCGGCCTGCAACGCGCGGCCCGCGATCGCGCCGACCTGCGGGTCGTGCATCCCGACGAATTGATTGCGAGCTTCCCGGATCGGTCATCCAGCCCCCGCAACCCGTTCGCATTGCATGTGCGGGCCTCGCATCGCGGCACCGTGCACGAGATCGGCCTCGTTCCCGATCTTGCCTTCGGCCTCATCCTTCCCGGCGGCGCGCGCCACTCGTTTATGGTCGAGATCGATCGCGGCACCATGCCAGTCGTTCGCAGCGACATCGGACAAACGAGTTTCCAGCGCAAGATGCGCGCCTATCTCACCACGCAGGCCGCCAAGCTGCACGAGCGGCATTTCGGCTGGAAGACGTTCCGTGTGCTGACCGTCACCACCGATCATTCCCGGATGCAGTCCATGCAGGAGGCGCTGCGGCGGCTGCACGTTGCCGGCAGCTCCGGCGCTTCGCTTTTCTACTTCGCGACGCGTGATGAGCTTGGTGCGAATACGCCCCTCACGCACGCCTGGCGGGATGGCAATGGGCGAGAGGTTCGTTTAATCTAGTCGGAGTGTCGTCGATCGGGTCCGCCCGCGTTGCGCCAAGAGCTGCTCTCATGCAGGGCTAAAACGGATGACAGCTGCGACCCTATAATCTGATCAATGGTCTCTACATTTACACCGTTGACATGAAAGGCAGGGATCTTGAGGGGTGCGATAGCCGGCGATCACACCTCGTGTCGGCAGGGTTGGCGGGCCAGCGTTTCGTCTGATCCACAGCGGGTGAAAGGAGTTCCAAATGACTAAGGGCGGGCAATTCAGGACAGTCACCGTCGCAGCCTTGGTGGCGTTCGTGTGGATGGCTAGCGAAGCGGGCGCCGCGCAATGCGGCAATACGGCGGCTGGATTCGAGATGTGGAAGAAGCAGTTCGCCGATGAAGCCAAGGGAAAGGGCGTCAGCGCCTCTGCGGTCTCGGCCTTCATGACGACCAGCTATGCGACGGCAACCATCGCGGCCGACCGCGGCCAGAAAAGCTTCCATTTGTCGCTCGACCAGTTTCTCGCCAAGCGCGGCGGCTCGGTCATCGTTGCGCGCGGGCGCGCGCTCAAGCAATCCAATGCGGCACTTTTTGCGTCCATCCAGCAGCGTTACGGCGTCCCGCCGGGGCCGCTTTTGGCGATTTGGGGAATGGAGACTGGCTTCGGGAGCGTCCGCGGAAATCAGAGCGTTCTCTCATCAGTGGCTACTCTCGCCTATGATTGCCGTCGGTCGGACTATTTCACCGACCAACTCTATGCAGCTCTGACATTGGTCGATCGCGGAATCTTCTCGGCAGGCACACGTGGCTCCATGCACGGCGAAGTGGGTCAGACGCAGTTCCTGCCCAAGACCATTCTGGAATATGGTACCGGCGGAAGTCTCGACACTGCGGCCAACGCGCTGGCCTCGACGGCGAATTTCCTCAAGGCTCACGGCTGGCAGGCGGGCGCGGGCTATCAGCCGGGCGAAGCCAATTTCGCCGCTATCCAGGCCTGGAATGCCGCTTCAGTCTATCAGCGCGCCATCGCCATTGTCGGACGACAGATCGACGGAGAATAAGGCGGCAGGCGCTGACGGGCTGCATTGGAAATCCGGCGGGATTGGGCATCCTCGTCTGAGCACAATGCGAGACCAACCGGTTAACGACCCCAGTCCGGCCGCGGCGCGTGATCCGCGGCTCGAACCCAGCCGCGCGGTTCGAAAAACCGCCGCCGCAAGAACCGCGCGGAGTTGCTGCCCTGGGGCATTCTCCGCACCCCAGGTTTGCTTGCGGCAGGGCGTCGCGCGCTGCATGCAGTGTTCGAGTTGAATCAAATGCAGCTGTTCTGTTATTTCGGCTTCGCGCCAACGAACAGACATGCCTGTTTATTCGATGCGGTTAGGTCCAAAAAAGTGCCAAACGCACGGGAACCTATTTGCCGTTTCCGCATCCAATCCATAAGTAGCACAGTGTTATCGGACGGAGCGAAGTCATTATGCGCGCACAAGCGCCACAAATTGCTCCTGTCGGGACCAGCGATGCCGAACTGGTCCGGCGTACCCGCCGGCACGATGAGGCGGCCATTCGTTTGATCCTGCAGACGAACAATCGCAGGCTCTACCGGATCGCCCGCGGCATTCTGCGCGACGAAGGCGAGGCCGAGGACGTGGTCCAGGAAACCTACGTCCGGGCGTTCACGCAACTGGATGATTTCCGCGGCGACTCAAGTCTCGCGACATGGCTTGCGCGGATCGCCATGAACGAAGCCCTGGGCCGGTTGCGCCGCCGGCGGCCCGGGGTCGAGTGGACTTCGCTGCCGCCGGGAGCGCTCAAGGCGCAGATTATCCAGTTTCCCCACTCGGCCGCATCCGAGGACCCTGAAAAATCCATGGCACAACGTCAAATTCAGCATGTCGTCGAACACGCGATCGACGAACTCCCCGACGCTTTTCGCATCGTGTTCATCACCCGCGTGATCGAGGGGATGAACGTCGAGGAAACCGCTGACATTCTCGGGTTGAAGTCGCAGACCGTGAAAACGCGACTGCATCGCGCTCGCACCATGCTGCGCGACAATGTCGAGGAGAAAATCGGCCCCGTCGTCATGGAGGCGTTTCCCTTTGCCGGCAAGCGCTGCGAACGCCTGACCGGTGCGGTTCTCAAACGGCTTGGTTTCAGCGCATAATTTTTCGGGAACCTTTGCGTTCACGCGCCATCCAATCCTTGTGCAACCAACAATGCGCTGATGGCTAAAAGCCCGGCGGCACAGGAGTGCCAAACCATGTTCGTTCGATTGAGCGCGGCAATTGCCGCGGTAAGTCTGTTGAGTAGTGCTGCGCTGGCGCAAGGCGCAAAGCCGACCGATCCGCAGATCGCGCACATCGCCTATACCGCCGGCGTGATCGATATCGCGGCGGCGAAGCAGGCACTGACAAAGACCGCAAATAAGGACGTCAAGGCTTTCGCGGAAGATATGGTGCGCGATCATGAAGCGGTGAACAAACAGGCACTGGATCAAATGAAGAAGCTCAAGGTCACGCCCGAAGACAATGACACCAGTCGCACGCTGTCGAAGAATGCCGCCGACAAGCTCGCCGAACTCGGCAAGCTAAAGGGCGCGGAGTTCGACAAGGCCTACGTCGCCAACGAAGTCGCCTATCACAAGGCGGTCGATACCGCGCTCGAGACGTCGCTTATTCCCAGCGCGAACAACGCAGAACTGAAGAGCCTGCTGCAGACCGGCCTGAAGATCTTCGACGGCCACGAGCAACACGCCGAACACGTCGCAGCCAGCCTGAAGTAGGGAGCCTTGCATGATGGCGAGATGGATTTTCCCGATCGTGACCGAGCTGATGTTGGGAGTGTCCGTCTCGGCGCATGCGGCGACCATTCAAATCACGATGGAGAATCTCGTGATCTCGCCAGCGGAGGCTTCTGCGAAAGTCGGCGACACCATCGAGTGGATCAACAAGGATAATTTCGCCCATACAGCGACGGCGCGAAATGGCGACTGGGACGTGACGATGGCGCCGAAAAAGACCGCCACCCTGGTTTTGAAGAAGGCCGGCACGATCGACTATTACTGCCGCTTCCATCCGAACATGAAGGCTACACTCGCAGTCGCCCCATGAGACCCTTGGAAAGGTCGGAGTTGGGTCAAGCTCAGACCTTATGAGGCCGCCTAGCCTCTCTTGGTAGGGCCTCTTTGACAACCCACCGCCCGCAAGTACCCTGTCGACAGACCCCGCCATTCCCCGAGCCGCGATCCGCGCTGGCAGGCGCCAGGCCGAGTGTCCTGACGCCTGCACACGCAGGACATCGCAATCCGCTCGAAACAACAGTTCCCATGGCGGAGAAAGAACAACCGGGAGAGCCGACGCACCGCGCCTATTCAGTGATCCGTCGCGAAGGCCAAGATGATTTTTGGCTCAACGTCGGTCTTGCTAGGCCAATAATCACGCGCATTGATCGCAACACTTCTCCCCTATCCAGGCCTCCCGGCCTTCGCGGACAAGAAACCATACAATGGCAAGGGAGGCCACGGCGTCTACCCACCACGCGCCGATGACGAGCTGCATCAACAGCGCGGCGACCACGACCAGTGAAAGCCATCCGCACGTGATACTCTCGATGGCGTCGGCACGCAGCGCACGGCTGCCGAGCGCTTCCGCGAGGTGGAGCTTGCGGTGAGACAGAATATACATGATCGGCATTGCGAGGACGCTCACGATGAGGCCGGGCAGCGAGAATTCCGCTCCCTGCTGCGTCCACAGCTTCCAGCCAGTGCTGAAGACGACGTAGAGCGCGAGCGCCAAAAGCAAGGCACCGCCGATGCGCGCTGCCCTTCGCTCCGCGGTCTCGGCGAAAACCTGGCCCTTGCGCAGCTCGACCGTGAGGCGCCAAACCAGCACAAAGGCTGACGCCAACTCGATCAGACTGTCGATACCAAAGGCGAAAAGGGTCAGACTATTTGTCGCGATCGCAGCGCCGATTGCAACCGCGCCCTCAATTATCATCCACGTGATCGTGATGAACTCTATCCGAAACGCCGCCCGGATCAGCGCGGTTCGGTCGCTGGAAGGAGTTTCGCGTTGGCTGACGACGCTCATGGCCGAGTCCCTGTCTCAGGATTTGCAGTCTGCCCTATTTATGCCCATGAATGGGACAGTCGTTCCGCACGATACTCTACTCGATCGCTCATCCCCCACCGTCCGTCGCGCACGCTCTCCCCCACGCGTTTCAATGAAAATCGTCCGAAAGGACCGGTTTGCCTATTTCCAATTCGGCGACAGGCGGCATTCGTGCGGGCATCTGTTGACCGCCATTTCCAAATCATTCGAATATTCAATGATATACAAGTTACATAGGGGAGCGCGCCCCGATTTGTACATATTAACTACATGAATTTATTCATTCAAATTGAGCACCTCGGAGAGTTTGTGCGCCTTCTAGTGTAGCTTGGCGCATGATCTGTCTTTCCTGGCGCCATCGTTCGCGAGTCCGTGACCTAAGCCGAAAAAAGCAGCCCGGCCCGATCAATTGCAGTATCCGGTGCCGTTCGACCACTGGCATCCAGGCGGAGGCCGAAAAGCTTACTTAGGTGCTTCCGGCCGCTGTTGAGTGCCACGTTCGACGCACTTATCGTACTCAGGCGTCCCGCCGACATAACCTAGCGTCGCGCAATCTTGCCCCGGGTTTTTGAGCGTCTGCCCGGCGCAGCCGCCAAGGGAAAGCGCGAAAAGAGCGAATAGCAGAAATCTTTTGAACATAGCTTGCCTTTCAAGACGGACTCGGGTCCGTCGACGCGGAGCGTCCGCACGACTTATTGCTCAGCTCGGCATTTTGTTCAATATATCAAGGTGTATATTTTGAGCAATTAGCTTCGCTTCTCGCATGGGTCTGGGCGAGGTCGCCGCCACGCACTTGAGACACTCGCAAATTTCAAACTGAGACACTCCCGACCATCCGGCGTTTGCAAAATTCTCGGCGCGGGCGGAGGCCTTGCCCGAATTTCACCCATCCCCTTTCGAACGAGGCCCGCCGCGCGTCGTCTTCCGGCGCGCCTCTTGCCCGGGCGGCGACGTTACGGGTCGAGGCGCGGCGCCCACGATTCGTTGAGCACACCGACGTAGACAGAAGGCCGAAAGCTCCGTGCCGATCGCGACAATTGCAGCCGGGCGCGGAGCACTACAGACGGAATTTCCTGCTTAAAATTACAATCAAAAAAAATCGGCGGACGGATGAACCTTCACCTCCGTCACTTCGACCAAGGATTGCGGGCTTTTCGCGCAGATGCCGGAGCCGCAAGTTTTGGGAGAGGGACAATGACCATGAGCCTCGACACACTCGCTCTCGACTCCGCGCTGTATGAGGAGTTCCAGGCAAGCGACACTTATGACTACGCGGCTGACTACGCGGCCACGACGGCTTCGCCCGCTGCCGCGATACGGGATTGCGGGCCGATCGAGATTTGGGAGTCCGAACATACGCGGCCGCCCTATTTCTCCGTGAGCGGCGAGATGACGACGAGCCTCAGTGACTCGTTCGATCAGTATATCGGGCCCTGCATGCAGCATCCCTTCCTGCCGCAGACGAAGATCAAAGAGAAGCAGCTCGCGCGCATCAAATATCTCGTCGAGCTCGCTTATGAGGAGATCCCGGTCTATCGCGACAAATATATCGCGGCTGGCTTTCATCCGTCGGATCTGAAATGCGATGATGACATCAATCTCATCCCGATCATGACGAAGAGCGAACTCGTCGCCGCTTTTCCAGGACGCTGCGTCAATCCGAACTACAGGATGGAGGATCTGTTTCCGACGCGCTCGTCGGGCTCGTCGGGGCAGACGTTGCTCATCCGTGTCGATCCCGATGCGATCGTCACCGACACGATCCAGGGCGTCCGGCAATTCACTTTGCAGAGCGGACTGAAATATCGCCCGAGCGATCTCCTGACGCACGTCTATACTGTTCCGTGGTGGTTCCCGTCGGTCGGTGGAGATTATCCCGGGGCATTCATCTCCAGCGTCATTCCGCCGGACCAGGTGGCGAAGCATCTGGCAAATCTGTCGCCGGAGATTCTCTCCTGCTATCCGTCGAACCTCGAGGCCTTGCTTCCCTATGCCGAACAGTTCAGCTCGTCGCTCTATCTCGCGGTGACGCATTCGGAATATTCGGCGAAGGCGTCGCGGCGGGAATGGTCCAAGCAATTGGGCATTCCGGTGCTCGACGAATATAGCTCGGAAGAGGCGACGCGCATCGCGCTCGAATTGCCTTGCGGTCACTATCATGTCTGCGAGGACTCGGTGCGGCTCGACGTCGTGGATCCGGTGACCTTGGGGCCGCAGGTTCCAGGCCAATCGGGCCTTGGGGTGATCACCAATCTCCTCAACGACGCCATGCCCTTCATCCGTTATATGCAGGGCGATTGCTTGACGGAGCCGGCGCAGCCGGACCCCTGCGGTATCAGCTGGAAGCAGCTCGAAAGCATCGATGGGCGCGTGAACGATGCCTTCACCAATGCCTATGGCCGCATGGTTCCTGCGGGCAGCGTGCTCGACATCACATACCGCTGGATGTTCGACTGCAACATCAATTTGCAGCAGTTCGAGATCATCCAGAAGGCAAATGACATCGTCGAGGCCCGCTTCATTCCCGGCGCCGGAATTTCGGAAGCAAAGATCCTGGGCTCCGTCGGGCATCTCGAAGTGCTCTTGGGGCTTTGCCTCGAGCACAAGGTGAAGGTCATAGCCAAGGTCATGACGGCTTTCCCCGCCAAGACCGGCAAGCGCCGCCCGATCCGCCGGGAAATGGCCAACTGAAATTGGGAAGTGAAGCCGCAGGTGAGGCCGACATGGTCGGCCGCCTCACTTCCCTGCCTCCGTCCACGATTGGAGACGACCATGAACGGTTCGCTCGCCCGTATCGGCGCCATGACGTTGCGCTATTGTTATCTCTTGCGCTCGTCATGGCCGCGGCTTCTGGAGCTCATCTATTGGCCGGCGATGCAGATGCTGGTCTGGGGTTTTCTTCAGCTCTTCCTGTCTGAAGATCGCTCGTCGCTGGCGATGATTTCCGGCACTTTTGTCGGCGCCGTCATGCTTTGGGACGTGTTGTTTCGCGGCCAACTCGGCTTCTCGATCTCGTTTATGGAAGAAGTCTGGTCGCGAAACATCGCCAATCTGATGATGAGTCCGCTGCGACCAACGGAATTGGCGGCCTCCTTGATGCTGATCAGCACCGTGCGCCTCTTGATTGGAATGATTCCCGTCTCGCTTTTCGCGCTTCTGCTCTTCGGTTTCAACATTTACGGGCTTGGCTTCGCGCTGATCATCTTCTTCGTCAATCTCGTGCTCACGGCCTGGGCGATCGGCCTCGGAGTCTGCGGCCTCGTGCTGCGCTACGGAATGGGCGCCGAGAGCCTCGCCTGGTCGCTCGTCATGCTGCTGCTGCCGCTCTGCTGCGTCTATTATCCGGCTTGGGTCTTGCCGGAATGGCTGCAGCCGATCTCCTGGTCGCTTTCCCCGACCTATGTGTTCGAGGGGCTCCGCGCCGCAGTGCTCGACCACGAATTCCGGGCCGATCTGATGGCGAAGGCCTTTCTCTTGAATGTCGTGTATCTCACGGCTGGCCTCGGCTCGTTCGTCCTCATCTTGCGCAGTGCCCGCAAAAAGGGCGCGCTCGTGGCGATCGGTGAATGACGCTTCGTTTGAATTTTGGCTCTTAAAGGAACACGTCCATGCAAGCGCTGATCAATGCCGCGAACGTCATACAAATGAGAAGCAGTTTCGCGCCGGCTTCGGCTCCCGCACAACAGCTCGCGGATCAAAGCGCCGCGCAGCGCGAGCCGGCTATCGTGCTCGACAACGTGGTGAAGGATTACAAGACGAGCCGCGCTCTCGACGACATCAGCTTGCGCATCCCGCAAGGTGCCACGGTCGGCTTTGTCGGTTGTAACGGCGCCGGCAAGACGACGACGATCTTGACCATCATGGGCCTCATCGCGCCGTCCTCCGGACGTGTGAGCGTCTTCGGCCACGACATGGCGCGCGACCCCTATAGCGTCCTGCACCGGATGAATTACGCGAGTCCCTATATGAACATGCCGGCGCGTCTCAGTGTCCGTCAAAATCTTCTGATCTTCGGACGGCTGTACGGATTGCACGACGTCAAGGGCCGCATCGCCCAGCTCGCGCACGAATTCGAGCTCGGCGATATTCTCGACCGCGCGGTCGGAACTTTGTCGGCCGGGCAGAAGACCCGCGTATCGCTCGCCAAGGCTTTGCTCAACGAGCCCGACATTCTGCTGCTCGATGAGCCGACGGCCTCGCTCGATCCCGATCGCGCCGCCTTCATCCATCAAAGGCTGGAGGCGCATCGGCAAAAGCATGGCGCCACGATCCTGCTCACCTCGCACAACATGGCGGAGGTGGAACGGCTCTGCGATCTCGTCGTCGTCATGCGCTTCGGCCGCATCGTCGAGCAGGGATCGCCGGCGGATCTCGAGAAGCGCTATGGGGGCGCGAGCCTCTACGAGGCAATGATGGAGATTTAGGGAGGCGGCATATGACCCGAACCGGCCATTTGCTCAGGTCACTTTCCTGGCATGGGCGCCGGCGCAGGTGGAGTTGGTATGTACTTGTCCGGTGGAAGGACCTGATAGACAAATGAGGTCGGCTTTTGAGTCGGGCCAAACGGCTCCGGAGCCTTGTTCTTGATCGGCGGCAAGGTCTTGAGATAGGCGGCGATGGCTAGTGCATCCGAATGCGTGAGGTTCTTGAACACATCCACTGGCATAGGCGGAGCAAGAACGCGGCCATCAGGTCGTTTTCCCGTCGTGATCGCGGTCGCAATCTGCTCGTTAGTCCAGCTGCCAAGTCCTGTGTCCTTGTCCGGCGTCAGGTTAGGTCCGTAGAAAACGCCAAGTCCGGGGACTTCAAAGCCGACGTCCGAGCCGCCGAGATAGCGCGTCATGTCCGGCTTGCCGAGAAAAGTCCCAGGCGTATGGCAATCCGTGCACGGAATGACGCTGACAAGATATTTGCCGCGCTCGACTTGCGGATCGGCAGCGTTGGCGCTGCCGCATAGCGCGCTCGCCATCGCGCCCGATAGCAATAATGATATGGCGATTAACGTGGGCGGGTGCAGTGGATTGGACATGCGTTCCTCCTCTGGTTATCAAATCGCCAGCTTATCCAAGACGATCTACTTTACTCCGATTACCATCGCATCTTCAAGCTCATCAAAGGGCAGCTCATCAAAGGGCCGAAGCATTTTCGCGGCGCTAATCATCGAGGATCGCATCATTGACGCCAAAACGGCTTGTGCATCTCAGCATCGAAATCGAAGCGATGCCTGAGATCGTGACGTAGACAACGAATGCATTGCAAAAATCCGACACGGCGGCGAGCGACGCAGTCAATCTGCGGCATTCCGCGACCGATAAAGTTCGAAAGAAGGCTTCGGGCGGACTCTGTGCCATCAACTTGAAGTCGTTGACGAGGTCGGCCCGAACGTTGAAGCCGCAGGTATAGGCAATGTCGGCCCAACCTGCACTGCGCCGACGCGCTGTAGGCACCTTGCCGAGGCGCACGATGCGGTCAAACTGTTTGACGTTCGTTCTGACCCCCACATAGAAGCGGCGCTCAAGCTGCCGTTCGCTGATGTCGAACTCGATGCCAGCCGCCGCGCCGACAAGGTTGGAGCGCGGTGCAACCGGAGCGCGGCTTGGCACATGACCAAATCCGGTACGCCATCGCGCATGTACCGAAGCAAAAAAGCTTGAATGCGTTCGGCCTACTCGACCGCGCTGGCAGCGTCCGCTGACATTTCGCCGACGGCATGAGTAGAAATACGGGTACGGTGATCGCGATCGACAAGAGCAACAATATTTCGATGCTGGCCAGCATATGCGCACGTGATGACGCCACTTCGGCTATCGCCCGCCCCATGCAGATGCTCGCGCGATGGACCGCAAATCCTAGAATGGCCGGAAGCGCGCACGCGAGTATTATGGCTGCCGTGATGCTCCAAAGGGAGAAGCCGAGGATGCGCCTAGATACGATGCCAGTTCACATGTGAAGCGTGTCGAGTTCCGGCAACAGCATGACGCTTTCTTGCTCATTGGGGTCAGTGCGCGCAACCACAGCAAGGCACGGCTCAGTCTGGCTCACGTTGTAAGGCTGGTGCGGCACATTAGCGGGTATGTAAATAAAGTCGCCTGGGCGCGCAATGAGATGGTCATCGAGCCGCTCGCCATAATACATAGCACCTTCGCCGCTGAGCACGTAAATCGCAGTCTCATGAGCGGCGTGCTTATGCGCTTTAGCCCGTCCACCCGGTGGAATGGTTAGTAATTGCATGTGAATGGCCGATGCGCCCACCGTCTCTGCGGAAACTGCTGGAGCGTAGGAAAAACCCTGCTTGCCGATAAACGGTGCGCGCGCGCGCAACACCATACAAATAGGGCGCCTAGAGAGGTTTGTGGTTTGCTCCGACATGTCAGCCTCCGTTGCAACACTTGTTATTGTAATGCTTTACACCACATTTCGACAATCGGATATGCCGTGGACACGGGAAACCGCTATCGGCAAGGCCTATGCCGGGCCGGCGGCCGATGTGCGAGGCTATATCCAGTACGTTCGCTGGCAAAAATGACGGTGAGAGGGAGGATAGCATGATCAAGGGCCTGCATCACAACGCCTACCGGTGTAAGGACTCCGAGGAGACGCGGAAGTTCTACGAAGATTTCCTCGGTCTGCCGCTAGTCCATGTCATCGAGATCAAGGAGACCAAGAGCGGCCGGCCGACGGAAACCCTGCATACTTTCTATCGGCTCGACGACGGCTCCTGCCTTGCCTTCTTCGAGGCGCCGGACATGCCGTTCGAGTTCAAGACCCAGCACGATTACGACCTCCATATCGCTCTCGAAGTGACGCCGCGAGACCTCGAAGCGATGTTTGCCAAGGGCAAGGCGGCAGGAATCGACACTCGGGGCATTTCGGATCACCACTTTATCCACTCGATCTACTTTCGGGACCCGAACGGCTACGTCATCGAGCTCACGGCCAAGAGTCCGAATCACGATGACGCTATAAATCCGGCCACCAACGGAGCAGCGCGGAAGCTCGCCGCCTGGCAGGAGCGAAAGGGCACGGGAGCTGCACGACAAGTCGTGTAGCCGTGAGTTTTCTATAGGCCGTCAATTTTGTATCGGTAGCATTGCGTCGTGGGCATCTGGACCCCCGTGGCGTTTTCTTGTGATCGTGCCCTCGGTCTTGATGAGCCTGTAACTAGCTTTGTCTGGGGAAAGCCGATCAAATTGTCTTTAATTGTGGGGGCTTGTGAGCGCAAAAAAAATCGATCGACGCGTCATTCTGAAATCAAGCGGGATGCCCCAACAGCCTAGATGCCTGAAAGGGGCAGCCATAATCGGGGGGCGCTCGCCCTCGCGATTATCATCGTAATGTCCGAATCTGGCGCAAAGCGGCAGTCCGAGTAGACCCTCCGCTCGCCTCTCCGGAACGAGCAGAACCAACAAGACGACGCCGTCGAGCAGCATGCACCGCGCGGCACTGTCGCGCCCGTTCCAGGTTTTGGATTGCCAAAGGGCGAAATATTCGCCGCCGATCACACTGATGCCGAGACTTTATACCAGATCTCTCTGATGAGAACTCTTGCTGGCGGCCGTCATTGCGACCGCGAGCGTTTGCGAAGCGCGAAGCAATCCAGTTCGGTCTTTGCGCTTCAGGATTGCCGCGCGGATGAGTTTACGCAATCCACGCAAGCTTGATTGCGCTCACTTCGCTCCTCGCAATGACGGCCTCGCCATGAGTGGTCATCTTCGAGACTTCGTATTAGAGCGTGATCCCATCAGATTGACTCGCGATCGCTCTTTTAGCTTTTGCAATGACGCATGATCTCATCCGAAAAGTCTGCAACTTTTCGGAGTCATGCTCCAGTTCTAGAGCGGGATGATTTGAGGTGCAAACGAACGCCGTCATTGCGAGGAGCAGAGCGACGAAGCAATCCAGAGGGTGCGCGTTGCCACTGGATCGCTTCGCTGCGCTCGCGATGACGGCTGATGATTCGACTAAAACTCATCACGCTCTAAAGTGTCATAAGCATCCCTTTCCCGGACGCATGAAGTGAAACGGAATGCGATCCGGGAACCAGCGTAACATGGTCGCCGCAGGCGTCCTTATGAGAAATGTGGAATCATGAGGCGCTTTGCAACTTTCTTGCGCTGGTTCCCGGATGCCCTTTCACTGCGGGCCTGGCGGCCCTTCGCTTTAGGGCTCCGGGAAAGCGGTGTGTCCAGCGCATACATGGGTAACAAAATGGACCGGATACACGGGTTACAGTTCTGCCGGTTCGGTTGGGGGCGTCGGCTCGCCGTTCCCGTGCACGGGAACGGCGAGCCGACGCAATTTTCGCGTCTTGCGGTCGATGATGCCGATCGGCACTTCGAAGAACCGGACATCCGTGGCCATGTTCCGGCCACGCCGCGTTGGAAAGACCAAAATAAGAGTCATTGTCGCGGATTGGCGCTAATCCACGGCTTCGTCTAATATTCACTCGGCGTGGACGAGGGATGGCGATTGGACCTTGTTATGGAGAACCTCAAAATCATCCGCAGCGACGATGGCGAAGACATCCCCGCTCTGATGGCTGAGCTTGGCCGTGCCGCCCGCAAGGCCGCGCATGGACTGTCGTTGGCCTCGAGCCAGGCGAAGAACCTGGCTCTGCTGCGGGCTGCGGCAGAGATTCGCGCCCGCGCCGGCGAGATCCTCGCTGCCAATGCGCGGGACATGGCGGACGCGCGCGCCAAGGACACGAGTGCCGCCTTCCTCGACCGTCTGGTGCTCGACGCAGGGCGCGTCGAAAGCATGGCCCTTGGGCTCGAAGAGATCGCCGCTTTGCCGGACCCGGTCGGGCGCGTCCTCGCTCGTTTCGAGCGGCCGAACGGCCTCGTGATCGAGCGGGTTGCGACGCCGCTCGGCGTCATCGGCGTGATCTACGAGAGCCGGCCCGCGGTGACGGCAGATGCCGGCGCGCTCTGCCTCAAGGCCGGCAACGCCGCGATTCTACGCGGTGGTTCGGAGAGCCTTCATTCGTCGAGCCTGATCCACCAATGTCTCGTGGTGGGTCTTGCGGCGGCGGGCCTGCCCGAGACCGCGATCCAGCTCGTGCCGGTGAAGGACCGCGCTGCGGTCGGCGAAATGCTGTCGGGCCTCTCCGGTGCGCTCGATGTCATCGTGCCGCGCGGCGGCAAGAGCCTTGTCGCGCGCGTCCAGGCCGAAGCGCGCGTGCCGGTCTTCGCCCATCTCGAAGGCGTCAATCACGTCTTCGTTCACCGCGCGGCCGATCTCGCGATGGCGGAAGAGATTCTGCGCAATTCCAAATTGCGCCGCACTGGCATTTGCGGTGCGGCCGAGACGCTGCTCGTCGATGCGGGTTGCGCCGCGACCCATCTCGCCCCGTTGGTGAAAATGCTTCTCGATGCGGGCTGCGCCGTGCGCGGAGACGCGGCCGTCCGCGCGGTCGATCCGCGCGTGAGCCCGGCGGCTCCGGAGGATTGGACGAGCGAATATCTCGATGCGATCATTGCCGCGCGGGTCGTGGGCGACCTCGACCAGGCGATCGACCATATCGAGACTTTCGGCTCGCATCATACCGATTGCATCGTGACGGAAGATGCAAAAGCCGCCGAACGCTTTCTGCGCGAAGTCGATTCAGCGATCGTCTTGCACAATGCGTCGACGCAATTCGCCGACGGCGGTGAATTCGGCTTCGGCGCCGAGATCGGCATCGCGACGGGGCGGCTGCATGCGCGCGGACCCGTCGGCCTCGAGCAGCTCACCTCGTTCAAATACCGGGTTCATGGCACCGGGCAGATCCGGGCATGAGAGAGAGGGCTGCCGAGACCCGTGTCGGATCGCCGCCTCGCCGCACGCCTTGCCCGGTCTTGACGCGTTGCCCGGCCGCTTCGCAGCCATCCTCGAGGCGAGGATCGCTGCGCGGCTTCGATCCTGCGGCCGCCAAATGACCGCGACCACCCCGACCCGATTGCCACCCTATGTGCGGGGTCTCTCGGTCGGTCTCTTCGGCGGCAGTTTTAATCCGGCGCATGAAGGGCATCGGGCGGCGAGCCTGTTGGCGCTGCGCAGACTTGGGCTCGACCGAATCTGGTGGCTCGTCAGCCCCGGCAATCCTTTGAAGGACACGAGCATTCTTGCGCCGCTCGAAGTCCGCATCACGGCCGCCCGGAAAATCGCCCGCCACCCGAGGATCGCAGTCACCGGCATCGAAGCCCTGATCGGGACGCGCTACACTTATGAGACGATCGCCTACCTCAAGCAGCGCTGTCCAGGCGTCCACTTCGTCTGGATCATGGGCGGCGACAACCTGGCGACGTTCCACCATTGGAAGCGCTGGCGCGATATTGCAGCGCTCGTGCCAGTCGCCATCATCGATCGGCCGGGGTCGACCCTAAAGCCCTTACGCTCGCCGGCCGGCGTTGCCCTCGCGCCCTATCGCCGCGACGAGAGTGACAGCCTTTTGCTGGCGCGTGCCGAGCCGCCGGCTCTCGTCTTTTTGCACGGGCCGCGCTCGCCATTGTCTTCGACGGCATTGCGAAATGAAACAGCACAGGCATTGGGAGATTAGGTTTGAGCCCGATCAAAGTCCGGCGGTGAACGCACTGCCCGGACTTGCAAGGCCAATTAGAAAGGAATAATATTCTGACCAGTTAGATGACCAATTTTGCCGCCGCGCGAGAACGAAATGGTGACGGTTAGCCTTGCCCAGGCGAAAGCGCAATTAAGTGAACTGCTCAACAAGGTTCAAGCGGGGGAGGAAATCGTTATCACTCGTCGCGGGCGGCCGATCGCTCATCTCGTGCCGATATCCTCGCCAAAACAAAAGCTTCGTTCACTTGCCGATTTTCGGGCCAAAATGCCATCGTGGCGCCAACCGAGTTCCCTCTTGTTGCGTGATGCGCGTAACGAAGATCTTTGATGTTTTACTTCGACATGAGCTTCATGGCTCCGCTGCTCCTGTCAGAGGCGAAAAGCACTGCTGTCGAGGAATTCATCACAGGCCTACCGGCCGGGCAATTGGCGATCAGCCATTGGACACGCGTCGAATTCTCGTCGCTTCTGGCGCGCGAGGTTCGGATGGGCCATTTGAGCGCTCGTGATGCCATCGATGCCGATTCTCAATTCGAAATGGTCGTGACGGAATCATTCTTGGTTCTGCAACCCGATATTGCCGATTTTGATCTCGCGAAATCCTATCTCCAAGCCTATGCGACCGGCCTGCGCGCGGGCGACGCATTGCACCTCGCGATAGCATGGAACAGTCGGGTCGAGACCGTTTTCAGTCTCGACAAGGCTATGTTGAAGGCTGGCGGAATTCTCGGCCTTAGCGTGAGCTCAGGTATCGAACCCGATTGATGAGGCCGCGTATTGCGGCTTGAGTGGTGCGTTGTGTCCTTAGCCGCTTATGAGCGCCTCAAGCCGTTCGCACAATTCGGCCGGCTCGCCGGCGATCCGCACTATCTTGAGCCGTGCCGTCGCTCCCGATTTGAGTGTGACGGCAGAGCTGGGTATTTTCAAGCTCTTGGCGAGAAGGCGCAGGAGGGCGGCATTGGCCTCGCCGGCTTCCGGCACGGCGCGGACGCGGACCTTCAAAAAGGTGCGGCCGTCCGACAAAGTCTCGATCCCGGCGATCCCATCGCGGCTGCTCTTGGGCGTCAGCCGTATGGTCAGCATCAGGCCGTTGTCACACTGGCGCCAGGGGAGATGAGACAAGGGAGATAAAGCAGCAGGATCAGAAAACGTAAGGTCGGATATACGTTGCGATAATCCCGCGAATAAAGATGACGATAAGAATCAATATGACCGGTGAGATGTCTAGGCCTCCCATGTTAGGAAGTATACGTCGTATCGGACGCAGCGCCGGCTCGGTGAGCGCGTTCAATGCATTCCAAATCGATCGAACAAGATCATTATAGACGTTGATGACATTGAATGCGATGAGCCATGACATGATTGCGACTATGACAATCACATACGTATACCATTCCAAGGCAAGTAAGATGACGTCGAGAAGGACGCGCATGGGAGCTCCAGACAACCGGCTTATGATCCCACCCCGACGCTTGCCGGCCAGTTGGCGGTCAAGCAGGAGGATCGGCTCAAATCACTAGCGCGTCTTCCGATCGGGTGGAATCACCCGATCCATCAAGAATACGCGCCAAAGTAATAGAGTGGAGCATCTCCCGGAAAAGCGCACCCGCTTTTCCGGGACATGCTCCAAGCTGAAGCTCGTTTAGCCGGCTCCGGCAGAGCCGGCAAGTCGGAACGGCCGACAGCTCGCAGCTCTCGCATTGACAGCCACGTGTCGGCGGTCGTAAACACCGCCGGGCCGGGGCTGTAGCTCAGATGGGAGAGCGCTGCAATCGCACTGCAGAGGTCGTGAGTTCGAATCTCATCAGCTCCACCATCCTGCTTCGCGTCCTGCGCTTCGCAGGATCGCCTCCTCTATCAGGACGAAGCAGGATGCCCTCCGAAGCCTCGACGAAGGGGGCCTTCGTGTGGTATATTTGTCTGCTCAGTCGGCGCGGGTCAGCGCCGCGGCAGCAACAGGAGCGATAGGCAGCGGGCCATGGCAACGCTCAACGACAGGCTCGCCGAGTTCGTAAGCGACCGGTTTTCCGACGACGGCGTGCCGGTCGAACTCCTCTGCATCGACCACGTCGGAACCTATCTGATCCCTTTCCCTTGCTGCCGCGCCGGCCAATCCTGGCGCAACCTGCGAACCGGCGAGATCGTCTCGGCCGATGTGATAGGCTGGCGGCCGAAGCCGTGAGGATGCCGCAGGCTGGTCCAGAGGGCTGCTCGTCGGTACTTATTGCAGCAGCAGCAGAGATTCTGTCGTTTTCCCCATGGGTGCATGAGCGGTCAGATAAGAGTGATCTCGACGACGGCTCGGCTCAATTGCGGCCGCGTCCGACGCTCGCATAGGTAAATCCCCGCCGCCGCATCTCCTCCGAGTTGTAGATATTGCGCAAATCGACGAGAACCGGCGCCGTCAAAAGCGTCTTCACGCGTTCGAAATCGAGCGCCCGGAAGGCATCCCATTCCGTGACGATGACGAGGGCGTCCGCCCCTTTGCAGCAGGAATAGGGATCGGCGCAATAGCTGAGATTTTCGAAATGGAGCCGGGCCTGGTCCATTCCCTCCGGGTCGAAGGCCTTGATGCGCGCGCCGCCGTCCTGCAGAGCGGTGATGACCGAAATGGCAGGCGAATCGCGCATATCGTCGGTGTTCGGCTTGAATGTGAGGCCGAGCACGGCAATGGTTTTGCCGCGGACCGAGCCGCCGCAGGCGGAGAGCACTTTGCGCGCCATCGCCCGCTTGCGCTGATCGTTGACCGCCGCGACCGTCTCGACGATACGGATCGGAGTGCCGTAATCCTGCGCCGTCTTGATCAGGGCCTGCGTGTCTTTCGGAAAGCAGGAGCCGCCATAGCCGGGGCCGGCGTGTAGGAATTTCGAGCCGATGCGGTTGTCGAGGCCGATTCCGCGGGCGATCTCTTGCACATTGGCGCCGACTTCTTCGCACAGATTGGCGATTTCGTTGATGAATGTGATTTTAGTGGCCAGAAATGCATTAGCTGCATATTTGGTGAGTTCGGACGTGCGCCGATTGGTGACAATGATCGGCGCCTGATTGAGATAAAGCGGCCGGTAGATTTCGCGCATCGCGGCTTCTGCGCGTTTGTCTTCGAGCCCGATGATGATGCGGTCGGGCCGCTTGAAGTCGCTGATTGCGGCGCCCTCGCGCAAGAATTCCGGATTGGAGACGACGGCGACGTCGGCATCCGGCCTCGCCTCGCGGATGATGCGCTCGACCTCGTCGCCCGTGCCGACCGGTACCGTCGACTTCGTCACGACGACAGTGAAACCGTCGAGCGCCGCCGCAATTTCTCGCGCCGCCTGGTAGACATAAGAGAGATCGGCGTGGCCGTCGCCGCGACGGGAGGGGGTACCGACGGCAATGAAAACCGCATCTGCCGCGCGAACGGCGGCCGTCAGATCGGTGGCGAAGGACAAGCGGTTTTGACGAACGTTGTTCGAAATGAGCTCGCTGAGGCCCGGTTCGAAAATCGGCGTCTTGCCCGCATTCAAGGCCTCTATCCGTTTGGCATCTTTGTCGATGCAGCACACGATGTGGCCGAAATCGGCGAAACAAGCCCCGGAGACCAGGCCAACGTAGCCAGAACCGACCATGGCTATTTGCATCATTACCCCCGAGCAGCGCTCGCATCCCTCAAGCGCCCCCTCTTGAAACGGTACGGAGCGGCGAAGTCAACCGTCCGTGCCATCGCCCGCATCGTTCGGTGGCGGGTTGCGCTACCAACTCGGGCGGACGCCGACCGCCATGGAGCCGGTCGCGATCGGAGGGGGCCGCATCGCTCGCACTTCGGTTACCGGCGTTATCCCAGCGCCGAGATCCTGAACCGCTGGGTCAAATCTATTTGTCTGAATTCAAATGAGATGTTGTTTCATGCGCGGCCGTCCGCGCCGGATCGAATCCATTCGAGCCGGAAACGTGTCTCTTGCAGACCGGGTTTATCTGGCCAGGCAATGACGCAGCCCAACTTCTTCAGTAAGGCGGCTATGGTCGAGCTGCCGCCAACGGGTGCTTCGGTCGTTGATTTAAGAACCTAAAAGCGATTTTAGCGATCGCGCGGGTCGCGGTTCGAACATGCAGACATATCTGCTATGCCAAATGTGCGATCCACGCGATAGGAATCAGCACTTGCGCTCGGAGTAGAGGCAATTCACTAAGTTGGATCAGGTCCCGTAGAATTGGGCGGGACATGATCGAGAGGAAAATCGCGAACGGGCATTGAAGGCCCAGTCGTCGGCTGCCCCGGTCGTAAAGAGCCCAGCCGTTATCGATCGGAATTGCGCATGACCGAAATCTTAACTCCGAATCTTTGCGTGCTGGGCGCTGGCGCCGGAGGTGCGGCTGCGGCCCTTATGGCTGCGGCCGCTGGGGCGAGCGTGGTGCTCGTGGAAAAACGCGAGCTCGACGACGGCCACGCGGATTTTGCTCTCATCGCACATCTCGTCATCGATGCGGCGCGGCGGGTCGCGGCGCGCCAATCGGACCCCTTGCTTGGCCTGTATCCGTTCAAATCGACAATCGACGTAGCCGCGCTGCGTGTCCGCACGGAGAGGCTGGCGAAGCGGCTCGCGCTTGCTTCGCCAGCCCGGCTTGCGGCCCTGAAGATCACGACCGTCCAGGGGACGGGGCGATTTACGAGCAGGAATCGGCTCGAAGCAGCCGGGCTGATCATCGAAGCCGAAAAATTCATCGTCGCGCCAGGCGCAGCGCCACCTCCGGCGCCGGCCATAAAAGGCTTGGAACTCGTTCGCCCGCTTGACTTGCAGGCCCTCCTCGCCCTCGAGCGTTGGCCGAGACGGCTCGTCCTCATCGGCGGAAGCGCGCACGGCCTCGCCCTCGCGCAGGCTTTTCGCCGCCTCGGCTCGCAGGTTGACGTATTCGAGGCCGGCAGCTTCCTGCCTGATGAGGATGGCGAACTCGTCGCGCCGGTTCTTACGCGGCTCCAGCGTGAGGGCGTGACGCTCCACGAAAGGAGCGAAGTGGTGCAGGTCGAACCGCATGTCTCGGGTTTGCGCGTCAACGCAACGGAGGGGGGAACAAACCTGCGCTTCGAGGCGTCGTATCTCATGCTGACAAATTCGTTCCTACCACTGGTCGAAGGCCTCGGCCTCGCCGAGGCGGGCGTGCGCTACGACAAAAACGGGATCAAGGTTGGCGCTGATCTGCTAACGAGCAATCCGAGGATTTATGCCCTCGGCGATGCGCTCGGCGGCATGCAATCGCAGGCCATTGCACGCTACCAAGCACATCGCATTGTCGCGCAACTCTTCGAAAAGCGCCGCCTCAAGGCAGCTCCGGCGCCGAGGGTCGTCTTCACCGATCCCGAACTGGCCGTCGTCGGGCTTTCCGAAGCCGAGGCACGGAAGGCGGGTCGAAAAATCCGGATCTTCCGCGCGCGTTTCAATGACAATATGGCGGCCGAGATCGCCGGTGAATGCGAAGGCCACGTCAAGATAATTGCCGACGCCGAAGGCCGGCTGCTCGGCGTCGGCATCGTCGGACAGCAAGCGCGCGAATCGATCGCCTTATTCAGCCTCGCCCTCAGCCAGCGGCTTCACGCCAGCGACCTTCAGAGCTTCGTCCCGGCGAGCCCGAGTTTCACTGAAGCCGGCCGTATCGCCGCGCTTGCCTTGCCCTTGCAACTCGGCAAAGCTTTGTGGTGGCGCATTTTTCCATTACCACGGCGGTTCGGGTAGGACACCACGATGCGCGATTGGGTGACGGTCGGAACAGAGGGTGAGGGCGCCGGATCGAGAGCTCGGGGCCGTAGCCGCGTGGCTCGGCGCAGGTGGCGCGGCGGTCTCGCCAGCCGCGTCGTGATTCTCATCGTCGCCTTCGTCACCGCCACGGTCGTCGCCATCTATATCCCTTCCGTCACCACCTTTCGAGATAATTGGTTTCGCAATCGTTTGAGTGCGGCTTACACGGCGACGCTCGTTCTCGAAAGCGCGCCGCGCGACATGCTGGCCCAGGATGCAATGGTTCCCAATCCTCTGTCGCGGCAATTGCTCGAGGCGGTCGGGGCCCGCATCATCGTGCTCAGGATCCATGGAACTCGGCGAATCGTCGCTGCGGCTGAGCTCCCCACCGAAGTGGATGAAATTTACGATCTGCGCCATCCCATGTTCGCGTCGGCCTTCGCCTCCGCGATTCGCACCTTTTTTGGATCGCCCGGACGTGTCGTCACGGTCTTGGGCGACGCGCCCATGGGCGGCGAGGCGATCGAAGTGACGCTGGACGAGGCGCCCCTCAAAGCGACGCTGCACGGTTTCGCCGAGCGTATCCTATTCATTTCGCTTGCTATTTCCGTGATCGTGGCGGGCCTCGTGGTGGCGGCCCTGCATCTCATGGTCTTGCGTCCGGTTCGCAGGCTCACCACGAACCTCATCGAATTCGGCGCCGACCCCGAAAATTCCGCCCGTGTCATCGTGCCGTCCGGACATCCGCACGAGATCGGTCGTGCCGAAGAGGCTCTCGCCACGATGGAGGAGACGCTCACTCGCGAATTGAACCAGAAGAAACATCTCGCGGCTCTGGGGCTCGCCGTCGCCAAGATCAATCACGATATGCGCAATATGCTGAGTTCGGCGCAGTTGCTGTCGGATCGTCTAGCCGGCGTCACGGATCCGCTGGCGCAGAGATTGGCGCCCAAGCTCGTGGCGACGCTCGATCGTGCCATTCGTTTCTGCCAGGCGACGCTCACGTATGGCCGCGCCGCCGACGACCCGCCGAAGCCGCGGTCGGTCGCGTTGCGCACTATCGTCGACGAGGCGGTGGAAACTGTCGTACTTGGCGGGCACACGCGCGTCGAAGTCAGCAACGAAGTTCCGAAAGATTTCGAGATCTGGGCCGATGGCGAACAAATGTTTCGGGTTCTGGCGAATCTCATCCGCAACGGGGTGGAGGCGCTCGACCGCGCCGGCCCAGCTCCCGGCCAGCCGGCGCGCGTAGCGATCAAAGCATGGCACGACGCCGACAATAGCGTGATCGAAATTCAAGACACCGGGCCCGGCGTGCCGACCGCGGTCAAGTCACGCCTCTTCAGCCCGTTCCTCAATTCCACGCGGCCGGGAGGTTCCGGCCTCGGGCTCGCCATTGCCGCCGACCTCGTGCGAGCACACGGCGGAAACATCATATTGCTAAGTGAGGCCGAAGCCGAGAAGGCTGGCGCGACCTTTCGAATCCATCTGCCCTTGCGGCCGGCGAACGGGCTGCGCTGAAGACCGGGCTTGCGTTGCTCGAGCGGGGGGCTCCGGCTTTGATCATCCTCGGCTCTATCGAAGCCCCCTATTGCCAGGACCGCAGTGAGCCGCTAAACGGGGCGGCGATCCGTCGGACGATCCGGATTGCTCCGATCATCATTATTGCGCTCGCGACGTCGGGCGGGGTCAATAAGCGCTCGTAGCTCAGCTGGATAGAGCACTAGACTACGAATTTAGGGGTCGGGAGTTCGAATCTCTCCGAGCGCGCCAGCAATATCAAATAGTTACTGAAACAATAGATTTTTGTGTGGCACCGATTTGGCACCGAAAATGGGCGTGCTGCGGCGCGCCACTTTGTGCACCAAGGGCGACAACGAGTAAATCTGAGCTGTCCGATTTTTGGTCATTCTTGGGACAGTCAGACGCTCATGTCGGCAATTGGTAGTTACTCTCTCTAAACAGGCGCAGGCAGGCGTCCGCCGCATTGGTGTCGAACGCAGTTCCGCGCCCACGCTCAATCACCGCAAGCGCTTTCTCGATTCCGAGTGCTGGGCGGTAGGGCCGGTGCGAGGACATGGCCTCGATTACGTCTGCCACGGCGATGATGCGGGCTTCCGGTATAATGTCATCGCCTTTAAGGCCCTGTGGATAGCCGCTGCCATCAATCTTCTCATGGTGTTGCAGGGCGACCAGTGCCACCGGCCAGGGAAACTCCACGTTCTTCAGCACGTCGTGGCCCGCCTGCGAATGTTCCTTGACCAGGGCGAACTCGGCCGCGCTGAGCTTTCCGGGCCTGGAAAGGATCTCCCCCGGAATATTGATCTTGCCAATGTCGTGCAGGTGGCCGGCGACCCGCAGTCCCTGCTGCCGGTGGGCGTCGAAACCCATCTCCGCGCCTATGGCGACGGCAATCTCCGCCACGCGGCGCTCGTGGCTGGCGGTGTACGGGTCGCGCATCTCGCTCAGGGCGGTAACCACCTCCACGGTCTGCATGAGCGAGGTTTTAAGTTTTTCTACGTAAACCTTATTCTGAGCTTCGATCACCTTCCTCTCGGTGATGTCCGAGAATATTGCCAGCAGATGCTCTTCTGAATTGAAAGAAAACGGTGCTAACCGAGTTGCTAACCAACTCGTTTTCCCGAACGTGCTGGGATTGATATGGACCTCAATTTGAGACAGGCTTTTTGTCGCAAGAGCCTGTTCCGCCATATCCAACAGCCCGGATTGTTTCCACGACTGTAGTTTCCAAAAATTGAGCGCTTTTACTTGATCCACAGTAGCGCCGACGATCGTAGCGGCGGCCTCGTTGGCAGAAATACATTCGCCCGTCGCCTTGTAGACGATCACGCCGACGGGGCAAACGTCGACCAGCAAACGGCTGTAGTCGAGAGCCGCAGAAAGATTCTGCTCCATGCACTTGCGCTCGGTGATGTCCTGCGCCGTGCCGACGATGTAGGTTGGTGTGCCGCCGCTGGCTTCCTTCCGGCAAGCATGAGTATTTATCCAACGGACCGAGCCGTCGGGCAGGATCGTGCGAAATTCCAATTCGTGGCACTGTTGTCCGGCCAAGGAGGCCTCGAACCATGCCTGAAATGCCTGCCGGTCCTCCGGATGGATTAGGTTAAGTAAAGCCCTCATAGTGGGGACGAACGTGTCTGGTGAGACCCCATAAATGCGATACATCTCCTCAGACCACCGCGCCGGGCCTGTCGGGCCTCGCCACCAAGCGCCGATCCGAGCGATTCGGAGTGATTCAGACAGGAAAGCTAATTCGTCCGATGGTTCATCCGGCTTTGCTCTCCTGCTACGTGAGTTCTGACGCGAAGGGCAATACTCCACGGCCTCGCCGCGGCTTAAATCTTCTGACCCGGTGACGGTCAAGAGCCTTGCGGAATCGCCGTTGCCGCAGGAAGGGTCGAGGTCCGAACCGAACTCACGCTGCTTGGCCACAACGTTCGGCGTATTGCCATTCGTATCGTAATCCACCGTCGGCGTGGAGTAAGCCATTAGCCCGACCTTTGGGTAGCGCTGTCATGAAGAGGGCATGAAAGCACGCCGGTGTTAACAAATAATGTCAATCACTTAGATGATAGCCACCTTACCTTCGTTCTCCTTTTTGTTCTTTTAGAAACAGGCTCGCCGCTGGCAATGGCAGCTCGCAAACCGAGCTTGTACCAGAGCGTGGGTTGGGTGCGTGCTACACTTGCACTGTCCCGAAAAGGACTCTTTACGGGACAGTCATGGCCTCTCACGCACGGAAAACAAAGGCTCAAGACACCCGCTCGCGGCGTGCGCCGATAAATGTTTTCGGGACAGTCCCGCGCAAACCCCGCAATAGCGATCGCCGGCCGCGGGAATATCTCACGCGGGCAGAAGTCGATCTGCTCGGGCGAACGGCGCAGGGGCGCGGTCGGTACGGCCACCGCGATGCGACGATGATCTTGATCGCGTACCGGCGGCCGGCGGAGGTGGTGAGCCTGCGTTGGGATCAGATCGATCTTTCGCCGGAACTCGTGCACGTGCGGCGCGTGAAGAGCGGCACGCCGTCGGTGCATCCGCTCGCGGGCATCGAGCTGCGCGCCCTGCGCAAGTTGAAGCGCGAGGAAGTCGAAAGCAGATTTGTGTTCATGACTGAACGGGCGGCGCCGATGACGACGGCCGGCTTTCGCAAGATGCTCGCACGGACAGGGGAGAGTGCGGCGTTTCCGTTTCCGGTGCATCCGCACATGCTGCGGCATGCGTGCGGATACAAGCTGGCGAACGACGGGCAGGACACGCGCGCGGTGCAACACTATCTTGGACACAAAAATATCCAGCACACCGTGCGCTACACGGAGCTGTCGCCGGAGCGGTTCAAGTCGTTTTGGGAGGATTGAAAAAAGTTGGCCAGATGGCGTCGAAAGAACTAAAATGAGCGGTCAACGAAAAACTGGACTGGCAACAGTCCGCAGGGGGTAGTCATGTCGATAGATTGGGCCTCGGTTAATTGGAGCTACGTCGCGCTGCTTTCAGTATTCACGTTCATCGCGGCGCTTATCGCTAATTTCATAACATTTAGGCACCGCGGGGCTGCTGCAATTGTGACTGCCTTGCTGTTCGCTGTCATCTTTGTGTTCGCAACGTATTATCCTCATGGCATAGACCTTCCCAAGTTGAAGTAGGAAGGCGGCGCGTCCTTTGGACAGGCGGCTATTGCAAAGTGGAAGCGCCCTGTGTCGTTGTGGCGTCCGCTTGTGTGGTGACTGACGGCGCTTGCACGATGACGGTGCGGGTTCTGGTCGCCGAAAGTCCTTTCTGATCCGTCCGGCGTAGTCGATTGTGTCGATGGCGACGCCGATGGAAAGGAAGCGCCCCGCGACAAGCAGAGCACGAAGCCTAGTCGGACTCAAAGAGCGTCGGCTCTCTCGGTTGTTCTCTCTCCGCCATGGGAACTCTCCTTTCGAGCGGATTGCGATGTCCTGCGTGTGCAGGCGTCAGGACGCACGGCCTGGCGCCTGCCAGCGCGGATCGCAGCTCTGGGAATAGCGGGGTCTGGGGACAGGGTACTTGTGGGCGGTGGGTTGTCAAAGAGGCCCGGACGCGAGATGTTAACGGCTCGAGGCGAGTGACGCCGCTCCTCCTTTTTGAGCATTTCCAGTGACATCCCCCGTCGAACTTGCGAAGCTTATTAATGTTAAGCCTTCAGTAAAGGTTGGTTGGCAATAAAGAATGGACCCAGCCCACTGCCAGTCAAGGGGCACTCTTGTGCGCTCCACCTCGTTGGCAAAACGGCCAAGAAGAAGGGTCGGAAATGAACTGTTGGGAATTCAGGAAGTGCGGACGTGAGGCCAACGGAGCAAATGCGAAGTTGCTAGGTGTTTGTCCCGCCTACGCGGATCATGGCACACACTGCGCTCGAATTGTCGGAACACTTTGTGGCGGTAGGGTGCAAGGGAAGTTTGCGATGAAACTCACGACTTGCATGGATTGTGATTTCTACAAGAGTGCAAATTACGACAGAACCTACGAAGCCATTCACTAGCTGCCCGAGAATGATCCTTCCCTTGTGGCCTTCCTGGCGGATGCCATGAGTAGCGAATTACGGTGACAGTGCAATCAATTGACGAAAGCGTGCAATAAGTTAAATGCACCGTGAATTAAATGCACTGTCAACGTAATCCCTCGTGCTTCGAGACGGCCCTCATAGTCCGTCGCAAGCAACGCCCTATGCGGCCTCCTCAGCATAAGTCGTCTGCTCCGGCGGAGCTGCACTTGGACCATGAACACGCTATCTCGGCGGCTGTTCGAGGGGAGAGCCGCAGGTCTGTCATTCCCGGCGAGCCGAAGGCGAGAACGGGAATCCAGAGTTTGTGCTTGTTCCCCTTGGATCCTCGCTTTCGCGAGGATGACAATCGGCGGCCGTGTTCTTGGAGAGAGGGCTCGGAGGAAGATGAGCTTCACCCGATCGCCACGCATTTGCGACGGAGCAAGCTTGACAGTGCCTGGCGGTCCGTCCTATCCAGCACTATCCAGTATCCCGGAACACGGTGAAATTCCGTGGCGGTCCCGCCGCTGTAATCGGGGACGTCGGCTACATGGCGACAAGCCAGCCACTGGTGGAGTCCACTCCACTGGTAAGGCGTAGTCCGACGGACGATCCGAGAGCCAGAAGACCTGCTGGATGTTCACGAGGGCGAAATCCGATGGAAAGGGTTTCGGTGCGGCTGCATGCCCACCGACGCTCTTTATATGCATCGGAGAATGTCATGAAGCATACCATCGACACGAAGTCCGCGGCGCCGGCCGAGCCTCGGCCGGCTGTCATCGCCATCCGCAAGACCTGCGCCGCCGAGGGCACCGGGCTGTCGCACTACGTCCTCATGGACAAGCAGGCGAAGCGGTGACGATGCCGGCGCATCAGTCGTCGGAGGGGGGCCTTGCAAGGGGCTCCCCATCCCCGCTCCAGCCATTCGAGATCGACCACCCCACCCATATCGCCGTCGTCGAACCGGACACCGCCTTCTGGGCTCTGGTTCGCAAGGACAAGCTGACCGAGACGCTGTCGGGGAGCGAGTTGCTCGACACCTACCACGCCAAGGCCGAGGCCTTCGGGCGCGAGATGGACATGCTGCGGTTTCACCTAAAACCGTCGGCCGTCTATTTCAATCCGACCGAGCGCTGCAACCTCAATTGCTCATATTGCTACATCCCCGAGCAAATGCGGCGCGGCGGCGAGCATATGGACAAGGCCATGGTGCTCGACGCGCTCGAACGTCTGCACAGCTATTTTCGCGGCCATATGCCGGAGGAGCGCTTGCCGCAGGTCATTTTCCACGGCGCCGAGCCCTTACTGAACCGCGAAGCGATCTTCGCCGGTATTAAAGCCTATTCCGGCCGTTTCCGCTTCGGCGTGCAGACCAATGCCACCCTGCTCGACGACGAGGCGGCCAGTTTTCTCACCAGCCACGGCGTCGGGATCGGCCTGTCGCTCGACGGCCCGGTCGCCGCCGTTGCCGACCGCACCCGCCGACGCTGGAACGGCGGCGGGGTGTTCGATCATGTCGTCGGCGCGATCGATCGGCTCGACGGTTACCCGGGCTACAACGTCATTTGCACGATGACGACTGAAAACCTGCCGCACCTGAGCGAAATGGTCGAGTTCTTCCACGCCCGCCGCGTGCCGGCCTGTATGCTCAATGTCACCCGCTGCACCCTAGCGGGAGCCCGCACCGTACGCGGGCGCGACGACGATGTATCGAAGGCTTACATCGCCGCCCTGGAGCGGACGCATCGGCTCTATCGGGAAACCGGGCGTAAGCTGGTGGTGGCCAATTTTGCCAACATCCTGATCGCCATTCTGGCGCCGACGGCACGCCGGCTGATGTGCGACATCTCCCCGTGTGGGGGCGGTCGCAGCTTCTTTGCCCTGGCGCCCAACGGCGATCTCTTCCCTTGCAGCGAATTCATCGGCCTCCCCGCCTTCAACGGCGGCAACCTGTTTCGCCAATCGATCGCGGAGATCCTGGACAGTTCGGCTTTCCGCCTGGTCACCAGCCGCAAGGTTGAAGATGTGGCTGGCTGCAACACATGTCCGATCCGCCATTTTTGCGGCTCTCCGTGCCCTGCCGAAGCCTATGAAATGAACGGCGGCATGAAGCACCGGGGCGCTTTCTGCGAGTTCTACGAGGAGCAGGTGCGTTACGCGCTGAGGCTGATCGCCGATGGACGTCACGAGGACTTCTTATGGGATGGATGGGATGACGGCACCGAGGAGACCTGCTCGATCGGAACGGTGTGAGAGCCGATCCACGAAGATGTTGAATTGCTGAGGCATTTGCGAATTCTCTATTTGGTGCGGGACCGGGACGGTACCCTTGAACGTATCCACGAGGCGCTTTATTTGGCAACGCAAGCCTGACGGCGGCGACTATCGATTCCCAGAGCGCCAAAGCCGCTCAAAACGTATTGCCCGCTCTGCCGGCAGGTGGTTTGTTTTGTCTGGGCCAAACAATCTCTGAAAACGTATCCGGCCGTTCCGCCGGAACGGGATAGGTTCGACAGCGTGATTGCATGAGATTGAATCTCAATAACGATTTACGCCTTTGTTTTAACGTATGTTCTTATCCGAAAGTTCGGCAACTTTTCGGTCTCATGCTGCAGGACACGACAGCGGCCGGCCTTATGGGAGATCGGCTCTCCCGGCATCGAGAAAAGTTGCGTCGGGAAAAGTTCGCGGGAGCGAGCAAAGGAGTCGCATGACGTCGGAGCTATTTGGACCACAGCGTCGCTTGGCGCTGGAAGGAGCCGTCAACTTCCGCGACCTCGGTGGCTATAGCGTCGGGGCCGGCCGGCAGACGCGTTGGGGCAGGGTGTGGCGCTCCGATTCCCTGGCCGACCTCACCGAAGATGATTTTCGGCTTCTGGAGCCGCTCGGCCTCTCGACACTGATCGACTTCCGCTTGCCCGTCGAGCGCGAGCGCATGCCGAACCGGCTGCCGCCCGGCGCCGCCATCGAGACCGTCGAAATCGGTTTCGTGCCGGAGGGCACGCTGGAGATGCTGCGCGGCGTCTTCGAGGGTAGGCTCGACGCGGCCGGAGTCGAGCGCACGCTCGTCCGTCACTACCAGCATCTTCCCATCGCCCATAACTTTGAATATGCGCAAATGTTCGAACGCATCGAGGCGGCTGACGGCAGGCCTATTCTCATCCATTGCACGAGCGGCAAGGACAGGACCGGCTATGGCGCCGCCCTCATCCTCCTCGCCTTGGGCGCTTCGCGCGAGCTGGTGCTGGAGGATTATGCGCTGACGAACCTCTATCGGCGCGACATCACCTTCCTCTTCCCGCCGCAGACGCCACGCGACGTTGTCGACATGCTCATGTCGGCGCAGCCGAAATATCTCGATGCGGCCTTGTCGAAAATCGACGAAACCTACGGTTCCGCGGATGCCTATTTGGAGCAGGCGCTGGCCTTGACCGAAGCACGCCGCGAACGGTTGCGCGAATTACTGACGGAAGAGGTTTCCGAATCCGGAGCCGCAGCGCTGCGGCCGACATAGCCTGATGGCGGCAACTAATCTGTCCCGAGTCCGAAGGGTTTGAAGGTCTATCGGCCTTAGGTCGACTCGACGATCATCCAACAATTGTCTGTAGCTTCCTGCCTCGCTCGAGAATGCAAGCAGCGGCAAAATCTTTCACATTCCTGCCACCACGCGCCTCGGCCATGCTCTAGAAGTGATAATTGACGCCGGCTTTGACGGCGGAGAAATACGTCCCCGCGCTGGTCGAATCCACCGTGCCGCCGAAATAATTCGCCGTGCCGTAACAGCTATAGAGATATTCGGCTCTGATGGACACGTTGTTGGTCATCGCGTATTCGAGGCCGAGGCCGAGAACATAGCCGTTCAGATAGTTTGACTGATTGAAGAAAAGGTTTGGATTGGTGGAATTGTCGGCGAGACTGCCGCGCATATTGGCACCGGTGTAGCCGCCCGTGACGAAGAACAATGCACGGTCGACCGCATAGCCGAAGCGGGCGCGCAGCGTGTCGACGCTTGTGACATTTCCGCTCGTGAAGGTCGAATTCTTTGGAACACTCGTGCCGGCAATCCCAGCGAAATCGAAATCGCCTTCGATGCCCACGACAAGAGACCCGGACTGGTAGTTGTAGCCGGCCGTGACGCCGATAAGACCACCGGCCTGGTTGCCGAAATCGGGGTCGCCGCCATAAGTCCCGCGGCCGATGCCGTAGCCCCCGTTGGCACCGAGATAAACTCCGGTCCAAGTAAAGATCGGCGGCGCGGGATAATAGGCCGCGCTCGAGCGCGCCGGTAAATCCGCGCCGAGCGCGCCGCTGCCAAGGGCCGAAACCGCAAGGGCGGCCAAGGCCTTCGGAGCAAGGCCGGCGAGCAGGTTCTTTGTCATGTCCAATTCCTCTTCACGGCGCGATCCGTTGCCGGGATCTCCAGTGAACAGGCTAACCTTACTTGGTTACTCATAGATTAAATAAAACTTAGATAAGAACACGAATAAGCAAGTATAAAATGTTAACCATGTCGATTAACGTTAACGAATACTTGGAATTTGGCGAAGTAAGTTCGCTTGCGCGCGGTTCGACCCGATCTAGCTATTCGAAAAGGGCGCCGCGATATATGGAGCAGAGATAGGGCTAGCCACGCCATGGGATTTCGGATGAGCGAAGAAGCGGAGAAGAGATCGCGGCAGGGTGTCGCTCTGGTTACCGGCGCAGCGCGGCGGATAGGCCTTGCCATCGCCGAGCGCCTGGCGCGAAGCGGCTATCGGGTCGCGCTTCACTGTAGCACGGCCTCGCACGGCGAAGCCAAGGCCGCGGCGGCGCGGTTGGCGGCGCAAATTGCCGGCGCGCATATTTTCGTCGTCGCGGCGGACCTTGCCGATCCAGAAACGCCGGCGCGAGTCATTGCCGAATCTCTTGCGGCGCTCGGGCCGTTGTCGCTTCTCGTCAACAATGCCTCGGCCTTTAACGATGATGCGGCCGAGACCTTCGAACTCGGTGTTTGGGAGAAACATTTTGCCGTCAATTTGCGCGCGCCGGTCCTGCTCGCGCGCGAATTCGCCAAACAAGTGCCGGCCGGGGCGGAAGCTTCGATCGTGAACATCGTCGACCAGAGGGTCTGGCGCCCAACGCCGCAATTCTTCTCCTATACTTTGAGCAAATCCGCGCTTTGGACCGCAACGCGCACCCTCGCTCAGGCTTTTGCGCCACGCCGCATCAGGGTGAATGCCGTCGGTCCCGGTCCGGTTCTGCCGAACGAAGAGCAAGGCTTGGAAATCTTTGCGAAGGAAGTGGCGAACGTTCCTCTGAAGCAGACGGTCGATGTGCGCGACATCGCCGATGCGGTGCTCTATCTCGCTGAGGCCCGCAATGTGACCGGGCAGATGATCGCGGTCGACGCCGGTCAGCATTTGGCTTGGCAAACGCCGGATGTCGGCGCGGAGGGAACGTCTCATCGCACCGCTCACGAATAAAGACTGTGGGATCGACAGCAGCGTCTCGTTTCGACGTTGAATAGATACGATCCCTCACGCGCCCCCGCTTGCGCGAGGGCAGGCTTCATGTGGCCGCAGACGCGGCCATTTTCCCCCGCCTTCGCGGGGGCAGGGCTAGGGGCTCTGCCCCACGCGCGCGTCAAGAACAAAATTCGGACTTTCGCGGCATAAACGGTTGCCCGCCTATCGCCCGCAAGCGGGCGACAGGTTCCCCCCATTTATTCCACGTTCCGAATTTTCTTCGTGACGCTTGCTACCCCCGTTCTCGGCGAAGCCAAGGTTGCATCAGCAGATGCAACCCAAAACTAAAAAGAGAAGGGGAAACACCATGAGCGAGACACTGGACGTTTACAGCCAAGTCACCGACAAAATCATTGCCGATCTTGAGCGCGGAAATCTGACATGGTTGCAGCCGTGGCAGGCCGGACACAAGGCGGGATCGATATCGAGACCCTTGCGAGCCGGAGGCAAGGCATACCGTGGCGTCAACGTGCTGATGCTCTGGGCCGCCGCGATGGAGAAGGGCTATAGCTGCCCCTTGTGGCTGACCTACAAGCAAGCCGCCGAGCTTGGCGGACAGGTGCGCAAAGGCGAGAAAGGTTCGCTTGTCGTCTATGCCGACAGGTTCACCAAGACCGGCACCGACGACAAAGGCGCGGACGTTGAAATCGAAATTCCATTCATGAAAGGCTACACGGTTTTTAACGCCGAGCAGATCGACGGCTTGCCCGCCCACTTTTACGCAACCGTGCCGCCGCTCAATTCGGACATCAAGCCGCTGGACGCCGTGGAGCGGTTTTTCACAAGCACGGGAATTGCCCTACAGCACGGCGGCAACCGAGCCTTCTACAGTCCCGACCGCGACATCGTGCAAATGCCGGAGCTACAGGCGTTTCGTGACGGCGAAAGCTACTATGCCACCCTCGCCCATGAAATGACTCACGCCACGCGGCACGAAACCAGACTTAACCGCGATCTGGGACGCAAGCGCTTTGCCGATGCCGGTTACGCGATGGAAGAACTTGTCGCGGAAATCGGCGCAGCCTTCTTGTGTGCCGATCTTGGCATCACTCCGGAAACCCGCGACGACCACGCCGCCTATGTTCAAAGTTGGCTCAAAGTCCTCAAAGACGACAGGCGGGCGATCTTCGCCGCCGCCAGCCATGCGCAGAAGGCCGCCGATTATCTTCACGGCCTGCAACCGCAAACCGCCGCCGCGCCCGCCGAGGACATGCGGGAGGCCGCGTAAGGGATGATCGAGGAGGAGGCCGCGCCGCCGAGGCGCGGCCATTCGGGCGGCAGCGGAAACCGCACCCTGGCGCGGTTGCTCATTGTTCCTGCCGCTTTGCGGCGCGCCCGAGTTTACAGAATCGGGCTTACATAGGGGCGCTGCCTCTTGCAAAGCGCATCGGCCGTACATATGTGTGGGTCCACTAATAACACAGGAACCAATCTTATGCCAACGGTCAAAACGACAATCGACGACGACAAATATGCGAAGCTCGTGAGGATGCGCAAGATGGCTGGTGTGCCGAGCGTGTCAGCGTTGTTCCTTCAGAAAGTCGGCATGCTCGACGAGAAGGAGGAGGCGAGCGACATTACTCGCCTCGCCCTCCGATCGGCGAAACGCAAACCCGCAAAATCCGAGTATCTGCTTCGCGATCTCTTTCTAAAGCAGCGCTGGGAGCAATTCTCGAAGGGTGCCCGCTTGCGGGCAGGCAAGATGTTCAATGCAGAGGTCGCGTCTGCGGTTCATGGTATCCGCGCGACGCGAAAGGCAGCCTCCGGCCATCAATACTACCGGACCACGACACCGACTTACGCGGCAGCGAGGGAGGGCGCATAAATCAAGCAGACCGTGTGGAAACTTCTTGCCGCTGGCGAAGTCCGGCAGCTTTCCACGGGCAATGGCGCGTTCCACGCGTTGCGGTCGAGAAAATCGCCTATCGCTGCCCCAGGGGCGCCCGTGGCGATCATTCGAGCGCGGGTTGGGTGTCATGGCGCGCGTGCACTCTTGGATCACGCTCGAAGGGCCGCCGTCATCGTCTCGACGCCGAGAATGTTGATGGCGCGCCGTAAATTATAGACGAGCGCGGTCAGGCTGAACTCGGCGCGCACTTTGTCGAGGCCCTTCATCAGGAAGGCGCCCTGGTTCATCCATTGCTTGATCGAGCCGAAGGGGTGCTCGACGATCTCGCGACGCCGGTCGAGGATTTCCGGTCGCGCTTGCAGGCGCGCCGCCATGCGGTCGAGCACCGCTTCGTTCTCCAGACGCGAGACCTTGCGATAGTGCTGGGTGCAGCGCGGCCGGATCGGGCAACCGAGACACGCCGCCCGATTGCTGTAATCTATCTTCGTCAATTCTCGCAGCTTGCTTTCATAGCGCGTCGATAGAACCTGTCCGGCCGGACAGATGAATACGTCCCGCTCCGCGTCGTAGCGGAACTCGTCCTTGCGGAAGAAGCCATTGCGCACCGACGACCCGCGTTGCGGCTTGGGAACATGCGGTGTGATGCCAGCCTTTTCGCAGGCCTCGATGTCCTCGATCTTGAAGTAACCGCGATCGGCGACGACATCGATCTGCTCGACATCGAGGATGGCGCGGGCGGGCTCGGCCGTTTGCGTCAGCAAGCCCATGTCGACGACCTGATTGGTCACGGCCTGCTCGACGATCATTTTGTTCTTGGCGTCGACCGCGACCTGAATATTGTAGCCGACGCCGACCTTCGTATGGGCAGCCATCGCGCGGCTGTCGGGATCGGTCAGTGATATCTGGCTTTCGCCGCTCTGTTCCAGCTCCACCAGCAGCACCCCGTATCGCTCGCGCTTCTCGCGAAGTGCCGCGATTTTTTCCGCGAGGTTTTTGGTCCGCGAGCCGCCCGTTCCGGCTTCCGTGACATCGCCCTCGTCCAATCGCCGAAGATATTCGTCGAGACGCTCGTCTGCCGCCTTGATGAACTTTTCCAGCGAGTTCTTCGTGAAATTGCGATCCTTGTTGTTGACTGCCTTGATGCGCGTGCCATTCACCGCCAACAGCTCGCGTCCGAACAGATCGAGCTTTCGGCACAGCAAGACGAATTGGCGGAACACGGCGCGAAATGCCGCGCGATTGTCACTCCGGAAGTCGGCAATCGTCTTGAAGTCGGGCTTCAGAGCGCGCAATAACCAGATGACCTCGATGTTGCGATGGCATTCGGCCTCCAAGCGCCGGCTCGACCGCACCCGGTTCAGGTAGCCGTAGATGTATAGTTTCAGCAGATCGCCCGGGGCGTAGCCGGGACGGCCTGTCGCTTTCGCCGCGACGCGCGTGAATCCCGCCGCCGAAAGATCGAGTCCATCGACGAACGCGTCGATGAACCGCACGGGATTGTCGGCGGCGACATAATCGTCGACTGCCTCCGGCAATAACAGGAGCTGCGAACGTTCGAATCCAGAAATGTGCGTCATGCGCGATTCTACCGCGACACAAGCGCCGATGGAATCCGGTCAGCGAGAGTTTCCACACGGTCTGCAAGATATCCGCATCGCGCCAATGCCAGCCGCGTGAGGGGGACTTAGCTTGCTGAGCACCCGACCTGCTGGCTAACAGAACATCACATTGCCCTTAGCGCGGGGCAGCGTTATCGCCAGTTCCTGAGAGGTCTTCGATGAAGCTAGAGTTTGAACAGATCGCAAAGATACCATTCATCGACCTTGCCGAACTGCCCGGGCGGACTCTTTTTTCCACTGTCTTTTACGATGGCGAATGGCACGCGTGGATAGAGGCGGGCGATCAGCTTTTGGCGACGCGTATGTGGCCAGCAGAGGCGATGTACTTCGGAACGCAGCCGCAGCAGACCACCGACATTTGCCTGCATTTCCTAAATGTGATTGGCCAAAGGCTGAACTATCTCCCCGTCGCGCCGCTTCTTTTCGGATTGCAGGACGACGTGTTCAATCTCTCCGCTTCGCTGGCGAAGATTCAGCTGCTGCATAGAACGAGGAAAGACCATAAGAGCGGCGCGTCGCGCATGGTGGCCACCGAGATCGAATACCTGCACGGGGTCTGCCGGAGCATTTTCGACCTGTTGCAAGAGGTTGTGGTCGTTCTTTGGGACAATATCATGTTGCTCGACCAGAATGTGAAGAAAAGGCAGCTAAAGAAATCGTACCGAGAGATGCTCTTTAGCGGCAATAAGTTGCAAAGCTCCGAGGAAATAGTAAAGCGGTTTCCCGGGTTGCCGCAACCGCTGGCCGATTGTTACGTCCGAAGCGCGGTCTTTTTTGCCGACCTTCGGAAATTCAGGGACCGAATCGTCCATCAAGGCGCGGGAGTGGATATTATCTTCGATGGAGAAGACGATTTCTACATTTCGGAGGCGCGCGTCCCGTTCAGCGAAATGAAGGTATGGCAAGATAAGGACCGGCAACCGAACGCGCTTGTGCCGCTCATGCCGGCATTGGGGTTTGTGATATATCGGACGCTCGAAACCTGCGACGATTTCAGCCGGACGATTGAAAGGATTTTTCAGCTGCCGCCTGCGCTCGTTCCGAACTTCCACATTTTGCTGCGAGGCTACTTCAACGAGGAACTGGTGCAAGCGCTGAACGACATTCATCGCCAACTCGTTCCGCAAGCTAGGGCGAACGCGCCGCTGTGATCGAGCGGAGTTCCAGCAAGGACCAACGGATGCGTTAGTCCGTTCGGGATGCGGTCATGCTTCAACACTCGAACAGCCTGAGGCCGTCCATCGCGCCTTGATCGAATGGATCACAGGCTAAGTCGAAGAAGCCCAACGACCCGGCGCACGGGTATTCGCCCGCGGTGCAAATCTCAAGGATGCCGTTGAAAAACTCCGGTTGAATGCGGTTTGCGTGCGTGATTCCATCGTTGCGGGTGCTTCGCATTCGGAGATTTGCGATGATGGGGCGTCAGGACGAGCCGGAGCAATTGTTCTACGCATTTCGCCTCGAAGGCCACGTTCCGCGAGATCATCTATTGCGTGGGATCGATGCCGTTTTTGATTTCGGCGGGACCAGAAAATCCCTTGAGCCCTATTACTCGTCGACCGGGCGGCCCTCGATCGATCCGGAACTGATGATCCGGATGTTGCTCATCGGCTATTTGTTCGGCATCCGCTCCGAACGGCGGCTGTGCGAGGAGGTGCATCTCAATCTCGCCTACCGCTGGTTCTGTCGTCTTGGCCTCGAAGGCTCGGTTCCCGATCACTCGACATTTTCGAAGAACCGGCACGGACGCTTTCGCGAGAGCGAGGTTTTTCGCCGTGTGTTCGAAGACATTGTGCGGGCTTGCATGGCGGCTGGGCTGGTCGGCGGCGAAGGGTTCGCCATCGATGCGAGCGTGATCGAGGCGGATGCGAGCCGCAATCACCGCGTCGAAGGGAAACTCACGGCCCTTCCCGACGATGAAAAGGCGACGCGTCCGGTGCGCGAATATCTCGACGCGCTCGACAAAGCAGCTGCAATTGAGACCGCCAGAAGCGCCGATGATGCCGATGGCACGCCGCCCGGCAATCCCCCCTCGGAGCCAAAATTCACCTCGCTCACCGATCCGGCGGCGGCCTGGACCAACAAGGGTCAGATGAAGGCCGTCTTCGCCTATGGGACCAATTATCTGATCGATACCAAGGAAGCTGTCATCGTCGACGTGGAGGCGACCCCAGCGCGTTGGAGTGCCGAAGTCGCGGCGACGAAGACGATGCTGATGCGCACACAAGAGAGTTTTGGATTGACGCCGCAAGTGCTGGCGGCGGACACCACCACGGCGCATGGGCGCTTGATGCTGACGGTTATCGGCGGGCTTGCGGAGTTCGAGCGCAGCCTGATTTACGCGCGGACAAGCGAAGGCCGCGAACGCGCCAAGGCGAACGGCGTCAAGATGGGAAGGCCTCCGAAACTCACGCCGCACCAGCGCAAGGAAGCCATCAAACGTCGCGAGAAGGGCGAGCCGGTGCGCGAGATCGCGCGGACTTATGCGGTTTCGCATTCGACAATTTCGCGCCTGTCACCAGCGGTTTAAATTGTTGCGGCAATGTTCGGGTTGGTATGCTACCCTATTGATCAAGCTTGATGATGAGGTGAAATAATGACGAAGCTTTTAGATGAGGCCATCGACGCCTTGCGTCATGTCCCGATGGAACATCAGGACGAGATTGCCCGCGTGGTCATGCAGCTCGCCGGTAAGGAGCAGCCCGTTTACATGCTGACGCCGGAGGAAGACGCCGACCTTGCGGAATTGGACGCGGCGGCCGAGCGCGGCGAATTTGCGACGGACGAACAGATGAAGGCTATCTGGGCGAAGCACAGTCTGTGAGGCGGTTGCGCTTCACGCTGCCCGCCGCCAAGCAAATCGCGCGTGTGCTGGGCTATATCGACGAGCGGAATCCGCAGGGCGCGCGCAATGTGGACAATCGCATTCAGCAAACGATGCGCCTGCTTTTGGAGCATCCTTATGCAGGCTCTGCTACGAGCCGCCCCGGTATGCGTCGCATCGTGGCCTTTCCCTATCCTTAAGCGATTTATTATCGCGCCAGCGATGAGGAGATTGTCATTCACGGTGTACGCCACACGGCGCGCCGACCGATCATGTAGCGTTCCGCATGACGATGGCGAGGCTTGCGACCTGATATGGCTAAAGACGAGATGCAGGAATTACTCGCTATGTTTCAGGATGGCAGCGGCTTTGGCGATCCTGAAGCTAGGCGCAACGCGGAACAGCGCCTTCAGGTGTTGCTTGCCAGAGGACAGCAAAAAGCGGCGAACAGACTCAACTGGTTTACCTTCCTTCTTGTTGTTGTCGGCTTGCTGAATGTTGCGGTGCTCGCATTTCAAGTCTGGCGAAAATAATCCTGTTTCGTCGGGCGTTCCCGCGCGACGACGCGCGGGCGGGCTCTAGGCGCAAGCGCCCGAAGCCGCGAAGCGGCTTCGCCCATGCGGGTAACGATCCCTCATGAATGCGAGGCGCTAATCCGCGCTCGGCAGACGCCGGATCGTGAATTCAATGCGGCCATCGGAGAGTTCGCGCCAGAACTCGATCTCCGTCATATAGGCGGCCTTCGGATATTTGGTGAACCATTCGCGTGCCTTGTCGCGAGCTTCGGCGCGCGGCAAAGTGTAGGTCTCCCGCCGCCAGGCTCCGTTTGCGCCGCCAGATTGGGCACGTTTGCCGAGCCGCTCGCCGAGCCGACGGGCGACGTCTGAAGGTGTCCTGCGTCCTGCGCTCACCCCGCAACTCCCGAACGTCTTGCCCCAGGTTACCGCGAAGACCGCGGGAGGCAAACCGCGTCCGCAGAACCGCTGTCGCGGGATCAAGAAAGCTTGGGCTTCGTCGGCGCGGCCCGGCGGACCGCGGCAGGCGGGCTCGGGTGTCGTCGCCTCGGCACGTCCTATTCACTCGCAATTGCTGCAAATGGAGTGCGTGTCCTTCTGACTTCTTCTGTGGGCCGCTTTCTCCTGCGCCGTTTCCGAGCCAATTTGCGATTGGCCGGGATGCGGAACGGTTTCACCGGTCGGAACGAGATTGTTCCTGTTGATGAGTTGGCTCCTCGGCGAATCGACTTGTGCAAGCAAATTCTCTTGCGCGGACGCACGCAGTGTAGCGGCATCGAGAGCTATCAGCATGGCGAGCGCAAGCTTGGCGGTTCTTGCCATTTGCATCTCCTGCCATTATTCCGTGGCCTGCATGATAATTCGGCACCCGGGCAAAAAGTTGCGCGGTTCAAATCGCCTCATCAGAGCCGTCAGTTGCAGCGCGCGCCGCCGCCTCGAGCAATTCGGCGAGGCGGCGGGGGTCCTCCGGGAAGCCTGCCGCGATCCAGCGCGCCTGCAGGTCCTTCAAGGCGGCGCCAACGGCGCGGCCATTCGGCAGACCGCGTGCCAAGAGATCGGCGCCGGAGAAAGGCAAATGCGGCTCGCGCGCTTCCTTCAGGTAGAGTCTCGCCCGGCGCCATTCCGCATCGGCTTCGCCCGCAGCTTCCGCCTGGGCGAGCGCGAGTGCATCGGTCGCGGCCTGCCGCCCATGCCGAAAGAGCAGGCGCAAAAGACCTTGGGCGGCCGGCGGTCGTTGCAATCCATGCAATGCGATGAGGGCCTCGGCCGCGCCCGCAAGGCGTTTTTCTTCGGCATTCGACAGCCGCAAGCGCTCACGCAAGTTTTGCGCATCTTCCGGCACGTTGATGCAGAGGGCAGCGAGGGCAAGGAGAGGATCGCGCGGCTCGTCGGCTTCGACGCGCAAGAGAGACTTCAGACGCGCCGGATTGGGAGCGACGGCAAGCAGCGGGCCGAGCAGGCCCGCATGGCAGATTTCTTCGGTGATCTCGGCGGCCCGGCGCGCGGCGAAGAGCTTGAGGACCTCGGTCCGTATTCGTTCGCGCGACAGCCGTGCCAGACCTTCACGTTCGCGCATACACGCCCGCAAGCCGGCAGGATCGAGAGGCCCTTCCGAATACTCAGCGGCAAAACGAAAGAAACGCAGGATGCGCAAATAATCTTCACGGATGCGCTGCGTCGGGTCGCCGATGAAACGCAACCGGCGCGCTTCCATATCCGCCAGCCCGCCGTCATAGTCGAACAGCATGCCGTCCAATGTCATCGAGAGCGCGTTGACGGTGAAATCGCGGCGTAAGGCATCGCGGGCGAAATCGCGACTGAACCGCACTTTAGCCCGGCGTCCGTCGGTTTCGACGTCTTCGCGAAGGGTCGTGACTTCGAAAGCGCGGCCAGAGACCACGAGCGTGACCGTGCCATGCTCCAATCCGGTCGGGATGCAACGTATATGGTCTGCGTGCGCGCGCGCCATGACGACGTCGGGTGTTGCAGTCGTCGCAATGTCGAATTCACGGACTTTCTGCCCGAGCAGGGCATTGCGGAGAGCGCCGCCGACGAGGCGCGCCGATTTACCGTCGCGGTCGAGTAGCGTCAGAACGAGGACGAGATCGGCATCCCTCAGAAGAGCCTTGGCCGGTGCCGGTGCGGCAATCGCAAGTGCTGTCGGTCGCATGCCTCATTCCAGCCTTCCGGGTACGAGCTTGCCGTTTTCGATATGGGCCGGCACATAGGCGCCGCTGTGCCGCTCGGCGAGAATCCCAAACAGGAACATGCCGGCCACCGCGACCGCCATTCCCGCGAGCGACAGCCAGGAAAGGGTTCCCCGGCTCCAGTAATATCCGGCAAAAGGCGGAGTGCGGCGCAACAGAAGAGTCGCGGCATAAAGTGCGAAGGGGGAGAGAAAGAGCAATGCAGGCTCGAGCAAGACCCGCCACATCAGCGATAAAGCCTCTCATAGAGATTGCGTATGATGCCCGCAGTCGCGCCCCAGATGTTACGCTCGCCGTAGATCATTGCATAGAAGGATCGCATTGCGCCCCTCCATTCGGCCGCGCGCAACTCGTGGTTGGCCTCGTTCATGAGAAAAGAAAACGGGACTTCGAAGGCTTCGTCGACTTCGTCGGGATCGATGCGAAGCTTGTAGGCCGGATCGATGCGCGCGACGACCGGAACGACGCGAAAGCCCGTCCCCGTCAGATAGGGGTCGAGGTAGCCGATCGGCGTGATCAGTTCGGGAGAAAGACCGATTTCTTCTTTGCTTTCCCGCAGCGCCGCGGCCGCCGGGCTCGCATCCTGATCCTCGATTTTGCCGCCGGGAAAAGCGATTTGCCCCGAATGGTCGCGCAGAGCACTCGCCCGCAAAGTCAAAATGACCCGGATTTCCGCCGGATAGGCGACGAGCGGCACGAGCACCGCGGCAGGGCGGGCAGGCGAGCGCCCCGGCGCAGAGAGCGGATTGAGCCTATGGTCGCCATGGGCGGGAACGGCGTCAGGATCGAGATCCGCGGGCGCAAGATCGAGCGACAGGCGTTCGGCGGCGCGCGAAAACACACTTTCCGGCGCGAATTTTTCAGGCACCGAGGCTGCATCAGTCATGCAAAGTCCTTTGCCGCCGCAATCCGCGGGGCGGGCACGTCGACCCCTGACTAATGAAGCCCGGCGGGGCTGCGGTCAAAGCTTGATGGTTTGCGGCAGCAATTTCGGCCCTTCCGCCAAAGTGAAGTCCCAAAAGGCCTGGCCGACGGGGCGCAGCGGCCGATCCGCGCGCCGGACGATGAACCATTGCCGGATGATCGGCAGGCCTTTGACGTCGAGGATCGCGAGCCGCCCGCTTTCGACCTCCGCCTCGATCGTGTGAGCCGAGATCAGCGCCAGGCCGAGGCCCGCCATGACGGCCTGCTTGATCGTTTCGTTCGAGCCGATCTCGATGGCGACGCGCGGCCTTCGCATCATAATTCCGGCGAAAAAATCTTCGAAGACGGTCCGGGACCCCGAGCCATCTTCCCGGACGATGAAACTTTCGTCGGCGAGCTCGGTCTTGTCTATGGCCTTGCGGCCTGCGAGCCTGTGGTCGGGCGCCGCAATGACGACTTGCGGATGCGAACCGACGACATCGCTCAGCACCGGAAAATCCAAAGGCGGCCGTCCCGTCAGCGCGATGTCGACGGAATAGTCCCGCAGATGATCGATCATCTCGGCACGATTGCCGAGCATGAGCGAGACTACGATCAGAGGGTTCAGCCGCGCGAAGGCTGCAATCAGCCGCGGCGCGAAATATTTCGCGGTCGAGACGACGCCGACCGAGATCCGCCCGGCCTTTTTTCCCCGTATGGCGGCGAGCGTCGCATCGAGATCGCTCAACACGAGGGCCATCTGGCGCGCGGCATCGACCACTTCTTCGCCTGCGTCGGTCAGTCGCAGTCGCCCGCCGATTCGGTCGAAGAGCGCGAGACCGGCATCTTCTTCGGCCAATTTGATCCGCGATGTGAGGGCGGCCGGGGTCACATTCAGCTGTTCGGCCGCCTGCACGATCGTGCCCGCCTGGGCCACGGCACGAATGGTCGCCAATTGCTTGAGGGTCAGTCGCAACATATCTTGAACTTAGAGTTTTTTGACTCATATCTCAATATTATGCAGTTTTCTTTTGCGCAGAGATGGACTCAATTGAACTTAAGGAGGGCTGGCAACTCCTCCGGAAAGTCGGGGCAGGTCATGGGGAACACAACGCACAAGGAAACATTGCAGGAGGTTTTGACACAGATCGTCGGCGAGGATGCTGGGCTTGCGCCGGCAGCTTTGGTCATCGAACGCATTGCATCTGCCGCGGTCGAGCTCGCCGAACTCATTTCTCTCGGGCGGCTCGCCGGCGAAGGCCACGCCGCAATCGGTGGCTTCAACAAGGGCGGTGACGTCCAAGCGCACCTCGACGTGGTCGCTAAAGAGAGCCTCATCGATGCGATGAAACGCGCGCCAGTGGCGATCGTAGTGACGGAGGAATTGAAGGACCCGCTTCTGCTTGATGCCGAGGCTCCGCTTGTCGTCGCCATCGATCCGCTCGAAGGCTCTTGCAACGCCGAAACGAACGTGTCGATTGGAACGATCTTTTCGGTGCTGCCGCGGCTTGCCGCGGCAACCGACATGAAGGCCCACTTCCTCCAGCCGGGTCGCAATCAGGTCGCCGCCGGCTTCGTGATCTATGGGCCGCAGACCTCGCTGGTTCTGGCTATGGCGGGGCAGACCCGTGTGTTCATCCTCGAGCGTCGGACGGGCCGGTTTTTGCTGGCCGTCGAAGCGCTACTAATACCCAGGGACTCGTCGGAATATGCGATCAACGCCTCCAATTATCGACATTGGACGCCATCCGTCCAAGCTTTTGTCGATGATTGCATCAGTGGCACGGAAGGCCCCTTTGGGCGCAATCATAATATGCGTTGGGTCGCTTCGCTCGTCGCCGAGGCCTATCGCATTTTGATCGTCGGCGGCGTCTTCCTCTTCCCGGGGGATCAACGGCGCGGTCACAATTCGGGCCGGTTGCGGCTGATTTACGAAGCCAATCCGATCGCTCTCGCAATCGAACTGGCCGGAGGCGTGGCAAGTGATAGCCAGCACAATATTCTCGACCTGACGCCGACTGATCTTCACGTCCGCACGCCGCTCGTGTTCGGCTCGGCTAATCCCGTCAACCTCATCACTCGCTATCATACCGATCCGCAGTTTTCTGCCGCACGGGCACCCTTGTTCGGGCGCCGCGGTCTGATCCGTTACTGAGTTCGAGGGGCGCAATGTCGGCCAAACATCCGATCATATCAGTCACCGGCTCCTCGGGGGCGGGCACGACTTCGGTCAAGAAGACCTTCGAGCAAATTTTCCGGCGCGAGAAAATCGAGCCGGCCTTCATCGAAGGCGATGCTTATCACCGCTATGATCGCGAAGCCATGCGCCGGGCTATGGCGGAAGAGGCGGTGCACGGCAACCACCATTTCAGCCATTTCGGCCCGACCGCCAATCTTCTCGAAGAGCTCGAGGCGGTGTTCAAAACCTACGCCGCAACGGGCCGCGCCAAAACGCGCCATTATGTTCACGACGCCGACGAGGCGGAACTCTATGGCGCGGCTCCCGGCACCTTCACCGACTGGAGGAGCCTGCCGGAAAAGACGGATCTTCTTTTCTATGAAGGTCTCCACGGCGCGATCGTCACGGAATCCGTGAATGTGGCGCGCTATGGGGATCTGAAGATCGGTGTTGTTCCGGTGATCAACCTGGAGTGGATCCAGAAGATTCATCGCGACCGGGCGACCCGCGGCTATTCGACCGAAGCCGTCATGGACACGATCTTGCGGCGCATGCCGGATTATGTGCACTACATTGTTCCGCAGTTCGGCGAAACCGACATCAATTTCCAGAGGGTGCCGACGGTCGACACGTCGGACCCGTTCATAGCGCGCTGGATTCCGACGGCCGATGAATCCATGCTGGTCATTCGGTTCCGCAATCCGCGCGGGATCGATTTCCCCTATCTGTTGTCGATGATCCCCAACAGTTTCATGTCGCGCGCCAATTCGATCGTCATCCCCGGTGCCAAACTCGATCTTGGGATGCAATTGATTTTGACGCCTTTCATTCTACAACTCGTCGAGCGTGCCAGGCGGGCGAGCTGAAGGAGTCGTTCATGAACGTGTTTACGAAAGCACCGCAGCCGGTAGCGCTGCAGGACATGGCCAATGCAATCCGCGCCCTATCCATGGATGCGGTCGAAAAGGCCAGCTCGGGCCATCCCGGCATGCCGATGGGCATGGCGGATGTCGCCACGGTGCTTTTTGCGCGATTTCTCAAGTTCGACCCGGCCGATCCGGCTTGGCCCGATCGTGATCGCTTCGTCTTGTCCGCCGGCCACGGCTCAATGCTGCTCTATTCACTGCTGCATCTTCTCGGCTATCCGGAGATGACGCTGGACGAACTGAGGAATTTCCGTCAGTTCGATTCGCACACGCCCGGCCATCCGGAATATGGTCATACATTGGGCGTCGAAACGACGACGGGGCCGCTCGGCCAGGGTCTTGCGACCGCAGTCGGGATGGCGCTTGCCGAACGCATGCTCGCTGCCCGCTACGGCGCCGAGCTCGTCGATCATTACACCTATGTCTTGACCGGCGACGGCTGCCTGATGGAGGGCATCAGCCACGAAGCCATTGCCCTTGCTGGACATTTGCGCCTGTCGAAACTGATCGTGCTCTGGGATGACAATGGCATCACGATCGACGGTGAGCTCAGGCTGGCCGATTCGGTCGATCAGCTCGCTCGTTTCAAGGCGGCGGGCTGGGAGGCCTTGAGCATCAACGGTCACGCGCCCGAGGAGGTCGCCGCGGCGCTCGATAAGGCGCGCCGCTCCGATCGACCGGTGCTGATCGCCTGCAAGACGACGATCGGCTACGGCGCGCCGACGAAGGCCGGAACAAGTGCCACGCACGGATCGCCGCTCGGTGCTGCGGAAGTCGCCGGGGCGCGCGCGGCACTCGGCTGGCACAGCGGCCCGTTCGAGATTCCGCCCGATATCGCAGCGGCTTGGCAGGCGGTAGGTGAAAATGCCGCGCAACCTCACGCGGCATGGAAGGCGCGGCTCGCGGCGCTGCCGGAAGAGCGCGCCGCACGGTTCAAAGCTGATCTTGCGGGCGACATTGCACCCGAGGTCGCGCATGCGATCGAGACTTTCAAGCGCGCTGCGAGCGAAGGCGGCGTCGCCCAGGCAACGCGTGTCTCCTCGCAGAAACTCCTCGACCGGCTCGCCAAGGCGCAGCCCAATCTCATCGGCGGCAGCGCGGATCTCACCCATTCGAACCTAACGAAGGCGGCGGGGATGCAGGCAGTGACTGCGGAAGACTTCTCTGGCCGCTATATCCACTACGGCATCCGCGAACACGGCATGGCCGCGGCCATGAATGGGATAGCTCTGCACGGTGGCTTCATCCCATATGGCGGAACTTTCCTCGTCTTTGCCGATTACAGCAGGCCGGCGATCAGGCTCGCCGCTTTGATGCGGCAGCGCGTCATTCACGTTCTCACCCACGATTCTATCGGCCTCGGCGAAGACGGGCCGACGCACCAGCCGGTCGAGCATTTGGCGGCTCTGCGGGCGATTCCCAATCTGCTCGTCTTCCGCCCTGCCGATGCCGTCGAAACGGCTGAGGCTTGGCAACTGGCTTTGGCGAGCAGAACTGCGCCGTCGGCTTTGTGTCTTTCGCGTCAAAATCTGCCGATCGTGCGGCGCGAACATACCGCTGAAAACCTCTCTGCAAAGGGCGCGTACGTTTTGAAGGAAGCTGCCGGCGAGCGCGACGTGACGCTTATGGCGACAGGCTCGGAAGTCGCGCTTGCGGTCGATGCGGCCGAGCGGCTTGCGGCAAGCGGCATCAAAGTGGCCGTCGTGTCGGCACCCTGTTTCGAGCTTTTCGCAGCGCAATCGCGCGACTATCGCGCCGGGGTTCTCGGTCGCGCGCCGCGTGTCGGCGTCGAGGCCGCGTTGCGGCAGAGCTGGGAAATCTTTCTCGGACCGGACGACGGCTTCATTGGCATGACCTCTTTCGGCGCCAGCGCGCCGGCGAAGGATCTGTTCAACGCCTTCGGGATCACGGCGGACGCCGTTGCCGCCGAGGCAAAGGCGCTCGTCGCCGCCGCGAAAATGGACAAGCGCCAATGACCTACTGGCAGGACCAATCGATGAGGGAGAGTTAGAGCATGGCCCGAATAACCTTGCGGCAGATTCTCGATCATGCCGCGGAGCATGACTATGGGGTGCCCGCTTTCAACATCAACAATATGGAGCAGGGTCTCGCGATCGTGGAAGCGGCCGCATCGGTGGATGCTCCGGTCATCATTCAGGTGAGCCGTGGCGCCCGCTCCTATGCCGGCGATATTATGCTCTCGAAGATGATCGAAGCCATGATCGAGATGTATCCGCATATCCCGATCTGCCTGCACCAGGATCACGGCAACAACGAAGCGACCTGCCTCACCGCCATTCAGCATGGCTTCACGTCGGTGATGATGGACGGGTCTCTCGAAGCCGATGCCAAGACGCCGGCGTCTTACGATTACAATGTCGATATCACTGTGCGCGTTGTTGCCGCGGCGCATGCCGTCGGCGCCTCCGTTGAAGGCGAACTGGGCGTGCTCGGCTCGCTCGAGCATGGCCGCGGTGAAAAAGAAGACGGGCATGGCGCCGAAGGCCAATTGACCCGCGATCAATTATTGACAGATCCGGACCAGGCCGTCGACTTCGTCATGCGGACCAAGGTCGATGCCTTGGCCATTGCGATGGGCACTTCGCATGGCGCCTACAAATTCACACGCAAGCCGGACGGCGACATCCTCTCGATGCGTGTCATCGAGGCGATCCACTCAAAATTGCCGAACACCCATCTCGTGATGCACGGCTCGTCTTCGGTTCCACAGGACTTGCAGGACGATTTCAATGCCTATGGCGGTGCGATGCGGCAGACTTTCGGCGTGCCTGTCGAGGAGATCATCCGCGGCATCAAGCACGGTGTCCGCAAAGTCAACATAGACACGGATTGCCGGCTTGCGATGACGGCTGAATTTCGTCGCGTCGCCAAGACGAAGCCGGAGGAGTTCGATCCGCGCAAATTCATGAAACCGGCGATGGATCGCATGCGTGATCTCTGCCGTCTGCGTTTCGAGCAGTTCGGTACGGCCGGACAGGCCGGCAAGATCAAGGTCCTCCCCATGTCGGCAATGGCCAAGCGCTATGCGACCGGGGGCCTCGATCCACGAATCGACGCGAGAAGCGCCGCGGAATAGAATAAAGGAGAAATATGATGAACGTAGTCGAACGGAGCGTTCCGTCGGCGCCAGCTGAGGCGCAAAAGAACGAAAAGCGCAGCCGCTATTCCGCCGGCGTCATGGAATATCGGCAGATGGGCTATTGGGAGCCCGATTATCAGCCCAAGGATACCGACATCATCGCCCTGTTCCGGGTGACGCCGCAGGAGGGTGTCGATCCGATCGAAGCTTCGGCGGCGGTGGCTGGTGAATCCTCGACCGCGACCTGGACCGTCGTATGGACCGACCGTTTGACGGCTTCCGAGAAATATCGCGCGAAATGCTATCGCGTCGATCCCGTGCCTAACGCGCCCGGTTCATACTTCGCTTATATTGCCTATGATCTCGATCTTTTCGAGTCGGGCTCGATCGCCAACCTGTCCGCTTCGATCATTGGCAATGTCTTCGGGTTCAAACCACTGAAAGCCCTGCGTCTGGAAGACATGCGCCTGCCAGTTGCCTATGTGAAGACCTTCCAGGGTCCGGCCACAGGCATCGTGGTCGAGCGCGAAAGGCTCGACAAGTTCGGCCGGCCCTTGCTCGGGGCGACGGTGAAGCCGAAACTCGGTCTCTCCGGCCGCAATTATGGCCGTGTCGTCTATGAAGCGCTCAAAGGCGGTCTCGATTTCACCAAGGACGACGAGAACATCAATTCGCAGCCCTTCATGCATTGGCGTGAGCGTTTTCTCTATTGTATGGAAGCGGTGAAGAAAGCCGAAGCGGCGAGCGGTGAGATCAAGGGCACCTACCTCAATATCACCGCCGCCACGATGGAAGACATGTACGAGCGCGCCGAATTCGCCAGGGACCTCGGCTCTTGCGTTGTCATGATCGATCTCGTGATCGGCTATACCGCGATCCAGTCCATGGCCAAATGGGCGCGCAAGAACGACATGATCCTGCATCTCCATCGTGCCGGGCATTCGACCTATACGCGCCAGAAGACGCATGGCGTCTCCTTCCGCGTCATCACCAAATGGATGCGGCTCGCCGGCGTCGATCACATCCACGCGGGAACCGTCGTCGGCAAGCTCGAAGGCGATCCGCATACCACGCGCGGCTATTACGACATCTGCCGCGAAGACTTTAACCCCATGAAACTCGAACACGGCATCTTCTTCGATCAGCATTGGGCGTCGCTGAACAAGCTCATGCCGGTCGCTTCCGGCGGCATTCATGCCGGCCAGATGCACCAATTGATCGATCTCCTCGGCGAGGACGTCGTTTATCAGTTCGGCGGCGGCACGATCGGTCATCCGATGGGTATTGCGGCGGGCGCGACGGCCAATCGTGTCGCGCTCGAAGCCGTGATGTTCGCCCGCAATGCGGGGCGCGACATCCTCGCTGAAGGTCCAGAAATCCTCGAAACGGCCGCGAGGACCTGCATCCCGCTTCGGCAGGCGCTGGAAACCTGGAAGGATGTGAGCTTCAACTACGCCTCGACAGATACGCCGGACTTCGTGCCGACCGCAACGGCCGCAGAATAAGGGAAAGTAACATGCGTATTACGCAAGGCTGTTTTTCGTTTCTACCGGATCTGAGCGATGATCAGATCCGCTCCCAGGTGCAATATTGCATCGACAAAGGCTGGGCGGTGAACCTCGAGTTCAGCGACGATCCGCATCCGCGCAACACATTCTGGGACATGTGGGGCCTGCCGATGTTCGACATCAAGGACGCGGCAGCCGTAATGCTCGAGCTCGATGCTTGCCGAAAAGCCTATGGCGGTCGCGCCTATATAAGGCTTTCCGGCTTCGATTCTTCGCATGGCTGGGAAAGCGTGAAGATCTCCTTCATCGTGCATAGGCCAAAAGAGGAGCCCGGGTTCCGCCTGGTCCGCCAGGACGGTGACGGCCGCAACACCCGCTATACGCTTGAGGCCTACGCGACCGAGCGTCCGGAAGGCGAACGGTACGGGGTTTGAAGCGGCTTCCGCGCGGACTTGTCACAGAGGGGGAGATAGAATGGTTCGGCACGCGCCCTTCTCCCGCTTGCGGCAGGGCTGTCCGGGAAGGCGGCGAACTTGCAAGGTGAATCACTAGGCCGCAGGTGCATGCCCCTGAAAACGAAGGATTTTCGTCTACGGCGATGCCGTTTGCGTCTATTTTCTGGTTGGCGAGACTCAGAAAAGGACGGGAACAGGAGCATGCGCTTCACACCTACCATATTTGCCAAATTGCTTGCACCCCTCGATCGGCGGCAGTTCGACACGATCGTCGAGCGCCACGACGGCGATGCCTACGACAAATCATTCAAGAGCTGGGACCATCTGGTGGGCCTGATCTTCGCCCAGTTTTCCGCCGCCGACGGATTGCGTGGTCTGGCGGCCAGCTGGAACGCCAATAGCCAGCATCATTATCATCTTGGCACCGGCACACTGGCGCGCTCGACTTTGTCGGATGCAAATAAAATCCGGCCCGTCGCGGTCTTTGCCGACACTTTCGGTTTGATTGCGGGTCTGCTCGATCGCGCCACGCGCCGCGACGGCAAGGACATGCTGCGCCTCATCGATTCAACGCCCGTTCCACTCGGCAAATTGTGCGATTGGGCGAAGTGGAATGGCCGCATTCGCGGCATGAAAATGCATGTCGTCTATGATCCCAAGTCCGATTGCCCGCGCATTCTCGATATCACCGATGCCAATATCAACGATGCCGAGATCGGCCGCACGATCAACATCGAAGCCGGTGCGACTTATGTCTTCGACAAAGGCTATTGCCATTATGGTTGGTGGCGCGCCATCCATGCCGCTGGAGCGATCTTCGTCACCCGGCCGAAGTCCAACATGGGGCTCACGCGCGTCGAAATGCGCCCCATCGAGGTTACCGAAGGCGACGGCTGCACCATACTCGAAGATGCCGAGGTGCGCTTCGCCAGCAAAGGTGATTCCAAGCTGCCGATAAGGCTGCGCCGCATCACCATCAAGCGTCACAAGGATGGCAGCACGATCAACTTTCTGAGCAATGATTTCGACCGTTCCGCCGTCGCCATCGCGGCCCTTTATAGAGGCCGCTGGCAGATTGAACTCCTGTTCCGCTGGATCAAGCAGCATCTCAAAATCCGCAAGTTCCTCGGCAACAACGACAATGCGATCCGCCTGCAGCTCATCGCTGCGATGATCGCTTATGCGCTGCTACGCATCGCCGCCAAAGTGCATCGTGTTCAAATCCCGATTTTGCGCTTCATCGACCTCGTGGCTCAGTGCATCTTCGAGCGCCGCGACATCGCCGCGATCGACAAACCGCCGCCGCTGAACCCGAGCAAAAAACGCGATCGAAACTCGCCAAATCAGATGAGCTTCTGCTATGTTTGATTTTCCCCGGACAGCCCTGCGCTTGCGGGAGAAAGGCGGCGCCCACCGGGTGTATAGAATGCGAAGAAGACATCGCCGGAAAGGCCCGCTGTTGCAGTCCTCTTTGCGGTAAGGTTTTGAAAATGCGATCGACTGACACGGTGATCGATACGGCCGCCCCGGACCTCGCGGAAAATATAGATCTGCGGCGGGAATTGGCCGATTCCCATGTCGCCGAAGTGCTCGATAAGCTCGACCGGGAACTCATCGGGCTCGCGCCGGTCAAGGCACGTATCCGGCAGATTGCGGCCTTGCTGCTCGTTGATCGGGTGCGCCAGCGCTTGGGGGTGTCTTCCGAGACGCCGACTTTGCATATGAGCTTCACCGGCAATCCCGGGACCGGCAAGACCACGGTCGCGTTGCGCATGGCCGAGATTCTCCATAAGCTCGGCTACGTGCGCAAAGGACACCTTGTCTCCGTGACCCGGGATGATCTTGTCGGCCAATATATCGGCCATACCGCGCCGAAAACGAAAGAGATCTTGAAAAAGGCCATGGGTGGTGTCTTGTTCATCGATGAGGCCTATTACCTCTACCGGCCAGAGAACGAGCGCGACTACGGTCAGGAGGCGATCGAAATTCTGCTCCAGGTTATGGAGAATCAGCGCGACGATCTGGTCGTAATTGTCGCCGGTTATGCCGACCGCATGGATAGATTCTTCCGCTCAAATCCCGGCTTTCGCTCGCGTATCGCCCACCACATCGATTTCCCAGATTACAGCGACGAAGAATTGATGGCGATCGCCGAGATGATGTTGAAGGGGATGAATTACCGTTTCAGCGAAGCTGCCGCGGCCGCCTTCCGCGATTATATCGTTGCGCGTCGCGCCCAGCCGCATTTCGCCAACGCGCGCTCGATTCGCAACGCGCTCGACCGTATGCGGCTTCGGCACGCCAATCGGCATTTCGAAGAGGCCGGCGTCGTCTCGCTCGAGGATTTGACGACGATCGAGGCGAACGACGTGCGCGCCAGCCGGGTCTTTTCGCCTCAACCAACGCAAAAAGAGGCCGATAGCTGATGTCTCTCGTCATCGCCCCCTCCATTCTTTCCGCCGATTTTGCGGCGCTCGGAGCCGAGGTCGCGGCCGTCGTCGCTGCCGGAGCGGATTGGATCCACATCGATGTCATGGACGGCCATTTCGTCCCCAACATCACCATCGGTCCAGGCATAGTGAAGGCCTTGCGTCCGCACAGCCAAGCGGTTTTCGATGTCCATCTGATGATCGCGCCGTGCGATCCTTTTGTCGGCGCCTTCGCCGAAGCTGGTGCCGATTTGATCTCCGTTCACGCCGAGGCCGGGCCGCATCTTCACCGCTCGCTTCAGGCGATCCGGGCGCTCGGTAAGAAGGCAGGCGTCGTGCTCAATCCGGCCACGCCTGTCGCCAGCGTGGAACATGTACTCGATCTCGTCGACCTCATCCTTGTCATGTCCGTCAATCCCGGCTTCGGCGGCCAAGCATTCATTGCTTCCGCGGTGGAGAAGGTCGCTTCCCTCAAAGCTCTGATAGCTAGGCGTCCTATCCGCCTTGAGGTCGATGGCGGGATCAATCCGCAAACCGCGGCGCTCGTCGCGGCGGCCGGGGCCGACACGCTCGTCGCCGGGTCGGCGGTCTTTGCCGGCGGCCCGCCGCAGTATGCCGCCAATATCGCCGCGATCCGGGCCGCTGCTCTCGCTCAGACGCGCCGCGATGCCGCTTGAGGCTCTGATCTTCGACGTCGATGGAACTTTGGCTGAGACCGAAGAGATCCATCGCTGCGCCTTCAACAAAGCTTTCGCCGCCTTTGCTCTCGATTGGTTCTGGTCCGCCGATCTTTATCGCAAATTGTTGCGCGTCACCGGCGGCAAGGAACGTATCCGCCACTACGTCGAAGTCGCAAACCCGCAGCAAGGAGCGAGAGTTCTCGCGCACATCGCCGAACTCCACGCCGCGAAAAATAGCATTTATGCCGAACTTATCGCCGGCGGCTTCGCGGTGCCGCGCCTCGGCATCGTTCGATTGATCGAAGACGCACGTGGCCAAGGTCTGCGGATAGCGATTGCCACGACCACGAGCCCCGACAATGTCGACGCTCTCCTGCGCGCATCCTTCGGCGTGAACAGCGCCTCCTGGTTCGAGGTCGTCGGCGCCGGCGACCGTGTAGCCGTGAAAAAACCGGCGCCCGACATTTATCATTTCGTTCTTGACAGTCTTGGCGTCGCTGCATCCGATTGCATCGCGTTCGAAGACACGGAAAACGGCGTGGTTGCCGCACGAGCGGCCGGACTTACCGTTGTGGCAACTCCGAGTTTCTATGCGAGCGCGGATGATTTCACGAGGGCGAGCGCCGTGCTCAGCGATCTCGGCGAACCGGGGAAGCCCTGCCGCCATCTCTCTGGAGTGAAAATCGCTGACGGGCTTGTCGATGTCGCCGCCCTGCGCCGGATGTCGGAATGCGCCAATGAAAGATCCGATCGATCGTCGGCGATCAACTGAAAGTCTTCGAAGCCGCAGGGCCGTCAATCCGACGGCGGTTGCTCTTCATACACCGGCAAGATGGCGGTAAAAGCCGCGCCCTCGCCGAGAGTCGAACTGATATTGAGACGGCCGCGATGGCGGGCGAGAATATGTTTGACGATGGCGAGACCAAGACCGGTGCCGCCTTTGGCGCGACTTTGTCCGGCATCGACACGATAAAAGCGCTCGGTGAGCCGTGGAATATGTTCAGGAGCGATGCCTGGCCCATAATCGCGGACGACGAGAACCGCTTGTTGGCCCTGCAAAGTCAGGCTGATGTCGACCGCTCTGCGCGTGCTGGCGGGATCGCCGGCGCCATATTTGATCGCGTTTTCGATGAGGTTTTCGGCAACGCGCAGCAGCTCGTCGCGGTCGCCCGGCACGACGACGGAAGAGGATGGGGCGTCGATCTGCAATTCGACCTCGGCATCCTCCGCCACCGGTGTGAAAGTGTCGACGATGTGGCGTAAAATGCCGACGAGGTCGACCGGCGTATCCGGCCGCACATGAAGATGTTGCTCGATCCGCGACAGGGATAAAAGATCGTCGACGAGACGTGACATTCGTTGCGCCTGTTCCCGCATGATCACAAGGAACTTGTCACGCGCATTCGCATCCTCTCGCGCGGGCCCTTGCAATGTCTCGACAAAGCCGAGCAGGGACGCGAGCGGCGTACGCAGTTCATGGCTCGCATTGGCGACGAAATCGACGCGCATGCGCTCGAGCCGTCGCGCTTCACTCAGGTCATGAAGCGACAGAATGAGCGCCGGCTCGAATTCGTCGCCGTCGATCGGGGCGATGCTGACTTCGAACAGGCGCTCGATTGGAAACCGTTCGACCCAGATCACACGCTCCGCCTCGCCCGAGGCTCTGACGCGGCCCACCGTGTCGAGCACGTCCGGCGAGCGCAAACTGCGGGCGAGCAGACCTTCCGTGCGCAGACTTGGCAAGAGTGTCTTCGCCGCGGCGTTGGCGGCGAACACCCGATCATCCGTGCCGATAATCAGGACCGCTTCCGGTAGGGCCTCGATCAGCTTGCGAATGAGCAAACGATCTCTGAGTGTCGTTTCGCGATCCATGCGCTTTGCACCGAAACCCTAAAACCTGTGAGGCAAACCCGTTATGCCCAGGTACTTTATGCCCACTTCCCCGGGGCGTGATCAAGACGGACAAACCTCGGCGAAAGTGTCACCGCGATATCACAAAGTCAAATTCGGCGCACGCGCCCTCCCATGACGGGCAAAGCGTTCGCCGGGACGCTCGACCATGACACTACGGATCATCCGTGGTGGGTGGCTTGTTCAAGCGTTATGCAGGTCCTTCCAACGATGGAAGCCTTCGTTCGCCGCCAATAAAGCGAGCGCGAGGATGAACGGTACAAGATAATAAATGACGCGAAACAGCAAGAGGGAGGCGAGCAACGCTTCTTGCGAGGGAACCGGCACCGCTTTCAGCATGGCGGCTTCGAAGACACCGAGACCACCCGGCGCATTGCTGGCAATGCCGAGCACGCAGGCGAAGACATAGACCGCAGCGAAAGTAAAAAAATCCAGCGCCTGGTTTGGTGGCAGGAGCGTGTAGAGAACGCCCGCGGCCGAGCATAAATCGATGACGCCGAGGGCGATCTGGCCGAGCGTGAGGGTCAAGCCGGGCAGTTCGAGCCGAAAACCCTGGATCCGCGTCCGGCGGCGATCAAGCGAGACCCAGCCGAGATAGGCGACGAGCGCAACGAGCACGGCGGCGCCGATCAGCATGTTGATATGCACTTCGAAATGATTGACGAGGCTGATCGTCTCGGCACGGAAGAGGAGAGCGACGGCGATGACAAGCGCCATGCCCAGCCAAAAAGTGACGCCGGCGATGACCGTCAAACTCGCCACTTTGCTCGCGGTCAAGCCGGCTCGCGAATAGATCCAGTAGCGGATCGTTCCCGCCGTTATCAGCGGAAAGCCGAGGGTGAAGGAGACAGCATAGCTTGTAAACGAGGCAAGCGCGGTTCTCGGATAGGGAATCCGCAGCCGCAATTGCCGCAGCGCCAGGCTGTCGTAGCCGGTCAAGGCCAAGAAAGAGAGCGCGGTAAACCCGCACGCAATGGCAATTTGCTCGGAGCTCGTGGCCGCTATTGCGGCGCGCAATTCGCCGACATCTATGTGGCTGAGCGTTCTGACCAGGACGAATATGGCCAGCGAAGCGATGACGAGGCTGACAAACAAGCCGATATAGTGACCAATGCCGCGATGCCGCGGCTTGCGCGTCGCCTCCTCTTTCGACGACAGGGCTTTCAGTGGAACACCCTCGCCCGTGGCGTCACACTGCACAAATGGCGCGCTGCCGCCCGCACCGCCGGTGCCTTTCGAGCCGAGGTCTTCTTCATCGCCCATCAATCCTCTGTCCAAGTTTAATTTTTTCCCTTAGTGTCCAGACTTGGCGAACGCGCCGTAAATCCTTTCTATATAGCCAAATTACGGCGACTGCGCCGGTCGATCCGACGTGGTATAGCGCGGCGGACGGGGCAATTGCGAGGCAAATACCGAGCTTCGGCCGGCGCGGCTGCGCATCCATTTTGGCGCGCGTCCCCGGAGTATGCGGCCATCCAGTCGAAATATGCTCCGCCTATCAGAAAAATGCCCGCCCCACCGACGCCGCAACCCTGGGACGCTATTTTGTTCCGCCACAAAAATGCCGCCGGACTATTCTTCTGAAGTCGCGCCGAAATGAAACAGTGATCACTTTCACAATTCCATTGGGCGCAAATCCGCTTTATATCCCCTCTCCTACGAAGCTCGGAGTTGCTTCTACGCCGCACCATGCAGGAGCGACGGGAGAGAATGGCGCCGGTTCCGTCGCAAGCGGGGGACCTCGAGCCTCTCGCCATCCACCGCTCCTCACATCAGGCCGGCTATGAAATTCTCTCTCTCCTGGCTTCACGACCACCTCGAGACTCACGCGACGGTCGGCGAAGTCGTCGAGACTCTGACCAAGATCGGGCTCGAAGTCGAACATGTCCTGGATCCGGCCGCGAGCCTCGGGTCATTCATCATCGCCTCCGTGATCGAAGCCCGGCCGCACCCGAATGCCGATCGGTTGCGCGTCTGTCTCGTCGATGTGGGCGGCGGCGCTCCCGTCCAGGTTGTCTGCGGCGCTCCCAATGCCCGGACCGGTTTGAAATCCGTGTTCGCGCCGCCGGGGACCTATATTCCGGCCAAGAAGATCACCCTCGGCAAGGGTGTCATTCGCGGCGTCGAGTCGCATGGAATGCTCTGTTCGGGTGCGGAACTCGAACTTTCCGAAAACCACGACGGCATTCTCGAAGTGCCGGACGACGCGCCGGTTGGAGTCTCCTACGTGCGCTGGGCGGGCCTCGACGACCCCGTCATCGAGATCAATCTCACGCCAAACCGGCCCGATGCCATGGGTGTCGCGGGAATCGCGCGCGACCTCGCCGCCGCCGGGCTGGGCAAGGTGAAAACGTCGCCCGTCGTGCCCGTCAAAGGGCATTTTGCCTGTCCGGTCGAAGTCAAACTCGATTTCGAAGGCGCCGACGCGCACCTTGCTCCCGCTTTCGCGCTCCGACTCGTGCGCGGCCTTCGCAATGGGGAAAGCCCCGAGTGGCTGCGAAAGAAGCTCGTTGACATTGGTTTGCGGCCGATCAATCGGCTGGTCGACATCACAAATTATCTCACGTTCGACCGGTCGCGGCCGCTGCATGTCTTTGATGCTAAGAAGATTGCCGGCAACCTCGTCGTCCGCCGCGCGGCGCCCGGCGAAGAATTGCGTGCGCTCGACGGCAAGACCTATACACTCGATGACACGAACGTCGTCATCGCCGATGATCGCGGCGTCGAATCGCTCGCGGGCATCATGGGCGGCGAAGCCTCGGGCTGCGATGAGGCGACGACCGATGTTCTCGTCGAAATCGGCTTTGTGGGATCCGGCAAATATCGCCAGCAGCGGGCGCCGGCTCGGCATTACTTCGGATGCGCGTTACCGGTTCGAGCGCGGGGTGGACCCGGCTTTTTGCCTGCCCGGCCTCGAACTGGCGACGCGGCTCATTCTCGATCTGTGCGGCGGCGAGCCATCGGAAATTTTCCTTGCCGGCAAAGTGCCCGACAAGGTTACCCGGAGCTTCTTTCCTTGGAGCGAGGTGCGGCGTCTGACAGGGCTCGATTTGTCCCATTCGGAAATGGCCGGAATCCTTGAACGGCTCGGTTTCGAGTTGGCTAATGTCGGTGGCAACAGCGATCGGGTCATGATCAAAGTGCCGAGCTGGCGTCCCGACGTCGAGGCCAAGGCCGATGTCGTCGAGGAAATAGTCCGGATTGCCGGGCTGGACCGCATCGCCGCACAACCGCTCCCGCGCGAATCGGTCGGCGTCGCCGCGCCGATACTCAATCTCTTGCAAAAACGCACGCGAGCGGCAAGACGCGCACTCGCCGCAAATGGCCTCGTCGAGGCCGTCACATGGTCGTTCGTCTCGCACGACAGGGCGCTCCTATTCGGTGGCGGCATGGATGATCTGGCGCTCACCAATCCGATCGCAGCCGATCTTTCGGATATGCGGCCCAGCCTATTGCCGAGCCTCATCGACGCGGCCGAGCGCAATGCCGCGCGCGGGTTCGGCGATGTGGCCTTGTTCGAAGTCGGGCAGATCTTCAAAGGCGCCGACGCAGCGGATCAGAAGATGGCCGCAGCTGGCCTGCGGCGGGGTACCGCCCGGCTCGGAGGTGCCCTGCGCCATTGGGCCGAGCCCGCAGGGCCGGTCGACGTTTTCAGCGCCAAAGCCGATGCGCTCGCTCTCTTGACGGCACTCGGGATTGCACCAGCGGCGTTGCAGATCCTGCCCGGCGCGCCGCCCTGGTTCCATCCCGGCCGTTCGGGCACGCTGCAATTCGGCCCGAAGAACGTCATCGGCTATTTCGGCGAGTTCGATCCCCGCACGCTCGAAGCCGTGGATGCCGAAGGGCCGCTCGCCGGGTTCGAAATCGTGCTCGACGAGCTACCACCTCCGAAGGCGAAGCCGACAAAGACCAAGCCGAAACTCGAACTTTCGGAACTCATGCCGCTCGATCGTGACTTTGCCTTCCTCGTCGACCGCGCGGTCCGGGCGGGCGACATCGTGAAGGCAGCCCAGGGCGCCGATCGCGCGCTGATCACGAATGTCGTCGTTTTCGACGTCTACGAGGGAACAGGCATTCCGGCGGACATGAAGTCGATTGCCGTAGCGGTCACGCTGCAGCCGCGGGAAAAGACGCTTACGGAAGCGGAAATCGACGCGATTTCAGCGAAGATCATTGCTGAAGTGAGCAAGAAAACAAGCGCAGTTTTGAGAGGATGAGCGGTCATGTTGCGAAAAACTTCCGTCATTGTCGCGCTGCGGGTCATCACCGTTGCAGCGATCTTTCCGGCTTTGATCGCCAACTCGTCCGCGGCGGCGCCCCGCACGATCCGAGATTGCGAAAAGATCGAGGCGGCCGATGCCTATAACGGATGTCTCGCGCAGTTCGGGCCCGCCGCGCGTGAACACGAATTGAAACACGTCGCCCCGCAAGATGGGTCGGCGTCCCATTCCCTGAGGTGGCATCACCGACGTCATTGGACGCGCACCATCTCGCATGGCCGACATGGCGCGCGGCAGCGAGTGGAATTCACTATTTCGCCACGGCGGGTTCGGCATTAGACTTGGTCGGTGCCGTGTCCCGATCCGGCTCGGCTGACGAATAGCGACCATTTACCGTGGATACACCTGGACACTGCTGGCCACGGAGTTGGCGACGTGTTCCTTCGTGATCACGCCCGCGACATCTTTTGGTCGCGGCACACCGCGGCCACGCACCACAAGGGCCATCACGGCGTTCTTGCGCCAAATCCGCTGGATGACGTCGAATACGACGTCGTCCTCACGCACGATGGTGAAATTGCGGCTCGCCAGGTCGCCCAGGGTGACGCTGGATCGCGCGCCGTCCGGCGCCCGTCTCAACGCCGTATTGACGCGCAATGCGCCGATGATGCGATTGCCTTCGGTAACGGCGAGATGGTGCATTTGACCATCTTGGCCGTGCTGAGTGAGAAAAGCATCGAAACTCATGCCAGCCGGAACGACAAGCACGTCGGTATCCATCACCTCCCTGGCGCGGCGGACCAAGAACATATTGGCGTGTAACGCCTTCGGTATGACATGGCCACGGCGAACCAGCTTAAATGTGTAGATGTTCTCGCGCGACAGCAGGCGCCGCGCGCCGACGCTGAACGCAACCGCCAGGATCATCGGCAAGACGATGTGATAGTCGCGTGTCATTTCGAAAATCATCGTGACGGCGGTCATTAGAGCCCCGGTGCCGCCCCCGACCATCGCGCCCATGCCGACCATCGCGAAGGATGGAATATTGATGGCGAGCGGCAGATGGAGCGCAGTCAATACGGCGGCGAAGGCGGCGCCGATTGTCGCGCCCATGAACAGGGAGGGTGAGAAAATCCCGCCCGAAGAACCGGAGCCGAGACTGAGCGTGGTCGCGAGCATCTTGCAAAAGAAAAGCAGCAGAAGCAGTCCGGTTGCCGATAGTTGGCCGACCAAGATCGCCTGAATCGTCGCGTAGCCGACGCCCTCGACGTAGTAGTGGCCGAAGCGTTGTTGCAGCGCGTAGATCAGTATGCCGACCAGCAGCATGCCCAGCACGTGCCGCGTATAGCGCTCTTTGATCTTGTCGAAGAGGTCTTCCGCAAGGTGCAAGCCGCGGACGAATCCCGCGGCTGCGACGCCGGTGACGGCACCGAGCAAGGCATAAAGGCACAGTGTGACCGCCGAGGTTGCATCGACGCTCAGCGGAACCAGCTCCGGGACCATGAATGCCGGCTGCGGGCCGAAGAAGAACCGCCCGATGAATGTTGCGGTGCCGGTGGCCAGCGCCACCGGCAAGAAGGTGCGCGCGCTGACCTCGGGCATCATCAGCTCGATGGCGAACATGACGCCGCCGATCGGCGTATTGAAGGTCGCCGCAATACCGGCGCCGGCGCCGGCGGCGACGAGAATGATTCGCTGCCCGGAGGGCATTCGCACGATCTGGCCCAGAGTCGATCCGAGGGCCGAGCCGATCTGGATGATCGGGCCCTCACGTCCCACCGCCGAGCCGCTGCCGATCGCAATCGCCGAGGCCAGCGACTTCACGACCGCGACGATGGGCCGGATCACACCTCCCTTGTAGTAGATCGCATCCATGACCTCCGGGACGCCGTGGCCGCGCGCCTCCGGAGCGAATTTAGTGACGAGGAACGTGACGCCCAACCCGCCGAGCACCGGCACCAGGATGATGAATACTCCCCAGGGGCTTGCCGGCGTGAACAGGTTGGCGTCGTAGCGCACCGCCAATTGGCCGAGGAACAGGGTGTTGTGGATCAGGCCGATGAGATCACGGAACGCGACCGCGCCAAATCCTGTCACGATGCCGACGATCATGGCTAGGAGGCCGAGATAGACCAGCTCGATTGGGCGGGCGTCTTCGTCGGCCCATTGCGCAGCGCGGGCGCTCGATGGCCCGGACGGAGAAGGGGCAAGACTGTGAACTACTGGACGATCAGATGAAGTCTTCGAGTTTGGTTGGCTCGCCATCGAGTTCCCCTTGTAAGACAGCGAAATCGATCAGGAAGCGGCCCAACAAACGGCAAAGTTCAGCGAGAACACCGCGCCGAGTGCTCCGCATAAACTGAATCCGAACGATTTCAGGGCTGCTTTCCAGTAAATCGCGAGCGATCCGACTCTTGCACTTCGTCCCAACGTGAGGTCAAGGCGGCCCAGTAGATGCACGAGCAAGCTTTGCGACGCTAAAACGAGGGTGCTATTTGCCCGACCAACACTGCCTGTTGCTTCGGCGCGGCGCTCTAGAAACGTGATCTGAGAGGGGCATTTGCCAAGCCCATCTCACATTCAAGCGGTTGCCGGCAAAGCGCTTTTCGCCTTTTCGACGATGGCCTTGAAGGCTTCGGGCTCGCGGATCGCCAAATCGGAGAGAACCTTGCGGTCGATCTCGACACCGGCTTTCGACAGGCCGTCGATAAAGCGCGAGTAGGTGAGGCCGCATTCGCGGACGGCCGCATTCAGCCGCTGAATCCACAAAGCGCGGAAGACGCGCTTGCGCGCCTTGCGATCGCGCGTGGCATATTGCATCGAGCGATCGACCGCGGCCTTCGCCGCTCTGATCGTGTTCTTGCGCCGGCCGTAAAAGCCCTTGGCGGCTTTCAGGGTCTTCTTGTGTTTGGCATGCGAGGTAACGCCGCGTTTGACGCGAGCCATGGCTGATCTCCGGACGGGGGAACAATTTCAGGCGGGGTGCACCCGCTTCGCCCTGAAACTGCTCTCGTTGAATAATGTGTGATGATTCGCAGTAAATGGCCCCGATTTGCGAGGATCGGTTCCGGTTTTGCCGAACCGGTTCGGCAAGGGCGGCACGCCGCAAACCTAAGCGGGGCAAAGCCGCGACGGACAGACTTTCAGCTGTTCGGCAGAAAGAACTTCTTGATATTGTCGCCGTCGGTTTTGAACAGGACGCTGGTGCCGCGCAAATTGCGGATCTGTTTATTGGTCCGTTTGATCATGCCGTGGCGTTTGCCGCGTTGCACATAGACCACTTTTCTGGTCGCAGTCAGCTTGAAACGCTTTTTGGCGCCGGATTTCGTTTTCAATTTGGGCATTTAGCTCGTCTCCCTCGGGTTTGGACCCGAAAAATTGTCGAGCGGGGCTACGCCCCGCTCCCGTTCGTTGCCGAACGAGCAAAAGAACCGCCACGGCAGCCCCTATTGAGCCGGGCGGTTCGAAGGCTGGGTATATAGGCGCAAAGTCTCGGTCAAGGCAAGCGCCTCGAAACTCATCTCGGTGCGAGAATCATCACCATCTGGCGGCCTTCCATCGAAGGCTCCGTCTCGACTTTGGCGATTGTGCCGGTCTCGGCTTTGACCCGTTCGAGCAATTTGAAACCCAGATCTTGATGCGCCATTTCGCGACCGCGAAATCGCAACGTCACTTTGACCTTGTCGCCTTCCTCGAAAAACCGGCGGACGGCCCTCATCTTGACGTCGTAGTCATGCTCGTCGATACCCGGACGCAGCTTGATCTCTTTGATTTCCACGACTTTTTGCTTCTTGCGTGCCTCTGCGGCCTTCTTTTGTTCGAGGAAGCGAAACTTGCCATAGTCGAGAATCTTGCAAACTGGCGGTTCAGCCGTGGGGACAATCTCGACGAGATCCAGTACCGCCTCATCGGCCAATTGTTGCGCTTCAACAATTGGGACGACGCCGCGGTTGCGGCCTTCGGCATCGATGAGCTGGACTTCGCGAGCGCGGATTTCACGATTAGTGCGTGGCCCGTCCTTCTGCGGGGCCTGGGTACTTCTCATTGGACGGCGAATGGTTAGGTCTCCTCTTTAAATGATCGAATCCGGAATTCTCGCAGATTTATGGTGTTTCGTCATCTGACGCCGCTTGCGACCGAACATTTGCGCTCGGTCCCGCGAAGCTGCCTCGATTCGACGGATTTAGCATGTATTCGGCGGCACAGTCTTTTGCCTTGCCGAAACATGCTCCTGCGGTTCGGCCCGGACCCGCATAAAGAATCGTGTCATCTCCGCACGAAGTCAACGAATCCGAAGCCGGTATCGGGCAAAATCGTCCTAAAATCTGCCAAACAGCGGGATTCCTGGTGGTCGGGCCCTTGCATCTCGGCCCAAGCGTCAGGCCAAGGCCGGCTAGAGCGGATGAGGAAAAGGGGAACCGATTTTCCGGCGCAATCAAGTTCACGCAGATCGCATGACTTATCTGCGCAGTCCTCTCCAAATAATCATAGTCGATCGCGTTGATGATTTTGGGTCGACTCGATCGAAAATCATCGTGATCTAGCGGGGGCGGAGATTAACGCAGAATAGGCCTCGAGAGTTGCCGCACACATCCGCTCTAGCGAAAACAGTCGCATCGCGCGGGCACGTGCGGCGAGAGAAAGTTGATCGCGCACCGTAGCCCCGAGCGCTAACACTTCCCCAAGAGCCCTAGCGAGCGCCGCGGCGTCGCCGGCGGGCACGCGCCATCCGGTGCGAAGCGATGGCTCGTCCTCGGGCGGGGTCTGAACGATTTCGGCGAGGCCGCCATGGTCCGCCACCACGGCCGGCGTTCCCATGGCAAGGGCTTCCGCCGCGACCCTGCCGAAAGCCTCCGGTTCGACCGAAGGGACGACCGCAACCGCCGCCGCGGCCAAAGCGGCCGGCATATCGGTGCAATGGCCGGTGCGGCAAACGATGCCCGAAAGACCGGCCTTCTTGATTGCGATGTCGATTTCTTTGACATAGCCGCCGCGGCCTTGATCGTCGCCGGCCAAAATGAATTTCGTGTCCCGCAGCCCCGTTTCCACCAGCAGCCGTGCCGCTTCGATCATGATCTTGTGGCCCTTCCAAGGCGTCAGCCGCGCGGCCATGAGCACGATGCGTTCATCAAGGGCGACATTCCAGGCGCGCCGCAAAACATTCACCCGCTCGATCGCGATCTTGTTCGGATCGAAAAGCCGAACATCGACCCCGCGCGGGATGACGCGGAGCTTCTCGGCCGCTTCGGGGTAAAGCCGGGCGATCTCGGATGCCGTGAATTGAGAATTGGCGATCACTACGTCGCCGCGCGTCATCACGGAATTGTAGCGCAATTTCAGTGCGCCGGTGCCCGAATAGGCGCCGTGGTATGTAGTGACGAACGGCGTTTTGGTCAGCCGCGTGGCCGCATAGGCGACCCAGGCCGGGGCGCGCGAACGGGCATGCACGAGATCGACGCCTTCGGCCCTGATCAGCTCGGCAAGACGGCGGATGTTGAGCGCCATCGAGACCGGATTCTTCGTCGCCGCGGCGAAAGGCAGCCAAATTCCCCCCTTTGCTTGCAATTCGCTCACCATGCGGCCGCCGCGGCTCGCCACCAGCGCCCGGGCGCCGACCTCGGCGAGGCTGGCGGCAACATCGATGGTCGTGCGTTCGGCGCCGCCGGCGTCCAGGTTCGGAAGGATTTGCAGGACGGTGACGCCTGCGAGCGGGTGCCGGCTGCGTTGTTGCACCGAAGCCGCAGCGACGTGATATTGGGATCGTGACGTTGCCGCAGCCCTCCGTGACATTTCTATAAATGGGGGGATTTCTTCGCGGCGCAATAAAACGCTGACCGAGGATAATCGTGGACGAGGCGCTATCGCAAACTTGGACCGGGGCCGAAACGGATCTTCCACAGTTCCTCACCATTGGAGACGGCGCTGCGGCGAGGCGAATTGCCTATCGTTTGCGGCCCGCCCTCGAAAAGGGCCGCGGGCTCGCCGGTCTCGTCTGGCTCTGCGGCTTCAAGTCGGACATGGCCTCGACAAAAGCGACCTATCTCGATCGTTGGGCGGCGCAAGTCGGCCGGACGCTGCTGCGTTTCGATTATTCGGGGCACGGCGCTTCGGAAGGCGCGTTTGAACAAGGGACGATCGGCCGCTGGCTGGAAGACTCATTGGCCGTGATCGCCACGTTGAGCAGCGGCCCGCAAATCCTCGTCGGTTCCTCCATGGGCGGCTGGCTCGCGCTTCTTTGCGCGCGCGCCTTTGCCGCACGCGGCGAGGCCGACCGGCTCGCTGGCCTCGTTCTGATTGCCCCGGCGGTCGATTTCACCGAAAAACTGATATGGGAACGCCTACCCGCCGATGCGCGCTGCAAAATCGAGAGCGAAGGAACGTGGCTGCGTCCCTCGGCCTATTCCCCTGAGCCCTACGTGATTACGCGTCAACTGATCGAGGAGGGGCGCCGCCATTTGTTGCTCGACGATACGATCCAGACGCATTGCCCAGTCCATATCCTGCAGGGCATGCAGGACGAAGACGTGCCTTGGCGGCACGCCCTGACGCTCCTCGAACACGTAGCAGGTGATCCGGTCACATTGACTCTCATCAAGGACGGCGGCCATCGCCTCTCGCGCGAAGCCGATCTCGAGCGATTGAAAGCAGCCATTGCTCAAGTCGGGTGAGACTTTCAATTGTGATTAAATGTCACAACGGCGTCGAACCTGCGTCGCGCGCCCGGAGGCGGCGGCGGAAATGGTGCGGCCCGACGCACCAAAGCAACGCTTTCCTCGTCGAGGTCGGGATCGCCGCTTGAAATGAGAAGTTCGACATCGAGGACATTGCCGGCCTCATCGAGCGTGAAGCCGATCCCGGCAGAGCCTCGGGCGCCACGCGCGAGAGCTGCTTCAGGGAATTGTTTGGAGAGTTCCAGGCGGCTGAAGACAAGCGTGCTATAAGACACCAGATCTTCGCCGGTTTCGGAAGCTTGCGGCACAGCGACAGCGCGGAAAATATCCGGCGCGAGATCGAAGCGCATGGGCATCCCGCCGGGCGTTGGAAGCGCCTGCGCGCGTTCGAGCGAGGCGCGTGGAAGCGCTTCGGCCGCCTGTGCTCTCGCAGCCTCCGCGCTTTGCTGCACAGGCTCGAGCTCCACAGCTTTCGCGGCAGCTTTTTTCTGAGCGGGCTTTTGCGCTTCTTTTTTCAGCGCTGCGGCCTTCCGCGGCCGCTGCTTCGGAGGTCCCGGTTTTGCCGGTTCAGGCTTTGCTTGGTCCTGTTTCGGCGGTTCCGGCTTGGGTTGTCCCGGCTTGGGTTGTTCCGGCTTAGGTTGTTCCGCCTTGGGCTGTTCCGGCTTTGGTTGTTCCGGCTTGGCTGCTTCCGGCGTGGGCGGTTCGGGTTTGGCCGGAGTTCTCGGCGCTCTTAGCTTGTCCCTCGGGAGGATTTTCTCGATCTTTGCGAGTCTCCGGCGCAGGCGTCGAATCCGGACCAGGAACTTTGGATTGCGGCGCCTCGGGCTTTTCGGCAGCTTCGGGTGCGCTCACCAAGTCTACGGGAATTTCGTGAACGAGGTTTGTTTCGATCCGCGCCAGTTCGAAAATATTCAAGACGGCGAGAATAGCGCCGTGTGCAATGAGCACTACTGCGAGCACGGCGGCGAAACGCAGGTTGCGCCCGGCGGCATGCCGTCGAGGCTCTTGCGGCGCGCCGGAACCGCGAGCGCGCTCGACGAAGAGGCGATCCAGGTTCTGAGGATCGATGAACGCCAATGCCATTCAATGCCCGTGCCTGGCCTAGCCGGTCCGCCGTTCGGAGGGATTCATCCGATGGATAGGAAATCGCGCCAATTCACTAAGTTGGCGCGTGTTCAGGGGTCGATTTTATCCATCATCACGTTCTTTCAACGGACGAAACCGAGTATGTCCTTGACGGCAGCCATCGTATGTTGGGCGAGGATGCGCGCCCGCGCAGCGCCATGGTTGAGAACACCGTCGATGTAAGTCGGGTCCTCTTTCAGACGCCGCACTTCCGACGCGATCGGCTCGAGTTTGGCGATCGCGAGATCCACGAGAGCCGATTTGAAGGATGAGAAATTGCCGCCGCCGAAGGCTCTTAGGACATCGACTTTGGTTTCGCCGTTGAGCGCAGCAAAAATGCCGACGAGATTATCGGCTTCCGGTCTTTTCGCGAGGCCTTCGATTTCGCTTGGCAGAGCGTCCGGATCGGTCTTGGCCTTGCGGATCTTTTGGGCGATCGTGTCCGCATCGTCGCTGAGATTGATCCGCGAATAATCGGACGGATCGGATTTCGACATTTTCTTGGTGCCGTCGCGCAGGCTCATCACCCGCGTCGCAGCGCCTTGGATCAAAGGCTCCGGCAGGGGGAAGAAGGCGCCGCCGTGGTCATGCGCTTCGATCAATTCAGCGAAGTCGAGATTGAACTTTTGTGCGATGTCGCGCGCAAGCTCGAGGTGCTGCTTCTGGTCATCCCCGACGGGGACATGCGTCGCCCGATAAACGAGGATATCCGCCGCCATCAAAATCGGATAGTCATAGAGGCCGACCGAGGCATTCTCCCGATCCCTGCCGGCTTTTTCCTTGAACTGCGTCATCCGGTTCAGCCAGCCGAGCCGCGCCACACAATTGAAGATCCAGGCGAGCTCGGCATGTTCGGCCACCTGGCTCTGGTTGAAAACGATGTTCCTCGTCGGATCGATGCCGGCTGCGATGAACGCCGCGGTGACTTCCCGAATGCTGGCTTTCAGCAGCTCCGGCTTTTGCGGCACCGTGTAGGCGTGCAGATCGACGACGCAGTAAATACAATCAAAGGTGATTTGCAAATCCACGAACTTGGTGATCGCGCCGAGATAATTTCCGAGATGCAAATTGCCGGTGGGCTGGACGCCGGAAAATACGCGTGGAACGAATTCGGTCATGAGTTGGGGGGCTCCCGGGGATAAGCGATCACGCGAGCGTTATGGCCTTGCGGCGCGATCATGGCAAGCATTGCCTGAACCTCCACCGCGGCGAACGTCCCAATTATAAATCTCGAGGGCTTGCCCTTGCGGTTTCCAAACATGCGTGGCATCACCCGCCTGCCGCTTGAACACGTCGGCTGCACCGGGGCCTTGCGGAATTGGGCGGCCGCATCAGGCTAGGACACATGCCGCACGCCGGCACGGCAGCCTAGCATCATGTTCACGCCGGTTGAGCACGGGCCCCCACATCTTTTTCCGACGGCCAAGAATTCGCGAGCGACGATCGTTCCGAGCTCGCGCTCATGAGGGCCGATGCGGCACACGAACATTCGAAAAGTCGGATTTCATTTTCACCGCTATGCGGCCCTTGTGTCGATCGAGCAATTTGCAGCCGATCAAAGACCTGCCGAATTTGCTGCAATAAAGGCATGAAGTGTCGCTAAAGGATGCGTCGCGCTCGCCCGGCTCTCCATGCCTCGAGCATGGCGATGGGGCGGGCGTGGCTGAAGCATCGCCGCAGCGTCTCCGGCGGCGGAGGAACGTGGGGTGCAAGCTTTTACGTTGCCGCGCCTCGCTGGAAAACGCGATCGCGATTCATTATGTTCGACAGCTCCGGAGAATGATTAGATGGAAGGGTTCGCTGGCGCGTCGACAGATTGCCGCGCCGAAGATGAACGGTGCGGTCAGCTCATGAGTTCGTTGTCCTGTTTATCCGGCGGTGGTGCGATGGGTGCTCTGATGCGCAGCCTCGACTGGGCGTCGACGCCGCTGGGCCCCGCCGAGAGTTGGCCGCAAAGTCTTTGCACATCCGTCAGCATCTGCCTCAATTCGCGATTTCCCATGCAACTTTGGTGGGGCGCCGATTTCACCCTGCTCTATAACGATGCCTGCAGGCCGATGCTCGCGGACAAACATCCTGCCGCGCTCGGTCGCCCAGGGCGCGCCTGCTTCCCCGAGATTTGGGACGTTATCGGCCCGATGCTGGAAAGCGTGCGCGACGGCGGGCCGCCGGTGTGGCACAACGACATACTGCTGCCGCTCGAGCGGCGAGGCCGGCGTACTGAAAGCTATTTCACTTTTTCTTATTCACCTTTGTTCGACGAAGCCGGCCGGATCGCCGGGATTCTCACGCCGGTCCTCGAGACGACGGATAAAGTCATCGACGAACGGCGCTCGCGCACACTGCGCAAGCTTTCGAGCATGACCGAGGGAATTCGCACGCCCGACGAAGTCTGCCGCGCATCGGCAGAGGCTTTGGCTGTCAATCCGGCCGATCTGCCTTTTGCCATGATCTATCTCTCCGCCGAGAACGGCGCGGTCGCCCGACTCGCAAGTGCGACAGGGTGTTCGACAAGCGAATTGTTCTGCCCCGAACGGGTCGACCTCGCATCGGATTCTGTCCGATCGGGAGCGGGCTGGCCATTCCACGAAGCCGCAACCACCGGCCGCCGGCAGATCGTCGAAAGTCTTGCCGGCCGGTTTGGCAATTCGCCGAAAGGCGACGGACCGGCCTCGCCGACGGGCGGCGTAGTCGTGCCCATTGTCGAATCCGGGCAGTCTTGGCCGGCGCTTTTGCTCGTTGTCGGGATTTCACCCTGCCTACAGTGCGACGAGGCCTACGACAATTTCATCGATCAAATAGCGGCCCAAATCGCAAGTGCCGTCGGCTTGGCGCGGGCCTTCGAGCATAACAAGCGATGGGCCGGCCTGGCGGCCAACCCGACCAAAATTGGGCCGCGCGGCGAAACCAGGGAGCGGGAACTCGGCACGATGCAGGAAGTCGCGGCGATGCGTGAAGCTCTGTACCGATCCCAAAGAACGAGGGCCATCGGCAAGTTCACGCGCAGCATCGCGCATGACTTCAATAATCTCTTGACTGCAATCATCGGCAGTCTCGACATGATCCTGCACCGGCCTACGGCTACCGATCGTGTCGAGCGGTATGCCCGTGTCGCGCTCGACGCCGCCGAACGCGGCGAGAAACTGGTCCGCCAGCTCACGATGTTTGCCGGTCGCGAAGCCTCGCAGCCGGCTACCGTCGAAATCAACCGCCGATTGCTCGACGTCGGACAGTTCTTGCGCCATTCGATCGGCGAATTGCACGAGTTGAAATTGAGCTTAGGCGCTGCAGCCGATGCCTGCCGCATCGATCTCTCCCAATTTGAAAATGCCATCCTCGCTTTGGTCTCGAACGCGCGCGACGCGATGCCGGCCGGCGGCCTGATCGAGATCGAAACCGCAAATGTCGAATTGCCGGTGGAGCGCGATGCAACCCAACAGGATCTCGCCGGCCAGGATCTCGTTAGCTATGTGCAGATCGTGGTGAAGGATCATGGCCGCGGCATAGCGCGAAAAGTTCTCGACCACGTGTTCGATCCGTTCTTCAGCCCCGAGCCGATGGGCTCGGGGACGAGCCTCGGTTTGGCACAAGTCTTCGAATTCGCGCAACGGTCGGGTGGTCGCATGCGAATCGAATCGAGCCTCGACAGCGGAACGAATGTCTATCTCGAACTGCCACGATCGGATGCATTGGCGGCGGAGACTGCGCCGCCGCCAGTGTCGTCGGGCCAGAGCGGGGCAAAAATCCTTCTCGTCGATGACGACGTCCGCGTCCTCGACACCAATCAAATGAGCCTCGAAGATCTCGGCTGCGAAGTGCTGACTGCGCGCAGCGGTGGCGAGGCCCTCGAAATCCTCAGATCGGTAGAGGGCATCGATCTGCTGTTTTCGGACGTCGTGATGCCCGGCGGGCCGAACGGCTTTCAGCTCGCGCGCGAAGCCCGCCAGCTGCAACCCTCGATCAAAGTATTGCTGACGTCGGGTTACGCGCCGTCGGAACTCGCCACTGGCGAAAGCGCACCGGGGGAAATTCCGATTCTCCGCAAGCCCTATCATCGCGATAAATTGCGTCAGGCGATCGCGAACGTTCTCGGACACTCGTAGAGCGCAGTCCGATCGGACGGTATCACCCGATCATAAGACTGCGTGTTCCGTGCAGGAATTCCGGCTTAGCCCGTCTTCGCGGATTGGGGCGATTTTGAAGAGGTGGTGGATTATAAATCAATTGCTTAGACCAAAAGGTCTTCACTACGGCGGGTGGTTTGGATAATTGCGGTCGAGGTGATTTTGGGGGGCGGCTGCGGCGGCAGACGGAGCTTCAGCCGGCCGATCAGAAGCTGGAGTTCGGGCTCTGGATGGGTATAGCGCGTGAGCATGATCTCGCGCCCGTCGGTCGTCGGAAGATGGACATCTATCATCTGAACGGCGGCGAACTTTTCGAGCGCGCTGCGCGCGGTCAATCCGGGTGCCAGCGCGTGGAGGCGGCGCGTCAGCGTGATCTGCAGACAATAAGCGAGGAAGGCGATGAAGATATGGGCTTCGATTCGCTGCGCATCCTTGTGGAAGATCGGGCGGATGGCGAGATCGCCCTTGAGGTTTTTGAACGCTTCTTCGACGGCGACGAGTTGGATGTAATATTGCCAGAGCAAGGCCGGATCGTCGTCGGTGAGATTGGTGCGCAGCAGATAACGGCCTTCACGGCGCCTTATCTTTCGCAGCTTTTTGCGGTTGAGGGAAAAAGTGAACGCAGCGATTTCCTCGTCGATCTCGATATCGACGAGGCGCCAAGCAGTCGGCGCCTTGGCCCGCGCGGCACCCAGTTTCATCAGCAGTTCTTCGCGGGAGATCTGCATGGCGGCGAGTTGCCGAAGCCGCTTCCACAGCCATTTCATCTGGCGTCGGCGCATGGCGCGTTCTTTGGTGACGCGATCGACGCTCTGGGCGAAGACGTAAAGCTCATCATCTTCGGCCAACAGCTTCACTTGAACCCCTTCCCTTGCCTCCTGCCAGGGCTTCTCCAGCAAGTGTTTTTCCAGGCGGTTCAAGCGTCCCTTCGGCGTTCCCACGAGATAGTGCACCGGCGGATCGCTGTTGCGCATCTCCGCCAGAACCGCCTCGGTCGGCACACCGCGATCCATCACCCAGACGCGCCGTGCCTTGCCGTATTGCTGCTCGATCTTGCCGAGGAACAGCCGCAGCGTCTTGCTGTCCGCCGTGTTGCCGGGCAGCACTTCATAAGCGAGCGGCAACCCCTCGGGCGTGACCACCAATGCGATCACCAATTGCGGACAATCCGGCCGTTTGTCACGGCTGTAGCCGTGGCGGCGCTTGTCGCCCTCCGGCAGATCCGATGCGTTGACCTCGAAATAAGTGCTGGTCAGATCGTAGAGCAGAACGTCGAAATCGACATTGAACAAGTCGCGCCAGCGCCCGACGAGATGCGAGAACAGCGCCTCCTTATGCGCGAGCAGGAGGTCATGGCAGGCATAGAGCTTGTGCGCTTCGGCCAGGCCGAAATCCGCACCCAAGAGATCGGCCATGGCGCTCTTGGCGAACCAATCGCGATGCAATTTCCACTCGCTGCCCGGCGCGATCAGCCGGTAGACGACCAGAACCAGCAAAACCCGATCCCAGCGCGTCCCCTTGCGGCTCGCCGGCAGACGCTCGGCCCAGAACCGGTCCAGGTGCAGATCCCGCCACAACTGACCGGCCAACCAGCAGGCGCCCCATTGCCGCGGCCGGCACAATCGCAGCTCCGACAGACGAAGCCGCACCACCGAAGCGTCGTCCGCAGCTGCCTCGCAGCGATCCTCCGGGAACAGCGCCAGTGTACGCGGAGCGCCCGTATCCGTGTCGAATACCTCGATCGCCCTGCGCCACGCCGCAGCCTGCGAGGAATTGATCTCGCCCAGATACAACACATGCCGCTGCACGACCCGGCCATTGTCGAGACGCTTGTTCTCGACGATGTTCCAGTAGGCGTGTGTCTTGCCGTCCTTCTTCCGCTCGGTGCGTCGCAGAAACATGATGACGCAAGTCTATGCACACGAATCCCGCCCTGGGAATCGGGTAGGTCTTCACTACAGCTGTTTTCAGCGAAATCGGGATGCCCCGTGCGAAGTAAATCAGTCGCTTAGACCAAAGAAAAAATCGCAAAACCAGGTTTTCAACAGGCGAATCCGCGAAGACGGGTTAGAGAATGAAGCGGCTGAGATCGGCGTTGCGCGCGAGATCGCCGATATTCTTTTCGACGAATTCGGCATTGATCTTGATCGTTTCGCCAAAGCGGTCGGGCGCCGTGAAACTGATTTCGTCGAGGACGCGTTCCATCACCGTTTGCAGGCGTCGGGCGCCGATATTTTCGACGGTCGAATTCACCTGAACCGCGATCTTGGCGAGCGCATTCACGGCATCGGACTCGAAGATGATTTCGACACCTTCGGTTCGCATCAGAGCCTCGTATTGCTTGATGAGGCTCGCCTCCGGCTCGGTCAGGATGCGGCGAAAATCATCCTCGTTCAACGGCAGGAGTTCGACGCGGATGGGAAGCCGGCCTTGCAGCTCCGGCAGAAGATCCGAGGGCTTGGCGATATGGAAGGCGCCGGAGGCGATGAAAAGGATGTGATCGGTTTTCACCGCGCCATGTTTTGTCGGAACCGTCGTGCCTTCGATCAGCGGCAAAAGATCGCGCTGCACACCTTCGCGCGAAACATCGGCACCGCCGCGACCCTCGCGGGCGCAAATCTTGTCGATCTCGTCGAGGAAGACGATGCCGTTGTTTTCGACCTCGTGGATCGCTTCCTGCACGATCTGATCCTGGTCCATCAGCTTGTCGCTTTCCTCGGCCGCCAAAGGTTCATAGGCGTCCTTGACGAGCAGCTTTTTCACTTTGGCCGTCTTGCCAAAAGACTTCCCGAAAATATCCCCGATCGAGATCGCGCCGAATGAAGCGCCCGGCATATTCGGGAGTTCGAACAGCGGCATAGACGAGGACGGCTGCGCCAGTTCGATTTCGACTTCCTTATCGTCGAGTTCGCCGTCGCGCAGCTTTCTGCGAAATGCGTCGCGCGTCGTTTGCGAGGCATTGGCGCCGACAAGAGCGTTGAGCACCCGTTCTTCGGCGGCGAGCTGTGCCCGAGCTTGCAAGGCTTTTCGCTTTTCCGTCCTCACCATCGCAATGGCGATTTCGACGAGATCGCGGACGATCTGCTCGACGTCGCGGCCGACATAGCCGACTTCGGTGAATTTCGTCGCCTCGATCTTGATGAAGGGCGCGGCGGCGAGCTTGGCGAGGCGACGCGAAATCTCGGTTTTGCCGCACCCCGTCGGGCCGATCATCAAAATATTCTTCGGCATGACCTCCTCGCGCATCACACCTTCGAGGCGCAGGCGCCGCCAACGGTTGCGCAAGGCGATCGCTACGGCGCGCTTCGCCTCTTTTTGCCCGATGATGAAACGGTCGAGTTCGGAAACGATCTCGCGAGGGGAGAATTCTGTCATGGCGATCTGCGCTGCGGGTGAGGAAGGTGACAGGCAAACGAAGGCGGGAGAAGCCGCAGCAGCGCGCGCCGCAGCGGCGGCCATCCTGCACTGAGCAGAAGAACAAAGGTTCCCAGGGCGAGAAGCGTGGCGGGGACCGTCATGTCCGAAAATCCCGTTTGACGAAGCAGGGTTCCGAAGGCAATTCCCGCATAGGTCAAACCGGAGACGAGCAGTGCGCGGCGGTCGATCGTGATGGCAACGAGGCCGAGCGCGACGAAAATGCCGAGGATCGCAAATGCGCCGGATGTCCCAACCGAGCCATCGTCCCTGAGGAAAAAGGCGATGAGCGGATGCACGACGAGAGGCGCGGCGAGGAGATGCAGCCAAAAAGCTATGTCCGTCCGCCGCGTCGTGCGGTCGGGGTCGGACACGTCGAACCGCATCGCAACGATGAATATGACGAGGCCGCAGATCAGCATGAGGTCATTGAAGACCCGACGATCGGGATTGGGCCACAGCCAATAGGCGAAAGCGACGAAAGCCGTGCTCAGCGCGACTGCGGCCGCGGCGATGGTAATAGGGACGCGAAAGCGCCAATAGTGCAGCGCCGAGAGAGCCGCCGTCGCAAGCCCGGCTGCCAGCGCGGCGCGCGAATCCATATTCGTCCAGAAGCCGCTCATACTCTGGAGGCGACGGACGAGAAAGGAGCCCGCATCCTGCGGCGTCGCGATGGCGAGCACGGCGTTGAAAACCGCGATGGCGAAAAACACGAGCAGGATGATGCTCGGCAGCGCCATGCGCCGGCTGCGGGTGAAGAACTCCGCCAGCAGCCAAGCAAGTGCGGCGAGGCCGGTCCACATTGCGACGGTGCCGAAGAAGCGCTGAAGGAAAAAACCGGCGGCGCCGAAGAAGAGCACCAGGCCGATGGCCACGAAAACATCGCTGAAACCGGTGATGAACCGCGGGCTTTCTTCATCCTCGCTCGACGCGTCCGTTGGCCCGGGGAAGGCGTGCAGCGGGGGAGGCGGCGGCACTGCGCCTTCGAGCGCGCGCAGGTTCTCGGCCTGCGCGGCGGTGATGACGCCTTTGGTCACCGCATCAGTGAGCGTCGCATCCGAAATCGTCATGGGATGCTTTCGAGCACGATATTTTGGTTCGTATAGACGCAGATCTCGGCAGCTATCGCCAAGGCGCGCCGCACGATCGCCGCGGCGTCGAGATCGGTGGGGAGAAGCGCACGACCAGCGGCCAGCGCATAATTTCCGCCCGAGCCTATGCCCATGACGCTGCCGTCGTCGTTCGCTTCGGGTTCGAGGACATCGCCGGTCCCTGTCAGCACCAGCCCGACCTCCTTGTCGGCGACGAGCATCATGGCTTCGAGGCGGCGCAAATAGCGGTCCGTCCGCCAGTCCTTGGCGAGTTCGACACAGGCACGCGTGAGTTGGCCCGGATATTGGTCGAGCTTGGCCTCCAGGCGTTCGAACAAGGTGAAGGCGTCAGCGGTGGCACCGGCGAAGCCGCCGATGACGTCGCCTCTGGCGAGGCGGCGCACTTTACGGGCATTGCCCTTGACGATCGTCTGGCCGATGCTGACTTGGCCGTCGCCACCGATGACCGTCCGGCCGCCTTTGCGGACCATGATGATCGTTGTCGCATGCCAGCTCTCGCGGCCTTGCGGGGATTGAAGCATGAAACTCAACTCGGAAAGAGGCCGGTCACTCCGTGAAACTCTTTCGCTGCGTGAGAGACCGGACGCGGGGCCATGAATGTTCAGCTCCATCTATGGAGTGGCGGCGGACGATGCAAGAGCGCAACGGTTTTGGGGTATTCAGGCGCGCGAGGTCTCGTCGTTTGCCATATTTCACGGAACGGGACGCACCACACTGGACTTTCAGCCAAGATAGTCTGGCCGGGATGCGTATCTTGGCTTAGGAAAGGCCGCGAAAACCTCTCCCGCAAGGCGGACGGGAAGAAACTTGGCCTTTTGCCCTCCGCAGGGTTCCTCGCGACCGCTGCAGTTATATATGTATATGTCGCTATAGAGCAGATCACCGTCCTGGATTTTCGTCCCCGATTCGAGCAAGGCAATGCGTAAAGCCCAGATTTCCCGCAAGACCAAAGAAACCGCCATCGAGGTACGGGTCGATCTCGACGGCCGCGGCTGGGCTCAGATCGCGACGGGAATTGGCTTTTTCGACCACATGCTCGAACAGCTTGCGCGGCATTCCCTGATCGATATGGAGATTTCGGCGAAGGGCGATCTCCATATCGACTTTCACCATACGGTCGAAGACACCGGCATAGCGCTCGGTCAGGCACTGCGCCAGGCGCTCGGGGATATGCGCGGGATCCTGCGCTTCGCCGATGTGACCCTGCCCATGGACGAGACTTTGACCCGCATCGCGATAGACATATCGGGACGGCCATTCCTCGTCTTCCGGACCCAATTCCCGCGTGCCAAGATCGGTGAATTCGATACAGAACTTATCCGCGAATTCTTCCAAGCACTGGCGACGAATTTCGGCGCAAATCTGCATGTTGAGACGTTTTACGGCGAAAACTGCCACCATATCGCCGAATCTTCGTTCAAAGCACTCGGGCGGGCCTTGCGAAGCGCAACTCAGGTCGACCCACGACAAGCCGGCGATATACCCTCGACCAAAGGGTCGCTTTGAAGGCTGATGGAAGCACACATGACGATTTTCACTGTCCATCTCCCGAAGGCCGAACATTCCGAGACGGGCGCCGACCGGTCGGATCTCGCCCGTGCGGTTCTTGTACCGGAAGGGTTTTCCAGGAGCGCCTTCTTCTTCGGCCCGCTCTGGCTGCTGCGCCATGGGCTTTGGCTCGCCGTTCTTGTCTGGCTCGCCGCAATCATCGTCCTGTCGGTCGTGGCGGTGGATTTTCTGACGACCGGTGCCGCCTACGCGATCGTGTTCGCGATTGAATTCTTTCTCGGCATCGAGGGCAATAATCTGCGCCGCGGCAAGCTGGCGCGGCACGGTTACCGCCTCGTCGACGTTGTCGTTGAAGAGTTGTGGGAAGAGGCCGAAAGGGCGTTTTTCGCGCGCTGGGCGGAGAAGGAGCCGGACGCGCCTGCACCGCTGCCGCCCTCGCGCAGCCAAGTGTCGCCGCCGGATACCCATAGCGAGGTTCTCGGGCATTTTCCGCTGCCGGAGGGCCGCAGGTGAGCGTCGCGATCATCGATTACGGATCCGGCAACCTCCATTCGGCCCACAAAGCCTTCGAACGTGCCGCCCGCGAAACAGGAACGGTGTGCACAATCAGGCTCACCCGCGATCCGGATGAAATTGCCGCTGCCGACCGTATCGTCCTGCCGGGTGTCGGGGCTTTCGCCGATTGCAAACGCGGGCTCGAGGCCGTGCCGGGTCTGATCGACGCCCTGCGCCTGGCTGTCCAGGACAAAGGCCGGCCTTTTCTGGGCATTTGCGTCGGCATGCAATTGATGGCTTCGCGCGGCCTCGAGTATGAAGTCACGCCGGGATTGGGCTGGATCGGCGGCGATGTCGCGGCGATCGAACCCGCCGATCCGCGGCTCAAGATCCCTCACATGGGGTGGAACACGCTCGACCTGCGTCGCCCACACCCCGTGCTGGCCGGGATTCCGACAGGTCCCGAGGGGCTGCATGCCTATTTCGTGCATTCCTACGCTTTCGCATCAGTCGCTGCCGAGGAAGTCATCGCCACGACCGACTATGGCGGTTCCCTTGTCGCGATCGTTGGCCGCGACACATTGGTCGGGACGCAGTTCCACCCGGAAAAAAGTCAAGCCTTGGGCCTCGCGCTCATCGGCAATTTCTTGCGGTGGACGCCGTGATTTTGTTCCCTGCCATTGATTTGAAGGAAGGGGAATGCGTCAGGCTTTTGCGCGGCGACATGATGCAGGCGACGGTGTTCAACGCCGATCCCGCAGCCCAGGCGGAAAGCTTTGTGCGGCAGGGTTTCGACTACCTCCATGTCGTCGATCTCGACGGCGCCTTCGCCGGCAAGCCGATGAACGGACGGGCCGTAGAGCAGATCCTGGCAAGTGTGAAGATCCCAGTACAACTCGGCGGCGGAATTCGCGACCTGCGCACAGCCGAAGCCTGGCTGGCGAAAGGCGTGACGCGAGTCATTATCGGGACGGCCGCCGTGCGCGATCCTGCCTTCGTGCGTCAGGCCGCGCAGGTTTGGCCTGGCCGGATCGCGGTCGGGATCGACGCGCGCGGCGGGCGGGTCGCGGTTCAGGGCTGGGCCGAATCCGCTGAGGTGAACGCGGTCGAACTCGGCAAGAGGTTTGAAGATGCGGGAGTGGCCGCGGTCATCTATACGGATATTTTGCGCGACGGTGCCCTCGAAGGCTTGAACATAGAGGCGACCTTGGCTTTAGCTGAAGCGGTCTCGATCCCGGTCATCGCCTCCGGGGGGCTCGCCTCGCTGGCCGACGTGATGCGCCTGTTGCAGCCCGACTGCGCCCGGCTCGCCGGCGCCGTGACCGGGCGGGCGCTCTACGACGGCCGGCTCGACGCGGCGGCGGCCTTGGCATTGATTCGAGGAGCGAGGACGGAGCAAACTCACTCTTGAAGCGATGGGGCAGGCTGAGCAGTGAGGCAGACTGCTTAGATCATCACGTCGGCAAAAAACGATGCCGGAGTATGAGTCTTGTTTGCCACATAGTCCGTTTTTTAGGGTTTCTGCAAACTTGAAATGTACAAATGTTTGTCGCAGCCCTGTATGGTCAGAGCAAGCGTACAGAGGAGAATCAATGGCCGAGCGCAAATCAGCTTTGAAGCGTGCGCCGAAGCGTCCGGCGCTGGAAGAGCTGTTGGAGCGGGCAAAGACTTCTGCCGTTACAGACGAGCAACTGCGTGAGCAGCGCGCCAGCTTCGTCTATGGTAATGCGCCGCAAGGGTCCCGCATAACAAAAAAGTCGGCGCTGAAGTCAATTACGAGAAACCGCGTGACTCGCTCAGATACAGCCTAAAAAAGGAAGGTCTCGCTCAAGTGAGACCTGCCGTGATGTTTGTTTTGGAACAAGAAGATCAGGAGCTATATGACCGAATTCAGGAGCAAAACCTAAATCGGCAGTATGAATTGCTGACGAATTGCATAGAAATAGGTTTGAAAAAGGGACCGGTTGCCTTCGATAAGTATATGCTTTGGGCCTTAAATCACGTCGCTGTTGCAAACATCTCGCAGTTCGGCGGCAGGTTCAGGAAGGAGACGATTTACGTTGGGGATCACAAGCCGCCTCACTTCAGAGAGGTTGCTGACTGGATTGATCGGTTCATCTCGACCGTTCAAGAAAACTGGTACATTTGGACACAGACCGAGTTGGCCGCTTATGGGCTTTGGCGACTGAACTGGATTCATCCGTTCATAGAAGGAAACGGGCGGACCGCCCGCGCTGTCTGCTGTTACCTCCTGTGCGTTCGATCAGGGGCCATTCTTCCCGGCAGAAAAATCGTACCAGAGCGGATCAGGGATAATAGGGAAGGGTACGAGAGCGCGCTGAAGGCGGCTGATCGCGCGTAGGATGATGGGCATCTCGACTTCAGTGAAATGGAGGATTATCTCGCCGGTTTGCTGCAGGCTCAGTTGGAACACGATGAACTGTCCTACCAAGGGGCGACTTCTGTTTGAGATTTGGTGGCGTCGGTCAACAGCAATGAATTCAAGAGCGCTTTCGATCCACTAATCTCGAGAAAGCAGCCTTCTGATTGCGCGGCTTGGCAAACCTGCTGGCTAATATCCAAGAGCTCAAAAACGATTTCACCTAGGCTCCCCAATGCTCAAATCCCGCCTCATCCCCTGTCTCGATGTCAAAGACGGCCGCGTCGTCAAAGGCATCAATTTCGTTGAATTGCGCGATGCCGGCGATCCGGTGGCCTGTGCCATGGCCTATGATGCGGCCGGAGCGGACGAGCTCTGTTTTCTCGACATAACGGCGAGCCACGAGAATCGCGGCATCATCCTCGACGTCGTGCAGCGCACGGCGGAAGCCTGTTTCATGCCGCTCACCGTCGGCGGCGGCGTTCGCACGCTCGAGGACATACGCAATCTCCTCCTCGCCGGTGCCGACAAGGTCTCGGTCATGACGGCGGCGGTGGAAAACCGCGATTTAGTCGGTGCCGCAGCCGAAAAATTCGGCAGCCAGTGCATCGTCGTCGCGATCGACGCCAAACAAATCCGGCCCGGCGCCTGGCAAGTCTTCACCCACGGCGGCCGCAAAGCGACGGGTATCGACGCTCTCGCCTATGCGCGCGAAGTAGCCGCGCGCGGCGCCGGCGAGATTCTGTTGACCTCAATGGATCGCGACGGCACCAAAACGGGCTTCGATATTCCGCTGACGCGAGCGGTCGTCGATGCCGTGAGCATTCCCGTCATCGCTTCCGGCGGCGTCGGGACGCTCGACCACCTCGTCGCGGGGATTAAGGAAGGCGGCGCCAGCGCCGTGCTTGCCGCTTCCATTTTCCATTTCGGAGAATTTGCGATCGCGGAAGCGAAAAGGTATATGGCAGAACGCGGCCTTGCCATGCGGCTCGACGGCGGCGCAACCCTAGAGCCGATCCCATTTAAGTAGACCCAATTTGGGTCTTCTTAATGAGGTCAAATCGGCTCTGAGTTTAAGAGCTCGAGCATTTCCCGGGAAAGTGGACCCATTTTTCCGGGAAACGCTCGCGCGGCTGCATGAAGGCGGGTTCATGAGCGATTTCTGCTTGGCCGATCTCGATGCGATCATTGCCGCGCGCGCAAGCGCGACAACGGAGGCCTCCTATACGAAGTCGCTCCTCGACGCGGGGACGAGCCGCGTTGCCAAAAAACTAGGCGAAGAAGCGGTAGAACTCGCGATCGCGGCGGTGGAAGGGGAGCGCGGCGCGATCATCCACGAAAGCGCCGATCTCCTCTATCATCTTCTCGTCCTACTTCATTCGCAGGCCATTCCGTTGCAAGATGTGCTAGCGGAACTCGGCCAGCGGACGGGCCGTTCCGGCCATGCCGAAAAAGCCGCCCGAAACAGCTGAACCTGCGAGCGCCAGCATAGCTACGCGAGTGGCTTGCTTGTCATGTCGGGTTTACCACAGCAAAGCTTGGGCAGAGGCGTGAGAGCTGAGAGTGCCGAACGTTGCCGCGGTCAAGGTTTGAAGGCGCAGTCGTATCGATGCGAAGCGAGAGTTGAATGGACGAGCAAGCAACCGCTGTATCCGCCGATTTTTCGCCCTATCATCACTTCACCCGAAGTGAATGGGCGGCGCTGCGTGCCGATACGCCCCTGACCCTCACGCTCGAGGATCTGACAAAACTTCAATCGCTGCACGATCCTATGTCGCTCGAAGAGGTCATCGCCATCTATTTGCCTTTGTCGCGTCTTCTCGCGCTCTATGTCGCAGCGACCCAAGGGCTATTCAAAGCGACGCAGCGCTTTCTCGGTGCCGAAAATGGCAAGGTGCCCTATATCATCGGCGTCGCTGGTTCGGTCGCAGCCGGCAAATCGACCTTGGCGCGCGTTATGCGTGCGCTCCTCTCGCGCTGGCCCAATACGCCGAAAGTTCAACTCATTACGACGGATGGCTTTCTCTATGCCAATTCCGTGCTGGAAGCCGACGGGCTGATGGACAAGAAGGGTTTTCCCGAGAGTTATGACAGCACGACTCTGCTTTGTTTTCTCTCCGACGTCAAAGCCGGCAAACGCCAAGTCCTTGCGCCGGTTTATTCGCATCTCACCTATGATGTCGTGCCGAATGAATCTATCGCGGTCGACCGGCCGGATATTTTGATCGTAGAAGGGCTCAATGTCTTGCTGCCCAGCCGTCCGCCAAAGGACGGGAGAGCGACGCCCTTCGTCTCGGATTTCTTCGATTTCACCGTCTATCTGCACGCGGGCGATGCAGACCTCGAGAGATGGTATGTCGCGCGGTTCATGGATTTGCGGCAAACCGCATTCCGCGATCCGCGCTCCTATTTCCACAAATATGCCGATCTTCCCGACGCGAAGGCGGAGGCCGTGGCGCGCGAGATCTGGACAAACATCAATCTCCGCAATCTGCACGAAAACATCTTGCCGACGCGCGGCCGCGCCAGTCTCGTCTTGACCAAGGGCGCCAATCATCGCATCGAGGAAGTCGAACTGCGCAAGCTTTGAGCCAATAGCTCATCCAGGCCATATGGAGATAGGCGACTGGCGGCTGGCGGCGCGAAAAATTTGTGTCCATACCGAGTGAGGCGACTCACGTGTCATATTTCAAATAGGCAAAACGCTGATCATCTTGCGGTGTTCCTTCGAGGGCACCGCCCTCTTTGCCCGGCTGCCATTCGATGACATCCTCGATCTTCTTCGCCAATTGGAAGTCCTTATCGGTGATCCCTTTTGCCGAATGCGTTTGCAACCGAACTTCGACCGAAGCATAGGAGGCCGTCAAATCGGGATGATGCCAGGCAGCCTCGGCGAGGTGCCCCACCGCGTTGACCACCATCAGGGTCGATTTCCAGCCATGCGTTCCGTACGTCCGTCTAATCCAACCATTCTCATAGCGCCAATGCGGTAGTTCGGCCGCGAGTTCGCGTTTTGATTTCCGCTTCATTATAGGTCCGCTCTTTCTCTCCAGAGTTCATCGCGAAATCCTCCCGTACTAAAACTGCTATCGGTCGTCACTGCCCTGCAAGATCGCAGCATGGCCGCGGGGTTTTGGCCGAGAGTGTCGGCTTGGCGAGGTGTCCGGCAAATCAAACACCCGTCTTGACGGCGCTGATTTCCGACAGCGGCGCAATCCGCCGCTGCGTCGCGACACCCTGTGCGGCACGCTCGCGCGTGAGTTCGACGCCGACACATCCCTCGACGACGTCGAGTTTCTCCACCCGGATCGTGACGGCGATCACGCGCGGATGCGCGAGCAGGGCATCCGCGATCTGTTCCGCTAATGTCTCGACGAGCGCGACATGGCCGCGCGAAAGGATCAGCCGAATGGCATCGACGATGACGTCGTAGGAAAATACGTCGCGCATATCCTCCGCTTGGCGGCCGGTTCGTTTTACTTCGACGTCGATGTTGAAACGGACTTTCTGCGTGATGTCCCGTTCGAAGTTATAGGCGCCGATCGACACCGGAAGGACAAAGTCGTGTACGAAGACGCGATCTGTGGCGGGCTTGGCTTCCTTCTCCACAGAATAGTTACGTGCCGCCAGAAAACGCCAATCGACTTTGACGTCGTCGGCCAAATCGCGCGGTGCATCCGCGCGCGGGATGAGATCCCGAATGATCCTAACGTTGCTCGGCAGGATAGTGGCGGCTCGGCTCTTGCCTGCGCAGAGAGCGCCCCGAAACCCGAGGAAATCGGGGGCAAGCAACAAAAGCCTTGCGACGTCGGGCGCCTCTAGCGCGCCGGCCAATCCTGTCATCAGTTTGTTGGACCGGCAGACTTGGACGAAACGGTCGAGCTCCGAAATGTTCATATAGTCGATGAGGCGGAGTTTGGCCTTCACGGCCGTGTCGAGCATGGCGCCGGCGAAGCCCGCCTCGCCCAACAGCGGCAACCATGCGAAATCGGCGCCGATGTCGGCGAAACAGACGGCAATGAGCTTTGTGCGCGCCGCGACGGGCTGCAGCGCGGCAATGCAAGCTGCGGTCCGGTCGCTTGGAAAGAGCCCGAGTTCGACAAAATCGACGCCCGTTGCGGCGAGGGCGGTCGCGGCCTCGACGAGGACGCGCGGGTCCATAGGGAGATCGCCGCAGGCGGCACTGACCCGGCGGCGTCCCGCCACGCGGCCGAGCGTGCTTCTCAACGTGGATAGATCGACGGCACCAAAGGCGCCTTTTGACGGGTCTTTGAGATCGATAATGTCGGCGCCTTCGGCGAGCGCGATTTCGGTCTCGCTGGGATTGCTCACGCTCGCAAGCATCAGGGTCATCGGAGCATCCCATTCTATCGCGGGCTAGACAGTCAGAAAGGCGGGCCGCCATCGAGCTGGAGACGTGAAAGTTTTCGCGGAGGTCGATCGTGGTGCGAAATATGGCGGCGTCTCCGACCGGAACGATTATAGGGCGCAAGGGACAAATCGCAATCGTTCGGCTTGCCGCCCAATCCTTGCCCTCCTTGCAAGTCAACGGATCGAGCTTGCCGGTCTATCCCCGTCGGGCGTTTCGCGCCGGCTGTTGTCCAGTCGGGTCCTTCGATCGAAGGCGTCTCTTGGAACCATGACCCAAGCATCATAGAGAAAGCCCGAAATTCGCGGCTCGGCGGCTTCACTCGACGAAGCCGTGGTGGAATAGCTCAAACGTAAGGCAAGCGAGGTGCGCGCGCGTTTACTTCGCTTAGCTATGCATTGCAGCATGTCGCTAGGCAGCGAGAAGCCTCTGAACCTCGTTGACGAGATCCTTGAGGTGGAAGGGTTTCGAAAGAATTTTCGCCTGGCGCGGCGCATTATTGTCGGGGTTGAGCGCGACAGCAGCAAAGCCCGTGATAAACATGACCTTGATGTCCGGGTCGATCTCGGTGGCGCGGCGGGCAAGTTCGATCCCATCCATCTCCGGCATCAGGATGTCGGTGAGGAGAAGTCCGAAGGGCTCCTCGCGCAAGCGGTTATAGGCGGAAAGTCCATTGTCGAAGGAAGCGACATCGTAGCCGGCGTTCTGCAGTGCCTTGGCGAGAAAGCGCCGCATGTCGTTGTCGTCCTCGGCAAGCAGGATCTTGTGGTTTGGCGAGAAGGGTGTGTTGGTCATCTTGGCCTCGGGTTGATGCCGCCATCAAAACCCTGTTAAGTAAAAAACGCGTGAAAATTCCGGGCCTGCTGCTAACCATTTTCAGTAGGGAAGGTTTGCCGGTTCCAAATCACGATGATTTTGAATTGAATCAATCCAAAACCATGAACGTGATCAATTCTCATAATCTAAGGCGGGATGCAGAGACAAGTTTACGCAATCTCTGTAAACTTGATCGCGCCGGAAAAGCCCCGCTGCGTCCCACTTTTCCTCAATCCCGCCGTCGCGACGGCCTTGGCCGGCTCTCGGCTGGCCGAGACGATAGACAGGACCGCAAACTCTTGTCACATTATGCCCTGGAAATGGCAGGGACAGGTTGCCGCAGCTGCGGGCGGCACAGGCCGAGAGGAGGGTCTATGACTCCCGGGTATCCCGGCACGCGAAACAAGGCGCGCGGTTTTCTCCCGTGGCCGCCGCATGAACCCGAGCTCGATCCGCCGTTCGATATTCTCGAGCCGGACCGTATCTCGACGCCGCTGGTTTTTTCCTCTCCTCATTCCGGCAATGTCTACCCGCAGCGGTTTCTCGCCACTGCCCGGCTCGACGCGCCGACGCTCAGGCGGTCCGAAGATGCCTTCGTCGATGCCTTGTTCGCCGGTGCCGCCGCCCTCGGCGCGCCCCTTCTACGGGTGCGATTTCCGCGCGCCTATCTCGACGTCAATCGGGAGCCTTATGAACTCGACCCGCGCATGTTCGACGGCCGGTTGCCGACCTTTGCCAACACACGCTCCATACGCGTTGCCGGCGGGCTCGGCACGATTGCGCGTGTCGTCGGCGACTCGCAGGATATCTATCAGGGGCGCCTGAAGGTCGAGGAAGCTCTGGCGCGAATAGAAAAGCTCTACAAGCCCTATCACCTGTGTTTGCGAGACCTGCTCGAACGGGCCCACCGCATGTTCGGCTGTGCGGTCTTGATCGACTGCCACTCGATGCCGTCGGTTTCGAGCCAGCCCTTTCCCGGCAACGATCCTTCCGATCCGCGCGTCAAAGCCGATTTCGTGCTCGGCGATCGTTTCGGTACGAGCTGCGACTTGGTCCTTGTCGAGGCCGTGGACCGCGAGCTGAGGCGGCAAGGCTATACGGTCTATCGCAACAAACCTTATGCCGGGGGCTTTATCACGGAACATTACGGCGACCCGGCCGGCGGCGTTCACGCCATGCAGATCGAAGTGAACCGCGCGATCTATATGGACGAGCGCAGCCTCAACCCAATCGCGCGTTTCCGGCAGGTCGCTGCCGACCTGACAAAGGTCGTCGAGGTCCTGGTCGGCTTGCTCTCGCAATGGCGCGGTCCGGAACGCGCCGCGGCTGAATGAGCCGATTCTTGGCGGCTGCAACCAGGAGGTTGCGTCCGGTGTGAGAAATCGGGGCAAGAAGGCTTGGCCGAAACGAAAGAGGCCGCTTGCGTTGCCACAAGCGGCCCGAGTTTAGGGAGGAAACGCCCAAGGAGGGCATCGGCGACAACAGCGTTGTCGCGCCGCAATAATATGCACGTGCAATGCACAAAACACAAGCCCTGCTGACCTAAATTTTTTGGGGCGTGACGGCCTGCCGCGCGTATGCAATACAAATTATTGGAAATAAAAGGCTTTCTTTTCTTGGGGAGAACTTTCGCGCGACCGAGCCGGCGCGCACGGGTTCGACAATTACTGCTGCCGGATGAGCGGCTTCGAAGGTCCGAAGTTCTCCCGGCACCTGATTCGGCCGTTTGGCGGATTGGGCTCGCCCCTCAGCCCAAGGCCGTGATAGAGACGTGGCCCGGCCTGAGGCCGGCCGCCAGAGCCTGCCCCGGAACGCTCGGCCAAGTTTCCTCGGAAGTGTCCTCTATTACTGACTTGGTGCGTAGTTTTATCGATCGGGTGGTTCCTTCCGTCGGATCGGAATATGCGCTAGCGCCGAGACTGCGAGAAGGCTGGTTCATGACTGCCGTTGATTTTGTCGCTTTCGTTGAAAAACTGGCGGATGTCGCCTCGACCACCCTCCTGCCCTTCTTCCGCACCTCGATCAGCGCCGAGGATAAGAGCCACGGCGGCTTTTATGATCCCGTTACGGAAGCCGATCGGACTGCGGAGGCGACTATGCGCCGGCTTATTCGGGAAACCTTTCCCAATCACGGCCTGATCGGTGAGGAATTCGGCAATCAGCGGGCGGAGGCGGAATATGTCTGGGTGCTCGATCCGATCGACGGTACGAAAAGCTTCATCTCGGGAATTCCGACCTGGGGCACGCTGATCGGCCTTCTGCACAACGGCAGGCCAATCTACGGAATGATGGTACAGCCTTTCACGCGCGAAAGGTTCAGCGGCGATCGCCGCTCCGCGCGCTGGCGCGGACCAGGGCTCAATCACGCACTCACCGAGCGCCGGCTCTACACGCGGGTTTGCCAGACGCTCGCCGTCGCGACTTTGATGACGACATCGCCGCTGCTCTACACGCCGGAGAAACTGGCGGCGTTTCGGCGTGTCGAAGCGGCTGCGCGGCTGTCTCGCTATGGCTGCGATTGCTACGCGTTCGCCATGCTCGCCGCGGGCCATGTGGATTGCGTGATCGAGTCCGGAGTTCAGCCCTATGACATTGCGCCGCTCGTTCCGATCATCGAAGGCGCCGGCGGCGTCGTGACGACCTGGTCCGGGGGAGATGCGGCGCAAGCCGGCGATGTGGTCGCCACCGGCGATCCAGGCCTGCACGAAGCCGTCTTGAAACTGCTCGCCTGAAGCGTTTCTCCCTGCTTCGAGCGCACGCGATCATGGCCGGGATATGCTGCCGCGCTCGGCCGTTACGGGTGGTCTCGTCGATCGCCGCAGCCTATTGCCCAGAAGGCGCTTCAAGCCCTGATTTGGATTGGGTTTTATTGAACGGCCAGAAGCGGCGGCGCGGTCGGGACGGGGCGGTTGCTCCCACCAACAGCCTATTCGCAAATTCGTCCCTATGGCCCGGAATGAAGGCATCGAACGCCGCCCAGAATTGGTTGCGGTATCGATCCTGTTCCATCAGGATCTCATGGCGCGCATAAGGGATGGTGATGAGCCGGCCGGCTTTCAATCGTGTCGCGAAGAGCTCTGTCGCGGCGGGAGGAATGCGGCTGTCGCGACCGGCGCCGATTACGAGAACCGGCGTTGAGATACGGCGCGGATAATCGGCGTCACTGAAGGCGCGCGTGAGCCTTGCAGCCGCATGCACCCAGCCAATTGTAGGATCACCTATCGCTAGCGAAGGTGCAGCGCGAAGGATCGCCGCCGTCCGTGCATAGCGATTGCTGTCCGAGGTGGAAGCATTTCCCTCGAAAGGGCGCAATGCGCCGGGCTTTATATTGCCGCCGGGGACCATCCAGCCGCCGAAGCCGAGGACATCGAGACCTTCCAGCAAGGCCCGCGCACCGCGAATATCGAGGCCCACGAGATCGATCATCGGAGCCGACAAAATAACGCGCTCAAAGGGGGAATTGCCCGCATGCGCTTGCGACAGGAGTATCGCGCCGCCCATGGAATGCCCCAAGGCAAACCAGGGCTTGCGACAGAAGGGGGCGAGCACTGCAGCTTGCAGCGCTTCAAGGTCGTACTGATAGGACGAAAAATCGTCGACATGGCCCTTTCGCCGGTCACCGACCAGCCGGTCCGACAGCCCGTGGCCCCGCCAATCCATCGCCACGACGTCGAACTGGCGACCGAGCAAATCCCCGATCAATTCGAAGTATTTTTCGATGAACTCGCTGTAGCCGTGCATGAGCGCGACGGTGCCGCGCGAGTCGGACGGCGCCGTCCATCGCGCGATCCGAAGCTTCACCCCGTCTTTAGCCTGGATCGACGAAACGATTGCGCCGGCTGGGGCGGGATTTTCCGGGATCGTTAAAAGGTCCATTTCCTGAAGGTTCATTCTGATATGCGCCGGCTGCCCGAAAAGCCTGGCAGCCCTCCTGTCGGTTCGATCTTATAGCCTCTGCCGTCTCCTGCGATCACCGCGCGCAGCGCACGCCCCGCTAGGGCGGGATGCTGCGGTCGACAAGAATATGCGCCAATTCAAAGAGATGGACCCGTGTCTTTCAAAAGGCATCCGATATATCGCATATCTCGATTGCAGAGAAGTGGAGCCGCTTCCCGGGCCGATGATCCGAAGGCTTTCGAGAGCGCCTGCCGACCGGATCGAGGGTCTTGCGGACCCTGGAATTCGATCCCACATCAATCACAGCGCGGGCCCAATCGGACGCGCGACCAAATGCGTGGCCAGGTCCAAGGGACGGTCACGCCACTTATCGCTTCATAGGAGGATAAAATGCGCCATTTCGACCTTTCGCCGCTCTATCGTTCCACCGTAGGCTTCGATCGTTTGTTCAATCTGATCGATCAGGCCGCTGGTCTGGAGACGGTGCCGACCTACCCGCCGTATAATATCGAGCGCACCGGCGAAAATAACTATCGCATCACGGTCGCTGTCGCGGGCTTTTCGGAACATGAGCTTTCCATCGAGAGCAAAGAAAGCACCTTGACGATCCGCGGCTCCAAGCAGAGTTCGCCGAGGCCTGACGAAGAGAAGAAGGAAGTGCTTCATCAAGGCATCGCGGCACGCGCCTTCGAACGCCGCTTCCAGCTTGCCGACCACGTCTTGGTTCGTGGTGCCGTGCTTGAGAATGGCCTGCTGCACGTCGATTTGGTCCGCGAACTGCCGGAAGCCCAGAAACCGCGGCAAATCCCGATCGCAACGGTGGCGCCCACGACTGTTGAAGCCAAGGCCGCCTAATCGTCGAAAAAGCATGTCGATCGGACGGCTCCGTCCGATCGACAAATCTATTCGAAGCCGATGGATTGCAGCCTCGATTGGGCGTTCGAAAGATCCGACGCCGACGGTACCGGATGCGAACTGCAATTGTTTTCCGGCTCTGACGCACTCTCGCACCGAGCAACCTTGCCTGAAGGAGCTATTCAACGCTCTCTACATGAACATCCATCCCACCTCCTCGCAGCGCCTGAGGCCCGCGCACAATCGCTCGAAGGCCTGACATTGATGCGGCCGCTTTCCGTCCAGGTCAGCACAAGCTCCACGCCAGCTTGATCATCTACTTCTTCGAAAATCCAGCACTCTGCCACTGCACAGTTTGTTGCTATAGGAGGCACGAATGTTCGCGCTCGACGTCGATGGCATAACCAAAACATACCCCGACATCGACGACCCCTATTTCATCGCTCTCCTACCGAAGATCAAGGATTTCACGATCACCACATGCCGAGGTGCCGAAGCCACCTGGAGCCTCTACAAAGCCATCGAGTATATTGTAAAGGCTCTTCGGGATTTTGTGTGGGTTATTTTCGGGTGTTTTCATAATTCTGGCAAGCTGCAAGTGAGGATTTTGAGGCGCAGATAGTCTTCGTCGCGTAGGCCATAGGCTCGGCGCTGGAAAACGCGGATCTTGTTGTTGAGGCCCTCGACGAAGCCGAGCGCGATCTTGTTTTCCAGGCGACAATAGGCGGCGATGCCATCCCAGTGGCGCTCGATCATCGCGGCGAAGTCCTCGAAGGGCTTCAGGCGTTGCCAGCGCAGTTGGGATTTCCAATTGTCGAAGAACCGGCGCGCCCAAGCCTCGGATTTGTAATCCCACAATTGCCCGAACGACTCGCGGAGAAGGTAGGCGGTGTTCAACCGTTTGTTGGCGGCCAGCAGCAGCTTTAGATTTTTCCGCGCCTCGCTGGTGAGATTTTCCTTATGCGCCAGCAAGACGTATTTCTGCCCCTTGATGAACTTCCGTTGCGTCCCGGTGAGGCGGGCGTATTCGACCTTGCGCACCTTATCCAACGCCTCGCCGAGGTGGCGCAGGATGTGGAACTTGTCGAACAGAATGGCGGCTCTCGGCGCGTTCGCCTGCGTCGATTTGCGGAACGACTTCCACATGTCCATCACGGCGAGCCTGATTTTGTCGCGGTTTTCCTCGCCTAGAAAGGCATAGAACCGATCCATGTCCGCCTCCGATCGGCCGTCGCCGCCAAACCAGATCGCTCGGCGCTTGTCGAGGTCGCTCACCACGATGCGGTACGTGTGACGTTTTTTGATCGATATCTCATCGATCCCGATCACGCTCGGGCTGGGAGGTCCGCTGCGCGCCAGTTGCTCGCGCATGTAGTCCTTTTCGAGTTCCTTCACCGTATGCCAATCGAGGTTCATTCGCTTGGCGACATCCTTGATCGGCATCGTCCGGCACAAGCCGCCGATCGACAATGCGAGACGCTTCGTGAACTTCGTGTTCGAGGCTAGCAAGTCGAGCCGCTCCCGTCTCACGCCACAGGCCTGGCAATCGACGCGGCGCAACTCGTATTCGAGATAAACGCGCCTATTGCCGCTGGAGAGATCGCGCGCCAGGCGCGTCTTGCGGTCGTAGAAGCTGAAATGGACTTTTCCGCAGCCGCTGCACACGGTTTTTTTTGGCGTCGCGTCAGCGTGATCACCAAGCCCATCGGATCGCGGTCATGCCGTTTGATCCGCGCGCCAGTGCGAAACCCGGGAATGCGGTAGCCGTCGAGCAGCGAAGCCTTGCAGAGCACTTTTTTCATGCCGAAAACGTGACAGGTTTCAACGTCCCGTCAAACCTCGAAAACTCCTTGTGTTGTCGAGGGTTTCCTCATTCCAGCCCCGCTAACCCTCCCACAAAATGCCGCGATGACCCATTGTAAAAAACGACATCCCTGGCGATATTGCGGAATGCGGGGTCTGGGCCGGCGGCTCCATCCTTCTCGCTGCCCTCGCGCTTTCACGCTTCGGAGACACTTCCCGCTCCATTTATCTCTACGATACCTTCACCGGCATGCCGAGGCCAGGCGATCTCGACAAACGCTGGGACGGCCACCCCGCCCTGCCGACCTGGGAGCGCTTCAACCAACAAGGTGATTCTTGGGGTTTCGGCGGCACTGAAGACATGGTCCGAACGCTCGTCCTAAAGAGCGGCTACCCAGAAGACAAATTCGTCTTCGTCAAAGGCATGGTCGAAGACACCTTGCCCGCAACACGCCCCGACCGAATCAGTCTTCTGCGTCTCGATACGGACCTATATCAATCCACCTATCACGAGCTCGTCTATCTTTATCCACACCTCTCTCCTCGAGGCGTTCTCGTCATCGACGACTACGGATACTACCAAGGCGCAAAGATCGCAACCGACCAATATATAGCCGAAAATAAATTGCCCCTATTCCTTTCCCGCATTGATGAAAGTGTTCGACTTGCTATCAAGCCAGAAGCTCCCATTCCATCTATAACGGTCTCGACCTGAGACATAGGCCGGCGTCACCCGCCGGCCAAGCGCTACCATCCCGGAACGCGTAATAAGGGGGTCAATTTTTTCCGAAACTCTGCAAGCCGAGTTCGGCATAAAAGCCCAATGCGACGGACGGGCTTGGTTGCCTGAGTCTTTGAACATGTCGGAACCGCCGACCGCTGCTTCGGCAGCCCGCCGGCAGCCACTCAACGCTTGTACAAGCCGAGCACTGCGGTCTTCGCCAACGTATTGAAGTTGAGGTAAAAACCGACGACGGCCGCGGATGTATCGGGGTTCACCGGCAGGCTTTCCATCGAAACCGCGAAGACCGTGAAGAAATAGCGATGCGGATGGTCGCCCGCCGGCGGGCAGGGGCCGCCATAGCCAGGCGCGCCGTAATCCGTCCGCGTCTGCAATGCCCCAGCCGGGAGTTTCGGCGCCTGCGGGTTGCCGGCATCGACCGGCAATTCGGTCACGTTCGGCGGAATATTGACGACCACCCAATGCCAAAAGCCGCTGCCGGTCGGCGCATCCGGATCATAGCAGGTGATCGCAAAGCTTTTCGTCTCAGCCGGCGCGCCCGACCAAGCAAGGTGCGGCGATTTGTTTCCGCCGGCACATCCGAAGCCGTAGTCCGCCGACAATACATGATCGCTTGCGAGATAATCGCCATCCTTGAAACTGCTGCTCACCACTGTAAACGGCATGAGATGTCCCCTCTTTCGAGCTAGCTTCGCAGCCATTGCTTCGACGAGCGAAGCGCGAGCTATTTAGACCCGTGGCTGCGGCCGGCACAAGATGATCCGGTGCAATCCAGGCGGGATGTGTCTAATCCGGGCTAACGCCCAACCACGCGGACGGCCCGCAGGGCAGCGATTTTTTCCGAAGAAAAATGCCAGCTCGCCAAAGCTCTCTCGGGCTCGAATCCCTGATCCGTCGGCGGCGGCGTCGGGATGTCCGGCACGGTGCGGCTGAATTTCGGCTGCGGCGCCGGCTGCACGATTCCGTCGATTTCAACGAAAGTGTCCCTGGATCGGCAATGCGGGTGCGCAACCGCCTCCGAGAGGGAGAGCACCGGGGCGAAACAAGCGTCGGTTCCCTCCAGAATGGCGCGCCATTCGTCGCTGTCGCGCGTCTTGATATGGGCCGCCAGGATTTTCTTGCCCTCTTCCCAGCGGCCGCGATCGCGTTGTGGCGGCAGGCTTGCCGGATCGATGCCGATGAGTTCGACCATTTGCGCGAAGAATTTCTTCTCGATGCAGGCGAGCGAGATCCAGCGCCCGTCTTTGCATTCGAAAACGTCATAGAAGAAGGCGCCGGTGTCGGTGATGTTCGTGCCGCGCTCGAGATTCCACAGGCCGGAGGCGACGAGCCCGAAATAATTTGTCATGAGATGGGCAGCGCAATCGCTCATGGCGGTATCGACGATCTGCCCTTGGCCGGATTGGCGGGCATGCAGGACCGCGGCGAGCAGACCCAGAGCCATGTAGAGCGCGCCGACGTAATCGCCGGCGATGTTGATCGGCGGCGTCGGCGGCTCGCCCCTGCGGCCAAAGGCGTTCAGGGCTCCGGACAAAGCGATGTAGTTGAGGTCGTGCCCGGCCGCCGGCGCCAGCGGCCCCGTTTGCCCCCAACCCGTCATACGCGCGTAGACGAGACGAGGGTTGCGGGCGAGACAGGGTTCGGGGCCGAGAGCCAGGCGTTCCATGACACCGGGCCGAAACGGCTCGAGCAAGGCATCGGCCTCTTCGACGAGATCGAGCACGACGTTTGTCGCCCGCGGGTCCTTCAAGTCGAGCGCGAGCAGTTGTCGCCCCCGCGTCATCAGGTCATATTTGGCCGGCCGAGGAATGCCGATGCTGCTCGGTTGACGCCGTTCGATCCGCAAAATCGTAGCGCCGAGGTCGGACAGCAGAAGCCCACACATGGGGCCGGGGCCGATACCCGCCATTTCTATGACTTTTACGCCGCTCAGTGGTCCCACGAAACGAATCCCTTAAGATGCATCCCTGCATAGGTTTCAAACAGATACTCCGATCGTCACCCCCGGTTTGTGCAGGAACGGTTGGTAGGTCTACTGCATCCCAGGCAGGGACGCTTCGTGACGCAGCAGACATAAATGCTCGCCGGCAAATAAGTGAATCATTTTGGCGGGCATAGACACAGTCTCAAAGTCCTCGGTCAGGCAGCCTTGGCAAGCGAGATGCTTATGGCGAGGGGCATGGACACGAAAGCCGAAGCTGCGAATCCTTCCCCTTCAGGGGAAGGTGGCGACGCGAAGCGTCGACGGATGGGGTTGAGAATTTGCGCACTCCACCGGCCACCCCACCCGGCCGCATTCGCGGCCACCCTCCCCTGCGAGCAGGGGAGGGATCGAGCGTAACCGCCCTGCCCCAGGACAACAGCAAAAATATCAATATGTTACAGCGTTCGAAAGACGGCTTCCGGAGCAGTTGGAAGACTGCGCGATTCGTGGCGCGACTGCCGGCGCCAGCTTCGCACATGCTTAAAGAGGCAAGGATGAGGCGCAATGCTTCAAACAGCCAATCAGCGAGCCGAGTGGACGTCCGTCTATGCTCTTGAATCACATAACGCTTGTATGGGTTAAGATTTTTTCGTTAGGATTTGTTAACGACTGTATGTGATTCTCGCTCATGCGGGGTCTTCTCGAGTAGGACTCGGCATTTTGCACAGGGTTGGACAGATGATCTGTCCGTAGCCGATCTGGAAATGATCCGCCGAGTATGGACTCGGGGACCTCGTCCAACCAGGTCCGGCACCGTGCGATGTCCCAAAAACATGTGTCAAACGTGGCGCGACGGCTATCCCGTCGGAGCCGGCGGTCGGCTGGCTCCTTTGATGTCGCGCGCGCTGCGAATCGCCATCTCCGGCGGCGAATGAAGCGATCGAGGTCGCTTGATTCGCCGCCGCCCGCAAATCGACTATGCCGGCTTATGTTTCTCCCTGTCCCGATCCGCGAAATGGCTTCAGTTGAAGCGGAGTGCGCCTGATGACTTCAATCATTTCTTCGGTGACTGCCAAACAAGTTGCCGGGTTGTCGACTACGGCCATGGCGGCCCTCACCACCGCGGACATGGCGGCACTGAGCACGGCCCAGGCGGCCTCGCTCAGCGCGAAGCAGATCAATGCGTTGCAAGCGGGTCAAATGACGACACTCTTGCAGACGCTCGTTACGACCCAAATCAACTCCTTGACTGCCGCGGCGATCAACGGCCTTTCATTGACGGCACTCGATGATATGTCGAGCACCCAAGTCGACGAATTGACGACGACGCAGGTCGGCGCCTTGACGGCGGCGCAAATCGGCTCCCTGAACTCGACTGACGTGCATGGCTGGGGCACCGGCACCCAGCTCGCCGCTCTGACCACGGCGCAGATCGGCGGACTGACGACGACGGCGATCAGCAATTTCTCGACGACCCAGATCGGCGATCTGACCGCGACGCAGGTGCACGCGCTGACGACGACGCAGCTCAATACGATGAGCGTGACCGACCTTATTGCCCTTACAGTGGCCAACCTGGCGACGACGCAGGTCGCGGGGCTCACCACGACGACGATCGGCAATCTCAACACGGCGAGCATCAACGCCCTGACGACGACCGACATCGCCGCCCTGACAGCGACGGAGGCTAACGCCCTGCTGACCAATACCCTGAGCGTGGCGCTGCTGGCGACCCAGGCTGCGGCCCTCACCGCGACGCAGCTCGGCGGCTTGACCACCACGGCGATCAGCACTCTGTCGACGACTCAGATCGGCAATCTGACGACGACGCAGGTGCATGGGCTGACGACGACGCAGCTCAACACGATCACCGCGACCGATCTCAACGCCTTGACGACCGCCTATCTCGCGACGACGCAGGTCGCGGGCCTCACCACGACGGGGGTCGGCCATCTCAACGCGACGAGCATCGGCGCCCTGACGACGACCGAGATCGCCGCCTTCACGGCAACCGCCGCCAACGCCTTGCTGAACAATACCTCAAGTACGCCGCTCTTGGCGACCCAGGCAGCGGCGCTCACCGCGACGCAGCTCGGCGGCTTGACCACCACGGCGATCAGCACTCTGTCGACGACTCAGATCGGCGCCCTGAACTCGACGCAGGTGCACGCTCTGACGACGACGCAGCTCAACACGATCACGGCGACGGATCTCAACGCCTTGACGACCGCCAATCTCGCGACGACGCAGGTCGCGGGCCTCACCACGACGGGGGTCGGCCATCTCAACGCGACGAGCATCGGCGCCCTGACGACGACCGAGATCGCCGCCTTCACGGCAACCGCCGCTAACGCCTTGCTGAACAATACCTCAAGTACGCCGCTCTTGGCGACCCAGGCAGCGGCCCTCACCGCGACGCAGCTCGGCGGCTTGACCACCACGGCGATCAGCACTCTGTCGACGACTCAGATCGGCGCCCTGAACTCGACGCAGGTGCATGGGCTGACGACGACGCAGCTCAACACGATCACGGCGACGGATCTCAACGCCTTGACGACCGCCTATCTCGCGACGACGCAGGTCGCGGGCCTCACCACGACGGGGGTCGGCCATCTCAACGCGACGAGCATCGGCGCCCTGACGACGACCGAGATCGCCGCCTTCACGGCAACCGCCGCCAACGCCTTGCTGAACAATACCTCAAGTACGCCGCTCTTGGCGACCCAGGCAGCGGCGCTCACCGCGACGCAGCTCGGCGGCTTGACCACCACGGCGATCAGCACTCTGTCGACGACTCAGATCGGCGCCCTGAACTCGACGCAGGTGCACGCTCTGACGACGACGCAGCTCAACACGATCACGGCGACGGATCTCAACGCTTTGACGACCGCCTATCTCGCGACGACGCAGGTCGCGGGCCTCACCACGACGGGGGTCGGCCATCTCAACGCGACGAGCATCGGCGCCCTGACGACGACCGAGATCGCCGCCTTCACGGCAACCGCCGCCAACGCCTTGCTGAACAATACCTCAAGTACGCCGCTCTTGGCGACCCAGGCAGCGGCGCTCACCGCGACGCAGCTCGGCGGCTTGACCACCACGGCGATCAGCACTCTGTCGACGACTCAGATCGGCGCCCTGAACTCGACGCAGGTGCACGCTCTGACGACGACGCAGCTCAACACGATCACGGCGACGGATCTCAACGCTTTGACGACCGCCAATCTCGCGACGACGCAGGTCGCGGGCCTCACCACGACGGGGGTCGGCAATCTCAACGCGACGAGCATCGGCGCCCTGACGACGACCGAGATCGCCGCCTTCACGGCAACCGCCGCTAACGCCTTGCTGAACAATACCTCAAGTACGCCGCTCTTGGCGACCCAGGCTGCGGCCCTCACCGCGACGCAGCTCGGCGGCTTGACCACCACGGCGATCAGCACTCTGTCGACGACTCAGATCGGCGCCCTGAACTCGACGCAGGTGCATGGGCTGACGACGACGCAGCTCAACACGATCTCGGCGACCGATCTCAACGCTTTGACGACCGCCAATCTTGCGACGACGCAGGTCGCGGGCCTCAACACGACGGGGGCCGGCCATCTCAACGCGACGAGCATCGGCGCCCTGACGACGACCGAGATCGCCGCCTTCACGGCAACCGCCGCCAACGCCTTGCTGAACAATACCTCAAGTACGCCGCTCTTGGCGACCCAGGCAGCGGCGCTCACCGCGACGCAGCTCGGCGGCTTGACGACGACGGCATTCGGCGATCTGTCGACGACGCAGATCGGCGCCCTGAACTCGACGCAGGTGCACGCGCTGACGACGACGCAGCTCAACACGATCTCGGCGACCGATCTCAACGCTTTGACGACCGCCAATCTGGCGACGACGCAGGTCGCGGGCCTCACCACGACGGGGGTCGGCCATCTCAATGCGACGAGCATCGGCGCCCTGACGACGACCGAGATCGCCGCCCTGACGGCTGCCGCAGCCAATGTCGTGCTGACCTCGGGCACGGCGCTCCTGGCGACCCAGGCAGCGGCCCTCACCGCGACGCAACTCGGCGGCTTGACGACGACGGCTATCGGCGATCTCACGACGACGCAGATCGGCTTGCTGACCTCGACGCAGGTGCACGCGCTGACGACGACGCAGCTCAACACGATCGGCGCGACCGATCTCAACGCCTTGACGATCGCCAACCTGGCGACGACGCAAGTCGCGGGCCTCAGCACGACGGGGGCCGGCAATTTCAACGCGACGAGCATCGGCGCCCTGACCGGGGCTCAACTCGGCGCTCTCTCGGCCGCCGCGGTCAACAACCTGACAAACACGGAGATCGGCGCGTTCACGACGGCCCAGGCGGCCGGGCTGACGAGCACGCAAATCAACGGCTTGTCAACCGGCAACTTCGCGGCGCTGTCGAGCACGACCGCCATTCCGGCTCTCAGTACGCAATCGATCGCCGGGATCTCCACCGCTGACATTGCCAACTTGAGCACGACGCAAGGACATGCCTTTACAACGACACAGGTTCAGCAGATGACGACACAGCAAGCGAGTGCGCTGACAACTCTTGTCGGCTGATGAGTTGAATGATCCGCATGTCTCGGCCGCGGCGGCGGCCGAGGGATGCCTTGCGGTTTCCGTCAGTCAAATTGCGTGGAGTTTACGATGCGGACCGGAGGTCCGCGCTCCGGTCCGCACAAAACTCAGGTGTCTTCACCCTCAATTCGAGTGACTTGAGCCAATAGAGCATGATGATTTAAGGTGTAAAGGAACGCCGTCATTGCGAGGAGCGCAGCGACGAAGCAATCCAGGAGGAGAGCGTCGCCCCTGGATCGCCTCGCGTAGCCTGTCATCGGGCCGGCCGAAGGCCGGACCCGTTGGCTCGCGATGACGGCTAACGATACGACTAAAACTCATTCCGCATTAGCGTCGAGAGTAATGGAAGTCTTGCGTATCCGAGAGCAGGCGTTGCGACGGAAGCGGTCGAACGTCGCAGATGTTGTTCCCGCAAGACGGACCCCTCTATGACAGAGCAGCCAAACGGGTTGGAATTCGCCACAGCATTATTCACGAACGCGGTCAATCTCGCAATTTCGCAAAAATTGCCGGTTGCCGCGTTATTCGACTGTGCCGCGAAGCTGAAATCACTCAATCAGAATCACTTGGCGCCGGCGCTGTACAAGACCTGGATCGCCTATAACGCCGAGTCCGAACTCCTCTATGCCGTCTATTTCAACTATGGAACGGCGCTCGGGGAAACCGGCGACCGCACAGGTGCGATCAACGCACTGAGGGAATGCATCAGGCTAAAGCCGGATTTCTGCCAGTCGTACATAAATCTCGGCCGGAACCTCGAAGAGGAGGGCCACGCCGCCGAGGCGGTGAAGCAGTGGTCGGAACTCCTCAACAAATTATCCGTCGTGAACGGCGAAAACGTCGCGCACAAACTCTTGGCCCTCCAACAGATTGGTCGCGTTCTCGAAGGTCAGTTCCAAGACGCTGCCGCCGAAGACGCCCTCAAGCAATGTTTGGACATCAACGTCAAACAAGTCGAGGTCGTGCAGCATTGGTTGGCGCTGCGCCAGCGGCAGTGCAAATGGCCGGTCATCACCGAATGGGAGCGCGTCAAGAGGAAAGATCTGCTCGAGGGAATTTCGTGTTTGTCGCTGGCCAATTTCGCCGACGATCCGATGTTCCAACTGGCAAAAGCCTACCACTACAATAGATACACTGTCGGACTGCCAAATGGCGCCGGGCGTCGAACCGACGATGCAACGGCTGGCCGGCGCCGTCCGGGCAAGCTGCGCATCGGCTATGTGTCGTCCGATTTGCGCGAGCACGCCGTCGGCTTCGCGATGACCGACGTTGTCGAACTGCACGACCGCAAAGATTTCGAGATCTTCGCCTATTATTGCGGAATCAGTCGACCGGATTCAACTCAAGCCAGAACAAGAAACGGCGTCGATCACTGGACCGACATCACCAAACTCAACGACGAGCAGGCGGCAGAGAGGATCAGCGAGGATGGAATCGACATTCTCGTCGACCTGAACGGCTACACGAAAGACGCGCGGACGAAAGTCTTCGCGCTACGGCCGGCGCCCATCGCAGTTAATTGGTTCGGCTTTCCCGGCACGATGGCAAGCCCCTACCATCATTATATCATCGCCGATCCCTACATCATCCCGGACGATGCCGAAATCTACTATTCCGAGAAGGTGGTGCGGCTGCCGTGTTACCAACCGAACGATCGAAAACGAGTTGTCGCCGCGAAACGGCCCTCGCGCAAGGATGCGCAACTGCCCGAGCACGCACTCGTCTATTGCAGTCTCAACGGAACGCAAAAGCTCACGCAGAGGACGTTCGAAAGATGGTTGGCGATCCTCCGTCAAGTCCCAAACAGCGTCTTGTGGCTGCTGACCGGAAACGTCGACACGAATGAGCGGCTTCGCCAATTCGCGGCGCAACGCGGGGTCGTGCCGGAGCGCATCGTCTTTGCGGAAAAAATGCTCAATCCAGAACATCTGGCCCGCTATCCTCTGGCCGATCTGTTTCTCGACAACCTGCCCTATGGCGCTCACACGACGGCAGCTGACGCCATGTGGATGGGCGTCCCGATCCTGACCCTCCCGGGCCGGAGTTTCGCGTCGCGGGTGTGCGGCAGCGTCGTTCGCGCTGCCGGTTTAGGCGAACTTGTCTGCGCGACGCCGGAAGACTATGTCGCTCGCGCCATTGAGCTCGGCCGCGACCGCTCGCAACTCTTGGCCCTCAAGCAGAAACTCGTCGCCGGGCGCGACTCTTGCCTGCTCTTCGACACGCCGCAGCTCGTCCGTAATCTCGAAGACCTCTTCCGGCAGATGTGGCAAGAGTTCGAGGCCGGCAAACTGCCGCGGCCAGATCTCACAAACCTCGACGTCTATCACGAGGTCGGCCTCGAGCTGGACCTCGAAGGGATGGAATTGCTCGACGACCGGGCCTATCGCGCCCTCTACGTAGAAAAACTCGCTGCGCGGAACGAATTCTATCCTGTCGCCGAAGACAATCGGTTTTGGCGCGGCACGTCCTGACGCTTAAAGTCTCAGATCGCGCCGCGGGGCCTGCGGGTTAGAGCAGGATGAGTTTTAATCCAATCGTGGGCCGTCATCGCGAGCGCAGCGAAGCGATCCAGTAGGAATGCGCCGCCCCTGGATTGCTTCGTCGCTGCGCTCCTCGCAATGACAGCGGTTGTTTCAACCATAAATCGCGGCGGTCTAGCCACCCGGCGCCAAGCTCGGGGGAGGCTTGCAACGTCACGCCTCTGTCACGCCCGCGGGCGACGCTCAGGTCGTCGGCTTGGGATCCTCGGAGGCCTGGGCCGCGCCGTCCGGCGGCAGTTTCGCTTCGAGCGCGGCAATGCGCTGTGCGAGCCTTTCGTTTTCTTCGCGGGCCTTTGCGGCCATTTCCTTGACCGCTTCGAATTCCTCGCGTGTCACGATTTCCATCGTGTCGAGCAGACGCTCGACCTGGCCTTTCAGCAGGTTCTCGGCTTCGCGGCGGACACCATGCGCCACTTCCGCCGCATCCGTCATCAAGCGCGAGAACTCATCAAACATACGGCCTTTGGTCTCAGGCATGGCGATCTCCTTAAAACCGCGTGCGGCGCGCGTCGACAACGAAACGCAATTGTCACACAAATCTAGGGCAATCTTCAAGGAAGACGCCAAGGATGAAGCCGGGCTTGACGCCGCCCATTCGCCGAAGCTAGCCAAGCTGCAGTCTATCACAGAACCTCCCTCGGGATTCCAGAAAAGATGCCGCTCCTCGTCGCTTATCCCGCCATCGACCCTGTCTTGATCACGATTGGACCCTTTCCGGTCCGTTGGTATGCGCTGGCCTATATCGTGGGCTTGATTCTCGGGTGGGTCTATGCCCGTCATCTCGTCGCGCGCGACCAGTTCTGGGGTGGCCTGCCGCGGCCCTCCGTCGCAAGCATCGATGACTTGCTCATTTACATGGCGGTGGGCGTCATCCTCGGCGGCCGGATTGGCTATATCCTGTTCTACAATCCGACACATTATCTCGCCCATCCCGAGGAGACCGTCGCTCTGTGGAGGGGAGGCATGGCCTTTCACGGCGGCCTTGCCGGCTCGGTGCTCGCCATCTACGCATTCGCCAGGCGCCACCACGTCGGCTTTGCGAGCGTCCTCGACATTAGCGCGGCCGCCGTGCCGATCGGGCTTTTTTTGGGCCGCATCGCCAATTTCATCAAGCCCGAGCTCTGGGGCCGGACGTGTGCGCTTCCTTGCGACGTGCCGTGGGCGATGGTCTTTCCCGGTGCCGGGCCGCTGCCGCGACACCCGAGCCAGCTCTACGAAGCGGGGCTCGAAGGCATCGTCTTGTTTTTGATCCTGGTGGTCGCAGTTCGGCTCGGTGCTCTGCGGCATCCTGGCCTCGCCTCAGGCATATTCGCAATCGGCTATGGGCTGGCGCGCATCGGCGGCGAATTTTTTCGCGAACCCGACCCGCAGCTCGGTTATCTTTTCGGCAGCGGCTGGATCACGATGGGCATGCTGCTGTCGCTGCCGCTCGTGGCCGCGGGCCTCGCCCTCCTCCGCTTTGCACTAGGCAATCATGCGAGAGCCAAAACATGACGCCACTCGAACGGGAAATCATCGCGATGATCGCCGAAGCCGGGCCGATGAGCCTCGAACGGTTCATGGCGCTCGCCTCCATGCATCCCAAGTACGGCTATTATCGCAGCCAAATGCCGATTGGCAGGAGCGGCGATTTCATCACGGCGCCAGAAATTCACCAGATGTTCGGAGAGTTGATCGGCCTGTGGGCGGCGGAGGTCTGGCAAGCAATGGGCGAGCCTGCGCCGCTTCGGCTCATCGAGCTCGGCCCCGGGCGCGGCACCTTGATGGCCGATTTCCTCCGCGCCGCGCGTGTCGTTGCAAGCTTCCGCGAGTTACTCGACGTCCATCTCGTGGAAATGAGCGAAGTCCTGACGGCTCAGCAGCGCCAAACGCTCGACCCTTTCGAGTGTGCCTTCACGTGGCACGCGTCGATTGACGATCTGCCGCATGGGCCGGCAATCATCATCGCCAACGAGTTCTTCGATGCCCTGCCGGTGCGGCATTATATGCGCACGGCGCAAGGCTGGAACGAGCGGCTCGTCGGCCTCGATCATGACGGCAGATTGGCCGTCGGCCTCGCGCCGGCGCCGGACTCCGCCATCGTGGCGGCTGCTCCGCCGGGCGCAATCCTCGAAATCGGTCTTGCCGCGCAAAAACTCATGAGCCGTCTGGCGGGTCACGTCGTGCAGGAAGGTGGCGCGCTACTCGTCATCGATTACGGTTATAGTGGCAAACGCGCGGGCGAGACCCTGCAGGCCGTCAAAGAACATGCCTATGTCGGTCCTTTGACGGCACCGGGCGAAGTCGATCTGACTGCGCATGTCGATTTCGCTGCACTTGGCCGCGCGGCGCTCGCAGCCGGCGCCGACGTACACGGCCTGGTCGAGCAGGGCGTCTTTCTTGCGCGTCTCGGTATCTTCGAGCGCGCCGCTGCCTTGCGGCGCGCGGCGAGCCCGGCGCAGGCTGCCGCTATCGATGCGGCCCTGGCAAGACTGGCGCAGCCTGGTCCTACGACCGGACAAGCGGCGAGCATGGCCGAACTCTTCAAGGTGTTGTGCGCCACCTCGCCCGCTCTCGTTCCTCCGGGTTTCGAGACGCCGCTCGCAAAGGTCCGAACATGAGTCAAGGCGCGAATTCCAGATTCGTTGGTGCGATCGAATCGCAACTCTTGAGGAGACCGGGTCTCGCGCATGCGTTTTTCAGCCGCGAAGGCGGGGTATCGCAGGGAGTTTATGCGACACTCAACGGCGGTGTCGGATCAAGCGATGATCCCGCAAGCGTCATCGAGAACCGCCGCCGCATGGCGGCACACCTGAACGTTGCTGAGGAGATCTTTCTCATCCCCTATCAGACTCATTCGGTTGACGCGCTTGTCGTCGAGGCTCCCTTCGCCGCCGGCGAGAGGCCGCGCTGTGATGCTCTCGTGACGAAGACGCGCGGATTGGGACTTGGTGTCACCGGCGCAGATTGCGGCATGATTTCTTCTTTGACGAAGCTGCGCAAGTGGTCGCCGCCACACATGCGGGCTGGAAAGGTGCGCTCGGCGGAATTCTCGAAATCGACGCTTCTCGCCATGGAACGATGCGGTGCGGCACGCGCTTCGACGCTGGCGGCGCTCGGTCCCACGATCGGTCCGCGAAGCTACGAAGTCGGGGTCGAATTCAAAGCGCGCTTCATCGGTGAAGATGCTGCCTTTGCCGTGTTTTTCCGGCCGGCCGAGCGCGTCGGCCACTTCATGTTCGATCTGCCCGGCTTCATCGGCTTCCGGTTGACCCGCGCAGGCATCGGCAGATTCGAAGATCTCGCCCTTGACACTTATGCGGATCCGAAGCGCTTCTATTCGTTCCGCCGCTCGACCCACCGCAAGGATCGCGACTATGGCCGTCTCGTCGCGGCGATTGCGCTCGTTTGACGGGAACCGCGCCTCATTGCAGGCGCAACGGTCAGACTCGTTTGGCGAGGAAAGTCATGCGGGCCTGGTTGTGGCCTATGTTGTGGTCAACGCGCTTGGCCTCGAACCCATTGGTCGAGAGGAGGCGCAACATATCCGGAATTGCGAAAGTCGTGAGGCCGACTTCGGCCCGCAGTTTCCGATAGCGCGAGAAATAGGTGGCGACGAGACCGCGCAACGCGGCGAACAGAAAACCGCCGCGCCGCGCAAACTTGAGCAGCGCCATCGTGTCGGAAGCCGCATCGACGTACGGCGGGATCACGTCGGCGACGACGAGACGTCCGCCGAGCTTAAGTTTACGCCACGCAAACTGAACGAAATCGCGGCACTCACCCTGGCTGAGATACTGCAGAACCGAATTGCAGATGATCATGTCGAGCGCGCCATCGGGAAGCGCATCGAGGGTGCTTTCTGAGAGCACGATAATCTTGTCTGAGCCGCTATAGCGCTGGCGCAGAGCGGCCTCGACGTTCGACGCGCCGTCGAAGAGATAAAGCTTGCCGCAGCGGGCTGCGAGCTGTGGCGCGGCGAGGGCCTCGCCGCAGCCATAGTCGAGCACGATCGCCTGCGGCGAGGGGATGAGGGGGGCGAGGTCCTCGGCAATGCTGGAGTAGTGCAGAGCCTTGTGGCGCGCATTGACGTAGATCGAGTGAGTGTGGTTCCAGAAATCACGCCAAGTCATTTCCGCGCCAGCTCGCTCTGCATCAAGTCGGGGAATCGGGACATGGTTTTGGCCCAGTCGTCGCCGCCGCCGGGCGGCATGACCACTTCGGAAATTCTCAAACCATCGACCGTATTGGCGGCACCGACCGCGCGGCCTCCATCATTGCGACAAAGCGGCGGAAAAGATAGTGGCTGTCGCGGGGGCCCGGCGAAGCTTCGGGATGATGCTGGACCGAAAAGGCCGGTCGGTCTGCGAGCGCGAGACCGCAGTTCGAACCGTCAAAGAGCGATCTGTGGGTTTCCTTGACATCCGCCGGCAATGTCCGCGCGTCGACGGCAAAGCCATGGTTCATCGAGACGATCTCGACCTTGCCGGTGGTAAAGTCCTTCACCGGATGATTGGCGCCGTGGTGACCCTGATGCATTTTGACGGTCTTCGCTCCGATCGCGAGCGCCATCATTTGATGGCCGAGGCAGATGCCGAAGATCGGAATTTTCTGCTCCAAGAGCTGCTTTATGGCGGGCACGGCATATTCGCCGGTTGCCGCCGGGTCGCCGGGCCCATTCGACAAAAACACCCCATCCGGATTTAACGCCAAGACCGCCTCTGCGGACGACGTCGCCGGCACGATTGTGACAGCGCAGCCGACATCGGCGAGAAGGCGCAATATGTTCCGCTTTATGCCGTAGTCGATCGCAACGACATGGAACTTCGGCGCCGTCTGTCTCCCATAGCCGCGCTCCGGCGTCCAGCTCGTTTCGTCCCAGGTGAACCTTTGGCTCGTCGTCACCGTTGGAACGAGATCCATGCCTTCGAGGCTAGGCCATTGCGCGGCTTTGGCGTGCAAGGTATTGCGATCGAAAATGCCGTCCGGCGAATGTGCGATGACCGCGTTCGGCATGCCCTTTTCGCGTATGCGGCCGGTCAATGCTCGCGTATCCACGCCGGAGAGGCCGATAATGCCGCGGCTCTTCAACCATTGGTCGAAATCGCGCGTGGCCCTATAGCTCGAGGGAGAGGTGATCGGCGCATGGACAACGATGCCGCGTACGCCGGAGGCCGCCGACAGACTGGCGGTTTCAATATCCTCTTCATTCGCGCCGACATTGCCGATGTGGGGAAAAGTGAAGGTAATGATCTGGCCGGCATAGGAGGGATCCGTGAGGATCTCCTGATAGCCCGTCATGGCGGTATTAAAGCACACTTCGCCGACCGCCTCGCCCACGGCACCGAGGCCGAAGCCTTCGAGCGTGGTGCCATCGGCCAAAACGAGAAGCGCCGTCGGCACCGGCTCAGCCCAGCCCTTCGCTTTTTCTTTATCTTGATCCTTGGTCATGGGCGCACTACACCGTGCTTCTCCGCTCGCCCGCCACGGCGCCGTCCGGCGGCGACGCGGGCGATTTCTGGACTTCGAGTTTCGGGCTTTCGACGGCCGACGAGCTATTGCGAGACTGTCGCACGCCACCTGAAGTGGTGGGCGCCGCAGAACCTTACAAGGCGTGCGGGTGCCGCAAGGTTCGTCGAAGCCAGATCGGCGTCCGCGGACGCCGATTTGCTTAGGCGCAAGCCGGGCAGAGGTCAATCCCGTGCTGCTGCCGGGCAGCTTTGGGAAGATGATGCCCCACCAAGGTGAGTGGCCCTTGCGGCATTTCGGACATCGGACAGAGTCGGTGTCTCACACAGGATGCGCTCCGGCCCAAAGCCTTCGGCTTTATGGATTTGATCGGACGGGTCCGTCCGAACGGAAGAGATTGTAGGAGACGCCATGCGCGAGCAATTTACCAAAGAGCTCAAGATAGCGATGAAAGCCGGCGAGAAATTGCGGGTCAACACGATCCGCATGATCAATGCCGCGCTCAAGGATCGTGATATCGAGGCGAGAGGGCAGGGCAAGACCGTCTCGGATGAAGAAATTCTCGCCTTGCTGCAGAAATTGGCGAAGAGCCGGCTGGAATCGGCCGAAATCTACGAAAAAGCCGGCCGCACCGATCTTTCCACCCAGGAACGAGAGGAAATAGCGGTCATCCGGAGTTTTTTGCCGCAACCCCTGAGCGCGGCGGAGGTCGATGCCGCGATCGCCTCCGCCGTCGCCGAAACGGGAGCGGCTTCGATCAAGGATATGGGAAAGGTCGTCGCCACCCTGAAGAGCAAATATGCCGGCCGCTTCGATGTCGCTAAGGCGAGCGGACTGGTAAAGGCGAAGCTAGGCGCGTGAGAAGCAAAACTTTGGTAGTGTCTCATTTTGAAATTCGGCCCCGGCGAGGACGCGATCATGCGCAAGGAAGGCGAAAAGCTGATCATCGAGCCCGCACCTGCGAAATCCCTGCTGGCGCTACTGGCAACCCTGGCGCCGATCGACGAGGATTTCCCGCCGATCTCCGACCAGGCCCCTGATTCCGTCGAATTTTGATGCGCTATTTGCTCGATATCAATATCGCCTCCGATCTGATCCGCAACCCAAACGGCCGCATAGCCGAACATATCCGCAAGGTTGGCGAAGCGCAGGTCTGCACGAGTGTCATTGTTGCCGCGGAATTACGCTACGGGGCTACAAAGAAGGGGTCGCCGCGGCTCACGGCGCAACTCGAGGCGGCGCTTGGCGTCCTCGACGTTATCCCTTTCGAGGCGCCAGCCGATACTGTTTATGGCCTGATCCGGAGCCGGCTTGAACACTCCGGCAGGCCGATCGGCGGCAATGATCTCCTCATCGCTGCTCAGGCCATCGCACTCTGCTACACGATCGTCACCGACAACGAAGGCGAGTTCGCGCCCATCGACGGGCTTTCTCACGAAAATTGGCTACGTCAAATATAACGAATTTCCCGTGCACGAGCCGCTTTGCTTACCCAGCCTTGTCCATCAGCGCCGCAAGCTCGTCCTTGGGCATGTGGAAGACATTGGCCTCGGCGGGAAAAGCCCCCGTGCGGACATCTTGCACATAGGCTGCGGCCGCGGCGCGCATGTCGCGGCCGACGTCGCGATAACGGCGGTTGTGGCGGAAATTGGCATCTGTGTAGCCGAGGACGTCGCAGATGACGAGAACCTGGCCGTCCGTGTTGCGGCCGGCGCCTATGCCGATCGTCGGTGCGGCGATGGACTTCGTCACATGTGCCGCCACCTCTTCGGGAATGAGTTCGAGCACAAGCATGGATATGCCGGCTTTGTCGAGTGCGATCGCGTCGGCGACGAGGCGCACCGCGTCCGCGGCGGAGCGGCCCTTGACGCGCTTTTCTTCATGATGCTGCGGCTCGAGGCCGATATGGCTGCAGACATTTATGCCTGACGCCACCAGAGCCGCGGCGATGTCGGGACGCGGCCCCTCGAATTTCACCATGTCCGTGCCCGCCGCAACGAGGATCTTGGCATTGGCGATGGCCATGTCCGCCGTTTCGTAGGTTTGATAGGGCAGATCGGCGATCACGAACGAGTCAGGCGCGCCGCGCCGCACCGCCCGCAAATGGTGGGCAATGTCGGCGAGAGTCACCTCCTTCTCGCTCTCGTAGCCGAGCATATTGGTGCCGACGCTGTCGCCGACAAGGATGATATCGACGCCGGCCTCAGCCTCAGCTTTGGCAGTCGGATAGTCATAGGCGGTGAGCACGGAAATCTTCTCGCCATGCTGCTTCATGGCGAAGAAACGGGCTGTTTTGCTCATCATTTGACTGAAACCCCTCGTCGCGCCTCCAGGTGTTGCGATGCTAAAGGACGGCTCCCATCCGTTAGCATCGCAACACTAACTCTTTCATCCAGTGAAGGCATGCCTTGCCGCCCGCCACGGAAGACAAGGCGACCTTTTCTCCGAATCGCCTTAAAGTTTGTGCAGGCCTGTGAATTCGGGGGACAACTCCGAACAGGGCATCCCCGTCTATTATAATGGTTGCGGACGAACCCAAAGGCGCCGATGCGATTCCCGCCCAGCTTTCTCGAAGAAATCAAGGCTCGACTTCCGGTTTCGGATGTCGTGCGCCAGCGCGTCAAATTGACCAAGGCCGGACGCGAATGGAAAGGCCTCTCGCCGTTCAATTCCGAAAGAACGCCATCCTTCACGGTCAATGACCAAAAAGGCTTTTACCATTGTTTTTCGTCCGGCAATCACGGCAATATTTTCGATTTCGTCATGGCGACGGAGGGCCTTTCCTTCCCTGAGGCTGTCGAAAGGCTCGCGGCGGATGCCGGGCTCACTCTGCCGGAGGTCTCTCCGCAGCAAGCCGAGCATGAAAGGAAGCGCGCCTCTTTGCATGAAGTCTTGGAACTGGCCGCGGCGATTTTCGAGGCCGAGTTGCGCGGCCGGTCGGGCGCCAAGGCGCGCGCCTATCTCGCCGGCCGCGGCCTCTCGCCCGAGATTCAGGAGAGATTCCGCCTAGGTTACGCCTCGGCCGACAAATTCGCCTTGCGCGACGCCCTGGCGGCGAAAGCCGTTCCGGTCGAGATGATGATCGAAGCCGGGGTTCTGATCAGCGGCGACGAAATTGCCGTCCCTTACGATCGGTTCCGCGATCGAATTCATGTTCCCGATCTGCGATCGTTCGGGGCGCGTCATCGCATTCGGCGGCCGCGCGCTGGAAAAGGATGCTCAGGCCAAATATCTGAACTCGCCCGAGACGCCGCTTTTTCACAAAGGCGCCATCCTCTACAACCATCACAATGCCCGCAAGGCCGCGCAGGAGCGGGGCACAGTCGTCGCCGTCGAGGGCTATGTCGACGTCATTTCGCTCGCATCGGTTGGCATTGCCCATGTCGTTGCACCGCTCGGCACGGCCCTGACGGCTGAGCAATGCGAACTCTTGTGGCGCATGGCGGAAGAGCCCATCCTCTGTTTTGATGGCGACCGCGCCGGGCGCAAGGCCGCCTATCGAGCGATCGACACGGTCTTGCCCCTGATCGGGCCCGGCCGATCTCTCTACTTCGCCCTTCTGCCGGACGGGCAGGATCCGGATGATCTCGCCCGCAGCGGCGGCGCGGCCGCGGTTGAAGACGTGCTCGGCACGGCCCGCCCGCTCGTCGATCTCCTTTGGCAAAGAGAGACGGAAACCTTGGATTTCGCGACGCCGGAGCGGCGCGCCGGCCTCGAACGCCGGCTCTCGGCGGTATGCAACGAGATTCGCGACGAGACCCTCCGACGCTATTATGCCGCGGAGCTGCGCAGCCGCCTCGCGGCACTCTTCGAGGCCGCGCGGCCAAACAGGGCCGAAACCAGGGGGGCGCCGACCAGCGCCAGGCGGCGTGATCCGCGCGGCTTCCGCGCCAGCGATGCGGCCGAACCCGGCTATGTTTCGGTGCCGCCCCGGGTCGGCCAGAGTCTCGCGCAATCGCCGCTGCTGCGCCCAAGCCGCCCCGGCATTCCCGGGCGCGAAGCCGTGATCCTCTTGCTGTTCATCAATCATCCGAACCTGCTCGAGGTTCACGGCGAGGCACTTGCCGAGCTCGATTTGTCGAGTTCCGAAGCGCATGCTTTGCGGACAAAACTGCTCGACCTGTGGGCGCAGGCGGCCGTGTCTCCTGGTGACTTGGCTCTCGAACTGGAGCGTTGCGGCCTCAGCCAGGCGCGTCAGAAGCTGGAAGCGGCAAAGGCACATTCCACCCTTTGGGTCCTGCAACCGGATGCAGCCGAGTTAGACGCCGAAGAAACGTTGAAGCAGGCGCTGGCCTTGCACCGTAAATCGAGAGCCCTACATAGAGAGTTGCAGGTCGCCAAGCGCGCTTTGGCCGACGAGTTCAGCGAGGCAAATCTCGCCCGGTTGAAGGACATTCACCAACAATTATCCGTGCTTGTGGGGCTCGAGGCGGCGATCGAAGGGTTCGGCACGGCGTCGGGCCGGCCAAACCGGTCGTTGTGAGTTTGCGGAATTTCGTGCAGCGGCAGTTCGGCGCGGGCGACCGAAGAAGCCGCAATTTTATATGGAATTATAGTTTTTAAGCGTTAAAGGAGCGGTCTCGGCAGCAGGCGAGCGAGCGGCAAGGTTCGACCGCGCCTTTTGCTTTGGCAGCCGGTCCGTAGTGTTGCGATGCTGACGGATGCGCCCCATCCGTCGGCATCGCGCCACTAATTCTTTAGATTTGGCGGGCCGACTTAGCCTTGACCCTTGGGCACCTAGCGCTAGGGTCGGACCACCGGAAGGGTGGCGGGACGAAGCGTCGTCGAGACGAAGCAAGGAAGAATTTGGGAACCGGCAAATCGCGGGATTGCAGCGATTTTCCGAAGTGGGCCGCGAAATCCTCGGAATTCGGGACCTATGACTGGGTGCAGGCGTTCGGAGGAGACTTGATGGCAAAGAAAGACAACGAGAAAGCCGATGCCGACGGCGTTGTGGTCGAGACGACCGACGGTCCTCTGCTCGATCTGACCGACGCTGCCGTCAAACGGATGATCAAGCACTCCAAGAAGCGTGGTTTCGTGACCTACAGCGAACTGAACGCAGTGCTTCCGTCCGAAGAAGTGAATTCCGAACAGATTGAAGACATCCTGGCCATGCTCAATGAAATGGGCATCAACGTCATCGAAAGCGAAGAGCACGACGACGGCGAAACCGAAGAGGCCGAAGAAGAGGAAGCCGAAGCCGGCGAGCTCGTCGAAATCGCCCAGCCGAAAGCCGTAGCAACACGCACATCCGAACCCGCCGATCGCACCGACGATCCCGTCCGCATGTATCTGCGCGAGATGGGTTCGGTCGAGCTCTTGTCGCGCGAGGGCGAAATCGCAATCGCCAAGCGCATCGAGGCCGGCCGCGAAGCGATGATCGCGGGGCTCTGCGAGAGCCCGCTCACCTTCCAGGCGATCATCATCTGGCGCGACGAGCTCAATGAGGGCAAGGTTCTCTTGCGCGACATCATCGATCTCGAGGCCACTTACGCGGGTCCGGACGGCAAGAACACGCCGAAGATCGACATGACGGCGCCGGGCGCCGAAGCGCTCGTCGCGCAGCGCGCGCCGGCGACCGCTCCCATCACGCCTCCTGCGGCTTTGCGGCCCGCCGATGAAGACGGCGAAATACCGAACCTCGAGGAAGCCTTCGACGAAGAAGACGACATGGAGAATTCGGTGTCGCTTTCCGCGATGGAGGCGGAGCTGAAGCCGAAAGTGCTCGAGACGTTCGACCGTATTGCCGATGCCTATAAGAAGCTTCGGCGTTTGCAGGATCAGAATGTCGAGAACAAGCTCAAGAACGAGACGCTGACGCCGGCCCAGGAGCGCAAATACAAAGCCCTCAAAAAAGAGATCGTCATCGACGTCAAGTCCTTGTGCCTGCACCAGAACCGCATCGATGACCTGGTCGAACAGCTGTATGACATCAACAAGCGCTTGATCGGATCGGAGACGAAACTTCTGCGCGCCGCCGAAGACCGCGGCGTCTCGCGCGAAGACTTCCTCAAGGCCTATCACAATTCGGAACTCGATCCGAAATGGCTCCTGCGCGTCTCCAAGCTCGGCAATCGCGGCTGGAAGGAATTCGTCGCTCACGACAAGGAGAAGATCCGCGAGATTTCGCACGGAAATCCAAGCGCTCGCCACCGAGACCGGGCTCGAGATCCTGGAATTCCGCAAGATCGTGCAAATGGTGCAGAAGGGCGAGCGCGAAGCGCGCCAGGCCAAGAAGGAAATGGTCGAGGCCAATCTGCGCCTCGTCATCTCGATCGCCAAGAAATATACCAACCGCGGTCTGCAATTCCTCGATCTGATCCAGGAAGGCAATATCGGCCTCATGAAGGCGGTCGACAAATTCGAATATCGGCGCGGCTACAAATTCTCGACCTACGCGACCTGGTGGATCAGGCAAGCGATCACGCGCTCGATCGCCGATCAGGCGCGCACGATCCGCATTCCGGTGCATATGATCGAGACGATCAACAAGATCGTGCGCACCTCGCGGCAGATGCTGCATGAGATCGGCCGCGAACCGACGCCCGAAGAACTGGCCGAAAAGCTCGCCATGCCGCTCGAAAAAGTGCGCAAGGTGCTGAAGATCGCCAAGGAGCCGATCTCCCTCGAAACCCCGATCGGCGATGAAGAGGATTCCCATCTCGGCGATTTCATCGAGGACAAGAATGCGATCCTGCCGATCGATGCGGCGATCCAATCGAACTTGCGTGAAACGACGACGCGGGTTCTCGCCTCATTGACGCCGCGCGAGGAACGCGTGCTGCGCATGCGCTTCGGCATCGGCATGAATACGGACCATACTTTGGAAGAAGTCGGCCAGCAGTTCTCGGTCACCCGCGAGCGCATCCGCCAGATCGAGGCGAAGGCGCTGCGCAAGCTGAAGCACCCGAGTTGCAGCCGGAAGCTCAGGAGCTTTCTGGATAATTGAGGGGATGCACTTATCGAGGGATGGACGTGAAAACACGTACGATCGAGGTGGATTCGAGAACCGCTGATCTGCTCGAGGCGCGGGCGCGAGGGCGCGGCATCGGCGTCTCCGAGTTGCTCGCTGACATCGCTTGCAACGAGGAGTCCTTGCCCACCGAGTTTTCGGACATGCGCGCCAAAGGCGAGGGGCCTTGGTCGCCAGAGGCTTTGGAGGAGGACGCGCGTCGTCTTGCTGAGTTCGAACGCACCCGCATAGGTGTGCCCTGGGACGAGATCAAGGCCTGGATGCAGAGTTGGGGCACGCCGAACGAGCTTCCGACGCCTAAGCCGCGCAAATTATGAGGCTGGTCGTCTCGCAGGCGGCCGCAGCCGACCTCGCGCGACTGCACGCATTTCTCGCGGACAAGAACCCGGCTGCAGCCGACCGCTCTATCGCTGTTCTGGTCGCTGCGATACAATCAATCGATACTTTTCCGCAGCGCGGCAGACCATCGGGTACACCCAATGTACGCGAATTGATCGTGCCGTTTGGCGGGGCTGGTTATGTCTTGCGCTACGCCTATTCGGCGCAGAGGGACGAAGTCATTGTGCTTCGCATCTCGCACGGCCGCGAAGCGCGATGAAGAATGACATGGGTCGTTGGCCTGAGGTCATCGGTGTTTTGACTTGGCCTAATGGCTATGATGCGGATGCCATTCGGCTCCACAGTGAAATGACGGCAGCAGGGGAGCTAACCGCGACGGCGGCTTGACGCGCGAGTTGAGGACGCTGCGCAAATTGAATATCCGAGTCACTTGCGGAAGCTCCAGAGCTTCTTGGATAATTGAACTAACGGCGTTCGGGGCGTGGCAGATTGAGAAGGCTCAAGAGGCTGTGTCGAGCGACGACGTGCCGCGCTTTGTGCGGATGAAACGCGGGTCCTCGGGCCGGGAGGGGCCGGAGGCCGCGTCCAATCGCGCAATCTCGACCGCGAGCGGCTGCCGCCATTCCTCAGCTTCACCCCGGTCCGGCAGCAGGTCGCAGTAGTAGCGCACGTCGCGCTCGCGATAACGTTCGATGTCCCAATCCGACCATTGCCACCATGTTTCGGCGGTGGCGAGACGCTCGAGGAGGCTGCGCAACCCGCTGCGCACGTGCTCGGGCTTCGGCACGTAGCGCTCGGGCGCAGGCGGTGGACCGAAGAGATCGGGCTGCTCGGCCGGCCCGAAAAGAGTTGGTTCGCGGGGGGCAGAGCGCTTTTTCGTGATTCGCGGCTTATGAGGGGACACCAAATAGCCCTCTGCAAAGAAGCCCTTTTGCAACCGTGCTCGGCCGTCAGGCTGCTTCGAGCCGGTTCAACTCGGCCTCGAATTCGAACCGTAATTGGGCAGCTTCCCCTTCGGGCAGCCAATTACTCATCTGCGGAAAAATCGTGCGATAGAGCCTGACCTGCTCTGGCTCCCAGGGCATCTTTGGCGCCGCCCGAGCCTCGGCGAGAATCAGGTGGAGCTCTGCACGAACTTTATCGGGATCGGCGCGGTAGACCGGCGTCGGCCGATCCTCCAACGGATCATCCTGTTCGTCCTGGCGGAAAAGGTCGCCTTGCCGGGAGAAAGCCATGTCTCGCACTTTGCGGTTGCCGAATTGTCGTGATTATGCGCGATCTCGGTTGGCGGCGCGAGCAGGGCATCCACGTTGTCCCCGCAGCCCACTGGCGGCCGCTATTTTTTGCTTTTGCTCTTGCTTCTCGATGCGGCCGGTTTCGCTTCCGCCTCCGCAAATGCGCCGGCGCTGCGCAGTTGCTCGGCGCTCCGCAGCGGTCCGGCGCAGATGCGGTTCAACAGGTCGGCCTGCGCGGGTTCCAGCGCAATGAGCCGGCCGAGAACGTGCAGCAAATCGAGCAAGTCCGTCGTGTATTCGGGCAGCTAATGATCCGGCTGCATCGAGTCGGAGGCGCTGTGCAAGCTGAAGCACCCGAGCCGGTCGAGGAAGCTCAGGAGCTTCCTCGATAATTGCGGCCGGCATCCGGCGCGGCGGCGTGAAAGATCAGGAGGATGTGCTGAGAGGCGACGTGCTGCGCTTCGCCCGGAGAAACCGGGGATCTTCGGGCCGCACGGGGCCGGAGGCCTTGTCCAATCGCGCAATCTCGACTGCAAGGCGCTGCCGCCACTCCTCGGCTTCACCCCGGTCCGGCAGCAGGTCGCAGTAATAGTGCACGTCGCGCTCCCGATACCGGTCGATATCCCAATCCGACCATTGCCACCATGTTTCGGCGGTGGCGAGGCGTTCGAGCAGGCTGCGCAGCCCACTGCGCACGTGCTCGGGCTTGGGCACGTAGCGCTCAGGCGCGGGCGTAGGACCGAAGAGATCGGGCTGCTCGGCCGGCCCGAAGAGAGTTGGTTCGCGCGAGTTCGGCCCGGTCTTTCGTGATTCTCGGCTCATGGTAGGTGGAGCCTAACATGCCTCGACTCGCGAGGCACGCGGCGGCGCTGCATTCGGCGAATTATCCCCTGTCCGGGAAGGCGGCGCGATAGGCCGCATCGATTGCGGCCATCTGGTCGATCGTGAAGGCCAAGCTATCAGCCACTGCGGCAATATGGTTGATTTCGTCGAGCGACAGCACGCGCCCCTTGCGTGATTTCAAATATTTGTCGAGCACCTGATAGCCGCCGATATGAAAATCCCAGACGTTTTGCGGCACGGGCTTGAAGAACTGAGTCTTGTTGATCCAGACGGCCTCTTCCTGCGATGAATAACGCACCGCCTCGACTGTATGGTTGAAGTGGACCCCGGATTTGGGACCACCTGTTAAGGTGTGAAGCGTCCTGCTCTTTCGGACACGAAGGAGCGAGAAAATGACGAAGTCACGCAAGAAGTTTGATGCGGCGTTCAAGGCGAAGATAGCGCTGGAGGCGCTGCGCGAGGATGCGACGGTTCCGGAGCTGGCGAAGCGGCACGGCGTGCATCCGAACCAGATTTACGGCTGGAAGAAGCTGCTTTGCGACAACGCTGCGAGCCTGTTCACGCGAGGCGCGAGTAGTTCGGGCGATGGCGAGGAGGAGCGCGAGCGCGAGGCGGCCAAGCTCTACGCCAAGATCGGCCAGCTGACGGTGGAACGGGATTTCTTGGGCAAGAGGCCCGGGCGATGAGCGCGCCGGACCGCAAGGCGATGGTTGATCCGGGCAAGGATGATCTGTCGGTACGCCGCCAATGCGCGCTGTTGGCGCTGCCGCGCTCGGGCGTCTACCGGCCCAAGTCAGTTACGGCGGCGGACGATCTGGCCTTGATGCGCCGCATCGACGAACTGCATCTCGAACTGCCGTTCTACGGCTCGCGGCGGATGACGTTTGCGCTCAATGCCGAAGGGCGTGGGGTCAACCGCAAGCGGGTGCAGCGGCTGCTGCGCGTGATGGGGATCGAGGCGCTGGTTCCGCGCCCCGGCACGAGCAAAGCCGCGCCCGGACACAAGATCCATCCCTATCTGCTGCGCGGCCTGACGATTGCCGAACCGAACCATGTATGGGCGGCTGACATCACCTACATCCCGATGGCGCGCGGCTTTCTGTATCTGGTGGCGGTGATCGATTGGGCCAGCCGGGCTGTTTTGGCGTGGCGGCTGTCGAACACGATGGATACGAGCTTCTGCCTCGCCGCGCTGGACGAGGCTCTGGTTCGATACGGCAGGCCGAAAATATTCAACACCGATCAAGGCGCACAGTTCACGAGCGCCACGTTCACCGGCAAGCTCGAAGCGGCGGGCATCGCGATTTCGATGGACGGACGCGGCCGTTTCATGGACAATATTTTCATCGAGCGCTTATGGCGGTCGATCAAATACGAAGAAGTGCATCTGAAAGCTTACGCCGATGGCCGCGAGGCGCGAGCTGGTATCGGCAATTGGATGACTTTTTACAATCATCGGCGCCCGCACCAGGCGATGAACAACCAGATGCCGATGGCGGTGTGGCGCGCCGGCATCGACGCAATCGAGGCGGTGGCGAAGACTGTGGATATGCCGCTTCGCTTGGACAACGCAAACGCGTTGCCCACATACCCACAGCAGAGGCAGAAGAAGCAAGAAGCAGCTTGAATTTTGAAGGACAAGAGCAGGCGAGATTACACCTTAAATCCAAGCCCCCGTGGTCCTACGAATGGGGTCCACTTCAGGTCGCCCTTGCCGAAATAGCCCGCCAAGCCGCGTCGTGGTAGCTCGCGCAAGAGATGCGCCTGCACAAGCACCCAGCCGAGCTTTGACAGGGCTTCGAACGCTTCCTTCGTCTCAGGAAAAGGAATACGCGGAAAGTCGATTCGTAGGAACTCGGCGTAACGTGTTCGATAGGTCGGCGCGTAAAGCACCGCGTAGATGTAGCCGAGGATTTCTTCAGGGGCGTAATGAAAATCGTAGCGTTGATCGATGAAGTCTCTGAAAGCGACGCCGAGATTCTCCGATCCGCGTACCCGGACTGGAAATACGAAGCCACGTTCCTTTGTCCTGTTCGAAACAAAGGAATCGTCCGGAGGCAAATCTACTGCGAGTGCGTGCTCCCAGTCTCCAGAAACTATGCGGCAGACGTCTATAGCTAGGTTGTCCTGTTGCATATCCAGCGTGACGCGCTCTCGGCGATGAACAGCAACGTTCCGATTCCAAATTGTCCACCTGTTATCAAATGGCCTGTATGCAACGGATCGCGTTGCCGAAAACAAATCGACTAACGGTAGCTCGGTTTTTGCGCGCTGGTAATTCCATTGCTCTTGTGTGCAGAGGCGAAACTTGCGGCGGGCCTCTTCTTCTGATTGCGTCGCAAGAAATATTTTGATTTTTTCACGAGCTTCTTCTGGCGTAAACGAAATAGCAAATGCATCTTGAGTTGTGACAATTCCTGGCGCTGGATCACCCATTGGAGCAAAGATGTCCTTTAATGACCACAGCTTTCGGTATAGGGCGTCAGCATCAGCATCATGTGGTCTAAAAAGCCATAGTGGCCCGACTGGATGAAGTAACGTCCATTGAATTGAAGCCTTTGTGCCATCGGCAGCAGAATGGTACTTCTCAATTCGGCTTCCCCACAAATCAGCGTGCCAAACAGCTCTTCTAAGATCTGGTTGCTTGACTAAAATGCCAATCGCTACGCCTTGTTCAATATCGAACACATTCTCGTCCTTGCCGAGATGCGCCAAATTCTTCTTTTTCGCGCTTCCATGTAAGTCCAATATGTATATTTGATTAAACGTCGCCATTAGAGATTTTCGCATACCTTTGAAAGTCGGATTATCGAGATACGAGTGATTGGTGATGACCGCAACGATGCCCTGGTCAATCCCCACCATACTAATGCTTTCCACATCGCCGCGATCATTGATGAATTCATATTCACCGCCATCCATTTTCATTTGGGCAAAGCGGATGAATTTCACGTAGTCATCTTGAAGCCATTTGCCCTGTGCCGGTTTCGATAGCTCAGGAAATCCTTCCCGATATTTAGCAATCTGTGCTGTTATCCATGGTCCCTTGTTTTTGGAATGGCCGGAATAAGGCGGATTACCGGTTATGACCAGTATGGGCTTTTCCTTAATTGCTTGAGCCGATTCAACTTCGGCGCTGATAGCAGGAAGTAAAAAATTGGCTTGCGGCGCCACGGGCTCCAAGGTGTTCGTCAAAAAGATTTGAAGACGCTCATCATCCTTGAGCGGATGCTTCTGATCCTTCAGATATTGCGACAGCTTCAGATGCGCGATCGTGTAAGGCGCGATCAGATATTCGAACCCAAAAATGTTCCTCAAGAAATGTTCGCGCACGATCGGTTCGGCGCGCCCGGCGTCCGGTCCGCCGATATTGTCGAAGATACGCTCGAAGACTTCCAGAAGAAACGTGCCCGTGCCGCAAGCGAAGTCCAGCACTGTCACCCGCTTGTGGTCGGCCAGACCATCGCGAATGCCGAAGCTCTCCTTCAGAATATCGTCGACCGCCCGCACGATGAAGTTCACGATCGGCGGCGGCGTGTAATAGACGCCCCGGCCTTTGCGCATCGCCGGGTCATAGGCCTTCAGATAATCCTCGTAGAAATAGATGAACGGGTCGCGCTCGAACAGGCGATGCTCTTCTTCGTCCGCCGCCCGCACCTTTCGGCTGATCGCTTTGCGGTGTCGAAACGACAGGTCTTCGTGGATACTCGCGAGGTCCAGTCCATTGACAATAGACAGAACCTCTTCGACCACCCAACGGATGTCGCGGTATTCGTCTTTCGTGAGCTCGGTCAGAAAGTCGACCAATTCGCGAATGAGACGAAATGAGCCAGGAATATATTGCCGCGCATTATACAGCGTGACAGGTTCCGTATCCGAATTGAGCCGTGCCAGGAACAGGCCATAGGCCAGCATCTGCGCGAAGGCGTCGGCGAATTCCTTCAATGTCAGCTCGTGGAAGACCTGATCGCGGAATATTTGGAAAAGCCCGTACAGCCGGCCCTCTTTGTGCTCGCGCTCCTGCCGCACCAATTCCTCGTCGAGAGAAGTCCCGCAGCAGTTGGCTGCGCGTGGCGAGCGCCAGTGCGAGCTGCTGGGCACGGCCGATGCCTTGCGGTGGCTCCGAGAAGAACGCGCCGATGAGCTTCCGGACGGCTTCTGCCCGTTCAGGCGCGATCCGGAGCGTGCGGCTCTCCAGATCGGTTGGATAGGCCAGGATTTCACGACCCTTCACCCGCTCGCGGTCGATCCAAATCCACTGAAGGTAATCCGTGAGCAGGATATTGTCCGAGAGTGTTCTATAACGTTTGATCTGCTCGGACTTGAGGACCTTGTCGAGGTTGGTTCCAACTTCCTTGACTTCGACATAGCCGAGAATCATCCCCGGACGTTTGATCTTGAAGTCCGGCGCGCCTTTGCCCGATTCGCGTTTCGGTTCGTGCTGGATCGTCACTCCTCGGGCGGCAGCTTCGGCGGCGACCTGATTCAACAGCGATTCCAACGCCGATCGGCCAGTGTGTTCGGTATGCTCGCTGAGCGGGATCTCGCGTAGCTTGCGCAAGTAGGGTTCGAATATTTTGGCCATAAGCGAGTTTCGATCGAAGAGCTTGGATTTTCAACACTATTATTGAATGAATGTCGGCCGAAGGGCGGGCGCTCAGCCGACCGCCGCGACCATGCGCCTGTGCCGCCTCAAAAAAGAACCGGCCTTTCACCTTTCCGGCAAAGCTCTATTTACGTGTCTCGTGTCAACTGAGCCGATGTAACGCGTTCGTCCCGAGTATCGCGCCATGAGTGTCACCTTCGAAACGAGATCGGTCGGCGCCGCGGCAATTCCGTCCAAAAGCCATCGGCGAGCGAAAAGCACGATTGCGATTTCGGCCGCACTCTTGGTGACTTCGAGCTTCATCGGGCTCGCTCTCCTCATCGAGCGTCCCTTGGAGCGTCCCGCGCGCCCCCCGGCGGGCCTCGAACTGCGCAAAAGCCTCGTTCCGCCGGAATTTTCCTGTCCCTCCGAGAATTGCGCGGAGAGACCGGCAGCAGTGCCCGGCGAACCCTTGCATGGCCCATGAAACCGGTGTAATGCGCGACGCCTCGGCCTCGCAGCGCCGGGCCGGTAGCTCAATGGTTAGAGCCGGCCGCTCATAACGGTCTGGTTGGGGGTTCGAGTCCCTCCCGGCCCACCAATATTTAAGTGGTTTTTCATGGCGAGCACGCATGGCGGCCGTCCTGCAACAGGGGCAAGAACGATGAAGCGCTGTGCCCTCGGGGCGTTGCTCGTGCTGGCGTCGCCGGCGGCGGCGTCAGCGGCCTGCTTGGACGTTCACAACGTCGCACATGTCGAGCTGCGGGGAACGCTGACATACCGGATATTTGCCGGACCTCCGAACTTCGAAGACGTGCGCAGGGGCGACACGCCAGAGCCGGATTACATCCTCGAGCTCGACAAGCCGGTCTGCGCCGAGGGCAACGACTCCGTCGATTCCGCGACCAAAGTGGATCGCGTGCAAATTTACGTTGCCGGGCAGGGCAAGCGGCCCGAACATCTCCAAGACGATCTCGCTCACCTGAGGGGTAAGAGGGTCGTCGTAAAGATCGCGTCCCTCGACGGCGCGACCACTGCCCACCATCACGCCCCGCTGATTGCAGCTCTGCGGTCGATTGCGGCGGCGGGCGAAGAGGAAGCTGTTCCGCCTGGTTCTCAAGCCGTCGTAAAAGCGTTCTACCAAGCGCTGAGTGTGGGCGCGGGTGAAGAAGCCGCTCGTTTCGTAGTTCCAGGCAAGCGACGTTCCGGGCCGCTCTCGGCGGATGCGCTTTCACGCTTCTATGCTGAGCTCGAAGTGCGGCTGGAATTGCGCGGGATCGAAAGCAGAAGCCCCGAAGAACATCTCGTTCGATATCGCTACAAGGCGCCAGGAGCGCCCGTATGCAACGGACGCGCGGTGGTCACGACGACTTTACGGCGAGGAGCGGCCTATATCGCCGGCATCCAAGCACTAGATGGCTGTTGAGACCCTCGCCGTCGCGGTCGGCAACCTGCTCACCTTATGCAGCCGTAGGCCGAGAAGGACGACATTCGCCGTATAATCCGAACTTGGCAAGCTGCTTTGCAGCCGCACGTGAGTGAAGCTCGCACGGACGACGATCGAGCGGGTGGGTCCGGTGTCTCATAGAGGCCGGCTCGCAGCTTTCCAAAGTCGGTGCTGTTTGGAGGAGAGAGGGAATTCGGGAACGCTCCGTCAGCCGTTGCTTCTGACCGGCTGTGTTCCCATCGCCAATCGCGTCAGGATTTCAGAAGTCTCAGAAAATCCTCCTGGGATATGAAATAGCTTTGCGCCCGCGTTTGGCCTTTGCCCAGGTCGCAAATGAGATCGCCTTTGCCGAGCAAGCTCTCCCCGCCCGGTGCATCGAGGATGATTTGCGAATTCGTCGCACTGGCGACGCGCAAGCAAACCTTCATCGGCAGATTTGCCTTGATGAGTCCGGTGACGACCGTTCGATCCGGGCGTTGGGTTGCGAGCACGAGGTGAATACCGGCGGCGCGGCCTTTTCCAGCTATTCGAGAAATTAGATTTTCGAACTCCCTTTTTTCCTCTCTTCCGGACAAGATGAGATCTGCAAACTCGTCGAAAATCAGGACGAGGAAAGGAAGATCGCCGAGGCCCGCTCGATAGCGGTCTCCCAGACTGACGAAGCCTTCCTTCGCGAGCGTCTCGTATCGCTTGTCCATCTCGTCGACTGCGTCCCTGAGAACAGCAAGAGCGGCTCCGATGTCATTTGCCACCGGTCGCCATAAATAGGGGCTCTTTTCCGCGTTACTGAAAGTCAGAATCTTGGGATCTACGAGCACCAGCTGCAGGCGGTCCGGGGGATTTCGGTGAATAAGACTGGCGACGAGCGTTTTCAGCCATTCGCTCTTGCCGCTGCCGGAGGTTCCCGCCACAAGAATGTGGCACGTGTTCGAATCAAGGAAATCGGACCTAATCGCTTCGCCATCAATGCCGACCCCCACGGGGAAAGCTAGTGGGCTCTTGCTATCCTTCATGAGGCCTGCATCGAGCGCGCCGAGCAATTGGATCGTTTCGCGATCGGTCCGCGGTAGATCGACAGCAACAAATCCTTTCTGGGCAGTGATCAGGGGCGGCTCACTGAGGGACAGACGGATTTGCAGGTCTTCGGCGCGGTTCACAAGTGAGACGACCTTGACGCCAGCAGCGGGTTGCAATTTGATCCGAATGATCTGCGGGCCTTGAACGATGCCACCTGTTTCGACATCGAGATTGAATGCCTTGAAGGCTGCAACAACCCTCTCTTCCTGACTCATTGAGCGCGGCGCGAACATCTCCAGCAAAACCGGAGCGACCAAGCCGGCGTAAATATCCGCCAAGTCTTGCCTCGATACGTTCACCGCCATAAAATCGGGAAAGTAATATTCCAGGGTCCCGCAAAATTCGCATCCTTTACGCCAAAGCGGCAGGAGGTGTGCGTAAATAGCAAGCTGAATGAGATCCGATTTTTGCTGAGCACCTTGACTGAGTTTATAATCAACCACTTCGAGGTGATGCTTCGGGTGAAACCTGATTGCATCGACTTTCGCGGCGATTTCGACGGTCGTGCTGCCGACGGGAACGTGGATATTCTTAATGCTCTCCTCGGCGGCAATGAAGACGTCCTGCCAGTTCTCGAATTTCTTCGTACGCCTCTTGAGTTCGATCAATCTTTCACAGAAACTTCGCATGCGCGCGACGAAAGCCGCGGCCTCTTCCCCTTTGTTCTGAGCGAAGAGTTCGTCGGTGAAGTTCTGCAATGATGAGAGCCACGCAAAATCGAGGAGTTCATCGGCTGAGCGAATAGTGGCTGTATTGATGAGATTCGATGGGTCGGTGAGCCATTTTGCGAGCCGCTCGGTCTCTTGATGGAACCGCGTCCCATGGACTTTATTCGAACCGCTCGGCCCGAACGAATGCGTGCCGGGATTTTTGCCGGCGAGCCAGTCTCGCCGCCAATTTGGGTCGAGGACCGCGCATTTGAGCTGGGTGACCATTATACGCCGTGGCGCCATTGGAGATAGATCGTCTGAGGGCCTGGATGGGCTTTGAGATTTGGGTGTTGCTCGACTGCGCGCAGGATCGCTGGTTGAAACGAAACCGACCCAAATTCTTGCCAGACCTGCTTGATGTCGACGAGTCTAAATCGCCTCACCGTGGTTGTCAGAACTTCGAGCTGAGCTTCACTGAGATCGTGGATACTCGAACTCGGGGGAGGTGCCACTGGCGGGGGCAGCGGCGCCTCTCCAAGGATTGGCTTTGAATATTTCTCGAACCAATCGACAAAATGCTCCTTCAACCAACTCATGACTTCATGTACGGCATAGTCCACATTGCCTTGCAATGCGTTCGAATAGAATTCGCGCGCTGCATGGAGTTCGCAGACGTCGTCGAGCTCGAGTTCGACAATCCGCAAGCCCTTTTTCACTGCCGCATCGATTTGCGGTCTTATCCTAATCCAGGTTGGTTTTGGGATTTTTCCGAGATCAGGTGTTCTAAAGACGATTGTGGAAACCCGTTTTCCAGCTCGCTCTGAAAGAGACCTCGCTTCGCTGGCGATCGCTCTCCATCTGCTGCTGTTATCGCTCTCTTCGAAGGCGAAGAAGATCGAACGATCCGGCCAATCCCAGGAAACAGAGAAGTATTTGTTTATCGGCTTTGTGACCGTTACGCCGTCGTAGCCTTTGACGAGTTCCTGCGCGAACCAAATCAGGCAATCTTGATTATATTGGTGCAGCGCCTCCTTAGCACGGATCTCGTTAGTTTGCTTCCTGAATAGGTCTGTGAGCGATAATTGTTGCGCCTTCGAGTGGTTTGCCAATGTGCGATAATGCTGTGCCGCGGCCGAGAGCAATTTGCGAACACCGAGCTCCTCGTCGTGCCTGAATTGCGAGTCGAGCCAATTCCCGTTCAGGAATTTGCCGACAGCAGCATCGTCCGAGCCGCATTCACTTAGGCGCCGCGTCATCAATTCCTTTGCTTGGTTGAGCTTGATTCCTTCGAGCTCCAAACTGGGCGAAAGTCGGGCGCGGTGGGGAGATGCCAATTTTGGCAGAAGGTCGTCATTCCAGTTATTCGCATTGGCTGTGACGATCGTCAGTTGATTTGGGACTTCGGCAAAAAGACACTCGATACATTGTCCCAGAGCGCCGACGAGTTCTTTATCGGCCCCGTAATATTCGGTCTGATCGAAGCAGAATACGACCGGACGGAAATAGGCGGAGAGAGCGCAAAGGCCACGTAGCCGGCGAAAACAGAGGTCGTTGATCTCTTGCGCGGATGAATCGCCTTTTCCCTCATTATCGGCTTTTTGCAATTTGAGGATAGCTAACTCGTCGTCCTCCAGCGGTTCTCCGCGAATCCATTTGAGCGCCGCTTCCCGTTCAAGGCTGAGACTTTCGGCAAATGCGAAGGTGCCCAATACTTTGAGCCAGGCATTTTCGCGTCCGTGAAGGTCGATGTCACGCTTGTGGAGCAAATGTGCGAGTTTGGCCGCCAAAGTTCTGTCGTCGAGCGCCGACTTGAGCCAGTCGATAAGGACTTTATTAGTTTGGCCCGGCGCCAGCATTTTGAGCGGATGTTCACGGACGTAATTCAAGGCAGAGTTTAGACCCGCATTCTCGACGTGCCGGTCGGCCAGATAATCGGCTGCGAGATGGGCGAGGACGCCCAAGGCAAAAGCATCGAGCTGCGAACGGATTTGCGGGACTGAACGGATGCCGCTCTTGAGCGCCTGCACTGTGGTCAAAAGAATTGAATGCCAAGCCTTTTGTGGCGCCTGAAAAGGCCGCAGATAAACGAGCGTTGCGCGTTCCCCCAATCTTTCGAACAAACGCCCCAGGAGATGCGACTTGCCATAACCAGCGTCGGGGGAGATGACGAGTTGCGCTCTTGGAGCTTTGACCGGCGGTCGTGGCAATGCGCCTTTCGTCAAGCCTTCAAATTCCGCGATCAATTGGTTGAGTGGCTTGTCATTAAGGCCGGCGACGGAAAAAGAGACTTCGTTCGGAGCATTGATAATGTCGTTTTCGAACGGATTTATGCCAAGCTGAGTGAAAGCATTGCTCATGTGCTCTCCTTGAAGACGACGGTAACCCTTGGATCACGCTCGCCCTCGAGCTTGATCCCGGCTTCGATGACCTCGGGTGGGAAATTCACAGTCGTCGCCGGATGCAGGCTCACGCGGCCTTGGCGCGCTGCGACGCGCAACAATGCGTGGAGTTCATCGCGCGGGACACCCGTTGCCTTGAGGAGATCGAAGATTTTGACGACACTTATCCCGCCCTGTTCGGCCTTTAGTTTTTCATAGGCCGGGCGAATATCGGCGAGCGCCAGCGGCGCTTTTCGAGGTGTGGGCGCGACTCCCTCGCCAACTCGCAACAATTCCAAAACCGGCTCGCGATGGGCGTAAAGAAACGCGCTGCCATGTTTGAATTCAATGATTTTGCTTTCGCTTTTGAGCGAGCTGAGTGCATCAAAGAAGAATGGTTTGAGTAAGCCCTTCAATTGCCCTTCGAGCGACGTCCGGTTCACCAATTTGACGCCGGAGCTGCGAAGAATTTCCTCGATGTGGAGCTCCGCCTTCGCGCACGAGGGGGCGTTCGCACTGTCGAAGTAATACTTCCGCGGTCCGTTACTGAAAGGGCCGTGGATGAGACCGCGGGATCGGCAGTCATTGAGAAACGCGTCCAATTTGCTTTCGGGCACTTTCGCTGCTTTGATTATCGCGCTGCGCGACAGACCCTTGGCCCCGGCTTTCGCCAAAGCATCGCTCAATTGGGTTTCCTGTGAAGTCATTTCTGCCCGCTTCAGTGCTGAACCGCAGGATCGCGGCTGTTCTAGCTATATAGCCTGTTTCATTCAACCGGAAGTTGGGGTCCGTATGCTCCCCCAGGCCAATATTTGCCGCTCTCGAAATTGCTTCGACAAGTCGGAAGAAATCGCTGAGATTTTTGCGGTAGTCTAAGGTATCCGCGGAAGAGTTGATAGACCCTTGCGGGGGGATGTGCCCGAGAGGGGCGCCTTGATTTCCCGTGAAGTTTGCAAGGATCGCGCATGACGCCGGCAAGCAAAACCTTCGTTCTCGTGCATGGCGCCTGGCATGGTGGCTGGTGCTGGCGCCGCGTCGCCGATATCCTCACGGCGCAAGGCCATAAAGTGTTCACGCCGACGCTGACCGGTCTCGGCGAGCGTTCGCATCTCATGAGCGCGAAGATCGATCTTGCAACGCATATCACCGACATCGCCAATGTGATCATTTGGGAGCGTTTGAGACATGTCGTGCTCTGCGGCCATTCCTATGGCGGCCTCGTCATTTCGGGAATCGCGGAGAAGGTACCGGAGGCGATCGAGGCAATGGTCTTCCTCGATGCTTTCGTCCCCGCGAATGGCGAGTCCATGGCGGGACTGACGTCGCCGCGGCTACGCACTCTCATCGAAACGATTGCCGCACGCGGCGAGACGGTGGTTGCGCCGCTGTCCGCCGAAGTCTTCAAAGTGAACGAGGCCGATCGCGCTTGGGTCGATGCGTCCTGCACGCCGCATCCGCTGGCCAGCCTAGTCGAAAGAATTGCACTCACCGGCGCGCGCGAACGCATCGCAAAGAAGGTTTATATCCGGGCCAATGCCTATCCTGCTTCACACTTCGACGCAGCCCATGCGAGATTGCAGATGGATCCCGCCTGGCGCGTCTTCGATTTGCCCTGCGGCCACGACGCGATGATCGACATGCCGGAGGAAGTCGCAGAAATATTCGCGCAGGCTTAAGGCTTGCCTGCTGATGCAAAGAATCAAACTATGACCGTCATTCCCGCGCAGGCGGGAATCCAGGAATAGCCGTGTCCGCGGCGATATAAGCATCTTCCGCGCTGGCGTCCGTAAGGGACTGGATTCCCGCTTTCGCGGGAATGACAGCGCAGCGAATGGAGAGACGCGCTTATCTGCCCACGAGCGGTTAGCTGTCTCGGATCGGACAAAATCTTCCGAGTTTATCGGAGCCCGGAATTCTCGTCGCCGCAATCGTCTCACCTTTGCAGCCGCAGGCCGAGAAGGAAGACATTCGCCGTATAATCCGAACCTGGCAAGCTGCTTTGCAGCCGCTCGTGCGTGAAGCTCCCACGGACGACGATCGAGCGGGTGAGATTATATTCGGCTCCGAGAATCGCCGAATAAAGGTTTTCGGTGATCGGCTCTCCGACATAATTGTTGTTTACGTAGGTCCCGGTCACTTTCACGGTGAGGTCGCGCATGAGAGCATGCGCGACTTCGAGGCTGACACTGCGACTCACGGCCCCGGCCGCGTAGGCATCCGGCGTCTCGGAAAAATCGGTCGCCGTCTTCAACGTCAGCGTCGTCAGAGGCGTCGCCGTATAGATGAGCTTGCCGTCGAGCGTCGGCGCGGCGAGCTTCGGCAAACGCGGATCGACGTAGGAGCGTTCGGAATAACCCACTCCGATTTCACCGGTGAGGAGCCGCGTCAATTCGAATTTGGTGCCGATCTCGGCTGCCAGTCCATCCGAATTGCGCGCAAAACCGTAGAGATCGAAATACTGATCGTGCCTGCGGATATCGCCGGTGACTTGAACAAAGGGAATCACGCCAGGCGTCAGCTCATAGCCGACGCGGCCCTGAAGGCCGAAGGCATTGTAGTCTTCGGTCGAGAGAAGCAGCGTCGTGCCGTCCGATTGGGTCGCATCGCCAAAAGTCATGCGGTCGAAACTGCCGCGCAGGCTCACCTGCAGGCGGTTGAAATTCTGCGTGACGCCGAGCGTTTCTCCGTAGGAAGTGATGAGCGGCCTGTTGACGATGAAGACGCTTGACGGAATGGCGAGCAGCGGCGAACCCGGCTGCTGCGTCGTCAAGTTGAAACGCGTCTCCGAATTGATCTGCGTGTCGCGCGAGACGTCGACACGGCCGATGATGGTGGCTGCCGCATCGGGACGGTCGGCTTGGTGGTACTGAAAGTAGTCTGAATAGCCGCCGCGCAGGTCTGCGGTGAGACTGTTTTGCGACCAGTCGGACTGAAGCTTGAGGCCGGCTTCGGTCTGATTGTAATACGAGCCTTGCACCTGCGACGAAAGCCGGTTCGGGTTGGTGTCGTAGCCCATCCCGGTTTCGACGAAGGGAAACAAGCGCAGCGAGCCGACGTCGATGCCGAGCGGGGCGAAAGGATCGGGATCGGGCTTCGGCCGCTTCGGCTGCGGCAAGGACGAGATGACGGCGACGGTCGGGGGCGGTACGACCGTCGTGGCGTCGGGGGCGTTCGGATCGTTGGCCGCCGGGTCGGTGGCTTTTTTTCGGACACCCGGCGCAGTCGGATAGGGGACGAGCGGCGGCAGCGGCGGCGAGATTCGCGGATTGGGCTTGGAGAGCCGATAAAGCTTGGGTTTCTTTGGCTTCGGTTTGCCGTAATTGATCGGGCCCGAGAGATCGGATGGCGCGCCGAAGAGGGGCGTCGCTGCCACATCATTCGGCGCCAGCGGGGGCAGCGGCGTTGGAGCAGATTGGGCAAGGGGCGCTTCGGTGCCGCGCAGACCCGCGTCCTGTGCCAGCGCGCCGCTTCCCGCGGCTGCGAGCATGAGCGCCGCCGCACCGGCCGGAACAGCTTTCTGGATGCGGACGAGCACGAATTCCTCGCTGCGAAGCGGTCGAGGTTGAACCGCAAGACAGCAGGGTTAGGCATACATGGTTAACGCATCCTTAGCCCGCAGCCACGAGCGTTTCGGAACGGGATGCCGGCGGGGTGGAGCCTCATTCTTCTGCGATCATCGGGCTTTGCTACGCGCTGCGGCGCGCCGTTCTGCGAAATGCGCCTCTGCTTCGGCATTCTCCACATCGGGGCTTGTATCGGCAAGTGCCTCGAGAACCTTGGCGCGGAACCAGGCGTCATGGGCCTCGCTGGTGCTGAAGAGTTCGAGCGGCAACGCGCCTTCATTTGCGGTGCGGGTCAAGAGAATGCGGACAGCGTCGGAGACGGTGAGCCCCATGTTTTCCAGGACGATGGTGGCTCGTTCCTTCACGTCCGCGTCGATGCGCGTCTGAACCAGTGCATTTGAAGGCATGAAAAGCCTCCTTTCTCAGCCAAATGTAATGCAAACGAATGACGTCAGCAAGCCTCGATAGAGACGCGCTGATACGGATTTGCGACGATCTGGCGAAAGAAGCCGTTCCCCGTCAAAAGCTTCACCGGCCATACTTTGCCCAGATCGCCCGGATTTCGTCATCCGTGGCAAACTCGCCACGCTCTGCATCCGCAAGCGAGGCGTCAAGGTCGGCCTCTTCTTCCGGTGTCAACTGGATTGGCGGTTGTTCGACACCGGCGAGTTGCAGGAGAATCCGCGCAAGCTCGTCCTGCAGGTCGTCGGGCAGTACGGAGACTTTGGCGACGGCTTGTTCCAGCAAGCGGGTCATAGATCAAATATAGCGCAGTGTTCCGGCGACCGCGGGAGGAAGGGATGCGCGAGCCGCTTCCGCGCGTCATGCCGTCCCCGGATTAGTCTCATAGGCGCGAAGTTAAGATAGACCAGCACCAATGGAGCCAGAAGCCCTCTTGGTGAGGAGAACGCCATAGGGCGTTGCGCAGCGACGCTCGTCGCAAGCGACGGGCTATGGCGGTCGTCTCGAACCACGAGGGCTTCGCTCACCTATCTCCGAACTGCGAACCCTCGCCCTTCGAGACGGCCCTAAAGGGCCTCCTCAGGGTGAGCCAGCTGCTCCGGGACGAAGCTGCACACGGACCATGAACACGCTATCTTGGCCGTGCGGAGTCCCGCTTTGAGCAGATTGGCCGCGAATTCCTTTGGTGCGCGTCCGTTGCCCGGGGGTGAGGTTGGCTCCGATCGCGGACGATTGCACATTTTGGCGAGCCATGAGCTTCCCGTTGGAAAGGTTTGTAATCCTGGCACGCGATCGGGCTTTCGGCGGGACTTCGCGCCCTGATGGACATGGAGGCTTGGATGAGTAACCTGGCCGTGCTGGATCCGCGCGCCGCCTTTGTCGATGTCGGCAGCGAGAAGATGTATGTTTCGATTGCAGGAGGGCCACCTGAGGTATTCGGCACGCTGACCTCGCAATTGCATGCGCTGCGGGACTATTTGGCCGAGCACAAGGTGCGCTCGGTGGCGATGGAAGCGACGGGGGTTTACTGGTTGCCGCTCTACGGGATTCTGGAAGCCGCCGGCATGGAGGTGGTTATGGTCGATGGCCGCCAGACGCGCAACCTTCCCGGACGCAAGACCGACATGAAGGACTGTCAATGGGGTGCGACACTGCACGCGCATGGCCTGTTGCGGGCGGGCTTCGTGCCACCGGCACATGTGCGCCGACTCCAGGATTATCTGCGGTTGCGCGGCGAGCACATTGCAGCCGCTGCAGGGCATGTCCAGCACATGCAAAAGGCGTTGGAGCGGATGAATATCAAACTGCACGACGTCATCGCCTCCTTGACCGGGGCGAGCGGTTTAGCGGTCATTCGTGCCATCCTTGCAGGCGAGCGTGATCCCCAGGTGCTGGTGGATCTATGCGATATTCGGATCCGCAATATCAAAGCCGAGCGGGTCGTCGAATCGCTGCGCGGCAACTTTGCTGAAGAACATGTGTTCGCACTCAACCAAGCGGTACAGAGCTGGGATCATTATCAAGCCCAAATCGCCGCGTGCGACCGCCAGATTGCCAAAATCCTCAGCCAAATGCCAAATGCCGACGCGCCTCCAGGTGCTGCGACCAAAAAGGCAAAACTGCGCACGCGGCCCGGTGTCAATGCGCCGAAGATCACGAATTTGCGGGAAATCCTCGAGCAGATATGCGGCGGCAAGGATCTAACGATGTTGCCGGCTCATAGCGAATATACGGTCTTGCAGCTGATCAGCGAAGTCGGCACGGATCTGCGCAAGTGGCCGACCGAAAAGCACTTCACCTCATGGCTGGGGCTTGCTCCCGGCAGCGCCCAAAGCGGCAAGCGCAAGGCTTCGGTCAAGCGCCGCCGTAACCGCGCCGGTCAGCTCTTCTGTGTGATGGCTCGTGCCTTGGCGCGCAGCAAATACATCGCACTCGGAGGCTTTTATCGGCGCATGGCTGCACGCCGCGGTGGTCTGGTGGCCAACAAAGCCCTCGCGCGAAAATTGGCCACACTCTTCTGGCGCGTGATGGTCAAAGGCCTCGATTATGTCGAGACGGGCCTTGCTCACTATGAGGCGCAGGTCCTCGAAACCAAACACCGCATTCTGCACCGGCTCGCCAAACAACTCGGCCAACAAATCGTCCAGGCTCAACCCTACTCGGCAGCTTAAATGACAAACGACCCATATCTGAACGAGTTATTGCTTTCTCACCCGCCTCCCCACCCATGTGTTCATGGAAAGGGATGTGGTGCCTTGTGACCTTAACTTAGCGCCTACGGGATCAAGTCCGGGGACGGCCATGACGTCCAATCGATGGCGCGAGTGTAAATTTCCTGTTTTGCGGGCGCATTCTGCAAGAAGCGACCAGCCGTGCTCCGACGCATGCTATCGGCAGGTCTTGCCGCAAAGGCAGACATTTCGCACCGGACTTTTGCGACGACTAAGTGGCTGAAAAATTTAGGTTGAAAGTTTGGTGCGAATATCTTGAATTTTGCACCGCGCAAAGATTGCGGCCCGCAACCTTTTGAGAGGCAGGAATTAAGAATGAGTTTTGCGAGCCTGAACGAGCGACGACATTCTATAAATTCCATTTCTCGCTACTCTACGCCACGGCGGGGCAAGCGGGCGGGACAGCCTTCCTCGCTGTGATGGCCCTTGCAGCCTTTCCGGCTGTCGAAATGAGGGCTACGGCACTTTTGCTGAATATCGTCGCGGCTGGAATGAACCGCTGGCGCAGTCGCTGCGACTAACCATGCGAAGGGGATCACTCACTTCAGAAACAAACAGGAGCCTCAAATGTTGAAAGTAGCACTCACCCTTGCGGCGTTGTTCACCGCCACGTTCGTTGTGTCGTCGCCCTCGATTGCTCGTAATGTCCAGGTTGGTCGCGTTCCCATGCCAAATTGCCCAGGCGGCTGCATTAAGAAGAATGTTGGCCAGGGCGATACCATCGATGTTATTCCGTGGGGCGGTCACCCGGGCGACGGCAGCTGGGGAATCGTCAACAACAATTTACCCGGTAAGGGTTCCCTCGGCAATTGACTCGGTTCTACTTGGGGTTGGGGTAGCAACGGAAGCCGCCTGATTAGCCGTGCTGGAGGTGTCGCATAAGCCCCAATCTGTAAAATCGCGCGCACGGGTTCCGTTTTGGTTCGCACTGACGCAAACCTGTGATTCCGAAGAACATTCCGCTTTGTTCCAGTCGGGACTAGCCCGGCCCCCGCGAGAGCGGGGGCGCGTGAAGGATCGCCGATGACGCAATACGATCTATCGCCGGTTCGGATCAAATCGACTCGCTTCCAGGGCAACTTCGGCTGAACATTTCGGTGCGCATCGAGAAATTCTTGTTCACGCCCCGGCTTGACACGAAACCGAACGACATTGAATGCGGTCATTGACGCATCTCCCGAGATTTCGGTCGGAGATTCCATCCGCGACACGGTTTTGGGGCCGCAACTTGTGGAGCGAGAACAAATCGCACCGTGGCCTTGTGATCGAACCCCTACGACTACGATTGGTCCAGGTTAAATTCTAGTGGACGGGCGGCCTGTGCGCAAGCGCGGACCGTGGAACGCGCTGGCGTCAGTCAATTGCCCGAACGCCCGCATTGGGTCGCATGCAGGCTTTCAAGGCGCGACAAACTCGGCCTCTCGACTGTCTCTCAAAAGTCCCGGATTTTCTACCGAAAATCGCTTCGTCAAAATTCTTGATTTTCGCAACGGAGACGGCGAAGGGGCGGCATCCCCCCTCACCCCTCCGCGATCATCCGCGCCCGCGCCCGCAGCTTTTCCGTCTCGCTCTTCAACTGGCCGCAGGCGGCGAGAATATCGCGCCCGCGCGGCGTCCGCACCGGGCTTGCATAGCCGGCATTGAAGACGACGTCGGAGAAGGCCTCGATCCGCTCCCAGTCGGAACATTCGTACGGCGCGCCGGGCCAAGGGTTGAAAGGGATCAAATTGATCTTGGCGGGAATTCCCTTGAGAAGACGCACCAGTTCGCGCGCGTCGGCAAGCGAATCGTTGACGCCTTTCAGCATCACATATTCGAAGGTGATGCGCCGCGCATTCGATACGCCGGGATAATTTCGGCAGGCGTCGAGCAGATCCTTGATCTTATATTTCTTGTTGAGGGGTACGAGTTTGTCGCGCAGGTCGTCGCGCACCGCGTGAAGCGAAATTGCAAGCATGGGGCAAGCTTCGAGGCCGAGCCTTTCGATCTGCGGAACGACGCCCGCCGTCGACACCGTGATCCGCCGCTTCGATAAGGAGAGACCATCGCCGTCCGAGAGAACACGCACGGCGTCGCGCACATTGTCGAAATTATAGAGCGGCTCTCCCATGCCCATGAAGACGATATTCGAAACCGCCCGGCTATCGGCGCGAGGCAGCAGTCCATCGCTCGGCGGCGCGAGGCCCGGAAAATCGCCCAATCTTTCCCGCGCCACGACGAGCTGCGCGACGATTTCGGCGGTCGTGAGATTGCGTACGAGTTTTTGCGTGCCGGTGCGGCAGAAACTGCAGGTCAAGGTGCAGCCGACCTGGCTCGAGACGCATAAGGTGCCGCGATCCGATTCCGGGATGTAGACGCATTCGACCTCGGCACCCTTGTCGCCCGGTCTCTCGGGCGCAAGGCGGATCAGCCATTTGCGTGTGCCGTCCCGCGAGATCTGTTCGGTGACGACTTGTGGCCGGGCCAGGCTGAAGCGCTCTTCGAGTCCGCCGCGCAAGACTTTGCTGATGTTGAGCATGGCGCCGAAGGACGTAGCGCCTTGGAAATAGATCCAATGCCAGAGCTGGTTGACGCGCATCTTGATGTCGCGTTCGGGGATGTCGAGGGCGCGACACGCAGCGGCAAGTTCGGCCCGCGCGGCGCCGACGAGCGAAGGTTTCTCAAGCTTGGGCTCAACGCTGTGATGTGGCTGCGGGAGCCGCAAGGAGAGGCCGGCCTGATCGAGGAGGTCCATGCGGCCTTTTAGCATGTCGCGACTGTCGCCTCCAACACAACCACGAGAATCTCACCGCCGGCCGCGCGCAAAGGGAGCCGTCAGCCGAGATCATATATGATGCGCCGCTTCTTGCGCCAGCCAAGGCTCTACTTCTTCTTGCGCAAGGCGTCGGCGAGACGCATTTGCGCGGCGCCGGGCTTGAGCGGCTGTTGCTGGCTCTCGTGCGGCGCCCAGCCGGACAGGAAGACGAGTTCGAACGTCGCCCGGACCTTGCCGTCGGGGTCGGCGAAGCGTTCGGCGTAGACCTCGGCAGCGCGCAGCAGCAGGCCCCGTTTCAGCGGTGCCCTGCGGCGCTCCATGAGGGCGTTGCCGGCGCCCATGGCGCGCAGATCTGCGAGCAGGGCGAACATCGAGCCATAGCGCACCGTCAAAGGCTCGAGATCGACGACGGGCAGCGCGAATCCGGCTCTTTGCATCAGACCGCCGATGTCGCGGAGATCGGCAAAGGGCGCGACGCGGGGACTTGCGCCGCCGTCGATTTCCGCTTCGGCGGCGGCAAGGCTCATCCGCAATTCGGTGAGGGTACGGCCGCCGAGGAGGCAAGCCATGAACAAGCCGTCGGGTTTCAGGATCCGCCGGACCTGCACCAAACATCCCGGCAGATCGTTGACGTTGTGCAGCGCCAAGGCCGAAACTGCGAGATCGAACGTCTTGTCTCGGAACGCGAGGGTTTCTTCGTCGCCGACGAACCCCAATATGGGCGCTGCGCCGACGAGCGCCGGCAGGGGCGATAGTCGGAAAATAATAGCATCCGCGGCGGTTTTCCGCAGGCGGTCTGTGAGTTGCGGCCCTGGCGTCCCGATATCCGCAATTGTGGAAAATGTTCGGTTGACGGCGGTCAGCCGCTGGGAAAGCTCCTCGCCGGCATGATCGAGCAGAAACGCGACCGGGGCGGCTGCGAGCGCACGGGCGAGCCTGCGGCGCTGAAGCGCGCGGTCAAACAGCAGAACAGGGGAACTCGACACGGCTGTCCTTTCGAAACCGGGAAGGGATTTTTACACCGGCTTCGCCTATGTTCGAGGGATGGCTTTCGACGACATTGATAGCGCTTTTCAAGGGCGAAAAGCCGACGCGCGAGAGGCGCAAGATCTCCCGCTTGCGGGCGGGGTTCTGCGCGCTGCGGCGCTGCGCGGTTTGCGCAATGTCTGCCGCGCTGCGCTCGACATCGTCTTCCCGCCGAGCTGCCTCGTATGCCGCAAAGCGACCGCCGAGCCCAACTGTCTTTGCCCGGAGTGCTGGTCGCGGGTCAATTTCATCGAGCGGCCCTATTGCGACAGGCTTGGAACACCCTTCGCCTATGACCTCGGCGTGGCGGGCCTCGTGTCGCCCGAAGCCATGGCCAATCCGCCAGTCTACGGCCGCGCGCGCGCCGTGGCGAAGTTCGAGGACGGGCCGGTTCGGCAATTGGTGCATCGGCTGAAATATAGCGACCGAATGGAACTCGCCAAACCGCTCGGTCTCTGGATGGCCCGTGCCGGTCGCGATCTCCTCGCCGGGGCCGACATCCTCGTGCCCGTACCTTTGCACCGAGGTCGCCTCGCTTGGCGGCAGTTCAATCAGGCGAACGCACTGGCGAGGGCCATCTCACGCGTTTGTGGCGTCAAAACGGCAGATTGTGCGTTGCAACGGGTCAAACCAACCGCACCGCAGGTCGGCCTCTCGCGCAGCCAGCGAGCAATGAATGTCCAAGGTGCCTTCAAAGTCCCTGAAGCGGAGCGGATAGCCGTCGAGGGCCGCGCAATAGTGCTCGTCGATGACGTCCTGACGTCGGGCGCCACGCTCAACGCCGCGGCGCGCGCGCTGCTGCGCGCCGGTGCGAAAAGCGTCGACGTCTTGGTCTTCGCCCGGGTTGTGACAACTACTTAAATCCCCATATAATCCGTGCATCGAAAGGATGTTGTGATGTCGTCGGCCGTTGATATCGTGATCTACACGACCCGCACCTGCCCCTATTGCGCGCGCGCCAAGGAGCTGTTGAAAAAGATGAATCTCCCCTACCAGGAAATTCCTGTGGATGCTGATCCGAAGGCGCGCGCTAAGATGTCTGCTCGGGCCAACGGACGCACGACGGTCCCGCAGATCTTTTTCGGAGAGACGCATGTCGGCGGCTGCGACGATCTCTATGCGCTCCATAACGAGCGCAAGCTCGACCGCATTTTGGCCGATTTGGCGCAATGATCAAATATTCGCTCAAGTGTCGGCAGGGCCATGAGTTCGAATCGTGGTTCCAGACCGGGGTGGCCTTCGATGAACAGGCAATCCGCGGGCTCGTCTCGTGTCCGGTCTGTGGCAGCACGGATGTGACGAAAGCCATCATGGCGCCGGCCCTTTCTTTTCAGAGCGAAGAGCGGCCTGAACCCGCAGCCGCGGCCGAGGAGGCGCCCGCCCCGGCGGCATTGCTCGACAAGGCGCAGCACGAAGAGCAGGCCCAGCTTCGCGCTCTGCGCGAGAAGATCCTGACCGAGACCGATGACGTCGGCGACCGTTTTCCCGAAGAGGCCCGCCGCATCCATGACGGCGTCGCTCCTGAGCGGGCAATCCACGGGCGGGCGACGCTCGAACAAGCCAAGTCGCTTCTTCAGGACGGAATTGGGATCCTGCCTTTGCCGGTCCTGCCGGAAGATTTCAACTGAATTTCGGGTTGAGCGGCCAGCCCCGCGCAAGCTCGTGTGGCGCAAATACGCGCTGGAGCCTTTTCTTGCAGGCGAGCAGTGCCGCATCCGCTTCGCCATGAGGCTTTCTGCCCATCGCTCCGGGGACTCGGAGACTCATGCAGATCGGCATTGCGGCATGGCCGCGGATCTCGAGACATGACACTGCTTACACCCCGCCGCGCTGCGGCCGATGATGCGCCAGCGCCCACCGCTTCGGCCGACGAATGCCGTGCGGTCTTTCACAGCGTCGCCGCCCATCTGCAGGCAGGACGCAAGCAAGAGGCCGTCGATGAATTGAAAATCCTGTTGCCGTCGCAGGTCGCCGAGGCGGCCCAGTGCCAGCTAGTCGGTTCGATCTTGGTTGGCGCGAATGCTTTGCAAGAGGCGCTCGGCTGGTTCGAACGTGCCTACCGGCTTTCTCCCGAAGATCCGGGATCGGCGGCAAATCACGCGACGCTTTTGTTTCGACTCGGACGTCTCGAAGAGGCGCTCCTCGGCTATGATGCCGCCCTGCGGCTCTGCCGGACGGATGCCAAGGTCTTCTACAACCGGGGCCTCGTCCTGCGGGCGCTCGGCCGCACCAACGAAGCCATAGGTTCGCTCGATGAAGCCTTGAAGCTCGACCCGGGCGATCCGGAGACATTGCGCGCCGGCGGATTGATCTTGCGCGATGCCGGCCGGCTCGAACGCGCGGTGGCGTTCTTCGAAGAGGCCATCCGCCTGCGGCCCGACTTTCGCGAATGCCTCATCGACCGTGCCAACCTCCTGCAAAAGCTCGGTCGTTTCGAGGCGGCAGTTGCCGCCTATAGCGAGGCGCTCGTGCGCTTTCCGAATGACGCGGATCTCCCTCAACAATCGCGGCGGCGCGCTGCGGGAACTCGGCGAACTCGATGCCGCGCTCGAATCCTACGAGGCGGCGCTCGCCGTGCGGCCCGCCTTCCCTCAGGCCTTGTTCAACCGCGGCACGATCCTTTTGAAAAAGGCGCCGCCGGATGCCGCCCTCGCCGCCTACGAGGCGGCCCTCGCGCTCCGGCCGAACTACTGCGATGCTCACGTCGGGCGCGGCGTCGCATTGAAGGAACTGTGCCGCTTCGACGAGGCCGACGAGGCCTTCGATGTGGCGCTTGCGCAAGAGCCCGATTCGGCTCATGCGAAGAACAACAAGGGTGCCCTGCAGTTATTGCGCGGCGATTTCGCGGCCGGTCTCGACGGCTATGAATTTCGCTGGCTGGCGACGGGCGTCCACAAGAGGACGCTGAATTTTCCGATTCCGGAATGGCAGTACCCGGGTCGCGCCGGCGAGCGTGTTCTCGTTTACGACGAACAGGGATTCGGCGACACGTTTCAGTTCTCGCGCTACTTGCCACTGATGGCCGAAGCCGGCGTTGCAGTGACATTCTTTTGTCGCGGCGCGCTCGTGCACCTCATGCGCGGGATCGATCCACGGGTTCGGGTCGTGGATCATTTTGGTCGCGAGGCGGTGTTTCATGCGCAAATCGCTCTGTCGAGCCTGCCGCGCGCCTTCGGCACCAGGCTCGAGACCATCCCGGCGCCAAGCGGCTATCTTGCGGCAGACCCGCAGCGCGTCGCCCAATGGCGCAATCGGCTCGGCGCGCACGGCTTCAAGATCGGCCTGTGCTGGCAGGGCAATCCCAACCCCTGCGCGGATCTGAACCGGTCGATTCCGTTCGCAGCTTTTGCCCCGCTTGCGGCTTTGCAGGGGGTACGGCTCATCAGCTTGCAAAGGCCGGACGTCGCGGCAGCCGCGGCGGCGGCGTCGTTGGGCGTCGAAGTCGCGCCGGACCTCGATGCCGAAGGCGATGCATTTGCCGATACGGCGGCCGTCATGCAGAACGTCGATTTGATCGTGGCCTGCGACACGTCGGTTGCGCATCTCGCCGGCGCCCTCGGGCGCCCTGTCTTCGTCCTCTTGAAACGCGTGCCGGATTGGCGCTGGCTTCTCGATCGCACCGATTCGCCCTGGTATCCGACGATGCGGCTGTTTCGGCAAAAGGAGCGCGGAAATTGGGCGCAGGTTGTGGCGCGCGTCGCGGCGGCGGTTGTAAACTTGCTGGCGCAGCATGAGTTCAGTCCGGCAGAATCGGTCTCGATTCGGGGCTGAGGAGACACGCAGAATCAGGTGCTCCATGTTGCCGGATGCGCGCACCTCTCCCCCTTGTGGCAGTGCTTCCGGCACGTTTCATGCTTTTTTCGATTGTGTGTCAGGCATAGTTCAACCAGTACAGATCGGGTGAGGTCCTGTCGCGTTCTTGGCTCGGGTTCGCGGGCGGCGGTTTGTCGATCGCGGCAATGTCGCGACGCTCGAAGATGCAGCGGGCGACGAGGTCGATGAAGCGCAAGATCGGGATTGTAACACGATGCACTTTGGCCGCGATGCGTAGCAGCGCATAGGCGATCATCGCAGCGATGAGCTGGAGGCGGATCGCATTGTCTTTGTTGCCGAGGAACTTGCGGATCTTGAGATGCTGCTTGATCCAACGGAACAGGAGTTCAATCTGCCAGCGGCCTCTATAAAGGGCCGCGACGTCGCCGCCAAACGATCGAGAGCACTTACGCGAATGTGATCACCAGCTGCCATGCGAAGTGATTGTGCAATATGATAGGGCGGCGGCGGTCATCTGGGACGCTGCGCGGGACTTCGAGATCCTCGCGGCTGCTTCAGAAAAGCATCGATCGGTCACGGAGGCGTCATGCCAAAGGATAGGTTCCGGACTCTTCTTTCAGTCCTCTTCCTTGCCGCAGCGTCGGCGGCCGAGGCGCAAAGCGCCCTGTCGGAAGGCCCCGGCAAAGAGACCGTCGAGGCGATCTGCGCCACGTGCCACGCGCTGGAGCGTATCACGGCTTCCGGCCACGATCGCACGGGCTGGCAGAATGTCATCCATATGATGGTGAACGCCGGCGCGCCCCTGCCCGCAGACAAAGTCGATGTCGTCGCGAACTATCTCACGAAGAACTTCCCGCAGAAGCCGCAGTCCAAGGCGGTCCTGATCGCCGGCGGAGTGACGGTCGCGATCCGCGAGTGGAGCGTGCCGACTCCCGGCTCGCGGCCGCATGATCCGCTCGCGACACCCGACGGCGCGCTCTGGTACACCGGCCAGATGGCGAATGTGCTCGGCCGGCTCGACCCAAACACCGGCACCTTCAAGGAATATAAACTGCCACCGATGTCGGGGCCGCATGGCCTCGTCACCGATGCCGAAGGCGACATCTGGTTCACGGCGAATTTCGCCGGCTATATCGGCAGGCTCGGCCCGAAGACCGGCGCTGTTACGCAATACAAGATGCCCGATCCGGCGGCGAAGGATCCCCACTCTTTGGTCTTCGACCAGAAGGGCATCTTGTGGTTCACCGTCCAGGGCGGCAACAGGATCGGGCGGCTCGATCCGAGGACCGGTGAAGTGAGGCTTGTGAATGTGCCGACGCCGCTTGCGAGACCTTACGGCATCATCGTCGATTCGACCGGCGCGCCGTTCTTCGCCGAGTTCGGCAGCAATAAGATTGGACGCATCGATTCTTCGACACTGGCAATCCGCGAATTCGTTCTGCCGCACGAAGACGCACGGCCGCGGCGCATCGCCGTCACCAACGACGACATCATCTGGTACACGGACTATAGCCGCGGCACTCTCGGCCGGCTCGATGCCAAGACCGGCGCAGTCAAAGAATATGCCTCGCCCGGCGGGCCGCAATCGCGTCCCTATGGCATGGCCGCGCTCGACGGCGTGATCTGGTACAGCGAATCGAACATGGAGCCGAACACATTGGTCCGCTTCGATCCGAAAACGGAGATCTTCCAGAGCTGGCCCATTCCTTCCGGCGGCGGCGGCGTCCGCAATATGATGGCGATGGGACACGACCGGCTGGTTTTGGCTTGCAGCGGCGTCAACGGCGTCGCGCTCGTCGAGATCAAGTGAGAGCGCCTGCCGTCGGCAGTACGAGAGGGCCGCCGCGGCATATACGAACGCGGGACGGACAGGAGCAGAGAATGCAGGACCTCGACCGCCGGTCGCACTGGGAGAACCTCTACGCGACCAAAGCCGAGACGGAGGTCAGCTGGTTCGAGGAAGCGCCGGTGATCTCGCTGGAGCTGATCGCAGCCGCGGGCGCGAGCCCCGACAGCGCCATCATCGACGTCGGCGGTGGCGCCTCACGCCTGGTGGACGCGCTCATCGAGCGCGGTTTCCGCGACATCACGGTGCTCGATCTGGCGGAAACCGCGCTCGCCAAGGCGAAGGCGAGGTTGGGGGCTCGCGCCGGAGCGGTGCACTGGATCACCGCCGACGCGACATCATGGCGGCCGCCCCGGCAGTTCGACGTCTGGCACGATCGGGCGGTCTTCCACTTCCTGACCGAGCCCGCAGACCAGGCGGCCTATGTCGAATGCTTGAAAGAGGGGCTCAAACCCGGCGGCCATGCCATTATCGGAACCTTCGCGCTCGATGGTCCGGAACGTTGCAGCGGTCTTGCGGTCGCGCGGCACGACAGCGCCTCGTTGGCGCGAATTCTCGGGCCGTCGTTCCAAGTCATCGAAACGCGGCCGCATGAGCACAAGACGCCGCGGGGCGTCATCCAGCGCTTCCAGTTCAGCCGGTTCCGCAAAGCCGTGAGTTGAGAATCCTGAATACAGAATTGGGAGTTCGGGGAGACCCGATCGACCCGCCGCATCCGGTCCTCGTCAGCGGAGCGTCCGGACTGGCGATACGATGCACTTTTGCCTATGACGTCACGAGGACCTCGACCGACATTCCCTGAAAGGCGTCGCTCATCCCGACGAAACTGCCGGTAATCGGCATGGCCTGCCGGATGTCGCGCGCGACGGCGACAGGAATCAGATTGAAGCCGCCGACGCTGCGGTTCGTCGGGTCGAAGGTGATCCAGCCGGCGCCCGGCACATAGACTTCCGCCCAAGCATGCGTCGACCCGGCATCTCTCAGCCCGACAACGTCCTTGTCCGGATTGTACATGTAGCCGGAGACGATCCTCGCCCCGAAACCGAGACTGCGCGCCGCTTCGATGAACAGGACCGCCAAGTCCCGGCAGGACCCCCATCCGCGGCTCAAAGTCTGCAGCGGCGTCTGCGTGCCCTCGTCGTCACGGCTCTGATATGAGATCCATGCCGAGATTCCGGCATTGAGGTCCTTCAGCAACGACAGTGTGTCGGTCGGATCGGCGCGGACGAACGCCTGCGCCCAGTCCCGTAACTGCCCTGCCGGATCGGCATATTGCTGAAGCGCCAAGGCGCCGAGGTCGGTCCGCTCATCCTCCGAATATCGGAACGGATAGAAAATGGCGGCGGAGCCGATTTCAAAGACAGGCCAAGCATTGGCGTCGAGTTGCAGCTCCACGGTGCTGTCGATGGCCAGAGCGTCGGTCATGACCGAAAAGGCGGCCGTCGCGACGGCGTTGTCGAAGACATCATGCGCAAAGGTTACCACCGCGGCGGGGGTCACTTCGAGATGGCTCGAAATCAGCCGAAGATCGCGGCTCTCACGCGGGCGCAGCATCAAGCGGTGCGGCCTGAGGCTCACCGGCTGACGGTAGCGATAAGTCGTCCTGTGGCGGATCTTGAGAGTGATCAACGCGAACTCCAATGGAGTGGCAGCCCGGACGCAGTTTGCGACCGCCCGCCTGCCTGGCGGGGCGACTCGCACGTTTCGGGTGGCCGCTTGCGATTTATGCAGACGTATCTGCTGGCCCGTATATCGGGTAGCATATGATTGCGAAGCTTCAGAAAATTTTGATAAAATACTTACAATTTCAGCGTATTTTCCGGATTGAGATTCTCATTTCAAAGTAATTTATAAATATTGCTTGATTTTCACTCAGGACGGTGCATATTACTTAAGTCGATAGATGGCCAGATAACTTGGCCTTGCGCTGAAGAAATTTCGCGCCGAGCTGACAATATTCTCACCTGAAAATGCGATTTCGACTGTTCGCGGCTTCGCGGACAAGCAAAACTATATTTGTGAAAGGGGTTTCCATGACTACGGGAACCGTAAAGTGGTTCAACGTCCATTCGGGCTATGGCTTCATTGCGCCGGATGACGGCGGCAAGGATGCTTTCGTCCACATCAGCGCCGTGGAGCGCTCCGGCATCGGCGGCTTGCATGAAGGCCAAAGGATAGGCTTCGAGCTCGTCTCCGATGGCAAGAGCGGCAAGATGTCGGCCGACAACCTCAAAGTTTTGGCCTGATTGCAACGTCGGCAGCTCTGGAATTCCCGAGCCTGCCGACATCGAGCATCGCTTCATCGAAGCCGACCACGGATGTACTGGCGGCTGAGCATGTGAGGATGCGGGAGCATGATGGACGAGGCGCTAGCGCGTATTCCGGTCGGGTGGAAACACCCGATCGATCAAGAATATGCGCCAATTCCATAAGTTGGAGCATGTCCCTATCGGAAAAATGGATCCACTTTTCCGGGGTGCTCTAAGCGCCTTATGGCCCCGCACCTGATGAAGGTCGCGGGGCTTTTCATTTTCGGCGTTTGCGGCGATGATCGGGTGCGTACGGGAACATCCAGGAGATCATCATGGCCAAGGGACAGAAGCGCAGCAATCGGGAAATCAAGAAGCCAAAGAAGAAGAAGGAAGCCGCGACGGCTCCCTCCCCATTGACCAAGGGCATGACGGCTTCGACCGAAGTTCCGAAGAAGAAGAGTTGAGGCAGCGGGGCGTGCGGAGCATCAATCCGCGAAAGCCCAACCAACCAATCGGCTCTTGCGGCAGGTTGACGCCTGTCGCACGACGCAAGCGCTCAAACGTGGCTCGATCGGAATCGGCGTTAGAAGAAATGCGATATTAAAGCGCGACGGCCACGAGCATATTGAACGCGCCCGGCGGGGATAAATCGGCATGAGCATCGCCGCGGCGCGCGAAAGAGCTTTGGAAATCGCGGATTGCCTCGTCGGGATGGGGCCGATCACGGTGTCCCGATTTTTTGGCGGTGCAGCACTTTTAGCCGGCGGCGTTCAGTTCGGCTTCGTCATAAAGGGTTCGCTCTACCTGCGGGTGGACGAGGAGAGCCGCAAGGCATTCGAGGCTCGGGGCGCTGCACCTTTCAGCTACGCCGGCCGGTCGAAACAAGTGAAGGTCGCGAGCTATTACGAAGCGCCCGGCGAAGTCGTCGAAGATTCCGACGAACTCAATCGCTGGGCGGCGCGGGCCTATAGCGCGGCACTCGCCGCGCGGCGCTGATGGAGCCTGTCAGCTTGATCACGAGTAAAAGTTCGCCACCGGCGCCGCGACGGCGCCTTCGCGTTCGAGATGGCGAGCGACGCGCAGCACGAGATCCTCGCGCCAGGGCGGCCCGATGACTTGCACGCCGATCGGCAGTCTCTCTCCTTGGCTCCAGACCGGCACGGCGCAAACCGGCAGGCCGATGAAGGAAATCGGCTGTGTGTAAACGCCGAGATTGGCGCGCACCGGCAGTTCGATGCCGTCGAGCTGCATCAACTTCTGACCCGACAAAGGCGCGCGGCAGGGCGCGGCCGGCGCCAAAATAATATCGACGTCGCGGAAAATATCGGCGACGCGACGGGCGAACCAAGTGCGGAATTTCTGCGCCTGCACGATCGCGCTCGCCGGAATCATCGCACCCGCAAAGAGGCGGTTGCGCACGGCCGGATCGAAATCTTTCGGCCGTTTGCGCAAGCGCTCGAGATGCAGCGCCGCCCCTTCGGACGCGGTGATGAGAAATGCTGCCGCACGCGCGCGCCGCGCTTCCGGCACAGTGACTTCGCGCGATACGCCGAGCACGTGCGCGACCCGATCGACCGCTTCGAAACACTCCTTCTGCCCGCCACGGCGGAAATAGTTTCCGGCAATGGCGATGCGCAGACCGCGCAGGCCTTGCTCCAAATGCGGCATGACGGGCTCGGTCGCGCGTTGCACGCAAGCCGCGTCGGCCGGGTCCGGCCCCTGCATCGCATCATAGCTCAGGGCCAGATCTTCGACCGAACGCGCCAGCGGCCCAACGTGATCGAGGCTCGCGACAAAGGGAAACGTGCCCTGGCGCGACAGGCGCCCATAGGTCGCCTTCAAGCCGAAGAGCCCGCAGAGCGAGGCGGGGACTCTGATCGAACCATTGGTGTCCGAGCCCAAGGCGAGCGGCACCATGCCGGCCGCGACGGCCGTAGCGGAACCGCCGGAAGAGCCGCCCGACATATGGTGCGGATCGTGCGGATTGAGAGAGGCGCCGTCGTGCAGGTTCTCGCCGGTGAAATCATAGGCATATTCGCCCATGTTGAGGGCGCCGATCAGGATCGCGCCGGCTTCGTCGAGGCGCTGGATCAAGCGCGCGTCGGCTGAGGCCGGCGGATCGTCGCGATTGATCTTCGATCCGGCGAGCGTTGTGAGGCCCTCGATGTCGTAGAGATTCTTGACGGCATAAGGCACGCCGGCGAGCGCCCCGAGGCTGCGGCCCTGCGCACGGGCGTCGTCGATCGCCGCAGCCTGGCGCAAAGCCCGTTCCTCCGTCACCTTCGTGAAAGCGTGAAGCTTCGCATCATGTGCCGTAATATGAGCGATGAGAAGTCGCGTCACTGCGCGTGCTGAAATCTCGCCGCTCGTCACGGCCCGCGCGATGTCGCGCGCCGTCGCGTGAACCGGGTCAAACGTCATCATTCAAGCTCGGAATTGCGGCGCAGGGTCCTCGCGTTCGTCGAGCCCGAAACTGCCGACGAGCTCCATCTGCGCGGCGAGGACGCGCAGATTGGCGATGACTTCGCGGCCGTCGGCCTTGTCGATCGGCAGGTTCAAGAGTTGCGCCATCGCGCTGCACCAGGCCGCGAGGCCGTCGGCGCTCTGTTCTCCATCACTCATGCGCATGCTCCGCCGCAGCTAGATAGGCGCGCCAACCACCATATTGGCTGATGTCTCTTGCTTCAAGCAAATCTTGTGGTTCGCAGAGAAAGCCTTTCACCGATCATCCATCGGCGAGACGGTCGAAGCCGTCGAAAAGGTCGGCGGCGCTGAAATTCCGCGCAGCGTCGATGATCTTTCGTGGCGTGGGATAGAGCGCCTCGGGCTTGGTGTCGCCGATCAAGATCGCCCCGCGGCTATGAGCCGCTCTATGGCAGTCGCAGATTCCATTATAACACATGCGAATTCGGGACAAGCAACCGTGGTGGTCATCGCCGCCACATCAATATTGTCCTTAACCGCTAAAGGTACGCCCCAAAGCAGTTTCTGCTCGGGGTCGAAGGGGCCGAGCTTGCGGCAGTCGGCGAAGATCGCATCTTTTTCGCGCAAGGCGACGAAAATACCCGGACCCGCCACTTGGGAAATCAATGCGGAGCAATGTTTGACGACGTCTAGGGGGTAAGTCCTTCTGCAAACGCGAGACGCAAAGAAGCGAGATCGAGAGACGGCGTGAGCAAGAGCAAAACCATCATTGTATGCAGGGGCGAAGCGGCAGAACTCTGACCAACCGCAGCGCGGCAGCGCTTCGGCTGCCGCAATCACCTGCTATAAGCCCAATCAACGTCGGCGGCGAGACATGTTGTCGGCTCTCTTCACCAAATTGGATGAGGCCGATGGGCTCTAGAGAGAGCCTTGACTTCAGGGTTCGCGTAGTTTTGAATAATTCTAAGCTGCGTACATCCCCTTCCTGGGACAAAACCTGCGCAGCCTTCCTCTACCCCGGTTCGACGGTGGGACGGGGTTCCTCACCTGCAAATCGCGTCGCATGCGAGCGGTTTGCAGGGGCGGCACCGCTTGGTCCTGCAGCGCCGCAGCGTCGTAGAATTGATGGCAATGGGAGTTCTGACAATGGCTGAATTAAAAGGCAGCAAGACGGAAGCCAATCTCAAAGATGCTTTCGCCGGCGAATCGCAAGCGAACCGCCGCTACCTCTATTTCGCCCAAAAGGCGGATATCGAAGGCTATAACGACGTCGCTGCAGTTTTCCGCTCGACCGCCGAAGGCGAGACTGGCCATGCGCATGGTCACCTCGAATTCCTCGAAGCCGTCGGCGATCCGGCCACCGGCCTGCCGATTGGACCGACCGCGGCCAATCTCGGCGCCGCCGTTGCGGGCGAGACGCATGAATATACCGACATGTATCCCGGCATGGCGCGCACCGCGCGCGAAGAAGGCTTCGGCGAGATCGCCGATTGGTTCGAGACGCTCGCCAAGGCGGAGCGCTCGCACGCCGGACGATTCCAAAAGGCTCTCAACGAGCTGAAATGAGACAGCCTCCGGCCCGGCACGTCTCGCCGGGCCGATCCCTCCTTGAAAACAAGAAGAACCGATCATGAGAGAAGGCGGTCTTGCTGCGCCCATCAGGCACGCGCTCGATTGGGAAAACCCCGAATTTTACGACGAAGCCAAGCTCGATGCCGAGATGCGGCGCGGTTTCGACATTTGTCATACGTGCCGGCGCTGCTTCAATTTGTGCGATTCCTTTCCACGTCTTTTCGATCTCGTCGATGAGTTGAAAACCGGCGAATTGGAAAGCGTGGCGAGCTCGGACTTTGGCCCGATTGTCGAGGCTTGCACGTTCTGCGACATGTGTTTCATGGCGAAGTGTCCGTACGTGCCGCCGCATGAATTCAATCTCGATTTTCCCCACCTGATGCTGCGCTACCGCGCCGTCGAAGCGCGTAAAGGCAAGGTCAAATTCGCTTATCGCGAACTCGCCAAGACAGATCGCAACGGCAAGCTCGCGGCAATCGCCGCACCGCTCGCCAACTGGGCGACGGACCCGGGCAACAAACCATTGCGGACACTGGTCGAAAAAGCCGCCGGTCTGAATCGCGACGCGCGCCTGCCGAAGTATCAGTCCAAGTCCTTCGAGGCTCTGACGCGAGAAAACCCGCCGGTGGTCGAGAAGACCGCACCGGCTTTCGGCCGCAAGGCTGTGCTCTACGCGACCTGCTTCGTCGACTACAATAATCCCGAGATCGGTCTCGCTGCCCGCGCGGTGCTCGCCAAAAATGGGGTTGAGACCGAAGTCGTCCATCCGCATTGTTGCGGCATGCCGAAGCTCGACTTAGGCCTCATCGAGGAGGTGGCGAAGGGCGCCAAGATCGTCTCCGCCGCGCTGCGGCCGTGGATCGAAAAGGGCTACGACATCATCGCCCTCGTGCCCTCATGCGCGTTGATGCTCAAATTCGAGTGGCCACTCATTCTGCCGCGAGACGCAGACGTGAAGCTCCTGTCGAAATCGACCTTCGATCTGAGCGAATATGTCGTCGACATCGCCCGCAAGGAAGGCCTGGCTCCTGGCCTGCGGCCGGTCGAGGGCGGCGTCTCTCTCCATATTTCCTGCCATTCGCGAGCGCAGAATATGGGCCAGAAGGGAGCGGAAATGCTGCGCCTTCTGCCGCGCGCTGACGTTCAGGTGATCGAACGCTGTTCCGGCCACGGCGGCACCTGGGGCTATCGCAAGAAGAATTTTGAAGTCGGCCTGAAAGTGGGGCGCCCCGTCGCACAACAGGCGCGCGACAGCAAGAAAGCCTATGTCACATCCGAATGCCCGCTCGCCGGTCTGCATATCGCCCAAGGCATTGAAAGGCTCGGCGGCGAGGCGGAGAAACCCGCATTGCTGAGCCATCCGATCAGCCTCGTTGCCCGCGCTTACGGCCTCGAACCGTGATCGATCGACCGCGGCTGAAAGATCTGAAGCATGACCAAGAAACATGATCTCGAGCCCGGCGATATTCTGCCTATGGCCGAATATGGCAAGATCCGCGTGGCGAAACGGCGCGAACTCTCCGAACACAAGCGCTCTCGGCGCGTCGAGGTCGGGCCTTTCGTCACCTTCTACTTCGAATCCTACGAGACGATGTGGCTACAGGTGCACGAGATGCTCTTCATCGAGAAGGCTCCGCGCGAACAGGCAGCTGAAGAAATCGGCGCCTATGATCCGCTGATCCCCAAGGGCCACGAACTGATCGCCACGTTTATGATCGAGATCGACGATCCTGTGCGCCGCAAACGTGTCCTGGATGATCTCGGCGGCGTCGAAAACACCGCTTTCCTCTCAGTCGGCGGCACAAAGGCGAACGGCGTTGCCGAGGCGGATCAGGTCCGCACCACGGCCGACGGCAAAGCCTCCGCGGTCCAATTCGTCCACTTCCCGTTCACGGCCGAACAGATCGCGGCTTTTCGCGTGCCGAACGCGCAAGTGATCCTCGGCCTGTCGCATAAAGCCTACAGCCACATGGCGGTTTTGCCGGAAATGGTCCGCGCCAGCCTGGCAGAGGATTTCGATTAGCTGGCGCGAATCCCCCCCTCCCTGTTTTCAAAGGGAAGGGTGGCTGCCAAAGCGCCTGGCGAAGGGACGCCCGTCGCATGCGACAGGTTATTAATACTTTCCCTGAAGAAGAATAAGCAGCGGCGCGATCAAGCGTCTGTTTCTGCGTGTCGCCCTATCTTCGGCTTTCGCGTCATTCGCCCGGGCTCCCGCGCGATCTATTCCGCAGCGATCCTGACAGTCGGCTGGGCGTCGCGGACCTCGGCGTCGACATGCGGCTCGAATTTGACGAAATTCTCGCGGAACATATTGACGAGCCTTTGCGCCGTTGCGGCAAAATCGCTCTTCGAACTCCATGTCTTGATGGGGTTCAGGATATGCGGCTCGATCCCTGGGACCGAAGTTGGAACCGACAGGCCGAAATAGGGATCGGTGCGGAAATCGGCGTTCTTGAGCGATCCGTCGAGAGCGGCTGCGAGAAGCTGCCGCGTCACGCGAATTGGCATGCGCCGCCCAACGCCAAACTTGCCACCGGTCCAGCCCGTGTTGACGAGCCAGCAATCGACTCCGTGGCGGGCAATGAGATCGCGCAAGAGATTGCCGTATTCCGAGGGGTGGCGCGGCATGAACGGCGCGCCGAAGCAGGTCGAGAAGGTTGCTTGCGGCTCGATGACGCCTTCCTCCGTGCCGGCGACCTTGGCCGTGTAGCCCGAGAGGAAGTGATACATGGCCTCTGACGCGTCGAGCTTGGCAATCGGCGGCAAGACGCCGAAAGCATCGCAAGTCAGCATCACGATGTTCTTGGGATGGCCGCCGAGGCCGGTCGGCGATGCATTGGGGATGAAATGGAGCGGATAGGCGATCCGCGTATTCTCGGTTTTCGATCCGTCGTCGAAATCCGGCACGCGTGTCAACGGGTCGAGCACGACGTTTTCCATGATCGAGCCGAAACGTTCCGAAGTCGCGAAGATTTCGGGCTCCGCCTGGCGCGACAATTTGATGGCCTTGGCATAGCAGCCGCCTTCGAAATTGAAGATTCCGTTGGGACTCCAGCCATGTTCGTCGTCGCCGATGAGGGTGCGCGTGGCATCGGCCGAAAGCGTCGTCTTGCCGGTTCCAGAAAGGCCGAAGAACAAAGCCGTATCGCCGTCCGGGCCAATATTGGCCGAGCAGTGCATGGGCATGACGCCCTTCGGCGGCAGAACATAATTCAGGAAGCTGAACACCGATTTTTTCATTTCGCCGGCATAGCTCGTGCCGCCGATGAGAACGATCTTGCGGGTCAAGTCGACCGCTATGATTGTTTCGCTGCGGCAGCCGTGCCGCTGAGGATCGGCCTTGAACGACGGCAAATTGACGATTGTCATCTCCGCCTCGAAGGCGGCGAGTTCGTCCGCCGCGGGGCGAATGAGCAAGTTACGAATGAAAAGCGAGTGCCAAGCATATTCGGTGAAGACCCTGACATTGACCCGATGCGCCGGGTCGGCGCCGCCGTAAAGGTCCTGAACGAACAGGCCCTTGCCCCGCGCATGCGCAACGAAGTCGGCGCGCAGGCGGTCGAATTGCGGCCGGCTCAAGGAATTCGAATTGTCCCACCAGATGGAGTTTTCCGTGTCGGCGTCCCGGACAATGAATTTGTCCATGGGGGATCGGCCGGTGTGAATACCGGTCTCGGCAACGAGAGCTCCGCCTTTGGCGATCTGCGCCTCGTCGCGCTTGAGCGATTTATGGTAAAGATGCGGCGCATCCAAATTGTAGAAGACGTTCTCTTGTGCTTCGAAACCAAATGTCTGCGCGCGGAATCGCGGATTGAACAGACCGATTTCCTGCATAACTCCTCCCCTTCCCGCCACTCCGGCACAGTCGACCGCGCGCTTTGAATGTCCGAATTTAACAGGATTGCGGCGGATGCTAGGCTGCCGTCGACTGCCTCCGCAAGACCCCCGATCGTCGCAGATTATTCAAACGCTGGGCTCACTGCTCGTTTGGGCACTCTCGAGACAACGCCGTGCCTCCGATGCAAGACTCATGAGAACCTGCCGAAGCCCGGCACCCGTAGTCACGCAGCTCGGGAAGGTCACGCGGCATGTCTCGTCGTCCTTAATAAGGTCAAGGCCCTCCGGGTCCAGGCCGGTCACACGCCAGTTGCCGGCGCTACGCCGACCGAAGGCCTGGGCGAAAAGCGCAGGCACCGCGGGGTGATCCGCATGGATGTGGTCGATAGCTGCAGCTTCCGTACCGATCAGGTCCGCAGCGCCGGCGAGTGGGGTGAGCAGCTGCTCTCCCGGAAAGGCGGCGGCTCGCCCAAATCCGCCGTTGAGATGGGCGTGTTCGAGGCTGACCTGATGAAAGGCGAAATCACCAAAATCGGCATAGAGCGCCGATTTCGGGTGGCGGTTGAGGAAGCGCGTCCGCAGCGCAGCCCGGCGGTCGGGATCATCAACTTTTTCGGCGCGGCCCAGGAGCGTGAGACGCGGATGCGCCAAAGGGTCGCCGCGTCCGCCTCGGTAGAGCAATAAGGAAATCCGCGGATCGGCGGAGAGATGGGCCGTATGCCCCGCCAATTGGGAGAGCAGCAGGATCGGACTCCCGTCGTAAGACGTGGCGATATTGACCAGCGAGGCGAAAGGGTGTCCCTCGGCCAGCGTTGCCAAAGCCGCGGATCGCACCGTGCGCAAGAGGTGCTTGGCTTCGCCCACTGCGTCGAAGGGCGGCTCGGTTGCTCCGGATGTTTCGGCATTCTTATCGTCCATGGACAGAAATCCTTTGCACACAGTTATTTAGCGCTGCGGTCCGGAGTTTTGCTCGGTAATCGGCTTATCGCACTGCCGGCTCAGAAATTGCGCCGCCACGCTGCCGCGGGATTCTTCAACATATCGATTTTGAATGCGGTCTCACCGCCCGGATGAGTCGACCCGAGCGGTCTCGGCTGGCGCGGATCGAATGAGGATCATACCTGGAAATACTCGTTTGTTCATGTATATAGATCGATCGCCACCGGCTCGCTACGAATTCAGTCGCCATATCGCGCATTTTCACCTAAAGTTGCAGTGATTTGTGCGACAAAGGCGGCATTCGGTCACATTTCGGCCGTTAAGCCTGGTGACTGTCATAGAGTTGTCGAAACGTCGTATCCGGCCCTGGGGGGACTTTGCTCGAATTTTCCTTTTTGGAACAGCGGTGGGAAATCGAGATCGGTGCCGTGGTCCTTATATGGACCGCTGGCGTCGAGAGGGACGGCGGTATATAGGCTGCTTGTAGGCAGCCTCCTTCGAATGGCGGATTTTCGCAGGATCTGCGACCAGACACGAAAATATGCACCAGTGATATCCGAACGACGCGGAGACGTCTCCGCTGCAATGCACCGCGCACCCCCCCGCATGACTCGGATATGAACGTAACCCGTCAGCTCCAGGCCCCGCGTTGCGGGTCCGGGCAGGATGCAAGGAATTTTCATGCCGACGATCGCTCTAGTCGATGACGACCGCAATATCCTCACATCCGTTTCGATTGCGCTTGAAGGTGAAGGCTATCGCGTGCAGACCTACACCGATGGTTCTTCCGCGCTCGACGGCTTGAAGATCAACCCGCCGGATCTCGCGATCTTCGATATCAAGATGCCGCGGATGGACGGCATGGAATTGCTGCGCCGCCTGCGCCAGAAATCCGATCTGCCGGTGATCTTCCTCACCTCCAAGGACGAGGAAATCGACGAATTGTTCGGCCTCAAGATGGGCGCCGACGATTTTATCCGCAAACCTTTCTCGCAGCGTCTGCTGGTCGAGCGGGTGAAAGCCATCCTCCGGCGTGCCAATCCGAAAGAAGCGGCGACCCAAAAGGAATCCGAGGCCAAGATCCTTGAGCGCGGCCTGTTGAAAATGGATCCTGAGCGCCACACTTGTACGTGGAAGAACGGACCGGTGACGCTTACGGTCACCGAGTTTTTGATCCTCCAAGCGCTCGCAACCCGCCCGGGTGTGGTGAAAAGCCGCAATGCGCTCATGGACGCCGCCTACGACGACCAGGTCTATGTCGACGACCGCACAATCGACAGCCACATCAAGCGCCTGCGCAAGAAGTTCAAAGTCGTCGACGACGAATTCGAAATGATCGAAACGCTTTACGGAGTTGGCTATCGTTTCAAAGAGTGATTTGGTGCAAACGACGACGGCGAGGGATCTTGGCCGATGAGCGTCGAAGCGCGCGACAGCAGCGAACTTGACAGAGCGCTCGTTTCCCCACGGCGAGCCTTGCGGCTCCGGCGCAGCTGGGCGCTGCGGCTGTTTTTCCGCAGCCGCGCCGTTGCGCGGGCGATCGGCTCGCGCTTTTCCTCTTCGCTGACGCGGCGCATCGTCGTTCTCAATCTCGGCGGTCTTGTCGCCCTGCTCGTCGGCTTCCTCTATCTCAACCAGTTCCGGGAAGGCTTGATCGACGCGCGCGTCCAAAGTCTGCAGACGCAAGGCGAGATTATCGCGGCCGCGGTCGCCGCCTCGGCCACGGTCGAGACCGATACGATCACCATCGACCCGGAGAAACTCCTCCAACTGGCACCCGGCCAGAGCTATGGAGTGACCGACGAGAGCCAGCCTTCGCTCGAGTTCTCGATCAATCCGGAGCGGATTGGCCCGGTTTTGCGCCGTCTCGTGTCGCCAACTCGGACGCGCGCGCGGATATATGACCGTGACGGCTATCTCCTGCTCGATTCGCAGTCGCTGATGAATTGGTCGAACATTTTTCGCTATGACTTGCCGTCTTCGCAAAATGAAGATGCCCAACCGCTCATCGAACGCGCTTGGAGCGGGGCGAAACGGGTTTTCGGTCGTACCGATTTGCCGCTCTACAGTGACATTGGTGTCGGCAACGGCAAAGCCTATCCGGAAGTGGCGCGTGCGCTTGCTGGTGGCGCCAAATCGATCGTCCGGGTGAACGCCAAGGGCGAGACGATCGTCTCCGTGGCGGTGCCAATTCAGCGCTTCCGGGTGGTGCGCGGTGCCTTGCTTTTGTCTACGCAGGGCGGCGACATCGATAAGATCATCGCGGCGGAGCGCTGGGCGATCATTAGCGTGTTTTTGGTCTCGGCGGCGATCATGCTGTTGCTGTCCCTTTTTATCGCTGGAACCATTGCCGAGCCGATGCATCGGCTCGCCGAGGCTGCGGAGCGAGTCCGGCGCGGCATAAGGTCACGCCAGGAAATCCCTGATTTCACGGCCCGCTGTGACGAAATCGGACACCTTTCCGGTGCCCTCCGCGATATGACCAGAGCGCTCTACAACCGCATCGAGGCCATCGAGAGTTTCGCCGCCGATGTCGCGCACGAGCTTAAGAACCCGCTGACGTCGTTGCGCAGCGCCGTCGAGACGCTGCCGATCGCCCGTTCGGAGGACTCGCATAAGCGCTTGCTTTCGGTCATCCAGCACGACGTTCGCCGTCTCGACCGCTTGATCAGTGACATTTCAGATGCATCGAGGCTCGATGCCGAGCTTGCGCGCGCCGATATGGACCCGATCGATCTGTCCCGCATTCTCATCACGGTCGTCTCCATGGCCAATCAGATCCAGAATGATGGCGTTCGGGTGATGCTCGATATTGCGCCTTGTGGACAGGATGATGATGGCCGCAAGAAAACGTTCAAGGTGCTTGGCCATGATTTGCGCCTGGGCCAAGTCTTCAACAATTTGATCGACAATGCCCGTTCCTTTTCGCAACCAGCTAGCATCGTCCGCATCGCCCTGCGTCCGGCCAAAGTTTCTGGCAAGACTGGTGTGCAACGGGATGGTTTCGAAATCATTGTTGACGATGATGGTCCCGGGATTCCGGCGGACGCCCTCGAGCGCATTTTTGAACGTTTCTACACGGATCGGCCAAGCCAAGGTTTCGGCCAGAACTCAGGGCTTGGCCTTTCGATTTCGCGGCAGATCATCGAAGCGCATGCCGGTCGTATTTATGCGATGAATTGTTACGGGCAAGCGCCGGCAGGAGATGGGCCCGAGGTTCTTGGCGCCCGCTTCCTCGTCTGGCTGCCGGTTTTGAAGTGAGTGCGTGCTCGGCCATCAGGGCGCCCGAGGCCGCTAGCGCTTCAGCCTTCTCGATTCACGCGAGCGGCGTGGCGATCGGAGAAGCCGGAATCATTATTTGTGGTCCTTCCGGCTATGGCAAAAGCAGCTTGGCTTTGGACCTCATCTATGCGGCCGGACAAACGCACCGCTTCGCGTCATTGGTCGGAGATGATCGGTTAGATCTCGACAATTGTGGCGGGCGCCTCATTGCGCGAGGTCATCCTCTGGTTCGCGGGCTGGTTGAGAGGCGTGGCCTTGGCATATTGCATATTCCGCACGAACCGACAGTTGTCGTGCGCCTCGTCGTCGAGATTGTCGCACCACAAGAGGCGATCCGGTTGCCCGACCCGAAACATGGCAACGTCGTGCTTTGCGGGGTCCAACTCCCGGTTCTTGTTTTGCTGAGAGGGACGGCACCCTATGATGGCGCCGTCACCACCCTCGCTTATCTCGAGCGGGCCGGGACGATCTGACACGGCATCGCGTCATTTCACTTGCCAAGTGCGCCGCGACGCACAAAATAGCGGCTGGAATTGGACGGGCTAAAAGATCCGAAATGCTTTTCGCAGGGATCACTTTGGCAGAAAAACGAAGCAAGCTGCTGTGCTGACGCCTCACGAGATGCTGCCTGATGGTCGACTCTCGGCGCGAGCGCGAGAGATGCGCCGAGCTCCTAAGACCGGCTGCCGCGCCGCGGCATATGGGATGCGAACGGCCTCCCTAACCTTGGAGGTGGCGGCCAGCCCGGTACCGGCCATGTCCGAGTTTCACGAAAATTCTGCCGCAAATCCAGTTAATCACGATAATTTGCGGGCATTGTCGGCATACATGTCCTCGTGCCGGCGGATCGACGCGATGCGGCGCACGAATGTCGAGCAACCGTCGGCCGGACTTTGGCCGTTAACGGCAATTTTCCGCTCTGGCGAACATACTGCCGTCAGCGCGGATTACCGAGGCGGCTGTTGGTTGAACGGATGCGTTCGATGATTGGAATGGTCCTCGTGACCCACGGACATCTCGCGACGGAATTTCGCGCGGCGCTGGAGCATGTCGTGGGACCGCAAAAACAGCTCGCGACCGTTTCGATCGGGCCCGAGGACGATATGGAACAACGCCGCAAGGATATTCTGGACGCGGTGAAACGGGTCGATTCCGGCAGCGGGGTGGTCATCTTGACGGATATGTTTGGCGGCACGCCCTCCAACCTTGCAATTTCCGTCATGAATGGCGGGCACGTGGAAGTCGTTGCCGGCATCAACCTGCCGATGCTGATCAAGCTTGCTTCGGTCCGCGATGCCGCCGGTCTCGAACAAGCGGCAATCCAGGCGCAAGACGCCGGCCGTAAGTATATCTATATCGCCAGCCGGGTCCTCAGCGGAAAATGACAGTGGGTGATTTCCTCGTCGGCAAGATCGACGCCAGCGGGCAAGCGGAAAATGGCGCGCTTGTGCGCGAACTAAAGATCATCAACAAAAAGGGCCTACATGCGCGGGCGACCGCCAAACTGGTGCAGTGTATCGAGGCCTTCGACGTCGAGGTGACGGTCAGCCGCTGCGGCGACACCGTCGGCGGCACGTCGATCATGGGCATTTTGACGCTCGGTGCCGGGCAAGGATCGACAATCATCGTCTCCGCCAAGGGTCCCGCCGCAGCGCAGGCGCTGGCCGCGATAGAGGCTCTCGTGACGGCAAGGTTCGGTGAGGAAGAGTGAAGGCCGGCCGGCGACCGAATATGCGTCAAGCCCTTCATCATCTCAGCGTCAAGACGCAAGGCAAAGGGCTCGTCGAAATTACCGGACAGCTGCGAGATTTCGTTGCCGCGCAAAATATTGACAGCGGCCTACTCAGCCTCTTTTGCCGGCACACTTCGGCATCACTTCTCATCCAGGAAAATGCCGATCCTGATGTCCAAAGAGACCTTGCCGAATTCTTCGAGCGACTCGTGCCCGAAGGCAATGAGCTTTATGTCCACGCGACCGAAGGTTTGGATGATATGCCGGCGCATATCCGTGCGGCCCTGACGCAGGTCCATTTGTCGATCCCGATCGAATCGGGACGCATGGTACTCGGCACCTGGCAAGGCATTTATCTCTTCGAACATCGCCGCCGCCCGCATCAGCGCGACATCGTCCTGCATATCATCGGCGCGTGAGGCGCAGGCGATTGCCGAGAATCTCTCCCTACCGAGCCGGCACGCCTACGCCTCATTCACTCTTCAGCTTGCGCATATACGCCACGAGCCCGGCGGTGGAGGAATTGAATTCGTCTAGAGACGCGCTATCGTCGGTCACGACCGGCACGAGCCGCATCGCGAGTTCCTTACCCAGTTCGACACCCCATTGATCGAACGGATCTATGTCCCAGATCACCGATTGGACGAAGACCTTGTGCTCATAGAGAGCGACTAATTGACCGAGCACGCGCGGCGACAACTTTTTGTAGAGAAACGTGCTCGACGGGCGGCTTCCGGCGAACGCCTTGTGCGGCGCCAGAGATTCGATCGCATCTTCGCTCATGCCGCTACGACGCAATTGCGCCTCCGCTTCGGCCTGCGAGCGCCCACGCATCAAAGCCTCGCTTTGCGCCAGGCAATTGGCGACGAGGAGGCGGTGGTGATCGGGGTCGGCACGATTGGGCTCGGCCGCGACGAGGAAATCGACCGGCACGATTTCCGTACCTTGATGCAGCAATTGGAAGAAGGCGTGTTGACCATTCGTACCCGGCTCTCCGAAAATGACGGGTGCCGTCGCGAGCGATGCGGCAGTGCCGGCGAGTGTGACGGATTTGCCGTTGGACTCCATTTCGAGCTGCTGGAGATAGGCCGGAAAACGCGCGAGCCGCTGGTCATAGGGGAGGACCGCATGGGTCGCACGGCCGCAGATGGTGCGGTTCCAGATCCCGAGAAGCGCCATCAGCACCGGCACATTCGCTGCTAAGCTCGCCTCTTGGAAATGCCTGTCGATAAACTCGCCACCGCGCAAGAAATCTTCGAATTTCTGCGCGCCGATGCCGATGGCGAGCGAAAGCCCGATCGAAGACCAGAGCGAATATCTGCCGCCGACCCAATCCCAGAAGCCGAATATCCGGTCCGCGCTTATGCCGAACTGGGCAACGAGGTCGAGCTTGGCCGAGACCGCGCAGAAATGGTCGGCCACCGCCGCCTCGCCCAGTTGCGTGACGACAAATTGGCGGGCGCTGGCCGCGTTCGCCATGGTCTCCAGCGTCGTGAAGGTCTTCGAACATATGATGAAGAGTGTTTCATCGAGCGGCAGTTTGGCGACGAGATCGCCGAGGTCGGCGCCGTCGACGTTGGCGACGAAGTGCAGGCTCAGATGGTCGGCGACATATGGCGCTAGCGCTCGGGCCGCCATGGCGGGACCGAGATCGGAGCCGCCGATGCCGAGGTTGACGATATGCGTGAAACACTTGCCGTTGAAGGCCCTGATGTCGCCGTTGCGCACCGCTTCGGCGAATGCCGCGACGCGTTGGCGTTGGCCGCGGACGGCGGGCATGACATCGACACCTTCGGCATAGATCGGTGCCTCCGAGAAGCTGCGCAAGGCCATGTGCAACGCCGGCCGCGCCTCGGTCGTGTTGACGATCGCACCTGAAAAAAGCGCCGTGCGGCGCTCCTCGACGCCGGCGGTGCGCGCCAATTCAAAGAGCAGCGCCAGCGTCTGCGCTGTCACTTTATGCTTGGAAAAATCAAAGAGAATATCGTCGAGTTCGACATGGAATTTGGCGAAGCGTTCGGGATCGCCGGCAAAAAGATCAGCGATGTGCGTCGCGTGAAGATCGTCGTGATGGCATTCGAGCTCGTAAAGCGCGACGGATAGGTCGGAAGACGGCATCGGGGGATCTTAAGCAAAGAGTTCGCGTCGGGTGCAGGGCGTGTTCTACACGCCGAGGACCCGATCCGTCCATGTTGGCACGAATGCTCGTTGGACGGCTGGGACGAAGCGGCATTGCAATGTGCTGCCGTCGGTCGGGACGACTGCACTCGGCCGAGACCGACCGCTTGCAAGGCGCTTTCCGGTCCGGCCGTAAAAGGCGTGTTCCGCGGACACGCCAGTTCAGCGCCCGATTTATACCCTGAAGCCGAAGGATTTCAGGGTTCCATTGCAGCAAATCGCGAGTTGTCCACCCCTTACGCTTGGTCGCCGAGCGTGAGGATAGGTCGGCCCGCCAGATTCGACAGTCAGTGTTGCGATTGGGCTAACGGATGCTATCCATTAGCATCGCAACACTCGCGAACGAGACTTGTTAAAGCATACCGCCTGTTCCTTCGGAACGACGGTGTCCCCTGGCGGTTACAACGGGCATGATGATCGAAGACGGCGGCTTTTGCGCAAGGATCGGTCGGCGCGCCCGCATCTCATTGTCTCACTTCTCAGGCTTTGCGACATTCTGAATCGCGCTGCCGAGTTCCTTGGCCCGGTCTTGAAAAAAGGCCATCTGATTGCGCACATATTCGAACTGCAGGGCGAGAAACTCTTCCGCGTCTTTTGCGTGGACAAGTTTTTCGGCTTGGTCGAAAGCGGCGCGCACATTGTCCTCGGCAAAGGCTACTGCCTTATTGCTGACTTCCTTGGCGCCGACATGCAGCTTGTTCGCGGCGCCTTCAGCTTGATCGCCGGTTTTACGCACCGCTTCGATGAAACCGTCGAAAGCCTTGCGGGCTTGATCGACACTTTTTTCGGCGAGAGCACGGACTTCCGGGGGGATTTCGAGAGGGAGTTCGGTCATAGGCGTGTTCCTTTCAATTTTTCGGTTGCGGGAAATTGCAGCAGAACTTGTCCTCGCAGTTCGCCTCGAGCTATCCGCTCGAGCTGGTCGAATGCAATCGGAATCCGATCCCACGGAAGCCGGTCGCGGAGCTGCAATTCGGCCGGAGTTGACGGCCAAAAAGACTCTGCACCAAAAAATGATGCAATGCAACATAATTTGTGCAATGCAATATATCTTTCATAATCAAACTCGGGCTGTGCACGGCGGGCTAAGAGGAGGCCGAGCATCATCCCGGCCGGGCCACCGCCCACGATGCAACATCGCGCCCGCAAGCGCGTCACATCTGAAGCCATGGCTTCGACCAATCCTCCGGATGCCGCCAATGTTCAGAATTGACGCTTCATTGCCGGAAAGGTTCCGCCCAAAAGCAATGGCCGGGCGAACCCGGCCACGAAAATTATAAGACTCGCCGCCCCGGTTCAGGGGACCGAAATCACCTGAGAGCCGACGTTGACGCGCTGAATGAGATCGACGACGTCTTCATTATACATGCGGATGCAGCCGTAGGACGCCGCTGTGCCGATCGATCTGCGCATCGACATCGTGGTTCCGTGAATTGCGACCTGATGCCTGGCAAGCGTAAGCGCGGCCGCACCCATGGGGTTATGCGGCGAGCCGCCGGGCGTAAAATGAAGATTGGGGTGGTCGCGAAGGACGACGGCGGGCGGCGTCCAGTCGGGCTGAAGGTACTTGCCTTCCACATAGGTCTGGCCGAGCCAGGCCATGCCGGCCTTGCCGACAGCGATCGGATAGCGAACCGCCGTCCCATTCCCTTCGCTCACGTAGAGCTTGCGCTCATGCTGCCGGATGACGATCGTCCCGGCCGGATAGTCCGTCGGAAAGGCCACGACTTCGCGCGCACTGGCGCGATCGGCGCCGATAGAAAAAGCACCAAAGACCCCGCAAACCAAAGCCAGCCAAAACGCCGCCCCAGCAAATTTGCGCGTCTGTCTGCACTTGCTCATGACGCCCCCGCAGCAAAAAAAAGCAAAAACACACCTGCCCAGACGCGCAGATCATGCGCCGGGAAGACCGATCCTCACTCGAAAGATCGGCGCGCCAAGACAGCCCAGATGAGCTGCATCTCGCAGTTTCCCCTCGCCGGCGACGACAATAACAATTTCGTCGCCAGGTTGGTTTAGGTTTCGCAGATCCGCATTAAAAAGCTGTTACATGTGGCTTTATGGCCGCAGTGGCCCATTTGGACGGAAGGTCAGGAGAGACTTGCGCCTTGCGCCGATCGATCCCGATGCGGTCCGCGCCCGGAAGCTGGCAAGGCGCCAGCTACGGCAGCTCAAATCACGCTGCGCTCGTGTCGCATCCGGTTGACAGTTTGGTCCTACTTCGCGCGGTTGCGGATCAAGTCCTCGACGACGCGCGGATCGGCGAGCATCGACGTATCGCCGAGCGCCTGGAACTCGCTCTCGGCGATCTTGCGCAAGATCCGCCGCATGATCTTGCCGGAGCGCGTCTTGGGCAGTCCCGGCGCGAACTGGATGATGTCCGGCGAGGCGATTGGCCCTATTTCCTTGCGCACCCAAGTGGCCAGTTCCTTGCGCAGATCCTCGCTCGCCTCCAGCCCGTCGATGAGGGTCACGTAGGCGTAAATGCCCTGTCCTTTGATGTCGTGCGGGTAGCCGACGACAGCGGCTTCCGAAACACTGAAATGCGAGACGAGTGCGCTTTCGACTTCCGCCGTACCCAGGCGATGGCCGGCGACGTTGATCACGTCATCGACGCGCCCGGTGATCCAATAATAACTGTCCGCATCGCGACGACAGCCGTCGCCAGTGAAATATTTTCCGGGAAAGGCGGAAAAATAGGTTTGCGCGAAGCGCTCGTGGTCGCCGAACACGGTGCGCATTTGGCCCGGCCAGGAATCGGCAATGACGAGATTGCCTTCGCAGGCGCCGTCGAGCACATTGCCCGCGGCATCGACGATCTGCGGAACGATCCCGAAGAAGGGCAGCGTTGCCGAGCCGGGCTTGAGCGCCGTCGCGCCGGGCAGCGGCGTGATCAGAATGCCGCCGGTTTCCGTCTGCCACCATGTATCGACGATCGGACAGCGGCTTTCACCGACGACCCGATGATACCATTCCCAGGCTTCCGGACTGATCGGCTCGCCGACGGAGCCGAGAAGGCGCAAGGAAGCCCGGCTCGTTGCCTTGACCAGAGCATCGCCGGCTCCCATCAGCGAACGGATCGCCGTCGGCGCCGTATAGAAGATGTTGACCCGATGCTTGTCGACGATTTCCCAGAAGCGTGAAAAAGAAGGATAGTTCGGCGCACCTTCAAACATCAGCGTGGTGGCGCCGTTGGCGAGAGGCCCATAGACGCCATAGGTGTGGCCGGTCACCCAGCTGACATTGGCCGTGCACCAGAAAATATCGCCGTCATGATAATCGAAAACGAGTTGATGCGTCATTGCGGCGTAAAGAAGATAGCCGGCCGTGCTGTGCACGACGCCTTTTGGCGTGCCCGTCGAGCCCGAAGTGTAGAGAATGAACAGCGGGTCTTCGGCGTTCATTTCGACGACCGGACAGTCCGGCTCTGCCGCCGCGATTGCCTCTTCATACCAGAGGTCGCGCGCTTCCCGCCAGGCGACTGGGCCGCCGGTTCGCTTGACGACGATCACCTTGCTCACGATGTCGCCCGTCTTTTCTATGGCAACGTCGGCGCTGGCCTTGAGCGGGATCTTGCGGCCGCCGCGCACGCTTTCATCGGCGGTGATGAGCAGTTTCGAGCCGCAATCCTTGATCCGGCTCGCAAGCGAATCGGGCGAAAATCCGATGAAAACGAGTGAATGGATGGCGCCGATCCTGGCGCAGGCGAGCATTGCGTAGGCCGCTTCGGGAATCATCGGCAGGTAAATCGTGACCGTGTCACCCTTGCGCACACCCTGCGCTTTCAAGACATTGGCGAAACGGCAGACCGCCGCATGCAATTGCCGGTAGGTGATGTGAAGAGATTGCGACGGATCGTCCGCTTCCCAAATAATGGCAGTCTGATCTCCGCGGGTTTCCAGATGCCGGTCGATACAGTTCAAAGCCACATTGGTGGCGCCGTCTTCGAACCATTTTATCGACATGTGATGGGGATCGTACGACGTGTTCTTCACCTTGGTGAAGGGTTTGATCCAAGTGAGGCGCGCCCGCCCTTCGCCGCCCCAAAAACCGTCCGGATCTTTGACCGACCGGGTGTACATTTCCTCGTACTTGGCTGCATCGACATGGGCACGGTGCGCCCAATCCGGGCTGACGGGATAGAGAGACCGGGACATTTTTTCCTCCCGCGGCGACACGTCGCAAATCGCGCTACTGCACGAAAACATGGGAGCCGGTTCGTTCGGCGCGAAAGGCGCGACTCGCGTAGACGCCGAGCCATGCGCTTGCGCCCGAGCGTCGCTGTGCCGGGCTCCTGGACGCCGTTATGCGCCAGCCGCCGGGTCACGAACAAGAGCAAAGCGCTAACATTTTTCTCGCGCTATCACCCGCGTTTCAGCTGAGGCAACCCTTGAGGGCCTGGGGGGGGCGGGCTATGGCACCCGTCCGGCAAACCCTGGGCGCGAGTTAGAAATTGACGTCGCGCTGCACTACGCCGACGGCGGCGCCGCGGCCGCCAGCGAGAATTACCGCCGGCACGGCGAGCGGATGGTCGCATTGCTTGGAAGGAACGAGCAAAACCGGAACGTTGAAGGGTCCTTTTGGAGAGAGTCAGAAACCTCTCGTATCCAAAAAATGGGAACTGGGAAATGATTTACCGGACACGTTCATGCGGTTCGACCCTTTCGCCCAGTTCCGAGCATAACGACAAGTCTGCCCACCAGAGCTAGGAGTGTATGCCGCAAGACCTCAGGGGCATTCCTTTTGAACGCGCTCGAGGGCCTGCGACAAGCCGGCGAGCGAATAGCTGTCCGTCGTCAAATTGCCTTTTGTGGACGCCGCTTTGATGACGAGCTTCGAACCCTTCTTCATGGCTTGGATGAACTGGCCTTCCTCGGCCGGGTTCTTGATCCACGCATTGCTGCCTTTAGCGATGAGTTCGAACCGCGTGGTTCCGATTTCCGCCTGCGCCTCGCCATTATCCTTCATCGGAAATCCCATGATGATCGAGATTTCATTGTGGACGTTTTCGGCCGGCCGGTTCGAGATGAAAACATAGGCGGGATCGCGTTTGAGGCCCGCCGGCGTCCTTTCTTTCGGTTGGGCCAGGGCGTAGCAGGTCTTTTTCTTGTCGCCCTGCATCGCAACGAAGGCACCCCAATCGCCATAGCTCGCGACTTGCAGCGGCTTGCCGGCTGCCGTGTCGGCGGCTTTCGCTTCGGTCTTTTTGGCGGTCTTGGTTCCGTTTTTGGCGCTCGAATCCGTATTGGCCGCGACTTTTGAACTCGGCGCATTTTGCGCCATGGCCGAGAATCCGGTGGCGCAGGACAACGCCAGTGAGCCAGCCAAGAAAAATCGCAGCAATGAACGGGCGGGGCGAATCATAGCGTCACAATACTCCTTTGTGTCTTTACTACGAAATGAGCTTGACTGCATCGCGACGGAATTTGCCGAGGGTCACCCTCCTGCGCGTTGGGCCATCGCACGCCGAAACGGCAAAGCAGGCCCCGTCCAGTGCGAGAATTCCGGGTTGAGAGTGAGCCCGGATCGAATGTGTCCATCCGGGCCCGCCAAGCTTTGATGAAAGATAGAGAACCGGGCGAAATTCGGACACCCGTGTGCCGCGAAATGGCGCCGGCCAAAGCGAAACGGACGGGTCAGCGGCTCAAAAACCGGCGCTTTTTGCAGCCGCCAAGATGGCGCCAGGCCTCTCGAGCGCGCCTTTTTGCAAGAGGACCACATAGCCCTCGTCGTTTCCGCGCAATTCCGTGAAGGAGAATTCCTGCGCCGTCCCGTTCCACTCGCCGATCTCGCGCATTGCTCGCACGACATTAGTATAGGTCACTTTGCGGCCGGAATTTTCGCCGCGACCAATCGCGACTGTGTCGGACCGAATGATGCGCAACACATATACGCCGGCAGGCGCGCCTTCGCCCGCGGCAATGTCGATATGAAGGACCCCGTCCGTCTCCCACACGCGCATAGGAATGGTCAACGCGCCCTTAGTGCCCTTGTAGGTCGCACCAGCTTGCTCGATTGCTGCTTGATCGCTGCCGACGGCATCGACGAGTCCATCGATCACCGCCTGAGGCGTATAGACATGCGCGTCGCCCCGCACCGCAGCATAGGCTTTTTGCCGCGCCGTGAAGGCCGGTTCGGCAAGCGTATCCTTCCAGCCGATGAAATCCCAATAGTCGACCGGAAATGTCAAAGCGACTTTGTTCCTGTCACGCGCCAAGGTGGAAAGCAAACGATCCGCCGGCGGGCATGATGAACAGCCCTGCGAAGTGAAAAGTTCGACGACGCATGTCACCGCATCGGCGGAGACGTTCGAATCGGTAACCAAATGATGTTCGGGAGCCTCCTCTCCCGGCTCCGAATATCCTGCACCAATGCCGAGCCAGGCAAAACTCATTGCGAAGAGCAGAGGCCTGCGCCAAATGAGGCTTCGGAGGGTCATGGGCACCAGCGCGTATACTCGTCTTTGAAAGAAATTTTAGGGCAAGACAGGCCGGGCGCTAAGTCAAATCGTGGTGAGGATCGATATGGCGGGGCAGCCGTGGGCGCAACACGACGGTTGGCCGTCGCATTCGTCGATGCGACGCTCCCGTCGCAGTGCATCGAGACCAATGCGTTCGAAAGAGCTCTACCGGCCGCGCAAGGCGGTCAATACCGAGACACACGCGCGCCCATCCGGCTTGCGGCCGGAACGCGTTTGAAAGTCGGCAATTGCGGCAATCGTCTTGCGGCCTATGACGCCGTCGGTTTTGCCGTCGAGGTCGTAGCCGCTTCGCATGAGCAGGGCCTGCAGCTCGCGCCGATCGGCGCGCGAGAGCCCCGGATCATTGGTCGGCCATGGCGTGACGATGGGGCCGCGACCGAGGAGACGGTCCGAGAGGAGGGCGACGCCCAGCGCATAGGGTTCCGCGTTATTGTAGGCATAGATCGCATCGAAATTACGGGTGACGAGAAAGGCCGGCCCGTTCGGCCCCGCCGGAAGCAGAAGTCCCGCTTGCATCGTCCCGTTCAGTGGCGACCCATTGATGTGGGTGATGCCCTGGGCCGCCCATGCGCTCAGCGGTTGTTTGCGGCTGCGTCCGGAAGGCCCGCCGTAATGTTGCGGGAGGCGCACTTCGAAGCCCCATGGAATTCCCGCTACCCAGCCGACTTTGTGCAGGTAGTTGGCGGCTGAGCCGAGCGCATCGGGAACCGAATTGATCAGATCGCGGTGACCGTCGCCGTCAAGATCGACCGCGAAGCGCAAAAAAGTGGACGGCATGAACTGCGTATGGCCGAAAGCCCCGGCCCAGGACCCGTAAAATTGCGAGGACGCGACATCGCCGCGTTCGACGATTTTCAAGGCGGCGATGAATTCATCGCGGTTACGAGCCGGACGCCGCCCGGCACAGGCGAGCGTCGCGAGCGACTGGAGAACCGGCCGTGAGCCGAAGCCTTTGCCGTAGTCGGACTCGGCGCCCCACACGGCTGCGATCGTCGCCGCGCCGACGCCATACTTGCCTTCCGCGACAGCGAACCAGCGGTTCCAGCGGTTCAGCATGGCGCGGCCCTCGGCAATTCTTTCGTCGTCGACGAGGCCGGCAATATAGTCCCAAATCGGTGTCGAAAACTCCGGTTGCGCATTTTCGAATGCGAGCACTTCCGGATTGAAGGTGAGACTTCGCATCACGGACTCGATCGTTGCGGCACCGACCCCGCGGGCTTTCGCGGCCTCGGCAATGTCGGCAAGGCAGGATTGAAAATCGGCTCGTGCAGGAGTGCCGCCGAGTCCAAGCCAAATAAAAACAAACCAAAGTAACAAAGCTGCTAGCGACGCGGATGCACGCCGCATGGGCTCTGCTGCGCCAATGAGAATCGCGAATTGGAACGGAAACCTTCGGATCATCATAACGACTGTCCGGTTTTGACCGGCGCCCAAACGCTATCGGCTGACATGCAAGCCTCGAGTTGCAATTCAACTGAGAGATGGGCGCAATCTGCTGGCAAAGCAACACCGCCGCCTCGCGAATTCCCATGAGCGCGCCAACAAGCAGAAGCCCCAGCTTTCGCCGGGGCTTCCTTATCCGTACAAATTGGCGACATCGGGGCGTCGCGGACCCGGCAATGTCAGCGCTGCTGCCCGGCCTCAACCTAGGCGGAATTCCCCGGCGGTGATTTCCAGCAGCTTCGCGATCAGACATTGAGACACTGGATCACCTCCTTTCGATTGTTGACGATAGAATCGCTTTTAACCGGATTCGCCTCGAACGCCAAGCTTCAAGGGCCCGGTTTCATGCGCCGTTCCTGTGCATAATCCTGGTCACGACAGCCGCTGCAATTGCCGGAACACGATGATCCGCGACACGAAGCCGGTGATGACGGCGATCGCGCCCGCGATCAGCGCGATGGCGAGATAGCCTTGTGGGCTCAGTCCGAAAGAGCCGAATAGGACGTCGATTTGTTCGCCGCCGGGCGTGCCACGCAGCCAATGGGACAAAGTGCTCGAAATGAAAAACACCAGGATGGCCGTGCCGCCGCCAAGGACGCCGCCGCGCAGGCCGAGTCGAAAGAAATGGCGTTGGAATTGCCGCGAAATATAGCTGTCGGCGGCACCGACGAAATGCAACACTTCGATGATCTCGCGGTTGCCCGCCATGGCGCCGCGGGTCGCAAAACTCACCGCCAAAATCATTGCGACCATCACCAGAAGAAAGATCAGCGCCGCGATCGCAACCACGGTCTTAGACATGATCGCAAGGCGTTCCAGCCAGAGCCGATGGTCGTCCACGCTTGCGCCGACGACTTTGTCTTTGAGGACTTTCCGCAGGGCTGCGACATCGAGGCCGCCGTTCGGATCGAGCTTGACGACGACGAGCCTCGGCACCGGCAGCTCTGACAGGTCGAGCCCGCTGCCGAGCCATGGCTGCAAGAGTTCTTCAGACTGCACTTTGGTGAAGGCCTGCACCGCGGAGATGCCGTGAATCCCGCGCGCCACATCGACGGCTTTGGCGGTCTCGGCCTCGAGATCGCGCCCAACGACGGGGCGTATCTGGATCGTCATTTCGCGTGCCACAGATTGCCGCCAATCCTGCGCGGCATCGGAAATCAGCATCGCTGTGCCCGCGGTGAGCGAGGCCAGGAAGGTCATGATGGCGACGACCGTAACGAGCGCCCGTCCGGCGATCGACTCGGCCGGCACGAGCGGCACTTCCCGCCGCATGGCCCGGCGCCATTCATCCTGCAGTGCGGAGCGGCCGGCAGTTTCAGCATGCGACGAAGTCGCGAGGCCCATGCATCCGTCCTCAGTCGTAAATGTGCAGGCGGCTATCGCCGAGCACCAGCCGGCGGGCGCTTTCGAATTGGTCCATCAAGGCGACATCGTGCGTCGCGATCACGACCGCCGTACCAGACTTGTGCAATTCGGTGAAAAGCCGCAAGAGTCGGCGCGCCAGGGTCGGATCGACATTGCCTGTCGGCTCGTCGGCGAGCAGAAGTTCGGGCCGCACGATGAGCGCACGGGCGATCGCCGCGCGCTGCTTTTCACCGCCCGAAAGAACCGGCGGCAAGACGTGCATGCGCTCGCCGAGACCGACCCAATGCAAAAGCTCGACGACTTCGGCGCGGTAGCGGGATTCGTCGCGGCCCTGGACGCGCAATGGGAGGGCCACGTTCTCATAGGTGGTGAGATGATCGAGCAGGCGAAAATCCTGGAAAACCACACCGATTCGTCGCCGAAGGTCGGTGAGGGCATCCTTGGTGAGGCTCTCCGAATCGCGGTCGAAGAGGCTGATCAGGCCGCGGGTCGGCCGCAGCGACAACAGGACGAGGCGCAGCAAAGTGGTCTTGCCGGCGCCTGAAGGCCCGGTCAGGAACTGAAACGACTGAGGCCTTATTTCAAAGCTGATGTCCTTGAGGATTTCAGCCCCCGTTCCGTATCTCAGGCCGACGTTTTCGAAGCGGACCAAGTCGAACTCCGCAGTTTGCGGCGCTGCCCCTAGACAAGGTCAATGCTCCGCGAATCACGCTCTCTCCCAAGAGCCGAGTTATAGTCCTGAATTGCCGGCTTTCCCCGTTGTTTGCGAGCGAGGATCCCCAATGCCGGTCACCCACGTCCTGCGATCAGCCGCAAAAACCCGCGCAATCGCGGCGAATTAACGCCCCTTTAACCATAGCAGCAGACGATCCCTGCGGGCCATGGCGAGAGAGCCGTCCGCAGCCGTCATTCACAAGCGAGCATTGCCGCGTTCATGCTGATCGACTGTCCCGGGTGCGGAAAATCCTACCACATGAGCCGTGCGACACTGGAGCCGCATGGGCGCAAAGTGATGTGCCCGCGCTGTGCGGCGTCGTGGCATGTGGCGGGGCAAGCACCCGAGACCGCGGTAGCGGATGCGGCCACAATGGAAATTTCCGGAGAAGCGATTAGCCGGAAAATCGTCTCCATGAACCGGGTCGCGGAGGACGTGCCGGTTCGAACGCGGCGCGACGATCCGGCGTTCCCGCGTCTCTCCATTTCGCGGGCCGCCCTTTTCGGCCTCGTTCCCCTTGCACTCGTGATGGCCGGCATTGGCTATCGCAACCAGGTGGTGCGGCTTTGGCCAAGGGCGTCGACCGCCTATGCCGCCCTAGGGTTGCCGGTCAATTTGCGCGGGCTCGCCCTGCACGACGTGCATGTGACTTTGGTCGACACGGGAGCCGAGCCGGTGCTTGGGATCGAAGGCGAAATCACCAACCTGAAATCCAGGAAGAACCACGTTCCGCCGCTCCGCTTGAGCCTGCGCGACGCGCAAAGCCGCGAGATCTACGCCTGGGCGAGCGACGCACCAAAGTCGAATCTTGCAGCGGGCGAGACCCTCGCCTTCCGGGCGCGCCTCGCGGCGCCTCCCGCAGCCACTTATTCGCTTCTTGTCAGCTTCGCCCCGGCGGCGCATGAAGGCCTGGCGCCGCAATAATAAGCCGGGTTTAACCCGCCGGCCGCATGGCCGATGGCGTGTCGCGGCCGTTCAGCGCTATAAGCGCCTCGATCCTCCGAGCCCCCGAATTTGCCAAACCACGGCCAAACAAGGCCGAATCCCAGGCGATCGGCCAAGAGGACGCGAAGTGGACGCGAAGTGGACGAAAGCTTGAGCGAAGATCACGAGAGTCCAACCGGCGCGGACGGAAACGACGCAGCCGAGACCAATGAGACCGCGGCGAAACCGGGCTTCTTCAAGCGCCTTTTGCGGCGCACGGCCGAAGAACCAGGGCTCGAGCCAGAGGACGCCGCCGGGCCGGCGAAAGCACCGCGAGCGTTGCTAGAGGCCGCGGAACCGCCGGAGCCGCCGTCCGGCGCCGAAGAAGCCCCGACAAGGGCGAGCTGGTGGACGCGTCTGCACAAAGGCCTTTCCCGATCTTCGAGCGCGATCGGCACCGGCATTGCCGAGATTTTCTCGAAGCGCAAGCTCGACGCGGCCATGCTGGAAGATCTCGAAGATGTCCTGATCAGGGCCGACCTCGGCGTGACGGCCGCGTCGCGGATCGCCGAAGCGGTCGGCACAGGCCGTTACGACAAGAACATCGCCGTCGACGAAGTCAAACAGATACTCGCGGCGGAGGTCGAACGCGCGCTCGTGCCCTATGGCAAGCCCCTGGTGATCGATCCGACCCACAAACCCTTCGTCATACTCGTCGTCGGCGTGAACGGATCGGGCAAGACGACCACGATCGGCAAGCTCGCCGCCAAATTCGTGCGCGAGGGCCGCAATGTGGTGCTGGGCGCCGGCGACACATTCCGCGCCGCCGCGATCGAACAATTGCGGATCTGGGGCGAACGGATCGGCTGCAGCGTCATCGCCCGCGAGCAAGGTGGCGATGCCGCCGGCCTCGGCTACGATGCGATCAAGGCTGCGCAAGAAAGCGGCGCCGACATTTTGCTGATGGATACCGCCGGACGCTTGCAAAACCGGACGGAACTCATGGGCGAGCTCGAAAAGATCATCCGCGTGATGAAGAAGCTCGACGCCTCGGCACCGCACGCCGTGCTTTTGGTGCTCGACGCGACTGTCGGCCAGAATGCGATGAACCAGGTCGAGATTTTCGGCCGGATGGCAGGCGTCACCGGCCTCGTCATGACAAAGCTCGACGGCACCGCGCGGGGCGGAATCCTGGTCGCCATCGCCGAAAAATTCCGCTTGCCGATCCATTACATCGGCGTCGGCGAGAGTGCCGATGATCTCGCTTCTTTCGAGGCGAAGGATTTCGCCCGCGCGATTGCCGGGCTGGATGCTTAGGGACTGTCCGTGAATAAATGCTCAATTTGCAAGAAGCATAAGCTCCCTCTCCATGAACACGGCCGCCGATTGTCATCCTCGCGAAAGCGAGGATCCAGGGGCAACAAGCACAACCTCTGGATTCCCGGTCTCGCCTTCGGCTCGCCGGGAATGACAGGGGGAGCGTCTCACTATGAACACAGCCGCCAGGGTAGCGTGTTCATGGTCCGTGTGCAGCTCCGGCGGAGCAGATGGCTCATGGTGAGGAGCCCGCCATAGGCCGTCGCAAGCGACGGCCTATGGCGGGCGTCTCGAACCACGAGGGAGCGTTGTTTGACGAGAAGCGCGGAAATGAGGGCGTATGACGCCCTCGTCCTTCGAGATGCTTGCATTCCAAGTCGCGCTTGCGCGACTTGGAACATTTGGTGTGCCGATTTCGGGCAGGCCCGAAATCGGTGCAAGCTCCTCAGGATGAGGGCTTCGGAACCGTTTATCCTTCTCGCCAAATAATTCACTTATTCATGGGTGCAGCGCGGGAATGACAGCGCCTTGAATAGGCAGATGCACTTATTTACGAACACTCGCTTTGACCGTGTTTTGAAAAATAGCTCTCCCTTGGCTTAAAGTGCCATGCAGACGATATTCGAAGAGATGGATGCGAAATGACCGAAACCGGTGAGCCTGCCGCCGAAGCCGCGCAAACGAAGACCGCGAAGCCCCCGGCTTGGATCAAGCCCGTCCTCGAGTTCGGACCGCTCGTGCTGTTCTTTTTCGCCAATGCGCGGCCGAAGCTCTTTCACCCCTTCGTATCCCTCTTTCTTCCTGCAAATCTTCTCGCTGGCGAAAACGCGGGTCTGTTCACCGCAACGAGCGTGCTGATGCCGGCCGCGATCGCGGCGCTGGTTGTCTCTTACGTCATGACGAAGCGGGTGCCGGTCATGCCGCTCGTCACGGCCATTCTCGTCGTCGTTTTCGGGGCGCTCACGCTCTACCTGCAAGATCCGAGCTTCATCAAGATGAAGCCGACGATCCTTTACGTCGCTTTCGGCACAGTGCTGTTCGGCGGTCTCGTCCTGAAGAAGCCTCTGTTGCCGATCGTCTTCGACAATGCGCTGTCGCTGAGCGAGCGCGGCTGGTTTGTGCTGACACTTCGCTGGGCGATCTTCTTTTTCACGCTCGCCGTGCTGAACGAGATCGTCTGGCGCACGCAATCGAACGACGTCTGGGTGGCGTTCAAATTCCCCGGCACGGTCATCATCATCTTCCTCTTCACGCTCACGCAAGTGCCGCTGATGCTGCGGCACGAAGTGAAAGAGGCGGCGAAGATGGAGTAGAGCAATTTCACAAATGACGGAGTCGGTGGGTCGGGGAATGCGGACTGCAGGCCTGCTTCTCAGCTCATCCGGCAGCCAACGCTCCACCTATTGCTTCATAGCGTGATGACTTAAGGTGAAAACGGTTGCCGTCATTGCGAGGAGCGGAGCGACGAAGCAATCCAGGGGGTGCACGTTCCTACTGGATCGCTTCCCGCTTCGCAAGCTCGCGGTCGCGATGACGGCTAACGATTCGGCTAAAACTCATGCCGCTTCAAACTCACCTGCGCGACCTTCCGCCTGACGGAAGGCGTCGACGTGTATTTCCTCTCCAAACGGATGGGCACGTCGGTGAAGATGATCGAGGATCACTACGGCCACATCCACCCGGTCAAGAATGCCGAGCGCATTCTTCAGGGTTCGCCTGGATGCGAGCCGATCACCGACGCGCCGCAGGTCATTGCCGAAACCGGTCGCGTGAACGCGGCCGAGGCTACGACCAACGCTGCGATGCCGAAGGCTAACGGAAAGGCGCGCGCGAAACCTCACTGAGACCGGAGGCCGGATGAACGCCTCGAGATTCGACGCGCCGGCCCGACTGGCTCACTCCGCACCCAATGCGCCGCTGGCGCAACGAATTGGGTGCGGACACGCAAATAAAACGGACCGGTATCTGCGATGTGGGGAGTGACGTCATGGGGCTTATGCAACGCATAAATGTCGGATAAGCTGTGTCAGAGTCCATAACGTAATGAAGAATGCAAGATTTCTGTGACGGGGTGGGGCCACTCAAAAAGGACAGAATTTTTCGCGGTCGTGGCCGCCAGGCCGGGCGCTGAACGGCAAGGCGAGCTTGATAGTGAGTGCAATGATCGATCACTGAAGTGGACCCCGGATTTGGGACCACCTGTTAAGGTGTGAAGCGTCCTGCTCTTTCGGACACGAAGGAGCGAGAAAATGACGAAGTCACGCAAGAAGTTTGATGCGGCGTTCAAGGCGAAGATAGCGCTGGAGGCGCTGCGCGAGGATGCGACGGTTCCGGAGCTGGCGAAGCGGCACGGCGTGCATCCGAACCAGATTTACGGCTGGAAGAAGCTGCTTTGCGACAACGCTGCGAGCCTGTTCACGCGAGGCGCGAGTAGTTCGGGCGATGGCGAGGAGGAGCGCGAGCGCGAGGCGGCCAAGCTCTACGCCAAGATCGGCCAGCTGACGGTGGAACGGGATTTCTTGGGCAAGAGGCCCGGGCGATGAGCGCGCCGGACCGCAAGGCGATGGTTGATCCGGGCAAGGATGATCTGTCGGTACGCCGCCAATGCGCGCTGTTGGCGCTGCCGCGCTCGGGCGTCTACCGGCCCAAGTCAGTTACGGCGGCGGACGATCTGGCCTTGATGCGCCGCATCGACGAACTGCATCTCGAACTGCCGTTCTACGGCTCGCGGCGGATGACGTTTGCGCTCAATGCCGAAGGGCGTGGGGTCAACCGCAAGCGGGTGCAGCGGCTGCTGCGCGTGATGGGGATCGAGGCGCTGGTTCCGCGCCCCGGCACGAGCAAAGCCGCGCCCGGACACAAGATCCATCCCTATCTGCTGCGCGGCCTGACGATTGCCGAACCGAACCATGTATGGGCGGCTGACATCACCTACATCCCGATGGCGCGCGGCTTTCTGTATCTGGTGGCGGTGATCGATTGGGCCAGCCGGGCTGTTTTGGCGTGGCGGCTGTCGAACACGATGGATACGAGCTTCTGCCTCGCCGCGCTGGACGAGGCTCTGGTTCGATACGGCAGGCCGAAAATATTCAACACCGATCAAGGCGCACAGTTCACGAGCGCCGCGTTCACCGGCAAGCTCGAAGCGGCGGGCATCGCGATTTCGATGGACGGACGCGGCCGTTTCATGGACAATATTTTCATCGAGCGCTTATGGCGGTCGATCAAATACGAAGAAGTGCATCTGAAAGCTTACGCCGATGGCCGCGAGGCGCGAGCTGGTATCGGCAATTGGATGACTTTTTACAATCATCGGCGCCCGCACCAGGCGATGAACAACCAGATGCCGATGGCGGTGTGGCGCGCCGGCATCGACGCAATCGAGGCGGTGGCGAAGACTGTGGATATGCCGCTTCGCTTGGACAACGCAAACGCGTTGCCCACATACCCACAGCAGAGGCAGAAGAAGCAAGAAGCAGCTTGAATTTTGAAGGACAAGAGCAGGCGAGATTACACCTTAAATCCAAGCCCCCGTGGTCCTACGAATGGGGTCCACTTCACACCTCGCCCGTAGACAAACAGCTGGTCTGAATACCGACCCTAAGGAGCTGAACGACAAGTTCGAGGCAATGGCGCGCCAATTCGGCATGGATTGGCTAACCGCTGAGGGGGATAACCCCTTACAGAAACTCTGGAAATGCAGAGACGCTCTTGCCACAAATGAGCTCCTAAATTTCGGTGATGCAATCGAGAATTTTGAAAAGGTCGACACTGATTGGCTGGCGGAGCAGATCGACAAGGTAAAAAATGGAGACGAGGGCAATCGGGCGGGCGCTATTTTTGAACTTCTGGGACTGAACGTCTTCCTGTTTGCAGGAAACACGGTCATTCCGTCGAAGAGCTCAAACCCGGGCTATGACGGCATAGTTGAATTGCCCAATCAGTCGTCCCTCCTGGTTTCAATTAAAAACCACGGCATGACCTCGCATGAACGCTTCTTCCAGAAGAACGCGACGGAGCTGGATAAGCAGTTCCAGTCATGGTTGCAGCGGCATTCGGCGCCAGGCACCGAGCTAAGAGTTAATACCGACAAACATCTGGATTCCGCCGCCTGGGTGGACGTCAAAACTGATGTCAAGAATATATTGGATGGTCAGCTGAGCGGAACGGCAAGACAATACATCCCCAAAGGTAAGGCGCAGATAATCCTGAAGGACATCTCAAGCGAGTATCACCCTCTAGGCAGGCGAAATATATCTTCGATCACATTTATTGCAGCCAAAGCGCACAAAAATGAGCAAGATAAATTCCTGGAGGATATCAGGAAGGGCTGCAGCAATTTAGTCAAGCACACCAAAAGCAAGCCGGATAGCGCATGCCCAGTTTTGTTCGTCCGGCTGTGCGCCGGCGCTTCCGTGAAAAATTGCAAAGATTGGGCTGACGACTACTTCAAAGAATATCCGAAGGAGCGTGTCGGGCTGATCATTCTTTACCAGGCAGCCGTTGTTAATTCGAAGGAAAGCACATCACTTACGCATTACGTCCTGCCGATCATGGGTCCGCAATACACAAAATGGGCCAATCCGCCCAACCTTCCAGCTCGCAGGCTCCCAAATATGGGAGTGCTGGTTGGCGTGATAATCCATGAGGCCTCTCGAAAAGTTATACTGGCTGACGGAGGTCAGCAGATCGAAATGGACGGCATGTATTCATATCAGAGGGGTGACATTTATCGCTTTTACCGCATGGAAGGAGGCAGCATTCAGGCAAACCTGTCCAATCCTGCGCCGGGCATCAAAATTCATGCCGAGATCGAGATAGATGGACAATCCTCAGGCATGCAGATGATTGCGCCGGACAGAGGCGAATTGCAGCTGTTGCCCTGAGCACTTAGGCAGGATCAGGGGACTGCAAGCCAGCTCGGATAAACGGCGCTCTTAGAGCGCCAGTCGTTATCCGTAAGACACCCCCCAACCCGCCATCTGCGGGGACGCCAGCCATCTGCCTGTGTGCGAAACTCAAAACTCCTGCAACTAGCCTAGACCATTGATAAAACTTCTGTTTTTAGTTTCGCAAATCTGCTTAAGTGTCAGGTCAGAATTTTTGGGAATGGCCTGTCTGCCGCTGAACGACGCCGAGATCGTCACCCTTGTCATCGTGGACGCTGCGCAACCGGCTGCCCCTGCCGATGCAATCCGGTGGGCCGGGACCTCCCGCCTCAGGACGAGAAATCGCGCCGCGCCAACGCGAAGCGGATGTTACGCAAGGTAATGAGCGCTGCAGCGTATTCCGCCGATCCCTCGGGATAGTCCGCCAGGGCGGCGGCAATACGCGCCGCGAGATCGCAAAGCTCTTTCCGTGTCAGGCGCAGCAGTTCGTTGATTGTCAGTACGCGCATGGTTTCCTCCATCAGTTTCTGACCGCGCCGATCGCGGCCTTCTGAGGGAGGCCAGGGCTCCGGGTGAGGCGGCTGCATCGCCTGCGACCGCAACGAAGAGGAGGAGTGCGTCTCTGTCCGCCGTAGCCTTGGCGAAGGCGGAAGCACTTGTAGCCATGAGCCGAGAACGGTGCTCTCTGGCCGAAAGAAGGATGCGAGTGGTTGCGGACGGGATGGAGGTTGCGCGTGGTGACGAGACAGCGAGATGCGTCATGTCACGGGCCGCCTGAGGCGCGGGGGTGCGATGCTGCAATCCGCAATTGATTGCAACCCCTCATCCTCCGTGCCATAGGGCGTCGCCTTGCAACGCTCTAAGGCAGCGCACCTCCTCACCTCTCCATGAAAACCGCCGCCGATTGTCATCCTCGCGAAAGCGAGGATCCAGGGGCAACTCGCGCAAAACTCTGGATTCCCGGTCTTCGCCTCCGGCTCGCCGGGAATGACAGGGGGAGCGTCTCACGATGAACACAGCCGCCAAGGTAGCGTGTTCATGGCCCGTATGCAGCTCCCGTTGGAGCGGATGGCTCAGGGGGAAGATCGGCGCAGCACGCCGGCGCGCTTTACACCCACGATTAGTGGCAAGACTCAAACCATCGCTGCCCCATCGCGCTCGAGCGGGGCGAGCGCGGCGAACAGAGCTTCGTCTTCCGACATTTCGGCGTTCGGTGTCGTCAGCAATGTTTCGCCATAGAAGAGCGAATTCGCTCCAGCGACCATGCAGAGAACCTGGGCCTCGCGGCTGAGACCCGCGCGGCCGGCGGAAAGACGCACGCGCGACTTCGGCATAACGATGCGTGTCGTCGCGATCATGCGGACGAATTCGAGGGGATCGATCCGCTCGCGCCCTTCGAGCGGCGTTCCGGGCACCGCGACGAGCGCATTGATCGGCACGCTTTCGGGATGCGGGTCAAATCCGGCGAGGACGGCGAGCATCGCCGCTCGATCGCGGGCGCTTTCACCCATCCCGATAATGCCGCCACAGCACATTTCGATTCCCGCAGAACGCACGGCCTGCAGGGTCGCGAGACGATCCTCATAAGTCCGCGTCGAAACGATCTTGTCGTAGAATTCGGGTCCCGTATCGAGATTGTGATTATAGGCGGTAAGGCCGGCGTCCTTCAGCCGCTTGGCCTGGCTTTCGTTCAACATGCCGAGCGTGACGCAGGCTTCCATTCCCAAGGCGCGGACGCCGCGCACCATGTCGAGCAAGGCCTCGAAGTCGTGCCCGTCACGGACCTCGCGCCAGGCGGCACCCATGCAGAAGCGATCGGCTCCGGCCGCCCGCGCCTTGGCTGCGTAAGCCAAGACGTCTTCGGTCGCCATCAAAGGTTGTTTGGGGAGCTTCGCCTTCTTGTGATGTGCCGATTGCGGACAATAGCCGCAATCCTCCGGGCAACCGCCCGTCTTGACGCTGAGAAGGCTCGCCTTCTGGATGAAGCTCGGCGACTGATGACGCCTATGCACGGCACTGGCTTCGGCGATCAGTTCGAGCAGCGGCAGCTCGTAGACGGCGAGGATGTCCTCGGTTGTCCAATCATGCCGGACATCCGTTGCGGCATCGATAGTGGGCAGAATGTCGTCCATTGATCCCTTCTTCGCAGAGAGGCTTGATGGCGCGTTTACAGCACGGATCGGCGATTTCGTCGATGCGCAGGTTGCTGTCATCGCCAAAAGACAGACGGCGACGCCCTGGTGACCATAATGCGGCGGCGTATTCTTGCGTCTTGCGGCTTCACCCGAAGCTGAGCGAAGCCGCGGAAGCCCGGCTGAAGCGCGCCTTTTGTTCGGCCTTCAGCAATTTTCTGACCGCATTGGAGGCGGCGATCTCGCCTTGATTGGCATAGGCCTCGTGATTTTTCTCGATCTCGTCGAGATCATAGAGATAATTCACCATGAGCCCGGCCGAGTCGTGCAGCCCCTTCGGCGACAGGTCGCCGAGCCAATTGATCCGCTCGAGCCTTGCCCCGTTGCCGAGATGGAAGCGGGCGACCGGATCGATCGGGCGGCCGTCCGGGCGTTTGGCCTTCAGGAAATAATGTGCCGCACAAACTACGACGAGCCGCCGCAAATGCTCGGCATTTGCCGAGTCTTCGTGCCAGCCTTGTTCGTCGAGGCGCGCGACCAATGTGCGATCCTCGCTGGCAACGGGCAGGTCTTCGGCTGTCTTCAGCCAATGCGTGAATCCGGGCACGGGCGAGAGCGTGACGAAGCCTTCGAGCTTCGGCAATTCGCGGCGGAGCTCCTCGACGACTTGCTTGATGAGGAAATTGCCGAAGCTTATTCCGGCGAGGCCTGGTTGGCAGTTGGAGATCGAGTAGAACACGGCGGTGCGGGCGTGTTCCAGCGCCACCGGGTGGCGGTCCTCGGCCAGCAAGGGCGCGATGGCCGCAGGACTCGTCTCGGTCAAGGCGACCTCGACGAAGATCAAAGGTTCGTCGGCGAGCGCTGGATGGAAGAAGCCGTAGCAGCGCCGGTCGGCCGGATCGATCCTGCGCCGCAAATCGTTCCAATCGTGGATTTCGTGCACGGCCTCGTAGCGGATGATCTTTTCCAGCACGATCGCCGGCATCGCCCAGTCGATGCGGCGCAAGACCAGGAAGCCGCGATTGAACCATGAAGCGAGCAGATGCATGAAGTCGCGATCGACGGCGGCGAGGTCCGGGTTGTCCCGCATGAGGGCCAAGAGATCGGCGCGCATCCGGACGAGCGTTGGTGTGCCGCCAGGGGCGCGGTTGAGACGACGCAACAATTCCTGGCGCCGGGGTTCGGAATTAAAATGCAAATCCGCCGTGCCGAGATCGGACGGGTCGGCGAGCCAGGCCTCCACGGTTTGCTTGAGACGCGCCTGATCCGGCCCGAACCTATCGGCGAAAGCTTCGAAGAGCGCGAGGCGTCCGGCTGCGTCGAGGCCGTCATAGCGGCGCAACACTTCCGTGGCGATGGCGATCCCGGAGGCTTCGCCGCGGCCCGACAGCAAGGCGTCGCAAAGTGCGATCACTTCCGCGGCTTGCGATGCCGGGAATTGGGCGAGGTTGCGCCGCGCCAAGAGATTGCGGCCACGCTCGGTGATCGCGGCGATGAGGTCGGAAAACAAGGCATTGTTGATGCTCATCGACTCTCCCTCATGGGCGCCCGAATGCGTCGAGATCTCAAAGAGGAATTATAGCGCAGTTTGACGCAAAAATACGGTCCCGCTCTGACGAACGCGCGGACGCCTATGCATGAAACGTCCCAGGAGGTCGCTGGTTCGCGGCATAAATCCAACTATGGCATTTGCTGCCCAAATCCGGCTCTATACGGCGCTCGACCGGGCGCGCGTGATGAGCTATCGCGGAAGCAAAAGAGGTTCCCCCAATGATCTTTGAGGCCGCCGCCGCTGCATTTGAACATATGTTCAGCCCGCCATTCCGGCGCGTCCTGTTCAAGACGCTGGCCTTGACGGTGCTTTTGCTCGCCGTTGCCTTTGCCGGACTGCACAAGGTGATCGGCCTTTGGCTCGTGCTTCCTTATGCCTGGCTGACGACCCTTGTGTCGATTGTGGCGGGACTGGGCCTTGCGGTCGGTCTCGCATTCGCCATTCCGCCGGTCTCGTTTCTCGTCGCCGGCTTCTTTTTCGATGAACTCGCCGAAGTCGTCGAGCGCGATATTGATTTGCAAGCGCCGATGGGACGGACGCCGCCGCTCTCGGCTGCCGCCTGGCTTGCGGTGAAATTCGCTGTTGCGGCGGTTTTGGCAAATCTCGTGGCGCTGGTGCTGCTGCTCGTGCCGGGCCTGAATGCCGTCGCCTTTTTCGGCGCCAACGCCTATCTCTTGGGGCGGGGTTATTTCGAATTTGCCGCCCTGCGCTACCGCGGTCTCGAAGACGTTCGCCTACTGCGACGGCACCATACGATGGAGATTTTCATCGCCGGCCTTTTCATTGCAGCGCTTGCCGCCATTCCCGTCGTCAATCTCCTGACGCCGCTGTTCGGCACGGCCTTCATGGTGCGGATCCATAAAGCACTCACCCGCACGGCCCGCCCTCCCTTGCGCCAGCCCGGGTGACGCCTGCGGGGCAGGTTCAGGCGAAGCGCTGAACGGCGAAACGGCCGGTCTTGCGATAGCGGCAGAGATAGGTCGGCACGAAGGTCTCGAAGGATTCGGCCGCTATGCCGAGGCCCGACAAGCTCCGCCCTTCCGCAGCGGCCTGATCCGATACGATAGTGTCGTGACGCAAAAGCTCGACCTGATCGCGTGTCAACGCAAAAGTCTCGGGATAGAAGCCGAGCGAGAGTTTCATGGCGATCTCCGTCACGCCGCCGATAAGCGAGGCGAGCGGGAAAGGGATCGGCACCAGCAGGCGCTTGCGCTCGATGACCGAGAGGATGAAGCCCAAGATTTCTTCGAGGGTGCGTATGTCCGGGCCGCCGAGTTCGTAAACCGTTCCGGCCTTGGCGCCGCCCGCGAGCGCGCGCGTCACCGCTTCACCCACGTCGCCGGCAAAGACCGGCTGCAACTTCGTTGCGCCGCCGCCGATCAGCGGCAAAGCCGGCGAGATCCGCGCCATGGCCGCGAAACGGTTGAAAAATTCATCTTCCGGCCCGAATACGACGGAAGGGCGAAAGATGATCGCCTCCGGCAGGATGTCTCTCACGGCGGCTTCGCCGGCCGCCTTGCTGCGGCCGTAACGCGACGTCGATTGGGCATCGGCGCCGAGAGCCGAAACATGGACGAGCCTGCTTATGCCGGCGCTTCGCGCGGCTTGCGCGACCGCTCTGGCGCCCGCGACATGGACCGCCTCGAAGCTTTGGGCGCCGCGTTCGCGCAAGATCCCGACGAGATTGACGACGGCATCGACCTTGCGCAGTGCCGGCGCGAGCGATTCGGGATAGCGCAGATTGGCCTGGACGAATTGGATCTGGCCGACGCCACCCGAAGGCTGCAAGTGGTAGGCGAGGTCTGGACGCCGCGTCGCGACGTGTACGCGCCAGCCGGCCCGGGCCAGTGCCAACACGACATGCCGGCCGATAAAGCCGGAACCGCCGAAAACTGTCACACGCGGGTTTTTTTGCAGATTTTGCTCTTGCATCTTCGTCTCACCCCTAAACGTCCAGCGCTGCCGTTCTAATCAACAAGGCCGCGGGTGTATAGAGCGGCTCGGACGAGGCACCCGGCTTATTCGCACAGGACCTGCGCCAAGTCTTTGACTCGGCGCAAATGAGCGAGGCCCGCGAAGTCCGGAACGTGCGCCGCGCGCCTTCGCGATTGACAAGAGGCCGAGGCGCCCCCTATGGATTGCCGGCCTTGCCCTGGTGGCGGAATTGGTAGACGCGCTGGTTTCAGGTACCAGTGGTGAAAGCCGTGGAGGTTCGAGTCCTCTCCAGGGCACCATCCTTCAACCCGATATTTTTAAAGGAAGATAGCGTGTCCTTGGAATGGCGGGGCCAAAACTCGATGAATTTGGCTTGAATTTCGGTCCCAACGTTCGGGCGGGGCCAACCTGAACGGTGCCATCCCGCGGCGCCGACATGCTCTCCGAGAAACTGCCGACGGGATTTACGCGGCGGTCCTCCGGCTCGCTTCGCGTCCAAATCAGGCTGAAGGGCCATGACCCCGTTGTCGAGAACTTCGCGCTCGTCTCGACGGATGCCTCGGCGTCGGCAGCTCGCCGAGGCCGAGGCCGGGGGACTGTGACCCGCCGCCGCATGCTCGCAGGTCGCACGTATCGAACCGCGAGGTCGTGCCGACCTCGCTGGCCGAAGGGTTGCGGCGTCAAGAGGCCGATGGAATCAGCGGGAGCGAGCAAAACCGGAAGGTCGACCGCTGTCGCATCAGGAGAATCCTTGACGATCCGATCGCTCGGCGTCGTCTCGCCCATATCGGCTCAAGAGACGTCGCCGCGTTTCGGGACCGACTTGTCAAGGCCGGACGGCTCGAGAGCGTCGATGCCGACCGCTGAATTCAGGATCGAAGCTTCGCGCCACATCCGCCAACCTGCGATGCGAAATGCGGGCCAACGCCGGGATTTTAAAGTCCGATTGCGGTGGATCAAAATCGGCGTTTCGTCTATACACCGCGCAAGGCGGATTTGGCTCGTCACAAGGCCGAGCCAGTGCCGGAAACTCGTCTCCGCGCCAATCATTGATCTAACTCAATGGTCAGGGGGATGGGGCCTAGAAATGCGTTATCGGGACTGACAAAGCTCAAAAGGCGAAATTTCGGCGGCGGTACATCCGTTCACCGTTTCCTCGCCGCTCAGAACAAGTGTTGAAGGTCTCTTGAATGGAGGCTCCTATGAAAGCTGCATTCACTCTGGCGCTGGGGCTAGTAACAGCGCTGTCGGCTATGGTTCTCATCGGCGCGGGAATCGAATTGCCGTTAAGCCAAGCTCGCGCAGCGGAGACACGAGTGAGCTTTTCCGAAGATGTCCTCCCGCTTCTGAAATGGAAATGCTCGAGCTGCCATCAGCCGGGCGGAGAAGGGTACGAAAAGAGTGGATTTGACGTGACCTCGTATCAGGGCGTGATGAAGGGCACCAAATTTGGCCCGATGGTTGTTCCCCGCGATCCTGATACGAGTAACCTGATGATGTTGCTGGATTGGCGTGTCTCACCGGAAATCCGCATGCCGCATGGAAAAAAACGCCTGTCGACCTGCGATCGAGATACCATCCGCGCGTGGATTAGGGAAGGCGCTAAAGACAACTGAGCCGTGCCAGGCTTTGCCTGAGTTTTGGCCTAGCGTTCACGCCAATCCTTGATCATCTGGGGAATGCCGGAAAACAAACTTACTTCCCTCTCCGTCCCGGCTCGCGACGATGAGATTTGGCGGTTCTGGTCCGCAAATATGCCGGGTTTCTCGTCGTTATGGCGTCACCGGGAGACGGATGGATGACAGGGTTCGCGGATGATCGCAGCTATCGGCGCTCGCTCCATCCGTGAAGCGCTGTGCCTCACAAGCTCGACGAAGACCGTCGCCAAACGCCATCCCAGGGCCGCGCCAATCATCCCGCCGCGCTCGACGTCCGTTTCGAGCAAGGTTGCGGCAGCACGGCGCGACGCCCATCGTCACACGATCGCACGGCACGGACGCATCAGCTGGCAGCGGCTCTCGGGACATTCGCGGCGGAGCCACGCGGAAATCGCCATGCATAGATACGAAAAGATCGTCGGTCGCCGGCTCCACGCCCGAAATTTGCCCAACCGAAAGACCGAGGCGAAGATCTGTTGAACCGTCTTGAAGCCGATTATCAGCCTCGCTATGCCGGTTTCCGTTCGGATCGAATAACGCGAAGAGCCATCACGCCAACGCCGCCGTAAGTCGATCCCCGCACCAACGCCGATCAACGAAGCCGGCGGCGGTTGGACGGATTACCGGGCTCCGCTTCCCGGCCTCACGCCGGCGCTTTGTCAGCCTCATGCCCATCTTCCCAGGGCGGAAGCAGCCGGACCATCACCAACAACAGGAGCATCGGCGCGATCAGCACCGAGGCTGCGGCCAATACGCCCTCCCTCGTGAACACTACCCACGGAAAAGTCAGCAAGCCCTTCCCGGTCTTGGCGATTTCCTGACCGCCGATGACCACATTGAAGCGCATCATCAGCACATTGAACAGCACCAATAGCGCGGCGATTGTGATTCCTGCGACCAGTGCTTTTCCCTTGGTGCCCCGCCAGAACATGAAGGAAAGGATAAGGATCGGCGTCACGGCTCCGACGCCGAACTGAAGCACGAAATAGGGAATCATCAGGCGGGTCGACACGAATTCCACGATCATGTCGATCCCCTCCCGGCCCTTATACGTCATGGCGCCGAATTCCACCCCCTCCAACAGCACGGTGAACATGACGAAGCCCCACAGCGTATAGCCCAACCCCTTCACGCAAGCGGCGTCGACCACAACTCTGCGCAACTTGCAGGACACGACATAAAGAACGGTCAATAGCGCGACGCCGGAGATGATCGCCGAAAACAGAAAGATGACAGGCATGAGGTCGGACGACCACCATTCCCGCGACTTGAGCGAACCGAATATGAATCCGACGTAGCCATGCAGGCCATGCGCGCCCGGGATGCCGATGACCGCCAAGGCGAAAATCCATTTCCGGTCGTAGCTCATCGCCTTTTCCGACAGGTCGTGCGACCCGAGACACAGCACATGGTAAAGCCGTCCCAACAGATCTTTCCGGCTTTGCGCCTGCTGCACCATATAGGGCCGGAACACGAACCAGGTTTCCACAAACAGCAGCAGGATATAGAAGCCGGCAAAATAGCCGAACATGGCCATCGCCGAACTCCAATGCGGCGTGAACACGGCGTTGAGCGCGCGCTCGGGATGACCGAGATGCAGCAGCAGCGGCATGGGCACGAAGAGCATGCAGCACAGCGAGGTCAGCAGAGCGAAGTGCGCGACCGGGCGAAGCTGCTTCAGGCCGAACACCTGATATAGGCTGGAAACCGTGAAGGCACCCGCCACCAGCCCGGTGAGATAGGGATAGACGACGATCAGCACGCCCCACGGGAAAACGGTCTCGTTGGGGTAGACGTAGCCGGTGAACGGCGCGGCCGCAAAATCCATCAACTTACCTCCTCGTCGAGGCCGACATAGAAGACATTGGGGGCGTTGCCGGTGTCGGGTCTGAGCACCTCGACCCGATTGTTGGCGATGAACTTACTGATCAGACTCTGTTTGTCGTCGCGATCACCGAAGATGCGCGCACCGACCGGACACGCCTCGACACAGGCGGGCAGCAATCCCTTGGTGATGCGGTGATAACACCAGGTGCACTTGTCGGTAACGTGTAATTCCTCGTTGAAGAACCGCGCACCGTACGGGCAAGCCTGGACGCAGTACTGGCAACCGATGCAATAGGTATGGTCGATCACGACCACGCCGTCTTCGGTCTTGAATGTCGCGCCGGTGGGGCACACCTGCACGCAGGCAGGGTGAGTACAGTGGTTGCACAGTTTGGGGACGAAGAAGGCCTTGTCGACCTTGGCGTCTTTGTAGCGGTTGGCGAACCGATATTTTCCTTCGGAACCCGAAGCTGCGATGTTCACCGGGTCGGCCTGGCTGTCGATGTGCGCGGTGGCCTCGCCGTCTAGATAGGTGTAGCGCTCGACCCAGGTGCGGAAGTGATGAGCGTCAGGGGCGACGTCATTTTCCGCCTTGCACGCTTCGACGCAGCGCAAGCAGCCGATACATTTCGTGGCATCAACGCCGAAAGCCCAATGGTGCTTGCTCCAGTCATAGCCCGGGATCGCCGGAACCGGAGGCGCGTCCGCGCTCGCCGCCGCCTGCGTTTCCTTGGGCAACACGACACTCGTCGCTATCGCGGCGGCGCCGCCGACAAGCGCGGTTCCCAGGCAACCGAGAAAGGAACGGCGCGCAGCTTGCTGTTCCCCGAACGGTTCCTTTTCATCCATTTCGAAACTCCTCCCGACGGAACTCCGGTTCCGCGTTGTCTCACTTGCCGCGCTGTCTCACTTGCAACTGGCACCGGCGTAATAGGCCGCCGATTTCTCCACATCGGCATCGCTCATCCCCTTGCTGAGCGCTGCCATGACGACATTCGAACGCGTGCCGCTGGCGTAGGCCTTCAGGGCATCGGCGAGATAATCCTTGGATTGCCCGGCAAGGTTCGGCCACACGCGCCCGCTGCTGATCCCGTTAGCCCCGTGGCAGTCCGTGCACACCGCCGCTCCAGCCTTGCGCGCGGCCGCGGCCTGGTCAGCGGCGTTTAGATTGGCTTCGCATTTGAGGCCGGCGAAATAGGCGGCGATATCCTGGATATCATCATCGCTCAAGTTGGCGACCATGGCCGTCATCGTCGCGTCGCTGCGTTTGCCGGTCTTATATGCCTCAAGAGCCGCGGCAAGGTAAGCCTGGCTCTGTCCGGCCAGGGTGGGGCCGGGGAGGCCGGCGCTGACACCCGCGTCGCCGTGGCAGCCGGCGCACGATTCGGTCTTGCTCTTGCCCGCCGCCGCATCGCCCGGATGCGCCGCCGCAGCGAGGGCTCCGTAGAACGTCCGCGGTGAATGCGGATTATGGCAGAGTGTGCACTGTTGCGTGCCGGCGTGATCCTCGATCACGATCTGCGCCTGTTGCAGCGGTCGTCCCGGCATCTGTTCGTGACAAAGCGTGCACAGCGCCCTCGTGTCGGTCGGCACGGCGAGCTTCAGATTTGCGGGATGAATCGGGCCGGTCGTCGCGTTGATATAGCCCTTTGCGGGGTCGCGACCGCCGGCAGGGCCGTGGCAGACCTCGCATTTCACGACCTTGCCGATATCGACGCTGTGGTGGACACCGTTCGACCATTCGGCGAATCGCGCCGCGTGGCAGGACTGGCAATAGGCCGCGCCCTGATACTTCGGCTTGTCGTGCGCGATTTCCGCTACCGCGTTGCCGCGATAGTACCCGTACTCGTAATACGACTTGTCGACGAGAAAATTTCGTACCGCGATCGCGACGATGCCTACTCCGACGAACAGAAGGATGAGCCGCAGGACATGCTTGGGCATTGCGATCGATATCCCCCCTGGCGCCGAGCACCACAATGGAACTCGATACGAGCATGACCTCTACATTCCGCTCGGAACAGCTCGCAATGCGGCGTTCGGTCGCGCCACACGACTTTCGCACAAACTTTCACTGTTGGATATGTGTTTTGTCGACTTGCGGTCGTTGCGCCGGACCAAACTGGGCCGGAGCCGACGCAGTTTCTGCCACCTGCTCTATCAATCCCGGCGTGTGCCGACGTGCGATTGTGCTCCAAATTGAAGGCCGCGCAGCTGCGGAGCGCAAGGTGGCAGCGGTGCATTGATCCCTATCAAGCGATGCGTATTGCGGGCGATATTCTCGCTCCGCTAGGTTGAAAGAGCACTTTTGGGATCCAAGGAGCGGCAGGTGACGCCGCACTCATCGGCATCCCTCGGCATGACAGGAAGGCGGCCAGCTCCGAGGCGGCGCGGCCGCGGGCTATTTGGAACCGATTGTTTGGACTTGCGAGCGGCACAGTCTCGGAAGTGTTCAACCGCGAATCACCCGCCATTAGCGCTCCTCGCATCGGCGGCGGCCGCCGCGGCCTCGCGTCGGCCCCATTTCCGAACCGGGGAACGTGCGTCACAGCTTTGATTCAGCTCTTTGCTTCAGCTCAATGAGCGGCCGATGAATAGGTCGTTTACAGAGTTTCCGAAGGAGGCTATCCGATATCGACGAACGTGCCGCGGAAAGCTGCCCAAGCAGTCGATGTGGTTGGAAACGACAATATAGACAGTCCAGGGCAATATAGACAGTCCAGGGCAATCGGTTTTCGAGGTGAACCCGCCGCGCCGCAGTGCAGTCTCGACGGCAAGCAACCCCGGCAACGCAACAGGAAAAGCGACTACCATGCTATCCGAGGGTGACGCTTCATATCGTCACATCTGCATGTATGTCTATCTGCGGTAAAAAGCGACTTCATCTGAATGGCGCAAGCATCGAGGCAGTCGTCACCGCTGAGCCGAACTCTTCCAATGCGCCCGATGACGTGAGCGAAGCGGCGCTCGCGTCTGTGTTGGGTTAGCATGGAGTTAGCCCTTGATCCATTGCGCCTTGACCGGCTCCTCGGCAACGGCGCATCATCGGCACGGACAATGCGACTTTGCCGCCCGGAGATCGACCCGCCGGACGCAGTATAGCGATTCGAGTAAGCTTCGATGATTTCCGCGACTGGTTTGACTTGCATCAAATCTTGAGTAGAACAGTCCGTCTAATTGCGGCCCGGCCATTTCCCCATGGCCGACGCCGACGCATGAGCCTCGTGACGGATGCGAACAGCCGACTACGAGGCGAATTGGTCACAAAAACTCTCGCGTCGTCGCATGCGCGTCGAGCGGCGAATTCAGCAGCCGGACAAGCATCAGGCCGTCACCACCAGTCGTGATTCAAACAAACGCGGACCCAGCGAATGGCGATAGAGCACAAAGGGCGGAGTTTACTTGTATTCCTGGTCCTTGTGGGCGCCACGTTGGGGCTCTGCCGGCCGGATGCGATGGCCCAGCCGACGACAAGCAAACCCGGCGACGAATTCCGGCCACTCTTCGCCATGCCCGACGACATCGCCGAGGGTAAGCAACTCGCCCAAGCCTCCTGCACGAGCTGCCACGGCGTCAGTGGGATCAGCACCACTGCGGGCATTCCCAATCTGGCCGGCCAGCGGCCGGCCTATCTCTACCTGGAGCTGAAAGCGTATCAATCCGGCGGTCGCAGCAACCCGCAAATGATCGACAGAGTTAAGTTCCTGAGTGATGATGCGCTGGTCAAGGTGGCGGCCTATTACGCCAGCCTCGATCCGCCCCAACCCGCCAAGACGGGCGCGCCAGCGATCGTCGATCCGGTCCAGGCCGGCAAGACCGCGGCGGCGGCCTGCGCGGGATGCCACGGCGAGGCGGGCGTCAGCCAGACGCCTGGGACACCGAATCTGATCGGAGAGCAGCCCCAATACCTCGTCGCCGCAATGAAGGACTATCGGAGTGGCGAGCGCAAGAACGACACGATGAAGGCGATGGTCGCGGCGCTCAGCGATGCGGACATGAATCATATCGCGCTGTTCTATGCACTACAAAAACCCGCGCGGGCGCAAACCCCGGCCCAGGGTGATGCCGCGGCTGGCAAGGCTAGTTCTGCCGGTTGCGCCGCTTGTCACGGCGACCAGGGGATCAGCGGCAATCCCGCGACTCCGAGCTTGGCCGGCCAGGAGGCGGCATACCTCGTCAGCGCCCTGCAAGGGTACAAAAGCGGAACCCGCGGCGACGAGACGATGAAGGGGCTTGCAAGTTCGCTCGACCAAGCGGCCATGAAAAACGTCGCCGCCTATTACGCGGCGCTCGAGCCCCAGCCGGTGAACGTCAGCAAGCCGCTGAGTCCGGACGAATGGGCGCAGAAATGTGACCGCTGCCACGGCGTCAACGGCAACAGCGTTCAGGCGAACATCCCCGCTCTGGCCGCGCAGCGCGTGGACTACCTCGAAACGGTCCTGCATGACTATCAGACACGCGTGCGCAGGAACTCGGAGATGGCGGCAATGGCCGATATCCTGACCGGGGATGACATTAAGGGGCTGGCAGCGCATTATTCGCGCCAGAAGGCGCGGGCAATGGTGTTCGTGACCGTGCCGGGCAAGTGACATGGGTTACCGCACAGGGGACCTCCACGTGACATCATCCAGCGCGACGTGCAATCGGGCGGGGCAACGACGAAGATGGCGATGACGCGCATGTCGATGAGGTCGTCCGACCGTAGCGGCCGTCGCGTGCGATGCCGCTGCCTCAGCGGGGCGCGGCCAAGTCTGCTCTCAGCAAGCCTGCACGCAAATGATACGGTCCCCAAGATCGATGGATCCGAGCATGAATGAACAGCTGCCGTTGCACCGACTCTTCAATCACTATTCCGAGCTGCCCTACAGCCTGCGCGTGCTGTTCACGGCTACGCTGCTCATTCTCGGAATGGGCTATTTGTTCGCCCTGCTGAACATTTATTTCACCTATGCCGGCCGAGCCGGGGGCAATCCGCTGATGCTCTCGTATGAGGACATCGTGGTCGCCTATTCGGGCAGCGGCAAGGGCTCGGTTCTGGAGGGCGCCCTGCAAGGACCGATGGCCACCATGCTGCCTCCCGACGAAAGAGGCACCGTGTTGTCGTGGGTCCGGGAAGGCGGCGCTAAGCCGGCCTACGAAACGAATGTCAGGCCGATCCTGCAGAAGCGGTGCATGGCCTGTCACGACGGCAGCAACCCGCATCTTCCGAACCTGTCCGATTTCGACAACCTCAAGAAGGTCACCGCATTGGACACCGGCGCCTCTATCTCGACGCTGGTCCGGGTTTCGCACATTCACCTGTTCGGGCTGACCTTCATCTTCTTCATCGTCGGGCTGATGTTCAGCCACGCCTACGTGCGCCCCGTCTGGTTCAAATGTGGCGTCATAGCGATGCCCTTCCTGGCGATCGTGGCCGACGTCAGTTCGTGGTACTTCACCAAGCTCTACCATCCGTTCGCCTGGGTGGTGATTTTGGCGGGCGGCCTGATGGGCGCGTGTTTCGCCGTCATGTGGCTGGTGACGATGTACCAGATGTGGTTCTCCAAGCCGCCGGAGGCCATCCTGAAGCGAATGGGCGGCGACATTCCGGTCGATGCTTGATGAGTGACCGGCCGACGGATCGCGCGAGCAACGCCGGCAAGTCCGGGAGACGCTGACCCGGCGGTCGCCGCAGCGATAATGTCCTGCGGCGGGCGGCCGGACGCATTCGCCGGGTGATTCGCGGAGTTCCGCCGGCATGGCTTTGATTCGGCTATGGCGACGCCCAGAAATAGATGAATCGATCGCGAAGAGACGCTCGTCGTTGCGAGCTCCCGAAGGGAGCGAAGCAATCCAGTGTCGCCGCGCCTCACAAGTCGGCATGACCTCGAATACGAACGACGATTGCTATGCCCCGAGCCTGGATTGCTTCGCCTTCGGCTCGCAATGACGGGGCCGCCGCGCCGGCTCGAATTTGCAGCATTTATTTCCGGACGACCGCCTAACTCTATTGCGTCATGAAAGCCACACTTTATTGGTGAGGATCCCCGCTCGCCGCATGGCCTGTCGCATGTGACGGCCGTCGAAACAACGCCTTATGCGGGGAGAGAGAACGCGCCCGATCGAGGCATCTATGGCTGGGCGTTGCCATGGGTCGAATTCCGTGCCCCGATCAGCGCCAACTTCCGCATCATCGATCCCACTGAATTTCGGGCTTCGGGATAGGCCGAGTACAGGCCAGGTACAAAATCTCACATTGTGATGTTTGCCTAAGATTCGCCATTGATGTGGCTTTATCGCCACAGCAATCGGGTCCGGCTCCGTTAAAGGCAATTAAACCATTGAAAATGCGTGACTTACTTCTGCGACGTTTTACCGATTTTCGAACAGAAGTGATGAAAATGCGACCAAAACGCGACGTCCAAGCCGAATTGTCGCATGGCGCAATGAGAACGGCTCGGTAGAAGTGCTTCAGCTCCAAGGACTGGTCGGGGTGTGATGTCGGGTGTACCGGGCAATAAGGCGATCGTGGCTGGGGTCGAATTGAAAAGGGGGCGGGGTATGAGCTGCAAAAATCGAAGTGCGCTGGATGTGCTGTTGGTCCCGCCGGCCGATCGGAAGATATCTCAGCGCACGTGGGGCGCAACCGAATCGAGCAAGCGGCCGATGGCGCTCCTCGTGTCGGGCGTAATTTTTGGGGCGCTGCTTGGTTTCGCCCAACCGGTCAAAGCCGAAACTCCCGATCGACTTCCTGCTGTCAACAGCGACGTCTATTCGACGCTGGCAGATTTCGTGAAGTCCAAGGATACCGCGGGGCCGATGCTGGTCGTCGCCGACGCCAGGAAACCCGCTCTGGTCACAAAGGGCCCTGCCGACTACGGCCTCTACGCCAAGGGCGATCCGCAAACCTGCCTGGGGTGCCACGGTCAAGACCCGCACATCATGGACTTCCTGAAGTTCTCGAAGATGGCCAGGAAGGGCGATCCGAAGTCGCCGATGGGGCAGGGCGGCTGCGAATCCTGCCATGGTCCGAGCGCGTCGCACGTCCTCAGCCGATCCAAAGGCGGCAATGGCGAGCCGGCGGTGGTCTTCAACGGTCTTCACGCCTCGCCGGTCGAAGCACGCAACGAGGTATGCCTGGGCTGCCACGAGGGCGGTCTGCGCATCAACTGGATCGGCAGCGAGATGGAGCGCCAGGGCGTCGCCTGCACCAACTGCCACAGGGTTCATTCTGCCGAGGACCCGGTGCGGGTGAAGAAGACCCAACCGGAAGTGTGCTTCGCCTGCCATGCCCAACAACGGGCCGAAAGCTTCGAGTACTCGCATCATCCGATTCGCGAGGGCTTGGTGGTTTGCTCGGATTGCCACAATCCGCATGGCTCACCGGCGCCGCACATGCTCAAGGAATTCACCGTCAACCAGACCTGCTACAACTGTCATGCCGACAAGCGCGGCCCGATGTTGTGGGAGCATCAACCTGTCCGCGAGGATTGCACCAACTGCCATACGCCGCACGGTTCGGTCGAGGCACGCCTGATGAAAGAGAACATGGGCTTCATGTGCTCGAGCTGTCACAGCGCGATTTCGAACTCTAGCGGTGGTGCCTTCGGTGGCCACGGCTCGCTGCCCGGCAACGTCCAGGGAACCTCGACTTTCAACAGCGCCTTGGGGAACCAGAGGCTGTGCCTGAATTGTCACTCCCAGATCCACGGGTCGAACAGCCCGAACGGTGCTTACTTCATCCGCTGATGAGATTTTGCTGACAAGATTACCCCGGTATTAGCTGGGCGCAAGGGGGCTGATATGATGTGTAAACTTACTCTCCGTGCCATGCTTTTGAGCAGCGTGTGCCTGCTGCCGCTCAAAGCCATGGGCGCCGATCTCGGAGCCCCACCGGCGCCCGAACCTGTCCCACAGATGGTTTCCTACAACGAAATCAATCTCGGGGTGGGGGGGCTGGTCGGCCATAACACCAACCTCTACGGCCGCTACAACGGCTTCACCGAGGAGGGCGTCGACGGGCTGTTCGCTTTCCGGTCAATCACGGAAGGCACGTGGGATTCCGGTAATACGAACTACTTCATGTTCTTCGGCTCCGATCTCAATGTCCAGACCGGCAACCACCTTGGAACGGCGCAAAATCCGGCAGGTCCGGGCCTTCCCGGGTCCAGCTTCAGTGACGGCGCGTATCAGAAGAGTACCCTCAACGACCTGGGGCCGGACGCCTCGCTGGGCTTCAGCATCGGCGACCAGGGACATTGGGATATCAGCGGCAACTACAACGCGATCTCCTATACCGGCAACGTCATCGACTCGATTTATACGATGAATGGCGCGGTCGGGACGCTCAACGCCCCGCTCGTGCCCTTTGGCGGAGCAACTCTGCACGCGGCGGGCCCCATTACGGCTTTGACACCGGCGGGGGCGCTTGCCGGCGAGCAACCGTTCCAGGTCGGCACCCGGCGTGACATTTTCGGCCTGACCGGCAGCTACAACTGGAACGACTGGAAAATCACCGGCGCTGTTCGTGAGGAGCACAAAGAAGGGACGATGGAACAATCCTTTGACGGGGTTGCCGGGGGCACAGCCTTCACGCAGCCCGTCAATTACGACACCCAGCGCTACGATGTGAGGGCGGACTACGCCACGCCCCAGGTCCAGGCTCAGCTCGGCTATTTCCTCTCCAACTTCACCGACCACAATCAGGCGGCCTTCCTTCCCCGCCCGACGTCAGGGACAGCAGCACCGTTTCAAGTGGCGTCCCTGTACGCGTTGCCGCCCAGCAATTACGCCCAATATTGGACCGGCATGGTCGGCTACAACGTGATGCCGGGAACGCGGGTCACGGCCAACGCCCGCTACGGCCTGGAGACGCAGAATAGCTCGGTCCCCTCGAACGTCGGCGATCCTGCCCTCGTTGCCGGCGGCCCCCCCGGCGGGTTCGCCGGTCTCAACAATTTCAATGGCGTGTGGGCGGGAACCAGCTCCCCGTCGCCCGACATCGTCGCCCAGGTCTTCCAGGGCAATGTCGGCGTCACCTCCGCTCCCGTGAAGAATTGGAACTTCCTGGCGAATTATTCGGTCGATGGGCGCTGGGTCAGCCTGGATCAGGTTGGCGGGGTCTACGGCAGCGGTAGCGGCGATACCGTCGGCGCTACCCCTTACGCCTACATCGTGCCGCAGGAATGGTTCAAGCAGAAAATCAAAGGCGAAGCGGACTACAAGATCCTGCCGCAAAGCAACACCAAACTCTATCTGACCTATCAGTTCGACGACGTCGACCGCAGCAACGCCCAGGTCGGTACCAGCTGGACCAATACCGCATCGCTCGGGGTGAGCAGCAATCTGGGTCCGACGTTCCAGGGTCGGACTTTCTACACCTTCATCGACCGCAGCGGCGTCGTGGATTACTGGACTGCGTGGGCTAATCTGTCCAATGGCAACGGCAACTTCATAAGTACTACCCCCTCCGTTGCCTATTACCAGGCTCCCATGACCGCGAACGCGGCCAACCTCCGCTTCGACTATGCGCCCGGCGGCGCTTTCTCCGCCGGCATACAAATAAAGGGGGAAGAGGACGATTTCCACTATCCGAGCACGACGGATAACGCGCCCGCCGGGACGGCGCCGGGGAACCTCCAGAACCAGATCTATGGGATCAAGCACGACTACAATCTCACCGCGGGAATCGACGGCAACTATCGGATGGCCGCGGATCTGAATTTCCATGCCTATTACACCTATGAGCAGATCTTCTACGACAACCTGGGCAATGGCGACTGCGCCAACTCCACCGGCACCGCCCAGCCCCCAGCTGGAATCTGCCCGACCAGTGCGGGATATTTCCAGAACACCTATACCAGCGGCGTCCATAGCGCCGGTCTCAGCGCCGAATGGAAGGCGACGGATAAGTTGAAGATCGGCGCGTTCTACACGTTTGCGTACGGCTCGGTCATGTTCGGCGAGTTCAATGGCGTCTTCGTGACGACCACCCCGAACAATAGCTTCCAAAACGTGTCCAACTATCCCGACGAGCACACGCTCATGAATACCGTGTCGCTCAAGGCGAGCTACGCACTGACGGACAATATCGAATTGGGGGCGGGTGTTCAGTACGCCCAGTTCTACGACAGCGACTGGCAATTCCAGTCATGTTCGGTCATGCCTACCAACGGCAACTGTGCAGCGCCTGGCGCGTCGACGATCTCAATCCTGACGCCGGGTTACGGCAACCCGAACTACAGTGTCGTGATGGCCATGGCTGCAGTCAAGGTCAGGTGGTAGGTGGCTGAAGAGCTGGGCGCCTTCGTCCGAAGGTGCCCGCATTGTGGATCGAAACTGGGTGTCGCCCCGGACCGGGACGGCACCCGTTTTATTTCGCCGGCCGCGAGACGCGCCGCCGCTCGTTCTTCGAAGCAGCGCCGACTTAGTGCTCGTCGGGAAATAAGTGCTTTAAGTTTGCGCCTGTTCGGCCTGCCCGTCATTGCGAGCCGAAGGCGAAGCAATCCAGGCTCGGGGAGGTCAAACTTGGTTCGCATTCGAGCTCATGCCAATAAGCGAGGCTCGCGACACTGGATTGCTTCGCTCCCTTCGGGAGCTCGCAATGACGAGCGTTTCTTCGCGACCGATTCACTTTTTCTCGGACACATCATTAGGCGACACGCTAAAATAAAGGCTCAATGTTTGTGATCAGTCTCCCACAGCCGTCATGGGTTCGTTTATTTCCGCGCGGTCGCTTAATCTGGATCAAAGTTCCGACTCGTATATCGTGCCAAAAAATTTCCGCGAATCGCAATGGCCGCCGCGGCGGCCGCAAAAGTGAAGGAAAGCCCATGAAAGAGGCAAAAGTTTCGAGCATTTCAAAAGTGATACGGATGTCGATCCTCGGGGGGTTGGCTGTGCTAGGGACGGGAATATTTGTCGCGGCCACCGGCCTCGTCGTCGCTCCCCAACACGCCGCGGCAACGCCGGCCTTTGCCGCAAAGGAAGGCAAAGCATGCGGATTTTGCCATGTAAAAGCGGCAGGCGGTGGGGCGCTGACAGGCAAAGGCAAAGACTACCAAGGGAATGGTCACTCGTTCAAGTGATCGGATTGCGCGCCGGGGTTCTTTGTGCCTTTGCGCCGAGTGGCTGATTTGCAGTAAGCTGGACCGCGCGCGGGTCTACCGGGATCCGCGGTGGTCGCGGGGTCATTTTGTCATCATTCGCGCGGGTACACTGACCTTAGATCAGAGCGCGATGATTTAAGGCGACGCCCAGAAATAGATGAATCGATCGGGCGCGTCCCCTCTCCCCCCAAGCGCAGGGCTGTCCGGGGAAAATCAAACATAGCAGAAGCTCATCTGATTTGGCGAGTTTCGATCGCGTTTTTTGCTCGGGTTCAGCGGCGGCGGTTTGTCGATCGCGGCGATGTCGCGGCGCTCGAAGATGCACTGAGCCACGAGGTCGATGAAGCGCAAAATCGGGATTTGAACACGATGCACTTTGGCGGCGATGCGTAGCAGCGCATAAGCGATCATCGCAGCGATGAGCTGCAGGCGGATCGCATTGTCGTTGTTGCCGAGGAACTTGCGGATTTTGAGATGCTGCTTGATCCAGCGGAACAGGAGTTCAATCTGCCAGCGGCCTCTATAAAGGGCCGCGATGGCGACGGCGGAACGGTCGAAATCATTGCTCAGAAAGTTGATCGTGCTGCCATCCTTGTGACGCTTGATGGTGATGCGGCGCAGCCTTATCGGCAGCTTGGAATCACCTTTGCTGGCGAAGCGCACCTCGGCATCTTCGAGTATGGTGCAGCCGTCGCCTTCGGTAACCTCGATGGGGCGCATTTCGACGCGCGTGAGCCCCATGTTGGACTTCGGCCGGGTGACGAAGATCGCTCCAGCGGCATGGATGGCGCGCCACCAACCATAATGGCAATAGCCTTTGTCGAAGACATAAGTCGCACCGGCTTCGATGTTGATCGTGCGGCCGATCTCGGCATCGTTGATATTGGCATCGGTGATATCGAGAATGCGCGGGCAATCGGACTTGGGATCATAGACGACATGCATTTTCATGCCGCGAATGCGGCCATTCCACTTCGCCCAATCGCACAATTTGCCGAGTGGAACGGGCGTTGAATCGATGAGGCGCAGCATGTCCTTGCCGTCGCGGCGCGTGGCGCGATCGAGCAGACCCGCAATCAAACCGAAAGTGTCGGCAAAGACCGCGACGGGCCGGATTTTATTTGCATCCGACAAAGTCGAGCGCGCCAGTGTGCCGGTGCCAAGATGATAATGATGCTGGCTATTGGCGTTCCAGCTGGCCGCCAGACCACGCAATCCGTCGGCGGCGGAAAACTGGGCGAAGATCAGGCCCACCAGATGGTCCCAGCTCTTGAATGATTTGTCGTAGGCATCGCCGTCGTGGCGCTCGACGATCGTGTCGAACTGCCGCCGATCGAGGGGTGCAAGCAATTTGGCAAATATGGTAGGTGTGAAGCGCATGCTCCTGTTCCCGTCCTTTTCTGAGTCTCGCCAACCAGAAAATAGACGCAAACGGCATCGCCGTAGACGAAAATCCTTCGTTTTCAGGGGCATGCACCTGCGGCCTAGTGATTCACCTTGCAAGTTCGCCGCCTTCCCGGACAGCCCTGCCCCAAGCGGGGAGAGGTGAAGCCTCTCCGGCAAACATGGCGCACTTAATTGTCTGTGTTGCGTCGGGTTATCGGCCTTTCTTTTCCGGGACAAAAGCTCGCGAAGCGGCTCTTTTGAAAAGGTTCGATGGTGCGCTTGGCGCAACATCATGTCGCGCCAGACCCCGGCTCTCCTTGCGCAGAGTTTGCCGGCGGTTCGGCCGTCTTTGGCACATCGGCTCGACCCGATGTGCGTGAATGGCCGGAGCCGATGGCTTCAGTCGGACGGGGAGACGGCGCTCAAGGCGGAAATTCAGCAAAATTAACGCCAGTTCCTTGCTGTAGTAAAGGAAAGCCCATGAGATACGCGAATGTTTTGAGCACTTCAAAGGCGATGCGGATGTCGATCCTCGGCGGGTTGGCTCTGCTGGGCACTGGAATATTTGTCGCGGCCACGGGCCTCGCCGTCGCTCCCCAACACGCCGCGGCAACGCCGGCCTTTGCTGCAAAGGAAGGCAAAGCATGCGGATTTTGCCACGTAAAAGCGGCAGCCGGTGGGGCGCTGACTGCCAAAGGGAAAGACTACCAAGCGAATGGCCACTCGTTCAAGTGATGTGATTGTGCGCTGGGCTTCTTTGTGCCTTTGCGCCTAGCGGCTGATTTGCAGTTCGAGTTGGACCGCGCGCGGGTCCACCGAGAGCCGCGGCGGTCGCGGGTTCATCTTCTCTTCATTCCCACGGATGCCCTGACGTCGGGCGACCCGCAACGTCGGGTCGGTCATGTAGCAACGAGCTTGGCGCCGCGCTGCCCCATCGTTGCCGCAGCGCGTCATGCCCGTGCTTGTCACGGGCATCCACGCCAAGCCAACGCTTCAACGCCCGAAAATTTGCTGCAACGTCACCGCGTCGATGCCCGGCCCCGGACTGTGATCCGGGGCCGGCCATGACGGCGCGATGTCAGTGCCTAACCCGGAATCGACTCACTTATTGTTGGCGGTCGCCTTAGTTGGATAACTTCAATAGGTTGGACGCCTCTCGAGTTGGTTGTTGGGAGGCGAGGCGTTGAGAAGTCTGTCGGGGAACATCAGGCGAGATCGCACAGTGTTCCGAGCGTGGGCCTGATGGATGCGGGGCGCGGAAATGCGAGCGCCTTTCGATTGCGATTTTCCTGATTCTCGACCAGTCGTCTGCATCGGCCAGGCCATGTGAAGGTCCGTTCGACCAGCCATCGTTTCGGCGGGACGACGAGCCCCTCGGCCCGATCCGAATGTCTGACGATTTCGACGTTCTGGGGCGCCAATATTTTCTTCACTGCGGCGCGAAACACCGGGCCTTGATAGCCGCCATCGGCGTAGAGCTTCAGCAGAAATGGCTAGACGAGGCGCTCGCGACCTGTTCGCAACTCCAGCCGAATCCAACAGCACCAGCCGCATTGGTGCGCCGCCGATCCGTCCCGCGCCAAGGCGGTCGACTCGGCAGGGTCGACAGGCGACAAGAAGCGGCGCGATTCATGCCCCCTCACGAGTCCCAAAATCACCCTTGGGCAAGCGCTTTTTTGGACCACCGATAAATCGGAGCATGGTCAAAAGCCCGCGCATTTCTTGCTTGCCCATTGACCGGCCGACGCATTTGTCGACGACGATCAGGCGGCGGACCGAGTTTCGGCCCCTTAGCGCTCCATGCAGCCGGGCAACGCGGGATCAGGCGAATAAGGTGACCGCCATGCGAATAACTCGGTTTGATAAGCATCAATCGCCGGTGTTGGATTAACGGGTATGATATTTCATGGGATTTTGGGCGCGAGGGTCCCTCCAACCGGTTCGCCTTTGGTTTGCTGAAATCGAACAAAAGCGTTCCTTTTCGGCGCAGGACAAGACGTGACGGTGCATATGCAACCAAAAACCCTGAAGTTTAAGGTCGTGCTTTACCTCACGATCGCGTTGTCGGTGGTGATGCTGTTTTTCACCGTCCTGGTCGCCTGGTTTATCCACAAGGAAATCCTCGAAAAGGTGTCCGATCACGTCACCGAACTCTCCGAAGTGATCGTCAGGAGCTTGCGCTTCGCAATGCTGCAGAACGATCCCTCCTATGTCGACCAGATCATCCACGATGTGGCCGATCAGCAAGGAATCGACCGGGTCAGAGTCGTGAATAGTGACGGAAGGATCATCTTTTCTACCTACCAGCCCGAGATCGGCCAGACGGTGGACCGGAACGCCGAGGCCTGCTCCTCGCATTGCCTTCAGAGAGGGCAGCCGCTCGAACAACTTCCCGAGAGCCAACGAACCTGGACCTTCAAAAGTGCGGATGGCCAGTCGCAGCTCGGCAGCATGGAAGTCATCCGAAACGAGCCGTCTTGCTACAACGCCGCCTGTCATCACCACTCGCAGGGGACGCCCGTCCTCGGCGTTCTCGACATCGACTATTCGCTCGGCGAGATCGATCGAGAGCTGCGCACCAGCACCCTCGCGATCGCCGGGTTTTCTTTGGGCTTCATCGTGATTGCTTCGCTGTCGGTCGGCTTCTTCGTGCACCGTCTGGTCTACTTGCCGCTGCGCGACCTCGAAAGCGGGGCGCGAAGACTCTCCTCCGGGAACCTGGACCAGCCAATTCCGGTGCGCAGCAGCGACGAATTCGGCAAGCTCGCCTCCTCGTTCAATGCGATGACCGACGCCTTGCGCAATTCGCGGGCGGAGCTTCGCGATTGGGCCCATACGCTTGAGCAGAAAGTGGAAAAACGGACGCAGGAGCTGCGCCGTGCTCAGGCGGAGACCGTGCGCGGGGAGAAGCTCGCCTCGGTCGGGCTGCTGGCCTCGGGCGTCGCCCATGAATTGAACAATCCCTTGACCGGCATCCTGACCTTCTCGCATCTCCTGCGGCAGAAAATGCCGGACAAGAGCCAGGATGCCGAGGATATGGACCTGGTGATCCGCGAAACCAAGCGATGCGCGGCGATCATCAAGCGGCTGCTCGATTTTGCCCGCGAAAAACAGCCGGAGAAGAAATTCACCGACCTCAACCAGGTCATCGAGGACACGGTTCGCCTCGTCGAGCGGCCCGCACACCTGCGCGATATCGAGATTACCTCGGACCTCGACCGGACGCTGCCGCCGATCTGGATCGACGCCGATCAGATCAAGCAGGTGATCATGAACATGCTCGTCAACGCCCAGCATGCCGTCGAGGAGAAGGGAAGCATCGCCATCCGCACCTGCCGTTCACCGCATCCGCGGGCGCCCACGCAGGCTGCCGAGCCCGTACCGATGGTGGTGATATCGATCGTCGATACCGGCTGCGGCATTCCGGAAGAGAACCTGCGGCGGATATTCGATCCGTTCTTCACCTCCAAGGACGTCGGCAAGGGAACCGGATTGGGACTTTCCGTCAGTCACGGAATCATCGAGGCCCATGGCGGCTTCATCGAAGTGGAAAGCAAGGTGGGTGAGGGGTCGACGTTTCGCGTCTTTCTGCCGCTGACGCCGCCGTCAGCCGGGCCTGAGAGCAAAGCCAGCGGGAGCGTTCAATGAGCGCGCGAATTCTGGTTGTCGACGATGAGGAGATCATCATCAAGAGCTGTTTGCGCATTCTCGGCGATGGCGACTACCTGGTCGAGGCCGTGCAGGACGGGCGGGAGGCGCTGCGCAAGGTCGAGGAAATTCCTTACGACGTGATGATCCTCGATATCATGATGCCCAACATGGGCGGCCTCGAAGTGCTGCGCCGGGTCAAGGAGACGCATCCCGACGTGGATGTCATCATGGTCACCGGCCTGTCGCAGATCGAGACTGCGGTGCAGGCGATGAAGCTCGGTGCTTTCGATTATATCTCCAAGCCATTCGATCCGGACGAGCTGAAACTGGTGGTGCAGCGCGCGCTGGAGCGGCGCCTGCTGCTGGAGGAGAATCTCAAACTCAAGAGCGAGGTCAGCTCGAAATATCGTTTTGAGAACATCATCGGGTCGAGCCCGCAGATGCAGGCTGTCTATCGCCTCATCGCGCAGTGCGCACCCACCAATTCGACCGTCCTGCTCACCGGGGAAAGCGGAACCGGCAAGGAGCTGGTCGCCCGCGCGATCCATTACAACAGCTTGCGCAAGGACAAGGCGTTCGTTCCGGTGGACTGCAATTCGTTGAGCGAAAACCTGCTGGAAAGCGAGCTGTTCGGTCACGTCAAGGGCGCTTTCACCGGTGCGGTCGCGAACAAGAAAGGCATGTTCGAAGTCGCCGGCAGCGGCACGCTGTTTCTCGACGAGATCGGCAATTTCTCCGTGGCGATCCAGGCCAAGCTGCTGCGCGTCCTGCAGGAGCGGGAATACCGGGCCGTCGGCGACACCCGAACGCTGACCGCCAATTTCCGGCTGATCACCGCCACCAACAAGGATCTCAAGGCCATGGTGGCCGCCGGCAGTTTCCGTGACGACCTCTATTATCGGATCAATATTTTTCCGATTCATGTCCCGGCGCTGCGGGACCGAAAGGACGACATTCCGGCGCTTGCCTATCATTTCCTCAATGTGTTCAGCACGGAGCTGGGGAAGAAGATCACCGACATTTCCGAAGGTGCAATGAGCGCGCTCGTCAATCACGACTGGCCAGGCAATGTGCGCGAACTTGAGAATGTCATGCACCGGGCGGCGATCTTGACCAGCGACAACGTCATCCGTCAGGCCCACCTCGTCAACATAATCAATCCATCGCAGCGACAGGCCGGCCTCGTGGTGCCGAGGACCGGGGACGAACTCAAGCGGGTCAAGAAAGCCGCACGCGAGAAATCGGTGGAGGAGATCGAGAAGCAGTTCGTGCTCGAGGCGCTCAAGCGCAATGAGTGGAACGTGACCAAGAGCGCCGAGGATACCGGCATGCAGCGCCCGAATTTTCAAGCGCTGATGAAGAAATACACAATCCGCGTGCGCGACACCGAACACGATGCCGGCGACACCGAAGTCCCGGACGCATCATAGACGCGTCGTCAATGGTTGTTCCGCCGGCCGCCGCCGACGCCGCGGCGGCGTGGGCGCGACCGGATCAGGCCCGGCTGGCGTCGGCGGACGGCGGGGATTGCCGCGTCGCCGCGGCGGGCTCCCCTTCGTCCTCTTCGATGTCGTCGTAGCCGGTAAACATCGCCTTGAAATGCGCCGTGCGCGTGTGCCCCAGGGTGCTGAGATAGACGTGGACGAACAGGTAGAAGACGATGACGATGAAGATCAGAACGTGCACGGTGTCGATGACGCGCACGCCGCCGAAGAAATTGACCTGAGCGGAGAAACGTTTCACGTCCCACATCAGGATGCCGGTATAGAACTGGATCGGGACGCACAGCATCAGCATGAGCTGGTAAGTCATGCTCTGCAGCGGATTGAACTTGCGATAGATGGTTACGCGAAACGGATTGGGCTCGCCCCGCAATATGCCGAAAGCATAGTAATAGATCTGCCGGAAGGTGGCGGCAAAATGCTTGATCGGATTCAGTTCCGACTGATAGGCCTTGATGCGATCGGAAAAAAGATAGAACCCGAGCCAGACGAAGAAATTGGCGATCAGGACAAAGCCGACCGTATTGTGCACGGCGACCGCGGTCCTGAACGAGACCACATTGATCAGTCCGACATAACGGATCTGCAGCCCCGTGAGAACCATCAGGACGAAGCCGACGGCATTGATCCAGTGCCAGATCCTGACCGGCAGCGGGTGGATATAGAGTCTTTGCATGTCGCCGTTCCTTTCAGCGCTCCCGCGCGCGTCACGCCGCCTTGGGACCATCGCCGCCGGCCGGCGGTTCGCCATGACCGCCGTTATGTGGGTGATACAAGCCGTAGCGCTTGAAAAGCCATCCCAGGGTCAAATGCCCGATAACAATGCCGAGGCCGCCGAGGATGGCCAAGATCAGCAAGATGTCCAGGACCTCGATCCTGGTGCCGCCGATCGCATAGAAGCCGCTCACCGACGCGAGCGAGAACGCCGAGTTCAGCACATCGGCATTGGCGCCATAGTCCACACGTCGGCCGTCCGGCCCGACGAGTGAGATGGTCACGCTCTGGAAAACTTGCGAGCCCTGGCGATGGCAGACTTGGCAGTCGCTGAGAGCCTTGCTCGGGTCGGCGAGCTGATGCACCTGCGGACCGCTGCTGACCTCCAGGCGGCCGCGCAAAATGGTCTTGCTGCCAACGTCCGCGCGATTGAGCGTTTGCATCACGTTCCATAGTGTCGCCGCATCGATCCCTTTGCCACTTGAACGGGCGCTGGCCTCCAACAGCGGTACGCCGATTGTTTCGGTTCCTCTCGGCACCGCCTTGCTGTCGATCAGCATGAGATCGACTTTGCGTTGCGCCCCGGGTACATGGCAGGCGGGGCATGACACGACCTCGAAATGCAAGGCTGCGTTAGGAAGCCATTTCTGGTGTTCTTGCAGCACCCCGCCGTGACAGCGGAAGCAGGCTGCCTCCGGCCCCTCGTCGAGCGCGAGCGAGGTGGGCTTCACATCGTGCGGGCCGTGGCAGCCGGAGCAGGTCGGCGCGTCGCTCTGAACGGAGCTGAGTCGGGCTTGCGCGTGCACGCTGCTGAGATAGGCGGTATTAATCGCCGTGTGGCAGGTCTTGCAGGGAGTCTGGTCGCCAGTCTCCTCGACTGTTCCCGCCGCACCCCTGATGACCGCATGCGGGTTATGGCAGCTGGTGCAGATCGGTGCCGCCGGATTGCCGTTGCGGACCAATGCGGCATGAATGCTGGTCTCCCATTGCTCAAACTTGTCGGCGTGACATCCGCGGCAAATCTGGGTCATGGCGAGCGAAAAGCTGCGCTTGCTCGCGATGTCATTTTGCTCGGGCGGATGCGCGGCGAGATCGACGTCGGCGTGGCAGCCGGCGCATCCGATCGCGCTGTGGACGGACTTGGCGAACAGATCGCCGGGCACGTGCAGCTGCAGGGTGTCCCCGTCCTCCAGCTTCTTCTCCATGCCGGCGGCGCCGTGACAGCCGAGACACTGCTGGTCCGCGGCCGAGGGCGCATCGTCGGCCGCGAATGCCGGCGGCGCGGTGGCGGGTAGGAGGGCTAGGGCCACGGCGACGGCCGCGATAGCAAAGCCGATGTACAGGAATGCGCGTAGGATTTTGCGCAGGGCGCCGTAACCGTCCATATTTGCCCCCAAGGCACTGTCGGTTTCAACATCCTCCGGGGGGTCTTTCGACCCCCCGGAGAATCAGCACATCTTCTGTTTGTTATTCTGTTTGTTGCCGCACCGCAGCGGAGATTGCATTGATCTATCTCATGCGCCGCGCGCCGGCTTCGACCGCTGCGCGACCACCCATCCCGGCCAGCATGGCTACGCCGACGAAGGGGAAGAAGACGACGAAGGCCAAGCCGATAAATGGCGCGGCAATCATCATCCCCCCGGTCTTCAGCGCCAAGCCGAGCCTCTTCAGCGCTTCGATCTTGGCTGCGGCGCGCGCCGCCATGACAGCAGCAAGGCCGAGGCCGACGAACGGCAAGGCGACGATGTAGGCCAAGCCAATGAAAGGCGCGGCGACGAACAGGGCAATGTTCTTCAGGGTGCCGCCCGCTGCATCCGGGGCCGCAGCGTGGGGTTCCACCGGCGCATCGCCAGTCATGACATAAAACTTGGCGGCAGGTGCCCGGGCGACCTCGGTGGCAACCACAGGCTCTTCCTCGACGACGAGGATCTTGCGTAATGCGGTCATGGCTCACTCCTATAGGCTGAGCCTCATCAGCGAGGCTTTTATTTGAACCTCTTGCTCGGTTCTTAAGCAGCAAGGACCGTGCCATGGATCCTGCGGAGCCATAATAGATGTTATATTTCAATGGATTAAATCTATTTCGCGATCCCATTTGCGAGGTTTTGCGGCGGCTGCGGTGGAGGTGAGGTACAAATTTCTTATATGCACTCGCCTGTAATCTCGATAAATAATGAATGTTTTCAAATAGTTGTATGGCTCATTCCGGTGCATGTTTTTCCTATACAGCCGGCGCAACAAAAAAATACATCGGGCGCCGACGGCGAATGAAAAAGGCCGGGGGAAGTTCCCCGGCCTCCGCCTCGCTCGTCGATCGCGCGAGCCGCCAGTTGGCCATCCGCCTTCAGTTCTTGGTCTGCACGTCGGCTCCAAGCACTGCCCGACCACCCATCCAGGCCAGCATGGCCAAGCCGACCAACGGGAAGAAGGCGACGAAGGCCAAGCCGATCAATGCTCCGGCAATCATCATCCCCGCGGTCTTCAGCGTCCGGCGGATCGCATTCACTGCTGCGAACTTGCTTTCGGCGCGCGCCGCCATGACGGCCAGAACAAAGAAACCGACGAACGGTAAGGCGACGATGTAGGCCAAGCCGATAAAAGGTGCGGCGAGGAACAGGGCAATGTTCTTCAGCGCGCCTGCTATGCCGGCTGGTTCGGCCGCGGGGGCTTCGATAGTGGCCGGCAAGCCCTGCGCTTCCGCCGCGGCTGCGGGCGCTGCCAAGGCATCGCGGGCGCTGCCTTCGATCATCTCGGGAGACAGCGGTTTATGAAGGAAGCCCACGACACCTGCGGCCTTGGCGCGGGATTCGGCGGCATCGGTGCCGTAGCCGGTAATGATCACCACCGGGGTCCATGGCCTTTGCGCCTTGATCTGTTCGGCCACCTCGAGGCCGCTCAATCCGGGCATGCGGATGTCGGTGTAGACAACATCATATTTTTCCTCGTTGAGCTTGCGCAGCGCCTCTTCCCCGCTTCCGGCGGTGATGACGGCGTAGCCCTTGTTAGAAAGAACCCGGTCGATGCTCTTGCTGACGGCCGGATCGTCGTCGACGACGAGCACTTTGCGTGATGCGTTCATGACCTTCTCCTTTTCGAATACTCGCTGGTGTCGTGTTTGCTGTTTGAATAGGTTTGTCTCTGCTCCTCAGGCAGCGCAGCTGCCGTTGGCTGCATCCGAATCCTCCGACACGCGACGCAGCGCCCAATGTTTGCGCGTTATGGCGTTGTCGGTGACATTGATCACGTCCTGCGGGCCCACCGGCTTGGCGACGTAGTCGTAAGCTCCGAGCCGCACGGCTTCCTTGGCGCTATCCACTGTTGGATAGCCGGTGATGATCACCACTTCACTCTCGGGCCATTTCTGTTTGATGGCGCGCAGCACCGACAGACCGTCTTGGCCGGGCATGCGCATATCGAGCAAAACGACGTCGAAGGGATGCTGCTCCATCGTCTGAAGCGCCTCTTCGCCATCGCTCGCCGCAGCAACATTGCAGGAGAGGCTCTGCAGCGACCGCAGGTAGCTCCAGCGCACGACTTCGTCGTCATCAACGACGAGAATTCTGTTTTTGTCGCTCATCTTGGCCACCTTGCTTGCAGTGATGGGTCTCGGCCACTTTAAAGCAAGCGCCATGCCACAGCCGTGCCGCCATAATTATTCTCTGTGATTACAATGGGTTGGGCAACATGACGGGGCGCACCAGCGGCGTTGCCGGCCAGCCAAAGTACATTTTTTCTATACGACCGTCGCCGCAGCGCGACGAAAAGATGTGATGTTTCAAGTCAATACGCCGCTCGGATACCGCATAGCTTTTTCATCGGGGCCATGCCTAACTGCGCCGCCCTTAATGAAACCCCACCTCAGGGGGCAATCTCGGCGGCGCGGCTTCCATAATCACGCGACCCTATGCATCGCCGCCTATGGTTTCCTCATCCGCGAACGAGCGGCGATCCCCCCTTCTGGCCCCCGGCGGCGCGAGACGTCTCGCATATCCATGCGCCCCAGACCCCGAAGCGCTGCCAATCCGACCTGAGCGACACATTGAAAACCCGATCGCGACGGTCCGACGACAGCTCTCAGTCGCGCTCGCCCGAACCCCCACCCGCCGCCCGTGCTGCCAAGCCATGCGACCACGACAGCACTATCGGGGATCATCGTGACGCGGTAATTAGACTTGCAAACGCCGACTGCAACAAATCCTACTCGTTTGAATCCATTCGATTAATTGCCAGGCAGGCGTGCGTTGATCCATATCAATGCGAACATAGTTTCCTCTCGATACGAGGCGGCCAAGTTCGCGATCCGGCGACGAGAAGTGTCGGATTACACTCTTGCTGAATCGTGGGTGACCAATTGATCGGGCCTCATTTGCAATGTGCTTCGTCTCGAAACCTGTCATCGAAGGCAGTCTCATCACAACCGACGGCAGGGAAGGCGAAGATCGGGCGGTCGATTTCGTCGCGGATCCGGCGGGTAACTTCTCTGATCGTCCGTAATGGAAGACCTGCGACGGTTCTCGGGCGCGGCATTCTTGCTGTCGGCGGGATCCCCAGCTCCGGAGCAGCGCAACCGGCCGATCGCAAGATGCGTCAAGGCGCGAGGTGTGGGACCGAATCGACCAAGAGACGGATCACGGTCATCTTGTCGGGCGTTGTTTTTGGGGCGCTGCTCGGCTTTGCCCAACCCGCCCGAGCCGAAACGCCCAATAAACTTCCTGCTGGAGTCAGCAACGAAGTTTCTGCGGAACTGCTTAATTTCGGTCAACTGCCCGAGGCCGCGGTCCCCAAGGTGGTCGCGGCCGAAGCACCGACGTCCCTCGCTGATGACTATGCGGCGCTGCGCGATTTTGTTCAGTCGAACGATGCCGCAAAGCCGAACTTAATTGCCGCAGCCGCCGTAAACCCTGATTTCCCCGATGACGTTTATCATTCGGCGCCGCGTGGCTCCGCTCACCCGGCCGTGGCCGAAGCGCCGACATCCTTAGGGCATGACTATTCGGCGCTGCGCGATTTCGTTCAGTCGATCGATGCCAAAGAAAAGAATTTGGTCGTGGCCCAGGCTGCGGAACCGGCCTCGCAGACCGCCGCGAAATTACCCAGCGAATTGTGCCTATCTTGTCATGGCACCGAGGGGTTTGCGGTTGAAGGGCCGGACGGAAAACTGCGCTCGCTGTTCGTGGACGAGGAGAAGTTCAAACCAAGCGTCCACGGCGGACGCCAGTGTGTCGACTGCCATACGAACATAACGTCAATCCCCCACCCGCCGACTCAGATCAGGGTCAGCTGCGTCAATTGCCACGAAAACTTGTGGGACACCGCTCAGACGGAAGGAAAGACGGAACAATTCGCCACATTGGGCTTCGTCGTGGAGCGAATCGACAAGTTCATGAAATCAATTCACGCGCGACCGTCGCGGGCCGATCAGTCGCAAACCAATGCGACCTGCTACAATTGTCATGACCCCCACTACGTCTATCCCCCAGGGACTCCCCTCTGGCAAGCGTGGCGCCTGAACCTTCCCAACATCTGCGGCAAGTGCCATTCTAAGGAGGTCGCCGCCTATGCAACGTCGATCCATGGCAGGGAAGTGCTGGAAAAGCATAATCCCGAGGCGGCGACCTGCGCGGACTGCCACACCAGTCACGACATCGAAAACCCGGTGCTGAGCTCGACCAGACTGGTCATCACCAAGAACTGCGGTTCGTGTCATCAGGAGCAGCTGCAAACTTACCTGGCAACCTATCACGGGCAGGTCAACGCCCTGGGCTATGCCTATACGGCCAAGTGTTTCGACTGCCATAGCAACCATACGATTCAACGGGTCGACGACCCACGTTCGACCGTGTATCCGACCAACCGGCTCGCCACATGTCGGAAATGCCATGCCAACGCCAGCGTCGGGTTTGCGACCTTCCAGCCGCATGGCAATGCCCACGACTTCCAGCGCTATCCCTATTTGTGGCTCGCCGCGAAATTCATGGCCGCGCTGCTGGCGGGCGTGTTCGCATTCTTTTGGACCCATTCCGCGCTGTGGTTCTACCGCTCGCACAAGGAGCGCAAGGCACGCGGCGCGCAGCAGGACCTCTACTTCTATCCGTTTCCACATAAGGAGCAGCCTTATTTCCAGCGCTTCCCGATCATCTGGCGGGTTGCCCACCTCGCAGTTCTGCTGAGCACCATGACGTTGGTCTTGACCGGAATGACGGTACTCTTTTCCGACAGTGCCTGGGCGCCCGTGGTCGTAAGGCTGTTCGGCGGCCCGCAAGTGATGGCCATCGTTCATCGCGTCTGTGCGTCGATTTTCGTCTCAGTATTCTTCGCGCATTTCATCTATATAGCCATCAAGCTGGGAAGGCGGGGGCGAGCTTTCCGTTGGTTCGGGCCGGAGTCCTTGGTTGTCCGCTGGCAGGATCTTCGCGATGTCCTCGCCATGTTCAAATGGTTCTTCGGCCGCGGCCCGCAGCCCGTATTCGACCGGTGGACCTATTGGGAGAAATTCGACTATTGGGCCGTGTTCTGGGGTATCTTCATCATCGGCGGGAGCGGTGCCTTGCTGTGGTCCAAGGCGGTGGTCGCCCAGGTTCTGCCCGGGTGGGTGTTCAACCTCGCCCTCATCTTCCATGGTGAAGAGGCAGTCCTCGCCGCAGTTTTCCTGTTCACCGTGCATTTCTTCAACAACCACTTCAGGCCGGACAAATTTCCGCTCGACACCGTGATGTTCACCGGGGCGATGTCGTTGGAAGAGTTTAAACGGGAGCACACGGTGGAATATAACCGGCTGGTCGAAACCGGGCAGCTCGAAAGCCATCGCGTTCCTCCACCATCGCCAGCCATGGCGCTGGGCTCGAGAATATTGGGCTTCACGCTGATCACGGTTGGCTTGGTATTACTGCTCCTGGTGGCGATCGGATTCATCGGTCATGCGGGATGAATGTGATGGTGCTAGAAAGATGATACCGTTGAAAGATCCGATCGGAAGACAGTGAACTTCCGCCGACCCATGACAGTCGAGGCTCTCCCATGAAATGTTTTGCGCGTGCACTCCTGATCTCTGCGGTCCTGGCTGCCGGCCTGGGTATTCGCAATTCGTCCGCCCAAAGCACGACCGAGGTGCCGACGAGCGCGGATGTTGCTGCGGGTAAGGCTTTGGTCGAGCAACAATGCAAGGCATGCCATGGATTGGATGGGCATGGCATCGCCCCGGCCATCCCCAACGTCGCGGGACAAAGCTACCGCTATCTGATCACCGCGCTGAGCGAGTACAGGCAAGGTCTGCGCATTCATGCCGCCGTAAAGATCATGGCCGAGAACCTGACCGTGGCGGGTGAGCGCACGGTGGCCGCGTATTATGCGAGTCTCCCGCCCGTCGCACCCGCGCCGGGAGCTCGCGCGGAGGTCTTTTCACCCTATGACCACGGAAAGGCGTTGGCCCAGGCCTGCACACAGTGTCATGGCGAGAATGGCAATAGCGTAATCCCCGGCACGCCCAGCCTAAGCGGCCAACAGCCGGGCTATTTTACCGCCGCGATCCAGGAGTATCTCACCGGAGCCCGCGAGACTCCCCCCATGCATTCGCTGATTCAGCACCTGAAAGCCCTGGATTTCGACAGCCTGGCGCTCTATTTCGCGTCGCAGACCCCCGTGCAAGTTCGCACACCGCCTCATGGCGATCCCGCGGCGGGCCAGCGCCTCACCACTTTGTGCGCCGGTTGCCACGGACCGCGGGGCGTGAGCACCGATTCGGCGACTCCCAGTCTCGCGGGCCAGGATCCGCAATATCTCGTGGATTCCCTCAAGGCCTACCGCGCCGGTCGCAAGCATGCGACAATGCAACGTGCCGTCGCTGCCGTCATCAAGAGCGACAGCGACGCAGAGAACATCGCGGCGTTCTACGCCATCCAGCCAGGAACCGCGGCTGAACGCGGGCAGACATTGGTTCAGGATATCGCCGACAAATGCAATCGCTGCCACAGCCCGGGCGTGGCCAATCCATCGCTGGCGATACCGAACATCAGGGGCCAGGACAAAGACTATCTCATGATGGCACTGAGGTCGTATCGCGAGAACAGACGGGAAAGCCAGGCGATGCATATAATGACCTTGCCCTATGGAGACGCCATCATCGAGGGCATCGCGTCCTATTACGCGAGTCAGCCGCCGAAATGAATCGGACGCGGGGATGTCCGACAATCGCACTCGCGACCTCGTCCGCGAGTGCGATGAGACGAACAGTCTTCCCGGGTTGGCTAAAATGGGGGTAGCGTGATCGCCTGACGACATAGCGCTTGCGGCCGTCGCCGCTCGCCCGACGCGAATTAGAAGCGCGTCGTGAGCCCATGCGGCATCGATGAGATCGCTTGGATAGATCAGCTTGTCACAATCGTATTTCACACGATTGCAGTCGTCCACTTCGGCGGCCCATCCAGATTAACATGGACATTCAAAGGCGGTTGGATGCGGCGGTAGAATTCGGCTGCCGACGGGGCGAGGTCATCGATCACATTGCACACTGTATGTGCGAGACAGGTCTTGGGATCGGCCGGCACTCGCGTCAGCTTCGTACCGGTTCATTGCGGCCGTAGAGCTCGGCTATCTGCAGGGCGATGTCGTCGACCACGTTCCACGCCGTATATTCTATGCAGGTTTTGGGGTCGGTCGGCCCTCCGGTCAGCTTCATGATGAAGCGGATCAAGTGCCGGTCCAGCCAGCCATAACGCGAATAATCCAGGCGTCCGGCAATGGCCAGGGCGAGGGCTGGAGAAAGCCGGTGTCGGGCGATCGATTTGCGAAGATAGGTGTTGCCCTCGGCCTTGTCCTTGCCCGGCTTTCGTGCCGTCAAATTGACCGACAGCAAGACCAGCGGGGGCGGAGCGCGCAGCGTCCGGTAGATAGCCAGAAACTGCTCTCCTTCCGGTAGATGCCGGCCATAACGCACGGCCACCACGATCGTCACCAACCGCGCCTCTGCGAGCCTTCGCGGTGCCGGCAAGGCCACCGCCAAATCTTGCGGCAGAGAGGCGATCCCCCTCTCGGCGAGGCGGCCGGCAATTCGCTCGGCGATGCGTCGCGATTGGCCATCACGTGTAGCGTAGTAGAGTTGCATGTTTCGACCGATGTGATGCAGGGAGAACGTGCTGGGCGAACGGCGAGGAAACGCCACCGTCGTCGCCGGAAAAACTCCGAACGATGGCGCGTTCCACGCAGAACACGAATGATCTGGGCCGGTGCCGCGCCGTCCTCGAGCAGGACAGCACGCTGATGTCCGTCATCGCAATGAGCCTGTCGAGCCGGCTGGCCGCCGGCATAGGGCCGGGGTGGCCCGGCGTCGTGTGAGAAGATGGCGCCCGACCGTGTACTGCGGCGCGGGTTTGAGACATCCGGCCGCGTTTTCTCAGGCGGCCAAGGGTGGGGTTGCACACCGAAATGAAGAAGGTTCCGAAAAGTATCCTTCAAAAGATTCTCGGATCGCCCACGAGGCCCAAATATCAACGACCGAGGGAGGTCGAGCCTCCAAAAACCCTCAAGGGCGTTTCACTTTCCGTGACGATCCGAACCGCGTTACGGAGGATCGCGCCCAATATGTCCTAGTGCGCCGGTTTATGCGAGATGTGATAGGATAACACACCAGTGAGAAAGCTCCGATTTTCTATGTCGACGAAACCGACTTCCTTGAGAAGCTCGGTCAATTCGCCTGGCGTGTAAAAGTGCCGTATGGCATCCGCGAAGTAGCCGATACACTTCTTGCTCTCGGGCGAACTTCCGAAAAGCTTGGCAGTAAACCATACCGAAAAGCCCAAGAAGACGAGATAGGGCTCCTCGACGATCCTCGACGCCGGGCAGAGCATGTCGTTGTGGCAGAAAATACCGCCCGGTTTGAGAACCCTATGAATTTCCTTGAACATTCTGATGATTTCGAGATGACGCGATGCAAACTGGAGCGTCACTGCATCGAATGTTTGGTCGGGAAACGGCAGCGTATGAGCGTCGCAGACCTGGGCACTGATTGTCAGATTACGCTCGCGAGCGCGGCGCTGACCCTCGGCCGTCATGTGCGGACTGCCATCCACAGCATGGATTTCGAGCGTCGGGTCCAATGCGAGAAGCCTCAGCGGGATATCATGCGTGCCCGAGCAAACGTCGAGCACTTTCGATCCGTGCGGCAGGTGCCTGCGGATCGCGGCAGCGAACGTATTGCTCCATCGCGAACAACTCCCGAGCGATGCGACCGCATTGCCCTTATCGTAATAGGTGGGCACATCTCGAAAGACTTCGGGGATCAGTTTCTGCCATGTATCGCCGAAAAGGCGCGCGCGGAGATCTTCCTTCTTCAAAAAATTTTCCGAGATGCTCAACCTAGGTCTCCTCTTGAACTTTCCTGAAGCGATTTTGCTCGACTGGCTTCCCAGGTAGCTTTCGGTTCCACCCTCAATCTGCAACCATTCGGTGTTCCTGGCAACTGTGAACCCAGCCGGACATTTTCGATCGACGTCAGGATCTGGCCACGCCCCGCCAACCGCGACGAAATGCTGAAATCGAGGTCACCGAGACGCACTTCTCCCATGGGTTGCACCCAACTCACAACGAACGAATGGCTCACACGCCCGATGACGCGGGTGGCTGTCGCAGCTCTGCGATCAGCCGCAGGATATCTGCGAACAGATTTCAAGGAATGGCGACCTCGGCATCTGCAGGCTGGCATAACTGCCGTGGTTGACGAATTTCGCCTTGATCTCGATCAACTTTTCCTTGTGGCTCGTCAGCGATCGCTGCTCGATCGGCTCGGGTTTGTCAGTTTCCGCGAGAAATTTGCCGAGAGTTCGGGCGCGCGCATGAAGTTGAGGCCGCAGGGCGTTGGCGACGACATTCTCGGCGGGCCTCGGCATGTCAAGGGCGATGACGTTGGCGACGTCTAAGTCGATCAAGGATTGGTCTCTGGCGTGCTCGAGGGAAAAGTCGAGCAAGATTGGCGCGAAAGTCGCCAGCCACGGCCGCCAAATCGCGTTTCCGATCGGGGGGTTCGTTCATCCCAAGAAGTCTGTTCGCCAAAATCACGCAGCTGATCGCGGACCTGCGACCGCCACCCGTCGAGTCAACGGCGCAGGCGGTTCGGTTGCCGTGCATTCGGCGCAATCCATGCGACAGGTGCGTAATAGTGACTTCATATTTGCCATTGTTCGGCGCCCAGGGAGCATGCCCACTTGCCCACACCGATCGGTACTGCGGGTCGACGGTTCCGCGACAGGTCAGCCTTGCCGGGAATGCCGGATTGGAGCAAGATGAAGCTGAGATTGGCAGCTATCTGCGGGATGCTGGCTCAGGAGCCAACGCATGACTGCGTTCAGCGCAACACACGACACCTAATTAGACAGGTCAACGAGGAAACCGGCGATGAAGCTTAGTTTGTTGACGAGCGTGGGTATCCTGGCTCTGCTTGGCGCCTGTGGCGTTGCCAGTGCCGCTGGCGACATTCAGGCAGGCAAGGCAAAGACAGCCGGCTGCGCCGGATGTCACGGGGTGAATGGGGAAGGTGTCGGTCCTTATCCGCCGCTGGCAGGCTGGAGCGAGGTTCAGATCGTCGAGGCACTGCAGAAATTGAAGTCCGGCAAGCTCGTCAGTCCGATCATGAATCCGATGGCGAGAATGCTCGGCAATCAGGACATCGCGGATATCGGCGCATATTACGCATCAATGCACAAATGACGGTTGTGGGCCGGCGTTTGGTCAGATTTCCCGGGTCCATATGTCAGCATCGTCGCGATGGCAGCCGACACGGAAATGTAGTCGGCTGCGATCACGCATCTCGAGAGATTTGATGTGGCGCGGTCTCGGTGCGCAAATATGCCGGAGGTTGTGGCCCGGCGAGTTTGTTCGTCTTCACCGCGTCACCAGGAGACGGATGGATGACAGGGTTCGCGGATGATCGTGGGTATCGGCGCTCGCTCCATCCGTGAAGCGCTATGCCTTACAAGCTCGATGAAGGCCGTCGCCCAACGCCATCCCACGGCCGCGGCAATCATCTCGCCGCGCGCGACGGCTGTTGCGAGCAAGACTGCGGCAACACGGCGCGACCAGCATCTTCAAACGATCGCACAGCACGGGCGCATCGGCTGGCAGAGGCTCCCGGGATAGTCGCGGCGGAGCCATGCGGAAACCGCCATGCATAGATACAAAACGATCGTCGGTCGCCGGCTCGACGCCCGTACTTTGCCCAATCGAAAGACCGAGGCGAAGATCGGTTGCACCGTCCTGACCCGGATGACCAGCCTCGACATGCCTGTTTCCATTCGGATCAAATAACGCGAAGAGCCGTCACGCCGACGCAGCCGTAACTCGATTCCTGCACCAACGCCCCGCGGACTGCATCGGGAAGGCCGGACGCCGAAGCCGGTGATGAACGGTCTGGAGAAGCCGGATTTGCCGAAATCGCTTCCTCCGAAAATACCCGCCGCCTGATCGGCGCACTTTACAGACATTGGTCTACCAAAATGGATGAAATACAACACCCAAACCGCGCACGGCTCGCAGTCGACCCGCGCGCGGTCCGGCCTGGGACGTAAATCAGCCAACAAACTCAAAGGCTGAAAGAAACGTCGCTCATAACCCGATCACTTGAACTTATGTCCGTTCGCCTGATACGCTTGACCTGCTTCATTCCGCGGGCCGCCGCCGGCTTTATTTACATGGCAATATCCGCAGGCCTTGCCTTCCTTCGCAGCATAGGCCGGCAATGCCCCGGCATGCTGGGGAGCGACGACGAGGGCGGCGCCCGCAATAAATATGCCCATGCCTATCGTAGCTGCCACGGCAACGATCGTCCTCCGCGTCACGGTTGAAGTGCTCGAAACATCTGCGCCTCTCATAGGTCTTCCCTTTCTCCTGCGACTGCCATAGCAGCCATCTCATTGTGCCGGAGCTATATAGCACGAAACGCGATTCGGAACAGTGACCCAAGATTAATCGTCGATGCTTCGGCGATGGACGTCGGTGCGGGCATCGACTTACGGCTGCGTCGGCGTGATGGCTCTTCGCGTTATTTGATCCGAACGGCAACCGGCATGGCGAGGCCGGTCATCCGGTTCAGGACGATGCAACCGATCTTCGCCTCGGTCGTTCGATTGGGCAGAGTCCGGGCGTCTAGCCGGCGACCAGCATCTTCACGCGACCCCGCGCACGGACGCATCAGCGGGCAGCGGCTCTCGGGATAATCGCGGCGGAGCGACACGGAAACCGACATCGACATCGAACATTTCCGCGATGGAGTGAGCGCCGCTACCTACGATCGTCCGCGAACCCTGTCGTCCATTCGTCTCCCGGTGAGGCCGTGAAGATGAGAAACCCCGCCGGGTCACAACTTCCGGCACATTCGTGCAGCAAAACCGCGCTACGTAGCTTCATGTTGGGATCGCGCATGGCCGCTCAATCGAGCGGTGATCTTCTGTGCGGCACACAGATCCGACGTGATTCGGAGACGTCTTTAAGTTCCTCAATGACGATTAAAAAGACGCGCGTCCGCGAAGGTTTCGTCCGCGTAAGTCGGCATCAATGGCTGCGGCGTCGGCGCGATTGTGACGGAAATGACTTGCCTCGATTCCGCAAACGCAGCCGACAATCTAACGAGGGCAGCCGTTTCCAACGGAGCTTCCTCAAGCCCCTACAAGCGCTGCTCGTCTTGCGCACATCACATCGTGACCATCGGGCCAACCGAGGCGGGGCAATGTCAGATCGTCGCGGGAGACGTAAGGCCACAGGGACATTGTGTCGCCTGGGCGGAGCGCAATCCCACCGGTGGCTGCTGAGGATCGGTACTGTTGAAAATCTCGATATATTATGTGATCACAATTCTTTAGGCGGCACGAGGCGGCTTATCCCGTTGACTCAGGTAGCTCTATATGTAAAGTCCGGAGCGATCGGATTGGCGCGCCATGGCGGGCCACGTCGTCTAACCGTGGATTCATCGCGCTTTCTCGCTGCTCGAGCGATCTGGCCTTGGCATATGCCATGGCCTGCGCCGCAAACATGTCGACACGTATCTCAATGAATTCCTATTTCGCCACAACCGCCGGCTCCACCGGCACGTTTCGTTCGAAACGCTGCTGGGGTTCGCCGCCCGGCGCAACGCCCGGGCCGCTCGAAGCCAAACGTCCCGGCGCGGTCCCGGCGGCGTGCCTCGTTCCGTTTTCGCGCCGCGCGGCTGAGAGGCCGTATTGATGCTGTGGTTCGTCATAGCCGGAATGACAGGCCTCGCCGTGCTGTGCGCGTTGTGGCCGCTGGCGTTTCGTCGCAAGGGCGGTCCCGACGCGGCGAGCGAAGTCGCTTTCCACAAAGCCCAGCTCGGCGAAATCGATCGCGACGTCGAGCGCGGGCAATTGCCGGCCGAGGAAGCCGCCGGGGCGCGCGCCGAGGCGGCGCGACGCCTGATCGCGGCGAGCGCGGCAGCGCCCGGCGAGAGCGGCGCGAGCGAAGCCCCGCCGCTGCGGCGAATCGCCGCCGCGGTCATTTTGATCCTCGTTCCATCCGTTTCGCTGGCCCTCTACGCCGATTTGGGTCGGCCGCATATTCCTGATGCGCCGCTCGCCAGTCGCGTCACGGCGCATGTCAAGACCGCCAAAGGCCTGGAGGAGGCGATCGCGCGCATGGAAGCGCATTTGGCCGCCTCGCCCGACGACGGCCAGGGCTGGGCGGTGATTGGGCCGGTCTATATGCGCGAGGGTCGCTACGACGACGCGGTCAAAGCCTTTCGCGAGACCCTGCGGCTCAACGGCGAAAACGCGACCCAGCGCGCCTATTACGGCGAAGCGCTGGTCGGTGTGGCTAACGGCGTCATCACCCCAGAAGCGCGCGCCGCCTTCGACCAGGCGCTCGTCGAACAACCGGGTCTGCCTGCGGCCCGTTACTATCTCGGCCTCGCTGCCGAACAGGACGGCGACGCGGCGAAGGCGATCGGCATTTACCAGGCGTTGTTGGGCGAGGCGCCTGCCGACGCGTCCTGGATACCCGTGGTGCATGGGCGGCTGGCCGCCCTCAAGGGCGTCAGCGCTCCGTCCGCGCCCTCCACCGCCCAGCAGGCGAATGAGGCTCCCGCCCAGCCGAACGACCCGCAACAGACGATGATCCGCGGCATGGTCGAGCGGCTGGCGACGCGCCTCGCGCAAAGCGGCGGCGGCGCGACCGAATGGCAGCGCCTTATTCGCGCCTATTCCGTGCTGCACGAACCGGACAAGGCGAGGGACGCGCTCGCCTCGGCGCGCAAGGCGCTGGCCGGCGACGCGGGGGCGGGCCACGACCTCGACACGCTCGCTCAAGAACTGGGAATTGGAGGCTGATTGGTGACGCGCAAAGGCCGCAGGCTCATGCTCATCGCTGTCGCGCTCGGCGTCGTCGGCAGTGCCGCCGCGTTGGCGCTTTATGCGCTGAGCGACAACATCGTCTTCTTCTACAGCCCCAGCGAGATTGTCCAGAAGAACGTTCAATCCGGCGCGCGGATGCGGATCGGTGGACTCGTCGAGCCCGGTTCGGTCAACAAGGCGGCGGGCGGCAAACTGAATTTTTCCATCACCGACGGCGCGAACCAGATCAAAGTCTCTTTTCAAGGGTTGCCGCCGGATTTGTTTCGCGAGGGACAGGGCGTCGTCGCCGAGGGCGTGCTGGAGGGGCCGGGGCAGTTCCACGCCGAAACGATCTTCGCCAAGCACGACGAACGTTACATGCCGCGCGAAGTCGTGGATTCGCTGAAGAAGCAAGACCGCTGGCAAGAGGGGAGCGCCAAGCCATGATCGTCGAAATCGGTCATTTCGCGCTGATCCTCGCGCTTGCCATCGCGCTCGTCCAGGCGATCGTGCCGCTCGTTGGCGCTTGGCGCGGCGATCGCGCGCTGATGGGCGTCGCGACGAGCACCGCGATCGGGCAATTCGCGCTGGTCGTCGTCTCGTTCGGCGCGCTGGCGTGGGCGCATCTGACGTCCGATTTCTCGGTGCTCAACGTCGCCGAAAATTCGCACAGCGCCGTACCGATGATCTACAAGGTTTCCGGCATTTGGGGAAACCACGAAGGCTCGATGCTGCTGTGGGTTCTCATCCTGGCCACCTTCGGCGCGCTCGTGGCCGCCTTCGGCCGCGCGCTGCCGGCGAGCCTGCGCGCCAACGCGCTCGCCGTCCAGGGGTTGATCGGCGTGGCTTTTCTCGCCTTCATCCTGCTGACGTCGAATCCTTTCGAGCGCCTGTGGCCGGCGCCGTTCGAGGGGCGCGATCTCAATCCGATCCTGCAGGATCCGGGTCTCGCCATCCATCCGCCGCTGCTCTATCTCGGTTACGTCGGCTTCTCCATCGTATTTTCCTTCGCCGCAGCGGCATTGATCGAGGGACGCATCGACGCCGCCTGGGCGCGCTTCGTGCGCCCCTTCGCCCTCGTCGCCTGGGGCTTCCTGACGCTCGGCATCGCGATGGGATCCTATTGGGCCTACTACACGCTCGGCTGGGGCGGCTTCTGGTTCTGGGACCCGGTCGAGAACGCTTCGCTCATGCCCTGGCTCGCGGGGACCGCGTTCGTCCATTCGGTGGCGGTGATGGAAAAGCGCGACGCGCTGAAGGTCTGGACGATCTTTCTTGCCGTCCTCGCGTTTTCGTTTTCGCTGATCGGCACCTTTCTGGTGCGATCGGGCGTGCTGACCTCGGTGCATGCTTTCGCCAGCGACCCGCAGCGCGGCGTATTCATCCTCGCCATTCTCGCTTTCTTCATCGCCGGCTCGCTGAGCCTTTTCGCCTGGCGCGCGCCGCTCCTCAAGCAGGGCGGCCTGTTCGCGCCGATTTCGCGCGAGGGAGCGCTGGTGCTCAACAATCTCTTGCTGACGACCGCCTGCGCAATCGTGTTCTTCGGCACGCTCTATCCGCTCGCGCTGGAGCAGTTCACCGGCGCCAAGATCACCGTCGGCGCGCCGTTTTTCAACATGACCGCCGGTGTACCGCTACTCGCGCTCTGTTTGCTCGCACCGTTTGGCTTCTCGCTCGCCTGGAAGCGCGGCGATCTGCTCGGCGTCGCGCAGCGCCTCAGTGTCGCTTTCGCTGTCGGCTTCGTCGCCTTCGTCGCGCTGGTCGCCTTCGTGCGCGGTGGGCCGGTGCTGGCGCCGATCGCGGCGGGGCTGGCGATTTTCGTCATCCTGGGGTCGCTCGTCGAAATCGCAGCCCGCGTCTTGCGACAGGGCGTCTCGGCGGCGTTCGCGCGCGCACGCGGCTTGCCGCTTTCGTTCTGGGGCGGCTCGCTCGCGCATATCGGCGCCGGAATTGCCCTGCTCGGTCTCGCGGCGACGGGCTTCGGCGCCGAAACCATCGCGGCGATGCGCGTCGGCGTCCCGCAGACTGTCGGCCCCTACGAAATCGTCATCGATTCGCTTGGCGAGCGCGCCGGCCCCAATTATGGCGAAACCGTCGCGGCGATGACGATCCGCTCGGGCGGCGTCGCCGTCGCGACCATCGAGCCCGCGCGTCGGCAATTCCAGGCCCGCCAAATGGCGACGACACAAGCCGGCATCGTCACGCTCCATTTCGGCCAGATCTACGTCTCTATCGGCGATCCCGGCCATGACGGCACGGTGCCGGCGCGCCTTTATTGGAAGCCGCTGGTGACGCTCATCTGGCTCGGCGCCTGCGTGATGGCGCTCGGCGGCGCGCTGTCGCTCGCCGACCGGCGTCTGCGCTTCGGCGCGCCGGCGCGAGCCAAATCTAGCGCCACCGCCGCGGCCTTGGCGGCACGCTGACGATGAAAGTCCTCCGCGCCGCCCTCATCGTCGCGCTGATCCTCGCCGCCGCCGCCGCGCGAGCGGTGCAGCCGGACGAAGTCCTCGCCGACCCAGCCCTTGAGACGCGCGCCCGGACGCTGTCGTCCGAGCTTCGCTGCATGGTGTGCCAGAACCAATCGATCGACGAACTCGGACGCGCCGCTGGCGCGCGATATCCGGTTGCTGATCCGCGAGCGCATCGCCAAGGGCGAAAGCAACGATTCCGTGCGCGCCTTCCTCGTCTCTCGATACGGCGACTTCATCCTCTTGCAGCCGCCGTTCGAGCCGCAGACGCTGCTGCTGTGGCTCAGCGGGCCGCTGACGCTGGCGCTCGGTGCGCTGGGGATTTGGGCGGCGACGCGCCGCCGGCGCGAACCGACGCCCGCGTTGAGCGCGGCCGAAGAAGAACGCCTCGCCTCGCTCGCGCGGGACGGCGAGGAGACTTGACGGGGTCGCAAGGCCCCCTGCGCGATTTCCGCGCCTTGCCCGACGCCCCGCGCGTCGGCAAAACGGAGCGCCCGCCCGGAGCCCATCCCATGCTGCGCGTCGTCCCCGCCGTTCTCGCCAAGGCGGCGGAGTTGCAACGCCGGGGGCGCGACATCATCAACCTCGGCATCGGCCAGTCCGATTTGGCGCATCTCGGCGAAGGTGCGGGGAGCCTGGTTCGGCCGCCCGCCGAAGCTGACCGGCGATCAGATCGCACTCGCCCGGCGTCTCAACGGTGAGGGAACCTCGCTGCTAGATGCTTCAAGGATTCTCAAGGTCCATCGCACCACGCTCCATAGAGTTTTGGAGCCATAAGGACCGGACCTTCGCAGGCCACGGTTGAGCCAAATGGCTCCTGGTGACACGACTGTTGGGTCCAGGCCAAGTCCGGCCGGCCTACCGGAAGGGTTCGGCGCGCACCAACAGCTCCTCGAGCCCCGGCTCGTTTGGATCCCGTGGCTTGCCCGGATGAATGATCGAGACTTGGCAACTCTCGGCCGCCTCGACGAGCTGCCGGTAGGTCCCGGCGTCCGGGTTTACGATCGACGCCTGCTTGTTGGCGTCGTAACCGAACATCTTGTCGTTGATCTGGGTGCACTCGTTACAGGAGGTGCATCGGGACGTCTCGATGTAGGGATCGTCCGACGGCTTTTCGGCCGTCGTTTCGATCTGCGTGGGTGCAATCGCCGGCGCGGCCGGCACTCCGGCTGCCGCACCAGGCTGGGTTTCCCGCGACTCGGTCTCGCGGTGCAGCTCCTCCGCCCAGATCTTGCGCTCTTTCTCGAGCAGCCTCGCCGCATGCGAATTGTGGATGCCGCCGAGTTCCTGAAGGCTGCGCCACATCTCGATGCAACGGCGTGCCTCCCTGCTCATCTTGTCGTCGACGATCAGCTTCTGCAGCTGGTTTTCACGGTCGACCATCAGCAGGCACGGCACTTTCGTGAATGTGCCGTCCCGCTGGGAAGTCGCGAACTCGGAAACCGACACCATATCCTCGGTCCATTTCGCGCGCGGAATTTTGGCGAAATGTCTCGCGAAGCGCCGATCACAGGCGGCGAAATCGACGAGCGTGAACGCGAGGTTTTCGCATTGCCGCTGATGCGCATCGTCCTCGTATGCGAGGCTCTGGACCGGCCAGTCGCGATCTGGCTGCGGATTGCCCTTAAGCGAGAACCGCGACGCCCAGTCCGGCCCGGCCGCGGGATCGTAGATCAATGCCGGAAACGCCCGTGCGTCCATGGCCGCTGCTGCGGTCAGGTAGGGAGGAAGCCCGGTGGCATGTCCGGTGGCGCCGGAAAAAACGCTGAACAGCGCCGGTCCCGCATAGCCCATTGCAGCAAAAATCCGATCGCGGAGTTGGAACAGGTTGGAACTCGTCGACTGCAGGACGTAGAATGTGCCGAGGCTGATCGCCGTGCTGACGAGCTGCTTGCTGCGCAATCCGAACACGAGCGGCCCATCGCCAAGCGGCGATTGTTCCACGAGATCGTCGGTCTGAATCAGAACCTTGGCAGGGAGGCCCGCGGCGAGTGCCCGCAAGATCAATTCATTGTCGCACGTCTCCTTGGCTTCGGCATGCACCCAGATCAGGCAATCCGGGAACCGGGCTACGTCGTCCGGATCGAGACCATTGACCCCGAAATCCTCGAAAAAGCCGTCGTGCCTCGATTCGTTGTATGAGCCTTCGATCTCGAGCTTCGCAATTGCGATCGCCTTGGCGACCTCGATCATTTTCGGCAGCCGTTCGCGATAGGCAGCAACGGCTTCGGCGCAATTGTCGAAGAAGAAGCCGTACGGCTCGGCAGCGCCGAACCGCTTGTCGCTGACGCTGTCCGGCGCGTAGAAACGCTGCGCCTTGAGCACCGAGAGCAGCCAGCGAATCCGCCGCCGCCTGGTGTCGGCCAGCGAGGCGTTCGCCGATCGCTCGGAGAGCATCCGTGACATGACCGCGAAGTCGAAGGCCTCTCGATGCGTGGCTCCGACCGAGGCCTCGAGCCTTTCCGCGCTCAGCCCTTCTTCAGAGCTGACGAAATCGGCCCGCAAGATGTCGGAGAGCTTCATAATGAGCGCGTTGAGTTCGTTCCGGAAAGCACGGGCCTTGCCGTCGTGCACAGTCTTCCAGACGTGCTGAACGAGGCGGAACGGCATGGCCTTGTCGCAGTCGACGATCTGGCCCTCGCCCTTGAGGGCGGCACGGATGCGCTTCAAGCTGTCGCCGAGCAGCTCGTCTTTCTGCGCCGCCAGCCGGCTTGTGACGATGTCGAGGAGATCCGACAACGATTGCGAAGCGCCCTCCACGACCAGCTTGCGGACTTCCCGTTCGAGCCGCATAGCATGCTGCCTCAACCGCTTGTCGTCGGCAGTTCCGGCTATCCCCTTCAGGGCGTCCTCGATCAGGCCGGAAAGCGATTGCACCGACGCCTGCCCCTCGGTATTGCGCATCAGCACCAACGGAAAATCGTAGCGAAGCGCGCTGAGATCGCGATATTCGGCGAGCAGCGCTGGACGCAGGTCGATCTCGTCGGCCGCGTCGGGCTCGCCGCCCGGCCTCTTTCCGATCATATGAAAGGCGAAATGCGCTTGAAGTTCCGGTTGCATGCTCGATCGTCCTGGTTAGCTTGCCGCTGCTTCGTCCTCGGGCCGGTCGCGCCTCAAGCCGCCGGCAGCGGCCGTTCACTCGACCCCTGCGGCCAGACTGTGAACTTGTCGAGTTCGGCTTCGAGGCCCGCCCTGATCATCGCTGTCGAGCGCATCTGCCCGGTGTTGCGCAGATCCTCGTAGCAGGGGACGTCCGGGTTCCGATAAAGAATGCCGACCGGAATCGGATCGAGGATCGAGGCGATCTCGCGCGCCCGGTTGAGGTTCGTCGGGTCGTGCTGCTCCTGATTCTTATAGACCCTGGTGACGTTGGCGCTGATCTGCAGGCCGCGCTCGTGGCCCAGAAGCATGATTTTCTGAGGGTCATGTAGCCAGGGCTCGAACTGTTTCGGCAGCCACTCTGGGCAGCGCTGGATGATGCGAACGAATGCGAAGCCCTTGTGGCGGAAGGCGGCTGAGATGATGTCGTAAAGCACCTCGGGAATCCAATCGACCGCCTGGGCGACGAACGAAACGTTCTGGACCCCCAGCGTGACCGTCAGCGGCTGCAGCGCCTCGAGATACGAGCCGCGCGGCGTGGTGTTGCTCTTGGTGCCCCGAGGCGACGTCGGCGAGGCCTGCTTCTTGGTCAGCCCGTAGATCTGATTGTCATGCAGCATCACCGTCATGTTCATGTTGTAGCGGATCGCGTGGATCCAATGGGCGGCACCGATGCTGCAGCAGTCGCCGTCCCCGGTGTTGACGAACACGTTGAAATCCGGCCGCGCCATCTTGATGCCTTCGGCGATCGGAAACGCCCGGCCGTGAATGCCGTGGAATCCGTAGGTTTTCATGTAATGCGGGAACCGGCTCGAGCAGCCGATACCGGAGACGAACACCGTCTTCTCGGGCCGGAGGTCCTCGTCGCGGCAAAGACGCTGTACCGCTGTGAGGATGGCGTTGTCCCCGCATCCGGTGCACCAGCGCGGCACGCCGCCCTGGTAGTCGTCCAGCACGTGGTGCTCGTCGTACATGCGGAGCAGGCATTCCATGGCGCCAATCGTCATGCTCATTCCCTCTCAAACCTGTTGCAGCTTTTCCAAGAGCACCCGGTGGATCGTGCCGGGCTTGATCGGCTGGCCGCGCACCTCGCTCCAGCAATCGACATCGACGAGGTAACGCGATCGCAGCAACATCGCCAGCGCCGAATAGCGCCGGTTGGTCTCGTCGATTATCTCGTCATGCGGATTGTCGGACCAATTGCCCTCGATCGTCATGACCTTCTTGAAGCGCTGCATGATCTCTTTGATTCCCGAAGGCAGCGGCTGCAGAAAGGTCAGATGCAGCGATGACACCTTGCAGCCCTCGCCGCGCAGGCCCTCTACCGCTTCCTCGATCGCGCCCTTCGTGCTGCCCCAGCCGATGACCAGCAGGTCGCCGGTCTCGCCGCCGAACACCGGCGGAGTTTTCAGCGTCTTCTGCAATGCGGCCAGCTTAAGGCTGCGCGCCCGAAGGCTCTGCTCATTGACTTCCGCGTCGTAGGCGACATGGCTCAGCCGGTCGTGGGCAAGACCGGTCAAGGCATGCATGCCGCCCGGCTGGCCCGGGACGAAGCGGCGGGCGAGACCGGTATCGGCGTTCCAGTCGTAAGGTCTAAGTCCTTCGGGCACTTCGCTCTGGTCGATCGGCGGCGCCAGCCATGCATCGCTGAACTGTGGCCGCGGGAACGGCTGCTGCGAAGTCGCCAGATTGGCGTCCGACAGGACGACCACGACCATATTGAAAGTCTCGGCGATCTTGCGTGCGGTGATGACCGAGTAGAAGCAGTCCTCGATCGAACTCGGCGCGATGACCACCTTGGGCGCGTCGCCGTGGCTGCCGAACATCGCCGTCAGAAGATCGCCCTGTTCCCCTTTCGTGGGCTGACCGGTGCTGGGGCCGCCGCGCTGCACGTTGACGATGACCAACGGAATCTCGCCCATCACGGCGAGCCCGATCGCTTCCTGCTTGAGCGAATAACCTGGGCCGGAGGTAATGGTGACCGTGCATTTGCCGGCATAGGAGGCTCCGATCGCGAACGTGCACGCCGCAATCTCGTCTTCCGCCTGATGCACCACGCCCCCGACCCTCTCGAACACATCGCTCAAGTAATGCGATGCGGAGGTGGCAGGCGTGATCGGATACATGGCGCATATGTCCATGCCCGACGCCAGGATGCCGAGCGCCAGCGCCGTGTTTCCGTTGACCACGATCTGAGGCTCGGTGATACGCGTCGCCGGGATACGGAACTTGAAGTCGAGGTTTGCTTCCGCCCAATCGTGCCCCGCCTCGAGCAGCTTGACGTTCGCTTTGATCACGCTGACATCCTTCTTGCCGAAGGTGAGCGCGATCTCCTCACGTGCGAGCTGCAGATCCAGGCTGTAGAGATTGCATAGCATGCCCAATGCGAACATGTTCTTGCCGCGACGCGCGTCGGCGACCACCTTGCGGCACTCGCGTTCCATCGGAATCTCGTAGACGCGATAGCCGGCCGCTACGAGCTGGTCGTGTGTCTCCACGTAGGAGGCTACGATCGTCGGATCGGAATTCTCCCGCCACATGCTTTCCAGAAGAATTATGCAGTCGGACTTGAGGTCGCCGCTGCGAACCCGTCCGAGCAGTACCTGCTCGTTGAACGCTACCACGAGATCCGTCTCGTCGCCGCAGTTGGTGATACGCCGCGAGCCGAGGCGAATGCGGTTGCCGCTGGCGCCGGCAACGCTGCGCGCCGGCGGCCGAATTTCGGCGGGGATGATCTCCACCGTCAAGATGCCGTTGCCCATCTTGGCGGCAATCCCGCCGAGCGACTGGCCGCACTTTTGCGCCCCCTCGCCCGAATCGCTGATGATCTCGATGATGTGCTGCGTCAAGATGACGATCGGCTTCTCGCCGGGAATCGGACCGACCTTCTCGGCGTTCTCGACCACGGGTTTCAACATTGCGTTCGCGTTCATGGACTCGTCCGTCTCACGTTGCTGGATTGCCGTTGCGGGATATTGCGGCCCCGAAGCCTAGGCGACACGGATACGCGCAAAATTCCGCTCCCGGCGATCGATCCCGAAAAATCTTGCTGCCACGGGCGTTGCTTCGCCGGAGAGCGCAACATCGTAGTCGCGGATCCTCAGATAGTCCCTTATGCTGCGCGCCGCCCTGCGGCCGGCACCCATAGCCTCGATCACGGTCGCGGCGCCGGTTACGATATCGCCGCCGGCATAGACACCCGCTATCGAAGTCGCGAGATTTTCGTCAACCGCAATGTAGCCCCGCTTGTTGAGTTGAAGCTTGGACGTCTGACCGATGATCGGGTTCGCGTTCGTACCGATCGCGAACACGACCAGATCGATCTCGAATTCCTGCTCGCTGCCCGGCACCGGGACCGGGCGGCGCCGACCCGAATCATCCGGCTCGCCGAGCTCCATGCGGATGCAGCGCATGGCGCGGACCCCGCCGCTGCCATCGTCGAGGATCTCGACCGGGGCGGTGAGCCAATGAAACTCGACTCCTTCCTCCTCGGCGTGATGGACCTCCTCGGCCCGTGCCGGGCACTCCGTTCTCGACCGGCGGTAGATACAATGCACCTTCTCCGCGCCCAGCCTGAGGCAGACTCGCATGGCGTCCATCGCGGTGTTGCCGGCGCCGATCACGGCGACGCGTCGTTCGATCGGCATCGGCGTGTCGAAGTCCGGGAATTCCTTGGCGCGCATCAGGTTGCAGCGCGTCAACAATTCGTTGGCCGACAGAACCCCGTTGAGCGAATCGCCGGGTATTCCAAGCATCGTCGGATAGCCCGCGCCGGTGCCGATGAAAACGGCGTCGAAACCCATTTCGTCGATCATCTGCTCGATGGTGAACAGCCGTCCGACGAGAGTGTTGCACTCGAATTTGACGCCGAGCTTGCGCAGGTTGTCGATCTCGGCATCGATCACCGCGTTGGGCAGACGGAAATCCGGGATTCCGTAGCCGAGAACGCCGCCGGGCCGGTGGAAGGCCTCATAGACCACGACCTCGCATCCGGCCTTGGCCATATCGGCAGCGCAAGCGACACCGGCGGGACCGGAGCCGACGATGCCGATCTTAAATCCATTCGGCTCGATAAAGGGGACGTTGACCCAGCCTTGGGCGATGGCGGTGTCGCCGACCCAGCGTTCGAGGCGGCCGATCGCGACAGGTTCCAGCGATTTGCCGACCGTGCAAACGCCTTCACACTGGTTCTCCTGCGGGCACACCCGGCCGCAGATGGCCGGCAGGAGGTTGGTCCCGGTAAGGGTGTCGTAGGCGCCGCGAAAATCCTTCTCGCCGAGCTTGCGGATGAAACCCGGGATGTCGACTTCCGACCGGACAGCCGTCGACACAGGGCTGCTCCGGACATAGCAGGCAGCGTCCCGATTCCCGCAGCACGTTCTCGGCGCTGAATCCGCAGGCCACCTCAGCGAAATTGTTTACCCGCTCTTGCGCCGGTTGCTCGCGCATAGGCGTCCGCTGCTGCGGAATCGTGCGTATCGTCCTCTTTGGCCATCCCGGACACCTCTTCCGTCTAATCGGTCATCTGCAGCACCGGCAGACATGCTGGAATGTCGCAACCGCAACGCTTGCGTCGATGCACATTAGCCGCCCGGCACTTCGTCCAACGAATCGGGAAGCTCCAGCAGTTCACGCGCCACGCCCGGCGGAACCGCAGCCAGCAACGCCGCATCGCGCGCGGCGGAATCGACTTGCTCTTTCATGCGACACTTCTCGGACCACCGATGCAGGGCGGTTTTTTCCTCGTCTGCATAGCGCCGAAGACGCTTCATGAGATCGCCGAAGTCGACTTTGTGCCCATCGAAGTCGGGGCCGTCGACGCAGGCGAATTTGACTTGATCGCCGACCTTCACCCGGCAGCCGCCGCACATCCCGGTCCCGTCGACCATGATCGGATTGAGGCTTACGATCGTCTTGATCGCGTGCGGCCGCGTCGTCTCGGCGCATGCCTTCATCATCATGGGAGGGCCGATCGCCACCACCTCGTCGATGTCGTCGTGCCGACTGATGGCAAGCTCGATGCCGTTACTGACGAAGCCCTTGAGCCCCGCTGAGCCATCGTCCGTACACAAGATCAATTCGTCGCAGCAGGCATTGAACTTGTCGTGCCAGAAAATCAGCTTTTCGGTGCGGAACCCGAGGATGCCGATCACATACGCGCCGTGCTCTTTGAAACCGCGGGCCTGCGGAAAGATCGGCGCAACGCCCAGGCCGCCGCCGACGCAGACGACCTTCTTAGCGGCGCCCACGGGACTCGGCTCGCCCATGGGTCCAACCAAGGCGTAAAGCGTCGTTCCGACCTTGCAGGTTTGCTGCATTTCCTTCGTCGTCTTACCCACCGCCTGGACGACCAGTGTAATTGTGCCTTTTTCGCGGTCGAAATCCGCGATGGTCAGCGGGATGCGCTCGCCCGTCTCGTGCGACATGACGATGACGAATTGACCGGGCTTCGCGGCCTTCGCCATCATCGGATGGCGGACGACCAAGGCGTAGGTTACGTCTGAAAAGTCTTCGCGCGCTAGAATCCTGAAACCTGTCTCTTGATTAACCTCGACCATTGATTTTGCTCGCTTCGGAAGCCACCGTTTCGGCGATTTTGGAGACGAAATAGCCCCTCGGGCGATTCGGGCTTTGATGTAGCGCAAATCCCGACGCAGTGTCAGGCATATATTCCCAGGTATCGTTAGACTTCCGATTTATATCGATCGTTACACTTGCGAATCATATCGTTAGCCTCGCGAATCCGGACATGCCTGTGGGAGGTACCACGCGATGACGCAACTTATCGAGATGCTTGTTGAGGAGCATCGAAACATCGAAAAGCTGCTGACCGTCCTGGAAAGCGAGCTCGACGTCTTCGCCCACAGCGAGCGGCCGGATTACGAGATCGTTCAGGCGGTCATCAGTTATTTCCAGGACTATCCCGATTGCTTTCATCACCCCAAAGAGGACTTGATCTTCGACAAGCTTAAGGTCCGCGACCCTACAGCGGTCGCGAACATCGGCGACCTCGAGGCAGAGCATCGCAGCGGATCGAGACGCCTCGAGCGAGTTGCCAAGGCGGTCAATGGGATCCTGATCGAACAGGAAGTCCTGCGCGAGAAGGTGGACGCGATCGTGCGCGACTTCATCGACAGCGAGCGCCAGCACATGACCATGGAAGAACGCATCTTCTTCCCTTCCGCACTCAGCGCCTTGCAACCTGAGGATTGGGCCGAGATCGAGGCGAAAGTCAGCAATCCGGAGGTTCCCCTGTTCGACAAGGTCACCGAAGCGAACTTCCATTCGCTGCGACAGCGCATCCTGCAATGGGAGCAAGAAGCCGAGGCCGAGCGGGCTTGAGCGATACGATTTCCAGCGTCGCCGCGCGGGCGAATGCAGCGAGCCTGAGGCGGAAACAGCGACCAGCCGTGGCGAAGCATCACAACCTTAGCCGCGCCGAAGTTGACGGATTTGAGACGCGGCGCGACACGCCTCAAAAAGATATCGAGGCGGACGGCTAAGCTTTGCAGACCTTCATTTGTTTCGTAACACGCAACTCGCTCATTCTCTCCACGTCCCTGCCGCAAATCGTATGGGCCTTTCGCGGCACCTGATCGACACGTTTGCTCGTGGCACCTAGAGTGATATCGAAGGCGCACTTATGAAAAGTGGGCGCTGCTCAAATTCAGGCTCCACCTACGGATGAGTGAGTTGGTTATGACCGAGCACGTTGGCAAGTCGCATAAGCGCCAATATGGAACCACGCTTGACCCGGTTACTTTCCCCATCCTCCGCTTGAGCGCAGCCGAACAAACCGCTCAATCCGGCAGACAGCGCTCGGCCGAGATTTTGTAGATCCGCTGGCGGCCCATCACATAAGCGAAGGCTTGCACAAATTTCTCGTCTTCCGCAAAAAGCCCCGCAAAGGCCGGATCGCACCAATTGAGCCCGCCGGCATAGGCGCCGAAGGCAGGCAGGATGCAGCGCTTGCCATCGCTGACGAAGCAGCGCCGCCGAACCGAACCAGCAGTACCCAGCACGCGTGCGACGGGATGGAGATGCCCGGCGATTTCGGCATTTATACCGAGTCTCGAAGATGAGTACTCGTGGCGAAGATCGTCATTGCGAGGAACGAAGTGACGAAGCAATCCAGCGGGCGCTTCTGGATTGCTTCCCGCTTCGCAAGCTCGCGGTCGCAATGACGGCCGCGAGCAAGGGTTCTTATCAACCAGATATGGAATTGCACTTTTGTCACTCGGTTGATGGCGGAACCAGATTTTGTTGATAGCGACCTCATCCAATCGCTCGCCTGGTAGATCGGCAGGGATTTGCGGATCATGATTGCCGGCGATCCAGATCCAGTCGCGCCCCCTCTGCAAGTCATGCAACGCAGCGCGATCAGCTGTGGATAACCGCGCGTCGGCGCAAGCATCATGGAAGGAATCGCCGAGCGCCAAGACGCGCCGCGGCGCATAGACAGCGATCAGCGTATGGAGCCGCGCAAGCGTCGCCGCCGTATCATAGGGCGGCAGAAACACCCGCCGCGCCGCGTAGGCCGAGCCCTTTTCGAGATGCAAATCGGCAACGACGAGCAGACATTCCTCCGGCCAATACAGCACGCCAGCCGGATCGAGGGTGAATGCCGCTTCGCCTAAAACGAGATAGGCTTCGTTCGCGCGGTGAAATGTATTTGGTCTCATGGCAAACGCGCTTTCGGCATAGGTTTCTCATGTCTGCGGCCTAGCCCGGATTTCTCAAACATTTAAGGTGCATCGGGGCGCCGAATCTTAGAAAGTTGTTTTGCGAGAACGACTTGCTTAGATCGAACGGAACTCCCCGATGCGGACGGACTGTAGCGCGAAGCTTTTCGGATTTAAAGCGGTTGAACGGCGCGCGGTGGTGGCCAGTTTCGATGGCGGCGACATCACCTCCAATGCGGGCGCGCTTCTGTTGGGACAGGTGGATGGCGGCCTCGGGCTGATACGGCGGTTCGCGCAATGCTTCGATGACCGGCGCAACCCTGTCTACGTCGAACACCGGCTCGAAACCTTGCTGGCGCAACGGATTTTCGGACTGGCGCTGGGTTACGAGGACCTCAACGATCATGACGAGCTGCGCAAGGACTTCGAGCTTTGCGGTGCTGGCGGGCAAGCTAGAGCCGGCGCTGCGCTCCGATTGCGAGGCCTTGGCGGGCAAGAGCACGCTCAATCGTCTCGAGCACACGCCCAAGCGCCATGCCGCCAAATATCACAAGATCGATTGCGACGGCGCGCGGGTCGATGGCCTGCTGGTCGATGTTTTCCTGGAAGCCCACGAACGCGCGCCGCGCGAGATCGTGCTCGATCTCGACAATACCGACATTCCGCTTCACGGCGGACAAGAGGGTCGATTTTTCCACGGCTATTACGACGAATATTGCTATCTGCCGCTGTATGTCTTTTGTGGACGGCATCTGCTGCTGGCGAAGCAGCGGCGCGCCGATGTCGCAGGCAGCGATGGCGCGGTCGCGGACATGGCGCGCATTGTTTCACACATTCGCCGGAGCTGGCCACGGGTACGCATCATTTTGCGCGGCGACAGCGGCTTTTCCAATGACGACCTGATGAGTTGGTGCGAGACCAACCGCGTCGATTACGTCTTCGGTGTGGCGCGCAATGCAAGGCTGGAAGCAGCGCTCGTCGCGGAGGCTGCCGCGGCCAAGCGCCGGTGCCTGAGTTCGGGCAAGCCGGCGCGGGTCTTCCGCGACTTCTCCTATCGCACGCTCAAGAGCTGGAGCCGAAACCGACGTGTCGTCGGCAAAGCCGAGCACACACCGGATGGCGCCAATCCGCGCTTCGTCGTCACCACGCTCAAACGTCGGGGGTGCCGCCTCGCCTTTGACGCCCGTGCTCTCTACGAGGATCTCTATTGCGCGCGTGGCGAGGCGGAAAACCGCATCGGCGAGCAGTTCGAACTGTTCGCCGATCGTGCTTCCTCCGCGACGATGCAAGCCAACCAATTGCGGCTGTGGTTCTCGGCCATGGCTTACGTGCTCGTCGATACTCTGCGCCGCGTCGGCCTGCGCCATACTGAATTCGCCGACGCGTCGGCTCAAACCATTCGCCTCAAGCTGCTCAAGCTCGGCGCTCAGGTGCGAAGGAGCGTGCGCCGCATTCACTTCGCGCTTGCTTCGGGATGCCCCCACAAGAACGAATTCGAACTCGCCCACCATTATCTTCAACGCGCTTTTGGCTCCGGCTGACGGAAAACCACCGCACCGGAAAGCAGGATCAAGATGCCGGTTCGCCGAGCCCTGACGCACGCGCCAAACGACTCGTATTGCGAGAGAATTGAAACCATGGGACTCGCAGCGCGGGAACCGAGCGGGCCGTGTCAGCGGCGATGTCCGGCCGATGTGAAAATCACGCCCAAGCCCGAAAAATAAGCCGCCGAACGACCCGTTTTTCAGCTAAAAACTGAATTCGTTTGAGAAATCCAGGCTAGGAGACCACCAGGGATAAGTGAGTTGAGTTCAGCTTAAGGCGACACGGAAAACTAAGTGCTCCATGTTTGCCGGATGGGCGTGACCTCTCCGCGCGAGCGGGGAGAGGTCGAGAGAAGCGAGGGTGAGAGGCTGGGTGATTAACCTCAATTTCACATCAATGATCTCTCATGTCGAAGCTCACCCACTTTGCTGCCAATCCCCAGGCCCCTCACCCTAACTCTCTCCCCGCCGCAGCCAAGTTTACGCAGGCTGCGTAAACTTGGCTGCGGCGGGGAGAGGGGACGCGCCCGATCGATTCAGCTATTTCTGAGCGTCGCCTCAGTCTTCAGCCTCCTCCACAAGCATCGCCGCGGCTTCCGCCAAAATTGTCTCGCGGGCTTCCCCGTAAATCGGCTCGCGGCCGATTTCGAGCAGGATCGGCACCGCGAGCGGCGACACCCGCGCGAGCCTCTTATGCATGATTTGGCCCTTGATGCGCGACAGCATTATCGCGAGCCGCGGCAGGTCGAGGAGGCCCAAGGCCGCATCGGCACGCGCCGCGCGCAAGAGAATATGGTCCGGCTCGTGCCGCCGCAACACATCATAGATGAGATCGGTCGAGATCGTGACTTGTCGACTGGTTTTTTCGCGCCCTGGAAAATTCCGCTCGATCAATCCGGCGATGATCGCACAATTGCGGAACCCCCGCTTCATCAAGGCCGATTCCTGCAGCCACGCTTCGAGATCGTCGCCCAGCATATCCTCGTCGAAGAGGTTCGCGAGACTGACTTCGCCGTTTTCCACAACTGCGCCAATATCGACCAGTCCCCATGTCGCCAGGGCATAATCATTGGCGACGAAGCCGAGCGGTTGCAGACCCGCCCGCTCCATCCGCCTTGTCAGCAACATGCCGAGGGTCTGATGCGCCAATCTCCCCTCGAAAGGATAAGTAACGAGGTGAAATTTTTCGCCGCGCGGAAACGTCTCGACGAGAAGCTCGCCCGGGCGCGGCAGGCCGGAGCGGCGTTTCTGCATGGAGAGCCATTCCGACACGGGTTGCGGCAACGCCTTCCATTCGCGCGGATCGGAGAGAATTTGCCGCACGCGCGCGGCGAGATGCGTCGAGAGAGGAAATTTTCCGCCCGCATAAGAAGGAATTTTCGGCGCCTCGGCAGTCGCGCGGGACACCAAAGCCTCGTTCTCGACAATGCCGCGCAACGCCAGGATCTCGCCGCCGAAGAGAAACGTGTCGTTCGGCGCGAGCGTTTGCAAAAAATATTCCTCGATCTCGCCGAGCAGCCGGCCGGTCCGCCGCAAGGGTCCCGTATAAGCACCTTTCGCATCCTGCGGCCCGCCGCGGACGAGGCGGACTTTCAGCATGTCGGCTTCGACGATCGTGCCGACATTCATGCGATAGGTCTGGGCCACGCGCGGATTGACGATGCGCCAGCGTCCGTCCTGCCGCCGTTTGATCTTGGCGAAACGCTCGTAGGATGCGAGCGCGTAGCCGCCATGCGCGACGAAGGCGAGGGCTGCTTCAAAAGTCTCTCTTTCGAGCGCCGCATAAGGCTCGGCCGAGACGACCTCGGAAAACAGAGTGTCGGCATCGAATGCCTCGGCGCAGGCCGTGCCGAGAATATGCTGGCAGAGGACATCGAGCGCGCCACTGCGGGCGAGTGCCGTATCCTGCGTGCCGGCGCGCACCGCATCGATCGCAGCCACACATTCCAGAACCTCGAAGCGGTTGGAAGGGACGAGCAGCGCACGCGACGGTTCGTCGAGCCTATGATTGGCGCGACCGATGCGCTGCATCAGGCGGCTCGCCCCCTTCGGCGCACCGATATTGATGACGAGATCGACATCGCCCCAATCGACGCCGAGATCGAGCGTCGAGGTGCAGACGATGGCTTTGAGCTTGCCGGCGGCCATCGCCGCTTCGACGCGGCGACGCTGGCCGACGTCGAGCGAGCCGTGGTGCAAGGCAATCGGCAGATTGTCTTCGTTGATCCGCCAAAGCTCTTGAAAAACAAATTCGGCGAGCGCGCGCGTATTGACGAAGACGAGCACCATATGGGCCGCTTTGATCCGCGCATAGACTTCGGCGAGCGCATGGCGGCTCGTATGGCCCGACCAAGGCAAATGTTCGTGCGTGTCGAGAATGGCGACTTCGGGCGCCGCTCCGGCCGGCGCCGTGACGAGCGCCGCCATGGTGTTTTTTCGAGTTTGCCCGACGAGCCAGCGCCGCAATTCGTCCGGATCGCGCACCGTCGCGGACAGGCCGAGCACGCGCAGCTTCGGTGCCAGCCCACGCAACCGCGCCAGGCCGAGTGCGAGGAGATCGCCGCGCTTGGAGGCTGCGATCGCATGCAATTCATCGATGACGATGCGCTGCAAGTCGGCGAACAAGGTCTTCGCATCGGCGCTCGCCAGGAGAAGCGCCAGTTGCTCGGGCGTGGTCAGCAGAATGTCGGGCGGATCGCGGCGCTGGCGCTGCCGTTTGGATGGGGATGTGTCGCCGGTTCGCGTCTCGAGCCGGATCTCGAGACCCATGTCTTTCACCGGCATTTCGAGGTTGCGCGCTATGTCGACGGCAAGTGCCTTCAACGGCGAGATATAGAGCGTATGCAAGCCGCGATCTCTGCGCCGGCCGATGTCGACGAGGCTCGGCAGGAAGCCCGCCAAAGTCTTGCCGGCACCGGTCGGGGCGATGAGAAGCGCGTCTTCCTGCGCTTGCGCCATAGCGAAGATCGCGAGCTGATGCGGCCGCGGCGTCCAGCCGCGTTCCGCAAACCAGCGCAGGACATGCAGCGGCAGTCGAGAATTCTGTGCGCGTGCAGGCAAGACGGTCGAGCGCCTTCTAAAGCATGTCCCGAATCGTCGCAGAAAGATGCGATCCGTCAAGGACCCTTGCGCAAGAGTACGACCAATGCCGAGACATCGGCGCCCTGATCGCGCCGAAGCGGCGCTTCGTTCATGATCGCCGTCGTCATTCCCTGCGCTGCAGCAGTCTCTTTGACGTAAGGTGGCGCATGGGCGAAGCGAAGATCGGCGCCGAGGCCGAACGTGCGGCTAGTGATTAGATTAGAACTCATTCGGCACAAAAGACAAAGCTCGGCGAGCCTCGCGTCTGTCGCCCAGAATCCGGTCGGGACGATTCATTCGACCGACCGACTAAACGCGAATATAATTAAAATTTAAAGCCGGTTACGGTGCTGCCGCTCAATGGCCATTTTTCAAGGTCACGCTCCGGCTCGAAGCGTAAATCGCGCTTTAACGGCTGTTCGTCAATAAGGGAGGCAGTCCGAGGCGTGTCTCGCGCGCTCGGTGTTTGACCCGATTGAAGAGGAGTTCAATATGACCGCCAACTTGAAGAAAATGCTGGCAGGCGGCTTGGCTGCCTTGACCTTGGGTATCGGCGTTTCCGTTACCTCGACGCCGGCCGCGGCACAAGGCGGCTTTGGCTTGGCCTTGGGCGCCGGCCTCCTCGGTGGCGCGGCCATCGGCGCGCTCGCCACACGTCCCTATTACTATCCGCCGCCCTACTATTACGGCCCCGGCCCCGCCTATTACCCTGGCCCCGGCTGCTATTGGCAAAACCGGCCGGCTCTCGACGGCTATGGCAACGTCGTCGGTTATCGCCGGGTGCGTGTCTGCTATTGAGCTCGGCGGAAGTTTAGGTACGCAGGCTGCCGCCAGCGGTCGACCTGCTGCCGTTTCGTCACAAGCCCCGCCGTGCTTGTCCGGCGGGGCTTTCGTTTGTGGTTTCACAGGACCCTGATCTCGCCGCATCTCCCGCTCGAAAAATCCTGCGATGGCGCTTATCTTCACGCCGACATGCCGCGCAAAGATCTCGTTTCGCTGACGCCCGTCGGACTTTATTGCAAGGCCGGAGATTTTTATATCGACCCGACGCGGCCGGTCACGCGCGCATTGATCACGCATGGACATTCCGACCATGCGAGAGCCGGCCATGCGCAAGTTCTCGCGACCCGTGAGACGCTCGCCATCATGGCGGTCCGCTGCGGCGCCGATTTCGCTGCCAGCACCCAGGCCGTCGCCTATGGCAAGACACTAAGGCTCGGCGATGTGTCGGTCAGCTTTTACCCCGCCGGTCATATTCTCGGCTCGGCGCAGATTCTTCTGGCCGGCCATGGAACGCGCATCGTCGTCTCCGGCGATTACAAACGCGAGAGCGATCCGACCTGCCCGCCCTTCGAACCCTTGGCCTGCGACACGTTCATCACCGAAGCGACATTCGGCCTTCCCGTCTATCGCCACGCCGATGCCGGCAGCGAGATCGGCAAGCTTCTCGCCTCGCAGCGGCTGTTTCCGGAACGGACGCATCTCGTCGGCGCCTATGCTCTCGGTAAGGCGCAGCGGCTGATCGCGCTCATGCGCGCCGCTCACTATGACCGGCCGATCTTCATTCACGGTGCGCTCGAAAAACTCACGGAATTCTACGCGGCCGAAGGCGTCGAGCTCGGCGACATCCGCAAGATCGAAGGACGCGAGGCGGCGACACTGGCCGGCGAAATTGTCATCTGTCCGCCGAGCGCCGTACAGGACGTCTGGGCGCGAAAATTTCCTGATCCGCTGCTCGTCTTCGCATCCGGCTGGATGCGGGTTCGCGCCCGGGCGCGACAAAGAAGAGTTGAATTGCCGCTCGTCATTTCCGACCACGCCGATTGGGATGGGCTGTGCGCCACGATAATCGAGACCGGCTGCGGCCAACTCCTCGTGACGCATGGCGAGGGAGACGCGTTGATCCATTTCGCGCGCGGACGCGGGATCCTCGCCGAATCGCTGCACCTATTGGGCTATGGCGACGAGGAGATGGACAGACCAGTGGAGGCGGAAGCTTGAACACCTTCGCGGCGCTTCTCGACCGGCTGGGCTATGAGCCCGCGCGGCTCGGCAAATTGCGGCTGATGCGGGAATAGTTCCGCACGACGCCCGATCCCGACCGCGGTTATGCGTTGGCGGCTCTGACTAGCGCGCTTGCCTTCCCGCATGCCAAACCGGGTCTCATCCGCGCCTTGATCGGCGAGAGGGTCGATCCCTACCTGTTCGACCTTTCCTACGATCACGTCGGCGACCTTTCCGAGACCGTGGCTCTTCTCTGGCCGGCGCCTTTGCAGGATCCCGGCTCTGCCGCCTCGAACCATCCACCATTAGATCACGTTTATGACTTTGGATTAAATCAATCCAAAGTCATAAACGTGATCGATATTAAAGATTCAGAGCGGGATAGGCAGATAAGTTTACGCAATCTGCGTGAACTTGATTGCGCCGGAAAAGCGCTTCCCACTTTTCCTCATCCCGCTCTGACGCTTGCCGAAGTCGTGCATGCCTTGACGACGACCGGCAAGGTCGACCTGCCGAAAGTCCTGGCCGGATTTCTCGATGCGCTCGACGAGACTGGGCGCTGGGCGCTGTTGAAATTGATCACCGGGTCTTTGCGGATCGGTGCCTCCGCACGTCTCGCCAAACTCGCCGCGGCCGAACTCGGCGGCAAGGCCGCCAACGAGATCGAGGACATATGGCACGGTCTCGCGCCGCCTTATGTCGAGCTCTTCGCCTGGCTCGAGGGGCGCGCTTCAAAGCCGGATCCCGTCGATCCGGCGCCCTTCCGCCCTGCCATGCTCGCGCATACCCTGGACGAAACTGAGCTCGCCGAACTCGTCGCCGCAGAGTTTTGCGCGGAATGGAAATGGGATGGAATCCGCGTCCAGGCTGTCGTGGGGGAAGGCACGCGCGGCCGCATCGCGCGGCTTTATTCGCGAACCGGCGAAGAGATTTCCGCCACGTTTCCGGATTTGGCCGAAGCGCTCGCGCAGATACCGCACGGGTCTTTTTCCATCGACGGCGAATTGCTTATCCTGCGCGAGGGGCGGATCCAGCCTTTTGGCGTTCTGCAACAAAGGCTGAACCGCAAGAGCGTTTCCGCCAAACTGCTGCAGGACTTTCCCGCCCATATCCGCGCCTACGATGTTCTCGCTCTTTGCGGTGAAGACTTGCGGCCACTTCCCTTCGTCGAAAGGCGGCGCCGGCTCGAAGACTTCGTTGCCGAAGCCGCACAGCAACGGCTCGATCTTTCGGTTCGCATTTCTTTCGAATCGTGGGACCAACTGGCGGCGGCGCGACACGACCCCGCGTCTGCCGGCGCGACGCAAGACGCCGAGGCGATCGAAGGCATAATGCTGAAGCGCGCCGATTTGGTTTATGTGGCCGGCCGACCGAAAGGTCTTTGGTACAAGTGGAAGCGCGATCCATTCACGATCGATGCCGTCCTCATGTATGCCCAACGCGGCCATGGCAAGCGCTCGTCCTTCTATTCGGATTTCACCTTTGGCGTCTGGTGCGACGATGCTGCGGGCGAGACGCTCGTGCCGGTCGGCAAGGCTTATTTCGGGTTTACCGATGAGGAGCTCCGCCGCCTCGACCGCTACGTCCGCAACAATATCGTCAATCGCTTCGGACCCGTGCGCGAAGTATATTCCGGCAAGGACGGCGGTCTCGTCCTCGAAATCGCCTTCGAAGGCTTGAACCGATCGCCACGGCATAAATCCGGTCTGGCAATGCGGTTTCCCCGGATCAATCGAATCCGTTGGGATAAACCTGCTGCCGATGCCGACCGGATCGAAACACTCGCAGCTTTGTTGAAATTCTAGATTTTCGGTGTCCCGTCCCGCATTTCGGCCGCGGTTTGAGGCGAAGCCTCTCTACTGTCGGCCGTATTGCTGCGCTGCATACTGGAAAACAGGCCCGCCAAGAAGCCGCCGAGCCCGGCGAGAAGCACGGAAGGGGCGAGATCGATCGGCACGGCAAAGTGCCCGTGCGCAAGGATGAGGTTGACAATCAGCATCAGCGTCACGAAAAAAGTCACCGACGCATCGAACGAATCCGCGCGCGGCCACACCAGCAAAGCGACAATGGGCGTGAGGAACGCCGCTGATATGAACAGCGCCAAAGTGATTGCCACGCCGGTATCCGCGGCTTTGAAAGTGAGCGAGGCGCCGATGACCGCGATGGACACGATCGCGAGCGTGCGCGCGAGCGCGAGGCGCAAGCTTGCGGAGGTCAGGCGGCGGCGGCGCGGTGCGATGGCGTCATGGCTGAGGCTCGTCACGAACGAGTGGATGCCGGCAGCGGCGAGCGTGAGGCCGATCCCGATCACGAAGGAATTCTGCGAGACCGCCGGGCACCGGTCCGAATTGCCGCAGCTTGGCCAGATTCTCGAGAAGGAAATCCGGCAATGCGCGAATATCGGCCGACCGCAAGGTTCCTGCGTAGCCGCCTCGGCCGGCGCAATCTTTCGCCAAAGTCGCAGGGTTCGCAGCCGCTCCGCCGCAAATCGTAACAAGGCCATCCGCATTGGCAGCATAGACCGTTGCAGGCAGGTCTGCCGGGGCCTGCCCGACAAGCGTTTTATCCAGAGCTAGCGTGGCCGCTCCCATTGTCGCGCAGCAGAGGATGGCGAGAAGCGCCAGCCAACCAAATGCAACGAGGCCGGTCCGCGCAAAACCCCTCTCCCCGCCGCTCGCAACCAACGGACCGAGCAACGGTGCGAGAGCCGCCAGGCCCCCAGCCAGTGCCAGGACGAGCGAGAACGTCGAGACATGATCCGTATGTGATTCGGCCACCAGAGTGATGAGACGCGTTCGCGCCGCGTCCCAAAGAGCGGGATCGCCGATCACCGGCAAGGCAAGCGGCTTTGCGTTCACGAGATCCAACAGAAGAGGCAGCGCCAAGCCGAAGAGCAGAACGATCGCGGCTTCGACCGCGACCCACAAAACTGTCGAAAGGCCGCCGGCGATGACGACAAAACAGAGGATTGCGCCGAGCACGGATGCTGCACCGGCGCGCCCCATGCCCGTTGCGGATATGAAACCGCGCAAGGCAAGGTCATAGCCCGCCCAAGAGATGAGTGCGGCGCACACCGCAGCGATGATCGCCACTATTAAGCGCACCGAAAATTGCGGGAAACGCGCAGCGATGAGGTCGGCCAACGAAACCGCCGCGCTGCGGCGCAGCAAAAAACCGGTAACGAAAAACGCGCAGAACAGTCCGAGACTGAAGCCGAGACCGAGGCTCGGAACGCGGGCCTCCCTTACGATCATCTGCAAAAGGCCGAGAAAGAGCCCTGCGGCGAGTGCTGCGGCCGCGAGCCCGCAATAGCTTGCCGACAGGAGACGGCCCGCTGCGTAAAAATAAGCGCTTCGCGTCGTGCGCCGGGCCGCCGCCGCGGCCAAAAAGCCGAAAATCGTCAGTGCGAGGACGAACACGCGCAAGAGCCGGTCCGGCAGGCCAATGCGGTCGAGCAGAACGAGCAGCCCCAGCCCGCCGACGAAGGCGACGAGGCCGAAGCCGAAGCCCGCGTCAATTCGGCTCTTTTCCAACCGGAAGCCGAGGCTTTCGTGTTCATTCACGGCGACCGATCCCTTTACCATAAAGAAACTTGCCAAGCGTTGCGGAGCGGCAGAAAATGGTATGCTTTGCGCTGGATCAAAAAAACCAATGGCTAAAGCAAGTATGCGGCGCCTTGGCGCGCGATTGCGGAGCCATGTAGGCGTAGACGGACAATAAAGTAAATGGAGGGGACGTGGAACAGATCGCCAACGTGATCGTCATTGCCGACGATCACCCGCTCGTCCGAGGTGCATTGCGCCAGGCGGTCGCGGGCGCCATCCCGGAAGCGATGATCAAGGAGACGGGCGACCTCGATCAGTTGAGCCGGGAACTCGAGGCCAATCCGGAGACGGATCTGGTTCTTCTCGATCTGTCGATGCCGGGCATGCGGGGTTTTTCCGGCCTGTTCTTCCTACGCGCCCAATATCCGAATGTTCCCATCGTCATCGTTTCCGCCAACGAGGAGCGCAACGTGATGAGGCGCTGCATCGAGATCGGCGCCGCGGGCTTCATTCCCAAGACGACCGAAATGGATGTGATGCGCCAGGCGATCCGCTCGATACTCGCGGGGTCGACCTGGGTGCCTTGCGACCTCGAGCTTGCCGCTGCAAACGACAAGACGACCGCCGATATCGTCCGCCGACTCGGGTCTCTCACGCCGCAGCAAATGCGCGTCTTGATGATGGTGTCCGAAGGCCTGCTGAACAAACAGATCGCCTACGAGCTTTCGGTTTCGGAAGCGACAGTGAAGGCGCATGTCTCGGCCATCCTGCAAAAACTCGGCGTCGAGAGCCGGACGCAAGCGGTGATTGCTGCTGCGAAGATCGAGCCGGCGCACACTTTGTTCGAAGCCGGCGCCGCCTGAAGCCGGCCAATCGGGCATAGCGGATGCTCGACAGGGCGACTGGAATGGCTCGCCTTGACCCTAAGTGGACCTGCCAGGCCGGGCCGAAACCACCATGAACCCGCAACCATGGTTCACGTGTTATGCGGTTTCAGCAGCGCGACCGGAGCGAGGTCGGTCGTCACCCCCGTCGGCGGATCGCTGACGACGGTGCCGGTGCTGCCGCTGCTCAGGCTGAAACTCGCCGCCGAATAATTGCCGAGCAGCAGCAGCGACACCGAATGCGTCCCGTCGGTGACCGTCAGCGTGCCGCCCGACGTGTTGCTGGTATAGCTCAGCGTCGTCGCCGAGGCGTAGTTCACCGCCGTCAAGTCGATCGTGTCGGGCACGGTAAAGCCCGCCACCAACATAGCGTACGACCCGGTGCCGTCGAGCTTCAGCGAGCCGCTCGACGCGAAGCCGATCGTGCTCGATCCCGCCGTCGCCCCGCTCTGCAGTTCGAGCGTGCCGCCGGCGATCGTCGCGCCGGAGATCGTGCCGCCCGAATAGACGATTTCATGACCGCCGCTGCTGAGTGTCGTCGCCGCGGCGCTGCCATAGACATATTGGTGGCCGCCGCTGAGCGTGACGCCGCTCGCCGTCCCCCCAGACAGGATGTCCTCTATGCCGCCGCTGGCGATCGTCCCGGCCGCGGCGCTGCCATAGACGTATTGCAGGCCGCCGCTGAGCGCGACGCCGCTGGCCGTGCCGAAGTCGAACTCGGTGCCGCCGCTCGACACGGTGCCGCCGCTGGCCGACCCGCCGGACAGAATGTCCTCTATGCCGCCGCCGGCGACCGTCCCGGCCGCGGCGCTGCCATAGACATATTGCACGCCGCCGCTCGACAAAGTGCCGCCGCTGGCGGTGCCGAAGTCGAATTGCGTGCCGCCGCTCGACACGGTGCCGCCGCTCGCCCTTCCGCCGGACAGGATGTCCTCGACGCCGCCGCTGGCGACCGTCCCGGCCAGGGCGCTGGCATAGACATATTGCACGCCGCCGCTGAGCGTGCCGCCGCTCGCCGTGCCGAAGTCGAACTCGGTGCCGCCGCTCGACACGATGGCGCCGCTCGCCGTCCCGCCGGAGAGGATGTCCTCGATGCCGCCGCTGGCGAGCGCCATCGCCGCGGCGCTGCCGTAGACATATTGGACGCCGCCCGAGAGCGTGCCGCCGCTGGCGGTGCCGAAGTCGAATTGGGTGCCGCCGCTCGACACGATGGCGCCGCTCGCCGCCCCGCCGGACAGGATGTCCTCGATGCCGCCGCTGGCGAGCACCGTCGCCGCGGCGCTGGCATAGACATATTGGACGCCGCCCGAGAGCGTGCCGCCGCTCGCCGTGCCGAAGTCGAACTCAGTGCCGCCGCTCGACACAATGGCGCCGTTTGCGGCCCCGCCGGACAGGATGTCCTCGATGCCGCCGCTCGCAAGTGCGGTCGCGTTCGCAGTGGCCCCGCTGTAGACATATTGGACGCCGCCCGAGAGCGTGCCGCCGCTGGCCGTGCCGAAGTCATATTCGCTGCCGCCGCTCGACACGATGGTGCCGCTGTCCGTGCCGCCGGCAAAAATCTCCTCGATGCCGCCGTTGACGAGCGCCGTCGCCGCGGCGCTGCCATAGACATATTGGACGCCGCCGCTCGACAAAGTATCGCCGTTGGCCGTGCCGAAGTCATATTCGCTGCCGCCGCTCGACACGATGGTGCCGCTGTCCGTGCCGCCGGCAAAAATCTCCTCGATGCCGCCGTTGCCGACGGACGTGGCCGCGGCGCTGCCATAGACATATTGGACGCCGGCGCCACTCACCGAAGTCCCGCTCGCGACACCGCCGCTGGAGACGGTTTCGTTGCCGGACGTCACCACGTCGCCGAGCGCCGAGCCGCCGGCATAAATGAACTCTTTGCCGCCGCTGACGATCGTTGCCGAGGCAAAGCCGCCAGACGACACGTACACCTTGCCGCCGCTGTCGATGACGGTCCCGCTCGCAATGCCGCCGGACGCAACATCGAGAGTGACTTTGCTGCTGACGACAAAGCCGCTTTCGACATAGCCGGCAGCAATTTCGAGGATGCCGCCGCCGCTGATGGTCGTGCCGCCGGCAATGGCGCCGCCGAACAGTTCGAGCGTGCCGCCGCTGGAGACGATGGTGCCGCTGGCAACGCCGCCGGCTTCGACCACCTGCGAGCCGGTGAACACCGTGGCGCCGCTGGCCGTGCCGTAGTCGAGCTGCGTGCCGCCGGAGATCAGGGCGCCGTCATCGGTACCGCCCGAGCTGACGGTTTCGCTGCCGCCGCTCAAGATGGTCGTCGGATCGGCCAAGCCGCCGGAGAGAACCGCAAGCGTGCCGCCGCCGGAGACGATGGTGCCGCTAATCACTCCGCCGGATGAAATAATCGCGGTGCCACTGCTAAAAATATTGGCCCCGCTCGTCACCGTTCCTTGCACATTCAGCAAGCCGCCGCTGGAGACGTTCGGACTCTGGAGGATGCCGCCCGACGACACGGTGACGACGGCGCCGGCAACTTCGGTGACGAAGGAAGCGCTGCCGCCCGCAAGAACGTTTACACTACCGCCGGAAACAACGGGGCCGCCGCCAATTGTGTTGCCACTGACCACGACACCGCCGGATGAAATATTTACGGTACCGCCAAATACACCGAGATTGCTCGTCACCGTTCCTTGCACATTCAGCAGGCCGCCGCTCGAGACGTTGACATCATGGGCGATGCCGCCAGACGACACGTTCAAAAAGCCGCCGCTGGCAACAGTCGCGTGGTCCAACTCGCCGCCGGAGAATACGTTCAGTGTGCCGCCCGAAATGCCGGTGCCGGAATTCGGCACGCCGGTTGCCGATCCGCCGGCGGAGACGTTCTCGATGCCGCCGCTGAGCAGCTTGACGTTGCTGGTGGTCGTGCCGAGCACATTGAGCGTGCCGCTCGAGATGGTCAGATGGCTGGCGATGCCGCCGGACGATATGGTGAGCGTGCCGCCGATGTCCGTCGCACTGATCGCCGAGCCGCTATTCAAAACGTCGAGCGTACCACCGCTGGAGATCGTCGTCCCGATCGCCTCGCCGCCGGCGAGAACCTCCTGGAAGCCGCCACTCAGCGTCGTATCGCTGGCGACGCCGCCCGACTCCACCACCTGCGAACCGACTGCCGCAGAGAGGGGATCGACTATTGCGCTGGTGGCGGTACCGTAGACAAATTGAATGCCGCCGCCCTTGACCAGCACGCTGAAATCGGTGCCGCCGGCGCTGACGGTTTCGACGCCGCCGTTGTTGATCGTCGTGGCGCTGGCGATGCCGCCCGCGGCGACGTTCTCGCTGCCGGCACCGCTGATCGTGGTGTCGATCGACGTGCCACTGGAGGCCACATCCTGCGCACCGCTGACGACGTGCGCGCTGGTGACCGAGGCGCCGGAGAGCACGTTCTGGGTGCCGCCCGCGAAGGTCGTCGAAATCGCCGCCCCGCCCGCCGAGACGTTCTGCGAGCCGCCCGCATCGAGCACCGTGCCGCTCGCCGTGCCGAGCACATCCTGAGTGCCGCCGCTGAGGATCGTGCCGCTGGCAACGCCGCCGGATTCGACCACCTGCGAGCCGGTGAACACCGTGGCGCCGCTGGCCAAGCCGTAGTCGATCTGCGTGCCGCCGGAGATCAGGGCACCGTCGTCGGTGCCGCCCGAGCTGATGGTTTCGCTGCCACCGCTCAAGATGGTCGTCGGATCGGCCAGGCCGCCGGAGAGAATGGCGAGCGTGCCGCCGCTGGCGACCGTGGTGTTGGACACCGTGCCGCTGAAGGCGACTTCCACGATCGCGCCGCCGCTGAAGGCAAAGCCGGAAAGCGTCCCGCCGGAGCCGACTTCGAGAATGCCGCCGGAGTCGAGAATAGTGCCGGACTGCGTTGCGCCGGCCAGGAGCTCGAGCGTGCCGCCGCTGGAGACGGTGGTGCCGCTGGCAACGCCGCCGCTTTCGACAACCTGTGAGCCGGTGAAGATCGTGACCCCGCTGGCAGTGCCGTAAACGTCCTGTTCGCCGCCGCTGATCTGCGCGCCGAAGTCGGCGCCGCCGGAGCTGACGATTTCCAAGCCGCCGCTGAGGATAGTGCCGCTGGCAAGGCCGCCGCTCTCGACGACTTGCGAGCCGGCATAGATCGTGGCGCCGCTGGCAGAGCCGTAGACGTCCTGCTCGCCGCCGCTGATCTGCGCACCGACATCGGTGCCGCTGACGATCTCAAGTCCGCCGCTGACGGTCGTGGCGCTGGCAATGCCGCCGCTTTCGACGACTTGCGAGCCGGCGAAGATCGTGGCGCCGCTGGCAGTGCCGTAGACGTCCTGCTCGCCGCCGCTGATCTGCGCGGCGAAATCGGTGCCGCCGCCGCTGACGATCTCCAAGCCGCCGCCGAGCACGATCGTGCCGCTCGCCGTCCCGGTGCCGTAGTCATATCCGACGATCTGCTGGCCTCCGGTCGAGATCGTGGTGCTGGTCGCCGTTCCGGTGCCGTAGTAGTATCCGACCCATTGGTCGCCGCCGCTCGAAATCGTGGTGCTGGTCGCCGTCCCGGTGCCGGAATTGATTCCGACGACCTGCAGCCCGCCGCTCGAAATCGTGGTGCTGGTCGCAATCCCGGTGCCACTGGTTAATCCGACGTACTGCGCGCCGCCGCTCGAAATCGTGGTGCTGGTCGCCGTCCCGCTGCCGTAGTCTCCGACGTACTGCTCGCCTTCGTCCAAAATTGTGGTCCCGGTCGCCGTCCCGGTACCGGTCTCTCCGACGTACTGGAAACCCTCACTCGAAATTGTGGTGTCGGTCGCTGTTCCGATGCCGGAAGCGACTCCGACGTACTGCGCGCCGCCGCTCGAAATCGTGGTGCTGGTCGCCGTCCCGCTGCCGTAGTCGTATCCGACGTATTGGTACCCATCGCTCAAGATCGTGGTGCCGGTCGCAGTCCCGCTGCCGTAGTCTCCGACGTACTGGAAACCCTCATTCGCAATGGTGACCCCGCTGGCAGAGCCGTAGACGTCCTGTTCGCCGCCCGAAATCTGCGCGCCGACATCCGTGCCGCCGCTGCTGACGATTTCCGAGCCGCCGCTGACGATCGTGCCGCTGGCGATGCCGCCGCTTTCGACAATTTGCGAGCCGGTGAAGATCGTGACCCCGCTGGCAGTGCCGTAGACGTCCTGCTCGCCGCCCGAAATCTGGGCGCCGAAATCGCTGTCGCCGCCATTGACGGTCTCATTGCCTCCACTCAAAATCGTGGTGCTGATCGCCGTCCCGGTGCCGTCGTCTCCGACGACCTGATAGCCGCCGTTTGAAATCGTGGTGCTCGTCGCCGTTCCGGTGCCGGAATTGACTCCGACGTACTGCCCGCCTCCGCTCGAAACCGTGGTGCCGGTCGCCGTCCCGGTGCCGTAGTTGTCTCCGACGACCTGCACGCCTCCGTTCGAAATCGTGGTGCCGGTCGCCGTGCCGGTGCCGGTCTCTCCGACGAACTGCTCCCCGCCGCTCGAAACCGTGGTGCTCGTCGCCGACCCGGTGCCAGTGTCGTATCCGACGTACTGATTGCCTCCCCTCAAGATCGTCGTGCTGGTCGCCGTTCCGGTGCCTTCGTATCCGACGTACTGCCTGCCGCCGCTCGAAACCGTGGTGCTGATCGCCGTCCCGGTGCCGGAGTCGTATCCGACTTCCTGGGTGCCGCCGCTCAAAATCGTGGTGCTGGTCGCCGTCCCGGTGCCGAAATATCCGACGATCTGCAAGCCGTGGGAGATCGTCGTGCCGGTCGCCGTCCCGGTGCCGTGGTCTCCGACGTACTGCTGGCCGCCGCTCGAGATGATGGTGCTGCTCACCGTGCCGCTGCCGTCAACTCCGACGAGCTGCCTGCCTCCGTTCGAAATCGTGGTGCTGGTCGCCGTGCCGGTGCCGTAATATCCGACGTACTGCACGCCTCCGTTCGAAATGGTGGTGCTGCTCGCCGTTCCAGTGCCACCCGAGTATCCGATGTACTGCTGGCCTCCGCTCGAAATCTGCGCGCCTATATCGGTACCGCTGACGATTTCCTCGCCGCCGCTGAGAATCGTGCCGCTGGCGATGCCGCCGGATTCGACCACCTGCGAGCCGGTGAAGACCGTGACGCCGCTGGCAGTGCCGTAGACGTCCTGCTCGCCGCCGCTGATCTGGGCGCCGAAGTCCGTGCCGGCGCCGCTGACGATTTCCAAGCCGCCGCTGAGGATCGTGGTGCTGGTCGCCGTGCCGTAAGAATCGACCTCCTGATAGCCGCCGCTCAAAATCGTGGTGCTGGTCGCCGTCGCACTGCCCTCGCTTCCAACGAACTGCTCACCTCCGTTCGAGATCGTGGTGCTGGTCGCCGTCCCGGTGCCGCCACCGTATCCGACGAACTGCTCGCCTCCGCTTAAGATCGTGGTGCTGATCGCCGTCCCGCTGCCACCGTCGTCTCCGACGAACTGCTCGCCTCCGTTCGAGATCGTGGTGCTGATCGCCGTCCCGGTGCCGCCGTCAGCGTCTCCGACCACCTGCAGACCTCCGCTTAAGATCGCGGTGCTGATCGCCGTGCCGGTGCCCTCGGCTCCGACGTCCTGCTCGCCTCCATCCGAGATCGTGGTGTCGCTTGCCGTCCCGCTGCCGCCCTCGTATCCGACGTACTGTAAGCCGTATAAGCCTACGTTCAAGATCGTGGTGCTGGTCGCCGAACCGCCCGAGTTCACGATCTGCTTGCCGCTGGAGACCGTGGCGCCGCTGGCCAATCCGTAATCGAGCTGTGTGCCCCCGCTGATCTGCACGCCGAGGTCCGTGCCGCCGGAGCTGACGATTTCCGTGCCGCTGCTGAAGATCGTGGTGGGATCGGCCAGGCCGCCGGAAAGGACGGCGAGCGTGCCGCCGCTGGAGACTGTGGTATTGGACACGGTACCGCTAAACGCAGCCTCAAGTGTGATGCCACGGCTGACATGATAGCCAGTGAGCGTGGCGCCGGAGCCGATCTCATAAATGGCGCCGGACTCGATGGTGATCCCGCTCACGGTGGCGCCGCCGAGCAGTTCCAGCGTGCCGCCGCTGGAGACGGTCGTGGCGCTCGCCGTGCCGCCGCTCTCGATAACCTGCGAACCGGTGAAGATTGTCGCGCTGACGGCCGTTCCATAGACGTCCTGCTCGCCGCCCGAAATCTGCGCGCCTGAATCGGTGCCGCCGGAGCTGACGACCTCCAAGCCGCCACTCGAGATCGTCGTGGGATCAGCCAGGCCGCCGGAGAGAACGGCGAGCGTGCCGCCGCTGGAGACCGTGGTGTTGGAAACCGTGCCGCTCGATGCCACCTCCAGGGTGACGCCGCCGCTGGCGGCAAAGCCGCTGGCGGCAAAGCCGGAGCCGAATTCCAGCGTGCCACCGCTGCTGATGGCCGTGCCGCTGATGTTGATAACGGCGCCGCCGAACAGTTCCAGCGTGCCGCCGCTGCCGACCGTCGTGCCGCTGACCGTGCCGTAATCGAGCAGCGTACCGCCGGAGATCTGGACGCCGTCGTCGGTGCCGCCGGAGTAGATCTGCAAAGTGCCGCCGGGGCTGACGACCGTGCCGCTCTCAAAGCCGCCAAAATCAATTTCGTCCTCGCTGCCGCTGTTGACCGTGACGCCGAGCGCGGTGGCGCCGTCTTTCACGTCGAGATAGCCGCCGCCGTTGAGCGTCACGCCCAGCGCGCTGCCGCCGCCGAACACCTCGAGATAGCCGAGGCCGTCGGCGATCGTGCCGCTCGCCGTGCCGCCGCTTTCGACGAGCTGGAAGCCGAAGGAGATCGTGGTGCCGCTGGCCAGGCCATAGACAAACTGGTTGCCGTCGCCGCTGATCTGCGTGCCAAGGGCGGTGCCGCCGGATCCGACGGACTGCACGCCGCCGCTGTAGATCGCCGTGGCGCTCGCCGTGCCGCCGGATTCGACGATCTGCTTGCCGGATTGGACCTGTGCGTCGTAGACCGCGGCGCTGACGGCGGTGCCATAGACGTATTGCGTGCCGCTGACCGTCGCGCCGAAATCGGTGCTGCCGGCGCTGACGGTTTCCGTGCCGCCATAAACGACTGTTGTGCCGCTCGCGGTGGCGGAAGTCTCTACGACCTGGCTGGCGCCGGCGTTGACCATCGTGTCAATGGCCGTAGCCGACGCCAACACGTCTTGCTCGCCGCCGCTGACGATGGTGCCGCTCGCCGTGCCGCCGCTTTCGACAACCTGCGAGCCGGTGAACACCGTAACGCCGCTGGCAGAGCCGTAGACGTCCTGCTCGCCACCGCTGATCTGCGCGCTGAAATCGGTGCCCCCGGCGCTGACGACTTCCAAGCCGCCGCTGACGATCGTGCTGCTCGCAGCGCCGCCGCTTTCGACAACTTGCGAGCCGGTGAAGATCGTGGCGCCGCTGGCCGTGCCGTAGACGTCCTGCTCGCCGCCCGAAATCTGCGCGCTCGAATCCGTGCCACCGGCACTGACGGTTTCGACGCCGCCGCCGAGGATAGTGGTGCCGGTCGCCGTCCCGCTGCCGGTGCCGGCTCCGACGATCTGCATGCCGCCGCTCGAAATGGTGGTGCTGGTCGCCGTCCCGGTGCCGTACACCTCTCCAAGGTACTGCTTGCCGCCGCTCAAAATCGTGGTGCCGCTCGCCGTGCCGGTGCCTTCGTCTCCGACGACCTGCTCGCCGCCGCTCGAAATCATGGTGCCGGTCGCCGTCCCGCTGCCGGAGTCGTCACCGAGGATCTGGTCGCCACCGTCCGAGATCGTGGTGCTGGTCGCCGTCCCGGTGCCTTCGGAGTATCCGACGTACTGGGTGCCTCCGCTCGAAATCGTGGTGCCGGTCGCCGTCCCGGTGCCGCCTTCGTATCCGACGTACTGCACGCCACCCGAAATCGTGGTGCTAGTCGCCGTCCCGCTGCCACCCCCCTCCCATCCGATGTCCTGTTCGCCTCCGCTCAAGATCGTGGTGCTGGTTGCGGTCGCGGTGCCATTTAATCCGACGCCCTGCCGGCCTCCGTTCAAGATCGTGGTGCCGCTCGCCACGCCACCGGATTCAATCCACTGGTTGCCGGCCGCGATCACGACATTACTGGCCGTGCCGTAGACGTATTGCACGCCGCCGCTAATCTGTGCGCCGACATCGGTCCCCGAGACCGTTTCCGCGCCGTAGGCGTAGATAGTTGTGGCTCTGGCCGTGCCGCCGGCATCCACGACTTGCGAGCCGCCTCCATACGCACCCCCATCGACGGTGGTGACGATGGTGCCGCTCGCCGATCCGCCGGACTCGACCACTTGCGTGCCGAAGAAGACCGTGGCGCCGCTGGCATAGCCGTAAACGTCCTGCTCGCTGTAGATCCTCGCGCCGAGGGTGATCTGCGCGCCGAGGTCCGTGCCGCCGACGCTGACGATTTCCCTGCCGCCGCCGCCGGCGATCGTGCCGCCGCTCGCTGTGCCGCCGGATTCGACCACCTGCGAGCCAGTGAAGATCGTGGCGCCGCTGGCTGTGCCATAGACGTCCTGCTCGCCGCCCGAAATCTGCGCGCTGTTGTCGATGCCGCCGGCGCTGACGACCTCCAAGCCGCCGCTGACGATCGTGCCGCTGGCAGCGCCGGAGGTTTCGACCACCTGCAAGCCGGCAAAGATCGTCGCGCCGCTGGCAGAGCCGTAGACATCCTGCTCGCCGCCGCTGATCTGCGCGCCGAAATCGGTGCCGCCGCTGCTGACGATTTCCAGCCCGCCGCTACTGATCGCCGTATCGAGCACTTGACCGCCGGAGCTGACATTCACCGTGCCGGAAGCGTAGATCTCGATCAGGCCGGAAACCGTGCCGCCGCTGACGACGTCGAGCGTGCCGCTGCCCTCGACGATGTAGCCGGTAGTGACATCGATAGGGGCGGAAACGGTCGTCGTGCCGGAGGAGACGGTGATCGTCGTAGTCATGGCGAATCCGTCCTCGCACAGGCTTCGAAGCGAGCCGATTTATGCGAGCTTTGGGCTTGGATATTCGGACGCGTCCGCAATCGCGAGATGCGTCCTATCGAGATCACGCTGGCGACGGCGGCCGCACTGGCGGGAAAAACCCGCAGAGCACGGCTGCTTTCCGGGGCGAGCAAAACCGGGGAGCCCGGCGTCGGCGCTGCGACACTGGCTTCGGGCTCCGGCCCCGCGGCCGAGAACCTACCTCCCAACACGAGGATCATTTGAGGCCCCCGCCTGCAACTATATAAAAAATAATTAACCAAGCATGGCAGATAATTCATGCCGAAGCGAGCCTTCTTTTGCGGCGAACGACAGGCGAGGTCTCTTGTGCCGCAGTCAGCGTGCTCGGATAGGTTGTCATTTGACCGTATCGGCGCAAGCCGGCGCCGATGTCCGTCGCTGGCGCATCTGGGCCTTTCACGCGTTTGCCGCGAATGGCAGTTCGCCCCCTCAGACATTCAAACAGAGACGCACCCGAGGCGGGTCACAATTTGCACTTGCGCGCCTTCGCGGCGTAGGATCGAGCCTCATTGGAGGCGCGAAACATGCGGCAGATTCTGGATCACCCGCGCCGGCCCGCCTGAGGTTCTCGCCGTCGGGGAGGCGCCCGATCCCGAACCCCGACCAGGCGAGGTGCGGATCAGGGTCGCGGCGAGCGGCGTCAATTTCGCCGACATCCTCGGCCGCATGGGCCTCTATCCCGACCTGCCTGCCATCCCCGTCGTCCCCGGCTATGAGGTCGGCGGACGCGTCGATGCCGCCGGCGAGGGTGTCGACACGAGTTGGATCGGCCGTGACGTCTTGGCGCTGACCCGGTTCGGCGGCTATTCGGATCTGATCTGCGCACCCCTAAACCAGGTCTTCGCGCGCCCGCCGGACATGTCGGCTTCGGAAGCTGCCGCGATTCCGGTCAATTATTTCACTGCCTGGCAGCTCGTCGTCGTCATGGGCGGATTGAAGCGGGGTGAGACGGTCCTCATCCATTCGGCCGGCGGCGGCGTCGGCATCGCCGCAACGCAGATCGCAAAACACATCGGTGCCCGCGTCATCGGCACGGCATCGGCTGGCAAACACGCCGAGTTGCGCGCACTCGGCATCGATCATCTGATCGATTACCGCACTGAGGATTTCGAAGTGCGGGCGCGCGAGATCACCGACGGCCGTGGCGTCGAACTCATTCTCGATGCTGTCGGCGGCGACTCGCTCAAGAAGGGCTATCGCCTCCTCGCGCCGACCGGGCGGCTCGGCATGTTCGGTATTTCCTCGGCGGCGACGCACAAGGAGAGGAGTATCCTCGCCATGCTCGCAACACTCGCGAGCACGCCCTGGCTTCAGTTCAACCCGCTCTCGCTGATCAGCGCCAACAAGGGTGTTTTCGGCGTCAATCTGGGCCACATGTGGGGCGAGGTCGAGCGCATCCGAGGCTGGGCCGATCAATTGCTCAATCTGTGGGCGCAAGGTATCACCAGGCCGAAGATTGCGCGCAGCTTCCGATTCGATGAAGCCGCCGCTGCGCATCATTTCATCCAGGATCGCAAGAACATCGGCAAGGTCATATTGGTGCCGTAGAGCACCGCGATCATGTCGATACACCAGAACATGATGATTTAGGTGAAAACGATTGCCGCCATTGCGAGGATCGAAGCGACGAAGCAATCTTGGGGGTGCGCGTTCCTTCAGGATCGCTTCCCGCTTCGCAAGCTCGCGGTCGCGATGACGGCTAATGATTTCGAGCAAAAATCGTCCCGCTCTCGAATCCGCTTTGGAGACCTCAAATGATCGACGAGAAACCTGCTCCGCCGCCGGTGAATCATTGGACGGCCTCAGCGCCTGAGCCAAACCGCTGGCGGCGCCCCGAGACGCCACTTTCCCGCCTGCTCGGGGGTAAGCCGGCCAGTGTGCTGACGCGGCTCTTCGTTCTGTCTTTGATCGTCGGCGCCCTGCTGATGTGGCTCGACATCAGGCCAGTCGATATTTTCCAGGGGCTGCAGCATTTCATCAATCGGATCTTAGGGCTCGGCTTCGATGCCTTGCGAGAACTCGGCGAATATTTCCTCGCCGGCGCCGTCATCGTCGTGCCGATCTGGTTGGTCTTGCGGCTCCTCAACATGCGCGGATCGCGGTGACTTTTCCCGAGGCCCAATCTTCTGCTTTGGTACCCGTTGCTTCCGACAAATGCCGATAACGGCCCTGTGCGAGCTGCGCGAGAAGGCCGCGTTTGATCGATGCAACGACACCGAGCCCTTCGTAGACGAGAGCCGAATAGAGCTCGACGAGCGTTGCCCCCGCTTCGATCTTGGCGAGAGCCGTTGCCGCGCCCTCCACACCGCCGACGCCGATGAGCGGAAACTGGCCTTCGACGCGCAGGAAGGCTTGCGCCAGAAGGCGCGTCGAGGCGTCGAACAGGGGGCGGCCGGAAAGACCGCCTTGCTCTGCCGCCATGACGCGATCGCGCAGAATGGAAGGCCGCGCTACGGTCGTATTCGAGATGATCAAGCCGTCGATGCCGCGGCTCCGGCACAGCGCAATGATCGAGTTGAGTTCGTATTGCGTGAGATCCGGCGCGATTTTGACGAGGAGGGGCTTGCGTCCGGCATCATGCGTGACTTCGTCGCGCGCTGCAAGCGTGCGTGCGAGAAGATCGTCGAGGGCCTCGTTCTGCTGCAAATCGCGCAGGCCCGGGGTGTTGGGTGAAGAAATGTTGATCACGAACAGATCGGTGAGCGCCGCAAGCACCTTGATGCCGGCGATGTAATCCTTGACGCGATCGGCGGTTTCCTTATTGGCACCGAGATTGACGGCGACGAGGCCGCGCCCCGCGGGGCGCAGGGCGCGTTGCTTGCAGAAATGCGCCAGTCTTTGCGCGACATAATCCTGTCCCGCGCTGTTGAAGCCGTAGCGATTGATAATTGCGCGCTCAGCCGCAAGGCGAAAGACACGTGGACGCGGATTGCCCGGCTGCGGCCGCGGTGTCACTGTTCCAATTTCGGCGAAGCCGAAGCCGAGGCGCAGAACTTTGCTCACCACCTCGCCGTTCTTGTCGAACCCTGCGGCGAGACCGATCGGATTTGGAAAGCTGAGCCCGAAGGCCTCGACCATAAGGCGCGGATCGTCGGGCGGCGCAGACGGCAGCGGCAGAAGCGCAAGGGCTCTGACGGCGAGGCGGTGCGCGAGCTCGGCATCGAGCCGCAAGAGCAGCGCTCGCGCGAGCGAATCGAGAAATCCGATCAAGACGCAAGATCCGGAAAAATATGCGCGCCGTCGGCATCGCGCCCGAGAGCTTTGACCCAGACGACCGCATTGAGACGAAGCGCGTCATAAAGATGCGGAAACAGGGCGTCGCCGCGCGACGGCTCGTAGCGCAAAGCCGGGCCGAGCTTCTGCGGATCGGCCGCGACGAGCAGAAGATCGTCTCGGTCGGCGAAATGTTTGGCGGCGGTTTCGCGCACTTGGCCAGCCGTCGAGAAATGAATATAGCCGTCGGCGAGATCGACGGGCGCGCCGCCGAATTCGCCTTTCGCTTCGGCTTCGCGCCAGAGCGCCGCGGAGGTGATTTTATAGATCAGAGGCATGAGGTGACGCGCCGGCGGAGGGTTTGAACGATGCTCGATTATTTCGCACTCAGCCGCGCGTGCGTGCGCGTTCGGCCAGGAAACGCTCGTGCTCGAGGACGAGTTTGCGGCTTAATGCTTTGCCGATCAATTGCAAGGTCTCGTCCCTGCCATAAAGCGCGATGAAGGAGCCGAACCGCGGACCACGGTTTTGACCGAGCAGCACCTGATAGAGCATGTTGAACCATTCATTCGAGACGCCCGGCCGTTCCGGCGTCGCGCCTTTCGCCTTCAAGTCCTGGTAGCGCGAGATGGGCCGGGCGGTGTCATAGAGAACTGTCTGGATGGATTCGGCATTCCAATCTTCCTCTGACAGCAGGTACAGACGGAAGGCAAGGTCACATAAAGCATTCTGCTCGATGTCATCGGGCAGACGATAGGTCTTGGCGGGGCGGACGAAGTCTCGGAAGTAGCGAACGGCGTAAGTCACCAGCCGGTCGAGGTGGGGGTGGCTCGCCGGCGAGACGTCGGGCGCATAGCGCCGCAGAAATCCCCACAACACTTGTGGATCTTCGCTGTTTGCGACCGCGGCGAGATTGAGAAGCATGCCGAACGTGAGCGTGATTGCGCGTTCGCCGTCGGTACCTTTGTGGTGCAGGACTTCCGGCGGGGGCGGCGCCCCCGCATGAATATGCCAGACGGGATTGCCGAGCTGTTCCTTGATGTCCTGGCGTGGATAGGCGTCGAGGAAGGTGAGATAGTCATCGACGGTGCGCGGGATAGCGTCGAAATAAAGCCGCTTGGCTGAGGTCGGCTTCTGGTACATGAAGAGCGCGAGGCTTTCCGGGCTCGCATACGTCAGCCAGTCCTCGACCGTCAGCCCATTGCCCTTCGATTTCGAGATCTTCTGGCCCCTCTCGTCGAGAAAGAGCTCATAAATGAACCCCTCTGGCGGCGTGCCGCCGAGAGCGCGGACGATCTCGCCCGACAATTTCAGAGAATTGATCAGATCCTTGCCCGCCATTTCATAATCGATGCCGAGCGCGTACCAGCGCATAGCCCAATCAGGCTTCCATTGCAGCTTGGCATGGCCGCCGGTTACCGGCGTCGCGAAGCTTTCGCCGGTCGCCGGGTCGCGCCATGTGATCGTTGCGGAGGCGACATCGACGTCGTCGATCGGTACCTGCATGACGATGCCCGTGCGCGGATGAATGGGCAGAAATGGCGAATACGTCGCCGCGCGCTCCTGCCGGAAACTCGGCAGCATGATCGACATCACGGCGTCGTAGCGGGCCAGCATGTGGCGCAAAGCGCGATCGAAGCGACCAGACATGTAATATTCGGTAGCCGACGCAAATTGGTAGTCGAAGCCGAATTGATCGAGGAAGGCGCGCAAGCGCGCATTGTTGTGGGCGCCGAAACTCGCATGAGTTCCGAAGGGATCGGGCACCTGCGTCAAAGGCTTGCCGAGATGGGCGGCAACCAGAGCCTTATTCGGGATATTGTCGGGAACCTTGCGCAGCCCGTCCATGTCGTCGGAAAAGGCAATGAGACGGGTCTTCACCGCGTCTTCGGTGAGCGCGCGAAACGCGTGCCGAACCATGCTGGTGCGCACGACTTCGCCGAAAGTGCCGATATGGGGCAGGCCGGAGGGTCCATAACCGGTTTCGAAAATCACCTCCGATTGCCCCGTCCGCACGATCCGCTTGACGAGCTTGCGCGCCTCTTCGAAAGGCCAAGCGCCAGAACGGCGAATGGAATCGAACAAAGACATCGGCGGATGAGGCCGCTCGGCGGCGAAGGACATGAGACTTTTCCTGGACGTCAAAGCCTTTCGACCGGCGCCGACGCGCCGAGATTTCGGCAAGGCGATCCATGCGTACCGGAGTTAGCAAGCAATGTCCGCAGAATCCGCGTCGCATTGCCGATTTGAGCATCTCGCAAGACGCAGTTCTGCTGCAGGGCGGTATAGGAAGCCCAGCTTCGAACGTCAATCGGCAGGCGGAAACCTCGCCGGCACGAACGATGAACGGCGGCCATCGCGCCAGAACCGATCCTCTGTGTGTGATCGAGTTTCGCGCGGGCGAAATCTTTTTGCGCAGCTTGAAGCGTGTCAAAAAACGCGTGGCTTCCCGCAGCCTCAACCAACGGTCGAGGCTTGGCCCGTCTGACCGCGCCGTGCCGACCCCGTGCATTTGTTCCTAACACACTGGAAACGCCTATGTAATCGAGTCCTAGCAAGAAGGTTTCTCAGGGGATCGCGACTGCCGCGGCAAAAAAAAAGCGAGTTCGGAGCTTCAACAATTCTGAACAACCGCGGTAAGTTTTGACAGATTTCCGCAAGGTTATCTTCGTGTACATCAGTCAGGTCCAGGATTGAATGATGGAACGAGAACGAGCCATCTCAGTTCGAAGCGGTCGAGATGCGAGACGAAGATGGAAAGGGAAGATCCTGACACGGAAGCCATTTTGATATCGTTTCGGAGCTCCCTCAAACGGGCGATGGCCGAGCATCAGCGCATGTTCGAGATCCTTTTATCGCGGCAAGCCGATTTGCCACTCGAAATCGGCGAGCTTCTCGAAGATGCCGGCAATCATTACTTTGCCATGTCGGAAAACGTCAGCGAGAAATTCTTACTCTTTCGAGGCCGTAAAATTAAATAGACGACGAAAACATGCGTCGAAGGCATTGGGCGGACCGTTTGCCTGCGACGCCTTCACCTCGGTTGGTGATGGCGGTCCCCGATCGCACTTTGCTTGTCGCAAACATCTCCAACAACGCGTTTCGTTGCCGTCATGCGTTGTGCGATGCTATCCTCGATTTCATTGTCGGGAGGCCGTTCAAACGGGGGGATGCAATGGACAAGCTGGCGATCGACAGTTCACTGCCGATGGACGTGGGGCTGCTGAGCGGCCAATATTGGGGGGAACTGCGCATCTTCGCCGAAGTCGCAAAGGCGAAGTCGTTCAACCGTGCCGCCGAAAAGCTCGGCATGAGCCAACCCACCATCAGCCGCAAGGTCAGGCGCCTGCAGGACCTCGTCGGCTCCCAGCTTCTGGTCCCGACAAAGCTCGGAATCAAATTGACGCCGCGCGGCGAAGAGCTGGCGCGTGCGCTAACGACGCTTGACCAGTCGCTCTATGCGATAACGAGCGATCTCAAGGCGGAATCCAAAGATGCCGAAGGCATCGTCCGCATCAGCATCACCGACGGCATGGCGGCCTTCTTCGCGGCGCCCAATATCGGCGCCCTTTCGGAACGCTTTCCGCGCATCCAGCTCCATTTGAAAGGCATGATCAACTTTTATGACTTGCGCGAGAATCAGACCGACATAATGCTCGGATTCGCGCCGATCGACCGGTCCGACATCGTCTGCAAGCGGCTTGGATCTTTGCATTTCATACCGCTGGCCTCGAAGCAGTATGTCGCTCGAATGGGCCTGCCGACCCGGCATAATCTGGAAGACCATCTGTTTCTGCAGTCGCATTTCTACGAGGCGGAAACGCCGATCTGGGCTGATTGGCAGCGCGCCTGCGCGCGCGGCCGCATTGCGCATTTCTGCGACGATACGTTCGCCTACGGCTTGCTCGCCAAAATGGGCCTCGGCATTGCGCTGCTCGGCACCTACGTTGTCTCGGAGCCTGTCGCCGTTCCGCTGGATCTCGGCTTCACCACCGTATTGCCCCTTTACGGTCTCGCCTTGGCCGAGCGGTTGAACTCGCGACCGGTGAAGATCATCTACGACTGGCTTTGCGATGTCTTCGGCGAAGCCAATCCCTGGTTGCGAAATGAAATTCGCTTATCCGATATACCACCGACCTTCGAGGCCCTGCGGCTGCTCTTCGAGCGTTGAGCCTCGTCTTCTGCGATTTGTCGGAGCGTCACGTGTATTTCCATGTAAGTCGCCGAGATGTCTTTGAACAGCGCGATGAGTTCGTCACTGACGGGATCCTCGTCACCATCGAGCAGCTTGTCGAACATCGCACGGTGGATAGCGACCAAGGCCCGCAACTGGGCGCGAGACACATCGACGATCCGGCCGGCCGCCATGTCAGGCTGCGCCCTTCGTCACTTCAAAGCGGCCTGGCTCGTCCCAATATCCTTCCGTCCGGTAGAGCACGTTGCACGGCGTGTCGAGGGTGATGGCCTTCGGCGACGGCTCGATGTCGCGATAGATCTCGTAATAGGGCTCGTGACCGACGAAGAACGCTGGTTCCTTGCCTTGCACGCTCTTGAAACCAAGCACAGTTCTCCAAAGCCGCGCGTATTTGGGACCAGCGTGGGTAATGACGCGGGTGTAACCTTTGCGTGCGATATGATCGAAGCCGAATGCAGCGTAAGCCTTGAGCACGGCGATGCTCCGATAGTCCTTGCGGAATGCCGTGCGCTCGATCTTCGCGAAGTCCTTGAACCACCTCACGCGGCCTGAGCCGACCGGTTCGTCCCCTGCATAGGCGACAAGATGCGTCGCTTGATAATCGTTGCCGTCGAACAGCCAATCCGCTTGAGTGCCGTGTTCCTCCAGGAAGCAGATGCTGCGGATGGCGCAGGCGTGCACCCATTGTTCGTGCTTCGTGACGATGACGAAACGCAGCGAATTGTGGCCCGAACGATCGAATTTCTGATCCATGCGCCTGCCCCGAATCTCGTCTAAGCTGGCTTCAGAAACGCGCGAAAACGCATAAGATTGTAGCCGCGAATAATTTGCAGCGTTGTTCACGGATGTTGAAGGAGTGGCAAATGCCGCAGGAAAGCAAGCGGACGGTCCAGCGGCTTTGCCTGGAAGCGGTCCGGCAATGCGGACCGAATGCCCGAGAAATCATTAGTTTCGTCAAGGCACGCATCAGCGAGATGAACGAAGAGGACAGACTTGAGCTCGACCGTGATGTCCGGCTTCTCCTGTCGTTCGAGCCGCCTCGCCGAACGCCTCCACATTAGGACGGTTGGTTGGCGTTCCGGCGGGTCAGCCAATGCCATTCGTCCCTCTGGCGTAGTGTTCTGATAGGGGGAAGTTGCAGATGCACTTGGAGCGGGATGAGGAAATGTGGGACGATGCGCGGCTTTCCCCGGCAATCAAGTTTAGGCGGTTGCGTAAACATGGTCGCGTTCCCGCTCTAAATTATTGGAATCGAACGCGTTCATGATTTTGGATCGGTACAATCCAAAACCATTGTGATCTGGGCCGTCACCTGCTTTTATGAACGTGCGCCGGTGCGACGGCGCGAGCTGCGGGCAAACCCATGTTCGGTCTTGAACCAATGGTGGGGCTTTGCCGCAAGGTCGTAAAGCGCGGTCCAGGCCGCTGCAGCGATGAGCAATTGATAAGGAAAAAGCAGGGGAAGGACAGGCCAAAGATCGATGAGACGCCGCCGCCGCATGCCGAGCAGAATGGGCCAGAACAGCGCGGGAGGGCCAGCGAGGGCGACGAAGACCCATAATGTCGCATAAGCCATTCCGAGCGGACTCTCCGGTCGCGGCCACCCTTGCGAGTTGATTTCAAGAAAGAGCAGGGCGGTAGAAAGGGGCCCGACAAGCGGGGCCAAGACCGAAGCCGTTAGGATGGCCCATATGACCGCCGTGCGGACAAATCCGAGCTCGCGGAGGAGGCGCGCCGGGTCCCGCGTCAGGGTGATCATGGTTTGATACAAACCCTTGAACCAGCGCCGCCTTTGCCGGAACCACGCAGTCAATTGCGCAGGTGCCTCTTCAAGCGTCGTCGAATTCAATGTTTCGGCACGGTAGCCGAAACGTGCAAGTCGGAAACCGAGATCGGCATCTTCGGTCACGTTCCAGGCATCCCAGCCGTGCAACTCCCGCAAGGCCGAGATACGAAAATGGTTGCTTGATCCCCCCAGCGGAAAGGGCCAACCCAAGTCCGCGAGCCCAACATTGAGCACGTCGAACAACGCCGCATATTCAAGCGCGAAGAGGCGCGGGAGCCACCCATCTTCACAATTGTCGATGACCAGAACTCGCCTGCAGGCAGGCGAGAGTCTTGGGCGCCGCCGTGAAGCGTTCCGCTGCCATGCGTATTTGAGCGGGGTCGGGAATGTCTTCGGCATCGAACACCGCGGCGAATTCGCCGCGCAAGAGGGGCAATGCCAAGTTGAGCGCACGCGGTTTCGTTCGCGGCAATCCAGCAGGTGCGACAAGAATTTCGTAGCGCGATGATCGGCGATGCGCCGCCAGGGCCGCGAACGTCTCGGTGTCGTCGGCTTCCACGACGATCTTGATTTCGAGCTTGGCGCGCGGATAGTCAATCCTATCCAAAGCACTGATGAGCTGCGCGACGACGGGCGCTTCATGATGCAACGCAACGATGATCGAATAGACAGGCAGGCGCGCGTCCTCCACTGCGAGCCGCCTCGGCACCGCGCTGCCGATCGCCGCAGCGCTCGCCAGTAAACGTGTCACCACGACAGCAAAGAATGAAGTGCAGAGGATCAGTGAAGCGAGCAAGGCCGCAGCATGCGGCGCCGTAAGCACGAGGAGCGTGGCTGCCGCCAAGCTCAAGCAAGCAACTGTGATCTGCGTAGTTTTGGCACCGCCTCTGGCACTGAGCGCGGCATCGAAGGTCGGCAGGTCCGAACTCGCCAGGTGGATGATTTTTTCACGTTCCTGCGCCTGCACGAGACGCGACAGATGTGTCGGCGTGGTGATCGCGAGCCGCGACAGATCCGTGCGGATATGCGCACGTCTCTGCGGGCTCGCAGACATAATATCGCTGCGGCGCATGCGTGCGATGAGATAGCCGATCGTCGCGCCGCGCGGCGCGGCAAGGTAAGCCTGCCCATCCTCGCTCTCAAACGCCGCTAACCCGGCATGGATCGTTTCGGGAAAAGCCGTTTGCGGCCCGAGATGAACCGGACCATCGACGTAACGCAAGCGCAGATGCCGCGCCAGCGAGCTGTAGAAGTGCACCTCCGAAACGCTGCCTTCGGAAAGCAGGACGGACTCGGCCGACACTCCTAACGATTTTGCCCGCGCCCCGGCGGCCGTCAGCACGCCCTGTTGGACGCCGTAGTGCATCAAAAACCCGATCTCGGCCGGCAAGACATTCGTAGGTCGCGCCTGACCCGACGGGGCCGAAATCGCGATCTCGTGCCGCCGCGGCTCGGCTTCGGGCAATTTCGGCGCGACATTAGAATTGGCGCGCCGGCTCGCGCCGCCAGCGCGTGTTTGTGAAGGCTCCGGCTCGTTTCCCCTCTGACCTTCGAACATCACGACAACACAAAACTGAACGCTACGGAGAAAGCCCAGGTTCATACTATAGTGATATCGCTACCTTGGCCATAGGAGATTGCATGTCAGCCCACTCTCTCTTTCGGGTTGTACTACTCCTTTTTTGTTTTGCGACCACTGCAGCGGCGGCTCAAACGCCGGCAAGTGTGTTCGTTCCAAGCTTTTGGGACCCGCAGGTTCGCCTCGAAAAACCCGACATGGGCGGCCTACGCAGCATAAGATTCCTGACGGAAGAGGATTATCCGCCGTTTCATTTCGCCATGCCCGATGGTTCGCTCGCCGGTTTCGACATCGACATCGCCCGCGCCATCTGTGAGCAGTTGAAGGTTGCCTGCACGATTCAGCAGCGCCGGTTCGACCTGCTTGCCGGCGCGCTCGACGCCGGTCAAGGCGATGCCCTCATTGCGTCCTTGCGTATCGATACGGAAAGTCGCAGCAGGTTCGATTTTACCGCGCCCTACTACACGACGCCGGCGCGCTTCGTGGCACGCGCGGACAACTTGGTCGAAGCAACGCCGGAAGGATTAGCAGGCAAGCGGATCGGGATAATGAAAAAAAGCGCTCACGAAGCCTACCTTGCCGCCTTTTTCCCCGCCGTCGAACATGTTGCCTTCGAGTCGCGCCGCGCTATGCGCAACGCTTTGGAGGCTGCCGATATCGACGCGTTTTTCGACGATGGCATAATCTCAGAAGTCTGGTTGCTCGCGCCCGAATCGCAAAATTGTTGCGCCTTTAGCGGCGGTCCGTTCACGGAGAGCCGATTCTTCGGAGAAGGCGTCGGCATTGCCGTCAAGAACGGCAACAATTCTTTGCGCAAAGCCCTCGATTATGCACTCGCGATGCTGGCGAGGAACGGAGTCCACACGGATCTTTATCTCAAGTATTTTCCGGTCGGGTTCTATTGATGGGCGGCGCAGCCTCGATCCGTCGAGGCATCCGCCGAAGCCCCCCGTCCCACTGCTAAGGTCTTTTATGTTTCAAAGATATTTGGCCAGCTCTTGCGCGGCCGTTTGCGGCGGGCGGTCGACGTTGAAGGCGTTGACGAAACGTCCTTCCTTGTCCATCAGGTAAATGATCGCCGTGTGGTCCATCGAATACTCGCCGTTTTGGCCGGGGACTTTCCTCGTGTAGACACGATAGGCCTTTTCGATGGCGGCCGTGGCTTGCGGGCTACCCGACAAGCCGATGAACCGCGGATCGAAACTAGAAAGATAATCCTTCATGGCGGCAGGCGTATCGCGCTCCGGATCGACCGTGACGAAGAGCACTTTGATGTCTTTGTCATCGCCGAGGGCCTTCAGTACCTCCGAAATCTCGAAGAGAGAGGTGGGGCAGGTGTCGGGGCAGTGCGTATAGCCGAAGAAGACCAGAAAAGGATGGCCGCGGAGATCCTTATCCGAAATTGAACGGCCATCCTGCGCGGTTAATGTAAATGGCCCGCCGATGGCGGCGCCCGGCAAGCCCGTCCTGCCGGGCGAAATCGCAAATATTGTCAAACCCACGCCTAAGGCGCAAAGCGCGAGCAGCAAAAACGGAAACAAAGTGCGCCGCGACATCGTCGATCCTCTGCCCTCAGATAACCGAGAATAGCGCCCACATAAAGCCCAAACTCGGACGCCATGCGGCGGGCAAACGCCGCGCTGAGCAAATTCACGACGATGTGCACCGGCCAATCCTTGCCAACCGAGAATGTAATACTATAACATAGTCCGCATATTGCTGCTGGTCTTCATCACTCCAGCAGCGCAGTCAGGCCTGCAGCCCACACGTTACGACATCGTGGACAGACGCCCTCAATGTCATGTTATATCGTTGCAGACACGGGACGCTTTCGCGTACTCTCTTATGGCCGGATCAGAATGAAAAAGCTCTCCATCCTGGTTGCCATCACCGCTCTGCTGGCCGCTCCGGCGCTGGCTCATGCGGCAGAACCGATCGCGGTCGTCGCCGCCGAGAATTTCTACGGCGATGTCGCCAAGCAAATCGGCGGCGACGATGTGAAGGTGACGAGCATCCTGAGCAATCCCGACGAAGACCCGCATCTCTTCGAGGTGAGCCCCTCAGTGGCCCGCGCGATCTCCGCCGCGCGGATCGTCATCTACAGTGGGATCGACTACGATCCCTGGATGGAGAAGCTGCTCGGTGCCGCGCGCAGCGCTGACCGCAAGACCATTGTCGTCGCGCAACTCATCGGCAAGAAGACCGGCGAGAATCCGCACATCTGGTATGATTTGTCGGCGATGCAGGCGCTCGCAAACACATTGGCGGGCGATCTGAGCGGAATCGATCCCGCCCATCGCGCCGACTATCAGAGCCGGCTGGCACAGTTTCAGCAGTCGTTGCTGCCAATCAAAGCGAAGATCACGGCGCTGCATGGCCGCTTGGCCGGTGCTCCTGTGACGGCAACAGAGCCGGTCTTCGGCTATATGCTCGACGCACTCGGAATGCAGAGCCGCAATCAGAAATTTCAGCTTGCTGTGATGAACAACACCGAGCCGAGCGCCTCTGATGTCGCGGCCTTCGAGAATGATCTCAAGACGCAAAAGGTCAGAATGCTTGTCTACAACAGCCAGGCCTCGGATCCAGTCGCTGAGCGCATGATGAAACTTGCGAAGGAATCGCATGTTCCCGTCGTCGGCGCGACCGAGACGGAGCCGTTGGGCAAGACCTATCAGATCTGGATGATGAGCGAACTCGATGCCGTCGATCAGGCACTCCCGAAATGACCGGTCGCAAAACACGATGAATGCAATCGCTCCAATGAACGCAATTGAGCTTCGCAACGTCTGCTTGATTCTCGGCGGCCGCAGTGTCCTCGCCAATATCAGCCTAGATATTCCGTTCGGCGCGTTTGTCGGCGTGCTGGGACCGAATGGCTCCGGCAAGACCACTTTGATGCGTGCCATTCTCGGTCTGGTGCCGCCGAGCGGCACCATTCGCGTCCTCGGCCGGCCGGCCACACGAGGCAATTCCGCCATCGGCTACATGCCGCAGGTCAGGGGCGCGATCCCCGGCTTGCGGCTGAGCGGATGGGATTTCGTCGCCAGCGCCGCGAACGGGCATCGCCTCGGCCTGCCGATCCCGAACAAGGCGGAGCGTGCCGATATCGATCGTGCCCTCGCTCTGGTCGGCGCCCTCGATCTGGCTTCTCGCCCGCTTGCCGAAATGTCGGGTGGCGAGCGACAACGCTTGCTGCTTGCCCAGGCGCTCCTCGGCCGCCCGCAATTGCTCCTGCTCGACGAGCCGCTGATCAACCTTGATCCGCACCACCAGCGCGAGGTCGTGGAGTTCGTCAAAGCGCTTCAGCTCGAGCTCGGCGTCACCGTGCTGTTCAGCGCTCATGAACTGAACCCGCTGCTCAATGCGATCGATCAGGTGCTCTATCTCGGGCACGGCCAGGCGGCGCTCGGCACCGTCGACGAGGTGATCACCGGGCCGGTTCTCTCGCGGCTCTATGGATCGGACATCGATGTGGTGCGCTTGAAGGGGCGGATCTTCGTGATGTCGGGCAGTCACGATGTGGAGCGCGACGCCCATCGGCATGAGCACACGTCCGGACATCAGCATGAGGCGCACCAAACGCATGCCGACCATGCTTGACTATGATTTCATGCGCAACGCCTTTGCCGCCGCAGCGGTCGTCGCGGTGCTCGCCGGCACAGTCGGCTATTTTCTGGTCTTGCGGAGCCAGACCTTTGCCGGTCATGCGCTCGCGCATGTCGGCTTTACCGGCTCGACGGGCGCCGTGCTCGTCGGCATTTCGCCGCTCTGGGGCCTGGTGCTGATGACCGTCGCCGGCGGCGTCGGCATGGGTTTGATGGGTGAGCGCTTGGCGCAGCGGGATGTGGCGGTCGGCTTCGTGCTCGCCTTCGCGCTCGCTCTCGGCCTCTTGTTTTTGCATTTCTTCACCGCCTATGCGACGCAGGCGACGACCCTGCTGTTTGGCAATGTGCTGGCCGTCGATGTCGGCACCATCTGGACCTTGCTCGCGCTCGGCGCGGCCAGCCTCGCGACTCTCGCCATCATCTCCCGCCCCCTGCTTTTCGCCAGCCTGCAGCCGGAACTCGCCGAGGCGAAAGGCGTCTCGCTGCGCCTCTTTGGAGTGCTGTTTCTGGCCGTTGTCGGCTTGACCACGGCGGAATGCGCGCAGATCGTCGGCGTCCTCTTGGTGTTTGCTCTGATGGTTGGCCCCGCGGCAGCCGCTCAGCAGGTGACGCGCGGCGTGGCCGCGGGCGTGCTCGTCTCGGCAGTGCTGGCGCTCTGCGAGGCATGGCTCGGCATCACACTTGCTTTTTACACAGACTGGCCGAGCAGTTTTTGGATCACCGCGCTCAGCGCCATAGCCTATCTTCTCGCAGTCGGCTTCCGGCAGTTCCGGAGCCGGCAATTCATCTGATACCGGCAGTCCCGCCTTCGATTGCAGTGGGCCCGCGACCGCAGGATCGTCATGACGTACTTTCGTGCCGGACACGCGGGTCCGCACTTGGATCGCGCCGGCACTTATATTGCGACGGCGCGATACGATATGGAAGCCAGCGGCGGCATCGAAGGCGGTGGCGTCGCTCGTCCATAGGCATTGGGGGGTGCCGCTGGCGGCTTTGCGGTTCGAGAGCGATGGTTTGCGCCAATCGCATGACGATCCTCGGGTTCGTCCAATTCTCAGCTGCCCGGTCCCGAAAATCGCCGCCTTTCATCGCCAAGGCATGGACTCGAAAGGCCCTTGAAGAAATGTGCATGCGGAGGGCCGGGTTGCCGTGGGGCAGAGGGTCGTCGCCTGCGTGACAGGCCGCGGCGGCCGTCCGGGCCATCACATGAGATCGGAGTTTGGAATGGCCGAAAAAATCCCCGTCACCGTGCTCACCGGCTATCTCGGCGCCGGCAAGACGACGCTCCTAAACCGCATTTTGAGCGAGCCGCATGGCCGGAAGTTCGCCGTCATCGTCAACGAATTCGGCGAAGTCGGAATCGACAATGAACTTGTCGTCGGCGCCGACGAGGAAATCTTCGAAATGAACAACGGCTGTATTTGCTGCACCGTGCGCGGCGATCTCATCCGCATCATCGAAGGCTTGATGAAGCGCAAAGGCAAGTTCGATGCGATCATCGTGGAAACGACGGGTCTCGCCGACCCCGCTCCTGTCGCCCAGACGTTTTTCGTGGATGCCGATGTGAAGGACTTCTGCAACGCTCGACGCAGTCATCACCGTTGCCGATGCCAAATGGCTTTCGGAACGCCTCGAAGATGCGCCCGAAGCAAAAAACCAAATTGCTTTTGCCGATGTCATCTTGCTCAACAAGATTGATCTTGTCAGCGCCGCGGAACTCGCGGAAGTCGAGGCGCGCATCCGCGCCGTCAATCCTTACGCCAAGCTGCACAAGACGACGAAGTGCAGCGTACCGCTCGATGCCGTGCTCGGCCGCAACGCTTTCGACCTCGACCGCATTCTCGAAATCGAGCCGGATTTCCTCGCCGATGACGAACATCACGATCATGGGCACGATAATGATCATGCCAATCACCACGACCGCGCGCATGATCACGGCAACGGCCACGCGCATCGCCGACATGTACATGCGGGCCACGGCCTGAAACATTATCACGACGAAGACATGCAATCGGTTGCCGTGACGATCGACGGCGACGTCGATCCGGAGAAATTCCTGCCTTGGCTCAATAATTACGTGCAGAAGGAAGGTCCATCGATCTTGCGAACGAAGGGTATTCTCGCCTTCAAGAATGATCCGAAGCGTTTCGTCTTCCAGGGCATTCACATGATTCTCGATGGTGAGGTCCAACGCGACTGGCGGGTCGGCGAAACGCGCATGAGCCGCATCGTGTTCATTGGCCGCAACCTTAAGGAAGACGAGATCAGGCTGGGATTTGAAGCCTGCGCCACGTGAGCCGACGCGGCGGATGGCGGTCTTCCTGAAGACCTATGCCGGGGAGAGTGCCCGGCAGGACTTGAAGCTGCGCCAAGGATGCGGCATTCGGCGTAAGGCGCGCGTCCGGACAGGGTAAATTCAGCCTCTCGTCTCAATCTAACCAAAGACTTTCGAGGATCATGGCCGAACCTAGTGTTTCTCTTGTCTCGCGCGTTTCTCCGATCGAGGCCGGCGCTTATGTCACGGCCGCCACCTTCCTCGGCGGCACGCCGGTGCTCGCACTCGGTGACGGGTCCGTCGTTCTCCTCGGAGAGGCCGGCAGCCGGCGTGTCATTGTCCATGAAGGCGGCGCAATCCTGGTTGCCGCGCAGGCCGGGGGTCAACTCGTCACCGGGGGCGACGACGGTCGCGTCATGGCGATCGACGCGCAAGCGAACTGCGAATTGATCGTCGACGAGAACGGCAAATGGATCGATGCGCTCGCCCTAAGGGATGATTTTTCGATCGCATGGTCCTCGGGCAAGGAGGTTCGCGCGCGCGATCCGAAAGGCAAGGTGAAAGGTTTTGCGGCTCCTTCGTCCGTACGCGGCTTGGCTTTCGCGCCGAAGGGCTATCGTCTGGCGATAGCCCATTACAACGGCGCGACGCTCTGGTTTCCGAATGCTGCGGCGAAGCCGGAGCTATTCGAATGGAAAGGGGCGCATCTGGACGTTACAATGTCGCCGGACGGACGTTTCCTTGTCACATCAATGCAGGAAAATTCGCTTCATGGCTGGCGGGTGACTGATAAGCGCAACATGCGGATGACCGGCTATCCGGCGAAGACTCGATCGTATTCCTGGTCACCGGACGGTCATTGGCTCGCGACATCTGGAGCGGAGGCGTGTATCATATGGCCGTTCAGGGACAAAGACGGGCCGATGGGCAAGGCTCCGCGTGAATGCGGCGTGCGGCAGGCGAAGGTCTCACGCGTCGCTTTTCACCCCAAGGCACTGGTGATAGCGATCGGATATGAAGATGGGTGGATCCTCCTCTGCCGTCTCGAAGACGGCGCCGAAATTCTCATCCGCGGCCAACAGGAGGGCGCGGAGGATGCCATATCGGCGCTTGTTTGGAGCCCCGACGGACGCCGCCTTCTGTTCGGCACCGCCGAAGGCAGAGCTGGTCTCCTCGCAATGCCCGAGTGATCCTCGGCGGGTCCCTCTCGAGGCGGCGCCGGGAGCCGGAGCCGTGATCCCATGATCATCAGCCGGCTCGCCCTCTTCTTCGCGATGGTTTTCGCCATCGCCGCGACTCAGCTGCCTGAATACATGCAGCAATACCGCCAACGTCTCGGCGGGGCGATCGACGAACTCGCCGCAATCGTCGCGCAATTCGATGTCGAGTTCCGCCGCCGAGGGGCTGTCCGAAGCCGACGGTATTGCGCGGCTCAAAGCCAATCCCGATCTGCTCGCCAAGGAGCGCGGCGCGGCCATGGCCGCCACGATCACGCGTCTCGCCAAGCTCGAGCGCTCCGCTGAGGCCCTAGACAATCCCGATAGGTTCGTCCGATGGGAGACATTCCCGTCGACCTTCGATACGCGCGTTGCAGCGCGCGCCTACGAAGCTTATCAACCGGCGGTTCCGACGACCGCAGATGGGTTCGTGGCGGGTCTCGTGGGCTTCCTCATGGGCGGCGGCCTTGTACATCTATTGACCCTGCCGATCAGGTATCGCCATAAGCTGTTCCTTGGCCGCTCCGGCGCGAACTCGCGTCGCTCCGGCGCATTTGGCGGCACCGAAGGCGCTGCTTCCGCGGTGCATCAGAAAAACCGGAAACGCCAAAGTTCAATCTAGGGTGTATCCCTTGGGCGAGGCTTTCGATCTTGAGCGGGATGACGAAGAGCGGGACGCTGAGCGGCATCTTCGGCGCGATCGAGTTCCTGCAGACTACGTAAACTCGACCGTGCATCCCGCTCTAAATTATGAGAGGCGATAACGATGGCCGTGGATCGATTTGGTCCAAAGCCGCCGTGATCTCATGTCCTTGAGATCGGACCGCTCTGGCGACCCTTCAGGCACGAACTCCAACGGACTTGTCATGTCGATCTTGCTTTCCGATGCGGCAATTGCGATATGTTGCGAAGTGTCACGCGATAGGATCGCCCTACGCCCTAGTTCGTGCACGATCTGACTCGCGCAATCCGCCGAACTGCGATAATAGGTTGTGCCGCTTGCTCTCTGGTGCGGCGAATGTGAATTTGCGATGCCAGATTTTTACGATCGATACGAACATCGTACCCCGGGTTCGCGTGAGGCCTCTCTGCTCAGAGATCTTCGCTGCATCTTAAGTGTCGGCAAATCTCGTGCCTCGATGCTTCGCTCGCAACTCAAGGGAATTGCGGTCGACGCACTGAAGACGCGTGCCGATCTCGCGCAGATTCCCGTCCTGCGCAGATCAGAGCTGTGGACTCTGCAAAAGGATTTGCCGCCTTTCGGCGGAGCCTGCGCAACGCGGCCGGGTGCACTCCTGCGTCTTCTCGTATCTCCAGATATGATCTTCTATCCCGAAGGCCAAGCCAAGAACTGGTGGGGCTCAGCACGCGCCTTGTTCGCTGCGGGAATACGCAAGAGCGACATTATTCTCAGTTGCTTCTCTGAGTCCATGATGGTCGAAGCTTGCATGATCGAATTGGGTGCCCGGGCGCTCGGGGCTGCGATCATTCCAGCCCGATCGGGCAATATGGAGTTTCTCCGCGAGGTCGTTGCCCACGTGAAGCCTGGCGCCTTCTGCGGCGATGCCGAAAACTTGAAAACTTGTCTCCAGAAAAGTGCGGCGCTCCGCAGCAAGCCGATGACACTTCGCTGTGCGTTGGTACCGGGACGCGGTGTCGCGAAATCCACGAAGGAAGCGATCGCCGCGCATGGCATTGCGGTCTTCGAAGCCTATGCCGTTGGCGAAGTCGGCATGGTCGCCTTCGAAACCGATCCGCACGAAGGACTCGTCGTTAACGAAGGCCTCATCGTCGAGATCGTTAAGCCCGGCACGAACGATCCTGTGCCCGACGGCCACGTCGGAGAAGTCGTCGTCACGCGGCTCAACGCCGACTATCCGCTGCTGCGTTTCGGAACGGGGGATTTGTCCGCGACGCTCGGTGGACAATCTTCCTGCGGCCGCACGAATATGCGCTTAGCCGGGTTTCTGGGGTATGCGGCGCAGCCTGCCGAAATCGACGGAAAATCCATCGATCCGGTGGCGATTGCCGAGATTTGCAAACGGCACTCGGACGTTGGTCGCCTGCGTCTCATCGTCGGCTCGAAAGGCCCCGACGAGGCGTTGATTCTGAAAGTCGAGAGCAAGACCGATTCGCCCTCGCTGCGTGAAAAACTCGCACACATGTTGCAAAGCGTCACGCAGCTGCGGGCGCGGGTCGAGGTCGTCGAGCCCGGCAGTCTGCCGAACGACGGCCAGATCATCTGCGACGAGAGAGTGAAAAGGACCACCGAGTCGACGCCAGCATGAGGCCGAACGTCTTATCCGTTGCGGGTTCCGACCCGAGCGGGGGAGCCGGCATTCAAGCCGACATCAAGACTTTTGCCGCACTTGGCTGCTATGGTCTGACTGCGATCACCGCCTTGACCGTGCAAAACACGCAAGGTGTGTTCGATATCCACCTGCCGCCGCCCGCGTTCGTCGCGGCCGAAATCGACGCGCTTTTCACGGATTCCTCCATCGCCGCCGTGAAGATCGGCATGCTTGCTTCGCCTGCCATCGCAAAAGTGGTCGCGGATGCGCTCGCCCGCCATAAGCCGCCCTTCATAGTGCTCGATCCGGTACGCACAGCCTCGACAGGAGCGGCCTTGGCGGCAGACGGGTTAGCCACGACGCTCATCGCGCATTTTGCCCCGATCGCGAGTTTGATCACGCCAAATCTCGCCGAAGCCGCATGGCTTTGCGCGACGCCCGTTCCGGTAAGCCTCGCCGAGATGGACAAGCTTGCGACGCGGCTGCATCAGCTCGGGTTTCGCTCCGTGCTCTTGAAAGGCGGTCATCTCGATGCGGTGACTTGCGACGACTTGTTCTTCGACGGCGACGTGACCAAGATCTATGCAGGAAAGCGTGTCGCGACCCGCAATACGCACGGGACCGGCTGCACATTATCTGCGGCGATCGCCGCTCATGTCGCGCGAGGCCTGGATCTCGCCCAAGCGATCGAGGCCGCTAAAATCTTCGTCACAAGCGCGCTCGAAGCGGCCGACGAGCTCCACGTCGGCATGGGAACCGGCCCACTCGATCATTTCCATGCGCTCCGGTAGCAGGTTCACGGCTGCTCTCGGCTTGCAAGAGATGCGCAAAAAGCGTAGCTGCGAATCGTTCCCCGGAATGGGGAAGGTGGGCGGCCATAGGGCGCGCTCTGCGCGCCCGTGCTCATAATAATTGACGCCCTGCGCAAAGCGCAGGGCTTTGGCCGACCAGATGGGGTGAATCTCTTGTTGTCTCCTGCTCCCCGGCCGCCATAGCCTGTTGCTTGCGACGGGCGTCCGTTCGGAACGCCCTTCGGCGGTCACCCTCCCCTTGATAGGGGAAGGATTTGCCGTGCTCCCGTCATCTATTCCGCCGCCGCCTCGAGCTTTCGCCATTGTGAGAGAAGCGCGCGCAAGGCCGCCGGCTTGAGAGGTTTGCCGAGGACGCGAATGTTGCTGGCCGCGGCGCGTTCGCGCGCATCGGTGCTGCGGTCCGCCGTGATCAGGATCGCCGGCAGGGCTTTCCCGAACCTTTCGCGCAAGGTCGCGATGACGGCGATCCCATCACTCGCATCGAGATGATAATCGGCAATAATGACGTCGGGAACGAGGTCTCGCCGCGCGAGCTCGCCAAGAATTTGCTCGAGATCTCCGCCACCGGCAAATTGGCAGTCCCAACCTTCGAAGAGAACCGCCATGCCGGCTAGAATTGTCGGCTCGTTGTCGATTGCGGCAACCACCATGCCTTGCAGCGGTTTGTGGTGCACGGCAGCAAGCCTCGAAAGAGGCTCCGACAGCGGCAGCTTGGTTCCCTTCATCCAGGGAATTTCGACGCTGAAGACTGAGCCCTTGCCGAGCGTCGACCGCAAAGTGACGGCGTGGCCGAGAACCCGGCTCAACCTCTCGACGATCGAGAGGCCGAGACCGACGCCGCCCGCCGATTTGATCGCCGGCCCGAGCCGCTCGAACTCGCGGAACACGTCACGCTGCTTTGCCGGCGGGATGCCGATGCCGGTATCCCATATGTCGAGCCGCAAGGTCTCGCCGCAGCGGCGCACCCCCACCAGAATGCGGCCACGCGGGGTATATTTGATCGCGTTGGAGACGAGATTCTGGACGAGCCGGCGCAGCAGCCGCCGATCCGAACGCACGACGGCGGAGCAGCGGACGAACGTGAGTGTGAGGCCTTTTTCCTGCGCGACCGGACCGAATTCCATGGCCAGTTGATTGAGCACTTCATCGATGCGGAAATTCGTCAGTTCCGGTTTCAGGGCGCCGGCATCGAGCCGCGACATCTCGAGAAGCATCGTCAATATTTCTTCAACCGATTCGAGCGAAGCATCCACATTCCTGGCGAGGTTCCTATGTTCGGGCGTGGCGCCCTCCATCCTCTCCCTCAGCGACGTCGTGTAAAGACGCGCGGCGTTCAACGGCTGCAGCAAATCATGGCTGGCAGCGGCGAGGAATCGCGTCTTCGAGACATTCGCTTCTTCCGCCTGCGCTTTGGCGCGTGCCAATTCAGCGTTGAGCCGAACGAGTTCTTCGGTCCGCTCGCGAACACGTCGCTCGAGCTTTTCGTTTTCGGCTTCGAGCTCTTCTTCCGATTTGACTTGCGCAGTCGCATCGAGATAAGTGGCGACGATGCCGCCATCGGGCATGCGCGCCGAACGCACTTCAACGACCCGGCCGGAAGGATGCAGACGCAAGCGCAGCAAGCCGTCGCCGCTCACCAAAGTTTCGAGACGGGCTGCAATATATTCGTCCGAAGGGCCGGGTCCGTAAAGGCCGCGTTCGGCGTTGAAACGGATGATGTCGTCGAGCCCGATGCCAACCCGCAACAGATCATTCGGCAAGTTGAAGAGATCACCGAAGGCGCGGTTCCAGCAGACGAGCCGCAGATTGCGGTCGAAGACGGTAATCCCTTGCCGCGCGACGTCGATCGCGTATTGCAACATATCGCGGCTATATTGAATCTCTGCAGAAATTTCGTCGACGAGCTGCAAGGCAGTATCGCGGCTCATCGCGCGTTGCCGCAAGAGCAAAGATAGAACCAAGCGGGAAGACGCGGCTCCGATCGTCGCGGCAATCAGATGTTCGGCAAAGCGCAAGAGGTGAATATCGGCGTCGCCGCTCGATGGAAAATCGATTCCGCGCGACGAAAAGAAGTTGGCGAAGGAGCGCTGCGTCCGCTCGAGGCCCAAATAATGCGCGACGGTCGCTTCGAGTTCGGCGATCGAGACGTTGGACCGCCAGAAGCGAAAGGACTGCGCCATCGGCGCGCCCTTCGTGTGCATGAAAGCACTTGCCTGAAGCCGTTCCATCGGGCCCGGCTGGCGAGTCAGGGAAAAGCCGACGAAGGCGACAATATTGGCGCCGAGGCTGAAGACGACGCCATGGACGAGCGGCAGCATGGAAGTGCCGAAAAAGCCGGTCGGCCGCAGGAAAGAAAGGCCGAGGGGTCCATGCTGCACGAGATCGGCGACCGATAGGAGAGGCGATTCGAGAGACGGCAAGAGCAGCGTATAAGCCCACACCACGAGACCGACAATGAGGCCGGCAATGGCGCCGCGCGCATTGGCGCGCCGCCAGATCAACCCGCCCAGCATTGCCGGGGCGATTTGCGCGATACAGGCGAAGGACAGCAAGCCGATCGCCGTCAAAGCCGCTTCGCTGGCATTGCGGAAATACGCATAGGACAGCGCGAGAATTGCAACGATCGAAATGCGCCGGATCGTCAAGATGGAGGCGCCCATGTCTCCGGCAGCGATGCGGCGCTGGGTTTGCGGGACGCGCAGAAGCAGCGGCATCACGAGATCGTTCGAAACCATGATGGCGACGGCGACACAGCCGACGATCACCATCGCGGTCGCCGATGAGAGCCCCCCGACGAGCGCCAGGAGAACGACCGGTCCCGCCTTGGCATAAAGCGGCAATGCGAGAACCGTCATGTCGCGGTCGATCGCGCCGTCGGGAAAAATCACCAGACCGGCAATCGCAATCGGCAGGACGAAAACATTCATCGCAACGAGATAAAGCGGAAACAGCCAGGCTGCCTTGCGAACGTCCTCTTCCCTGCGGTTTTCGACAATGGTGACATGGAACTGGCGGGGCAGCAGGATGATCGCAGTCGCGGCGAGAAAGGTCGTGATGAGGCTGTTTTCGAGATTTGGCGGCGTCGCGATGATGGACGCGATCTTTGCGTCCCCTATGACGTGATTGGAAAGATCGCCGAGGCCGCCGAACATGCCCCAAGTCACGAAGATGCCAACCGAGACGAAAGCAATCAGTTTGATGATCGATTCCGTCGCGATGGCGAGCATGAGCCCGTCCTGATGTTCGGTGGCGTCGAGACGGCGAGTTCCGAAAGCGATCGCGAAGCCGGCGAGAGCCATGGCGACGAGAGCGGACAACTGGTTCGAAGAAAGGACCGCGAAAGTTTGTTGACCTTCTATCGAGATCAAAACAGTCGTGAGCGATTCCGAGATCGCTTTGAGCTGCAGCGCAATATAGGGTATGACCCCGATCAGCGCGGTGACCGCGACAAGTGCGGCCACGGAGCCGGCCTTGCCGTAACGGGCGGCCACGAAGTCGGCAAGCGAAGTGACGTTTTGCCCCTTGGCGAGCCGCACGATGTGCGAGATCAGCGGATTGAAAAGCACGAATACGAGGATCGGGCCGATATAGATCGACAAGAACTCGATGCCTCGCGACGAGGCAAGCCCGACCGAGCCGAAAAAAGTCCAGGAGGTGCAATAGACGCCCAGGCACAAGACGTAAATTGTGCTGCGGGCGCGCTCGCCAACAAAACGGCGTCCGGACGTGTCACCATAATGCGCAACGGCGAAGAGCCCGCTCAAATAAGCGAGGATCGTGAGAATAGCGAGCCAAGCCGGAAACATAGCGCGCGCCGGTACCTCATGCGTAGTCCGATCGGGTGGACTCGCCCGATCTACGAGAATACGCGCCGATTTAATAAGTTAAAGCATATCTCTTTCGAATGAGCGGGTCCAGCGTTCGGATACTTGGACATCCAATATATCTGAAGTCGCAGACCTGACTTACTCGAACCAAGTCGCATCGCATCTTAGGCGAAATCAGCGGATTTTGCGACTGGTCCCGCGGCGGACGCAGGCGCGCGACCCTGCATCGCGTCGGCGAGGAAATCGGCAACATCATGCATCGTGCGGCCGGTCGCCGTCGGCGCGACGCCGAGCCGCTCGCGCGGATGGCCGCCGCGGTTGATCCACAATGTCGTGTAGCCGAACCAGGCCGCGCCGCAGGCGTCCCAGCAGTTCGAGGACACGAACAGGATTTCGTCCGCCGGGCAGCCGAACGCGTCCGGAGCGAGTTGGTAAGCTTCCGGTGCAGTCTTGAACTTTCTGACCTGATCGACGCTCAAAATGTGCTCGAACAGGTTTTCCATGCCCGCCGCCGTGACCGCGCTCAAGAGCATCGAGCGGGTGCCGTTCGAGAGAATCGCGAGCGGCACACCCATGTCCTTCATGCGATGAAGCGCCGAGACGTTTTCGGGATATGGAGCGAGACATGCATATTGAGACATGAGGCGCGCATGATCGCGATCGCACAAATCGAGTCCGAGTTGCTCGCAGCTGAAGCCCAAGGCTTCGGCGGTCACGCTCCAAAAGTCGGCGTAGTGCCCGCAGAGCGTGCGCAAATGCGTATATTCGATCTGCTTGCCGCGCCAGAGCGCGGCGAGTTCGGCGCCGTGTCCGGGAAAGAGTTCTTCGGCCAGCGCCCGGATCGAATAGACGTCGAAAAGCGTCCCGTAGGCGTCGAACGCAACAGCCTTGATCATGTGCTGCACCCTGTCTCGACGGTCACCTTTCAGGGGTGAACCCGCCGAACTCTTTTTGTCAAATCAATCGAACCGGACCTGCCCGAGCTCGGCGCCGGTCGATTTCCGCGTTTCGCGCTAAACCGGCTGCCAGTGGTCCGACTGTTACGCTTGGTCCCCGAAGGTTAAGGACAAGTCGGCTCACCAGATCAAAGAATCAGTGTTGCGACTGAACTAAGGGCTCGTACGGGAATAACTGCGCCGATATCCGCGTGGCAGCACCGCGTGGTTCAGCGAAAATGCGATTTAATTATTTCCGTACGGGCACTCACGGATGGGAACCATTTGTTAGTATCGCACCACTAGGCGGCGACAGTCTATTGTTTCACACCTACTTCGGCAGCGGCGCCGGTGCGTCGGAAAGAGTGCGCAGATAAGCGAGAATATCGGCGCGTTTGTGCGCATCTTTTTCACCGCCGAAAGCCGACATTTTGGTGCCGGAAACATAGGCTTTGGGATCGGTGATGAAGCTGTTCAAGTCTTCGAAGGTCCAGCTACCGCCCTTTGCCTTCATGCCGTCGGAATAAGAAAAGCCGGCAATGGAGCCTTTCGGCCGGTCGACGACACCATAGAGCGGCGGACCGATCTTGGCGCCGGCGCCCTTTTCGAAATTATGGCAGGACTGGCAAGCCTTGGTATCGGCTTGCCCTTTCTTCGGATCGGCCTTGGCGAGAAGTTCAGGCAAAGGCTCGGCGGCGGCTTTCGAAGCGGGGCCGGGTTCGGCGGCCGCAACTTCCCCGGTGGGGAGGTCATAGCCGGGCTTGGCCGGTTTTCCCTGTGCGAAGATGGCATCCGCGACTACGCCCGTCCCCATGCCGAAGAGGAGCGCGCCGAGAATGGCGCCCGCTATCTTGTTGAATTCGAAGGATTCCATTTTCGCTCAGTTCTGCCTCTTTTCGATCTAAGCCGAGATGCGCAGGCAGATTGCGCATCTCGGGTTAAATTACAGACCGCCCGCCGAAAATCGGATGCGGCATCTCCGCTCCGCGTGCATAACCCGCGCGGCGATGATTAGCCGCTTTGCGACGGGCTTGGCAACTCGTATGAACGGCGGCTGTTGCCACCTTTGCCACAAAGATGGTGCGGATTGCCGCAGTGGGCCGCAGTCGACCGGGGCGAACCGATGTCCGGCCCCGCCGCAGGCAGGGCGGGACGCGGCCGATTTTTCCCCACTGGACTCTGCGCTGCGCACTGTTCGTGCCCAACCTTCGGTTGAGTCATAATACTAAGTCATTGATCTGGCGGCTATGGACTGCGCCGGAACCCGGGCTACAGAGCCGCATTTGCGATCCCGAGCGCCGGGCGGTATCACGCGACCCGGAGCGACCGTCGATGCCATGATTTGATGCTCGCGCGACGCTGCCACCGCTAGGACAATGACCGAGCCGATCATTCTCATACCCGCCCGGATGGGGGCGTCCCGACTGCCGGGCAAGCCACTCGCCTTGATCGCCGGCGAAGCGATGATCGTCCATGTCTGGCGGCGCGCCCGCGAGGCCGCGATCGGTCCGGTTCTGGTGGCGGTCGATCACCCCGAAATCGCGGAGGCGGTCGAAAAGGCAGGGGGAACCGCTCTCCTCACCCGCCCGGATCACGTCTGCGGTTCTGACCGGATCTGCGAGGCACTTGCCCGTCATGACCCCGATCGGCGCTATGACCTTGTGATCAATTTGCAGGGCGATATGCCGCTGATCGATCCGGCCCTCGTACGTAAGGTCGCCGAAGCGCTCGAAGACCCCGGCGTCGATATTGCGACACTTGCGGCGCCCATCAGGGATCTCGAGGAGGCCGCCGATCCGAACGTCGTGAAAGTCGTCGGGACGCCTTTGGCCTCGGGCCGCTTGCGGGCGCTTTATTTTACCCGGGCGCTTGCGCCGTGGGGGGAAGGCCCCCTCTATCACCATATTGGGATCTATGCTTATCGGCGCGCGGCGCTCGAGCGATTTGTACGGCTTCCACCATCCGCGCTCGAACGTCGCGAAAGACTCGAACAATTGCGGGCGCTCGAAGCCTCAATGCGGATCGACGTCGCATTGGTGGCGGAAGGCGAGTTCGGCGTCGACAGTCCGGAAGACCTCGAACGTGCTCGCCGGCTTTGCGGCAGCCGTCCGCGCTGCGACACTACTGAAATGCTCGAGACCGGCGCGCCCCTCCCCGCGAAAAATCGATGACCGATGATTTGAAAGGCGCCGCGAGCCTGCTCACCCCTTCCCGGACAGGCACGAGGCCCTGGGGCACGAAGACAGGATGAAAACGATGAAGATCGCCTATCAAGGCGAACCCGGCGCCAATTCGCATATTGCCTGCCGGAACGTCTATCCCGAAATGGAACATCTGCCCTGCGCAACCTTCGAAGACGCGCTCGCCGCTGTCGCCGACGGCGCGGCCGATCTCGCGATGATCCCGATCGAGAATTCGATCGCCGGACGCGTCGCCGACATCCACCATCTCTTGCCGACCGCGAGCCTATTCATCGTCGGCGAATATTTTTTGCCGATCCGGTTTCAATTGCTCGGTATCAAGGGAGCCCGCTCGAAGATATCCGCGCGGTCTACAGCCATGTTCACGCGCTCGGCCAATGCCGCAAGATCATCCGCAGGCTCGGGCTGGTGCCGCATATCACCGCCGACACCGCCGGCTCCGCGCGGGAAGTAGCGGAATGGAGGGACCCGACCAGGACCTCGCTCGCAACGACGCTCGCCGCCGAGATCTACGATCTCGACGTGCTCGCCGCCGATGTCGAAGACGAAAAGCACAATACGACGCGCTTCGTCGTTCTTGCGAAAACGCCGCAATGGCCGCCGCCGAACAATGGCCCCTGCGTGACGAGCTTCGTGTTCCGTGTCCGCAACGTTCCGGCCGCCCTCTACAAGGCGCTCGGCGGCTTCGCCACCAATGGCGTCAACATGACCAAGCTCGAGAGCTATATGGTCGAGGGCGAATTCACCGCAACGCAGTTTCTTGCCGATGTCGATGGCCATCCCGACGAACCGCAGCTTGCCCGCGCGCTCGAAGAACTCGCTTTCTTCTGCAAGGAATTCAACATTCTCGGCGTTTATCCGGCACATCATTTCCGGATCGAGAGCGAAAAGCGACGCGAATTCGAATGACGCAGGATGAGCTACGGCCTTGGTTCAGCCAGCGGAAATTGGTTCACATATTTGAGATAGCGCGACAAATGCCTCGCGACGTTGATCGCGTGGTACGCTTGCGCTCATCGAGGCGCCGGCCGCCTTCGTCATTCCCGAGGAGGGGCCAGCGGTCGATCCGCAAATTCTGGCGGACCGGATTGTTGCGGCATGCAAGGCGGCGCTTGCCGATTTCAAGATTCCGCACGAGGTGCGCATCGTCGACTAGATGCCGCGCTCGACCCTCGAAAAAGTCGCCAAATTCGAATGGCGCCGTTTGCTCAAGCCGGAGCGAGTGCTCCAACTGATTGAATTCGAGCGTATTCCGATCCGGTGCTTCCACCCGGCCGAAATCCGCGCTAGGGAAGGCCAACCGCTGGCCGCAGGCCGGCAAGCGGCTCAATCGAGACGTTAATTCTCTAGAACCGGCGGGATGATCCATGCGGGCGTTTTGAGCGCGCGCGGTCGCCGCTGCCGGCTGTGACCGCCCATGACGACCCGTATCGATACATGTTTCGCCGCTCTCGCCGCAGACCGCCGCGCCGGCCTCGTGACCTTCGTCATGGCCGGCGATCCGGACCTTGCGACCTCGCTCGCATTGCTGAAGGCTTTGCCTGCCGCGGGCGCCGATCTGGTCGAACTCGGCATGCCCTTCACCGATCCGATGGCGGATGGCCCGGCCATTCAAGCAGCGGGTCTACGGGCGCTACGAGCCGGCACGACACTCGCGAAGACCTTGGCGCTCGTCGCCGAATTCCGCGCCAGCAATATCACGACTCCGCTTGTCTTGATGGGCTACTACAACCCGATATACGTCTACGGAGTCGATCGTTTTCTTGCCGCTGCCAAGGCGGCCGGCGTCGACGGCCTGATCGTTGTCGATCTGCCGCCCGAGGAAGACGAGGAACTTTGCCTTCCCGCTCTGCGCGCGGGATTGAATTTCATCCGGCTCGCGACGCCGACGACGGATGATGCGCGGCTTCCTGCGGTGCTCGCAAATACCTCCGGCTTCGTCTATTATGTGTCGATTACCGGCATCACCGGGGCTGCCACGCCGGATTATTCGGCGGTGGAGGCTGCGGTCGGACGCATCAAAAGCCACACGGCTCTCCCTGTGGCAGTCGGCTTCGGTGTCAAGACGGCTGCGACCGCGGCGGCCATCGCCGCCGGCGCCGATGCCGTTGTCGTCGGGTCTGCTCTCGTCGAGGTGCTTCGTGCCTCGCTTGATCGCGATGGCGCGGCGACGCCCGAGAGCGTTGCGGCCGTCGCCGATCTCGTCCGTCAATTGGCCGATGGCGTTCGCGCCGGCCGCGCCGTCACAACAGTTGAAGGGTGACCATGAGCTGGTATTCCGAAGTCGTTCCGCCCAAGATCCGCTCGTTCCTGCGGCGCGAGACGCCGGAGAATCTCTGGGTCAAATGTCCGGACAGCGGCGAACTCGTCTTCCACAAGGATCTCGAAGCCAATCTTTATGTCGTGCCGGGCTCCGGCTACCACATGCGGATGTCGGCCAAGGCACGGCTCGACATGCTCTTCGACGGCGCCGCCTACGAGGAATTGCCGACGCCGGAAGTGCCGCTCGATCCGCTGAAGTTTCGCGACGTCAAGCGCTACACGGATCGCCTCAAGGAGAACCGGATCAAGACCGGCGTGCAAGACGCCGTCCGGCTCGCCAGCGGCCGATTGGACGGCATGGCGGTCACCGTCGCGGTTCAGGACTTCGAATTTCTCGGCGGATCGCTCGGCATGGCGGCGGGTGAAGCGATCGTAACCGGCATGCTGCGGGCGATCGAGCACAGGACGCCTTTCATCATCTTCACCGCCTCAGGCGGGGCGCGCATGCAGGAAGGCATGTTCTCGCTGATGCAAATGCCGCGAACGACCGTCGCCGTGCAGCGCCTGCGTGCCGCGAAACTGCCCTACATCGTCGTCTTGACCAACCCGACCACGGGCGGCGTGACGGCCTCTTATGCCATGCTGGGGGATATCCATATCGCCGAGCCGGGCGCAATCATCGGCTTCGCCGGAGCGCGCGTCATCGAGCAGACGATTCGCGAGCGCTTGCCGGAGGGTTTCCAGCGCGCCGAATATTTACGAGAGCACGGAATGGTGGACATGGTCGTGCGCCGCCACGATTTGCGCGCGACTTTGGCGCGCCTTTGCGCGCTTTTGACCCATGCGCCGCCGAAAGCCGTCGCGTGAGTGTCAACCTATGCCTTGAATCCGAAGGATTTCGGGGTTCCTTTCCGGCACATCGCTCGGACGAAGGCGATTTGCTGGAGCAGCACCGCCGGTTCTTCGGAACGGCAGTAGAATAGGTGGCGATGACCAAGCATCTCGATCCTTGGGATTTGATACTGGCGCGTCTTCTGGCGCTGCATCCGAAAAGAATCGATCTCTCCCTTGGCCGTATCGAAGACCTGCTCACCCGCATGGGGTCGCCGCAGCTCGCTTTGCCGCGCACCGTTCATGTTGCCGGCACGAACGGCAAAGGATCGACGATCGCCTTCATGCGCGCCATCCTGGAAGCGGCGGGAAAAAAGGTCCACGTCTATACGTCGCCGCATCTTGTTCGCTTTCATGAGCGGATCAGACTTGGCGCCGAGGGGCGCGGTCGCCTCGTCGACGACGCCGAACTGGCCGCGGCCCTGACGCAATGCGAAGACATCAACGAAGGCCGGCCGATCACGCTTTTCGAAATCACCACCGCGGCGGCGTTCAAGCTTTTTAGCGAGCATCCGGCCGATTACCTTCTCCTCGAAGTCGGCCTCGGCGGCGACTTCGACGCGACCAATGTCATTGCCGATCCGGTCGCCACGATCGTAACGCCGGTCTCGATCGATCATCCCGAATTTCTCGGCACGACGGTCGAACAAATCGCGGCTGCGAAGGCAGGCATTTTCAAGCGAAATGTGCCGGCTTTCGTCGGCGTGCAGCAGGACGCAGCTTTACACGTCCTGGAGCGGCGCGCCCGCGCGTGCAGAGCGCCGCTTGTCGTCGCCGGCCAGGATTTTCTGGCGCGCGAAGAACACGGAAGGCTCGTCTTCGAAGACGAGCAGGGCCTGCTCGACCTACCCTTGCCGCGGCTCGTCGGCCGCCATCAGCATCAAAACGCGGCGCTTGCCGTCGCGGCGCTGCGCCTGATCGAGCCTGAGCTTGATTCCGCCATTTTTGAAACCGGCGTGGCCTCTGCCGAGTGGCCGGCGCGCTTACAAAAGCTGACGCGTGGTCCGGTGCCCGAGCTCGCGCCGCCCGGCGCGGAAATCTGGCTCGACGGCGGCCATAACGAGGATTGCGGCCGTGTTCTCGCGCAGGCCATGGCCGATTTCGAGGACAAAGTGCAAAGACCGCTCATCCTCGTCTGCGGGACGCTCGCGAGCAAGGATACGGGCGCGATTTTGCGGGCTTTCAAAGGCCTCGCTCAGGAAGTTCTCGCCGTGCCTGTGACCGGCGAACATGTGGCGCGCACGCCGAGCGAGGTCGCCGCTTTCGCAAATGCCGAGGGCATTCCAGCGGTCGCCTGCGAGAGTTTCGAACAGGCCTTGCGTTTTCTGAGGGCGCGGGAGTGGCGCGTGCCGCCACGCGTTCTCATCGCCGGCAGTCTCTACGTCGCGGGCGAGGTTTTGCGGCTGAACGGCACGCCGCCGGCGTGATTGTCGAGTTCAGGGCTGCTTCTTCGTCTTATCTTCGAGCCGCAAGGTGTCTTGCGCGGTCGTCGTGAGCTTGTTCTCGATGCGCCCCGTCAGAGCCGCGAAGATCCACGGCAGCGCGACTTCGATCCGCACCGAATCGTCGAGAACATCGAGTTGGCCCGTCACCGCTTGGCCGAGCGCCTCGACGCGAACGGCGGCCGTATCCTGTGTCCATTGGACGTCGGAATGGGCGAATTTATCGACATAGGCTGTCTTCAGCCGTTCGATTTCGGCCGCCAAAAGTCGGCGTGCCGGCTCGCGGCCAAGGTTGTGTGGCACGGTGATGACGATCGATTTCGACATGATCTCTCTCTTTCAGCCGGTTTCGCCGGCCTGTCCATTCCCTAACCCGAAGCCATAGGTTCGCTCAACCCGCGCGATGCGGACGCGGTAGGCGCGATACCAGCGCTCGCGGCCGAGCTTTTGGGCGGCGAGATGGTCGAGAGCCTGTTTCCATGCGGCGATCGAATCGAGATCGCGCCAATAGGAGACGGTGATGCCGAGCCCGTCGCGGACGCTTTCCATGCCGAGATAGCCGTTCTGGCGGGCGGCGCTGTCGGCCATCGCCTGCGCCATAGCGTCGTAGCCCGCATCCGCGTCAGTGCGAAGGGAGGTGAAGATCACGGCGTAATACGGCGGCTCGGGAGTCGCGGCGACGCCGGGTAGGAGGGTTGCGGTCATATCAGATAGGGCCAATTCGTTGCGGGGCTCGATCGAAAGCTTCGGACTTTCGGTTTGAGATCCGGCGGCCTTGATCCAGGCCCGGTAGTCGCCATTTGATTTCTATAGTCTTACGAAAAAGCATAAGGGTGGCCTCGATGGCGGACGGGATGTGTTTTCTGAAGGAAAGCGGCACCGGGAAGGATATTGCGGTCAATGCTCAGCTTGTCCATCTCGTGCTGGAAATCGACAAGGAGAAAGTCGCGATCATTTTCGACAATAATCTTCGAGTCACGGTCGACGGCAGCGTGGCCTCGACTGTCACGGCTCTGCAAAAATCCAGGTGGTAATGGCGTCTACCGGCACGATCTTCGACAATCCCTTACCTGGCCGCCAAGCTCCTCTTTCTTGACTTGCCGCGCCCCCGCGCCTAGATAGGCCGCTTATCTCGCAAGAGGTGCAGAAATTTCCGCCGACCGGCCCGTGAGGCTGGCGGTCAACGTCCGGCAGCGCGTCGCGCCCCCGGGCGCGTTTGGTGTTGGCGGCACGAATCCCCTCCCCTGTAAAATGGGGACCAAAGGAGCTGGACATGTTCGAAGGGCTTTCGGAAAAGCTCTCAAGCATATTGGACACGCTGACGCGGCGTGGCGCCTTGAGCGAAGATGACGTCAACCTCGCGCTTCGCGAGGTCCGCCGCGCCTTGCTCGAGGCCGATGTCGCGCTCGATGTCGTGCGCTCCTTCACCGACAAGGTCCGTGCCCGCGCCGTCGGCGCCAATGTCATCAAATCGGTGACGCCCGGCCAGATGGTCATCAAGATCGTCAATGACGTGCTGGTCGAGACCCTCGGCTCCGAGGCCGAGCCGATCGATCTCGACGCGGTGCCGCCGATCGCCATCATGATGGTCGGCCTGCAAGGCGCGGGCAAGACGACGACGACGGCGAAGATCGCCAAACGCCTGACCGAGATCATGAAGCGCAAAGTGCTGATGGCCTCGCTCGACGTCAAGCGGCCGGCGGCGCAGGAACAGCTCGCCGTGCTCGGCCGCCAGGTCGGCGTCGAGACTTTGCCGGTCATCGCCGGCCAGACGCCGGTGCAGATCGCCAGGCGGGCCGAACAGGCGGCACGATTGCAGGGCTTCGACGTCGTGCTTCTCGACACCGCCGGGCGGACCCATATCGACGAGGCTTTGATGGCCGAGATGGTCGAGATCAAAGAGGCCTCGCATCCGCACGAAATTCTGCTCGTCGCCGACAGCCTCACCGGCCAGGACGCCGTCAATCTCGCCAAGAATTTCGACGAACGCGTCGGCATTACCGGCATTGTTCTCACCCGCGTCGACGGCGATGGGCGCGGCGGTGCGGCGTTGTCGATGCGCGCCGTCACCGGCAAGCCGATCAAATTGCTCGGCACCGGCGAGAAGATGGATGCGCTCGAGGATTTCCATCCCAATCGCATTGCGCAGCGCATTCTCGGCATGGGCGACATCGTCTCGCTCGTCGAGAAGGCAGCGCAGGCGATCGACGCGGAAAAGGCTCAGCGGATCGCCGAGAAGATGCGCAAGGGCAAGTTCGATCTCGAAGATCTCGCCGATCAATTGGCGCAGGTCGAAAAGATCGGCGGCCTCGGTGGCATCCTCGGCATGTTGCCGGGCATTGCCAAGATGAAGGATCAGATCGCCTCGGCCAATCTCGACGACCGCGTCATCAAGCGCCAGCGCGCGATCATCCTCTCGATGACGCCGAAGGAACGGCGCAATCCCGACCTTCTCAAAGCCTCGCGCAAGAAGCGCGTCGCGGCCGGCTCCGGCACCCGCGTCGAAGACGTCAACCGGCTTTTGAAACAGCATCGGCAGATGGCCGATATGATGAAGCAAATGGGCAGCGGCAAGCGCGGTGCGCTCGGCCAGATGGCCTCGATGTTCGGCATGGGCGGCGGCGCTTTTCCGGGCGGTTCCGGCGCAATGCCAATGCCGAGCAAAGAAGAGATCGCCGCCCTGCAAAGGCAGATGGGCAATGGGGGCGGGATGAAAGTGCCTGGGCTGCCGCCCGGCGTCTCGGGCAAAGGCGCCGGCTTGCCGGCTGGTCTTCCGGGCCTCGGCGGTGGCAAATTGCCGGGACTCGGCGGCGGCCCGCTCGGCGGCATCAACCCGTTTGGAAAGAAGAAATAGTCCGATGGCCGAAGCCGACAATCCGGTTGTCGAACATCTGCACCACATTCGAGGCCAACTCGACCGCGTCGAACACAGGCTCGACGATGTTACGATGCGTCTCGGCCATATTGAAAGGTCCGTGGCGGAGCATTCAGTGCAGCTTGCCGAGATCAACGCCGAGCTCGATCGGCAAGATGCAAGGATCACTCGAATCGAAAAGAGGCTCGACCTCGTCGAAGGATAAGGCGCGAAAGGTCGAACATTAGAAAGGAAGAGCAGTGTCCCTGAAAATTCGTCTCTCGCGCGGCGGCGCCAAGAAGCGCCCGTTCTACCGCGTCGTCGTCGCCGATTCGCGCTTTCCGCGCGACGGCCGTTTCATCGAAAAGATCGGCATTTTCGATCCGCTGAAAGCCAAGGATGCGGCCGACCGCGTCGTTCTCGATACGGAAAAGGCGCAGGCCTGGATCGCCAAAGGTGCGCAGCCGACGGATCGCGTCGCGCGGCTTCTCGACGGTCTTGGCGTCCTGAAACGCGAAGCAGCCAATAATCCGAAGAAGGCGCTGCCGAAGAAGAAGGCGCAGGAACGCGCCGCGGCTGCGACGGCAGCTGCCGAGAAGGCCGCGGCCGAAGCATCGGCCGCCTGATCGTGGGGCAGGATCGCATCCTCGTCGGCCGGTTCGGCGCCGCCCACGGCGTCAAGGGCGAGGTGCGGCTCAAATCCTTCACGCAGGAGCCCAAAGCGATCGGCACTTACGGTCCCTTATTTGATCTGCACGGCGCGCGGGTCTTCGAAATTGTGTGCCTGCGCAACGTCAAGGATGACCTCTTCGTCGCGCGACTCAAAGGGGTCGCGACGCGCAGCGAGGCGGAGGCCCTTGCGGGTCTCGAGCTCCACGTGCCTCGCGCAGTGCTGCCGCCACCGCGAGAGGATGAATTCTATTTCGCCGATCTCATCGGGCTTGTGGCGGAGGATGAAGCCGGCGAAAGAATTGGGCGTATCGTTCAGGTTCTCAACCACGGCGCCGGCGATATGCTCGAAATCGCGCCCGTTTCCGGCGGCGAGACCCTGCTCGTGCCGTTCACGAGAGAGGCGGCGCCGATCGTCGACGTGAAAGCCGGCCATGTGGTCGTCGTGCCACCGGCCGAAAGCGAGGCCGGCGCCGAATTTGACGCGCCCGATGAAGATCTGGCGAAAGAGCAGTAAGCCCGCGTCCGCAACGCCGATGTGGCGGGCCTTGGCGAACGGCCTTTGGGCGTGCGAGACGCGGGACATTCGCGCAAAGATTGATCCGGTTTTTGTGGCTTTGATATCCGCTCTGGTTTTATTGCAATGCCTGCATCGCGGATTTAAGCGTCGGAGGCATTTTCAGTAGCTGCTCGCCATCTTCGGCTTTGGCGCCCAGCACCGGGAAGGCATAACCAAGGATGATCTTGGCGACGAGGCGGTCAGATCCCTGCGTGAGACCGTAGCCGACGCCAAAATCGACATCGACAACGCCGACTTTGAAATCGACGACGCCGAACAAATAATGCTGCTGTTCGGATAGAGGAGAAAAATCGCCGATCTTTCCGAGGTAGCTATAATATTCGGCGCCAACAAAGAAATCTTCGCCGAGCTTGCGGGCAAGGCGCGCGGCAGGCGAGAAGTCGGCTTCACCATACTTGCCGATGCTGAAGTCGACGATCGGGTTCACGATGAACTCCCAATCTTGATTGCGCACGCCGATGATCGGTCGGACTTCGAGCCCGACTCTCGTCTGTGAGAAGGCAGGTGTCGCATAGGACCATTCGAAATTCACGCCATAAAAGAAATCGCGCTTCGCCGCGTCCGGTGAGACAAAGAGATTGCGAATTTTGAATCCGTCCGAAAGGAAATTCACCGTGTTGCTGACGGCGAACGGGGCATAAAAGCCGAGTTCCCACCACTCGGTAACGCCGTAGGCCAACTCTGGTGTGCCGTTGAGGCTATGGTTGGGGACAAGCCCGCCGGGAAACTCCGGGACCGTCCGACCGAGAAACGTGTAATTGAGATGCTGCTGAATGGTCCATTGGCCCGGCTCGGCGATCTCGGCATTGTAGACTTCAATCTCATCGACGGCATAAGCCGGGCTCGGAGAGAGGAAGAACGTGGCGGCTGCAAGAACAACGAGAGCAACGAAAGTGCCACGAACCAAATTGGTTTTTTGCTTCATCGCCGACGTCCTTTGCTCCGACTTGCTATCGACAGAATACGAAGGTCTAGTAGGGTGTGTTGACATACAGCAAACTCTAAGGTCGCCAGGTTATTATTTTTGGATCGGCCGCCAAGACCACCAGCCCATGATCGTTTATCGGAAGAGATGGAGAGAGCAGACGATAGCGAGGCGGCCTAAAATGCTTTTGGTGTATGATCAGGCAATTCGTCGATTGACCGTCACGAGCTGTAAAGGCGTTTTGTAACGTGACTACGTGGCAGGCCACCGTTTTCACGCTCTTTCCGGAGATGTTTCCCGGCCCGCTGGGATTATCGCTCGCTGGCGATGCTTTGGCGCGCAACATTTGGAGCCTTGAGGCCAAGGACATCCGCGCTCATGGCCTCGGCCGGCACCGCGCCGTCGACGATACGCCGGCCGGCGGCGGCGCCGGCATGGTCATGCGCGCCGACGTTCTCGCTGCATCGCTCGATGCGAAATCTGCCGCCGGACGATCCGCGTCCGCGTTTCATATTGAGCCCGCGTGGACGCCCGTTCGACCAGTCGCGCGCGCGCGACCTCGCCACGGGCGCGGGCCTCGTCCTCGTCTGTGGCCGCTTCGAAGGGATCGATGAACGCGTCATCGCTGGCCGCAACCTCGAAGAAGTCTCGATCGGCGATTATGTTTTGTCCGGCGGCGAGATCGTAGCCATGGTCGTACTCGATGCCATCGTGCGCCTGTTGCCCGGCGTCATGGGCAAGGAGGCTTCGGGCTTAGACGAGAGTTTCGAAGATGGATTGCTCGAATATCCGCACTATACGAAGCCGCGCGAATGGGAAGGCCGGGCGATCCCGGATGTCCTGCTCTCCGGCGATCACGCCAAGATTGCTGCGTGGCGGAAGGAAGAGGCTTTGCGGCTGACGCGCAAGCGACGCCCGGATCTCATTGCGAAATTGGGCGGGTCGCCGAAATCGTAAGGACTCTCGATCTTGACGTATAAGGACCGCCTTCCCGCAACGGGCTGATGATCGCGGCCATTCAGCCGCGCACAGTCGCGTCAAAGGCTGGGATCAACTTCCCTATTGCTATTATATGCGCCAATCGAGACTATTCTGTTCCATCGATCCCGTTCAGTTTTGCATCGTCCGTCTTCTTCGCATGGCTCTGCTCAATTTCCGAACCCGATGGCCGCTGCCATAGGCGGTTCTCTGGTTTACCAGAATGCCGGCTCGGCATTACCGGCGGGGGATGCCGCGAGATGACGGATCAAGGATTTATCCGGCATGACCTGGCAGAATTGGCTCCTGATCTTTTCTTTCGTTCTGCTTCTCGGGGCGATGATGCGGCCTCTCGGCGGCTATATGGCGCGGATTTTCACTGCGCGCGAGGCGCCCTTCAAGATCGTGGCACCACTCGAAAATGGGCTTTATCGTTTGGCCGGGATTGATCCTTCGGCCGAGCAGAATTGGGTAGATTACACTTTCGCGTTATTGGTTTTTAATGGGATCGGCCTGGTCCTGCTGTTCGCGCTGCAAGAGCTGCAAGCGGTGCTGCCATTCAATCCGCTGCATTCGCCTGCGGTTGCACCCGACCTCGCCTTCAACACGGCGGTCAGTTTCACGACGAATACGAGTTGGCAGGCCTATGCGGGCGAAACCACGCTGAGCGATCTCTCTCAGATGGCGGGCATCACGGTTCAGTCGTTCCTGTCCGCTGCAACCGGAGTATCCGTCGCGATTGCCTTGGTGCGCGGGCTTGCGCGGCATCACTGCGAGACGATCGGAAATTTCTGGGTCGATATGACCCGCTCGACTTTCTACGTCCTGCTGCCGATCTGCGTGATCGCGGCGCTTCTCCTCTCATGGCAAGGCGTCCCGCAAACTCTGGGCGAACCGGTGACGGCCACCACGCTCGAAGGCGCAAACCAAATCATAGCGCGTGGACCCGTCGCATCACAGGAGGTGATCAAGCTTTTGAGCGGCGATGGCGGCGGATTTTTCAACGCCAATTCCGCGCATCCGTTCGAAAACCCGAATGGGTTTTCCAACCTCATCGAGATGGTCTTGATCTTCCTGATCGGAGTGGCGCTCACGAATACATTCGGAAGAATGGTCGGCAACGAAAGGCAAGGCTTTGTCTTGCTTGCAGCAATGGGCATTTTGTTTGCCGCGGGATTGGGCGTCGTTCACTGGGCTGAGGCATCCGCAAATCCGCATTTTGCGGCCCTCGGGATTGATCAAAGCTTGAGCGCGCTGCAGCCCGGCGGCAATATGGAAGGCAAAGAGGTGCGCTTCGGCATCACCGGTTCGGCCCTCTTTGCCGCCGTGACCACCGCTTCGTCCGATGGCGCCGTCAATGCCATGCTCGACAGTTTCACGCCGCTCGGCGGCGGAATGCTGATCGCCAATATGATGATGGATGAAGTCATCATCGGCGGCCCCGGCTCCGGTCTTTTCGGCATCTTGCTCTATGCAATCGTCGCCGTTTTCATCGCCGGACTCATGGTCGGCCGAACACCGGAATATTTGGGCAATAAGATTCATTCCACGCAGGTTAAAATGACGATCTTGGCGCTGCTCGTCGTCCCCGCCGTAATCCTCACATTGACCGCTGTAGCGCTCTACCTGCCGGCCGGACGCGCGGGCCTGTCGAACGGCGGGCCGCATGGTTTTTCAGAATTGCTCTATGCTTATACGTCCAGCGCAGCGACCAATGGCAGCGCCTTTGCCGGCCTCAATGCCAATACGCCATTCTTCAACCTGACGACGGCTTTGGCAATGTTGGCCGGACGCTTTCTCGTCATCGTGCCGGTCCTCGCCGTAGCGGGCTCGCTCGCTGCACAAAAGCGGGTGCCCGTCTCCGCAGGCACTTTGCCGACCGATGGCTTGCAATTCGTGCTTCTGCTCTGCGGGACGATCGTCATCGTCGGGGCACTCACCTTCTTTCCGGCTCTTTCGCTTGGCCCGGGTGTGGAACATTTCGCTCAGGCCTTGCACATCCTCTACGACGCGCCGGGTCACCCCTAGCCAAATGACGGACTCAACACTGCAGCGATACCGTCTCCCGATCGGCGGTTTCGGGCATCCCGACAGCGAAGACGGCCATGGCCGCGAGGGCGGCGGCGCCGGCGGCGAGAAAGGCCGCGCTGTATCCGAACGGATCGACGATCACGCCGGCAGCTAGCCCACTCAGCGAGGCGCCGATCCCCTGAACCGTGGCGATCGCGCCTTGGGCCAAGTTGTAGCGCCCGGTGCCTCGCATGATGTCGGCAATCACCAAAGGCGTGAGGGCGCAGAAAATCCCGGCGCCGACGCCATCGAGCACCTGGACGCCGACCAGCCAGAAGCTATTGTCGGAGAGGGTATAGAGCACGGCCCGGATTGGCAGAATGGCGAACCCGGCGAGAAACAAAGGCTTGCGTCCCCAAGTGTCGGCGGTGTGTCCAACGAGCAGCGCGATCGGCAGCATGACAGCCTGTGCGGCGACGATGCAGGCCGACATCATCGCCGTCGCTTCTTTGGGATAGGCGGCTGCGAGCTTCTGTCCCACCAATGGCAGCAGCGCCGCATTGGCGAGATGAAACAGCATGACGCATAGGCCGAAGATGACCAGCGGCCGGGATTCGAACAGGATGCGGTAGCCGGCGACCCTGGTTTGGCTCTCCGCCGCGCCGGGCTCGGGCTCCAGGTCTCTCGCCCGGTTGTAATCGATGGCCTCGGCTGGAATGGAGAGCACCGCGATCACCGTCAGCATTGCAAAGACCGGCACCAGCAGGAAGACGGCGCGCTGCGAGAAAATATATCCGACCGCACCCGCCACTACCGCGATGGCGACATTGCCGGCGTGGTCAAAGGCCGAGTTCCGCCCTATACGTCGGGCAAGCTGTTTGCGCGCGTACAGGCCCAAGGTCACGGCTGCGACCGCAGGACCGAAGACATCGCCGGCAATGTCGCCATCAGGCTGTTGGTGATCGCCACCGGCCAAAAGCTCGGCCACGCGAAGATGATTGCGGCCGCGATCGCCAACACGGCAAGCCCCAGGACGATAACTCCCCTCTTGGCGCGGGTCTCGTCGATCGCAGCGCCGATCGGCGTCTGGACGGCAATCCCGAGCAGGCCGCCGACAGTCGTTACCAGTCCGACTCCAGACTGGCTCCAATGCTGCTGGGTGACCAGGAACACATTGAGAAAAGGACCGACCGCGCCGCGCACGTCGGCCGCAAGAAAATTGACCGCATCGAGGGAGACCGGGATGAAACGCTCGCTCGTGGTTGATGTCACAGCCATAGCCACAGCGTCCCGATTGCGAGGGTGATGACGGTCAGCGGCGCGCCGACCCTGAAATAATCCCAGAAGCCGATCGTCACGCCGGAAGCGGCCGCCCTCTGCACGACGATCAGATTGGCGATCGAGCCCAGCACGGTGAAGTTGCCGGCCAGCGTCGAAGCCATCGCGATCACCAGCCACGCCGTGTCCTGGTCTTTCAGCGCATCGACGAACGGCTTCAGCATCAACACGGCCGGCACGTTGCTGACCAAGGTTGGAGAGCACCGCCGTCAAGGCGCTGAGCACGGGAACCCGATCGAGATGAAGCCGGCCCACGGCGGCAATGATGTCGGGGTTGAGGAGCGCGTGCTGCGCGCCGGCGACGATGATGAACAGACCGGCAAACATCAGCAGCAGCGACCAGTCGATCTCCGCATAGACCCGCCGGCTCTTCACCCGTCGGGTCAGCAGCAGGAGGCCGCCGATGATGATCGCCGCCTTGGCCGGCACGACTCCGGCGAAAAACAATGCGATCAAGATCAGGGTCGCCAGCAATGCGCGGATCACCAGCGCGCGATTGGCATCGACCTTCGGGGGCGGCGCTTCCAGTCGCGCAGCGCCGGCGAACTCGGCGCGATGGAAGAGCGCGATGAGCACCACGGTGATGATCAGCCCGACCAGCGCGATCGGCGCCAACGCCAGGGCGAATTTAGTGTAGGGAATATGAGAGAAACTGCCAATCATGATGTTCTGCGGGTTGCCGGTGATCGTCGCGGTCGACCCGACATTCGACGCCATCGCCACGGCCAGCAGGTAGGGCAGCGGACGGCGTCCCAGCGCCAGCGTCAACTCCAGCACGAGCGGGGCCAGCACCAAACAGATCGCGTCGTTCACGAGGAAGGCGGAAAAGACGCCGGAGGTCGCGACGACCGCGCCGAGCAGGATCAACGGTCGCCTCGCGTGCGCCCCGACCCAGGCATTGGCGACGGCGAAGAAGCCCGAAAGCCGCAGACTTGCGACGACGATCATCATGCCGAGCAGCAGCGTGATGGTATCGAGGTCCACTGCCCTGTAAGCATCCTCGAGCGGCAGGGCGCCCGATGCGACCATGAGGCCGGCGCCGACCAGGGCGATGCCGGCCCTGTCGATGCTCAAACCGGGAATCCGGCCGATCGCGAGCGCGAGATAGCTTCCGACAAAGATGACGACGGCCGCGACGCTCCGGCCCTCCCCGCCAATAGGGTCGCCGGCCGGAAGCAGACTCGGCGCCAGAGCGGCGGCGATGGCTATCGCGACCACTAACCCGACCAGCAGAACGCTCAAGACGACCAGCCAGCGGCTTCGATTGGAGGCCCTGTGACGCATATGAGCAATGCTACCGGCTAAGCCGCGCTGAGTCATTCATACAGAGAGTCGAAGGCCGCGCCAAGCCAACCTTCGCAGGGTCATTTCCGTGCATTGTCGTATTGGCTGCGTTATGCGCAGTTATGCCTTGGGTGTTGATGTGAGGTTTGGATTAGAATCGGTCGTATTGATAACGCACGTCTTGCTCGCTTTCAATCAGAATGCCCATATGCAACTCAAGCGACCAATCGGGCACGCTGCGAGCTTAGTTGCTGAGTAAGCCCCGCATCGCTTGAACAGAGTTATCATTGCAGCCGTCCTCTAAAAGGAATTCTCATGCCACATCACGAGCAGGTCAACCACTCCGGTACGGTCGGGGATGTCTTTGCCCATCGGTTTGTGCTGGAAATGTCAAACGGAAACGTGCTTGCTGATCTTCGTCCTAAAGGTGCAGAAATGTTCCGTCTGAAGAAGGGGGAACACGTTCGCATCGAGGGCGAGAAGAAGCCTTCGGAAATCAAGGTGCATACGATCTCTCGTGAGGGTGGCGAGCGCGTGGTCATCGATCATCCGAAGCCGCCGCACGAGCACGAGTTGCTGATCCCAAGATCGCTCTTCGGGCTGCCGAAAAGGCAGGATTTGACGTGAGAGGAGAGCCGCACCGTAAGCCGAAACATTTCGAGGTTCGCGCCCACAATGCCAAGGGGCAGGGGGTCGAATTGGACATCGAACTCGATGGCCACATCCGCAAAGAAAAGAAAGTGGAAAAAGCCTGATTCCAACTCGCAAAGCGTGAATCGGCGTGAGACGCTCGCCCCGGTCGGCATGAGAGCCGGCTAGTATTTTTGGATCACACGGTGTCAATCGCGGGTGCCAATTTAAGATCCCGAAGCCCGCTTAGAGCCTATCGCGACCTGATGGAATCGTTTTGCGATCCATCAGATCGAGATCATGCCGGAGGGAGGCAAAGCGCAATGACCGGCTATATCGACCCGACCAAGGAAACTTTTGCCGCCTTTCGTGAGAATGACCGCGAAGGCCCGATCCATATGCTCAATCTCGTGCGGCTTAACGCGCAGGCGAATTATCCCGATCGCCGCAAAGCGAGCGGTGCTGAAGCCTACGCCGCCTACGGTCGCGAAAGCGGCCCCGTTTTCTCCCGCCTCGGCGGCAGGATCGTCTGGCAAGGCAAATTCGAACTGATGCTGATCGGCCCCGGCACAGAGCGCTGGGATCTTTGCTTCATCGCCGAATATCCGTCAGTTGCAGCCTTCGTCGAGATGATCCGCGATCCGGTCTATCGCGAAGCGGTCAAGCACCGGCAAGCTGCGGTCGAGGACTCGCGGCTCATCCGTCTCGCGCCACTTGCGCCGGGAAAAAACTTCGGCGAGCCTCCGGCGTAGGAATCACGTGCCGGTACGCGGGCAGGATCATGGTCGCGTCGCGGTGCCCGTACCGGCCGCGTTCGTGCGCCGTCTGCCCGAGCAGATCGACTTCCGCTCGCGTGAGATATTCCGGCGGCCGGCGATCGCGGTTGCAGGGTTTGCGTGGAACTGTCCCGAAAACGGTTATTGGCGCACGGCGCGCGAGCCGTTCGAGCCTGTGTTTTCCTTGCGTGTGAAGCCATGACTGTCCCGTAAAGAGCACTTTTCGGGACAGTTGAAGTATACCATTCTCGGAGCCGGGCCACGCGTTCCCAGAATCCTCCCGCCTCGCCGATAGACCTAATCGGGAAGAGCATCGAGCGCAGCGCGCCTGCCAATTCAGCAAAGCCGCTTAAACTCTTCACGCATCATAAGCTCGTCTCCAAGGAAGAACTCACCGCCCAAACTCTCGAAACGGTCGGAAAAACTCTTCTCTAGTTTGTCTTCGGCCTGTTTGGCCTCCACTCCCCCGGGAAACAGCGATGACTTGTCAGCGACCATCCAACGGAAACGACACTTGGGTGGGAGATGGGAGTTGTGTGTGTCGCAACGCTGCTGCGGGTCCTTGGCATGCCCAACCTTCACGATCATCTGTTGAGCTACCTCAAAGGGTTGCCGGCCCAGAAAGGCCGCGACGTCACCTTCCAGCTTTAGCATGTAGAGGCGGTTATCCGAGTCTTCGACTGTGAAAGTACGATCGCCGAAGCTCGGCGTCACACCTCTGCTTGGTTCTGGTTTGAGGAAGCTTCGACGGACCTCTTGAACAAACTTAACTGCTCGTTCGAAAAATGGTCTGTCTTCCTCTCCAAGTAACTGATACAAGCTAAAAGCGAAGTCGCGAGTCCCATTTGGGTATTTTGTATCGTCGCAAACTGGCCGCGCCGCCTCATCGACGGTGAGAGGCTTCTTCAAGCAAAATAAGCTGGAGTCATTGTTCTGTGATCGCCAATCGCTTTCGTCATTATATTTGCCATTCGCGAAGGCTGGAACTGAACCAATTAACTTGGCTAGTAGATTGTCTCTTTTTTCTTTTTTTGGATCTGAAAATGCGCAAACAAACTTATACTGCGCTTCATTCTGCCGATTATCGAGCAAAATACTGATCTCTGGGATATCATCGATCTTGAATGAATGATACCAACCGTCAGTCCATGGGCATTTCTCTGGTCTCAGGGGCACGCTCGGAAGAATGATATTTCGATCAAGAAGCAATTTCTTAATTTGATCGACACTCTTGTTGAGACGCTCCAGTGATTTCGTCGAGTTAGGGTCTTCGGAATTTGTCGACACAATTGCCTCCCTAAACACCTAGTTCACCGCTCCCTCGTCCACGGCCGCCGCGATGCGTGACGAATGTGCAGCACCCTGATCGCGTCTTCGAAGACCCGATAGAAAATCTTGTATGGATAGCGGATCAGCGGGATGACGTGCATCGCCGGTCGCTCCATAACCGCGCCGCGGCTTCTGGATGTTCGGCTATCTGCGCAATAATTCCGCGGATACGGACTTCGACCGCCGCTGCTACCGGTTCGCCGAACGCGCGGCTTTCCTCGGACACCTTGCGGAGATCGGCCGTTGCCCGCTTGCTGTATTCAACCCTCATGCGGGGCGGAATGTTCTGAACGCCGCTTCGACTTCGGCCTCACTGGCAACACCACTGCGCTCGGCCTCATCGAGCGCCTCCAGCTCTTCCGCTGTCGCGCGATACACGCCGCCGGCAAGCTGCGCGTCGATCTCGCGCGCGATCTCAGCGAGCTGCTCCTGTGCCTCTTCCGGCCAGGCTTCGACCCGCTGCAAGACGTCTTTGAGTGCTTTCGCTGTCATGCGGGAACTATACCACGCCGGGTTTCCGCCCGCACTGCCGTGCCAAAACCGCGCCAAAAGTTTTACTGAATTGAGCTAAGTATTGGAGCGGGCGAAGGGAATCGAACCCTCGTATGCAGCTTGGGAATCTGTTCTGGCCCTTTCTTATAGTTCCCCATGAAGCACCATTACCCGTTGATTCTTGTCAGCTTTCTCAAAATCAGCTACGCATAGCGCGGCACTGAAAATCGCCGCAGCGCGGCCAAATCGGTGCCTGAGAGGTGCCTGATGAAAGTCGCTTTAACCGACGTAACCGTGCGCGCGCTCAAAGCACCAGAGCGCAGCCAGATCACTTATTGGGACAAACGAAGCCCCCTCGGTGTGCGGACGTCGGCCGCCGGCACCAAGACCTATATTGTCATGACCGGCAGCGGGCAGCGCCGTACTATCGGTAGCACCACCGTTCTCACGCTCGCCGAAGCGCGCGCCGAGGCCAAACGGATACTCGCGGAAAAAACGCTCGGCATCGGCGCCAAGCCGAGCGGTGTGAAGTTCGAGACCGCCGCCGCCGCCTTTCTCGAACAAAACTATCGACACCGAAAGCCCCGCACCGCTTCGGAAGCGAAGCGACTTATCACCGCCCACTTCCTGCCGGCCTTTCGTACCAAGTCGCTCGCGCGGATCACCGACCGCGACATCGCCGCCCAGCTCGCCAAGCTCGCCTCAACGCCGAGCGAGCAGCTTCATGCCTTCCGGGCTCTGCGCGCCATGCTCAAATGGTGCACGCGCCCCCCGCGCCGCTACATCGCTCACAGCCCGCTCGAAGGCTATGCGCCGCCCGGCCAGGACCGCAAAGGCACCCGCGTCCTCACCGACGTCGAACTGGCCGCCATCTGGCGTGTTTGTGAGGGGCAATACGGCGCGATGGTGCGATTGCTCATTCTCTGGGGAACCAGAAACGGCGAGACCGGGCGGCTGAAGCGCGCGTGGCTCGACGACGGCATCATCACCATTCCCGGCCAGGTCACGAAAAACGGCCGCGCGCACGCCATTCCCCTCCACCCGATGGCCCACGCCATCCTTCAAGCCCAACCGAGGCGCGGGCCGTACTACTTTCCCGGCAATTGCGGAGACGATACGCATTTCAACGACGGCTCATGGGGCAAGTACAAGCAGGAGATCGAGAAGCGCTCGGGCGTTACCGGCTGGCAGCTCCGGGACATTCGGCGCACCTTTCGCTCGAACATGGCACGCCTCGGCGTCCCTCGCGAGGTAGCCGAAGCGCTTCTCAACCATGTCACAGGCGCGGGCAGAAACGACCTCGACGAAATCTACAATCGCTACGACTTCCTCTCCGAGAAGCATGCTGCACTCGCGAAATGGGAAGCGCATCTTGCGACCATATTTAACGATTCCGCAATGCACACATCGGACAGGTCGCTGAGCCAATTGTCGGCTTGACCGCTGGCCCACCCGCGCAATCCTTCGACAAACTTCCCCCTTCTCGGCTCGCGGCAAATTCCGACAACTGACGCGCAATGCGGCACTATACGCATCTTGCGGTTGCGCGCAGCTCGCGATAGATTCCCGTCGTCACTGGTGGCATCACCGGAGGCGTCGCGATGCTTCCTGCAAGGGAGCACTCGCAATGTCGACGACGAGACTACTGGTTGATTGGAAAGGACTGAAGCAGCTCGGGTGGCCATATAGCCGAGCCCACACATGGCGGCTGATGGAAGCGGAATCGTTTCCTCGATGCTTCAAGCTAGGGGAACACCGCAACTCTCATCCGGTATGGTGGCTCGCGGACATCATCGAGCACTTCAGACACCACGGCTTGCCGGTTCCGGCAAACTGGGAACTCTCCCGATAAGGGAGCCGGGCGGTCGGAGGTGCACACTTCGGCCGCCCTTCATCATCGCGCCGGGGGGAAAGCGATGCGGGCACTTTTCATAATTGCCATTTCATTATTTCTTTCACTCATCGGTTCATCGAACGGCTTTTGCTTTGGGTCTATCCCTGTTGGACACAAAGAAGGTGCCATGCAGTTTATTCAATCCGTAGCCGAAGCACCGAACTCCCCGAATTTCCTTCACGATTTTCTCGGTCCATTCTGGCGCAGCCTCCAGGTTACTGGCGGTGCAGCAATGACGGCCGCCGTGATCTTGATTGCATTGTCTCTCTGGATATTCGCTTCATTCGTCTCGCCGACACCGATGACCACTGTCAAGCGACAGGCTGCCGTCTCCGCATGGATCGGGATTCCGGCAGCGCCAATTTGCCTACTTTGGCTAGCTGATCCCCACAACACCGCCGGAATGCCACTCATCCTAACTGTTTTGATGGTTCTCTGGACCGACGTGTTCGCTGCACTAACCGTCGGCGGCGTATTACGACGGCGATGTTTCTCCGGACTGACGTCGCCCGATCCCCTCTCTCTTCCCATCGCAACCGTTGTATTTTCGACCATCACCGTAGGTGCCCTTTACCTATTCGTCCAATATGGCGCGATTAATGCTCCATCGGACTGCGGACTCGCACACCACTCCCCCTTCAGCCTATGTGGATGGATCAAATACGCGGGCTTTTATGTAGACGGCATCGTGCTCGCCATCATTGTCCTGTGCGGTATTGCACTTCCCGCAGATTCCAACCTCATACGCGCGAACGACCGCTTGACATCATTTCTTCGAAGCGCCTTCCGACGTGATCCTGCCTACCCTCGGTCGGATCGCCCGTGGCGGTCTGAACAACAATGGCCAGAGAAAGAAGCACCGGCAACGCGCAAGGAAATTGAGAAAGGCACGTCAGTGGGAGAAGCGCCCTCATACCCGGTTCCCGCGGTCAGCAAAGCTGCGTCCGTCGACGCCATGCGCCTCAAGCTACGCCGTTCGCAACGCAATGGCTTCATGGGCAAAATGCTGTTCGCACTTGATGCGCGTATTGAACTCACCGCCGAAGAACTCTCGCTTGTCGCAAAATATAACCTCGGTGGTGCCGTGATATACGAGAGTTCGTCACGTGAGCGCCACAGGCAGGCGATGACAGCGCACGCCGAAAGCACAAGGGAGCAACCGGGCCTGCTCGCCGGCCCAGGCGCTCAATTGCTCGGCGCCGGCAAGACCCTTTTTCGGATCGCTCTCACCGGCGCAAGCGCGACGGCGCTCGCCCTCTCTTTGCGTGTGACCGTCTACAGCCTCATGCAAGGCGTGCACATCGAATGCAAGAGCATGGGCGAACTTCTCGATGCGGAGAACGCGATAGTCGAGGCGGCGCAGAACCTTAAAGCTCACCTCCAAACCGCAGTGACCTTTGATGGCAGGGAGGCGATTATTGACCTCTAGGCGTCCTGCCGTCTTCACCCCGTTTCTGCGGCGCTTCACCGACGAACGCGCGCACGATCTTGCGGAGACCGTCGCGTTATACAACCGCGTTGTCGCCGCTCATCGCGCGACAATCTGGGCCAACAGCGATGCAATCGAACGTGTCAGCAATTTCGTCGCCGAGCAGGTGACAGAAATCGTCGAGCTTCCCGATTATCTGCCGCTCGGCAAAGCCCCCGACACATGCCAGCACGAACTGCTTGCGCTGGAGACAACAATATTCTCCGAACCGGAGGTCGATTTTTCCAAGCCCCTCTCCCTCAAAGAACAGGTCGACCTCAATCGCCACCTACGAGCGCAAGAGCATTTTCTCGCCCATCAAGATCGGGTCTCCGAACAGCTCGTTACGGCGCTCGGCAACGTCTCTGCCGAACTCATTCAGTCGCTTCCCCGATTAGCCGAAAGCGCCTTCACGGTTCCCATCATTTCGCTGTTACCAGACCCGCACGATGTGGTCGACCGGATCATCGGCACGATCTGCGCTACCGAACTTGTCGATGTCGGCTTGTTCACCGCCGTGCAGGATCAGATTTACGTGAACATGTGCCGCTTCTCGAACGTGCCGCTCGACGGCTCGTCAAAGAAGCCCCTGATTACCGCCAACGAGGCAAACCTAACCGCCGAAGAATTGGTCGACACCTACCTCGCCGGCACGCCGTTTCATTCCCTCTTTCTCACGCCCGTCCCATTCGCGCTTCCCGAGGAGCAGCGCTTCTCCGGCCATTGGATCATCGCTCCGCCCGGCAGAGGCAAGACGACGCTGTTGCATTCCATGTTCCTCCACGACGTCGACCGCACGGCGTCCATCATCGTGATGGACAGCAAGGGCGACCTAATCAATCCGCTTCGCAGCCTCAAAGATATTTCTGCCAGATTGCTCATCATCGAGCCGGATGAAGATTTCCCGCTCGCGCTCAATCCCCTCGACATACCCAAGACCAGCGTTACGCACGCCGTATCCCTTCTCGAATACGTCTTCAGTTCGCTTCTCGAAGCGAAGATGACATCGCTTCAAATGACTTTGTTCCGCTCCGTCTTGCCGGCGCTGGTCAATGCGGTCCCGAACGCCACACTCGAAACCTTCCGAGACATCATCGAGAACGGCTACGAGCCATACAAGAAATACATCGACACGCTCGCGCCCGATGCCCGAGATTTCTTCTACAAGCAATTCAACACCAAGACCTACGCCGACACGCGCAACCAGCTGATCTGGCGCCTTCAGTTTCTAATGACCAATCCGATCATCCGAACGATGTTCAGCTCCCTCAAAACAAAGCTCGACATCGGCAAGGAAATGGATGCCGGCAAAATCATTCTGATCAACAACTCGAAGGCCCTTCTCGGCGATGAGGGCTCGGAGTTTTTCGGCCGTTTCTTCATCGCTCTTATTCTTGCGGCAGCCCAACAACGCTCCAATCGCAAAGAGAGTGACAAACTCCCGTGCTTCCTTTACATCGACGAGTGCCACAACGTCATCAAGCGCGACGAGAAGATACCAACCATACTCGACGAGTGCCGTTCGCAAAAGATCGCGCTCATCCTCGCCCACCAACGCACGGAGCAGATCACTTCCCCGAATGTTCTAAGCGCTCTGTCGAATTGCGCCATTCGCTTCGCCAACAGCGACGACGAGGCAAAGTACCTTGCCGACAAACTGCGTACGACTCCTGACTTTCTCCGAAGCCTTGGGCGAGGAACATTCGCCGCCTTCGTCAGAGATGTGACGCCTCAAGCCGTCGCCTTGAAAATCCCCTATCACGATCTCTCGACATTGCCGCAGATGACGGCTGCCGAGCAGCGAGCCATACGGGATCGGATGCGCTCCCAATTTTCGACCAGCAAACCGTCGCCAGAAACATCGAAGAAAGCTCCGGCGCAGACCGCCGCTGCCGCTAGCATTCCGAAGTCCGTTGCTCCCCAACCGGCCGCTGCGCCGAGTGATACGCACGCAGACCAAGACGATGCCGGCGAGCCTGCAGATAAATGGGGCTAGCCGCGCAAATATTTTTCATCCTGCATTGCGCTCCATCGTTCTGCGCCGTAGCGCGCACGTGTTCATAGCTAACGTTTTTATGCATTTCGTTTTTCGCTAACACCCGAGGCAATGGACGCACTCGCGGTACGCACGCAATTTCGCAATTCGCGCTGGTCGCGCGGCCCCGTCCTGGACAAAGACGGTCGGCTCGCCGTCGTTCAGCTCACCGAGCGTGACATTGAGATCCTGAAGCTTCTTGCGCGGTATCGTTATCTGCCCGCCGACGACATCCGCGCTTTTGTCGGTGGCAGCTCCAAAAATGTTGCCCATCGCCTCAATCTGCTTTCGCGCGAGCCGAACCTCTATATCAACCGCCCCCATCAGCAACGCCAGATCGCAGGAACGAACAGCAGGCCTCTGATCTACGAGCTGGACGGCAGGGGCATTACCGTCTTGCGCGAACGTGGTTCAGTGGAACCGCCCAAGAGCTATCACCGCAACTTCGCTCACGAATTGATGGTGTGCAGAATTATGGCCTCGCTCGAACTGGGCACACGTCGAATTTCGGCCATCCGGCTCATTGCCTGGTCCGAGATATTGATGAGCGAAAAGACGCCGCTCGCCACTAGGACTTCGCCATCCCCCAATTCAATATCAGTATCCATCTTTGTTCGTGAGCAGCAGGGTTCAATCAAGGTCACTGCCGACGCGCGACCGTTTGGCCTTGAGCGCACCAACGGGGACGGCACTCGGTCGTATTTCTTTTTTCCCGGCATCGAAGCCGACTATGGCAGCGAGCCGATCGAAACCGCGGACATCGACCGCTCCTCAATTTATAAGAAGCTCATCGCGTATCGAGCTGTCGCCGAGCAAGGACTTCACAAGTCCCATTTCGGATTTCCCAATCTATTCGTTCCGATCATCACCACCTCGATGACACGCATGCACTCGATCATGAGCCTGCTTTCGCGACTAACTGACGGACGCGGATCGAAAATGTTTTTGTTCAAAGTGTTCCCCTCTCTTGCCTCGCCGGAACAGTCGCGTGCGCCAAGCGGCCAGATGCTCACCGAACCCTGGTATCGCGTTGGCTTCGATCCTCTCGAATTGACAGAATAGGATAAGGTGCCGTGGACAGGCGGTCCGCAATCATCGCGCTCAACGACCAGCTCCGCACCACATTCGGCGGCGGTCGCGTGCAAATCGCGCCCGACTGGTTCGAATTGGATGCCGCATTGCGCGGCCGTGCTCTCTGGGTCATGTCGCGATACAACAGATTCCAGGACGGCAGCGAGCACGATTGGGGCGCTTTCAATTTCGCCGGATACGCCTTCGAGTGGCACATCGAATACCGTGCCGGCGACGGCACTGGCCTCTCCCCCGATCCTGCCGATCCTGACCAGACTTTCCGTGTCCTCACACTGTGTGCCGTTGTCGATCTGCTGATATAGAAATTCTCGCCCATGCGTGGAGATCTCTTTCAGCGACCGGCGATCGGATCTGTCTCTCTGATCTGCCCCCACTGGGGATAACCGGCGAGAGGTGCGACGAGCCGCGGTATCATGGACCCTAATGAACGCCGACCAGTCGCGACACGTCGCGACCAGCCCCGACGACTATACGCTCACCATCGACGAAGCTGCCGTCCGCTACGAGCATGCCGGCCATCCCCGCACGACGCGCACCATCCAACGGTATTGTGCAAAGGGTCACCTGGAATGCCTGCGACAAGAAACACCCTTCGGCGAAAAGTACATGATCACGCCGATGTCTGTCGCACGACACATCGCCCAGATCGCCGAACTTGCGAGCACGACCAGCCGCGACATGTCGCGGCAAGCCGCGGCGTCTGTCGCCCGACCGGATAGCCAAGAAATCGAGAAAAGCGATGCCCCGACCGGCCTCGACCAGTCGCGACATGTCGCGGCGGACGACCGCTATATGTCGCAGCTTGAAACCGAAAACTCGTTTCTCAAAACGCAGGTCGCAGTGAAGGACACTCAAATCGCGGCCCTGCTTGAACGCGACCACGAAACCAACGCGCTCATCAACGGCCTGCAACGGATGCTCGCTCCGCTTCTCGGCTCGCCCGATCGGCATCCGCCGACAACCGTCATCCACAGCGACCAGTCCGAAGGGGAGACCCAAGCATAGCTGTTTCTCCACAGCCGGAGTCACGCGATCAATTCGCGGCGGGCTATACTTCTTGCACGTATGCGAGCCACAACAAGTGCGACTGAAAAAGCAAGCGAACCACTAGCCACCGACAAGCTCTTCATGGAGAGCACGCTCTTGCGTGTCGCCGGAGCGCTGTTTTGCCATGATCCGAAACGCGCCGCAAAGCGCACCGAGGAAATCGAACTCAACAAGGGGATCATCGAAAAGCACATCGTCATCCGTCCCGACCCGAAGCTCGGCCAACCCGGACAGCTCGCGCACAAGATTTTCGTGGCGCTCATCAAAAAGCACTCGAACTATGGCAAGCCGATTTAAAACGAAATCTCGTTTACCAAGCGCGAGATCATGCGCCTCATCGGCCGCAAAGTGTGGGGAGGCCGGGACAGCGAGCAGCTATCGCGCGCGCTTCACGAGATCCACTATTCATTCGTCACGACGCACTTCAAAGACTCGGACGACCGGCTTCTCGAACATTCCTTCAACATCTTTCCCGAGATCCTGATCGAGCGCCGCGAGTTTGCGAGCGACCCGATCGAGGCATGCACAATCACGCTCGCGCAGCCGATCGTGCAGTCGCTCAAAGACGAACACTTCACCTGCCTCAATTATGCGCTCATGCAGGAACTCGGTACGATCGGGCAAGCGCTTTATATGCGGCTCTTCTTTCACTTCGCGAATCTCTACACCGGCGTCAACCGCAGCAGGCTCACGTTCCAAAAGCAATACCAAGACATTTGCGTCGAGTGGCTTGGTGGACTTTCAATCCTCAGCCACAAATCGAAAATCATCGGCGAGCAGCTGGGTTCGCATCTCGACCAGCTGGTCAAGGTAGGCTTTCTTGCGTCATACGAAATCTCGGAAGCGAAGGGGAAAGTGCGCGGCGGGTTCATTCTCACGTTCTATCCGGGGACATGCTTTTTCGCGGACTACGACCGCTTCTACCGCCGCCGCCAGCAAGGCGAACTTCAGTGGGAGTTCCAGGCCGACCAACGGCAGACCGGGGAGCCCCTCAAGCTCGCGCACCTGTTCAATGAAAAACGCACCGGCCGCCCCGTCGCATCGATCGCCTACGTTAGCTCCAAGGACGTAGAGACAGCCAAACAGTTCCTTACCGAGATCAAATTCGAGGAGGCACCGGCATTCCTCGACTTCGCCATGGCCGCCGCTAGGGAGACCAATTTTGACGTACAGACGCTCGGCGGCCTGCGGCAATACCTTGCCCGGTACAAGGCCATGGAGGGAGCACAGAAGGCCGGGCGGGACGATGCCGCGGCCAGACGCGGGAAGGAGGATGAACGGCTCGCCTACGACCGATACAGACGGCTGGAGATAGCCGCGATCTTTGCGTCCCTCCCAACCGATGAGCGCACCAGGATCGAGGAGCTTGCCGGCAGGGCAGCGGCGACCTTTCACGGTTCCCTTCGCGATGCAATGTTGAGCACCAAGCGCAATCAGATCACCGCGCAGCGGCACGGCGATCGCATCAAGAACCTCGACGACTGGCGCCTTACTCGCTAGGCGGGCCGTAGCATGGGGGCTTTGACCGAAAACGGCTCAACAAAGCCAAAATGCAAGCCTACCGCCAGGTGGGGGTTTTCACCGAAGCGAGTGGGGGCTTTGACCGAAATAACCGGGGGCTTTGACCGAAACGCTCCATCGAGAATTTGGCTCAACAGAGCCGCAATCGACAGCTCGCGCGGCTCTGTAATATATTCCAATATATATCAACACCGCGCCGATGGTTCGGCACCGTGACGGAACTCTTGTGTGTTGAATTCTCAATTAAGAAAGAACCGGCTCGGGTGTCGATAGGGGACAAACCCCTCCTTATGCCCCGCCTTTAGGGTAAGGCGGGGTAACTGTTCTCAATGTCGAGATATGACGGGTCGCGCGCGTCGGGCTACCCGCCCGACCTCGTGTCTTTTCGGCGCTGCGCTGGGGCGCCCGCCGACTGCGTCCGCCATCGCTGGGGCTCGGCGGCCTTGCCCTCACCGCTCGCTGGGGCGAGCCGTTCGGGAAAGTCCCGAGGTCGGGCGGCTGTCCCAACAGGACTGACCAGTCCTTTCCGGAGTAATCCATTTACGACGGAAAGCAGCGCCGACGCGCGCGACCCTCAACATGCCCACTCGGGAAAGCGACCGTTCTCAACAGTCGAAGTTCTCAACGATCCGGTGTCCAAAAAGGCGCTCGATCGTGGGCGATCGAGCGCAACGGCTCTCAAAAGAAGCGCGTGCGGAAATCAGCGGGTGTGATATGCTGCGCACATGAGCACAGAACCAAAAACAGCCTCGCTCCCGCCAATCGTTCCGGTCAATGACGAGACGCGGGCCATGCTCGACTATGCCGCGAGCCCTGAAGGCAGCGCCAAGATCGAGAAGGCCCGCCAGGAGATTCGCGACGGTAAAGGTATTGCGGTCACGCCCGGCTACTTCGAAGAGCTGAACCGGCGCATCGCCGGGAAGATTGCGCGTAACAAGAAGGCATGAGGCGTCTCGTTTTCGCGCCGTCCTTCGATCAGGAAGTCGAAGACATCGGCATCTATATCGAGGAACGCTTCGGCGAAGCGGCTCGGCGCGAGTTCGTCGCCGATTTAGCGGAACTCTGCACCACGATTGCAAGCGTCCCAGGCATCGGCACAACCCACCACGGCTACGACACGTCAAGCGTTGGATTCGTGTTCCGACAAAACTGGGTATTCTTCGAGTACGATGAAGAACACGTACATTTTCTGCATATCGTAGATGGTAGACGCCACAAACCGAACCTCTATTTCTGATTTCTCATACGCTTTGTCTCCTGAAGTGCAACAACCAGTCTTCAAGAAGCGCGCGCCATTGACAAGCACCTATCCACATTGCGGAAAAGGGGACATCAATTTCTTGGCTCTGTTGAGCCATACTCGATACGCCGCACAATATTGAGGTTTCTGCGACGCCCTTCCCTGAATGTTGGCAGGCGTCATCACCGCCTTTACGGGCGTTGCAGAAACTCTGTTGCACGAAACCGCGAGTTGCTGCGCGTAGCTATGGGGATTTGGCTGGCGCGATCGAGCGCGAGCCGGGAACGCTCGGCGCCGCGATAGGTGGCTCGCCGAGCAATGGATTGGCGTTGTGGCCCATCGAGCGGATTTTCGACGGGCTCAAGCCGCGCTCCAATCTCCCCGCGCAAGGCGGCGGGGAAGGGTCGCGTCGATGCTGGCGCGCCTTCTCGTTTTCGCAGAGGCGAACCGAGACGCGATCGAACAAGGCGGTGACAGGATGATGGCCGATGGTGTTCATGACGTGTCGGCCCTCCACGCCCGGCGGGGACGCGAATGCGATCCCTCGAAACTTTCGACGAGCTTCATTCGACCGCCGCAGCAGGGGCATGGCGGGGGCTCAATTGGCGAGGCCGCCTCATCCTCGTTTTGTTTGATCTCTGAACCTTCGGGGCCAACTCGTGCCGCATTGAGCAATCGCCGGCAGAGCGCCAGTTTATCGGCGCGATGACCACTGGCGAAGAGCCCGTAGTGGCGAATGCGATTGAATCCATCAGGCAAGACGTGAAGCAGGAAGCGGCGGATGAACTCGCCGACCGCGAGCGTCATCGTCTTGTTTTTCGAGCGCCCATTCTCGCGGTAATCTTTCCAGCGAAAGACAACGTGCTCGTCGGTTTGTTCGACGAGCCGGCTGTTGGCGATGGCGACCCGGTGGGTGTAGCGTGCGAGATAGGCGAGGACCTGTTCCGGCCCCGCGAAAGGACGTTTGGCGTAGACCACCCATTCGCGCTTGCGCAACGGCGCGAGATGGGACAAGAACGCCACGCGATCCGAGAGCGACGCGAGTTCGTTGAAGAACTGTAGTTGGCCAGTTTCGAAGAGCGCGACGAGGCCTTCGAGAAACAGCCTGCGAAAGAGACGCGAGAGCACCCGAACGGAGAGAAAGAAACCGGGCTTGCATGATATCCAGCGTTCGCCGTCGGGGGAGACGCCGCCACCCGGAACGATGCAATGGAGATGCGGGTGGTGATCGAGGTTCTGGCCCCAGCTGTGCAACACGCTGGTGAGGCCGATCGCGGCTCCAAGGTGCTTGGCGTCGGCGGCGATCGTCATGAGGGTTCGCGCGGCGGCCTTGAACAGAAGTCCATAGACCGCCGCCTTGTTCTGATAGGCGATTGCACCGACTTCGGCGGGCAGCGTGAACACGACGTGGTAATAGGGGACAGGCAGGAGTTCGGCCTCTCGCGCCGCCAACCATCGCTCTGCCGCCCGCCGTTGACACTTGGGGCAATGGCGGTTGCGGCAGGAATTGTAGGCGATGCGCGTATGAGCACAGTCCTCGCAACGCTCGACATGACCGCCGAGCGCAGCCGTGCGACAAATCTCGATCGCCGTCATGATGCGGCGCTGGGTGAGGCTTACGTGGGCGGCATTGGCCGTGCGCCACGCGCCGCCGTGGCGACGGAAGACGTCCGCCACCTCAAGCTTTGGCTTCGACATGGCCGGCGGTTCACGCCGGGGGCGTTTCGATATTCAATTGTTCGAGCGGGCTTTAAATCTGCCGGATCGTGTCGACCGCGACGCGTGTATAGCGTGTTGTCGAATTGATGTTGCTATGGCCGAGCAAGCCCTGAATGACGCGGATGTCGACCCGCTGTTCCAGCAGATGCGTTGCGAAACTGTGCCGCAGCGTGTGCACGGTGACGTTCTTATCGAGGCCGGCCGCCTCGGCGGCGGCGCGGCAAGCCCGTTGCAGAGATCGCGTGGTAATCGGTTGCGAAGGATCGGGGCCGGGAAAGAGCCAATGGGGCGGCTTGGTTCGTTTCCAGTAGTCTCGCAGAATGGCGAGCAATTGCTCGGAGAGCATCACATAGCGATCCTTGCCTCCCTTGCCGTGCCGGATGGCGATGACCATGCGGGAGCTGTCGATGTCGCGACTTGTGAGAGCGACGAGCTCGGACACGCGCAAACCGGCGGCGTAGATGGTGATGAAAGCCGTGCGCATCTTCAGGTTGCGGACGGTCTTCAACAACCGCTCGACTTCCTCGCGCGAGAGAACGGCGGGCAAGGTGTCCGCCCGCCGAGCATAGGGAATCTGATCGACCACATGTTTTTGCCCGAGCGTCGTCCCATAGAAGAACCGCAACGCCCCCATGATCGGGTTGATCGTGTTCGGCTTGAGATTACGCGAGACGAGGTGGAGGTGATAATCGCGAATGTCCTCCAGGCCGAGTTTGTCCGGAGAGCGTCCGTGAAAGACGCTGAATCTGGCAACTGCGGAGATATAGATATACTGAGTGCTTGGCGCCATGTTGCGGATCGTCATGTCGTCGATCATGCGCTGGCGCAGAGGCGAAATCTGTTTGGTCACGGCTGTACTCCTGTCGACTGGACTGCACGAACGTACGATCCTGACAGGCGCGGCCAATGACGGCGAAGAAAAGCAAACAGGTCGCCAGATGACCCGAATGTCGCGAAAGTAAACTTGTGCGACGTATTGGAAATGGCTTCACTGAGCCATTCCCTGCCGTAGAGCACGAACGCTCGTTGCTGGCGCTACCGCGAGAGCGGTTTAGTGCATTATCTGATTCCCGACGCATCACTCTCAACGCGGATACGATCCACACGCTTTGTTGCTCGGGTGGGGTGAATGTACGCTTCAAGCCAAGCGGGCGAACTGTTGACACGAGCTTGCACGAAGAACACTCCGTGATAGAATGTACACAAGCGCTCACGCTTATGAACGATATGACCACAACAACATTCACCGTTCGAGTCGATACCGCCACCAAGAAGCGCCTCGAAAGCTTGTCCAAGAACACCGGGCGCAGCCGCTCGTTCCTCGCGGCCGAGGCGATCAACGAGTATCTCGACGTGAATGAGTGGCAAGTCGCCGGCATCAAAACGGCAATCGAGAGTGTCGATCGCGAGGGCACTATTTCGCATGAGGACGTTCAAGCTTGGATAGCAACTTTTGGTACTGGCAATGAACTGCCGATCCCCAAGCCGACAAACTCATGACTGTTCGGTGGTCGCGGCAAGCGGCGCAAGATATTCACGCGTTGTACAACTACCTGAATGAACGCAATCCGGATGCCGCAGCCCGAATTTCGGAGACGATTGCTTCAACCGTAAATACACTTCTTTCAGAAAACTTCATGCTTGGGCACCCCGGCCGAGTACCGGGAACGCGAGAGCTTGTGATCTCTCAGACACAATACATCGTGCCGTATCGCATACGCCTTGGACACGTCGAAATCCTACGCGTCTATCATCATAGTCAACCCTGGCCTGAACAACTTTGATATTCCTGGTAGCGGCTTGTCGCGGCAGCAAATTCCTTTGCAGAACGCAGATCGGCCGCATGATATTGTTAGCGCATGGAAACGAGGCCCAAGCCAAAAGCACGGCAAATTATCGAACAGCCACTCAACTCAGCGCAACACATTCTCGCGTTGACGCCGGACGAACAAGCCGACTTTATCGATCCGGTTGAAATGGTCCTTGGGCACATTGACGCTGAAGCGTTCGCGGAATACGACGCCGAGCATATTGAAGAGATGCGGCTCGCGATGGGGAATATTACTCAGAGCTGACTCCTATCTTCATTGCGCATTCAGACTATGGTGATTTGGCAGCCCCCGGCGTTCGGCCGGGTCACGCTCTATCGCGCTCGCTTCCGATCGCGCGACCGAGGCCCGCGATCAGCGCGCCTCGTCCCTTCGGGTCACGATCGTTGCCGCGTTGAAAACGGCGGCGAGGCATCGATCTCTCATTGCAATTAATTTTTGCGCGCCGCGATCCGCGCGCACTCAATGGTCAATTCGTTGCCCCTTCGGCCTATTCCATTCGCTTCTCTTTACGCAGAGTTTCCGGTACTCTTGATGCCTCTTCGAGAGACTCATTTCAAGGCTCCTCGCAAGGCCGCTGTGCACCCGTCTGCCATCGAATAATTGGATTGTGCGACGCTCCGAAATGCTTCCCGAATATTGTCGACCCAAGGTTTCGAGGCGCATTCCGTTCTCATATTCTTATCAGGTAACAACGATGTCGAAATCAGTGCACGCGTCATTCACTTGCTCCTGTTTGATGTTTGAATTCCGCAAGTCAGCGCCTCGCAAATCCGCGTTGTTGAAGTGTGCCCCGGTAAAATCGACGAGATAATTGTCGGGCTGCTGTGGGGTCTTTATTCCCGCCAGCTCCAATGCGTCGTTCCCGCTATTTTTCTCTTCAAATACCGGCTTGAAATCGTCGACTTGCCCCGGCTCTAGGAGTTGTTGGTAATCATAATCACTATAGCTTTCGCTATCTTCGTCCGACGTTCCCGCCCCAATATATCCTCTTTCTGTTTTTGCTCCTGATAGATCGGCTCCCTGGAAGTCTGCGAACTTAAATTTCCCACCATGAAAAGTGACGCCATTCATCTGAGAACCTGTAAACTTCGCGTTCCTCGCCCACGCATTTGCAAGGGTTGTCGCGCGCAAATCCGCTGCAACCGCTTCCGCGTAGTCCAAGAAGCCAGTCAGTCTCCCTTCCCTCACCAGACTTCCTCGCAGGTACATGACGCTCCTATTCCACACGTCGATTTTGGTTCCGCACAACGAACTGTAGCTCAGATCAACAATCAGATTGAGAGGCTGCTGCGCCCCAATAGTTATGACACTATTGTTTAGAGTTATGGCTCATCGCGGCATTTTGTGGGAGGGTTAGCGGGGCTGGAATGAGGAAACCCTCGACAACACAAGGAGTTTTCGAGGTTTGACGGGACGTTGAAACCTGTCACGTTTTCGGCATGAAAAAAGTGCTCTGCAAGGCTTCGCTGCTCGACGGCTATCGCATTCCCGGGTTTCGCACTGGCGCACGGATCAAACGGCATGACCGCGATCCGATGGGCTTGGTGATCACGCTGACGCGACGCCAAAAAAAACCGTGTGCAGCGGCTGCGGAAAAGTCCATTTCAGCTTCTACGACCGCAAGACGCGCCTGGCGCGCGATCTCTCCAGCGGCAATAGGCGCGTTTATCTCGAATACGAGTTGCGCCGCGTCGATTGCCAGGCCTGTGGCGTGAGACGGGAGCGGCTCGACTTGCTAGCCTCGAACACGAAGTTCACGAAGCGTCTCGCATTGTCGATCGGCGGCTTGTGCCGGACGATGCCGATCAAGGATGTCGCCAAGCGAATGAACCTCGATTGGCATACGGTGAAGGAACTCGAAAAGGACTACATGCGCGAGCAACTGGCGCGCAGCGGACCTCCCAGCCCGAGCGTGATCGGGATCGATGAGATATCGATCAAAAAACGTCACACGTACCGCATCGTGGTGAGCGACCTCGACAAGCGCCGAGCGATCTGGTTTGGCGGCGACGGCCGATCGGAGGCGGACATGGATCGGTTCTATGCCTTTCTAGGCGAGGAAAACCGCGACAAAATCAGGCTCGCCGTGATGGACATGTGGAAGCCGTTCCGCAAATCGACGCAGGCGAACGCGCCGAGAGCCGCCATTCTGTTCGACAAGTTCCACATCCTGCGCCACCTCGGCGAGGCGTTGGATAAAGTGCGCAAGGTCGAATACGCCCGCCTCACCGGGACGCAACGGAAGTTCATCAAGGGGCAGAAATACGTCTTGCTGGCGCATAAGGAAAATCTCACCAGCGAGGCGCGGAAAAATCTAAAGCTGCTGCTGGCCGCCAACAAACGGTTGAACACCGCCTACCTTCTCCGCGAGTCGTTCGGGCAATTGTGGGATTACAAATCCGAGGCTTGGGCGCGCCGGTTCTTCGACAATTGGAAATCCCAACTGCGCTGGCAACGCCTGAAGCCCTTCGAGGACTTCGCCGCGATGATCGAGCGCCACTGGGATGGCATCGCCGCCTATTGTCGCCTGGAAAACAAGATCGCGCTCGGCTTCGTCGAGGGCCTCAACAACAAGATCCGCGTTTTCCAGCGCCGAGCCTATGGCCTACGCGACGAAGACTATCTGCGCCTCAAAATCCTCACTTGCAGCTTGCCAGAATTATGAAAACACCCGAAAATCACCCACACAAAATCCCGAAGAGCCAGAGTTATATGTCCTCTCAACTCGCTGCTCTTTGATAAAAATTCGATTGCCCTTGACTGCCCTATTTCAAATTGTACGTTGTTTGCTTCACCTATCGAGCGAGAGGCTAGGCTCAATGAACTTTGATACCTTTGATAGGATTCTTCCTCGTAGAGTTTTTGCTGCAAAGCAAAGCTCCTTTCAGTCTTCTCTAATGAGTATTTTGAATATAAAACACCGAAAATAGCCACCATGAGCGTCGAGACTACTACTAAAAGTTCCAACTGGCCTCGAACGTAAGAGACGATCTTCCTCCACAAGTCACACAGGCCTCCGACGGTATCGCCAATGACTTTATGAACATCCGCCATTTCATTCCCCCCTCTCTCCTAAAGAAACAGGGGCTCATCGTTGGAGCCCCCATTTACGCAGACTTGGCGATCCAACATCTCACTTCATGCAGCGCCGGACCGCAGGAACTACAACCAACCGCAAAGCGAGCCAGCCCACGCTCATTGTTAAACCTAGATAGCCGATCCCACGTCCGAAGACATCCGGGGCCGAGACAATCGTCCAGACACTGAGTAAAGCGGATGTTACCAAGATCAATTTATAGAGAACTTTCATGGTCAGTCTCCGAGCTGCCGTATGTGCCACCAAGAAGTTGGAGGCGCATTCCGACGTCCCGGAACCGACCTTTGCGAATGATATCATGGATTATTAAATTGTCAAGTAATATCAATAAGATGTCATGCTTACCCGTTCAGTCAATTCCTTATAAATCCTCTGTAAGCCGCGGGTTATTCAGAGGTCTTGCAATCGGCCCGCCTATTTTAGGAATGCTAGCGCGCCGCGATCCGCGCCTGTCAAGGCGACCCGCAAAGCGGGCGGCCGGATGGGCCGGCCTTGACTGCCGCGACCGTGCGCGCGCATGCGATTGCATGTCGGCTCCGAGGGAATGTCGAAGCTTCCGTCTCTCCAAGGGAATGACCCGGACAGCAGCATCGCTCTCCCCTCCCGCTATCGAGCCTCCCCGTCATCGAGACGGTACAATCGAGCAAGGCCACGATCTCGAAAAGATCGTGGTCGGAAACGAGCCGGCAGTGAGCGGGGGGTTCGGTAGTCTTTCTCAAACGCACAACAGAAAGACGCCATGTAGCCCCGGCGCACCTTGCGGGAAAGGGTGCTGCCCGCATCACTTCCCACCTGAGATGCGCACGGCACTCCGGCTCCATTCCGCCCATGACTACGCCACCACAGTCGCTTTGCGTTGGCGCCCATACCTCGGGCGAACCCATCGTGCTCGATTCCGAGGAGCGCCGCCGGCACCTCTACATCGTCGGACAGACCGGCACCGGCAAGAGCACCCTTCTTCTCAATCTCATTCGCCAGGACCTTGTTGCCGGCGAGGGGCTCGCGCTGCTCGATCCGCACGGCGATCTCGCCGAGACCGCACTCGCCTACATTCCTCGCGCCCGCACCAATGATCTCGTCTACATCAACCCCGCCGATCTCGAACGGCCGATCGGCTTCAATCCCCTCTCGCGCGTCCCGGAAGATCTCGAGCCGATCGTCGCCGACGACATCGTGTCCGCGTTCCGGCACGTCTGGCCGGACAGCTGGGGGCCTCGTATGGATTACATCTTACTCAACGCGGTACGCGCGCTGCTCGACGTGCCCGGCGCGACACTACTCATGCTTCCCCGCCTTCTCATCGACGAGCCATTCCGCGCGCAGCTCGTCGATCGTCACGTTCGCGATCCGGTCGTGCGCTCATTCTGGGTCAATCAATATGCGGGATACAATGACAACTTCCGCACCGAAGTGGTCGCGCCGATTCAAAACAAGATCGGCAAGGCGCTCATGGTGCCGAGCTTGCGCAACATGCTCGCGCAACCGAAAAGCACCATCACCTTGCGCCGCCTCATGGACGAGGGCGCGATCGTGATTTGCAACCTCTCGAAAGGAAAGCTCGGAGAAAGCACCGCGCACCTGCTCGGCGCGCTCATCACCTCGGCACTGGCGCAGGCCGCGCTCTCTCGCACCGACACGCCCGCGGCGAAGCGGCGCGTGTTCCACCTCTATGCCGACGAATTCCAATCATTCGCCACCGAGAGTTTCGCGCTCATTCTCTCCGAGGCCCGCAAATACGCACTGACGCTCACGATCGGGCACCAATACCTCGACCAGCTCCCCGATGATTTGCGCAGCGCGGTGTTCGGCAATGCCGGATCGATCATCGCCTGCCGCTCCGGCGCCGAGGACGCCGCGATCCTTTCCCGCCAGATCGGTCTAGGCGGACCCGATGCCCTTCTCGATCTTCCCAACTTCGCCGCCTGGGCGCGCTTGCTGCGAGACGGCGTACCGACATCCCCTCTTCGCATCGACCTCCATGACGCACCGCCGCCGCGCCGGTCAGATCCCCATCGTCTCATCGCCACGAGCCGCATACGCTTCGGCCGACCACGGGCGGAAGTCGAGGCGCGCATCAGCAAGTTTCTCGCAGGGTAATGCGTCGAGCTTGCTTCGGTCCCCCTGGTTACGACCCTTCCTACACCCCTTCCTACACCCCTGGTTACCGTAACCAGACCCTGTAACCAGGGGCGCGCGGCGAATTCGCATTGATAATCAAACAATTGAATTTTTCGTCCCGACACATTTCGATCGCGACTTGTATCTGTTTTCTTTCTTTTTTCTTCTTCCAGCATGCGCTGGCCGGCCGGGCGGGTGCCGGTGATTTCGCGGATCATGGTCCGCACCTCGAGTGCCTCGGGACAAGCCGTCCTGCTGGCCGGCACTGTCCCTCGATCGAGTTTGAACCTCTTGCGCGGGCGGCCCGAAGCCAGCCCGCATCTCACCATCGAAGGAAGGAAACGACCGCAGCCGCCCGGCGCCCGGCCCGCGGAGTACCGCAGACCGGCTTCGCGGCCGGGTCGTTTCCTGCATCTGTTTGATGGTTCCATCCCCGCCCGACGGAACCTGCCGGCGGGCGCGCAGTCCACTCCCCCGCCTTCATCTCCTTCTATGGAAGGCTCCCACTCCGCCCAAGGAGCGCCCGCCGTTTTTCGTTCGGTGGTTCGCTCATCCCGTTCGCGTCCGGTGGCGGCCGGCCGCGAAGCGTCCCGTCCCGCCGCGGCTTGTCGCGGCCGAGCGCGTCAGCGGCCGAACGCGCAGCCTCCGTACTTCCCATCGCTCCGCCGCTCTTTTCATTTTGGCAGCCGCAGCGCGCCGTCAAGGGCCGCGTCGATTGCGCGGCTTGGGACGGCGTCCGCGGAGGCTTGCTCCCTTGACCGCGCGCTTTGCCGGCTGCCCCTGCCGCGAGCGGGTTCGGAGCGACCGCTTCGGGCCAGGTCGACATTACCAATCGCTCACTTCAATGCGTATGGATTCGACAGTAAAAATCCGCGAGCTGAACGACGCGTTCCGGACAGCCTTCGCCGGCCAGGGGCGCGTCTTCGTCACCGCGGGCATTGCGGCACTATTGCCGGACGAGCAGGTGGAGATCATGCGGCGTGTTCACGGCTTCATCACTTTCACGCCCGACAACGATCCCTATGGCGAGCACGATTTCGGCAGCTTCGATTACGCCGGCAAGACCATTTTCTGGAAGATCGATTGCTACGATCGTGACCTCAACTTCGGCTCGCCCGATCCGGCCGACCCAAACGTGACAACGCGTGTCCTCACGGTCATGCTTGCCGAGGAGTATTGATCAGCGCTTCCGAGCCCGGCTCGCAAGGGTCGGGCTCACAGCCTCTTGCCTATCCCCGGCGCACCCGAAACCGCAGCGAGCGATCGACGCATCCCTGAAAACGAAATGCACTTGGAAGGAGAAGGGGCGCGGTGAGCCGTGCACCCCTGTCGTGATATAGTTGGAGCATGAAGAAGACGCTGACGATTTCCGAATTCGCGCGCATGGGCGGCAAGGCGCGCGCAGAGAAACTCTCGCCCGAGCGACGCCGCGAGATTGCCTCTCTCGCTGCCAAGAAAGGCGGGCGACCGCGGAAGAATCCTCGGGAGTCTCCCCTCGCGGCGGGTGTCGCAGAGAAGGACGACTTTTACCGCCTCCTGCATCGCGCAATATCCTCGCCATCAACGTCTCGAAAATCGGCACCGAAGAAGCCATAGAAACTTGACACCGCAACGTAATCAACGCCGCACCGAAATATGGGGATAACTTGCTTGCAAGCTTTCCGGCTTGTGAGACAATAACCGCAGATGAGAGATGCGGTTGCACAAAGCGGAACGCATTAAAGTTTTCCGGCCAGGCCCGCGCGGCCGATACAACACGCCGCCTCTCTCGTCCCGCTCTTTGACAATCAGTTGCGGGCAGCTGGGGGAAATGCAGAAACGGCGAATGTCAGATAGAGCCGTAACCGCGCACTGACTTTCCCCACATGCCCACAACGCATATGCCCGACACGAATTATCAGCCAACACCTATTCTATGATCGAACAGGCAAGACTTTACCGCGCCGTCCTCGCCGTCTGCGAAAAACAGGATGGCCTCTGCATGGACATCGAGGAGGAACGCGCTCGCCTTGCACATGCAATCGTCATCGCATTAACAAAGGAATTATCAGCCAACACAACCGCTCATGCCTGAACCAAAAGACGGATACTTTCCGATTACGAGCGTGCATCGCGCCGACTTGGAAAGCCTCGGTTACGACGTCAGCGACGTTGACGATGCGACCATGATCCGGCTCGCCGGGAAAATGGCGAATGCCTACCGCGAACTCGTATTCTGGATTGACTTACCCATCATCGCCGATGCTCTGGAAATTCCAATGAAGGAATGATCTCCGAGTAGTATGCCTCTTTGCAAACACTGCCCGCACCCCGGCGCACATCATCACTGGAAAGTAGCCCGACTCCGCGGACGACATGAAAACTGGCGCTGCTCAACAACCGGACGTGCTGGCGTCACGTACAAAAACAGCCCACCAGGTCGGTTGGTGGGCTTTGAGGCAAGCTCGCCGGTCTCATCGGGGCGCTCTGCGGACACGCCGTCGTTCGTTGAGCGGAGTGAATGTAATCGCTAGCTTGAGGGCACGTAGCAGCTCCGCTTCGACGAGTGTCAATAACTCTCTGGTCGGCACCACGAAGTTCTTGCGACGATCGACCGGCGATTGATCCTCAATCACGATGAGATGGAGATCGGCCAGATACGCAATATACTTCGGACCAGTTCTGGAGGAATCGACGTGCATCAACTTACATGCCTCGCGCTTCGACAGCTTCTTCCCCGCTTTGTGGGCAAGGTACAGATTGAAGAGCAAGGGTGGAATGAGTTGCCGTTCGTCGCGGTTGCGACCAATCCCGGCACCGGCGAACCACTCCCATTTCAGCAGGGTGAGTGCCGCCCGAGCGAACCACACTCTTTGAGCAATCGTAGCCATACGCGTTTATCCTGCTCGTTCTCCGGGCTCCACCATTGAAGCGCGGGGTTGCGAGCGGGAACGCGTGAACATCCCGAGGGCAGTAAAACACAACTCGGACGAACGACAAGTCGGCCGCCTCGATTGCCGCGCCACCTATTCAACGTGTCCCAAAAATGACCACCTTCGGGACAGTTTACCGGTTCCTCGTCCACTGCTGACGCGACGCATGACGAATGTGCAGTATCCTGATCTTGCCTTCGAAGACTCGATAGAAAATTTTGTATGGATAGCGAATCAGCGGGATGACATACATCCCAGGCCGCTCCATAACTCGCGCAGCCGCTTCCGGATGTTCGGCAATGTGCGCAACGATTTCGCGGATACGCTCTTCAACCGCCGCTGCAACCATCTCGCCGAATGCGCGGCTCTCCTCGGACACCCTGCGAAGATCGTTCGTTGCCCGCTTGCTGTATTCGACCCTCATGCGGGGCGGAATGTTCTGAACGCCGCCTCGACTTCCGCCTCACTGGCAACGCCACTGCGCTCCGCCTCATCGAGCGCCTCCAGCTCCGCCGCTGTCGCGTGATACACGCCGCCGGCAAGCTGCGCATCGATTTCGCGCGCGATCTCCGCGAGCTCCACCTGAGCCTCTTCCGGCCAAGTCTCCACTCGCTCCAGGACTTCTTTTAAGACCTTCGCTGTCATGGGCGAACTATACCATTTTCGCCGTTCCGTAACACAGGATTCCGCGCATCCGCCTTGATCGGTATTCTTGACATTTACTAATAATGGTTTATACTTAAACAAGTATATGTCTCCTTTATAGCAGTATATACGGCACGTTCTGTGATGTATATACGCTGGAATAGGAGGCTCTAATGGTTAGTCTGCAATCTTGTCGCGATCTCGCTCTTTAGCTTTTGCCCAAAGTGGTCGGATTTTTCGTCGGGGTCGGACTCGCTTGGTTCGTTATCATAAAGTTCTTTTGAAAGCCATTTGCAGTTTATGCCCTCGCTCACAAAGCGGGGGCTCGTTTTTTTCCAGATGGCGGTTAAACTGATTTGCTTCTGCAATCTGCCGTGTCGGTGCTCGCAATGGATGATGGCGACAAGACAAAATGGGCAAAGTTCCTTGCGCAGCGCGGACGCTGGGTGACAGAAGCCGTAATCGTCGCGATCGTAGCCTTTCTTGCTGCGCTTAGCGGAGCTTGGATTGCTCTCGTGAGCAAGGACCATGAGCTGAGGATCAGGCTGGTGGAAATCGGCATCGGCATTCTGCGCGCCGATCCAAAGGACGACGTGACGCCAGCAAGAGCGTGGGCAATTAAAGTCATCCAACAGAATTCTGGCGTTGACTTCTCAGAAGACGAGAAGAATTTGCTTCTTCATAAACCAATTTTAGACACTGGCTACTACGACATAGGTTCTGGCTACTCTGATTATCCGCCTGACACGTTTGGTCGGCGTCCGCCGGGCAGTGCCAGTCCATTGAAACAGCCACCAAACGGGACTCAGAAATCACCCTGATCAATGCCTCGTTTGTTGCACTTCAAACTACAATCCCCAGGCACCTCAGGCCTACCAAGCAGGCCCTCTCTCGCGTTCATGCCAATGCGCCGTGTCCCGTGGCTCTCCCCAGCCGCCACAGGCTCCAAACCAATGATATTTCACTGCAGTTATAATGCCCTCATGGACGCAGCCGCAATTGCAGCACCGACTCGTCGGCCGCGGTTCCGCCGTGCATCGCAACCGCCGGCCTTCCGTTTGACTGATGATGATGTGGCGATCGTGCGCCACTTGGCGCGGCATCGCTTCTTGCGATCTACTCACATCGCGGCGCTTGTCGGCCGCTCCCTCGATCGCACCAACGACCGCTTGTCCCGGCTCTTCCATGCCGGCTACGTCGATCGCCCCCGTGCGCAACTCGACTACTATCCGACTGCCGGTTCATCGCCGATCGCATATGCGCTCGCCGACCGAGGGGCTCGACTATTGATCCAACGCGATGGCGTCGAGCTTGCCAACGTCGAGTGGAGCCGGAAGAATCGCAAGGCCGGCCGCCCCTATATCGAACACCAATTGGAGATCGTCGAATTCCTGGTAGCGTTACAAATTGCGACGGCTGATCGACGCGATGTGCAATTTGTTCACCCCGATGATATCGTCGCCGGTTTCCCCGAGCATACTCGCTCAGCTCGCAATCCGCTATCGCTCCGCGTGAGCGTCGCGCACCAGGGAGCCGTGCATGAGATCGGGCTTGTCCCCGATCTCGTCTTCGGCCTCATCCTTCCCAACGGTTCGCGCCACTCATTCATGGTCGAGATCGACCGCGGCACCATGCCGGTCGTCCGCAGCGACATCGGACAAACAAGCTTCGAGCGAAAGATGCGCGCGTATCTCACCGCGCATGCCGGCAAGTTGCATGAGCGGCAGTTCGGGTGGAAGACGTTCCGCGTGCTGACCGTCACTACCGACCGTTACCGCATGCAGTCCATGCGGGAGGCGCTGCGGCACCTGCATGTTGCCGGCAGCTCCGGCGCTTTGCTTTTCTATTTCGCGACGCGTAGTGAGCTTGGCGCGAGCGATCCGCTCTCGTGCACGTGGCATGATGGCAATGGTCGGGACGTTTGTTTGCTCTAACCGCAGGTTTGCGCGTTTGGCTCGTCCGCATTGCGCAATAAGCGGAAGTGGCACGAGCTACAACTCAGGGTGAATAGAAGGGACAGAAGGGTTCTGCTAAACGGTCACAGAACTGCCGGCGCAACTCCGGCAATTGCTCTCGCGCCTCGGCAAAGGCACGGTCTTTCATCTCCGCAATCCGCGCGGTGTCGTCCATTGTGTAACGTCCGAGCGGCGCGATCTGATCAATGCGCCATATGGCCGTGTGATTGTGTCCGTGGCCCGTGAGGATCTTTGCGGCGCCAAGAGCACTGTGCGATTGGCCGGCGAGGAAAAGCCTGGCAAGAGATGATGCCATCGACAACTTCCCATTCGATCGAGTGGGACCCTGAACGTCATTGGTGGTGCCAATGCTGAGGATCTTTATACGATCACGTGGCCAATTCAGTGTTCCGACCGCTTCGACTACTGCGACGCCAATTGGGTTATTCGCCCACACGCCACCGTCAATGAGTTCAATCGCGTCGGTTGTGAGATGCGGCGGGAAGAATGTGGGCGCGGCGGCGGTTGCCATAGCGGCATCGACCGCGAGGCTTTTATAGTCAGTTTCGAGCCGAGGATGATGAGCAGTCTTATAGATATAAACGCGTTCCAGCATCGGATGCCAGGCAGGAATTACGAGACGCGTTTTGCTTTCTCCAAGTTTACGGTCGCTAAAAATCTCTCTGAGGGCGTCTTTGAGCGGCTGCGAGGAATATTTCGAATTGACCCAATGCAGTGCCCAGCGGAGCGTTCGTCGCATCGCGTTTCCTAATCGGCCGTGTTGTTGGTCAAAAACAGCTGGACCATGTTCTTCATAGAACGCCATGATTTCTCTTGCCGTGAGCCCAAGGCCAAGGCCGATCGCGATAATTCCACCCGTTGAAGTACCGGCAATCAAGTCGAAATAGGAACCAATTGGCTCATCGAGATGCTCCTCTAGGTTCGCAAGAAAAGCGACTGGAAACATGCCGCGAATGCCTCCGCCGTCGAGCGAGAGAATCCTGTATATTTGGGACGACTCGGCGCTCATGCGATGCCCCTTTGGTCATCGGTGGCTTCGGACCCGCGACGGCGTCGGGAGCGGCGTCTACGGTTACGCGAGCGCTGCGTCTTCCTCGGATGCTCGCCGCCGCCCCTCCATTCGCCCGACGGCAGCCAGTCCTCGAAGTAGAAAAGCCACATCAAAGTCCACGGCACAATGGTCTGATCGAGCCTCATCCAAGCCGCCCATTCCGGCTTGCCCGGCAGATAGAGGCAAAGTCTCGTCGGATCATGGTAGATATGTGGAAGCGCGCGTCCGCCGGCGAGTGCGTTTAGGTCTGGCGCCTCGACAAAGACGTCAGGAGAAAGCGCGTGATCCATCTCCATGCGAATCCGATAGACACGGCTAAGAGGCGACGGAGATGCGTCATACGTCCAAACAAGCCGATCGCCACGCAGGAAACCTTGGCCCGCGCTGAGTGGATTGCTGCGCAAGTTGACGAACTGCTGCGCTAAGGTTAGAGACCTTGGACGGCCTAGCCGCATCAGATCATCGACTCCCACCGTAGAAGGTATTCGCGCGCACCGCCGTTGCGCCAGTCGCGGTGCCGACGATCAATCCGGAAGATCGCGTTGCCGACAGGACGTTGGTCGTTCGAGCAGCGCTCATCCTCTCCGTTAGCGAGTCCATCACCTTGTTTGCGGGGCCGGCCCCGACTATGTCGCCGAGCAAAAGCCGGACCTGGTCGAGACCGTGTGTTGACGCGAGTTGAGTAATATCTGAGACCGCCTTGCTATGCCACGCAAAAAACGCTCGCGCGCGCTCGGGATGCTCGTTCCATTTCTCGCAAAAGTTCTCGCCGGCTGTCGTCATGTTCCAAAGAAACCATGCCGTGCGTCCCTCGAATGTGCTGACCTCCAACATGTCCGGCATCCTGCGCATCACGTCCACGATCAGGTCGAGTTCGTGATCGTATTCGAAACGCGTGACGCAATATTCGTAGGCGCGGGAGATGAGAGTCGTAATGATTATCGATAGGGGTGCAAAACCCTGGTCGACGTCTATGAATTGCAGGTCGCGGTGCCGCTTGGCAATCTGCACGATGCGGCGCAAAATGCCCTTCAGGCGTCTTTCCTTGGGAAAAGGTTCGATCTGCTCGTCTGCGCGCGCGCCGTCATAAGCCTTGCGGGCCATGTACCGAATACGGGGTTGCAGACCCGCCCGCCGTTCGAACTTCGCCCGGTAACCCATCGGATTCGAGGGCTTCCACGTTTTCAAAGTCTTGTCCGGAACAAATTCGCCGCCAAAGCGGCATTCCGGATTGGGAATTGAGGGCGTAATGTCGAGGTGAAATTCATTTGCGTAGTCCAATCGCCAGCAACGCGGCTTTTCGACAAGCAAACGGGCATAATTGCCGTTGTTGCGAAACCGGTCGCCGATCCGCCGCTTAAGCAGCGAAGGCGAAATGGTCAGATCCAGGTCCGGGACGTGCGCGACCAAATCGACGTCATGCTCATTGGCACCGATCGGTTTAACCGCTGTGCTGATCGCAACCGACCCCTGCAAACGGATCGAGATCGAAGAGAGCAGCGGGTCATCAGAACGAGCCAGCCAGTCTCCGACGCCCTCGTATCGCTGCTTCGCGAGAGCGGACTGGCTTGCGGAAGGCTCCAATTGTTGGCACCCCTCTTCGAGAAGCTCGACCAGTTGGGAATGGCGCAATTGAGCGCGCTCAGAAATATAGTTCATTGTTTTCACACAATTTTTAGGGTGGCCTGTGCCGGAAGCATCGCGAAGACCGGCTTGTTTCTAACACTTCATGCCCGCTAGACGGGCGTTTCGGACAAAAATTCTTTTTCCGAAAGGATCGCTTCATCGGCATAATAAGAATCAAGCCATGTACGAGATGAACGAGCCGCTTGTCACGGATACGTCGGCCGACGAGCAATACCTCAACCACAAGGAGATGCTCGCGGCAATCGACGCTCTGTCCGCCCTGGACCGAGCGCGGCTCGATCTATTGGAGCGGCGCCATCTCGATGGCACGGATTTCGCCGTGGGCGATCTGCTTCAGCAGGCGATCTGCTCGGCGCTCTTCCGAGAAAAGAATTGCCCGCGGGGGAGGTCATTCTTAGCTTTTCTTGCACAATCGATGCGGAATATCGCTGGAAGACAGCGGAAGCATCTTCGCCGACAAGTGCCGATTGGTGTCGGCGCGGCACACCAGGAAGGGGTAGAAGAAAGTGAGGTTACGGACGACGCGCCGGGAGCCTTGGACGAAATCATCCGCAGCGAAGACGAAAAACGTGCCGCTGAAGTCTTGGCGATCCTTCAGCGCCACTATGAATCAGACGAACACGCCCAATTGGTCTTGCTCGGCTGGGATGAGCGAATGAGAGGCAAACAACTTCGTGAGTTCGTGGGTGTTTCCCAGGCTGAACTCGACTACATCATCAAACGCATCCGCCGTTGCGCGGCAAGACATTTCCCTAATGGGTGGCGGCTATGAGCAAACTGCCGAGCATCAAGGATCACCTCTCGAAAATTAGCGAAGCAATCGACGAGAGCATTCTCGACGCATCTGAGGCCGATCTTCGCGAGGAGTTCGCAGAACTAGGGGACGATTTCGAAAAGGTGGTGATGCGTGTCGGAGCAGTGATTGATAGGGCAAAAGCAAGTGCAGCAAAATTGAGGTTTGAGCAGGCGAAGCTCGAATTGAGAACCTTTCGTGAAAAAGGCAGCACTCACCAAGTCGATTTAGCGAATGCTCGTCGACAGCTTGATAGATTGAGAGCCGGCAACAGCGACGATCTTGATGGCGTCATGATGGCAGCGCGGAAGGGTGGCAAGCTTTCCAATCGGGACGAAGCGGGCATACTAGACGATCTGACACAACTCGACGCGCTCGAAAACGAGGCCTGCGAAGAAGGTGATAAATGAAATCTCTTACCCCCGCTGAACGCATGCTGATGGATCTCGGCATTACCGAGCCGAAAGACATCGATCTGGACACGATCGCGTGGACAAGAGGTGCCGTCGTCAACTATAGACCGATCGATAATTGCGAGGCGCTTATAGTCGGATCGAAGCATAGAGCTGTAATATCAATCAATAGCCGCAGCGTGCCCGAGCGCAGAAGGTTTTCGGTCGCCCATGAATTAGGGCACTGGCATTACCATCGCGGACGTATTCTCTTCTGCGGCAAGAATGACGTTTGCAATTTAGCGAATGATGCACTCAATCCTGAACGTCAGGCGGACAGTTTCGCGTCCGATCTCATCCTACCAACTTACATGCTCCAGCCGCGTCTTCGGAAAGTGAAGAGGCCTACGTTAGCGGTGGCGCGTGATTTGGCGGAAGAGTTTAGCGCTAGTCTGACCGCCACGCTTTTCAAGATCACAACCCTGAATCGATTTCCGATGGTCATCGTCTGCCATAATAAGGAAAATCGCCGGTGGTTCGAGCGTTCGAAGATGATCAGCCCCAGGTGGCTTCCACTCAGGACTTTAGATCGACAAACCTTCGCGGCTGACATGCTGTTCAATGGAGCCAGCGAGCAAAGCATTCCTCGTAAAATGCCCGCGGACGCATGGTTCGACTTCAAGGGGTCCGATCGATTCGAAGTCGATGAGCAGTCCTTTCTTCTTCCAAACGACGAAATCCTAACCCTACTAAAGCTCCCAGACGAGGCAGTCGCGCAATAACCATTCGGTCATCTGACCCATGAAAGGACCTCATGACCGAACGTCGGCTTTGTTTGGGCAGAGCCTCTTTTTTTTTGACAATCCACCGCCGCCAAGTACCCTGTCGATAGTCTCCGCCATTCCCCGAGCTGCGATCCGCGCTGGCAGGCGCCAGGCCGTGCGTCCTGACGCCTGCACACGCAGGACATCGCAACCCGCTCGAAAGGAGAGTTCCCATGGCGGAGAAAGAACAACCGAGAGAACCGACGCACCGCGCGTATTCCGTGATCAAACGCGACGGCCAGGACGACTTTTGGCTCAACGTCGGTCTTGCCTTCCCCCACAAGGACGGCAAGGGCTTCAACATCATCCTGCAAGCGTTCCCTCTCGACGGCAAAATCGTCTGCCGGGAGGTCGCGGACGACGAAGCGGGCCAAGGCAGCCGAGAGCCGGAGCGAGCCGCGCCGCAAAAGCGTCGCACCGGCTCCAGCCGTTAGCGAGGCCACCCGATGGTCGACACGGCAAGTATCCGAAAGGCTGTCGAGTTCTATACCATCGAACTTGCACAGCTCGCCGACGGCACATATCAGGTCTCGTTCACGGCAACGACTGTAGATGACGAGGAGCCGCAACTTCTCAATCAGGAAATCGACAGCCGTCGCGGCGTATCGCTCGACGAAGTTCTTTCAATGATCAAAACCGGATTGACCGGTTAAACCCGATCGCCGCCTTCATGACGCAACGGATGACCGCTTAAGCAGAGCAAGCGCCGCTGCGGGCACCGTCCGGAGATTTGCAGCAGAGCCGCTTTTTCACAGCGCTCTGCGCTCCCACCTGTGCGATCAAATGGGTCCCGCCACGGCGGGACTCAATCTTTTCATCCATCCGTATTCCCTTTCAGCCGCCGCACATGAGACGCCGCGGCGGTTCATCCCCGCGTGTGCGGGGAACGCCGCGAGTAGATCGGCTGCATGCTGCCATCGCACGGTTCATCCCCGCGTGTGCGGGGAACGCTAGGGAGGCTGCACGACACGAGTTGGGTGTGCCGGTTCATCCCCGCGTGTGCGGGGAACGCTTTGACAAACCATGTAACAGATCGATCCATTTCGGTTCATCCCCGCGTGTGCGGGGAACGCTCGGAAGACGAGTGCAAGGCATTCGATGCGCTCGGTTCATCCCCGCGTGTGCGGGGAACGCTCACCCTACTGCCTCTCGGTATCGGCGGAATGCGGTTCATCCCCGCGTGTGCGGGGAACGCCTTTCATGCCCAGTCTCCCGCTTATCTAACGGCGGTTCATCCCCGCGTGTGCGGGGAACGCGTCGTATTGCCGTTATAGTCGGAACCAGGCGCCGGTTCATCCCCGCGTGTGCGGGGAACGCAACTGCAAATTGCCTATCTACCGCTCGAAACGCGGTTCATCCCCGCGTGTGCGGGGAACGCGAAATTAGGCAGGTCCAAAAAATAGGCCGCGGCGGTTCATCCCCGCGTGTGCGGGGAACGCCCCCCCTCGTTCAGGCACTCAATATCAGAATACGGTTCATCCCCGCGTGTGCGGGGAACGCTGCTAGTTTACCGGCCAACTGCTTCTTGACGTCGGTTCATCCCCGCGTGTGCGGGGAACGCCGTATATCGTTCGTCGGCGATAATACAACTCGCGGTTCATCCCCGCGTGTGCGGGGAACGCATATCAACGGTACCATTGGCCTGATTCAAGATCGGTTCATCCCCGCGTGTGCGGGGAACGCGAGCACGGTGAATGCGGAAGACAAAAGACGTTCGGTTCATCCCCGCGTGTGCGGGGAACGCTGCGCGAAGCACAAGTACATTGCCCGCTTCTGCGGTTCATCCCCGCGTGTGCGGGGAACGCTTGGGGGGGGTGACCGGAAGAAACCTATTGAACGGTTCATCCCCGCGTGTGCGGGGAACGCCTAGCATCGCCCGTGGCGATATCGACCATGCGCGGTTCATCCCCGCGTGTGCGGGGAACGCATCGAACCATCCCTGCTTTATATTATATCGTACGGTTCATCCCCGCGTGTGCGGGGAACGCCCATCCAAGACGGGTTTTGGTCATCGGGAATCCGGTTCATCCCCGCGTGTGCGGGGAACGCTCTTGCGGGCAGACTTCAGGCCGGGACACGGCCGGTTCATCCCCGCGTGTGCGGGGAACGCCACATGAGACGCCGCGGCTTCCTCGCCCTCGGCGGTTCATCCCCGCGTGTGCGGGGAACGCCTTCATCGCTTGCTCGGGGCGCAGACTATAGAAGGTTCATCCCCGCGTGTGCGGGGAACGCGCCTGCAGTACGTCATTCTGCGCACGGGTCATCGGTTCATCCCCGCGTGTGCGGGGAACGCGCGGATGTTCGCTTTCGACAAAGAGGCTGTCTCGGTTCATCCCCGCGTGTGCGGGGAACGCCGCGCCCTGGCTCTCGCCGATAATCAAATCGCCGGTTCATCCCCGCGTGTGCGGGGAACGCTCGTACTGGGCAGCCCATTGGAACGGCTGCTGCGGTTCATCCCCGCGTGTGCGGGGAACGCGCGTTGGCAATCACCTGCCGCGCGGCGTCGGTCGGTTCATCCCCGCGTGTGCGGGGAACGCCGGCCATGGAAGAGCACGAAATTGTTCGAAGACGGTTCATCCCCGCGTGTGCGGGGAACGCAGATCATAGCCAGAGTCCCCACTCTCGACGTCCGGTTCATCCCCGCGTGTGCGGGGAACGCTTGGCTCAGGCATGAACTATCGGAAGAAAGGTCGGTTCATCCCCGCGTGTGCGGGGAACGCCGCAAAGTGATGGTACGCCTCTCCTTGTCAATCGGTTCATCCCCGCGTGTGCGGGGAACGCTAGGTGTGGATCCGATCCACAGTCTTTGCGGACGGTTCATCCCCGCGTGTGCGGGGAACGCTTTTCAGGAAAATGGATGGTTCCTAGTGGGTACGGTTCATCCCCGCGTGTGCGGGGAACGCTCCTCGTCTCTTACCTCGTTGGATTTGCTCATCGGTTCATCCCCGCGTGTGCGGGGAACGCTGCTCTGTCTTGCCGCGCGCGGCGGCGGCATTCGGTTCATCCCCGCGTGTGCGGGGAACGCCCGATACGGTGCCGCGGTTGAAAAAGACGAAACGGTTCATCCCCGCGTGTGCGGGGAACGCCTCCGCTGTTTTCACCCCCTACTCTCCCTATTCGGTTCATCCCCGCGTGTGCGGGGAACGCCGGCGCGATCATCAAAGGATTCAGTTAGTCGGCGGTTCATCCCCGCGTGTGCGGGGAACGCAAAATCGCAATTCTCAAGGGTGATACCTTCGACGGTTCATCCCCGCGTGTGCGGGGAACGCTATACATTAAGCCCGCCCTGAACCACGGCGGCCGGTTCATCCCCGCGTGTGCGGGGAACGCGCCAATCGCCTCCCGCACGATTCTCTGAACCGCGGTTCATCCCCGCGTGTGCGGGGAACGCAAGGGTATACGCTCGCGCGCCTTGTCCTTGGTCGGTTCATCCCCGCGTGTGCGGGGAACGCGCGGAAAGCCCCTTGGACTTCAACTCCTTGCGCGGTTCATCCCCGCGTGTGCGGGGAACGCAAGCCTTGATTATCTCTCAAGGCGTTGAACATCGGTTCATCCCCGCGTGTGCGGGGAACGCGCCGCCGACGATACTGTATATTCCCCCATTTCCGGTTCATCCCCGCGTGTGCGGGGAACGCGCGATGACCTTGACGGGCATCATGGCGTGCATCGGTTCATCCCCGCGTGTGCGGGGAACGCGACGAATAATGGAACGGAGCAAACCGTGTCACCGGTTCATCCCCGCGTGTGCGGGGAACGCCGTAACGAATCTCGCTACAAAAGTTTGGGTAACGGTTCATCCCCGCGTGTGCGGGGAACGCCGCCGTCTCCCGCTCGCCGTAGTTCAAAAAGACGGTTCATCCCCGCGTGTGCGGGGAACGCGAGGCGCGGGTCTCGAATATCCCTCGTCATGCCGGTTCATCCCCGCGTGTGCGGGGAACGCCGGCCATCGAGGGCACGCTCTTCTAGAGAGGCCGGTTCATCCCCGCGTGTGCGGGGAACGCGAGAGCCGCCGCGGCAGCTTCCGCGCTGTTTACGGTTCATCCCCGCGTGTGCGGGGAACGCCCGGCGGCGCAAATTGGGTAGGATTTTCATTTCGGTTCATCCCCGCGTGTGCGGGGAACGCAAACGCCATCCCCGCCCAACCCGCCGACATGACGGTTCATCCCCGCGTGTGCGGGGAACGCTCAATGTGTCGATGCGGGATATTTCGTCTGTCCGGTTCATCCCCGCGTGTGCGGGGAACGCTCCAATTCCTCCAAGTCGATCTCAACAGGTGGCGGTTCATCCCCGCGTGTGCGGGGAACGCCGAGCCCGGCCGCCTCGTAAGCGCCCTTAACTCGGTTCATCCCCGCGTGTGCGGGGAACGCGACGGCAATGCGAGCCCGGCGGCCGTCACACGCGGTTCATCCCCGCGTGTGCGGGGAACGCGCTACCATATCGCAGCATCAGATTTACGGTGTCGGTTCATCCCCGCGTGTGCGGGGAACGCGTCATGTCGGCGGGTTGGGCGGGGATGGCGTTTGGTTCATCCCCGCGTGTGCGGGGAACGCCCGGCCAAACGGGTCGCGACTGCGAACGCTCGCGGTTCATCCCCGCGTGTGCGGGGAACGCATTTGATTACGCTGCCCGACGGCTCTATCTGGCGGTTCATCCCCGCGTGTGCGGGGAACGCTCCTTCGTCAGAACGGGTAAGCCGCCGTGACGCGGTTCATCCCCGCGTGTGCGGGGAACGCGCTTTCTTTAACTCATTCGGATCGCGATAGAGCGGTTCATCCCCGCGTGTGCGGGGAACGCGGCCGATCGTTACGCGACTACGGGCTGTCGTCCGGTTCATCCCCGCGTGTGCGGGGAACGCCGCGACGGTCGGCAAGGTAGTATTCAGCCCTGCGGTTCATCCCCGCGTGTGCGGGGAACGCGCGACCGTCTTCGGCATGCCGACCGGCCTCGTCGGTTCATCCCCGCGTGTGCGGGGAACGCATGTGAACTGCGCCAAAGACCCGGAGTTCGTCAGGTTCATCCCCGCGTGTGCGGGGAACGCGCCATCAAGCGAATGAACGTGATCCAATAGCGCGGTTCATCCCCGCGTGTGCGGGGAACGCAGTCTGCCATCCGCCACTCATTTTCGTCTCTCCGGTTCATCCCCGCGTGTGCGGGGAACGCGGCTCGTCGTCGTCGCGAGCCTCGGGTGCCCCCGGTTCATCCCCGCGTGTGCGGGGAACGCCCCGGCGGCCGTCACACGCTTGCCTTCGACTACGGTTCATCCCCGCGTGTGCGGGGAACGCCCTTTCTATTGTGGCGAGACCCTTACAAATAACGGTTCATCCCCGCGTGTGCGGGGAACGCTTGCTGGAGATCACGCCACGTGAGTGGCTGGACGGTTCATCCCCGCGTGTGCGGGGAACGCTTCACAGGCCGATGCACTCGCAAGGATTTTGCCGGTTCATCCCCGCGTGTGCGGGGAACGCTCATCAACCAATTCGTCGCAACTGTTTGCCCACGGTTCATCCCCGCGTGTGCGGGGAACGCACGCAGACTCCTGAAATTCTGGAGTCCTATGACGGTTCATCCCCGCGTGTGCGGGGAACGCTCATGGGCGCGCTCGAAAAGGGAAAGCGTCCACGGTTCATCCCCGCGTGTGCGGGGAACGCCCGATACAGTGCCGCGGTTGAAAAAGACGAAACGGTTCATCCCCGCGTGTGCGGGGAACGCGCCGCGTCGCGCCCCGTCAACCAGTCAGGCACCGGTTCATCCCCGCGTGTGCGGGGAACGCACGGAGCGGCGCATTGCCGGCCAAGTACAAATCGGTTCATCCCCGCGTGTGCGGGGAACGCAATCTACAAGGCACGCGCAAAGCAATCTATGTCGGTTCATCCCCGCGTGTGCGGGGAACGCTACACTACAACGGTTATGACGCAGCGAAAACCCGGTTCATCCCCGCGTGTGCGGGGAACGCTCTGCGTCCCGGCGGCCATGCCGGATCCGCCGCGGTTCATCCCCGCGTGTGCGGGGAACGCTACTCCCAAACGTTTGAGAGCCGCCTTAGCGGCGGTTCATCCCCGCGTGTGCGGGGAACGCGCTACCATATCGCAGCATCAGATTTACGGTGTCGGTTCATCCCCGCGTGTGCGGGGAACGCATTCGCCCGATCAAAGGGCGCGAGTCTCGGAACGGTTCATCCCCGCGTGTGCGGGGAACGCCGCCGTGCGGGTGCCGAGAAGCGTTCGGAAGTCGGTTCATCCCCGCGTGTGCGGGGAACGCACCTCCGGGATCGTACAGTTGAGGCGCGCCAACGGTTCATCCCCGCGTGTGCGGGGAACGCCGAGTGGGATAATCACGCTGTCGTTTGCCAACCGGTTCATCCCCGCGTGTGCGGGGAACGCGCGTGCCGCCACTGCAGCCGGCGTAAACTCAACGGTTCATCCCCGCGTGTGCGGGGAACGCATCTCGCCATGATGGCGGTTCGCTTAATCGAACGGTTCATCCCCGCGTGTGCGGGGAACGCGGTCGGCCGCCACGTATTTGCAGCGCTACACTCGGTTCATCCCCGCGTGTGCGGGGAACGCTGATGCGATGGCATTTCGGTGATAACAAATACCGGTTCATCCCCGCGTGTGCGGGGAACGCCGAGCTTGCGAGAAACTGACGTTGCGGGCCGTCGGTTCATCCCCGCGTGTGCGGGGAACGCCGCTTCATCCGCCGCAATCGAATCCTCGGCCGCGGTTCATCCCCGCGTGTGCGGGGAACGCTCCAGCTTCGCATTCTTTTACACCGATTCTCTCGGTTCATCCCCGCGTGTGCGGGGAACGCGCAATTGGCGAGGGCGATGCCTCGCGATCCGTCGGTTCATCCCCGCGTGTGCGGGGAACGCTGCGTGCAGGCGGATGATATCCTTGACGAGATCGGTTCATCCCCGCGTGTGCGGGGAACGCTCTTGGTCACAAACCATTGCGCCACAATCAGATTTACGATGTCAAACAACCTCACCGAAGTTCCTGTTATGTCCCGACCGATCACCTCAAAAGGGCACATCACCGGGACGTACCAGACTTTTCTTCGCGCCTTCGTCACGACGTCCATCGAGCGGCTTAGCCTCGGATGGCAAGAAGGACACCAGCCGAAACCCGTCGAGATCCACGGGACTCCGACGATTCGTACCGCAAGTCTCGAATTCGAAGCCAGCATCATTGTTCGCCGCCCAAGCGATCACGGCGTTGCCGTCCTCGATACCACCTAAAACCTGCTCCCAGATCATCTCGCGCACCTTGCGCGAATAGGTCCCGACATAAACGCCCGCCCGAACCTCAAGAAGCCAAACCGCCAGCCTGCCCCGCAAACGAGGCGGCGCATTTTCAACCACGATGACCAGCATCGCCCACACCTCCAGGATTCTCGAAAGCGACCGGCATGGCTTCGGGTGGGTCCTCCGGCACAGGCAGCCCGCCAGCCGAAAGCATTTCTTCGATGCCGGGTATCAAACGTTCGAGCAGATTGGATTTGCGGAACACGTCACGACAAGCACGGCGCGTCTCTCCTACAGCGTCACCCGCGAGCTTGCCTTTGGCAGCACGGCCGGCGATCTGGAAGGCGATCGGCACGACAGTTTCGAATTTATAGACATCTGCAACGTCATAGACGAAGCTTTGTGGCTTGCCGGTATGCAGAAAACCAATCGCGGGAGCATAGCCCGCCGCGAGGATCGCCGCTTCGGCCAATCCGTAAAGACACGAGGTTGCGGAACTCAGGCAGCGGTTTGGCACATCCGCCGCGCTCCAAGCATGCGGATCATAATCGCGTCTTTTCCAGGCGACGCCATGGCTTTGCGCCTGCAACTCGTAAAGGCGTTTGACGCGAGCACCTTCTATGCCACGCAATTGCTCGATCGAACGACGCTCGGGTGCCGGCTCACCGAACCGCATCTCATACATTTTCCGTACGACTTTGAGTCTCGCGTCATCGTCGAGCGCAAGACGGGCTTGATAGAGAAGCCGATCGGAGCGTGCCCCGCCGGGCTGCCCGGCAGCATAGAGCCGGACACCTGCTTCGCCGACCCAGACGATGAGCGTGCCGGCACGCGCAGCAAGGACGACGGCGGCGTGGCTGATCCGGGCGCCAGGCTCCAGCATCAGACAGGCAAGCCCACCGATCGGGATATGCGTGCGCACGCCGTTCTTGTCGACGACGACGAAGGCGCCGTCTAGCACGTCGAGCTGGCCCTTTTCCACGAAAAGAATCGAAGAGCGTTCCTTCATCGGGATCGGGCGCGGCGGCGGCAGGCCAGGCATGCCCGCACCGCTTGCGGAACTCATGACCGTCTCCTGATCAACATGAGGCCGCATCCAAAACTCTTGGCCTTGCCGAACCCCGATGCCACAGCCGGCAAGAACAGTTCCGGCCTCTCGATACTGATATTGCCTTCAAGGTCGAGCAGACCCAGTTCGATCGGCTGTTTGCCGCTGCGTGGAATTTTTTCCGTGTGGTATGCAACGACATCAACATGATCGAGTTGAAAGCCTGACTTCATGCCCTGCTGCACGAGCCAATCGCGGCCGGCCTCGACAGCAAGACGATCGCGTTCGCGAGCACGCTCTCCCTTGGGAAACGCGCGGAGCCGATCCATGACGATATCGCTGCGTTGCGGCCGACCCTTTTCGTTCTTGCGCGTCACCACGGCATTGGCGCGAAGCGCGAACGTGAGGCGATGTCCTTTTTCAAGGACTGGAGCGAAAGGCTTGCTCTCGACTTCGAAAAGTTGGTGAGGATCGTCCGGCAACCTTGACGACAGCACGAGCCAACGCCTTTTTTCGTCCTGACGCCAGAGGAAATCCCGTTTGCGTTCCGGGCCATCGGCGAAAGCCGCCCAGATGAGGCGATGTGCGACACTGGTTTGCGCTCCGCTGTCGGCAGGAACGAGCAAGGGTGCAAGTGCCGCGAGCGAGGCATCATGATGAAATGAAAGACGCGAAAGATAGAGCTGGCTCATGCGGCGTCTCCTTCCCAGCGACGGATGATTTCATCGCGCAGACCGAATTGCCAACGGCCGCGATTGAGAATCTGATCACGCCGCCTTTCACGGCGACCTTGCACGTCTTCCGCGGCATCGGCATCGAGCGCAAGCGTGTGTGGCGCGGCGAGTAGACCATACTTTTCGAGGAAAGCGCTTAGGCTCTCGAATATCGCGTCGCGCTGCTCGAAGGCTTCTCGGACATCGCCCGCGCTCAGAACGACGGGCTGCATCGGCAACATCAGCGGGCAGGCCTTGCGCCCGGCATAGGGAACGAAAACCGGCTTACGCAAGGCTTCCGCGAGGTCTTCAAGACCAAAGCGCAAAGTGGCCACGCGCGGCCACAGAGCAATCGAAAAACTGCAATCGCTGCGATATTCGCGGTACGAGAGGATCGTGCCGAGACTTTGCTTACCTGCGACTTCGTCGCGTCGGGTTGCAAAATGCTGATTGTGGCCGCGTGGCGGGGTCTGCGCCGTGTGGTAATCCGCCATCAGCCGGCGTGGCGACCGGACTTTCATGTCTTCGCTTCTCACAGCATAGAAGAGCTCGTGTGCCAGCGCCGCATGCGCTTCTTCATCGTCGCGTTCTCTGCCGAGAGCACCCGCAAGAAGCCCGAGGATCGCCGACTTCGCCGGCCGATCGGCGCTGGCGCGGCGTTCGCCGACAGCAATAGCGCCGAATGAAGCGAGCGGCGCCGCCAAAGTGAAAGTGAGAAAAGAGGTCATTGGCAAGCCTCCGCGACGAAGGCCTTGATCTCGGCGAGGCTGCCTTTATTTTCCGCCGTCATATCCATGATGCGATGTGCATCTGAACAGGCGCCATAAACTTCGTCCATGTCGTTTCTGATCTTTTTGAGATTGGCAATTGAATCCTGGAGAATATCCGTGCCACTGACAGGCTTTACGAACGCACCCGCCAGCGTGCGCGGCTGTTGATCGCCTTTTTCAGCAAGGATGAAGGAGGCGCGGGAGCGGCTGGCAAAGCTCGCCTGTTTGCCGGTCGGCGAGACCGTCGCCAGCGCTTCCGTCAAAGCGTCGAGACCTTGCGCGGCGAGCGCGGCATCGCTGCCGAGGTTTTTCACGAGCAGAGCTTTGTCGATACAGACATAGAGATAGAAAACGCCCGAGCCGAAGCCGAGTTCGCCCATGAAGCCTGCACCGGCGTCTTCCGACGAAGTCTTGAGATCGTCCACCGCCGTATAGAAATCGTCCTCGACGGCGACTTTGTGCGTCGTCACGGCATGCGCGACTTGGACAGAAGCTTCGCGATTGAAATCGGCGTTGTCGGCCAGCATGCGGCCGAACATGGCGATATCGACGGCGGTATCGACACGCCGCAGAATCTCGGCCGCCTTGACCGTATCGTCTTCGATCTTCTCATTAGTTTCGAGCAAGCGCACAGCGAGGGCGAGCGCCGTGGTGCGTTCTTCCGGACCAATAAAGGCGAGTTGCGCCGTTCGTGCGGAGGGCACTTCCAAATTACCCTTCTCTTCTTTGTCTTTGCCGGCCTTACCTTTTTCGGCTTTCTCCTTTTCAGGCGACCCAACCTTGCCGAAAACTCGCGCGACGACGCGGGCGATCTCGCGTGCCTTCTCGGGTTTTGCGCCCTTCTCTTTGATGAGATGCGTCTCGATCTCCTCGCCGAAGCGCTGTGTGCGCTCTCCGAGATGGCCGTCGAGCGCCTGTTGGAACACGTCGCTCGTGCGCACGGCCCGTTTTATGGCCTGCGAGGACACGCGCAAACGCTCGACGCCACCCATAATCGCGGATTTCGGCCGGCCGGTGTCGTCGCGATTGAGATTGGACGGCGGATAGAATGTGAGGATGTGAAGTTGAATGAAGCGAGACATGAAAACGATTCCTTTGATGAATGTGCGAAAACGTCAGGCAGCCGCCTGATCGTGATCTTCGGGCGCGGCCGTGCCGGCGCCGTAATAGTCGAAGGCCCAGCGCGTGCGCCGCTTGTCACCCCGTAACTCGTCAGGCCAGTCTAAAAGGCTCTCGGCGAGATCGGCGACATTCGCATCTTTGCCGAGGAGTGCCACGAGGCGTCGGAAGGCGACGAGGCAATCCGGCGCGCTGTGGGTCGCAAAGAGGCGACGCAGCCGCAAAGGATGTAGAACGCGCTGATCTCCACCTGTTTTTTCGCCTGCGGCTGCCGCCACTTTGCGGCTTTCATGTTCGCGGACATGCGCGAGAACGGCGGCGATCAACGCGACACGCTCGACGAGGGTCTCACCACCAAATCGCACATGCGGTTGAAGCCGATGAAAGAGATCGATCGTGACCTCTTCCATCGCAGCATCGAGAAGATCGGCTCGCCGCAGCCGTGCCAAGGCGCCAGGATCGCCACCCCTACGCCGATCTTGCTTGGTTTCCGGTTGCAATCCACTCCACCAGCCGAGCGCGATGCCGCCGATGGTAGGTTGCTTTTCTTTCAATTCATTCGTCATTGCGAAATCTCCTCTTTGCTTTTTGCCTTCGACGATGCGCCGGATTTCTTCTTCTGTTCCGGCAGATCGAGAGAGAGGGCCTTGAAAAATTCGGCGCCGAACTTGCCGTAACCTTTCAACGAAAGAACAAGCTGCTTGCGTCCTTCGACGACATCCTCAGGCTCCAATTCATCGAAAAACTCGATAGGCGCCGTATCGTCGAAAATGCCGAGAGCCGCGTGCTCCAAACGTGCGCGCCAAGTTCGTGCAAGCTTTTCTTGCTCGTCGCCTTCGGGATCTTCGGCGAGAGAGGTCAGCGCCGCATCGAGCGTCTTATGGAAATCGTCTTCCGTGATTTCCCAAAAGCGCTCGCGCGGAGTTTCGAGAACGGTTTTATCGAGCTTCACTTCGGCTTTGGCTCCGAAGAGCGCTCTTCGCAGCGCGATGCCGAGAATCGAAGCGGAGACCGAAGCCGCGTTGACCATGAGCCGCGCGAAATTCTCGACGTCTTTGGCAAGGGCCGGATCGAGCCGATGCAAAGGCATTTCAGCTTCAGCGAAAGCGAGCGCTTTCATTTTGTCCATCGCATAACCGCCGGCGAGAAGACGCGAATCATCTCGCCAGGGTTGCCCCAGATCCCTTAACCGGTTCTTGGCACTCGAAATCGCGGAAGCGGCTTGTGCTGATTCACCCTCGAACACAAAGCCGAGCCATTGCCGATAGCCGAGGTATCCTTCCGGTGCATGAACCGGCAAAGCCGGATCATTCGAACTGGCCTTGAGTTTGTAATAAGGCGTCGTGGGATGTTTCCAAATGCCGTAATTGACGCCCCAAGGCGCGGCGGTGAAACCGGGGCAGATGATTTCGTCGCAGGCTTCTGTCAGATCGCACGGGAGTCTTTCGACATTTTTAGCGAAGACGAGCCGGATGCGGCGCGGCATGCCGAAAAAGACCTGAAGCCTGTGGGCGCCGGCTTCGTGGACGGTTTCTTTGTTCGCCGAGGTTTGCGTCGGCGCCAACCAAGGAAAGGCTTGCGCCTTTTCCGAAGGATCGAGGCGCAGATCGGACGGCGTGTTGAGCCAGAGCCTTTGCCAGAGCGTCGGGCGCGATCCTTGCCCGCCATCCGGCAAAGCAAGCGTGACAAGCGGCCCGCCGCCGCGCAACGACGTGCGATGACCGGCGCCGCCGGCAGGCGCGAATTGCTGCAAAGTATAGAGCGCCATGGCGGCAGCGGCGCGTGAAAGCACGCGCGATTGAGCGCGTTTGACGAAAAGATCCTTGTTCAACTTATTCGTATTGGCGCCGGGCGCCTCGATCAACAAGGAGTCGATCGGCAGGTCATCGCCATCGAGCGTATCGAAGTCTTGCAGAAAGCGCGGGCCGTCACCGTCGAGATTGAAAGCATCGGCAAAGGGTGCGAAAGCCGCCTCAAGCTCGGTGGCGCTCGGCGGTTCGTGAAAGCGCTGTGTCCATTGTTTCGGCTCGCGCGGATCGGCGGGATAGATCGCGGCCAGAAGCCCGATCAGAAACTCGTGGCACGCGAGATCGAAGTCGGGCCGCGGCCAGGCGAAGGCAACGATGGGGTTGGTATGGTGTTGCGAACTGATTTCGAAGGGCGCGATGGGTTTGACCGTGCCGTCGGCAAGACGGACGGGAATCCACGCGTCATGAACGAGCGAAAAGGCACTCATGAGCGTTCGTCCTTGACAAATAGGGGAAACATTGTTCAAGGAGGACATGGAAGCGCGGGTGCCACCATGTCCGTCCAGTTAACGGATGGTCATGGTGGGGGCATAGTGTTTTCCTTGTGATTGCCTCCCGAGATAATCTTGGCGGATGGCTTGGAAGGTATGAATAAATCAGGGCCTCTGGAACGGATTTCCGCTCCAGAGGCCCTTATTTTTCACAGAGGTGTTTTGCTGTCAAGATGTTTCGAACTGTTACTTACGCCTTATTGATCCCCGCGTGTGCGGGGAACTGAGTTTCACGCTCGTTCGAACCGTTACGTACGCTGGTTCATCCCCTCGTATGCGGGGAATACCAATAGTTTAAATCATTCATTTTGCGAATGAAAGTGTATAGTTCTACAGGAACGCAATGTGAGTTAGCAATTTCGTGACGAACGGGCACCTTCTCAATGACAAATCGGTAATTTAACTCCGCCAATCCTGGAATATCCAATCTTCATTGGTGCGCCCCGCGCATCCAACGCAGGTGCCTCCCAAACTCCTTGCAGATCTATTTCAACCAGTACAACGACCGGGATCTCCTTTTCGGAAATCGTCCATCCACGCCGCGCTTCGTCGACAAGCGCTTGCACGTCCGGCGGATTGTCGGAACCGAAACATTGCGACACTCGCAGGCTCACCTCGGACAAAGCCCAAGCACGACGCGGATCTTCGTCCTCGACTGATATCCATGGAACAACCCGACCCGCCGCGATGCGCGCGAGCCGCAAAGTGATCGTTTCCTCGCCGAGTCGGGTTTTAACGCGCGTATCCCGCTCCCATTTCATCCCGTCCCAATCATAGCCTTTCTGAAAATCGAGCACGTTGTAAAGGGCTAGCGTTTTTTCACCGGCATGCTCTCCAAGTGACTCAATTTCTGCACGTTCCAAAGACGGCGGAATCGCGAGCGCGTTATCGCCATACACGGCTTCGACCAAAGCACGGACCTCACCAGTCGCAACAGGCGCGCATGTGAAACTCGTCCGGCTCACGATCTTGCCCGCGGTGAAAATCGCTTCCGCCGAACGCCAGAGTAACGCCGCATCTTTGTAGACGAAATTCGTTTTGGGTAGGACAGGCGCCGGCCATTGGCTTTGGACATCGTCCAAAGGTTCGGGCGACAGAACGATAAGAGTCGGGCCAGCGATGGGCCTCTCGCGCGCGTGACGCCATAGCCGGCCCGCCCGCTGGATCAAAAGATCGACAGGTGCCAGATCGCTGATCATGAGATCAAAATCAATGTCGAGCGATTGCTCCACCACTTGCGTCGCGACAAGGATCGCATTCCGATCTTTGCGACTGTCTTTGCCGAAACGGTGAACGACCTCGGCCTCGATCTTTTGCCGATCACCCATGGCGAAGCACGCATGAAAGAGCATGACATCCTCGAAATGCGTCGAGAGAGTTTCATAACTCGCGATCGCCTCATCGACCGTATTGCGGATAAGCGCGACCGCCGCCCCTTGTCTCGCCGCTTCGAGCGCGCGGCCATGCGCTTCATCGAGTGTGCCGATCCGCTGTACCGTGACTTCGCGCGCGAGATTCTCTCGTAATGCGAGCGGCTTTTCCTCGATTGCCTCCAGAGCAACTGCAGTGACGAGCGGATAGGCGCTTTGTGAGGGTCTCCAAGTGGACTTCTCTCCCTCCCTTGCCCCTTCGAGAAAGGAATTTGCGAGAGACGCGCGCTTTTCCTGCGGCAGGGTCGCCGAAAGCACGATCGCCGAGCCTCCGAGCGCGGCATGGAATTCCAAGAGACACTCGATTTCCTTGCTCATATATGCGTCGTAGGCATGCGCTTCATCGATCACGAGAACTTTGTCGACAAGCCCCCAGAGGCGCAGGGATTGGTGGCGTGCCGGCAATACCGCAAGAATTGCCTGATCGATCGTGCCGGCCCCGATCTGTGCGAGAAAGGCCTGTTTATTCGAGCGTGCGATCCAATCGGCACAAAAGGCGCTCGCGTCTATCTCAGACCAATCGTCCCGATCCAGTTCGTCGAATTCATGTTTGGCCATAACACTAGGAAGATGGGTAAAGCCCACAAAAAGATTGCGCCGTCCATGCGACAACACGATAGAGGGCGTGCTCCCCTCTTCGAACATGTTGAGATAGGATCGCGCGAGCCTTTCGAACATTGCATTGGCCGTGGCCATCGTGGGAAGAGCGATATGCAGGCCATGGGCTTTGCCCGCGAGCATCAGCCGGTGCGCGAGGATCACAGCTGCCTCGGTCTTGCCGGCGCCGGTCATGTCTTCGACGATGAACAGCAATGGACCTTCGCGCAGATCGACGCTTTCCGCGTAGTTTTGGAGCGGTGTCGCCTCGTATTTTGCGTCGAATAGATACGCGAGGCCAGTGCGCGGCGAAACCGAAGCCGATTTGAGGCCAGCTTCCTGTAGCGCACGCGCCGCACCGGGCCGCGCGTGCATCTCCCAATACCTTGTAATATTGGCCAACAGGTCGTCATTCGCCGGAGGAGACTGAAACTCGAACCAGGTACGGTTCGAACCGAGCCAATCAGCAAGCACGGTGAGCCCTGCCAGCCAGAATGACGCCAGCTGCGCATGCCTATCCTCTAAACGACAGGCCGGTGGCTGCAGAAGCGCGACGGTCGTATCGGCGATCGCTGCAGCGGCTTCCTGAGCTTTCGGGCCAATCGTCTTCTTATGATTGCCGATATCGCGGTAGCTCGTATCGATGGGCTCGCCATGATGACCGCAAACGGCTTGAATCATCTTCAGTCGGCATGAAGTGCTGAGATTGGGAAGAAGTTTCCTTGCGATTTCCGCGAGTCCGGCATTTTGATCGAACAGCCAAACGCCGGCCGCATCATGGCGTATGGACAGACGGGCGGTCGGCTTCGGCCCGAGGAAATCCGGCCAAAGTTCCGGCCCCTTAGCCTGAAATCCGCGCGCGCATTTGCCGATGTCATGTAACGCGATCAACGCGACGAAACAGCGCGAGAGGTCCTCGACGTCCACATTGCAAGATTTCGCCAGTCGCGCGACGCGTGACGAGTCCTGGCGAACCAAAGCATCCGCGCAAGCAGCCACGTCCAAAAGATGATAAATCAACGGATGAAATTCGATGGAGCCGTCCGCGAGATCGGAGCGGTCCGTCTTTGCCCAGAATGAGAAGAGTGACGTGTTCACGAGGCCAGACATGTTCAACGCGTTCTGCCGGATCGGTCGATCCGCGACTATAGCGCGACAATATCGGACCAGTGTTGCCGTCCGACTTAGCGCTCGTCAGGATTGGTCCAAGTGTCGCAGTGAGACATCGAACACATCCGATGTCCAGGAGATCTCAATACACTAGCAAGTTTCTATAGATATGCAGCAGCGGAAACAGGGCTCGGCGCTGCCGATCGTTACGACTGACGAGCTGCTTTGTCTTTCTTGCGGCTCTGCGCATCATTGCCGCTCCCCTTCCTCGACGAACCGCACACCCAGAGTACAATAGGAGCAGGCTTCTCCCCGCTCTTCGACGCACCATGATGGCGCGTCGATTGCGTGGAGGAGCACATGTCGCTCATTGAAAAACACAAACGCGATCGCATCCGAGAACTCAATGATGCGTTGCGCACGAGCTTCGATCAGAAGCTCGGACAGATTGTCATGACTTCGGGCGTCGACGCGCTCGCAAGCGATGTGAAGGCCATGGCGATCCGCAAGGTCGCCACCTTCTCGGACTTCACGGAGGACAACGACCCGCACAACGTGCACGACTTCGGAAACTTCGAAGTCGATGGGCAATCGCTCTTCTGGAAAATCGACTACTACGATTCCACCCTCGCGTTCGGTTCGGATGATCCATCCGATCCGCAGCAGACAACGCGCGTGCTCACCCTCATGCTCGCAGAGGAGTATTGAGCCATGTACCGCGTCTATCTTCTGCCCGAGCGGCGCGAGTTCGGCATTGATTACCCGACGAGGGAGAAGGCCGAACGAGCTGCCAACCGCTTCCGTGCATCGTTCCCCCATCACCGCTACGTGGTGCGCCGATGCGCTACATAGTCATAGAAGGAAAGCGCTACGTATGGAAAGAGATCCTACGCTTGAGGCGCGAGCAGATGCGGGCGGCTCGCAAGCAACAGCTCGTGCTTTTCGAGATGAAAGACGACTGCCGCCCGCCGTCGCAGAAAACGGCAGACGGAAGGTTCTCCGAGCCGACGCTCTTTACGGCCGACTAGGCCCCGCGCCCCGCTTCCCGCGGGGCGCTCCTTTTGATGCACCCACCTTGCATCGCCGCGGATGATGCTATGATAACCGCATCCCGCCTGTATGAATATGCGCAGCACGCACGCCCCCTCTATTGCAGCATTCATTCTTCTATCCGCCCTCGCATTTCCGCACGCCGCGCGCGCCGCAACCACCGTCCAACTCAACGACCCCTTCACAGACGCCTTGCAGCTCTGGAGCGAGGTTGTGGCCTCGATCAACTCGTTTGCGAATCAACTCACCGCAGCGCTCGGGCAACAACCGGCACTCGCCCCCGCTTCCCATCACCCCCGAGCTTCAGTAGCCGTCCTGCCGCCCTCGCACCCGCGCTCCCAAACAGCAGCCGCGGCAACTCCCTTCGCGGATTCGAACGCGGCAACTTCCTCGTCAGGCGTGCAATTGGCAACATCGCACGACGCAACACTTTCCCCGTTTGTCAAGTCGGCAGCATTTAGCACTCCAGGCGCGCCAGCAGCATCAGAAACGTCGGCAGCACTAAGCACTTCAGGCACGTCCCCGGTGTCGCCGACCGAATCCTCTCCCGCGCCCGACCCCAACCTCGTCACGAAGAGCGACTTGCAAGGACTTCTTACCGCGTTCGGCAATGCCGTCTCGCTTCTCCCCTCTCTCATCTCGCAGCCGACCAGCGCAAGCATCCCGCAGAGCGTCGCCGCAGACGGCAACAACGCCGATCCGTATGCAGCAGCGAGTGCCATTGACAACCTTTCCAATGTCACCATCAGCAACGCTAACCTGACCGCCTCCGAGATTCCAACCGACATCGTCGCATCCAACTATTTGCCGCTCTCCGGCGGCGCGCTCACCGGCCCACTGACTGTTCCCACCCTCAACGCATCTTCGACGATCTTCGGCGGCTTCAGCGCGACCAACGCCACGAGCACAAACTTCTTCGCAACCAACGCGTCCACCACCAACGCCACTTCCACAAACCTCTTCGCGTCGCTCGGCACCTTCACATCGGAGATCGCCAACACGTTGAATGCATCGGTCGCAAACATCGTCGGCCTTACAGCAATTAACAGCACGACAACCAACGCCACGACCACCAACCTCTATGCAGCGTCCGCAGTGATCCCCTCGCTCACCGGGACTGCCGCGACGTTCACCGGCGCGACCTCGACCAACTTCTTTACAACAACTGCTTCAAGCACGAACCTCTTTGCGCAATCTGCCTCGTTCGGGTCACTTGCCGGCAACGCCTTCTCGTCACTTACAAGCGGCTACCTTCCCAAGTGGAATAGCGGCACGTGGACCAATTCGCTCTTGTATGACAACGGCACCAATGTCGGTGTTGGAACCACATCGCCATTTACTACACTTGCAGTAAACGGGACCGGTTTTTTCGGAGGAAAGATAATTATTGGTACGTCGTCCCTTACTCTTGATCCCGTCCTTGGCATCACCGCACCGAGTGTTAATACCCCCACAATACTTAGCCCGAGCGGAAGTGTGCTTTCAAATGGCACCGTCCCCTTTATTGAGCCGAATATTGGACCGGGCGCTACTTTAAATGCCTACGGAGATTCGATTACGGCTGGGACCGGGGCAAGTACACCGGCGAGCCGCTACGTAAATCTTGTAGCCGCGCAAGAAGGCTGGAACTTGATCAATAATGCGGCGGGTGGAGACGGCCTCTTCGATCAGTGCAAAACTCAGATCTGGGGCAGTGCAACTGGCACTACAACTATTTCATCGTTTCTTATTGGCCAAAACGACGGAGGTAATCCTTCCAGCTCTAGCTACGCTTCTACATATGCTGGCGCTTTGGGAGCCTGCTATCTGTGGCTTCTCACCCCCAATAAAGTCTTCGGCAACCAACTTGCTACCACGGGAACTTGGAGCGCGGACACTACCTTCGCGAACGGAATCTACACTACCAGCAACGGAGCAACCGCAGCGACTACCACCTTCGGCTCTGTTGTCTACGTAGTTTCAAGGTCACTAACTGCTAATAATCCAATCTTTACCGTGAGTGTTGATGGCACCGCATATGGTCCGTATACGTTGACGACCCCATTTACCGCCAACAACGGCTCCACATTCGCACCGTATCTCGTTCGGATTCCAAATCTCGCCGATGGCCACCATTCAGTGGTTGTGACCAATTCCGGAACCGGCGAACTCCATATCGACTTTGTTACCGGTAACTATCCGCAGCTCACACCGTCGGGTCCAATGCTATACGTGAGCACCATCTATAAAACTCATTCGCTTTACGAGTCTTTCGTCGACGCAACGAACGCCATCATTCGACAAGCCGCACAACAGCTTGCTTCCGATGGCCTCGGAATCGTTCTTGCCAACGCCGAGGGTGACTGCGCGAACCCCGGCACGGTAGATGCCGGTGGAAACCCATCAAACAGCTTTTGTTCTCTTTACGATGGCACGCATCCTAACAATGCAGGGCATACGATTATTGCGAATGCTTTTCTGCGCGTGATGCCAAAGATCGGCAATAGTCAAAGTTGGAAGACATCGTCCGGCATTAGTTCAATGTATAATGCTCCCTTCTTGCCGATAAACATTCAAGAGAATAGCTCGGACGGCGGCAGTGATTTGGCAGGGCTAAGCTTTGGCGATGACAGCCGATCAACCACAAAGCCTATTGGAGCTTTGTGGTGGAAAGGAAGTAACCTTGGAGCTACCTTTTGTTTGAACACAACCAACAACTTCAACTTCGGAGCCGACATATCCGCTTTGTGCGGCAGCCCCTCCGGATATGTTGGCATTAATGGACAGGCAAGCCCCGCGTATCCACTTGATGTTAGCGGAACGGGTCACTTCACGGGCCTTGTCGACGCCATTAGCTTTGTTGCAACGTCGTCGATTGCAACGTCAACGTTTGCCGGTGGTCTTACTGTTGATGGATCTCAGTTTGTCGTGCAGCAAGGCAGCGGTAACGTCGGCATAGGCACCAACGTTCCGGCAGCACCGCTTGACGTTGCTGGCCCTACGAACATTTCATCCTTTACCGGCACGTCCAAGTTGAGCACAATCTTTCGAAATTCCTCGAATGGCAACTATACCGGGATGGATTTCATCACCCCAACGGGCGGAACGGGTAATCCTCAAGTACGAATCGCTGCCACTGTCTCCAATGGCGGATCGTATCTTCAATTTGGCACGACGAATAATTTCAACTTAGGCATTACTAATACCGCTTTGACCATCGATCCAAGCGGTAACGTCGGCATCGGCACCACCACCCCAACAGCAGCCTTAACTGTTAGTACAGGTGGGAATAGTCCGGGTGGCGTATTGGTCACAAACCAAAGCGGCGGCTCATCTGCAACAAGTCGCATTACGTTCGCCGTTCCTTATTACGACAAGGGTAGTTCTGGGTACATCGATTACAATAGCCTTGGGCACCTTTTCACGATCAACGCTGGGTATGGCTACTATGGTAGCAACAGTATTTCCCTCCAGACCATCGTCTCCGGGAATCCGCAAACTCAATTGATTGTTAACGGCAGCAACGTCGGAATCGGGACGACCTCACCGTTCGCCAAGCTTGACGTAGCTGGCACAAACAATAGTCCAGCACCGCTCTTCCAGCTATCGAGTGTCGCGTCATTTGCCACCACAACAGAATTCATCGTCAACAACAACGGAAACGCCACACTCGCAGGCACGCTCACCCAAAGCTCCGACCAGCGCCTCAAGACAAATATCCAATCACTCAACGCCTCGTCGTCGCTTGCCGCGATCGACGCGCTCAATCCAGTCACCTTCAACTGGATTGACCCCAACCAAGGCGGTACTCCGCAACTCGGCTTCATCGCGCAGGATGTCCAGAAGATCTTCCCGACGCTCGTCTCGACCACCTCGCCGACCACGCTCACGCCAGGAGGAACCCTCGGCCTCAATTACATCGATCTCGTCTCCCCTATCGTATCGGCAATCCAAGCGCTTTCATCAGAGATCAAGTCGATCGAAAATACCGTCGCCGGTTACACTCAAAGCATCACCACGACGTTGTTGCACGCACAGGAGGCCGACGTACAAAAACTTTGTGTCGGGGACGGCGCTAGCGACCCAAACCCGGTGTGCGTTACCAAAGCCAAACTCGCCGCCCTATTAAGCCAATCCGCCTCCGCCAGCCTTGCAAATCCAACGCCTACTTCCCCCGCCACCTCCCTTGCAAATCCGTCGCCTATCGCCACCCCGCCCGTGATCTCGATCAACGGCGACAACCCTGCGATCATTCAAGTCGGTTCTACATACACTGATCTCGGCGCGACGATCACCGGCTCGCAAGCCGACCTCAATCTCGGCATCGTCACCTACCTCAATGATTCTCCCGTCACCCAAATCCAACTCGACACGAGCGTCGCAGCGACCGACACCATCGACTACGTCGCGACCGATCAGAACGGCCTCACCTCTACAAGCACCCGCACCGTCATCGTCCAACCCGTCGCAAACGACAATCAGGCGGCAAGCGCATCGACAGCAACGACAACGTCGCAATAGATCGGCAGGAACCAGAACGAAGGACGCAGACGCCGAACCGACGATCTCCCTTTAGCGACGGTGGCCCAACCCGATGCCGAGTTTCATCGCCTTTTGCCGGAGCGCCCCGGCAGTCCGCTTCATCTCTTCAAAACGAGTAGCCTGGCCCCTTGAGGGACCAGGCATTGCATTGAACCTCACCGCCCGCGGCACGAACTCTTCGTCGTACCATATGCCGCACTTGGCGGCGTTCACCCGAGGACTGCCGTTCGACCGGCAGTTTCCCACACAGCGCTCGTCAGCGCCGCATCTTTTGCACTGCTCTACGCAGGGCACACAGACGACCGCGGCCGTCTTCGTTGTTGCGGCACCGGCGAGCGTCGGCGCCACCATCGCCAGCATGAAAATGGCAGCAACGAGCATGATTTCCTTCATCTTCCTCTCCCCACTCCATGGCCGTCGCCGGCGGCGTTGTTGCGGGCGGCGACATCGATGATCTGCTTCAGCGACGAATCAAGAATTCCCTCTCGTGGGCGCGCACCCCGATGCCGATATCCTCGCCGCCATAGAGAAAGAGGCTAGTCGCGTGAATTTCGGCTAGCCTCTTCCCTATTCATTTGCCCCGCTTTCGCGAGGCGAGCCTTTCGGCCATCTGTACAAAGAATCATACACCCCAATCATGAGGATGCAAGGAAGGCATCCGGACACGCGCGGCGCCGCCGCCACCTCAACCGCTCACAAATCCCACACCCCAACATCCCGCCCTTCCTCACCCCGCGCCCCAGCGCTCAACAGCGCCCCCAACAACCAAAGTCCATCAGGCCGCTCAACCGCCCGCCCCAGCACCCTCACCACTTTGCATATCCGACGCCCAATCTTTCTCCGCGCGACCTTGCAAATCCAGCGCCTCCTCTCAATCGTGAACCCGCCGCGAATCTGCGCTTTCTTTGCATATCCGACGCCCCGATGGTACGCTCCCCGCGTATGCTTCCGCAGGCCAGCACCACGACGCGCCTCGCACCCGGTCGCACAACGAGCGCGGCACCACGTCTCTCATCGATCAAGCCGCCGGAACGCTGCCCACACTGCAATAGCAAGCGCCTCATCAAAAAAGGCACGCGCAAGAAGAAGCTTGAGAGTGTTCCGCTCTGCCGATGCCGCTCTTGCGGTCGCACGTTCGCGCCTGGCCCGCGCGCAATTCGCAACAAGACCTATCCGGTGGGAGAAATCCTCGACGCCATCACTCTCTACGGCCAGGGGTATTCTCTTGCGGAGACATCCAAGCGCATTTCATCCCGGTACGGTCATACGGTGAATCCCTCGACCGTTTCGCGCTGGCTCAATCAACACCCGAAAGCAACAACCTACGCCCGCCTTCGCGCGCGCGGCAAAGAACTCTTCGCCCCGACAACAGCAATTCGTTCCATCAAGCTGTACCACCGACAGGTCTACGAATTCGCCTACCACCGCGCGAAGCTCGCCTTTCTCAGGGACGGCACGCTCGACGACAAGCGTGCGGCGAGCGCGAATTCAACCTCGCGATTTTCGCCACTCGCCGATTTCCTGGAATCAATCCCCCAAGCCTGCCCGCACGATCTTTTCAACCGCGAAGACGGCGTTCGCAGCTCACAACTCGCGTCCGATTTTCTCACGCTCGACAAGCTTGTCGTCGTCAAGAAGCAGAACGCCGCTACCGACACTGCCGCCTTGATATTGCCCGCCGTCGGCAGCAACTACGAACGCCACCCCAAACTCCAGCGCTTCATGCTCGCCAACGATTCAACGACGATCGCGGTCGAAGTTCCCGTGTGGCTCGCGCAAGATGACATCGCCACTCTTGAAGAAGAGCACGGCATTCGCCTTCTGCCCCGAGACGCCGAAGCGGCGATCACCGGCCACATCGATTTTCTCCAAGTCAGGAACGGCGCCGTTCACATCCTCGACTACAAGCCCGATGCCCGCACCAACAAGCCGATCGCGCAGCTGACCCTCTATGCGCTCGCGCTCGCTCGCCGCGTGCCCGGTCTCAAACTCTTCGACATAAAATGCGCATGGTTCAACGAGCACGAATACTGCGAGTTTTTCCCTCGCACGCTCGTCTCGCGCGGCCCAAGGCGGGACGCCGCGCAGTCCACACGGTGACCGCTTCCTCTGCGCTCGTAAGAATGACGGGCATTCCGCGCCTTCGGGTGCCCGTCGCGCCGTGGCAGTTGACCGCCCAAGTTGTTCTTGTTATGTTCCCGCGCGGGTGAAATGCCTTGGAAGGGAATGCAGCAATGAGACGTCTCTCACGATCGGATTGGCCGCCCCAACCTACCGCCGTGATCAGCGTGCTCCGCACGTGTCGAGATTCCATGGCGCAGGTTCAAGCTGCGTATACCGATGAAGCCGGCCATGCATTCCAATATCAAGCCGGCCACCTGTTCCGATTTGAAGGCGGCCACCGTACCGATATGAAGCCGGCCACTTTGGACGGGCTCATGCAGGTCGGATTGGAAGATCTTTTCCTTGGTTCAGGCGGTCAAGTGTTGCTGTGGATCGTGGTTAAGCGGTCGCGAGGGGCGCGGATGTAAGCCATGGCGGGGCGAAGCTGGTCAGGGTTGCGCAGCCCCGCCATGGCGTTTCGTTGGCCACACCATCATACAGGCTCCGGCATGCGTCGCTTTCGCAAGCTCTCGCCGGAGAGTTCGATCCGATAGGCATTGTGGACGAGGCGGTCGAGGATCGCATCGGCGATGGTCGGAACTCCGATCATATCGTGCCAGCGATCGACCGGAACCTGGCTGGTGATGAGGATTGAGCCGACATCGATGCGATCCTCGATGATTTCGAGAAGGTCGCGCGCCTGTTCGGCGGTGAGGGTTTCCGGTCCCCAATCATCGAGGATGAGCAGTTTGACTTTGCCAAGCGCGCTCATGAGCTTGCCATAGCGTCCGTCGCCGCGGCTGAGGGCGAGCGCGGTGAAAAGGCGCGGAACACGATGGTAGAGCACGGAGAGGTCATCCCGGCAGGCTTTATGGCCGAGCGCACAAGCGAGCCATGATTTGCCGACGCCGCAGGGGCCGGTAAGAATCAAATTACGCTTGTCGCGGATAAAATCACAGCTGGCGAGCATGAGGAAAAGGGCGCGGTCGAGACCACGCGCAGCCCGATAATCGATATCCTCGACGCTCGCGGTTTGCCGCAGACGCGCGGTTCGTGCGCGGATTTCGAAGCGCTTCTGCCGCCTGAGCGTTGCCTCATGTTCGAGAAGGAGGCCCAGCCATTCGGCATGTTCGAGGCTGCGGGCTTGCGGGTTATCCGTAAGGTCCTTGAAGCCCTTGGCCATCCCGTGGAGACCGAGGGCGTGCAATCGATCGAGGGTCGGATGCAGGAGCATGATATCTTCCTTTCAGTTGAAGTAGCGGGGGCCGCGGATGTTTTGATGATCGAAGAGGCTCATGCCGGAGGGCTCGTCGGAGCGAGTTTGGCGGGATGAGGTCTTGTCGAGATTGTTGGCGAGGATGGAAGCGACACTGCGGTAATTGAGGGCGCCGATTTCGAGGGCTCGCGCCGAGACGTTTTCGGCACGGGCTGGATCGATGCCGCGATAAATTCGCAGGATGCCGAGGCAAGTCCGAAACCCCTGCTCGGGATGCGGGCGATTGGCGAGAACGGCGATAACGAGCCCTTCGGTGTTGGGCCCGATCGTTTTCGCCCAACGACGGAACCGCTCCGGCGACCATTCGGCATAGCGGCGGTGTGAACTCGGCATATGGTCGGGATCGGTGCCGTGCCTTCGGCCGCCATAGCGACGTTGATGCAGAGCGACGCGCTGGCCGCGGTGGAAGATCTCGATTGTCCGTTCGCTGATGCGCAGGTCGACTTCGGCCCGGATCAACGCATGCGGAACGGAATAATAGAAGCCGTCCGCCTCGACGTGATAATCGAGCCCGACCCTTGCGAGGCGCCACTCGGCATAGTCCCAATCGAGGTCCGGCAACGGCTTCAACGCGGGCCGGTCGAGGCTCTCGAAGAGATCGTGCCGGCTCATGCCGATCTGCCGCATGACGCGGGTGTTCATCCGCTCGAGCACGACTTTAATCGCGGCATTGCCCTCGGCGAGCGAGAAGAAGGTCTGGTTGCGCAAACGGCCGAGGATGTAGGTCTGCGCGAAGCGCACGCCGGCCTCAACGGCCGCCTTATCCCGAGGCTTTCGTGGCCGTGCCGGGAGAATGCCGACGTCGTAATGCGCTGCCATGGCGCCATAACTTCGGTTGATATCGGGGTCGTAGAATGAGGCCTTTTGGACGCCGCTTTTCAGATTGTCCGGCACGAGCAGGCGCGGTACGCCACCGAGAGCACGGAACATGCGCACATGCGCGCCGATCCAATCCGGCAGGCTCTGGGTGAAGGTCGCCTCGGCATATGTGTAGTTCGAAGCCCCGAGCACGCCGACAAAGATCTCGGCGTCCCGCACCTCGCCGGTCGCAGCGTCGACGATCGGCATCTTCTTGCCGGAATAATCGACGAAGAGCTTGTCTCCCGCCGCGTGATGCTGGCGCATGACCGGCGACAGCCGCTTTTCGAACTCCCGGAACAAATCGCAAAAGCGACTGTAGCCATAGCCGCCGGGATGGGCGTCGCGATATTCCTCCCACAACACCATCAGATTGACGCCGGGCCGCTTGATCTCCTGCGCCAAGGCTTTCCAATCGGGTTCCGTCCGCCGACGAACGCCGTGTCTGTAGCCGGCTTTTGAAAACAGCCGCCGTTCGAGAACATCGTCCGTCAGATTGGGGGCGAGTGGCCAGGCGAGCTCCGCCTTCTTTGCCCGATCGAGATTGTCCTGGATCGTGCTGCGCGCCACACCGAGCGTCCGCCCGATCTCGCGCGCACTTACGCCGTCATAGTGAAGCCGCAGCATCTGCCGCAATTGTCTCATGGTCAGCTCTCGTTTCGCCGGCATCAAGCCCCTCCTCGTCCAAATCGAGGGAGCTGATGCTCAGGGTGCTGACCTGCATGAGGGTTACCGGCAGGTGGCCGGCTTCATATCGGAATGGTGGCCGGCTTCGTTTCGGAATGCCGGCCGGCATCAAATCGGTACGGTGGCCGACATCAAATCGGTATACCCGGCCGGCTTAAATCGGAATTCGCATTCAAGCGAAGGTGCGGATCAATGGACCGGTCTATCACGCGGCGGATATGGTTCGGGCCGCGGTGGACGCCATGACCACCTTGCTCACCGGAGACCCTCAATACTTTTGGGCACAGGGCAGCTCGATGACCGACCAGCAGCAAGAAGCGGCTGCACAACAGTCCGCGCAAGAAGCTGGAGACAAGAGATGGGAACCTTGACCTACTATGCCGTGCTCCCTTTCGTCCGCGACGCGGGCGGTGACCTCGCACCAGGGGCAGCAAAGGAATGTTCGTCCGCGGCGAACGCCGTGCGGGTTGCGCAGAATCTCGCCATCGGTTCTGCCGGCGCAATCGCCTTTTCGCGAACCGGCGATCCGGCCACGGGAGAATTTGCCGACGCCCAGGTACTCGGGAAGTTTGGTGAGGTACTCTCGATCGATGATCTTATAGAGGCCAATAGTTGAGAAAATCACCGGTGCCTGAGAGGTGCCTGACATTCTCTCGAAATCGGCTAAGTATTGGAGCGGGCGAAGGGAATCGAACCCTCGTATGCAGCTTGGGAAGCTGCCGTTCTGCCATTGAACTACGCCCGCGGCGCAATGGATGCTCACTCTAGCGTGGCGGTGCTTGGGTTTCAATCGCCTTGCTGCCCGAGCAACCTATTGCGCCCGGACGAATTCACCAGGCTGAAAAAATATGTCCAAAATCAATGAGATACACAGCATAGGCGCCGGCTGCGCCAGGACCCCCGGAAGGCTTCCGGGACATGCTCCAAAGTGGCAAAAAGAGCGGCCCGCGCCGCTCATTTGCGACCCTCATCGGGGCTTCTGCGTCAAGCCGCAGCGCGGGCGCCCCGATGGTCGAGCGAAGGGTGGAGGATGCGGTTCTGCAGATCCAGAATGGCTGTCGCAAACCCGAGCAATTCGTCGACGATCTCGTCGAAGATCGATTGGACCGTCGGGATGTGAACGGCAAATCGGCCGGTGACTTCATCGCGCTCGAAACTGAGGTCGGCGCCGAATTTTTTGGCCAGGCTTTGCATCGCAAAATTCTGCGGCAGACAAGTGATGATGACCTTCCGCAAGCCGCGATTGCAGGCCGCACGGATGACGCGTTCCATCAAAATGCCGCCGATACCTTTGTAGCGCCACTCTTTTTCGACACTGAAGGCAGCTTCCGCCTCGCCGGTAAATTTGGTCGCGCCCGGATCGAGCACGTGCAGTTCGGCCGCGGCGCGCAGAACACCATCGATGTAAAGGCCGTAGATCAAACAATCAGGCCCGAAGCATTTTTCTGCGTGGCGTATAATCACGTCGTCCGACATGATCGTGCAGAAACGGCTATATCGCGCATTGCCATCCAATCTCAGGAGATGCTCGCGATAGTCCACAACATCCGAAGGCCAAAGCCGACGAATACGCTCATTTGGCAGCGCAGAACGCTCCATGGTGACCTCCTCGCTCTTGGCCGGTCTCCGGCCGAGCTTGGCTCCAACTCACCCACTCGAACGTTTCCGTCACGGATATTGTGCATCGCAACATGAATTGCAAGGGTGTTTGGATTGGCGCCGGTGACGGCGGGCATTAAGTCGCAATGAGACATCCGTTCCGCTGAATTTATAGTTAATGGACGGGGCCATTCCGCTGTTTTTGGGCGCCTAGCGCACTCGATATCCGAAGGGATTGGAGTCGCCCCGCCGCATCAAGAACATGCTCGGGTATCGGCGGCGAGGTTGGCTGTAGCGGTCGCGTGATTCGGACGAGACTGCCGGCATCTGCTGTGGGAGCGGACCGTCCGGGCTAGGTTTGGATGTGATCACGCGCTTCATCGAGGCCAAGGGCGGCCTCGTTGCGCGGGAGAGCCTCGTCCGGCAGGCGTGAAGACACTTGCCACGCCAGCCCATTATACGCGCATCGCCGGTCGGAGCCTGCAGCGGATCGGCGGGTTGAGCGATGGCGTCTTCGCCGTCGCGATGACCGCCGCGCACTTGGGTTCTGGCCCGGATTTGAACCTCACGAATTGCGCAGCAGGAAGCGGCGATTGACGGGTTGCAGCGGCCGCGCGTTCATTTTGTACAAAGCGCGGAAGGCGTCAATGTCAGTCTGTGCGACTTCGATCTCTTGTCTGAACACGTTCCAGTTGACGGTCTCAGAACAGGGCGGAATCGTCAACGATCCCTCATAGCGGAAGAAACGGCGATCGGAGGGAAGAAAGAGATTGGGATCGATCGGCGCCGGCGCATTCTGCCGGCCTTCCTTTTTCGGCGCCGAGGCCATGACCGCGGCGAAAGATGCGTTCGGCTTGCCGGCTCTCATCAACATGCCGACGACCGCCAATTGACCCTTGCCGTTGGCGTGGACGAAATGCGCTTCCATCGCGCTGCGCTTGCCTTCGAAGGCATGTTCGCTCGGCGTATGGAAATGAAATTGGGCCAGCCCATAAATCTCGCCATCGAGCTTCAAGAAGCTGCCGGGCGCAGCGTCCGCTTAAATTGGTATGGCCATTGTTGGCAATGGCATAGGCTTGCGGTGTCCAGTCCAACCCCAGATCTGGGAGATCCGCCTTGACGCTGCCCGAAAGATCGACGGGCGATTGTTGATCCCCGACCGAGCAGGCGCTGAAAGCCTTGTCGAGCTTGCTCCAAACTTCGGGACCATGCCCGGCTTCGTAGCCCCAATGTGCCTGTTCGGCAAAAACCTTGCCGGAGCAAATCGGGCAAAGGACCAAACCGGCAAGAAATGACCGCCGCGTCGACATGGATCTCCTCGCAAAATTCACCCCCCGGCATCGCTCGTGATCCGCGCGGAGGCCGGCCGATGTTCACGCAGCAGATAAACTACGCGCTCCAGGCATGGCATTGCAATCGACAAGAGCCAAATCCATCGCTTCCAAAGCCCTCCTGCGCACGACCCGCCAACGGGTACCGCAGACCAATTCGGCGGACGGCGTCAAGCTCGCAAAAGATCGGGCGATGGCTTCACTTCAGATGCTGGGCCAGATATTTGTTCATCTCGAACATCGTCACCCTATCTTTGCCGAAAACTGCCTTGAGCTTGTCGTCGGCAATGATTTCGCGCTTGTTCGCTTCGTTTTGAAGCTTGTGTTTCTTGATATATTCCCAGACCTTGCTCACCACTTCGGTGCGCGGCATCGGCTCTGCCCCGACAACCGCGGCGAGTTCCTTCGAAGGGTGCAGCGGCTTGTTGAAGGCCGTTATCTTCTCTGGCGCCGGCTTCTTGGCTGCGGCTGCGTCCTTGCCGGAGCCGGTCGCTGCTTTCGTGGGTTTCGTCGTCATCCATGTCCTCCGATCGAATTTGCGCGAACCGCGAGATTCCGAGAGCGTTCTTACCGGAATAGGCGATAGCCGAAACGCGGTTCAAGCGCATTTGGCCGCCATATTCAAATTATACCAGCCAAAATCGCTGCCCGGCGCCGACGGATAAGGCGAAGTTCGACGAGAAGCAATTCCGGCACTTAGATCACGACGATTTTGGATTGAACCATTCCAAACTCATGAACGTGATCGATTCCAATAATTTAGAGCGAGATGCGCAATCAGGTTTACGCAATCTGCGTAAACCTGATCGCACCGAAAAAGCCGCGCGGCATCGCACTTTTCCTCATCGCGCTCTACGGCAGCTGATTCGGCGATCGCATCATGCCGTATACCTCATTACGCGCTTCATGACCTGTCAAATTGATCCTCGCCCCGATTTTGGTTTGAGCCGGGGCGCGGAGAAGCTCGCCATGCGTTTCGATCAACCTCCCAGAATTTGCTCCAGGACGTTGATTTCATGGAGTATTTCTATCGCGGCATGGTCGCGGACGGCGGCGATCACGTCGCCCTCGCCTTTCGAGCGTGGCCGAAGTCCCGCGTCCGCTCCGCCCGCACCAGCCCGTTCGATCTGCGAGTTCGCCCTTAAAATCAAAGACTTGTGGAATTTCCGCGGCGCCACACGAAATATCTCCGATATCTGTCGAAGACGAGACGCTTGAGCTTGTGCGACCTCCTTTCGGCGCCTCGCCGAAACGCCCGCGCCGAAATCAAGTCAGCCGGCAATCTTCCGGGCGCGCTTGGCGAGCGTGCGCAGCCGCAAAGCATTGAGCTTGATGAAGCCGGCGGCATCACGATGATCATAGGCGACCGCACCTTCTTCGAAGGTGACGAGTTCCTGATCGTAGAGCGAGTAAGGGCTCGAGCGGCCGACGACCGAAGCAGAACCCTTATAGAGCTTCATCCGAACGCAGCCCGTCACGAATTCCTGGCTGTGGTCGATGAGTGCCTGCAGCATCTCGCGCTCGGGCGAGAACCAGAATCCGTTGTAGATGAGCTCCGCATATTTCGGCATGAGTTCGTCCTTCAAATGCGCGGCGCCTCGATCAAGCGTGATCTGCTCGATGCCACGATGCGCGAAGAGGAGGATCGTGCCGCCCGGCGTTTCATACATGCCGCGGGATTTCATCCCGACGAATTGATTTTCGACGAGATCGAGCCGGCCGATGCCGTTGACGCGGCCGAGGTCGTTGAGATGTGCCAAGAGGGTCGCGGGCGACATGGGCACGCCATCGACCGCGACCGCGTCGCCTCTTTCGAAACAGATCTCGATAAAGGTCGGTTTGTCCGGTGCGTCTTCCGGATTGACGGTGCGTGAATAGACGTAATCCGGCACCATTTCGGCCGGATCTTCGAGGACTTTGCCCTCCGAAGACACGTGCAGAAGATTGGCGTCCACCGAAAACGGCGCCTCGCCGCGTTTGTCCTTGGCAATCGGAATTTGATTTTGTTCGGCGAAGGCGATGAGCGCCGTGCGTGAGGTCAGGTCCCATTCCCGCCACGGCGCGATGACTCTGATCTCGGGATCGAGCGCGTAGTAGGCGAGTTCGAACCGGACTTGATCATTGCCCTTGCCGGTGGCGCCGTGCGCCACCGCGTCGGCGCCGATTTGTGGGCGATTTCGATCTGTTTTTTCGCGATCAACGGCCGCGCGATCGACGTGCCGAGGAGATAGAGGCCCTCGTATTGGGCATTGGCGCGGAACATCGGGAAAACATAGTCGCGGACGAATTCCTCGCGCAGATCCTCGATGAAAATATGCTCGGGCTTGATGCCGAGAAGCAGAGCCTTCTGCCGGGCCGGCTCGAGTTCTTCGCCCTGCCCGAGATCGGCGGTGAAGGTGATGACTTCACAGCCATAAGTGGTCTGCAGCCATTTCAGTATGATCGACGTGTCGAGTCCGCCCGAATAGGCGAGAACGACGCGTTTGATCTCTTTGTTGCGGGTCATCGAGGTTCTCTGGAGGGCTTCGTGTCTGGGAGGGCACGAGGAGGCGCGGACTATACTGTGGGCGCTACGCGGCGCAAAGGTGCCGGCTTGTCCAAGCCGCGAGTCCGACGACCGGACGCGCCGCGCCTTTTGAGCAGCATGGAACACTAGCGGTGTCAATTATTCGAACGTTTCGTCGCGGCCGGCCTTGCCGGCGGCAAGGTCCATCTGCGCAGCGCGAATACGATCCCGATCGTCAAAATGCCTGCAAAAAGGACATCGGAGAGAAAATGCCCGCCGCCAGCCATGCGCAAGGCACCAGTCGCCAGCCCGAATAGCAGCGCCGCCCCCATGGCAGCCGGGCGTAGCGGAAGCGGTGCGAGACTTGCCGGTGCCAAGGTCCAAAAGGCCGCCGAGGCTTCGCCCGACGGGAAGGAACAATTGCGCGGGCAGGCGCCATCGAACCGGTAGAAGGACCGGAAGTCGCTCGTGCCGCCGAATTCGTGCACCTGAACCGGGCGCGGGCGGTGCGAAAGATCCTTGAGACCGTCGACGATCAATCCTGGGCCGAGCGCCATCGACAAAGAGAGCCAGACGATGCTGCGCCCGCGCGGCGCGAAGCGCGTGGCGAAGCCGAATTTTCCGGCGAGCCAAAACAGGACGCTACCTGCGAGAATTGCGCCAAAGAGCACGAAAGGAATCCATCTGGCGACGTCCCGGGCGATCCGTCCGTAACTTGTATTGCCGATGAACCGGCCCCCGTCGTAGAACAATCGCGATGCGGCAAGATCGATCTGCGGCAGCAGCGCCAAGGCCGTGACGGCCGAGACCGCAATGAGGAAAAACACGATTGCGGCAGCGTGACCGGGCGGCAGCGGCGCATTGCGATCCGTTTGCGACTCCCGGATTGGCGCCGTCTTTGACATTCCCGATCCCAATTCTGGATGAATTCGCGCAACAGCGCTGCGACAGGTGGCAAATGGCAACTATCGACTTTTGGTTTGAATTTGCCAGCACGTACTCTTATCCGGCGGCGCTGACGAATGGGAGCGCTGCATAGCACGTCATCGTGTGATCCTTGATGAAACTCCCCGTGTCCCCAACGATATTGTCGGCCACGAAATTTTCCTATGATCAGTGCGGTCGAAACCAAAGCGCGGGCCGCACTGATGATTGCTGTGATGTTTGCAAAGGACGATCAAGTACATGGTTCGACGAACGAAATCGGTGTCACCGGCGTAAAGCTCGCTTGTGTGGCAAACAGCTGCCAGTATGAGCCGGTGATTTCACCCGGCCAGGAAATGTCGTAGACGACTTCATTGAAGGCGACAGCGCCATTGCCGGGGGCTGCGCCGACGAATGCATATCCGCCCGAAGAAGCAGTTCCCCAAGAGGTCGAGGAAACATGTTCGCCGCAACGCATTGAATAACCGTAATCGATATTGTAGACGCCGCTTGCTCCGTAAGCTCCAAAGCACTGGTTGAGGGCATGTACACAATCGACGCCGGCTGCGCCGCCATTGATAGCTTCATAATCGGCTTGGATGCACGATCCGGTCGGCGAGTTTGAACCGTCGATAAGTCCACCGCTCCAAAGCCAGCGCTGCGACGCATAGTTGGAGATAACATCTTCGACGTGGCCGGTTCCATCCGTATTCAGAGCGTAGAAACTATTACCTTTCACATCCGTCGAGTAGGAGTTGGCTACACAAGTGCCGCCGACAGCCGGATAGCCAGAGCCATAGTAGTTTGCAGGCAAACCGCGGATTTGTTCGCAATCGAAGCCGAGCAATTCGGTTTGATAACTGGAAACGATTTGCCAGCCGCTTGGTCCATTGTTGCACTGTGAGTAGCGGCTAATGAAATAGCCGTTGCTGTACACATAGACGCAAGTGCCGTATTGAGGAAAGACGAGGTTCGTATTGGCGTTATAAGTTGGCGCGCAAACATCGATATATTCGTTGCCTTGCTCCCAATTGTTCGTGCCTGTATAACTGGCGAAGCCCTCTGCATATGTCGAACAATAGTAAATTTTGGCTCTTCGGGATTTTGTGTGGGTGATTTTCGGGTGTTTTCATAATTCTGGCAAGCTGCAAGTGAGGATTTTGAGGCGCAGATAGTCTTCGTCGCGTAGGCCATAGGCTCGGCGCTGGAAAACGCGGATCTTGTTGTTGAGGCCCTCGACGAAGCCGAGCGCGATCTTGTTTTCCAGGCGACAATAGGCGGCGATGCCATCCCAGTGGCGCTCGATCATCGCGGCGAAGTCCTCGAAGGGCTTCAGGCGTTGCCAGCGCAGTTGGGATTTCCAATTGTCGAAGAACCGGCGCGCCCAAGCCTCGGATTTGTAATCCCACAATTGCCCGAACGACTCGCGGAGAAGGTAGGCGGTGTTCAACCGTTTGTTGGCGGCCAGCAGCAGCTTTAGATTTTTCCGCGCCTCGCTGGTGAGATTTTCCTTATGCGCCAGCAAGACGTATTTCTGCCCCTTGATGAACTTCCGTTGCGTCCCGGTGAGGCGGGCGTATTCGACCTTGCGCACTTTATCCAACGCCTCGCCGAGGTGGCGCAGGATGTGGAACTTGTCGAACAGAATGGCGGCTCTCGGCGCGTTCGCCTGCGTCGATTTGCGGAACGGCTTCCACATGTCCATCACGGCGAGCCTGATTTTGTCGCGGTTTTCCTCGCCTAGAAAGGCATAGAACCGATCCATGTCCGCCTCCGATCGGCCGTCGCCGCCAAACCAGATCGCTCGGCGCTTGTCGAGGTCGCTCACCACGATGCGGTACGTGTGACGTTTTTTGATCGATATCTCATCGATCCCGATCACGCTCGGGCTGGGAGGTCCGCTGCGCGCCAGTTGCTCGCGCATGTAGTCCTTTTCGAGTTCCTTCACCGTATGCCAATCGAGGTTCATTCGCTTGGCGACATCCTTGATCGGCATCGTCCGGCACAAGCCGCCGATCGACAATGCGAGACGCTTCGTGAACTTCGTGTTCGAGGCTAGCAAGTCGAGCCGCTCCCGTCTCACGCCACAGGCCTGGCAATCGACGCGGCGCAACTCGTATTCGAGATAAACGCGCCTATTGCCGCTGGAGAGATCGCGCGCCAGGCGCGTCTTGCGGTCGTAGAAGCTGAAATGGACTTTTCCGCAGCCGCTGCACACGGTTTTTTTTGGCGTCGCGTCAGCGTGATCACCAAGCCCATCGGATCGCGGTCATGCCGTTTGATCCGTGCGCCAGTGCGAAACCCGGGAATGCGGTAGCCGTCGAGCAGCGAAGCCTTGCAGAGCACTTTTTTCATGCCGAAAACGTGACAGGTTTCAACGTCCCGTCAAACCTCGAAAACTCCTTGTGTTGTCGAGGGTTTCCTCATTCCAGCCCCGCTAACCCTCCCACAAAATGCCGCGATGAGCCTAAATTTTTGAATATGCCAGGCCAACACCCGAATAGCCATTGGTGAGAAATCCGCCTATTCCATCCGTGGCATTGATCACGATGTTGGTAATCGTGATGTTATTTGCCCAGGCCGCGAGCTGGCCCGATTGCTGATAGAATGACGAACATGCGGGCTGAGCAAGAGCCGCATGAATGAGGATCGCATAGACGCCGAGAACACTCGCGATTTTCGAAAGAAATTTGTTCATCATCGACCTCACTTGTCGAAGGGAACCATAGGAGTGTTATAAGGCGGACACGGAACTTCCGTGCGATCGCCGCGATAGCAGGGCGCATGGCGCCACACTTTCGTCGGGTCCTGCGGGACCACCGTCGGTAAGGAACATGGTCCTTTTACACAACCGTGCGCGTGATCCTGAAATGCCTTTGGCAAAGACGGATCTATTGCCCAGACGGGGACGGCCCAAACGAAAGACGCCATCACGACCATAGTTGCGAGTAAAATTCTTTTCACATTACCCTCCGACGCAATTGCTGGCTTCCGTGGTCATGCAATACCGCCAAGCTTGGGTTGAATGTCATGGTATTGCCACGTAGCTTCTTTTATCTGGCGTGCCCACGCCAGCCGTCATCTGCCCTTGCGACTATGCTAAACAGTCCCATTTGTGTAGGCGCAGATTTTTAGAAGCCTTCTTCAAGCGTGTTGAACGAGGGGTCTTTAGCGAGGTCGAGCCTGAGCCAAGGTTGCCACCCTTGATGTTTTTGTAGAATCGACTACTAGGAGTTCCACACGATGTTTTGCTATTGCTCATTGGCTTGGCCGCTGCGGGATGATGGTCACAGTCAAGACGTCGCTTGGAGAATTTACATTGAAGGTTAGACGTCTATCAGTGACGCGTAAACTTTCCGAGTTTTGTGCCACATTACGGCGATGTATTGGACTCGCGGGCAAGACCGCGTTAGAGGTTTCTTCCGTAGCGGGTACACCCGCGGAGGTTCTGACTCTTAAGACGTTCTGTGCTTATCCGTTTGCGCATATCGATATTCGTTTCGATGCCAGGGCGAGTCTTTGTTGCCGCACGAATTCCCATATTGAATCCAGTGGTCGCGAATTGTCTCTTCATCACGAGACATTCGATCAAATCTGGAACTCCGACTACATGCGAGAGACGCGTTGGCGGATGGTCTCAGGGAAACCCGTAGAGGCTTGTACGGTGTGCTATCGCGCGGAGAACGAAGGCGCACAGAGTCTTCGGACCCACGCGAATCATCCTTCGAACTTATATCCGTTGTTTTCAACGTTAAGCCTGGATGAAGTCTACGCGTATGGAAAACGACTGGTGACAGAGGAAGATGCCATTGCACCTTCTCCGTCTTCCATTCGCTTTCAGTTTGGAAATCTTTGCAATCTCAAGTGCAGGATGTGTAACGCGGAAAATAGCTCGCTGATCGCCGCGGACGCGGTCCACTCTCGTTGGATCGGAGGCGTCGAGCGAAAGGCAGTTCTTCTGCCGGAATTTATTACTGGAGTGGAGTATTTTGGGTTCGGTAAACTTCAAAATCGCGACGCGCGGGTCTATCGACTTTTGCATCCGGGAGAGAAAGCGCTCATTTCACTACCCAGCAATGGCGACCCAATTGGGCGTATAAAAGTTTCCGGATATTACAACGATGCTCATGCGTGTACGTTGTTCCTGACACTCGGCGACGACCGCATCATAAGGCAACCGATTTCCGCCCCGGACTGGGCGGCAGAAATTGGCTTCGATCCACCGATTGAAATGCAACCCGCTATCTGCATCGGGCTCGAAATCGAGGGATCACGAGTGCCGATAGGTATTCAAAACTTGACGCTTATTACCGCCCCGACCATTGGAAAGGCATTTCCACGGGAGTTCATTAGTCGGTTTCCCGAAAATCCTTCGTGGTTCGACAACGAGGATTTACTGCTTAAAGAGATAATGGGCAGTCCAGAGCGGCTTCGATTTATAAATTTTGCCGGTGGCGAGCCAATGTTGCAAAAGAAGCTTGAAACGTTCTTAGAGGTTCTGGTTGAGAAAGGTGTTTCGAAAAATATATTTGTATATATTTCTACGAATGGAACACAAAGAGGCCTTGCGATTTCACGGCTTTTGAAACACTTCAGCTCATTTTGGATAGGTTTGAGCGTCGATGGAACTAAAAACATTCAGGAATATATTCGACCACCGTCGAAATGGCGTATAGTTTCTGAAAATATTCTCAGATATCGCGACGACGGAATCAATTACATTTCCGTTTGTGCAACTCCTCAGGCCTATAATGTATACGGTTTAATGGATTTAATAGAATTTTGTGATGTGAATGACTTAGATTTTTCCTTAAAAAATATCCTGAATGAGCCCCGATTTCTTTCGTTTGATATGCTTCCACAAGTAATCGTCAATAAGGCTTTGAATGAGTGGAGGGAATATAGAAGGAAGCGGTGTAGGCCACATTTACTATCGGAGGTGGATACTCTGATTGCAGCATTGGGTCGCCCTCGCCCCAGCGATATTGAAGAATTGCAGGATAATTTTATCAGATTCACGAACGATATCGACAAGACACGTGGTCAATCTCTCGCTATGGCAAATCCCCGCTTGCATCGGGAACTCATAGATCAAGGATTTTCCTTTGAAGGAAAATATCGCTATTCTTGAGGACAAAGGACAACCAGAGGTATGGCCGGCAAATCAATGTTGAGGTCGATCTATAGCCGAGGGCTGTTTTACAAAAAGGTAGCTGATGAGTGACTATATACTGCGAGACAAATATGAAGCGCTGCAGCTTCTTGCAGACAAAGGCTTCAACCCCGATCTCATAATGGATGTCGGCGCCGGTGAGGGTACTCTCGGTCTCTACGAGGTCTGGCCCAATGCGCATTACGTAATGATCGAACCGCTTGCGCACTACGAGGCCGCTCTAGCTAAAATCCGCGATGGATTGCTATCGGCTGAAGTAAAAATCACTGCACTAGCCCGCATTATGCAGCCCATTGACCCTCACGCGGCGCAAAGTGCTGCTTTTGCGTGATCGTTTTCGGATTTCTCCCGATGGTAACGCACCCCGTCGTCGTCGGCGGAGCGCCAGCGTTCGGGGTGGAAAATGTTTTCGGGTTGACGGGAAGGGTTCGATTTTCGGGGTGTCACGCCCCGCCTGTTACGTGACGAGGCGCGGGATACGCCCGAGGGCGAAGCGCAAAATATCTTGTCCGGGACACGATGTCGGCAAGTGAACGCGGATCATCGTCTTCATCTCGACGACGTGCGCGGCGATTTTGATGAGGCGCAGGCGCAACGTGTCGAACTGCGCAACGCGCCACATCGAACGTTTCGGCATCGATGTGCGCAGGCCCCACATGAGCCAATAGGCCCCCGCGTGCAGGAACAGCCGTAACTGGTTGGCCGTGGCCTTCGTACAAGAGGTGCGGTCCGCCGCCAGATGCGTCTTCCACGATTTGATGTGGTTTTCGGCCTGGCCGCGCCGGCAATAGACATCCTCGTAGAGCACGCGGGCGTTGCGCTTCTTGAGATTGGTGACGACGAAGCGCGTGTCGGGCCCTTCCGCGCCAGCCTCGACGCGGGCGATGACGCGCTCGACGCGGCTCCAACTCGCGGCTCCGTCGTAGAACTCCTTGAAGCGGCGTATCTTGCCGTCTCTCGGCACGGCCTCGAAGCGTGCCTTCGTGCTGGCCTCAAGGACTTCGATGTGCCGGCGCAATGTCGTGGTCGGCGCAACGCCGAGGATATAATCGAGCTCGTTGGCGCGACAAAAGTCGAGAACCTCGGGAGCGCAATAATGACTGTCGCCGCGCAACATGATCTGCGTTTTCGGCCAATGGGCGCGGATGGCGCGCAACAGGCGGCGCAGGAAGGCTTTGATCTCCTTGCCGCCGGGTCGTTTGGCGGGACGAAGCACGGCGGTGATGAAGCGGCCCTCGCCATCGAAGACGACAATCGGCTGAAAGCCATATTCATCGTAATGCGCGTTGAACAATCGCAACTGCTGGCCGCCATGCACCGCGTCGAACGTGTCGTCCACGTCGAGCGTGATCCGTTTGGGAACCTTGTGGAAGGACTCGCAATAAAGATCGACCATGGCGCGGCCCATGCGCAGCAAGGCGCGGGCGTCGGGCAGGTTTTCCAGTCGCGAGATCGTCGATTGCGAGCACAGTTCGCGATCCGACGGCGCAAGATCGAGCGCCATCTTGAACATGGGATCGCTGCGAAGACTGGAGGCGTCGTTGCCGTCTTCATGGCCCGCCGCGATCATCAGCAGCCGAAAGCGGATTATGTCGGCGAGCGTGTGCGTGATCTGATCAGGCGCGCGCGGGTCTTTGATACACGCCGCCATGCGATCGGCGACGCGAAGGCGCTGCTCAACCTCGCGCAAAACCACAATCCCGCCGTCCGACGACAGCAGACCGCCATCGAATTTGGCGACGATTGCCTTGCCTGAAACAGGTGACAGGCCGGGCAGCGGCAGCATAGGATCATTCATGGCAGGTGTGGCTTCTCTGAAACGGCGCTGATTGGAGTCGACAACCAAATCATACGCTAAATCAGATATTTAAGCCACATCCGCCAGCATGGGCTGCATAATGCGGGCTAGGAAGTGAGCCGGGTGAACTGAAGTTGGCGGCTCATCCGTCTGACCCATATCACGTTGTCCAACAACACATAGCGCCAGTTGACTGGCGTCGATTTTCCGTGCCGCTTGTCACGGTGGATGATGTCATCGCGGAGGTCCGGACGACGCGCAGGGTATCGACCGCGCTTGTGAAGATCGATGTAGACGGCCCCGAAATGGCTGTCTTGCAGGGTTCAGAGGTGTCCTTGAAGAGCGGGCGCGATATTTATGCCATCGAAGCCGCACTTTTAGACAATGACGTCGGAAGATTTGGGCAGATCGTCAACCACATGACTGCTCATGGCTATGACGTGTTCGATATTGCCGAGCCGCTCTTTCGCGCAAAGGACCGGACGTTGTGGCAGGTCGATCTTGTTTTCGTCCCTCGCGGCAGCCCGATCCGAGGCGAACGTAGTTGTGAGGGGGCAATCCAGAAAAGCGCCGGTGCTCAAATTCGATAAACTCCAAACAGTCGCATTCAAACGAGGCCAAGCAAGTCACGAGCGTCGAACTCATCAAGTCGCCACGACGACTGCCGGATAGCTGATAGTAGGCCGAAGCCCCAACTCGCTATCGTTAGGCTCTCAAATGCTGATCGAGAATCTGCCCGCAATAGATTTGTCGGAAGCTTTTAGCGTCATTCGAGCTACTATTCGCCTCCGCAACGAGACTTGATCGATCTTCTTGGGCACACCTCGCCTGACATCTCATCGGCTGGGATCGCAGCCGGACGCGGCCAGATGCTCTTGGATAGACATCGGTAATATTACCCCCGTCAAAACTTAAAGGTTACCGATCCAAATCCGAAGTGGTCTATTTTTTCGACAACGCTGTACCCTCCTTTGTTCTTGGCAAACCGATTCCGCCATAGGGTCGATTTCCGCCGTGATCAAGATTAAATGAAAGCCATGTTTTCAGCTGAAGAAGTCGAACGCTACGCCCGCCATCTCGTCTTGCGGGATGTCGGCGGACCTGGCCAGCAAAAGCTCAAGGCGGCGCGCGTGCTCGTCATCGGCGCTGGCGGCCTCGGCGCGCCGCTCCTCCAATATCTCGCGGCGGCGGGCGTCGGCGAGCTGGGCATCGTCGACGATGACAAGGTCTCGCTCTCGAATCTGCAGCGCCAGATTCTCTTCGCCACGGCCGACGTCGGCCGGCCGAAGGTGGAAGCAGCGGGCGAGGCCTTAGCGCGTCTCAACCCGCATGTTGAAATCACTCCTTTCCCGCTGCGATTGACGAAAGAGAATGTCGCACGTCTCGTTTCCGGATGGACCTTGGTGGTCGACGGATCCGACAATTTCGAGACGCGCTACGTCACTTCGGACGCTTGCTTCTTCGCAGCCCGGCCGCTCGTGACCGGCGCCGTCGGCAGCTTCGACGCGTCGCTGACGACATTGCGGCCGTTCGAAAAGACGGCGGACGGGACACCAAATCCGACCTATCGCTGTCTCTTTCCGGAGCCACCACCTCCCGGCACCGTTCCCGCTTGTGCAGAGGCCGGCGTCTTGGGGGCACTCACGGGGATTCTCGGCGCTCTCATGGGGCTCGAGGCCATTCGCGAAATCGTCGGCTTCGGCGAAAACCTCGTCGGGCGTCTGCTGCTGATCGATGCTTTGACTATGCGGTTCGAAACAATCCGTTATCAGTGGGACCCCGCCAATCCTCTCAATGGATCGGGCCAGAGGGTCGGATCGGGCCAGAGGATCGCGCCATAATTTCGCGTCACAATCGGTGCACAGGGGAAGCATAAGCTGGAAATCCCATGCTCGCGCAGGATGATCCTGATCGCGCAACGAACCGCGAATTTGGTTCAGGACGGACGGATAAGATGGAGATCCGGCTTGCTCTCATGCGCGCATTGATGTTGATCGTCGCCGATCGGCATGCACGGCGGGAGACCATGTGGGAATGATCGAGACGGCTCGGCTCCTCGTTATCGACCCGGATCCTGCGTCGCGCCGTGCGCGCGTCGATCTGCTCGAGAGCGCCGGCTGGAGTGTCGACGCCGCCGAGACCGATTTCGCGCATTTCCGCAAAGAATTGGACCGCATGGACCTCGCCACCTGCGGTCTCGTCCTTCTCGATGCCGGGGATGCCGGAAGCGGCGCCAACACGGTCCTCGCGGGTCTGCGCCGTAAGGACCCGCATCTGCCGATCCTGCAGATCGCGCAACGGGAGCATGATGCCGGCACTGGCGAGATCTCGGCAGATGCTCTTCTCATCCGGCCTTTCGACCGGCGCGAGCTTCTGAGCCTTGTGACAACGCTGGTGCGGCTCCGCGCGGCCAGGCGCGCCGCCGACGAAAGCGAGACCTGGCTGCAGCTCGCCCAAGAGGCCGGCGGCCTGGCTCTCGTGGAAATGTGTCTTCCGAACCGATCGGCCCGCTGGTCACCGAAGTTCGCGGAGATCTTTCGGCTGCCAGCGGCAGGAGACACAGAGAACATCCGGCAACGCATTCACCCTGAGGATTTGCCGCACCTCATTGCGGACTACGAAACCCATCGGCGGAGCGGCGAGCCGCTCGAATGCGATTTTCGAATTTGTCTGCCGGACGGGACCATCCGCTGGATTGCAGCGCGCGGGAAGGTGGTCAGGGACGCTGTCGGTCGCGCCGATCGGATGCTGTTTTTCGGTTCGGACATTACGGAGCGCAAGGAGTTCTGAACTCCAGAATGCCCAATTGGCGGCGATCGTCGCGTCTTCCATCGACGCAATCGTCAGTGTTGGTTTTGACAATCGGGTGATGACCTGGAATTGCGGCGCCGAGCAACTCTTCGGCTACAAGGCCGAGGAAATTCTCGGCCGGCCGGCGGACGTCTTGGTTCCGGAGGACCGTCGCGCCGAGCGCGCAGCACTCATGCGGCGATTGCACGCGGGCGAATTGATCGAGTATCACACGTCGCGGCGAAGAAAAGACGGGCAATTGCTCAATGTTTGGATCCGCGGCGCGCCGGTGCTAACCCCAAATGGCTCCTTGTGCTGCGGATCGTTGATCATTCGGGATGTTACCGCGCAGCATCGGCGTGAAGAACATGTCAGCTTTCTGATGCGCGAACTGACCCATCGGTCCAAAAATCTTCTTGCCGTCATTCAGGCCATGGCGCGGCAGACCATGTCGCACCTGACGACGCCTGAGGATTTTGTCGCGCGGTTCAGTGAAAGGCTCAGCGGTCTTGCGGGATCGCATGATCTGCTCTCGAGCGATGATTGGGTCGGCGCATCTCTCGTCCAATTGATCCGCTCGCAACTTCAGCCCTTCGGCGACTTGTTCGGCAGCCGCGTTTTCCTCGAAGGCCAGGACGTTTTTCTGCGGCCCGAAGCGGCGCAGAACATCGGCATAGCCCTGCACGAACTCTCGACCAATGCGGCTAAGTTCGGGGCTCTCTCGGGTCCCGAGGGCAGCGTGACCGTAGCGTGGAAATTCGTCCCGGACAGCCAAGGCGGCCGCCGCCTGAATCTCCTTTGGGAGGAGCGCGGCGGGCCTCCCGTCCGAGTACCCGACCACAAGGGCTTCGGGCACATGGTCATGGATCGGATCACCGGGGCAGCCTTAGGGGGCCAATCGAAAGTTCACTTTGCGCCAGATGGTGTGACCTGGCGCCTCGACGCACCGGCTGCCGGCGTGATCCGCGGCAAGGACGACAACGAACCGAGGCCCAATGCGGGCAGTATCTAGAGCCAATCAGCTTTGCCTCGTCACCGGTGCGCGGATCGAAAACTGAAGCCTTTGAGGCGCAAAGCATTGCCGACGACGAAGAGCGATGAGCAAGCCATGGCGGCGGCGGCCAGCATAGGCGAGAGGAGCGGCCCATGAAATACAAACAGCGCGCCCGCCGCGACCGGGATCAAAACGACGTTATAGGCGAGCGCCCAAAACAGGTTTTGCCGGATATTGCGCATCGTTGCCCGGCTCAGGGCGATCGCCGTAGGGACACTGCCCAGATCGCGCCGCATCAAGACCACATCGGCCGCTTCGACGGCAATATCGGTGCCCGATCCAACGGCTAATCCGACATCTGCAACCGCAAGCACCGGTGCGTCATTGATGCCGTCCCCAACGAACGCGATCTTCTGGCCCTCGGCGCGAAAATTCTTGAGGGCTGCAACTTTGCCTTCGGGAAGAACGTCCGCCGCGTATCTTTCTATTCCGAGACTTCTCGGCGATCGCGCGCGTGGTTGAGTGACGATCACCGCTGATCAAGACGACGTCCAGTTTCAGCGCGCGCAGGGCTTCTACTGCCGCCGGCGCCGTGGGTTCCAGCGGATCGGCGACGGCGACAAGACCAACGACCCGGCCGCCTATCGCCGCAAAGACCGGCGTCTTGCCGGCCTCGCCGAGCTGCTGCGCATCGGCCGCGAAAGCTTTGATGTCGTAGCCGAGCTTGCGCATGAAGCGCTCTGCCCCGAGTTCCACTCGCCGGCCTCCTATTATTCCGGCAACGCCGAAGCCTGGAACCGCGGTGAAATCCTCGGCGCGCGCCATGATCAAGCCGCGCTCTGTCGCCGCCGCGACCAACGCCTTGCCGAGCGGATGTTCCGAATGGAGTTCGACGGCAGCGACGTGGGCAAGCAGTTCGGCCTCCGACCAGCCGGGAGCCGGACGAAGATCGGTCAGAGCAGGGTGTCCCGCCGTCACTGTGCCGGTCTTGTCGAACCCGACGATGCCGACTTCGCTGAGGCTTTGCAAAGCCGTGCCTTGGCGAAAGAGAATCCCAAGTTCCGCGGCACGGCCCGTCGCAACCATGATCGACACCGGCGTCGCGAGCCCCATGGCGCAGGGGCAGGCGATGATCAAGACGGCGACCATGGTGACGAGGGCATAATTGAGTGCCGGGGGCGGCCCGAAAACCAGCCAGAGCACGAAAGTCGCGAGAGCTGCGCCGATGACGGCAGGCACGAACCAGGCAGTCACTTTGTCGGCCAGGGCCTGAACCGGCAATTTGCCGCCTTGTGCTTGTTCCACCATGGCGATGATTTGGGCGAGCACCGTCTCGGCACCCACTTTGGTGACCGCAACCGACAGGCTTCCGGTCTGATTGACCGTGCCGCCGACGACCGCTGCACGAAAGCTCTTACGCACCGGTTGCGGTTCGCCCGTCAGCATGGATTCGTCGACGAAAGATTCGCCGCCGACGACATTGCCGTCGAGCGGAATGCGTTCGCCCGGCCGGATGAAAAGAACATCGCCCGGCAGGATCGAATTGAGCGGCACCTCCTCGGTCTTTTCCCCCGCAAGACGCGTGGCGGTCGCCGGCCGCAGGGCGAGCAGTTTCTTGATCGCGGCCGAGGCCCGGCCCTTGGCGCGCGCCTCGAGCGTGCGGCCAAGCAGGATCAAAGTCACGATAACGGCAGCTGCCTCGAAATAGACATGGTCCGTGCCGGCTGGGAAGGCCTGCGGCGCGAAAGTCGCGACGAGGGAATAGGTCCAGGCGGCCCCGGTTCCGATTGCGACGAGTGCGTTCATGTCCGGAGCGCCGCGGAAAAGCGCTGGAAGGCCTTTGCGGAAGAATTGCAGGCCTGGCCTGAAGAGAACGAAGCTGGTCAGCAGGCCTTCGGTGATACGTAGCCCAGTAACGCCGAGCGCCTGCGTGAGGATGTGGTCGAGCCAGGGCCAAAATTCCGTCCCCATGGACAAGACCATCACGGGCAGCGTCAAGACGAATGCGAGCGCGAAACTTCGGCCGAGCTGCGCTGCTTCGGCAGTTCGATTTCGCCCACCGCCGGCAAGCGCCGGTTGCAAAAGCTGGGCTCGATAGCCGGCGCGCTCGACTGCCTGCTTCAGCAAGGCGTCGCCTGCCGCTCCCGCGAGCCGCTCGACCCGTGCTGTCCCTGTGGCCAGATTGGCCGCGGCCGAAATCGTGCCCGGAACGCTCGCCAAGGCCTTCTCGACACGGCCGACGCAGGCGGCGCAGGTCATATCTTCGATTGCGAAGTCGACGGTTTCCGTCGCAGCCTCGTAGCCGGCGGCTTTGATGGCGGCGGTCATCGCCGCAATCGGCGGCTTCCCGGAAAAGCTAATCTTGGCGCGTTCCGTCGCAAGATTGACCGACGCATCGCGAATACCCGGCACCGCCCGAAGCGCCTTTTCCACGCGGGAAACGCAGGAGGCGCAGGTCATGCCCGAGATTTGCACGCTGAGGTCGGACTCTTTGGGGGGGTCAGGGGAGAGCCCCAAAGCGGCATTGGCAGACGGCACGGCTTCGATCGACATATGGAATTTCTTCGTGTCCATGCCAAGATTGGGCTGGCGGAGCGCAAAGCAACGGGCTTGACTATGAGACCAGCCCTGCGGCGAATGCATGTTACCACGGCGAGGGAGAGCCATGCAGCGTTATAAAGTTCCCGATATGAGCTGTTCGCATTGCGTTCACAGCATTGAAAAAGCTGTCAAATCACTCGATCCAGCGGCAAAGGTGGCCTGCGACCTCGATAGCAAGCTGGTCGAAATCACGACTTCGGCGCCGGCCGACAAGATTGCGGCGGCCCTGGTCGCGGCCGGCTATGAACACGAAAGATTGAGCGACGCTGCGCCGACAGGTTGAAATAAACGCTCCATCCCGCAGCTGCGAATCCCTCCCCTTTTTCAAAGGGGAGGGTGGCGCCGCAGGCGCCGGGTGGGGTCTGAAGATAACGAAAGTCTCACCCCATCCGGTCGGCCATAGCCCGTCGCTCGCGACGGGCGTCGCCTCGCAACGCCCTTTGGCCGACCACCTTCCCCTGAAGGGGAAGGATTCGCGCCCAAATGTTGCGCCTTTTCTTAGCGGTCGCCTTCGCTCAGAAGCGCCAGGTGAAATTACCTTTCACCGATTGATCGTTGGCATTGGCGGCCAATTGGCCGCTATAGGCGCGCTCATGGTCCGCGTTTCCCCCGGTTCGGCAGAAGCGCTCATCTTGCAATGCGGCGAAGAGCCGCTTAGGAATCAGAGCCGGTAAGATCACCCCCGGGACCAAGGTTAGGCGCGATGAACAAAGTATTTCCCGATGCCCGTACGGCGCTCGCCGATGTTCTCGAGGACGGCATGACATTGATGTCCGGCGGCTTCGGCCTTTGCGGATCGCCGCAGATCCTGATCGAGGCGGTCCGCGAGCTCGGCGCCAAGGATCTGACCGTGATTTCTAACAATGCGGGAATCGACGGTGTCGGCCTCGGCATCCTGCTCGAAACCCGGCAGATCAAGAAGATGATTTCGTCCTATGTCGGCGAGAACAAGCTTTTCGCCGAGCAATTCCTGACCGGCCTGCTCGAACTCGAGTTCAATCCGCAAGGCACGCTCGCCGAGCGCATTCGCGCCGGCGGGGCGGGAATTCCGGCATTTTTCACCAAGACGGGCGTCGGCACGATCATTGCCGAGGGCAAGGATCTGCGCGAGTTCGACGGCGAAACCTATGTGATGGAACGCTGGCTACGCGCCGACGTCTCGCTCGTTCACGCCTGGAAGGCGGATACGGAAGGCAATCTCGTCTTCCGCAAGACGGCGCGCAATTTCAATCCGATGATGGCGACCGCCGGCAAAGTGACCATCGTGCAAGTCGAACATCTCGTCGAAGCCGGGCAAATCCCGCCTGACGACATCCATACGGCAGGAATTTTCGTGCAGCGCATCGTGCACGTCCCGAACGTTGCCAAACCCATCGAGAAGCGGACGACGCGGCCGCGCGTTGCCGCTTGAGGAGTCGATCATGGCCTGGACCAGAGAGCAAATGGCGGCGCGTGCCGCACAGGAATTGCGCGACGGCTATTACGTCAACCTCGGCATCGGCATTCCGACGCTGGTTTCGAACTATATCCCCGAAGGCATGCATGTTCAGCTGCAGAGCGAGAACGGCATGCTCGGAATGGGGCCCTTCCCTTATGAAGGCGAAGAGGATGCCGACCTGATCAATGCCGGCAAGCAGACCGTGACGGAATTGCCGACGACGAGCTATTTTTCCTCGGCCGACAGTTTCGCGATGATCCGCGGCGGCCATATCGACCTCGCCATTCTCGGCGCCATGGAAGTCGCGGAAAACGGCGACCTCGCCAATTGGATGATCCCGGGCAAAATGGTCAAGGGCATGGGCGGGGCGATGGATCTCGTCGCCGGCGTGCGGCGTGTCGTCGTCGTGATGGAACATACTGCCAAAGATCAGTCGAAACTGCTGCACCGCTGCACCTTGCCTTTGACCGGATCGGGCGTCGTCGACATGGTGATTACCGATCTCGGCGTCTTCACCCGCGAGCCGCACATCGGCTTGACCCTCATCGAACTCGCCGATGGCGTCACGCTGGACGAAATCAAGCGCAAGACCGAAGCGAGCTTCCAAGTCGCGCCGGACCTCGCATCGAAAGCGGCTTAGGGCGCGGCAAGTTCTTCGTCGAACATTTTGTGCGCGCAGGCATGACGAAGCCGGCGGCGTGAACGTGTGCACGTGCGGCTGTCGCGGGTCACGATTTCGAAGACCCGCATCGCGCTCTGCCATCCAGCGCTCCACACTTGCAACATTGCGAGCAAGTCTCAGCTGGCGGCCTGCGGTCGGCAGTGTCTCCTGTGGAGAGAGGAATTCACGAGCGCCCTGCCGAATGCGTCTCAGGCCCGAAACGAGCTCATGTCCAACGATATACCGATAACGGAAAATTTTGCCGTCGGTCAGGCCGTCTTGCGCAGCGAGGATCCGATCCTCTTGCGCGGCGAAGGCCGCTACACGGATGATGTCAATCTCGACAACCAGGCCTATGCCTTCATCCTGCGCAGCCCTGTGGCGCATGGCTTCATCCGCCGCATAGATACTGCGGCGACGCGGGCGATGCCTGGCGTGCTTTACGTCTTCACGGCAGATGAACTCGAAGCCGCCGGCTACGGCGAGCTCAAATCGCGTCTCGCCTTCAAGAATCGCGACGGCTCGCCGATGAAGACGCCGGTGCGCAAGGCGCTCGCAGAAGGCAAAGTGCGCTTCGTCGGCGATCCCGTCGCCTGCGTCGTCGCCGAATCCTTGAGCGTCGCGAAAGATGCCGCGGAAGCGATCGGGCTCGACATCAAAGCGCTGCCCGCGGTGACGCGGGCCTCGCAGGCCGCAGAGCCCGACGCGCCGCAACTCTTCGATGATGTTCCGGGAAACCTGCAGCTCGACTTTCATTTCGGCGACAGCGAGAAAGTCGCAGCGGCCTTTGCGCAAGCCGCGCATGTCGTGCGGCTCGAATTGATCAACAATCGACTTGTGCCAAACCCGATGGAGCCGCGCGCCGCCCTCGCCGCTTTTGATGCGGAAAGCGGCTTTACTTTGAATGTGTGCTCGCAAGGGGTCGTCAACCTCAAGAGCCAGCTCGTCAACGGCATTCTGCCGAACGGGCAGAGCGTCCGCGTCGTCACCGGCAATGTCGGTGGCTCCTTCGGCATGAAATTCTCAGTCTACCCCGAATATGTTGCGATCCTCCATGCGGCGCAGAAACTCGGCCGCCCGGTGAAATGGACGGATGAGCGTAGCACGAGCTTTCTTTCCGATCAGCACGGCCGTGATCACGAATTTCTGGGCGAGCTCGCGCTCAACTCCGAGGGCCGGTTTCTCGCGGTGCGCTTTACCGGCTACGCCAACCTGGGGGCTTACCTGACGACGGTCGGGCCGCTCATGCCGACCCGCAGCATCGTCATCAATGCGATCGGCCAGTACCAGACGCCGCTGATCGAGGTCTCGAGCAAGGTCGTCTTCACGAACACGAGCCCCGTCGGCGCCTATCGCGGCGCCGGCCGGCCGGAGGCGAATTACTACATGGAACGCCTCATCGATGTCGCTGCGTTGGAAATGGGGATGGACCGGATCGCCTTGCGCCGGCGCAATCAGATCAGACCGGACCAGATCCCTTATCGGGCGCCGAGCGGCGTGGTCTACGATTCGGGCGATTTTGCCGCGCTGATGGACCGCGCCCTCGAACTCGCCGATTGGAATGGTTTTGCCGCCCGCAAGCGCGCCAGCGAAGACCGCGGCCTGCTGCGCGGCCGCGGCATCGGCTGCTTTCTCGAAGCCACCGCCGGGCCGATGCCGGAAATGGCAGCGCTGCGCTTCGAGGCCGACGGCAAAGTGACGATCCTGACGGGGACGCTCGACTACGGGCAAGGCCATCCGACGGCCTTCGCGCAAGTCTTATCGACGCGATTGGGAATACCCTTCGACCGCATTCGCCTCGTCCAGGGTGACAGCGACGAGGTCGCAGTCGGCAGCGGCAGCGGCGGCTCGCGCTCGATCATGAATTCTGGTGCCTATATCCTTGCAGCTGCCGACGAAACGGTCGAGCGCGGCCGCAAGATCGCCAGCCATCTCTTGGAGGCTTCGCCGCGGGACATCGAATTTTCGCGAGGCCGTTTTGTGATCGCCGGAACCGACCGGGCGATCGGCTTGCTCGAACTCGCGGCGAAGCTGCACCACGGTCTCGTCATCCCGCAAGACCTGCCGCAGACACTCGATGCCGAGCATAGGGGACCCGGCCTGCCCGCGACCTTCCCGAACGGATGCCATGTTTGCGAGGTCGAAATCGATCCTGAGACGGGTGTCACGCGCGTCGTCAAATATGTGTCGGTCAACGACTTCGGAACAATCGTCAATCCGCTCCTCGTCGAAGGCCAGTTACACGGTGGCATCGTGCAGAGCATTGGCCAGGCCCTGATGGAGCGCACCGTCTACGACGAAAGCGGCCAGTTGGTCTCCGGCTCGTTCATGGACTACGCCTTGCCGCGCGCCGCCGACCTCATCGATTTTACGAGCGAAAGCCGGCCGACTCTGGCCACGACCAATCCGCTCGGTGTGAAAGGCTGCGGCGAGGCGGGTTGCGCCGGCGGCCTGACCGCCGTGATGGGCGCCGTCAACGACGCGCTGGCGGGGTTCGGTATCGTCCACATCAATATGCCGGCGACGCCTCTTGCAATTTTCAAGGCGTTGCAGGCCGCCAAGGGAGGCAATCAGGCCGCAACCCGAGCCGAAGGTTGCAAGCCGATACAGTGGAAAAAACGGGATCTGTTTAAACCCGCCGTAAGCCTTTCCGGCTAGGTTTCGGCGAAGTTTTCAATCCGCCGGTTCCCTCATGTTTCGTTCGGCGCTCAACGCATTTTTCGTCCTGACATTGGCCAGTCTCGGCCTCGTTTCCTATCTCACGGCGCATCACGGAACCCGGTCCTCGGGTGGTGCGGCACCGGGGGTACAGCGGGCGGGCTCGGCCATTGCTGCGCCGACCGCAGCGGCCGTTCCGGCGCGACCCCTGGGCAGCCAGATGGAAATCGCGCCAGACCCCCTCGGCCATTATGCCGCCGATGTCGAAATCGACGGCCGCATGATCCGCATGCTCGTCGATACCGGCGCGAGCCTCGTTGCGCTGAGGAGCGAAGATGCCGCGGCTCTGGGGCTCGACCGCAGCAAAGACGATTTCAAGCTGAAGGTTATGACCGCGAACGGCGTCGGCAGCGCGGCGCTCGCGCATCTCTGGCGGGTCCGCATCGGCGACATTCAGATTTACGACGTCGATGCCCTCGTCTTCCCCCCGGGAGTATTGGCACAGAACCTCCTCGGCATGAGCGCCCTGCGCAAATTGAGCGGCTTCGAAATTTCCGCCGGCCGACTAGTCCTAAAGCAATAAACGCTTTACCTATGCCGCCATTCTTTCCCTGCAAAAGCGGCATTGCAGGGTCCCCGCTCGTCAGATTGTACCGTGAAGAGGATGAATTGATGTTTCCAAAGCCGGAGCCCCTGCTGACGCCGAATACTTATGCTTATGAAACGTGTCCGATGGTCAAGCCGACGGGCTTTCGCGAATATGACGCGCGCTGGCTTTTCGAGAAGGAAATCAATCTCATGGGCGTGGTGGCGCTCGGCCTCGGCCTGGGCACGTTGCTGGATGAATTGGCGGTCGCGCCGCAAATCGTCACCGGCCACGATTTCCGCAGCTATTCGGCTTCGATCAAATATGCGCTCACGACCGGCCTCATGGCGGCGGGCGTAACGGTGCACGACATCGGTTTGGCGCTGTCGCCCATGGCCTATTTCGCGCAATTCGATCTCGACGTGTCCGCCGTCGCAATGGTCACTGCCTCGCATAACGACAATGGCTGGACCGGCGTCAAGATGGGGGCGCAGCGACCCGTGACCTTTGGTCCCGACGAAATGAACCGTTTGAAGGATATCGTCCTCAATGGCAAATTCCGCTATGGCGGCGGCGGATATCGTTTCGTCGAGGATTTCCCGAACCGTTATATCGCCGATCTGACCAATAGGCCGAAGATCGGCCGCAAGCTGAAAGCGGTGGTGGCCTGCGGCAATGGGACGGCCGGCGCCTTCGCGCCGCGAGTTCTCGCCGCGATCGGTTGCGAGGTCGTGCCACTCGATACTGAACTCGATTTCACTTTTCCGCACTACAATCCCAATCCCGAAGACCTGAAAATGTTGCACGCCATGGCGGACAAGGTCCACGAAACCGGCGCGGACCTCGGTCTCGGCTTCGACGGGGACGGCGATCGCTGCGGCGTCGTCGACAACCACGGAAACGAAATATTCGCCGACAAGATCGGCGTCATGCTCGCGCGAGACCTGTCAAAGTTGCACCCCGGCACAACCTTCGTCGTAGACGTCAAGTCGACCGGACTTTTTGCGACCGACCCGGTGCTGCTGCAAAATGGCGCAAAAGCGGATTATTGGAAGACGGGCCATTCCTACATCAAGCGCCGCGTGAGCGAACTCGGAGCGCTCGCCGGCTTCGAGAAATCCGGCCACTTCTTCTTCAACAAACCGGTTGGCCGCGGCTACGACGACGGCATTCTGACTGCCATACACATCGTCGAAATGCTCGATCGCAATCCGGCGAAGTCCTTAGCCGATCTCTATGGCGAATTGCCGAAGACATGGGGTTCCCCGACCATGTCGCCACATTGCGACGACGAAAAGAAATATGCGGTTGTGGAGAAAGTCGTCGCCGAGTTCGAATCCATGTATCGAAAGGGGGAGCCGTTCACCGGCCAAGCCATTCGCGATGTCGTCACCGTCAATGGCGTGCGCGTTACGGTCGCGGACGGCACATGGGGCCTTGTTCGAGCCTCTTCGAACAAGCCAGAACTCGTTGTTGTCGTCGAAAGCCCGGTTTCCGAAGCGCGGATGCGGGAGATGTTTGCTGCCGTCGATACGGTTCTGCGCCGGCATCCGGAAGTCGGCGCTTATAATCAGACATTGTGACCCGGCGCCTGTGATTCAGGGCGGCGTTTCACTTGCCGCTCGCCTGGGCATTGTGGGCTTGGACCTGGGCCGCGACCTCGCCGAAATATTTCGTCTCATCGCCGAGCCGGACCGTCGGCTGGCAACGTGGCGCGCATGTGTAGGACTGCCGGTCCAAGCCTCGCTGCACGATGAGGGCATCGTCGCCGGCTACGACCTTGATCATCTTTTCAGCCACCGGATCGCCGGCCGCATCGAGCGCAATGAGATTGGTTTCGCCATATCCCTTCCCGGTCACGACCATGACACCGCCCTGTTTCACCAAGGTCACGTCGGCGATCGTCGGATTGCCGATGATCAAGGTCTGGGTGCCGGCGGGAACCTTGACGGGTTGCGCCTGATCGACCTTCACCAGCAAAGTTTCACCGGGGGCGGCCACGCCAGGCGTGGCGCAGATGCAGCAGAGGAGGAGCAGGGGTTTCGCGGCGTCGCGAAGCCATGAACCGATAGAATACCACGCACACATGATCTCACCTTACTGATTTACACAAATTCGAGCGTGCTGGCGACGAAGCATCTTCGTTTTGGCTTGGCGCGTTCGGATCAACTGTCGCGGCCTGGCGCATGTCACGGAAAGCGCGAGGCGGTTCCGCGACGTACAGCAAATCACCGTCTCTATGCCAATCCCGACCGGATGGATGCAGCCGATCGGAAGGGGCCCGGAATGCACCGCAATCGAAAGTCGAATGAGATATGCTCGGATCCTCGGCGATTGGCGAGATTAGATACGACAATGGTGAATCATTGCTGAAGACCAGTGATTCCTGTCAGAATTCAACCTCGAGAAGATGCGCCCGGGTGTTCAGAAAAGACCGCTCTGGATTAGTCGATTTGAAAATCTCTCGCGTTCGAACAATCGGGACAGTGTTGCGTTAATAATTCATCTCTACGTCTGTGGGTGACCCAGGGTCACTTCCCTCACAATCGCTTTGGAGCGACGTAACTTTCTCACGCAGGAGTTCGATGTGAAGAAACAAGTCATTCGGTTTGGCAAAGACAAATCCGGCGCCACTGCGATCGAATATGGCCTCATCGCTGGTCTGATCGCGGTCGTCATCATCGGCGCCGTAACGACGCTCGGCACGAGCTTGTCCGCCAAGTTCAACTTGATCGCCAACAACTTGACCTAGTATTCGGGTCCAACCCGAAAGCGTTGGCGAGAGTTACTTCCACGACGGGGCGAAGCCGCGCCGCAGTAATGCGAAGCAACGCATTCGGAATGCCCGGCACAGAGTGCAGTTTTTCTTCTTCGCCGGCAGGCCTAACCTATGCCTTTAGGCTCCTTCGCAGTGTCCGCGCCGGATTCGGCCTTCGCCCTGCAAATAAGTCCGGCTCGATCCCGCCTCTATCCTTTGCGCGTTTAGCGCAGCCGGGCGTTTTTGGCGCTCGGCACAATTCAACGTGAAATCGCAAACGATTGCTGGAGGCTGGCGAATCTGGAAATTCTTAACTTCCCGCGCGCTATGAGATTAACGTCACAGTAGTGCCCGGACCGTAGTGTGGCGCCGTTGCATGGGACATGTCTCCAATAATCCCCCCGGCGGCCTTGCCTTTCGCACATCGGTGTTCGAGCTATGAAGAAGCTGACTGCACGTTTCATCAAGGATCAGTCCGGTTCGACCGCCATCGAATATTGCCTCATCGCCGGCCTGATCGCCATCGTCATCGTCGGGGCCGTCACCCGGGCCGGAACAAACTTGTCCAGCAAATACAACACCATCGCCAACGACGTGACCTGACGTTACGATCCGCTCCGAACGGGTTGTCGAGACTTGCCCTCGTAGCGAGGCGAAGCGGCAGGTTCGCTATGCCCGGCGCAAGTCACAGTCCTCCGTCCCCCAGGCATAGCCTCGTCCTCCGCTGCTTGATCTCGGGTTTGGCGCGTCGAAACAGTGTTTCGACCGCCGATTTGATTTGGCGCGACAGCGCATTGGACCATGTTCCAGGAAAGCGGATCCGCTCTTCTCACGAAGACACGGTCTATTTCTTGGCCAACTGTAGTCGCGTCGATCTGACGCTTCCATCCGATCGGAATGCGAGTGCATCCCTTGAATGCCGTCCACGCGCGCGCCGGATTCCCGACAACCTGCGAAATTTCGTGCGATGATGGTAAGCAATTGCTGAAGCCCGCCGCTGCGGTGGGCGGAATTTGCTGCTCGTCGGCGCGCGCCGGGTCTTTCCTGGCGGTGAGTGGAATTAGCAAGTCTCTGAAAACTATACTTAATCTTATGCGTAACGGCTATTTCCGAGGCCGTCTGAACGCGCAAAATCTGAGCCCGTGAGTCTGCAGTCGGTTTAACCCGTTCGCAACGGCTGGTTTGTAGATTGCTCTCATTCCGGTGAGGCACACCTCAAACGATCCCGCCGGAATTCGCGGAGTTGGGATTGGGAGTTCGAGTTATGAAGAAGCTTGCCGCACGTTTTATCAAGGATCAGTCAGGCGCGACCGCCATAGAATATGGCCTCATCGCTGGCCTGATCGCTGTGGTCATCATCGGTGCCGTCACCCGGCTTGGCACGAGCATTTCCGCCAAGTTCAACATCATCGCCAACAATTTGACCTGACCGTGTGAAGCCGGGCTGAGACCTTCGCCCGCGGCCTGTGCCCGGCTTGACCGCCCCTGCCGTAGGCGTTCGCGTCAACGGTCAGCGAGCGGGACGGCGAGGGTGCCGGCTCGCGCCCACTTGGCCTTTCAGCGACACGATGGGCTGCGGCCACGTCGTGGCCAGGGTCATCAAGACTATTTTGCTGATCGCTTGTCCGGCGCCCGATGTCGTTGAGCCAGTGTGGCCCGAAAGGGGCTGCCATAAATTTCGGCATCTTCGGTTAAAACGGGGTGAACGTCCTTCCGCTGGTCTCGCGCTGCCGCGAGTTCCCCCGCAAGGCCGTTTGGATAATTGGTGATTTTCGACGTTGCATCTATGTTCCGGGCACGACGGCGCTGATTTCTTCCGGCGCTCATGGTCTTTGCGGCTTTCTCCGATCTCTTCACGCGGACAATTTCCAACCTTGTCTCGGTCGATCGGTTATCTGCCTCGCCGTCTTGGCCGCTGCATTGGGTAAGCCTCCGAGACCTGTCGGACGCCGAGCGACTATTTCCGAGACCATCCCAGCGCGCGAAATTCGACGTTGCAGATCTTCACATTCGGCTTAACGCGTTCGCAACGAGTCTTTCGTAGATTGCGGTCGTTCCGCTACGGCACTCCTGAGCCAATGACACGGGAATTCGCGGAGCTGTGAAGAGGAGATAGAGTTTTGAAAAAGCTTGCAGCACGTTTTATCAAGGATCGGTCCGGCGCGACAGCCATCGAATATGGCCTCATCGCTGGCCTGATCGCCGTGGTCATCATCGGCGCCGTCACTCGGCTCGGCACGAGCCTTTCCGCCAAGTTCAACATCATCGCCAACAACTTGACCTGACGGCATGAAACCAGGCCGAGCCCTTTGCCCAAGGCCTGCCCGGCTTGGCCTCTCGTGCCGTTGACCGTCACTCGAAGGATCGGCGTTTCGCGCCGGCGTGGCACCCCGTCGCGGCGCCAGAGGTCGACATTATTTGGTCGGTCGCTTTCGCGTGCGGCCTCCGATAGCGCTGAGCCGCGAGATCGTTCAACGTCTTTGCGGCGGCTCCGCACTGCAGCCAAGTCTGCCGTGCAAGCGCGGTCCAATCATTGGCTGATTTTGGAAGTTGCATCAATGCTTCAGGCGACGACGGTCATCTTCTTCCCGGCGCTCATGATTTATGCGGCTTTCTCCGATCTCTTCACGATGACAATTTCCAACTTCATCTCGATCGCGTTATTCGTCAGCTTTTTCGCTTTGGCGGTTGCGTTCGGCCTGCCTCTCGACGAGGTCGGCGCGCATACCGCCTGTGGGCTCTGCGTGCTGGCGGTGACTTTTCTTTTCTTTACGCGCGGTTGGGTCGGCGGCGGGGATGCGAAACTCGCCTCGGTTATCGCGTTGTGGCTCGGCTTCGACCACCTGTTTGATTTCGGCCTTTATGTTGCGCTCTTGGGGGGCGGCCTCACATTGGCAATTCTCATATTACGGCGATGGCCTCTGCCGTCGTTTCTCCAGGCTCTCGAATGGCTGGCACGTCTGCATGGGCGGGGTAACGGCGTACCTTATGGGATTGCGCTCGCCCTTGCTGGACTGATCCTTTATCCGGAAACCGCCATTTGGCTTTCGGCTGCGAGCCGTTGAGCGCCTTGCGCTACCGACAAGCTCAAATTGATCACATTCCATTAACCTTAATTTGACGTTTGCATGATCGAATTCGCTGGAAGTTGCACCTTTCCGCGCGGATCGAACCAACATGAAAACAGCTCGCCTTTTGGTTCTCGGCGTGGCTCTTGCCGCTGGCCTCGGCGCGGCTTTGCTGGTTAGCAATTCGAAGCCGCCGGAGCCCGTCAAGGAAATCGTTCGCGCCCCGGTCATGCAATTGGATGATGTGCTCATCGCCGGAAAAGAGCTCGCCTTTGGCTCCGTCCTCCAGGACGACGACCTTCACTGGCAAAGTTGGCCAAAGGACAATATCCCGCCGAACTTCGTCCGCAAGAGCACCGCGCCCAATGCGATCGCCGAATTGAAAGGCGCGATCGCGCGCAGTGCGTTCGCCCCCGGCGAACCAATCCAGCAAGACCGTCTGGTGAAGCCAGGCACTACCGGATTCATGTCCGCGATGCTGGCGCCCGGCCAACGGGCGCTCGCCATTCCGATCGAACCGAACGGCACTTTGACCGCCGGCGGCTTCATCCTGCCGAATGACCGCGTCGACGTCATCCGCACCTACAAAGACGAGGCAGCCGCGCGGGAAGGCGTCGGTGACCCTTTCCTCAGCGAGACGATCGCGCGCAATGTCAGGGTGCTCGCGATCGGCCAAAATGTTCAGGAGCGCAACAACGAGAAAGTGGTCGTCGGTCCCAACGCGACACTCGAACTCACGCCGCAGCAAGCGGAAGTCATCGCCCTCGCTCAGCGCGTTGCCGGCAGCACGCTTTCGCTCGCCTTGCGTGGCATCGCGGACAAGAAGGTCGTCGATGAGGCGCCGAGCAAACGACGGCCAGACATGGTCATCATTCGCAACGGCATCGCGACACAGGGGCGCGCGCATTGACCGCCGGGATTGAGAGTATGACCGATCAACACTCAGGACATGCGCGAATGAAACGCCACATTCCGATGCTTTGGCGGCGTCCGGAAATAGATGAATCGATCGGGCGCATTCCCTTCCCCACCCGGGCCGCGCTTGCGCGCGCCCGGGCGCAGGCTCTTGTGGGGAAGGGCCAGGGATGGGGGTTTCTCCAGTGCTTCAATGTGAGAAGCACACCGCAAACCCCCACTCCCAACCTCTCCCCACAAGGGGGAGAGGAGGCGCCCACCCAGCAACATGGAGCAATTAATTCCGGGCGTCGCCTTATCTGCGGATTGGCCCTGAGCCTCACGGTTCTGGCGCATGTCGAGAAAAGCGCCGCGCAAAGCCCTGCCCCTGTCGGCGTCAGCACCGAAGCGACCATGGTACGGCGGATCCAAATGGGCACCGGCAAATCCACGATCATCGATCTTCCCCAAGATGCGGCAGAAATATTCGTCGGCAATCCACAGGTCGCCAATGCTGTCGTCCGCTCGGCGCGTAAGTTGTACATCATCGGCATAGCGAATGGCCAAACGTCGGTCTTCGCCCTCGACAAGGAAGGCCATCAGATTGCCGAACTCGAAATCAGCATCGGTCGCGACGTCGGAGAGTTGCAGCAAATTCTCAAAGCCGCCCTTCCAAATTCGGCGATCGCGACGCGCACGGTGAACGAGACGATCATTCTCACCGGCGACGTCGATTCGCCGGAGGCGGCCCAGCGTGCCGCGGACATTGCGCGCGGCTTCGCAAACCGCATGGGCGCGGCGGTAGGCGCAAGCGACGGCGAAAGTCTCGTCGTCAATTCCCTGGTGATCCGTGGCCGCGACCAGGTGATGCTGAAGGTCACCGTCGCAGAGATTAGACGCGATATCGCCAAACAGCTCGGCCTCACGTCCAGCACCTTTGGCCCGTTCACCCAATTCAATCCTTTCGCCATCAATGGAACCATCGCGAGCCTGACGAACGGCGGCGTCACTAATACGACAGCTCTGACCCTCAGTAATTCGAGCAATACGGTGAGCGCGACATTGCAGGCTTTCGAACGTTATGGTGTGTCGCGGATCCTTTCGGAACCGTCGGTCACGGCGATCTCCGGCGAAAGCGCCAAGCTGACCGTCGGCGGCCAATTTCCTATTCCGAGCGCGCCCGCATGCTCGACCACCGGCTCGCAGACGCAGTGCAGTCCTGGCGGCGTTCTCTTCCAACCCTATGGCGTCAGTCTCAGTTTTACGCCGGTGGTCCTGTCCGAAGGCCGCATTCTTCTGCACCTGGGGACCGAAGTGACCGAGATCGACAACTCTGTCTCAGCCGTCATTCAGGGCGTGACGGTCCCCGGCATTCGTACGCGCAGGAACGAAACGACGGTCGAACTCCCCTCGGGCGGCTCGCTTGCCTCCGCCGGCCTTCTGCAGACGACTTCGAATCAGGTCATCAACGGGACTCCGGGCTTGATGGATCTTCCGATCCTCGGCGCCCTGTTCCGCTCGCGTGACTATCAGCGCAACGAAACGGAACTGCTGATCGTCGTCACCCCCTATCTCGTCAAGGCGGTCAACGTGAAAGCGATTCCGAGACCGGACGATGGCTTTGCCGATTCGAGCGATCCACAGGCCTGGCTGCTCGGTCGTATCAACCACCTCTACGCATCGCCAAACAACCCCGAAGCGGTCAAGAATTATAAAGGCCGCGTCGGGTTCATCCAGGACTGACCCGAACACCGGAAGAACCGAGAGCGAGACGAGCTGCAATGCCCAGATCCGTCCCAAACAGAATTCTCGATCGCACGCCCCCTTCAGCACGGCTGCAAGCGGCGCTGTTGGCATGTGTGGCCTCGTTGCTCGCCGGATGCGGCACAACCGATCGGACAGTGACATCTTCCATTCCCATGGATGATTATCGCAACCGCCATCCGATCGTGCTCGCCGAGACGCCGCGCAGCCTCGACATTTTTCCTTCTTTCGGTTCGCATGGACTGGATCTCCATTCAGTGGCGCAAGTGCGGGATTTCGCGCGCGCATACCACCGGGATGGCCACGGCGCGATTACCGTGCTGGTGCCGGCCAGGGGTGCAGCATTCGCGCGCGGCGAAGTCGAAGGCGTTCGCCGCACCCTCGCAGCAGAGCGCGTGACAGCGCCGCTGAACGTCACGACCTACCCGATTGTCAATCCGGCGCTCGCCTCACCCATTCGGCTGAGTTTTGTCGGTTTGAAAGCCAAGGTCGCAGACAGATGCGGCCAGTGGCCGAACGACCTCGCCTCCGGCTCCTCGCTCGAAGGGTGGGAAAACAAACCCTATTGGAACTTCGGCTGCTCAACCCAAGCCGCGCTCGCGGCCCAAATTGCCGATCCGCGCGACCTCGTAGCGCCGACTGGCGAAGATCCTGCCGATACGCTCATGCGCAGCCGCGCTATCGCCGCCTTGCGCAAAGGCACCGATCCCGACACGGATTGGAAGACCAAGGCCACATCGATCAGCAACCTTGGAAACTAATTGATGAGCGCTTCGATCGCCCCAACATCCGAACAGATCGCGCCGGTCCCGCGCATTTCCGTGCAGGCATTTTGCGATACTCAGGAAATCGCCCAGATCATCCAAGAGGCGCTCGCCGACCGGCGCATGGAGAAGGCCCATGTCAAGGTGCACATGGGTGGTGCGGCGGCCGCAATCGAGGCTTATCGATCGGCAGCAACCCCGAATGTGATCGTCCTCGAAACGGCGGCGGATCGCGAAGAACTCATCAGCAGTCTCGCGCAGCTCTCCGAATACTGCGATTCCGGCACAAAGGTCGTGGTCATCGGCCGCACCAACGATATCGTGCTCTACCGTCAATTGATGGCCCGGGGCATCAGCGAATATATCGTGGTTCCCTTTCACGCCCTCGACTTTGTCCGGACGATTTCGCGACTTTATGCGACGCCCGGAGCTGAACCCGTCGGGCGGGTCATTGCCGTCACGAGCGTCAAGGGCGGGGTTGGCGCTTCGACCATCGCGCACAATATCGCCTGGTCGATTGCCCGCGACCTCGAGATTCAGACGGCTCTCATCGACATGGATCTCGGCTTCGGGACGGCGGGACTGGATTTCAACCAGGATCCGCCGCAAGGCGTTGCAGAAGCGGTCTTCGCACCCGACCGGGTCGACGCCAATCTCGTCGACCGCCTCCTGTCTCGTTGCGGCGACAGATTGAACCTCCTTGCGGCGCCGGCAACGCTCGATCGGGTCTATGACTTTCCAGACACCGCTTTCGACGCCGTCGTCGACATTTTGCGCGTGTCGACGCCGTGCGTGATGCTCGACATACCGCATTTGTGGACGGCCTGGTCGCGTCGCATGTTGGTCGGCGCAGACGAGGTGATCCTCGTCGCCGCCCCCGATCTCGCCAATCTCCGCAACGCCAAGAGCTTGCTCGACACGATCCGTCAGGCCAGACCCAATGATGCGCCGCCGCGCCTCGTCGTGAACATGGTCGGCGTTCCTAAACGTCCCGAAATCTCGATTAACGATTTCGTCAGGGCCGTCGATGTGGAACCTTCCGCGGTGATTGCCTTCGAACCGAAACTCTTTGGGACCGCAGCCAACAATGGTCAGATGATCGCCGAGCTCGAACCGGCCAATAAGATCAATGAGGGGCTGAGCGAGCTTGCCCGCATCGTCGCGGGTCGATCCGAGATTCGTAAAACCAAACGCAACCTTCTCGATCCACTCATGCTGCGTTTGGGTCGTAAGAAGGCTTCTTGAACTCGATCGTAGAGACCGGCCCATGGAGCCCATTGCTTTGCCGTTTGGGTTGGAGGACTGATGGATGTTCGGTAAGCGATCGAATTTGGCTGATGCGGCACCAGCGCGGCCGATGCCTGCCGAGGCGCCGCAATTCCGCGGCGTTCCTTCGGTCGGGAAGCCGCCGGCCCCGATCATCCTGGAACCCCAGCCGCAGCCGGTCCTGAACGAAGCCCCGCGTTCGGAAGATTATTACGTCCAAAAGAGCATGATCTTCGGTGCGCTGATCGAAGCCATCGATCTTTCGCAATTGGCCCGCCTCGACGTCGACAGCGCCCGCGAGGAAATCCGCGACATCGTCAACGAGATCATCGCGATCAAGAATATCGTGATGTCGATTTCCGAGCAGGAAGATCTACTCGACGACATCTGTAACGACGTGCTCGGATATGGCCCGCTCGAACCGCTGCTCGCCCGCGACGAGATAGCCGACATCATGGTGAACGGAGCGACCCGCACCTTCATAGAAGTTGGCGGCAAAATCCAATTGACCAACGTCCGCTTCCGCGACAATTCGCAATTGATGAACATCTGTCAAAGGATCGTGAGTCAGGTCGGGCGCCGCGTCGACGAGGCCTCACCGATCTGCGACGCCCGCCTGATGGACGGGTCCCGCGTGAACGTGATCGCGCCACCGCTCGCGATCGACGGCCCAGTCCTCACGATCCGCAAATTCCGCAAAGACAAGCTGACACTCGATCAGCTGGTGCGGTTCGGGACGATCTCGCCGGAAGGCGGCGAGATCGTGAAAATCATCAGCCGGGTGCGCTGCAACGTGCTGATTTCAGGCGGTACCGGCTCGGGCAAAACGACATTGCTCAATTGCATGACCAATTACATCGATGCGGACGAACGCATCATAACCTGCGAAGACGCCGCCGAGCTCCAGCTGCAGCAGTCGCATGTCGTTCGCCTGGAAACGCGGCCGCCCAATCTCGAGGGTTCCGGTGGTGTCACCATGCGCGACCTCGTTAAGAACTGCCTGCGTATGCGCCCTGAGCGGATCATCGTTGGCGAGGTGCGCGGCCCTGAGGCTTTCGATCTCCTGCAGGCCATGAATACGGGTCATGACGGATCGATGGGAACCTTGCATGCCAACTCGCCGCGCGAAGCGCTGAGCCGCCTCGAGTCGATGATCGCGATGGGCGGTTTTTCGCTCCCGGCGCGGACGATTCGCGAAATGATCATCGCCTCAGTCGACGTCGTTATTCAAGCCGCGCGCCTGCGTGACGGCTCGCGCCGCATCACCCATATCACAGAGGTGATTGGGCTCGAGGGCGACGTCGTCACGACCCAAGACCTGTTCGTCTACGATGTCACCGGCGAAGACGCATCCGGCCGGTTGAAAGGCCGGCACCGCTCGACCGGCATCGGCCGGCCGCGGTTTTGGGAAAGAGCGCTCTATTACGGCGAGGAAAAGCGCTTGGCGGCCGCGCTCGATGCGGCGGAATTGAACGAAGAGGCATAAAGCCTCGCATCTGGAGCCTGCATCATGGACTTGAATGTTCTTGCATTTGTAGCGATGGCAATGCTCGCCGTCGGCGGGATCCTCTATGTCTTTGTCTATCCGCTGCTCAGTGGCGATGCAAAGGCGGAGAAACGGCAGGCCGCCCTCTCTAGCGTTAGTCCGAACCGCAAGGTCGCCGAAAGGCAGACGGATGCGGCTGCCCGCCGCAAGCAGGTCGCTGACAGCCTGAAGGAAGTCGAAACCCGTAACAAGGCGAAACGATTCAATATCGAGACCCGTATCGTTCAAGCGGGTTTGCGCTGGTCGCGCCGGCGGTTCCTGATCTTTTCGGGTCTGTGCGGCGTCGTCTCCGGCGTGTTTATGATCATGGCCAGCAACAACATGTTTCTCGCAGTCGCGATGGTCGGCGTCGGCGGGCTCGGCTTCCCGCTGTGGTTCCTCAATTTCCGCCGGAACCGGCGTTTGAAGAAGTTCATCGAAGTCTTTCCGGAAGCTATCGATATCATCGTCCGCGGTGTCCGGGCGGGCCTGCCGCTCGGCGATTGTCTGCGCATTGTCGCCAACGAGGCGGCCGAACCCGTGCGCAGTGAATTTCGTCAAATCGTCGAAACACAGACTATGGGTCTGCCCGCCAGTGAAGCCGTCGAACGTTTGGTGGTTCGTGTGCCGATCGCCGAGGCGAATTTCTTCTCCCTTGTCATCACCATTCAGCAGAAGGCGGGCGGCAATCTTTCCGAAGCCCTTTCCAATCTTGCGACAGTCTTGCGCGCACGCAAGCAGATGAGGGGAAAGATCCAAGCCTTCTCGTCGGAAGCGAAAGCCTCCGCCATGATCATCGGAGCTCTGCCGTTCGCCGTCGGCGGCATGGTCTACATCACCAGCCCGAAATACATCGAACTCTTGTGGACGACCTCGACCGGGCAAGTCGTTTTGATTGGATCCGCATTCTGGATGGCCATCGGCGTATTCGTGATGAAGAGCATGATCAACTTCGAAATTTGACGGCTTTAGTGCTGCGCCCTCACACTTGGCACTCGAGCGTAAGGGAAGGGCGATTAGATAGGAGAGCTAGTGGGGCAAAAGAGTCTACAACCTTCGGAACCGCAAGGCTTGGATCCAGTATGGACGCGATCGCTGAAAAATTACTAGACCGGCAATTCATGTTGAGCCTCCTTGTCGCCATTGCAACGATCGCGACGATCCTGACGCTTGCCATGCCGCTTTTGCAGACGGACTCGCTTTCGCGGCGGATGAAATCGGTGGCGAGCGAGCGCGAGCGCATTCGCATCCGCGAACGCGAGAAGCTCTTCGACGGCAAGAATAAAGTAAGCCTGCGCCAGGAACCGAAGGCTTATATGAAAGACATCGTCGAGCGCTTCAGTCTTTCGAAATGGCTCGGAACGGACAAAGCAAAGATGCAAATGACGATGGCCGGCTTCCGCGGCCCGCAAGCCGAGGTGGCCTTCTTGTTTTTCCGCCTCGTCACGCCGATCGCCCTGTTTCTTTTCGCATTGGTCTATGTGTTCCTTCTCAGCAACCTCGATTGGCCGCTGCCGATCGAATGCGGTGTCGCCATCGGAGCTGCCTATATCGGTATTAAGGCGCCGGAAGTTTTTCTCAGCAACAAGATCGCCAAACGGCAGAAGTCCATGGCGCGGGTCGTTCCCGACGCAATGGATCTCCTTTTGATCTGCGTAGAGTCCGGCATGTCGATCGAACCCGCGTTTCGCAAGGTCGCGCAGGAGATCGGCCGTCAATCGATAGCTATGGCCGAAGAACTCACGCTCACGACCGCAGAACTCTCCTATCTGCCTGATCGGCGCGCGGCCTTCGAAAATCTCGGCGTGCGGACGGGCTTGGATGCCCTCAAACAGATCGCGACCGTTCTCGTCCAATCGGAACGTTACGGCACCCCGCTCGCCCAGGCGTTGCGCGTCGTCGCACAGGAAAGCCGCAATAAACGCATGAACGATGCGGAAAAGAAGGCGGCCGCATTGCCGCCGAAATTGACCGTGCCGATGATCATTTTCTTCTTGCCGGTTCTTTTTGCCGTCATCATCACTCCGGCTGTGATTCAGGTCTCGGGGGTGGCACAGTGAGACATACGCGAGCGGCAGGCGGTTCTTCGAAGCTCAGATCCCTCAACTCACCAGGATGCGCGCGAGACGCTGCGAAGAATTTCCGATGCCATCCTGTGCCGCGATGGTGCAACGCTTGCGAAAACCTTCGCAGCTCTATTTCGGATCGGCATCGGCGCTGACGCGCGCATCTTTGCCGGCTTTCACCTCGGCTGTTTGCGTTTTCTTCGGCTCACGCGGCGTTTTATGCGCTTCCCGGGAATGGTCCAGCTTGCGGATCTCGTTCCAGGTATTCGATTGCGCGATCATCTGGCGGATGGCCGAGACATTGCCCGCGGCATCGATCGGCGACAGGTCCCGCTGCAGAACCTCTTGGGCGGTCCCGAATTTTCCTTCGAGCGCGAGAACCAGGGCGAGGTTCTGCCTGACGCGCACGTCGGCGACGGGCTGGACCGCGGCCCGCTGCAAAGTCTCTTCGGCACGCGGCAATTGTTTCGACAGCGCATAAGACAGGCCGAGGTTGGACAGAACCTGCGGCTGGTTCGGAACGATTTTCAGGGCGGCGTCATAATATTCCTGCGCCCGCGCGTGATCGCCCAGTTGATCGGCGACGGAACCTTGCGCCGAAAGGATCGACCAGTTTGGCCGTTCGGGCGCATGCGCGTGTTGCAGAACTTCGGCGGCTTCCTGTAGACGCCCTGCGTCGGCCAACGCCTTACCGTAGGCGCCTAGGACGTCGAAATCCTTCGGGTATTGTGCCGCGAGCCTCTGCAGCACGGCGACCGCCGTGGTATGCTCGTCCAGGGCACGCAGCGCCCGCGCATAGGTCATCGCAACTTGCTTGTTGGCGGGATCCCGGTCGTATTTATGCCCCCATTGCTCGGCGAAGCTCCGCAACTCGGGTTCGGACGCAGGCAAAGCCACCTCGCGGCCGCCACCCCCGATCGAACCAGTGATATCGCCGAGACCATTGGTTTGGCAGCCCGCGAGCGACACTGCGAGTGTCACGACGCCGGCAAGGGCCACAAAACGGGCACGGCCGCCGACCGGCGCCTCGTCACCACGATCTTTGAACCGATGTTTTGGATATTGCGTTCCGGCCACGGGCACTGGCATGGTTCGAGCTTCTCTCGGTCGCGTCTTGCCAGTAATAAAAATTTAACTCTAAGAAAGGGTTAACGTCACTTTCGGCAAATCGATAAAGGAGTGGTCCATGGCTTTCCATCGAGGCGCCCCGCCCGCCGACTCCGTGCCGATCTATTTCGTCACGGCCGAGACTTGGCCGGAGGTCCGTGCCGGCCTTGCGGCCGCATCCGGCGCATTTGCGGCGTCTTGCGACTTCAAGCCGGAACCCGGACGGAGCTTGCTTCTTCCCGGCTCCGACGGTTCCGTCACAGCTGTCCTGTTCGGTCTCGAGGGCCGGCAGGCATCCGCCCGCGATCCCTTCTTGTGCGGCACGCTCGCCACGACTCTGCCGGCGCGGGTCTATCACTTTGCCAATGCCCCGCATGATAGCGAGACAGCGACACTCGCCTTTGCTCTCGCGGCCTATAAATTCACCCGCTACAAGAAAGACGAGGCGGCCCGCCCGCTGCTTTGCCCTCCGCAGAGCGTCGATACCGATCGCATCGCGCGGATCGTGGCCGGCGTCAACCTCGGCCGCGATCTCGTCAACACGCCGGCCAATGATCTTGGCCCCGACGCACTCGAAGCCGCGGCTCTCGACCTGGCAAATCGGTTCGACGCGAGATCATCCGTGGTGCGCGGCAACAAGCTTCTTCAAGAGAATTTTCCGCTCGTTCACGCGGTCGGCCGAGCCGCCGATCAGGCACCCCGATTGATCGACTTCTGCTGGGGAGAGCCGGATGCGCCGAAAGTCACGCTTGTCGGCAAAGGCGTCTGTTTCGACAGCGGCGGCTTGGACATCAAGCCCGAACCCGCCATGTCCCTCATGAAGAAGGACATGGGCGGCGCGGCGGCAGCTCTCGCGCTCGCGTTCATGATCATGGACGCCAATCTCTCACTGCGTCTGCGCGTGATTTTGCCCGTCGTGGAAAATGCGATCGCCGGCAACGCGATGCGGCCCGGTGATATTTATCCGAGCCGCAAGGGGCTGACCGTCGAAATCGGCAATACGGATGCGGAAGGCCGCCTCATCCTTGCCGACGCCCTGGCGCTGGCCGATGAAGATGCGCCGGACATTCTTGTCGATTTCGCGACGCTCACGGGAGCCGCACGCGTCGCTCTCGGCCCCGATCTGCCACCCTTCTACACCATGGATGACGAGTTTGCCGCCGAGATAGCCCGCCATGGCATGGCTGCGCACGACCCTGTCTGGCGCATGCCGCTTTGGGACCCCTACGACAAGCTTCTCGACGGCAAGATCGCCAATCTCAGCAATATTTCAGGCGGCTCTTTTGCAGGCTCGATCACGGCCGCTTTGTTCTTGCGCCGCTTCGTCGAAAAGGCGAAGGCCTGGGCGCATTTCGACATTTATGCCTGGACCCCGTCGGCGAAGTCGGCCCGCCCGGAAGGCGGCGAAGTGCAGGTCGCGCGGCTGCTCTTCGACCTCTTCGAACATCGCTTCGGTATAGTGGCCAGGTTCGAAGCCGAAGCAGGCAACCGCAGCGAGGTCGCAGGCCAGGGATGACAGCTTACGATCGACGTCTCACGCCCGCCCGCCCCGATCTCGCTGCGGCGGAACTCGAAGGGCACGTCAACGCCTCGCGCTACGTGGCGGGGCGGGCGATGCATGTCACGGTCGAGGTCGCCGATCTGCACAACGCGCCTTCGCACGAAGCCGGGATCGACACTCAGGCTCTTTTTGGCGAAGACGTCCTCCTCTACGAAGATCACGAAGGCTGGGGATGGGTGCAGCTCTCCGGCGATTCCTATGTTGGTTATGTCTCGATGAATGCGCTCGCGGACGGCAAGACCGAGCCGAGCCACATCGTCTGCGTCAACCGGACATTCGTCTATCCGGGCCCCAACATGAAGCTTCCCATCGGTTTCGTTCTTCCCCTCGGCGCCCGCGTAACCGTCGTCGGAGGCGAACCACCATTTTTCAGGCTCATCGAAGGCGGCTTCGTTTTTTCGGCGCATCTCAAGCCGCGCGCGTGGCGCGCCGAGGATTTCGTCGCCGTTGCGGAAGGTCTGATCGGAGCGCCCTATCTTTGGGGCGGCAAGACGAGCCAAGGGCTCGATTGCTCCGGCCTCGTTCAAATTGCGCTCGCCCAAGCTGGGATCGACGCGCCGCGCGACACTGACTTGCAGGAAGCCACCCTTGGCCGGCCGGTCGATATTGGCGGCGATCTTTCCCGGCTGCGCCGTGGCGACCTCGTCTTCTGGAAAGGTCACGTCGGCATCATGCGCGATTCTGAGACTTTGCTGCACGCCAATGCGCATCTCATGCTCGTTGTCAGCGAGCCGCTGCGCGAGGCACGCGAGCGCATCGCAAAGAATGGCGCCGGCACTATCTCCACAATCAAACGTTTGTAACCTTTTTTCCAGCATCCGATTAACCCAAACGGCCGATGGCTCGCGGTCAATTTAATTCGAATTAATTCTTTCGGTGCCTCCTTCTCAGCGCGGCTCGGCCCGCACGTGAGGCGTCTTCTATCAGCAGAGCTAAGGCTATATAGCTTTGCGTAGAAACGCGTTCTTCCCGTGCAGCGGTGCATGTCCGATGCCGGCAAATCATGCCGCAAAAGCAGCATGGTTCGAACCGGACAGGTTGGACGGATTAAGAGGCAACGGAGGACGCCATGCCTACCAGCACTACCCATCAGATCGACGGCGGCCGGACCAGCACCCCAATCGCTCGGGTCGAAGCGGCTTCGAACTGGCATGCTGCAACCGGCAATGAATGGACGCCGTCCCGGCGCGAACATGCGCTGCGGAACCTGATCCTCCGCGCCGAGGAGGTCGACGCCGACACCATCGTCGACCTTGAATTCGAAGTCGACGTCCTCGGCGCCGTTTTGCACGCAAGTGAGGCAGATTCCAATAGTATAGCTAAAGCTATACGGGTTTGCAAGGAGACGCTGTCTTCCCGTGCGGCGGCGCACGTCCGACACCGGCAAATCATGCCACAAAAGCAGCATGATTCGAACCGGACAGGTTGGACGGATTAAGAGGCAACGGAGGACGACATGCGTACCAGCTCAACCCATCAGATCGACGGCGGCCGGATCGGCAGCCCAATCGCTCGAATCGAAGCGGCTTCAAACTGGCATGCTGGGACAACCCTCGAATCGACGGAGTCTTGGCGCGAACATGCGCTGCGGAACCTGATCCTCCGCGCCGAGGACGTCGACGCCGACGCCATTATTGACGTTGAATTCCAAGTCGATGGCGACGTTAGAATGGTGGAAACCGGCGTGTCGCTCGCGCGGGTCCGCGCCAAGGGGATCGCCGTCAAGCTATTCGCCTGAATCAGTCCGGCGCATTCGAAGCAGCGAACGGGAAAGCCTCCGCTCGTTCACTGCAAAGCGAAGAAAAGAGCGCCGCCTGCGCTCAAATACACATCGAATCACATTTGACCGGCTAACGCGTACCATCGGCTTTACGCACATTTTCCGTCAGCGCCTTGCCGAGCGATCAGATCGTTCCGGGGACGCAATGGGCACCGGCAATGACGCTGTCGAACGCGGTCTCGGCCCAAGTGAAATCATCCTCCGTCATACACAGCGCCGGCAAGAGCTGCACGGTGTGATTGTCGTTGCCGGCAACCTGGACCAAAAAACTCGGCCGGGGAGGAACCCCGGCCGAGACTTCAGCGCAGTTTGCGCAGTAGCGCTGTTCGCGTCACTCGGCCGCGATAGCGAGGCGGCCTTCGAATTGCGCGGCTTCGGTCGACTCGTCCATGGCGGTCGTCGAAGACTTGCCGCCGGACAGAGCTGCGGTCACGGCGTCGAAATAGCCGGTGCCGACCTCCCGCTGGTGGCGGGTCGCCGTATAGCCGTGCTTTTCGGCCGCAAATTCCGCCTGCTGAAGCTCGGAATAGGCCACCATGCCGCGATCGCGATAGCCGCTCGCCAGATCGAACATCGACAAATTCAGCGCGTGGAAGCCGGCGAGGGTCACGAACAGGAACTTATAGCCCATCGCACCGAGCTCGCGCTGGAATTTCTCGATCGTCGCCGGATCGAGCTTGGCGCGCCAGTTGAACGACGGCGAGCAATTATAGGCGAGCAGCTTGCCCGGATGGCGCGCGTGAACAGCTTCGGCGAAGGCCCGCGCTTCGGCGAGGTTGGGATGCGAGGTTTCCCACCACAAGAGATCGGCATGTTCGGCATAAGCGAGGCCGCGGGCAATGCAGTGATCGAGGCCCGTGCCTTCCTTCAGGCGGAAGAAGCCTTCCGGCGTCCGGCTGTTCGGCTCGATGAAGCGGCGATCGCGCTCATCGACGTCCGAGGTGATGAGACGCGCCAATTCGGCGTCGGTCCGCGCGACGATCAAGGTCGGAACCCCGCAGACGTCGGCGGCAAGCCGCGCCGCCGACAGGCTGCGCTCATGCTGGGCCGTCGGGATCAGCACTTTGCCGCCGAGATGACCGCATTTTTTCTCGGACGCGAGTTGATCTTCGAAGTGGACGGCCGCAGCCCCCGCTTCGATATAGGCCTTCATGATCTCGAAGACGTTCAGCGCGCCGCCAAAACCCGCCTCGGCATCCGCCACGATCGGAGCGAACCAATCGCGCGACACTTGGCCTTCCGCGCACTCGATCTCGTCGGCCCGTTTGAAGGCATTGTTGATGCGACGCGCCAGCTCCGGGCCGGAATTGGCCGGATAAAGCGACTGGTCGGGATACATGCTGCCGGCGAGATTGGCGTCGGCTGCGACCTGCCAGCCGGAGAGATAGATGGCCTCGAGGCCGGCGCGCACCATTTGCATGGCTTGGTTGCCGGACAACGCTCCCAGCGCATGGATATAGGGACGCCCGTGCAGCAATTGCCAGAGTTTGTTGGCGCCGCGCTCGGCCAAGGTATGGACGATCGGGAAAGACCCGCGCAACCGCCGCACTTCGGCAGGCGTATAGGGGCGGCGAATGCCGTCGAACCGGCCTTTCGGCGCCGACGGGACGAGGTCTTCGAAGCGCAACGGGCTGCTCATGGCTTATCTCCGATCTTCACAAGAGTTCACATTCACAATCATTGACAAAAGCAAAGAATTAGCTTCCGTCTCTTTCGATTATATGCTGAGAGAACCAAGAATTAGCAACTCTTCGGCAGTGCAAAATAAAGTTGCATTGTAAAGCCAAAACAGTGTAAATAAGTCAATGTGTAAATATTTCGACAGGATTTGCGGGCCATGACGATCGAATCCGGCACATCGCGCAAAATTTTCGCGGGGCCGCGCCTCAAACGGTTGCGGCGCGAGCGCCAGATCACCCAGGCGCGCATGGCCGAGGAGCTCGACATTTCGCCGAGCTACCTCAATCTCATGGAGCGCAATCAGCGGCCCATTACGGTGCAGGTCCTGATCCGTCTCGCCGATGTTTACGGCATCGATCCGCGCGAATTCATGGAGGGCGAAGGCGGCCAGACGATCGGCGAGATCGAACAGCTTCTCGCCGACCCGATCATGCGGGAGGCCGGCGTGCCGCGTTCCGAACTTCAGGACGCCGCCGAACATGCGCCGACCCTGCTCGCGGCCATGCAAAGGCTCTATCGCGCTTACGTAGCCGCCCGCGAAGCGAGCGAAGCCGGCATGCCGCAAAGATCCGATCCCGATCGCACCGAAGCCATCGTGCGGGAGAGCCCGGTCGACCGCGTCCGCGCCATTCTGCATGCGCAGCGCAATTTTTTCTCCGACCTCGATTCGGCCGCCGAGACGTTCGCTTCCGAACTCGCCCTCGGCGGGCATGAGCTTTTCTATGCGACGGCCGAGCATTTGCGCGCCCGCCAGGGCATCCGCGTCCGCATCGTGCCGCTCGATGTGATGGGCGACCGATTGCGCTCCTATGACCATCATCGCCGGCAATTGATGATTTCGGAAGTCATGGACCAGCCCGGCCGCACTTTCCAGGCCGCCTACCAATTGGCTTTCGCCGAATGTTCCAATCTGTTGAACGAAATCTCGGCGAAGCTCGATCCCGGCGACGAGGAAGGACGCCGCCTGTTCCGCGTCACTCTCGGCAATTATTTTGCCGGCGCCTTGATGATGCCCTACGCGAAATTCCACGAAGCGGCGGAAGTCGTCGGCTATGACGTCGAAGTCCTGGCGGCACGGTTCGGCGCCAGCTTCGAGCAGGTTGCGCATCGCTTGACGACCATGGCGCGGCCGACGGCGCGCGGCATTCCCTTCTTTCTCGTCCGCGTCGACATCGCCGGCAATGTCTCGAAACGTTTTTCTTCCGGGCGTTTTCCTTTCGCCCATTTCGGCGGCACCTGCCCCTTGTGGAATGTCCATGCGGCGTTCACCGAGCCCGGCCGCATCTCGACGCAAGTCGTCGAATTGACGGACGGATCACGCTGGTTTTCGATCGCGCGGACGGTGCGCCGCGCGATCACGCCTTATGGCGCGATCGAACCGAGTTTTGCGATCGGGCTCGGCTGCGAGATCAAATATGCCAACCGGCTGATTTACGCGAAGCGGCTCGATCTCAATACGGTCGAAGCGACGCCGATCGGCGTCAACTGCCGGCTCTGCGAAAGACCGGCCTGCCCGCAGCGCGCCGCGCCGCCTGTCCTTCGCACCCTTCTGGTCGACGAGCAGACGCGCAGCGTCTCGCCGTTCACATTCAAGGATTTGTGAGCGTGCAAATCAATGTCTGAGGAGGTTTCTATGAGTTGGTTTTCTTTAGATGGCTTGGATTGGAGAGATCCTCTTTCAGTTAAGGATGAGTGGCCCTGAAGTGGACCCCATTCGTAGGGCCACGGGGGCTTGGATTTAAGGTGTAATCTCGCCTGCTCTTGTCCTTCAAAATTCAAGCTGCTTCTTGCTTCTTCTGCCTCTGCTGTGGGTATGTGGGCAACGCGTTTGCGTTGTCCAAGCGAAGCGGCATATCCACAGTCTTCGCCGCCGCCTCGATTGCGTCGATGCCGGCGCGCCACACCGCCATCGGCATCTGGTTGTTCATCGCCTGGTGCGGGCGCCGATGATTGTAAAAAGTCATCCAATTGCCGATACCAGCTCGCGCCTCGCGGCCATCGGCGTAAGCTTTCAGATGCACTTCTTCGTATTTGATCGACCGCCATAAGCGCTCGATGAAAATATTGTCCATGAAACGGCCGCGTCCGTCCATCGAAATCGCGATGCCCACCGCTTCGAGCTTGCCGGTGAACGCGGCGCTCGTGAACTGTGCGCCTTGATCGGTGTTGAATATTTTCGGCCTGCCGTATCGAACCAGAGCCTCGTCCAGCGCGGCGAGGCAGAAGCTCGTATCCATCGTGTTCGACAGCCGCCACGCCAAAACAGCCCGGCTGGCCCAATCGATCACCGCCACCAGATACAGAAAGCCGCGCGCCATCGGGATGTAGGTGATGTCAGCCGCCCATACATGGTTCGGTTCGGCAATCGTCAGGCCGCGCAGCAGATAGGGATGGATCTTGTGTCCGGGCGCGGCTTTGCTCGTGCCGGGGCGCGGAACCAGCGCCTCGATCCCCATCACGCGCAGCAGCCGCTGCACCCGCTTGCGGTTGACCCCACGCCCTTCGGCATTGAGCGCAAACGTCATCCGCCGCGAGCCGTAGAACGGCAGTTCGAGATGCAGTTCGTCGATGCGGCGCATCAAGGCCAGATCGTCCGCCGCCGTAACTGACTTGGGCCGGTAGACGCCCGAGCGCGGCAGCGCCAACAGCGCGCATTGGCGGCGTACCGACAGATCATCCTTGCCCGGATCAACCATCGCCTTGCGGTCCGGCGCGCTCATCGCCCGGGCCTCTTGCCCAAGAAATCCCGTTCCACCGTCAGCTGGCCGATCTTGGCGTAGAGCTTGGCCGCCTCGCGCTCGCGCTCCTCCTCGCCATCGCCCGAACTACTCGCGCCTCGCGTGAACAGGCTCGCAGCGTTGTCGCAAAGCAGCTTCTTCCAGCCGTAAATCTGGTTCGGATGCACGCCGTGCCGCTTCGCCAGCTCCGGAACCGTCGCATCCTCGCGCAGCGCCTCCAGCGCTATCTTCGCCTTGAACGCCGCATCAAACTTCTTGCGTGACTTCGTCATTTTCTCGCTCCTTCGTGTCCGAAAGAGCAGGACGCTTCACACCTTAACAGGTGGTCCCAAATCCGGGGTCCACTTCACCCAGCGGATTAAAGTTGGGTCCCGGAGTGTACCGATTAATTGCAAAGGACAGGACGATTCCGCGGGCCTGTGGCGACGACAATTCGGGAACGCTTTACATTGGACAGACTGGGGCATTGGATGGACGGATCGGCGAATTGCGTAAGACCCTAAGGCCGCAGGATTGGAAGTCTGGCTCTCATGGCGCCGGAAAGCTGTTAAGGGAGACCGCGGTTCTCAGTGCCAAATTTAGTGTAGAAATTTTGGCGACCGTTTATGCCTTGTCGGAGACACCCTTCGAATGCGAAGACGCATTGATTAGGGCTTATGTGAACCAGTTCGGCGAGGGACCACCACTAAATCGCCAGCGTTCCCTTCCAACATTTGATTAGCTTCAATGCCGAAATGTGACGTCAGCAGCGAGTCGTAATTCCCTTTCCCGTGAGCAAAGCGAAATGAAGAGATGGTTAGTTGGGACGCAGACCGGTTAGTCACGACGCTGCTCGCTGCAATTTTTTTCGCTAAGAGATCATAGTTGTATTTTTATATAACGTGGCGGCAGGCGTTTATCCAAAATGATGATCCGATAGTAGCAGGTTGCGGCAGGCCTCTTCAAATATAAATCGCCCGCTTACCCACTGCGAGCGCCGCTTCCTTGACGGCCTCCGAAAGCGTCGGATGGGCGTGGCAGGTGCGGGCGAGATCTTCCGCCGAGCCGCCGAATTCCATCAGCACCGCCGCTTCGGCGATTTGTTCGCCGGCGCCGGCACCGACGATATGGACGCCGAGCACGCGGTCGCTCGCCGGAGCGAATCGCGCAGTTTTGTACGAACCCACTTGTTTTTCGTACAAAAATGTACGATGACGTAGCATGGGAGGCGGCCTGTGAATCGCGAGCAACTGATTCGTGCCTTGCGCAAATTGGCCCGCAAACAGGGCGTTGCTTTCCATGTTGAAACGGCCAAGGGGAAGGGCTCGCACTATCGCGTGAATTTTGCCGGCCGGGTAACGACCGTGCAGCATGATTTGAACCCGGGCCGGATCGCCCGGATTCTGAAACAGCTCGAGATAGACCCCGTCGAACTTTAGGCAGGGCGGACGCGAGGGTGAAATGAACTGGATTTATGGAGTTGCGATCGGCGAGGAAGGCGAAGATCATGTGGTGCGCGTTCGCGACCTGCCGGAAGTTGTCACCGCCGGCGATACGCATGCGGACGCGCTGGCCCTCGCTGCCGATGCGATCGCCGTTATCGTCGCCGGCCGCATGAAGGACGAGGCGGAGTTGCCGCCGCCCTCGCCCGTCGCCGTGGGCGAAGAGGCCGTGCCCCTCGATCCGCATTTGGCCGCCAAGGCGAGCGTCTATGCGCTCTGGCGCAAGGCAAAAATCTCCAAGTCGGAGCTCGCTCGCCGGATGCAGCGCAAGGAAGGCGAGGTGCGCCGGCTTCTCGATCCGGCACATGGCACGAAGCTCGACCAATTGCGCGATGCCGCGCACGTTCTTGGCGACGAGCTCGTGGTTGGCACTTTGCGCGCATAAAGGCGCGCCTTGGCGCCCTCTCACATATGGATCGGCCGCTTCTCGGTCGCTGCGAGCGCCGCTTCCTTCACCGCTTCGGCAAGCGTCGGATGCGCGTGGCAGGTGCGGGCGAGGTCTTCCGCCGAGCCGCCGAATTCCATCAGCACCGCCGCTTCGGCGATTTGTTCGCCGGCGCCGGCGCCGATGATATGGACACCGAGCACGCGGTCGCTCGCCGCATCGGCGAGGATTTTGACGAAGCCTTCGGTCGCCCGCATGGCGCGGGCACGGGCGTTGGCAGTGAAAGGAAATTTGCCGATCTTATAAGCGATGCCTTTGGCCTTGAGCTCTTCTTCGGTGGCGCCGATCGTAGCGATTTCCGGCATCGTATAGACGACGCCCGGGATGACGTCATAATTCACATGACCGTGCTGGCCGGCGAGAATCTCGGCGACCGCAATGCCTTCGTCCTCGGCCTTGTGCGCGAGCATGGGGCCGCGCACGACGTCGCCGATCGCATAGATCCCCGCAACATTGGTGGCGAAGTGCTCGTCGATGATTATGCGGTCGCGTTCCGTCGCGACGCCGACCGCCTCGAGGCCGAGCCCTTCGATGAAGGGGCGCCGGCCGATCGCGACGAGCACGACGTCGGCGTCCAACAGCTGGACTTCACCACCGGCAGCCGGCTCGATCGAGACCTTGAGGCCGGCCTTCTGCTTTTCGACCTTTGCGACTTTCTGGCCGAGCAGGAATTTGAACCCCTGCTTTTCCAGGATGCGCTGAAAAGTCTTGGCGACTTCGTCGTCTATGCCCGGCAGAATGCGATCGAGAAATTCGACGACGGTCACGTCGGCGCCGAGGCGGCGCCACACCGACCCCAATTCGAGACCGATGACACCGGCGCCGACGACGAGGAGCTTGCCCGGCACTTTGCCGAGTTCGAGCGCACCGGTCGAAGACACGATTTCCTTCTCGTCGATCGTGACGCCGGGAAGCTGAGCGACCTCCGAGCCCGTCGCGATGACGATCGCTTTCGTCTCGAGTACTTGTTTGCTGCCGTCTTCGGCCGTCACTTCGACTTTGCCGGGTGCCGTGATCGTGCCGAGCCCGGTGAAGCCGTCGACCTTGTTCTTCTTGAACAGAAAGGCGACGCCGTTGACATTGGCTGCAACCGTATCGGTCTTGTGCTTCATCATCGCCGGCAGATCGAGCTTGGGCTTGCCGACGACGACCCCCAGGGCCGGAAAGTCGTGTTCGACTTCGGCGAATTTCTCCGAAGCGTGAAGCAGTGCCTTCGAGGGGATGCAGCCGATATTGAGGCAGGTGCCGCCATAGGTCTGGCGTTTTTCGACGACGGCCGTCCTGAGGCCGAGCTGAGCCGCTCTGATGGCACAGACATAGCCGCCGGGGCCGCTGCCGATGACGACGAGATCGTAGGTAGCAGCCATCGTTGGTCAACCTGTGACTACATTGGAATGGGGCTGAGTAAAATTGCTTGCCAAGGTCGCACGAGCATTGCAGAAAATGCTATGCGGTAGCGGCCATTTCGATGAGATTGCATAATATCACCCCGTAGCAGTGCCGTATTCTGACTGTCGCCCGGCACCTTGCCGCTGAGAGTTCGACAGTTTCGCGGATCGAATAATTGGCCATTCGGATTTAAGCGGAGTTTATTGTCTGGGCGACAGACCACCGCGTAATGCTTATCTTTGCGCTGCCCGCTGTGATCGTCACCACGACTTTTGACCAGTACAAAAGATGGAATGTCGGCTTCTGAACCATCGCAATCGCGCCACTTTGTCCAACGAACTTTCGAGGTCGGAGAAACATCGCGCGTTTGCGGAGTTCCTAGCATTTCGCAAAATATGATTGGGATGGATCCGCCAGATTTTTGTGCCTCGTCGCGCACCGCCGGGCCGAGACTGGTCCCAATACCCCACCAAAATACGCCGCCCTTTGAATGCTCGCCTTCCTTTCGGTCAATAATATCGGCAATGTTCTCGCCGGTTTCAGTACCGATTTTTGTCCAGACGGAAACCGACACAACCACAATCTCACTTCGTTCGAATTTCTCTCGGTTCTTAAAGATCAAGAACCATCCTCGCAGGGTCTTCCAACCGTTCCTTCACCCGCACCAGAAAAGTGACCGCATCGCGTCCGTCAACGATGCGGTGGTATAGTGCGCACCTGCCGCTCACTCTGCGGCGGAACGGTTCAGCCGATAACGCTCCGCCAACTCCTCGACCATTTGCGTTTCGATCAGAATGCGCGTCGCGTCAGGACAGAAGTCGATCTCATTGCCAAGATCGTCGAGGTTCCATCCGAAAGTGTGGCCATGCTCGCCGACCGAGACTGTCCTGAAATAGGCTTCATCCTTCAGTCGCGCGAAGGCCGGCCCATTTGCGATCAGGTCCGTCAGGTCGTATTCGCCGGAAAGGCCGTCATCGAACGTGACGCGCAAGACCGGGCAGCGCACGACTTCGACGCTTTTGATTCGATAGTTCATTCGTCGATCATGCCTCCCTGATAACGCATCTCGCGAATCTCCCGCCAGATATAGGCCACCTGCTCACGGTGCTTCGCCAACCACTCCTGAACTGCTCTCAGCTTCGCCGGCGGGAGTGCGCCCTCCAAAACGTCGCCCGTCACAATCGAGATCATAAACTCATGCTCGGCAAGTTTCGCGTGCAGATGCGGCGGCAAATGGTCCTTGGGATAGATAATGATCCGAACGCCGGAGACAAGGGCAATCGTCGGCATCTTCAACCTATCAAAGGGAGGAATCGAAAGCATACATAGCCTTCACTTCACAAGCCCAGCACCAGCCGCGCCGGATCCTCGAGAGCTTCTTTGACACGCACCAGGAAGGTCACCGCTTCCCTGCCGTCGACGATCCGGTGGTCATAAGAGAGCGCCAGATACATCATCGGCCGGATTTCGATTTTGCCGGCGACGACGATCGGCCGTTCCTGGATCTTGTGCATCCCGAGAATGCCCGACTGCGGTGCATTGAGGATCGGCGTCGACATCAGTGAGCCGTAAATACCGCCATTGGTGATCGTGAACGTGCCGCCCTGCATTTCATCGATCTTCAGCTGGCCATCGCGCGCGCGTTTGCCAAAATCGGCAATCTTCTTCTCGATTTCGGCGATACCGAGCGTGTCGCACTCGCGCACGACGGGCACGACGAGGCCTTTGTCGGTGCCGACGGCAATGCCCAAGTGATAATAATTCTTGTAGATGATGTCGGAACCGTCGATCTCGGCATTGACGGCCGGAATGTCGTGCAGCGCCGCAACGCAGGCTTTGACGAAGAAGCCCATGAAGCCGAGCTTGGTGCCGTGTCTCTTTTCGAACACATCCTTGTAGCGCGCCCGCAGGTTCATCACTTCGCTCATGTCGACCTCGTTGAAGGTCGTCAGCATGGCCGCAGTATTCTGCGCATCTTTCAGGCGCCGGGCGACGGTCTGGCGCAATCTGGTCATGCGGACACGCTCTTCGCGCGACGCATCGCTCGGCAGCGACGGCGCACGCAATTCGACCGGCGCCGACGGAGCCGGAGCGACCGGCGGATTGGCGGTGAAATTCAAAACGTCGCCCTTGAGGACCTGGCCGCGTTTGCCGGAGCCTTCGATCTGGGCAACATCGACCCCGCTGTCGGCGGCGATCTTTGCAGCAGCGGGCGATGGCGGCATAGCGACGACGGCCGGCGCTTGGACTGTCGCCGCCGAGGCAGCTTGCAGCGGCGCTGCCGCCATTGCCGCTTTCTTTGTAGGTGCCGCCGCTGCCACCGCTGCGCCGGCCTCGTTGATTTGCCCGAGAAGCGCACCGGGCGCCACAGTCTCGCCGTCCTTGGCAGCGATTTCGACGAGAATCCCGGACGCCGGAGCATTCACTTCGAGCGTCACTTTATCGGTTTCGAGTTCGACGACCGGCTCGTCGACCGTCACCGTCTCGCCGGCCTTCTTGAACCAGCGCCCGATCGTCGCTTCACTGACGGATTCCCCCAAAGTTGGTACGCGGATTTCAGTCGTCATCGCCAGTCACATTAGCCGCGAATACGGCCCCTTCCCGAGAATCTGCGTGGCCGAACGTCTGTTCCCGAACGGGACAGATCATCCGCGTGGATTTTGGCGGAGTGGGCGGCGATGGTTCGCCATCGCCGCCTGGCCTGCCGGTTGTTCGATGCGTCTCCCGTGACCAGGAAATACAAATTTGCCTCAGCCGCGAGCCTGATCCGACGAGCTCCGATCGACGTGACCGAGCTCAATGCGCCAACTTGGCGCAATGCCGCATCGGAAAGCGGTTCCAGTCTTCGGATATCGGATATGTCCGAGGTCCAAGAACGGGTATCCACTAAGCCGCATAAGCTTCCTCGAGGAACGCCTTGAGCTGGGCCGCGTGCTTCGGCATGAACCCGCTCGCCGTCGCCGCGGAAGCCGGCCGCCCGACATAGCGCGCACGTTTCGCCCTGCTGCCGACCTGCGCAAGCACCCATTCGAGATAGGGCTCGACAAAGAACCAGGCCCCCATGTTCTTCGGCTCCTCCTGACACCAGATCACGTCTGCCTTCTTGAAGCGTGAAAGCGCCCCGACCAATGCCTTCAAGGGGAACGGATAGAGTTGTTCGACGCGCACGAGGTAGACGTCGTCTATTTTGCGCTGCTCTCTCTCTTCATAGAGATCGTAATAGACTTTGCCGGAGCACAAGATCACCCGGCGGATCTTATCATCCTTCACGAGCCTGACGGCATCGCCCGTTGCATGTTCGGCGTCGTCGAAGAGAATGCGGTGATACGTCGTGTCGGCGCCCAAATCGGCGAGCGCCGAAACCGCCCGCTTATGCCGCAACAGAGATTTCGGCGTCATCAAGATGAGCGGCTTGCGAATGTCGCGCTTCAACTGGCGGCGGAGGATGTGGAAGTAGTTCGCCGGAGCCGTGCAATTGGCGACTTGTATATTGTCTTCGGCGCAGCTCTGAAGATAGCGCTCGAGCCGCGCCGAAGAATGTTCTGGTCCCTGGCCTTCGTAGCCATGCGGCAAAAGGCAGACGAGACCTGACATGCGCAGCCATTTGCGCTCGCCCGAGGAAATGAACTGGTCGAACACGACCTGAGCGCCATTGGCGAAATCGCCGAATTGCGCTTCCCACAGGACGAGTGCGTTCGGCTCGGACAGCGAATAGCCAAATTCGAAGCCGAGAACAGCCTCCTCTGACAACATGGAATTGATGACCTCGTAGCGCGCTTGGCCATCCCTGAGATGGTTGAGCGGCGCATAGCGCGTCTCGTTTTCCTGGTCGATGAGCACCGAATGGCGCTGCGAGAACGTGCCACGCTCGCTGTCTTGGCCGGAGAGGCGCACGGCGCGGCCTTCGTCGAGGAGGGTGGCAAACGCCAAAGCCTCCGCCGTGGCCCAATCGATGCCTCGCCCTGATTCGATCATTGTGCGGCGATTATCGAGAAAGCGCTGGATCGTGCGATGGAGATGGAAGCCTTGCGGCACCGTGCACAGCCGCCGGCCGAGATCCTTCAATTTGCCCAGGTCGACCCCGGTGCGGCCACGGCGTGCTTCGTCGCCGCCGTCGGACGGCCTAAAACCGGCCCAGCGGCCGTCGAGCCAGTCGGCCTTGTTCGGCTTATAAGATTGGCCGGCCTCGTATTCCGCATCGAGCTTTTGTCGCCAATCGGCTTTCACCTTGTCGATCTCACCCGCGGTCATGACGCCTTCGGCGATCAGCTTTTCCGAGTAGATCTCGAGCGTCGTCCGATGCGCCCTGATCTTCTTGTACATCAGCGGTTGAGTGAAAGCCGGCTCGTCGCCTTCATTGTGTCCGTGACGGCGATAGCAGAACATGTCGATGACGACCGGCTTGTGGAACTTCTGCCGGAACTCGACGGCGACCTTGGCGGCAAAGACGACCACTTCCGGATCGTCGCCATTGACGTGGAGGATCGGCGCTTCGATCATTTTCGCACTATCCGACGGGTAGGGCGAAGACCGCGAGAAGCGCGGATAGGTGGTGAAGCCGATCTGATTGTTGATGATGAAATGAATCGAGCCGCCGGTTCGATGGCCCTTCAGCCCCGACAGACCGAAACATTCGGCGATCACGCCCTGGCCGGCGAAGGCAGCGTCGCCGTGGATAAGCAGTGGCATGACCATCGTGCGCTCGACGATGTCATGCCATTGATCTTGCTTCGCCCGCACTTTGCCGAGCACGACCGGATCGACGATCTCGAGATGCGACGGATTGGCGGTCAAGGACAAGTGCACCTGATTGCCGTCGAAGTCGCGATCCGATGAGGCACCGAGATGATATTTGACGTCGCCCGAGCCGTCGACGTCATCCGGCGTGAAGGAACCGCCCTTGAACTCGTGGAAGACGGCGCGATGCGGCTTGCCCATCACTTGGCAGAGGACGTTGAGACGGCCGCGGTGCGCCATGCCGAATACGATTTCTTTGACGCCGAGCGCGCCGCCGCGCTTGATGATCTGCTCGAGCGCGGGCACCATGGATTCGCCACCGTCGAGACCGAACCGCTTGGTGCCCGTGTATCTGATATCGATGAATTTCTCGAAGCCTTCAGCCTCGACGAGCTTGGTCAGGATCGCGCGTTTGCCTTCGCGCGTGAACGTGATCTCCTTGTCGGGACCCTCGATACGCGCCTGCAGCCAAGCCTTCTCGGCAGGATCGGAAATATGCATGAACTCGAAGCCGATCGTGCTGCAATAGGTGCGCCGCAGGATCGCCAGCATCTGCGGAATCGTCGCATGCTGGAGGCCGAGCACGCCATCGATGAAGATCTTTCGATCGTAATCGGCTTCTGTGAATCCGTAGCTCGAAGGATGCAATTCCTCGTGGTCTCTCGGAGGCTCGAGGCCGAGCGGATCGAGGTTGGCGTGCAAATGGCCACGCATGCGATATGCGCGGATCATCATGATGGCGCGCACGGAATCGCGGGTTGCGCGCTGCAACTCTTCAGCCGAGAATTCTACGCCCTCGACTGCGGCTTTCGATTTGAGCTTGTCGCCCAGGACCTTTTCGGCGACCGTCCAGTTGCCGTCGAGCGCCGAGACAAGCTCGCCATTGGCGATCGTCGGCCAGTTCGTCTTCTTCCAGGTTGGTCCGTGCGCGCTTTTTTCGATCGCCGTGCGATCATCATTCAGGCCGGCGAAGAAATCGCCCCACTCGGCATCAACCGAGGCCGGGTCGCGCCGAAAAAATTCGTAAAGCTGGTCGACGTAGGCGGCGTTGCCGCCATAGAGAAAGGAGCTGTGCGCGAAGCGGTCGTTCGTCGCCGAGCGAGATGCCCCAGCTCCACCCGAACCATTCGCGCCGTTCCTGTCTTGACGTGCCATGATCTGTCCTCCGAGCCATTGGCCGACATCGTGGGGCCCGTCGAGCCTCACTCACCCCAGCGATCCGAAGCGACAGCCGCCGCCCCTTTGTCAAATTCCCGCGCGTTTCGCACGTGCGGAAATTCGTCGAAGGAACCCCGGCTCCCAGCGGAAGCGCGACGTTTCACGCCACCAGCCCACCGCGTGTCCCTTCGAAATCGCGGCTGTTTTTGTAAGCCACCACCCAGCAAGTCGTCGCCGTCATGGCATTCGATGCCACCGGCTTCTCGTGTCCCGCCTAAGCTCGGCCGATGTCCGGCGCAGCTGCGAAGACATCGCTTCCCACGTCCTGCACAGCCATGCCGAGCGTCCTCTCTCACATATCCGAGTCAGCGGGTTCTATGTATGCACATTTTCTTGCAACAGGAGTGGGGTTCATCCCTCGACGAGTCCCAGGAGGGTTTTTCCAAGGCGTGCCGGCGACGGCGACACCTTGATCCCGGCACGTTCCATGGCCGCAATCTTGTCTTCGGCACCGCCTTTGCCGCCGGAAATGATCGCGCCGGCGTGGCCCATGCGGCGGCCAGGCGGCGCCGTGCGTCCGGCGATGAACCCGACCGTCGGCTTCTTGCGGCCGCGCTTGGCTTCGTCGAGAAGGAATTGCGCCGCGTCTTCTTCCGCGCCACCGCCGATCTCACCGATCATCACGATCGATTTCGTCGCGGGATCGGCGAGGAACATTTCCAAAATGTCGATGAACTCGGTGCCTTTCACAGGGTCGCCGCCGATACCGACCGCCGTCGTCTGGCCAAGCCCCTCGTGCGTCGTCTGGAAGACGGCCTCGTAAGTGAGCGTTCCGGAGCGCGAAACGATGCCGACCGATCCGGGCTCGAAGATATTGGCCGGCATGATGCCGATCTTGCACTCTCCCGCCGTCACGACTCCCGGGCAATTCGGGCCGATCAGGCGCGACTTCGAGCCATTGAGCGCGCGTTTGACGCGCACCATGTCGAGGACGGGAATGCCTTCCGTGATACAGACAATGAGCGGTATCTCCGCGTCGATGGCTTCACATATGGCGTCGGCGGCACCGGGCGGCGGCACGTATACGACGGTCGCGTCGGCGCCGGTCCTTTCGCGGGCTTCCATGACGGTGTCGAAGATCGGCAGGTTGAGATGGGTAGCCCCGCCTTTGCCGGGCGAAACGCCGCCCACCATTTTGGTGCCATAGGCAATCGCCTGTTCGGAATGAAACGTGCCGTTCTTGCCGGTGAATCCCTGACAAATGAGCTTTGTTTCTTTGGAAATGAGAACGGACATGGTTCAGGCCTTCCCGACGGCGGAGACGATCTTTTGGGCGGCGTCATCGAGGTCGTCTGCCGGGATGACGTTCAGGCCCGAGTCATTCAGGATTTTCTTGCCGAGATCGACATTGGTCCCTTCGAGCCGCACCACGAGCGGCACTTTGAGTCCAACTTCCTTCACCGCCGCGATCACGCCTTCGGCAATCACGTCGCACTTCATGATACCACCGAAAATATTGACGAGAATGCCTTTGACCTTCGGATCGGCAGTGATGATCTTGAAAGCGGCGACGACTTTCTCTTTGCTCGCGCCGCCGCCAACATCGAGGAAGTTCGCCGGCTCGGCTCCATAAAGCTTGATAATGTCCATCGTCGCCATAGCGAGGCCGGCGCCATTGACCATACAGCCGATTGTGCCGTCGAGCGTGATATAGGCGAGGTCATATTTCGATGCTTCGATTTCCTTGGGGTCTTCTTCCGTTTCATCGCGCAAGGCGAGGATCTCGGGATGGCGATAGAGCGCGTTCGTGTCGAATGAGACCTTCGCATCGAGGCACTTGAGCTGGCCTTCCTGCGAAACGATCAGGGGATTGATCTCGAGCATCGCCATGTCTTTGGCGACGAAGGCGGCGTAGAGGCTAGTGACGAGCCGCTCCGCCTGTTTGGCGAGATCGCCGGTCAGGTCCAGAGTCTTGGCGACGGTCCGGCCGTGGTGTGGCATAATTCCGGTTGCCGGATCGACCGAGAAAGTGACGATCTTTTCCGGCGTCTCATGCGCCACTTTTTCGATCTCGACGCCGCCCTCGGTGGAAACCACGAAAGCAACCCGGCTGGTGGCGCGGTCGACGAGCAGAGAAAGATAGAATTCCTTCGCGATATTGGAGCCTTCTTCGAGGTAAATCCGGTTGACCTGCTTGCCGTGCGCTCCGGTCTGAACGGTGACGAGGGTCTTCCCGAGCATTTGCGCGACGAAGCTCTTCACTTCTTCGACGGATTTGGCGAGCCGCACGCCGCCCTTCTCGCCCGCCTCCGGCTCCTTGAATTTGCCTTTGCCGCGGCCGCCGGCATGAATCTGTGTCTTAACGACCCACAGCGGACCGCCGAGTTCCCGTGCGGCTGCTTCGGCGTCGCCGGCTTTGAAGACCGGCACGCCGCGGGAAACGGGTGCGCCGAATTCCTTCAATATCGCCTTCGCCTGATACTCGTGAATATTCATGTTGAACTCTCTTCCCTCTTGCGCCGGCGGAACAGGCCTGCCGCGCTGCGGCGGCCCTAGTGTGCGAAAGCAGGGTTGATGGTCTTGCAAGCCTCGACCAGGTTTTGCACCGAAGCCACGGATTTCTCGAACATCTTCTTTTCGTCGGCGTCGAGCGCGATCTCGACGATCTTTTCGACGCCGCCGGCGCCTATTATGACCGGTACGCCGACATAAAGATTGGTGACGCCATATTCGCCTCTGAGTTGGGCCGCGCAGGGAAGCACGCGCCTCTTGTCCTTCAAATAGGATTCGGCCATGGCGATCGCCGAACTCGCCGGTGCGTAGAATGCGGAACCGGTTTTCAAGAGATTGACGATTTCGCCGCCGCCCTTGCGGGTCCGCTGGATGATCGCGTTGAGCCTTGCCTCAGTCGTCCAGCCCATCTTCACGAGATCGGGCAGCGGGATTCCGGCGACCGTTGAGTAGCGGAGCGAAGGCACCATGTCGTCGCCGTGCCCACCGAGAACGAACGCCGTCACGTCTTCGACGGAGACCTTGAATTCCTCGGCGAGGAAGTAGCGGAACCGGGCCGAGTCGAGAATGCCGGCCATGCCGACGACCTTCTGTGCCGGAAGGCCCGAGGCCTTCTGCAGGGCCCAAACCATGGCATCGAGCGGATTGGTGATGCATATGACAAATGCTTCCGCGGCGTATTGCTTGATGCCTGTGCCCACCGATTCCATAACCTTGAGATTGATGCCGAGCAGATCATCGCGGCTCATGCCCGGCTTGCGCGGCACGCCGGCCGTAACGATCACCACGTCCGCGCCAGCGATAGCGGCATAGTCACCGGCGCCGGCGAAATGCGCATCAAATCCTTCGACCGGGGCCGACTCGGCGAGGTCTAGAGCTTTGCCCTGCGGCACACCTTCGACAATGTCGAACAAGACGACATCACCCAATTCCTTAAGGCCCGCGAGGTGAGCGAGGGTGCCGCCGATCTGCCCGGCGCCAATCAATCCGATCTTGCTGCGTGCCATGTTCTCGTCCCTGCTTCCTGATCTTGCAATGCAACAGCGTGTCGCTTCATGAGCGCGTCGGTCGCGCCGTTTGAGCCCTCGTTACAGGTCTCACACAGCGAAACTTGCGCGCGGTTCTGCCGAAGTCGGAAAATGAATTCAAGCCTAGATGGCTTAGACGAAGGGCAGAATTACGGCGTGGAAGTCCCAAGCCGATCGATAAACCATATTCATTTCAATATATTGTGAGATCCGTTCGGTCTCGGCACGGCTACAGATCCGGACCGAAAACAGGTTACAACTTACAAAATTTATAATATGTCATGAAAATTCACGTCCGACCCGCAGCCAATGCCGCGAGCACGAGTGTGGCGACAAGGCCGGCCCGATCTTCGAGGGTGGCGCGGTCGACGGCCCCGTCGAGGCTCAGGGCGCAAGGGTGAATGAATTTGTGCAGAGCGTCGCAAACAAGCGCCAAAGCCGCTTTCTGGTCCTTGAATTCGAAGACACCGCCGCCCGCCCCTTCCTCGAGCGTTCTTTGAATTTCGAGCTCGACACGATTGCGGTGCTTGCGGGCGACGCCGGCGCCCTTTTCGGTCGCTTCCACGAACAGCGCAAATATATTCGGGTCGGTTTCGAGCTTGTCGCGATACGTGCGGTGGACAGCGAAAATAATCCGCTCGAGCTTGTCGAAGGCAGGGTCAGGCGCGTCGGCAATGGCCCGCAGCCCGGTTTCGAGCGGCTTCAGCCAGTCGGCGGTGATTTCCTCGATGAGCGCGGCCTTCGACGGATAATAGCGGTAGACATTCGCATGCGACATGCCGGCTTCTTCGGCAATTCGGGTCACCGTCGTGCGCTCGATGCCGAAGCGACGAATGTGATTGGCGGCGATCTCGAGAATCAGGACATCCGTCGCGGGCTTGAGCGGGACTGCCGGACGAAGGGCCATTGCTGAGACTCCGTGAAGCTCACGTTTCCACGAGTTCCCGTCGTGTCGCCTGAGGCGATCGACGCGATCGAGCCATGCGCGAGGCCGAGATAGGCGGCGGACCGCATTTCGATCAGTCGCGACGCGGTGCGGGCGAATTCGAAGGCCTCGCCGTTTTCCCAGCCGAGGTAGAGCTCAGCCGGCTCGGCGGCGGCGGAGGCGATCAACTTGACGTGTTGATCATAAAGCGTGTCGATCAGGATAATGAAACGCTTGGCCTCGTTGCGTTTGTCGGCGGCGATCACCGGTATGTCGTCCAGCACGATGGTATGGAAACTTTCTGCAATCGCCAAATGATCGAGTGCGCCCAAAGGTTTTTCACAAAGATCGGAAAACCGAAACCGCGCGACCCCGCCTTTCGCCTGCGGCACCCGGATCTTGCGTCCGAGCACCGAGAGTTCGTGCCCGCGCGCCACTGCGACACCGGTCAATGTCGCGAAGGCGCGCGTCAAGGCGGCCTTCGCCTTTGCATCCGCCGGGACGTGATAGACGCTGGCGCCGGAGAGTTTTTCGAGGCGGAAATCGGTTCGCGCATCGAGGCGGACAACGTCCATCCGCTCTTCGATGAGATCGATGAAAGGCAAGAACAGGGCGCGGTTCAGGCCATTCCCGTAGAGACTTTTCGGCGCGACGTTCGATGTCGCGACAACGACGACGCCGCGCTGGAACAATGCGTTGAAGAGGCGGCCGAGGATCATCGCATCGGCGATGTCGGTCACGTTGAATTCGTCGAAACAGATGAGCCAGGATTTGTCGGCTATCGCCTCCGCGATCGGCGCAATCGGATCATCGCCCTTGACTAGACCTTTCTTCAGCTGCTGGCGGAAGCTGAAAATGCGGGCGTGAACATCCGCCATGAAGGCATGGAAATGGACGCGCCTTTTGCGCACGATCCGGGTTTCGTCATGGAAGAGATCCATCAGCATGGTCTTGCCGCGGCCGACGCTCCCCCAGATATAGAGGCCGCGCAAGACGGCGGCACGGTCCTTGGCCGCCAGCAGCCAGCCGAGCGCGCCGGCTTTGCGGGTCGGACGATAAGAGGCGAGAGCGGCACTCAGCTCTCCGAGCTTGCCGAGAACGGCCTCTTGGGCTGCGTCGCGTTCGAGCTCACCGCGCCGCGCAAGTTCGAAATAGCACTCAAGAAGGGGATGTTGCACACGAAACCTCATGCCGAGGGATTTAGCCCGCAGCAGACGCCATGCCAGGCGACGAATTTAGGACAGGAACCGGGTCTTGCCGCGATTGCGCCGATTTCACAATTCGGCCTTTAGGATATGTCCGAGAAAGGTGAACCCCTTTTGCATGCGGACATGCTCGAGCGGCAGAAAGCTCAGCCAGGTGCGCTTAGCGAACATCGTACCCTAGATCACGATGACTTTGGGTTGGATCGATCCAAAGTCATCGTCATCGATTCTAATAATTTAGAGAGGGTTGGGCGATCAAGTTTACCCAATCTGCGTCGACTTGATTGCGCCGGAAAAGCCGCGCAGCGTCCCACTTGTCCTCATCGCGCTCTCGTCCCCACGAGCCGGAGGCAGCAATCAAGCCAAACGAAATCTATGCAAAGGCGAGAGCCGAGATCAACACCTCCGCCGCTATCTCGACCGCTCAGCTGAAATAAGCTGGGCCGGGATTTGGCACCTGCCCTTGGAACCCCTATGATCCCGTATCGCAAAATCGGATGGAGACGCGTCGATTGGCGGAACTTCTGGGGGCGGCATGACGGTCTTGGTGACGGGCGGGGCAGGCTATATTGGCGCCCACATGGTGCTGCAACTCGTCGATTCCGGCGAGAATGTCGTTGTTCTCGACAATCTTACGACGGGATTTCGGACTGCGGTGCCGGCGGGGGCAAAGCTGGTCGTCGGCGACGTCGGCGATTATGAGCTCGTTTCCAACCTGATTCGTGCCCAAGCGATCGACGCCCTCATTCATTTTGCGGCGAAGATCGTCGTGCCCGAATCCGTCGGCGACCCGCTCGGCTATTATCTCAACAATACGGTGAAGAGCCGCACCTTGCTCGCCGCCGCGGTGGCCGGAAAAGTGAAACACGTCATTTTTTCTTCAACCGCAGCCGTCTACGGCGATCCCGCGGTCTCCCCGGTGCCGGAAGACGCCGCACTGGCGCCGGTTTCGCCTTATGGCACATCGAAACTGATGACCGAATTCATGCTGCGCGACGTCGCGCGCGCCTATCCGCTCACTTATGTCGCGCTGCGCTATTTCAATGTCGCCGGTGCCGATCCGCAAGGCCGTGCCGGACAATCGACACCCGATGCCACCCATCTCATCAAGGTTGCGGTCCAAGCGGCGCTCGGCCTGCGGCCCGGCATACAGATCTTCGGCACCGATTATCCGACGCCGGACGGAACTTGCGTTCGCGACTATATCCACGTGAGCGATCTGATCAGTGCACACGCTGCCGCGCTCCGTCACCTGCGTGCGGGCGGAACTTCAGCCGTTTATAATTGCGGCTACGGGCTCGGCTATTCGGTCCGCAAAGTGATCGAGACCGTGCAGAGTGTGTCTGGAGTCGATTTCACGGCTGATATAGCCCCGCGCCGACCCGGAGATCCCGCCTCGATCGTCGCCGGGGCGCAGCGCATCCGCACCGATCTCAACTGGACGCCGCAGTTCGACGATCTTTCTACGATCGTCGCCCATGCGCTCGCCTGGGAGCGCAAGATCTTGGCGAGCAACCCGGGCTAGTGGTGCGTTTCAGTCAAATCGACGGGTTTTATGCGGATCGGAGATCCGCGGTCCGAAGCGCTACGGACCGCCTTGGACCGCGGACCTCCGGTCCGCTACTCCCTTCAAATTAGTCGACGCAGACCGTTGAACCGAGGGCGGATGACAGGGCGGCCCCCGCTCTATTGCGTCAGATGCCCGGGCGCCGTCGCCACCACCGTATTGTACAACGATGTCAACGCAGCTGTGACGTCTCCACCGGATGCCACATCGAAGAACAGCCCCGGCGACGCGCAGGCCTGCATGTTCGTCGCAATCAAGCTGGTCGACGGGGTCGGGGTGTCGAACGGCGCTATCCAGTCGTTGTACCAAGCGTTGGTCGGCAGCTGGAGGTACTCCGTATAGAGCACGGCGATGCGGATGCCGCGGTTCTTGATCGTGGTGCACCATGCCGTGGGGAACGGCTGCTGGCAGCGAAGTGGCGTTCCGGAGGTGGGCTGGGAGCAGTCCGATGCTTGCGCCACGTATTCGTCGTCGACACCATCGGATACGATGAACAGCACTTCCTGCGGCGTGTCGCTGGGCTGATTTGTACCGTTGCCGGGGTTCGGCATGTTGGTGTTCATGGTGCTCATGGCGCTTTCGAAGTTGGTGTCGGTGTCGTTGTTGCAGTTGTTTTGCGTCAGGCAATTGTTGTCGTAGACTTCCAGCATCGTAATGTTGGAAGCCGCGCTCGCGGCGGCGCTCAGGTTCGACGTCGGTTGCCCGTTGGCCGGATAGATGGTGTTGAGGGAGGAGTCGAACGTGTAAACCGCCGCTTCGTACGTATTGCCGTTTTTGGCCGCGTCTGTCTGCGCCGTGCTCAGGAGGCTCGAGACCGCGCTCGCCAGCAGGTCGATGCGGAGAGTGACGCCGAGGCTGCGCGCAAGGGCATAATTATCCTCGCCGTGCGGGTTCCCCAAAGCAGGATTTTCTCCGGATGGGTTGGTCTCATGGCAGGCGAAGGCGCATCCGCCTTGGGCCGACGTGTTGTTAACCATGGTCGTGATACCGGCCGGCGTTCCGGCGATGGCCATGGAAGGCGAATCATCCAAAAGCAACCAGAAGTTGATGTTCGGTGAAGAGCTCGCAGATGCCGTCGAACAGCCTGCGAGTGCGAGCGTCGAGCGCCCGATGATGCTGGCGAAGGCATTTTTCGAGGTGGTCGAATAGCAAACCTGGACGCAGCGGCTGAGACCGTTGGGGTTGGAGCAGTTTGGAGCGGGGATCGTGACGGTAAGGGTAACCGCGCCCAAGCCCGGAATTTTCCCGATCTGCCCGTTGAACATGTTCTGTGCCGCCGTGGTCGCAGCTGCAGTCGACTGGACCAACATTGTGGGAGTGACAGCCGCCAGCACGGCGGCATCGGCCGCCGCATCGAGCTGCGACCGCTTGCGCGCGGCGGAGGTATAGTCGATCCCCACCCCGATCGCGAAGACGATGGGAAGCAGAAGAAGCGCAAAGATCATCGCAATATTGCCTTTGCGGTCACGCGCGAACCGGCGCAGGCAGGAAAGGCGCATAGAGCGCATGGCGAACTCCCCGGCAAAAAGGCTTTGTCACTTTGCCGGCGTTCACCTTCTGCGAGAAAAATTGATTTTGTGTTTAATCGTTCGTGTAAACAAGGGGCTAAACCTGCTCTTTGCGGCCATCGCCGCGGAAGCGGTTGAGAATCTGTCGCCAGATGACGCGGGTCGCAAGTTCCAGGTTTCGTAAATTCCCGGCTCTTCGCTACGATTTTGCCAACGCGGGTCTCGTTTTCGAGTGAATTCGGCGCGCTGCGTCCGCCGCGCTTCCGCGAACTTCGTCGTCAATTTGGTTCGAGAAATCGAGACAGACGGCTTCGCACCGTTCTCCGGCGGCGAGCTCATCATGCTCGCGTCTTGCAAGCGCGAAATTGGTAATGTCGGCGACGATATAGTTCTTGCCGCATGGCTTACGCCGCTCAATGTGAAAGATGCAGTGCTTCGACGGACAGAATCATTTTAGCGAACGCTGTTACGATGTCGCTCGGCGTAGTCGCCGAATAGGCGTTCGCCGCCGAGGTCGCGCACGTCGAGAGACTGCCGGGAATGAGGGGCAACAGAGACGAGGTTATGAAATTAAAGCGCGTGACGTCGTCTGCGCTGTTGCCGATTGTCGGGACGAGATATGTGGCATAGAGAGTCTCAACCGTGTATCCCTTGGTTTTAATCGCGGCGCATGCGCTTGCCTGAAAGCCCTCCTCAATCGGGTCGCCTCCGAAAACTGGAAAAGCCTGATACGGAGAATAAGGAACCCAGTTCGGGTCCTGGATCACTTGGAACTCGCCGTGCGTCGAACTCGGCTCCTCGTAGGTTGCGTCCTGGACCCCATCCGTCATGATCAGGACCACGCCAGCCGCGGTGCTGGCGGAGAGCCCATTGCCCGGCGTTGGCAGGATCGAATTGAGCTGCTGCAGGCTATAGGTCGTGTTTGTCCCGCCTTGGTGGGTAACTTGGGCTAGGTCGATTCCATTGACGGCGCTGATCGCGCCGGAGATATTAGAAAGGGGGTACACGGCGGTAAGGCCATTGCTCATCGTGTATATAGCGACCTGGAAATATGTTGCGTTCGGCGAGGAATTGAGGAGATTGAGCGCATTTATAACGCCGGTTTTCGCCACATCGATGCGCAGCGTCGCGCCTGAGGCGCGGGCTTGCGCGACATTATCGACGTCGCCATAGACGTCGGTGTAGTGGCAAGCCACGGTGCAGCCGATAACGTTATACATTGTCTGCTGGTCGGCGGCAGTCGACCCGATTCCCATCGACTCTGAATTGTCTATAACAATATAAACGTTGGTATACTGCACAACTCCGCTCGACGCGGTTGTTGAGTTGCCAATATTGATCGTCGAGGTTCCAATGATTTTCGCGAACGCCGTTTTGACCTGCGCCGTGTAAGACAAGTTCGCGGTCACGGTCGTGCCCGACTGCGAGATCGAAATTGTCGGCGTGTTGATGACGATATTCGGTATGTTGCTCGAGTTTCCGGAGAAAAAATTCTGCCCTACCGTGACTCCGAGCGCATTCCAATTCGAGGCGCCTGCCTGGAGTTGTTGCGAGGCCGTGCGCACGGCCGCCAGCACGGCCGCATCGGCGGCGGCATTGAGCTGCGACCGCTTGCGCGCGGCAGATGTATAGTCGATCCCCATCCCGACCGCGAAGACCATGGGAACCAGAAGCAGCCCAAAAATCATCGCGATATTGCCTTTGCGGTCACGCGCGAACCGGCGCAGGCAGGAAAGGCATATTGAGCGCATGGCGAACTCCCCGGCAAAAAAGCTTTGTCGCTTTGCCGGCGTTCACCTTCTCCGAGAAAAATTGATATTCTATTTAATCGTTCGTCTAGACTGCCGGCGAACCCGCCTCAGTGCGGCCAAATTGAACGAGCCGATCCGGCCCGGTCCGGAGAGCATGGACTTTAGCCGGCGGCGCCGGGATCGAACGTTCGATCCGCAATCCGTCGTCTTTCACGACTTTCTCCTTCGTGGCGTCTCTCCGGCGATAACGGCATCGAGCCGATCTGGGGCTTCCATCCAATGGCGCCTTTGCCGCGATATCCAGGATTTGACTTCGCCCAAAGCTTCCGGGCGGATCCGGACGAGGCGCCATTGCCGATGCACCCGCCGTTCAATCAGCCCGGCCTTTTCGAGAATTCGCAGGTGATGGGAAACAGCGGGCGGCGAAATCGCGAAGGGCGCGGCGATCTCTCCGACGGTTTTGTCGCCCTCATCGACCAACCGTTCGACAATGCTGCGCCGGACGGGATCGGCCAAAGCCGCCAGGATCGTGCTCAGGTCGGTCATGCCATTTCTCTTTAATTAACCGATACGTTAATTAACAATCCTGCGAAATTGAATCAAGCCATGCGTTGGCGAAACCCCTCTGCGCTTGCAATAACCGAGTAACACCCGGCAGGCGGCCGAACGCGCTATGTTTGCCGCTCAACAAAGGCTGATGCCACCAGGGAGAAATCTGCGATGGGCAAACATATCCTATTGATCGCCGGCGACTTTGCCGAAGACTATGAGACCATGGTGCCGTTTCAGGCGCTGCTCGCTCTGGGTTTGACCGTCGATGCGGTTTGCCCGAATAAAAAGGCGGGTGAGGTCATCGCGACGGCCATTCATGATTTCGAGGGCCAGCAGACCTATTCGGAAAAGCGCGGCCACAATTTCGCGCTGACCGCAAATTTTGCCGATGTCAGCGCAAGAGATTACGATGCTCTGGTCATTCCGGGCGGTCGCGCTCCGGAATATCTGCGCCTCGATGCCAATGTCTTGAAAATCGTCCGCGATTTCTTTGCTGCGAACAAGCCGGTCGCCGCCATTTGCCATGGAGCACAATTGCTTGCTGCGGCGGATGTCCTGAAGGGACGGACCTGCTCGGCCTATCCGGCTTGCCGGCCGGAAGTGGAACTCGCCGGCGGCACCTATGCCGATATTGCCATCAATGCCGCGGTCACCGACGGCAATCTCGTCACGGCCCCGGCTTGGCCCGCGCATCCGGCCTGGATCGGCCAATTTCTGACGGTTCTCGGGGTGAAAATCAGCATCGAGAACAAAGCTGCCACGAGCCGCGTCCAATCGGCGGCTTGATCTTCCACTACGCAGAGAAACGGCTTAAGATTATTCCTCCCGGCCGAGCGAAATTGCTTTGCCGGGAGACGCCAGGAGGCGCGCATGTGCGAAATCTTCATCAGCGCCGATCCCAAGCTTTACGAGACGCGGACGCGTTCGCTGCGCTTGCACGGGGTCTCCACGAGTTTCAGGCTCGAGAATCTGTTTTGGATGATTCTGACGGAGATCGGCGCGCGCGACGGGATGACCCTCAATCAGCTCATCACCAAGCTCTATGACGAGCTGACCGAAGCGGGCTTCGAAAAAGCCAATTTCGCATCCTTCCTGCGTGTCTGCTGCGCCCGTTATTTGTCGCTGCAGCGCGACGGGCGTATCCCCATGGACCGCAAAGTGCCGATCCGCAGTCTCGACCCGGCCTTCGTGCTCGCCGAAGAGAGACGCCACCGCGTCGCCGGCAGCTCGGCACAGAGGTTTTGACCTTTGGTCCTGTTGCAGGCCCAGTGGCGCGAGTTATTCAAATTGAGCGGTTTTATGCGGACCGGAGGTCCGCGTTCCGGTCCGCTATTCCCTACAATTTAGCGACGCGGGCCGGGCTTTTCCCTGCAACTCGGTAAGATTGGGGCCCACTTTGATCGACCGACGCATGACGTTGCGCCTCCTGGGATCGATACTCGTTGCCGCGGCAGCAGGCGACGTGTCGAGCGCCCGCGGCGAAGGATTGGACGGCATGATCGGTTCTCCCCTTGCGACGGTCGCCGAGACCGCCGATTTCTTCAGGTTCTTTCATCTCGAGCGCGTCGCGGCCCCAGCCGATGTTGATGCGGCGGGCGCAATCGATTACCGCCCAAGCGGCGGCAAGTTCCGGGCGCTCGTTCGCGTCCGCGTTGTGACCGATGGCCGCGGCGTGATCACCAGCATGTCGCTCGTGCTGCTGCGCTCTTTCATCGATGATCCTACCAACACGGTCTTCGCCCGCGACATCGCCAAGAGCTTCTTACAGGATGCGCCGCCGCGCGAAGACGCGGCGCTGCTCGCCGATCTCAGCGCCGACATCGAGAAGCGCGGGAACAGCAGCGCGCCCCTCATCGTCGGACCGAATTATCGGCCGCCGACCGGTGACCCCTCGCCGGATTACGCGGTCTTCACCGGAGAGATGCAAAAGCCGGCGAAACGCGCACTCCCGCAAACGGAATTCGGTATGGCGCCGACGACCGAGGATGGCAAGCCGGCGCTGACCATCACCATCGAACAGCGCCGCCGCTGATCTCGGTGGAGGTGACCCCGATCAAAGCGTAAGACGATCTTTAACGACCGCGCATGTTTTGGGGTCCAGCGCGTCAATTCGGATATTTCCTCCCGAAACCGAACGAACTAATCCGGTGCGCCTCTCGCCCGGATTCCTCACGTGGACGTTGCCCAGCGAGACAGTTCCGGGATAGCGATTGGCGGATCAAACAAGTCTCGCTTTCCAGGAGATGGAATGCAGCGCATTCAAGATATCCTTCCGAACCAACTCGATGGCGAACAGAAACGGGTCTATGACGCGATCCTGTCCGGGCCGCGCGGCGTGGTGCAAGGGCCATTGCGCGTCTGGCTCCACTCGCCGCAGCTCGCCCATCGCGCCCAGGCGCTTGGCGCATTTTGCCGCTACGAAACCGCGCTCGCGCAGCGTTTGTCGGAACTCGCCATTCTCGTCACCGGCGCCTTCTGGAAGGCGGGGTTCGAATGGCATGTTCATGCCCCGATAGGAGTCGAAGCTGGCCTCGATCCCGCTGTCGTCGAAGCCATCCGCAATGGCGAGCCGCCGAACTTCTCCCGCGCTGACGAGGCGGCCGTCTACACTTTCGCGCGCGAACTTCTGATGACCAGGCGCGTCTCGAAGGAGACTTATGCGCAGGCGGAACATGTGCTCGGTCCACGCGGCCTCGTCGATCTCGTCGGCATACTCGGATATTACGGCTTGATCTCGATGACGATCGTCGCCTTCGAACTCGCCGTGCCGCCGGGCGCCGTCGACCCTTTCGAAAGCTGAACGGCGAGGTCGCGCTGCGCATCGCCGACCGGGCCTCGATCGGGCTGAGGAAAAGTGGGACGCTGCGCGGCTTTTCCGGCGCCATCAAATTCACGCAGATTGCGTAGACTTATCTGCGTATCCCGCTCTGGATTATTTGAATCGATCACGATAACTTTGGATTGATTCAATCCGAATTCATCGCGATCTGGTGGCCTGCGTCGATTGAATTGAAGGGAAGTGCGGACCGGCGGTCCGCGGTCCGGAACGCGGACCTCCGGTCCGCACAAAATCCCTCAATTTGAATGACTGGCGCCACTATTTTCGTGTTTCCCAAATAGCTAGCCATATGTACCGGGATGTGATTCGCTGACTTTGGGAACCGCGGTGAGCGCCGGCATGGTGTAGCAGCATCGATTTGGGCCGAGTTGGCGACGCCGGACATTCCACGCCCGAGAAGAGCGAATTGGAAATCCACAATGTCGCGCCCAAATGAACGCACCAGCGGCCAGATCGTCGTCGATCAATTGGTCGCCCAAGGAGTCAGGCACGTCTTCTGAGTTCCCGGCGAGAGCTATCTCGCAGTGCCCGATGCTTTGCAGGATGCGCCGATCGACGTGGCGGTCTGCCGCCGGGACGGCGGCGTTCCCTTTGCTGCCCCGTCCCTGTTGGAGAAGGCCGCGCGCTGTTCCGCCAGCTTGCCTTATCCACCGCCGATAATTCCCACCGCGACGCGAGCTGGCGCATCGCATATTGCAGGCTACATTGCTTTTCAAATACCATCGTCCGGCGATGGAAGGGATTTTGAATGCGTGTGCTCGTCATTGAAGACGACAGTGAGGTTGCCAACTACCTCCGGCGCGGTCTCAAGGAGTTTGGCGTGGTCGTCGACTGCGTGGCCGACGGCGGAGACGGCTTATTGCTGGCGCGCGATACGTGCTACGACGCGCTCATCGTCGACCGGATGCTTCCAGGACTGGACGGTCTTGAAATCATAAGACGGCTGCGGGGCGAGGGCGTATCGACGCCGGTTCTCATCTTGTCGGCACTGTCCCATGTCGACGAGCGCATTCGCGGTCTCAAGGCGGGCGGAGACGATTATGTCGTCAAGCCGTATGTTCTCGCCGAGTTGCACGCCCGTCTCGAGGCGATCGTGCGCCGTCGCCTGCATCCGCAACAAGAGACAATGCTCAAGGTCGGTGATCTTGAGCTTGACGTTATGACGCGTTCGGCGAGGCGCGAGGGCAGGCCGATTCACTTGCACCCGCGCGAATTCCTTCTGCTCGAATATCTCATGCGCCACGCTGGCCAGGTGGTGACGCGCGCGATGCTGCGCGAGGCGGTCTGGGATTATCATTTCCATCCCCAGACCAATACGCTCGACGTGCACATCAGCCGCCTTCGCCAAAAACTTGAGAAAGGATATCCGACGCCGATGCTCTTCACTGTGCGTGGCGCCGGATATTGCCTCCGTGACGGTTCGTAGCTGGCTTCAGTCGGCCACCTTTCGTCTGACCCTTTTTTCAGCACCGCTCTATCTGCTGGGCGGCTGGGCCTTGCTCGCCTTCGTCTTCTTCAACACCCAAAGCGTCATCGAGAACCGGGTTAACGGCGGTCTTGCCGCGGAAAGCATGCGGCTGAGAGGCGAACTTAGGAATGCCGATCGTTATCACATTCTCGAAATCGTCAACGAGCGCATCATCGCCGAACGGGGCAGCGCGCGCCTTTACCAAGTGCTGTCCGAGGACGGAACGGCGCTGATCGGCAATTTTACCCTCATGTCCGGCACGACGCCGCAGGTTGGCGACTTCGCCAATGTCTGGATGCGGAAGGCGGCGCCCGGGGCGGCGCATGAAGCGCGGCTGTTCCGCGTCGCCACGAGCGAGGGCGTGACACTCATCCTTGGGCGCGACCTCAGCGAGGAAGACCAGTTTCGCGGCATTGTCGTGGAAACGCTCTGGCTGGGCGCAGGCCTCACCGCCCTGCTGGCCATTGTCGTGGGAGCGCTGATCAGCCGCGCGGTCATGCGCCGCCTTTCCGGATTCAACGCCGGCGCGCAGAGGATTTTGCACGGCCACATCGACGAGCGCCTACCCAATTCGGGAAGCGACGACGAGTTCGACCATCTGGCCGACAACTTGAACGAGGCGCTCGACCGTATCTCCGAGCTCATGGCGGCAACCCGGCAAGTCACCGACAACATCGCCCATGATCTGCGCAGTCCGCTCTCGCATATCCGCAACCGCCTTGAGTATTTGCAAATCTCCCACCTTTCACCGGACGAGGTGGAGGCAGCACTTGCCGAAAGCGTTTCCGAGCTCGACAGCGTGCTCGAAACATTTGAGGCGCTCCTGACCATCGCCCGTTTCGAGCACGGCGGGCCGCAGCAGTTCACTCGCGTGAACCTGTCCAAACTGGCGGACGATCTCGTCGATTACTTCTTGCCTTTGGCTGAGGAAAAGGATCTGTCGCTGCTGCTCGACGCGCACGAGGATGTCATGGTGGAGGCCGATCCCCATCTCATGTTCCAGGCGCTCTCCAACCTCGTGGACAATGCTATCCGATACACGCCGGTGGGCAAACGCATCGAGGTTTCGGTCTGGCGCAAAGGCGCCTTGGCTTGCCTGCGCGTGGCCGATAATGGTCCCGGCATCCCTGCTGGCGAGCGCGAATCCGTGCTCAAGCGGTTCGTTCGGCTTGATACCACCCGCCATCAGCCCGGTAGCGGACTCGGTCTTGCGGTGGTGGAGGCGATTGTCAAACACCACAATGCGCAGCTTGAGCTTTCCGACAACAAGCCCGGACTTGCGGTGACGATCAAGTTTCCCGCCCTTTCTGACAGTATTGCGCGGGTAAACTGACAATCTCTTAATGTTACTGGCAATGTCCTGTCAGTTCAATGGTGTACATGAATGCGTAATAAACGTCGCAATCACACCACCGAAACTGAAGAAGCGAGCCATGGCTGCCATCGATCACACTGCCGCGAGCCTGCCGAGGCGAATTCGGCTGCCTTCCTACCTTTCCAAGAGTTTGTTTGACCGCCTGTTGGCGTGGCTGCGCGGGGCGCCCCGCGGCATTGGCGAGGACCGGCGCACGCCGCTGGAAAAGCCGTTCCCGTTTCTCGGCGACTGAAAGATCGCATTTGACGGCCCCGTGAATTGAAAGCCGACTGAACCATGCTCATCGAGGCGTTAAGTAATATGGAAGCTGATTTGATCGCATTCGCTGCCTGCGCCTTGGCGATCCTGGCGTACTTTGTCTTTCTCTCCTACAGAGTGAGCCACAATCCGAATTACACGTTCAAGGCGACCATGGCTCATTCCAAGGAAGCCTGGGTCAGATCGATCATGGCGGAACGCAGAGACATACTCGCCGTCCAGACGCTGCGAAATTCGACAATGGCCGCAACATTCATGGCTTCCACCGCCGTGTTGTTGATTGTCGGCGTGCTGACGCTCAGCGCCCAGGGTGATCGGCTCGAGGCGAGCTGGCATGCGCTGGGGCTGACGCAGCATGGCGGCGGGCCTGAAATGTGGCTCATGAAGACGCTCGCGATGCTTATCGACCTCTTCGCAAGCTTCCTTGCTTTCACCATGTCGATCCGTCAGTTTCACCACATCGGCTACATGATCAATGTGCCGCTGTCGGGCAAATTCGGCCGGGTTCCGCCGGAACTCGTCGTTGCCCAGATGGACCGCGCCAACCGCTTCTACTGGTTCGGCATGCGCACCTACTTCCTGCTCGTACCGCTGCTCCTGTGGCTGTTCGGTTCGTATCTGATGATCGCAGCAACGGCGGTGCTCATCCTCGTCATGTTCCGGCTCGATCATATGCCGCCCGAGGAGGAAGGAATCGCGCAAGCGGCGGAAGTGCTCGCGCCCGAACGCTGAGCGCCCCCGCGTCGTCTTCTTTGGCCGCATAGGCCCCACGTCGGGGGCAAGGCGCGAGACGTGCTGCCTGCCGAGGCACGCCGTGGGCGGAAATCCAGCGCGCGAGCCGCGCTGAGTGATGGATTTGCCCCTGCGGCGACCGGCTTCACCTTTGAAAACCGAAAAATGTCCCGGAAAAGTGGATCCGCTTTTCCGGGACATGCTTTTTTTAGCCGGCCATTGACGCCAGTATCGGAACCTGCAGGGCCGGAATCGCGCCACCGGGAGCGGTCGCGGACGACGCGATCGCGCCGCCATTCCGAGTCGATCTGGAAAAGCACTTGCCGCCGAAACCCCGCGGCGCGGCGCTGGACGATTTCCTGACTTTCGGGCCCGATCCTTCGGCGGTATCCTTGTCGATCAGACGAAACTCTTCGATCCGCAAGAATGGGCGTCGACCCGCATGTCGAAGTATTTCGTGCATGAGCATCGGATATATCCAATTTCTGGAGCGAGAACAGGACTTCGAAGATGTCGCGTCCAAATGAACGCACCGGCGGCCGGATCCTCGTCGATCAATTGGTCGTCCAAGGCGTCAAGCATGTCTTCTGCGTTCCCGGAGAGAGCTTTCTCGCAGTGCTCGATGCTTTGCATGATGCGCCGATCGAAGTGACGGTCTGCCGCCAGGAAGGCGGCGCGACGATGATGGCCGATGCGGCAGGCCGCCTCACCGGCCGGCCTGGCATAGTCTTCGTCACGCGTGGACCCGGAGCGACCAATGCCGCGCCCGGCATTCATATCGCCGAACATGATTCGACGCCGCTCATTCTCTTCGTCGGGCAAATCAGCCGCCGCATGCGCGGCCGTGGCGCGTTCCAGGAGATGGACTTCAAAGCATTCTTCGGGTCCACCGCCAAACTGGTGATCGAAATCGACGATCCTTCCCGAATTCCCGAAATCGTTTCGCGCGCTTTCCATGTCGCAATGCAAGGGCGGCCGGGGCCGGTGGTGATCGCCTTGCCGGAAGACATGCTGACGCAGACGGCCGCTGCGCGCGACGGAATGCGCGTCGAAGCCGCCCACGCTTCGCCGGGGCCAGCCGAAATGGAGGATTCTACGAAAACTTATGGCGGCTGCCCGCGCACCCCTCGCGATTCTCGGCGGCAGCGGCTGGACGAAAGAAGCCGCAGATGCCTTTCGGCGCTTTGCCGAACGCTTCGACTTGCCGGTCGCAACCTCCTTCCGCCGCGCGCCCCTGTTTGCCGCGACGCACGCCAATTATGCCGGCGAGATCGGCATCGGTCCCAATCCGAAGTTGAAGGCCCGCATCGCGGCGGCCGATCTTCTCTTGCTCGTCGGCGGCCGCTTTGCCGAAGTGCCCTCGCAAAGCTTCACCTTGCTCGATGTGCCGAACCCCCGGCAGACCGTCGTTCATGTGCATCCGGGGGCCGAGGAATTGGGGCGCAACTATCATCCCGCCTTGGCCATCTTGGCGAGCCCGCAGGGATTTTGCGCCGCACTGGAAGGCATCCAGGCGCCGGAGGTAATTCCATGGTCCGCGTGGCGGGCGCAAGCGCGCGTCGAATATCTCGCCTGGACGGACGCGCCGCCGCCAGCCGCCGGCGCTTTCGACTATGGGGCCGCGATGGTTTGGCTGCGTGCTCGTTTGCCGCCCGACGCGATCGTGACGACCGGCGCAGGTAACTACGCGATCTGGCCGCAGCGTTTTCTGCGGTTTCGTGAGTTTGCGACTCAGCTCGCTCCAGTTTCCGGTTCGATGGGGTATGGCCTGCCTGCAGCGGTCGCGGCCAAGCGTCTGCATCGCGACAAGATGGTGGTATCTTTCGCCGGTGACGGCTGCTTTCTCATGAACGGTCAGGAATTCGCGACCGCAGTCCTCTATGATCTCGCCATTATCGTCATTCTCATCGACAATGGGATATATGGCACGATCCGCATGCATCAGGAGCGGCATTATCCCGGACGCATCAGCGCGACGAATTTGCGCAACCCGGATTTCGCGGCCCTTGCACGTGCATACGGCGGCCATGGCGAGACGGTGCAGCATACGGCTGAATTTGCCGCGGCATTCGAACGCGCAGTGGCAAGCGGCAAGCCCACGATCCTCCATGTCAAGGTGGATCCCGACAACATCACGCCGACGACAACGCTGACGGCCATTCGCGAAAAGGCTTTGCAGCAGGCATAGAACTTGCGCGCCGATGGTGACGGCGTCTGACCGATTGCCTGATCGGGGCGGCGACGGGACGGCCGGGTTTCTCGTCGCGGTGATGGGGGACGGCGACGGCGGCGGATTTCAATAATTCGCGGCGACCGATGATAGACTTGAGCAGTGCGATCCTCCCTCTTCTTGCACCGCTGCCAACGGGTGTTCCCGATCGGCAGATGCACAAATCTCGATTCGAGCTCGCCGCTGCCCGTTACGCTGGACGTCTGCAGGCCTGAAGAGCTTACCCGGGGCTCGATCATCGTCTTCCGATCCGGCGGACACGCCCACGGCACCAACGACTAGGACGAATTTATCTTCGGGCACGCTCGAATGCGCGGCCGTGCGGTCATCGCCGGAAAGCCGCTGTCCCATCGCGCCCCCTTCCAGAGACGCATTTCTTGGCGCAGCCAGGTCGTTAGCCGCCCTGAGGGGCTCGGCATTTGTCGAAAGTTAGCAGCATAAATGTCGGCATGCTACAATAATAACGTAATAATAATGTATGTTGCGAAATTACTATATTAACGATATTAAGGCTGATAATACGAATTTCCACTAAATTCGGTGCATTCAAGGGTTTTTAATGTGATGAAACGTTCTGTGATCCGGCGAATTGTTGATCGGGACGAATGACAAAGAGCAAAGCGGTGGACAAACGCGCTAGAGGCGCCGAAACGGGCCGGACCTTGGTCGAGGACGCCTATGAGGCGCTCCGCCAGGAAATCATCGAGGGCGCGCTGGTGCCGGGCGCGAAACTTCGCACCGAAGAATTGCGCGGCCGTTACAAAATCGGCGCCAGCACCGTGCGGGAAGCTTTGACGCGCCTGCTCGGTGAGGCTCTCGTCACGGCCGAAGGGCAGCGCGGTTTTCGCGTCGCGCCAATTTCGCTCGACGACTTCCGCGACCTGACGGAGGTGCGCAAGCTCATCGAGACCGAGGCGCTGCGGCAATCGATCGCGACGGGCGACGAGGCCTGGGAAAGCCGCGTTGTCGCCGCCTATTACCGGCTGTCCAAGACCGAGGAAAGGCTCGCCGAAGAGCCGGAGCGTTATTGGGCGGAGTTCGAGGAGCGCAATCGCGAGTTCCATTTGGCGCTGATCGCCGCCTGTTCGTCGCGCTGGCTGCACCAGATCTACGGCATGCTCTACCAGCAGTCCGAACGCTATCGGCGGCTATCGGTCGCCAAGCGCACGGTGCCGCGCGACGTGCATGCCGAGCACAAGGCAATATTCGACGCGACGATTGCGCGCAACCCGGAGCGAGCCTGCAGCCTTCTCGGTGACCACATCGATCGGACACTCGAGGTCCTTCGGCAATCGAAGCTGGCGCCGGCCGGCAGCAAAGAAAAAGCCGGTCGTGCCGAAGTTGGGCTGGCACTTGGCCAAGCGTCGCCATCCAAACCGGCCGTGAAGGCAAAGCACAAAGCCACGACGACTTAGCTCCGGATTCTCACACAGAGCATGGACTGCGCTAGTCCCGTGTGGCGAGGTCGCAAGCGTGATCGAGCAGATCTTCGCCATGCCCGAAGTCGCCTTTTTCCGGATCGGCATGATCGGCCAGGAGCACGAAGCCCATTTCGTCTTCGGCAAGCTTGGCCCCAACGACGACGAGAGTTTCGCGCGCCATGTCACCTGACGCCGCGAGACCGCTCGCCACGAGTTTGAAGGGATCTTGCGTCGCCAGCGCCGCCGCTTCGAGACGCAGCGCGAAATAGCGCCGCCCGCGCAGATCGAAGGAAAGTTCAGCCCAGGTCCAGCCGATCTCACTCATATGTTCCGCGAGTACTGCGCGTACGTCCGGCCGCAGGCAATCGATGTGGATGTGCAATTGATCTTGACTGCGGCCGAGCGCCGAATTGACGGCAAGGCCGATCATGTCCCAGGCCAAGGCGCGTTTCGCCCGGGCTTCGACGAAGCGGCGAGCCTGCCAAGCGGCCTGCCAGTAATTCGGGATGTCCGGCGCCAAGGCTTCCGGACTCTCCATGCCGGAAATCCGCCGCGTCGGTATCAACAGAAATTGCGTCGCGCCGACGCGATCCTTCAAAATGGCATAGCCCTGCGGCGCGCCGCCATCGAGAGAAACCGCCTCACAAGGCGCCGGATCCTGATGGCTTTCCTGATCCGGCACGCATTGATCATGGACGATCGTCCACAAAGCATTTCGATCGGCAAAGGCGATGCCGGGAGCTGCGGCGTTCAGCTCCGCCGCAATCACCATCGACACCGCTCGAACCACCCAAATCCGGCAATATGAACGCCGATCCCGGCGCCTGCCCTGTTCACGCATCCGAAGCCTCAGGTAAAACGACACAAGCAACGAGTTGCGCTCGCAGATTATGTTGACTCGCTGCGCTGGCACCCAGATGACGGATGATCACGCTTACGCGAGATTTTTCAGCGCCAACGCAAGATGCCGGCATAGGGCAGACGCGCTTGCCAGCCCAGTCTCTCGAGTTCGGGATCGAGATGTTCTTCCTGCGGCACGCCGATGCAAAGATAGGCGACGAGACGCCATGCCGCCGGCACATCCAATAGGCTTTTGATGTTGGAGGGATCGAGGATCGAAACCCAGCCGACGCCGAGGCCGCGCGCGCGGGCGGCGAGCGCCAGATTCTGGATTGCCCCAACAACCGAATAAGTCAAGGTTTCGGGCATGGTTCTGCGGCCCAGGCGGTGTCCGACCTCGGTCTCGATGTCGCAGAACACGGCGAGATGGACCGGGGCTTCGCAAAGGCCTGACAACTTGAGCCGCGCATAGAGCGCCGCTTGCTCCCCTGCATAGCCGGCGAGTGCCTCATCGTTGCATCTATTGAAATCGGCGACGACGGCCTGCCGCAATGTCTGGTCTTCGACCGCGACGAAGCGCCAGGGCTGGCTGTGGCCGACCGACGGCGCGAGGATGGCGTGCGCCACCAAGTCCTCGACCACGTCTTTCGCTATGGGGTCGCTGCGAAAGCGGCGCACGTCACGCCGCCAACGGAACAATTCCGTCAACAGCCCTCTGAATTTCTCGTCGAAGTGCGGAGCCGCCGGCTTCTCGCGTGATGCATCGTTGGGGGGCTGTGTTTGGGTCATCTTTGCCGCATTTGCCAAAATGCGAGGGCTTGAAATTCGAAGACGAGACGATCGTTTTGATTGTACGCCTTATTTTGGAAGAACCCGAGGCCCCAGCCGGGGCGCGACACCGTGCGCTTGTCGGCAAATTCGGAGGTGAAATGGAGTGTATCGCCGGCATAGACCGGCGCCCGCCAACGCAGGTTGTTGAAGCCTGGAGACGGGCCTAGCTCCGGCAGCTTTTCGCCACGCGCGAGACTCTCCGCGAGGAGCTTTTTGCGACTTTCTATCAATTGCCGCATATAGACCGAAACCGTATGCCAGCCCGACGCGACGAGGCCGCCAAAATGGCTCTTGCGCGCGGCTGCCTCATCGACGTGGAAGGGCTGCGGATCATATTTCTTCCCGAAAGCGAGGATGGCTGCCGTGTCGAATGTGAACGGTTCGAGATCGAAGCGCCAGCCGACAGCGAGATCTTCGAAAAACGGGTAGTGATGGGGCGCCGCGACAGCGGCCTGCGAAGCTTCCTGCTCGGCGACAGCAGGATGAGGAAAAGTGCGACGCTGCGCGGCTTTTCCGGCGCTATCGAGTTCACGCAGAGTGCCTGAGCCCATCTGCTCATCCCGCTCTAAACTTTTCGAATCGATCGCGTTCATAACTTTGGATCGATTCGATCCAACGTCATCGTAATTTTGCGAAGTGGCCTCTTGCGGCGCATCGCGCGATCGCGGCTGCGCTGCTGCCTGGCGGCGCCTCAGCATCAACGGAGCGCGATAGGTCATCACCAGCTCGCCGTTTTGATTGAACACGTCGCTTTGAGTTTGGACGAGTCCCAGATCCGGGCGCGATTGCGACTCCTTCTTTTCGAGCACGTTGACTTGCAAACTCAGGCGGTCTCCAGGCCGCACCGGCTTTAGCCATTTGAGCTCGTCCACGCCCGGAGCGCCCATCGAAGCGGCGTGCACGAGAAAGGAATCATAGAGCAGCCGCATGCTGATGGCTGCCGTATGCCAACCGGAGGCGGAAAGGCCGCCGAGCAGCGTCTTCTTTGCGGCCTCCTCGTCGAGATGAAATGGCTGCGGATCGAACTGCGCGGCAAATTCGAAGATTTCGTCTTTGGTGATCTCGTAATCGCCGAAAAGAGCGGCTTCGCCCGGGACGACATCTTCGAAATAGATCAGATCCATGTGCTTGTCCGGCATCGTTTCGCGAGCAGTTCCAATCGATCGCAAGGCGCATGGCTGGCTAAGCGGCCCGGCGTGGCTGAAGCTCTATTGATTTTACTCAAACCGAGCAAAATCAATAGAGCTCAAAGTGCGGCACCCGAAGCGAGCTTGCGGCGGCGGGCGACCCTGTCGATTTGCCTCACGTAAAAGGAAACAGAGGCGCGTTCGAAGTGTCAAGGACGCGGAAGGGACGAGGTGAGCCGTTTCGGAGAATACCGGCTGCGGAGGGATTGCTTCTCGGGCTAGGCTCGGCTAGCTCAAGGACTGCCTTTATGGACGCGCAACACGGGCCGCGCCGCGCTTGGCTTCGGCGCAAGAATGCGAGGAGACGATGCTGCAGGATTTCTTGAAATTCGACCACTATCTCACGCCGACGATCATCCGGATCTTTTATCTTCTCCTGGTCGCGCTCATTGTGCTCTCCGGCATAGGGAGCCTGATTATCGATTTGGCAATGCTGGCCGCTTCGTTTATCTGGGGGTTCTTTTCCGTCATCGTCACATTAGTCGCCATGGCGACCGCCATCATTGCGGCGCGGATCTTGACCGAGATCGTCATGGTCTTGTTTCAAAACAATGAACATCTCGCCGCGATCAGAGCCCGCGCAGAGGGTCATTGAACGCAGATCTGCGCGCCGGTCAATTCGCAAATCTGAAATGCATCACGTCGCCGTCGGCGACGACTTAATCCTTGCGATCAGCGACGGCGCCCGACCATTGCTCGGCAAAGATCTTCTCGCATCTCGCTTCGGCCAGTGCGTCGTGCTGCGAGGGGAGGTTTCGGTCGACGCATGCGCACAGCCGACGAGCACATCCCTCACCGTTCCAACCCTGGCGTGTCGGGGCGCTTTTGAAGCTGTTCACGCAACCGACCGCGCGTGGTCGCGTCTTCGCTTGCTTTGCGCTGGCGTTCAACATTGCGCCCTTGCGCGGCGGCTTGGTCGAGAATGAAATCCGCCGACTGAATTCAATCTCGCGGCCTCCAGTTCGCGGAGAAAATCACCGGTGCTGATGAGGCTGACCCGCTGATCGACGATCGCGCGACGTTTTCCCACATCGGTATCCTCGAACAAAAGCAGCGCTTCGGCCTCCGGATCGCTGCGCAGAAATCGCTCGAGCGTTTCGATTGCCGCCTGTTCGCCAAGCCCTCGAATGGAGCGGCCTTCTTCAAGACGCCGCTGCTGGTCGATGCCGATGTCGGTCGGGACGATCCGCACCGCGTCAAGATGGGCGTTGATCCATTCGACGATCTGCTCGGCCCCGGGTGCGCCATGTACCCGTGTTGCTTCGATATAAACCGCATCGGGGATGCTGACAGGCAAGCCGGGGCGAAGCAGAGTGTCGAGGGCGCCCGCCAACACCAAAGTGAAAAGCGGCGATGTGTCGGTGACGATGAGGCTGAACGTTTTGCTCACGGGTGCGCTCTCGAGGCTTCACGCAAAGCTTCACGAATGAGCGCGCGCCCCCGTTCCCGCGCGGCGCGGTTCGGCCCCTCCATCGGCGCGATCGGAGGTCGAAGGCCGAGCTCGCCCAACGCTCCCAGCACCTGCACATAATTTTCGAAGCCGCGTTCACGAAGGCTGTGCCAAGTGATCTCGCCGGCGGCATACTGGCGGATCAGCTTCTCCTTTTCGCTCTCGGCCATGGGGGCAATTCCTTTCTCTAAACTCGATTGATTATATAACTTTGGAGAAGGTAAAATTAAGAATGAGTTTTGAGAAGCGGTTTTAACCCTTTTCAGGTCAATTCCATCGCCACGTTCTAGTTTCTCGAAAACGTTCCACACGGTCTGCTTGATTTATGCAAGCGACCCGGCTCGGGTGGTAGGCGATAGCGCCGTCGGGTAGAAATCAAACCCCTTTAGTTCGCAAATCTGAAATGCATCACGTCGCCGTCGGCGACGATATAATCCTTGCCTTCGAGGCGGAACTTGCCGGCTTCCCTTGCGCCGGCTTCGCCGTTGCAGGCGACATAATCGTCATAGGCGATGGTTTCGGCGCGAATGAAGCCCTTCTCGAAATCGCTGTGGATGACGCCGGCCGCCTGCGGGGCTTTCGTCCCGGCGGCAATCGTCCACGCGCGGGCTTCTTTGGGACCGGCCGTGAAGAAGGTGATGAGGTGTAGGAGCCCGTAGCCGGCGCGGATCACCCGATTGAGACCCGGCTCGGTAAGGCCGACAGCCTCGAGATAGTCCTTCTGATCTTCGGCCGGCAGAATTGCGATTTCACTCTCGATGCGGGCGGAGACGACGACGCAGGCGGCGCCTTCCTCCACAGCGCGTGCCGCGACCGCCGCGGAAAATCCGTTGCCGCGATCGGCGGAAGCCTCCTCGACATTGCAGACGTAGAGGACGGGTTTCGATGACAAGAGACCGAGCCCATTGAAGGCTTTACGTTCGTCGGGCTTCACCTCGACGAAGCGCGCCGGCTTGCCGTCGCGCAGCAAGGCGAGACAGCGGCTCATCAGATCGAAAGCTTCCTTGGCCTCCTTGTCGCCGCCCTTCGCCTTTTTTTCCTGGGCGATGATGCGCTTCTCCATGCTTTCGAGATCGGCGAGCATCAATTCCGTTTCGACCGTTTCGATATCGTCGATCGGCGCGATCTTGCCTTCGACATGGGTTACGTCGGAATCCTCGAAACAGCGCACGACATGGGCGATCGCGTCGCATTCACGGATGTTTGCAAGAAACTGATTGCCGAGCCCTTCGCCTTTGGACGCGCCGCGCACGAGGCCGGCGATGTCGACGAATGTCAGGCGCGTCGGGATGACCTCCTTCGAATGAGCGATGGCGTAGAGTTTCTCGAGGCGTGGATCGGGTACCGCGACATCGCCGACATTGGGCTCGATCGTGCAGAAGGGATAATTGGCGGCCTGCGCCGCCGCCGTCTGCGTCAGCGCATTGAACAGAGTTGATTTGCCGACATTCGGCAGACCGACGATACCGCATTTGAAACCCATTATGATCAACTTTCAGGCGGGTGGCAGAACGGTCTCGCGGCTGGGGCAGCCGGCCGTTTTCGTCCGTCAATGGCAAGAGCGGCCCCGCCAGTAGCGCATCGCATGCCGCGCCTCGGCGTGCGCCTGCCGGACAAGTTCTTTATCCAGGCTGACGGTGACACTGGTCATGGAAGTCTCCACAGCTTCACGAGTTTAGTGAATATTAGCGGCGGCGGCTCCGAGTTCAAGGAGCGGTCTTTGCATCGAGCCGCTGGCGCAGCGAGATGAGTTCGTCACGCAAAGCGAGCACTTCTTGCACGGAATTTCCGGTGGCGCAGAGGATATCATGTGGGACGGATATTGCCCGCGCGCGCAAACTGCGGCCTCGAGACGTCAGGGTGACGAAGACGTGCCGTTCGTCCTGAGCGCCGCGGCGGCGTGTCAAAAGCCCGGCGTGTTCGAGACGTTTGAGGAGTGGCGTGAGAGTGCCGGAGTTGAGATACAGGCGGGCACCGATGTCCTTCACGCTGACATCATCTTTCTCCCATAAAATGAGCATGACGAGATATTGCGGATAGGTGAGACCAAGCGGCTCCAGCAGCGGTTTATAGACGCGATTGAGCGCGTGTGCCGTGGAGTAAATCGCAAAGCAAAGCTGATTGCTGAGACGCAATGCGTCATCTTCGAGTTTTTTCATTTGGCACCTGCGCGACCGCGATATCCTATCCGGCTTCAACCCGGCATTCCTCGCCAGAACGCTCGAAGGCCGCCATCCGAAAAGCCTTCGAGTCAATAGGTTACGGCAGCCTCGACCGCAAAGCGGGTTTTGTCCTTGCGATCGGCGCGGAAGTCCTCGGCGCGACCGCTCCGCCGCGTGCAAATCCCGCATAAGAAGTATATTGCGTACAATTGATTAGTGCAATATATATAGCGTACACCGAAGGGGGCGACAAAAGAAGGATCTTGTCATGTCAGTGAATGTTCTCTATCGCACGCGCGCAACGGCAACCGGCGGCCGCGACGGCCGTTCCGCAACGGCGGACGGCAGCTTCGCCGTGACGCTCGCTACGCCGAAGGAGCTTGGCGGCGCCGGCGGGCCCGGCAACAATCCCGAGCAGCTCTTCGCCGCCGGCTATTCCGCCTGTTTTCTCGGCGCGATGAAATTCGTCGCCTCGCAGGGCGGCCCCAAGGTTCCGGCGGACACGACCGTCACCGCCGAGGTCGGTATCGGCCCGCGCAGTGAGGGCGGCTTCGGTATCACCGTTGCCTTGGAAGTGAAGCTGCCCGGTCTTGTCCGTCACGACGCCGAAGCCCTTGTCCAAAAGGCCCATCAGGTCTGCCCATATTCCAACGCGACCCGCAACAATGTCGATGTGCGGCTGAGCGTGGTCTAGCGCGTACGCTGGGCCATGGTCCGAAGCGCGCGAGGAGGACCGGACTGCATGCGCAGACCACTCGGCGCCGACGATGGGCCTGGAGATTTGCGAAATCGCCACCGCCGGCTAAACAAGGATGCAGCAAGACAATCTCGCGCGATGAAAATGGCATACGCGATCTCGCCTGCGCCAAACCGCAAGGTTAGTTCGAAGCTGGAAAGGCTGACCGACGCGCCACAGCGAGCGCCGCCCGTTTACGCCGCGCGCGGTGGATCGCTGCATTCAGCTCCGCTCCGTAGATGAAGATCGCACCCAGCATATAGAGAAACCCCAGAGCGATCATCACCGAGGCGAGCCCGGCATAAGTATTTGTATAGTTGCGAGCATAGGCAGAAAGATAGGCGGCGAAGAGATAGGCGGCGCCGATCCAAAGAAAAAGCGTCAGCAAAATGCCCGACGTCAGATCGCCGATCTTGTGGCGGTGAGCCGGCAGGTATTCGTGCAGAAGAAACAAGGCCGGAACCAAGACCAATCCGGTGATCGCAAAGCGCGCATAGGTTACGAGCCCTTTGAGCGGTTGAAGCGCCGGCACGAGACGTAGCGCCGCCGTCCAGAGCGGCGGCGCGAGAACGACCAAGAATCCGAGCCCCAGAAAAGCCAAAGCCCCAACGAGCACGAAAGCGACGGACTGCAGTCGCGTCAGCCACCAAGGCCGAGTGTCCTGCGATGCATAGGCGCGGTTGAGACCGACGCGAAGCGCTTCGACCCCATTCGCCGAAAAATAGATGCTCAACCCGATGCCCAAAGTCAAAAGGCCGCCATGGCTCTGCGTGAGGACGTCGCGGAGTTCCTTGGTCAACGGCTCGGCAACCTGCTCCGGCCACGCCTCGAAGAGCGAGCGGGCTGCGGCATCGGCAAGTTGCTCCGAACCAAAGAAACCGGCGAGCGCCGTAATGAAGATCAGGAAAGGAAACATCGAAATCAATGTCGTGAGGGCGATGTGGCTGGCGATCGCAAAGCCGTCATGGGCGCTGAAATGCAAATAGGCGTCATAGAAAATCCGCGGCGCGGCCGAGAGACGAGACAAAACTGTCATGGGGGGACCGCGGCCTTTCTTTTGCGTTCGATCAACTGTGCTGGAGAAACCGGAAAGCTCAGACCGTTCCTCTCTGACGCTACCAATCGTCTCCTGATCGGGAGGGGTTTAAGATCGACGAGATAACGATAGTTCCAACCGCGCCGCCGCAGAGGTGGAATCTGCATTCAGCGTTTCGAGAGCCCCGACAGGCGCGCTTCCCCCGCAGCTTTTTCTGGCTGATCGCGCTCTTATCGGTCATGTCGTCACCTCGTTTCGTAAAAGTGGCGGCTTGCCGTTCGCCGTTTTGACATTCCCAAGCGAATTACTGCGTCGGCAAGAATTGTCCCGCCAGCCGGCGTCCTTTATCCGCCGAAGCCTGCGCTCGGCGGCCTCGTAAAGAGCCGAGAAAAGCTGGCTATACTCGCACCCGTGGCAAAAAAACGGATCGCCCCAGAAACTTCTGCGGTGCCCCGCGAGACGGTGCCGAGTCCCGGGGCGCGCGGCGCGAATCCTTTCACGCGCGATCTCCTTCCGCATTGCGAGACCGCGGCTGTGGCAGGTGCCGCGATGGAGCAAATCACGAAGGACTGAGCGCGACGCCCGGCCGCCGGCTCAGGCCTCGATGTCCTGACGCAAGATCTCGAGTTCGAGCCATTCGTCCTCCGCCTCGGCGAGCGCCGCCGCGAGCTTCGTCATAGCCTCGGTCGCCTGGGCGAATTTCATCGGATCGCGGACATAGAGATCCGCGTCGTCCAACACGTTCTGGAGACGCGTGGCACGACGGCGCAGTTCATCGATGCGCGCCGGCAAGGTTCCGAGCGCGTGTTTTTCCTTGAACGACAAGCGCCGCTTGGCCTTTGTCGGCGCAAGTGCGGCCTCTGGCTTAGACTTTGCCAGCGGCTTCGGCACTGTTTCCTTGCCGCCAATGCCATGGCCGCGCTGGGCAAGCATGTCGGAATAGCCGCCCGCATATTCGATCCAACGCCCGCCGCCTTCGGCAACCAGGATCGAAGTTGCAACACGATCGAGAAAGTCACGATCATGACTGACGAGAATCAAAGTGCCGGGGTAATCGGCGAGCATTTCCTGCAGCAGATCGAGCGTCTCGAGATCGAGATCATTGGTCGGTTCGTCGAGGACCAAAAGGTTCGCCCGCAGCGCCAGCGCACGCGCGAGCATGAGGCGGCCGCGTTCACCACCTGAAAGCCTGCCGATCGGCGTGCCCGCCTGTTCCGGCCCGAAGAGGAAATCCTTCATATAGCCGATGACATGTTTGCGGTTGCCGGCGACTTCGACATAATCACTGCCGCCGCCGGTCAAAGCCTCCTTCAGTGTGCTCAGCGGATCGAGGTTCTCGCGCTTTTGATCGAGGCTCGCCATTTCTATATTGGCGCCGAGCCGAATCGAGCCCGTGTCGGGTTCGAGCTCGCCGGTGAGCAACTTGATCAATGTCGTCTTGCCGGCGCCATTGGCGCCCACGATGCCCAATCGGTCGCCACGAAGAATGCGGATGGAGAAATCCGCAACGATCCGCCGCTCCTCGTAAGATTTCGCGAGATGTTCGGCCTCGATGACGAGTTTGCCGGAAGTTTCCGCCTCGTTGGCGACGAGCTTGACATTGCCGGCGGCGCGTCGATGGTCGCGGCGCTGCTGGCGCAGATTCAGAAGTCCCGCAAGGCGCTTCTGGTTGCGTTTGCGCCGTGCCGTCACGCCGAAACGCAGCCAGTCTTCCTCGGCGGTGATCTTGCGATCGAGCTTGTGCTGGCGCTCCTCTTCCGCTCCGAGTATTTGATCGCGCCAGCTCTCGAAATCGGCAAAGCCGCGGTCGAGGCTTCGCGTCCTACCGCGATCGAGCCAGATCGTCTTGCGCGAGAGATTTTGCAGGAAACGCCGATCATGGCTGATGAGCACGAGAGCCGAGCGCAGGCTCGCGAGTTCGGCCTCGAGCCATTCTATGGCCGGCAGATCGAGATGGTTCGTCGGCTCGTCGAGCAGAAGAATGTCGGGCTCCGGGGCCAGGACGCGCGCCAGCGCGACGCGGCGGGACTCGCCGCCCGAAAGGCGTCCCGGGTCTTCTTCGCCGCTGAGGCCGAGCTCATTCAGCAAAGTCCTGGCGCGATGGGGATCGTCGCTCGGCCCGAGGCCCGTCTCGACATAGTCGAGAGCCGTCGTGAAACCGGCGAAATCCGGCTCTTGGGGCAGGTAGAAGACCCGCGCTTCGGGCTGCAGGAAGCGGCTGCCGGAATCGGGTTCGAGAAGACCCGCCGCGATCTTCAAGAGTGTCGATTTGCCCGACCCGTTGCGGCCGACCAAGCACAGCCGCTCGCCCTGCGAAACCGAAAGCTCGGCCGACTCGAGCAAAGGCGTCCCGCCGAGCGAGAGCCTGATTCCTTGCAACGTCAAAAGGGGTGGGGCCATGCGGCAGCAAATTCGACCAAGCTTCGGGGCGCGCGCCTCGATCTAACGCCGAAAGCGGAAAATCCAAAGCCACGCGAGATTGAAAAAAATTGCCCCGCCACCGGCATCTGTTGTCGAGACGAATCTCGAAGCGGCCGCCCGCCGGCTCAGCGCGCCTCAAGCCGGGCGCAGCACCGCGCAGATGACGGCGGGCTCGGCCGCCTCGAACGCCTCGTACAAGACCGCGTCATCGGCATAGGGGCCATGCAGGCGCCGGCCTTCCGCCTGAATCTCAACTTGGGGCACTGCAAACGGCCAGGGATCGACGACGATGTCGGAAGCCGAGTTGCCTTGGCGCAGGACGATGTCCGTTGTTTCCGCAGCGCGCACCGGCACAGCCCCCACAGGGACAGGTTCAGCCACACCCCAGCAGATCGACAGCGACATCCCATCGAGTGCAGCGATCAACAGGCGATTGTGTTCGACCGCCTCGCGCGTGGCCAGTTTGCCGTAGACGGGATCCTCCGCCAACGAGATCAACATCTCCGCCTGGTAAGCTCGTTGATCGTCAAGGAAGCGGCGGACGAGAGCGGCGGTTTCCATATTGGCACTTTCAAGATCGAAATGCCGTTGGTAAAGCGTGTCCGCATGCAGCGAGACGAGCAGCGCGACGTATCGTCCGTAGACGCGCGCGTGAGTTACCCCATCGCGCCAGAGAGCCGTATGGACCGAGTTCGGGAGCCTGCCGGAATTCCTGCGGCAGTCCCGTTTCAAAATCAAAATCGGGCTTCAGGTCGTAATCGAGCCAGCCGATGTCATGTTGTTCGGCGGCAAGACACACGAGTTCGCGTGGCGTCGGGGCGGCAAATTTTTCATTGCCCCAGGCACGCGCCAACTGGCCGGAGACCCAGGCATGATTAATCTGCGGTATGGCAATAACACCTGGGCTTTCTTTGCGCAAAAGCATGGGGCGAGGTCCCTGGAGGCAATCCCGGATAAGTTGCAAGCTCTTCCAAGCCGCGCTCCAACTTATCGACGTGCCCTATAGCCTCGTCGATCGGACGGTCCATCCGATCGGAATAAGCGCGAGCAGGCGCGCCCTGCATCGCACGAAAACGGCTTTGCTCCAATCGCCGTTTGCGGCCGAAGGAGAAAAAAAGGCCGCAGGGCAGCCCGTCCGTCGTCCCGCCCAGACGCATTTTCAGATCCTGAGCGCCGCCTTGAGCTCCGCGAGCTGATCGCGCTTTTCCGCCGCGAGACGGCGCGTTTCGTCGGTTTGCGCATCGGCGACGTCTTCTTCGGCGTCTTTAAGATCCGCCGCGATCTTGGCGCTGTCGAGTTCTTCGAGGGGGATTGCAAATTCAGCGAGGATCGTCAGGCCGTGCGCCGAAACATCGGCAAAGCCGCCGCGCACGAAGAGCTTCGACTTTCTCGTTGTCGTTTCGTCGATCTCGACAATCCCGGGTTTCAAGACCGACATCAGCGGCGCATGATTCTTCAGGACGGTAAATTCGCCTTCGCTGCCGGGTACGACAACCGCCTCCACTTCGCCGGAAAAGACCAGCTTTTCCGGCGAGACCAGTTCGAAAGGAAAAGTGGGCATGGCCGTCTCCTATACCGCCGTTGCGAAGCAACAGCCGATGCTGCTCCGGCAAATCGTCTTCGCGATTGCGATTTGCTGGAAAGTAACCCTGAAATCCTCCGGATTCAGGGTATTTGAAGGCGCGTCGTCAAGCCGCCTGGGCGGCGAGTTTTTGTGCTCTTTCGACGGCCTCCTCGATCGGCCCCACCATGTAGAACGCTGCCTCCGGAAGGTGGTCGTATTTGCCCTCGGCGAGCCCCTTGAACCCTTTGATCGTGTCGGCGAGCGACACGAGCTTGCCGGGCGAGCCGGTAAAGACTTCCGCCACATGGAAAGGCTGCGACAGGAACCGCTCGATCTTGCGGGCCCGCGCAACCGTGACTTTATCTTCTTCGGAGAGCTCATCCATGCCGAGGATGGCGATGATATCCTGAAGCGCCTTGTAGCGCTGCAGGATCTGCTGAACCTGACGTGCGACCGCATAATGTTCCTCGCCGACGACCAGCGGCGTCAACATGCGCGAGGTCGAAATCGAGCGGATCGACCGCGGGATAAATACCCTTTTCGGCAATCGCGCGCGACAGCACGGTGGTCGCATCGAGATGAGCGAAGGATGTCGCCGGCGCCGGATCGGTCAGATCGTCGGCCGGGACATAGATCGCCTGCACCGAAGTGATCGAGCCCTTGGTCGTTGTGGTGATGCGCTCCTGGAGGTCGCCCATGTCGGTCGCCAGCGTCGGCTGATAGCCGACCGCCGAAGGGATGCGCCCGAGCAGCGCCGACACTTCCGAGCCCGCCTGGGTGAAGCGGAAGATGTTGTCGATGAAGAGGAGCACGTCCTGTCCCTTGTCGCGGAAATCCTCGGCGACGGTCACGCCGGACAGCCCGACGCGGGCACGGGCGCCCGGCGGCTCGTTCATCTGGCCGTAAACGAGGGCGCATTTCGAGCCCACCGTCGATCCGTTATTCTCGCGCGGATCGATATTGACCTTGGACTCGATCATCTCATGGTAGAGATCATTGCCCTCGCGCGTGCGCTCGCCGACGCCGGCGAAGACGGAATAGCCGCCGTGCGCTTTCGCGACATTGTTGATGAGCTCCATGATGAGGACGGTCTTGCCGACGCCGGCGCCGCCGAACAGGCCGACCTTGCCGCCCTTTGCATAAGGCGCCAGAAGGTCGACGACCTTGATGCCGGTCTCGAGGATCTTAGCTTCAGTCGCCTGCTCGGCATACGAGGGCGCCGGCTGATGGATGGCGCGGCGGGCCTTCGTACCGATTGGACCCGCTTCGTCGACGGGCTCGCCGATGACGTTCATGATGCGGCCTAGGCATTCCTCGCCGACCGGAACCGTGATCGGCCCGCCCGTGTCGACGACTTGCTGGCCGCGGACGAGACCCTCGGAAACATCCATGGCGATGCAGCGGACCGAATTCTCGCCGAGATGCTGCGCGACCTCGAGAACGAGCCGGTTGCCGTGGTTCGTCGTCTCGAGCGCATTGAGGATCTCCGGCAGATGCGTTTCGAATTTGACGTCGACGACAGCGCCGATCACCTGAGTGATATGGCCTACGGACTGGTTTTGAGCGGCATCAGCCATGGTTTATGTCCTCTTTAACTTTGCGACGGGCTGCAAATGCCCGAATGAATGAGTTGCTCTCCTGAAACCGGATGGGGCCGAGCCCAATCGATAGCCGCAGCCGATCAGAGCGCTTCCGCGCCTGAGATGATTTCGATGAGTTCCTTCGTGATCATCGCTTGGCGAGTGCGGTTATATGTCAAAGTCTGTTTGCGGATCATGTCGCCGGCATTGCGTGTCGCGTTGTCCATTGCACTCATCCGCGCGCCCTGTTCGGAAGCGGCGTTTTCGAGAAGTGCCCGCAACACTTGTACGGAAATGTTGCGCGGCAGAAGCGTCGACAGGATCTCTTCGGCTTCCGGCTCGTATTCATAGACCCCGCCGCCATTCTCTTGCCCGGCAGAAAACTCCGCCGGAATGAGCTGCAAGGCGGTCGGAATCTGCGTCATCACCGAGCGGAAGCGCGAGAATAACAGCGTACAGACGTCGAAGTCGCTCTTGTCGAACAAATCGCGGATCTTGCGGCCGATCAAATCGGCATTTTCGAAGCCGATCTGACGAACGCTGCGCAAGTCCACGACTTCAATGATGTGGTCGCCGAACTGCCGCTTGAGGAGATCGTAACCCTTCTTGCCGACGCAGAGAATCTTGAAGCTCTTGCCCTCGGCGGTGAGCGAGATGGCTTTGTCGCGCGCCATGCGGGCAATCGAAGAGTTGAAAGCACCGCAAAGGCCTCGTTCAGACGTGCAGACGACGAGCAATTGCACGTCATCACGGCCGGTGCCGCCAAGAAGCCGCGGCTTCTGCGTGCCGTTGCCGAGGCTCGCCGCAAGCCTGGCGAGGACCTGCTCCATCCGTTCGGCATAGGGCCTGGCGGAACTCGGCCGCCGTTTGCGCCCGGCGCAGCTTGGCCGCCGCCACCATCTGCATGGCTTTGGTAATCTTCTGCGTCGCTTTGACAGAAGCAATGCGATTACGGAGATCCTTCAAAGAGGCCATTTTCGCTCCGCTAGGCTCTGAACTTTCGTGAACGCCCTAGTGGTCCGACCTTTACGCCTGGTACCCAAGCGCAAGTCGGCTCACCAGATCTCGGATTTAGTGTTGCGACTCACCTCACGGATGGGAACCATCGGTCAGCATCGCAGCACTAGACCACAACGTCTTCGGATTGAACCAGCCCAAAGCCGTCGTGATCCATTCGAATAATTTAGAGCGGGACGTGAGATCGAGCTTAGGCAGTATGCGCAAACTCGTCTGCGGCGGAAACGCCGCGCTGCGTCCCACTTTTCCTCATCCCGCTCTAGGCGAAAGATTTCGCGTAATGGTCGACGATCGTCTTAAGACTTGCGGCGGAACCGTCCGACAGGTCTTTCGACGCGCGAATCGTTTCGAGAAGATCGGCGTGGCTCGTGCGCAGAAGTGCGAGGAACCCTTCTTCGAAGGCTTTCACGCGCGCCAGCGGCAGCGGGTCGAGATAGCCGTTGACGCCGGTGTAAATGACGCAGACCTGTTCCTCGATCTTCATCGGCAAAAATTGCGGCTGCTTCAGGAGCTCGGTCAATTTCGAGCCGCGGTTGAGCAGGCGCTGTGTCGTGGCGTCGAGGTCCGAGCCGAACTGCGCAAAGGCGGCCATTTCGCGATATTGCGCGAGTTCGCCCTTGATCCGGCCGGCGACTTTCTTCATTGCCTTCGTCTGCGCCGAGGAGCCGACGCGCGACACCGAGAGACCGACGTTCACCGCTGGGCGAATGCCCTGATAGAACAGATCCGTCTCAAGGAAGATCTGGCCGTCGGTGATCGAAATCACGTTGGTCGGAATATAGGCCGAGACGTCGTTCGCCTGGGTTTCAATGACCGGCAAGGCGGTTAGCGAACCGGCACCATTCTCCTCATTGAGTTTGGCGGCGCGTTCGAGCAGACGCGAGTGCAGGTAGAAGACGTCGCCGGGATAGGCTTCGCGCCCAGGCGGCCGGCGCAGCAGGAGCGACATCTGGCGATAGGCGACGGCCTGCTTCGACAGATCATCATAGACCATCAAGCCATGCATGCCGTTGTCGCGGAAATATTCGCCCATGGCGCAACCTGCGAAGGGCGCCAGGAACTGCATCGGTGCGGGGTCGGAAGCGGTCGCCGCAACGATGATCGAATACTCGAGCGCGCCATGCTCTTCGAGCACTTTAACGAACTGCGCGACGGTCGAGCGCTTTTGTCCGACGGCGACATAGACGCAATAGAGCTTGACGCTTTCGTCCGTGCCCTGATTGAGCGGCTTCTGGTTCAAGATCGTGTCGAGCGCAAGCGCGGTCTTGCCGGTTTGGCGGTCGCCGATGATGAGTTCGCGCTGACCGCGCCCGATCGGGATCAGGGCGTCGATCGCCTTGAGGCCGGTCGCCATCGGCTCGTGCACGGATCTGCGCGGAATGATGCCGGGGGCTTTCACGTCGACACGGGCGCGCCGCGTCGCATGAATGGGGCCCTTGCCGTCGATCGGATTGCCGAGTGCGTCGACGACGCGGCCTAGGAGTTCCTTGCCCACCGGCACTTCGACGATCGCGCCCGTACGTTTGACGGTCTGGCCCTCCCCGATGTCGCGGTCCGAACCAAAAATGACGACGCCGACATTGTCGGTTTCGAGGTTGAGTGCCATCCCGCGGATGCCGTTCTCGAATTCGACCATCTCGCCGGCTTGCACATTATCGAGGCCATAGATGCGGGCAATGCCATCGCCTACCGACAGAACTTGCCCGATCTCGGTAACTTCGGCCTCGGTTCCGAAATTGGCGATCTCGTTTTTCAGGATCGCGGAAATCTCCGCGGCGCGGATATCCATCAGCCGACCTCTTTCATGCGTGTACGGAGCGTGTTCAGTTTAGTCCTGAGCGAACCATCGACCATGCGCGAACCCAATTTCACGACAAGGCCGCCGATGACGCCAGGATCGACCTTGATCGCGACCTCGACCGATTGGCCGCCCGTCAATTCGGCGAGGGCCTCCTTCAATGCTTCGATATGCGCGTCCTTCAAAGTCTCCGCGACCGTCACCTCGGCCCGCGTCAGGCCTTTGGCGAAATCGTTGAGCTTGTTGAAATCACGGATCATGTCGGCGAGCGCGAAAAGCCTCCGCTTGGTGGCGACGAGCTTGAGAAAATTGCTGGCTATTCCGGTGATCTCGGCACGCGTCAAAATCGCCGTTAGGGCTCTGACCTGTTCGTCCGCAGAAAAAACCGGGCTCTTGATGAAACGTTCAAGGTCGGCGCTTTCGGCGATGAGTGCGGAGAAACGCGAAAGATCGGCTGCGACCTGATCCGTCTCGCCCGCTTCTTGCGCCAGGGAGAACAGCGCCTGGGCATAGCGGCCGGCCATTCCCGATACGATCGTTTCTTCTTTCGCCAAGTCGAAAAAGCCCTCGAATCCGTCTGCCTGTAAGAAAGCCGGCTTCGTGGAAGCAGATCGTTTTCGGCGATCACTGCAAAACCAAAAACCACAGGCTGTTAAGGGAACGGGGAAAAGGGCGGCACGGGCGGCCTCGTCCCCGATAGCGAGCGTCGATAGCGAGCGTCCCTAACATATGGTATTTTTGGGCGCAACCTCCGCCGGCGCGGCGGCCCTCCGGCACAAGCTTCAGCGACGCGTCAAATTAACGCAAGAACTCCCTTCTGCTCGACAGCGCGAAGTCGCAAGAACGGCAAACTGCTCGCATAATTGGCGCGCCGTCTCTGCGGCGTCCGCCCGAGCGGTATTGCTGCACTGAAGACCTGGGAACCCTTAGAGCGAGAGCGCCCCGCTTTTCCGCGGTGGGATCCGAATTTAGGATTTGCAGCCGATTTACCCGTCGTGCGGCAGCAGCGGAGGCAGGCAACATGTCCGCCGTTCGGTGCCAATGGCGAATTTGCGCCCGCGGGAAAACCATGTGTCTGAAGCGAGCGACAGATGTAGGATTCAATCGATGCATAGAACGGTGGTTGCCTTGGCGGCGGTCGCGCCGACGGGGGCAATCGCCTCTAGTGGCGCGAGTTATTCAAATCGAGGGGTTTTATGCGGACCGGAGGTCCGCGTTCCGGACCGTCGACCTCTGGTCCGCTATCCATGCAATTTAATCGACGCAGGCCTCCGGCCTCCACGCCCAATCCTCGCGCGGCGCGGCCAATATTTCGGTGGCGAGTCGAAACTTCGCGCCGATCAAAAGGGCAACTTGTCACGGCGGGGAAGACCCGTTCGGGCGCGAGGGGCATGCATTGGACCTGTAACAGGATCCGCGGGTGTTATTGTACGCCCTGGATGAGGGATGATTAGACCCTTCGGAGCGGATCGATCCGGCGCATGAGATTGAGGACGCCGGGGCGGCGCGGGACTTTGCGGTGAATGAGCTTCATCTGAGACCGACCTTTCGAAGACCACGTGCTTTGCAGCGTTCGTCTGGGCCGTCCCAATCCTTGTCCCTCACGGGATTCCATATCGGCAACTTCAACGAGACATGGAAACAACCGCGGCGGAGCCGGGCCAGAATTGCCGAGCGCCCGGAACTTGCCCTCAACACACCGCCGTCTTCTGTGCCGCGCATCACGTGAAACAGTTCAGGCGAAGTGAACTCCACTCCGCCTGAAAACGATTCTCGACCACATTGTTGCGCGCGAATTGCAGTGCACCGGATCGCCGAAGAGCGACCCCGCGCATCCGATCTTGGGGCATCCGCGAGAGCGGGATGAACAAAAGCGGGAACCAGTTTTCCGGCGCAATCAAGTTCGCGCAGATCGCGGAACCCTATCTGCTTGTCCCGCTCTGATCTATTAGAATCGATCACGTTCATGATTTTGGATTGGTTCAAGCCAAAATCATCGTGATCTAGCCCGCGCGGCGTTCGTTAAGAGATGATCTTTCCCCCGGCAGCTTTATTTTTTCGGGCTTTCCGGCGCGCCGGAAGAACCTCCGGACCCATGACATTCGAAGTTGACGCAGGGTCGATCGCCGGGCGTTCGGATGTGCCGGCCTTCATGTCCGGCGCGCGTTCCCGATCCGTATCCGCGGGCGACCACGCGAGCGGAAGCGTGGTCATGATCGTGTTGATCAATTTGAGCTGCTTGAAGAAGGTCTCGAACATAGCCGCCGCGAAAGTCGCTTGCAAAACAGCAAAATCGTCCAAGCCGGAGGCGACGAGCGGCATGCCCGCGCCTCTTGCACACGTCGCTGTGTGCGCATCTGAATCCAATCCGATCACCTCGGCCTCCTTGTCGCCCGCGGTGCTGCGAGCTCGTGCCTCCCGAACCAACTCGTTTACACGCCGACGACACGAAGCCGATGTCCGCTTCGCGCCGAATCATTGAACCTTGCCGCGCAGGCTACCACAGGTTGCCAAAAAAGCAGCCCATAAGGCCATGTGAAATTTTCGCTTTTCAACCGAATCGCGCTGGCTCTGCAAAGCGCGGAACCGCGTTCGGGTGGAATGAGCGGCATGCTTGTCACACTTGCCGAGATCCCAGCCAGCGTGTTCACTGGCGGCGGCCGCCCCCAGTCGAAATCGTCGTCTGCGACGTGCCGCCCGAAGCCCAGTCATGACCTTGATCGAGGATATTGCCGTGGATCATGGAAGAGAGAGGCAGGTCGAAGTTCATCTCGACGAGCGGCAGCACGGGCTTGTCGCTTTCGTCGTCATCGACAATGTGAGGCGGCTCAACGTGCTGAACAGCGCCCTGATGGCGCAGTTTGTCGAGGAAATGTCGAAGCTCGCGCGCGAGGAACGTCTGCGCGCGCTCGTCCTCACCGGGGCGGGCGAAAAAGCCTTCATCGGCGGCGCAGACATCAAGGAAATGGGTGCCATCGAGGACGGTCACGGCGCTCGCGCTTTCATCTCGCGGGTTCACGCTTGCTGCGACGCGATCCGCTGCATCCCGGTCCCGACTATCGCGCAGATCCGAGGGTTCGCGTTTGGCGCAGGGCTAGAGATTGCGGCAGCCTGCGACCTCCGGATTGCTTCCCAAACCGCCATCTTCGGAATGCCCGAAGTCAAGCTTGGAATACCTTCCGTCGTGGAGGCTGCGCTCCTCCCGATGCTCGTCGGCTGGGGGCGGGCGCGACAGATCCTGCTCTTGGGTGAGACGTTCGGCGCGCAAGATGCCTTGTCCTGGGGGCTTGTCGAGCGCGTCACGCCGCCTGAGCAACTCGACGATGCACTCGAAGACTGGCTCGGGCAGGTTCTCAGCTCCAAGCCGCAGGCTGTCCGCCTGCAGAAGCAACTCATCCGATCGTGGGAAGACCTGCCGTTGCGCGCCGCCATACAGGCGGGGATCGACAGTTTCGCCGCGGCCTTCGAGACCGAGGAGCCAACGGTCGCGATGCGCGACTTCTTCACGGCGCAAGCTGGGCGAAAAGCCGCAACATCCAAAGCATAGCCCGGCTTCGCGCGCTAAAACAACGAGATAGAGGGCAAGATCGACGCAGCCCGAAGCAAGCTAGTGGCGCCACTCGGAAAGGGGCGGCAGTTCGCCGGCGACCTCCACATGCGCGGCAACGCTCGCCGAAACGAGCCGCCTTTCGGAAAAGCGAATGCTGAGGAGGCGTCCGTCGTCAGTCCGCAACTGAAGATCAGTGCGCCCGAATATTTCCCTCAGGGCCTCCGGAGACATTCGGATTTCGCCACAGCCGGTCACTTCGCCGCGTTTCGTGAGGAACCCGTCAAAGTCATAGTTGGCACGGGCGAGCGTTTGATCCCCGCATGTCAAAACGCCGGCACCGCGAAGTCCACCAAGATAATGCATATTCGGTTTCCTTCTTCAGAGCGGCATCGTTGTCTCGGGCCGGCGGCCAAAAAGAAAAAACCCCGCAACCTCGATGAGGTGCGGGGTCAGCACGGCGCTCAGCGCCTCTTTGGGCAGCAGGCTGGCCGCATCCTACAATTCAAGCCGCCAGTACATCCGTGGTCGACTTTTGAAATCGTCGCGGTCAGCCCAGAACCTTGAGGTTGTCGGCCGACAACTTGCCGCTCTTGCGGTCGGAGACGAGCTCGAAGCCCACCTTCTGACCTTCGCGCAAGTCGCGCAGGCCAGAGCGCTCCACAGCGCTGATATGCACGAAGGCATCCTTGCCGCCATCATCCGGCGCAATGAAGCCAAAACCCTTCTGGGCGTTAAACCATTTCACGGTTCCCGTAGCCATGGGAAACCCTTTCACAAATAGAGGTAGTGCTTGCCAGCAATTGCGGGCCGTCGAAATCGCATTTTCAGGTAGAGAATTGCCACCGCGGTGCTGATAAAATCAGCACACGGCCAAGTCATCCGGCCGTCTATCGACAGACACAATATGGGGCATCGCGTCGCATAAATCAAGCACTTCAAACTCTTGCCTTTTCCGCGGCTGGAATACAGCGTAACCGCCGCGCCGGCACGACAATGCGGCCTGGGCATCAGGTCGCACCCGCCCGGGGTTCTCAAACTGGACGGCGGCCCGGCGTCAGGACTTAGCGCGATCTGGGCTGCCGCTCCAGCTCTTGAACGGCCGCGAAGCGAGATTGGCGTTATAATAACGCGGGTCATCCGAGACCTCTTTGCCGATCCACGGGGGGCGCTCGAAAGGCTCGGCCGGATCGGCAAGCTCGATCTCGGCGAGAACCAAACCTTCATTGTTGCCGTGAAAGACATCGATGTCCCAGATATGGACGCCGATCTTCTCTTCGTGGCGCGTCTTTTCGACCAATGGCCGTTCGCAGAGCCGATCAAGGAGGATCGTCGCGTCGGCAAGCGGGATTGGATATTCGAATTCCAAGCGGGTGATCAGATTGTCGCAGGGGCCCTTGACCGTCAGAAAAGCGCCGGAGCCGGCTATCCGCACGCGAACGATACGTTCCTTTACCGAAGACAAATAACCCTGGCGGGTGAGAACGCCCGCCCCCGCCGGGTGCCAGAGATCGGCGTCGACGAGGAATTTGCGCTCTATCTCAGTGCCCATTGCGACCTCGACCTTCGTCGCATGAGCGTGGGCGAAGATGGACAGGCGCTGCCTTGCATCCTATGGATACCATCCCCGTTCTCCTCAGTGCCGGGCTGCAATGATCCGCTTGGCGTTTCGCCTCCTCGGTCTCATCCTGCTCGCGGGCGCCTTCACGGCCCTGATCATCGACGGAACTCGCACGATCGCCGGCGGTAGCCTCTCGATGACGCCATTCGGCGAGGCGCTGATTTGGGTCGTGCCGAAGTGGCCGAGCTTGCAGCCGCAGATCGAACACTTCAATTCCTATCTGTGGGACCCGATGATCGTCACGCTGTTCAGGCTGCCGACCTTCACCATTGCCGGCATCATCGGCTTTCTGGCCTTGGCGCTCAGCCGGAAGAAACGCGCAAGGATCGGCTATTCGAGTTGCGATTAGCGATTGCAACTTGTCGCATGACACCCCATTTTCAATCGGTTGTGGAAATCCGCAATGAGCCCTGCCCATGCTGTCCTTTCGCAAGCGCCTCACCCTTCCGACGGCAGCCGAGGCTCTGCCCGGCCGCCGCGAACCCATCCCGACAGCCAACGAACATTACCTCACGCGCCGCACCTTGAAGCCGCCATTCCCCGAGGGAACCGAGACTGTTTTGTTCGGCCTCGGCTGCTTCTGGGGTGCCGAGCGAAAGTTCTGGCAGCTCGAGAAGGGCATTTGGGTTACCGCTGTCGGCTATGCCGGCGGCCTCACGCCCAATCCCACTTATGAAGAAGTCTGCTCCGGCCTGACGGGCCATACGGAAGTGGTGCTCGTGGTCTACCAGCCGGCCACGATCCCATTCGAGACCTTGCTCAAGACTTTTTGGGAAAGCCACGATCCGACGCAAGGCATGCGGCAGGGCAACGACGTCGGCACGCAATACCGCTCCGCGATCTATGCGAGCACCGCCGCGCAGCGCCGCGCAGCGGAAGGGTCCAAGGCTGTTTATAGCGCCGCTCTCGCCGCGCGTGGCTTTCCGGCGGTCAGCACGGAAATCCTTGATATGCCGGCTTTCTACTATGCCGAGGACTACCACCAGCAATATCTCGCCAAAAACCCGAGCGGATACTGCGGGCTCGCCGGGACCGGCGTCACCTGCCAGATCGGCACGGGCATTGCCGCGGAATAGGCTTGGGCGACATGAACTTAAGGCCGATCCGCCGGAGGGGCGGGTCGGCCTTTAGCAACCGAAAGCGCGGCTGCTTCAGAAGCGGGGCGTCCAAAATTCAACGAGGGGCTCTGGCCGTCCCGGCGGATCGAAGCGGCGCGGCAGAAGATCGTTGCCGAACTTGTCGGTGTACATCTGGTCGGGCGTGAGATTGAGGCTCGTATTGGCTTCGACGTAATGTTGCATATTGCCTTGCGGGACGACGGGGCCCGGATCGAGCCAGCTGCGGCGGTTGACGGTAAGCGGCGGCCGCTGATCATAAAAATCAACGACGTGGACAGCATGACGGTGGAGGCGATGCTTTGTGTTGGCGTTCGCTGGCGCCGATACCGCTAGGGCGGCGGCGGTAAAGGCAAGCGCGATCAAAGCCGTAGCAAATCTGGGCATGCAAGGATTCCTTTCCCCTCATAATAACAGCATAGAACTTTTTTCGTTCGGCGCCATCGCCAAAGCTCGACGATTTTTGATGGCGGGCGGCTTTAGCGCGTCTTTTTTGGTCGGAGTTGCGGCGGCGCATCAGCTTGGCCGGACCAATTCGCATGAACCGGCCTGGGACCTAGCGCAATTCCGGCACAGGCCGGGTTCCGTTTCAGTTCGCTGTCGGCGAAAAAGCGCGCCAGCGCCTTGTCTTCGCCGGCCGAATTCAGGTCCAATCGCTCGATGACACAGATGAGGCCTGGTCGCGACAGAGGCTTGTCGCTGGTGCCGCAAGCAAAACCGACGAGTCTGACGGGCGCATCGATCGCCGTACTGCGAAAGCCGAGGCAGGGCGCGGCCGGGCCCTCCTTTTCGACGAGGTCGAGATCGGCAATTTCGATAGGACCGAATCGCGTCGCGCCGACCTGTGGCTGCGAACTGCGCCCAATTGAAAGTTCCTCCGCCGCGGCGCGGCGGGCGAGGTCGACATAAAAGGACACTTGCGGCGCGGCTTCGCTGCCGATCCGATAGACCATCAAGCGCAGAAAGAGGTCTTTGCCTCTCAACTGGCCGAACCCGAGCATGTCCTGCCGGCCGTCCCACTCGCGATGGCGGCGGGCTCGGTAGTAGACTTTCGTGTTCTTGGCCAGTTCTGGAGCGTCGAGACCGAAAATTTCGATCGGCCGGACAATGTCGATCCATTGCGGCGGCGGCACTTCGAGGTGCGCCGTCTGGAGGGGCGTATCTTCCGATTGCGCCGCCGCCAGGACAACGACGCCGAACGCGAGCAAGACTAAGGCGACAAAGGCAACCGCAACCTGAGTTAGACCATTCCGCCTTCGGCGGCGCACGCGCGGCAAGTCTTGCCGGAAGTCATCGGGGGCTCGAGGCAATCCCGAGACCCTTAAAGCGCTGCCGCGCCGCTCCGCGATCGGAGTTTCGGCAAAGTCAGTGCTGGCGTTCTGACCGGACCTTCCCTCCGGGCGAATGGCCAGATCGCTCAAAGACCGAAATTGGGCCTGCTGGTCGCAGCCATTGAATTCTGATGGGTCCCGACATCGGAGCCCTTGTCCGCGCCGCAAAACCCGCATCCCACACCTCCGCTTCCTTTCCGAAGCTTTGGGAGCGGTTTTGACCGACGAACCCCGAATTTTGTCTTACCGAGCCGAAGTCATCTGGACTCAACGTCAACAAGGCCTTTATGCGAACGACGCTTGAGGAACCCGCGCTTGCCCGCCGGCAGGGAAGTAAAGGTCGGATAGCCGTTTCGCATAGGCGACGAGGTTGGGACGGGCTTGAATGGCGGTGCGCACGCGCGTTTCGAAAATCGGGACGAGAAGGCCGGCGATGAAGGCAAAGACGGTCGCATCCGCGCCGCAGGGTTTGTCGCCCATGAGAAAAGGCTTGTCGCCGAGCAAGGCTGCGAGCGCCTCGATGTCGCGGCAGGCGAGCTCCGCGACTTCTTCTTTCGTGTGCCGCCAGAACCCCTGATAATCTAGTGTTTTCATGATCTTGCGGCGGATCAATCGGCGCACGAGGGGGCGCAGCGGCAGCGGGATGGAATCGAAGAAATGCGCCGGGCCCCTGGCGAAATTGGCGTCGTCGCGCCAGCGGATTTCGATCATGCCGAAGTAGAGGTGCTCTTCGCACATTTTCTCGACGGCCCAGGCGGTCGCTCTTTGTTCCGCGCCGAGGCCGGCATCGAAGTCGAATCCATATTTCTTTTCGATATGCAGGCGAATGAACGTCGAATCGGCGATGATGGCGCCGTCGTCGTTGACGTAGGGCAGCTTTTTCTTCGGCGACTTGAAATAGCCGCCGCGATCCTCGGAATAGGAAAGTCCCGCGAATTTGAGCAGCAGCATCGCTTTGGTCACGAAAGGGCTGCCGTCGGGCAAGCCGAAATAGGGCCCGAATGTATAAAGAATTATCATATTTCCTGCCCACCCGGTTGCAGCGCCTGCTCCGCGTGTGAAGCTGGCCAGCCAAACTTGCTGAACGCGCCCAGACCGCGCACTAGGAGGAATAGAAAACAGAGAGGCCAACTTTTAGCGATCGGCCCTGATGCCGACCGTCTTATGTGATCAGCGCTCGGTCTTGGCGGCCCTATCGGACTTGATCACGATTTCCACGGCATCGATTTCCGCGAATCCCGCCTGGGTCCGCAAGCCGACATGGAACGGAACGACCACATGGGCCAGTTCGATCGGCGCTAGCCAAGCTTCGATCTCGCGGTTTTCGGCCATGAACTTCGCCGACTTCGAATCGTACATATGGCCGGAAATCGGCGTGTAGCGTGCGGCGCAGACGGAGACGGGACCCGAATAGCCTTTGATCGAGACGGTCCGCGTGCCGACATAGGACAAAGTAATGTCGAAACGGACGACGCCGTCGTAGACCGGGATCGTCCGGTTGCAGGCGGCCGGCCCGATGAGCGGTTCGCCGGGCGGCACGGCCATGATGAAGGCGCTCGTCGGATCGAGGACGTTCTGCTTGCTCGCCGGGGCGACGGGTATCCGCATGTCCGCGTCGTCGAGCGGCGGTGAAATTTCGACCGCCTTCACCGAGCCGGCATCGAGCATCATGCGGATCGTGCGCGTCTCACGTGGCGTTGCCGAAGTCGTGGCATAGGCCGAGGGCAAAATCGTGCCTCTGCGGATGAGGCCGGAGGAAGCGAGCGCCATTTTGACGTTGGCGACCATCGCCGCGAGGCCGGTCAATCTCGCATTGAGGTCGATTTTGTAGCTCGCCGGCTCGATCGAGCCGGAGGCATTGACCTCGCCGATTCGCAGTCCAATGAGGTGGACCGCGTAGCGAGCCTGGACGGTTTCGGCCATGGCTGACGCCGAAACGAACGCGACCAAGCCCGCCGCGATGGAAGCGAGACGGAAAATGCGATGGAATGAGGCGAAGCAAACCATTCGGTGAGAACCGCTAGGGTGACCTCGAAGACTTCTGGTGGGCAATTCGGTCGCTTTCATGGCCAGCTTGTAGCGCAGATCCGGACGAATCGGGAAGGCCGAAGTTTTTCAACTATTGTTGCCAAAGAGCAAGTCGCGCGCCGGCATCTGGCGTCGGTCGGGCCGTTTTGCTGCGACGCAAGGGCCGCCGGCGTCTCAGCCAAGTGCCTCCAGTCCAGCCGATATCTTCAATTTTACAGTCAGATAGTTGTAATTGTGCGGTATGTCGCGATCTCCGCCGCCTGCAGAGCCTTGGCGAACGTGTCGAGCGGACCCGTGTAACGTCCCGACCACACATCACGCTCTTTGAAAGCACAAAGCCCGCGCGGGCTCTTCCCGGCGAGGCCACGCATCTGTGCGAAGGTTCTGTTGGCACTTATGCCCTCCATTACACAAAAAAAAGCAACCGCGGGCAAACGCGTCTGGTTTGCTACAAAATAGGCAAGGACCGGCGAGGAGACCGACCAGGCCCATACGGGCGTGCCAATGACGACCAGGGCGTAAGAGGCCGGATCTTTCTTCGCCGGGACGATGGCCGCAGGACGTTTGAACATGGCTTCGAGCACAGATCGCGCCCTGCCGAAGGCACCGGCGCGGCTCTTCGCTTCGCTGATCTCTTCGATGTCGCACTTCAGCAATGTCCAGAGCGACACGGCGATCGTTCGCATCGTTGCCGTTCGCGAATAATAGACGATGAGGATTTTGGGCTGGGCCATCTCGCCCTCCACGAAGGGCTCGACTGCCTCATCCATAATGTCCAGCGGCTCCACGCCTTTGAGGCACGTCAAGGCATCGCCGCCGCAATTGGCCTCTTTTTACTCACCACGGGTGGCTTCGGCACGAGCGTCGCCAGCAATTCTGTGGTCCAGCCGGTTAGTTTTGCGGCGGAGTCCGATGGCCAAAAAATGGGAACTGCCGGCTGCAGCAAAGTGTCCCTCCTGGTTGTGCTCCCCGAAGCCGAAGAGAGGGCATTAGAAAGAACGGCGTAAGCTGGAATCGATTAGCATGGACATTGCACTCAAGCAGCTAACAGTCTTTCTTGCAGGCGGCATCGAGGTTGGTGCTGCAATTATTGTCTTTGCTGCTGCAATCATTGTCGGTTTTGCAGCCATCGAAGCCACATCACGGGCATTTCCCCTGTTTATTCCGCGCAGAACCCTATTGGGGGATGAAGTGGAAATTATTCGACTGCGCCTCGGACGCTGGTTAACGCTGGCTATCGAGTTTGAACTTGCCGCAGATATCCTGAGAACCGCCGTAACGCCTACCTGGAATGACATTGGCCAATTGGCGGCCATCGTCGTCCTCCGGACGGTGCTCAATTACTTTCTTCAGAGGGAGGTGAGCAAAGCTGAATCTCGCGGCCAACTGGAACCTCGACAATCGTAAAGTCAAATCAACTTCAAAGTGGCCACCACCCAAGAGACGAGCAGGGCAATGGCGATAAATATGTCTGCGACCCTCGGCGTGCTCGTTTTTCTCGCCATGTTCGGCGCTGCCGTTTGGACTCGGCGTGCCTTTCGGCGCGATCTCGCCGCGAGCAACGAGCGCCTCGTCGGCGCGAGCCGAGTCGCCGCGACGCCTTCAGGCAGCAGCGAATATGCCGAAGCCGGCCGAGGTTCGCCTTTGCTCATTTCGCATGGCGCTGGCGGCGGCTTCGATCAGGGCATGGATTGTGGCGGCGCCGCCCTGGCCGGGCGCGGCTTCCGGGTGATCGCCGCGTCGCGCTTCGGCTATCTCCGTACGCCTCTGCCGGCCGATGCTTCGGCCGCCGCGCAAGCCGACGCCTATGCGGCTCTTTTGGACTGTCTCGGCATCGAGAGCGCAACAATCTTCGGCGTTTCGGCAGGCGCCCCTTCTGCGTTGCAATTCGCGCTCAGGCACAAGGAGCGCTGCGCTGCGCTCATCCTCCTTGTGCCGATGGCCTATCAACCGCACGAAGGTGCGGCCCCGATACCCGCCTATGCGCCGGCGATGGACAAGCTGTTGATGACGATCGTCGGTTCGGATTTTGTCTATTGGTTGACAGCGAGCCTGGCGCGAGATCTGCTGATCAAATTGATGCTCGCGACACCGCCAAAGCTCGTTCACGCGGCATCCGCAGCCGAACGCGCCCGCGTCGATCGGATCATCGAGCTTGGCATGCCGATCGGGCTGCGTGTGCGAGGGATTCTCAACGACGCGCGAATTTGCGGCTCCTTGCCCCGCTATGAGCTCGAGGCAATTCGTGCGCCGACACTCGTGATCAGCTGTCGCGACGACGGTTATGGCTCGTTTCCCATGGCCCGCTACATGGCGACTCAAATCGACGGCGCGCGGTTCATCGGCTATGACTCCGGCGGCCATGTCTGGGTCGGCCATCATGACGACTTGCTGGACGAAATTGCCGGCTTCTTGGCGCCGCTCGGCGCTTCGACGTCGACCTGACGAACTGTGCCCGCCGTTGCTGTCACACGCCCGGCGGCCGGCGCAGATCGAGCGTCAAGGGGAATTCGCCTGTCGCCTCGGGCCGCGGCAGATCGATCTTGCCGGGCGTATGGCCGAAATCCTGGAAGCGCGTCAGCCGGCGTGCCTGTGCCTCATAGGAATTCACCGGGAAGGTTTCGTAACTGCGGCCGCCGGGATGCGCGACATGATAGACGCAACCGCCGAGCGAGCGATCGTTCCAGCAATCGAGCACTTCGAAAGTCAGCGGTGAATGTGTCGGGATCACCGGATGCAGGCCGGAGGGCGGATGCCAGGCCTTGAAGCGCACGCCGGCCACGACTTCGCCTGCGACGCCCGTCGGCGCCATCGGCACCTTGCGGCCGTTGCAGGCTATGATGTGGCGCCCGGCGATGAAGCCGTTGGCTTTGATTTGCAGGCGTTCGACGGAGGAATTGACATAGCGCGCCGTGCCGCCAATGACGCCTTCCTCCCCGAGCACATGCCAAGGCTCGAGCGCCTGACGCAATTCGAGCGTGACGCCGCCGCGCGTGACATGGCCATAGTGCGGGAAGCGGAACTCGGATTGTGCCACGAACCACTCGGACTCGAAACGATAGCCGGCTTCGGCGAGATCGGCGAGGACCGATAAGAAGTCTTCCCAGACGAAATAAGGCAACATGAAGCGATCGTGCAGGGCCGTTCCCCAGCGAACGAAATTGCCGTTCTGGGGCTCTTTCCACATCCACGCGACGAGTGCACGCAGCAGCAATTGCTGGGCGAGTGACATCCGCGCATCGGGTGGCATTTCGAAAGAGCGGAATTCGACGAGGCCGAGGCGCCCCGTCGGCCCATCGGGCGAGAACAGCTTGTCGATGCAGATTTCGGCGCGATGCGTATTACCGGTAACGTCGACGAGCAGATTCCGCAACAGGCGGTCGATGAGCCAAAGGGGAATCCAGCTCTGCCCCGGCTGCGGAATTTGCGCCAAAGCGATTTCGAGTTCGTAGAGTCCATCATGGCGCGCTTCGTCGATGCGCGGCGCCTGGCTCGTCGGGCCGATGAAAAGACCCGAGAAGAGATAAGACAGCGCAGGGTGGCGCTGCCAATAGAGCACTAGGCTCTTCAGGAGATCCGGCCGCCGCAAGAACGGCGAGTCGCTCGGCGTCGCTCCGCCGAGCGTGATATGATTGCCGCCGCCGGTGCCGGTGTGGCGCCCGTCGAGCATGAATTTATCGGTGCCGAGCCGCGCGTCGCGCGCCGCTTCGTAGAGCGCGGTCGTTGTCTCGACTGCCTCGCGCCAGGACTGCGCGGGATGCACGTTGACTTCGATGACACCGGGATCGGGCGTCACTTTGATGAGATTGAGGCGCGGATCTACGGGAGGCGGATAGCCTTCGATATGGATCGGCAACCCGGTCGCGCGGGCGCTCGCTTCCGCCGCCGCGAGTAGTTCGAGATAATCCTCGAGCGTGCCGGTCGGCGGCATGAAGACACACAAGATGCCGTTGCGCGGTTCGACGGCAAAAGCGGTGCGGACGCTGCCCGGAAAGGCATTCTGTTCGAAAATGGTTTGCCGCCCGGTCGTGGGATTGAAGCGGTAGAGCTGGGTTAGCTCATTGCGATCCGGCAAGGGTCCGCGCGGGACGACCGGATCGGGCGGGTAGATCGTGGGATAGGAAGCTGCCGGCAACCAGGGCAGGGAATTCAACGGCAAGCGAAAGCCGGCCGGCGAGTTGCCCGGCACGAGAAACAGCCGGCCGCGCCGAAGCGCCCATTTTTCACTGATCCAGCGCGGCCGGTCGAGCGCGTTCCAGCGTTGCACCGGCAGCACGAAGCCGGTCGGCTGCGACAGGCCGCGTTCGAACGTCCGCAGCATGCGGGCGCGCGCTTCGGGCTCGTCGATCTTCGATTCGATTGGATCGACATTGACCGGCAATTCGCCTTCCTTGACGATCCAATAGGCAGGGTCTTCATAGGCTGGCATCACATAGTCCGAACCCATGCCGAGGCGATCGGCGAAATCTTCGATGAATTTCTGTGCCGCTTGGGTCTGCGTCGGCGCCTGTCGGGCTTCGACTGCAACGAGGTCGGGATCCTGCCAGATCGGCTGTCCGTCGCGCCGCCAATAGAGAGAAAACGCCCAGCGCGGCAGGCTTTCGCCGGGATACCACTTGCCCTGGCCGTAGTGCAGAAATCCGCCCGGAGCAAAACGTGTGCGCAGCCGCCGGATGAGATCGTCCGCGCGCCAGCGTTTCGTCGGTCCGACAGCCGCCGTATTCCACTCCGCCGATTGGAAATCATCGATCGACACGAAGGTCGGCTCGCCGCCCATGGTGAGGCGGACGTCAGCGGCGGCGAGCTCGCGGTCGACAGTGTCCCCGAGCCGATCGAGCTTTGCCCAAGCCGCATCCGAGAATGGCCGCGTGACCCGCGGCGCCTCACGGATTCGGGTGACATTCATCGAGAAGGAAAACTCGACCTCGGCGGGTTCGACGGCACCGCTAATCGGTGCCGCGGAGCGGTAATGCGGCGCGGCACAGAGCGGCAGATGACCCTCGCCGCAGAAAAGGCCGGAGGTCGGATCAAGCCCGATCCAGCCTGCCCCCGGCAGATAAACTTCGGCCCATGCGTGCAGATCGGTGAAATCGTGGTCCGTGCCCTTTGGGCCTTCCAAGGGATCGATATCGGCCTCGAGCTGGATGAGGTAGCCCGAGACGAACCGCGCCGCGAGGCCGAGATGGCGGAGGACCTGGACGAGCAGCCAGGCCGAATTGCGGCACGACCCGGAGGCGAGGCTCAAAGTCTCGTCGGGCGTCTGGATGCCGGGCTCCATGCGGATGATGTAGCGGACATGGCGCTGCAAGTGCGCGTTGAGATCGACCAGGAAATCCACCGTCCGGGGGGCTTTCTTCGGGAGTTTTGCGAGGAAGGCCGACAAAGCCGGACCGGCCGGCTCGGGGTCGAGATAGGCGGCAAGCTCGATCCGCGTATCCTCCGAATAAGCGAAGGGAAAAGTCTCCGCCGCGCTTTCGACGAAAAAATCGAAAGGATTGATGACGGTCATATCCGCGATCAGATCGACTTCGACCTTGAATTCGGTTGTCGGCTCGTGAAATACGAAACGGGCGAGCCAATTGCCGTGGGGGTCTTGCTGCCAGTTCACGAAGTGATCTTTTGGCGTCACTTTGAGCGAATAGCTCTCGACGCGCGATCGGCAATGCGGTGCAGGCCGCAAGCGGATCACCTGCGGGCCGAGCGCAACGGGGCGGTCATAGGCGTAATGCGTGACATGGTGGAGTGCGGCGAAGATTGACACGCTGAAGATCCCTGCTGCAAAGCCGGCGTTTTGTTTCAGCCGCTGACGACCCTGTCAATCAAGCAAGTTGCACGCCTGCGGACACCGGCTACCATCGGGTTGCGATCGGTCGCCTCGGGTCCGGGTTTGTTTACCCAATCAAGGATATCATTCTGCCGGGCGATATTCGCGAACTCGTCAACAAAGTGATCGAGGCCGAGCGCCTCGCAAAGGCCGATCTGATCCGCCGGCAGGAGGAGACCGCGGCAACGCGATCGCTGCTCAATACGGCTCGGCTCACGGAAAACAATCCGTTGCTCTTGCGCCTGAAGGAGATCGAGACGCTCGAAAAACTGGTCGAAAAGGTCGGCCGCATCGATCTTACATCACCGGCTCTGGACAAGGGCTCGATGCTCTGCCGCGTGGGCTCGTGCGGCTGGGCGAGGACGCGGACAAGGCCCCGGACGCTTAGCCAAGCCTATTTTCAGGTGAAGCGGACGAGCGCCGGTCCAGATCGGCAAAAAAATAGCCGGTCGAGGTAACCAAACCGCCGATTTCTCCATTTGATGTAACTATTGAGCAAGCCTTCTCGATTAGCGTTTCTCCAAGTGTACCGCGGAAAGTGGCCCGCTTTTTCGGCCGCGACATTTGGATGCTTTGGAGTTCTTTAACCATGTTTGCGGCGCTGGTCCGGAATTCTCGTCGCGGCCCTAGGACGTCGGCGCTCGCGAGATTCTTCCGCTGCACGAACGGCTCCGCCGCGGTCGAATATGCGATCGTCTCTTTGCCCTTTCTCGGCCTGGTTTTCGCCATTGTCCAGACGGCGATCATCTTCATGGCGCAGCAGCAGCTCGAAACTGCGACCGAGCAGGCGGGCCGCCTTCTGCTGACCAACCAGGCGCAGAACGCCGGCTGGACGCAGGCGCAATTTGCCACGAAGGTTTGCAACTATATTTACGCTTTGTTCAATTGCAACAATCTGATGATCGACGTGGAAACGGCCACCACGTTTTCGAGTGTCAGCACGTCGGCACCCGCTTTGACACTCAATTCGAACGGTCAAGTGACGAACACCTGGAACTATAACACAGCAGCACTAACACCAGGGACCATCGTCATCCTGCGCGTCATGTACCAATGGCCGCTGGTGAAAGGGCCGCTTGGTCTCAACCTCGCCAATCTCTCTAACGGCAATCGTCTCTTGATGGCGACCGCCGTTTTCCAGACCGAGCCATAGCAATGGGTCTTTCTTCCAGCGCGCGAGCCTTCCGCGCCCGATTTAGGCGACGCCCAGAAATAGATGAATTGATCGGGCGCGCGCCCTCTCCCCGCCGCAGCCAAGTTTACGCGGCCTGCGTAAACTTGGCTGCGGCGGGGAGAGGGTTAGGGTGAGGGGCCGGGGGATTGGCAGCAAAGTGGGCGAGCTTCGAGATGAGAGACCATTGATATGAAATTGAGGCTAATCACCCGGCCTCTCCCCGCAAGCGGGGAGAGGGGACGCCCATTCGGCAAACATGGAGCACTTGATTTTCGGTGTCGCCTTAGCGACTTCCGCGGCCACGAACATGCGATGGCGGCTGTCGAATTCGCGCTCGTGCTTCCCTTCATGCTTGTCCTGCTCTTGGGCGGCATAGAGATCAGCAATGCCGTCTCGGTCAGCCGCAAAGTGACCTTGACGGCGCATACCGTCGCGGATCTGGTCACGCAAAATACGAGCACCACCCTCACGTCGTCGCAGATGAGCAATATTCTCGCCGCGACGTCGGCGATCATGGCGCCTTATTCGAACAACCATCTAACTTTTTCCGTCACGGAAGTGCAGACCAATGCCAGCAGCGTGGCCACCGTCTGCTGGAGCACGTCGTCTTCGATTGCGGTGGGTTCGAAGGTGACCCTGCCGACCTCGCTTCAGCAGCCCAATCAGTATTATATTTGGGGACAGGCCCAATATACCTATACGCCGTCGCTCGGCTATAAATTGACCGGACCGATCAATATCTACGATCAAATCTATCTCAATCCACGGCTCTCGCCGAACATCCCTTATAACGGTTCCTCCTGCTGATTTAGGAGACCCGGAAAATCAAGTGCTATATGTTTGCCGGATGGGCGACTCCTCGCCCCCATAGGGCGTCCTTGGACGCCCGTCGCTAGCGACGGGCTATGGTGGGGAGAGGTTGGGAGTGGGAGTTCGTGGTGTGCTTCTCGCATTGCAGCACTGGAGAGGACCCCCACCCCTGACCCTTCCCCACAAGAGCCTGCGCCCGGGCGCGCGCAAGCGCGGCCCGGGTGGGGAAGGGAACGCGCCCGATCGATTCACCTATTTGTCGGCGTCGCCTTAAATCAGTTGCCGCGTTTGCGGAGGGTTCGCTCGCCCCGATTCGTCACTGCCGGGCTTTTTCGATCTCCGGCAAAACCGTGTCGCGCAGGGATGTTTCGCTCATCGGCCCGATGAACTTATAGGCGATCGTGCCATCGCCCTTGACGACGAAGGTTTCAGGGACGCCGTAGACGCCGAAATCGATGCCCGTCCTGCCGCTGCGATCCGCGCCAATTTTGCCGTAGGGGTCGCCTTCCTGCGCGAGAAATCGGATCGTATTGGCCGGCTCGTCCTTATAGGCGATGCCGACGAGGCTCACGCCTTCCGCCGCCAGCTTGGCGTCTTTGGCAATCAAATCCAAAACGGCATGTTCCTGATGGCACGGTACGCACCAGGAGGCGAAGACATTCACCAGCGTCACATGGCCCTGCCGCAGGTCCGCGTCGGAAAGCCCCGGCTTGGCTGCGAGCCCCTCGACCGCGGCCAAATTGAAAGTGGGCACTTTGCTGCCAATCAGCGCCGAGGGCAGTTGCGCCGGATCGCCCGCGAAGAGGCGGAACAAGAACAAAACGACGAGGGCGGCGAAAAAGACAACGGGCAGGAACGCCAGCACCGGCCGTCCTGCGCGCTCTGCCCCGCGATCGCCATCATCCTCTCGGCCCGAAGGACCTGTCATCGTGCCAGCCCTTTTGTTCGGCGAGAGCTCAAGCGGGATCGGGATCCGACCCCGTGCGGGCCGCAAGCCGCGCCAAAGACTTTTTCAGGCTCGCATAGTCCGCCACGGTCATGAAGATCATTGCGCCGATAACGACGAGCCCGGCGATATAGGCCGCGAGGATGAAGCCGAAATGTGGATCGGAATTCATTGGGCCGGCTCCGGAACCGCGTTTCCGATCCTGTCGCCGGCGCTCGCAGCGAGGAGAGACAGTCTGCGAATTCCGCCGGCGCAGAATCTCATTGCGAATCGCCATCACATGCAGCGTCAAAAACAGCAAGGTGAACGCCACCGCCATTATCAGAAGCGGCCACAACATGCTCAGCGCAATGGCCGGACCGCCGAGGCGGAACACCGAGGCCGGCTGATGCAAAGTATTCCACCAGTCGACCGAGAATTTGATGATCGGAATGTTGATCGCTCCGACCAAAGTGAAAACTGCCGCGAGCCGGGCGGCACGGCCGAAATCCTCGACCGTCTGCCATAAAGCGATCAAGCCGAGGTATATCAAAAACAGGACGAGGACCGAGGTCAGCCGAGCATCCCAGACCCACCAGGCGCCCCACATGGGCCTACCCCAGAGCGAACCCGTAACGAGACACAAAAGGGTAAAGCCGGCACCGAGCGGTGCCGCGGCCCTTTGCGCCGCGTCGGCGAGCGGATGCCGGAAGACCAGCGTGCCGAGCGCCGCCGATGTCATCACCGCATAGATGAACATGGAAAGCCAGGCCGCGGGCACATGCAGATACATGATCTTGACCGTCTCGCCTTGCTGATAATCGGCCGGCGCGACGAAAAAGGTGAGATAGAGCCCGATTGCGAGAAGGACCGCGGTGATGACTGCCGCCGCCGGAACGAGGACGCGGGCAATTCGAAGAAAATCGGATGGATTGGCGGGATTGAGCATGCTTCTCATCTAAACTGCAAACGCGTCCGCTTTAAGGGCTGCCTCGAGCGATGTCAAACGCTGGAAAGCCCTGTGGTCCCATCGTGGCGCCATGCCAAGCCCATAGCTTCCGCGACACTATGGAGCCGTTTGTCACGCGTCCATAGAGATGCCCCGAGCGTCAGTTTGACCGCTGCGAGTAAGTGGGCGTCGATATAGCCGATCCCGAACCCGAACAGACTGTGTTGGGTGATGAAGTGCAGGACCTCTGGATCCGTGGCGACGCTGGCGACGGGCAAGTCCTGCAAAGCGGCCAACACGAGATCTCGTTGCCGCAAATGGCCAAGGGCGATTTCGCCTGTGACGAAAGGATGTGCCAGAACGCTCGCCTTATCGAGGAGGCGGGAAAGCGTCTCGTCACCTTTGCGCAGATGATCGACCCAGATGGATGTGTCTACCAGGATCAACATTCGGCCCGCCGCCGCGGCGGTGTCAATATATCGGGTTCACTGCCGCCGAGGCGCGCCAATCGTCGTGCGCTTTCGCGTTCGATGAGTGCCTCGAGCGCAACGCGGACCAAAGCCGATTTCTCTTCGAGCCCGGTGAGGGCACGTGCCTTGGCCAGTAATTCGTCATCGAGCGCGAGAGTTGTACGCATCGCCCAGGTCTCCAATCCAGCAGCACTGAATTATCATCAAATGATGCGGAATTCCATGCTCACCATAGCAGAGGGGGTGAGCGAGACACTCGAAACACCGCAACGTCAATTGGCGCATGGCCTACGCGGTGCTAGGTAGACTAAGAGCTCGCTTTTGACGCGGGGGCTATTGCGGAGCGCCATAATGTCCGAGTTTTCCCACCTTCGCCAGCGAGCGGTCGCGTTCACGTTGTTATTCGGATTTGCCTTGTTTGGCGGGATTTTGCCGGCTCTTGGGCAGGACGCGCCGCCAGCACGCCTGCGCGGCACGATCGATTCGGTCGACGGCCGGTTGTTGGTGATCAAGCTGCGAGAGGGCGCGAGCCTGAAGGTGAGGCTCGCCGAGAAGGCGCGGATCAGCGCCTTGGTCAAGGCCTCGCTCGCCGACGTCAAGCCCGGCACTTTCGTCGGCATCACCAGCGTGCCCAACGACAAAGGCGGCCAGAAGGCTCTCGAGATCCACGTTTTTCCGGAGGCCATGCGCGGCAGGAGTGAGGGCCAGCGTCCATGGGACCTTGCGCCGCAGACGACGATGACGAACGGCAACATCGATCTGCGCGTCGACGCGGTCGCGGGCTCGGACCTGACCCTCTCCTTCAAAGGCGGTACGGCAAAGATTGAAGTCCCGCCGGACACGACGATCGTCGCTTTTGCCGAGTCCCGGCCTGACGATCTCAGGCCGGGCAACAAAGTCATCGTCTTCGGCCTGAAGAAGCGCGAAGACGGGGTCTTGGAAGCCGCCGCCATAGCGATCGGCCGCGACGGTTTGACGCCGCCGATGTGATGGTGGTCTCCGGGTGCCTCGGCGTATGACTTACATCGCAATGACAGTGTGAATTTCGTCATATTCGGTACGAAGACCCGTCTCGTCGCGGGCGAGTAATCCTGCTGTAGCGAGAGCCTCGACGTCCTTGTGAACCCGCTTATAGTCTCGGCCTAGGTCGCGAGCGAGCGCCGCGACGCTCACGGCCGGTTGCTGGTGGAGACGGCGCAGAAGCTCCAACCGTTTGCCCGTCATGACCTTTGCCAAGGCATCCCAGGAACTGAAGGTCAGATGATCCTCGTTGACCGGCTCGCCGCGTTCGGCCCGGTGCCAGGCCTCGCTCACGCGCTTGGCAATACTGTCGAAAGAGCCCCCGATGTGAACTTCGAGATCTTTTTTCATAGGGCTTCTCCTCTCAGCGTCGCGACATCGGATTTAAAGTCTTCCAGCAGCTGTTCGATGGTCGTGAATATATAAATCTCTTCGCGATCGTGATAATGGCGGTGATCGCCCTTCCCTCGCTCGTTGTCATAGGCCACCAGGCGCTCCCTGCGGCGACCGTAGAAGAGTGAATACTTGAGCTCATGCCTCGACGGCGACAGCGGTTTCGGCACCCGCCAGACCTTGATCTCGAGGATGGCGCCATCGCCAAAGATCAGCCGTTCACGGATCAGCAGCTCCGCCTTCATATGGCGTATCATGTCCTATGAAAAGTTATGGCGTGAAATGCCATAAACTTCGGTCTATTCCGGTTACTCGATCTTGGTAAAGGTCGCGGTTCTTTCTCAGAGGAAAATTTCAACCTTCCCGCTTCCGCCTCTTGACAATGTACGATCACGCATAGAACAATGTGTTCTATGTTGAGTAGCGATCTGAAGCTGATTCTTGAAACGGTAGGTGTCTCTCAGGCGGATTTCGCCCGTCTCGTGGGGGTAACGCCAAGAGCAGTGAGCCTCTGGATGGTCGGAGATCGGGCGATCCCTGGCCCAGTTGAGGCTTATGCCCATCTTATTCAGTCGCTTCCATCGAGTCTCCGGCAAGTCGAGTTGGCTCGGCTGAACCAGAGGAGAAATGCCATGAAAGACGGTATGTACAGCGTTGAATACAAATCTGTTGGCGGAGCCGGTAATGGCGTTTTGGTTCTCGAAAACGGACGAGTTTTTGGTGCAGACTTTTGGGGCGGCAAATACGACGGCGAATACATCTACGACGACACAACGAGGCTTGCCGAATTGAGACTCAAGATCGCCATGGCGCCGAATGCCACGTCAGTACTAGGAATTAAACACCCATACGAATGGTCGATCGACGTCACCACCGCGCTCGATCCGCGCCAGGAAAGTGGCCAGCTAAATATTGTAACTGCGATGGGTCCGGAGATAGCAGCCCGGTACAAATATCTCCGCCCCTTGCCGGAAGCCTGATCAGCGTGACTGATGAATTGAAGGGTTCTGCTAAACGGTGGGATCCCACGTAGTTACCCTACCCCGACCGCACAACGGTCTGATCTTCTTGGTCAAAATCCATCAAGGTGAGGATGGTTCCCGGTAGGGCATAGGCCACGAAGTTATCCCTCAGTCTTGCGAATGCCGTAACGCCAGCGCCGCCGCGAAAGGCGCGACCGCCAGCGCCCCCAGACTGAGCGCGCATAGGATCAAAAAAGGCGTCGCGAAGGTCATCGGGCTGCCGACGCCTGCGCCGCCGGCAGATGCGGCCGAGACGCCAAAGATCAGGACGGGCACGGACAGAGGCAGGATCAGCACCGCCAGCAGGAGACCGCCGCGGCGCAGCCCCACGGTCAAGGCTGCGCCGATCGCGCCGATCAAGGTCAAAGCCGGCGTCCCGACGACGAGCGAGGCGGTGATCGGCGCGAGGGCCGGCGGCTCGAGCCCCAGCATCAGGCCGAAAAAGGGGCTAGCGGCGACGAGCGGCACGCCGGTCAAGAGCCAATGCGCCAGGCATTTGACGAGGACGATGAGTTCGAGCGGCATCTCACTCATGAACATGAGGTCGAGCGAACCGTCTTCGCTGTCGGCCTGAAACAATCGGTCGAGCCCGAGAAGGGTCGCGAGCAGGGCCGAGATCCACAAAATGGCTGGTCCGATTCGGCTCAAAAGCGCGAGATCGGGGCCGATGGCGAAAGGCGTGATGGCGACGAGGCAGAGAAAGAAGACGACGCCCAAGCTCGCGCCGCCGCCGATCCTGCGGCCGATGCGCAATTCGCGTAGCATGAGCGCGGCCAAGTTTGAGCGCGGCGCGGCTGAAACGCTCATGGCCGGCCACCGAGTTCAAGCTGCTGCGCGGCGATCTTGATGGGCGCGTGGGTCGCAGCGATGAGCATGCCACCCGCCTCCAGATGAGCTTCGATCAGGGCGGTGAGTCCCTTTTGCGCGGCCACGTCAAGGGCTGTCAAGGGCTCGTCAAGAAGCCACAGTGGCCTTTGCACGGTCAATAGCCGCGCTAGCGCGGCACGCCGTTTTTGCCCGGCTGAGAGATAGGCGGCCGGCAAATCGGCGACATGGTCGAGGCCGAGCCGGGCGAGGGCCTCGTCCAATTGCAGCGGAGCGGCCCCGCCGAACCGAGGCTCGGGCCCGGCGATCGCCAGCATGGCCGACCAGAAGGCGAGGTTTTCGACAACCGTCAGACTTGCCTTCAAGGCGTCGGCGTGGCCGACATAATGGCAGAGCGCCGCCAGCTCCAAGTCGCCCGACGGCTCAAGAGCGATTTCCCCTGCCGCGAGCGGCAGCAGCCCGGCAAGCGCCCGCAGAAGCGTCGATTTGCCGGCGCCGTTCGGGCCCGTGACGAGCAGGGCCTCACCGGATGCCAGCGAGAGGGAGAGATCGGCAAAAACCTTGCGGCCGCCGCGGTCGACACGAAGAGCGTGCGCCTCGATATGCATGATGTGATTCGCGCTCGTGAGCGAGAGGGATGACGATACAAGACGTTTGTTCCTGTAGCCCTTGTCGGGGAAATTATCTATAAGCCGAAAACTCGGTTTCCCCTTCAGCAGTTCAGGACGTTTCAGATGCCTTCGCTCGATAGTTTCAAATGCCGGAAAAAACTCACGGTCGGCACCAAGACCTATCATTACTATTCGCTCAAGGCGGCGGAAAAAAACGGGCTTGAAGGTATTTCGCAGCTGCCATTCTCGATGAAGATCCTGCTCGAAAATCTCTTGCGTTTCGAGGATGGCAGAACGGTCACCAAGCAGGACATTGAAGCCGTTGCCGCGTGGCTCGTCAACAAAGGCAAAGACGAGCGCGAGATCGCCTTTCGGCCAACCCGCGTGCTCATGCAGGATTTCACCGGCGTTCCCGCCGTCGTCGATCTCGCCGCCATGCGCGATGCGATGCGCCAGCTCGACGGTGATCCGCAGAAGATCAATCCGTTGGTGCCGGTCGATCTCGTCATCGACCATTCCGTCATCGTGGATGCTTTCGGCACTTCAAAAGCCTTTAAAACGAACGTCGATCTCGAATATAGCCGAAACGGCGAACGCTACCGCTTTCTGAAATGGGGCCAGGGCTCCTTCGACAATTTCCGCGTTGTCCCGCCCGGCACCGGCATCTGCCACCAGGTCAATCTCGAATATCTCGCTCAGACGGTGTGGAGCCGTAAGGAAAAATTCAAGCCGGCCCACGGCAAGCTCCACACGGTCGAAGTTGCCTACCCCGATTCGCTCGTCGGCACCGATTCGCACACGACCATGGTCAACGGCCTCTCGGTGCTCGGGTGGGGCGTCGGCGGCATCGAGGCCGAGGCCTGCATGCTGGGGCAGCCTCTGTCCATGCTGTTGCCGGAAGTGATCGGCTTCCGCCTCGACGGCGAACTCAAAGAAGGCGTGACCGCGACGGATCTCGTCCTGACCGTCACCCAAATGCTGCGCAAGAAAGGCGTTGTCGGCAAATTCGTCGAATTTTACGGTCCCGGCCTCGCCTCTCTGTCGCTCGCCGATCGCGCCACCATCGCCAATATGTCGCCCGAATACGGCGCGACCTGCGGTTTCTTTCCTGTGGACGAGGAGACTTTATCTTATCTTTCGACGTCGGCGCGTCCGTCGCAGCGTATCGCGCTGGTCGAGAAATACGCCAAGGCGCAAGGCCTCTTCCGCACCCGTGTGACGCCCGATCCGGTCTTCACTGAGACCCTCAATCTCGAGCTCGGCGACGTCGTGCCCTCGATGGCCGGACCAAAACGGCCGGAAGGCCGCCTTCCAATCGAAACCGTCGGCTCGGGATTCAAGACAGCGCTCGAGACCGAGTATCGCAAGCCGGGAGAGGCGCAGAAGCGCTTTCCCGTCGAGGGCAAGAACTATGATCTCGGCCACGGCGATGTCGTGATTGCTGCCATCACGTCGTGCACGAACACCTCGAACCCGAATGTGCTCGTCGGCGCGGGGCTGCTTGCCCGCAACGCGCTCGCCAAGGGCCTCAGTGTAAAACCCTGGGTAAAGACTTCGCTCGCCCCCGGCAGCCAGGTCGTGGCCGAATATCTCGCCAATTCCGGCTTGCAAAAGGACCTCGACAAGCTCGGCTTCAATCTCGTCGGCTTCGGCTGCACGACCTGTATCGGCAATTCCGGGCCTCTCCCGGCGGAGATTTCCAAGGCGATTAATGACAACGGCGTCGTGGCCGCCGCCGTGCTCTCCGGCAACCGCAATTTCGAGGGCCGCGTCAGTCCCGACGTCCAAGCCAATTATCTCGCCTCGCCACCGCTCGTCGTCGCCCATGCGATCGCCGGCACGGTGACGAAGGACCTGACGGCCGAGCCGCTCGGCTATGACAAGAAAGGCAAGCCCGTCTACCTGCGCGAGATTTGGCCCTCCGCGCAGGAGATCAATGCCTTCGTCTCGAAATTCGTAACGAAGCGGATCTTCAAGTCACGTTACGCCAATGTCTTCGACGGCGACATCAATTGGCGCAGGGTGAAGGCGCCGGTCGGGGAGACCTACGGATGGGACATGGCTTCGACCTATGTGCAAAACCCGCCCTATTTCGACGGCATAAAGATCGAGCCGGAGCCCGTCACCGATATCGTCGGGGCCCGCATCCTCGCCCTGTTCGGCGACAAGATCACGACGGATCACATTTCGCCGGCGGGTTCGATCAAGGCCGCCTCGCCGGCCGGCAAATATCTGCTCGAGCGTCAGGTTTTGCAGGCCGATTTCAATCAATATGGCACACGGCGCGGCAACCACGAAATCATGATGCGCGGCACTTTCGCCAATATCCGCATCAAGAACTTCATTCTGCAAAAGCAAGACGGATCAGTGCCGGAGGGCGGCCTGACGCGGCATTGGCCGGACGGCGAAGAAATGTCGATCTATGACGCGGCCATGAAATATCAGGCCGAGACCGTTCCGCTCGTCGTCTTCGCCGGCGCCGAATATGGCAACGGCTCTTCGCGCGACTGGGCCGCCAAGGGAACCCGTCTTCTCGGCGTGCGCGCCGTCATCGCCGAATCTTTTGAGCGCATCCATCGCTCCAATCTCGTCGGCATGGGCGTTCTGCCCTTGACCTTCGAACCAGGCACGAGCTGGAAATCGCTCGGACTCAAAGGTGATGAAGAGGTCACGATCCATGGGCTCGGTGCGAGCTTGAAGGCGCGCCAGATGATGGAAGCGCAGATCAAGTTCGCCGACGGCTCGTTGAAGACAGTGCCCTTGCTCTGCCGGATCGCAACTCTGGACGAGCTCGAGTATTTCAACAACGGCGGGATCTTGCATTACGTCCTGCGGCAGTTGGCTGCGACGTAAGAACAGGGAGCTTGGACGACAAATCGTTGCATATCGTGGCCGGGCATTCGGGTCCGCTTTCCGGCGCCCCCGGGTGCCGGCCATTCACGTGGCAAAGGCCGCCTCGATTTGCTGAGCCCATATCGTCGCCGTTCCAAGATCGATAAAACAGCGGGTTATCCGCCGCGGAAAGTCGGCCGCGGATTTTGCCGATCAAAACCAGGTATCCTTAATCAAAGTTCAAGAATTCCGTGTTCAAGCTCTGTCGGTCAAAAAAGCCAAGAAAAGCGAACGATGGCGCTGCCCCCGGACTTTGTCGCAGGTTTAATGATCTACCGGATTCCGGAAGACCCTGAGGGCTTGCGGCAAAGGCGGCGCATTTGGAAGTATCTCGCGCCGCACCTCGACGATGCCATCAGTCGTCACATCGACGATTTGAAAAAAGGTGCACCGAGCTTCGAAAGGCTGTTCACGGAGCTACGGCAACCCTATCATGATTTGTTGGTTCGATGCGGCGAAAGGATGTTTACTCGCCCATTCGACGAAGCCTGGGTGGCCGATGTGAAAGAGAGGGTCAGCGTCGAGATTAAACTCGGTCACGACATGCGCATACGGGGCCCAGCCGCCCAAGCGATCGTCTCCGGTCTCCATGAGGGTCTGCGGCGAAGTCGCTGGGTTTCCAAACAAGTCGCATTTGACATGGCCGACTTGGCGTTGCGGGTCGTCGCGATGGATGCGTCGATCGGCATCAACCTCCACTACCAGGCCAAGGCACACGAAGCCAAAGCGAAGTCGGTCAAACTCGGTGAGGCAATCAGCGAATTCAGCCGGACGATCCAAGAGGTGCGCGGCATGACGACCTCGGCCGTGGGGTCGCTGCGCGAGACCGCGGGCAATCTTGCCGAGTTGGCGCAAAGCGGGGCCGATCGGGCCGAGACCGCCGCGCGGGCCGCCGATGACACCGCCTCGAATGTCGCGCGAATGGCCAATGCGACGGAAGAGCTGTTTGCTTCGATCAGCAATATCCGGCAGCAAGCGACGACAAGCGCACAAATGGCCTATGATGCGGTGGCGCAGGCCGGCCGGACGAACGGAACGATGGTCTCGTTGTCCGAGGCGGTCGACAAAGTCGGCTCGGTCGTCGGCCTCATCTCGGACATAGCCAGTTCCACCAACATGCTGGCTCTCAATGCCACGATCGAAGCCAGCCGGGCCGGCGACGCGGGCAGGGGCTTTGCGGTCGTCGCCGCGGAAGTCAAGTCGCTCGCCAGGCAAACATCGCAAGCGACTCGGGAAATCGGCGACCAGATCGCCATGATCCAGGTCGTGATGCGCCGCTCGGTCGAGCAGATCGGCATGGGCACGCAGGCGATCACAGGTATCGCAAGCATGGCGGAGGCGGTCGCATCCTCGGTCGATCAGCAGGCCGGCGCCACCGGAAGTATCGCCGAGGGCGTCAACGGCGCCGCCCGCACGGCCACGACCGTGGCCGAGGCGTTGCGGATCATTGAAAGCACGGTCCGCCTGACGCGCGATGCTTCACAAGCGGCGCTCGACTTGTCGGGGCGGCTCGCGGACAGTGCATACACCAGCAGCGTCGCCATGGACGCGCTGTTCGAGGCTGCGGCGAAGCATGAAGCAATGACGAAAATGGCGCGCCTATCGAAAACGGCGAATTGATGGATTCGCCGTCTAGCGCTCTTGCCTTCGTCCGATCAGAGAATGCTTTCGGGGACCGCGTCAGTGAATTGCAAAGCCGGCTTAGGAACCGATAAGAACGAACATGAATTTCATAGGTTCGCAGATTGACGTGCGGAAAGTCGGCAGAGGATTTTGCCGATCAAAACCAGGTAACCTTAATCGAAGCTAAAGAATTCCGTGTTCAAGCTCCATCGGTCAAAAAAAGCCAAGAAAAGCGAACGATGGCGCTGCCCCCGGACTTTGTCGCAAGTTTAATGATCTACCGGATTCCGGAAGACCCCGAGGGCTTGCGGCAGAGGCGACGCATCTGGAAATATCTCGCACCGCACCTCGACGATGCCGTCAATCGCCACATCGACGACGTGAAAAAAGGCGCACCGATCTACGAAAGGATGCTCACCGAACAACGGCAACCCTATCATGATTTGCTGGTTCGAAGCGCCGAAAGCATGTTCACCCGCCCTTTCGACGCAGCCTGGGTGGCCGATGCGAAGGAGCGGGTCAGCCTCGAGATTAAACTCGGTTATGACATACGCTTACGCGTTCCCGTTGCGCAGACGATCGTCTCCGGCCTCCAAGAGCATTTGTGGCGAAGCCGCTGGGTTTCCAAACGTGCCGCGTTTGCCGTGGCCGATCTCGCGCTGCGGGTCGTAGCGATGGATGCGTCGATCGGCATCAACCTCCACTACCGGGCCAAAGCACACGAAGCCAAAGCGAGGGCAGGCGAACTCGTTGGGGCAATCGGCGAATTCAGCGAGAAGATCCAAGAGGTGCGTGGCGTGACGGCCTCGGCCGTCAGGTCGCTGCGCGAGACCGCGGGCGAACTTGCAGCATTGGCGCAAAACGGGGCTGATCAGGCCGAGACTGCAGCGCGGGCTGCCAACGAAACCGCTTCGAATGCCGCGCAAATGGCCGATGCGACGGAAGAGCTCTTTGCCTCGATCAGCAATATTCGGCAGCAGGCGACGACCAGCGCGGGCATGGCCTATGATCTGGTAGAGCAGAATATCCAGGCGAACGGCAGGAGGGTCTCGTTACACCAAGCGGTCGACAGGATTGGCTCGGTCGTCGGCGTTATCTCGGATATTGCGGCCTCTACCAATATGCTGGCTCTCAATGCCACGATCGAGGCCAGCAGGGCCGGCGATGCGGGCAGGGGCTTTGCGGTCGTCGCAGCGGAAGTCAAGTCGCTCGCGCGGCAAACATCGCAAGCGACCCAGGAGATCGGCGCGCAGATCGCCACGGTCCAGCAGGCGGCGCGCGGCTCCGTGGAGCGGATCGATCTCAGGACGCAGGCGATCAAGCAGATCGCCAATATTGCCGAGGCCGTCGCAGCCTCGGTCGATCAGCAGGCGGGCGCCACCGGCAATATCGCCGAGGGCGTCCACGGTGCCGCCCGCAATGCGACAACCGTGGCCGAGGCCCTGCGGATCATCGAAAACACAGTTCGTCTTACGCGCGATGCTTCGCGGGCAGCACTCGACTTGTCGGGAAGGCTGGCAGACAGTGCCCATAACAGCGGCGTCGCCATGGACGCGCTGTTCGAGGCCGCGGCAAAACACGAAGCAATAAAAAAAATGCCACGCCTTTCCAAAGCTGCGGATTGACGGATTCGCCGACCGTGCTTTTTCCTCCGTCGATGCAGAAGGTGCTGTCATGGAACGGGCCGGAGGCACGCAAGGTCGCCTCAGAAACCGATAAGGACAAGGAATTCCCAGGCTGGCCGATTTACGTTCGGAAACTCGGCAGAGGATTGTTGGCAGTCAATAATTGCAACTTTAATCAAAGGTCAAGACTTGAGTGTTCAATATCTAGGGTGAAGACATGCTGAAAAGCGAACTATAACAATGGCACTGCCCGCCGACGTCGTCGTAGGACTGGAAATCTTCCGGATTCCGCAAGACCTAGAGGGCTTGCGGCAAAGGCGACGCATTTGGAAATACCTCGCGCCACGTCTGCCTGAGGCCATCGATCGTCACATCGACGACATGATAAAGCACGTGCCGCCTCTCAAAGAGGCGCTCATGAGAGATCGGCAGGCCTATCGGGACTTGGTGTTTCGGCATACTGAGAGTTTGTTCACCGTCCCTTTGTCCGAGAAGCACCTGGCCGAGGCGAAGGAGCGAGCCAAGTTCGAGAGCATGCTCCGCTACGATATGCGCGGCCGCGCGACCATTTCCCAATCGGTCGTCGAATGTCTTGTCGAGGGGCTCAAGCACAGTCGCTTTGTGTCGAAACGGGCGGTGCTGGAGATGATCGAACTCGCGACGCGAATGCTCGCGATGGACACGGTGGGCAGCATCGCCCGCCACAACCAGGTAAGGGCGCACGACGCCAAAACCAAGGCAATCGAACTCGGCGAAGCGATCCACCAATTCAGCCAGACGATACAAGCGGGGCGCGGGCTGGCGACAACGTCGGTCGCGTCGCTGGGTGAAACGGCGGCCGAGTTCACCGAATTGGCTCGCCACGGCGCTGATCAAGCCGAGACCGCCGCACGGGCCGCCGACGACACCGCCGCGAATGTTGCGCTAATGGCAGATGCGACGGAAGAGCTCTCTGTCTCGATCAATCACATTCGGCAGCAGACGACGGCAAGCGCGGGCATGGCCTATGATCTGGTTAAGCAGAATATCCAGGCGAACGAGAGGATGGTCTCATTATCCCAGGCGGTCGACAGGATCGGCTCGGTCGTCGGCCTCATCTCGGATATAGCGGCCTCCACCAACATGCTGGCTCTCAATGCCACGATCGAGGCCAGCAGGGCCGGCGACGCGGGCAGGGGCTTTGCGGTCGTCGCGGCGGAAGTCAAGTCGCTCGCGCGGCAGACCTCGCAAGCGACGCAAGAAATCGGCAAGCAGATCGCCACGATCCAGGAGGCGGCACGTAGCTCCCTGGAGCGGATCGATCTCAGGACGCAGGCGATCAAGCAGATCGCCAATATTGCCGACGCCGTGGCAGCCTCGGTCGATCAACAGGCGGGCGCCACCGGCAGTATCGCCGCGGGCGTCAATGGCGCCGCCCGCAGCGCCACAACCGTGGCGGAGGCCCTGCGGACCATCGAGGATACTGTCGGCCGGGCGCGGGATGCGTCGCGGGCGGCCCTCGACCTTTCGAAGCGGCTTGCCGAAAACGCCCGCGACAGCGGCCTCGCTATGGATACCTTGTTCAAGGCCGCCGCCAAACAAGAGGGCGTTCCGACGATGACCCTCCTACACAAGATCGCGAGCTGATACCGCCGACGCGGCAAGTCTTTCGGCTACCCCGCACTTGGACTTGACCTCATTGCGCAAAGCGGCGAGATGAGCGAGGTCGGCCGGCACGCGCATCCTTTAGGTCGCCTCACAAGTCCGCTCCGGATCAGCTGTCAACCAAGAAGGCGATCCACAAATCCTTGCCCAATCCAACGAGGACATCTGAATGGCCAGCTTTAAACTTTTCGTGCTGCCCGGCGACGGCATCGGCCCGGAAGTCATGGCCGAGGTCGAAAAACTCGCGGTTTTTTTCACTCAAGAAGGAACGGCTCGGTTCGAAATCGAGCGCGGCCTTGTCGGCGGAGCAGCCTTCGACGCGCATGGCAAAGCAATCAGCGAAGAGGATATGGCGCGCGCGGGCGCTGCAGACGCTATTCTTTTCGGTGCCGTCGGCGGACCCAAATGGGCCGATGTTCCCTACGACGTGCGGCCGGAGGCGGGTCTCTTGCGGCTGCGCAAGGATTTCGGCCTTTTCGCCAATTTGCGCCCCGCTATTTGCTATCCGGCGCTGGCCGATTTGTCGTCCTTGAAGCGCGAACTCGTCGACGGGCTCGACCTCATGATCGTGCGGGAACTGACGGGCGGCGTTTATTTCGGCGAGCCCAAGCAGATCATAGATCTCGGCAATGGTCAGAAACGCGCCATCGACACGCAAATCTACGATACCTATGAGATCGAGCGCATCGGGCGCGTCGCTTTCGAACTCGCCCGCAGGCGGCGCAACAAAGTCACTTCTTCGGAAAAGCACAACGTGATGAAGTCCGGCGTGCTCTGGCGCGAAGTGATCATCGATCTGCACAAGCGTCACTATGCCGATGTCGAACTCGAACATCAGCTCGCTGATGCTCTCGGCATGCAGCTCGTGCGAAAGCCGAAACAATTCGATGTGATCGTGACCGACAATTTGTTCGGCGACATGTTGTCGGACGTCGCCGCCATGCTGACCGGCTCGCTCGGCATGCTCCCTTCCGCCTCGCTCGGCGAGACCGATCCGAAGACGGGCCTGCGCCACGCGCTTTACGAGCCCGTCCACGGCTCGGCGCCCGACATTTCCGGCAAGGGCCTCGCCAATCCGATCGCAATGATCGGATTCTTCGGCATGGCGCTCCGCTATTCTTTCAGCCTCGGCGACCTCGCCGACCGGATCGAGGCCGCGATTGCCGGCGTGCTCGACAGAGGCCTGCGGACGGCCGATATCAAAGGCGACGCAGCGGACTTCATATCGACCGCGCAGATGGGCGATGCTATTCTCGCCGAACTGCGGGCGGAGGGTTGAAGGCGCAGCGCGTCGTCAACCGCGCGTCACTTGGCGGTCAGCACGGTCCGGCACTCCGCCGGCAGGCTGGCGAGCGTCAAGGCAGGCTTCGGCTTTGCCGGTTCAAGGCTCGGCGCCGGGTGCAGGACTCCCTCGGAAAACCACCAGGCCAGCGCCGCGGCATCGCAGCCTTCCCCTTCGGGGACGGGATCCTGGCCCTCGCAAGCGGTCTCGCCCTTAGGGCAGGCAAGCCGGATATGAAAATGATAGTCGTGGCCCCAATAGGGGCGCACTTTGGCGAGCCAGGAGCGGTCTCCCGTCGCATCCCGGCAGAGCGCCCGTTTGATCGCGGCATTGACGAAAATACGCTGGACCATCGGATCCTGAGCTGCTGACTTGATCACGGCGACGTGGTCTTGTGTCCAGACGTTGGGATCGACATCGAGGCGGTCGGCGCGCACCACCTCGACGGCCGAGGTTTCTTCGCGTTCGGAAGCAGACAATTGGCGCCGTGGCATGGGCGTCAGCCAGACGTCCACATCGAGGCCGATTTGATGCGAGGCGTGGCCGCTGAGCATCGGGCCGCCACGCGGTTGCGACATGTCGCCGATCAAGATGCCCGGCCAATGGCTCACGTGCGGAACTTTCAGGGCAAACCGCTCGAGAAAGGCAATGAGCGCGGGATGGCCCCAGAAGCGATTGCGCGAAACGCGCATAACCTGCCAGTCGGGGCCGTTGACCGGCAATGCGATGCCGCCGGCGAGGCAGCCGCGCGAGTAGAAACCGATCGTCCGCGCCGCAAGCCCCGCGGGCTTGCTCTGCCGGCCGAATAATGCCTTCGCGGGGAGCGAAGGATCATTTGGATGCGCCAGCGCCTGCAAGGGCATCGGATCGAGCGTGCCTTTATCTTGCGCCAAAGCCGGCGTCGCGCAGAGCAAAGCCGCGCAAATCAAGGTTCTTGCCAAGGACATCGGCGCTCCCCCGAGTTGGTCACGCGAGGCGGCCAGTTTGGCCAATGGAGAGCTGATTCGCAATCCCCTCACGATCAGGCTCGGCGACGGCAAAGCCGCGTTATCACATCGACCGTGGCCGAACTGCCGAAAGCGGCTCCTTATCGTTGACTCCAAAACAGATTTGCCACGCGATCCGCGCCGATAGGGAGACTTGTCATCAACCTTACCTAAACTTCGCTGTTTGCCAAAACGGCAGGCTGTGGGATGTTTGTTGCGGCCGCGCCGGGGTTGAGCGGTCACCAACGCGAGGGCATGCCATGCGTGAGATGGCTGGTTTTCTTGGGTTGATTTGCGAGTTCTTTTGGCTTTCGCCGGCGCAGGCAACGGTGCGCATCGATATCAATTTGACGACGCAGACCATGAACGTCGAGTCGGCAAGTGGCTCCTACACATGGCGCGTGTCGACGGCACGCTCGGGCTACGTGACGCCGCGAGGGACGTTTAGACCCTATTCGCTGCAGCGCATGCATTATTCGCGCAAGTATCACATGTCGCCGATGCCTTATTCGATTTTCTTTGCCCGCGGCTATGCAATCCACGGCACCTACTCGGTCTCCCAGCTCGGCCGCCCAGCCTCGCACGGCTGCATCCGACTCTTGCCCGCCAACGCGGCGACACTCTACCATTTGGTCCAGACCGAGGGTGCGGCAATCTCGATATCGGGTTCGCCTCCGCAGAGCCATATCGCGGCTGCGCATCACAAGACCGCAGCGCCTGCGCTCTCATATGCGCCGCAGCGGCAGCCAACGCCGACGGTCGACACTTGGCAGGCAAGCCCGTTAACTTGGTGGCCTAGCGCACGATGATTTTGGATTGAACCGATCCAAAACCATGAACGTGATCGAATCTAATAAATCAGAGCGGGATGCGCGATCAAGTTTACGCAATCGGCGTGAACTTGATTGCGCCGGAGAAGCCGCGCAGCGTCCCACTTTTCCTCATCCCGCTCTAGCCGACGAGGCCGATGAGAGCCGGAATCAACGGGGCATCGGCCGGCGGCATAGGAAAGTCGCGCAACCTCGTGGGGTGCACCCATTTCAGCGCGGCCGCCTCCCGTGCCGTGACGAGGCCGGTCCAGCGCCTGCACACGTAAAGCGGCATCAAGAGGTGAAAATCCTCATAAGCGTAGCTGGCGAACGTGAGCGGCGCGAGACAGGCCTCTTCCACCTTTATGGCGAGTTCTTCCTCGAGCTCGCGAACGAGGGCGGCTTCGGGCCGCTCGCCCGGATCGACCTTGCCGCCCGGAAATTCCCAGAGACCTGCGAGAGCCTTGCCCTGCGGTCTCCGGGCGATCAACACGCGGCCGTCGACATCGATAAGTGCCGCTGCGACGACGAGGAGAAGGTTCATGACCCCTCGCAAGCCGCCCGAAGAGGTCGGAAAGGGCCTTTCCCCGTGGCCGCCGCCGGCGCTGCGATTTCAGCTCCGGTAACCGCCATTGATCGCCACATACTCTTTGGTGAGATCGCAGGTCCAGACAATCGCATGGCCGTTACCGAGCTCGAGATCGACGCGAATGTCGATTGCGCTTTGGCGCATCAGAGCCGAAGTTTTTTCCTCGTCGTAGCCGGCGTCGCGCAACCCTTTGTGAGCGACACGGACGTCACCGAAATATATCGCGAGCCGGTCGCGGTCGGCCGGTTCACCGGCTTTGCCGACGGCGGCCACGATCCGCCCCCAATTGGCGTCCTCGCCGGCGATCGCCGTCTTCACCAGCGGCGAGTTCGCAATCGACATTGCAATCTTCTTCGCGGATTTCTTCGAAATGGCGCCGTCGACGGTGATCTTCACGAATTTACGCGCCCCTTCGCCGTCCTTGACCACCTGATGGGCGAGATCGAGCAAGACGGAGTTCGAGCGCTTTCCTGAACGATTTCAGGCGCCGGTCGCTTGGATTGCTGATTTTCGGTGCGCCGCGCGTCTTCGCCGCGCCGGTCGCGAACAGCAAGAGCGTGTCGGAGGTGGACGTATCGCCGTCGACTGTGATCGCGTTGAAACTTCCTTCCACGCCTTTCGAAAGCATGGCCTGCAAGGCTTCGGCGCCGATCGGCGCGTCGGTGAATAGGAAAGACAGCATGGTCGCCATGTCGGGCGCGATCATGCCGGCACCTTTGGCCATACCGGCAAGTGTCACTTCGACGCCGTCGAGGCTGGCTTTGGCGGTCGCGACCTTCGGATAAGTATCGGTGGTCATGATCGCTTTGGCGGCTTCGAAGAGACCGTTCGGGCCGGCTGCGGCGACAAGCGCTTCGAAAAGGCCGTCGAATTTTTGCGCGTCGAGCGGCTCGCCGATCACGCCCGTCGAAGCGAGAAACACCTCGCGCGTCGGCACGTCGCTTGCGGCAGCCGCCAGTTCGGCGGTCAATTTCGCCGCTTTCGCGCCGGTTTTCCCAGTAAAAGCATTGGCATTGCCCGAATTGACGACAAGCGCCCGCGCTTTGCCGCCCGCAAGCCGCGCGCGGCACCAATCTACCGGCGCCGAGGGGCATTTGGACCGCGTGAAGACGCCGGCAACCTTGGTTCCCTTTTCGAAGAGCGCCAGCATGACGTCAGTGCGCCCTTTGAATTTGATGCCTGCGGACCCGGCAGCGAATCGGACGCCGTCGATCGGCGGGATATCGGGAAAGGATTCCGGCGCCAGCGGCGAGACCGCGTCGGACTTGGCGGGAGCAGCCATGATGATTGCACCAGACATTTGCGTGGAAACGGCCCGTCCATAGCCGATTGCTCGGATCGCGTCGATAGGTCACGATGGATTTGGACTGAATCAATCCAAATCCATAAACGTGATCGATTCTAATAATTCAGAGCGAGAGAGGGCTCGAACTGACCGACGAAGAAGGTCAGCAGGTTTTACCCGTTCGTGTCGAAAGCCCGACTGGCCGGATTATGACAGCTGAGACGGTGCGATTTCGGCCCGGACCCGGCGCCAACAAAGAGACCACGCATTTTCTCACAAGCCGCTCACGCGGCGGAGCCGCCGCAAAAAAGAAAAACCAGTCCGCGATAAGACCGCGGACGGGCTTCATTCGGGCAGCAGATGCCGGCTAAAGCGCGGTGAGTATTCCGTCGTGGCCGCCCCCCGACGCAAGCAAACCGACACCGCGTCATGGTTCTCTATTTCTTCTCGTTTGCGTCGGCTGCCGGGGGCTTCGCCGTTTCGGGTTCAGACGCTTCCGGCACCATCCGCTCGATTTTTGCGTCTTTGCGCAATTTCACGATCAGATCGCTCTGCGCTTTTTGCACGACGTAGCGAGCGACTTGGTCCTTCACCTCCTCGAATGTCGGAAACGGCTTTTGCCGTTTGCCTTCGACCTTGATGATATGCCAGCCAAAGTGGCTCTTCACCGGGTCCGACACTTGACCGGTCTCGAGCTTGAAGGCGGCCTCGGCAAATTCTGGCACCATGCGGTCCTTCGTGAACCAACCGAGATCGCCGCCTGCGGAGCCCGGATCCTTCGAGACTTCCTTGGCGACCGTGGCAAAATCTTCCCCGGCTTTGATGCGTTTCAACGCGGCCTCCGCATCGGCTTCGGTTGCAACGAGAATGTGCCGGGCGTGGACCTCAGTCTCGGGCTTATGCTCCTGGGCCGCTTCGTCGTAGGTCTTCTTCATGGCCTCGTCGGTCACCGCCTCTTTGGTGAGATTGCCGAGGACGCTTGCCATTAGCAGCTTTTCGCGGAAATAGGCGAGCTTTTTCGGAAAGCCCGGGTCCTGGTCGAGCTTCTCGGCCAACGCCTTTTGGACGATCAATTGGCCATCGATGAGATAGTCGAGCAGGTAGGCGTCGCGCGCCTTGCCCTCGAGATGCGCTGGCAAACTAGGGCCGAGATCCTCGATCGCCATTTTTAGGTCTTCATCGGTGATTTCTTTGCCGTTTACTTTGGCGAGCACCTCAGAGGAGGCGCTGCTTGCGAGCATGCTGACCGGGACAGCCACGGTCAAAAGAAATACGAGGCCCAGGGCGCTGGTGCGCAGGGAGGCAAGGGTCGGCATGCGTGGATTGCTCCGGGTGCAGGGGTTTGCAACGGGTCGTGTTTGCGTGGTGAGCGGGAATTTAGGCTTAAATGTGCTCGCAGCTCAAGCTCGTCTTGTAAATGGCGAAACGCGCCGGATCAAGCGCCGCAACCGGGAGCGGCTCACGTTTTTCCAGCACGCTGCCCGTCCTGGAGGGTGGCAGCGCAGCCCCGCGATCGATTGACAAGGCTCCGCCCCGCTCTTATCTGTCAACCGGCCGTCGTGGATAGTCTTATCCATTCCGTGCCGCGTGGACGGAAGAGATCCTGTTCAGGTGGCCGAGAGCTGCATTGACGGATTGATCCGCCCATAGCTGGAATCTGGAGAGCCGACGCGACCGGTCGAGCTGAGCCGAAATTCATTACGCGACTCCCTCAGCCGGGCGCAGGCGGGTTCCCAATGCGGCGACAGGTTGCCGCGCCTGCATCCGGAAAAGCTCGTAACTGCACGCCGTCACGCCGCTTCCTGGCATGGATTTGATCGCTGACAGCGCCGGAAACGCTGGCCCATGCCGCGAAAGCGCCTACAAGAAGCGCATTGCTCAGCGCAAACCGGGGCGTCGCGAGGTCGCCGACAGGCTTTGCAATCCGAAACGTACGGAAATACAGGGGCGATTCTTCGGCATCCGGCCATAAGAAGGGTTATTTGAATGCTCGGCACGCTCGCCAAGAAAGTTTTCGGCTCGGCCAATGACCGGCGTCTAAAGGCCTATAGGCCGAAAGTCGCCGCCATCAATGCGCTCGAGCCGGAAGTGCAGAAGCTCTCCGACGAGGCTTTGCGCGAACGCACCCAGATTTTTCGGACCGAACTCGCTGCCGGCAAGACGCTCGACGACCTTCTCGTGCCGGCCTTTGCGACGGTGCGCGAAGCGGCGCGCCGCACACTCGGGCAGCGGCACTTCGACGTCCAGCTCATCGGCGGCATGGTTCTGCACGAAGGTTCGATCGCCGAGATGAAGACCGGCGAAGGCAAGACGCTCGTCGCCACTTTGGCGACCTATCTCAACGCCTTGGCCGGCAGCGGCGTGCATATCATCACCGTCAACGACTATCTCGCCAGCCGCGACGCCGAATGGATGGGCCGTATCTATGGTTTTCTCGGCCTCAGCGTCGGCACGATCGTCCACGGCAAGGACGACGAAGAGCGGCGCGCCGCCTATGCGGCCGACATCACTTATGGCACGAACAATGAGTTCGGCTTCGATTATCTGCGCGACAATATGAAATACGATCTCGGCCAAATGGTGCAGCGCGGACATCCTTTCGCGATCGTCGACGAGGTCGATTCCATTCTGATCGACGAGGCGCGCACGCCGCTCATCATTTCGGGGCCGTCCGACGACAAGTCGGATCTCTACAATTCGATCGACAAATTGATCCCGCATTTGCGCGACGAGGATTTCGACCTCGACGAAAAGCAGCGGACGACCAATCTCACCGAGGCCGGCAACGAGCATATGGAGGAAATGCTGGAGGAAGCCGGCTTGCTCGAGGAAGGCTCCCTCTACGACGCCGCCAATGTCACCATCATCCACCATGTGAACCAGGCCTTGCGCGCGCATAAATTGTTCCACCGCGACAAGGATTACATCGTCCGCAACGGCGAAGTCGTGATTATCGACGAATTCACCGGCCGCATGATGCCGGGACGGCGCTATTCGGAAGGGCAGCACCAGGCGCTGGAAGCCAAGGAGCATGTCCAGGTTCAGCCGGAAAACGTCACGCTCGCGTCGATCACTTTCCAAAATTACTTCCGACTATACCGCAAGCTCGCCGGAATGACCGGCACGGCGGCGACGGAGGCCGACGAATTCGCCGAAATCTACAAACTCGACGTGGTCGGAATCCCGACCAACATGCCGGTCCTGCGGATCGATGAAGACGATGAAGTCTATCGCACCGCAGAGGAGAAGCTACACGCGATCGCGCGCGAGATCCTCGAAGCGAACGCCAAGATGCAGCCGCTTCTCGTCGGCACGACCTCGATCGAGAAATCCGAGCAGCTCGCCGACTACCTCATCAAAAAGGGCTATCGGCAGATCGACTTCACCGAGCCGAAGGCCCTCCAGAAACTTTACGCCGCGGCACGCGCGGGCAAGCCTTCCAAGCTTTTTGCAGTCCTCAACGCGCGCTTTCACGAGCAGGAAGCCTATATTGTCGCCGAGGCCGGCGTGCCGGGCGCCATCACGGTCGCAACCAATATGGCAGGACGTGGCACCGACATTCAGCTCGGCGGCAATGTCGAGATGCGCGTCGCCCAGGAATGCGCCGATCTGCCGGAAGGGTCGGACCGGGATGCCAAGGAAGCCGAGATCCGCGCCGAGGTCGCGCGATTGCGAACGCAGGCCCTCGACGCGGGAGGCCTCTACATCGTCGGAACCGAGCGGCACGAGAGCCGCCGTATCGACAACCAATTGCGTGGCCGCTCCGGCCGCCAAGGCGACCCGGGACGATCGAAATTCTTCCTCTCTCTGAGAGACGATCTGATGCGGATCTTCGGTTCGGATCGGATGGATTCGATGCTGGTGAAACTCGGCCTCCAAGAAGGTGAGGCGATCGTCCATCCGTGGATCAATAAGGCGCTCGAAAAAGCCCAGCAAAAGGTCGAAGCCCGCAACTTCGACATCCGCAAGAACATCCTCAAATATGACAACGTGATGAACGACCAGCGCAAGGTCGTCTTCGAGCAAAGGCGCGAGATGATGGCGCAAGACTCGCTCGAAGAAATGATCTCCGACATGCGCCAAGGCGTCGTCGAAGACTTGATCAACAAGCATGTTCCGCATGATGCCTATCCCGAGGCCTGGGATATCGCAGGCCTGAACGAGTCCGTACGCAGCATCCTCAACACGACGCCCCCTCTTGCCGAATGGGCGAAGGAAGAAGGCATCACTGGCGAAGAGATGCGCGAACGCCTGGAGAAGGCGGCGGATGAGGCCTATGCGGCGCGCGTCGAAAGGAACGGCGCCGAGCTCATGCGCTATATCGAAAAGCAAATCGTCCTGCAGGCGCTCGACCATTTGTGGCGCGAGCATCTCGTCACCCTCGATCATTTGCGTCAGGTCGTCGGCTGGCGCGGGATGGCGCAACGCGATCCACTCAACGAATATAAGTCCGAGGCCTTCGAGCTTTTCAGTGAATTGATCACGCGGCTGCGCGAATCGACGACGGCGCAATTGTGCCATGTCGAAGTCGCTTTCGAGCCGGCCGAAGCGCCGCCGCTGCAAACTACGGCCTTCGATATTTTGACGCAACCTGCCGGTCCCGCGCCAATGCTGGCTGCGGCGGCCAGTGCGCCGAGCTTCGACGGACAAGCTTCACCACACCGCGCAGCCGGCGCATCACGCCGCGTCGCGCGAGATCCATCGACTTGGGGCAAGGTCGGCCGCAACGAGCCATGCCCGTGCGGCTCCGGCAAGAAATACAAGCATTGTCACGGCGCCATCGCGTGATAGCGGCGGTCATGGACAACGAGCCTCCGACCAATCTCGAATTTTAGCTCTTCCTTCGACAGGGTGAAAATTCGAGACCGGGCGCCGCCCTTCACTTCAATGTGACCGAGGTCAAGGATCTGCCGTCCGCCGCCGGCGCGCTGCTGTTTCCGCACCGCTCGCGGCATCGCCCGGCGGGACCGTTCGAGGTCCGCATCGAGACACTGATGGCAATCGAAGACAACGGCGGTCTCGTCATATCTCCCGGGTTCGCGCACCCTCGATGTTTTCATTTTAACCGCGCCGATTTCGAGCAGGCCGATTTTGCTGCGGGCAAAAATGATCTAAGCATGCGTCTGAAAAGTGGTTTCCACTTTTCAGGAGACCTCGATGCAGCCCGTCATCCGAATTTCCCTCGTGCGATCCGGCGCGCGTTTTGAGATGTACGCCCGCGCATGAGCCAAAGCTCGAAACCGAACGAAGCGGACGTCGTCGCCGAAGTCCTGGTGCCGGTGGCGCTCGAGCAAACCTATTCCTATCGCGTGCCTCGGAACCTCGCCCTTGCTTTGGGCGATGTGGTTGAAGTGCCGCTCGGCACGCGGATGACGCCGGGCGTCGTCTGGCAATTGCGCCGGAGCCCCGCAGGCTCGAATCTGAAGGTGATCGAGCAGCGTTTCGATTTGCCGCCCTTGCCTGAAAACCTGCGGCATTTCATCGATTGGGTTGCACGCTGGACGCTGAGCCCGCGCGGCATGGTTTTACGCATGAGCCTGCGCGCGCCTTTCAATGCGACACCGGAGCGCGTGCGCGTCGGCGTCCGGCTCGCCGGCCCACCTCCGCCGCGCATGACGCCGGCGCGGGCGCGGGTTATCGCCGCCGCCGAAGGCGGCCTTGCGTTTCAAAAATCCGCTTTGGCAGAAGCGGCGGGCTGTTCGCCCGGCGTCATCGATGCCCTCATCGATGAAGGCACTCTGGAGACCTTGGCGCTTGCCGAGGAACCCGTCGCTTTGCCGTGCGATCCGGACTTCGCGCCCATGCTCCTCGAAAAGGATCAGGCCGAGGCTGCCGCTGCGCTCGCGGCCGCAGTCGAAAGCCGTAGCTTCAGCGTCAATCTCCTCGAAGGTGTGACCGGCTCCGGCAAGACCGAAGTCTATTTCGAAGCGATCGCCAGCGCCTTGCGGGCCGGCCGGCAAGCCTTGATCCTGATGCCCGAGATTGCGCTGACTGCCCAGTTCCTCGACCGTTTCGCGGCACGGTTCGGAGCCCGGCCGGCCGAGTGGCATTCGTCTGTCGCGGCGCGCAAGCGCGCCCGAATTTGGGAGGGCGTTGCCGTTGGCGAAGTCAAAGTCGTCGCCGGCGCGCGCTCGGCCTTGTTCTTACCCTTCAACGATCTTTCGACGATCATCGTCGATGAAGAACATGACAGCGCCTACAAGCAGGACGACGGCGTCTCCTATCACGCCCGCGATATGGCCGTGGTGCGCGGCCAGATCGAAAACGCGGCCGTGGTGCTCGCCTCGGCGACGCCGTCGATCGAATTGCGCGTCAATGCCGAACAGGGGCGCTATGCGCATCTGACTTTGGACGCGCGCTACGGCGGCCAAAAGCTTCCGACGCTGACGGCGATCGATCTGCGCCGTCAAGGGGCGCCGCGCGGCAAATGGATATCGCCGCGGCTTGCCGCCGCGCTCGGCCAATGTCTGTCGCGCGGCGAGCAGGCGCTCCTCTTCTTGAACCGACGCGGCTATGCGCCGCTGACTTTGTGCCGCGTCTGCGGCCATCGCTTCCAATGCCCGAATTGCACGGCCTGGCTCGTCGAACATAAATTCCGCCGCGCCCTCGTGTGCCATCATTGCGGCCACGTCGAGCGGCGTCCCGACGTCTGCCCCGAATGCGAAACGCCCGACCAATTGACCGCCTGCGGTCCCGGAGTGGAAAGACTGGCGGAAGAAGTCGCCGAAACCTGGCCGCAAGCCCGCTGCCTGATCCTGTCGTCGGATTTTCCGGGCGGGACCGAGCGGCTGCGGCGCGAACTCGACGAAGTCGCAAAAGGGGCTTGCGACATCATCATCGGCACGCAGCTCGTCGCCAAGGGCCATAATTTCCCGCTTCTGTCGCTCGTCGGCGTCATCGATGCCGATATCGGGCTTTCGACCGGCGATCCGCGTGCGGCGGAGCGCACCTTCCAAATGCTGCAGCAAGTGAGCGGACGCGCCGGCCGTTTCGGCCGCGACGGACAGGCCTTCATCCAGACCTGGCAGCCCGACCATCCGGTGATCCGCGCGCTCGTGGCGGGCGATGGGGAACGTTTCTATCGCGAAGAAACCGAACAGAGGCGGCGCGCCGGCCTGCCGCCTTTCGGCCGGCTCGCGGCTTTGATCGTGTCGGGCAAGGATCGCGCTTCGGCCGAGACGCATGCCCGCGCCTTGATCAGAGCGGCGAATGCTCTGCCGCCCAACGCGAAATGGAAACTCGCCGCACTCGGCGGCCTTCCGCAAGGCGATGAAATCTCGCTCCTCGGTCCGGCCGAAGCGCCGATCGCGGTGATCCGCGGCCGGCATCGGTTCCGGCTTCTCGTCCGGGCGCCGCGCGCGGCCGATCTGCAGGGTTTTTTACGCGCCATGCTCGGCACTGCGCCACCAGAGCGCGGCGGCGTGCGCGTCCAAGTCGATGTCGAGCCGCAGAATTTTTTGTGAGGGAGGCGACCCATACCGCGATTTTGAAGGAACCCGCGATCATTCTTGCAAATCGCCATCTCGAACCGCAATTTGCAAGAAAGGAGCTCAGTCTTCTTACGAAAGTAGAGTATATCTAGGCTCGGCAATCGGAAAAAGGATGCGTCACTTTAGAAAGGACAGGGCATGCCGCTTTTCGACGAGATTGCCCGAAAGCGCGAAGCTCTGCTGGAGATCGCCGCACGCCATGGGGCCTCGAATTTGCGGCTCTTCGGCTCGGTCCTCCGCGGCGAGGAACGTCCCGATAGCGACGTCGATATTCTCATCGACATCGAAGAAGATCGAGGCTTCGATAGTTATTTGGCACTCGCTGAAGAGCTCGAATTCTCTTGGGGCGGCGGATCGATCTCATCACAGAGCGGAGCCTCAGTCCGTTTTTTCGGCCTTTCATCGAGGCCGAGGCGCGGCCTTTGTGAAGGCGGATGTTCCTTATCTTGCACATATCGCGGATAGCATCGCCGCGATCGAAACATTCGTGCCTGCTTTGATTGACGATCGGACATTTTTGTCCTATCGCCTCATCATTGGCGGGAGAGCGACATGGACAAGCGCGACCGCTTCATCGCCGAACTGCGGGAGATGGCGAAGGCGCGCGGTCTTCCGTTCCGGATCGAGACGAGGCGTGGCAAAGGTGGCCATGCGATGGTCTATGTCGGCAACAGACTAACAACTCTGCCATCGCGCGAGATCGATCCGAAGACTGCCCGCAAGATCGTGAAGGCGCTCGGGCTCGATTGAGCCCGCGGCGCGCGAAGAGGAGCAAAATCGATGCGCTCGTTTATCTATGGCGCCGTCATCGAGCCGGGCGACAAAGCCGGGCTCGTCGTCACGTTCCCGGATGTTCCCGAGGCGATTACGCAAGGCGATGACGAAGCCGATGCGCGCGCCATGGCCGAAGATGCTCTGGGCCTTGCGCTGCTCACCTATCCCGCACGCGGGCTGCCGCTGCCCAAAGTGAGACATACGCCGCGGCATAGAGGCTTGACGCCGATCGCGCCCGCCCCTGAGGTGGCGGCGAAGCTCGCCGTGCTGGAGGCCTTCGCCGAAGCGGGGATCAGCAAATCCGAGCTGGCGAGGAAACTCTGCAAGCATGAGAAAGAGGTGCGCCGCATTCTCGACTCGAAACATCCAACCAAGCTGGCGGCGCTCGACGAAGCGCTGCGTGCCCTCGGCAAGCGGCTCGTCGTCGGCGTCGAGTTCGGCGGCATAGTTTCGGTTGGACCGCGCCGCGTTCCCTGCTTGAATTTATGCGCCTACAGGAGCTCGGCATGAGCCGCTACGTTGCGTTGATCGACGGCAAGAAAGGCGCCTATGGAGTAGCCTTTCCGGATCTGCCGGGCTGTACCGCCATGGGTGCTACGATCGAGGCGGCGCTCACTCATGCGGCGGAACTCCTTGCGCGATTGGATCGAGGGGGCAGAGGAAGCCGGAGAGACAATTCCCGCCCCCCATGCGCTCGAGGCATTGCGTGGCGATCCGGAGGTGGCGGCGGCTTTGGCTGAGGGCGAGGCGCTCGCCTCGGTGCCATTGATCCGCGAGACCGGGCGCCCGGCCAAGGCCAATCTGTCGCTTGATTCCGGCATACTCCGCGCCATCGACGAGGAAGCGGTGCGGCGCGGACTCACCCGTTCGAATTTCGTCGAGCTTCTGGCCAAGGAGACCTTGCCGAAAATGGGGTGAGCAGCGCATGTGGGCGCCCGCGCGATCTGCTCTAAACGCGCACCTCCGGCTCGATCATCCTTTGGCACATGAGCCGGATCGCTCTGTCGACTTCGGCCGCGCCGGACAATTCGCGGGCAATGCCCTGCGCCGCTCCGATGACGATCCGCGCGAGCGTCACGCCATCGGCGGCGCCCGCCCGAGCGAGTTCGGCCGCGATTTCGCTCTCCATATGCGCGTCGAGCGCGTGAAAGCGCTCGGCGAACCGATAGTGCTCGTTGAAGAGTTCATCCGCATGGGGAGAGCCTTCGAGCGCGCGAAGGATGATGCCAAATTTGGCCGCCAAGGCCGCGCCGATGCGTTCGGCGACGCCGCCCTTGTCGGCCATCCCTTTGTCATAGGCCGCCCTGAGTTCGATCAGCATGTCGTCGATGACGCCGGCAATGACGGCATCCTTGTCGGCGAACTGGGCATAGAGCGTGGCCTTCGCAATGCCCGCTTCGCGTGCCAGCGCCTCCATTGTGGTGCCGCGCAGCCCGTGGCGCAAAACGAGCTGCCACGCCGCCTGCAGAATGCGGCGGCGCTTTTCCGCCGATCTCTTGTCCGTGCCGGTCTCAACCACACGCAAACTTCCTATTGTACGAATCGAACGAGTATCGTATTTATCGTTCAAATTCCATGGGAGATTACATCATGTCCGATCGCGTCCTGCTCACCGGTATCTCCGGCTTTTTGGGCGGCCATGTCGCGCTCGCCTTGCTCGATGCTGGCTACAACGTTCGCGGCAGTGTTCGCAATCCCGGTAAGGCCGAAGCCGTGCGCAAGGCGCTCGGCGAGCCCGGCGCCGACCTCACGCGGCTCGAATTCGTGAAGCTCGATCTCCTCGACGAGCAGGGCTGGACGGAGGCGGCGCAAGGCTGCCGCTTTCTGCTGCACGCCGCCTCGCCCTTCGTCTTGAAAATGCCGAATGACAAGATGGAATTGATTCGCCCCGCGGTTGAAGGCACCGAGCGGGCACTGAAGGCGGGGCTCGCGGCGCAAGTCGAGCGGATCGTCCTGACCTCTTCCATGGCGGCCATCGCCTATGGGCACGACAAGCCGCGGACAACCCCGTTCACCGCCAAGGACTGGAGCAATCCGGATAACCCGCGCATCACGGCCTATGTCGAATCGAAGACCCGCGCCGAGCGCCGTGCCTGGGAGATCATGAAGGAGGCGGGACGCGAAACCGATCTCGTCACGATAAACCCCAGCGCGATTCTGGGCCCGCTGCTCGACGAAGATCCCGGCACCTCGGCGATCCTGGTGATCCGCCTGATGAACGGCAGCCTCCCCGCGGCGCCGCGCATAACCTTCTCGATCGTCAACGTGCGCGATGTCGCAGCCGCCCATGTCGCGGCGCTGACCAACCCCGAAGCCGGTGGCCGCCGTTTCCCGATAGGCGACCGCTGCCTGTCCTTCCTCGAGACGGCGGATGTCTTACGCCGCCGCTTTCCCGAGCGCGCCGGCAAGATGCCGCGCTTCACAATGCCGGATTGGGCGGTGCGGCTTTACGCGTTCGTCGACGCCGACGTGCGCGGAAGCCTCAACGAACTCGGCGTCGTGCGGCGGCTCGATGCTTCCGATGCGGTCGCGCTGCTCGGACGCCCTTTGATCCCAGCCGATGCGGCGATCATCGCTACCGCGGAGAGCGTGATCGCAAGGGGTATTGTGTGAGGGGTGCTGGGCGCGAGGGAGACGAAGGATTAGCGCTCGACAGATCTGATTCACCCGCGCGCGCATCCCCCAGAATAGCCACGGCAAAGCTTAGCTGGATTTCAATAACTTGACGCAGTGAAATCGATATGCAATTCTCTCGTTCCAGCGAGGAATGCATGTCGAATATCGTATACCTTCACGGCGAGCCCGCGCCTGTGGCGCGTTTCCTGCGGGTCACCGAAATTGGCAGCGGCGACCAATAGTCAAGCCAGGAAAAACAGGCGCTGATGATGTCCACCGCAGTCAGTAGAATCCTGGAGCGCCTCAAGGATGATGGAGGGCTTCAAGGCAAGGACATCGCCAACATCGTCGCGGTCTCGCCGGCGACCGTGTCCCGCTGGTCGAGCGGCAAGGCGACGCCCGACCTTCGCACGCAGACCGTTATCGCTGAGCTTCGTTATGTTGTGGACCGACTCGCCGATTTCTACACGCCCGACGAGACCCGCATTTGGTTACACGCCAAGCATCCCATGCTCAACAACGAGCGTGCAATCGACCTCATAAACGAAGGACGAACGGAAGAAGTGTTGGCGGTCATCGAAGCATTGGACGCAGGGGCTTTCACTTAAGTGTCGGACGCGGCCCGGCGCGCTCGTGATCTCGCATTATTGGACGCCCTCGATGCGTTCAAGCGGGAACCGCTCGATGGAGTTGTCGTCTGGCGCGTTGTTCGAGAGAGCCGAGACCCGCTGTTGGGCAGCCCCTCTCGGACTCGCTGGTCCAACGGATCGTTCGATGTCCTCTGCACATCGTTCGAGCGCGACGGCGCGATATCCGAGATCCATGCGCTGCTCTCTCTTCAACCCGTTTTTCCGTCGAGAGATCGCTGGTTCGCTCATAAGTTGAAGATTTTCTCGACGCAGACTCTCAAGTTGGCGGATCTCCCGACCCTGGGACGGTTAGGCATCGATATTGCCCGATATCGCGAGCGCGATTACGCCCGCACTCAGGAGATTGCCGACGCGGCCTATTTTTTGGGATTCGACGGATTGGTTGCGCCGAGTGCGCGCTGGGAATGTTTGAATCTAATCCTGTTCACCGATCGCATTCCACCGCGACAGGTCGAAATTCTTGACAGCGAGGGCGAGCCCGTTGCCTGGGAAGACTGGCGAAAGCAAATACGTCCCTAGCGCAGAATTATTTGCTTGTGGTGTAGCCTCCCTGCGGACCAGCGTCTCGACAAAGCCCCCCATCTCGTCTATAGGCACCGCTTCAATTCACAACAGCGTCCCGAAACGCACGCCCGAGCTCGTTCGAGCCGCGGCGAAACGGCAGGAATTAAATCCGTGAACCTCATCGAAACCCTCGAGGCCGAACAGGCCGAAAAACTCGCGGTGCTCCGGTCCGCGCCGGACTTTCAGGCGGGCGACACGATCGTCGTCAATGTCAAGGTGAAGGAAGGCGAGCGCACCCGCGTCCAGGCCTATGAAGGCGTCTGCATCGCGCGCCAGGGCGCCGGCCTCAACGAGAGCTTCACCGTTCGCAAAATCTCCTATGGCGAGGGCGTGGAGCGCGTCTTCCCGATCTACTCGCCGATGATCGATTCGATCAAGGTCGTGCGCCGCGGCAAGGTCCGCCGCGCCAAGCTCTATTATTTGCGTGATCGGCGCGGCAAAGCGGCGCGCATTGCCGAAAAGATGGAGTCGCCCTCGGCGAAAGCGGCGCGCGAGGCAGCCAAAAAAGAGACCAAAGCGGCCACCAAGGCAGCCAAAGCCGCGAAGTGAATGCGAAACGGCGTCCCTTTATCTCGGTGCAGAGGGGGCGTTCAAGATCCAGCGATGCCCGAAGGGATCGCGGAACGTCGCGAGGCGCGTGCCCCAGAAGGAATTGGTCGGGTTCGTCTCGCCTTTGGCACCGAGCGCGGTTGCCCGGTTGAAGGTCTCATCGACCTGTTCGGGCCTTTCGAACTCGAGGCTGATGGAGACCGTGACCGGCTCGCCGGGGATTGCAATCCGAGTATTGCCGAATTCGGGAAAGGCGTCGGCGAGCATGATCGAACCGCCGTTGATGGCGAGTTCGCAATGCATGATGCGAATGCCGTCGAGCGCCGGCATCAGCGCCTTTTGCTTCGCATCGAAGACGGCCGTGTAGAAGGCTATGCCCGCCATGGCGGGGGACACGGTGAGATAGGGCGCAACCGGCGGGCGCATTGACTTCTCCGCTGCAGCAAAGGTTGCTGTTGATGCCTAGATCACGTTCATGATTTTGGATTGAACCGGTCCAAAATCATCATGATCGATTCTAATCATTTAGAGCGGGATGCACGATCAAGTTTAAGCAATCTGTGTGAACTTGGTTGCGCCGGAAAACCGGTTCCCGGTTTTCCTCATCCCGCTCCAGCGCTCAGTCCGAGCGACGAGACGACGCGCCGGTTCGATATGTTAGTCCAGAAGATAAGCTGAAAGACGGCTTTAAGAAGCTAGAGCCTTTCGGGTTTCAGAGACATATGATCGCGCGACCTCCCCTTTCTTTTCCGGCGACTTTCCAAAGAAAGCCGAGATTAGACTAAACTCATGTCCATGGCATAAACGCATCCATGCCGGCCTCCAAGCCTTCAGATGAGCATTCAAAATTGGCAATATCAGCCGGCCATACTGCAGAGCCTTCGCATTGCCCGCAATTGCGGCAAGTCGAAATCGACATCTGCGCACTGCACTGCAATCCGCGACCTCGATCCCTATTTTCCATTTGGACGAACCGGATGGAAGATGATTTCGCGTTTCTTGTCTCTCTATGTTCGCTCTATCCGCCCAACTGAAACAATTCCGCGAGAGTTTCGTTCATGACCAGGCCCCGGACGCTCTACGACAAGATCTTCGACGACCATGTGGTCGACCGGCAGGAAGACGGCACCTGCCTTCTCTACGTCGATCGCCACCTCGTTCATGAGGTCACTAGTCCGCAGGCCTTCGAAGGGCTCCGCCTCGCCGGCCGCAGGGTCCGGGCGCCCGAGAAGACTCTCGCCGTGGTCGACCACAACGTGCCGACGACCGATCGTTCGCAAGGGATCACCGATCCCGAAAGCCGCATCCAGGTCGAACAATTGGCCGCCAATGGACGCGAATTCGGGATCGATTATTTCGATGCTGCCGATGTGCGGCAGGGCATTGTCCACATTATCGGGCCGGAGCAGGGTTTCACATTGCCCGGAACGACGATCGTCTGCGGCGACAGCCACACCTCGACGCATGGGGCTTTCGGGGCACTGGCGCATGGGATTGGGACCTCGGAAGTCGAGCATGTGCTCGCGACCCAGACGCTGATCCAATCGAAAGCGAAGAACATGCGGGTCATCGTCGAGGGTACACCCGGCCCCGGCGTTTCCGCGAAAGACATCGTACTTTCGATCATCGGCGAGATCGGCACCGCCGGCGGCACCGGCCACGTCATCGAATATGCCGGCGCGGCCATTCGCGGCCTTTCGATGGAAGGCCGCATGACGGTCTGCAACATGTCAATCGAGGCCGGCGCGCGCGCCGGGCTCATCGCGCCCGACGCGAAGACCTATGCCTACCTCGAAGGTCGGCCGCGGACGCCGAAGGGCGCCGCGTGGGATCACGCGCGTGTCTATTGGGAAACGCTCGTTTCGGACGAAAATGCCGTATTTGACCGCGAAATTCGCCTCGATGCAGGCAATTTGCCCCCGGTCGTGACCTGGGGCACCAGTCCCGAGGACGTTATCGCCATCACCGGCCGCGTGCCGCGCATGGAAGACGCGCGGAGCGAAGCCAAGCGCGCCTCGATTCGCCGCGCTCTCGATTACATGGGGCTCGCCGGCGGCGAAAAAATCACCGAGGTCGCAATCGATCGCGTCTTCATCGGCTCTTGTACCAATGGTCGGATCGAGGATCTGCGCATCGCCGCCAGGACGGTCGAAGGCAAGCGTGTCGCCGGTCGCGTCAATGCGATGGTCGTCCCCGGTTCGGGCCTCGTCAAGGCGCAAGCGGAAGCGGAAGGTCTCGACAAGATCTTCAAGGCTGCGGGCTTCGAGTGGCGGGAGCCGGGATGTTCGATGTGCCTCGCCATGAACCCGGACCGGCTGGCTCCGGGCGAGCGCTGTGCTTCGACATCCAACCGCAATTTCGAAGGACGCCAGGGTTTCAAGGGCCGCACCCATCTCGTCTCGCCGGCGATGGCCGCCGCGGCCGCCATCGCCGGTCATTTCGTCGACATCCGAGATTGGTACTAGCTCCCGCCGTGGCAAAGTGATTTTGCCTAGCCGGCACATGTTGCGAAAAACGTCGGTTCCGGGCGGCAGAGCGGGATGAGGAAAAGCGGGACGCCGCGCGGCTTTTCCGGAGCAATCGAGTTTACGCAGATCGCGTAAACTTGATCGCGCACCCCGCTCCACCGGATACAGCCCGGCTCCCCAGACGGGAAATCAGCAAACCTTGTCGAGGTGGTAGCCGTGCCGGCCGGCATGGCCGCTGTAGTGGCAGCCGGCGAAAAAGCCCTCGAAACCGTAAGAGTGGCGGCCGGTCTGCCAGCTCGCACCGTGGCCGCCTATCCAGTTCGCATGACGGTAATTCGGCGGGGTCGCGAGGTCCGCCTTCGGTGGAGTCACAGTTTCCGCTTTTGGCGGCGTCGCAAGTTCCGCCTTGGGCGGTACCGTGTCGGCGGCAGGCACGTCCTTGGAACCGGTCTCCTCAGCGAGAGCCGCCGTCGACAGGCAGAGGGTTGCTGCGATCGTGACTAGAATTTTTCGCATCTCGGGATCTCCAGGTTCGGTTTGCGATAAGCCGCAAAAGACGGCGTGACCCTAACCGACCGGGAGGAGGGGTTCTGTGAATTCGATCACTCGGCTTGGAAGTCGCAGGTTCGGCCACATCGCAGGAAAAAGGGCGGATAGCGTGATTGCGTTGGGTTGGATCGCAATCACGCACCAAGTCTTCGTTTTGCCGCATGATTCGATCCGAAAAGTCGGCAAATTTTCGGGATTGTGCGGGAGAGGGTTGCGAGCGCCGCCATGATCTTATAGTGGAAACCTTCGCCCCGGCCGTGGGGCGGATTGGCGGGCGTGGCGGAACTGGTAGACGCGCCAGACTCAAAATCTGGTTCTGGTAACAGAGTGTCGGTTCGATTCCGACCGCCCGCACCATTCGCGCGAGTGCGCAGCCGGCCGCTGGGCGGCGAGCCGCGCCGCGGTCTGTCGCGACGAAAGTTCGGGCTTTGCCGCGTGAATTCGAGCGTTCCCACTTTGCCCGTGATCGTCGAAATGGACGCACTCCATGCAGGCTGATCGGAAGATGCAGTTTCGTCCTTTCAAAACCGCGATCGCGCACCTCTACGCATTCTTCGGCCGCCGTCTGAATTCGCCTTGGGTCGAAGGCTCAGCCAATTGGGTCGAACGGAACATCATGGTCAAGCGGCGGCAGATGCGCTGCAAGCCCGACCCCTCCGACACCGATACGGAGACCTATCTCAAGACGCATTTTTGCGACAGGCCCTTCACCACCTTGGAGACGACACACCAGGGCCTTGCCTACGTGTGCTGTCCGATCTGGCTGCCGACGCCGATCGGCAAGCTTGATTCCGATCCGGATGAATTATGGGCCGGTCCGACCGCGCAAAAGATCCGCGGGTCCATCGTCGATGGATCGTTCCGCTATTGCAGCCGCGTCCATTGCAGCGACATCGCCAACCGCACCCTGCCGCGGCGTGACTCTCGAAACGCGCAAGCGGTCCTGAAATCCCACGCGATTGCGGGACGTAATTTACCGCCGCCGAAACATGTCGTGCTTTCTCACGACAAATCCTGCAACCTCTCTTGCCCGTCCTGCCGCGCCGCGATGATCGTGGCGAACAAGGCCAAACAGGATCAACTCGACGATCTCATCGAGCGGGTCATCGTGCCGCTTCTGCGCGGCGCCGAGAGCGTCAATATCACGGGTTCCGGCGATCCCTTCGGCAGCAACCATTTCCGCCGCCTCATCAAGCGCGTCACCAACGCGGATGAGTTTCCGCATCTGAGAATCGATCTTCACACGAACGGGCAATTATGGGATGAGCGCGCCTGGAAGGAGCTCGGCCTCGGCGGCAATGTGCGCAATGCCCATATTTCGATCGATGCGGCCGAGGCAGACACTTATGCCTTCGCCCGGCGCGGCGGCAATTTCGAGCGCCTTCTCAAGAATTTGGAATTCGTCAAGCAATTGCGGCTTGCCGGCGAAATCTCCAAGCTCGAGTTCTCAATGGTCGTCCAGAGCCGCAACTTTCGCGAGATTCCGGCCTTCATTCAACTCGGGACGGACTTCGCCGCCGACAGGGTCTTGTTCCAAATGATCCGCAAGCGCGATATTTTCAGCGGCGATGAATATCGCGACGCGTTCATCGGCAATCCGGACCATCCGGACTACGAAGAGTTCGTCGAGGTGCTGCAGCGGCCGGAGCTCGCGCATCCCAGCGTGCATATCGGCAATGTCTTGGGCTATGTGAAGCGGTCGAGCTCGCAACCGATCGGCGTGGCGAGCCTCGGCAAGGCAGCCGAATAATATCTTCGCTTGGCCGCTCGTCGCGTCCGTTGGGCCAGCAGCATGGGCCCGCACGAAAGTCTGGGTATCGAAGGACATTGGGTTGCTGGGCTGACTTTATCGCCTACGAAAGGCCCGCGTCACTCACTCCACTTCGCCGCCGCAGCGTCATCCTGCGTCTTGGCGGCGACCCAATCGCCCACCGATGCACCCGCCGCATGGGTCTTTTTCCAGAAGGGCGCCCGCGTCTTCAAATAATCCATCAAAAACTCAGCCGCGGCGAAAGCCTCGCCGCGGTGCTCGCTCGTCGTGGCGACGAGAACGATCGGCTCGCCGGGACGAATGACACCGAAGCGATGAATGACGAGCACGCCGTCGATCGGCCAGCGGGCGAGAGCCTCCGTGACGACCCGATTGATTTCCTCTTCGGCCATGCCGGGATAATGTTCGATTTCGAGCGCTGCGAGCTTGCCGCCGTCGTCACGGCAAAGTCCGGTGAAGGTGACGAGCGCGCCGAGATCCGTGCGGCCTTCTCTCAAGCGAGCCGATTTGGCCGCGGCGTCGAAAGCCTCTTTCTGCACTCGCACGATGGCCGCGCCCATAGTGTCAGCCTCCCGTCATCGGCGGGAAAAAGGCGATCTCGCGTGCGCCGGCCAGCATCGCATCCTGTTTGACGTGGGTGCGGTCGAGCGCGACCCGGATCGCCTTTTCATTGGCAAAGGCCTCGCTGTAGTTTTCGCCCCGGCGCCTCAACCAGGAAATGAGCTCGCCGACGGTTCGCACGTCGCCGGGCGGCGAGATTTCTTCCTCGCCATGACCGATGCGTTCGCGCACCCAGGCAAAATAGAGCGCTTTCATGCCGGCTCACTCGTCTTCGATGACATGGGTCCATCCCGCCTTGAGATAGTCCCAGCCCGTATAAAGCGTCAGGACCGCCGAAAGCCAGAGCAGCAAAAGACCAATATCGACCGTTCTTGGCAGCACGGCCTCGCCGGCAGGCCCGGCAATGAGAAACCCGAGTGCCACGAGTTGCAGAGCCGTCTTCCATTTCGCGACCTGGCTTACCGGCACCGAAACTTTCAGGCCGGCTAAAAATTCACGCAATCCGGAGACCAGGATTTCGCGGCACAGAATGACGATGGCGGCCCAGATCGAAAAACTCGTGATCGTATGATCGTATACGAGCATCAAAAGCACGGCGGAGACGAGCAGCTTGTCGGCGATAGGATCGAGCATGCGCCCGAGCGAGGATTGCTGCGCCAAAGCCCGAGCCAGATAGCCGTCGAGGAAATCGGTTATCGCAGCAAGAATGAAAATACCGAGCGCAATCCAGCGCATGATGAATTCGTTCGACCAGAACAGGCAGGCGACGACCACCGGAACCGCGAGGAGCCGGCCATAGGTCAAAAGATTGGGCAGGTTGAAGCGCTGGTCCAACCGGCGGGATGTCGACGAAAGCAGCATGAGAGCGAAGGAACATGCCGGCGCAGCGGCGTCAATGGGGGCTCTTTGGCAAAGGAAGCAAGCTGCGATCGCTCCCGCTTCAGCCGCAGCCCTTGCACAACTCTGACCTTCACACCGAGTTCGCCCGGCCTACGCGTTCTGCGAGGTGCTGATCCGGTGGCGTACTCCGGCTGTAAGTTCTAAAAAGAGTTAACTTAAGATTAAGTTGGCTTTCGAAAATGGTATCGTCCTTGCTCTTCCGCTGAAGCAATCTTTGGTTGTGCCAGCGAGGGACAAATATGAAAGAGCGACGTCAAAGTCATCGCTTGAGGACCTTCCTCGGGGGGCAGATCGTTTTCAACAATCGCTTTTGTACTATTGATTGCCTGGTCCGGAACGTGTCCCAAGATGGAGCAAAGCTCATTGTTCCAAGCTCTCTTATGGTTCCGGGCGAGTTCGATCTCCTCATCCCGAAGCAAGGCGAGAGTTGAAGAGCCCGTTTGATCTGGGGAACCGACACAGAATTGGGCGTCACATTCGTGCCGCGTCAATCAGCTGCGTTCGTTTCCATAGAAACGGCGCGCAGGATCAAGCGACTCGAGTTGGATCGCGATGCTTTGACTAAGCGCGTCGCTGAGCTCAGCGAGCCCATGTGATGCTCAAGTGGGCCGCAATCTTTATACTCAACCGATTGATATTTCTGGCGGCGATGAGCCTTGTTCTGCTTGCTTACATGCGGAACAACTATCTCCAAGACGCTTCTCTCGCCCAGTTCATACAGGCGTTGTCCTCGCTCGAGGAAATCGCCAAGGCCTTACGGTAGGCAATTGAAAAACCGCTTACCACTCTGGTCCGACGCCGCGCATGGCCAACGGACATGCCTTATAACGGAGGAATCCGTAAGTGCTGATTTCAATATGCGGAGGGAGCGAGGAAAGGACATCAAATCTCCTCGCCCCTTGTCTTTTTCGCCTCACATCACCGGCATGGTGAAGCTCGCGCCCTCCTTGACGCCCGATGGCCAGCGCGCCGTCACGGTCTTGGTCTTGGTGTAGAAGCGCACGGCGTCCGGGCCGTGCTGGTTGAGATCGCCGAAGCTCGAGCGCTTCCAACCACCGAACGTGTAATAGGCGAGCGGAACCGGGATCGGCACGTTGACCCCGACCATGCCGACTTGCACTTTCGATGCAAAATCCCGCGCCGTATCGCCGTCGCGGGTGAAGATCGCGACGCCATTGCCATATTCATGGTCATTGGCGAGAGCCAAAGCCTCGTCGTATCGTCCGGCGCGCACGACGGAAAGAACCGGACCGAAGATCTCTTCCTTGTAGATCCGCATGCCCTTCTCGACTTTGTCGAAGAGGCAGCCGCCGAGATAGAAGCCGTTTTCGTAGCCTTGCATTTTGAAGCCGCGCCCGTCGACGACGAGCTCGGCACCTTCCGCGATCCCAATGTCGATGTAATTGCGCACGCGCTCGAGTGCCTGGCGCGTGACGAGGGGACCATAATCGGCGGAAGAATCCGTCGAAGGCCCGATTTTCAAAGTCTCGACACGCGGCACGAGCTTTTTCATCAATTCATCGGCCGTGCCTTTGCCGACCGGCACGGCGACGGAGATCGCCATGCAGCGTTCGCCCGCAGCCCCGTAGCCCGCCCCGACCAGAGCATCGACGGCCTGGTTCATATCGGCGTCCGGCATGATGATCATGTGGTTTTTGGCGCCGCCGAAACACTGCACGCGTTTCCCAGCGGCGCAGCCGCGCGTGTAAATATATTCGGCGATGGCCGTCGAGCCGACAAAGCCGATCGCTTTGATGTCATGATCGTCGAGAATCGCGTCAACGGCTTCCTTGTCGCCATTGACGACATTGAGAACGCCGGCCGGCAGTCCGGCTTCGATCATGAGTTCTGCAAGGCGCAACGGCACGCCCGGGTCGCGTTCCGAAGGTTTCAGGATGAAGGCGTTGCCGCAAGCGATGGCGGGCGCGAATTTCCACATGGGAATCATCGCCGGAAAATTGAACGGCGTGATGCCGGCGACGACGCCGAGCGGCTGCCGCATCGAATAAAGATCGATGCCGGGGCCTGCACTGTCGGTGAATTCGCCCTTGAGGAGATGCGGAATACCGATGGCGAATTCGACAACTTCGAGGCCGCGCTGAACGTCGCCTTTCGCATCGACGATCGTCTTGCCGTGCTGTTTGGAGAGCAGCGCCGCCAATGGCTCCATGTCGCGATTGAGGAGATCGATGAATTTCATCAAGACGCGGGCGCGGCGCTGCGGATTGGTCGCCGCCCAGGCGGGCTGCGCGACCAAAGCATTTTCGACCGCGGCGCGGACCTCGGCACCGGAAGCGAGCGGCACCCGCGCCGAAACTTCGCCCGTCATCGGCGTGAAAATCTCGCCAAAGCGACCCGATGTCCCTTTCACATGTTTGCCGCCAATGAAATGAGTCAATTCCTCCATGGTCCTCATCCTTTCCGTCCGTCTCGTCCTGGCGCGCCCGCATTTGCAAATTCGAGTGATTTTTCGCCGGGCAGGGGTTTTCGTCCAATCGGCGATTTATTGTGACTTGAATCGCGCGAGGATTTCGCGGCTGCGGGCTTCGAGGATTTCGCGTGTTTCGCGCCAGAGCACGGCGGTGAGATCGGCGGCTTTGGCCGGTCGTGCGAGTTTAACGCCCTGGCCGGCCCAAAGCGACAGGACATCGGGCGATTTCGCCTTCGCCGCTGCCGCGCGCAGGTCCTGTGTCAAAGCATTCTGGATCGGATAGGGCGGGATCTCGGCTTCGACGGGCTGCAGGGCCCGCATGAACTCGTTTTCGATCCCGCGCGCGTAGCGCCCCGAGATGACGCGGGTCAATCGTGTCGGATCGTCGGGCGCGGCCTCGATCGCCTGCCGCCAGGCGGCATTGGTGACCGCCTCGTCGCACAAGAGGTAAACCGTACCGAGTTGCACCGCGGCGGCGCCCAAAAAGAGCGCCGCGGCAATGCCCGCTCCATCCATGATGCCGCCCGCCGCAATGACGGGAAGATCGACCGCTTTGACGATCGTGCGCACGAGCGCGAAGGTGCCGATCGAGGACTCCCACGCATTGTTCAGGAACGTGCCGCGATGGCCGCCAGCTTCAAAGCCTTGCGCACAGATCGCATCGGCGCCGACCGCCGCCCAGGCCTTGGCCTCAGTGACTGTCGTTGCCGTGCCGATCACATACGTGCCACGCGCCTTCAGCGCGCGTGCCTGATCCGCGGTGAGACAGCCGAAGGTGAACGAGGCTGCTGGCGGTGCAGCCTCCAGCAATGCGGCGAACTGGTCCTTGAAGGATTCCGCCCATTTGGTCGGGATGGATTGGCTCGGGAGGCCATAACGCTCGCGCCAGGGCTTCAATCGTTCGAGCGCGGCCGCTACAATCGTGGAATCGGGGGAGATCTCGCTCTGGATAAAAATATTAACGCCAAACGGCCTGTCGGTTGCCGCACGGATCGAGGCCACGTCTTCCATGAGTTTAGCCGGAGACGATCCGGCTGCCGCAAGAAAACCAAGCCCACCGGCTCGCGACACGGCGACGGCAATCTCCGCCGTAGTCGCACCCAGCATGGGCGCCTGAATGATGGGAATCGCGAGTTCTTTCAGCACGGCTGACCTTTTCGCGTCTCTTTCGATTTTGCGACTTTAAGCTTGCGTTGTGTCACAGCAAACCCCAAAGTTCGCCCATCCGTTGTGCAGAATTTCAAGAAGCGGGGGGATCGCCCCTATGGATTGGGACAATGTCCGCGTCTTCCTGGCGGTAGCACGTGCTGGCCAGTTCCTGGCAGCTGCGCGGCTGTTGCGCGTCGATCATGCGACGGCGACGCGCCGCGTGACGCGTCTCGAGCAGGCGCTGGGAACAAGGCTGTTCGAGCGGCGGACGAGCGGCTGCGTCCTCACCCAGGCGGGCGAGCGCTTTCTCGCCGCGGCCGAGAAAATCGAAGGCGACATGCTGCGGGTTCAAACCGAACTTTCGGCGCAGGACGTCGAAGTGAGCGGCACGGTCCGGATCGGCGCGCCGGACGGTTTCGGCACGCTCTTTCTCGCGCCGCGCCTGGCAAAGCTCGCCCGGCGCCATCCGGCCCTGATGATTCAATTGGTGCCCTTGCCGCGCACGTTCTCGCTCAGCAATCGGGAAGCCGATCTCGCCATCGTCATCGACCGACCGGAAGCGGGGCGTTTGGTGTCGCGCAAGCTCGTCGATTACACGCTGCATTTTTATGCGGCAAAGTCCTATGTTGCCGGGCAGGGCGCGCCGCAAGACTTTGCCGAGCTCTGCCAGCATCTGCAAGTGACGTATGTTCCGGACCTTCTCTTTTCCGAGGCACTGAACTTCGTTCCAGACGTGTTCGGGCCGAGCTTTCGCCGGTTCGAATGCGCGAGCGCTCTCGCGCAAGTCGAGGCCGTGCGCGCCGGCGCCGGCCTGGGCATCCTGCACGACTTTGCTTCACGCATGGACGCAGATCTTCAAGTCGTGCTTCCCGATTTGCTGTTCGAGCGCACCTATTGGATCGCAACCCATGCCGATACGCATGACTTGATGCGGGTGCGTGTCGTCAGCGATTTCATCATTTCCGAAGTCGCGGCGGATCGGCATGTTTTCGCCTATAAGGCGTGACTTCACCCCCTCTGCCCAGCCGATAAGCGCACGGAACGAGATCATGCCATCGAAGCTCGACCAATTGAAGAAAATGACAACCGTCGCCGCCGACACCGGCGACTTCGAGGCCATTCGCGCTTTCGCGCCGGTCGATTGCACGACCAATCCGAGCTTGATTCTGAAAGCCGCGCAAATGCAGGTCTATGCGCCGATCGTCGAAGAAGCGATTGTTTGGGGCCTCAGCCATAACGAGCTGACGAGCCGAATCGCTACGCGGCTTGCGGTGAATTTCGGCGCCGAACTTGCCAAGATCGTGCCCGGGCGCGTTTCGACCGAAGTCGATGCGGACCTCTCCTTCGATGTGGACGCAACGATCGCGCAAGCCAGATGCCTGATCGAAGATTACGCCGCGTGCGGCGTCTCGCGCGACCGCATTTTGATCAAGATCGCTGCCACTTGGGAAGGCATAAAAGCTGCGACCATCCTTGAGCGCGAAGGCATCGACTGCCATCTGACGCTCGTCTTCTCGCTGGCGCAGGCCGTCGCGTGCGGCGAGGCGAACGTCTTTCTCATTTCGCCTTACGTCGGCAGAATTCTCGATTGGCACTTGAAGGCCGAGGGCAAGACTTTTACGGCCGAGACCGATCCCGGCGTGCTCTCGCTGCGGAAGATCTACGCCTATTACAAAGCCCATGATGTGAACACGATCATCATGGGCGCGTCATTCCGCAACGTGGCAGAGATCGAAGCGCTGGCCGGATGCGATCGCCTCACGATCGCGCCCGCGCTGCTGACGCAATTGGCGCAGGACGAAAAGCCTTTGCCGCGCCGGCTCGATCCGGCCAATGCCGCGGCCGAAGCTCCGGCAAAAATGTCGCTCGATGAAAAAACCTTCCGCTATCTTCTCAACGAAGATGCGATGGCGACGGAAAAGCTCGCCGAAGGCATCAGATTATTCGCCCGCGACATGCAGGCGTTGCGCGAACTCGTGTCGCAGCGCCTGCAGATGGCGGCGTGAGATTTAGCCGCAAGCGTTGCGGCGAACCCCCTAAAGCCAGGGCTCCTGCATCCACATTTCACGCCGCCTTCTGTTTCGGCGTGATGAGCTTGCGGTTCACCAGCACCTCGGCGATCTGAACGGCGTTCAGTGCGGCGCCTTTGCGCAGATTGTCGGAGACGCACCAGAAGTCGAGGCCGTCTTCGTCGCGTTCGACGCTCGCGACAGAGCCGTCGTGATTCATCGTGGTCATGGCTTGGTCCTAATTCTACTGTGTCGCAACCGCCTCTTTCCCGGACGCATGCAGCGAAGCGGAATGCGATCCGGGAACCAGCGCAAAATGTTCGCCGAAGGCGCCCTTATGAATAAAGCAGCATCATAAAGTGCTTCGCAACTTTCTTGCGCTGCTTCCCGGATGCCCTTTCGCTGCGGGCCTTGCGGCCCTTCGCTACAGGGCTCCGGGAAAGAGGCGCGTTTAGGCTGAACTCGTTTGGGCTGCATCCCAAATAATTTCGCTTATTACGCAGTAGAACTAAGCATTCGCGAAATGGATCGTCTCGGTGCGCGTTGTCTCGTCCGAGCCGGCAGCGACGACGCGGAGCGCTGCGGCGCCGACCGAATCGAGGCCGCAGGCGACGCGCACATGCGTCTCGGTCGGGCAATGACCCAAGGCGGGGTCGAAGCCCACCCATCCCAGTCCCGCCACATGCGCTTCGGCCCAGCTATGAAGGGCGTGTTTCGAGACCGGCCCTTCCTCCGTGAGGCAATAGCCGCAGGCGAAACGGGCCGGGATCGCCAATTGATGTGCGCCGGCGATGAAGACATGGGCGAGCCCCGCGGCATCACCAATGCGTTTCGAGAAGACAGCGGCTGCGGAGGAGGCCTCGGGACCAGCCGGCTCGTCATGTTCCCATGTGAAGTCTCGATGCAGCGCGGCGAGAAGCTCATGCAAGCGTACGAGGGGTTCGGCGTCGCTCGTGACCATTTCGCGGCAATAGGGGCCCAGTTTTCGATTTGCGGCCGTCAGCGGCGTCTCGCGCAAGAAGAATTCGGCTGGGAAACGCTCGAGCGTGCCGCGCAGCAAGCCGGCGGTATCGAAGGTGCTCACCTCCCCTTCGACGAGCAAGGTTAGAGCCGGACGCGGTCCGGCGAGTGCGAGGCCATGGACGATATTGCCGAGCGCGTCGTCGCTCGGTCTCAGGCGGCCATCGACGTCGAGCTCGAGCCGCCATTTCGCAACGAACTGGCCCTCGTAGTTGCGTGGCGTCAGCCGCAGCAAGGCGTTGAGGAAGCGCGCCGCCGGCTCAAACTGCAGGCTCGTATCGTGGCGGATGAAAAATCGCATGGTTCTTGATCCGGCCAGTGCGGCTCGCGTCAGCTGAAAAGATATTGTTCGCCGATCATCTGGCCGAGGCGGGCGTTGTCCTCGACGAAGGCGGTGACGAACTCGTGCAGGCCGGCCTGGAAGATTTCCTTCGTCGTCGCGTTTTGCAGACGCGCCATCACCTGATGTGCGTGCCTTTGCGCGGCTCCCTGCCGGCCATAGGCCTTGCTGATCGCGTCGAGGAAGTTGACGATGTTTTCATAGCAGGCAATGAGCGATCTCGGCATTTCCGGCCGCAGGATGAGCAGGTCGGCGATCAGCCAAGGCTTGAGGCTTTCACGATAGACCCAATGATAGGCGGTGAGCGCAGAGACGGCGCGAAGGATCGCGGCCCATTGGAAATAATCGAGCGAGCCGCCGACAGTTTCCGTGTCCGGCAGCAGAATATTATATTTCACGTCCAGGATACGCGCCGTATTGTCGGCGCGTTCGATGAAAAGACCGAGCCGCGAGAACCAATAGGCGTCGTTGCGCAACATTGTGCGGTAGGCCGACCCATCATAGTCGAGCGAGGTTTGCTTGACGAAGTCGAGAAAGCGCGACAGCTCCTCGCGGTTATAATGCGCGAGCGACCGATTGGCTTTCTCGAAACGTTTGAGTTCGATCCAGGCGCCATTGATCGCGTCCCACATTTCCACGGTCAAGGCCGTACGTACGGCGCGCGCGTTGGTGCGTGCGAGCTCGATGCAATTGCGGATCGACGACGGGTGCTCGGCCGAAAAGGTCAGATACTCGACGGCTTCGGCTTCTTCGGCGGTCTTGTGGCGTGCATGAAATCCCGCCGCGGCGCCCGAGGCTTCGAGCGCGCTCTCCCATTCCGTGCCGGGCCCGGCGTCAGTTCTCGGCAAAGTCGCGAGACGCCGCGTCGCTTCGACGATCCGGGCGAGAAAATCCGCGCGTTCCATATAGCGCGCGAGCCAAAAGAGATTGTCTGCGGTCCTCGAAAGCATGATCGCCTGCTGGTTAGCGCGTGTTGCGATCGGGTCGCATGGGTTGGGCGGGCATGAAAGGGATCATTCGCGCAGAAACTGCTGGACTTGGCCAAAGGAACTCTGTCGTTGCGAAGCGCCCCCGCTCGCGGCAAAAGCTTGGTCGAAGACGGCTTCATCGACGATCCATGTGTCCTTCGTTCCACCGCCCTGGCTCGAATTGACGACGAGCGAGCCCTCCTGGAGCGCGACGCGCGTCAGGCCGCCCGGCACGACGCGCACGCCATCGGAGCCGGAGAGGACGAACGGGCGCAGATCGACGTGGCGCGCCGCGACGCCGGTGTCGAAGGACGCAGGGCAGGTCGAAAGCGCCAGCGTCGGCTGGGCGATGAAATTCTCCGGGTTGAGCTTGAGCTTCTGGCGGAAGAGATCGAGTTCCGCCCGCGACGCGTGCGGCCCGATGAGCATGCCATAGCCCCCCGAACCATTGACTTCCTTGACGACGAGTTCGCTGAGGTGGTCGAGCACGTGGGCCAGCGCCTCCGGCTCGCGGCAGCGCCAGGTCGGCACGTTTTTCAAGAGCGCTTTCTCACCGAGATAGAACTGAATAATGTCGGGGACGTAACTGTAGATCGCTTTATCATCACCGATGCCTGTTCCGACGGCATTTGCAAGCGTCACATTGCCCGCCAAATAGGCATTCAGCAGGCCAGCTGCGCCGAGTACCGAATCCGGCTTAAAAACCAGAGGATCGAGAAAAGCATCGTCGATGCGGCGATAGATCACGTCGACACGCTTTGGCCCCTCGGTCGTGCGCATATAGACGATATCGTCGCGCACGAAGAGATCGCGGCCCTCGACCAGTTCGACCCCGAGCTTGTCGGCAAGGAAGGAATGTTCGTAATAGGCCGAATTGAATTGGCCCGGCGTCAGGAGCGCGATGACGGGCTCGCCGCCTGCCGTCAAAGGCGCGACGGAGCGCAGCGCCGCAAGCAGTGCGTCGGGGTAATTTTCGACCGGCGCGACGCGATGCTCAACGAAGAGATCGGGCGCCAGCCGCATCATCACTTCGCGATTCTCGAGCATATAGGAGACGCCGGAGGGCGTCCGCAGATTGTCCTCGAGCACATAAAAGTCGTCCTCGTCGATTCGGACGACATCGATGCCGGCAATATGGACGTAAATGTCGTGTGGGATGCGCCGTCCCGCCATTTCAGGCACGAAATAGGGATTGCGGTAGATCATGTCGGCCGGCACGATCCCGCTCTTGACGATCTCCTGCGGCCCGTAAACGTCGGCGAGAAACAGATTGAGCGCCTTGACCCTCTGCACGAGACCCGCCTCCAGCCTCGCCCATTCGCAGCGGCCGATGATCCGCGGGATGATGTCGAAAGGAATGAGCCGTTCGGCCGCATCCTTGTTGCCGTAGACGGCAAAAGTAATGCCTATCCGGCGAAACAAAAGTTCGGCTTCCTCCCGCCGGAAGGCGAGAAGTTCGGACGGAGTTTCCGCAAGCCAGCGCGCGATCTTGCCGTAGTGGGGGCGGATGCTCCCATCGCTCCGGGTCATTTCATCGAATTTAGGCGCCATGTGCGGGACCTGGAATTGGAGTTAAGGCGATTGAAGTGCCTGCAGAGGCGCGGTGCAAGATTAATTCCGCTCGCCGGATTCGCGAAGCGGCAAATTGGCCATCGCGCCGAGCCATGTCCCTTATTCGAAGAATTTCCGGGTCCCCTCCCTGCAAATAACACGGACGAAGGCGATTTGCCGGAGCAGCAGCGCTGCGGGCGCCTTGAAAGCGACGGCATGCCAAATTGGAGCGTGTCTTCGTCGCAGAGGCGGAAGCCCCTGCCGGGGTATCCGTTTCATGCGTCCGCAGCCGCGCAAGCTGGAAGTTTCCAGCGAGGTAAAGAATTGGAAACTTCGAAGCGCTTAAATTCACGCGAGGATCGGCTCTAGGGCGATCTCGGCATGAGCGGAGCCCTGCAAATGTACCTTCCGATGTTGTCGCAACGTGCGGGCGATGCGGACGCGATCTCGCTGCGAGCGCCGCCGCTGGGTTCTTTGGTCCAGGTCGCCCGCGCAATGTTTTGCGCCTTGATCATAGGCCTGGTGTTCGCCTACGCCTTGTCGTGCTCTCAGGCTCGTGCTCGAACAAATCATGACGAAGCCCAATTTCATGCCTTCATCGACGGTCTCTGGCCGCAGGCCAAGGCGCGCGGCATTAGCCGCGGGACTTTCGACCGAGCCTTCAAAGATGTCACCGAAGACCCGAGCCTGTTGGCTTTGACCCTAAAGCAGCCGGAAGTTGTCAAGACGCTCGCGCAATACTTGACGGCTGCGGTCAGCGACACACGGATTGCGACCGGTCGCGCCAAAGCGCGAGAATGGAAGGGTGTGCTCGCCCGCGCCGGCCGGATTTATGGGGTCGATCCGGGCATTATTCTGGGCGTCTGGGGACTCGAAAGCAATTTCGGCAGCCATATGGGCGATCGTTCGACGATCCGCTGCCTCGCTACCCTGGCCTTCGCGCATTACCGCGGCGATTATTTCAAGCGCGAGCTCATCGATGCGCTCGAAATCCTTCAGGCCGGCCATGTCGCGCCAAACGACATGGTGGGCTCGTGGGCAGGCGCGATGGGCCAGACGCAATTCATGCCATCGAGCTTCAAGCGCTATGCCGTTGATTTCGACGGCGGCGGCCACAAGGATATTTGGCACAATGTGGCGGATGCCTTAGGCTCGACCGCGAATTACCTGCGCAAACACGGCTGGAAAACCGGCGAGCCCTGGGGCTATGAGGTCGCCCTTCCGGCAGATATCGCGGCCGCGCGCATTACGGGTAGCCACGAGCGGCCAAAGGAGCGCTCTTGGGCGTTTTGGTCGCAGCAAGGCTTAACCCGCGTCGACGGCGGGCCTCTGCCCGCCAACGGTTCTGCGAGCTTGCTTGTGCCGGCCGGCGGCGAGGGCCGCGCCTTTCTGGTCACCCATAATTTCAAGGTGATCAAGACTTACAATAATTCGACCTCCTACGCGCTGGGCGTCGCGCTTCTGGGCGACCGGATCGTCGCCATCAAGCCTGCGAGGAACGTAGCGCAGCAGTGAAGGCAAGAGCCGGCCGTCACTGAATTGTCATGCTGATCGGCGCTGGTGCAGAGTACGCAAATCGTAACCAGCGGACGGTCAGCCCATGGACTTCTACCGGCGTTTCACTCTGCTCGTCTGCGCGCCCTTCTTCGACGAGCAGGATCTCGAAGGCTTGCGGCTCAAGCAGATCATTGCCGCCGTCGAAAAGCTCGGCATAGAGGTTGTGCGGGCGCGGCGCACGGAAGATGCCGAAATCGCCGTCCAGACCGATGCGGCGATCGGCTGCATCCTCGTCGATTGGGGCAAGAAAGGTGTCGAAGGCAAGACGGCGGCGCTGATCAATCTGATGCGCCGGCGCGGCCTCGAAATGCCGATCGTGATGCTGGTCCGCCGCAAGCAGTTCGAAGACATTCCCGTCGAAGTCCTCGATTATATCGACGGCTATGTGTTCTTGGCTGAAGAGACGCCGGAATTCATCGCCAAAAATCTCGTCAGCCGGTTGAAGCAATATTCCGACACGCTGAAGACGCCATTCTTCGGGGCGCTCGTCGATTATGCCGAAGAAGGCAATCAACTCTGGACTTGTCCCGGCCACAATGGCGGGATCTTTTACCGCCGCAGCCCGATCGGCCGCATCTTCGTCGAACATTTCGGCGAAGCGATCTTTCGTGACGATCTCGACAATTCGGTCCTCGAGCTCGGCGATCTTCTGGTCCACGAGGGCCCGGCTTTGCGCGCCCAGAAGGAAGCGGCGGCGATTTTCGGCGCCGAAAAGACCTATTTCGTATTGAACGGCACGTCGTCGTCGAACAAGATCGTACTCTCCGCGCTCGTCGCGCAAGATGATCTCGTGCTTTTCGATCGCAACAATCACAAGGCAGCGCATCACGGCGCTCTGTTCATCGGCGGTGCCATTCCGATCTATCTCGAGACCGATCGCAATCAATATGGGCTGATCGGCCCGATCGACTGCCAAGCGCTCGACGAGGCGCGCATCCGCGAAAAGATCCGCAATCATCCGCTCATTAAGGATAAGGACGCCTGGCAGCGGCAGCGGCCTTTCCGCGTTGCCGTCATCGAGCAATGCACTTATGACGGCACGATCTACGACGCGCAGACGATCCTCGCGAAGATCGGTCCTTTGTGCGAATATATTTTGTTCGACGAGGCCTGGGCCGGCTTCATGAAATTCCACCCGCTCTATGCGCGCCGTTTCGCCATGGGACTTGGCGAACTCGGCCCGAACGATCCCGGCATTATCGCGACCCAATCGAGCCACAAGCAGCTCGCGAGCTTTTCGCAAGCCTCGCAGATCCATGTGAAGGATCGCCATATCCGTGGCCAGGATCGCAGGGTCGAGCACCGCAGATTCAACGAATTCTTTCTTCTGCATGCTTCGACTTCGCCCTTCTATCCTCTGTTTGCCTCCCTCGACGTCGGCGCGCAGATGATGAAGGGGCGGTCCGGCGAAGTTCTTTGGGACGACACCGTTCGTCTCGGCATCGAGATCCGCAAGAAATTGCGCGCGATCCGCCACGAATTCGAAGAAAAGGAGCGCGATCCGGCACGCCGTTGGTTCTTCGATCCTTTCGTGCCCGACCGCGTGAAAATGCCAGCGGCGAATTTGGGCGAAGCAGAGCGCGAGATCGCATGGGAAGATGTGCCGACGGAAACGCTCGCCTCCGACACGCGCTACTGGGAATTGACGCCGGGTGCGCTCTGGCACGGCTTCAGCCGTGTTGCGCCGGGCTACGCGATCACCGATCCGAATAAATTGACTTTGCTGACGCCGGGCTTCGACCGCCGCACGGGAGCTTATGAGACGTCAGGTATTCCGGCGCCCGTCGTGGCGCAATATTTGCGCGAAAATCGCATCGTGCCGGAGAAGAACGACCTAAATTCGCTTCTCTTCCTTTTGACGCCCGGTGTCGAATCGAGCAAGGCCGGCACACTCTTGAGCGCGCTCGTCGCCTTCAAGCGCCTGCATGACGAGAATGCGCGGCTCGAGGACGTGATCCCGGAATTCGTCCGCGCGAGGCCGCAGCGCTATGCCGGTGTCCGCCTGCGCGATCTCTGCGGCGAGATGCACGCCTTCTTCCGCGATGCCGGCACGAGTCGATTGCAAAAGGCGCAATTCATGGCGGATCATCTACCGGAAGTCGCCATGGCGCCGCACGAGGCGGTGCGCCAAATGGTGCGCAACAAGGTCGATTACGTGCCGATTGCCGAAGCCGCGGGGCGGGTCGCGGCGACGCTCTTCGTCGTCTATCCGCCGGGGATCGCGACCGTCGTGCCGGGCGAGCGGCTGAGCGACCGGGCGAAGCCCATGCTCGACTATCTCTTGATGTTCGAAAAAAGCGCCAATCTTTTTCCCGGCTTCGAAGCGGAGATCCAAGGGCTCTACCGCGAGATCGAAGCGGATGGGCGGGTGCGGTTTTATACCTATGTGGTGCGGGAGTAGGGGCGGGGTTCGCTCGTTGGCGAATAGTGTCGGACACAATGCCAAGGCAAGCGCAACCTTATTCTTGAAAGAAATGGATGTTTTGTCTATATTATCCAAATTGGAGATTTGGATATGCCAATTCGCGTCACTGCCAGCCAATTCCAGCAGACTTTTGGCGCGTTGAGCGACAAGGCCCGGCATGAACCTGTCGTCATCACCAAACATGGGCGCGACTCTCTGGTCGTGATGTCGGCGGAAGAATGGGATCGTCTAAGACGGCGGGATCGGCGCGTCGGCTTGGCGAGCGAGCTCACTGAGGACTGGGTCGAGGCCGTTCGCGACGCAAAGGTGCCCGATGAATTCGCGCATCTCGACGCCGAGCTGAAGTGAGCGATCGTGCCGCTTCCAACGCCGGTTCCCGGTCTCGTCATCCGCTACAGCTATCTTTGGTGCAGCGAGCATCCAGTTCCACGGCGTCATATGCGGATGAGAGCTTCCACGAACGGAGGTGCGCATCTGAGTTGCGGTTGTCCAGCGGATACATGGGTAACAGAATGGACCGGATACATGGGTTACAATTCTCCGGTTTCGGTTTGGGGCGTCGTCTGACCGTTCCCGTGCACGGGAACGGTCAGACGACGCAATTTGCGTGTCTTGCGGTCGATGACGCCGATCGGCGCGTCGAAGAAGCGGACCTGCCAGGAGCCGTCTTCGGTCTCGTCCACGCCGACGGCTTCACCGATGAGCGCGCTGCAGATATGGATCAGGTCGCCCTGCCATTTGATCATTGCGTTGGTACGGACCCGGCGAACCGCCGTCTCGGCTGGATAACAAGGCTCGGGAAGCCGTCTCGGCATCGCCCGCGGCGAAGGGTGATAGACGCTCGCAGGCGTCTGCTGGCCAAGCGCCTCGTGCGGCCGCTCTTCGTTGTAATCGCGCGCAAAGGCCCGAAAACGTCTGGCCTGCGCGTTTCGATCGGCCGAGGCTGGATGCATGGCCTCCAAGAGCGTGCGATGAAAACGTTCATGCCGGCCGTTCTGCTGCGGCTGACCGGGATCGATCCGCTCGTGTCTTATCCCGAGTTTGATCCACCACGCCGACAAAGCGGTCAATCCGGTCGTGCCTGTCGAAGCAAACGGCGCCCCGTTGTCGGATCGGATCGCTTCAGGCAGGCCATAGGCCCGAAAAGCCCGCTCGAACAAGGGCCTCGCTTCTTCCTGGCTGGTGCTGGCCGTGGCCGCCACACTGATCAGATAGCGGCTGAATCCATCGGTGATCGTCAAAGGCTCCGCCCGCGTCCCGTCTCCCAACCGAACCCAGCCCTTGTGGTCGACACCCCAAACATGATTTGGATGCTGTGGCACCGTCAGCTGACCAAGCCGCGGCGGCGCAGAGCGCCGCACTCTGCGACCACAGCCGAGCCCGGCCCGCTTCAGGATCTCGCCCGCGGTCGATGCCACAGGCCAGGCGGTTTCGGATGCTCCATGGCGAGTTTCGCGACGATCTTGCGCGCTCCCCAAGTCGGACGACAACACCGCAAACCAATGATCGCTTCGGCAATATTCTGCGCCGTCGCAGCGCCATGCTCATGCGGCGCACGCGGCCGATCCATCAAGCCCGCCGCACCAAAATCGCGGTAGCGCTCCAACCATTTGTAACCCGTCTTGCGGCTGATCTCGAAACGCTCGCAAAGTTCCGTCATCGACCAAGAATCCGAGTTGTATTCCTCGATGAAACCAATTCGCTCATCCATGACATTGTTCTCTCGCCAAGGCATCGGCCGGTCCTCCCGGCCATTAGAGAACTGTCACCCATCTTTCCGGTCCGTTTCGTTACCTTTCTATCCGGTCTGTACACACTCCCAACCTCTCCCCACAAGGGGAAGAGGAGTCGCCCAACGGCAAAGTGCGGTGTTCATGACGCAGCAGAACTAGAAGGCCGCGTTCAGCCCCCCGCCTCGCCGCGGCCCGGCCTTTCGGACTCGTCCGTCAATGTCACCGCGCGCTGCGGCGAGGTGTCCACCGACAGGTGGAACACGTCGGGGCGGGCATAATGTCCGACGACGTCGAGATCATATTTGCCGCGCGCGATGATGCGGCGGTCGAGGTCCGCCAATCGGATCGCCTCGCCCTCGAAACTCGGCTCGACGAGAATGCTGCCGAGAGGATCGATGATGCAGGCGCCGCCCCGCATCAGCACCGTCGCCGGATCATTACCCTGGATGGCGTTATAGGCTTCCGGGCAATCGGCGCGGGTGAGATATTGGCAGGCGGACAGGACGAAGCAGCGGCCCTCGAGCGCGATCATGCGCATGGTCGGCAGCCATGTTTCGCGGTCGTCCGCCGTCGGCGCGCAATAAAGTTCGATGCCCTGCGCATACATCGCCATGCGGAGCAGCGGCATATAGTTTTCCCAGCAGATCACGCTGCCGAAGCGGCCGACCGCACTGTCGACGACGCTCAGCGTCGAGCCGTCGCCGAAGCCCCAGACCAGCCGCTCCAGTGCGGTCGGCATGAGCTTGCGGTGTTTGCCGAGGAGGCGGCCGTCGGGGCCATACATCAGCGCCGTGCAGTAGAGCGTGCCGCCGTCGCGTTCGATCACGCCGACGACCAGGTGCACGCCATTGTCGCGCGCGGCCTGGCCGATCAGGTCGCTCTGCGGCCCGGGAACGTCGATGGCGCTGTCGAAGTAGCGCGCGAAGTCGTCGCGGCCTTCGGGGCTGCGCGAGCCGAGGCGCGCGCCGAAATCGAGGCCCTTCGGATAGCCGCCGATGAATGCCTCGGGGAAGACGACGATGTCGGCGCCCTGGCCGGCCGCGTCACGCGTGAGGTCGCCGAACTTCTTCAGGGTGCGGGGCGTATCGAAGACGATCGACGCCGCCTGGACGACAGCCGCCTTTATGATCGGATTGCTCACAATGCCCTCCTTTGTGCGGCGGCGAGTTTTCCCGATGCAGACGGCGCGGTCATAGCGGGCCGTATCGCAGTCACCCCTCGGACCGCAGCCGCGAACAGAAGAGTGAGGCGCCGCGGCCTCGACCGCGTTCCGCCCTCACGAATGAAACCAGATATCGTCCGGCAGCGATTTATTGCCGCGGCCGACTGCGCGTTGCATCATCACCGTATCGGTCCAATGGCCGAATTTGAAACCGACGGATCTCAGAATGCCGACCTGCACGAAGCCGAGAGATTCGTGTAGATGCAGCGAGGCGATATTGGCGCCGTCGATATAGGAGATCATCTGGCGATAGCCGCCTTCCCCGCAAGCCTCGATCAAGGCCGGCAGCAATTGCCGGCCGATGCCCTCGTGCAGATGATCCTTGTGCACATAGATCGAATGTTTCACCGTATAGCGATAGGCCGGCCGCTTGCGGAACGGCACCGCATAGGCGTAGCCGACGACTTTCCCATCCTTGTCGGCGACGAGATGCGGCAGACGCCGCTTCAGCATGGTCTTGCGCCGGCGCTTCAGATCGTCGGATTGAAACGGCTCGATCTCGTAGTCTCCGAGTCCATGTTGAATATGATAGGTGTAAATGGCGATCATCGCCGGGACATCGTCTTCGCTCGACGGTCGCACGCGAATCGCCGAGCCTTGAGCGGGCAGAGTGTCGGCTTGCGGCGCGGCCGGCGGCGGGTTGCTTTCGGGATCGATCATACGGCCTTGTTCCGATCGAGAGGCCTCGTCATCGAAGCGAGGGGAAACGCTCCAAATCAGCCGATTCGCGCATGTCGTCGCGGCAGCACCGCTATATCTGATGGCCGAGGCGCCGGAAAAGTCTATTTTCGGCGATTTGCGCCGGCTGACAGTTCGATGACGGGTGGGAACCTCTCATCCCGAGGCGCTCTTTGCCCGAGAGCCTTTGTCGAGAAGCGCTGCTATCAGTCCCCGCCTGTGACAATGACAATATGCAGCTTTCGCGGCCCGTGAACACCGAGCAGCGACTTTTGCGCAATGTCGCGCGAGCGCGACGGGCCGGTGATGAAGTTGACGGTTCGCGGCATCGCGCCTTTACCGAATACTGCGCGGAGCTTTTCCCAGACGCGTTCGTAATCGCCGAGGATCTCTTGCGCACGCAGCACGACGATCTGTGTGTCGGGCAGAAAATTCAGCGTCGTCGGATTATCCTTGCCGGACACCATCACCAAGGTTCCGGTTTCTGCGACGCCTGCAAAAGCATGGCTGACGCACACGAGGTCCTGCCCCGTCGAGGCGCCGATCGCGACTTCGAGATTGGTCGCTTGCCAATTGAGCGGCGTGAGGCGCGGATCTTCGCCGATCCGGATCTTTGCTGGCAGGTTCTGCCGGCGCAAGTGCTCGGCGACTTCGCCCGGCACGTCGCTCACCGGCGCGACCTCGGCGACGCTTGCCGCGACACGTTCGGCTTCGGCCCGAAACAGCGCCCGCAGCCCCTCGGGATCGAGCTGCCCCCGCGCGGGAATGATCCCCGTCGGCGCATGTTCGAGCCTGTCTTCGACGCTGCGCCGGCGCGGCATTTCCTGCCCGCCGACGCCGAGGGCGCGGTGGATATTGGCGAAGACGTCGGAGCGTGCGTTCATGCGGCCCTTGCTCCCTGTCCGCGCCTCGATCGCCATTGCGCCTGGAAAGTCGCGCCTTGTGGCGCCGGGAAGTCGCGCGACGCCGTCCAGCCACCGGCGAATGGCAGCGTGGTGAAGCCGCCGGTCTTGCGGCCGAGACGCGCAAGCGCGAGCATGGCGAGCCATGTGGCTTGCCGGTAGAGCCATGGCCGCCTGGCGAAGAATGCCCAGAACGCCAGGCCGATGCGGTGGGGCAGCGGCGTCAAGTGACGCTCGAATTCGCGTTCGCGCCAATGCCGCATCATTTTCGGCAAAGGGATGCGCATCGGGCAGACGCTTTCGCAGCGCCCGCAAAAGGTCGAGGCATTCGGCAAATGGCCGGCTTTGTCGACACCGACGAGGGACGGCGTGAGAACCGCGCCCATCGGCCCGGAATAGACCCAGCCATAGGCATGGCCGCCGACGGCCTGATAGACGGGGCAGTGGTTCAGGCAGGCGCCGCAGCGGATGCAACGCAACATGTCGGCAAATTCGGTGCCGAGCATGTTGGAACGGCCGTTGTCGAGAAGTACCACATGATAATCTTGCGGACCATCGGGATCCTCGGCGCGGCGCGGCCCGGTCGACAGCGTCGTATAGACCGACATCTCCTGACCGGTCGCCGAACGAGCCAGAACGCGAAGAATCTGTGTCGCGTCTTCGAGCGTCGGAACGAGCTTTTCGATCGAAGCCAGAACGATATGGACTCTGGGCAGGGTCTGGGTCAGATCGCCGTTGCCTTCGTTGGTGACAATGATTGACGTCCCGGTTTCGGCGACGAGGAAATTGGCGCCGGTGATGCCGACATCGGCTTGCAAGAATTTGTCGCGCAAAATCGTGCGCGCTTCCGCGAGCAGCGCGGTCGGCTCGCTGAGGTCGCGGCCTGCCGGCAGATCGACGTGGACGCGGCGGAAATCGCTCTCGACCTGGCCTTGGGTGAGATGAATTGCGGGCGCGATGATGTGCGAGGGCGTCTCGTGACGGATTTGGATGATGTATTCGCCGAGATCGGTCTCGATCGCTTCGATGCCGTTTGCTTCGAGTCCGGCATTGAGGCCGATTTCCTCGGAAATCATGGACTTGCCTTTGGTCACATGCTTTGCGCCGTGACTTCGGCAGATTTCGAGCACGATTTTGTTGGCTTCCTCGCCGTCGCGCGCATAGTGCACGACCCCGCCGCTCTCGATGACTTTTTTCTCATAAGCTTCGAGATAGAGATCGAGATAGGCGAGCGTGTGGTTCTTGATGTCGCGCGCATTGTCGCGCAAGGCTTCGAATTCCGGCAGCCGTGCCGCCGCCGCCGCGCGATCGCCGACGAGGCCTTTCGGGAGCGAAGCCAAAGCCTCTTGCAATTGCTCGTCGCCCAAAGCGCGATGGGCATTCGCTTTGAACTGCGGCGAGGTCAGCGAGACGGTCATTTCCGCGATCCAGGGCTTTCGGCGGCACAGATCGCCGGTTGATCCGCCATGCCGGCGAGCACTTCGGCAAAGTGGCGGACTTCGACGAGGGCACCATCACGCGTCAATTTCCCGGCCATGTTCATGAGGCAGCCGAGGTCACCGGCGAGGAGGACGCGAGCGCCGGACGCTTCCGCATTGGCCGCCTTCTTGTCGACGATAGCGGCGGATATCTCGCCGTATTTGACGGCGAAAGCGCCACCGAAACCGCAACAAACGTCATGGTCCGGCATTTCGACGAGTTCCAATCCGCGCACGCTGGCAAGCAATTTGCGCGGCTGCGCGGCGATGCCGAGCTCACGCAGGCCGGAACATGAATTGTGATAGGTCACCTGCCCGACGAAGTCCGCATCGACCGCGGCGACATTCCTGACGTCGACAAGAAAACTCGAAAGTTCATGCACTTTGGCGGCAAACGCATTGGCTTTGCCGGCGAGATTGGGATCCTCCGCAAAGAGTGCCGGATAATGTTTGGCGAGCATGCCGGCGCACGAACCCGACGGAACGACGATGAAGTCATAGGCTGCGAAAGCCTCGATGACTTGCAGGGCCAAGACCTTGGCCGTCTCGCGATCGCCGAAATTATAGGCCGGCTGGCCGCAGCAGGTCTGCTCCGGCACGACAACCTCGCAGCCGGCGTTCTCGATGAGCTTGGCGGCGGCAAAGCCGACGCTCGGCCGGAAGAGGTCGACGAGACAGCTGACGAACAGCCCGACGCGTGGCCTTGCCGCCGAGGATTCACTCTTGGTCGTGCTCATGCCGCATCTATGAAGACGGGGCGCGCCGCGTCAATGGGGATGATGAGTTTTCGCTCGAACGGATCGGTCCGCCGGAACCAGCTCCAACTCATGTTCGCAACGACAAGAACCAATCGACCCAGCGCAGACGCCAGCGCGAAAACGTCTCGCTAACATATCCTTCGAGACGCATGAGAGCGATCCACGCGCGTGTTGCCTTCATCCAATCTAAGAGCCGGTCGCGGAAATCGAAGAGCCAATCGACGCTATCGGCGAACCAGGCAATCGTTCGCAGCTTGGTTTTGCCGGCCTGATAGATTTGTTCGACGAGGACGAGACTGACGAGATAGGCGGCGGCCAATGCGGCACCGCCGGCGATCAGATGCCCCGTGCCCATGAGATAGAGCGCGTAGATCTTCGCCGGCTCCGCGCTTACGTAGGGAATGAGGACTATGGCCAGGATGACGTAGGGCGAAAGCGGCGCGAAAATCGCTTCGAGACGGAGGACGAGGCGAACGCGAGCCAACCATCTGAGGAGAGGCCGAAACAACGGAACGGCGATCGCATCCAAGACGACGTAGAGAATGACGAGCGCTTCTGCGAGCCGGAGCAGGCCGGCGCGCAAAATCTTGCGTTCATTTCGTTCCAGCGAAACCATGAGGCGATACTCATACGGCGACTGCGATTGATCTTGGTAGGCGGCGCTGCGCGAAAGGGGCAGGTGGGAACGCAGGTGGCGCATAGCATAGCTCGAGCAATCCTAGCAAGCCGATGCTTATGACGCAATTTCGTGACAGTCTTTTGATTTGCGGCGAAATAATGCTGCGAAAGGCAGCGCCGTGCAGGCCATGGTTGCGGCGGACCACTCCCTCATACGGGGGCGGACACGGCGCCGGGGTAAAGATGACACTTTACCAGATCGGCTTTTCTCCATCCCTTTATTCCTCGCGCTCGCTTCGCAGGTCGCGCGTCACAGCCGATAAAAACTGCTATCTCGTCCGGTAAGCTCTCCAATCCGAGCGGGCGGCCGTGGTTTCAGCAGCCGGCAGAGTGGCCATGTGCCGTGCGTCGGGCTTCGGCGTCGTCGCGATGATGTTGTGTCCTTGGCGATCGTCCTGGCCGGCCAGATGCGCGCCTAGGCTCGACCAGCGCCAATCCAGTGCGCAACCACACCCGCGCCTGCACTCGAGTGCGGTGTTAAGGGATTGAGTGAAGCGTCAACATAAATGTCCGTAAACGCAGAAAACGCCGTCATCGCGACCGCGAGCCTGCGATGCGGGAAGCGATCAAGTTTACGCGATCTGCGCAAGCTTGCCTGCCTCGCGACGACGTCAATCGTTTCCACCTTAAATCATTGCGCCTTGAGCGAGCCTCTCGGCAACGACCCATCCGCCCACCGGACCCGAGACTCAGCGCCCTTCACGCGCAATCGACAGCGGTTCATTCGAATGCAAAAGCGACCCGCTCGCGCATTTCCGTGCCGAACCTTTCGTAAGCATGGCGAACGATCTTGCCGCCGAGATGACGGTAAAAACGCAGCGCGATTTCGTTGTCCGCCAGAGCCCAGACGAGAAACGTCGAATAGCCGTGCTCGGCGAGATCCTTGCGCGAGGCAGCAAACAGCTTTTTTCCGAACCCGATGCCTTGAAATTCGGGCGCGATATAGAGTTCGAAGATTTCGCCGCCGAAAGACAGCGACGGCACCCGATTGCGCCCATAACTCGCGTAGCCCCCGATCGTCTCATCGAAATCGAGGACGACGAGACGCGAACCGCGCTAAATCGCGGAGTGCCACCAGCGGGGTCCTCGCCGCGCGATCATTTTCTCCAGTTCACGGCCGGGAATAATGCCGCGGTAGGCCAGCCGCCAAGCGGCATCATGCACTTCGGCAATGCCTTCGGCATCCCGTTCGCGCGCGTACCGAACTGTGACGAGTGTCTCAACCATAAGAGGGATGTTAGGCCGGCTTCGGCTGCCCGCGCAAGAACTTCTTGTTTCGGTTCTGCCGGCCTGCCCGCGGCCGTATACGTCAGCCCCACGCGACGCCGCTACGGACTGCCTCACGGCGAGGCAAGTTTTTGATCTCGCACGCGCATGTCGCGGCGAAACAGTCCTTACCGGTGATCGGCATTCTTGCATTATTTTTTGTTAATGCAGCGCAATGAAACGCGAAGGTCCGGGCAGATGCAATCGTCGCGGGAGCCCTCACGCCGCCGCCGTGCGGTCGCTTTTCAAGGCCGCGGCACCTGTTTCGAACTGCAGCCGCGCCAACCGTGCGTAGAGCCCGTCCTTGGCGACAAGAGTGGCATGGTTGCCTTCTTCGACAATTCTGCCGTTTTCCAGCACGAGAATGCGGTGGGCGGAGAGTATGGTCGCAAGCCGGTGCGCAATGACGAGCGTGGTACGATGGGCCATCAGTCTTTCGAGGGCGGCCTGCACGAGGGTCTCGTTTTCGGCATCGAGCGCGGAGGTCGCCTCGTCGAGCAGGAGAATGGGCGCTTCGCGCAGGATGGCGCGGGCGATCGCCAATCGCTGCTTTTGGCCGCCGGAGAGAGTGACCCCCCGTTCGCCGACGAATGCGGCATAGGTGCCGGGCAGGGCTTCGATGAACTCCTCCGCAGCGGCTTGCTGCGCGGCTTGCCGGACGGCAGCGTCGCCGGCTTCCTGCAAACCGTAGCGGATGTTGTCCGACAAGGAGGCCGCGAAAATGACCGGATCTTGCGGTACGCTATTGATATTGCGCCTTAATTCTGCCGGATCCAGCATCTTGATGTCGACACCGTCGATCAAGATACGGCCCTTCTGCGGATCGTAAAATCGCATCAGCACCTGGAAAAGCGTCGACTTGCCTGCGCCGGAAGGTCCGATGATGGCGACGGTCTCTCCCGGCGATATCGTGAACGACAGATCATCCAGGGCCGCCGCTTTGCCGCCCGTCGCATAAGTGAAATCGACGTGGTCGAAAACGATCTCGCCACGCACCGGCTTGGGCAGCTTTTTGGGATGCGGCGGGGCGGTGATCTTGGGGCGTATCGCGAGGATCTCGGCGATCCGGCCGGCAGCCCCGGACGCCGCCGAAATCTCGTTCCAAACCTGGCTCAATTCCCCGAGCGCGCCAGCTCCGAGAACGGCATAGAGCACGAATTGCGACAGCAGACCGCCGCTCATGCGCCCTGCGAGCACATCATGCGCACCGAGCCACAGGACCGCAATGACGCTCGCAAACGCAAGAAAGATCGCACCGACCGTCACGAACGCACGCGCGCTCGTCGCGTTGCGGGCCGCCACGTAAGCCTCCTCTGCCGCTGCCTTGAAACGTGCCGTGATGGCCGCTTCGGCGCCGTAGGCTTGCATAACCCGAACAGCCGCGAGATTTTCGGTGGCAAAGGCACTGGCATCAGCCAGCGTGTCTTGGGCGGCACGCGATTTCTTGCGCACCGCGCGCCCCGCCGCGTAAAGCGGCAAGACGATGATCGGGATAGCGACGAGCACCAATGCCGAGAGCTTAGGGCTGGTATAGACCATCAGCGAAATCGCGCCGACGAACATGAAGAAGTTGCGCAAAGCCACCGAGGCCGAGGTGCCGAAAGCGGCTTTCAGCTGGGTCGTATCGGCGGTCAATCGAGAAAGGAGCTCGCCGGTTCGGGCGGTATCGAAAAACGTTGCGTCGAGACTGGTCAGGTGGCGGAAGACTTCGCCGCGGAGGTCGGCGACGACACGCTCGCCAAGCGTCGTGACAAAATAGAAGCGCGATCCCGACGCGAGGGCGAGCACGGCGACAACCGCCACCATCGCTGAAAAGTAAGCGTTTACGGCGCCGGCGCTCTGCTCCGTAAAGCCGTGGTCGATCATTTGCCTTACCGCGTAAGGCACTGTTAGGGTCGCCGCGGCGGCGAGGGTGAGGGCGAGAACTGCGCCAGCGATCCGCGCCTTGTAGCGCAACGCGTAAGGGATCAGCGTCAATAGCGCACGCGACGAACGCCGCTCCGCGAGCGCTGCCTCCGTCGCGCCTCCATCGATTGATATATCTGACATAAGCGAGCCTTTAGCCTGAATTTCCTCTCCTGACCAGGGTCGCATCGCCGCAAGCCTTTGGACGAGCGCCGCTGCGCGCTAGAGCGGGATGAGGATAAAGTGGGAATCGGTTCTCCGACGCAATCAAGTTCACGCAGACCGCGTAAACTCATCTGCCTATCCCGCTCTAAACTTTTGGAATCGATCATGTTCATGATTTTGGATTGATTCAATCCAAATTCATCGTGATCTAGAGGATAAATCGTCGCCGATATTGGCAAAATAATGAGCGCCCGCCTGGCGATTTGGCCGTCTCGGCGTTGCCGTCAGCGGCGGCGCTCTTGCTGCCGGCGGCGATCGGATGGACCCGTCCATGGAAATAATATACTTGCCGTATCAGTAAGTTGAGGTCTTGCTCGCCGTCGAAGGCGAGCCACTGGGGGTCATGCAGCTCTAAGGTTGACGGGGCGCGACGGTCTCTAAAAAAACTTGTCATTGTGAAATCACCGCCATGCCGGCTATTGGCTCGACCACTCCCAGGCTAGGTTAACGCAGCAAAGGGTGATTTCGGTTCTCGGTTGCTGATCGCGGCGCAGAAATGATATGCCGCGGCCGGGGCAGCTTTAGAGAAAGCGACATCGACGAGCAACGGTTTTCGGGGGATGGGTCAGGGTGGCAGGCGACAAGGTACTTGTCACGGGAGCGTCGGGCTTCGTCGGATCGGCCGTGGCGCGCGAGCTGGTTCGAGCCGGATTTTCCGTCGCTGTCCTTTTGCGTACCACAAGCAATAGGACCAATATCGACAACCTCGACGTCGAGGCTTTCGAAGGAGACATGCGCGATGCTATCGCCGTCGCGACCGCGATGAGAGGCGTGCGCTATCTTTTCCATGTCGCCGCAGATTACCGCCTTTGGGCGCCGGACCCCGAAGAGATCGTGCGAACCAATTGCGAGGGCACGCGGATGTTGATGCGCACGGCATTGCAGGCGGGCGTTGAAAGGATCGTTTACACGAGCAGCGTCGCGACCCTCAAGGTGCGAGCAGATGGTGATATTGCCAACGAAACGATGCAACTTTCCACGGCGGCCGCGATCGGCGCCTATAAGCGCAGCAAGGTCATGGCCGAAGCCCTGGTCGAGCAGATGATTGCCGGCGAACAATTGCCTGCGGTCATCGTTCATCCGTCGACGCCGATTGGGCCCCGTGACGTCAAGCCGACGCCGACAGGGCGGATCATCGTCGAAGCCGCGAGCGGGCGGATGCCGGCCTACGTCGACACCGGGCTCAACTTCGTCCATGTCGACGATGTCGCGGCCGGACACCTCGCGGCTTTGCGGCGGGGCGCCATCGGCGAACGTTATATTCTTGGCGGCCAAAACGTGCGCTTTGCTTCGCTTCTCGCCGATATTGCTGAATTGAGCGGCCGCCGGCCGCCGCGATTTCGTGTTCCGCGCACGATCCTCTATCCGTTTGCGATCGCCGCAGAGACCAAAGCGAGACTGACGCAACGAGAGCCGTTTTTGACCTTGGACGGGCTGCGAATGTCGAAATATTGCATGTTCTTCACATCCGCCAAGGCGCAACGCGACCTCGGCTACGAGACCAGGCCCTATCGCGAAGCGCTCGCAGACGCTCTCGAGTGGTTTCGCGCCAACAGGTATTTGCCATGAGTTCCGAGCTCGACATCACGCCGTCGAAGACCCATCGCGACGAGAATTTTCCGGTGGCCTCCGTCCTGATCGCACCGCGCCACAGACCGGCGATCTTGGCATTTTACCGCTTCGTCCGCAGTGCCGACGACGTTGCCGACCATCCCAAACTGACGCCCGACGAGAAACTCGCGGCGCTCGACCGGTTCGCGGCGGCGCTGGTCGGCCAAAACGATTCCATCGAAGTCGCACGTCCCTTGCGGGCGGCGCTCGCAGAGCGGCGGCTTTCGCCGCGCCACGCTCTCGACCTCCTCGAGGCGTTCCGTATGGACGCTGTCAAGAAGCGTTATGCCGATTGGGACGAACTCATGCATTATTGTGCCTATTCGGCGGCCCCGGTCGGACGCTTCGTGCTCGACGTGCACGGCGAGAGCGAAAGCACATGGCCGGCGTCCGACGCGCTTTGTTCGGCGCTCCAGGTCATAAATCATCTGCAAGACTGCGCTGAAGATTATACCAATCTTGACCGCGTCTACTTGCCGCTCGATGCCATGGGGAACGCCGGGACGGGCCCCGAAGCGCTCGCCGCCGAAAAAGCATCCGCCGCGTTGCGCGCCTGTCTCGAGGGTCTCACCGAAAGAACCGATCTCCTCGTCCGCAAGGGGACTGGACTGCCCCGCCAAGTGTGCGATCTGCGCCTTGAACTCGAAACTGCGGTGATCGCGCGTCTGGCGCGTGTCTTGACCAATCGGCTCCTCGCCCATGATCCCTTGTCGGAAGAAGTTCACTTGTCCAAGCTCGGCTTTCTCGGCTGGTCGCTGGCGGGCTTGCTCGATGGTCTCGTCATGCGGGGGCGCCGTAACCTGCCGCTGCTGTTTTCGCAGGTGAGGGGCGCATGAGCCTGTCCGCGGTCGCTATGCAAGTGCCGTCGGCAGCCGCGCGTGCAAGCGGCAGCTCCTTCTATGCGGCCATGCGCGTCCTCCCGCGTAAGCAGCGCATGGCCATGTTCGAAATCTATTCTTTCTGCCGCGCCGTCGACGATATTGCCGACGACGGCGGTCCTGCCGCTGGTCGCGCGGCCGCCCTGGCGCACTGGCGCGCCGACATAGATGCGGTTTTCACGGGAGCCGCGCCGGCAAGTTTGTGCGGCCTGGCGGAGACCATCCATGCCTTCGATCTCCAGCGCGACGATTTCCTCGCCGTCGTCGATGGGATGGAGATGGATGTCGTCGCGAATATTCAGGCGCCGGATTGGGATGCGCTTGATCTTTACTGCGACCGGGTCGCAAGTGCGGTCGGCCGCCTTTCGGTCCGCGTCTTCGGAGTGCCCGAAGACAAAGGGCCGGCTCTTGCCCATCATCTCGGTCGGGCGCTGCAATTTACGAACATTCTCCGCGATCTCGATGAAGACGCGGCGATCGAACGGCTCTATCTTCCACGCGAAGCGCTGGCCGCGGCAGGGATCGCGGCGACGGCGCCGCGTGCCGTCCTCGAGGACCCCGCGCTGGCCGAGGCTTGCGCGCCGGTCATCGCGCGGGCGCAGGAGCATTTCATCACGGCTCGCCGAATCATGGCGGATTGCCCGCGCGCCAGTGTGCGGGCACCCCGTCTCATGGGCGAAGCCTATTACGGCATTCTTCGGGGCTTGCGTGCGCGCGGGTTTGCCCGACCGCGCGCACGGATCGGCGTCTCGCGCCTCGGCCTAGGTCTCGCGTTGTTGCGATACGGTCTCTTTTGATGCGAGAGCCGGAAGTTCACATCATCGGTGCAGGTCTCGCCGGTCTCGCTGCAGCGGTTCGCCTCGCCGATGGGAAGCGCCGTATCAGACTCTATGAGGCGGCGCGGCAAGCGGGCGGACGCTGTCGCTCCTATTTCGACAGCGTGCTCGACATGGTGATCGACAACGGCAATCATCTGCTCTTGTCGGGCAATTATGCGGCACGCGATTTTCTCCGCGAACTCGGCAGCGAAGATCAACTCGTCGGCCCGAGACATGCCGAGTTCACGTTCTTCGACCTTGCAACCGGGGAGACATGGCGCCTGCGACCGAACGACGGTCCCGTGCCTTGGTGGATCTTCGCGCCCAGCCGACGCGTGCCGAATACTCGTGCGCGCGACTATTTTGCCGCTCTCGGCCTGCTCGGCCGACAAAGAAAGGATGCGCCGATCAGCGCCGTTATGGCGTGCCGCGGTTTGCTCTACCAAAGGCTTTGGCGGCCTATTTTGCTCGCTGCCTTGAATACGGAGCCCGAAGAAGGTGCGGCGGTGCTCGCTTCTGCAGTCGTGCACGACTCGCTCGCTAAGGGCGGCAGGGCCTGCCGGCCGCTCGTTGCGGCGCATGGACTTTCGCGCGCTTTCATCGAGCCGGCACTCGATCGTCTTCGCGCGAAAGGAGTCGACATCCGCTTCGACACGCGCTTGCGTGCGATGACTTTCGAAGGAACGCACGTGGCAAGCCTCGATTTCGGCAACGCGGAGACGGATCTCGGCGCATCGGACAGCGTCGTGCTGGCGGTGCCGGCACAGATCGCCGCCGGCCTCGTACCAAATATCCCGACGCCGCAGAATTTTCGCGCCGTCGTCAACGCCCACTTCAAATTCGTCGCTCCTGCTGGTCTCCCGCCGATCATCGGGATCATCAATGGGCTGAGCGAGTGGCTGTTTTCGTTCCCGGACAAACTCTCGGTGACGATCAGCGGCGCCGATCGCCTGATCGATGTTGCGCGCGAGGACCTCGCAACGAAAATATGGGCGGAAGTGGCGCGTGTGATCGGCATCGATGCGCCGCTTCCCACGTGGCAAATCATCAAGGAAAAGCGCGCGACCTTCGCAGCCACCCCCGTAGAGGAGACGCGCCGTCCCGGGCCGTACACAGATTTTTCAAACCTTGTGCTCGCGGGCGACTGGACTGCGACGGGCTTGCCTGCGACTATCGAGGGCTCGCTTCGGTCGGGAAGGCGGGCCGCCGAAGCCATTCTCCGGCCGGGTCGGATTTGAAACGCGTTCCTTCTGCGAGAAACGCCGATCGGCAGACCCTCGAGATCCGCGAAGTGCAGTATGTCCTGAACAAAAATTTAGGATCGGCCGAATCCTCGTTTGAGAAGGCGTTCTGAGTCCCTCACAAGACCAGCTGACGAGCCGTCAATCAGATGGGCGGCTGTTTGCGGGTTATTTGACTGTGTGATTTGCCGCAACTGCGGGGAATCATCCGATTGCGATTCATAGTTGTGGACTTGGCCTGCAAAGAGTGGGAGTCAAGTTGGTCGTTCGCTGCAGTGGGCAAAACGTTCAAGAGGCCATTCAAAACAAACCATTCAAGAAGCTTGAAGAAAAAGTAAGCTGCCTTGGCAACGGAAAGATGTGACAACGCGAAGCACCAAGTTATCGGACTCGTGCACGGCACAGGCCTTGCTTTGGCAGAATTACTGGCAGGGCCGATGCGGGGTCATGAGGGCGAAGGCGAAAGTCTGAATACGCACCAGATGACGTGCCAGGGGGCAGCAGGTTGACACGCACTAGGTTCAAACGCAGCGAGGTTTCTGCGGCCGTCGCATCTGGCTTACCGCGGCTCGGCGAAGCCGGTCCCATTTTCGGAGAAAGCCAATCGCCGCCCGCACATCGGCGACTTCGGGAGTTTCGCGAGAGAGCCGTACTTGCAGTAACGGGCCTTGCGGCCGAAGCCCGCGTCGCGGCAGGTCCGGGAATCGAGGTGATCTGCAGCGGCGGCAGCGCCGCGCGTCTCGAGGCGGCTTTGAAACGGGCCGTGGCAGGAAATATCTCGGCGATCATCAGCTTTGGAATCGCCGGAGGTCTTGCGCCGAAATTGCCCCCGGGAAGCGCGCTCGTCGCGCGGACGATCATCACGGAGACCGGCGAGTGCTTCGAGAGCAACCGGGCCTGGTCGGAACGTTTGTCGGCAGCTCTCGGTGGCGTCCCGATCGTTGACATTGCAGGCGTCGACGTTCCCGTCACCGACCCGCACAAGAAGCGCGCCCTTTATATCGATACGGGAGCCGCTGCCGTCGATATGGAATCGCATGTCGCAGCGCGCATTGCTCACGCGCAACGCCTGCCGTTCGCGGCTGTTCGCGTCGTTGCCGATCCGGCTGAGCGGCACTTGCCGCACGCTGCCGTGGTCGGCATGGGCACCGACGGGAACTTCGCATTTGGCGCTTTGATACGTTCGCTGTTGCGCGAGCCGCGGCAATTGCCGCAGCTCGCCCGCACCGCGCTCGATGCAGGCGCCGCTTTTGCAGCCCTACTCCGCAGCCGAAAGATGATTGCTGGCGGTCTCGGCTTCGGCGATTTCGGCTTCGGCGATTTCGGCGAGCTTTTGCTCGACGTGCCGCGAGAAGACGTAATTTGCGGGTCTTTGCTCGTCTAGTGGAATGTCGGTGGACATTGGGCCGTCCGTCCGGATGCCGCGCAAGGACACGCCGAGCATTTCCCAGGGCCGGTTGAAGGCTTCCTGCACCGCCGTCGGTTCGAAGCCGCAATGGACCATGCAATCGGCGCATTTTTCATATTTGCCTACGCCATAAGCATCCCAGTCCGTAGTATTCATCAATTCGTCGAATGTGTCGGCATAGCCTTCACCCAAGAGGTAACAAGGACGCTGCCAGCCGAAGACGGTGCGGGCCGGGTTGCCCCAGGGGGTGCAGCCATAGGTGCGATTTCCGGCCAAGAAATCGAGAAATAGCTTGGATTGGAAGAATGACCATGCCTTGCCGCCTCTGCCGCGCCGGAAAATCTCGCGGAACAATTGTTTCGTCTTCGATCTGTTGAGAAAATGCTTCTGGTCCGGCGCGCGTTCATAAGCATAGCCGGGCGACACCGTGATGCCCTCGATCCCGAACCCCGCCACCGTATCGAAGAACTTCGCGACCCGCTCCGGATCGGCATCGTTGAACAAGGTGCAATTGATCGTCACCCGGAAGCCGTGCCCTTTGGCAAGCTTCAAAGCCGCGATAGCGCGGTCGTAAACGCCTGCCTGGCAGACGGAGCGATCATGCATTTCTGTATCGCCGTCGAGGTGGATCGACCAATTGAAGTAACGGCTGGGTTTGAATTTATGCAGGTTCTTCTCGAGCAGAAGAGCGTTCGTGCAGACGGTGACATATTTGCGTTTGGCGATCGCACCTTTCACGATTTCCGGCAGTTCCTTATGCAGCAGAGGTTCGCCGCCGGCAATCACGACGACCGGCGCACCGCATTCGTCAATCGAGCCGAGGCATTCGGCGAGCGACAGGCGCTGGTTCAGGATCTTGTCCGGATAGTCGATCTTGCCACAGCCGGCACACGCGAGATTGCAGCGAAACAGAGGCTCCAGCATCAGGACAAGCGGGAAACGCTTACGCCCACTCAGCTTCTGGCGGAACACATAGGCTCCGATCTCGGCCATTTGCAGAAAGGGAACACCCATATCGTGTCGGCTCCTTTGAATTTAGCCCTCGTCCTATCACCTTAGAAACCGCTCTCTTTGGCAATCGGCGCAAATCGGCGAGGGCTTCCGCGGTCAAATATTCGTGACACTCGGTCTCGCGCGTCGAGAAGCTCGGCCGGAAGCCGAAACTCCATATCCTCTTTCTCGCCCGGCAGAAGCGAGACTTCGAGAGGCCCGCGGCTGCGAAGTTTCTCCATGACCTCATGCACGAGAATTTCGGGTGCCGAAGCTCCCGCAGTTATACCGATGGTCCCAGCGCCGCGCATCGCCTCGCGGTCGAGCTCGGTTTTGTCGGCGATGAGATAGCTTGCCACATTCGCTTCGGCCCCGATCTCGCGCAGCCGATCGGCGTTGGAATTGTTCTTCGCGCCCACGACGAGAAGCACGTCGACTAGATTGCTCAATGGGCGCGCGGCGCGTTGACGATTCTGCGTGGCGACAACCGAAGCTATGCCCTTGAGCATGTCCTAATCTATTGAAAAGGCGCGCACTCCCATCGATCGAGCGAGTCCGCCAGATCAGAATGCGCGCTAAGCCGAGCAACCCTTTGTTTGTCCTCGGCAAAGCTTTTAAGGATGGCAATGAATTTGTCAAACGGGATGCTTGGCCGTTTTCACAGCGCAACGTAATTGCCTCTCGGCACTATTTTGCCATCAGAAAATCGATTAATGATGCAATGAACAATCTTGTAGCCGCAGGTGCTATTGCCGATAGGTGTTTGAGACTAATGACAGAATTACAGAAGAGCGAAACCGCGATCGAATCGCCGCCGCCGGCTTCCCCCGGCCGCTTCACGCGAACCATGCAGGCGCTGGTCGGTTTTTGTGCAGATGCGCCGTGGCGCGTTCTCCTTACTGCCGCGATTTTGGCCGTTGTTTCAGGCTATTATGCAGCAACTCACTTTTCCATCAACACCAACACCAATAATTTCCTTTCGCCGAAACTGCCATGGCTGCAGCGTCTAGCGGAACTCGACAAGGCCTTCCCGCAAGAAAATGACCAAATTCTCGTGGTCATCGACGCGGCAACGCCGGAACTCGCCGAAAGCGCCAGCGCCGGCCTGTTCGAAAAGCTCGAGCCGCGGCATGATCTCTTCGAGTTCATCAACCGGCCCGACGGCGGTCCCTATATTCAGCGCAACGCCTTCTTGTTTCTGCCGGCGCCCGAGGTCGCACGCACGACCGAAGGACTGATACGCGCGCAGCCGTTTCTGGCGACTCTCGCTGCCGACCCTAGCTTGCGAGGTGTCATTGACGCTTTTTCCTTCGTCAACCGCGGCGTCCGCGCCAAAGCAGGCACTTATGATGATTTCGATCGCCCGATCATGGCCCTCTCCGATGCCTTGACTGCGGTTCTCTCCGGGCAGCGCACATTTTTCTCTTGGCGTCAGCTTTTCACGGGCGAAAAGCCCGACCCGCGCGAATTGCGACGCTTTATCGTCACCAAGCCCGTGCTCGACAGCGCCGCTTTGCAGCCCGGCCGCGTCCCTTCCGACTTCATCCGCCAGAGCGCGCGGGATCTCGGTCTTACTCCTGAGAACGGCGTCACCGTTCGATTGACCGGTCTCGTTCCGCTCGCCGACGAGGAATTTTCGACCGTCCAACAAGGCTTCGGTCTCAATGGAACGATCACCGCTCTCGTCGTCCTTCTCATAATCTGGTTGGCATTGAAGTCCGTGAAGATCGTATTTGCCGTAGCTTTGACCGTCGCGGTCGGACTGGCTATCACGGCAGCCGCCGGGCTTTGGATGGTCGGTGCCTTGAACCTGATTTCCGTCGCCTTCGCGGTTCTGTTCGTCGGCATCGGTGCGGACTTCGGCATTCAGTTCAGCGTCCGCTACCGAAGCGAACGCCACGAGGAACCCGATTTCCGCAAAGCGCTGGTGCGTGCGGCGGCCAAAGCGGGACGCCCTTTGGCGCTCGCCGCGGCAGCGACGACCGCAGGCTTCTATTCCTTTCTGCCGACGGATTACCGCGGCGTTTCGCAATTGGGGCTCATCGCCGGCACCGGGATGATCATCGCATTTTTGGCGTCGGTCACCTTGCTGCCGGCGCTTTTGACGCTCTTGCGTCCGCCGGCCGAGCGCGACTCGGTCGGTTTTGACTTTCTTGCGCCGATCGATGATTTCATTGCCGCTCATCGCAGAGCTGTGGTGATAGGCACTCTGGCTGTCGTTTTGATCGGGACGCCGCTCTTGCGGCATCTCCATTTCGATTTCAATCCGCTCAATCTGCGCAGCCAAAAAGTCGAATCCGTTGCGACACTTCTCGATCTCGAGAAAGATCCGTTGACCGGTCCGAATTCAATCACAATTCTTACGCCCTCCCTCGATGCCGCAGATTTGCTTGTTGCACGATTGCAGGCCTTGCCGGAAGTGGCGCAAGTCATGACCTTGAAGAGCTTCGTCCCGATCGATCAAGAGCAGAAATTGCCGCTGATCGAGCATGCGGCGTCGGTATTGCTGCCTTTGTTCGATCCGCAACGCCGTCTCGATGCGCCGACCCCCGAGCAAGAGATTGCGGCCATGGAAAAAGCCGCGACGCAATTCTCGACGACGGCCGAACATGAAACCGGCAAGGGCGCGGAAGATGCTCGCAAGCTCGCCGGCCTTATTCGGGCGCTGGCGACGGCACCGCAGGAAAAGCGCGACGCGGCGCGGGCTCTTCTGGTGCCGGGGCTCGGGCCCATGCTCGATCTCATGCACAGCGCATTGCAGGCGCGCCCGACCGGGCTGGCAGATATCCCCGAGATCCTGCGGAGCGATTGGGTGAGTGCCGACGGCCAAGCGCGCATTTCCGTCGCCCCGAGGGGCAACGCCAACGACAATGCGACAATGACCCAATTCGTGAAAGTGGTGGAGAGCATCGCGCCGAATGCGACGGGCGAACCCGTGGCGGTGCAGAGTCCGGCGTCACGATCGTGCATGCATTCATCGAAGCGGGTATTTTGGCATTCGTTTCGATCAGCATCTTGCTTTATTTAGTCTTGCGGCGCATCAGCGATGTTCTCTTGACGCTGGTTCCCTTACTCCTCGCCGGCTTGGTGACCCTGGAGATTACGGTCCTAATCGACATGCCGCTCAATTTCGCCAACATCATCGCTTTACCTCTGATGCTGGGATTGGGGGTCGCATTCAAAATCTATTTCGTCATGGCCTGGCGGGGCGGCACGATCAATCTGCTGCAAACGAGCCTGACACGAGCGATCTTCTTCAGCGCGATGACGACGGCGACCGCCTTCGGCAGCCTTTGGCTCTCCAATCATCCAGGAACATCGAGCATGGGCAAATTGCTCGCGCTCTCGCTCGTCTGCACCCTGGCGGCGGCAATCCTGTTTCAGCCCGCTCTCATGGGACCGCCTCGAGAGATCGAAGAATAGGCGCACTGGCGGGCTGCGTCGTGTGACCTTGGCGGGCGCAACCGCCCGCCGTCCGCCTCTGATGCGCGTGCGAGCGGCGCTTCGTCGCACGTGTCCGAGTCGCGGCGTCCCGACGGCACACCGCGACCTCTCGATCAATAGTTGTAAGCACGCTCGCCATGATCGGCGACGTCGAGGCCCTCGCGTTCCTCGTCGACGGTGGGACGCAACCCGATCACGAGGTCGACGATCTTGAAGAGGATCGCGGACCCGATGCCGGAATAAAGCAGCGCCGCGAGGACGGCCTTGCCCTGTGCCAGCATCTGCGTCGCGAGGTCATAGGTGCCGGCGTTGCCGTGGTCGAAATTGGTATAGTCGGTGATGCCGACCCCGCCGAGGGCCGAATTGACCAGAATACCGGTTCCCAGAGCCCCGACGATGCCGCCGATGCAATGGACGCCGAAGACATCCAGCGCATCATCATAGCGGAGCTTGCTTTTCACGATGGAGACGAAGAAGAAGCAGAGCGGCGAAACGACCAGGCCGAGGACGATAGAGCCCATCGGACCGGCGAAGCCGGAGGCGGGCGTGACGGCGACGAGACCGGCGACCGCGCCGGAGATCATGCCGAGCAACGACGGCTTGCCTTTCACGGCCCACTCGACGAAGAGCCACGAAAGCGCCGCGGCAGCGGTTGCCACCATTGTATTGACGAAGGCGAGCGCCGTCGTTCCGTTGGCTTCCAGGTTGGAACCGGCGTTGAAGCCGAACCAGCCGACCCAGAGCAGCGAAGCGCCGACCATCGAGAGCGACAGCGAATGGGGCGCGAGCACCTCTTTGCCGTAGCCGATGCGTGGGCCGATAATGAACGCGCCGACGAGGCCGGCGATCCCCGCGTTGATGTGAACGACCGTGCCGCCGGCGAAATCCAGGGCCCCGGCTTGCGAGAGCCAGCCCGCCCCCGAATTCACGGCGTCGAGCTTGGCTTGCGCGGCGGCCTTCGCCGCGTCGGTGGTCGCCGCCGCCAATGCCTTCGCGGCCGCGGCAATATCGTCGGGCGCGGCAGATGCCCAGACCCAATGCGCAATCGGAAAGTAGATGAACGTGACCCAGAGGAAGATGAACAGCATCACCGCCGAGAACTTGATGCGTTCGGCGAAAGCTCCCACGATCAAAGCCGGCGTGATCATCGCAAAGGTCATCTGAAAGACCATATAGGCCAGTTCGGGAATGACGACGCCGTTCGAAAACGTCGGCACCACCGCGTTGGCATCGACGCCCTTCAAGAATATCTTGCCGAAGCCGCCGATATAGGCGACGAAATTGCCGCTCGTGTCGCCGAGCGCGATCGAGTACCCGTAAATGGCCCACAGAATGGCCACCATCGACACGATGGCGAAGACCTGGGTGAGGACGGACAGGGCGTTCTTGGTGCGGACGAGTCCGCCATAGAACAGGGCGAGACCCGGGATCGACATCATCAGGACGAGCGCGCTGGAGGCCAGCATCCACGCAGTATCGCCTTTGTTGGGTACCGGCGCCGCAGCGGCATCGGCGAAGGCGGAGCCAACAAAGGCAACGACCCCGAGCAAGCCGAGACCGAGGCCCCATGGGGTCCGAGACAAATGCTTCATTTCATACTCCTGGGTTTTTCAACAATTCATTAGATGGCGTCGGCGTCGCGCTCGCCGGTGCGAATGCGAAGGGCTCGCTCGAGAGGTATGACGAAGACCTTCCCGTCACCAATTTCGCCAGTACGGGCACCGGATAAGATCGCTTCCAATACGCGCTCGGTCGAGTCGCTCGGAACGGCCACCTCGATCTTGATTTTTGGCAGGAAATTCACTGCATATTCGGCGCCGCGATAGATTTCGGTATGTCCTTTTTGTCGGCCGTAGCCCTTCACTTCGGTCACGGTCATACTGTGAATGCCGGCCGCAGTCAGCGCATCGCGCACGTCGTCGAGCTTAAACGGCTTGATGATTGCCATCACGATTTTCATGTCGCCTCCGTTGCTGGGGCCATGCGGCCGAGCAATTCACAACCGCATGCCACTATGACGCCGCCCTTCCGGCACGCTGGCCGAGCTTGTGATTTAGTCATGGTCAAGAACGTCTATCAAGCGGCATGCCAAGCTTGAGATGAAAAGCCAACCCTTTGTGATGAAACGATTTCTTGGGCAATGGTTCGAAGTGTGGAGAAATTTCGGTACGTTTGCCCATGAAACCTGCAATATCGTGGATGAAATTAGCTGGATTGCATAAATATTAATCACGACGTGGCGATATTGTATAAAATGGATTGGTTCATCTGCGGCGTGTGCCGATCCGAGCCAAAACGGCTGCAGAACGCGCAGCAACAGAGGCGATGCGTTCATTCGGCGGCTGTGGACGTGGACACCGACGCGTCGGCCGGCATTGCATCCGCCGCCTCGCCGTTATCGAAATCCAAGATCTCGATTCGTTCGCCGCGCCGGCCGATCTTATCCGTCGACGTGCCGATCTGGGCGACGTCGTCTTGCACCTGCCGAAAATGCGTCGCGAGCTTTCCTACGCGTTCGCGCAAGCGCACGACGTCCTCGACGAGAAGCCGCACTTCGGTTTGGATCGCATGCGCCTGCTCGCGGACGCGGGAATCGCGCACGAGCGCTTGCAGAACCTGCACGGCCATGACGAGCAGGGACGGTGAGACGATGATGATCCGACTGCGGTGCGCCTTTTGGATCACGTCTTCGAAATGTTCGGCAAGGTCCGCATAAACAGATTCGGAAGGAACGAAGAGAATTGCGAGATCCTGGGTTTCTCCCGGAATGAAATAACGATCGGCAATATCGCGAATATGGCGCCCGACATCGGTGCGCACACGCACGCAGGCCTGTTTGTGCGCCTCTGATGACGGGGCTTCCTTCAAGGCCAGAAACGCCTCGAGTGGGAATTTCGCGTCGACCACGAGAAGCCTGTCGTCGCCCGGCAACTTGATCACGCAATCCGGGCGGCCGCGATTCGACAGAGTATGTTGAAATGTGAAGGCAGAGGGCGGCAGCGTATCGCGGACGATCGCTTCCATTCGTCCTTGCCCGAAAGCACCGCGCGCTTGCTTGTTGGCAAGAATGTCCTTGAGGCCGATTACTTCCTCCGTGAGGCCCGCGAGCCGCGCCTGGGCCGCGTCGATGACGGCCAGCCTCTCGTTCAATTTAGACAAATCCTCATGCGCCAAGCGACTCGACTGCTCGAGCCCTTGCCCGACACGCGCGCCGACCGAATCGAGCCGTTCCGAAACGAGGCGCGCCAAGTCGGATTGTCTGGCGGCGAGCGTTTCGGCCATTGTCTGCAGAGAGCCTTTCAGTTCGGCATTCGCGCGGCCGAGCTCCAGCATTCCTCGCTCAAGGTTTTCGTGCCGCCGCCGCGTGGCGCTCGCACGGGCCCATAGCCAGGCAAGGCCGAAACCGAGCAGTGCGGCCAAAACGACAAGGACGGCTGCCACAAGAGCGAAAGCGAAGGGCGGAGCAAACGCGCCGGCAGAGAGGAAAGACAATCGTTCCATCCGCCAACAATAGACCGATTCGGGCGACGTCCGGAACAAAATGGAAACAACAATTCGCTCGCGTCGGTTGCGACGGAGGGATGGTCTTCGGTCGAACAAAGGGATGGCGTTGGGCGACCACTCAACCCACGGTCAAGCCGCTACCCACGCCAAATAGCGAGGTGGCGATAAGAATTAGGCTCATCGCTGCAAATGGCTAATTCCCGCCATGGCGAGCACTGACAAGGTGAGCTACGGCCTTGTGATCGACACTTCGTTCAACGTGGGTGAAGAAGCCTTCTACAAATCTGGGTCTACACACGCGTCTCGATAATCGCCTTCATAGGCGTAAGCCTGGTCAAACCGATGCTCTAGGGCCGGAAACGCCAATCTGTCGCAATTCAGGGACGGGACCAGCCGCCATATGGGGAATGTCGGCCGATAGCGAACGAAAATCCGAAAAGCGCGGGGCAAAGCCACACTGACGCGAATAGTCTCGCGATGCCGCGCTGCCTTCGCAACCAAGGGGCTGTTTGTTTTCAAAATACTCTCCGTGGGGGATGGACATGAGAGACGCTTACGCGCGCCGCGCTTTCGATTTGCTGGATCGTATCTCCGGGATGCAGCAGCCCGAGCAGGTTTTCGGTGCTTTCTATTCTGCGATCCGAGGTCTGGGCTTTGAAACATTCATCATCAGTGGGCTACTCGATCCCCGCCGACGTTGCGAGCAGATGTGCACCTGAAACAGCACAAAGGCACAGATTCAATTTGAAAATGCATAAATCATTTCAATTGCGTAGAGTATCGCAGCTTGCGTGTCCGGCGAATATTTCCCGCAGCGTGCCTTGCCGCATTCGTGCTCACGGGCCTCCTACGACCCGCATGCGCAGGAGCCCTGCTGGCGCCCCCGGGGGAAGGTGAGATCATCACAACGGCGAGCTTTTCGAGTTCCACGCGCGCTTTCGATGCGCAGGGCAAACTCATTCCGATCCCCGCCTACGACAAATTCGAACTCGCCAGCTATATCGAATATGGCGTCGACGACAAGCTAACCTTGGTGGCGCGACCTTCCTTTAGCGTCTACCCATCCGGCGCTGCCGACCCGCGGGACGCCGCCAGTGCCGACCTCGGCGCGCGTCTCAGCCTTTTCAGTTCGGCCGATACGGCGATTTCCCTGCAAGACATCCTTCACCTGCCGGCGAACCCGACGGCGCAGCAAACAAATATACTGGACGACGAAACCGTGTTCGGCGACGAGCTGAGCCTCCTCGCGACCCGCAGCTTCACGATCGGCAGTCATGCTGCGTTCATCGACGTTGCGGGCGGCTACCGCTGGCAACAATGGCTGCCGGACGAGTGGCACGCGGACGCGACTTTCGGGATACGACCGCTGCCCCAGTTTCTTTGGCTTTTTCAAAGCTTCGCGACGATTTCCCGCTCCACCGCGGCGTTCGCCTCCTATTCCTCGCTGAAGCTTCAGGTGAGTGCCGTCTACGATCTGAGCCGGGCTTTTTCCGTGCAATTGAGCCTCTTCGAGACCGTAGCCGGCAGGAATAGCGGCCGCGAACTCGGACCCGTTGCCGGTCTTTGGTATAGGTTTTGACGGTCGACGAAAACTCGTGTCTTTATTTGCACGCACGATCTTATCCGAAACTCACCATCTTTCTGGATCACGCTCCGGGTCGATGAGTCCTCATGCAAACAAAGGCGCAAGATCACGTTCATGATTTTGGATTGTTTCAATCCAAAATCATGAACGTGATCGATTCTAATAGTTTAGAGCGGGATGCGAGCGGAAAACCGGTTCCCACTTTCCCTCATCCCGCTCTAGGCGTGAAACCTGATGATTGAATCGACGATCGGGATCCTGCTCGCCGGCGGCCGCGCCACGCGCATGGGCGGCGGCGACAAAAGCCTCATGCGGATCGGCGGCAAGCCGCTTCTCGCCCATGTCCTCGAACGGCTCGAGCCACAATGTTCGACGCTGATCCTCAACGCCAATGGCGAAGCCGGCCGCTTCGCCGCCTTCGGACTTCCCGTCTTTGCCGACGATGTGCCGGGTTTTGCCGGGCCGCTGGCCGGCATTTTGGCCGGCCTCGATTTCATTGCCGCTCACTATCCGGAGACGAATTGGGCGATCAGTGCTGCAACCGATACGCCGTTTCTGCCAATTGATCTCGTTGCGCGTCTTCATGCGGCGCGCAGATTAGCGGGCACCGCGCTCGCCTGCGCACGTTCGGGCGCTTTTGTCCACTCCGTCATCGCACTTTGGCCGGTCGCACTGCGTCGAGATCTGCGCCATGCGCTCGTCGTTGAAGATATCCGTAAGGCCGACCGCTTTATGTCGCGCCACGCGCTCGCTTATGCCGATTGGGGAATCGAACATTTCGACCCCTTCTTCAACGTCAATACGCCCGGCGACGTCGTCGAGGCAGAGCGGATTTGGGCGGCGATCAATGGCGCAACTTGCTGATCATGGGTCGGCTGCGCAGGCGCAAGCTGCAACCTGCTTGCGCCACCAGGCATCAAGAGCTTCGCGCGAACAGGCGAGTTCTTCACAGAACCCCATGGCAAATTGCCGCCAGGCTTCGAGATAGCGCGTCGAAACACCGATGAGAACCGGAATGCCTGAAGTTGCCGCCGCGGCGATTTCATCGACAATGCCCTCGCCTTCCGATTCGAGCCGCCCGAACCGATTGACGACAAGAAGATTCGGCTGGCGGGCCAGTGCTCCGCTCAAGAGCCGGGCGACCTCGACGAGAGCCGCGGCATCGACGCGGCACGATTGCGCGCACGGCCCGAGATTCTGAAAGATTGGCAGGCGCACCCCGGTCTCGAGGTCGCGCACATGCGCCTCGGGGCGCCCATCGCGACCTGCTTCGGCGACTTGCACGAAGCCGCCGACGCGCAGCCCGGAGCCGGCGAGATCGGTCGCGAATTCCGCCATGATCCGATTGATATCCTCGCCACGCTCGTAAATGATCGCAGCCAAGGACTTGGTCGTCTCGGCGCCGTCGCTCACTTTAGGCCCGCCTGATGTGGGAGATGAAAATAGTGTCGGTTTGGGTGCTGAGTTCGAGCTTGCATCCCGTCTGTTGGACGAGATGCGAAATATCGATCCGCGACATTGGATCCGTGCATTCGACGACGAGGAAGGCGCCCGGTTGCAGCCGCCGCAAGGCCTTGTAGGCGCGCAGTGCCGGAAGCGGGCACTTCAAGCCTCCCAAGTCGAGAGGCTTTATCGGCAAAGTCTCAGTCATGTATCGGGTTTTTCGTTGAGCCTAGCCCGGAATTCTCATAGGGGACGCGGCGGCCTATCGGCTGACTGACGCGGCAAGGCTCGCATATTGGAGATCGCAGCAGGCTCATTCTCTACGAACCGCTGGCTACAGCCCGAACGGATTGGTATCCGGCACGCCTTGCGGCAACGCCACCGGAAGCGGCGTCACCGCCCTCGTCTCCTCGAACCACACATATGCGTCGAACTGTTCGGCCAGCACTGCCTCGAAATAATGGCTCATGAGCTCGTTCTCCGGCCGGTAGACGACGCCGATCGCGCGCTCCAGCATAGGCTCGCGCAAGGCATCCGCGAGGTCGCGTTTGGGCGGCCCGCGCCAGTCGGTCAGAAAGCGGCCGAGTCCAGTCTTGCGAAAGGCGTATTCGTAGCTGTCCAAGCGGGCCGGTACCACTGTCCTGATCTCCATCGGCGCACCCCAATCGCGTGCGGCGGCGACCGTGCCGCGATCGGTACCGAAGCCGATGAGGACGGCACCGCCACCGAAAGCCGCGCGGCAGAGCTCGCCGATGTTGAATTCGCCTTGCCAGCCCATGGCGGTCGCAGCGGCATTGCCGATATGCGAGTTATGGGCCCAAACGACGGCCTTAGCGCTGGCGCCACGATGGGCAAGGAGTGCCCGCAGCGTGTCGAACATGTGCCGGTCGCGCAAGTTCCAGGATTCGCGCGCACCATAGTACATGGTGCGGTAGTACTGCTCGGCCGCTCGGACGATGCGCGCGTTCTGGGCAGCGTCGAAGAAGGCTTCGCCGTCGTCATGCATATAGGCGAGGCGATTGCCGAGCAGCTCAGCAAGTTGAGCGACGGCCTCGTCTTCGCATGGATCGCATTTGCCCAGCAGCACCGCGTGACCGTAGTCGGCAGGTTCCGCCTGCCAAGGCGTGAGGCAGCCATAGCGACGACGGGCAACCTTAGCCGCGTCGGAATCGATGCGGTCAAGATAGTTCAGCACCGCCTCGATCGAGGCGCCGAGACTGTAAACGTCGAGCCCGTGAAAGGAGGCCCGGCGCTCCGGCGGCAGCGTCTCGTTATGGGCGCGCAGCCAGTCGACGAATTCCATCATTTCGGCATTGCGCCACATCCAGGTCGGGAACCGAGCAAAGGCCTTGCCACGGGCCGACTTCCGCGCATGGTGGCGGACATAGCGGTCGATGTGCGTCGCATCCGGCCAATCCGCCTCGACGGCGACGATGTTAAACCCGTGTTCCGCAATGAGCCGCCGTGTGATGGCCGCGCGCGCCCGGTAGAACTCGGAGCTGCCGTGGGTCGCCTCACCCAGAAGCACCACCTGGGCGTCGCCGAAGCGGCTGAACGAGTTTCCAAAGTCTTCCGCCCGCTCCGGTGCTGGCAGGGTTTCGCCGTGATGGCGCAGAGCCTCGGTGATGGCTTTCCGTACGGCCTCGCGGTCTCTTTCAGTGATCATCAGGTCGGCCATGGTTTACCCCCAGCATTTGGACCGATTTCCATTTTCCCGGCCGCCGCTCTTCGCGCGAACAGCGCCGGATAAGAGTGCGTACCGATCGGATAAATCCGGAACACGCGTTGTCTTGCCGCAACAGTTTTGAAATGGGCATATGGGCGTCGCGCCGACGACTGAGGAAGATATATGGGGCGCTCTCGGCAAGCGAGCTGAGCCGGAACAATTTCCGCCATAAGGATCAGGTCCATTTGCCTACCCACAGAGGTTTCGGGTGGGGAGCTTGCGGCCGACCACCAGAAGCCGGGTTTTGCCGTCATGCTTTTCATGGTGCTGCCTAACTCCTCAGTCGCAAAGACGCCGCTCAAATGAGTCTCGACAAAGTCACCGTAGCGATCGACCATACGCCCGCCTCAAGGCCCCTTTGGCGGCTTCGAGTGTCTTTCGCCTAGACGCGCTCAGATTTTTTCCCGCCCTGTTGATATAAAAAGTCAGCATCGACATAGCCGAGCGGAAGGGCGTGGATTGGCGGCGTTCGCTTGTTTCCGCTGATCTTTTCAAAAAGTCCGCAATTTCTGCGGGATCATCGCTTGTGAATACGCCCTCCTCGAGATCCAGGGCATTACTCGTTTCTGTGACATCGGCGGACCATTTTTGACGCCGCCTTTTCCGCGCTGACATTGATCGCCTCCAGGCTTGGCGGCCCCCTCCCGTATTCTCCCTCATATGAAGGAAACTTTCGGGATAGAGAGACGTTGCGTGCAGATCGCCGGACGCGCCCGCGCCGCGATTGACTTCGGGCGAACGTTGCAAAAGGGCGCAGCGATGGAGTCTCCGTCCAGCCGGCCATCTTACGGCTTTGATTAGCCCAATTCCATTATAGCGCCGTTCCGAAAGATCAGGCGGTACTGCTCCAACAAATCGCAACCCCAACTCTTTGAACTGGTGGGCCGGAAAAAAGAACCCTGAAACCCTTCCAATTCAAGGTATAGTGCGTGAGGTGGTTGTTGTTGGTCGAGATCCATGTCGCGGACGCTGATCACCATCGGTCTAGTGATCGTCGCCGTAGGTGTGTTCTGGCCATGGCTCAGCCGGCTCGGGCTTGGCCGACTGCCGGGCGACTTCGTGATCGAGCGCGAGAACTTTACTTTCTATGCGCCAATCGTCACATGCCTGCTCATCAGCTTCGTTCTGTCGCTCATCATTTGGTTTCTCAATCGCTGAGCGACCTGCGTGCTGGTCGGACGCCCGAATATCCGCCAGCCGCGAACGCGGTCCAACGCGCCGGCTGCCTAGCTCAGATTGGTGGATAGTGGCGGCAACTTCCAATAGTCCGCCGAGAAAGGATGAAACATGAGTATTTCACACGCTCAGCTCGTCGGCAGCCAGTTCGGCCCCCGCTCGGCGGCCTATGTCGTGAGTGCCGTACATGCGCAGGGCGCAGACCTCGATCATCTGGTCGAACTCGTTCGCAGCCATGCGACGGCGCGCGTTCTCGACCTCGGTTGCGGCGGCGGTCATGTGACCCTCCATGTTGCGCCGCACGTGGCGCATGTCACTGCCTATGATCTTTCGCATGAAATGCTCGCAGCGGTGGAGCAGGTGATCACCGAACGCGGATTTGCGAATGTGTCGACACAGCAAGGCGGGGTGGAATCTCTCCCCTTTCCCGACGGCGCCTTCGATTTCGTACTCAGCCGCTACAGCGCCCATCATTGGCACGATCTCCAATCCGCTCTGGTCGAAATCAAGCGCTTGCTGAAGCCGGAGGGAAGGGCCATCTTGATGGATGTTATCTCGCCTGGCTCCGCGCTCCTCGATACGTATCTGCAGGCCGTCGAGGTGTTGCGTGATCCTTCCCACGTGTGCAACTACACTTTGGACGAGTGGCGAAGCGCGCTGTGCGAGGCCGGCCTGACGCCCGGTGTGCACGAGGCCTATCGGCTGCGACTCGAATTTAATTCCTGGATAGCGCGTATGAATACGGCGCGGCTCCACGCCCAGGCGATCCGCTCGCTGCAGACGCTGATGTCGGAAGATGTTTTGCGTCACTTCGAGATCGAAGCGGATGGGTCGTTCACGGTCGACACGATGTTGCTCGAAGCGACCGCCTGATCGCGACCACTCGCACGGGCGATGCGATGTCGTCTTCCCACGTCGCGGGACCTAGAATCGAAAGGGTCGTCGACTTGATCTTGCGATCCGCATTGGCGCTGGACGAGACATTGCATCGACTCGCCGTGCCCGCCTCGGGATAAGTTCATGGCTCAGCTCAACAAGGACTTGTTTGCGATCGGCGACTGGCTCATGTCGGTCGACGACGCGGTCGGACTTCTGTTCGCCCGTGTGCCGCCCGTCGGAGAAACCGAAACGGTCGGCCTTTTCGCCGCGGAGGGGAGAATCCTCGCCCACGATCTCCTGGCGCCCATCGATCTGCCAGGCTTCGACAATTCCGCCGTCGACGGCTATGCCGTCCGCGCCGCCGACCTCGTCCCCACGGCGGAAACGAAATTGAAGCTCGCCGGTCGTGTTGCGGCCGGTCACTGCCTAGGTTCCGCGACGGCAGAAAAAACTGCCGTCCGCATCTTCACCGGCGCACCCATGCCGCCAGGCTTCGACACGGTCTATATGCAGGAAGATTGCAGGATCTCCGAAGACGGCACGGTAGCTGTGCCGGCGGGCCTTCCGGCGGGCGCCAATTGTCGGCTGCGCGGCGAAGATTTGAAAAAGGGTGCACAGGCTCTCGCGGCGGGCCGCCGCCTGGTTCCCGAAGACATAGGTCTCGCCGCGGCGCTCGGGCAAGACAGGCTTCGTGTGCGGCGCCGGCTGAAGGCGGCTATTTTCTCGACGGGCGACGAGATCGTCCCACCCGGTGCGAGTCTGCCGGAAGCCGGCGTCTACGACGCCAACCAATTCATGCTGGCGGCCATGTTGCGCAGGCAAGGCGTAGAGATCACCGATCTCGGCATTCTCGCCGATGATCGCGACGCTATTGCGCCGGCGCTTCGGCAGGCTGCGCAGAGCCATGATCTCGTCGTGACCTCGGGCGGCGTTTCGATGGGCCAGGAAGATCACGTCAGAGCGGCGCTCGGCCAAAATGGCTCGCTCGTGTTTTGGCGTCTCGCGATCAAGCCTGGCCGCCCGGTTGCCATGGGAATCCTTGGCGGCAGGCCCTTCGTCGGCTTGCCCGGCAACCCGGCCGCCGTCTTCATCGCTTTCATACACGTTTTGCGGCCGCTCATCGCGGCATTGAACGGCGCCTTGTGGGAGCGCCCGCGCTTGCTCGCGGTCGTCTCCGGCTTCGCTTACGAGAAGAAGGCGGGGCGGCGTGAATATCTGCGCGTCTCTTTGACGAAAAACGCGCAGGGCCTGACCGTCGCCGAGAAATATCCGATCGATGGCAGCGCTATCCTGACGTCACTGACCCGCACGCAGGGGCTGGTGGAATTGCGCGAGGACGTGACCCAAATCGCGCCGGGCGATGTTGTCGGCTTCATGGATTACGGCTTGATCCGATAGTCTGCAGGGTCACCTAAAGTGAATGGGTCTGTGTCTGAATTAGCCGACGAACATCTGCCCATTCTTCGAAGCTCTGATCCCTTCATCTTGGCAAAAACGGCAACCAAGTCGTCATGTATGGACGCTGCCCGTTTGGCAAGGATTTTTCTGGCGGGCTTCGGCACAAGACTGGAGCGGTCATGTATTCGGCCTGTTGATGCGACCTGATGACCGCTGGCCCCGATGGGTTAAGCGGATTGGGCTCAAAGCAGTGCGAAGCGCTCTGATGCGCGATGACGGCCCGTTGGAGCCTTCGGGTCCCATCGGCTCCCGTGGCATCGGGCTTGGCGGACTGGACGCCAAAGCAGCCTTGGCCTGGCTCGCGGTTGGGATTCCGCTTGCTTGGGACGTCTGGAAGACGCTCGACGCCGCGAGAGTCATCTTTCAACGAAATAGACGGAAAACGACTACAGCGCCCGCCCGCCTAGCACTTTCACGATTGAACTCGTCAAAACCGCCAAATCTTCCAATTCGATCGTGAAAGCGGGCGTGAGATAGACGACACGACCGAAGGGACGAATGAAGACGCCTGCCGCGATGAAGCTTTGCTTTAGCGCGTTGAGATCATCGATCGAAATAAGCTCGACGACACCGATCGCCCCTTTGATGCGGACATCGCGGACGCCGGGCAGACCGCGGCAAGGTTCGAGACCTACTGCGAGCGCTTGCGAAATTTGCGCAACTTGCGCCAGGCGCGGCTCCGTCTCGAAAAGATCGAGAGAAGCATTGGCCGCCGCGCAAGCGAGCGCATTGGCCATATAGGTTGGGCCATGCATCAGCGCATGGGTCGCATCATCCGACAAGAAAGCCTCGAACACAGGCTTGCGCGCGACTGTCGCCGCAAGTCCCATCGTTCCACCCGTCAAGGCCTTCGAAAGGCAGATGATGTCCGGCACGAGGCCGGCTGTATCGCAAGCGAACATCCCGCCGGTGCGACCGAACCCAGTGAAAATCTCGTCGAAAATCACGAGCAGCCCATAGTGGTCCGCCGCCGCACGGATGACTTGCAGCGTTTCGGCGGAGTGAAACACCATGCCGCCGGCGCCTTGTACGAGCGGCTCGACGATGATCGCAGCCAGTTCGCCGGCATGGCGTTCCACAGCGGTTTCGAAACGTGTCCGGCTTTCCTCGTCGCGTGGCAGATCGACAATGACATTGGCCGGGAACACACCGTTGAAGAGTTTGTGCATGCCCTCATCCGGGTCGCAAACCGCCATGGTGGCAAAAGTGTCACCATGATAGGCGCCCTTGAAGGCGAGGCATTTCGTGCGTCCGCGGAAGCCTTTGTTGAGCCAATATTGGATCGCCATTTTCATGGCGACTTCGACGGCGACCGAACCGCTGTCGGAGAAAAACACGCGATCGAGGTCGCCGGGCAGAAGCGCACACAGGCGCTTTGCGAGGCTCAGGGCCTGCACGTGGACGAGCCCGCCGAACATTACATGCGGCATGAGATCGAGCTGACCGGCGACAGCCGTGCGAATATGCGGGTGATTATAGCCGTGGCAAGCCGTCCACCAGCTCGCAATGCCATCGACGAGTTCGCGTCCATCCGCCAAAATGATGCGTGAACCCTTGGTTCGGGAAACCGTAAGCGGCGGCGGCGCATGTCTCATCTGGCAATAAGGTAACCAGATATTGTCGTGGCCATCTACCATTCGGTTACTGCTCAAAAAGGCCGGTCTTTGCGCGCTTGCCGGAACGAGCATCGACCTTTTGCAATGCAAGGGACTCAGCGCTACACCGGTGCAGCCTCGAATGAAAGCCCTTAATACCTTGCAATCCCTCGAGTTTTTTGCAGATTCCAAGCTCGCGCATTTGGACATTGCGAATCTTAGGCGCAACTTTGTGGAGAGTTGGCGCGAGGACGGCGTCAACGTCCGCCGCGGCGGACGCAAACTCATATCCTTTTCCTGCAACGATTACCTCAATCTGTCGCAGCATCCGGAAGTCAAAGCCGCCGCGATTGCGGCGGTCGAACTCTACGGCACGGGGGCGGGCGGCTCGCGCCTCGTCACGGGCAATCATCCCCTGTTCGCCGAACTGGAGGCCCGGCTGGCGCGGTTCAAGAGCAGTGCGGCCGCCTGTGTCTTCGGTTCAGGCTATCTCACAAATCTCGGCGTCATTCCCGCCCTCGCCGACAAAGACGATCTGATCTTGGTCGATGAATTGGCACATGCCTGCATGTTTTCTGGAGCGCGGCTTTCCAAGGCCGAGATTTTCGTCTTCCGCCACAACGATCTCGACCAGGTCCGCCAGACGCTGACGGCGCGGCGGGCGAAATTTCGTCACGTGCTCGTCTTGACCGAAGGAGTCTTCTCGATGGACGGCGACCTTGCCCCGGTTGCCGAGCTTGCCGAGCTTTGCCACGCCTTCGACGCCTGGTTGATGACCGACGATGCGCATGGACTGGGCGTCCTGGCTGAGGGACGCGGCTCAAGCTTCACCACCGGTCGAAACGCTGATGTGCCACTGCAGATGGGCACCCTCTCGAAGTCGCTCGGCAGCTATGGCGGTTACCTCTGCGCGTCGCAGCCGGTCATCGATCTGTTGAAAACGCGCGCGCGGACGATGCTTTTCGCCACCGGGCTGCCGCCCGCCAACGCAGCTGCCGCTCTTGCGGCGCTCGACTTTATCGAGCGCAATCCGGCCTATAATGCAAAACCGCTGGCGAAGGCGCGCGCCTTTACCGCTACGCTCGATCTGCCGGAGGCGGAGAGTCCTATCGTGCCGCTCATCCTCGGCGAGGCAGACACCGCTTTGGCAGCATCGAAAATGCTCGAAGACGAGGGATATCTCGTCATAGCCATACGGCCGCCGACGGTTGCGGCGGGGACAGCGCGTTTGCGCTTCGCCTTTTCCGCTTGCCATCGCGATGAAGACATTGCCCGTCTCGCCGCAATTATCGCCGATCGCCTGCCCTATCGGTCCTCCCGTTCGAAGTCCCGTGCATGCCAGCCGTCTTTGTAACCGCCACGGGAACCGACGTCGGCAAGACATTCGTCACCGTGGGGCTCATCGAACACTGGCGCAGTGAAGCCCGCAGGGTTGCGGCCCTAAAACCGGTGGTTAGCGGCTTCGGTTGCGATGCGATGGCCGACAGCGATCCGGCGCGCTTGCTTCGCGCATTGGGACGCGAGGTCGACGACGCGGCCATTTCCGAAATTTCGCCTTGGCGATTTGCTGCGCCTTTGTCGCCAGACATGGCTGCGCGGCACGAAGGCCGAAGCATAGACTTCGATCAGCTCGTCGGCTTCTGCCGCCGCGCAATAGCAGAAGCCGACGACATCCTCATTATCGAAGGGATCGGCGGATTGATGGTGCCGCTCGACGCGCAATCGACCATACTCGACCTCGTGGCGGAACTCGCCATTCCGATCATTCTCGTCGCCGGCACTTATCTCGGCACGTTGAGCCATGCGCTCACGGCGCTCGCTGCCGCATGCCGTCGCGCCGTCGAAATCCGCACCCTCGTTCTCGACGAAACGCCGGGCTCGCCGTGCCCGATCGAGGAAGTCGCCGCGACGTTGCAGAGTTTTTTTGCGTCCGCGCCGATCCTCGCTCTGCGGCGCGGCCCGGCAGCCGAAAACCAGGCCATTTTTGCGCACCTGGCACGTCTGTGTTTCGAGCGAAAAACTCCGGAGTTTGACTGAATTTTTGCACAGCGTGATTCGATAAAACCGGCTTTGACCCCTTGCCTAAAACTTAGGCGGCAGGATCGAGGACCGGCCATCTCGATCGGGTTTGTTTCTGTTTCGAAATCCGGGTTAACAGGCGTCTTGCGGATTCCGATCACGTCTTTCGGCATCGTTTCCGAAAGACGCAAGATCATGCAATGGTTATCCCCCTGATGGTGGCGGCCTTGATCGCGGATGCAAGATCGAAATAGGTTTGCCACGAGGACCTCTACCCTGCCCTCGCCCGGCCGTTCCTCGAAACTGCTGGATGACGCAACAAAGGCCAAGAATGATTGCCGAAGACCGCATCGACGAAACAGCGTCCGACGACATCACCTTCAGCCGCTCCTTCGAGGGCGGCCCCGGTGAACTCGTGCGACTGTCTCCCTTGGTTCGCCGCATGGTCGCCGGCAATGCCGGACCCATGACATTCACTGGGACTTGCACTTACCTGATCGGCTCGGGAAACGTCGCCGTCATCGACCCCGGTCCGGATTCAAAGGAGCACGTGGCGGCAATTCTCGACGCGCTGCGCAACGAGACGATCACGACAATTCTCGTCACGCACACGCATCGCGATCATTCCCCTGCGGCGGCCGCCTTGAAGACCGCGACCGGCGCCAAGATCATCGGTTGCGCGCCATACGCCGCACCCGATGCCGAAGACGACGTTTCCATGCCGCGGCTCGATGCGGCGAATGATCAGAACTACGTGCCGGACGAAATCTTGCAAGACGGTGATGTCATAGAAGGCAAGGGATTTTCGCTGCGCGTCATCGCGACCCCAGGCCATACGAAAAACCACTTGACCTTCGCCCTTGCTGAAGAGGAGGCACTGTTTTCCGGCGATCACGTCATGGCCTGGTCGACATCCGTCATCGTTCCGCCGGACGGCGGCATGAGCGACTATATGGCTTCGCTCGAGAAGCTCAAGGTTCGCGACGACAAAGTATTCTGGCCAGGCCACGGCGGCGCCGTCACCGAGCCGCAACGCTACGTGCGCGCCCTCGCCCAGCATCGCCGCCAGCGCGAACAGGCGATACTCTCGCGGCTGGCGGCGGGGGACCGGCTGGTCTCGGAGATCGTCGCGAACGTCTATCAAGGCCTCGATTCGGCCTTACGAAGGGCCGCCGCCCTTTCTGTTCTCGCCCACCTCGAAGATCTCGTCGAGCGCGGCGCAGTGCGGTCGCACGGCCCCTTGTCTTTGACTGCCGTCTTCGAGGCGAAGTGACCATCCAAGTAATCGGACGCGTGATCATTTGGCCGCGGTCTGGGCACTCACTTCCTCGCTGAACGCCTGGATGTGACGCGCGTTGGCGCCGAAATCATGGCGGCCGAAGCGTGATACGCAACGGATGTCGATGCGGGTTTGACCGGCCAGCGGCCGGATCCGTATCGTGACGTCATCAGGAAAGCCAAGTGGCAGGCTGCGGGCGATAGCATCTATGTGGCGGAGGCCAGACCGCCGGCCTGGCCCGCTCTCGTCGATGATCGTCCAATTCTGCGCGGCGATGGCCTTGAGGACCGCCTGATAGGCGTCGTCCGCCTCGACGTCGAGAGTCAAAGACTGGATGTCCGGATATGTATTGGCTTGAAGTGCGCGCTGGGCGGGCGCGACGTAAGCCGGCACGAAGCCATAGCGCGCCGCCAACGCCTTGTGCGATTGTGAAAAGGCGGGCGGATCGTCGACGTCCGTCGATATATCGTTGAGGACCGGCAAGCGCACGGCCTCGACAGCCAGATAAGTGGGGTAGGCGAGCAGAAGCAGGGCGAGCAGGAGCCCTGCGAACCCGAGGCCGACACCTCTGCGGCCTGTCTGCCAAATCGAAACAAAGGCCGCACCGGCGAAGAGAACCGCAAAACAAGCGATCAGGATCGCCGATCCGACGACGGCGAGCACGGCCGTCGGCTCGAGGCCAGTTCGCGCCAAAACGAGCGCGATGGCCGCGACCGCCAGGGCAAAAACCGCCAAGCGACGGCTCCAAATCGCTGCCGCGGAATTGGGCTCTTCAATGATGACATGCCGCATATTGCGCCGCACCCGGTAACCTTGCAGAGGGGAGGTTTTAGAGCATGCGCCGGGAAAGTGCAGATTTTTCCGATCGAGCGAGGCGTTCTTGGTCCCTAAGGCCGTTGCCATCAGGCGTGAGCACTACCGTCGTTCTCGGTCTTTGCCGAGAACGACGCCATTGGCCAAATCGGGCGGGCCCGATTTGGCTGGTCCTTCTTGCGGAGCTAAAGATTGTGCGTACCCACTTTTGTTTGGCGGCTGCGATGTAACCTTCAGGAATTCGGCAGACGGAAGTCGCGGAATGTTTCGCGCAACTTCAATTTGTTGATCTTTCCGGTTGCCGTATGCGGGATTTCGGCAACGAATTGCACGTCGTCCGGCATCCACCATTTGGCGATTTTTCCGTCGAAATAGTGCAGAATCGAGTCGCGATCCGTCGGATGCCCCTGTTTCGGCACGACGACGAGCAACGGCCGCTCGTCCCATTTCGGATGCACGACGCCGATCACCGCCGCCTCGGCGACATCGGGATGCCCGACCGCGAGATTTTCGAGATCGATCGAGGAGATCCATTCGCCGCCGGACTTGATCACGTCTTTGGCGCGGTCGGTGATGCCCATGTAACCATGCTTGTCGATCGTGGCGACATCGCCCGTGTCGAAAAAGCCATCTTCGTCCAAAGCGCTTTCGTCAAGCCGGAAGTAGGCTTTCGAAATACAAACGCCGCGCACCTTCAATCGGCCGAAAGCCTTGCCGTCATGCGGTAGTTCTTTGTTCTGGTCGTCGGTGATCTTCATCTCCACCCCGAACGGCCCCCAGCCCTGCTTGCACTTGAGGTCGATCAAGGCGTCGCCAGTCAAATTCGACGTGGAGTGTTTGATCGTGCAGAGCGTGCCGATCGGGCTCATTTCGGTCATGCCCCAGGCATGGGTGACATTGATGCCATAATCGTTTTCGAAGGCCTCGAGCATGGCGCGCGGGCAGGCCGAACCGCCGATCGCAACGCGCTTCAGACTGGTGAGGCGTTTGCCATGCGTCTGCATGTAAGCCAGTAGCATCAGCCAAACGGTCGGTACGGCAGCAGTGAAGCTCACCTGCTCTTCTTCAAGCAGATTATAGATCGATTCGCCGTCGAGCCTATTGCCGGGAAGAACGAGTTTCGCACCGGCCATGGGTGCCGAAAAGGCGAGCGACCAGGAATTGGCGTGGAACATCGGCACGACGGGAAGAATGGAATCGCGGCCGCTCACACTGATGCAATCCACGGCAGTGGCCATCATGGCGTGAAGCACATTCGACCGATGCGAATAAAGTACGCCCTTCGGATCGCCGGTCGTGCCCGACGTATAGCAAAGCCCGGCTGCCGTGTTCTCATCGAACTCTTGCCAGCGGAAATCGGAATCGACCGAACCGATCCAGTCTTCATAGTTAACGGCATTCCGCAATGAGGTCGCCGGCATGTGCGTCGCATCCGTCAAAATGACGTAACGCTCGATACTCGGCAATTTGTCGGCAATGTTTTCGATGAGCGGCACGAATGTGAGGTCGACCAACAGGACGCGATCTCCCGCGTGGTTGATGATCCAGACGATCTGCTCCGGAAAAAGGCGCGGATTGACGGTGTGATAGATGGCTCCGATGCCGGTAATTCCATACCACGACTCGAGATGACGCCACGTATTCCAGGCCATCGTGGCGACCCGATCGCCTTTGACGATGCCGTCTTGGGTGAGACGTTTGGCAATCTTCAAAGCACGCTGCCGCACCGCCGAATAATTGGTACGGTGAATGTACCCTTCCATCGCACGCGAAACGACTTCGCGCTCCCCATGCTGCAAAGCGGCATGATCGATGATCTTATGGATGAGAAGTGGCCAATCCTGCATCAACCCCAGCATGGTTTCCTCCGCACGCTTCTAAAGCGTTGTTGTAGCAATTCTATGCTATCTTTGCCAACCCTGTGGAGCAGGTCAAGCCTTGTCAAATCTTCCCGCGCCGCCAGCGGATTCCTTGTCATCAGGCAGCGAGATAGAACGCCGCACGCGGCGGCACGTTTGTGGCACGGCATCCCAGCCGCGACACGCCGGTGCCCCCTTTCACAAGCATAGGCAGAGCAGGAGTTTCCCGCTAATCCCGGGGCACCGCACACACGGAGCGAATATTGACTGCGGTCGCTATTGTGCGAACGGGCACGCACCGAACTACCGATTGATGTCATTCTGAACCACGCGCGACGAGGGGCAATTTGACAATGCCCGCCGCGCGTCATTGGAGGGTTCATGATGAAACAAGTGATGAAAATAGCTTTTGCGGGATCGGCTCTAGCCATTTTGTTCAGCGCCGCCCCGGCGCAGGCTGCCGGCTACGGCTATTGCCGGACTTACTCGCGAGTCGCGGTCTAACAGTTCGCGCGGGCCGAAGCCAATCCGTACTGCGCCAGCCATATCGACGGGTCGCGTTGGCACGCCAACTATGAAGCGCATTTCAACTGGTGTCTGGGCGCTTCGCCGTGGGCCGCGCAGCATGAATGGGATGTGCGTTCGAGAGTGCTGTATCATTGCACGCAGGGAATGTGAACTAGCGCTGCGCATCGAGGCGTGCGCTCGCAGCATGAGACGCCGACGAGGTCGCGTGCAGGTGCGCGGGCGCCGCGCACCTTGTCCAACGATTCTGGACTTCGGCAAGGCACGCGCCAGGCGATGAACCGGGCCGGGGCGCGCGATGCCCGGCGCTCTCGTGGCCTTTTCTCACTGCTACCATAAGCTGCAATCTTGCCGCAACCGCGACGATAAAAGCTCGAAAGTTTTCAGGAATCGGGTATAGGCATGGCATGCCCGATCTCCTCTTAAATTCCGCCTCGGCGTTGCACGCGCAGCTCTTGGAGCGCAAAATATCCGCGCAGGAATTGCTCGCTGCCACCATCGCGCGAATTGAACGCATTAATCCGGCCTTGAACGCGATCGTTCAGGTCGATTTTGCTGCCGCTGACAGGGCGGCGCAAGAGAGCGACGCGCGCATTGCGAAGGGCACGGCGCGACCGCTCGAAGGCCTGCCGATTACCATCAAGGACAGTTTCGAAGTTGCCGGCATGGTCACCACATCCGGCGCTCCGGCTCTCAAGGCTCATAACCCGCAGCAGGACGCGAGTGCCGTCGCACGCCTTCGCCGCGCCGGAGCCAATATTTTCGGCAAGACCAATGTGCCGATCTTCACCGGCGACTTCCAAACCTTCAATCCGGTCTATGGCACGACCAACAATCCTTGGGACATAAGCCGTTCGCCCGGCGGCTCTTCGGGCGGTGCGGCGGCGGCCGTCGCGACCGGGATGACCGCATTCGAACTGGGCACCGATATCGGCGGTTCGATCCGCTGGCCGGCGCATGCCTGCGGGCTCTTCGCGCTCAAGACGACCTGGAATCTCGTCTCGACCTATGGTCATATCCCACCGCCTTTGCACCGGCGTCCGCCCCGCAACGTCGATCTCATGGTCGCGGGCCCGCTCGCGCGTTCCGCCGCCGATCTCGCGCTCGTCCTCCCCATTCTTGCCGGGCCGCGCGAGCCGAGCCTTGCCGCATCGCCACTTCTGCCGGCCCGCAAGACCTCGCCGCAGGCATTGCGCGTAGCGGTTTGGCTCGATGAACCCATGGCTCCGGTCGAGGCGAATGTCGCCGCCGCCGTCCGGGATGCGGCCCTGCGCCTTGCCGATGCCGGCGCCAAAATCAACATGAAGGCGCGGCCGGCCTTCACGTTTGTGGAGTCATGGGAGGCCTTCGCGCTTCTCAATCACGCGGTCGTCGGCTATGGCCTGCCCGCCAAACTGCGCGACAAGATCGCGGCGCAAGCGCGCCGGTACGCCGCGACGGATCTGTCGCATCAGGCGCTTCAAGCGCGCGGCATCAATCTCTCGCCCGGCGCCTATCAGGCGCTCGACATGCGACGGCGGCATTTGCGGCGCCACTGGGCGCATTTTTTCACGCAATTCGATGTCTTGCTCTGTCCGCCGGCGCCCGTTGGAGCTATCCCGCATGATCAGAGCCCCGACATTCATGCGCGGCTTATCCGGATAGACGGCGAAACGAAGCCTTATCTGGATTTGATGATGTGGGCCAGCCTCGCCACAATTGCCGATTTGCCGGCGGCCGTGGCGCCGGTTCGAATTGCCTCGGACGGCTTGCCGCGCGGAGTCCAGATCATCGCGGCAGCCGGCGAAGATCTGACGGCGGTTAGCGTCGCTTCCATGCTCGAGACCCTAACCGGTGGCTTTGTTGCGCCGACGATTGCGAAAATTGGTTAAACAGTATGGTTAATGTTCGTATTCCTCAGCTGTGACACGGCACGCCACACCGAGTCGGAATTCGCGAAGTTTAAACAAGACATAAACTTTCTATTTACCGCGCGGCTTGATCCTAGCTCGTCCGGTAAGGCGGGTCGTCTTACGATCCCGCCGTGACGAGACCTGCGCCAGCAGCACGACAAGACCGCCCCGACCGGGACCCCCAGCTCAGGATCAATAGCTATGACTGACCAAGCCGTTTCACGCATTGCCGGCGCCTCCGAGGCGGACACGAAACTGGATGCGCGCGATCTCCTCGCCCGTCTCTATCACGAGATCGGAATTTCGGCCGTTGCCGCCGCACTCTCGGTCAGCATCGGCAGCGAGCACGAAAGCGAAGCCGCGCCAGGGCTTTCTGCACCACTGCCGCAGACCAGGAGTGACATGGCAGCGTAATTGCGCCATATTCCTCGGCGAATGGCAAACATGCCGTCTCCAACCGATTCGAGATTATGATCGTGCTCAGCCGCCGGATTTTCCTGCATACAGCCGGTGGATTTGTCTTTGCAGCGACGTCTGGACTCAGCTCCTATGCTTTCGCGATCGAGCCGGGATTTCGGCTCGATGTGACTTCCTATCAGCTCACGCCGCCGCGCTGGCCGCGGGCCGTTCGGCTCAAAGCCGCAATCATCGCGGATATTCATGCCTGCGAGCCTTTGATGCCGGCCTCGCGCGTTCGCGCCATTGTCGATCTCGCAAATCGCGCGAAGCCGGACATTATTTTTCTTCTCGGCGACTTCAATGCCGGCCATAATTTCGTCAGCGCTCCGGTGATGCCCGAGCAATGGGGCGAGGCCATCGCCGGCCTTTCCGCTCCGCTCGGGACCTATGCCGTGCTCGGCAATCATGATTGGTGGCACGGGCCGCTGCCCAGCATGCGCAGCGATGGCGGCGAGGCCGTGCGCAAGGCCTTGCGCAATGCCGGCGTTAATGTGCTCGAGAATGCTGCCGTCCGGCTGATGATGAGCAACACCGCGTTCTGGATTGCCGGTCTCGGCGATCAGATGGCGCACCCTGCTGGTCACCGTGGTTTCGAAGGGGCCGACGACCTCTCGGGGACTTTAGGCCAAATCAAGGATGAGGCACCCGTCATCCTGCTGGCGCACGAGCCCTATATCTTCCGCAAAGTGCCGGATCGGGTCTCGATCACTCTCTGCGGCCATACACATGGCGGCCAGATCAATCTGCCCCTCATCGGCCCGGCCTATGCTCGGTCGCGCTACGGCACGGATCATATCTACGGCCATATCGTCGAACATGGCCGGCACATGATCATTTCCGCCGGTCTCGGCACGTCCTATGTCCCGGTGCGCTTCATGCGTCCGCCCGAACTTGTCTTCCTCGCGCTGGGTGACGCGCCGGCGCCGAACTTCGAGCAAGAGACGAGCGCAGCCCATCGCCGGACGGACAAGGCCGCCGTTTCCCGGCTTGGCCAGCCGATCGCAGGATGAGCTTCCGGCCGGCGCGTGTGCTGCCTTTGGCACTCCCTGCCTAAAGCGATCTGTGGTAGTGCGCGCTAGACCTCATCCGACCTTTTCCGCCGGCGTCGCTTTCGCGATCTTGTACAGGCCGGAAGCTTTGGCAACGAGGCTGCCCGCCGCGTCGCGCACTTCGCCGTCGCAGAAAATCAGCGAGCGGCCGGGCCTCAGCACTCTTCCCTCGGCCGAAAGGTCACCCCGGCCGGGCGCGAGGAAGGAGGATTGCATATCGATCGTCATTACCGAGGCCCCGGCCGAAAGGCGCGCCGCGGTGCCCATGGCGACGTCGAGCAAAGTCAGCATGACGCCGCCGTGGATGATGCCCAGCTGGTTCTTATGCTCGTCGCGCATGGCGAGGAAGAGCCGGCACCATCCGGGTTCGGCCGCGACGGCTTTGACGCCGCAATAGGTTGCGAAGGGGATTTCGATTCCGAATACTTCATTCATGCGCGTTCAAATCTCGTCGCTTGCCCGTGCGGGCACGCCCGGACGACCTCGCTCAGCTGGCCCAGCAAAAGCATCATCTCGTCCGTCATTTGGGTGAGGACGCGGCAAACTTGCGTTCGATACGCCGGAATTGCGAGGACTGGGCAAAGCTTGAAAACGCCGGAGACGATCAGGCTTCGAAAAAGACGGTCTCGGCCTCGCCGCTCGCCCCTTCCTGCAAGCGCAGATCAAGGACATAGATAGTCTCGCCATTTCGCTTTTCCTGTCGCGCAATCAGTGTCGCACGCCGCTCTGCCGGCACAAGGGCTAAAACAGGATCGCTTTCATTTGCGCTCTCGTCGCCGAAATAGATCCGCGTCACCAGCTGTTTCAAAAGCCCGCGCGCAAAGATGTTCACGCCGAGATGCGGGGCTTGGAGCCTGCCGCCCGGACCTTGAACCCGGCCTGGCTTGATGGTCGAGAAGGCATAGCCGCCGTCTGGACCACAGCCGCAACGCCCGAAGCCTTTGAACAACACATTGGAACCGGATTTGGCGTCGCTGTGCGGGTAGGCGCCATTGGAATCGGCCTGCCAAATCTCGACCACGGCATCGGGAATGCCGACCCCGTCGCCGTCGAGGACGCGGCCTTCGATCCGTACCCTTTGCCCGGCGAGCCCGGGCGTGTTGAGATCATTCGAAAAGATTTCACCCAACGAATAATCGGCCGGCGTGAGACAATAGGCAAAGAAAGGTCCAACCGTCTGCGAAGGTGTCAGCGTGCTCATCTTACGCCTCCATCGGCGTTGCATTCCGGCCGCGCAAGACGATATCGAAAATATAGCCGAGCGACCATTCCGGCACGCTGTCGTCGATCGAAAAGCGGCAGATCAGCCGCTCGCGCGCCGCCGGATCGGCAATCGAATTGAACATCGGATCCCAAGGAAAGAGCGGATCGGCCGGGAAATACATTTGGGTGATAAGTCGCGTGAGAAAGGTCGGCCCGAACAAAGAAAAGTGAATATGCGCCGGGCGCCAGGCATTGGGATGATTGCGCCAAGGATAGGCACCGGGCTTGATTGTCGTGAACTTATAAAAGCCCTGCGCATCCGTCATCGCGCGGCCGGCGCCGGAAAAATTCGGGTCGAGCGGCGCCGGGTGCTGATCATTGACATGAATATAGCGGCCCGCAGCATTCGCCTGCCAGATCTCGATCAATGTATTCGTCACCGGCCGACCGTCTTCGTCGAGGACGTGTCCCGACACGGTGATGCGTTGGCCCAACGGCTCTCCTTCGTGCTGGCGGGTGAGATCGGCATCTTCGGGCCGAACGGCGTCATGCCCAAAGGCAGGCCCCGTCAACTCGGTCAGTGTATGCGGAAGCACGACCAGGGGCCGTTTCGGCGCGCGCTTGCGCGTGCTCGTATAGGCCGGATAGTCATAAGGCGGATGAACCTTCATGCCTTCCGTCGGAAAAAACATCGTCATCTCTCACGTCCCTTCGGAGCCCTGCGACCTCGACCTTATCCCGGAAAAAGCTTTCGGGCTTCCGCGATCTTTCAGGCGTCGAATATACTCTATGCCTATTGCGATCGGACCGGGCTCGAGCGCCGGCGAAAATTGCTTGCGATTCCGCCCTTCCAAGCCAACAGCGCGATGCCCATGCAGACGCCTGGAGGCCTTGCGGACCCGTGCCAACCAGCCACGCCTTCTTAAGGAACACGGAAAGTTCGACTTGCGTACAGTTTTGCGAAGTGCGAACCTCGTCAATGTATAGGGAGGCCCTGAAGAACGTCAAGGCCACGTCCATGGGTCGAAAGAGGGGTTGAAGGAGAGACGATGAGCGAAGCGACAGTTCGGCGCACCGGCAATATCATTTCCCCTGAAGATCCGGCCTTTGTGGCTGCGCTGGGGCGCGGCCTCTCCGTCATTCAGACGTTCGGCGCCGGACGTGAGCAACAGACTCTGGCCGAGATCAGCAAGCTAACCGCTCTGCCGCGCGCCACCGTCAGGCGCGCCCTATTGACCTTGCAGTCACTCGGCTTCATTGCCAGCGACGGCAAATATTTCGCGCTGACGCCGGCGATCCTCTCTCTCGGCTATGCCTATCTGGCAGCGACGCCTTTGCCGCGCCTGTTGCAGCCGGCCCTGGAAAATGTGAGCGAGAAGACGCATGAATCCGCGTCGGCGACGATTTTGGATGGCGACGAAATCGTTTATATCGCGCGGGCGGCGACGAAGCGCATCATGTCTGTCGGACTTTCCGTCGGCAGCCGCTTGCCCGCCTTCTGCACCGCTATGGGCCGCGTCCTGCTCGCTGCCTGCCCACCGGAAGAGGCCAAGGCGAGACTTGCCGCGATGAATCTGCGCGCCTTGACACCGCAGACGCAGACTAATGTCGAGGCGCTTTCCGACATTCTCGCGCACGTGCGCCTGGACGGCTACAGTCTCGTCGATGAAGAGCTCGAACTCGGTCTGCGTTCGCTCGCCGTTCCGGTACGCAATGCGCAAGGATGCGTGGTTGCCGCCATGAACGTGTCGGCGCAGGCGGGGCGCGTGTCGATAGAGGCCTTGCTCGCGGAAATGCTGCCCATTCTGCGCGCGGCGAGCGAGGCGCTGACGCCGGCACTCGCTGGCTGAGTGGTGCAGAGGCGCGCTAGCTCCAGACCTCTTCGGCAATCTCGACGATCAGGCGAAGCTTCGCCCATTGCTCTTCGATCGCGAGATCATTGCCTTCTTCCGTCGAGGCGAAACCGCATTGCGGGCTGAGCGCGAGCTGTTCGATCGGCGCGAATTTTGCCGCCTCGTCGATGCGACGCTTGATGTCGTCCTTCTTCTCGAGCGCCCCGCTTTTCGAAGTCACGAGGCCGAGAACCACCTTCTTGCCTTTCGGCAGGAAGCGCAAAGGTTCGAAACCGCCAGCGCGATCCGTATCCCATTCCATGAAATAGGCGTCGACGTTGATCGCGTTGAACAAGAGGTCTGCGACCGGCTCGTAACCACCCGATGCGACGAAGGTCGAGCGGAAATTGCCACGGCACAAATGCATGGAGATGACCATGTCTTCGGGCCGGCCGGCTACGGCCTCGTTGATCATGCCTGCGTAGATTGCCGGTTGCTTTTCGGGATCATCACCACGCTCTTTCAGCATTTTGCGCTGCTCGGGATCGCACAGATAGGCAAAACTCACGTCGTCGAGCTGAAGATAGCGGCATCCTGCAGCGGCGAAGGCGCCGACGGCCCTGTTATAGGTCGCCGCGAGATCGGCATAGAATTCGTTCATGTCGGGATAGAGCCCGGCATTGATCATCTTGCGGCCGCCGCGATAATGCAGCATCGACGGCGACGGGATCGTCATTTTCGGGGTCCGCTTCGTGTGTGCTTTCAAGAAGCGGAAATGTTCGACCATCGGATGATCCAAATAGCCGATCTTGCCGACGATGCGTGGCGCTTCCGCTTTGGTCTGGACGCCGGCAAATTGAATACCCTGTTCGACCTGGACCATCTGCACGCCGTCGAGCGCGCCGAGAAAGTCAAAATGCCACCAGGAGCGGCGATATTCACCGTCGGTGATGGACTTCAAGCCGACCGCCTCTTCCTTGGCGATCAGCTTGATGATCTCCTCGTCCTCGACCGCCCGCAGCTGTGCGGCATCGATCACGCCCTTCTCCCGCTTTGCGCGCGCCGCCTTGATGGCGGGGCTGCGCAGGAGTGAGCCGACGTGATCGGCACGAAACGGCGGCCGCGTGTCCATGTGCAAATCTCCTTCGGCGTTTCTTCTCTAGCAGCACGCGCGCGCGCTGGTATTGCATTCGTGCAGCGTCAATATATTGCTTTCGCTCCAAATTGAAATGCAAGAAGTGACGATGCCGGACATTCAAACCGCAACTGCTGGGTATCGCCCGCAACAGCCGCGAGATGGTCGATTGCGAAAAGACTTCGCGATCGGAAGGGGCGAGACCAAGCGCCCTTTTTTGAGACAGGGTCGCGCCGCGGTTCGCGAGCGTCGCTTCCATCCTCGTAGCCGACGCCGATCATCGTGAGACGGAACCCGATGATGGCGGCGAGGTTATCGTGATCCGATTTTGGGTCGCGCGGCTCTTCGAAGCAGCCGGCGAGACGACCGGCGACGTGCAGGCTTTGTTCGATCTCGCGGTGCGCCAAAACGCCGCCTTCCGATGACAACAACCCACCGGCGACGGCTGACAGGCCAGGCAATGGCAGTGTAGGATCGCTCATGGCGGAAATGTTTCTCGCAAATACGGCGCAGACTGGCCACGACAACCAAATCCTGCTTCACATCAATCGCTTGCGCTCAATCTGCAGCCCGCAATGAAGTCTCCGAGTTATAAAATGCAATCAAAGCCTTGTTTCTTACATTCTGGTCAAGGAGAACATGTATGCAGACGAACTTGCCGCCCAATCTGAACTTGTTCCAAAAATCCCGCGCCAAGCCCGATCGTTCGGATTGTTTCTTCTACCACAGCTTTGATCTCCCGGACGGGACGGAGATCGTGGGAGATTGGGACATGCGCGGAAAGTTCGACAAATATGTCGGGAATCTGGATCTCTCGGGCAAACGGGTGATAGACTTCGGCACCGCGTCCGGGTTCTTATCCTTCGAGGCCGAGAAGAGGGGCGCCAGCGTGACGTCGTTCGACGCCGACAGCACCGCGCGGTATTGCCGCTTGCCCCACACGCCTTCGCGTTACACGCACAATCGCGAGGAGGCGATTGCCCAGGACGACCGCTGGCTCGATGCCGTGAAAAACTCATATTGGTACATGTACAACGTCCTCGGTTCGCAGAATAGGGTCTTCTATGGCGATCTGTATAACCTGCCTCGGGAGATCGGAACGTTCGACGTGGCCGTGTTGGGTCAGTTTCTCGTTCACAATCGGTCTGGCATAGACGTGCTCGAGGCGGTCGCTGCCAAGACAGAACGCTATCTGGTGATCACCGAAGGACTCTGGGACATCGAAGAACCCGGCGCCAGATTTATCGGGCGCGCCAGTGCTCCAGAGGATTTTTACTCGAACTGGCTTTTCTCGCCATCATTCTTTTTCGAAGTCGTCGGCATGCTCGGATTCCAATGCAAAAGTTTTGAGCGACACAGCTTCAGGTGCAATGCAAGGCATATGAGAGATATGGAACTCGGAGTTTTTGTCTTCGAACGCAAATGAGATCTGCCAATGGGAACGCCGCTCCATGAAACGACGCGGATACCGGCGTAACGACCCTGGAGATCGAGATGCTAGGGCCACGATGCTTTGTCTCCCTCTTATTGATTAAGGAGAACATGTATGCAGACGAACTTGCTGCCCAATCCGAACTTGTTCCAATAATCCCGCACCAAGCCCGATCGTTCGGCGCTCCCATGTGAGCTTTTCCTATAAGGCGGGACGTTGGAACAAGCCAGGTCAGGTGATCGCCGACCTAGAATGGCATCCGGGCAAGCTTTCTCCATGCGTTGGCTTCATCATCACCAACATGGCGAGACCCGCCGAGAATGAGGTCACCCGCTGCAACAAGCGCGGAACGCGCCATCTTCGAGCTTGTCAAATATGCCCAGCCGGGTCAGATTGGGTGCTGGGCCGGCGGCTATATGGGGAATGTCGGTAAGTTCGATGGCTGTCGCTGTCGAGAGCTGGACCCGCAAATTCGAACATTCTGATATGTGGAGTTTCTCCCCTGAAGGCATAAAGGAGAACTGCTTTGCTCTATCATATTCTTAAGACGCAACCCGCGGCTTTCTACGAGCATCCCGACATCACGGGATTTTGGTACTACACGGTCGAGGTTGAACCGGGCAAATTCACAAAGGGATTTAAGTTTCCCAATCTGGCGTTGACCCGGGATCTTTTGAGTCGCACGGCAGTGGCCGGATTGCGCTGCTACGACATTGGAACAATGGAAGCAGTAATACCCACGCTGCTCGCCAAACGCGGCGCGGGCAAAGTGGTGGCGATCGACGCCATTGATTACACACGCAAGATCCGGCTGGTGCAGGATCTGCACGGCGTCTATTTCGACTACCATCCGAATATTCAGCTCGACTCCATTCCGCTGTTCATCCGCAATAAGGCGCGCTTGGAAAGCACGCATCCAGACATGTATGATTATCGCTCTGATGTGACCGTCATCGCCGGCCTTCTCTACCACGTATTCTCACCATTGCATTTGCTCGGCTATGCGCGCTCGATCACGCGGCAAAACGGCATCGTTGTGGTCGAAACCGCGGCAATGAAGCGAAATGATTTTACGATGCAATATAATTTCGACGGCAAGGCCTACCTCTATGATTGGACCGACACATGGTTTCCGTCGCTGCCCCTTCTCGACTACATGCTTCGCATGTGCAAGCTCCAACCACTTGATGCGATATATGTAGAGAATCTCTACTATCCAGACCTAATACGTGTTGGTGTTGCGTGTCGCGCGATCGAGGATGTCATCGCCGAGCCAAACGAGACCATTATGATCCAATCGACCAAGAGTCTTGATAACAACATCTTTGTTGACATCTACGGCGATGTTTCAGACAAGCCGCCGGTTCAGTTCACTCCACGGCGCGATAGTCTCGCACTTCGCGGCGATAGTCTGACATGCGATGTCTACAAGACCGTGATGGAGCGCGCGGCACATACCCCCGGCCCCGACGAACTTTGCCTCCGCCTTAATGCGATGTGCTGAGAATAGGCGGGTGCGTACTCACTGATCCATGTGCCTCCGGCCTTCCGCCCGCATCCGCATTTCTTCCTTTTGGCCTTCTATTTCGAAGTCGCCGGCATGCTCGGATTCCAACGCAAAAGTTTTGAGCGACATAGCTTCAGGTGCAATCATGCAAAGCATATGAGAGATATGGAACTCGGAGTCTTTGTCTTCGAGCGCAAATGACATCTGGCAATAGGGGTCTGATCCGCCGATCAACGCGGATACCGGCCTAACAACCCTGGAGAGCGAGATGCTCGACCATGTGGCGATTGGCGTCAGCAATATCGAACGCTCGAAAGCATTCTATGATGCGGCTCTCGAGCCTCTCGGCGTAGAGCGTCTCTTTGCCGAAGGCGACGCCTTCGGCTACGGAACTAATGGAAAGCCCTTTTTCTGGATTGTCCTACGCGAAGCTGTCCGCGCCGGAACCCATGTTGCCTTCGCCGCCACCGATCGGGCCGTAGTGGACCGTTTTCACGAAGCCGGCCTTGCCGCCGGCGGGCGCGACAATGGGCTGCCGGGACTGCGGCCGCATTATCATGCGAATTATTACGGCGCCTTCATTCTCGATCCGGACGGCCACAACATCGAAGCCGTCTGCCACCGCGCCATGTCATGAGCACGGATGGCGCGCAGATGAAACCTAAGCGATGGCGCATTCAGAAACGGCGCCAATTTCATTGACAATGCTCCTTTCGCCGTCATCTATACGCGCGGCGGACTGAACATCGTGGCAACGCGAGCACGTTTCGATCTTACACAGCCACAGTTAAATTCGGCAGCTTGCCAAGTCCGCCGAAACGACGCTCGCGGCGGCGGAAATCGGCGATCGCCGCGGCAAAGTCATCGGCCGTGAAATCCGGCCACATGACGTCGAGAAAACAAAGTTCGGCATAGGCGCATTCCCAGAGGAGAAAATCGGACAAGCGCTTTTCACCGCCGGAGCGGATCAGCAAATCCACTTCGGCCTCGGTTTGGTCGCCCTGCAAGGCGAGAAGCCGGCGGAAGGCTTCGCGCGAAAAGGCTTCCTCCGCCGGCCAGAGGGCCGCGGCGCGCGCGATCGCCTCGCGCGACGAGTAGTCGAGCGCTATCCGCAGATGCAGCTTTGTGCCGTGCGCCGTGGCGTCCTCGATCCTGGTTATGGCTTCGCTCAGATGCCGAGGCAGACGGTCGCGGCGGCCGATGACGGTGAGGTGCGTCTCGCTTTCGATGAGACGCTTCCGCTCGTTGCGAAGATAGATTTGCAAAAGCTGCATCAGCGTACCCACCTCTTCGGCCGGGCGCTGCCAATTGTCGGCGGAAAAAGCGAATAAAGTGAGCGTGCCGACACCGAGTTCGGTTGCGGCTTCGACGATGCGGCGGGCCGCCTCGACGCCGGCCTTGTGCCCGGCGCTGCGCGGCAGGCCGCGCCGCTGCGCCCAACGCCCGTTGCCGTCCATGATGATCGCAACGTGCGGGCCGTCCGTTGTTTCGAAACTATCAGTCGCCATGAAACCTTCCTCGGAAAAATCAGGCCGGCTTCAAGCCGCGCAAACTCGTGGTCGCAGCGCTCGTCTTGGCCGCTTTTGCCGCATCGCGCACGACCTGCTCCAAAACCGTCAGATAATCGAGATAACGTTGACGTCCCGCCGGCGTAATCCGGCAAATCGTCTGCGGACGCTTGCGGTCATAGCCCTTCTCGATCTCGACGAGACTGGCCTCCTGCAGAACCTGAAGATGGCGGCTGAGATTGCCGTCGGTCAGCCCGCACATCTGCCGAAGATCGCCGAATATGAGGCCTTTGGGATGGGCGACCAACGACGTCAGGACACTCAGACGCGCCTTCTCGTGAATTACGCGGTCGAGTTCATCGTAGGCAAAGCGCCCGCTCTGCAGCGGCAGCGAATTGGACTTAGCCATGATCATCTCCAAGACCGTGATAGAGAATCGCAGCAATGAGCAGTTGCCCAATGAAAAAGGGCAGGCCCATGATCCAGGGCGAAAAGGCCGTTGCCTTGTCGGCGAAAATCAGGGCGCCGAGGCCGCTGAGCAGATACCAGGCTCCGGCGCCGAAGATCGGCCGCGGGAACGAGCGGCTCGCCGCGAAAATCCCGAGGCTGAAGATGATGTGCCAAAGACCGGGCAGAAGCGAAAGATCTTGTGGCCGAAAGTGAACGATCACCAAAGTGAGCAGGCCGCCCGCCGCGCCAGCCGGCAGAAATTGTTCGATCGCGCCATGGATCATTTCGTCGGCGAGGCCGGAATGCATCCGTCGCGAACGGGTGAAGGTCTCGATACCGATGAGGGCGATGGAAATCACCGCCGTGCCGACCCACAGCGCAAGATAATAAGTCACGTTGGCGGCGGGATCTCTGATCCACAATGCCTGGATCACGGCGGCAACAAGCGCCAGAACGCCCGTCGCCGCCATGGTCACGGGGCCGAACCCGCGAAATAGCGTCCCGCGCGCGATCTGCGTTCTTATCGTCGCGATATCCGACAGGGCCTCGTCCAGATCTTTCATCAGCTTCTGATTTTACTTTGTGTTGCAAAGTACCCTAGATTTCAAACCGAATGCAAGCGCGCAGCGCGGCTGGCGGGACATATCCCCACCGTTTTCCCGATCGCATCACCGCCGGGCTGTGCGGTGCCGCGAAAAAGGCCGGTGTCCGATCATTGCGACATCGAACCTATCCGCTATTCGCAAGCGACCGTGCAACCGGGAACATATCTGACGTTATGGACCGGATACATGCCTGACAGTTTCCTTGGTTTGTTCCGGTTTCGTCGATTTATGGCGGGCCCACCGGCCCGCCATGAATTGACGAAGTTTTTTCGTGCCTTTATCGATCAGTCCAAGGTCGAGGTCGGCACCGCGAACGCGCCAATTGCGGGTTCCTTATCCAATGGTCGGAAGCGTTCAAGAACCATTTCGAAGGCCAGCCGCTCAAGGGCATCGCGCTCCGCTTCGGTGATCTGCGGCGCGCGGGGAAGCCGTCATCACCCGAAGTGGGGTTGCTTTCAGCGAGATCGACGAAGACTTCATACTGATGCGCCGCCCGGAGATATTCGTCGCGGGCGAAATGCTCGATTGGGAAGCGCCGACGGGCGGCTATCTCCGGCAAGCCTGTTTCTCGACCGGCGCCGCCGCCGGCCGCGGCGCACTCCAACGGCTTTTTTTTCTCGCACCTCGATCGGCGACAACTAGCCCAGACTTTTCACGCGGCGCGGCGAGCTACTTTGTTGCGTCGTAAAGATCGTCGAGCAATTCCCCGTAAAGCAACAAATTCGCCTTGATAAACTCTTGCGTCACGCCTTTGACCAGGAAATCATGGTCGAAATAGAACGCGCCGTCGGACGGATCGACAACGGCGCGCGCATATCTATGCTCGTTGTTCCATTTGTTGGCGAACGCGATGGTATAAATTGGCGCCTTGTCGAAACCCGTCGAGAACTGCATGCCTGCGCAGCCGTCCTCCTTGCAATCGCTGAAATAGACCTCGACCTTAGAGCCTGAAATGGAAGTCTTCAGATATTTCTGTTTTTCGCCCTGGGCGACTTCGACCGGGTAGCCAAGGCCGCGAAGAATGTCCGCCATTTCGGCTGGCGTGATCTTGTTGATGACGCGAGTGTCGGCTTGCGCGAAGTTCGATTGCGCCGCGGCAATCAAAACAGATGCGCCGAACAGAATCGAAAGAATGCGCATGTGACTATCCCGAAGGTGTGAGGATCTTTTCGTTTCGTGAGGATGTCCAACGGCGGGCGCGTCGGACGACCTGGGGCGAAATGCCGAACCCTTCCAAGTTCGATTTCGCCCCGGACGGAATAATTTATCATGTCGGCACCAAACATCTGTGATGCAGTTCACGCCGCGGCCGCACTCGCCATCGTCGCAAGCAGCGTCGCGAAGGTCTCGCGCGCCGCATGCACAGGCGCATCCTTGCGCCAGATGAGACATGTGGGGACCTCCGCCAACTTGCCGTCGAGCGTATGGATGCGCAAGGTTCCGGCGTATTGCGGCCGTTCGACCGCGGCACGAGGCAAGACGGCGCATCCCATGCCGGCGGCCACACAGCCCAGCATGCCGTCGAGCGTGCCAAACTCCATGACGTGCAAAGGTCCCATTCCGCGCAGAAGGTCCTCGGCCAGAGCCCGATAGGTGCAGCCGCGGCGAAAGGCAAGCAAAGCCGTCTTGGGTTTGGGCGAGCCGTCGTCGACGAGCACCAATTCCTCCGAATAGACTTGGCGCGCCGCAAGATCGGGATGCACCAAAGGTCCCGTTACGAGGCCGGCATCGAGACGCCTCTCGATTACCTCGGCAATGATCGCCTCGCTGGTCCCCGTCGTGAGCGAAAGTTCGACGGCCGGATAGTCCTTGTGAAAACGGGCGAGCACTGGCGGCAGCCGCACCGCGGCAGTCGTCTCCATCGACCCGAGGTGAAGCGAGGCGGCCCCCTGCGATGCGGCCAAGACGGCGCGTCTCGCCTCATCCGCCAAGGTCAAGAGACGCTGCGCATAGCTGTCGAGCGCCAGTCCGGCCGGAGTCGGAACCATCCCGCGTGCTGTCCGGATGAACAGAGGCGCGCCCAAATCCTCCTCGAGGCGGCGCAGCCGCGCCGTAACATTGGATTGAACGCAATTGAGCTCCGAGGCCGCGCGCGAGACGCTCCCGGTCTCGACGACGGCGCGCATCAGCCGAAGTACGCTGAGTTCCATTACCTATCACTTTATGAGAACTATATTTTCACAATAAATCATTTGTAATGATATCTCAAGCGGTCCATCTTTGCCGCGCGTCGGGCAAGGGAAGCCTTTCGCTCCGCTCCGCCCGCCTGTGCGGAACGCTGCTACGGCCGAAACCGTAGCGATCTGCCATGACAGGGCTGGCCGTCTTCGCCATCGTCACGGGTTAGACGCACCTGAGAATGCTCCAAGAGGCGTGATGGACCGACAGCCGAACTCGTTTTATTGCCGCGCGCGGCGCCGCCGCCTTGATCATCGCGATGGGGATCGGGCGCTTCGCCTTCACGCCGCTGCTGCCGCCGATGCAGGCGGAGGCGCAATTTTCCGATGCGGCGGCAGGCCTTCTCGCCTCCATCAACCTCTTCGGCTATTTCGCCGGGGCGCTCGCGGCCGGGCGGATCGCGCATGAGCGACGCGAGGCGGCCTATCGCGTCGGCCTTGCTATCGCCGTTCTGGCCGATCTCCTGATGGCGGCGCCGCTCGGCGTCCCAGGTTGGTGCGTGGTGCGAGCCGCCGCCGGGGTTTCGAGCGGCGTGATTTTCGTCTTTGCAACGGCCTTCGTTCTGGAACGGCGCGGCAATACAGCGCTGCATTTTGCCGGAGTTGGTTGCGGCATAGTTATTTGCGGCCTCGTCGCGGCTTTCGTGCCCGCTTGGCAGAATGCCTGGCTCGTGCTCGCGGGGATCGCCTTTTCGCTGGCCCTGCCGGCGGCTTTCCTGTCGGGCGCCCCGCTATCCGTTTCCGGCGGCCCTCTGATGCCCCGCCGCAAACTGACGTGGAGTTGGACATTTTTCTGGCTCACAGCCGCTTATACGCTCGAAGGATTGGGCTATATCGTCAACGGGACTTTTCTCGTCGCCATCCTGCATAATTTGCGCGAAACGGCCGGCCTTGGCCCCCTCGCCTGGATCTTCGTCGGACTGGGCGCCATGCCTTCGGCCTGGATTTGGGGGCGCCTCGCAAGGCAATTCGGCGGCTGGCGCGCGCTGTCCGCGGCCTTCGCGTGTCAGGCTTTCGGGATGATCCTGCCCTTTGCCGGTGGCGCCCCGGCAACCCTCATGGCCGCCGTCCTGTTCGGTGGCACGTTCGTCGCCATCGCTGGCCTCAGCCTGACGCTCGCCGCACGCTTGCGTCCGGCGCAAGCGGGCCAAGCGATCGCCCTCCTCACAATCTTCTACTCTGTCGGCCAGGCGATCGGCCCGCTGCTCGCCGGCCTCGCGGCCGAAGCCGCCAAAGGCTTCACCTTGCCTTTGATCTGCGCAGCGGTCGTCGTCGCGATCGCCGGCGTCCTGTCGCTCGTCGGCGAAGCGTCCGCGCGGAGCGAATTCCAATCGGGGCGTTTCGGCAAAGCCGATGTTTTCGAGGATCGGCGTTGAAAGGATGCGGGGACGAAAACCAAGTGAAGGGCGAACCCATCGTCGAAACGCCGCACGACGCGGTCCAATGCTTCCTCGGCACCGGCATCGACTATCTCGCCTTGCATGACATGCTGATCGCCAAAAGCCGCCTGCATGGCGTCATGCCGCCATTCGTGCGCGCCTACTCGGAGGTGAACTCGATGGTCCGGACGGGCTTGAGCGTCGGGGCTTTGACACCCGGATCGGGCGGGTAGCAAGCGGTTGTGAAGGGCTGTTTGAAACCCTCGTGCTTCGAGACGCGCCCTGTGGGCGCTCCTCAGCATGAGGGTTTCAATGGCGTTGCACACAAGCCCTCACCCTGAGCCAGCTGCTCCAGCGGGAGCTGCACACGGACCCTGAACACGCTATCCTGCCAGATCCCATGTGTTCATGGAGAGGAGTGGGCCGTAGGGTTGCGCAGCGACGCCCTACGGCCCACGTCTCGAAGGGCGAGGGCCTCGCACAGCCTCACCCCATCGCGCAATCAGGAAGGTTGTCGGGGAAAGGTCCGAATGTCGCGAGCATTTTCTCGATATGCCGAGAACCGTCGACGGCCTCGATCAACTCATAATAAAGGGTCTTGTAGGTGAGGAAGACGGCGCCGGCCGCTGTCATGCGCGCGATCGCCGACTCGACATTTCGCGATGAGGAAAAAAGGAGCTCTTCCACCATATAGACTTCATAGCCAAGACCGAGAAGACCGAGGCAGGACTGAAGGACGCAGACATCGGTTTCGCAGCCGGCGACGATGATCTGCGTCTTCTTCGAGCCTTCGAGGTAGTCCCGAATTTTTGGTTCTTTGGTCAGATCGAAGAAATCTTTTTCGAAATTATTGGCCTGATCGTTCAAGTACTTGTCGATCTCTTCAGGCAAGGAGCCCTTGTCGGCGACGGGCCGCTCGAGGGTGGCGACAATGGGAATTCTGAAATAGCCGAGCAGGCGAACAAGGTTCTTTGTGTTCGTCTCGATCTCGGGACGAAGACGTTCGTCCACCTGCGTTAAGAAAAACTCTTGAACGTCGATGATCAAGCCCAGGCAATCATCGAGCACAATGCGTCTGGCCATCGTCATGTTGTCGTTGCGAGCGCATGACCTTGAAAAGGCGCAGTTGAAAAGGCGCATTCGAACAGGCCAGTGCAGCGGCGAATATCCCTAGAAATCTCAAAACGCCACCTGCAGCGCAGCCTTGGCTTGCTGCGCTGCCAAAAAATGTCAAAAATCGCGCGAGCAACAACCGCGCTATCCGCGCTCGAAGCCCGCCGACGTCATATGATAGGAATTTTTAGCAAGCGAGTTAGCGCAGCGCGCCACTCACCAGCGACGCCACCGGCGCCACCGACGCCACCGACGCCACTGGGCATCAGCCGATGTCGTCGTCGCTGTCAGCGCAGTCAGCGTGGCACTCGACAAGCCTACGACGCCGAGCGCGTACGTGCCGACATGACCAACCGACCAAACGGAAACCAAAGCTAAGACCGCTGCCCCACGGGCCACATTACGGTACGCGGAGCTCAACATAGCGCGAAATGACATTGTCGTGTTTCCATCCATGGGCTGAAGTGGACGATGCAGACTATCCCCATTCGCCATCCGAGATCAATACCCCTTGTCGTCACCAGCCCGAAAATGAGCCAATTCGTGTTCAATCTCTCCGCGAACCGCAATGCGCGCCCCCTATTTCAGGTGAGCCTTGAGCTCGGCCACATGGTCAGGCCCACCGCGTGACGTGCCGCCGCCGTCTTAACCATGCATCTGTGGGCGAACGCCGCCGTCGCGATCGCCGAGATCGCGCGCCTCGATGCCAACCGAACAAGCTTGGATCGCTTCCGCCGGCAAGCACAAGCGCTCGGGCTTGTCGTCCGGGCCGGAATTGGTCATTTTAACGATCGAGAGACCGGGTCGCCTGGTTCAGAGTGCTCCTGACAGAAGAAGATCAATGTCGAACAAGCCCCTATACGTCCTTGGAATAAACGCCTACGACCATGACGTCAGCGCTTGCCTGCTGCGCGACGGCGAGATTGCGGTCGCGATAACCAAAGAGCGAATAACGCGCAAAAAACACGATACCGGCTATTACGGAAAAGTGGTCGACTATTGTCTGGCGGCTGAAGGCATCTCGTTGGACGACGTCGATCTGGTGGTACGCAATTGCTACGTTCTGCCGATCGAGGAACTGGAACTGCGGATGGTGTCGCAAGATGTCCCCGAGGTCATGGATGACAAGGAGCGAACCGAAGCGGCAAAAAGTCCTCTGTACCTTTCGAAGTCGGACAAGGTCGTAACCGTATCGCATCATCTGGCACACGCCTATAGCGCCTTTGCCGCCTGCCCATTCGACGAGGGGGTCGTGATGGTGGTGGACGGCGTCGGCAATTACGCCTCGGACATAACCGAACCCGGCCAGTTGGTCGAAAACGTCAACCCGCTGGCACGCGAGTCCGAGAGTTATTATCGCTTCGACGGAGCGAGACTCGAAACGTTGAAAAAGATCTGGTTGAAACCGGTTCGCGGATTTTTGAGCGATGAATTCTATTACATGCCGGGACTCGGCGCGCTTTACAGCCGGGTCTCAATTTATATTTTTAGTCACTGGAACAAGTGCGGCGAGGTCATGGGACTGGCTCCTTACGGCCGCCCCAACCAGATGAAACCGCTGATCGAGATCGATGACACGGAGGTGCGCGTTCCCGATTGGGGGATGGAATTCAACAAACCATTTTTGCCGGAGCGCGAGCGAAACTGGGAAGCCAGTCCATCGATGCAGCACTGGAAAGACGTCGCTTGGCAGGTTCAAGACGACACCGAGACGGCGCTCATCAAACGCGCGATCTCTCTGCGTGAGGCGACCGGGGCCAAGAATTTATGCCTTGCTGGGGGCGTAGCTCTGAACTGTGTCGCCAACGGGCGGATCGTACGGGAGGCCGGCTTCGACAACGTATGGATTCAGCCGGCCGCAGGCGATGACGGAATTGCGATTGGTTGTGCATATTATGGCTATCTGGAGATTCTGAAAAAGAAGCGCTCGTTTGTCATGCAGCACGCCTTTCTTGGCGTTCGATATTCGGATGAAGCCGCGCGCGCTGCCGCCGACAAATGGCTGGTTCGTGTCCAGACGAGAAATACCACGAGCGACAATATATGCCGCGACACGGCTAAACTACTCTCTGAAGGCAATGTATTCGCTTGGTTTCAGGGCCGCTCCGAATTTGGACCCCGCTCTCTCGGCAATCGCAGTATTCTGGCAGACCCGCGCCAGTCGGAAATGAAAGATAAGCTGAACAAGCGGGTCAAGCACCGGCAATCGTTCCGGCCGTTCGCGCCGGTCGTTCTCGCCGAAAGAGCACACGAGATTTTCAAGGGCGACGAAGAGTCTCCGTTCATGCTCGTGGTGAAACACGTTCGACCCGAATGGAAAGACAAGATCCCGGCAATCGTCCACGTCGACGGTACAGCTCGCGTGCAGACAATTCGACAGGATCAGAATGAACGTCTCTATCGTTTGCTCAAAGAATTCGAGGCGATCACCGGCGTTCCGGTGTTGCTGAACACCTCGCTCAACGTGCGCGGGGAGCCGATTGTCGAAACGCCGAGTGATGCACTTGCGTGTTTCCTGACGACGGGTATCGATTATCTCGCTCTGCATGACATGTTGATCGGAAAGAACAGATTTCAGAGTTTCTTTGCTCCATTCAGAAGCACCTATTCGGAAATGTCCACGGTCGTTCAGAGGGGTTTGGCAGTCGAGCCACGAGGCTGACGGCACGTTGCCGATACACGGGCCGAGGCTACGCGGCTCGTGTCTATGCTCGTCTGACGCGAATGTCCGCTCCGGGTCAGGTTGCTCCGAGTCAGATTGCTGAAATGTTGCCAATCGGGCGTTGCTCCGAGCCGTCATGTGAGGAGCACGCAGCCAACTCGGGCAGGCCTTCCGGCCCTTCGCGCCGATCGTTCCTGCCGAACGGGCGGAGGAAATTTTCGAAGGCGTTGAGGAATCGCCGTTCATGCTGCTGGCCAAGCGGGTTCGCCCGGAATGGAAAGACAAGATTCCGGCGGTCGTTCACGTCGACGGCACGGCACGGCTGCAGACGGTGCGTCAGGACACCAACGAGCGTCTCTACCGCCTGCTCAAGGAATTTGATGCCATAACCGGCGTTCCCGTGCTGTTGAACACGTCATTCAACATAAAGGGCGAACCCATCGTCGAAACGCCACGCGACGCGGTCAATTGCTTCCTCGGCACGGGCATCGACTATCTTGCTTTGCATGACATGTTGATCGCAAAAAGCCGCCTTCACGGCGTTATGTCTCCGTTCGTGCGAGCCTATTCGGAGGTGAACTCGATGGTCCGGACGGGCTTGAGCGCCGGGGCTTTGGCGCCCGGGTCGGGCAGCTAGGGCGAAACGGTTTGAGGTGGAAACGATTGCCGTCATGTATCGACGGTCCCCGTCTGGCAAGGATTTTTTTGGCGGCTTTGGCGCAAGTCTGGAGCGGTCATGTATTCGGCCCTAAAGTGGACCCTCATATGGGAACCGTTTGAACCGGTTTTTTCGTTGGAAGCTCGACCGCTCGGATCTCTTGAATATCATGCGGCGAGGGGCTGCGTCTGCTGCTGTTGCTGTGGAGATGTGGTCAACGCGCCTGCGTTGTCCATCACATCCACGGCATTTGCACCGGCGCGCCAAACTGCCACCGGCCTTCGGTTACCAAGCGCCGAGTGAGGCCGGGAACAACGTGGCGGACGATGCAGGCCATCGGTCAGGCATCACGCCTGCCCACGAAAGACTACTTCGCCGTCCTCTTTCACGAATTTGCCGATTTCCGGATTGCGCAGGATTTCGAGTACCTTTTCCGAGGGCCGGCAGAGCCGCACGCCCTTTGGCGTTTCGACGATCGGCCGATTGATCAGGATCGGATGCGTCAGCATGACATCCATGAGCTCGTCATCTGTCCATTTGGGATCGGCGAGGCCGAGTTCCTTATAGGGCGTGCCCTTCTCGCGCAGCAGCGCCCGCACTGAAATCCCCATCGCCTTGATCAGCTCCGTCAATCGCGCGCGGCTTGGCGGACTTTTCAAATACTCGATCACGACCGGCTCTTCGCCGCTTTGCCGGATCATGGCGAGCGTGTTGCGGGACGTGCCGCAATCCGGGTTGTGATAGATGGTGACATTCATCGTCGGCGAACTCCCCTCTATGAAAATCTAGCCCTTCGTGAATTTGTGTTGGTCGATGTTATGTTTGAGAAAGCCAAACAAGAGAGTCGCAATTCCGCCGGCCACCGCGCCGGCTAGGCCCTCGACTATTACCAGCTCGGCAAGTCTGGGTTCATTCAAACCGCCGGCTCCGGTGACCATCGTGGCGGCGAGTGTTTGAAAGAAGCAACTACTCAAAGCTCCTCCGACAGCGCCGGCTAATGTATGGCCGAATACTCCGAAGCTGTGATCCTTCGCGGCGACTGCGGCAGCGTGTCCACCGAGAATGCCGCCGATGATTTGAATCACTAAGTTTGTAACGGACCAGGTCATGTTGCCCCCTCTCCAATTGCGCCACGATATCTGGTTGCGTAGATCACATGCGTTTCGCGGCAATCGTCGGTCCGAACAAGGCTGATGCCGCAACCGCGCCGATGGCCGCGCCAGTCAATTGCGCCACGATGAACGCCGCATCGCCTTCACGCAGAGCGTTGCGATTTCAGAAACGTGCGCGCGTCGGCCTCCGACTGGACGATCGGAAGGATGTCGGTAAAGCCGGACGTAACGAGCACGTCGGTCACCACGGTGGTCGGCTTCAATAGGACGAGCTTTCCACCCCCGCGAGCGATGGATTTCGCGGCCTGGACCAAGTGGCGAATGCCGATCGACGCGAGGAAATCAACGCCTGTCATGTCGACCACGACACTATTCCTCTTGCCCGCCAACGCCGCCAGCGGCAAATCGATCTCGTCGGCACCGCTAATATCGATCTTGCCGACGAGAACGATGCGGGCAACCGGACCTTCGAACTCGGAAACGGTGATTTGCATGGGAAATCCCTCAAGGGCATGGGCATCTGCGACATTTTGCATACAAGAATACAAATCTGCGCCATGCTAAAATGACAGAAGAAATATATATATGAAATAGTCATAAACTCGCCTGAACGACATTAATATGAAGATTTGTTTCGAAAAACCTGCCTAGTAATTAGGCAAATAATCTGATAACTTGTCTAGAAAGTAATCATCTCTGCAGAATTGAATACTTAGATCCAATAGAGGCGAAATAGATAAATAACAAATAACTACAAAGACCTAGCTTCAAACAGTTGTCACACAGGGCGAAAATTTTGAATGGCGTCTTGCATGCAAATTCCCAAGCCTGCAATTGAAATCACCGATTCTCGGCCAACGCGGCAGACGCGTGCCAATGAATTGGCTGCCGAGCTCGCAGACGATATCATTCACGCGCGGCTCGCTCCGGGCGTAAAGCTCGACGAGCAGGAATTGGCCGGAAGGTTTCGCGTATCGCGCACGCCGGTGCGCGAGGCACTCCGCCAATTGGCGGCGATGGGGCTTGCGGTCCATCGACCGCGGCGCGGCGTCATCGTCGCCGCGATAGCGCCGGCGCGGCTCGAGGAAATGTTTTTCGTCATGGCCGAACTCGAAGCGGCAGCGGCGCAGCTTTCGGCAGGCGCGATGAGCCCGCTCGAACGCCGCGAACTCGATACTTTTCACAGCGCCATGCAATCGGCCGTACGCCTCGGCAGGCTCGTTGAATATGAGCAATTCAACACGGGCTTCCATTCACGACTCTATGAAGGAAGCCATAATTCTTATTTGCGTGATGTGCTTTATGCGACACGCGCGCGGCTCGCGCCGTTTCGGCGGGCCCAATTCAACACGCTCGGACGGCTTGATTTATCCTGGCGCGAACATGATGGCGTCGTGCAAGCCATTCTGCGCGGCGATGGCGTAGCGGCGGCGCAGGCCATGCGCACGCATGTGTTGCAAGTCAGCGTCGCTTCGGCCGAATACGTCTCTCATCAATCCCCGATGAATGTTGGGTGACAGCATGATCGCCTCCTGAGCGACGTGACGCCAGGCAAATGCGAGAGAAAGCCAAGTGGCGCGGGACAGCAGCGTGACGGCAAAAGGGTAAATGCGTCCGCGTCACCGTAATAGCGCCGATGATTTGCATCACTGAGTTTGTAATAGGCCGCGTCATGTTGCCCCCTCCAATTGCGCCACGATACCAGCTTGCGCAGATCACATGCGTTTCGCGGCGATCGTCGGTCCGAACAAGGCTGGCGCCGCAACTGCGCCGATTGCCGCCCCGGTCAATTGCGCCAGGATGAACGCGGCGACATGATTGATGGATATCCCCGCGAAAGTCGTCGTGAAGCCACGCGCGAGCGTAACCGCCGGATTGGCGAAGGAGGTCGACGACGTAAACCAATAGGCCGCCGTAATCACCAGCCCCACCAGCCAGGGAATTGATTGCGGAGAAAATCGCACTCCGCCGAGAATTGTCACGATCAGCGCGAAGGTCGCCACGGCCTCTGCCAGCCATTGCGACGGACCGCTTCTGGCCGTCGTGCCGATTGCAATCGGAGGAAGATCAAACATCAGGTGGGCCAGCACCGTTCCGGCAACACCGCCGAAACATTGCGCGAGGATGTATGGAATGACATCTCGCCAGGCGCGATCGCGCGCCGCGAAACCAGAGCGATCGCAACCCTTGAGCTTGGCTTTTCCTAACCCTGCAGGAAGCGCTAATTCATCTTTAGAATTCTCTTTGCTTGCGTTGCCAATAAGAATTCTATATGTCGATACAAATCGAATAATCGATGTAAGCCCTGGAGGAGGACTCCATGGACGCGGAAAAAGTCTTCAACGTGCTGTTTCTCTGCACCGGCAATTCGGCACGTTCGATCATGGCGGAAGCAATCCTCAACCGGCTCGGTCAAGGCCGGTTCAGAGCCTTCAGCGCGGGATCGCATCCGAAGGGCGAGGTCAATCCCTATGCGCTGGCGACATTGAAAAAAGCCAATTACCTGACCGAAGGGTTTCGCTCGAAAAGCTGGGACGAATTCACCGGCGCGGACGCTCCACCTCTCGATTTCGTCTTTACCCTTTGCGATGACGCCGCAGCGGAGAAATGTCCGTATTGGCCAGGTCAGCCGATGACTGCCCATTGGGGTCTTCCGGACCCTGCGGCTTTCGAAGGCACCGAAGTCGCAAAGCACTTGGCCTTCGCCGACACTTTCCGGATGCTCAACAATCGCATCTCAATTTTCACCGCTTTGCCGCTGAAGAGCATCGATAAGCTCTCGTTGCAGCATCGCCTCGACGCAATCGGCCGCACCGTACCTCGCAGTGAGAGCGCGTAATGCAACTTTTCACGCAAGTGATCCAAGTTAAGGCGACAGCATGAAACGGCCGTCTGTGTCGGGAACACCCGGCGTACTGCCGACGCCGCATCGATTCGAGGCGCCCGAAGCCATCGAGATTCTCGCATCGCTTTCGCAATCGTCGCGGCTGGAGGTTTTCCGCCTTCTCGTGCGCTATCTGCCCTACGGGCTCGCCGCGGGCGACATCGCGCGGCTCCTGGCCGTTCCCCACAATACGCTTTCAACGCATCTGGCGTCGCTCGAGCAGGCGCAGCTCGTCACTTCGAGGCGTGAGGGCCGCTCGATCATCTATGCCGCCAATCGCAACCGGGCGCTGCAGCTCACGAGCTTTCTTCTGGCTAATTGCTGCAGCCTGTCGGGGGAAGTCTGCGACGTTTCGACGACGGGCAGCATGAGGTTGCCGTTTCCCGCCAAACGTGAGGGCTACATGTCGGACAAGACTTATAACGTTCTCGTTCTTTGCACCGGAAATTCCGCCCGTTCTATCTTAGCCGAAGCGATTCTGAATAGGGAGGGAGCAGGCCGCATCCATGCATTTTCCGCGGGTAGCCGACCCAAGGGCGCGCCGAACCCTTATGCCTTGGCGCTCTTGAACGAACTCGGCTATGAGACCTCCCGCTTCCGCTCGAAGAACTGGGACGAGTTTGCAGCGCCGGGCGCGCCGAAAATGGATTTCATCATCACGGTTTGTGATGCTGCGGCGGGCGACTCCTGCCCCTATTGGCCTGGTCATCCGCTCTCTGCGCATTGGGGCATTCCAGATCCAGCAGTGGTCGAAGGGACGGAGGCGGAAAAGCGCGCGGCCTTCATGGAGGCCTATCGGCGAATTGCGGCGCGGATCACCGCTTTCGTCAACCTCGACATAGAGGCGCTCGATTTGGCGACATTGAAACGCAAGCTGGCAGAGATCGGCGCAATGGACGGCGCGACCGAAATGGCGATCCAGGGCGAGGCAGCCTGACGATGGCCAAGCCGGTCGATCCGAAGACCATCGCGGTCACGATCTATCACAATCCGGCCTGCGGAACCTCGCGCAATACGCTGGCGCTCATCCGCAATGCCGGGGTGGAGCCGACGATCGTCGAATACCTGCATGCGCCTCCGACCCGGGAGAGACTGATCGAACTGCTTCGCGCGATGGCCATTCCCGTCCGTGCCCTGCTGCGCGAAAAGGGTACGCCTTATCACGATCTCGGCCTCGACGATCCCGCCCTGAGCGACGACCGACTACTCGATGCGATGATGGCGCATCCGATCCTCATCAATCGGCCGATCGTCGCGACACCCTGGGGGGTCAAACTGTGCCGGCCGTCGGAAAAGGTCCTCGACATACTGCCGCTTCCACAAAACGGCCCCTTCGCGAAGGAAGACGGTGATCCCGTCATCGATGCATTCGGCCGGCGTGTGGCGCCACTCGTTTGAAAGACATATCGATGATCAACGATTTGCCGCGTCGCCTTGCAAGGCCGGACGTGCAGAAGAGAGTGCCCCCGATGATGTCACCACGACCGCGAAAGCATCTATCCTTCCTCGACCGCTACCTCACCGTGTGGATTTTCGGCGCGATGGGGCTTGGCATTGGACTGGGCACCGCCTTCAAGAAGCTTCCGTCCGTCATCGACAGCTTCTCGATAGGAACTACCAATATCCCGATCGCGATCGGCCTTATTCTGATGATGTACCCGCCGCTGGCAAAGGTGCGCTATGAAGAACTGCCGCGGGTATTCAGGGACGGACGGCTTCTGGCATTGTCTCTTGTCCAGAACTGGGTGATCGGCCCTGTACTGATGTTTACGCTCGCGGTTATTTTCCTGCACGGCTACCCGGAATACATGACCGGCTTGATCCTGATCGGACTCGCGCGCTGCATCGCGATGGTCCTGGTTTGGAACCAATTGGCCGAGGGCAATAACGACTATGTGGCAGGACTCGTCGCCTTCAACTCCATTTTCCAGATCCTCTTCTTCAGCGTCTATGCGTGGTTTTTCCTCGCGGTCCTGCCGCCCCTCGTGGGTCTTCAAGGCAGTGTCATCGACATCAACGTCTGGCTGATCGCGCAATCCGTCCTGATCTATCTCGGCATTCCGTTCCTGGCCGGCTTCCTGACGCGGCTGTACTTCATTCGCACAAAGGGCAATGATTGGTATGCGACGCGGTTCCTGCCGAAGATCGGCCCCATCACGCTGATCGCGTTGCTGTTCACGATTGTTGCGATGTTCAGCCTGAAGGGCGGCATGGTGCTGGAACTTCCACTCGACGTGGTGCGGATCGCGATCCCGCTCGCTCTCTATTTCGGCATCATGTTTGTCCTCAGCTTTTCGATGGGGAAGTTGATCCATGCGGACTATCCGCGGGCGACGGCGATCGCTTTCACGGCGGCCAGCAACAATTTCGAGCTCGCTATAGCGGTCGCTGTCGCCAGCTTTGGCCTTGCCTCGCCGGTCGCCTTCACGACGGTCATCGGTCCATTGGTCGAGGTGCCGGTGCTGATCTCGCTGGTTAGTGTCGCCTTCTGGCTACGCCGTCGCTGGTTTCCCGCGGATGCAGATACCGCTTGAGAAAGAGGGGCAAAACGACCTCGACCGTGACGAACTTGGTGATTCAAATCATCTGCGGCATTTTCGGCGGGCATGCCGCTGCGATCACCATAATTGACCATAACTTCGGCGGGGTCGGCCATACGATCGCCGGCGCAATTGGAGGAGCCATCAGCGGTTCCTTCTTCCAAACTCTCGTTGGCACCATGGTCACCGCGAGCGGCAGCGTCAACACATCGAGCCCCGCCAAACAAGCCGTGCTCCAAGGTCTCGCAGGCGCCGTCGTCGGCGGAATTGCCGTCCTCGTCGGCGGGATCATCAAACACGGCATCGACCAACACAAGACTCCAAGCCATTAGGGCTTCTGCCCTCGATCTGTCGATCAGCCGGGCTGCTCTTTGCGGCCAATGGCGGTGCCGACTGTCCAAGTTGCGGCAAAGATCAAGCCCGTCCACGGTCGGCCATGGCTTCAAAGGGTCGGGTGTGCTATAATATTGTATATGAAAACGAAACCCGCAAATCGGACACGGCGCCCGGTCATCGTCCCGGTAGACGACGAAACTCGCGCCATGCTCGCGTACGCCGATAGCCCCGAGGGCAGGGCGAAAATCGAGAACGCGCGCCAAGAGTTCCGGGATGGCAAGGGCATCGAAGTCACCCCCCGACTATTCGAAGACCTAGACCACCGCGTTGCCGAACGCGTCGCACAGGCACGCGCGACAAAGAAATGAGGCGGGCATATTTTGCGCCGTCTTTCCTCCGAGAGTTGGAGGACATTCTCGTTTACATAGAAGAGCGGTTTGGCCAATCCGTGCGGCGGGAAGTCCGAGATGAACTCGCCGACACCTGCACGCTCCTCTGTAGGTTTCCGGCTCTGGGCAAGACCGAGCATAACTACCCAACCTCACTCGCTGGGTTTGTTTTTCGGGTGAACTGGATTTTCTTTGAATATGACGATGAGCAGGTGCGTTTTCTGCATATCATCGATGGAAGACGGGACAAGAAGTCGATTGCGTTTTAGATGACCGGCGCCGGCCTCTTTCGCGAGCCCCGGATTCTCACTAAATCGCGAATTCGGGAATGACCGCCATCAATTTTCAAGACTTTTGGGAAGCGAATGCGAACCAGTTTGTGTGACTTTGATCGATAAATGGCACGGTTTTTGATCGCTAAATGACACCCATGACGAGGGCACTGCGGGAAATTTTGGGCGATGATCGAGCGACCGGACTCGACCCTTTGCGGACTTTGCCCGCGTCTCCAAATTAATTAAATCTGATGCAACGGAGCGATTGCCGGTCGCCTGCAAGGCGGCCTGATTGCAGCCTCTCAGCCACGCGCGTTGAATGCCAGAAGTTACGTCTGACCCTGTGCCAATTCACTGTCCGAGGTGAAACTGCCTGCCATATAGTTGACGCTAAGATTTGGGTTGTAATTCGGTCCGGTGTACTGTGCGATGTTATCATCTGCTGCAGATTTTTGGAACGATGTCATGATGTCTTGCGCTTGTGTGGCGTCGAGACCCTGAATATTCACAGTGATGTTGTTCATCTCACCGTTGGCGAACATATTTATCTGGAAGAAATCGGTATAGTTGTGCTCTGCATCCACAGCGTGCGCCTGAACCACATTCGAATCCGGGAGGGCAGTAATGGTGCCTAGCCCCGCCACCGAGAATCCTAGATTGAGATTGAGAGCCAACAACTCGTCGGCGGACTGTAATCCCATAGAACCGGACAGCTGAAAATAATCGCTCGAATACGCCGAATTTGCGGTGCCCGTTCCAGTCGAGGTGGAGTTGGGATTGGCTGACGAGGCTTGCGTCGATGTCGTGTCTGGCGAAGAATCGCCGGAGGTTACGACCACGGAGTCCGACCTGTTGAGCGTGAAACCGTGATAGACGGTCTGATCAGTCGAACCGAATCCCGCTTGTCCCGTCGAAGTGTTGATCGACGAGTATGTCTCGGCGTCCGACAGGAAACCTAAATTTGTCACGTCCGCGATATTATTCGTGCTTGGGAGCAACCCACCAGTACTCATCTGATTGACGTAAGCCATTTCCGCTTTCTCGGCGAATGTCCATCCGCCGTTCGCCGACACATGAGAAATTTGCAATTCTGCCAATATCGCCTTTATTGACGAGATTGGGTTATTGCCGCTGGAGGCGGACGCATCGGTCGGGCTTGGCAAAACAGAGCCTGTCGATGTCGAATTTGACGAAGAGGAAGAGGCAGACGACGAATTTGCGCCGAACAGCGACAAAAGCTCGTTCGCGGACAAGCCGCCATAAGCATTCAAGGAGGAAATCACGTTGCACCTCTGGCTCCCTCTGACGCGCATCGTCGAGAGCAGGGTCGATTGCGAGGCCATGATGGCCACGTAGAAAATTCACTGGGCCTCGCGTTCAGAGGCATCCAGCGGCAACCGTTACTTTGAGAGAGTTAAAAGATAGTAAAAAGCAACGGGATGGCCGAACTCTTCAAAACGCCTAAGATCATCGAGAGTCATCATTATGGGTCACTATTTGGCAGCAAGCTGGCGGTTGAGAGTTCGCTAGATGGTCGGCCTTGATACGGAAAAGACGTCGGCCAAATCGCTGATGGAGTAATCGCCGGTTTCGTGCATTCGGCGGAGTTCCTTTTGCTGCTTATCTGACAGCTTCGGCGGATTTGCCGCGCAGCTTCCCCTTCGCCCGTGCGATAGCCATGCCTTCGCGAAATTACGAAATTACGGTCGAAATTAAGGTGACAGTGCACTAAATTGCAAATTATTCCACAGTTCCACTTAGCGAACCAAACGAATGCGTGGTGGGCGGAAGGCCAATTGATTGCACTGTCACCGTGTGCGCCCTGAGGGCGCGTTTCTCTAGTGGAGGAAGGTCCCACCCGGATAAGTGTCGATGGGTCCGGTAGCTGGCGAGCGGTCTGGGCGGGTAACTGCCTGGGTTGGAGCCTCGCGACAAAGGCCGCCGTGGGCGGCTGAGCGATCCGGCCGGCTGCAACGCGAGTGAAGCCTGAGCAGGCCTCGAAAGGTTCAATACGGACGCCGACCCGCCACGGTGATGGGGAAGGCCGCATCCATGGGGAAGGCATCGACATGCGCACCCATGGGGTCCGTCGGGGTATTGGGCGCGGCAGGTCGGAAGAGAGGAACGGGTAATCAGGGGAGACCCGCTCCCCGCGAGGTTCGGCCTCGACGGCGTCTTTGAGGGCGTCGGCTGGAAGCGGGAGTCGGAGAGGGGCGTAAGAGCGTTGAGGCCGGGTAACGCCGGCGGAGCAAAGGCCCCTTGCTTCAGAGGCGCTTTCGAAGAGGAGCGGAGCGGCGATTGGCGATGAGTCTGGAAACGCCGGATAAGATCAGAACCCTTCAGAGGAAGCTTTATGTGAAGGCGAAGGCGGAGCCCGGGTTCCGCTTCTATCTGCTGTACGACAAGATCTGTCGGGCGGACATTCTCGCCCACGCTTTTGCGCTGGCCCGTCGCAACGACGGCTCGGCGGGCGTGGACGGAGTGACGTTCGACGACATCGAGCGGGCGGGGGTGGAGGCGTGGCTCGAGACTCTGAGAGAGGACCTCGCCTCGATGACCTATCGACCCATGCCGGTCAGGCGGGTGATGATCCCGAAGCCGGGCGGCGGGGAGCGCCCTCTGGGCATTCCCACGATCCGGGATCGGGTGGCGCAGACCGCCGCCAAACTGGTGCTGGAGCCGATCTTCGAGGCGGACTTCGAGGACTGCGCGTATGGATACAGACCCAGGAGAAGCGCGGGCGACGCGATCAAGGCGACCCACCGGTTGATCCGGCAGGGCTATGCCGACGTCGTGGACGCCGACCTGTCGAAGTATTTCGACACCATCCCGCACGCCGAGCTCATGCAGAGTGTAGCTCGGCGGATCGTCGATGCGAAGGTGCTGCGGTTGATCAAACTGTGGCTGACTTCGCCGGTCGAGGAGCGAGACAGCGCGGGGCGACGGCGCATGAGCGGCGGCAAGAGCAACCGGAAAGGCACGCCGCAGGGCGGCGTCGTCAGTCCGCTGCTGGCCAACCTCTACATGAACCGTTTCCTAAAATTCTGGCGACTGAAGGAGTGCGGCAAGGCTTTCCGCGCACGGGTGGTCAATTACGCCGACGACTTCGTCATCCTCAGCTGCGGACACGCGGCCGAGGCGCTGGCGTGGACGCGGGACGTGATGACCAAACTCGGGCTGACGATCAACGAGGCCAAGACCTCGTTGAGGAACGCCCGCGTGGAAAGCTTCGACTTCCTGGGCTACACGTTCGGGCCGCAATACGCCCGCAACGGCAAGCCCTATCTCGGCGCATGTCCCTCGAAGAAGAGCCTGAAGCGGATCAAGGGCAAGATCGGCGACCTGTTACGGCCGTGCGAGATGGGCGCTTGGCCGAACGTGCGCAAACGAGTGAACCGCCTCCTCGGCGGCTGGGCGGCGTACTTCGGCTATGGAACCCTGAACGCGGCCTATCGCGCCGTCGATCGCCATGTCTGCGACCGCGTCCGGCGCTTTCTCAATCGGCGCTCCCAACGCGGCGGACGCGGTGCGCGCGTGTTCTCCTGGAGCGACGTCTTCGGAAAACTCGGCGTGCAGCGTCTAACCCGCGACAAACCGGCCGCGCCCGCCGTGAGCCTGACGTGAACTCTGTCGGAAAGCCGGATGCGGCAAACCCGCACGTCCGGTTTGATGAGCGGGGAAGGGAAACGGAGCCATTGGCCCGGCGCCTCAACGCCACCGCGCCCTTCCTCAACTCTACAATCAATTGATTGCACTGTCACCGTAATCGTCACTCGCGGGGTTTGTTTTTCGGGTGAACTGGATTTTCTTTGAATATGACGACGAGCAGGTGCGTTTTCTGCATATCATCGATGGAAGGCGGGACAAGAAGTCGATAGCGTTTTAGATGACTGGCGCCAGATAATCGCCGGTCTCGCAGACTGGACCGACGACATCGGCGACGATCCTCGCCCCACCCGGCCGCGGCGCAATGACCGGCTTCACCTAAAGACATCGGAAGTATCCGATGTCTCGGTCGTGATTTTGGATTGATTCGATCCACAATCATCGTGATCTGGTCGCGCCAATCAGCCGGGCTGCCCTTTGCCGCCGACGGCGAGGCCGACCGTCCAAGTTGCGGCGAAGATCAAGGCGAAGGGCAGCCACGTCCCGAGCACGCTTGCGAACATGGCAAAGCTCCTCTCGACGAAGAGCGCCACGACGAACACGTCGAGCGCAACGACGATCGCCAGAAACACCGCCGCGGTCGCCAGCGCGGTCGTGTAGGCAAAGCGGGTAAAATAGAAATAGCTCAAGCCGGCAAAGGCGACCGGCGCGACGATCGCGTGCACGACGAGCGCCGTATGCTTTGTCAGGACAGCGAACCCAACTCCAATCGCGGCGCCGCACACGAGCCAGCCCGCAATCGCAAAAGCCACAATGATCGCCGCGCGCGCCAAAGTCATCGGATTACCCCCGGGTTTGTCAGCACCAGACCAAAGCCGCCGAGCGCGTCAAGGCCTTCTCGGTTGTGAATCGGCGTTGCGATTGACCCGCAATGGGCGTCCAACACGGACCCCACCCGACGCATCAGCGCCGATTCGCAATAGCGCTTTCCGAACTATCTCTGAACTGGCGTGCATGGGATGGCGTCGTGGCCAAACGACAACCGGCAGTTCTGTCGCAGCCGGGCGCGTAGCGCGATGCGCGCCCGGTGCAGCAGTACGCGCGCATTTTCTTCGCTCAAGCCGAGGACCTCGGCGATTTCGGCGTGATGGGCGTCGTTCATGTCGTGCAGGGCCAGGACTTGGCGCTGGCGTTCGGGCAACTTCATGAGGTGCTTAGCGATGCACGCGCCCATTTCCTGTTCCATTAGCGCGTGCTCGGCGTCCGCGTCACAGGGGATTTCAGCCAGAGCTTGATCGTCGATCGCCACTTCTTTTTGCGCGGCCTGCCGCCGAAAGTGGTCGCGGGCGACGTTGACGGCGATCGCTGCGAACCAAGTCCCGAGCTTCGCTCGTCCCTGAAAACTGGATCGTGAACGATGCGCGCGCAGCAGAGTTTCTTGGACGATGTCGTCGGCGAGGGCGCCGTCGCCGACCATACGGATTGCAAACCGCTGAAGGTTTGCGCGTTCCTCCGCCAACGACATGTCCCTCACAGCTTTTCTCCGTTCAGCAGCAGGAAGCGGAAGCCGACGCGCAGCGGTCGTTCAGCGCGGCCGCATCGGCGCTCGATCCGGCGAAGCGGACCTTCACATGACCGATCGCCCGCGCTCGGATAGTCTCGACCAGCGCGAACACTTCGTCCATGTCGCCCTGCGTCACACCCAACGCTCGCGCGGCGACCAGATGCTTATCGATATTCTGCGTGCAATTGACGGCGAGGGAAGCGCCGAGGGCCGCGAGTTCTTCCCACACATTCTTGGCAGAACACCCGCACCCGTCCGGCGGCGGCCCGAGTTCGAGGGCCTGCCGGCGCATCCCCTCCGTCGCGCTGGTCCGCACGCAGACTGCACTGGCCACGGCCGTTTGGATGGCCGGATCGGCGGCGCCCGCTTTGCGCGCCGCCGCGACATGATAGGTAGTGCAGGGACGACAGCCTGCGGCGATCGACACCGCAATCGCCACCAATTCCTTGTCCAGCGCTGAAATCGACATTGAGGTTCTCCCGATGATCGGCGCGACCGATCCGCGCCTTCATGCCCCTTTGACTGAAACGGCGCTGAAATCGTTACACCCTAGTTTGTCGACGCCGCCTGCGGCTTCACGGCGCGCACGAAGGCGCTCATGAACTTGCCGTCGACCTCCACTCCGAGCGCATCGACATCGAGCCCTTTACTAGTCAGGAACTCGCGCGCGTCCTCGATCTTGTAGACGCGGGTCGGCTCGATCCCAATCGCCTCGAAGCCGGCGGCGGCGAGCTTGGCGCGATAGTCGTTCTCCTCGAGAGCGCCGGCGATGCAGCCGACCCAGAGTAATATGTCCTTGCGCAATTGTTCCGGCATGCGGCCCCGCGTGACGACGTCCGAGACGGCAAAGCGGCCACCCGGCTTGAGCACCCGGAAGGCTTCGCGGAGCACACGATCCTTGTCGGCTGAAAGATTGATGACGCAATTCGATATGATCACGTCGACCGAATTGTCGGGCAGGGGGATGTTTTCGATCTCGCCCTTGAGGAACTCGACGTTTTTCGCGCCGGCCTTGCGCTGGTTTTCGCCTGCGAGTGCGAGCATTTCGTCGGTCATGTCGAGGCCGTAGGCCTTGCCCTCGGGGCCGACGCGGCGGGCCGAGAGAAGAACGTCGATGCCGCCGCCCGAGCCGAGATCGAGGACCGTTTCGCCGGGTTTCAGTTCGGCGAGCGCGGTCGGGTTGCCGCATCCAAGCGACGCCAGGACGGCCGCTTCCGGCAGGGCGCTCGTCTCGCTGACGCCGTAGAGGTTGGAGGTGATCGGACTGGCGGCGAGCGCCGTCCGCCCTCCACAACACGAGCCGGCGGCACCGACGCGTTGCGCGGCTTGACCGTATCTCTCACGTACGGCCTGTTTGATGTCGACTTGGCTCATGATCGTCTCCTAGCAGCAGGTGATCGCTTCGGGGTTGATGGCTTTGTTGCGCGTGCAGCACTCGGCAAACAGGAACGCGAGGATGTCCTGCAGCGCCTTCGTGTCGGCGCTGTATCGCAGGTATGTGCTCTCGCGGCGCACGAGCACGAGCCCCTCGTTCTTCAGCTTTTCGAGATGATGCGAGAGCGTGGAAGGCGGGACGCCGAGTTCGGCACCGATCTCGCCGACGACGAGGCCCTCGGGATGGGCGGACAGCAACAGGCGAATGATGCGCAGGCGGGTTTCCGTGCCGAGGGCCGCGAGCATATCGGCAAAACGGACGAGTTCTGCGTCGGAGTTGGCGTTCATGTCGACCTCTGCTTCTATATTTCTATTATAATAGAAATATAGAAGTGTCAAGGGCCGGTGGTCCGCTTGAGATGGGGCACGAGGATCACTGTGTTTCGCGATCAGCCGCCGCGTCGGGCAAGGGCGCCGAGACTTGAAGCCATGCGAAAGACGTCGGTTATGCCGTGCCGCCCGATGGCGTCGCCAGGTCCGTATCGTCTAAACTTGGTCCTCTCCGGCGACGCCGGATTCGAGCAGCGACAAACGCTGCCGCAACCTTGCGAGATCGACTTCCTGGAGGTGTCCGGCGCAGCCGGCGATCAATCGTTTGCCGCGATCGAGCAAAAGGCGGCGGATCGCGGGGTCGTCGACCGTGCTCGCGATATCGCCGAGCTCACGCATCAGCCGGAGACTGACCGCCGCGTCGGCGACGGCGTAATGCCGGATCTGCTCGAACGCCAAGTCGAGCAGGCCGTCGAAATCGATCCAGGGGACGACCACGCGCAAAATATGGGGCGGATCATAGAAATAGCTGCGCGGCGGCGTGCGGCCCACCCACCGGATCAAAATGCAGCTGAGCTGATCGACGCAGCTGATCGCGGTGGTCGGATCATTGACTGCCGGCGAAATCGCCCGCAACCCGATATCGACGATCTGCACAATGCCGAATTCGACATCTTGCTGCATCGTACGGGTCGGGCCAATTTCGATCGCGGCGAGAAGCTGGAGCACGCGCTCCTCGGAGATACGATCGCCGCGCGAAACCCGCATCAAGGCGACGCCCTGCGGAACGAAATGGCCGACACGCCGCTCCAGGCGCAGGCAGACCCGGTAGGTCTTGGCGAGCGACCGAAGCCGCGCGATGTCGACAAACCTTATGTAGCCCGACTGCCGGCTCTCGATGAGGACCTCCAGCTTTTCGGTAAACTCTTCGACCGCCGGGCCGAAGTGCAACGCCGGCCGCTGAAAAGGCATCAGCAGGTCGATGACGAGTTCGGTCTCCCGCCGGATGCGATCGACGATATGGTTGACGCTGATCGCATTCGAAATGTGATGAATGAAATAGATCAGCAATCCGACGCAAGCCGGTGCAAGCAGCATTCCTCCCGTGACCGTCGCAACCGGTACGAAGGGAGTGGGCAGCGACCGAGCCGCTGGAAGCGCCGCTATGCAATAGGAAAACGTGCCGAGAAACACGCCGAGCGTCCATTGCGTCACCCGATCCCTGATGAAGCTGATAAGGATTCGCGGGGAAAACTGCGTCGAGGCCAAGGTCAGAGTCATCAAGAGGATCGCAAAGACGATTGACACGACCGTCATGGTCGATGTGGCGATCGAGGTGAGAATGGCCTGGGCGACCTGAGGATCCGCGTGCGATGGAAACAGCACCTCTGGAACAAAAGAGCCGATCGCCGGCGTTCGCTCTTCCAATGAGGAGAGAATCGCGCCGGCTGCGCCGAGCGTGAGCGCAATGACGAACGGACGAATGAGAAATCCGCCCCTGAAGGCGTATGATGCCGAACGCAACAGCACGGGCAGGCTTCTGGCCATTTGCGACTTTTTCCCTCGGATCGGTGCGGCTGTGCCGGCTTCTTTCCGGCAGCCGGCGCACTAGATCACGATGATTTTGGATTGAATCAATCCAAAATCATGAACGTGATCGATTTTAATAATTTTTTGGAGCGGGATGCGCGAAACCCGCGCAGCGTCCCACTTTTCCTCATTCCGCTGTTGCAAGATAGCATGCAAGTCGAGTCAAATGGCCGGCGAACGTCGACGCGAATCTCGTTTCGCCTAGGCACCGCGCTCGGACAAGACTGCGGCGAACCGGCGCGCAAATGTATACGCGTCGCCGGGCCAGCGTGCCGACACATAATCGCCGTCGCGCACGACGAAGGCGGCGCTGTCATCGTCCCAGGTGTCGCGCGCCATGCCGCTCACCTTGCGACCGCGATCGGGAGCATCGGCCGGGACGTCGAGGAAGTCTGCAGGGCGGGCCAGAGCGCGCGTGACCTCTTGCTGCACCGACATGAAGCCGGCAGGGTTTCCGGCGCCGTCGTCATAGGTGCGATAATAGGTCGGGTCCCAGAAGCGAAAGATTCGCCCGACATTCCAGCCCTTGCGCTCCAGCGCCCAGGTCAGCGCCGTGGTCCGCCGGCCGAAGAGGACGGAGTGGTTGCTGTTGCTGCCGCGACTGCGTGCGGCGAGCACGACTCCATGGCAGATCGCCGCCACCGGCAAGCCGGCTTCGAAAAATTGGGCAACGAGCCTCTGCAAGACGTCGCTCTCGAGATATTCCCGCATGCCGCGCGCGCGATGACCGCCGGGGAGCAGCAGGCCGTCGAAGCCTTCGACACTGGCCTGCCGCCAGGCGAGCGGCGCCTTGAAGGCCGGGTCCTGCAGCATCGCCGCGTAGGCCTGCCGTGCGTCGGCATTCGCCCGCATCAGCCTGCCAATCGCGGTGAGGCGCCGCAGTCCCGGCAGGAAGCCCCAGGGGTCTAGGCCTTCGCCCGTCAGCATCATGTCGTCCGCCTGCCCCGCGCGGCCGTCGGGTGTCGCGAATACGACGGAATGGCCGAGCCGTTTCAACACGCTCCAGCTGACGGCCACTTCGGTCGGATCGAAATCCCTGCTCGGGATGGGAATGAGCACATTCGCCATGGTCAATCTCCGCCTGTTACCGGATATCGCAGAATGTAACGCCGAACGAGTTTTTGCGCATCATCCTTGGTACCCAAGCGCAAGGATCGGATCACCAGATTAAAGAGTTGGCGTTGCGATGCTAAGAGAAATCTTTATGTCGCAAAGCAAGGCGCGACGAGTTGTGGCTTGTGCACGTTGCCGGTCACGGCGATGGGCGCAATGCTTGCCCTTCGGGCGAGGCTGGCTGGCGGAGAAGACGGATGAGGCGACCACCCGTTCCGCGCGATGAATGACTCCTTTCGCGCCGACGCCTACCGCCCCTGTCGCCGCTTGCGGGGCGAGGCGAGGGGCTGGGGGAGAAGCCTCGCTGTTGGGCAATGTATGTCGCCCGCCGTGGTCACCAAGAACACGCCTGCCGCGCACCGAATCAACGAACGAAGTCCCTTCGAGCGCGGACAGTATACTTGAAATGACGGGGCTGGAGGAGGCTAGTTGATCAGCATCGCGGCCAATCCCCTCGCTCCTCACCCTGCCTCTCCCCGTTTCGCTCTGCTCACGCGGAGAGGGGCGCGCCGCACGCGGGGTGATCATTCGAAGACCGGACGGCAACCTTCACTGAATTCCTACTCGGGCGACGATCCGCAGGCAGGGAACCAGCGCAATATGTTCAGCGCAGGCGCCCATATTAATAAAGCAGCATAAAAATGCGCATCGCAACTTTGTTACGCTGGTTCGCGGATGCCCTTCCACTGCGCGCCTTCGGCCCTTCGCTACAGCGCTCCAGAAAAGGAGTTGAGAGACAGGAGCAGTCCTGTTTCACAGAGGAAGAGCCCTGTCGCTACCGGTTTCTCGAAGGCGATCAACGCGTGAGATGGCAGTTGCCGATCGATTGCCCATCACGAAATAACTCTCTTAAAATAGTTCGACACGTTCGGTTTTCTGAAACCACTATAGGCCAGTTATTGCGCGGCATTTGCCGATTGGATTATTGGATGATCAAATTACCGTATTCGGGCTTCGTCGGGGTCGCCATTTTGGCAGCGATTTTATTCTTTCCTCTTGGTGGGGAGATAACGCGGACTCTCCTTGTGTTTTGTCTGCTCCCTTTAGGTGCAGTGTTTATCTTGCCACTCCAGAGTTTCGGACTTGGGAGCGTCGGGCTGGCGCGCTCTTCGTGACATTACCCGTTGCGCTAGCCGTCGTGCCTCCGATTATCATTGACTTCGAAGCGGCCAAATCGGACGACGACGATAGGAAGCGGCGGGGTTTCAATGTTGCCGATTTTTGGTTTGGTTCTTCGCTCGTGTTTTTTTTGGCGCTCATCCAGTTTCAGCATGACTGGCACGGTCACTAGCATACTATTAATTGAGATTCAGCTTATCGAAGAATGTGAAGATCGCCCCCTCAATCTCCCGCCAGCACCATATCATCCCTATGGATGATCTCGGCTCTTCCGGGCAGGCCGAGCAGCGCTTCGATGTCGCGTGAATTGCGGCCGGCGATCTGCACCGCGTCACCGCCATCATAGTTGACCAAGCCGCGGCCGATTTCGGCGCCGTGTTCATCGCGGATGACGACGCAATCGCCGCGCGCGAAATTGCCTTCGATGCGCCGTACCCCGGCCGGCAGCAAACTAGCCCCAGCAAGAATAGCCCGCGCAGCACCGGCATCGATATGCAAAGCGCCGCGCGGCTCGAGCGAGCCGGCAATCCATTTCTTGCGCGCCGTCACCGGGTTCGTGCCCGTCAAGAACCAGGTGCAGGGGCAGCCGTCTTTGAGCCGTGCCAAAGGATGCAAGACGCGCCCGTCGGCGATGATCATATGGGTGCCGGCGGTCGTCGCGATCTTGCCGGCTTCGATCTTGGTCCGCATGCCGCCGCGCGCGTGATGCGAGGCGGCGGCACCGGCCATCGCCTCGATCTCCGCGGTAATGCGCGGCACGAGCGGAATCAGGCGGGCATCGGGTTCTTCATTCGGCGGCGCCGTGTAGAGCCCGGCGACATCGGAAAACAGGATCAAGAGATCGGCCGAGGCCATGGTCGCGACGCGGGCGGCGAGCCGATCATTGTCGCCATAGCGGATTTCGCTCGTCGCCACCGTATCGTTCTCGTTGATGACCGGAACGGCACGCAGATCGAGCAGACGGCCGATCGTGGCGCGCGCATTGAGATAGCGGCGGCGTTCCTCCGTATCGCTGAAGGTGACGAGGATTTGCCCGGCGGTGATCTTGCGGTCGGCCAAGACTTCGGCCCAGAGGCGGGCGAGCGCGATCTGTCCCACTGCCGCCGCGGCCTGGCTGTCTTCGAGCTTCAAGGCGCCGGGCGCGAGACCGAGGACGCTGCGGCCTAAAGCCACGGCGCCGGAAGAGACAATGAGAATATCGGCGCCGTCGCCATGCAAGGCCGCAAGATCATCGGCGAGCGACGCAAGCCATTTGCGATGGACGCGGCCCTGTTCGCGATCGACGAGAAGCGAAGAGCCGACCTTGATCGCGATCCGCTTGAATTCACTGACCCGCGGTAGAGCGGGACGGTTCACAGGCGCGAGGTTGGAGGTCGCGCTCATGGCCGCCATTCGGCCGCGAGCACTTCAACCGGATTCGGTTCGTGACGCCCTTCGACGGCTCGCAGTACGCTGCGCAGAACCTTGTCGAGATTTTCGTGCGTCACCGCCGAAACGCGCAAAGGAGTTTGCTTCGCCGTGCGGCGCAAACGCGCCGCCTGCGCCTTCAGCGTCTCCGTATCCACCGTGTCGATCTTCGAGAGCGCGACGATCTCCGGCTTTTCCGCCAATGCGGCGTCATAGGCTTCGAGTTCGTGCCGCACCGTCTTATAGGCTTTGCCGGCATGTTCGCAGCCGGCATCGACGAGATGGAGCAGGATGCGGCAGCGCTCGATGTGGCCGAGAAAACGATCGCCGAGCCCATGGCCTTCATGCGCGCCTTCGATCAGGCCCGGAATATCGGCGAGCACGAATTCGCCTCCATCGACTGCGACAACGCCGAGCTGGGGATGCAGCGTGGTGAAAGGATAATCGGCGATCTTGGGCTTGGCGGCCGAGACCGCCGCCAGAAAGGTGGATTTGCCGGCATTGGGGAGACCGACGAGGCCCGCATCGGCAATCAGTTTCAAGCGCAAGACGAGGGTGTGTTCTTCCCCTTCTTCGCCCGGATTGGCGCGGCGCGGTGCCTGATTCGTCGCCGTCTTGAAATGCGTATTGCCGAAGCCGCCATTGCCGCCGCGCGCAAGCCGGACGCTCTGGCCGACTTCGGTGAGGTCGGCCAGCAAGCCGTCGCTCTCGGCGTCGAAGATCTGGGTGCCGACCGGAACTTTCAAAACCGCATCCGCACCCTTGCCGCCAGCACGGTTTTTCCCCATGCCGTGCATACCCGTCTTGGCCTTGAAATGCTGCCGATAGCGGTAATCGACCAAAGTATTGAGGCCGTCGACGCAGCGCGCGACGACATCGCCGCCGCGGCCGCCGTCGCCGCCGTCCGGCCCGCCGAATTCGATAAATTTTTCGCGCCGAAACGACATGCAGCCGGCGCCGCCGGCGCCGGATTTGACATAGATCTTTGCCTGATCGAGGAATTTCATGGCATGAGTGCTAATAGAGTTGGCGCGCGATGATCAACATTGTGGCACAACTTCCTTTGGCTCCGCTAGAGCCTCGACCGCCGCAGCGCTGATTTCGGTGGCTTCGCGACGCTGCTGAACCATCGGCGGCAGGCGCCGCGATGGGCAGCCGCGGCGCCAGTTCGCACGGTCGAGTTCGAAATGGTGGCAGGGATAGAGACCACCCCGCGCCGGCAGAGATTCGAGCCCTTCTCCAACACAGATGAGGCCGCATTTTTCCAGAACACGGCGCGAGGCCGTGTTGCCAACCCGCGAGTTGGCGACGACACGCAGGGCCGGCGTGACGTTGAAAATCAGGTCGATCAAGGCGCGAACCGCCTCGGTTGCGAAGCCCTTGCCCCAGCAGCTGTGGCGCCACGGCAAAACCGATTTCGACGCTTTGATTTTCACCGGCGTGGGCGGACGCGACGCCGACAACCGCTCGTGCGGCAGTCTTCTGGGTGAGAGCGAAGTGCAAAGCGAGGCCGGCCGCATTTTCAGCTCGCGCCTTGAAAATGAAGCGCTCGGCCTCCCGAGGCGGATAAGGATGCGGAATTTCTGCGGTCATTTGCGCGACGTCCGCCTTCGCCGCGAATTCGCCGATCGCCGCCGCATCCGCGGCGCGCGGCCACCGCAGCCAAAGGCGCTTCGTCTCCAGACGGAAGACATCGTCACAGGTCAAATCCGGGAACATGCTGGGCTCCGGTCCGTGGACCCGTTCTGGCGGGCCCGAATGAAAGGGGATATGGCCGTCCATTTCCCCTATCAAAAACCCTGCCGGGTTTTCTTGGACTTCGGCTCAGGCTCAGCTGGTCTGACCTGGGAGAAGGGCCTGTCCACCGGGGTTTTGGGGCCGGTGGGGTCCTCCTCGAACTCCACCTTATTCCGAGGCCACCTGCCGCGCGTCGGTTTGGCTTGCCGCCGGGATGACAGATACGTAAGCACGGCCATCCGATTTGGATTTGAATTGTACGGTGCCCGCAACGAGCGCAAACAGCGTATGATCCTTGCCGAGGCCAACATTGGCGCCGGGATGCCATTTGGTCCCACGCTGGCGCGCGATGATGTTGCCGCCGACGACGGATTCGCCGCCGAATTTCTTCATGCCCAGGCGCCTGCCTGCTGAATCACGTCCGTTGCGAGACGAACCACCCGCCTTTTTATGTGCCATTTCCGTGGCTCCAAACCATTCGCTCTATGTAAAGCTCGCGTCAAAAACTCGAAATATCAGGGCCGGGAGCGAGGCCCGGCCTGCCGAAGACCAGCGTCTTCAGGCGCGCCCGGCTCGCACCTCGGTGATCTTCACCAGCGTGAGATCCTGCCGATGGCCGCGCTTGCGCTTGGAATTCTGCCGCCGCCTTTTCTTGAAGGCGTAAACCTTGGGCCCGCGCGCCTGTTCGACGATTTCTGCAGCGACGCTCACCCCTTCGACGAAGGGCGAACCGATCTTTGTCCCGCCATCGTCCACGAGCATGAGGACTTCGTCGAACAAAACCGCATCGCCCGGCGCGCCGGGCATGGACATGATCGTTATGACATCTTCAGCGGCGACGCTATATTGCTTGCCGCCCGTCTTGATCACCGCGAACATCTTTTCCTCGTGTTCACCCCGGCCCTGTCACGAGGTCTAGGCAACCCGTGGCGGCCGGCTTCTTGACAGTTTGCTTCGCTGGCCGGCCGGCGCACGCGATCCAAATCCAATTTCGCCCAACCTCGGAATTTCGAAGAGTGCGGACGGATCGGACGGGACAACGAGCCATGGCGGCGTTCAGCACAATAGGCGAATACCGGCGCCACGGCCGCCTGCGCCGTTTGGCTCAAACGAACCCATTCAAATGAAAAGCGCGGCTCCTTGCCGCGCAGATGTTGCTCTAGGTACTCGCGGGGCGGCCTGCTGTCAACCCAATTGCCAAGTCCGGATGCCGCAATTGGGCCATTTTAAAAAGGCTAGGCTAGTGATTGAGTTCTAATTGATTGGTGCGCCGGCTAGGTTCCAGATGTGCTTGTCACGGACCGGTGCCGCGGAGTAAAACGGTTGGCCCGGACAACGGCTGCGATTAAGTTCAATCCTCTCCCCGGTGCTGCGATACTGACGGATGGTGCCCATCCGTTTGGTGAATCACAACACTAACGATTAAATCTGGTGGGGCCGACGCGTCCTTGCGCTTGCTGCAAAGCGCGAGGTTTGGACCACCAGCAGCGGGACGTTTCGACCGGATGCGCATGCTGAGTGTTCCCTATCGTTCGGTATTCTCGCTGGCCGTTGTCGACCTCGGCCTCGAGCCCGCCATAGAGCTGAACGGAGGCCGACAGAAACAACCGGACCGGCGACGTGTCTCGACGCGCTGGCTGTCAGGCACGATTTTGACGGGTTTTGCCGGGATGGCCCTACTCGGTTCGGCGGTCTACGCGGCGCTCGATCACCAATCTAATTTCGCCGAAGCGCCAACCTCGGCACCGCCGCCGCGCAGGGAAACTGATAGCGGGATCAACCCGCGCAAGGGCGACCGCCTCGTCAAGGCTATCGATATCGTCGCAGCAAAACAGAGTTTTCGTTTGCCCACTCCAATCAAGGTCGGTGACAAAGAGGTCGTGAAGACGCATTTCTTTACGCACATCGAAACGACACTGCTCCTGACAAGTGCCGGTTTCGCCGACGAAGTCCCGCCTTTCAATCCGCTGCAGCTACTAGCGGATACACACAGCAATCCCGTCGATACCACAGCCGAGCCCGTGCAAGATGATGCCGAGGTTTCCTGGGCGATGCGCGACCTCGCGGCGCAATACATTTCGCCCGCGGCGGCTCTTTCGCCCGACGAAGTACAAGCGCAAGTCGCCGAACATATCAAAAGCACGATCACGGCCGGAAACACTCCTTTCTCCTTGCCGCCGCAACTGCTGCTGATGCGGACGAGCCACGCCAATGCCGCGACGGGCACACTGGCTTATGCCAACATGAACGAGCCCATCACGACGAGCCGCTTTTCCTCGATCGAAGTGCGGATGGTGCCGGAAAACGTCACGATCGTACCGCGCCCGAATGACGCACACGAAACGTCGCAAATGGAGCAACGCTTGGTCGTCATCCGGCACGGCGAGACCCTCGAAGACGTCCTGCGCACTGCCAAAGTCCCGCCTGAAAGGATCGAAGCGATCGTCGCTGCGTTCGCGCCGAAGCGCGGCGAGCCGGTGGTTCCAGAAGGCCGCCGCCTGAAACTGCTCTTCGCCGACCTCGACGGATCCGGCCGCAACATGATCCTTGCCCGCATCTCCGTTTATTCGGGCGAAACGCTCGAGACGACCGTCGCCCTGCGTGACCGTGGCGATTACTTGATGATCAGTGGGCTCGAACCCGGCACCAAGAAGACCTCCGCCAGCAACGATGCGGAGGATGATGACGAAGATGCCGGCATGCGGATCTACGATTCCGTGTACGAGACCGCACTCAAACAGGAGATACCGCGGCCGATCACCGGTGATCTCATTCGCATTTTCGCCAATGACGTCGATTTTCAGCGAGCAGTTTCGAGCGGCGATTCTTTCGAGGTCTTCTACGACGAGGGTGACGAGGGGGAAAATCGCAACGAGCTCCTTTATGCCTCGATCACCACGCACAACGAGACCTTCCGCTATTACCGGTTCCAAGCCAGCGATGACAGCCTGGTCGATTTCTACGATCAAAACGGCCGTTCGACGCGCAAATTCCTGATCCGCACACCGATCGTTGCAGGCAGGCTGACCTCGGGTTTCGGCGTCCGCTATCATCCGATCCTCGGCTATTCGCGCCCGCACACCGGTGTCGATTGGGCGGCGCCGATAGGAACGCAGATCTTTGCAGCCGGCAATGGCACGATTGTCTCGGCCGGATGGGATTCGGGCTACGGACGCCGCATCGAAATCCAGCATGCCAATGGCTATGTCACGACCTACAATCACCTTTCCGGCTTCGCCCGCGGCGTGACCGAAGGCGCGCGCGTCCGGCAGGGCCAAATCATCGGCTACCTCGGGCAATCCGGCCTCGCGACCGGGCCGCATCTTCACTACGAAGTCCTCGTAAACGGACATTTCGTCGATCCGATGCGCGTGAAGCTCGCGCGCACGCGCGAATTCAATGGACCGATGCTGGCCGAGTTCAAGCGCACCCGCGACCGCATCGACGCTCTCATGGCCAAAGCGCCGAACGCCAGTCCGCTGGTCGCCAACCGGCAGTGACCGCCTGCATCTATTTGCGCTCGATCTGCAGAAATCGGCGGCGTGGGGAAAGCGTTTTCCCGACCCGATCGCGACAGCGCCGCAAAAACGGCGGCCGAAGTTTTCCGACCAGCATTATCGCGGCGAACGGATGCACCTGCGTTGGCCGAGATTGCGCGCAAATCCGATCAAGACAAGTCATGATCGAAGAAGCTGAGCCGCTCTTCCCGGATGTGGTCGGCGTCTAGAGCGTGTCGAGCAATAGCACAAACCGGCTGTGCGTTCGGACGCGCGACACAACAAAAAAACTTAAAGCAGGATGATGATTCAAAGATAAGTCATCCTGCTCCGGGCGCAATTACGGCCGCAAATCGGAAACGATCTTCGAACCGTCTGATCCCGTAAGTTTGAAGCGCAGCAGAGTGTCGCCCTCGAACCAAAGATCGCGCATGAGATCGCCACTGACTTGGTAGTGACGGACCTGATGCTTGGTCTCGTGCACGACCAAGGTCTCGTCGCCCAGGTCCGAGACTTTGATCGACAGACGTTGGCCGTTGGCGTCGTCGAACATTTGCGTCGCAGTAACGAAGGCTTTGCTCCAGAAACTGCCGGGGATCACCGTGCCCGGCGCTTCGCTACGCTTTCCGTCGATCTCCAAACTGATCTTGTCGCCGGCGGCCGTTGCCGATACAGAATGCTTTGTCCCGTTGTCGTTCGTCTCAGACTTGAACGAGACGAACTGGCCACCGTTCCAAGTCTCAGTCGCTGTATGATCAAAACGATAGGCCTCGATGAACATGACGACGACGGAAATATGCGTCGTGGATTTCACGTTCGTTATGTCGCCCTGTTTTTCAATTTCGGTAATTACCGTCCCGATCTTTCCACCATCCCGCGTCGTGTCGAAAATGCGCTTCATTTTACTCATCGGGGCGGGCGCCTCGCTCGGCGGAGCAGGCGGCGCGGCCGCAGCTGGTTCGATCATCATCAAGGCGAACAGATTGAAAATGAGCGTGAATGTTTTGATCATGAGCCGCTTCTTTCGCAAAGACGATGCAATCTGATTTAACTAAAGCAATGGGCCGCATTTGTGACGCTCGGCAGGCGAAAGCTGCGCGGCGCAATCTCCGCGCCGCAACCGGCCTTGTTGCATCTCGACAAGGCGATCGGGAGTCATTTGATAGCGGAATTATTCTGCAAATTTATGCCGATTTTCGGCCATCCTGAGCGATGTCCAGGAAAAGCGGGCCGCATTGCCGATTTCGCGACCTCCGATATATCGGAAATCCCATTGACGATCGGCATTGGATTTATTCAATGTCTCGCGAAGAAGACGCTCCAATTCTTTGAATTGGCGCGTGATCAATCCGCACGACGTTGCGACGTGTTCGAACTCATGCCGGTCGAGCCTACTCTTGTCGATCAACTTGCTGCGATCGGCTCGATTCTCTTTTTGCGAATAGGCTACCGGCTTCGGCCAAATTTCATTGCGCCTGCCAAGACGCGAACGCGTCGTCAATCGCGCGGGTGCCCGTCGTGTTCTTTTCGAGCGTCAATTTTGCGCTTCGGCCGTTCGCCTGCAGGATCATGGGTATATCGATCCATTCGCGCCGTTTGATCAGGTCGAGATTCATCGCTTCGGCGCCGCCGCGAGAGAGGCCGATCAGGAATGAGTTCTCCATGATCGGCACGGTAATTCCGTTCAGCGCATCGCCGGTCTGCGAATCCACAGCCCGCAGTTGCGGCACTCTGATTTCCTTGACCGACCCAACAGGACTGTCGGCCGCGGGTGTGAAGATGACTGTTATTGTATGTGAGGCCGACAGGCTCGCGTCGAGATTTTTTTGGAAAACCATCGAGGCTTTCAGCTTGGCTTCGGGAATATCGGCCTCGGCGTGTACCGCCGTGCTGAGCGGTTGGCCGGACCCATTGCTTACGTTGTCAAGCCGCCAAACCACGGTCCCGACATAGATCTTCACCCGCCCTTGTTCCTCCGGCGCCTCGACGAGGAGCGCGGCGCGCTGCGCGACCGGAAGCGGTGCTGGTTCTTCGCCGCGCGCGCGAACCACATCACCTGCCGGAGCCGCCGCTGTCGTCGTTCGCGGAGAATCCTGCGTTTTCTGGCCGCCGTCAATTCTCTCGACAAACTTGCCACCGCCGGGCTCGGCCTGGGTCTGAGACGCCGGCTTCAGCCGCATCAGGTCTTCAGGCCGGTTGCGCAACATCCACGCCGCCGCAGCGATGAGCACTACGAACAAAACCACGACTGCTGCGACCAACCAGAGCCTTCTGCGCATGTGCGGTTGCTCTTCGGGCACTGCCGGCTGCGGCGCATACGGACGGGCCATTTCGGGCCGCAACCTCAGCGAAATGGCCGCTGCGGGCTCGTCGGACGGCGCTCCGATGTCCGGCTCAAGCGCGCTCAATACATTCGATTGCGGACTGAGCGGCGCAGCTGCGGCAGCCGGCGAGACAAAATCGGCGGGCTCGATTGCCGGCGTCGCCGTGCTGCCCGGTTGCGGCGGCGGCGCAGAGCGAGCCGTTGGCTGTGGTGTCCTGATTTCCGGCGCGCCCGTTCGCTGCGGCAGCGGCGATGCAGGGCTTGGGCGCGGCGCCTGGTGGCATGGCGCCGGCGCGGCCGGCTTGGCGCCAGTCGGTCCTCTCGTCGCCGGAGGGGCGGCGGGTGCCAGCGATCTCCGCAATGGCTCGGGACAGATCGTCGCGCCCGCGACCGGCCGAGCGTTGAACTCGGATTCGAGCCGTGCCGCCGCGCTGGCGAGGGCTTGCACCTCACGCCCTATGTCGGATTCGGCAATTGGCGGCTGAATATTCCGCAATTGGTTGAGAAGGGCATTTCGCGCGCGCTCGTAGATAGCCTGCCGAGCTTCGCGCGTCGGCTCGGGTAGGCCTGAAACAGCCTTCGCAAGCAGCGGATAATATTCAGCCATGGGTCGGAAAGAGCATTCCCGGATGCAGACGTCAACTGGGTCCGTTCAATTGAACCGACCGTTCAAAAGGCTCTCAACTTTGCTCGCCGCCCCTTTTTGAACCCGCATGGACCATTCAACGATCACGGAACGGGTTGTGAACGAGGATCGTGTCTTGCCGTTCAGGGCTTGTCGACAGGAGCGCGACGGGCGCCTCGATCAATTCCTCGATGCGCCGGACATATTTGATTGCCTGAGCCGGAAGCTCGGCCCAGGACCGTGCACCAGCGGTCGTATCCTTCCAGCCGGCTATGGTTTCGTAAATGGGTTCGACGCGGGCCTGCGCCGCCTGGCCCGCCGGCAAGCGGTCGACCCGTCTGCCGTCGAGGTGATAGCCGACGCAGACTTTGATCTCCTCGAACCCATCGAGAATATCGAGCTTGGTCAGAGCGATTCCGTCGATGCCGGAAGTCTTGACGGCCTGCCGGACAAGCACGGCATCGAACCAGCCGCAGCGGCGCCGACGGCCGGTATTGACGCCATACTCATGCCCGCGATCGCCGATCAATTGACCGATCTCGTCAGTGAGTTCCGTAGGAAAGGGACCGCCGCCCACACGTGTCGTGTAGGCTTTTGCGATCCCCAATACATAGCTGATGGCTTTGGGGCCGAGGCCCGAGCCCGTCGCGGCGTTGGCTGCGACCGTATTGGACGAGGTCACGAACGGATAGGTCCCGTGATCGACGTCGAGCATCGCGCCTTGGGCCCCCTCGAACAGAATGCGCTTGCCGGCGCGCCGCGCATTTTCGAGAAGTTCCCAGGTTGCGTCCATGAAGGGGAGAACTTTTGGCGCGACGCTGGTCAGCTCCTCCTTGACCGCCGCGGCCGTAACAGGCTCGAGCCCGAGGCCACGCCGGAGCGGATCATGATGAGCGAGCAGGCGGGCGATCTTCTCGTCGAGCGATTGCGGTTCGGCGAGATCCATCAGCCGAATCGCGCGGCGGCCGACCTTGTCTTCGTAGGCCGGCCCGATGCCGCGCTTCGTGGTGCCGATCTTCAGTCCATCCGTCAGCGCGGATTCGCGATGCGCATCGAGCTCGCGGTGGAGCCCTAGGATCAGCGTGACGTTGTCGGCGATTTTGAGAGACTCGGGCGTCACCGCAATGCCCTGCGCTCCGAGCTTGCCGATTTCCTCGACGAGATGCAGCGGATCGAGCACGACCCCATTGCCAATCACGGAGAGCTTGCCCGGCCGCACGATGCCGGAGGGAAGCAGCGCCAGCTTATAGACGTGATCGCCGATGACCAAAGTATGCCCGGCATTGTGGCCGCCCTGGAACCGCACAACGACATCGGCTTCAAGAGAAAGCCAATCGACGATCTTGCCCTTGCCCTCGTCACCCCATTGGGCGCCGACCACCACCACATTCGCCATCGATCAAATATCTTTCAGAATTCCGTTCGCCGCCCGCCTCGGCAACGCCCGGCGGCGGCGCTCCGCCGCCTGCCATCTCCGGTGGGTACACGTTCGGCGCTGGCGAGTAAAGCACCTGAGAGCAGCCGAACCCGCCTCGCGTTTGCGGCCGGAAGTCAAGCTCGGCACGGATATGCCGCCAGATGATTTCCTGATCGGAGCTTTATGGCTTAATCTTGTCGAGACGCCAACTTCGTCGCCGGCCTCTGGGCCACTTTGGCCTGGCCAGCGGAGGCGTTATGCAGCTGTCGGATTATCTCCCCAGGATGGCAACGACGCTTCGCAGCACCCGCCCGGCCAGAGGACCATGACCAGTCTCACAAATCATAAAGTTCACGGCGGTCTCGCCCGCGTTGGCCTTGCCGCACTCGGTGTCGTCTTCGGCGACATCGGAACCAGCCCGCTCTACACCTTGAAGACGGTCCTGGCGATCACCGGCGCTGAAAAGAGCGAATCCACTTTGCTTGGGATTCTTTCCTTGATCGTTTGGACGCTGATCATCATCACCTCGATCAAATATGTTTCCTTCGCGATGCGCGTCGATAACGATGGCGAAGGCGGCATTCTCGCCTTGATGTCGTTGCTCGGCGTCAAGCGGCAACACAGGCCCGCAATCGTCGCAGTCGGCCTTTTCGGCGCGGCGTTGATCTACGGCGACGGTGCGATTACGCCGGCCATCTCGGTGCTTTCAGCGCTCGAAGGCCTCGAACTCGCGGCGCCGGCCTTGGCCTCGTTCATCCTCCCCGTAACTGTCGCGATCCTTGTCGCGCTTTTCGCTTTGCAGCCGCTCGGCACAGCTCGGATCGGACGCGCCTTCGGACCCGTCATGCTCATCTGGTTTGTGACGATGGCCATCCTCGGCCTCACGGGCATCGTGCAGCACCCCTCCGTGCTTCTCGCGCTCAACCCCTATTACGGGGCGCAATTCCTGCTGCACGGAGGCGCCGTCGGCTTTCTCATCCTCGGCGCGGTTTTCTTGTGCGTGACCGGCGCCGAGGCGCTCTATGCGGACATGGGGCATTTCGGTGCCGGCCCGATACGGCTCGCCTGGCATGTCATCGTGTTTCCGAGTCTCATCCTCAATTATGCCGGGCAAGCCGCCCTTGTGCTGCAAGGTGTGCCGACGGACCAGAATATATTTTATCGCCTCTGTCCCGCGCCGCTCCTCCTGCCGCTCATTCTTCTCGCCACGGTGGCGACGATCATTGCCAGTCAATCGATCATCACGGGCGCCTTCTCAATGACACGCCAAGCCATTCAGCTCGGCTGGATGCCGCGCCTAATCATCACGCAAACTTCGCAAGAAGGTTATGGCCAAATCTATGTCGGCACGGTGAACTGGATCTTGATGCTGGTGACTGTCGGCCTCGCTTTGGCGTTCAAAAAATCCGACAATTTGGCCGCGGCCTATGGCATCGCCGTCTCGGCCACGATGTTGATGACCTCGGCGCTTCTCTTCATTGCCATGCGCGAAGTCTGGCGCTGGAGCCTGTTGGCGAGCGGCGCCGTGGCGGGCGCCTTCATGATCGTCGACGCGAGTTTCTTCGCCGCGAATTCGCTCAAGATCGCCGAGGGCGGCTATGTCCCGCTTCTGCTTGCTGCAGTCGTCTATGGGCTCATGTATGTCTGGCATAAAGGCGCAAGTGCAATCGCGGTGCAAATTGCCAAGGACCCAACGCCCATCTCGGCCTTCATCAGCGAGCTCGAGGCGAAAAAAACTGCGCGTGTCCCCGGCACCGCCGTCTTCCTCACCCGCACGCTGCGAGACACGCCGCCAATCGTCGCTTGGCATGTGCAACATAACCATTGTCTGCATGAGACCGTCGTGGCGATCACCGTGGTGACGGAGTTGATCCCCTACGTCAGCGCCGCGAAACATGTCGAAGTTCACGAAATCGCGCCAAAGTTCTGGCGTGCGACGGGTACTTACGGGTTCATGCAAAGACCCAACATCCCGCGTCTTCTCGCCCAAATTCACGGGCGCGATCCGCGGATCGACATCTCCGACGTGACCTATTACGTCGGCGTCGAAACCGTCGTGCCGCGCGCCGACAAGAAAGGCCTGCCGGCTTGGCAGGAAGGTCTCTTCGCGGCCATGCAACGCAACGCCGCACATGTCACGGATTTTTTCCAACTGCCGTCGGATCGCGTCGTCGAGATCGGCCGGCAGATTTCTATTTGATGATAGAAGCACGCCTGCCCGTCATTTTTGGGGGGCTCGGGCGGTGCTGTGGCTTGCGGCAGGGCTGCCGGTTCCGGCGCCTGTATAACCGGGACGGCGCTGGTGCGCCCCGAAGCGGCGATGAATTGGATGACTTGCATGACCGGGTTTGCCGGTTCCTCGGCAGCGGGCGCTGGTCGAGGCGGCGGCGGTTTCGGCGCCAGCGAGGGCGACGCGGCGTTGCGCATTTGGCCGAGTATGTTCTTGCGTTTGGCGATGAGGTAATAACCGGCCGCATAAAGAGCGACGGCGCGTTTCTCGTTACCTTCGGCCACCTTGTAGGCATTCGCGAGATAAGGCACCGCATAGGTCAGGTTGACCTCCGGGTCGAGAAGGCCGCCCGGCAGACCTTTGTAGCCCATGCTCTTCGCCGTTTCGTATGTGATCTGCATCAGGCCGTAGAACCGGCGATGGGCGATTTTCGGATCGTAGCGGCTTTCGCGCATGACGACGCGATGGACGAGCCTTTCCGGAATACCGTGATTGCGCGCATACCGCGCGATCATCTCGTCCAACTCGCGATGCGGCGTCGGCGACGATGCGGCAGCGGCGGAACAGAAGATGGTTGCGGCCAAGGCGCATAGGGCTCTTCGATACATCAGCGCAACCCTCCGGATCGCGCTTTCATCGAAGCCAATTGCGGCGCTAGGACGGCAGCCCCCGGGAGTCGCACGCTGGACATGGCGTTGACGAGAAATCCGAACGAGGACGCGAGCTCAGGCAGAGGGGAAGGCGCTCACTCCTGCCGTTCGATCAGCATCGTCTTGATGTCGGCGATCGCCTTTGCCGGATTAAGACTCTTGGGACATGCCTTCGAGCAATTCATGATCGTATGGCAGCGATAGAGGCGATAGGGATCCTCGACATTGTCGAGCCGATCGCCCGTGGCTTCATCGCGCGAATCGGAGAGCCACCGCTTGGCCTGCAGCAAAGCGGCGGGACCCAGATAACGGTCGCCGTTCCACCAATAACTGGGGCAGGACGTCGAACAGCATGCGCAAAGAATGCACTCGTAAAGCCCGTCGAGTTTGGCCCGATCTTCCTCCGATTGCAGCCATTCCTTTTCTGGAGCCGGAGTGATCGTCTGTAGATAGGGCTGGATCGAGGCGTGTTGTGCATAAAAGACGGTGAGATCGGGCACGAGATCCTTCACCACGGCCATATGCGGCAAGGGATAGATATTGACCGTATGGCCCTTGACCTCGTCGATCTCCTTGGTGCAGGCGAGCGTATTGGTCCCGTCGATATTCATCGCGCAGGAGCCGCAAATGCCCTCGCGGCAGGAGCGACGGAAGGTGAGGGTCGGATCGATTTTGGATTTGATCCAGATGAGCGCGTCGAGGACCATCGGGGCGCAATCGTCGCGATCGACGAAATAAGTGTCGAGCCGAGGATTATTCCCGTCGTCCTGATTCCAGCGATAAATGCGGAATTCAGTGACGTTCTTCGCGCCCGCCGGTTTCGGCCAGGTCTTGCCGACGCCGATCTTGGAATTTTTGGGAAGTGTGAATTCGACCATGAGGGCACCTTCGCTTCGGCTTCTCGTGCGCCTTCGGGCGAGGCCAGCCGATTGAGAATCTCGTCGTTAATTTTCTCGAACCGCTAGGTTCGCCGTCAAACATCCCTCTGCCAAGTCAACGAGGTGGAGCATCGCCCCGGCCATGCTCCGCGCTCAATACACCCGCGCTTTCGGCTCGATATATTGCATCTCGTCGCTCATCGTAAAAGCATGCACCGGCCGATCGTCGAGCTGCACGGTGCGCTTTTCGGCATCGATCGAGGCGAGGGTATGTTTCATCCAATTCGTGTCGTCGCGATTGGGATAATCTTCGCGCGCATGGGCACCACGTGATTCCGTGCGGTTCAACGCGCCATCCATGGTGACCACGGCCTGCACGATGAGATTGTCGAATTCGAGCGTCTCGACGAGATCGGAATTCCAGATCAACGAACGATCCGTCACTGCGATTTGCTCACGTGCAGCCCAGACCTCGTGAATGAGCTTTGAGCCTTCGGTCAAAGTCTCACCCGTGCGGTAGACGGCGCAATGGGTCTGCATGACTTTTTGCATGCGCGTTCGTATTTCGGCCGTCGCTATGCTGCCCTTCGCATTCCGGACGAAATCGAGGCGCGCGAGCGCACGATCGGCCGAATCCTGCGGCAGATCGGGCTGCTTGGCGCCGGCCGTCACGACTTCGGCGGCGCGCATGCCGGCGGCACGGCCGAACACGACGATATCGATCAGGGAATTCGAGCCGAGGCGATTGGCACCGTGGACGGAAACGCAAGCCGCCTCGCCGATCGCCATCAGGCCGGGCACAACCGTGTCGGGGTCGCCATTCTTCTTGATCACGACTTCGCCGTGAAAATTCGTCGGGATTCCACCCATGTTGTAGTGGGCGGTGGGCAGGACCGGGATCGGTTCTTTCGTCACATCGACGCCGGCGAAGATCTTCGAACTCTCCGAAATGCCCGGCAGGCGCTCATGCAGAATCTTCGGATCGAGATGATCGAGATGAAGATAGATATGATCCTTGTTCTTGCCGACGCCGCGGCCCTCGCGGATTTCCACCGTCATCGCGCGCGAGACCATGTCGCGCGGGGCGAGATCCTTCACCGAGGGCGCATAGCGCTCCATGAAGCGCTCACCTTCGGAATTGGTGAGATAGCCGCCTTCACCCCGCGCCCCCTCGGTGATGAGGCAGCCAGCGCCGTAGATACCGGTTGGGTGGAATTGGACGAACTCCATGTCCTGCAGAGGCAGCCCGGCGCGCAGCACCATGCCGTTGCCATCGCCGGTGCAGGTATGTGCCGAGGTCGCAGAGAAATAAATGCGGCCATAGCCGCCCGTCGCAAGAATGACCAGTTGTGCGCGGAAACGATGGATCGTTCCGTCATCGAGCTTCAGGCAGACGACACCGCGACAACGGCCGTCCTCCATGATCAGATCGATCGCGAAAAATTCGACGAAGAATTCCGTTTTGTAGCGCAGCGCCTCGCCGTAAAGCGTGTGAAGCATGGCATGGCCGGTCCGGTCGGCAGCCGCGCAAGTCCTTTGCGCCGGCGGCCCTTTGCCGAAATCCGTCGTCATGCCGCCGAAGGGGCGCTGATAGATGCGGCCGTCTTGCGTGCGCGAAAAGGGCACGCCCCAATGTTCGAGCTCATAGACCGCCGCCGGCGCATGGCGGCACAAATATTCGATCGAATCCTGATCGCCGAGCCAGTCCGACCCCTTGACGGTGTCGTACATGTGCCACTTCCAGTTATCCGGTCCCATATTGCCGAGCGACGCCGCAACCCCGCCCTGCGCCGCCACCGTATGCGACCGGGTCGGAAACACCTTCGTCACGCAAGCTGTGCGCAAACCGGCCTGCGAACAGCCAACCGTCGCGCGCAAGCCGGAACCGCCGGCGCCTACGACAACCACGTCGAAACTATGATCTGTGATTGGATAGGCCTTACCATTGGTGGCAGGCGCGGTGCTGCCCTGCGACGTGCTGTTGCTCGCCATGAAATCTTGCCTTCCAGCCAATCAAATCCAAATGGCGCGGGGGTAGGAACCCCTACCCGGGGTCGCGCCGTGACGCCCACACCTCAAGGATGTGCGACGAAGCCCATTTCCACCACCGCATAGATGCAGGCAACGCCGACGAAAACGCTAAAGAACACGTTCGCCACCAACAACCATTCCTTCACGACCGCCCCATGCGCGTAATCGTCGATGATCGACTGCATGCCGACCTTCATATGATAGACGCCCGCCAGAATGAAGAGCAGCGTCAAAATCGCCGGTCCCGGGTGGTGCAGATAGGCCCGCGCAGCCGCATAATCTTTCCCGACGAGCGCCAAGACGTTCCAGATGAAGGCGATCGCCAAGGGCAGCAGAGCGATGGACGTGAGGCGCTGCAGCCGCACGTCCTGCGTGCCGGACCTGGCGACGCCGAAATGGTTGACGATGCTTCTCGTCGTACGTATCGAAGCTTTGTCGTTCCGCATGAAGCCGCAATCCTTCGATTTTGGGCCGCCGCCTGCCAGGTCGTCGTCACCCGCCGCGAAGCGGCAGCCAGCTAATGGATCAGGTGGGCCAGGCCGAAGATGATGATCGTCAAGACGACGCTGCCTATCAACGTCGCCTGCGCGAGCCGCTCCCGCATTGGATCTTCCCAGCCATAGCCTGCATCCCAGATCATGTGTCTTATGCCGCCAAGCAAGTGGTGCAGCAAGGCCCACGTGTATCCGAGCAGAACGACTTGGCCGAGGAAGGACCCCATGACCCAGGCCACGAGATCGAAGGATTTTTTGTCGGTTGCTGCCGCGACGAGATACCAGACGAGCAGCAAGGTCCCCAAATAGAGCACGATGCCGGTGATGCGATGCGCGCCCGACATCACCATGGTCAGCATCATGCGGTAAATCGAAAGATGCGGCGACAGCGGGCGCCGTGCTTCGAGACTGCGCAGATCGACTTCGGCCATGGGCACGCCTTCTTTCTCGAAAGAGACCGGTTTTCAACTAATACACTGGTTGCTGCGGTACAACGACATTCGCCTCAGACCTTAGTCATAGGCTGTGCGGAAACGCCGCGCCGAAGCGAGGATCGAACCGGATTCGTGCCGGCCCGGTACAGCTGGATCCCAGTTCCAGCATATTGCAAGAGAATTCCGGGCTTGTTGCGGTCCAGCCAAAACCCGCACAATGCGGCGACCCTCAGTATTGAATTTTCGGCCGAATCCCGCTATCTTTAAAGCGCAACCGGTCCTTCGACCGGAGCCCCAAGAGGATCGCAGCACTGATACCTACGATCGCACGCGAAGCGGCCATGCCGCTTCACCCGGTGCCAGGTTCAATCGAATCAGCCACCGGCACTGTCTGTCGGAGTGTCTTGGCCAGTCTCGAAGATTCGAAGGCCGAAGACATAGTTTCCATCGACCTGCTGGGCAAAACCTCGATCGCCGACACGATGATTGTCGCGAGCGGTCGCTCCAACACACATGTGGGAGCGATTGCCGATCGCGTGCTCAAAGCCTTGAAAGAGGTGGGCACGCCCGCAAAGCGGGTTGAAGGATTGCCACATTGCGACTGGGTTTTGGTCGATGCGGGCGACACCATCGTCCATATCTTCCGCCCGGAAGTGCGGCAGTTCTATAACCTCGAGAAAATGTGGGGCATGGATCGGCCGGGCGAGCGCCGCGCCGGCTGAAGCGCGGGCTGAGCTTCGCGCCTTCGATGCGCCTCGTTTTCATTTGCGTCGGGCGGACCAAAGCCGGCCCTGAGCGAGAGCTGGCGGCGCGATACTTGGATCGCGCCGTGGCGGCGGGGCGTAGCTTAGGCTTTACAGGTCTTGATCTGCGCGAGGTGGACGAGAGCCGAGCGCGCCGTCCAGAAGCCCGCAAAGCCGAGGAAGCCAAAACGATTCGTGCGGCGCTCGGCGCCGCTACGCCGTTCCTGGTTTTCGACGAAGCCGGAGAGATTTTGACCAGCGAAGCTTTCGCCCGCCGTCTGGCCGGGACGCGTGACTGCGGCACGCCGGCTTTCGGCCTCGTGGTGGGCGGTCCCGACGGGCTTGACACGAGCCTGCGATCAAGCGCCGAATTTGCTCTCGCTTTCGGCAGACTGACCTGGCCGCATCAACTCGTGCGGATCATGGCGGCGGAGCAGATTTACCGCGCCATGACGATCCTTGCCGGACATCCCTACCATCGGGCCTGAACCATCCGGTTCCCTTGCCCCAGAAACGCCGTGCCAATGTCCTCCAATCTTGTCTTCTGGTTCGGCTCGCGGCGGAGCGTCATGGAGCGAAGTGGCAGAAGTTGCCGACATTTGCGCAGTATCGTCACGATCTTCGTGCTCGCGACCGCGCCGGCGGTCGGCGAGGAAGCGCCGCTCACCAGCGCACCGCAGAGCGAAAGCGAAACCGCGACGATTAAGCCTCGCGAGCTCGACAGCCGCCAGCTCGAGCTGCGCGGCGTTGAAGACACGATCGGCGCGTCTGAAGAACAGCGGCGCCAGATCGAGGCCGACATCGAAAACCTTCGCAACGATCGTGCCCGCCTCCTCTCGGCCTTGCTCGCAACAACCGAGAAAGTCAACGCGGCCGCACAGAAAATCAGCGAGACCGAAGCGCGCCTCGAAACGCTCACCGGGTCCGAAGACGCAATTCGGCGCTCGCTGGAAAGCCGGCGCGATGTCATCGCCGAGGTTCTGGCATCTCTGCAACGCATGGGCCGGACACCACCGCCGGCGCTCCTCGTCGAGCCGGAGGATATGCTGCAAGCCATTCGAACGTCGATGCTGCTCGGCGCTGTCCTTCCGGAAATGCGGGCCGAAACTGAAGCGCTCGCTGCCGATCTTGCTGATCTCGTGCAACTGCGCCGTTCGATCGCTGCCGAACATGACCGGCTTGCAAAGGACGCCGCGGAACTCGGGCGTGAGCGCCAGCGCCTGTCTGCGCTGATCGACGCACGGCAAAACGCCCTGGGTACCGCGGAGCGCGCGTTGGGTGCCGAACGCGCGCGGGCGCAAGAGCTCGCACGTCAGGCCTTGAGCCTCAAGGAGCTGATCGCGCGGATGGAATCGGAGCTCGGGGGCGCCAAGCATGCGGCCGAGGAAGCCCGCAAGGCCGATGAGGCGCGGAATACGGCAGAGCTCGAACCCGGCCACGCAAGCGCGAAACCCAATGCCCTATCCTTCAAGGATTCGGCCCGGCTCGCGCCGGCCATAGCCTTTGCCGAGGCCAAAGGCCTGCTGCCGATGCCGGCGGTCGGCGCCGTGCTCAGGAACTTCGGCACTCCCGACGGGTTCGGCGGCACCGAAAAAGGATTGTTCGTCGCGGCGCGCGCCCGCGCGATCGTCGCCTCCCCCTGCGATGGCTGGGTTGCTTTTGCGGGTCCTTTTCGGTCGTACGGACAACTCTTGATCATCAACGCCGGGCAAGGCTATTATGTCGTCTTGGCCGGTATGGAACGGATCAACGTAGAGGTAGGACAATTCGTCCTCGCGGGCGAACCCGTCGCGGCAATGGGTGACGGAACGATCAAGACTGCTGCAGCTATAGCCATTGGAGCAGCGCAACCCATCCTCTATGTAGAATTTCGTAAAGACGGGGCGGCGATCGATCCGGGCCCATGGTGGGCAAAGCCGGACATTCAAAAGGTTCGCGGATAATGCGGAAAGTTTCACTCGTGCTGCTCGGCGCCGTGCTGGGAGCCTCTATTGTTACTATTGCCATGCAGACCCACGTGTTTTCGAGCGGTTCGGCGCGTGCGGCCGCATCCGACACTTATCGGAACCTCAGCCTTTTCGGCGACGTCTTCGAAAAGATCCGTGCCGACTATGTGGAAAAACCCGATGAGCAGAAGCTCATCGAGGCCGCGATCAACGGCATGCTGACGTCGCTCGATCCGCATTCTTCCTATCTCGATGCGAAGAGCTACCGCGAGACGCAGGTGCAGACGCGCGGCGAATTCGGCGGCCTCGGCATAGAAGTGACGCAGGAAGATGGCGTGATCAAAGTGGTCACGCCGATCGACGACACGCCCGCCGCGCGTGCCGGCGTCCTCTCCGGTGACCTCATTATCGCGATCGACGGCGAAACCGTCCAGGGCCTGACGCTCAATCAGGCCGTCGACAAGATGCGCGGCGTCCCCAATACGGACGTGACGCTCAAAATAGTGCGGGGCGCGAATAAAGAGCCGCGGAACGTCAAGCTCACCCGCGCCGTGATCACGATCAAATCGGTTCGTGACCGCATCGATGGCGACGATATCGGCTACATCCGAATCACCCAGTTTAACGAACAGACCTATGACGGCGTCCGCTCGGCCATTCAGAAGTTCCTGGCGGAAATCCCGGCCGACAAGTTCAAAGGCTATATCCTCGACCTGCGCAATAATCCGGGCGGCCTGCTCGATCAGTCGATCGCGGTGAGCAAAGCTTTCCTCGATCACGGCGAAATTGTTTCAACTCGCGGCCGCAATGCCGAAGAAACAATGCGCTACAATGCCAGCCCCGGCGATATTTCGAAGGGCAAGCCGCTGGTCGTGTTGATCAATGGCGGTTCGGCTTCGGCCTCCGAGATCGTCGCAGGGGCGCTGCAGGATCATAAACGCGCAACCATCCTCGGCACGCGCTCTTTCGGCAAAGGTTCGGTCCAGACCATCATTCCGCTCGGCCAGAATGCGTCTGACGGTGCCTTGCGCCTGACGACGGCGCGCTATTACACGCCTTCGGGCCGTTCGATTCAGGCGAAAGGCATCGATCCGGACATCCAAGTTCTGGAGGACGTGCCGGACGATCTCAAGGACAAGGTCGACAGCAAAGGCGAAGCCTCGCTCAAGGGCCATCTCAAGAACGGCGAGGACGAGAAGACCGGTTCGCAGGTCTACGTGCCGCCGGACTCCAAGAACGACAAACAATTGATTGCTGCCGAAGACCTGCTCCGGGGTGTGACCCGCGCCTCGAACACGGCGCAACCGGCCCGCCCCGCTGCGCCGAGCGACAGCACGCCGCCGGCGAATGACGAGGAGCACAAAGTTCCGAATTGATCGGGCCTCCCGGCGCGATGGCTTCATGCGAGCGCCTTCATCGTGAAGATGAGGGCGCTCGTCTTTCATTTGCGACCTTGGTTTCCTGTGCGAAACTGTGAGCGGCGTGATTTGCGAAGGGTTTGACGGCTTGGGTTGGTCTTTTGTCCGGAAGATTCCGTGGCAAGTGATCCGACCCCTGCGGTTGCCGCCCTAGCGGCCGGCCCATCTAGTCTACGAGTTAGTCTTGCAAAACCAAAGGACGTGGCAAACCGTTGGCTTTGCAAGACTTGCGCGATGGGGCACATGGCAGACGACGATCTCGACAAGCCCCTGGGGCTCGAAAAAAAGACCCGGCGCTCCCCCGGTTTCTCTCTTGCGCGGTTCTTTTTCTGGGGCCTTGGTTGCCTTTGCATCGCCGCGCTTGCATTTTTGCAACTGCGCGGCGACCCGTTCGGCGGCGAACCTCATGCCGTCGCATTGCTGGAGAAGGTGCCTTCCCAGCCACAAACCAGGGACCCGCAGGATAGGACGGCGGCGACCGACCCAGCGCAGCACGTCGTTGCGACCTCCACCCCGAGCGTCGAAACGGCTTCCCAGATGGAGGACGAGAGTGGCGTAAAAGTCGTGCGCCCCGCTGGCGCGACGCCGTCCGGGGCGATGATCATCGACGTGCCGCGGGCGCTCGGCACGCGGTTGGCGCCGGCACCAGACCGCCGATTGGTCGAAAAAAGCCGTTACGGCCCGCTCCCACGCATCGGGCCGGATGGGGCGCGCCCGGCCGACGTCTATGCACGGCCTCTCGGGAACGCTTTGGGCAAGACGAGCGGCCCGCGCATTGCGCTTGTCGTCGGCGGCATGGGGCTCTCACAAGCTTCTACGGCCGCCGCGATCGCCACGCTGCCGCCGGCTGTGACCCTCGCCTTCGCTCCCTATGGCAATGAGCTGGAGGCCGACGCGGCGCGGGCGCGCGACGCCGGCCACGAAATCATTCTGCAGCTCCCTATGGAACCGATCGACTATCCTAAAATGAACCCTGGCGCACATGCGCTCGTGACGTCCACCAGCCGGGCACAAAACGTCGATGATTTGCATTGGCTGCTCAGCCGTTTCACGGGCTATGTCGGCGTCGGCAATTTTCTCGGCGGGAAGTTCACCGCGGACAATGAGGCCATGGCGCCGATCCTGCGCGAAATTGCCGCCCGTGGCCTCTTCTATTTCGATGACGGCACCTCGCCGCGCAGCGTCGCAGCGACGCTCGCCGCCGACTTGAATTTTTCCACGGTGAAGGCTGATCTCGTCCTCGATGCGCAGGCGCGGCCCGAGGCCATCGACGTCGCGCTGACGAAACTCGAAGCCATGGCTCGACAAAGGGGCCTCGCCATAGGCAGCGCGAGCGGGTTGCCGGTGAGTTTCGAGAGAATCGGGCGATTTGCCCGAGAGGCCGAGTTGCGCGGCCTCACTTTGATACCGCTCAGCGCCGCCCGGAACCTTGCAAACCTGAGCGCGGATTCGCACGCCAAAGATGCGCCGCATTGAGTCTTCGATGCCGCTGCCCGACTTGTCGTGACGCGGTCGGCGCCGCGCTCCCACGCGAACGTTGATCGTGAAAGCCTGCCATGGATCTCGCCAAATACCGCCCCTGCGTCGGCATCCTGCTCCTCAATAAGGAGGGCCTGGTCTTCATCGGACGTCGAAGGCAGAGGAAGTCCGAACAGCTCGTTCGGGGCCATGAATGGCAGATGCCGCAAGGTGGAATCGACGAAGGCGAAGATCCCTTGGCAGCGGCGCGGCGCGAATTGCGGGAGGAGACCAATATCACATCGACGCGCCTCCTCGGCGAAGCGCCGGAGTGGTATTGCTATGACCTGCCGGCCCAGGCTTCGAACCGGCTCTGGAAAGGCAAGTATCTCGGCCAAAGGCAAAAATGGTTCGCACTGCGCTTCGAGGGCAAGGCAAGCGAAATCGATGTCGAGATGCCGGCGGGTGATGGACATCCCGAATTCGATGCTTGGCGCTGGGAAAGACTGGATTGCCTGCCCGATCTCGTCGTGCCGTTCAAACGACACGTTTATGAAAAGGTCGTGGCGGCTTTCAGCCATCTGGCAAAAGCCGCGTGACGGATTTTTGTTGATGCGCGCGGATCTGCGAGCAAAGCCCGGGACGGCTACCAGACGAAAAACAGCAGCGCCCAGCTGCCGACGCCGAGCGCGACCGCGATTGCAAGCGTGGCCGAGGCGGCCACTCTGCGGAGCAAGGACGGGCTATAGAGCGCGGCGATTTTCCAGCCGAGCGTCAGCGACCAAAGTCCCGCGCCCGTCAGCAGAGCCGCCCGCACAAGCGCCACGAAGGGCAGATTCACACCTTCACCGTGAAGGATGGTGACGGTCAAAGCGCTGAGACCGAGAAAGACGCCGCAAGCCGCAATCGGGATCAAAGCCTGCGCCAAATGGTGGAATCGGGCGGATGACCAAGATCCCAGGCAGCGCACGCCAGCCGCGAGCGCCAAGCTCACGCCACCGCCGATGACGGCAGCCGTGGCCAATATATAGGCGAGCAGCACGGTTCCATCGAGCAGCGTCATGGCGTCGCTGCGCTCCGGATAATCGGTCAAGATCCACCAGGGCGGCTGGAGGGCGACGAAGGCGGTCAGGCCATGCTCGATGAGCCATTCGGCGCAAGCCTGTTTCACATCGATGAACCACGGGCTGGCGCTCCAGTGGAAAGCCCCGGCAGCGATCCCCATCAAGCCGACGATGATGAGAACGCTCTCCCATGGTTTCGGGCTGGTCCCGGCGACATGGACGATTTCCTCGTTCGGCGAGCGCATGTGCAAGCTGATCGCCCCACGAAATCCGCTGCAGCGTCCGCACATATGGCACTCGGCACTGCCGCGCATCGTCCGCAAGGCGACGAGCGGCGCGCAATTCACCGGCTGCAGGTGCCCTCCGGCCTGATGTATCGCCTGGCGTGAACGCGACCAGGCCTGCTTGTCGACATTGAAATGGATCGGCGCGAGCTTCGACAAAAGGCCGAAAACCCCGTTCACGGGACAAAGATAGTGGCACCAGATGCGTTTATTGCGGCCATAAAAATAGCCGACCACCACAGCCGCTGCCGTCGAGCCGCCGAGGATCAGCAAGGCTGGTTTCGGATATTGGTAGACGCTCACCATCTGGCCGTAGATCGTGGTGCATGCGAAGGCGACGAAGGGCCAGCCTTTCCATGTGATCCAACGCGGGATCGCGTGGCCGCGCCCGCGCCGACTCATCGCTTCCGAGAGAGCGCCCTCCGGGCACAGCAAGCCGCACCAGGCGCGGCCGACGAGCACCATGCTGAGCAGCACGAAGGGCCACCAGATCCCCCAGAAGCAGAATTGTGCAAACAGCGTGAGATTGGTCCATAAATGCGCCAGCCGGTCGGGAAGCGGCAGGAATGCCGGCACGGCGATGAGCAGAAGATACATGCCGACGACCGTCCATTGCAGCCGCTGTATCAGCCGCTGGTGGTGTTTGAGCCAGTCGCCGAAACCCGCGAGCGCCGCCTCGATTTGCGCATATCGTCGCCCGCTATGCCCTCTTGGACCGCTCGCGAATTCACCACCCTTGACGCCGGCCGACACGCGGGTCTGGGCCACCGGCGACCAGTCGATCGGGGGCGCATGCCAATCTTTCTGTCTGTGCTGCCGCTGGGGCAATGGCGTCGTCATTTCATTTCGCTGCCGGTTTTGCTGCATGGCCGGGTTCATTTCGCGACCAAGACGGCTTTTGGCGCATCGGGGTGGAAATCATCGATGAACTTGTATTCGCCGGGGTCGAGCGTCCGAAAGACGAGAACCGACGTCGAATCGGGCGCCAAGACCTTTTCCTTGTGCAGTTCGTCGCTTTCGAATTCCGCAGGCGTCGATCCGCTATTGTGCAATTCGAGCTTGAAGCGGCGATTGGCCGGAACTTCGATGCGCAGAGGCGTAACCTTTCCGTCGTGAAATTCGACCGTGAAGATCGGCTCCTCTTCGGCACGGAGACCCGTGCTGAATGCGAGGCCGAGAGACGCGAAAGCCAGCCATCCTAGCCGCCTCACCTCATGCCTTCCGGAAACGGACCGTGCCACGGTTTCGAGCTCCTTCACCATCAGTTCGCCCGCATTACGCCGAGAAACGACATTCACGCGGCACGATCGATCACACCCCGCTCAATAGGTTCCCTTCTTTCCGACGCCGGCGTAAACGAACTCGTAATCCAGGCTGAACGGCGCAAACCAAGGACCGACGCCAGTCTCCTTGTCGACATGGCGGCCGAAGTGGGCGTGCCGATTGGCGGTCGGCGGCTCAATCTGCAACGTCAATTTATATTTGCCGGGACCGAAGAGCTTGACGTTATCGCCGTAATGGGGACCGTCATTGGCAACCATGGGCATCAAATCGCCCTTCAGGCCTTGATTGTCATCAAGTTTCGTCAACACAAAGCTGACCACGAGATAGGGGATCCAATCGCCTTGCGCAAATCCGTTCGGATTGTTCTTGGCCGCTTTGATGTCGGCTTCGAGATGAATGTCCGAGTTTTTCGCGGGGCGCATGACGTCCGGCGGGTCCATTTCGATGGCCTGCAAAAAAACCGCCCCGATTTCCATCCCGGCCTGCTCCTGCGGCTTGCCGATCGGATATTCCTTGGCGAAGGCCGAGACGGTGCAAAAGGAGACGGACAAGGCGCAGAAGAGCAATGCCAGATGATGCTTCGCCATTTCTCTGCTCCGTAATTCCTGAAACCCGCACCGCCACAATGCGCCACTATAAACGGCACGTAAACGGAGTTATCGGAAATATTGCCGCAGGCTCTGGCAGTTAACGCGTGTGATGACTTTGTTTTTTAGCTGCTACACTGGCCAGCTTAGAACTGCTCAAATCGTCTTTATTTATAAGAGCTAAAAATTACTGCGCGTGTTGTCGCGCCAGCGCGGCGGCAAGTCTCGCGCGATCCGCGTCCCGGCAGGGTATGCCGAAGCGGAGCCAATCGGGGCGGCCGGCAAACGGCCGCACGAGAATTCCGGCTTCCGCCAAAGTTCGGAAAATCTTCTCTGCCTGTACATGGCGTGCCAGGCGAAACAGAGATGTGCCGCCAAGAATTGCCATGCCGGCCTTCTCGAGCAGAAGATCGAGCGCGGCCGCGTCGGCCGCGAGGCTTTGCGCCGTCTTTTCGAGCCACACACGCTCGGCAAACGCGCCCTCGCCGATCGCTATGGCGGCGCCTGAAACAGCCCAGGGTCCGAGCGCTCGGCGCAAGGCTGCGGCCAAAGGCGCCGAAGCGATCGCAAAGCCGAGCCTTAGCCCGGCGAGGCCGAAGCTCTTGCCGAAGGAGCGCAAAACGATCGCCCCTTCCGCCGGCAGTTCGGCGACGAGGCTCGCGGCCTTCGGTAGAAAATCGGCGAAAGCTTCGTCGACGACCAACACGCCCTTCCGCTCCGCGAGACGCGAGGCAAGGCGCAAGAGTTCGGCCACGGGAATTTGGCGACCGTCGGGATTATTCGGGTTGACGATAATGGCAACGTCCATTGCCGCGAGCGCGGACAAGTCAGCATGGATCGAGACCTCCGCCCCGGCGGCGGCGAAAGCGGTTGCGTATTCACCATAAGTGAAGCCGAAGATCCCGACCCTCCGGGCGTGCAAGAGCTGCGGCAGCCATTGGATGAGGGCTTGGCTCCCGGGGGCGGCGACGACGCCGGCCGTATCGCAGGCGCCATAAAATTCGGCGGCGCGTGTCTCGAGCGCGGCGATCGCTTCGGGATCGGGCAAACGGCTGAAAGCCTCTTCCGGCAAGGTCGCAAAAGGAAACGGATAAGGGCTGATGCCGGTGGAGAGATCGAGCCAGGGCTCGGGGGCGGCCGGAAAGAGGCGCCGCGCAGCGCCGAGATTGCCGCCGTGCTCGGCGAAGGCTAAGTCCAAAGACCGGGGCGGGGAAGCATCATGCATTTGTCGTTTTTCACCTTCGCGCTCGCGCTCGCGGCCACCGGATTTGAAGCGATCTTCGGTTACCCGGCCTGGCTGTTTGAGAGAATTGGCCATCCCGTCATTTGGATGGGACGATTGATCGCGGCTCTCGACCGCAATCTCAACCGCGACGGAGATCCCCCGGCGGCCCGTTACGGCGCGGGCGTTCTCGCTCTGCTCGTTGTTCTTCTCGCGACTGCCGCCTGCACGCAAGCTCTGAGCTTCGCCCTCTTCGACCTCTTGGGCCTGTTCGGTTCTGGTGTCATCGCCTTCTCCTGTATCGCTTTATGTGCTTCGTCATGCCTTGCGCAAAGGAGTCTCGCCGAACATGTCGGAAATGTCGCGCGCGCCCTCGAAACCGGCGGCATCGAAGCAGGCCGCAAAGCGCTCGCCCATATCGTCGGCCGCGACGTCGAACGGCTCGATGAGGGCGGCATCGGCCGGGCGGCGATCGAGAGTCTCGCCGAGAATTTTTCCGACGGAATTGTCGCCCCGGCCTTCTGGATCGCCGTGCTCGGACCGGCTGGCGGCTTTCTCCACAAAGCCATCAATACGGCCGACAGCATGATCGGCCATAGAACCGAGCGGCACGCGGCCTTCGGCTTCGCTTCTGCCAAACTCGACGATCTCGTCAATCTCGTTCCGGCCCGCCTGGCCGCAACCTGGATCTGCCTTGCGGCCGGGGGCAACATTTCGGCGGCCTGGCGCATCACCTGGCGCGATGCAAGCGGGCATCCTTCACCCAATGCAGGCTGGCCCGAAGCGGCCATGGCCGGCGCGCTCGGCATTAGACTCGGCGGACCGCGGACCTACGCCGCGCGGCGGCTCGAGGATGCTTGGATCGGCGAGGGGCGAAGCGATCTTGCTGCCGCAGACATTTTGCGCGCCTTGCGAGTTTATCGACGCGCCTGCGCCGTCAATTTCGGCGCGCTCGCCCTCATCGCCGTCGCTGCCCTCATGTTCATCGCGCCAGGCTGAGCAGGCGATCGAGGTCGATATGGCCTTCGAGATGCTCGCCAAGCGCATCGAGACTGTCTTCGATAGTTTCTTCGTAGGAGAACCCCGTGCTTTCGGCACCGAGCAGTGTCAGCCAGGCCTTGCGCAGTGCCGAGTGCGCAAAGAGCCCGTGAACATAGCAGCCCATGATTCGCCCATCGCGCGAGACTGCGCCGTCGCTGCGGCCATCGGCGAAACGCAGCAGAGGTCTCTTGCAATCTGCGCCCCTCGTCTGCCCGACATGCATCTCATAGCCGCGGAACGGCGCAGTGTTTAGACCGGTATATGCGCCGATGCCGGAAACCGGCGCGAGGCTCTTTGCACCCGTCAGCTGCGTCTCGACGTCGAGCCAGCCGAGCCCCTTTACTGCGCCTATGGGGCCTTCGATACCCTGCGGGTCCGCAATCGAAGCGCCGAGCATTTGGTAGCCGCCACAAATGCCGAGGACATGGCCGCCGCGCCGGATATGGGCGGTCAGATCGATGTCCCAACCTTCGCGACGCAACACTTCGAGATCGGCAATCGTCGTCTTTGATCCGGCGAGGATCACGAGGTCCGCATCGCCCGGGAGAGCGCGGCCGGGCGCAAGCCATTCGAACGAGACCTCGGCTTCCATGCGCAGCGGATCGAACTCGTCGAAATTGGCGATCCCCGGCAGGACGGGAACGACGATACGGCACTGTCCCGGCCCCGCTTTGCCCCGCCGCAAGGCCATGGAATCCTCGGCCGGGAGAAGCTCCGCTGCCGCGCAATAGGGCACGAGACCGAACGCAGGCCAGCCCGTGCGTCGTGCGATGAAAGTCAAACCCTCGGCGAAGAGATCGGGATCGCCACGGAATTTGTTGACGACGAAGCCTTTGATCATCGCGGCATCCTCTTCGGCGAGGACGGCTTTGGTTCCGACGATTTGCGCGATGACGCCGCCCCGGTCTATGTCGCCGATGAGGACGACCGGCACATCTGCCGCGCGGGCAAAGCCCATGTTCGCGATGTCTTGCGCTCGGAGATTGATTTCCGCAGGGCTGCCCGCCCCTTCGACGATGACGAGATCGGCTCCCGCTTTGAGCGTCGCAAAGCTGTCGAGAACATGCGGCAGGAATTGCAGCTTCAGCGCCTGGTAGTCGAGCGCCCGCGCTTGCCCCATCATCTTGCCCTGCAAGATGATCTGCGAACCCATACCGCCTTGCGGTTTCAAGAGGACCGGATTCATGTGAACCGAGGCCGGAACTTTGCAGGCGCGTGCCTGCAGGGCCTGGGCGCGGCCGATCTCGCCGCCATCTTGCGCGACGGCGGCATTATTCGACATGTTCTGCGGCTTGAACGGCCGCACTGCAAGGCCACGCCGTACGTAGGCTCGGCAAAGACCGGCGACCAGCAAAGATTTGCCGACGTCGGAGCCGGTGCCTTGCAGCATCAAGGCTTTTGCAGTCTGCGGCAAGTTTAGAACTCGATTCCGGCCTGCGCCTTCACACCCGCCTGAAAATGATGTTTCACGAGACTCATTTCCGTGACGAGATCGGCAATGGCGATGAGATCCGGCTTCGCGTTGCGCCCTGTGACGACGACATGGAGGTCGTTGCGGCGCGCCCGAAGCGTTGCGACGACTTCATCGAGTGAGAGATATTCATAGCGCAGAGCAATATTCAACTCATCGAGCACGACAAGCCTGATCGATGGATCCTCCATCAGTTCGCGCGCTTTCTGCCAGGCCTTTTGCGCGGCAGCTATGTCGCGCGCACGGTCCTGCGTCTCCCAAGTGAACCCTTCCCCCATCGTGTGCCAGGAGACGAGGTCATGAAACCGTTCGAGCGCCGTGCGCTCGCCGGTCTGCCAGGCGCCTTTGATGAATTGGACGACGCCGACACGATGACCATGGCCGAGCGCGCGCAAAACGAGACCGAAGGCCGCCGTCGATTTGCCCTTGCCGGGACCGGTATGGACAACGAGCAGACCTTTTTCGGCGATCGTCTTGGTGGCGACCTCGGCGTCCTGCACCGCCTTGCGCTTGGCCATTTTCTCTTTGTGGCGGGCGTCATTCTCGGGTGAAGTCATCGCAATGTGCTCCGAATCTTACCCGCCCAGTCCAACCTCATGACGGACCTATTGGGCCGTCGCGACTGAGATTCAGCGGCGCCCTGGCCGTGGCACGATCTCGATCTGGCGGGTTACGACGATGAGGCGCTGGGCCATTCCACTCAAAATATCTTCGCTGAAGTCCTGCACGACGAAACGGATCGTCTTGCGACAGGCCGGCGCTTCGATCTGCTTGATGGCGCCGCACCTATCTTCGAGGTCGCTCTTCGCCTCTTCTGGCTCGACGTCTTTGGCGAAGACGACGACCGCGTCATGCGCCCTGCCGATACAGCGATATTCGTTGACGTCGGCGTAGAAACAGCGGACGCCCGCGAGCTCGATCGGCTTGCCCTTGAACTTGTTCGGCGCGACGTAGAGGTCCTCGGCGTCCACGGGCCTGTAATCGCTTGGCGCATAGGACGCCGTGATCTCCTTCGTCCCGACCGTCGAATTCGTCTCCCCCTTCGTGAGCACATCGAAAGCCGGTGCGAGCTTGTCAAAACAGGCGAGGCGCAACTTGTCGTCCTTGACCTCGGTGCAGATGTGAACGGCCGCAGCGGCCTCGAGGAGAGCCTCGGCCGCCGTAGCGGCCCGCGCCGCCGGCGTCGGCAGCAGCATCAGCAAAACCACCAAAAGCCGCCACATTTCTCCTCTCCCCTCTTTTATCCTCACCCGGCTTCTATAGAGCCCGGCAATCTTGGCAATGCAAGACTGTCGATGGTTTTTGGCCCAATGGAAGTAGTGGAATTGATTTATGTAAAGAGCAAATTTGATAGTGCATTGGGCCTATTGCGAGGAGATTGATGATCGCGCAGCAGCAATAGCTGGTTCGAAACCAACGGATTGAACTGCTCATCCGGCTGATTTCTCGAATTCTTGTGAAGCGTGTCAAATGGCGATAACGGACACGCTGCCTCCGGGGCCTTGTCGAGAGACCATCAAAATTTGATTGGAAAGCAGTAAGATAAAAAAACCGGCCACCTCTTCCGGATGCCGCCAGCGTTCAATCGAGCGATGCGGTCGACCCGGCATCGGAAATGTTCGATGTTTCGCAAAATGCGCACTAGCTCACTTGGCGCGCAGTCTTATCGGCGGAAGATCTCGTCCGAACAGACTGCACGCCAAGCGCCGGAAGCCTTCAGCGCTTCTTCAGATCGTCAGGTACTTTGCCGCCATTCTCGGCGAGCTTCTGCATCACCTGGGCATGCAGCCAGATGTTCATAGACGCCGAATCTCCGGTGTCTCCAGAGTAATGCAGCTCCTTCGCCAATTCGATGCGCGCGGAATGGCTCGAATCCAGATTGAGAAGCTTCATCAGATCGACGATCGAATGACGCCAATCGAGTTTTTGGGTGCTCTTTTCGTCGAGCGCGTCGAGGACGGCTGCAACGTCGACTTGCTCAGCTGCCGCTTTGGGCGCCGCGGTGCTGGGCGTGGCCGCGGCGGTGGTCGTTGCGGCGGGCGCCGCAGTCGTATCGGAGCCGTGGAAAATCTTCGAAATAATCGATCCGAGAATGCTCATTTTACACCCCTGTCTCCATCCACGCCGGCGCGGGCCGCAGCCCCCACGAGAGGATAATGCGGACCTAGCAGGCCAATCTTGCAGGCATACGACGGTGCCTGGATCAAGCGTTTACTGATGCAATTGCCCGACTTTCTCGGCGAGCTTGCCATGCGCTTCGGCCAGATGGTCGAACGAATGGCGATAGGACCCGAGCCCGGACGTATCAGACCGTAATTGCAGGATCAAATCATGCAATTCGGCCTCCGGCACCAAAGCTTCGACATCGTCCCATCCCGGCCAGCCGGGCCGCTCCGCATAGCCGAGAATTTGCCCGCGCCGGCCGCTCAAAAGCCGCTGGACACCGGCGGTAAATTGATTGGGGACGCTGACGGTCACATGATCGATCGGCTCGAGCAAGACTGCGCCGGCCTTGGCCAAGCCCTCGGCGATACCGATGCGGGTCGCCGTTCGAAACGCCATGTCGGAACTGTCGACGCTGTGGAAGCCACCATCGACCAAAGTCACGGCGACATCGACGACGGGATAGCCGAAAGGACCTTTCTGCATGGCCTCTTCCGAGGCCTCGCGCACGGCCGGTATATATTGTCTCGGCACGGCACCGCCCACGATCTTATCGACGAACAAAAATCCTTCGCCGCGCCCGCGCGGCTCGATGTCCAATTTGATATCGGCGAACTGGCCGTGCCCGCCCGTCTGGCGTTTCAGTCGCGCATGCTCGTGGCAGGCATGCCGGATCGTTTCCTTGAACGCGACGCGTGGCGGGCTCGCGTTGATCTGCAAATTGTAATGAGATGCGAGACGCTCGATCGCGATGTTGAGATGGATGTCGCCTTGGCCCTTGAGCAGCGTCTCGCCGATGGCCTGATCCTGCACGACGCTCAGCGATGGATCTTCTTCCACGAGCTTGCGCAAGGCGGCGGAAAGCTTGACGTCGTCCTTCCTATCTTTCGCCGCGATCGCCATCGCATAGACCGGCGGCGGCGGCGGTGGAAACGCGAGTTTCGCCGCTTCGCTTTCATCCCCTAAGACGGCCCCGGTTGCAACGCCTTCGAGGCGGCCGATCGCGACCACGTCACCTGCTTCGGCACTCGCCACGCGGCTCGGCTCACCACCCACGAAACGGTAGATGCCGCCGATCCGGTTCCCATCCAATGTGCCACCATCCTGCAGCGTCCCGCGCCAGACCCGGCCGAAGGACAGTTTGCCCGTATAAGCGGCCTGGCCGGCGTTCGTCGTCTTGAAGATTTGCACGAGGGGCTGATCGGACTGCGCAATGCCGTGCCGCACCGCGGTCGCTCCAACCTCCGCCACGTCGTGGCGAAGAGCTTTCCAGAGCCGCGTGATACCAAACTTGCGGCCGCTCGCGCCCAGCAGAACTTGCACGATCGCTCCGCTTTCCTGGTCCTTGTGCAATTGCCGGAAGATCTCCTCGGAGGTGGGCGCGACGTCATCGAGTATTTTTTCGAGGATCGCGTCATCGTGATCGGCGAGTACTTCGGCAAGACCGGCGAAGGCCTCTTTCTCACTATCGCGCATCTCGGCCGGCAGAGCGACGCGTTCGGAGGGCTGGCCGGTCCGGAACTTGTAGGCGCGCTCGTTCACGACATCGACATAGCCGGTAATCGCGTCGCCTTCGCGAATGGGGATTTGGCGCAATATCAAGGGAAACTTGGAATAGGGCTGCATCGCCGCAATCGAGTCGCGCACCAGTCCGGTCATCGTGTCGACTTTGTTGATGAAGACGAGGTGCGGAATCTGCCGCTCTTCGAGCGTGCGCAGCAACAGCGTCAAGCTCGCCATGCGCTCGGGCGAGGGCTCGCAGACGACGACGGCGCAATCGACGATCATCAAGGCCGCCAGAGTCTCGAAAGCGAATTCGATCGAGCCGGGGCAATCGAGGATCGACCAATCGTCGCCGAGATAGGTGCAATGACCGAGCCTGATCTCCGTGCTCATCGTTCGATTGCGGGCATCGGTCGGGCGTTTGAGCGGCGCGCCGGCGGAGGCGAGCAAAGCTTCGAATAAGGTCGATTTTCCGCTGCCGTAAGGGCCAACGAGGGCAACCGAGCGGTGCCGGCCCGTGTTGGCCCCCGAACAGGAACCAGTCATGATCGCGCGTCCTTCCTGCTGCTCCACCGAGTGTCGAAACGCGGCGAAAACGGCTCATGCGGAGCGGCCGAACTCGCCTGTGGCGATTGCGGCCACTCGAAGCCCTATGCTGCGAGCAGATCAGGCCGCCGTCAACGTCAAAGGTGCGATACTTTCGGCTGCACATGGCCGCGCCGCATCTGGTCCGGTCTCGCGGACCGGGAGGCGGATGTATTGGCGCAATACGGAGGCGATGGTCAAGATTGCGCGAAGAGTGAAGCTTCCGCGATCCTATCGAGCCGGCGCACCCATCTCGCAACGCGCTTCCGCGGATTGACTCCTTTGCGGTTCCGTCTAGTCTTCGGCGTCGAGACGGTCCCTCGCAAGAGGGGTAAATGGGAATGTGACGCAGCGGGACTTGGTGGTTCGCCCGTTACGCTTGGGTTCAAGCGTAACGGGCGAACCACCAAGTCTAAAGAGTTAGTGTTGCGAAGCTTAAGGATGGGAATCATCCGTAAGCTTTGCAACATTGGCAAGCCGCGGTCACAGCTGCCCCCGCAACTGTCGGCGGGAAGTTTTGCTCCACTCGGCCACTGGGCGCAGCCTGGGAAGGCGGGAGCAGGCGTCGATCCGCCAGCCAGGAGACCTGCCGTTTCATTGATTTTGGGCCGGGCGGGGTGATCCGGACCTTGTCGGCGCCGAGCTCAACCTCGGCGAGGGGCGCGATCCCATTCGCGCGCGCGACGAGTACCCCGTCCGGCCTGTCTCTCTCAGGAGGATCGGGTGCGGGCAAATCCAGGCTGTTTTGCAGGTGATCGGCCGTCTTGCCGCAACGCGGCGGCGGCTGGTGATGTTCGCAGGGGGGCTCGCCTTTGATGCGCCTCGCGAAAATTCCCACAACCATCATCACCGGCTTTCTCGGCGCCGGCAAGACGACCTTGATCCGGCACCTCCTCGAGACAGCCGAAGGCCGCCGCCTGGCGCTGCTCATCAACGAATTCGGCGACGTCGGCATCGACGGAGAGATCCTGCAGACATGCGGCGCCGAGACCTGCAGCAAGGAACGAATCGTCGAACTCGCCAATGGCTGCATATGCTGCACGGTTGCCGATGATTTTCTGCCTGCGATCGAGACGCTCCTGGCCCTCGATCCCGTGCCCGAACACATCATCATAGAGACCTCCGGCCTCGCCTTGCCGAAACCGCTCGTCAAGGCTTTCGATTGGCCGGGACTGCGGGCGAAATTGACCGTCGACGGCGTGATCGCGGTGGTCGATGCCGCAGCCGTCGCAGCCGGACGTTTCGCCACAGATCCCGACAAGCTCGCGGCGCAGCGCGCAGCCGACCCGACGATCGAACACGACAATCCGCTCGAAGAAGTCTACCAAGATCAATTGCTATGCGCCGATTTGATCGTGCTCAACAAATGCGACCTCATCACCGCTGAGGAATGCGCCGAAGTCGAAGGCGAGATCGCCGCGCTCGTCCCCCGCGCGGTGAAGATCCTGCCGGCGCGGGCGGCTCGGATCGATGCCTCGATTCTTCTTGGCCTCGCGGCGGCGGCCGAAGACGATCTCGCCGCGCGCCCGTCGCATCACGACGCCGAAGAGGAGCACGATCACGAGGACTTCGAAAACCTCGTGATCGACCTCGCCCGCGTCGACGACGTCGCGAGCCTGACCGCCAAACTCGCTGCGCTCGCGGCGGCGCATGACATCTTGCGCATGAAAGGTTTCGTCGAACTCGCGGGCAAGCCAATGCGGCTTCTGGTGCAGGGCGTCGGCACGCGTTTCAGCCATCAGTTCGATCGGCCTTGGCGTGCCGGCGAACCGCGGCAAAGCCGCCTCGTGCTCATCGGTCGCAGAGGGCTCGATACCGCAGCCATCACGCAAAGCCTCGCATGTTGACGCGCGGAGACGAGACGGATTCATGACCTTTTCTTCGCAGACGACTCGCCGCTTCATTTATGAAAAGGATGGCGCCGCAATCTATCGCCGCTCTTTTGCGACGATCCGGACTGAGGCCGATCTCGCGCGCTTTTCGCCCGAGGAGGAAAAGATAGCTGTGCGGATCATCCACGCATGTGGCATGGTCGACATCGCCGATGCCCTGGTCTTTTCTGCGAACATCGTGAAGGCGGCCCGGCGCGCGCTGCAGGAGGGCGCTCCGATTTTGTGCGATTCGAACATGGTCGCGCAGGGCGTCACGCGGGCGCGTCTGCCGCGCCGTAACGAGGTGATCTGCACGCTCGGTGCGCCGAGCATTGCGCAGATAGCCGCCGATCACGCGACGACCCGCAGCGCCGCAGCGCTAGAACTCTGGCGCGATCGGCTGGCTGGTGCCGTGGTCGCGATCGGCAATGCGCCGACGGCGCTCTTCCGGCTTTTCGAAATCCTCGACGAGAGTGACACGCTGCCTGCGGCAATCATCGGCATGCCGGTCGGTTTCGTCGGCGCGGCCGAATCGAAAGACGCGCTCATCGCCGATGGCCGCGTGCCGTTCATCACTTTGCGCGGTCGCCGCGGCGGCAGCGCAATGACGGTTGCCGCAATCAATGCTCTCGCGAGCGAGGCCGAATGAGCGCCGCAGGACAAGGCAGGCTGTATGGCGTGGGGCTCGGTCCCGGCGATCCCGAGCTCGTCACCGTCAAGGCCGCAAAACTCCTCGCGTCAAGCCCCGTCGTTGCCTATTTCGCCAAGCGAGGCAGCCGCGGCCGCGCGCGCCGGATTCTCGAACCTTGGCTCAGCCCGGCAAGCCAAGAATTGCCGCTTTCCTATCCACTGACGACGGAAGTCGATTTCTGCGACCCCGCCTATATCACCGCCCTGCGCAGCTTCTATGAATCGGCCGCCGCAGCCATCGCGGCGCATTTATGCGCCGGTCGCGACGTTGTGCTCGCCTGCGAAGGCGATCCGCTCTTCTACGGCTCTTTCATGCACCTCTACGTCCGCCTGAAGCAGGATTTCGACGTTACGATCATTCCCGGCGTCACAGGCATGTCGGGCTGCTGGGCGCGGGCGGCGACGCCGATGACCTGGGGCGACGACGTGCTCGCAATCTTGCCCGGCACATTGCCGCAGGCCGACCTTGCCCGGCATCTCCGCCAAAGCGACGCGGCCGTCATCATCAAGGTCGGCGCAAACCTGAAGAAAATCCGCATGGCCATCGCCGCCGCCGGAAAGGGCGAGCGCGCCATCTATGTGGAATATGGCACGATGGACAATGAAAAGATCATGCCGCTCTGCGAAAAGCAGGATGACGCGGCACCTTATTTCTCTCTCGTCCTCATCCCCGGCGAAGGGCGGCGGCCATGACCGGCCCAGAAATGTTTTATAGGGAAGCCAAAGGGCGTCTCGATATCGTCGGCCTCGGTCCGGGGGAAGCCCAATGGATCACGCCGGAAGCGAGCGAAGTGCTCGAAGCCGCGAGTGATCTCGTCGGCTATGCGCCTTATCTCGCCCGCATCCCCTTGCGGGACGATCAGGTGCGTCATCCGAGCGACAACCGCGTCGAATTATCCCGCGCACGCTTCGCGCTCGAGCTCGCCGAAGAGGCGAGACGGGTCGCCGTCGTCTCGGGCGGCGACCCCGGCGTCTTTGCCATGGCCTCGGCGGTCTTCGAAGCGGTCGAGACCGGCAAGCCCGAATGGCGGGATCTCGAGATTGCAGTCTGTCCCGGCATTTCCGCGATGCAGGCCGCAGCCGCCCGCGTCGGCGCGCCTCTTGGGCATGATTTCTGCGCCATCTCGCTTTCGGACAATCTGAAACCCTGGTCGCTCGTCGCGCGTCGCCTCGTCGCGGCGATCGACGGCGATTTCGTCATCGCGCTCTATAATCCGGCGTCGCGGGCGAGACCGGATCAAATTTGCGCCGCCTTCGCGCTGTTGTGCGAACACAAGCGAGCCGACACGCCGGTCGTCTTCGCGCAGGCGATCGGTCGCGCCGACGAGAAGGTAGTGACGACGACGCTCGCGGCGGCCGACCCGTCGATCGCCGACATGCGCACGTTGATCATCGTCGGGTCGAGCCAGACGAGGGTCATCGCGCGCACCGGCAGGGCGCCGTTCGTCTATACGCCGCGCAGCGCTGCAGATTGAACTTCGATGACCGATCCTTCGTATCCGTGGCTCGCCTTGATCGGTATCGGCGAAGACGGCCGCGCCGGCCTGACGCTGCGCGCGCAAAGACTGCTCGACGACGCCGCTTTCGTCGTCGGTGGGACGCGGCATCTTCAACTCGCTCAGCCCTTGCACGCCGAAACGATGACATGGCCGGCGCCGCTGCAGGATGCCATCCCCGCCATTCTCGCGCACCGGCCCAAGAAAGTCTGTGTTCTGGCGTCCGGCGATCCGTTCTTTTACGGCGTCGGCTCGCTCCTCAGTGCGGTCGTCGCGCCGGCTGAAATGATCTGCATTCCCGGCCCATCGGCCTTCAGCCTCGCGGCGGCGCGGCTCGGCTGGGCTCTGCAATCTTGCCGCCTCGTCTCGCTGCATGGGCGCGATCTCGCGCGGATCATTCCCGACCTCCAGCCGCACGCAAAGATCCTGGCTCTGTCCTGGGACGGATCGACGCCCAAGAAGCTCGCCGATCTTCTCTGCGAACGCGGCCTTGGCGCCTCGTTCATCTTTGTCCTGCAAGCGATGGGTGGCCCACACGAGAGGATCACGCGCCAGGTCGCCGCGGAATTTCGCCAAGACGACATCGACCCGTTGAACCTCGTCGGCCTCGAAATCGTCGCGGACGAGAAGAGCCGCATTCTGCCGCTCGGCAGCGGCCTCGCCGATTCGTGGTTCGAAACGGACGGGCAAATCACCAAGCGCCACGTGCGCGCGGTGACATTGTCGGCCCTCGCGCCGCGTCGCGGCGAATTGCTTTGGGATGTCGGCGCAGGCTCGGGCTCGATTGCGATCGAATGGCTGTTGCTTGATCCGCAAAACCGCGCGATCGCGATCGAAAGTGATGAAGAGCGCGCGGCGCGCATCAAACGCAATGCCGTGAGCCTTGGCGTGCCGCATTTGGAGGTCGTGATCGGCCACGCGCCCGAAGCGTTTTCGGGGTTGCCCAAACCGCAAGCCATTTTCGTCGGCGGCGGCGCGTTGGACGAGGGCGTGCTCGATCAAGCCCACGCGGCGATCGATCCGGGCGGACGGCTCGTCGTCAATGCGGTGACGCTCGAAACGCAGGCCGAACTCGTGCATCGCTTCAAACGGCAGGGCGGCGAATTGTTTTCGATCGACATCGGTCATGCCGACCGGCTCGGCGCCTATCACGCCTTGCGGCCGGCGCTGCCGATTACGCAGTGGGTGGTGGCGAAAGCGCACGAAAGCAGGTAAGTATTCTGAAATTTGTCATTGCGCCGGAATGGTCAGCGGGCAGGAAATGGCGATCTCCAAGGACTCGATCATTGCGGAAATTCAGCGCACCGCCGTTGAAAACTGCGGTTTGCCGTTAGGCCAGGAAAGTTTCGAACGAGATACCGGCATATCGACGGGAACATGGCGCGGTAAATATTGGCGCACCTGGAGTGAAGCTTTGAGTGAGTCAGGGTTTGCGCCGAACCGTCCGAATGAAGCCTACGAACAATCATTTTTGGTTTTGAGTTTGGTCGAATTGACTAGAAAATATGGTCGGTTCCCCACCTCCGCGGAAGTTATACCCTGATCACGTCACGACCCGAAAATCCTTGGGATTGATGACGCGAAAATTGTCAGTGACGGAATCGCGTAATTTCGGCCAAACTCGGGGAACTTTTTCACGCAGGAATTCGAGTGTTGCATCGGCGAATTGGGCGCAGGTCGCGTAGGACTTATTGTGGGTGACATGCTTGTGCATGACCCCCCATAGGCGCTCGATCGGGTTCAAGTGCGGGCAATAGGGCGGGATGAAGTGCAGCTTGATCCGGCGCCCCGGCTGAGCGAGCCATTCCTGCACGAGTTTGGTCGAGTTTGGTTAATTACAGTTAATTACAGTGACAGTGCATTTAACTCGTTGTACGCTTTCGTAAATTGAGTGCACTGTCACCGTAATTCGCCGTAATTCGCGTAATTCGTAATTAGAAAGTTTCCAACAGTCACTGCGCGCAGTCTCCGATTTTTTTGTTGTTTCGAAAATCGAGTGGAGAAAATCAACCTCTTTTCGATGGTTGATTTTCACCTTCAAAAATGCAATAGTTGCACTATCATTTTTGGTGGGCTTCGATGCCGACATTGCAACGCTTCGGCTCGATCAGCCTGCGCATGTATGCCGACGATCACCGTCCGCCCCATTTCCACATCGTCGGCACTGATTTTCAAGTTCTGGTGCGGATTTCGGATTTGACGGTGATCGCAGGGGAAGCCCGCCCGACCTTGATTGCAGAGGCCTTGGCATGGGCCAAAACGCATCAGGAAATGCTGGCGCTGAAATGGCTGGAACTCAATGAACGAGGTTGACCATGCCGAAAAAGACTTTGCCGCGCATCGTCGCCGTGGCCGCCGACAAGCAGCCTCTAACCCTGCGTATTCGCTGGGATAGTGGCGACGACAGCCGCGTCGACGTGTCGAACCTGATCGAGACCTTCCGCGTCTATGCGCCCTTACGCCATTCGCCGGACTTGTTCCGGCAAATACACCTCGGCGAGCAGGGAACCGATGTCGTGTGGACCGACGAGATCGACATGTCCGCCGATACTTTGTGGCGTCTCGCACAAGAGCAATCCGGCCTCACCATGTCGCCGGACGCCTTCAGACATTGGCGTGAACGCAAAGCCTATACGCTCGACGCTGCGGCACGTGCGCTCGGAATTAGTCGCCGCATGGTGGCCTATTACGAACAGGGCACGAAGCCAATTCCGCGCGTCGTCGCGCTTGCAACGCGTGCGCTCGAACACGCGTGAAGCAAGCGGCAATCTTTTTTGGCGGCAGCAGGACCTTTGCCGACGATTGAAACACGTATCGGCGCAAGACCATAGTCTTCACACCCGCTCACCCATGAACGATTTTCAGGACGAGAATGGCGCCGACGAGGACGAGCGTAAGGGCGTTGGCGATGATCACCGGCCAGCTGCCGATGAGGAGACCATAGACAAGCCAGAGGGCGATGCCGCCTGCGAACGCGGTCTGCGTGGTGAGCGAAATTGCATGGGTGTCGCGGGTCCGCAAAATTCGGATCGCTTGCGGCAACCAGCACAGCGTCGTGAGGGTCGCGGCGGCCATGCCGATCGTATCAGCCAACAGAGGGGGCATGGGTTTCCGTTTGCTTGCGTCGCGGCAACATATGCCACGTACTTCGCTTTCTATCGGAAAATTGTTGCGGAAACATTGTTCGGTCGATCCGGCGTCCGCTGCGCCCCGGTTTGGAATGATCCCGATGTGCGTGCCGCGTCCGTTTTCGGGCAGGAGAAATGGGAGTAGTTCTCATTTTGGCCTTCCCAACGCGTCATGGCCGGCACTCGGGTCCGCCGTCGGCGGCCCGAGCACAGGCTCTTGTGCCGGCCATCCACGCCGAGCGGCCGGCGCGGACGTTCGGAATTATCGCCTCGGCGCTGTGCCCCACTAAATCAACGTTGGTATTTCGTCACCGCGTGGATGGCCGTGACAAGCACGGCCATAACGTTAGTGCCTGCACAATTAGAATTGCAGCAGAAACGGCCTCCGCCTTGCCTACCCGCCCACGGAATGCGAAGAGGCGGACGTCACTTGAAGATTCGTCCAACGGAACGCAAAGATGGAATGGTCGCCGCAACAGGAGGTGGCGCTCAAAGCGGTCGGCCTCTGGCTGAAACGCGGCGAGGCCCAGGTTTTCCGCCTCTTCGGCTATGCCGGCACTGGCAAGACGACGCTCGCCCGGAGGATCGCCGGGAATAGCGACGGCGACGTGCTGTTCGGCGCTTTTACCGGCAAGGCGGCGCTCGTGCTGCGCTCAAAAGGCTGTTCCAACGCGCGCACGATCCATAGTCTCATCTATCGGGCGCGCGAGACGGATACGGAAGAGCCGACGTTCGAATTGAACGAGGATAGTCCGGCCGCCACGGCTGGCCTCATCATTATCGACGAATGTTCGATGGTCGATGCCGACCTCGGCCGAGATCTCTTGTCATTCGGCAAGCCGGTGCTGGTTCTGGGCGACCCGGCGCAGCTGCCGCCGGTGAAGGGCGGCGGTTATTTCACCGAATGCGAACCGGACGTGATGCTGACCGAAGTCCACCGTCAGGCCGCCGACAATCCGATCATCAGGCTTTCGATGCTCATCCGGGAGGGCGGCAGGCTCACGCTCGGCAGCTATGGCGAAACGCGGGTCATTCCGCGCGATGCGATCGATGCCGAGCAAGTGAAGCAGGCCGATCAGGTTCTCGTCGGGTTGAACCGGACCCGCCGCGTCTATAACAAGCGGCTGCGCGAACTGCTCGACCGCTCCGGGATTTTGCCGGAACGCGACGATAAACTCGTCTGCCTGAGAAACGACCGCAAGAAAGGCCTGCTGAACGGCTCTCTATGGACCGTCCAGACGACCGCGCCGACGCGCAACAAGAAACTGCGCCTGACCGTTGTTCCGGAAGAAGAACCCGGCCGCAAGCCGGTTCGAATCGGCGTCCTGCCGGAATTCTTCACCAGCGATGAAGAAATCCCCTACGCTCTGCGGCGCGATTCCGATGAATTCGATTACGGTTATGCTTTGACCGTTCACAAAGCGCAAGGCTCGCAGTGGGACGAGGTCGTCTTGTTCGACGAAAGCGGCGCCTTCCGCGAACATCGCAGCCGCTGGCTCTATACCGGCATTACGCGGGCCGCCAAACGCCTCACTGTGGTTTTGTAAGGCCCCCTGCGCCGGACGTCCGGATTCATGCTGTCGGCCGCCGCCGATAGATAGGCGTCACCCTTATAATCGGCGCGAAAATCGTGCATCATAGGCCGGCCACGAAAGATCGATGCGCCAAGGGGACTATCCATGAAATCGATTCTGATCCCGGTCGAAGATCACGTCGGGATGAATGCCGTCCTCGAAACCACCCTGCTCTTCGCCCAAAATTTCGGCAGCTACATGGAAGGCGCGGCACTTGGTCCAGATCTTGCCGAAATGGTTGCCGCCGATTTCTCCCTCGGTGGCGTCATTTTCGACGAGCGCACGCGGCGCGAGCTTCTCGACCTGGCCTTTTTGAAGTTCGAAAGTTTCATGCTCGCTCACGCCGTCAAACGTTACGACGAGACATCGAACGTGCCGTCCTTCGGCTGGCTCGGCGACACCCTCACCTCCGACAATGGGATCGGCGAATATGGGCGTGTCTTCGACCTCGTCGCGGTCGGCCGGCCGGGCAGCGGGTTGAACCACGCGCGCAGGGCGACCCTCGAAGCCGCGCTGTTCGAAAGCGGCCGGCCGCTGCTGATCGCGCCGCCGCGCGCCCCGGCGAAACTCGGCGAATGCGTCGTGATCGCCTGGAACGGCAGTTCGGAAACGGCGCGGACCGTCGCCTTTGCAATGCCGCTGCTGGTTGCCGCAAGAGATGTTCCGATCATCATGATTCCCGGAACACGGTTTCCTGGCCCAAGCGATGAGCAATTAGCCAAGAGTCTTCGACGCCATGGCATACGCGCCCGGACGGTCCCCATCTCCGACGTGTCAAAGCCGCAAGGTATCGCCGTGCTCGAAACCGCAACCGCGCTCGGCGCCGATCTCTTGATCAAAGGCGGCTATACGCAGAGCCGTCTGCGCCAATTTATCTTCGGCAGCGCAACCGGGCAAATTCTGGCCGAAGCCGATTTGCCGATCTTCATGGCGCATTGATCGGAGACGTCCGATCGACGTTGCGGACCGGTTGTGCGAGATACTGTCGCCAATTCTTGCGCCATTAGGCCTCGTTGCGGGCAAGGCGCAAGCGATCCGACGACAGGTGAAGCTGGAGCCGCGACATCCGTGAAAGACGCGTCAGGGCGTGGTGAGAACTCCGTCGTGGCCGCGACGCTAGTGCCGACCCCGATTGCGCGAAACCGCGCGGGACAATGACAGACGCACTACGCCCTCCAGTCCACTCGACGCCATAGCAATGATATGTTATTACATAACATCCTTAGGCGGTGTCAAATGGGACGGGTTGGCTCTTTTGGAAAGCAGCGAGACCGTAGCGCTCGCGTCGCTTAAGGGGAGAGTAGGCGGCAATGCTCAACTGCACGACGATCGTGTCCACGACGGCGAGCGTTCACTATTCTTCCGCCACTTGGCGAAGGCTTGGGGTTTCAACCCGATCGCTCAAACAACTCTAAGGATGCGTACATGCGGTGTTCACTGCGTATCTGCGGGTCAGGGCTTCTCGCGACGCCTGTCTTGGCGCTCTTCTGGATCTTGTCACTCCCGATGGCGCCCGTCGTCGCACAAGCGCCCGCATTGCAACAGGCCGAGCCATCCGTCGCGACGCAGGTTCCGTCGCCGTCGCAAATACCAGAGAGCCCGGTCAAGACCGAGCCGAAGCCCGACTTGCCGGCTGCAGCCGCAGTGCCGTCCAGATATTTGCCGCATGATCTTTCGCCGTGGGGCATGTTCCTGGCGGCCGACGTCATCGTCAAAATCGTGATGGTCGGCCTCGCTCTTGCGTCGGTCGTGACCTGGACGGTCTGGCTGGCGAAAAGCATCGAGCTTTTCGCCGCCCGCGGCCGCGCCGAACGCCAGCTCGCCGTGCTTGCGCATGCCGAAAGCTTGGCTGACGCGGCGCAAGATCTACAAAACGCGAACGGCGCGCTCGCACGGATGGCCGCCGCCGCGCTGGGCGAGGTGCAGAGATCCGCCGACCTGGCGCATCAAGGCGTCGCGGAAACCGCCAAGGAAGGCATCAAGGAGCGCGCCGCCGCCCTCGTCGCGCGGATCGAGGCACGCGCCGGACGGCAAATGAACCGCGGCACGGGCCTGCTCGCGACGATCGGCGCGACGGCGCCTTTTGTCGGCCTGTTGGGCACTGTCTGGGGCATCATGAACAGTTTCATCGGCATTTCCAAGACCAACACGACCAACCTCGCGGTGGTCGCGCCCGGCATAGCCGAGGCCCTGCTCGCCACCGCAATCGGTCTTGTCGCAGCCATTCCTGCCGTCATGATCTATAATGCCTTCGCGCGGAGCATCGCGTCCTATCGCGCCGTCCTCGGCGACGGCGCTGCCGAGATCCTGCGCCACCTCTCGCGCGATCTCGACCGCATGGCCAACGCGGGCGTGGAGGACGATTGGCGGGTCGTTGCGATGCGCCGCTCGGCCGAGTGAAACGAAGGGCGCACCAATGGCGATCAAATTCAACCCGAGCGATGCCGCGCTCGACGAAACTCACGACATCAACGTCACTCCGTTCATCGACGTGATCCTCGTTTTATTGATCATTTTCATGGTCGCAGCCCCTCTCTCGACCGTCGATATCAACGTCGATTTGCCGACCGCGACGGCCGAGCCGGCGCCGCGCCCCGACAAACCTCTTTTCCTGACGATCAAAGCGGATCGTTCGCTCGATTTGGGTGAACAGCCGGTGACACGCGCCACGCTCGCTTCTGCTCTCGATACAGCCAGCGCGGGCGACAAGACCAAGCGCATTTTCATGCGCGGCGACAAAAGCATCCCTTACGGCGACGTGATGGAGATGATGAACCTCTTGCGCGCTGCGGGCTATCTCAAGATCGCTCTGGTCGGCCTCGACGCCGGTCCGGCCGCTTCGGCCGAGGCAGCGCCGCCACCACCGAGCGGCCCAAGCCCGATCACTACAAGCCCGATCACCACAAATCCATGAGCCTGGTCGCCGACACGATCCTGCCGCGAGAAAAGGACAAAAGCCTAGCGCTTTGGGGTTCTGCCGCCGCGGTCATCCTCGCGGCCCATGTCGCGATTGGCCTGTTCATCCTCTTCAAACGCGAACCGGAGCCGGTCGGCATTAGCACGCCCGATGCCATCATGGTCGATCTCATGCCGATCGCCGCGGCGCCCGCCGAGGAAAAAATTGAAACGCCGCAACCGGGAGAGCAAAAGCCGCAGCCCAAACCCGAAGAAGATATGACGCCACTGCCCGAGCTGCAGCGGCTCGAACCGGCACCGATCCTACAGGCGCCGGAATTGCCGCAAGTACCGAAATCCGAAGTGACCTTGGCGGCGCCGACGAAACCGGAAGAGCCCAAGCCAATTGCCAACAAGCCGCTTCCCAAAAAGGCAGTGCCGGAAAAAGCTATTGTGAAAAAGCCGGAAGTGAAAGCTGCGGCGCGGCCGGAACGTCCCGCGCGGGCGCAACAGAGCGCGGAGCGCGCGCGAGCCCCGGCCGCCGCGAGCCCCAATTCGGCAAACTGGAAGAGCGAGCTCTATGCCCGTCTCAAACAGTTCCAGCATTATCCCGAGGCCGCCCGCAGCCGCGGCGAAACCGGCACCGCCTCGATCTCGTTCACGATCGATCGCAGCGGCCGTGTCGTCGCCGCGCATCTTGTCGCGAGTTCGGGATCTTCGATCCTCGACCAAGAGGCGCTCGCCACCGTGCATCGGGCGAGCCCCATGCCGGCGCCGCCGAACGGCGCTTCGGTCACGGTCAGTGTGCCAATGCGATATACGCTGCGGTGAGGCGATGAGTTGACGGCGCGGTTGGCGATGGCCGCCGCGGAATTCGAGGTTTTGACAAGGGTCGAACACGTGGAAGACCTTATCGTCTTGACCTGGACCGAAGAGATCGGGCCGAAAGCCTGTCCCACACCCCGTCATCTGCCAGAATTTGGCTTCTGAGCGCAAGATTTTGATAAAAAGATATTTCTACCTCCCGGACCGTCGCCGAGCGCACTTACGCGGGGGCCGGACGGCGGCAAAACCCATTTCCCTCGCCGGGTGAAGTGTGTCCCGCAAGCTACATTGCAAGGATAAGGTTGCGCCATGGTAGGGCAAGCGGTGGCTGCAATCGCGCGGCAGTGGTAGAACGTTCCCGGAGATCGGGCGGAGTCGGGAATTTTGAATTGTTTTCAGACGGCTGCACGCATTCTTTGGGCCGCGGCCCCGGTCTTTTTGGCCGCCTGTTCGGCCATCCCCAACTCTGGGCCAAGTGGCGATGACATCGTTCAGCAGTCTGGTGCGGCAACGGTTCCTCGTTACGTGCTCGTCGATATTGATTCCTCCGTCGTCGACATATTGCGACAACCCGGTCCGGACAGTTTCCTGGCGCATTTCGGCGACTATCGGCCTTCGGTCGAACCCCGGATCGGCGTCGGCGACAGCGTTTCGGTGACGATTTGGGAAGCGAGCGCCGGAGGGCTGTTTTCGGCGCCGCTCGTCGGCGACAAGTTCAGCACCGGCTCGAAGAGTGCGACCATCCCCGACCAGGTGGTCGGCCGCGACGGCGCCATCTCGGTTCCCTACGCCGGCCGGATTCACGTTGCCGGCCGGACGACGCGGGACGTTCAGACGATCGTCGAACGGGCGCTCGAGGGCAAGGCCATCCAGCCGCAGGTGCTGATCAACGTCACGCGCTCGGTCAGCAACACGGTCACGGTCACCGGCGAGGTCGTCAACGGTGCCAGGGTGCCTTTGACCGTTGCCGGCGACCGCATCATGGATGTCATCGCCGCGGCGGGGGGCCTTCGCGCCCCGGTCAACGAAACCTATGTCCAACTTTCGCGCGGTTCGGCCACGGTTCGCGTGCCGATGACCCGCGTCGCCTCTGATTCGCGCGAAAACATCTACCTGCGCGGCAACGATGTCTTGACGTTGATTCGCGACCCGCAAACTTTCATCGCCTATGGCGCGACCGGCAAGAATGACGAAATCCCCTTCGACGCCGAAGGAATCAACCTGTCGCAGGCTTTGGCGAAAGCCGGCGGGCTTCTCGATATCCGGTCCGACCCGGCCGGCGTCTTCGTGTTCCGCTATGAGCCGGATCGCGTCGTTCGTGTTCTGCAGCCCGGCAGTCCGTTGATCCAGCCTGGCCGGCTGACGCCGGTTGTCTATAGATTGAACCTGCATGATCCGAATGGCTTGTTCGTCGCTCAAAAATTCCCCATGCACAGCAGAGACCTGCTCTATGTTTCCAATGCTCCGATCACCGACGTCGAAAAGGCGTTGGGGATCGTCAGCTCGGTGGTTGCGCCATCCACCACCGCGGCGGCCATCTGCATCTCAGTTAAGTGCTAGGCGGCGACGCGAGGCGAGCCCGACTGCGGCGATGATCGACCGCCGGAGCAGCCGCCAATGACGCTCGAAAACGGGCTTCTATGCCCGACCCGCAAGCCTCTGACGCGGGCAATATTATAAAGCCATCGGATATGCCCGATGTCTCAATCACGCCTTTGGCTCGATGCAATCCAAAGGCATCGTGATCTAAAACCTGAAATCCTCGCCGAGGTAGGATCGGCGGACGTCGGGGTTGGCGACGATTTCATCCGGCGTCCCTTCCGTCAGAATATGGCCGGCGTGAACGATATAGGCCCGATCGACCAGACCAAGCGTTTCGCGGACGTTGTGATCCGTCATAAGGACGCCGATACCGCGCCGCGTGAGATGGCGGACAAGGAGCTGGATATCTCCCACCGCAATGGGATCAATACCGGCAAAAGGCTCGTCGAGCAGAATGAAGGACGGGTGACCGGCGAGGGCTCGGGCGATTTCGCAGCGGCGCCGTTCGCCACCCGAAAGGGCTATGGCGGGCGTCTTTCGCCGCTTCGCAATATCGAATTCGTCGAGGAGGGCTTCGAGCTCCTCGGCTCGTTTGTGCCTGTCCTTTTGGCTAATCTCAAGGACAGCTCGAATATTGTCTTCGACGCTCAGGCCGCGAAATATCGAGGGCTCTTGCGGCAAATAACCGATGCCGAGCCTCGCCCGTCGGTACATCGGCAAGCTCGTGACGTCGTAATCGTCGAGGAAGATCGTACCCCAGTCCGGTCGCACGAGACCAGTGATCATATAAAATAAGGTCGTTTTGCCGGCCCCATTGGGTCCGAGAAGGGCAATGGCCTCGCCGCGATACACTTCGAGGCTCACGTCTTCGATGACCTTGCGGCGTTTATAGGTCTTGTGCAGATGATGAACGGCGAGCCGGTCGATGCCCGTCGAAGCGATGGCTGATTTCCCGGCGGCCGCTTGCGCTTCGGGCTGAGGCAGGTTTTGCCAGGGATGGATTTCGCCGCCCGCGTCCTTCGCGCGCCGGGCCGCGAAAACCTCCGGATTTGGCCCGGCATGCAAATCGGCTTCCTGCCCGGCCTGGAAACTGATCCCCATCGAATTGGCCTCGGCCGCGAGCCAATCCGCCGATCCGCTCGCGGGCACCGGCTTGGATGGCCGGAACAAGCTTTCGAACCAGTTCATCAAGCCGCCGCGCCCCCTCGCAAGGGGAGACACCGCAGGGACATGCGGCAAGCTCGGGCGTATGGCGTGCACATCCGGCCCGCTCCTAAGTGAATCATGCTCAGCGGCCTAGCCGCAACCGAGATTTTGCGCAAGCCTTCTCGTCGCGGCTTGCGCGCGCACGCGCCGGAGAAATCCGCGGCATTCTGAGGGGCAACCATCAACCTATTGATCCGGCGGGTATTTTATCGAGTGGGACGGATACGCGAGTCATTGCGTCTTCGGCTTCGCATCCAGCTTGTCCGAGGTCTTGCCGGACTTCTGCCCGGCATCGTCGTCCTGCTTCGAAGTGTCCTCGGAATTATTCTTCGGCGGAAACATGCTGCGCACATGACCGGTGACAACGGCTCGGCCAGTGTCGAGATCATAAACGGCATGATCGCCCTTAGTTATGTAGCTGCCTTGGGTCAGGGTCACATTGCCGTTCAGGTAGAATTTGTTTTCGGCTTTTTCGTAAATTCCGAAATCCCCGGTGCCGATCTGATCCTTGGAGATGAGCGTCACATGCCCAGACGCTTCCCAGCGCCGCATCTGGCTCGCAGACGACGGTGGTCCCTTGCTGGAATTGGAGTTTTTGGGTGTGAGGAAAACAACGAGCAGGGGCGCTTTAAGGGTCACCTCTCCCTGGATTGCCACGACGTCACCCGTATAGACGAGCTTTTGCTCCTTGTCGTAATAATCGAGCTTGGCCGACTTTATATTGATCGGTTGCTCTTTCGACTGTTTTCCGGACGTCGCCTTTCCCACCTCTTTGACGGTTTGAGACGCTGCTCGAGCGGCCGACACCGGCCCAACGTCTGCCGCGAGAAGCACGATGGAGCAGCCGAGGGCAAGGGCGACGAAGACCGGCGCAGGACGAAACTCGCCGCCTTGGCCCTTCATTTGGCCGCCTCGGCATGCGCGTCGCCCTGCGCTGGCGCATCATCTTCGTCCTTAGTGATCGTTTTGACATGTCCCGCGAACGAAATCTTGTGGCCGTTGTCGCTGATCTCCATGCGGTCGGCGGTCACAATGCTGGCATTGAGAACGACATCCACCGGTTGGTCCGTGACGAGGCTACCAGAGTTGAAATCCATCGTCGCAGCGCTCATGCGCATGTCATAGCCTGTCGGATTTTTGATTCTGACGGCGCCTTGGATAAACACAGATTCCTTGGCGGCGTCGTAGACACCCGTCATTGCGGTGATCCGCGATGTCGAGCCGTCTCCCATCCCGACTCTGGGCGTCGACCGCAGCGAGTTCGGTGATGTCGGCCTTCAAAATATCCTTGTAACCCTTGGTCGCTCTGACGTCATAAGGTAGCCCGTCTTTGCGATGTCCGATGATTTTCGGCGAGTTGATGGTCACCCGCGTCCCCTCGAGGCCGACACCGCCAATGGAAACGTTCTGCGGTAATTTCCCGAATGGATCGAAAAAGACGACGAAAGCGAAAAGCAGTACTCCGGCGCTGCACGAGCCGATAATCGCAACGCGGAGGAATTTCACGCGTGCCGAATGGAGCCGCGCGAAGTGAACTGCGCCGCTGCGCTCAGGCATCGGCAGGTCCAGCCGGTGGCCCGACTCCTCGCGCGCGCCAGTCAAGTCAAGCATCGCTCAAGTCTCTTCAAAACGAGCGGCGGCGCCACCAGCTCAACCTCCATCGGCACAGGAACAGGTCCGCGAAAAGTTGGCAGACTTTTCCGATATTTGGACTCCGGACATATCGGATGTTTCATATTTGAAACATCCGATATGTCCGATGTCTCAAAGAGGGTTCATTCAAACTGTTGATGTAGAACCGATTTTTCCCGTTGTAAGGACCGAAGTCCGAACCCGTCAGGCTCATCCGATCGCCCAAAAATGCGAATCCACAAAAGCGGGAGGGGCCAAGTGAACCGCGCCGAAGGGATAGTTTACCCAACTGTTTCAACACCATATGAGGGCGGCGAAGTTAAGTCATATCCGCCCCGAATCCCTACCCTCGACCTAAACCTACGGCGGCAGCATAATTCTCATCCTAGCACATCACTCATGCGAGAAAATATCCGCATCTTGCCAACCGAGCAAATCGAGCTCGGCGCGAGCGGATAGAAAGCCGAAACAGGCCGTGGCCAACTCGCGGCGACCCTCTCGCAGTAGCATTGCGTCGAGCTTCGCGCGTAATGCGTGCAAATGCAAGACGTCGGATGCGGCATAGGCGAGTTGAGCCTCGGACAGATCCGCGGCTCCCCAATCGGAAGATTGCTGCTGCTTCGACAATTCGACCCCGAGCAGTTCCCGGACGAGATCTTTCAATCCGTGCCTATCCGTGTAGGTTCGCGCCAATTTCGAAGCAATCTTGGTGCAATAGAGCGGTTGGGCCATCACCCCGAACGTCTTGTAGAGGATCGCCACGTCGAACCGGGCGAAATGGAAAATCTTTGTGACCGCAGGATCTGCCAGAAGCTTCTCAACATTCGGCGCGCGCCTCTGGCCAGCGGCGATTTGCACAATGTCCGCGGTGCCGTCCCCGCGAGACAATTGAATAACGCAGAGCCGATCGCGGCGCGGCACGAGCCCCAGAGTTTCCGTATCCATCGCAACGCTCTGGCCAAAATCGGCAGCGTCTGGCAGATCGCCTTTGTGAAAGCGGATGGTCATGGCAGAAGACACTCGCGGCAATGAGCATGGGCTCAGCGCCGCGTACCATTCCGTGCATGACTTCGCAAGCACAGGCGACCTCGGCGTGCTGACGGCAGGCAGATCCGGCCTCACGCCAAAGTGAAGCCCTTCCGCCTGTCGTTTGGAAAAGGCCCGTCCATATTGGCGAGAGGCAGCGCTTCTGCCGACCAGGTCCAAGAGTTAGCGCGGGATGATCTAAGGTGCAAACCAACGCCGTCATTGCGGGGAGCCCAGCGGGCGCAATAAAGCTTGCGCAGATTGCGTAAACTTGATCGCGCGGCGATCCAGGGGGTGCGCGCGTTCCCACTGGCTCGCGACGATGGTATTGATTTCGATTGAAACTCATCACGCTCCAGCATCGCGGCCTCGAACCAGAGAGAGGATATATGATCCGCTTCACTCTCAATCAGCAATCCCGGGAAGTGAACTCGCCGCCGGACAAGCCGCTTCTCTGGGTGCTCCGCGACGAACTCGGACTTACTGGCACGAAATATGGTTGCGGCAAAGCGCTCTGCGGCGCTTGCACGGTCTTGATCGATGGCCAGCCGGGGCGTGCCTGCCAGACCGCGATCAGCGACGTCGCAGGCCGCTCGGTCACGACGATCGAAGGCACCGGCGGCCACGTCGCCGAAACCGTTCAGCAGACCTGGGCAAAGCTCGACGTACCGCAATGCGGCTATTGCCAATCGGGGCAAGTGCTCGCCGCGATCGCTCTCTTGTCGAACAATCCAAAGCCGACGGATGACGACATCAATGACGCCATGAACGGCAATCTATGCCGCTGCAACACCTATCAGCGCATCCGCGCGGCCGTGCACGAGGCCGCCAGACTCCTGGGAGCATGATCATGCTGCCGCAAGCATTCCCGCATCTGTTCGACCCGGCGCAGGCCTCGCGGCGTGGTTTTCTCATCGGCGCCGCTGCCGCCGGCTCGAGCCTCATCGTCGGTTTCGCGGCCGCCACAGAACCGCCGGCCGGCACCAATTTGTTTACCGGCCATGTCAAGATCGCGCCCGACAATCACGTCACGATCTATTCGGCCCATATGGATATGGGCCAGGGCATCTATCACGGGATTGCGACCCTCGTCCAAGACGAACTCGACGCCGATTGGTTTTTGGTCGATGTCGTCGGCGGCTACGGCAACAAGAACCTTTTCGCCAATCTCGCCTGGGGCGGCTTCACACAGGGCACGGGCGGCTCGAGCGGTACGTTCTCGTCCTGGGAACGCTATCGCAAGGCCGGCGCCGTCGCGCGCATCATGCTGATCGCTGCGGCGGCACGGGAGTGGCGGGTTTCGGCTACAGAGGTCAAAGCGGCGCAGGGGCGGCTCAGCCATGCCTCGGGTAAATCGGCAACCTATGGCGAAATGGCGGCCGCCGCGGCGCGCGAAGCCATTCCCGAGATGGTTGTCCTGAAACAGCCGAAGGACTGGACCTATATCGGCAGCGATCGGTTGCACCGCTATGATTCGGCGGCGAAATCGACGGGCCGGCAGGAGTTCACGATCGATCTGCGCCTGCCCGGACTGCTCACCGCCGTCATGATCCATCCGCCGCTCTTCGGCGCGAAACTCAAGAGCTTCGACGCCGCGAAAGCCAAGGCCCTCCCCGGCGTCGTCGATGTGGTCGCGGTTCGACGCGGAGTTGCAGTGCTCGCGACCGGCATGTGGGAGGCGCTCAAAGGGCGCGACCAGGTTCAAGTGGAATGGGACGAGTCGCAGTCCGAGTCGCGCAGCTCTGCTGAGATCTTCGACTCTTATCGTGCCGCAGCCGACAAGACCGGTGAAGCCGTCGCTGCGAATGTCGGTGACGTCGACGCGGCATTTGCGCGGGCGAGCAAGATCGTCGAAGCGAGCTACGAATTCCCCTATCTCGCGCATGCTGCGCTCGAGCCGCTGAATGCCGTGGCGCGCATGAATGACGATGGCACGTTGGAAGTCTGGGGCGGCCACCAATCGCCGGACCTATATCGGGGGGCGGCAGCGCAAGTCGCTCAGATCGCGCCGGATAAAGTCGTCCTCCATGTGATGAAAACCGGCGGCAGCTTCGGCCGCCGCGCGGTCCCGGATGCCGATATCATCGTCGAAGCGGTCTCCGTCGCCAAGGCCATCGGCTGGAAGGCGCCGGTCAAAGTGCAATGGACGCGCGAGGACGACATGCGCGGCGGCCGTTATCGTCCGGCCTTCGTCCATAAGCTCAAAGCCGGTCTCGACCCGAACGGCAAGATCGTCGCACTCCGCGACAGGCTCGTCGGCCAATCGATCGCCGGAGCGACAGGAGGCATGATCGATCGCAGCTCGGTGGAGGGTATCGTCAACCTGCCCTATGCGATCGCCAATGTCCGAATTGAACTGACGAACGCCGACAGTCTGGTGCCGGTGCTCTGGTGGCGCGCCGTCGGCTCGACCCATACGGCCTATGCGCTCGAAACCTTCATCGACGAAGTGGCCGAAGCCGCCGGCAAAGACCCTTTCGACTTTCGGCTCGCGATGCTCAGGGACAAGCCGCGCCATGCCGCCGTCCTGAAGCTCGCAGCCGAGAAAGCCGGCTGGGGGACGCCGCTTCCAGAAGGCCGGCAGCGCGGCATCGCGGTCGCCGAATCCTTCAAGACCTATGTCGCGCAGGTTGCAGAGGTCTCCGTCGACCCGAAGCAGGGCATAAAGGTGCATCGGGTGGTCTGTGCCGTCGATTGCGGCGTCGCCGTCAATCCCGATCAAGTGCGCGCGCAAATGGAAGGCGGCATAGGCTTCGGCCTCGGCGCCATCCTCAAATCGCAAATCACGCTGAACAAAGGCAAAGTGGTCGAAGGCAATTTCGACGGCTATGACGTCTTGCGGCTCAATGAAATGCCGCAAGTCGAAGTTCACATCGTCGCTTCGAATGCGCATCCGACAGGCGTCGGCGAGCCGGGCGTGCCGCCGATCGGGCCCGCCGTCGCCAATGGCGTCTTTCAGGCGACCAAGAAGCACATCCGCGTCCTGCCGTTCTCGCGGCCTGAGAATGCGTGAGGATTTTCACGCAAGGAGATTGCGTGAGGATCTTCACGCGCGAAGTTAATAAGCGACCGAGTTCTGACGCCCGAATTTGCCTGAACACTTTGTCAAGAAGCCGGCCGGAATAGGCAGTCAATCGACACCGAGAATGTTTCGCACGATGGTGACGAGTTCGCTCTGTGTATTCGGCTTCGTGAACACATCGTCCGCCCCCGCTTTACGCGCGGCGTCATGGATCGGTGGCTCCTCGGAGGTCGTCAGGACGACCGCTCGCACATTCTCAAGCTTAAACTCACGACGTAGAACTCGAAGGAACTTCTCTCCATCCATGACTGGCATATTCAAGTCGACGATGAGAATGTCGAACAACTCGCCAAGGAGGTCGCCACGCGCGACCGCGCCGGCGGCCTCCAGCCCATTCGGCAGGTGCCTCACACGCACAGGAATTCTCAATTGCGAAGACACGGTGCGCAACGCCCTCGTCAATAGAAAGACGTCGTCCTTGTCATCTTCGATGATAAGGACGCTGCGCGGCTTGGGTTCAGCCGTTATTGCGTAGGTCATGCGAATCACCTGGAAGTGACGTGCAAATCACCATGGCATTGTCAAGCAAATCACTGTAGAATCAAGAAGTAAACTCCCGATCAGGCTCTTTCTCCCAATCACTGGGTCTTCGGGCAGATATTGCGCAGATATCGCCTGGTTTGCCGATCTCCGCCCGATCGAGCATGAACGAGCGTCGCGTCGTGTGGTTGCGTCGGCACAAAGGCAGTGTGGGCGACGAGGTATCGATGGACGATTTGTATCGTTTGGCCGTAGAGGCCTGTCCGGCCGCCATGATTATGGTAGGCGCCGACGGGACGATCGAACTGGTGAACGCCGAATGTGAAAGAATGTTCGGTTACGAGCGCGGCGAGTTGATCGGGTCGACGATCGAGAAACTCGTGCCGGACGAAGTGAGGGCCGATCACCGCAGCCTCCGCGCCGGTTTCGTCGACAAACCCAGCAAACGATTGATGGGTATCGGACGCAATTTTCGCGCCGTCCGAAGCGACGGTTCCGAGTTCCCCGTCGAGATCGGTTTGACGCCCATCAACATATCGGGTGGTCTCGGCGTCTTGGCTTTCGTCATCGACATTACCGCGCGCTGGGAGGCGCAGAATGCGATTAGCGGCTACATGGCTGAGTTGGAGCGAGTCAACGAAGGGCTCGCTCACTTCGCCTCCATCGCGTCGCATGACATTCAGGAGCCGCTTCGCAAGATCGTCGCGTTCGCCGATATATTGAAGACCGCGATCGCCGACGACAACATGGATGAGGTGGCCTATGCCGGCGACGTGATGCAGGTGTCGGCCCGCCACGCCAGAAGTCTGGTCACCGATTTGTTGAGTTTTGCGCGATCCGTGAACGCCGAATATGCGCTCGAGCCGCTCTCAATGCGAGAGATCGTGGATGGGGCTCTACTCGATCTCTCGCAGACCATCCTCGACGAAAACGCTGTATTGGAACAGAACGTCGAGGATTTCACCATCACTGCGGATCGAAGGCAGGCCATTCTCCTCGTGCAGAATCTCATCTCAAATGCTCTAAAATATCACAAGGCCGGAGAAAGACCGATCGTCCGGATTTCCGCTGACGCCAGGCCGCACGCGGCACAACGCCTTTCGGTCGCGGACGAGGGAATCGGTTTCCCCGTCGCCCGCCTGGGAGACATTTTCGAACCGTTCAAGCGGCTTCATTCGCGCGACGAATATCCCGGGTCTGGAATTGGGCTCGCCATCTGCAAGACCGTCGCCAACCGGCACGGATGGTCTATCACAGCGGAGTCCGCACCGATGGGCGGTTCCCGTTTCGAGGTTCTCCTCGGCACATCCGAGCGCTCGCAACCCAAGAGAGCCGCTCGAAGCGCGTCGATTGGAAGTCGACGACGGAAACTGGAAAAAACGGCGGACGCATAGTGTGCGCGCGTTCACGGCGATCCGAGTCGCTTCGAGTTTGTGAGGCAATGGGAGTTGGCCGAGGTCCGGAATATGTAATCTCAGGAGGAGACTGGAAGCAGCCATGCACACACTTGCCGAAGAACTGTCGATCCTCGACGCGGCCATGCCTCCGCCACGAGATTCGATCCGGGCGCTGCTGATCGACGACGACAGCGATGACACGTCTCTCATCAGGAGCCTGTCGTTGAAATCCAAGCAGATGGACTTGTTCCTGACGACCCGTCGGACGATCGAAGACGCCAAGATCGTTCTGGCGGAGGGGCGTTTCGACGTCCTTTACGTCGACTATTGGCTCGGAGATGAGACGTCCATCTCATTCATCCACGACGTCTCGCATGTCCACAAAATCCCCTGCATATTGTTGACCGGCCTCGACACGCCGGATATACGCCGGTGCGCCTTCAGGGCGGGCGTCGCCGGTTTCCTATCCAAGGATGACCTGTCGATCCAGGCCATTGAAAGCGTAACCCTGACAGTTCTACGTCAGAGTGGGCGGTTTTGCTAAACGGAGCCAACCCGCTTAACTAACGATACGCCACACTAGCCAAATACGGAACGTGCGGCGACGAGGCCGCGACCGTCTTCGCGATCCCGCCCTGTTGCATTGGCATACCTGCCGTGCAATTTCTCCCTCCGAGGTCGTCGTATCGAGCGGCGACGTGAACCAGCTGGTACACAAAACGCACTTCTCCGGTCATGCCTGTTCGAGCATGAGGCATTGCCGCCGCCGCGGGACGGCCCCCCCGGAGCGTCCGGTCTTGGGGGACAACCACTATTATCAACCGCCCGAGGTATTCGCAATTCGCGTGACAGGGATGTAGCGATGGAGCGGCGCTGGAGAGACGGCGAGGCGAGGCGCGATTTGAGGCGCGCCGATGGCGGCGTCAAAATCAGCTTGAACTAATTGTTTTTATTATTTTTTCAATCGCTATGTCGGGCCGGCGTCGCGGGGGAATGTCATGCGCGCAGCTTTGTCGCTGCTGTCACTTTTGGGAGGGCGGGATGATAGCGGTTCAGAATCTCAATATGCTGTGCGAAACATTCGTAGTCCCTCTTGACATGGCTTTCACGAATTGATCGACTCACCCAATCTGCGGGGCTCTTCAATCCAATCAAGCTCAGTGCTCGACGCACCGCCCCGTATAAGGGATTGGTGCGATGCTGTCCGTATCAGAATGCGCCGAATGGGTCGGCCTCGACCCCCACGAATTGCTGCTTGGTCCGGGTCCGTCCACCAAGCATAAAGCCTTGCTCGACAGCTATCTGCTGAACCGCTGGAGAGGCAAGGACTTCGTGCGCGAAATGATTTGCGCCAACCTTCGGACGGCCATTGATTTGGGAGCGCGGGAACGCGCCGCGGATTTGCTGCTCGTCTTGCGCCTGTTCCTAACCGACCGTCCGACCACGACATGCTCCGAGCTCTTGGAGATGACCAATTCGATGTGCGCCAGTAGCGAAGACAAACTCGAAGAACCGGGCGATCAGCCTGATAAGGACACCGGCCGCCGCCCGCGGCTCATATGCCTTTCTTTCGAAGCGCGACCTACCTAAATAGCGCTGCAGGTCACAAATGCGCCCTTGAGGCGATGGCCTTTCAAATGCATGATCAAGTTTACGCGATCGGCGTGAACTCGATCGCGGATCCCGCCCTAGGTCCGAAGGTGGGTCACTTTTTGCCTGATCCAGGTATGGCCGGGCCCGGCATGGTAAAAACCGTTGGAGAACGGCGCAAAGAGCTTCATGTCATCGAGCTGGACCAAGGCCTCCGCGACGGCAATACGCTGATCGAGGACAGCGCGGAAGATCGATGCGATCTCCACCATGTCGCAGCTGTGCGGCGACAGGCGAAAACGCGAGACGCCCATTTCGTGCAACTCCGCCAATTCACCGATCAAATTTAGATAAGAGTGTGAGAGTGTCTGAATTCCGTTCATGGCGAGGAAAGGCCGACCGTCCAAGGTCTTGAGGTCGAGACCATCGGGATCATTCTCGCAGATGAATTGGCAGCTGTCCTTGGTGCGACCGTGGGCGCGGGCGTGATAGCAGCGCGCAGAAAGGGCCAGTGCAAGCCGCCCGAAAACCTGAACTTCGATCGTCACGTCAAGGTTCCGCGTTCCTTCACACAGCGCGCCAATGGCAGCGGCCGGCATCTCCGCGGGAAGACAGAAATTGCGTGCGCCTTTGCGAGCGAGAAACGCAACGGTCCTCTCGTTGTAGACGTTCATGAAAGGCCCGATGTGGTGCGCGCGTCCCTGCAGCTGGAGGAGGGCGGACCCGTCATTGGCTTCGACCGGGAAGTCTTGCGCTGCACAGATAGAACTCCACCGTCTGCCGGTCATGCTTGAGCACGACTTGAGCCAGCGTCGAGAACACGACGCTCTTTCCCGCCGCCGACAGCCGCTCCGACACCGCCTGGTAAAATGGCTCTAAGAGGGCCGCGCGCTTCGAGCAAACGATTTCGCCGAGATAAACACAAGTCACCGGTGCTTCGTCGGCGATGCGGAAATAGAAGTCGCGCCACCGATCCGGCTGCCAGTTGAACAGGACGGGGCCAAGGGTGATCTCGGCACGATGCCCACTCACCTCTACCTCCATTTCTTGCCGCCAAAGGCGCCTTCGGTCTCCCGGTGCCCTTCGGTCAGCGCCAACAGGCTCGCGAGGCCCATTTCACGGCCAGCCATGATATCATCGACGGCCTTGCGGAATGCGGATACGACCGCCTTGACGTAGGCGCGGCTGCGCTGGCGACCCTCGATCTTGAGCGCCGTCACACCGGCGTGCATGATGTCTGGCAGGAGCGCCGAGAGGTTGAGACTGACCGGCTCCTCGAAGGCGTAATAGCTGTCGTTCCTGGCACTGCACAGGTAGCGGCCTTTACAAATCGTCGGATAGCCGGCGCTTTCGCCGCATGCGAAGCGATCGATCATGAAAGAACCGAGACTGGTGGTCAGATTGCGCTGCGCATCCTCCTCATAGTGCACATCCGCCGCGGGCGAACAGACGCCGTCCATGTTTGTCGAAATGCCGGTTGCGTAACTCGTCAGGCTGCAGCGCCCCTCAGCCATCATCCCGATATTGCCGAATATGAAAGCTTCGATTTCACACGGGATCTGCCGGTGGATGTCGGCGATCTCGGCGACCGTCAGGATGCGCGGCAGCACCACGCGTTTGACGCCGAATTCTTGGCAGTAGAACCGGATTGCCTCGGACGTGGACGCGCCGGCCTGGACTGAGAGATGCAGCCGTAGGTTCGGATAGGTGCGCGCGGCATAGTCGGCGACGCCGACGTCGGCGACGATCATGGCATCGACGCCGAGCCGAGCCCCGATGTCGACGGCTTCGCGCCACAAAGCGAACCGCCCCGCTGGCGGGAACGTGTTGACCGCGAGCAGGACTTTCGCCTTGCGGGCGTGGGCATAGCCGATCGCGGCCTCGAGCTCCGCCGGGGTAAAGTTAAGCCCCGGAAAATTCCGCGCATTCGTTTCGTTCCGGAAGCCGCAATAAACCGCGTCAGCGCCGGCGTCGATCGCGGTTCGCAACGCAGCCGGCGTACCGGCCGGGCAGACCAGCTCTGGGCGCAGATAGCCTTTGTCATCCATGGCGGCTCCTCGCTCGCGAGGCGCGGAGCGCCGATACCACCAGCGCTGCCGGCTTCGACAACGGCCCGAGGGCCGCGACGACGCTGTCGAGAGCACCGCCCTCGCAATCGTCAAGGGCGTTGCGCAGCGCCACCACCGCTTCGACGTCTCCGTTCACACGTAGATCGCGGGAAAAGAACTGAGCGTCGCCATCGAGCGACCCGTCGATCAGATCGAGAAGGTTCAGGAACATGCCGGCGATGGCCGCGTCGTGGCGTGGTTGCTCGGAACGGCGGTAGGCCCGCAACTGGGGCCGTGCCGGGTTCGGCAGCAGCACCAGCACGAAGGGAAGATCACACGGATCGATCAGAAAACGCTTGCCTGCATTCGCTCCGAGGCGAGCAAACAGCTCGGGGCGGGTGCTGGCCATGTGCGCCGCGATGTGACCGAGAATTGGTTGTAGCACGACCAGCGGCATGGCAGCCAAAAGCAGGCGCGGACCATGCTGGACCAACGCTTGGTATGGCGAAGCGGGAAGATCGGAGTGAAGGGGAGCCAACATGAAGATAAACTCGCTACAGCCCTCCCCTACAACGCGATTTGATCTAGATCAAGGCGCCCGGCGCCGGCGACGAAACCGCTCGGCTTTACAACATGCTAGAGTTGCAACAATTACCCTCGTGTGCTGTGGCATGCGGATTGGCCGACACCTCCTGCGGCAAATCCCTCGTGGCGCATCGAGTCCGAACCCCATATGTCTGAAAAGCGTCTCGCCACGGCAACGGCGGCCGCGACGCCAATCGCCCCGTTTCCGAGGACAATGCCTTGACAGAGATCCTGACAGCGGTCGAGGTGACCGAATTTGCTGGGCCTTTGCTCGGCCGTTTGCGCGAGCAGCGGCCGCTGGTACAGACCATCACCAATTTCGTGTCCATGGACGTGGCGGCCAATGCGCTGCTCGCCATCGGGGCGTCACCCGCCATGGTGCACGCGCCCGAGGAAGTCGCCGACTTCCTGCGTCTTTCGGCGGCGCTCGTCATCAATATCGGCACTTTGTCGAAGCCCTGGATCGAGAGCATGTTGATCGCCGCAGCCGCCGCACAAGCCCAGTGCAAGCCATGGGTGCTTGATCCCGTCGGCGTCGGTGCCACTGCCTTTCGCAACGACGCCGTCGCTGCCCTGCTCGCCCACCGTCCCTCGATCGTTCGCGGCAACGCATCGGAAATCATGGCGATTGCCCGGATCGCGCGCGTGACCGACGCTGTCGCGGTGCCGAAAGGCGTCGATGCAGCCAATACGACCGCAGAGGCTGAAAGTCTGGCAGTTGCGCTCGCGCAGCGACTTTCCTGCGTCATCGCGGCGACCGGCGCCGAGGACATCGTCACGGATGGAACGCGCCTCGTCCGGATGGCCAACGGCCATCCGGTGATGAGCCGCGTGACCGCGCTCGGCTGCGCGCTATCGGCGATCGCCGGAGCTTTTTCGGGGGTGACCGGCGACGCGTTCGAAGCGACTGCGGCTGCGGTGGCGATCTACGGCGTTGCCGGCGAGATGGCGGCGGAAGGCGACGGACGCATTGGCGTCGGCAGCTATCGGGTCGGCTTCCTCGACCAGCTCGACCGGATCGAAGCCTCCGATGTGGCAGCCCGACTGAAGGTTGTGATGTAGTGCGCGACCGAACGATCTACCGCCTGTGCGCCATCACCGATCGCGGCCTCGCCCGCGGCCGCAACCTGACCGACGTGGTCATGGCCGCAGTACAGGGCGGGGCCACCATGGTGCAATTGCGCGAGAAGGAGGCCCCGACGCGCGAATTCCTCGAGCAGGCACGCGTGTTGAAGGCGCTGCTCGCTCCGTGTCGAGTCCCGCTCGTCGTCAACGATCGCGTCGACATCGCGCTTGCGGTGGATGCGGACGGCGTCCATGTCGGACAGTCCGACATGCCGGCCGAGGTCGTGCGGGCGCTCGTCGGGCCGGGAAAAATTCTCGGCCTCTCGGTCACCAACGAGCAGCAGATTCTCGGTCCCGATGTCGCGGTTGCCGACTATCTCGGCGTCGGACCGATCTATGCGCAGACGACCAAGGGGGATGCGAGCGAACCGCTCGGCATCCAGGGTTTTGCTGCGCTTCGGCGCAAGACGACCAAGCCCGTCATGGCGATCGGCGGGGTCAAAGCCGAGAACACCCGGGCACTGATCGAGTCCGGCGCCGACGGTGTAGCGGTCGTCTCGGCCATCATGTCGGCTGACGATTGCGCGCTGGCGGCACGAAGCTTCGCAATGCTGTTCGGCTGAAACGACGCCAGTCCGCCGCGCCGGCAATCTTGCAAAATGGTCCCATTCCATGGGTCCATTTTAGTCTCGCAAACCAGGGGCCAACGCAAAGCAACGTGCCAATTGTAACGAACATGCACAAAGGTCCCCTGCAATTTACCGACAAGGTCTTGGTGGCGGTGCTGGTGACAGCGGTCGCCGTGCTGGTGGCGGCACGATTTGTGGGGTCGGGCGACGTCTCCCTGAACGTCTGGGGTGACCGCGACCTGTGGCGGGCCTTGTCCGTCCCCGATCACTGGCCGCTGTCCGGGCCGGAAAGCAACGGCGGCACGCGCAGCCCCGGAGGCGCCTACTATCTGCTGCTGGCGGCGATCTTGGCGGCCGGCCGGAATGTTGTGATTGTCAATATCGGCGTCGTCTTGCTGTTTGCCGCGTCCGTCCTGCTTATCGCGGTTTTCTTCGCCCGTAGAGTGTCGGCTTTGGCGGGTGCCTTGATCGCCACCGCCTTGGCCGCTTCGGTCATCTTGGGCCACACCCTGGGGGTATGGAATCCTGGCTTCATCCTGATCTTCGCCACGGCGGCGACGGTGTTCGGCTATTCCTTCCTCGCTGACGGGCGGGCGCTGCATTTGGGCTTGGCCACCGCCGCCGTGGCGATCGGCATGCAGATACACCTGCAGATTATCCAGGTAGCACTGGGATTGATCTTGGCCACCGTGCTCTATCGCCCCCGGCTGACCTGGCGCCACGCCGTCGCCGTGCTCCTCGGTCTGGCTTTTCCCTATCTGCCCAATATCGTGTCGGGCAATGCTCGGCTGCTTCAGACGGCGGCGTCGCTGCCGGGTGATGCGATCAACAATTACGTGTTCTGGGAGGTCGCTCGGCTATGGCCGAAGGCGGAGCTGTTTGCCGACCTGTTCGGGGGCGCCGCCGCCGAATTCGCCGACCGCGGACCGTGGGTGTGGGTGCCTCTGCTGGCCGGCGATCTGTTGGCGCTGCTACTGGCCGCTGGGGCGGCGATCGCGACGGTTCGTCCCCCTCGCAAAGCCTTCGACGGCGCCCCGGTGGGTTTGTTTCCGCTGATACTCCTGGTCACCGCCGTGACCGCCTTGGTTTCCGATCTGCTGCCCCGCCATATGGTGGCGGTGACCCCCGCCGCCGCCGCCCTGGTCGGCTTGGCCGCGGAGCGGCTGGTGGTCGGCCTGAGCCGGCGGGGGCTGGTCGCCCAGGCTGGCGCCGCAGTCCTCTGCGGCTTGTTCGCGCTGCGGCCGCTGCTGGCCGGCATCGCCGGATTCGCCCCGGTTCCGTTTCAAGTGGGATCGGTGGCGGCTCAGAGCGAGATCGCCGCTACCCTCAAGCCGGCCTTCTACGCCGACCGCGACGCCTTCGAAGCACATGTCGCCGAGTTCCGCCTGCTCGAGTCGCGCCGTTGGCAAGTGGCCTCCAACGGCATCCTCAACCACATGTCGTTCCTCTACCAGACCTTCCCGGCGACGAATGCGGGCGCCAACCGCGAGGATTGCCTGGCAGTCGTCGCCAAGACAGACGCTGACGGCGATCAGCGCAAAGGGCTCACCGCGTCGCCGTCATTGGCCGGCTTCGGCGCGATTTTCGGCGAGTTGGCGGCCGAGAGTGCACATTTCCTCTACTTTCCCTACACTACTCGTGATGGCAACTGCCTGAAGACCTTCCCCAACGGCTACATTCCCACCGCCTTCGAAGCGGCTCACCTGGCAGCCGACGCCCCCGCTGCGGCGAAGGTCATGGGGGGTGAGGTGGTATTTGCCGTATCCCAACCCGGCGACCGCGATCCCATCGGCATCGAAATCCGCCGCGAGGGTCCCGGCTATGTCGCGGTGCTGCACGGCCGTCTGCTGCGTGGCTATACTGGGCTGTATTTCCGCTCGATCATCGCCCCCGTGCTGTGCTTCGCCGGCGAGCAGCAGGTCCATCCGGTACGCTTCGGCAACGTCACCGTCGGATCGCCGCAGCGGGCCGCCCTGGCTCCTTGGCGCTCACCCGCATTCTCGCTGCCGGATGGGCGCTACCGGGTGTGGCTGATCGGCTCCGATGGACGGCAGCCGATCGCCATCCGCGATGTCCTCGGCGAGCTGTCGGTTCCGGCCATGGACGCGGCGCCGCCGTCGCCGAGTACCGCAGAGCCGCCGCCGGCGGAGTGCTTCGCCAACGATCGAGCCGCTATTCGAGGGCGAGATCGCTGACGAAGATGCCGAAGCGCAGCCGCCGGTGGCGAAAGACGGTTAACCGGCCGATGCCTTGGCGGTTGGCAATAGCGGCGATCTCCGCCACCTGGTGATATCGAGGTACGTAGCCGCCGTTCTTCCAGCCATAGGAGAATTGGACATAGGCGCGATGTATTAGCTGCGCCGCCGAGCGGCGCCGTTCCGAGACGGCGTGCAGGCACGATCCCTGGCGGCCGAGGGTGAACAGGTGGTCCAGCTCGGCCGGAGTGAGCCACTCGACCAGGCCGAGGGAGACCACTAAAGCGTCGCCCTGGGGCGGTAGGTCGCTGACAGCGGCGGCGGCGAAGTGCATGGCCTCGCGCCGCGGCGAGCCGGCAGCCCGTTGCTTGGCGCGGGCGATCGCTGCGTCCGAGAGATCATAGCCCTGGTACGAGGCGGCTCCCAGTACCAGCAGCCGCTCCGCCAGCAGGCCGGAGCCGCAGCCCAATTCCACCACGCGGCGACCGGCGAGGTGCGGCGCCAGCAATCGGGCCGCGGTGTCCAGGCGGAAACGCACCGACGAGGAGATTCGCCCGGCCACACCCTCGATCAGATCGGGGGACGCGCCGCCGCCGTAACGGCTGGCCTCCCAGCCGAGGATCTTGGCGTTCCAGAACGCTTTCGGTTCGGGGCCGGGGTGGGCGGTAATGCCGATGAGCGCGCAAATCCTGTTTTTTTGCCCCGCCGCCATTGATGCGACGGCCAGGCGGCCAGAGGCCCCGCCCGGCGAGGGGCTCGCCCGACTAAAAAAACGGGCGAGCCCGGCCCGGGCATGAAACACGTAGGAATTCATCACCACGAAGTTGATCACGAAGCAGCCGAGATCGGTGGCCAGCTTGCTGGGATAGGGAGGGAGTCAGCAGAACTTCGGTCAACAGCCGGAACAGTGCTACCGACAGGGCGTAGCTGAAGGCATAGAGCAAGAGGAAGCGGCGCCCTTGCTGGGTCAGCGCGATCTGCCGGTTGGCGCCCCAGGTCCAGTAGCGATTGCTGAGGAAGGACAACAACCCGCCGGCGACGCGCGCGGCCATCAGGCTGGTCAACGGGGCGAGTTCGACGGCCGAGACGAGCAGGGCAAAGAGCAGCCAGTCGCCAGCGGCCGCCAGCAGCGCAACCGAACAATAGCGACCGAAGCGGAGCGCCACCTTCATTGCCGTCTCGCCGTCAGGTCCAGGATCAGTTCGGCGGCGCGCTCGGCACCGTTGGCCAAAGCGGGCAGGGCTTTGAAGGCGGCGCGGAATTCGCCGATGCGCTGGAGCGCCGCATCGATGGCCTCCTCCAGCCCGTCCTCGGTGGCGACGATGCCTAGTCCCAGCCGACGGATGCCTTCGCCGTTGGCCCATTGCTCGGCATGACGCGGCACCGGGATCACCACCATCGGCTTGCGCAGGAACAACGCTTCGCTGACGGCGCTGAAGCCGCCGTTGACCACCACTAGGTCGGCGTCCCGCATCAGCGTCAGGGAATCGCGCACCTTGCCGTGATAGAAGACGCCTCCGGGGACCACCCCCTCGCTCGGCGGCGGACGACCAACCACGTCAATGGTCAAGCCAGGGCGGTCGCGCCCGAGCGCCACCGGGCTGCCGAACACCGAGCCCGATAGCATCACCACCACCCGTTCGGGCCGGCCGCTGCGCGCCGGTTCCGGGCGGCATGCGGCGCGAACAATGGGCCCGACTCGGCGAAAGGGCCCGGCTTCGCTCGTGTCGGCGGGATCGAGGCGGGGGCTGATCACCAAATCGGGGAGCTGACGATGGAGCAGATAATCGCTCAGCTCGACCGCTAGAAACTGTGGTAGCACCGCGGCCGGCCATCCGCCGCCGACCATCCGCCGCACCACCATATCGGAATTGTTGATGGCTGCCAGCGGCAGCCCGGCGCGGCGCACCGGCCGTAGCGAATAGATCGAGTCGGTGACCACCGCCGCCGGACGGAAGCGGGCGATGGTGTCGGCGAGGACGGCCTCGGCACGGCGGATGGTGTCCAGCATGGTGCCGACCTGGGACAGGGTGGCAGCGATATTGATCCGCCCCGCCTTCTGGCCGTAGCGCAACGAGGGAATCTCGGTGGCGCGGCCAACTTCCGGCTTGTCGGCGAAGAACCACAGGCCGTTGTCCGAGGTCACCACCTCGACCTCGGCGTCGGCGGCCAGCAATCGCTGGATGACGGCGTAACAGCGGGTGGAATTGCCCAAGCCCAGGCCGTTGACCAACAGCAGGATGCGGCTCATCGCGCAACCATGGCGTGGACATCGCCGAAGGGGAACACCGCCTGCGACCTCAGCAGGGCCAGCCCCGCCCGCTCGGCCACCAGGGCGAAGCGCGGCCGGTCGAACAGGGCGATGGCGAAGCCGTGGCGGCGATGGAAGCGACGGTAGAGGCGGCCTACGAAATTGTCGCGGGGGACCAACGCCACCATCCGGCCGCCCGGTTCCAGGTGGCGCCGCGCATTAGCCAGCACGGCGATCGGATCGATGACGAATTCCAGCAGGCCGGCCAGCAGCGCCAGTTGGAAGCGGTGGTCCAGGGTGACGGTGGCGGCGTCGCCCACTACCGTCTCGATGCGGGGATCGGCGATGGCGGCGATCATCGCCGGCGAGGCGTCGACGGCCACCACCGGGCGGGCCCCGGCATCGGCCAGGCGAATGGCGTAGAAACCGGCGCCGCAGCCGAGATCAAGGGCCGCGCGACCCTTGACCTCGCCGGCCAGCGCCGCCAGCGTCGCCGCCTCGCGCCGGCGCTGCCAAGCCCAGAGGCCGGTGGCCGAGGCAGTGCTGTAGTCGGATGCCCGCTGCTGGAAATGGGCAAGGACGGGGGGCAAGTCGCATGGGCTGGAACGGACGCGACGCATTCCAATTGGCATGACCTCTTTCCCCGAACCAGATAATGATCAGCGGTAATCAACGCGAGTTTCGGTGCTGACCGCGAGCATCACGGCAGGCTCGGGGAGCCAGTGCACTTCCCGAAAATCATATCCGCGCGCACGCGATCTGTCTTCTTGGCTACGAAACCCGGGATTCCCCAGATGAATCCCGAAGTGGCATATTTGGGATTTTCCGGCTTCCCGCAAGCCAGACGCGCGATGCGTCGTAATCCGACGCGAGCTCCGAACAATGGGCTTCGAAGGACGCCGGCCTAGCTGATGCTTGAGGCCCGGGGCAACGCTGCGAAGCCCGTTGCGCAAAGCAGGATGACGCGCCAGTCCGAATAGAGATGCGAACACCTACGTTATTGAAATCGCATTTTAATTTCTAAATTGAGGTCGGTTTCTGAGAGCCGTCCTACAACCTCCGGCCTAGCCATGCACCAAGGCGCTAGAGCATGGCAGACTATGGCTGTTGCACGCACGAGATTTCAAAAAACTGGTTTTTGAATTGGGGAATCTCGGCGTTATCGGCGGCGGCACATTTGTCGCGAAATTCGACGCCAACGGCAATTTCGGCATCGGCACCACTACCCCGCACAGCCGCTTCGAAGTGTGGGGACCGGACACCGCCTCGACGACCGCCTTCCTCGTCGCCAACAACGCCTCGACGACAGTGTTCTCCGTCTATGACACCGGCAACGCCATCCTCGCCGGCAATCTCACCCAAAACTCCGACCAGCGGCTCAAGACGAATATCCAATCACTCGACGCCTCGTCGTCGCTCGCCGCGATCGACGCACTCAACCCCGTTACCTTCAATTGGATTGATCCATCGCAGGGCTCGACCCCACAACTCGGCTTTATCGCGCAGCAGGTGCAATCGATCTTCCCGAACCTCGTTTCGACTACCTCGCCAACCGCCCTCACGCCCGATGGCACCCTAAGCCTCAACTCCATCGATCTCATTTCCCCGATCGTATCTGCCGTCCAGGCGCTTTCGACGGAGATCACGTCGATGGAAAGTACCGTCGCTGGATTCGCCCAACCGATCACATCAGCTATCGGCAACTTCGGGCGAGTGAACACGAACGAACTCTGCGTCGGCTCGATTTGCGTGACGGCTGCACAGTTCCAAGCGATGGTCGCCGCCGCCAATCAATCAAGGGAAACCCCATCATCGTCGACCAACACCAACACCGCATCAACAACACCGGACACGCCGCCCGTCATCGCGATTAATGGCGACAATCCGGCCATCATCCAAGTCGGCGCCACCTACACCGACCTCGGCGCAACGATCACCGGCCCGCAAGCTGATCTCAACCCCGGGCTCAAGACCTTCCTCAACGGTGCGCTCGTCAGCAACATCGTGATCGACACATCGAGCGTCGCCACCGACACAATCGACTACGCCGGACGGATCAGAAAGGACTTTCGGCGACCAGAACCCGCACCGTCATCGTGCAAGCGCCGTCAGTCACCACACAAGCGGAAGCCACAACGACACAGGGCGCTTCCACTTTGCAATAGCCGCCTGTCCGAAGAACGCGCGGCCTTCCTACTTCAACTTGGGAAGGTCTATGCCGTGAGGATAATACGTTGCGAACACAAAGATGACAGCGAACAGCAAGGCGGCCACAATTGCAGCAGCCCCGCGGTACCCAAACGTTATGAAATTAGCGATAAGTGCCGCGATGAACGCGAATCCTGAAAGCAGCGCGACGTAGCCCCAATTAACCGAGCCCCAATCTATCGACATGACTACCCCCTGCAAACTGTCTTGCCAGCCTAGTTTTCCGGTGACCGCTCATTTTAGTTCTTTCGGCGCCATCTGGCCAACTTTTTTCAATCCTCCCAAAACGACTTGAACCGCTCCGGCGACAGCTCCGTGTAGCGCACGGTGTGCTGGATATTTTTGTGTCCAAGATAGTGTTGCACCGCGCGCGTGTCCTGCCCGTCGTTCGCCAGCTTGTATCCGCACGCATGCCGCAGCATGTGCGGATGCACCGGAAACGGAAACGCCGCACTCTCCCCTGTCCGTGCGAGCATCTTGCGAAAGCCGGCCGTCGTCATCGGCGCCGCCCGTTCAGTCATGAACACAAATCTGCTTTCGACTTCCTCGCGCTTCAACTTGCGCAGGGCGCGCAGCTCGATGCCCGCGAGCGGATGCACCGACGGCGTGCCGCTCTTCACGCGCCGCACGTGCACGAGTCCCGGCGAAAGATCGATCTGATCCCAACGCAGGCTCACCACCTCCGCCGGCCGCCGGTACGCGATCAAGATCATCGTCGCATCGCGGTGGCCGTACCGACCGCGCCCCTGCGCCGTTCGCCCGAGCAGATCGACTTCTGCCCGCGTGAGATATTCCCGCGGCCGGCGATCGCTATTGCGGGGTTTGCGCGGGACTGTCCCGAAAACATTTATCGGCGCACGCCGCGAGCGGGTGTCTTGAGCCTTTGTTTTCCATGCGTGAGAAGCCATGACTGTCCCGTAAAGAGCGCTTTTCGGGACAGTTCAATTCTATTGTTTTCGAAGAACGTGCATGAAAGCTTCAGGGGTGATCATCGCAATGCCTTCGTACTCTCCCAGAGACAACAAATCCTTGTCACGCGACACAAGATACGCCGCGCCCGCCGCAAGCGCACAAGCAACGATCATGTCATCATCGGGATCGCGTACCACATGCACCTCTGGGATATCGCTCACGATTACAGCGAGCCGTGCCAAGCCCTTGCAAAACTCGACAACTGCCGTTTCCGGATATTGATACCGGCGTCGTATATGCTCATGTGTGATAAGAGTATCGGCGACCTCCTCAAGGATTTCATCCGAGGTGTAGAGTTCGAACAATCCTTCTTCAACAAATTGGAGGAGGTCAAATGACACTCCTCCTTGCACACGTCGGAGAAAGGCGCTCACGAGCACTGTCGTGTCGAATACGACTTTAAGCATGCTTTCGTTTCTTGCGGCGGAATTCTTTGATCGACTCCGCAATTTCCTCCTCTTCCTCCTTGTTGCTCTTGCTCGGATCAGACTTGAGGTCACGTACTTGAGACGTGGCGTGCAAGATTCCTTCCCATGCCCGCTTCCGCTCCACCATGGCAACCGGCTTGAGGAGCACGCCGCCCTTGACGATCCTCGCTTCCAGATAGTCGCCTTCCTGGACGTTGAGCGCCCGTCGCACTTCGGCGGGGAGAGTGAGCTGCGCCAACCGGCGCACCCGCATCAGCGCCATGTTTATGTTCTCCATTGCTTTGGTCATAATTGCGAAACTACGAGTTTCGTAGCCGTAGCATACTCCCGAGCCGCCCCCTGTCAAATGCAACGCCCAACCGGCCATTTCCTGTTCTTCCACTATCCACACCCGCACCGTTTACGGAGCATAGAAAGGTGATTGGATTAGTAACGTGACATCCCACAATAGCCGACGCAGATCGGCTCATTCCAAAAACGACCGTTTGCGGAGCGCCCCTTCCTCCCCTCTCGTCGGTTACATGCGCGTCTCGAAAGCAGACGGCTCGCAGGTGCTCGACCTCCAGCGTGACGCGCTCATCGCCGCGGGCGTCGCCGAGCGCAACCTCCACAGCGACACCGCGAGCGGCAAGCAGGACGACCGTCCCGGACTCGACGCGTCCTCAAGGCTCTGCGCCCTGGCGATACGCTTGTTGTGTGGAAACTCGATCGTCTCGGGCGCAATCTCCGCCACCTCGTCAATGTCGTGCACGATCTCAATGCACGCGGCATCGGATTGCGCGTGCTGACCGGCCAGGGCGCGGCGATCGACACCACGACGGCCGCCGGCAAGTTGGTGTTTGGCATTTTCGCAGCCCTCGCCCGAGTTCGAGCGCGAGCTGATCCGCGAGCGGATGAACGGACGGTGTCCCGCTCTTCACGCGCCGCACGTGCACGAGTCCCTGCGAAAGATCGATCTGATCCCAACGCAGGCTCACCACCTCCGCCGGCCGCCGGTACGCGATCAAGATCATCGTCGCATCGCGGTGGCCGTACCTGCCGCGCCCCTGCGCCGTTCGCCCGAGCAGATCGACTTCCGCCCGCGTGAGATATTCCCGCGGCCGGCGATCGCGGTTGCGGGGTTTGCGCGGAACTGTCCCGAAAACGGGTATCGGCGCACGCCGCGCGCGCGTCGTTCGAGCCTGTGTTTTCCGTGCGTGATACGCCATGACTGTCCCGTAAAGAGCCCTTTTCGGGACAGTTGAAGTGTATCATATGCTGCGGGCCTCAACTGGGCGTCTCATTTTGACTTACAACCTATTTACGCTACGTTAGGACGCATGAGTAGTGACGACGCTCTTATCGCCGAACTTGAACGGCAACGCGAATTTGCGCGGCAATGTTTTGAACACTATGCGCGACAGGAAGAGCTCGGCGTCTTCCTGGAGAGACCCAAGCCGGACATTTCAGAAATCACTAGTCCTGTTAACGCCGTTCTCACGACGCACCCCGTGTTCGGGCCCGGCCGCAATATCTTCTTCGCAACCAAGCAGCTCAACCTTCACCCACATTATGTGTCGCAAGGGCTCCTTAGGATGGTGCTGAACAGCGATGCGCAGTCGGCCGTCACTTGGCTCCATCGTCTTTTTGAAATCGATCGTGCGGATCTTCGCTTGGTTGCGGTGCTGTACGGCCTCGAAGCGGATCAACCCGTGACCTTAGCCAACAACGTGCGTTTGCTGCCGTTCGCGGATACGCCGGATTTACCAAACTTCCGTATGCTCGCCCGCCGTTACCAAATAAACCCGTGGTCGATGCTGGACATTGATTCGATCCTCCCGCCGACCATGGCCGTCCTCAACATGGGCACCGTCGCTGCTTCGGCCGACCTCATGACTGGCCACGCAACGTATGATCGCGCTTATGGTGCGATCTTGGACGCAGCCCGCGGCTTTACCCTTGCCGATCGCGCTGCGCCAGTGATCGGAGCTTCGTGGATGGACTTTATCGATCCTACGCTGACCTCAGTCGAATTTGGGAGAATATGGATGTCCGCGCGATACGAGGGCTCGTTAAGTCAAGCCCCTCGGCTGAAGGTCGATGCCGATGCGATTGCCTGGGCAGAGCGCTATCTGCGATTGAGCGAGTCGCTGCGTGGTTCGGTGGATGTGGCTCTCGACCGCCTCAATCTCGCGCGCCGCCGGCGATCATCCGGCAACCAAGCTATCGACATTTGCATCTGTCTTGAGGCCCTGATGGGCGACGACAGCTCTCAAGAACTCACCTACAAGCTCCGGCTGCGAGCAGCCCTTCTGCTCGGTACAACCTACAATGAGCGCCTTGAAATCTCGGAGGCCGTCCGTAAACTCTACGACCTACGCAGCAAAGTGGTGCACGGCCGCGCGCGCCTGCCCAAGCACACATTGCCCGATACGCAGTGCGCTTCTCGTGGTCTTGAAATTTGCACGCAAGCCGTGCGCGCTATAGTGCGCCGCAATACCCGGCCAGATTTTGCCGAATGGGAGCTGACCGGTGGCCCGGTCGACAGTAAGGCACCCGACGCCTGACCATGTGGTGCGAGCAACCGTTGCACGGTTGCAGAACTTTCGAGATCGAACTTGAGCGAGTCGGCTCACTGTCCCAACAATGACCATTTTCGCGACAGTTGCCAATGAACGTCGGAAATCGTGCGCCGACAGGCGCGACCGGCGAAGTGTCTTGCTCCGATTGTGCGCGACTATAGAGAGACTAAGGTCGCGGTGGCATCCTTCAGAAATAATTTAACTATATGATATTACTGGCGTCCCGGAAGGGATTCGAACCCCTGACCTACGGTTTAGGAAACCGTTGCTCTATCCTGCTGAGCTACCGGGACTTTTCGGCCAAGCACGCCGACAGCAAACGATTGCCTGTGGTTGCGGCAAAACCTGCGCTGGAGCATGGCCCCATTCGGACATACACTTGCAGTTGAATTGCCCCCACCTCCTGCACGTTCATCTGCGATTCAGCGGTCGCGACCTTAGCATGAACCTCTGGCCCGGGCCACTCGAGCATCCCGCTTTCAAGTGGACTCACTTGAAAGCCGATAAGATGCTCGAGATTCAAAAAGGTAGAGCATCGTTCAAGCGCAAAACCGCTGACGCTTTTGCGGGCGATGCTCTGGGCGGCGCAACTCGCGGGTTAAGGTGATCACCATGCTTATGTCATCCGGCCGGCGCTCGCGCATCTCCGGGCTCGCTTTGGCAGTGAGCCTGGCGATTTTGGCGGCGCCGTCGGCTTCGCCGGCGCCGCGCAACGCCCTGGGCGCCTGCCCGGCCCAGGGAGAGAGTTCCGCGCGCGTTACGGGAGTCGATGAAAGGCTCGACATCGCCCTCTCCGATGGCCGTATTTTGCGCCTCGCCGGCCTCGATCCGCCGCGGCCGACACCAGAGGCGCCGGAGCGCGATGGCGAGGCGCGCGCCAAATTGGCGGCGAAAATCCGCGGCCAGGAGATCACGTTCACATCGCTCGCGCAAAAGCCTGATCGCTGGGGCCGGATACCGGTCCTGGCGTTTTGGGACTCGCCGGAGGAAAACGAACGTTCGATTAGTGTATTTTTGCTGCGCGCCGGTCTCGCCCGGGTCAAGCCGCAGGCGGAGATCCGTCCCTGCCTGAAGGCTTGGCTCGCGGCCGAAGCCGAAGCGCGTGCCGGCCGGCTTGGACTCTGGGCCGATCCGTATTATGCGATCATAGCGGCCGACGACAGCTCAGGATTCGCGGAAAAAGCGGCGACCGATGTCATCGTCGAGGGGCGGCTGGCGAATGTCGTGTCCAGCCCAATGGGCCTGCGCCTCAAATTCGGCTCTGGCCACGACCGCGGTTTCTCGGTCATAATCCTGCAACGCAATGTCCGGATATTCGAACAGGCGGCTATGAAATTCAATTCTCTCGTCGGTCGGAGTTTGCGGGTCCGCGGCTTGCTCGATACGCGATTCGGTCCGCAGATCGAAATCGCGAGCCCCGATGATATCGAACTCATTGTTGGAGAGGAGAATGACGCTGAACTCGAGGTGAGGGCCAAGACCCCCGCAGAAATCACCCGGGTTCCGGCCGAAAAGCCTTGATGCACGCCTTTTCCTTTCGCTTTCGCGGCCGCCGGCCGGACCACTTCCCATTGCGACTGTTGCCTTCGCGCCGGATGCGGGCAGGGCGAGCGTTTGCGCTCGCAATTTCCACGCTCGCGGCAGGCTGTGCCTCGATCGAACAGCAGGGCACGAAGCCGTTTTCCGCAGAGCTCCCGCAAGCGGCGCCGCGAACCCTCGGCGTCGAGACGGCAGCCAGCGCCGAGCACAAGAAAATGGTCGCCCTGTTCGGCGGGGAATACCACTATCCGACGGCCGAACGTTTCCTCAATGACATTCTCGCCAAACTGGCGGCCGCCGAGGGGCCGTCCTCCGAGCCCTATAAAGTCACGATTCTCAATTCCCCGGTCGTCAACGCCTTTGCGCTGCCGCCCAACAATCTCTATGTGACGCGAGGGCTTCTTGCGCTCGCCAATGACGGGTCGGAAGTCGCGGCGGTCATGGCGCATGAGATCGCTCATATCACTGCCCGTCACGCGCTGCTGCGTGCGGAGCAGGAAAAGCGAGCCGCGGTGATTAGTCAGGCGGCCAATGTCATACAAAGCCGTCAGCGCGGCGACCAGGTGGAAAGCACGGAAAGGCGTTCGATCGCGGGCTTTTCCCGGCAGCAGGAGCTCGAGGCTGACCAAATCGGCATCAGGTCCATCGGCAAGGCAGGTTATGACCCTTACGGAGCGGCAAGGTTCCTGACAGTTCTCGAACGGGCGAGCGCGATGCGGGCCGCTCTTATCGGCCAGGGTTCGAGCGCATCGAAGCCCGACATCATGGCGACGCATCCCTCGACGCCCGAACGGATCGCCCAAGCGACGGATGTAGCAAAGGAAATCACTACGCAAGAGCCCGGTACGACCGATCGTGCCGGCTACCTTGCGGCGATCGACAACATAATGTTCGGCGACGATCCCGCCGACGGGTCGATCCGCGGCCGGGTGTTCATACACCCAAGGCTCGGCTTTGCATTCGTGGCGCCGGAAGGTTTCGTTGTCGAAAACTCCGCCCAGGCCGTCCTTGGCGTGAAGTCCGGCGGTCTCGAAGCACTCCGCCTCGAACTCGGTCCGTCTGGCCCCGTCGACGCCGCTCACGACCTATATCACGTCGGGCTGGATTGACGGCCTTTTGCAGAGCTCGATCGAAACGCTCGACGTCAATGGGATGCAGGCCGTCCTGGCGAGCGCCCGCGCCGGGGAATGGAATTTCCGGGTCGCGGTCATTCGCTTCGATTCCAATGACGTCTACCGGCTGATCTTCGCAGCGCGGGCGTTGACCGATGACACGGAGAAGCGGTTTCGCGAATCGATCAAATCGTTTCGCCGCTCTACGCCGGAAGAGGCAAATAGCATCCGGCCGCTGCGCGTCTCGATCGTGCTGGCGAAACAAGGAGACAAGGCTGAAGGCTTTTCCCTCAAAATGAGCGTGCTCGATCGTCCGCTCGAGCAGTTTCTCCTCATCAACGGGCTTGAGAAGGCGGGGCTTTTGCGGGCCGGTGAACGCTACAAAATCGTCACCGAATAGGCCGGTGTCGCGCCGTCGAAACGCGATCTGAGGGCCGGGCCGTCCGCCTGAGGGTTAGCGCAAAAGCCCGTGCCGCAACGGCAGTTCCGAGCTTCAGCCCAACTTCGTTTCAGTTGAACGGACTTTGGCATGAAAAAGCCCGGCTAAAGAATTAGCCGGGCCCGTTCGAGCAGGCAAAACGCGTCCGCCTCGGCGAGCGCGGCCTTTTATGCGGCTTCCTCGATATCACCCTCCTCGGTGACGTCGCCCTCGGCCTCTTCAGCCTTGCTGCGCCGCGGTCCCTTCTGCAGCTGGCCGTCGATGAGGCGGAGCGATTCCGTCTCGGTCAATTTCTGCACCACCGAGATTTCGCGAGCGACGCGATCGAGCGCGGCCTCGTAGAGCTGCCGTTCGGAGTAAGACTGTTCCGGCTGCGCCTCCGAACGATAGAGATCGCGCACCACTTCCGCAATCGCGACGAGATCGCCGGAATTGATCTTGGCTTCATATTCCTGAGCCCGGCGCGACCACATGGTCCGCTTGACCCGCGCGCGTCCGGTCAGGGTGGCCAGCGCCTTTCTAACGACTTCAGCGCTGCCGAGCTTGCGCATCCCGACGGTTGCAGCCTTGGGCACAGGCACCTTTAGGATCATCTTGTCCTTGACGAAGCTGATCACGAAAAGCTCGAGTTTGAAGCCAGCCACCTCCTGCTCCTCGACGGCGATGATCTGACCGACGCCGTGCGCAGGATAAACGATGAATTCGGTCGTCTTGAATCCGGGCCTCGCAGCCGTCGCCTTGGACTGTTTCGCCGCCACGACGGCTGCCTCGGCCAGTTTGGTCTCGGCCGCAGGCGCGACAGCGGCCTTCGCCTCGCGGAACTTGGCTTCGGCGACGCCGTCCTTTTCAGCTGCCGCCTTCGCAGGTGCCTGTTTCAACTGTACGGGAGCGATCGGGAGCTTCTCGACAGAGGGGCGAAGTTCGGCAACCGGGGCGGAGGTTGCCACCGTTTTCTTCTGAATTTTCTGAGTCACTGGCTGATGTTCGCTTGTCTCGAGAGTTGCAGTTACGGCTTCAACAGGGAGAGCCCGAGGTTCTCCAGCGCCGGTCGTTGCGCCGGGTTCGACAGGCAGAACGAGGACGCTTTCGGCGACGATGTTCAAATTGCTGGCGACCCGAACCACCGCATCGCCGTGGATCGCGGTCGAAGTTTCCGGTTTTCTAGCCGCGCTCCGCGCGACCCGTGCGTGCAGCTTGCTATCCGAAGCCGCCTTTTTCCGCGCCGTTTGCGGCAACGTCGATGCCGATTTCTCTTGCTGCCTGATGGGCGCGGCGGTTGCCGTCTTGGCGGTTTTCTTGCTCGTCAACTTCACGGCCCTCTTCAGCTTGGCCGTCGTAGCAGTCGTCCGTGCGGCCCGCGCACTTGTGCGCCCGGTCTTGGCCGGTGCTGCCTTTCTCGCGCTCACGCGTGCCGGCTTGGCCGCAGTGCTGACCTTGGCTGCTGTGGTGCTACGCTTTGCTGGCGCTTCTTTGCGGACTTCACCCCTGCGGCGCGCGGCCGCACTGGCAGTCTTCTTCTTCGCTACCGAAGTGGTCTTAGCCTTTTGTTTGGTCACGGCTGTTTTTGCGCCTGTTTTCGCGCGAGATGGTTTCGAAGCGGTTTTCGAGCGAGATGGCTTAGAGGTGCGTTGCTTTGGCGATTTCGCCTCCGGAATGGCGGCCTTGGTCTTACGCAAAGTTTCGATCTTTTTGACGGAAGGCATACGCGGCGCACTCCTGTTTGGCCCCGCTTTGGAGACGGGACGCAGTAGCAACGGCATAGGTTGACCCGTGCCGCTCGTGAACCCGGACGTCAGCCGTCCGGCTTGACGAAGGGCGAAAGCCTCATAAGAAGATCATCCGCTATCGCGGCGGGGGCCTCGCCCGCCTGTTCCTGTGAGGATACGGAAATCACTCGCCTCGGACGCTTCCGCCAAGCGCCGAAGACGTCATGTGGATGACCGAAAGATGGCCGACAACGCCGCACATTAGCACCAAACGGCGAGAAAATCAAAAAATTATGTCAAAAACCGCCCCGCAGCGTGGCCGCGGCCCGCCATCCCTGGGACCGAGACAAGAGTGCGCTAATCGAACAATTCCAGTAGGTTTGCAATGCCGCCAGCGCGCGAGACCATGAAAGGCCCGGCGCTACCGATCGGAGTTCTCGCGATTGCCGCAGGTGCCGTTCCGCTCACGCTGCAAGTCGGAGTGCAACCGGCAGGCGCGGAGGTCGAGGCAATCGCCCGAGGTTATCTCGTCGTGCCAGCCGCCACAGCCACAGCTGCATTGACAAGTCCGATTGGATCCGAACGCGCGCACCGAGCCGAGCGACCGATGGTTTCTGGCTCCCTCAACCCGGCAACAACCGATTCGAACGACGGCGAAGCTGCCTAAAGGCTTCGCCGAACATAGTTTGGTGCCATGGCGAGCGGAGAGCGTCCCGGGCGACCTTGATATCAGTCGCCGGTGCCGGGTTTGGGCGAAAAGAAGTTGTCGAACTTATTGGGCACTCCGTCGAGCTTCTTCGCGTCGGGCAAAGCTTCCCGCTTGATCGTGACATTCGGCCACGTCCGCGCCATATCGGCGTTCAGCTTCAACCACTTTTGCAGGTTTTTTTCGGTGTCCGGCTTGATCGCTTCGGCCGGACATTCGGGTTCGCAGACGCCGCAGTCGATACATTCGTCGGGATGGATCACGAGCATGTTCTCGCCCTCGTAGAAACAATCCACCGGGCAGACTTCCACGCAGTCCATGTATTTGCACTTAATGCAATTTTCGACGACGACGTAGGTCATTTTCTATCTCCTCGCAGACGGCCGATAGGGGCTGCCCGCGATCATGGTTGGTTTACGGTTGCTAGCCTCTTTGCGCGGCCTAGGCAAGGCGGTGCGGCAAGCCGCGCCGAGACCCCCGTGCAGAAGGCAGTATGAACCGCGTCCGTGGCGGTTCAGCCGGCCGGCGTGAGTTCCTCGAACAGGCGTTTCGCGTCCTCCGCGCCGCCACGCCGCGGGGCAATTGCGACAATGCGTAGCACACGGACCTGGCGTTCGAGCGCGATCGTCACGACGTCGCCCGGCCCTACAGGCTTGGCCGGTGTTTCGATCCGCTGAGCATTGATCCGCACATGACCTTCGCCGACGAGCCGCGCCGCCTGCGTTCGTGTCCGCACGACGCGCGCGAACCACAGCCATTTGTCGAGTCTCTGCCTTTCGGCCATGCTCCTCCTCGATAGGACGGCGTCCGCCCTAGTGTTGTGACGCTAACGGATCGTTCCCATCCGTTAGTTGTATCACAACAGCACGTCTTTGAACGGGTGGGCCGCTTGTCGAAACGCCGGACCACCACGGTCACATCGCTAAGTCTCGTAAGAAAGCGGGCTTCGCGGGGCAGCCCGCGAGACGGTTCGCCGAGAGCCGCCGAGAGGCTATTGCCCACGCGGCGCTGGCACCTTCTCGGTCTTATTTTCGTAGTTTCTGTCGCGCCAGTCCGCGCAAGAATTTTCCGGTCTTGCGCAGGGCCCGGCGGAATTTCTCCCCTAGGATGGCTGCGCCGACAGAGGCCCGCGATGCATAGAGGGGCACAGCGACATCCGCGAGGGCCATGCGGCCGGGCCAAAGCCTATTGATCATCCGATGATCCGGAATTGCGCAGGAATTGGTCGCCGCAATGTTGGATTCGGCGATCTGCCGACGTGTTAAATCTTGCGCGAACAAGACGCCCGGTGATCGCGCGGCATGGACCTCGTCATAGGCGATCTTCCAGAAAAAGGCGCGGGCGCCACTTTGCAAAATAATGCCCATGGCCACAGGTTGCCCGGCAAGCTCGAGACTATCGAAGCGGATTTTCCCGGCATGGCCCATCTGCCACGCCATGCTGCGTGTGAAGGCGGCGGTCGCTGGTGAGCGCGAGAGAGCCGTTCTCCTTCGGCCTTTCCAGCCGCTTGCCTCGAGCATTAGGAATTGTTCCATGCCGTCGGTGACGCCCGGCAGATCGTGTCGGCTACGGTAGGCGAAGCGGCCGGATTCGGCGAGGCGCCGGCGCTGGCGGCGCAGCTCTGCCGCAGCCCCAGACGAAAGCGGATCCACGAAAGGTCGTTGCAGCACAGCCCGCGCATGTTCGCCGAACAAGGTCAGCCGCGCTTTCCGTCGCGCGGCGAATGATTGAAGAAGTGCGAACGTCGGCCCGTCTTTCGGGATCAGCGGCAGCAGGAGAATGGCGAGACGCGGAAAGCGGCGCCCGATGGCTTCAAGCAGGGCATCCAAAGCCTCAGCCGGGCAAGTGCGATCGAGAAGCGGCGTCCCGAGCGCGGCTTGTTCGTGCACCCAGGCACGACAACGGCCAATCAGCCAAGCGATCGGCAGCGTAAAAGGGAGAACCGCGATGAGCCGGCGCGGCTTCGTCGTGCAGTCCCAGACAAATATGACGCGCAGCCTTTTTCTTGCGCCAAGATGCGCGAGGGCGGGCAAGGCAAATTCGGGCTCAAAGAAAATATTCGGCTCGAGGCAGCGGCCCGCGAGATCCGTCCAGGCCTCCGCGAAAGCGGCAGCTCCGGCCGCGGGAAGAATCTCAATCTCGAACATGCGCAGGGGCGGGGGGCCGACGGTAGGTTGCGATGGGGTCGAAGTGGCCGTTTGCGTGAGCAACGGAGAAGGGCCTCAACAGAAAAATCTTCAGGCAGCGATGTCGCCCAAGCGAGACAGGCGCCGGACCGGACCCCGCCCATATCTATAAATAAAACTAAATTGCAGCTAAAGCGCGCCGCGGCTCGAAAAAACTCCACATCAACGTTAATATCGTCTCGCCAAGGACTCGGGCGCCGTCCATGCGAACGAATGGTTCGCCGACGCATCATGCGCGGCCTTGACCAATCCCGCGAATTTGAGTCGGCTCACGGCGAAATCTCATCGCAACCGGTGAGAGATCCCCAACCGCACTTACGCGCGGGGATATCCGACCGTCTGCGCGAAGGTCACGAACTGCTGGTCCGGCAGCCGCAAGAGCCGGTTGAGCTTCGGATAGTCGACAGCTCCCCGAAAGACCGTCGCGAGGCCCTCCGAGGCGCAGAACAGATAGACGTTCTGGCCGATGAAGCCGGTATCGACCGAGGCATAGAGGCGCCGCTCCTCGGGCGATATATCCGTCATGCGCTCGCCATGAGCGACATAGACGAGGTCGAGTGGCGCAGTTCCCACGAAGTCCTGAAGACCGGTCTGGGCGCGGATGTCGCTCTGCAGATGGGGCAGCAGCCCGTGCGCCTTGGGTTCGTAGAGCCAGACGCCATCGGCCATCGCGACATAGATGTCCATCACCATGACATGGCGCCAATAGGGCGCGGTGCGATCGCCGCTCGGGCGATTGATGCCGAAGGCGCTCCACAACAGATCCGACAGAACCTGCGCCGGAAGCGGCCGATCCGAATATTCGCGCGTGGAACGTCTGAGTTTGAGCGCCGCAATCAACGGCATGCCGCCTTCGCTTCGTGGCGCCGGCAAATCGAGCGGCTTAAGCTCCTGCGCAACCGTGACCTCTGGCGCCACGGCAAGCGCCGCGCTGGCAAAAAGACCGGTATTGGCTTGGCGTCGCGTCATCATGATCGCCCCTTTGCTCTCGAGTGCCTGACCGTCGGCTTACGGATTATTGGCAAGCCACGGCCTTCAGGATCGTGCGGCGGACGAGGGTCTCGAACAGCGGCAGCTTGTAAGCATTCTTTGCAAGCGGCATAGCGCCATCCAGGGCGGCATGCCCCGCCTCTCTGGCCACGTCTTCATCGATGCGCTTGCCGATCAGAACGCTCGCGGCCGTCGTCGCTCGGTGCGGCACCGGTGCGGCTGCGCCGAGAATCACCGCGGCACTCTTGCAGCGTCCATCAGGCGCCAGGTCGAGCATGACGGCGACATCGGCGAGCGGCCAATCGAAGGACTCCTTTTGCCCCTGCTTGAGATGCGCCATGCGCGCGCTCGCCAGCGGCTGCGGCACGTGAATGGCCGTCAGGATCTCTTGCGGCTTGAGGTCGTTTTCGCGCTGGAGATCCCGGTCCGGCGGCACGAAGAAATCTTCGAGCAAAACGCGGCGAACAGCGCCTTCGGCATTGGTAAGCTCGACCGTCGCGACCAGCGCCACCAGTGCCGTGGCGGCCGTCGAAGGATGGACGATCGCGCAGAGCCGATTGTCGAAAATCGCGTGGTACTGATTCTCGCCCGAGATCGCGAAGCAATAGCCGCCGCCTTTCCTCAGGCAGCGATAGTCCTCCGCCCGAAAATACCAGCAGCGCGGCCGCTGCAGCAGATTGCCGCCCAAAGTCGCGACATTGCGGATTTGCGGGCTCGCCGAACCTTGCGCTGCATCGGCGAGGGCGGGATAACGCCGCCACACAACGGGGTGATCGGCAAGATTGGCCAGGGTGACCATCGCTCCGACGCGCAAGCCGCCGCCTTCTTCTTCCATAATGGTGGTAAGTCCCGGGATCTCCTTCAGGCTTACCAGCTTTTCAGGTGCCAACAGGTTTTCTTTCAAAAGGTCGAGCAGATCGATGCCGCCGGCCTTCACGATCGCCGTCTCGCCGAGCCCCTTGGCGACAGCGGATGCCGCCATCGCATCGGCGACAGTCGTCGAGGCCGCCGCGGCAGCCTCCGAAATCGATCTGGCGCTCACCCAAGCGAAGCGATTCATGACCTCAGCTCCGCTCAGGGATTTTGCCGAGCGCGGCGAGGATCGCCGCCGGCGTCATGGGCAAGGCACGAAGGCGAACGCCGATCGCGTTGTGGACGGCATTGGCGATTGCAGGGGCCGTGGCGATGTTGGAGGGCTCGGCGATGCCATAGGCGTCGGTTGCGCTCCGCCCTTGGTAATTCTCCAAGACCACGACGTCGATTTGCGGCGTCTCGCGCGATCCTGCCAACTTGTACTGCTCGAGGTTCGGATTCACCATACGGCCGGTGTGTTGATCGAGGATGCGGTCCTCGAACAAGGCGAAGGAAAGACCCATCAGCACGCCGCCGTGAACTTGGCTCTCGATCTGCAGCGGGTTCATCGGGCGCCCGCAGTCCTGGACCGCAACGACACGCTCCACCCGGACGATGCCGGTCTCGATGTCGACGGCCACCTCGGCGAACTGGACTCCGCCCAGGTCCTGCTGCGCCAAGGCAGCATCGCCCATGCGGCGGCGAAATCCGCCGTAATCGTCGCTGCGCGAGGCCACCGCGCTGATGCGATCGGTGCGCAAAAGCGTGGCGGCTTCGGCAAAGTTCATGCCGCGACCCGGCTCGTCGCGGACCAGGATGCGGCCGTCGCGCGCGATCAGATCCTCGGGGGCGACGTTCAACGCGAGCGCAGTTTCGCGCAACAGCGTTTGCAGAACCCGCCAGGCGGCGGTGCGGGCGGGCGGCGTGATCGACGCCGTCGTGCGGCTGCCGTAGGAGGGCGTGCCGGCCGGGAACTCGGTGTCGCCGATGCGGACGTTTATCTGTTCTGGGCGGAGCCCGAGAACCTCGGCGACGGTCTGGGCCATCACCGTATCGATGCCGGTCCCGATATCCTGCACACTCGACAGCGCCTCGACCGAGCCGTCGCGCAACACCCGAACCTCGCAAGCCGAGTTGATCTGCACGTTGGCGGGCCAAAGCGACTGCGCCACGCCAAGGCCGCGCTTCGCCGGGCCGGCGTCGGCGCCGGGCGCGTGGCGCCGGCCCCAGCCGATCCGCTCGGCGCCGATACGCCGCTCTTCGCGTCGCACTGGGCTCGGATCGATGCGGTCGCGCAACGCCAGCGGGTCGATGGATAGCCGCTCGGCTAGTTCGTCGATCGCCTGCTCGAGCCCGAAGGCTCCGGGCGTATTGCCCGGCGCGCGCATCGCGCAGCCGGGTCCTGCATTGATGAACACATCATGCTGCGCCGACTCAAAATTGGGGCAGTCGTACAGCGCCTGGGCGAAATTGCCGACGCCGCCTCCCAGCCCGACGCCGGCCGTGCCATAGCTCAGCAGCGAGATCGCCGCCAGCGACCCGTCGCGCTTCGCCCCGATGCGCAGGCGCTGCCAAGTCGCCGGGCGGTTGCCGGCATCCATTTGCTCCTCTTGCCGATCGAGGATGACGCGGACCGGCGCGTTCGCCTGGCGAGACAGGGCGACCGCGATGCGGCCGTAAGCGCCGAGCGTGGACTTGGACCCGAAGCCGCCGCCCATGCTGTCGACGATCACCCGGACGCGGCTGAGCGGCAGGCCGAACGCCTCCGCCAGCTCGCGCCGCACGCCGGCCGTGAACTGGGTGGACATATAAACCGTCAGCCCGTCAGCTCGCCAATCGGCGACGACCGCATGCGGCTCCAGGCAGCAGTGCGTTTGCACCTGGGTGCGATATTCGCCCTCGACGACGATATCGGCTTGCGCGAAGCCTTGCGCCACATTGCCCCGGCCTGCCGTCGCCGGTCCGCGCACGTTGCCGTTGAGCGGCAGGCCATGCGGAGCGGGCCACCCCGAGGCATAGCCCTGGGGCGCCGAAGCGGGGTCATGGACCGACGGCGAGGTGGGCTCGCGAGCCTTGTCCATGTCCACGACAAACGGGAGCGGTTCGTAATCGACGCGAATGAGGCGCAGCGCCTCTTCGGCGGCCGGCATCGAGACGGCGGCGACCGCGGCCACGGGCGCGCCGACGTAGCGCACGATCGCGCCCGCCGGATCCTCCGGCCTGACGACAAGCAGGATGGCGCGGACGCCGGGATGACGGGCAGCCGCGGAAACGTCGATGGCGCGAACCTTCGCATGCGGCAGCGGCGAGCGCAGGAACCGGCCAGTCAGCATGCCGGGGAGAGCGACATCCACAGTGAACCGCGTCGCGCCGGTGACCTTGGCGCGACCACTTTGCCGCGGCGTCGACTTGCCGATCACATTGAGCGCGGCGTTCGGAGGCAGTGGCGGCGGCTCGTCGATCGGGACCTGCCGCTCCACCTCGCCGAGCCCGACGCTGGCGATGCCGAACGGAAATTTCTCGGAGTGCATCGCGCCGTCAGCCGCCATGGTCATGCCTTTCGCGCTTTGGCCGCGGCCAGCGTCGCGGCAACGACATGCGGATAGGTGCCGCAGCGGCAATAATGCCCGCCGATTGCGGCCTCGACGTCTTCGGCGAGCGGGTCGCGCTTGCGTTCCAGCAGCGCCGCACAGCTCATCACCATCCCGGGTGTGCAGAAGCCGCATTGCAGGGCGTCATGCTCGATGAAGGCGGTTTGCACCGGATGTAGCGCGTTGCCGCGCGCGAGACCCTCGATCGTCGTGATGCTGCGCGTGCCGACATCGATGGCGAAAATCATGCAGGAGCAAACGGTCATACCGTCAAGCCAAACCGTGCAGGCGGAACAGGCACCGCGATCGCAGGCAATCTTGGTCCCAGTTAGGCCCAATGGGCCGCGCAGCACTTCTGCCAAGGTCATCCGTGGCTCAGCCTGCAGTGTCCGTTCGGTACCGTTGACCTTCAGGGTGATTGGAACAGGTTCGGGCCCAGACGCCGGTAGACCGCTGGTTTCCGCCGCTTTCGCGTCTCCGATGATTGCCGATGCAGCGTCGATCATGGTCGCCCCTATGGTCGTCACCGTGGAATCGCGAACAAACGAGCGACGCGATATTCCTTGCCGTGCGTTTTTGCCACGATCGGGAATTGGCATGTAGATCCCTCTTTCGCATCGTGCGTTAGGCGGACCACAGCGGGACGCGACGAACCGGGCTGTGCGCTTCGGATCTGCGATGATTGAGCACACCGGCGGGGATGACGGCGATGATCCACGTCAACGCGCGCGCATGATTTAACGAGGGAAGCGGCTCAACCGCCAGCGCTGCGGCTCAACCGACCGATCGAACGACAGCTCCGGGACCTTGACCATCGATCAAGGCGCAGCTCATGGTGCCGGACGCATGAAGGCTCGCGCGGGCGATCGATTGAGAGGCAGCTCCTGATGGATCAGGAAATCTTGCTGAAACTGGAGCAACGTCTCGGGCGGCTGCACGCACGACAGCGGTTGGGAATAGAGTTTGATCACGAAGCGCAAGTCCTCGGCCAAGGCATTAATTTCTTCCACATAGAAAACTGGTACTCGGTTCATTCGCTTATTCGAACCGCGCTGAAGCTGACCGGGCTCTATTGGCGCGGGCGCCGGAATGCCGAACGCATTCTCGTCAAGCACAATGAATTCAGCCTCGAAGAGCTGCCGCCATCATTTGATGGCTTTAGCGTACTTCACATCAGCGACATGCATGTAGATATGAATGAACGCGCCATGCGCAATCTCAGCGAACTCGTCGACGGCCTGCGTTACGACTTGTGTGTTCTGACCGGCGACTATCGCGCCAGGACTTTTGGACCCTTCGAGCCGGCATTGAACGGCGTGGCTGAGGTGCGGGCTCACCTCAAAGGACCGGTTTACGGCGTACTCGGCAATCACGATACGATCCAGATGGTTCCGGGGCTGGAAGCCATGGGCGTGAGGATGTTGCTCAATGAATGCGAGGCGATCGTGCGGGGCGATCAGCGGATCTATCTGGCCGGCATCGATGACGCGCATTACTATAGGGTCGACAATATCGAGAAGGCCGCTTCGTCGATACCGGCTGGTGCATTCTCGATTCTCTTGTCGCATACGCCGGAAATCTATCGCCAGGCCGCGCATGCGGATTTCAATCTCTTGCTGAGCGGACATACGCATGGTGGCCAGATCTGTCTGCCTGGATCCATTCCGATCACGCTCGATTCGGTATTGCCGCGACGGATGGCGGCGGGCACGTGGCGGCACAACAAAATGATCGGCTACACCTCCGTGGGTGCGGGATCGTGCATCGTTCCAGTGCGCTTCAACTGTCCGCCGGAAATCACTTTGCATCGCCTGCGGCGCGGCTGAACCCGGTCGCTTTCGAAGGTGCGTATTTTTTGGCTCGGCGAACAGGTCTTCACGTCGCCTGATAACGATCTAATAGGGCTCATCGCGCAAGCGGATCGCGTAAAGAAGACGGGAGAGAAGAATTTCCCCGACAAAAAAGATCCCGGCGGCAAGCGCTATATCTACGGCCGTCAATGAAAGTGCGTTGCGACATGCCAATAACGGAAACAGCGATTCAGGCACTTGATCGAGCCCGAGCGCCCGGCTGCTTGGCGGCGAGTTGAGACGGCGTTTCACAAAACTCGAGGCGAGATCGCCCGCCATGGCGGTGGCGGCCGCGAGGGCGCCGATCTGCGGCTCGAGACCAACAAGCGGTGCTCCTGCCGCCGTGACGAGGATCGATGCCGCGACTCCACGAATGGTTTTCGACGGTCCAAACAATGGCCGTCGATCGAAAAACATGAGGCCAGCGTCGAGCGGGCCCACAAAGCGCCGGCCGAAAATCTTCTTCACAACAACCGGCGTGCCGTTGGCGAGCGTCAAGAGCGCCAAAATTTGCAGGATGGCCAAAGGGTGCATCCGCACAGCCTTGCTCAGCGCGCTATCCCGCTCGCCGATGCTTTACGCCGTTCCAATGGCGGCGCCGAGCCGGATAACTACGCGATGGTGGTGGTCGACGCATTGGACGAGGGGCTGTCGGTACCCCGCTGCTTTGCGCTTTTTGCTGCTTACCTATGTTTCAGCTCAGGGGCGGGGAAGCAAGAAACGCCCCGACGGGCGTTTTCTTTAACCACCTAGTTTCTTTGGGAAAATTTGGAGCGGGCGAAGGGATTCGAACCCTCGACCCCAACCTTGGCAAGGTTGTGCTCTACCCCTGAGCTACACCCGCATCCATGCGCGGCAGCACCGCACCCTCGGCTATATGCCGCAAACGACATGCGATTGCAACAGAGGTCGCGACGGCTTTTCCCTGGCCACGGCAAGTGCCGAGTGCAGGCGGATAATCCTCCGATTTCTGACGCACCGGCGCGAATTTAGACCGATCCTTGCGTTTTCTGCCGCGGACCGGTTCCAATTCGCGCAAAAAAGTCTATAAGCGCCGCTCGGCCCGTTTCCGACACCCCTGGAGGCGAGGGCCGCAGATCAGCAAATTGTCATTACTTAAGGACGCATCGCAATGGCCGAGACCAAAGCTCTCACGGCCACGGTGCGCAGCGGGACAGGCAAGGGGGCCGCCCGCAGCGTTCGCCGTGAAGGCCGTATTCCAGCCGTCATTTATGGCGGCGGCGACCCTGCCGAGCCGATCGAGCTCGACTACCGCGAGGTCAATAAGCTCATTTATGCCGGGCATTTCCTGACGACGATCTTCGAGATCGACCTCGGCAGCTCCAAACAGCGCGTCATTCCGCGTGACTATCAGCTCGATCCCGTCAAGGATCTGCCCTTGCACGTCGACTTCCTGCGGCTCAAGCCGGGAACGACTTTGCGGGTCGATGTTCCAGTGCATTTCGTCAATCAGGATATTTGCCCCGGTCTTAAAAAAGGGGGCAGTCTGAATATCGTGCGGCACTTCGTCGAGATGCGGGTGCCGGCCGACGCTATTCCCGACGCGATCACGGTGGATTTGAGCAACCTCGACATCGCCGAATCGCTACATATTTCGGCGGTGGCCCTGCCGCAGGGCTGCAGGCCATTGGTCGCCGAACGTAATTTCACGATCGCGACCATCGTGCCGCCTTTGACCGCGGCGGAGACACCGGCGCCAGCTGCGGCGGTCGCGGCGCCAGCACCGGCGCCCGCCAAGGCGGAGGCTCCCAAAGCCAAGGCCAAGAAATAAGAAGCCGATCCGGCCCGGTCACGTGGAAAGAGTTTTCTGCGGTCCGCTGCGACAGAGCTTGGCTCGGCGCGGCTCTTCGCGTTGTTTTGCTGGGGCGCTTCGCAAATGCTGCTTTTCGTCGGCCTCGGCAACCCGGGCCGGGCCTATGCCCGCAATCGCCACAATATCGGCTATATGGCGGTGGACGCGATCGCAAGCGCCCACCGAGTTCCGCCGTTCCGCGTCCGTTTCAAGAGCTTGGCGAGCGAGGCGGTCATCGGCCAGGAACGAGTGATCCTCCTCAAGCCCGAAACCTATATGAACGAGTCCGGCCGCGCCGTCGGCGAGGCCATGCGCTTCTATAAAATCCCCTTGTCCGGCATCATTGTCTTTCATGACGAACTCGACTTGCCGCCGGGCCGCGTGCGGGTCAAAGTCGGCGGCGGCAATGCCGGGCACAACGGGCTGCGTTCGATCAGCGAAAACATCGGCAACGACTATCGGCGCGTGCGGATCGGCATCGGCCATCCAGGTGATAAGGATCGCGTCTACGGCTATGTGCTGAGCGATTTCGGCAAAGCCGAATTGGCTTGGGTCGATGTGCTGTGCGCTTCGATCGCGGCCCACGCGGAACTTCTCGTCCTGGGCGACGATGCAAGCTTCCAAAACAAGATCCACCTCGCAATGGAGGCCGCCGGCCTCGGCGGGGACGGTTCGGCTTAGAGCCTGTCGGGAAATGCCGCCGGATTTCCCGATTTTTGGATATCGGTTAGGGACCTCGGCGCGTGCGATCGGTTCAATCCGTCCGATCGGAATGCGCGGGCAGTTCACGATGGTGCGATTTGACTTCGGTCTGCGGCGGGCGAAAGCTGGCGAGAATCGCGAGCGCCTGTCCGTATCTGAAAAGTACACCCACTTTTCCGACAAGGACATGCTGCAACTTATTGAATTGGCGCGTATTCCTATCGATCGGGTGAACCCACCCGATCGCCATACGCGGCCGGCAGCGGATGTGCCCCTCATGCAACGGCGGCGAGAATGGTCGCGTTTCGACCGCTTTGCTGTTTTGTAACCGCTTACGAGCGCTTATCCTGCAATGGTCGGCGTCTCGGCCGAGCGGCCGCTGCGTCCCAGTGGCCTTTTGCAGCAGCGACAGCTACGGGCTATATGCGGGCGGTCCCGGCGAGACCGGTCCAAAGCGAGGAAGGCATGATGGCAATTCTTAAACGCCCTTGTTGGCTGGCGGGCGCTCTCTTGATCGGCATAGTTTTCGTCGGCGCGGCGCGTGCCGCCGATTACGCCCATCCCCCCGTCGCGCCGGCCCCGGAAGCAGCCGGTATCGCCTGCGACGTCGGTGACGCCGGCTGGTATATGCTCATGCCGGCCTATTGGACGTCGCTTTGGCTGGGGCATTTCTCCGGCGGCGTGTCAAACTATGATCGAGACCTCGTCGTCGTAGCCTTGACTTGGGGCGACGAAAAACGCTGCTTTTCCTCCATGCGTGCCTGTTCCGCCTGGGTCGCATCGATGCGCCGGGACTTTCACCAGCCGGCTGGCTATTGGACCTGCATGCCCCTGCGCTGATGTCGTTGGCACTGGACAAGGCCTTCCGCATCCCGACGCGCGGCACCCGAACGTAAGGATGCGGCCGGCAGATCTTGGAGTAAGTGTTGCGATTCAACGCACGGATCGGCGCGATTTGTGATGGCGGGGTCCCGCGCGGCCGAGGAACTCGGAACGTCGACTTTGCGCGAAAACGCCCTCGGGAGCGCCGGCAACGCCCTCTTTATCGCAATCTCGAATCCCCGATGGGACGCAGCAATGTTCGATAAACTCAGACGTTTTTTGACGGAGTTTTCCGGCGCCGCGGCGGAGCGGGAATTCCGTGAGGACGACTACCGTCTCGCGGCGGTCGCTTTGCTCGTCCATCTCGCCGAAGCGGATGGTATAGTCGACGGGCCCGAGAAAATCCGCCTGAAAGAGATCATCGAGCGCAACTTTGGCCTCGACGACACTGCGACGGCGCGGTTGATTACGACAGCCGAACGCAGTGATCACGAAGCCGTCGACTTTTATCATTTCACCAATGTCCTCAAGCGCGCGCTCGACGAAAACGGTCGGCTCGAGATTATCGAAATGATGTGGGGAATCGCGTTTGCCGATGGGCACGTCGACGAACTCGAGGAAAATATTGTCTGGCGTATTGCCGGACTCCTCGGCATATCGAGCCGCGACCGCATCATGCTGCGTCGGCGCGTTGCCGCCGAGCCGCAAAGCGATGTACAACCCCCTGGCACCTGGTCCAAGTCCGACCGGTAAAGCGGCTTCTATCGGCCCCAATGCGATGCCTTGGGCGGAGCGGCACGCTTCGTTTGCTCTTCGATCAGGAGATTTGCGGCAAGGGCAAGGGCGCAGCCGATCGCAGTGTCGACCAGCCGGGACATGAACAAAGTCGTCGCACGTATCTCGGGCGGCGCGGCCAGGTCGAGCAAGACGAGGATCCAGAAAGAGAGCACCGCGACGCCGAGCGCGTAATTCCGCGCGAAGGCCAGGTGCCAGAGAAACGGTGCTGCGATTGCAAAGCCGATAAGAAACTCGCGCTGCCAAGCGCCGGCCGTCATGACTGCGAGGATATAGGCCGCAATGACTCGGCTCATCGTGCCGAGGAAACGCTGCGTCGCCCGCAATATGTTGGCGCGACGGCCGGGTTGCATGACGACGAGTGTCGTAATCGTTACCCAATAAGGTTTGACGTCCCCGATGACATAACCGAGCGCCAGGCCGCCGACGGCGGCAGCACCGTAAAGGCCCACAAAGCGCGGGTTTTGATAAGTGACCACTTCGCGCGCGGATGCGAGCAAGGCGCCGCGGATATTCGGCTGAACACGATGTTCACAATAGGTGCCGAGGATAGCCAGGAATGCGCCGCATCCGACGCCGAGTAGTGCCGGCGGGCGAACGGCGGCAAATAGGCGCCAATCACCATGCAGATGAGTGAATTGCGCGGAATCAATTCCACACCGGGGACCGAGCCTTGGACGAGGCCGACAAAACTCGCGAAAGCAAAGGTGGCGAGAAACACGACCGGCTGGGTGCCGGCGACGAGTCCGCCTATGGCGCCCGCTGACGCAAAGCACAGCGCGGCAATAGCCAATACCCAGAGCCGTTCCCGAACAGGGCCGAGTTGATCAACGAAGATGAGCAGATTGATAAAAATGGCGCAGATAACGGCCGATTCGAGATGTCCGGTTAATGCCAGCCCGGTGAAACCCGTGGCGATCGACACACCGTTGCGCAGCGCCCGCGCGACCGGCAAAGGCCCCGTGCCGAGCCCCGTCACTTCGGCGATGAAGTGGCCGCCCGACCGAACAAGGCTGCGCAGGCGCGACGGGGAACCTCGGTCCAATTCCGGCATTTCGTGCTCCGATCGCTCGCGAGGTCGCGATGACTTTGGATTGAATCAATCCGAAGTCATGCTTGAGACATCGGGTATATTCGATGTCTTTATAAACGTGATCGATTCTAATAATTTAGAGCGGATGCGCTGATAAGTTCACGCAATCTGCGTAAACCTGATTGCGCCGGAAAGGCCGCACAGAGTCCCGCTTTTCTTCGTCCCGCTCTTGCGAGGACGAATCCAATGCGGAGCGGCACAGCCGAACTTCGACACGTGCGAATTCCAATTGTCGACATGCGAGTTGAGAACCGGACGCAGGCCGCCGGAAGCGCTATTGTTACGGTTTGTAATTTGATTTGACTGTTCTCCTTACATTTTTGAATTTAAAGAAAATAAAGCCGATCGAGAGGCAGAATCAGGGGGCTCGGCAGCATCTTCGGCCGTTCAGCCTTTTGCTCGACAAGCTCGAGGGTGCTATGGCTCGACTGGGCTAGCGGACGAGGGCTCGAGTTCGCTGATGACGAGATCCGGGCCCGTCGTCGTTCATTCGGAATTTTGGACTGCATAAATTCGTGGCTAAGAACAACTCTCTCGCCGATTATGCCAACAAGCGATTCCGTTTCGCGGGAAAAGCTGTCGTCGACAAATGGAACCCGTTTTGTCTTCCGATTGACACCTTGCGTGAAGAGGCAGAAGCGCAGGGTCGTCGCTTCGTCAGCTTCGCCAATTACGACTATCTCGGCTTGGCCAATCATCCGCTCATAAACGCTGCCGCGGCGGCAGCCCTCGAGACGCTCGGCATTGGTGTACTCGCGTCTCGGCTCGTCGGGGGCGAACGTTCGATCCACAAGCGCTTCGAGAACGAGCTTGCCGCATTTCTCGGCGTCGAATCGGTCCTCACTTTGGTCTCGGGCTATCTGACCAATGTCACCGTCATTTCCCATATCATGGGCTCACACGATGGGATTTTTCTGGACGAGCTTTCGCATAACAGCATTGTGAGCGGCGCCAAGAGCACCATCGCCGACAATGTCGTGTTCCGTCACAACGATCTCGACCACCTCGAATTTCTTTTGCGCGAGAAGCGCAACTCCTATCGCAAGGCCCTCATCGTTGTCGAAAGCCTCTATAGCATGGATGGCGACATCGTCGATCTGCCGCGCCTCATCGAGATAAAGGAGCGGCATAATTGCTGGCTCTTGGTTGACGAGGCGCATTCGATCGGGGTTCTCGGTCAGGACGGGCGCGGCTTGTGCGAGTTTGCCGGCGTCGACCCCAACCAGGTCGATTTGATCATCGGAACCTTATCGAAGACTTTCACTTCTTGCGGCGGTTTCGTCGCCGGGAAAGCGGCAGTCATCGATTGGCTGCGGTTAACAGTGCCGGGCTTCGTCTATAGCGTCGGACTGTCACCCGTTATTGCTGCGGCAGCACAATCGGCCCTGCAACTGCTCAAAAAAGAACCCTGGCGTATCGAAAAGCTGCGTCGAAACGCCGAGCTTTTCGTCGAACTCGCGCAGGAGGCGGGGCTCGACACGGGTCCCGCCATCGGGCGCGCGGTCGTGCCGATAATCTTCCGCGATACGGAGGAAACAGTCGTCGCATGGCGGCACTTGATGAACCACGGATATTATGTGCCGCCGATCGTTAAGATCGGCGTGCCGAGGGATCAACCGCGACTGCGTTTCTTCATTTCGGCGGCCCATTCGGAGGCCGATATCCGCGGTGTCATCGGCCTGCTTGCCCGCCGAGAGCAACCTCATGCCGTTTCGGCCCAGTCGCTCAGTGCAGCGACATGATGCGCAACGGCCGGTGTGCTTCCGGTGTGTGTGGGGAGCGCCGATGAACAAGGGCAGATCGGCGTGGTGATCCGCGCCACGAGGTTACCAGGTTTGGTGGCCGCAAGACGCAAGAGCCCAGTTCGACCGGATGGCCCATCTGATCGGAATAGATCGTATTCAACAACCTGAAACCTGTCCCGTGAGAGTGGAGGCGCTGTTACGCGACAGGGGCTAAGACCGCCGGCAAGTGGGCTGGGAGCGCACGGCGATCGGCCGGCACGCGGTCCGAAGTTGCAGAGTCGGCGAGAGCGAGAACACGTTCCGCCGGAAGTCCAGACAATGAGGTTGCGAGCATGAAGGGCATCGAGATTGTTCCCGTCAAGGGCCTCGGTTCGTTCCTCACTTTTTGCAAGGTTCCGCGCCTCCTCTACCAGGGCCGCAAAGGCTTTTCCCCGATGCTCGATGCCGAGCGCTGGACATTGTACGGTGCCGCGCTCAATCCGCATTTCAAGTTAGTCGATTCGCAGTCCTGGCTGGCGCGCAAGGATGGCCGGGCCGCCGGCCGGATCTTTGCGCAAGTCTACAAGAGCGGCATCGTTCCGGTCGAGGCTTCGCCGGCGCAATTTGGCTGCCTCGACTTGATCGAAGATGAAACCGTGGTTTCGGCTCTGGTCGATACGGCCGAAACTTGGCTGAAGCAGCGGGGCGCCACGCTTATCCACGGCCCATTCTCGCCGTCGATCAACAGCGAAAGCGGGATGCTTGTCGAAGGCTTCGACGCCGCGCCGATGATCTTCATGCCTTGGAACCCGCCCTATCTGCCGGACATGCTGGAAAAGCACGGCTATGTGAAGGCCCGGGACCTCATCTCCTACCGCTACGATATTTCGGCTATCGACCATTCCGATAACCCCGGCATCGTAGCGCGGCCGGAATGGCGCGATCGGCTGAAGATCCGCTCCATCGACCTCGGCAAGGGTCTGAAGAGCGAAGCGGCCATCGTTGTCGATATTTTCAACGACGCCTGGAGTGAGAATTGGGGCTTCGTGCCGTTTACCTACGACGAATTCATGTCGAGTGCCGACGCGCTCAAACTCCTGATGCCGCCGGAAGGCGGCTTTATGATCGAGCTCGACGGCAGTCCACAGGCATTTGGGTTCGTCTTGCCCAATCTGCACGAAATCACCGGCGACCTCGACGGCAGATTGTTTCCCTTCGGTCTGGCGAAATTGATCGCGCGGGCACGCAAGCATGTTTATAAGTCCGGGCGACTGGCGCTGTTTGGCGTTCGCCATGCCCTGCACCGCAAGGCCGCGGGCGGCGCCGTGATCCTCGCCTTCATCGACGAATGCCGTCGCCGCAGCCGCGGCTATGCGGTCGAGCACGTGGAGTTCGGCTGGGTCCTCGAAAACAATATGGGCATGCGGCGACCAATCGAACTCGCCGGCGCTCGGATTGACAAGATCCACCGGATTTATGAGAAGAGGCTCGCTACCTGACGCCGCCGTTGTGAACAAGGATTGCGGACCGACTCGAATTTTCGCGAGGCCCTGGAAAAAGCTAAGATTCGAGCAAAATTCCAGCTTATCGGGATCGACCTCGAAATGCCCGCTTCATCTCAGACCCGTGTCGTCGCCTTTGTCTTCGGCGTACGTTTGAAGTGTTCGCGACGCCCAAACAAAGTCTTCAAGATCGAAGGCGCATTCGATACGCTGACGAAGGTTATCAACGGCGGCAGTGAGGCGAGCGTCTTCACATATTCCACGAAATTGCCGCGCCGCAAGACGACATAGGGAGAAAGCGTCATGCCGACGGAAACCATGACGATGAGAACGAGGATGATGCCGAGAAGCGGCAGATAGGCGAGCGGATTGAGGCCGCTCAGAATGAGGCAGAACAAGAGCGCGATGAGGCCGATCGCAGCGCAGGGGAAGACCGCTTGAATCATGATCAATGCCGTCGCCGATACTTTGCGCGAGAGCGGCCAAGCCGCGGACCAAACGGGTCGAATCAATTTGCGCGCGACTTGCACGAAGCCGTTGGACCAGCGCCTCTGCTGAACCCGCCAGTGGCGGACGCGGTCGGGCACGAGTTCCGGCACCGCCGGTTCCATCAGGAATATTCCATGCCAGCCGGCAAGACCGGTGCGCACGGTGAGGTCGAGGTCCTCACATAAGGATTCGGCCGACCAACCGCCCCCCGAGACGATCGCCGCACGCCGCCAGATGCCGCCCGTTCCATTGAACTGGAACAGCCAGCCGGCACGATAGCGTGTCGCCTGCTCCATCGCAAAATGCGCATCGAGCAACATGCCTTGCGCACGCGTAAGCCAATTCGTCTTGTAATTGGAAAACTCGCAACGCGATTGCAGAAAGCCGGCCTTCGGATCGCCGACCAGATACGGGACGGTCGTACGCAGCCAATTGCGCGGCGGCCGAAAGTCGACATCGAGCATGGCGATGAACGGCGCATCGCTCATCGACAGGCCGACCCCCAGCGCACCCGCCTTGAAGCCGGTGCGATTTTCGCGACGCACATGGTCAATGTCGAAACCATCGGCACGAAATTGCTTGATCACGATATCGGCGATTGCCGGCGTATCATCCGTGCTGTCGTCGAGGAGCTGAATATGCAGCCTGTCTTTCGGCCAATCGAGTGCCGCTGCGGCCATGAGGGCGTCGGCAACCATTTCCGGTTCGTTGAACACCGGGATCTGGACGAGAACGTGGGGGAGTTCGCCGACCGCCAACTGCGCCGGTGGCAAAGGCACCCGCCAGTGTCCGCCACTCACGAGTTCGAGGATGTTGATCCCGACCAGTACCAAAAAGCTGCCGCCGACCAGGACGAGGCCGGTCGCGCACAGCGTCAAGATGATTTCAAAGAAGAACCGAACGAGTTCGATGACGATCAAATGTCCACTCCTTGGCCGTGAGAGCGCAGATCGGCAGCTCACCCTTGCAGCGTGCGGACGTTTACCATCCGCGCGAACCAAAGCTGATGTTCGATTTACAATCGAACCGCCGGCACGTTCGCGGTTGGCATGACGTCATCGGGCAGGACGGTTGAACAAGTGAACCGAGGTTCGACGCCGCCCAGCCTCCTTGTTCAACACAAAAACACGCGCAGAAACAAGCAAGGAATAACGAGGTCAAACGAGATCTTGCGTGTCGCGGTGCCATCTTTCCGTCGTTTCTGGTACGTTCACGTGGAAACCCGCTAGGACGCGGTAAACTACACGGCTCGGCAAGAAGCCAGCCAGACGTGCCGCGGCAACGAGCGGCCAGGGAAAGGCGATCGTCGACGCACCCCTCGCGAGGCCGCGCTTGATGATAGCCGCGGCTTTGATGTCGCTGACTTCGAGCGGCTTGAATGTGGAGATCGAGTCATTCAAAGGCGTCTTGATGAAACCGGGAATAACGAGACTGACGCAGACGCCACGCGGTTCAAGGCGGCCGCGCAAGGCCGTCGCATAAGCGTGAACTGCCGCTTTTGCCGCACAATAGGCCGGTGAATAGGGCAAGCTGATCAATCCGGCGACTGAGCCGACCACGGCGATGTGACCGCGTCCGCGTGCCGCCATCGGCCCAATCAGGGGTTCAACCGAATTCAACACGCCGACGAGATTAGTGGCGAGAACGGCGCGCACGGCTTCCGGATCTTCGGTTAGCGCCTGCGGCGCCAGGCCCGTCGTGATGCCGGCATTGGCGATGACGAGGTCGAACGGATGATCGGCGTCCGCGGTCGTCATCCAGTCCTTCATGGCGGTGCGGTCGCGCACGTCCAAACGAACCGGTTCGACCTCGGCACCTTTTGCGCTCGCCGCGGCGGCAACCTCAGCCAAACGCTCGCGGTTGCGGCCAACGAGTGCCAGGCGTACCTGCGGCTGCGCGTAGCCAAGAGCGAGAGCGCGGCCGATACCGCTCGACGCGCCCGTGATGAGAACGGAATTGGGCTGCTGCATCAGACCAAACACTCTTCATTCGGCACGAGCGTCGCCTCGGCCAGAATGACGAGAGCCCGTCGCTCACTATGTGCCATCAATCGAATGATCGCCAGTGGCGAATCGCTCGCGCGCGATTGAACGACGCGCCCAGAAATCTCGACACATTCCCCGCGCAAGAGCGGCTGCACGAACTTGCCCGAAAGACGCGCTAAGCGAAGATCATTGCGCCAAGCCGCGAGGGCCGGCTTGAAGCAGCTCATTACCAGCATGCCATGCACCGGCGGCGCTTGAAGACCGGCGCGACGCGCCAAGTCCTGATCGAGATGAATGGGGTTGTCATCCTCTGATGCCGCGGCATAGGCGTGAAGATGGTCTTGCAGGAACGGACCAAAAGAGAGTGGCGCCAGTTTTTCACCAACCTTCGGCCAAGCGGCAGCCGCCGCATTCGAACTCGTCATCTCAGAGCCTTGCGCGCTCGGCGCTCTCCGGCCCGGCGGCCACGATGCGCAACACCATTTCCATACGAAGATGAGCGATGTTCTTCTCCGGACCGATCTCGGCACGCAGGACGAGCCGTGTCGGTTCACCTTCGCTGCAGATGTCGACGATCATGCAATATTCCACATTGGCGAGAAGCGGCACCGCATAGTCGAATGATTGCGATTCGTGCAGGACGAGCGCGGGATGAGGAAGAGTGGGGCGCTGCGCGGGTGTTCCGCCGCGGTCAGGTTCACGCAGATTACCCAGATTTGATCGCGCATCAAGCTCTAAGTTGTTGGAATCAGTAACGTTCCTGATTTTGGATTGATTCGATCCAATGTCCCCGTGATCTACGGCTGTCGTGCCGTCCGCGCCGCCAATCAGCCGCACCACGGCGGCACGGATCTCCGGTCGAGCCAGCCAACGGACGGGGAAGGTGAACGGAAGCACGTCGATGTCGTCGGTCGCTGCGCCGTCCAGCGTGGCGCGTCGAAAGGCCGCGACCTGTATGTTGTCGGCATTCACGGTGACGGGGCCTATGCGAAGCCGCATCGGAAGTGCACCATCTCGATCGGGTTCGCCAGCGCGATCGACTTCGGCTGTCACGGCCTTCATACCGAGTCCGCGCGTCGCACGACGAGGGTCGCGTTGATTCCGCCGAAAGCGAAGGAATTCGTCAAAGCCGTGCGAATCGGCACCTGCCGTGCTTCATTGGGGACGGCGTCGACGGGACATTTTTCGTCGGCCTTGTTCCAATTGATCGTCGGCGGAATGACGCCTTCCCGCAGGGCACCGATCGTGACGATGAGCTCGAGCGCACCGCCGGCTCCGAGCCCGTGACCGTGGATCGGTTTGGTCGAGGACACTGGAACTTCGGGCAGGCGCGAACCGAAGATGAGGCCCAGTGCGGCGGCCTCGGTCATATCGTTGATCGTCGTTCCGGTCCCATGTGCATTGACGTAATCGATGGCTTCGGCGGGCAGATCGGCATCCGCCAAAGCGGCGCGCATCGCCGCGGCGGCTCCCTCCACGTCGGGACGCACGGGATCTTTGGCATCGCTCGAAGTTCCATAGCCCGCGATTTCTGCTAAGATTGGTGCTTTGCGTGCGATGGCGAGTTCCTCGCTTTCGACGACGAAAACGGCAGCACCCGAGCCCAGTACCATTCCATTGCGGTCCTTCGAGAAGGGCCGGCACGCGGTCGGTGTCAAGACGCGGAGCGCCTCCCAAGCCATCATCGAACCATTGACGATGCAATCTTCCGTGCCGCCGACGATGGCGCGGTCGAGGAGGCCGGCGCGGATCATATGGACCCCCATCCCGATGGCTTGCGTCGCGGAGGCACAAGCGCTGGCAACTGCAAAACAGGGCCCCGTCGTCCCGTAGCGCATGCTGAGAGTTGCCGGGCATGAACTCGCAATGATGCGAGAGATCGTCAAGGGATCGGGACGTTTCTCGCCGGCGAACAGGCGATACAGCTCGTCTTCGATCGTATGCATGCCGGCGATACCGGTACCGACGATCGATGCTGTCCGCGGTCCCATGCGCTCCCGTCGAGACAGCCCGGCAGCCTCGATCGCTTCATCGGCTGCGACGACAAGATAGCTGGTGACTGGATCACAAAATGGCAGAAGTTCGGGTTCTATGTGGAGGCTGGCGTCGAAATCGCGGACTTGCGCCGCCTGCCGGATGCGGCCGCGATAGGGCCGCGGAAACGTCGCTTCGCCGACACAAGAGCGCCCGTCGCGCGCGGCCTGCCATAAAGCTTTGGAACCAATGCCGGCGGCCGAAACCGCCCCCATGCCAGTGACGACAATTCGCTTCCTCGCCGTCATTCAATGTTTCTCTTGGCTAATATAGGACGCCACCGCTTCAATCAGGCTTTTCACGTTCTTGGCCTCATGGAAGGGACCGTCCATGGGTATGTAGACGTCGAATTTGTCCTCGAGCGCCGTCAAAATCATGACGATATCGATGGACTTCAGATCGAGGCTTTCAATCGTCGCATCCATGGTGATTTTTTCGCGGTCCACCATGCCTTCGCTGGCGATCACCTCGATGATTTGATTTACGAGTTCGGTTTGGTCGAGCGCTTTGGTTTCCACCGATCACCCCCATGCTCACAGTAACGGGCCAATCTAACTTGGTTTTCCGGGCAAGGCCAATAAACTTAGTACATCGCAATTTTGCAAAAGAAATCGCGTTCCACCTGCCGATCGGGAAATTTGACGTTCGACGGCTGCTGGCCGACAGGCCCCGGCGTACGCCGCCCGCGCCGCGAAGGTCGCACGGGGCGGGCATCAACACCGCGCCGCAATCATGCCCGCGGCGGATCGTGCTGCCTAAAGTCACGTCTTGTTGCTCTGATTTTCCCATTGCTGCTTCAGGATCAAGAGCTTTGCGAAGGGAGAATTGGGGTCCGGCTGACGCTCGCGGCCCGCGGCTTTCTCCGAATTCCCGAACGAACCCTGGCGGCGATCGCGGCGCTCGTCGTTGCGCCGGCCTTGCCGGTGCTTGCCATCACCCGCAGAACCTTCGCGGCGCTCGTCCTTGCGGTCTTCGCGAGGCCGGACGGGAACAAATTCGTTCGGCAGCGCGGCACTTGGCTCTGAAGAAGCTTGAGTTTCGGTCGAAACTCGAGCCTGCACCGGCAGTTTAAAACTGCGGCGTGGCGGGCCTTGCCGAGCTTGGTTGCGGTCTCCGCCTTGGCTCGTCTCGGTTTCGGACGTCCCTGGCGCCGCCTCCCGGCCGTTCCCGGTTCGCAGATCATGGCGCTGGATGGGGCGCTGGCGCTTGTGATCGCGGCGTTGATTATGATGTTGCCGCTGCGGCCGCCACACCTCGATAAGGGCGGCTTCTGCTGCCGCGCTGACTTGCGGCGCCGGAGAAACGTCCTCGGACGGGGCGGCTCCCGGCATTTCCTCGGTGGGTGCGGAAACGGCCGTCACGTCGCTCCCGCAAAGAAGGGCTTTGTCCTCGCCAGCGGTCGCCGCGCAGGACTGCTGCGAGTCGGTGGTGGAGGTATCGATCTCCGCCGCCTCTGCGGCCGAAGCCTCTGGAAATGTCGCCGCCGGCACGGCTTCGCCAGCGTCTGTTTCGGCGGTCTGAAGGGGCGCCATTTCGTCAACGGCTGCCTCGCCGACCTGTTGTTCAGCGGGGGTCTCGGCTGTCGGAGTCTCACCCGGCGCGGCCGCCGCTTCCGCCTCGGCGAGCGCACTTGCAGCAGGCTGAGGCAAGCCCGCGGAGACCGGCTGGACCGGCATGATCGGCGCTGCCGCAAGGAGCGGCACCGTGATCGCCGGCCCCTGCCGATTCGCGCTCACATAACCGAGCGACCGCAGGATCGTGGCAAAGCTCTCGCCCGAGCAACCGGTCAGCGAGGTCATGTTCACGGTGACGACAAAACCATCGCCGTCGGCAGCACCCGGCGGAGGGTTGCCCGGGGTCGTGCCCGGCCGGTAACCAATCGCGGGACGGATCAGATCTGCCAGGCGTTCGAGAATATCGACGCGGACGGCGCGATCGCCGCAGACGCGGAAACCGGCCGCCCGGTAGAAGCCTTTTGCAATGTTCTTATCGGCCGGAAACGAGGTGCGACCCGAGGCGGCGAGATGCGGCACCTCGGCCAACTCATTGCCGCCTGAGACACCGGCCTGCTTCAGCGCCCAAAGCTGTGCTGCGAGGGCGCGTGGCGCGGGTTTGAGCAAAGCGGGCAAATAGAGATGATAGGCGCCGAAACGAACGCCAAGTTTGCGCAAAGACGCGCGCGCCTCCTGCGGCAAGTTTTTCACGACATCGGCGACCTGCGCGCGGTCGAGGACGCCGAGCGATTCGCCGATCTGGAATGCTATGCCGCGTGCAACGCTTTCGAGTCCTTCGCCTTTTTCGATTTCCATGAGAGGACCGAGCAGTTTCCTGACATGTTGCGCGAGCCAGAGGTCGAGACGACGCTGCACCATTTCGAGCAATTGGCCCGTTAATTGCTCGTCTGCCAGCACAGTGATTTGCGGTTCGAGCACGTGCTCGCCTGGGACGATCTTGCCGATGGCTTCGCCCAACCATCGGACAATCCCGTCGTTCGCGAGGACGATGGATTCGTCGACGGCCTCGTTGACGCGCTTGGCGCGGCCCTCGAATTCGCTCGCGAGCGCCTTTTGAGCCGCCGCCTGGAGCGTCTTGGCTTCTTCGCCGGCCGCTTGCGGAACGAGGCTGAAGACGAAGCCGGACAAATGCCCGACATGCTGGCCTTCGACCATCACGTCGCCGCTGGGGGTGATTTCCGCTTCCAACATTGCGTTCTCTCTCAAACGGCGCATGAGGACGCTCGTCCTTCGGTCGACAAACCTCTGGGCGAGGCGTTCGTGTAACGCATCCGATAATCTGTCCTCTACCTGACGCGTGACGCCCTGCCAATGCTCTGGATGGCGCAACCAGCGGGAGCGGTTGGCGACGAATGTCCAGGTCCTGACCTGAGCAATGCGCGCCGATAAGGTGTCGAGGTCGCCATCCATCCTATCGAGCTGGGCAAGGTGCCGGGCGAACCAGTCTTCCGGAATATGCCCGGCCCGCACGACGAAGCCATAAATTGACAGGCAAAGCTCGGCGTGCGCCGCGGGAGACAATTTTCGATAGTCGGGAATCTGGCACGTTTCCCAAAGCCGCGCCACATCTGCCGGCGTCTTGGCCTGCCGCACGACGTTTTCGTCGCGGCAGGCGATATCGAGCACCATTTGATCTTCCGAAACAGGGGCGCGGGTGAGGCGACGTTCGCCCGGCTGCCGGTCTAGTGTGCGCACCAGTTCGGAAATCGTCGAAAAATCAAGCTCCGTATTGCGCCACTGCAACAAGGTCACCGGATCAAAACGATGGTTTTCAAGGGCTTCGACGAGTTCGGGCACGAAGGGCGGACAGCGCCCGGTCGTTCCGAAAGTGCCGTCGCGCATATGCCGACCGGCTCGCCCGGCGATCTGGCCGAATTCCGCTGGCGTCAGCTGGCGGAATTGCCAGCCGTCGAATTTCCGGTCCGAGGCGAAGGCTATGTGGTCGACGTCGAGGTTGAGCCCCATGCCGATCGCATCGGTGGCGATGATATAGTCCACTTCGCCGCTCTGGAACATTTCCACCTGGGCATTGCGCGTTCGCGGCGAAAGGGCGCCGAGCACAACGGCCGCACCGCCGCGCAAGCGGCGGATCCATTCGGCGATCGCGTAAACCTCTTCGACGGAAAAGGCGACAATGGCGCTGCGCGGTGGCAGGCGGGAAATTTTCCTGTCGCCAGAGAAACTTAGCGTCGAAAGACGCGGCCGCGACAGGATCGGCGCGCCGGGCAGAAGTTCTTCGATCGGCCGTTGCATGGTCGCCGCGCCGATCAGCAAAGTCTCGTCGAGGCCGCGCCGGTTGAGCAAGCGGTCGGTGAAGACATGGCCGCGGTCGAGATCGGCGCAGAGTTGGATCTCGTCGACGGCGACGAAGGCGAGATCGAGGTCGCGCGGCATGGCTTCGACCGTCGAAACCCAGTAGCGCGGCGCCTTGGGTTTGATTTTCTCTTCACCCGTGATGAGCGCGACGGCAGCCTCGCCGGCCTTCTCGACGACGCGTTGGTAGACCTCGCGCGCCAAGAGCCGCAGCGGCAGCCCGATCATGCCGCTCTTATGTGCCAGCATGCGCTCGATCGCATAGTGAGTCTTGCCGGTGTTGGTCGGCCCGAGCAAGACCCGCACGCCTCTCGCTCGTTCGAGTGGATGCAACTGCGAGGCGGGAATTGGAATATTCATCGCGTGTCGTCACCAATCGGCGCGGCGCGCCGAAAATCGTTATTGTGCCCGTGTCGGCCCGGCCAGAGCAAGCCGCTGACTTTACTCAGCTAAAACTCGTTATGGCGAGCCGGAGCGGGAAGGGTGTGTGCTCGCGCGGGAAATTGAACACCTCCTGTGGACTTTGCCGCCTGTACCATATCGCTGCAAATTGTGCGCGCGAATCATCATTTCAGTTAAAGCTTCGAACGAGGCGCGAACGAATCGCGGCCGAATCACTGACTTCGCCGAGAATCGCCCTTTGTTCGCCACGAGATCTTGACGAATGAGCGAGAGTCTCTCTAAATCTTGTAAATCTTCCGGATTTTGGTGGTTGTGGACCCACTGCCCACCCGACCTCGGCACGGACTCCGAACAGCATTTTTGTCAATCACGATTCTGCTGGATGGGCCAAGCCTTGCGGGAAGCTTCCAGGTCTTCCTCTGGTCTTCCAAGAAATCATATGTAAATAAGGAACTACGGCTCCTCGAAGCGCGCTGCACCCCGCCTGGGGCCATCCTCACGGAGTAAAACATGGGTTTCAAAGTCGCCGTCGTCGGCGCGACCGGCAATGTCGGGCGTGAAATGCTCGACATCCTGGCCGAGCGCCGGTTCCCCGTCAGCGAGGTCGTGGCGCTCGCCTCCTCGCGTTCGATCGGCACGGAGGTTTCTTTCGGCGACAAAATCGTCAAATGCAAGCAGCTGGAGACCTACGATTTCAGCGGCACGGACATCTGCCTGATGTCGGCCGGCGGCGAGACCTCGCGCCAATGGTCGCCGAAGATCGGCCGGCAGGGCTGCGTCGTCATCGATAATTCCTCCGCCTGGCGCTATGATTCCGACGTGCCGCTCATCGTGCCGGAGGTCAATGCCGACGCGATCGTGGGCTTTACCAAGAGAAACATCATCGCCAATCCGAATTGCTCGACGGCGCAGCTCGTCGTTGCCTTGAAGCCGCTGCATGATGCCGCAACCATCAAGCGCGTCGTGGTTGCGACCTATCAATCGGTGTCGGGGGCCGGCAAAGAGGCCATGGACGAGCTTTTCGCCCAGACGCGCGCCATCTTCGTCTCCGATCCGGTCGAAACGAAGAAATTCGCCAAGCGGATCGCCTTCAACGTCATTCCGCACATCGACGTCTTCATGGAGGACGGCACCACCAAAGAAGAATGGAAGATGATGGTCGAGACCAAGAAGATTCTCGACCCGAAGATCAGGCTGACCGCCACGTGCGTGCGGGTGCCCGTCTTCATCGGCCATTCGGAAGCGGTCAATGTCGAATTCGAGAAGCCGATCACCGCGGAGGAGGCGCGCGAGATTTTGCGTGAAGCTCCGGGTTGCCTCGTCATCGATAAGCACGAGCCGGGCGGCTACATAACGCCGCATGAGGCGGCCGGCGAAGACGCCACCTATATTTCACGGATTCGCGAGGATGCAACCGTCGAAAACGGCCTCAACTTCTGGTGCGTCGCCGACAATCTGCGCAAGGGCGCCGCCTTGAACGCGATTCAGATCGCCGAGGTGCTGGTCAACCGCAAGCTCATCGCGCCGAAGCAAAAGGCGGCGTGAGAATTATCAATTACATGGCGCGTATCAGGAATAGGAATACGCGCTATTCCAGTCTGCTGAACTTCGCAAATTACGTGTCAGATGGCGGTCGACAATCTCTAAGAGTCCGTCCGAAAACATCATGTTGGATTGCATAGCTTTCTGAGCATGAGGCGGATCGAGGCGAGGCGCAGGAATGCGACGGCTTTTCGGTTGAGATTTTCCCAATCCTTGGCAAGTCTACGGCATCGATTGAGCCAAGCAATTGTGCGTTCGACGATCCAACTGCGGGGCACGAGTTCGAACCCTTTGACCCGATCGGAGCGATTGACGATTTCGATGTTGATTTGTGGGAAAACTTTCGCAAGAGCAGTACGAAATTGCGGTCCTTGATAGCCGCCATCGGCAAAGAGCGTCTGCAAAAATGGCAACATACCGAACAAGGTTTTGAACACGAGCACGCCTGCGTCACGTGCTTGAATATCGGCCGGATGGACGATGGCGTGGAGCAGCAATCCTTGCATATCTACGAGAAGATGACGCTTCTTGCCGTTGATTTTTTTGCCGGCATCGTAGCCCGGCGGATCGATGCGGATCCCCCTTTTTCTGCGCATTTCACGCTTTGGCTATCGATGATGCAGGCGGTCGGGCTGGCTTCACGCTCCACCTGCTCCCGGCACTTCAGGTAGAGCTCATGATGGATGCGATCGAGCGTGCCGTCCCAGTTCCACAAGACGAAATAGCCGTGCACCGTACTCGTTGGCGGCAGATCCTTGGGGACGGCGCGCCATTGGCAACCCGTGCTGAGGACATACATGATGCCATTGACCACTTCACGGACAATGACTTCGCGCTTCCGGCCGCCTTTTTTCGCCGGTGGGATCAAAGGCTCGATCAATGCCCATTCGGCGTCCGTCAGGTCGCTCGGATAACGCAGCTTGCCGCGATTGTAGCGTCCACGGTTTTCTGCCGTCCACAACGCAGGCTCCCTTCAAATCAGGCAGCCTCCCTTAAATCATAAATGATTCTTTCAGATTCAAGAACTTTCAAGACGGACACTAAGGCCGCCACTCAATCGGTAAAGGCGCGGATATATCCGCTTGTACTGAGATCGCAATCACCTGGCAGTTGTGCCAGCCCCGAGGGCGCGCGACTGCAAGAGTCAAGCGCGCTCGGCGGGGTGTGGGCATGTCGCGTTCGGGCGGGTCTGACGGTGCCGCTTGACAACCCAGACAGCCGCTCACCCCAACCCTCTCGCCGTAAGCGGGAAGAGGGGACGCTCTCGATCTGTTCGGTCTTTTCTGCGTGTCGCTTAAGGTACTGAAATAGGTGCTGCCTTGCGTGTCCCGAAATCCGGCGTTCCCCTTCGGCGGCACCCAAGCAATCCTCTCACACACGCATTGGCATCAGCACGTAAAGTGCTGCCGCGCCGTCACGGTCGAGCACCAAGGTCGGGGAGCCAGGGTCGGCGAGCTTGAAAAGCGCGGTATCGCTCTCGAGTTGCTGAGTTATGTCGAGGAGATAGCGCGCATTGAACCCGATATCGAGCGGCGGCGCGTCGTAGTCGACTTCGAGTTCCTCGACGGCGGAGCCGGACTCGGGATTGGTGACGGACAAAGTGAGCTTGCCGTCGGCCATGGCGAGTTTGACTGCCCGGCCGCGTTCCGAGGAGATCGTCGACACGCGATCGACGGCATCGGCGAACGGCGCGCGCTCGACGACGAGGCGCCGATCGTTGCCGGAGGGAATGACGCGCATGTAATCGGGGAATGTGCCGTCGATCAGTTTGGTCGTCAGCACGACGTCGTCGAAACTGAACCGCGCTTTGGTTGCCGCCAATTCGACGGTCACATTTTGCGTAAGATCCTCGACCAGCTTCTGCACTTCGCTGACGGCTTTGCGCGGAAGAATGATGCCCGGCATGCCTTGCGACCCTGCCGGAGCCGGCATTTCGAAGCGGGCGAGGCGGTGGCCGTCAGTTGCAACCGCGCGCAGCATCAAATGGCCTTCGGCTTCGATCGTGTGGAGGAATATGCCGTTGAGGTAATAGCGCGTCTCTTCGTTGGAGATCGCAAATTGCGTCTTCTCGATGAGTTTTTTCAGGTCGCCCGCAGCGATCACGAAGCGATGCGTGAACTCGGCCGCAGCGAGATCTGGAAAATCGGACTCCGGCAAGGCTTGCAGGTAAAAACGCGAACGTCCCGAGCGCAACAATAATTGGCCGGCATCATCGCCGATTTCGAGCGAGACTTGGGCGCCCTCCGCCAATTTGCGCACGATATCATAGAGAATATGCGCCGGTAAAGTCGTCGCCCCCGCTTGGGCGGTGTCGGCCGGCGCGCGCTCGGCGACTTCGAGATCGAGATCGGTCGCCTTGAGTAGCAGCGAACCCGGTTCGGCACGCACGAGGACGTTCGACAAAATCGGGATCGTCGTGCGGCGCTCGACGACGCGATGCACGTGGCCGAGGGCCTTCAGGAGAGCGGCGCGTTCGAGAGTGACTTGCATAATGCGGTTCCAACTAGTTTTTTGGCGGCGGGCGCCCGGTCGCTGCGGGAACATGTCCCGAAAAAGGGCGCTGAGGCGGATCTGCCTTGGAGCGACGAACTCGTCTTGCGATGCCGGTGGATGGGACCCATCCGCCGGACTTACAGGACGAGGGGGCAGCGACTTTGGCTCGGCTTCTGAAGAATTGCAAGCATGACAAAGACGCCAGCCGCAGTTTTCCGCAGGACCGTGTGGCGCCGAGCCGAATTCCGCCAGGGCATGCCCGAGTTGGGAGGGGAAACCCCGGTTGCCGCTGAATGCCGCTTTACCCGCTTTTAATCCGCACGAATTAGGTTGCAGGGCTGGCGCGCCCGGCGGGAGGCGAACGTCCCGCAGGGCCGGGCCTTGAACGCAGACCATGTCCCGCAAGAGTGGCTTGACTTTTCCGATCTGCGCAACGGCGCGGGCGCTTGTCGGGCGCGCGAGGGCATGATCCAAGCTATTGATTTTTGATCATAATCTTGATCGAACGGGTCGATCCGATCAAGACGAGGCTTCACTCGACGAGGACAAGCGAGCGGCGAGCCGGGGATGAGCAAAGGCTGCAACGGCGAGCGGCGCGAACCGAGCTTCGGCCGTTGGCGCGAGGATGATCCCGGCGCCGAGGACGGCCGAAGAGAGCCCAAGCCGGCGCGGCGCAAGCGCCGCAAGAAAAAGTCCCTCTTCCGCCTCTTCATCTATTGGCCGCTGACCCTCGGCCTTTGGGTCGTGCTCGGTCTTTCCGGCCTGTTTGGCTATTATGCCGCGCAATTACCGCCGATCGATCAGCTCACCGTTCCGAAGCGGCCGCCAAACATCGCGATTTTGGCCGAAGACGGCACGTTGCTTGCCAATCGCGGCGATACGGGCGGCGCCGCCGTCCGCTTGGCCGAACTGCCCTCCTACCTGCCGAAAGCCTTCATCGCGATCGAAGACCGCAGATTCTACACGCACTGGGGCGTCGACCCGTTTGGCATAATGCGGGCGCTTGCTCGCAATGTGACGGGCCGCGGCACCATGCAAGGGGGATCGACGCTCACCCAGCAGCTCGCCAAGAATCTCTTCCTCACTCAAGAAAGGACCCTTTCGCGCAAGATTCAGGAGGCGATCCTGGCTGTCTGGCTCGAGCACAAATATAGCAAGAACCAGATCCTCGAACTTTACTTGAACCGGGTCTATTTCGGCTCCGGCGCCTTCGGAGTCGAAGCCGCCGCCCAAAAATACTTCGGACATAGCGCCCGCAACGTGAGCCTGGCCGAAGCGGCCGTGCTCGCCGGACTGATGAAAGCGCCGACGCGGCTTGCGCCAAACCGCAATCGGGACGGGTCCACGGAACGTGCCGCGCAAGTCATCGCCGCCATGGAACAAGAAGGATTCATCACCGACGCCATGGCGAAACTGGCGCTCGTGCGGCCCGCGCAAGCCCTCCACGACAAGGGGGCCGGCTCGATCAACTACGCCGCCGATTACGTGATGGACGTGCTCAACGACACTTTGGGTGCGATCGACGAAGACATCAGCGTGCAGACGACGCTCAACGCGCCGCTGCAAGCCGCCGCCGAAAAAGCGCTGACCGAGGAGCTCGATCGCAAAGGCGGAAAGTTCGGCGTCGGTCAAGGCGCACTCGTCGCGCTCGACCCGAATGGTGCGATCAAGATTCTGGTCGGCGGTCGCAACTATGCCGAAAGCCAGTTCAACCGCGCCGTTGCCGCCAAGCGCCAACCCGGATCGGCCTTCAAGCCTTTCGTCTATCTCACCGCGCTCGAACGCGGCCTGACGCCGGATACGATACGCGAAGACGCGCCGATCAATGTCAAAGGCTGGCAGCCGGAGAATTATTCGCGTGAATACTTCGGCCCCGTCACTTTGACCAAGGCTTTGGCCTTGTCGCTCAATACGGTAGCGGTTCGCCTCGGCCTCGAAGTCGGGGCGGCCAATGTCGTCAAGACGGCGCACAGGCTCGGCGTAACCTCAGATCTCCAGGCCAATGCGTCGATCGCGCTCGGCACGTCAGAGGTGACACCGCTCGAACTCGTGGCAGCCTATGTGCCCTTCGCCAATGGCGGCATAGGAATCCGAACTCATGTGATCGAGAGAGTGCGCACTGTGGGCGGAAAACTGCTCTATCAGCGTCGCGAGACGAATGTTGGCCGGCTCATCGAGCCGCAATATGTCGCGATGATGAATACGATGATGCAGGAGACCTTGCTCACCGGCACCGCCCGCAAAGGCGAAGTGACCGGATGGCAGGCGGCCGGCAAGACCGGCACGAGCCAAGATTGGCGCGACGCTTGGTTCGTCGGCTATACGAGCCATCTCATCGTCGGCGTTTGGCTCGGCAATGACGATAATTCGCCCACCAGGAAAGCCTCGGGCGGCAATCTTCCCGTGGAGATCTGGTCGCGCTTCATGAATGTCGCACATCAGGGCCTGCCGGTAGCGGCGCTGCCGGCTGGAACATGGCAGCCCGCAGCCCCAATGCCGGTCGTGGCAAATGCTCTGGGCGGTCTCTTCCATTTGCCTATGACGCGCGCTGACGCGGCGCGAGACAACAATGCCTCGCAAGCGCCATTGCCGATCAATACGATCGGCCAGCCCGCGCCGCGTAACGATCCGGCGCGGCGCAGCGACGGCGGCCCCGTTCCGCCAGCGGATATTCCCAACGGCGCAGCCACGGAAAGACCCAAACCGTTTTTTGGTCTGTTCTGACGAGCTTCGATCGAAGGGGAGCCGATGGCTGCGGACCCACGAAATTATCCGACAGCTGGTGCGGCGCTGCTGCATTATCCGGTTTGATCGCCGCGCCCCGGAAGGGATTTTCCCCAATTTAACACATCGCAAAACGATCCCATCAAATCGGGATCGGCCAAATCGGGACCGGCTCAGTGCAGGCTCACGGTCATGAGCTCGTTTTCATGCGCATTGGCGACCGCTGCAGCGCGTGAATCGGTCAAAAGGATCGGTGTGCCGTCGGCCCCGAGCAAAGCAAAGAGCTGGAGACCCGGCTGCACCGGCGGGACCTGCGGGAAAAGGCGCGAGACGTCTTCCGAACGGATCGGTTTCACATAAGCGAGCGTGCCGCCGCCGAGGTGCGCGAATTGCTCATCGCTGAAAGGCGATGGGACGCTGTTCTTGGTCCAGTTCAACATTGTCTTTACTCCTTACGCGGTCGTCTTCACCAGCCCTGCCCGCGGTGCGAACTTTCAGTCTCGCACGTTTATGTCGATCCTCTTCACCACTCTGGCCGGTTCAGGCCGAACGAGTTCCACCGAAAGCAAACCATTGGTCAGATCCGCACACGCAACTTGCATGCCCTCCGCAAGCAAAAACACGCGCTGGAACTGACGGGCCGCAATCCCGCGATGGAGAAAATTCCGCTCCTTGTCGTCGTCCTGCTGACGACCGCGGATGACGAGTTGTCCTTCCTCGATCGTCACCTCGAGCTGATCGCGTGTAAAACCCGCCACCGCCAGAGTAATTCTTAGCCTGTCCGGCTGATTGCCGGCCTTGGCGACCCGCTCGATATTGTAAGGCGGATAGCCGTCTGTCGTGGCTCGCGTCACCTTATCGAGCGCCCGTTCGATTTCTTCGAAACCGAGCAGAAAAGGCGAGTTCAAATTCGGCACTCGTGACATTCGCGAAGCCCTCGGGCCTTCGTTTCGGAGGCCGTCGTCACCCGTCGCAACGGCTGCGATCAACCCCTCACCTCGTTGCCTTTCCCAGAGTGGCGCGGTCACCCGCGCGCCACCCGGAAGAAGCGACAGGACAATGCGACCCGATCCGGCATCGCATTCGCGTCCTCCCTGAAAGATATGGCGATCCCTCAGTCCCGTTCAAGACCGCCGGCTTGGCGCTCTAAGCTCTTGGAATTTAACACGTTGATGGTTTTGGATTGGTTAAATCCAAAATCATCGTGATCTAGCCCGGGTTTCCTACAGCATCGACGGCAACACGCGGTCCGGCGGCCGGTGACCATCCATGAAAGTCCGAACATTGATGATGACCTTCTCCCCCATGTCGATCCGGCCCTCCTGGGTGGCCGATCCCATATGTGGAAGAAGGGTCACTTTGCCGGCACCGGCCAGTTTAACGAGCTTCGGCGACACCGCGGGTTCGTGCTCGAACACGTCGAGCCCAGCGCCGGCGATTTCGCCGGCCTCGAGCATGCGCGTCAGTGCCATTTCGTCTATGACTTCACCGCGTGCCGTATTCACGATGATCGCGTGTGGCCGAAGATATTTGAGCCGGCGCATCGAAAGCAGGTGATAAGTAGCGGGGGTGTGCGGGCAGTTGACCGAGACGATGTCCATCCGCGCCAGCATCTGGTCGAGCGAGTCCCAGTAGGTGGCCTCGAGCGCCTCCTCGGTCGCCGGCGCGACGCGGCGGCGGTTATGGTAATGGATCTGCAAGCCGAAAGCCTTGGCGCGCCGCGCAAGGGCCTGGCCGATGCGGCCCATGCCGAGAATCCCGAGCCTCTTCCCGGTAATTCGGCTGCCCAGCATCCAGGTCGGGGACCAGCCGCCCCATTCGCCGGCGGGGATAATCTTGGCCCCTTCGACGACGCGCCGCGCGACGGCCAGGATCAGTGCCATGGTCATGTCGGCCGTATCCTCGGTGAGCACGCCTGGCGTATTGGTCACCGTCATGCCGCGCGCAATCGCGGCGGTGACATCGATATTGTCGACGCCATTGCCGAAATTGGCGATCAGTTTGAGCCGAGTGCCCGCCTGCTCGATCAGCGCGGCATCGATCCGATCCGTCACCGTCGGAACGATCACGTCGGCGGCGCGCATCGCCTCGACGAGTTCGGCGTTCGACAGCGGCCTGTCATCGACATTGAGACGGGTGTCGAACAGCTCGCACATTCGCGTTTCCACGACGTTGGGCAATTTGCGTGTCACGACGACGAGCGGTCTCTTTCTGCCCATTCCTTTACCCGCCTTTAGATAAATGACCCGATATACGAATGATCCGAAACAAGGAGCTGTTCCGGAATCGACTATTCCCGATCGGCGGTCGTGAAGCGAGTCCACCGGCGCGGGTCGGCTTTGCCGCCGGCCCGGACCCATCTGACGACACGAGGATCCCGATTGCTTTGTTTTGCCGCATTTCCGGCCAAGGAACCAGTACCCGAAACCTCGAGACTCTTCTTGTGCGATGCACTTTGGCGTTTTCGTTTTGCGTGCATCGCAGCAGACCCGAGCGGCAGGTGTGGAAAGGGCAAACCGGCTACCGCTCGGGCAAGGGAGCTGATGATCCGGGAATTTGGTCCAATCTCGCTCGTATTGCGGATGCCGGATCGGACCGGCGTCGCCTCGCTGAAGCTCCGCAACCCGTCGATCTTGAAGCCGGTCTTGCGCCCTTGCGATCGCCCCGCCGTCCCGAGCATCGCTGTGCTGCGCTGTTTGCTTCGACCTTCCTCGCACTGCACGGCTCAACTGAATGTCAGCAAGGAAAATAACTGTGCCTTCAACCCAATGCAGAGATCGGGGTTGGCCCGCGGGCCGAATGCGGCCACCGACCCGTAGATATTCCGCTCTGCCCGCCCTGTGCCTCTCGCTACTCTTAGCGGTCGCGCCGTGCGCCGCATATGCGCAGCAGGTGGGCAAGGTGAGCGGCCTTCCACTGCCGCGGTTCGTCAGCTTGAAATCCGATCGCGTCAATCTGCGCGAGGGCCCCTCGAAGGATCAGCGCACGACCTGGGTCTTCGAGCGGGCGGGACTGCCCGTCGAAGTCACCGCGGAATTCGACACGTGGCGCAAGGTCCGCGATTCGGAGGGGACGGAAGGCTGGGTCCTGCATTCACTGCTGTCGGGCCGTCGCACCGTGCTCGTCGCACCCTGGAAAAAAGACCAGATTTTCGCGCTCTTTAGCAGGCCCAACGCAACATCGGCGGCGGCCGCGCGTCTGCAGCCGGGCGTCATTGCCAACGTCAGAACATGCGACGGCACCTGGTGCCGCGTGTCCGGCGAAGGTTTTGACGGCTATATCGAACAGACGAATCTCTGGGGCGTCTACCCGAACGAAAAGATCGAGTGAGCCTTGGCTAAGGAGGCGACGTCGGCTGCGACAAAAACTCGCGGCTAGCGCAAGAGCATTAGGCGTCCGCACGCAGCCGGATGACCACCTCCACTCTGGCAATCTGTGTCCCTTGCGGTGGCTCAGGCAAGTCGAGCGTATCGATCGCCACCTGCGGGATATCGATCAGCGTACCAGTACCCTCGATCAGGAAATGGTCGTGGCGCGAGACATTCGTATCGAAATAGGTTTTCGATCCATCGACCGCGAACTCGCGCAGCAGTCCCGCGCCGGTGAATTGGTGCAAACTATTATAGATCGTCGCAAGAGAAATAGGCACGCGGGCGGCCTCCGCCTCTTGCTGGAGCTTCTCGGCGGTCAAATGCCGGTTGCCCTTGGCGAACAAAAGCCAGCCCAAAGCGACACGCTGCCGGGTCGGCCGCAAACCCGCGGCGCGCAGTTTCGTGCGCAGTTCATGCACCGGGCACCCCGCCAGCAGGGCACCTATCGCGTTTCGCCGCGCAAGCTCGCTCTTGCGCAATTTCGGCTTGCGTTTGGTCGGAACCATTCCCTTGACTTCCCAGCGTGTCCGCCTGGAACCTCGGCAAAAACCCGACAGCGACGGCAAATGCCTCGATGTCGAACGTGCAGGCATACCAAGTCTATCTTTATACAGTTTTGCCAAAAATACGGCAACACCTCGATTAGACAAGGATTTTGCCGTCGCTGCGGGGCTTTTCTATGCGGCTCGGGTGAGGCAAAGCCAAACCATTTTTGCACGTCGCCTCAGACCGGTATGCAGGCGAAGCGGCTGGCGCGTCGTCGCAGAAGCGGCAGGGCGGTGCCGGTGCCTGCACACGGCCTCGGAAATGCGAGAACGATGCGCTTGGAATCAATGACTTGAAAGATGCCGGCAGAAGTGCAATCGGGATAGCCAATGCCAAAAAACATTGGAAAGGTCCGGAATTTTTATGAGACTGAAGACTGGAGACTTCAACGGCACGGCCAGCTGACCCGAATGGCGTGAGCCAAGCCAGACTGCGCCGAAATAATGCAGCTCATGGAGGCGCTTTCGAGCCGATGACGCCTATGCTAGAGAAGGCGCAATCGGCCCGCCCGGCCACCCTCCCGGCAGACGAGCCCGCAAGATTGAACCAGATGCGCATCCGAAGAGTGGAACCGAAATGAGCAAGCGCCGCTCCCATTATGACTACGAAGACCTCATCGCCTGCGGTCGCGGTGAACTTTTTGGTCCGGGCAACGCTCAACTGCCTTTGCCTCCGATGCTAATGTTCGACAAGATCGCCGATATTTCCGAGGCGGGTGGCGCGAACGGAAAAGGCACGGTCCGTGCCGAATTTGTCGTCAAGCCGGATCTCTGGTTTTTCGGCTGCCATTTCAAAGGCGATCCGGTTATGCCGGGATGTTTGGGTCTCGATGCGCTTTGGCAACTGCTCGGCTTCTACCTCGGCTGGCTCGGCCTACCCGGACGTGGCCGCGCGCTTGGCGTCGGCGAGGTGAAGTTCAGCGATCAAGTCGTGCCGACCGTCAAACGCGTCATTTACGGGGTCGACTTGAAGCGCGTCTTCAAGAGCAAATTGGTGATGGGGATCGCCGACGGCTGGCTCGAGGCCGACGGAGCGCGCATTTATGAGGCCAAGGATTTGAAGGTCGCTCTATTCACGCCGGCGACTGCCTGAGCCAGGGCGTTAAGAGGAAAGCGGACGCCGGTATCCCGCCTCGAAATGCCGTAGATCGCGACGTTCTTGGATTGAACCGATCCAGACTCATGAACGTGATCGATTCTAATTATTTGGAGCGGGTTGCGCGATCAAGTTTGCGCACTCTGCGTAAACTCCATTGCGCCGGAAAAGCCGCGCAGCGCCGTAGTTTTCCTCATCCCGCTCTGATTTGACAGATTGAGGCGCGTTCGCGCGAGCCGCCTGTGCGACGGCATGGCGCTGCTTACGCTTTCCTCTTATTATACCCGTCCCCTCGCGCGACAAAGGTCGGCCCGATCGGGCAGACTCGGCTCGACCGTTACTGCGGCTCTCGGCTACAGCCGAGATCGGCGGCCCCGTCTCGCAAGGCATGGCCCATGCCGTAGAGATCGGGAGGTGCGAGCGGCGTGCTCTTCAACGCGGGCACGCCTCGCGGTTTCGGGAGGGCGAAGGCTGAAATATCCCCGCGCCGGTTTCCCGCCACTTTCGGGGCAGTTGCTGCTATGTTAGAAGCCCCCGGGTCGGTCGAGCGATGCGCCGGCTGGCATCAGGGCTCCGCCGAGGCGGCGTGCAAGACGTGCTGCCGGGACTGGCTCATAAGACATTGTAAATATGAGACGATCCTGAAGACACTATGAGACGATCCCGCGTCGCGGCGTGGCAGCGCGACAGCAAGAAGCGGAATTTGACGGTTTGAACTGGCTGATGAAGAGCCCAGTGTCAGCTTTGCCGATCAGCCGTCAAGGGCCGGCCGCTATAGGAGACGGGTATGAGACGGGTCGTCATAACAGGCGTTGGCATCGTTTCCTCGATCGGCAACAATTCGCAAGAGGTGCTCGCCTCGCTGCGCGAGGCGAAGTCGGGCATCGTGCGTGCCGAGACCTATGCGCAACTCGGCTTCCGCAGCCACGTACACGGCGCGCCGAGCCTCGATCCGGAAACCATGATCGACCGGCGGGCATTGCGCTTTCATGGTGGCGGAACCGCTTGGAACCACGTCGCCATGGATCAGGCGATTTGGGACTCCGGCCTCGAAGCCGCCGAAGTTTCGAACGAACGGACCGGCATCATCATGGGCTCCGGCGGCCCTTCGGTCCACGCGCTGATCGAAGCGGCAGACATTACCCGCAGCAAAGGACCAAAGAAGGTCGGTCCCTTTGCGGTGCCTAAATGCATGTGTTCCACCGCTTCGGCGACCCTTGCCACCTGGTTCAAGATAAAGGGCGTCAGTTACTCCATTTCCTCGGCCTGCGCGACGTCGAATCATTGCATCGGCAATGCCTATGAGATGATCCAGTACGGCAAGCAGGACATCATGTTCGCCGGCGGCTGCGAGGAACTCGATTGGGGCCTCACAGTCCTGTTCGATGCGATGGGCGCTCTCTCCTCCTCCTATAACGACCGGCCCACGGTCGCTTCGCGGGCTTACGACAAGAATCGCGACGGCTTCGTGATTTCCGCTGGCGCCGGCGTCGTCGTCCTCGAGGAGTTGGAACATGCCCGCGCGCGCGGCGCGAAAATCTATGCGGAAATTACCGGTTATGGCCTGACATCCGATGGCGTCGATATGGTGCAGCCTTCCGGCGAAGGCGCCGCCCGCTGCATACGCATGGCGCTGGCGTCCGTGAAGACTCCCATCGACTATATCAACCCGCACGCGACCTCGACACCGATCGGCGATCTCAAGGAGATCGAGGCGATCCGCAGTGTTTTCGGCGCCGGCGAGAAATGCCCGCCGATCGCCGCGACCAAGTCGCTCACCGGCCACGCGCAAGGTGCAACCGGCGTCCACGAAGTCATCTACAGTCTACTGATGATGCAAGGCGGCTTCATCTGCGAAAGCGCCAATATCGAAGAACTCGATCCGGCCTTTGCCGACATGAACATCATCCGCAGCCGCATGGACAACGTAAGCTTGCGCGCCGTCCTGACCAATTCCTTCGGATTCGGCGGCACTAACGCCTCGCTGGTGCTCCAACATGTCGATTCTTGATCCTATGCCTGTGCAAACGTCAGACTGCCGGCTCATGCGCGGCAAGCGCGGCCTGATCATGGGCGTCGCCAATAGTCACTCGATCGCCTGGGGCATCGCGAAGCGGCTGTCCGAACATGGTGCGGAACTCGCCTTCACCTATCAGAGCCAGGCCTTCGCCAAACGCGTCAAGCCACTCGCCGATAGTCTCGAAAGCGCGCTCACGCTTCCCTGTGATGTCGAAGACTTGGCCTCGGTCGACGCGGCATTCGGTTCGATCGGACAGGTTTGGGGAAGCCTGGACTTTCTCGTTCATTGCATCGCTTATTCGGACAAGGCGGAACTGAAGGGACGCTATGCCGACACGACGCGCGAAAACTTTCAGCGCACCATGTTGATTTCGACTTTTTCCTTCACCGAGACGGCGAAACGTGCGGCAGCCTTGATGCCGAACGGCGGCGCCCTCCTAACGCTCACTTTCGGCGGCGCCACACGCGTCATGCCGAATTACAATGTGATGGGCGTCGCCAAAGCGGCACTTGAGGCGAGCGTGCGTTATCTCGCCGCGGACTACGGGCCGCGGGCCATTCGCGTCAACGCGATTTCCGCCGGCCCCATCCGCACGCTCGCCGGTGCCGTCGTCGGCGATGCGCGATCCATGTTCAATTTTCAAAGGAACCACGCGCCGTTGCGGCGGACCGTGACAATCGAGGATGTCGGCGGTTCGGCGCTCTATCTCCTCAGCGACCTTGCAAGCGGGGTGACCGGAGAAATTCACTACGTCGACGCTGGCTACAACGTCATCTCGATGCCGCATCCCGACGGCCTCAAAACGGATGAGAACTCCGCCGATGGGACGCCTGCCTGATCGTCGCATGACGCGTGACCTAGAGCGGGATGAGGAAAAGTGGGACGCTGCGCGGCTTTTCCGGCGCAATCAAGTTCACGCAGATGGCATAAACTTAATCGCGCATCCTGCTCTAAATTGTCAGAATTCGAACACGGTGACTTTGGATTGATTCAATCCAAAGTCACCGTGTTCGAGCGGCGGAGCCGGCGCGACGATGTCGATGCCCAGTGTGAGAGGTCCGCGCTGGGTCGCGTCAGGAAGCGGCCAGTCGCCGGCTGAGCCATTCGAGCTTCTCGTCGCGAATGCCGAGATCTTCGAGGTGCTCTTGGGTATTGCGGACATAGTCCGGATTGGCGCCGGACAGGCCTTGCCCCTGGGCGACGAGCCGTTCGACCTCGTGCCGGTCGAGACGCCCGGCATATTGATTGTGCGCACGGTCAACCACATAGCACAGGGCCGGGACGAGGCGGCGATCCTCGAGCCGCGCCCGCAGGATAACTTCCCGGTAGACGTGCGTCACCAGTTCGCGTTCACGCAAATAGGCAATCGTGGCGCTCGCCGCTGCCGCCGGCACACGGAAAGCGACTCCCTTACAGGAACCGCCGACATCGAGGCCGAAGACGAGCCCCGGCTTCTCGGGCGTGCCGCGGTGGACATGCGAATAGATGCAAAGAGCACGATGATAGCCGTGGACGCTGGCAATCCGGCGTTCTTCATGGCGAAATCCCGGTCGCCATATCAATGATCCATAGCCGAATACCCAAAGATCTTCGCTGGCAGCCATGCTTGCGACTCGTACCTCGCAGATCGATCTTGCTGTCGGTGTCGCGGCATGGCCGCGCTGATCTACCCTAGTATAAGAATGCCTGAGGAATTGACAAGCCGGCGCTTGCCGAGAGCCTATTCTCGCTTTCGCCGAGATTTCATGCTTTCGGTTGAGGAGCCTCGCTAGAGCGGGATGAGGAAAAGTGGGAAGCTGCGCGGCTTTTCCGTCGCTCGAGTTTGCGCAGATTGCCTGAACTTATCTGCATATCCAGCTCTAAGCCATTGGAATCGATTACGTTCATGATTTTGGATTGATTCAATCCAATATCATCGTGATCTCAGGAGGGAGAAGAGAATGCCGCAAAGCGAGTCTCAAAGCGTCGGGAAACGGCGGCCCCTCCGGCTACTCTTGGCGGGGCTGCTCGGTGTCGGCGTGTTCGCATGTCTTGTCGGCGCACTCGCCTGGTATCTCGCAGAACAAGCGGCAGCCAAGGCGCTCGACGCGTTGATCGCGAGCGAGGAAGCGCATGGCCGGGTCTGGTCCTGTCCCGAGCGGCGGATTTCCGGCTTTCCTCTTGCCTTGGAACTGAGCTGTCTCAAGCCGAGCTTCAGCGGCCTGATCTCCGGCAAGCCGATGGTGGCACGGATGCAAGCTCTCCACGCCAGAGTGCACTTGCTTCGCCCGCACGAAGTTACGGCGCAGATCGAAGCGCCTTTGGCACTTCGCTCGGAGGATGGACGCACCGATTTGTCGTTCACGTGGAGTTCAATGCAGTTTGTCGGCGGCGGCGTGCCGGAGGATATTGCGCAGGTTGCCTTCCGGGGGGAAGGACTAGCGACCCAAGGTTTGGCCGAGGGCTTCGGAGCCCTGGTAGTGCAGGCCGGCCGGTTCGACGGCATGATCGGCAAATCCGCTCGCGGGCAAGACCGAGCCTATGATTTTCGCTTCGCCGCACAGGACGTCGCAAGCCCTTGGCTGGTGATGGTTCTCGGCTCGCAGCAACCAGCGGAAATCAAGACGGAGGGCACGGTGACGGAAGTTTCTTTCGATCTCTCCGCGCGGCCGGCCGAGAGCCTGGAGCATTGGCGCGCGAAGGATGGACGGATCGATTTCGGCAATCTTGGTTTCTCTCAAGGCGAGATGCAGGTTTCCGCGCGCGGAACGCTGAAGCTCGACGCCGCGCATCGCCTACAGGGCCGGCTCGATACGGGCTCTCTCGGCATCGAGCCGATTTTGCGCCGCCACGGCATAAATCCGTCGCTCGCGACGGCTGGTCTTCTCTTGAGCAGCCTCTTTGGAGGTAAAGCGCAAGCCGCAGCCCCGCCGAGCGCCCCGGCAGTTCTGCACGTGCCTTTGCGCTTGGAGGGTGGCGCCGTAATCGTCGGTCCGGTGCAAACTTCCATTCGTCTGCCCGCTCTATATTAAGCGCTGCCGAGCGCGTCGATGCTTCGGGCGACATTGATTAAAGTGAATTGGCGCCGTTCGTCACCGCGAGGTCGCAGTTTTGAAACGCTGGATGGTCGACGGAAAACTCAACGACGTCGAGCCTCTGCACCTTCCTTTTCAGATTTTAGCAACGATTCGGCATGGCGCTGATTGGTGCACTAAGACGTTTTCAGAGCCGACCTTCAAACGGTCGCATTCAGACGTTCAATCAGCGCAGCCGCGCTCGCTCCGCACTAATTGTCGCATCCCCTTGACAGAGACGGCGCATGCATATTCACTTATCATAAACAAATAAGATTACAGAAGCGGCTGGCCTGCTGCTTTGCGAGGGAGGCGTTTGCATACCGTCAGCGGTGGGCGGCAACGCCGCAAACACTAATCATGATGATCGTCTTGAGAGGGCGCGCTCGATTGAGTCTGCCTGCGCTTCCGTCTGCGAACAACGGCGGCCGCGATAGTGGCTGATGTCTTGACCTTCAAAGGTTTGCGGCGCTTGTTGGAAACGCTCAATCTGCAGGTAACGCCCCTCGGCAATCTTGCGATGGAAAGGCCGCATGGCTGGCGAGGGGTTGATGCAGAGGGATTGAACCGCCCATTCTTCTGATCTTGAAACCGAAAACTCACAAATTAATGCCATCAGGGCAACTTTAAGAAACTGCCGCGACGGACTCATTGCGCTCGCCGATGTCCAAACTTTCTGCCGCCACCGCCGGTGAATTGCCGGCGTCCGGCCAAGACGAGAAGACCTACGCATTCTTGATCAAGCAGCCGGTCTAAGCCGGTCATTTGCGGAGCAAACATGTCGTCGAACACCCTTTTCATTCTTCTGTGTTCTGGCGAACACGAGAAAATCCAGATGGCCGCGATGATGGCTTCCGTCGCCGCCGTGTCAGAGCGCCCGGTCGAAGTTTTCGTCAGCATGAACGCTATCTTGGCTTTCGCGAAGGACGAGTCGGCCGAACAACGCTACCACGGCGGCGAATTCTCGAAGCTGATGTTGTCGAAACGCGCTCCCGATTCGATCACGCTATTGCGCCAGGGCAAGCAACTCGGCGATTTGAAAATCTGGGCCTGTTCCATGGCGCTCGACATCGAGGGCTGGGAAATATCGCATCTTGAAGGGGATCTCTTCGACGGTCAGCGTGGCCTGACGAAATTTCTGTCGGATGCCGAGACCGGCCAGTTCCTGACTTTGTGAATGCTATGGAGAAGCGATTGTAATGGGCGAGCGAAAGACGATCGATGCGCGCGGCGCCTTCTGCCCGGGTCCGCTAATGGAACTGATCGCCGCATTAAAGCTGGTGGAGATCGGCGATGAGGTGGATGTCTGGTCGAGCGACAAGGGTTCGGTCACAGATATTCCGGAGTGGTGTGCGAAAGTGAAGCATGAATGTGTCGGCGTCACTCAACAAGACGGCTATTGGAGTGTTCTGGTGAGAAAAGCTAGATGACGTGAAATTCAATCGCCCGGCCTGCGATCAACGAAGGGAGGGCGGACAAGATTTGGGGAGGATGTCGTGGCCAAGCGCATACTGATAATCGGCGGAGGTGTCGCCGGAACCATCGTCGCCAACGGTCTTTGTCGGCAAATCCGGCCTGAACTGTCGTCCGGGGCGGTGACGATCACGATGCTCAGCGCGACAGACAAGCACATGTATCAGCCCGGTCTGCTCTATTTGCCATTCGGCAAGATACGCGAGTCCGAACTGTTTCGCGACCAGCGCAAGATCGTCGATAAACTGGTCGCTTTCTTCGTCGATCCCGCCAAGAATATTGACGTTGAAGCCAAGTGCGTGACGACAGAATCCGGCAAGACCTACGGCTACGATTATCTGGTCATCGCCACCGGCTCGCGCATCCGCCCCGATCTGGTGCCGGGAATGGCGGAAGGCGCTCACTGGTTCTATGACCTGGATGGCTCCCGCAAGCTGCGCGACGCGCTCAATGACTTTCAGGGCGGCAAAGTGGTCATCAATGTCAATGCGCCACACAAATGCCCGGTCGCGCCACTCGAGATCACCTTCATGGTGCGCGAGTTCCTTGCCGGCAAGGGCGTGATGGACAAGAGCGAAATCACCTATACCTACCCGATCGGCCGACTGCATGCGCTCGAGCCGGTCGCCAATTGGACTGTGCCGGAGTTCGAGCGCTTCGGAATCAAATCGGAGGTGTTTTTCAACACCAAATCAGTCGACGCCAAGGCCAAGACCATCACGTCGGAAGAGGGCGTGACCCTGCCCTACGATCTCCTCATCACCATCCCGCCGCATTCCGGCCAGCAGGTGATCGTCGACTCGAAGCTCGGCAGCGGCGGCTGGGTTCCCACCAATAAGCTAACGCTGTTGCGCGACGGTTCCGACAACGTCTTCATCGTAGGCGACACGACCAATATCCCGATCTCGAAAGCGGGCTCAACCGCGCATTTCGAGGCCGATACGGTCGTCGACAATCTTGCCTCGGCGATCAAGGAACAGCGCTGGTCGCGAAACTATGACGGCAAGGTATTTTGCTTCGTCGAGACCGGCCTGACGACTGGCACTTATGTCTGGTTCAACTATACGACGCCCCCTAATCCGGGGCCGCCGTCGCAGATGATGCACTGGTTCAAGCTCGGCTACAACCGGCTTTACTGGCTCTCTGCGCGCGGCTTGTTGTGAGGAGGCGACAATGAACGAGATGGCTATTTCAAATCAGCCGATGGACGAAATGAGCCGGCTGGCGGTGGCGGCGCGCGACGCGCTGACCGATCAGATAGTCGAGCGCTTCGCCATAACGGGCGCGCACGCCCTCGCGCTGCTTGACCGCCTCAATGACGAATCGACGAGCGCCGCGGTTCACAGCGTGATCGACCGCTTGACCGAAATGCACAAGATCGGCGCGCTCGACACGATCTGCGACGTCGTCATGCTCCTCCACGCCGCACGCAGCGCGATGACCGACAGCATCGTCGAGCGCGTGGCCTTCTTCATCGAAAGCATGGTGAATTCGTGCGCCAATGAGGAAGTCGGCGCTCTTGTTCACGACGCGCGGAACGCGCTCGAGGAGGCGACCGCCGATGCGGCAAAGGCGCCCGCGCGCGGCGGGATCGTATCTATGCTGTCCACGCTCGCCAAACCGGAAACGCAAGCCAGCCTGCAATTCCTGGTTAATTTCGCCGGCAAGCTGCAAAAGCGGCAGAACGGTGACCAGACCTGTTGAGGCGGAAGCTGACACGCGACCCACATTTTTGAGCAAGTCGGATACTACCGGCTTGCCACTAGAGCGGGATGAGCCATCTGCTCAAACGGGAGCTGCACACGAACCATGAACAGCTGCCATGGCGGCGGTGTTCATCGTGAGACGCTCCCCCCTGTCATTCCCGGCGAGCCGGAGGCGAAGACCGGGAATCCAGAGTTTTGTTCGAGTTGCCCCTGGATCCTCGCTTTCGCGAGGATGACAATCGGCGACGGTGTTCATGGAGAGGAAAAGTGTGAACCGGTGTGCCGGCACAATCAAGTTTACGCAGATTGCGCAAACTTATCTGCGCATCCCGCTCTAATTCATTGCAATCGATCACGTCCATGATTTTGGATTGATTCGATCCAAAATCGTCGTGATCTAATGGGTGGCTCCGCCCCACATTCAAACGAGTAGAGTGGATTTTCCCGATTGCTCGGGTCGCGGTCGGCGCAAATCGGCCATACTCGACGTGTCAAAAATACGTTTCCATATCCTCGCGGTCGGCTCGATCGCAGCGGCGGCTTTGTCATTCCGGGCGGCGTGACGAAGCGATACCGACGAGCCCGATTATTCCTTTTCCTCTGCAGTTCTGCGGCCGAAATCCGCGGCAGAGGTTTCCTGCCCCTGTTCGATGATCGTGCGTCTGATCGCGCGGGTGCGCGTGAAGAGATCGAAGAGGCCTTGGCCGTCGCCAAAGCGGATCATGCGCTGCAGCGCGATCAGGTCTTCATTGAAGCGGCCGAGCATTTCGAGGACGGCCTCCTTGTTGTTCAAGAAGACGTCGCGCCACATCGTCGGATCGGAGGCCGCAATTCGCGTGAAGTCGCGAAAGCCGCCGGCGGAAAATTTGATGACTTCGGATTGCGTCACCTGTTCGAGATGCGCCGCCGTGCCGACGATGTTATAGGCGACGAGATGCGGCACATGGCTCGTGATCGCCAAGACGAGATCATGATGCGCCGCCGACATGATTTCGACGTTGGCTCCAGCCCCCTTCCAGAATGCCGCAAGCCGCGCCACGGCGTCGGGATCGGTTCCTTCAGGTGGCGTGAGAATGTTCCAACGGTTGTGGAAGAGGGTCGCGAAGCCCGCGTCCGGCCCCGAATACTCGGTACCGGCGACGGGATGCGCGGGCACGAAATGAATGCCCGGCGGCACATGCGGCGCAACCGCGGCGACGACGGCAGCCTTCACCGAACCGACGTCGGACAGGATGGCGCCCTCGCGCAGATGTGGTCCGATCACCTGTGCGAGATTGCCCATGGCGCCGACCGGCACGCACAAGACGACGAGATCGGCGCCGCGAACCGCAGCTTCGGCAGTATCGGCGACCTCGTCGGCAAGGCCTAGGGCCGCGACGCGTTTGCGCACGTCCGGTTGAATGTCGGCGGCGATGATCTGGCCCGCCAGGCCTTTGCGGCGCGCGACATGGGCGATCGAAGAACCGATGAGGCCGATGCCAATCAGCGTCAAACGTTCGAAGAGAGGCGACGGAAGCGGCGCCCCGAGCCCGTCAGGCACCAGCGCGGCCCCCGAATTTCTCGAAATCCGCGAGCGCTGCGACGACCAGACGATTGGCCTCTTCGCTGCCGACCGTGAGCCGCAGACATTGCGGCAAACCATAGGCCCTGACCGCGCGCAGGATCAGGCCGCGCTGCACCAGGAATTCGTCGGCGGCGCGCGTGTGCGCTGCATCGGTGAAATGAAGCAGAAGGAAATTGCCGACGCTCGGCGTCACGGCGATACCCAATCCGGCAATTTCGTGCGACAGCCACCGAAGCCAGGTTTCGTTATGGGCGACCGCCCGATCGACATGGTCGAGATCGGCGACCGCGGCAATGCCGGCCGCCAGCGCCGCGCTGTTCACATTGAACGGGCCGCGGACGCGGTGGAGCACGTCGCAGACTTCGGCCGGTGCATAACACCAGCCGAGCCGGAGAGCGGCGAGCCCGTAGATCTTCGAGAAGGTCCGCGTCATCACGACATTCGGGCTTGTCAACGCGAGTTCGAGTCCGGGCGAATAATCATTGCGCGTGACATATTCCGCGTAGGCGGCGTCGATCACCAGTAGAACTTGGCGCGGCAGGGATAGAGCGAGCCGCTTGACTTCGGCGTAAGGCAGATAAGTGCCGGTCGGGTTGTTGGGGTTGGCGAGAAAGACGACCTTCGTCCTCGCCGTTACCGCTGCGAGGATTGCATCGACGTCGGCGGTGTAATTCTGCTCGGGCACAACGACCGGCGTGCCGCCCGCAGCGAGGATCGCGATGCGATAGATGAGAAAGCCATGTGTCGTGTAGACGCCCTCGTCGCCCGGACCGATGTAGGCATGGGCGAGGAGTGAAATAAGTTCGTCCGAGCCGTTGCCGCAGATGATCCGCTCGGGATTGAGGCCGTGACGCGCCCCGATCGCTTCGCGCAACGCCGTCGCCGAGCCGTCGGGGTATTCACTGAGTTGATCGGCGATACGCTTATAGGCCTCCTTCGCCCGCGGCGAGGGACCAAGCGGCGTCTCGTTCGAGGAAAGCTTGTGGATCTTCGCTACAGTGGCGGCATTGCTTCTGCCGGGCACATAGGCTTCGATGGCGAGTACGCCCGGGCGAGCTTGCGGAAGTCCGCCAATTTCGTTCGCGCTCATCGCAACAGACTCCAAAAGGCAAGAAAGATCAGGGACAATGTATCTCTTCATGTGCGAGCAGGACTTTGATCCGACCGGTCAGCGGGTCGTCGGTGCGTGACGTCGAAACGGGCCGCATGACTGCCGACTTCGGCAAGGCGCGGCCCGCCTGCGCCTATCTCGCTGAGAGCCCTGCGCAGATCGGCCGCGGCAACGGACCCGGGCGCCGCGACGAGAAGTGAGAGCCCGTAGCCATCGGGCGCATTGCCGAGAATTTCGGCTCCGAGTTGTGCGAGGCTCGCAGGCAGGCCGTCGTGCCATCGTTCGAGCGAAACGGCATGCATCACGACATCGCGTGCCGCGGCATCATTCAGCGGCTGTGCGATCACATAAAGCGGCATGCCGGCCGGATGATCCGGCCTTTCGACAAAAGGCAGCCGGGCGATGATTTTGGGAGCGGACTTATCGACGAGCAGCATCCACCAAGCGCCTGCCGCAGCGCCGCCGTCGACCCGCACGAGGCCGAGATCGCCGCGTGAGCTGGCCACCGCGTCGACGACGCCACCAGCGCCCTGGTGGACGCGATAGGGCACAGTGAAGCCGAAATGAAACCGGCAGCAGTCGCGCATTTCCGCGTCGCCGCCCGAGATATCCGCATGGACGCTGTAATTGGCTTGAACGTACGTAAACGTCGAAATGATGATGCGCCAAATGCTCTCGACAGTGTCGAGCGGCAAAAGCCCCTTGTGGCGCGACACCAGCCGCCGCATCATCTCGGCCTCGCGGCCGGGACGAAAAGCTGAACCGCCGCCGGCGCGCGCCTTGACCGCGATGAGACGGTCGATGATCAAGCCGCGCTCCATCAAGAGCTCGTGCATCTGCGTATCGATGCGATCGATTTCGCCGCGCAGATCGGCCAAGGTTTCAAGGGGCGAACGGTCGAGCATAGGTGTCATATCTGGGTGCGGAGCCCCGCTTCATAGCTGCCTTGCCCTGACAAGGCAAAGAAAACCGCCGCCACAGCCCGTTATGGGCCGCGCGCCATCAAATCGGGCTGCCGCAAGCTTGGCCGCAAGCGGACCACGCCGGTGGCGGGCGGCGATCACGCTGTCGTCCTTGACACAGGGTCATAGCGCCTTCTACATAACGGACACACTGTTCGCCATATCGAACACAACCGGCCAGCCAGTGACGATCCTTTCACATCCGAAGGCGGCGAGCCTGCTAGAAGCGGATGCGCCCCACAGTCTCGTTGCCCGTTTCGACGCCGATCGCCCGCTCCAGATGGACGCAGGCGTCGCGCTCAAGCCGCTCACCATCGCCTATCAGACTTATGGTGAGCTCAATGCAGAGAAGTCGAATGCGGTCCTCGTCTGCCATGCTTTGACGGGCGATCAACATGTCGCCAATATGCATCCCGTCACCGGCAAGCCGGGTTGGTGGCAGGTCATGGTCGGGCCGGGCCGACCGATCGATACGAACCGGTTTTTCGTGATTGCCTCGAATGTCGTCGGCGGTTGCATGGGGACGACGGGGCCGGCTTCGATCAATCCGGCGACGGGGTGCACCTATGGCCTCGATCTTCCCGTCATCACCATCCGCGACATGGCCCGCGCTCAGGCCACGCTGATCGACCATCTAGGCATAGAGACTTTGTTCTGCGTCATCGGCGGCTCGATGGGCGGCATGCAGGTTCTGCAATGGGTGGCGAGCTATCCCGAGCGCGTTTTTGCCGCCATGCCGATTGCGACGGCCGCGAAACATTCCTCGCAGAACATTGCTTTTCACGAAGTGGGGCGACAGGCCATCATGGCCGACCCGGAATGGCGCGAGGGCCGCTATCTCGATTTCGGCGTCAACCCGACGAAAGGCCTCGCCGTTGCGCGCATGGCGGCGCACATCACCTATCTTTCCGACGAAGTTCTGCAGCGCAAATTCGGCCGCAAGCTGCAAGAGCGCGACGCGCCGACATTTTCCTTCGATGCCGAATTTCAGATCGAGAATTATTTGCGCTATCAGGGGACGAGTTTCGTCGACCGGTTTGACGCCAATTCCTACCTCTATGTGACGCGCGCCTGCGATTATTTCGATCTCGCCGCCGATTACGGCGGCTCTTTGGCCCTGGCCTTCAAGGGCAGCAAGACACGCTTTTGCGTCGTCTCTTTCACTACTGACTGGCTCTATCCGACCGTGGCCTCCCGCGCGATCGTCCATGCCTTGAACGCGGCCGGTGCTTCGGTTTCTTTCGTCGAAATCGAGACCGATCGCGGTCACGACGCCTTCCTGCTCGATGTGCCGGAATTCATCGCGACCTCGCGCGGCTTTCTCGAAGCTGCAGCCCATGCCCGCGGGCTGCGGCCTTCTTCGAGCGGGAGCCGTTGATTGGACAAAGCCGTGGACCCGCATGCTTCGGCACTTCACGGCCGCACGGCCCGCATCGACCTTGTCGTCGTCGCCAATATGGTCGCGCCCAACACCCGCGTACTCGATGTCGGCTGCGGCGATGGCACCTTGTTGCGTCTTCTCGCCGAAGAGCGGGGGGTCGACGCGCGCGGGATCGAGCTCTCGCAGCGTGGCGTCAATGATTGCGTGGCGAAGGGGCTGTCCGTCGTGCAGGGCGATGCCGACACCGATCTCGCCGATTATCCCGACGATGCGTTCGACTATGTCATCCTGTCGCAGACGCTGCAGGCGACGCGGCAGCCCCGCAAGGTCCTGGGGCACATGTTGCGTATCGGTCGCCACGCCGTCGTCTCGTTCCCGAATTTCGGCCATTGGCGCATTCGCGGCCAAATCGCCTTGCAAGGCCGGATGCCGATCACCGAGAATCTGGCATTCCCCTGGTACGAAACGCCCAACATTCATCTTTGCACGATCCGCGATTTCATCGCGCTCGGGCGGGAGATCGGCGCAAGGATCGAGCGCGGGATCGCGCTCGACCGCTTCGGCGCACCAATGCCCTTCGAGGCGCCCTGGTGGGTCTGGAATCTCCTCGCCGATCAGGCCGTCTTCCGATTGACCCGGAAGGCTTAGAGCGGGATGACAAGCATGCGCAAAACTTCCTTTTTGCTCTCTGCTTCGTCGCCACCTTAGCCTATTGGCTGTGAATTAGTTGAGCCTGGATCCTGGGGACTTTTGACATTTGCGGCATGGTCGCGGCAGCGCGTTTACCCTCCCCACCCGAGCGCGCGCAAGCGCGGCCCGGGCGGGGGGGAATGCGTGCCGGCCCCCGTCGTCGTTCATGGCTGAAACCGAACCGGCCTTTGAACATGTCTCGCGGCTTGATTCACACCAAAGTTCGCTCTTCGCGACCCTGGTTCTCAGTCGTCGAGATGGCCGACGTGCTTTTGGGCATAGAGCTGCACGCCGAGTTGGCGAACGAGTTCCTGCTGCGTCTCGAGGAAGTCGATGTGATCTTCCTCGTCCTTTAGAAGGTCATCGTAAATCTCTTTGGTGACGAAATCCTGGACCGAGAAACAATAGGCTGCAGCCTCGGTATAGAGCGCTCGTGCCCCGAGTTCGGCCGCAAGGTCGCACGCCAGGATTTCCTCGACCGTCTGCCCGATGCGCAGCGGATCGAGCACTTGCATGTTCGGGAAACCTTCGAGAAACAGGATACGATGGACGATGCGATCGGCGTGCTGCATTTCCTCGGTCGATTCGGCGCGCCACTTCTTGGCGAGATCCTTGTATCCCCAATTTTCGAGGATCCGATAATGCAGCCAATATTGATTGATTGCCGTCAGCTCGCTTCTGAGGCTGCGATTTAAATATTCGAGGACCCGTTCGTCACCCTTCATTATCGCATCCTTCCGGCAAGTGGCTGGATAACCCAGCCACAACTCTAAGACCGGCAGCGAGATTCTGCAAGGAGGCGCGCGAGCGGTGCCCGGTCACGCCGTCAAGGGTTGCTGTCCTTCGTGCAGGCCGCGTCCAGTTTGAAAATTCCGGGCTCGTTCCTGCGAATAAAGATTTAAATGAGCGCAGCGGCCTCATCGATGCGCTCGGCATCGACATCGGCGGAACCGTAAGGCTCGGCCCCGCCTGGTCGTTCGGGGGCAGCTTCGGCGATGATCATCCGCACTGTGGCACAGCAACGGCCACAATTCGGGCTGCAGCCAAGGCAGCGATAGACGGCCGCCAGCGTACGCGGACAGGTCTCGTCTTGCAACGAAGCCCTTATCTCGGAATCCGTGATGACATTGCAAGAACAGACGATCATTGCCGCGCCTCCTGGCAGTTGGTTGAGCTGCCAGATTTTCGAAGACAAAACCAACCTTGCCTTTGATAAGCCGCAAGGCCATTGGGGACATTGCTCGCGAATGTTTGTTTCTAGGACTGGACAGTAGCTTTATCAAGCGCGGCGAAGAAGTTTACACCGTTTCTAAAGAAGTTGTTTCTACCGGACTTTTTTGGAAGAAACATAAATCGGGTGGCGAAAGACGAGCAGCGTCGCTGCGCTCACGCCTCGTCATCTGTCCAGCTTGAAAGAGCGTAGACTGGCACCGAGACCGAGTCCGTCGCGCCGAGCTTCCTCGAACACACGCGGGAAGAGGTCCTGAGCTGTCGCGAGCGCCGCATTCTGGATGATGGGCAGCGGCTTCGGGCTTGCGATCGCGACGAGAAGCTGCAGCTTGCCATTGGCGATAGTGGGGCCGAGTTTTGCGCTGAATGGCATTTTTTCGTCCGTCGGCGGATAAGGCATTGCCTTCAGAAGGCGCACGGAGCCATCATCGGCGACGAGCAGCAGATCGATTTGGCGCCCGCCTATGCCGTCGATCATTCCGGTTAGATTTTGCCCGAGTTTGAGAGCGGTCTGCGACAGAGCGATTTTCGGCGCCGCGGCCTTTGCGCTACGCAACTGGCCGACGAGGTCGAGGGCCGGGCATTGGGCGGGTGCGACCTCGTGTGCGCCAATCTCGGCCTCGAAACCGGTCTTGGCGCGAAAAGCATCGTCAAGTCTGTCGAACGGCGCTCGCGTCACCCCATAACCTTCGAGCAGCGCAGATTTGTCGGTGATTTGGAGCGGCTTGACGAAGAAACAGGGACCGCCGTCATATTCGGAGACGAAGTTCGTCATGCCGGCGATGCTATTTTCGACCTTCGGGATGATCTGGATGCGTTTCGGTTCGTCAATAATGGGATGCGGACCCCAAATGCGATAGGCGCCGAAAGCTGCCGCGATCGCCAGCGAGATCACGGCACCCACCGCGAAGGAGTTTAATCGAGGAAAGGGCTCGTCTTTCCGCTTATGTTGCTGCAGATCGGCCCTTGCCTTTGCGGCGCTCGACTTGTTGGCGATTGTCCCGGCGGCGCCCGTCTTGCTAGCGGCTGCCTTGGGGGCACCCGTCCTATTGGCGCTTGCCTTGTCGATGATTGTCTTGTCGATGATTGTCTTGGCACGCGCCGGTGGCTTCGGCGAGGCTGGTCTGGGCTTCGCCTCGAAGGGCCAAGCCGCGACTTCGGCCATGGACTCCGGGCGGTCGATAGGGTTGGGCCGCAGCATAGTTTCGAGGAGGGGGCGCAGACGCGCGTCCACTCCGCTCAGTTCCGGCACCTTGCGGCGCTTTTCGATGACGTCGACATGGTTTCCGCCCATGTCGATGGGCTTTTGCCGCAGCGCCTCCGCAAGGACTAGCCCGAGGCTGTAGATGTCCGATTTTGGGGTCACGTCGCCGCCGAACAGCCCGAGCTGTTCCGGCGAAACATAATTGTATTTCCCAGCAAAGCCGCTGCCGATGATCGTGCCGCCGCTGTCGAGCCGGTTCGAGCGGGCAATCCCGAAATCGATGATTTTCGCCCGTTTCATGTCGCCGCCCGGAATAATGATATTGTCGGGCGAAACATCACGATGGATGATGTCTTGCTCATGAGCGGCTTGCAGACCGGCGGCGATCCGCACCATCAAACGATACACCTCTTCGCAAGGGAGCGGACCTTTGCGCAAAATCGCAGACAAGGACTCTCCGTTGACGAACTCCATCGCGAGGTAGGGACGCCCGAGGGCCGGGTCCGTCGTGAAGACATAATAGCGGACGATTGCTTCGTGATAGAGGTTGTGGAGAGCTGCAGCTTCCTTTCGAAACAGCGCAAAGGCGGCATCCGCCTCGCTCAAATCCAAGCGGATGAGCTTGATCGCGACCGGATCTCCGGTTTGAATGGCATGGCCGCGATAGACTTCGCCCATGCCGCCGACCGCAATCAGCTGATCGATCTCGTAGAGACTGTTGAGTTGCGTACCGGCGGAGATGATCGGCGGGGTCGATTCGCGTCGGAGCTTGTCAGACATCAGCGCCTCTAGCTGGCTGGTGCAAAGCCGGCTTCGGCAACAGAACCGTACCGCTACCCGGCCCATAACGTACGGTCACGACCGTCACATTATCGGCGGCGCCGCGCTGGATCGTCAGGGCGACGAGCGCATCGCAGGCGCTTTGCGCGCCGTTGGCGCGCACATGCGCCAGAATCTCCGCATCGCTCACATGCGTGGTGAGACCATCGCTGCAAAGCACAAAGACGTCGCCCCATGCGAGGCTGCCCGAGCTGACTTCAACCTCCGCTTCCGCATGGACGCCGATCGCACGCGTCACGACATTGCGACGCGGCCAAGTTTGCGCCTCCTCTTCGCTTAAGACGCCTTCCGCGACGAGTTCGGCCACTTCCGTGTGATCGCGCGACAATTGCGCGATCGTCGCGTCGCGGACGAGATAGATCCGGCTATCTCCTGACCAGGCGCAAGCATAATCCCCGTCGTGTGCCAGCAGAGCAGCAACCGTCGTGCCAATGATCATTCCGCCCTGCTTGCTCGCCAGTTCGAGGAGACTCTCATTGGCATTGGCGAGTTCTTCGCAGCATTGGGCCAAGAGCTGATCGATGGGCGCAGGCCCAACGATCCTGCGGAGCGCGTCGACGACCGTCGTGCTCGCGAGCCGGCCGGCGTCGTGACCGCCCATTCCGTCGGCGACGGCCCAAACGCCGGATTCGGGACTTACGAGAAAAGCATCCTCGTTCAGCTGGCGCACTTTTCCGACGTCGGTTGCCGCACCGCAATCGAACAGTCGCAATGGATCGCTCATCATTCGGTCATCCCGATCGCGATGTTTCCGGCGGTCGTCATCCAAATTGCTCCGTCAGCATTGCGGTAGAATGCATCGGATGCCGCTTAGTTTGTTCACTTGAGTGCATTCAAACCGGTATCGAACTCGAAACGGCAGCGAAGCCCACGCTCGGCGAGCACCAAGACCGCGATTCAATCGTTCGCGACGGTTTCCGGCAGACGCTGCACTCGCTGCGGCAGCGGAGCCGCATCGCTCTCCGCTCTGGCGAGTTTTGTCAATGGCGCTGCTCGATCGCCTTGCTCTCCTGTCTTGCATCGTTTGCGACGGTCTTCAGCAGACGCTGGAACGGCTGCGGCAGCAGGGCCGCATCGGTCGCGAGCCTGTCAATGGCGCTGCTCAATCGCCTTGCCGCCTGATCATCAGCCGCGGGTGTCCGGCTCAAATTCGTTTGGACTTCGCTGAGATCGGATAGGATCGCGTCGACTGGCCGGCTCCCGGGCGTTCCAGTCACCAGACCGTGGTAGACACGCAAGCTGGCTCTGATCGTCTCAGCGGCCGGCTCACCAGCTGCGGAGGTCCGAAATTGCGGCAATTCGAGCAGATCCGTTTCCTCGCGGAGCGATTCGAGAAGCCTGCCGATGGGGGAGGTCATCAGTCCTGCCGTCTTGAGGAGCGGATAGGCCGGGCGATCGATGAGCAAATTGCGCATCTGCAGCTTGTCGAGTGCGCTGTGCCATGCGGCAACGGACGCACGCGCATAAAGCGCGTCAAGATTTTGTGACAGCGTTTCGAATTGGACTGAGATGGCGGGTTGATCGCCGCTCGGCCCAAGCACCCAGCGATCGCGCTTCGCCTCGTCCGTCGCAGATTCGAGGCGGCCGAGGAAGGCCTTCTCAAATCCAGCCTTCGTGTAGAAATAAGGCACATCCACCTTGCGCAGTGTTTCGTCGAAGACATTCAACGCACCCGCGCCGGCCGCGTCCGTGGCGTGCCAGTCGTCGCGCAGGTCAGCCTTCGCTTTCGCAAGCAGAATGTTGAACGTGCGTTGCGCGATGTTAACCCGCGCGAGTGTTGCCTGACATCTGGCGACAAGCGCACCATTGAGCGAAACGAGAGGTTGGTGACCCGTATCGAGGTCGAGCATCGCCAAGAGGTGCTTCTCGAGCTCCCTTCGGGCGTCGGAATATTTTGCGTCGGAGTAAAGACTTTCCGCCCAATCACGTTCCATCCAGCCGACCAGCAGCTTGCGGTCGACGGTCTTGAACCCTCCCAGCATCAAATAGACTTTGAGCGCGTCGTAGAGATAGGCAGGCTCATTTGCATTCGCGGCGAGCCGTTCTTCGACCCGATAGATTAGGCGCGGGCGAAGCAGCCGTTCAAGGCCGTTGTCATAGGCCGCTTCCGCTGAAGAATGCAGGCGCTCGCCCTGGTCCAATCCTAGCCCGTTCGGGTCATCATCCGCCTTGCGGCTGCCATAGCCTCTCGGCAGGCTGCGCAGCGCCTCGAGCGCCGGCAAGATCTTGACAAGATCGTGAGTGCTGTCCGCCGTGGTGAGATCGCTAAAAAGAACTTTGTATCTTGCGGCGGCGTTCTTGCTCAACTGAATCAAGTCACCATTGTGGGCGTAGCTGACCCAGAAAATTCCTGCGATGAGCGGCGCGACGATGAACACGACCATGAAACTGGCTGCGGCGCCGATTCTGCTGCTCGTGCGATCGGCGACGAAACCGGCTTCACCAATGATCACTTTCTTGATGAGATCGGTCAGGAAAAAGCTCCTTCCGCGGCCGGAATAGACGGGCGCCGCGACGCCTTCGGCCGCGAAGCTCTTCGACAATGCGCCGAGCAATTTGTCTATAGGCGTTCCCTGCTGGGTGCCGGAGGTGAAGTAGAAGCCGCGCAAGGGGGCGCGCACATCATAGTGCGAGGGGTCGAAAATCTGCGTCAAGAATTCGATCGTCTGCTGTTTCAGCGCGGCCAATTGCGCCGGAAAGCCGAAGAGCAGCACGCGGGCCGCCGCATCTTTCTCCGCTTCGAGCTTTTCCGGAACAGTCTCGTTGACCCGCGCGACGAGAGCATCGAATTCCTTTTTGACGGCGCCGACGGGGTTCGCTTTCTTTTGTTGCGTCCGGAACGTCGCGCCCCAGACCTGAGCGCGGCCGCGCTCATCGAGATCATGGAAGAATTCCATGAACCCGATCACGAGATCGGCTTTGGTGAACAATGCATAGACGGGAAAGTCGACTGCGAGCTGCTGATGCAGTTCGAGTATCCGCGCCCTTATGGCTTCGGCATGGGCAGCGATCTCTTTCGGTGACAGCGTGAGAAGATCCTCGAGACTGATTGCGACGAGGACGCCGTTGATCGGCTGCCGCGGCCGGTGCCTTTTGAGCAGGCCGAGAAATCCGAGCCAGCTCAGGCGGTCGGCCTCCGCATCGAAATCCTGCGTCGTATAGCGTCCTGCCGTATCGATGAGAACGGCGTCTTCGGTGAACCACCAATCGCAATATCGCGTGCCGCCGACACCGGCGATCGCATCCGGACTGCCAGCGCGCTGCAGCGGAAACTTAAGCCCTGAATTGACAAGCGCCGTCGTCTTGCCCGAACCCGGCGGCCCAATCAAGACATACCAAGGGAGATCATAGAGATAGTTTGCGCGCCCTCCGGAGCGGGCGCGCAGGATCGAAAGCGCCCGCTTCATCCGTTGGGCGAGAACCGGCGCGTCGCTGTCCTCGGCACCCAGTGCCGCGGCTAAGCGCTCGGCGCTCGAGTTACGGCGCTGTGCGGCGACAGCAATCATTGCGCCGATGACGACCAGCTCGACAAAAATCGCTGCGAGCCTCGGCGTCGCGTCCTCGAACGGATGAAAATCGCCGAACTCGATAAAAGGGGTCGCGACCCAGATCAAGCCGGCGAAGGCCGCAGCGCCGATGGCGCGGATAATGATGCGAAACCACCGACGGCGGCTTGGCGTCTGCATCAGCCTGCGCCAGTTCTCAAGCTGCGAGTGGAAGCCTTCCAAATTCATGACGAATGCCGTTCCGTCCCCAAATCAGTCGCTGCGCGGAATAACAATTTCAATTCTGCGATTTGTTGCGCGGCCCTCCGGCGTATCGTTTTGCTCCAGTGGCGCGTCGGCTCCTTTGCCTTCGGCCTCGACGCGATCGGGCTGCAGGAGCGAGCGCCTGATGAGGGCGGCAATGGCTTTGGCCCGGTCGAGGGACAATGCAAAGTTCGATGCGTAGCGGCTATCGACGATTGGCGTATCGTCTGTATGGCCGATAACTTTGATCGGCCCTTTCTCGCCGTCGAGCGCGAGGGCGATATGCAGTGCAATGGGACGGAAATCATCGCGGATTGTCGCGCGTCCAAACGGAAAAACCATCCGATCGGGAATTCGGATGATGACTTGATTAACCGTCGCATCGACCCTGAGAGTTTGTGCTGCAATGTTGGCAGCGAGGGCCGCGCGGATACGTTCGAGCTGCGACACTTGCGTAGGCGTCGGCGGCGCCCGCGGCACGACGACGTCGTTACGGGCCGTGATGGAGATCGGCGGGGCGAGCTGCCGCATGTTCTGCGCGACCAATTCGGCTTGCACGCCGAGCACAGTCCGCAGCGTTAGGTAAAGTGCAAAGAGCGCCATGCCGGCAAAGCCGGTGATGGCCCAGAAGGGAATTTGCAGCCGGACGCCGGGCGCCGGGAGCGCGAGCCCGCGCCAATGTGGCGACAGGGACTTGCGCCCCGAACCGCGCAGTTTTTCCAGGCGCTCGAAAAGATCGCGGCGCGTTGCCTGCAACGTCGCCGCATTTGCCCCGAGCAGGTGCGAGTTCCCAACGAAGGCGAGCGCGAGACAGGCATGTTGGAACTCGAGCAGAGCCGGGTCGTCGCTCCCTCCGGCCTTGTCGGTTCCGAAAAAACGTTCGCTTCGTGCGCTCTCGCCGAAGAATTGTCTTGCGATCCCGCCCTCCGCCGCGACGCGGCCGTCGTTGCCCGGGAGATTGGTCAAGACCTCGTCGGCGGTAACGCAGAGACAATATTTGGTGCGTTCGGCAATCGAAGCACTCACGCCTTCGGCAAGAAGTTCGATTCGACCCGCGCGATCGACTGGATGATCTGTGGGATGAGCGCCGACACCGGAGCTCTGGCGAGCGAAGTCCGCAGGCGGCCGAGGAGGAGAAGCAATGGGCCGCCTGCCCGTATCAGCGGGTTTTCGTTCGTAACGCTGACCTCTGTCGCCTCCTGCCTCGCGCGCCGCGGCACTCCCGAACCGGGACTTGTTTGTGACGCTGCGTCGGCGCCATCCGGCCGGCGCAAGGGCATGCGCCGGACCGGCATGGGTTGAAAAACCGTGCGCTCGTCGCTTCCGGCCGTGGCCGGGTAGTTGCGCGGCGGGGTTCCCCGAGCCGCGGCAGAGCCCAGCGCCGGCGCCTTCGCGTGGTGTTTCTGAACCGGGAGCTTTGTCCTTGTCACCCATCGACGTGGTTCCGAACCATATTCTGCCGGGGCAGCGCGGCTACCGTCGTAGCATGCCGGCGGCGGCGATGGAACCTGCCCGGTGGCGGACGGATCGCTTCGAATAGGCAAATCCGGGTTGCAAGTCGAAAGGATCTGCGCCGGGGCTTAGGGATCTTGTGCCAGCCCGTATCGCGGCGCCGCGAAAAGCTAATCGTCCAGCTGATCATAGCACTCGGCGAAATACAGCATGAAAGCGCCGAGGAGCCCATCCGATTGGCCGGCCGTCTTGGCTTGCCAGCGGCAGAGAAAATCATCCCAGAGGCGGGTTTTGCGATTGCCGAGCCAACCGCCGACGCCTTCGTCAGGACCGATGCTGGCATCGATCTCTTCCGGATCGAGATCTTCGACCAGCATTTTGACGGCGCTCTGCATGGCTGAAAACGTCTTGATCTGATGCGTTTTCAGGTCCCGAAAGGCGGCCTCGAGCGTTCGTTGTGCATCGAGATAGCCTCGGGTGGGCGGCCCAAGCATGAGTTTCAGCGCATCCTCTGTCGTCGGCGCGAATTTCAAGGGATTATTGTCGAGTGCCTGGATCATTGTCTGATTGCCGGCGCGCGTGAAACGTTTGGCCTCGGAGCGTGCGCTCAAAAGCTGCTTCAGGTTTTCGGCGATGATGTGAATCAGAATGCCGAGTTCTTCGGCAAGTTCGAGTGGATCGCGGCGCGCGAGAACTTGCTCGGGGATACTGGCGCCCTGCGCAAACCGTCGGATGAACGCCTCGGCGCCCGGCGCGACGTCGCGCGCTTCCATGGGAGCGGCGCGCGGCTGTTCGACGGCTGCAGGAAGCGGATGACTAAGAAGAACCGCCCGCGCCGCAGAGTCGCCAGCTGGGGAGGCTTCGGGGTTTTGTGGAAAGGCGGCTATGGGCGCCGAGACAGACGGAGGCTCGGAAGCAGGGAGGGGCGCAGACGCGGGCGGCGGCGGCGCAACAGGTGGCGGCGCGGGATAACGCGGACGCTCGTCCTCCCAGTCGGGCGGAGGCACCGCCAAAGGCGGGCGACCGCCGTCATGCCGCCTCCGAAAGACGAGCCCCTGGGCTCGGCCACGCCCCGGCGCAGCGCCGGTTGTGCTTGCACGGTCACCGAAAGGATCCTGGACCGGGCGCTATCGGTGGCGCATCCCTTTCGGCCGGCACCGGACTGGATTATCGGCGCGGCGAAATTGATCTGCCGATCGAGTTCAAGGCCGAATGCCGAGGCGCTGGAGCGTGGTGCGACTTCGGTAATCACCTGAGGGGGCGGTGCCGGTTCAGCCGTTTCGGGCCAAATTGGCGCCGCCACCTCTTCCGCATCCTCACCTTCCGTAGTCACGAAAATCACATATGGCCCGATCGTGACACGGTCACCATGCCGCAAGCGGTGCGGGGCCTGCATGCGGCGGGTGTCATCGTTGATGAATGTTCCATTGGTCGAGACATCATAGAGCCAATAGCCGTTGTCCCGATATCTCACTTCGCAATGTTTGCTGGAAATAAACCGAGATGCATCAGGCAGCGACCAGTCGATATTTGCGCTGCGACCAATGTCCAAATTGGAACCCTCCGTCAGCCTGATGCTCACGGGGGCGCCGTTGGGAAGGCTCGTTTCGTTTTCGATCGTGAGGGTCAATACCATTGCGACTCCCAGGTCCTCGACGTGTCTTCGGCTCGCCGCGCTGTTGCCGAGCCGCGGCATAGCTGGAAACCGGCATAATAGAATCGTCGAAGCCGCGATGAAATCCCATTTCGCCTGGTTCATTAGCCGATTTGCGCCCGATGGCGAAAAAATTCATCGCGGCGCTTGCGAATGGGACCGAGACTGCCCCAGTTTGCGTCGGACTCGGCCGTTCTGAAGAAAGCCCTGGTCCTTTATCGGTTTCCTGACTTGACCGGACGGTCTCGACTAGAGCTCGAGCGGGTGTATTGGAATGGGGACGCCGAAACCGACGGTTTGGCTAGATGTCGCCGCGAGCGTTCGTTGCACCTTCGCCGGCAAAATTATATCGTCGCGGTGGCGTTCGCGCCTCCTCGAAACCCTGTCTTGGAGTGGCTTGCAGAGCCTGCGCCTCGGAAATTGACGAGGCTGAGCCGACGGCTCGTCGCATGAGACGATTGGATGAGACGCAAGTGACCTCGATTTGAAAGCTATGATGGCAGCTTCGCGTCACATCTCGGCATTCAGGGGCGATTCGCTCGGCATGATTCGGCGGCTTTTCGTCGACCATGGCCGCATGCATCTCGGCGCCTATCTGACCGCGCTCCTGCTGATGGCGATTGCAGCGCTGGCGACGGCCGTCTCCGCCTATTTGCTGAAGCCGGTCCTCAACCACATGGTCGAGGTCGGCGGCTTTGCGACGCTGAAGTATCTGTCGCTTTTTATTGCCGGTCTCTTTGTCGTCCGTGGTGCGGCGACTTACAGCTACTTAGTTCTGCTCGCGCGCACCGGAAACCGGATCGTCGCAAGCGTCCAAACGCGGCTCTTCGACCATCTTCTCGTGCAAAACATGGCGTACTTTCAGGATCGCCATTCGGCCGAATTCATGTCGCGGCTGGCAATCGCCGCGACGAGTATTCGCGACACGCTGCAGCTATTGATTACGAGCGCGGGGCGCGATCTCTTGACACTGCTTGGGCTTGTCGGCGTGATGATCGTCCAAGACCCGCTGATGTCGCTGATCGCTCTATCGCTCATGCCGATCGGCGGCTACGGCCTGGCAAGCCTCATCAAGAACGTGCGTCTGTTGGCGCGCCGGTCATTCGACGGCTCGGCGCAAATCCTGGAAATCATGCAGGAGGCCGTACAAGGCCTGCGCATCGTCAAGAGCTTCAATCTCGAACCCGAAATGCGGCGGCGCATGCGGGCTGCCGTAGACGAGGTGGAACAGGTTGCCAATCACATGTCGGCGAGCATGGCGATCGCGAGCCCTCTTGCCGATCTGCTTGGCGGCGTGGCTATCGCCGTGGTGATTTTCTACGGAAGCTGGCGAGTTTCGGTCGCGCATGCCGATGCCGGCTCATTTTTCTCGTTTGTCGCCGCGCTCCTCCTGGCCTATGAGCCGGCCAAGCGTCTCGCCCGCCTGAACCTCGAAATACAAAACGGCCTGGCTGCCGCAAAACTCGTCTACGAGATTCTGGATAGGCCGGAGGCGGAGCCTGATGGCGGAGCGGCGCCGCGGCTCGAAGTGGGAGCCGGACGCATTTCATTCGAACATGTTTCGTTCGCCTACCGCGACGGCGAGCCCGTCTTGCGGGATCTCAGTTTCATCGGCGAGGCCGACCAGACGACGGCGCTCGTCGGCCCTTCGGGCGGCGGCAAGTCGACGGTCTTGGCTCTGCTGCAGCGGTTCTACGATCCTTGCGAAGGCCGCATTACGATCGACGGCTGCGATATTGTCGGCGTCGATCTCGCCTCTCTGAGATCCCGGATCGCGTTCGTCAGCCAGGATGTTTTCTTGTTTCGCGCCTCGATTGCCGAAAACATCGCTCTGGGTCGGCCGGGGGCGACGCGGGCCGAGATCATCGCCGCGGCGCGCAAGGCCCATGCGCATGATTTCATTCTATCTTTCGCGGCTGGCTATGCTACCTCGGTCGGCGAGCGGGGACTGCATTTGTCGGCGGGGCAAAGACAGCGGATCTCCATTGCGCGGGCAATTCTGAAGGACGCGCCGATCCTGCTCCTCGATGAGCCGACCGCAGCTCTCGATTCCGAGTCGGAACATGCTATTGCCATGGCCATGCGAGACCTGCGCAAAGGCCGCACGACGATCGTTGTCGCGCATCGCCTGCAGACGGTGGTCGGGGCCGACCAAATCCATTTGATTGAGGATGGCCGTGTGGTCGAGAGCGGAACCCATGCGGAATTGCTTGCGCGCAGCGGCAAATATTGCGCATTTTTCCAAAAACAATTCGAGCAGGCGCGCGCGGCTCGCGTGCCCGCGCAGGATCTTCAAGCCTCGCGGTCTTGAACCGCATCCTCGAATGATGCCGCCGTCAGTCTCTTCCGCCGCATATGTGCTTTGACGAAAAGCGCGAAAGCGATCGCGTCCAGCCCATTCAGAGTGATCCACCAGATCTGCGTCGTTTCGGCGCCGCAGATCGCGATTGTCAAGCCGGCGACGAGGCCGCCGAGAAGCGGCGGCGCATAGGTTGGCGACAATCGGCCGATTGCACGAAATGCGCCGGCCGTCACGTAAGCAAAGGCGAGCGCGCCGAGGATGCCGAGATCATACCAGATCTCGAACAAAATGCTCCGGGGAGTCGCCTCCGGCAAATAGCCGGAGTCGATGGCCCGTTCGGCCATGTCGATGCCATGGCCGGTAAACAGACGCGGCCATTCGTGAAGAGCAAGCTCGGCCGAGATCCGTAAAGGCTCGGCAAATTCGGCGTGCGGCAGATGAGTTACGGCCGCGGCGAGGATGAGGGCGAGCGCGGGAGCCAGAAGAACGAGTCCGCCGAAACCATAAGCGCAGATCTTGCCCATGCGGAACGGGTTCGCGACGGCGGCGGCATAAACGAGGACGCCAGCCGCAAGAGCGGCAAGGGCGACCTCAACGAAGGTGGCGAACGTGGCTGCGGCAACGAGCACTGCGAGTGCCGCCGAAAGCCCCCAGCGCTCCCGCAAGGACAATGCGCCGAGCGCGGGAAACACAAGCATGACCATAGACATTGTGCTGCGTTGCGCCAATGATGCATCGGGATCGACGCCACTCTTAAAGGCAAACAGTCCATACCAGCTGAGCGAGATCGTTGCGACGGCGGCCAAAGCCAGCCCGATCGGCAGGAGATAGAGGTTCGCGGCGCGGGTTCGCGCAGGTAGATAGACGATTGCAAAAAGAACGACGGCTTCGGTGCCCAAGGCTTGGGCGAAACGCACGCTCGCCTTTCCCGGGAGCGGCGTCCAGACCAATGAGAGGCCTGCCCAAAAGGTCAGCGAGAGCGCCGCAAGGCCGAGTGGTGAACGGAACAATTTGACGAGACGCTCCGGCCCGTTGCCGCCGCCGGCGAGCTGGCCGGCGATGATGAGGACCGCCGCCCCGATGGGGAGCAGGCTGTAGATGGCGAGCCGCGAACCGACCTCGGCGCAAGGCACGACGATCATCAATATGATGAGTGCGAGCCGACATAGGAAACGCCCAGCAACTGCGGCCGGATCATCGACGGGACGAGAGCCCAAGAACATAGCAGAGTGATCCTGGCGTTTAATCATCTACCCATCGCCGAAGACTAGTGCCGCTGCAACAAAGCTCCGCCTATTATTGCCATTATGTGACGCGTGTGACGTATCGGTCACAAAATCAAAAGAGTTCCTTATGCTTTTTCCTCTGACAGAGGGTCCGGCCCGGTCCCAACGACCCTTTTTTGTTCTCTAAGCGTTCTTGCCAAAGCGACGTGACACGGCTAAGCTCGTTCCAACCAGCGGGGGGTTTGATGGTCGTCAGAGTTGCGACGGTCGCTTTCGAAGGCGTCGAGGCGCGGCCGGTCGATGTCCAGGTCCAGATCGCCAAAGGCAATGTGGTCTTCACTTTGGTCGGGCTCGGCGACAAGGCGGTTGCCGAGTTGCGCGAGCGCGTCCGCGCGGCGCTCAATGCGGCGGGGCTCGCGCTGCCTGCGAGGCGGATCACGGTCAACCTCGCCCCGGCGGATTTGCCGAAAGAAGGCAGCCACTATGACCTTCCGATCGCGCTCGGCATCATGGCGGCGATCGGAGCTGTGCCGTCCGACGCCCTTCAAAACTACACCGTGCTCGGCGAACTCGCGCTCGACGGGTCGATCGCGTCGGTGGCCGGCGTCTTGCCCGCCGCAATCACCGCCAATGCGCGCGGTCATGGTCTCATCTGTCCCTACGAGAGCGGCGGCGAGGCGGCCTGGGCGTCGCAGGATATGGACGTCCTCGCGCCGGCCTCGCTCATTCAGCTCGCCAATCATTTCAAGGGCACGCAAGTTTTGGCCCGGCCGCAGCCGGCGATATGCGCGCAAGCTGGCGTGCTGCCCGACCTGCGCGACATCAAAGGGCAGGAGAGCGGCAAACGCGCGCTCGAAATTGCCGCGGCCGGGAGCCACAATCTGCTGATGAATGGTCCGCCCGGCGCCGGCAAAACTATGTTGGCGGCGCGACTGCCGGGGATTCTGCCGCCACTCTCGCCAAGCGAGCTTCTCGAAGTTTCTCTCATCCATTCTGTCGCGGGCCTTCTCGCGGGCGGCGAATTGACTAACCGCCGGCCGTTTCGCGCGCCACATCATTCCGCCTCCATGGCCGCGCTCGTCGGCGGCGGCACCCATGCTCGGCCGGGCGAAATATCGCTCGCCCATCAGGGCGTCCTGTTCTTGGACGAACTGCCCGAATTTCAGCCGCAGGTTCTCGACAGTCTGCGCCAGCCGCTCGAGGCGGGTGAAGTTGCGATCGCTCGAGCCAATCACCGCGCCGTCTATCCAGCGCGTTTTCAACTCGTCGCGGCGATGAACCCCTGCCGCTGCGGCCACGCGCTCGATCCGGGCTTCACATGCCACCGCCAGCAGAATGCGCGTTGCATCGCGCAGTATCAGGCCCGCTTGTCGGGACCTCTGCTCGATCGAATCGACCTCAGTATCGAAGTGCCGGCCGTCAGCGCAGCCGATTTGCTCTTGCCCCCGCCGGCCGAAGGCTCGGCCGAGGTCGCGGCCCGTGTCGCCGCTGCCCGTGAGATCCAAACACGTCGCTATGCCGCACTCGGCTTGCCGAGCATAGGCTCGAATGCGGCGGCGCCCGGCCATGTCATCGAGCAAGTCGGGCGGCCGACGGATGGCGGCGTCGCACTCTTGCGCGACGCTTCCGAGCGGATGAACCTTTCGGCGCGCGGCTTCCATCGCGTTTTGAAACTGGCGCGCACGATCGCCGATCTCGACGGCAGCGACACGGTCGCACGCTTGCATGTCGCCGAAGCCTTGTCTTACCGCATCGACGCGACGCGGCAGTCGCGCGCCGCGTGACGGAGGCCGCTCGGAAAGCTGGCGGCTACGCCTTGTTTGCATATCGGAGCCAGGAAGCCAGCGGTTATTGAGCGGCGGGCTGTTTTAGTCGGCCGTAGGGAGGCTGCGCACAGAAGCGGGGAGATTGAGGCTCACAATATGCGCGTGAGCGCCAGACCGAAGGCTGTTGAAGCCGACTTTCTGCTGGCGGCCTCGCAACGAGAAAAGTCCCCACGTTGGACGTCGCCGTTTTCGCTGTCGCGTCGCGGGTCGCGGGAATTTGCGTCGCGATGGCTATGGCGGTGCAATTAACGTAATCTTCGGAAAATATGTGCGGTAGCGGCGGGCATCGCGCGTGAGGAGCGGCCACCCCTCGATCGCCGCATGTGCACCGATGAAAAAATCCGGTAGAACGCCGGTTCGCGCTCCGCCGGCACTGCGGTATTGTTGAAAAACCTTTCCAGCTAAGAACAACGCTGGTCGCGGAATGGGCGCGATCTCGATCATAGCGTCGCCTAGCATTGCGTCGAGATCTTCGATCCGATCATAGCGGATCGAGGTCTCTGCATAGACGACATCGTCGATGAGGATCGGGCCGGTTAAGGCCGCCTCCTCGAGACGGGCCAGCGACCATTCCGCCCAATTCGCATCGTCGGTCACGAGATCGAGCAGAATATTTGTGTCGACGAGGATCACCTCAGCGCTCGCCGCGTGTCATCGCCATGATCTCGTCGGTGCTCAAGCCCTTTCCGGCGTGACCGCGGAGGCGGGCGAAGCGGTTCGGCTGCGCCTTCCTGTCAACCTTGATCAGAATGATCCGGCCATCCTCTCCACGCTTGAAATCGATCGTGCTGCCAGGACCGATTCCGAGCAGATCGCGGACCTGCTTGGGGATCGTGACCTGGCCCTTGCTAGTGACAGTGGCCACGGTTACCTCCGGTAAGGCGATATCTGAATTGGGTATTACTTAGCATGCAGCGCTCGATTTTTCGACCCCCGCTAAGAGTTCGAGGAGTCTTCGATCGAGGAATTTTTACCTCAATCGATCAGGGCTAGGAGGAAGCGCGGGGACGGTTCCGGTGGCATTTGAGCAAACGTGGGCAGCTCAAGCTGTAGGGCAAGGTTGGGGCGGCGGCAGCCGTTCATTGCCGCAAACTACAAGGCGGTGCGTGGCGCGCCAGCCTGCGCCGCCGATGATTTTCGAGAATTCGTGCAAGGAAATCGCAAGGGCTCGCCTTTAGAGCTAGGGGAGCCGACAGGCCTTCTTGAGAGGATGTCAGGCTCCAACGCGTTGATCTGAGCCTATTCCTTTGTCCGCTCGACAAAAATGGCTTTGCGGGTGCCCGGCGATGCAAGCAAGCACTGAAACTGTTTACCTCGATTTGCCGGCCGCGAGCCCGATGCTCTTCGCTGCTGTGGCGTTCGTTGTGCTCGCTGCGGTCGCCATCACCTTTTTGGTTCGGCGGGCTCTTTATCGGCGGAAAGCGCAAGACGAGGCCAATCGCCGCGCCCTCGAAAGTCTGCGCGATGAAGTGTGGGAATTGAAGGCCGCCGAAGCGGCGCGCGAGCGGGCGGAAGCCGCGAGCGAAGCGAAATCCCGGTTCATTGCGACCGTCAGCCATGAGATCCGCACGCCGCTCAACGGCCTTCTCGGCATGGCCGAGCTCTTGGCGAGCACGAGCCTTAACGCCGAGCAGGGCACTTATGTCGAGGCGATCCGCTCGTCGGGCGCGGCGCTCGCCTCGCTCATCGACGAAATACTCGATTTCTCCAAGATCGAAGCCGGTAAGCTCGAACTGGCGCGGGAGCCGTTCGATCTCGCCGGTCTCGTCGAAGGTGTCGTCGAGCTCCTTGCGCCGCGTGCCCAGGGCAAAGGGCTCGATATTGCGAGTTTCATCGCGGCAGACCTGCCGACCAGAGTCGTTGGCGATGCTGCGCGGCTCCGGCAAGTCTTGCTCAACCTCGCCGGCAATGCTGTCAAGTTCACGTCTGCGGGCGGTGTCGGTCTACGCGTCACGAAAAGCGAAGATAAGCTCGAGTTCGCCGTGATCGATACGGGGCCGGGCATACCCGAACAAGGCCGGCAGGCGATCTTCGCCGAATTCGAACAAGGCGATGGTTCGACCACGCGGCGCCACGAGGGAACCGGTCTCGGCCTGGCGATTTCGCAGAGGCTCGCCGAAGCGATGGGCGGGAGTCTGCGGCTCGTCGGAAGTTCTTCCGAAGGCTCGACCTTTTCCGTCTGTCTTGCCTTGCCGGCCGAGGCTGGCGCGGATTGGCCTGGGCGATCCGCCGAATTGGCCGGCAGACGCGCTCTCGTCGCTGCGGCGACACCTTTCGGTGCGGCCTATCTCAGCGAAAAATTGGAAGAAGCGGGCGCTGTGGTTTGCCGTGCGACGAGTGAGGCTCAGGGCTTGGCCTATCTGCGGCCTGATACCGCGCCTCTCCCCGATATCGTCATCGTCGATTGTGCGCTGGGCGAGCGCGCGACGAAAAACCTCGGTGAAGCTGCTGCTGCGGCAGGCGTCACGACGCGGCTCGCGCTGTTTTCGCCATACGAACGGCGCGCATTCGATCAAAATGCGTTCCGCAGCTATGGCGGATGGCTCGTCAAACCTTTACGCGCGCGCTCGCTCTTTGCGCGGCTCGGGGCGTCGGCGGGTCCGACCGCGACGCACCCGCCGGTCCTATCGAGGACCCTGCCGTCGATTTGCAGGATTGCAGAATTCTGCTCGCCGAAGACAATGACATCAATGCTCTGATCGTGACGCGCCATCTCGAGAAACTTGGCGCCGAGGTCCTGCGTGTCGGCGATGGAATCGCAGCCCTCGGGTCAGCCAGAGATGCGATCGCGGGCAGAAGCTCCGCCTTCGACGCCCTCATCCTCGATATCAGAATGCCGGGTCTCGATGGTCTCGAAGTGGCGCGGCAAGTGCGTCTTGCCGAGCTGCGGGCCGGTCACGCGCCCTGCCGGCTTATAGCGCTGTCGGCCGATGCCTATGATGCCGATTGCACCGCGGCGAATGCGGCCGGCATCGACGAATTCCTGACGAAACCCGTCGAGCTCGCGCGTCTGCGCCGCGCCTTGGCATCTTTGCGACAGCGCGCCGAATGCCAACTGCTTAAGGCTCAGGATCAGCCACCCATTTTGGCGACGAGCGCGTCGGAAATCTCGAAATTGGCATAGACGTTCTGCACGTCGTCATTGTCTTCGAGCGCGCCGACGAGGCGCAGGATCTTTTCGCCGGCTTCATCGTCCACGGCGATCGTGTTCTGCGGCTTCCAGACGAGGCCGACCTTGCGCGGCTCGCCGAATTTCGCCTCGAGCGACTGCGTCACCTCGCGCAAGCTTTCGACAGAGGTCGTGATTTCGTGTCCGTCGGGGCTCGAGACCACGTCGTCGGCGCCGGCCTCGATTGCCGCCTCCATCATCGCATCTTCGGACGCGACTTTGGCGTCATAATCGATCGTGCCGACACGATCGAACATGAAGGAGACGGCGCCGGTCTCGGCGAGTGCGCCGCCGGCCTTGGTGAAATAGGAACGCACTTCGCCGGCCGTCCGATTGCGATTGTCGGTCAAGGCCTCGATGATGACCGCCACTCCGCCCGGCGCGTAGCCCTCGTAGCGGACTTCGTCATAGTTTTCGGCGTCGGCGCCGGAGGCTTTCTTGATCGCCCGCTCGATATTGTCTTTTGGCATGTTTTCCGCACGCGCGGCAAGCACCGCGGCACGCAGCCGTGCATTCATGGCGGGGTCGGGCAGGCCCATTTTGGCGGCGACGGTGATTTCGCGAGCGAGTTTGGAGAAGAGCTTGGAGCGGAGCGCGTCCTGCCTGCCCTTCTTGTGCATGATGTTCTTGAACTGACTATGGCCTGCCATTCTCGTCCTCTAGACCCTCGCGCGAAGCTTTGCCGATGTGGCCGCCTGTCGTCACGGAAATTCGCAAACCATCCCTCTAATACGCCGCGCGGGCCGGAACAACCGGGAGGGAGAAGGACTCGACCGCAGCCGTCTCCTGGGCGATGACTTAATTCCCATGTGCATGTTATGTTCGTTATTCGGGCAGTGCCGCCTATTTGGCTTGTGCCCGTTCCAGCCAGCGATATCCGGGGGGTGCGTCACTAGTTTTCGGCGGTTCCCGAGGGGCGTCGATCTCTGCTCCAAGACCAAAGCCTTGATTGTCGCGGCTGTCTGCAATTCTGCGGACACGATCCTTCTGTTACCTCTATGGCCGCAGGCCGCCGCGACGCCGGATGCGCCCACCGGACGTGCGCAAACGCACACAGGGCTCGTTCGGTCGTCGATAAGCGAAGCCTGCGCGCTCGTGCCGCCAGAAAGAGAGCACGAGGCACTTGCCCCGATTGGAGAGAATACGATGCCCGAGAATTTTCGCCCGAACCGCCGTACTGCGCTCGCACTGGGGATGGCCGTGACTGCAGGAGGCCTGTGCACACCTGTCACGGCGGCAGGCGGCATCACCCTCTTCAAGATCGTCACGCCGAAGGATGACATCTTCGTCGGCCTCACTGCCGAAGAGTTGGAGAAGCTCGACAAGGGTGCGCCGGTCGAGGTCTTGGCAAAGAAAATCGCCGCCGCGGGCCAGTTGACGCTCTGGCAATATGGCGTCAAGCACGGCGAACAGGGGCAGCTGGTCTTTGCACCCACCGGCAGGGTCTCGGTCTTTGCTGCCGGCGTCGTGCGCATCGAACCCTATAAACCCGCCTATGAAGTGATCGCGCCAACGCCGTGACATTTGGCGTGGCCTACAGCGCAACGGCAGTCGCTTGCACCGCCGCCACCGGCGTCGCGTCGCGTCGGCGTAGAGCCCAAAGCGCGAAGCAAATCGGGATGACCGCTACGCCCGGAACATGTGCGGCAGCGGCGGCGAATTGCAGCATCGGCAGAAGGAATATGGCTTTCGCAGCTGCAGACCCCCACCGGTCCAAAGGTTCAGCTGCGGCCAACATGACCACCGCCGCCGTCAGAGCGACGAGGTCATGGGCCAAGAGATAGGGCGCCGCAAAGATGGAGCAGGCGAGGAATAGAGCTATGCGGCGCTCGTCCATGGCGCCGTGGGCGCAGCCAATGGCAACGAACGCCGCGCCTAGTCCCGTAAAGACGATCTGAATTGCTGTTGCAATGTTGGGTTCGAGGCCGGCCAGGATCATCGCCGTCATCATGGTCGGCGACCATGGGGCGAGCCCGTCAGACATGTCCTTGGTGTTGGCGATCTGGGTCGGAAGGCCGATGAGGACGTAGTCGCGCCACACGTCGAAGCCCCAAAGGAGGCTGCTTGCAAGGACTAGAGATAACGTACCGAGCGTGGCTGCGGCGAGCACCCGCCAACGCCGCGAGGCGATGAGCAGAACGGGAAAGAGCAAGCCGCTCTGCGGCTTGATCGTGCAGAGCGCGATGAGAAGGCCGGATATCAGCGGCCTCCGATCGAGAGTGCGCAGAGCAGTGAGTGTGATCGCCGCCATGAAAAGCGAGATTTGACCGTTGATCAGGCAGAAGATTGCGGCTGGCGAGCAGAGAATCGCTAAGGTTTGCAGTGCGCGATTCCGTACAACATTGTAGAGTGTCAGCACGCCCGTGCTGGTCCAAGCGGCAAGGGCGGCAGGGTAGGACAACAATCCGAACGGCGCTGCCATCAACAAGAAGCTCGGCGGATAAGACCAGACGTGGACGCAAATATCCTGCGGCACGACATCGTTGATCCAACGCACGTAGACGTCATGATCGTAGAAGCGACCGGGATCGGGCAGGAAGGCCGCCTTGCCGAAGAACCAGGTATTTAGAAAATCTCGGCCGAGCACATACCCGGCCGCATCCTGAGGGAAGGGTAAGCCGCCATGCAGCCCGAGTGCATAATAGCCGGCTGCGCCGATTGCGAACGTGCAGGCGATCACTGCAAAGAGGATCAATATCTCAGGCGAGGCTTCGCCGGAGATAGACAAAGTCTTGTTGAGGGGCGGGGATCGGAGCACACGCGAGCCATAGCCCGCTTTCCTTAAGAAAGTTTGGCTGCCCCATATGAGAACCGGGCTCGGAGGTTCATCTTTCGAACGCCTATCCCCAAAACTCGGGTCTCGCCTGCGACAGCCGTCCGCCGATGCGCACCGGCGCGATTTTTACCGCTAGGCCCTTGGCATCGGTCTCGATCGCGATGCCGCAGAGCGTTGCCGTGCCCGCCGCCGGTTCCAGCCGGTTGCCCGGCACTTTGCGGGTGAAGCGGCGGATCGGTTCTTCCTTCTCCATGCCGATGACCGAATCATAATCGCCGGTCATGCCGACATCGGTCACAAAAGCCGTCCCCTGAGGCAGGATTTGATGATCTGCAGTTGGCACATGCGTATGGGTGCCGACGACGAGCGAGACGCGGCCATCGATGAAATGCGCGAAAGCCTGTTTTTCGCTCGAGGCCTCGGCATGGAAATCGACAATGGCCGCATCACAGCCTTCACCCAGCGGACAGGCCGCGATTTCGTCTGCGGCGGCTGCGAAAGGATCGTCCATGGCATCCATGAAGATCCGGCCCATGGCGTTGATGACGAGGACGCGACTTCCCTTTTTCGTCTCCAACAGATTGGCGCCGGCTCCAGGAGTTCCACGCGGATAATTGAGCGGCCGGATCAAAAGCGGCTGATGCGCGATGAAATTCAGCGCCTCGCGCTGGTCGAAAGCATGATTGCCGAGCGTCACGCAATCGGCACCGGCGGAGAGAAAATCGGTGAAAATCGCTTCCGTGATGCCAAAGCCGCCAGCAGCATTCTCGCCATTGACGATGACGCAATCGGGATCCCACGCCGCCCGCAATTTTGGCAGTTCTTGCAAAAGCACGGTGCGTCCGGCGCGGCCGACGACATCACCTATGAAGAGAAGTCGCATCCGCTGACCCCGGTTGGCAGTTGATCCATTCGCGATCGGTGAGCACGTAATCGAGCCTTTGATCGTGATCCTCGGCGGGATTTTCAGGCAATTCTTGGACCGCATAGGCGATCCCGACCGTCGTTGTCCGACCTATTGTGCGCAAACCGGCGAGCGTCCGATCGTAGAAGCCCGCACCATAACCGAGACGATGACCGCGACGATCGAAAGCGACAAGCGGCACGAAAACAAGATCGGGCTGAACCTCCGGCGCATCCGCGGCTGGTTCTTTGATCCCGAATTTGACCTCAACCAGAGGCTCTCCGGGCCGCCAGCGGCGAAAGACGAGCGCATGATCGCGCCCGATCATGACCGGCAAAGCCGTCACGACATTGAGCATCGCAAGCTTCTCGAGCAGGGGCACAGGCGAGGCTTCGCCCTTGATGGGCCAATAGGCCACGGCGATCCGGGCAGATTTCTCGGTCGCGAGCGCGCCACCGATTTCGGCAATACGTTGGGCGAAAGCGCCCGCTGCAGCGTCTGCGACCACGCCGCGCCGCGCAAGGACCTGCGCACGCAGCAGAGCTTTAGGTCCGGCTGATGGCATGAACTAGAGCGAAGAAGAGCCCGGAAGGGAAGAGCGCGGGGCCGCGATGGCCGTAGGATGCCGATCCCGGGAACCTACAAAGTAGGTGGGCGCCATATGACCAAGCCCACGGGCAAGGCCAGGGACAGCTCCCTTCGAGATCGATAAGCCCCGGAGAATTGATCCCACGCACCTCACAGCTCCGCCGCGCTAATCTAGATAGGTCACTTTGGAATTTCCAGGGGGAAAGCCGATCGGGGCTGAGAAATACTGGGAAAATGGTCGTTCGTGCCCGAGAAGGCTCAAAGGGTCGGACCACTAAGGCGACCCGCCACATTAAGTCAGTCATGTGGCAACGATCTTGGCGGAGCATTGCTCCATAGTTACTACAGCGCGTCATGCCCGTGCCTGTCACGGGTATCTACGCCAGGCCGTTTCTTCCACATCGGAGAATTCTCGGCAACGTCACCGCGCGGACGGCCGGGACACCGCCGGACTATGATCCGGGGCGGCCGTGACGACCCAATCTTAGGTGCTTTACCTAAGTTTGACTTACTTATTCTTGGTGGTCTCCTAGCGCGTCGCTTCGGTCTCGATGATCAGATCGACCTGGTCGCCGATATAGGGAAGGTAGGTCTTCAAGCCGAAGTCGGAGCGCTTCAGACTGCCGCGCGCCGAAAAACCGGCGGTATCGGCCTTGTCGGTGGGCCGCACGCCCGCTTTGTTGAAGGTCACCTCGAGAGTCACGGGCTTGCTGACGCCGAGCAGGGTCAGATCGCCGGTTATTGTGCCGGTCTTTGCGTCCTTCTTCGTGAATTTAGTGCCGACGAATTTCATCTCCGGGAATTCGGTCACGTTGAACCAGTCGGCCCCCTTGAGATCGGCGTCGCGCGGTCCGAACTGAGTTGCGAGGCTCGACGTCTTGATTACGACAGTGAGCGTGCTGGCTTCGACACGCGCCGGATCAAAGCTGAGCGTGCCGGCCGTATCGGCGAAAAGGCCGGTCATTTTGGAAAAGCCGAGGTGATCGACCAAAAATAAAACATGCGTATGGGCAGGGTCGAGCTTGTAATCGGCGGCCCGGCTCGGGGCGGCAAGGCCGAGCAAAGCGGCGGCGGCAGCGGCAGCTATCAATTTAAGGCGCATGGTCAACTCCTCAGGCTCCGAGTGGATTGTCGTGACGAAGCAACAAAGATCCGCCGATCAAAGCGATCAACGCGACCGCCAGGAAGGCGATGGAAATGCCGACACGCCATGGCGTACAGCGGCCGGTCAAAGCCGCAAGGCGCGCACCGACTTGTCCGAAAAAAGGCACGGCCAGCAGCAACGGCAGAACGAGATAATCGATTCGCTTCGAGATGAAGGCGACGGTGAAAATCACCGCCGACAAACCGCCGCCGGCACCCAAAATAGCCGTAGCCCCGACCGGGCGCGGCGCATAGAGCGCGACCACGGCCAAGACCGCGAAGCCGGCCATCAGGCCGAGGCAAAGACCGACGCTCGTCGAAGACGCGCCGAACAAGGCCAAAGGTGCAAAGGCCGCCGGCAAGACAGCGAGCAGGGCCGTCGTCACGAAGGGGCCGACACCAGAGCATGTCCCTGAAAAGTTGATGGACTTTTCCGATGAGGACATGCTCCGGTTTATTGAGGTCGAGCCGAATTTCCCGTTGTCCAGATCGCTGCGCGATTCCACGCGATCGGGATCAGCTCCCGGCAACTCTGCATCTGCGACAGCCTGCAAGGCCCATAAGACGAAAGCGCCGCCCAATCCCAATCCGATGAATGCTGCCGCGAACGCGGCGTCGAACTTGGCGAAGCGCGCCTGCGCAATCCAATAGGCCGCCGTGAAGGAGACGAGTGCCGCGGCAAGGCCTTGCGCAGCGAGCCGCGCGGGTCTGAAGCGAGACTGGCGCACGATAAGATCGAACATAGCGCCGAAGGCGGTCGCAAAAAGGGCAATATAAAAAATCTTGTTCGTCGCACCGAGCGGCGGAAAATCAGGGACCTTTTGGTAGGTCAGGTAATAGGCCAGAAGAAATATGGCAGGGGCACTCGAGTTCGCAGCGAGCTCGAGGCGGGTAAGGCGCGTCAGAAAACCCAGAACGAGCCCCGCGCCGGCGCAAAGAGCCAAAATGGGGGAGAACGGACGCGCGAGAATGATATCCATCGCACACCCTCAATCACCTCGGTGCCAGGGGCAGCGGGCCTCAGTCATTTGACGGTCTAGTACCCACTATCGCGGGTAGTTGAGTTGTGATTTAAGGCTGCATGAGCAGCAATATCATTCCAGAAGCTACGCCGATAATTCTGACGGCGGAAGAACGGGCCGAGCTTGAGAGCTTGGTGCGTTCGACGAAGACCGAACACCGCACCCGTTTCAAGGCGCGGATCGTTTTGCAGGCGGCGGATGGGGCTGCGACCCGCGCCATTGCCCGCGCGGTCGGCTGCACGATCGGCACAGCGTCCAAATGGCGGGTGCGTTACGCCAAGGACCGGCTTGCCGGCTTCAGCGAGACGGGTAACCGCGGCCCCGTGCCGAAATATGGCCCCGAGACAGGCCGACGGATTTTGGCGCTGCTCGACGAAAAGCCGCCGCAAGGCTTCGCCAATTGGACGGCTCCTTTGCTCGCCAAGGCGCTCGGCGACGTTCATGAGCAATATATCTGGCGTTTTCTTCGTGCCCAGAAGATCGATCTTTCCGGTCGCAAGTCCTGGTGCGAGAGCAACGACCCCGACTTCGTGGCGAAAGCCGCCGAGATCGTCGGCCTTTACATGGCGCCGCCCGAAAACGCGATCGTCCTCGCCGTCGATGAGAAGCCGGCGATCCAGGCCTTGGAGCGCGCCCAGGGCTACCTCAAACTGCCGAACGGACGGGCGATGACGGGCCAGTCGCATGATTACACGCGGCATGGCACCACGACCCTTTTCGCCGCGCTCGATGTCGCGACTGGCAAAGTCATCGGCCGCCACGCCAAGCGCCGACGGCGCGTCGAGTTCCTCGCCTTCATGAACGAGGTCATCGCCGCCTACCAGGACTGCCATATCCACGTCGTCCTCGACAATCTGTCCACCCACAAGCCCAAACACGACAGGTGGCTTGCACGGCACAAGAACGTCACCTTCCATTACACGCCGACCCACACATCTTGGCTGAACCAGATCGAAATCTGGTTCTCGATCCTTGCCGGAAAGTCCCTCAAGGGCGCCTCGTTCCAGGCCGTCGAAGAGCTCAAGGCCCATATCGACGCCTTCATCCGCACCTATAATGAAACAGCTCGCCCCTTCGTCTGGACCAAATCCGAAGTCCATCAGAAACGCCTCAAACCATGTTTCGCGGACCCGTGATTCCGGGTACTAGGCATGTCTCGCTTGTGCAATTGCCGACGTCTCTCTACTTAGCCTAGACCGAGTGGACCGAGATAGGCGAAAAGAATTGTTCATTCATTTCAAAATTTCCGAACGAGGTAGTGGTGCACTCGCGCGTCTCGAGCAATACTGGAAACCGGTCTCGCGTTCGGACACGCGACAAAACAAAAACTTACAACAGGATGACGTTTCGAAGATAAGTCATCCTGTTGTAAGCGGCAATTCGCGGACACAATTGGACAAACTACGGCGCATCTAAGCTGTCCTGTCGGCAGAATTCGAAGATGCAGTGTTCCGGCAGAACGCCCGGCTCGCTCCATTTCCGTGCAAAAAAATGCCCAAAGCCCTATCGTTGCCGCAAATCTTGGAAAGAAACATCCGGGTGGCGTGACCCTCGCGGGGCACCTTCATGCTCTGATCGGTGCCGGGAGCCCAGCAGTCCGCATCGCCAGAGCCGATCACAAATATGTGAAACGATTCGCGTTTCACCTGATCGCGATCGGCGCGAGTGTGCAGGTCTAAGGATCGGTTTTGAGCTATCTCGACCCACCGCCGCCGCCAGCCCCCGTCGTCGTCATGAAAGACGTCGGGGGGATCGTCAACGACTATCAGGCCGTGACGGAATTCTACCGTAGTTCCGATCGCGAGGTGCGGCTGCACGAATGCCGCTCAGCGTGCACGCTGGCACTCGCTCTGCCCAACGTCTGCGTCTATCCCAGTTCCATCCTGAAGTTTCATCAGGCTTATAGCATGCACACGCATAAGACCGATTTCGGAGTCTCGCAGCAAATGTTCGACTCCTATCCGCCCGGCGTACGGGCTCGGCTCGGGACATTGACGCGGAACTACAAAGTCCTGAGCGGGGCGGAATTGATCGCGCTCGGGATCCGGAACTGCAACGAACCGCGGCTCATGCTCGCCGCAAGAACCCCGCCGCAGGGCCAAATGGCCGGCCTGTCGCAGGGCCTATCCGGCGTCCTGTCGGGAACCTGGATGGGCATCGCAGCAGCACCCGCGCCCGGCGAGTCGCGCGCGGGCTTCAATCTCCTGGCCGCTCGGACCCGCAGCAATAGTGCGGAAAATCTTTCGAACGAGATCCTCTTCGCCGCTGTGCCGCCGGCGCTGCCCACCTCGGACGAGGAAACCACTGCGAGCAATGAGCAGCGGTTGCCGCCATTACGGCCTGACCGGCTGAGTTTTTCCTACACACGCCCGCTCGACAGCATCAGCTTGCCTTCGGTGATGCGCGGCGCGCAACCGATATTGCCCGCTCATTTCGTCGCCTATGCCGAAATCGCGCGCCCGATGCGCTGATATTGCACCAATTCCCAGGTCTGGTTCAGATCTCGTTGTGTTTCACCACGCGCCGCGACTTGCGTTCGACGATCACGGTGCGGTTGCCGCCTTCGCGCCCCGCGGAGGTTACGATACGCGCGGCATGGCGCGGTGGCGCGGCTTTGAGAACCTCCGACCGTACGTCTTCGACCGGCAGATCCATGAAGCCGGCGGCGATCTCGATTTGATCCTGAAGTTTATCGGACAGGTCCTGCGCGGCGGCGATCGCCTCCTTGAGGGTTGGTGGATCGTGCCGAACCCGGCGGGTACCGTATTTCGTACTCCAAGTGACCGTCATCTGACTGCTGCTTTGTTCTTTGCGACTAAACGCATTATCGCCTATTTGTTGCAATGCAGCAAGGACCATGTCGTCGCATGGCGGGGCCTGTCATTCGCGCCACCTGCAGAAGAGTGTCTGCGTGTATTTCCGCACTATCCAGCCGGAAATCCCGGCGGAAAGCCGGGATCAGGCGAGGAAAGCGCGGGCGAAGGCCTGGAAGGCGCGGGCGCGATGCGACAATGCAGAAGAGCAATCGGCCGGAATGGAGTGTTTTTCGGCGGCCGTCATTTCGCCGAAGGTACGGTCGAACCCATCGGGAAGAAAGATCGGATCATAGCCGAAACCGTGCGTCCCGCGCGGCGGAAAGACCAAGGTCCCATGGACCTCGCCTTTGAAACACGTGACCTCACCATTCGGTTGTGCGAGCGCGATGACCGAGACGAAATGGGCGCGGTAAGGCGGCTCGGCGCCGACTTTGCGCAATTCCCCTTCGACCTTCGCCATCGCCGCGCCGAAGTCGCGTAAAGCATCGCCATTTGCTTGCGCCCAGCGGGCGGAATGAATGCCCGGTGCGCCGCCGAGGGCGGCAACACAGAGACCCGAATTGTCCGCGAGGGCCGGAAGCATTGCCGCCAAAGCCGCCGACTTCGCTTTGAGCTCGGCGTTTGCGGCAAAAGTTTCTCCGGGCTCTTCAGGTTCGGGCAAGCCGAGTTCGCCGGACGACACCGCATCGATCCCATAAGGCGACAAGAGTTCCTGCATCTCGCGGAGCTTGCCGGGGTTGTGCGTGGCGATGACGAGTTTGCCGAGGAGAGATCGGGGCATGGAAGACCGGCTATCGAGGCGGCGCATGTGGTCTTGGCTGCGCGTAGTCTGCGTTGCAGACGTGCGTCACCGGGCGGGGCGCCGAGCCGCTTGGCGCATTGCTAACAGGCTATGGCCGTCTTCTGCAAGTCGATGAGCTTGTGGATGCCGGTCCGGGCCAAAGTCAACATGTGCGTCAAGTCGGCGTCGTTGAACACGGCGGCTTCGGCCGTCGCCTGAACTTCGACGAGAGCGCCTTTTCCGGTCATCACGAAATTGGCATCCGTCGCGGCGGCGGAATCCTCGGCATAGTCGAGATCGAGCACGGTTTCTCCATTGGATATGCCGCAGGAAATCGCCGCGACTTGATCGCACAGTGGAAGATTCTTGATGATGGAGCGCCCATGCATCCATCTCAGACAATCATGCAAAGCAACCCATGCACCCGTGATCGCCGCCGTGCGTGTGCCGCCGTCCGCCTGCAAGACATCGCAGTCCAAAACGATCTGGCGTTCGCCGAGCCCTTGCAGATCTGTGACGGCGCGCAGGCTGCGGCCGATCAGACGCTGGATCTCCTGGGTGCGTCCGGATAGTTTGCCAGATGCGGCTTCGCGTTTCGTTCGCGTATGGGTCGCGCGCGGCAGCATGGAATACTCCGCCGTTATCCAGCCGCGTCCCTGGCCGCGCAGCCATTGCGGCGGCTTCTCTTCGAGCGATGCAGTGCACAAAATATGAGTCTCGCCGAACTTGACGAGACAAGAACCTTCCGCATAGCGCGCGACGTTGCGTTGGAGAGTTACGGACCGCAATTCGTCTGGCGCGCGCTTGGAGGGTCGCATGGAAACACCTTTCGTTTGTCTTCATCGCTCTCGCATTTGCAAAATGCGAGGGAGTTCCGGCTTCGAGCTTTCTCGTGACATGCGAGATTTCAAACGTGAAATGCAGTTCGCCAAGTCATAACAGCCGAGATGAACCATGCGCTTTTTTTCGTTCGCCGCAACCATGATTCTCGCGTGATCGGCGTGCGCTGCGGATAAGCCGGTCTGCTCTGGGAATCTCACTTCGACAACGGTGGCGAAGCGTCAACTCGGGTTTTTCGGCAGTGTGGCTTTTGGTCCCGATCGATGCGGAAACGACGAAATCGGCAGCAGCGATTCTGACGTGAGATTTGCGCTGCCCAGCGTCCCGCCCGGCCGCGACGATGTCAACAATGGCGTGGGAGCGGGCAAGGTGGCCGCGATCGAAAGCAAGGATCTGACCGGCCGGCTTTGCCGCGGATATCTGTATCTCGGCATGGCATGGCCTTCGAACACGTGCCACACCCTGAAAGACCGGCGCAAGGGGATCGTGTCGCCGATGCGGCAAAGCTTCGCGCCACGCATCATGCGCGACCAGCGGATCAATCCGGTTGATAAGAACACCTTCTAATTCAATAAGTTGTGGCATATCTTTGAGAAGACTTCGAAATCCATCCGATATATCGTATATCAGACTATCGGCAAGGCTTCGCCCGCCTTTTCGGACCGCATCACGACCCGAGCACAGTGAGCGCGGATTGCACGCGCTCTCAGTGTCACCGCGCGGCATTTGACCACGCAGCCTGCCGTGCATCGGATTTCGTTAACCAAATCGAAGCATGGCGAAGGCAATACTTTAGAACGAGGCGATAACCTAACCCTGGTTCGGGATTGTCGCAGCCGGTTGCAGGGAATTTGGTGAACCATGTCGATCAAAGTCCGCATTTACGGTGGCTTTCTCGTTGTTCTTTTGCTGACGCTCGGCGTTGGGGCCGTCGAATGGCTGAGCCTCAGGAGTTTCGCTCGGCGCGTCGAAACGGCCGATTTGGCACAGACGCTCGTCAACAAAACCGGCGAATTGGCCCTTGCTGCGAACCGCGCGCTCCTCACCGGCTTCGCCTCAGGTTACCGCGGTTCGCCGCTGACCGAGGAACAAGCCCGCGTGCGGGCCGCAATCGAGTCCCTGGCTGAGCGTGGAGACGGAGATGCAGCAACCGCTTCGGCCAGCAAATCCATGACGGAGGCGGTCGACGCCTTTAAAAAACTGCTCGCCGAATATGCATCCAAACGGGAACTGAAGGCGAAGCTGCAATACAGCCACCGCAAGCTCGTCGACCAGCTCCAATCGACCGTCGCGTCGATCGCCGAGGCGCAGCGCGAGCGTTTGAAAAACGCCAACGAAGCGCTTGCCTCCGGCGTCAAGGATCAAATTGCCGCCAATTCGCAGCTTGCGATCGCAAATCATGTCACACGCCTCGCTTATGAGCTGCGCGCCCTTGAAGCGAAAATCGTGGGCGCCGGAGCCGACGCAGATCCAAATTTGTTGGATCGCAACCTCGCCACGATGGAAATCTTCCTGAAGCGGCTTGTTTCCAATCCTGGCCTGAAAGACAACGTTGCGCTCGTCACGCAATCAATTGCAAACTATCGCACCGCGCTCGCCGCCGTGCGCAAGAAGGCGGCGGACCCCGCGAGCCTTTCGCCCGTCTCGGAGAAGCTCCTCGCGGACCTTTCCCAGATCGGCGTCCAATTGCTCAACATCCAAAGCCATATTCAGACGCAGCTGAGCGACGCGAAGGATCAAACCGAACTTGGCAGCGAACTTCTCGACCTGAGTTCGAGCGCGATTGCCGCGGCGAAGGCGGCCGAGGTCGAAGAAATCAGGTTGCTCCAGGGCAGCGATCCGAGCGCCGCGGAAGGCATGGGCCGCGCCGCGCAACGTCTCTTCGTGACCACTCAGAATATCAATTACAAGGTCAGTGAAGCTGCCACGCTGCAGCTCCTCCAAGGGCTCTTGGAGCAGATCGGCGAATACATGGCCAGTGTTCCCGAGATCGGCGACGCAAATGTCCAGCAAATCCGGCTTCTCAAGGAAATCGACGAGAGCCTCGCTTCGGTGAGCGCGGAGGCAAACCGAATCGCCTCGCTCGAACACGCAGCCATGCAGCATGAGCGTGACCACGCGACGCTGTTGATTGGCTCAGGCGTCGGGCTTGCCGCCGCCCTCGGTCTCCTTCTCTCAACCTTGATCGGACGGAGTATTAGCCTGCCCGTCGGGCGTCTCGTGTCGACGATGGTCGACCTCGCGAAGAACAAGACCGACGTCGAGGTCGCGGCTACGGGGCGGCGCGATGAAATCGGCGAAATGGCGAGAGCCGTCATCGTTTTTCGCGATGCAGCGATAGCCAAAGCCAAGCTCGAACAAGATACGGCCGAGCAGCGCCGCAGTGCGGAATTGGAGCGGCAGAACAATGCCGAAGCTGCGGCGCGGGCCGCACGCGAGCAAGAAGAGGTCGTCTCTGCCCTCGCTTTGGGCCTGGAACGTCTCTCGTCCGGCGATATGACCTTCCGGATTGAGGCCTCCTTCGCACCGGCCTATCAAAAGCTGAAGGATGACTTCAATGCCGCGATGCAGGAGCTGCAGCAGACGATGCGCACCATCACGGCCAATGTGCACGGCTTCCATTCCGGATCGAATGAAATAAGTCACGCGGCCAACGATCTTTCGCGGCGCATGGAGCAACAGGCGGCGTCGCTCGAAGAGACCGCGGCGGCCCTCGACGAGATTACCGCCACGGTCGGCAAGACGGCAGAAAGCGCGCAGCAGGCGACACAAGTCGTTGCCAATGCCAAGTCGGATGCGGAGCTGTCGAACGACGTGGTTCGACAGGCGGTACAATCCATGACGGAAATCGAGCAATCGGCGCGCGAGATTGCGCAGATCATCGGCGTCATCGATGAGATCGCTTTCCAGACCAATCTTCTGGCTCTGAACGCCGGGGTCGAGGCGGCGCGGGCGGGTGACGCCGGACGCGGCTTCGCCGTCGTCGCGAGCGAAGTCCGCGGCCTCGCGCAGCGTTCGGCCGAGGCCGCACGCGAAATCAAAGCCTTGATCGCGACCTCGTCGAGCAAGGTGGATCAGGGCGTGAGCCTTGTTCATGAAATGGGCAAGGCGCTCGACCGGATCGCGTCGCAAGTGGCCGGCATCAATACCCTCGTGACGCAGATTGCGACCGCTGCGCGGGAGCAATCGACCGGTCTCAAGGAAGTCAATGTCGCGATCAACGCGATGGACCAGAACACCCAGACCGTCGCGGCTATGGTCGAAGAATCGACCGCCGCGAGCCAAGCGCTGAGTGCTGATGCCGATCAGGTCGCTTCCCTCATCGGCCGTTTCGATGTCGGTGCGAATGTCGTCGAATTGCCGCGTGAGGATGCGGCCGGCAAGACGCGGAAGAATGCGGCCATTGCCGGCGCGCCGCCCCACGTCCAGCACAGCAAGTCGCTACCGGTCGTCAAGGAAGGCGGCGCCCTGCGTAAAGCCGCCGCTGATCCGCAGGAGAATGGCTGGGAAGAGTTCTGATCCGGAGGTCGTCAAGGCGCCTCGCAGCCCGGAGCGGAATGAGGAAAAGTGGGAACCGATTCTCTGCGCGATCAAGTTCACGCGGATTGCGCAAACTTGATCGCGCATCCCGCTGTGAATTATTGCAATCGATCACGATGATTTTGGATCGATTCGATCCAAAATCATCGTGACCTAGCCTTCATATTCGGCATAAGAATCCCTCGTCTCGTAGACGACGACTTTGGTGAGCTGGGGCAGCACCTCCTTCGTCCTGTCCCAAACCCAGACGGCAATATTCTCGGTCGTCGGGTTTTCGAGCCCTGCGATCTCGTTGAGACAATGGTGGTCGAGCGTTGCGAGCAAAGGCCCGAAGGCGGCTTCGATATCGAAGAAATCGACGACGAAACCGGTGACGCGGTCAATCGGGCCTTCGACCTTCAGTTCGACACGATAGGAATGGCCGTGCATCGCGTGACAGCGGTGGGTTGGGGGAACATTCGGCAGGAAATGCGCTGCTTCGAACGAAAAGGCCTGAGTGATCTTCATGGCAGTCCGATGAGCTTGTGGGTTTGCAGGCTGAGCCGCCAGCGCGGATGGGCTAGGCAATAAACGACAGCATTGGCAATGTTCGCCTCGAGATCCGGGCCATCCATCGGCTGCAGAAAAAAATTGTCGAAAGCGAGATCAACGAGATCGGCGGGGTCGAGGCCGTCTTGAGGAAACACGAGCTTGAGCTCATCGCCCCGGCGCACCACCAGCGGCGTGCCGGCCTTCGGGCTCACGCAGATCCAGTCGAGACCCGCCGGCGGATCCATCGTTCCATTCGTCTCGATCGCGCATTTGAAACGAATATCATGCAGGGCTCGGATCAAAGCCTCGTCGAGCTGGAGCAGGGGTTCTCCGCCGGTGAAAACGACATAGCGATGCCGGTCGTCGGCGCGCCACAGCGCAGCGATTGCAGTCGCCATGGCCACCGCCGTCTCGAAGCGGCCACCACCTTCGCCATCGGTTCCAACGAAGTCCGTGTCGCAGAAACGGCATTGAGCCGTCGCGCGATCGGCTTCCCGACCCGACCAGAGATTGCAGCCGGCAAAGCGGCAAAAGACCGCCGTCCGGCCGGCTTGCGCGCCTTCGCCTTGAAGGGTGAGGAACAGCTCCTTGACGACGTAAGAGCTCATCGATCGGTCCGTTCGTTCCTCTTCGAGGAAACCAGAGCTGCCGCTAGGGTGCCATTTGTGTTCCGTCGAAAAGCAAAAAGGACCTCAGGCGAGGTCCTTTCCGCATAAGTCCCGGATTTTTTGATCAGATTGCTCCGGTGATCCATTTCTTCAATTCGCTCTTCGGCGAAGCTCCGACTTTCGATGAAGTCATTTTGCCGTCTTTGAACAGCATCAGCGTCGGAATGCTGCGGATGCCGAAAGCGCCGGCAACGCCGGGATTTTCATCGACATTGAGTTTCGCAATGGTAACCTGGCCCTTGAGTTCCGCGGCGATCTCTTCGAGAGCCGGTCCGATCATCTTGCAGGGGCCGCACCACTCGGCCCAGAAATCCACGACGACGGGTTTGCTCGCGCCGACCACTTCGGTCTTGAACGTGGCATCGGTAACTTTCACGGTGGCCATAATTGCCTCTTGTCTCTTGCAGCGGCGGGTCCTGGCCGCCTGATTTCCAAGCAAACCTAGGAAGTGTCCCGCGGCGCGTCAAGCCGCACCGGCAAAGCCCGGAATTCTCACACTGGGCGCGGCCAGCGTTGCTGTTCAGGCGAGGCAAATGCAAGGAGGGCGGCGAAAAGCGTATGCCGTCATACGGTTGAGCCACCCGACGCCGCAGGTGCCCGCCGAAACGCAACCCAAAGGGCTGGCCGAAGGCAGCGACAGAGTGCATCGAACGGCTCGGCCGATGGCCAGGCATCGCCCTTCGCCATTCTCCTGCTCTGTCGCCGCCTTGCGCCGGCGCAGGCCATGTCCGGCGTGAGAACTCCGGGCTAGGCAAGGCCGAGGGAGCCGAGCGCTGCGGCGAGCCGGTCTTCGGGGAGTTTCACGATTTTGCCTCCGGAAGTGAAAATCAGCAGCATGACGAGACGCTTGTCAGGCCAGAGCTGCGCAAGAACGGCCCTGTAGAGCGCCATCTGTGTGACGAAGGCTCGCGGCACCTCGTTCTCATCATAGGCGCAGCCGGTCTTGAAGTCGGCGACAAGGACCTGGGTGTCGGTTTCGACGATGCGATCGATCTGGCCCGCGACCTCGATCACTTTGCCGTCGTTGCGGAGGAGCCGTCCGGCGACCGCGACCTCGGCGCGCGCCTTCGGCCCGAACAATTCGCTGGTGCACGGCAGGTCGAACATGGCCAAGGCCTCGTCGACGAGTTGCGCGCGGCTGTGACCATCGAGGTTTTCGGCGCGCGCATCGAGAAAGCGCCGCGCCGCCTGCCGACGCCCCGCGACGGAGACTTGAGGCAAATACTGCAAGAGAATATGCATGAGCCGCCCGCGCTCCAATGCCGCGTGCGGCAGCACGGCGCGGCCGGGTTCGAATTCGGCCTCTGCCGCGGCGAGCGCGCTCGACGGCTTCAAGGGTGGCGGCGGAGCGGTCTCGACCGGCGCCGGGCGGCGGAGAAAGTCCGGCAATTCGGCCGTGCTCCGAGGCGCCGTTGTACCGGCCTCGCGGAAATCCCCAAAGCGATGTTCGGGAGAAATGCGGCGCAGGATCGTCTCCTCTTCGTTCCAGAAGGCTGGGACCTTGTCGAAGTCTTCCCCAAGTGATCTTTCGATCATCGCGCTCCAGCAATGCTCCGGCGGTGCAGTGGCGCCGTGAAATCCAGACACGTAAAGGCGCTCTTCGGCCCGCGTCATCGCGACATAAAGGAGCCGCCGATATTCGTCCTTGGCCGCTTCGAGGGCGGCGGCGCGAGCCGCCGCGACCGTCGCGGGATCACAGTCCTTTCGCGGCGACCAGACGAGAATGTCCCCGCCGTTCGAGGCCCCCGGCAAAGCAAACAGCTTCGGCAACAGAGTCTCGCTCGGCGCCGAGCACGTATCGGGCAGAAACACGACTTTGGCTTCGAGCCCCTTCGCCGCATGGACGGTCATCACGCGAATGCAATCGCCGAGCGTCTCCATGTCGCGCTTGATCTCCAGATCAATGCTCTCGAAGTCGGCCAGGAAAGTCGCGAGCGACAGGGTGCCGGTGTGCTCGGCTTCGAGGGCGAGGCGCAGGAATTCATCCATCGCGTCGCAAGCCTCGGGGCCGAGCCGCGCCTCCATGGCACGGCGGCCGCCGTCTTCCCCGAGCAAGCGGGCATAGAATGCGAAGGGCGGTAACGCTGCTCGGCTTTGCCAAGTCCGAAGTCTGGCAGCCGCCGCTTTATGGCGCTCTTCAGGTGCGGCCGCGAGCGCCGCAATGAGCGAACCGCCACGATTTGGGGCGACGACCAAGAGATCTGAATCGTCGAGACCGATCAGCGGTGATTTCAGCACGCAGGCGAGGCTCAGGTCGTCTTCCGGAAGAAGTGCGACGCGCGCGGCCGCTACCAGATCCATGATCGCGATATGTTCGGTCAATTGGAGCCGGTCCGCCCCGGCGACCGGCACTTGGTCTTGCTTCAAGGCCCGGATCACCGCATCGAAAAATGAGTTGCGGGTTCGCACGAGGATCAGAATGTCGCTTGGCCTCACCGGTCTCAGACATTCTTGATCCCTGTCGAAGACGCGGTCACGCGAATTTGGCGCAATCAAAGCCGCGATCTTGTCGGCGATACGTTTGGCAAGCACGCTGGCGGGATCGGACTGGCGCAGCGCGTCGACGGGAAGTTGCCAATCATGCGGATCTTCCTGCTTGGTACTGGCGATCCGCGGCCAGATTTCGACGAGGCCGGGCAAGTCTCTTTTCAATGCCGCCGAATGGCGCATCCATGGGTCCTCGGTGACGAGGCCCTTCTGATGTGTGGCATCGAGAAATACCTGATCGACCGTAGAAAGGATCAAAGGGACCGATCGAAACGAATCGGTGAGCTGGACATGCGCGAATGTCTTGCCGCCTTGCGAAAACGACCTTTGGAACTTTTGCCGCATCGCGTGAAACATATCCGGCGCGGCACCCTGAAACGAAAAGATCGATTGCTTCTCGTCGCCGACTGCGAAGAAACTTCGCTTGTTGCTGCGGCTGCTTGCGCCGACCGCGAATTCTTCCGTCAGGTCTTCGAGGATCTTCCACTGCGCCCGGCTGGTGTCCTGAGCTTCGTCGACGAGGACGTGATCTATACCCTCGTCGAGCTTATAGAGCACCCAACGCGCATCGGACCGTTCGAGCAACGCCATGGTGTGGTGAATGAGATCGTCGAAATCGAGCAGGCCGCGTGCCGCCTTGAGCCGATGATAATGGGCGAGAAGCCTGTGCAGGATGAATGCGAGAGCATGGGACCGCTCGAAAACCGCGGCTGCTTTGCGAAGATCGCGCAAACGGTCGAGACGCGCTTGCTCGTCATAGAGCTCTTGGATGAGATCGGGCCGCTCTGCCAGGAGGACTTTCGTCGCGAGGCTCTTTCTCGCATCACCTTCTCCGCCTTTCGTAAAGAAAATCTCGAGATAGGCGGCCAGACATGGTGTGGGCATGTGGCGCAAGGAGCCGTTTGGTGCGGCTTCTGCCTCATGAAATCTCTCATATGCTTCGGCCGCTGCGAGAAAGAATTTGGCCTTGTCCTGATCCGTCGTCTTCGAACTCGTTGCGAAGAACGAGCCGAATTCACGCCAGCGATGCGGCTTAAGTCCGCCCTCGATCATTTCGTCTTCGAGCGATTCGACGCTCTGATTTGGCGCCAGTCCCAAAACCGCACGCAGATCTTTCTCCGTCTGCTGCGGCGTTCCGGCTTGGAAGATTTCGCGATGATGCAACGCGCTCTTGATCAAGGTCTCGAATTCGAACGCCGAGACCTCCTCCGACAAGAGAGCGAGTGCATGGCCGAGCTCCCCTTCGTCATGCTGCGCCTCGTGCAATGTCTCTTTTCTGACGCGCTCGAGGAGCTCGGCTTGCGACCGATCGTCGATCACTTCGAAGCGCGCCGGCACATTGGCTTCGAACGGAAAGAGATGCAGCAGCCTTTCGCAAAAGGCATGGATCGTCTGGATCTTCAGCCCACCTGGCGTTTCGACCGCACGCGCGAAGAGGCGCCGCGCCAATGTCAGATTTTCCGGCTTCGGCCGCGGCGCGCCTATGTCTTCGATCGCTTTTGCGAGTTTGGCGTCGTCGAGTTCCGTCCATTTGGCTAAGGTCGCGAACACGCGGCCGGCCATATTGGCCGCCGCCGCTTTGGTAAATGTCAGGCAGAGGATCTTGCCCGGCGGCACGCCCATCAGCAGTAGGCGCATGACCCTATCGGTCAAAACATGAGTCTTGCCGGAGCCGGCATTCGCCGACACCCAAATCGAGGCCTCGGGGTCGGATGCTTTGTGCTGTGCTGCGCTGATACGCGGCAGGATATTGGGAAATCCGCTCACGCTCCGCCCCCGTCATCGAAGCCGCCCGACCATTCCTTGACGCGCGCGAGATGGTCGTAGTCATTGTAACGCGCTGCATATTTCGGGAAGGGGCGCGGCAGATAGGCCGTTTCCTGCCTACGGAAGTGATTTAAGAGCGCGACCAACTCCCGGAAATGCGTCTCCGTAACAGCCTCGAAATTCTCTCCTTGCTTGTCGAATATGAGCCGCCTTTCTTCTCCGCCCGTGCGACCGCCGAGTTTGAGATAGAGCGCCCCCTCGATGCGGGTCCCCGCCGGTAGCCCAAAAGCTCCACGTTTCGCCATGGCCGCCTCGAGCGTCAATTGCGGTGCGAAGCCCGCGTAAACTTCCCGCGCGCTCGGCGGCACGCCGGTCTTGTAATCGACCAGAGTGACGCTGCCGTCCTTGTTGTGTTCGATGCGGTCGGCCTTGGCCGACAAAGTGAAGCTCGTGCCATCCCCGAGCGGAATTTCGATCTCGTCTTGAATTTCAACGTCGATTCGATCGATCCCGTCGCGCCGGCTCGCTTCGAACGCGAGATAGAAATCGATTGCGCGCGTGATCAGCGGCCATCGGAAGGCTGCGAAATCGGCATTCGTCAAGTGTTCGCGGAGGGCCTCCTGCATCTTGCCGGTGAGGATCAAATCGGCATTTGCCGGCAGGGGTCCCGCCGGAAAGCGCCGAACAAAGTTTTCGAGCGTCGCATGGATCAGATCGCCCAATCTATTTGCGCGATCATCTGCACCAAGCGGCGGAAGTGTCAGAAGTTTCAAGATGAATTCGGCGTAGATCGCATAAGGGTCGCGGCGTAGCATCTCGATTCGCGTGACACTCAAACGTGTCGGCCGCAAGGCCACTTCGGGCCGGGGCACCGGCCTCTGGTTCGGCACTGAAGGCTCGGTGGGTCGATCGAGGGCCTGCGCGAGATCGACGAGCGCCCGACCGCGCCCACGCGCGGCCTCGAAATGCTTACCGGCAACTGCGGCCAGTCTCTGCACGAAGCGTGAGGCGACGGTCGGTGCGCCGCCTCTTTTCAAGGCACGGCTCAGGATCACTTGGGCGTGGCCCATGGCCTCGACGAAATCATGCGCAGTCTGCCCGATCCGCCTTTCTGGCGGCGTCAAACCGAGGGCGGCGCGCATCGGCCGGTTGAGAAAAGCATCGGCTTGCGCTTGCGGCGGCCAGATCGTCTCGTCGAGACCGCCGAGCAATAGGACGTCGGCATCCATCAAGCGTGCTTCGAGCAGTCCCAGAATCTTCAAACGCGGATGCGTGCGCCGCGCCCGGTGCAGAATCCTTTCGCTGGCGATACGGGCGATGAATAGACCATAGGCTTCCGCGTCGAACGTAAGTTCCGGAACGGCGGCAGCGGAGATTTCATCGAACAGGGCGCAAAACTCTTCGTAGTCGTCGCCGGCCATGCCATCTTCGCCGCGCGTGACGGCATCGAGCACGCTTCGATGCGCCTCGATCCAACGCGGCAGATCATGGGCGCCTTGCAAAGCCCGGAACGGGGCGAATGCTCGGATGAGGCGATCGAGCAGATCTGCGAGCGCGCGCCAATCGGCGGCCCCGATGCGCTTTTTAGCTGGATGCGCGAAAGCCTCTGCCGCCATTGTCTTGGCCGTCTCGATTGCGGCCTGTGCGGAGTCGAAATCGGCGACATCGAAACCGCAGCGCAAGACGCCGATTTCAAAGAGCGGCGCCAGGCGCTCGATGTCGCTGCGCGCGCCGCCGAGCCTGACCATCGGGTGGCCGAGAAGCGCGACGGTATCGGGCGCCGCCAGCTCATGTTCGGCACATTCCGTGACGAGCGAGGCCAAGATGCCGAAGGGGCTCACGCTCAACGGCTCGCCGGCCGAATCGTCGATCTCTATGCCCCAGCGCGTGAGTTCGGCACCGACGCGGCGGGCAAGGTCGCGGTTGGGCGTAACGAGTGCCGCCGTGGCCGAGGCGGTCTCCAAGACTTGCCGCAAGGCGATGGCGAGGCAGAGCGCTTCTTCGCGATCATCCGCGGCCTCGACGAGCGTTACGTCCGCGAGCGCGAGTTCGATCTCCTGCGCCGGCGTGGAGGCACGATAGTCGCGCCAATGTTCGGTCGTATCGGCGGGCCGCAAGGCCTCCGAAACGAGCCGTTGGCGCGCTGCCAGCGGCGGCGAAACCGCGCCGAGTTCGATCACGTTGGCGCGCCTGATGCCGAGCATGGGCAGCAAGCGGTGCAGGCCGGCTTGCGGATGACCGAATGCCAAGTCGTGCTTGGCATCCCGATCGGTCGCGATGCGCTGCCAAGCCTCTTCATCGAGACTGAGATCGAGGCCGGGCAGGACGACGGCGCCACGCGGGGCCTGCGCAATCGCGGCGAGCAGGCGGGCGGTGGCGCGATTGCTGCCCGTCGAACCGATGGCGATAACCGCGCCTTCGACGCGGCCGCTTTGAATGGTATGCATTTGCTCGGCGACGAGGCGCATGCGCCGGGTCGCAGCATCGACGAGATTATGTGCGGCCAGGATCTGCGGCCATTGCTCCATGGCAATGTTGAGGAAATCCAGGGTGATCCGCCAATACCGGTCGAATTCCGGCAAGACCAGAGGATCGAGCTTTTCCCAGGCGACGTCTTCGATGATGAGTTCGTCGATGAGACCGACGAGTTCGCCGGCAAGATGCCACGCATCGATCGAGGACGTCCCGACGAGCAAGGTTTCGCTCGAATCCGTGATCGGCTTGCCGTCGCGATCCATGGCGACGATCGCATGACGCAACGCATTGGCCCAGGAAAGCGTCAGCTGGGCGCATTGCATGCGCCGCCATAGTTCGGGTGCCGCCAACGGCAAAGCCTCCGACAACGGCAACTCGAAGCCAGGTTCTTCGAAGAGAAGGCTCGTCTCGGTCGAATCGAGCCCGCCGAGCGGCAGAATGCGTGGCAATAAAGTGGCCGGCCGGCCGAGCGCGCGCGTAAATTCGTCGATCAGCGCACGGGCCGCGCGGCGTGTCGGCACGTAGATCGTCGCGTCGACCATGTCCAGCGGGCCGAGTGCACGCGAGAAGCCCTCGACGACATGCCCGTCGAGCAATGCCGCCACAAAGCACTTCAAGAACGGCGCGCCGGGCGGGATCGTGAAAACATGGGGTGTCGGCATGGGGCTTTCGGAGCAGAGCGACTCGGTTGATGATACAGGCCGGACGGGCAGGCGGGAAGCCGGGCGCGGAGTCGCCTCACAAACTGAATTCAACCGAGATAATCGCCGGCGCTGCGAAAGCGATAGACTTCGGCTCTCTTCACATCTGCATCTTCGAGCGCGCGCGGCACGGGAACGTCATAGGCTGCAACCGAGACCAGCCTGTCGACGGCGAGATAAGCGCGGCGGGGGTCGCCGATCAGGACGAGCGTGCCGCCTCGCGCAAGCGATTCGAGCCAATCTGCGACACGGGCTGCCGTATCTCGTTCATAGGCTATGTCGCCGGCGAGCACGATGTCGAAATCGCATCGCGTCCCGATCATGTCGCCCGCGCAGGTTTCGATTGCGACGCTGTTTTCGGCGCCGTTGATTGCGATGGCCGCGAGCGCGAAGGCATCGATGTCATTGGCGATGACGCGTCTGGCTCCCGCTTTGGCCGCGGCGATCGCGACGAGGCCGGAGCCCGACGCAAAATCGAGGACGCTCTTGCCCGCAACGAGCGCCGGACGGTCGAGAATATAGCGCGCCAGCGCTTGTCCACCGGCCCAGGCAAAGGCCCAATACGGCGGCGGCAGATTTAAAGTGCCGAGCTCCACTTCGGTTCTTGCCCAGAGCGCCGTCGCTTCATCGGCGAGATGGAGGCGGATCTCCGGCGCCAAAGGCACCGCGGCGAGGCGGGTCTCAGTCAGGATGAAGCGGCAATGATCGAACGTCACGCTTGTATCTACGAGCGACAGACCTGAAACAACTCAATTGATCGTTGGCAACATGCCCGGTAGCGGCACAGGCGGAGGTCGATCTGGTCGGCATCTTCGGCTATTATGCCTTGACTTTGACGTGGATCAAAGCGTTCGAAGTGTCCGTCCCCTCAATCCCGAACCTTGCGCAAAAGCATGAGGTGTGAAGTCGATGCCCAATGAAACCGAGATTGTCGAGGACGCCTCCATTCGGCCGGGCGAGATTGCCGTCGAACTGCCGGCGGATTTCGATGCGGGCCTCTATTTCATCGGCCGCATCCGCACACCTTGGCATTTGCGCAAGGATTGTCCGCGTCAGGGCGATCCTGTGACCGGCCCGGAATGTTTCCTCGAGTTCGATGCACGATATCATGCTGCACTCACGGGAATCGAGCGCAATCGACAATTGCAGATCCTCTATTGGATGGATTTCGCGCGCCGCGACCTCGTCATTCAAATGCCGCGTTCGCACGGCAAAGGGCGAGGCACGTTCGCCTTGCGCTCGCCGGTACGGCCAAATCCGATCGCCTCGTCGATCGTCACGCTCGTCCGCGTCGAAAACAATGGTCTCGTCGTCAGGGGGCTCGATTGCCTCGATGGGACGCCGCTTGTCGATGTGAAACCCGATTTCTGTCCCGAGGGCTGAGTGAACGTCCGGGCTGGTCAGGGGTCATGCAGCAGATCGTCCGGAGGTAGGTCAGTTTGAATGTCAGGAACGGGTGGAGTGCAGTCCTTCATCCGAAACAAGCGAACAGCCGAAGTGCGCCAATGCACATAGGTCGCGTCGGCGACTTCGACGCCCTTCCGACCCGCAGTTTCGTTCCTTGGAGGCTTTCGAACGCCGGCCGCGCCCGGGTGCGGCGACATTCGTCGGCGACGGGCCGGCATCCGAAACCCTTCACAACAGCCGACGCTCAAATCGAAACCCTGCCCTAAAGACGGTGCCGTCGAGCATTTCCCGCCGGGGCAGGCACTGCTATGATGCGCGACGAGTTGGGGGGTCAGATGATCAATCGTCGCCACGCAATCCGTCTTGCCTTGGCCGCGCTGCCGGCAGCTTGGCTGCTCCGGCCTTCCGCGGCGCACGCCCAGCAGGCGTTTCAACGCTTTTTTCCGTTCCTAGTTGACCTAGAAAGCTGGCAAGGCAAGAAGCCGGACGGCTTCTCGATGGAAATGACCGGCAATAACATGGTCAGCGCTACGCGCGAATACCAGCGCGGCCCGGCGCGCCTGCAGGCCCAGGTGATCATCGGCGCGGTCGCTAAGGGGGCATTGGCGGCAATCCAGACCGGGATGAATATCGAGACCAGCAATGGGCGTATGAGCACGTCAACGATCGACGGCCTGCAGGTAACCAGAACCTTCAACATCAAAAACAACTCGGGCGCGATCCTGGTCGCTCTTGGCACGAGCGCGCTGTTCAGCGTTTCGTTCAACGGAGTCGGCGACGACGAAGCGCTGATGTTAGCCAGAAAATTCGACTGGAAGGCCATCCAGGCGGCGTCGCAATGAAATAGGGACCCGGTTCGGCGCCAGTGCCGGTGTGATGCCGGTCGCCTAAGGCAGCGCTGGACACCGACAAACGAAATAGGCAAATCCGGCCATCGCGACGATCGCTCCGAGTCACGAGCGCCATTTGGACGGTCATTGGCCGAATGACCGCCTCGAATCGATGGCCGAAGTTCAAACTGAGACACCGCCGATCGTCCTGTGCCCTTGACGAAGCCGCGCATTTCATCCTATCTGAACGCATCGAACCAAGGGGATCCCCGGCAGGGGGCTGAGAGGCTGGCAGCGCCAAGAGGCGGCCCGGCGACCCTTAGAACCTGATCCAGTTCGCACTGGCGGAGGGATGGTGATATGCGCCCTGCAAAGTCTCACGCTCACTTTCACAAGTTCAACCGGCGCTGCCGAAAGGCGGTGACGGCATGAAAATCCGTGTCGTTGGCGCCGGCGTCGCCGGCATGACCTGCGCCTATGAATTCGCTCTGGCCGGCGCGAATGTCGAGCTTGTCGAGCGTGATCGCGGGCCTGGTCTCGGCTGCTCTTTTTATTCCGGCGGTATGATCGCGCCGTGGTGCGAAGCCGAAAGCACCGAGCCTCTCGTCCCCGAATGGGGCCGCGAGGCACTCGTTTACTGGACGAAGAACGTGCCTGTGGCGGAAGCCCGCGGCAGTCTCGTCGTCGCGCCGCGGCGCGACCGGCCGGACCTCATAAGCTTTTCGCGCCGCACATCGGGTTTCGAAATGATCGACGCGGAGCGGATCGCCGAGCTCGAGCCCGATCTCGCCGGCCGTTTCGATCTCGCGCTGTTTTTTCCGAAAGAGGCGCATCTCGATCCACGCAAGGCGATCGCCGCCCTTGCCGAGCGTCTGGTGCAATTGCCGAACGTGACGATGCGCTTCGCTACGGAGGCGCAAAACGTCACCGACCGGGTCGACTGGACCATCGATTGCCGTGGCTTTGCGGCACGCGACGAATTGCATGATCTTCGCGGCGTCAAAGGTGAAATGCTCGTCCTTTCGACGCAAGAGATTACGCTGGCGCGACCGGTTCGCCTCGTCCACCCGCGCCAGCCCGTCTATATTGTGCCGCGCGGCGATGGGCGGTTCATGATCGGTGCGACGATGATCGAAAATGAGGAGAGAAGCCGTATAACGGCGCGTTCCGTGCTGGAACTCTTGAGTGCCGGCTATGCAGTTCATCCGGCTTTCGGTGAAGCCGAGATCGACGAAACGGGATCCGATGTCCGGCCGGCTTTCGCCGATAATCTGCCGCGCATTCGCCGCCACGAGCGCACCTTATATGTGAACGGCCTCTTTCGGCACGGCTTTCTTCTGGCGCCGGCATTGGCGCAGAGAGCCGTGGCGGTGGTGATGCAAGGAGCCTATTTTCCCGAGGTCATGGATGCAAATCCGCGTGAATGGCCAAAAAATTGACGTCGCGGCGGCAACGCTCGCCGCGCTTCTCGCCGAACTGGAGTACGAGGGCCAAACGGTCGCGACTGCGGTCAACCAGACATTCGTTCGCGCGGTCGATCGCAAGGATACGAAGCTCGAGACGGGCGATGCGGTCGAAATCCTCGTGCCGAAGCAAGGTGGGTGAGTTGAGCCGAAGAAGGGACGGAGATGCCGCAAGCTAGTCTCACGATCTATGGCACCGAACTTCGCTCGCGGCTGTTTGTCGGCACCGCGCAATATCCCTCGCCTGCCATTCTGGCTGCGGCCGTCAAGGCGGCACAGGCGGATGTCGTGACGGTGTCGCTTCGGCGCGAATCCGGCGCCAGCCGCGCCGGCGAAAGCTTTTGGGCGCTGATCCGTGAACTCGATGTCAAGGTTTTGCCGAACACCGCCGGCTGCCGCAGCGTCAAAGAGGCGGTGACAACGGCGCAAATGGCACGCGAGGTCTTTGGCACGGCCTGGATCAAACTCGAAGTCATCGGCGAAGACGACACTTTGCAGCCCGATGTTTTCGGCCTCGTCGAAGCAGCCGGCATTCTTGTGCGTGAAGGGTTTCAGGTTTTTCCCTATACGACGGAAGATCTCGTCGTCGCCGACAAATTGCTCGGGGCCGGCTGCGAAGTCTTGATGCCCTGGGGGGCGCCCATCGGCTCCGGCCGCGGCCTCAACAATCCTTTCGGCCTCAAAGCTCTGCGCAAGCATTTTCCGGCGGTGCCGCTCGTCGTCGATGCCGGCATCGGCACGCCGTCGCATGCCGTTGCGGCGATGGAACTCGGTTATGACGCCGTTCTCGTCAATACGGCGATCGCCAAGTCCGGCGATCCCGTCGCGATGGCCAAGGCCTTTGCGCTCGCCGTCGAGGCGGGGCGCATGGGTTTTTGCGCCGATCCGATGCAGCCGCGCGATATGGCGGAGCCGTCGACCCCTCAGCTAGGCCGCGCCTTTTCGGACCTCGCGCGTGCTTGACCGGTTCTACCTTATCGTCGACAGCGCGGCCTGGATCGAACGGCTTCTGCCTTGCGGCGTGAAGCTCGTGCAATTGCGCGTCAAGGAACGTTCCGATACCGAAGTCCGGCATGAAATAAGTATGGCCCAGGTGCTGTGCGATGCGGCCGGAGCGCAGCTGATCGTCAATGATCATTGGCAAGCCGCGATCGATCTTCGATGCGACTTCATTCATCTCGGCCAAGGCGATCTCGACACTGCCGATCTTGCGGCGATCCGCCGGACCGGGCTGCGGCTCGGCCTATCGACGCATGACGAAACCGAACTCTCCCGCGCGCTCACCTGCCGGCCGGACTATGTCGCGCTCGGCCCGATCTATCCGACAATCTTGAAGAAAATGCCCTTCGCGCCGCAGGGCTTGGCGCGGATCGGCGAATGGAAGAAAAAAATCGGCGACATTCCGCTCGTCGCCATCGGCGGCATTACGCTCGAACGCGTCAGAGGCGTCCTCGAAGCCGGCGCCGACAGCGCCGCCGTCGTCACCGACATTACGCTCAATGCCGATCCCCAGGCGCGCGCCCGCGCCTGGGCCGCGGCGACGCGGGATTTCGAAAAATCACCAGCACCGATAAAGTGAGCGCCATCAATTCCGATAGCTCGGATCGATGCGATCGAGTTTTCGCAGCATCGCCGGCCAGAGCATTTTTTCCGCGAAGCCGAAGGTTTCGCCCATCCGAATGATCTCGGCATTCTTGTCGATGACGGCGGGAGCAACCGGACAAATAGATTTCCCGAGTGCCGCCGTGCGCACCTGCATCGTGCAGGCGCGCTCCAAGAAATATATGCGCAAATAGGCTTCGGCGATGCTGCGCCCTAGCGCCAAAGTCCCATGGTTGCGCAGCAGCATCAGGTTCTTGCCGCCGAGGTCCTGCTGCAGGCGCGGGCGTTCCGCATGGTCGAGCGCAATCCCTTCATAATCATGATAGGCGAGATCGAAGGCGACGCTTTGTGCGGCCTGGTTGACCGGCTGAAGACCGCCTTCGACGCTCGCGACGGCTGTCCCGTCGGGTGTGTGGAGGTGAATGACACAAGCCGCGTCATGACGGACTTCATGAATGGCGGAATGAATCGTGAAACCCGCCGGATTGACTTGATAGGCCGACGGCGACACAGGCGCGCCGTCGAGCCCGATCTTCACGAGGCTCGAAGCGGTGATTTCATCGAATGTCAGGCCATAGGGGTTGATGAGAAACTGGTTCTCGGTCGCCGGCACGCGCGCTGAAATATGGGTGAAGATCAAGTCGTCCCATTGATGCCAGGCGGCAAGGCGATAACAGGCCGCCAAATCGACGCGGACCGCCCATTCCGCGTCCGTCGTCGGCGGCGAAGCGGATATTTTCTCTGCCGTTGCTGCCATGGTCTCCTCCCTTGAATCTTTTGGTTTGCCTGGCGCGGACTCGATAAATCCGGCAAGCGACCGCCGCCGCGGCTTTGCCGGCCGAGGTTTCATGCGCCTCATCCCAGGCACCGCAAGAGCATGTTTATGAAAGCAAATTAGTTTTGCTCGGCAAATCGCACAAGAGCCAACGAGGGCAAAGACTCGGCCACTCGGTTGCCGCGGCGCCGCTCAAAACCGTCAGTGCAGATAAACGCCGAGTTAATCCAATAGGTTAGACCAAATAAAGCCTATCTCACATGCCGCCCGGCAAGGCCCGATAATCGACAAAGACGCATTCATTCTGCAACCGACGCCCGCCCAGGCGGTAAAAGGCAAGATCAGCTCGGTTGTGGCACGCAGCGAAACTTCTTCACCTTGATCTTGCTGGCGTTTTGGCGGGCATGCCAGAGATTCCACGTCATCTGCATGCGCAGCCAGGCGTCCGCCGTGCTCCATCCCGCCTTTTCAAGACGAATTGCCATTTCCGGCGAAACGCCGCTATGGCCGTTCAGAAGATCGGACAGCGCCTTGCGCGTGACACCCAAGCCCTCGGCCGCTTCCGTCACCGTGAGGCCGAGCGGCTTCAAACAGGACTCGCGGATGACTTCACCGGGATGCGCCGGATCATGCATCATGTAACTTGATGTCCCGCTGTCAGAGCATCGTGCGCAAAAGTGTGAGCGGTTTTGCGCGCAAACGATGCTCTAAATTTTTGAATCTAGCGCATCCCGTTTTCAAGCAGGGCAAGGAAGTCAGGCTAACAGCCCGCTTTCCCGGAGCCCTGCAGCGAAGGGCCGAAGGCCCGCAGGGGAAGGGCATCCGGGAAGCAGCGCAAAATGTCCGCGAAGCGGCTTTATTGAAGTGGATTTGGCGTTGCGCTACGCGCAACAACATCATCTCCTGGACCCCGACTCTCCTTCCGCTGGCGCTTCAGTCGGCCGGGGAAGGGACGCCCGAGACGAAAATTGCGCAAAATTAACCTGAGTGCTGAGCCCTGGTATCGCGGTCGTGTCGCGGTTTGAAGGTCTGCAAAGGGCGGATTCCTGTCCTTCAGCCGTGACAACCGAATAGCGGGAGTGCGCCAAAGAACTAAACCGCTCTCGCGGTAGAGCACTTCGGGCAGGCAGGTGCGTGTCATCGAGGGGCGGGGGTAACAGGTCGGGCGCGTCCTGCCTGAAGATCGAGGGGTTAGCAACCTCGCTTCAGACAGGAGCAGCCCATGACCGAAGAGAGCATCACTCCGCTTCGTCGGCGCATGATCGAGGACATGAGTGTCCGCCATTTCGCGTCGAAGACCCAGCATGACTACATTCGCGCCGTTGTAAACCTGGCAAGGTTCATCGGCCGGTCGCCGGACACAGCGACCAACGAGGACCTCCGCCGTTTCCAGTTGCATCTGACCGAGAACGGCGCAGGCATATCGCTCATCAACTCCACCGTCTCGGCGCTGCGGTTCTTCTTCACCGTGACGCTCGATCGCGCCGACGCGGCCCGGCATCTGACGGTCGTGCATCAGCCGCGCAAGCTGCCGGTCGTGTTGAGCCCCGAGGAGGTCGCGCGCCTCTTGGAGGCGGCGCCCGGCGTCAAATACAAGGCCGCGCTCAGCGTCGCCTATGGCACCGGCCTGCGCGCCTCCGAGGTGGTGTCGCTGAAGGTCTCGGATATCGACAGCAAGCGGATGATGCTGCGCGTCGAGCGCGGCAAGGGCGGCAAGGATCGCCATGCGATGCTCTCGCCGCAGTTGCTGGCACTTCTGCGCGACTGGTGGCGCCTTGCGCGGCCGCGAGCCTGGCTGTTTCCCGGGCAGAACCCGGTCAATCCGATGACGACGCGTCAGCTCAATCGCGCCTGCCATGCCGCCGCCCTGATGGCCGAGATCGACAAGCGCGTTTCCATGCATACGCTGCGGCACAGCTTTGCAACGCACCTGCTCGAACAGAACATCGATATCCGCGTGATCCAGGTTCTTCTGGGCCACGCCAAGCTCGACACCACGGCGCTCTACACGCGCGTCGCCACCAACACCATCCGGCAGGTGATGAGCCCGCTCGATCGCCTGACCCCGTTGAAGCCACCACGAGATCGACCACCGGCATAACGCCGGCGATCATGGGGCGTCCTGTTCTGGAGGTCGCGGATATCTTCCGCGACCACGCACCGGCGTGGCGCAAGGCCAACGCCGGTCACGTCAGCCTCGGCCAGTTGAAGGTGATGTCGGCGATCGAGAGCTGCCGCACGGCGGCGCTCGGCGGCCATGTCGCGCGCTGCCAGGACTGCGCCCATGAAGTCATCTCGTATAATAGCTGCCGCAACCGGCATTGCCCGAAGTGTCAGGGCGCGGCGGCCAGGCAGTGGCTGACCGAGCGCCAGGCCGAGCTCCTCGCCGTCCCGTATTATCACGTGGTCTTCACGCTGCCGGCGGCGATCGCCGACATCGCCTACCAGAACAAGGCCGCGATCTACGACCTCCTGTTCAAGACTTCCGCCGAGACGATGGTCACGATCGCCGCCGATCCCAAACATCTGGGCGCCCGGATCGGCATAACGTCGGTGCTGCACACCTGGGGATCGGCGATGACGCATCACCCCCACGTCCACATGATCGCGCCGGGCGGCGGCATTTCCCTGGATGGCGAGACCTGGGTGTCCTGCCGACCGGGCTTCTTCTTGTCGGTGCGCGTCCTCTCGCGCCTGTTCCGCCGGTTGTTTCTGGAAAAGCTCGCTGCCGCCCACGCCGCCGGCCGTTTGCAATTCTTCGGCGCCCACGCCAACCTCGCCGACCGCGACGCCTTCGCGCAATATCTGGCGCCATCGCGCAAGGCCGAATGGGTGGTCTACAGCAAGCGGCCGTTCGGCGGACCCGAGGCCGTGCTCGCCTATCTGGCGCGCTACACCCACCGCGTCGCCATCTCCAACAGCCGCCTGATCGCCTGCGACAGCGCCGGCGTCGCCTTCCGTTACAAGGATTACCGCGTCGATGGCCACGCACGGCAAAAGGTCATGAGGCTCGCCCACGGCGAGTTCATCCGCCGCTTTCTCATCCACGTGCTGCCGTCCGGCTTTCACCGCATCCGCCACTACGGCCTGTTCGCAAGCGGCGTCCGTGTCCAAAATATCGCCCGCCTGCGCACGTTGCTCGCCGCATCGACGCCACGTGATCAAAAAAAGCGCGCCGATCCCGACAATCACCCCGAGCCGCGCACGCTCGACCATCCGTGCCCGTGCTGCGGCGGTCGCATGATCGTCGTCGACAGGTTCGAGCGCGGATGCACTCCGCGCGGCTCTTCGCTCGGCGAGAGCAGGATCGACACGTCATGATCGAGATCACGCCATCCGCCACCTCGCAACGCCATCCGTTCCTGCCGCTGCTCGTTCGCAAGCACCGATGGCGCTCGCTCGATGAACCTCAGCCGACCTCTCGCGATCACCGGCACGACGCCGAACCTGATCTCGACGCCGGCGGCAAACCTTGCCTTGCAACGCTCAATCCGTCAAAACCTCGTTCCACCGTCGCTCCGACCGCTCGAAAACCGCCGCTCGTGGTCCTTAAATCCCCATAGCTCGCGTCAGCGACATCGACGCCCTTCCGACTCGCGGTTTCGTTCCTTGGAGGCTTTCGGACGCCGGCCCGGTCCCTGCTCGACGGCAATGGTCGCTGCCGGGCCGGCATCCGTAACCCTTCACAGGAGCGGCCGTTTGTTCACTTTGCGCGTATTGCTATCTTGCGAGCTTGAGCCTTACTCCACGGCAGTCTGACCGACAAAAAAGTTGCCGCCCCGTGCACCTGGGGCGGCTGGGTGTTGGGGAAGCTCGCCAGAGCCTGCGTTCTCATTGTGAGAGCTTTTCTTTCGTCTGGCGAGCGGCTCTGTCCCTATTGCCTGTCGCATCGATCAGTGAGACGTCGAAGGCTCAGCGCCATACATCTCGCCGAGGCGCGTGTGCGCAAAGGCGAGCACGGGCGGGATATCCATCCGACCGCCGACGATTTCGATATAGGCGCCCGACCTCGATGAACGCGCCTGCTTCATGGCGGCGTCGAGCTCGCCCAAGGTTTCGACGTGCGCGGTGAACCAATCGGCGCAGCCCAATGCGCGCGGAAGATCCGCGTATTTCCATTGAGCAAGGTCGTTGTATGTCCAGTCAGGGTTTTCTTCGAGCGCCCGCTCGATCATATAGCCGTCGTTGTTAAGAACGAAAATCGTCACATTGGCGCCGAAGCGGCCCATGCTGCCGATCTCGTTGGCGGTGAGCTGATGCGACCCTTCTCCCGTGATCAGAATGGTTCGACGGCTCGGATCGGCAAGTGCAATCCCGAGCGCGGCCGCCGTCGCCCAGCCAATGGAGCCCCATAACACCTGGGACTCAACTCGCACGCCGTCAGGCAGTGCCATCGGCGTCATGCCTGAACTCGAACTTCCGGTCTCCAAGACGACTGTGTCGCCCGCTCGTAGAAAGGCCGCATAGCGCGGATAGAGCGCCTTCATCGTTATCCGCTCGGATGGTTTGCCGCCCAAGTGGGTCGTTTGGGCAGGCTTTTGGCGATAGGGCGCTGCTTTCGGTTTCAGCGTCGCCAGCGCGGAAAGCATGTCGGCCAGACGCACCGAGCCGAATACTCGCTGACCGACCTGGACGTCGTTGAGGCCGACCGAAATGATTCGGTTCGGGTCGAGCTGAGCAGAATAAGACGCCGTCGTGATGTCGTTGAGATTGACGCCGCCGAGATCGAGAACGACGTCGGCTCCCTCAACAATCTTGCGAGTCTCCTCGTTGGAAACTGCCCCGGCATATACGCCGGCAAATTGCGGATGGCCCTCGCCAATGAATCCCTTCTCCATCGAGGTCGTGGCGAACGGGCAGCCGAGCGCCTCGATCAGCTTTCGCGCCTCCTTCTGTAGCCCTAAACGTGCCAACGTATAGGCCGGCAAGGCGACAATTGATTTGACGCTCTCCACCCGCTTCTCGATCGCTGCGACCGCCCGCCTGAGCGATTCCTCGTTCGACGCCAACCTTACGGGCTTGACCTCGTTCGAAACAACCGGAGTCGTCGCGAAATCGGAGGGCACGGCAATATAGGCGGGCTGATTGTTGCGCCGCGCCTCTGCGATCAGGCGCTCCATCTCGACCATGCAATTTTCCGGGGTAATCATCGCGTGGCAGCAAGCCGCCTGCGCCGAAATGTTGATGAAATTGCCGAAGATTCCGTCGCCCAAGGTATGATGCGCGATCTTGTGCAGGCGCTGATTTTGATAGGACGGCATCCCGACGAGATGGAAGACGAGTGAATGCTCAGCCTTTGCGCCCATCACGCCGTTGAGCGCCGACAATTCGCCCACTCCATAGGTCGTGACCAGCATTGCGGTGCCACGAATACGCGCGTAACCGTCGGCGGCGTAGGAGGCGTTCAGTTCATTCGCGCACCCTATCCATTTGACTTCTGGGCTGCGATCGACAGCGTCGCACAGCGGAAACGCATAGTCTCCGGCAACTCCAAAGCAGTGATCGATACCCTCCCTAGCAAGGCGATGGACGATATAGTCAGCGACGCTGAGCTCTCGTTGCTGAAGTGAAGAGTTGGTTCGACGAACGCGTCCGGTCATGGCGACCTCCTCGCGGATATTCCAACGTTGAACATCTGTTCTTTCGACGGTGAGCCACGCGGAAATCCATAGGAGCGTGTCACCCACGCAATATATCATATATGTGCCGCGCTTGGGTCAGGAAGACAGCCGCGGCAGGTTTCACAATTTCGCGAACGTCGGCCGCAAAGGCAAAGGTGCTTCTTTTGCTGACGCTTCGAAGAAATGTGGCGAATGACCGCTTCGGGTCAAAGAACTAAACCGCTCTCGCGGTAGAGCACTTCGGGCAGGCAGGTGCGTGTCATCGAGGGGCGGGGGTAACAGGTCGGGCGCGTCCTGCCTGAAGATCGAGGGGTTAGCAACCTCGCTTCAGACAGGAGCAGCCCATGACCGAAGAGAGCATCACTCCGCTTCGTCGGCGCATGATCGAGGACATGAGTGTCCGCCATTTCGCGTCGAAGACCCAGCATGACTACATTCGCGCCGTTGTAAACCTGGCAAGGTTCATCGGCCGGTCGCCGGACACAGCGACCAACGAGGACCTCCGCCGTTTCCAGTTGCATCTGACCGAGAACGGCGCAGGCATATCGCTCATCAACTCCACCGTCTCGGCGCTGCGGTTCTTCTTCACCGTGACGCTCGATCGCGCCGACGCGGCCCGGCATCTGACGGTCGTGCATCAGCCGCGCAAGCTGCCGGTCGTGTTGAGCCCCGAGGAGGTCGCGCGCCTCTTGGAGGCGGCGCCCGGCGTCAAATACAAGGCCGCGCTCAGCGTCGCCTATGGCACCGGCCTGCGCGCCTCCGAGGTGGTGTCGCTGAAGGTCTCGGATATCGACAGCAAGCGGATGATGCTGCGCGTCGAGCGCGGCAAGGGCGGCAAGGATCGCCATGCGATGCTCTCGCCGCAGTTGCTGGCACTTCTGCGCGACTGGTGGCGCCTTGCGCGGCCGCGAGCCTGGCTGTTTCCCGGGCAGAACCCGGTCAATCCGATGACGACGCGTCAGCTCAATCGCGCCTGCCATGCCGCCGCCCTGATGGCCGAGATCGACAAGCGCGTTTCCATGCATACGCTGCGGCACAGCTTTGCAACGCACCTGCTCGAACAGAACATCGATATCCGCGTGATCCAGGTTCTTCTGGGCCACGCCAAGCTCGACACCACGGCGCTCTACACGCGCGTCGCCACCAACACCATCCGGCAGGTGATGAGCCCGCTCGATCGCCTGACCCCGTTGAAGCCACCACGAGATCGACCACCGGCATAACGCCGGCGATCATGGGGCGTCCTGTTCTGGAGGTCGCGGATATCTTCCGCGACCACGCACCGGCGTGGCGCAAGGCCAACGCCGGTCACGTCAGCCTCGGCCAGTTGAAGGTGATGTCGGCGATCGAGAGCTGCCGCACGGCGGCGCTCGGCGGCCATGTCGCGCGCTGCCAGGACTGCGCCCATGAAGTCATCTCGTATAATAGCTGCCGCAACCGGCATTGCCCGAAGTGTCAGGGCGCGGCGGCCAGGCAGTGGCTGACCGAGCGCCAGGCCGAGCTCCTCGCCGTCCCGTATTATCACGTGGTCTTCACGCTGCCGGCGGCGATCGCCGACATCGCCTACCAGAACAAGGCCGCGATCTACGACCTCCTGTTCAAGACTTCCGCCGAGACGATGGTCACGATCGCCGCCGATCCCAAACATCTGGGCGCCCGGATCGGCATAACGTCGGTGCTGCACACCTGGGGATCGGCGATGACGCATCACCCCCACGTCCACATGATCGCGCCGGGCGGCGGCATTTCCCTGGATGGCGAGACCTGGGTGTCCTGCCGACCGGGCTTCTTCTTGTCGGTGCGCGTCCTCTCGCGCCTGTTCCGCCGGTTGTTTCTGGAAAAGCTCGCTGCCGCCCACGCCGCCGGCCGTTTGCAATTCTTCGGCGCCCACGCCAACCTCGCCGACCGCGACGCCTTCGCGCAATATCTGGCGCCATCGCGCAAGGCCGAATGGGTGGTCTACAGCAAGCGGCCGTTCGGCGGACCCGAGGCCGTGCTCGCCTATCTGGCGCGCTACACCCACCGCGTCGCCATCTCCAACAGCCGCCTGATCGCCTGCGACAGCGCCGGCGTCGCCTTCCGTTACAAGGATTACCGCGTCGATGGCCACGCACGGCAAAAGGTCATGAGGCTCGCCCACGGCGAGTTCATCCGCCGCTTTCTCATCCACGTGCTGCCGTCCGGCTTTCACCGCATCCGCCACTACGGCCTGTTCGCAAGCGGCGTCCGTGTCCAAAATATCGCCCGCCTGCGCACGTTGCTCGCCGCATCGACGCCACGTGATCAAAAAAAGCGCGCCGATCCCGACAATCACCCCGAGCCGCGCACGCTCGACCATCCGTGCCCGTGCTGCGGCGGTCGCATGATCGTCGTCGACAGGTTCGAGCGCGGATGCACTCCGCGCGGCTCTTCGCTCGGCGAGAGCAGGATCGACACGTCATGATCGAGATCACGCCATCCGCCACCTCGCAACGCCATCCGTTCCTGCCGCTGCTCGTTCGCAAGCACCGATGGCGCTCGCTCGATGAACCTCAGCCGACCTCTCGCGATCACCGGCACGACGCCGAACCTGATCTCGACGCCGGCGGCAAACCTTGCCTTGCAACGCTCAATCCGTCAAAACCTCGTTCCACCGTCGCTCCGACCGCTCGAAAACCGCCGCTCGTGGTCCTTAAATCCCCATAGCTCGCGTCAGCGACATCGACGCCCTTCCAACTCGCGGTTTCGTTCCTTGGAGGCTTTCGGACGCCGGCCCGGTCCCTGCTCGACGGCAATGGTCGCTGCCGGGCCGGCATCCGTAACCCTTCACATTCTCGACTGAATTGAGTTCGCCTTGCCACGTCCGGTCTGCCCCGATAGCGACCGTGAAGCTGACGTCCCGGTTCGGCAGCTTCGTGCCAACCGAAGATATGTTATGGAGTTAAAAGAGGCCCGCCAGCCCCACAGCCACTTCAGCGCCATGATCAGGCTGGTCTGCCTGCTCGATCGGCAGCCCGACACCCCGCGCGACTATTTATCGTAGATACGTCCCGTCCGGCTTGGCCGGCTTGCCGCCGCTGGGAGCGGGAGTATATTAGCTCGATGGTTGTCAGCTCGCCCGACCTGAAAGCGTTCTTGCTCGCCACACCCTTCTTCGGTGGCCTCTCAGACGCAAGCCTCGATCTCTTGGTCTCAATGCTGGTCGAGCGCCGCTTCGACGTCGGTGCCACTGTCGTAGCGGAAGGAGAACCGGGGCGCTCAATGTTCATTGTTCACTCCGGCGAGCTCGTGGTGAGCAAGCTCGGGGATGCGGGGCGCGTAATTCGCATAGCGCGTCTCGAGCCTGGTGATTATTTCGGCGAAATGACGCTCATAGAAATGCAGAACCGATCAGCCACCGTCGTCGCGGGGAGCCCAACCGTGCTGTACGAGCTCACGGCCCGAAAACTCTACACGTGCTACAAGGCCGACATTCATGCGTATGTGATGGTGATGCAGAATATCAACCGCGAGCTTTGTCGGCGACTCCGCCGCGCCGACAATCGCATTGCCGAGCTGCAGATGCTTCACGCGAGTCAATGACGCAGATTCGTGTGCGTCATGTGGGTTGAGAAGAAACTGCGACCAGCGAAATGGGGCGCAATGGTTTAGTTTTGCGCTGCGAGAAGCCAGAGTCGTCCAAGTCTCAGTTGGGTCACGGGGTGAAAGGCTCGGATTGAGCACATCGAGTCCGGATCACCCCCGAAACCCGCCGACCTCGTGACATGCCAGCAGGTTTGCAACGCGCCGGAAGCGGACATCTCTCGGCCCATGCGATAGCTGTGTCCACCTATATGACCGCCTCAAATCAAGCCTTCTTTTTGCATGCGTTTGTAAAGCCCTTGACTTACTCGATGCACAAGCCAGGCAGTGGCGACGTCGAATACCTCTATTATAACGCCGTAGGTCTCCTTTCAAAACTTTGTCGACGTATGTTCTCATGCCCATACACCAGGATGAACGAAATTTCTGAGCTTGCGAATTTCATGGGCAAATCCCGCCAGCGTAATGCGCTTACCCCAATTGATTTTCTTTGCCGGGAACCAGACCAGTTCCTCAGCGATGTTAATCAACTCATATAGAGAAAATTCTAGCGCCCTATGGCGCTTCCCTTTGAAGCGTTTACGCTGGAACATGGTCGTGCGCTTCACCTCGTCTGGATACATGAAGCACATAGCTTGGAGTGCCGCTTCAAGCGCGGACACTTGCATGATCGCTGCGGCCAAATAACTTTTCGATTTCACACATCGTCGCGCTTCGCGGTTGTAAAAGGTTGCGATTTCGAGGAGACGATCCGATATGTGCATTTCTGAGGCCTAGATCTCCTGAATGGATAACAGACTACAATATAGGTGTTCTACGGTCATGAGGCAGCGGGGGGGAACGGCACGTTCCTTGTAAAGCTGCTCGAAGGCTTTTGCGACACCCTCTCGATTTGGTACCCAATCCTCCTCAAACAAGATTCGGCTGCCCGGAGGTAAGGCAAAGTGTGGTCGCGCGATGCGTATAAGAAGATAACAGATTGCGTAAACGGATACGGTCGTAAAGAACGTGAGCATGACCGCGTCGTGCGCATACACGGGACCGTTACTTTGCCAAAGCGAGCCATCGCTGGAGTTCGGGCGTGAGTGCGTGAAGTTGCATAGTTGGCGGAATGTTTTGTCCGGAAACTCCTCGTCGGCGACGAGCCACTTGCACTGCTCGGTGCGAAGCATACCATGCATACGCCTCCTAAAGCGCGTGAAGCCAAGCTCCGAACCGCTAGTTTTCCAAATGACATAATCGGAGTCGCCAGGCATTAAATTCCCGTACGCGCCGATCATGACCAATTCCAGCGCGACGCGAAGCTCGGCCATCGAGGCGCGGTAGTACCCATGCAGGAAAAGGAAGTTGGTGCATTGGAGTGCGTCACCTGCGTCGAGCATGCAGCTGAAAAGTTCATCGGGCTTTTCCGGGTCGCCAGTTGCTGTAATCCAGTCGCCCCAAAGACTGTGAAGCAATGCGAGCCGATGGCCGTTGTGGTCCGATGTGCGGATCACTACGTCGTCCGACAAATGCGTGATGCCGCCCCAAGTCTCTTCGTCGATTAGATGTGTTGGCGCGATGTTCGGTCCTTCGCTGAGTGCAAACTCGTCTGGTTCGAGCTTATGTCGAACCGCGCGAAAGTCGGATAGAGGAAGCTTTTTGATCATTCCCAATATACCCGGCTCTAATGGCATTCGCACTATTTGCGACTTTTGATGCACTGGCGCAAAGCTGTTCGGATTCTGGGGCACACTCTCAAGTGCAGGTCCGCCTGAGGGTTAGATTGCCTCGGGAGCTATTTCGAATGTCGCTAATGGCTGATGAGCGCCATTTGGCCGGTCATTGGCCGAAGGTCCGAGAAGGGTTGAAAGCAGAAATTCAAGCTAATCAGGTGGAGACGTCCAGGTGGCGGCTCAACCTGCTGACCGAGCCATCGTTCGGGCGAAGACTTCCGTGGCAGCGGCACCGTTGACAATCTGACGATTCGCAATGGCTTCGCGCGTTATGAGAGCCGTCTCACATCCCGCCCAGATGATCGGCCACGGTGAAAATATCCTTGTCGCCGCGGCCGGAGAGATTGACGACCAGCAAGTGATCCTGCTGCTTTTGCGGTGCGATCTCGGCGACTTTGGCGAGCGCATGCGCCGGCTCCAAGGCCGGTATGATGCCTTCGAGCTTGGCGCAGAGCTGAAACGCCGCCAGCGCTTCGGCATCGGTCGCGGAAAGATAAGTGATGCGGCCGGTTTCCTTCAGCCAAGCATGTTCGGGACCGATGCCCGGATAATCGAGCCCGGCGGAGATCGAATGGCCTTCTTCGATCTGCCCGTCGCCATCCATCAAGAGATAGGTCCGATTGCCGTGCAGCACTCCGGGCCTGCCGCCGGCGAGCGAGGCGGCATGTTTTTTGTCGAGCCCGAAGCCAGCCGCTTCGACTCCGTAGATTTCGATGTCGCGCTCATCGAGGAAAGGATGGAAGAGACCGATCGCATTGGAGCCGCCGCCGATACAGGCAAACAACGAATTCGGCAGGCGCCCTTCCGCAGCGAGCATCTGCACGCGGGTTTCCTCGCCGATGATGCATTGGAAATCGCGCACCATGGCCGGATAAGGATGCGGCCCCGCCACCGTCCCGATGCAGTAGAATGTATCGGCGACATTGGTGACCCAGTCGCGCAAGGCTTCGTTCATCGCATCTTTCAAGGTCCTGGCACCGGCCAGCACGGGGACGACCGTGGCGCCGAGCATATTCATGCGAAAGACGTTCGGTTTCTGCCGTTCGACGTCGACGGCGCCCATGTACACGATGCACTCGAGGCCGAACCGCGCACAGGCGGTCGCGGTGGCGACACCGTGTTGTCCGGCGCCGGTTTCGGCGATGATCCGTTTCTTGCCCATCCGTCGGGCGAGCAGGATCTGGCCGAGCACGTTGTTGATCTTGTGCGCGCCAGTATGATTGAGCTCTTCGCGCTTGAAATAGATCTTGGCACCGCCGTCGTGGCCCGCGGCGCGCGCCGCGGCCCGCGCGTGTTCTGTCAAGCGTTCGGCGAAATAGAGCGGGCTCGGGCGTCCGACATAATGGGTGAGCAGAGCGCAGAGCTCAGCCTTGAAGGCGGGGTCCTCTTTTGCGGCATGGTAGTGGCGCTCGAGGTCGAGGATCAGCGGCATCAAAGTTTCGGCAACGAAGCGGCCGCCGAAAATGCCGAAATGGCCGCGTTCGTCGGGACCGGTGCGAAAGGAATTCGGCGCTTCTTGTTTCATCTCGGTCTCGCTCAGCCTTCGTCCATGCCCTTTACAGACATAGTGTCCGGCGCCAATCGCGGGCCGGCTTGTTGAGGATATGATCTAGCCGCCCGGCGCCTGCGAACCAAGCTTTTCCGCAGCGCGAACCGCGGCGATGAAAGTGCGGATCTTGTCGAGATCCTTGACGCCCGGCGCATTTTCAACGCCGGACGAGACATCGACGCCTGGTGCGTGCGTGATCGCCAAAGCTTCCGCGACATTGCTCGCATTGAGACCTCCGGCCAAGAGCCAGGGCTTCGTCAGCCCCAAGTCGCGCAACAGCCGCCAATCGAATGGCTGACCATTGCCGCCGGGTATGACCGCGCTCGGCGGCGGCCTCGCGTCGAACAAGAGCATGTCCGCAACGGGCTCGTAGAGCGATATCTGCGCGAGGTCGCCCGGCTCGGCCAAAGGTATGGCCTTCATGACCTTGAGGCCGAACCGCGCGCGGATGGCGGCGACCCGCTCCGGCGTTTCCCGCCCGTGAAGCTGCAGCATATAGGGCTCCAGCGCAGCGATCGCCGCAAGTGCGGCATCATCGGCACTTACGGTCAGGACGATTCTGCGGGCACGGCCCGCCACGCGGTTCGACAAGAAGCGCGCTTCATCGAGCGACACATTGCGCGGGCTCTTATCGAAACACACGAATCCGACCATATCTGCGCCCGCGGTCAGGGCCGCGTCGAGCGCGTCCACCGTCGAGAGGCCGCAAATCTTGACGTTAACGCCCATGGTTCAGCTCGGCTGCTCAGTTTGAACGTAAAACATAAGATAGGTGGCCAGGGACGAGCCCGGGCTCTGCGGACCAGGCCGCCAACTCCGCAGCGGCCGGCAGAGGTCAAGCTGACGCGTCAGGAATGCGCCAAAAGCCTGCCGGGGGCCGTCGCGGAAGGCTCTTTTTGCAACGGCGAAAACTTGGCCGGTGACGAAGAAGAGGCGGCTTGCGAGCTTTCGGCTTGGCTGCGCCAGCGCGCCGCTTCGCTCCGCGCTTCGCGAAGCGCCCGGCGGTGGCGGCCGTGCGCGAACCAAGTGACGCCGCCGCCGATGAGGACGCCGCACATCAAAGCGAGAATGAGGACGATGAAGAGGGGAGCCTTGATCTCATCGCCGCCCGTGCCACCGGAAAAAGGATCGAAAGAGATTGAAACATCGTGCCGATTCGCCACGGCAAAGGCTAAGCCAATGACGGCGACCGGCGTGATGAGGATAAACTGGAGAAGACGTTTCATGAACGATGCTCGTCGGGCTCGTGGCGCCGCCGGTCTTACCCCGATTTGCCTCGCGCTTCCAGCCGGCAAAACCGAATCTCTGACGGGATCGCCGTAAACCCGGCAAGTTCAGCCGGCGTAGCCGTCATTCAGCCTTTCACGCATTTCTTTGCCGGTCTTGAAGAAGGGCACGACCTTTTCTTCAACCGATACGTGCTCGCCAGTCCGCGGATTGCGGCCGAGACGCGCATCGCGGCGCTTGACGGAAAAAGCGCCGAAACCGCGCAGTTCGACACGGTCGCCGCGCGACAAAGCCTTGGTGATTTCGTCGAGAATAGCGTTCACGATCTTTTCGACGTCGCGCTGGTAAAGATGCGGGTTGCGATCGGCAATCCGCTGCACGAGTTCCGACTTGATCATGCTGTGCCCCCGCTAACCTTAGAGCATGTCCCCACAGCTCGCTGGATTTCATCTACTGAGGACAGGCTTCAACTCATTAAAAATCCGTTTACGACCACATTCCGATCGGAGCGCGTCCGCTGCCGTACACGGTCAGACCTAGGCCATACGACCTCGCATTGGTCAGATACGCCGCACGATTGACGCTGGCACCCCCGCGCTTTGCATCAATCGTCGTCAACCCCAACCGCACCTTTAGCACATCTAGCACTTCGCGCTTCAATTTGAGCCGCCAACTTGCCAAATAGAAACGAGACCGTCAAGTAATCGTGCGTCGCCAAGGGTTTGGCCGCGCGCGAGAACGTCAGCCAAGCCGGGCAGCCCGAGAGCCTCGGCGAGCCGCGCCGACATCCCGAGCAGTCCAAGCCGTTCGAGGCTCCGATCCAGCTTCCAATCACGGATGGGGAGCCCTTTCGGCACGCCCTTTTCGCGTTCCAGCCAGTCTACGGCTTCCGATTCGCCGCCGATTTGGTCGACGAGCTTCAAATCGATCGATTGCCGCCCCGTGAAGACGCGCCCGTTAGCGACGCTGGCGAGCTCTTTCTCGGTCAACTGGCGCCGGTCTTTGACGAGCTCTTTGAACCAGGCATAGCTGTCGGCGACGAGTGATTCCAAAGCCGCACGCACTTCGGGCGAGGTCGGTTCATAGCCGCTCGGCTCGGCCTTGAGCGGCGAAGACTTGACCGCTTCCATCTTGACGCCGACGGTATCGAGAAGCTTGGCGAAATTTGGATATTGAACGAGCACGCCGATCGAGCCGACGAGCGAATTGCCGCGCGCGACAATTCTATCGGCCCCGATGGCGGCTATATAGGCGCCCGAGGCAGCCACGGTCCCGACGACGGCGACGGTCGGCTTCTTGGCGGCGAGCTTGCGAATGGCCTCGTAGAGGCGTTCTGCGCCTGTCGTCGTGCCGCCCGGACTTTCAATCGAAATGAGCACCGCGTCGGCACTCGATTTCTCGATATCGCCGATGAGTTTCAAAGTGCCGCGATCGCCGGTGATCACCCCTTGGATCGACAGCCGGGCAATATGCGGCGTCAGAGTGAGCGGCCCAAAGCTGCCGGAAAGCCGCAAGCCGGCGACAGCGATGGCAACGATCAGGAGGGCGACCGCCGCGACGCGCCAGAAAGACAATTTGCGTTGAAGGCTGCGGCGATCGACGAGATAATTGGGTTCTATCGGCATAAGCTGCGCTCTTCTCTTTCAATCGGCGGCCAGCCTAAAGCCTGTGGCCAGCCGAGGCAAGGCGCCGCCCCTGTCAAATCAATCGACCGGGGACGCAACTATCGCTTGCTTGACCGGTTTGGTCATGCGGCGTTGCGCATCTGGCAACTTCTTGGCAAGCTGTCATCGCCTCTTCACGAGATGTTCGACGCAAGAGCGGGATGCGGCCTTCCTCTCGCGCATCACTGCGCCACGCCGCGGATCATGTCAGCCGCCTTCTCCGCAATCATGATTGTTGGAGCATTGGTGTTTCCGGCGATGATCGACGGCATGATCGAGGCGTCAACGACGCGTAGTCCCTCGAGGCCGCGGACGCGCAACTGCGGATCGACGACCGCCATGTCGTCGACGCCCATCTTGCAGGTGCCCACCGGGTGATAAACCGTGTCGGCCCGCGCGCGAATATGCTGTTCCCACTCTTTGTCGGTCATGCCGGCCTTGGTGTGGATTTCCTTGTCGCGGTACTTTGCCAGCGCCGGCGCTTCCAGGATGTCGCGGGTGATTTTTGCACCTTTGATCAGCAGCTGTAGGTCGCGATCATCCGACAGGAAGCGCGGGTCGATGCCCGGGGGCGCCAGGGGGTCGGCGCTTTGCAGAAACACCTCGCCGACCGAGTGAGGCCGCAGCGCGCACACATGGCAGCAAAAGCCATATCCCATGTGCAGCTTGCGGGCGTGGTCGTCGACGATCCCGATGACGAAATGAAGCTGGATGTCGGGGCTCGAAAGCGTGGGATCGGTCTTCAAAAATGCGCCACCTTCGGCATAGGGGGTCGCGATCATCCCGGTCCCGTCCTTTCGCCATTGCAGAATATGCTTGACGAGCGCGACGGCTGCCGCCGCCCCGATGCCGAACAGGTCGGTGTCCTTCGACGTATAGGCCAGGATGAAGTCCAGGTGATCGCGCAGGTTCTGCCCGACGCCGGGAAGTTCGTGCACGATCTTGATGCCAAGGCGCTGAAGGTCGTCGGGCCGACCGATGCCGGACAATTGCAGGAGCTGCGGCGAGTTGAATGCGCCGTCGCACAAAATCACCTCGCACCGTGCATCGACGCGCGTGTCGGCGCCGTGCGAGCGGAACCAAACGCCCGTCGCACGCTTGCCATCGAATTCGATTTTGGTGGCCTGCGCCCGGGTGATAATCGTCAGGTTCCTGCGGCCGGAATGTGGATGCAAATACGCGGCTGCCGCAGAGCAACGTTCGCCGTTTCTTTTCCCGCCGTGGAATTGCGTCACCTGGTAGAGGCCGGCGCCCTCCTGCTCGGCCCCGCTGAAATCATCGTTGGCGCGGATCTGCAGCTGATTTGCGGCCGCGACGAAGGCGCGGGAAATGGGCCGAGGACTTTTCTGGTTCGAGACCTGGAGGGGACCGGAATCGCCGTGGAATTCATCGGCCCCGCGCTCGTTGCTCTCCGAACGTTTGAAATAGGGCAGGACCTCCCGATAGGACCAGCCGTCGCAACCGAGGTTCGCCCAGTCGTCATAGTCGGATGCGTGCCCCCGGGTATAGAGCATTGCATTGATGGAGCTTGATCCGCCGAGCGCCTTGCCGCGTGGCTGGTAGCCTCGCCGGCCATTGAGTCCTGGTTGCGGAACCGTCTCAAAACACCAGTTGTTGATCTTCGGCCGTCCCGGAAGCATCGCGACGACGCCGGCCGGCGCCCTGATCAGCAGATCCTTGCCTTCGCCCCCTGCTTCAAGGAGACACACGGTGACGGAAGGATCTTCGGACAATCTCCCCGCAAGCGTCGCCCCTCCGGAACCGCCGCCAACGATGACGTAATCATAGGTCATTTCTTCCCTCATTTGTTTTTCTTCATTGCGTGCTTTGGATCATTCTTCGCGGCAAAAGAAAAGCCCGCGCCAGGGGCGCGGGCTGATTTGGCATCACCGAAGCTGAAATCGGATGAGACGGCCTTATTTGGCAACTTTCTTCGTATCGGTTTCGCGGGCCTTGAGCGCCGCGCCCAGAATGTCGCCGAGCACAGCGCCCGAATCGGCAGAGCCATATTGTGCAATGGCTTCCTTTTCCTCGGCGACTTCGAGCGCTTTGATCGAGACCGCCACCTTGCGGGCGCGGCGATCGAACTGGGTGATCCGGGCATCGACTTTTTCGCCGATGGCGAACCGGTCGGGCCGCTGGTCGGCGCGGTCGCGGGCGAGTTCGACGCGCTTGACGAAGGCAGTCAAGTCGGTGCCGGCGATCTTCACGTCGATCCCACCGTCTTTAACATCGATGACCTCGCAGGTCACGATCGCACCTTTCTTGAGATCGGGGCCTCCCGCCTCGTCGCTCGTCTTGACCGCGAAGGGATCGCCGGCGAGCTGTTTGACGCCGAGCGAGATACGCTCCTTTTCGATATCGATGTCGAGCACTTTGGCGCGGACGATATCGCCCTTCTTATATTCCTCGATCGCTTGCGCGCCCTGTTCGCCGGGCCGGCTCCAGGCGAGATCGGAGAGATGGACCATCCCATCGACGTCGCCCTCGAGCCCGATGAAGAGGCCGAATTCCGTCTTGTTCTTGACTTCGCCTTCGACGATCGAGCCGATTGGATATTTCTCGCCGAAGACGTCCCAAGGGTTGGCCAGCGTCTGCTTGAGGCCGAGCGAAATGCGGCGCTTGACCGGATCGACTTCGAGAACCTGAACATCGACCTCCTGGCTCGTCGCGACGATTTTGCCAGGATGGACGTTCTTCTTCGTCCAGGACATTTCCGAGACGTGGATCAGGCCTTCGATGCCGGGCTCGAGTTCGACGAAAGCACCGTAGTCGGTGATGTTCGTCACCCGTCCGTGGAAACGGGCGCCGATCGGATACTTGGCCTCGATTCCCTGCCAGGGATCCTCCAGCAATTGCTTCATACCAAGCGAGATGCGGTGGGTCTCGTGGTTGATCTTGATGATCTTGACCTTGACCGTCTGGCCGATCGTCAGGACTTCGCTCGGATGGTTGACGCGGCGCCAGGCGATATCGGTGACATGCAAGAGACCGTCGATACCGCCGAGATCGACGAAGGCGCCGTAATCGGTGATATTCTTGACGACGCCCTCGATGACTTGGCCTTCCTCGAGATTGGCGACGATTTCATGACGCTGTTCGGCGCGCGACTCTTCGAGCACGGTGCGGCGCGAGACGACTATATTGCCGCGCCGGCGGTCCATTTTGAGGATCTGGAACGGTTGCGGCACGCCCATCAGCGGCGTTACATCGCGCACCGGCCGAATGTCGACCTGGCTGCGCGGCAGAAAGGCGACGGCTCCATCGAGATCGACGGTAAATCCGCCCTTGACCTGATTGAAGATGACGCCTTCGACCTTTTCCTGGGTTTCGAAGGCCTTTTCGAGCCGCACCCAGCTTTCCTCGCGGCGTGCCTTGTCGCGGGAGATCACCGCTTCGCCGAGCGCATTCTCGATCCGCTCGAGATAGACCTCGACCTCATCGCCGACGTGGAGCGCGCCATCGCGCCCGGGGCCCTGGAATTCCTTGAGGGCGACGCGGCCCTCCGTCTTCAGCCCGACGTCGATGATCGCGACGTCCTTTTCGATGGCGACGACCGTCCCCTTGACGACGGAGCCTTCGAGCGCGTCGTGTCCGCCATAGCTCTCGTCGAGAAGTGCGGCAAAATCCTCGCGCGACGGCGCGTAGGTGCTGGTAGCAGGCATTTGTTCTCCTGAAGTGCCCAAATTGGGCGGCGCCGGCGGTTGATCGGTTGGTGAAGCTTTTTTCCGCCGCCGTCCGATCGACGTTGCGACAAGACCGCTGCCTTAACAGGCAGGCCGGCGCAGGGACGGCAGAGAAAAGCTGGGTTTCGCTGTGTATTTAGCAAGCGGAAGGGCGAGCGGCAAGGGGGTGTTTCTCGGTCAACCCTTCCGAGCGACGAGCAAAGATAGAAGGACCGCGCCGAAACGCGGTCCCTTGTCTGTTTCAAGCATCAATTCGGGAGAAGGACGGTATCGACCACGTGGATGACGCCATTGCTCTGATTGACGTCCGCAATCGTCACGGTCGCCTTGTCGCCCTTGGCGTCGACGATTTCCAATTTGTGGCCGATTTGTTCGACCGTGAGGGCCTCACCCTCAACCGTCTTCAAGATTGCCTTGCCGCCACCCATCTTGACTTCATTCATCAGATCGGCGGCGGAATACTTGCCGGGTACGACGTGATAGGTCAGCACCGCCGTCAGCGTGCCCCTATTCTCCGGCTTCAACAGATTGGCGACAGTGCCGGCCGGCAGTTTTTGAAAAGCGCGGTTGACCGGCGCAAAGACGGTGAATGGACCGGGACCTTGCAGCGTATCGACGAGACCAGCGGCCTTGACTGCCGCAACGAGCGTCGTGTGATCCCTGGAATTGACGGCGTTCTGGATGATGTTCTTCGACGGATACATGGCTGCGCCGCCGACTTGGACTGTCGCTTCGGCAAGAGCGGGAGCGGTCGCGGCGATCGATACCACGCCTGAGACGGCCGCAAGACCGACGACGGCGGCAAGGAGTGTTGCTTTACGGTGTTTCACTTGACAGTCTCCATGTTGCGAGGCCCCATTCGCACGAAATCGACGAAACCGCCTCAAGGGTGCTCGCTGCGGCGATTAATGGCATCTACTGGAGGCGGCCGCCGGAAGTTTCGAAACATCCAAAGAAATTGTGCAAAAAAAATTGACCGCGCCGACCATGTCCACGGTAAGAAATCCGGACTAGCATTTGCGCGGGAGAAACCATAATGACCGCCGCGGTATGGGTGGGACGATACAGTGTCTTCAGCGGATAATGCCGAACTCGCAAATCTCATCGGTGCCGTCGGCCGGCGGGATCGCCACGCCTTCAATCGTCTTTATGAATTGGCGGCCCCGAAACTTTTCGGACTCGTGCTGCGTATCTTACGTGACAGGGCGATGGCGGAAGATGTCCTGCAGGACGTCTTCATGCGCATTTGGCAGAGTGCGGAAGGCTATGCACCCGCTGCCGGCCCCGCTATGGCATGGCTGACGGCCATTGCGCGTAACCGAGCCATCGACATGCTGCGTGTGAAGGGTCCACCTCGCTCCGCCAACGACGAGAATGAAGCTGATTACTATGAAAAGATCGCCTCTCCAGGTGATCCCGAGACAGACATGGCGGATCTAGCGGCGTTGCGGCATTGCCTCGGCGAGATCGACGAGCCGGCCCGAACCTGCGTTCTCCTTGCCTATTATGAGGGCTATTCGCGCGAGGAACTGGCACGCCGCTTCGATCGTCCCGTGAATACGATAAAGACTTGGTTGCATCGCAGCTTGGCGGCACTGAGGACCTGTTTGGAAACCCTATCATGACCTCTGAGGTCGATCTCAAGGCAGCTGAATATGTTCTGGGCACACTTGCTGCGGACGAGCGTGCGGCATTCGAGCGGCTGCTCGTTGGCGACGAGGAGGCGCGTCGTGCTGTCGTCGAATGGCAAAACCGTTTGGCCCCCTTGAGCACGATGGTCGGCGAGGTCACGCCGCGTCCGGCGCTCTGGGATCAAATCGAAAGGGCTTTGCAGGGGGGCACGCGCTTGTCTCCGGACGGGTCGCCGGCTGGCGTCGTCGATATGACGATCGCGGCGGCACGGCTGCAACGTGCGCGCAATCGGTGGCGCAATACGGCTTGGCTCACCGGTGCAATAGCCGCTGCACTGGCCGTATTCATTTTGACCCACGACGTTCTGCGCCGGGCCGAACCGAACGCGTCCTATGTCGCCGTCGTCAACCGCGGCGGCGCTCTGCCCGCCCTCATCGTTCGCGTCGATCTCGCCACGCAAAGCATTTTCGTTCGTCCGGTCGCAACCGAAGTTCCGTCCGGCCGAAGCCTGGAGCTCTGGTATATAGGGCAAGGCAAAGCCCCAAGATCGATGGGCCTCGTCGACAAGACCCCCAGAGAAATGGCACTGCCGCACGATGCCGTGATCGACAAGGCGAATTTCGCCGTGACCGTCGAGCCGGAAGGCGGCTCGCCGACCGGCGGTCCGACAGGCCCTGTCGTCTACTCAGGGCAATTGATCAAGGAATGAAGCGGGCTCGGCGTCCTCGCAGAACGCGGTGTTGGGAAGCTTATGCGGCCGCCTGGCTCTCGACATCGCCCTCGATGTCGTCCCGCTCGATCTGGTGATGGTTGACAAGCAGCGTTCGCACCGTGAGATCCGACACGTTGAAATGTTGTGCGGCGTCCTCGATTGCTTCCGAGGAAAAATCCCCAGTCAGCAAATCCATCAAGGCTTCAAACGGGCAGAGCAGTTCGGCGGCGAACGATCGTTGTAGTTGTTGCCGGTAGGTGTGGGAGCGGGTCGCCGGAAAAAGCTTCCCCGTGCCACTACCAGCCAAGCGATCTCCGACCAGGCGCGCAAGTTCGAACCGCCGCCCGGTCTCCCATTTGGGTCGCAGAACGATGCGCCCGCGAGCGACGCTCTCATCCAGGGCAAAAGAAAAACCCAGTCCGGCGTTTCTTTCTGTCAAATGTGATTCCGATGTGGCAGCCAAATCCGCCAAACGCTTGTTCGAGAGCGGCGCCGCTCCAAGCTGTTCTTGGCTCCTGAGCTCTTTCGCTGCGGCAGCGCCGCGAACCCATGCGGGAAACTCGCCATAGCGTGGGAGCTCCGCTGTGGACTGCAGACGCACCACGTCACGCGGCGCACACTCAAATCCCTTTTCTTTCGCCATCAGCTGGAGTTCTTCAGCCCTTGGCGAGTCCCCTGTGTCGGAACGACCGGCCGCAACTTCGGCCATCGCTTGCTCGCCAAAGGTCTTGGAATTGGCAATGAGAGCGTCGATGCGCGACGCGTCTGCTTCATCGGGATCAAAGCCCAGAAGCGCTTCGAATCTCCGACGCGAAGCTGCGGTGGGGTTCGCCCGTTCCGCCAGAACCGCATCCCAGAGATCGTCAAGATTTGTCGTACCGACATGCTCAGCGCGCAATTGCCCACGTACTTGCTCGATGAACTGGTCAATCGCGCTTTCGAAGGCGTTCGCCCGAACGACAGCGGCGATATCTTCGATATAGCGCAAGGGTTCTTGCGGACGAGACTGTGTCGGCTTGGTCAAGAGAACAACGCGTTCGCCATCCGAAAATATGGTTATGTTCGGCCAGACGTAACCGCCGCCGATCGTCGTCATGCGATGCGCCAAAGCCCAATTGGGCCGGCTCGCCCTTGGTTCCCATCGCAGCCGCCACCAATTCCAAGCCAACCACTCGGCTAGACGGTAGGCGGAGAGATGTACCTTGTCACGAAGCCGGTTGACGAAACCATCATCGGCGCGGGTGAGCCAGACATCTTTATACAGAATACCCAAAGCGGCGAAACAGGCGCGCTCTTCCGGCGAGCCTCTGTCCAAGGTCTCCCAATCCGCTTCGATTTTGAGTGAATTGCTCAGCGGTTTTTCCATTCGCGGATCACTACCATGCGGAAATCATCGTCAATTGGCATGGGGTAGCCGTGATAAACCCCTTGCTCAGGATTTTCTAATTGCGATTTGAAGGCTTCGCCGGTCTCTGCCACTGCCCAAACATTTTGCGGCCATTCATCTTCTGCACAGATGCTTACCATTCCTTTCCGCAATCCGGCCTGAAGCAATAAAAGGGCCTCCGTTTTCATAATTTGTGCATCGCACAATGTCTTGCCGGGCCGCGGTTGAATAGCCGGTATCAGGCCATAATCGCCAGGGGAGCGTTTGTGTTCCGGGTTGCCACCGTAGAGCACTGTCGCACTGAGCACATCCAGCCGCTCCCGCGACAGCATGTCCTTGGGTGCAATCCGCCGCTTCGGATTGTATCCTTTTGTCCGCCTCATTCGATGCCGTTCAATTTCTTCGAGCTTTATCTGTGCCACGAAATGGTGCCGGAGACCAGCCAACTCCGCTTTGGCGCTCGGGAGACGGTTTGCGTCAATTGTAGCCATGGCACGATAGTGTTGCGGGGAAGCCTCTGATAGCGAATACTTTGGTCAAATACGATCGATGCGTTCATTTCCGAGTGACCATTGTGGCTATTCCCGACTATCAAACTCTCATGCTGCCAGTGCTGACGCTCTCTGCGTGCGGCGAGACTCGCGTTCCCGACATAATCGACCAGCTCGCAAGCAAATTCGGGTTAACGCAAGCGGAACGCGATCAAATTCTGCCCAGTGGCCGCCAAACCGTGCTGCACAACCGCATTCATTGGGCGAAATTTTATATGAGCAAGGCGGGTTTAATTGTTTCGCCGCGCCGGGGCCGTTTCGTTGCAAGCGATGCAGGGCGCACGCTCCTGGCCAGCAATCCTGACCGGATCGACGTCGAACTTCTGCTCAAAATCCCCGCCTTCAAAGACTTTTACCGTGGAAACGGCAACGCTGGACCAGTCAATACTTCGAGCGAAGCGCTCGCCTCTTCGGAGACGATAGCAGCGTCTGTGACCCCCGAAGAACAGATTGAGGCGGCCTATCTCGCAGTCCAATCGGCCCTTCGTGCGGATCTCCTTCAGCGGATTGTTCAAAACAGTCCAGGCTTTTTCGAGCACGTGATCGTCGATCTGCTCGTCGCCATGGGCTACGGCGGTACGCATCAAAATGCTGCCCGGCAACTCGGCCGCTCAGGCGATGGCGGCGTCGACGGGATCATCAACGAGGATCGGCTCGGCCTCGATCGCGTCTATGTTCAAGCGAAATGCTACGCGCCAGGCAATTCCGTCGGGCGGCCGGAAGTCCAATCTTTCGTCGGCAGCCTGGTCGGGCTCGGTGCGACGAAAGGCGTTTTCGTCACCACCTCGTCTTTCAGTCAGCTGGCGATCGAATTCGCCAAACATCTCCCGCAGCGCGTCATTCTGATCGATGGGCAACGTCTAACGGAACTCATGATCGAACATAATGTCGGAGTGCGGGTGAGCCGCGCCCTCGAGTTCAAACGCCTCGACGAGGATTTCTTCTCCGAGGAGGAATAGCGCTCGCGGTCCTTGATATGTCGCATTTTCTGACGACGGGCCGTCCTTCTCGACCGCATCCACGCGGAACGTGCGGCAAAAGCGGCGACAGAGAAAGCCCCACGCTGCCGCGCCCGAAACGGAAGATCGAGCTTGGTTGATCGTCGGCTGCTCAATGACCGTCTATACGAAAGGGTCGAACAGCTTGACGTCGAATGGTTCGAAATCACGCACATTGCGCGTGATGACCACCAGATTGTGGACCATCGCCGTCGCGGCGATCATCGCGTCTTCGATGAGATCGCCGGATCGGCGGTGCATCAAGCGAGCCCAGCAACGAAAGGCACGTGCGTCCATCGGCAGCACATTGTAAGTGTCGGCGAGGCGATCGAGCCAAGCCTCGATTTCGGCGGCTTTCGCCGGGTCTCGTCCGCGAGTTGTTTCGATGCCTTGTTGCAGCTCACCAAGGGTCACGGCCGAGACATAGAGGTCCTTATCGGCAATGTCGCGCAACCAGGCGACAACGGCGCCATGAGGGCGCGGACGCCGGAGTTCCGAGACCACATTGGTATCGAGAAGGTACATGAGGTTGGGTCAGCTCAGCTCGGGTGGCGGGCGCCGTTGTTGGCGACCTCGCGCGGGAAGCGGAATGTCGGCCTTCGGCTCGTCGGCCAGCAGCAGGTCCTTCAAAGTCGGGCGGGCAGATTGCTGCAAACGCGTCCATTCCTCGACTGGTACCAGCACAGCCCTATCCACACCGCGTTTCGAGACGATCTGCGGACCTTCTTTCAGGCAGGTTTCAAGAAGCTCGCTGAAGCGAGCCTTGGCATCCTGAACAGACCAGCTGGGCATTGCGGTTGATTCCTGCTTCTCAAACCGGGAGACGCCGGCTCTTCGTCCGCGATGGCGAAGACGAGGACTAGTCATCTATCTAGTCATAAATTAGCGCCTTGCAAGCGGATGGCAGTAGGTGGCGTTCGATCAGGGAAATCCGGGCTAAATCAACCGCGCTTTGACGATTGCGAGCGCTTCTTCAAAAGCCGCATCTATGTCGAGCGTCGTGGTGTCCAGGACGATGGCATCATCGGCGGCTTTCAAGGGCGCCGCAGTGCGGCCTGCGTCGCGTTCGTCGCGCTTGCGGATATCGACCAGTACGGCCGCATAATCGACCTTTTCGCCATTGCCCTTGAGCTCGAGGGCGCGCCGTGTCGCCCGCGTTTCGGGGCTCGCGGTGACGAAGATCTTCACGTCGGCATCGGGGCATATGATCGTGCCGATATCGCGTCCGTCGAGAACGGCGCCGCCGGGGCGCATGGCGAAGCGGCGCTGCACATCGATCAGCGCTTCGCGCACCTCGGGCATGGCGCCGACGATTGAGGCGGCTTCGCCCATGTCGCGCCCGCGCAAGAGCTTTTCGTCGAAGTCGATCAAGGCGAGGCCGCGCGCCGCCGCAACGGCCGCGCGTCGGTCGTGGAGATCGCGGCCCTCGTCGCGGAGAGCCCGCGCCGTCGCGCGGTAGAGAAGGCCGGTGTCGAGGTGGGGGAGATTGAAATAGGCGGCGAGCCGGCGCGCCAAAGTGCCCTTCCCGGATGCTGCAGGACCATCGATTGCGATGATCATGAAAAACGCGCCCCCAGATTGTGCATCGCAGCCCGGAAAGTCGGGAAGCTCGTCGCGATGATCCGAGCGTCGTCGACCGCCATAGGCTTTTGCGACGCAAGGCCGAGGCAAAGGAAACTCATGGCGATGCGATGATCGAGGTGGGTGACCACAAGGCCGCCGCCCGGCACGTCGCCGTCGCGTCCCTCGACGACGAGGTCGTCGCCCTCGATCGTGGCGGCAACACCGGCCGCACGCAGGCCGGCAGCGATGGCGGCCAGACGGTCGGACTCCTTCAGCCGCAATTCGCTCAAGCCCCGCATCCGCGTTTCACCGGCGGCGAAGGCTGCCGCGACGGCGAGAATCGGATATTCGTCGATCATCGAAGGGGCCCGCTCTGCCGCGACCCCGACCCCATGGAGGCGGCCACTGCGGACGCGCAGATCCGCCACCTCTTCGCCGCCGTCTTCGCGCCGATCGAGGATCTCGATATCGGCCCCCATCTCTAAGAGGGTCTGCAACAGCCCGGTCCGCAGCGGATTCATCATCATGGCTTCGATGACGACGTCGGAACCGGGGCTGATAAGGGCGGCGACCAGAGGAAAAGCCGCCGACGACGGGTCGGCGGGGACGATCACGCGCGCCGGCACGAGTTCGGGGCGTCCTTCGAGCGCAATCCTACGGCCGTGCTCTTCGAAGGGCCCGGTGCTGACCTTGGCGCCGAACAAGGCGAGCATTTTCTCGGTATGGTCGCGACTTGCCTGCGGCTCGGTGATTGTCGTGCGACCTATGGCGTTGAGGCCGGCTAGTAGGATTGCGGATTTCACCTGGGCGGAGGCGACTTTCGAGTAATAGTCGATCGGCACAGGCTCAGGCGTGCCTTTGAGCAGGATCGGGCAGCGGCCTCCCTCCGCCTGCGCTAGAACCTCGGCGCCCATCGACGTGAGCGGATCGAGAATTCGCCGCATGGGCCGGTTGCGCAAAGAGGCGTCTCCGTCGAATCGCGCCGTCAGGCCGTGACCGGCCACGACGCCCATCATCAGGCGGGCGCCGGTCCCGGAATTGCCGAAATCGAGGGTGTGGCGCGGGACGAGGAGCGAGCCAAGCCCGGCTCCGCGAACCCGCCAATGCCCGTCCCCCCGCCGTTCGATCTCTGCCCCCAAGGCGCGGCAGGCCTCACCTGTGTGGAGCACATCCTCGCCTTCCAGGAGGCCGAAGATTTCAGTTTCGCCGACGCAAAGGAGGCCGAAAATGAAGGCCCGGTGGGAAATCGACTTGTCGCCGGGCGGCCGCAGGCGGCCGCGCAGGGGACGCCCGGGTTCGGTCCGCAAGGGCGCCGGCGGAAGTGGCGCTTCGAAAGATGGCGTGGAGGACAAAATCGTCGGCCGATCCGGAGGAGGAGATTTTTCGAAATGGTAAGTTGCGGATCGCGATACCGCCGTCAAGCGGGGGAAGCTCGCAACTTCCATTTGACACGCGCGTTTCCGCTCACTAACCGGAAGCCCCTGGAGTCGATTGTGCCCCCTGCGGGCGGATGGGCTCCCGGATATAGGGGAGCAGCGCTTGCAGGTTCCCGATTCGTGGACGAAATACTTTGTTCTGGCTTTGCCTGAAATGCTCTTAGGTCAAATGGACGGCGGTTTGCCTCCCGGAATGGTCTGGTTCAAGGAAGCCTGTCCGGACGCAAACCGGATTTCCCTTTGCCGGACGCATTTTGGACCGCGGTTTCGGAAGAAACATGCGGCGCCCCTTGCCGGCCGCGTTTTTTGCGATGCGGTTGGCAAGATGGGACCTCGGCTTCCTTTGGAAGCGGGTGCGAGGCCGGTTCCAGTTGGTCTTTCAGGGGACTAGACGGTGGCGAAACCCGAGCTCGGCAATAAACATCAATGCCAGCAATGCGGCACGAAATTCTTCGATCTCAACAAGAGCCCGATCATTTGCCCCAAATGCGGGGCGGCCTTCCACCTTGCGCTCGCGCGGAGTTCGCGTGCTGGCGCCGCGGAAGACGAAGAGCGCGATACGGAAACCGAGGCTGAACTCGTCTCGCTCGACGAAGCCGATGTTGCCGACGAGGATAAGGTTGTCGCCGGCACTGACGAGGAAGTCGAGATCGAAGATGATACGGGCGAAGATGCGTTCCTGGAAGAAGAGGAAGAGGACAGCGACGACGTCGCAGGCCTGATCGACGGCGATCTCGCTGCAGATGAGGAGCCGTGACGGGCCGTGGGGAGACAAAGCCAGCACCCTTTGCGCTTGTTTAGCCTCGCTATTGGGGCTATACAGCCGCGCCGCACTAGAGCGGAATGAGGGACAGTGGGAGCCGGTTTTCCGGCGCAAATAAGTTTACGCCAATTGCGTAGACTTATCTGCGCATCCCGCTCTCAATTGTTACAATCGATCGCTCTGATTTTGGATTGATTCAATCCAAAATCAGAGCGATCTGCGGCGATCTGCCCCAAACGGATCGTGGAACGTGTAAATTCGGGGTCATAGCTCAGTTGGGAGAGCGCTTCAATGGCATTGAAGAGGTCGTCGGTTCGATTCCGTCTGGCTCCACCATCACTCTGCGGGCAAACATTCGTAACAAAAACGCGAGTGGCGCGAACCCTTACGCTCGCTGTCCGAGTGTCAGGTCGAGGCGGCCTGGGCAGAACCCACCGAGGCGAGTGGCGCGGCTCTCAAAAATCGCTGGCGATGCCTTTGATTTCCCAATCCCCATAACGGATGGGGTCAGGGCCGTCGCGGCCGTTGATTTCTTTGGCGCGTTGAGGATCTGCCGCAAGCCGACGCCGCTCCTCAGCCTCCGCCAGAGCGCGCAAAGCCGCCGGCGTCAGCCGCTTCTGCGGCGGTTCGCAACTCGTCCGTACCAAATCGCCGCCTGTCGCCGTCTCGCGTGCCAATCTCGCCAACTCCCAAACTAACTGTGATCCAGGAGCATCACATTGAAACACATGTCGAGACCTCTGTGCCAGAAAATCCCACTCCTGCGATCTTTTTGACATTGGATAAGGCCGACACCCTCCTGACGATATTCTACGACTTAATCGATCGTATGCTGGAACTTATTGATCGCCAGCCCATTCTTGTCTTTCGTGTGAGCTTGTCAGGGCGGCTTATGCTGTCGTGCCGCGGGTCTTTTCCCCGGCACCATTTCCGCCGGATCGCCCGCTGATGCTAGTATGTAACGAATCGGCCGCAGGAGCGGGCAATATTCCAGGACGACAACCTTGCAGCGAAGCGATCCCGCGATGAAGCCGAAACCCGCCGCTGCCGAGGCTGCGCGCCTCGAAGCCATGAATATTCCGGGCCTCGCGGTCCGTGTCGCCGCCGCTGCGATCTTGCGCGATGTGGTCGGTGGCGGGCATGGTCTCGACGAACTCTTTGGTGCGCATGCGGTTCTTTCGCGCCTTGCCGGGCTCGATCTGCGCGACCGCAGTTTGACGCGCTCGATCGTGACTGTCGCACTGCGCCGGCTTGGGACGATCCGGCTGGCCTTGGGCGCTCTTCTTGCGCAAGGACTGCCGCGTTCTGCCGCGCAAATCGAATGGACCTTGATCGCTGCGGCAGCGCAGATTTTGTTCCTCGACGTGCCCGATCACGCCGCCGTCGATCTCGCGGTGCGCGTAACGAGGCTCGATCCGAAAGGCGCGGCCTATGCCGCGCTCGTGAATGGCGTGCTTCGCAACCTGATCCGCCAGCGCGAGGAGATTCTCGCCCGCGATGAAGCGCTCGACCAAGATACGCCGGTTTGGCTTGCTGACCGCTGGCGCAAGACCTATGGCGAGACTACGGCGCGCGCGATCGCGCAGGCCAACCGCTTGGAGCCGACGCTCGATATCAGCGTCAAGGCGGAACCCGAATATTGGGCGGCGGAGCTCGGCGCGACGATCCTCCCGACAGGCTCTCTGCGGCTTTTGAGCCATGTGCCGGTCCCCGATCTGCCAGGCTACGCCGAGGGCGCGTGGTTCGTGCAGGATGCGGCTGCCGCGCTTCCGGCCAAACTCATCCCGGTCGTGGCGGGCATGAAGATAGGTGATCTCTGTTCTGCACCCGGCGGCAAGGCCGCACAGCTCGCGGCGCGCGGCGCGCGTGTCACGGCGATCGACCGCTCGGCCGAAAGGCTCAAGCTTCTCGCCGCGAATTTCGAAAGGCTGCGGCTCGAAGCCGAGATCGTTGTTGCCGACGTCTTGACGCTGAAAGGCCACACGTTCGACGCCGTTCTGGTCGATGCCCCTTGTACCGCAACGGGCACGATAAGGCGCCATCCCGACATCGCCTGGACGAAGAAGCAAAGCGACATCGCGAGCCTCGCCGTACTGCAGACGCGCATGCTCGACAAGGCCTTCGAACTCGTCAAGCCTGGAGGAATGATCGTCTATTGCAGCTGTTCAATCGAACCGGAAGAAGGCGAATTGCAAATTCCCGCCTTCTTGCGCCGCAATCCCGATGTGATGCGCCAGCCCATCCGCGCCGAGGAGGTCGGCGGTTGTCACGAATTCGTCAACGAGAATGGCGACCTGCGAACTCTGCCCTCGCATCTGACAGCCCCCGACCCGCGCCTTTCCGGCGTCGACGGATTTTTTGCCGCAAGGCTCATTCGCCGCGGCTGAGGTTGGACTGACGGGCGGGACGCTCATCGTTCATCGCAAAGGATGCCGCAGTGACTACGCCATATGCCAGCGGCGAAAGCTTTGATGGACGCGACCCTACACGCGGCAACCGGCAGCATGCGATCAGCTTCGGGGAGAGCCGGATCTGACGACTGCGAAGTTCAAAGACCTTATTCGGCTTGCCGGTCGGATAGTGGCATACGGTGGTCGTTGCTTGCGCCGGCTTGCGGCGATGCCGTCGCTTGCCCTCGCTTCACTCAATTTGAAGCCGGCCGAACGGCTGCTGATTGCACCGCAAGATATTCGCACCGCCGATCCGACGATCGCTACGGAAATCTATTCCGGCTATTTCGCCATGGCCGGCAAGGTCGTCGATGCGCAGGGACGCTCGCCCTTCGAGATCGATTCCGGCTCTCCAGATTGGCAACGCGAGCTTGCCGGTTTTTCTTGGTTGCGCCATCTGCGCGCCGCCGACACGGCTTTGGCCCGCGCCAATGCGCGGGCGCTCGTCGATGATTTTCTGTCCGGCGTCGGCACGGCAAAGGATGCCACCGCCTGGGAAGCGCCCGTCGTCATCCGCCGGACATTGTCCTTCCTGGTGCAGTCGCCGATCATCCTCGAAGGGGCCGACGCCAGTCTCTATCGCCGCTTCATGCGTGGATTAGCACGCAGCCAGAGGGTTCTCGAATATCAAATCGCCGCTGGCCTTACCGGCGAGACCCGACTTTTCACGGCGATCGCACTTGCCGAACTCGGCCTTTGCGCGCAGACCACGCCTAAGGATCAGCGCCGGAGCAGCAAACTCCTGGCCGATGAATTGGAGGCTCAGATCCTGCCGGACGGCGGCCATATCAGCCGCAATCCGCAGATCTTGATCGATCTTCTGCTCGATCTCCTGCCGCTGCGCCAAGTCTATACGGCGGCTGCCGTGGCGGCGCCGGCGCAACTGCTCAATGCGATCGACCGGATCTTGCCGATGCTAAGGCTCTTGCTCCACGGCGATGGCACGCTCGCGCATTTCAACGGCATGGGCGTCACCGCTCCGGATCTTCTCGCGACCGTGCTCGCCTATGACGATGCGCGCGCCAAGGCGCTCAGCAACGCACCGCATTCCGGATATGTACGCGTCGAGGCGCAAGATGCGGCTTTGATCGTCGATACCGGGCGGCCACCGCCGGCCGCATTCTCGAAGAGGGCTCATGCCGGATGCTTGGCATTCGAGTTTTCGATCGGCCTCAATAGGCTCGTCGTCAATTGCGGTGCGCCCGACATTACGCGCAAGAACGCCCGTGAAGCCGCGCGGATGACAGCCGCGCATTCGACGCTCGTTGTTGCCGATAGGTCCTCGTGCCGATTTGCCGGATCGCGCGGGTTTGAAAAGTGTCTCGAGGGCCAGATCCTCGCCGGTCCCAGGCACGTGGGCGTGGAGCGCGAAAACTTGGCCGACGCGACCGTCCTCTCGCTTTCGCATGACGGTTACGCGCCTACTTTCGGGCTTGTTCACGAGCGCCGGCTCATGCTCGACGCAAACGGACGAAGGCTCGAAGGCCACGATGCATTGAAGCCTGCGAAGCAGAGCACCAGTACGAAGCCGGTTGCATTTGCAGTGCGCTTCCACATCCACCCCTCTGTCGGCGTCGAATCCACCGAGGAAGGCCGCGCAGTCTTGCTGCGCCTGCCGGACGGAAGCCGCTGGTTTTTCGACGCGCAGAACCTGCCGCTCGAGGTCGAGGAAAGCATCTTCTTTGCCGCCGCCGATGGCCCGCACGCCTGCCAACAGATCGCGATCCACGGCCGAACCGATACGATCGCGGACATCGGCTGGACGTTTCGCTGCCTCGAAGAAGCGCCGACCCGCGACGCCGACGTTTGACGCAAAAAGGCGCGCTGCCACCTAGCTGCTCAAGCCGCCGAGCAGCGTCGGCATGTCGAGCGGCCGAAACCCGTAGTGCGACAGCCAGCGGATGTCCGCCTCGAAAAAGGCGCGCAGATCCGGCATGCCGTATTTCAACATGGCGAGCCGGTCGACGCCCATGCCCCAGGCGAAGCCTTGGTAGACATCGGGATCGAGCCCGCAGTTCTTCAACACATTCGGATGCACCATGCCGCAGCCGAGGATCTCGAGCCAATCCTCGCCTTCACCGAAGCGGATTTCGCCGCCTTTGCGCGAACACTGAATATCGACCTCCATCGACGGTTCGGTGAAGGGAAAGAAGCTCGGGCGAAAGCGCATCTTCACGTCGGCCACTTCAAAAAAGGCCTTGCAGAATTCCTCGAGAATCCATTTCAAATGGCCGAGATTCGCTTTCGTGTCGATGACCAGTCCTTCGACCTGGTGGAACATCGGCGTATGCGTCTGATCCGAATCGATGCGATAGGTGCGGCCCGGGCAAATAACGCGGATCGGCGGCTTCTGTGCCAGCATCGTGCGTATCTGGACGGGGCTGGTGTGGGTGCGCAAAAGCTTCTTTTCGCCCGCCTTGTCCGGCACTAAGAAGAACGTGTCGTGCATGTCGCGCGCCGGGTGGTCGGGCGGGAAATTGAGCTTCGTGAAATTATAATCGTCCGATTCGATGTCCGGCCCTTCGGCGATCGAGAAGCCGAGATCGGCGAAGATGGCCGCGAGTTCGTCGGTGACTTGGCTGAGCGGATGAATGCGGCCCACTTCCGCCGGCGAGGTGCGGGCCGGCAATGTGACATCGACGGCTTCCGATGCGAGCCGCGCTTCGAGTGCGGCTTCCTTCAGGACGATCCGGCGTGCGGCGAGCGCGGCGCTCACCTTGTCCTTGAGGCTGTTGATCGCGGCGCCCTTTTCCTTGCGTACGTCGGGCGCCATCTTGCCGAGCGTCGCCAGAAGCGCCGAAATCGTGCCCTTTTTGCCCAAGACGCCGATGCGGACGGCTTCGAGCGCCGCTTCGTCTGCGGCCTTTTCGATGGCGACCAGGGTTTCCTGTTCGAGGGTGGTTAAATTACTCATGCGGCGGGCATCTTTCGAAATTCAAGATCCATGATCATCGTCATCGCGAGACCGCGAAGCGGTCGTGGCGATCCAGAAAACTGTTCGGTTGCTGGATTGCTTCGCTCCCTCCGGGAACTCGCAATGATGATCGTCCTGTGATTCACTCTTCTACAATAGCGGGTACTAACCCAAATTCAGCTCCTTGAAGAAATCATTGCCCTTGTCGTCGATGACGATGAAGGCGGGAAAATCTTCCACTTCGATTTTCCAGATCGCTTCCATGCCGAGTTCGGGATATTCGAGCACCTCGACTTTTTTGATGCAGTCCTGGGCGAGACGGGCGGCCGGGCCGCCAATCGAGCCCAGATAGAAGCCATGATGCCTGGCGCAGGCCTCGCGCACTTGCGCCGAGCGATTGCCTTTGGCGAGCATGACAATGGAACCGCCGGCCGCCTGGAATTGATCGACGAAGGAATCCATGCGGCCCGCCGTCGTCGGCCCGAATGAGCCGGAGGCGAGACCGACAGGCGTCTTCGCCGGCCCCGCATAATAGACCGGATGATTCTTGAAATAGTCAGGCAGGGGCTCGCCGCGATCGAGTCTCTCGCGCAGCTTTGCATGCGCCAGATCACGCGCGACGATCATCGGGCCGGTGAGAGACAGCCGCGTCTTGATCGGATGCTGCGACAAAGTCGCGAGGATTTCTCGCATCGGTTTTGTCAGGTCGACCTTCACGACCTCTCCGCCGAACGAAGCCGTATCGACCGAGGGCAAGTATTTGGCCGGGTCATGCTCGAGCTCTTCGAGAAAAATGCCGTCCTTCGTGATTTTGCCGAGCGCCTGGCGATCGGCCGAACAGGATACGCCGATGCCGATGGGCAATGAGGCGCCGTGGCGCGGCAGCCGGATTACCCGCACGTCGTGACAGAAATATTTGCCGCCGAATTGCGCGCCGACGCCGAGGCTTTGCGTCAGTTTGTGAATTTCGGCCTCGAGCGCGAGATCGCGGAACGCGTGGCCGTCCTCGCCGCCTCGCGTCGGCAGCCCATCGTAATAGTGGGCCGAGCCGAGCTTGACGGTTTTCAAAGTGAGTTCCGCCGAAGTTCCGCCAATGACGATGGCGAGATGATAGGGCGGGCAGGCCGCAGTGCCGAGGGTCAGGATTTTTTCCTTGAGGAAGTCGACCAGCCGGTCTTGCGTCAAGAGAGAGGGAGTCCCCTGAAACAAGTAGCTCTTATTGGCGGAGCCGCCGCCTTTCGCCATGAATAGGAATTTATAGGCGTCTTCGCCGTCGGAATAGATTTCGATCTGCGCCGGCAGATTGGTCTTGGTGTTCGTTTCCTCGAACATCGACAGTGGCGCCAACTGCGAATAGCGCAGGTTCTTCTTCTCATAGGCATCCTTTATGCCTTGTGCGATCGCCGCTTCGTCGAGTCCTTCGGTGAGCACGCGCCGGCCCTTTTTGCCCATCACGATCGCAGTTCCGGTGTCCTGGCACATCGGCAGAACGCCGCCGGCCGCGATATTGGCGTTCTTCAAGAGATCGTAGGCGACGAATTTGTCGTTGGCCGTCGCCTCCGGATCGTCGAGAATCTTGGCGAGTTGGGCGAGATGGCCCGGGCGCAGCAGGTGATTGATGTCGACCATTGCGGCTTCCGTGAGCAGCCGCAAGGCTTCCGGCTCGACGACCAGCATCTCACGGGCGCCGAAGGACTCGATGCGGACGAAGTCGCCGCTGAGCTTACGGTAGGGTGTCCTGTCGGTGGCCAACGGAAAAAGCGGGGAGAATTGGAAAGTCATAAGGATATGCCCTCTTCGAGCAAGCGGCGAGAGTTGCGGAGGGTCCAGCAGAGGAGCCGCGTCCAGTACGAGAAATCCGCCTATCTGGCGTTCCTGCAACCCGACTTTGGTGGGATTTGCAAGAGGAGCGCAGCACTTTTTGTCAAATCGCGGTATAGCGGACACGGTCAGGAGTGAAGCGGAGACTCGCCGCGGGGACGAAACGGAGGCACAGACCCAGGTGAATTTCCCTTACCCCGTGCTCTTATGCGATATCGGTGGCACTAACGTGCGCTTTGCTGCCGCAGCCGAGCCGGATGCGGTGCCGGGACCCGTATGTCTCGGTAAGACCGCCGAGCACGATTGTTTCGAAGCTGCGATTGCCGCGGCACTGCCCAAATTTTTGGCGCCGCCGCGATCCTTGATCGTCTGTGCGGCGGGTCCGGTCGACGGCCGCAAGCTGAAACTGACCAATGCCGCCTGGGCCATCGACGGGGCAGCGCTGGCGGATCGTTTCGGCTTCGCCCAGGGCCTGCTCCTCAATGACTTCGAAGCGCAGGCCTTGAGCCTGCGGGGCCTGCCGCCGGCCGCCTGGAAGGCGATCGGGGCATTATTCGTCGCCCATCGTGGGACGGAGGTCGTTCTCGGCTGCGGCACGGGCCTTGGAGTGGCTGCCCTCGCCGAATGCGCAGGGCGCTTTCTCGCGCTACCGAGTGAAGCCGGCCACATGGGTTTCGGCCCCGCAGGTCGAGAGGAAGAAGCCCTGTGGCGTGAGATCGAGACAGGACCGATCGGGCGGGTCAGCGCAGAGACGCTTCTCTCTGGCCCGGGACTCGTGCGGCTTCATCGGGCGCGGCTGCGCGCCGTTGGTGGAGCGCCGGGCGAGGCGGGCGAAGCAAGCGCAATTGCCGCGCGCGCTCAGGCCGACAGGGCATCGGCGGAAGCGCAATCGATCCGCCTGTTTCTTAAGCTGCTGGCGCGGTTCGCTGGAGATCTCGCCTTGGCGTTCATGGCGCGCGGTGGCGTCACTCTCTCCGGCGGCATTCTGCCGAAACTCGTCGAATTTCTCGATCCCGAACTGTTCCGGGCTTCGTTCGAAGACAAAGCGCCACATCAGGTCTTGATGCGGCAGATCGGAACTCGATTGATTTCAACGGAAACCGCTGTGCTGTTCGGCATGGCCAGGCTCGCGCGCCGGCCCGATCTCTATGCGATCGATTATGAAACACGCGCCTGGCGCTGATCTCGCTCGGAATGAATCACGAGATCGACAAGAACACGCACCAAGTGTCCTGCCTCGCCGCGGATCATCGTTCAGGCGGCGTTGGAAGCCGGCTCCTGCGTCAATACGGCATAAAGTGCCGCCGGATCGCGAGACGCGCGCAGCTTCGCCGTTATCGCCGGGTCGCGAAACACGCGCGCGATCCGCGCGAGGGCCTTCAGGTGATCAGCGCCGGAGGCTTCCGGTGCGATCAACATGAAGACGAGATCGACAGGCGCCCCGTCGATCGAGTCGAACTCGATCGACTTTTCGAGGCGCGCGAAGATCCCGAAGATATTCTTGCACTTCGCGAGTTTGCCATGCGGAATGGCAACGCCATTGCCGGTGCCGGTCGAGCCCAGCCGTTCGCGCTGTAGCAGAGCGTCGAAGACCTCGCGCGGCAGGAGGCCGGCGATGATCGCTGCGCGCTCACTCAACTCCTGGAGCAGTTGCTTCTTGGAATTGACGCGCAGCGAGGGAAGTATCGCTTCAGGGGTGATCAAATCGGTTAGCTGCATATTCGGAAGGAAATCCAAGCTTCGGGCGCCCGCGGAAAAAGCCATAGCTCATGTCGCACAAAAGTGCGAGGCGGGAGCCTCTGTTTTAGGCCTAAGTACTGCCGAACTCGTCATCCGCGAACTCATGCCTTGGGTGAGAGGGCGGGATCGATCCAGCCGATGTTGCCGTCGGCGCGACGGTAAACGATGTTTGGTCGCCCATCGCCGGCACGGCGAAAAATCACAACAGGCGCATTCGTGACATCGAGCGCCTTGACGGCGCCGGAGACGGACATTTCCTCGAGCGTATCGAATGACTCGGCTATGACGATCGGGCTCGTGTCTTTTGCGTCTCGCACATCTGCGGCGAAAGGCTCGACTTCCTCGGCAGGAGATTTGGTTAACGTTTCGCTTCCGGCGAGATCATGCGCGTTCGCGCCGGCCCGGTCTTTCAATTTGCTCTTGTAGCGGCGCAATTGCTTTTCGATTCGCTCCGCGGCCATGTTAAAGCTGGCATAAGGCTCCTGAGCTTCAGCCTCGACCTGCAAAATCGCGCCCGAAACGAGATGCAAAGTGCAGTCGGTGCGAAATCCGGAGCCTTCTCGCTCGATGGTGACGTGACCGTTGGTGAGGCCAGCCGAATACTTCGAAATGACGAAGTCGATCCGGGTGCCTACATGGGTCCGCAATGATTCGCCGATGTCGAGGTTTTTGCCCGAGACACGCAAGGTCATGACCTTCTCCGTTCCCCAGCTGCGGTCCCTCGTCGAGCCGCCCTGTTCCGAGCGGGCCGATCAGGGTTAGGAGCGTCCGCAGCCGAAGTCAATGGGGCCCCGGATGTCCGCGCACCAATGCTAAAAGCACCGCTTCCGGCTTCCGAAACCGATGTGGGCGGTTCGGCGGGGTTGATCGATGATCGCAGGATGCTCGGTCGCCCGGCCTCGAGGAACACCATCACCCGGAGTGTCGCACCATTTGGTAACTCGAGCACCGGCATGATCTTTCTCACGCGTGTGTAAAATCTCAAAATTGGCGGGCGAAACTGGCAAACGAACCGCAGACCAGGTCATGTCCGCGCGCCCTCGAGCGGGATGAGAAATAGCGGGAACTGGTTTTTCACCCACATGCCGCTCTAAATTAATGGAATCTATCACGTTCATGAGTTCGGATTGGTCCGATCCAAGGTCATCGTGATCTCGTTTGCGGCAACGGCGTCGTGCTTTGCTCACAATTGCACATCGATCGCCCGCGCTGAGCCGCGGCAGGCGGACGGGCGCGCAAATTTCGGCGCGTTTTCGCTCCAGTTTTGCGGCGCCGTTCGCTCGAGTGTCCCGATCATTGCAAGGCCTTCATCCTGCGGCGTTCGACCGAAGAGGGAATTCTCAAGCTCTCCCGGTATTTGGCGACGGTACGTCGGGCAATATCGACATTCGACGATTTGAGTCTGACGACGATCGCATCATCGGACAGGATGTCTTGCGGGTTCTCCTGATCAATCATTTGTTTGATGCGGAAGCGAACGGATTCTGCCGAGTGCGCATCGCCGCCGTCATGCGAGGCGATGGATGCCGTAAAGAAATACTTCAACTCAAATAGACCGCGTGGCGTGGCCATATACTTATTCGATGTTACGCGCGAAACGGTCGATTCATGCATGCCAATTGCGTCGGCAATTGTCTTCAGGTTAAGCGGCCGCAGATGTTCGACGCCGTGTGCGAAAAACCCGTCTTGTTGGCGTACGATCTCGCTGGCGACCTTCAAAATTGTCCGCGCCCTTTGTTCGAGACTTTTCGTCAGCCAATTCGCAGTCTGATGGCAATTGGAAAGAAACGTCTTGTCCGCCTCGTTGCGCTTGGTCTTCGAGACCCGCGCCATATAGGTCTGGTTGACGAGCAGGCGCGGCAAAGCTTCCGAATTCAATTCAATATGCCAGGATCCGTCAGGCATTGGGCTGACGCTGACGTCCGGCACGACGGTCTGCACCGGCGCACCGCCAAAGGCGCGGCCCGGTTTGGGATCGAGGCGACGAATTTCCCCGATCATGTCGGCAATATCTTCATCATCGACGCCGCAGGCCTTGCGCAGACCGGCGAAGTCACGCCGTGCGACGAGGTCGAGATTGGCGACGAGCTTTTGCATGGCTGGGTCGTAGCGGTCCTTCTCGCGCAATTGAATGGCGATGCATTCGGCGAGATTACGGGCGCCGATGCCGGAGGGATCGAAGGTTTGAACGAGCCGCAATATTTTTTCGACGCTTTCGCCCGGAGTTCCAAGCCGGGCTGCGAGTTCGGCCAGGTCCTCGGTGAAATAGCCGGCTTCGTCGATCGCGTCGATCACGGCGTGGCCGATGATGCGATCGACAGAATCTCTCGTCGCCAGCATCAGTTGTTCGACAAGATGATCCTTGAGGCTGATCTGCGCTGCAACATAGGCTTCGAGATTGGCGGTTTCGCCGTCGGCGGACTGCCCGAGGGAGCCCGACCACGCGGTCGCCGAAAGGCCGCCGCCCTCTGCGTACTCGCGCGGCTCGGCAGGCGTAGCGGCCCGATCGTCCTCGAAAACATTGGAAAGTTCCGTGCCCAAGCTCGCTTCGAGGGAAGTGCGATCGATTGCCAAGGACTCCGAACTCCATTCGGCATCTTGCGCATCGTTGAAGTCGACCGCGAGCGCGCTCAGGCCGTTTTCAAGCTCGCCGCTTTCGCCAGCGAGACCCGCGGATATGTCCTGCGGCTCGGCGACATCGTCGGCACGCTCGAGGAGCGGGTTTCGTTCGAGCTCTTCTTGAACGAAGGCTGCAAGTTCCAGATTGGAGAATTGTAAAAGCTTGATCGCCTGCAGGAGCTGCGGCGTCATGACCAAGGCCTGGCCTTGGCGCATAAGGAGCTTGGTGGTGAGAGCCATACTCTAAGTCAACTCGTTGCAACTCTGGGATTGGCATACAGGAAACTACTCAGTCCGGCGCTGCGCGGAACTCGTATAGTTTCTTGAAACAGCGAAAATGATCCAAACCGCAGAGGTCTCGGTCGGAACATGTCCTAGAAAAACACTCGGCCTCTCCGATCTTTCAGACAAGGGACGCAACCAACGTCCTATTCCAGCGCTGATCGAGAACGACCGCCGGTTCCCCTCTCAAATTCCCATCATCCCTCTGCAAAAGCGAGAATTCGACAAAGGAATCAAGGGTCTCTTAATGCGACCCACGGTCTTGGCGGCGGCGTGTTCTCATTCTCGAACGCACCAATATGAACCGTTGGCTCGGCAGGTGTCACGATGAATTTTGCAGCTGGGGCAAACTCCGCAAAGACCCCTACTCGCCTACGGCATCGTTTTTGCTTATAGCATAAACGATGCGTTTGTCTCCGCTTAAAGTGGCTGGCGGTAGAATTTTTTGGGGTAAAAATACCTGCCAACCGACTGCGATAAGTTTCGTGTCAGAAGCTCAAACTGCGCTGCCGACGCCCGCGTAATCCACGCCGACAAGAAAGAGCCCCGCTGCCGGCGCAACCATGCCGCAGCGTCGGTGGTCGCGGGCTTCGAGCGCGGCGGCGAGATCGGCGGCGCGCCATTTGCCGGACCCGACAAGTTCGAGCGAGCCGACCATGGAGCGCACTTGATGATGAAGAAAAGACCGGGCTCTTGCTCGAATCTCGATCGTATCGCCTGTGCGCTGGACATCGAGCCCTTCAAGCGTGCGTACCGGGCTTGCAGCTTGGCATTGGGCATCGCGGAAGGTTGAAAAGTCATGCCTGCCGAGGAGGATTTGCGCCGCGTCGTGCATGGCTTGGGCATCGAGCCGGTGTTTGACGAGCCAAGCGCGCCCGGCCTCGAGCGTCAAGGGGGGACGGCGATTGATGATCCGGTAGAGATAATGGCGGCGGGTCGCGGAAAAGCGCGCATCGAAAGATGGGCCGACAGTCTCGACGGCCAGGATCGCGACGCGGTTTGGCCGCAAATGCGCATTCAGCGCGTCGCGCAATATATCGGGACGCCAGTCGCGGGCGAGATCGGCATGCGCGACTTGGCCTGCCGCATGAACGCCGGCATCGGTGCGCCCGGCGCCGCGGATCGCGACCGGCTCGGCGGCGAGGCCAGAAAATGCCGTCTCGATGGCTTCCTGTACTGAAAGCCCATTCTTCTGCCTTTGCCAGCCGACGAAACCCGATCCGTCATATTCGATGGTGAGTTTGTAGCGGGGCATTATCAGCCGCCCGAGCGATCGAGCATCGTGCCCTTGTCGAGTCGCACCCCGCGCAAGAACTCGTCGGCCTTCATCGGCGCCTTGCCGGAACGCTGAACTTCGAGGAGCTGCAAGGCGGCCTCGCCGCACGCGACCGTGAGTTCGTCGTCGATGAGGCTGCCCGCGTGTCCGTGCCCGGCCACCACACGGCTTCGCAGGACTTTGATCCGCTCCGGGCCTTTGCCGAAATCGGCCTCGAAAAAGGCGCCGGGAAAGGGCGCGAGCCCGCGCACGAGGTTATGCAACTCGCGTGCGCTCTTCGTCCAGTCTAGGCGTGCTTCGGCCTTGTCGATCTTGTGAGCATAGGTCACTCCCTCGTTGCTCTGCGGGGTGAAACTCAGCGAGCCGCGCGCCTGCGCCGCGAGCGCGCGGACCATGAGATCAGCGCCGAGCCGCGACAGCCTGTCGTGCAATTCGCCGGCCGTCTCATCAGCACCGATCGCAACGCGTTCCACGAGGCCGACAGGTCCGGTATCGAGACCTTCTTCCATCCGCATCACCATGACGCCAGTCTCGCGGTCGCCTGCCATGATCGCGCGTTGAATCGGCGCCGCGCCGCGCCAGCGGGGCAATAGCGAGGCATGCAGATTGAGGCAGCCGAAGCGGGGGGCTTCGAGGATGGGCTTGGGCAGAATAAGACCATAGGCGACGACCACAGCGACATCCGCCACGTGGCTGCGAAAGACCGCGGCAGCCTCGTCGCTTCGCAAGCTCGTCGGCACGACGACGGGAATGCCGAAACGCCCGGCTGCCGCGTGGACCGGTGAGGGCAGCATTTCGAGCCCGCGCCGCCCTGCGGGCTTCGGCGGTCGCGTATAGACCGCGACGACCTCATGGCCTTGGCCGATGATCTCGGTGAGGACCGGCACCGAGAACTCCGGCGTGCCCATGAAGACGATGCGCACCTACGGCTCCCGTCAGGCGTTCTCTCGCCGGGCCACCTTGCTGAACTTCTTCAGGACACGTTCGCGCTTGAGGCGCGAAATATGATCGATGAACAACACGCCGTTCAGGTGGTCGATCTCATGCTGAAGGCACGTCGCGAGCAGGCCGTCGGCTTCGATCTCGCATTCACGGCCGTCGCGATCGAGATATTTGACCCGGACTTTCACAGGCCGTTCGACTTCCTCGAAGAATTCAGGGATCGACAAGCAACCCTCTTCGTAGACCGAGCACTCGTCGGAAACCCAAACGATCTCGGGATTGGCGAAGCACATGGGATTAGCGCTGGCAGTTTCGTCCTGGCGTCTGGCGATGTCGATGACGATCACCCGTTCGGGCACGCCGATTTGGATGGCGGCCAAGCCGATGCCGGGCGCGTCGTACATGGTTTCGAGCATGTCATCCATCAGCGCGCGCACCTTGTCGTCGACGCTGGCAACGGGCGCGGATTTCAGACGCAGCCGCGGATCGGGAGGGGTGAGGATGGTTCTGAGGGCCATGGTACTAGCGCCAAAATAAGCGGTCTCAATCGATGTGAGCGATGCGGGCGACGCCTAAGCCGAACGCGCCCCTTTTGCCCGGTTCGTTACGAATTACATAAGCAATGCCCCGAGCAAGGTCAATTTGGGCGCGCTCGCGAGTGCCCTAAGGCGACACTGAAAATCAAGTGCTCCATGTTTGCCGGATGGGCGTCCCCTTTGCTCGCTTGCGGGGAAAGGGGGACGCACCCGATCGATTCATCTATTTCTGGGCGTCGCCTAAGCAGCGCGCACCCTTGCGAGAAAATCCTCCACTTGCTTCGACAGGACTTCCGACTGTTGCGTCAGGCCGGTCGCCGAGTCCAGGAGTCTTCGCGCCGCCTGGCTCGAATCGCCGGCGGCCTCGGTCACGCCGACGATATTGGTGCTGACTTCGGTCGTTTTTTGGGAGGCTTCCAGCATGCGGCGGACGATCTCCTGCGTGACGGCCTCTTGCTCCGCGACGGCGCGTTCGACGGAGACGGCAATCGAACTGACCTCCTGTGTCGTCTTGGCGATCGTCGCGATGAAGGCGGCGACGTTATGAGTGGCCGCCTGGATGCCCGCAACTTGCGCCCCGATATCTGCCGTGGCCTTGGCCGTTGCGTCCGCGAGGCTCTTGACTTCTTGCGCAACGATGGCGAAGCCGCGGCCTGCCTCGCCGGCGCGCGCCGCTTCGATCGTTGCGTTGAGCGCGAGCATGTTCGTTTGCCCGGCAATATTGCTGATGAGGCCGATGATGCCGCCGATTCGCTCGGCCGCCTTGGCCAGGCTTTGCACTTCGGCATGGGTGCGATCGGCTTCGCCCGCAGCTTTGCCGGCAATGCGGTTGGATTGCTGCACTCGATCGCTGATCTCGCCGATGGACTGCGAGAGATGGTTGGTCGCATCCGCGACAGCCTGGACATTGGTCGAGGCTTCCTTGGATGCATCAGCTGCGGCCATGGATTGGAGATTCGTCGATTCGGCCGAATGGGTGAGATCGTCCGCAGTGACCCGCAATTGCGCGGCCGCCAAAGAAACGGTTCCAACAACGCCGCCGACCACGTCTTCGAAAGACCGAGCCAGTTCATCCATCGCTGCAGCGCGGTCCGCGTAGTTGTCTTCGAAATAGGCCTCGATCACATAGGCCATGTTATACGTGGCGATCCGCAAGAAGGCGGTCTGCAACGCAATCTTCTGCCGTGACCGTGAAAAACTAAGGCGGCGAAATCGCGCTCCGATGGCTGCAATCATATCGTTGACGAGAAAATTATAGCCACCGATATATACCGCGCGGTCGAACCCTTGGCTTGAGCGCAGGGTGTACATGCTCGCGACGGAAGTCATGTACTCCTGATCGAGCCGCCCCTCCAAGAGGAGGGCCCAGTGCTTCAAGTGCTTTTCTTTTGAAATGGGCGCGGCCTTTTTGTGTGGGTCCAGCGGAAAGTTGGCCATAAAGCTGCGCAGATAAGAATAGAGTTGGTCGAGCGCTGCATCCAGCTCGCGAATGAGGAAGTCTTTGTTTTGCCGAAGGGTCGAAATGCACTGATCGTCGATTTGATGGAAGCGGCGACGGTCAGCGTGAGAGAGTCTTGACAGCATAGTCTGATGTCCCGCGCGGCCCCAACAGAAGTTCGACGGCCTCCCGTCGTGCGTCGCCAGACTGGGATGACGGTCCACGCAGGAGATCCGGGCGAGCGTCTTCGAATAGTACCGAGCAGTTGGTTTACATTGAGTGACCATAAATCGGAGCCGAACAAATTGTATGTTTCTATTTTGTTCCGGGCGGCGCCCGAATCGGTCTATTCTTGCCGGATGGAACACATGTCCTTCCTTTTCGCTGGCGCGTCTGCTCCGCCTTTCACTCTCGCTCTTGTGGCGGCCGTCCTTGTCGTCTTGGCGGCGATGCTCGGTTTCGGCCTTGCCTGGCTGTAGGCCCGCGCGTGCGCCGCGCGGCGGCACGAAAGCCTTGAAGGAAGAATGCTGGAGCGCGGCCACGCGAATAGCGTGCTGAAAGGCCGTCTGCGAACAATGGCCGAGACGCTCGCCGCCAGACGATCCGAATTGGCGCGCCTCGTTTCGGAACGGCGCCGGTTCGGCTGGCGGGCGCGGGCCGAACGGCCCAAACATATGAATGTCGCCGCAGACCAAATGCCGCTATAAAATTGCGGTGTTCATCAAAGTTGCGAGCACTCCCATGCCCACCTTCAAAGCCATCCGTGTCGATAAAGATGATCATGGCTATCATGCCGGCATCGTCGATTTCGACGAAAATGACCTGATGCCGGGCGACGTGACCGTCCGGGTCACACATTCGACGGTGAACTACAAGGACGGGCTCGCCATCACCGGACAATCGCCGGTCATCCGCAAATTTCCGCTGATTCCCGGCATTGATCTGGCCGGCATCGTCGAGACCTCGACGCATGCCCTGTTCAAACCCGGCGACGCCGTCGTGCTCAACGGCTGGGGTCTCGGCGAGACGCATCACGGCGGCTATGCGCAAATCGCCCGCGTCAACGGCGATTGGCTCGTGCCTCTGCCGGAAGGGTTGAGCGCGGCGCAGGCCATGGCGATCGGCACGGCGGGCTATACCGCCATGCTCTGCCTTCTCGCGCTCGAAAGGCATGGCCTGGCGCCGGCGCAAGGGGCCGCGGTCGTCACCGGTGCGGCCGGCGGCGTCGGCTCGATTGCGGTCGCACTTCTGGCCAAGAATGGCTGGCACGTCATCGCCTCGACCGGTCGGCCTGCCGAAGCCGATTATCTCAAGTCCCTCGGCGCCGCCGAAATCATTTCGCGCAACGAACTCGCCGTGGAAGGCAAGCCGCTCGGCCGCGAGCGTTGGATCGCCGGCATAGATTGCGTCGGCTCTTACACTCTCGCCAATCTCCTGGCGCAGACGAAGCGCGACGGCGCCGTCGCCGCCTGCGGTTTGGCGCAGGGCATGGATCTGCCGACGACTGTCGCGCCGTTCATCTTGCGGGGCATTTCGCTCATCGGCATCAACAGCGTCTTGGTGCCGAAACCGCTCCGGCTCGTCGCCTGGCAGAGGCTGGCGCGCGACCTCGACCCGCAATTGCTCGATCGGATGACGACGAGAATCGGCTTCGAGGAGATCATTCCGACTGCCAGAGCCATCCTCGAGGGCAAAATCCGCGGCCGCGTTGTGGTTGAGATCGGGTGAGGGCGGCGACAGCATCCGTCTCTCACCCTTTCGGGCTAAGAAAGTTCGATGACATTATCCTGTGATACGGCGTATCGCTCCTACGGTAGAGAAGTGGAGACTTCGACACCCCAAGATACGCCGCCTTTCCTCTGCGCCGTCACCAACTTCTGCAAATAGCTCCGATAAAGTTGCTGCTCGTTGTTAAGTGAAGCGCACTACATCCTCTTCGCTTCGCTTTCTCTCTTCAACGATCTGGCGCCGCAGAGAAACGATCATTCCGTTTGCGAATTCACGCGCCTTGGGGCTTTGATGTGTCGTCCATTGTTCGAGGAGAGGCAAAATTGCCTCAAGATGTGGTGCAAGGGAACCCCACCAAGACGTCGGACGCAGCCTTTTCGCTATAGCTTGCAGCGCTTCCGGTTGATCGCCGAACTCGATAACGAATGCTTCCATTTCGGCATGCCAATGCAGAATACCGTCTTCCGCTCTTACTGCGACTGGCAGCCAATCAACTGCCTTTGCCGCTCGTTCTTGTGGCGCGGCTCTGACCCATGCCAGGAACGTCGCGGGAGGCACATCGAAAGCAATGCCTAGCGCAAGGTAATTGTCGCCATGCCGGGAGACCAGTAGCCGTTCAGAGTAAAACCGGACGTCCCAGGACTTGCTGGTAAGTTTCTTTGCGACTTCTTCCCAGACTTGGGCCGGATATAGACGAGCTAAGATGGTCAAGGATTTTCTGACCGGATCATCCAGATCGTAGAAAGTTCTGTCGGCATTCTTGCGGCAGATACGTAGGAGCTGTTTGGCGAGCTTCTTGGCGTAGGATGCCTTGATTTCGTCGAAGGCGGCTACGCGCTCGACCACTTGGGCAAGATGGTGGCCATCCATGTTATGGCGTACACGCTCCACAAGAGCTGGATTAATCAGAACTCGTTTGAAAAATTTCGCTAACTCCTTCGTCGGCTGCCTGCCGCCGAAGAGGAGCATGTTAGCCATACCCAAGATCGTCCACAGGCCATCATTGCTGTGTTGCTCGAGTTCAAGAAAAAGAGGCATGATTTCGGCATCGGATAGGTGATCCAAACCTCTTCCGTAAGACAGGGATTCGGTTTCCGACGGCGATACGTCCGCGGATTGTAGTAATGAGACGACCAAGGCGAGGTCGTCCGCCCGAAGCTGACCGGAGCCAATAAATGAGATAGCTTCTCTTTTTAGCCTGGTAGCTTTGAGCGCCATTCGAACAAGCGATTGCGCGAGCGCATGGTCGCGTCCATCGGCCCCCGATATCAAGCCGCTGAAGAATCCCCGGTTTGCCGAAGCTTCATTACGTTCAGCAACTTCGACAGCGTAGGAAAAAAGACCCGTGGGATCATCCACAGCCGCCACGAGCTCTCGGGCGAAAGGAAAAAGTGTGTGACCGCCGCTACAAGCTAACCTGTCAACGGCTCGGTTAAGGAGAACCGGATCCCCTGCAATTTGTTTCGCGATCTTTTGAGCCTGACGTATCGAATATTCGAAGTCATGTTTGGCGCTGTCATAGATTGTGTTGGGGTCGTATAAATCGTTTTGCCAACCTTCTGTATAAAGGATCGCTAGCTCGATTAGGTCGGTTGGAAGAAGGGTGTCATAAAAGCGGCGGACCTCAGTCGCCAATTCCCGTGGGGCTTCGTTACGATCGAAAAACAGCCAAGACGACACCTCTTGTATAGCTTCGATCCAAACCCCGTCATGGGCGATCATCGTTTCAATCATCGCCTTCACACCGTCAAACGGGAGACCTCGCAACAGACCCCGAATGTGCGAGCCGAGAAGGTTTTTTGCCTTGGCAGCGAGAGGATCGTCTCTCGTCGCAATGGTAAGCAACCGCGAGATCGCCGACCGAAAGAAATTCCAAATTTCTCCATTTGTTTTTGGTTGCCAATCGACCATCGGCTCGTCGCTACCGATTTGATCGGAACCTCCAAAACGAGTGAAGTGCGCCGTTTCGAGCATTGCACCAAGCGCATCGACGCTGATCTCCCGCTCACGCGCATCGGTCGAGGAAAGGCCCTCGTCAAGCACGAGCAGGCGGCGCGAAGGCGCGGCCTCGGTCCCGCTGAGATAGAGATGAAAGAGTTGTTTGAATATACCTGTGGCGTTATTGGAGATTTTCTCGGTCTCGACCGTCGCCAGCCGCCGCAGGAGGGTGGCGGCTCGATCAAAGCTACTTTTGGGAAACACGAGCTTTTCAAGCGTCCAAACCAAGTGGCGACGTCCATCGCGGACAGCTTGGAGTTCCTCAAGGGTCAATTGTCCAAAGACACGCTCGACGGTAGCGGCTACCGCATCGGGATTGACGTGAACGAGATAGTCGAGGAGCTTCGACCCAAAATCGGTGTTTAGAGCGGCTAGATTGCCGAGAAGCTCCGGGGCCAGAATCCGCTCCACGAAATGTCTCGCAACAGGCGAAGTATCGAGCCATTTGAGCCGCCGAAGAAAACTGATTTTAAGCTCTGAAGGCGCATCATGAAAGAGCCGTACCAGTTGGTCGGCGGACATCATTTGAAGCCGATGCAGACCCAATCGCGCGGCCAGCGGCACCGGCCCTATTTGCGCAAAATCGCCACGCCTTACGAGCACACCTCGGGGGAAGAAAGATCGTAGATGCTCGGCGAACATTGCGCCGGTCATGTTTCCAAGTTCTTTTGCGATCCAATCGACTTGCGCGCTAACTCTCCCTTCGAGTCCGAACCAATCGAACAGACTGGCAATTTCAATCGCTCGCTGAGCCTCATTGACCCGGACATTCGATCCCCAAATGATACGATCTAGGATTTGATCGACTGACTGAAGGGTCTGTCTTCCATCGCCATTTTGCTGAGCTGCAAGCACGGCCATTCGAGGAAAACCCTCTGCAAGCTCGGCGATAAATGACGCGTCGATATCCCCAAGGGTAGGGGCTACACCTTTGGCGATGGCCTGGATATGTTTGCCGTCGGTTTTCTCGATGCGGATAGAGAGCAGGTTATTTCCGGCTGAAACCTTTGTCTCGATGTCCATGGTGACAAGGCGCAGCTTTGAGCCTGCGCGTTGGACCATTTGCGCGAGCTTCCAATGCAAGTCATCGCGACATTCATCGATGACCAGAATTCCGGGCGTCTGGGTTTCGGCCATTTCAAGGGCAAGGTTGACCGCTTCCGTTCCCGAGATGCTCCCGTCGACATACATCACAGAAGATGCGTCCACGAGATCAGCCAAGGCCCTGGAGTTTCCACTTAGAGTTTCGTAGCCAAAGCGGGTTTTGCCATACCCGGATGGTCCCGCAACACGGATCACCGCGCCGTCGTTCGACAGGAATTCGCGTACCGCTGCTGCTGCGCGAGCATGTGTCCAAAACGGCAGAGCTGGATCAATGCGCTCCGATAATGGGACGCTGCGGTTCTGGGGAGCAAAACGCGGTGTTTCGCTTGGCTGCCAGGGAACGGCGGCAATTTCGGGCGCGCGGCCCCAGGACTCATGAGTTTGAAAGCCATGTAGTGGACGACCAAGCCGCTTCGAAGCGAGCCAAAGGGCGACCGGAGGATGAGAGTTCACCCAATCGGCAATTGTGTTCGCGTCATAGATTTCGATGGCGGCTGCTTGGTCCGGATCGCCGCCACCCTCAACGATCGCTGCTTTAACGGCTGCCGCTAGATTGTCCCTCCTTTTGCCGATAAAGGGCGTCCTGCAAAAAATGACGTAGGCGCCGCGTTTTTCGAGGACGTCCTTGATTGCTTCACTGAGCCCGCTTGTTGCTTTGCCCTTTTTGCCTTTGGCATTTTTTAGAACTTCATTGCGGACTATGGCTGCTGTGAGATTCTGGGCCTTCGACTGAAACAGTGTAAAACGGCTAGGGAAGTAAGCGGTCTCCTGTCGCCCGCCTGACCATTCGATCCTGCCGTCCTCGCCGCCGTCAGGTACGGTAATCTGAAGCGGGACGCTTGCACCTCTCAGAGGAATGCCGGCAAGTTGGCTTTCGGCCAGAAGCAATCTTTTCATCAGGTGCACCAAATCCATGCTGTCGAGCGCCTGGATGTGTTCGGGGTCGCTTTCGAAAATCATGTTGCCTCCAGCGGTGCTGTCCTAAGCTGAGCGCTAATGTCCTAAGTTGTGGGATGGACGTCCCAATTTCAAAGGCAACGAGGGCAACGGCGAATAATCATATAAATAATTCCAAAATAAACTTGTTTTATGAGTTATTTTATGACATATTCAGATCGTCGGATGACGGGAGACGAGTATGGCAATCAAAACTTACGAGCAACTGCATGCGGATGTTGTGACTTACAATCATATTCGCTCCTATGAAATGAGCGTCCTCCGCGACGTTCATGGAGCGGGCAAACTCGGGACGACCGTAATTCACAACATTAGCAAAGAACTGGCGCTGAAAGGGCTTGGCCACTTCGGCGATCTGAAGCTGAATCAATGGGAACGCGTGAAAATCTACAATAAGGTATCGACAATCGGAAAAATCATTGCAGCGCTGCACGATGACGATCCCAAGGCGGATGAATTTCTTCAAACAATTTCCGATGCGAGAGATCGCGCGAGAACAATTGAAAGATTAAAGGAGCTCGTCGAGGAGCTCTAGCCGTCCGGGAAAGCCGGCTCGTGGCCGGCGTTGATTAAACTGAAGAGAAAATAGCGAACCGGAGGTCCGCGGTCCCGATGGGAGCGATCTCCAGCGGTCATGCGCTTCCTGATTCCCGCAGTCACTGGACAAGAGACCCAGACAGCTATACGTATGCTATACGTATAGGAAATTCGATATGTCGAAAAAACTGACCATAACGGTCGATGATGAGGTTTACGTCGGGTTGCACAGCATTGTCGGGCGGCGGCGCATCAGCCGTTTCCTCAACGATCTGGCGCGCCCGCATGTGCTGCAGCGCGATCTCGTCGAAGGGTACAGAGCCATGGCTGCCGATGAGGAGCGCGAGCGCGAAGCCGCGGACTGGGTCGAGAACCTATCCGGCGACATCGGCCAAGAGCCAAGAAATGACCGAAGCTAGACCGCCGCAACGCGGCGAAGTCTGGTGGGTCGCCTTCGATCCTTCGATCGGTGGGGAAATTCGCAAGACCCGGCCGGCATTGGTCATCAGCAATGATGTGGCCAACCGCGAGCTGAACAGGGTTCAGGTCGTTCCGTTGACCAGCAATATCGGCCGCCTCTATCCGTCCGAAGCCTATGTCAGCTTGAAGGGAGAGCAGCGCAAGGCCATGGCCGACCAATTGAGCACGATCAGCAAACTCCGCCTGCGCGAGAGGATCGGTCGCCTGAGCCGGGAAGATCTGGTGGCCGTCGAGCGCGCGATTTCCGTGCAGCTCGGACTTTGAGCCCGGCCGGGTTAGGCGGCTAATAGCGGACCAGAGGTCCGCGGTCCGGAACGCGGACGTCCGGTCCGCACAAAACCCAAGTGTTTATATCGTCAATTTGAGTGACTCGAGCCACTACGCCGCCACGCCATAGCGCGCCAAGAACATGGCGACGGCTGCGGCGACATGCCGTTCGATCTTTTCCTCGGTCAGCACGTCCGTCTCCGGTGCAATGAGCGCGTAGACATGGCGCGTGCCGCTGAGCGCGCCGAGGAAGAGTTTTGCCGCAAGCTCAGGGTCGGGACAGTTCAATTGGCCCGTCTCCGCGGCGCTGGCGATCTGCGCGGTCAATTGCCGCAGAACCTGCAAGGGTCCCTGTTCAAGAAAAATGCGGCCGAGCTCGGGCGCGCGCGGCAGTTCGGCAATGACCATGCGGTATAGGCAAAGCGAATCCTCGCCCGAGACCATTTGCAAGAGATTGCGCCCGACACGGGTCAGAATCTGCTCCGGCTCGCCGCGTACGAGAGCTTCGTCGATGCCGCTGAAGACGCGTGCCGCGCGGGTGCGTACGATCTCCGCGAAAAGCTCTTCTTTGCCGCCGAAATGGCGATACAAGGTTTCCTTCGACGCCCCGGCGCAAGCCGCAATGGTCTGCATCGTCGCTTCGGTGAAACCGAGCTCCATGAACACCTTTTGTGCGACTGCGGCAATTTCATCGCGGCGCTTTTCGCCGCGCGGAACACGTCTGGTCTGGTGCATTTCACAAATATGTTAGGCGATTGACATTCAACAGGGTTGAACTTATACGAACTCTACGGTACTGTTAAGACAATTTTTCTGCTCGACTTCTGGGCATGAAGCGTTCGCACCGGCCAGGGCTCCAGCGTGCTCGGGGACAGCGTGATTGACGCGCAGCGCTGTCTGTCGACAAATGCGGGCCGCGTCGCCGAGCGCGGCGGAGCACAACCGCGTCAATATACCTGTTTTCTCTGCTTCGTCGAGTTTCCGACTGCTACTTCCGCCGAACCAATGAAGGCCATGCCCGAGAGAAATTCCCGGGCTTAGTCGAGATGATGGGACTGAAATGCTCGATCGGCAAACTGACCAAGGCGATAAGCCTGCCGGCGACGACTCTGCGCCGCGGGCGGAGCAATCGCAAGATTTGGAGACGGGAAAACCCCTCGAGAGCGGCGAGGAACTCGAGCAGCAAGCAAAGCAACAGCCACCGGCTGCCGCGCCGCGGCGGCGGGGAACGCGGCGCCTCATTGTCATGGCGATCATTATTCTCGGCTTTGCCTATGGTGGCATTTCCTATTGGCTCGCCAACCGCGACTTCGAAACGACCGACGATGCCTATACCGATGGCAGCGCTATTACCGTTTCGCCGGAAGTGACCGGCAGAGTTGTTTCGCTCGACGTGACCGACAACCAATTCGTCCATGCCCGCGAGCCGCTGATCCATATTGATGATCGGCAATATGTGATCGACCGCGAGCAAGCCGAAGGGGCGCTGGCGACGGCACGTGCACAGATGACTGGCTACCAATATCTGGCAGAAGTCGCGCACAAGAATTTTCCCGCGGCACTCGAGCTGGCCCGCGGCCAGCTCGCATTCGCCCATGCGGCTCTCGCAAAGGCCGATGCCGATTACAAGCGCCAGCAGAGCTTGCCGCACCAGGCGACGACCCAACAGGAGGTCGATGCCGCGACGGCCGCTTGGCATCAGGCCCAAGCGCAGGTCGTCGAGGCCGAGGCGCAAGTGCGGCAGGCCGAGCCCGTCGAACAAAGGATCGGACAGGCGGTGTCGGAGGTCGCTAACCTGAAGGGGCAAGTGGAGCAAGCACAAGCGCGTCTCGACCAAGCGCTCCTCAATCTGTCGCGCTGCGTCGTTGTCGCGCCTCAGGACGGCTGGATCACCAAGCGCAATGTCGAACAGGGCAATTACGTTTCGCCGGGCCAGCAAATCCTCTCGATCGTGTCGCCGCGGCTCTGGGTCACGGCGAATTTCAAGGAATCCCAACTCGCCCTCATGCGGCCGGGCCAGCCGGTGACGATCGAGGTGGACGCCTATCCTGAACTGCATCTCGAAGGCCATGTCGATTCGATTCAACTCGGCTCCGGATCCAAGTTCACCGCCTTCCCACCGGAAAACGCGACGGGCAATTTCGTCAAGATCGTTCAGCGTGTTCCGGTGAAGATAACCATCGACAAAGGGCTCGATCCGAAGCTGCCGCTGCCGCTCGGCATTTCGGTCGACCCGCGAGTCAAGGTGCGATGAGCCGAGCCGTGCCCGCTTCCGACGACCCGGCGCCTCCGAACAAGGCCGCCGCAGGGGGCGATGGTGCGACGCCTTCCAAGACGGATGCGCAAATCGCCGCCGAGTGGCGCCCGAGTTACAATCCGTGGCTGATTGCGGTGGTGGTGACTTTCGCCGCGTTCATGGAGATCCTCGACACGACGATCGTCAACGTGTCGCTTCCGCATATCGCCGGTAGCCTTTCGTCGAGTTACGACGAGGCGACCTGGGCTTTGACGTCCTATCTCGTCGCCAACGGCATCGTGCTGACGATCTCCGGCTGGCTCGGCAATATACTTGGGCGCAAGCGCTATTTCTTGATCTGCATCGCGATGTTCACCGTCTGCTCCTTCATGTGCGGGGCGTCGCAAAGTCTGGGGCAGCTCATTTTTTTCCGTCTCCTGCAGGGATTCTTCGGCGGCGGCCTGCAGCCCAACCAGCAATCGATCATTCTTGACACGTTTCCTCCCGCGCGGCGCGCTGCCGCCTTCGGCGTGGTGGCGATCGCCACGATCGTCGCGCCTGTGCTCGGCCCGACGCTCGGCGGCTACATCACCGACCAATTCAACTGGCGATGGGTTTTCTACATCAACGTGCCCGTCGGTCTTCTCGCGACGGTGATCATCTCGTTGGTAATCGAAGATCCGCCGTGGGCGAAAGCACGCCGGCGCAGCACCGATTTCATCGGGCTCGGTCTCATCGCGCTCGGGCTCGGCTGTCTCGAAATTATGATGGATCGTGGCGAGGATGAGGACTGGTTCGGGTCTGGGTTCATCCGTACCATGGCTGTGTTGGCGGCGATCGGCATTGCCGGGGCGATCATCTGGCTGCGCGTGGCGAAAAAGCCGATCATCAATCTCGCCGTGTTCAAGGATCGGAATTTCGCCGCCGGCTGCGTATTGATTGCCGCTGTCGGCGGCACACTCTATGCGAGCGCGGTGATCATTCCGCAATACGCGCAGGAGATCGTCGGCTACACGGCATTGTGGGCCGGGCTCATTCTTTCGCCGGGTGGGATCGCCATAATATTCCTCATCCCAATTATAGGGCGCCTCATCAATATCATCCAAATCCGCTACATCATTGCCATGGGCTTTTTCCTCATGGGATGCGCGTTCATTTTCTCGAGCATTCTCGTCCCGGAAATGAGCTTCCAGCGGCTCGTCCTCATCCGTATATCGCAGACGGTCGCGTTGGCCTTTCTCTTCGTCCCGATCAGCACGATCACTTATTCGACATTGCCGCAGGAATTGAACAGCGACGGGACTGCGCTTTATACGATGTTCCGCAACGTCGCCGGATCAATCGGCATTGCCGCGTCGACAGCGCTCACGGTAACGCGGATGCAGGTGCACCAGACTTACCTCTCGCAATGGGCGACGCCGTTCCATCAGCCTTTCAATGACTTGGTCGCGCGCTATCAATCCGCTTTGGTGGCGCTGGGGAATTCTGCCCAGGCCGCGCATGATCTCGCCCTGGGCAAAGTCTACCAGATGTTTCGCGAGCAGGTCGCCATCCTCGCTTATTCCGACGTGTTCCTCTATTTGTCGGTCGTTGCTTTCGCAGTGGTGCCCGTGTGTTTCCTGCTTTCACCGCGCAAGGGTCGCGGTGGTCTCGCTCCCGGCGGGCACTGAATGCCACGTCGAAGAGCCGAAACTTGCGACACGGCGGACTATTCGCCTCGCAGGGGATCGATTTTTTCCGGTCGCGTGGTCGCGATGACACATGTTTGGGCTTGGCTCTGCGCTATGGTTGCGTGGAAGTCTGTCCAAAAGGTTGGGGAAGCGGTTGGGGGCGGCTCGGCGTGCGGTTCGTGGCACGACAGACGCGTCGGGCGGGCCGAGCCCTTTTGTGAGTTCGATAGTCGTGCAGCCGCTCGGGTCGAGCTGGCGCGAGTGGGATCTGCGATGGTCGGATTGTTGCGTTGGTCTTTTTGCGGCTCCTTCGCCCTCGCCCTCGCGGGTTGCGCAGTGGGCTCGGATTTCGTCCCGCCGGACCCGGGCCTGCCGGCGACCTCTCTTGCGAGCAATCTCATCCACTCGAATGCGAGCCGCGAAACATCTCTCTCGCCTCCCGATCCGGAATGGTGGGCGCTGTTTCGCGACCCCGAACTGACCGCACTCGAACACCGCGTTGCGGCGAGCAATCTCGACGTCCGGACCGCGACCGCACGGCTGGCAGAAAGCCGCTTCCAGCTCGGCGTAGCGGCGGCCGGGCAATTTCCGAGCATATCAAGCAAAGCATCCGAACAGACCTACAAGGAGAGCCAGAACGTCATTTCCGGCCTGACGAGCCCGCTTGGCTTTCCACAGTCCGAAGTGCAGCAGTTTTCGCAGCCCATAAGTCTGTGGCAATATGGCTTTGATGCATCCTGGGAACTCGATATTTGGGGTAAGGTCAGGCGGCAAGTGGAGTTGGCGGATGCGCAAGCCAAAGCCGCAGCGGAAATGCGCCGCTCCGTTCTCATCTCGTCGCTTGCGGAAGTCGCACGTGATTACATGCAATTGCGCGGCATCCAGACGCAAATACGGATCGCTCGGGAAAATCTCGCCACGGCGAATGACACGCTCGGCCTTACACGCTCGCGGATGGAGCATGGCGTTGCGGTCGGCACCGACGTTGAAAACGCGGCCGCGCAAGTGGAAGCGATCCGCGCCCAGCTGCCGGATCTCGAGCGGCAACAATCGGAAGCCGTCAACGCCCTGTGCCTGCTTCTCGACCAACCCCCGGGCGCCCTCACTGGCGAACTCACACGTACGCGTAGCTTGCCGCCCATGCCGCGGCGGCTGCCGGTTGGCGTACCCTCCGAACTTGCCCGTCGGCGACCCGACATCCGGCAGGCGGAAGCGCAACTCCATGCTGCAACAGCCGATATCGGCGTCGCCGTCGGTGATTTCTATCCGAGCGTGAAGCTAAATGGCAGCGTCGGCGCTCAGGCCCTGGATTTTGCGACGCTGTGGAAAGGCTCGCCCCTGCAATATCAGTATGGCCCAAGTGTCAGTCTGCCGATCTTCGATGCCGGCCGCTTGCGGTCGACGCTGCAATTGCGCGAGGCACAACAGCAGGAAGCCGCAATCAATTACCACAAGACCGTGCTGCAGGCCTGGCACGATGTCGTCAACGCCCTCGTCGCCTTTCGCAGCGAACAGCAACGTCGGGCCCGCCTGAACCAGCAGGCCGCCCATGCGCGCGCTGCGCTCGCCCTATCGCGGTCGCGCTACAATGACGGCGTCGAAGCCTTCATCAACGTGCTCGACGCCGAGCGCACTTTGCTGCAAGCCGAGCAGCAGGCGGCAACGAGCGCGACGAATGCCGCGGTCGATCTCGTCGCGCTCTACAAGGCGTTGGGCGGCGGCTGGGAAGAGACGTTCCCGACACTGCCGCCGGCGCCCGTCGTCGCGGTGCTCGAGGCGCCGAAGTGATGCTCCGGCGCGGGGCAATTCCGCAGCCGACCCGTCAGCCGTGTTTGGCTTGGCTATCGACCTTGCATGTGCGAATGCCTAACAGACGATAGGCCGGACAGAACCCCACGACTCCAGTCAGGAGCGGCACGAGTCCGATCCACCCCCAAGCTGTGTGCGGGCCGACGAACACCAAACTGATCAGCGCCAATCCGACGATTGCGCGCAGCACGCGGTCGACGGTTCCTTCATTTGTCATAGCTGTCATCCTCTCGAACAGAAGTATTCCGGACGGCAATCTAGGCCGCTGGCCGAGAGGGGGTCTGTGACTAAGTCACAAGAGCATTTGTCGAAAACGTGGGTCCACTCTTCCGATGAGGAAATGGTCCAACTTTTTGATGTGGAGCCGATTCGACCCACCTAAGTAGCCCAAAGTGGATCTACTTGGATGGGATCGGCTCTAGCGGCAATCGCTGGCGAGACAATTCAAAGCGGTCCTATCGAGGATATCCATCCTGCCACGCTCGAGTCTGATCCAACCCCGGCGTTCGAACTCCTTCAATTGACGGCTCACGACCTCACGCGCAGTGCCGAGCTCGACGGCAAGCTCCTGGTGCGTCAGCGACAGGGCGCCGGTGCAATCGCTCAATTCGAGTAGCCGGCGCGCCATGCGGATGTCGATATGCCCGAAGGCGACCTCCTCGACGAGAAGCATCAAATCCGTGATGCGACTTGCGTAGGCCGCGAACACAAAGTCCCGAAACCGCCTCGACTCTGCCAGAAGCCGGTCGAAGCAGGCTCTTGGAACGGCAAGCGCCGATACGTCGGTTTCGGCAATGGCCTCCGCCGAGTAACTTTCGTGGGCGAGCAAGCACGCCGTTGTCAGGACACAGGTTTCGCCGCCGGCCACCCGGTAAAGCACGATTTCGCGGCCCAACTCGCAAACCCGCTGGACCCTGATGCGGCCGCTTGCCACCATGAGGTAGTTGTCACACTGCATCCCGACCTCGAAGGCCTTGGCTCGGGCGGGGAGGTTGACGACGCGCGACGACCGGTCGAGGATCCTGACGGAGGTCTCCTCGAGTTGCCGCAACGCCGGGAACTCTATGAGCAAATCGCTATTCATCCGGGCACTCCGCTCCGCCGGCCAAATTTCCCCTTGCGGGCCGCCTATGTTGCGCGCAGCGCCTCCAAGATCAATTCATTGGCGGGTTCTACCCGGCATTATGTAGGGTGCGAGTTGGTTTGGCAGGATCAGGCGTGTGCGATGGGCAGGCTGGAAGGTCGTGCGGCCTTCTCGAACGAATAAAACGAGACTGTTGGAGAACGGGAGCTCATGTCTTGGGCAGTGCCTGAGCCTCATATGTGCGTCGTCCGCAACGCATTGCTCCGTCTCGCACGCCAGTGCTGTTTTATTGCCGTCAGGCCGACGAGCGCTATGCAGGTGAGGCTCGCGAGAATCATGAAGCCGAGCGAATAGCTGCCGGTGAATTGCTCCTCGACGAACCGTCGCAGGGCCTGGCACCTCTCATCATGCAGGAGGTGTTCAAAGTCGTCGCTGCGGCGCGCCGAGAAGGCATTTCCGTGCTGCTGGTCGAGCAGAACGTGCGCGCCGCGGTCGAGATCGCCGATCGGGCCTATGTGCTCGATGATAGGCGCGTCGTTTTTTGTAGCCTGGTGGCTGAATTCAGCAAGGACGAGGAGCGCGTGCGCGCGCTCGCCGGCGCCAGCGCCGAGGAGTGGACCGCGCCGTCGCACCGTTAAGGCGGAAGCACATCTCCCGCACATCGGGCAGAGCCGACTTGCCCTAAATGGGATAGATCTGCTCCGCATTCGCTCAAAACACGCAGGCCACCTCAACCTGACGAGTCCGGCCCCGCCGCCGCACCAGCCAAGGCGCGCACGGCTTCATCGACGCTGTGGAAAATGTGATCGCGCCCGAGCGCCTCCGCTATGCCGAAACGCGTCAGCGCATCTTGCGCGCGCAAGGATTCGAGCCGCGCCACGGCGAGGTCGATCTCCTTGGCGCGGCATTCTTCGATGACGTCGCGGAGAACTTGCGCGGCGGTGAAATCCACTTCGAGAATACCCGCGGCTTCGAGGACGAGCAGGCGTGTCCGATCCGGCGCATCGCGCAGAGCCGCCTCGACATCGCGACGGAAGTGATCGGCATTGAGGAAGGACAAAGGCGCCGGAAAGCCGAGAACGAGGACGCCTGATTTATGTTCGGTCGGACGGTGCATTTTGACCGGCCACCAGATGGATGTGCCCGGGACCTGTTCGAATAGGACGATGCGGGCGCGTGTCGTGCTCCAGATGCCCTGCAGCAACGAGAGCACGATGCCGGTCGCCACGCCCTCCTCGATCGGCAGGACGACGATTGCCGCTGCGGTCGAGAGGATCAGCATGAATTCGGGAAACGATTGACGAAGGATCGTGAGGATTTGCCGGAGCCTGACGAGTTTCAACGCTACGAACAGCAAGACGCCGGCCAAAGCCGCATTCGGCACATTGCGGAGAAGTGCACCTCCATAGGAAAGCAGCATGATGATGAGACCGGCGGCAAAAAGCCCGGCAAGCTGCGAGCGGGCGCCGGATTCGAGCAGCGTCGCCGTGCGCGGCGGGCTGGCATTCGCCGGGAAAGCGCCGATCGCCGCGGCCAGGCCGCAGCCGACGCCGACGCCGATGAAATCGCGGCAGATATCGGGCGGTTCGTTGTGTTCCGATGGAAAAGATCGTGCCGTGGCAGCGGTCTGCACCATGACGATGATGGCGAGGATGAAGCTCAACGAGCCGAGCTCGGCAAGATCTGCAACAGCGACGCTCGGCATGTGCAAAGCCGGCCATGTCGCGTCGATCGTCCCTAGAACGGCGACGCCCTGCGCGTCGAGACCGAAGAAGGCGACGCCGAAGGTTGCCGCAGCGAGGCCGATCAGGGCGCCCGGCAGACGCGCGCTGATCAATTCGGATATGAAAACGAGGGCGAACACGCCGACGCCGATTGCAAGCGTCGCCCAATTGATCTGCGTGATTCGGGCCGCCAGGATTGCCACTTTCTGCGGGAGCGAGCCATCCGGTGAGGCAAGACCCAGCAGGCTCGGCAATTGCGATACCGCAATGTGAGCTGCGATACCCGCAAGGAAACCGATCGTCACGGGCTGGGACAGAAGATCGGCGATCCGATCAAGCCTAAAAAGGCCGGCTGCGACGAGAAGGCCGCCGACCAGCAAAGCGACGTACGCGGCACAGGAATAATACTCGGGGCTACCGGTAGCGACGAACGCCCCGAGGCTGCCGGCGAAAATCGGTGCGATCGTCGAATTGGCGCCGCAGGACAAGAGCCGGTTGCTGCCGAAGATGCCGAAAGCGATAGAGCCGGCAACGAAAACAAAGAAACCGACCTGCGGCGGAAAGCCGGCCAATTTTGCCGTGGCCATTTGTTCGGGGACGGCAATCGCGGCGAGCATAAGGCCGGCGAAGAGATCTGCCGAGACGAAGGCAGCGCGATAGCCGGCGAAGGCCTGCAATATCGGCCAAACGGGATGCGCGTCAGGCAAACGGAGCCGGGATGGGTCGTGCGATGACATGGAGCTGCAATCTCTCGAGGTTTTGCCTGGCCTCCGCGTCTTGCGCTGGGGTGGGCGTCAAACGGTCGAGAACAATACGCCAAAAAGATTATGCTTGGCCTAATCTAAATTCATGACGTTCCAGCAGGAGGACTGCCGTTAGGCGGCCACCGGATGGCGGTCCCGGCTCATACCCCGGCCTGCACGATCGGCCGCCTCAGGGCCGCGTTGCCGAGATTTCCTTGTAGTGCTGTTCGCTCATGGCCGGCGGTTCGGCATATTCGAGCGGCAATGTGTGTCGCCGCCCGAACCTCGCTACCATTCGGGTGGCGCGTTGATATCGCGTGAATTCCGCGCCATCGAAAGCTATTCGCTCGTCTTGTTGTTGCGCTGCGCTTGCATTAGGCGCTCTTCGTCTTCGGGCGAAAGCTTAGGTCGATCGATTCTGAGCGTCAGCTTGTTCAGCTTGCCGGTGAACTTGAACGGAATCTGATAGTCGGCGTCGTCCACCGGCGTGCCGGTGTCGGCGCCGACATCGAAGTTCTCGTCCCATTGGAGGATCAGCGGCAGCGTGCGCTCCATTTTCTGGCTGGCGACCTCCTTACCGTCGACCTTGAGCACGCCGACGCCGCCGCGGCCGATCCCGCTCATGTTGTTGAACGCGAGCGTGCCGATGCCAAGGCCGTCGTACTTGAAGTCGAATTCGAGCGTATGCTTGCCGGGCGACAGCGCGTCGGGACCCTCCCAGCGAATGCGCTTAAGACCGACCAGGTTCCACAGAAACACCGACTTGCCCCTCAGCAGGTAGAATCCGTAGCCGCCAAACCGCCCGCCCTGGGTCACGATCATCCCTTCCGCGCCGCCATCCGGAATTCCGACGTCCGCGGTGAAGTTGTAGGAAGCGTTGAGGATGCTCGGCGCGTCGCCGTTGGGAATGCCCGTCATCTCGCCGGAATAGGTGAACACGCTGCGGCCCGCCGTGAGGCTCGGCCGCGGCGTGACGAGGCGGGTCGCCACCGACGCGTCCAGCGGCAAAACCTGGTACTTCTTCGCCTCGACCCAGAACAGGTTCTCCATCTCCTTCAGTTTCGCCGGATATTTGTCGGCGACGTTGTCGAACTGGGTCCAGTCCTTGGTGAGGTCATAAAGCTCATAGGGCGTGGCGGCGGGATCGAGGTTCGCAGGCGCGGATACCACCCACGGCGGACGGATCACCTTGGTGCTGGCGATCCAGCCGTCGTGGTAGATCGCGTGGTCGCCCAACATCTCGAAATACTGCGTATGGTGCGTCGACGGCGCGGCGGCGTTGGCCTTGTCGAAGGTGTAGAGCATGCTCACGCCTTCGATCGGACTCTGCTTGATGCCGTCGACCGTCTCTGGCTGGCGAATTTTGGTCGCCTCCAGGATCGTCGGCACGATGTCGGTCACGTGATGGAATTGGTTGCGGATACCGCCCGCGTCCTTGATTACCTTCGGCCAGGAAATCGCCATGCCCTGACGAATGCCGCCGAAGTGCGACGCGATCTGCTTGGTCCATGTGAACGGCGTGTCGAACGCCCACGTCCATGGCACTGCCATGTGGTTGTAGGTCTTGTCCGAGCCCCAGACGTCGTAAAAATACTTCAGCTGGTCCTCGACCGGAACCTCGACGCCGTTGAACATCGCAACCTCGTTCGGCGTGCCGATCAGGGTGCCTTCCGCCGAGGAGCCGTTGTCGCCGCTGATGTAGAAGATCAGCGTGTTGTCCAGCTTGCCCAAGTCGGCGATCGCCAGAATCACGCGGCCGATCTCGTGATCGGTGTAGGCGAGATAGGCGGCGTAGACGTCGGCCTGGCGGATGAACATCTTCTTCTCGTCGGCCGTGAGCTGGTCCCAACGCTTCAGGAGATTGTCAGGCCATGGGGTGAGTTTGGCGTCCTGCGGGATTACGCCGAGGCGCTTCTGATTGGCGAATATCTGGTCGCGAAGATCGTTCCAGCCCTTGTCGAACAGGTGCATGTCGCTGATCTTCTTGATCCACTCCGGCGTCGCATGATGCGGGGCGTGCGTGCCTCCCGGCACGTAATAGAGGAAGAACGGCTGCTCCGGTGCGAGCGCGTTGATGCGATTTATATAGGCGATCGCTTCGTCCGCCATCGCGGTGGTGAGATTCCAGCCGGGTTGGCCGATATAGGGATAGATCGCCGTCATGTTCCGGAAGAGGTTCGGCTGCCACTGGCTGGTGTCGCCGCCGATGAAGCCGTAGAAATACTCGAAGCCCATGCCGATCGGCCACTGGTCGAAGGGCCCATCCTGACCCGCCTGAAATGCCGGCGTATTGTGGTCCTTGCCGAACCAGGACGTGCGATAACCGTTGTCCTTGAGGATCCGACCGATGGTCGTCTTGTCACGCGGAATGATCGAATCATAGCCGGGGTAGCCGGTCGCCGTCTCGGAGACCACGCCGAAGCCGACCGAGTGATGGTTGCGCCCCGTGATGAGTGCTGCGCGCGTCGGCGAGCAAAGCGCGGTAGAATGGAAGTTAGTGTAGCGCAGTCCCATCTCGGCGATGCGGTCCAGCGACGGCGTCGGGATCACGCCGCCGAATGTGCTCGGCGCGCCGAAGCCGACGTCATCGGTCATGATCAAGAGCACGTTGGGCGCGCCCGTGGGCGGCACCACGCGCGCCGGCCAATACGGCTTTGATTCCGCGGCGTTGCGCTCGATCTTGCCGCCGAACGGCTGCGGCGGCGGGGGCAGTTGATCCCCGTTGATGGTGATGGTGGCGCTGGGCGAGCCCGGCACGTCTTTGTTTTCTTGAGCAATTGCCGGAGCAGAGATCAACACCGCCAAAGTCAATGCGGACAGCAGTATCCGGGTCTTCATGGCACGAGTCCCCTTGTCTGCGCGCCGCTGACGCGATCCGTCAAAGCGAGCAAGCTTTCTCGCGTTGTCCGGGCATTGCATTGATCTGGCGCTAGCCAACATGGCGGCTCCACATCAATGAATCGGAGCATATCCCAATCGCAAAAGCAGAGCCACATTTGCGGTCCATGCTCTAGCCAGCGCTAGCCTGGCGCAGCTGATCAGCTTGGCCGCTCTGCGGCGGCGCGGCGCAGTCGATCATTAATCGCTTCGCCAAGGCCGGCCTCCTCAATCGGCGCGACTGCGATCACGTCTGCCGCGAGGGAATCGAGCGTCCGCAAATGATGGAAGAGATTAGCGGCCGCTTCGGTGAGGTCGCGCTGCGGCGAAAGGTCGAGAACGCGCGCACTTCTTGGAAAGACGCCGCCGAAATCGAGGCCGCATTCTCCCGGCCTCAGGCTTGTCGCGGCCAGCCGCAAACGCGCCCGCGGCGCGTAATGCGAGGTGAGCGAGCCGGGCGCGCGAATTACGCCGCCGCGTGATCCGGCCAGTTTTCTTTGCAGGAGCGTTTCGATCGCGCCGCGTGGCACACCACCCGGCCGCAACAGACGGGGGCCGCCGTCGAGGCATGCGATGATCGTCGATTCGAGGCCGACCGGGCAGGGGCCGGCATCGAGAACGAGATCGAGCGCGCCGTCGAGATCTGCGAGTACGTGATCGGCCGTGACGGGGCTGACGTGGCCGGACAGATTGGCTGAAGGCGCTGCCAGTGGCCGCCCGACGGCGGCAAGCAGGTTCAGCGCGACAGGATGCGCCGGAACTCGCAAAGCGACAGAATCGAGGCCGGCGCGGGCCAAGTCGCAGACCGTGGCGTTTTGTGTGAGCGGAACCACGAGAGTCAGTGGCCCCGGCCAAAAGGTCTGCGCCAGCGCAAGCGCGTCAGCTTTAAAGACTCCCTGCTCTTGTGCGGCTGCGAGATCCACGACATGGGCGATCAGAGGATTGAAGATCGGGCGACGCTTTGCAGCATAGATCTTCGCGACGGCAGTATTCGAAGTTGCATCGGCGCCGAGGCCATAGACCGTTTCTGTGGGAAAGGCCACGAGGCCGCCCTGCAGCAAGATCTGCGCAGCTTCCAACACATATTCCGGCCCGGCCGGACGTTTCAGAGTGGTATATCTCACGTTTGGCGAGCTTGCGGGATCATCGCACTTCATTTTGACTCGACTCGAGGCTGGATTTGTCGATACCGGTTAGCGGCGCGAACCTGCTGATCGTGCTATAGTAGGACGGTATTTCCGCAAGCCATATTCGCCTTGGTGCTTGCGGGGAAAATGCCGCCTGTTCCCGCCAAATCGGACACCCGGCTGTCGCAGAGGAAAACACGTGTTCGTCAACTCGAATATTTGCTTTTCGAAGAGCTGGCGAAAACTCGAACGCGGGGCGGCGGCCGACGCTTGCAACCCGTGATTTAAACGACGTCTCGGTCGCGGTCCAGACTGGGCTCGATGTCACGACCGCGCCGCCGAGAGCACTTTGGGGAAGCCTGATGACGTACCGCGCTCCAATATCCGACATGCGTTTTTCGATGTTGCACGAAGCAGGGCTCGCCCAGGGTCTCGCTGCGGGCCTTTATCCCGAACTCGAAGGCGGCACTCTCGACGCTACCCTCACTGAGGCCGCAAAACTCGCCGAGAACCTCTTGGCACCGTTGAACCGCGTCGGCGATCTGCAGGGCGCCAAGCTTGACGGTGACGTCGTGCAGACTGCGCCCGGCTGGCCCGCGGCCTATCGGCAATGGCGGGAAGGCGGCTGGGGCGCCGTCGCAGCGCCCGTCGAACATGGCGGCATGGGCCTGCCGGTCCTTGTCAACGCGGCCTGTGCCGAAATGTGGAATGCCGCGAATATGGCATTCGCACTGTGTCCCATGCTGACGGGGGGTGCGATCGACGCGCTCGAGGCGCATGGCTCGGAAAGTCTGAAAACGCACTATCTCGAAAAAGTCGTTTCGGGCGAGTGGACCGGCACAATGAACTTGACGGAGCCGCAAGCCGGTTCGGACCTCAATGCCCTGCGTACCCGGGCCGAACGGCAGGCGGATGGCACCTTCAAGATTTTCGGATCGAAGATCTTCATCACCTACGGCGAACATGATCTGACCGACAATATCGTCCATATGGTGCTCGCCCGGCTGCCGGATGCGCCGCCCGGCACACGTGGTATTTCGCTCTTTCTCGTCCCGAAATTCCTCGTCAACGAAGACGGCTCGCTCGGCCCCCGCAATGATGTGCATTGCGTCGGTCTGGAGCATAAGCTCGGCATCCATGCGTCGCCTACCTGTACACTCGCCTTTGGCGACCACGGCGGTGCGATCGGGTTTCTGGTGGGCGAGGAGAACAAAGGCCTCGCCTGCATGTTCACCATGATGAACAACGCGCGGCTCAACGTCGGCATTCAAGGTGTCGCCATCGCGGATCGGGCAACTCAGCAGGCGATCGCTTATGCGCTGGAGCGCCGCCAGGGCCGCGCTCTCGGCGAGGCCGGGGAGCAAATGAGCGTCATTGCCGCTCATCCGGATGTGCAACGCATGCTGTTGACGATGCATGCTTTGACCGCCGCCGCGCGGGCGATTTGCTTCTTGACGGCGGCCTCGCTCGATCTTGCACGGCGCGGGCGCGATGAGGCCGAACGCAAAATGGGCCACGATCGAGCAAGTCTCTTGACGCCGATCGCCAAGGCTTTTTCCACAGATATCGCCAATGAGGTCGCTTCCCTGGGGATCCAGGTCCACGGCGGCATGGGTTTCATCGAAGAAACAGGTGCGGCGCAATATTATCGCGACGCGCGCATTTCCGCGATCTATGAAGGAACGAATGGGATTCAGGCGATCGATCTCGTTCAACGCAAGCTTGGTCTTTCCGGCGGCGTGATCGTGAAGCGCGAGATTGCCGATATGCGTGCGGTGCTGGAAGATCTGCGCAGCGCCAATGTCGAGAGTTTCGGACATATGAACCTGCGGCTCTCGGAGGCTGTCACATCCTTCGAGCGGACAACAAACTACATGATCGATGCAATGAAAGCGCGCCCGAACGATGCGCTCGCCGGTGCAAGCGGCTATTTGCGTCTCTTTGCTTACGCCCGCGGCGGCACGGCTTTGGCGCGCGGCGCTTTTGCAGCACATCGGATGGCGCTTGAAGGCGACGAAGATCCGACCTTGTTGCGGCGCATCGCGGTGGCGCGTTTCTTCGCGGAACATGTCGCGAGCGGCGCCGGCGGTATGGAGTTGAGCATTAGAGAAGGCGCTGCCTCCGTTCACGCCGGATTCTCGGCACTCGCCGGTTGAAGGAAGCGATCGGAGCGCCCACTTGGATGTCTGGGAAGGAGGCCTCGCGATGACGCGCGAATTGGCGATCGAATGCCATGGCCATGTGTCTAAGATCAGCTTCAATCGGCCGACGAAGAAAAACGCTCTGACCCGCACCATGTTCCGCGGCATGATCGAGGCCATCCGCGAGGCCGATGATGATCGAAGCGTCAATGCCATCCTTCTGTGCGGTTCTTCCGGAACGTTTACGGCCGGCAGCGATATCCACGATTTCCTGAACGAGGTGAGCGAGGGGCCGAATATCGCAGCCTTTGATTTCATCAGGACTATGGTGCTTTGCGACACGCCGATCGTCGCTGCGGTCGAAGGAGTTGCCGCAGGGGTCGGCACGACGATGCTGTTTCATTGCGATCTCGTCTATGTTGCACCTGGCGTGACTTTCGTTATGCCCTTCGTCGATTTGGGGCTCGTGCCGGACGCCTGCTCGACCTTTCTGTTGCCACGCCGCGTTGGAATGGTGAAAGCGGTGGAACTCCTGCTCTTGGGGGAGAAATTCGGATCCGAGGAGGCGGTGCGCTTCGGAATTGCAAATGAGGTGGTGCCGTCGGATTCGCTGTTTTTCCACGCGCTGAAACAAGCCGAGCGGCTCGCGACCAGGCCCCTCGATGCGCTGCGCGCGGCGCGCCGGCTGATGCGCGGCGACCGTGACGAAATCCTCGGGCGTTTCGATGCTGAGGTGGCGGCGTTCAAGGCGGCCATGGAAACCGAGGAAGCGCGCGCCGCATTCAAGGCTTTTCTCAAGCGCAAAGCCGGCTGCTTGAGTTCTGTCCGGCGTGACTGCATGAAATTGATTTGCATTCACGCTTTAAGCTTCGATTTTAACGCGAAGCTTCTGTTTTAACCCATGATTTTATAGCGCAGACGAAACGGCCACGGCGGCGTCCCGCCCGCCCCGGATGCTGCACTCTTCGTGGACCTAATCTAGCCGGCGCGACACAGCTTGCCATAGAGCAAACGGTCGGCGCGCTCCTGTTCGGATTCACGCGCTGCGCGGTGGCTGCCGTGGTTAACGAGGCCCGTCGCCTTTAGGAGCACTTCCCGCAACGTCTTGCCGGCGCGTTCGCACATATCGGCCATGGATTCGGGGGATACGACGCCCGTCGCCTTGTAATGCCGGCGGATCGCGGCGACGGCTCCGACCGCCCGGCGGTCGAGATCGGCGACCACGGCTTCAAAATCCCTCCGGAAATTGCGGTCCAGGGCCGCATAGGCCTCGAGCGCCGAGATGCGTCCGGGGAGAATCGAATGGGCGAAATAGTCTTGGTAGGTGACGGGACGCCAACGCAAGATGTCTTCGATCAGCTCCGGCATCGTCGGAAGCTGCTCGATCAACATGACGATTTCGTTGAAAAGGTTCAGGTAGTCGTTGGCGAGGCCGGAAGCCGGATTGACGATGGCTTCGGCCCGTTCCCGGCTCGTGTCGCGCTCGAAGGTTGCAGCGGATCTCGTCGATGTTGCACTCTGTGACGGCATTTGCGGTCATCGCTGACGTCTCGCGCCTCTTCTGCAGAGTATTTCCGGGCAAAGTGGATGCCGATTTGCCGTGCGAAAATGCCCCGCCATCCTGCTTTTGCGCCCGTTCTCGCGAATAACCGGTTTCCACTCTTTCGGAAAGCGCGCCCGTTTGGCTATCTTAAGCGCCAGAATAATAATAATCGGTTTCCGAAGCACGAAAGTTGAAAGGGTCGGATTGTCTCGTGGTTCACCATACGCACGAGGACAGCGCGGCGCGGATCGTGTCCAGCGCGGGAAATCCCGGTTAATCCAGTAGCTTCCCCGGGTTGAGAATCCCTTTGGGATCGAGCGTTCGCTTCACGGCCCGCATGACATCGAGGGCGACGGGATCTTTCACGCTCTGCAAGATTTGCCGTTTGAGACGGCCGATTCCATGTTCGGCGGCAATCGATCCATGGTAGGCGATGACAATTCCATTAACGATTTCATTGACTTCGTCCCACCGCGCGAGGAACGCGACCGTGTCGGCACCGATCGGCTGCGACACGTTGCAATGAATATTGCCGTCCCCGAGATGGCCGAAGGCGAAGAGCCGGGCGCCGGGAATTGCGCGCGTCACGGCCAATTCGACGTCCTCGAGGAACCTCGGAACATCGGCAACGGGTACTGAAACATCATGCTTGATCGAGCCGCCCTCGCGTCCCTGCACGTCCGGCAAGAGTTCGCGCAGCCGCCAGAACTCCTTGCGCTGTTCGAGCGAGGCGGCAATCGTCGCGTTGAGGATATCGCCGCTTTCGGCCGATTTTTCGAGCAGACCGAGGAGACGTTGTTCGAGCCCTTCGCTTTGCGAGGCGAGCTCGATCAGCACGTACCATGGCGCCGGGCTCGGCAGCGGATCGCGCACATAATTCATATGCGCCAGAAGCGACGTGATCCCGATGCGCGGGATGAGTTCGAAGGTCTTGATCTCGCCACCCGTCATGTCGCGGGCGCGGTCGAGAAAACGCAAGGCGTGTCGGGGATCTGTGAGGCCGACGAAGGCCGTCGCGACCGCGTGGGGCTTTGGGTAGAGTTTCAGGACCGCCGCTGTAATGATGCCGAGAGTTCCTTCCGAACCCATGAACAGATGTTTCAGGTCGTAGCCCGTATTGTCCTTCCGCAATTTCGAAAGGTCGGAGAGGATGCGGCCATCGGCGAGCACGACTTCTATGCCGAGGACGAGGTCACGCGCATTGCCGTAAGCGAGGACAGACGTACCGCCGGCATTGGTCGCGAGATTGCCGCCGATCGTGCATGAGCCCTCCGCGGCGAGCGAGAGCGGAAAGTAGCGCTCCGCCGCATCGGCCTCGGCTTGGACATGCGCAAGCGTCATGCCGGCCTCGACTGTCATCGTGTTCGAAGCGAGGTCGATTTCCCGCAGCCTGTCGAGACGCAAGAGCGACAAGAGGATCTCGTCGCCGCGTTCGTATGGGACTTGGCCGCCGACAAGGCCCGTATTGCCGCCTTGCGGAACGAGTTTCGTGCCGGTCTCGTTGCAGAGCGCGACAATGGCCGCGACTTCGGCAGTCGTGCCCGGACGCGCGACACACAGGGCTTTGCCTTTGAAGAGATTGCGCGGCTCGACGAGATAGCCGGCCATGTCGGCCTGATCGGTAATGACGTTCTTTACACCGACGATCGCCGCGAGGCGTGACGGAATCTCGAGCCGGGCAGCGAGGGCGCTAGGTTCGCGGATCATACGCCTAGTCTAGCAGGCCATGCAGGCTTGCGCCAAGATGTGCGCTGGCGGGTCGTGGCTTAGTTTGAACGTCTGCAAAGGATGGTGCGCTGTCGTTCGCCCGAGCCACCTGAACGACGCAGGTGGTGCCAGGGCAGATCGCTTGAACAGCTCCGCTTGGCAGCACGGCCAAAACGGTTCATGTTGAATACGGGGCTCGTCGGGATGAGAGCGTCGTTAAATTTCGTCCGACGAAAGCCCCGCAAGGATGAAGCGGAGGATCCAAATGCGAATGATGCTCAAGGTTACGATCCCCGTTGACAAGGGGAACACCGCAATCAAGGATGGCAGCCTCGTCAAGAAGATTTAATCTATCCTCGCTGATCTCAAACCCGAAGCGGTCTACTTCACCGAATTCGATGGAAAAAGAACGGGCATGATTTTCTTCGATATGAAGGATAGCTCGGAAGTACCGGCCGTTGCTGAGCCATGGTTCCTTGCGTTTGACGCCAGCGTTGAGATCAAGGCGGTGATGAATAGCGACGACCTGGCGAGGTCCCAGCCGGGGATGGAAAAGGCAGTCAAGAATTTCGGCTGAAAAGCGGTAATAACGACACCAGTCCGCCCCCTGCGAGAAGGTCGCGACCATTCATGGTCGCGCCGCGTCCGAAAGTGTTGGAATTTCCGCATACTTCCCACCGATCTCGCGCCGCTGTATGGCGCTCACTGTCGGATGGTGCGGCGCAGAAGGGTCGGAGCTTCTCCGCAAAATCGGGAAAAGGATCGACGGGGACTTTGGCTCAGAATTGGACGGAAGCTCGTGGCGCCGGTTGACTGCAATGGGTCGATTCCTGCCCTTCAGCCGAAAAAAGCGAACAGCGGGATTGCGCCACTTCCAAACTCCCGCGCTGCTAGAAAGGTTGCGAAGACCCACGATCGGGGATTTTTGCGGTTCCCAACCTCCGGCATCATCTCTCTGCTATGACGACGCTCGCACAACTCACCTGCGACGACGTGCTGGACAGCGCCTACGAGTGGCTGTGTCGGTGGCGATGGGACTATTCGGTGAACGCCGAAATATCGGCGCACCGCCGTCGTTGGCCGCTCATGGGGCTTCGTGCCGCGGCCTAACTTTTTGCGACCGACAACCCGAGTCTCCTCTCGGCGTTGCGCATTGCGCAACGCCATTTCGCGCAGGCTATTTTCATTATTGATGGAAACGAAGGGCTCCCGCAGTGCGCGTTCCCGCGCGTTCTCTGCTGTCGGCGGCGCCTAAATCCACTTTTCAGTATTGGGGCGACCGGCGTTCAGCCGCGCGGAGTTGTCCTTTGACGTTGCGGGCTGCGGATTAGGCTCCAGGAAGCGCTTCTTGCAAGGCGCTCAAATACTCTCCGAGAGTCGCATCGAGCCGCTCATGCATGAAAACTTGGAACGGCAGCAAATCTTCGGCGAGCGAGCCACGCTCCAGAGCGTCGAGATAGGATTTGCGATCTTCCGGCCGCACGGCAATCGGCGGATGGCCGCCACGGATCAGCAATAGATTCATCAAGAGCCGCGCCGTGCGCCCGTTGCCGTCGCCGAAAGGGTGAATAGCGGTCAGCCGGAAATGCGCTTCGAACACCGAGGCCGGATCGGACGGTGCGGCCTTCAGCCAGGCGCCGAAGTCTTCCATGAGTTGCGGAATCTTCGCAGGGTTGGGAAAGACGACGGGAGAGCCGGCAATCCGTCGCGGCAGTTGGCTGTAGATTCCTGCGATTGCGGGCTGGCTTCGAGCCACGATGCGGCGATGCAATTCACGCACAACGCTTTCGTCGACAGGTGTTGTTGCAGCTGCGCGCGCGCGCATCCATAACAGGGCCTCGTAATGATCGACGGCTTCGAGATGGTCGCGAAGCGATTTGCCGCCAATGGTAATGCCGTGCTCGATCACTTCCGCCGTCTCACGCAGGGTGAGGGTATTGCCCTCGATCGCGTTGGACGTGTAGGTGAGTTCGACGTCGTAGTGTTTTTGGAGCTGCACCAAGGCAGCCACCGACAGCGGGCGCAAGCGGTCGAGCTGCGCCTTCTTTTGCCGGATCGAGTCGATGAGAGCTTCAAGCATCGAAGACAAATAGCATATTATTGATAACACGTCATCTTCTGCATTCATGCGTCCAGGGAAGCGGCGTCTCTACGCTCTATTCCGCCGCCTGCCGCATCGCTACCCGCATCGTCGCGCGCATCGAGTTGATCAGCGTGAGCATGCCGGCGCGCTCGACGTGCCAAAAGGTCCAGCCGTTGCACGCCGGCAGACCTTGCGCGAGGGCGCCGATCTTGTGGATCGATCCGACGATGTCGCCGAGCCCGAGCGTGCCGTCGGCGCGCACGATGGCCGAAAAACGTCGCCTTTCGTCGGTCAGGATCTCGCCGGCCGCAATGAGGCCGGCGTCGACGACTTCGGCAAACGCAATGCGCGGCTGCGATCTTTTGCTCGGCGCCGGCGCGATGGCGGCGGCAGGAAGGACTTCGACCGCAGCGATCCTGGCGCGCGCTGCCGCCGCATAAGTTTCGTCACGCTCAATGCCGATGAACGATCGGCCGAGCCGTTTTGCGACGGCGCCGGTGGTGCCGGACCCGAAGAACGGATCGAGGATGAGATCGCCCGCGTTCGAGGCGCTGAGGATCGCGCGAGCCAGCAGCGCTTCCGGCTTCTGCGTCGGATGGACTTTGTCGCCCTTGCTGTCTTTCAGGCGCTCCGCCCCCGTGCAGATGGGAAAGAACCAGTCCGACCGCATTTGGCAATCTTCATTGCCGGCCTTCATCGCTTCGTAGTTGAAGGCATAGGCCTTAGCATCGGCGCCTTGCGCGGCCCAGATCAGCGTTTCATGGGCATTGGTAAAGCGCCGGCCGCGGAAATTCGGCATCGGATTGGCTTTGCGCCAAATGATGTCGTTCAAGATCCAGAAGCCGAGATCCTGCAGAATCGTCCCGACGCGGAAAATATTATGATACGAGCCGATCACGAAGATCGTCGCGTTTTTCTTCATCACCGGGCGAACGGCCGAAAGCCAGGCGCGGGTGAAGCGATCATAATCGGCGAAACTCGCGAACTTGTCCCAATCGTCGTCGACGGCGTCGACGAGGCTCTGATCGGGCCGCGACAGGCTGCCCTCGAGTTGCAGATTATAGGGAGGATCGGCGAAGACGAGATCGACGCTTTCTAGCGGCAGATTGGCCAGCCGTGCGACACAATCGCCCACCAGAATCTGGTTCAAAGGAAGAACGGATTTCGAGTGAGCCGGAATTTGCACGGCCGAGCGCCGCGCCGTCGAAGTCTCAGTACGCGTGACCTTGATCTGAGGCTCCGCGCCGGCAACCTCGGCACGTGCAATACGCATGAACACCACCGGATACGCAACTCACCCGCTCACTCTTGATCGAAGCCGGTAAAGATCGCGTTCCGTAGCGATAAATATTGCTGTCTCTTTTTCGAACGCATTGCTTAAAAATGGATTTTTTGCATCTTCCGCGGTCTGTAGCATTTTTGGACAGGGCCAGCGTCGTGGTGGCCTCGGCAGACTTGCGTCGTCTCATCCGGCACCAGATCACGATGACTTTGGATTGTATCAATCCAAACTCATGACTGAGAGACCGGATATGTCCGACGTCTTTATGAACGTGATTGATTCTGCGAATTTGGCGCGGGGTGCGCGATCGAGTTTACGCAATCTGCCTGAACTCGATTGCGCCGGAAAAGCCGCGCGATGTCCCACTTTTTCTCATCCCGCTCTAAAGGGAGAAAAACTCAAGCGGTGAAACGGACATGGCCCATGCGCTGCGATCGCATCGAGATGTTCGCGCGTCGCATAGCCGGCGTGGCGGCTGAACCCATAGGCCGGATAGACCCGGCTTAGTTTCGCCATCAGGCGGTCGCGTGTCACTTTCGCAATGATCGAGGCGGCCGCGATGGAGGCGCAGATGGAATCGCCTTTGACGATCGTGTGCCCTGGGCAGCACAGACGTTCGGGAAGGTCGTTGCCGTCGATGAGCACGTAGCGGGGCTCAACGGCAAGCGCGGCAAGCGCCCGCCGCTGCGCCAAGAGCGTGGCTTGCCGAATGTTGAGCGTATCGATTTCGCTTGCACTGACAGTTGCGATTGCGACGGCTATCGCACGCGCCATGATCTCTTCATAGAGAACGTCTCTTTGCTTTGCCGAAAGGAGTTTCGAATCGTTCACGCCGTCGGGCAGGTCCTGCGGATCGAGAATGACGGCAGCCGCCGTGACCGGCCCGGCGAGGGGTCCGCGGCCGACTTCATCCACTCCGGCCACGGGCCAAAGATCCCGCGTCGCCAAGTCGAGCTCGAACCGGAAATCCGGCAATGGCGCAGTCTTTGGCGGCATGGTGTCTGGCTCGGCCCTGGGAAGCGCGACCTTATACCACCACGTGCACCGAAAAAAGAATCCTGCAAAGCCTCTCGGCACCTGCGCTCCCTGCCACGCCGCGACAAGAATGCTCAAAACAAGCGCAATTGCTCGCCGAAACGCGCCGGCGCCAGGAAGAGGTCGCGCCGCAGTTTCACCTTCGTCTTGCTGAAGCCGGTCTTTGCTGCGGCCGTTTCGAAACGCCGGCCGATCATCCAGGCATAGGGTCCCGTGCCCGTCAACCTCTTGCCGAAGGTCGCATCATAGACCTTGCCTTCGCGCACCGACCGCATGAGGGAGAGAACATGGTGGAACTTGCTCGGATAATGTTCGAGCAGCCATTCGCTGAAGAGATCGCGCAGTTCGAGAGGCAGACGCAGCATGATATATCCGGCTTCGCGCGCGCCCATAGCATGAGCGCGGGTCAAGATCGTCTCGAGTTCGCCATCTGTGAGGCCGGGAATGATCGGCGCAACCATGACGCTCGTCGGGACGCCGGCCTCGGCCAGGGCTTTGATCGCAGCGAGTCTCTTTTCGGGTGTGCTGGCGCGCGGCTCCATCCTGCGGGCGAGCACCGGGTCGAGCGTCGTCACCGAGAGAGCGACTTTCACGAGGCCCTTTTCGGCCATCGCCGCAAGCAAGTCGAGATCACGCAAGACGAGCGCCGATTTGGTGACGATTCCGACGGGATGCTGCGTGCGGGCGAGAACTTCCAACACTTGCCGCATCACCCGGTATTTTCTCTCGATCGGCTGGTAAGGATCGGTATTGGTGCCGATGGCAATGGTCCTCGGCTGGTAGCCTTGTGCCGATAACTCTCGTTCGAGCAGCTCGGCCGCGCCGAGCTTGACGAAAAGACGGCTCTCGAAGTCGAGGCCGGCGGACAGGCCCATATAGGCGTGGCTCGGCCGTGCGAAACAATAGACACAACCGTGTTCGCAGCCGCGATAAGGATTGATCGAGCGGTCGAACGAAATATCGGGCGAATTGTTGCGGGTGATGATGGTCTTGGCGCGTTCCTGCGTGACATGCGTCTGGAGCGGCGGCAGGTCCTCGACCTCCGACCAGCCCTCCGGTTCGGCAACCCGCGCGTAGACCTCGAAACGACCGCTCGCGTTCGAGCGAGCGCCGCGCCCGCGCGGTTGCGGCATTGCTGCCCGCCCGTCGCGCCGCGCCGGCCCGGCTTCGCCTTCCAGCCTTGCCGCTTTGTCTCCTTTTGCGCGGGGCTGGCGCTCGCCCGCCATGGCGTCTTCCCGCACAGCGGGGCAAACCTCAGCCTCGGCAGCAATGCCGGATATGGCGGCGAACCGCCGTGCCGGGGCTTTACGTGATGAGGAAATTTCGCTCTGCGGCGATGAAAGCTGCGCCATAAATCGTCTCGCTCTTCAGATCATCCGGAACAGTGCTAGAACAAATAGAGAACTAACGGTGTTCCGTCAATAGCCGTCGAAGAGCGGGTTTTGTTGCGCCGCAAAGTGCGCTTTAATCGCGGCGGATGTTGTCGGTCATTATTCTCTGCGAAGCGGTTGAGGCACCGGACGGTGCCTTGGTGGCACCCGAGGCGATCGTGCGGACGCTGGCCGCTTTGGTCGGCGCAGCGGTGCGCGGCCTCGTCCGCGATGTGGTCCTCGCCGGTCCAAAACAGGCGAGTCTCGGCTTCATCGCCGATCATGCCGGCTGCATTTGTGTCGAAGCGGCGAGAGAAGCGGACTACTTGCGCCGCGCCCTGGCTCTCGTCCGCGCCGAGGATCTTCTCGTCCTGCGTCCCGGACATGTCCCTGAAGCGGGTTTCATCGATGAGGTTGAGGACCTTTTGGCGGAGGGCACGCTGCGCGGCGGCCGGCGCATTTACGCCGCGCCTGCCAGCTATTGGCAGCGCCTGATCCCGGCTCTGGTGCCGGTCGTCGGCCTTATCGCAACGGTCCAATCCTGCCGGGCCGTCAGCGATAGCGGGGCGCTTTCGCTCGAAACATTGGTGCGGGCGACGCAGGCGCGTGCGGCTCTCGACTGCCGCGCCCGCCGCGTTGGCTGATTTTGTGAGCCTGATGGGTTTTGAGGACACGTGTTCAGCGCGCAAACGTGTTGCAAGAATTGATCTGCCCGGATTTCAACCCGATATTCAGCCATTGCACCCGCTGGGCCGACGTGCCGTGCGTGAAGGAATCCGGGACAATTTCGTCGCGCGAGGCCCGCTGCAGGCGGTCGTCGCCGATGGCCTGGGCGGTATTAACGGCTTTTTCGATGTCGCCGGGCTCGAGGATGTGGAATTTGGCCTGCGCATTGGCCGCCCAGACGCCGGCGAGGCAATCGGCCATGAGTTCGAGCCGCACCGAATAGGCGTTGGCCTGCGCTCGCGTCGTTGACGCATTGTGCTCGGCCGCCTCGACTTTCCCCAGAATGCCCAGCTGATCTTGCACATGATGCCCGACTTCATGGGCGATCACATAGGCATAGGCGAAATCTCCACCGCCGCCGAAGCGCTTCTGCATGTCGGCGAAAAAAGACGTGTCGAGGTAGACTTTCTGGTCGACCGGACAATAGAAGGGCCCCATCGCGGCACGTGCGTTGCCGCAGCCGGACCGGATTTGGCCAGAGTAACGGACGAGATGGGGGGCGATATATTTGATGCCCTTCTGCGCCGGCAGGACCTCCGACCAGACATCTTCAGTCTCGGCCAAAACGGCGGCGATGAAATTGCCGAGCTGGTCGGGTTGCGCGGCGTGCTGGGCCGGCCGGCTCTGCGGCATGGTTTGATTATATTGGCTCGTCTGCCGCGCGTTTTGCAGCACTTCGGCGCCGCCGATCAACAGCCGCGGATCGATGCCGAGCGCATATCCGATGATCCCTAAGACGACGATGGCGCCGAGGCCGAGATGACCGGCTCCGACGATACTCGAGCCGGGCATGAAGCCGCCTTGCGGGTCGCTGGCGTAATCCTCGCCGCGGCGATCTTCGACATTATCGGAACGGCGGAAATCTTCCCAACGCATCTGACACTCCCGTCGCTGTTTCCCTGCCTCTTTAAAGCTTATTCCGATCGGAGGGAACTCTTGCTTCGAATGGACTCTAAATCAGAGACTCGAAGGATGGCATCCGCAGCAGAGCGGGCAATTTTCCCGGTCAGCCGCCGCATTGCCACGACGGGAGCGGGGAGCGGGGAGCGGGGAGTTGATGGTGTCTCGGGTTGGATTTCCATTCACCGCCCGTTCCGGAAGTTGCGATATTGACCGTTGAATATCCGCCTCAGGCCAACCTTGGTCCAACAGTAACCGCGAACTCTATCTCGCGTCGCGGGCCCCGGGCGTCGGATTTTATCCGCCAAGACCCTCTCCATCTGCCGGGCAGCGACGACATTCGCACATCTCTCGTCAGGCGCGATCGAAGCGCCAGTCGGGCCGCATGCTCTTGATCGCCATAATCTCGGCGAGGTTCTGCCGCGTCAGGAGACCGAGGAGGACGCCGTCGGGATCGGTGACGGCCAAAGCCGTCGCTTGCGGTGCGAGGAGCCGATCGAGCACGGCCTCGAGCGGCGTTACGCTCCGCACGGTCTCGACCGGGGCGCGCATGAACGTGGTGATCGCCGCCTCGCGGCCGTGGTCTTTCAGGGCCGAAAGTATGTCGTCCCGGACGAGGAGGCCGACCGGCTTTCCGAAACCGTCGACGACCGGGAATTCGTGCTGCGCCGTCGCCAGCAAGGTCTCGACTGCGGCGCCTAAGGTCGCTTCGATCGGGATCGCATTGAAGCGCGTCTCCATTGCGTCGACCACGCAAAGCCCGCGCGCCGTCTCGTTGAAGGCCGTCATCTGCGCCTCTCCGGCAGCCGCCATATAGACGAAGATCGCTATGAAGATCAGCAGCGGATTGCCGAATAGGCCGAGAAAGCCGAGCGCGAAGGCGAGCGCCTTCCCGATCGAGGCGGCGAGCTGCGTCGCCCTGGCTTTACCGAGTTTCATGGTGAGGAGCGCGCGCAGGACGCGGCCGCCGTCCATCGGGAACGCAGGGATCATGTTGAAGACGACGAGGAAAAGGTTGGCGGCGGCGAGCCGGGCAAGAAGCGAGACGCGCGGATCTTCGATCTGCGCCAAATTCTCGGGATGAATCGCGCCGAGCAGGAGAAAGAGAACGAAGGCGATGACGACGTTCACCATCGGTCCAGCGATTGCGACCGCGAGTTCCTGCGCAGGCTTGTCCGGCATGCGCGGCATCTGCGCCACGCCGCCGATAGGCAGCAAGATCACGTCCGGTGTCTCGATGCCGAAGCGGCGCGCCATGAGAATGTGGCCGAATTCGTGGAGGACGACGCAGCCGAAGAGAAGCGCGATGAAGAGCACGCTGTTGAGGGCGGCGGGCGGCCCCCCCTTCAGCCAGGCGCTGACGCCGATCCAGGCCAAGAGGAGAAAGAAGGTTATATGCACCCGCAGGGTCGTCGCGCCGAAGCGGCCGATCGTCAGGGACCAGGACATTGGACTTCCTCCGGCGCAATTCTCGAATGGAACGGATGAGCCCGCCGAAACATTATACCAAGACTTGCCTTCGCGAATATTGCGCAATATTTCTTGTAAGGTCGAGAGAAAGCCGAAATATTCCGCCGCGTCGAAATCCTTGAACATGGCTTCGTAGGATTGGAACATGGTCGGCCGGAAAGCGTCGAAGGCGACAGCCTCGCCGGCAGCCACCACCTTGGTCAGAGCTTTCTCTTCCGGCCGGCCTTCGGCCGCTTGCGCTACCGCATCGGAGTCCCCGGCCGGTACATATCGACTGCAGGCCGACCACGGCGTTGAAGCGGCTGATCAATCCGACACGTGGATTCGATACGATTGCGACCACTTCGGCGACAACTCCGTGTAGCGCACGGTGTGCTGGATATTATTGTGCCCGAGATAGTGCTGCACCGCTCGCGTATTTAGCCCGTCATTGGCGAGCTTGTATCCGCACGCATACCGCAGCCTGTCCGGATGCACCGGAAACCGAAGCGCCGAACTCTCCCCTGTCCGCGCGAGCATCGTGCGAAAGCCGGCCGTCGTCGTCGGCGCCGCGCGTTCCGTCATGAACACAAACCTGCTTTCTGCTTCTTTGCGCTTCAGCTTGCGCAGGGCGCGCAGCTCGATGCTTGCGAGCGGATGCACGGACGGCGTCCCGCTCTTCACGCGCCGCACGTGCACGAGTCCCTGCGAAAGATCAATCTGGCCCCAGCGCAGGCTCACCAGCTCCGCCGGCCGCAATCCGTGCCGGTACGCGATCAGGATCATCGCCGCATCGCGGTGCCCGTACCTGCCGCGCTGCCGCGCCGTCTGCCCAAGCAGATCGACTTCCGCCCGCGTCAAATATTCCCGCGGCCGGCGATCGCGATTGCGGGGTTTGCGCGGAACTGTCCCGTAAAGAGCCCTATTCGGGGACAGATCATTCTACCACGGTATCCGCTGACGACGGTCGTATAGCGGCGCTTTCGCGCTTCGTATTGTACGTCTGCAACTCCCAATTCGCGAATGGATCGCCTTCTGCCTTCTTCTTGGCGTCCCTGACTAAAGTTCTGTACTCTTCCTCGCTATCCAACCGTGTCCAACGAGCGTCCGAGGAAAGCTTCGCGATGATTTGGGAGTCGAATGGACAGTGAGGCGGGGTGGGAATTTTTCCGAGACACCAGAGGTATTTCAGGTAGAGATTGAGCGCCGTCTACGCCGTACCGATGCGGAACCGACCACCTTGCAATATATCGGCGCAATCCTTCGAAAGACGATCGGACAACCCACGGATATGTTGGACGTGGTCGTCTTCCGAAACCTTAGCTTCGTATCTCTTCGCGATTTGCTCCAGCTGCGACTGGAGAGCGGAACGAAACTTCGTTCGCTTCTTCTCGGACAAACCGGACGCGTATACACCACTTCTGCCAACTGTAGCCATCAGAGTGAGACTGAAAAACTCGTCTTTCAGAAACTTTTCTTGGTCAACATCCATGTCTCCCTCCGAACCGTGAAGGTACATTCCTTGCCCTTCCTCTGGTTTATGTAACACGGGGGATGTGCATAGGGTGCCTACGCACGGCTTCGGGCATCAATGATCCATGATAACCGGCGTGCCGAGAGTTGCAAAATTCACCTCAAGACCGCACGCCTGGAACGAGCTGCCCCGACTGTCCCATCAATGACCACCTTCGGGACAGTGAGTTCAGCACGACATTATGGCTCTCGCTGTGGTTCCCGATCCTGCGCGCCGTGGAAAACGGCGTCGATCGATACCAAGTCATCTTCTGCGCTGACTTGATAGACGAGAATGCACGGCAGGCCCGGGACGACCTATTCATATGTCCCCCGCACGCGGCCCGGGTGGCCCATATACGGGAAGCGGCCGAGACGATCGGCACTTGCGAGAATCCGGTCGATCACGGCATCCGCCGCTCGCGGCCGGTCTTTTGCGATCCACGCATATATCCGATCGAGGTCGTCATAGGCGGCCTCTCGGATGATGACTCTCATGCGCGCCGACGCGCGAAGCGCTCTCGCACCTCTTCAAGGGGGATGAATTTCGGATTTGGATCGGCAAGCCGGCGTTCCACTTCCGCCACCTGCTCATCCGTTAGCCGCAGCGCGCTTTGGTCTTGCTCTTCCATCATCTCGACCATGTTTGCGACGTCAGCTTGCCGCTCCGGCGGCCAGCTCAACACGCGGTCAAGGATCGCTTTTACCTGATCTCTGGTCATACCTATCACTCTAGCACACCGACGCATTTTCAAACGCGGGCCAGTCGCGCACAGCCGTCGGTCTGGCGTAGTCGTATTCAAACGAGAGATCGCCCTCAGCCCGGTCGCTGCTTCGCACCGACGCTGGCGAGGTGGCCTTGAGAAAGAGAATAAAATGAGAATGAAGCTCGGGTCGCCGTCATCGAAGTTATTGAAATCATTGGTAGCGGAGGAGGGACTCGAACCCCCGACACAAGGATTATGATTCCTCTGCTCTAGCCGGCTGAGCTACTCCGCCACGCGGGCGCATGGAATAGGCGCCGAGGCGACGCGGTATAGGCCCGCGGTTGCGAGAGTGTCAAGGCTGACAGCTGTTCGGGCCGAGTGAGCAGCTATTGCTGATACGGGTCAGGGTAAAAAGGCCGAAGGGTGGCAGCGACCGGCGTTCGACGAGGGAGAGGTGCGGCCGCGCGGCAAGCCATTTGCTCACGACCGCCCAAGGGAATTCAGGCCGCCAGCCGAGGCTAGCCCCATAGCGGCCGAGCCAAGTCTCAAACTGGGCGATCGGACCCTGTTGTGCACTGATGTGGTTGACGAGCACGATTTCGCCGTTCGGCCGCAAGACGCGGACCCATTCGTCGAGGCTCGCCTCCGGCTGCGGCAAGACCGTCAGTACGAAAGGGGCTATGACGACGTCGAAACTGGCGTCCGCAAAGGCAAGGCGGCAGGCATCCATCCGCGTCAAGCCGATGAGCTGCCGCAGGTCGGCCTCGCGCGCCCGTCGTGCCGCCCGCCGCAGCATGGGTTCGCATAGATCAATGCCGACCACGTTCAGCGACGGGTCGAACAAAGGCAGTTCGAGTCCGGTGCCAACCCCGACGTCGAGGACGCGGCCGCCGATATGGCGATTGGCCGCAGCGACGGCCGCAGCGCGGCCCCACCGCGTGACTTGCGAAAAGGCTGGATCATAGAAGGGCGCCCAGCGCGTATAAATTCTTTCGACCTGGTCGTTGTCGAACCGGAGCCGAGATTCAGTAAAACGCAACTTCGCAAGAGGCGTCTCGGCGAAAGGCGCCTCAGCAAAGCGTGACTCTGCCAAGCTTGGCGCCGCTCTCGCCCGATCCGAGGCCATCGCCGGATCGTTCATCGGCCGGCCGTAGCCAGGGCCGCGTCTTGGCCCGTGCCGAATGAGGCAGATTCGGTTGCGCTGATGAAGCCGCCGCCCAAGACCCTCGCATCGGCAAGATCGGAGGCATAAAATACGCACGCCTGCCCTGGCGAGACACCATCTTCATCGCTGGCGAATTCGACGAATGCCGTCTCGCCGATGACCTGCAAGAGCCCCGGCACCGGGGGGCGCGTCGAACGCACGCGGACACAAAGCTCCATGCCCCGGCGCGGTAGATCGGCAAGGGAGCCGTCGCCGATCCAATTGACGCCACGCAGACGCACCCTTCGCGTCGCGAGCGCCTTGCGCGGCCCGACGATGACCTGGGCCTTGGCAGCGTCGAGGCGGACAACGTAGAGCGGCTCGCCGCCAACGGCCGGGAGAGCACCGAGGCCAAGACCGCGTCTTTGGCCGATCGTATAATGGATCACTCCGGCATGACGGCCGAGCACGCGGCCCTCGATGTGGACAATGTCGCCGGGCACGGCCGCCTCCGGCCACATGCGCTCGATGAAATCGCTATATTTGCCGGAGGGCACGAAACAAATATCCTGGCTGTCGGCCTTGTCGGCAACGAGCAGGCCGAACCTGCGAGCCATGGCTCGCACCTCGGATTTCTGCATGTCTCCCAGCGGGAAGCGCAGAAGTTCGAGCTGCGCGCGGGTTGTCGCAAACAAAAAATAGCTCTGGTCGCGCGTCGTGTCGGCAGCGCGAAACAAGCTGCGGCCGCCGCGTCCATCGGGCCGCGCCGAAACATAATGGCCAGTGGCGAGAACATCCGCGCCGAGGTCCCGCGCCGTCTCGAAGAGATCGGCGAACTTGATTTCGCTGTTGCATGAAATGCATGGAACCGGCGTTTCACCTTCGGCATAACTGTGGGCAAAGCCCGCGATCACTTTTGCGCGAAACCGTTCTTCGTAATCGAGCACATAATGGGGGATGTCGAGGCGCGCTGCAACCTGGCGCGCGTCATGGATGTCTTGCCCCGCACAGCAGGCGCCCTTGCGATGCTCTGCGGCGCCGTGGTCGTACAGCTGGAGCGTGACGCCGATGACCTCGTAGCCCTGTTCCTTGAGCAGGGCGGTAACGACCGAAGAATCGACGCCGCCCGACATGGCGACGACAACCCGTGTTTGCTCCGGGGGCTTCGGCAGGTCGAGGCTGTTGAGCGTCGGATCGCGCGCTGGCGTTGTAATCTCACTCATAGGCGTCACTCGGTGACATCAAATCGGTCGTACGGGGACGGCCATCCTGCACTCGCGGCACAGTCTGGTGGCGCTGGTCATAGCGGATATGGGACTGGTCCGCCGGAAAACGATGCATTTCCGCTTCTCATATAGCAAGAAACCACTTTTTTTCGCAGAAAAGGACGGCGCGCCGCGCCTGCAGCAAATTCGCCAGATGCAAGCCTCGATCTTAAACATTTTGTGACATTTAGTGCAATGAGCGAAGCGGCGGGCAAGTTTGGCGCGGCACCGTCCGATCCGACGTCGCCTGAACGAAATGCTCTAACGTATTGAATTGACACGGTTTGTGTCGATCTTGCAAGTCCGCCCGAGCGGCGAGTTTACGTGCTGGCCTTCGTTGCGATGGCGACGAGCAAGATATCGGTTGACACGCTTCGATCGCTGTCTGTTAAGAAAAGCAAAATGTTCTGCTTCAACTCGACACAAGCGGCGGTCATGATCTCAACAAGACGCCAAAAGCCGAAGCAATTCGTCAAGAAAATCTTCAACGAAACAGCGTCGTTGGCTTAGGTAAATCTTAAATCAGCTGAATTAGCCTCTGGCACAGTTGGTGAGTTTAGTGTGTGAGTACGAGAAATGGCCGAACTGCAACGCATTAAGGTCAAATATGTTATTGGGCCAGATGGGAGTCCCTTGACCGTTGCCGATCTGCCGCCCCCGACGACGAAGCGCTGGGTCATTCGCCGTAAGGCGGAGGTTGTGGCGGCGGTTCGCGGCGGGCTCATCTCACTCGAAGAGGCTTGCGCCCGTTACACGCTGACGGTCGACGAATTCCTGTCTTGGCAAATGTCGATCGATCAGCATGGGCTTGCCGGCCTGCGGACGACGCGGCTACAGCAATATCGCATCTAGACCGCGATGATTTTGGATTGAAACAATCCAAAATCATGAACGTGATCCATTGCGACCAAGTCTACGCGATCTGCGCAAACTCGATTGCGCTGGAAAACCGTTTCCCACGTTTTCTCAACCCGCCCTAGCCGCGAAGACCGGCCCGTTTTCTCCGAAATTATCTCTTTCTTCAAATTGCGTGGCGGGCGAACGTCGCCGAGAAATGCCGGCTAGCTTTTCGCGCCTTTGCGCACCTCGGCGGCCGCAAAGGCTCCTTCGGCTTCCTCGGCGGGCGCGGCATTCGCGTGAAGCACGTCGGCGAACTGCCGACGCTCGAACAAGACCACGACAACGAGCGCGAACAGCAACGGCAAAATGAGGTAGAAAAGCCGGAAGACGACAAGCGCTGTCAGGACATCCAGCGAATTCACGTCCGGCATCGCGCGCACGAACAAGAGCTCGAAAACGCCCAGTCCGCCCGGAGCGTGCGAGACGAGCGCGGCTGAAAATGACGCCAGGAACACACCTAGCACGAAGAAATAACCGGGATTGCTTGTCTCCGGCAGCGCAAAATAGATGATCCCTGCCGCTCCGAGCAATTCCATCGAGGCTGCGAGAAATTGCCGGACCATGATGGCCGGACGCGGATATTCGATGCGGAACCCGCCGATCACGAGGGGCTTAAACCGCAGAACCGATCCTGCCGCATATGCCGCCGCGATGCCGAGGCAGACGATCCCGATGAGCCGGGCCATTGTCGGGTCGGTCAAATTGGCCGGCAGGAGGCCGTTCAGCCTTTGCAATTGTTCGGGCGAAATGATGAGGACGAGGCCGGACAGAAACAATGTGCCGACCGCGAAGGTCAGGGAACAAATCGCGACGAGAACGGCAATCTGCGCGGCGCTGAGGCCCTTACTCGAATAGGCGCGATAGCGCACCATGGCGCCCGAAAAGACCGATGCTCCGATGTTATGTCCGAGCGCGTAAGTCGTGAAGGAACAAAGACTTATAAAAGGCCAGGAAATATGTTTCACGCCCAGGTGTAAGAGCGCGATCCGGTCGTACCATGCGAGCGCCGCATAGGCGATCAGGGTCGCGGCAACGGCAAGGCTGTAATGACCGAAGCCGATCGCTTTCAGATTGGCCCAGACATGGGCACCAACGGCTTCGCCGCGAAACTCCTGGTGGAGAAGCCAAAGAGAAACGCCAACCACTGTCAGGCCGACAATGGGCCAGAAAAAATCCAATAAACGCTTCATGACGCTCCAACAACAGCCGACGGGCGGCCCGAGATTCGCGCCAAAATCGCGGCGAAACCAAGTCGTCACGGGTCTTGCCTCGAGCGGGATTACGAAACTTGGGCACCGATTTGCCGCTCGCATCCCACTCTAAACTATTAGAATCGATCACGTTTTTGACCTTGGATTGATCCAATCCAAAATCATCGCCGTCCAACGACGCGATGTGCTGCCGCACAAGGCGGCATACTTGAGCATAGCTTTATCGGAAAAGTCCGACCCGGCTCAGACAGCTGCCTTCGATTTCTCGGTCCTCTCCTGCACTATGGCTGCCGCCTCTGCAAGATGGGGGAAGGAATTTAGGTGAGACCGGATCAGCTCAAGCCCGCGCGGCGCGCAGGCCGAGGGGGGCAATGTCGAGATGTGCCGTCGCGGCCTCGGCCGGATGCTCGGCAGCTTTCTCGCGCCCTTCCAGGTTCTGGACCTTGGTTAGCTCCGTGAGCGCTTCGTCGAGACACGCTTTCGCATCCGACAACTGGCTGCGCAATTCCTCTGCCGATCGCAAGAGATTGTCGCGCCGGGTGCGGGCCGCCCTGGCATAAGTCGGATAAGCGAAATGGCTGGTGTCGGAAATGCCGGCGCGTTGCTCTTCCAAAGCGATTTCGCGGTCGAGATCGGCGGCCATGCGGGCGAACTCGGCGATCATTGCTTCGATTTGTGCAACGCGACGACGTTTCTCTTCGACCTGAAAACGCCGGAGGCGGACGAGTGTATCGCGCGACTTCATCACCCTGAAACTCCAAACCACAGGCGAGGTTTCGACCGTCTCGTCAACCGTACCGCGAGACCCTTCGACTATGGCTGATCAAAGTTGCCGGTTTCTTACCCGCGGGGCGGGTTCACCAAAAGTTCCGGCCGGTTAATTGAAACATGTTCTCGGCCAGACAGTCAGGCACGCTTCTTGGCCACCGTAGGAGATCGCGCATGCCGTCTCGGCGATCTTCGGCGTCTGTCCGTCTGTGCAAAATCGCCAAGCCCCTGCAAAGTCGACAAGCTTCCTGCAAGGTCGACAAGCTTCCTGCAAGGTCGACTGATACCATTTCAATCTGATTCGCTGCGGCAGGTAAGACTTCATTAACCGGCGACGTTAAGAATTCCGCTTAACCTTAGGTCCGTTACGTTGATCGGTCTGCTGAGAGTAAGAATGCGCCCTTGCGTCTCGATCACGCGAAGCCGAGTGGGGCGATGCGGGCGCAGCATCGCGGAATGGTTTTGTTAACCAATGCGCGTTAACTTTAAGGAATTGAGTACGTCGGATTTGTGGCCGCGATGCCGCGCCTGGTCTCGCGCGCGGAATCGGGACCGCGCTGGTCGCGTGCCTGTTACGACGTGTGGACGCCTAAGGAGGCAGAGTTTCGCTGCGCTCGGAAATGCGGGTCGACGCGATCGCGCGGGTCGCGTGGGCAGCTTTATCGATCGAAGGATAATGTGCAACGGGGTGATGCCTATGAGATTGGCTTTGCCAATTTCAGAGTCATCGGCCCGAACTTTCAAGGCCAAAGGTCCGAGACTGCGGTTGAACGGCGGTTTGCGCTGCACCGGACCAAATGGACAAGGCTGGGGGCCTCTCACATGCGCGTGCTACTAATCGAAGATGACAGCGCAACCGCGCAGAGCATAGAATTGATGCTCAAGTCCGAGAACTTCAACATCTACACAACTGATCTCGGCGAAGAAGGGATCGATCTCGGGAAACTTTACGATTACGATATAATTTTACTTGATATCAACTTGCCAGATATGTCTGGCTACGAAGTTCTCCGGACCCTGCGGGTCGCAAAAGTGAAAACCCCGATTCTCATCCTGTCGGGACTCGCCGGCACTGAGGACAAAGTCAAAGGTCTAGGTTTCGGCGCCGACGATTACCTCACCAAGCCCTTCCACAAAGACGAACTCGTCGCCCGTATCCATGCCATCGTTCGCCGCTCGAAGGGACATGCGCAATCGGTGATCGCGACGGGCGACCTCGTCGTCAATCTCGATCAAAAGACCGTCGAGGTTGCCAGCAGTCGCGTGCATCTCACCGGCAAAGAATACCAGATGCTCGAGCTTCTCTCCTTGCGCAAGGGCACGACGCTTACGAAAGAAATGTTCCTCAATCACCTTTACGGCGGCATGGACGAGCCGGAATTGAAGATTATCGACGTCTTTATCTGCAAGCTCCGCAAGAAACTCGCCAATGCGAGCCGCGGCCGCAATTACATAGAGACGGTCTGGGGGCGCGGCTATGTGTTGCGCGAACCGAGCGCGGACGACGAACTCATCCCGGCGTGAGACTGTGTCGGCGCATGGACAAATCGGACGCAGCGAGATTAAGAATTTGCGCGGTTGCGAACCGCTCGAGCCGGCACTTGCAGTCAGCACAGGGTCCGTCCCTCGCGGCCCCGTAGTCCGATCGGTGGGCTCACTCGATCGATAAGAATGCGCCCCAATGCGACGCGTGAGAGCATGCCCCTTTGAGACACCGGAAATATCCGATCTTTTAACATCCATGAGGCATGCGCTATATCAGCCATCTAAATACCTGAAAACCGACGTACTTCTCCAGGGTACACCCTAACAGTCGGCGGCATATTTGATTCGGTGGGACGAAGACCTCACCCTGCTGCGCATTGCAAGGGCACAAGCAGCCCCCCTTGTCCACGAGGGACGTTGATCGAGCGGCACTCGGCGTGGGGGACGAGCGCGTCCGTCAGTCCGACCACAGTTTCGGCGGCGCCCATCAAAAAGTATCCGTCTGGCGGTAGGGCTTGCACGAGCCGGCCAAGGACATTCTTCTTCGTCGGCACGTCGAAATAGATGAGGACGTTGCGGCAGAAAATGACGTCGAACCGTCCTAGTCTCCGAAAATCGGACATGAGGTTGAGCTCTTCGAAGCGGACGCGAGAGCGCAAGTGCTCGTTGATGCGCCAGCGATCCCCTTCTTGCCGGAAATAACGCAGGAGATATGAAATCGGCAGGCCGCGCTGCACTTCGAACTGGCTATAAAGGCCTTCTCGCGCCCCTGCGAGAACACTGCGCGACAAATCGGTCGCCAGGATCTCGACATTCCAGCCGGTGAGCTTCTGGGCCTCTTCGTCGATGATCATGGCAAGCGAATAGGGTTCCTGTCCCCTCGAACAGGCGCAGCACCAAATTCGGAGCCGTCGGACATTGCGCCGCGCTTCGAGCAATTGCGGAAGAATAATCTTGCGGAAACTGTCGAACGGGAGACGATCGCGAAAGAAGAAGGTCTCGTTCGTCATCATCGCATCGATGATTTCCTGACTGAGCTCGGGGTCGGCTCCGCCATTGAGCCGGCGCATCAGCTGACCGAGATCGGCGCAACCTGTGCGCTCGATTATCGCGGCCAATCGGCTTTCCGCCAGATAGGCTTTGTCGGCATCGAGAGAGAGGCCGGAAGAATGGCTGAGAAAGCGCCGCAGTGCATCGAAATCAGAGATCATATGGGTTTCTCGTCAATGAATTGTTGAGCATTGAGCAATGCACAGACGTTTGCTGCGATCTTGGCCACAGGCAAGACGGCATAGGCGAGGCCGCCGTTGACGACGGCACCCGGCATGCCCCAAACGGTCGAGGAAGCGGCATCCTGGGCGACGACTTTGCCGCCGGCTTCGACGATCGCACGAGAGCCGGCGAGACCGTCTCTGCCCATGCCCGTCAGCATGATTGCGATAACGCCGGCGCCGTAACATCTAGCCGCGCTGCGGAACAACACGTCGACCGAAGGCTTGCAGAAATTCTCCGGTGGCTCGTCACCGAGAACGGTGATCGCCGAATCACCGACGCGCACGATGACGAGATGCAAATTACCCGGCGAAAGATAGATCTGCCCTTTTTGCACGGTCTCGCCTTGGCGTGCCGCATGTGCCGGCAGGCCGGTGGATTTGTGAATATGCTCGGCAATGACTTCGGTGAATTCCGAAGGAATATGCTGGACGACGAAGACGGGCGCAAGCAACAACGCCGGCCTCAGTCCGTCGAGGACGACGGCAAGTGCTTGCGGACCACCGGTCGATGCACCGATTACGATCGCCCTACGGAGGTCGGAAGACGGCGTGCATAGGGGCGAGCCAAGCCTGGTTCTTGGCGTGACGTCATTTGCGGGCAAAGATTTGAGATAGGTCAACGGACTCGGCATGAAGACAAGCTTTTCAACGGTTCCGTCGGATCGGTAGGACCGCCCCGGTCGGAGAAAGACGAACTCGGCCGCTGGCGCGAATCAGGCCTCGCGCGATTGGTAGAGTTCGATTACTAGGTGAGACCCAAATTTTGCGATTTTGCGGGTCATATCAAGCCTATCTCTTCAAACTTCGATTGCACGATCTGCTTGTCGAAGGGTTTCATGATGTACTCGTCCGCGCCGGCGTGAATGGCTCGCGCAATATGCGCGACATCATTTTCGGTCGTGCAGAAGACGACTTTTGGCCTCAAGCCGCCCGGCATCTTTCGGAGCTCGCGCAAGAACTCGAAGCCGTCCATGACCGGCATATTCCAGTCGAGCAGAATGGCGTCTGGCATGAGGTGCGAGCACGCTGCGAGTGCCTTGCTGCCGTCTTCCGCCTCGACCGTCTGGAATTGCATGCCTTCCAGAATGCGTTTGGCCACTTTCCGAATTACGATCGAATCGTCGACCACTAGAACCTTTTTCATCGTTGAACTCCCAGGCAATCGCTTGTTTTAGGCCCGACGTTGGAAATCGAAGATGGCGCACATATCGAGCTGCGGAAGGATCCCATCGTCCAGCCGATAGACAGCCTCCGTAAGCTTGGCTCGTTGCTGATCAAGATGCGGAGGCATCGGGATACGTGTTGTGGCGTCGAGGACGATGACGTCGCCGACCTCGTCGACGACAAGTGCGAAGCTCTCGCCGCGGTGCTCCATGCCAATGGCAAGCGTCGCTTTGCCGGAGGATTGTTCGGGAATTTGGAGGCGTCGGCGCAAACTGACCGCGGTGACGATCTTGCCGCGCAAATTGACCAGTCCGAGGATTTCGCGCGGGCCGAGCGGGACAGGCGTGACGGCTTCGATCTGGAAGATTGTCTGGACGCAATCGATCGGCAGCCCGAATTTCTCGCCGCCGACGAATACGATGAAGCAATGGCGCTCGGCTGGCGCGGCAGGGCCGGCGTTTGGATCGGTCGCCGCTTCGGCTTGCAGTTGTTGCGAACTCATGCGGCTACATCTCCGATAACGCGCGACTCGAGGGCGTGTCCATTGAGGTCATGTGCCTCGAGAATTTCGCCGAGCATCGCCAACAGTCCGGCACGGTCGAATTTGCCGATCGCACCATACATGCCGCTTGCAGCGGCGGCTTGCATGACGGCTGGCGCCGCATGTGCGGCCATGGCGATGATCGGTACGGGTGGCCGGCGCGCATCCTCGCTCAACCTGCGTGCTAAGGCATAGCCCGTCATGTCCGGCATATCAGTGTCCGTGACGATGGCGTCGAATTGAGCTCCTTTTTCGATAAAGCCGAGCGCATCGTGTCCGGACGCCGCGGTCGTCACTTGGTAGCCGACGGCCGCGAGGAGCGGCGCCAGCATGTCGAGAAAGAAGGGCCGGTCGTCGACAAGGAGAATGCGGAAGCGGTTGGCAAAGCCTCGTGCGAAGGCGTTCGGACGGCCGATTTGCATAAAGTGTGTGGCATCGACGACCTCGACGATTTCATCGTTGATTTGCGCTGTGCCGATAATGCCAACCGAGGCGCCGGCAATTTCTATGGAAAGATGCGCTTCCACCACGTCGATGATTTCATCGACGATCAGCCCCATGCTTTCGCCACCGATGCCGAGAACGAGAATTGGGTTGGACGCCGCAATCGGTAGATCCGCGAGGGCAAAGACGCGCACGAGTGGCATGAGCTGCCCTTGGTGACGTGTGACATGCATGCCGTCCGACATCTGAATAGCGGAAGCGGCAACCGATTCGATCCGTGAAATGAGAGAGAGGGGAACTGCCTTGAGAGCCCCCGGCCCAGCGCGGAACAAGACGAACCTCGTCTTCTCTTCCGTCGGGATGAACGCTTCGGCCGTTCGGCCGGGGCCATAGTCCGTCGAGCGTTCCAACCCGAGGTGACCGGCGATCCCCATCGGATCCAGAATCAGGACGACCGAGCCGTCACCCAAAATCGTGTGGCCGGAAAAGGCCTCGAGATGCGCGAGAGAAGCGCCGAGCGGTTTGACGACGATTTCCTGCACATCGGAGACGCTGTCGACGATGATCCCGAATGCGCGTGTACTCACCCGCATTACGACGACGAGGCCCGCGGCGCCGAGCGACGGTTCCTCTCGTTCGAGGCCGAGGATACTGTCGAGGCTCGTGACCGGTACGACTTCGTCGCGCAAGCGCAAGAGGAGGCTGCCTTGCACTTTTTCGATCGAGTGGGGGCTCTCTTCATCTATTCCGACGGCTTCGGTCACCGAGTGCTGAGGCAGAGCGAAGCGATGGCCGCCCGATTCGACGATCAAGGCCGGCGCAATTGCAAGCGTCAGTGGCATTCGCAACGTGAAGCGGGTTCCCTTGCCGGCCGTCGTCGACACCGACACCGATCCCCCGATCGCTTCGATATTGCTTCGCACTACATCCATTCCGACGCCCCGACCGGAGATGTTCGTGACCGAAGCGGCTGTCGAAAAACCCTGTGCAAAAATGAAGCGGCAGATTTCTTCCGACGACGCCTGCTCGAGCGCGGCTGGTGTCGTTAGGCCGCGAGCCAGAGCACGCGCCCGGATTGCCTCGATGTCGAGGCCGCGGCCGTCGTCTGAAACTTCGATTGTGATGTAGCCTGCCTCATGCGCGGCGGTCACGGTGATCGTACCTTCTTCGGGCTTGCCAGCGGCCAATCGCACACTCGCAGGCTCGATCCCGTGGTCCGCGCAATTGCGCAGCAAATGCGTAAGAGGGTCGCGGATGAGATCGATGAGCTGGCGGTCGAGCTCGGTATCCGCGCCTTTCGCGACAAAGCGGAGCCTTTTCTTGGTTTCCACCGAGAGTTCGCGCAAAAGTCGCGGCAGGCTCAAGAATAGGCGGCCCACCGGCTGCATGCGGGCGCGCATGACGGCATCCTGAAGATCCGTGGTCAGGGCGGAAAGCCGCTGTAGTGGCGCCTTGATCACAGCGTCTTCTTGATGCCGGGTGATTTCCAACAGTTGGTTACGGGTTAGGACCAACTCGGACACGAGAAGCATGATCCGTTCGAGCGCATCGACCGCCACCCGAATCGATTCCGATCGGCTGGAATTCGTTCGCCTGTGGCGATGGCGGCTGCGGATTAACCTTTACGCCACCAGCCGATGATCGGACTTCTGTGGCAGGTTCCGTCGGGCTTTTGGTTGAACACGGAGACACATCCGCGGCCGAGACTTCAATTCGCATCGCGGTGATGATGTCGGTGTCATCGCCATCCGGCTCTTTCGCATCGTTCTCCAGACAGGCAAGAATGAATTTGACGCGATCGACGGCTGCGAGGATGAGCGAAACGGTTTCGGGAGTGGCGGCAGCGCCTTCGCGCAGGCGGCCGATCAAGGCTTCCGTCGCATGTGTGAGCTGTTCGAGCCGGGGCAGACCGAAAAAGCCGCAGGTTCCTTTGATCGTGTGGATCAAACGGAAAATCTGCGCGATGATGGATTTGTTGGAAGGGTCGTTCTCGAAAAGGACAAGCTGCTGGCCGGCCGCCTCGATAGACTTGCCGGTCTCGATCAGGAAGTCATTGAGGAGTTCGTCCATAATTCCGCCCAAGGATTCATATGCAGACCCGTTGGATGGAATATCGCCTCGAATGGGTTAAGGAGCTTTGAAAGAACCCCGTCATTCCGGGCGAGCCGACGATTAGCTTTGATTTTATTTGGGACTAAGCCGCAGCTTGCCCGCAGCGACCTCATATTCGATGAGAGTTTTGCGACCAGCTGTGTTAAAATTCGGTTCGCCCGCCGCAGATCTTCCGGCGCGACGGAGAGCCGAGCCAAATCGGGCACGCCCGACTTGGCCGAGGTGTCGATAGTGGCGCCAGCCGAGATCGGTCAACCCATAGCGAAGGGCTGGCTTCGGCGTCACGCGCGGAAGCCTTCAGGCGACCGCCGACGCAGCCGCCGCGACCGGCGCGGCTTCTATCGTGATCCTGTCCGCGGATGTTGCAATGGCGACGCTCATATTGGCGGCGCGGGCGACGAGACCGGTATAAAAAGGCTGAATCCCTTGCGCATCGATGGCGTTCTTTTCTGGCTCGCCGGCCAGAAGCCGCTGCACATGGCTCGCCAGGCGGGCATTCGGCCCCATGGCTTCCACGCAAATATGCGGAGCATCGTCGGCGCCGCTGATGCGGATTTTGATCGTGCCGCCGCGCGGGATCGTTGCAGCTGCGATCAGGCATAGATTTAACACGAGTTTCACTTTGTTTTTCGACATCAGCACCCGCGGCGCGTCCCATTCGACCTGGGTTCGCTCATCGGCCAGGAGCCCGCGCGCGACCTGCTCGGCATCGCCGGTGTCGATCGACGCGCCCGACGAACCAGCCGCACCAAACGCCAACCGGCAGAATTGCAGGCGGGCAGAGGCGGTCCGGGCGCTCTTTTTGATCAGATCAAGCGCAAAGCCGCGCATCTCGTCGTCCTTTTCCTCGTCGAGAACCTCGAGGCCGTTGACGATCGCGCCGACTGGACTGATCACGTCATGGCAGATGCGCGAGCTGAGGAGAGCGGCCAAGTCGAGAGAATTGAGCGTAAAATTCGTCATGTCGCATCCTTTTTGCGGGTTGGCGGAAACGCGGTGACGCTCTTCCCGATTCGGGGAATGATGCGCCTGAATGCTTAAGGAAAACGAATCAGACACCGAAATCATGGCGCACGTGGATTTTTGATAGCTTCGATATTATCGGTTGCAAAGTGGTTGTCCGATTTTGGGCCATTCGCTGGAGGAACCGCCAGCGCGCGGAGGGTTTTGCGGATTCTGCCGCAAAGGCCCATTTTGTGCCAAGTTTTGGGTTCCAAACGTATGTCCTTCGAAACAACGGCCTCGGCGGCGCCGATCAACTCAAGCGGAAGCTCGGTTAAGAGGGGAATGCGCAGTTGAATTTGCCCGACGAGGAGGTATCCAGCCATCGCGAGGCTGCACCCGCAGTCCATGACTATGCCGCGATCGCCGAGATTTTTGCGAAGCTCGCTGTCGAGGCCGGCGCTGCGGTCATGCGCGTCTACGAAACTGAGAGCCACGTGCGGATCAAGCCCGACCAGAGCCCAGTTTGCGACGCTGATGTCGTTGCCGAGAGTATTATCCTGGGCGGGCTTGCGACCGGTCTGCCCGATCTGCCGGTCTTGGCAGAAGAGGCCGCCTCGCAGGGGATGGTGGTGCCGCAAGGAAATGCCTTTATCCTTGTCGACCCGGTAGACGGGACGCTCGAATTCCTGAGTCACAGCAAGGAATTCACAGTGAATATCGCGTTCGTCGTGGATGGCGAGCCGCGCGTCGGCGTCATTTATGCGCCGGCTCTCGCAAAGCTCTGGATGGCCGGGCGGGAAGCTTACGTTGTTTCTGTGGCGCCAGGGGCGGAGCTGCCGCCCCTGGCGGCGCGCCGCCCCATTCATGCGAGACGAGTCCCTGCAACCGGACTGACCGCACTGGCGAGTTGTTCGCATAGCGACCCACAAACCGACGCCTTTTTGGCGCAACTGCCGATCGCGGACCGCCGTTCGGCCGGATCTTCGTTGAAGTTCTGTGCTGTCGCCGAAGGTCAAGCCGACGTTTATCCCCGCTTCGGGCCGACGATGGAATGGGACACCGCGGCCGGCGATGCCATTTTGCGCGCCGCGGGCGGCCGCGTGCTCGATCCGGAGGGACGGCCTCTTCGCTACGGCAAGAGCGCCAGTGAGTTCAGGAATGGCCCGTTCATCGCCTGGGGAGATATGACAACCGCACCGCCCAAGCTAGACATCAAAACCGCATAAATCGCTCTTTAATGGCGGTCCAAGGAAATTGCACCGGTCGCGATGCGTGCGTGTTCGTGGCGTACGTCGAGCCTGGAATTCTAGACAGAGACTAAACCGTGTGACGTTGATCGTAAAAGAGTTTCATCCAAGGGGGTCGGCCAAAGGCCGGTGACGAACTCACACCGGATGCGGTCGCCGCAGATCATGCCCGGTGTGGGAAGTTCGGGCTTGTCACGGCGACAATTTTGGCGCCACAAGAAGCGGGGGATCTCGATGCGGGTCTATTCGCGCAGGCACTTGATCAAGCTGGCAATTGCGGTGGGCGGCGGTGCCGCGGCGTGGCCGCGCGGCGCTTCAGCCGACTCCCCGAACGAACGCCCCGGCGAGTTCTCGGCGGACGAGGTCGTTCGGAGCGGGCACAAATTCTTCGGTACTTTGTCTCGCGGCCTCGCCCAAGTGGTGGAAGAAGCGACCAAACGCTGGGGTCGTCCCAACGGATACATACTCGGCCAAGAGGCCAGCGCAGCTTTCGTCGGAGGGCTTCGCTACGGTGAAGGCGTCATGTACACCCGCAATGCAGGCGACCTGAAGGTGTTTTGGCAAGGGCCTTCGCTTGGTTTTGACGCCGGTGCCGACGGCGATCGGACCATGATGCTGGCCTATGGACTGCCCACGGCGCACGCGATTTATCGGCGGTTTGGCGGTGTCGATGGTTCCGCCTACTTCGTCGGCGGCTTCGGAATGACAGCGCTCGCCACGGATGGAATCGTGGTCGTGCCGATTTGGACGGGTATCGGCGCCCGCCTCGGACTCAACATCGGCTATTTGAAATTCACGCCCAGTTCGACATGGAACCCTTTTTGATGGCATGACGTTGACTTCGATATGGCGAATAGTTTGTCCTGCGGGCGCAGGGGTGGCATAGTCTCGTGTCGCATTAGGCGTTTTTTTGCAGGCCGGGTTCCCATGCCAAGAGGAATGCCGCTCGGGAAGACGGTTTGCGAAATCGACGCTGTGGTTCCTTTCGAAGCACGGCGGGTGTGCGGGTCGAGCGTTGTGTCATGATCGAACAGGCGATGATCTTTGCACTCGGGTTCCTCCTCGCAGGGCTCGTGGCATTGGCTCTCGCGCCGGCCGTCTGGCAGCGGGCGATCAGGCTCACGCGCCGTCGCCTCGAAGCGCAAGTGCCGGTATCGATTGAGGAAATCCTAGCAGAGCGCGATCAGCTGCGGGCCCAGAATGCGGTTGAATGCCGGCGCCTCGAGGACCGAGCGGCCGCTTTGAACCGCCTTCATGCCGCCGATCTGAGTGAACTCGGCCGGCGGGCGGCCATAATAGCCGCGCTCGAAGCTGACTGGGCAGTGCTCGTCCAAGAACGCGCCGCGCCGATGGCCGAAAACAAGCGCCTCGAGCGCGAGCTCGCAGAGACGCGCGCAGAGGTGGCAGCCGCCGACAAGGCGCTTTTCGACGCAGAAGCGATCTATAAGCGTCAACGCGACGAGATTTAGGATCGCAACGAAGCGATTAGTTCGCTCGCGGCATTGGCGGAAGTACGCCTCGCGAGCCTAACGGCTTCAGAAAATTATACGAAGGGCTTGCAACGGCACCTCGCCGCCCTCCGCACCGAACTGGCCAATAGGCAGAGGCAATCGGGCGAGAAAGCAAACGAGAGGAACCAGCTTGCGGACCTGTTCGTCATCGCGCGGAGTGATCTCGCCAAAGTCCAGAAAAAGCCGGACGTCGAAGCCGCGTGCGTGGCGGATCTGGAAGCGAGCTTGAGTGCGGTGCGGGCCGGGCGAACAGCCGATGCGGCGCTCGTGCGTGGCCTCGATCTCGAAGTCGAAACGGGCGATACCGCATTGCAAGGCGCGCTCGATGCGGAACTGCGGCGCTGCGAGGAACTCGAAAGCGAACTGGCTATGTTGCGGCGGGTTGACGCCGCGAGCCCGCCCGCCGCAGTGGAAAGCGCCGAAAACGCCCTCCTGCGCCAGAGCATCAGCGAAATTGGCGCGGCGATGATCCGGCTCGCGCAAACGGCAAGCGAGCCGGTTCCCCCCGCCGCCTGCGAAATGCCAAAGACCGAGACGAACGGCGCCGCGGGCCTATGGATCGTCGCCAATGGGGAATTGCCGCACGAGATCGGTCTCGCTCCGCGCCCGAGCCCGGCGGAAGAGATTATCACGACCGGCGAAGGCCGCGACGACACGGAAACGCCGCTCGACATCCGCAGCCAAGCCTAGCCGTTCGACGCACTCTGTCGCTGCCTTCGGCCGGCCCTTTGGGTTGCGTTTCGGCGGGCACCTGCGGCGTCGGGCGGCTCAACCGGATGACAACATACGCTTTTCGCCGCCCTCCTTGCATCTGCCTCGCCGAAACAGCAACGCAGGCCGCGTCCAGTGTGAGAATTCCGAGCTAGGTTATATCCGGTTCAACGGCCTCGTCTGTGCAGCATCATCGGCATGCCGCCTTGCGGCCGCAAGGTGATCCGTTGGACCGGGCGCACGACATGGCTCTCGTCATGTTCAAGCCTGAACTCGCGCAGGATTTTGGCGAGGACGACGACGGCTTCCTGCAGGGCAAAGATCGCCCCGATGCAGATCCGCGGCCCAGCGCCAAAAGGAATATAGGCGAAGCGGTCGATTTTCTCGCGCGCGCCCGGAAGGAAACGGCGTGGATCGAAACCATCCGGATTGTCCCACAAAAGGCGGTGCCGGTGGAGGACCCAGGGCACCATCATGATCCAAGTGCCCATGCGGATACGACGGCCGAGCAGGTCATCGGGCCCGATCGCTTCCCGGCTCAGGCTCGCAACCGGCGGATAAAGACGCATGGCCTCTTCGACGACGGCTCGCGTCTCCACGAGTTCCTTCTGCATAGGATTCGACGGGACCATCGAGTACGGCATCCGCCTCGCGTGCGAGCCTCGTCCGCCATTCTTCCGAATGTGAAAGCAAGAACAAGGTCCAAGTCAGTGCATTCGCCGTCGTCTCGTGACCGGCTCCGATGAACGTGACGATATTGGTGCGGACCTCATGCTCGCTGAGGCCACTCCCGGTCTCGGGGTCTTGCGCTTCCAGAAGCAAGGTCAGAAGGTCGCGGGGACCGGCCTCAGCTTCGACCTCCAGCCTGTGTTTGCGGCGCGCGACGATGGCGTCAACCGCATCGGCAAAGAAGGTGAGCGCGCTGCGGCTGCGCAGCCGGCTGAGGCGCGGCAGCCAAGCCGGCATGTCGAGCAGATCGAAAGGATCGAGCTGCCCGACCGATTCGAAATAGCGGGTCATGGCAGCCATGAATTCTTCCGGCTCGCGCGCCAGCCCGTCCGAAAAAATCGTCCTTTGCAGAACGTCGAGCGTGACGCGCGCCATTTCCTTCTGGATGTCCAACCTCTGGCCTTCGCGCAAGCGCCGCCAGCGGGCGACGAGAGCATCCGCTGCATGTGCCATTGGCAGCGCGAACGAGGCGATTGTTCTTGGCGTGAACAGAGGTGCGAGGACGCGCCTTTGGGTTTTCCACGCTTCGCCTTCGACAGTGAGGAGACCTTCGCCGAGTTCCGGGCGCCAGGACGCGCTTTTGCAACGCGTCCTTACGGTAATTGGCGACATTGTCCACCAGCACGCGGCGGATGCCCGCCGGCGCACTGACGACGGCTGCATTGCCTAGCACCGAACGGCCCATCACAATCGGCGCTTCGAAATGCGCCTGCGTCCAAGTCTCGATCGGGTTGCGCCGCAAGACGTATAAAGTCGCGATCGGTCCAAGCGGCACCGAGCGTGGAACAGGCGCCGGCGGACGCCAGGAGCGCGACAAAAAGCGCGAGCGGGAGAGAAAAGCCGCTGTCATGATCGAGCCCAACCGTCGACGTGCAAGAGAATTACATATTCGAATTCCGAAGTCGCGCAGAAGTGATCGGCGCAGATTATTTTCGAAAAGTGATCGCCTATTGCGGCGCCAAGATGTTTCCTTGTCCAAATTCTTGCCCCATCTCGGTGGATCATGGGTTCGGCTTCGCCATTTCCGAGGCGCAATGAGACCGCTTCGCGTTCAAAAGCCGAGGTCCGGGCATGCCGAATGCGCTGCGAACCGAACATCCCGGCAAGGAGGCCGAGACATGAGCAAGCAGAAAGTCGATCAAAGCATTATCGATCTCTGGGAAGCCTATGTGCATGTCCATTTCGATCGGCGCATCTTCCTGGACAAGGCGGCGCGTCTTCTCGGAAGTGCGAGCGCAGTGGTGAGCATCATTCCGTTGCTGCAGTCAAATTACGCAAATGCTGCCACGATCGCCGAAGACGATCCGCATATTGTCACCGAAAGTGAGAGCATCGCTGGTGCGAGCGCTGCGCTCGCCGCCTATCTTGCGAAGCCGAAAGCGCCGGGCCGCTATGGCGGTGTCCTCGTCATCCATCAAAACCGCGGTCTCAATCCGCATATCGAAGATGTTGCACGACGTTTCGCTGCCGAAGGTTTCGTTACCTTGGCAGTGGATTTCTTGTCGCCTGTCGGCGGCACACCGCGTGACGAGGAGCAAGCGATCAAACTCTTTGCGCGGATTGATCCCGACAAAGCGGCTGCAGATGCAAAAGCCGCCGTTGCCTATTTGCGTGGGCGACCGGACGTCGATGGCAAAGTCGGCGCCATCGGCTTCTGCTGGGGCGGTTCCATCGTCAATCGGCTCGCCGAAAATGACGCAACTCTCGATGCTGCCGTCGTCTATTACGGCGGCCCGCCGCCTCTCGACAAAGTAGACCGGATCAGGGCACCGCTGCTGCTCAACTATGCCGATCCAAAGCTCGACAAGTGGCTTGGGCCGCTCTTGCCCGATTACGAAAAAGCCCTGCAAGCGGCCGGGATCAAATACACCTTGCACGTCTATCAGGATGCCAATCACGCCTTCAACGACGACACGCAATCCCGTTATGATCCCGCCGCAGCGAAACTCGCCTGGACGCGAACGCTCGCCTTCTTCAAGCAGCATCTGGATTGACGGCGGGCAAATCGTCGCCACAAGGCGGTCTCGGCAATCGGTAAGGTGCGTCAGATGTCTTCCATCTCCGCCGCGGAAGCCATGGGAAAGAACTCGCCGCCCGATCTCACTCCGAACATGGCCAGTCCGTCTTGCTCCTCGACTTTGCCAAGCGCTACGAGATCGAAGAAGAGCGCGCGGGTCAAGCGCGCCCAAAGGCCGCCTCGCACCCGCACATAGGGCACCAGACCGTCGCCTTCGCCACGTTCGAACCTGAGCGGATGTTCGCGATCCACCACGACTTCATCGTCCACGTTGGTGCGGAAGTGCAAAGCCTTGCCTTGCGAAGTTGCCGTCTCGCCCATTTCCACGGCAATGAAGGGCACATCCTCAACCCTTATGCCGACGCATTCGACCGGCGTGACGAGAACATAGCGGTCAGGGTCCTTGCGCAGAATCGATGCGAAGAGCTTGACGAGGGCTGGGCGTCCAATCGGTGTGCCGTTGTAGAACCAGGTGCCGTCACGGGCGATCTTCATGTCGATGTCGCCGCAAAACGGTGGGTGCCAGGTCTCGACCGGTGCGGCTTTCTGGGCCGGTTTTGCAGTACTGCGGGCCACGGCGAGGAGCGACTTGAGGCCGCCCGGCGCGTTCGTAGCCTCGGCTTTGCCTCGGATTGGCACATCTTCAGCCATGATCTTCCCCTAATGAGAACTCTGGATCGGACCCGGCGACTTCTAGCGCGCTTTGCGGGTGAAATCTTTGAGCATCTCGAAAAATTCATTTGCCTAGCCGGCAGGGTCTGTTGAAATTAAACGTCATACTGCCGTTCCGAAGGAGGGGCCGATGCGGCTCCAGCAAATCGCGTTTGCGCTGGCGGTCAGCCGGAAAGGAACTCCCCATCCTTGGGATTCGGGCTATATTGTGATCCGGAATTCGCTGCCTTGCCGATCGCCGTAAGAGTGGGCGCGGCATTGCGGCGTCTTTTGCCAAAATTGCGCGCGAGAACGCGATTTGCATGCATCGCGAGCGGAGCGAAAACCATCGGACGGCGTCGTAAGTTTCGTGGCCCAGATCGCGCTCTGTTGGGCAGAAGGCTCAACCGCTCTATTTCAACCGCTAGCGTGGCGAAACGAAAAGATGATCGCCGCGGGCTCTTTCGGTTCTTGTCCTGAGTTTTCGGATTTTGCAGCGCGCGGAAATTCGAAAACCGAAGAACAACCGATTTCTCAATCTTTGGCCATCTGATCCTTGGCCACTTGACCTGCGCCTTGGGCGAGGGGAGCGTAATATGCCGGAAGCCAGCACGACCACTTTGGAAGCGGCAATCTTCCGTTCGGCAGAGGCGGCGCTCGACCGCGTCGCAGCGGCGCGGGCTTCGATCGGCACAGTGATTTTCGGTCAGATGCAAGTCGTCGAAGAAGCCCTGGTGACGCTTCTCGCGGGCGGGCATGGGTTGCTCGTCGGCGTGCCGGGGTTGGCCAAGACGAAGCTCGTCGAAACTCTGGGTGCGGTTCTCGGCTTGAATGCGCGGCGCGTGCAGTTCACGCCGGATCTGATGCCAGCCGATATTCTCGGCTCGGAAGTCCTCGAAGAAACGCCCGACCATCGGCGCAGCTTCCGTTTCGTCCAAGGTCCGATCTTTGCCCAGCTTCTGATGGCCGACGAAATCAACCGGGCGAGCCCGCGCACCCAATCCGCGCTCCTGCAGGCCATGCAGGAACACCACGTGTCGGTGGCCGGCGAAAGGTACGATCTGCCGCATCCGTTTCATGTTCTGGCAACCCAGAACCCGCTCGAACAAGAGGGCACTTATCCCTTGCCGGAGGCGCAGCTCGACCGTTTCCTGATGCAGATCGACGTAACCTATCCCGATCGAGCTGCCGAAAAGCGCATCCTCATCGAAACGACGGGCGATCGGGACGTCGAGGCGAAACCGGCGATGTGTGCCGAAGACCTCATCGCCACTCAGCGTCTGGTCCGGCGTCTGCCGGTCGGCGATTCGATCGTCGAGGCCATTCTCGATCTTGTCCGCTCGGCGCGGCCGGGCGAAGGCGATCCCGCGATCACGCAACACATAGCTTGGGGACCGGGACCACGTGCGGCGCAAGCTTTGATGCTCGCGACTCGCGCCCGCGCTTTGGTTGATGGTCGCTTGTCGCCATCGCGCGATGACATCATCGCGCTTTCTGTCCCGGTTCTGAAGCACAGGATGGCGCTGAGCTTCGCGGCGCGCGCCGAAGGCGAGACGGTCACCAATATCATCACGCGCTTGGCGAGCCGGCTGGGTTGAGCCAGGATTCAATAATGAGCGATGTTCGCCTCCTTGATAGGCAGGAAACACAGACGGGCTTGGTGCATCAGGAGGGCGCACTCGATCTCGCCGGGCGCTTGCCGAGCTTGGTCGTTGCCGCCAAGGAAGTCGCATCAAGCGTGATGCATGGTGTGCATGGACGAAGGCGGGCCGGCATTGGCGAAACCTTCTGGCAGTTTCGCCCTTTCGTCATAGGCGAATCCTCGGCGGGCATTGATTGGCGGCGATCGGCGCGCGACGAACGCCTTTACGTTCGCGAACGGGAATGGGAGGCGGCGCACACGGTCTTTGTCTGGATGGACCGCTCGGCTTCCATGGGCTTCGTCTCCAAACTCGCTTTGCAATCGAAGCTCGACCGCGCCCTGGTCTTGGGCTTGGCTGCAGCCGATCTTCTCGTTCGCGGCGGCGAAAGAGTGGGCATTCTGGGTCTTACGCGCGCAATAGCGGCGCGCAATATCGTCGAGATCTTTGCCGAGGCGCTGCTGGCAGAGGAGCGTGCTGCAGGCTTCGTTCCCGCCGAACTGCCGCCCGGCCTTTCTCTCGATGCCCGGACCCAGGCTGTGCTGATTGGAGATTTCTTGAGTGACGCTGGCGAGATCGCCCGCGTCGTGCGAACGCTGACGGCGCGTGGCGCGCGTGGCCACATTGTGATGATCGCCGATCCGGTCGAAGAGACTTTTCCGTTCACCGGCCACACGGAATTCATCGACGTCGACTCGCATGCCACGTTGCGGGTTGGAAATGCAGAAGCCTTCCGCGATGACTATGTGGCTAGGCTTGCCGCCCATCGTGATGCAGTCCTCGCCGCGGCACGGCAGCGTGGGTTCACTTTTTTGCTGCATCGGACGGATCGGCCGGCTTCGGAGGCTTTGCTCGCCCTCAGGACGCGGCTCGAAGCCGAGCCGCTCGCCGCCAGATTGAAGTGACCTGGTGCGCGCGACCGTCACTCATGAACAACCGGTGGGCATTGTGCGTTAGTAGAATCGTTACACTAGAGGTCACGAGGCTCACTGGTTGATGTTTGGCTTGCCGCTCGCTTTCACAATTCCCGCCGCTCTCGTTGCGCTTGCCGGTCTGCCGGTGCTTTACTTCCTGTTGCGCATCACGCCGCCGCGGCCGCGGCGCGTTCCGTTCCCGCCTTTGCGCCTCATTCTCGATTTGCGGCCCAAGGACGTTACGCCGGCGCACACGCCTTGGTGGCTTCTGCTCCTGCGATTGGCGATTGCCGCCGCGATTATTCTCGCCATGGCGGGGCCCGTGCTCAATCCTCTCCCGGCGGGCGAAGCCGGCGCAGGCCCCTTGCTGGTTGTTCTGGACGACGGATGGCCGGCAGCGCCCGCCTGGGCTCAGCGCGTCGCGGCCGCCGTGGAGCGTATCGAGACGGCGGGCCGGCGCGGCCAAATGGTTGCGGTGGCGGCGGTGTCGGATGCTGCGCGGGAGATCGATCCTATCGCGCCAGCCCATGCGCTCGAGCGTCTGCGGGCCGTTAAGCCGCTTCCCTATGTGCCTGACCGGCGTGCTTTTCTACCGGCTGTCCAGAAATTCCTCGTGGCCTCGCCGCAAGCCGAAATCGTCTGGATTGCCGATGGGCTCGAACGCGGCAGCGCGCGCGGTTTCGCCGAGCGCCTCGCGGCACTTACGCCGCACGTGACGCTCATCAGCGATACACACCCGCCGCGTGCGCTCGCCGGACCGCGAAACGAAGGCGGCAGCCTAGACGTGTACGTGTTGCGGGCGGCGACGCAAGGCCCGGCGCAGGGCCTCGTCCGCGCCCTCGACCGCAAAGGCCTGGCGATTGGCGAGGCGCGATTCGATTTCAACCGTTCCGATGCGATCGATGCAACGGAGACGAAAGCAAGTTTCGACCTGCCTGTCGAATTGCGCAACGAGATTGTGCGCCTTGAGATTGTCGACGAACATTCTGCCGGTGCAGTCTCACTGCTCGACGAGAGGTGGAAACGCCGGCGCGTCGCTATCGTCAGCGGTGAAACCGCTGATCTTTCTTTGCCTCTGCTGGCGCCTAATTATTATCTCGAGAAGGCGCTGGCGCCTTTTGCCGATGTCCGCGAGGCGCGCCCGGGCACGACGGAACCGATCCAGGCCTTGCTCGACGAAAATGTGGCGGTGCTGATTTTAGCCGATGTTGGCGCGGTTTCGGGTCCGGCATGGCAGCGGCTCGAACGATTCGTTGCCGACGGCGGCATGCTGGTGCGGTTCGCCGGCACGCGACTTGCCAACGGTTCCGATGACCTCGTCCCGGTGCGATTACGGCGCGGTGGGCGCGTCCTCGGCGGCGCGCTTTCTTGGGAGACGCCGAAAAAGCTCGCTCCATTCGAGCGCCAAAGCCCCTTCTTTGGTCTCGATGTGCCCGACGAAGTGACCGTGACACGCCAAGTTCTCGCCGAACCCGACGCCGGTCTGCCCGCGAAGACTTGGGCGCAACTCGTCGATGGCACGCCACTCGTCACCACGGCCTCGCGCGGGAAAGGTAGGCTCGTCCTCTTTCATGTCACGGCGGATACGACCTGGTCCAATCTGCCGCTTTCGGGTCTTTTCGTCGATATGTTGCGCAAGATCGTCGCGCTCGCGAGTGAATTGGCGAAGCCCCGCCAACAAGCGGCGGACGCGGTGGTGCGTCCGCCGGTCGAGACCTTGCCGCCAAACCGCGTGCTCGATGGCTTCGGCATCTTGGGCGCACCGTCGCCGATCGCTAAACCGGTGCCGGTGGATTTCGATGGGGTTGGTGACGGCGAACATCCGCCAGGTTTTTATGGCCCTCCGGATGCGCTGTTGGCCGTCAACGCGATGGGGCCGAAAGACCGCCTCGTCGCTGCCGATTATTCCGGCCTCAATTTCCAAACTGCGCCTTTGCGCGAAGCCGCACCCGTGGATCTTCGCCCACCGCTCTTGGCGATCGCTTTTCTTCTTTTCGTCGCCGATTCTCTTGTCTCGCTCTGGCTCGCAGGCGGTCTGCCAAAGCTGCGGCGGCGCGCGCCGGCGGGGACCGCTCTGCTGATTCTCGTTCTGGCTTTTTTCACGACGCCGGCGCCGCTGCGAGGCGAACCCTTGGCCGAGCCCAATCTTTCCCAGCGCGAACTCGGTTCGGCGCTCAATACACGCCTTGCCTATGTCGTCAGCGGCGACGCGCGGGTCGATGAAATCAGCCGCAACGGGCTTTTGACCCTGACGCGCGTTCTGGCGACGCGGACCTCGCTGACGCCGACCGAGCCCGGTGGCGTCGATCCCGGCCGCGATGAACTGGCGTTCTACCCCATGCTCTATTGGCCGATCGTCCCTTCGAGCCCGCAGCCTTCGCCTGCGACGATCGCCAAACTGGCGGCGTTCATGAAGCAAGGCGGCACGATCATTTTCGACACGCGCGACGCCCTGCAAACGCGTCCCGGCGGGCCGCCGACGCCGGAGGCGGCTTGGCTCAGGCAATTGCTCGATGGCGTCGACGTGCCCGAGCTCGAACGCGTCCCGGTCGACCACGTCGTGACGAAGACATTCTATCTGCTCGATGGATTCGTCGGCCGCTATACGAATGGAGAAACATGGATCGAGGCCCTGCCGCCACCTAATCCCAACGATGCTGCAAGGCCGGCGCGATCGGGCGACGGCGTCTCGCCGATCATCATCACGTCGAACGATCTCGCCGCCGGCTGGGCAGCGGATGCAAGTGGCGAGAGTTCTCTATACGCTCGTGCCAGGCGGCGGACGCCAGCACGAAATGGCTTTGCGCGGCGGGATCAATCTCGTGATGTATACACTCACCGGCAACTACAAAGCCGATCAGGTCCATGTCCGCGATCTCTTGGAGAGATTGGCGCACTGAAAGGACTGGGGCTGGGTTCAATCAAGGGATTCCCAAATCCTGCTCTAGACTGACGCAAAATAGCGCTCGATGACGTCGCCGTAGATCTTGGTCAGCAGGGCGATGTCGGCCAGTGGAACGCGCTCGTCGGCCATATGCATGGTTTGGCCGACGAGGCCGAATTCGACGACCGGACAATAGGCACGGATGAAACGTGCGTCCGAGGTTCCCCCCGTCGTGGACAATGCCGGCGTGAGCCCGGTACGCGCTTTCACGGCGGCTGCCACGAGATCGGTGAAATGATCGGGCTCGGTCAGGAAGGCTTCCGCATTGCAGGGCTCGAAACTGAGCGCGTAATTCGCGCCGAGGGCCGCTGCTGCACAGCGGCGCGCAAGTTCGGCCTGCAAAGTCCGCGCAGTCCAGAGATCGTTGAAGCGCACATTGAACCTTGCCTGCGCCTCGGCCGGAATGACGTTCATCGCTTTGTTGCCGACGTCGATCGTCACGATTTCGAGGTTTGAGGCATCGAAATGTGCGGTGCCTTCATCGAGCGGCGCTTCGATCAGCGCTTGCAGCAGGCGCAAAAGATGGGGGATGGGATTGTCGGCGCGCCGGGGATGGGCGACATGGCCCTGCTTGCCACGCACTTCGAGCGCGCCGTTGAGCGATCCACGCCGGCCGATCTTGATCATGTCGCCGAGCGCATCGGCGTTGGTCGGCTCGCCGACGAGGCAATGATCGAATCTTTCGCCATGGTCTTGCGCCCATGCCAAGAGCTTCGCCGTGCCGTTGATGGCCGGGCCTTCCTCGTCGCCGGTGATGAGAAAAGAGAGCGAACCCTTGGGGCAGCTGTGCTTCGCAATATGGGCGAGGCTCGCGGCAGCAAAGGCCGCAACGGCTCCTTTCATGTCGGCGGCACCGCGCCCCCAGACTTGGCCATCCGCGATTTCGGCTGCAAAAGGATCGAAACGCCATGCAGCGCGCTTGCCGGCCGGTACGACATCGGTGTGACCGGCGAAGACGAGATGCGGCGCGCCGGTGCCGATGCGCGCGTAAAGATTATCGACATCTGCCGTGCCGGGTTCGGAAAAGCGCAGCAGATATGTCGAAAAACCGCCGTCTCGCAGAATACCTTCGAGGACGGCGAGCGAACCGCCGTCCTCAGGCGTGACCGAAGGGCAGCGAATGAGCGCGCGGCAGAGTTCGAGCGCCTGATCCGGCATAGAGCAGATCCAATCTTTAACCCTGACTCCGAAGGTTTTCAGGGTTCTTTGCCAGCACGACGTCTCTCGCGCGGAGGCGTTTACCGGAGCCGCACCGCTGCATGGCAAAGGCGATATACGAAAGCGCCGTTCATAATCAGCTTCGGCCCGAACGAAAACCGGCCAACCGAATTTCGAAATGCGCCGTTGCGAAGCGGCGCATCCGAGTTGGTCAAAGAGGCCCTCGGCCTCAGCCTCTGACTCTCGGATGTTCAGGTCGCCGGCGGTGCCGAACCATATTGGTTGGGGCCGCTCGTGCCGGTCAGAAAGCCGCATTCGATGAGATACCAAATCCACCCGATCAGTGGAATAAACGCGATGAGCACCCACCAGCCGGACTTGTCGCGATCATGGAAACGTTTGATCCCGATGCAAACGCTGGGATAGATGAGCGCGATGGAGAGAAGCGAGAACAGGAGCGAGATGATGCCAAGGTGCTCTCGGGTCGCCCCGGCAAGTATGTATAGAATAAGATCTGCGACGACGATGATTGCAACGCCGATCCAGTAGGTCTTGCGATTGATCCTGCCTTGTGCGTTCAATAGAAGAGTTTGGTAGTCCATCATTTCCCCCTTTGGTGATGGGCCGCGGCTTAGAATGGCAAAGCCTGACCCTGCGGTCAATCGCGATGGTGCGGCTTCGGGATCAGGCCGCCGAGATCGATGATGGTCCAAACCAAAGTGAGGACGAGGACGATATCCGCGATGATCGGCATCGCGTGGGGCAAGGTCGCGCCGACGCGCGCCTCAAGCCAATGCAGCGCGCCTGCAAGAAGCCCAACAAAGGGGAGGAGCCCCGCGAGCGCCGGCGGACGGCCCATGTCACGCCAGCGCTTCGCACTCAGGTTGTAATAGCAAACGCCGACGAAAATCAGCGCAAATGCGTAGAATAGGACGTAGACATTGGCACCGAACGCAGACCCGGAAAGCAAGGGTGTCTTGCCGAGATCATGCTTTGCATAAGGAAGGACATAGAGGAGGCCGAGCGTCAGCGCGGCGAGCACGGCAGCGAGCAGCAAGGCGCCGCGCCACCAGGTCCCGGCGCCGATCCGGCCGGCGTCGGAGCGATAGAGGAACTGCCAGGATGTTGGATCGGGCGCGCCTGTCTCGTCCATCAATCCCTCAGGAGTTCGTTGATTCCCGTTTTGGCGCGGGTCTGCGCGTCAACCGTCTTGACGATGACGGCGCAATAAGTCGACGGGCCCGGCGTTCCGTCCGGCAACGGCTTGCCCGCCAGATTGCCCGATACGACCACCGAATAAGGTGGAACATAACCGAGATGGATTTTCCCGGTCGTGCGATCAATAATTTTCGTCGATGCCGACAGGAATGTGCCCATTGCGAGCACCGAGCCCTCCCCAACGATCACGCCCTCTGCTACTTCGGCGCGCGCGCCGATGAAACACTGATCTTCGATGATCGTCGGATTGGCCTGCAAGGGTTCGAGCACGCCGCCAATGCCGACGCCGCCGGAGAGATGCACGTTCTTGCCGATCTGCGCGCAAGATCCGACGGTTGACCAAGTATCGACCATCGTACCGGAATCGACGAAGGCGCCGAGATTGACGAAGGAGGGCATGAGCACGACGCCCGGCGCGATATAGGCCGACCGCCGCACGATGCAATGGGGCACCGAGCGGAAACCGGCTTCAGCGTGGCGCGCCGCGTCCCAGCCGGCAAATTTCGAGGGAACCTTGTCCCACCAAAAGGCACCGCCGGGCCCGCCGGAGATCGGTGCCATATCGTTGAGCCGGAAGGAAAGAAGCACCGCCTTCTTGAGCCACTGATTGACCTTCCAGGCCGAAGGGCCCGTCGCACCCGGAATTCTTTCGGCGACGCGCAGCTCGCCACTGTCGAGAAGATCGAGCGCGGCTTCGACGGCGTCGCGAATTCTGCCGCGCGTCGCAGCATTGATATTGGCGCGATCCTCGAACCCGGCGTCGATAATTTTCTCGAGCTCGGCGCGCTGCATTACAGGTCTCTTCCTCAGTGGGATTTCGTTGCGCTGTGGCCGCTGCAGGTTTCGTCGCTGCCGAAGCCGATGTCAATGGGGTGCCGTTTAGCGCCCCGTCCCGTCGACCGCAGAGGCGTCGGTGATCTCGCGGAGAAAATGCTCGAGATTGGACGTCACGAAATGGACGTGCGGCTGACACGTGCCGTGCGCAATCTCGAATCCTTCGCGATGATCCACCTGGCCGGGCTTCGGCACGACGAGCGTCGTCGTCATCCCGTTTTCGTGCGGCACGACGAGATTTCCCTCTATGTCCTCGAACATGGCGGCGGTCTTCGGATCGACGCCGTGTCTGTCGAAGAAGCGCAAGTAGGTTGTGCGCTCGGGCTTGGGGATGAGATCGGCGGCGACGATGTCGAAAACATCCTCGAACATCTGGTCGAGGCCGAGGGCTTCGGCGGTGCGCAGAGCGTGATCTCGCGATCCATTTGTCAAAATCAGTTTTCTGCCGGGCAAGGCCGTGATCGCCGCCGCAAGCGAAGGGTTGGGGACGAGCGAGGAGCGATCTATGTCATGGACGAATGAAAGGAACTCTTCGAAACCGATGGCATGGTCGATTATGAGCCCGCGCAATGTCGTGCCGTAGCGGCGATAATAATATTTCTGCAGCGCGCGCGAGGATATGCCGTCGAGCCCGAACAAATGGATCATGAACAAAGTGATGCGCTGGTCGATCTTGGGCCACAAATCGCTGTCGGCTGGATAGAGCGTATTGTCGAGGTCGAACACCCAGGTATCGACATGGTTGAATTCGTCGACGACCGATAAGTTTGCATGCACCGCACGTGCTTCATGGGCCGGATCGACGCAAACCGAGTCTGCGGCATGGCGCCGAATTGCGCGCCGTACGGGCAAGGCGGCGCTCGCGACCGCACTCGCGTCCGCCCCGGCGAACGGCGTGGAAGGCAGTTTTGGTGAGATAGCGAAGTCCTTCACCGGGTGATTAGAGTTCCAGCGCCGTAATCAGTCAAGAGTTCGATGAGGACGGCATGCGGCAGTTTGCCATCGAGAATGACCACGCCTTCGACGCCTTGCTCGATGGCGTAGATACAGGTTTCCACTTTGGGGATCATGCCGCCGGTGATCGTGCCGTCGGCGATGAGGCAGCGGATTTCATCGATTCGCAATTGTTTTATCAAATTTCCGTCACGATCGAGCACGCCCGAAACATCGGTCAAGAAGAGCAGACGTTTGGCTTTGAGGGCGCCGGCAATGGCGCCGGCGAAAGTGTCGGCGTTGACGTTATAGGTTTCGCCATCTCTACCCTGGGCCACAGGAGCGAGGACCGGGATCAGTTCGCGGCCGAGAACCGATTCGAGAACCGTCGTGTCGACCTTTTCCGGTTCGCCGACGAAGCCGAGATCGACCCCATGTTCGTCGCCGCCGATCGCGGAGCCGGAATGGGTCATCTTGGTCGCCGTGACCATATTGCCGTCTTTGCCGCAAAGGCCGATGGCACGGCCGCCTTCAGCGTTAATGAAACCGACGATCTGCTTGTTGATCGAACCGGCAAGCACCATTTCGACGATTTCGACAGTGGCGCGGTCGGTAATTCTCAGACCATTGGCAAAATGCGACTTGATCCCGAGCTTCGCCAGCATGGCGCCGATTTGCGGACCGCCGCCGTGCACGACCACGGGATTGACACCGGATTGTTCGAGCAGAACCATATCGCCTGCGAAGCTGCGCCCGACCTCTTCGTTGCCCATGGCATGCCCGCCATATTTGACCACGACGATCGCATCGTCATAGCGCAGCATATGCGGCAGCGCCTGCATCAGAATCTCGGCTTGTTCCTGGGCGCTGACCTTCAGGGCTTCGCTCATCGCTCTCATCCGTTCTGTGCTTTTGGTTCTACCGCTTCGATGTGACAGGCTCAATGTGGCAGAGGGACAGCCGGGCTAGAGGCCGCGCTCGGCGAGGAGTTGGGCAATGGCCGCACGCAGCTCGGCAATGCCCTCGGCGCTCTGCGACGAAGTGAAGAGCACATGCGGATAGGCGGCAGGATGCTTGCGCAAGGCCGCCTCCACTTCGGCGTGGCGAAGGGCTTGCTCGCTCATCGCGACGGCATCGCGTTTGGTCAAAATGACCTGATAGGACACGGCCGATTGGTCGAGCAGGGCCAGCATGTCGAGGTCGGCTCGCTTCAAGCCGTGGCGGCCGTCGACGAGCACGAAGACGCGCAGCAGCGTCGAGCGGCCGCGCAGATAGTCCTGCACGAGCTGCGTCCAGGATGCGATTTTCTCTTTTGCTGCCGCGGCATAGCCATAGCCCGGCATGTCGACGAGGCGCAGGCGCGCCGCTTCGGCGTCGCCGCCCAGCGCGAAAAAGTTCACTTCCCTTGTCCGTCCCGGCGTATGCGACGTGCGGGCGAGCGACTTGCGGTTCGTCAGCGCATTGAGAAGTGAGGATTTGCCGACGTTGGAGCGGCCGGCAAAGGCGATTTCGGGCGTGGCGAGCGGCGGTAATTGCGCGACCGCCGCGGCAGCCCACATGAACGTGCATTCTTGCGCGAACAGCTTACGCCCGGTTTCGGCGAAATCGGGGGCAGCGATCACGTCGTTCTCGGCGGGCTGAGATATCAATCGGTCGGATCCCTCTATGCGAGCTTGCGATCTGATGCGAAGTGAAGGCGGGCGGACCGGAGTTCCGCGGTCCGGATCGCGGACCTCCGGTCCGCACAAAAATCGCGCCGTCCCTCTCACCTCGATCAACAAACCCTCACGTCGTCGCCTTCTTGCGGAACAAATTGGCAAGATTTCCGAACAATTCGATCTTCACGCCGGCGCGACGCATGATGAAAGCCTGCTGAAGGAGCGACAGCAAATTGTTCCAGGTCCAATAAATCACAAGCCCGGAGGGAAATCCGGCCAGCATGAAGGTGAAGATCACCGGCATCCAGGCGAACATTTGCCTTTGCACTGGATCCGGGGGTTCCGGATTCATCTTCATCGTCAGGAATTGCGTGAATCCCATGATCAGAGGCCAGATGCCGAGCACGAGGAAATGGCCGATCAGCGGCACTTGCGTCGGATCATAGGGGATGAGGCCGAACAGGGTGAAGATATTGGTCGGATCTGGTTGCGAAAGGTCCTTGATCCAGCCGAAGAACGGCGCCTGCCGCATTTCGATGGTGATCAGGAAGACCTTGTAGAGCGCGAAGAAGACCGGGATCTGAATTACCATCGGCAGGCAGCCGGCGACCGGATTGATCTTCTCGCGTTTGTAGAGCTCCATCAGCTCCTGTTGCTGCTTGGCCTTGTCATCGGCGAAACGTTCGCGGATCAAGGTCATCTGCGGCTGCACCCCTTTCATTTTCGCCATCGACATGTAGCTGCGATTGGCGAGCGGGAAAAAAGCGGCTTTGACGAGGAAGGTGATCAGCAGAATTGCGATGCCGAAATTGCCTGTGAACTTGTACAACACGTCGATCAGCCGGAACATCGGCTTCGTAATGAAATAGAACCACCCCCAATCGATCATCAGATCGAATTTCTTGATGCCGAGGTCCTGCATATATTTGTCGATCGTGGCGGTTTCCTTCGCCCCGGCGAAGACGCGCGCCGTCGACACGACCATCGCGCCGGGCGCAATCGTCAACGGGTTGCTTGGGAGAAAGTCCGTCTGGTAGTGCTTCAGGTAAGTGCCGTGCGCTTCGAACGTGCCTTTGATGACCACGTTCTGCTCGGGGATGATCACCGTGCTCCAATATTTGTCGGTAAAGCCGAGCCAGCCGCCGGTGCCGTCGAGGCTCTTCGTGGCTTTCGGCTCTTTTTCGATCGACTCATAGGTCGGCTCTTCAACTGCGTCGCCGATGACGCCGATCATGCCTTCGTGCAAAACGGAAAAGCCCGACGTCTTCGGCTTGCCTTGCCGCGACACGAGCGCATAGGGATAGATCGCGACTTCGCTCTCGGACTTGTTCACGACGCTGTCCGTCACGGTGAACATGTAATGGTCGTCGACTTCGATCTTGCGATGGAAAACGAGCCCATGGCCATTGTCGTAAGATAAAGTGACGGGCGTCTGCGGAGTGAGGAGATCGCGGTCGGCCGCCCAGAGCGTGCTGGGACCCGGCAGGACTATGTTCTCGCCCGGCTTATTGACGAAGCCTTGCTCGACATAATAAGGCGACGGCGAACTCGACGGCGAAAGCAGAACGATGTCCGGGCTGTGTTCGTCCGGCGTCTCGCGATAGTCCTTGAGTGAGACGTCGTCGAGCCTCGCTCCCTTGAGGGCGATCGAACCGAACAGGCTCGGCGTATCGAGCTTGACGCGCGGGCTTCCCGCCAAAGCTTCATTGCGGCTCTGCGTCGCTGCCGGCGCTTCGGGGGCGGACCTGTCCTGCGGTGCGGCAGCGGGGCTTTGCGACGGCGTCAGGGAAGGCGCGCCGGGCGGCGTGCCAGGCTGAGGGACTGTGGCGGGCTGCTGCAATTGCACCTGGGTCTGATGCGCCTTTTGGAGCTGCGGCGCGCCATAGAAATATTGCCAGCCGACAATCACGAGAATCGACAGGCCAATCGCGAGAAAGAGGTTCTTATTGTCCGGCGTCATGACAGCAAAGCTCGTCCTTCGTCCATTAATCCCGCGAGGGGCGGGTGCCGCCTCGCGGTTCTTTTCCCGGCTTTTCGGCTTTTCGAGCCGTTAGCGAAAATCTTAAGACCGGTCCGACGGTCACGGATCATTTCCGCCGGCGTGAATATCCTGCAGTGCGGCGGGCGCTTGTTTTGCGCCCAACCGGCCTTTGCTGCGGCTTATCCCGCCCGGCGCGTGAATGCCGGCAACCGCCTGCGTGAGTTCGTCCTGGAGTGCGGAAAAGCTTTGGCCCAATGCGGCGGGCCGCGCAACGATCACATAATCATAGCCGGGCCGCTCGGGAAGGTCCGGCACCAGGCGTAAAGCTTCTTTCAGGCGGCGGCGGATCCGGTTTCGGACGACGGCACCGCCGATCCTTTTCGTGACGGTAAAGCCGAAGCGCGGCGCGGCAGCAGCCTGATCCTCGCCAGGCAGCTCGCGCCGTCGCCGCACGGCTTGCAGGCTGAAGGAGCGGGAGTGGAAACGCTTGCCTTTCGCTGCATCGAGAAAATCGGACCGGCGGGTGAGCTTGAGCCGCCGCCGGGGCGCCTGGTTCTTGCCGCCGCTGTCCTGAATATGCTCCGTCATGGCCTGTTTTGGCGACCTCTGCTGGAACTCGGCGGTTCCTGCTCTCGCCCGGCCCGATTGGCCTCTTTTGGCGTAAAGCTGAAAATCAGGCGGACAGACGCTTGCGGCCGCGGGCGCGCCGGGCGGCGATGACTTTCCGGCCGCCGACCGTTGCCATGCGGGCACGGTAACCGTGCCGGCGCTTGCGCACCAGTTTGCTGGGTTGATAGGTCCGCTTCACGTCTATCTCCGTCTGCAAAATCAACAAATTAGGGCTTTCCGCGCGGAGCCGAGCCGAACCGCTCTTCCAGGCTGGATCCCCCCACGTCCCCTCAGGCGCAAAAGCCTTTGACCGGCCTTGCCGGGGCGGGCGCGACGAAAAAGAGGGGAAAGCCGAAAGCGCGTGCCTTATAAGGGCAGAAAGGGAAAGAAGTCAATTTGGGGGAGGAGATCTCGGCGGGGATGGGGTCTGAGGATCGACCTATATGCGACTGTCGCCTCAGCGCGGCGTGTGACGGAAACTGGCTCCGACCGGAAGTAGGCTATCCCCGAGGCCATCATTGCAACATTTGACTATAGCCTAAGCCGGCAAAGCCGGAACCAAACAGGCTGAGTGGGGTGCTGCAGGCACACCACTCCTTCGGCCGTGCGGGCATTTTTGGATGATCTGCCGATCTACATCCGCCCGGATTTTCCCGCCATTGCGGGTGCAAGGTCGAAGAACCCTGTGGGTTCAAGCTATTACGGCGGAGCAAGTCTTGTATCTTTGTCGCACCCGCACCACCGGATTCGACGCACAAAATGTCAAAACTTCATCGATAAGGGACTAACCCGCATTATGCAGCCCATGCTGGCGGATGTGGCTTAAATATCTGATTTAGCGTATGATTTGGTTGTCGACTCCAATCAGCGCCGTTTCAGAGAAGCCACACCTGCCATGAATGATCCTATGCTGCCGCTGCCCGGCCTGTCACCTGTTTCAGGCAAGGCAATCGTCGCCAAATTCGATGGCGGTCTGCTGTCGTCGGACGGCGGGATTGTGGTTTTGCGCGAGGTTGAGCAGCGCCTTCGCGTCGCCGATCGCATGGCGGCGTGTATCAAAGACCCGCGCGCGCCTGATCAGATCACGCACACGCTCGCCGACATAATCCGCTTTCGGCTGCTGATGATCGCGGCGGGCCATGAAGACGGCAACGACGCCTCCAGTCTTCGCAGCGATCCCATGTTCAAGATGGCGCTCGATCTTGCGCCGTCGGATCGCGAACTGTGCTCGCAATCGACGATCTCGCGACTGGAAAACCTGCCCGACGCCCGCGCCTTGCTGCGCATGGGCCGCGCCATGGTCGATCTTTATTGCGAGTCCTTCCACAAGGTTCCCAAACGGATCACGCTCGACGTGGACGACACGTTCGACGCGGTGCATGGCGGCCAGCAGTTGCGATTGTTCAACGCGCATTACGATGAATATGGCTTTCAGCCGATTGTCGTCTTCGATGGCGAGGGCCGCTTCATCACCGCCGTGCTTCGTCCCGCCAAACGACCCGGCGGCAAGGAGATCAAAGCCTTCCTGCGCCGCCTGTTGCGCGCCATCCGCGCCCATTGGCCGAAAACGCAGATCATGTTGCGCGGCGACAGTCATTATTGCGCTCCCGAGGTTCTCGACTTTTGTCGCGCCAACGAGCTCGATTATATCCTCGGCGTTGCGCCGACCACGACATTGCGCCGGCACATCGAAGTCCTTGAGGCCAGCACGAAGGCACGCTTCGAGGCCGTGCCGAGAGACGGCAAGATACGCCGCTTCAAGGAGTTCTACGACGGAGCCGCGAGTTGGAGCCGCGTCGAGCGCGTCATCGCCCGCGTCGAGGCTGGCGCGGAAGGGCCCGACACGCGCTTCGTCGTCACCAATCTCAAGAAGCGCAACGCCCGCGTGCTCTACGAGGATGTCTATTGCCGGCGCGGCCAGGCCGAAAACCACATCAAATCGTGGAAGACGCATCTGGCGGCGGACCGCACCTCTTGTACGAAGGCCACGGCCAACCAGTTACGGCTGTTCCTGCACGCGGGGGCCTATTGGCTCATGTGGGGCCTGCGCACATCGATGCCGAAACGTTCGATGTGGCGCGTTGCGCAGTTCGACACGTTGCGCCTGCGCCTCATCAAAATCGCCGCGCACGTCGTCGAGATGAAGACGATGATCCGCGTTCACTTGCCGACATCGTGTCCCGGACAAGATATTTTGCGCTTCGCCCTCGGGCGTATCCCGCGCCTCGTCACGTAACAGGCGGGGCGTGACACCCCGAAAATCGAACCCTTCCCGTCAACCCGAAAACATTTTCCACCCCGAACGCTGGCGCTCCGCCGACGACGACGGGGTGCGTTACCATCGGGAGAAATCCGAAAACGATCACGCAAAAGCAGCACTTTGCGCCGCGTGAGGGTCAATGGGCTGCATAATGCGGGCTAACGCACTCGGCCGTATTCGAACCTTGTTTGCGGTCTGAATCCAATTCTGTCATCCTTTGAGCGCGGCTGTACCTGATCCCCGACGAATGTCGTTGGATTCCTGCTGAAACTTGCTAACATTGGCTTGGCAGCTAGAAGGTGTCGACAATGCGCTGGTACCACTATGTGGCTTACTTCTTCGGCGGCGCATTCCTCGCGAATACCCTGCCCCATCTCGGCAACGGGATTTCGGGGCACGCCTTCCAGAGCCCCTTCGCATCACCACCCGGGGTCGGCTTGTCCTCCCCAATGGTCAATGTCCTATGGGGCTTTTTCAACCTTGCCGTCGGCTATCTGCTCATCTGCCGTGTCGGCAGCTTCGATCTGCGCAAGACCCAACACGTCCTTGTACTCGGGGCGGGCATCCTGATCATGTCGCTCATGCTTGCAAACGCATTCGGACGGTTCTACGCGGGGCAGTGAGCCTGCCTTATGGAGATGATGTGACGCTGCGTGGAAAAGATCGCGACGCGTGGCCGGATCTGCCTTATCCGGCATGGCGGGAGACTTGCACGACACTTCATTTGTGGACACAAATCGTCGGCAAAATTCGGTTGTCGCAGACGCTGTGGCTCAACCACTCCTGGCATGTCACGCTCTACGTGACCGCGCGCGGCCTCACCACCTCGCCCATTCCCTACGGCGAACGAGCTTTCCAGATCGACTTCGACTTCATCGACCATCGGCTTCGTATCGAAACCAGCGATGGTCCGCAGTGGCAAATGGCGCTCCGCCCTCAATCGGTCGCGGATTTCCGTGCTGCTATTATGGCAGCCTTGGCTGATCTCGGAATAATACTGGATATCGATGAGCTACCCAACGAAGTGCCGAACCCGATTCGCTTTAGCGAGGACCGGGTGCATGCCGCCTACGATCCCGAATACGCGCAGCGTTTCTGGCGAGTGCTCCTGCAAACCGATCGGGTGTTCAAGATCTTTCGCACCGGGTTCATCGGTAAATGTAGCCCCGTGCACTTTTTCTGGGGCAGCTTCGACCTGGCGGTGACGCGGTTCTCCGGCCGACGCGCTCCGCTCCATCAAGGCGGCGTTCCCGGCCTTGCGGACGCGATTGTGCAGGAGGCCTATTCTCATGAAGTGAGCAGCGCTGGCTTTTGGCCGGGGGGCGGCCCCATCGAATATCCCGCGTTTTATTCTTACGCTTATCCCACACCAACGGGCTATCGCTCGGCCGCCGTCCGGCTGGAGGCTGCGTTTTTCAGCGAGGACCTGCAGGAATTCATCCTGCCTTATGATGCGGTGCGAACCGCCGAGGCGCCAGACGCAATGCTCTTGGAATTCCTGCAAAGCACATATGAGGCTGCCGCAGACACCGGCAATTGGAACCGTGCTGCGCTTGAATGTGCGTTGGGCTTGGTCGGCGTGCCACGCGCAATTTTATGACTCCCGACCAACAAGTGGGATCAGACCTTCGAATCCTGCAAGCATGGCTGGACGCGAAGCGCACTGCATTTCGTGAAGTTTCGGTGGGTCTAACCGACCGCTCCCGGCATCGGGCAGAAGTCAACATAATTACTCCAGGAAGGTGTCGTACTGGTGCTCGTCGGCCGTTCGCCGTTGATGGCCACATGCCCGCTTTCCCCAATCTCGGAATTTCAAACTGACAACGCCGGAGTTCGCTGGTCTCGTTGACCCGGCTGCCAGATGTTCCCATCCGCGCCGAACCCCGTTCCTTCGCGCGCCGCCTCCTGGTCCCGGTCGATGCCGCCGCGCAAGCCGCTTCAATCACGAGAATTTTTGGCTGCAGCCGCGCCGACGCCTTGTTGATCTGGCAATTACGGGGCATCATGGATTGGCCGGCTGCAAGATCGGCGAGGACCAAACGGGAGAAAATCGCCATGCGGTTGTCGTGCCGTCGGGGAGGGCGCGTTCGTGACATCGTCGCAAACCCCGGAGTCCGAGCCGCATGAGCGCACTGCCGCCGCGCGATGGCGCCGCACCGTTGCTCGTCGTCGACGGCGTCTCGGTGCGATTCGGCGGCATCGTCGCGCTCGACAGCATCTCCTTCGAAGTGGCCGGCGGCCAGATCTGCGGGCTGATCGGCCCCAACGGCGCCGGCAAGACCACTTTGTTCAATTGTCTGTCGCGGCTCTACCGGGCCGATTGCGGCGCGATCAGCTTCGAGGGCCGGCCGCTTCTGTCGGCTGCCAGGCACAAGATCGCCCGCTACGGCATCGCCCGGACATTCCAGAATCTGGCGCTTTTTCGCACCATGACGGTGCTGGAGAATGTGATGATCGGGGCGCACTGCCGGGCACGCGGCGGATTTTTCGCTGATGCGCTCGCTCTGCCCCTGGTTCGCCGCGAAGAGCGGCGCATGCGCGAGCGCGCCATGGCGCTGGTCGAAGAATTCGCGCTCGGCGCGGTCGCTGGCGTGCTGGTGAGCGAACTTCCGTTCGGAACCCAAAAGCGCGTCGAACTCGCGCGGGCTTTGGCGAGCGAGCCGAAGCTCCTGCTCCTCGACGAACCCGCGGGGGGCCTCAATCACGAAGAGGTCGATCACCTGCGCGGCGAGATCCAGGCGATCCGCGACCGTCGCGGCATAACGGTGCTGCTCGTCGAGCATCACATGAACCTCGTCATGCGAATCTCCAATCAGGTCGTGGCGCTCAATTTCGGCCGTAAGATTGCCGACGGGCCTCCCGGCGAGGTGCAACGCAACCCCGACGTGATCCGCGCCTACCTCGGAGATGCGGCCTGATGCCGGTCCTCCTCGAGACTCGCAGGCTCAAGGCCTTTTACGGACCGATCCAGGTTCTTCACGGGCTCGACATCGCCGTCGAGCAGAGCGGCATCACTGCGCTGCTCGGTGCCAATGGCGCCGGCAAGACGACGACGCTGCGCGCCCTTTGCGCGATGGTGCGGCGCGAAGGTGCGATCAGCTATGACGGCCGCCTGATGAAAGCGCGCGCGACCGAGGATATCGTGCGCCTCGGCATCGCCCATGTACCGGACGGGCGGGGCACTTTCGTCGACCTGACCGTCGAGGAAAACTTGCGGCTCGGTGCCTATACGCGTTCCGACAGGGTGGCGGTCAAGGCCGATTTCGCGCGGGTCTACGGCTATTTTCCCCGCCTCGAGGAGCGCCGCCATCAACAGGCGGGAACTCTGTCGGGCGGCGAGCAGCAGATGCTGGCGATCGCGCGGGCGCTGATGCTGCGGCCGAAGCTGCTGCTGCTCGACGAACCGTCCTTCGGCCTGGCGCCGTTGATCGTCAAGGACATCTTCGCCATTTTGCGCGCCATCAATCGCGAAGATCGCGTCAGCATGCTGATCGTCGAGCAAAATGCCAAACTGGCGCTCGATCTGGCCGATCACGCCTATCTCATCGAAACCGGACGCGTCGCGATCGGCGGCGCGGCGAGCGCGATACGCGGCCACGATTCCGTGCGTCGGGTCTATCTCGGTTACTGAGGAGCTGAGTGAGATGACGGCGTTCCTACACCAGATATTCTCGGGCCTCGCGATGGGCGGCATCTATGCCATCCTGGCTCTGGCGCTGGTGATGATCTATCAGGCGACCCACCTCGTGAATTTTGCGCAAGGCGAAATGGCGATGTTCTCCACCTATATCGCTTGGGAAATGATCGACGGCGGCATGCCCTATTGGACCGCGTTCGCGCTGACGATTCTCTTCTCCTTCGTCGGCGGATTGATAATCGAACGCGTCGTGCTGCGCCCCTTCGGGCGGGCGCCGGTTCTCACTGTCGTCATCGTTTTCATCGGGCTGTTGTTGATCTTCAACAGCGTTGCCGGCTGGCGCTACACTTACACGGTGAAGAGTTTCGACAGTCCGTTTCCGGACAAGCCATGGTTCGGCAATGTCTTCATGTCCTCGCATGAATCGGGCGCCGTCGCCGTGACCTTTGCGGTACTGGCTCTGGTCTATGCCTTCTTTCGCTACACGCCGCTGGGATTGGCTATGCGGGCGGCGGCGCAGAACCCGACATCGAGCCGGCTCGTCGGCATTCGCGTCGGCTGGATGCTGGCGATCGGCTGGGGCCTCGCCGCCGCCATCGGCGCAGTGGCGGGAATGATGGCGGCGCCGATCGTCTATCTCGATCCCAACATGATGAGCGGCATCTTGCTCTACGGCTTCGCCGGGGCGGTCTTGGGCGGCATCGACAATCCGTGGGGCGCGGCGCTCGGCGGATTCATGGTCGGCGTTCTCGAAAATATCGCCGGCGCCTATCTCGTCGGCACTGAGATCAAGCTCTCGGTCGCCCTCGTTATCATTGTCGGTGTCCTGGTGATGAGGCCCTCGGGCCTGTTCGGGCGCCCGCTCGTCACGCGGGTCTGAGGCCATGGCACTCACAAGCGAAGAGACCTCGGCCATCACCGCGACGGCGACCCTGCCGCCGGACCAGCACCGCTGGCGGCGGCTCGCGTTCGGATTGTTCTGCATCTTCGCGCTGGGGCTGCCCTTTTTCTCCAGCGGCTATCACCTGTTTCAATTCTCATTGGTGCTGATCTATGCGATCGCGCTGCTCGGACTGAACCTGCTGACCGGTTACAACGGCCAAATCTCGCTTGGACACGGCGCGTTCTACGCCATCGGAGCTTACGTCACAGCCATTCTGGAGACGAAATTCGGCGTGCCCTATTGGGTGACGATACCGGTCGCCAGTTTCCTTTGCTTCGTTGCCGGATTCCTGTTTGGCCTGCCGGCGTTGCGCCTCGGCGGCCTCTATCTCGCGCTGGCGACTTTCGCTCTGGCGGTGGCGACGCCGCAATTTCTCAATTTCAAGGCTTTCGACGCCTGGACGGGCGGCGTGCAGGGCTTGCAACTCGAGAAGCCGCAGGCTCCCTTCGCCCTGCCTCTGACGCGCGACCAATGGCTCTATTTCTTCTGCCTCGCTTGCGCCGTCCTGTTGTTCTGGATCGCCAGCAATTTGGTGCGCGGCCGCGTCGGGCGGGCCATCGTGGCGATCCGCGACCACCCGATCGCCGCCGAGACCATGGGCGTCAACACGTCGTTCTACAAAGCCATGTGCTTTGGCGTCAGCGCGCTTTACGCGGGCGTTGCCGGCGCTTTGGCCGCGATTGTCGTCGGGTTTGTGTCTCCCGACAGCTTCGGGTTGTTTCTGTCGCTCTCGTTCCTCGTCGGGATTGTCGTTGGCGGGCTGGCGTCGATTTGGGGCGTGTTATTCGGCGCCCTGTTCATCGAATTCGTCCCCAATTACGCCGATCAGCTGTCCGAAATGTTTGGCGAAAGCGCCAAGGCGTTGCCGGGAGCGATCTACGGTCTTCTGTTGATCGCCCTGATGTATATGATGCCGACGGGGGTCGCTGGCGCGGTCAAGGCGGCGGCGCAGCTCATTTCGCGTCTTTTCTCGCGCGCGAAGCGGTCCTAAACTGGAATGCCAAGAACCGGCGCATCGCCCAAGCGAAGGCGATGTGCTGGAGCAGCACCGCCGATTGCTTCGCAAGGGCGGTATAAGAGGAGGAAGACATAATGATTTCGCGTCGTGTGTTCTTGCAGAGTAGCGCAATTTCGGCCGTCGCTCTCGCGTCCCGTTCGCGTCCGGCCATGGCCGCCAATGCGCCGGGGATTACGGATACCGAAATCAAGATCGGCCAGACCATGCCCTACAGCGGACCCGCTTCCGCCTATGGCCAGATCGGCAGGGCCGAGGCGGCCTATTTCAAGATGATCAACGAAGCGGGCGGCATCAACGGACGCAAGATCAATCTTCTCAGCCTCGACGACGGCTACAGCCCACCGAAGGCGGTCGAGCAGATCCGCCGTCTCGTCGAACAAGATCAGGTGGCTTTAATCTTCGACAGCCTCGGAACCCCATCCAATTCTGCGATCAGAGGCTATCTCAACGAAAACAAGGTGCCGCAGATCTTCGTCGCCACGGGAGCCAGCAAATTCGGCGATCCCGAGCATTTCCCCTGGACCATGGGTTGGCAACCAAACTACCGGACCGAAGCCGGCATCTTCGCCAAGCACATCCTGGCGACCAAGCCCGACGCAAAAATCGCGATCCTCTATCAAAACGACGATTTCGGGAAGGACTACCTGATTGGATTGAAGAACGTCTTGGGCGCCAAATACGAGGCGATGGTGGTCAAGGAACTGTCCTACGAGGTTTCGGAACCGACGGTCAATTCGCAAATCATCACTCTGCAGGGCTCGGGCGCGGATGCATTCGTTAACGTGACGACGCCCAAATTCGCTGCGCAGGCGATCCGCAAGGCCTATGATATCGGATGGAAGCCGGTGCAATACTTGACCAATGTGGGCGCTTCGGTCGGCGCGGTGATGAAGCCGGCGGGGCTCGAGAAGGGGATCGGCATAATGACCGGAGGCTACGCCAAGGAACCGACCGATCCGAGATGGAAGGACGACGCCGGTATGCAGCAATGGTTTGACTTCATGAAGAAATACATGCCCGACGCAAACATCGCCGATGGCAATAATGTCTATGGCTATGGCGTCGCTGCGACCTTGGTCCAGGTCCTGAAGCAATGCGGCGCCGATCTGTCGCGCGAGCGCATCATGAAGGAGGCGGCCAACCTCAAGGATTTCGAAATCCCGACATTGCTACCCGGCATCAAGATCAACACGGCGCCGGACAATTTCTATCCGATTCGGCAGATGCGGCTGGCGCGTTTCAGCGGCCAGACATGGGAGCTGTTTGGCGATGTCATAAGCGGCTGATCGCAAGTCTTCGCTCGACACGGCCTTTCTGATTGCGGAGATCGCAGAAAGGCCGCGTCGATGCCGTCGAGGGCGCATCGTCGAGCGCTTTGCGACATTCTTGCATTGGGTCCCGGAGCGCGGGAGCGTGGTTGGTCCAAATAGAGAGGAGATGTCAGATGGATACAGCACGCGATGTAGCCGTCTTCGTCGGCAGCCTTCGGAAGGATTCCATCAATCGCAAACTCGCGAATGCACTCGCCGATCTTGCGCCCTCTTCTCTGAAGCTGGGCATCGTCGAGATTGGCCAACTTCCGCTCTATAACCAAGACGCGGATTCAAATCCGCCGACGGCATGGACGGCCTTCCGCGAGCGGCTGAAGGCCGCCGATGCCGTTCTCTTCGTTACGCCTGAATACAACCGCTCGGTTCCCGCCGCCCTGAAGAACGCCTTGGACGTGGGGTCGAGGCCCTATGGCCAAAGCGCCTGGAACGGCAAGCCTGGCGCTATCGTCAGCGCATCGCCCGGCGCGATCGGCGGGTTCGGAGCGAACCATCATCTGCGACAGTCGCTGGTATTCCTCAACGTGCCCGCAATGCAGCAGCCCGAAGCCTATATCGGCGGTGCCGACAAGCTCTTCGATGCAAGCGGCAAGCTCGTCAATGACGGGACACGCAAGTTCCTGCAAGGCTTCATGCAGGCATTCGCCGCCTGGATTACGGCCAACCTCAAATCCTGATTCGAGGGCGACGACAGGAGCCTTGCTTTTCAAAGATGAGCTTAGTCGTCGCCGAAGGTGCTATGGAAGAATGCTTCCATATCGCGCGCGCCGTGCACGATGTGAATGATCTCCATAGTCTCGCGCAGTGCTTCAGCATCGACATAGCGAAAAAAGATCACGTAGCTGCCAAAGGTAGCGCTACGATATTCCGAGCGAAGCTCGTGACGCGCTCGCCCCAGAAGTCCGGGAAGTTCGGCAAGATGCCCACAATAATCCGTAAGCTTATCGGTGAAGGTCAAAGCGATTTCGAGACTTTGACTCGCAGTTGCAATGTCGTTCGCTATCTTGGCTAGATCGCGAAGGGCACTCGTCAGATAGACAATGCGCGGCACTTAAGGCGTTACCGCGGCCTGGTTTCGCTTCGCAAGGTGCTCGCGCACATAGCGGCGCGCGTCGGCTGTCGTATGACTACCGCCTTCCGCTACAGCGGCATCGAGGGCGGCGCGCAAAGCATTCGCGCGCAGCTCATTAATGGCATGGCGCACGGCGTCCTCTGCCGTTGCAAAGGTACCAGCGGCAATTTCGGCCTCGACCCATTGAGCCGCGTCAGGTGTTAACTCGACTTTCACGACGGCTCCTCCTTTCACTTCAATGGTACATCGTATCATAGACGGCGATACAAGCCAAAGAATCTCATCAATAACTACGGCAGTATCCTGGTAGGAGGTTTTCGAGGGCAAATAGCCTTGCAGATCCCCATAACCGGCCTCAAAAATCGAGCCCGATATCGAGCACGGCAGCGCTATGCGTCAGCCAGCCGATCGAAATCAAATCGACGCCGCTCGCCGCAATCGCCGGCGCAGTCGCCGGCGTGATGCGGCCGGAGGCTTCGGTGATCGCCCGGCCATCGACCATGGCGACGGCTTTTTTCAAAGTGCTGGGATCCATATTGTCGAGCAGCACCGCATCGACGCCGACGCCCAAGGCCTCGGCGAGCTGTTCCAGCGTATCGACTTCGAGTTCGATCTTGACCAGATGTCCGACATTTTTGCGCGCCCGCCGTAACGCTTCGCTGATGCCGCCGGCAATCGCCACATGATTGTCCTTGATGAGCACGGCATCGTCGAGGCCGAAACGGTGATTGCCGCCGCCGCCCATGCGCACCGCATATTTCTCGACGGCGCGCAGGCCCGGCGTCGTCTTGCGGGTGCAGACGATCTGCGCCTTGTGACCTTCAACGGCTTTGACGACGGAAGCCGTTGAAGTCGCGATGCCGCTCAAATGGCAGAGAAAGTTGAGCGCGACGCGTTCGCCCGTCAATATGCCGCGTGCGGGTCCGCTGATCGTCGCGATGACGTCGCCGGGCGCAAGCGCGTCGCCGTCGCTTCGCTCCGCTGCAAAGACGATCTTCGGCTCGATAAGTTCGAAGGCGACGCGGGCGAGATCGAGGCCAGCGAGCACGCCTTGCTGGCGCCCGGCAAGGATTGTCGTCGCCTGCGCTTCCACCGGCACGACGGCATCCGTCGTCATATCGCCGGCGCGGCCGAGATCTTCGAGAAGCGCGGCGCGAACCAGAGGTTCGAGCATGATGCGGGCAAGCGGTGGTCTTGGCATATTAAGCAACCAACTCGGGGATCGTTTCGCGGGCGTCCTCGAGCGCCTCGCCGATCGTCAGATCGCGCCGCCAAATCCGCGTTTCGTCGTGCGCAGGAAAATCGAGCCGCATATGTGCACCGCGGCTCTCCTCGCGCCGCAAGGCCGCCACGACGATCATGAGACCGACCAGCGCCGGGTCGCTCGAAGGCAAATTCGGCGCGGCGAGCGGATAGAGCGCGGCGGCGGCCTTCGTCAATCCATCACGATCGCGCAGCACGCCCGCCGCATGCGTAAGACACGGACGCACCGGCGCGGGATCGCTGGCGCCGCGCGCGAACGCCATTTCGTCGGCCGGCAGGCACCGCTTCGGCGCCGCGCGGCGCAGGCTTTCCGCCACGAACCTGGCGCAGACGACAGCTTCGAGAAGCGAATTGCTGGCGAGGCGATTGGCGCCGTGGAGACCGGTGCAGGCGACCTCGCCGCAGGCCCAAAGGCCGGGCAATGTGCTGGCGCCCTCCATGTCCACCTTGATGCCGCCCATGTGGTAATGCGCGGCGGGGCGGATCGGAATGGGTTGCGCGGCGGGATCTATCCCTTCCGCCTGGCAGAGCGCGGTGATCGAGGGAAAGCGGCGGGAAAAATCGAGGCCCCGCGCTCCGCGTGCGTCGAGGAAGATACGATGGCCCTGCGTCATTTGCCGCCATACCGCGCGGGCGACGGCGTCGCGCGGCGCGAGTTCGGCGCCGGGCTCCGTCGCCATGAAGCGCCGGCCGGTTTCGTCGACGAGAATGGCGCCTTCGCCGCGCACCGCCTCGCTGATCAGCTTCAAAGGAAACGCGTCGGTATCGAGCGCGGTCGGATGGAATTGGACGAACTCGAGATCGGCGAGCGCGGCGCCGGCGCGGGCGGCGAGCGCCAAGCCCTGGCCGAAGGAGCCGGCCGGATTTGTCCCATGCTGGAAAAGGCCGCCGATCCCGCCCGTCGCCAAGACGACGCGGCGTGTCGGCAGAACCACCGGACCGCTTGGGCCGGTTGCGACGAGCCCGGCAATGGCGCCGTCGTGGACGATGAGCCGGCGCGCCGAAAAGCCTTCGATGATCGTGATGGACGCCGTCGTTCGGACAGCCTGCGCCACCGCGCGGGTGATTTCGCGCCCCGATGCGTCGCCGCCGGCATGGACGATCCTGTTGCGGCTATGCGCGGCTTCGAGCCCGAGCAGGATTTGGCCATCCGCATCGCGATCGAAGGATACGCCGATACGAACGAGATCTTCGATTGCTCGCGGTGCGCCGCGCAGGATCCGTTCGACCACGGCCGCGTCGCAAAGCCCGTCGCCGGCACGAAGCGTATCGGCGATATGGCGCGAAATGTCGTCATCGGAGCCGAGGCTCGCGGCGATGCCGCCTTGTGCCAGCTCGCTCGACGTGTCGATCCCGAGCGGCGTCTTGCTCAGCAAGACGACGGGCTCGGGCGCCATATAAAGCGCCGTCATCATTCCGGCCAAGCCGCCGCCGACGATGAGCGGGCGGCCGTCGATCTCGTAGAGGTTCATGATCACACCGCCAGCATGCGTTCCACGGAAAGCCGGGCGCGTTCCACGGTTTGCGGATCGAGCACGACTTCGTGGCTCATCGTCTCGAGCGCGCGACGGATCTTCGGCAGCGTGATCCGCTTCATATGCGGGCAAAGATTGCAGGGACGAATGAATTCGAGCTCGGGATATTGGACCGCGATATTGTCGGCCATCGAACATTCGGTCAGGAGCGCCAGACGCGCCGGCCGATGCGTTTTCACATAAGCGGAGATTGCCGCAGTCGAGCCGGAGAAATCGGCGGCCGCAACCACATCAGGCGGGCATTCGGGATGCGCAAGGACGCGGAGGCCCGGATGGTTCTCACGCAGCTCCGCCACCTCCTGCACGCCAAATCTCTCATGCACTTCGCAATGGCCGGCCCAGGTGATCACTTCGACGCCGGTCTCGGCCGCGATGTTGCGGGCGAGATACTCGTCCGGAATCATGATGACGCGGGCGACGGCGAGCAATTCGACGATTGCTTTAGCATTTCCGGAAGTGCAGCAAATGTCCGACTCGGCCTTCACCGCGGCCGAGGTGTTCACATAGGTCACGATCGGTACACCGGGATAGGTTCGGCGCAATTTGCGCACATCCTCCGGCGTGATCGATTCGGCAAGAGAACAGCCGGCATCGACGGCGGGAATGAGAACTGTCTTCTCCGGATTGAGCAGCTTTGCCGTTTCGGCCATGAAATGGACACCGGCAAGCACGATGACATCGGCATCGGCATGCATCGCTTCGCGCGCCAAAGCGAGACTATCGCCGACGAGATCGGCGACGCAGTGGAAAATCTCCGGCGTCTGGTAATTATGCGCCAGGATGACGGCGTTCCGGCTGCGTTTGAGCTTCAGGATGGCCGCGATGTCGCGGGCATAGACCGGCCATTCGACGGCGGGGATCACATGCCGCACCTTGGCGTAAAGGGCGTCGATCTCCCGGACATCGATGTCTCGAGGATCGATGTTTCGAGCTTGGCGGTCTCGGGAGTCGAGGGCCGGGGCAAAACGATTTTCGCTGCGGCGCAATAGGTTCGACGCGGGCATGGCGTTATACTCCAACTGAGCATTACTTGACCATATGCTGGGGTTGAGTATAAGTTTTGTCAAGCCCTCGAAATGGGGGTTTTGGTGCCGACGATGGCGCGTTCGGCTAAAACCTCCCGCCGGAAGCGGAACAGCTTGGCTGGGCGCCCGCCCGTGTCCTGGCTCGTTTCGCCGGTTTCCTCGACGAGTTCCTGTTGCTCGATCAGGCGCCGGAAATTCTGCTTATGGACGAGGCGCCCGGCCAAGGCCTCGACGCAGCGCTGCAATTGCAGCAGGGTGAACGTCTCCGGCATGAGTTCGAAGACGACCGGATGATATTTGATCTTGGCACGCAGGCGGGCGATTCCGGTGGCGAGAATCCGGCGGTGGTCGAGGATCATGTTTTGCCCGCCGGCCGGGCCTAGCGAGTTGGGGCCTGCGTCATTTTGCTGCGCCTCCGCAATCAGCCCCGCTTCGTAGAGAAGTTCGTAGCGCTGCAGGACGAGTTCTTCGTTCCACCGCCGCCCATCGAGGCCGAAGGTCACTGCGATGCGGTTGGCGCGAAGTTTTTCTTGCGTCGGGTTTGCTGCGCTCTCGGCCCAGGCGCGCAGGCGCGGCGCAATCTCGCTGTCGATCATCGGCGGAATGCCGACGCGGTGGTCCTCCCAAGGCAAGAACAGATACCAGCTGCGCCAGCTCGCCTCGTAGCCTTCCGCGGCAGGACGCTCGCGCGTCAGCCCGAGATAGCTGATCGAGATGAAACGCTGCTCGGGGCCAAAGCCGCGGTCGCGGTCGGCGAACGTATAGAGCTGCTCGACATAGCCGACGGGATGACGGGTCTGCCGTTCGACCCAGGCGCGCAGGCCTTCTTGCAGCGAGCGATGGGTCGGCTCGAACGGGCCCGATGGCAGAGCGCGGGCGTCCTGCAGCGTCAGGACACGCGGCTCGCCCGCCGTGACCGCGACCAGGACCGCAATCAGATCCGCGGCAATGCCACGCCCGGCCACCGCCGTTCCCGGCGATCTGGCTGCGCCCGATTTTGCCGCGCGTTCCGGAAGGCTCATTTTCGCCGCTCGTCCTCGATTTCGGCCGCCGCGCGTCCGCTTCGGCGCGAAATATAAAACGCTGCAATTTGGTTCATAACCCGAAAATCATGACGAGGATCTGAATAATTCGTAGGGGCTGCGTGTGAATTGATGCGATGGGAGGTGAGCTGTCATTCGTCAGAAGAGCGTGAACGGCCCAGGTGCGCCAGAAGCAGATATTACCAAAGCTCTCCTCCCGGCTTGTAAAGATATTGCTGAAACCCCTCGAAAGTATCCTTGATCACGGGCACATCCCCCAACTGGTCGATCGCGTCGGGAACGCTACGATATTTCAGTTCGAGCAATACCGAGAGCTTGTCCTGATCGAGTTCCTCGACACCCTGCCTGACATATTGCGCGAGCACAAAATCGAGAAATGCCTTCAGCTTCGTATCATATCGCGCAAGAATGTCTGCTTTGCGAGCATTAACCCGCTCCAATCGCGTGATTGGCGCCAGCGCAAAGGCGATGTAAGCGAGTACGTCGAATACGTCACTGTTTTCGGCATCGATCATTCGGCTGATCTCGGCCAGCTGGTCGTGGCCAAAACCCTTCTCGGCCAAACCCTGCAACAGCGCCTTGCGTGTATCGGGCTTGCTCCATAGCCGCCGCAGTTCGTCCTCATCCTTGAAGAAGCGCGGCAACTCTCCAAACAGCTTTTCGATCATCTGGTTCGCCGAAATCGGTTTGCCGTCCGGGCTCCAGTAGCTTGTTGCCATCATGCTCTGGATGGTTCGTTCCTTGCCGTCGGCCAGTCTGATCTTGATCTTTTTCGGCTTATCGGCTGGCGGCTCGTAAGGGGCGCCCTCTTCTTCGAAGCCATGCCTCTCTTCGCCCGTGTCTTGGCTTTTCGGCGACTCGGGCGCCATCGGCTCGCCGTCCCATTCGGGATCGTTGAAGTGCTCATAGGCCTTCACGAAATCATAGATCGTGAAATAGTCCTTGCCGTCGAACAGTCGCGTACCGCGACCGATGATCTGTTTGAACTCGATCATAGTGCCGATCGGCCGCATCAGCACGATATTGCGAACGTTGCGGGCGTCCACGCCCGTCGAAAGCTTCTGCGATGTCGTCAGAATTGTGGGGATGGTCTTCTCGTTGTCCTGGAAAGTGCGCAGCCATTGCTCGCCGAGCGCGCCGTCGTCCGCCGTTACTCGCACGCAATAGTTTGGATCGCTGGCGGTCTTCATCTGGTTGATCAGGTCACGCACCAGCGCCGCATGGCCTTGCGTGGCGCAGAACACCAGCGTCTTTTCGCGCTGGTCGATCTGATCCATGAACAGCTTGACGCGGTAGCGCTCCCGCGCCTCGATTTCGATGGTGCGGTTGAACTGCGGCTCCTTATAGCGCTTGCCCTCCTCAATCTCGCCTTCGACCACCTTGTCGTCGGGCGTCCAGATGTAGTCGTCGAGCGTAGTGGCGATCTGCTTCACCTTGAATGGTGTCAGGAAACCGTCATTGATGCCGTCCTTAAGCGAATAGATGTAAACCGGCTCACCGAAATAGGCATAGGTATCCACGTTGTCACGGCGCTTCGGCGTCGCCGTGAGGCCGAGCTGCACGGCCGGGGCGAAGTAATCGAGAATACCGCGCCAATTGCTTTCGTCATTGGCGCCGCCGCGGTGGCACTCGTCGATGACGATGAAATCGAAGAAATCAGCCGGATAGTCGCCGAAATAGGGTGCCGGTTGGCCGTCCGCGCCTGTTCCGCTCATGAAGGTCTGGAAGATCGTGAAGAAAATGCTGGCGTTCTTCGGCACACGGCCTTTCTTGCGGATTTCTTCCGGTTTGATGCGAGCCAGCGCGTCTTCGGGAAAGGCCGAGAAGGCGTTGTAAGCCTGATCGGCCAAGATATTGCGATCGGCAAGGAACAGAATGCGCGGCCGCCGCTCGGGCTTGCGCGACAGGTTCCAGCGGCTCTGGAACAAGGCCCAGGCGATCTGGAACGCGATCGCGGTCTTGCCGGTGCCGGTGGCGAGCGTCAGAAGAATGCGCTGCTTGCCGGCAGCAATGGCCTCCAGCGCATTTTCGATGGCGTTATGCTGATAGTAGCGCGTCTGCCAAGTGCCGCCGCGCTCCTCAAAGGGCACGGCGGCGAAACGGTCGCGCCAAGCATTCGGTTCAGCGAAAACTTTTGCCCAGAGTTCGTCGGGCGTTGGATAAAGCTCGACATAGGACTTCCGCGCCCGTCTGCATGTCGATCTGGTAGATACGCCGGCCATTGGTGGAATAGGCAAAGCGCGCCTGCAGCTTTTCGGCATAGGCCTTGGCTTGGGCGACGCCTTCGGTATCGCCCTTGTCGCGCGCCTTGGCCTCTATCACCGCCAGTTTGTGATTGCGGAAGGTGAGAACGTAATCGGCAATCTCCGCCTTGCCGCGCCGGCCAGCACCTTCGATGCGGCCGGGGCAAATCGTCTCGCGGCGCACGCGGCTGTCAGCGACCACGCCCCATCCCGCCGCCCGCAGAGCGGGGTCGATGAATTCGGCGCGGGTCTCCGCTTCGTTCATGCGCCTCCCGCACAGGCGGGAATTGTGCTAAAGAGGCGGCTAGGCATCGTCCGTAAAGCGGCTAGGCATCGTCCGTAAATAAGTACTCCGCTTCGGCGAGTCCGGCACCCCGTCATTGCGACCGCGAGCTTGCGAAGCGGGAAGCAATCCAGAATCGCGTAAGACTGGATTGCTTCGCTCCCTTCGGGAACTCGCAATGACGTGCGTCTCGTTTTGATCGATTCGCCTGTCTGCGGACTCTGCGTCGGCTCCGAAGCCGCGCCATGTTTGTGGGAATCTCCATGCTGGAGCGCGTCGTGTCCAAGCCCGCCATCTTCACGATTTCCGCCGCTTGGGATGAAGAGGCGTCGGTCTGGAGCGGGCATTGCGACGACATCCCGGCTGCGGCCGACGCCCCGACGCTCGACGAATTGCTGGCGAAAATCTCCGCGATGGCGCTCGATCTGTTGCCGGACAATCATCCAGGGGTTGATCCCGCCTCGCTGTTTTTGCAGATCACGAGGCAGGACGGCGACGGGAGATATAGATGAACTTGGCTGAACTGGTTTACGAGCAAGTGAAGACACTGCCCGAGCCGCTGGCCTGCGAAGTGCTCGACTTTGTCGCCTTCCTCCACGAGCGTGCGGAGCGCGCGGAGTGGCGCGATCTGATGGCCGCACAGGCGGATTCGCTGATGCCGGTGTGGGAAAATTCCGAGGACAAAGTCTGGGACGATGCCTGAGCGCGGCGCCGCCAGAATCTGGAGAGAGCGCGATGAAAATTAAGGTCGTTGTCCACGAAGCGGACGAAGGCGGCTTCTGGGCCGAGGTCCCAGCTATTCCGGGCTGCGCTACGCAGGGCGAGACCATGGACGAACTGATGCGCAACCTGCACGAGGCGATCGAAGGCTGCCTCGCCGTGGACGTTGCAGCGCCCAAGCCCGGCGGCAAGGAGCGGATTCTCGAAATCGCCATATGAGGGCGATATCAGGCCTCGAGTTCGCGCGCCTGATCGAGCGGCACGGCTGGCGGCTGCTACGGGTCGCCGGCAGTCACCATATCTACGGCAAAGCCGGCGGCGTGGTGCGGCTTTCGATTCCTATCCACGGCAACCGCCCGCTCAAGACCGGCCTGCTGCAGCATCTGGCGAAGCTCGCGGAGGTCGAGGACGAACTGCAGTGAGGCGTTCACTCGGCGGCCTCTTTGATGGCCTGCGACGGCGGCGAAGTCAGTTCGCCGGAGAAGGCCTTTTGCAGAATGGATTGTTTGAAATCGGAAATAAATTCCAACCGCGTCCGATATAAATCTTCGAGCCGCCACACCGCCAATGCCATCCTGCGGCAAGCCGGTTTGCCGAAGGCGTTTTGAGCGGGTGGGGGTCTTGGCCTCCTGAAACTCAAACGGTCCACTACCAACAACTCGACTTCCTCGGCCCATTCCAAGCAGCGAAGATCGCCTCACCCGATATCGAGTTCGATCGCGGCGATGCTGTGCTGCGGCCAGCGCCAGGGCGCGAGCGCTACGACATCGCCGCGCAAACTCATCTGCACAGCCCAGGGATTGGCGGCGAGCCAGACATTGGCCGCACGCGACATGCGCCGCCGCTTCGTCGCGTCGACGGCAAACCAAGCCTCGTCAAGCGTCGGCCGCAGCTTGACTTCGACGAAGACGATTGCATCCGATTTGGCGACGACGAGATCGATCTCGCCGCCGTTCACTCGGTAGCGCCGCGCCAGGATTTGGTAGCCTTTGAGCATGAGGAAGAGAGCGGCGAGCGTTTCGGCGCGGCGGCCGTCGTCGAGGGCGCGCCGGCCGCGCCTCTTTCGCTCAGCGGTCGCGGGCCGCAAGTTCGATCGCGCGGGCATAGACTTGACGTCGCGGCTGGCCGGTTTCGGCGGCGACCACCGTCGCGGCTTCCTTGACGGACAGCGTTTCGAGGGCCTTGCCGATCTTGGCGTCGAGTGCTTCGGCGCTGGCTGCCGGCACATCCCGCGACGGCGGCCCGACGAGAAGTACGATTTCGCCCTTCGGCGCAGGCTCGGAGGCAAGCGTCAAGGCAAGATCGGTGAGGAGACCGCGCCGGACGGTTTCAAAGTGCTTGGTCAGCTCGCGCGCCAGGGCGGCCGGCCGCGGGCCGAGAACGGCGGCGAGATCGGCGAGCGTCTCGGCGACGCGGTGCGGTGATTCGAAGAAGACGAGCGTGCCTGGAACGTTCGCAAGCTCGGCAATCCTTTGCCGGCGCGCCACGGTCTTGGTGGCCAGAAAGCCTTCGAAGAAAAACCGATCCGTCGGCAGTCCGGCGACGACGAGCGCGGCCAGAACGGCGGAGGCTCCGGGTACGGACGTGACCTGAACCCCAGCTTCCAAGGCTTCCGCGACGAGTTTGAAACCAGGATCCGAAATCAATGGCGTGCCGGCATCGGAGACGAGCGCCAGGGCATCGCCATTGGCCAGCCGCGCCAGCAAATGCGGCCGCATCACCGCCGCATTGTGCTCGTGATAGGCGACGAGCGGCGTCGCGATTCCGTAATGGGCCAGCAAGGTTTTCGTCACCCGCGTATCTTCGGCGATGACGGCATCCGCCGCCGCCAAGGTCGCAAGGGCGCGTAGCGAAATATCGGCAAGATTGCCGATCGGCGTCGCAACCACGTGCAAGCCGGCGGCGATCGGTTCGGCTTCGGCCTTGAGGCCAAAAGCGGTAAAATGGCTCGCCGGCGCCGGCTCCCAGCCACGCGACGTGAGGGCCGATGAAGTCCGCGGCTTCTTCCCATTGCCTTCGCTCATATTTGCCTCGAACCTGAAAGAGGCGGAACCGCCGTTCTCTATAACGTCCAATTGTTCTTTTTATAGAACAGTTCTGCGCTCTCGACAACTCCGATAGCACGACCATCCGAACTCTCTCCGCATTCTTTTGCTTTCAGTTGCGGGTCGGACGATATTATGTCTGAAAGATCGGCATTGTCATCGCGCGCGCAAGGTCCCGCCCCACGCCGATGGCGGTTCCGTTTCGGCAATTGGAGCTGGGCGATTGGGGTTGCATTGGCGCGAGGGCGTTTCGGACAAGTCGGCTCCGCTGCGGCCGGCCGGGAGGTTTCGCACCGGTTGGCGGCTGTTGGTGCTCGCCGGCGGGGCTTTGGCGCTCTCGGCCTGTGGTTCGTTTGGCAGTTCGAGCCGCCTGGGCGGTGGGGCGGATGATTTCACCACGCCGGCGCCCGTCTCGCCGGTCGAATCGCAACCCCTGCCTGGTGCGTCGCCGCCGCCGCAAAGTGCCGATCAAATCGGCACCGGCTCGATTCGCGTAGCATTGATTTTGCCGCTCACCCAGGCGTCGGGACCGAGCGTCGTCGGGACCTCGCTGCGCAATGCCGCCGACCTTGCTCTGTCGGAGAACGGCAGCACCGATGTGACCCTCCTCGTCAAGGACGATCACTCGACGCCGGAAGGGGCGCGTGCGGCGACCCAGGCCGCCCTCAGCGACGGTGCGGAACTCATCATCGGGCCGCTCTTCTCGCCCAATACCCGCGAGGTCGGACGCCTTGCGCAGGGCGCCAACAAGCCCGTCATTGCCTTTTCGACGGATACGTCGGCAGCCGGGCCCGGGGTGTATTTGCTCTCCTTCCTTCTCGAGAATTATGTCGACCGCATCATCGATTTTGCTGCCGCAAAGGGCAAGAAATCGATCGCCGCGCTTATTCCCGACAATGATTATGGGCGCGTCGCCGAAGCGGAATTCCAGCAGGATGCCGCGCGACTCAGCCTGCGGGTGATGGAAATCGAGCATTATCAGCCGCAAACGCTCGCGGCGGCGGTGCAGAAGATCGCCTCCCTCGGCAACCAGATCGATACGCTGTTCATTCCGGACCAGGCGGAAGCAATGCCGGCGGTGGCGCAGGCCCTCGCCGCGGCGCGACTCGATTCGAAAAAGGTCCAGATCCTCGGCACCGGCTTGTGGAACGACGCCCGCGTTCTGATATTGCCGAACCTGCAGGGCGCCTGGTTTTCGGCGCCGGACAACACGGGATTCGGCACATTCGCGCAGCGCTATCGGGCTAAATTCGGTAGCGACCCGACGCGTATCGCGACACTCAGCTACGACGCCGTTTCTTTGGTCGTGGCCCTGGCGCGCACCCAAGGCGCGCAGCGCTTTAGCGAGACGGTGTTGACCAATCGCGCCGGCTTCAACGGTGCGGATGGCGTCTTCCGCTTCCGGCCCGATGGCCAGAACGAGCGTGCCCTAGCGGTGTTCCAGATCAGCAACGGCACTGCAACGCCGATCAGCCCGGCGCCGCGCAGCCTTACCGCGAGCGCGGCGGCCAACTGACGCGGACAATTAGGCCGCGAGATCGGCGACGACGGCGTCGAGCACCGGAAATCCTTCGGCGCTCACGCGCAAACGCCCATGCGGCGTGAATTCGACCATGCCCTCGGAGATCAGGGAAGCGATCCGCGCCGGATCGAGCCTCTTGCCGGCGAGCGCTTCGAAGCGGGCAGGTTCGATGCCTTCGGTGAGGCGCAGGCCCATGAGCAGAAATTCATCGGCCTGCTCTTCATGCGAAAGAAGCTCGTCTTCGATCAGAGCATGGCCGTCGCCTTCGACGACGGTGAGCCACATTTCCGGATGCCGTTCGGTTGCCTGCGCCCGTCGCCCTTTAGGTGTCATGATCCGCCCATGCGCGCCGGGCCCGACGCCGACATATTCGCCGTAGCGCCAGTAGATGAGGTTGTGGCGGCTTTCGCCGCCGGGCTTGGCGTGGTTAGAGATTTCGTAGGTCGGCAGGCCCGCCCGTGTCATGATTTCCTGCGTCACATCCCAGAACGTCCGGCTCGTGTCGGCGTCGGGCATGGCGAGTTTGCCGGCATTGGACAATTTCTCGAACATCGTGTCGGGCTCGATCGTGAGCTGATAGAGCGAGAGATGATCGGAGGCGCGGGCGAGCGCCTCCTTCAATTCCTGTTTCCAGGCGGCCGGACTTTGGCCCGGCCGGGCGTAAATGAGATCGAAGGAAAAACGCGGGAAGACGGAAGCCGCGACCTCGATCGCGACCTTGGCATCGGCTGCATTGTGCAGCCGCCCGAGCTGCTTGAGGGCGGCATCGTTGAAGGATTGAACACCGATCGAAACCCGGTTCACGCCGGCCGAGCGATAGGCGCGGAAACGGCCCGCCTCGACGCTCGAGGGATTGGCTTCGAGGGTGACTTCGGCGTCGGCCGCGACGCTCCACAAGCGGGCAATCGCCTCCAGGATCGCGCCGACCGTCTCGGCTTTCATCAGGGAGGGTGTGCCGCCGCCAAAAAATACCGAGCGCACCACACGGCCTTTGGTCAGCTGCGCGCGATGCTTCAGTTCCGCTCTGAAGGCAGCGAGAAATCTATTTTCGTCGATCGGGTTGGGGCGAACGTGGCTGTTGAAATCGCAATAAGGGCATTTCGACAGGCAGAAGGGCCAATGCACATAGATCCCGAAGCCCGGATCGGACGCTATGGGGGTTTGGCTCGCCATGGCCTCTTATGTCATGCGAGGGCGCGAGGGTCACTAGGCAAAACCCCCAACCGCACAGCTTAATGCCGGCGAATTCCAGCTTCGCGAAAGGTTCGGTTCAATTCTCCAAGAGGCTTTTTGAGGTTTTTGGAGGTTTCCGCGCCGCGTCGTCCCGATATAGCTTGTGCGGAGCCGGCCGCTGCGCTGCAGTTCCGGCACGACAAAGGAGGCGAATATCGCCTCACTCGCGTCCTGCACTGTTCAGGTCATGCGCCACGCGTTCGATCCGCACGGCTGCGTCGTCGAGAGCGCTTGCGAGCCGGTCGGCCCATTCGTCATGATCGTTCTCTACGTGGGTCGCGTCGGATTTGAGGTCGAACAACTGCCCTTCCAGTTCGGCGATCCGCCGATTGGCTTCCGCCAACTGATCCGCGACGGTGATCGCCGCCATAATGGTCAAACGCTGGTCGCCGATTTCGCCGAAATTCTTCCGCAGGACTTCCATCCGTTCGTCGAGCTGGCGAGCAAGCCGCTGGAGATTCGCCTCCTCTCCCTCGCCGCAGGCCATGCGGTAAGCCCTGCCGGCAATCGTGACGGTCACTTGCGCCATGGCGTCCCTCGCCCTCAACGCTCGCTGAACTCGACGTGCGACAGCATCGTGCGGAGCGTGGCGCTCGCCTTTTGTAGACGCCGCGCCACCTCGTCATTCGCGAGTTCGAGCGATTTCGATCGGGTGATTGCCGCGTCGAGTTCAACGCCGAGCTGCGTGCGGTCGTCTTGCAACACGGCGAACTCCTCCTCGAGGTTGGTGCGTTCTGCATCCGCCTCGAGACGCCGCTCGCACGCCGCCTCGAGCTGATCGAGCGCGGTGGCGAGCCTTTTCAAGGCAGCCTCGATGCGGACGGGCTTCTTCATACGAAATACGCGTCTAAGCGGTTTTTGCGAATGGCAGCTAGGTTAGCAACGAGAACAAGGGCCATCACTCACAAATCCAGCAGGTCCTCCGAGGCCGCACACTTCGCGCAACGAAAATCAATCGGAACCCGCCTATTATAGGCGCCTCTCCTGCCCATGCGTCAACGCGCCGGTGATGAGCTGCCCACAAGGTCTTGTGAACAATATGGAAACGAGAGCCGAGGAGGGCTTTGCTTGGTTTGGACGGGCGTCGCAGGGCTCCTCCAAAATTCCCGCTTCGTTTCAGGTCAACCGCCCCCATACGCGATCTGTTCTCCCGTTTTGCGCTCGCACGAACGCGTGAGACGATCCGCATGAATGGCAAAGCTGCGGCATGGCTTCGACCGAACCACCGGCTTATCCGAAGTTCGGGAAGCCGCCGATCTCTCGGCGATCTGCAAGATCGAGCGCAACGTCGGGCGGTAGAGCAGATAATAGGCTAGCAACGGAACAAATCGCCCGCCAATTGACTTAGCGGCGCGTTCCCTAGAGATTCATTTTACGCTGCAATGCGGCAAAATTTGCAGAAGTAAACTTTTCGCACGAAAGGTTCTGTTATTCTTCGCCGCCGGAATCAGTCAAGCAATTCTCTCCGATCAAAGAATTTAATCTACGAACAAACTTTTTTGACTTCTCTCGGCGCCCGCGACATTTTGGCCGAGCGATGCCGACTATGAGTTAAGGGCCGAACGTCTTGCATGGATCGTCTTCTCATGCGAGAGACGATTGCCGCAAACTGCGACGGGCCAATTCGACCTTCGATATTTCGTTTTCAGTCTAAGCAATGCACGACATCAAGGATGATCTCGCCAGTGTGATATGGGACTTTAATACTGTAATATCGAGGGTCGCGAACACGGCCTTTGGGTTCTCTCTCGAATGTTTGCTCTTTCAAAACGCAGCCAAAATTCGAGAATTGACTTAGCGGTCATTACTTTCTGACCGCGGCTTAACTCAAGTCTGGGAAGGAGCTGGTGGAGATGGCGGTCAGGGTCGCTATCAACGGATTTGGGCGCATCGGTCGCAATGTTCTTCGCGCGATCGTTGAAGCAGGACGTAAAGACATTCAGGTCGTCGCGATCAACGACCTCGGGCCTGTCGAGACGAATGCGCATCTGCTGCGTTTCGACTCCGTGCATGGGCGCTTTCCCGGCGAGGTGAAGGTTTCCGGCGATACGATCGACGTCGGCTATGGACCGATCAAAGTGACGGCGATCCGCGATCCCGCGGAATTGCCGCATAAAGAACTCGGCGTCGGCATCGTCCTCGAATGCACCGGTCTTTTCACGTCGAAGGATAAGGCTTCTACGCATCTGCGGGCGGGAGCCAAGCGGGTGCTCGTCTCCGCCCCGGCCGATCATGCAGATCTCACCGTCGTCTATGGCGTCAACCACAGCAAGCTGACGGCGGACCACGTCGTCGTTTCGAATGCTTCGTGCACCACGAACTGCCTCGCCCCCGTCGCCAAAGTTCTCAACGACGCGATCGGGATTGAAAAGGGGTTCATGACCACCATACATTCCTACACCGGTGATCAGCCGACGCTGGATACGATGCACAAAGACCTCTACCGAGCGCGTGCCGCCACACTCTCGATGATTCCGACTTCGACTGGCGCGGCCAAAGCGGTGGGGCTCGTTTTGCCCGAGCTCAAGGGCAAGCTCGACGGTTCGGCGATTCGTGTGCCGACACCGAATGTCTCGGTCGTGGATTTCAAGTTCGTCGCTTCGCGCGCGACGACGGTGGAAGAAATCAAAGAGGTCATCAAGCGCGCCGCCGAGCAGCAGCTCAAGGGCATTCTGGGCTTCACCGAAAGCCATAACGTGTCGATCGATTTCAACCACGATGCCCATTCCTCGATCTTCCACATGGATCAGACCAAAGTAATGGAAGGAAATTTCGTTCGCGTCCTCTCTTGGTACGACAATGAATGGGGCTTTTCGAACCGCATGGTCGATACTGCCGTCGCAATGGGGAAATTGGCATGACGAGATCTTCACCCACGGCTTCGTTTCCGACACTCGACGATGTCGAACTTTCCGGTAAGAGGGTGCTTGTCAGAGTCGATCTCAACATCCCGATGGAGGACGGCAAAATAACCGACGCGACGCGTATCGACAGGATCTTGCCGAACATTCGCGAGATTGTCGAAGACGGAGGCAAAGTCATCCTGCTGTCGCACCTCGGCCGGCCGAAAGGCCGGGATCCGAAGTATTCGCTCGAGCCGGTTGCGGCCGAGCTCGAACGCCATCTCGGGCAAAAAGTCGCCTTTGCGGAGGATTGTATCGGCGAGACGGCGGCGCGCGCCGTGAATTCCTTGCGCCCCGGGGACGTCCTGCTGCTCGAAAACACACGTTTCCACCCGGAAGAAGAAAAGAACGATCCCGCGTTCGTCGCCGAACTCGCCAAGCTCGGCGATATTTATGTCAACGATGCTTTTTCGACGGCACATCGTGCGCATGCTTCGACCGAAGGACTTGCGCATCTCTTGCCGGCTTTTGCCGGCCGCACGATGCAGATCGAGCTCGAGATGCTGACCAATATGTTGGCGCATCCCGAGCGGCCACTCGCCGCCATCGTCGGAGGTGCGAAGGTCTCGACGAAACTCGAGCTGCTCGGCAATCTGATGCGCAAGGTGGACTATCTATTTATCGGAGGCGGGATGGCGAATACCTTTCTCGCTGCCAGCGGCAAGCCGATCGGCAAGTCCCTCTGCGAGATGGACCTGGCCAATGTCGCCCGCAAGATCATGGAGGATGCGGAAGTCGCGCATTGCCAGATCGTCCTGCCGGTCGACGCGATCGTAGCGAAAAAGCTCGCTCCGCATGTCGCGGTGCGGGCCGTCGGGATCGATGAAGTCGCCGCGGACGACATGATTTTGGACATCGGCCCGCGCTCGATTTCGACAGTGGTAGGCCTGCTCGCGTCAGCCCGGACGTTGGTTTGGAACGGACCCTTCGGCGCCTTCGAAGTGCCGCCCTTCGATACGGCCACGATGGCGATCGCCAAAGTTGCCGCGCTTCTCACCCAAGCGGGAGCTCTCGAAACAGTTGCTGGCGGCGGTGATACGATTGCCGCGCTCAATCAGGCTGGCGTACTCGACGAGCTCACCTATGTGTCGACTGCGGGTGGCGCTTTCCTCGAGTGGCTCGAAGGCAAGCCTTTGCCAGGCGTCGAGGCCTTGTGCCGTTCGCCCGACTACGCCGTGGAGCGTGCCGTTGGCTGAAATCGCGCCGGAGCTGAAATTGGTGTTTTTCTTTCGATCTGGGGCTTTTCTGTGAACAAGGATCAACTCGTAAATGTGGCGCAGGCCATCGTTGCCAAGGGCAAAGGTCTTTTGGCCGCGGACGAAAGCACGCCTACAATCAAAAAGAAATTCGACGCGATCGGCATTAAATCGACACCCGAAACGCGGCGCGACTATCGCGAGCTGCTGTTTCGTTCCAACACTGCCATGCAACAGCATATATCCGGCGTCATCTTATACGACGAGACCATCCGGCAGCAGGCGAAGGATGGAACCCCGCTGGTGAAATTGATCGAAGCGGCCGGCGCAATCCCCGGCATCAAGGTTGATAAGGGTGCGAAACATCTACCTTTCTTTCCGGGCGAGACGGTCACCGAAGGGCTCGATGGTCTCGCCGATCGGCTGAAAGACTACGCCAGCCTCGGCGCACGTTTTGCCAAATGGCGGGCGGTCATCGACATCGCAGAGGGCATTCCGACGGGAAGCGCGATCAGGGCCAATGCACATGCGCTCGCCCGCTATGCTGCGCTTTGCCAGGACGCCGACATTGTGCCGATCGTCGAGCCGGAGGTCCTTATGGACGGCGACCACACGATCGAGCGGTGTTACGAGGTCAGCGAACGCGTGCTCGAGACAGTGTTTGCCGAACTTTACGAGGCGCGCATCTTCCTCGAAGGCATCGTCCTCAAGCCCAACATGGTGGTGCCGGGCAAGAAGGCGGCGACGCAAGCTTCTCCCGAGCGCGTCGCGGCCGAGACCTTGCGCCTGCTCAAGAATTGCGTGCCGGTTGCCGTGCCCGGCATTGCCTTCCTGTCGGGCGGCCAGTCGGACATTGATGCGACCGCCAATCTCGATGCGATCAATCGTTTGGGACCGCTTCCTTGGGCGGTGACCTTCTCCTATGGGCGGGCGCTTCAGGCCGCGCCGCAAAAGGCTTGGTCGGGCCGGCCGACACAGGTTGCGGCGGCGCAGGCGGCCTTCGAGCATCGCGCGCGGATGAATGGGCTCGCAACCTTGGGCCAATGGTCGATGGATCTCGAAAAACTCGCGGCCTGAGCCGACGACGCGGCTCCCCGCGTCATCTGCTCGGTGCGATGCGGTGGCAGTTTGAGACGGACCCAAAAGCGGCAGGGTGCGCGGCATAAAGCGCCGCGGACATGGGGTTTTTTGCGACTGACTCGCTCCGCGGGAACAAGCCCGCTCGTTCTTGCGCATGCCGGCCACGCGGAGTTGCGAAAGTGCCCGAGGGCCGATGGTTCGTGGGCACGTCGCAGCCGCGCCGCGGGGTGTGACCCATTCAGGCGTCGGATCGTCGCCGATCGTGCATGGTGGAATGAGCGAGTCGCGCCGCGTTCGTTCGGCCAACTCTCTGAGTTTTATGGGAATTGGTGCCATCGTGCGCAACTAATAAGTGTGAATTAATATTGATAAATTATAGAACCTGCGATAAGCATCATCGCGAGCACTGGAGGCCGGTTCATGGCTCGGCCGGAAAACCTCCGTGGCTCGAGGCGCAGGGGAAGGCCTGCGGGCCGCAGATCCGGCTTCCTTTTTTCACGCGTTAATGAGGCACATTTAAATGAAGCCAACGTTGATTATGATCGGGGCGGACAAGGGCGGTGTCGGGAAGACGACCTTTGCGCGCGCGCTTTTGGACTATTTCGGCGAAAATAAAGTTCTCGCTCGCGCCTTCGACACGGAACATCCGCATGGAACATTGAACCGCTTTCATGGTCCAGAAACCCAAATCGTCGACATTACGCAGTCGGCGGATCAGATGAAGATCATCGATACGCTGACGACCCATCAGGTCAAAGTCACGGTGATTGACACGCGCGCCGGCGCACTGACGTCGAGCCTGAATGTGCTGCGCGACATCGGATTTTTCGATGCGATACGGGCTGGCGACTACAATTTCATGCTGTTCCATGTTCTCGGCCCATCCCTGTCTTCGCTGTCCGAGATCGCCATGACGGCGCCGTTCGTCGTCAACTCCGATTATTTCCTGGTCAAGAATTACGTCAACGAAACGACCTTCTTCGATTGGGATCCAGCCATATTCCAGACCTATTTCGGCAAGGTCAAAAGCGCCGGTGAAGTGGCGATCCCCAAGCTCGACGCGATGGCTTATGAGCAGGTCGAAATCGCCGGTACACCCTTCTCGACATTTGCGGCGAACAAGACGGTGAGCGGCGCCGCCGCCGATCATTCCTTCGTCTTGCGCGGATATGTGCGGACATGGCAAGCCAAAAACGCTCAGGAATTCAATCGAATTCGTCTGCTCGACATGATTACCGGCAATACCTGACCGGCGGCTCGCATAGTCGCTGCACCTCGGCGGGTCGGGCAAGACGAAGGATCGCGTGCGGCTTCCGCGCGCATTTGCGCGGCTGCAGCTTTGCGGCTTCGTCCTGCTGTCATAGCTTTGACGGGCGCGTCGCCCAGATCCTTCCGCCATGAAGAACCGCACACCCGCCTTTATTGTCTGTTCACCCAGCGGTCGCGTCGGCAAGACCACGACGGCACGGCTGCTCGCCGATTATTTCCTCTTGAGCGGCCGCAGTTTCGCCGGATTCGATACCGATCCGCATGAACCTGTCTTCGCGACCCGGTTCCCGCAGCAGGTCGTCGTCGCCGATCTGAACACGGTCCAAGGCAACATGGCCCTGTTCGATCCTCTCCTCGTCAATGACGAGGTGCCGAAAGTCGTGGATCTGTGGTACAGAATCCATCGAGGGATTCTTCGCCCTGCTTGAAGATACCGAGTTCGTCGCCGAGGCACGTCGTGCCGCGGTCGAACCTGTCCTGCTCTTCATGGCGGATGGTTCGGTTCATTCCGTAGAGGTCGCCGAAGGGCTCGCCCGCCGCTATCCTGATGTCACCATGGTGATCGTCGTCGACGAAGGGGCCGCGCCGCTCGGCGAGGTGAACTTGGATCAGCTCGCCCGCTATCCTGAGAGCCGAACATTCAGGATCGCCGCGCTCGATCCCGTCTTGCGGCAAACGATTGAAGCCTCGGGTTTCTCCCTGTCGCGCTTCATCCTTGCCCCGCCGACCGGCATGTCGATTGTCGTGCGGAGCGGCCTGAAGTCATGGTTGGCACGTATCTTCGCGCAGTTCCAAAGCTTCGAACTGAGCATGACTCTCGAGCAGACAGAGCATCTCGGCTAAACGCATCTCGCAGATCGAAAGCGCTGTTTTCGCAGGTTTGTAGCCGCGATCGCAAGAGATTCGTGTTGATTGTACTTTAGCAGAATGGACGAAACCCAAAATTTGTCTCTATGATTGCTCGTGCGAATCGCCCTAAGCATCGCAATCGTAGGTCACCCGTTGCGGCTTGGCCAATCGTCGATCGGAACATGGCCGCAGCTGCGAGATCAACGCGCGAAAGCCGAGATCGCACGCCGTAGTATTGTAACTAGTGAATATTGCGGTCGGACCGGTCCGGCCGATCAATCAACATACAACCTGACCCGACAGTCGAAACATGCCGCGGAAAACTGAGGTTCTGCTCCGGGACATGCTCCAAGAGTTCACGAACAAGCGATAGGCGTCGCATGACCGCCGCTGCCTTGCCGGTGGAACCGGCACATGAGGATACCAAGTCCGCGTTCGCGGAGATCGCTGGGAGAGCGGGCCGGCTGGGCGTCGAAATTGCCGATATCGTGGGAATCATCGGCGATCTTTCCGCTCTCGGTGAAGAACAATCCGCTCATGTGCAGGACGTCGGGGCCGCGGCACGGCAAATGGGCAAGGCGAACCGCCTGCTCGCGACCGCCATGGCGGAAACCCGCGCCACTGCGGACGAGACCCGGGTGACTTCTGGGCGAGACCGCGGAAGTTGTCGCCGCGACCCTCGACAAATCGGTGCAGAAGACCGAGGCGCTGGGCGCGCGCACGATAGAATTCAGAGATTCGCTCATCTCGGTCGGGGAGACGATCGCAAAGGTGACGCAGGCGAGTGCAGCGATTCAATCGATCGCTCGCGAAACTCAGCTTCTCGCACTCAATGCCGGCATAGAGGCGGCGCGGGCGGGCGCCGCGGGCCGCGGATTTGGTGTCATCGCCGATGCGGTCAAGGCGCTCGCCGACCAGATCCGCGTGTTTGCCGGAGAAAACGAGCAGCAGCTCAGTGCGCTCACCCGAACCCTCGCCGACCTGAAAGCGCAAACCGAAACCAGCGCGGAGGTGGCCGCGGCCGCCATCGCAGATTTGAGCGTGGCTCAGGAGAAAGTCGCGCGCGTCGCGACGCTCGCCGAACTCGGTGCAGAAGCTCATCGGCGACATAGCCGACATGGCGCGGCCGATCGACGATAATATTTTGCATTGTACAGCCGTGATGCGCGCCCTCAAGACGCTGGTTTCGACCATCAAACAGGGCGAGGACAAGCTCTCGACGGCAAAAGCAAGAGCCGAAGCCATTCTCGAAATCAGCGAAGATTTCATGGGCTTCCTCGTCGAAAGCGGGATCGAGACGGCCGATACGCCGCTCATTTTGACTTGCAAACGCGCCACCGAGGAGATTTCGGCCCGCTTCGAACAGGCGGTCGGGGCCGGCGAGATCAGCATGGACGCGCTCTTCGACGAGAATTATGTCGAGATTCCCCACACGACCCCGCAGCAATTGATGACGCGCTTCGTGGCCCTCGCCGATCGCCTCTTGCCGCCCATTCAGGAGCCCGTCCTCGAAAGCGATCCGCGCATCGTTTTTTGCGTGGCCGTCGATCGTAATGGCTATCTGCCGACGCATAATCGCATCTATTCGCAACCGCAGGGCAACGATCCGGTCTGGAATACAGCCAATTGCCGGAACCGGCGCTTTTTCAACGATCGCACAGGCTTGGCTGCCGGCCGCAATACGAGGCCCATGCTGCTACAGACCTATCGGCGCGACATGGGCGGCGGCGACTTTGTCTTGATGAAGGATGCGTCGGTGCCGATCTATGTCCGCGGCCGCCATTGGGGCGGGCTTCGTATCGGCATTCGGGCGTGAATTGCGGCGCCGGCGAGCCGGCTGCCAAATCCAGTCCGATAGTGCTTTCCAAGTCCGCATCAGACACGACACTGCCGACGCCGTCATGAACGCGCGCGCAGCAAATCACGTTTCGCGGACGAGCCCGCTTCTCGGCTCTTTCAAACCGTCGCCGATCGCCACCGCGCCGGCCTTGCGCGTGACGAGATAAACGCCGAGATCGTCGTGGCCGAGCGTCGCGCGAAGGGAGCCGGGAATATCGAGGTCGCGATTGCCGGTCACCAGGTTGACATTGGTCGCCCCGCAGCGGCCAATGCGGCGATCGACACGGAAAAGGGCATCGCCCAGGACGATGTCGCTTCCGATCCAGTCGAATTCTTCCCAGGGCCTGGCGCCGTCGACATAGAAATTGGCGCGGAAGCGCAGAGGATCGATCTCGAAGCCCCATTGGTCTTCGAGGCTGCGCACGGTCGCCAGATTGATCAGCGAGAGGACATTGTCGGGGTTGTCCATGAAATGCCCGCCCGGCGCATGGACGAGCCGGGGCGGCGCTTTCAACGACGGCACCAGGGCTTGGAAGAATTCCTCGACCTCCGCCCGGGCCTTCGCGTCGTGCAGATTGGCCTTCAGAAGCTGCTCGTCGCCGCGCAGAATGGTGAAATCATATGTCTCGACATCGAGTTGCGTGGTCACGCGGGCGAGTGCTTCATCGAGCATGAGCATGACGAAGGAGCCTTTCTTCGCCCATTTTGGTGCCATGGGGTCGATCGGCGTTTCCGGCCGTGCCAGAGCGAATATGCGGTCCTGAGGAAAGGCTTGCCCCGCCTGCAAAACAATACTCGAGACGCGCTGGGCGCTCAGTCCCTTGATGGGGTAGCGGTAGATATTGGTGACAACGGGCATGGGGCTGCCGTCATTCTTGATTGAACGGCCCGAGCTTACCCCAATCCCAGTAGTCATAAAGGATGACCGCCGGGATCCAGTCGAGACGGCCACCGGCTCTCCAGAGCAAAACGTCGCGAACAGCCTTTGGAGGTCCCCTCAGATCACATAGGCCTTGAGCGGCGCGAAGCCGTTGAAGCCGACCGAGGAATAGGTTGTCGTATAGGCGCCCGTCCCTTCGATCAGGACTTTCGCGCCGATCTCGAGGCTCACCGGAAGCAGATAGGGCTCTTTCTCGTAGAGCACATCGACGGAATCGCAGGAAGGTCCCGCAATCACGCAGGGCTCCATCGGATCGCCGTCGAAAGGGGTCCGAATCGGATAGCGAATCATCTCGTCCATCGTCTCGGCGAGGCCGTTGAATTTGCCGATATCGAGATAGACCCAACGGACGTCATCCTCGTCCGATTTCTTCGAAATCAGCACGACTTCCGCCTCGATGACGCCGGCATTGCCGACGAGGCCGCGGCCCGGTTCGATGATCGTTTCGGGAATCCGGTTGCCGAAATGCTTGCGCAGGGAGCGGAAGATCGTCTGCCCGTAGGTTTTCACCGGCAAAACATTTTTTTGATATTTGGCCGGAAAGCCGCCGCCGAGATTGAGCATCTGCAGGCAGATGCTGCGCTCGGCGAGATCGCGGAAAATCACCGCCGCGGTCTTGAGCGCGTTGTCCCAGCTCTTGGGGTTGCGCTGCTGCGACCCGACATGGAAGGAAAGCCCGAACGCGACAAGACCGAGATTATGGGCGTGTTCGAGCACACGCCCGGCAATCGCCGGAACGCAGCCGAATTTGCGCGACAAAGGCCATTCGGCACCGCGGCCGTCGCACAGAATGCGGCAGAACACTTTCGAGCCCGGCGCGGCGCGGGCGATCTTCTCGACTTCGGCTTCGCAGTCCACGGCAAACAGGCGTATGCCGAGCTCATAGGCCCGCGCAACGTCCCGCTCTTTCTTGATCGTATTGCCGTAACTGACTCGGTCGGCGGGCGCGCCGGCGTTCAGCACCTGTTCGATCTCCGCGACCGACGCCGTGTCGAAACACGAGCCGAGACGGACGAGGAGGTCGAGAACTTGCGGGTCGGGATTGGCCTTGACGGCATAATAGACGCGCGTATCCGGCAGCGCCTTGGCGAAGGACAAGTAATTATCGCGCACGACGTCGAGATCGAGCACCATGCAGGGCCCGTCCTCGCGGCGGTTGCGGAGGAAATCGCGGATACGATGGTTGTTCATCGCGGCATCCCTTCGAAGGCGCGGCGGGCCGCGCGAAAGATCGAGCTTCGGGGTAGATGGCGGCTACCGGCGTTCACGCGTTGTGGAGACGCGTGATCCGGTGGAACCCACCATCCGCGACGCCTCGCGCCGTGAAGCAGGGCTTCACGACTCGCAAGGGTCAGATGCTGCGCCGTTGGACACAAGGCTTCGGCCGGCACAGAATGCCGTCGAATCCATCGTGGCCTTCGCTTGGAATGGGATGATTTCCCCTTCCGCACGCCCGGCAAGAAAGACAAGCCTCTTCGGTAAGCCAGTTTTGGAGGCTGGCAGAGACGAAAAAGCCCGGTCCGTCGTTGCTTTAAGTCGCGTCCCCCGTTTGGCGGGGTTCGCCGGTTCGCCTCCGGCTGTCGGTCTTTCCAGGCGGTTAACCGGCCTCTTGTCCGGATCCCCGCCAACCGACACACGACCACAGGCACGTGCGAAATTGGGCAAAACGGAAGATATGAAGTTCCGCGCACATTACAAGCATTATTTTCATGAATAGCTTCCTGCCGCGCAAGTTAGGCGGCAGCGGCGCACCGATCGCGCCGTTGCGACGGCGCTTCGGGCAGCGCCACTTGCGGCCGCTCAAAGCCGCATGCGAAGATTCGATCGGCAGGGGCGCTTGCGGTCAAATTGCAGCAGCGCATTCCGTGCGCGGACATCGGCTCGATCGGGCTTCTGAAAGAGCGCAGGAGCCGGCCCTATGGCCGCCCACTCGAGACGCGTGTTGCGGCGTCGAGGCGACTTGCGGGGCGCATCAAAGCCGGGTACCCATCGCCTCGCTCGTCAGTCTCGCGCTATCGCGCGGGTCGCATTTCTTTTGGTCTTGCGCATCACGATCATGCTCGAAATCACCCGTCGCACGCTTGCAAAAAATATGTTGGCCCGATGCCTTCTCGCAACGGGGACGCTCGGCTTCGGCTCCGTAGCGGCCGCGGCGCAGGATCCGCCACACCCGGCGAAGCCGATTTCCAAATTCGATTTCGACGACGTCGTCCGCCGGGCACGCGACCTGGCGGGGGCGCCTTTCGAGGCCGCGTCGCCGCCCCTGCCGCAAGCCGTAGCCAAGCTCGATTTCGACGCTTGGCGCGATATAAGGTTTCGGCCTGAGAAATCGTTCCTGAGCGGATCCGGCAGTCTCTTCCACCTGCAATTATTCCATCTCGGTCATCTTTATCGTTGGCCGGTCACGATCAACACGATCCGCGACGGAATTACGACGCCTATTCCCTATTCCGCCGCTCTTTTCGATTACGGCCGCACAAAGATCGACCAGCCACTGCCCGTCAATCTCGGCTTCGCGGGATTTCGTCTCCATTTCCCGCTGAACGCGCCGCGGGTTTTCGATGAAGTGATTGCCTTTCTCGGCGCAAGCTATTTCCGACTCCTCGGGCGAAACCAACGCTATGGGATTTCGGCCCGCGGGCTGGCGGTGGGCGCCGGGACGGATGCAGAAGAATTCCCAGTGTTTCGGGAATTCTGGATCGATACGCCCGGTGCCGATGCCGACCATGCGACGATCTATGCCCTTCTCGACGGCGCTGCGGCAACCGGCGCCTATCGTTTCGATCTCTATCCGGGCGTCGATTCCGTCCTCGAAGTCTCGGCAACGCTGTTTCCTCGTAAGAGTGGAGTAAAATTCGGTATCGCGCCGCTCAGCTCGATGTTTTTCATCGGCGAGAACGATCATCGCTTCAATGAGGATTTCCGCCGCGAACTGCATGACTCGGACGGGCTCCTCATTCATTCGGGGACGGGTGAATGGATCTGGCGGCCCTTGCGCAATCCGGCGCGTGCCGAGGTCTCGGCCTTTCTCGAGCGTGACGTGCACGGTTTTGGCCTGTTGCAACGTGACCGCAATTTTGACGACTACCAGGATCTCGATCTCGCTTATGAGCTGCGCCCGAGCTACTGGGTCGAGCCGCGCGACGCTTGGGGGGAGGGGCGCGTCGAACTCGTGGAGCTGCCGACGTCCGACGAAGCCAACGACAATATCGTCGTCTCTTTCGTCCCAAAAGACCCGCCCGAGCCCGGCCGGCCGTTCAACTTTGGTTATCGAACTAGCTCGAGCTTCTCGTTGGCGCGGCTTTCGCCCAACGGCCGCGTCGTCAACACGTTTCAAACGGCGCCGCGCGCGCTCGGCTCGGCCGAGTCGGCCGCGCCTGGATCGCGCCGGTTCATCGTTGATTTCAGCGGTGGCGACCTCGCCTATTACCTGCAGGCCCCGCAGCTGGTTGAAGTCGTGCCGACGACAACTCAGGGCAAGATCACGCGTTCCTTCGTGGTCCCGAACAGCCACACGAATGGTTTTCGCGCCGCGATCGACGTTCTGCTCGAGGCCGGCCAGTCGACGGATCTGCGCGCTTTTTTGCGGACGGGGACGCGGGCGCTGACGGAAACCTGGACCTTTCCCTGGCGGGCGGATTGACGGCGTGCCGATAAGGCCGGCCGAGCTCGCCGATTTGCCGGCGCTCGTCGCGCTCGAAAATGCGGCCTTTGCGAGCGACCGGCTGTCGCGACGCAGCCTGCGCTATTATATTTCCGCCCCCAGTGCCGCGTTGATCGTCTGCGAGCGCCGCGGCTGTTTGGCGGGCTACAGTCTCGTCGCCTTCCGCAAAGGCTCGCGCGTCGCACGGCTCTATGCGATCGCAGTCGGCCGCGCCTCACGCGGCCTCAAACTGGGGGCGGTTCTCCTCAAAGCGAGCGAGAAAGCCGCCCGAGACCGCGGCGCCGCAGTGCTGTACCTCGAGGTACGTGTCCGCAACCGCCGCGCCGTCGCCCTTTACGAAGAAAACGGCTACCGCTTTTGCGACCGGATCGAAGATTATTATGAAGACGGTGCGACGGCGCTTTGCTACGAAAAGCAACTCTGGTGTTCTTGGAAGTAGGCCGCCTCCAATGTGAGCAATCCGGGGCCAAGGGTGGCGGCCGCCCGGAGGCGCTTTTACAATTGCTTTCATAAGGCGATTCCGGCAGTGCAATGAGCATGACGGAGACGGATGCAGTTCTGGCGGCGAATGCCGCTTATTACCGGGCCTTCGAGGTGGGCGATTTCGCCGAGATGAGCGCCATTTGGGCGCCAGACGAGGTCTCCTGCATACATCCGGGGTGGCCGGTTCTGATCGGGCGGCAAGTCATCCTCGAATCCTATTTCAATATTTTCGCCAATCCGAACCAGGACCGTCTCGAACACCGCAACGAGACGGTTCTGATCTCGGGCAGCGAGGCGCGGGTTTTATGCATCGAGATCGTCGGCGATGTTCGGCTGGCCGCAACAAATTGGTTCCGTCTCGTCGAAGGCGCGTGGCGCATGATTCACCATCAGGCGAGCCCGATTGGTGTCCCTGCGGAAGAGACGAGTCCGCCGCCGGCCGCGCGGCGATTGAATTGACAGGCTCCAATTTTTTGAATTGGCGCCCGTTCTCGGCGATCAGGTCAGTCCGCCCGATCGCAATACGCGAAGGCGCCGCTCGCATTGACTCCATCACAATGACGGCTTCTAATCCGAAGCGCGGATTTAGGGGAGATGGGTCCGATGGCAACTGGCGGGCAAGGCAGCGGGCGTCCGGATCAACCTGCTGCGCCGCCGTCGCATCCGCTCGACGAAAGATATTATGTCCGCGGCGAGACCGAGGCCTATGGCCCGTACGATGGCCGCGCACTCAAAGACATGATCGAGCAGGGCAGGCTGTCGCCAACGACGGGGATTGCGCGGCTCGGCGAGACGCAATGGAGCGAGGTCAAGGATCATCGCTATTTCGGCTCGCTTCGGCCGGCCGGCTCCTCCGCGCCGCCGGGCGAGGCCATTCGCCTTCCGGGTGCGCCGGGATATGCGGGCGGAGTAGTGCCAGCCCAGCTTCGCTATGCCGGCTTCTGGATCCGTTTCGTCGCTTATCTCATCGACGCGGTCCTTCTTTGGATTCTATGCACCGTCATTGGCGGCGTTATTGGAGCCGTAATTGGCGCGAGCCTTAAAGGAGGCTCACTCGACGCGAGTTCGACGAGCAACGACACGGTAGCGTCGGTTGCCGGAGGTTTAGCTGTGCTGGCGATGTTCGCGGCCGCTATTGTCTACAATGTCTTATTCGTAAGCGGTTCCTGGCAGGCGACGCCCGGGAAACGGCTGCTCGGCTTGCATATCATTACGGCGTCGGGTCAGCGCGTCGGCGGCTGGCGCGCGTTCGGCCGTTATCTCTGTTACATCGTGTCGGCCTTGCCGTTCTATATCGGCTTCATGATGATTGGCTGGAACAAGGAGAAAAAAGGCATACACGACATGATCTGTGAAACACGGGTCGTCTATGGGAAGCTTTAGAGCCGATTCACGCCACCGGAAAATCGGCTCTAGATCAATAAATTGCAGCAGGTTATGCTGAGCACATCGGATAAATCCGATGTCTCGATACAGGCAATGTCTTTACAACTTTCAGGGACGTGCTCTGACGCGCCCCTCGCGCTGATTCCATCACGATGACTGCTTCTAAGCCGAAGCGGGATTTTGGGAGATCGCTTCGATGGCAAATGGCGGGCAAGGCAGCGGGCGGCAGGATCAACCTTCTACGCCGCCGCATCCGCTCGATGAAAGATATTATGTTCGCGGCGAGACCGAGGCCTATGGGCCGTACGAAGGCCGCGCCCTCAAAGACATGATCGAGCAGGGCAGGCTGTCGCCGACGACGGGGATTGCGCGGGTCGGCGAGACGCAATGGAGCGAGGTTAAGAACCATCCCTATTTCGGCTCGCTACGGCCGACCGGCTCCTCCGCGCCGCCGGGCGAGGCCATTCGCCTTCCGGGTGCGCCGGGATATGCGGGCGGAGTAGTGCCAGGCGAGCTTCGCTATGCCGGCTTCTGGATCCGTCTCGTCGCTTATATCGTCGACGCTGTCATTCTTTGGATTACGAACGCCATTGTCGGCGCCGTCATTGGCCTAGTTATTGGCCTCGTTATTGGCGTCGCGATCGGCGCGAGTTCGAAGGAGACGGCGGTAGCGCTCGCGAAGGGCTTGGCTTCTGTGGCGGGGATCACCATCGTAGTTCTCTATTATGTGTTGTTCGTGAGCGGTCCTTGGCAGGCGACACCTGGGAAACGGCTGCTCGGCCTGCATGTCATTACGGTGCCGGGTCAACCGGTCAGCGGCTGGCGCGCCTTCGGCCGTTATCTCTGCTACTTCGTGTCGGCCTTGCCGGTCTTCATCGGCTTCATGATGATCGGTTGGACTGAGCAGAAGAAAGGCATACACGACATGATCTGTGACACCCGCGTAGTCTTTGGAAAGCTTTAGAAGCTTTTGGGCTCGGACGAATTCGGCCGACCGGCGATAATATTTTCAAAACCAATAACTTGGAGGGCGTCCCAGGTAAGGACCGGCGCTAAAGGCTCAAGGCTCATGCATTGCTGCGACCATCGCGCGGCGGAGCGGTTCAGTCGCCAGGCCCGGCATCGAGCCGCGCCGGGTCGAAGGCGGCGACATCTTGCAGAAGTTCGATGAAGGCGGTCGCGCCGTAATCCGCCGAGGCTTCGCCCTTCTCGGCGCTCGCCAGCATGGCATTGCCGATGGCGCCGGTTTCGGAAAGATCTTGCACCATCCAGCCGAAACCCGTCGGGCGGCCGGCACGCAGCCAAGTGAAATCGGTCTCGAGAACGGCGCTTTGCGACGGGAAGTCCGCCATAGCTTCGCTCCGCACGAGATCCGGCCGAAAGCTCAGCATCAACGAGGTTTCGATGTCGCCGGCATGGATGCCGTGCATCTGTTCCTCCGCCGAAAACAAACCGTCCGGATAGCCGAACCTGTGCCAGGAGGCCATGACGACAAAAAGGCCGAGTTTGGCGCGCGCTTCATGGGCGACGATGTCGAGAAGCGGAACATTGCCGCCGTGCGAATTGACCATGACCAGTTTGCGGCAACCGCTGCGATGAACGCAGCCGGCAATCTCGCTCAGCATCGCGATCATGGTCGCGGCGGAAAGGCTCAGGGTGCCCGGGAAATTCGTATGTTCGATCGAATTGCCGATCGGCTGAATTGGCAGGAAGAGGACCGGCAAATCGCGCGGTAGCCGTGTCACGACCTGGTCCAGATAGCCCTGCATGAGAAAGAGATCGACGCCGAGAGGCAAATGCGGCCCATGTTGTTCGACGGCGGCAATGGGCATGACCGCGACGACATCGGCCATTTCGGCGGTTTGGAAATCGGTCCAGGTCATCTCCGCCCAGAAACGCGTGCGCAGCATCGCGATTGCCTCAATTTGCTGCATGAGCTCAATGCGCTGAAACCTAAAGCTTTAGTCCCGCGCCAGCAAGCTTATTGCTAATTCGCGCTTTGCACCTTGCGCATTTCCATTGTGCGGGTGAAAAAACCTTTGGAAAAGCCAGAACCGAAAGGGACGCACGCAATGCTAGGTCGCAGCGCCGCCGCGCTTTTTTTCGTCGGAATGGCGGCTTCGCCTGCGCTGGCGCTCGATCACGTGACTTTTGCCACGAATTGGCGGGCCGAGGCGGAACATGGCGGCTTTTATGAAGCCCTCGTCGATGGGACCTACGCCAAATACGGGCTCGACGTCACCATTCAGCAAGGCGGACCGCAAAGCAACGCGCGGCTGCTGCTCGCCGCCGGGCGTGTCGATTTCGATCTCGGCGCCAATATGATCCAGGCCTTCACGGGGGTTGAACAAGATGTTCCGATCCTCGCGGTCGCCGCGCTCTTTCAAAAAGACCCTTTCATCTTGATGTCGCATCCCGGCCAAGGGCTCGACCGGCTGGAGGATCTGCCCAAAGCGACGGCTTTCATCGGCAAGGATGCGCTCGTCTCCGTCTATCAATGGCTGCATTCGTCCTACGGATTTTCGGACTCGCGCGTCAAACCCTATACGTTCAATTCAGCCCCCTTCCTCGTCGATGAGACGGCGATCGAGCAAGGCTACGTGACTTCGGAACCCTTTCAGGTCGAACAGCAAGGCAAGTTCAAGCCGAATGTCTTTCTCATTGCCGATTACGGCTACCAATCCTATTCGACGACGATCGAGACGCGCCGTGATCTCATCGCCAAGAATCCCGATCTCGTGCAACGCTTCGTCAATGCTTCGATCATCGGCTGGTACAATTATCTCTACGGCGACAATAGAGCCGCCAACGCGCTCATCAGGAAGGAAAATCCGGACATGAGCGAGGCTCAGCTCACCTTTTCCGTCGGCAAGTTGAAAGACTATGGAATTGTCGATTTGGGCGACGCGGAAAAGCTCGGCATCGGCGCCATGACGGATCGGCGGATGGCGGCGTTCTTCAAGCAGATGGTGCAGGCCGGGCTCTTCAAGCCCGACCTTCCTTATATGAAGGCCTATACGACGCAATTCGTCGACCATGGCGTCGGGCTCGAGCTGCGGCCGAAGCCATGAGCACGGGTCTCCCGGGCCGCGAACTGGAGGGTGCTGCCGCCGGATCGGCGGAGCGAACCCCGCTCGTCACGCTGGAGGACGTGGGCAAGACATACCGGAACGGAACGGCCGCTCTCGCGCATCTCAGCCTCACGATAGCAGCCGGCGAGTTTCTCACCCTATTGGGACCGTCGGGATGCGGAAAATCGACGATCCTACGATTGATCGCGGGGCTCGACAGCGCAACGTCCGGCAGGCTCGCATGGTCTCGTCCGATGCGGCGCGGCGAGATCGGTTTCGTATTCCAGGAGCCGACATTGATGCCATGGGCGAATGTCTTCGACAATGTTCGCTTGCCGCTGCGTCTGCAGCCTGCGGTCCCGCGCGCCGCGCACAGACGCCGCATCGAAGAAGCTTTGGCGCGCGTCGGACTCGAAGGCTTCGAGACTTCGTTCCCGCGCGAACTTTCCGGCGGCATGCGGATGCGTGTGTCGATCGCTCGCGCGCTCATCTCGCGCCCAAGCCTGCTCCTGATGGACGAGCCATTCGCGGCGCTTGACGAAATAACCAGGTTTCGCCTCAACGACGATCTCGTTCGCCTGAAGAAAGAACTCGGAATGACGATCGTCTTCGTCACCCATTCCGTCTTCGAGAGCGTTTTTCTATCGACGCGAATTGCGGTCATGACGGCCCGGCCCGGGCGCATCATCGAAGAGATCGCGATCGATGCCGAGCTGGCACGCAACGAAGCTTTGCGCACGAGTTCGCTTTATCTCGAGACCTGCCACCGCACCTCGCGTGCCCTCGCACTGAGTGGCCTTGGAGAAGGGCGATGAGGCCAGGTCGTTTCCTTGCGCGATACGCTTTGTCGATTGCGGTTTTCAGCGTCGTGCTGCTCATCTGGGAGGCGATCGTCGCAATCTTCCGCATTCAACACTATGTTCTGCCCGCACCGCATCTCGTGCTCTTGACCCTCTTCACCGATCGCGGCAGCTTGTTTGCCTCGGCGTGGGTGACATTGACGATCACGTTCGAGGCTTTATTGGCGGCCGGATGTGGCGGCCTCGTGCTGGCGATCGTCTTTGCTCGGTGGAAATGGGCGGAACGCGCCTTTCTCCCGTTCGCAGTGGTCCTCCAGGTCACCCCGATCATCGCCATTGCGCCTCTGTTGCTGATCTATCTCGATTCGCACGTGGCGGTTCTCGTCTGTGCCTTCCTCGTCGCGTTTTTTCCAATCCTTTCCAACACGGCGGTCGGATTGGCATCGGCCGACCGCAATCTCGTCGATCTCTTCGCACTCTACGGAGCTACCGGCTGGCAAAGCCTGTTTCTGCTGCGGCTACCCTCGGCATTGCCTTATTTCCTTGCGGGCCTGCGCATTGGCGGCGGCTTGGCGCTGATCGGAGCGATTGCCGCCGAGCTCGCGGCGGGTTCGGCCGGGCAGGGAACGGGCCTCGCCTTCCGGATCGTCGAAGCCGGCTACAGGCTGAATATTCCACGCATGTTCGCTGCATTGACATTGATCTCGCTGAGTGGCATCGCGATCTATCTCGCTTTGACTTTCCTGTCTCACCTGGTGCTGCGGCGCTGGCACGAAAGCGTCCTCGACGAGCGGCGATGACTGGCTGGCTCATTGATCCGTGCCTTTGCTCCGAGAATTGCCACAGCCGGTGGTGATGATCGGCCGAGCAGAGTGGTCTGGCTCTCGAACACGCGCAGGCCTCTATGGACGAATTCGAAGTATTGATGGTCTCGCCCCTGCCTCCCTTGGAAATCGGCGATGTGATCGGCCCTTGCCGTTTTCACAAATTATGGAAGGCGGATGATCCCGACGGCTTGATCGGCCGAGTCAAAGATCGGGTTCGCGGCCTCGTCAGTGGCGCGCTCACCGCCGTGCGGATCGATGGAGACTTCATGCGGCAATTTCCAAAGCTGGAAATCGTCGCACATATGGGCGTCGGCTACGACCGTATCGATGCCAAATGGGCAGCGGCGCATAAGATCGTCATCACGAATACGCCCGATGTCCTCACCGAAGAGGTGGCCGATCTCGCGATCGGACTTCTCATCGCGACAATCCGCCAGATTCCGCAATCCGATCGCTTCGTGCGGGCGGGAAAATGGCTCGAGCGAAGCTTTCCGCTGACGGCGAGCTTGCGCGGCCGACGGCTCGGAATCCTTGGCCTGGGACGTATCGGCAAAGCCATCGCCAAGCGGGCAGAGGCCTTCGGATTGGCCGTCGCCTATCATGGCCGACACCGCCAAACTGGCGTCACCTACGATTATTATCCGACTCTTCGTGAGCTTGCAGAGGCCTCGAGCCTGCTCGTCATCGTCGCGCCCGGAGGTCCCGAAACCGACAATATCGTCAATGCGGAAGTTCTCGACGCCCTGGGCCCAGATGGAATTCTCATCAATGTGGCGCGCGGCTCGCTCGTCGACGAAACGGCTTTGGTGGCGGCGCTTCGCGGGAGGAGGATCCTGAGCGCCGGGCTCGACGTGTTCGCCGATGAGCCGAACGTGCCTCGGGAACTGATCGACATGGACCATGTCGTCCTTCTGCCGCATGTGGGCTCGGCTGCGCGGGAGGTTCGTCTGGCCATGGGCCAGCTCACGCTCGATAATCTCTTGGCTTGGGCGTCGGGAAGAGCGCCCTTGACGCCGGTGCCTGAGACAAGCTGGCCCCGAATCGCTTAAGATCGACGGGCGCGGATTCTGCTGGAAGCGATCCGAGCGGAGGAAGCAGGGCGATGAGCAAGACCATGGCATCCGGCAGAAAGAGCCTGAAACCGGTGAGAACCGGCATCGCACTCCCGGCCGGACTTCGCGTCGCCGCATGGCTCGCTCTTGTTGTCGTGTCGTCGCAGACACAGGCGGCGGTTCTCGCCAATGCGGAGGCAGCCGTAGGTCAATGGGATCTTTCGCTGGCCGACTCTGGCCGTAGATGCCGCATGGCCTTACGGTCAGAAACGGCCGAGGCTGGGCATGTCCTTGGCATGCCGGCCGGATGCCGCCGCGCCTTGCCGATCCTCGCGGGTGTCAACGCCTGGCGTGTGCCGGCGCGCGGCCATCTCGCATTAGCCGACGTGTCCGGCACGCCGGTGCTCGATTTCGTTGCAGCGAGCGACGGTGGATTTCAGGCCCTGGGTCCGCAGGGCGAGAGCTACCGCCTCGTCCCGGTTACTTCCGCAGGGCACGATGTGCCGGTCGCTACTCCCGAGACGCGCCGGGCACCGGGCTTCGAGCCGGTGGAGGTCGCAGCCGGGCCGGCGAAAGCGACCCCTCCCGTTGCCACGGTCAAGCCGAACGAAGTTGCTGGCCGCTACTATATTTTGCGCGAGGGTGGCAAGGACACGGGCTGCATGCTGACGCTCGACGACCACACATTAGGGCTCGGCGGCAACAAGGCGGCTCTGGCGCCGGCCTGCCGCGACCAGGGCTTAGTGATCTTCGACCCGAGCGGCTGGCGGATCGTTGGCGGACGCCTGGTTCTCACTGCTCGCAAAGGTCACACGACCCATCTCGACCAACAACAGGACGGCACCTGGGCGAAGGACCCTCACGAAGGAAAACCGCTGATCCTGAAGAAGATGTGAACCCGGCAAAACTCCCCGATGGCCCGAACTTGCGCGGCCATGCGCAAGCGCTTCAATCAATTTCTTGGCAAGAAAACCAGTATTCCGCGGCTTCAACAGCCGAAACCAGCGTCAAGGCGCGGTCGCGGTTTCTTGATTCGGAAAATCTCGCGCCTCTTGCGGAACGCGACGATCCTCTAACCGGACACGATCGCCGAACCAAGCGCGTTCCAAATCCAGCATGACCCTGCTCCTGAGCTCCGGATCGGTCGCGAGGAGATGGACGTGCCATTCGCGGACGGATTGAGCCAGAGCTTCGACGAGGAACTTGCCGCGCTCGTCCGAATCGCCGACATTCGCCACGCCGCATTCGAAGAACGATAGCGGATAGCGCAACCCGTCTGCCGCCACCGCGACGGCGATGACGATCGCGTCGACGAAATCCGGAAAGCCCGCCTGCGGTTCCTCGGCGTTCGCCGGAAACACCGAGCAGATATAGCGCCGTCCGGAGCGACCGCTCCAGCTGTGAAAGCGCCTCGCCAAAGATCCGCCGGTGAGACATGTGAGCGGCACATTGGACGGCGCGGTAGTCCCGATCGAAGCCGCATCCTGGCGTCGACCGGCAGATGCCGGCGCAACGCCGCCAAGTGCCGGTTTCGGCAGATGACCGCTGCCGCGGCGTCCGCGATAAAAGAGGGGTGCATTGTCGAGTGGGAGGCTTCGCCTCCTCGCCGGCTGCGCCATGGTGAGCGCCCGCCCGGGCAGTTCTGTGATCATCATGATCGCATCCTACGGCTCTCCTGCATGGAGAACGAATCACCTAGAACAAAGTTGGAACATTTCTCTCGCAACGTCAAGCGTGCCATGCGCATCGCTCACCGCTAGGAACTCAGGTTGACACCACCCCCTTTCCCGGAGCCCTGCAGCGAAGGGCCTTTAGGCCCGTAGCGGAAGGACATCCAGGAACCAGCGCAAGAAAGTTGCGAAGCGCGTTATGATGCGGCCTATAAGGCATTGTCCGGCAATAATTGAATCGGTTTGGCGGGATTTTTTGGTTGGCGGGATTCCCTTTGGAATCGCAAAGCTATAGCATTTTTGTGTGATCGACGAATTAGCCATCCGTCGGCACTTTGAGGCGCTCGCCCCTCGTCTTTGCATATCATCACGGCGTGGCGCTTCCGGTCTCGGCGCGCGCCGCCATCAGCGCCCCGAGCGTCGCGACTTTCGGAGCCCCGCTGTTGTCCCGCACGACCACTTTCAGTGCCCGCTCCTTGAACGGCCCCGTCGCGAGCCATTGCAGCGCCGCCCGGACCCCAGCTGGATTTCCCACCGCGTCGATGAGCCAGCCAATCTCGCCACTCTTCCATTCGTCGGGACGCAATCGCAGCAAGCGCCCGGCTTGCTCCTGAAGGCGCCGGTCGACCTCTTCCGACACCAACGCCCAGGTGACGACGGCGATCGGCGCGCGAAAGCCGCGCTCTTTATCCGCCGCTTCGCGCACATGGAATTGTCCCGTCGCCACCGGCGGCAGTACCATCCATTCGATATCGGCGAGCGAATAATGTTTGTGCGCGGGCGAGCGCGATAAGACGACGACGATATCGCCGATGCTCGCCGCGAAAAGTTTGGACAGGGCGGCGCCGACCTGCGCAGGGTCGAGCGATTTAAGGACTTGCGGGTCGAGCCCGACGTTGTGCGGTTCCGCATCGCTCATGCCGAGTGGCCTTTCCGCTCGCCGCGAATTTCACTCGAGGCATGTCCCGCCGTGTGGGCCAAAATGGCCGGAATTGAATTCATGATCCCTCGTCTTTCAAGGGCGGAAGGATTTCCATTAACATAAAATCCGCCAAATATATGCGCAATGCCGTGCCGCTATCCCCCAAATCCGGAGGATTTCAGGGGTCCATTCGAGCAATTCCCCGGTTCCTTCAAAACGGCGTTATATGAGACCGGATACGGATGGCACCGCCGGAGGAGACATGGACGTCGTTTACGATCTCGCCATCATCGGGGGCGGCGTCAACGGCTGTGGGATCGCCCGCGATGCCGCGGGGCGGGGCCTTTCCGTCTACCTTTGCGAGCAAGACGATCTCGCCAGCGGCACCTCTTCGGCGGCGACCAAGCTTATTCATGGCGGCCTGCGTTATTTGGAATATCTCGAGTTCCGGTTCGTTCGCGAAGCGCTGATCGAGCGTGAAGTGCTGTGGCGGATGGCGCCGCACATCATCTGGCCGTTGCGCTTCGTCTTGCCCCATCGCAAAGGCATGCGCCCAGCCTGCCTGCTCCGGCTGGGCCTGTTCCTCTATGATCATCTCGGCGGCCGCAAACTGCTGCCGCCAACCCGCAGCCTGGATCTTATCGACCGACCCGGCCGGCAAGCCGCTGAAGCCCGGCGACTTTCATAGAGGGTTCGAATATTCCGACTGCTGGGTCGAAGACGCGCGGCTCGTGGTCTTGAACGCACGCGATGCCGCCAATCGCGGCGCAACCATTCGAACCCGGACCAGGGCCGTTTCCGCTACACGCGGCGCCGATGGCTGGACGCTGATCGCGGAAGACCGCCGCACCGGCAAGACTGTTTCCGTCCGAGCAAGGGTTCTCGTCAATGCCGGCGGTCCCTGGGTCGGCCAAGTGCTTGCAGCCACCCTGAAGATGAATGCTTCGGCAAGCGTCCGCTTGGTGCAAGGCTCGCATATCGTGGTACGGAAGCTTTATGATCACGATCGATGTTACATCTTCCAAAATGCCGATGACCGAATCATCTTCGCGATTCCTTTCGAGCGGGATTTTACACTGATCGGTACGACCGACCGCGACTATGAGGGTGACCCTGCGTCGGTCGCAGCGACGTTGGAGGAGATCGATTATCTTTGCCGAGCGGCAAGCGCGTACTTTCGCAATCCGATCCAGCGCGACGACGTTGTATGGACCTATTCCGGTGTACGCCCGCTCTACGATGATGGAGCGAGCGAAGCGCAGGCTGCAACCCGCGATTATGTGCTTGTCCTCGACGACAAGGGCGGCGCGCCGCTGCTGTCGATCTATGGCGGCAAGCTCACCACTTATCGGCGCCTCGCGGAACATGCCCTCGACAGGCTCGCGCCGCATTTGCCTGCCGCCGCGATGCGAGCACGGGGTTGGTCGGGGTCGGCGCCTTTGCCCGGCGGCGACTTCGCCCCGCAGAACTTTGCGGTGCTGGTGGGGGAGATGCAGCGGGCCTATCCTTGGCTTGCGGCGGCGCACGCTCGCCGCCTTTGTCGGCTCTATGGGACGCGGGCTAGAGTAATCCTGCAGGGCAGCACCGGCTTCAGTTCGCTCGGCCGTCACTTCGGTGCGACACTGACCGAGGCAGAGATCGACTATGTGATGCGGCAGGAATGGGCCGAGCGTGCCGATGACGTCGTCTGGCGGCGAACCAAGCTCGGTTTGCGCCTGACGCCTGATCAGATTTCGGCCATCGATGCGTTCATGCGCGAGCGGCTTGCAGCAGCCGATGCGGCTTGAGCGCGAAGCCGTGGCCGGCCTCGGTGAAGTCCGCCATGGATTCTGCCTTCGACTTACCGAAGCGCTTTCCGTTCCCTTCGAGGGCGTTCCCCTGCGGCTCCCTCGTTCGGTGAAGTCCGAGCCGCGCCCGGATCCGGCAAACCAAATTGCAACTGATCTGGACCTAACCGACGAAGAGCCTATGATCGTGCAGCGGCGATCGCCTTGCCGCATTGCGTAAAGCATCCTTTCTTGCAGGAGGCATGGAGAAATGAAGATTGCGACTAGGAGTTTAGGTGTCGCGACCGCCCTTCTGCTCATCGCAGCGACGGTGGTTCAGGCCGACGTACTGCCTCCCCGGGAATGGTGTGAGGCTCACCCGGAGTCTGCTTGCAAGAGTGCCGGCCCGAGGCCGCGCCCCTGGCAACCACAAGACAAGGACACGCCCCAACCGCAGCAGCGGGATGACTCCCAACCTCCGCCGCAATCTCGGTAGCGGGGATATTTGCAAGCCGGGCCGCAACCGGCCCACCGGCAGTTTCCGATCACTGTGTTCCAAGATACGAAAATGCGGACAGGCCGCCTTTCCACGCCTCGGCTGCGGGCCAACACGGCGCTCAGGCTCAGCTCCGCCCTGTTCGTCTGCGGCATCTTCGGAATGTTCGCTTTTACGACGCTCGCCCTCCTTGCGCCGCTCGCGATCTATACGGTGAGTCTCGCGCTCTTCGGCCTGCCGCATGTGCTGAGCGAACTGCGCTATGTCGATCATCGCTTTGGGCGGCGGCTCGACCGGCGGCTCCTGTTGCCGATCGCGGTCCTGCTGCCGGCGATTGTCGCGCTTCGTACTGCAACTGTGTTCCATCTGCTTGCGCCCGCCCTGGGGGTGACGGCCGAACTTGGCGGCGTGGCCTTGCTCGCGCTCTGTTGCGCGCAGGGATCTGCGGCGCGGCGGACCGTTGCGCTCGTCGTTGCCGGCAGCCTCGGCGGGGCGACCGCGCTGGCGCCCTACGACGCAGCCATTTCGCTCGCCATTCTGCACAATCTCACGCCACTCGGCTTTCTGTGGCAGATTGTGCCGAGCAAGAAGCGCCGATTTGCTATGTTCTGGGCGGTTGCGGGCTTCGTCGGCTTGCCTTTGTTGGTGGCAACGGGATGGCCGCGCGCGGCGCTCCTGTGCCTGTTTGGTCCCGCGGGAGAGATTGATCCGCTGCATGTCGGGGCGCTGGCCGCGCAGCTCTACGTCTATGTGCCGACGCCATTCATCGCGACTCCTCGCGCTGTCGATTTCTTCACCGCTTCCGTCGTCGCTCAGGGCGCACATTATGCCGCCGTGCTCATTCTTCTGCCGCTGCTTCTCGCTCGGCTCGATCGAAGCGCGCGAGGCCTCGTCATGTGGCCGCGCGCGGCCTTCTTCGTCCTCCTCTGCGGTGCTGCAGGGGCCCTGAGCCTCGGCGCGTTCTTCTCCGGCTTTGCCGAGGCGCGGGCACTCTATGGGATCGCGGCCTCGGTTCACGCGTGGCTCGAAATCCCGGTCTTGGTTCTCGCTCTGACCGGCCCCGTTCAGCCTGCAAACCAAAGCCCGACCAGAAGTGATCCGCCATTGGCGGCGAGCGACACCAGCATCGCCCGATCGATGCGCAATGCCGCCATCCAGGCGATCAGCCCGCCTTCGACGAGAACCACCGCCAGCTCGAGCGCGATGATCGACGGCCAGTAGGGAAGACGTGGATAGGCCCAAAGCGCCGCCGCCCAGAGCTGCGGGTGCGTGATCGCAGTGGCGGCGGCAGAAGCAGCGGCAACGTGCAGACTGCCCCGGCAGGCCCAGCGCATTTTGTATGCGACCAGAAAAGCGATCGGTGCCTCGACGGCGGCGGATAGGATGAGGGCTTCGATTTCAGTCATCTGAGGGCCAGGCGAACAAGGATCTTGTCGGCAAGATGCGAAACAACCGTCATATGACCTATCTGCCGCCCGAAAGATTTTCCAGCGCTGGTGAGCCGATGCCTCCGGGCGATCGGCAACCCAAGTGGTCGGAAATCCGGCATTCGTTGACGGCAAGGACATTCGCAGCCGCCTGGGTGACGGCTACGGGGAGGCCTTATCGGCGGCGCCGAAATCAGCAAAACGATGGCCAAGCTATGCACGACCTGAACCAGGCCGCTTATGTGTTCGCTATTTTTTGGTCCAATATTCCTACGGATTTTCTATATCTGTTTGGGGCATAATTGCAGCTGCAAAAAAAGCATGTCATCCCAATCCAAAGGCCTATCGGAGAGGCCGTTTTAGTGTATTTTGCCGCCGGTTCCCGTAGCCCAAAAGGTGCTGTTCGGCGCCAATTCGAGTGAGCAGAGCCTGATGGAGTGAAGGCCAGCGCCTGCACAAAGAGGCAATCCGATGTTGCTTGTGCTTCTGCTGCTCACTGCGCTGATCGGATTATTCGCATTCGGATGGGTTCTGATCCTTTTTGCCGAAAACGTCATTCGTCCGCCGAACCAAACGGTTGCTCCAAAGGGCCGAAGCGCGGAACAGGACCGGACATGACTTCATACGTGCTCTTGATCATGGTCATCGCGTTGGTGATCTACCTCTTCTACGCCATCATAAACCCGGATAAATTCTGAACGCTGTCGAGGCTCTGCCATGGCTTTGCTAGGCTGGCTGCAAATCGCGCTGACTTTGCTCATCGCATTCTTGATCAGCATTCCCGTCGGCCGATACCTCGCGAAGATCGTCACTGATCAAAGGACTTGGCTCGACCCTCTGTTCGACCCTATCGATAATTTCATTTATCGCCTGATCGGCCGCGAGGTCGCGACCCAAAAGATGGACTGGAAGATGTACACGGTTCACATGTTGGCGACCAACATGATCATGACCGTGCTCGTTTTCTTGATCTTGGTCTTCCAAGACCATCTCCCGCTCAATCCGATGCATTTCGGCGGTGTCGAGCCTTTATTGGCCTTAAACACGGCGATCAGCTTCATGACCAATACGGACTGGCAGAGTTATGGCGGCGAGACCACCATGTCCAACTTCAGCCAGATGGTCGGGCTGACTTTGCCCATGTTCACTTCAGCCACAACCGGCTTTGTCGTGGCGATGGCATTCATCCGTTCCTTCATCGTCACCGACGGCGGCGCCAATTTGGGGAATTTCTATCGCGACCTGATCCGTTTCCTGACCCGGGTGCTGATTTCCTTCGGCCTGTGTGATTGCGTTGTTATTGGTATGGCAGGGAACGCCGCAAAGACTCGACGCCAGCGTGACTGCGCATTCGATTCAGGGCGGAGAGCAAATGATTTCAATCGGCCCAGTGGCGTCTTGGGAAACCATCAAGCACATCGGTACCAATGGCGGCGGGTTCTTCAATGCGAATGCCGCGCATCCATACGAAAATCCCACGCCGCTCAGCAATCTGATTCTGGTTTTGATGATGATGATCCTGCCGAGCGCTCTCGTGGTGTGCTTCGGGCGGATGATCGGCAAACCGCGGCAAGGCTGGGTCCTCTACGGGATCATGGGCGCACTCGTCATGACGTTCCTGCCGCTGGCGTTTCTGTCCGAACAATCGGGGACGCCGATGCTGGCGCAGGCCGGCATTGAAATGCAACCGAGCGCTACGCAGCCCGGGGGCAACATGGAGGGCAAGGAGGTCCGATTTGGAATCGCCCAAAGTGCATTGTTCACTGACGTCACCACGGCTTTTACGACGGGCAGCGTCAACACGATGCATGACAGCCTGACACCACTTGCCGGGATGGTGGCTCTCATTGGGATGATGTTGCAATGCGAATTCGGGGGTAAGGGTGTCGGCTTTCTGGCTGCCTTGGTCTATGGATTGATCGCGGTATTCGTAGCCGGACTCATGGTTGGCCGAACCCCCGAATTTCTCGGCAAGAAGATCGAGAAGCCCGAGATCATCCTGGTTTCGCTCGCACTTTTGATCCACCCACTGGTGATCCTGACACCCTCGAGCTGGTCGATGATCGTGCCCTACGGCGTGTCTTCTTTGCCCAATGCAATGATGCATGGCTATTCCGAAGTCCTCTATGCGTTCAGCTCTGCAGCCGCAAATAACGGCTCGGCATTCGCGGGGCTCAACGCCGATACGCCATGGTATAACAGTGCTATAGCTATCGTCATATTTCTCGGACGCTATCCCCCAATCATTTTCATGATGGCGGTTGCGGGATCTTTGGCCGCCAAGCCCACTGTGCCATTCACGCATGGCACCTTGCGGACGGATTCGCTGACGTTCGGCATATTCTGGTTTGCGGTCATTCTCGTTGTCGGGGCGCTGACCTTCTTACCCGCGCTCGTGCTGGGACCGATTGCCGAATTCTTCGCCATGAAAAATCAAGTCGTGTTTTAAACTGGCGAGCGGAACGACGACCCGCCGATGGGATAGCTCGACATGAGCATGCAAAAGCAAGAACCGGTGAGTGAGACGACGATGGCTGCGCGCACGGCGCGGCTCGGGCGTGCCTATGATCTCGCACTGCTTTGGGGTGCCGTCAAAGACTCACTAAAGAAATTCGATCCGCGATCGCAAATCCGCAACCCGGTGATGTTCGTCGTTTGGATCGGCGCCTTGGTCACTGCCGCATTGACCTTTAATCCAGCCTTGTTTGGGCCATCCAATGGCAACGCTCTTTATAATGGCGTTGTCACGTTCTTGCTCGTCTTGACGGTTTGGTTCGCAAATCTTGCCGAGGCGCTGGCCGAGGGGCGCGGTAAGGCGAAAGCAGCTTCATTGCGCCAGACCAAGACCGAGCTCGTTGCCAAAAGGGTGCAGCCCGGCCTGCCGGTCGAAGCGGTGCCCGCCACGGCTTTGCGCAAGGGAGATCTTGTGCGGGTCGAGCGCAACGATCTTATCCCCGCAGATGGCGAGGTTGTCGAAGGCGTGGCATTCGTCGACGAGTCGGCGATCACTGGCGAGTCGGCACCAGTGCTCAAGGAACCGGGCACGGATACATCCTCGACCGTGACTGCGGGGACGAAGATCATCTCGGATTGGCTGCTCGTCCGCGTGACCGCCGATCCGGGTGAAAGCTTCCTCGATCGTATGATCCGGTTGGTGGAAGGCGCCGAACGGCAGAAGACGCCGAACGAAATAGCGCTGACCGTCTTGCTAGCGGTATTGACCTTGATCTTCGTGATCGTGGTCGCAGCTATGGCGCCAGTCGCAATTTATCTGCAGGCAAAGATCAACATTGCCGACCTGATTGCGTTGCTCGTCTGCCTGGTTCCGACGACGATTGGCGCGCTCTTGTCCGCCATTGGCATTGCCGGCATCGATCGCATGGTGCGTTTCAACGTCCTCGCAATGTCTGGGAAGGCGGTCGAAGCGGCAGGCGATGTGCACACATTGATTCTGGATAAGACCGGCACCATTACGATAGGCAATCGCCAAGCAACTCAATTGATTCCCTTGCAGGGGCGTGACGCCGATGCGCTGGCTCATGCGGCCTATCTCGCTTCATATTTCGACACCACGCCGGAAGGACGATCGATCGTCACTTTTGCAGAGCAGCAAGGGATCCGAGATAAAGCCATGTTGGTGGGAGCGCGCGGTATGGATTTCTCCGCCGTAACCTCAATGAGCGGAACCGATCTCACCGATGGGAAAAAGATCCGCAAAGGTGCCGTGAATGCGGTGATCCGTCATGTGCACGACAGGTTTGGAACAGAGGAACCCGCCGATCTCAGGGCCGTCATGGCAAGGGTCGCCAGCAACGGCGCCACCCCGATAGCCGTCGCCGTCGATGGCGAGATCCTCGGCATCGTCGCATTATCCGATGTGCTTAAGCATAATATTCGTGAACGGACCGGGCAGCTGCGCAGCATGGGAATTCGGACGATCATGGTGACCGGAGACAATCCGCTGACCGCCGCTGCGATCGCCGCGGAAGCGGGTGTGGACGATTTCATCGCCGAGGCCAAGCCCGAGGACAAGCTTCAATTCATCCGCCGCGAGCAGGCGCAAGGCCGGCTTGTGGCGATGACTGGAGACGGTACCAATGATGCCCCGGCATTGGCCCAAGCGGATGTGGGTCTGGCCATGCATTCCGGCACGATGGCGGCCAAGGAAGCGGCGAATTTGATCGACCTCGAATCCGATCCGACCAAGCTTCTCGATGTTGTCGAAATCGGCAAGCAGATGTTGATCACTCGCGGCGCCTTGACGACTTTTTCGATTGCCAATGATGTCGCCAAGTATTTTGCCATTCTGCCGGGCATGTTGATGGTTGCCCTGCCTGGGCTGGCGGCATTGGATGTCATGCAATTGGCGAAGCCCCAAAGCGCCATTTTGTCGGCCCTAATCTTCAACGCATTGATCATTCCTATGCTTATTCCGCTTGCCTTGCGCGGAGTCCGGTTCAAGCCGAGAGGTGCCGAGGATATGTTTCATCGGAATCTTCTCATCTACGGTGTTGGCGGGCTGATTGCTCCTTTCATCGGCATCAAGTTAATCGATATGTCCATATCGCACCTGCTGTGAGGGAGGCATGACATGCTCGACATCATGACGGGCGCTCTGCGCGCTTCCTTGGTGACGGTCGTCTTGTGTGGCCTCATCTATCCCCTGGCGGTAACGGGGTTGGCGCAATGGCTGCTGCCCGATCAGGCGAATGGCAGTCTTGAGAAAGCGGCTGACGGAACCATTCTGGGATCACGACTGATCGGTCAGGATTGGACGGGTCCGCAGTGGTTTCATGGCCGGCTTTCGGCGACGACCGACGTCGATCCGAATGATCCGATGAAGACGGTGCCAAAGCCCTATAATGCTGCCAATTCCACGGGCTCGAACCTCGGGCCGACCGACCGGACCTTGAAGGAGCGGCTTGCGGCGGATCGCAAGGCGCTGGAGGAATCCCAACCGGAACTCATGAACCAAGTTCTTCCGGCTGATATGCTGACGAGTTCAGCCTCCGGCTTGGATCCCGACATCAGCCCGGCCTATGCGGCACTCCAGGTGAGGCGCGTGGCAGAGGCGCGCGGCATTCCGGTTGCCATGATCGCCACGCTGCTGGAGCAACACATTCTTGGTCGTAGTCTTGGTATTTTCGGTGAACCACGGGTGAATGTGTTGCTTTTGAATCTGGCGTTGCAACGGGCTTATCCGGCGCGTCCCGCTCGATCTCCACGCATGTAATCTCTTCAGCGCGAGGGACCGCTCGCCAAGTCGCGGGCGCGCCGGCGAAGTTCAAACTTCTGGATCTTGCCGGTCGATGTTTTGGGCAGGTCCGTGAAAATGACGCTTCGCGGCGCCTTGAAATGCGCCAGATGGGCGCGACAGAAGTCGATGATTTCGTCGGCGGTAACAGTGCCTTCGAGCCCCGGCTTCAATGTGACGAAGGCGGATGGCGTCTCGCCCCACTTCTCATCGGGCCGGGCGACGACGGCAGCCTCTAGCACGGCAGGATGGCGATACAAAACCTCCTCGACCTCGATTGAGGAGATGTTTTCACCCCCCGATATGATGATGTCCTTCGATCGATCGCGGAGCTGAATATATCCGTCCGGGTGCATCACGCCGAGATCGCCGGTGTGGAACCAGCCGTCGGCAAAGGCCTCTGCGGTTGCGGCAGGATTCTTATAATATCCCTTCATGACCACATTGCCGCGGATCATGACCTCGCCAATCGTTTCGCCATCCGGCGGAACCGGCGACATCGTGACGGGATCGAGGACTTGCACGTCTTCGAGCACCGGATAGGGTACGCCCTGGCGCGCCTTGATCCTCGCCTGGTCTTCGATCGGCAGTTCGTCCCATGCCTCTTTCCAGGCGCAAACCACGACGGGGCCGTAGACCTCGGTCAGTCCATAGACATGCGTCACGTCGAAACCGCGCGCGGCCATTGCGGCAAGGACTGCGGCCGGCGGCGCCGCACCGGCCGTCATGACCTTGACGGGATGGCTGAAAGAGCGGCGCTCGTCGTCGCCTGCGTTGACGACGAAAGCGAGGACGCTCGGAGCGGCGCACAGGTGATCAACCTTGTCTTCGGCAATCGCGCGATAAATGCCCGCGGCACTGACTTTGCGCAGGCACACGCTCGTGCCCGCCACGGCCGCCAGCGTCCAGGGGAAGCACCAGCCATTGCAATGGAACATCGGCAAAGTCCACAAATAGCGCGGATGCGGCCCCATGTTCCAGGCGAGCACATTGCTCAGCGCGTTGAGATAGGCGCCGCGGTGATGCGTGACGACGCCCTTCGGATTTCCGGTCGTGCCGGACGTGTAGGAAAGTGCGATCGCCTGCCACTCGTCGGCGGGGGCCTGCCAAGCAAAGGCGGGATCTCCGGCCGCGAGCAATTGCTCGTAGCCGCTCTCGGGTGGCGAGCCTTCTTCGGCGATCACGATGATGGGCGGCGCGGCGTTTGCGAGTTCGACCGCCTGTCGTGCGCAGGCCTCGAAATCCTCGGACACCAGCAGCATTCTGCAGTCGGCGTGATCGAGGATGAAGGCAATGGCGGGCGGATCGAGCCGCGTATTGATCGTGTTGAGGACGGCGCCCGCCATGGGCACGCCGAAATGGGCTTCGTAAAGCGCCGGAATGTTCGACGCCATGATCGAGACCGTGTCGAGATGGCCGATTCCGCGCCGGACAAGGGCGCTGGCAAGACGCCGGCACCGGTCATAGGTCTCACGCCAGCTATGACGCAGGGCGCCGTGAACAATAGCTGGATAGTCGGGATAGACCCAGGCCGCCCGCCTTATGAGACTTAACGGCGAAAGCGGTTCGAAATTGGCGCGATTGCGCTCCAAGCCCGTTTCGTAGGGCCCGGTTGTCTTTGAGGCCGCATCCGACATCCAGTCCTCCCGCGATAACCTGTCTTGGCGCGGCATGATTGTCCGCCGCGCCTTGCTCGACACAGGAATGTTAGGAGAATTTGCGTCAAATGTCCGCAATTGTGACGCGGCTGCCGAAGATTGTCCTTGCGCCGAAGTTTGCGCTACGCTCACGCTCCGAGGGGACATCGACGATCGAGGTCATACGCATTGCGGAAACGACGTTGGCCGGGCGAACCGATCGTATCCGCTTTACGCTCATGCAGGTGGGGCTCGATCACAGCAGTCGGGGGTTCACTGTTTTCGACACGGATCTCCGGTTGGCCAGCTGCAACCGCACGTACTTCGAACTGATGGAGCTTCCGTTCGAAATGGCGAAACTGGGCACGCCCTTCGCCGATTTCATGCGCTCCGACGCCTTGCGCGCCGGATGATGCCCGAGCGGCCTCCGTGCCCCGCGGCAAAGCGCGCGCATCGTTTGCTTGACATGTCTTCGGTCCGTTGGTAAAGTTTGTCTGATAATCAGGTAATCAGTCGAACATCGATCCACGCCGGGGGGCGAACATGGCAGACGCATCCTTTGATGCCATCGTGATTGGCGGAGGCCACCACGCCACGATTATCTCATGCTATCTCGCCAAGGCGGGCCTCAAGGTCGCCGTCCTGGAAGGGCACACCGGTCTTGGCGGCGGCGCGGTGAGTGAAGAAGCGCCAGCCCCGGGATTCCGTCAAAACCCGCACGCGCATTTCACGCGCTTTTACGGCCATCCGGCCTACGCGGATTTCAATCTGCGCGAAGAAGGTCTCGAATATGTCTTCCCCGAGCAGAACGAGGGGATGATCTTCGAAGACGGCTCCAGCTTCATCGGCTATTCGGCATACAGGGTTGTCGACTCGGCGACGGGCCGCACGGAGGAGGCGCCCGACAACGTCCGCAAGACCTACGATCAGATCAAGTCGTTCTCGCAGCGCGACGCCGACGTGTATCTGAAGCTATTCGAACAGTACCAGAAGCACTGGAAGAAGGCGTTCCACACGCACCGCTTCACGGCGCCGACGCCGTGGGGTACGCCGGACGCGCTGGAAGCTCTGTGCGACATCCCCGACAGCGGCGTCGAGCCGGTGCACCAATTCATGTCGACGCGGCAGATCGCCTACGACTTTTTCGAAAGCCCTGAACTGCGCACGTTGTTCATGCGTGCGACGCCAACTTCGGGCGGCTGCTTCCCCGACGATGTGATGGGTCTGCAGAGCGTGGTCCATGTCATGGGGCTGGTACTGTCGTTTGAACCGGCCGCGATCGTCAAGGGCGGCACGCAGTCGATCACTGATGCGCTGGTGAAAGCGGGCAAGAAGCTCGGCGTGCAATATTTCACCGGGCACGAGGTGGATCAGATCATTGTCGAGAACGGCGCCGCCGTCGGCGTGCAACTGGCCCGCGGCGGCAGCATGAAAGCGCCTCTGGTGGTTTCCGATCTCGGCGTTCCGCAAACTTTTCTTCGCCTGCTGCGCAAGCATCCGATCGCAGACAAGCTGCTCCACCGCGTCAAGAATATTCATTACGACCGCGGCCAGATCTTCTGGGGCAACGTGGCGATGCACGAATTGCCAAAATACACCGCCGACAACATCAATCCCGGCGTCGGCTCGCAGCCGCGCCTCTACACCGGCGCCAAGGATCCTGAATATCTCGCCAGCCGCTATCAGCACGACATTTTCCTGCTCGGCTTCCCGCAGCAGCCCTACATTCTGACCGCGCCCGACAGCATCTGGGACCGGACCCGCGCGCCAGAAGGCAAGCAAACCATCCTGATTGAGGATTTCACGGCGCCGGCGCGTCTGTTCTCGGCGCGCGACTGGGGACGCATCAAGGAGGAGTTCACCGACCGGGCGCTGGAGGAATGGCGGAAATACGCGCCGAACATGACCAAAGACAACATCATCGGCACGCGCATCTACGGCCCCTACGACGTGCAGGCCGGCAAGCCCGACATGATCGAGGGCGGTTGGACCGAAGGTTCGATGTTCGCATCGCAGCTCGGCCGCTTCCGGCCGTTCCCCGAGCTGTCCGGCTTCCGCACGCCGGTCAAGAATTTCTACATGTGCTCGTCCAACCTGCATTCAGCCGCCGGCATCGGCCGCGGCTCGAGCTACATCGCCTACAAGATCATCGCGCAGGATCGCGGCCTGGCGCGCATCTGGGAGCAGGCCGGGCGCGAGTTCTGACAACGGGAGGTCTCTGAATGCGTGCCGTCGTCTGTCTCAAGCAGGTCATCGATCCGCTGACCCCCGCCACGTCGCTCGTGCTCGATGCGCAGGACAAGAAGATACGTGCCGGCGCCGCGAGCCCACCGGTGATCAACGGATTCGACGAACAGGGGATCGAGGCCGCGTTGCGCCTGCGCGAAACTATAAAGGATCTCGAGATTGTCTGCGTGGCGGCCGGCGATCGCTTCAATAACGACGTGATGAAACGGGCGCTGGCGGTTGGCGCGGACCAGCTCATCTTGGTGCAGGACCCGTCTCTCGACACTTGGAATTCCTATCCGATCGCATCGGCGCTGGCCGCCGCGATCCGCCAGATAGGCGGCGCCGATCTGATCCTTTGCGGCCGGCAGGGCTCCGACTGGGACAACGGGCTCGTGCCTTACATCCTGGCCGACCTGCTCGCCATGCCGCTGCTGACGCTCGCCAGGCGCGTGAGCGTGACGGACGGCAAGCGCGTCGAGATCGAGCGTGTGCTCGCGGAGGGGTCCGTGACCATGGAGGCCGCTCTGCCGGCTCTGGTGACGGTGACGAGCGAACTGGGCGCGCTGCGCCTTCCCAGCGTCGCGGCGCGTCTGACTGCGGCGCGCAAGCAGCCGCGCCGAATTGCACTCGCCGAACTCGGCGTTGCTGCGGCGCCGGCGCTGGCGCCGGAGGTCATCGATCTCGCGATCCCCGTCACCGGCCGCAATTGCACGTTAATCGAGGCTGCCGACGGACCGGGCGCCGGCGTGCTTCTTGCCGAAACTCTCTTGGAGGCCGGGACGATTCGCCTCGGCGCGGAGCGCTAGTCATGTCAGGCATTCTGATCGTCGCCGAAGTGGATGCGGGCGTATTGCGGGCAGAATTCTGGGAACTGGCGACGGTCGCACGTGCCATGTCCGCTTCCGTTCCCAGCGGCATCAGCGTCGCGGTCATCGGCGCCGATGTCGATGCGGCGGCACGACAGGTGGCCGGCATTGGTCCTGACGAAGTGCACGTGATCGATGACGAGCGTCTGGCGAACCCCTGGCCGGAGGCGCATGCGGCGGCGCTGATCCAGTTGTGCGACGAACTTAGCCCGCAGATGGTGCTTGCGCCGCGCACCATCCTCGGCGCTGAAATTGCCGCGCGCCTCGCCGTGCGCTGCGGCTGGCCGCTGGTGCAGGACGCCGTCCAGATCGAAGCGACGCCGGAGGGGGGGCTGAAAGCGGTGCGCCCGGTTTCGGGCGGCGCCGTCGTTGCGACCGTGCGCGCTGGCGCCGGTCCATGGGTCGTCGTACCGCGCCCGCGCGCTTTTGCGCCGGCCGAGGTCGGCGCGGCGGCGGAGATGACGCCGATGCGCCACGCCTTCGCGCCGCCGCCGTTTGCAACCACGTGCGGAACGCCGAAACGGGTCGCGGTCGAAGGCGTCAGCGTCGATCGCGCGAAGATAGTTGTTGCAGGGGGCGGCGGGCTCGGCGGCCCCGAGCCTTTCACCTTGCTGCGCGAGGTCGCTGATCTCGTAGGTGGGGCGGTCGGCGCCTCGCGCGTCGCCGTCGATTCCGGCTGGGTGCAAGCGGCCCAGCAGATCGGCCTCACTGGCAAGACGATAGCACCCGACCTCTACATCGCCGTCGGCATTTCCGGCGCGATCCAGCATCTGGTCGGATGCTCGTCCTCACAGGTCATCGTAGCCGTCAACAGCGACCCGGCCGCACCCATTTTCGGCATCGCCAATTACGGCGTCGTCGGCGACTGGAAGGAAGTCATGACGGCGTTCCGTGATACGCTCGCCGCGCGGACGCACTGAAATGTCGATCGAGCTCGCTCTGCGGCTGGTCGTCATTGTGGCGGCATTCGTGTTGGCGGGCTTCAGGTTCGAACGTCTCGCACGGCCGCTGCTGGCCGCTCCAGCCGAAGCGCGCTTATGGCCGTTCGCGCCGCGCGCATGGGGAGTCGTAGTCAACATCTTAGGCCACGCGCGTCTGCTGCGTAAGCCCTATTCGGGGCTGATGCACATGATGATGTTCTTCGGTTTCCTGTTTCTCCTCACCGCCGTGATTTAAGTTTTCGGCCAAGGCGTCGCGCGGTTCTTCAATCTTGACGCCGTCGGCGGCGCGACATGGATCGCGCTCGGACAAGACATTTTCGGCGTTCTGCTGCTGATCGGTGTGGGGATGGCGGCGTTTCAGCGCGTTGTCTGGGCGCCGGCGCGCTTCGCGGGGTCCAACCAGCGCGACGCAGCAATCATTCTCAGCCTGATTGCTGCAGTGGTTATCGGCATGTTGATGCAGAATTCCTGCCGCTTGGCTGCCGGCGGCGATGCTTCGGCCGCGTGGCGGCCGGTCAGTTCGGCGATCGCGTCTGTATTGGTTGCGTGCGGCGTGAAAGGCGCGACCGCAGCGGCCGGCGCGCCGACGTTCGCATGGATGCATATGCTCGCGATCCTCGCCTTCCTCGTCTATATCCCGGGGTCCAAGCATCTGCATATGATGGTGGGCGCCCCTAACGTCTACTGCCGCGATCTGAACCCCGCCGGTCGCCTCGTCACGCCCGACCTCGAGCAGCCGAAACTCGGTCTGTCCGACATCGCCCAGCTCGGCCGCAAGCAGACGCTCGATCTCTACGCCTGCACAGAATGCGGACGGTGCCAGGAGTTGTGCCCCGCCTACGCCTCAGGCAAGCCGCTCAGTCCGAAGCTTCTGATCATGAATCTGCGCGGTCATCTCCTGGAGACGCAGGGCGCCGGCGGCCATCGCGGCGAGCTCGGAGGACCGCTGATTGGAGGCGCCGCCAGCGAGGAGACGATCTGGTCCTGCACCACCTGCCGCGCCTGCATGGAGGCGTGTCCTCTGTTCATCGAACATGTGCCAAAGATCGTCGACATGCGCCGTCACCTCTCGATGGAAGCGGGGCGCATTCCCGACGGCATATCGGGCGCGATGCTGTCCGTCGAGCAGCGCGGCCATCCCTGGGCGGGGACGCGCTTCTCCCGGCTTGACTGGTGTCGCGACCTCAACCTACGGGTGCTCACGCCCGGAGAGACAACCGACGCGCTGCTGTGGGTCGGCTGCACCGCGGCGCTCGATGCGCGGGCGCAGAAGATCGCGCGCGCACTCGTGCGTCTGCTGCAAGCGGCGGGGGTGGATTTCGCCATACTCGGCGACGCGGAAACCTGCACCGGCGACGCCGCGCGCCGGACGGGCAACGACTATTTGTTCCAGCTACAGGCCGCGGCCAATGTCGAAACTCTGAATGCACGCACGTTCAAACGCATCGTCAGCATCTGCCCGCATTGTGTGAATACGCTGAAGAACGAATATTCCGACTTCGGCGGCGCCTACGATGTCGTCCATCACACGCAACTTTTATCGGACCTGATGGAACGCGGGCGCCTGCCGCGGTTGCAGGATGGCGAGAAAGAAACGGGCACCGTCGCCTTTCACGACCCCTGCTATCTCGGCCGCTACAACGGCGAATATGGTGCGCCGCGATCAGTGCTTGCCGGCGCCGGCGCGGTTGTGACGGAAATGGAGCGCTCGCACGAACGCTCGTTCTGTTGCGGCGGCGGCGGCGGCCGCGCCTTTGCGGTGGAGCGGCCCGATCAACGCGTCAACGTCATTCGCGCCACGCAGGCGCGCGCCACCGGCGCTCCGGTCGTCGCCACCGCCTGTCCGTTCTGCCTTCTCATGCTCGACGACGGCTGCAAGACGGCGACGCGCCTCGACGGCGGCTCAACGCCGCCGCTACAGGTGCGCGATATCGCTGAAATCCTGGACGACGCCATGCGCGGCGTCGGCGAAGCGGCAGCGTCGTCATGACTGGCGCCGGCGCAGCCTCAGGTCTTGCGAGTGCGACGCGTTGGCGGCGCGGGACGAGCGCGTTCTTTGTCCTTCTTGACGACGTCCTCGATTTGGCCGGAGTCCAGAACGATCTTGAAACCGTGTCGCATGTGGTTCTCGCTGGCGGCGGCGGCGGCCTTCGGATCGCGATTGCGGATCGCGGTGAGGATGTCTTCGTGATCGGCGAGCAGGGTCACATAATTCTCGAGATGGCGACGCGAGAAGCGCGTCGATTCAAAGTAAAGGCTGCGCAGCAGGCGCGTGGTCAGCAGCAGCGTCTGGTTGCCGGCGGCAGCTGCGACAGCGGTGTGGAAGTCCAGCGCCGCCTGAATGCTGGCCGCCTCGTTGCCGATCGCCCGGCGGCTCGCTTCGATCGTTTCCTCGATGCCGCGAATGCCGGCCGCATCCGCCCGCTTTGCCGCCATGGCGGCGATCAGGGGCTCGAGCGCAAGGCGCGCCTCGACAATGTCGTTGAGCAGATCGGCGCTGGTGAATTCCGACCAGTCGATCAGCGCGAACAGCGGCGCGGTATTAATCAGGACGGTCCCGCGCCCCGGCTTAGCCTCCGTCACGCCGAGCATCTGAAAGACGCGAAACGCCTCCCGGATCGACGAGCGCCCGATGCCCATCTGCGCGGCCAGTTCGGCCTCCGGCGGAAACTTGTCGCCGGGTTTGATTTTACCGGCGGCGACCAGCCGCGTGATCTCATGAACGATCGACCCGGCCAACGAAACACCGCGAGGGATGGAAATTTTTGTTATCATTGACCCGATCATCTGATAAACTGACAAACGTACCATCTGAGTATGCTCGCCCGAAGCAGCGTATTCAACGGATATCGGCAGCGATTGCAACACCTCTGCAAAACGCGCCCAAAACAAGAAACTGGACGAGTCGGTGGAGTAATTCGACGACGGGCAGCGAATTCCGTCCAAGTGACGCGGATGGTTCAGGGAGAACCGACACCGCTCGCACGATAGGCTTCTAGGGAGACCTGCGCAGGCGAATGATCGCCGCGGCGCTGGAAGACGAAGGCAAATCGCCAAGGGAGGGCGCAATGACGACCGCAAATGGTGTTGATTCGGCCAAACTATCGGCTGTAGTTCCTGGCTTCGAATTCGACGAGAAGGCCGATCTGGCCCAATCGCCCGCATGGTTCCTCGACGGTACCCATTCCGTCCCTCCGTGGACGCCCCTGTTCGGCTGGTTCTGGATCAACTTCTGCCGGCACGGCATGCAATACGGCGCCGAAAAGCTGTCGCTGCCGACCGTGAAAGGCTGGGACTGGCGGTTCAAGAACGGCGGAGGCTATCTCACTCTGCTGCTGGTCAAGTCGGAAGCCGAACAACGTCAGCGCGAGCTGCGCTTCCGCGAGGCGATCAGGCCATTCGTCGAAAACTACGACGCTCTTTGGCAGAGCCAGCTCGACGAGATTCTCGCCCGCTACGCGGAGCTGAAAAAGCTCGATCTCGATAAGGCCAGCAACATCGAAGTCCTCGACAATTTCGAACAGACGATCAACGTCTGCCGGCGCATGTGGGAAATACACATGTATATGATGTACGGCACCTACACGGCGTACATTCTGTTTGAAAACATGTGCCGCAATCTGCTGCAGATCGACGACACGCATCCGCTGTTCCACAAGCTGATCACCGGCTTCGACAACAAGGTTCTTCAGGTCGACAAACGGATCTGGGAGTTTTCCAAGAAGGCCGAGAAGCTGGGGCTCTCTGACATCGTTTTGAAGAGCCAGCCCAAGGAAATCGAGAAGAACATAGAAGCCGCGCCGCATGGCCGCGATTTCATGCACGAGTTCCGCGCCTTCCTCGACGAAGACGGCTGGCGCATGCAGCGCATGTCGGAAATGAATATGCCGACTTGGATCGAAGATCCGGCGCCGCCATTGACGAACATGAAGCAATTCCTCGCAAAGGGGGGCGGCTTCAACCTCGAGGAGGAACGCGCCAAGCTCGGCAAGGAGCGGGAAGCGGCCGAGAAGGAAGTGTTCGCCAAGATCGCGCCCGAGCAGAAGAGCTGGTTCACGACGCTGCTGCGGCTGGCGCAGAAATCCGGCTCGTTCAGCGAGGAGCACGATCATTATCTCGATCTCTATATGCACGCTTTGATGCGCCGCTCGGCGCTCGGAGTTGCCCGGCGGCTCGCCGCCGGCGGCGCAATCGACTCGGTGGAGGACATATTCTTCCTCATACCGGAGGACATCCGGAAGGCGGCGATCAATCCCGACCAGTTCGACCTGCGGCCGATCGTGTCAGAGCGGCGCGCCGCGTGGACGCAATGGTGCAAGACGCCCAATCCGCCGGTGATCCTCAGAGAGGGTTTCGACATGGACCAGGCGATGGGAGTGCTCGTCAAGTCCAACGACCCGATTGCGCTGAAAGTCGTGGTCGGCGCCATGCCGGTGGTGCGGCCCGAACTCAAGGCCGACCTGCACGGCACATGCGGTTCTCCCGGCGTCGCCGAGGGACCTGCGCGCGTGATCATGAGCGAGGACGAACTCGCCGATGTCCAGCCGGGCGAAATTCTCGTTGCGGCGACGACCTCGCCGAGTTGGACGCCGGTGTTTTCCTTCATCAAGGGCGTGGTGGTCGATCGCGGCGCTTCGCTGTCGCACGCGGCGATCGTGGGACGCGAGTACGGCATTCCCGTGCTGATGAACGTGTTTGTCGGAACCCAGCAGATCAAGACCGGTCAGCGTATCCGCATGGACACCAACATGGGCGCGCTGTTCATTCTCGACAAATGATCCTGGCGCACGAAACGACGGGCAGCCGCTGCTGCCCGTCGGTTCGCGCATGCGATCCAATCCGCGTGCAATAGCGACGCGAAGCTGGCGCCGAAACTGCCGATAGGTCGGCAGCCTTTCGGCGGCTGTTGGTCCGGAATATCGCCTGTGCTGCGACCGGCTCGGAGTAAGTCTCGATGGCGAAGAAATGGATCTATGCGCTCGAGGACCTCGGGCAGGAACACCTCGAACTCGTCGGCAAGAAATGTGCGAACCTCGGCGAGATGACCAAGCTCGGAATGCGTGTGCCGCCGGGGTTCGCTATCTCGGTGGATGGATTCGAGGAATACATGCGCGCGACCGGACTCGGCGCGCGCATCGCGTCCTACTTCGCGTCGAAAGGCCCAGATCTTAAAAAGAGCATCCAGAGCCAGATGGACGCCAGTCGCGCCGCCAAGGAGATGATGGCGGAAACGCCGATGCCGGATGCAATGACAGACGACATCGTGAAACATTATGAAGCGTTGTGCGCCCGTTTCGGAGCAACGGAGATGCCGGTGGCGGTTCGCTCGAGCGGCGCGGTCAGCATGCCTGGTCAGATGGAGACATATCTGCACGTCCGCGGCGCGGCGGAGGTCGTGCGCCGCGTTCTCGAAGTCTGGGAGAGTACGCTCAACACGCGCGCCATCGCGTTTCGGCTGGAAAAGGGAATGCCGGTCGACAAGGCGCCGATCGGCGTCGCGGTCATCAGAATGGTCAACGCCAAGAGCGCGGGCGTCATCCTGACCGTCGTTCCGACGACCGGCGATCTGGAGCATGCCGTCATCGAGGGAAATTGGGGCCTGGGCGAAAGCGTAGTGAGCGGCGACATAACGCCCGACAGTTTCATTGTGAATAAATCGACCCTCGCGATCGAGCGCCATGTGAGCACCAAGACGCGCTGGGTCGTCTCGACTGGAAACGGAACCGCTAAAGCGGAAGTTCCTCCCCATTTGCAAAATGCGCCGTGCCTCGAAGATCGAGAAATTCACGAACTCGTTCGTATTGCGCTGAACGTCGAAAATCACTTTGGCGCGCCACAGGACATGGAGTGGGTGATCGATCACGATCTGCCTTTCCCGGAGAACGTGATCTGGGTGCAGGCGCGCGGCGCCAAATACACCGCCCCACGCAAGGAAGCCGATGCCGACTATATCGTGGACCAGATGGCGAGGCTGTTTCGCCAGTGATTTCGGCCGGCGGCGCAAATGCCCGCAGCCGGACCCGCGCGAGGAGGCACCATGGCAGTTCTGTTTAACCAGCATTGGGACGTCAGGCCGGGTAAGGCGGAAGCCTATTCCAACTTCGTAATGACCCACTACAACCCGACCCTCGCAACGATCGGGATCAAGCTGGTCGGCGGTTACTACGTGACGGTCGGCATGGGCCCTAGGATCATCGCGGTCGGACTTGCCGAAAGCACGAGCGATCTCGAAACGGCCCTCGCATCCGCCGCGTTCGAGGAGATCACCGACCGGCTGATGGAGTTTGTGACGCATTATCACAGCAAGATTTTCGACGTCGACCGGCCGCATCAAGATGGACGGCTACAAGGTCCAGACCGGACTGTGGAAGTTCCATCAATACTGGAACATCGCGCCGGGCGTGGACAAGGCTCGTTACGCAGATTTCGTCATGCGCGAACTCGTGCCCGGACTTGGAAAGAGCGGGCTCGAGGTGACGGCAGGGTGGCGGGTCGTCGTCGGGTCCGGCCCGTACATCCTCGGCGAATGCTCTGCCGCCAATCTCGTGGCGATAGCGCGCGCGATCGAGGGTGACGAATACAGGGCCGTCATGCAAAAGCTGCTTGGCGAATACGTGACCGACTACCACAGCAGGATTCTGGCGCCGACCGGACGTGTCGATCTCCCCATTCTGCTGAAAGAAATGATGGCGCAATTCTAGCGGCGCAGTGCACGGGCGACGACTTGCGTTCGACAAACCCGGGGAGTTGAGAAATGACCGACCTCGGACTGACGGGAAAATCCGCTGTCGTCACCGGCGCAGCAGGTGGTCTCGGCTTCGCGTTTGCCGAAGGACTGGCACGCGCCGGTGCGAAAGTGACGATCGCCGACATCAACGCCGAGGCGGCTCGCAAAGCCGCCGCAAGTCTGGCCTCGCACGGCGGTGGCGCGCTCGCGGTTTCGGTCGACGTGTCGGACGAAGCGTCGGTTCAAGCCATGGTTGGACAGGTTGTCGCCGCACAAGGCGGTGTCGACATTTTGATCAACAACGCCGCCATCTACGCAGGCCTCAAACGCAAGCCCTTCTTCGAAATCTCGGCCGACGAATGGGACCGCGTGATGAACGTGAACGTCAAAGGCGCGTTCCTTTGCTCAAAGGCGGTCTATCCGCATTTGAAAGGTCGCGGCGGAAAGATCGTCAACATCGCCTCGGCTACCGTGTTCAGCGGCTCGCCCCTCTGGATGCATTATGTCGCTTCGAAGGGCGGCGTGATCGCCATGACGCGGGTCATGGCGCGCGAACTCGGCGAAGACGGAATCAATGTGAATGCGATCGCACCGGGCTTCACGCTGACCGAGGCGAGCAGGGCGGCCATCGAGGATGCGGAACATTACGGCATCGGGCGCGGCGCGATCCATCGGGCTGCGCAACCCGCCGACATGGTTGGCGCGTGCCTGTGGCTCGCTTCGTCACTGAGCGACTTCGTCACCGGCCAGACCGTCATCGTCGATGGTGGGCGGCAATTCATCTAAACGGCGGCCGAATTGCGCAAGAGCGTCGTCATCATCTGCAAACTGGATACGCGTGGCGAGGACATCGTATTCGTCGAGGACCTGATCCGCGCACCCGGTCACGAGCTTATTAGGTTGAAAGTTCCTCCGGTTCTGCTGGGGAAAATTTGCTGTTGCATCTCATCTGACATTCCGGAGCCGCGACATGGACATGTTCATCGACGGTCAATGGACGCCGGCCCGATCCGGCGCCCGCCAGAACGTCACGAATCCCGCGACTGGCGGCATCGTCGACACCGTGCCGACCGGCGACGCCGCCGACGCCGATATCGCCATCCACTCCGCCGACCGCGCGTTTCAGAAATGGAAGGTCACGCCGGTCGCAGAGCGGGCGCGTTTGCAGAAAAAGGCGGCGCAGCTCATGCGGGAGCGGGCGCAGGATATCGGGCGCGTGCTTACGACCGAACTTGGCCGCCCGCTCGCAGGCTCCGTAACCGAAATCCAGCGATCTGCCGACCTCCTCGACGTCTATGCGGAAGAGGGCCTGCGCATTCATGCGGAAATGCCGCTTACCGGGGTCGCCGGCGAGAAGGTGATCGTGACGCGTGAGCCGATTGGCGTCGTCATTGCGATCACGCCGTTCAATTATCCGATCACGCTACTGACATTCAAGCTCGGCGCCGCGCTCATCGCAGGCTGCACCATGGTGGCGAAGCCTGCTGAGGACACGCCGCTTTCTACTCTGATGCTCGCCGAATTGTTCCACGAAGCAGGATTTCCGGCCGGTTGCTTCAACGTGGTGACCGGCCGCGGCCGCGTGATCGGAATGAACATGATCGAACACCCAGTGCCGCGCAAAGTCGCCTTCACAGGAGGAACAGCCGCGGGAAAGGCCATCGCGGCGGCGGCGGCCGGAACGATGAAGCGCGTGACGCTGGAGCTCGGCGGCCAATGCCCGGCGATCGTCTGCGCCGATGCGGATCTCGCAGTCGCGACAGCCGCCATCGCGCGTCACGCCTTCGCCAATTCCGGCCAATTCTGCTACCGCGTCAATCGCGTCTATGTGGAGCGGCCGGTTTATGACGCCTTTCTCGACGGGCTTCTGCGCTATGTCGAGAAGCTCGACGTCGGCGATGGGCTGACCTCGTCCTGCGCGCTCGGCCCGCTCGTCAACGAAAAGATCTACCGAAACAGCGAGGCGCAAATCGCCGACGCGCGGCGCAAGGGCGCCCGCATCGCGATCGGCGGCGAGCGACTTACCGGCGGCGTCTATGACGGCGGCTGGTTCATGCCGCCGACCGTGATCGCCGACGCCGATCATTCCATGCTCGTCATGACGGAAGAAACATTCGGCCCGGTGCTCGGGATCGCGCCGTTCGACGACCGCGCGGAGGCGCTCAAGCGCGCCAACGACACGCGCTATGGCCTCGCCGGATTTGTCTTTTGCCGCAATCTCGGCGCTGCTATGACCATGGCGGAGCGAATTGACGCCGGCTCGGTGTGGGTGAACAACATACATCGCTCCAACCACGATGTTCCGTTCGGCGGCATGAAGGAGAGCGGGATGGGGCGCGAGAAAGGGCGATATGGCATCGAGGCCTATCTCGAATACAAGACGATCTATCTCTCTTATGAAGCAGGCGTGTCGTGAACGGAATTCTTGTTAAACGCGACATGCCCATCTGGCTTGCGGCGAAACCGTGGCTCGATGTGCGCTTGAACGACGAGCACACTCTGATCTCGTATAGTCTCGCGAAGGCGCTCTTGCGCGTGCATCCCGAAGCGGAAGAGCGCGTCCTGCTTCCGGCGATCCTGCTGCACGATATCGGCTGGAAGATGTTTCCCGAGGAACTGCTCGCGCAGGCGGTCGGCCCGGCCCCAAAATATCCGGAACTTCAGCGCGCCCACGAAATCGAAAGTGCGCGGATCGCTCGCATCGAGCTGCAGCGACTTGCAATCTCCGGCGTCGACATCGACCGCGTCATCGCGATCATCGACGGTCACGATACACGCCCGCAGCCGCAATCGCTCGAAGACGCCCTGATGAAGGACGCCGACAAGCTCTGGCGCTTCACCACGCACGGAATAGCAACGCTCTCGGTCTGGTTCGCTACTCCTGCGAAGGACACGGTCGCGATGCTGGAGAGCTTCGTCCTGCCGAAACTCACCACCGAAACCGGCAGGACGATGGCGCAGGCGCTGCTTGCCGACGGCGTCGCAGCCGCGTGGATGGAAGACATGCTACGCCTGAAATGCGGTTCGGTCTCTTAACTCCAGATGTCGGGTTTCCCGCGCGAACCGGACGGGAATATGCGAACGGCGACGTCGAGCGTTGTCAGCGCAGATCTAGTGTGAAGCCGATGCGCTTGCAGAACCTCTGCGCAGGGACGCGCATATCGCGGCTGCGCAAGCGCCTCGCCGACGAGGCGAACGAATGCCGTATTCTCGAGACGGTCTATGACGCGGGCTGCATGCGCGCCGTGCGGGCGGAAAGGGTCTAAGGCGGCCGAGCGTTTACGTTAGACGCCCGTCAGACATTCTTCACGGCGGCGGCTTCGCGCTCAATCTGCAGACTCCGTATTCGACCCGCATCGAATCGGGTTCGGGCATGTAGGTTTGGAGCACGATTTTCCAAGACGACACGTCGATGCCCAGACTCATGTCGTTGACGTAGCCATTCATGGTCATTTGCGTCATCGTGACGTGAGTCAGCGCTCGCGAGTTGCCATCTTGGGTCACGCTGATCGTCTTCGCCACGTCATCGAACACGACGGCGATCGATCGGTTTTCGGCCCCGACATCCTGTTTCGACCCCGCCTTCGTTTCGAGGACGGTCAGGCTGCAATCGAGCCGCTGCGGCGCGGCGATCGCAGCGGCGGGCGACAACAACAGAATGGCTGCGGCGAGCGCACGCGAGGCGGCTCCGGCTCTTGCGCCCCCGGCTTTTGGACAGTACGGCCAATGATACATGCTACCCCCTCCGTTCGTAACGCAGCTGTGAGGTAAGCCATGTTGACGACGAAGCGCAAGCCGGCAAGCGGGGGAGGCTTCCGGATGCCGGCCGGCTGTCCAGCCGCGTGCTGAAGAAGGTTGCGACGCTGTGAGCAACGCGGGCTGGTCTTGACAAGGTTGCGAGGCTCTTCGAATTTTTCGGCTCCCGTCAGCAGATCGGCATTAAGTTTCACGGCCGTGGCGTCTGCGTCTTGTCACGGCAGGGAATGCACGATCACCGGCCCGGCAGTCGCCGTCGCTGGTCCGTCAAGCAGCGGCGCTAGATTTTTCTCGATCCACGCCAGCGCTCGTTTGTTCGACTCTTCAGCTCCGGCGTAATTGTTGAAGATGCTGATCGCCGTCACCGTGTCATCCGGCGAATAGACGACGTAATAGCCCATGAAACCCGGGACATTGCTGATGATCGCAATAGCGCCCTTTTTGACTCTGCGGGCGAGTTCATCGGCCATCCCGGCCTTTGCTTTCGCCTGACGAATAGCGGCATACATGGGACCCTCCCTCATTGATCGGTCGTTTCGCATCGCTATGGCTGCGACCGCGTCGGCGTCGAACTTACGCTATCGCGCAGAGTGAGGCTAGGCTTCGCCGCAAGAGCACGTGGTCGTAAGCAGCGGGAGCTTTGCGCCAAGGGCTGACGTTCAACAGTCAGCGGTCGAAATGCCGGAGAAGACCCTTTGCAGATGCTCGACACGGCGAGGGAAATGGCGCGACTTGTGAGGGTTTTCGAATGCCGGCTGGCACGTGGGATGCTGCTCGCAGCGCTGTCCCGCACGAGCGGGTTCGTTCAATGGCAGGGACCGGAAATGCATAATCCCGCGTCGAACTCGAACTGGGCGCCGTGCTTCCCGCACATCGGGACTTTCAGGTAAGTCGGCTCGAAGAAATTGTGCTTCTCCCAGTCGAGCCTTTGTCCGCAACGCGGGCACTGGTTGACATAGGCGAAATATTGCTTGCCGAACCGGGCGATGAACACGTCCCAGAGGCGGGCTTTGGCGTCATCCCACATGTGCATCAGAGGGAAGCTCTTGCCACGGACATCGCCGGTGTCCTTAGTGCCACAAATGGCGAAAAGTTCCGCGGTCGGCGGCGCCGGTTTGGCTGGAATGGGCGGCGGTGCTTCGATTCTTGGAATCGGAGCCGCATGCATGGAAACGTGCCCGATTTGCCGTCGCGCCAGGCCGCATGTGCCCGGCGCATCCGCCGGCGGGAGGGGCTTCCGGCTCTTCGGCCTTGTTTTGATCCGACATGTTGCCCTCGTTCCTGTCGCGAACAGGTCCCTCGCCGGGCACGCGTCGCTGCGCGCCGTGTCAACGGCCGCGTGGCCGCTGATTGCTCTTGTGCCATACCCGCGTTTGAGCTTTAAAAGCTAAGTCATCGCAGGGCGCGTCGTCGCCAAACCTGGCGCGCGACGTGTGGATTGCGATGCAAAGTGGAGCCTTTGGCGCGTTTCGACGTAGCCCAATCTCCGAAAAGTTGAGGAGTTGATGGATGCAAGCAAAACCCGTGCAAGAGATCGAGGAGGGGCGCGTGCGGCAGATTCTCAAGTCAGCAGGCGTCGCCCTAATGGCTACGGGGCTCTTTTTCGGATCGGCCGCGGCGGCTCCACTCCCGAACCAAAGCTCGTTCGGGCCTGTGGCGACACCGCAGAGTGCGATTGAACTCGCGCAACTCCCCATACCCATACCCGTACCCGTGCCGGGGCTCAGCCCATTCTGGGGCGGCCACCAATACTGCTGGTATGACGACGGTTGGCAGGGAGGGGGCTGGTATTGGTGCGGTTATGCTTGGCGCAACGGCTATGGCTTTGGCGGTCCCGAGGGCTTTCGTGGCTGGGGACGCGGACGCGGCGGCTTGCGTGGCGGCCCGCACGGTGGCGGCCATCCTCATGGTGCTCCGTCGCACGGCGCCCCGCACAGTGTCCCACATAAGAAATAGAGCACGTCCTGGAAGAGTCACAACGCGTCTTTGGACACCGGATGTCACATCCGGTGTCTTTTTTTGCGTTCGTTTCGTCGAATTCCAACACATTCATGTCGATCGACACGCCGGCAAAGTTCCTCGCCTCCACGCCTTTCGCCTTTCGCCTGGTGTTGTTATATGAGTCTCGGCCGCGGCCTGTTGGCCTCGACGCTCGGCTTCGGAGACTTTTCATGTTTGCGTCAGACGAGGATATCCTTCGCAAAGCACAGGAATGGAAAGAGGCCGGGCTGGACGTCGCGATCGCGACCGTCGTCGAAACCTGGGGCTCGGCGCCGCGGCCCGTCGGCAGCCATCTCGTGATCGACGCTGCAGGGCGATTCCTCGGCTCCGTCTCTGGCGGCTGCGTGGAAGGCGATGTCGTTGCGCAAGCGCTCGACGTAATCGAGTCCGGTAAGCCGCGGATGTTGGAATTCGGGGTCGCCGATGAAACGGCCTGGCAGGTCGGGCTGTCTTGTGGCGGCCGCATCAAGGTCTATGTTGAGAGGGTCGATTGATGCGAAGCGATCTTCTCGCCGCGTTCAATGAAGAGCGCGCCAAGCGGCGCGCATTTGCTCTGGTGACCAACGTGGTCACGGGTGAGCAAAGGCTGGTCCGCGCTGCCGAGCTTGCCGGCGACCCACTGGCCGAGATCCTTGCCGAACAGATCCGGCTCGGCAAGAGCGCGCTTGTCGAAGTGGACGGCGCGCAATTGTTCGTGTCCGTGCAAGTTCCGCCCGTTCGCTTGATTGCGATCGGCGCCGTGCATATTTCGCAAGCCTTGGCACCCATGGCGAAGCTCGCCGGCTTCGATATGACGATCATCGATCCGCGGACCGCTTTCGCCGCGCCGGAACGTTTTCCCGATGCCGAGCTCATCGCCGAATGGCCGCAGGACGTCCTGCCGCGGCTTTCTGCCGATGCTTACACCGCCATGGCTTTGCTCACCCATGATCCGCGTATCGACGATCCGGGTCTGCATGTCGCACTCGCCGCGGATTGTTTCTATATCGGCGCGCTCGGCTCGCGCAAGACCCACGCCAAGCGGCTGGAGCGTTTGCGCAGCGCCGGCTTCACGGAATCCCAATCGAGCCGCATTCACGCGCCGATCGGGCTCGATATCGGGGCTGTCAGCCCCGCCGAGATCGCCGTGTCGATCTTGGGCGAGATCATCGCGGCGCTGCGCAAGAAGCCCTTACGGTCGGAGAAGGCGGCGTGAAATTTGGCGCGGTATCGCTCGCGATGAGCGAGGGCGCGATCGTCGCGCATGCGATCAAGAGCAACGGTATCGTCCTCAAGAAAGGCGATATCGTTCAGGCAGGGCATATTGCCGCGTTACATGAAGCGGGCGTGCGCGAGATCGTCGTTGCCCGGCTCGAGCCCGGCGATGTGGGTGAAAACGAGGCGGCGCAGCGCCTTGCACTCAGTCTTGCCGGCGATAATCTGCGCCTCGAGCCGCCGTTCACCGGCCGCTGCAATTTGATGGCGACCTGCGCCGGTGTTTTTGTTCCGGATGGCAGCGGAATCGACCGGATCAACGGGCTCGACGAGAGTATCACGGTTGCAACGCTGAAGCCCTATGCGCGGGTCGTCGGCGGTGAAATGGTCGCGACCGTCAAAATCATTCCCTTCGCCGTTGCGGACCAGGTTCTGGTCCGCTGCCTTGCGGCGGCCGAGGGCGCAGCCATGCGCATCGCGCCTTTCCGACTCGCACGCGTCGGCGCCATCTCGACGCTCTTGCCTGGGCTCAAAGGGACGATTGTCAGCAAGACACTACGCGTTTTCGAGCAGCGCCTGGCCGTCGCTGCCGCCGGTCTCGTCGCGGAAGAGCGTGTGCCTCATGACATTGCTGCCTTGGCGCGGGCGATCCGCCGCGTCGAAGAGGCCTGCGACCTGATCGTCATCTTCGGCGCCTCCGCGATCACCGACCTGCGCGACATCGTGCCCGCGGCGATCGAAAAAGCCGGCGGTTTCGTCGAACATTTCGGCATGCCCGTCGATCCCGGCAATCTCTTGCTCATTGCGCGGACATCCCTTTCTTCGGGTGCAAAACCTGTCATCGGCGCGCCCGGCTGCGCCCGCTCGCCGAAAGAGAATGGTTTCGACTTTGTCCTCGAACGGATGCTCGCGGGCATTGCCGTGACGGCCGAGGACGTTTGCAAAATGGGCGTCGGCGGCTTGCTCATGGAAATCGTCTCGCGGCCGCAACCGCGTGCCGGCGCGACCGAGTAGAAGGCATGACCGCCGTTGCTTCGATCATTTTGGCCGCCGGGCGGGCGCGTCGTTTTCAGGCCGGTCCCGACGACAGTAAAGTGCTCGCAGAACTCGCCGGCAAGCCGCTCGTCCGCCACGTCGTGAACGCCGCCTTGAACTCGCATGCGCGGCCCGTCGTTATCGTTACGGGCCAGGCGGCCGACAGGGTCGAAGTGGCACTCGCCGATCTCGACGTCACCTTCATTCGAAATTCCGACCCCGACGCTGGCCTGTCGCAATCGCTCGCATTGGGTCTTGCAGCTTTGCCGGCAGAAATCTCCGGCGCCGTCATCCTGCTTGCCGATATGCCCTATGTCACGGCGACGGTAATCGACAAACTCATTGCGGTTTTTGTCGACGCACCGAAAGAACCGCAGGCGGTCGTGCCGGTCCATGCCGGACGCCGCGGCAATCCAGTGCTTCTCGGCAGGACGATCTTTGCCAAGGCCATGTCGCTCGAGGGCGATCGCGGCGCCCGCACACTGCTCGAGGCGCCGGGCGTCGAAATCGTAGAATGTCCGATCGACGACGAAGCCGTCACGATCGACATCGACACGCAAGAGGCGCTGGCAAGGTTGAGGGCGCGGGACCAAGCTTAGAGAACGTTACGGAAACGTCGACAGAGTTTTCCGTCGTAGGCTTGTTTGAATTTCGGCGATCGATGGCAGACTGTCACTCAACTTCGCCGGCCCAATGACAGAAATGCATCAAGAGCCGACGTTACCATCCCTCATGCCCGGAGCGTTTTCCATCCCCACAGGACCAAGGCGGCACCAATGGCTGCGGCAAGGAATAGCGCAATTGAGCCAGCGCCCGCCAAGCCCAAGAGAATGCCGACATGGAAGCCGATAAACGACCCCGCAATTCCCACGAGAGCGCTCGTGATGTCCCCACGATAGCGGCCGGTGATCTGCTTCGTTATCCACGATGGGCCAAAATATCGTTGCGCCAACAACCCGGCCACGATGCCGATCAATAAAACGATGAGGAAGGTGACAATAGGATCTGGGCTAATCATCCTCCGGGCCTCCTTGAGTTTGTTCGATGTGGGTTCGCATCCGCGAGCATTCGCAGGTGATCATGCCTAATTATTCGAATATCGGACAGGGTCACTCTATTTTCGGGTGCCGTTGCATGCATCATGTGCCTCCCGCAAGCGAGACACAAGGGGCGGACCGTGATTCCGCATCGGGTCCACACTTCGAAAACTGCAATGGCAGTTTTGTAAACGCAGAGTGAATTTCGCGAATTTCGTAGCCCCTGCCGGCAAGCTTCTGTTCACCTCCTTTGACGAAGACGGCCGCGGCGCACAATTTCTGGCGCGAAATTAACGGATTCTCAGGCGGCCGAATAGCTTCTGTCAGAAAAGCCTCTCTCGGTGATTGTAACCGAGATGAAGAAATCAGCATCTTTGGGCCACCAATGGCACTGAAGGAGATATCGATCGATGGATACGAGTGAAGATTTTTCGGATCGCCGTACGGCGGAACGGCAGGCCGTTCTGGTGAGCGCGCAAATGCATATTCCGGGAATGCCGGCGATCGAATGCGAAATTCGCGACGTTACCCCAGAAGGGGCTCGCCTTACCCCGGTTTCGGGTGATCTGAGCCTGCTGCCGGAGAAGTTTCTCCTCTTCGTGCCGGGCATCGGCGAGGTTTGGGCCGCTTGCGTGCGCTGGGCGTGCGACGGAGCCTTCGGCGTGAAGTTTCTGTTCGACGAAGCCGATAGGGTGAAGGCGCAGGCGTTGACGCAACCCGACCATTTCGCCACGCAAGTTCAGATAGAGCAAGAGCAGCTGCTTCGGCAATAATCGAGCAACGACGCGCCGGATTCTCCGGCGTCCGAGCCTGCGTTGTGTTGCGCCTCTCGTTTCAGAGAATGCCCTGGAAAACCGGCTCCGCTTTTCCGGGGCATGCGCTCATGCTCGGCCGCGTCGTATCGACGGGCCTTCGTATGCCTGCTCATGCGAGCTCGATGAGTAGGCCCTCGTTGGCTCGCAGGTTCAAGCTCGATCCGGCAGGTTCGCCGCACCGGTCGCAGTAGGTAGAGATTGCGACCCTGGTGTTGGTCGATGGGGGGGCGGACCAGGCCTGCGGATTGGCGGAAAAATTGAGCACGACACATATTCGATCACCGCCGTCGCGGCGTTCATAGGCGAGGACATCGCTGCACGCCGATAAAAGGCGCCACTCCCCTTGCGAGAGCGCCGGATGTTCGCGCCTATAATGGAGCAGGCTTCGCACCAAGACGAGGATTGATGTTTCGTCGGTGCGCATCGCCGCGACATTGCGCGCCGCATGGTCGGGCGTCAGCGGAAGCCAGGGCTCATGCGTTGAAAAGCCCGCGAAGGGGCTCGCGTCCCACTGCATCGGCGTTCGCGCCGGATCTCGCCCGACCCTGATGCCGGGCTCGCGCTTAGCCCATGGATCCCTGATGAGATCGGGCGCAATCTCGACGTCGCCGATGCCGAGTTCGTCACCGTAATAAAGCGTCGGCGTACCGCGTAACGTCAAGAGCAGCATGGCCGCGACGCGCGCTTGTTCCAGTCCGACACGCGCCGTAACGCGCGGCCTGTCGTGATTGCTGAGAACCCAGTTCGGCCAGCCGCCTTGCGGCAGCATCGCCTCATAATGCGCGATCAGCTCGGCGATCCGCGGCGCGCTCCAGGCACACTTGAGAAGCTGGAAGTTGAACGGCAGATGCGCGCCCGCGAGCCTCTTGCCGTAATAGGCGACGAGCCTTTCGACCGGCAGATAAATCTCGCCGATCAGGACCCGGTTGTCGAATTCCTCCAACACTTGCCGCATCCCGGCGACCACATCATGCACTTCGGGTTGGTCCGTCGAATATGTTTGGAGGAGCCGATCGATGTCCGGGTCATTCTTGGTCCAGGCCGGGTTCGGCGGGTTGTCGCGGAACGCCGCATCCTTGATGAGATGCCACATCACGTCGACGCGAAATCCGTCGACCCCGCGCCGCAACCAGAAGCGCAGCACCTCGTGCATCGCCGCCCGCACGTTCGGATTGCGCCAGTTCAGGTCCGGCTGCTCGGCAAGATAGGCGTGATAGTAGTATTGGCCCGTGGCTTCATCCCATGTCCAGGCGCTGCCGCCGAAGTTGCTGAGCCAATTGTTCGGTGGACCGCCATTTTCAGTGGCATCTCGCCAGATATACCAGTCGCGTTTGGAATCGGCGTGCGAGCGCCGGCTCGCCACGAACCAAGGATGCGCGATCGACGTGTGGTTCGCAACGAAGTCGAGAATGACTTTCAGCCGCATTGCATGCGCTTCATCGATGAGGCGGTCGAATGTCGCGAGTGAGCCGAAGATCGGACCGATCCCGCAATAGTCGGCGACATCGTAACCGAAGTCTTGCATCGGCGAAGGATAGATCGGCGAAATCCAGATCGCATCGACGCCGAGCCAGACGAGATAAATGAGCCGCTGTCGGATACCTTCGAGATCGCCGATGCCGTCGCCGTTCGAGTCCTGAAAGGACCGCGGGTAGATTTGATAGATTGTCCCGGTCTGCCACCAAAGATGAGACATGCTGCAACCCGTGAGGCGAGCCCAGTTGCACCTGTCCTATTTTATAAAATAGCCGGCAGCCTTCCAAGCATCGCCATCCATCATCATGGTCACGGTTTCAAGCGCGTCCGCCCTGGTCGCGAACGTCGCGTGGAATTGGACGATCGCATAGTCGCCGTCTGGCACGCCCGGCAGCGACTTGGTGAGCTGCACGAGTGGTGCCGGCCGCGACACCAGAGCGCCAAGAGGTTCGCGCGCAGATTTTACGGCTGCCGCCCATTGTGTGGCCGTCACATGCTGCTGAAAGAACTTGCTGGCTTCGCTCCAGCTCTGGTCATACTTGCCGGCATCGACCAGCACGAGCCAACTCATGGCGCCGTCGGCGGCTTCTTTGGACGCGTCCGCGGCTATGGCGGACGCCGGCAGAACGAGCGCGATGATCAATGCGAGAAGCAGTTTCATGACATCCTCCTTTTTCGGCCCGGACACATTCGGCGGCGGGCCTGGCGCTCGATACACCTTGCGGACGATCATTGCTGTGATGAAGCGCATAGTCGTCTCGACAGGCGCGATCATCTGCCATTCATTGACGGCAGCGACCGCCTGTCCGGCGGGTGAAGACACTCATGGAGCCGGTTGCCGTCCCGGACATTCTTCATGCGTCGCTTGGGGCTCGCTTCATCTTGGTGGTTCCGCTTCAGCCTCCCGGCCGCTCTTCGATCGCGTCGACGCGGTCGGGGTAGAAGGCGAGATGAGCCTTGATGGGCAGGACGGCCGGATAGGGAGCCTCGTATGTCCACACGGCATTTTCTGCGCGCGCCCCACCGAGTGGAATGCTGAAGTAGGAGCAGTCTCCCTTGTAAGGACAATAGGTGGCGTGATCCGATCGCTCGAGAAGCGCCATATCGACATCCTTGCGCGGAATGTAGAAAACCGCCGGATACTCAGCTTCGCGCAGAGTCAAAGCTTCGCGGGTGTCGGCGATGATTCGGCCCGCGACCGAGACCACGACCCGCGTCGGATGGCGCGCGATGGTGATCGGATGTTTCGGCCCCGGAGTTTTGATCGGCTTCGATGCGGCTCGTTGTTGCATAGCTTCGCCTCTCTTCGGTGATTGCGGTCTGAGTGTCACGCCGCCTTGGTCATCGCAAGCGCGGCAAGCCTCTGCAAGGCTTTCGCGTCTCACGCCCGGCCTGTTTCGAGCGCTGCGGACCGCTTTGCCCATCACCTGCCGCTCAGCTCGCGATCCTGTGCCACATCCGGAATGACCACATTAATCGGCATTTAACTAAAAATTGCCTCAATGAATATTCAGCAAGGCTGCGCAGCCACGGCTGCGAATCTTTTTGTCCTGACGTTCGGAACGGCTCGAGAGGCTGCAAAGCAGCGCTTGCGGTCGAGTGTGCCTTCCGGCACCGCTGATGCTGAACGTTGGTCAAGCCGAACGGCGCACGAAATGGATTCATTGCGAAAGCGGGGCGAATGACAGACTGGGCCAGTGCGCCGGATGATCTAATTTTATTCGATCGCGGCCGTTTATTTGGGGACCTTTTATCTCGCACAGTTCCAGGTGCCGTCGCTCTCGCCTTCGGCGGGTTGGCGGGCGCCTGGATTCTGTTCGCCCATCCCGCCGCCGCCCCCAGTGTCGATGGAGCGCCAGCGGTCGCACGCGCGGTCTTCCCGCCTGTGGTGACTCCTCTCCGCCGCGCGCACCACACCACTGCCGCCAATCCCTATGGCGCGCTTGTCGCCAATCCCTATGGCGCGCTGCTCGACCCGAAATCTTCCTCGGGCCTGACGCCGCTTCCGCTTGCGCAAAACTCTCCGCTCGCAGCGAACTTTGTGTTGCTTGCGTCGGCACCTGCCGATGCAATCGCAGAACCGGAAGACGAGCCGCCGATGCTGGCAGTTCCCGAACTCGTCGAGAGCGTACCCTTGCCGGCGCCGCGTCCTTCCGAGCTCGGACCGCCGGCAGTCCGTGGCGGGTTGCGTGCCGCCGCCCGCCAGCTGGCGCAGCGGAACAAAACGATCGTTCGCCCCACCGCTCAGCCGGATGACCACTCGTTTTTCGCCAAGCTTTTCGGCATACGGCAGTCGTCGGGGCCTGTCCTCGCATATGCGGCTCCGGAAGGCGGCGTTTTCGGCGGTGCACGACGTCTCACATCCGGCCCGACGCCACCCTTCGATCAACAGACCGCCGTCTATGATATCGCCAAGCATACCGTCTATCTGCCCAATGGCACGAGATTGGAAGCGCACTCAGGGCTGCGCGACAGGTTGGACGACCCGCGTCACGTCAACGAAAGAATGCGCGGGGCGACGCCGCCCAATGTCTATGCGCTCGAGCCGCGGGCGCAGCTTTTCCACGGGGTAAGAGCATTGCGCCTCAAACCCGTCGGCGGCGGCAGCGTCTTTGGGCGGGCGGGCCTCCTCGCGCATACCTACATGCTCGGCCCGAATGGCCAATCCAACGGATGCGTGTCCTTCAAGAACTACAATGCATTTTTGCAGGCATATTTGAACGGTGACATTAAACGTCTGGCCGTCGTAGCGAGTCTGGATTGAGGGCTTATACGAGATCTCTCTGATGAGAACCTACGCTTGGCGTTGTCATTGCGAGCCGCCGCGTCCGGCGCATCTCCGCATGGGATTGCTTTGGCGCCCTCCGCATTCCATCGGCCGAGCGGCTGCTGCTCTCGGCCTCGACGAAGACGACGATGACCGCTCCTTCGCGATCCGTGCGAGCGATCTCCTGTGATGCCGCCGGTCGGCGACCGCTCTTCGCCTTGCGCCGGTGCTTTCGCCGCAAGGGAAAACAAGATACAACGAGCCGGTGAAGTGATGCTGCCTGTCTGAATAGGCATGACGTTTTTATGGCAGCTGGTTCCATCGGCCTGCGAGGTGCTCGAATGATTTGGCAGCGCGTGTGTTTGGCAATCTTTCTTGCCGCGGCTGGTGCGTTTTGGAGCCATGCCGCAACCGCAGAAACAAATGATCCTGATGCGGAGAAGGTCGATCATTCGGCGCCAGCGCCGACAAATACCACCGGCCCGAAAGTCATCGTATCGGTCAATCTCACCACGCAGCGCATGCATGTGCAATTCCCAGATGGAACCGATGAAACCTGGCCGATCTCGTCAGGCCGTCCCGGGCTCGATACGCCGGACGGCAAATACAAGGCGCAATGGGTCGACCCCGACCATATGTCGAAGCAATATCAAGACGCGCCCATGCCCTATGCGGTCTTCTTCGATCTGAAAGGGCATGCGTTCCACGGCTCCGACCAGAAGAAATTCGGCGTCGCCCAGTCGCATGGCTGCGTGCGCCTGCCGACCGAAGACGCGAAAAAATTATATGAGGCGGTAAAGGTCGCCGGCGCTGAAATCGAAATTTACGGCAAGGCGCAGGGCAAGGGCGGCACAGTTTCGGCGCAGCGCCAGGTGCCCAGGGAAGAGAGCGCTGCCGCATCGCAAGAGCCAGATGGATATCGCTACGACCAAAGCGGTTATGCCTATGCCAGGAGCCCCTATCCCCCTTATCCGGGGAGGCCGGCCTATCAAGCGCCGCAGCCATTCCTTGGCGGGATTTTTGGGCATTGATCGGGGCGACCGATTGGCCATCCGAGATTGAGTTGTGCCGCCAATCGAGATCGGGGCACTGGCAGAGGTGACGCCAGGACCTTGAACATATGTCAAACATACGCTATCCTGTGACCAAGCTCAGGAGGCCCCATGCGCACCGTGTCCATCTTTCGCAACAACCGAAATCAGGCCATCCGTCTGCCCAAAGATTTCGAGTTTCAGGGCGTGAGCGAACTCATTATCGAGAAGCAAGGCGACACGATTTTATTGCGCCCCGTCCGGCCAAGCTGGACCTCCTTTCTGGACGAGCCGCGCGCCGACGCAGATTTCCTGTGCGACCGTCCCGATCTGATCGAGGAAGGGCGGTTCTCCCTTGATGAGAGCGCTTCGAGTCGATGAGCGCGGTCTATATGCTCGACACGAATATCTGCTCCTTCATTATGCGCGAGCGACCGCCGGCTGTCCTCGAACGTCTGCAAGTTGCCGTGGAGCAGCAGAACAGCATCGTGATTTCGGTCATCACCTATTACGAGATGTTGCTCGGCACGGTCGGCAGAAACGCCTCGCCGCGGCATGCAGGCCTTGTCGAAGCCTTTGTCACGCGGCTTTCCGCCATTCTGCCCTGGGAGCGAAAAGCTGCGGAGGAAGCGATGCGTATCCGCCAAGACCTGGCGGCGAAGGGAACGCCCATCGGCGGCAATGATACGATGATCGCGGGGCATGCACGCGCCATTGATTGTGTGCTGGTCACGAACAATAGGCGCGAGTTTTCGCGCGTGGCGAAGCTGCGCTCGGAGGATTGGGCGGCGGAGACGTAAGATCCGCCAGAATCTCTGATTTTGTGCGCGCCGCCACTTTTTCGCGGTGCCCTTTGGCTTCTCTTCTGCCCAGGAAATAGCCGGCGCCGCGCTTCATTCACAGAACCGCTTCGATCTGCGTACCTCGTGCAGCCGGTCGAACAGTTTGTTGCCCTTGCAAAAACGCCGGCCGCTCCTCTCCCCGCCGCAGGCAAGTTTACGCAGCCTGCGTAAACTCGGCTGCGATGGGGAGAGGTGAGGCGCGGCGGCGAAACATCGCGCGCGGCGGCGATGGTGTGGCGTGTGGCGTGATTGAGGCGGGAAGGCTCATCAATCCGGCGCAGCTTGACTCGGATCTGCAGCTTGCTTCGACCCATGAAGATCCTCGATCCGAACTCCGCGGCGGCCAGCCCAATCGGAGAGGTTTTTAGGCCGATAGTTATGGTCACCGCGCCAGCGGTCAAATACTGAACCGTCGATTGTTTCATTGATCGTGTGACGGGTGGTCCTGCTTAGTCGTTCCGGTGTTCGATCGATGGCTCTGTAGTGGCGCTGCCCCAATTCATAAATCAAATATGTACCATCCAAGAAGTCGGAGAACGAATCCTCGACCGCAGCCGTAATTGCTCCTTTATCGATTTCGATATTGCGCCGAAATGCGAGGCCGTGAGCCGAAGCCTTTGTTAGCAGCCATCGGAGCGGGACTTGGGCGAGTAGGTCGTTGTAGCTGCCGCCGCCGACATCCCCATGCGCGCCCATGAACCACCTTTGCTCAACGTCGGCTAAAGGTCGGGGCGAAGTGAACGGCTCAGTTTGCTCGTTCGGCACATACTGGGAGAGAAGAGTTGCATCGAAGGCGGCTCGATTCTCGTCGATGGCAAGCGCGTGATAAACATAAGTCTCGCTTTTACGCAAATTAGCATCAAGGAATGAGTGATCGCCGCCTGTCAGTAGCTGCGCAGTGTTCGTTTTGGCAATGGCGCCAACAGTGTCCCAGACACCTGTGAATTTCACCGGCACGGGGATGCAGTATGCGATCATCCATTTTTCTTCGAGGCTAAACTTAGTAGCGTCAGCTGTCGGCTCGTTCAATTCGTGGATGCTATGAACCAAGTTCCCTTTCCGGTAACGATCATAGAGTTGCTTAACGCCGAGTGGCGCTCCGAGTCTTATCAAGCCGCAACGGGAAATGAACCCCGACAGGCTGCGCGCCGTGTAAGCGCCCCTGCTGAAGCCGAAAACAAAAATTTCGTCGCCATCTTCAAAAGTTTCGAGAAGCCACTCGTACGCAGCGATAATTACGTCGTCGATCCCATATCCAAATATCCCACCTCTCAATTGCTCTCCCAGTGTTGTGCCCACGCCAGCGCTGTAGAAAATCTTCTGTTCAATTCCATCAGGCCCATGTGACGCACACAGGCATTTTGAACGCCAGACGTTCGTATTGCCCTCTTCCTTATCCCATGTTCCGTCCAGAAAGACAGCGAGCCGCCGAAATTGTTTGGACGTCGATACGGTGACCATATCTGCCATGATTTCCTCCAAACATGGGGCGAGCGATCCGCCTCGCATTTTCGCGCCTGGCCGCAACATTTGGGCAAGGCAAATAATCTAGAGATACGCCACTAAACCTTGCATGGCCTGGTTTGCATTAATGAGGTAGTCACTTTTAACCTGCACCCGATGGCCGTTTATTGTTTGCTTGCCAACCTGCACTTTTGAGAATGGGAGGCCTTTCGCAAAGGCGACAACACCTGTCGTTTGAAAATCACGTACCTCGACAAATCCCTTCTTATTTTCTTTAAAGTTGAATATTTCAGGGTTTGACTTGAGTAACTTACTGACATCGTTTTCGATCGCATCTAAGACAGCGGCATACGCAGATGCGGCACCCATGTATTGGGTGAGTCGATTTTTGACTATCAAATGCACTTTTGGAAGCGCTCGACCTGCGGCTTTCAATTTTGTTGCAAACGCATAGGCCGCATATATTTCAGAAGGAAGCTTGAGACCGTAAACAAGAGAAAAGGCATTCTGAATCGCTCGCCGCGAAGAATCATCGGCCATCACCGGCAATATGATGCGGTCACATGCTGCAAGCGCTATTTGCGTATAAAGTGAAAAGCTTGGGTTGCAGTCCATAAAAAGGGTATCGTAATCGCTCTCGACTTTTTTTAAGAAATCAGAGAGCCAGTCGACTACCGAGATCCACGGGTTTGACCCAGGAATCTGATTATTTGCTAGCGTATTGACTGCATTGGCCTGCAACTCGAGCAGTGGATCACCGCAGACCAAGTCGATATTTTCAGGCACGCTCTTGTTCCATGCATTGGGCTTTGTAATGAAGTCGTGAGCGTCAAACACTGGAGGGACATACGGCGACGGTAGTCTGAGCTGGAAATATCCACCTACACTACACCTCGGAACCAGACCTTGCTGCGCCAGAAGTTTATCACTGCCTTTGTTATTTAGGCCGCCGAGCATTAGTTCGGACAGATTCGCTTGTGGGCAGACATCGATAGCTAGAATATGTTTCTTCGGAAATTTCTCTGCGTACATGGTAAGCGCTTGAAAGGCTAAGCTCGTCTTACCAGTTCCGCCTTTGTTATTCCAAAACGCATACCTTGTCGTCATTGGCCGTCATCCTGTCTAAAGTGGACGCTGTTACGTCCTCTTTGGACAGAGTGACGGCCGAATTGGACCAAATTAAGGCGCCGATCTTTTCGTCAGCGGTGCGGGCACATTGATGTCAAGGTCTAAGGTGTCGATAATCTAACCCCCCTCTAACGAGGTTGCGCCGATTACCTAGTGGTCCCTGAGCCCCCCCTCACGCCGCCTTCTTCATCGCGATCGACGCCAATGTCTGCAAAATCTGCCGGGTGACGTCGAGCCGTTCGGCGATGTTGTCGAAGCCGCGGATGAAGACGACCTTCATATCCGGGCGCACCTTGGCGAAACTGTCTTGTTCGGCGAGGAAGCGCACGAGGCCTTGCGGGTTGGCGAACTTGTTGTCGCGGAAGGCGACGATGACGCCCTTCGGCCCGGCTTCGAGCTTTTCGACATTGGCCTTGCGGCACAGCGCCTTGATGGCGACGAGCTTCAGCAATTGCTCGACCTCGCGCGGCAAAGTCCCGAAGCGGTCGATCATCTCGGCCGCGAAAGCCTCGATCTCCGCATCCGTGTCGAGCGTCGACAGCCGGCGGTAGAGGCCGAGCCGCAGATCGATGTCGGCGACATAATCTTCCGGGATCGTCACCGCCGTGCCGAGCGTGATCGACGGCGACCATTGCTCTTCCGTCGGCTCTTCGATGCCGGCCTTCAATGCGACGATCGCCTCTTGCAGCATCTGCTGGTAAAGTTCGTAGCCGACTTCCTTGATATGGCCGGATTGCTCTTCGCCGAGCAGATTGCCGGCGCCGCGTATATCGAGATCGTGGCTGGCGAGCTGGAACCCGGCGCCGAGCGTATCGAGCGTTTGCAGGACGTGCAGCCGCTTTTCCGCCTGCGGCGTCAGCATGCGCTTGACCGGCAAAGTGAAGAGCGCATAGGCGCGTGTCTTCGAGCGGCCGACCCGGCCGCGCAATTGATAGAGCTGGGCGAGGCCGAACATGTCGGCGCGATGGACGATGAGCGTATTGGCGGTCGGAATGTCGAGCCCGGATTCGACGATCGCGGTCGACAGCAGAATATCATATTTGCCGTCGTAGAAGGCCGCCATCCGCGCTTCGAGCTCGGTCGCCGGCAATTGCCCATGCACGACGATGAATTTCGCCTCGGGCACGCTTTGCCGCAAGAAGCCCGCAGCGTCGTCGAGGTCCTCGATGCGGGGGCAGACATAAAAGCTCTGGCCGCCGCGGTAGCGCTCGCGCAACAAGGCTTCGCGGACCAGCAATTCGTCGAACGGTGTGACGAACGTCCGCACGGCGAGACGGTCGACGGGCGGCGTCGCGATGATCGAGAGTTCGCGCACGCCGGTCATGGCGAGCTGCAACGTGCGCGGAATGGGCGTCGCCGAGAGCGTCAGGACATGCACTTCGGCGCGCAATTCCTTCAATCTCTCTTTGTGCTTGACGCCGAAATGCTGCTCCTCGTCGATGACGACGAGGCCGAGATCCTTGAACGCGATCGCCTTGCCGAGCAGAGCATGGGTGCCGACGACGATATCGATCGTGCCGGCGGCGAGGCCGGCCTTGACGTTCTTCTGCTCGGCTCCGGCGACCATGCGCGACAATTGCGCGACCTTGATGGGAAGGCCGGCGAAGCGGGCGGCAAAATTTCGCGCATGCTGGCGCGCCAGCAGAGTCGTCGGGACGACGACGGCGACTTGTTTGGCGTTGATCGCCGCCACAAAGGCGGCGCGCAGCGCCACTTCCGTCTTGCCGAAGCCGACATCGCCGCAAACCAGCCGGTCCATCGGCCGGCCTGCGGCGAGATCCTCGAGAACGGCCTCGATCGCATTGCGCTGATCCTCGGTCTCTTCGTAAGCAAAAGCGGCGCAGAAAGCTTCGTAAAGGCCTTCCGGCGGCACGAGCTTCGGCGCCGGCTGCGTCTGCCGCGCGGCGGCGATCTTGAGCAGCGAGCCGGCCATTTCGAGAATGCGCCTGCGCATCCGCGCTTTGCGCTTCTGCCAGCCGGCGCCGCCCAATTTGTCGAGCTGAACTTCGGTGTCTTCGGAGCCATAGCGCGACAAGAGCTCGAGGTTTTCCACCGGAAGGAAGAGCTTGTCGCTGTCGGCATAGTGGATTTCGAGGCAATCATGCGGGGCGCCGGCGGCTTCTATGGCCTTGAGGCCGAAGAAACGGCCGATGCCGTGGTCGACATGCACGACGAGATCGCCGACCGAAAGCGCGCTGACTTCGGACAGGAAATCATGCGCCCGGCGCGTCTTCCTGCGGCTCGGCACGAGCCGATCACCCAAAATATCCTGCTCGCCGATGACGGCGAGATCGCGCGTCTCAAAACCCTGTTCGAGGCCGATGACGGCAAGCGCCACAACGTTTTTGCCGAGCGCTGTCGCCTGCACCAAGGACGAGACCGGGGCGAGTTCGGCCAAGCCGAAATCTTTGAGGACATGGCTCAGACGCTCGCGCGAGCCTTCCGACCAGCCGGCGACGATGACGCGCTTGCCTTCACCTTGCAGCGCGCGCACATGTTCGGCCGCCGCGGCAAAGACATTGGCGCCTTCGTCCTGTCGTTCCGGCGCAAAATTGCGGCCGACCTTGCCGGCGCAATCGACGGCGAGGCCGCGGCTCCCCGGCGGCGCGGCGAACGGGGTCACACGCGCGGTGCAGCGCCCGGCGAGGTTCTGCGCCCAATATTCTGGCGAGAAATAGAGCGCATCGGGCGCCAGCGGCTTGTAGGAAGATCGGTTCGGATCGGCGTCATGGGCGCTCTTGCGCGCCTCGTAATAATCCTTGATCTGCGCCAGACGCTCGTTTGCGGCGTCTTCGGCCAAGCAATCGAGGATGAGAGGCGCCGCCCCGGTGTAATCGAACAGAGTGTCGAGGTCCTCGTAGAACAAAGGCAGCCAATGTTCGAGACCGGGGTGGCGGCGGCCTTCGCTCACGGATTCGTAGAGCGTGTCGCCGCGGGTCTGCGCGCCGAAGGTGGCGACATAGGCCTGCCGAAACCGCCGGATCGCATCCGAGGTCAATTGCACTTCGCTCATCGGCACCAGATCGAGGCCGCGCAATTGCCCGATCGTGCGCTGCGACTCCGGATCGAAACTGCGGATCGATTCGAGCGTGTCGCCGAAGAAATCGAGGCGGATCGGTTGCTCCATTGCCGGCGCATAGAGATCGAGAATGCCGCCGCGCAGCGCGTATTCGCCGGTATCGCGCACCGTCGAACTGCGCATGAACCCGTTGCTCTCGAGCCAACGGACGAGCTCGTCCATATCGACGACATTGCCCGGCGCCGCCGAAAACGAATCCGCCGCGACCTTCGCCAGCGGCGGGACACGTTGCAGGATGGCATTGACTGTCGTCGAAAGCAGCCGCGGCTGTTCGCGCGCGCCACGCGACCGCGCCAGCCGCGACAGAACCGTCATCCGCCGCGCCGAGATCGCCGCATTGGGCGAGACGCGGTCATAGGGCTGGCAGTCCCAGGCCGGAAAATCGAGGATCTCGATCTGCGGAGCGGCAAAATTCAAGGCCTCGTTGAAGGCATAGGCGCGCCGCCAGTCGCGGGCGACATGGACGAGGACGACGCCGCGCTTTTCCGCCTCCGGCGCCAGCGCCTGCGCGAGATCGGCGACGCAGAAGGCGTCGAAACCATCCGGAAGCGAGGACAAAGTGAGCGAGCCGCCTTTGGCGAGCTCGGCTATGGCGCGGTTGAAATCGGTCACGTGTCCGGTCGTTGAATAATATGGTCGTTTGCGCGCGCCTCTCCCCGTGAGCAAAGCGAAACGGGGAGAGGAACGGCAGGCGTCGCGCATAACAAAACGATCCGGCGACAAAATCCGGATTGTTTAGCTCCGCGCGACGACGACGCGATGGGCTCGTTCGTCGTCTATTTCCGTTCAAAGATCAATCGGCCCCTCGTGCGTATGGGAAAGCTTCAGTTTCCGGAACACGGGTGTGTCGTGGGCCGCGGGGGTCTCCACCTCTCCGGTGAGCCAGGAAAAGACGTCGTGGTCGGGCCGTTCGAGCAGGGCCTCGAAGGCCTCGAGTTCGGCTTCGCTCAGCCGGCCCATTTCGGCATCGGCGAACCGGCCCATGATGAGGTCCATTTCCCGCATGCCGCGGTGCCAGGATCTAAACAAAGCCCTGCGGCGGCGGGCGTCGAGGCCCGCGCTCGTGATTTGCGAGCCCGACATGGCAACTCCAAAACTTGGCGACGTCAGGGCAATAGACCGGCGCGTTTGCCGAAGCAAGGTAGGCCTCACTTGAGCTTTGCCAGTCCCCATAGGAGGATTCCAGGAAAAAGGCGGGAAAAAGCCGCAGGTCCGCGCCAAGCCTCGCCTTCGCATGATATCTAAATGGATTGCGGAGCGCGCGAGCCAAGCAACCCGGAAACGGTTCAAATATCCCGCTTCGGGCCGCGAGCGCCGGCAGCAATTCTCAGAGATTTCGCATGCCCATTCGCCGTCTCGATCCCGTTCTCGTCGATCGCATCGCCGCCGGCGAAGTCATCGAGCGGCCGGCCGCGGCCGTCAAGGAACTCGTCGAAAATGCCCTCGACGCCGGCGCCAGCCGGATCGAAATCGCCATCGAGGCGGGCGGCCGCAAGCTGATCCGCGTCGTCGACAATGGCAGCGGCATGAACGCACAAGATCTCGAACTCTGCGTCGAACGCCACGCGACGTCGAAATTGCCGGACGGCGATTTGACGCGGATTTCGACGCTCGGCTTTCGTGGCGAGGCTCTGCCGTCGATCGGCGCCGTCGCTTGGCTCGAAATCGCCAGCCGCGACGCAAAGGCGGCGAGCGGCGCCGTCATCCGTGTCGATCAAGGCGTGCGGCACGGGCTGAAGCCGTCGGCGCAAATGCAGGGAACCCGCGTCGAGCTGCGCGATCTCTTCGCCGCAACCCCGGCGCGGCTCAAATTCTTGAAGAGCGATCGCGCCGAGGCGCGCGCCATCGCCGATGTCGTGCAGCGCCTCGCGATGGCGCATTGCAATGTCCGCTTCATCCTCTCCGGCCCGGACGTCGGAAATTTCGACTATCCGGCCTCGAGCCAGGACAAGGACGGTCTTCTCGAGCGCCTGACGCAGATCCTCGGCGCGGACTTCCGTGCCAATGCGCTCCGCGTCGACGCTTTGCGCGAAGACGTGCGCATGCGCGGCTTCGCCGGCCTGCCGACGTGGCACCGTGCCAATGCGGCGAGCCAATATCTCTTCGTCAACGGCCGGCCGGTGCGCGACAAGCTCTTTGCCGGGGCGGTCCGCGCCGCCTATGTCGACCACCTGCCGCAGGGCCGCTATCCGGCGCTCGTCTTGTTCGTCTCCTGCGATCCGCAGGAGGTCGATGTGAACGTGCATCCGGCCAAGGCGGAGGTGCGGTTTCGCGATGCGGGCCTCGTCCGCGGCCTCGTCGTCGGTGGCCTGAAGGAGACGCTCGCCGCGGCTCTGCATAAGGCGACGCCGAGCAATGCGACTGCCGCGCTCGAAGCCTTCGCGCGACGGCAATCGTCCCCTTCACGGAGCCGCGCCGGCTTCCACCCATCGGCGCGGCCGCAACCGCAATGGGAGGCGCGGCAATCTCCCGCCAATCCGGGCTTTGCCGAAGACTGTGCGCCATACGAGCCCTTTGTGCCGCCATCCGCCGATATGCGCGCTGCACTGGAAGAGCCTCGGCGCGACGCGCTCGACGCACCGCTCGGCGCCGCGCGCGCGCAGATCCACGACACCTACATCATTGCCCAGACGCGCGACGGGTTCGTCATCGTCGATCAACATGCGGCGCATGAAAGGCTCGTCTACGAGCGCTTGAAAGCGGCCCGCGCCGATAGCGATCCGCAGCGGCAATTGCTGCTCATCCCGGCAATCGTCGAAATGGACGAGCCCGCTGTCGCGCGGCTTCTCGATGCCGCACCTTTATTGGCCGAACTCGGGCTCGTCCTCGAAAGCTTCGGTCCCGGCGCTATTGCCGTGCGCGAAGTCCCGAGCATCCTGAAATTGCCTGATGTGCAGCGGCTCGTCCGCGACCTCGCGGACGTGCTCGGTGAAGACGATCGCGCGCTCGCCCCCCTCGAACGCCGCCTCGATCACGTGCTCGCCACCATGGCCTGCCATCATTCGGTTCGCGCCGGCCGAAGACTGACGCCGGACGAGATGAACGCCCTGTTGCGCGAGATGGAACGCACGCCGGGCGCCGGCCAATGCAATCACGGCCGGCCGACCTATATCGAGATGAAACTCGCCGATGTCGAAAAGCTGTTCGGGCGGCGCTAGAGCGGGATGAGGAAAAGTGGCAACCGGTTTTCCGGCGCAATCAAGTTCACGCAGATTGCGTAGACTTATCTGCCTATCCCGCTCTAAACTTTAAAATTTCGATCACGTTCATGATTTTGGATTGAATCAATCCAAAATCATCGTGATCTAATGCCACTCTTTCAACATCATTCGTCGTCCACGACTTCCGCGCCGAGATTCGCCTCTTCGCGCAGATCCGGACCGGCGCCGGGTCGCAATTCCCGCGGCAGCGGGAAAAAGACGCTTTCATCCGCCGTCGACACGGTTTCGACGACGAGATCGAAACGCTCGGCGAAAGCATCCATGATTTCTTCGACGAGAACTTCCGGTGCCGAGGCGCCGGCGGTAATGCCGACGGACCCGATATTCTCGAAGAGGTTCCATTCGACGTCATCGGCGCGCAAGACAAGGCGTGCGAGCTTGCAGCCCGAGCGTTCGGCCACCTCCCGCAAGCGCTGCGAATTGGACGAATTCGAGGAGCCGACGACGATCATTGCATCGACGATCGGAGCTATGCGCTTGACCGCCTCCTGGCGATTGGTGGTCGCGTAGCAAATGTCTTCCCTGTGTGGACCGACGATCCGCGGAAAACGCCGTGTCAGCGCCTCGACCATGTTGCGCGTATCGTCGATCGATAGCGTCGTCTGCGTGACATAGGCCAGGTTGTTGTCGTCGACCACCTCGGCTTTTCGCACATCTTCCGGCGTCTGCACGAGGATGATGGACCCCTTCGGCAATTGCCCGAGCGTGCCGACGACCTCGGGATGGCCGGCATGGCCGACGAGCAGAACCTGCCGGCCGCGCTTGAAATGCGCCTCGGCCTCGCGGTGCACCTTCGTCACCAGCGGGCAAGTCGCGTCGATCGCAAAAACATGCCGCATCTCGGCATCTGCGTGGACCGACTTCGCCACACCGTGGGCGGAGAATATCACCGGCTTCGTCGTATCCGGCACTTCGTCGAGTTCTTCGACGAAAACGGCGCCCTTGGCCTTCAGGCCCTCGACGACATATTTATTGTGCACGATTTCGTGCCGGACATAGACCGGAGCGCCATAGAGGCGCAAAGCCTGCTCGACCGCGTCGATCGCGCGGACGACGCCGGCACAAAAACCGCGGGGAGCGCAAAGAAAGATTCGTAGCTTCGGCTTAGATGTCATGGAATGGTCCGATCCGCACCGAGGTTCTTGTGAGGATCGCCGATCCGAGTGTCAAGCCCGTCGCCGAATTATGACATTTGTTGCCGATTGGCCGTTTTCGCCGGCGCGACGCTGGTAGCGAGTGTGTTGCGGACCGGAGGTCCGCGATCCGGACCGCGGACCGCCGGTCCGCATCAAGCTCAAGAGTCTTTGTCCTCAATTTCAATGACTTGAGCCAGCGGGGAGAATATCGCCATGGAAGAACTCGCCGACCTCTACCCCGGTTTTGCGACCCATTGGATCGATGTGCCGGAAGGCCGGATTTTTGCCCGGTCGAAAGGGCAGGGGCCGGCGTTGCTTTTGCTCCACGGCTATCCGCAGACCCATGCCGAATGGCACCTGATCGCGCCGCGCCTCGCCGAGCAATTTACAGTCGTTTTGATGGATTTGCGCGGCTATGGCTGGTCCTCGGCGCCGGCGAGTGAAGGCGGCGCGCTTTATACGAAGCGGCGCATGGCGCAGGATGCCATAAGTGTGATGGAAGCGCTTGGCCACGTCCGCTTCAGCGTCGTTGGCCACGACCGTGGCGCCCGCGTCGCCTATCGTCTCGCCTTCGATCATCCCGAGCGGTTGGACAAGCTCGCCCTCCTCGACATCGTGCCGACGGCGACGATGTGGCAGAGCATGGACGCGAGCAGCGCAATGAAAGTCTATCATTGGCTGTTTCTCGCGCAGCCTGCGCCCTTGCCGGAAAAGCTGATCGGCCAGGCGGCCGTCTTCTATCTCGAGCGGGCGCTCTCGAGCTGGAGCGCGGCGAAGAGCCTCGATGTTTTCGATCCGCGCGCGCTCGCCCATTATCGCGCCGCCTTCAACGAGCCGTCGCGCATCCATGCAAGCTGCGAAGACTATCGGGCCGGCGCGACGCTCGACCTTGCCTATGACGAAGCAGACCAAAAAGCCGGACGCAAAATCGAGGTGCCGCTCTGCGTCTTGTGGGGAGCGCAGGGGATTCCGGCTGGCGGCGTGTCGCCGCTCGACGTCTGGCGGCAATGGGCGAACGACGTCGGCGGTCAGGCGATCGCCTGCGGGCATTTCTTGCCGGAGGAAAATCCGCAGGCGACGCTTGCTGCGCTGCTGGAGTTTTTTTGACATCGAGCTGCAGGTCGAGTTGGGCGCGGCCCTGACTATAGTGGATCAAATCAGATGCTTGGCACCCGCCTGATGAATGACCGTTTTCGAGCCGAAGCTGACCTGCAAGGCAGGGCCGAAACCACCATGAACCCGCAACCATGGTTCAGGTGTTATGCGCGCAATTACCAATTACGCAATTACGGTGATAGTGCATTTAATTCAATTACGTTCATTACGGTGACAGTGCATTTAATTCGTTGCACGCTTTCGTCAATTGAATGCACTGTCACCGTAATCTAGTCTACATCTTGTTTGAGCATCCGATTTATCCCAAAACCGGTTCCCCATTTTGGGTCCGATGCTTAGAGCTCGTCCGGAAATAATTGCTCCATTTGCAGCAGCCACAAGCTCCCTCATGCTGAGGAGGCCCCATAGGGCGTCGCTTGCGAGGCCCGTCGCAGGCGACGCCCTATGAGGGCCGTCTCGAAGCACGAGGGAGCGCTTGGCGAAAGCAGCGGAAACATAAACGTATGACGCCCTCGTCCTTCGAGACGCTTGCTTCGCAAGCTCCTCAGGATGAGCCATCTGCTCCAACGGGAGCTGCACACGGACCATGAACACGCTATCTTGGCGGCTGTGTTCATAGTGAGACGCTCCCTCCTGTCATTCCCGGCGAGCCGGAGGCGAAGACCGGGAATCCAGAGTTTTGTGCGAGTTGCCCCTGGATCCTCGCTTTCGCGAGGATGACAATCGGCGGCGGTGTTCATGGAGAGGGCTTCGGGGGCCATTTATCCGTCCCGCCAAATGATTCGATAATTTGCGGACAGGGCCTTAGCGCCGCTCCTTGAAGAAGGCGCGGAGCAGGTCGGCGGCTTCGCTCTCGCGCAAGCCGCCGTAGATTTCCGGCGCATGATGGCAGGTCGGCTGCGTGAAAAACCGCGGCCCGTGCTCGACGGCGCCGCCTTTGGGATCGGCGGCGGCAAAATAGAGCCGCCGCAGGCGGGCAAAAGAGATCGCCGCCGCGCACATCGCGCAAGGCTCCAAAGTCACATAGAGATCGCAGTCGACAAGCCGTTCGGAGCCGAGTTTTTGGCAGGCGGCGCGAATGGCCAGGATCTCCGCGTGCGCGCTCGGATCTTTGTCTATGAGCACGCGATTTCCCGCCTCTGCAATCGGTTCTCCTTTAGAGACCACGACCGCGCCGATGGGCACTTCACCCATGGCGCCGGCGGCGCGGGCGGCGGCGAAGGCGAGAGCCATGGGATCGGCCTTGGTCGATGATTCGTTCACAGTGTCTCCTCGAAACAAACGCAGATCTCTCGACGAATTCCCCATCTTGCGCGGAGTCTGCTATCAGGACGGGATGGATAAAGACAAATCGAAGCGGCCGCGCGGCAAGCCAAGTGAACGGAAGCCAGGTGAGCAGGCATCGCAGATGCGTGGCCAAACGAAATCTGTCGCAAAAAGACAAGCGCCGCACAAATTGGCGCCTGGTCGTCGCAATACCTCGAAACAGCCTGCGGCACAGCCGGCTCACTCCGAGGGCGAGCGCATTGCCAAGGTCATGGCGCGCGCGGGTCTATGCTCGCGCCGCGATGCCGAGGCTTGGATCGGCCAAGGCCGCGTCGCAGTCAACGGCAAAGTGTTGACGAGCCCGGCCCTCAGCATAGGGCCGGACGACCAGGTTTTCGTTGACGGTCAGCCGCTCGCGCGGCGCGAGCGCACCCGTCTGTTCTTGTTTCACAAGCCGCGCGGCCTTGTCACGACGAATAAGGACCCGGAAGGACGGACCACCGTTTTCGATTATCTGAAAGACCGGCATCCGGACCTGCCGCGTCTGGTCAGCGTCGGCCGGCTCGACATCAATACCGAAGGTCTGCTTCTTCTCACCAATGACGGCGGTCTCGCCCGCGTTCTCGAACTGCCGACGACCGGCTGGCTGCGCCGCTACCGCGTCCGCGCCAATGGCGAGACGGATCAGGCGGTCCTCGATCGTCTGCGCGACGGCGTCACGATCGATGGCATCCATTATGCCGGAATCGAAGCCATGCTCGACCGAGTACAAGGCGCCAATATCTGGCTGACGATCGGCCTGCGCGAAGGCAAGAACCGCGAAATCAAACGCGTGCTCGAACATCTCGGGCTCGTCGTCAATCGCTTGATCCGCCTCTCCTTCGGGCCGTTCCAATTGGGCGAACTCGCAGACGGGGCGATCGAGGAAGTCCGCACCCGCGTCTTGCGCGACCAGTTGGGCGCGGCATTGGCGCAAGCGGCGGGCGTGGATTTCGAGTCGGAGATCGCGGAGCCGCCGGCGCGCAGCGAGTTCAGGCCGCCGGCGCGGAAAGAACGCGCGGCCCGCGTCCCCCAGCAAGGCGGACTTCGCCCGCATCGGGCGCGGCCCGAACCCGAGGCCGAACCGGCGAAGCCGCGGACGCGGCCGAAACCAGGTCCGCGCAAACATGTCTCGGCCTTGCGCGGCGACGAGGCCGAAGCGGCTCAGCAAGGCCGCAGACGCACTTTGCGGGGCGAGACGCAGGACCGCAAGGGCCGCAGCGTCGTCGTCGAGCGGCGCGTCGCTGCGTCCGAGCCGACGCCGAAACGCACGGCAAGGCCTAGCCGAGCCAAACCGAGCCAAACAAAACTCGGCCAAGCCAAACCGAGCCCAGCCGAGCGCGCGGCAGCGCCGTCCCGAAGCGCGCCATCGCGAAGCGACCGGTGGGCCGGTGGAAGAGCCGCGGCGCCCCGGCAGGAGCGGCGGCGCGACGGCGGCGCGCCGCGACCGCATCGCAATGACGGCGCCGGCAAGAAGCCGCCGCGCGGCAAGCGTTAGAGCAGTGGAATTGCTGCGGTCGGGGCATTCCCCAGCGCGTTATTTACGCGCGATTTCCTCGACCTTCGGGTGCTTCGAGCCTTGGTAGCAAGCGACCCAAATGCTATGGCGTTGCTCGGCCGTGAGGTTCAGCTGTTTCGACCAATATTCTTGTTCGGCGGCGCTCAGTCTGCGCACGTCTTCGCAACTAACTGCATGAGCAGGCATCGAGAATAGGGAAACTGCGACGGCTATAGCGGCGAGTGCTGCGGCGCTCGTCGCGCGTGAAAGCGGGTTTCTGCGGATAATAGAGAGCATTGAATCTCCTTGATAGTGGGTCAATAGCGGCCGATGCGCTCGCAGGCGCAGACGTCAATTCGGACGAAACGGGCTATGACTTATGTCTCTAGGCGGAAAGAGGCGCTATTGTGACGCCGACGAGGTAAAAACTTCCTGCTCCGCTTCGTCTCGGTCACGACAACGCCCGCCGCGACGCCGAGTGCACCGGCGAGCGGCGGCGCCATGGTCACCCGGGAAAGATCCCGGAAATAGACGTCGAAACAAAGGGATACTCACATTCGACGAGGCCGGCGTGCGCCGCGTTATCCGGTCGCGTTCGGGAAAGCGACAAATTGCCCCGTCAGGTCAAAAACGCGGCGCCAATTGCCTGTGGGAAGCTAAATGGGGGTTCAGCCGATCCGTGCGGCCGATAGCGCCGGACTTCGACGGGGTGGCCTTAACGGCTGCGGCGGATCTCATTTTCAAAGTCAGGGCGGAGCCGAAGGGCTGTTGCAAATGGTTGTTGCCTGAGCGCTGCCGCGAGGTGAATCCGCACGTGGGATAGGTTTGCCGCGACGCCGAATGCCTCCGACAGAGTTCGCCGAAAAAACACAAAAATCACAATTACATGCGCTCAGGCACGCCGTCCAACAAACGGCGGATTTTGTGCTTCCTATTTCAATAGCTGCTTCAGAAAGGCGTTCGGCTGCCAGCCGAGCGACGTGCTCATCACTTGCAGCATGTCCTTGGAGCATGTCCTTGTCGGAACGGCGAACTCACTTTTCTGCGACATGCTTCAGCGTCCGTTCGTGCCTTAACCTGTGGCGTGGCCGGTGGGGAAGTAGGGTTGGTAGGCGGGCTCCCAGACGTGGGCTCGCACGTGCTCGGCCAAGGTCGCCGCGTCGCACGTGGGAGCCAAGCCGTCCGCCTGCGCTTGCTGCGCAACGGCGATGGCGACCGCCACGGACACTTTGCGCAATTCGTTGACGGGCGGCAGGAGACGCCCGTTCCTGTCATTCGCGATCGGGGAAAGCGCCGCGACGGCCTTGGCTGCGGCCATGAACATCGCGTCGTTCACCCTGCGCGCGCCGGACGCGAGAACGCCGAGGCCGATGCCGGGGAAGATATAGGAGTTGTTGGTCTGGTCGATCGGAACCGCCCGGCCGTGCCATTCCACCGGCGCGAAAGGACTGCCGGTGCCGATCAGCGCCCGGCCGTCCGTCCATTCGAAGAGCTGTGCGGGCGTTGCCTCGCTGCGGGAGATCGGGTTCGAGAGCGGAAAGATGATGGGGCGTTCGACGTTGGCGGCCATGGCGCGGATGGCAGCTTCACTGAAGGCGCCGGCCTGGCCGGAGACGCCGACGAGAACGGTCGGTTTCGCGTTCACCATAACATCGAGGAGACCAATGGCGGTCGGGTCTTGCAGCGTCCAGTTCGCGACGGCTGCACGGGTCAGCACGAATGGCTTTTGAGTCTCGGTCATGCCGGGCATGCCTTCGACGAGGAGACCGTTGCGATCGATGGCGAAGAATCTGCGCCGTGCATCAGACTCGCCGAGGCCATTCTCGATCATCGCACGCAGCAGCAGCGACGCGATTCCACAGCCGGCGGAGCCGGCGCCCAAAAGTGCGATGCGCTGTTTGGTGAGCTGCACGCCCGTCACATTGATGGCGGCCATGAGTGTGCCCGCCGCGATCGCGGCTGTTCCCTGAATGTCGTCGTTGAATGTGCAAAGCCGGTCGTGGTAGCGCTCGAGTAATCGGGAGGCGTTTGATCCCGCAAAATCTTCCCACTGCAAGAGGAGATCCGGCCAACGTTCGGCGACCGCAGAGACGAACTCTTCGATAAAGGCGTCATATTCAGCGCCGCGCACGCGTTCGTGCCGCCAGCCGACATAGAGAGGGTCGGACAGGCGCTCCTGGTTGTCAGTGCCGACATCGAGCAAGATCGGCAAGGTCTGCGCGGAATGAATACCGGCGCAAGCCGTGTAGAGCGCCAATTTGCCGATCGGAATGCCCATGCCGCCAGCCCCTTGGTCTCCGAGCCCCAATATGCGCTCGCCGTCGCTGACGACGATGATGCGGACCCGATCGAAATGCGGGTTGGCGAGAATGTCGCGGATGCGGTGCTTTTTGGGACAGCTGAGGAAGAGGCCGCGCGGCTTGCGCCAGATCTCGCTGAAGCGCTGGCAGCCTTCCCCGACCGTCGGCGTATAGACGAGCGGCAGCAGTTCTTCGATGTGCCGGACCAGAAGAGCATAGAACAAAGTTTCATTTGTATCCTGCAGGTCGCGGAGAAATGCGTAGCGCTCGAAGTCCGTCGCGGAATTCCGCAGTGCCTTCAGACGACGGTCCACTTGTTCGTCGAGCGTGCCGATATGCGGCGGCAGGAGGCCGTGCAGGCGGAACGCGTCGCGTTCCCTATCGGTGAAGGCAGTGCCCTTGTTGAGCATAGGCGTGTTGATCAGGGCGAAATCCGTCAAGTCGGTTGTCATTGGATCGTCGAGACCCGGTATCGGTGAGCCGCGCATCTTCGCTCTCCTGTTGAGGTGAGGCCATATTGGCCGCGCAACGGCAACTGGCGCGAACGCATCGATACTTCCAATATCTCTCATTGTCGAAGCCGATATGCAGCGACTATGATTTTGAGGCTTCCGAGAGTGCCGCAGGCCTGGTCCGCCGCCGTGCCAAGGCGACAAAATTGCGGCGCGCCGAAGAATCAGCTTGGATATCGGGGGGAGGTGGTTGGATGGAACCAGGCAAGAAAGTGGCTGAGCCAATTCTCTTTGCGATCGACGAAAACTGGCTCGCGCTGCAGCAGGAACCGATCCTCGAGCCCGATCTGCCGATCATCGATCCGCACCATCATTTGTGGGACCGAGGGTCCCGCTACCTGTTCGACGAGTTGCTGCGTGATGCGAGAAGCGGCCACGACATTCATGCGACCGTCCATGTGCAATGCGGTTCCATGTATCGGGCTGATGGGGACCGCGCTTTGGCGCCGGTCGGCGAGACGGAATTCGTCAATGGCATTGCTGCCATGGCCGCGAGCGGGCATTACGGTCCGGCACGGCTCTGTGCCGGCATCGTCGGCTTCGCGAACCTGAGGGTGGGAGCTACCGTCGAACGGGTGCTCGAGGCTCATTGCCGCGCCTCCGAGAGGTTCCGCGGCGTGCGCCAGAGCGCCGTCTGGGACGCTGATAAGACGATCAAGTCGACGCCGGCGGAATTTCCGCGTGGCCTGATGGCGGAGGCGAAATTCCGCGAGGGGGTCGGACGCCTCGCCCCGCTCGATCTGTCCTTCGAGGCTTGGATTTATCATACCCAGATTCCGGAGCTTGCCGACCTCGCGGCAGCTTTTCCCGATACGAACATCGTGCTCGACCATGTCGGCGGGCCACTCGGCATCGGCGTCTATGCGCAACGGCGCAGCGAGGTCTTTGCGGACTGGCGCCGCAATATCCAAGACATTGCCAAACGTCCGAATGTGAATGTGAAGCTCGGCGGTCTCGGCATGCACGTCTTCGGCTTCGGCTTCGACCAAAGCGACCGTCCGGCTTCGTCCGACCAACTCGCCGACGCGTGGCGCCCCTATGTGGAGACCTGCATCGAAGCGTTCGGCGTCGGACGCTGCATGTTCGAGAGCAATTTTCCGGTCGATAAGCGAACGTGCAGCTATGCCGTCCTATGGAACGCGTTCAAGCGGATCGCGGCGGGCTCTTCGGCGGAAGAGAAAGCAACCCTCTTCGCGACGACAGCGGCGCGGTTCTATCGCCTCGATCAGCCGCAAGCGCGTATCGTTGCCTGATCGACGGCTCAGGACCCGTGGTTGTTCTTTTCGTGTCGGCCGCAACGCAGCTGGCTTTCGCGCGCCTTCATCTTATTCAGTTATCCAACCTTTCCGCACGTCAAAGACTCGGACCGCTTCCGACGGATGCGGCAGTTCCAGAACCTCGGGCTGATCGAGTGCAGCACGGGTATCCTCGTAGCCGGCCTTCCAATGTTCTTCCATGGCGCGGCGCGAGAATTCGAAGGTCTTGGCGGCCGTTTCGTATTTCTTCGCTTGGTATTTCAATTGGACGAGCGTGGCGACCTGAACCTGTGCCTCTTCCGCAAGCATTTGGACTTCCGGATCGTTGCGCCGATCCTCGGGAAGCTCTGCCAAGAGCTTGCCGAGGGCTCTGCGATATTGTTGGATTTTCCGATATTGATCCAGCGACACATTGATGCGGCTCGCGGCATGGATCTCCATTGCACGCAGATTGGCGGCGGCTAGATCGAGTGGCACCGCGCCCGTCGCGTCCCAGAGATCCACTTGGAAGACAAGCGCAGCATATCGAGGCTTGCTACTGACGACCCATTGCATCGGCGTATTGGAAACGACGCCGCCATCCCAATAATACTCGCCATCGACTTCGGTCGGCGGGAATCCCGGCGGTAGAGACGCGCTCGCCATGATATGCTCGACGCAAATCTTTCGTTCGTCGTTTTCGAAATAGACTGCCTCCCCCGTCCGCACATTCGTCGCGCCGACACTGAGGCGCAGCGGCATGCTATTGATCAGGTCGAAATTCACGAGCTTTCCGAGCGTGGCTTTCAAGGGAGCAACATCATAATAGCTGACCAAATCGGGTTTCTCAGCGACTGACCCCAGAGGCGGAATTGGCCGAGGCGAAAAGAAATTAGGGACTCCATAGATCATAGCGCCAACGGCGCTCATTCTATTGGTCCATAATCGCGCCCGTTCATCCATGGCCCACGTCAGGTCCGAAAACCACGGGAGCCCGGCGGCACCCATCGGCGGCTTCGTCACGGCCTCCCAGAATTCGCGCAATCGTTCGACCCGTCTTTCGGGTGGATTGCCGGCGATCAATGCCGCATTGATGGCGCCGATCGAAACACCGCAGAGCCAATCTACGTGAATATTCGCTTCGTCGAGCGCTTGGAAAACGCCGGCCTGATAGGCACCCAAGGCGCCGCCGCCTTGCAACACGAGCACCACGCGTTCAAACGGCAGAACGCGTTTCGGATCTTGCGCTATGGATTTTGACGAAGGCGCCTCATTCATTAATCATTCCTCGTCTGTGTCAAAGGGTCTTAACGGGCGACCTATCGCGTGCATTCATGACAAACGGATTGAACGCTGGCGCGTCGAGAAGATGTGCAACTCAACAAGCCAGACCATAACCTTGATGAGACATCGGACGTAACCTATGCACAAATACCTATGAGACATCCAATCTGACGGACGTCGAAATACAGGAACAGTGAACCCTCTTTTCTGTCATGTGTCTAGCGCGCGTGCTCTTTTCAGCCGGGCGAGCCCATCCAATCGGAATTCGTGCTGGCGGGCTGAGGAAAAGTGCGATGCTGACGGATAGTTTCGAACCTCCGGCTGAATCGCAATGCTAAGTCTGCGATCTGGTGGGGCGAGTTATCTTTCCCCTTTAGGACCATGCGTAAGGGTGGACCGCCAAGCGGGGGCGCTACGGAGCAGCGGTTTTTTATCATTGCCACCGCAAGGCTCGGCCCACCAGAGTTCGCTTCGCGAGTGGGAAGGCCGCCACCTACTTTCGGCCCACAGAGTCGATTGTTGCGACCAGTCGGTCGATATCGATCGGCTTTTCAAAGAAACCGAGAGCACCGAGCCGGTCGGCCCGTGCACGCATGTCGGTGCCCGAGCGCCCTGAAACGATGACGGCGGCGATTGGAGCAGCGCGCGTTCGCAAGCGCTTCAGGACTTCAAGACCGTTGACCCCAGGCAGGTTGACGTCGAGAATGACGCAACTGTCGCTGTTCAGCGTCGCGTCCGCAAGGAACTCCTCACCGGTCGTATAGACCGCGACGGAATATCCATAGATTTTCAGCACGTCCCGCAGCGAGTTACGGTTCGCCTCGTCATCTTCGACGATGTGGACGGTGAGCTTCATGCTGAAGACCTTCGGTTGCGTAGACCGGCACACTCCCCAAAATCTGACCGATCTGCCATGACCTGCATCAAAAATGGCGCCGGGCGAGGGTAGTCACGGAGTTCCCCCAGAGTCTGGGGCTTAGGAATTTCGGCATTCATGGACGGCTTCCTACGCGCGCGGGAGGGTGATGTGGAAGGTTGCGCCGACTGGGGTGTTCGGCGTGAACCAAATTCGGCCTCCGTGGGCTTCGATAATGCTCTTGGAAATGGAAAGGCCGACGCCCAATCCTTGCTCCTTTGTGGTGACGAAGGACTCGAACAACCGCTCCGCAATGTCCGGGGCTATGCCGGGTCCCGTGTCCGCGACGGATATTCGGACATGATCCGCATCGTGAAGGGCAGTCGATATTGTTATTTCCCGTTGCGGCATTCCTTCGGTAGCGTCAATGGCGTTGTGGACGACATTAACCAATACTTGTTGGATCTGCACGCGGTCGACGTCGACATTGAGTATGCCGGGCAAGAGCGCCAGTCGCATGCGCACGCCGCGGCCGGCCGGTCCTACCAGGGAAAGCCCAAGCGCTTCCTCTATGAGGACGTGAAGATCGTGCCAGTCTCTTTCGCTCTCGCGCTTTTCGACGAATCTTCGCAAACGTTTGATGATTTCGACCGCTCGGCGCGCCTGCTGCTCGATCTTCTCAAAAACTTCGACCGCAGAGGACGAAAATTCCGACGGTAAGGTCGAGGCTGACATCCTGCGTGCAGCCTGGACATAGTTCATGATGGCGGCGAGGGGCTGAGTAACCTCGTGAGCGAGCCCGGACGCCATCTGCCCCGCTTCGCCGAGGCGGCTCACATGGAACAACTTCGATTGGAGTTCCTGCACCCTCCGATGTTCGCGATCGAGGTCGCTCAAGTCTCGAATGAAACCGACGAAGAGGCGCGTATTGTCGACGACCGTTTCACCGACGAAGAGTTCGATGGGGAATGTCGAGCCGTCTCTGTGCTGACCGGCGACGACGCGCCCGATGCCGATGACGTGTCGCTCGCCGGTCTTTAGGTAATGCGTGACAAAGTCTTCATGATGTTCACGAAAGTGCGACGGCATCAAGATCTTGACGTTCTCGCCCAGCACCTCCGTCTGCGTATAGCCGAACAAATGTTCGGCTGCCGGATTGAAGGAGTGAATTTTGCCACCGACATCGATGGTGATGATCGCTTCGGGCGAGGTGCTCGCCACGGCATGAAGCAGAGCTGTGCTCTCGGTCGGGTTGGGGATCATCATACCTGTTCGCCGCTCACAGGAATTGGGAATTGTGCATTGCGAATACGTGCGTCGACGGGCAGACCGCCTGCGCACCGTCTCGACGCTGTACAAGATTCATCTTGGGGCTTTGATCCAGATCAATTTGCGGGGGAGCCTGCCGTCAGCACAAAGACGGTACCCTGAAAGTGTCCTCGGTTCGAGGGAGAATCCGTGGGGCGCCTCGGCAAACCCGCAGGCGATCAGTGTCACCACAGCAAAGACGGCGTCAAAAATGATCCGCCGATGGCGCAGAAAAAAGTGACGCGCTGGATCACGAAGAGAGCGCGTTCAAGTGTGACCCATCACTTTGGGCTTGCTCTCGCAATCTCGGGCGGAACTTTCCTGCGAAGGAAGCTAATTGCGCTGCACTGCCGCAAAGGGTCGACCGGCATGGTCGTGCCCATTCGTCGTCCAAGGTGGACCATGCCGATGGACCCGACGCCTTGAGCCGATCGGCAGGCGTGAGGAAACTCCAGCGATCTCAGGTGAATAATGGAAGCCTACGCAGCGATTGGCTGGGGGACCTGGATTCGAACCAAGATTGACGGAGTCAGAGTCCGCTGTTCTACCGTTGAACTATCCCCCAGAAATCCATAACAAAGTCAACAACATAGCTATTCAGTTCTGCAAATGGCAAAATGGATTTGCAATGAACCTTTGCGGAACGGTTGTCTAAGTGTTCTCCGCCGGCCTGTCAACGTCCGGCGCTCCTTGTTCTTCTCGTAGCACTTTCGTTTGCCGGGAGAATTCCAATACCACGATTTTGTCGTCGGCTGCCTTCTGCAGGTCGATGAAACGCGACTAGCGCGTCGCCATGGAATTCGACACGCCTATATCGTTCGACATCTGCTGAATCGAATAACCGGCCATCCGACGCAAAATCACGGCCGACGAGTGCAAGCCCTGTCGCCGCTCGCGCGGGTGGAAACGCACGCGGAAGGGGCTGCGAAAATTGCTTTTGTGGGGCGGTCATGCGTACCTAAGCCTTTTGTCCAAAGGGCATCGCCGTAAAGTCAAAGAAGTGAGGTCCTGGCCGGGTTTGTGTCGTGTATCAGTGCGGCTTGTATGCGGCCTTGCGTTGGTCGAAGCGGCCGTACCCATCCAGCCAATCGGTGACGTCGCCATCGATCGGAGCGCTCGGCACGCCAAAAACAACAGCCTCGGCTTCGCCTCTTCGATCATGATAGAGTACGATCCATTCGTGTTTCACATTGGTCTTTGAGGACCCTGGGGCGCCGCTTCGGTTAGCGTCGCGCACTCGTGATCGCCGCCGCCCCTTGTGACTTATGGAAGGAGGCCACGTGATGGCCGATCAATCGCATCCGACCCTGCACGACATCCCTATCGGCATCGACGCGACCGGCCAGCGTCACGAGACCGATTCGATGGGCGGTATAGACGTGCCGGCCGACCGCTACTGGGGAGCGCAGACCCAGCGGAGTCTGATCCACTTTTCAATCGGCGACGATCATTTGCCGAAGCGCGTCTATCACGCCTACGGCTACGTCAAGAAAGCGGCGACGCTGGTCAATGCCGAGGCCGGGCGGCTTGCGAAATGGAAGGCCGACGCGATGGCACGCGCCGCCGATGAGGTAATCGCCGGCAAGCTCGACGAACATTTCCCGCTCTATGTCTGGCAGACCGGTTCCGGCACGCAATCGAACATGAACGTCAACGAGGTGTTGTCGAACCGCGCGATCCAGTTGCTCGGGGGAAAGATCGGCAGCAAATCGCCGGTGCACCCGAACGATGACGTCAACATGGGCCAATCTTCGAACGACACGTTTCCCACTGCGATGCACATCGCGGCTGTGCTGGAGCTCGAAGAGCGCCTGCTGCCGCATGCGGAGGCGCTCGCCGCTGCGATCGAAACCAAGGCAAACCAGTGGATGGACGTGGTCAAGATCGGGCGAACCCATCTGCAAGACGCGGTGCCGCTCACCGTCGGACAGGAATGGTCCGGTTACGCGCAGCAGATGCGCGATGCGATCGCAGGTGTCCGCCGTGCCGAAGGCGGGCTGCACGAACTTGCTGCCGGCGGCACCGCGGTCGGCACGGGTCTGAACGCTCCGCCCAACTTCAGCACAGAGATTGCCGCCGAGATCGCGGAACTGACTGGCCGCCCGTTCGTCACCGCGCCCAACAAGTTCGCCGCCCAGGGCTCGCTCGATGCGATGGTCGCGGCGATGGCGGCGGTGCGGGGCCTGGCGGTCGCGCTCATGAAGATCGCCAACGATATGCGCTGGCTCGCCTCTGGACCGCGCTGCGGTCTGGGCGAACTTATCTTGCCGGAAAACGAGCCGGGATCATCGATCATGCCGGGCAAGGTCAATCCGACCCAGTCCGAGGCGATGGTGATGGTCTGCATTCAGGTGATCGGCGAAGACAATGCGGTCGCCTTCGCCGGGAGCCAGGGCAATTTCGAGCTCAACGCGATGCGCCCCATCATCATCAACAATTTCCTTCACTCCGCCCGCCTGCTCGCCGATGCCTGCGACAAGCTGCGCCGCTATCAGGTCGAGGGGACCCAGCTCAATCGTAAACGCATCGACGAGATGCTCGGCCGCTCTCTGATGTTGGTGACGGCGCTCAGTCCGGTAATCGGCTACGACAAGGCTTCCGCCATCGCGCACAAAGCGAATGACGCGGGCCTCACCTTGAAGGAGGCCGCGCTCGACTCCGGTTACATCGACGAGAAACGGTTCGACGAAATCGTCGATCCGAAGAAAATGGTCGGCCATGGGTTGGCAGGAAGCTGAAGACGTACAATCACGGAGCGAGCCGATGCCCTCGCGGACGAAATCATCCATGGAGTGAAGGCCACAAAGTTCTCTCCATGGGATCTCGCCTATGCCGCGAATATATCGTTCGCGTGATTCAGCACCTATTTGATAATGACCCGTGTCCCGACTCCAACGGCCGCTGCGAGAAATCCGGATTAAGGCCAGGCCGCGAAAGACGCGGCGGCTTCGCTGCGCGGGCGCGCCGTGACATATTCGTGGCGGAACGCAGCTGGCGTTCGACCGGTTTGCTTCTTGAAGAATCGGTTGAAATAGCTCGGGTCGCGAAAGCCGAGACTGTAGCAGACCTGTTCGACCGGCAATTCGGTTTGCTCGAGTTGCGACCGCGCCTCCGCGATCAGCCGATCATGGACGAGGGCGAGCGGTGTCCGTCCCGTCGCGCGCAGGCAGGCATCCTGAAGATGAGCGCGCGTCACACGCAATTTGCGCGCATATTCATCGATACGGAGATTCTCGCGATAATGAAGCTCCACGAGCTGACGGAAGCGCTGTGCCGTGCTGGACGCCGTGCCGCGCAGGCCCGCAGCCGCCTCGTTGAGATCGGCGGCGCGCCAGAGATGCAACAGGAGAAGAGTGATATGGGCTCCGGAGATCGCGGAGGCACCAGGCTGCTGTTCACGCGATTCGCGGGCCAAAGCTTCGAAAGAGATACGCAATTCTGCCAGGCGAGGGGTAATCCTTTCCGCCGCCGCAACTATGGTTCTGTCGAAGAGTGGCCGCAGGTGAAGAGCGACCGGGCTGTCGCCGACCATGCGCCAAACGAAATCCTCAGCCACCGAGAAGGCGAAACCCTCACCGCCGGCCATCAGACGAAACTCGCCGTTCACCGTGCGCGGAAGCCACAGCATGAACGGTCCGGTCAGCTCAAGGGAGGTCTCGTCCTCGGCGTGGAACTGCGCAGCACCACGCGTGACCAGAAAGGCGTGAAATCGGCCGCGGCCAACTGCACCGCCGGTCGCCCATGTTCGATGCACGAAGGTGGTCTCCATTCGCGAGGCGACCAAAGCGGAGCCGTTGGAACTGACGCGAACGAATGACGATAGTGGCATGACCAGATCAAGTCGAGAATGGCGGAGTTTGGTCCAGAGCGGCCGTTATCTTGCTGCCCAATTTAGAAAAGTGCAAGCTATCCTGACAATAGTGCCTCGTGCAGCTCATTCGGTCGGGCTTTAGCGCCGCGGAAACGGCGTCATCGCCGCAATGGGGCTAGGCCCCGAGAGTGGGCATGCATGTCGACGAGCCCGAACAGTGTCCCCACCAAGGCGCACGACGGAATCCTTCGGGTCGCCACCAAAAATCGGCGATGACTTCGCAATCTCATGCCAAGATGCTCAACGCCGTCAAGACTCGGAGGACCTCGGCCCAACTTGCTCGCTGAAGCGCAAGGCTTGAAGCAGATTGAAGAGGGGTTCATACCGCGGCGCGGCGCCGACAACGGGCTAGAGCATGATCCCGAGAATTGCAGACTTCTCGGGAAAGATCATGTGTCATGACAAAGATTCACAGCGAGTTTGCGATTCGACCGACTGCAACCTCTAACGAGAGTCGCGCAGGGCTCGTGGCGAACAACCGAATCTGGCTTTGAAGGCGCGATTGAAATGGCTGACGTTTCTGAACCCGTGACTGTATGCAACGGAGCTGATCGTCCGACCGACCGGTGCATTGCTCTCGAGATCCATGCGACAGCGCTCGAGCCGCCGCATCCTTGTCCAGCGTGCGATCGAGGTGCCTTCCCGCTCGAACAGTTTGTTCAGATAGCGGACGCTGACATGGTGGGCGCGCGCGATGGCGCTGGCGGACAATGTCTCGTCATCGAGACGCTCGTCGATGAAGTCTTGCACCCGCCGCAGCACGGACAGCCGATAGCTGCTCTGTGTCTCGCTTGCCGGCCGCTGTGCCAGATCAGCCAGGGCCAGTCCCATCAGGTCGAGCAGGTGGTTGGCGATGCGGTTGGCTTCTCCGGGGCGAAGCTTCGGCGCCTCGGCAAGAGCGGCAAGCAGCAAGTTCGAGGCGACATGCCCGACCCCGGAATGCCCGTCGATCTTTTGCGCCATGATTTCGGAAAGCGAGTGAAGTCGTCCTTCCAACCGATGGCGCGGAACACGCACCCAGAGGGAATCGAACGCGTGGGGAACCTCGATCGCATATTCCCTCGTGCTGTCCAGGATCGCGAGGTCCCCGGGTTCGAGCAATGCCTTGCCGCTGCCCTGGCTCAATGTCGCCTCGCCAGAAAGAAGATAGCCTATGAAGAAGTTGTTGTGCGTCGATGAGCGGATGAGTTTGGCCGACCTGATGACGCGATGGGCACCGCCGCGCGTCACCGCGCGCACGAATGTCATGTCGCCGAACGGATATCGATACATCCGCGCGATGGGTGGATGCTCGGCATCCATTTGCTCGACCTCGAGTTCAACGAAGATGGACGAGAGGCCGGCCGACCACGCCGCAGCGTCTCCCTTGATCGAAATCATCTCATCCGAACGCCCGGGAGCACGAAGCTTCATCATTCGATCTTCCGCCGCATCGGTCGAATCCTTTCGCCGAGGGGGCAGGTATTTGCGCAAATTGTCAATACGGTCAACGGGCTGCCTACGAGCCAAGCCAACTCGTACGCTCGAACGGTCTTCGACAACTCACTGACAAAATTCATAAATATGTGTGTGGTCGCGGTTATTTGATTTTCTTTCGCCGTAATCGAACGTGGCCGAGATCGTTCCTAAATTGCAAAGTGAAGGGGCCTATGCGGCAAAGACGCGGCGTCGATCCTCTTCCATAGTCTCAATGTAATTGCTCACGGTCGCAGCGACGAGCCCCTCATGGATCGTCATGCACCAGACGATAACCGGCCGAGCGGCCGGAGCGCCCACAAGTCGGCGCGAATAAGGAGAGGAAACGGCATGCCGACTTTGCTCGCGCGCAAGGAACATGTGCCGGCGGCGCCGGCCGGCCGGCTCTCCTGGCCGCGTCAGCCGAAGGCAAAGCTCGGGATGATGGCCGCCCAATCCGAACTTGCGGAAAGCGAGCGAGCCCTCCGGGAGATGGTCCGTGCCTTCGCGCTGATGTCACCGATCCGCTCTAGGAACCGCCGATGAAGACCAATGCAGTCATTGCCGGGGTCGGGATGACCGCCTTCGGCAAGTTTCCTGACAGGTCGCTCAAGGATCTGGCCGGTGAGGCGATCCGCGCGGCGCTGACCGACGCGGGAATGACGGTTGCGGATGTCGAAGCCGCCTATATGGGCAACGCCGCCGCCGGCACGATCACCGGTCAGATCTGTGTGCCCGGCGAGGTCGTGCTGCGAGCGCTCGGGCTGGGGCGCATTCCCGTCATCAATGTCGAGAACGCCTGCGCCACGGCCTCGACAGCGCTCAACCAGGCGGCCGCCATGGTCACGGCGGGCCTCTACGACGTGGTCCTCGCGGTGGGCTACGAGAAACTGGCCCATGCGGACAAGGAGAAGACCTTCTCGGTGTTTACGGGCGCGGTCGATGTCGAGGACATGGCGGGGCTTGCCGCGCTGGTCAATCGCAAGATGACTGCCGTCGGCATGAAGGCCGATCCGGAGACGGCGGCCAGCCGATCGCTGTTCATGGACATTTACGCTACGGAAGCGGTCGCGCATATGCAGAAATATGGCACGACGCGCGAGCAGTTTGCCGCTGTGCCGGCCAAGAACTCGCGCCACGGTGCGCTCAATCCGCGCGCACAGTACCGCGCCGTTACGAATGTCGACGAAGTGCTCGCGGCGCGCGAGATCGTTTGGCCGCTGACGTTGCCGATGTGCTCGCCCATCGGCGACGGCGCCGCAGCGGTCGTGCTGGTGAGCGAGCGCAAGGCGCGCGCCCTCGGCCTCGACCGTCCCGTGCGGATCGTCGCGACCCATCTCCAGACGAGCTGGGATTATCCGGAAGGCGAGGAATCGCTCGTCTTCCACGAGGCCATCGCACGCGCCTATGCAGAAGCTGGCGTGGGGCCGGAAGATCTCGATGTCGTCGAACTGCATGACGCCTCGGCGTCCTCGGAGATCTTGCACACCGAGTACTTGAGCCTCTGCGCGCCGGGCGAAGGCGGCCGAGTGATCGAGGCGGGGCTGACCGCGCTCGGCGGTGGCGGGCGCACCGTGGTGAACCCGTCGGGGGGACTGTTGCGCAAGGGTCATCCGATCGGCGCAACCGGCATCGCCCAGATCGTCGAACTAGCCGAGCAGCTGCAGGGGCGCTCCGGTGCTCGCCAAGTCGACAATGCGCGGATTGCGCTTGCGGAAAATGGCGGCGGCTACATCCGCGGCGACGTTGCCGCGCTCTGCATCACCATCCTGCAACGGTAAGGCAATGGCCGGCTCAAACCTGCTCATCATCGCCAATCTGATTGCCGATCGGGCGGCGACGAGCCCCGAGTTCGATGCGCTGACGTTCGAACATCAGGCGCAGACCGAAATCCGCACCTATCGACAACTGTGGGAGAACGGCCAACGTGTCGCCGCCGAACTCGCGCGACAAGGGATGAAGAAGGGTGATCGGTTCGCGCTGCTGCTGCTCAATCATCCGGAATTCGTCGAGACGATGGTCGCTTCGGCGATCCTCGGCACAGTGTTCGTGCCGATCGATCCGCGGACGCGGGGCGCGCAGCTCGCCTATATGCTGCGCGACAGCTTCTGCCGCGGCGTGATCTGCGCCGATTGCGCCCTGGACGGCCTGATTGAGGCGGCGCCGCAGGCACCCGCCATCGAATGGGTTCTGGTGCTCGGCGAAGCGACGGGCGCGACTGCCCCATTCCCGGTTCGCCGAATGGCTGACTCTCTTGCCGCCCCCCTCCCGTCGCCGCTCTTGACTGTTGTGGTCGAGCGTGAGTCGGAGCCGATGCAGATCATGTACACCTCGGGCACGACCGGCGATCCTAAAGGCATCGTCGTGCCGCATGCCCGCTTTGGCGCGGTGTCGAACCATGGCGAGGCAGTCTTCGGGTATCGCGCCGGCGACCGTCCCTATACCGGTCTGTCGCTCACCCACGGCAACGCTCAGTTCGTCACGCTGGCGCCGTCGCTCAAGATGGGCCTGCGTGCGGTCTTCAGTCGCAAATTCACCAAGTCGCGTCTATGGGAGATCGTCCGCGCACACGGCTGCACCACGTTCTCCTTGCTCGGCGGCATGGCGACAGCCATCTATGCCGAGCCGCGCTGCCTCGATGATGCCGAGAACCCCGTGCGGCTAGTGATCTCGGCCGGGATGCCGGCCGCGATCTGGCAGGAATTCGAGCGACGCTTCGGCGTCGACATCTTCGAATTCTATGGCGCGATGGAAGGCGGCATGACGTTTAAGCGGGTCGGCGAAGGACCAATTGGAAGCTGCGGCCGCGTGGCGCCCGGGCTTGTCGCCAAGGTGGTGGACGAAGACGGCGCCGAGGCGCCGCCAGGCGTTGCCGGTGAGTTGTGGTTCAGACTTGTCGATGGGTCGTTCCCGCCGGTCACTTATCTCAACAACCCGGATGCCTCGGCCAGGAAGGTCATCGACGGCTGGCTGCGCTCCGGCGACATCGTCCATCGCGATGCGGACGGCTGGATCTTCTACGACCACCGCAAGGGCGGCGGCATCCGGCGGAACGGGGAATTCGTCAATCCTGCCTTCGTCGAGAAGGTCTTGGGTGAACATCCCACGGTCGACGACGTGTACGTCTATGGCGTGCCGGCACGCAACGGCGCGCCCGGCGAGAAGGACGTGGTCGCGGCCGTCGTGCCGTCGGGTGCCGTCGAGCCCCGAACTCTCTTTCGCTGGGCGCGCGAACGGCTGGAACGGAACTCGGTGCCGAGCTTCCTCCAGATCATCCGCGAGATTCCCAAGACGGCGTCGGAAAAGCCGCAGGAACGATTTTTGATCGAGATGTTCAGGTCCGATCCGGCGTCGGTCCATGATTTCGAAGGAGAGTGTTGATGAGCGAACCCAAGATCGTGCTGTACGGCGCCAGCGGCTACACTGGCGAACATGTCATGTGGAAGCTTGCCGAACGCGGCATTCCATTTATCGCAGCTGGGCGCAACAAGGCGCGGCTGGAGCAACGCATCGCGGCGCAGCCGGAACTCAAGGGCGCCCGCTACGAGATCGTTGCCGTGCCGCACGACGAGGCGGCACTGACCGAGCTCTTCCGCGGCAAGACGGTCGTTCACAATTTGGTTGGCCCCTTTGGGCAGCTTGGCGAACCCGTTATCCGCGCCGCGCTTGCGGCCGGGGTCCACTATCTCGATGCGGCCGGCGAGCAGGACTGGAAACTCCATATTCGCAGCGCCTACGGCGACGCGTTCGCCGCCAAAGGGCTGGTGCTTTCGCCTGCCTGCTCATCGATGTGGGTGGCGGGCCTCTTGGCGGCGGAATCGGTGCTCGAAAAGCCGGGAGTAGATAGTGTCGACATTCTCTATACGCTGCATGGAGTACCGTCGGCCGCCTCGACGCTCAGCTTCATGCGCATGTGCTGCCAGCCGCAGCTCCGTCTGGTCGACAACAAGCTCGAGGCGTGGCCGCCGGCGGCCCATTTCCCGGTGTCGGTGCCGGGTGTCCATTTGGTGTTGACGGCCCTGCCGTGGAGCGGCGGCGGCGAGTCGATCTTCTACCAGCATGATCCCCGCGTCATCAATTGCTCGACCTTGGTCACCTTCCGCAATCAGGCGCTGATGTCGCTGCTGGTGCCGAAGATGCAGGAATTCGCCGAGAAATACGCGCATCTACCACAGCCCGAGCAAGAGGCCGCCACCAATACGTGGGCCGCCCAAATCGCGCCCAAGGGTGACATGCCGCGCGAGGACTATAGCCAGCATCGCGTGCTCTTCACCTGCCACGGCCGCGGCACCTTGGTTGCGCGGTCGACCGCAACCTGGGGTGTGACCGGCTACGTGATGACCGGCACCATCGGCGCGGTGACGATCGACACAGTGCTGCTCGGCCGCCAGCAAGCGGTCGGCTTCCAGCCGGCAACCGCCGTCGTCGGCTACAAGAAGATGCGCGCCGAACTGGAGAGCGGGGGCGTGTTCGGTCAGATGACCGCATTGATCCCGTGACGGGGCGAAGTTTGGTCCGAAATGGCGGTTACCCTGTCGTCCAATCGAGAAAAGTGCAAGATATCTTGAAAATAGTGCATTGTGCCAGTCCCACAGTCGGGCTTTAGTGCCGAGGAAGCCGGACGAAGTGCCGGAAATGGAGTGCAAGAAGGAAGCGGCAAGGAGGCGATGCCGGATGATGTCCGGCAACCCCCGTCCTTCCTCCCCGTTCTCCGTCAGTTTGGAAACGTGCCCGTCCGACTGTGCGGGGCGTTGTGTCCGCAAGGGGGAAGCAAGGGTGATGCTCGATGTGCCTCTTCTTTTCGGAGGCTTGGATCTTCCTGCATCCGATGGCGTCGTCTTCGAGCGGATCAACCCGACGACCGGTAAGATTGCCAGTCGTGCCGCGGCGGCAACGGTTGCCGACGCCTCTATCGCGGTCGCCTCGGCCGCCGCTGCATTTCCCTCTTGGTCGGCGCACGGTCCGAGTGGGCGGCGCGCCTTGCTTCTCGGAGCCGCCGATATCCTCGAGAAGCGCGTTGACGTTTTCGTCGACGCCATGGCCGATGAAACCGGCGCGACGGCCAACTGGGCGAAGTTCAATGTTCGCCTTGGCGCAGACATGCTGCGGGACGCAGCTGCTGTCACGACCCAGATCTGCGGCGAGATCATTCCGTCCGATGAGCCTGGCATGACCGCAATGGCGGTTCGCCAGCCCGTTGGAGTCGTGCTCGGCATTGCGCCTTGGAATGCACCCGTCGTTCTCGGGGTGCGGGCCATCGCAATGCCGCTCGCCTGCGGCAATACGGTCGTCTTGAAAGCTTCGGAAATCTGTCCGCGGACGCACCGCCTGATCGGCGAAGTTCTGCGTGATGCGGGTCTTGCCGACGGCACCGTCAATGTCGTGAGCAATGCGCCCACCGATGCCGCGGCGATCATGGAGGCGCTCGTCGCGCACCCCGCCGTTCGGCGCATCAATTTCACCGGCTCGACGCGGGTCGGACGCGTGGTGGCGGAATTCGCAGCGCGTCACTTGAAGCCTGTTCTTTTGGAACTCAGCGGCAAGGCCCCTTTCATCGTGCTCGACGACGCGGATCTCGACGAGGCCGTCAAGGCTGCGGCGTTCGGCGCATTTCAAAACCAGGGCCAGATTTGCATGTCGACCGAACTGGCGATCGTCGATGAGCAGATTGCCGATGTCTTCGCGCTCAAGCTCGCCCGAAAGGCGGCAACGCTAGTTGCTGGCGACCCGCGCAAGGGCGAGACGCCGCTCGGTTCGGTCATCGGTTTCGAGGCGGTGGAACGGCTCGATGGCCTCATCAAAGACGCGATTTCGAAAGGCGCGCGGCTGCTTTGCGGCGGCCACGCCAAAGGCACGTTGATGGATGCCACGGTGCTCGATTACGTGACGCCGGCGATGCGGATCTATTCGGAGGAATCCTTCGGCCCGATCATAGCCTTGGCGCGCGTCCGCGGTGTCGAAGAGGCGATCCGCGTCGGCAATGATACCGAATTTGGTCTCTCCTCGGCTGTCTTCGGGCGCGATCTCGGGCGTGCGATGGGCGTTGCGTGGCGTCTGGAAACCGGCATTTGCCATATCAATGGTCCGACCGTGCATGACGAGGCGCAAATGCCGTTCGGCGGTGTCAAGGCCTCCGGCTATGGCCGCTTTGGCGGCAAGACCGCGGTACACGAATTCACCGAATTACGCTGGATCACAATTTCGAGCTTGCCCGGCCGATATGCAATTTAAGCCGCGCGAGCGGACAAAGGCACTGCGTCCGCCAAATGGTCCTGCGCGGCGCGCTGCAAACGAGAATTCGGTGGGCATTCGCGCACCGAAGGATGGAAACATGCCTTGCAATGGGAGGATGAAAACATGACGAATGTCTCGAAAGAAAAAGCGCGACATTGGGCACAGCCGTCGCGGCGCGAGGTCGTGCTCGCGGCGGCGTCCGGTGCGCTCGCCCTGGCAAGCGGTCGTGGCGCTTTTGCCGCCGATTCGGAGAATGTCCTCAAGGTTGGCTTTATCAGCCCGCGGACCGGTCCGTTGGGGGGATTCGGCCAAACCGATGGCTACGTCCTCGAGACGGCGCGCAAGGCGCTGGCCGGCGGCTTCGCCATCGGCGACAAGACCTATGAGATCAAAATCCTCGACAAAGATACCCAGTCCGACCCGTCGCGCGCGGGCCAGCTTGCGAAAGGGCTGATCAACAACGACAATGTCGATTTGATGCTGGCGGTCTCGACGCCCGAGACCATCAACCCCGTCGCGGATGCCTGCGAGGCGGCCGGCGTGCCTTGTCTTTCGACCGTCATGCCCTGGCAGGCCTGGTATTTCGGCCGCGGCGCCAAGCCCGGAGCGCCCTCGCCGTTCAAATGGACCTATCACTTCGGCTTCGGGACCGAAGAGTTCCACAAGGCCTATACTTCGCAGTGGGCCCTTTTGCCGACCAACAAGAAAGTCGGCGTCCTCTATCCAAACGATGCCGACGGAAACGCCGTTCGCGCCCATCTCGCACCGCTCCTCGCCAAGGAGGGCTACACCATCGTCGATCCAGGTCCATATGAGGACGGAACAACCGATTATTCCGCCCAGATCGCGCTGTTCAAGAAAGAGCACTGCGAGATCTTCAACACATTCCCGATCCCGCCCGACTTTGCGGCCTTCTGGCGGCAAGCTGCGCAGCAGGGCTACACCCGTATCGTGAAGATCGCGCAAATTGCCAAGACCGGATTGTTTCCCTCAGACGTCGAGGCGTTGGGTGACCTCGGCTACAACCTCGCCGGCGCTTGTTATTGGCACAAGGCATTCCCGTATAAGTCGACTCTGACCGGCATCTCGAGCACAGAACTTGCCGATGGCTACGAGAAAGCGACCAACAAGCAATGGACACAGCAGCTCGGTGCGAGCCTCGCTCTGCTCGATGCAGGCTGTCAGGCTCTCAAGGAAAGCAACGATCCGAGCAACAAAGCCGCCGTGGCCAAGGCGATCAGCACACTCAAGATGACGACCATAGACGGCAAGATCGATTTCACCAGCGGACCGGTGCCCAATGTTTCGCCCGGACCGATCATCGGGGGCCAATGGGTGAAAGCAGCGGCCGGCAGCAAGTTCAAGTTCGACTTCGTGACGACCGAGCACGTAAACGATCCGAACGTGCCGATCGAGGCCAAGTTGGTTCCCTACGGCCGGTGAGCGGCCGACGGAAGAGTTTAGAGCATGACAATTGAAGCGGACCCTGTGATTCTTTCTGCTTCCGGGATCCACAAGCGCTTTGGCGCGCTTGTGGTTCTCGACCGGCTTGATTTCGCCATGCGCGCCGCCGAAGCGATCGGCATCGTCGGTCCCAATGGCGCAGGCAAGACGACCTTCCTGAACATCCTTACCGGCGCGTTGCAGCCCAACGCCGGAAGGGTGCGTTTTCGCGATCTCGACGTCACGGCGCTTCCCGCGGCTGAGCGCTGCCGCCTCGGAATCGCGCGTACCCATCAAATACCGCAAGCTTTCGGAGGCATGAGCGTATTCGAGAATGTGTTCGTCGCGGCGACCAATGGCGGCCGCCTCCATCGCGACGAGGCTTATCGTTGCTGCATTGATTCGCTCAAGCTCTGCGGCATGCTGCGCATCGCCAACCGGCGCGCCGAAACCCTTGGTCTTCTCGACCGCAAACGGCTCGAACTGGCCCGCGCGCTCGCGACCAATCCTGCCGTATTGTTGCTCGACGAGATCGGCGGCGGGCTGACCGATGCCGAGGCGAGTGAGCTCGTCGCCACGATCAAAGAATTGCAACAAAGGCGAATTACGATCGTTTGGATCGAGCATATTGTTCACCTATTGTTGCAAATTGCTCAACGGCTCGTTTGCATGAATGCCGGCCGCGTGATCGCCGACGGAGACCCCGCTGCGGTCATGGCCGACCCGGCCGTTATCGACGCCTTTCTTGGCGGGAGCGTGAAATGACCTTGCTGTCCGTCGAGCAACTCGATGTCCGCCATGGCCTTCTGCAGGCGGTTCGGGGCGTCTCGTTCAGTGTCGAACGTGGCGAGATCGTTGCGCTCGTCGGTGCAAACGGTGCCGGGAAGACGACGTTGCTGCGTTCTCTTGCGGGTGCGCATCTGCCCGCCGGCGGTCGCGTCATCTTTCGCGATGTTGACGTCACCCGCATGCCGGCGCACAAACGCGTCGGGGCCGGGATCGCCCTTGTGCCGGAGGGGCGCCGGCTATTTCCGCACATGAGTGTCGAGGACAACCTATTGCTGGCGCGATCGGCCGGCCGCAAAGGCCACTGGACGATCGACGCCGTGATGGCAACGTTTCCTCGGCTCAAAGAGCGCCGCCACGCCAAAGCCGGCAGCCTGTCGGGCGGCGAGCAGCAGGCGACCGCGATTGGCCGCGCACTGATGACCAACCCGGACGTTCTACTGTTAGATGAGGTATCGCTCGGCCTTTCGCCACTCGCCGTCGATCGTGTCTATGCCTCGCTGCAGGAGCTGATATCGTCTGGGGCAACCATGGTCATCGTCGAACAGGACCTCAATCGCGCTCAGAACGTCGCCGACCGCGTGTTTTGCATGCTCGAGGGGAAGATCGTTCTGCAACGGCGCGCACAAGACGTGACGCGCGAAGAGATCACCGAGGCCTATTTCGGCCTGCAGAGAGCCAATGGAGCGATGGCATGATGATTTGGCTGAACCAGATCGTCCAGGGCGTCCTGCTCGGCGGATATTACGCGCTGATTGCCTGCGGCCTGTCCTTCATGTTCGGCGTGATGGGAATTATCAATCTCGCGCATGGCAGCCTCGCAATCCTCGCCGCATTTGGTCTTTTCGTGCTCGCCGAGTATTTGGGCGTATCGCCTTTTCTCGGGCTCGTAGCGATCCTGCCTGCTATGGCCGTGCTCGGCTGGCTGCTGCAGCGCGCGGTCCTGGAGCGCAGCGCGCGCAGTGGATTACTGGTGCCGATCCTCGCCACGTTCGGATTGGCGATTGTCATCGACAATCTCTTGTTCGAGCAATTCGGCGCCGATACGCGTTCACTCGCGCCCTATATCGGGTCCCTTTCCTATGACTCGTGGACGATCACCGACGATATCTACATAAGTCAGCTTGCGGCGCTGATCTTCGCGACGGCGGTCGTCGTGCTCGGCGGCCTGCAACTCTTCCTTTCAAGCACGCAACTCGGCCGCGCCATTCGTGCAACTGCGATCGATCCGGACACGGTTGGTCTCGTCGGCGTCAACGCACGGGTCGTCAATGCGACCGCGACAGCGATCGCAATGGTCACGGTCGGCCTGGCCGGTGCCTTTCTTCCGATGCGGGCCACTTTCGATCCCTATTCGGGCGCGCCACAGCTCATCTTCGCTTTCGAGGCGGCCGTGATCGGTGGTGTGGGCTCGCTGTGGGGAACGCTCTTTGGCGGCATCGTGCTCGGGGTCGCACAGAACATTGGCGCGCAGATCAACCCGCAAGGCTTCTTGATCGCGGGCCATGCTGTGTTCCTATTGATTCTGTTTGCAAGGCTCCACAGCCGTTGGCACGCCTTGATCGGCAGTGTCCGGATGCTTGTGAGTCGCTCGGCATGAACCAGGAAGCTATGATCAGAGTCGAACGCTGGACCCGCCTGTCGATCGCCTCGAGCGTGCTCGGTGCCGTCTTGCTCATCGCATTGGCTTTCGGCCCGCTCTTCCTGAGTGCCAACAGCATTGACAAGCTGACGACCCTTTTCATCTATGTCATCTTGGCAGTGACGTGGAACGCGCTCGCAGGCTACGGGGGCTTGGTCTCGGTCGGCCAACAGGCCTTCTTCGGCCTCGGCGCCTATGCCGCGGTCCGTCTCGCTGCCACTGGGATCAACGTCTTTCCCTCACTGGTCGCCGCTGCCTTGCTCGTTGGTCTCGTTTCGCTGCCGATCTCCAGTTTGATGCTGCGTCTGCGGGCCGGCGAATTCGCAATCGGCATGTGGGTCGTCGCCGAAATCGCGCATCTGCTTGTCAATCTCGATTGGCTCGTGCAGGGCGAGACTGGCACGTCGCTGATTCAGCTGAATGCCTATGCTGCAGATACGCGGCATGCGATCATTTATTGGATGGCGCTGGGGGCCATGTTGGCGCTGATCTTGGTCTTGTTCGCGCTCTTGCGCAGCCGGATGGGTGCCGCAATCCAGGCCATCAGGGACAATGAAGAGGCCGCCGAACTCGGTGGGCGTGAAGGTGCTCGCGACCAAACGGATCCTGTTCGTGATAGCCGCGATGGGGGCGGCGGTTGCAGGCGCACTCTGGCTCGCGACGTCGATCACCTTTCAGCCCAAGACCTATTTCGGCGTGCAGTGGACGGCCTACATGATCTTCATGGTTCTGGTCGGCGGGCTCGGCACGTTCGAGGGGGCAATCCTCGGAGCCGTCATTTTCTTCGCGATCGAGGCTGCATTCGGGGCGACGGGCGTTTGGTATCTGGTTGGTCTTGGTGCGACGGCTCTTGTTTTCGCACTGTTTCTGCCGCGCGGCATTTGGGGAATGCTGGAAGATCACTTCGCGCTTCAGCTCCTTCCTGTCGGCTATCGTTTGAGAATTCCGGGTTCGTCTCCCGTCTCTCCGGCTTCCTCGGAAGCCGGAGTGGTCAAACGAGAAGCCGCATGAACTCTTTTCGACGTGGGCAGTCGGGCAAAAGCCCGCGATCCACGATTCGGAAACCGGCAAGACGATCAAACCCGTCGTGCGCTTCGTCGATTGATCACTCTCGAAAGTACAACTGCCAAGCGATGGGCAGAGGACGGTAGCACACAAGGAGGGTTTCATGGATGTCGGGTTTATCGTTGACGGCGCGCCGGCCGATGCCGAAGGCGGCGCGACCTTTGAACGCAAAGATCCCGTGACCGGCAAAGTGGCGACGCGCGCAGCGGCCGCGACGCTTGCCGACGTCGAAAAGGTCGTCGAACTCGGCCGCCAGCGCGTTCCCGTCCTGGTCGGAGACGGGCCCCGGCGCACGGCGGGCGTTGCTGCTCAAGGCAGCCGACCTGATGGAGAGCCACACCGACGATTTCATCAAGCTCATGCTCGAGGAAACGGGCGCCACGGCGCCATGGGCGGGCTTCAATGTGTATCTCGCCGCCTCGCTGTTGCGCGAGGCCGCGGCTCTGACGACACAAATTACCGGCGAAGTGATTCCGTCCGACAAGCCCGGCGTCCTTTCGATGGCCATCCGTCAGCCTGTCGGCGTCGTCCTCGGGATTGCGCCATGGAATGCCCCGGTCATCCTCGGGACGCGGGCGATTGCCGCGCCGCTCGCCTGCGGCAATACAGTCATCCTCAGGACGTCGGAAGTTTGCCCCGCGACGCATCATTTGATCGGGCGTATTCTCAATGACGCCGGCTTTCCCAAAGGTGTCGTCAACGTCATCTCCAATGCGCCGGCCGATGCGCCGAAAATCATCGAAGCCCTGATCGCGCACCCGGCCGTCCGGCGGATCAACTTCACCGGATCGACGAAGGTCGGCAAGATCATCGCCAAATTGGCTGCCGATCACCTCAAGCCGGTGCTTCTGGAACTCGGTGGCAAGGCGCCTTTCATCGTACTCGATGACGCCGATTTAGACCAAGCCGTGGATGCTGCCGCATTCGGTGCGTTCCTGAACCAAGGCCAGATCTGCATGTCGACCGAACGCTTCGTCGTCGACGAGGCGGTCGCCGATACATTCGTTGCGAAATTCTCTGCCAAAGCCGCGAAACTGCCGGCAGGCGACCCGCGTGAACATGTCGTGCTCGGCTCCCTCGTCGATCTCGGAGCGGCCGAGCGTATGGATGCCCTGATCGCCGACGCGATCGCGAAAGGCGCGATCATCGTTGCCGGCGGGAAGCGAAAGGGAAGTATCGTGGAAGCGACGATCCTCGATCGCGTCACGCCGCAGATGCGGATCTATAAAGAGGAATCCTTTGGCCCAGTGAAGTCGGTCGTCCGCGTCAAGGGTGTCGAAGACGCGATCCGCGTCGCCAATGACACCGAATATGGGCTCTCCTCGGCCGTCTTCGGGCGCGATATCAAGCGCGCGCTCGCCGTGGCAAAGCGCATCGAGACCGGCATGTGCCATATCAACGGTCCGACGGTTGCCGACGAGGCGCAAATGCCCTTCGGCGGCGTCAAGGCGAGCGGCTATGGCCGGTTCGGCGGCAAGGCGGTCATCAACGAATTCACCGATTTGCGCTGGATCACCATCGAGGGGCCGCAGCAATATCCGTTCTGAACGGATGCGGTTGGGCTAAAGCAACAATCCACCTCCGCCCGACGCCGCGAAGGCGAAGTGCCGCCCGTCACGCCTTGGGCCTGATGGGCGCAAAGGACGCATGTGCGGCAAGATGCACAAAAGGTGCAGCTGCGAATCCTTCCCCTTCGGGGGCAGGGCTGTCCGGGGAAAATCAAACATAGCAGAAGCTCATCTGATTTGGCCAGTTTCGATCGCGTCGCAGGCTTGGATTGACAGGTGGTGGCTTGTCGATTGCCGCGATCTTACGACGCTCGAAGATGCACTGGGCAACGAGATCGGTGAACCTCAAGATGGGGATCGCGACGCGGTGTGCCCGGGCCGCGATACGCAGCAGCGCATAAGCGATGATCGCGGCGAAGAGCTGCAGGCGGATCGCGTTATCGTTATTTCCCAAGAACCTGCGGATCTTGAGATGCTGCTTGATCCAACAAAACAGCAGCTCGATCTGCCAGCGGCCTTTGTAGAGCTTGGCGATCTCGACGGCGGAACGTTCGAGATCATTGGTCAGGAGGGTGATCGTGTCGCTCTCCTCGCGCTTGACGCGCAGGCGCCGCAGCCGGATCGGCAACTTAAAATCGCCCCTGCTGGCGAAACTCACTTCGCTATCCTCGAGAATGGCGAAGCCATCGCCTTGCGGCGCTACGACGGGGCGCTCGCAGACCAGCTTGAGACCCATGTTGGTTTTGGGCCGCGTGACGAAGCTCGACCCGGCGGCCGCGATCGCTGCCCACCAGCCGTAATGGCAATAGCCTTTGTCGAAGACATAAGTTGCACCGGCCTCGATTGTAATCGTGCGGCCGATCTGAGCATCGTTGACGTCGGCATCGGTGATATCGAGGATGCGGGGGTAATCGGTCTTCGGATCATAGACGACATGCATCTTCATGCCGCGAATGCGCCCATTCGACTTGGCCCAATCGCACAGTTTGCCAAGTGGAATGGGCGTCGAGTTGATCAGGCGCAGCATCGCCTTGCCGTCGCGGCGCGTCTCCCGGTCGAGCTGCCCTGCCACCAGGCCGAAGGTCTCGGCAAAGACGCCAACCGGGCGGCGTTTGTTTGCATCCGACAAGGTCGAACGCATGAGCTTGCCGCTGGCCAAGTGGTAATGATGCTGACTGTTGGCGTTCCAGCTGGCCGCCAGACCACGCAATCCGTCGGCGGCACTGAACTGGGCGAAGATCAATGCCACAAGATGCTCCCAGCTCTTGAACGATTTGTCGTAGGCATCGCCGGCGTGACGATCAACGATCGCTTCAAACTGGCGTCGGTTAATGGCTTCAAGCAGCTTGCCAAAAATGCTAGGCGTAAAGCGCATGCCTCGTTCCCTTTCTGAGTCTCGCAACCAGAAAGTAAACGGAAAAACCTCGCTTCTACGAGGCATGCACCTGCGACCGATCGATTCAGGTCTCTCATTCCCCGGACAGCCCTGCTTCGGGGGAAGGTGGTCGGCCATAGGGCGCGCTCTGCGCGCCCGTGCTCATAATAATTGACGCCCTGCGCAAGCGCAGGGCTTTGGCCGACCGGATGGGGTGAGAAAATGTGGTTTTCCCAAGACCCCACCCCGGACCGCTTAAGCGGTCCGACCCTCGCCTTTTAGGGGAGGGATTCGCGCCTCACCGATTGGCTCCTCCCTCTCCGGCGAGGACGAAGGGCGCCCAACTGGCGGGATGCGCCTCGTCGGAATTCGCAGGCGCCGCGTCAATTAGAGCAAGGATAGAGCGTCGCAAAGCCTCGGCCCGGCCGATCGAAGGATCGGCTTCTATGGCGCGGAAGAGGCCCGTCGTCAGTTTCACAGTCGCATCCGAATCGACCGGCCAGTGCGACACGAGAAGCGAGCGGGCGCCCGCATAGAAGAAGGCCTTGGCGAGACCCGAAAGGCCCTCCGCGCCGGGCTTGCCGTCGGGCGCCGCCGTATTGCAGGCGGACAGAACCACGAAATCCGCGTTGAGCTTCAATTGCGACACTTGTGAGGCGCGCAGCAACCCATCATCTTCCGCGCTTGGACGAGCCGGCGGCGACAAAGCGAGCGCCGGCTCGGCGAGCGTCGGCAGGTCACCGGCGATCAGCCCATGCGTGGCGAAGGCGATTACACGCGTATTCGAGAGGTCGAGGCGTTCCACATTCGTGACGCTGGCGTCGGCGCCGAGATGCAGGCTCGAAGCCGGCGCTCCGAGCGCCTTGGCTTGCGCGCGCAATTCATCGGCGGTTTCCACCAAACGCGGCAGCCCGCGCAACCTCTCGCTGTCGGCTTCGGCGCCGCGATAGAGGGCAGCGGTGTTGACGCCGCGGGCACTGCCGTCGCCGCGAAAATCGGGATCACCGAACCCAATAAATGCGACCTGCGCATGCCGCGCCTCGGCGAAGCGGCGCAACGACACGAGCGAAGAGGCGGCCGGCAGAACGGTCAACGCCTGTCGGCGGATGAGCCAGGCGACGGATTTGTAATCGGATAATTTTTCGATAGGGCCGGTTGGCGGCGCGGTGATTAGCACCGCCGGCGGCAGACTTTGCAAGGCACCGTCCGGCACGATGATCAGATGTTTGGCATCGGCAATGAGACTCTCGGCGGGAGCGAGCAGACGCTTGTAGAGATCATAGGCCTTGCCGAGATCGACCGGCGAGGCATTGATGAAGGAGCCACGCAACGTCTGAACGGCCTCGGCAGCCTGCGAGCGCGTCATGTCGATCTTGATGAACGCCGCACGGTCCTTGCGGATGGCGAAGAGATAGCCTTCGTCGTCATCGAAAGTCCAGGCGACGAAGGCTTCTTGCGGCCCGAGCACGCTCTGAATATCGGCGACGGAGACGGGCTTTGCCGCGGCGAGTTCGGCGAAGCGCGGAAAATCGGCGCGCAGTCTTTCATCAGCGACTTTCAGTTTGGCTTCGATTTCGGTTTGGTCCCTGCGCAACGCCGCTTCGGCAGTGGGATTGCGCTTGTCGGGCGCTTGCGAGAGGGCCTTGACGAGCGCTGCGTCGAGCGCTTGCCAGCGGCTGGAGAGGTCCTGACGCTCGCGCACGAGGGCGGCTAAAGCGTCCGAGCCGGCGGCAAAGCGCGCGGCCATACCGGCGAGCGCCTGCGCCGTTTCAATTCCGCCGGCATATTGCGCGGCACGGAAGGCCTCGTCGACGATCTCGGGCGCGGGGCTATTCGCTTTCGTCGGCGCGCGCGACAGGACATGAACCAATTGCAGGAAGGCCGGTCGCGTCTTTTGTTGGGCACTTGCAGTGCCGCTGGTGAGGTCACCCGTATTTTGCGCGATGCTTTTGGTCAAAATGGCGACGGCCCGTCGCGAAGCGCCAAGCGCCTCGGCCGTGCGGCCTTGCCGATCATAAAGGCCGGCGAGATTGCCGAGGCTCTGGGCGACATCGGGATGGTCGGCACCGAGTGCTTTTTCGCGGATCGCGAGCGAGCGCTTAAAAAGCGGCTCGGCCTCGGCATAACGGCCTTGCTGGTCATGAAGGCTGGCGAGATTGTTGAGGTCATTGGCGACGCTGGGATGATCCGGGCCGAGTGCTTTTTCGCGGATCGCGAGCGCGCGCTTAAAAAGAGGCTCGGCCTCGGCGTAACGTCCTTGCCCGGCATAAAGCACGGCGAGATGGCCGAAGCTCTGGGCGACATAGGTGTGATCCGGGCCGAGTGCTTTTTCGCGGATCGCGAGCGCGCGCTTATAGAGCGGCTCGGCCTCGGCGGTGCGGCCCTGGTCATTATAAATGACGGCGAGATTGGCGAGGCTCGAAGCGACATCGGGATGATCCGGGCCGAGTGCTTTTTCCATGATCGCCAGGGCGCGCTTAAAGAGGGCCTCGGCCTCGGCATAGCGGCCTTGGCCCTTGTAAAGTCCGGCGAGATTGCCGAGGCCCACGGCGACATCTGGATGATCCGGGCCGAGTGCCTTTTCCCTGATCGCCAGGGCGCGTCTAAGGAGGGGCTCGGCCTCGCCATAACGGCCTTGGCGCTTATAAACGTTGCCGAGATTGTTGAGACTAACGGCGACATCGCGATGATCGGGACCGAGTGATTTTTCTTGGATCGCCAGCGCGCGCTTATAGAGGGCCTCGGCCTCAACAGTGCGACCTTGCTCATAATAGAGGTTAGCGAGATTGTCGAGGCTACCGGCGATATCGGGATGGTCGGAGCCGAGTGCTTTTTCGCGGATCGCGAGCGCGCGCTTAAAAAGAGGCTCGGCCTCGGCATAGCGACCTTGATAAACGCAAAGGATGGCGAGATTGGTGAGGCTCGTGACGAGTTCCGGCTTATCCGGGCCGAGCGTCCTTTCCGCTATCGCCAAGGCGCGTTTCAAGACGGATTCAGCCTCGCCATAGCGGCCTTGCTGGAGATAAACGTTGGCGAGATTGTTGAGGAGAGTGCCGACGTTGGGATGGTCGGGGCCGAAAGCTCTTTCAGCGGGCTTCAGCGCACGCTCATAAAATTCCGCGGCTCTTTTGTAATCACCCTTGTTTTGGTTTTCGATGCCTTGTTGAAAAAGCGCAACGGCCTCTTCGCGCGGGCCGGCTTGGGCTATGGCCTGAGGCAGGCTCACTGCAATGATAGCTATGAGCCAGCCCAACAGGCGCCCGAGGCGCGGGGCAATATTGGCCTTGTCGCTCTTGAACCGCATGGAAATCCCCCCTCGTAAAATTGATAAGCGCTTGATCACAAAAATGGCGCGTCTGTTCATTCCGCTCGCTGTCATCCTCGCGCAAGCGAGGATCCAGTCCTGTCGTGGGGGCGCGTGTGCAGGACTCATATCGTCGCGGACGCGGCTCTTGCTGGATTTCCGCTTTCGCGGGAATGACAGCAGAAAATCATCTCATCATCGGCAGAACAGATCGCATGCGAATGACAAAGGCATCGCTGGAAGCCGTCATTGCGACCGCGAGCTTGCGAAGCGGGAAGCAATCCAGGCCAAACGCGCACTCTCTGGATTGCTTCGTCCGTCTTCGTCGCTTACGCTCCTCGCCGTCCTCGCAATGGCGCCTCCCGCTTTCCGTGCTCATCTTCGAGACTTGGTTTCGCCCGCCATTATGCGGGGTTTGAGCAATTTGGCCAGACGTGGCGCGCTTTTGAAACGATGAAAATTGTCTGAGAAGGCACCCCACCCGGCCCTGCGGGCCACCCTCCCCTTCGAAAAAGGGGAGGGATTTGCTCACGGCGGCGGCTGGCAATAGGCGGCGAGAGGCGCAAACGATGCAACTACAAATCATTCTCGCGCAAGCGGGAGAAGGACGCGCCGAACCGTAGTTGTGTCTCCTATGAAATCGTGCTGAGCGCAATTAGCACACCCTGAAGTCCTTCGCGTTCATCCTTGCGCTGCGGCCTTCGCCGGGGTCTGCGCCTCGGCCGGCTCGAAAGCTGCCGCAACCGCATCCTCGACGCGATCGAGCCAGATGAATTCGAGGCGCGTGCGGGCTTCCTCGGGAATATCCTCATAGTCGCGGCGGTTGCGCGCCGGCAGCATCACGCGGGTCAATCCGGCCCGCGCGGCCGCCGCAACTTTTTCCTTGATGCCGCCGACCGGCAGGACGAGGCCGCGCAGGCTGATCTCGCCGGTCATGGCCGTATCGTTGCGCACCGTGCGGCCACTCAATATGGAGGCGAGCGCGATGAACATCGCGACCCCGGCACTCGGACCATCTTTCGGCGTTGCACCTGCCGGGACATGGACATGGATGTCGTTCTTTTCGAAGAGCGTAGGATCGATGCCGAGCGCACCCGCCTGGCTCTTGACCAGGCTCAGCGCCGCTTGCGCGCTCTCGCGCATGACTTCGCCGAGCTGACCGGTAAGAAGGAGCTTGCCGTGGCCGGGCGCGCGCGCCGCCTCGATGAACAGGATGTCGCCGCCGACGGGGGTCCAGGCGAGACCGGTTGCGACGCCCGGCACGCTGACACGCATGGCGACCTCGTCCTCGAAGCGGGGCGGGCCGAGCAGGTCGGCCAGGTCGCTTTCGCGAATATGGACATGGCTCGTATCGCCCTCGGCTATGCCGACCGCGATATGGCGCAGTGCGCGGCCGATCTCGCGTTCGAGGCTGCGCACGCCGGCTTCACGCGTATAGCCGCGGATGATCGTGGCAAGCGCCGCATCGTCGACCTCGACCCGCTCGGCGGTCAGGCCGTTGGCCTCGAGTTGCCGGCGCACCAGATAGCGGCGTGCGATCTGCAGCTTCTCGCTATCCGTATAGCCGGCGAGGCTGATGATCTCCATGCGGTCGCGCAATGGTCCGGGAATCGTGTCGAGCATATTGGCGGTGGCGATGAACACCACGCGCGACAGATCGAACGGCACCGCGAGATAATTATCCCGGAAGGTGGAATTCTGCTCGGGATCGAGAACTTCCAGCATGGCGGAGGAGGGATCACCATGCATGCTGGCCCCCGTTTTGTCGATCTCGTCCAGCATCATGACGCAATTGCGCGTGCCGGCCTTGCGGATGGCTTGGATGATATTGCCCGGCAAAGCGCCGACATAGGTGCGCCTATGGCCGCGGATCTCCGCCTCGTCATGCACACCGCCGAGGCTGACGCGGACGAACTTGCGGCCCATGGCGCGCGCGATCGATTGCCCGAGCGAGGTCTTGCCGACGCCGGGCGGTCCGACGAAGCAAAGGATCGGGGCCTTGCCCTGCGGCGCCAGTTTGCGCACGGCGAGATATTCGATGATGCGCTGCTTGATCTTGTCGAGGCCGAAATGGTCTTCGTCGAGAATGCGGCGCGCCTCGCTTATGTCGATCTCCGATTGTTCCGGCAATTTCCACGGCAGTTCGATCAGCCAATCGAGATAGGCGCGGATCATGCCATATTCGGCCGAGGCGTCGGGCATGCGCTGCAGCCGGTTGAGCTCCTTGCGCGCTGCCTGATCGACCTCGGGCGGCATTTCCGCCTTGGCGATCGCAGCCGTCAGGTCCGCGATCTCCTGCGTCTTGGCGTCGCCTTCGCCCAATTGGCGCTGAATCGCCGCCATCTGCTCGCGCAGCAATATTTCACGCTGGCGCTCGTCGAGCGAGACCTTCGTCTGGCGGCCGATCTCTTGCGACAGCCGCAACACTTCGAGGCGCTGCGACAGCAGGCGGGCGACTTTGTCCATCCGCGCGACAAGATCGATTGTCTCGAGAATGTCCTGCTTCTCGTCCGGGGTTGCATCCATGTAGGAGGCGACGAGGTCAGTCAAAGCCGCCGGCGAATCGGCGCTGTTCACGGCCGCCAAGAGTTCCGGCGGCGCTTGCGGCAGCAATTGCAGCCCCTCGTTGGCGAGGCCCTGGAGGTTGACGAAGCGCGCCTCGATCTCGGGCGTGCGCAAGCTCGATTCTTCGATCCGCCGCACTTTGGCCGCGAGAAAAGGATGCTCTCTGACGAAGTCTTCGACAAAAAAGCGCTGTTCACCTTGGCAGATCAGATGATGCTGACCGTCCGGTCCGGTGACGAAGCGCAGAATATTGCTGACGGTACCCATCCGGTGCAGGTTCGTCGGCGTGGCTTCGTCGGCGTTGGGATCGCGCTGCTTGAGGATGCCGATTGGGCGCCCTTGCCGAACAGCCTGCTCGGCCGCCGCGACCGAGGCCGGCCGGCCGACGGTGACGGGCATGACGACGCCGGGGAAGAGAACGAAATTGCGCACCGGCACGATGATCAGCGCATCCGCCGGCAGTTCGACGGTGCGCGGGCCGGCAGCGGCGCCCGCTGCGGGGCCTTCGGCGGCAAAGGAGGGGCGGGGAAGGCGAACCATGGGGAAGATCCCTTGATCAAGCGAGCTTGTGCAAAACCACGACGAGGCAGCCGTTGACGACCGAAGGCCGCGCGACCTCGTAACGTCCGGGCGGCAGAGCGAGCTGCCGTTCGAACCGCCCTTGCGGGAGCTCGAGCCGGTGGATGACGGCGGTCCTGAGCTCGGGCGGCAGGACGCGCTCGCCGGCGATGAGCAGCGTGTCATTCTTGATCGTGACCTTGATCCGTTCGGGATCGACCCCGGGCAGCGCAGCCAGGACCAATAATTCACGGTCGGTTTCGAGCACGTCTACGGGCGGCTCCCAGCTCGCGCCTTGGACGCGGCTCGAAGCAGGGCGAAAGGTTTGCCGACGCAAGCGTTCTGCCCGAGCCAGCATCTCGACGGCGTCGAACCACATCCAGGCTCGCGGATCCGAAGTGCTCATGCCTCATCCTTCGTTGCAGGCTGGGAGAAACTGTTACCGAACATAGGTTATCACCTCCTGCTGGACAAACGGGCACATTGCGTTTTCCATAGAACAGCACCGTAGCGACGAATGCCGTTACGCGGGAAGTCGTTTGTGCCAAGGCGCGCCGGCGCCCGCCTTGATCTGCGCCAAGTGCATCCGACGGGCGATCCGATGACCCAATGTTGGTCCGCCGGTTTCGCTCAGTGCCCGAAGGCGGCATGCTTTCGCCCGTTAAGCGGTTCGCGGTATGATTACCATGTTAATTAATGTCACTCGATGCGAATAGTTATTTGAATTTATTGGGCAAATCCTTGCCTATCGCAAGATCGGCAGGAGGCTGTTCAGGCGAAACCAGAGCTTTTTTGCCTTCCGAAATTGCGTTCCATCAATGCATATGAGCGCTCGAGGTAAATAATGTTAAGCGATCTGTGGGCGCGAGATTGCAGTTTGATGCTCAAAGCCAGAAAGGCAAGGCCATGGGGAGAATTGTCCTCGCCGCGAAAATCACGCATGTCCCGTCGATTTTGATCTCCGAACGGGAGGGACCCCTCAAAGGCCAGCGCGACGATGCTATTCGCGGCTTGAAAGAACTCGGCAGGCGCGCCCGCGAGCGCGGCGCCGACACGTTTGTAGTTTTCGATACGCATTGGATTTCGAACTTCGGCTGCCACATGAATGCCAATGCCCGGCACAAAGGCGTCTACACGTCGCACGAAGCCCCGCACATGATCCAGAACATGGTTTATGACCTACCGGGCAATCCCGCGCTCGCCGATGCGATCGCTGCCGAAGCAAGGAAAACCGGGCTCGAAGTCCTCGCCCACAAAGTCCCGACGCTGCCGCTCGAATATGGCACCATCGTTCCCATGCATTACATGAATGCCGATGCCGCGCTGCGCGTGCTCTCCGTCGCTGCACCAATCTTCGCCTCCTGCGAGGAAAACCGCACGTTTGGCGCGGCGGCGCGCCGGGCGATCGAAGCCTTGCCCTTCAATGTCGCCGTGCTAGCAAGCGGGTCCTTGTCGCATAGGCTCGTGAGCAACGCGGAGGTCGGCGATAGTCAATGGAATGTCGTCGGCAGCGAATTCAACCGCCAGATGGATCTGCGTGTGATCGATCTGTGGCGCCAGCGCCGTTATGCCGAGTTCTGCAGGATGCTTCCCGAATATTCGGTCAAGTGCAACGGCGAGGCCCTCATGGCCGATACGCAGATGCTGTTCGGCCTGCTCGGCTGGGACAAGTTCGAAGGCGAAGCCGAAGAATTGAGCGGCTATTTTCCGTCGAGCGGTTCGGGGCAGATCAACGTCGAATTTCATCTCCCGGCGTAATTCCACCGTGCTCTGAGAATGCCGTTCCCGGACCCGATGGCTTCATGCGTCCGGGAAAGGGACGCTTATGACACAGTAGAATTAAAACCCCCTCCCTCTCCAGATGAACCTCCGCACTCGGAGCCTCAGAACGTGACACGCGCTGTAAGAAGCACCTCGTGATTGTACTGGGGAGTAATTTCGGGTGCCAGCACGGCTGGTGTCGGCGACGCCGCGAATTGATAGCCTATACCGATAATTCCCTTGATGGTGGTCGGGCCGGCGTTCGCGAGCGTGAAGCGGCCAAATATGATTCCGGGCGTGATGAAAGTTTGATTTAGTCCACCCCTTTGGCTGCCGTCGAACCAATAAGTGTCGTTTACTTCGATCTCAGGCCAGAAGAATTCGGCGAAATGATATTGAAACGTGACATTGGTCGCCCAGGATGTACCTAAGGTCGATTTATAGGACCCCGGAATTGCAACACTGGTGGTCGCTTGAATGTCGAAATCGCCCCAACCCTTGCCGCCGGCGAGCGTCGGGGTGAAGATCCAGGCTTTGTTCGTGAAAGCGGGTGCACCGGTCGGCGCGGTCACGCCGAAAAAGGCAGTAAGGATGTAATTGCCATTCTCCTCATTGGCGCTCAGCAGTCTTTGCTTGACCGTCAGAAAGTTCCAATCAGTGGTTCCTTGGTGCACGCTCGCTACAGTCCGGTCTTGATACGCCGGCAGATTGATCAGCACTTCATTCGTTGTTGTCGGGATGAGTTCGAGCCCCTTACCGCCGTCGAAAACGGCAGTTTGCGCGCCGTCGGCGCGGTCCTGGAAGAATTGATCATAGCGGAATTCTTCTTCGAGCCGCGGCGTCACGGTCACTAAAGGCGTCATCCAACCCGGCTGCGTCGCTTGCGCTTCGTGCACGCGGTCGTACCACCCTAAAAAATAGGCTGTGACGGGATCGCTCGCGGTCGGCAAGATGGGTGCCGGCGGCGGCGACGGCAAAGGAAGATCCGCCGCCTGGGCGATCCCCGCTGAAGCGCCGAAGCAGAGCAATCCGGCAATGAAAATTCCTTTCGAGATCCGGGACGTCTTCGATCCAGACCCGCCTGTCTTGCGATTCATGAAAGCCCCCGTCTCGTCTCTATTCCGATCGTCTGCCGGCTTAAGCTATATCGCGTTCGATATGGCTTTGAGTCAAGAATGACGATGAGGCTTTCGTCAATCCATGTTTGCCGCCTCCCCCTACCGCTGCCTGCGGCGGGCAATTTCTGCGCGTACTTGAAATTTCAGGCACGCTCTACGGGGAGGTCTTGCGCGGATCGCCCGGCCATCCCGGGAGCTGATCGCGATTACGGGCATTCCTCCCATGTTCGGCCACCAATCACACGAGAAAAACAATCCGCATCAATAAGTTGGACCGTGTCCCTAGGGAGACTGCGGTTATTTCGGCAGTCTCGATTGCAGCGGGACAACAGATCGTTCGGGTGTCTCAACAGCGATAATTCCAGCAATTTTTCTGAATATCGTCTGGCGCTCAAACAGCAGACTGTCACCCCGATGCAACAGCCTGCCCAATTCATACCATTGTCATGCTTGTGTCATCCAACTCGCGCCGTTTCGGGCTATTCCTACACCGTACGGAACCGGCGGAGGTGGCCATTTGGCATAGCCGTTCCGGCCGAATGCGCCGTTGCGCGTGGGGCAAGCCCTCGGGGGCATTGCCGCCATTTGCGAGAGGGCTGGGTCGACCGTCTTTTATTTTGGGGGCAACTCGTGACGAATGCACAAAGTCCAGACCGCGGCGGAAGCAAGACGCGGAACCACTCCGTCGGCATGGTCCGGCGCATGACGAAGCTCCTCGGCGGCGCCGCGATTGCGCCTCTCATGCTCGTTGGAATGAGCCTGTCTCCGGTTCACGCGCAGAGCGCCAGCGATTCCGCGCAACTCCAGGCCGAGATCAACGCCCTGAAGGCGCAGATGAAGGCGCTGGAAGCGAAAATGAAGACCACGCAGACGAAACAAGCGCAGCAGGCGCAGCAACTGCAGGCGTCCTATCCGCCGACAGCCGCGCCCTATGAGCCGCCGTTCTTCGCGGATAAGAAAATCCATATGGGCGGCATCACCATCACTCCCGGCGGCTTCCTCGCGGCGGAAGGTTTGTGGCGCCAGCGCGACCAAGGTACGGACATCACCGACGTCGCGTTCGGTAGCATTCCGGCTGAAAATACTGCGCTCTCGCGGATGAACGAATTGCGCTTCACCGCCCGCCAGAGCCGCATATCGGGTCTGGTCGAAGGCGCCATCAACCCCTCGACGGTCGCGTCCTTTTATGGCGAGTTCGATTTCCTCGGTGCCGCCAATACGGCCAACTCGAACGAAAGCAATTCCTACAACCTGCGCGTCCGCAATCTCTACGGCACGATCGATTGGAACGACATGGGCCTGCATCTCCTCGCCGGCCAGAGCTGGTCGCTCGCGACCCTGCAGGGCAAAGGCATAACGCCGCGCAACGAAGTCGTTCCGGCGACGATCGACGCACAGTACGTCGCCGGCTTCACCTGGACCCGTCAGCCGGGCATCCGCTTGACCAAGAATTTCGGCGACGAGTTTTGGGTGGCCGTCTCGGCCGAGCAACCGCAGAATCCGGGCTGCCCGGCGAGCGTCGGCACGTCCCCGAACGCGGCGGTCCCCGCCCCGCCGGTGGCGATAGCGGGCGCCGGTTTCGCCGTGACCTGCAATCAGGAGCCGGGTGGCGGCGGTCTCTTGAACTCCGAGACGACCTATTCGATCAACCATGTGCCGGACGTCATCGGCAAAGTCGCCTTCGAGCCGACCATCGCCGACCGCAGGATCCATCTCGAAGCAATGGGACTCTATCGCGACCTTTACGACCAGGTCGACAATGTGACCGTTCCTGGTGGTGCTGTTCTCACCGGCGCCTATGCCAACAGGGACACGACGGCCTATGGCGTCGGCGGCGGCGTGCTCGTGCCGGTCATGCCGAAATTCCTCGACCTCCAGGGCTCGGTCCTGGCCGGTCGCGGCATCGGCCGCTATGGCTCGGGCCAGCTCGCGGATGCGACGATCAATCCGGATGGATCGCTCAGGGCCATTCCGGAAATCATGTTCCTCACCGGCGCCACGGTCCACGCCACGCCTTGGCTCGATCTCTATGCCTATGGCGGCTACGAAGCGCAAAAGGCGACGTGGGACACCGTGGGCACTGCCGTGGAAGGCGTTGGCGACCTTGCCGCCATCAACAACACCGGCTGCTACACGCTCGGCGGGGCCTGTGCCGCTCAAACCAAGAATGTTTGGGAAGTGACCGCCGGCCTCTGGGACAAAGTCTACTCCGGCGTCTACGGCTCGGTCCGTGTCGGCCTCCAGTATGCCTATATTCAGCGTGACTTCTTCCCCGGCACGGGCGGCCTGCCGGCGGGTTCGGCCCCGCTCGCCGCCAATACCAACGAAAATGTGGTCTACGCATCGTTCCGCTACTATCCGTTCGACAATCCTGCGCTGCCACCGGCTCCGGTCCTCGCCAAGTATTGAGCCTGTCGATCTAGTCAGGCCCAAGTTTTGTAACGCCAGTCGCGGCGCGCCCCTCACCGGCGCGCCGTTTTCTTTCGGCGGCCGCGGGAATTCCGAGACTTCCATAGGCGGCGGAAATGTGTATTTATATTTTCAGGCTGAGCAGTTCCCCCACCCCACAAGAGCCTGCGCCTGGGCGCGCGCAAGCGCGGCCCGGGCGGGGAGGCGAACATGCGCAACCGGTTGGAGGATTTGAAGCAAGTGTCGGCGAGCGGTGACTCAACTCGCGTGCCTTTGTTGCTCATCGAAGACGATCCCGGAATGGCAAACGAGATCGTCCTGGAGCTCGATAAGCTTCATTATGACGTTCACACCGTCGACACGGCGGATGCCGGTCTCGAGGCATTGCGCAGCCATCCTGCGGCATTGCTGATCATGGACCGTCTTCTCGATGGCGAAGACAGCCTGCAGATCATCGAGACTCTGCGCGGCAGAGGTGTCAACGTTCCGATCCTCCTGATAAGTAGTTTGGCTTCCGTCGACGAACGCATTCACGGATTGAAGGCGGGCGGCGACGATTATCTGACGAAACCCTTTGCCGTCGGCGAACTCGCGGCGCGCGTCGAAGCTTTGCTGCGCCGCGCGGTCGATGCGCGCGCGACAAACTTGCGCGTCGGCCCGCTCGAAATGGATCTGATCGAGCGCACGGCCCGGCGCGGCGAAAGAAGTCTCGAACTCTTGCCGCGCGAGTTCAAATTGCTCGAGTATTTCATGCGGCGGCCGGGACAGACGATTACGAGGGCCATGCTGCTCGAGGACGTCTGGCACTACCGCAATTCGCCGCTGACGAATGTCGTCGATGTGCACATCAGCAATTTGCGGCGCAAAGTCGACGCGCCGGGAGAGCCACGCCTGATGGAAACAGTCCGTAGCCATGGATTTCGTCTCCATGCGATGGAATGAAATTCTAAGATCATCGGCTTTTCGGCGCGCGATCTTCTTCGCACTTGCTGTCGCCGTAGCCAATGCGGCGGTGTTCGCCTTCGTCTATTTGGATATTTCCGACTGGGCCGTGCAACATCTGACGAATGTCTTGACGAGCGAGGTCGCAAGGTCGGCAGGGATGTCGGCCGACCAGCTTCGCCAAGACCTCGACTTGCGCCTCACCCAGGACCTGCGCCATGTCGATTATGCGGCGCTCTTCGATGCGCAGGGAAAACTGATCTACGGCAATATGAAAGAATTGCCGAAAACCGTTTCGGTGGACGGCAAGGCGCATTATGTCGAAGTGCCCGGACTAGCGGCTCCGCACAGTCGCAACGAGCCCGGCATCTTTGTCGCAGGGCCGATACGCGGCGGCGGCATCTTGCTGCTCGGACGCAGCCTTTACTCGGTCAATACGCTGCGCCGTACGGTTCTCACCTCGCTCGGCCTTGCCATTGTGCCGACTGTTATTTTGGTTTTCGTCATCGGCGTGTTCTTCAGCCTGCGCGCGATGCGGCGGCTCAAATCCATCCATCAAACGATCGATCACATCCTCGATGGCAATTTCCAGAGCCGCCTGCCGCTCGAGGGGCGCGCGGACGAGATCGACGACGTGAATGCCGCCGTCAACCGGATGCTCGACGAGATCCTCCGTTTGCTTAAGCAAATAAAGGCCGTCGGCGACAATATCGCGCATGATCTGCGCACCCCTCTCGCTGTTGTGAGTGCGCGGCTCAACCGCGTCTTGGCCGAAGGTGACGATCAGGAGCTGCAAGAAGCTGTCAAGCAATCGCTTGCGGATCTCGATAAAGCCATCACGACGGTCGCTGCGCTCTTGCGCATCTCCGAAATTGAAAACTGGAGCCGGCGCAGCGCATTCGAGGATGTCGACGTTGCCGACATATGCGCCGAGGTCAGCGAATTCTACGCCCCCCTTGCGGAAGCAAGATCGATCATGCTGACCGCCGAAGTGGAAAAACCCGTCTTCGTGCATGGCGACGCTGATCTTTTGCGCGAGGCCCTGCTGAATTTGGTCGACAATGCGATCAAGTTCACGCCGAAAGGCGGCTTGGTGCAGATTGCGGCCAAGATGTCCGAGCAGGGACCGGTCATTCGCGTTGCCGATAATGGGCCCGGTATCGCGGCCGCGGAGCGCGAGAAAGTGTTGAAGCGCTTCTATCGCTCGCCAGACGTGCGGAACATTCCGGGCAATGGCCTGGGCTTGAGCATGGTCGCGACGATCGCCGAACTTCATGGCCTGCGCTTGCGGGTCGGCGACAATCGGCCGGGTGCCGTGATCGAACTCGGGCCGTGCCCCGAAGCTAAATCACCGGCGTCTCTCGGTGTACCGGTAGCCGAAAAACGCTTCCGTCCCTTCGCCAAGAAGGGACATTTCTTCGATGACCAAACGAAAAGTCGCGGTCAATCGATACCGGAGCTGCGCAAATACCCGCGCCGATCAAACCATCCGAGCGCGTAATCGATGACGGCGGTTTGGCTCAAGCCGAAAACGCGGCGGTTTCAATAGCTGGCGTTGCCTGGACCTTCGGGATGGAAGGGCGAGGCGCCGAGGCCTTGGCGCCCGAGCGTGCCCGATCGGTCATAGAGCCTCCAATTCGCTCCGGGCGTCGACGGCTGCGAGCAAAAGAAAAAGAACGGGCAGTTGGCCGGCTGCGGGGGCTGCGGCTGCCGGCTCTGGGCACCGGCAAAACTCGTGAGCGCGAACAGAAGCGCGGCAGTGAAGCCGATCTTGGCGAAGATCTTGGCCGAACTCGGGTAGAACATGAAAAGCTCCAGACCATTGCCTATTCCCATAAGAACAGGCTCCAAACTGCCGGTTCGCAACATGTCCGCACCGGCAAGGCCTGTCAACATTGGCGGGGTGCACTTGATTTTCCGCATCGCCTCAGCGTCCGGTCCAGATGGGCTTGCGTTTTTCCGCGAAGGCCGCCAGTCCTTCCTTCGCGTCCTCTGTCATTGCGACAAGCGCGATTTGGCTTTCCGTATAGGCAATTGCCTCGTCAAAAGACATGGATGCGATCGCCCGCATCGCATATTTGCCGCGCCTGATTGCGGTCGGAGATTTGTCCACGACGCGACTGATCAGCCATGCGACCTTGGCATCGAGTTCGGCGCTCGGAATGACATAATTCACTAGGCCGGCGCTCTGCGCCACGGCAGCATCGAAAGGCTCGCCCGTGATGCACCATTCGTGGATCAATCGGCGCGGTACGAGCGTTTGCAGCAGGCTGAGGACCTGCATCGGAAAGACGCCGACTTTGACCTCGGGCAGACCAAATCGAGCCTTGTCCGCTGCAACGGCCATATCGACCATGCACAACAAGCCGAGACCGCCGGCCATGCAGGCGCCGTTCACCCGCGCAATCGCGGGTTTCGTCGTATTTTGAGCGAGGCGTAACAGATCGGCATAGCCGCTGTTGGGGCGTGCCGGGTCGAAGCCGAAACTCTTGCCGGGCTGCAAGTCGGCGCCGGCACAAAAAGCCTCCTCGCCCGCTCCGGTCAAGACGATCACGCGAACATTCGGATCGGCATCTGCAAGCCGATAACCTTCGACGAGCCCTTCGATCACAGCGGAGTTGATGGCATTGCGCTTCTCAGGCCGATTGATGGTTATCCAAAAGGCGTGGCCGCGCCGTTCGTGCTGCACGTCGTCATTTGCCATTGTCTTACTCGGTTTCATGCTGCCACTGCGGCAGAAGCCTCTATCTCCGCCACGATCTTATTCGTCGCGACCTGTTCGTTCTCGCCCACATGCAGGATCGAAACAATGCCGGCGATCGGCGCCGTATGTACGTGCTCCATCTTCATCGCTTCGAGCGTCACGATCGGTTGGCCAAGCTCGACGCGGTCGCCTTGTTTAACGAACACGGCCACGACGCGCCCGCTCATCGCAGCGCGCAGCCGGCCGTCGCTTGCCGCAGCGCTGCCCTTCCTCGCCACTTCGAGTGTGTGGTCGCGAACGTGGAAAGATTGACCGCGGTAGGAAAGGAACAAATCGAAGCCGGCGCGCACATAAGTGGCTTTGTCGCGCAAGGTTTCCGTGCGGAACTGCAGAACGTCTCGGGTGACCGCCTCGATCTCGAGTTCGAAGGTTCGGCCGGCGACGCGAGCTTCGAAAGAACCATTGCGCCGCCGCCGCAGCTCAAGTTCGACTTCGCGCCCCGCGCACATGAAACGCATGGGTCGCGCAAAATCTGGAACCAAGCCGCGACTTGGGCGAAACTCGTCGACGTTTTCGGTTACGTAGAGGGCAGCCGCGACGACGGCATCGAGCCGCGCCCGCGCGCCGTCGGTGTGATGCAGCAAATCGGACTTGTAGGACTCTATGAAAGCGGTGGTCGCCGCACCTGCAGCAAAGGTCTCGTGGTCGAGGCAGCGCAGCAGGAAGCTGAGATTCGTGTTTATGCCCAACGCCACGGTTTCTTCGAGCCCGGCTCTGAGTTTACGGCGCGCCTCCTCGCGGGAAGCGCCATGGGCGATGATTTTGGCGATCATCGAATCGTAAAACGGCGCGACCTCGGTGCCACTTTCGAGCGCGGTGTCAACGCGCAGCCCGGGCGCCGGGCGCCAGAGCGCCACGCGGCCCGATTGCGGCAGAAAATCTTGTTCGGGATCTTCGGCGCAGAGCCGGACCTCCATGGCGTGCCCGGAAAACACGACGTCTTCCTGGCGTAACGGGAGCGGTTCGCCGCTCGCGATCCGAAGTTGCAGCTCGACGAGATCGAGATCCGTAATGGCTTCGGTGACCGGGTGTTCGACCTGCAGCCTGGTGTTCATTTCCATAAAGAAAAAATCGCCCGCGGGATCGACCAGAAATTCGAGCGTTCCGGCACCTTCGTAAGCAGTGGCTTTGACGGCGGCGACCGCAGCTGCGCCCATCCTTCGGCGCAGATCGGCCGAGACGGCCGGCGATGGTGCTTCTTCGATCAGCTTCTGGTGGCGGCGCTGCACCGAGCAATCGCGCTCGCCGAGATGGAGAGCATTGCCGTAGCGGTCGCCGAAGACCTGGATTTCGATATGGCGCGGCGCCTCGATCGCGCGTTCGAGCAGGAGCGTCTCGTCCCCGAATGCGTGCAAGGCCTCGGAGCGGGCCGAATGGAGGAGATCGAGAAATGACTTCGCGTCGCGGGCCATCCGCATGCCTCGCCCGCCACCGCCGGCGCTGGCCTTGATCATGATCGGGAAGCCGAGGCGTTCCGCCTCGGCGCAAAGTCTTGCCTCGGTCTGCTCCTCGCCCTGGTAGCCCGGCACGCAGGCCACGCCGGCACTTTGCATGATCGCCTTGGCTTTGGCCTTGTCGCCCAAGGCTCTGATCGCATCCGGCGACGGGCCGATGAAGATCAGGCCGGCCTTGGCGCAAGCTGCCGCAAACTGCGCACTCTCGGCGAGGAACCCATAGCCGGGATGGATGGCATCGGCGCCACTCCCCTTGGCTGCTGCGACAATCGCTTCGATGCGCAGATAAGACTGCGCCGGCAGGGCGCCGCCGATAAAGCAGGCTTCGTCCGCCGCACGCACATGCAAGGCCTCCACATCGGCCTCCGAAAAGACGGCGACCGTCTCATAGCCGAGCCTTCGCGCCGTCTTGATGATGCGCAGCGCGATTTCGCCCCTATTGGCGATCAGGATTTTGCGAAACGGCGAGATCGTCATGGCGGGTTCGTCCGATCGGGCTCACGGTCGCGCGACCGAGAATTGCATTTTTTGCGGGGCGCGCAGTTCGCTTTCGCGGCAGATAGCAAGAATCTCGGCGAGCAGAGTGCGGCTGTCGCGTGGATCGATGACGCCGTCGTCGAGCACACGCGCACTCGTCGTGAAGACATCCATCTGGCTCTCGAAGAGATTGATGATTTGCGCCTTGAGCTGGTCGAGCTTGGCGGGTTCGATCGGTTGTCCGCGCCGCCGGGCTGCGGCGTCGGTGACGATCGCCATGGTCTCGGCGGCCTGTTCGGCCCCCATCACTGCGGTCTTGGCGTTCGGCCAGGAATAGCAAAAGCGCGGATGAAAGCCACGGCCGCACATCCCATAATTGCCGGCGCCGAAAGAGGCGCCGCAGTAGAGGGTGATCTGCGGCACGCTGGCATTGGTCACGGCCTGGATCATCTTGGAGCCATGCTTGATCATTCCGGCCTCTTCATAGGCGCGGCCGACCATATAGCCCGTCGTATTGTTGAGATAGAGGAGCGGTGTCTGCGATTGGCAGCAGGCTTGAATGAAATGCGTTGCCTTATTGGCACCTGCGGGATCGAGCGGCCCGTTATTGGTGATGATGCCGAGCGCGTGTCCTTCGACGGCGGCGTGCCCGCAAACCGTCGCGCTGCCGTAACCTTCTGCGAATTCGAGAAAATCCGAATCATCTACGATGCGGGCGACGACCTCCCGCATGTCGACCGGCCGCTTATAGTCGGCCGGCACGATGCCGAGCAAATCTTCCACATCGTAGCGCGGCGGCTTGAAGGCCCGCGGCGCCTCTTTCGGCATGGTCTTGTTCCAGTCGAGCTTGGCGATAATTTCGCGGGCAAGGCGCAAGGCGTCCCTGTCGTCCTCGGCAAGATAATCGCCGAGGCCGGAGACGCGCGTATGCATGTCGGCGCCACCGAGCTCTTCTTCTGTAGCGATCTCGCCCGTTGCCGCCTTGAGCAGGGGAGGCCCGGCGAGAAAGGCCCGCGTGCGTCCACGTACCATGACGATATAATCGGAAAGTCCGGTCTGATAGGCGCCGCCCGCGGTTGACGATCCATGTGTGACCGTCACGACGGGGAGGCCGGCGGCGGATAGGCGCGCAAGATTGCGGAACAAACCGCCGCCGCGGACAAAATGCTCGACCCGATAGCGCAGCAGATTGGCGCCGGCACTTTCGACAAGCTGAACAAAGGGCAATTTGTTTTCGAGCGACAGCTCTTGAACGCGCAATTGCTTGTCCAAGCCCATAGGCTGAAGCGCGCCGGCATCGATCCCGCTGTCGCTCGCAGTCACCATGCAGCGCACGCCCGAAACGAAGCCGATTCCGGCAATGACGCCGCCGCCGGGGACGCTCTTTTGCGGATCTGGAGTGTCGAGAAGATAACCCGCCAGCGTCGACAGTTCGAGGAAGGGCCGACCCGGATCGAGCAAAAGCGCGACGCGTTCGCGCGGCAGGAGCTGACCACGACCGCGGAAACGCTCCTTGGACGCCGCGGAGGCCGCGCGGGTGCGATCCTCGAGTTGATGCAGGCGCTCGATCAGGCCGAGCATTGCGGCCTTGTTGGCTTCGAAGGCAGCGCTGCTGCGGGATATCATCGACTCGATGATGGGCATTATGTCTTCGTCGTCTGTGCAAATGGAAGGTGGAATTCCGCTTCGAAGATCGGCTGCCGCGCGGCGAAGCAGCGGCGCTCAGGTTCCGAGAAAATGACCTTTGAATTTCTGCCGAAGTTCAACCTTGCGCAGTTTACCGGTTGCGGTCATCGGCATTTCATCGATGATCTTGATGAGTTTCGGGATCTGGAATCCGGCGAGCGAGATCCGGCAATGTTCGAGCAAAATCGCCTCATCGGCGGCAGTGCCGGGCCGGAGTTTGACGAAGCCGCAGACGGCTTCGCTCCACTGCGGATGCGGCAGGCCGACGACGGCAGCGTTCAAGACGGCGGGATGGGCAAGAAGTGTTTCTTCGATCTTGACTGAGGAAATGTTCTCGCCGCCCGATTTGATCATGTCCTTCTTGCGATCGATGAACAGGATCTCGCCATGTTCGTCGACCACGGCGAGATCGCCGGTATGGTGCCAGCCGAACTTGCGGACCGCGGCGGTGGCTTCCGGGTCTTTGTAATAGCCGAGCATGACATTGGGGCCGCGGTGCACCAGTTCGCCGATCTCTCCGCGCGGCAGAAGATTGCCTTCATCGTCCATGATGGCGGTTTCGTTCACCACGGCCGATTCGCCCCAATAATTGCCGAAGCGGAGCAATTGTCGCTCCGGCCGCGAGGTGGTCGTCGCGGGATACATCTCGGTTTGGCCGCTCGTCAGCGTGAAATTGGGGCAGAGTTCGGCGACGCAGCGTTCGAGAAGCGGTCGCGACATCGGCGCCATGGCATAGATGCAAAGCCGCAGGCGCGAGAGGTCATGTTCCTTGCGCTCCGGATGGTCGAGCAAAGCCATATACATGGCTGGCAGACCGACCATCATCGTCAATTCGTCGCGCGCGATTCTCGCCGCCGTCACCGCTGGATCGAAGCCGCGCATCAAAGCGACCTTGCCGCCGACGAGCAGGAAACTGATGAGAAGGACATGGCCGGCACAATGAAAGAGGGGCAATTGGCCGGTAATGCCGTCATCGCGCTGAAGGCTCCATTCGACTGCACCGCTCATCGCTGCCATGACGACTGCGAGATGGCAATGCATTGCCCCTTTGGGGCGTGATGTCGTGCCGCTCGTATACATGATCATCGCGAGGTCACGCTCGTCGAAATCGACATTGGGTTCGACGGATGGTTGGCCTGCACAGGCGGAAGCGAAGGTCGGCAAGCCCGTCGCCCCCGCCCCGCCGGCCAGATCGATAACGACGAGCGGGAGCCCGAGCTCTTCGAGCACGGCGCGGCGGTCTGCTTGAGCATAGAGATTGTCGTCGATCACTGCGAAGCGCACTTCGGCGTGGGTTAGAATAAAGCGCATGTCGGCGCTGCCGAGCAGCGTATTGATCGGCACGAAGACCAGCCCCGCCCGGTGGATGGCGAAAATGGTTTTGACGAGGTCGATCGAATTGTTGCAGATCGTCGAGATCTTGTCGCCCGGCGACAGGCCTCGCGAGAGAAGATGATTTGCGAGGCGGTTGGCATCGCCGTCTATCTCGGCATAAGTTGCGATCCTGCCGGCGTCGGTGAGCGCAATTCGATCGGGAAAGCGCCGCGCCGAGCGTTGCAGAATATCGCCGATGGATACGCGTCCGATACGTCCGGGACCCTCGACGCCGCCGGTTGCCGGCAAGTTGCTCCTCAACTCACTCATGCGCAATTCCTCTCAACTCTTGCGACATATTCGTCGTGATGGCTCGGTCCCGCTTGCTCAATGGCGCAGGCCCAGAAGCGCACGCGCTTCTGAGGGGCTTGCGATCTCGCGGCCGGCGTCACGCGCATAGACGACGATCGTCGTTATCAACTGGCCGTTCGACGTCACTTTGGTACCGTCAGGCTGGTAGAACGTATCTTCAAGCCCGGTGCGCAAATGCCCGCCGAGTTCGGCGCAGCGCCGATGCAGAGGCCAAATCTCCGCGCGTCCGACCGCCGTGACTTGCCAATGGGCGTCCGGCGCCTTCAGTTTCAAAAGGATCGGAAGGAGATCCGGGTCGGCGGGCATTCCCGATTTCGACCCCCATGACGAAATTATAGTCGAGCGGCCCCGAAAACATGCCGGTCCGACGATACATGCCGACACAGCGGACGATGCCGACGTCGAAACACTCGAATTCCGGTAAAGTTCCCGTCTCTTTCATCACGTCGAGATAGGCCTGGATCTTTTCCACAGGGTTGTCGAACAAGTGCGGCGTCCAGGCCCAAGTATTGTCGGACTTGACTTTCAGGTAATTGAGCGAACCCGCATTGCAGGCGGCCATTTCCGGCTTCGACTGGCGCAGACAGGCGAGTGCGCCGGCATAATCCGGGCCGACGACGCCCGTGGTGTGATTGATTATGACGGCCGGACAGGCATCGCGGATCGCCTCCACGATTGCTTGCGAAACACGCGGCTCCCAGGACGGCAGATGTCCCATGCCGGGTTCCTGGCGGCGCAGATGGACATGCATGACCGACGCGCCGGCGTCATAGGCGGCCTTGGCTTCGCGCGCCATTTCTTCTGGAGTGACCGGAACGTGGTGCTGTTTCGGATCGGTCAGCACGCCGTTCAAAGCGCAGGTCACGATGGCTTTGTCGCTCATACCGCTTGCGCTCCGCGAGAGTTTCGTATCGCGCCGGATTAAGCGCCGTTCTTTGCTTCAAATCTTGCGAAAAACGGCTGGCAATTCGTTTCGAACGGGCGTTCCGCTTCAATGACTGCGGTTGCTTGAAAAAGGGGAGCAAGGCCAAATACCGTTCATTTAAGGATTCGGATGGATTCTCCGATGTTGATAATGCCGTTTCAGTTAGGCCGTGCAGGGCACCGTGTTCTTGCGTTCACTGGCTATCGCGGCTGCGAGCCCGCGCGTGCATGAGACGAAGCCCGGCGGGCATCGCCTTCTGCATTTGCATCGCAAAAGGAATGAGAGCCGCATCAGTGCGGCAAAGGCTCGCTTCGGAAAATTGCCAATCGGCGCGAGCCGGAGAAGATTTCGCGCGGCTGCAAGCCGTAAAAGCGGCGTATCGAATGACTGAAATGGGTCGAGTCGGGATAGCCGAGATCGAGTGCGAGATGCGCGAGATTGATGTCTTGATTGGCGAAGTGGAGAAGATTGCGGGCGCGTTTCCAAGCCCGGAAAGCGCGGAAGGGAAAGCCGGTCTCGTCCTTGAACAAATGCAGGAACCGCGACATGGAGAGGTTTGCGGCTCGGGCGCAGTCCGGTGCCGCGAAGGGTTCATCGAAATGGCTCCGAAGTCGCGCCGTCGCGCGCGCAATGCGGCGATCGAGGCGGCGCGCGGCAAGCGGCGTATCAAAGAACAGACGATCGAATTCGCTCGTCGTGAACCCGTCCTTCTGCGGCATGGTCCGCAAAGTCGCATAGGCGGACCGAACGCGCTCCGCCATGTGCGGTCCGATTGCGTCTTCCGAACCGGCGGCCAGTTTTTGCAGTTCGCCGCTGGCGACTGTCTCCGGTTCGATGAGAATGCCGCACACCTCCGGACATTCGCTCGTAAGGGAATGCGCCGTGAACGGCGCCACGACGGCGATTTCCGCGCTGCGAGACGGACCTCCCGCAAAGCTAATGGCGAGCTTGCCTTCCATGGCGGTGTAGATTGTGAGGGCGCCTGACAATCTCTCTTGCGGCTTGCCGAGGAGGCCTGCATAGAAAACCCGCTCGGGACCGATCAACATAAAACGGTCACGATATTGCCGTTCGCCTTTCATCCGCATTTCTCCCGATCCGAAACGCAGCTATTCGTGTTGGCCACGTACTTCTTCTGCTGTCGAAGCTAAAATACAGGCTCTGGCCGGCTTGTCACCTCGCCCGCGTGACTGGTTCGGCTTTCGATCGGGCAGACTCACCGCGAGCGGGATAGGAGCCAATTGCCTTGGAGCATGACCGAGAGGTGCGTTCTTGCGGCGTGATTTTACGGCGCGACGGGCAGCCCCTGCTGCATTGCAGCATGCTTTTGCGCTGTAAGGGCGCGGCGGAAGCCGTCCCGCGCACGTAGTCTTTGCCAATAGTCTATGACGGCGGCGGGAAAGTTTTTATCGAGCCCTACGAATTCCGCGAGCATGAAGGCATAGCCGACCGAAATATCGGCGACCGTGAAACGGCCGCCGCAGAGCGTTTCGCGCTGCGCAATGGCGGCTTCGATGCCGCGCAGGCGCCCGAAAAACCAGCGCGTATAATCCTCCACGGCTTGCGGCAGCCGCCGCTCCGGCGGTTCGAATCGCGCATAGCGAAGGACGATGGTTTGCGGAAACGTCAGGGTCGCCTCGCCGAAATGGAGCCAATTGAGGTAGGCGCCGAAATCCTCCTCTTGCGGGTCGACCGCGACGGGTGTTGGGCCGTAGCGCGTCGCGAGATATTGGCAAATCGCGGCGGATTCGGTCATTTGCGTGGGGCCGTCGAAAAAAGCCGGAATGGTTCCAAGCGGATTAATGGCGAGATATTCGGGTGCCAGTACGCGCGGCGGAAAGGGCAACATCTTGAGCTCGTAGGGCAGGCCGAGTTCTTCCAACGCCCATAGCGGTCTAAACGAGCGGGCATTCGCACAATGATAAAGAGTGATCATCCGCAGGCTCCGACATGTGCCGCTTGAAACGAATGCCGAACTCTTGCCCGACACGGCTTACCGCTTGGCGCGAACATTGCGGCGTCAAGATCTGTTGCTGAGGCCTGGCAGGATGCCCATCATTTTGCTGAGAATAGTCAGCATGACCTCATCGGCGCCGCCGCCGATCGACATCAGTCTGAAGTCGCGATAAGCGCGGCTGACGAGCGTCTCGTTCATGAAGCCCATGCCGCCCCAATATTGCAGGCAGGCATCGTTGAGTTCGCGGGCGAGACGTCCGGCTTTCAGCTTCGCCATGGTTGCGAGCCGCGTCACGTCTTCGCCCGCGACGAGGCTTTCAGCCGCTCTGTAGACGAGCGAGCGCAAGAGTTCGACCTCGGTCGAAAGCTCCGCGAGGCGAAAATGCACGACCTGATTGTCGAGGATGGAGCGGCCGAAGGCGCGGCGATTGCGCGTATAGTCGATCGTCGCTTCGATGATCATTTCGAAGGCCTTGAGACCGGACGCGGCGCCCCACAGCCGCTCCTCCTGGAATTGAATCATCTGATAGGCGAATCCTTGTCCCTCTTCGCCGATCCTGTTGCGCTTCGGCACCCGCACTGAGTCGAAATAGATCTGAGCCGTGTCGGAGGACCGCATGCCGAGCTTGTCCAGTTTGCGGGCGATTTCGACGCCTTTGGATTTCATCGGTACGCAAATGAGCGTCTTGTTGCGGTGCGGTTGGCCATCGCCGGTATTGGCGAGCAGACAGATCCAGTCGGCCTGAGTGCCGTTGGTGATCCACATTTTGCCGCCGTCGATGACGTAATCGTCGCCGTCGGAGCGGGCGGTCGTCTTGATCGAGGCGACATCGGAGCCGGCGCCCGGCTCCGATACCCCAATGCAGGCGACGAAATCCCCTGCGATCGAAGGTTCGAGAAAGGCGTGCCGCACCTCGTCGGAACCGAAACGCGCGAGCGCCGGGGTCGCCATGTCGGTTTGGACGCCGATCGCCATCGGGACGCCGCCGCAACGGATCGAACCGAGTTCCTCCGCCATGAGGAGCGCGTAGCTATAGTCGAGGCCCTGGCCGCCGAAGGTCGTGGGCTTGTGCAAGCCGAGAAAGCCGAGACGGCCGAGCTTCTTGAAGAGTTCGTGCGCCGGGAAGATGCCTGCCTCCTCCCACGCGTCCACGTGAGGGTTGATTTCGGCGGCAATGAACTTCTGCAGGCTGCGGCGGACTTCCTCATGCTCGGATGTGAACAGGGGCATCGGATTGTTCTCCTGGATCACGATGATTTTGGATCGAACCGATCCAAAATCATCGTGATCAATTCTAATAATTTAAAGCGGAATGCGCGATCAAGTTTACGCAATCTGCGTCAACTCGATTGCGCCGGAAAAGCTTTGTCCAAGCTGCCGATCATAGACCCATCTGGCGGCTGGCAAGGTCCTTCATGATCTCTTCGGTTCCGCCGCCGATCGCATTGACTTTGACCTCGCGATAGATGCGCTCCACTTTTGCGCCGCGGACATAGCCGGCGCCGCCGAATATCTGCACGGCTTCGCTGGCACAGAAGGCCATCGTCTGCGTCGCCTGATTCTTCAACATGCAGATTTCCGCGACCGGATTGTCATTTTGTTCGAGCCGCCAAGTCAGAAGTTCCAGCATGGCTTGGCTCGCTGCAACGCGTTGGGCCATGTCGACGAGTTTGTGGCGGATCACTTGATGTTGGCTGAGCGCGCGGCCGAATGTCTGGCGCTGGCGCGCGTAAGCTATGGCTTCCTCCAGGCAGACGCGGGCAAATGCGGTGGCCCCTGCTGCCATCGTCAGACGCTCGTCGTTGAAATTTTCCATGATGATCTTGAAGGCATCCCCCTCGGGGCCGATCAGGTTTTCCGCCGGCACGCGGCAATCGTCGAAAAAGAGCATGGCGGTGTCGGAGGCCCACCATCCCATCTTGTCGATACGGGTGCGCGACAATCCCGGACGATCGCCCTCGACCAGAATGAGACTGATCCCCGATGCGCCGGCACCGCCGGTGCGGACCGCGGTCGTGATGTAATCGGCGCGCATGCCGGAGGTGATGAACGCTTTCTGGCCGTTGAGGACATAGTGATCGCCCTGGCGTCGCGCCGTGGTGCGCAGTTGCGCGACATCTGAACCGCCGCTCGGTTCCGTGATGGCCAGAGCCGAGATTTTCTCACCCGAGAAGATTTCGGGCAATACACGCGCCTTGACCTCCGGGCGGGCTGCCCGCACGATCGGTGGTGCGCCGATCGAGTGGCTGAACAGGCTCGCGCTGATCCCGCCGGCTCCGGCGCGCGCCAATTCCTGCACCACGACGATCCACATGAACCGGTCGGCCGGGCTGCCGCCGAACTCCTCCGGGAACCCGAGACCCAAAAGACCGAGTTCTGCGGCTCGGCGGTAGAGGTCGCGCGGGAATTCGCCGGCTTCGTCCCAAGCGTGGGCAAACGGCGCGATCTCCTTGTCGACGAACCGGCGCACCACGTCGCGGAACGACTCGTGGTCAGGCGTATAGAAAGGGCTCGACAAAGTTCCTCCCCCGCTGCAGCTTGAGGCGAACTACAATGCCCCCGAATTGCCTCCGCAACTTGCGTCAACATGCCACCGGATGCATGCGCGAGTGCGTTATTCCGGGGAAACGTCGCCGGTGCCTCGCTGCGACGGTGGGAGGAGACTTGGAAAATGCCATTCTTGATCGAAGAGGATCAGGCCACGGCGGATGTCCGTGCGGTCTACGAGGACATCAAGAAAAGCCGAAACACCGAGCGGGTGAATAATTTTTGGAAGGCGATCGCCAATCACCCGCCGACTTTGAAACGGCTTTGGACGACGATCAAAGAAGTCATGGCCCCCGGCGCCCTCGACCCTTTGACGAAAGAGCTGATCTATATAGCCGTCAGCGTGACGAACAATTGCAATTATTGCATCGCCTCGCACAGCGCTGCGGCGCGCGCCAAGGGAATGAGCGACGCGCAATTCGCCGAATTGGTCGCGGTCATCGGCCTTGCCAACGAGACCAATCGCTTGGCCATTGGGTATGATGTTCCGGTCGACGCTCAGTTCAAATCGCCGAGCTGAGCAATATCCTTTTCGCGTGAGGCAGCTTTCGTTAGGCCACATCCGCGAGGTGGGCGTGCAGCGCCGCAACGACGCCGGCGCCTTCGCCGATCGCGCTGCCGACCCTCTTGACGGAACCGGAGCGGACGTCGCCCACGGCGAAGACGCCGCCGACACTCGTTTCATAATTATGCTGGGGGCTGCCATCCTGCACCGCGCTCGCGCGTGCGCCGGTCAGGACGAAGCCTTTGTTGTCGAGCGCCACGTCGCAACCGGCGAGCCATTCGGTGGCCGGCTCCGCGCCGACGAACACGAACACATTACGGATGTCACGGACTTCTTCGGATTTCGTCGTGCGGTTCCGCCACCGTACGGTTTCGAGGCCGCGCTCGGGTGCGCCGTCCAAGCCTATCACCTCGGTACGCGACAGCAGTTCGATGTTCGATGTCGCCGCGATTCGATCGACGAGATAGCGCGACATGGTCTCGGCGAGGCCCTCGCCACGCACGAGCAAATAGACCTTGGCGGCGAGGCTGGAGAGATAGACCGCCGCCTGCCCGGCGGAATTGCCGCCGCCGATGAGAACCACTTCTCGCCCGGCACACAGCCGCGCCTCGATCGGCGAAGCCCAATAAAAGATACCGCGTCCCTCAAAATCGGAAAGATTGGGAATAGAGGGTCGCCGGTAGCGGGCGCCGCTGGCGATGACGACGGTGCGTGCCTGCACAGGCGGATGGTCGACGAGGCGCAGGTGATGGTGTCCATCTTTGCGTCCGGCTTCGCAGTCGAGGGCTTGGACGGTGACGGGGATTGCCATCTCGGTGCCGAATTTGAGCGCCTGGGTGAAGGCGCGCCCGACCAAGGCATGACCGGAGATCCCGGTCGGAAAGCCGAAGTAATTCTCGATACGGGCGCTCGCGCCGGCTTGTCCGCCGAAGGAGCGCGCATCGAGCACGAGCACGGAAAGCCCCTCGGAGGCGGCATAGACGGCCGTCGCAAGCCCCGCCGGTCCGGCTCCGACGACCGCGACATCATAGATTTTGCCGGGGGAGGGCGTACCGATCATCCCGAGATGGCGGGCCAATTCGGCCTCTGAGGGGTTCCTCAGCACCACGCCGTCAGGGCAGATTGCGAGCGGCAATTCGGTGCCTGGCGGTGCATGATCTACGGCGAACGCGACCGCCTCGGGATCCTCTTGAGAATCAATCACTTGGTGCGGAATACCGTTGCGCGCCAGGAAATTCTGCAGGCGCATGAGATCTGCTGACGGAGGGCCGACCAATATCGGGCCGCCGGCGCCCGATTCGAGCAATTTGACCCGGCGCAAGATCAGAGCGCGCATGATCACTTCGCCAAGCGCAGCCTCGGCGATGATCGCAGCGCGCAATTGCTCCGGCTTGATGATCAGGGCTTCGACCACCCCCTTCGCATGGCCGTCGGCAAGGGCCGGGCGCCCTGTGAGCTGAGCAACCTCGCCGAGGAATTGAAAAGGGTCCATTTCGGCGACGGGTGTCACATGACCGAGCCCGTCGCGCCGAGTAACGCGGACTTGGCCGGAGAGGATGACGAACAGCCCTCCCCCCGTTTGGCCGGTTAGAAACAAAGCTTCGCCATCGGCGTAGGTCCTAACTTCGCCGTAGCGGCTGAGGCGATAGACGTCCTCGGGTTCGAGAAACGGCGTTATCTGATGGCGGCGCCCCTCAATATTGACGGTTCCATTTCCTGTCATCCCCATCAGCATTGCTCCTCGCGCCGCAATATCCACCGCCGCGCATCGACCCGACGACGACCAAATGTCGAGCTTGAGCCGGTTCCCCCGGCGCTCGACGGATGCTAACCCGCGCCAATCCCAGCCGGACGCGCATGCAGCCGAGAATAACGCCGATCCTATGAGTTTCGCATGTCCTTATCAAAAAACTTGGCGATCTTTTCCGGGACCCGCTCGGATGACCCGCTCCTCTGATGGATTTGGGCGGAGGCCTTGCGGCGCGAGCTCGGCAAAGATCGAAACTCATGTCAAATCCGTCCAATAAGTCGTTTCGTGTAATTTCGCGCAGAGATCGGATGGGCGTCGTCGTTGACCTTCGCGGCGTTTGGAGGTTCATCGTCGAGTGATGCAACTTACGGCTTTTGCCGGTCCGCTGGCGCTTGGTCGTCACGGACTTGGACGAATCTCAAAGGAGGTGGCCATGAACAAGCCTGAACATCGGGTTCCTGCAGAAACCGCTCCAGCAGTCTACTTATCGGAAGGCAATTCTGTCGAGGCCGTCCTGAGCCGGTTCGACAATTGCCAAAATCCGCGGCTCAAGGCCGTCATGACCGCGGTCATTCGTCATCTTCATGCTGTCGTGAAGGAGACCGAGCCGACATTGGAGGAATGGATGATGGCCATCCAATTCCTCACAAGGACCGGCCAGATGTGCGACGACCGCCGGCAAGAATGGATCCTGATGTCCGATACTCTCGGTGTTTCCATGCTGGTCGATGCGATCAATCATCGGAAGTCCTCCGCCGCCACGCAGACGACCGTGCTCGGACCTTTCTACGTCGAGGGCGTACCGACCTCGAAGATGGGTGATGATATCGACCTCGAGGGCAAAGGCCCACCGCTCGTGATGTCGGGCCGTGTCTTGGACGAGCAGGGAAAGCCCGTCGAAGGGGCGGGGATCGACGTCTGGCAATCGAACGTCGAGGGCTTTTACGACGTCCAGCAGCCCGGCATTCAGCCGGACAGGAATCTGCGTGGGCGGTTTGTGACGGGCACGGATGGGCGTTTCTGGTTCCGTTCGGCGCGGCCGCAATATTACCCGGTACCGACCGATGGGCCAGGGGGCCAGCTTCTCGAAGCGCTCGGCCGGCATCCCTACCGTCCGGCGCATCTTCATTTCATGATCAAGGCGCCGGGTTTCGAGCCGCTCATCACCCATCTCTTCGTGCGCGGAGACCCCTATCTGGCGTCGGATGTCGTGTTCGGCGTGAAGGATTCGCTGGTCATTGATTTCATCGAGCATGACGACCCGGCGGAATCAGCGAGACAGGGCGTCGGCAATCCGTTCTTCACGGCGACGTATGATTTCGTCCTCGCGTGAGACCAGGGTCGCTCGTTGCGACCTGGTACACGCATGTCTCGCGCCAGTGCAAGGACTCGGGCGACCTGGCAGAGCGGATCGACAAGACGACAGGCGCCCCTGCATCGGCCAACAATCTCGCCTGCAGCTATGCCGCCTTCATCCGTGCCTACGAGGCGCGGCGTCGCTTCGCTTCGCTGGAATAGATCAACAAGCCTTAATAGGCTGCTGAAGAAATCACCTTCGACGAACTTTGAAGGTCGATTCGCCGCCGAGGCAAAAGCTGATCCGGGTCCCCTGGATTGTAGTTCGCGTAGGGCAGGCACGGCGCCGTGCGCCTTTGCCAACCCTACTGATGTCCGATTTATCAGTCGTCATATTCGAGCGAAATATCCTTGCCCGTGTAATCAGGCATGAAAGCGGCCGCCACCAGGCTGATGACAGCGCAACCGGCGATGAAAACGGCGATCGCATAGCCGGAGTGATACGTGGCGAATAACGCGGTCGCGATAATCGGCGCCGGGCCACCGGCGATCACCGACGCCAGCTGATAGCCGAGCGAGGCGCCGCTGTAACGTAGCCGCGGCGTAAAGGATTCGGCGATGAGCGCGGCTTGCGGTCCGTATTGGATATCGTGCGGGATGAGCGACAACACGATGGCGATGAAGACCGCCGACGGGACGGCCGTATCCACCATGCCGAAATAGAGGAACCCGAACAGGCCGACCGCGACCACACCGATCATGTACATCTTCCTGCGCCCGATGCGGTCGGAGATGTGGCCGGCGAGCGGAATACTAACGAACGAGAGGCAGGCCGCCGCCATCACTGCGGTGAGGACGAAGTTTCGCGACATATGCAGGGTACCGACCGCATAGGCGAAAATGAACGCGGTGAAGATGTAGAACGGCGCCTGTTCGGACAAGCGAAGCAATGCCGAGAGAAGGATCTCCCGCGGCTGCTTCTTGAAGACTTCGACGATCGGCGCCTTCTCGATCTTGTTCTGGTCCAGGAGTTGCTGGAACACCGGCGTCTCCAGGATGCCGAGGCGAATCCAGAGGCCGATGCCGACGAGGATGATCGAAAGCGCAAAGGGAATGCGCCAGCCCCATACCACGAATTGATCGCCAGACCATGCGCTGAAGCCGAGAACCGCCAGGTTAGCCAAAAACAGCCCGCAAGGAACGCCGAATTGCGGCCACGAGGCGACAAGACCGCGCTGGCCGTGGGTGCGCGACCACTCCATGGCGAGCAGCACCGATCCGCCCCATTCGCCGCCGACACCGATGCCTTGCACCGCCCGTAAGACGGTCAGGATCACCGCGCCCCAGATGCCGATCGACTCGTAGGTCGGCACGAAGGCGATGAGGAACGTCGCAATGCCCATGAGCAGCAGCGTCGCGATCAGCGTGGCCTTGCGGCCGATCCGATCGCCGTAATGTCCGAAGATCGCCGCGCCGATCGGCCGGGCGGCGAAGCCGATGAAATAGGTGCCGAAGGCGGCGAGCGTCGCCGCCAGCGGTTCCTGGTTGGGGAAATACAGTTTGCCGAACACGAGACCGGCCGCGGTGCCGTAGAGGAAAAAATCGTACCACTCGATGGTAGTGCCGATCGTCGACGCGATGACTGCCTTGCGCAATTGCGCGCTGTGCTCGGACGAAGATAGCGTCCCATTCGTCGTTACCGTAGTCATCTGCGTGCCTCCCAGCCGTGTCCTCGCTTTTCAGGAGCGGGCTTCTCACCGGTCCGTCTCCGCCATCGAGGATAATTGAGTTCATGGCTGATGGCTACGGGCTATCGAGAGAGGCAAGGCAGCGCAATCGTCGCATCCCCGTGCGAATGACGAAGGTGATCCAAAGAGCCTCCGTTGCGCACGGTTCCGCCGTTGTTGGCTCCATCCCGTCCATCCGCGCAAACCGGGTCCATTTCATCGTGACCTTGCCAGGCAAGTCGGTGGCATCGGGAGAGAAAGCACGACCGCTGTGGCGCTACATGGGCAAGCGTGAATTCCGATCAAAAGCTCAGACTTACCAGACTGAGCAAGTGCTCATTCGTAGAAGGCGAGCACAACGGCGGTCAAATTGTAGAAGGCGTGGAACACTATCGGGGCCTTGACGGAGCCCGCCCGCTCGCGCATGCCGCCCAGTGCGAGTCCTACGGGTAAGACGGCTAAAGCGTAAATATGTGTGTCGTCATAATGAGCGAGCGCAAAGATTGCGGAACTCAGGATCAGCGCCGGCCAGACACCGAGGCGATGGCGCAGGCCTGTATAAATCCAGCCACGGAACAGGAGTTCTTCTGCCACTGGTGCAACGACGACGGCCAGCAACACAAGGATCAAAGAAGCGGGGGCGTCCGACGGGATTTTTAAAACGAGATGCGAATGCTGATCGACCCGGCTGAGGAAGTAAGACGCGGCGAGACTGTAGATGGTGGCAGCGATGATCATTGCCCAAAGCCAGCGGTCCCCGATCCCGACGGCGAGCGGCCGCCATGCGACGAGTTCACGCCAGGCTTGGCCGGCGCGCCAATGCGCAAAAGCGATGATCGCGACGATGATCGCGCCATAAATGACGATCGATAGGACGAGGACGGCGCGCATGCCGAGCGTCGAACTCTCGGATGCCGCCGCTTGTGCGACTTCGATGACGCGGTCGATGGTTGGGCGCCAGCCAAACAGCGCCGCGTCGATCAATGTCGCAGCCAGTCCTGCGATGGCTACAATGCAAATCGCGAGACCGATGATCCCGAAGATGCTGAGGCAGAGGAGGACGAGGCCGTAGGGTTCGCGGCCCTGGTCTCGATCCGTCATCGAATCCATTTCGCTATCTCTCCCGCCTGTCTGATCGGAACCGTCGTCTGTGGTGATGGCATCGGTTTTGGCGTATCTGTGCCAAGCTCTGGCTTGCTTGGCACTTGGCCGCCTGTATCCGCACCGCGCGCGATCCCGTGCGACATCGCTCGACAGCGGAGCTTTCTTGCAATGTTCCGGACCTCTCGAGCACTGGCATCGGCCGACGCCCTGAGGTGAGGACTTCTGCTACCATAGAGCTTGTCGCGCAACACTGTGCTTATTGTCCGATGCCGCCGCAGAACTAGCCCGGCCTCTTGCGCTTTCGTCCGGTCGTCCCTGCAAAATCGACATCTGGGGTGCAAATGGCCTCTTGGACCTTTCTAATTTCGTCCGCTTTGCCTATATTCATCCTGCCGCATCATGCGGCTACGGCGATAAACGGCATCGCAATAAGCTCTTCGGACCCGGGGGCAGTACCCGGCGCCTCCACCCAAATCTAGGACTCGGCGCGATGCTTGGGGGCTGGGTTTCGGCGGGGGCGAAATAGGTTCGACGGGGAGTGTAAAGGGTGTTCTTTTGCTCGGCATGGTTCCGCCGTCATCGGGCCAATTCTATAGTTGCCAACGACAACTATGCTCCGGTGGCTGTTGCCGCGTAACGCGGTAATGGTACCGATTAAAGCCCTTACGGGTTAGCACCGTAAGGCGGGGTTCGGAGGCACCTGGCAACAGAAGCCTCCACTTCCCCGGACAAGCCTCAGCTTTCCGGGACCGACCTTGCGGCGCTGCGGCACCGCAGTCCGCTGCGGGCCTCATTGGACGCGAGGCTGGATTTGTGAGCTGGACTTGAGCGATGGCGACCGATCTGATCCGCTATGATCTTCTTTATCAGGATGCTATGCGCGGAATCGTCCGGAAGGTCATGTCCGATGCGGCGCGGGAAGGTCTGCCGGGAGAGCATCATTTCTTCATCAGCTTTCGAACTCATGGCCCAGGCGTAAGGCTCTCGGCGCGGCTGCGAAAGCAATATCCCGACACGATGACGATAGTTCTCCAGCATCAGTTTTGGGGACTGAGCGTCGGTGATCAGGCTTTCGACGTCGGACTGTCTTTCCAGGGAGAGGCAGAGACGCTGCACATTCCTTTCGACGCCATAGTCGGCTTTTTCGACCCCTCGGTCGATTTCGGGTTGAAAATCATGCTCGAAACCGAGGTCGAGCCGGAAGCCGGCAAGACCCCTGCCGTGAAATTGGTGGAGCCGGCACCCAAGTCTGCTCAGATCGCCGAAAAGGCCAAGCCCCGCGGCAGCGGCACAGAACCCGTCGTGGTCGACCCGACCCGCAAGATCGAGGATCAGCCGGCTGCGGAAGAAAAACCGGCGGCGCAGCAAAGCGCGGAAGCCAAGGTCGTGTCACTCGAAACCTTCCGGAAAAAGCCGTGACGGGCGATGTGGTCAATTTGCGTCGAGTTCGCAAGGCCAAGGCCCGCCGCCTGGCCGAAGCGGAGGCAGCAGACAATCGGAGCCGCTTCGGCAGGGAGAAGTCCGCCCGTGCTCTCGAGGCAGCAAATAAAGCGCTCGTCGATCGCCATTTCGAAGCCCATCGGCGAGAAACTCCGGGAGGCGTGGACGACGCGGATGGGCGGTGAGATGGGAGCGGCGACACGATCCGCCGTGATCGCAAAACATTCGCTGGCCGTTGCCGGTCATAGGACGAGCATTTCGCTCGAACAGGCGTTTTGGGAGGGTTTGCGGCGCATCGCTGCCGAGCGCGGGCTTTCGATCGCCGCGCTCGTTGCCGAGATCGATACGGCACGCGGCTCTGCCAATCTCTCGTCCGCAATACGCGTCTTCGTCTTTGAAATCGCTCGCGACCGCGAACCAATCCGCCCAAAGCTCGGTTATGCTTTAGCGCCTGTTCCGATCGGCGGACTCGCGCGATCGATATACCGCCCTTGACCTTCGCGCATCCGTCACCCTGCGTTCCGGCGGAAGCCCGATTGGCAACTTCCATATCCGTGCGCGACACTCAGCCCATTTTTGGCTGCGCTAAACTGTTCAGCGTTGCGCTGCGTGCAAGGCCGCGTCAGGTTGATTTTCGACCGTAGTAAGTGCACGGATCGCCGGCGGCCAGACCTGATTTCTGCCCGCGCGCTTCGCGGCGTAGAGAGCTATGTCCGCGGCGGCGATGAGTTCGGCAGCAGAGAGCATTGAAACGGGGGCGGCGGCGACACCAAAGCTCGCGGTAACTATCTGGCGCATTCCGGCAAACTCGTGTGGCAAGCCGAGCGCTTCGATCGAGCGCCTGATCCTTTCGGCGGTCCAAATCGCGTCGGTGAGTTCGGTCCGCGGCAGCAGGAGCAGCATCTCCTCTCCGCCGAACCTGGCCGCGAGATCGCGCTCGCCGCGCAGTTCCGCGACGATGCAGCCGGCGATCCGTTTCAGGCAGGCATCGCCCGCCAGGTGGCCATAGCTGTCGTTGAACGCCTTGAAGTGATCGATGTCGAGCATGATCGCCGCTACGGGCGAGGCGCGATCGTCCCCAGCCTGCCACAGCTGTTCGAGCCGCTCGCCGAGGAGGCGGCGATTGGCAAGACCTGTCAGCGCGTCTAGGCGCGAAGCCGCATTCGACTGCTCGAGGCGCAGCGCGTCGAGCAACTTTTGAAGGTATGCGCGCCGGGAATCGCGCTCCAGATAGAAGCCGCCGACCAAGGTTGTGTAGGTGCAGCAGAACACGAACGCCGAAGCCATCAACGCGACCGGCAACGGCATTTTGCCAGCCACGATGACTGTGACGGCATGGCAGCCGACCACGCCGATCGAGACGGCCCCGGCATAGGCATAAGGAAGGCGTTGGTTCATCACAGCGAAGAGGATCGGGAGTAGCACGAGATATTGATAGTGATCCGCGTAAGGGGATCGGCTGGCGAGGGAAACCAGCAGGATCTGGAAGACGATAAATAGCGGGATCGAAGCCGCGGCGCATTCGCGCAGTTGTCTCGGATGATCCGCACGCATCCAAAAGACGACCAACAACATCCACGGGGAAACGATTGCGAAATGCAGCGCGGCTGACAACCCCAATTGGTCCTGAACCAGGACAAAATCGGCACCGAGAAACAGATTGTAGACGAGAAGCATGACGAGCGTGATCGCCTTAAGCTTCTGGGTACGGCGCAATCGCGTATCTTGTTCGAACCGGCGCTCGAGCGCCGGCGTGAAGGCGATCGTCTTGTGCCGTGCCCTAATAAAGCTCTCGACGACCTCGACGGAAATCTCGTCTTCAGCCATTTGCCGGCCCTTTATTATCTAAAGGGAGACCAGCCTATGGGAAGATCATTGATTTACCGTTGACGAGATCTGCTTAGATTGGCCTCTTGCAGGCGCGAGCTCATTGGCCCGGTATGCGCAAGCTTGGCGGGCGCGCGAGAGGCAGGGGAACATGCCGCAGGTCGAAGGCCGGTTGTGGGGGTATCGGCTGCGCTAGCGGCGATTCAGCTTTAGGCTCGTCGCTTTTTGTGTTGGAGACACCTGCCGCAAGCTCGGCTGCGCGCCTGGCTTGCTCTTCGGCCTCGAGACGTTCCCGTTCCCGTCGCCGTTCCGATTGCAGGCGCTGGTAGAAAACGGCCCGTTCGTGCAGTTCGAATTCTTGCGTTTCAATGCGCGCGCTCTCCCGCAGAATGGCGCGGGCGGCGAGCGCGTTTGTGAACGCTGCCGCGTCGAGCGTCCGCGATGGTTTGGCGAGCGGACCTTTCCAATCAAGACCGACTTGCGGTGGCGGCCCTTGCCAGGTCTTCGGCAGTTTGCCGAGACTCAACAGTGCGCGTTGATCGATCGAAAGGTTGCGCAGATTGATGTTTGTTTCCAGGCTGCAGGCGATCTTTCGATCGGGTGCCGGGCTTTCCAGCGCCGCCCCGGTTTTCGGCGTAATGCGCAAAACCCCCGCCGCGAGGCCCAAATCGAATTCGGCGTTGTGCAGAGTCAGGGGCAGTTTCTCGAATTCGCGTGCCAGGGCGCGAGCAATCTCTCCTTCGTTTATCCCGAGCTGGTCGTTCTCGACGGCGGTGAAGACGCGCGCGAGGGCACGCGGATCAGAGTGCGGTAGAGTGAGGTCGGTGAACGCCAGGCTGCCGGAACCGGCGAGACCGCCCACGAGTGTCGCCGGGTTCGGCCCAGTCGAGGCAAAATCCAAATCGGCCGAGACAAGGCCGCCGACGCTCGGCAGGCTGAGGCTATAATCCTGCAGGGTCAGGTGGCCCTCGGCAAAGGCCGTCGCGCCATCGCGCCGCAAAGCGAGATCGGCTTCCGCGCCGCCCGAGCCCAGCTTCATGTAAACCAGTCGCAGACCAAGTTTCGGGCCGGCTCGGTCGCTCGATACATCGAGGTTCAATTTGGCGTCTTTGCCGACTATTCCCGGCCAGAGAGCGAGATTCTTCGTCTTGATCGAAAGGGATGTGGCCGGCGGATCGATGAGGCCGACGGTAAAAGCCTGATCGGACCAGGTCTGGTCGGACTTGACCATCTGCGGCGGTCCGAGCGCCATTTCGAGCAAGTTGGTGAGCGAGATCGTCGCGAGTTCGACCGATCCGCTCAAACGTCGCTCCGGCGCGACCGAATAGGTGAGATCTGCGGCGACTGCCGTGCTGGCCAAAGAGCCTTCGAGCTTGTGCAAAGCGAATTTGTTTCCTCGCCATTCGAGCTCTGCCGTGAAATCGGCAGGGAGCCGACCAGTGAGGTCCGGAAAGGCGAGGGCCGTCGTCTGCATCAGACCGGAAAGATCTCGGCTCGCAAGTTTGAGCGTGCCGTTGGCGCGTGGCTGGATGAGATCGGGCTGGAGCGTACCGACAAAATCGAGTTTCGTTCCGGCGAGCGTCGCGGAGAGCCGCGCGGCCAGCGGTTTGGCGAACTGGCCTTCGGCCGAAAGCTCGAGTTGCCCACCGCCGACGCCCTTGAGAGGCAAAGCCGAAAAGCCGAGCTGACGAAACAGCGCGCTCGCCTCGGGCGCATCGAGGCGCGCAGAAATGGCGACATGCGATCCGTCATGCGGGTCCGGCGCGAGTTTCGCCGTGACATTCGTTTGACCCAGTGCTCCTTTCAGGCTGAAGGCGCTCAAGACGAATGGGTTAGCTTCGGTCGCTTGCCCCTCCGCCGTGAGATCGAGATGCGCCGGCGCAAGGTTTGCCGCGCGCGCTGCCAAGAGGTCCGCCGCGGGCCCGGGGAAGAGGCGGCGAACGATGACTGCCGCGTCGGCAAGACTTTCCGCATCGAGCTTGGTATCGATTTGCCCGGCCTTGCCGTCGAAACTGCCGTGCGCGCTTAAATTCATGCCCCCGAGACCTGTCACATCGAGTTTTTCGAGGTTCAGTCGGGGACCGGTCTTGGTAAATTTCAACGCGATCCGGCCGGCGTCGATCGGGCCTTGCCCGATATCGGCGACCTTGATCGCATGGCTGTCGAGCCGCAGCGACAAGTCCATGGGTTTCATGCCGTCGAAGGCCGCGCGCATGTCGGGCAGATGGTCGAGATCCAAAGCTTGAGCCGCAAGATCGGCATAGAAACGCGGCGGTTCGCCGCCGACGGCGCGCGTAAAGGCAATGGACCCCGTCAGCGTCGAGCGATCGAGGCGCAGGTGAAGCTCGCTGCCGAAGAAGCTGACCGACGAGACGCTGGCTTTTCCGGTGATTTCGGCACTGCGGAAGGGCAGGGTCATGCTAGCCGCGCCGAGATCGGGCAGATTGATCGCAATCCAGTCCTTGATCCGCCCGAGATCGCCGACGCCGGCATCGATTTGGCCGTCGAAGGCCGGAGCGCTGCCCGTTTCGATCTTTCCGTCGAGCAGCAACCGGCTTTGGCCGGGGCCTTGCCCCTCGAGCCGGAGCGCGGCGCCAGCGGTTTTAGTGACGGCGAGCGCTCCCGAGACGTCTGGGAACGTCTCGTTGCCGAGCAACAAGGAGTTGATCGCCCAATCGAACGCGAGAGGAACCTCGACTGGAGCAGCACCCGCGATCCAAGCGCGGATGGCGGTCTCGAGGCGCTGTGGTGCCGGCGGCGCGGCCTTTTCGGTGAGCAATCGGTCGAGGTTCATCTGTTTGGCTTTGAAGCCAACATGACCGTGCGGCGTCACGCCCAAGTCGAATTCGGCCACGCCGCCGAGGCTCACGGAATGATCATCATCGCCGAGTTGCAGGTCCAGATCTGTGATCCTTGCCTCGCGAAGCTCGGCATGGAGCGTGCCGCTGGCGCGCCACGGGAGCGCGAACGCATTTTCTGGATGGCCCGACAGAGTGAGCCGCGCTTCGAGAACGGGCAAAGCCGCGGCGAGGCCGCGCGGATCGAAGCCGAGACTGCCGTCGAGATCGGCACGCGGATGGGCGCTCGTTTCGTCGAGGATGAATTTGAAGCGCAGCCGATCATTCTCCCGCGTCGCCGTCGAAAAGCGAAACGCGCTCGTCAGAGCGCCGCGACCGACATGGCCGTTGCCTTTGAATGGCCCTTCGAGGGAGGGCGCTTCGGCCTCGAGATCGAGCCCTTCGAGAGCATAGGTTCGGCCGGTCGCGGGATCTGCGATCGAGATTGCGCCGTCGTTGAGCGAGATCCGTTCGAAGCGGAGGTCGCCGTTGAGGCCGGCAAGCGCGGGCAGGCGGACGCCGCCATCGTCGATTTCGAAACGTATTTGTGGCCGCACGAGCCGCGCCTCGACGAAATCCACGTCGCCGCGCAATAGCGGCGCGAGCGCGATTTCAAGCCGGATTTCCTCGATTTTGGCGCTGGATTTGCCGGACGGATCGGTGATTTCGACGGCACCGAGCAGCAAATAGGGAGTCGGCAGCAATTTCAGGTCGATCGGCCCATTGATTCTCACATCGGCGCCGAGAAATTCCGCGATGCGCGCCGTGACGATGTCGCGTTGGGCATTCCAGTTGACGAAATAAGGCACCGCCAACGCGGCGCTCAAAACGAGGATGACGAGGATCGCAAGGATGGTGAGAATATAGCGCACGTGTGTCGATGTGGCTGGGGCAAGGGCAGCGCAGAATAGCGCTTTTCATGGCGCGAGGGTGACGGCGCACGAAGGGCTTCTCGATGCATCCGCTCAATCCTAGCCCGAATTGTTCCGTCCGAGAGATAAATCCATGCGCCAAATCAAACGTTTCGAGCAGGCGGCGCAAAGTGGAGTCGCTTTTCCGGGTCTTCCTTGAGAGAATTGGCCACGGCGACCCGGACGGAAACGAACCGCAGGGAGCCTAAACCGCCACGATCTTCCCCGGATTCATGATGTTCTTCGGATCGAGGCCGCGCTTGATCCGGGCCATGAAGTCGAGCGTCGCGGCGTTAAATTCAGCGCTCATATATTTCATCTTGGCTTGACCGATCCCGTGTTCGCCCGTGCAGGTCCCCTCCATCGCGAGCCCGCGATGGACGAGCCGCTCCAAAAACGCTTCGGCTTGGGCGATTTCTCGCGAGCTCTCGACGTCCACGAGCAAAGTGACGTGGAAATTGCCGTCGCCGACGTGACCGACGATCGGTGCGACAAGACCATGGGTTGCGGCGTCCGCCTGCGTCATCGCAATACATTCGGCGAGCCGCGAGATCGGCACGCAAATATCCGTCGCCACCGCCTTTGCGCCGGGCCGCAACGCGCATTGCGCCCAATAGGCGTCGTGGCGGGCCTGCCAGAGACGGCTGCGCTCCTCGGGTTGCACGGCAAAGCGGAACGGTCCTCCGCCATGGTCCATGGCGACTTCACCGAAACGCGCGGTTTGCTCCTCGACGCCTGATTCCGAGCCATGGAATTCGACGAAAAGCATCGGCGTTTCCGGCAGGCCGAGCTTCGAATAGGCGTTGAACGCCTGCACCGTCAAAGCGTCGGCGAGTTCGATGCGTGCGATCGGCAGGCCCGATTGGATAGTCTCAATGACGCTCTCGCATGCGGCCGCAACGCTCGGGAACTGGCATGTCGCAGCCGAAATCGCCTCGGGAATGCCGGCGAGCCGCAAGGTGATTTCGGTGATGATACCGAGCGTGCCCTCGGCACCGACGAAGAGCCGCGTGAGGTCATAGCCTGCGGAGGATTTTTTTGCCCGGCTGCCGGTTTTGACGATTTCGCCCTGCGCGGTCACGACGCTCAGCGCCAAGACATTGTCCTTCATCGTGCCGTAGCGAACGGCGTTCGTGCCCGAAGCGCGCGTCGAAGCCATGCCGCCGAGGGAGGCGTCGGCACCGGGATCGATCGGGAAAAACAGACCCGTGTCGCGCAAATAATCGTTGAGCGCCTTGCGCGTGACGCCCGGCTCGACGACGCAATCGAGGTCTTGCGCATGAACCGCGATGACTCGGTTCATCGCGGAAAGATCGATCGAGATCCCGCCACGAGGCGCGTTGACGTGGCCCTCGAGCGAAGTTCCGGTGCCGAAGGGGATGATCGGGATCAGGCTGGCCGCGCAGAGCTTGACGATGTCGACCACCTCTTCGCTCGATTGCGCAAAGACGACCGCGTCCGGCGGCTGGTTCTCGACCCAGGTGAGCTGATTGGCGTGTTGCGCACGCACGGCTTCGGCGGTCGAGACGCGTGCGCCGAAGCGCGCGGCAAGGGCGGCGACGACTTTGGCCAAAGCTTCGGGGGCGGGGCGCGCCATTGCCCTTTGCGGGTTCGTCATTTCATTCATGTCTCCCCCCACGCGGTGATCTTATAGGCAAATGCCGCCAGCGTCGAGGAAGCCAGATACGCTCGTTTCCGGCACTCACGCGCTCGCCTTGTCGAGACGCGCGAGCGCTTCGGCAGCGAGCACGATCTTCGTCGCGTCGAGGATTTCGTCGAGCTGCGCCAGGCTCGTCGCGCTGACGATCGGCGCGGTGATGCCAGGCTGGGCGAGGAGCCAGGCGAGCGAGATTTGCGCCGGCGTCGCTGCGAGATCCGCAGCGATCTTGTCGATTTCGGTGAGAAGCTCCAGGCCGCGCGGATTGAGGTATTGGCCGACCCCGCGTGCACGCGCACGCCCCGCAAGATCATCGGTGCTGCGATATTTGCCGGTGAGGAAGCCGCTCGCGAGCGCGTAATAGGGGATGACGCCGAGCCCTTCGGCGACGCAGAGATCCTGCAAGGCGCCTTCGAAAAGCGCGCGGTTGGCGAGGTTATAATGCGGCTGCAGGCTGACGTAACGCGGCAGACCCTTGGCCTTGCTCACCGCCAAGGCTTCGGCGAGCCGTGGTGCCTCGTAATTCGAGGCGCCGATCGCCCGGACCTTGCCCGCCGCGATGAGGCTCGCAAAAGCTTCGAGCGTTTCTTTGAGCGGCACCGAAACATCGTCGGCGTGCGCCTGATAAAGGTCGATGTAATCGGTCTTCAGACGCCGCAGCGAGGCCTCCACCGAGGCGAGGATATGGCTTTTCGAGAGGCCTTTGCCGCCGGCTTGCATGTCCATGCCGACCTTCGTCGCGATCAGGATCTTGTCGCGCGCGCCGCCCTTGGCGAGCCATTTGCCGATGATGGTCTCGGATTCGCCGCCGTGATGCCCCGGCACCCAGATCGAATAGACATCGGCCGTGTCGATCATGGCAAAGCCGCGCTCGACGAAACGGTCGATGAGCGAAAAGGACGTCGCGTCATCGGCGGTCCAGCCGAAGACATTGCCGCCGAACACGATGGGAGCGAAAGCGAAGCCGGACGTGCCGAGTGTGCGTTTTGCCATGTGAATATCCGTCAAGAGCGCGGCGAATGATTGCCGCCGGCATAATGCGGAAAATCCGGCGCAATTCAATACGACGCGCGACCGGGCCGACCAGCGGCTCCTCAGGCGATCTACTGCGGTGGCGCACGAGCCCCGCTTTCTCGCGCGGAATGATAGCGCGTTGACGGCGACACAGATTGGATATACATTTTCGTCAATGTATATCCGAAGGGTTTGTCATGGGAGGTTGTCATGCAGGTGGCAAAATGGGGCAACAGCCTTGCGGTTCGTATCCCCGCTGCCGTCGTCGAGGCGCTGGAATTGAAGGAGGGCGACGATATCGAGATCCGCATCGCCGATCGGCGTGAACTGGAAGTGTCCCGCAAGCCCGGTCGAGGCGAGCTCTTGAAGAGGCTACGGGCATTCCGCGGGCGGTTGCCGGCGGACTTCAAGTTCGACAGGGACGAGGCGAATGCCAGGTAACTTCTTTGATACGAACGTTCTGCTGTATTTGGCGTCTGACGAGCCTGCGAAGGCGGATCGGGCGGAAACGCTCATTGCCGATGGCGGCATGATCAGCGTTCAGGTGCTGAACGAGATCGCCAATGTCGCCCGCCGCAAAATGGAGATGTCGTGGGAAGAAATCCACGGCTTCCTGGCAATTTTGCGGAGTCTATTGCCGGTCGTGCCAGTGACCGTCGAGACCCATGAGGTCGGGATCGCTCTGGCGGAGCGCTATGGGTTTGCGACATATGACGCCATGATCGCCGCAGCGGCGATTCTGAGCGACTGCGACACGCTTTGGTCGGAGGATTTGCAACACGGCATGATGCTCGATGATCGATTGCGCATCGTCAATCCGTTCCGTCCGTCCTGACATGACCAAGGACGATGTCGCGTAGCGCCAAGCTGCAGGACACGCAATGCCATGCGCGAGTGTTCTTGTGTACGGCAGCGAGTGAAATATGATGGAGCGCATCTATTACGTCTATCTGCTCGCCAGCCGCAGAAATGGCACGCTTTATTGTGGGGTCACGAACGACATCGGTAGGCGCGTTTATGAACACAAGACCCATAAAGGGTCCATCTTTACTGCACGTTACAATGTTTCGATGCTCGTCTGGTTCGAAACCCATTCGGATATCAACGAAGCCATAGCGCGTGAAAAGCAGATCAAGCATTGGAATAGGGCCTGGAAATTGGCCCTGATCGAAGCCGATAATCCACTCTGGCGCGATCTTTACGATGAGCTGAACCAATGATCAGCCTTGTCATTCCCGGCGAACCCTCGGCTGTCATTCCCGGCGAGCGATAGCGAGACCGGGAAATCCAGAGGTTTATGCTCGCTGCCCTGGATCCTCGCTTGCGCGAGGATGACATCTCGCCTGGTTTTCTCGGCCGCAGCGCGACCCATGGGGGTGTCTCGCGCCTCCTTGAAGCCATATTCCGGGATGCCGTCTTCGGCACCATAATACTTGTAAGGGAGAAACTTCCCCGGCGTCATTCCCGGCGAGCGATAGCGAGACCGGGAATCCAGAGGTTTATGCTCGTTGCCCTGGATCCTCGCTTGCGCGAGGATGACATCTCGCCTGCTTTTCTTGTCCGCAACGCGACCAATGGGAGCGTTTCACTCTTCCTTCAACCCATATTCGGGGATGCCGTCTTCGGCACCATAATATTTGTAAGGCAGGAACTTGCCCGACATGGTGAGCTTCACCCGGTCGCCCTTGGGATTGGCCAATCGCTCGATCTGCATGTCGAAATCGATTGCCGACATGATGCCGTCGCCGAATTCTTCCTCGATGAGGGCCTTCAATGCGGGGCCGTTGACCATGATGAGCTCGTAGAAGCGGTAGAGCAGCGGATCGGTCGGCGGCATCGGCATGCCGCGCTCGGGCACTTCGTTGAGCATTTTCTCTTCGAGCTCGGACAGGCCGAAGAGCGCCGCGGCTTTCTTCGCCAGCGGCTTGACGAGCTTCATCTGGCCGAGCAGGGCGCCGACGACGAGAATGTCCGACATGCCGCCGATTTGGCCCGCGATATATGTCCAGCTCCACCCCTTCGCACGTTTGATGTCGAGGATTTTTTCGCTCAGTTCTTCGCGTATCATTACAAACTCCATTCAACCGACCCTCGCATGAACTGGACGTCGACCGTCACGGAAACGCGGGCTTGGTCCGTTCCGCGAGCCCTGCCTAGGAAGCAAAAGATAGACCTAGCCGTAAGCACAAGTCATCACGTAGTCAGCTCGGACGGCCAAGGCTCTTCCCAACCGCGGGAGGCGCGCCGAGGCCTTAGCCTTGGCAATGGATCGCAGCGTCGGGCCTCGCCGGAATGTGTTTCCACCGGGCTTTGCCGCCCGCCGGTCGACAGCGCGCGGCATAGGCCCCACATTAGCCTTGATGATTCGTCTTTCGTTCTCTGCTCCGCTTCCGCAGCGGCCCTTTGCGCCGGACGGCGGCGTCCAAGTGGTGTAAAAGCGGTGGAGGTTCAAGACCTTGCGTGATCCCTCGCTACGGGGCCAAATTCTATCGGGCCAGTTGGAAGAACAAGCTTTCGGCTATGACTCGCGTGATATCCGCCCCGGCGGAATCGCCGCGCGGGCGCGTGCCGCCTCTGGCCTGCGCTATCTCGATGGACTGAACGCCGAGCAGCGCGCGGCCGTCGAAGCGCTCGATGGGCCGGTTTTGGTGCTTGCCGGGGCCGGCACCGGCAAGACGCGCGTGCTCACCACGCGGATCGCCCATATTCTGGCGACCGGCCGCGCATTTCCTGGGCAGATTCTCGCCGTGACCTTCACCAACAAGGCCGCGCGGCAAATGAAGGAGCGTGTCACCCTTTTGGCCGGCCCCGTTGCGGAAGGCATGCCGTGGCTCGGCACGTTCCACGCGATCGCCACCAAGATCTTGCGCCGGCACGCGGAACTCGTCGGGCTCAAATCCTCCTTCACGATTCTCGATACGGATGATCAGATCCGCCTGCTGAAACAGGTTCTCGCGGCCGAAAATATCGACGATAAGCGCTGGCCGGCGCGAAGCCTGGCCTATCAGATCGACGCCTGGAAAAACCGCGGCCTCGATCCGGCCCATGTGCCGGCGGGCGAAGCGGCAGCCTTCGCCAACGGCAAAGGCCAAAAGCTCTATGCGCTCTATCAAGAGCGATTGAAGATTTTGAATGCCGCCGATTTCGGCGATCTGCTGCTCGAATGCCTGCGCCTCTTTCGCGAAAATCCCGATGTCTTGATAGATTATCAGAATCGCTTTCGCTTCATGCTCGTCGACGAATATCAGGACACCAACACGGTCCAATATTTATGGCTGCGGCTGCTGGCGCAAGGCCGCCACAATGTCTGCTGCGTCGGCGATGACGATCAGTCGATCTATGGCTGGCGCGGCGCCGACGTCGACAATATCCTGCGCTTCGAGACGGATTTCCCCGGCGCGAAAATCATCCGCCTCGAGCGCAATTATCGCTCGACGGGACATATTCTCGGTGTTGCGTCCGGGCTCATCGCGCATAATCAGGGAAGGCTCGGCAAGACGCTCTTCACCGACGACGAAGACGGCGAAAGGCCGACCGTCTCGGGCGTCTGGGATTCCGAGGAAGAAGCCCGCGTCGTCGGCGACGAGATCGAAGCCTTGCAACGCAAGGGCCACGCGCTCGAAGACGTCGCGATCCTCGTGCGCGCCTCGTTTCAGATGCGCGAATTCGAAGAAAGGTTCATCACGCTCGGCCTGCCTTACCGGGTGATCGGCGGACCGCGCTTCTACGAGCGTGCCGAAATTCGCGATGCGCTCGCGTATCTGCGTTGCGTCGCGCAGCCCGACGACGATCTCGCTTTCGAACGCATCTTCAACGTGCCGAAGCGCGGATTGGGCGATGCCACTTTGCAGCTTTTGCATGATCACGCGCGGCGCGAGCGCATGTCTTTGATGCAATCGGTCCGCCTCATCGTCGAGACCGAAGAACTGAGGCCGAAGCAAAGACAGGTCCTGCGCGAACTCCTCGCCGATTTCGCCCGCTGGCGCGGTTTGATCGACGCAAAGCCGCAGGGTGAACTCGCCGAGATGATCCTGGAAGAATCCGGCTATACCGACATGTGGAAGAAGGACCGCACGGCGGAGGCGGCGGGCCGGCTCGAGAACCTGAAGGAACTCGTTCGTTCGATGGAGGAGTTTCCCGACCTAGCGTCCTTCCTCGAACATGTCTCGCTCGTCATGGAGGCCGAGACGAAGGAGGTCGAAGATCGCGTCTCGATCATGACCTTGCATGCGGCCAAGGGCCTCGAATTCGAGACCGTGTTTCTGCCGGGCTGGGAAGAGGGGCTTTTCCCGCACCAGAGATCACTCGACGAGCAGGGCCGGGCCGGGCTCGAGGAAGAACGCCGCCTCGCTTATGTCGGCCTTACGCGTGCAAAGCGCCGTGCGAAAATCTATTTTGCCACGAACAGGCGCATCCGCGGCCTGTGGCAGACCACGATTCCGTCGCGTTTTATCGACGAACTGCCGAGTGATCGGGTCGAAGTCGTCGAGGCGGCCTCCAGCAACGCCTATGGCGGCTATGCACAATCGCGCTTCGCCAATATGGACACGTATAGTTCGTCTTATACGACACCCGGCTGGCAAAGGGCGCAGGCGCGGGCGCAAGAGGATGCGAAGTACAAGAGTACGCAGAGCAAGAGCGGCAAGCACCACGCACCTTTGCAGATCGAAGGCGAGCTGGTCGCCAAATCCTCGGTCGGCTCGTCCTTCGCGAAAGGCGTCCGCGTGTTCCACGTCAAGTTCGGCAACGGCACGGTCGCCGCCGTCGACGGCAACAAGCTGACCGTCGATTTCGACAAGGCTGGGCGCAAGATGGTGCTGGAGACTTTTGTGCAGGCGGGGTGAGGGTGGCGGCCGGTGCAAAACCGTGACTTCCTGCCGGAACTCATTGGTTAGTGTAAGAACCCAGGCTGTGCCTTATCGAAGCTTTGCAATCGATTCTCTGACTTTCTGATTGAGATCCGAAGCGGTCGAGATCACTTCCGTATTGGCACGCAGAGCTTTTCCGATGTCTATCGTCTTCGGCCTAATATTGGAAAGAATGCTCTCCCAATCTGTGCCCTTTTTTGGAGCGATTTCCTCGCTCAGCGCCTTCTGCAATGCCTCAATGCTTTCGTTCAGCTTTATCAAATTGTCGTTGATCGCTTTAATCGCGGCGCCATGTTGATCGACCAGTTCCGACAACTTACTGGCAGCTGCTTTGACATTTGTCTCGAATTCTATTCCCGTAGCGCTAAATTTGATCTTGGCGATGACCGGCGCCGCGATCAGTGCCGCTCCGAGGAGGGCAAGTGATGCGTCAATGAGCGAGAGATCGTGCTCCGATCGCCATCCCAAAGCACCGAGCACAATCAAGGCAACCCCGGCAAGTATCGGTGAAACATCCATAAAATGTTCCTATTTTGCAAATCACGGCAGATGCACTTAAGGCTTCAATTGCCAAGCTAGGCTAACACCCATGCCGCTTAGCCCGGATTTCTCAAACATTTAAGGTGCATCGGGGCGCCGAATTTTAGAAAGTTGTTTTGCGAGAACGACTTGCTTAGATCGAACGGAACTCCCCGATGCGGACGGACTGTAGCGCGAAGCTTTTCGGATTCAAAGCGGTTGAACGGCGCGCGGTGGTGGCCAGTTTCGATGGCGGCGACATCACCTCCAATGCGGGCGCGCTTCTGTTGGGACAGGTGGATGGCGGCCTCGGGCTGATACGGCGGTTCGCGCAATGCTTCGATGACCGGCGCAACCCTGTCTACGTCGAACACCGGCTCGAAACCTTGCTGGCGCAACGGATTTTCGGACTGGCGCTGGGTTACGAGGACCTCAACGATCATGACGAGCTGCGCAAGGACTCGAGCTTTGCGGTGCTGGCGGGCAAGCTAGAGCCGGCGCTGCGCTCCGATTGCGAGGCCTTGGCGGGCAAGAGCACGCTCAATCGTCTCGAGCACACGCCCAAGCGCCATGCCGCCAAATATCACAAGATCGATTGCGACGGCGCGCGGGTCGATGGCCTGCTGGTCGATGTTTTCCTGGAAGCCCACGAACGCGCGCCGCGCGAGATCGTGCTCGATCTCGACAATACCGACATTCCGCTTCACGGCGGACAAGAGGGTCGATTTTTCCACGGCTATTACGACGAATATTGCTATCTGCCGCTGTATGTCTTTTGTGGACGGCATCTGCTGCTGGCGAAGCAGCGGCGCGCCGATGTCGCAGGCAGCGATGGCGCGGTCGCGGACATGGCGCGCATTGTTTCACACATTCGCCGGAGCTGGCCACGGGTACGCATCATTTTGCGCGGCGACAGCGGCTTTTCCAATGACGACCTGATGAGTTGGTGCGAGACCAACCGCGTCGATTACGTCTTCGGTGTGGCGCGCAATGCAAGGCTGGAAGCAGCGCTCGTCGCGGAGGCTGCCGCGGCCAAGCGCCGGTGCCTGAGTTCGGGCAAGCCGGCGCGGGTCTTCCGCGACTTCTCCTATCGCACGCTCAAGAGCTGGAGCCGAAACCGACGTGTCGTCGGCAAAGCCGAGCACACACCGGATGGCGCCAATCCGCGCTTCGTCGTCACCACGCTCAAACGTCGGGGGTGCCGCCTCGCCTTTGACGCCCGTGCTCTCTACGAGGATCTCTATTGCGCGCGTGGCGAGGCGGAAAACCGCATCGGCGAGCAGTTCGAACTGTTCGCCGATCGTGCTTCCTCCGCGACGATGCAAGCCAACCAATTGCGGCTGTGGTTCTCGGCCATGGCTTACGTGCTCGTCGATACTCTGCGCCGCGTCGGCCTGCGCCATACTGAATTCGCCGACGCGTCGGCTCAAACCATTCGCCTCAAGCTGCTCAAGCTCGGCGCTCAGGTGCGAAGGAGCGTGCGCCGCATTCACTTCGCGCTTGCTTCGGGATGCCCCCACAAGAACGAATTCGAACTCGCCCACCATTATCTTCAACGCGCTTTTGGCTCCGGCTGACGGAAAACCACCGCACCGGAAAGCAGGATCAAGATGCCGGTTCGCCGAGCCCTGACGCACGCGCCAAACAACTCGTATTGCGAGAGAATCGAAACCATGGGACTCGCAGCGCGGGAACCGAGCGGGCCGTGTCAGCGGCGATGTCCGGCCGATGTGAAAATCGCGCCCAAGCCCGAAAAATAAGCCGCCGAACGACCCGTTTTTCAGCTAAAAACTGAATTCGTTTGAGAAATCCAGGTTAGGGCAGTCCTATATCGGAAAACTATCCGACACCGCCGGCTTGAAGCAAGACTGGATCTCCGCATGAACTCATTATATCGCCCTCATAGAAGAGGAAGAGGGCAAGGCCGTCGGGGTCTGGTTTCCCGATTTGCCCGGCTGTGTCTCGGCCGGCGACACGCTCGACGAGGCGATGACCAACGCCGCCGAGGCGCTGGAGCTTTGGGCGGAAGCGATGGTCGAGAGCGGCCGGAAAATCCCGCCCGCGCGCAGCTTGACGGAACTCAAGACCGATCCCGAGGTCGCCGAGGATTTGCAGCGATTCATGGTGGCATTGATACCGTTACCAACGGGCTTACAGCACGCTGCAGAATGATGCTGACCAGACATGACGCCGGAGGAATTCGAGGCCTGGCATAAAAATCAGGTCGAGCGCTACGAATTTGTCGATGGAAAGCCCAAACTCAAGTTCGAGTCATGGGATGGCGTGCGCATGATGGTCGGCGCGACCCAGGCGCATATTCTCGTCGCCGGCAACCTGTTTTCTGCCTTACGGGACAAACTGAAAGCACGCGCCTGCCGCGTTTTTATCGCTGACGGCAAAGTCGCGACCCCGAAGGGAAATTATCGTTATCCCGATGTCGCGGTCGATTGCGGTCGGCTCAATCCGACCGCCACTTTTGTGCAGGAGCCATGTCTCGTCTGCGAAGTTCTTTCGAAAGGCACGCATTGGATCGACACGACGCGTAAACTCGAAGACTACAAGACTATTCCGTTCTTGCAGCACATATTGTTCGTCGCCCAGGACGAATATCGCGCTCAGCTTTGGACACGTGACGGCGATTGGCGACTGCAGGAGTTCGAAGGCGCAGACGCCGTAATCATGCTGTCGCATTTTGCCGTCGAATTGCGTTTTGCGGACATCTATGAGGGTCTCGAAATCGGCGCGTGAGCCTGCGGGCCTCTCTGGCTGGCCATGACGGAATATCTGAGGTCTGCGCCGGGAGCCTGGCGGCTCGTGACGTTTGGCGAGCGCAAATTGAAATGGTGATGACGACATTCGCGCAGGCGGGGTGAAGCTCGATGAATTGTGCGGTTCAATCTCAGCCTCGAAGCTTCAGCGCCGGGTAATCATCCTCGGTTGCCTGCCCGACACGAATTCGTTCGTTCGCTCTGGCTTGCTCTTTAATTCCAAAGTAAATCACGGATAGCAGGTCCGTTGCCCCACGTTGGGTTATACTTCCCACGAATACGCTGTCTGCAGCCATATAGCTCTGTTCTAATGCCATGAGCACATCTCGTATGGCGTTCAACGCCTCGACGACCTTCTCTTTATCGGCGTGCTCCAAGGGGCGAGCCGGTTCGATATTGATTGCCAAATCGAGATCACTATGAGCGAGGCGCCGGTTGCGCCAATCACGGCAAAATTCAACTTTTTTGTCAGCAATGCTTACCAGCTGGTCCGACGCCGCTTTGATCGCAGGGTCGCTTACAAGTCCCGGCAGATTCTGGATTGTCAGGTTTTTCTTATCCTTCCTACCCATCGATTCGGATGGGTCCGTGAGCCGCGCTATGTGAAGCAACATGTCGTCCCAAAATACCTTTTCGACCATCCAGAAAAAGGTGGGAGCCGCCTCATTGAGCAGGTCTACGCACTTCGGCCCTGTATCGAACAGGGCGATATATTCCCCCCACTTGATAGCGAGCCACAAAAACTCCTCCCAGAGGTGGTAAAACTGCGTCCCCAGTTCTGGACCCATCTTTTCGATGTAATGGGATTTTGCGGCCTCGCCTTTCCTTTCGGTCATGGTCGTCATTTCGTTCTCCTTGCCACAAGTTTCCATTGTAGCATTGTGACGGCGCAATCGGGACCATCTCGGCGATTTTCGCGCATAATTTGCCTGCTTCTCTGGGACGCCCGCAGACCGGAAGACCCAAGCTACGCGTAGGCTCATGCATCTCGCGATTTGGTATTGCAGACCTATCCCATGGCAGCAACGGCGCCTATTGGGAGGCGGGATTTGCCGAAGGTCTAGGACGCCCCGTCATCTACACTTGCCGCAAAAAAGAATGGAACGCCGTGGACGAAAATGGGAGACGCAAGGTGCATTTCGATACGAACCACTTAGCTACGATTATACGGGACCGAGCAAATCCCGACGAAGCCGCGCAACGCTTGACAGCCATGATCCGCGCAACCCTATCTGCCGAAGCGAAGATGACGGACTGATCGAAATTCGGTTTTGAGTGCGCATTCGTGCGGGGCGCACACCTCTCCCCGCCTCGGCGGGGAGAGGTCGAGCGAAGCGAGGGTGAGGGGCCGGGGGCAACGCGATGCGTGGCTTACGTATTCACGAGACGCGCCGAGCGCGGGAGTTGAGGCAAGAGCAAACTTCCGCGGAGGCTCGCCTTTGGCGACGATTACGCGGTCGCAGCCTCAGCGGCTTCAAATTCGTTCGGCAATTGCCGATCGGTCCTTATTTCGCGGATTTCTCTTGCCGGGAGGAAATGGTTATCGTCGAAGTCGACGGAGCGACACATGGGACGGACGAGGAGGTCCAGCGCGACGAAGTTCGAACTGCGTTTTTGATCAGAGCTGGTTACCGCGTCATCCGCTTCACCAATATCGAGGTCTGCGAAAATTTGGACGGGGTCCTGGAGACAATCCTCACGGCGTTGGAGCGGCGAAGCACATTGTAGCCAATCCCCCAGCCCCTCACCCCAACCCTCTCCCCGCGAGCGCAGGGCTGTCCGGGGAATGAGAGACCTGAATCGATCGGTCGCAGGTGCATGCCTCGTAGAAGCGAGGTTTTTCCGTTTACTTTCTGGTTGCGAGACTTCAGAAAGGGAACGAGGCATGCGCTTTACGCCTAGCATTTTTGGCAAGCTGCTTGAAGCCATTAACCGACGCCAGTTTGAAGCGATCGTTGATCGTCACGCCGGCGATGCCTACGACAAATCGTTCAAGAGCTGGGAGCATCTTGTGGCATTGATCTTCGCCCAGTTCAGTGCCGCCGACGGATTGCGTGGTCTGGCGGCCAGCTGGAACGCCAACAGTCAGCATCATTACCACTTGGCCAGCGGCAAGCTCATGCGTTCGACCTTGTCGGATGCAAACAAACGCCGCCCTGTTGGCGTCTTTGCCGAGACCTTCGGCCTGGTGGCAGGGCAGCTCGACCGGGAGACGCGCCGCGACGGCAAGGCGATGCTGCGCCTGATCGACTCGACGCCCATTCCACTTGGCAAACTGTGCGATTGGGCCAAGTCGAATGGGCGCATTCGCGGCATGAAGATGCATGTCGTCTATGATCCGAAGACCGATTACCCCCACAGCCTCGATATCACCGATGCCGACGTCAACGATGCTCAGATCGGCCGCACGATTACAATCGAGGCCGGTGCAACTTATGTCTTCGACAAAGGCTATTGCCATTACAGCTGGTGGGCAGCGATCGCGGCCGCCGGGTCGAGCTTCGTCACGCGGCCCAAAACCAACATGGGTCTCAAGCTGGTCTGCGAGCGCCCCGTCGTAGCGCCGCAAGGCGATGGCTTCGCCATTCTCGAGGATAGCGAAGTGAGTTTCGCCAGCAGGGGCGATTCTAAGTTGCCGATCCGGCTGCGGCGCCTGCGCGTCAAGCGCGAGGAGAGCGACACGATCACCCTCCTGACCAATGATCTCGAACGTTCCGCCGTTGAGATCGCCACGCTCTACAAAGGCCGCTGGCAGATCGAGCTGCTGTTTTGTTGGATCAAGCAGCATCTCAAGATCCGCAGGTTCTTGGGAAATAACGATAACGCGATCCGCCTGCAGCTCTTCGCCGCGATGATCGCTTATGCGCTGCTGCGTATCGCGGCCCGGGCACACCGCGTCGCGATCCCCATCTTGAGGTTCACCGATCTCGTTGCCCAGTGCATTTTCGAGCGTCGTAAGATCGCGGCAATCGACAAGCCACCACCTGTCAATCCAAGCCTGCGACGCGATCGAAACTCGCCAAATCAGATGAGCTTCTGCTATGTTTGATTTTCCCCGGACAGCCCTGCCACAAGGGGAGAGGGGGGCGCGCGCCACCGCAATCACCAAGACCGCGTCCGCAAAGCTTTCCGCCCAGTGCGGATCGCGTTTCAGGTCGGAGAAATCGCGCGGCGCGGGGATCTTCTGCCGATCCGCGATCATTGCCTCGGTCCAAAGCGCGATGGCCTCCGCCGCGTTGGCAAAGACGTCATCAATGTCGTCGGCAGCCGAAAAGCAGCCCGGCGCATCGGGAAAGGTCAAACCATAGGCACTGTCCGGGTCTTTGTGAACGATGGCGATATAGGGCTTCATGATGTCCGATATGACGGTCAGGGCAGCACTTCACTTTCTACACCTAAACGAGTCCGACATAAAGTCCGGAATCATTGCCGCATTTGCCCTCGCACATTCGCCTCGAGCCATTGCAACACCTTCGGCATGACCTCCGGCAATCCCAAGACGAGATGTCCGGCGTCCGGCACTTCGATGAATGTCTTCGGCTCATTGGCCAAAGCAAACAGTTTGGCGCCGAAACGCAGTGGAACGATCCCATCGCGTGCGCCATGCGCGATCAATAGGGGGACGTGGATCTTATCGATCAACCAGTCTGAATGGAAACGGTCCCACAGCAAGTACCGCGCCGGAAACATCCAATAAGCGGTGGCGGCGACGTCTTCGGTCGACGTATAGGGCGAATCCAAGATCACCGCCGCGACGGGCTTTCTTGCCGCCAGCGCGACAGCGACGCCAGTGCCGAGCGATTCGCCAATCGTGACGATCTCGCTTGCGTCATAGCCGAGGGCCGTGGCTTTGCGATAGGCGGCATCGGCGTCTTGGTGGAGACCCGTTTCGGTCGGGCGGCCGGTCGAACCGAAATAGCCGCGATAGCTGATGGCGAGAAGACCGTTGCCATTGGCTGTCAGGGCGGCAAAGCGCGGCACGCGTTCGACGAGGCTGCCGCCATTGCCGTGGAAATAGATGAGCAGCGGTTTGCCTTTCGCGGCTGGAATATACCAGGCGACAAGAATTTCACCATCCGCGGTTTCAATCTTGAGTTCCTGCGCTTTGGCAAGCCCTGCCTCGGATGAACTCATTGGGCTGGTGCGCGGAAAATAGAGAAGAGAACGCTGCAGCACTGTCCCCGCGACGAGGACCACGGTGCAAAATATTGCTGCGATCAAGAAAACAGAACTAGCCACTTTCATCGCGCGCATATGCGGACGCTGCCGTTGCCGCCCCACATGGCACAGGGCGAGAATCCAAATCTGTAGGTCCCGCTTGCCGGCGCACGAAAACTCAACTGGCCGCTGTCCATTTCGCCCGATACAAAAAAGTCGTTCGGGCCCGATGCGTCCGGCGTACGGACGCGCCAATATGTCTTGGTCCTGTTTGTCTTCGGATCGAAGTCGGCAGCTTCGCCTTCCATGTGGACATCGAGCGCTTGATTGCGGGTGAAATCGCCGACGAAAGTCGTGGCATTGCCGTCATAGGTCCAACACGTCTTTCCGGGCTCGAAGTGAATGGTGACGGTCTTTTCACGATTGCAGGCGCTCGCAAGAGCGGCATGCGGCTGACACGAGAAGGTCATCAGCCCAAGAAGTAATGCGTAGCGTGTTGTCCGCATGGCAAAGCTCCAGAATACATTCAACGTAGTGGAATTATACCACTAAAGCCGCCGCCGATCTGGTGGAATCGTACTTGGGCACTGATCGAGCGGAGCGCATCTGCGCCCCACTTGATAGGGAGCGGCTCCCGGCTGTGGCAAGCGAAATCACCTCATTGCCGTTCGCACGTCTCCATGCTACCCGGCTTGCCATGCTCGAAGGTCTGCCGCCCAATAATGCCGCTCATGTGATGCGTCTGCGCTGCGATGAAGCGACGGCGCGCATCATCGCCGATATCGTCGTCGAGACCTTCGATCCGGCCGATACGGCCGCGGCCGCCTTCGAAGAGACGGCGAATACGAAGGATTGGAGCGAAGGGCCGTGGATCGTCGAAGTCTATTTCGGCCGCGCCCCCGATGAAGCGGCGGTGCGGGAACTCGTCGCCGTCGCCGCCGGTCCCGAAGCCGCCCGCAATTTGAGCTTCGGTGGCGTCGCCGCGCGGGACTGGATTGACGCGTCCCTCGCAGGCCTGGCGCCGGTGCGAGCCGGCCGTTTCGTCATCCATGGCGCGCATGACCGTGTCGCGGCGCGATGCAATGAACTTGCAATCGAGATCGAGGCGGCGCTCGCTTTCGGCACCGGCCATCACGGTTCGACGCGCGGCTGCCTGCTGATGCTTGATCGCATCGCGCGGCGGCGTCGTCCGCACGCCATTCTCGATGTCGGCACCGGTAGCGGCATTCTCGCGATCGCCGCGGCGAAAATCTTCAAAAGCCGCGTCGAGGCCGGCGATGTAGATCCCGTCTCCGTTGCCGCGACGAGATCCAACGCGCGCCACAACGGCGTCGCGCAACATGTCCGCGCCGTCGTCGCGCGCGGGATCCGGCATCCCTCGCTGGAGCGCGGGGCGCCCTATGATCTCGTCTTCGGCAATATTCTGGCGAAGCCGCTGCGCCGCTTGGCACCGGCGCTCGCAAGACTGACGGCGCCAGGCGGCGAGATCGTCCTTTCGGGCCTGCTCGCCCGCGATGTGGCGGGCGTCGTCAGCGCTTATCGCATGCAGGGCTTGGCTTTGGTCGCTCGCCTCGATGTCGACGGCTGGGCGACGCTTCTCTTGCGGCGAGGACGGGGTCGCGGGAAGTTCGTTCAGGGCGCCGTGATACGAACCAGTGTCTTATCCCCGCGGACCTTGACTCCTTTCTCGAATTTCCGCTTCTTCGCAGCGAATGCGAAAACTCGAGCGCGGTCCGTCGGTCACCATCCGTCACCGATGGGATGAGGAGCCGGTATGAATAATGATAATGCCGTCGTGATCGTCGGCGCGGGGCACGGCGGGGTTCAACTCGCAGCCTCGCTTCGCGAGGAAGGTTTTGGCGACGCAATCGTGCTGTTGGGGGATGAAAAGGATCTCCCCTATCAAAGGCCGCCTCTGTCGAAAGCCTTCATGAAGCGGGAAACGCCGGAAGACGGCGTGCTTCTGCGCGGTCCCGATTTCTACGCACAAAAGGCGATCGATCTTCGGCTCGGCGAAAGAGCCGTCGAAATCGATTCTATAGGCCGGACTTTGCGTCTCGCCTCGGGACTGCGGATCCCCTATTCGAAACTCGTGCTCGCTACCGGCGGCGTGCAAAGGTCCTTGCCCGTCGAGGGCGCCGAACTCGACGGAGTCTTCTCTTTGCGGACGCTCGCCGAAGCGCGCTTCCTGCGCGAAAGGCTCGAGGCCGCGCAAAGCGTGGTCATCATCGGCGCCGGGTTCATCGGGCTCGAATTCGCTGCCGTCGCGGCGGCGAAAGGCCGGAACGTGCAAGTCATCGAGCTCGCAGAGCGGCCCATGGCGCGCGTCGTGACGCCGGAGACTTCGGCGTTCTTTGCAAAAGCGCATGAAGCCTTCGGCGTCGATTTGAACTTCGGCACCAGCGTCACTGCCATCAACGGCGAGGGCGGGCGCGTGAGGGAAGTGGTCTTCTCGGACGGCCGTGTTCTCCCGGCGGATCTGGTCCTCGTCGGCGTAGGTCTCGTGCCGAGCGTCGAACTCGCCAAATCCGCCGGCCTCGCCTGCCCGAACGGGGTCGGCGTCGATGCACAGCTTGCCACCGGCAATCCGGACATCTTCGCAATCGGCGATATCGCCTTGCACCCCAATCCCTATGCCGGCCGTCGGGTTCGATTGGAATCGGTGCAAAATGCGACGGATCAGGCGCGCGTCCTCGCCAAACATCTCACCGGCAAGCCGGCGCGTTATGAGTCCGTGCCTTGGTTCTGGAGCGATCAGGGTGATCTCAGTTTGCAGATGGTCGGCTTTCTCGAAGGCTGCGACAAGATCATCTTGCGGGGCTCTTACGAAGAGCGTGCTTATTCTCTCTTCGGCTTCAAGGACAGGCAACTCGCCGGGGTCGAATCGGTGAACAAAGCCGGCGACCACATGCTGGCGCGGCGCCTGATCGGCGAAAGGATCCCGATCTCGCCGGAACTCGTCGCCGATCCCACGGCCGATTTGAAGGCTTTGGTCAAGTCGCGACGGTGATGCGAGAACCTATTTCGGCGAAGTGGCGAGGCGCGTCACGCCCAGTCTGCTTCGCCCCCTGCGTTGACGATCGGCATGCGCGCATGCATGCGTGCCAAAAGCGAGATCAATAAGCGGCGCTCCGCGTCGCTGAAGCCGGCGAGCAGGGGGCTTTCGCGCTCGACGGCGATGAACTGACGCCGCTGATCGCCGTCGTGCACTTGCTTCGGCGCCCTTCCTGCACAGCCGCGGTTTCAGCGCCAGCCCCGCATCGGGAACGACGCTCCGCAGCCTAAATTTGTCCGTGGAGGCCGCCACTTCTGATGACTGATGAATATTGACGTTCATCATAAGCCATGCATCATAAGACAACTGCCGCGTCACAAACTGGAGAGACGATACAATGTCCGTAGACGGCACATGGAACATCGAGATGGAGACCCCTTTGGGGACTCGCCCGGCCGTGCTCACACTGAAGACCGATGGCGCTACGCTGACGGGCACGATGGGCGGCGATGAAGGCACGACCGATATTTACGATGGTACGGCCAATGGCAACGACGTCAGCTGGAAGACCGATATCACCCAGCCGATGCCGCTGACGCTGGAATTCTCTGCCGCGATCGACGGCGATGCGCTCAAGGGCTCGGTGGTGCTCGGCATGTTCGGTAACGCCCCGGTTACCGGCACGCGGGCCTGATCAGTGGCTGCAAAAATACCTGCCGTGCAGGCGTCGAACCTTTCGAAATAGCGCGGATTGACGACGATGCCGGCGCGGTCGCCCCTTTCGACGTTCTTTCGCGTTTGACGGTCAGCACGGGCACGCGCGGTCGGCATTGAAGTCGGCGCGTGCTCCGCACGCGGATCGCGGGCTGGAGAGTGCCCGGAACCTGTCGCGATCAGACGCCAAGAACATCCTTCAGGCGCGGCGCTGGAACGTAGACAAAACTTGCCTCGAGCATTGGGCTCCACGCTGACGGCATGGTATCAATGAGGAGTGAGGCAAAGCGAGCCTGCCCGAGCAATTTTTCAGATTTCTGCAGATGTTCTTCGATCGCGTTTACCAGCACATGAGAAGGGACAAATCCCGCGTGGGAACCAAATTCCGTCTGCACCTTTTCGAAGATCATTCTAAGCGAAGATCATTGCAAGCGCTCGAGCCAATCGCCCCGCGTCGTCAACCGTGGCGGCAACCCGATATCGATCCTGCAGCTCGGCGGCCTTTATCATGACGTCCGCCGATCGGCGCGAGGCAAGATCTAGATCGTTTGCGCGGCACGATCTTTGAAGAACCCGCGGGCCGCTGCGTCGCGCGGCGAGGCCCGTGTGAGTTGATGTTCCAGGACCATGCGCTGCCAGGGCTCGCCGACGCTCTTGATCCGATACTGAAAGTCACTTCCCGAGGCCGGCAATTGCGCAATCACTGTGAAGGGCGCGTCCGCCTTTAAGAAATATCCCGCGCGTGAATTGAGAACCACCAGGTCTCCGACCTGATAAAGATGGCCGATGGTAGCTGTTGTCATGCGGATGCTCGTTCAGACTCTACAGCATCAGTCATGGTCACCCGACTTGCGATGCCTTCCGATTTGTTCTCGGCGGCTGGGCGCTGCTTAGCATCCTCCTGCGCCGACGCGACGAGGAGTTCGTGCAGGATCTGGACGGTTGAGGGAAGCGGGATGCGTCTCCCGAAACGATAGGTTTGGGCCATTATAAAAACTTCCAGTACGCCTTAGCCATTCGCTAAGTCGTTTGAAGAGGGCGACGGCAGGCGTTGCCGTCGCCGGATTAATTCCCCTGCCTGAGAAGGGGTGCTTGCACGAAAGCTTATTTCTTCACTTCACTCGGCTTGGGAGCCGTCACATCCGCAGGCTTCGCCGGCCTTGGATTAGCCTCGGGCTGTGTCGGTGGCGCGACATGCGGCTTGTCCGCCTTGGGAGCGTCGGCAGCGGACTTGGTCGGGGGATTGATCATGAAATTGATTCCTTGAAGTTCACTATTCCGAGACGGCGAGCGCCACAACGGCCGTCACACAAAATATCCTCGATCGCTCCGAAGTTTTTCATGCGTAGAATGACTTCTAAAAAAACCAGCAGAGGCAGATAAACACGATACACTACGAGTGTTTATCTGCCTCTAAACAACTAATATGGAGATAGATCGTTCAAAATACTAGGCCTATATAGAAATTTATTGTCCATCGCAGGCACCGCGTGAACGCGGTTCGGCAATCATCCGTCTTCCGACATTCTCGACCGCCGGACTGATTTCATATCGGTAATTGCTCACCCCCTCTGGGTTTGGGCTGGCGGGGGTAAATTGCCTCGGGCTGCGTGACGGGCTGGCGCGGCGACGGCGAATACGAGTTAACCCGTGGATGATTCCACCGTCTGATTTGTCCTCCCTGAGCCATCTGCTCCGCCGGAGCTGCACGCGGACCATGAACACGCTACCCTGGCGGCTGTGTTCATAGTGAGACGCTCCCCCTGTCATTCCCGGCGAGCCGGAGGCGAAGACCGGGAATCCAGAGTTTTGTGCGAGTTGCCCCTGGATCCTCGCTTTCGCGAGGATGACAATCGGCGGCGGTGTTCATGGAGAGGTCGACCGAAAAGGACGCCTTGATCCTAACCTTGCTGGCACGGGTCGAGGCCTTGCCATCGGATCGGCGGCCGCCGGTCCGATGGCAGCGTCGGTATTCGTCCGAATCCCCGACGCCACCTTTCAGATACAAGGTCTCGGGAGTTGGGGGTTGGGGTGTGCTTCTAGGAAGAAACAAAACCTTACTATATCGATATTACGTGATTTTTATAGAATGGTGGCAGGGGAGGGGTGCGAACTGGAAAGAAAAGGCACCTTTCCCGGCTTTCCTTTCGCTCTCGGGCTAAAGCCCTCGCTTCAGTCGGCCGGGAAAGCGGCACCTTTTTCTGCCGACCAAGATTGCGTTGATTTGGAGCCGGCGGCTGCGTCCTTGTGAGTTTCATCAAAGGGGGTCGGCCAAAGGCCGGTGGCGAACTCACATCAGATCACTGGAGAGAACAACCATCCCTGGCCCTTCCCCACCAAGGGCGCTTTTTGCGGGAAGGGAACGCGCCGCAACTCAGATGCGCCTCTCCGTTCGTGCAAGTTCTCATCCGCATATGGCGCAGTAGAGCTAGGAAGACGGAGTGCCTTTCTTGCAAATCGCCAATCGCGATGGCGACGTCTCTAAAAACTCGCCGCCGAGCGGAGAAAGGCGCACAGCCCGGCCATCTTGGCATTTTCCGCTCGGAGGGTCGCGGCGAATCCGCGCAACTCCGGGCATCGCTGACATTTCCCGCACAACCACATTGACGACCAAAACACGCGTGACATACGTTTAAGTTGCGATTGACGGTTCCAACAACCATTTGTCGGGGAATTTCGCCTCGAGACTCGTTCCCCGCTTGAATGGAATCGCGCCTGAACGAAGCTGCTTGCGGCGGCGCTATCGGCCGTCTTTAGAAATCACGTGATTGCAAAGGTTTTATACCAGATCTCTCAGATCGAAACTCATATCGGAGGCCGTCATTGCGACCGCGAGCTTGCGAAGCGGGAAGCGATCCAGTCGATTTCCTTTGCCCCTGGATTGCTTCATCGCTTCGCTCTTCGCAATGACGCCGCTCGACAAGTCTCGTAGCCTTCGAGACTTGGTATTAGGCGGGGGAATTCCAAATGAGCCTGCCGGCCAAGCCAACGGTCATTGCTCACAATCAGGCGGCGGCGCCCGCAACGTCGATTCCGCTTTCGACGCTGTTCACGTACTCGGCCGCCTCTGGAGACGCAATTGTCGGCTTCGATGTCGAGGGGACCGGCAACAACGGCGGGTATCTGACCGACAACGGGGTCGAGCAGTCGGCCGGCCGAGCAACTTCTCGACGGCGGCAATTACACGTGCGGGATTTCAATCAGCCAGATCGGACGCTCGGCATTCGTTGCCGGGAACGAACGGGTCCGACACGATCGAGTTCAACGCAACCGAGCGCCGTTTGCTGGAGGACGCGATCAAAGTATCGCTGACGGCGGGACTTGCCGAAGGCGCGGAGTTAATTCAGTGCACTGTCACCGTAACCGAAGAAGGCAGCGTAAACTTGCCTTCGCTCGACCTCTCCCCGCGAGCGGGGAGCGGTTACGCCCACCCGGCAACATGGAGCACTTAATCTGGCGTGTCGCCTTAGAACGTTCCAGCGAGGCCAGTGGCGCTTTGGTCTGCCGCATGGCGGCGTCGCGAATGGCGAATATCGGGTAGTGGATAAAATCACACGCAAGCCATAGGGCTGCTTTGGATGGTGAGCTGTCGTTCGTCCGAAGAGCCTGAGCGGCCAGGTGCGCCAGCAACAGACATCGGCGCCTGCTTGCGCATGCACGGTCGAATGACAATCCGTCCGAGCACGCTCACCGCCGCCAATGAGGCGTCCCCTGTCGTTCAACGCAAAAGAATGCTCGCTGTGCGAACACAATTTGCGCGGACATGAATTATCTGCAATACTTGGTTAATTATTTTTATATTGTCGCAGGCGGGGGCCTCAAATGATCCTCGTGGTGGGAGGTAGGCTATCGGCCGCGGGGCCGGAGCCCGAAGCCAGCGTCGCATCGCCGACGCCGAGTTCCCCGATGTTGCTCATCACGGAAAGCGGCGGTGCGGCCGCCGTCACCAGCGTGATCTCGATAGGACGCATCTCGGGATTGCGAACGCGTCCGAATATCCAAGCCCAAAGCTCCTATAAATCGACTCGCTTCGGAGCCTGTGCGAGGACGGATTCGTCATGACGACGATCACGATTTCCGCCGGCGCGACGACCGTATCGACCACGATTCCCGCCACGACCAGCTACACCGTCGAGGGCAGCGGAACGCTCGATGTTGTCAATGGCGGCACGATCTTCGGCCCGATCGACATCATCGGCAGCGGCACGGTGATTGTCAGCTCCGGCGGTGCGGTGCTCGATACGGCGATCAGCGGCGCCGGCACTGAGTATGTCGACGGAACGGCGACCAGCACCACGATTTCGAACGAAGGCAACCAGTACGTCGGAGTGATCTACGGCAGCGGGGCGGCGATCAGCACCACGATTTCGAGCGGAGGGTACCAGTACGTCGGATACGACATGGCCACCGGGACGACGACCAGCACCTTGATTTCAAACGGAGGCACCCAATACGTCGGAGCCGATTACGGCACCGGGGCGGCGACCAGCACCACAATCTTCGCGGGCGGCTCTCAGTTCGTCGGAGACACTTCCGGCACCGGGACGGCGACCGGCACCACGATCTTCGCGGGCGGCTCTCAAACCGTCGGATACAACTACGGCACCGGGACGGCGACCAGCACCACGATCTCGAACGGAGGCCAGCAGGTCGTCGGATGGGACTACGGCACCGGGACGGCGACCGGCACCACGATTTCGAGCGGAGGTTATCAGTTCGTCGGATACGACTCCGGCAGCGGGACGGCGACCAGCACGACGATTTTGAGCGGCGGCGAGCAGCAGGTCGGATTCGTGAGCGGCACCGGGACGGCGACTGGCACCATTGTTTCGAACGGTGGTACCCAGTACGTCGGATACGAAACCGGCACCGGGACGGCGACGAGCACCACGATTTTGAGCGGCGAGCAGTACGTCGGAGCCGACTACGGCACCGGGACGGCGACCGGCACCACGATTTCGAGCGGAGGCCAGCAGATCGTCGGATGGGTTTACGGCACCGGGACGGCGACCGACACCACGATCTTTAACGGAGGCACTCAAGACGTCGGAGACTCTGTCGAGGCCAGCGGGACGGCGACCGGCACCACGATCTTCAACGACGGCTGGCAGTGGGTCGGATTAAGCAGCGGCACCGGGACGGCGACCAACACGACGATCTTCGCAGGCGGCCATCAGGCCGTCGGATTCGACTACGGCACCGGGACGGCGACCAGCACCATGATTTCGAACGGAGGCCAGCAGGTCGTCGGATGGGACTACGGCACCGGGACGGCGACCGGCACCACGATTTCGAGCGGAGGTTATCAGTTCGTCGGAGACTTTTACGCCGCCGGGACGGCGACCAGCACCATTATTTCGAGCGGCGGCACACAGTACGTCGGATACGACCACGGCACCGGGACGGCGAGCGGCACCATTATCTCGAGCGGCGGTGTGCAGTGGGTCGGATACGACTCCGGCAGCGGGACGGCGACCAGCACGACGATCTTTAGCGGCGGCTCGGAAACCGTCGACGCCGGCGGCGTGACGAGCGGCAGCATCGTCTCCCATGGCGGCAAGGTGTACGTATCGTCGGGCGGCTTGGCGTCGGCAACGATCGTCAGCGGCGGCAAGCTATTCATCTTGGCGGGCGGCTCCGCGCTCGGCGGCGTGGTGACGTCCGGCAGTGAATATGTCTCCAGCGGCGGTGTTGCGAGCGGGACTTCGGTGAGTGGCGCCGGCGTCCAATATGTCTATGCCAGCGCCGCGGCGACGACGATCGCCGGCGGCGGTATCCAGGAGATTTTTTCGGGCGGAACAGCGAGCGGCAGCATCGTGTCGAGCGGCGGCAGCGAATATGACTTCGGCACGGCCAGCGGCGGCACTTTGTCGAGCGGCGGCGTCCAATATGTCTATAGCGGGGCCACTGCGAACGCAACCGCACTTGCGAGCGGCGGCATCGAGGACATCCTGTCCGGCGGGGCCGCAAACGGCGCCATTGTGTCGAGCGGCGGCACTGAGTTCGACTTCGGCACGGCGAGCGGCGGCACGCTCTCGGGCGGCGTCCAATATGTCTATAGCGGCGGCTCTGCGAGCGCGACCAACATTGCGAGCGGCGGCATCGAGGACATCTTGTCCGGCGGGACCGCCAGCGGCAGCATCGCTTCGAGCGGCGGCACCCAGTTCGACTTCGGCACGGCGAGCGGCGGCACGCTCTCGGGCGGCGTCCAATATGTCTACGGCAGCGCCGCGGCGACGGTGCTCGCCGGCGGCGGCCTCCAGGATGTCATCTCCGGAGCGACGGCGAACGGCGGCATCGTGTCGAGCGGCGGCACGCAATTCGACTTCGGCACGGCCAGCGGCGGCACTTTGTCGAGCGGCGGCGTGCAATATGTCTATGGCAGCGCCGCGGCCGGGACGGTCGGCGGCGGCATAGAGGACATTCTGTCCGGCGGGACGGCCAGCGGCGGCACCGTATCGAGCGGCGGCACCGAGTTCGACTTCGGCACGGCCAGCGGCGGCACTTTGTCGAGCGGCGGCGTGCAATATGTCTATGGCAGCGCCGCGGCCGGGACGATCGCCAGCGGCGGCATAGAGGACATCATTGCGGGCGGCACCGCGAGCGGCGTCACGCTCAGCGGCGGCCACCAATATGTCTATGGCAGCGCCGCGGCGACGACACTCAGCAGCGGCGGTCATGAAATCGTCTATTCGGGCGGCACGATCTCCGGCGCGACGATCGCCGGCGGCACGCTCGAATTGCAGAGCGGGGCGACGGCGGGCTCGAGCACGATCGGCTTCGCGTCGAGCGGCTCGCTGAAGCTCGACGGCACCGGGTCGTACGCTATGTTGGTGGCGGGCTTTACCGTGCCCGATGCGATCGACTTGACGGCGGTGAACTACGCCTCGGCGACGACGCTGAGCTATACCAGCAACACGTCGGGCGGCACGCTGACCGTCACCGACGGGACGCATTCGGTGTCGCTGCTGCTGCTCGGCAATTACACGGCGGGCAGTTTCAGCCTGAGCAGCGGCAGCACCGGCACCGTCGTCAGCGACCCGCCGACGGGGGTGACGACCGACCTCACCCCGATCGCGCTGGGGGTGCCGCATAACACGTGAACCATGGTTGCAGGTTCATGGTGGTTTTGGCCCTGCCTTGCAGGTCTGTTTGGTGTCGAGCGATTCCCGTCGCTGTGGCGAACGTCCGCTGCGCGCAGGAAGCAGACGGTCACGCCAATCGCAGACGATCCCAAGCCACCGGACCGGGCACTGCCGCGCACTGGCGCGTCTTCGGCTCCAATCCCGCGTTCGAAACCCGTCACGGCAGCCGAGATCGGCCATCTGGAGGCGTCAGTGCCTGATGACTGACGAATATTGACATTCATCATAAGTCATGCATCATGAGGCCACCGCCGATTTCGGAGGCCCTTGCCATGCCCTCAGCCTCTCGCGTCCGTCCAGCCCTCTTCACCGCGTCATTGGGAATAGCCGCGCTCGCGCTCGCCGCGTGCTCGGAGGCCTCGAGCCGGAGCGAGCCTTCGGCGGACCGGGCCGTCCTCGTTCAACCCGTGCACTTTGTGTCGGAAGCCGGCCGGCACAGCTTCGTGGCCTCGATCCGTCCGCGCATCGAGGCCGATCAGGCCTTTCGTGTCGCCGGAAAAGTCGCGGCGAGAAAGGTCGAAACGGGTCAGCTGGTGCGCGCCGGGGATATTCTCGCGAACTCTTGATCCGACCGACCTGCGCCTGCAGCTCGAACAGGCCGAAGCGGAGCTAGCCGCGTCCCGTATGGCGCTGCAACAAGCCAGCGCGGACGAACTCCGTTCCGCGCAATTGCGCAAGGCTGGTTGGGCCTCGCAATCCACATTTGAGCGGCAGCGAACGGCGGCCGAGGAAGCGCACGGGCGCAATTGGCGCGCCGACCGTGCCGTCGAGCTGGCCCGCAATGCGCTCGATTACGCCACGTTGCGCGCCGATGCCGATGGCGTGGTCACGGCGACCTTCGTCGAGCCCGGGCAGGTCGCACTTGCCGGCCAGGCTGCGGTTCGCATTGCGCGTTTGGCCGAAAAGGAAGCCGTCGTCGCTTTGCCGGAAACCTTCATCCCGCAGGCGCGCAGCGGTCGGGCGAGCCTCACCCTATGGTCGCAGCTCGGCAAGATCTGGCACGCGCGCCTGCGTGAATTGAGCCCTGCCGCCGATGCCGCGACCCGCACCTATGCGGCGCGGTTCTCGATCCCCGATGCGGACGAGAGCATAGCACTCGGCATGAGCGCGACGCTCACCATCATCGAGCCGCATGATCGGGCGATCGCGCGCGTACCCCTGGCCGCACTGTTCAACCAAGGGCAGGGGACGGTGCTCTGGATCGTCGATGCCGACGACCGCGTCGCGCCGCGCCCCGTCAGCATCCTGAGCTATGACGGGCGCGACGCGCTCGTGACGGAGGGCGTCTTGGAAAACGATCGCGTCGTCACGCTCGGCGTCCAACGGCTCGAGCCGGGGCAAAAGGTGCACCCCATAGCTCAGCTCGCCTTCTGACTCGCCTGTTGCCAACTCTCCTCCAGTCGCGGGGCGGCCCATGCGTCGGCTCAATCTTTCGGAATGGGCGGTCAGACACCAAGCCCTTGTTCTGTTCTTCATCATCGCCCTCGCCGTCGGCGGCGGCGCCTCTTATGTGCGGCTCGGCCGGGCCGAAGACCCTTCCTTCACCATCAAGCTCGCCAACGTAACGGCAATGTGGCCGGGCGCGACCGCGCAGGACATGCAGAACCAGGTTGCCGACCCGATCGAGAAGAAATTGCAGGACCTCCCCTATTTCGATCGGGTGCAAACCTTTACCAAACCGTCCTTCACCGCGATGCAGGTCATCTTCAAGGACACGACGCCGCCCGCGCAAGTGCCCTGGCTCTTTTATCTCCTTCGCAAGAAAATCAGCGACCTGCGCGGCGATTTGCCGGCCGGCCTCATCGGCCCCGATGTCAACGACGAATATGGCGACGTTGATTCCGCCCTCTACATGATCACCGGCGAGGGGGCAGATTATGCGCAGCTGAAACGCATAGCGGAGTTGATGCGACAACGTCTTCTCAAGATTCCCGACGTCGTGAAAGTCAGTCTCTACGGCGTGCAGGACCAAAAAATCTTCGTCGAATTCAGCCAGGCCAAACTCGCCAATCTCGGCATCGCGCCGCAGACCATCTTCGATTCGCTGGCGCGCCAGAATGCGGTCAATGCCGCAGGCGTTTTCGAGACCAGCGCAAACCGCGTTCCGTTGCGCATTTCGGGCGCCCTCGACGGAGCGAGCGCGGTCGCCGAGACCCCCGTCGAGGCGGGCGGCCGCGTCTTTCGGCTCAGCGACGTCGCGACCGTCGCGCCGGGGTTCAAGGACCCGCCGGATTTCCTCGTGCGGCAGCGTGGCAAGCCGGCGGTCGGTATCGGTGTCGCCATGGCCAAGGGCGCCAATATCTTGACGCTTGGAACGGCGCTCGAAGCGGCGATGAACGAGATTCGCGCGGCGACGCCGGTCGGCATCGATATCGAGCAGATCGCGGATCAGCCCAAGATCGTCGATCACGCGGTCGGCGAATTCACCCGCTCGTTCGTCGAAGCGCTCGTCATCGTCTTGTTGGTCAGCTTCGCCTCGCTCGGCCTGCGCACCGGTATCGTCGTCGCACTGACGGTTCCGCTCGTGCTCGCCTTCGTCTTCATCGTCATGAATGCGGTGGGGATGGACCTGCAGCGCATTACGCTCGGCGCGCTGATCATTGCGCTCGGACTGCTCGTCGACGATGCGATCATTGCCGTAGAAATGATGGTCGTGAAAATGGAACAGGGGTTCGATCGTTTCAAGGCGGCGACCTTTGCCTGGGAATCGACGGCTTTCCCGATGCTGAGCGGGACGCTCGTCACCGCGGCGGGATTCCTCCCGGTCGGCTTTTCCGCTTCGACGGCAGGCGAATATGCGGGCGGCATTTTCTGGGTCGTGACGATCGCACTCCTCGCCTCCTGGGTCGTGGCGGTCATCTTCACGCCTTTCATCGGTGTCAAGCTCCTGCCCGATCGCGCGAAGGCGTCGGCGCATCGCGATTTTGAGGCGCTCTACCACGCGCGTCCTTATCGCCTGTTGCGTGCGATCGTCACCTGGTCCGTCGCGCATCGCGGCCTCGTCGTCGCCGGCACAATCTCTATTTTCGCCACCGCGGTCGTCGGCTTCGGCCATGTGCCGAAGCAGTTCTTTCCCATTTCCGAGCGGCCGGAACTGTTCTTCCAGATGCGGTTGCCGGAGGGTACGGCGATCGCGACGACACTCGCCACTGCGACGAAAGCCGAAGCGCTCATTGCTGGCGATCCCGATGCGGCGACCTATACGACCTATGTCGGTCAGGGTTCACCGCGTTTCTGGCTCGGCCTCAATCCGCAATTGCCGAACGAGGCTTTCGCCGAGATCGTCATCGTCGCGCGCGACATTCCGGCGCGCGAGCGGATCAAGCGCCGACTCGAGCAGGCGGCAGCGGGAGGCGCGCTGAGCGAGGCGCGTGTGCGCGTCGATCGTTTCAATTTCGGTCCTCCCGTCGGCTTTCCCGTCCAGTTCCGCGTGATCGGTACAGATCCCATGAAGCTGCGCGATATCGCCTATCGCGTCCGCGATGTGATGCATGAAGACCCGGCGCTGCGCGATCCGCAGCTCGACTGGAACGAACAGTCCCCCTCGGTCGGCCTCGTCCTCGACCAGGACCGCGCCCGCGCCCTGGGCCTCACCCCGCAGGACATCGCCAATTCGCTGCAGATGCTGGTTTCGGGCGTCACTGTCACGACCGTGCGCGACGGCATCGAGAAGGTCGACGTGGTGGCCCGCGCTGTCCCTGCGGAGCGGGCCGACCTCGGTCATATCGGTGATTTGACGATTTTTCGCACAGCGGCCAGCCCGTGCCGGTCGCGCAAGTGGCAAAAGTCGTCTACGAGCACGAAGAGCCGATCCTCTGGCGGCGCAGCCGCGACATGACGATCACGGTGCGCTCGGACGTTGTCGACGGCGTCCAGGCGCCCGATGTCACCAACCGTATCTGGCCGAAGCTCGCCGATATCAGATCGCGCCTCGAACCCGGCTACCGCATCGAAATGGGCGGCGCGATCGAGGAATTGGCCAAAGCCAACGCCGCGCTCTACGCCATGTTTCCGCTCATGATCATGGTCATGTTGACGATCGTCATGATCCAGCTGCAGAACTTTACGCGCCTCGGGCTGGTCATGATGAGCGCGCCGTTGGGCGTCATCGGCGCTTCGCTCGCCTTGAACTTGTCCGGTTCGCCGTTCGGATTCGTCGCTCTTCTCGGCCTCATCGCTCTGTCGGGCATGGACATGCGCAATTCGATCATCCTCGTCGATCAGGTGCGGCAGGATCTCGAGCGTGGCGCGACCTACCGCTACGCCATCATCGAGGCCACGGTGCGCCGCACGAGGCCGGTCGTTTTGACCGCGCTCGCCGCCCTTCTCGCCATGATCCCGCTGTCGCGTTCGCCGTTCTGGGGCCCGATGGCGATCACCATCATGGGGGGATTGTTCGTCGCAACCTTCATGACGATCCTTTTCCTTCCGGCGCTTTATGCATTATGGTTCAGGCGCTCGCTCGACGCGACTGCCAAAAGCGCTGCGCCGGTGAAAGCTGAAGGAAAGATGCAACACGAGCCCGAGCAGCTCGCGGGAGCACCGGCGGAATGAGCGATAGTGCGCCTGCAAGAGACACAGAACAGCGCTGCCGCATCATCGCGACGGCCGAACGGCTCTTCCGCCAGCTCGGCTTTCAGAAGACGACGGTCAGCGACATTGCGCGCGAGCTGCGCATGTCGCCGGCCAATGTCTATCGCTTCTTCGCCACCAAATCGGAGATCAAGGAAGCGGTCGCCCAGCAGATCATCGGAGAGATCGAAGACGCTGCGGAAAAAATCGCGTCAGGGCCGGGCACCGCCGCCGAGCGCCTGCGCCAAGTCATCAAGACCAACGAAGCGATGAGTGCCGAGCGCTATATCGCCGATCGTAAGCTGCACGACATGGTCGATGTGGCGCTCACCGAGCGCTGGCCGATCGTCGACGCCCATATCGAGCACATGGGCGCGATCCTCGCGCGGATCGTCGCCGAAGGCATGGAAGCGGGCGAATTTGCACGGCGCGATCCGCAGCTCTCGGCACGCCTCGTCCATGTCGCCTGTATCCGCTATTGCCACCCCCGTCTGATGGTCGAATGCGCCGACTATCCCGGGCCCACCTCCGACCAGATGATGGACTTCTGCCTCGCCGCGCTGAAGGCCGGGATGTGACGGGGCGGCGGCGAGTGCCAAGGCGCTTCGGCGAATGGCGTGCGGCGGTTCTCAATGAATTGACGATGCTCCAGCCACGTGGTATCTATCAATGATAGATATCAATCGCTTTGGAGGTGCGCCATGACAGCGAGCACCCGCAGGCCGACCGTGAAGAAGCCGACCGACAAGAAACCGACCGCCAAGCTCTTCATGCACGGCCGCAGCCAGGCCGTGCGCCTGCCGAAGGAGTTCCGTTTCGAAGGCACGGAGGTGCGGGTCAGCAAAGTCGGCGACAAGGTCATTCTGGAGCCGATGGAGAAGCCGCCGTTCGACGTGAAGGCATGGCGGGCGAAGCTTGATGAATATAGGGACATTCCGTTTCCCGAACTGCCCGAAGAGCCGCCCGCCGAACCCGACGACACGATTTCGTTCGATTGACCGACGGCATGTTTTGTCTGGATACGAATATCATCATCGGCATCATGAACGGGCGCGCGCCGCACCTCGCCACGCGTCTCGAAGCGGAATTGGCGGCAGGAACGCGCCTACTCATCCCGACCACGGTGCTTTTCGAGTTGCGCTATGGGGCGCGCAAGAGCGCGTTTCCAGATCGAAACATCGCCCGCCTCGATGATTTTCTCGTGGCTACTCCCGAAGTTCTATCCTTCGATGCGGAAGATGCCGCGGAAGCCGGCGACATCCGCGCCTATCTGGAAGCCCGAGGCACGCCCATCGGCCCTTATGACACTCTCATCGCCGCGCAGGCGCGACGGCGTGGCGCCGCGCTCGTCACCGTCAATGTCCGCGAGTTCGCGCGCGTGCCGGGGCTGATCGTCACGGATTGGGCGGTGTGAGCGGCAAGGTGAGGGGGCAGCGGCCGCGGATGGGCCATAAGAGTTACCGGTGTGCGGAAGCCAGGCGCTGCTGCTTGGCCGATCGCTTCGCAAACATGCCACTTGTCTCCTCGTTTCGCGGTGCTCACGCGGAGAGGTGACGCGTGGCGGCGAAAATACCCGCCATGCAGGCGTTGAAGCGGGCGGATTCACCACGCGATCGGCAGCTCTTCGTAGCTTTGGCCGGCCTCGTCCAGAGCGCAAGTATCGTGCGTTGCGCTCGCAGCGACGCTCGAATACGCAGACGAACGCGAGCTGAAGTCCACCCGGATGACCGACGTCGTGCCTCGCCGCGCTGAAGGCCGGGATGCGAGGGGGGCTCTTCTGGCTTGATCGTTACAGGATAACAGCATACGCTTAATTCAACCTATAGGCGCTATGCGGCCTGTTTTTTGAGGCGACGCCTGGATTGACCCTGTCTGATCCCCGCAGCGGCCGAGATTTCGGTGCGAAATGCATAACCATCCCCACGGGGTAGTCCCGAGCCCGTTCGACTGTTCGGCCGAGTTACCGAGAGCGGCCGCCGCTGACTTTGTTCTTGGCGCGTTAGACGGATCAGTTCTGGCGCTCGGCGGCATCGACGGTGAAAGCCTCCACGTCGTTCTCGATGGGGTCGAGCCAGACCGCTACGACAAGCGCGCGCTGTTCGCACGGATTGCACCGGCACCCACTGCCGAAGCGATCGTAGAGCAGGTCATCGATTTCCTTGCCGAAACGGCGAAGTGTCTTTGGCCGATCTGGTTTACAGATGTGAGTTTCGCAGGATGCCGCAATGACACGCTCGGGCAGCTAGCGGCCGGCGTAATAGCGCGCCGCGCGGCGCAAGAGATCGCAGTCCTGTTGCCATCCTGGGCCGAGGCGGCGACGCGACTTGCGCTCGACAATCGCACGCCGCGTGTGAGTGGCGTACCTCTTGCGCAGGAGCTTGCGCAGCTCGCGCTCGCCATCAACCGCTCCGGCCTCGTTCTCGTGGCCGATGTGGGAGTCGCTTGCGAACGGTCTAATCCCGCCGCTGTGGTACATGCGCTGGAATGGATCGCGCGGCATGTATCTGGCGCAGTCGTTGCGCTGTTTCCTGAGCTGCCACAGAATAAGCCGCCGTTCGATCATATCCTTTATGGCGCGCGACGTGTAATTGCCGCGAACGGTGGGGATGCCGGCGTCCTCGAGCCTGACCCCGCAGGAACAGCGGACGCCGCACCTTGGATTGCGCCTTGGCGCGGCATGCCCCATCCCTTAAGCGAGATCGAACAACGGCTTGCGAAAGTGCTCGGCGCTGATGCCGAACTCGCGCCGCTGTTCGACTTCAATCAGGGCATCGATACGGTCCGAGGCTCGCGACCGAAAGTCGACCTCTTGTGGAAAGACGGCCGGCTCGTCGTCGAAATCGACGGCTACGGCAGTCATGGAAATCGCGCCGCCTTCATGTATGATCGGCATCGCGACTATGAGTTGATGTTGAGCGGCTATACGGTGCTGCGTCTCGCCAATGACGAGATCGCGCAGGATATCGAAAAAGCCGTCGAGAAAATTCGCGACTTGGTGCGCTTGTGCCGGACCCGTGCAGTGTCGGAGATTTAATGTGGCTCTCACCGAAATGCAGACTTTGATCCTCTGGGCGCTTCTTTCCAAGACTGGTGGCGCGAGCTTTCAGAAAGACATCAGACCCGAGGTGAAGAAGCCCGACCGGGAGGCGCTCGTCGAAGCCGGTCTGATCACGACCGAGAAGCGCGGCCGGCCAGGGCTTTGGCTCGAAATTACCGACAAGGGCTGGGCTTGGGCGACAGACCATCTCGATGTCGATTTGCCAACGCGCTCCACCGCGGGGTGCATCATCCTTCAGGGCTGGCTCGTGCGGCTCAAGGCCTTTATGGAAGCGCGCGGGCTCGCCTTGGCGGATATTCTCGGCCCGCAACAATCGCCTGAGCCTCAGCCTCTCGAATATCCGGCCGTGCGCCAGCGTATCCGCAAAGCCTATCTCGAGGTCACCGGCAACCGGTTAAACACGCGCGCTCTTTTGAGCGACATCCGCGCGAAGCTGAAAGACCTCGACCGCGCAACAGTAGATGACACGCTTAGGAAAATGCACCTCGAAGAGGGTACCACGCTTTCCGGAATGAATAATCCGCAAGAGATCACACAAGAGATTCGTGACGCGGGACTTAATTTTAAAGGCGAAAATATGTTGGTTCTGTGGATTACAAAATGACTCAGGCTCTCCAAGCATTCCGCACCGTGGATTTTAACTCGACCCATGACCTACAAGGCATCTGGTCCGATCCTGTTTTTCAGGTCGACGAGCTGAATAATTCGACTGTCGACAGGATCATGGACGATTTCCTTTTGTACACGAGGAATGTCACAGACAACCCAATCGGCCGGGTAGTTATGGGGGAGGCGGGCACGGGCAAGACCCATTTGATTGGAACTTTGAGGCGGCGCGTCTGGCAGGCGCAGGGATGGTTCGTGCTCCTCGACATAGTTGGAATAACCGATTTCTGGGTGACTGCGGTAGATGGCTTTGTTGCCTCGCTTCATCAGACGATGGCAAACGGTCAGACTCAATATCAGGCTGTGCTGAGTAAGGTTTTGGAACAGGTTCCTTTAGATGAGGCAACGAAGAACACGATAGGAGAATGGGAGAGAAAGCCGGAAAAAACCAGGCTCGATACAGTTGACTTATTTTTGAGGCTTTTGCGCCGAATTGATCGAACGGGCACAACAAGGCACCAGGACGTCATCCGTGCGCTGCTTCTTCTTGATTCAGACGACACCGATGCTAGCAATTTGGCGTATTCTTGGCTGCTTGGCCTTGAGATGGATGAAAGCAAAAGACGAGACCTTAAGTTCCTGACCGCTTCGCCTCTACACCATGAACTCGTCCGTGGCATGCTCTGGGTCATGAGTCTTGCCGGGCCGACGCTGATCGCAGTTGATGAGATCGACGACATCCTAGCCCAAAGCAATTGGCTGGTCGGTGTGGAAGGAGCACGCGGCGACGACAGTGAACGAAGGGCGCGCTATATCATCGAAACGCTGGCCGGAGGGCTCAGGGAACTTCATAACCTCAAGAGGCGCGCCATCACTGTTGTGAGCTGTCTGGAGACCTCATGGCAGATAATCAAGGAGAAGGCCATCGAATCTGCCGCACATAGATTTGAGGAGCTTCCCGTTCTGGAGAAGATCAAGAACCGGGATATCGTGGAGGATCTGATTGGCTGCAGACTTGACAAGGCTTACGCAGAGGCGAGTTTTCACCCGCCTTATCGAACTTGGCCCTTCCGACGCGAGGCGATTGACAGCGCAGTTGGTCTGCTGCCCCGCAAAATACTTATCCGTTGCAAGGTGCATCGCGACCTATGCATCGCCCGAGGTGAAGTGCTCGAATGCACCTCACTGGAGCGATCCGTCACTGCCGCGCCCGAGTTCTCGTCGGACCATCGACTGGACGAGGAATTCCAACGTCAACAGGCCTCCGCCGATATTACAGGTCTGCTCGATCACGAAAATGAAGACACACTCGCATCAGACCTTCTGATCCGAGCGTGTGAGCTATTCTTGAACCAATTCAGCCTTCCCGACAGCATAGACGCAATCGTCAAATCAGATCCGGATCGGAAGAAGCCCTCAGTGCATGCCCGCCTGTCCTTCACGTTCCGTGATGAGGGCGACCGCGAGCAGCATTACTGCTTCCGGTGTCTCGCCCAAGCGGAAGCAAACGCGTTCCGACCACGCCTCAAAGCTGCAATGAATGCGTCGGGAATCGACAGGGATTTGAAGTTTCGGCACTTGTTCATTCTGCGGCGCGGCGATCCGCCGGGCGGCGTCGGGACGCAGACGAAGCAGGAGGTTGATAAATTCACGAGGGCCGGCGGCAAATTCATCGCGCCAACTGACGAGGATTTGCGTGTCTTCGTGGCCTTGCGGGCCATGGCGGATAGGGATCTGCCGGGCTTCGAGGCTTGGTTAGGTGCGCGCAAACCGCTGTTCGACACGATGCTGTTCAATGCAGCAGGCCTTTGTCCGCCGCCGTTCTTGCCTTTACCGCCGGCGCCGCCGAACGGCGGGCCACGGGGCGGCGAGCCCTTACCCGGTAACGATGCCCCAGTCGTCCACACCGGACAGCGACCTGCGGAAGAGCGCGCCGACACAGTCCATGATCGCGAGGGCCGTGCCGGGCAGCAGTTGGACCTCGGGATGGCGGGGGAAGCGACAGATGCGCATGCCCGACGGACTACCATCGCGCCGCGGATCGTCCCGATCGGCCGTCGTTTCGAGCGCGGCGCGCTCGGCGATCCCGTGACGCTAGCCGCAGATCTGCTGCCCTGCCACATTGCCATCCTCGCCGGCACGGGCTCCGGCAAGACCGTATTCCTTCGCCGGATCATCGAAGAAGCCGCGCTGCTCGACATTCCCGCCATCGTGCTCGACATCAATAATGACCTCTCACGCCTCGGCGATACGTGGCCCGCGCAGGCGGAGGGATTTAGCGACGAGGACGCGGCCAAGGCCGCCACCTATCACGCGCGCGCCGATGTTGTCGTCTGGACTCCGGGCGTGGCCAGCGGCAATCCGGTCTCTCTCAATCTGCTGCCGGACTTTTCCGCGATCGGTGACAAAGAGGACAGCCAGACCGAGGACGAGCGGAGCCAGGCGGTCGAGATGGCGAGGGCGACACTTGCACCCTATCTCGGCGGAACCGGCCAAAGGGCGCTTCTCAGGCAAGGGGTCCTCGCCGATGCACTGCGGGCTTTTGCAAAGAAAGGCGGCGGCAAGCTCGACGATCTCATCCGCTTGTTGTCCGATCTGCCTGAGGATATCAGCAGGATTGCCGACGCCCCGAGGCTCGCGAGCGACATCGCCAACCAGCTTCTTGCGGCTATCGCCACCAATCCATTGCTTCAGTCCAGCGGTTTGAGCCTCGATCCCCAACGTCTTTTCGAAGGCGGTGACGGAAAGACGCGGATTTCGGTCATCAATCTCGGCGGGCTTGCGAGTGACGCCGCCCGACAGTCTTTTGTGAACCAGCTCCAGATGATGCTGTTCACCTGGATCAAGCAGAATCCGAGTCCAACCGGCCGTCTCTATGTGCTCGACGAAGCGCAGAACTTCGCCCCTTCGCAAACGGCGACCGCATGCAAGGCGAGCACTTTGTCGCTCGTCAAGCAAGCGCGTAAATACGGGCTCGGCATGATCTTCGCCACCCAGCTCCCGAAGGGGATCGACAATGCGATCGTATCGAATTGTATGACGCATGTTTACGGCCGGATGAGTGCGCCTGCGACGATTCAGGCGACGCATGAACTCATGGCCGCCAAAGGCGGCGCGGCCGAGGACATCGGTCGGCTGACCAAGGGCGAGTTCTATTTCTCGACCGATGGCTTTAATCGCCCTGTCAAGATCCGCACGCCACTCTGCTTGAGCTGGCACCCGCCAAATCCGCCGACTGCCGATGAAGTCGTTCAGAAAGCCCGCGCAAAACAAGGATAGCTCTTCACTGCCGTGCCGTTCGGCTTCTAAAGTTCCTGTAGCGCCTATTCGGCCGAAGACGACAGAACCCTTCCGTTTCGAGTGGAAAGCGGCCTGCCCGATCGGGATAGTCGCCTACGAAGCGCGGGCGTTTCAACCACGCCGTCCGCCATCCCTGCCACTACCCCGTCTATCCGCGGGCGCAGGAGGGCCGTGAAAGGCCGATGATCGCTCGAGCTTGCTTATGATATCATTTCGATGATATCATTTTTATTCAGGATATCATTTTCGTTCAGAGTATTATGCAAAACATCATGGAGGATGCCATGCAGGTTTCCAAATGGGGCGACAGCCTGGCCGTCAGGCTGCCCAAAAGCTGGTCGAGGCCATGGGCTTGAAGGCCGGCGACGATGTCGATCTCGTTTCCCCTCGGCAGGCAAGAATTGGGTCTGAGCAAGGTCGAAAAGAGGCGGCAATTCCTCGACAAGATCAAGGAATTCAACTGGCCTCTGCCGGAAGGCTATAAGGCAGCGTCCGGAATAAAGTGCGCCATGTCGCCGGATCGGGCAACTCCTCTCCCCCAGAGGGCGTCCAATGACGCCCTACGGGGGAAGGGAACGCGCCCGATCGATTCAGCTATTTCCGGCCACTGCCTAAGTTCGACAGCGAAGGAGCCAACGAACGGTGACCGAATTCTCTCTATTTTTGGGTAAAATCATGCAGGTTTCCAAATGGGGCAATAGTCTGGCCGTCAGGCTGCCCAAAAAGCTGGTCGAGGAGCTGAAGCTCGCGCCCGGCGACGAACTCGCGGTCATCGTGGCGACAAAGCACACAATTTCAGTCGAAAAGATCGACCGCAAGGCTCAATTCCTCAAGGACGTGGAGCAGTTCAGGTTCCCGTTGCCCGATGGCTATAAGTTCGACCGTGACGAGGCCAACGAGCGGTGAGGGCGTTCTTCGACAGCAATATCCTTATCTATGCCTATTCGATTGACCGGCGGCGCCACCGCGCAATCGAGGTCATTGCTCCGGGCGGCAAGATCAGCGTCCAGGTTCTCAACGAATTCACCAATGTTCTCCGCAACAAGCAAAAGCAGGATTGGCCCATAATCGAACTGGCCGTGGCTTCGGTTCGCGGCCACTTTCCCGAAATTGCGCCGCTGAGCGCCGAAACCCATGCAGCCGCTATAGTGATCGCGCGCGACCATGCCTTTTCCTTCTGTGACGCCCTCATCGTCGCTTCGGCGCTCGAAGCCGGCTGCGACACGCTGTTCACCGAAGACATGCAGGACGGCCGCGCCTTCGAGGGATTGACGATTCGCGATCCCTTCCGCGAAAGCGCCGCATGAACGCGCAAAATCTCGTCGCCAAGGTCTGGAACTTCGCCCATGTGCTGCGCGATCAGGGCGTCTCCTATCAGGCCTATATTTCGCAGATCTCCTATCTCCTCTTCCTCAAGATGGACGAGGAGCGCGTCACGCAAATCGGCGAAGCTTCGCTTCTCCAGAATGGCGCCCGGTGGCCCGACATCAAGGACCTGGCGGGCGAGGAGCTGTCGGTGCGCTATACCAAGCTTCTCGACACGCTTTCGAAGCAGGGCGGCATCATCGGCGCGATCTTCTTGAAGGCGCAGAACGAGATTCAGGACCCGGCGAAACTGAAGCGCCTCGTCGGCCTCATCGATAGCGAAACCTGGCTCGGCCTGCCGGTCGACGTGAAGGGCGAAATCTACGAGGGCCTGCTCGCCCGCAACGCCGAAGACGTGAAATCGGGCGCCGGCCAATATTTCACGCCGCGCCCGTTGATCGACGCGATGGTCGAGGTGGTCGATCCCAAGCCGCATCAGACCGTTCACGATCCCGCCTGCGGCACCGCCGGCTTTCTGCTCGCCGCATGGGAGCACATGAAGAAACATCCCAAATCGCGGGACAAAGCGGTCTATTCGGCGCTGAAGAACAAGTTTTCCGGCATCGACATCGTGCCCGAGGTCGTCCGGCTCGCGGCGATGAATCTCTATCTGCATGGCATCACGGGCGTCGACTCGATTGTCGAGGCGAAGGACGCGCTGCTCGGTGCCGGTGGAAGAACCTACGAGGTCATCCTCACCAACCCGCCCTTTGGCAAGAAGCAGAGCTACCGCATCGTCCGCGACGACGGCGAGATCGACAGCGAGCGCGAGGACTATGATCGCTCGGACTTCTTCGTCACGACCTCGAACAAGCAGTTGAACTTCCTCCAGCACATCATGACCGTGCTGGCGCCAAATGGCGAAGCCGCGGTGGTGATGCCGGACAATGTGCTGTTCGAGGGCGGAGCAGGGGAAACCATAAGGCGGCGTCTCCTGCAAAACTTCGACTTCCACACTTTGCTCAGGCTGCCGACTGGCATCTTCTACAAACAGGGCGTGAAGGCGAATGTGCTCTTCTTTGACAAGAAGCCGCCCTCTGAGGCGGCGGCAACCAAGGAACTTTGGATTTACGATCTACGCACCAATAAACGCTTCACGTTGAAGGAACGGCCGATGGTCCGTGCCGACCTCGACGACTTCGTCGCTTGCTACCACTCGGCTCATAAATCCGAGCGGGTGGAGGCAGAGCGGTTCCGCCGCTTTCCACTCGAAACCGTTTTGGCCCGCGACAAGATCAATCTCGACATATTCTGGCTCAAGGACGACTCGCTCGACGACCCGGATCTCCTGCCTCCGCCTGACGAAGTGGCCGCCGAGATCGTCGAGAGCCTGGAAACGGCACTCGAACAATTCCGGCATGTAGGGCTGATGCTGAAATAGTCTTCGAGGCGAACGTCGTGGAATTCCATCATCCTGTTCTTGGAGACGCACGGCAAGTCGCGAAGGTCCGGTTTGCCGGCCAGTGCCTCACACCCGCGCCGTTTCCGCCCTGATCACCCGCTCCGACCCCACACCGTAAAGCTCCTGCACCAAAGCCGCTCTGCGCCCGAGCACCGCGCGTTGGTTGATCGAGCCTTTGTCAGTGATCTCGCCGGCGTCGATCGAGGGCGGCTCTTCGAGCAGGCGCGCGCGTGTCACGCGGCTCGAAGACCCGGTGGCTTCCGCTGCGAAACGCGTCAGCCTTCGGCGGAATTCCTCGCGCAGGACGGGGTGCGCGAGGATCTCCGCCGCTGTTGCACCGGCGCCGAGCCGCGTGAGAGCGCGGCAGGCGTCGAGATCGGGAAAGATGAGAACGCCGACGGCTTCTTCGTTGTGGCCGGTGATGACGACGTCTTTCACCAGCGGCGCGAAAGCCTGGATGAAGCGGGCGCGCAAAGGCCCGACGCTGACCCAGGTGCCGGTCGCGAGCTTGAAATCCTCGGTGATCCGCCCATCGAAGAAAAAGCCGAGGTGTGGTTTCTTCTCATCGGCGAAACGCAGCGCGTCGCCGAGACAATAGAAGCCTTCTTCGTCAAAAGCCTTTCGCGTCAGCTCGTCTTGCCGCCAATAACCGGGCGTGACGTTCGGTCCCTTGACGCGGGCCTCGAGCTTTTCGCCATTCGGCGCGAGCTTCAATTCATTGCCGGGCACGGGCAGGCCGACGCCGCCGGAGCGGCAAGTCTCCTTGGTGCAGAAGAAGACCGCAGGAGCCGTCTCCGTCGCGCCGAGACCGCTCAGCATGTAAATGCGCTCGCCGCAGGTCGCAACCGCCACGTCGTCCAGAGCATCCCATACATGTTGGGGCAGAGCGGCGCCGGCAAAAAAATTGAGTTTTAGACGGCTGAAGAAATTTTGCGCGAGCGCCTTGTCCGCATAAAGAAAAGGCAGCAGCGTCTCGAACCCTTTCGGCACGGTGTAATAAACGGTCGGCGCGATGTCCCGCAAGGTTCTGACGGTCGCTTCGATGGCCCCCGGCATCGGCTTGCCTTCGTCGATATAGAGCGTGCCGCCGTGGCGCAGCACGATGCCGAAATTGTGATTGCCGCCGAACGTGTGGTTCCACGGCAGCCAGTCGACGAGAACCGGCGGCTCTTCGCGCAGGAAGGGCATGAAATATTCGATCATCGCCTGGTTGCTGCACATCATGCGATGGGTGTTGATCACGCCTTTGGGAAGGGCGGTGGAACCGGATGTGAAGAGAAATTTGGCGATAGTGTCGGGCCCGACGGCCGCATGGGCGGCATCGACGGCGGGCGTTTCTCTTGTCGAGACCAGGGCCGAGAAATCACTGACCGGGCGGCCGTTCGGCGGCGCGTCGGATACGACAAGTTCGATTTCGTCGGCGACGCATGATGCAATGGCTTTGGCGTAACTTTGCCCATTGTCGGCAAAGACGAGACCCGGCGTGAGCAGCGAGACGATATGTTTGACTTTGGCAAAATCGCTCGAAAGCAGCGAATAGGCCGGCGAGATGGGTGCGAAAGGGATGCCGACATAGAGAGAAGCCAGCGCCAACAGCGCATGATCGACGCTGTTGCCCGACAGAATGAGGATCGGCCGCTCGGCCGAAAGGTCGCGATTGAGAAGCGCCTGGCCGAGCGCTCGCGCTTTGGCGCGGGTCTGCGCATAGGAGAGGCTGCGCCAGTGCCCTGTCTTGTCGCGTTCGGCGAGAAAGGTCCGCTCTGGCGCCACTCGCGCCCAATGCTCGAGCCGGTCGGTGACGCGCCGTGTCGTAGGCCGGCAGAGGGATCGGCGAGCGCGCGTAGATGACGCCATCGTCGCGGCGATCGAGAGCGACATCCAGGTCGCCGAGCGATACGTCGCGTATCCGTGGTGACGCCATCAGCGCCATAGTTTCCTCCCCACCTTTTCAGTGCCCCGTGTCTTCCGCACGCTCTGAGTTGTTGCTTTGACACATCATCCGGAAAGGTCGGCAACTTTTCGGGATCGTGCGCCATCGACCGGAACCGTTGCGCCGTCCGAACGACATGCCGCCCGCATCACTTCGATAGGCTGACGCATATCCTTCATGAACATCGGAAAGTTCCGATGTCCGAATATCGGGAAAGCAGACCCGCTTTTCCAGGACATACTCCAGGCGCGTATGCCGAGTATAGTTATATTATATATCTATTTTTCGGTCAACGCCCTCTTCGGCGTCCGGGGCGCGCTCGGCGCGAGGGCAGGAGGCGGCCGAGGAAGTGGTTGCGGCGGCGATTGCGGCGCATTATGGTCGCGCCGCCGCGGGGCGTTGGCGCAAAGTTTTACCGATCAGTGAGTTCATTGACCGTCGAAACGAGGCTCCATATCAGCGCTCCATGTCAGCGAGTTGGAGCGTGTCATCGACAAGACAGAGGACATGTCCGATGTCTAAGAACCCGGAAACCGCACCACTTTTCCGGGATATGCGCCAGCTTCACCGAAAAGCGCAGGCTTTTCCGAGCGGTCTTCTTCCAACGCACTATTGGGGCGTCGCCAAGTGGTAAGGCAGCGGATTTTGATTCCGCGATGCGGAGGTTCGAATCCTCCCGCCCCAGCCAAGGATTTTAATTACTGAAGCGATTTGATTGCGAATTTGTGGCACCGATTTGGCACCGAAAATGGGCGCGCTCTGGCGCATCGCTATGTGCAACGAAGGCTATTGAGAGTAGGTCTCAACTGTCCCGTTCATGGTCGTTGTCGGCACAGTTGGGCGGGCTCATTCCAGGCGTTTGGTCTTGGGACTATTGCAACCGTGGGAAGCTCAGCTACTGCGGCTCATGATGTCGGGTGCCGAAGGTGAGGTTGGCGTACGCCCTTTCAATTTCGGTGATTTAGGCGACTACGTCCCGCTCTCAGACGTCATGATGACTCCGGTCCCTGAAACTCTTTGCCGCCAATCGCCGCAGCTCAAAATTTGAGTTTCATTTCCACTTCGACTTTGTCCGGGGTGGAAAGCGGAGAAGGGCCGACTTTATCCATAAACGACGAGGTCGAATATGGGCCGTGATAGGGATCGTTGCCGGCGGACCAATTGAGGCCGACGCCGAGTGGGTCGTCCTTCGTGCGCAAAGCATTGTCGAGCGAGGCGGCCGGCTGGGCCGATTTCGCGGGGGGCTCGGCCAAAAGGCTTTTTCCAATCGTCTTGGCGTCAGGCGCAGGATCGACGGTTCTTGCCGGCTTGCTGGCGACGGCCGAGTTCGATTTCTTCAGCACTTTTTTTCCCGCGGTCTTCTTTGGCATCGGGTTGGGCGCCGACGTGTTGGACTGAAGATCGACCGTGGCAAGAGGGCCGGTGGGTTGCAAAGATTGTTGCGACGATGCCAGTTGCGCCTGCGTGGCGACGAAAAAAATCGCCAACACCGGGCTCAACAACAAAATGGCGAAAGTCTTGAAAGAACTCATTTGCGACCTGAAGAGCGGATGCCGTTTTGAAGGTCTAGCCGCGATGGACGCGCCCGAATACAGTTACAATCGACGGCAAAAGTTGACAATAACATTTATGGTAAGATTTACCCGTTAGTCGGCGCCGATTTTCCGGCTGTGTCAGGGCCCGGTTCGCTTCCCCCTCGGCCCTCTCCGTCAAAGGTCATTTTGTCGCATTACTGGGCGAACTTGCGTGACCGCGCTTCCGGCAGGCGATCGAAAAGAAATTCGCGATGGATCTCGGGCCGCGGCTTCATGTCGTGTACGGTGCGCGGCGAAGTACGTGACAGGGACGTCGCCGTTCACGCCGATTTGCAGTCCAGGCTCATAACGGCACGTCTCTGCTCGAGCGAGGACTGGACGGCCGCGGGCAGGCGTTTGCGCCCGTTGCAGTCGGCCGATAGGTTCGATGACGGTGTTCTCGAAATCCCACCCCTGGAGGGACTTCGCTCGTCTTTCGCAGATCGGAGAATTCTGCCACGGTCACAAACACTATGCCGGGAAGAGGCGCGCATTGCAGATCAATTGGGTTGATGATCCCGCGATTGCGGCGGCCGAGCAAAGGCGGCATTTCGTGTCGAGGCGGATCAAGCGGGTAATGCGTCGGCTTTTGCCGCAAGATATTCTCTGAGAGGCGCTGGCTCAATCCGCGTGTAACGCGCGCAGTGTGGAATAGGAGACCGCGATGACTATCCCGAGTTCGATGCGCCAAATTTATTTCGACGGTAATGGCGGTCCGGACGTCATACGTATTGGTAATGCCAAGGTACCGCAGCCGGGAAAAGGCCAAGTCCTGGTCGAAGTCGTCGCGGCAGGCGTCAATCGGCCCGACTGTATTCAGCGCGCGGGCTTTTATCCGCCCCCTCCGGGTGAAAGCAGTATTCCGGGTCTCGAGATTTCCGGCCGCATTGTCGCTCGTGCCGACGACGTCGCGGAGTTCGAGCCCGGCGACGAAGTCTGCGCCCTCGTCGGGTCGGGCGGCTACGCCGAATATGCGCTGGCGCAAAGTGCGCTCTGCCTGCCGGTGCCGAAGCCTCTTTCGATCGCCGAGGCTGCTGGCATTCCCGAGACTTTTTTCACCGTCTACGACAATGTCTTCACGCGCGGTCGTCTGGCGGCGGGCGAGACGTTTCTCGTCCATGGCGGGTCGAGCGGAATTGGCTCGACTGCAATCCAGCTCGCCAAGACATTCGGTGCGAGCGTAATCGCAACGGCCGGGTCGGCCGACAAATGCGGCTTTTGTCGGAAGCTCGGCGCAGTGCACGCAATCAATTACAAAGAGGAAGACTTCGTCGAGGCCGTAAGAGGGCTCACGGAGAAGCGCGGGGTCGACGTGATTCTCGACATGGTCGGTGGCGCCTGTTTGCAAAAGAATCTCGCCGTCCTCGCCGTCGAGGGACGCCTCGTGCAAATCGCTTTCTTGCAAGGCAGCAAAGTTGCCGAATTCGATTTTCTGCCGATGATGCTGAAACGGCTCACTCTAACCGGCTCGACGCTGCGCCCGCGTGCACTCCCGCTCAAGGCTGCGATCGCAAAAGAATTGCAAGAAAAGGTTTGGCCCTTGCTCGATGCCGGCAAGGTCAGACCCGTTATCGACGCGACATTTTTGCTCGAAAACGCAGGCCTGGCGCACGAACTGATGGAATCCTCCGCACATAGCGGCAAGATTTTGCTGCTGACCGGAAAATAGGAGAGGGTCAACGCAATCGCTTTTCGCTCATGCGGAGAGGACGAAGCGGATCGTTTGCCGCCCCTCGGCGTTCTTCCGATCCTGGCGACGAGTTGCGCGCGTCTTGAATTGCCGAAGGGAAGGAATTGAACCGAGTTGATCCATCGGAGCGGAATGAGAATCAATCGCATCGAAATCATATCGAGAGGCGCGACCGTAACGGCGAGTCCGTCCGTAAGCGAGCGATCGTTCGGCATTCGTTCGTGGCTGCGGCGCAGGTCGGCTCCTATCGGGCCAGACGCGGAATATGAAAACGCCGAATGCGGCCGCGTCATTCAGATGAGGTTAATCGAGACCTTTCGATAATGCGAATTAGGACGTGAAGCGCCTCAGGAGGGCGTGCGTCCGATGAAAGGTTTTTTCACCATGATGAAGAAACTCATAGCAAGTGCGTTCTTTTCAGCGGCGCTCGCTTTTGCGCCTGTCATGGCTCAGGCCCAGGCACCCGAAAAGCCGGCTGCCGAAGCACCCATGAAGCCGAAGCCGCATCACATGGTCCACCATAAGATGCACCACGTCGTGCATCACCACGTCGTGCATCACAAGATTTACCATGCGGTGCATCATCCCAAGATGAAAGCGCCTGCGAAAACGGAAACGCCGGCGAAATAATATTCGGGCAAATCCGCCCTATCGAGACTCGTGTACCAGCATCGCTGAAGCTGGTACCCTTTTTCATACCATTTTCACAAATTCAGATTTGTCGAATTGGTCCGCGTATGAAACGAATTCCAACTTTGGTGCACGCGAAATTCCGGCAACGGCGCGTGAGCAATCCTCCGAGTTAACCGTTCGCCTCGATCCGCGCCCCCTGCATGCCAAATTCGTCATATTGGCAACCTTTCGTTAGTCAATTTTTGCGACGCTCCAGGATGAAAACATCCCAACCGGATTGGACGCGGTGTTTTGGACCTGGAGCACTTCCTGGACAATCGGCAGTTTTTCCGGGACGTGTTCTTCAACGCGTGGGATTGAGTTGACTTATGGAATCGTCCCCAGCACATCGCCGCCGCCTGAGGATGTGGGATCTCGGCCAAACGAATTTACGCGAACCGGGCGATGAGCAGGGCGAAATCGGCCGCTTCTCGGCATCGGCAAACGCGGAGCCAAAGGCCGACAAATTCGCAGTAAGCGATGAACTCAGCGAAGCCTGTACGAAAGCGCTGAACGAAGGCCCGCAAGCGGTCGAAATCGACGGCTTTTGTGAGCTGCCGAACGGCTTCGACCGGAGCTGCCGCACCAAGACGATTGGACCGCGAGCCGTCGACGTCATCTACCAGGATCGTTTGGACAGCACCGACGAGCAGCGGCCGTGGGAGGGCAATTTACTCAACGAAACCGTCCATCTCGACCTCGATCACATCGGCAAGTTCCACGGCGTCTTGACGGCGCACTCGGCCGATGGTTTCCACGTCGCGGTCGACCCCAAGTTCAGCGGATTGCTGCTGACGAAACTCGCCCGCTATATGGTGCACGAGCTGCCGGCGCAACAGAGCCTTCGCAGCGGCATGGCGGCGCAGCCGCCGAGTCAGCGTATTGTCCCGAAATGTACTTTTTGCACTTACAGAGATCCGAGCGGCATCCTTTACAAAGGATCGCTCGTGAGTATTTCGCCGCTCGACGCGATGGTGAAAACGTTGACGCTCCCCGAAGTGAATTCGATGATCATTTTTTGCGGACGGCGGCAACGCAAGGCTCACGTCATCCGCCGTCTTGAATTGGGGTTTGCGGCCCTCTTCGTCGATCCGCTCGGGGAGCAGGAATTCTCCGCCGACATTCGGTTGACCGACGAATTTCCCGTCTTCCTCTAGTCGACGCGCGGCACGCAAGGGAGCGCACCTGAGCGGCCTGGGGTGAACGTCCGATGGGCGGAACGCGGCACGAGCGCAGCGGGGCAATCTGTGGACGGCCGTTCACTTCGAGGAGCAGCGACCGCCGGCGCCTCGACGCACGAGGGCGGCAGACCCAATCTTTGCAGCCGGCGCCGCCCACACTTGACATGTACTCCCGATCTTCATAGACACCACCTCTCCCGGCGTCAGATGCCGGCGGCGGGCCTGTCCCGCCCGACGCACCCGCGGTGGTTCCTTCACAGAAGTGAGCAACCTGTCGGCCGGCGCGATCCGGCAGAGGAGGGCGCGTGCCTCCGCCGCCCGCGCGGCGGGCCGAAGATTTCGGCTTGCAGCGGGGCTTTTTAGAGTGCGGCCGGCGTCGACACATGTGTCGGTGCGGCGCGCAAGCCGGTGGGGGACGCGGTTTTCGTGACACGCATGGCTTGCGTGGGCGCTGCCGTGTCTTCCCGGCTCAGATTCGAGGACGCGATGACGAAGCGTGCAGAAGCCAAATACAAAATCGACCGGCGTATGGGCCAGAATATTTGGGGCCGCCCGAAGAGCCCGGTCAACCGGCGCGAATATGGTCCCGGCCAGCATGGCCAACGCCGCAAGGGCAAGCCTACCGACTTCGGCACCCAGCTCAAGGCCAAGCAAAAGCTCAAGGGCTATTACGGCAATATTTCCGAAAAGCAGTTCCGCAAATATTACGCCGAAGCGATCCGGATGAGGGGCGATTCGGTTGGTAATCTGATCGGCCTTTTGGAGCGTCGCCTCGATGCCGTCGTCTATCGCGCGAAATTCGTGCAGACCGTTTTCGCCGCGCGGCAATTCGTCAATCACGGTCATGTCAAGGTCAACGGCCGGCGGGTCAACATCGCCTCCTATCTCGTCAAGGTCGGGGATGTGGTCGAGATCAAGGAAGCCTCGCGTCAGCTCACGCTCGTTCTCGAGGCCGTCGGCCTCGCCGAACGTGATGTGCCAGAATTCTATGAGGTCGATCACTCGAAAATGACCGCCAAGCTCAGCCGTATTCCGCTGCCCAACGAAGTGCCCTATCCGGTGATGATGGAGCCGAATCTCGTCATCGAATTCTATTCGCGCTGAGCTTTGGCGCTTGATCGCGACAGGGCGCAGAACTTTTCTGACGAGATCACGCGCAAATGTTTTTGAAGGTGCAGATATGCGAAAGGCCGCTCTTTGGGAGGCCTTTTTGTTTGCGGCGTCCGTAACCTATCTTCACCCTGTGGCGCCCGAGAAGGCGAAGGTGGTTCCTTTCGCGCCCTAGGACTATTTCGTCTCGACGCAGGTCTTGAGCGCAGCCATCGCCTCGCCGGCCCCCGGAATTTTAAATTCCGCGACAGCGCCGTCGTCGAATTTGATACTGAGCTTCTTGGCCTTCGCGAGCGCCGACGTCAGAGCATCGGTTTTGTTAGTGACTGCTGTCAGCGACTGCGGCACCGTAGCCGTCCAGTTGAGCTTTTCGATCAGCTCGATGCCGTCCACCGACAGAGATGCCAGCTCCCTGTCGCCCTTATCCCATTTCCACGCCTGGTGGGCGAGGCCGATGATGATCTTGTCCCGCAACAGGCTGAGGACGACGCTGCTATTTAGATTGTTGTGCTCGTTGTCGACATAGTTTCTCACGGCGACGCATTGATCTTTATTGTCCTGGTCACGCGAGATCGTCCAGTCGCCGACCATGGTATCGGCGATAGCAGCCGAGGCGCCGGCCAGAACGAGGACTGTGCCAAAGACCAACTTCTTGACCATTGTGCCCACCATTTTCCCGCGCGGCATTTGCTCGTGGTGCCCTTCATAAAGTTTTCATGAAACCGGCGAAGCGCAGCAGCCCTTCCGGCCAGGGGCCATGCCCGCTTTCGGCATTGATATGGCCGGAATTGCCGGCATCCGATAGTTCCGCGCCCCAGACCTTGGCCAGGCTTTCGACCTCTTCATATTCGCCATAGGGATCATCCCGACTGGCGATTACGAGAACTTTGAAGGGGAGTGGACCTTTCGGCAAAGTGGCGACAATCGCTGCGCCGGCCATGGCCGCGAGAGCGCGTTCCGATGGCGGTGCGACGATGAAGGCACCGCGCACCTTGTCGGCAAGCTGCGCGCCGGCGGCAGCAACAGCATGGCCGCCGAAACTATGCGCGACGAGAACCAGCGGGCGGGTCGCCTTTTCGGCTTCCTCGAGCAAGCGCGCGGACCAGGCCGCGATGTTCGGTCTGCTCCAATCGTCTTGTTCGACGCGCCGCGCCATCGGCAGTTTGGCTTGCCAACGGCTCTGCCAATGATCGGGGCCCGAATTGCCGAGCCCGGGGATAATGAAAATATCGGCCTGAGAGACCTGCATCGCGCTTCGACTTGACTTCTGGAAAGTCCGATGTGGCGAGGCGAAGCCGGCGGGTCAAGCAAATAATCGCGAATGCGCCGCTCGGTTGCGGCGCATTCGCATCCCGGCAGATCATCAAAAGCCGGCGAGAACGATTTTGCCGCGGGCACGGCCGCTCTCGATCATCTTATGCGCCCGCTTCAGATTTTCGGCGCAAATTGTGCCGAAGACCTCCGTCAAAGTCGTTCGCACCCGCCCCGCGTCGACGAGATCTGCGACTTCGCACAAAAGCTCGTGCTGGGCAATTTGATCCGGAGTTTGGAACAAGGGTCGCGTGAACATCAATTCCCAATGCAGCGAAGCGCACTTTCGCATCAGGAGGCGGGCATCGATGGGCCCGGCCGCCTCGATCGCGGCAAGACGCCCCTGGGGTGCGACGAGGTTTGCGATATCTTCGAAATGCTGATGCGTATGCGTCGTCGAAAAGACGAATGAAGGCGCGCCGAGGCCGAGCGCTTCGATCTGGCCGCTCAGCGGGACGCTGTGATCGATCACGTGATGGGCGCCGAGTTCTCGAACAAAGGCCTGGGTTTCTGCCCGCGAAGCCGTTGCGATGACAGTGAGATGGGTGAGCTGCCGCGCGAACTGGGTGGCGATCGAGCCGACGCCGCCGGCGCCACCGACGATGAGGATCGCTGGGGTGCCGCTCGGCACTTTCTTGCTGACGTCGAGCCGTTCGAACAGAGCTTCCCAGGCGGTGATCGCCGTGAGCGGCAAAGCTGCGGCTTCGGCGAAATTCAAAGATGCGGGCTTGCGGCCGGTAATCCGCTCGTCGACGAGATGGAACTCGGCATTGGTTCCGGGCCGGTTGATGACGCCGGCATAAAAGACTTCATCACCGGGCTTGAACAGAGTGACGAGCGGGCCGGTCGCAACGACTATGCCGGCAGCGTCATAGCCGAGGACGACTTTTCCTCCGGCTTCAGGCTTTCGGCTCTTTCTCGTCTTCGTATCGACCGGGTTGACCGACACCGCTTTGATTTCGACCAGCAGATCATGGCCGGATGCGGCGGGCATCGGCAATTCAACATCGATGAGCGAGTTGGGCTCGTCGATCGGCAGCGGCTCTTCATAGGCGACGGCGCGCATGGTGCAAACTTCCATATTGCTGACGATTGATTGATTTGCGCGGCGGTCGTCGGGCAGGACGAATTCCGCAGCCATCGGCTCGCGATGGTGTGTATTCCCAACCAATCTTCAAGCTTCGCCAAACACGCGCTTGAAGATGAGATCCACATTTTTCAAATGATAGCCCAGATCGAAAAGCGCTTCGAGTTCGGTATCGCTCAGCGCCTTTCTCACATCCGTGTCTTGCTTGAGTAGTGCGAGGAAATCTTCTTCGCCGCGCCAGACCGGCATGGCGTTCCTCTGCACATAGGCATAGGCAGCTTCACGTGAAACGCCTTTCTGCGTCAAAGCGAGCAGGACGCGCTGCGAATAGACGAGGCCTCCGAGCGCGTCGAGGTTCTTGCGCATAGTCTGCGGATAGACGAGTAGCTTGTCGACGACATTCGTGAGACGGGCGAGCGCGAAATCGAGCGTGATGGTGGCGTCGGGTGCGATCATGCGTTCGACGGAGGAATGCGATATGTCACGCTCGTGCCAGAGCGCGACATTCTCGAGGGCAGGGACCACCATGCCGCGCACCAATCGCGCCAAGCCGGTCAAATTCTCGCTCAGCACGGGATTGCGCTTGTGCGGCATGGCCGACGAGCCCTTTTGGCCTTCGGAAAAGAATTCCTCCGCCTCGAGCACTTCGGTTCGTTGCAAATGCCGAATCTCGGTGGCGAGCCGTTCGATCGAGGAGGCCATGACGCCGAGCGTCGCAAAAAACATCGCATGGCGATCGCGCGGAATGACCTGCGTCGAAACAGGTTCGGGCACCAGGCCCAGTTTTTCAGCGACATAGGCCTCGACGCGGGGATCCACGTTGGCGAACGTGCCGACGGCCCCGGAAATCGCGCAAGTCGCAATTTCCTTCTTCGCATTCACCAGTCTCTCGCGGTTGCGCGAGAATTCAGCATAAGCTCCGGCGAGTTTGAGACCGAAAGTGATAGGTTCGGCATGAATGCCGTGCGAGCGGCCGATCGTCGGGGTCATCTTATGTTCGAAGGCGCGTTTTTTCAGCGCTGCGAGCAGAGCATCGACGTCGGCAATGAGGATGTCCGAGGCGCGCGCGAGCTGAACCGCGAGGCACGTATCGAGCACATCGGACGAGGTCATGCCCTGATGGACGAAACGCGAATCTGCGCCGATGAACTCGCCGAGATGGGTCAAGAAGGCGATGACGTCGTGTTTCGTGACCTTCTCGATTTCGTCGATCCGACCGATATTGAAAGTGACGTTCCCCGCCTTCTCCCAGATGGCTCGAGCGGCGCTCTGTGGGATGACGCCGATCGCGGCCAGAGCATCGCAGGCATGGGCCTCGATCTCGAACCAAATCCGGAACCGCGTCTGCGGTTCCCAGAGCGCAACCATTTCGGGGCGGGAATAACGCGGGATCATGCAGCTGGGCCTTGGTTCTTTACAGCCGGATGGGTTTCAATCGAATCATTAGCCGTCATTGCGACCGCGAGCTTGCGAAGCGGGAAGCAATCCAGTGCGGTCCCTGAACTGCTGGATTGCTTCGTCGCGGAGTTTATCATCGGGCCCGCCAAAGGCGGGACCCGTTGGCTCCTCGCAATGACGGCAATCGTTTTCACCTAAGATCATCCCGCTCTGGCGACATCGCCTAACACGAGGCCGCCGTTCCGGCTAGAGCGTATTCCGATTGATGGCCGCGTCGGATTTGGAGCGATCGGCGAGCAGCAGCCGACCCGGACACTCGCAGCCCTTGCGATCCCCTAAATGCGTTCGCCCCTGGCGGCTTCGGCTGCACTGCGAAGGGCGGCAATATTGCCGGCAAAGGCGCTCGGGCCACCCTTGAAGATGGCGGAGCCGGCGACGAGCCAGTTAGCGCCGGCCGTTACGATGGCGCCTGCCGTCTCGGCGGTGATGCCTCCGTCGACTTCTATCTCGATGTCATGGCCGGCAGTGAGCGCGCGGATGCGGCGAATTTTTTCGAGCATTGCCGGAATGAACGTCTGGCCGCCAAATCCGGGATTGACGCTCATGACGAGGACGAGGTCGATATCGTTCAAGACATATTCGATCGCCGACTCGGGCGTTGCCGGATTGAGGGCTACTCCCGCATTCTTGCCCAGCGCGCGAATGACCTGCAATGAACGTTGCAGATGCGGTCCGGCTTCGGGATGGATCGTGATGATATCGGCGCCGGCTTTGGCGAAAGCCTCGAGATATGGATCGACCGGGGCGACCATCAAATGCACGTCGAGCGCCCGATCAGTCGATTTGCGGATCGCCTTCACCATATCGGGGCCGAAGCTGATGTTGGGGACGAAATGCCCGTCCATGACATCGATATGGACAAGATCGCCACCGGCCGCCATGACCGCCGTGACCTCGGCGCCGATACGGGACATATCGCCGGCGAGGATCGAGGGGAGAATGGCGAGGGGACGCATAGTCTGCCTTTTCGAGGATGCTGCGACGCAATTTCCAAACAAAACTTTACGCGGATGAAGGCGAAAATTAAAGATCAGTCCGACGGCCGATTTTTTTGGCCGTTGATCCTTTCATCATGAAATAGGCTACGATGAGACCTCCTCGAGCCGTCGCCGCCGAAGCTGCGCGGAGGTGCGCCATGGGTTTCTACCAAGACTGGGTTCTGCCGTCGCTGCTGGATTTCGCCATGCGGCAGGATCAAATTGCCAAATACCGGCGCGAGGTCGTGCCCGCGGCGCAGGGACGTGTTCTCGAGGTCGGCATCGGCTCCGGTCTCAATCTGCCGTTTTACGATCGGGGCGCAACCACCATCGTCGGACTCGATCCGTCGGCGCGACTCCTCACCTTTGCGCGCCGCCGCGCCGCCGAGGTCGGCGCCGAACCGGCGCTGATGCGAGGCTCCGCGACCGCGATCCCTTTGCACGATGCCAGTATCGACACAGTGGTCATGACCTGGACGCTCTGCTCCATTCCTGATCCGATCGCCGCCTTACGCGAGATCCGCCGCGTGCTGAAACCGGGTGGGTCGCTGCTTTTCGTGGAACATGGCTTGTCACCCGATCCGGCTGTCGAGCGTTGGCAAAGCCGGCTCACGCCGCTTTGGCGGCATATTGCCGGCGGCTGCCATCTCGACCGAAAGGTTGATGACTTGGTTCGCGCCGCGGGCTTTGAAATCAACGCATTGCGAACCGAATATGCGAAAGGTCCGCGGCCGATGACCTATATGTACGAGGGGCGGGCGCGGCCCGCGGCTTGATGCATTTCTACGCAAATGCAATCGGCTTCGGGCTAGAGCGGGACGAGGAAAAGTGGGACGCTGCACAGCTTTTCCGGCGCCATCGAGTTCGCGCAGATTGCGTAAACTTGATCGCCTATCCAGCTCTAATTCATGCGAATCGATCACGTTCATGATTTTGGATTGATTTAATCCAAAATCATCGTGATCTAGTGCGAAATGCGCTTCAGATCGGCAATGCTCCGACGGACGAGTTCATCGCCGAACTCGCCTTGTGCCTTTGATTTCAAAACGATCTCTGCCGCCTTCGTCGCGGCGTCCGCGGCCGCAGCGCGAACCTGCGCCGCAGCCGAGGCTTCCGCCGCGCTGATCTTGTCCTCTGCCTGTTTGGCACGGCGGCGGACGAATTCGGCGACGCGCTCGTGCGCCTCGCGGCCGATGAGCTCTGCCTCGGTTCGCGCCTGGGCGATGATGGCGTCGGCTTCGGTTTCCGCTTCGGCCTTCCTCTTTTGATAGGAGGCAAGGAGGGCCTCGGCTTCGGCACGCAGGCTTGCCGCTTCGGCAAGCTCGATCTTGATCCGTTCAGCGCGCTGATCGAGCGCGGTCGTGATCTTCGTGTGAACGCGGAAGTAAGCGAGCATGAGGATGAAGAGGATGAAGCCGACCGCTACGAAAAATTCTGCATCAAACATATTCGCTCTCCAGCGCCTCAGGCCTTCGCCGCGAAAGCCGCGGCAATCGCCGCCGGATCGGCCGGCTTGCCGGTGATATGTTCGACGATGGCGGCGGCGGTTTCGCGCGCGATCTGGTCGACGTTGCTCATCGCCTTGGCTTTCGTCCGTTCGATCTGGGCCTCGGCTGCAGTGAGCTTGCCGGCGAGATCGGCTTCGAGGGCGTGGCGCTTGGCTTCGGTCTCGGCGGCGAGACGGACATGCGTCTCTTGCGCCAAAGCTTGGGCGCGCGCTTTCGCGTCGGCAAGGGTCTTTTGATAATCCGCGGCAGCGCGATCGGCTTCTTCACGCTTCGAGTTGGCAACGCCGATATCGCCGAAGATCTTGCCGTGGCGGGCTTTTAGAATGCCCTCGACGCGCGGCATGGCGATTTTCGACATCAGGAGGTAGAGCGCACTGAAAGTCAGAACGAGCCAGACTAGCAAAGGCGCAAAATTGGCGGACTCGAACGGCGGAAAAGCGCCCGATCCTTGCTGCGCCTGCGGCACTTCCGTGCTCGCCGTATAGCCGTGCTCAGCGCCATCTGCCATTATTCGGTTCCATCTGCCATTATCGGGTTCCGCATAAGTAACCCTTCTGGTTTGCGCCTAATCAGCAAGGTTCACAAAAAGAACTGCGTCTCGTCCGCGAAAGCGGCACAGGCCTGTGTCGAATGTGCGGGTCCAACGGGGCGGACCCGCACGAACAGTCCTATTTAACGAAGAGCAGCAAGATCGCGACGAGGAAGGCAAAAATGCCAAGACCTTCGGCGAGTGCCGCGCCGATGAAGGCGCGTCCGAACTGGGCATCCGAAGCCGTCGGATTGCGCAAGGCGCCCGCCAAGAAATTACCGAAAATCAAACCGACGCCGATGGCGGCGGCCCCCATGCCGATGGCGGCGAGACCTGCGCCGACATACTTGGCTGCAACCGGATCCATTCATTCACTCCTAGTGTGCGTTGGGGCGACCGATCTGTTGTTGCGCTCTTTATTCAGTGGCCCGGATGAATTGCGTCATTGAGATAGACGCAAGTGAGAATAGTGAAGACATAGGCTTGCAGCACCGCGACGAGCAATTCGAAGGCCGTGAGGATCGTCACCGCGGCGAGCGGCAAGAGGGACAGGATCGACCAAGCAACCGCGCCGGTGCCGAGCAGCGAGACGACGAAACCGCCCATCACTTTGAGTGTGATATGGCCGGCGAGAATATTGCCGAAGAGACGGGCGGAAAGGCTGATCGGCCGAGATGCGAAGGAAATGATCTCGATCAGCACGATAAAGGGGAGCAAAAATACGGTCACGCCCGACGGGACGAAAAGACCGAGAAAATGCAGCCCATGCCTGAAGAGGCCGTAAAGGATCACCATGCTGATGACCAGGATGGCGAAAGCGAAGGTCACGGCGATCTGACTTGTCACCGAGAATGTGAAAGGTATGAGGCCGACCAGATTGGCGACGAGCACGAACATGAAGAGGGAGAAAACGAAGGGGAAGAAGCGCATGCCGTCGTTGCCGGCAGCGAGCCGCACCGTCGAAGCTACAAATTCGTAAGACATTTCAGCAAGCGCCTGCCACCGGCCCGGGACGAGGGCGCGCTGCCGCGTACCAGCGATCATGAGCAGGCTGATCAGGCCGACAATGATCACCATCCACAGCGAGGCATTGGTGAAAGAGACGTTGATGCCGAACAAATGGAGGGGCTGGCCGAGCGGTTCGATCGCGAATTGGTGTATCGGATCCATGCCATGTTCTGCGGCCAATTTCCAAACTCCGTTTTGTGGCGTTGAGACGCCGTCACGTCACCGTTGATCGCCCTTAGAACTCGTCGGCCCCATGGCGATCCGATAAACGCCCAAAAACCCCGCCGCTGTCCCCAGGGCCATGAAGACAACGAGGAAAATCGGTCCGGTCGCCAACCAGACATCGATTTGCCAGCCGATGAGGGTGCCGACCACGATGGCTACGACGAATTCGGTTAAGACGCGAATGCCGAGGCTCATCGCGCGACCGGTGGATTGGCCCGAAAGGTCGGCGTTGTCGTCGGCGCCCGGGACACCCGCCTTGCGTTGCGCGTCAAGCGCATGCGCGAGTTCGTCGAGCCGCGCCCGCAAGTTTGCGTCGTCGCCGGTCTGCTTGTTGCTTTTCTCCTCGCCGCTCGGCGCCATTTCCGCCCTCCAATCGCAGCCGACGGATCAGCGATCTATATGGCGTCCCTGCCTCAAAATCGAGCGTTTTGAAAAGCACACTGCAACGCAAACCCGCTCTCAAGAGCCGGCGCACCATATGGACCGTCGGCGCCCCTGTCAAGGTTTGGCCACCTGGCCAATTCATAGGTAAGTGATTGATTGATGACATTAATCTGAAATTGGCTCGGGGCCGTCGCCGGGCATGGTGCGCGGCAGATGGCCGCGCTTCGCGGCAAGGCGCGAGCGACTGCGCTCCAGAGCTTCCTTGCGTTGCGGCGGGAGTATTGCCATGGCGGTTTCCACGAGTTCGCGACGACCTATGCAAAGCGGCGAGCGAACATGACAAAAATTCGCTATAGAGGGGCGGGAGGCATTGGGGATACCCTTTTCCTCGCGGCACCATCCGGCAACGTTCTCGAAAATTGACACGCGAACTTGAGCTATAGCTTTTGCGACGTTCCGACCGATGCCGGCTCCCTCACCGTGGAGCCGGAAGATCGGGTTCCAAGACCGCCCGATTCCGCCCGGCGTGCGGCGCGCCAGCGCTTCACGTCCGTGCTGGTCGCCGCCATCGCCCTGCACGCGATTTTGCTGTTCATTCTGTTCTTGCGCGATCGTGCAGACGCGAATGTCGAAGTGAACCAGACCGAGATTCCGGTCGAACTCGTTACCGAGATTCCACCGCCGCCGCCCCCTCCACCGCCGCCACCCGAAGAGAAGAAGCGGGAAAAGGTCGAAAAGCCGCAGCCGGAAAAGCCGAAGATCGAGTGGTCGGAAAAGGCTGCCCATGACGCGCCGCGGACGGCGAACCAAGAAACCGAGAAACGGTTGACGACGGATCAACTGACCCAAGGTCCGACGCAGGCAAAGCCCGCGCTCGGTTCGGAGGTGAAGCCAGAAACGGCACCGGCACAGACCGCGGCGCCGGACCCGGCGGAAAAAACCGTCTCGCGCGATATGCCGGAAGACAAGCCCGACGCCGTGCCGCTCGACAAAGCGGCGCCGGAGAAAGCGCTGGCGCCGCAGCAAAAGACCAAGCCGACGAAGGAACGGTCGAAAATACCGAATGATCAGACGGATGCGGCGGTCGCTCGACAGTTGGCGGCGCTCGCCCCGGCGCCGAAATTCGCCTTTGCCACGGCGTCCAAGATCACACCGGTCGGCGGCGGCACCGAGGACATGCGCTACCTGACTGTGATCTGGGGCATGATCATACGTGAGAAACATGATCCGCCAAGCTTGCGGACCCGTCACCTCCACGGCATCGTCACCATCAGCTTCTACCTCGATGACACCGGCCGTATGGTGCAGGAGGCGGTCTATCGCACGAGCGGCTATCCCGACATGGATGCCGAGGCCCTGGCTGCCATTAAGCGCGCTGCACCGTTCCCGCCGCCACCTTACGGCATGAGACCGCAGCTGCACGCAACCATAGAATTCAAGGAATGAAGCTCGCTCCAACTTTCCCGATCGCGAGCGCGAAAAGGTCGAGTATGATGGGTCACAAATCTCAGGCCACATACTTATATTGGCCGGATATCGAAAAAGCGGGAGCCGGCGATGGTCGAAGATTTGGAGAACTGGGAAGTTCCGCCCGAGGCGCAGCCAAGCTCGCGCGATTATGATTTCGATCTCGAGCGCGCGCTTTCGGGCGTTGTCGCGCTGACGGCGCGCGTGCCCGAAGATGCTTTTACTGCCGCCACTCTCGGTACAGAGCGGGCCGGCAACGGCGTCCTCATCGCTCATGACGGCATCATTCTGACCATCGGCTATCTCATCATGGAAGCCGAGGAAGTCTGGCTCACGACCAACGAGGGCCGGGTGGTCGCCGGGCATGTCATCGGCTTCGATCACGTCACCGGATTCGGGCTCGTGCAGGCTTTGGGTCCGCTTCGGGTCGAGCCTCTGCCGCTCGGCGATTCACGCTCGCTACGCCCCGGCGTGCGCGTCGTGATCGGCGCCGGCGGCGGGCGTAAACATTCCGTTGCGGCACAAGTCGTCGCGCGCCAGGAGTTCGCCGGCTACTGGGAATATGTGCTCGACGGGGCTTTGTTCACGGCGCCCGCGCATCCGCACTGGGGAGGCACCGCGATGGTCGGGACCGCAGGCCAGCTTGTTGGCATCGGCTCCCTGCAAGTGCCGCATCAGGCACGCGGCGACCAAGTGGTGCCGTTGAATATGGTGGTACCGATCGAGCTTCTGCCGCCGATCTATGACGATCTGAAAAGGTTCGGACGGGTGAACCGGCCGCCGCGGCCATGGCTTGGTGTTTATGCCGCAGAATCGGATGACGGTATCGTCGTCGTCGGCTTCGCCGGCAATGGCCCGGCGCGACGCGCGGGCCTGCGTGAAGGCGATATCATCCACGCCGTGGCAGCCACCAATGTGACCAGCCTCGCCGATTTCTTTCGCAGCGTCTGGGCGCTCGGCCCTGCCGGTGTCGACGTGCCGCTGACGCTCGAGCGCGAAGGCGACGTCTTCGATGTGCGGGTGACTTCGGCCGATCGCTCGCAGTTTTCGAAGGCGGTGCGCTTGCATTGAAGCCATCAACGCACGCTTGTCCGTCGCAGCTGCAGCGTTGTTGCCCGTGTTACTTCATGCCGATCAGGCTGCGCCCGGGTGCGATGAAGGGTTTGAGCTCTCCGATCGTCAGAACCACCGGGACATACTTGAATTCAGTGAAGCAATAGGCGACGACATTCGGCCAACTGGTGGGATGAACGGCGAGCCCGCCATCCACCAGATAGAGAGCGTAGGTGCTTCCCTCGCTATCGAGGAAGCCCGGCGACTTGATTTCTTCGCTGCAGGCGTTGTCGGCATCATCGTCCGATTTAGCGGCTATCTCGGGCAGTGAGGCGCGCAGTTTGCCGACCCAGAGCGTTTCGAAAGCTAGGCGGTTTTCAGGCTCGTCCAGGTTGAGCACACCGTCGAATATCTTGTCGCGCGGCGTCTTCTCATCGCGGGAGAGAAGCGTGCCCTCGACGGGCTCGGCCTGGACGAGGTCGATCGTATAGGCCGCAACATAAGAATTCGGGTGGGCGCCACCGCCGTTCCAACTGCCGCGGATGACGAAGCTCAACGCATCCGGCACGAGTTCGGTAATGCGCAGATCTTGCTCACTCTCCGGGTTCGCCTCGGCGGTGGCGTCGATCGATTTGTTTTCGCGCCCTGCGAGCGACTGTCGCAAGGAGATCGACGTCTCGCGCGCATCGAGGATTTTTTCGACTTGCAGCCTTTCGATGGCCTCATTGATCTTGGCTTTGCGTCCCGCGTCGGCAAAGCGGACGAGGCGGGGCATGTGCGTGCCGAAAATGGAATCGGTTGCGACGGCGTAGGAGAGATCGCCGACTGGAATTTCCCGACCCAGGGTCCACTGAAGCCTGGCAGCGATCCATCTCTGCCCATAAGCCATCGACCCGCCTGCGTGGCCGGTCGGGTCGTCGTTTTGCGGCCGCTGGACGAGGGCGGCGACGCGCGTAAGATTAATCGGAAGTGTCCGGCCTCGTTTTGGCGGGCTCCACGTGCCTGAAAGATGGCTTCCATCCGCCTTGACACTCCAGCGGCCGGTCGGTGCGAGACTGTCGGCGTCTTCGCCGCTTTTTTCCACGACCGCGATTGCGCCGTTTTTGGCAGAGACCTGCAAAAAAATATCGGTGCCTTTGGTTGAATAGAAATACGTGCCGCTCGTGTCGCCGAGCTCGACGACGACGCGCGCCGCACCGATTGTTCCCTCATAGACGCCACTATATTCAGCGGCGCTGGCGGCAACTTGGGGGGCAGCGGCAGGGCAGAAAAACAACAGGGCTGTTACGCATGGCCGCACGGATCTGAGCATCATAGCAATTCCTTATGATTACACATGTGGCTCATCGCTGAACTACTTTCGCCATCGGGAACATGACGACGTCCTACGACTTGCGCTTACGCGCAGCCTGGTTGTTTTCTCGTCATGAAACGGCGAAGCCTTCGGCGGCGTACAACTCATGCGCAGCTTTTGCAAAGGGACGATGAAGAAAGAAGCCACGCTGAAGCTCTTGTAACATGAAAGCACCGCCACTGCGTGCATTTTCGCAAGGCATGAGCGATCCCTGCACCGGCGTGACCAATGTGAGTTTGACCAAGACAACGCTTGGGTCAAGCCATCTCGCCACGAAATTCCCGCGCGCTTGCGGACCTTCCGCCGGTTCGCCGTTCTTCGTGCCGCGAGAATTTGCGACGGATAGGGGAACGATTATCCCAAGGAACTGGTTTGGCATATAATTCGCGCTCTGATTCCGCACCTATGGCGCTGCCCCATGCAGAGAAAACCTGATGATAATTACAAAGCTTCGCCGCCGGCGTCGCTACGGCGCGCGCCGCGTGTCGATGGGCGAGACGAGAGCGAAAGTGCGGCACTGTTGCGCGCGTTCGTCGACACCGCCGTGGACGGCGTCATCACTATTGATGAATTCGGACAGATCATCGATCTTAATCCTGCTGCGCAGAGTTTATTCGGCTATCCGTCGGAAGAGCTGATCGGACAAAACGTCAAGCTCTTGATGCCGGAGCCCTATCGCGGAGAACATGACACCTATCTTCGTAATTATCGGGTGACCAGACAGCGCAAGATCATTGGTATAGGCCGTGAAGTAGCTGGGCGGCGGAAGGACGGAACGATTTTCCCCCTCGAGCTTTCGGTCAGCGAAGTGCACGTTGGAGAACGCCGTTTGTTCACCGGAATCATACGCGACGTTTCGGAGCGCAAGCGAGTCGAAGGCGAACGCCAGAAATTCGTGTCTCTGGTCGAAAACAGCAGCGATTTCATTGCCATGACCTCGCTGGCCTGGGAGGTTCTCTATATCAACAAAGCCGGCCAGGATTTGATCGGCATTACTCCCGAACGCGTCACCGAGACCGAGGTCCGTGACCTCTGGCACGAGACGACGCTACCAATTGTTCTGAGAGAAGCGCTGCCGGCGCAGATCCGCGGCGGCTCGTTCCGCTTTCAGGGCCAACTTAAGCACTTCCTGACGGGCGAACCGATCGATGTCGATTGCAACGCGTTCTGCATCAGCGATCCGGCGACGGGTGGAACTCTCGCCGCCGCCTTTTCTCTGCGCGATATTCGCGAACAGAAACGGCGTGAACAGGCTCTGCTCGACAGCGAAGCGCGCATGAAGGCTATCCTCGACAGTGCTGTCGACGGGATCATCACAATCAACGAACGCGGCACAATCGAGGCGGCGAATCCTGCCGCCAGGCGGATTTTCAGTTATGAGCCAGAGGAACTTGCCGGCCAAAATGTCAAAATGCTGATGCCTGCGCCCTACCGAGACGAGCACGACCAGTACTTGCGCAATTACCGGCACACGGGGCAGCGCAAGATCATCGGCATCGGCCGTGAAGTGGTTGGCCGTCGCAAAGACGGTTCCGTCTTTCCCGTCGAACTTTCGGTCAGCGAAGTGTCGCTGGGAGACCGGCGACTTTTCACCGGCATCATTCGCGACATCACCGATCGCAAGCATGCCGAGCAGCAAGGGAGGCTGCTTGTCGCCGAGCTCAGTCATCGTGTCAAGAACACCTTGGCCGTCGTGATTTCGCTGGCGCGCCAGACATTTCGGTCCGAACAATCCGCCGCCGACGCGCTCGCCTCCTTCGAAGGACGTCTGCAGGCCCTGGCACAGACGCATAGCCGCCTCGCGGATTCCAATTGGGCGGGCGCGCCGCTTCGGACCGTCGTCGAGGATGAGGTGGCGCATCATCTCAATGCGGAGGGAAACAATATCCGCCTATCGGGCCCCGAAGTCGTCTTGACCCCAAAATGTGCTTTATCTCTTGGAATGGCTTTGCACGAGCTGGCGACGAATTCGGCGAAATATGGCGCGCTTTCCCGAAAGGAAGGAACGATCACGATCGAGTGGGACTGGGTGAAGCTGGGGCAATCTCAGTTGCGGATCCGTTGGATCGAGCAGGGCGGTCCGGAGGTCGTGCCGCCACAGCGGCGCGGCTTCGGGAGATTCCTGTTGGAACGCGGTCTGACGCACGAGTTGCGTGGCAAAGTGCAAATGGATTTCGCCCGCGAAGGGCTGAGGTGCACGATCGTGTTTCCAATCGAGCCCGTAGCCGAACACGAGACGTAGTTGCTTGTAATGGAAAGGTTGCGCCGTGCTGGTACATGCACTCATCGATCATGGTTTTGGTTTGCAAGGAACTCCGGAGCGACGCCTCGGTGAGACGGAAGTTCAGAAGGCCGCTGCCGAGCGTTTCGGCGCATCTCCGGAACAACAAGTCTTGGGGTCGAGACCGGATGCGGCATTCGCCGCGCATGCGCCTTCAGCTCTGACCCGGGAAAGCGGGCACAAGCGCGGCGATTTGTCCGGCCTCAAGATTTTCGTGGTCGAGGACGAATTCTTCGTCGCCGTTTTCATCGAAAATATTTTGCGGGACCTCGGCTGCACGGTCGTCGGACCCTCTGCCGGTGTTGCCGAGGCGATCGGGACGGTCGCCGCAGAATCTTTCGATGCAGCAGTCCTCGATATCAACCTCGACGGCGAATACGTCTATCCGGTCGCCGATCTTCTGCTTGAAATAGGCACGCCTTTCGTCTTCTCGACCGGCTATGCAGCGCTCGACTTACCAGAGCGCTATCGCCGTTTCCGGCGGGTCCGCAAACCGTTCAATGTCGAGACTCTGAAGCGGGAAATTCTCGCGCTCTGGTGAGCGAAATTCCATCGTGTTCCGCTCAGCGCGAAAGACGGCGCCTCACCCCGCCTCGAGGAAGCGCTCTGCCTCGGCAAGGTCCACCGACACGAGCTGGCTTATTCCGCGTTCGGCCATTGTCACGCCGAAGAGCCGATCCATCCGCGCCATGGTGATCGGATTATGCGTGATCGTCATGAAACGCGTGTCGGTCTTCTTGCGCATTTCATCCAAAAGATCGCAAAAACGTTCGACATTCGCATCGTCGAGCGGCGCATCGACTTCGTCGAGCACGCAGATCGGCGAAGGATTGGTGAGGAAGACCGCGAAGATGAGGGCGAGGGCGGTGAGCGCCTGTTCGCCGCCGGAAAGAAGCGTCATGACCTGCGGCTTCTTGCCGGGTGGACGGGCGATGATTTCGAGGCCGGCTTCGAGCGGGTCGTCCGACTCGACGAACTGCAATTCCGCCGTGCCGCCGCCGAAGAGCGTGGAGAACAGCTCCTTGAAATGCGTATTCACGGCATCGAAGGCAGTGAGCAGACGCTCGCGGCCTTCCTTGTTGAGATTTTGGATCGCCTGGCGCAAGCGCCGGATGGCTTCGGTCAAGTCTTCGCGTTCGGCATCGATCTTGGTCTTTGTCGCTTCGATCTCGGCCAATTCGTCCCCGGCGCGCAAATTGACGGCGCCGAGCCGTTCGCGATCCTGTTTGGCGGCCTCGAGCTTTTTCGCGATACTATCGGAATCGGGAAGTTCGGCATCGGCTGCGATGCTGGCGAGCGAGGAAAGCTCCGCCGGGGCGCACTGCAATTCACTTGCAATATGGCGCGTGACTTCATCGAGTTGCGCGTGGGATGCTTCGAGGCGCGCTTCGCTGCGGGCCTTTTCTTCGCGCACCGCACTCATCTGCTCGAGGCTCGCGCGCGCCCGCCGATCGAAATCCGCGAGCTTTGCTTCCGCGGTGGTGCGCGCGTCGATCGCCACCTTGCGGCTTTCCTCGGCGGCTTCGATCTTGTTCAACAATGACCGGCGCAATCGAAGGAATTCGTTTGGCGCGGCGGCGAGCTTCTCCCGCTCGGCCGCGGCCTCTTCGAGGCGCTCTTCCAACTCGCCGATCTGATTATGCGCGCGTTCGCGCCGCGCGCTCCAAGACAGGCGCTCAACTTCGACGGCCCGCCCCCGCTTGCCGCGGCTTTGACTGTCGTGCAGATGCGCCTGCAAAGCGGCGCGCGCTTCGGCTGCAGTGGCGCGATCTTGGGCCGCACGCGCGCGGGCGGCCTCGAGCTGCGCCGTCAGGTCCATCGACGTGACGAGGCCGGCGAGGTCCGCTTCCGCCTTGCTGCGTTTGTCCTTGGCTTCGTCGCGGCTTGCGTCGAGTCTGTCCTCGGTCTCTTCAAGTGCCGCAAGGCGGGCAGCCACCTGCACACGGCGCTTTTCGGCATCGGTCACTTTTTCGCGCGCGATTTCGACATCGCGCAAAGCTTGCCGATGGGCTTGTCGTATCGCGGTCTCGGCCGCTGCTTTGGCGTCGACCTCCGCCTCGATGCGGTCGGCTTCAGCCTTCTGCGCATCTGCGGCGGCCCGGGCGAGACTTGCTTCGTGTTGAAGATCGCCGAGGCGGTTTTTTTCCGCGAGTTGGCGCGCGGCGGGCGTCGGCGCTTCCGCCGCCTGGGTGAACCCATCCCAGCGCCAGAGATCGCCTTCGTTCGAAACGAGCCTTTGCCCGGGCTTGAGCAGAGCCCGCAGCGCGGCGCCCTCGCCGCGCAAGACGACGCCGATCTGGGCAAGCCGGCGTGCCAGCGCCGGCGGCGCCGAAACGTGCTGCGCCAGAGGTTCGACGTCCGGCGGCAGCGCCGGGTCGCCTTCGGCATCCAGCGTGGCCCAATGCGCCGGCGCCGAAACATTGGTCGATGCATCGAGATCGTCGCCGAGGGCAGCGCCGAGAGCCGCCTCGTAGCCTTTGGCGACACTGATGTCCTCGACAATGGCCGGCCAGAGGCCGCCGCTGCCGCTACTGAGCAGCTTGGCAAGAGTATTGGCTTCGGTCTCGAGCTGTTGAGCCTCGCGTTCTGCCGCGGCGAGCGGTGCGCGTATCGCGGTTTCCGCTTCGCGTGCTTCGGCATGCGCGGCTTCGGCATCGAGCATCCGCTCTTCGGCGGCATTCGCCGCCTCGATCGCAAGTTCGAGCGCCGCCTTCAGTTCGTCTTCCTCGCCGGCGTCGCTGAGACCGGCGCGCAGTTGCACCAATTCCGTCCGGATCGCGGCCAATTCGCCTTCAATCCGGGCGAGCCTTTGGGTCTCGTCGCGCAAACCATTAGCAAGCGCCGAGCGGTGCGCTTCATTGTCGGACAGGACGCGCTGCGCTTCGCCGAGCGCTTGGTCGGAGACGGCCAGCGCAGTTTCAGCGGCCGCGAGGGCAGCCCTTGCTTCCGTCTCGGCCTCTGCGTCGTTGAGACCCAGAGCGGCGAGATCCCCGGCCTCTTCCTCGAGCCTCGCCAGAACCGAGGCGGCATCTTCGATCAGAGCCTGCTCTCGCAGCAAATCAGCATTCATCTGCGTCATGCGCCGCTCAAGTTCGGCCATTCGCGTGTTGCTGCGCTTTTCTTCGCCGTCGAGCGTCTCACGCGCCAGAACCAGCTTTTGCAGTTCGCCGGCCGCGGCGGCTTCCGCGTCGCGCAGCGGCGGCAGGTCATGGGCGGCGATCGCCTGCAGGCGCGCCGCTTCGACTTGGGCGCGGGTTGCTTCGGCGACCTCGCGCACATCGGCTTCGAGCTTGCGCTCGGCACTGGCGAGATCGGCGATGGCTTCCCGATAATTGATGAGCGCGAGAAGCGATTCGTTGCGCCGGATATCGGTGGCGAGGTTGCGGTAGCGTGCGGCCTGGCGGGCTTGGCGTTTCAGACTGTCGATCTGTGTTTCGATCTGCTTGAGGACGTCGTCGAGCCGGGTCAGATTTTCTTCTGCGGCCTTGAGGCGCAATTCGGCTTCGTGACGGCGTGAATGCAGGCCCGCAATGCCGGCGGCTTCTTCGAGGATGCGGCGGCGCGCCTGCGGCTTGGCGGCGATGATTTCGCCGATCATGCCCTGCCGGACCATTGCCGCCGACCGCGAGCCGGTCGACGCATCGGCAAAGAGCAATTGCACGTCTCTGGCCCGCACTTCGCGTCCGTTGACGCGAAAGGTCGAGCCGGATTCGCGTTCGATGCGGCGAGCCACTTCGATTATGTCGGCGTCGTTGAAGGCCGTCGGCGCGGTGCGGTCGGCATTGTCGAGAACGAGCCGAACTTCGGCCATGTTGCGGCCCGGTCGTTCGCTGCTGCCCGCAAAAATCACGTCGTCCATGCCCGAGGCGCGCATGTTCTTGGACGAGTTCTCGCCCATGACCCAGCGGATGGCTTCGACGAGGTTGGATTTGCCGCAGCCGTTCGGACCGACGACGCCCGTGATCCCCGGTTCGATCAAAAAATCGGTCGGCTCGCAGAAGGTTTTGAAACCTGCGAGATGCAGTCTGGTGAATTTCATGGGGCAGCCCTCATGCCGCGAAACCGCTCGATCGGCGCCACGAGGGGCCGAACTTCAGGTTTTTTCCTTTGACGTTGAGCGAGACGGGCATCTTTCGGACTCATCTTGGACCGATCCAAATAGGGCGCGACCGGCGCCGCGAGCGCAAGCTCCATCGACATTTTTTCTGTGTGCAACCTGCGTTTCACTCCCCTGAAAACGCTTCAGATCACGGTGATTTTGGATTCAATCAATCCAAAATCATGAACGCGCTCGATTTAGATGATTTGGAGCGGGAGGCGCGATCAAGTTTGCGCAATCTGGGTAATATTGATAGCGCCGGAAAACCGATTCCCGCTTTTCCTCATCCTGCTCTAGAAGCGATTGAGCGACGAGGCCGCGTCCGCCGCTACGATCACCTTGCCGATCGGCCACAACGCCAAGCCGGCCAGTTTCAGATGCGCCCAGGCAAAGGGAATGCCGATGATGGTCAAGGCCAGAGCGATGGCCGTGATCAGATGGCCCAGGGCCAGCCACCAGCCAGCGATGACAAGCCATAAAATATTGCCGAGCATGCCCAGCGGCCCGGTCCCAGAATCTTCGCGGCCGGTCCATTGCGAGCGCGGGACGGCCTTGTGGCCGAAGGGCAACAGGGTATAGGCGGCAATATTGAACGCCGCGCGGGTCCACGGAATTCCGATGATCGTCACCGCCATGAGCACGGCGGCCAGCAACCACCCCGCGGCCATCCATACCCCGCCTGTAAGGATCCACAAGAGGTTGAGTATGAGCTGGAGGAGCGACATGACAGAGCCTCGAATTGACGCACAGATTAATTGGGGACGGCTATGCGCAAGAACAAGTGCGATCCTCTTGCCGCCTCGTCGGCGGCGGTCCTCATCCTTTGAGCAAGGGCTCGAGCAACTTGTCGAGTTCCTCCGGCGCCATTGCGCCATTGTGCTTGATGCCGTTGATGAAAAAAGCCGGTGTCGCGTTGACGCCGAATTTTTCTGCGGCGCGGTCACGCACTTCGTTGATCTTCTCGTGCAGGTCTTGATCTTTGAGACAGGCCTCGAAACTCTCCTGGCTCATGCCGGTCTGCTTGACGAGGCTGGCCAAAGCTTCGATCGGCTTGTCCGAGAAGGCCCAATTCTTCTGCTGCTGAAAAAGAAGACCGACCACGGCATTGCGCTTGTCCGGACCGGCGCAGCGGGCGAGCATGAAAGCCGCCGTCGCCAAGGGATCGAGCGGGAATTCGCGCAGAATGAAACGCACTTTCCCGGTGTCGACATATTTGCTCATGAGGACTGGATAGGTCGTCATGTGGAAGGCGGCGCAATGGCTGCAAGTCATCGAGGCATATTCCACGATGGTCACTGGCGGTTGCTTGCTGTCGTCCGTGCCGGCATTGGCTTCAACGATATCGGGCAAGGCTTCCGGAGCCATCAATTGATCAACCGGCACGCTCGCGCCTTGGGCATGAAGCGGCTGCGATGAACCAGCGAAGATGCCGGCGGCGCCGGCAAAAGTCAGGCCCGTCGCGGCGGCGAGTTCAAGAAATTCGCGTCGGTTCTTCAGGGCAGCAGAACTTTGTTTCGGCGAGGACATGAGACGATCCCTTGCGACTGGGTGGGCGCGGAGCGCGTTTAGAGGGCGAAAAGACGAGAATAATGTGACCGATATCGGAACGGTACCTTGTTAGATCGGCCCGCGCTGGGATGTTTGAGCAAGGACATGCGCCCCGAGCCGCGCCAAAGCCTGTCGCAGTCCCGCCTCGTCGATGCCCGAGACTTGCGCCTCGGCCGCCGCGCGCAGCGCTGCGGAGGGGGGCCGGCGCGGCTCTTTGCCGGCGCCCCGGCGCTGCAAGGGGCCTTGTTTCAGGGCGATCCGCCCGACGCAATTCCAGCCGAGGTGGGCGTTGATACGTTCGATCACCGTACCCGTGAGGTGCTGCATTTCAAGCGCGAAACCACTCTCGACCCGGACGACGAGCGTCGCCGGCTCATGCGATTCGTGGTGGCGGCCCGTTCCCCGCGGCGGCCAGCGCAGCTTGATGGGTTCCGACATGGCGGCAAGCCTTTCGCCGACGATGTCGTCCCAGTAGAAAATGAGATCGGATTCGCCGAAGCCTTGGCGCGCGAGAACGGGGCCAATCGCCGCGCCGACGAGGTCGGCGAGCGGGCGAGACCAAGAGCGCTGGCGGGGCCGATCCGGTGCTTGCATGGGCCCCTTATAGCAAAGCTGCATGCAGGCAGGAAAGCCCCTCTTGGTCACCTGTTCTGTCAATCCCCGGCTGTCGCGCCTTTCTTGGGGCCGAAGAAACGCTGCCACACGGGAAGGTTTTATCCGAGAAAACGATAGCTTCTGCAGCGTCACGCACGTAGAGAGATAGTGGAAGCAAAGATGAAGGCCTTGCTTCGATCTCTTCGGGAAGAGGTGCCATCGTTCAAAGGCGCTCTCTTCTTCCAATCGGTGAAATTTGGGCTGGGCTCTTCGTGCAGTTCAATCGAGCCTCAAAAGGTCGCGCCGCATGTGTGATGTTGACGTGATGGGCGAAAGTTCAGCGAAAAGGCCGGTGGGCGCGGCCTTGGGCATTCTCGACTGGTATGACCGGCATCGTCGTGCATTGCCGTGGCGCGCCCCGCCGGGCGAAAAATCCGATCCTTATGTCGTCTGGCTCGCCGAAATCATGCTGCAGCAGACGACGGTCGCCGCCGTCAAACCCTATTTCGCGGCCTTTGTCGCGCGGTTTCCCGACGTTGCCGCGCTCGCTGCGGCGCCGGTCGAAGCCGTCATGCGGCAATGGGCCGGGCTCGGCTATTATTCGCGGGCGCGCAACCTTCACGCCTGTGCCGAGGCGATCGTTGCGGGCTACTCAGGAGAATTTCCGAAGACCGAAGCGGAGCTGCGGCGCTTGCCCGGCATCGGGCCCTATACGGCGGCGGCCATTGCAGCCATCGCCTTCGAAGAAAAGGTCGCGGTCGTCGATGGCAATGTCGAGCGGGTCATCGCCAGGCTTTACGCAATAGAGACGCTGATGCCGGCGGCCAAAGCCGAAATCAAGGCTAAGACTGCGCTTCTCGTTCCGGACGATAGGCCCGGCGATTTCGCCCAAGCGCTCATGGATCTCGGTGCGACGACCTGCACGCCGCGGCGACCTGCTTGCGGCCTATGCCCGTTTCGGGCCTCCTGTCGTGCTCAAGCCCTAGGCCGGCCGGAGGATTTTCCACGTAAGACGCCTAAGCTCGAGCGGCCGAAGCGTCGCGGCGCTGTATTTTATCTGCGGCGCACGGATGGTGCTTTGCTGGTGCGCACGCGGCCGCCGCAAGGCTTGCTCGGCGGGATGACGGAGTTTCCCGGCACGGAGTGGACCGAGGCATTCGAAGCCGGGGGCACCTTGCGCGCGGCGCCGGTGCGCGCTGCTTATCGAAAGCTGCCGGCGCAAGTGAAGCATGTATTTACGCATTTTGCCTTGTCGCTGGAGATTTTCGCCGCCAATGTCGGGCAAGAGACGCAACCAGCAGCTCAATGCCGATTCGTTGCAGCTGCGGATCTGGAAAGCGAGGCCTTTCCGAGCCTGATGCGGAAAGTCATCGCGGTCGTGCGCGAAAGCGGATTCTAGCCGGGATTGTCAACGCCGGACGCGGCTCAAAGGCGAAATACGGGCGAATCTCGAAGGATATGCGCTATACCGACGAAGCTTCCCTCGCAAGGAGGTGAACGTGAGTGGCGAACCACACGACGCAAGGCGCAGCAAGGCGCGCCTCAGTGTCGAACTCACCGAGGGCGCAATCCGTGTCTATTGCGGCAAGCGCAGCTTGACGATCTATCCGGGCTCGGATCTTCCCAGCGCGGAGGTGCCGGCCGATTTCGTCGTCAGACTCGACGATATCCTCACCTGGGACCCACCTCACGAAACAACCGAAATCGCAATAGAAGAATTGCAGAGGATCGTGGCGGCGATCGAGGCGGAATGCGAGAAGCGGGGCCTCGTCGTCGAATTCGACTGACGAATTTGGGGTAATTGCCCTGGGCGCGTCGCGTCGCCTTGTAACTTGCCTTCATCCGCGCTGAGTAGAATGACTGGTGCGGTGCGAGAGGCCGACACCTCAGGACCACCAAGCTCGCGGGAGGGCGTGGGGCCTCGCCCGCCGTTCCATCGAACCCGAAGAATCCACCCGGGCCGCAAGCGAAGCTCGCTTGGACAAGGACGGGACAAGATGGACGGGTTCGACGGGCGGTTTTCGTGCCGCTGCACGCAACGCAACTACGAGGTGTCATGAGCAACGAAACTGCGGAAAAGAAGGACTATCAGGCACCCCTCGGCGCCAAATCCAGTCTCGCTTGGACATCTGCCGAGGGCGAGACTTTCGCCGTCGAGGTCGCCTCCGAGTGGATCGTCCTGCGCAAGAAGGAAAAGCCGGCGGCCGAAATCTTCCACACGTTTTATCGGCTCACCGAGACGAAAGCTCCGCGGCCGATCACCTTCGTCTTCAACGGCGGTCCGGGCGCCGCCTCCGCCTATCTGCACATCGGCGGCCTCGGTCCGCAGCGGGCTTTGTTCGAAGCCGACGGCACTGTGCCGCCGCCGCCGGTCCGCTTGATCAATAATTGCGAAAGCTGGATCGCCCTTACAGATCTCGTGTTCGTCGACCCGGTCGGCACGGGGTTCAGCCGTGTCGTCGAACAGGAGACGAAGCCCGACGAAAAGGACAAGCCGGACCCCGCCAAGGCGGTGGACGAGAAAGAATTCTTCAGCCTCAACCGCGACTTGGAATTGCTCGGCGAATTCATCGAGCGTTTCCTGTCGCGGCACAAGCTCTGGGACGTGCCCGTTGCGATCGCCGGCGAAAGTTATGGCGGTTTCCGCACCGCCAAGCTCGCGCGCCGCCTGCAGGAGACGCATGGTGTCGGGCTTGCTGCCACCATCGCCATTTCGCCGGCGCTCGAATGGGCTCTGCTCAATGAGAGCGACTACGATGTGCTGCCCTATGTCGACACGTTCTGCGTGATGGCGCTCGCCAGCGCCTTCCACAAACGCTCGCGCGTCTTTTCCGGTGATGAGCCGATCGACAGCCAGCGCAAACTGGTCGAAGCCTTTGCGACGCGCGAATTGGCGCATGCTCTCGTCGTCGGAACCGCGCATGATCAAGCCGAGCTGCAGCGCGTCTTCGCCCGCGCCGCCGATTTTCTCGGCCTCCCGGAAGACCTCGTCTCGCGCGCGCATGGGCGGGTGCCCTTTTCGCGCTTCGCGCGCGAGCTCTTGAAGCCGGAACAACGTGTCCTCGGGGTCTATGATGCGACGATCACCGGCATCGATCCCTTCCCGGATCGTGAAAAGCTCGAAGGACCGGACCCGACTTTTTCCGGTATCGAGCGTGTTTTCGCGAGCGGCATAAACCATGTGCTGCGCGCCGTGATCGGCGTCGAAACGGACCGTCGGTACGAACTCCTGAGCATGGACGTCAACAAGGCATGGAAAGCCGACGAGCAGCACCACGCGCTCGAAGGTCCGGCCGGCGCCATCGATGATCTGCGCTTCGCCATGAGCATGAATCCGAACATGAGAGTGCTGATCGCCCACGGCTATTTCGATATGGTCACGCCTTACTTTTCGTCCGAGCGGCTGGTCGAGCAGATGAAGCTCTTGCCGGAGCAGCGCGCCAATCTCCACCTGCGCTATTTCGGCGGCGGCCATATGTTCTACACATGGGACGAGTCGCGCCGGGCCTTCCGCGATTGGGTGAAAGGGTTTTATGGGTGAAGGATAAGTCTGAACGAGCGCCGCATGTGCCGTTGCGTGCTCTCTCCCCGCGAGCGGGCAGAGGAGCGGCAGGCGTCGTCGCGAAGCGATCACGGGGAATATTCAACTCTGCATGCAAGAACGTTGGCCTATTGGGCCGCTTGCTTGAAAGCCTCCCGAGATCTGCGTCAGGCTATGGGTCCGGTGGGCCAAGTCCAGCCATCCCCGCGCCGTGTCGAGCATCTGCTAAGATCGAAAGCGGCACCTCGATCTGAGACACTTGCTTGTGCCGAGACTCGCGCTCATGCGGCGTTCCGATAATCCGGTATTGCTAAATGTGGGCCTATCCCAACAGTCGCCGGCGCCGCGCTTGCGCCTCCAGACGCCGGAAAACGCCGACAATTTCGACATGCGGTGAATAGCGGAATTGATCAATGGGCGTGATGCGCGAGAGTTCATAGCCGCCCGCGCAAAGAAGCGCGGCGTCGCGGGCAAAACTCTGGACATTGCAAGAGACCGCGACGACGAGCCGAACGGAAGATTGCGCCAAGGCTCTGGCTTGCGCCTCCGCCCCGGCGCGCGGCGGATCGAACACCACCGCGTCATAGGCTGCGAGCCCATCCGCTTCGAGCGGGCGGCGAAAGAGATCGCGCCGCTCGATCGTCACGTCCCGAAGGCCCGCCGTCGCGCGGGCGGCTTTCGCGAGCGCTGCAAGCGAGGTCTCTTCTGAGTCCACGGCATGGACGCGCGCGCTCTCGGCCAGGCGCAGCGTGAATGTGCCCACTCCGGCGAAGAGATCGGCAATCCGGCGCGCGCCGGTGAGCGCGCGCCCGACGCTCGTAGCGAGTGCCTCTTCCCCAGCCTCGGTCGCTTGCAGGAAGGCGCCAGGCGGCGGGCTCACTTCGGCGCGACCCATGCGCAGGATCGGCGCACATCGCTCGACGAGACGCTGGCTATGGTTGCAAAGCCGAGCGAGATCGTGAAGCTCGGCGAGCTGGATGAGCCGTTGCGTGGCATCAGTGTCGAGCGGTCCGTGCCCCTTGATGTCGATGGCGAGCCCGGTGAGGGTTGCGGTTACGGCAATGTCGAGCGGTTTCTGCGACGCCTGCAGCGCCGTTGCGAGCGCCCGCGCCGCAGCGACTGCTCCCTGCATCGACGGCGCGAGGATCGGGCAGGACTCGAGTTCGACGACGTCATGTGCGCGGGCCTGCATGAAGCCGACCTTGGCTTTGCCGCGATTGTCGTAACGCGCGTGGAAATTCGCGCGCCGTCGCCCTTTGCCATGCGCATCGACGAGCTCGCCGACGTCTGCTGTGATCTTGGCGTACTGTAAGGCTTGTATGAGCAAGCCGCGTTTCCAGGCCGCATAGGCTGGAGCGGCGAGCGTTTGGACGGCACAGCCGCCGCATGTTCCATAGTGTGGGCAAAAGGCCGCGATCCGCTCGGGGCTCGGCTTCAGGACTTCGACGAGACGGCCGCGCGTGCCGTCGATTTCGGCGAGGATGGTTTCGCCGGCAAGGGCATAAGGCACGAAGATGAGGCCGTCGGCCCCGTGCGCGATACCTTCGCCGCGCTGGCCGAGACGTTCGATTTCGAGACGCGCTGCGAGATCGATCATGGACGCCGGGCGCCGACGAGATATTCGTGGTTGCCGTCGCCACCTTCGATCGGCGAGGCGATCAGTCCGGCGACTTGCCAGCCGGAATCCTGCAGGTAAGTCGAGATGTCTTGGCAGGCGCGCGCGCGTGCGCTTTCGTCCCTTACGATGCCCTTCACCACATGGGCGGGGCCAAGCTCGAATTGCGGCTTGATCAAAGCGATAAGCAGAGCTTGCTCCGAAGCGAGCGGCAGCAGGGCAGGGAGCACGAGCTTCAGCGAAATGAAGCTGACATCGCAGGTGATCATGGAAATCGGCCGATCGAAAGCGGATTTGGTGAGCTTACGGGCGTCCAGCCCTTCCCGCGCGGTGACGCGCGGATCGTCCTTCAGCTTGCCATGCAATTGGCCGTGGCCGACGTCGACGGCAAAGACATCCGTGGCGCCGTGTGCGAGCAGCACATGGGTGAAGCCGCCGGTCGAGGCGCCGATGTCGAGACAAACGCGGCCTTTCGGATCGAAAGCGAAAGCGTCGAGCGCTGCCGCGAGTTTGACGCCGCCGCGCGACACCCAGGGATAGAGCGCTTGCGCCTCGAGCAGCGTCTCGGCGCCGACCGGTTCGGACGCCTTGCGGACGATTTTGCCGCCGGCGCGCACGCGGCCCGCCGCGATCGCCTCCTGCGCTTTGGCGCGGCTTTCAAACAGACCGCGGGCAACGAGGGCGATATCGGCCCGTTTGGCGCTTGGGATCGTCTCTTTCAAATGCTCCATGATGCAGCATATGCCGCGCTTTTGCCTTTCGCACCAGGACCGTCGTCGCCCGGAGGACGCGGCGCTATTTCAGTAGGATTTAATCCTATTGCATGCTATAATTCAACAAAGGATGCATGAAATATGAGAACGACACAGCAATTCAGCATTACCCTGCCGCTCGACATGGCCGAGGCCGTCGAGAAGAAAATCAAATCGGGTGGCTATGCCTCCGTCAGCGAAGTCGTGCGCGATGGCGTGCGTGCCTTGCTGGAGCGGGACGCGGCAGTGGAGCGGTGGCTCCGTGAGGAAGTCGTCGCGGGGCATAAGGACTATCTGGCAGACCCGTCAATGGGGGTTCCGGCCGATGCAATCCTTGGCCGCATCAAGGCACGCCGCGCCGCGCGAGAGGCAAAGTGAGACGTTGTGCGGGTCATATTCACGCCACTTGCCGAGCACCACATCGACAAGCTGCATATGTATATTGCGACGCATGCTAGCGAAGACCGGGCCGACGGTTTCGTCAGCCGTATCGTCGATTTCTGCAAAGGGTTTACGACGTTCCCGCTGCGGGGCACGCAGCGCGACGACCTGTTGCCCGGATTGCGGCTGACCGGATTTGAGCGGCGCGTTACCATCGCGTTCGTCGTCACTGCGGATGCCGTACTCATCGAGGGCATTGTCTACGGCGGGCAAGGTCTCGAGGCGGAGTTTTGTGACCGCCGATGACGGGCGGGCGGCTCGGGAATGGACGCGTTGACCGCACCCGACAGAACGCCTGACGCGCAGATTTCGTGATCGTCCGCACGAACGATCTTCCGGAAATTGGACGCCCGCCAAGCTGAATCGGCGGGTTTTCCCCTCACGCGATCAATGTCCGCGCGGCATCCTCACTGCGGCCCAAGGTCTCGAGCACTTTCGCGACAATGCCTTTCGCGTCGAGGCCGGAGCGGGCATACATTTTCTCCGGCTTGTCGTGGTCGAGGAAAACATCCGGCAAAATCATCGAACGCAGTTTCAAACTGCGCGCGCCGCGGCCGTCGAGCAGGCCTTCTTCCAAAATCGCATTTTGCACGAAAGAGCCGAAACCGGCGATCGAACCTTCCTCGATCGTAATCAGCACTTCGTGGTGTCGCGCCAGGCGGCGAACGAGATCGAGATCGAGCGGTTTGGCGAAACGCGCGTCGGCGACCGTCGTCGAAATGCCGTGCGCAGCGAGGTCCTCTGCGGCCTTCAAGGCTTCGGCAAGCCTCGTGCCGAGCGAGAGGAGCGCCACTTTGCTGCCCTCGCGCAGGACGCGGCCCTTGCCGATCGGAAGAATCTCGGCCTGACTCGGCATCTCGATCCCGACGCCTTCGCCGCGCGGAAAGCGGAAGGCGATGGGACCCTGGTCATAGGCCACGGCCGTCGCCACCATATGGACGAGTTCGGCCTCGTCGGCGGCGGCCATCACGACAAAGCCCGGCAGAATGCCGAGATAGGCGACATCGAACGAGCCGGCGTGGGTTGCACCATCGGCGCCGACGAGACCGGCGCGGTCGATGGCGAAGCGCACCGGCAATTTCTGGATCGCAACGTCGTGCACCACCTGATCATAGGCGCGCTGCAGGAACGTCGAGTAAATTGCGCAGAACGGTTTATAGCCTTCGGTTGCGAGGCCGGCCGCGAAAGTCACCGCATGCTGCTCGGCAATGCCGACGTCGAAACAGCGGTTCGGGAAGGCTTTGGCGAATATGTCGAGCCCGGTTCCCGACGGCATGGCGGCGGTGATGCCGACGATCTTGTCGTCGCACTGGGCTTCCTTGACCAGCGCGTCGGCAAAGACGCGCGTATAGGCGGGCGCATTGGCCTTGGGCTTCACCTGCGCGCCGGTCACGACATCGAACATATTGACGCCGTGGTATTTGTCCTTTGCGGCTTCGGCCGGGGCATAGCCCTTGCCCTTCTGGGTGCAGACATGCACGAGGATCGGGCCGCCCTCCGAGTCGCGCACGTTCTTGAGGACGGGCAGCAGGTGGTCGAGGTTGTGGCCGTCGATCGGCCCGACGTAATAAAATCCGAGCTCCTCGAACATCGTGCCGCCGGACCAGAAATTGCGGGCGAATTCCTCGGTCTTGCGGGCGCGGTCGTAGATGAACTTCGGCAGATGGCGGCCGAGCTGTTTCGCTGCCTCGCGAGCCGTGCGATAGGCGCCGCCGGACACGAGGCGGGCAAGATAGGCCGACAGAGCGCCGGCCGGTGGCGCAATCGACATTTCATTGTCGTTCAAGATCACGATGAGGCGTGAATGCATGGTGCCGGCATTGTTCATGGCTTCATAAGCCATGCCGGCCGACATCGCTCCGTCGCCGATGACGGCGATCACGTTGTGGCGCGTGCCCGACAACGTGTTCGCAACGGCGATGCCGAGCCCGGCCGACATCGAGGTCGAGGAATGCGCCGCTCCGAACGGGTCGTACTCGCTCTCGGAGCGTTTGGTGAATCCCGAAAGACCGCCGCCACGCCGCAGCGTCCTGATACGGTCGCGCCGGCCGGTCAGGATCTTATGCGGATAGGCCTGATGCCCGACGTCCCAGATCAGCCGGTCGTACGGCGTTTCGAAGACATAATGGAGCGCGACGGTGAGTTCGACCACGCCCAGACCGGCACCGAGATGGCCGCCGGTGACGGAGACGGCATCGATCGTCTCGTAGCGCAGTTCGTCGGCGACTTGCGCCAGATCTGCTTCACTCAGGCGACGTAAATCCGCCGGCGATGCAATCGTGTCGAGAAGAGGGGTTTTCGAAATGGTCGTCACAATCGCCTCTCACTGTTTCTTGATCGGGACAGTTCTCCGCCCGTTCGAGGGCAGGGGTTCATCATTCTCTGCTCAGATCGAAAAAAGCCTGCTGGCCTGCGTCACGACGCTGTCGCCGTCGACGCCCGGGCGCGGAAAGCCGCACGATTTTTCAGATCTTTTGGGGCACCGGTTTTATCCGATGTCCTGTTGAGGATAAGCTCGAACTCGCCGTCTAAGAGTGCATCCCTGTCGATCGGTCAGTTCGATCCGACCGGAAAACGCACAAAGGAGCGGCAGATTCTGCTGCGCAACCCGTGAAATCTCCCCCATTTATAACAAAAAACCCAAGCGCGGCAATTTCCACGTTTATTTGAAGTCTCGAGCTAGATGATTGCGATTCAAAGCGGTAACGCACGGCTTGCTGCTTGGTTGCAGCAAAACCGGCTGGCCGGTCTCTTGGTGTTGGAGTGTGGCTTTGAAGATACTGTTCTTGGGTTCAGTTCAATTAGCCCGCATTATGCAGCCCATGCTGGCGGATGTGGCTTAAATATCTGATTTAGCGTATGATTTGGTTGTCGACTCCAATCAGCGCCGTTTCAGAGAAGCCACACCTGCCATGAATGATCCTATGCTGCCGCTGCCCGGCCTGTCACCTGTTTCAGGCAAGGCAATCGTCGCCAAATTCGATGGCGGTCTGCTGTCGTCGGACGGCGGGATTGTGGTTTTGCGCGAGGTTGAGCAGCGCCTTCGCGTCGCCGATCGCATGGCGGCGTGTATCAAAGACCCGCGCGCGCCTGATCAGATCACGCACACGCTCGCCGACATAATCCGCTTTCGGCTGCTGATGATCGCGGCGGGCCATGAAGACGGCAACGACGCCTCCAGTCTTCGCAGCGATCCCATGTTCAAGATGGCGCTCGATCTTGCGCCGTCGGATCGCGAACTGTGCTCGCAATCGACGATCTCGCGACTGGAAAACCTGCCCGACGCCCGCGCCTTGCTGCGCATGGGCCGCGCCATGGTCGATCTTTATTGCGAGTCCTTCCACAAGGTTCCCAAACGGATCACGCTCGACGTGGACGACACGTTCGACGCGGTGCATGGCGGCCAGCAGTTGCGATTGTTCAACGCGCATTACGATGAATATGGCTTTCAGCCGATTGTCGTCTTCGATGGCGAGGGCCGCTTCATCACCGCCGTGCTTCGTCCCGCCAAACGACCCGGCGGCAAGGAGATCAAAGCCTTCCTGCGCCGCCTGTTGCGCGCCATCCGCGCCCATTGGCCGAAAACGCAGATCATGTTGCGCGGCGACAGTCATTATTGCGCTCCCGAGGTTCTCGACTTTTGTCGCGCCAACGAGCTCGATTATATCCTCGGCGTTGCGCCGACCACGACATTGCGCCGGCACATCGAAGTCCTTGAGGCCAGCACGAAGGCACGCTTCGAGGCCGTGCCGAGAGACGGCAAGATACGCCGCTTCAAGGAGTTCTACGACGGAGCCGCGAGTTGGAGCCGCGTCGAGCGCGTCATCGCCCGCGTCGAGGCTGGCGCGGAAGGGCCCGACACGCGCTTCGTCGTCACCAATCTCAAGAAGCGCAACGCCCGCGTGCTCTACGAGGATGTCGATTGCCGGCGCGGCCAGGCCGAAAACCACATCAAATCGTGGAAGACGCATCTGGCGGCGGACCGCACCTCTTGTACGAAGGCCACGGCCAACCAGTTACGGCTGTTCCTGCACGCGGGGGCCTATTGGCTCATGTGGGGCCTGCGCACATCGATGCCGAAACGTTCGATGTGGCGCGTTGCGCAGTTCGACACGTTGCGCCTGCGCCTCATCAAAATCGCCGCGCACGTCGTCGAGATGAAGACGATGATCCGCGTTCACTTGCCGACATCGTGTCCCGGACAAGATATTTTGCGCTTCGCCCTCGGGCGTATCCCGCGCCTCGTCACGTAACAGGCGGGGCGTGACACCCCGAAAATCGAACCCTTCCCGTCAACCCGAAAACATTTTCCACCCCGAACGCTGGCGCTCCGCCGACGACGACGGGGTGCGTTACCATCGGGAGAAATCCGAAAACGATCACGCAAAAGCAGCACTTTGCGCCGCGTGAGGGTCAATGGGCTGCATAATGCGGGTTAGTTAAGTTCGCCGGTGCTGTGCCAGAACGCACAGCTCGCGCTTCTTAGGCGGGCATATGTGCCGGAAACTTGGATCAATGAACTTGGGTCGATTTTGCCGATATATCGGACATCTCGTAACTTAGCATCGGACAAGTCCCATGTCCAAGAATGTTGGAATAGGGGATCCGCGTCTCTCCGACGGACTCTAAGCGACCGCAGCCTCGAGCCCTTGAAGAATTTGACCGAGGCGGAGATTTTCCTGGCGATCGTGAATGAGGCCGTCACCATAGGTCGCATTGGAATGCACGTGCCCGTAGAATGCCGTGAACCAGCCGACGACGAACTCCTGTTGGAATGGCACGGGCTCTTCGCCGATGCCGCTCGCATCGTAAGCGATGGGCACGTCCGAACCGTTCATTTCGAGATGGGTGACGAAACGGTTGATATGGCGCTCTGCCACGATCGTTGCCTTGGCGGCGTCTTGTTCGGCGTTTTCGATGTGCGCGATAGCATTGAGTGACGTGCGGATGGCGCTTTCCAGGCCGATCCGCCGCGACGTCGAAATGATTTCGGTCGCCACTTCGCGCAGTGATGTGCGCGTCACGCCGAGGTTCGCTGCAAAAGCTCCGTCTTCGACCGTTTCATGCAGGCTGCGCGACCAGACTTGCAGCGCGCAGCGTACCAAAATGTCTCGGCGATTGGCGCGTGGGGCGACTTTCGGCAAAGGCCCGGCCGGAGATCCGGCTGCCGGCCCATGGCCGGACCCGCCCTTGACGGCGGCGAGCAGGTTGGCCTGCCGCGGCCTCGCGGCCCTCGGCTGGTCTGCTGTTGCCGCATCAGGATCTTCGGCAAGGCCGCGCGTGCGTGCCTCATAGAGGGCATCAGCGAGGCGCTCGCGGTCAAGGCAAAGGCCGCGCAAGAAAGTCCCGAATTTTTGCCGCTCGATACATTCGTCGAATTCTGAGATCACTTGCTCGGCGATCGCCGTACGCTCGGCGAGCCTCTTGTCCGAATCGGTTGGGACGAAATAGGGCCGGAGGGTTTGCGCGATATGCGCCCGCACGTCGGTCAGGCGCGCCCGAACCTGCGCCTGTTTCATGCCCGGCTTGCAGACGAGCGCCAGATTTCCGGCCAGATAGGAAATGCCGCCGTCGTTGAGGCGCATCACCTCGTCGAAGGCGCGCAAGGGTTCGAGAAAATGCGCATTGACCTCGGGAACCCGCGCATAGGCCTCGCGCAGTTCCGCAATGCGCGCGACCTTCTGTTCGAGCACGCGCACTTCGGTGCGGCCTTCGTATTGGATGACGCCTTCCGCCTTGTAATTCGGATTGCGGATCCAGTAGCAATTCGTGAACGGGCTCTCCGGCGTCCAGCGCAACGGCCAGGCGCTCGGGACTTTGGCGAAGGGTTTAAGCAGAGAGGCCTCGAGCCGCCCCTGGAAACGCAATCCGGCATCAGCGTCTTCGTCACTGACCTTTTCGGCCAGGTGCTGATCGAACATGGTCAAGAGGAAAAACAGAAGAACAGGACGGCCGCGCCGCTCATCGGGTGTTCGTCCATGCGTCACGCCGATCCATTCTTCGATCACATTCGGCAGCGTCGTCACGTCGAGATTGCTCGGCCGCAGGCAGAGCAGCATGCTCGTCAGCTCTTGTTCGGCCGTATAGCGCTGGAACAAATAGTCGACCTTGCCTCTGAGGAACAATTCCTTCAGCGCCGTGCCCTTGGCTTCGGCGAGGTATTTTGCAAGCCGGTGCGGCGTTCGGTTTCGATAGCCGGGGAAATCGAGAAGGTCGGTATGCTCGAAAAACGGCCAGGGATTATCCTTCAAGACCATACGCAATTCGGCCGCCAATGCGGTGAGCACGGGCCGCGGCAACTCGACGACGGCATTGTCCGGGCACATGACTTTCAATGTTTCGGCTTGTGGATCGTCGAGCCCGGCAAGTGTCTCGACGTTGAGAATCCCGTGCGTGGCCGGTATCAGGGCCTCGAGTGGACAAAACGCCTCTTCTGCAAAATCCATTTTTTCGAGCGCGCCGGCAAGGGTGAGATAGAGCCCGGTCAACGGCTGATGGCGGCCCCAAAATATCGAAAAAAGCTCGGCGCGCTGAGCCAAGCTGAGACGCGGAGCAGCATTCGCCACACGGTCCCAGAACGGCGCGAACACGCGCGTTTCCGTGCGCCGAATCTGGCGCAGGAAATATTCTTCCACGTCCCACACGTCTTCCTCGCGCAGGATATCGACGTAAGACTTTGCGAGCTTCGCCTCGAACCGAGCGATATGCTGATCGATGTCCTCAGGCGTGAGGCTGGCTTCGTCCTGAAGGTCGGTGTCGAAGAAATAGGAATTGGCGAGGATCTTGAGGATGTCGGTCTGGGTCAGAAGCCGCAGCGCCACCGGATAGCCTTTCGGCGTCGCGATCTTGTGGATCGAAAAGCGGGTGACGAGGCCGGTGGCTTCCTTCTCGCCATAGGGATTGATATCTTTGATGAAATCGACCTCCGGCTGGGCCTCGTCGGCGAACAGCGCGGTCAAGGATTCGCCTTTGCGGGCCAGGACCGAAACGAGATAGGACTTACCGGCTTGGCTGGGGCCGAAGATGCCTATGCACATCGGTCGTTCGACCGAGCGCGCAAGCCTGCCCGCCTGGTAGGCGTGGTTGCGCAGACTGCGCTCCAGGTAGGCGCGGTCCTGGCCGACACGGGGATCATTCTTTGGGTCGGCGATCCAACCCAAGGCCGCCTGTGCCGTTGCAGCCGTTGCCTCACATTCTTTGATAAGCATCGCGTCAGTCATATCCATATCTCCGCTTCAGACGACGCTCAGAATCCCGCTGTCGAGCCAGTAGACTTCCTCACTCGCCAAAGTATCGAGGAAGAGCCCGAACGAGCGCGTGACGTTGGCGCCATCTCGCGCCGTTGCTTCGACGATGCGCAATTCTTCCTTTTGCGCTTCGTTTGCCGAAAAATTCCGATTTTCATAATCGGCCTTCTCGTCCTCAGGCAATTCCCGTTCCAAGACGATGGTCACCGGCTTCTGGATCGCATGAAAAGACGAATGGGCGATCGGCTTTATGCGATACATGGGGGTTGCCACCCAACGCTCGATCGGCAATTGGCGAAAGCCGAGCGGCATCGGCGCGAACCACTCGATCTGGGCAACCTGCGGCGTTCTTGTCGAAGACGAAGCGGTGTTCGAAAACAGAATATTTTCGGCGCGCAGTTTTCCATCGCGTTCGATGACACCGATGTAATTTGCGGTCGACCGCATGGCGAGGCGATGCGCATACAAGGTGAAATTGGTGATCTGCAACTCGGCCAAGGCGCACAGCATGCCGCCGACGACCGTTGCCGTTTTCGGATCTTCGATACGGAACCGCGACTGGCCGCCGAAGGGGTACCAATTGCCGGCTGGATAATTCGCAAGGGGTAGGATGCGATCGGGCGAAACTGCCAGCTTGTTGACGAAGAGATCTATCGTCGCAGGCAGCCGCGACGGGCGGCCCGACAGCAGGATGACGTCGCAATCGAAATGATGCACCGCCTCCGCGATATTCTCGAAGACCTCACCGAGCGTTCCTTCGACGGCGCCGCGGATGCGATCGAAATCGATCGCGACATCGACGTCGGCCAAGTGAAAGTCCTTGGCGCCCCACGTGGCCGCCGTCTTGTCGATATAATCGATGATGCGGCCGCTGAACGAAGAGGCCACGAGTTCGGAGAGTTTGCGCGTCTCGGGCAGAGCGGCAGGGAGCGCGTTCTCGTAGAGCGACAGGAGTGCGAGGCCGGCCGGCTTGAGGACACGCAAGACGAACTGGCGTCGGAAATGCTTGTCCTGCTGCGCCATGTTCGCCCGGTCCGCGCCAAATCGGTCGACTAGAAAATCCCGTGCATTGCCGAGGCCGCAGGCCCGCAAATGCTGCCCGATTGCCGGCAGGATCAGCTGCTGGATAACTTCCCGCAAGACGTCTTCGCCGGCGATGCGAAACCCTTCCCGGAAGGTTTGGCTCGGCACGATGGCCCGGTTCGCCTCGGCGTAATAGGTCGCGATCATCAGATCAGTCGTGCCGCCGCCGACATCTATGCTGGCGATGCGGAGCGACGGTTGCGGTTCCCCCGTTGGCTCTGATTGAGGCTCGGCAAAAGCGCGAGCACGCCCGGCGAGTCCGAGAAAATCCGTAATATTGCCGCCGAACTTCTGCGCGATCTCGCTGTAGAGATAGACGAACTGCGCGCAACTCGCTTCGTCCCAGGACGCATGAACCTCCGGCACCTGAACCCCGGGCGGCGGGTTTTCCGCCCAGCCCATGAGATCCCACACGAGTTTCACGCCGGCCTGAGCGCGGCTGCGCAGGAGCCGTTGCTCGCGTACGGGCATGGCAGTGGGCAGCGTGAAGATGATCCGCCGCAGGCGGCGCGGCGTGTCCTTCTCGCCGCGGCTGCCGCGGACTTGCGGATTGTTGATGAGCGAGAGCGTCTGCACGAGAATCTCGGCGACGAGCAAGGAGAAGAACGACGAGCGCGAGAAGGTGAGACGCACCGCAGGTTTGTCGACTTCGCCACGGTCGGCAACGAAAGCGAGCCGTTCGTAGAACCGGCGCTCGTCCGAGAGCTGGCGCAGTACGTCGCCGCGAAAATTCACGAAGCGCCGGGCCGCTAGATAGATCGTCGGCGGGGCGCCGTCGGCGCCGTAGTCGCCGGCTTGGAACCGCCATTCTTGGTTGACCGGTTCGACGTCGCACAAATAGCGCTTGGGGCTCGACATGCCGCTCGTCCCCTCAGTGCCGTCGCCACGCTCGCGGTAGCGTGCCGCTTCTGGACCAACGCGGACGAGACTGGGCCAGAAAAAGGCCCGCGCGCGGGTCGAGGCCCGCGACAGATGTTCCTTGCCGAATTGCGCCTGAACCAACTGTACGTCGCTTTCGAAGGGTTCCCTGTAAAGCCGGTGCGGCTCTTCGAGGTCGCGTAACTGCAGGATGAAGGAATTGCCGAGATCGACCTTCTGCTGGTTCGGAAAATTCTCGATCAGCATGCCGCACGTGCGGCTATTGCCGATGTCGAGAACGAGATCGACATTGACGGGTTTGACCGTCGCATCGCTCGAAAGCGTGTCGATCAGTTTGACCCGCGGTAAGGCAACAAACGTATCGAGCAGCTGGATGAACGTGACGTAACGTGCCGCATGCTCGAGCGCTTCCCGGTCTTCGGGGCGCATTTGGCGTCCGCCCCTTTGCGCCGTCTTGAATTCGACGAAGAGTTCGTCGATCCAACGGTCGACCCATTCCTGATAGTCCACGAAATCGGCGCTTCCCTGGATTTCCCGCTGGTCGGAGAGAAAACCGGCAATGTCGCGAAAAAGATGCGCCAACGCGAATTCCTGCTCGCCGACGGCATCTTGCGGGCTCGGGGCGACGTAGGCGCGATTAGGCCGGCGTTCGAGGAGCTCGGTGTCGAAGGCGAAGACGGCTCGGTGCGTCGCGTCCTGCCTTTCGCCGGCATCGATCGCCGTAACCCGCACCCGGCACCAATTGGTCGGACCCTGATGGAACAGGTCGCGGCCCAAAGTATCCCGCCGCGCCTGAACCGCAAGAAAGGGAACCGGTACCCATCGCGATAGAAACGGCTCGAGAGCTTTCTGTTTGGAAATATCATACACCGAGTCCGTGCTCTTCGCAGTGAAGGGTGGTTCGGCCTCGGGATCGTCATCGTTCCAGCCAGGCCGCAATTCGACCGGAAACGTGCCGTCCGCGTCGACTTCGTCGAGGCGCTTGTGCTCTATGAACGGGCGCGAAAACCGAGGTCCGGTTTCAAGGTCGAAGTCGAGGACGAGAAATTGCACCCCTGAATGCGGGACGATCCTAATGATCTCGGCATGTGATCGGCTTGTCATGGTTGCCCTCTAGACCGCGCTTTTTCACCACGCGATGCCGTGCATCGCCTTCCGCAATGTTGCGAACGAGAAAACTTGCCTTCCAAAGCGTAGTCTCGTCGATCGAACGAGTCTATCAGATCGAGAAGAGTACACTCAAAATCAATAAGTTGAAGCTTGTCCTCCACTAGACACTTCGGAAAGTCTGGCAACCTTCCAGTCCATCTTCCGTGACGCGGCTCACCTCCGTCTCGGTCGACGTTGGGAATTGCGGCTGCCGCCTGCGGCGAGCCGATTGGTTGATCAACGGTGAAAGTTCGTAACCGTTACTGGCTCCCGCAATTGTTGAACCTGGCCTGCAATTTCCTGCTGACCGACGGAATCGCGCACGACCACAGTGAAAGGAATATCACGCGCCGGCAGGTTAAAGCGGTCGAACAGGACGACTTCGACCCGGTATTCGCCCGCCGGCGGCTCGCTTTGCCAAGTGACATGTTCGACCGGCGCATCCTTCGCCTCTTGCAAAGTGGCATTGCTATCGATTTCGAGCGTGCCGCCGCAGGCCGAGCGGTGGCTGAAGAAAATCTGGCCATCGGGACAATAGACGTGAAGGTCGAGATCCTCGCGGCCGCTCCAGATCAAGGTGATGTCCAGTTTCCCATGCGTGCCTCGCCCGTCGGCGCGCCGTTGGTCGGCCTCCTTCGCATCCAGACGATGCTCACCACGTTCCGCGCGTTTGGGCACAGCGCAGGCGCCGCGTTTCTCCGCGATATTGAGTTCCTCTGCCGCGATCTTGTCGCGCAGCGCTAAATTGCGTGATTCCTCCGAGGCGAGATCCAATGAACTCGCCAATTGGCAATGATCGCCCAGCGAGCCGAATATCGGCAGGTGCAAGCCGCAGGCAGGCAGCAGCGCGTAGTAGCTGATCGCGACGAGGATGACGAACAAGGCCCAGAGAAGGGGTGCCTGCCACTGGCGCGGCTGTCCGGCCGCTGCGGCTTCAACTGCGGGGCCGAGTGCCGCCGGGAGCGGTCGCGGGGCCCCCAACGGCGGCGGCGGCGGGTCTGTCGGAGAGCGAGCAGCCACCTTAGTCTCGCGCGAGATATTGCTCGTGCCCTCGATCGCTGCCCCCGCGTCAAGTCCACTCTGCAGGACAGGCGTAGATTGGCGCTTGACGAAGCGGGCTTGCGGCGCCTGACGGCCAATCGCATGGCGCCCCCACGCCGTCAGGACCGGCTTTCCGTCCGCCGACCAGACGTGCTGCTTCTCGTCCGGAACGTTGAGAACGGTTCGCAAGGCCGCCGCGAGGCGCATATTCGCATCGCCGCCTTCAGCTTCTATGGTCGCTGCAAATCGCAGGATTTCCCGGCGCCGTTCGTTGAGGCGCGCCATGAGCCTGTTGCTTTCAGCTTCGCTCAAGGCGGCAATGGGCTTGGGATCATCACGGGCGGTAATGTGCCAATGGGTCTGGCCGCGCGCCTCGTCATGGATCGGTTCCGCAAGAATGCCTGCGGCTTCTGCCGAGACCTCGCGGAGCAGAATTTCGGTGAGCCGATCCCAAGTGAGCCCAGGCCCGAGTTCGGGCGGGGGCAATTCGCGATCGTTGCTCGATGAAACGTGGACGCTGTACATGGCTCCGGCCTATTTCGGAGCTTGCGGCGGCGGCGACTGCGCGAGGGTAGGTGAGTTCAGACAAGCCGCGCCATCGCTTTTGAAATCAATGCCTTTATCCTTCAGGAACTTGTCGAGGGTCGACGCATCCTGCGCAACACTCGCGAATTGAGGACCGCTCTTATTCTTGAGATCCCACGTGTTCACACCGCCGACGCGGCCGCAAGAATCGACCAACGGACCGCCGCTGTGCCCCGGCGCGATTTGCATGTCGTGCAAAATGATCGGCAAGCCTTGTGCTCCCGCATCGATGACATTGTTGACGCGGCCGTAGCGCAGATCGGGGCTCGGCACGGTCACCTGGCCCTCCCGTCGCAGTGCCGCATCGATATCGCTCTCGTTCAGGCTCTCCTGCAGCTTCTTAAGAAAATTCTGGAAAGTGACATCGGCTTGGATGACGAAGTTGGGGAAACCCGCGATATAGACTGTCGATAGTTTCGTGGGCGTGGGGCCGATGGGGAAAAAGACTTGGCTCGGGTTGGGTGCCAATTCGAGAACGGCAAAGTCGACGCCGAAATCGTTCTTGTCCGTCGCTTTGTCCGAACGGGTCACCAGACGGGCATGACGAATGCCGCCAAGCGCGCGGCTCGCGACAAAGATCTTTTCGCCGTCACTGTCTTCGACGACATGGCGATTTGTGACAATGTTATGGTCGCTGATGAAGAAGCCCGTTCCCTGCGAGGCGCTATCGGCGGAATTGACGGAAAAAACGAGGACCGTCGCGGCTTCGAGCAGTCCCTCCATCGTCGACTTGTCGGCGTCCTTGCCATTCGCAGGGAGCTGGACTTTGTCCGGCGGGCGCGGCAGGACCTCCATGTTCGCCGGCGGAGCCCCAAGCTTCGGATCGGGTACTTGGATGACCGGATCGCCGACTCGGCAAACGCGGTCACGCCCGACATCCTTCAGCGCCGTGAGCTGCGCTTCGAGCGAATCATTGACCGTCCGCAATCTCCGCAGCGCCTCAGCGTCGCGTTGGGCGGCCTCCCCAGACGGGAACTTGAGGACTCCCGGCAACAAAAGGAGGATCAAAACCAAGGCAGCGACGGCGCTCGCAACGAGCGGGGCAAGCCATGGCCGGGTCGTGGGCGTCGGGCCCGGAGGCGGCGGCGGCAGGTCCGGAGGTGGCGCAAGGCCCGGTAGTTGCGGGGGTTGGGGTCCGGACGCGGTTTCGGAAATCGGTGCTGGCATGACTCGGGTCGTTTCCTCCTCGGTGCGCCGCCGTGCCTCGTCAGAAACAATCGCGCGGCGCGCGGCTTCAACAGGGGGCAGTTTCAGAGCCGGTGCGAAACGACCGAGCGTCCGCTCAAAATGGCTGTCGCGAGCCGCAGGATCAGCGCCGACACCGGCCGGCAGAAATCCCCAATCGACAAGGACCGGCTCGCCGCCGACCGACAAAACGGCCGCCGGGCCGAAAATGTTGAGCCACGTCCCAAGGGCCGGGCCAATCTCGCTGTCACTCAAAGCGGGTTGCAAAGCGGCAAGCCGCGCCGAGAGTTTCTCGATGATAGGCTTGCGCGCGATCTCGTCAATCGTTTCGAGTTCGGCCACGGCCCCGTCATGGGCGCAGTACCAGGATATCGTCGTGCTGGCCCCCGTCATGCCGCTCGGCAGGACGGGTTCGGCAAAGAGGGCCGCCGCATCGCGGCCGGCCAAACTCTCCAGCCGGCCGATCAAATCATGATAGCTTTCAATGGACGGGGCACCACCAATCAATGTCGGCTCGTGCCGGGAAACATCCGTGCCGCGAATGAAATGGCGATTTTCACGCATGAATGTACCAGGTGACGCCGGCATTACCCTTGACGCAATACTATGGCACTAATTTCGCCGGCCCGGCAAATCCAAACCTGTCTGAAGGGCGGCTCTTTTGGATCGATCCAGGACGACGAGATCCGTCCTCCAACAGTTCGGGCATAAGATGCGGCTGTGATGCCCGCATGAAACGAGTCTCGTCGAACCGGCGTGACAGTTCTATCCTAGTTGTGTATGCGACGGCACGTGGCAGGGAGATGGAAAAATGCGTCTGCGAGTTTTGGACGATGATCGTCCGGGCTACGCGCAACTTGCGTTCGGCAGCCCGCTGGACCAGCCTACGCTGGCCTTGTCAGTGCGTTCGCAGCATGCAGGCGCCTTCCTCGGGCCTGACGGCACGTGGCAGAAATCCGCGCATTTCTTCACCGCGACGCGAATTGAAGGCGACACGTCTTCGGCGCTTTATCGCGTCGGTCCGGAGATCGTCAATCATTTGCTAGACCTCGATCAGGTCGAGTTTGCCGCCGAGGACGGGTCCTTTCGCGTCGAGACCACGTGGGAAAACGCCGTTCCGCAAATAGGCGGCCGGCCACCGGGCCATTTCGTTTATCGTGAGAGCTCAACGGGTTCCGCCTCGATCGGCGCATTTCCGACGCGCTCGACCTCCGCGCGAGAGCCAGAGCCGCCGCCTTTACCGCCGCCGCCGCCAATAGGCGAGACCATCGGCGCGGCGAGCGGCGAGACAATTTCCTTACGGGAAGCCGATGCGCAGCTTGGCGAACTCGACCAAGTGCCGCCCCCGCACATTGGCTTCGGCGAGATTCTTGCGCACTACCGCATCTATTGGTTAGCGGCTTCGGCCGTTGTCGGCTTGGCGGTTCTGGGATTTGGCCTCTATCAATTGCTGCCTTGCGGCTGGGTCGGCACGAGTCGTTGTGTCTTGGCGAGCGATGTGAAGGCCGAAGAGGGTGCCCTGCAGACGGCCCGCCAATGTGCCGCCGACGACGCGAGAAAATGCGCACTGCCTGGCTGTTATGCGGCTTATCTCAATACATATGGCCTGTCTGGCGTCAACAAGGACGCAGCGCAGAACGAAGCCGTCAAGCTCGATCAGAGTTGCCTCGACGAAGAAGCGACCTTGGAATTGGCGCGGGACTGCGCGTCGGACAATGCCAAGAAATGCGCACGGCCCGGATGCTACGCGGATTACCTGAGCAAATATGGCCTGTCGGGAGTTCACAAGACCGAGGCTCGGAGCGAAGCCAGCAATCTCGAAACAAAGTGTGTAAGGGCTACGCAGGAACAGAGTCCGGTCGACGGTGCAGTGCCGGTGGCGATCGGAGATACCTACGAAAAGGTGAAGCGCGCTTATGGGACTGTCAAAATTCCATCGGAGTACTGCCAAGGAGGCTCCGGGACAGGGACCGAGACGTGCGGCAAAAAACAGCTTCGCCTGGAAGACCGCGGCATCTGGTTCTTCTTCGACGCGCAAGGAAAGATCTACACGATCCGGCTCGATCCACCATGGGCTGGACACGTCAGCGGTATCAAAATCGGAGATACCAAGGCTATGGTCGAGCGCCAACTCGGCGCACCCAACGGCCGCGATGGACCAAACGTGGGCGTTGGACCGTATTACTACAACGGAAATTACGTGTATCGTAATGCGGGCAAAGTCATTGCGGTATTTGCTTTCGATTCTTACGAGAACGTCGGGACGATTTTCATTCTTTGAGAAAGTCATGGCCGACCGTGGCACCGATGCTGCGTGGGAGAATTGGCAATTCTCTCGGCCTGGCGGCGACCGGCAACTTCAAGCGGGAATCGATAAAGGAATTCAGCTGAAATACCCCTCTTGGAGGATGGCTATCGCGCAAGAGAGCATCGGCTAGCCGTTTGCCGCGGCCTGAAGATGTGTGACAAGTTTATGACACAAGGCCTGACGTATTTCTCATCGAACCGGCGTGACAGTTGCGTCCTAGTACCCGGAATCACGGGTCCGCGAAACATGGTTTGAGGCGTTTCTGATGGACTTCGGATTTGGTCCAGACGAAGGGGCGAGCTGTTTCATTATAGGTGCGGATGAAGGCGTCGATATGGGCCTTGAGCTCTTCGACGGCCTGGAACGAGGCGCCCTTGAGGGACTTTCCGGCAAGGATCGAGAACCAGATTTCGATCTGGTTCAGCCAAGATGTGTGGGTCGGCGTGTAATGGAAGGTGACGTTCTTGTGCCGTGCAAGCCACCTGTCGTGTTTGGGCTTGTGGGTGGACAGATTGTCGAGGACGACGTGGATATGGCAGTCCTGGTAGGCGGCGATGACCTCGTTCATGAAGGCGAGGAACTCGACGCGCCGTCGGCGCTTGGCGTGGCGGCCGATGACTTTGCCAGTCGCGACATCGAGCGCGGCGAAAAGGGTCGTGGTGCCATGCCGCGTGTAATCATGCGACTGGCCCGTCATCGCCCGTCCGTTCGGCAGTTTGAGGTAGCCCTGGGCGCGCTCCAAGGCCTGGATCGCCGGCTTCTCATCGACGGCGAGGACGATCGCGTTTTCGGGCGGCGCCATGTAAAGGCCGACGATCTCGGCGGCTTTCGCCACGAAGTCGGGGTCGTTGCTCTCGCACCAGGACTTGCGACCGGAAAGATCGATCTTCTGGGCACGAAGAAAACGCCAGATATATTGCTCATGAACGTCGCCGAGCGCCTTGGCGAGCAAAGGAGCCGTCCAATTGGCGAAGCCTTGCGGCGGCTTTTCGTCGAGCAGCGCCAAAATCCGTCGGCCTGTCTCGGGGCCATATTTCGGCACGGGGCCGCGGTTACCCGTCTCGCTGAAGCCGGCAAGCCGGTCCTTGGCGTAACGCACCCGCCATTTGGACGCTGTGCCGATCGTGCAGCCGACCGCGCGGGCAATGGCGCGGGTCGCAGCCCCATCCGCCGCCTGCAAAACGATCCGCGCCTTGAAACGGGTGCGGTGTTCGGTCTTCGTCGAACGCACCAAGCTCTCAAGCTCGGCCCGTTCTTCCGCCGTCAGAATTATCGGCGTAGCTTCTGGAATGATATTGCTGCTCATGCAGCCTTAAATCACAACTCAACTACCCGCGATAGTGGGTACTAGTTGTGTATGCGACGCCATCCGGCAAGGAGATGGAAGATGCGCTTGCGCGTATTGGACGATGACCGTCCGGGCTACGCTCAACTTGCGTTCGACGGTCCGCTGAGCCAGCCGACGCTGGCTTTATCGGTGCGTTCGCAGCAAGAAGGCGGCTTCCTCGGGCCTGACGGTACGTGGCAGAAGACCGCACATTTTTTCACTGCCGAACGAATTGGCGGCGATGCGGGTTCGGCGCTCTATCGCGTCGGTCCAGAGATCGTCAATTACCTGCGCGAGCTTGATCTCGTCGAATTTGCCGCTCAGGACAGGTCGTTCCGCGTCGAGACCACCTGGGAAAACGCGGTCCCGCAAATGCTCCGCAGGCAAGAGCGCCGTTCGTTCTATCGCGCGCCAGGCGCGGCGCCGCTTGCTCCCCCGATCGCGCCACCTGTCGCCGGCTCGATATCGGCGCGAGAGCCAGTGTCGCCGCCGTCTCCGCCGGCTTCGCCGCCGCCATCTCCGCCGTCGCCGTCTCCACCTTCTCCGCCGGTTGCGCCACCGCCTTCTCTATCTGCACCTATGGTGGAGAGCGTCGAGGAGGCGAGCAACGAGCAATTAGCGCCAGAGGAAGTTTGGCAGGAAGAAACTGCACCCGAGGAAACTGCACGGGAGGAAACTGCGCCGGAGGAGGTGGCCTACGAGCCGGTGGAGGAACTGGACGAAGTGCCGCCGCGCTCCGGTTTCGGCGAGCTTCTTGCGCGCTACCGCTTGTATTGGCTGGCCGCTGTGACGGTCGTCGGCTTGGCGGCTCTGGGGTTTGGTCTTTATCAGGTCCTGCCTTGCGAGTGGTTCGACCGATGCGTCGCGCAGGACGACACCGAGGCCGTGAAGAAAGCCAACAATTGCGTTTACTTCAAGAAGCAGGACGGGCGCGATTGCGAGATAGCCAAAGAATGTATCGCACCTTATCTCGCGAGTTTTCCGAAGGGGAAAGCGCGCCCGGAAATCGAAAAGACCGCAAAGGCTGCAGATGAAGTTTGTCAGCAGATGATGGAGAATGCGCGCGGCGTTCACCAATGTATCGAGGATTTGAAAGCGTCGGGCCGATCGCGCTGTGACGTCCAGCCGGCCTGTATCGATTCCTTCCAACAGCGCTTTCCGAAGGGCCCCTTGCGTGCCGAGGTCGATGATGCCGCACGACAAGCGAAAGCCGATTGCGACATTGAACGCCACCGCACTAAAATTACGACAACGGCCGAAGACCAGGTGCTCGGCAAGGCCCGCCAATGCGCCGCCGATATTGCAAAAAAATGCGCGTTGCCGGGATGTTACGCATCTTATATCAACACCTATGGCCTGACTGGCGTACACAAGGACGAAGCGCAGAGCGAAGCGATCAAGCTCGACCAGAGTTGCATCGAAGAAGAAACGACCTTGCAAACGGCGCGGGACTGCGCCGCCGATGCCGCACAAAAATGCGCACAGCCTCGATGCTACGCGGATTACCTGAGCAAATATGGTCTGTCGGGAGTTCACAAGGACGAGGCTCGGAGCGAGGCGTCCAAGCTCGACAACGAGTGCCGCAATTCGGGCAAGCAGAAGGACGAGGAAGGGGCATTCCAATCGGCCAAGCGCTGCGCCTCGGATGCTGCGCCTTGCGCGGTGAAGCAATGCTACGATTCCTACCAGAAGACATATTGTCCCGCGGGCGCGCACTGCTCCGAAGCGCAAGCCGAAGTCGCCCGAGCCGCGCAGAGCTGTCCGACCCAGCCGCCCGTTGCCTCCGGCAGATACTCAGCCTCGACCAATGCCGCCTGCGGCGCCAAAAACGACTTTTTCAGCGTCGAGGTAAAGGGTGACCGGATAAGCTGGGAACATGAATTTCTCGGCGTGAGATATCAATGGGAGGGGAGCATCGATTCATCCGGAAACGTGTCGGCAAAAGTGGCGAATTTTCCCGGCTATACGGCAACCGGCCATTTCACCGAGGACGGCGTCAAAGTAATTCAAATGAACTATCCGCAGTGTTCGACCGGGCCGGTCACGATGCAGATCAAGTTGAAAATACAATAGAGCGTGACGGAATTTGGCCGGCAGCCGCGCCGCAGCGCCGGCCCGACTGGTCGGGAAAATCCGACGCAACGGGACTTCCCGCAACGGCCATCAGCCGTTCCAGCCGCAATGCTCGTCGCTGACCCGGATGAATTGCTCGCTGAATTTATTTCCGATCCTCCCGAGGTTCTGTATTTCGCAGGTCGTTTGGTCGGATTGGTCATTGCCGCAGGTAATGTCGGCTGGGACCTGATAGCCATGTTTTTGGCAATTGACCTGATCATGGTGCATGAACACGTGTTTGTGGTCAGGCGAAATTTGGGCGCGCAGGCTGCCCTGGCAAATATCGCCGTCGGTGTAGCGACTTTGCACCATCCCCTGGCCATTGGCCCTGAAACAATAGCAAATGCGCACCTTTCCTATAGGCGTGCGCGCCGCGTCGTCGGTCGTCATATCAATGTCGCCGCGGGCCGTCTGCCAACATCCCTTCAACTCCTCGACCTTCTTCGGAATCTTTGAATTCTTCCACAATCACCGGCTTCGGCTCAGGCTTTGGCTGGGGTTCCGGCTTCTGCGGCAGCGGATTGGGGCAGGTCGGTAGAAGCGCGAGACGGATTTCCTCGCTATGAATGCTGGACCGCAAGTGAGCCTCTCTCTCGCGCTCGGCTGCGAGTTCGGCGTCGTGCGTCGGCAAAGCACACGAGGTCGTCCCGAAGAGGGGCAGGAAGCCGAAATCGCATGCCCTCAGCATGACGTAGCCGCCCGTCAAGATCAGCAGTGCAAAGGCGGCCCAAAGAACGGCATTAAGCCCGACCTGACGCATTTCTTCGCTTCCGACATGCAGGAATTCGCAGCATTCTGACACAAGTGACCGCTGATCGATAGGCTTGTTCGGCGCAGCCAGATGAAGTCGGCGTTGCAACACATGCGCGTGGTCGCGTTGTTGCGCGGAGGAATATCGCGCCAGCGAAGGTCACAAGAACAAAATGATGAACCCAATTTCGCCGAAGGCGGCCATATCGAAATTCAGATGAACGCGCCGCATCGTTTGCCGGGCACTGTCCTCCTCGGGTCATCGAAAAACTGCAAAGGCTGGTCGGGCTGCCATTGTGCCTCACCCAGCCGAGGGCGCTCAACCGCTCCAGTGGCAGTGTTCGTCGCTGACACGAATGAACTGCTCTGTGCTTATGTTCCCGTTCCGCCCGAGGTTGCGTATTTCGCAGGACGTTTGATCGGATTGGTCATTGCCGCATGTGATGTCGGATGCCACATAATAGGGATGTCTCTGGCAAAAAACCTTATCATGATGCATGACCACTTTATCGGGCGAAAGGCGGGCAATGAGGCCTGCCCGGCAAATATCGCCGTCGGTAAAGAGAATCTTGCACCACGCCCCGGCCGTTGTTTCTAAAACAATAACAATACCGCGCCGTCCCTAGATGTCTTTGCTCGGCATCGTCGGAGACGATGTCAATGTCGCCGCGCGCCGACTGCCAGCATCCCTTGAGCTCCTCGATCTTCTTTGGAAGCTCGAATTTTTCTACGATCTCCGGATTCGGCTTTGGCTGCACAGCAATCGGTTTCGGTTCCAGCGGCTTTGGCGGCAGCGGGTCGGGGCAGGCAGGCAGTAGTGCAAGACGGATTTCCTCGGGATGAATGCCGGACCGCAAGTGAGCCTCTCTCTCGTGCTCGGCTGCAAGTTCGGCGGCCTGTGTCGGTGCCGCACAGGAGGCCGGCCCGAAGATAGGCAGGAAGCCGAAATCGCATGCCCTCAGCATGACATAGCCGCCAGTCAAAATAATGAGCGCAAAGGCGCCCCAAAGAACAGCGTTGAGCCCGGGCTGGCGCATTCTCTTCGTTTCCGGCACGCAGGAAGCCGTAGCATTCTGACACAATTGAGCATCGAACGATAGGCTCGACCGGCAATTCGGCTTTTGTCGGGACTGTCACATTATCATTGTGCGGAACCTTCTATAGTCTGGTCGCGTTTGAGCCAGGCTGCGATGGTGATCGGGCACTGGTCGGCCGGGCGAAATTGGCGGCGCAAGGTCATTCCGAGGAGGCCGGAACACACCTTGCCTGAAGATTCATTTGGAGGGGATCATGCTGGCTTTTCCGAGTCTGAGGATTGGTCTCGTCTCGATTGCTTTGGGGGTTTGCCTTTTCCCGCAATGCGGCGTCGCCCAGCAATCGAGCAAATTCTGCATCGAAGGCGGCCTGCAGATCGTCGTCGAGCGTTTCGAGGTTCGCGACGGCAAGTTCTTCCTTTACGTGCCCGGTAATGCCAAGCCGCTCGAATACGCATCGAGTGCGATCAAGGGCATAAATGTTCCCTGTCAGAGTGAGACGTCGAAGCCGAGCGCGGAAACGACGCAGCCGGCGGGTCCCAGCCATTTTGGCATTCAGGGCTCCAATACGATCGGCGAACGGCTCATGCCGATGTTGATCGACGCCTTTGGACAGAAGAAGTTCGGGAAGATGCCGGAACACAAACTGACGGCCAGTGAGGAACAGGAAATCACCCTCAATTCCACGGCGGGAACGCGCGCCTTGATCGAGCTTCGGTCGCATGGTTCGGGCACTTCGGCGCCCGGCTTGCTCGAGGGCAAGGCGATCATCGGAATGTCGTCGCGGCGTGCCAACCCCGACGAGCAAAAACGCCTCGACGAGAAGTTCAGGGCTGATATTCTCGCGCCCGGCAACGAACATGTTCTCGCTCTTGACGGATTGGCGGTGATCGTCAATTCCGCCAATCCCGTCAAACAGCTTTCTCTCGATCAGATCGCCCGGATCTTCTCCGGCGAGATCACCAACTGGCACGACGTCGGCGGCGAGGATATGCCGATCGATCTTTACCGGCGCGACAACAAATCGGGCACTTACGACACGTTCAAGAGTCTCGTCCTGTCGCCCACGAAGCGGGAAGTCTCGCCGCAAGCCAAGGCCTTCGAATTGAGCGAGTCTTTGTCTGACGAGGTTGCGCACGACCCCAAAGGCATAGGTTTTATCGGTATTTCCTATATCGGCAAGAGCGTCGCTATCGGAATTTCGTCGACTTGCGGAATTGCCAGCACGCCGTCGAGATTCTCGGTCAAGACTGAAGAATATCCGCTGGCGCGGCGCCTCTATCTCTATACGATCGGGACACCGACGGACCCGGTGGCGCACGATCTCCTCGAATTTGCTTTGTCGGACGACGCGCAGGCAACCGTCCAAGAAGCAGAATTCGTCGATCAAACGATCGATTCCCAAGAGGGTGATGCCCAAAGCCGCTGGGCCCAGGATCTCACCAACGATCCGTCGCGCACGCTCGGTCCCGACAAGGCCGTCCCTAAGGGGGCCGTCGACGCATTCGGCCGGGCAATGGAGCAAGCGCATCGCACGACGATCGCCTTCCGGTTCGAAAAAGGCAGCGCCCAGCTCGACAATCGTGCATTGCAGGACGTCGCGAGGCTTGCCCGCTACTTGTCTGCACCCGCGCAGGCCGGCAAGCGCTACATGATCGCGGGATTTGCCGATGCGACGGGCAGCTGGGCCGCCAATAGCCGTCTCGCCGATGAACGCGCCCGTGCGGTTGTCGGCGAGTTGCGTAAAGCCGGGATCCGCGTGCCGCGCGACAGCGTCGTATCTTTCTCCTACATGGCGCCCGTCGCGTGCAACGACTCCGATGCCGGAGCCGCCAAGAACAGGCGCGTCGAGGTGTGGATTGCACGCTAACAGCCTGACGACGAGGGAACCGTTATCCCGCGGCGGGGCGAGGGGACCGCGATGCCGCGGCATTGACGCGCTCGTCGCCACCGAAGGTTCTATCGGACGTCTAGTACCCACTATCGCGGGTAGTTGAGTCGTGATTCAAGGCTGCATGAGCAGCAATATCATTCCAGAAGCTACGCCGATAATTCTGACGGCGGAAGAACGGGCCGAGCTTGAGAGCTTGGTGCGTTCGACGAAGACCGAACACCGCACCCGTTTCAAGGCGCGGATCGTTTTGCAGGCGGCGGATGGGGCTGCGACCCGCGCCATTGCCCGCGCGGTCGGCTGCACGATCGGCACAGCGTCCAAATGGCGGGTGCGTTACGCCAAGGACCGGCTTGCCGGCTTCAGCGAGACGGGTAACCGCGGCCCCGTGCCGAAATATGGCCCCGAGACAGGCCGACGGATTTTGGCGCTGCTCGACGAAAAGCCGCCGCAAGGCTTCGCCAATTGGACGGCTCCTTTGCTCGCCAAGGCGCTCGGCGACGTTCATGAGCAATATATCTGGCGTTTTCTTCGTGCCCAGAAGATCGATCTTTCCGGTCGCAAGTCCTGGTGCGAGAGCAACGACCCCGACTTCGTGGCGAAAGCCGCCGAGATCGTCGGCCTTTACATGGCGCCGCCCGAAAACGCGATCGTCCTCGCCGTCGATGAGAAGCCGGCGATCCAGGCCTTGGAGCGCGCCCAGGGCTACCTCAAACTGCCGAACGGACGGGCGATGACGGGCCAGTCGCATGATTACACGCGGCATGGCACCACGACCCTTTTCGCCGCGCTCGATGTCGCGACTGGCAAAGTCATCGGCCGCCACGCCAAGCGCCGACGGCGCGTCGAGTTCCTCGCCTTCATGAACGAGGTCATCGCCGCCTACCAGGACTGCCATATCCACGTCGTCCTCGACAATCTGTCCACCCACAAGCCCAAACACGACAGGTGGCTTGCACGGCACAAGAACGTCACCTTCCATTACACGCCGACCCACACATCTTGGCTGAACCAGATCGAAATCTGGTTCTCGATCCTTGCCGGAAAGTCCCTCAAGGGCGCCTCGTTCCAGGCCGTCGAAGAGCTCAAGGCCCATATCGACGCCTTCATCCGCACCTATAATGAAACAGCTCGCCCCTTCGTCTGGACCAAATCCGAAGTCCATCAGAAACGCCTCAAACCATGTTTCGCGGACCCGTGATTCCGGGTACTAGGAATGCCGGAAAAAGTGGGTCCACTTTTTCCGGCGCGCCGGAGCCGGCCCGGATTTCCGGCCTCGTATTCTTGGCGCATCGGCTGCGGCCGTCGGGTTCGGACCGCGATCCGCGCGACGCGCAAAATGGCGTGTACTTTCATAATCGCGTCGATCGTTGGCTGTGACCGAGCCTATCGAGAACTCGTTCATCCTATCCACCAAATGGAGAAGTTTCAGGAAGGCCAAGGGGCGCGGCGATCGACATGTGATGTGGTCAAGTCGCTCGAGTTCGTGCTAAGTCGCTGCGTCGCGCCGATCATGGACGGCCACACCATCTTTTGAGACCCTGCCGGATAGGACTTCCGCAGTCTTGTCATTCATGGACCGCCGCGGGCTGTAAGCGCGGACACGCGAAACGGACCTTTATATGGATCTGGCGCTCAATAGCGGACTGGCAGCTTCTTCTTTGGGTGAGCGTTATCAGGCGGTTCGCGGCTTGAGCGAAGCTCTCGCCAGAGGCCTGACCTTCGAGGACCAATGCATTCAGTCCATGCCGGACGCCAGTCCGACAAAATGGCATCTCGCCCATACGTCATGGTTCTTCGAACGGATCATTTTGCAGGCGTTCGCCGAGGCCTATGCGCCTTTCGACAAACGTTTTGATTATCTGTTCAATTCTTATTACGAAGGTCTCGGCCCGCAGTATCCGCGGCCGCAACGCGGCTTGCTCAGCCGTCCCTCCGGAAACGACGTCCTTGCTTACCGCCATTATGTCGATCAGGCGATTCTCCGACTTCTCGAACATGGCGAGCCGGAAGTTGCATCGTTGGTCACCTTGGGGCTGCACCACGAAGAGCAGCATCAGGAACTCATCCTGACCGACATCAAGCACGCCTTCTTCGTCAATCCGCTGCGCCCCGCTTATGCTCCGCCTGAGCGGCACGGCGTCCAAGACGCAACAGCTCAGAGCTTCATCGAATTCCCCGCCGGTGAGGTAACGATCGGCGCGCAAGGCACTGCTTTTTCCTTCGATAATGAAAGGCCCGCCCATGCGGTCTTGCTGCGGCCCTATCGGCTCGCGGCGCGGCCGGTGACCTGCGGGGAATATCTCGCTTTCATCGAAGACGGCGGCTATCGGCGCGCCGAGTTCTGGCTTTCCGACGGCTGGAGGCTCGTGCAGGAGGAAGACTGGCAGGCGCCGCTCTATTGGCAAAAAGCGGGAAGCGATTGGCAGATTTTCACGCTGCGTGGCGAAAGGCCGCTCGATCCCGGTGAGCCGGTCGCGCATGTGAGCTGTTTCGAAGCCGCGGCTTTCGCCGCCTGGTCCGGAAAGCGACTGCCAACCGAGTTCGAATGGGAAGCGGCGGTCGCATCGCAGGAGGTCATGGGCAATTTTCTCGAACAGCGGCATTACCATCCGCGGCCCGGCGGCGGCGGCAGCTCGCTCGCGCAAGCCTACGGCGACGTGTGGGAATGGACGCGCTCGTCCTATGATCCTTATCCCGGCTACAAGCCTTTCGACGGGCCGCTCGCCGAATACAACGGCAAATTCATGATCGGCCAGATGGTTCTGCGCGGCGGCTCCTGCGCCACGCCGCAGAGCCATATACGTGCGACCTACCGCAATTTTTTTCCGCCATCCGCGCGTTGGCAGTTCAGCGGCTTTCGCCTCGCGGAGGATCAATGAGAGATACGCGGCTTCCGGCGTCGAGCTTGCGGCGCCCTCAAATGCTGGCCGCGGCGAGCGAATTTGCTGCGGCGGTGCTCGATGGCTTGCACGCCAAGCCGAAGCGGCTGGCCTGCAAATTTTTCTACGACCGCGAAGGATCCGCTCTTTTCGAGCGCATCTGCGCCTTGCCGGAATATTATCAGACCCGCACGGAGCTTCGACTGCTCGGCGATAATGCCGGCGAGATCGCTAAATTGATGGGCGCGGGAATAGAACTGATCGAATTCGGCGCCGGCGCGCTCGCCAAAGTGTCGCTGCTCCTCGATGAGCTAAAGTCCCCGTATCTCTACGTGCCCATCGACATATCGGGTGATTATCTCAGATCGGTCGCGGCCAAATTCGAAAGCGCTTATCCCGACCTCACCGTGCGGCCGATAGTTGCCGATTTCACCAAGCCTCTCGCTCTGCCTGCCATAGCCGAAGGCAGACGGCGTGTCGGCTTCTTCCCGGGTTCGACAATTGGCAATTTCGATCCGCTCGAAGCTCTGCAATTCCTGAAGAATACCGCAGCGAGTTTGCGAGGCGGTGGCCTCCTCGTCGGGGTCGATCTCATCAAGGATCCGGCGGTGCTGCATGCAGCCTATAACGATGCCGAAGGTGTGACCGCAGCCTTCAACAAGAACCTCTTGGCGCGTGCCAATCGCGAACTCGGCGCCGATTTCGATCTGAATGGCTTCGCCCATTACGCCCTTTACAATCCGGTTGAACAACGCGTCGAGATGTATCTCGTCAGCCTTCAGCACCAATGGGTCGAAATGGCCGGCACGACGATCGGCTTTGCCAACGGCGAAGCCATCCACACGGAAAATTCCTACAAGTATACGGTGGAAGGATTCGCGAAGCTGGCCTCGCGCGCGGGCTTCATTCCGCGTTGCGTCTGGTGCGACGCCGCCAATCTCTTCAGCATTCAATGGCTCGAGACGTTGTAAATTTTCCCAATTCGGCCGACCGGAACAAACGCCTGTGCTCGGCCAAGGCGCGTGGGGTGAGCTGTCTCGATGAACTCGGCCGCGTTCGTTGTCTTGCAGCTATTTCACGCATAGCTTACGTACTTCATCAATGGACGGCAGAAAATGAGCGATTCCAGAAGGAAACGAGCACTCCTGCAGGGAGCCCATGCGAAGTGATGCCGAGTATCGTGCGGCCTGGCGAAGTCGGATGCGAAAGAAAATTCAAGATGTTAAATAAATATCTATATGTAGCTATCTCAATGCGAACCAATTTGCCTTCAAAACGTTTTCTAACATCGAATTTATTCAGGGTTGGCTGAAATGGCAGAAGTTCGATATTTGGTCGTCAAAACAAACGGCGAATGGAAGATTGTCTTGGGCAATTCGCAAATGGGGCCTTATCCGGATCGGGTCCATGCGATCGACGCCGCAATCGAGATGGCGGATCGGGATGGGCGCGACGGGCGCGACTCGCAGGTTTTGGTACGCGGTGAGGACCGGCAGTTGCGGATCGAGTGGACCTATGGTCGCGACCCCTATCCCGAGTACCCAGAGTCCCTCGCCCTCCCGAAGGAGCCGCGCGCAAAGAGAGCCGCTCGCATAGCGTGACTTTCCATGAAGCCGCGCTGCGAAGGACTGCCGCAAAGGCCGTTGCAACCCCCGAGCGGCTTGCCGGTTCGGCGTTTCGCTCGTCTCCGGCGAAACGCTGTTTAATGTTGGGGCGAGCCATGAACGATCAAGCAGCGAACAAGGGCGGCAGGGCCGAGGCGGATATTGCGGCCGACGTGATCGTCCGCGGCGACGGCAAGGCCTTTGCGCAAGAGATCCGCGCCGGTTCGCACGCGATAGCGGCAGATGAGCCGGTCGCTTTGGGAGGTAAGGCCACTGGCCCCACGCCCTACGACCTGTTGTTGGCGGCGCTGGGCGCGCCTGCACCTCGATCACGGTCACGATGTACGCGCGGCAGAAGGCCTGGCCCCTGGAAGGGATCATCGTATGGCTGCGCCACTCGCGGATCCATGCCGCTGATTGCGCCGAATGCGAGACGAAGGCAGGCATGCTCGACCGGATCGAGCGCGATCTGCGTTTTGCCGGCCCGTTGACTGCCGAGCAGAGGGCGAGTTTGCTCGACATCGCCAACAAGTGTCCGGTCCACCGCACGTTGACGTCGGAGGTCGATGTCAAAACGCGCGAAGTCTGACTCCAAACCCCGAGCGCAAGCGAAGCACCCCGGCCTGTTCCGATGATTCAGCGGAGGTCTTTGCTGTGCTTGGAGCCCTCAGCGAAACGACAAACCATGCATGCCGGCGATGGCCCCGACGATCGTGACAAGACTCAGTGCCAGCAACACCCAGTGAAGTCTCTGGAGCAGCGCGAAGGTTGTTTCCGGGGCGCGCCGAGCCTGCGCCTCGAACCACTTGTCGAGGAACAGCGGCTCGGCGACGAACAGCATCAGCGTGAACAGGAGCCAGATCAGGACCATCGCGTCGAGCCACCAATATTCGATGGTCAGGAACGCTGACAACAAGTTCAGCCGATAGACCATATAAAAGCCGCTGGCGGCCGCGAGCACCGTCGTGCCACGCGCCTGCCAGGCGAAGCGGCGTTCGATCGTCGCGAAGAACGCGATCCGTTCCTCCGCGCTCTTGAACCGACGCACGGCGGGCAGCAGGACGGTCGTGACCATCGCGACGCCGCCGATCCAGAGCACGATGGCCAGCACATGAATTGTGAGAGCGATCGTGACGTCATCCATGGGATCGCCCCGATCGCGTCTTCCCGGGCGGCGGCGCGGCCTCTTGCAGATGCAACGAGAGATCCGGATCGTCGATGAGCGGGTCGAGTCCGCAGGCGCCGCCCAGGTGTTTCGCATCCCGGATGGCGATCGTGTCGCCCTGGACGGTAATGCCTTCCGCCTGGAGCGCCGACAGGGCGCGCGAGAAGCTCTCGCGCGTTATGCCGAGTTCCGACGCGATCAGGTTCTTCTCGTAAGGCAAAATAGCGCGGTGCGGCGTGCCTTGTCGCCTGGACAAGGCGAGGAGATAGCATCCGACACGCTCCGTGGCCGTCCGCAGTTTCAGGTTCTTGATCTGCCGGACCAGGCGGCGGAACTGCCCGGCGAGGCTGCCGATCACCTCCTGCGCCAGCAGCGGCTCTTGCAGCACGGCGCGGCGGAACACGCCGGCGTGGATCAGGAGGAGCCGCGACGGCTCCGGCACCCGCGCCCGCATGAGATAGGGTGACCCAGTGACGACCGCGGCCGGGATGACGAGATCCGGCGGTTCCACCACCTCGATCAGCACCTCGCGTCCGCCGCTCGATCGCCCGAGAAGATGCGCCGACCCGGCCAGGACGACATGCTGGAAAGTTGGCATCTCACCCTGTTCGAAGAGAACCGTTCCCGCTGCCACTGCATGCAGGACCGCATTCTGCAGCAATTCCGCGCGGCTCGCCGCCGGCAGCGCCCTGAACAAAGGCAGAGCTTCCAGTTCGGGTTCCGGCACCGTCATGGCCTTCACCAACTCCTTTTCACCAGCGCGCGGCGCAGTTGCGACCGCCTTATTGACGTGATAATTATCACATACTAAATTGACCTATGTCAATGAACGAGGCGGCAGCTTGGCATATCGTGCCGGTCGGATGAATGCCAGCCGAAGCGACGCCTGTCCAAGGCTGTGACCGGAAAGCCGGCAACAATACCCGAACCGGAAGGGATTGAAACATGGCGATGCGCGCGAACGCTGTTGATCGGATCGCAGAAAACCCCGTGAGCAACGATTCGACAAGGCTGCATCGGCACGAGCTGTTTGAAAGCAGGAGATTGTGATGCAATACGACGATCCGATCTTCTGGCGCGCCGGTGCCATTGCGACCACGCTGGTCATGGCGGTCGTGCTGGGCTTCCTTACCATCGACAGCCTTGCCACGATCGCCCCCGGCGGCAGTCACGTGCCCCAGTACACGGTCATCAACCGTCACATAGGCTACGCCAACGACCCAAAGCTCGGTCACGACATGCCGGTCATCGGCAAGGACGAGCCCCTGTTCGGCAAGGCGGTTGACGCGGCAGAGGCGGAGCGCCTGATCGTCAAGGGCAAGCTTGTCATTCAGAGTCGCGCCTGCATCGATTGCCACACCTTCATGGGTAACGGTGCCTATTACGCGCCGGATCTTACCAAGGCCTGGCTCGATCCTGCCTGGGAAGCCTGGCAAGCGATCACCGGCGCTGACAGCAAGGAAGAAGCGATGGTTGCCTTCCTTATGGACCCGGAAAAATACGCCACCTGGGAACGGAAGATGCCGAACCTCGGCATCAACCGCGACGAAGCCGTGGCCACGGTCGCCTATCTTAAGTGGATGTCGGCGATCGATACCAACGGATTCCCGATCCATTTCGGCCAGATCAAGGTCGGCGACTAGGAGAACCGTCATGTCTCGCTCCCAACGGCTCGCGATCAAGTACCTGGCGGCGGCGATCGCCTTTTTCGGCGTCATGACGCTGGCCGGCCTGGTCTCCGCCATCTACTACGTCAATCCCGACTTCCTGTTCGGCCTGCTGCACTTCAACAGCGCCAAGATTCTGCACATCGACACGCTCATCATCTGGCTGGTGATGGGCTTCATGGGTGCGATCTACTGGTTCCTGCCCGACGAATTCGGCCGCGAGCCGGTGGGCATCTGGGCGGCCGAGGCGCTGTTCTGGGTGTTCGTTGCCGCCGTTCTGGTGGTGGCGGCGATATTCGTCTTCATCCAGTGGGGACCGGCCACCGAGAGCACGCTTTGGCTCGTCCAGCAGGGCCGCAAATACGTCGAGGCGCCGCGCTGGGCAGCGGTCGGCATAGCACTGGTCTTGCTTGTATTTGCCTGGAACGTGGTCGGCACCGCTCTCAAGGCCAAGCGGATCACGGGCATCATGGCCGTGCTTAGCATCAACATGGTGCCGCTGGTCCTGCTCTATTTCATCGCCTTCCCGGCGATCCCCGATATGGCGACCGATCTTTATTGGTGGTGGTGGCTGGTGCATCTCTGGGTCGAGGCGACCTGGGAGATCCTGATCGGCTGCATCATGGCGCTCGCTGTGATGCAGCTCCTCGGCGCCTCGCGCCGCATCGTCGAAGGCTGGCTCTATATCGAGGTGCTGTTGGTGCTCGGCACCGGCATCCTCGGGCTCGGCCACCATTATTTCTGGATCGGCACGCCCGACTACTGGCTCGGCATCGGCGGCTTTTTCTCGGCGCTCGAACCCTTGCCGCTCCTCGGCATGGTGGTGCACGCGATTTATGACGCCGGCACCCACCACATGAAGACCAGCAACCGGCCGGCCTTCTATTGGATGCTGGCCGAGGCGTTCGGCAACTTCCTCGGCGGCGGCGTCTTCGGCTTCATGGTAACCCTACCACAGCTCAACCTGTTCGCTCATGGCACGCAGTGGACGGTAAGCCACGGCCATTTCGCATTCTGGGGCGCCTATGCCTGCGGCGTGATCTCGATCTGTTATCTCGCGCTGCAAAAGCTGCGCGCCCGGGCCGTGGTCGAGGGCCGGCAGTGGATCTTGTCGTTCGGCTTGCTGAACTTCGGAATGATCGGCATGGTCGGTTCGCTTCTCGTTGCCGGGATCGTGCAGGCCTTTTTCGAGCGCGCCATCGGCGGTTCGACCCTTGATGCCTTTGTCACCACGCAAAGCAATCCATGGTTCATGCTTGGAATGTATGCGCGGTTGGGGTTCGGCATCATCTTCGCGGCCGGCTACGTCGCGCTGGTCTGGGACATGGTGACGCTCGGCCGTCATGTGCCGGCGCTCGCCGTCGCCGCGCCGGCGCCGGCGGAATGAGCCCGGCTGGTCGGCCATGAGCGCGAGCGCGTTTCTTGCGACCAGTCTTCTGCTTGGTGCCTTCGTCCTGTGCGCCGGAGTGTACGGATTGCTCTACGGCGCCGCGCGCCTGAACCAAAGCACCGGGCTTCTGCGTGCGGCGGGCCTTGCCTGCGGTGTGCTGTGCCTTGTCGCGGCCGCGGTCGTGGTAACCACCCCGCTGGCACCCGCCTGGAAGGCGCTCATCGCGGCAAGCACGCTTGTCTATTGCGCCATACCGCCGGTCACATGGCGCTACCTGCAACGAACTCATCGCGATCACGGAGCGAATACATGATCCCCAATCTGCTCAACACGCTGCTCGGCCTTTGGCTTGCCTATGTCGCCATCTTTCCGCTTTCGATCGGCGCCCAGCCCTATCGCTGGCTGCTGGCGGCCGCCGTCTTCACCGTCGCTCTCGCGATCTGGGCCCGGCGCAGCGACTATTCGATCTGGCAAAGTACGGCGACGATCATCGCGGCTTTGGCGCTGGCCCTCCTCGTCACTGTCGCCTGGCTGTGGGCCTCGTCGCCGGATTTGATGTTCTGGGGCGTGTTGTGGGCTGGTCTCATTTCCGCCACCTTCTCGCTCTGGGCAGCGCTCTACCGGCCGGCGACCAATGGCGCGGGGCAAGCTGCTCGATGAGCAGCTTTCTTCGGATGCCTTGGAAACATATCATGACCGTTGCCGACGATCACTTGGCCCGATGTCCCATACAAGCCTGGCTCACCCAAGCCTTCCGGCCGTTCTTTCTCGCCGCCGGAGTTTGGTCGGCGGCGGCGCTCGCCGTGTGGATCGTCTTGTTGATCAATAGAACCAAGCTGCCGAGCCGCTTCGATCCGCTCACCTGGCACATTCATGAAATGCTGTTCGGTTTTGTGATGGCGGCCGTTGCCGGCTTTTTGCTCACTGCCGTCCCGAATTGGACGAAGCGGCTTCCGGTTCGCGGCTTGCCTCTGGCGATCTTAGCAGGGCTATGGCTCGTTGGGCGGATCGTTTGCCTCGTTTCGGCGCTTGTCCCGGCTTGGCTCGCCATTGCGGCCGATCTGGCGTTTCCGGCAGCTCTTGTCGCGGTCACCGCGCGAGAAATCGCCGTCGGCAGGAATTGGCGCAATCTGCCGATGGTCGTGCCGGTTGCGCTTCTCGGCCTCGCCAATCTTTTGATGCACCTGGAGGCATGCGGATCAGGTCTGCCGGCAGGCTTGGGATGGCGTCTCGGGCTGGCCGCTGTCGCAGTTCTGATTTCCGTCATTGCCGGGCGCATTGTGCCGAGCTTTACCCGGAACTGGCTGGCCAAGCGGCAAAAGACCGATCTCCCGGCTCCACACGGCGCAATCGATCGGGCGGCGCTGGGCGTCCTGCATGCGGGTCTCTTCGGCTGGGCATTCGTTCCGGAGTTCCGCCTGCTCGGCTTTGTGCTACTCGTTGCTGCGGCGCTCAATTTCTGGCGGCTGAAACGCTGGCGCGGCGACGCTACTTTGGCCGAGCCTCTGCTCATAATCCTGCATGTCGGCTATGCTTGGTTGATCGTCGGTACGGCCTTGTTGGGTCTTGCGAGTTTGAGTGCCGATATTCCGCTGAGTGCGGCAATCCATGCTCTAACTGCGGGTGCGTTCGGCACGATGATCCTAGCCGTGATGACACGCGTCACGCGCGGCCATACCGGACGCGACCTCTCGGCCGATCGATCGACCATCCTGATCTACGCGCTGGTCACGCTTGCTGCGGTCACGCGCGTTGCCGCCGCTTTTGGCGAGGCCTGGATGATGCCGCTCCTCATGGTTTCGGCTTGCTTGTGGATCGCCGCCTTCGCACTGTTCACGCTCACCTACGGGCCGATGCTGCTCCTGCCGCGCGAAGCCCATTAGAGGCGTGGGCGGCGCTTACGAGGCGCGGCCCGCAACGTCGTTTGCGACATCGATGTTGGCCGACCTCGGTGCGTAAGCGCGCGCATAAACGTGGCCAATAGGAGGTCTCCGGTGATCATTCGATCCTCAGATCAGGTACCTCGCGTCACGGCGCTGAAGCGTTTTCCGGTGCCCAGGAATTTTGGTGTGTCGCCAGAGTCGCGCATCCAGCAGGGGCGGAGATGGCCAGCCCCGGCCGGCGCTGCCCGAGTGAAAGCGCTTGAAGTCTATCGCTACGATCCGGACTCGGAGGGCAATCCGCGTCTCGATACCTTCGAAGTTGATCTCGACGACTGCGGTCCGATGGTTCTGGACGCCCTCATCTGGATCAAGAATACAATCGACTCGACACTCACTTTCCGCCGCTCCTGTCGCGAGGGAGTTTGCGGCTCATGTGCGATGAACATCGATGGCACGAACTGGCTTGCCTGCACGAGGTTCATTTCCGACCTGGCCACGCCAGCAATGATCTATCCTCTGGCGAATATGAGGATCATTAAGGATCTGGTTCCGGACGTTACGCACGTCTTCGCGCAGTACAGCCTTATCGAGCCTTGGCTTCTCTCGAAGACGTCGGAGCCCGAAAGAGAACGGCTCCAATCCCCCGAGGAGCGAAGCAGGTTCAACGGCTATTACGAGTGCATTCTTTGCTTCTGCTGCACCTCAGGCTGCCCTAGCCACTGGTGGAACGGCGAGCGTTTCCTCGGACCTGCCGTGCTCCTTCAGGCAAACCGGTGGCTCGTTGACAGTCGCGACGAAGCAACAGGCGAGCGACTCGACAACCTCGAAGATCCGTTCCGACTTTATCGATGCCACACCATTCTCAACTGCACGCGGACCTGTCCCAAGGGGCTGAATCCAGGAAAGGCGATCGCCGAAATCAAAAAAATGCTGATCGAGCGCCGGAGCTAATGGTTACAACAGGAGGGCATCTGCAAATGGCGAACTCCACACCGAAACGCACACGACCGCTCTCTCCCAACATTCAGATATACAGACCGCAGCTCACCTCGGTCTTGTCGATTGCGAATAGGATAAGCGGCGTCGTTTTGAGCATGTATGCCGTCGCGCTGGTTGTTTGGCTGCTGGCGGCAGCCGCCGGACCGCATGCCTACTCGACGGTACATGTCTTCATCGGATCACGGGCCGGCCAGATCTTGCTATTCGGCTGTGTCTTTTCCTTTTTCCTGCATCTCTGCGGAGGCATCCGCCATCTGGTCTGGGATGCGGGCTACGGTTTCGATCTTCGCGCGATATACGCATCGGGATGGACGGTGGTGGTGGTGAGCACAGCGCTGACTGTGGTCACCTGGATTACCAGCATAGTCTTGGCAGGATAGAGCCGATGAACAGGGAACCCATGCGCTCACCGCTCGGCCACGCACTTGGCCTCGGCTCGGCAAAGAGCGGCGTCGAACACTGGTGGCTTCAGCGCGTCACAGCGATAGCACTGGTGCCATTGACGGTGTGGTTCGCTGCCTCGATCGTTGTGCATACGGGCAACGACTATGCCACGCTCATCGCTTGGCTTAAGACGCCGATTGCGACAATTCTGATGGCGCTCCTTTTGATCGGTCTCTTCTATCACACGGCGCTCGGCCTCCAAGTAGTGATTGAGGATTACGTCCACTCCAGAATGAAAATTCCAGCGCTGCTAGGAATGCACTTTGGCTGTTTTGCGCTGGCCGTCGCGGGCGTCTTGGCGACCCTGCGGATCGCTTTTGCAAGCTGAGAGCGGCGCGGCGCAGCCGTGCTCGCAAGGCATGCATCCGCGGGGGATCGGCGTAAGCTAAACGCAAATGGACGCGGAGTTGAGTGCTTACTTGCCGTGGAGGTTGATTTGATGCTCGTGGAACGAATTCTGCTTGCTGCGCGCAAGCGACTTATCACAATCCGTGACGATGCTCCGCTCATCGACGCGGCGACACTTCTGCGCGACTTCGATACCGACCTCGTGGTCGTCTGCAATTCCAATGAACTGCTGGCCGGGATCATCACCAAAACGGATGTTGTCCGCCAAATCAGCCACTGTCGAGGAACCGGCTGCACGACAGCCGCATCGGCCGTCATGACCCAGACCGTCATCCTCTGTCGTCCCGGCGATCTATTGCATGAAGTCTGGTCGATCATGAAGGAACGCGGCCTGAAGAACATCCCCATCGTGGGTCAAGACTCTCGGCCGATAGGCGTGCTCAACGCGCGAGATGCGCTCGAGGCACTCCTCGAAGAGGTCAAGTATGAGGAGATTCTATTACGAGAATATGTGATGTGCATGGGTTACCATTGATTGCGAGCAACCGCGGCGTTACGGCCGCGTGCCGAGAGGCCGTACCGGCCAGCAATCGATAGATGGCTCCGCTAGCGTTGCCAAAGATTGAGGAGTGTTCAAATGGTCGAGTCCCTATACCCTCCGTCGTCGCGTGAGCTCTCCGAGAAGCGGCGGGCTCTCGCTCCTGAGACAGAGAAGGCCTTCCAGGCGTTCAGTCAACAGGTCTTCGCCGATGGCGCGCTGCCGGCGAAGACCAAGCAGTTGATCGCCGTCGCGGTGGCACACGTGACGCAATGCCCTTATTGCATCCGAGGACACACGAAAGCGGCACTCCGCCACGGTGCCACGCGTCAAGAGCTGATGGAGGCCATCTGGGTTGCTGCCGAGATGCGGGCGGGCGGCGCCTATGCACACACCGCCATTTCGCTGACGGCAATGGATGAAGCGGAAGGTCCTCGCAACAGCTGACGAATTCAACGCGGTATGCCCAGACCAGGAGGATACAATGGTGCACGCAGCAGCGAAGTTGGATGTCCGTCTAAAGCGTGCCTATTTGCCACCATCTCCCGAAGACAGTATCCGCGTTCTGGTGGATCGCCTCTGGCCGCGCGGCGTGCGCAAATCAGACGCCGCAATCGACCGATGGCTGAAGGAAGTGGCGCCGAGCACGGAACTCCGCCGCTGGTTCGGCCACGATCCGAGTCGGTGGGAAGAGTTCCGCCTTCGATACGGAGACGAACTGTGGCGCAACGCCGATCTCTTGAACGAGCTTCGGGCGGTTGCGCGAAAGGGGCGGCTCACGCTCGTTTATGCAGCGCGCGACGAGCTTCACAACGAAGCCGTCATGCTTCGCGACGTTCTCACACACTGATTCGAGGCGTCAGCGATCCGACGGAAGATCCGGTGTCTTTGGATCGCGGCTTTCTCCCTTTTCACGCTCGTCTATGGCCCGATGCTGATTTTGCCACCGCCGCGCCGGCTAAAGCCTGTCCCGGAAACCTTTCGGGATGTGTTCTAAGCGGAAGCGGGGTTGGCCCGTCTCGGCCGCAGCAGCGGAAGGACAGCCGCCTTGACCGCGTCGGGAATCGGCACCGGGCGATTGCTCGAGCGATCGACATACACATGGACGAAAGTGCCTTGCGCCGCGGCGATCTCCGCCTCATCGGCGAAGAGCGCGATGGCGTAACGCAGGCTGCTGGTGCCGATATGGTCGACACGCATCCCGACATTCACCATGGATGGAAAAACAATTGGGCAGAAGAAGCGGCATTGAGTCTCGACGACGAGGCCGACCTGCGGGCTCTTCTCGACATCCAAGGCACCTTGTTCAATGAGATAACGGTTCACTGCCGTATCGAAGAAGGAATAATAGACGGCGTTGTTCATGTGCCTATAGGCGTCGCTGTCTATCCAGCGCTGCGCAATGGCATAGAAATGTGCGAAGGCCGCGCGTGCTTCCGGCCCCTGTCGGTCGAGTTTCCTTGTGGTGTTTGACGTCATGGGCGGCGCAATCCTCAAAAGCGGGGCACGGAACACTTGCCAGACTTTTCCGCGCCAGGTTCCAACATTTTGAACTTCGACTATAGTCTCGTCGAGTGGCGCGCCGCGGCTAAGCGGTCCTGGCGCCGCCGCCATCGGAATCACGCAATTTTGGGATTTACGACTCGTCTATGACTTTGCTCACAGACATGGGTGCGGAGCAGTTCTAGATTTCTATTCTATCGGCAACCCTGCCCCGCGTCGGACGCACGCTAGGAGCGATCAATGGTCTCGAACTGCACCTCTTCTTCGATCGGGCGAACCGGTCGCATTATTCTGGTCGTGGCCTTTAGTGTGGCCGCTGCCGCGAGCGCTAAAGCCGCCCAAGGGACGGCCGAGCAACGGGCCGCCTGCACCCCCGACGCCATGCGGCTTTGTTCCTCGGAGATACCGGACGTCGCCCGCGTCACCGCTTGTATGAAAGCCAAACAGGCGAGTTTGAGTGCGCGATGCCGTGCCATGTTTGCGAGCGCAAGCACAAGCGAGAGCGCAAGCTTAGGGCCAAAGTTTCCGGCGCAATATCGACGCCTCGCATCTGGCTCCGTCTTTTCCTACGGCAGTCACCACCACCGCATGGTTGCGCAGCATCGATGGGCGCGCTCTGGTGGGGCCCTTCGCGCAATGCGACAGGTCATCGCTGGCTTTGCAATGGCGTGTGGAAGCGGGACTATGCCGGCTGACTTTTGCAACAATATGTCGGGAAGCTTCCTCCAGTCGGGCATGCTTTCGTCAGGCTTGCAGTCGGGCATGATTCCGTCAGGCTTGCAGTCCGGCATGATTCCGTCAGGCCTCCTTTCGTCGGGCTTCCTTTCATCAATGGCGCCGTGACGACGCGCCGGGATCACGCCACGTCGGCGTGATCGCCGGCGAGCAGCATCTGCGGGACTTGCGCCAGAGACCACTCATGTTCGGTTTGACGGTCGAACACCCAAACGAGATCGAAGCGCTGCTCCGGCCAGGGCGGGGCACGATCAGGGCTTCCGAGAATACGCGCCGCGATCCACGGGATGGTTAGATGTGACCAGCAGATGAGGACGTTGCCCTCGCTTTGTAGAGCCGCGTCGATCATCTGTTCCTCTTCCCCTTTGCCGTAGTCCAGATTGACGGCGACGGCAGGCGCCAATTTTTCCCGCAGCGGCGCGATCGTCTGCTGCATTCTGAGGCTCCGGCTGCGCGGGCCGCTCGCAGTTGCAAAAATGATGTCGGGCGTGACGAGTTGCGGTGATCGAAACCAGGCACCTTCGCGGCCGAACAGAACGGCCAGGGCGCCGGCTCTCTGCCATCCCCTGACCGTGAGGCCGTAGTCAGATGGCCGGCCGGTTTCGAGAAGCCCGAATGACGGGACATCGTTTGGAGATTTCGGCACAATCGGCTTTTCCGCGTGCCGGATCAGCATCATTTTTCTGGCCATCGTCCGTTTCCCCGTCAATCGGCCGTCGGCGCGCATTCTTATCAATCGGGTAAGTCCGCCCGCTCGCAATATACGCTGAGGGAAGCCGGAATTCTGTCGGCCATTCGACGCGGCCGGACGGTGGTCAAACCGAGCCGATCCGGCTAGTCTCACGCGACGCCTGCTCCGAACACCCGCGCTTTTGGGAGACCGCCAACTATGAGTGATCCGGCAGCAACGGAAGCGAAATCGCAATCGGCCGCCCCAACCGCCTTCGGACCATGGCGCTTTTGGCTGACGGAATTGCTCTATGGCGGCGTCTTCATCCTGACAATTCTCGGCGTCGCTTATACAAGTTATTCAAAACAGCCGTTGCCAATCTTTTGGCAGATACTTGCACCTTTGATCTGCGTCGCATGCATCGGCGGCGGATGGCAAAATGCCCGTGACCGAGACGAACGGTTGCGCTTGATACTGACCCAGGCATTTCACTGGTTGGCTTTTCTGGTCGCCATGAGGGTGATGATGTGGCCGGACATCGAGCGGCAGCTGACTGCTAACGCCAGCGGACTGGCAATTCTCATGCTGCTGGCGCTGGGCACTTTTACCGCCGGGGTGCACGCCTTGACCTGGCAAGTCTGCGTGCTCGGCCTCTTTATGGCGGCAGCCGTACCGGTGCTCGCGTGGTTTGAGCAATCGGCCGCTTTATGGTTTCTTCTGACGGGAGCCGTGATCGTGATCGGCTTGGCGTTCTTGTGGGCCAAACATCGTGCACGTTCCGCGGCAAGCCGATCGGACGCCTGAACTTACGGGTAATTTCGCCGAACCGTCGTCATGCCGGGTTGCCTCTCGATGGCCTGCATCTCCAGCATTGCGACGATAAAAAGAGATTTAGGAAAGGGTCACCGTAATATAATCGTGTCACCGCGATCGCGAGCCGCGCCGGCGACAATGCACCCCGGCGTGAGCGGATCCGCCATTCCTGCAAGAGTTCGGCCGCGATGATGGCTGGCTCATGACAAAAGATTTTTCGCGTCGTCAATGACTTGGGGCATCCAATCGCTTTTGCAGCGTGAAGGCGCCGCGCATATCGTCGAGCTTGAAGCCCGTCGCGCGGTCGTCCGGATAGAGCTCGGCGATTTTTGCCTTCAACTCCGCTTTGACGTCGCTGCCGTGACAGGTCAGGCAGATTTCGGTCGTCGGGATCGCCTTGATAAAGCGGAAAACCCTGCCGCCGCGATACTCGACGATTTCGGCGCTGGTCAGATCGGCGGCTTTCTCGCCCTTGGCGATGCGGGCGTCGAACTCCTCCATGACCTTTCGTTCGTAGTCATCGGGCGCCGAAGCGGCGTTGCGCGGCTTCAGACTGGTGCGGGCGACGGACCAGCCGCTCCGCTGGGAAAGAGCGGCGGCGATGGCCGGCGCCTGATCGCGGCACACGGAGATCGCTCCCAGGGGGCCGGAGGATTTCATCGCCGCGCCGAGCGCGGCTTTGAGCTGCGCGGCATAGTCCTTCACCAGATCCGCGGCTTCGGCCTTCAGGGCCGGGACCGTTGGCTCGTCTGCGAAAGAGGGAACGGCGGCGGTGGCGCTGACGAGGACCAAAGCAGCGAGAGCGATTGCGCTTTTGGACATGGTTTCATCCGTTAATTAAAGTCGTGTTCCGACTATATGCTTATGGATTTCATGGCAAGCGCCCGCGATCGGCGTCGTCGCCGCAAGCAGGCGGCGAAGCCGGGGCGGTGTCAGCCCGCGAGGTGAAGGTGTCGGTCTCGACGATGCCGCGTGTCGATGCGCCGCAGCGCTACCGGGGACCTTTGGCGACCCGCGCGCATTGCGTCGCTCACTCAGAAGCATCCTCATCGCGCAGATCTTTCCTGCGAATCTTGCCGGTGATCGTCATCGGCAGGCTCGTGCGGAATTCGATCTGACGCGGATATTCATGGGCCGAGAGCCGCGCCTTGACGAAGGCTTGGATATCTTTGCGGAGGCTCTCGTCAGCGGCGATATTCGCGCGCGGAACGATGAAAGCTTTGACGATCTCGCCGCGTGTTTGATCCGGCACGCCGACCACCGCCACCAGAGCGACGGCGGGGTGGCGCATCAGGCAGTCCTCGATTTCCGTCGGTCCGATGCGATAGCCACCCGATTTGATGACATCGTCGTTGCGGCCGTGAAACCAGAAATAGCCCGCATGATCGCGGTGGCCGGTGTCACCGGTGAGCAGCCAGCCGTCGCGGAACTTGTCTTGCGTCGCTTCGGGCTTGTTCCAATAGCGCAGGAAGAACACCGGATCCGGCGCCTTGACAGCGACCGTCCCGGTCTCGCCGGGCGGCAACGGATGGCCGTCGTCATCGACGATTTCGACCACGTGCCCTGGCACCGCACGGCCCATCGAGCCTTGCTTTATCTCCATGATGGAGGCGCAGTTGGAGATCGTCAGGTTCGCTTCGGTCTGTCCGTAGAATTCATTCACCGTCAGGCCGAAAGTCTTGCGCCCCCAGTCGATCATCTCGTCGCCGAGCCGCTCGCCGCCGCTGCCGATGCTGCGCATCGAAAAAGTGAAACGTTCGCCGGGCGAGGGCACCTGACGCATGATCTTGAGGGCGGTTGGCGGCATGAAGGCGTTGCGGATGCCATGCCGGCCGAGAAGGTCGAAGGCTTCCTCGGGGTCGAATTTGTGCAAACGTTTGGCGAACACGGGAATGCCGTGGAACAGGGACGGCAGTAGCGCGTCCATCAACCCACCGGCCCAAGCCCAATCGGCCGGCGTCCACATGCGATCGCCGGGCTGCGGGAAGAATTCGTGCGGCAGTTCAACGCCGGGCATGTGGCCGAGCAGCGTGCGATGCGCCCAAAGGACACCCTTGGGATTGCCCGTCGTTCCGGATGTGTAGACGATGATGGCCGGATCTTCTGCTGCCGTATCCACGCATGCATGTGTGGAAGATGCGGCTTCGAGCAGCTTCGACCATTCGAGGACGCGGCCGTCGCACGGATCGTCGATGCTGATGAGGATCGGCTTGGTGAACAGGTGCTCGCCGAGTTCGAGCAGTTTCTCGATTCCCTCGGCGTCCGAAACGACGGCTTTCGTGCCGCTGTCGTTCAACCGATATTCGAGGGCGTCCGGGCCGAACAGCGTGAAAAGCGGCAGCGCGATCGCGCCGAGCCGATAGGCTGCGAGATGTGCAACCAGCGCTTGCGGACATTGCGGCAGCAGAATTGCGAGCCGATCCCCCGCGCCGATTCCATTCGCCGACAAGGCATTGGCCAGACGGCACGAGTGCTCGTGCAGCTGCTCGAAAGTCAGCTCGGCGGTCGTGTCACGGTCGGTCTCGAAAATCAGCGCCGCGCGGCCGCCGCCGACATACCGGTCGCATATTGCATTGGCAATATTGAAGCGCGCCGGGATGTGCCACGAAAAATTGCTGCAGACCTCTTCATAGGTCCTCCCGATGAGCGCCATATCGTTTTCCTCACATTGTTCCCAAAGGAGACCACCAACAATAAGCGAGTCAATTCCAGGTGCAGCACCTAACATTCGGTCGTCATGGCCGCCCCCGGATCATAGTCCGGGGGCGGCCATGACGCGTTGTAGTAACTATGGAGCAACGCCCCGCCCAACTCATTGCAACATGACTGACTTATTGATCCGTGTCTGCTAACACTCGTTGGGATTATAGGGGCTCATCGAACGGTCGCAAGCCGCGGGCGCTTCTCATCGAAGAGCTCGATATGAGTCGGTGCCGCCTCGAGAGGCAAGCTGCATCCGGATCATTGGTCAAACGCGCGCGCCTCAATGGACGTCCGAAATCTTGGCTGCCCCGGCCTCCGGCGCCACCCCGCTCTTGAAACGCTGCGCCAATTCGCTCGTCGCCTTCACCAGAAGGCCGACGTCGCTGCCGACGGCGACGAAGCTGAAGCCAAGGCCCAAATAGCGCCACGCCTGTGCCTCGTCCGCACTCAATATGCCTGCCGCCTTGCCCGCCCGCTTGATGACCTGCACGGCGTCCTCGATCGCCTTCTGCACCTCGGGATGGTTGGGCTTGCCGCGATGACCCAAAGTGGCGGAAAGATCGGCAGGCCCGATGAAGACGCCGTCGACGCCTTCGATTGCGGCGATCGCCGCGAGATTTTCGAGGCCTTGCCGCGTCTCGACCTGGACCAGAAGGCAGATTTGTGCGTCGGCCTCGTCGAGATAGCCCGCGGTACGGTTGAAATTGGAGGCGCGCACGATGCCGCTGCCGACGCCGCGGATGCCTTCGGGGGGATAGCGCACGGCGCGCGCCAGCAGCGCCGCGTGATCTGCGCTCTCGACGATGGGGACGAGCAGGGTGGTAAAGCCGATATCGAGATATTGCTTGATGATCGTCGCATCGCCGACCGGCACGCGGCCGATCGGATGGCTAGGATATGCGGCGGCGGCCTGCAATTGTGCCAGCAGGCTCGGCACGTCGCTCGGCCCATGTTCGCCGTCGAGCAGCAGCCAGTCGAAGCCGGCCCCGGCAGAAATCTCGACGGTGATCGGGCTTGCGAGCGCCTGCCAGAGACCGATCTGAACCTTGCCTTCGCGCAAGGCTCGCTTGAAAGGATTGATCGCGACGCTCATCAGACGAACCGCATGGTCACGGCACCGACGGGACCGTAATCGACATGGAACGTGTCGCCGCGGTTGGCAAAGACGGGCGCCGTGAAGGATCCGCCGAGGATGATTTGCCCCGGTTCCAGCGCGACGCCATGTGCGCTCAGCTCGTTGGCGAGCCAGGCTACGCCGTTCGCCGGATGATTGAGCACGGCGGCGGCGACGCCGGATTGTTCGATCACGCCATTGCGATAGCAGAGCGCCGACACCCAGCGCATGTCGAGATCGAGCGGCCTGAAGGGGCGGCCGCCAAAGACGACGCCGGCATCGGCGGCATTATCGCTGATCGTATCGAAGACTTTGCGCGTCGCTTTGGTCTGCGGATCGATGCGCTCGATCCGCGCATCGATGATCTCGACCGCCGGCACGACATAAGACGTCGCCGAGAGAACGTCGAAAAGCGTGCAGTCGGGACCGCTCAGGCGCTCGCCGAGAACGAAGGCGAGCTCCACTTCGACGCGCGGCTCGATATAGCGGTCGATCGGGATATCGGCGCCGCTTTCGTAGAACATGTCATCGAGAAGCACGCCGTAATCGGGTTCCGAAATATTCGACGACCTTTGCATCGCCTTGGAGGTGAGGCCGATCTTATGGCCTTTGATGCTGCGGCCCTCTTTCCTTTTCAAACCCATCCAGGCGCGTTGGATCGCATAGGCGTCTGCGATCGTGATCTGCGGGAACTCGAGCGAAAACTGAGGAATTTGTACGCGGGATTTCTCCGCCCTGTCGAGGCGATGCGCCAGATCTTTGATGATCGATTCGTCCAGCATGGGGAGACTTTCGAACGTGGTTGTTGTGCTCAGGAGACACGCAAGATGATGCCGGTCATGTAGCAACGAGTTTGGCGGGGCGCAGCTCCGTAGTTGCTACAACGCGTCATGCCCGTGCTTGTCACGGGCATCCACGCCGAGCCGTTGCTTCTTCGTCGGAAAATATGCTGCAACGTCACCGCGTGGATGGCCGGCACAAGGCCGGCCAGGACGGCCCAATGTTTGGTGCTCAGACTGGAATTGATTCACTCATTCAGCGTGTCTCCTTAGCGCAGAACGCTTCAAGCCGGCGGCGCTTTGAACTTGCGATGGATGTTGTTGTGCTTGTAGGAGCCGGCTTCATCGGCCTCTTCGACATACATCGAGAGAGCGAGATAACGCCGGCTCGCGATTTCGGCAAAATGCGCCTCGATCAGCGTGAAGAGCTCGTCGAAAAAGCGCTCCTTGAAGGCCACCGGACGGCCGGCACCGAGTTTCACGACGGTGTGGACGAAGGCGTAATCGTCCTTGCCGTCGGCGATGACATATTCGCTGCAGCGATAGGCCCGCACGCGCACGCCGCCGATCGGAAAGACACCGTCCGAGTCGCAGAGCTTGGCGGCGATCTTCTGCAGAAGGCCGGGAATATCGCCATCTTCGACGAGATTGTCGCTATATTCGACGATCGTATGCGGCATGAGCTAACTCACTTGCATGACGCCGACGGTGCAGCCGACGGCGAAGATGGGAATTGGTTCATAGAACCAGACATCGCCGTGGCCGCCCTTGGCCGCCGCGGCAACAGAAATGAAGGTCCTGATCTCGAATCCGCCCTGGCCGGCGTCGCGATAAATCTCCGCATCTTTGTAGGAGAGCAGCGCCGCTTTGTCATTGCGCGCCCACCGATCGAGAAAATCACGATCCCAGGTCTCGTTGATTTTGCCGGAGTCGGGCGTCGCCGGCCAATGCGATATGCCGCCGGTTCCGATGAGCGCGAGGCGCTCAGGCACGCCATCGCAGGCGCGGCGCAGCGCTTCGCCGAAGGCCCAGACCCGATTGAGAGGCGCAAGAGGCGGCCCCTGGCAATTGATGTTCACCGGAACGACGGGGATCTCATAGTCCGGTGTCAGGAAGTTGAGCGGCACCATGATACCGTGGTCGAACTTCCATTCCTCGGCATAGGCGAGATCGACATCCTGCATGATGGTCGTGATCAGCCGTTGTGAAAGTTCGGCGTTGCCGGGGATGCGCCGGTGCGCAATCGCCAGCCAGCTTTCGTCTTCGATCGGGCCTTCGTAGTGGTCCGCCATGCCGATTGCGAAGGCCGGCATATTGTTCATGAAGAAATTGGCGAAATGTTCCGCCGCGACGATGATCAAGGCATCCGGCCGTGCCGCCTCGAGTGCCGCCCGCACGTGGTCGAGCTGCGCATAGAAACGGTCGCGCGGGCCGGGGTCGGCGAGTTTGGCGCGGCCGGTGATTCCGGGGGCGTGGCTGCACACGCCGGCAAAGACGAGAGTCATAAGCCAGCTACCTTTTCTTGGAGGGACGTCGTCATCGCATAGATGCCGGCGCGGACGGGCCCATGGTCTCGAATGCCGCGGCGCATGGCTTCGAGATAATCCGGCCAGGCAATTCCGCAAAAGGCGGCAAAATGCATGAGGATCTGGCCGTTGACTCCCAGCACATAGAGGAGCCCGAGGTCCGGCTTGGCGAGGGCGTGACGCTCCTCTTCGCTAAGTTCGTAGTCGGCGAGAAGGCCGGCGAGATCGGTCTTGAAACGCGCCTGGATCGCCTTGTCGCGATTGAGCGTGAAGAGCAATTTCTGCACGGAATAGAGGCTCATGTGTTCCTCCGCGGGCGGTCCGGACCGAATTTACCTCTCCCCGCAAGCGCAGGGCTGTCCGGGGAATGAGAGACCTGAATCGATCGGTCGCAGGTGCATGCCTCGTAGAAGCGAGGTTTTTCCGTTTACTTTCTGGTTGCGAGACTCAGAAAGGGAACGAGGCATGCGCTTTACGCCTAGCATTTTTGGCAAGCTGCTTGAAGCCATTAACCGACGCCAGTTTGAAGCGATCGTTGATCGTCACGCCGGCGATGCCTACGACAAATCGTTCAAGAGCTGGGAGCATCTTGTGGCATTGATCTTCGCCCAGTTCAGTGCCGCCGACGGATTGCGTGGTCTGGCGGCCAGCTGGAACGCCAACAGTCAGCATCATTACCACTTGGCCAGCGGCAAGCTCATGCGTTCGACCTTGTCGGATGCAAACAAACGCCGCCCGGTTGGCGTCTTTGCCGAGACCTTCGGCCTGGTGGCAGGGCAGCTCGACCGGGAGACGCGCCGCGACGGCAAGGCGATGCTGCGCCTGATCGACTCGACGCCCATTCCACTTGGCAAACTGTGCGATTGGGCCAAGTCGAATGGGCGCATTCGCGGCATGAAGATGCATGTCGTCTATGATCCGAAGACCGATTACCCCCACATCCTCGATATCACCGATGCCGACGTCAACGATGCTCAGATCGGCCGCACGATTACAATCGAGGCCGGTGCAACTTATGTCTTCGACAAAGGCTATTGCCATTACAGCTGGTGGGCAGCGATCGCGGCCGCCGGGTCGAGCTTCGTCACGCGGCCCAAAACCAACATGGGTCTCAAGCTGGTCTGCGAGCGCCCCGTCGTAGCGCCGCAAGGCGATGGCTTCGCCATTCTCGAGGATAGCGAAGTGAGTTTCGCCAGCAGGGGCGATTTTAAGTTGCCGATCCGGCTGCGGCGCCTGCGCGTCAAGCGCGAGGAGAGCGACACGATCACCCTCCTGACCAATGATCTCGAACGTTCCGCCGTTGAGATCGCCACGCTCTACAAAGGCCGCTGGCAGATCGAGCTGCTGTTTTGTTGGATCAAGCAGCATCTCAAGATCCGCAGGTTCTTGGGAAATAACGATAACGCGATCCGCCTGCAGCTCTTCGCCGCGATGATCGCTTATGCGCTGCTGCGTATCGCGGCCCGGGCACACCGCGTCGCGATCCCCATCTTGAGGTTCACCGATCTCGTTGCCCAGTGCATTTTCGAGCGTCGTAAGATCGCGGCAATCGACAAGCCACCACCTGTCAATCCAAGCCTGCGACGCGATCGAAACTGGCCAAATCAGATGAGCTTCTGCTATGTTTGATTTTCCCCGGACAGCCCTGCCACAAGGGGAGAGGGGACGCCCACTGCGTAAACTTGATCGCGTCGGAAAAGCCACGCAGCGTCCCACTTTTCCTCGTCCCACTTTTCCTCGTCCCGCTCCGACGAGGTTCACGTGCTATGCGGCACCACCAGCGCGATCGGGGTGAGGTCGGTCGTCACCCCTGTCGGCGGGTCGCTGACGACGGTGCCGGTGCTACCGCTGCTCAGGCTGAAACTGCCTGCCGTGTAATTGCCGAGCAGCAGCAGCGACACCGAATGCGTCCCGTCGGTGACGCTCAGCGTGCCGCCCGACGTGTTGCTGGTGTAGCTCAGCGTCGTCGCCGAGGCGTAGTTCACCGCCGTCAAGTCGATCGTGTCGGGCACGGTAAAGCCCGCCACCAACATAGCGTACGACCCGGTGCCGTCGAGCTTCAGCGAGCCGCTCGACGCGAAGCCGATCGTGCTCGAGCCGGCCGTCGCCCCGCTCTGCAATTCGAGCGTGCCGCCGGCGATCGTCGCGCCGCTGATCGTGCCGCCCGAATAGACGATTTCATGACCGCCGCTGCTGAGTGTCGTCGCCGCGGCGCTGCCATAGACATATTGATGGCCGCCGCTGAGCGTGACGCCGCTGGCGGTGCCGCCGGCAATGATGTCCTGGATCCCGCCGCTGGCGATCGTCCCGGCCGCGGCGCTGCCGTAGACATATTGCAGGCCGCCGCTGAGGGCGACGCCGCTCGCCGTGCCGAAGTCGAACTCGGTGCCACCGCTCGCCACGATGGCGCCGCTCGCCGTCGCGCCGGACAGGATGTCCTGCAGGCCGCCACTGGCGACCGTCCCGGCCGCGGCGCTGCCGTAAACATATTGCAGGCCGCCGTTCGACAAAGTGCCGCCGCTGGCGGTGCCGAAGTCGAACTCGGTGCCGCCGCTCGACACGACGGCGCCGCTCGCCCTTCCGCCGGACAGGATGTCCTGGACGCCGCCGCTGGCGACCGTCCCGGCCAGGGCGCTGGCATAGACATATTGCACGCCGCCGCTGAGCGTGCCGCCGCTCGCCGTGCCGAAGTCGAACTCGGTGCCGCCGCTCGACACGATGCCGCCGCTCGCCGTCCCGCCGGACAGGATGTCCTGGAGGCCACCGCTGGCGAGCACCGTCGCCGCGGCGCTGGCATAGACATATTGGACGCCGCCGTTCGACAAAGTGCCGCCGCTCGCCGTGCCGAAGTCGAATTGGGTGCCGCCACTCGACACAATGGCGCCGTTTGCGGCCCCGCCGGACAGGATGTCCTCGATGCCGCCGCTGGTGAGCGCCATCGCCGCGGCGCTGGCATAGACATATTGGACGCCGCCCGAGAGCGTGCCGCCGCTCGCCGTGCCGAAGTCGAACTCAGTGCCGCCGCTCGACACAATGGCGCCGTTTGCGGCCCCGCCGGACAGGATGTCCTCGATGCCGCCGCTCACGAGTGTGGCCGCGTTCGCAGTGGCCCCGCTGTAAACATATTGGACGCCGCCGTTCGACAAAGTGCCGCCGCTGGCCGTGCCGAAGTCATATTCGCTGCCGCCGCTCGACACGATGGTGCCGCTCGCTGTGCCGCCGGCGAAGATCTCCTCGATGCCGCCGCTCGCAATAGCGGTCGCGTTCGCAGTGGCCCCGCTGTAAACATATTGGACGCCGCCGCTCGACAAAGTGTCGCCGTTGGCCGTGCCGAAGTCATATTCGCTGCCGCCGCTCGACACGTTGCCGCCGCTCGCCGTCCCGCCGGCGAAAATCTCCTCGATGCCACCGTTGCCGACGGACGTGGCCGCGGCGCTGCCATAGACATATTGGACGCCGGCGCCACTCACCAAAGTCCCGGCCGCAAAACCGCCGCTGGAGACGGTTTCGTTGCCGGACGTCACCACGTCGCCGAGCGCCGAGCCGCCGGCATAAATGAACTCTTTGCCGCCGCTGACGATCGTTGCCGAGGCAAAGCCGCCCGACGACACGTTCACCTTGCCGCCGCTGTCGACGACGGTCCCGCTCGCAATGCCGCCGGACGCAACGTCGAGCGTGACTTTGCTGCTGACGACAAAGCCGCTTTCGACATAGCCGGAAGCAATTTCGAGGATGCCGCCGCCGCTGATGGTCGTGCCGCTGGCAATGCCGCCGCCGAACAGTTCCAACGTGCCGCCGCTGGAGACGATCGTGCCGCTCGCCGTGCCGGCCGACAAGACTTCGAGAGTGATGCCGCTGCTCACCGCAAAAGCGCTCAACGTATAGGCCGAACCGATGTCCAAATCGGCGCCGACCCGGAGCGTGACCCCGCTCAATGTGCTCGCGCTGATGAGTTCGAACGTGCCTCCCGACGACACCGTGACGGTGCCGCCGCTGACCAGTGTGCCGACGGCCGTGCCGGCAGAGGCGACCGCGAGGCTGACGCCGCTGCTGACGACATAGCCGCTCAGCACATAGCCGGAGATGATTTCCAGCGTCGCGCCGGAGTGGATGGTGAAACTGCTCGCGACGCTGCCGCCGGCCAATTCGAGCGTCGTGCCGCTGCTCGCGACATAGTTGGAGAGCGTGTAGCCGGAGCCGATTTCGAGTGTGCCGCCGGCGTCGATGGTGAAGCCGCTCGCCGTGCCGCCGCCTAGCAATTCGAGCGTCGTGCCGCTGCTGGCGACATAGTTGGAGAGCGTGTAGCCGGAGCCGATTGCAAGCGTGCCGCCGGCGTCGATGGTAAAGCCGCTGGCGATGCCGCCGCCAAGCAACTCGAGGGTAGTGCCGCTGCTGACGACATAGCTGGAGAGCGTGTAACCGGAGCCGATTTCGAGGGTGCCGCCGGCATCGATGGTAAAGCCGCTGGCGATGCCGCCCCCGAACAGTTCCAGCACGCCGCCGTTCGAGACGATCGTGCCGCTTGCCGTGCCGCCGGCAGAAATCTGCTCGACACCGCCAGTCAGGACCTTCGTTGCGCTGGCCGTACCGCCGGAGTAGACCTGCTGGCTGCCGCCGCTCGAGACGATCGTGCCGCTCGCCATACCGCCGGAGTAGACATACTGAATGCCGCCGGCGCTGACCAGAGTGCCGAATGCGCCACCGCCATAGCTGTATGTGTAATAAACATACTGGATGCCGCCGCTGTTGATGATGGCGCCGACCGCCGCGCCGCCTAACTCGACATCGTCGGCGCCGCCGCTGTAGACCATCGTACCGCTGCCCACACCGCTGTTGGTCTCCACCGCCGAGCCGCCGAGCACAATCGTACCAATGGCCGTCGCGCCGCTGCCCCAAACTTCCAACTCGCCCTCGCCTGCGGAGACGGTCGTGCTTCTGGCCGTGCCGCCGGCCTCAACGGTCAAGATGCCGCCGTTGATGGTCGTGTCGAGGGAAGTGCCGCCTGACCAGACATCTCCTTCGCCAATGTAGTTCAGTACGGTGCCGATGATCACGCCGCTGGCATAGGCGTCGATGTAACCGCCGCTATAGACGGTTGAGTCAATGACCACGCCGCCCGCGTTGGCTTCTTGGGTGCCCGCATAATTGACCGTGGCGCCGATATCCACGCCGCCGGATCGAACGAACTGTGCACCGTTGCTATTGATCATCGTGCCGCTCGTCAGGCCGCCTGACGAGACATATTGATAGCCGTTATAATCGATCGCCGTTTGGTCCGCGGTCCCGCCGGCAAAAATATACTGCGTGCCGCTGAGGATGGTGCTGCTTGCCGTGCAGTATACGTTCTGCGTGCCGCCGTAGCTGACCGTCGTGGCGAGGGCGAGACCGCCGGAACCGACGTATTCGGTGCCGCCGCTCGAAACGATCGTCAGAACGGCAAGGCCTTGGGCGTAAATAGTGTCGGCACCGCCGCTGCTGATGACAACGCTTTCGGCGGTGCCGCCACTCGACACGTCAAGCGATCCGCTGCTGCCGATGCCGCCGCCGCTCATCGTTCCTCCGGAGAGAACCGATTCCGAGCCGCCGCTGCCGACAAAGGTTTCGATCGCCGTTCCTCCGGACAGGATATTCAGGAAGCCGCCGCTCCCGATGACGATGCCCGCCACAATTAGGCCCGATGCAACACTCGCGCTCGTCGTGATGGGCGCTTGAACCAAGCTGACGTCGGTTCCAGAACCGCCATCGCTGGACAGCGTGAAATGTGAACTCAAAAAATATTGCGCGGGATCGAAATTCAGATCATAGGTTTGGCCGCTCTCCACAATCTGCAGCACGTTGGCCGATGTCAGACTGGCACTTCCGCTGCTGCTGTAACCGATCCCGCTGAGATCGATCGTGGCGCCGGCGACGAAGGCGCTGATCAACGTGGACGGCATGACCGTGCCGTCGATCTTGAACGTCCCGCCCGCGCCCGCGAACGTGATCGGCCCGCTGCCCGTGGACCCACCGATGCCGAGCTCCAGCGTTCCGCTGCTGATGATGGTGTCGGAGGCGATGCCGCCGGATGCGACATATTCCGTTCCGCCGCTCAGGACCGTGCCGCTCGCGACTCCGCCGGAACTGACGGTCTGCGAGCCTCCGCTCAGAATGATAGTGCTCTCGTCCAGCCCACCGAACGCTACGATCTCGATGCCGCCGCTCACCACGGTGCTGCTCGCGATGCCGCCGGAACTGACGGTCTGCGAGCCTCCACTCAAAATGGTGGCATTGTCGGCTTCCCCGCCGGACGCTACGATCTCGATACCGCCGAGCATCACCGCGCTGGTGTTGCCGGCGACGAGGATCGCTCCGCCGCCGTCGACGAGCGTGCCGCTTGCGACGCCGCCGGAACCGACGGTCTCGGAGCCGCCACTCAAAATGGTGGCGTTATCGTCCTCCCCGCCGGACGATACGATCGCGATGCCGCCACTGCTGATCGTCGTCGCGCTGGTAATGCCGGCAAGGACGATCGCGGCGCCGCCGTTCACGACCGTGCTGCTTGCGAAGCTGAAGAACTCGACGTCCAGCGTAAGACCGCTGCTGACGACGTAGTTGCTCAGATTATAGCTCGAGTTGAATGCCAGGGCGCCGCCGGAGGCGATTGTTATGCCGCTCGTGCTGGCGCCCAGCAGCTGTTCGAGCGTTCCGCCCCTGGCGATCGTGACGTTGCTGAGTGTGGCGCCCGACGCCACCTCCAACGTGATGCCGCTGCTGACGACGTAACCGCTCAGCGTGTAGCCGGAACCGATCTCGAACGTGCCGCCCGAGCTGAATGTCGTGCCGCTCGCCGCGCCGCCCGACAATAGTTCCAAAGTGGCGCCGCTGCTCACGATAAAGTTGCTCAGCGTATAGCCGGAGGCGATCTCCAACGTGCCGCCGGTGCTGATTGTCGTGCTGCTCGCGCTCGCGGCGCCGAACAGTTCCATGAGGCCCCCATTGGAGACGATCGTTCCGCTCGCCTTGCCGCCCGAAAGAACGACCAACGCGCCGCCGCCGCCGGAATCGGAGACAATGGCACTGCTCACGACGCCGCCCGACTCGACATAGCAAAAACCGCCGGAGAACGAGATATCGCTGACGTCGGTCAAAGTCCCAATGGCGGTCCCATAGACCTCCTGCTCGCCGCCGTTGATTGCCACGTTCACGGCCGTGCCGCCGGAGCTGACGATTTGCGTGCCGGCTGCGGCGAGCAAGTCGGTAGAATTCAAGAAAGTCGAGCTGACTGTGCCGCCGGACAGGACGATCTGAATGCCGCCCTCGTAGACTGCGCCACCCACATCCAAGCCGCCGGCCGAGACGGTCTCGCTGCCGCCACTGTCGACTTCAGTGCCTATGGCGGTGCCGCTCGAATCGACTTGGAGTGTCCCACTGAAAATCATTGTGCCGACGGCGGTGCCGCCACGCGAGACGATTTCCGTCCCCGAGTTGGTCAGCACCGAATCCGACATCGTGCCGCTGGACTCCACGAACGCGGTGCCGCCGCTGTTGACCGTCACGCCCACGGCCGTACCGCCGGAGGATACGTAGAGCGTGCCATCGTTGAAGACGGTTCCGCTGCTGTCAGTGCCCCCGGCAGAAACCAGCTCCGTCCCGCCGCTGCTGACTTGAGTGCCGACGGCTATCCCACCGGACAGGATATTCAGGGAGCCGCCGCTCCCGAGCATGACATCTTCGACGACCTGGCCCGATGCTACCGTGGCGACGTTCGTGACGGCAGACTGGACCAGGCCCACATCCGTCCCCGCAGTGCCAGCGGACAGCGTGAAGTGCTCGCTCAGAAAATCTTGCGACGGAGCGAAATTCAGATCGTAGGTCCGGCTGCTTTCCACAACCTGCAGCACGTTGCCGGATAACAAAGTGGCGCTGCCACTGTTGGTGAAGCTTACCCCGGCCAGATCGATCGTGTCGCCGGCGACGAAGCCGCTGATGACGGAAGACGGCATAGCCGTGCCGTCGATTTGCAGCGTGCCCTCGGCGCCGACGGCGAATGTGATCGGCGTGCCGCTCGTCGAGGCGCCGCTCGCCAGTTCCAGCGTCCCGCCGCTGATGACGACGGAGAGTGCGGTGCCGCCAGACGCCACATATTCCGTGCCGCCCTCCACCATTGTCGCGGTGGCCGTGCCGCCGCTCTCGATCGTCTGCAGGCCGCCGGCATCGACCACGGTTCCGCTCGCGGTGCCGTAAACGATTTCGCTGCCGCCGCTCAGCAATGTGTCGAAGCTGGCCGCACCGGCGGCGACGGTCAGCGTGCCGCCTTCGGTGACGATGGAGAGATCGGTCTGAACGGCGCCGCTGCTAAGCACCAGCGTACCGCCTTGGACGTCCAGGAAGCCGGCCGATCCGCCCGAGAGAACGACGACTTCAATGCCCGCGGGCAGCGCCAGGGCGGAGATCACTTGTCCCGCCGAAATCACGGCGTCGGTGGTTTGGGCAATTACCTGCGATACGTTGTCGGCATCGAGAGAAACAGATTCCACCACGACCGTGGCCGAACCGGTGTTCTGAACGGTGAGGTCGTTCGAGGTGAGTATATCGGCGGCGGGGAGGTTGAAATCCTCTATCGTTTCACCGGGCTGCAGATAACCGAGCGAAACATTGTTCCACAACACTTGAACCGTATTCGACGCAACCACACCGCTGTATTGTAACTCGAGCACGGGGTCGGATTTAAGGCTCGTAAGTGTCCAGGGATTGTTGTTGTCAAAGGCTTCAAAGGCACTGTGTCCAGGTTGAATAACAAGGCTAGAAGTGTACGCTTTTAAGATATCGTCGCCGTGGCCGGTCGCGTAGAATAAGAACCCGGTGCCACTCGGATCACCGCCGGGACCAAGCCCCGCGGCATTGAGCGCCTGCTGCAAGTTCGCATAGGTGGCATTCTTGCCGAGCAGCGTAATGAGATCGAGGCCGCCCGCACCGCCCCATGCACTCTTGATCGTGGCCTCCATCGCGAGAATGTCATATTTGGGGCCCCATTCGGCTTGCTTAGGATTGGTGATGCTGTCCCAGAGAACCGCGACGAATTTGGTGTCACCCATACTCTGGAAAACGATGTCTGCGCCGCCGTTATCGGTGCCCGTGAACGTGCTGCTGTCCGAGACTTGCGGGTCTGGATCGTCTGCATCGTTTTTGTTCGCCGCCTGGATCGCGTAGAATATGTTCTTGGGTTCGTGATACGGGTTCGATGTTCCGTTATCGATTTGTGTGAGCAGAGCCTGCGTCCAAAAGGATAGGTCCTTGGTACCGAACTCGTTGGAGGTACTCAATGCCTGGTAGTACCAAGGGGCGGCGGCGCCTCCGGTCCAAGCCACCTCAGGGAATCCTTGAGCGGTGACATATGGGGACGAGTCAAGAGTTTGCGCGATCTGGGCAAGCATTCCCCCGCCGAAGCACTCCTGAAAGAGGAAAGTGGCGTCGTCGATATGTCCCGTGCTTGGATTGTCCAGGTCCTGCGCAAACAGATTGGCCAATTGTACGTCAGTAATAAAAGGTCCCGATGCCGTAACCAGCTTCGACACCGAAGAATTGGGGGGCGGCAATTCGAGCTTGGCGCCAGGTTGAGAAAATCCTCCGCTTGGGTCGCCGACTGTCGCGTCGGAGCCGACGACCGGAGAGGCGCTGTCGGCTTCGGGCTGCCCGGACGACGTCGTGACGGCCGAGGCCGGTGGCTGCTCGACCAGGGTCAGCTCTATGCCGCCCGACCCGTTCGACGAGACTGCGAAGCTCTGGCCCGCAAAGGTCTGCGCCGGATCGAAGTCGAGGCTATAGGTTTGGCCGCTTTCGGTGATCTGAACGACGTTTTGCGACGAGAGCGCGATGCTGCCGCCGCTGTCGTAGCCGATCTGCGCAAGGTCGATCGTGTCTCCGGCGACAAAGCCGCTGATGACGGCGGACGGCATTGTCGGCCCGTCGATCTGTAGCGTCCCGCCTATAGTCGAAAATGAAATCGGACCGCTGGCAAATGCGCCGCTTGCGAGCTCGAGTGTTCCACCGACGATGGTCGGGGCGTCCGCTGTGCCGCCGGCCGCGACGTAGTCGTAGCCGCCGGAGCCGATCGTCGTGCCGCTGGCCGTGCCACCCGACAGCACGTATTCGGCGCCGCCGGCGTCGACCGTCGCGCCGAGGGCCATGCCACCGATCGAAATGTATTGCTCGCCGCCGCTGCCGAGCGTCGTCCCGACCGCCGTGCCGCCGGAAGAAACGTTGTCGATGCCGCCGCTATCGACGGTGTCGCTTATTGTTCCGCCAGAGATAACATTCAGAGTGCCGCCGCCGAGGACGATGACGCCATTGCTATTTTGCTCGGCGGAAACATCGAGCGTTTGTCCGGCGTTGACCGTCGTCATGGCATTCACCATCCAATCGCGTCACCGTGAGAGGTTGAGTTCGATTGCGGACATCGCATCTTTGCTCGAATGAGCTTCTTTGAATTGATGTGGGTCAAAGACCTCTGGCGGCGCAGCAGCCGGCGTTGCCTGGACAGCTAGCCATCGGCCTGACGGATTTTTCCGCCAGCGCAAAACGAGAGCGTTAAATCGACGCGATCTCATCTAGGTGGAGAGACGCGCGAAGAGCGATGCATTGGTTGAAAGCGCTGGCGAAGCGCGAAGCCGACCGCGACAGTAAGCCGCGACAATAAACGGGCATCTGCTAATATCCTAGCATTATACATGACTTATCAAGCGACATAGCGAACGTGCTTTGCGTAGAAGTACGACTTGACCCGATTCGGGCGCCTCTGAATGGATCTGAGAATCGATGCGGCGGTGGCGACGAGGTCGTCGCCGGTCTTGGCGCGCGGTTTGTTTTTGATCGTCTGCTTCAAATCTTTGTTGAGATATTCATCCGGATTGTGTTCCGGCGCCTAAGCCGGAAGATAGAAAATCTCGATCTCGTCTTTGTGGCGTCCAAGCCATTGCTGAACTGCCTTGGCATGATGGACGCGTAGAGTGTCGACGATCAGAAACACTTTTTGTTTCGCGTCCTTGATGAGACGCTTCATAAAGTCGAGGAACATAGCGACGTTCAGCGCACCTTCATAAAGCCTGAACCGCATCAGGCCACGATTGCTGACAGCGGCGATCATGCTGGTGGAAAAGTTCCGCGCAGTCTGATGCAGCACCGGCGTTTGTCGTTTCGGCGCAGAACCTTTGCCGATCTGGTCGTGATTGTTGCAGCCGGTCTCGTCGCTCCAGTAAATGACCGCTTTCCCGTGTTTTGCGCGCGCCGCGATGCGTGGATAATCCGATCGAAGCCAAGTCGCGATCTTTGTCGCGATCTTTTGCGGATCGCGCTGCATCGCCCGCGTCAAAGGTTTCAGCGAGGTGAGCCCCCACCGCTTCAGATAGAGCTGCATCGTCGATAGGCCGAGCATCTTACCCAGCCTCTGCTGGATCAGTTCGCGCACGGCTTGCGCCGTCCATAACGCAAACGGCAGCTTCATCTGGTCCGGCATCTTATTGCAGATCCAACGCCGCACGCGCCGCGCTTCAGAAGCTGTCAGGATCCCGCTGCCTTTGCGCGCGGAAACCCGCCGTCCATCTTGCAGCCCCGCCGCGCCGGCGTCGCGATGCCGCCCGATCCACCGGTTTACGACTTGACGATGGACGCCGACGAGCCCCGCCGCTTCGCCTTGCGTCTTGCCTTCGTGCACAACCAGATAGACCGCGCGTTCGCGCAGTGCCTCCTGTGCGTCACGTCCGATGCTGCGAAAATCTTTCCGCTCCACGCTTCTCTATAGCACAGATACAATCAAGTGTCATGTATAATATAATGACATTAATAGTATAGGGATGGCGGCTTCGATCGTCTTGATATCGAGGACGGATCGGCTTGCCCCGTCGTACTTGGCGAACAATTTACACGTCAGCCCAAAATTGAAATGCTTGAGGGCGGGAGTGACTCAGCCTGGAAGAAGCTCGATCACGTAATATCGGTAATTTCGAAATTATGACGATCGCCGCAAATTATCGGGAGTGCCGGGGAGGCTTGTTTCCCGAGTCTGCTGCGATAGCAAGGATCGGGCGTGGGTGGGAAGGCTCGCATCGCCCGTCGTGTCACTCATAAATCCTCACAATTGCGATGCTAGGATTTACGCGATATCGCACCATTTTTATCGTTTGATGTTATCGCGATACAATAGAAAACGCGTCGGATCATTGTCATGCACGGGCTGCAACCGCTGCCAGCCCAGGATCTCCGGCCGCTCGAGAAGATCGCGCGCCTGAGGCTTGTCGCGCAATTCGGCGAACATGCGCGGCTGAACAAAGAAAAAATTGATACCTTTTTCTTCCAGGAATTTATCCAGGGGCACCGTGGGGTCCCAAGTCGAAAGTATATTGTAATAGTATATTGTGATCGGACTGCGTGACCTGCCCCCGGACTCGGCTAGTTCGACATCGCTATCGATCAACCTCAGGTAATTGGCCAATTCGCCACCATAGTCTCCCAGTACGACTTTTTCCCCCTCTTCTTTCAGTTGCGGAGCAAATGGCCGTAGCGCCAGGTAGTTTTTGTATAAAGGGCGCTCGGAGGGATGCGAAAGGTAGTAGCTAGGCACAAAGATCAACAGCGCCATCGCCGCCACGACCGTGAGCCTCTTCACAATTTTCGGCCATTTATGGATGAGAACGTAGACCGATGAACCGATGATTGCCATCAAAACAAGAGTTGTCGAAAAGAGATAGGAGGGGCGAGGCCGTTGGGTCAGGATGACCGGAATTGCAGTAGAGGCTACCGCCAACAAGATGAGCCAGGCGCCGCTCCGCGGTTTGAACCAGCTCGACCACCAATAGCGCCAGTTGCGGGCGACCATGATGCCGCCGGCGGCGACCACGATCAAACTGGCGATGCCGAATGGAAGCGCGAGCCAGCTTTCATTGACTGGCACATAATCTGGATTGACTTTCCCGGACATGGAATTGAACAAGGACACTTGCAAACCGCTTGGAATGAGCGAGACATTCCAAAGAAATTGATCAAGAACGGCGCGGGGATTCGCTTCGATCATCTGAAGGAGACTTGGCTGCGGCCGTCCGAAAGTCGCTTGCATGAGCCCTTGGCATTCGAGCCAGGGGCTCGAAGTCCAGTCTGGGTGATACTGGGAATAGCCGAACGCGTAGACTTGGCACATGTTGAGTGAGTGCTTTAACCTGGCCCATGCTAACCCGCATTATGCAGCCCATGCTGGCGGATGTGGCTTAAATATCTGATTTAGCGTATGATTTGGTTGTCGACTCCAATCAGCGCCGTTTCAGAGAAGCCACACCTGCCATGAATGATCCTATGCTGCCGCTGCCCGGCCTGTCACCTGTTTCAGGCAAGGCAATCGTCGCCAAATTCGATGGCGGTCTGCTGTCGTCGGACGGCGGGATTGTGGTTTTGCGCGAGGTTGAGCAGCGCCTTCGCGTCGCCGATCGCATGGCGGCGTGTATCAAAGACCCGCGCGCGCCTGATCAGATCACGCACACGCTCGCCGACATAATCCGCTTTCGGCTGCTGATGATCGCGGCGGGCCATGAAGACGGCAACGACGCCTCCAGTCTTCGCAGCGATCCCATGTTCAAGATGGCGCTCGATCTTGCGCCGTCGGATCGCGAACTGTGCTCGCAATCGACGATCTCGCGACTGGAAAACCTGCCCGACGCCCGCGCCTTGCTGCGCATGGGCCGCGCCATGGTCGATCTTTATTGCGAGTCCTTCCACAAGGTTCCCAAACGGATCACGCTCGACGTGGACGACACGTTCGACGCGGTGCATGGCGGCCAGCAGTTGCGATTGTTCAACGCGCATTACGATGAATATGGCTTTCAGCCGATTGTCGTCTTCGATGGCGAGGGCCGCTTCATCACCGCCGTGCTTCGTCCCGCCAAACGACCCGGCGGCAAGGAGATCAAAGCCTTCCTGCGCCGCCTGTTGCGCGCCATCCGCGCCCATTGGCCGAAAACGCAGATCATGTTGCGCGGCGACAGTCATTATTGCGCTCCCGAGGTTCTCGACTTTTGTCGCGCCAACGAGCTCGATTATATCCTCGGCGTTGCGCCGACCACGACATTGCGCCGGCACATCGAAGTCCTTGAGGCCAGCACGAAGGCACGCTTCGAGGCCGTGCCGAGAGACGGCAAGATACGCCGCTTCAAGGAGTTCTACGACGGAGCCGCGAGTTGGAGCCGCGTCGAGCGCGTCATCGCCCGCGTCGAGGCTGGCGCGGAAGGGCCCGACACGCGCTTCGTCGTCACCAATCTCAAGAAGCGCAACGCCCGCGTGCTCTACGAGGATGTCTATTGCCGGCGCGGCCAGGCCGAAAACCACATCAAATCGTGGAAGACGCATCTGGCGGCGGACCGCACCTCTTGTACGAAGGCCACGGCCAACCAGTTACGGCTGTTCCTGCACGCGGGGGCCTATTGGCTCATGTGGGGCCTGCGCACATCGATGCCGAAACGTTCGATGTGGCGCGTTGCGCAGTTCGACACGTTGCGCCTGCGCCTCATCAAAATCGCCGCGCACGTCGTCGAGATGAAGACGATGATCCGCGTTCACTTGCCGACATCGTGTCCCGGACAAGATATTTTGCGCTTCGCCCTCGGGCGTATCCCGCGCCTCGTCACGTAACAGGCGGGGCGTGACACCCCGAAAATCGAACCCTTCCCGTCAACCCGAAAACATTTTCCACCCCGAACGCTGGCGCTCCGCCGACGACGACGGGGTGCGTTACCATCGGGAGAAATCCGAAAACGATCACGCAAAAGCAGCACTTTGCGCCGCGTGAGGGTCAATGGGCTGCATAATGCGGGCTAATAAGTCTGGATATTTATAATCGGCGCGCCAATAAAAGAATATGCATATGGCCGCGGCTACCAAGAGTGGAACCGCATAGCACGCTACGACACCCCGTAGCGTCCGGCGCACTTCTGAACCCTGCCTGAAGTCTGACAACTCCTTGCCCAGGCAGATCAACCCATAGAGCAGACTGGCGATGAAGAGTTCATTGCGAACAAGGACGGCCGCTGCAAGCAATATGGCCAATGCCGCTCCTCGCGCTTTGGCGGTATCCACAGATGCGGCGACGATCCAAGCTGCCAAAACCGGCAGGACAGCGAAGAGGTGAATTTCGTAGAGCGTCTCGAAATTAATCGGGAGGATTGCCCACCAGCACGCAATCAATAGCGCCAAGGCAGGCGGCAAGAGCCGACGCATGATCGCCAGACTGCAGAGGGCAGCGGCGAAAACGATCAAGACACGATGCAGAATGGTCGCGGCATAGACGCCGCCAACGAACTTTAGGACTGTCCCGTAATAGGCAGTATAGAGCGGCGACCAAACGAAGTTGTCGTGGAGCGATCTGCTCCAGCGAAGCGCGGATGTAAAATAGCTGCTTGTGTCGCCCGTCGTCAGATCGCGTTGCCAGATGCCCCAAATCACCTTGCCTTGCAGCAAGGCGATAAACACGTAGCTCGGCCATGCTTTAAGAAAAAAGCGATCGCAAAGCCTGTCGAAAGAGGCCGTATAACAACCGAACGAATTGGCGAGCCAAGACCCCGGGGTTTGCGAAGTTTTCGCCACTGACAACGCCTCCGGGCTTACGAACAAAGGACTTACGATGATTGCAGAGCGCTCATAATTCAGGACGCAGACGTCAAGACGCGCGGGCTGTCAGCATCGAGCAGCCAAAACACACCTCCTGGCAGACCGACTAATATCATTACAAAACCGAATTCTATCGAAATCGCGAGAGCCGCCGATGCAGGGACTCCGATCAACGACATGGCCGTTATCATAGCTCCCTCGCGCACTCCCCACCCACCAATTGAAATCGGAACAGTGGTCACCAGCATGACGAGGGGGGCGAGTATGATGAGATCGAAAAGCCTTACGTTAGTGGCTCCAAGGCCCTGAGCGAGAAACCAAAAGGAAAGGCCGATGCTGGCGTGAATAACAAGCGATAGCAATGTTGCTTTGCTGATGCTGCTCCAATCAAAAAAGACGCGGCGCGCCCATATCGGAAGCGTCCTGAAAAACTGCACGATCTTAAACTTCGTCAGCGCATGCGGCAGCGGAATCCGATCGAAGCAAAGCAGTGCGACCAGCCCCCCGGTAAGTCCGATCGTCAGCACGACCAATGCCCCTCGCAACGATCCGGGCGGAACAATTCGCATGAGGGTGCCAAAGCCCATAAATCCGATGAGGGGGACGGCAAACAAAGCGACAATGCGCTCGAGAGCGATGCTCGCAATCGCAGCTTGAATGGGAATACTAGAGCGGTGCAAACGCCAAGCGCGGACGGCGTCTCCGCCGATAGCAGAGGGGAACACCTGATTGAAGAATTGTCCGATATAGATATTCTGCCAAGCTAGCAGAAAGCCAAGATCAATCCCTAATCTACGAGCGATGATGCGCCACCGCGCAGTTTGCACTAGTACTAGAAGGGTCTGCACGAGCCACACACACAAAAGCGACGTCCAGCTCGTCTTCGCAATGCTCGCCTCGAGTTCGGAGAAGCTCACAATATGAACCAGCCAAAGCAAGACGGATGCGGACAGCGCCACCTTTATCAAGACTTTCATGCGGTCACGTTTCCATGTTGCCCAGCTGGAATTCGATCTCACCGAGACTTCTCACCCGCAAAATCACAGCGCGGCAGCCCGGACGGCGGACTGCTCCTCCGCAGTTTGCAACAAGAAGTCCAGTGATGGAAGGGGTTGCACGACCATGAATATTTGATAGGAAAACATTCCCCTGGAAAGGAGAATGAGAAACTTGTTGAGCCGCAACAGAAACAAGCCGAGCCGGCCGGGTCCCAAGGCGAGTGGAAACGGCCCCGGTACGCCATGGGTCCGAAGAATGCGGAAACCGCCTTGTTCGAACAATCGACGCAATGACGAAAACGTAAATAGTCGCGCATGCGTCATGTCGAGGATACCTCTCTTGCCATAATTGAAATGGCCGAGAAGAAGCATGAGACGCGGAATAAAGAAGCCGACATTGCCAGTGCTGACTATAATTTTCTTGCCGGGAGCCATCTTGAGCGCCTCTTGCAATTGACTGATGAACTGCTCCGGTGCGGAAAGGTGTTCGATCACATCCAATAACAAGAGGAAATCAAAATCCTTTGCGTCAACGGCGGGAAATCCTGCATTGAGATCATGTCGATGAAACCCGTCGAGAATGACTTCCGGTGGAAGCGGGAACATATCGACGCCAACCACATGACACTCTTTCAGCTTTTTGAGGGCCGCAGCCATATATCCTCCGGCGCATCCCAAGTCGAGCACGCGTGCCTTCGAACCGACCTCCTCCAGGGCCAAAGAATGTGGGCTCTCGTAATCCAACTTGATTTGATATTGCGCATTCCCTGAACTCGTCGGCGCGCAATCGAGTCTGCGATCATAGAGCAGACCCAGTTCCACGGCTCTGGCTTTCAGCACGGCACGGACCACGTCCAAGGCGTATTTCATGCCGTTGACGCGACAAATTTCGTTACCATAGTAAGTCGGTATCGGAAGCTCGATAATGCGCAATTGTGCAATGATAAACTGAATGATAATTTCGGTGTCAAAATGGAAATCGTTGGTGTTGAGGCTGAACGGAATTCTCCTCAACGCACTGACCGAGTAGATTCGATAGCCTGAATGAAATTCGCTAAAGGAGGTTCGGAGCATTCTGTTCTCGAACCAGCTCAGGACCTTATTGCCAAGAAACTTATAGAGCGGCATGCCGCCCTTCAGAGCCCCGCCGCTCGTCATCATTCGAGAGCCGAAACATGCGTCTGCGACCCCGTTCCTGAGTGGACGGACAAGATCCGGCAACGCCTCCGGCGCGTACTGGCCATCGCCATGGACTAGCGCAACAAAGTCAAAACCATTCTTCAGCGCATAAAAGAAGCCGATTTTTTGGTTGCCGCCATATCCCTGATTGACCGGATTGAACAGGATTGTCACAGGAAACGGCAGCGCGCCGTCTCGCCGCATCTCATGCCCGCGTTCGAATGTCTGGTCGCCCGAGGCGTCGTCTATGACAAGAACCTCGACGTCGTATTCTGCTGCGATCGCCGCCGGGATCCGCGAGAGAACGTTCTGAAGTGTGCTTTCGGCGTAATATGCGACGATGAAGATCAACAACCTTTGCCGACAGCTGTCGGACTCGCAATCATGCCTTTGCTGCATCCCTGGGTTGGCAGTGACTCCATCGACGTGCGGAACTGTGGAACTCGCCATTTCGTTCATCTTGGTTGACCGTGCGGAGAACTGAGCATGACAAATTACTGTGGTCTTTCGGCCATTGCAAGGCCGGTATCAGGGCAATCGGATGAAGAAGTGCGTGGCAACGAGGTGAGATATTGAATCTGTCGAAATCCTCTAAATCGCAAACGGGGGATTGCGATGGACAAGAACGCCGGGACTATCGAGCCTTTGGCCGAGACGACAGTTTTCCTTTCTCTTCTCAAGGATCTGCCGGATCGCGGCAGGCCGCCAGGTCAACTATCCGCTCGACGAAGCGCTTTTATTGGCGTTGCTCGGGGTGCTGGCCGGGTTGGAAACCTTCGTCGATATCGCGCGCTTCGGCGAGAAGACGTTCGACCTGACGCGCCGGCTCGACGAAATGTACACGGCTTGGCCCTTCTTCGGCTCATGCCGGATGACGGTGATGCTGCGTGCCGAAGGCCACGACATCAACCGCAAGCGGGTGCAGCGGCTGATGCGGCAGATGGCGATCGCGGCGTTGGGAGCCAAGCCCAACACCAGCAAACCTGCGCCGGGACACAAGATTTACCCCTACCTGCTGCGCGACATGAAGATCGACCGGCCGAACCAGGTCTGGTGTACCGACATTACTTATGGTCCGATCGGCCGCGGCTTTCTCTATCTCGTGGCGGTCATGGATTGGAATAGCCGCGCCGTCCTGTCCTGGCGGCTCTCGAACGTCCTCGGGCTCGACCCGAGGATGGATACGTCCTTCCGCGTCGAGGCACGCGAAGAAGCTCTGGCGAGGTTCGGCAAGCCGGAAATCTTCAACACCGACAATGGCAGCCAATTCACCAGCACGGCATTCGTTGACGTCCTGCTGCGGAACGCAGTCGAGATCTCGATGGATGGACGTGGCCGCTGGATGGACAATGTCTTCATCGAACGGCTGTGGCGCTCGCTCGAACACGAAGAGATGCACCTCAAAACCTATGCCGACGGCCGCGAAGCGAAAGCTGGAACTCTCTTCGTGGATCAAATTTTGCAATAGCCGGCGACCTCATTCGGCGCTCGCCCACTGCATGCCGATTGACGTGTTTCGTGCCGGTGAGAAAGCCGTGGATATGACGGACAACGCATGTGCGTTGACCACATCCCTCCGCGGGCCATTCCATCAAGCTTTGCTTGATGGAACCTTTGACCCGCTCCGCCCACGCCACCGGCAGAAGACGCAGCTCTTCGCTGCATGATTTTCAAGAGATCGGAGCAGTTGAACTTCCAACTGAGAAACCGATTCAAGTGGTCCCGCTTCGCGGGTCCAGTTCACTGCTGCGACGAGGGCTCAACCGTAGCAGCGGATACGCTGTTCGCCGCGCTGCTTGCGACTGCCTCGCCGAAACAGCAACGCCAGCTGTGTACAGTGCAATTATTCCGGTATGATTCCAAACTCTTGCACGGCAAAAGAGGGTGGGCAGACTTTTCGCATCTTTCCGTGCAAGAGACGTCGCGCGCACCCTTCCCGCTCGCGATAATTTTATCAAAAAGCTGCCAGCGGGGGGGCTTGCAAAAAGTCATGTGTTTCAACGACACTCTATCCATGAGTTTTATCGGACGGCACCGCCGACATCACCAAGGAAGTCCGTCGGGCTAGATCAGCGCAGATGATGGAGGATCTGACATGGGCTCCATAACCAATCCACCCGCAACTGTAGATGTGGGCCTGATTGGGGCTAACGGACAAGCCATTCTCTCGGACAATTTGGCTAATTTATTTGCGCAGGTTCTAGTACCAAGCGTGACGGGGCGCGTGGACAGTGCAGAGTTCTTCTTTCAAGAATGCGATGGCGGCGGAATGCTTGCCGGTCTTGCAAGCAAGCTCGATTCAATCACTTTTCAGAACTCGAACGAGCCCGAGCTGTCCTGGGCCGGAGGCGCCGCCGCCAATTGGGATATGACGGCCTCGGACTGGAATCCTGATGCCAACGCCGCCGGATATTTTGTGGATCCATGGACCACTCAATTAGTTGGGGCAACTCAATTCTTTGGGTTACAAACGGTAGCCGGGGAACTAACAGCCGGCAATATCCTTGGATATCAATACAGCAACCCTTCTCAGACCTATATCGCAGCAAGCGGAGATTCTTACGTCTATCCGGCGGTCCAGAAAGCAAATTCACAGGATTGGGTATCCGATCCCAGTGCGATAGCAGCGAACAGCAGCGAGGAATTGGGAACGGACAATGGCGGCGAGGACGTTATTTTTGCTCCTCCGGAACTTCCGCCCAATTGGCCGTCTATTCCCTGGACCACCCGGTTAACTGCCGTTCTTTGGAGCGGCTCGACCGCTGCGTCGCAAATTGCCGATATCGATGCGATGTATAGCGCGATCAAGAGCGCCTGGGAAGCGGGTCATGACGGCAACATTAGCGGCCTGAATATAATCGAGCTCGTCGGCGCAAACGCCACGGCTGCCAAGTTGCAGTGGGCAATGAGCCAACCGTTATTCGGTCCTGGCACTCAGTTTTTGTTTTATGCCACCGGCCACGGTGGCATGCGGGATAACCTTCCGCTTGCGACCCTTGCGCTAGGCGCAAACAAAATAATTACGCAAACTTTCTCGCTGTACCCGGGCGCCGTCTCCCAGGCTCAGAAAAGCGATCCGCCAACCCTGACGGTTGATTACAGCGGCGTCCTCGCGCCCGACACCGTTCGCGTATTATGGAATGATATTTCACTCGGTTATCTGGAGCCGGGGCAAACCGAAGAAGTGTTCAACCTGCCGGTCGACAGCCTCAATATCTCGAACGATTTTGCCATCGAGAATGGAGGCGCCAGTGCAGTCTCTTTGGATTCCGTGAGTTTCTGGACTGGAAGTGTCGCAGACACGGGGGTTCAGCCTAACTTTCTCAGCAGCAACAGTGTTGTTTCGTCGGGGCAGACAATCTCGAATATGGAGGTGCCGGACGGCATTGATCTCGACGTTCTCTCCGGCGGCGCTGCAATCGGAACGATCATCGGCAGTGGCGGCACTGAGATTGTCTCCTCTGGCGGCACGGATAGCGGTGCAACCATCGGCGGCGCCGAGTACGTCCAGTCCGGTGGCAAGGTAAGCGGCGCGACGGTTGGCAGTGGCGGCTTGGAAATCGTCAGCGCCGGAGCCATCGACGAATTCGCGCAGATCGACGGTGGCGACCAGGACGTCTACGGCACGGCGAGCGGTGCCGCGATCTTGACGGGCTCGCAGATCGTCGAATCCGGCGGCACAGCCATTGGCACCACCATTAGCGGCGGAATGCTGGAGGTGGCGAGTGGCGGCTCCCTGGGCAGCGCGGCTGTCACCTTCGCGGGCATCGGGGGTACGCTGCAGATCTACGGCGCTTCCATGCCGGGTGCTGTGATCAGCGGCTTTGCCCTATTCGATACGGTCGATCTGGCGGGCGTAGGCTTCAACGGCAACGGCAGCGCCACCCTTGTATCCGGCAACGTACTTCAGATCGTGGAGAACGGGCAAACCTACGACCTGAATTTCGATCCGACGCAAAATTTTGCGGGCGAGCAATTCTCGCTAATGTGGGACGGTGGCAGCGGAACTGACGTTGCAATAAGCGGAACGCCCCTTCTGGTCGGCAGCGGCCAAACCTATAACGTTTTTTCGGGACAAGAATACTGGGATATCGCTGTCCAGGGCGGCGGCACCCTGAATGTCCTGCCCGGCGCAGCGGTGAACGGCGTGACCGTCGACGGCGGCGGTTCCGAGTATGTCAATTCCGGGGGCATCGTCGGCGGCACGATCATCGACAGCGCAGGTTATGCGTTGGTCGCATCGGGCGGCACGGCGAGCGGTACGACCATCAGCGGCGGCACGCTGGAGGTGGCGAGTGGCGGTTCCCTGGGAAGCGGGCCAGTGGATTTCGCCGGCCAGAACGGCACGCTGCAACTCGATGGCGCTGCCACGCTGAGCAATGTGATCAGCGGCTTGGCTGCGGGCGATGTGATCGATCTTGCCGGGGTGAGCTTTGCCGGCAGCGCCAGCGTCACACTCCAATCAGGCAACGTACTGCAGGTCGTTGAGAACGCGAACACCTACGACCTCCAGCTCGATCCATTACAAAATTTCTCGGGCGAATACCTCCATCTTTTACCTGATGCAATCAGTGGCACCGACATCGCCTTGGGACAGCTGACCACGGTTTCCGTGGGGCAGACCGTTTCCAACACATCGGTGACGGACGGCGGTGTCCAGGACGTCTACGGCACGACGATCGACGCGACGGTGGCAAGCCGCGGCGAGCAGGTTGTCTTCTCCGCCGGCACGGCCAGCTCGACGACTGTCGGCGGCGGCGGCTATCAAATGATCGAGGCCGGCGGTAGCGCAATAGGTACTACTGTCGGCAGCGGTGGCTACCAGGTGATCGAGAGCAGCGGGACGGCCAGCGGGACGACGGTCAGCAGCGGCGGAACACTGGAACTCATCGGCGGGGCCTCGGCAATCGGCCCGAAGATCAGCGCCGGCGGCACGCTGGAAATCGGCTACGGCTATTCCGTCAGCGGCGAGACTGTCAGCGGCGGTGTCACCTTGGAGGTGGCGTCCGGTGGCACGGCCAGCGCGACGACAGTCGGCAGCGGCGGCACGCTGGAGCTCCTCGGCGGTGCCACCGCCATTGGCGTGACGATCCTCAGCCCGACGTACCCCACCCACAACACTCTGGAAATTGGGCCCGGCTACACGCTGGGCGGCTATGCGGTGAGCGCGGGCACCCTCGAGGTCCTATCGGGAGGCACTATCAGCGGCACGATTATTGACAGCGCAGGTAATGCAATCGTCGCATCCGGCGGCACGGCGGTCGGCACGCAGGTCAGCGGCGGCGAGGAGGACGCCTTCTCCATCCTCTCCGGGGGCACGGCCAGCGGCACGACGATCACCGACCTTGGCTCGGACCTTGTCGGACAGGGTGCGGTGGAGGTGGGCGCGACGGTCAACCTCTTCGCTTCTCAAGAGGTTGATGGCGTCGCGGTCAGCACTACACTTGAAAACTCCAGCGAACAGCAGGTCAACACTACTCCCCTTCTCAACGGCAGCACGGTCACAGGCACTGCCATCGGCACGACGGTTGGCAGCGGCTGCACCGAAGTCGACCTTGGCACTACCGTTAGCACAACGGTCAGCAACGGTGGTCTTGAGCAAGTCGGTTTTGTGGCCGGATCCGAGAGCTATATTGGTACGGCGAGCGGCACGATCATCGACAGTGGCGGCACCGAGACTGTCTCCTCCGGCTCCTTGGACATCAGCGCGACCATCGATGGCACCGAGATTGTGTCCTCTGGTGGCACGGCCAGTGCGGCGATCATTGGCAGCGGCGGCATGGAAATCATCAGCGCCGGAGCTGCTGACGAATTCTCGTCGATCGGCGGCGGCGAACAGAAAGTTTATGGCATCGCGACCGCAGATACGGTGGACTCGGGAGCGCAGGTTGTTGAATTGGGCGGCACGGCGAGCGTTACGTGGCTCGACAACAGCGGCGTTGAGATCGTCAGCTCCGGCGGGGTCGATGAGTCTACCTCGATCGACGGCGGCGAGCAGGACGTCTACGGCACGGCGAGCGGCGTAACGATCTGGGCGGGCTCGCAGGTCGTTGAGGCCGGCGGGGTGGCCAGCGGGACGACGGTCAACAGCGGCGGCACGCTGGAATTGCTCAGTGGGGCCACCATGGTCGGCACCACCGTCAGCGCCGGCGGGACTCTCGAAATCGGCTCGGGCTACGTAATCAGCGACTATTTCGTCAGCAGCGGAGCCACCCTTGAGATAGCGTCTGGCGGCGCTGCCAGCGGCACGACGCTGAGCAGCGGCGGCACGCTGGAGTTGCTCGGTGGGACCACCACGAACGGCGTTGCTATTAGCGCCGGAGATTACTTTGAGGTCGGCTCCGGCTACATGCTGAGCGGCTATGGGGTGGCCGCAGGCATCGTCCTCGAAGTGGCGTCGGGCGGCACCGCGAGCAGCGCGACCGTGGAGACCGGCGGGGCGCAGTATGTCTATTCGGGAGGCATTGCTGCCAGCACGACTATCGACAGCGGAGGTTATCTGTTCATCGCATCCGGCGGCGCAGCCAATGGCGCCACGATCAGCGGCGGCACGCTGGAGGTGGCGAGTGGCGGTTCTCTGGGCAGCGGGGCTATCACCTTCGCGGGCCAGAACGGCGCGCTGCAGATCGACGACACTGCCATGCCGAGCAATGTGATCAGCGGCTTGGCTGCGGGCGATGTGATCGATCTTGCCGGGGTGGGTTTTGCCAGTGCCGGCAGCGTCACGCTCCAATCAGGCAGCGTGCTGCAGGTCGTTGAGAACGGGAGCGCTTATAATTTCCAGCTTAACACATTACAGAATTTCTCGGGCGAAAATTTCCATCTCTTACCGGATGCAATCAGCGGTACCGACATCGCCTTGGGACCGCTGGCGACTGCTTCAGCGGGGCAGACCGTTTCCAACACATCGGTGACGGGCGGCGATATCCAAAACGTCTTCGGCACGGCAATCGACGCGACGGTTGCAAGCGGCGGCGAGCAGGACGTCTTCTCCGGGGGCACGGCCAGCGGGACGACGGTCGGCAGCGGCGGCTACGAAGTGATCGGGGCCGGCGCTACTGTCGGCGACGCCACCGTCGACGGGGGACTCCAGGATGTGTTCGGCATGGCTGCTGCCAACACGGTCAGCGACTACGGCTATCAGTATGTGTACTCCGCTGGCGAGGCGAGCGGGACAATTGTCAGCGCTTACGGCGGGCAGATCGTCTGCTCCGGCGGTGTGGCGAGCGGGAGCATCATCGGCAGCTCCGGTGACGAATACGTCGACGCCGGTGGCGTGGCGAGCGGCACGATCATTGGCAGCGCCGGTTACGAGTGCGTCGAGACCGGCGCCACCGCAAGCGGCACGACGATCAGCGGCGGTACGCTGGAGGTGGCGAGCGGCGGCTCGCTGGGGAGTGGTCCTCTCACCTTTGCGGGCAGCGGCGGGACGCTGCAGCTCGATGATACGAATATGCCCGCGAACACGATCACGGGCTTTGAGTTCGAGCGACGCGATTGATCTGACGGGTGTGAGCTTCGACAGCAACGGCAGCGCCACTCTTGTATCCGGCAACTTACTTCAGATCACGGCAAGCGGCCAAACCTACGACCTGAATTTCGATCCGACGCAAAATTTCGCAGGCGAGCAGTTCGAGTTTTCCTCGGATACCATCGGGGGCACATATATCACGTTGGGCCTCATCGTCAGCGGTGGTGGGACGGAGTACGTTTCCTCCGGCCAAACCATTAGCGGCACTATCGTGCTGACCGGCGGTTACCAAGATGTCCTTTCCGGCGGCACGGCCGTCGGCACGCTGGTCAGCGGCGGCACCGTCACGGTGTCGTCGGGAGGCACGTTCGAACTCATCAGCGCGAGCACATTGAGCGGGGTCACGCTCCGGGTCGGCGCCGATTTGGACATCGGTTCGGCCCATACGTTGAGCGCTTTTGCGGTGAGCAGCGGCATCACTCTCGAAGTCTTGTCGGCCGGCACGGCGAGCGGCACGATCGTCTCCAGCGGCGGCACGCTCGAACTCTTCGGCGGCGGCATTGCCAGCGGCACGACCATCAGCGGCGGCGGCATCTTGGAGATCGCCTCCGGCTATATCGAAAGCGGCTTTGTCGTCAGCAGCAAAATCACGCTCGACGTCGTGTCCGGCGGCGTTGCGAGCGGGACCGTCGTCAACAGCGGCGGCAAGGTGAACGTATCGTCGGGCGGCTTTGCCTCGGCAACGATCGTCAGCGGCGGCAAAGAGTTCATTTATGCCGGCGGCTCGGCGCTCGGCGACGTGGTGACGTCCGGCAACGAAACCGTCTCCAGCGGCGGTTTTGCGGCCGGGACTTCGGTGAGTGGCGCCGGCGTCCAATATGTCTATGGCAGCGCTGCGGCCACGTCCGTCGGCAACGGCGGCATCGAGGAGATTTTTGCCGGCGGCACGGACAGCGGCGCCAACGTGTCGAGCGGCGGCGTCCAGTATGATTCCGGCACGGCCAACGGCGATACTTTGTCGAGCGGCGGCGTCCAATATGTCGAGAGCGGCGCCTCTGCGAGCGCGACCACCATCGTTAGCGGCGGCATCGAGGAGATTTTTGCCGGCGGCACGGATAGCGGCGCCATCGTGTCGAGCGGCGGCACCCAATTCGACTTCGGCACGGCCAGCGCCGGCACTTTGTCGAACGGCGGCGTCCAATATGTCTATGGCAGCGCCGCGGCGACGACACTCCGCAGCGGCGGCATCGAGGAGATTTTTGCCGGCGGCACGGATAGCGGCGCCATCGTATCGAGCGGCGGCACCGAGTTCGACTTCGGCACCGCGAGCGGCGGCACTTTGTCGAACGGCGGCGTCCAATATGTCTATGCCAGCGCCGCGGCGACGGTGCTCGTTAGCGGCGGCATCGAGGATATCCTGTCCGGCGGGGCGGCGAGCGGCGGCATCGTGTCGAGCGGCGGCACGCAATTCGACTTCGGCACGGCGAGCGGCGGCACGCTCAGCGGCGGCGTCCAATACGTCTACGGCAGCGCCGCCGCGACGACCCTCGCCAGCGGCAGCATCGAGGATGTCATCTCCGGAGCGACGGCGAGCGGCGGCATCGTGTCGAGCGGCGGCACCGAGTTCGACTTCGGCACGGCGAGCGGCGGCACGCTCAGCGGCGGCGTCCAATATGTCTATGGCAGCGCCGCGGCCGGGACGGTCGCCAGCGGCGGCCTGCAGGACATCCTGTCCGGCGGGACGGCGAGCGGCGCCATCGTGGCGAGCGGTGGCACCGAGTTCGACTTCGGCACGGCGAGCGGCGTCGCGCTCAGCGGCGGCCTGCAATACGTCTATGGCAGCGCCGCGGCCGGGACGATCGCCAGCGGCGGCATAGAGGACATCCTGTCTGGGGGGACGGCGAGCGGCGTCACGCTCAGCGGCGGCCACCAATATGTCTATGGCAGCGCCGCGGCGACGACACTCAGCAGCGGCGGTCATGAAATCGTCTATTCGGGCGGCACGATCTCCGGCGCGACGATCGCCGGCGGCACGCTCGAATTGCAGAGCGGCGCAACGGCGGGATCGAGCACGATCGGTTTCGCGTCGAGCGGCTCGCTGAAGCTCGACGGGACCGGGTCGTACGCTATGTTGGTGGCGGGCTTTACCGTGCCCGACACGATCGACTTGACGGCGGTGAACTACGCCTCGGCGACGACGCTGAGCTATACCAGCAACACGTCGGGTGGCACGCTGACGGTCACCGACGGGACGCATTCGGTATCGCTACTGCTGCTCGGCAATTATTCGGCGGCGAACTTCAGCCTGAGCAGCGGCAGCACCGGTACAATCGTCAGCGACCCGCCGACGGGGTGACGACCGACCTCGCTCCGGTCGCGCTGGTGACACCGCGTCACACGTGACGGCGATGGCGGGATCTCATGGTTGTGGACCGACCTTGTAGCTCTGCTCGAGGTCGACCTGAGACACAAGCGCCTCCCAGGGGAATCGGGTGAAAAAATCACGCTGCGATGAGGTTTGCGAGGAATTCATCGTCCCATGCTGCGACCTTTCGCTTGAGGCGTAGTGAGTCCTTCCCCGGCGCTATGCCGATGGGGTTGAGGGCAATGTGTTTGACTGTTGTGAAATTTGCCGTGGCTTGATCGGTTCGGATGCGGCATTCGTCGTCGCGGAAAACCACATCCATGACCCAATGCAGACTATTCTCGACCGACCAGTCACTCCGCACGATGGGTCCAAGGCGGTTGGCCGGCAGGGTCAGCGAGGTGATGTAGAACCCTGTCTCGCGCTCGATCTTGTCGTTGATGTCACGCAGGCTGTCGATGATGACGACGCCGTTCAAACTGGGCCACTTATGGCGCGCTCACAGCCAGCCGACATCGTAGATGGCGGTCGTGGTTCTTGTCTCGATGTGGCCATGATCGGCATCGACGGTTTCATCGCGGCTGATCGTGGTGTCCTTGAAATCGCGGGCTTTCTGCTCGGCGGCGAAAACCTCGACATCCTCGCGCAGCGTGCCCGGTTGGCTTTCAACGCGAGAACGTAGTCGGTCTTCTTGTCGATGATTTTCTTGGCGATATCTCTCAGCAATTCTGATCTTCCCTGAAAATTTGAATAGTTGCAAGCTCGTCAATCCGCTCTCGCCCGCGCAACGCCTGGCCTCACCGCAGTTCAAGGCCGAAGGGCACGCCTTCGAAGCAATCTCGGCCGCGGCCGATTCGTTCGATCGCCGCGACCATGCGGCCGGAGCGCGCCAGCATGGTGTCGGCCACGGCGACGAGTCGCGCATTGGGCGTCGCAGTCGGCGAGGCGATGCGCATGTTGCGCGCGATCGCGTCTTCGTCGCGGTCGGGGCAGAGAGCGCAGGCGGATATGAAAGCCGCGGCGGTCGAGCGGCTGATGCCGGCATAGCAATGAATGAGGAGCGGATCGACCCGGTCCCAGCGCTGGACGAAGTCGAGCAGCGTCGCAACGTGGGTTTCGCCCGGCAGGATCTCGCCGTCCATGTCCGACGTGATGTCCGACACCGCGACGAAGAGATGATTTTCGGCAGAAATCGACACCGGCCGTTCGACCGGCGTGCCGCGATTGATCAAAGTGACGAGAGTGCGCGCACCCGTCGCCTTGGTCACATCGGCAATACGGGCCATCGAACAGACATGGATCCTGGGCACGGCCAACCTCGAGCTGAGAAGAGAATCGCGATGCAATTATACCGCCGTTCCGAAGGGACAGGCGGTGCTGCTCGAGCAAATCGCCTCCGCCAGTGCGGTTTGCTGGAACGAAACCCCGAAATCCTTCGGATTCAGGGTACGACTGCGACCCCATAACCTATTTCTTCTTCGACTTCATGAAATAGCTGTGGACCGTGTCAAACCTCGAAACACCGGGCGACCCCGGTCGGTTGGATCCCGAGCTGAGCCGTTGGATCTTGCTGTGGCAAAATCTTGCGACGGACAGGCCGGCCGGGTCCTACTAAACTCCTTCCAAACGGCCGCATCCTGAGAGAGACGTGCGCAGCGACAATCCCTCTGACCAGGGCCAATATTTTGATCTAAAAAAATCACAGCGAATACGTGTTGTATACGTTTGGCTGATGCGCCGAATGTCGATTGGCACAATGGCGGTTCCGTAGAAGCAGGCGTCGAGCGGTGAAAGCTTTGCGATATTGGAGCGTTAGACACGCGGAAGGACTCTCCAAGCTCTCCGCGGTCTTCGCTCGAGCCGCGCCTGTGCTCGCGCCCGCGGTCGCCGTTCAAGGCGACATTCTCGGTTTTCGGATCGCGTCGTCAATCTCGAGGGTAAGATCGAGAACGGAGCGGAATTCATCCAGACGCAGTTCTGCTTCGACCTTCCCATGCTCGAGGTGTTCATGCGGTCGCCGCGCGAGCGCGGCTTGCATCGGCGTAGCAAGATCATCGTCGGGGTGGGAACGTTGAGCAATGCGAAAGCCCTGCGCTGGATGTCGCAGCACGTACCCGGTGTGCATATTCCAGAGAGCGTCATCCGGCGGATTGCCCTGGCGACGGATCAAAAAGCCGAAGGTCTGGAGGTGCTTGTTGAAACGATCCGCGCGATCCGCCAGATTGAAGGCGTCGCGGGCGTTCATTCATGGGCCACCGCAACGAGGCAACCTTGGCCGAAGCGATCCTTCGGTCGGGCGTCCGTAACGGCCCGGAGCTTCATCCGGCCTGAATGAAAACGAAGATAAGGGGAGAAGGCAATGAGCGGCATGACTGAGCAGGAACGTCAGCTCGTCGAATGGCTGGCGGACATGCGGGAGGACGAGGCGCTCGATCTCGCCAAGAAAATGCTGCTCGAAGAGGGCGCCGATCCGTTGCGGGTCCTCGAATTGTGCCGTAACGCGATGGATATCGTGGGCAAGCGCTTCGAGACCGGCGATTACTTCCTGCCGGAACTCGTGCTGGCCGGCGAGATGCTCGACACCATCGGCGCCATCGCCAAACCACTCATCAAACACGCGCCCGGCGAGGCGCCGAAAAAACTCGGAAAGATCCTCATCGGCACCGTGCACGGCGACCTGCACGACATCGGCAAGAATATCGTGACCTTCATGCTCGACATCAATGGATTCGAGGTGAAGGACATAGGAATCGACGTTCCGGCCGACACTTTCATCGCCGAAATCGAAGCCTATCGGCCAGATGTCGTCGGACTGTCCGGGTTTCTCACGCTCGCATTCGACTCGATGAAGGAAACAATCGAAGCCATCGACGGCGCCGGATTGCGAAACTCGCTCAAGATCATGATCGGCGGCGGACAGATCGACGAAACGGTACGCTCTTACACGGGCGCCGACGCATTCGGGATCAATGCTGTCGAAGCCGTTTCCCTGTGCAGGAATTGGCTCGGAGGTGTCGCATGACAACGGCCGAGTCGCTCGAACAATCGAACGCCAGGGCGTCTTACGACCGGCGTTGGCAGCGGGTAATGGATTGCGTCGCACTGCGTCAGCCCGACCGCATGCCGGTAACCCTCTACGGCACGTTCTGGCTCGCAAAATATGCGGGTATTTCGCACAGGCAGCTCATGTATGACTATGAGGGGACAGCGGCCATCGCTGAGCGCGCCGTGCTCGACCTCGATCCGGATACGGTCAGCACGCTGGTCCTGTCGACGGTGATGGGCCCTGCGCTGGATGCTCTCGGTTTCAAGCAATTGCAATGGCCCGGCCACGGAGTTGGCGACCATCAGCCCTATCAATATCTCGACCGCGAATACATGAAGCCTGAGGAATACGACGACTTCCTATTCGATCCGACCGGCTATTACCTGCGCGTTTATCTGCCGCGCATCATGGAAGCCTTCGAGGGATTCTCGGAATTTCCCAGCTTGCCCGGCGGCTTCTACTTCCGCCTGTTCGGGATCGTAAGGGGATTCGACAATCCGGCGCTGCAGCAATCGTGGCAGCATGTCCTCAACGCCGCAAGGGAATGCCAGCGTCTCGCCGGTCACAACCGCCGTTTCATCGATCGCATGGCCGAACTCGGATATCCGATGAGCTTTATTGGCACGAGCGGTGCGCCATTCGACGTGCTCGGCGATTATTTCCGCGGTGCGCGTGGCATTCTGACCGACATGCGGCGCCGTGGCGACAAATTGCTCGAAGCGGCCGACAAGATGCGTGTTCTGCTCGTGCGGCAAGTCGTGCCGGCCGCTAAGGCATCCGGCAATCCGATCGTGTTCATTCCGATTCACTGGGCGCCGGACGCGTTCATGTCGGAGCAGCAGTTTCGGACCTATTGGTGGCCGTCGTTCCGACAAATGATGCTCGATCTGATTGCCGAAGACCTGATCCCCATGCCGTTGTGGGAGTCGGATTGCACGAAGCGGCTGGAAATCATCAAGGACATACCTCCGGGCAAATGCATCTATTGGTTCGAGCGGGCCGACATGGTCAAGGCGTTCGATGTGCTCGGCGACGTCGTCGCCTTGCGAGGCAATCTATCGCCATCTCTGCTTACGACCGGAACCCCGGTCGACGTCGATGCTGCGGTCAGAAACTCTCGTCGACAATGTCTACAACCGGGGAGGGCGCCTGATCCTCGATGCCGCATTCGGTCTGCCGGATGAAACGCCTGTCGCAAACGTCCGCGCCATGTTCGCTGCCGCCCGCAAATATGCAGGGTGAGCAATCGAAATGCCGAACAGCGCCCGCACGTTCGAGATTCTGAAGCGTATCGAGGCTGCCGGCCCGAGCAATTCGTCGCCGGTTCACGCAAGATTTCGCGCGGCGGCAATTGATATTGCCCGTTCCGAAAATCTCGGCCGCGCCCGGTCGAATTTTGCGATCGTACCGCTCGACGCCCCGCCGTCGGATATGCTGCACGCGGGCGGGGAAGCGTTTCATGCACCCCGCATGCTGCCGCCGTCTGGCGAGCTGACGGCGCTCGCCTTCGGTGTCTGCACGCTCGGGCACGGCATCGAACGCAGGGTGAGCGCCCTGTTCGCGCAGCGTCGTATCTCGCTCGCGCTGGCTCTCGATACGCTCGGCAACCAGATGCTCATGGAGGCGTCGCGTCGCCTCCAGGACCGGATTCTCGCGGACATTACAAGGCGCAGTCTCGACATGGCGGGCGAACTGCGCGCCGGAGACCCGGGTCTCGCGCTCGAAGCGCAACCGGCGATCTTGCGGTTGGCCGGCGCCAGCCGAATCGGTGTCAGTCTCACAGGCACGCTTTCTCTCGATCCCCTGAAATCGGCTTCGGTCGTCTTTGGCGTCGGACGCGATCTTCCTCTTGCGCGCTGGTCGCGCTGCGACGATTGCCGCTCGCGCGCAAAATGCCGGCACCATGCGCGCCAGTCCGCCTTGGCCGCGCAGGCGGGAGGCGGCGGGTGATGTCGAAGCCGACTGCTGTCCCGCCGTCCCACATGTTGCGATTTCCGCAGCTCGATCGCGAAATCTCCTGCCGCGAGGACGAGACCATCTTTCAGTCGGCGCGCCGGCACGGCCTTCGAATCGTCGGGGCTTGCGGCGGACGTGGAGCCTGTGGCGCCTGCACGATCCATATCCTGCGAGGCCGCATCGGGCAACGTGATACGGACGCTCCCTTTGCGGGCGGCGGCGATGACGCGCGCGACGCCAGGAAATGGACTCGTGCCTGTTGCATTCGGCCTCGAAGCGATTGCACGATCGAGGTCGCGGAGCGCTCGCTGGCGCCGATCGTGCGTGCCGACGTGCAAACAGACGATGTTTCCGGGGACATGCACGCCGACCCCGTAGTCGCAGCCCACGACATCACGGTTCCGGAGGCAACACTCCATGACAACATCAGTGACTTTGAACGTGTGCAGCGCGTCCTTGGCGGTTCGCTCGAAGCCATCGACATATTCGCGGCGCGCGAGTTGCCTGAGGTGCTGCGAAACAATGCGTGGTCCGCGCGCGTTTATCGGCGTGCTTCCACGATCGTTGCTGTCGCGCCGCCCGGCCGGCGCAGCCTGGGTTTGGCGGTCGATCTCGGCACGACCAATGTCGCCGGCTTTCTGATCGAGCTCGAGACCGGCAAACGGCTTGCGAGCCTCGGCATCGAAAACCCGCAAGTGGCCTGGGGGGCGGACCTCGTAAGCCGGATCACTTACGCGATAGGTGGCCGCGATCGGGTCAAAGAACTCCAGCATGCGGCATGCACGGCGATCAATGCACTGTGCCACGATCTGTGTCACGCGATCGGCAGCCGGACGACCGATGTCGTGGACCTCGCCATCTGTGGGAATACGGCCATGCAGCACCTGCTGCTTGGCCTGCCGGTGCGTCAGCTCGGTCGCGCGCCGTTCATAGCGGCTCTCCGCGATGCCACAGATGTCCGCGCGCGCGAGCTGGGTCTGGACGTCGGCTCGGGTGCCTCTGTCTACATGGCCGCGAATATCGGCGGCTTCGTCGGCTCCGATCACGTGGCCGCGCTGCAGGCCACACGAGATCTCTGGATGTCCGCCACGGCCAGTCTCGTCATGGACATCGGCACGAATACCGAGATCTCGCTGATCCGCCATGGCGAGATCCTGTCTGTGTCGTGTCCGTCCGGCCCCGCGCTCGAAGGCGGACACATCTCTTGCGGCATGCGCGCCGCCGACGGTGCGATCGAGCGAGTCCGGCCGGACGACGAGCGGTTCGCCATCACGACCATCGGCGATCGGCCCGCGGTCGGGATATGCGGATCCGGGATTCTCGATGCCGTCGCTGCCTCGTTTCATCTCGGGATTCTCGACAAAGGAGGGCGGATCGTCGGACACCATCCGGCTGTCGGCCAGGTGGGTGGCCGACGTGCGATCCTTCTCGCGCCGGACGTCCACGTCACCCAATCTGACGTTCGCGCGGTTCAGCTCGCGAAGGCCGCCATACGCACCGGGGTCGATCTGTTGCTCGATCAGATGGACATCGAAGAGCCGGCCATCGAGCAATTCGTGCTCGCCGGTGCTTTCGGCAGCTTTGTCGACGTTCCGAGTGCGCGGGAAATCGGCCTGTTCCCGGATATTCCCATCGACCGCTTCTTGCAGGTCGGCAATGCCGCCGGCTGCGGGATCACGCGCATGCTCGCCTCGGGCGCCGAACGCTCAGCCGCCCGAGATCTCGCAGCTCGATGCACCTATGTCGAACTCAGCACGCGTCCGGCGTTCCAGAAATGCTTCATGAGGAATATCGGCTTTGAAGCCGCAAGGGAGCGAAGGCGAACGTGACCCATCAGCATGGATTCGACATTAAAATCATCGGTGAACGGATCAATCCCGGATTCAGGAGCACGCGAGGCCTGTTCGAGACCGAGGACATTCCCGGCATTCAGGCACTCGCGGTCAAGCAGGCGAATGCCGGGGCGAGCTGGCTCAACGTCAACATCGGCGCGCGCGCTCTCACCGATGCCGAATTCATGGGCCGGGTTATCAGCGCCATTCAGGCTGTCGTGAACGTACCGATATCATTCGATTTCCCGAGCGCCCAGGTCCAGGAAATCTGTCTGAAGTCCTACGACAGGGCGAAGGCAGGCGGCGCTCTGCCGATCGTCAATTCAATCACCGAATATCGCTGGGATCTGATGGATCTTTACCGACCGCTCGGTCCTTTCAAAGTGATCCTGATGGCCTCGGAACGAGTGGACGGCGGCGTCGCGAAAGGCAATAAGACTGCCGACGAGATCTATGGTACGGCGCGGCGGTGTGCGCTCAGGCTGCGCGACCAATACGGCCTGCGCATGGATGACATCTTCATCGACATGTCGGTGAGCGCCATGATCGCCGACACGACCGGATTGAACCGCGCGACGCTCGACGCGGTCGAGATGACCGGGTCGGACCCCGACCTCGAGGGCGTCCACATGATGGGAGGATTGTCGAACATCGGTCAGCAGTTGCCGGCAAAGGCGGCTGATGGCTCCGATCTCAAACATGCGCTCGAATGCGCTTTCCTCACCCTTGCCGTGCCGCATGGGTTCGACACCGTGCTGGGCACACCGTGGCGCAACTATCAACCGCTTGCGGAGGACAATTATGTGCTTTCGGTGTACCGCAATTTTCTCGAGCAGACCGGCAGCAACGCCCTTCGTGCAGTTCGCAAGTTGTACAAGGCATAGGCGATGACATTGCTTCATGTTCGGGCGCAAAGCTATTTCGACGGCCAGGAGCTGCACTCCGAGACCGATGCGCCGTTTCTCCTCGCGATCCGCGACGGGGCGATCGAGTCGATAGCGCGCGCGGCCGCAGACGCTCGCGCCGACATTGAGGCGCCGTTCGTCATGCCGGGACTGGTCGAGGCGCATGCGCACTTGTTCCTCGACGGCGGGGAACTCGACCTCGAAAAGCGCAACGCCTATCTGAACACCGGCACGGCGGACATGATGAAGGTCGCGCGTGCGAATATTGCGCGGTCGCAACGCGCCGGCATAACGCTCATCCGCGACGCCGGTGATCGCTACGGAATCAATCACGCTATTCGCGACGAATTGCTGCGTGACGCTGAGGCGAATGTTACGGTTCGCTCGCCTGGGCTCGGCGTCAAGAGGCCGAACCGATACGGCGCCTTCATGGCTCGCGACGTCGAGCCGAGCGGCGACATCGAGGCCATCGTCGACGACATCACGAGAACCGCCGACGACGTGAAGATCATTCTCACGGGGGTCATCGATTTTGTTGCCGGCTCAGTAAAGGGTTCTCCCCAGTTCGACGAGGAGGAATTGCGCGCCCTTGTCGCTGCGGCGCACGCGCGCGAACGCCGCACCTTCGCGCATTGCAGCGGGCTCGACGGTCTGCGGGTCGCGGTCTCTGCTGGTGTCGACTCGATCGAGCACGGATTTTTCATGACACGGGGCGTTCTCGAACGCATGGCCGATAAAGGCATCGCATGGGTGCCGACGTTCTCGCCGGTTCAATTTCAGTGGGCGCGGCCGGAGATCGCCGGCTGGGACGTCGCGACAGTTGGAAACCTTCGCCGGATACTTGATTCACATCTCGAACATGTGGCGATCGCTCATGCGCTCGGGGTGGAACTCGTCGCCGGCTCGGATGCGGGCGGTCCGGGGGTGGTGCACGGCCAGGCGCTGATCGACGAATTGTTTCATTTTCTCGATGCTGGCATGCCGATGCGGGACGTCCTCAGAACTGCGACGTCGCGGCCCCGGCGGCTGTGGGGCCTGCCGCCAGTCGATATCCGGTCCGGCAATGCGGCCGAGTTCGTGATCTTCGAACAATCGCCTTTCGTCGATCCGTACGCCCTGCGCAAGGCGAGCCGCAGCGTCTATCGCGAGCCGGTCGGCCGGCTTGTGAGGGACACGTCGGGGGCGACCGTCTGAGGAATAATTCGAGATGACAGCGACGATCACCTCTGTGGCTCGAGAAGTGCGTCGTCGCCCAAGTGGCCTGCGTCGATTAAATTGAAGGGAATAGCGGATTGGAGGTCCGCGATCCGCATAAAACCCCTCAATTTGAATGACTCGCACCACTAAGGCGTCGCGACCAGCCGCTGGAGCTCGCTGAGGAAACGTTCGGCGGCAAGGGTCGGCGACCAGGGCTCCCAGGGAGTGCCGCCGTAGGTTTCGACGAGCGGGTCCTCACTCAGGGCTTCGAAGGGAATGCGCAGCACATGGCGCACTTCCTCCGGCGACCAGCCGGCGACATGCACGGCTTCGCTCGCGGCCGCGGTTCGGTCGGCGCGCTTATGCGCCTGTCTTTCCCTCTCCGTCCAGGCCGGCAGACCATAGCGGATCGCAACGGCGCTCTCGAGCCGCGCGGTCAGAGCGCTGAAAGTCTCTCCAAGGAAAGGCTTGAGCACGGAAATACAGTCGAAGCCGAGCAGGCCTTCGTCCGCATCGTGCAGGAGTTCCCGCAGATCCGCGCGGGCGTCAAACTTCCCCGGCAACCAGAGCCGCCGCAGCGCGAGGACAAAAAGCGAATGCTGGGCAACCGAGAGCGGCAGCGGCCAAGCCGAATGCCCTCCCCAGCGATAGGTGCGCGCGAGCCCCAAGGCGAGATCCTCGTCTTCCCAATCGAAGGGCGTGGGATCAAGGAGATCGAGACGCTTTCCGGACGGCAGCCGAACCCAGGCACGTGCATCAGGCATAAGGACCTCTCTTCAACCACACGGGTCGCGCCAACTTTAGCCAATCTGCCCCACCCAAACTGATTTGCGGCCGACGGCGGACGTCTTCATCCGCTATTCGCTGTTCCGCGGTCTCGATCTCGCGCAAGACTATGCGGCAGCAATGACGGCGGCGGAATAGGTCAGCGCCGTTCGGCCAGCGGAGCGTCATAGAAACGGGTTACGGATCGTGACGTTCTCGACCATGCGGCCATGGCCCATATCCTCGGAATAGAGCGTTTGGCAGCCAAGTGCCGCCGCCGCAGCGATTATAGCGCTGTCCCAATAGGAAAATCCGTGCGCCAATTTAATCTGCAATGCGCGATCGAGAATCTGCAGAGTCATGTCCTGCACTGCAAATCGCGTCCAGCTGTGGATCAATCCGACGGCAGTGTCGTGCGGTAGAGGGTTCGAACGAGTTGGTCTTGTGGCTTGCACGTAAAATTCCTGAAGCACCTGGACCGATAACGCACCATCGTCTCTATTGAGCAAATCAATGGCCCGATCGCGTTTTAGTGATTCCGCAGGATTGCGGCTGACCGAATAGATCAAAATATTCGTGTCCAGGAAATGAGAAGGCTTCAAGTGCCACGCTCGTAGAGCTCGTCACGTGACACGTTTTCTGAAGCGCTGAACTTCTCGATACTTTCGCGCCATACCCGTTCTTCGCGTTTCAGCCGTTCGGTTTCGCTCTCTGCGGAGCCGAGCTTGACGAGAAATTCCCTCACGAGTGCCGAGACGGACGTATCCCTTTCGGCAGCCTTTATGCGGGCGCGCCGGTACGTCTCGTCATCGAGTGATACTGTGATGTTCTTCATGGAGTCACGGTATCACAAGAGGGGATGCCGCGCAACGCGAATGCCTGTCATTCCCGGCGAGCGCCAGCGAGACCGGGAATTTCAGACGTCAAGTAGTCCCACTTCGCGGGTCCATTTCGGAAGGCGGCGTAATTTATTCGTTTTCACTGCGTCATGAAGGCTGATTACTGGCAAGCATCGATGCCATTTTGGCCGCGATCGCCGCAGCGAATGCGCAAGATCTCCGCTGCTCGGTGTCAAGATGCACGGCTTTCAGCGTCGTTCTCGCGACGACTTCGTTTGCTTCGTCATTCGTCATCTCGTGCACGAACTGCACGCTCTTTTCCTTGAACCCGATCAAGGTAGTTCGTACGGTGACGACATCTCCTGCGTGCAGTTCTTGAATATAGGAAATATGCTGATCCACTGCGGCCATTCCGCGCCGCGCCGTTCGCAGATATTGCGGCGTCAGACCAAGGGCATTGAAAAACTGCCATGTGGCCTCGTCAAACTTTCCCACGTACCACATTACGTTCATGTGACCGACATGATCACAGTGCCAAGGGTAGACTGCACCGCGGTATGTGATGATTGATTCAGACATCGTCTTTCCTGCGGATTGCGCTGACACACCCTTCTTTCGCGAATAGTGCGCCTTCGCTGGCTTGCCTCGCATAAATCGGTAAATACGGGTGGACTGCACCGAATTCCCGTAATTCCGTAATTCGGGTTTATGCAACTGGCTGTATGAGTTCAGGCCTTCTTCGCCAGAGCGGCACATTCGTCATGCCGCCAGCATGTCACGACGTGATCGTTGACCATGCCGACGGCCTGGCAAAAGGCATAGACGATCGTCGGGCCGCAGAATTTGAATCCGCGCTGTTTCAAATCTTTCGAGATATTCTGCGACAGAGGCGTCTCGGCCGGGATTTGGCCCTTGTCGCGGAAGCGGTTCTGAACCGGCGCTCCATCGACGAAGTTCCAGAGATATTCGGCGAAGCCATCATGTTCCTGCAAGGCGAGATAGGCGCGTGCGGAAGCGACGGCGCCTTCGATCTTCGCTTTGTTGCGGATGATGCCTTCATTCTGCATCAGTGCGGCGAGCTTTTTTGCATTGTAGCGGGCGATCACGGCGGGCTCGAAACCGTCGAAAGCTTGGCGGAAAGCTTCGCGCTTGCGCAGGATCGTGATCCAGGAAAGTCCGGCCTGGAACCCGTCGAGGATCAATTTTTCGAAGAGCGCCCGGTCGTCATGCTCCGGCACGCCCCATTCGTCGTCGTGATAGGCGAGATAGAGCGGATCTTGGCCCGGCCAATGGCAGCGGGTCTTGCCGTCGGGGCCTTGAGTCATGGGTGCGCTCTGATTCGGGCTGGCCTCGCCGGACTTTATCCGGCGCCGGCCGCGCCCGCGAGGAATTCCGGCGGTATGATGATTTCGACCTTCGCGTCGCCGGCCCTGATGGCGGTTCCGGCCGCCTTGGCGTCTTCGACGCGGTCGAGACGCAGCATGGCGAGCCCATCTGAGCCTGACACGGAACCGATATGGCCGATACTCGCCTCGCCGGCGAGAATATCAGTGCCGGTCTCCGGCACCGGCCCTTTGAAATGGATCTTCACGATCCGCTTGCGGGCTGACCTGCGGTGGTGCACCCGGGCGACGACTTCCTGGCCGACATAACAGCCCTTCTCGAAATCGACGCCATGGCTTAAATCCATATTGGCGTCATGGACGAATGTGTCGCCATAGAGAAAATCGACACCGCCTTTGGCGACGCCGAGGGCGATGCGATGCGCCTCGTAGGCGCCTTCGTCTGCGGCAGCGATCTCGGCGAGAGCGGCGTGGGGAGCGATAACGCGGCTGCCGAGACCAGGCGCACGCGGGTCCGTGTAGATCGTGCCCGCGAAACCCTGCGGCGGCGCCTCGTTCCAAAAGCCGGCGACAGCGAGCGCCGCGGAGAGATCTTCAACATCGATCTTGGCGCGCAATTTATGGAAGTTGAGCCGTTGCGCGAGTTCCGGCGCCTGCTCCTTCGAGCAGTCCAAATAAAACCCGGCTGCCGCGCCCTCCGGCAAAGGCACCACCAGGAAATCGAAGATGAGCTTGCCTTGCGGCGTCAGCAGCCCGGCATAACGCGCCTCTCCCGGCAGGATGGCGAGAACGCTATTCGTCACGAGCCTGTGGAGGAAGCTTTCGGCGTCGCTGCCGGCGACTTTGACGACGCCGCGATCGCTGAGAAGGCTCGAACCCATAGTCCTGAAATCCTCAGCTTGCGCGAACGCCCGCCTCTCGAAGATGGCCAAGGCGAGCGCGGCCCCGGCATTGTGTCGAGAAGGCGCCAATTTGTCCTTTCCGAGCGACATGTTCTAAATATGCGGCTCTCGGCAAAGGGCAAGGCATACGGCCCCTCTGCGGCGCATACCAGCAAATCACTTGCCAAGATCTTGCCAAGATCCAGGAAAGCACCCCGGCATGGCGGCCTTCGATCTCGTCATCAAAAACGGCATTCTCGTCAATCATGATGGGGAAGGCCAGCGCGACGTCGGCATCATCGGCGGCAAAATCGCCGAGATCGGCGATCTGGCGCGCGCCGATGCCGGCGACATCCTCGATGCGAAGGGACTGCACGTGTTGCCCGGCGTCATCGACAGCCAGGTCCATTTCCGCGAACCCGGCCTCACCCACAAGGAGGACCTGGAAACAGGGTCCCGCGCGGCGGTGCTCGGCGGGGTGACGGCGGTGTTCGACATGCCGAACACGAAGCCGCTGACCACCGGCGCGGCCGAGCTTGCCGACAAAGTCAAGCGCGGCCTCCATCGCATGCATTGCGATTTTGCCTTCTGGGTCGGCGGCACCGTCGAAAACGCCCACGATCTCGCCGAATTGGAGCGGCTCCCCGGCGCCGCCGGCGTCAAAGTCTTCATGGGGTCCTCGACCGGTTCGCTTCTCGTCGCCAAAGACGAAGGCCTCGCCGAGATCTTGCGGCACATTCGCCGGCGCGCCGCCTTTCATTGCGAAGACGAAGATCGGCTCGAAGAACGCAAGCCTCTGCGCGTCGAAGATGATCCGGCCTCGCACCCGCTCTGGCGCGACGAGACGACCGCGCTCCAGGCGACGCAAAGGCTGGTGCGGCTGGCGCGCGAAGCGCGCACATGCGTGCATATTCTGCATGTCTCGACCGCCGAAGAAATCGACTTCCTCAAGGACCATAAGGATATCGCCAGCGTCGAAGCGACGACGCATCATCTGACGTTCGATGCTTCGCAATATTCCCGGCTCGGGACGAAGCTGCAGATGAATCCGCCGGTGCGCGCGGCGCGTCACCGCGATCATCTCTGGTATGGGCTCGACCAGGGCATCGTCGATATTCTCGGCTCCGACCACGCCCCGCATACGCTCGAAGAAAAGGCCAAGGCCTATCCACTGAGCCCGTCGGGAATGCCGGGGGTGCAGACGCTGGTGCCGATCATGCTCGATCACGTCAATGCCGGGCGCTTGACGCTGGCGCGCTTCGTCGATCTGACGAGCGCCGGTCCGGCGCGCCTGTTCGGAATTGCCGGCAAAGGCCGAGTCGCCGTGGGGTACGACGCCGATTTCACCATCGTCGACATGAAGAAACGCGCGACGATCGAGAGTGAATGGATCGCGTCACGCTGCGGCTGGACGCCTTATGCCGGCATGGAGGTCAAAGGCTGGCCGGTCGGCACCATCCTACGCGGCCGGCGCGTCATGTGGGAGGGGGAGATCGTTACCCCAGGGCAGGGCGAGCCGGTGCGCTTTTGCGGAGGATTGTGAGGGCGTCAATCTTGGATGCTTGCCGTCGGCGAGTGGCCGCTCAGGACGTTCAATCATCAAAAATTTAACAAAACTCGTTTGTGTTACTAACTTGCCTAATGATAGACTAGTCTGCCAACTAGACTAATTCCGGGAGATCCGTGATGCGTGAGATCGGGGCTTTCGAAGCCAAAAGCAAACTCGGCCGATTGCTCGATTGGGTCGAGGCGGGCGAGGAAATCATCATCACCCGGCGCGGCCGTGTCGTGGCGCGGCTGGTGCCGCCGCGTCCCGCGCTCGATCGGGAGCAGGCACGTGCGGCGGCGGCAGCCATTCGCGCGATGAGCAAGGGCGTCACACTTGGCGGCCTGAAGGCAAAAGAACTAATCTCTGAAGGTCGGATGTGAGCATCGTTCTCGACGCCTCGCTGGCTTTCTCCTGGTACTTCGAGGACGAACGTACACCGGCCATCGATGCCGTGCTCGACCAGGTCGCCGATGCCGGTGGCCTAGTGCCATGCTTGTGGCGGCTCGAAATCGCCAATGGTTTTCAAATGGCGATCCGGCGCAAGCGGGTTGATAGGGATTTCCGCGACCGCGCATTGCGGCATCTCGGGTCGCTGCCGATAATAGTCGACCCGGAAACCTTTGCCTATGCGTGGTCGGCGACACTCGGCCTGGCTGATCGCTTCGCACTCACGCTTTATGATGCCGCTTATCTGGAAATTGCGGTGCGCCGCAACGTGCCGCTCGCGTCGCTCGATCAAGAGTTGCGAGCCGCGGGAGAGGTGCTCGGCGTGCCGCTGCTGGGTCTGACGACCTGACTCGGGAGACGCGGTCCTGCTCGAATTCATCCTTGCGCTCGATGCCGGTTGAAAAAGTGCGCGACGATCGAGGATCGATGGATCGCTTCGCGCTGCGGCTGGATACCTTATGCCGGGACGGAGGTTAAAGGCTGGCCGGTCGGCACCATCCTGCGCGGCCGGCGCGTCATGTGGGAGGCGGAAATCGTTACCCCAGGGCAGGGCGAGCCGGTGAGGTTTTGGGGAGGATTGTGATGCCAAGCATCGATGCGGCGTGGGCGCCCTTTTGGATGAGCCCACGCCACGTTCCTTCGCCAAAACATTAGGCCGGATTTGCCTGCAATAATTCCGACTGCCGTCTTATCCGCCGCATTCGCTTTATTGCGGCGTCGGCTTGGGCAGTTCTTTCGGCTGCTGCTGCTCTTTCAGCTGCTGCTGTTTCAGCAGCTCTTGTTGCTTATTGTATTGATGCCGCCGGGCAATGCCGGCGACGCAGCCGAGGACGGCGCCCCTGACGGCGTGGTGTTGGGCATAATGGCCGGCGACGGCGCCTGCAACGCCATATTTGATGCATCCGCCGGGTTTGCCGGCTTCGGCTTGCGGCGCTAAAGCGATGGTGCCGCAAAACAAGGCGGCGAATAGGATCGCAGTGAGTTTCATCGAAAGGCCTCCTTTTTTCAGCCGGTATGGCAGCATTCAATTTTTTGCTGAAAGCATGGCGCAAGCGTCATCAGGCGCATCCGCTTTCGTAGGTCTGCGGCTGTCTCTGAAAATTTCATATATATTTCAGAAACTTGGACATAAGATGGTCGTGACTGTCCCGCATTTTCGGACATCCGATAAATAGGATCCCCATTAAGGACGTGCTTTAGTTAATGGGGCCGAGCCGATTTTTCCACCCGATCGGGATCGGCTTTCGTCAATATTTCGATGGAATGGGCAGCAGTTCCGGATCAGATATCTCTCTTGAAGCCGCAGCGCGACGGAGTTTTGACGGCCGCACCGACGCAGCTGAGAATTTCCTGTGAAAATGCCCCCTCTTCGGCGCATCGCAGTCACGAGGGGCCGGCGTGCCGGGCGATGTCATGCGCGAGCCTGCCGCTTTCGTCGAGAAACCGCGTGATGACCGCCTGCGCATTCGGCGTGCAATTGCGATAACTGATTTCATAGCCGCGGAAGCCGCGGTTATAGGCACCGGCGAGACGTTCTTTGCGTAACTCGGTCTTGCCTTCCGCGTCCATCAGCGCGGTCATTTGCGCCCGCCAGACCTGTCCTGCGGCCGGCGCATCGGGCTCTCTGCACAGGTCTTGCAAATAGGCGAGAGCGCCGAGAATCTCGGCGAGCCGCAGTAAGTGCCGTTCGTAGGATGGGGGCGGCTCTTCGCCGGAAGGGGGCGCGGCGGCCGGCGGCGGTTTTGCGGCCTCAGCGGCTACGCTGCGGCTGTCATTGGCTGAAGCGCTTTGGCCGGCAGCGATATTCGCCACCAGGCTGGCGAGCATGCAGAGGACGATGCTGCTCTTCGGCCTGCACAGCTTCATGGACTTCGTGCCGCGCGCATGCTGCGGGCGCTTTCCACCACTTCGGCGATGCAGGGCGTCGTGGCGAGGCCGGCGAGCTCATCAGGCGCCGCCCAAAGGATCGCAGCGGCCTCGGGACCCTCGGTTCCTTCCCCGCTCACCCATTCGGCGACAAAGGAGGCGATCACATAGTGATGTCGAATCGCGCCATCCTGATCGCGCTCTATGGCTTCAACATGGCGGTTGAAGCCGATGATCTCCGCTTCGACCGAGACTTCCTCGCGCAATTCGCGCAGAGCGGCCTCGGTGAGTGTCTCGCCAAGCTCGACAAGCCCTCCGGGAAGCGAGAAGGCGCCCGCATAAGGCGGCCGCGTGCGGGCGGCAAGCAACACGCAATTCTGCCGGAAGACGGCGACACTCGCCGCCAGCCGCGGCTGCGCCGGATAGAGCCGGCGCTCCGGCGCATTTTCGTCACGAACTTGCGTCACGGATAAAGTCGCTCCTTTGTCCATGCCTCATCCAAGGCGGTGCGCCGAAACGCGAGCCGGTCATGCAGGCGGAACGCCCCATCCGACCAGAATTCGATAGCCAGGGGAAGGATCCTATAGCCGACCCAATAAGCCGGACGCGGCACTTCGCCGAACGCAAATTTTACCGCATATTTGGCGACGGCGGCTTCGAGCGCAAGCCGGCTCTCGAGCGGCCGTGACTGCTGGCTGGCCCAGGCGCCGAGCCGGCTCCGTAAAGGCCGGCTGCGGAAATAGGCATCGGCCTCGGCGTCGCTCACAAGCTCCACCGGGCCGCGGACGCGGACCTGCCGGCGCAGCGATTTCCAATGGAAAACAACGGCCGCTCTTTGATTGACCTCCAATTCGCGCCCTTTCGCACTTTGCCGATTGCTGTAAAAGACGAAGCCCTCGGGGGTTGCCGCTTTGAGGAGAACCATGCGAACGTCTGGAAGGCCCTCCGCGTCGACCGTCGCCAGCGCCATGGCATTGGGGTCATTGGGCTCGCTTTTCTCTGCGGCGTTGAGCCATGTGGCAAAAAGCCCGAAGGGGTCGTTGGCCTCGGCAAAGTCACTGGTGGTTAACGCGACCACGATATATTCCTTTGCGGCTCATGCGGAGAGGTGAACTTTTGCCGACCTTTTGCCGACATCGATCCGATCAGGGTGCCAGTATAGATCGGCGCGCGCCGGCACGGAACGGCGCCGGCGGTGCGGCCCTGGCTTGCCTCGCCGCGCTTTGTCTCGCCGGTTGCTCGGTGTCGATGCCGCTCGGGTCGCTGATGCCCTCAGGCCATTCAGACGAGGAGACGAGTACGATTTCGAACGAAAAGCTGGCCGACCTGCTCGCCGGAGAAGACTGGGACCGCGCCAAGACGGCGCTGGCCGCCGCGCTCGATCCGCAGGGCAATGGCGCGGCCGTGCATTGGAGCAACCCAGTGTCGGGCGCGAAGGGCTCTTTTGCCGCGGACGGCAAGCCTTATCCTTCGGAGGCCGGGATTTGCCGCGCCTTCGTCGCCGACATCGATCGCAGGAACACCGATAATGCGCTGCACGGGACGGCCTGCGCCGACAAAGCCGGGGAATGGACCGTCACCAGCGTCAAACCGGTTAAGAAGAGCTGATCGGAGATCGCCCCGCGGCCCGCTTTCCGGCGTGCTTCAGCGGGGCAGGACCGGATCAGCGCACATGTCGATCGATTGGGGTTTCCGCGCAAGCCTTGCGCCAGGCGCATGGAACGCCCAAATTGAGTGCCGAGACATGGCGCCTGCGCTCCGGGCGGGCGAGTGAGTGGGCTCATAGAAATGCGTGATCCATATTCAGTTTTGGGCATAGCGAAATCGGCGGAGGCGGCCGAAATCAAGAAGGCGTTTCGCAAGCTGGCGAAAAAATACCATCCTGATCAAAGCAAGGATCCCAAGGCGAAGGAAAGATTTGCCGAGGTGAGTTCCGCCTATGAGATTCTCGGCGACGAAACCAAGCGCGGCGCTTTCGATCGCGGCGAAATAGATGCCGAGGGCAAGCCGAGATTCCAGGGTTTCGAAGGCTTTGGTGCCGGCGGACCCGGCGGATTCGGGCGCCGTCCGCCGGGCGGAGGTTTCGAACATTACGAATTCAACGTCGGCGGCCGGCCGGGGCAGGGCGGCGGTTTCGATCCGAGCGATTTGTTCGGCGACCTTTTTGGCGCCGCGCGGCGCGGCGGCGGCCAGAGCCGGCCTCTGCCGCGCGGCGAGGACGTCACCGGGCAAGCCACCATCGATCTCGCTGAAGCCGTCCGCGGCGGCAAGGCGATCGTTTCCCTGCCGACCGGCCGCAAACTCGAGGTCTCGATTCCTGCCGGTATCGAAGACGGCAAGCAGATCAGGCTCAAGGGCCAGGGCCATGCGAGCAAGTTCGGCGGCGAGCCGGGCGATGCGCTCGTCACGGTGACGATCGCCAAACATCCCTATCTGCGTGTCGATGGGCGTGATTTGCGGCTCGATCTGCCGGTGACGCTCTATGAGGCTGTGCTCGGCGCCAAAGTGAATGTGCCGACGCTCGACGGCAAGGTCGAGTTGAATATTCCGGCCGGCTCGAACGGCGGCCGCACCTTGAGGCTGCGTGGCAAAGGTCTTCCCAATCCGGCGGGTGGGGCCGGAGATCTGCTCGTCGCCTTGCGGATCGTCTTGCCGGAAGAGAAAGACCCGGCGCTCGCCGCACTGATGCAGGAATGGCAGGCGCAAAAGCCCTATGATCCGCGTAAGGACTTCGCCTGACCTGAATGGTCCCGTGTCCGCCGGACGACCCAGGCCGGCTCCGCCGGAGTAAGGAGTTGAGCCTTCGATGAAGAGTCTGTTCGAAGCGGGAAAGCTGCTGCTCCTCGACATGGCGTCGACGTTCTTTTTCCTCGTCGTTTATCTTCTGACCAAAAATATTCCCCTGTCGGTGGCCCTCGGCGTGGCGCTAGGCGTCGCCCAGATCGGCTGGGAGTTGGCGCGCAAGAGGCCGATCGACACAATGCAGTGGATGAGCCTCTTCTTGGTGGTGGGCTCGGGCGCGGTCACTCTGATCACCGGCGATCCGCGCATTGTGATGGTCAAGCCGAGCCTGATTTACATCATCGTCGGCGTTGTGATGCTGAAGCCAGGATGGATGAACCGCTATCTGCCGCCCGTCGCCATGGAGGTGGTGCCGGACATCGCCTTCATCTTCGGCTTCGTTTGGGCGGCCCTGATGTTCGCCACCGCGGCCGTGAATATGGTCGTTGCCCTGAATTTCAGCGTGGTGGCCTGGTCGGAGTTCATGTTGGTATTCGGCATCGTCAGCAAGGCCGGCCTGTTCCTGACCGCGTTCGCCACCATGCGTTACATAGGCGTCCGCCGCCGTCGCGCTCAGTTGGTCCCAGCCCAGCCTTGACCGCGACGGCCTGACCGCGGATCGAGCGGGCTGTTCAGCCGACAGGTGGTCACAAAGTGAACCGGATACATGGGTGACAGACCACATGGTTCGGTTTACGGCGTCGCCGCCGGGGCTGGGGCAAGAAAAGGCTGTGCAGGCGGGTTAGTGAAGAAGACTTGCAGCCTTCGTAGACGGCGAACTCGAGGCGCAAAGACAAGAGGCGATTTCGGCCTTCTTCGCCAGTTCGCCGGCAGACCACTCGAAAGCGTCCTCAAGATCCGGAAGATCGGAAAACGCGTATTTCGAGATACGCGCAGGGCGCCGCGGCGAGCCGGTCGGCAGCTGCGCTTCGTCGCCCCCTGACCTTCATGCTCCGCCCCGCCGGCCGCAGCGCGCTGCTTTGGGCCGGCAATTCTTCTTATTCACAGATTTAGAACGGATTTAGGGCGAGCATCGCCGCACTTGTCAAGGAGTCCGAAGCGCCACACCCGCAAGCCATTTCGGTCGACATACCCTGAATCCGAAGGATTTCAGGGTCTCTTTCCGGCAAATTGCATTTGCAAAGGCGATTTGCCGGAACGCCGGTAGATTAATTTTAGCCGCTCCAGCTGGTTATGGTATCCGTGCAAATTCGGCGCCGCTCGAGTTTTCCTCTGAAGGCGGCTTTGCGCTAAGTAGGCTTCGCTTTACAGATGCGGCGTGGAATGCGAAGGCTCCCTGTCCCGCCCTTGTCTTCACTGGAATTCGAGAATGACGCAGAAGCATCAGCCGTCCGATACCCTCAGCAGCGGCGGGATATTGGCTGGGAAACGCGGCCTCGTCATGGGTATAGCCAACAATAAGTCGATTGCGTGGGGGATTGCCAAAGCGGCGCGCCATGCCGGCGCCGAACTGGCCTTCACCTTCCAGGGGGATTCGCTTGAAAAGCGCGTCCGCCCGCTGGCGCAGGAGCTTGGCGCGCACGTTGTCGGCCACTGCGATGTGACGGATGCCGAGACGATCGACCGGGTGTTTCAGACGGTCGAGCAACTCTGGGGCAGGCTTGATTTCATCGTGCACTGCATCGCCTTTTCCGACAAGGACCAGTTGACCGGCCGCTATATCGAAACGACAGCCGACAACTTCTGCAATTCGCTGCTCATTTCCTGCTATTCGTTCACGGCGGTCGCGCAGCGCGCCGAAAAGCTCATGCGCGACGGCGGCGCCATGCTGACTTTGACGTATTACGGTGCCGAGAAATGGATGCCGCACTATAATGTCATGGGTGTTGCGAAAGCGGCATTGGAGGCCAGCGTCCGCTATCTGGCCGCCGATCTCGGCGAGAAGAACATAAGGGTCAACGCGATCTCGGCCGGCCCGATCAAGACCCTCGCGGCATCGGGGATCGGAGACTTCCGCTACATCCTCAAGTGGAACGAATATAATGCGCCGCTGCGGCGCGCCGTTTCAATCGATGAGGTCGGCGAGAGCGCCGCATTCCTACTCTCTCCGATGGCGCGCGGGATTACCGGAGAAATTCTGCACGTCGACGCCGGCTACCATGTTGTCGGCATGAAAAATCCAGCGGCACCCGACATCTCCGCCCAGTGATTGCCCCGGAATTCTCGATATCGGGCAAGGGCATCGATCTGCGGCAATCTGCTGCCGCCGATGCCGCCAAACTGTTGCACTTGCGCCTCGTCTTGCCGGGAAACTGCGGGTGGCGACCCAACGGCCGACGCACTTCCTCCGGGTTCATGTAAAATTCATCTGCCGCCCTGCATGAAGAATTGAGCGCGGATTTCGATCGCATCGGAACGCCGGATTTGGCCCGACTTCTATGATCGAAAAATCGTCTAACTGTTCCGGAATACGTTCGAGCGGCTTTCCTTCCGCGGGAATGACTTAGCCACATCCGTCCCCGCCACCGCGAGGAGTTGGAACGGCTGGGGAAGGCTGCGGGAAAGCAGGTGTGTGTGCGATTAGTGGGCAGGGTGCGGTCATCATTTTCGAGCTCTTGTCAGGGCTTCGCGGGGTGGAAGTCCGAGTGTGATGCGCCTTCGGAGCAAATACAGCGAGCGATGTGATCGGGCTCACGGTTGAAGCGGATCCTTTGGTTCACATCACGAGGCGACGCTGGAATTTCGGACTGTGATGCCTGAATGCCAGTCCATGGCATTGTGGTCGCGCGGGGTCTTGTGCGGCGCGGGGCATGTCACTTGCATTCATTCGGACTAGTGTCCAGGACGTGAGCCTTTGATGAATGAGCATATAACCAAGCTGGAAGCGCTGTCGCCTCTTCCGCCGCGAAATTTTTTCGCGCGATGGCTGGTGTTCCACCCGCAGCGCCGCGGCCGCGATTTCTCCGGTTTTCAGGTCGCCGGCCTGTTCGCTTTGATCATGCTGATCGCGGCCATCCCCATCATTACAAATCCAGTCCCTCCGCTCGAAGATTACATAAACCATCTTGCGCGCATGCATGTGATCGCAAAGATCGGTCAGGATTTAAATCTGGCGCGCTTCTACGAGATCGACTGGGAAATCGTGCCGAATCTGATAATGGATCTGGTCGTTCCGGTGCTCGCGCGCGTCATGAATATTTATGTTGCGGGCCAAGCCTTCATGATCTTCATCTTCATGCTGATCATATCGGGCGGCCTCGTCGTCAACCGCGCGCTATTCGGCCGCTGGTCGATCCTGCCGCTGGTCGCGACGCCATTTCTCTACAATTACGTCTTTCTCGTCGGCGTGGTGAACTACCAGTTCGGCATCGGCTTGGCACTTTGGGGCCTGGCCGCCTGGATTGCGCTGCGCCGACGCGCCCTGCCCTGGCGCTTGCTCGTCTCGACGGGGTTCGTGCTGCTGCTGTTCGTCTGTCACCTTTTCGCCGTCGGCGTCTATGGCATTGGTATCCTCGCCTATGAGTTGTGGCGCCTCCTGTCCGATAGGGAGCGGCCGCTCTGCCATCGAGCGCTCGCACTCATGGCCGGCGGACTGCCCTTTCTGCCTATCGTGCCTCTGCTGCTGCTCAGCTCGACCTGGGCAAATGCCGGTGAATTCGAATGGGAGTCCGGCGGCAAGATCGAAGGGCTTTTCTATATCATCCAGGTATATTCCGACGTTATCGCCCTCACGTTGGCGGCCATTCTGACGGTTGGCGTAATTTGGGCGGTGCGCCGCCGACTTTTGCATGTGCACCCGTTGCTCTTCACGCTCATCGGCGTTGGCGGCCTCGTCTATATCGCTTTGCCGCGTATTCTCTTCTCGACCTATCTCGCCGATCAACGACTGCCGGTGGCGCTCGCCTTCATGCTGGTCGCTTGTCTTCAGATCGAGTTGCGGCAGCGTCTTGTACGCCACGGTTTCCTCATGTTGTTGATGATCTTCCTGGTCATTCGCGTCATCGAGGTCGACGTCGTCTGGGCGCAGCTTTCGCCGCAGACGCTGGCGATGCGTGCGTCCGTCAAGAAGATCGCACCCGGCTCGACCGTGCTCGTCGCCTATGCCGATCCGAACGGCGGTGACGACGTCCACGATCTCGGCATCGTGCATGCGGCCTGCCTGGCAATCATCGAACGCGCGGCACTCGTCACGACGGCCTTCACGGTGCAGGGAAAGCAGATCATGCACGTGACACCCAGCTATCGCGGCCAGGTCGATACGGATGACGACACGCCGCCTTCGGCCGCCCAGCTCGTGCTCGCCGCCCTACACAAGGACCGGGGCGGAGGCCATTATTGGAGCAATTGGCCGCAGCGTTTCGACTATGTCTATATTCTCTTCACCGAAGATGACCCGGTGAACCCGGCGCCGGATTTTCTAACGCCGGTCTACGATGGCGATCGCTTCCAGCTCTACAAGGTGCGCAAGCCGCAGCAAGCGAGCGGATTACGCTGACAGGTGCGCCAAGTGAAGCCGGCGCGATCCAGGCAGCGCAAGTCCGGGCCACTTTGTTGGCGAGCTGGTTGCTGGACATAACGAGCGATTCAGTTGGTTCACGTCGGCACTCGGCGCGTAATCGTCGAGCCACGAGTTGATCGGCTCGCAATAAGCGCTAACATATCCCGGCCAGCATGTTCCGACTGGGATAGACGGCGGGTATCGCTCATGTCGCACAATACCTTCGGACATTTGTTTCGCGTGACGACATTCGGCGAAAGCCATGGCCCGGCGATCGGCTGCGTCATCGACGGTTGTCCGCCCGCCATTCCGCTGGAGGATGCCGACATCCAGACCTATCTCGACGAGCGCAAGCCCGGCCAGTCGCGGTTCACCTCGCAGCGCCAGGAGGCCGATCGGGTGAAGATTCTGTCCGGCGTGTTTCGCGATCCCGACACGGGCCGGCAAGTCACCACCGGAACGCCGATCGCGCTTTTGATCGAGAATACGGATCAGCGGTCGAAGGATTACGAGGAGATCAAGAATAAGTATAGGCCCGGCCATGCGGATTTCACCTATGACGCGAAATATGGTCTGCGCGATTATCGCGGCGGCGGCAGATCGTCTGCCCGCGAGACAGCGGTCCGCGTAGCCGCCGGAGCGATCGCCCGCAAAGTCATTCCAGGTGTCAGCGTGCGCGGCGCTCTCGTCGCACTCGGCGCCGATGCAATTGACCGGACGAAATGGGATTGGGACGAGACCCGGCGCAATCCTTTCTTTTCACCCGACGCCGAGGCGGCGCGCCGTTTCGAGAAAACCCTGGACGTCATCCGCAAGGCCGGCTCATCGATCGGCGCCGTCATCGAGATCGTCGCGGAGAACGTGCCGGCGGGCTGGGGTGCACCGATCTACGGCAAGCTCGACGCCGATATCGCGGCGGCACTGATGTCGATCAATGCGGTCAAAGGTGTCGAGATCGGCGAAGGTTTCGCCGCGGCGGCTTTGTCGGGCGAAGACAATGCCGATGAAATGCGCTCTGGCAATGATGGCCGCCCGATGTTTCTTTCGAACCACGCCGGCGGAATTCTCGGTGGCATTTCGAGCGGCCAGTCGATCGTCGCGCGTTTCGCCGTGAAACCGACGTCGTCAATTCTCGCGCCGCGCCGGACGATCACGCGAGATGGCAGCGACACGGAGATAGTCACCAAGGGCCGGCATGATCCCTGCGTCGGGATCCGCGCCGTACCGGTCGGCGAAGCCATGGTCGCTTGCGTACTCGCGGATCATTTCTTACGCCACAGGGGGCAGGTGGGGATAGGGCCGGAGGAAGCCTCTATCTGATCAGCTCCACGACGGCGACGATCGGCCCGATCGGCAAGAGTCCGCCGGCGCGTCCGAGCGCGGGTGCAAACAGGCTGGAGATCGAGCCATCCAGAAAAAGCGCATCCGGGCAGCCGAGCCTGTCGCGAAACAGGCTGGCGAATCGATAGAAAGTGACGGGTTCGTCGGAAATGGCAAAGACGACAATATGGCCGTTCCTTACGCCGACGCCGTTGCGAATTTTTTCGGACGTGCCGCTCGGCTCGATCTTGGGATGGAAGACGCCGCCTTGGACCAGCAAGGGGCCGGATTGCGTCGCATAGTCCGGCCGCAGCCCCAAGCGAAGAAAAACCGAGGTTTCGCTGATGCCGGCATGATGCGCGTCGAAATAGAAGATCCCGTTTGGCTTCAGATGAAAATTGCCGGGACCGGACCGCGTATTCGCCGGCGCGACCTGGCGCCCAGCTTCGATATAGAGGCCGACGGGTCGAGAGTTGGGATCAAACATCCCCGCGTTCATGGCGAAGCTGAGTCTCTCGTTGTGACTTTCGAGGGCGTCGGCGAGCGCCGTAAACGTCCCATAGGGCTTGCCATCCGCGCCGGCCCAGAAGAGGCGCAATCTCACTTTGGTGACGTCGAACGTGCAGACGATATAGCGAGCGACGCCATCGGAAAATGGTTCGCACGGGTCTGCCCGGGCGGCGGCGGCCTGAAAGAGGCAGAGAACGATCCCAAAAAGCCAAGCGCCCCCGCGGCACATCCGCTTCACTTCGCCTGCTCCATCCGCACGTCCACTCATGAATTTAGTTTTACTAAACGCTCGCGAGCTTGTACACGTTCATTATGAAGCTTGATGCTTGGCTGAAGCTTAACCGCGTGAGCCGATCGGAGTTTGCCCGCCGGATCGGCGTCTCCAAGGGTGCGGTTTCGCAGTTCTGCAATCAACAGAATGCCTGGCTCTCGCGCGAGACCGCGGCGCAAATTCTGCGCGAAACGCAAGGCGCGGTGACGCCCTTGGATTTTCTCGCCCTGGGCCCATGTGTGGAGAAAGACCTCATGCCCAACTCGGTCACTGAAGCGATCGAAGCGATTGCGCGTGGCGAAATCGTCGCGGTTACCGATGATGATGATCGCGAGAACGAAGGCGACCTCGTTTGCGCCGCATCACTTTGCACGGCCGAGAAAATGGCGTTCATCATCCGCCATTGCTGCGGCATCGTCTGCGCGCCGATCACCGGCGACGCCGCCCGCAGGTTGCAACTGCAGCCCATGGTGGCCGTCAACGACGCGCCGCTCGGGACGGCTTTCACCGTCTCCGTCGACGTTCGCCACGGCATGACGACGGGGATTTCCGCCGAGCAGCGCTGCAACACGGTGCGCGCGTTGGCGAATGGCAATATGGCCGCCGCCGATTTCGCTCGGCCTGGACACGTCTTTCCTTTGATCGCCCAGGAAGGCGGAGTCCTGATGCGCTCGGGTCATACCGAGGCGGCCGTCGATTTATGCCGGCTGGCAGGGTTGCCGCCCATCGGCGTCATCTGTGAACTCGCCAATGACGATGGCACCGTCATGGCCGGCGCGCAGATCGATGCCTTCGCCGAGGAGCACAAGCTCAAACGGATTTCCGTTGCCGATCTCATCGCCTACCGGCAGGCCCGCGAGAAGCTCGTCGAACGCGTCAACAGCTTCACCACAAAGGGACTGCACGGACCTCTGACCGCCTATGCTTATGTGACGCCTTTCGACCCCGTTCATCACTTCGCCTTCGTCGAGGGCGAGATCGGCGACGGCCAGAACATACCGGCGCGGCTGCATCGGGTCGACATCATCGGCGACGTGATCGCCGGCGGCGCGACGATCCACAAGACCTTCGCCCGTTTCAAGCAAGAAGGCCGCGGCGTGTTTGTTTTCCTGCGCGACGGGACGGCCGGCGTCCCGCTCAATCTCTCGAGCGGCGAAAAACGCGATTCGGAAGCGCAGCGGACAAAAGAATGGCGGGAGATCGGTCTCGGGGCGCAGATCCTGCGTGACCTCGGGATCTCGTCGATTCGCCTCATCACGACGGCGCCCTTCAAATATGTCGGCTTGTCGGGATTTGGGATCGAGATCAAGGCTTACGACCGGCTCGATTGACGCACTGGCCGACGCGGAGCGCAAGATTTGGTTTGAAGACCGCCGGAGGGCGCCATATCATAATGACTTTTGATTGATTTAATTAAAAGTCATCATGATCGATTCTCATAATTCAGAGCGGGATGCGCAATCAAGTTTACGTAATCCGCGTAAACGTGGTTGTGCCGGAAAACCCGCGCAGCGTCCCACTTTTCCTCGTCCCACTCTGGAATTTCGCCGCGGAAGCACAAATCTGTGGCGGCGAGAAGCTTCAGCGAGGGGTGCTGTCGCGCCCCATCAAAGTCAAGACATGCGCGACGACCGACCGCGTCAAGCCTTGCAGGTCGTAGCCGCCTTCGAGCAGCGAGACGACTCGGCCGCCGCAATGGCGTTCGGCGAGATCGAGCAGTTTGCCGGTCGCCCAGGCGAAGTCGACTTCGGTCAATTCGAGATTTGCAAGCGGATCGAGCCGATGCGCATCGAAGCCGGCCGAAATGATGATCAAATCGGGACAGAATTCATCGACGCGCGGCAGGATCACGGTTTCCATGGCTTCTTCGAAGAGGCTGCTGCCGGCTCCCGCAGAAAGCGGCGCATTGACGATATTGTCATGGGCGCCGCGTTCGTCGCGCGACCCGGTGCCGGGAAAGAGCGGCATCTGATGCGTCGAGCAATAGAGAACGTCGCGGTCCCACCAGAAAATACTCTGGGTGCCGTTGCCGTGGTGAACATCGAAATCGACGATCGCTATGCGCTCGGCGCCGTGGACGAGTTTCGCTTGGCGGGCCGCGATGGCGCCATTGTTGAAAAAGCAAAAGCCCATCGGCATCGTGCGCGAGGCATGGTGACCCGGCGGCCGCACGGCGACGAAGGCATTGTCGACCTCGCGGCGCATGACGGCATCGACCGCCGCAACGGCGCCGCCCACGGCATGCATGATCGCCTCGAGCGTCCCCGCGCTCATGATTGTGTCATTGTCGACATGAACGTGACCGGATTCGGGGGCGGCATTTTCGATAGCCGCGACATATTCGGCCGGGTGCACCTGCAAGATCGCCTCACGCGCGGCGCGTGGCGCTTCGCGGCGGCAGAGCGTCCGGAATCTCTCGTGGGCGAGCACTTTTTCGATGGCGCGGATCCGGTCGGGGCTTTCCGGATGGTCCGGACCAGTGTCGTGGTCGAGGCTCGAAACATGGCTGACAAACAGGGTAGACACTTGAATCCTCGATTCTGCCGCAAGGACCGGAGGTGAGCGGGTTCTGATTCGGCAGCCGAAAAGGCGACGGGAAAAACCGAGAGCGTTCGTTGCTCGTTGCAAAGCAAACCGCACGTGCAATGACACGACCTCTGCAACCTCCGATGGCTGCGAAGATCGAAAACGGCCGCGCGATCGAGTTTCTTCAAGATCTTAGCCAAGCAGGTCGCCAGCAGCAAGTCGATCCATAAGAAGTTACCACAAACGCAACTGTTTCATTTGCGCAACAGCTGCCTTGCTTTTTGCTTTTAGCCCGGCTGCACAGGCGACAAGAATATGGCCAGCGCAAGCCGAATAGGTTAAGCGGTGGGCATATTCGGGGATCTGAAATGAACTTGCGCTTCTTTTCTTGGGCTTTGCCTTTCGTCGCCTTATCTCTCGGCGGCTGTTATGATGTTGGTTACTCGTCGGTCCCGGATCCGAGCCTTTCGGCGCGCGACCAGGAATATATGGCGATCGTGCCGCAATTTAACATCGATCCGGCCTATCACCGCTATTTGGTGGATGATCCCACCGGCGAGGCGCCCGGTACGGTCATCGTCGATACCAAAGAGAAATTTCTCTACTTCGTGCTGCCGAAGAAGAAGGCAATCCGCTATGGCGTCGCTGTCGGCGCCGAGGCCTATGGCTGGACCGGGATCGCATCGGTCGGGCGCATGGCCGAATGGCCGCATTGGATGCCGCCGGCCGACATGCTGGAGCGCTGGCCGCATCTCAAGCCGACGGCTGACGCCGGCGGCCTGCCCGGGGGACCGGATAATCCGCTCGGTTCACGTGCACTCTATCTCTATCAAGGCGATAAGGACACGCTGTACCGTATCCACGGAACCAATGAACCCGACAAAATCGGGACAAGTGTTTCGTCCGGTTGTATCCGCATGACGGATATTGATGCGATCGATCTCTACAATCGCGTCAAGGTCGGCACCAAAGTCGTGGTGATGTGAGGGCCGCAGCCGCATCGGCTTGCGTGTTCGCTTTTCGATCGGCGTGGGCCTGCAGGTCCGCGCCGATATTTTTTGCGCCATTCGAGCCTGTCGCAGCGAAAAGCGTCCGCCTTTGCGCTATTTGGATATCCGATATGTCGGATAACTCATGCACGACACGTTTCAATTGAAGCGCGGGTCCGCCTGATCGGCCCATGAGGTCAACGAGCTGGCATCGCAGCACTCGAGCGGATCCCGGGAAGTCGGGAGCGCGCCTCCGGCACGCCCGATGCGCCGAAAGAGCGATTCCACGCGATCCGGATCGGCTCCACGTTTAAGAGAACAGAGCCGCTTTTTCCTGATCTAATGGATCGCAAAACAAGTCCATCAGATCGGGATCACACTCTAGCCGCCCAAGCTTGCTTTGGCGCGTTGCCACCAGCCGGTCCGCTTCGGCCGGTTGGGATTCTGGCTCCGGGAGGGACGCGGGCAAGGGCTCAGGTAAGGCCGGCTCGGGCCTTGTTTGCGTCATTGCCGCCGGCGGTACGGCTGTCTCGGCTTGGCTTTCGGGCGCGGCAGGCGCCGGCGCGGCGCCGGCGTCCGCCATTGCGGCTTTCGCGGACGTGAACTCTTGCGCATGAGCCGAAGCGGCCGTCGGCGCGACGGGTTCGAACTCGATTGGGCTCGGCAGAGGGCTCAGTGGGCGCGAGGCTCACAGCGTCCGACGATTCCGCATGCTCGGGGGGGTGCTCTTCGAGGTTCTTCTCTCGCCGATCGGCATGGAAAAGCTCGTCCTCGCCGACGATTTCTTCGGCGGGACCGCGGCCTCTGCGGCGGGGGCGCCGCCGGCGTCCCTCGCGCCGCGGCGCTTGCCCTTCAGTCCCTTCCCATCCCGGCTCTTCCGCTTCTTCACTCTCCGGGATCTCGGGAGCGCCGACATCGGCGGAATCTGAGCCAATATTGGCAAAGAGCGCCAGGCCATCGTCGGAAGGCTGTTCGGGCGGCAGCGGCGCAGTCGCGCCATTGCCGGAAACCTCATGTTCGCCGCCGCGTCCGCGCCGGCGCTGGCGCCGGCGCCTTTTGCGCATCGCATCGGCTTCGCCCGTGTCCTGCTCCTCGCCCTGCGATTCGGCCTCGGCCTCGAGGTCCTCCTCGGCAAGAGCCTCTTCGTCCTCTCCGGCAGCGGTTTCGACGGGCGGCGCAGGTTCGATGCGCGGCAATTCGACAACACCCGTCGCGGGTTCACCCCGTTCCATTGCGTGGTAGGCGGTGCCGGTCAGGCTATCGTCGGCGGCAATCGTGATGCTGACGCCGAATTCGGCGTTCCAGATCGCGCAAGTTGGCGCGCTTCTGATTGAGAATGTAAAGCGCGACTTCCGTGCGTGTGCGTACCGTGATGTTGTGCGACGCGCTCTTGAGCAGAGTATCCTCCAGCAAGCGCAGCACGTGCAAAGCGATCGAAGAGGTCGAACGCACCATGCCGGCGCCGGCGCAATGGGAACATACGACGGTCGAGCCTTCGAGCACGCCGGTGCGCATTCTCTGACGCGACATTTCGAGAAGCCCGAAATGCGAAATCCGCCCGATTTGAATGCGGGCGCGATCATTTTTCAAAGCTTCCTTCAGACGTCTTTCCACCGCGCGATTGTTACGCGTTTCTTCCATGTCGATTAAATCGATGACGATCAGGCCGGCGAGATCGCGCAGACGCAATTGCCGGGCGATCTCGTCGGCGGCCTCGAGATTGGTGCGCAAGGCGGTATCTTCGATATTATGCTCGCGGGTCGAGCGGCCGGAATTGACGTCGATGGCAACCAGAGCTTCCGTCTGGTTGATGACGAGATAGCCGCCCGACTTCAGCGTCACCTGGTTCGAGAACATCGCGTCGAGCTGGGATTCGACGCCGAGTTTCCCAAAGAGAGGCTGCGGGTCGCGATAAAGGTGCACGTTCTTGGCATGGCTCGGCATGAGCATGCGCATGAAGTCCTTGGCCTCGCGAGCGCTGTTCTCGCCGGAGACGATGATCTCGTCTATGTCCTTGTTGTAAAGATCGCGGATGGCGCGTTTGACGAGCGAGCCTTCTTCGTAGACGAGCGCGGGCGCCGTCGATTTCAACGTCATCTCGCGGACGGTTTCCCACATCCGCAAGAGGTACTCGAAATCCCGCTTCACCTCGGCTCTTGTCCGCGAGGCTCCGGCAGTCCGCAAAATGACGCCCATCCCCTCCGGCACTTCGAGATCCTGGGCGATGGCCTTCAATCTCTGGCGATCGTCCATATCGGTGATCTTGCGGGAAATGCCGCCGCCCCGTGCAGTGTTCGGCATCAGCACCGAGTAGCGGCCGGCGAGGGAAAGATAGGTCGTGAGCGCCGCACCCTTGTTGCCGCGTTCCTCCTTGACGACCTGGACCAGCAGGACTTGCCGACGTTTGATGACTTCCTGAATTTTATACTGCCGTCGGACGCGATGCGGACGCACCGGAACTTCTTCCATCGCATCTCCGCCCAATTGTTCGACCTGATCGGCTTCTTCATCACCCTCGTCCTCGTCTTCGGGTGCGCGCTCGGGACGGAACCGGGCCTCGAGCGCTTCTTCGGCCGCTTCTTCGGCGGCTTGGCGTTCAGATGTCGCGCCGTCCTCGAAATCCGCACCATCGTCGTCGACGATGGCAAATCCCTCGGGATCGGTGACGAGCCGATGCGGCGTATGGGCCTGAGCTTGCGCCGCCTCTGCCGTCTCGGCATGCGCCCCCTGCGGGGGCGCTTCGTCGGTCTCGGTTTCGCCCTCGGGTTCTCGCGCAGCCGCGCTCATGGGTTCCGGCGAGGCAGGCGTTTCGGCTGCTTCGAACGGCTTCGCAGCCTCAACCTCGGCCGCCGAGTCCGGTTCATGGTTTTCGTCGACAGGCTGGCGCCAGGCTTCGCTCGCCTCATCGGCTGCCGCTTGATCTTCCGGCGCGCGCAATTGCGGCGCCGGCGTCTCGATTTGCAGTTCGGCCTCGTCCGTGTCGACGACCGTCTCATCCTTGAAGACGCGACGTTTTTCGGCCGATTCGCCGTTGCGCCTGTGGCGGCGGCTGCGGCGCGCGCCGCGCCCTTCGTCTTGCTCTTCGTCGCGCTGAGCGAGCGCTTCCTCCTCGATCAGCGCCTGCCGGTCGACGACGGGAATTTGGTAGTAGTCCGGATGAATTTCCGAAAAGGCGAGAAAACCGTGGCGATTGCCGCCGTAATCGACGAAGGCCGCTTGGAGCGAGGGCTCCACACGCGTCACCTTGGCTAGATAGATATTCCCACGAAGCTGCTTCTTATTGACGGATTCGAAATCGAATTCTTCGACCCGGTTACCGCGTAACACAACCACCCGGGTCTCTTCCGGGTGGGAGGCGTCGATGAGCATTTTGTTGGCCATGTGAAACTCGTTGCTGCATGGCGCGCGCGAAGCCACCGGTGCCGGCAAGACCCACAACAGGGACTGCCGAAGCGAGGTGTGGCAGCATGAGCGGCGCCTCCTGCAAAGGACGGGATGAACGAGGGTCGCCGAGGGCGGACCGATGGACGAGGCGGCAACTAGTCCGACGATGACGAGCCCCTCGCGTGAGCTTCGCAACACTAATCGCACTAGAGGAGGGAAGGTGCAGACCCCGAGACGCTGCAGAAACGGTTAGTTTCCGGAGCAGAGGATCACGGTATTGCCGTGTTCCAAGAGAACGGGCGCGCCTGAAACGCGGAAGGCTCGAGGCGGAAGCGTCATCATCAAGCCGGCACACCAGGAGATTTCGAGGCGTACCGCAAGCTTCAAACCGTGTGGTCCGGTAAACACCCTTTGGCGGGCAGACCATGTCCTTGTCACCTGTAAAATGGCACCCGCGAACGGGAGCCGACACAAATTCGGTTCGGGCTGGCGGCAACAGCTCGTTACTATACCATCCCACTCCGATTCCGCGGGAATCCGGTATTTCGTTCTCGCGCCCGGCTCTTCATGGTCAAAGAGTCATTCGAGAGACGAACCCAGCGCATTCCCAGAGGACCGTGGCATAGCTGCCCTTCGGCCGATTTCCCACGAAAACTGCGGGAAAATGCCGATCCTCCAGCGGATCATTGATGAGCGGTGCCCGAGTTCGAACACCTCTTCATATCGGGTCGAACCGGGATTTGGCAAGTTTTCCTGTAAACTGTGGCGGTGGGGCTACAGCGGCCGGTTCCAGGCTCTGGCATGGTAACGCAGCCTTAACTCAATAGAATTTAATAAATTGTCGCCGATGAAACTGCGAAACGCGCTCGGCGCGCCGCATTCATCGGCTCATGCTGGCCCTTCAATTCCTATGTCGGCAGGTCCATGACAGCGAAACGGTGCGAATCGACGCTCTGCAGACGCCAGCCAGCCGCGATGACAGGGACCCGCGGCAAGCGTCCCGCACGGCGCGAGGACCGATCCCGCGTCCGCAAACAGAAGCCGCATTGGCGTGCCTTGAGCGGGGCCGCTCAACCGGTCAAGGTCGAGATGTTCGACAAAGCGGGTGGGATTTGCTGGCGTGTCTCGAACGGATCTGCGCGAGGCATAAACAGCCTTGCGTGGCTAAGGTTGCGATCGATCTCGGTTGACCCGAGCACAATCAATGCCGCTCAAGGTTCAGTAGAGAAGCACGCTTGGCAAACTCGCTTGGCTCGCGGGTGCTTCCGCTTGGCTGCGGCGTCTTTGGTTGCCGCTCTCTGTCTCTTCGGGACCTCTGGCGACGCCATTGGCCAAGCGCTCGGCATGCGGGCTGCGGCCCTCGACGAACCGGCACCGGCCTCCGATAGCGAAGCTAGGCAGCGGGCCGTGGCGACCAATGCACATCTCGAAGACGGTGCCGAGCTGGCGAAACTCACGTTCGAACTCTCCAACCCCGTCAAAGCGGCAGCTTTCAGCCTGGCGGATCCGGATCGGATCGTCATCGATCTGCCGGAGATCGATTTTCGGGTCGATCCCGAGGCTGGATCCGCCAGCCGATCCATTCGCCGCGGCCATGCTGCAAGCCGGAGACCGACCCGGCCGGCGGGACTCGTCGCGTCCTTTCGCTTCGGATTTTTCACCGCAGGCAAATCGCGGATCGTGATCGATCTTGCGGCGCCGGCACGTGTGGTTCGCGCGGAGAGCGAAGAATCCGCCGACGGCAGCAAGACTTTGCTCGTCGTCGAATTGGTGAAAACCGATGCGGCGCAGTTTCGTCGGAGGGTGCAAATTGCGGCGGAGGTTTCGGCTCGTCCTCAGGCGCGCGCCGTCGAGGTCCCGCCGCCGAGCGCGCTGCCCGCCAAGAAAACGATCTTGCCAACGGTCGTGATCGATGCCGGCCATGGCGGCGTCGATTCCGGGGCCATGGCCAATGGATTGGTCGAAAAGAACCTCGTCTTCGCGTTCGCCAAGACCTTGGAAGGCAAGCTTCAAGCGACCGGCCATTTCAAGATCGTGATGACGCGCGATAGCGACGTGTTCGTGCCGCTTTCAGACCGGGTCCGCATTGGGCGTGAGGCTCAAGCGCAGCTGTTCGTTTCCATCCATGCGGACATGCTCGTCGAATTGGCCGCCGTATCGGGAGCCACGTTTTACACGGTGTCCGACCGCGCCTCCGATGCAGAGGCTGCGCGGACGGCTGAAAAGGAGAATCAGGCCGATACCGCAGCCGGGCTCGACCGCCAAGTCGATGCGAGCGACATTTCCGATATTCTCTTCGACCTGACCCGGCGGGAGACCCGTGCTTATAGCCACGTCTTTGCGCGGACGCTCGTGAACTACTGGAAAGGCGCCGGACGGCTCAATAAAAATCCCGAAAGGGCGGCGGGTTTCCGGGTTCTGAAAGCGCCCGATGTGCCCTCTGTCTTGATCGAACTCGGATATGTTTCGAATGAAAAGGATGCAGCCTCGTTTACTTCGGCTGACTGGCGCGAAAAGACGTCGGAAAAAATCGTGGAAGCGATCGAGGCCTTTTTTGCCGCGCGCGGGGCGGACACTCATGCGGAAACCGCTCCAGCCGAGCCAACGCCTGCCCGCGCTAGCGTGACCGACCCGGCCGATTTTCCAAGCGCAGCTGCCGATTTTTCCCTTCGCGGCGACTTGATGGAGAATGTTGCCGGAACATCACGTTAGGAAGACATGGCGCGCCAGCATGACGCTCCTTTGCCGAATGCGCCCAACTATCAACACAAAAACACAGCACCAAAGGTTGAGATGAATTGCATCTCGACGCGGCTCGAGGCGGCGGAACGAGACGGCGAAACTCCACCGATTTCAGAGGCCTAATTCCATAATGCGGCTGATTGCCCGTTTCTTCGGATTTGTCTTCGCGACATGCGCGATTCTTTTCATCGTGGGCATGGGTGCGGCGGCCCTTCTCATTTGGAAATTCGAGCAGGACCTGCCTGATTATACGCAGCTCAAGAATTACGAGCCGCCTGTCATGACGCGCGTTCACGCTGGCGACGGATCGCTGCTCGCCGAATATGCGCGCGAGCGCCGCCTCTATCTGCCGAGTGCCGCCATTCCGCATCTTGTCAAGGAGGCCTTCATTTCGGCCGAAGACAAAAATTTCTACGCCCATAACGGCGTCGATCCGGAAGGCATTGCCCGCGCCTTCGTCGTTCTCGTCCAAGGCGGCCGTCGGGTTCAGGGCGCATCGACGATCACGCAGCAGGTCGCGAAAAACTTCCTACTGACGAATGAACGCTCTTTCGAGCGAAAGGTCCGCGAAGCTCTGCTCTCGTTCCGGATTGAAGCCGCCTATTCGAAAGAAAAAATCCTCGAACTCTATCTCAACGAAATTTATCTTGGTTTGGGCAATTACGGAGTTGCGGCGGCGGCGCTGAATTATTTCGGCAAGTCGGTGCACGAATTGAGCATTGCCGAAGTCGCCTATCTCGCGGCTCTGCCCAAGGCGCCGAACAATTACCATCCTTTCTTGAAGCGCGACCGGGCGATCGAGCGGCGCAACTGGGTCATCGACCGGATGGCGGAGAACGGCTACGTCTCCCGCCAGGCGGCCGACAAGGCCAAGCTCGAGCCACTCGGCGTCAATCCCCGCCTCTTGTCGCCCAATACCTACGCGGCGGGCTTTTTTGCCGAGGAAGTCAGGCGTGAGCTTTCCGAACGTTATGGCGAAAAGAAGCTCTACGAAGGTGGCCTCTCGGTTCGCACGACGCTCGACCCGAAAATGCAACTCATGGCGCGGCGCGCGCTTGTCGACGGTCTTGTTCGCTACGACGAAGCACATGGCTTCCGCGGCCCCATGCGTCACATCAATATCAGCCAGGACTGGGGCGTTGCGCTGTCCGAGGTGCCGGGGCTCGGCGACGTGGCGCCCTGGCGTCTCGCCGTCGTTCTCGATGTGAGCGACAGCCAGATCCGCATCGGCTTGCAGCCGCCGCGCGAGAAATCGGGCGAGGTGGGGCGCGAGCGCGAAACTGGGACGCTCGCGACGATCGGACTGCGCTGGTCCAAAAGGCCGAACGAACGCGGCACTCTGACCCCCGGCGATGTCGTCTATGCCGAGCCCTTCGAAAACAAGCCCGGCCAATTCAGGTTGCGCCAGATTCCGGAAGTCGGCGGCGCCATCGTGGTGATGGATCCCTTCACCGGCCGTGTCCTTGCCATGGTCGGCGGTTTCTCCTTCGATCAATCCGAGTTCAATCGTGCGACGCAGGCGCTGCGGCAACCGGGATCATCGTTCAAGCCGATCGTCTATGCGACGGCCCTCGACAATGGCTATACGCCGTCCTCCATCGTGCTCGATGCGCCGATCGAAATCGATCAAGGCGCAGGCCTCGGTGTCTGGCGGCCGGAGAATTTCGAAGGCAAGTCGAGCGGTCCGCATACTCTGCGCTACGGCGTCGAACATTCGATCAATCAAATGACGGTGCGCCTCGCCCGCGACATCGGCATGCCGCTGATCGTGGAATATGCTAAACGTTTCGGCATTTACGACGATTTGCCGCCTTATCTCTCGATGTCGCTCGGCTCCGGCGAAACCACGCTGATGCGGATGACGACCGCTTATTCCATGCTCGCCAACGGCGGCAAAAGGATCAAGGCGACACTGATCGACCGGATCCAGGATCGCTGGGGGCACACGATCTACCGCCATGACGAGCGCGTTTGCCAAGGCTGCGACGCGCAGAAATGGGCAAACCAGCCCGAGCCGAAACTGATCGACGAGCGCGAACAGGTTCTGACCCCCTGACCGCCTATCAGATCACCTCGATCATGGAAGGCGTCATTCTGCGCGGCACAGGTCAAGTCATCCGGGAAGTCGGCAAACATCTCGCCGGCAAAACCGGCACCACCAACGAAGCCAAGGATCTCTGGTTCGTCGGCTTTTCGCCGGATCTGACCGTCGGTGTCTTCATGGGCTATGATCGACCGCGCTCTCTCGGCGACTCCGCTCAGGCTGCCCTTTATACAGCACCGATCTTTCGCGATTTCATGAAATTGGCACTGAAAGACAAGCCCGACGTGCCGTTCCGCGTGCCGCCCGGCATCAAGTTGATTTCGGTCGATGCGAAGACGGGAGTCCGCTCCTCGGGTGCCGGCACGATCTTGGAGGCGTTCAAGCCCGGCACGGCACCAGCCGACACCTTCGCCTATGGCGAACAGACGCCGCGCGTCCTGAGTGTCGATCCCAACGCCGACAATGCGCTGAGCCGTGGAACCGGCGGATTATATTGACGGTGAGAGAAGACGCCGGTTCCGCCTCGGGCTATTCGACGGGGCCGGCGCTCGCTTTTTCCCGCCTCAGGGCTGGACAGTCTGTGTTTATTCGTTGCCGTGCGCTTCTTCGTTGAGCGTAATCGTCCGCATATCGGAGAAATCGACCGCAATCGGCGCATTGGCGCGCAGTGCTGCCGCCTGCAAGGTCTTGATCGCATGCTCGAGCCGCCGATAGGCTTCTTTATAGTCTTCCGTTTGGCTCATCGCCGCCAAGGGCTTCAGGCAATATTCGATGATCTCGCGGGGTCGTTCCAATTTGCTCATTCTGATCCCTCCTTGACTGCGACCGAGAGGCAGCGCCGAACGAAACTCAAGCGGCGCATGTCCCGGAAATGTCCAGCGGCTCTGCCAGCCCCTCGGACACGGTCTATACCCGAGCGTGCCTCGAGGACATACCCCAACTTGTTGATTGCGGGCTAGTCTTGTCGATCGGACGAGCCCATCCCGGCGGACGCGGGCTCTCCGAACCGGCAGTGCCCGGATCGCTCGTCGGGGGCCACACTGCCCGGTCTTTGTCCATCAAACAAGACCAAACTCGTCTCTCAGGATGACACGCCTCGCTTCCTCTTGCGTTTGTTCACCGCGCGGTTCCGGCACGTGGTTTACAACGCGGCTCAAGCTTACTATCTATTCTTCTGATGGCGTGGAGCGAATGCCGCTTGGGCCGAACTCCGCCTGCAGTCTGTCGAACAAGGAATCCCAAAAAAATGCGCGCTGAAGCCGAAGCGCTTGTCGGAGCCATCAAGCAATCCGTGGGATTGCTGAGGAGGCATCTTTGACGTCGACGTCGCAACGCGTCGGCTTGCCGAACTGAATGCCAAAGTTGAAGATCCCGATCTCTGGAAGGATGCCGAGGCCGCGCAAAAAATCATGCGCGAACGCACCGATCTGGAAGAACGGCTGGGCTCGCTCGCCCGGTTCGAAGCGGCACTCGAGGATGCGATTACACTCGTCGAGCTCGGCGAGGCCGAGGGTGACGCAGACGTCGAGCAGGAAGGCGTGACGCTGCTCAAGTCGATCAAGGCCGAAGCCGAGCGCCGCCAGATCGAAGCCCTCCTGTCGGGCGAAGTGGATGCCAACGACACTTACATCGAAATCCATGCCGGCGCCGGCGGCACCGAAAGCTGCGACTGGGCGCGCATGCTGTTTCGCATGTATATCCGCTGGGCAGAGCGGCAAAAGTTCAAGGTCGAGATCATCGAAGAGACGGCCGGCGAAGAGGCCGGCATAAAGTCCGGCACTTTGCTCGTCAAAGGCCATAACGCGCATGGCTGGGCCAAGACGGAATCCGGCGTGCATCGCTTGGTACGCATATCGCCATTCGATGCCAATGCCCGGCGGCACACGAGTTTCGCCTCGGTCTGGATCTATCCGGTCATCGACGATCGCATCGACATCGATGTCAAGGAATCAGATTGCCGGATCGACACATATCGTTCGTCGGGCGCTGGCGGCCAGCACGTCAATACGACCGATTCCGCAGTGCGTATCACGCATATCCCGACCGGCATCGTGGTCGCCTGCCAAGGCGAGCGTTCGCAGCACAAGAATAAAGCGACCGCATGGAACATGCTACGCGCCCGCCTCTATGAGCGCGAGCTGGAGATACGTGAAGCCGCCGCCAGTGCGACGGAGGCGGCGAAGACGGACATAGGGTGGGGCCATCAAATCCGCTCCTATGTCTTGCAGCCCTATCAGCTCGTCAAAGATCTGCGCACCGGCGTGACGTCGGGAACGCCGGCCGACGTGCTCGATGGCGACCTTGGCGAGTTCATGCAAGCGGCGCTGGCGCAAAAAGTCCATGGCGGCGGCCCCTCCAATATAGAAGATGTGGACTAAGACGTCCGGGCCCGCGCCTTTGTTACGCGCTCCACTTGATGGAAGTTCATGGAACCGCGACGCGAAAGAATCTTCAATGTTCCACTGGTCGTGCTCGCCACTGTCGTGGTGCTCGTCGGCATTCATGCTCTAAGGGGGTTTCTGTCGCCCGAGCAGGATCTCGACCTCTTGGCGCAATTCTCGTTCGTGCCGGGCCGCTTCACCTATGCTTTCGATCCGCAGCGCGTTAGCGATGCCTATGACTCCTTTGCTGCGACGGACGAGACGCGCGCCGAGATCGCGCGGTTCTTCCTCGGCGACGGCAAGCCGCTCTGGTGGACGCCGATCACTTATGCCTTTCTGCACGGCAATTGGACGCACGTCGGGTTCAATTGCCTCTGGTTCGTCGCCTTCGGAGCAGCGGTCGCCCGGCGGTTTCGTGCGGCGCGGTTTCTGATCTTTGCTCTGCTAGCTGCTTTCGCCGGCGCGCTGGCGCATTTTCTCACCCATACGGACGATCTGCAGCCGGTGATCGGGGCCTCGGCCGTCGTCTCTGCGACGATGGCGGCTGCCAGTACGATTCTGTCTTTCAGCCCGGCGCGCCGCTTGGCGAGAGCCTCGGCTTTGCCGGCCGGAGCGACACGGAGCACGCGTACCGGCAGCCGGCGCTGCCGCTCCTCGAGATCTTCGCGGATCGGCGCGCCCTCACCTTTCTCGTCGTCTGGTTCCTTGCGAATTTCCTGTTCGGCATTACCCCGGGTCTGCCGGGCGTCGGCGCTGCGACGGTCGCTTGGGAGGCGCATGTCGGCGGCTTCTTGTTCGGACTCTTCGGCTTTCGCTTATTCGATCCGCCGCCTGCCGATTTGGCTCCCTATCAATGAACGGGACCATATCTTGGCGGGGCGGTCCTCGCAGCCTCGACGGTGAAGGAAGCTTAAGGACTCTGCATTAGGGTCGGCAAAGCCATGACCCAGACGGATGTTTCTTGCACTTCTACCGGCCGGCCCCTAGATCACGATGATTTTGGATTGAATCAATCCAAAATCGTGGACGTGATCGATTCGAATAATTTAGCGCGACATGCGCAGATAAGTGTACGCAATCTGCGTAAACTTGATTGCGCCGGAAAAGCGGGTCCCAGTTTTCCTCATCCCGCTGTCGACGCCGGCGTGTGCCGCCGGCAGGGCGCAATCGATTGGCGCTGGGCGATTGCGGTCATCATCGTCGCCGTCGTGCAACAGAGTATCGGTCATCTCAATGGCGATGATTTCGTGGTTCATCACCTTTGCGGAGAAGTATCTCGACGGGCTGACACCCTATGTCGACGTCTCTGACCCTAATCCGCCAGCGGCTTTTCTCGCCTATGTTCCCGCCATCTATTTTGCCCGGATCTTTGCGGTGAGGCCTGAATTTGCCATCGTGCTCTTCACGTTTCTCGGGGCCGGGCTGGCGATCTTGATTTCAGGCATGGTTCTGCGCGCGGCTGGCCTTCTGAGCTCTGCGCAGGTGCCTGGGGCGCTTGCGGTCGCCCTCTATCTTTGTCTGGTTGCGCCCGCCTTTTGCTTCGCCGAGCGCGAACATTTCGCGTTTTTGGCTTTGCTGCCAATCGCGGCCATCCTGGCCGCGCGTATCGCCGATCGGCACGTCGCGCTTTCCGCCGCTTTGCTTGCTGGGATCGGCGCCGGCTTGGCCACGACATTCAAACCCTATTTTCTTCTGCCTTTGGCTCTGGCCTTCGCCGGCACCGTCCTCGTCAGGCCGAAATGTGCCGCGCGCCTTGTTCCGGAAATTGCTGCGGTCGCGATGGTTTTGGCGACCTATTCTGCAGCTGTCTTGCTGGTCTTTCCGGCCTATCTCGGCACTCTTTCGCTTGCCCTCGACGTCTATGCGCCGGTACACGACCGGATTTCAAATCTTCTGACATCGCCCCTTTTTGTCTGCAACGTCGCTCTGCTCGGCGCCTTGGCCTATGTCGCGCGGCGCGGCCTCGTTGATCTTCGCGCCCGTGTGTGCGCTCTTTTTTCGATCGGGTTTCTCGCAACATTCGTTATTCAGGGAAAGGGCTGGACCAACCACACCTTTCCCGGCCTCGCCTTCGCGCTCTTCGCATTGGCGGCACAGCTTCGCTTTTTTTCCGCTCCGGCACTGCGCGCTGCCCAGCGGCAACGCTCGTTTACGATGTACGTGTTCCTGCCGGTGCTTTGCGCTGCGCCATTTCTCTTCGGGGCGGTGCAGCTCGTCACCAATGGCGAGGAACATCCGGGCTTGACGGCCGCAGTCGCGCGGATCGCGCCGCCGCGACCGAGGATTGCGGCTTTAGCCGAGCAACTCGACTACGGCCACCCGCTGGTCCGCCGGCTCGGCGGCACATGGGTCGGCCGCCAGAACTGCCTTTGGATCAGTTGGGGCGTGAAATATCTGCGTGGCGGTGGTCGTGGTGATCCTGCGGCAGAGGCGCGCAGGAGCAAATATCTCGGCGCCGATCTCGAAATGTTCGCTGAGGACGTTCGCAAAGGCAAACCGGATGTCCTGCTCGTGGAAAGCGAGGAACTGGCCGCCTGGGCGCGCGCCCAGCCGGCATTGTCCAGTCTCTTCGATGCTTACGCTTTGGCGGGAAGCGCCGGCGACATCGAAATTTGGCGATCTCGATCGCAATCGGGGAAGGCCTTACAGCGCGATCCAATTGCCGCATTTTGACTCGAATTTGCATCTGCGAGAAGCGGGCACCCTTCCGCGGTCTGGATCGGTTCGCTTTTCTCGATGGGCATTCTGGCAAAGCGGATGCCACGTTGCTCCCCGAATACAAGCAAAGCTTCGCCAATCGCACAGGCCGAAATCGGAACAAGACTTGCGAATTCGGGCGCGCGCCCGGCGCGGACCCCGGCCCAGTGTCAGAATTCCCGACTGGATGCCTCGCGCGCTCTTTCGCAATGCGGCAGACACACCTCATTTTGCAGACTACGGATAAGTTGCGCCATTCGTCAAATGGGCGCATCTTAATCGCCTGAGACCCAAACGCAGCAGCGAGAAGCGGCGAAGGTTCCGGGGCGGATCGAAGCGCATTTAAGAGGACATGGAGTATCAAATGACTATAGCGCGGATCATTGCGACGAAGGGCCGGGAGGTCGTCACAACCCAGCCGCACATGACCTTGAGGGAAGTGGCAGGAGTCCTCGCGGCCCGAGGGATAGGTGCGGTCGTGGTTGCCGATGTCCAAGGCACCGTGCTGGGCATTTTGTCGGAGCGGGATGTTGTCAGGGCGGTCGGCCGCGGCGGGCCCGCGGCACTCGATGATGCGGTGTCAGTGCATATGACAGCGCGCGTCATCACGGCGACCGAAGGCGAATCCGTCCCTGCGATCATGGAAAAAATGACCAATGGGCGGTTCCGGCATGTTCCTATCGTCAAGGAAGGCAAGCTTGCCGGCATTATTTCGATCGGTGATGTCGTGAAATATCGTCTGGCCGAGATGGAACACGAACATTCGGCATTGCGCGAGTACATTGCCACTGCGTGAGTGCGTGGCGGCCGACAAGTGCGCTTCAACACCGCTCGTCAGTCCGGTGTCGAGGCGTTGTCTTTATTGCGAACAAGCACCATGAAATCGGCGATTTCGGAAAGGGAGCGTCGGACGGCTTCTCGTCCGATGGCAATGAGTTCGTCGGCGCGGTGAAAATCGAACAGTCCGATATGCGAATTGCGTGCATTGATCAGAACATCGGGCGGATCGCCGGCGAGGCGAGAGCGCGATATCCGGTCCTGCGTGATGTTGAATGCGTCCATCATGGCATTCGCAATGCCAGGCGCGCCGTCGTCGCGCCGGCCGAAATGACGGCGCAAATTGCCGCCCACTCCATGTAGGAATTCGGTTGCAGAAGGGCGTGACGCGGAATCTTCCTGATCAAGGTCCCGCAGCGTTCGGTCGAGCGAGATTTGATCGCTGATGACGGTGCCACGAAACGCATTGTCTCCGACGAGATTGACGGCGATCACCACATCAGCTCCAAGAGCGCGGCAGACGGTTACGGGAACGGGGTTGACGAGCGCCCCATCGAACAGCCAACGGCCACCGACTTTCACAGGCTCGAATATTCCGGGCAGCGCATAGGAGGCGCGGATAGCTTCGACCAAACTGCCCTTTCGCAGCCAGACTTCGTGACCCGTGCCGATTTCGGTCGCCACGACCGCGAAAGCCTTCGGAAGCGTTTCGATGTGGCGGCCGGAAAGTTCTTCCTCGAGTCCTTTTCTCAATCGCCCGCCGCCGAGAAGGCCGACACCCGAAAAGCTCAAATCCATCAAGCTCAGGACGCGCCTCTTGGTGAGCGAACGGGTGAAGAATTCGAGCGCCTCGAGCCGATCGGCCGCATAACAGCCGCCGACGACCGCCCCGATCGATGTTCCCGCGACGATGGTAGGGACGACACCGTGCGCAGCGAGTTCTTGAAGGACGCCGATATGCGACCAACCACGTGCGGCACCGGCACCGAGCGCAATGCCGATCTTCGGCTCGCGCGGGGGCGGTGCACCGCCGCCAGATTTTCCCTCGCCGGGGACGTCGAAAATATTTCGTGTGAACACGTGCGTCTTCCAGACCAGATTGTTGGGGCTGGCTTCGAGCGCTTTAGGGCAATTATCTCGGAGGCTCGCCGGACGCAGTCAAGTCTGTGCAGATCGGCTCATTCCATCTGCGTCATCGCTCTCGCTCATTTGAATGAGGGCGCGTGTTGGTGCGACCGGCCTATCCCCACTTGTCCTGAAAGCGCACTCAATCCGCGCCTATGAAAAAATTAGAATAGCACACACATTTAACAAAAGCTTCGATAAGGACGACCGGTTCCGGAAAAACGCGACGGCGATGCACTTTAAAGTCCCCTATAGGGGATCCGTAAACCCCACGCCTTTAGGCGGCATGGGATACGATCTTGCGGAAATGCAGGACTACAAGCGCGGCAGTCTTACGATATGGGACTGCAAATATCACTTGGTTTGGGTCACGAGATACCGGTATCCAATTTTGGTTGGAGACGTTGGGCAGCGCGCGCGAGAGTTGCTGAGGGAGATAGCACGGTCCAATGAGATGACGATCTATGCCGGGGCGATCAATCGGGACCATGTGCACATGCTGATCTCGATCCCGCCGCAGCTGTCGGTGTCGCGCGCGATCTGCATGCCGTTGACGCGAATGCACTCGAGCATCGACGGTGGTTTGGCAGACCGCGTCCAACGCGAGAACCCCGGCCGAGCGGCGGCCGAGGATTTCGAACCTAATCTTTCACGAGCAGGGGGCCATCTGGGCCAAGCTGAAGCTTTCGATAAAAACACGAACGCCGCCCGGTATGGCAGGCGCCGCCATCGCCGCCGACTTCAACCTTGAGCAAAATGACATCCTGATCGCAGTCGGTCCTGATCTCCTTGACGGTTTGGATCTGACCGGACGTGTCTCCCTTGCGCCAAAGGCTTTGCCGCGAGCGCGACCAATAATGGGCGACGCCCAATTCGAGCGTCAGCTTGAGCGCTTCCTCATTCATATGCGCAAACATGAGGACGGTGCCGTCGCCGACATCGGTGGTGATACAGGCGATCAGCCCGTCGCCGCCAAAGCGCGGCGTGAAGCGTGCGCCTTCCTCGAGATCGTGTTTCGTGCCGGCGGGCGGGAAGGGGAGAATCATGCCTAATCACTTGAAGCCCCTGCTCAGCCGCGGCGTCTGCGCCGCGGTGCAGCGGGACAGGAGTCACGACCCTTTGCGGACGAGGGTGAGAAAGCGGGCCTGTTCGGCAGGATCGTCCCTGAAAACGCCGGTAAACATATGTGTCACGGTCGCCGCGCCCTGCTTTTGAACGCCGCGCATCGAAATGCACATGTGCTCGGCTTCGACCATGACGGCGCAGCCGCGCGGCCGCAAATGCCGGTCGATCGCTCCGATGACTTGCGCCGTCAGTGCCTCTTGCGTTTGCAAACGCCGCGCAAAAATCTCGACCAGACGGGCGAGCTTAGAGAGGCCTACGACGCCGTCCTCGCCGGGATAGTAGCCGATATGGACCTTCCCGATGAAAGGCACCATGTGATGCTCGCAGTGCGAGGAAAACGGAATGTCGCGCACCAGCACCAGGTCGTCGTAGCCGTGAACTTCCTCGAAGACGCGCGCGAGAATAGAACTCGCATCTTCCCGATAGCCCGAAAAGAATTCTTGATAGGCCTTGACGACGCGCCGCGGCGTGTCGCGCAGGCCTTCCCGGTCGGGATCATCCCCTGCCCAGAGCAACAAAGTGCGCACGGCGGCCTCAGCTTCCTCTCGAGTGGGACGGCTGAGCGGGGTCGAAGCGGGTTTGGATTGCTGGCGTTCGAGCAAGGACTTAACCACGGCATCCATGTGGCGCCTCCAGGATGTTTGAGTGCGATCTTATTGTTTTAACTCCCTAATCCTGGTCTCCAGCAAGGCACTGGCATGAACGGCGTCGGGTGAAGAGGCTGTTTGAAGCGCGTCAAAACTCGTTCGCCAAGCCTTTCCACCCTATATAGTATTAAATTGCTGACGTCATCCATGCCGGCAAGCGACATCTTGGACCATGCTGAACGACATCTACAATGAAAAAATACTCGAGCTTGCGGCAAATATTCCGCGGCAGGGCCGATTGGCCGCGCCAGACGCGACCGCCAAAGCCCATTCGAGACTTTGCGGTTCGACAGTCATCGTCGATCTTGTCATGCGGGATGAGAAAGTGGTCGATTTCAGCCATGACGTAAAGGCTTGCGCCTTGGGGCAGGCGGCAGCTTCGATCATGGCCAGCAACGTCATCGGGGCAACCGGGCCGGAGTTGCGCCGGTTGCGGGACGAGGTCCGCGCCATGTTGAAAGAGAATGGTCCGCCGCCGCAAGGCAAATGGGCGGAAATTGCCGTGCTGGAGCCTGTCCGCGACTTCAAGGCGCGCCATGCCTCGACCTTGCTCACATTCGAGGCAACCGTCGACGCGGTCGATCAAATCGAGGCTGCCGCACGCCATGCCGCCGAATAGGTTCCTGCCGGCGCCCCACCTATGGCCGCGCCGCGTCGCGCATCTCTTGGTTCGCGCCTATCAGCTCAGTCTGTCGGCCTTCCTCGGCCGGCAATGCCGCTATCTGCCAACCTGTTCCGAATATGCCGATGAAGCCATCGCCCGGCATGGGCTCTGGGCGGGGGGCTTCATGGGTTTGGCACGGCTCTGCCGCTGCCACCCTTGGGGCGGCTCCGGGTATGATCCGGTCCCCGAGCGGATCGCGCCGGGCGCAGATTGGGTGCGGCCCTGGCGTTACGGGCAATGGCGTCAGACGCCCAGTTGCGAAGCAGTCGATGGCAGCGGGCAGAGCGAGCCCGCGGAACGGTGAGGCCCGTCCAACCGACTCTCACTTTTCCACATCCCGCAGTAGAATAGGATCACGAAATGTCTGTGACTTTTCAGGCATGCTCTGGCAGGTTCAGCGGCTCGCGGTCTGACGGGCCAAGGATGTTGCGGCAATGCGGCAGCCGGGTGAATCGGCGCCGTGGTGGGAGGAGTACGGCCCATGCTGCGTAATTTTCTGCTGCACGGCAGCAATACGGCCTTGATCGCGTTCACATGTGTGCTGCTGGGCACCGCAGCCGCAGGCTGGCTCGATCTTCCGCTCTGGCTGGTGGTGCTCGGAGCGCTGCTGTTCTTTCTGACCGAATATGGCACCCACCGCTTCGTCTTCCATGGCAAGCCGGCGCGCTGGGCATGGCTGCGGGCCAAACAGCATCGCCTCCATTACGACCACCACATGGATCCTGCGCGGCTCGACCTGCTGTTCCTGCCTTTATGGTACGTCGTGCCGAACCTGATCGTGGTCGCCGCCATCGCCTATGCCATACTGCGCGACGCGGGGCAGGTCGCGGCCTTGCTCCTCGGCGCCATGCTGGCGCTTCTCTATTACGAATGGGTGCATTTCATCGCCCACCAGCCCTATGAGCCGAAGACCGGCATGGGCCGCTGGATGAAGCGCTACCATCTGCGCCATCATTTCGTGAACGAAAAGCTGTGGTTCGGCGTCAGCAATCCGAGCATGGACCTCATCTGCGGCACGTTTGGCGGCCCGGACGACACGAAGCGCAGCAGAACGACCCGCGTGCTCTTTCCCGGCGAACAAGCGCCCAAGTGAGGGGCGAGACGGCGGGTTGGCTGCCCTGGCCTTTTCTTCCCGCGCCACATCGACTGCCGAAAGTGACGGCAAATCCAGGTCTCATCAATTGCGGTCAAAGCGCATGTTCAGAAATGCTTAGGCAAGCCGGCTTGTTTCAAAACAGCGTTGGCCGTCGGCGCCTTAACAATATTCCTCGGGACGGTAAAATTTCGACCGGCGATCGGACTGTACCAGATCTCATGGGAGCCTTTGCCTTGCCGAACGAAATGGCAGCCGGCTTGTTTGAGAAGTCGGCAAAGCTCCCTGTAGAGCTCGGAGCCCACTCAGGCGGCGACTGGAAGCTGCAAGCGGAAATCGAACGTCGCGTCCGGTGCTCGCGTGCCTAGCAGATCAGGAGCGGCATCACGGACGATCTCGATCACCTCGTCGACGCTCGAGGCCTCGACGATAAGGCCGGGGATATCAAACTCGTGGACAAAGTAGCGGTTGTGCTCGGGGTCGAACTCGACATGGATTATGAAGTTCATGAGCGTGATCCGCTGGCGGCCGAATTGGGGTAGCAAGTATAACAACTACAGTACGTACAGCAAGTTCAACACATTCATCAGATTTCGGCCGGCCTCAATTCGTCTCGCCAGGTGAGAACCAACGGCGAAATCAAATGGCAGGGCGACCTGATCCATATCTGCAGCGCGCTCATCGGTGAAGTGATCGGCGTCGAGGAAAACAAAGACGAATCCTGGCGTAGCCGCTTTTTCGAAGTGCCGATCGGTGTCATCGACCGCAGGACGCTCCAAACCGAACCGGGAAATCTGTAACCCATGGATCCGGTCCAATTTGTTACCAATGTATCCGCTGGATACCCCTACGCCGCCAGCGCCCGCTCCGGCGGCGTGACGGCGAGGCCGAGGCTTGCGGCGACGGCCGGATGGGTGATCTTGCCGCGATGCACGTTGAGGCCGGCGCGCAAGCCTGCATTGTCGAAGATCGCCTTGGTGCCATCCTTCGCGAGTTGCAGCCCATAGGGCAGGGTGGCGTTGTTGAGCGCATGGCTTGACGTATAGGGGACGGCACCCGGCATATTGGCGACGCAATAATGGACGATGCCGTCGAGCACGTAAGTCGGCGCCGCATGCGTCGTCGCATGCGAACTCTCGAAACAGCCGCCCTGGTCGATCGAGACGTCGACGAGCACCGCGCCCGGCCTCATCTTCGCGAGCATGGCTCTAGTGACGAGTTTCGGCGCGCTGGCGCCGGGAATCAGCACGGCCCCGATAATGGCATCGGCGGCGAAGACTTCGTCTTCGATCGCGGTGGCGGACGCAAACCTCGTCTTGACCCGGCCTTGGAACATTTCATCGAGCTGGCGCAAGCGTGGCAGTGACCGATCGAGGATCGTGACATCGGCGCCGAAGCCGGCCGCCATCCGCGCCGCCTGCGTGCCGACGACCCCGCCGCCGAGGATCGCGAGGCGTGCCGGCAGAACGCCGGGGACGCCGCCGAGGAGCATGCCGCGGCCGCCGGCATGGCGCTGCAGCGCCGTTCCCGCCGCTTCGATCGCGAGCCGTCCTGCCACTTCGCTCATCGGTGCGAGAAGCGGCAGGCTGCCGTCCAGCGCGACGACCGTTTCATAGGCCACCGCAGTGCAGCCCGAAGCGAGCAGACCTTTGGCCTGTTCCGGGTCCGGCGCGAGATGGAGATAAGTGAACAGGATCTGGTTTTGCCGCAATTGCAGCCATTCCGACGGCTGCGGCTCTTTCACCTTGACGATCATGTCGGCCTTGGCGAAGACGTCGCTCGCCGTCCTTGCGATCCCTGCGCCCGTTGCGGCATAGGCGGCATCCGTCGCACCGATCCCGTCTCCCGCGCCGGTTTCGACCAGGACTTCATGCCCGGCGGCCACGAATTCGCGCGCCGCTTCCGGCGTCAGCCCGACCCGATACTCGTGCACTTTGATTTCCTTCGGCACACCGACGCGCATCGCCAAAATCCTCCCTGAAGCAGGTGATTCAAGACATATTGCAGCATACGCCTCTTTCCCTTCCGTTTCCCGGCTATTATATTTGCGATTCAACGCAAGATCGCAGTAAATCGGCGTAGATTAGAAAAATGACGCAGGATTCGGAAAGTTTGGATCTGGATCGCTTCGACCGGGCCATCCTGGCCGTTCTGGTCGCCGATGCGCGAACGAGCATCGTCGACCTGGCGCCGCGTGTCGGCCTGTCGAGCACAGCCTGCGCCCGCCGTCTCAAAGCCCTGGAAGAGCGCGGGATCATCGCCGGCTATCATGCGGCAATCGGTCACAAACGGCTCGGCTATGCCGTGACCGTCGTGGTCAGGATCACGCTCGACAGTCAGCGCGAGGAGGCGTTCGAAGACTTCGAACGCGCCGTCGTGCTTTGTCCGTCCGTGATTCACTGCCATCTCATGTCGGGAGCCGATGATTATTGGCTCATCGTGCTCGCCCGCGACATTGCCGATTTCGAACATGTCCATAAAACTCAATTGTCGCGCTTGCCGCGGGTCGCGCGCATCCAATCGAGCTTCGCGATGCGTGATATCGTCGATCGAGCCTCGCCCGGCGCCATCTTCACCGCGGCAGAAAAGCCGTCCCGCTAGAAACGCCCCCTGGGAAAAGCCCTTCACTTGCCCGATTGAAGGCAAAATTATCGGAAAACCCGCAACTCCTTCGGCGACGGGCTCTAGACAGCGCAGAGATCGAACGTCTAAGCGAAGACGGGCGCGCAGGGTCACCGCGCAATGTCCGAGTCTGTGCCGCTGTCTTGGGCCGTTGCGGCGAAGCTGGCCTCCGACTGTCGGCTGTGCTCGGTTCTTTGCAGACTGCCGAAGCTCGGTGGCGCCGCGGCGCTAATGCGCCGCGCGGCGGGTGGGAAGTGCAAGTCCTCCGCGTATCGGGTTTTCCTTTTCTCGTCACGGAGCGGCGAAGGCCGGGTATTCCACAAGACAATGGACGGGTTCGAAATCTTGCCGCAATTGGATTGGTCCAAGTCATGGTAACGTCACGAATAAGAAGGACCGTCGCGAGGCTGATGCGTAAGGAGGCCTTTGTGCAAGCTCATGCTGAAGAGTTGAAGCCGATCGCCAGCACGCAAGCAGCAACTCCTGGGGAGTCGATCGCAATCGCGGAGACCGAAACTCCTGAGGCGTCGATCGCCAGTACGGAAGCCGAAACTCCTCCGCAGCCACCCGCGGCAGCCATTCCCGTGATGGATGAACTCGGCGACCTCACCGAGCGCCCGGTCGCACTCGCGCATTCGCCGCAGCGCTTCATCAATCGGGAATTGTCTTGGCTCGAATTCAATCGCCGGGTCCTGCAGGAGGCCTCGAACCGCAATCATCCTCTGCTGGAACAATTGCGGTTCTTATCGATCTCAGCCAACAACCTCGATGAATTCTTCATGGTTCGTGTGGCCGGCCTGCGCGGACAAGTGCGCGCCGGCGTCAGCACCGCGTCGGAAGACGGCCTCTCCCCGGCCGAACAATTGAGCAAGATTCGTGAGAGAGTGAACCTGCTTACGGCCGAGCAACAGCGCCGCTGGCGCGAATTGCGCAGGGAATTGAACGCCGCGTCCATCACCCTCGTGGAACCGAACGAGCTTAATGGCGCAGAGCACGACTGGCTCGAACAACATTTCCTCCTCCACGTTTTTCCAGTGTTGACGCCGCTCGCCGTCGATCCCGCGCATCCCTTCCCCTTCATCCCCAATCTCGGTTTCACCATGGCGCTCGAACTCGCGGGGCCAGGCGACAACAAATACCTCAAGGCATTGATTCGCCTGCCCGCGAAGGTGGAACGTTTCATCAAATTGCCCGACGGCCACGGCGAGCAGCGGTTCGTGGCGCTCGAAGTGCTCGTCAACATGTTCATACCGGCGCTGTTTCCCGGTTATTCGGTGCGCGGCTCGGGGGTGTTCCGCGTCATTCGTGACAGCGATCTCGAAATCGAGGAAGAGGCGGAAGATCTCGTCTTGCTGTTCGAAAGCGCGCTGAAGCGGCGTCGCCGCGGCTCCGTCATCCGGCTCGAGTTCGACGGCCTCATGCCGGAAGGTATGCGCAATTTCGTCGCTGCAGAGCTCGACGTTGTGCCCGATGAGGTCTTCGTGCTCGATGGCATGCTCGCTCTGAACGAACTCTCCGAACTCGTGAACGTCGACCGGCCCGATCTCAAGTTCAAGCCCTATAATGCGCGCTTCCCGGAGCGCGTGCGCGATAATGGCGGCGATTGCTTCCTCGCGATCAAGCAAAAGGACCTCGTCGTCCATCACCCGTATAAATCCTTCGACGTGGTCGTGCAATTCCTCAATCAGGCGGCACGCGACCCCAATGTCGTGGCGATCAAGCAGACGCTTTACAGGACGTCGCACGACAGTCCGATCGTACGGGCCTTGGTCGAAGCGGCGGAAGCCGGCAAATCGGTGACGGCTCTCGTCGAGCTCAAGGCGCGCTTCGACGAGGAAGCGAACATCCGCTGGGCCCGCGATCTCGAACGGGCGGGTGCGCAAGTCGTCTTCGAATTCATTGCGCTCAAGACGCATGCCAAGCTGTCCATGGTCGTGCGCCGCGAAGCCGGCGCCCTCGTCACCTATTGTCACGTCGGTACCGGCAATTATCATCCGGTGACCGCGCGCATCTACACTGACATTTCCTTCTTCACCGCCGATCCGGTGATCGGCAGGGACGTCTCGCACATCTTCAATTTCATCACCGGCTATGCCGAGCCCGCCGGGCTCGAACTCATGGCCGTTTCACCGATGACGCTCAAGCCGAGCCTGCTCGACCATATCGCGCAGGAGGCCGAGTTCGCCAAAGCCGGCAAGCCTGCGGCGATCTGGGCGAAATGCAATGCGCTCGTCGATCCCGAGATCATCGACGCGCTTTATGCGGCGAGCCAGGCGGGTGTCGAAATCGATCTCGTCGTCCGCGGCATTTGCTGCCTGAGACCGGGTGTCGCTGGCCTTTCGGACAATATTCGCGTTAAATCGATCATTGGGCGATTCCTCGAACATGCCCGGGTCTATGCTTTCGGTGGCGGCCACGGATTGCCGCATCCAAAAGCACATGTCTACATTTCTTCTGCGGATTTGATGCCGCGCAATCTCGACCGGCGGGTCGAGGTCTCGCTTCCGATCCTAAATCCGACAGTGCACGAACAGGTGCTCGATCAGATCATGGTCGCCAATCTCATCGACAATCAGCAAAGCTACCGGGTCTTGCCGGACGGTTCCAGCGCGCGCATAAGCGCGCCCGACGAGGAGCCTTTCAACGCGCATTCCTATTTCATGACTAATCCGAGCCTGTCGGGACGCGGAAAATCCCTCAAGGAGTCGAGCCCAAAATCTCTCTTCAAACAGCTGAAGGGTCCTTGATAGGTCGATGCTCGAATTGTTCCAGACCTACGAAGAGCGCGTCGTCACGAAACGGCCGATCGCCATTGTCGACATCGGCTCGAATTCGGTTCGGCTCGTCGTCTATGACGGGCTCGGCCGGGCGCCGACGCCGATATTCAATGAAAAGGCGCTTTGCGCCCTCGGCCAAGGCGTTGTTTCGACCGGCCGGCTCGCCCCGAGCGGCGTAGACCGGGCGCTGGCGGCTTTGCGCCGGTTCAGGACGCTGGTCGGCATCATGGATGTCGAAGACGTGCATGTCATTGCCACGGCGGCAGCGCGCGACGCATCAAACGGCCCAGCTTTCATTGCGGCAGCCGGCAAAGCGATCGGCGCGCCGGTCACTTTGCTCTCCGGCCGGCGCGAGGCGGAACTCTCCGCGCTGGGTGTCGTTTCGGGTTTCCATGCGCCGGACGGAATCGTCGCCGACCTCGGCGGCGGTTCGCTCGAATTGATCGACGTCAAGGGCGCGCGGCTCGGAAAGGGACTGACTTTGCCGCTGGGCGGCTTATCCTTGATGGATGCTTCCAATCAGTCCCTGAAAGGAGCGGTGAAGATCGCCCGTGAGACCGTCGCGAAAGTCAAGCTCCTCGACCAACTACGCGGTCGCACGCTCTATGCCGTCGGCGGAACTTGGCGCGCGCTCGCCAGGCTGCACATGCATCAGCGCAATTATCTTTTGAGCATTATGCACGGCTACGTCATTCCCACGCGGGAAGCATCCGACTTCGCCGGCCTCGTCGAGCGCGTCAACGCCGCGGCGCTTCCCGCAGTCGAGCTTGTGGCGCCGGCGCGGCGTCCGCTGCTCGCCTATGGGGCGATCGTTCTCGACGAAATCATTCGCAAGGCGCAGCCGAAAGAAGTGACGATTTCGGCGTCCGGGGTGCGCGAAGGCCTGCTCTTCGAGAAGCTCGATGCGGAAGAGCGCGGGCAGGATCCCTTGCTGATCGCCGCGCACGAGTTGAACCGGTTCGCCTCGCGGGCGCCGCATCATGCCGAAGATCTCTACGACTGGACCGATCAATTCATGCGGTCCACGCATTTGGACGAGACGGCCGAGGAGCGCCGATTGCGCCACGCGGCCTGCTTGCTGGCCGATGTGAATTGGCGCGCCCATCCCGATTATCGTGCCGAGCAGAGCCTCAACCTCGTCGCCAATGCCGCCTTTACCGGAATTGATCACCCGAGCCGCGCCTTTCTGGCATTGGCGACCTCCTATCGCTACCGCGGCATCGAAGACGACGGCAATCCGGAAATCCGGGCGCTCGTCTCGTCACGCGGACTCGACCGGGCACGCCTCCTCGCCTGCGCCATGCGGGTCGGCTATGTCGTTTCCGCCGCCATGCCGGATATTCTGCCGCGCACGCCACTCGTCTGCTCCAAGGGGAAACTTGCGCTGACGCTGCCCGCAGATCTCGCCGACCTCGTCAGCGACCGCTTGAACAACCGGTTGAAGCAGCTCGGCCGGCTCGTCGCACGCGAACCGGCGGTCGTGATTGCAGGGTGAACTCCGACTGAAGGCGTGATCGAGGTCAGCTGGATTTTAGGTCGATTTACGGCGGTGGGGGTTTAAGGCGACACGTGACTAAATGCCTTTACACGGCCGGTTTTGCTTTCCCTTCAAACGGCTCGGTTGCCCGCATCGTTCGCCTGGAGAATGGCATTACGGCATTACTGTGACAGTGCATTCAATTGACGAGTGCGGGCAATTGGTTAAATGCACTGTCACCGTGTGCGCCCTGAGGGCGCGTTTCTCTAGTGGAGGAAGGTCCCACCCGGATAAGTGTCGATGGGTCCGGTAGCTGGCGAGCGGTCTGGGCGGGTAACTGGCCTGGTCTGGAGCCTCGCGACAAAGGCCGCCGTGGGCGGCTGAGCGATCCGGCCGGCCGCAACGCGAGTGAAGCCTGAGCAGGCCTCGAAAGTTTCAATGCGGATGCCGACCCGCCACGGTGATGGGGAAGGCCGCATCCATGGGGAAGGCATCGACATGCGCACCCATGGGGTCCGTCGGGGTATTGGGCGCGGCAGGTCGGAAGAGAGGAACGGGTAATCAGGGGAGACCCGCTCCGCCGCGAGGTTCGGCCTCGACGGCATCCTTGAGGGCGTCGGCTGGAAGCGGGAGTCGGAGAGGGGCGTAAGAGCGTTGAGGCCGGGTAACGCCGGCGGAGCAAAGGCCCCTTGCTTCAGACGCGCTTTCGAAGAGGAGCGGAGCGAGGCGATTGGCGATGAGTCTGGAAACGCCGGATAAGATCAGAACCCTTCAGAGGAAGCTCTATGGCAAGGCGAAGGCGGAGCCCGGGTTCCGCTTCTATCTGCTGTACGACAAGATCTGTCGGGCGGACATTCTCGCCCACGCTTTTGCGCTGGCCCGTCGCAACGACGGCTCGGCGGGCGTGGACGGAGTGACGTTCGACGACATCGAGCGGGCGGGGGTGGAGGCGTGGCTCGAGACTCTGAGAGAGGACCTCGCCTCGATGACCTATCGACCCATGCCGGTCAGGCGGGTGATGATCCCGAAGCCGGGCGGCGGGGAGCGCCCTCTGGGCATTCCCACGATCCGGGATCGGGTGGCGCAGACCGCCGCCAAACTGGTGCTGGAGCCGATCTTCGAGGCGGACTTCGAGGACTGCGCGTATGGATACAGACCCAGGAGAAGCGCGGGCGACGCGATCAAGGCGACCCACCGGTTGATCCGGCAGGGCTATGCCGACGTCGTGGACGCCGACCTGTCGAAGTATTTCGACACCATCCCGCACGCCGAGCTCATGCAGAGTGTAGCTCGGCGGATCGTCGATGCGAAGGTGCTGCGGTTGATCAAACTGTGGCTGACTTCGCCGGTCGAGGAGCGAGACAGCGCGGGGCGACGGCGCATGAGCGGCGGCAAGAGCAACCGGAAAGGCACGCCGCAGGGCGGCGTCGTCAGTCCGCTGCTGGCCAACCTCTACATGAACCGTTTCCTGAAAATTCTGGCGACTGAAGGAGTGCGGCAAGGCTTTCCGCGCACGGGTGGTCAATTACGCCGACGACTTCGTCATCCTCAGCTGCGGACACGCGGCCGAGGCGCTGGCGTGGACGCGGGACGTGATGACCAAACTCGGGCTGACGATCAACGAGGCCAAGACCTCGTTGAGGAACGCCCGCGTGGAAAGCTTCGACTTCCTGGGCTACACGTTCGGGCCGCAATACGCCCGCAACGGCAAGCCCTATCTCGGCGCATGTCCCTCGAAGAAGAGCCTGAAGCGGATCAAGGGCAAGATCGGCGACCTGTTACGGCCGTGCGAGATGGGCGCTTGGCCGAACGTGCGCAAACGAGTGAACCGCCTCCTCGGCGGCTGGGCGGCGTACTTCGGCTATGGAACCCTGAACGCGGCCTATCGCGCCGTCGATCGCCATGTCTGCGACCGCGTCCGGCGCTTTCTCAATCGGCGCTCCCAACGCGGCGGACGCGGTGCGCGCGTGTTCTCCTGGAGCGACGTCTTCGGAAAACTCGGCGTGCAGCGTCTAACCCGCGACAAACCGGCCGCGCCCGCCGTGAGCCTGACGTGAACTCTGTCGGAAAGCCGGATGCGGCAAACCCGCACGTCCGGTTTGATGAGCGGGGAAGGGAAACGGAGCCATTGGCCCGGCGCCTCAACGCCACCGCGCCCTTCCTCGACTTTACAATTATGCCCGTAATTAGCGCTCGCCAAGCGACGTAGACCGCGCGCGCCTGCCGATCCTCCTCGTTATTGGTCACCGCAGTGGACCGGGATTACGGACAGCCCGGGGATTACGGGATTACGGTGACAGTGCATTCAATTGACGAGAGCCTACAATGAGTTAAATGCACTGTCACCGTGTGCGCCCTGAGGGCGCGTTTCTCTAGTGGAGGAAGGTCCCACCCGGATAAGTGTCGATGGGTCCGGTAGCTGGCGAGCGGTCTGGGCGGGTAACTGCCTGGGTTGGAGCCTCGCGACAAAGGCCGCCGTGGGCGGCTGAGCGATCCGGCCGGCTGCAACGCGAGTGAAGCCTGAGCAGGCCTCGAAAGGTTCAATACGGACGCCGACCCGCCACGGTGATGGGGAAGGCCGCATCCATGGGGAAGGCATCGACATGCGCACCCATGGGGTCCGTCGGGGTATTGGGCGCGGCAGGTCGGAAGAGAGGAACGGGTAATCAGGGGAGACCCGCTCCCCGCGAGGTTCGGCCTCGACGGCGTCTTTGAGGGCGTCGGCTGGAAGCGGGAGTCGGAGAGGGGCGTAAGAGCGTTGAGGCCGGGTAACGCCGGCGGAGCAAAGGCCCCTTGCTTCAGAGGCGCTTTCGAAGAGGAGCGGAGCGGCGATTGGCGATGAGTTTGGAAACGCCGGATAAGATCAGAACCCTTCAGAGGAAGCTTTATGTGAAGGCGAAGGCGGAGCCCGGGTTCCGCTTCTATCTGCTGTACGACAAGATCTGTCGGGCGGACATTCTCGCCCACGCTTTTGCGCTGGCCCGTCGCAACGACGGCTCGGCGGGCGTGGACGGAGTGACGTTCGACGACATCGAGCGGGCGGGGGTGGAGGCGTGGCTCGAGACTCTGAGAGAGGACCTCGCCTCGATGACCTATCGACCCATGCCGGTCAGGCGGGTGATGATCCCGAAGCCGGGCGGCGGGGAGCGCCCTCTGGGCATTCCCACGATCCGGGATCGGGTGGCGCAGACCGCCGCCAAACTGGTGCTGGAGCCGATCTTCGAGGCGGACTTCGAGGACTGCGCGTATGGATACAGACCCAGGAGAAGCGCGGGCGACGCGATCAAGGCGACCCACCGGTTGATCCGGCAGGGCTATGCCGACGTCGTGGACGCCGACCTGTCGAAGTATTTCGACACCATCCCGCACGCCGAGCTCATGCAGAGTGTAGCTCGGCGGATCGTCGATGCGAAGGTGCTGCGGTTGATCAAACTGTGGCTGACTTCGCCGGTCGAGGAGCGAGACAGCGCGGGGCGACGGCGCATGAGCGGCGGCAAGAGCAACCGGAAAGGCACGCCGCAGGGCGGCGTCGTCAGTCCGCTGCTGGCCAACCTCTACATGAACCGTTTCCTAAAATTCTGGCGACTGAAGGAGTGCGGCAAGGCTTTCCGCGCACGGGTGGTCAATTACGCCGACGACTTCGTCATCCTCAGCTGCGGACACGCGGCCGAGGCGCTGGCGTGGACGCGGGACGTGATGACCAAACTCGGGCTGACGATCAACGAGGCCAAGACCTCGTTGAGGAACGCCCGCGTGGAAAGCTTCGACTTCCTGGGCTACACGTTCGGGCCGCAATACGCCCGCAACGGCAAGCCCTATCTCGGCGCATGTCCCTCGAAGAAGAGCCTGAAGCGGATCAAGGGCAAGATCGGCGACCTGTTACGGCCGTGCGAGATGGGCGCTTGGCCGAACGTGCGCAAACGAGTGAACCGCCTCCTCGGCGGCTGGGCGGCGTACTTCGGCTATGGAACCCTGAACGCGGCCTATCGCGCCGTCGATCGCCATGTCTGCGACCGCGTCCGGCGCTTTCTCAATCGGCGCTCCCAACGCGGCGGACGCGGTGCGCGCGTGTTCTCCTGGAGCGACGTCTTCGGAAAACTCGGCGTGCAGCGTCTAACCCGCGACAAACCGGCCGCGCCCGCCGTGAGCCTGACGTGAACTCTGTCGGAAAGCCGGATGCGGCAAACCCGCACGTCCGGTTTGATGAGCGGGGAAGGGAAACGGAGCCATTGGCCCGGCGCCTCAACGCCACCGCGCCCTTCCTCGACTTTACAATGGGACCCCGTAATGCGACCGTAATGCAAAAATCATAAACCGGTCGTGATTGCGGGGTGAATTCGTCGTCCTGGTGCGTCTTTTGAAGAACCACTTATGTCAGCGCCGCCAAGCGACATTGGACCGCGCGCCCGCCGATCCTCCTCGTTATTGGTCACCGGAATGCCCGTGACAAAGATCGATCCAGTTGTTTCAGGCCATTGATCCTCATTCGAAACGAAGCGCCTCGAGAGGATCCAGGCGTGCCGCCTTGCGGGCCGGATAGTAGCCGAAAAAGACGCCGACTGCAGCGGAGAAGAGGAATCCGCCGGCGACAGCCGTTGGCGAAAACGGCGTTGACCAGCCGAAGATCATCGAAAGCAGCACAGAGCAGGCGAGGCCCATCATGATGCCCGCAAGGCCGCCGCTGACGCTGAGGAACACGGCTTCGGCGAGGAACTGCAAAAGGACGTGCAGCCGGCGTGCGCCGATCGCCATTCTGAGGCCGATTTCGCGCGTCCGCTCGGTGACCGAGACGAGCAGGATGTTCATGATGCCGATGCCGCCGACCAGCAGCGATATCGAGGCGACAGAGGCAAGCAGCAGCGCCATGATGCGGCTGCTGCTCTCGGCCGTCTCGGCATATTGGCTGAGATTGCGGACATCGAAATCCTTGACGGCGCCGGGCTTGATGCGATGGCGGCGCAGCAGAGTCTCGGTGACTTGGCGAATGGCGGCCTGCACGTCATGCGAAGTCACGGCCTGGATGTAGACCTGATTCGCGAAGCCGGTCAGTCGCGGCTGCAGGTTGTAGGGATTGGGCGGTGGCAGATAGGCCCAATTGATCGGCGTTTGCGCCTGGGTCGGCGCCGCGACGCCGAGCACTTTTCGCTCGGCCGTCGAGAACGGGGTCATCAAGACATCGTCCTGGTCCTGGCCGAATGGCGACTGGCCTTTGGCGGCCAGGACGCCGATGACGCGAAGCGGCACGCTCTTGACTTGGATAAAGGCGCCAATCGGATTCTCGCTGGGGTTGAAGAGCTGACGATAGACCGTCTGGCCGATGACGGTGACGAGGGCGGCCTTGCTCTCGTCTTCGGACGTAATCGCGCGGCCGGCGGCGATGCGCCAGTTGGTGATCGGCGGGTAATTGGCGCTGACGCCCTGAATCATCGTCGTCCAATTCTGGTTGACGTATTGCACTTGGCCTTGCTGCCGGATGAGGTAGCCGACTTTGGCGACCGCGGGATCTTCGCGGTGAATCGCCCGCGCGTCCAAGACCGTGAGCGTGCTGGCGCTGCCGAAGCCTGCGCGGATCCCACCCGTCGTGACGGCGCCGGGCAGGATTACGACGACATTGGTGCCGAGGTTCTCGATCTGCTTGCGCACCGCCTCGTTGGCGCCCTGGCCCACAGCGACCATCACGATCAAGGCTGCGACGCCGATGAAGACGCCGAGCATGGTGAGCGCCGAGCGCATTTTGTTGCGTCCGATCGCTTGGGCGGCGGCGGCGAGGATCATCAGCCCAAACGCCCAGAACCCGGCAGTAGGGATCGCAGCGGCCGTGCGCGCTTGCAGTGGGCGGAAGAGCGAGGTGGGCTCGGTTCCTGTTGCGAGTGCTGCGGCAGCCGGCACATTCCACGCCTTCGCGACCCGCTCATCGGAGACGATCTCTCCGTCGCGCATGGTGACGACGCGGCCGGCATAAGCAGCGATATCGGCCTCGTGCGTGACAACGATGATGGTGACGCCTTGGTCGCGATTGAGCGAGACCAGCGTTTCCATGATTTCATGAGAGGTTTTGGTATCGAGGTTGCCGGTCGGTTCGTCGGCGAGGAGCAGGCTCGGGGCGTTGATCAAAGCACGTGCGATGGCGACGCGCTGCTGCTGCCCGCCGGAGAGCTGACCCGGCGTATTGCGTTCGCGGTCGCCGAGCCCGAGCAATTTCAGAGCTGCGCGCGCGCGCTCGAGGCGCACCGTACGGCGCGCCGGCCCTGAGGCTGCATAATAGAGCGGCAGGCCGACATTCTCGATAGCGCTCGTGCGCGCGAGCAGGTTGAAGCTCTGGAAGACGAAGCCGAGGCGTTCGCTCCTTATCCGCGCGAGGTCCGGCTCGCGCAGCGCCGCGACATCCACGCCCTCGAAGAAGTAATGGCCGCTTGTCGGCCGGTCGAGGCAGCCGAGGATCGACATGAGCGTCGACTTGCCCGATCCCGAAGAGCCCATGATGGCGACGAATTCGCCGCGCTCGACGACGAGATTAACGCCCCGCAACGCCTGCACCTCTATGTCGCCGACGACGAAGGTCCGCCTCACATTCTCGACTCTGAGAACCGGTTCTACCATCGCGGAACTCTCGTCAACGTCTGCCGCAGCTTAAGGGTGCGGCGCAGGCACCGTCGATTTGCCATTCTGTGAATTGCGCTCTTCGCCGATGATGACCTCGTCGCCGGGTTGGACATCGCCCTTGACGATTTCAGTAAAATTGTCATCGTCGAGGCCGACCACGACGTCAACTGAGACGGGCTTGCCGTCGCGCAAGACCCAAAGGCGAGCGGTCTCGCTGGAAGCAGGTTTTGTCTCCGTGCCGGTCGTCGGCACCGGTGCGGCTTCGGAGGTCGCAGCGGCCGAAGCGCCGAACGGGGCATAGCGCAGCGCCTGATTGGGGACGCGGAGCACGTCGTCTCGTTTGTCGACGATGATCCGCGTCGAAGCGGTCATGCCCGGCATCAGAGCCCCGTCGCGGTTGTTGACGCTGACGACCGCATCAAACGTGACGACATTTTGCACTGTCTGAGGGGATTGGCGGACCTGTGTGACCGTCCCTTGGAAAGTCCGTTTGGGGAAAGCGTCGACGGTGAAGGTTGCCAGCTTTCCTTCTTTGACTCCACCGATATCGCCTTCGCTGGTATTGGTGTCGACTTGCATCCTTGTGAGGTCGGTCGCAATCAAGAAGAGTGTCGGCGTCTGCAAGGTGGAGGCAATTGTTTGCCCCTGGGTCACGGCGCGGGAGACGACGGTGCCCACCACCGGCGAGGCAATGTCCGTGTAGAAGAGATTGACCTCGGCCGCATCGAGCAAGGCCTGGTCTTGCGCGATTGTCGCCTGATCGAGGTCGATCTGGGCGAGGTTTTGGTCGTAGTTGTTTTTCGCGACGTCGGCCGCATCCTTCGAGGCGGAGTCGAGCGCAGCCAACCGTTGGAGGCGCTCATTGGTGATTTTTGTATAGACGAGATTCGCCTTGTCCTTCTGGAGCTGCGCCTTTGCCAGAGCCACGCTTGCCTTCTGCTGATTGGCCACCGCCTGATAGGGCTGCGGGTCGACCTTGGCGCAGACCTGGCCGGCTCTCACCTGCGTGTTGTAGTCGCAATAAAGCTCCAGAATGACTCCCGACACATAGGCTCCGACGATGATCGTGAGCTCGGGATTGACGGTGCCGGTCGCGGTCACCGCCCGCGTGATGCTGCCGCGCGTCGCCGGTTGGGTTACATAGTGCACATTTGCCGTGCCGCGGGTGCTCCACCACGCCACCCCGCCGACCACGGCAAGAATGAGAACGAGGCCGATCGTCAGCCAACGGCCATAGCCGCTCATCCGGCGCTTGCGAGGTGCAGGCTCAGCCTTTGACAGCGGTGGCGACGTCTGCCGCAATTGGGGCTTCGTTCCGACCTGCTCGTTCATTCACAGGGGGCTCCAGGGACATCGAGCAAACTGCAATAATCAGTGCCCTGGCACATTGATGTGGCTCAACGGCTGATCATCGGGGCTTCTTGCCGTTGCGCATGGCGCGGCTCGCATTATCCGACCGTCAGCCAGCGCCGTCATGCGCGCGCATCAGCCCGCCTTGGCCCCTCACGCCTCTTCGACCGCATCCTGCCATTCGAGCGTGACGACTTTGCCGTGTTCGACGGTCAGAGCGAGGCGGCCGTGTTTCAATTCGAGGGCTTTTTCACCGAAGATCTCGCGCCGCCAGCCGGTCATCGCCGTGACATTGGCGCGATCGTCGGCGGCGATCGCCTCGAGATCTTCGACGGTGGCGATCATTTTGGCGGCGACGCCATGGGCTTCGCTCACTTGCCGCAACAGAACCTTCAAGAGTTCGACGGTTGCTCCACCGCTGCTGCGACGTTCCTTCGCGAGTTTCGGCAGGGTTTTCGGATCGCGCGCGAGGCCGCGGTGGATCGCGGCGAGAATATCAATGCCCGCGCGTGAACGCTCCATGCCGCGCGGAAAAGCCCGAAGATTGCCGAGATCCTCGGGCGTCTTCGGGGCCGCCATAGCGAGTTCGATGAGAACATCGTCCTTCAGAACGCGCGAGCGCGGCACGTCGCGGCTCTGCGCTTCGGCCTCCCGCCAGCCCGCGACTTCCATCAAGACGGCGAGGTCGCGCGGCTTGCGGGCGCGATTGCGAAACCTTTCCCAGGCGTTTTCCGGATGCTGCTCATAGGTCGAAGGCGCCGTCAGAAGCGCCATTTCGTCGTCGAGCCAAGAGAGGCGGGCCGTCTTCTCGAGCTTGCGCCGCAAGAACACGTAAATATCGCGCAGATAGGTGACGTCGGCGATGGCGTAAGCGATCTGCGCCTCGGACAAGGGCCGGCGCGACCAATCGGTGAAGCGCGAGGACTTATCCAAAGTCACTTTCGCGACCGCCTGGGTCAATTCGCTGTACGAGATCTGGTCGCCAAAGCCGCACACCATGGCGGCGACTTGCGTATCGAACAGGGGAGCCGGAATGAGTTTCGCCAAGTTCCAAACGATTTCGACGTCTTGCCTGGCCGCATGAAAGACCTTGACGGCTCTCTTATCGGCCATCAAAGCAAAAAAAGGTGACAAATCGATCCCCTCGGCCAGGGCGTCGACGGCGACGGCTTCCTCTTCCGAAGCGATTTGAACGACGCAGAGTTTCGGCCAGAACGTGGTCTCCCGTAAAAATTCGGTGTCCACAGTCACATAAGGATGTTTGGCCAGCCGTTGGCAGACCTCCGCCAATTCGCGCGTCGTCGTAATCAAGCTCATTCGTTTTCAATAAAGGAAAGGCAAGCAGGCTTCCAGCCGAGACATAGTCTTCGGCGATTTCATAGCAGATCTCGGAAGCGTATCCGAACGGCCGGGGCCGCAGGAGACTGTCGCATTAGCTGATTTCGAGCGAGAATTCGCCGAACCGCCGATTGATTTCATTGAGAGTTCCTCTGCGGTTCGGTCGATTTTTCGCTGATGCTGTAGTGCCTTTCTCGTAGGTTGCACATAAGGCTTGCAATCTGGTGACAAGTTTGTCACCGTACGATCAATGAGAAACACCAGACCCATTTCATGGATCAAGGCGGCGCGTAAGGACTTCGAGGAATTTCCCGAAGACGTGCAAAGCGACATGCTCGACGCGCTCACGGTCGCCGCCGAGGGCGGCAAGTCGGACAAGGCGAAACCGTTCAAGGGTGTCGACAATGGCGTGTTCGAGATCGCGCTGCGGCATCGCGGCGATGGTTTCCGCACTCTCTACGCCGTTAAGATCGGCGCGGATATTTGGGTGATCCACGCCTTCCAGAAGAAATCGAAGTCAGGGATTAAAACACCGCACATGGAGGTCGATCTTATCCGTGAACGGCTCAAGCGACTAAAGGAGGTTCTGAAATGAAAAAGGACGACATGGAACTTGTGCGCGGAAGCGGCAACGTCTTTCGCGATTTTGGCCATCCGAACGCAGGGCTGGAACAGGCGCGCGCCATTGTCGCGGCGAAGATCATCGACATCCTCGATGAACGCAAGCTTTCGACTCGCGACGCCGAGAAGCTCACCGGCGTTTCGCACTCCGAATTCTCCCGCATCCGCACTACCCAGCTTCGACGGTTCACGCTCGACCGGATGATCGCGATCCTTGGCAAGCTCGACGAGGATGTCGAGGTGACCGTCACTTTTCATCCTCGCCAGCAAGACGCGCATGATGCGCCGCATGTGCGGTGAGCGGCACTGTTGCATCGCCTGATTCTGAGCGAAAACTCACCGAACATTTGATTGAGTTCATTGAGAGTTTTCTTCGCGATTTGGTCGATTTTTCGCCAATGCGACAGTGCCGGCAGTGCGGGGGCAGAAGCGCTGTCCGCGAAATCCGGGAGGCCGGAGTTCGAACCACAGCGGGAGCGCCAGTTATTCCAATGGCTTAGCGTCTGACGCATTATTCTTTGGCTCTTTTTGGCCCGCCACCGGGTGAGCTTGTCATTCCGCCGTAGGAGCGGCGTGCTTGCCAATGGCGATGTGCTATAATACCAACCATGACAAAAGATCAGGTGAAGGCAGCCCTCGATCGCGTACTGACCTGGCCCAAGGAGGCGCAGGAGGCGGCGGTTGCTTCCTTGGCAAATGTCGAGGAGGAGTTCATGGGCTCGTTCGAGCTGTCGTCGGATGATCGCGAGGCGCTCGAGCGCAGTGCCGAAGATGTGCGCAGCGGCAGGTTTGCCAGCGACGAAAAAGTTCGGAAAGTCTTTGACCGTTATCGGCGTGCATGAAGGTCCGTTACACCGAGACCGCGCTCGCTGAGATCGACGATATTTGTTCCCACATCGAGCGAGACAATCCAATAGCCGCTGCCAATATTGCCGCGGCGATAGAGCGCACAGTTGCGTCGATTGCGAAGCGTCCGAAATCGGCACCGGTTGTTTATGAAGGAAAAGTGCAGGCAAAATTGGTGGAACGATTTCAATACCGCATCTTTTTCGAAGTCGAAGGACGCGAGGTGATCATCAGGAATGTTCGCGGCACAAAGCGATTGCGACCCTGGGAGCGGGAGACATGACTATCGAAGTTTGAAAAAGGAGCCGATCCCCGCGATTCGGTCGATTTTTCGCCAGTGCAACGGTGCTATTCAGCGCTCGAAAGGACCCGTATGGTCAAGCTTGCATTTGATCGAGCGGGCTCCCCTCTTCCCCTTGACAGAGACCGCTGCCCGTGCGGTTCTCGCCGCCGCTTTGCGGCAGTGCCGCAAAAAACCAACCCTCTATGCGCGTGATGAGATATGCATCGGTATCGGACGCACACCTGCGGCGACCTACGTGAGACGCAAGCCGGCCAAACAACGAGACTCTCGGGCTGGTGTCATCGCATCCGCGATCATGGCGGCGTGCTGTTCATCGACCTGCGCGATCATTACGGCTTGACCCAATGCGTCGTCGATCCCGATTCGCCGGCTTTCGCGGCGGCCGAGAAGCTGCGCTCGGAATGGGTCGTGCGGATCGACGGCCGCGTCCGCAAACGGCCTGCGGGCACCGAAAATCCGGACCTGCCGACGGGATTGATCGAAGTCTATGTGAGTGAGATCGAGGTCTTGGGCGCGGCCGCCGAACTGCCTCTGCCGGTCTTCGGCGAGGCCGAATATCCAGAGGATATCAGGCTCAAATACCGCTTCCTCGATCTGCGCCGGGAAAAGCTCCACAACAACATCATGCTGCGCGGCCGGGTGATCGATTCATTGCGGGCGCGCATGAAGGCGCAGAACTTCTTCGAGTTCCAGACGCCGATTTTGACGGCTTCGAGCCCGGAGGGCGCGCGCGATTTTTTGGTGCCCTCGCGCATCCATCCCGGCAAGTTCTATGCGCTGCCGCAGGCGCCGCAGCAATATAAGCAGCTCTTGATGATGGCGGGCTTCGACCGCTATTTCCAGATCGCACCGTGCTTTCGCGACGAAGATCCGCGCGCCGACCGCCTGCCCGGCGAATTCTATCAGCTCGACGTCGAAATGAGTTTCGTCACGCAGGAAGACGTGTTCGCGGCGATGGAACCGGTGATGCGCGGCGTTTTCGAGGAATTCGGCGAAGACAAGAGCGTGACGCAAAAGTTCCCGCGCATACCCTATGCCGAAGCCATGCTGAAATACGGCTCCGACAAGCCGGATCTGCGCAATCCGATCGTGATCGCCGACGTGACCGACGAATTCGGGCGCGACGACGTGACCTTCAACGCATTCAAGAACGTCATCAAGCGAGGCGGCGTGGTGCGTGCCATTCCGGCGCCGGGTGCTAGCGGTCAGCCGCGCTCCTTCTTCGACAAGTTGAACGATTGGGCCAAGGGCGAAGGGGCGGCGGGCCTCGGCTATGTGATTTTCGAGGGCGAGGGCGAGGCGATGTCGGGCAAAGGCCCGATCGCCAAATTCCTGCCCGGCGCCGCGCAACAGGCGCTGGTGGCCAAGGCCGGCCTCAAGGCCGGCGACGCCGTCTTCTTCGCCTGCGACCTTGCGGAAAGAGCCGCCAAGCTCGCCGGTGCCGCACGGTTGAAGATCGGCAGCGAACTCGATCTCGTCAAGAAGGACACGTTCGAGTTCTGCTGGGTCGTCGATTTTCCCATGTTCGAATGGAACGAGGACGAGAAGAAGGTCGATTTCTCGCACAATCCCTTCTCGATGCCACAAGGCGGCCTCGAGGCGCTGACGACTCGAGATCCGCTGACCATCAAGGCCTTCCAATACGACATAGCCTGCAACGGCTATGAGCTCGCCTCGGGAGGCATTCGCAACCACCGGCCGGAGGCGATGGTGAAAGCCTTCGAGATCGCCGGTTATGGCGAGGAGACGGTCGTGGAGCGGTTCGGCGGCATGTATCGCGCCTTCCAATATGGCGCGCCGCCGCATGGCGGCATGGCGGCCGGGCTCGACCGCATCGTCATGCTCCTCGCCGGCGTCCAGAACTTGCGCGAAGTCACGCTGTTTCCGATGAACCAGCGTGCCGAAGACCTGCTCATGGGAGCACCGACGCCGCCGACGGCGAAGCAATTGCGGGAATTGCACATCAGACTGAATCTGCCCGAGCCGAAGGGGTGAGTCTCAGGTGTGACGCATAGCGCGGGCGACGTAACGCAAACGTCTAGCCTCAATTCTCAAACATCAAATCTTGATTGTCCGGCGCAGCCGAGCTCTTCGGCGAGGCCCTCTTGAGGGCCTCGCCGAAGAGCTTTGGCCGTGGCTTCCCTACCGATTTCCCTGTGGTAGGCTGCCAATGCCGGTGCATGCCACTGCCGAGGCGCCGTGGCTTCCCTACCGATTTCCCTGTGGTAGGCTACGACGGAAGATCGCTACGCCTATATCGCGGCCGTGGCTTCCCTACCGATTTCCCTGTGGTAGGCTAACCGTTGATCCCATTACTCCTGCCGAGCGGCCGTGGCTTCCCTACCGATTTCCCTGTGGTAGGCTCCCATCACGTTCGACTTCGACGTATTCACGGCCGTGGCTTCCCTACCGATTTCCCTGTGGTAGGCTATTTAGATTGGAATATGCTCTTAACTTCGCGCCGTGGCTTCCCTACCGATTTCCCTGTGGTAGGCTGGATTCGCAGTCTTCTGCGACGTCATCGGCGCCGTGGCTTCCCTACCGATTTCCCTGTGGTAGGCTGCTAGCGCGCTTATACAACCCTCCTGCTGAGCCGTGGCTTCCCTACCGATTTCCCTGTGGTAGGCTCACGCGCACGGATGCAGCACTAGGTAGGCTGCCGTGGCTTCCCTACCGATTTCCCTGTGGTAGGCTGGTGCCGGAAGGTCATCATCGATTATCGGAGCCGTGGCTTCCCTACCGATTTCCCTGTGGTAGGCTCGAGAAGATCAAGGAAGAGACCAAACGCCGGCCGTGGCTTCCCTACCGATTTCCCTGTGGTAGGCTACTCCGCCGATTGTGCCATGCTAATTATGAGCCGTGGCTTCCCTACCGATTTCCCTGTGGTAGGCTGAAAGGCCGCGTGGCCAGCAATCAAATAGCGCCGTGGCTTCCCTACCGATTTCCCTGTGGTAGGCTTTGCGGCAACGTATGGCATTCTCACAGCGGGCCGTGGCTTCCCTACCGATTTCCCTGTGGTAGGCTCCATCACGTTCGACTTCGACGCATTTATGGGCCGTGGCTTCCCTACCGATTTCCCTGTGGTAGGCTCGCTCTCGCGTAAATGGCTGGCACTGCGCCGATTTTCGTCCTCTTGCCGGGACAAAAATCACAACAGGACCAGCTGTTGGGGGGCGGCTCTTTCATTTTTCGTCGATTTGCCGATGAGAAGCTTCATGCGCGCATATTGGCGCTCCGTGACGCTCAGAGTACGCACGCTTCCCTTGGGAGGAAGGTTCTTTGTCACACGTCCGAGGTGTTTTTCCACAGCTTCTTCGCCGCGCATGACGCGGGCGTAGACCGACAGTTGCAGCATCAGGAAGCCGTCGTCCTTGAGGAACTTGCGAAATCGCGTTGCATCGCGACGCTCGATTTTGCTTCCAACAGGCAAATCGAAAAAGACGAAGAGCCACATATAGCGAACCTCCTCGGTTTTCATGGCGAAGTTCCTCGCCTCGCGGCGAAATTCGGCAGACGCAGGAGAGCGGCGCTCGACGCTTCCATCGCCTGAACGAGGCTCTCCGCTGCCTTTTCCGTCGCCACGAGCAGGTTGACGGTCTCGGCGCCGAACTCGGGCCTCGACGAGCGGAAGGCCCGCCATCGCGCGACGATCCTCGAGCGTGAGATCCTCTGTTTTTTCGCGACCTTTGGTGCGCGCCGTCACGTGCGCATCGACGAAGGGGCGAAAGGGCTCGATGATGTCGTCGGCGAGATTGAAGGCGTTGGTCACGCCGGCGTGGTGCAGGCCGATTGAGGGCAAGAGACCATAAGCGACGAGCCCGCGCGCGATCGCGGCGCGCACCACGGCATAGCCGTAATTCAGCATCTTGTTGCGCAGATCGGAAGCATCGTCACGCACGAATTCGTCGAACAGCACGCGCCAATATTCGCGTGCGGCACGCGCCTCGACATTGTCCGGGTCGCCAGACGCTACGAGCTTCGCCATCGCGCGCAAGGCCGTTCCGTCGTGATCTGCGTTGTCGAGGTTGGCGGCCTGATTTTCGATCTTAGCGACGACAACGCGTTGCCAGCAGCGCTTTTTGAACGGCTCGCCGAGCGCGACTTGCATGGTCGCGACGGCGGCTTGGCGATGATGCGAATGGAACGGCAGCGTCATTCCGTTCGGCGTGTGGCGGGCATCGACGCTCACGATGACGATCCCCGCCTCCATGCAGGCGGAGAGAAGGGTGGAGGTGAGCGTCGCGTGAGGCGCGTCGAGCACCACGAAGGCCAAGTCCTCCAGTGGAACGCGGACTTCACCGTCGTCTTGCGCGACGACGATCTGACCATCGGCGGTATTCAGCCGCGCCGGTCGGCTCAGGTGCAGACCTTTCCACGCCATGTACGCAACTCACAACTCGTGACAATCAGGCAACCCTGTTCGTCCGTTACCAATCCAAGTCGATTGAGCGCCAATCGGTCAAATACTTGCAGTCTCCGTGGGCCAATACCTTCTTTCTCAATGTTGGAATTGCTCACGCTTGAAATGTTTATGTTGCCAGTTCCTCGATGCAACCCACGAAAATAGCCGATATTTCCATCCGGCTGATCTGGGAAATAAACCTCCCCGTTTGAATTGATGATGCGAACTAAGGTCATTGGATAAAGCGAACGGAGAAATTCGAAGGATTGATCCATTTCTGGCCATTCTGATTCTGGCTTAAAGGCTGTTACCGCCCGCTTCGGGGGCGTGTCCATCGTCGCAATCTCATGCGGATAGATCGGTACGAGAAAATATTCGTATTTGCCCCTCTTGGTGCCCTTTCGAAACACGTCCACCCGCGCCATCTCGCCGCGATCGACTGTTGCCAAGCGGTCGGGATTGCCGGTATCGATCGAAATATTTACCTTGCCCTTGGTGACAAGCCGTACTTTCGAAATCGGATCGCCCTTGGGTGAAAGCGGCGGCGCGTCCGCGGGCTTCCCTTCCTCGACCCATGCGCGCAGGCTCTCGATGAGCGCAGCGTTACGGTCCGCGTCTTTCACGCGTTCGAGATCGCTCGCCTTGAGATCGCCGACCTTCTTGCGTTCGTAGACCTTCTGCTCGCCGTCGCGCGCCGCGATGTGCCGGATGGTAGCGTCATGCGCTTTTCCGCGCGCCCGTCTGCGCTCGGCCCGCGCCACGAAGACTTTTTCGAATGCCTGTTTCGCATCCTTGGGAAAGTCCTCCCAGGGCTTCGGGATGTTCTTCAAATCATATGGTGAGCCTATTGCTTCGAGTTTCTGAATTTGTTTCGTTACGCGTTGAAGCATGCCCTCCGTCGTCGCTGCGACCACAATTGCATCCAGCGCATGATGGCGGTCGTCCGGGATTTGCTCGCCCTTTTCATTTTTCTTAAGTGCTTGCAAGCCCCAAGCGCGGCGGAGCTTATCGGTGAGTTGACCTGGGCGGGTGAAGACACGGCGAATGCCCTCGCCTTTGGCGTTCTTTTCGTTCGCCGGATACATCTGCTTTAAAGCTTCGGCGAGCAGCCGGCATGTCCAGCGGGTGTCGTTGAGATTGCGATTGCGAAATTTCTCCGCCGCCTCTTCGGCATTTTTCAGCTTGTAGTTCCGCTTCTTGAATCCTTTCATATATTGAATGGATTCGATGCGGGCGACAAAAGCGTCCCATTCGGCGGGCGTCTTGTCGTCGAGGAACCATTCGAACGGCGTGCGGCCTTTCTTTTCTTGATTCGCTTTGGCTGTGCAGAGCGTCTTGTTGACGAAGGAATTGTCGGCAAACCGGCCCCAGGGCAGAATGTGATCGATCTGCACGGAATTGTCGCTGGCGGCGAGTTGCGATGGGCTGATATAGGTGTCGCTGTAGAGACAGCGGCCCTGTTGCTCCTGCCACAGTTCGAAGCGCAACATTTGCTCTGCGCCACGTGAGCCTTCTTGCGGCGGCCGGCCTATCTCTTTTTCAAACAATTCTCGCAGCTTATCCTTGTGCTTGTTGCGCTTCTCGATGCCGCGTTCGATCTCGCGGCGTTCTTCGATGGATTTGCCGACATCACGCGCAAGTTCCACATAGATGCGGTCGGGAACGTCATATTTTTCGACGACCGCCTTGACTTGCTTGACCGCCTCGATCAGCGCCTTGCGCGCGGTTGGGCTGCCGACGAGTTCACGGGAAATGCGCTCCTCGGAAAGAATCCGCGCAAGCGCCTCTTTGCCTGTGACGCCGACATCGAAGGCGTGGCGCTCCCGACTTGCCGTGTGATCGTAGCCCGCCTGCGCACATGCCTTGTCGTAGGTGAGGCCCTGCAAGAGGCCGGGAATGATGTTACGGGCCGCTTTCGCCGAGATATGCCCGACGCCGGTGAACACATCCAGCGCGCCGTCGCTCGCGGCTTGCACGAGCATTGTCACGAGCGCCTCGTCGAATCTCGCCTCAGTCAGTCCTCTTCGGATCGAATTGAGGTCGTTGCGAAACGAAATGATTTCAGCGATTTTATCCAGGCGTTCCGGGGAACTGACCAGCGAGCCCCAGGTCAATTCGCCGAGACCATCGATAATTACTCGGCGCAACTTCGCTGTGCCGGCGGCGGCGTCCCCTGAGCGTGCGACGACATCGAGCTTTTTCTCTTCATCTGGCTTTACGCCGACAAAGAGAATCGCATCCGGCAATGGAAGTTTTTTCCGCAAGGCGGCGAAAGTGAATTTCGCAGTCGCTCCGAAATCCGCCATTGCATTTCGGATTTGCTCGACGGAAAGCCCGTACTCTTCGCTCCCGTCGCGCAACGTCAGGTTTCGCAATCGCGACAGGCAGCGGAACCGTTCGAAGGAATAGCCGCGTTTGGGTGAGCGCTTTTGGTCGGGTTCGAACGGACATGAGCCGACCATGCGCTCGCTGTCTTGCAATCGGCGTTGAAAAAACGCGCTGTTCTCATGCGTCTCATCCATAAACTCATCTTCGAGTTCCTTGGTTGAGTGTCCGGCCTGCAAGCGGCGCTGCGCGCGAAACAGAGCGCGCACTTCGCTCGCAAGATCGTCGCGCAGCAAGGACCGCGAATAATCACCATCGCGATTTCTGAATCGGCGCACGGTCGTGCCTGGAATGATAAAGCTCTCGTCATCATTCAACATGCGCGCGGGCGTTTCGAACCTTGCGAGGCGTTCCTGTGTCCCCGCCACGGCTTTCTTCATTTTCGAAGTTTCGTCGGGCGCGTCTGTAGATTTCGTGCCTTTGGCGTTTGATTTGAACCCGCGATGACGGGCGATATGGCCGAGCGCCACTGCGAATTCCGTTGGCGTCAACACACGATCGAGACCTTCGTCCCGCAATCGCCAAGGGTCGAGGCCGGGATGCTTCAGCGCGTCTTTATCGGCGGTGAGCAAGAGGCCATGGCGCGCGAGGATGCGGCGGACTTCGTTCATTCGTTGTCGGCGGCGCCGAATGACGCGCCGCTGACCACGAAAGGTCCGGCGCAGTTCGGATTTCAGTTTCGTTCCGGTTTGGCTCTTTTCCTCGGGGGCGTCGAACATCCATGTCCCGGCGGCGACGATCTTATTCTGGCCGTCCCCGCCCGCCCCAGTTTCATCGATTTCGATAAGCGCCCATCCAATCGACGCTATGCCGCCGTCCAATCCCAAAATTCGCACTGGAAATTTCCCCCACGAAAATTAAGAGCGCTATCAAAGCTTATTGACGGCCAAGCGCCAAGCTGCTCTTCTGGGTATGGGAAATCGGAAGGGAAGCCACGGCAAGGTGGTTTCTTTGAAATCACTGAAGGATTACCCTCGTCGTGGCGACACGGCGGGGGGATTCCTATTTCTACTTACGAAAACTAATTTGGCACTATCTCTCTTGTTTTCGGGCGATTTTCTTGGCTTCTCAATAGAAGCTGGTCGAATTTTGTGAGCCTTTGGAGCGGGTGAAGGGAATCGAACCCTCGTATTCAGCTTGGAAGGCTGCTGCTCTACCATTGAGCTACACCCGCTTCGGCCGAAGTATGTAGCCTGAACGTCGTCTTTGCAACTCTCAGCGGTCGCGTGTTGTCGGCAGAGCATGGCGAGGCCACGGCCCGATGTTGCGCCGCAGCGGTCGGAATGATATCCCGTGTACCAGGATACACAGGATCCGTCGATCGCTGGAACCGGGCATGAAACGTCTCACCGAAACTTTCGTGGCGTTCGTCTTTTTCGCTCTGCTGCCCGTCTCTGCCGGCCTTGCCGGCCCGTTCCGGGATGCCGCCAATCGCACCGTCGAAATTTCTAGCAAGATCAGCCGGATCATTCCGGCCGGCCCGCCCGCGCAAGTGCTGCTTTATGCGCTGGCGCCGGAAAAACTCGCCGGACTCGTCGAAGCCTTTCCAGCGACGGGGAAAGCCTTTGTGCCGGAAGCCTATCGCAACCTCGCCGTCATTCCCCGCCTCAGCCGGGCAACGACAGACGCGGACATCGAAGCGCTGCGCCGCCTCGCGGCCGATCTCATCGTCGATTACGGCAGCGTGAGCCCGAAATATGTCGCCGCGGCCAACAAGGCTCAGGCGGAACTCGGCACGCCCGCCATTCTGCTCGACGGCCGGCTTGCCGCCCTTCCGCGCAGCTTGCGTCAGCTCGGCGCTCTCATCGGCGTGGCCGAAAGGGCCGAACGGCTCGCCGCACTCGCCCAGACGACGCTCGACAAATTGGCGCCGCTCGCCGCGCTCAACTCCGCCGATCGGGTCTCCGTCTATCTCGCCCGCGGCAGCGACGGATTGACCGGCGCACGTCCCGGTGGCTTGCTCGGCGAAGCCATCGATCTCGCCGGCGGCCGCAATGCCGTGTGGGCGGGCTCCGGCAGCTTCCTCAAAATGAGCGTCACGGAAGTCGTGGAGCTCAAGCCGGACATTGTCATTTTCGAAGATGCCGCCGCCCTCAACAGCCCGTTGCGGGCGGCTCTGCCGCCGAAGACGAAGGTTTTTCTCGATCAACCCGAGCCCTTCGGAGCGCTCGACGAGCCGCCTTCGCTCAACCGGCTGATCGGTGCCCTGCTGCTCGCTTCGATTTTGCATCCCGATCGCTTGCCGCCCGACCCCACGTTCCTCGCCGATCTGCAGGAAAACTTCTTCGGTCCGATTCCGGCCGGGCAAAAATTCCTGCCTTTAGTCGCGGATTGAAGCGACGGGCTCAGAAACAGACGAGCGCCCTAGCGTGCCTGCCGGGATTTTTCCTTTCACGGATGCGCAAGGTCGGCCGTCCAGGTTGCCGGGGTAGCCTGACAGTCACCGGCATTTTCCGCATGGTCTCACGCTCACCGGTACCAACCTTCGACTAAAGACTAACGCGGATCGCGAACCGATTTCAGCCGGTATCGGCAGTTCCTCACGTTGCGAAAGAGGATTTTAGCGAATCAGCTTTAGACGTGGGTCCCGCGAAGCCCTGGGAAAGGGCAGCGCGTAGGGGGAAGCCATGTCGATATCGAAGCGTATTCTGGTCCTCATCTTGTTGCCGGCCATGACGCTCGTTGAACTCGCCGGATGGATCGTGACGGAGCGATGGGAGACCTCCGCGCGTATGCAGCGTCTCTTGGTTGAAGCAACGGTCATCGAGAGCCTGAACGGGCTCGTCGGCAGTCTTCAGAGCGAACTCGGACGGTCCGCGCAGTTCCTGGGTTCGAAGGGTGCGAAATACATTGGGCGGGAATTGGCGGACCAACGCAAAGACTTCGACACCAGGCGCAATCTGTCTGCTGCCGCCGCCGATGATCGGCTCGCTGCGCGGTTGGGAGACGATCTCGCCAGGCAACTCCGCGAAGCTCTCGACGGCCTCGGCGGCTTGGAGAAATTGCGCGCCGCGGTGTCGAGCCAGGCGATTTCCCCGAACGAATCGACCAATCAATATTCGGCGATCATCGAGCGGCTCCTCGATATCTCGCAGGTGATCATCCACGACGCGGATCACCCGGACGTCAAGAATACGGCGCTCGCCTTGAGTTTCCTGCAGGCGGCAGGCGAAAATGCCGGCCTCAGCCGCGCTACCGGCGTGGCCGGGGTGTTCGCCGGAGCGTTCGACCAGGATATGCTCGCCCGTCTCGCCGGCACGGTGGACGAGGAAGGCGAATACATCAAGCTCTTCGAGATTTACGCGCCGGCCGATATTCGCGACGCCTACAGAGAAAAGGTGAAGACCCCGGACGCGTCCGAGATCGAGCGCTACCGCAAGGCGATCCTTGCGGCCAACCCCGGAGAGCAGATTACGGTCGTCGACAGCGCCACTTGGTACAATGCCGCTACAAACCGTGTCGATCTCCTGGAAGCTGTTCAGGATCAGTTACTGGCGAGCGTCGTGCAGCGCGCCGAGGCAGCCGAACATTCGGCGAACTCCGAGCTGATCGTGGCGCTGGCGACGACCTGCGCCCTGATTGCCGCAACAATCGCCTTCGGATTTGTGACGATGCGGTCCATCTCTCGACCGCTGTCGGCCATGGTTGCGGTGATGGGGCGTCTGGCCGCCGGCGACAATGGCGTGACGATCCCGGCGATCGGCCGCAAGGACGAGATCGGATCGATGGCCAAAGCCGTACTCGTGTTTCGAGACGCGGCGGTCGAGAATACCCGTCTCGAGCGTGATGCGGCGGAGCACCGCACACAGACGGAACGCGAGCGCGAACGCAACGAACAGGCTCAGCGGGAGGCGATCGAGCAGGAGCGGGTGATCGTCGCCGATTCGATCGGTGTCGGTTTGGCCAAACTGGCGGCAAAAGACCTCGCCTATCGGATGGCGTCGGACATACCCGACGCCTATCGCATGTTGCAAGCGGATTTCAATGGAGCGATCGGCCAGCTCGAACAGGTGATGCGGGTCGTCGCCGGCAACACGAGTGCGGTCCAGGCGGGAACGCAGGAGATATCGGCGGCGGCCGACGACCTGTCGCGCCGCACCGAGCAGCAAGCCGCCAGTCTCGAAGAGACCGCCGCGGCGCTCGAGGAAATCACCGCGACCGTCAAGAAATCGGCCGAAGGGGCGACCCGCGCTCGCGAGGCGGTCGCCGCGGCCGACGTCGACGCCAAGAAGAGTTCGCTCGTCGTTCGCCAAGCGGTCGGGGCGATGGACGAAATCGCCAGATCGGCGGGGCAGATCAGCCAGATCATCGGCGTCATCGACGAAATCGCGTTCCAAACCAATCTGCTCGCCTTGAATGCCGGAGTTGAAGCGGCGCGGGCCGGCGACGCAGGCCGAGGCTTTGCGGTGGTCGCCTCGGAGGTCCGAGCGCTCGCCCAGCGCTCGGCCGAAGCCGCCAAGGAAATCAAGACACTGATCTCGGCCTCGGCGATGCAGGTGAACCACGGTGTGAAGCTCGTCGGCGAAACCGGCAAATCGCTCGAGCGGATGATGGCGCAGGTGACCGAGATCAACGCCATCGTCGCCGAGATTGCCGCCGGCGCCAAGGAGCAGGCCACGGGGCTCGCCGAAGTCAACACTGCAATCAATCAGATGGATCAGATGACGCAACAGAACGCGGCGATGGTCGAGCAATCGACCGCGGCGATGCAAACGCTGGCTCAGCAGACGGGAGACTTGGCGAAGCTTGTCGGCGGGTTCCGGCTCGCGCAGGAGGCAAAGATCGAGACGATCCGCCACGTCCAGGCGAAGCCCGCCGCCCGTCCGGCCCTGAAAATGGTCTCGTCCCGCGGCGGACCGGCCGCGCTGCGCGAGGCGAAAGCGGCAAACTCCGAAGACGACTTCGAGGAGTTCTAAGCGCAGAGCGCTTCTTAGAGCGTGTGATCAGTTGAAGGATTTTAGAGGTGCCCGAGATTCCCAAATCAGTAAATCAATGATTCATGAGTGGTCGGTGATTTGGGGGCCGGCCGATGCGTCGCTATGGGTTGCGAGACGATCAATGGGATCGGATCGAGAATTTTCTTCCTGGTTGTGAAGGGTACGTCTGCAGTACGGCCAAAGACAATCGTCTGTTTGTCGAAGCGGTGCTCTATCGTTACCGAGCCGGCATTCCTTGGCGTGATCTTCCCGGCCGTTTCGGTGAGTTCAGAAAAATCCATACGCGTTTCAGGCGGTGGTGCGAAAGTGGTATTTTCGAACGTATTTTCAAAATCTTGGCGAGTGATCATGATAACGAGTACATGATGCTCGATTCCACTATTGTACGCGCCCATCAGCATAGTGCCGGCGCCAAAAAAAAGATGGCCAAACGCAAGATCAAGCCATTGGTCGATCCCGAGGCGGACTGACGACCAAGATCCATGTGATCACCGATGCCCTCGGTAATCCCGTCGCGGTGTCGATCACCCCAGGGCAGGCGTCCGACCTCGGACAAGCCGAACCGCTCCTCGATCAAGTCGCCCCGCGCGCCTTTCTTGCCGACAAAGCCTATGATGCAAACAGCTTGATCGAGACCCTCGAAACGCGCCGGATCGAGCCGGTCATTAAAATGGAGTATGACCCGCAAGAAAATCATGTTCTTCTTCGACCCATTCTGGACAATAAGGCAGACGTCGTCTTTGGATCTCGCTATTTGAAGCCTAACACACGCCGCGTGCTGTACTTCTGGCATACATGGATGAATAAGACCCTGACGTCCATATCCAATATGTTCACTAATCTCGACATCACGGACATGGAGACCTGCTATAAGCTGTTTCGACGAGAGATTATCCAAGCAATCGATCTGAAGGAGGATCGCTTCGGCTTCGAGCCGGAGGTGACGGCGAAAGTCGCGCAGACGCGTTGCCGAATCTATGAATGCACCATCAGCTACATTTCCCGCACCTCCGAGGAGGGCAAGAAGATCAACTGGAAAGATGGCATCCGGGCGCTCTACTGCATCCTACACTAGAGCGCGCCTTCCGCTCCTCTGCCGATGCAGCTCGTGATATATTTCATCATCGGCGCCGTTTGCGCCGTCGTCAATGTGGCGGCTTTCAGCATACTCTTTCATGGTGGATTGAGCATAGCAATTGCGACGCCAACGGCGTTCTCTGTTGCGGCCGCCTTGAACTACATTCTATGCATCGCTATACTTTTCCATCATAAAGCGCGCTGGAACACGTTCGGGGAACTCGCCGCCTATATCGGCGGCGTCGTCTTGATGGGGCTCGTCGATTACGGCTTGACGGTCGGCTTCGTCGCCGCCGGTGCTGCGCCGGCCTTTAGTAAGGTCATTGCGACATTTGTGGGCTTCGTAGGCAATTTTCTGCTTCGTCGTTTCTTCGTCTTCCCGCAGCCGGAAGTCGTCAGGATTTGACGCAGAAATGTTTCTAGCAAGAGGCTGAAATCGCATGCTTGCACTCGTCGTCTGGTTGGGCAGGCCCTGTCGTTGACAATGATCACGCGGTGGTGTGGCCCTCATCCAACGAGGCAAAGAACCGGCCGCTGTCCTGCCTTCGATCGCTGAGAACCGCGCAAAAGGCTGATTTGCCTTAAAATCGCCCCTCGGGTCGAAAACAATGCTCGCAGTCTGATTGTGCGCTGGCGCCGCTTCGGCTAGAGCATGTTCCAGGTTAGCTCAAGTCCCATGTATTGGAGGGCCTCTTGCTTCGTCGCAATTTCATTTTATCGGCCGCGAGTTTCATCCTCGGCAGCGGCGTTGTCCGGCGCGCGCTCGCCGATGTGCCGAAGCCCTATAGTTTCGATCTCATGCCGCCGATCGACGGCCGCGAGGCCTTCATCGATTGGGCGGTCAAGAACCGCGGCGAGGATGCCAAATACCTCGGCGAGAGATTTGATCGCTTCAGAGGGCTCATCGCGAACAAGGATGTTTGGGACAAGCGCAACATGCGCGCATTCCTGATGACGCCGCGCGAGGAATTCGTCCTCAAGCAAAATCTCGGCCGCGCCTACGAACATGCCTTTCTCGACATTGGTTTCGGCGTGACGATTTCCGGCCCTTACCTCGTGGCGCGGATGACGAGCAACATCGATGTGCAGACGGGTGACAAAGTGCTCGAGATCGGCACGGGCTCGGGCTATCAGTCGGCCTACCTCTCAAACCTCACCGACAAGGTCTGGACGATCGAGATCATCAAACCGCTCGCCGAGCGGACACGCGGCATTTATGACGCGTTGATCGGCCGCGGCTATACGGAGTACAAATCGATCACCAGCAAGAATGCCGACGGCTATTATGGCTGGGAGGAGGCGGCGCCGTTCGACAAGATCATCGTCACTTGCGGCATCGATCATGTTCCGCCGCCCTTGCTGCAGCAGCTGAAGCCGGGCGGAATCATGGTCATCCCGATCGGGCCGCCCGGCGCACAGCGGGTCTTGAAGATCGTCAAGGAACAAGCGCCCGATGGATCGATCAACGTGGCGCGTTCGGACATTTACAATGGAAGGGTCGCACCCGTGCCTTTCGTGCCCTTCACCAAGCTCGAAGGTGAAGTGATCGCCGGCACCCACAACAAATGAACGCACCGATGCAGTTGGGCGACGGGCCACAGAGGTTCGTGGGGGTTCAGCAGCCAGAGCCTCGAACTTTCCGATGAGTCACGCCATTCTTCCGAAGCGATCAGACGGCCGCCCGGTTTCCGATCTCGCCCTTTACTTATCGGTCGGGCTCGTCGCGGGAGCGGTCATCGCGCTGCAGATCGCGATCATGCGGGTCTTCGCAATCGGCAGCTGGGCGCATTTCGGCTCATTTGTCGTCAGTCTCGCAATGCTCGGTTTCGGCCTCACGAGTGCCGTCATGTGCGTCGCCAAGAACTGGTTCGCCCGGCATTGGCGCGGTGTTGCGGCTGCCGCGCTGTTGAGTTTCGGGCCGCTTGCGGTGGCGGCCAATCTCATCGCGCAACAAGTTCCGTTCAACGCGATTTTTCTAGTCTCCGATCCGAACCAGAAATATCGGCTGCTCGCTAATTTCTTGCTTTATTTCACTCCGTTTCTCGCCGGCGCAGCCTTTCTCGGCAGCGTCTTCTTGCAGGCAAAAGAAGGGTTCAATCGCGTCTATTTCGCCGATCTCGTCGGCTCGGGCCTTTGCGGTCTCCTTTTTCTGCTCGCCATGTATGTTTTCGCACCGCAAGACCTCATTCTTGCGCCATTGTTTTTCTGGTTGGCAGGTGGTCTCGCCTGGTTTGCGGCCGTCGAGGGACGACGGATGGTCTTGCTGCTGACGGCCGTCGCTTGTGCGACGATCGGCGCGCATCTCTTGCTCGCTCCCGCCCTGGGCATCTCGAAACTTGCTGTCTCGGATTACAAGGGCGTCGCTTATGCGCGGAAATTTCCGGATTCGCATCGCGTCTATGAGCGCAATTCGCCTTTCGGCTATCTCGAAGTCTATGCGAGCTCCTACCTGCATTTTGCGCCCGGTCTCTCCGACAATGCAGCCTTCAACCTGAAGGAAATGCCGGCGAACGCCTTCGAGGGCCTTTACATAGACGGGGAAGGCCCTTCGGGCATCATCCGCGCTTTGCCGGTCGCCGTGACGGATTACTTCCGCTTCCTGCCGATGATCTATCCCTATGTCGTGCAAAGCGCACCCGACACATTCGTGGTCCAGTTCGGCGGCGGGCTTTCGACCACCGTCGCGCTTTACGCCAAGTCGAAGAGCGTCACGGTCGCCGAAGGCAATCCGGCCGTGCTCGGCGCCTTCCTGAACGATCCTGCTTTGAAGGCGTTCACGGGAGACGTGCTGCATGATCCGCGGGTCGCCACCATCGATTACGACGGCCGTCTCTATCTTGCCGCCAGCGGCAAGCATTACGACGTCATCGATCTGAGCCTTGCCGACTCGGCGGGCCTCTCCAGTCCCGGTGGTTTTGCGATCGTCGAGAAATATTCCTACACGCGCGAGGCGATGGAAACCTATATGCGGGCCTTGAAGCCTGGCGGCATCCTCTCGGTCACGCTGTGGAACAAAGAAGAGCCGCCGAAATCGATTCTGAAGCTTTACGCCACGATGGTCGAGGCGGCGCGTGCGAGCGATGCGGCGGTCGTTGAAAGAAGCTTCTTCGTTGCCTCGAGCTACTTGTCGACGGCGACCGTCCTCTTCAAAAAAGATGGTTTCAGCGAGGCCGAGGTCGCCAAGCTCAGGGCACATACCAAGGCCATGTCCTTCGATGCGATCTACTACCCCGGCATCAAGGACGATGCTTCCGATGCCGATCAAGATTCTCGAGAGCTACCGCCAGCAGATCTTTTACGATACGGCGGCACGGCCAGGCGAAGACGAGGCCCAAAACGATGCCGATCCGGCCGCGGACCCAGGCTCGGCGCAAATGCTGCCCGCTGTAACGCTGGGGCGGCTCGCCTGGCAAAAGCTCATATTCGGCGGCTTCGAAAACATCGCCGCGCGCTATGTCTTCGATGCGCGGCCGCTCACCAATGATCGGCCCTATTTCGCCGCCTATATCAAACCGCTCGATTTGCCGCGCCTTCTCGATCGGCTGGAAATCGTGCAGGACGAATGGGGCTATCTCCTGCTCTGGGCGAGCCTCGGCATCGCGACGCTCTGCGCCTCGACGCTCGTGCTGTTCCCGGTCGTCTTCGGCTGGCGCACGATTTTCTCAAAGAACCCTGGCAAGCTGCGCACGATCCTTTATTTTGCCTGTCTCGGCATGGGCTATATCATGGTAGAGGTCGGCCTCATCGCGCATTTCATTCTCGCCTTGAGCAATGCGACTCTGTCGGCTTCGATCCTGATCACCGGCATGCTGGTCGCCTCCGGCCTCGGCAGCCTGACGAGCGAAGTTTTCCTCGACCGGGCGCGTGCCATATTGCCGCGAATTCTTCTCGCGATCGGCGTTCTTCTCTTGGCCTATGGGCTCTTCATTCACTATCCGCTCGATTGGATCGGCACTTTTCCTTACGGTCTGCGCTTGTTTTTCTGCTTCCTTCTGGTTTTTCCGCCGGCCTTCCTGATGGGATTTCCGATGCCGACGGCCATGGGCTCGCTCGCACGGCTGCACAAGGACCACATGTTCCTTTGGGCTTGGGGCATAAACGGCTGCTTTTCGGTCATAGGTGCCGCGCTGGTCCCGCTCGTCGCAACATCCTTCGGTCTCTCGGACGTGTTGCTGATGGCGGGTGTGGCCTATCTCGTCGCGATCCCCGCTTTCTTCGGCGTATTGCTGCCGATCGCCGCCGTGCGGCCGGCAAAGGCGACTTGAATGCGCGGCTCCTGCATTCCGGCCGCGCTCCTTCTGGCCGTCGTTGTCTTCGCTATGACGGCGAATGCCGCGGCGCCGGCTGGCCTGCGCCAAGCGCTCGTCGAATTCGCCAACGCGCCATTTCCTTACGACGGCGAAATTCCCGGCGAGCGCAAGCCCTTCCTGGACACGGCGGATGGCACGCGGCGCGGCCACACGTCGCCACGTGGCGGCGTCTACTGGCTCGATCAAACCTATAGCGACCGGCGTGTCCTATTGGCGATCCCACCTCATTTCGATCCGCATCGGCCGGCCTATCTCGTCGTCTATTTTCACGGCAATAACGTGATTTTGGAGCGCGATGTGGTTGCCCGCCAACAGGTGCCGCAACAGCTCGCGGCCTCGGGCCTCAATGCCGTGCTCGTCGCGCCGCAATTCGCCTCGGACGCGCTCGACTCGAGCGCCGGCCGGTTTTGGCAACCGCACGTCTTTGCCGAATTTCTCGACGAGGCGGCGGCGCGTCTCGCCGTTCTCTACGGCGATCGTTCGGTCCGCTCGCGGTTCGACACCATGCCGGTGGTCCTCGTTGCCTATAGCGGCGGCTATATGCCGGCATCCGCGGCCATCTCCGCCGGCGGCGCCAACGACCGAATCGCCGGCCTCATCCTCCTCGATGCGCTCTATGGCGAAATCGACACGTTCGCCGACTGGATCGCCAAACGGCGTGGCCAGAGCTTTTTCTTCAGTGCTTATTCTGCTTCGACCGCGGCCGAAAACCTCGCTCTGCAACAGCGGCTTGCGCCGCAAGCGATTGCGGCTGCGACGAGCTTGCCGGAATATTTTCGCGCCGGAACCATCGCCTTCCTCGCCGCCGGTGATGTCGCCCATAATGATTTCGTGACGCAAGCCTGGACCCGCGATCCGTTGCGCGCCGTGCTGACAAAACTCAAGTCCGGACGTTGAGGCTGCTCGTATCCCAGTTTGAAGTTCCTCCTCCGACCGAGGCTGACCTGCAAGGTCAGGCCGAAACCATCACGAACCCGCAGCCGTGGTTCACGTGTGACGCGGTGTCACCAGCGCGACCGGAGCGAGGTCGGTCGTCACCCCCGTCGGCGGGTCGCTGACGACGGTGCCGGTGCTGCCGCTGCTCAGGCTGAAACTCGCCGCCGAATAATTGCCGAGCAGCAGCAGCGACACCGAATGCGTCCCGTCGGTGACCGTCAGCGTGCCGCCCGACGTGTTGCTGGTATAGCTCAGCGTCGTCGCCGAGGCGTAGTTCACCGCCGTCAAGTCGATCGTGTCGGGCACGGTAAAGCCCGCCACCAACATAGCGTACGACCCGGTGCCGTCGAGCTTCAGCGAGCCGCTCGACGCGAAGCCGATCGTGCTCGAGCCGGCCGTCGCCCCGCTCTGCAATTCGAGCGTGCCGCCGGCGATCGTCGCGCCGGAGATCGTGCCGCCCGAATAGACGATTTCATGACCGCCGCTGCTGAGTGTCGTCGCCGCGGCGCTGCCATAGACATATTGGTGGCCGCCGCTGAGCGTGACGCCGCTGGCGGTGCCGCCAGACAGGATGTCCTCTATGCCGCCGCTGGCGATCGTCCCCGCCGCGGCGCTGCCATAGACGTATTGCAGGCCGCCGCTGAGCGCGACGCCGCTGGCCGTGCCGAAGTCGAACTCGGTGCCGCCGCTCGATACGGTGCCGCCGCTGGCCGACCCGCCGGACAGAATGTCCTCTATGCCGCCGCCGCCGACCGTCCCGGCCGCGGCGCTGCCATAGACATATTGCACGCCGCCGCTCGACAAAGTGCCGCCGCTGGCGGTGCCGAAGTCGAATTGCGTGCCGCCGCTCGCCACGGTGCCGCCGCTCGCCGTTCCGCCGGACAGGATGTCCTCGACGCCGCCGCTGGCGACCGTCCCGGCCAGGGCGCTGGCATAGACATATTGCACGCCGCCGCTGAGCGTGCCGCCGCTCGCCGTGCCGAAGTCGAACTCGGTGCCGCCGCTCGCCACGATGGCGCCGCTATCCGTCCCGCCGGAGAGGATGTCCTCGATGCCGCCGCTGGCGAGCGCCATCGCCGCGGCGCTGCCGTAGACATATTGGACGCCGCCCGAGAGCGTGCCGCCGCTGGCGGTGCCGAAGTCGAATTGCGTGCCGCCGCTCGACACGATGGCGCCGCTCGCCGTCCCTCCGGAGATGACATCCTGGAGGCCACCGCTGGCGAGCACCGTCGCCGCGGCGCTGGCATAGACATATTGGACGCCGCCGTTCGACAAAGTGCCGCCGCTCGCGGTGCCGAAGTCGAACTCAGTGCCGCCGCTCGACACAATGGCGCCGTTTGCGGCCCCGCCGGACAGGATGTCCTCGATGCCGCCGCTCGCAACAGTGGCCGCGCTCGCGGCGCCGCCGCTGTAAACATATTGGACGCCGCCGCTCGACAAAGTGTCGCCGTTGGCCGTGCCGAAGTCATATTCGCTGCCGCCGCTCGACACGTTGCCGCCGCTCGCCGTCCCGCCGGCGAAAATCTCCTCGATGCCACCGTTGCCGACGGACGTGGCCGCGGCGCTGCCATAGACATATTGGACGCCGGCGCCACTCACCGAAGTCCCGCTCGCAAAACCGCCGCTGGAGACGGTTTCGTTGCCGGACGTCACCACGTCGCCGAGCGCCGAGCCGCCGGCATAAATGAACTCTTTGCCGCCGCTGACGATCGTTGCCGAGGCAAAGCCGCCCGACGACACGTACACCTTGCCGCCGCTGTCGATGACGGTCCCGCTCGCAATGCCGCCGGACGCAACGTCGAGCGTGACTTTGCTGCTGACGACAAAGCCGCTTTCGACATAGCCGGAAGCAATTTCGAGGATGCCGCCGCCGCTGATGGTCGTGCCGCTGGCAATGGCGCCGCCGAACAGTTCCAACGTGCCGCCGCTGGAGACGATCGTACCGCTGGCAACGCCGCCGGCGAGAACCTCCTGGAAGCCGCCACTCAGCGTCGTGTCGCTGGCGACGCCGCCCGACTCCACCACCTGCGAACCGACTGCCGCAGAGAGGGGATCGACTATTGCGCTGGTGGCGGTACCGTAGACAAATTGAATGCCGCCGCCCTTGACCAGCACGCTGAAATCGGTGCCGCCGGCGCTGACGGTTTCGACGCCGCCGTTGTTGATCGTCGTGGCGCTGGCGATGCCGCCCGCGGCGACGTTCTCGCTGCCGGCACCGCTGATCGTGGTGTCGATCGACGTGCCACTGGAGGCCACATCCTGCGCACCGCTGACGACGTGCGCGCTGGTGACCGAGGCGCCGGAGAGCACGTTCTGGGTGCCGCCCGCGAAGGTCGTCGAAATCGCCGCCCCGCCCGCCGAGACGTTCTGCGAGCCGCCCGCATCGAGCACCGTGCCGCTCGCCGTGCCGAGCACATCCTGAGTGCCGCCGCTGAGGATCGTGCCGCTGGCAACGCCGCCGGATTCGACCACCTGCGAGCCGGTGAACACCGTGGCGCCGCTGGCCAAGCCGTAGTCGATCTGCGTGCCGCCGGAGATCAGGGCACCGTCATCGGTACCACCCGAGCTGACGGTTTCGCTGCCGCCGCTCGAGATGGTCGTCGGATCGGCCAGGCCGCCGGAGAGAACGGCAAGCGTGCCGCCGCTGGCGACCGTGGTGTTGGACACCGTGCCGCTGAAGGCGACTTCGACGATCGCGCCGCCGCTGAAGGCAAAGCCGGAAAGCGTCGCGCCGGAGCCAACTTCGAGAATGCCGCCGGAGTCGAGAATGGTGCCGGACTGCGTCGCGCCGGCCAGGAGCTCGAGCGTGCCGCCGCTGGAGACCGTGGTGCCGCTGGCGACGCCGCCGGATTCGACAACCTGCAAGCCGGTGAAGATCGTGGCGCCGCTGGCACTGCCATAGACGTCCTGCTCGCCGCCACTGATCTGCGCGCCGAAATCGGTGCCGCCGCTGCTGACGACTTCCAAGCCGCCGCTGACGGTCGTGCCGCTGGCAATGCCGCCGCTTTCAACAATTTGCGAGCCGGTGAAGATCATGACCCCGCTGGCCGTGGCGTAGACGTCCTGCTCGCCGCCCGAAATCTGCGCGCCGAAATCGGTGCCGCCGCCATTGACGGTCTCATTGCCTCCACTCAAGATCGTGGTGCTGGTCGCCGTGCCGTAAGAATTCGACCTCCTGATAGCCGCCGCTCAAAATCGTGGTGCTGGTCGCCGTCGCACTGCCCTCGCTTCCAACGAACTGCTCACCTCCGTTCGAGATCGTGGTGCTGGTCGCCGTCCCGGTGCCGTAGTAGTATCCGACGATCTGCTGGCCTCCGGTCGAGATCGTGGTGCTGGTCGCCGTTCCGGTGCCGTAGTAGTATCCGACGATCTGCTGGCCTCCGGTCGAGATCGTGGTGCTGGTCGCCGTTCCGGTGCCGTAGTAGTATCCGACCCATTGGTCGCCGCCGCTCGAAATCGTGGTGCTGGTCGCCGTCCCGGTGCCGTAGTAGTATCCGACCCATTGGTCGCCGCCGCTCGAAATCGTGGTGCTGGTCGCCGTCCCGGTGCCCTCGGCTCCGACGTCCTGCTCGCCTCCATCCGAGATCGTGGTGTCGCTTGCCGTCCCGCTGCCGCCCTCGTATCCGACGTACTGTAAGCCGTATAAGCCTACGTTCAAGATCGTGGTGCTGGTCGCCGAACCGCCCGAGTTCACGATCTGCTTGCCGCTGGAGACCGTGGCGCCGCTGGCCAATCCGTAATCGAGCTGTGTGCCCCCGCTGATCTGCACGCCGAGGTCCGTGCCGCCGGAGCTGACGATTTCCGTGCCGCTGCTGAAGATCGTGGTGGGATCGGCCAGGCCGCCGGAAAGGACGGCGAGCGTGCCGCCGCTGGAGACTGTGGTATTGGACACGGTACCGCTAAACGCAGCCTCAAGTGTGATGCCACGGCTGACATGATAGCCAGTGAGCGTGGCGCCGGAGCCGATCTCATAAATGGCGCCGGACTCGATGGTGATCCCGCTCACGGTGGCGCCGCCGAGCAGTTCCAGCGTGCCGCCGCTGGAGACGGTCGTGGCGCTCGCCGTGCCGCCGCTCTCGATAACCTGCGAACCGGTGAAGATTGTCGCGCTGACGGCCGTTCCATAGACGTCCTGCTCGCCGCCCGAAATCTGCGCGCCTAAATTGGTGCCGCCGGAGCTGACGACCTCCAAGCCGCCACTCGAGATCGTCGTGGGATCAGCCAGGCCGCCGGAGAGAACGGCGAGCGTGCCGCCGCTGGAGACCGTGGTGTTGGAAACCGTGCCGCTCGATGCCACCTCCAGGGTGACGCCGCCGCTGGCGGCAAAGCCGCTGGCGGCAAAGCCGGAGCCGAATTCCAGCGTGCCACCGCTGCTGATGGCCGTGCCGCTGATGTTGATAACGGCGCCGCCGAACAGTTCCAGCGTGCCGCCGCTGCCGACCGTCGTGCCGCTGACCGTGCCGTAATCGAGCAGCGTACCGCCGGAGATCTGGACGCCGTCGTCGGTGCCGCCGGAGTAGATCTGCAAAGTGCCGCCGGGGCTGACGACCGTGCCGCTCTCAAAGCCGCCAAAATCAATTTCGTCCTCGCTGCCGCTGTTGACCGTGACGCCGAGCGCGGTGGCGCCGTCTTTCACGTCGAGATAGCCGCCGCCGTTGAGCGTCACGCCCAGCGCGCTGCCGCCGCCGAACACCTCGAGATAGCCGAGGCCGTCGGCGATCGTGCCGCTCGCCGTGCCGCCGCTTTCGACGAGCTGGAAGCCGAAGGAGATCGTGGTGCCGCTGGCCAGGCCATAGACAAACTGGTTGCCGTCGCCGCTGATCTGCGTGCCAAGGGCGGTGCCGCCGGATCCGACGGACTGCACGCCGCCGCTGTAGATCGCCGTGGCGCTCGCCGTGCCGCCGGATTCGACGATCTGCTTGCCGGATTGGACCTGTGCGTCGTAGACCGCGGCGCTGACGGCGGTGCCATAGACGTATTGCGTGCCGCTGACCGTCGCGCCGAAATCGGTGCTGCCGGCGCTGACGGTTTCCGTGCCGCCATAAACGACTGTTGTGCCGCTCGCGGTGGCGGAAGTCTCTACGACCTGGCTGGCGCCGGCGTTGACCATCGTGTCAATGGCCGTAGCCGACGCCAACACGTCTTGCTCGCCGCCGCTGACGATGGTGCCGCTCGCCGTGCCGCCGCTTTCGACAACCTGCGAGCCGGTGAACACCGTAACGCCGCTGGCAGAGCCGTAGACGTCCTGCTCGCCACCGCTGATCTGCGCGCTGAAATCGGTGCCCCCGGCGCTGACGACTTCCAAGCCGCCGCTGACGATCGTGCTGCTCGCAGCGCCGCCGCTTTCGACAACTTGCGAGCCGGTGAAGATCGTGGCGCCGCTGGCCGTGCCGTAGACGTCCTGCTCGCCGCCCGAAATCTGCGCGCTCGAATCCGTGCCACCGGCACTGACGGTTTCGACGCCGCCGCCGAGGATAGTGGTGCCGGTCGCCGTCCCGCTGCCGGTGCCGGCTCCGACGATCTGCATGCCGCCGCTCGAAATGGTGGTGCTGGTCGCCGTCCCGGTGCCGTACACCTCTCCAAGGTACTGCTTGCCGCCGCTCAAAATCGTGGTGCCGCTCGCCGTGCCGGTGCCTTCGTCTCCGACGACCTGCTCGCCGCCGCTCGAAATCATGGTGCCGGTCGCCGTCCCGCTGCCGGAGTCGTCACCGAGGATCTGGTCGCCACCGTCCGAGATCGTGGTGCTGGTCGCCGTCCCGGTGCCTTCGGAGTATCCGACGTACTGGGTGCCTCCGCTCGAAATCGTGGTGCCGGTCGCCGTCCCGGTGCCGCCTTCGTATCCGACGTACTGCACGCCACCCGAAATCGTGGTGCTAGTCGCCGTCCCGCTGCCACCCCCCTCCCATCCGATGTCCTGTTCGCCTCCGCTCAAGATCGTGGTGCTGGTTGCGGTCGCGGTGCCATTTAATCCGACGCCCTGCCGGCCTCCGTTCAAGATCGTGGTGCCGCTCGCCACGCCACCGGATTCAATCCACTGGTTGCCGGCCGCGATCACGACATTACTGGCCGTGCCGTAGACGTATTGCACGCCGCCGCTAATCTGTGCGCCGACATCGGTCCCCGAGACCGTTTCCGCGCCGTAGGCGTAGATAGTTGTGGCTCTGGCCGTGCCGCCGGCATCCACGACTTGCGAGCCGCCTCCATACGCACCCCCATCGACGGTGGTGACGATGGTGCCGCTCGCCGATCCGCCGGACTCGACCACTTGCGTGCCGAAGAAGACCGTGGCGCCGCTGGCATAGCCGTAAACGTCCTGCTCGCTGTAGATCCTCGCGCCGAGGGTGATCTGCGCGCCGAGGTCCGTGCCGCCGACGCTGACGATTTCCCTGCCGCCGCCGCCGGCGATCGTGCCGCCGCTCGCTGTGCCGCCGGATTCGACCACCTGCGAGCCAGTGAAGATCGTGGCGCCGCTGGCTGTGCCATAGACGTCCTGCTCGCCGCCCGAAATCTGCGCGCTGTTGTCGATGCCGCCGGCGCTGACGACCTCCAAGCCGCCGCTGACGATCGTGCCGCTGGCAGCGCCGGAGGTTTCGACCACCTGCAAGCCGGCAAAGATCGTCGCGCCGCTGGCAGAGCCGTAGACATCCTGCTCGCCGCCGCTGATCTGCGCGCCGAAATCGGTGCCGCCGCTGCTGACGATTTCCAGCCCGCCGCTACTGATCGCCGTATCGAGCACTTGACCGCCGGAGCTGACATTCACCGTGCCGGAAGCGTAGATCTCGATCAGGCCGGAAACCGTGCCGCCGCTGACGACGTCGAGCGTGCCGCTGCCCTCGACGATGTAGCCGGTAGTGACATCGATAGGGGCGGAAACGGTCGTCGTGCCGGAGGAGACGGTGATCGTCGTAGTCATGGCGAATCCGTCCTCGCACAGGCTTCGAAGCGAGCCGATTTATGCGAGCTTTGGGCTTGGATATTCGGACGCGTCCGCAATCGCGAGATGCGTCCTATCGAGATCACGCTGGCGACGGCGGCCGCACTGGCGGGAAAAACCCGCAGAGCACGGCTGCTTTCCGTGGCGAGCAAAATCGGCGAGCCCGGTGTTGGCGCTGCGACGCTGGCTTCGGTCTGCGGCCCCGCGGCCGAGAACCTACCTCCCAACACGCGGATCATTTGAGGCCCCCGCCCGCGACAATATAAAAATAATGGCTCATCGCGGCATTTTGTGGGAGGGTTAGCGGGGCTGGAATGAGGAAACCCTCGACAACACAAGGAGTTTTCGAGGTTTGACGGGACGTTGAAACCTGTCACGTTTTCGGCATGAAAAAAGTGCTCTGCAAGGCTTCGCTGCTCGACGGCTACCGCATTCCCGGGTTTCGCACTGGCGCACGGATCAAACGGCATGACCGCGATCCGATGGGCTTGGTGATCACGCTGACGCGACGCCAAAAAAAACCGTGTGCAGCGGCTGCGGAAAAGTCCATTTCAGCTTCTACGACCGCAAGACGCGCCTGGCGCGCGATCTCTCCAGCGGCAATAGGCGCGTTTATCTCGAATACGAGTTGCGCCGCGTCGATTGCCAGGCCTGTGGCGTGAGACGGGAGCGGCTCGACTTGCTAGCCTCGAACACGAAGTTCACGAAGCGTCTCGCATTGTCGATCGGCGGCTTGTGCCGGACGATGCCGATCAAGGATGTCGCCAAGCGAATGAACCTCGATTGGCATACGGTGAAGGAACTCGAAAAGGACTACATGCGCGAGCAACTGGCGCGCAGCGGACCTCCCAGCCCGAGCGTGATCGGGATCGATGAGATATCGATCAAAAAACGTCACACGTACCGCATCGTGGTGAGCGACCTCGACAAGCGCCGAGCGATCTGGTTTGGCGGCGACGGCCGATCGGAGGCGGACATGGATCGGTTCTATGCCTTTCTAGGCGAGGAAAACCGCGACAAAATCAGGCTCGCCGTGATGGACATGTGGAAGCCGTTCCGCAAATCGACGCAGGCGAACGCGCCGAGAGCCGCCATTCTGTTCGACAAGTTCCACATCCTGCGCCACCTCGGCGAGGCGTTGGATAAAGTGCGCAAGGTCGAATACGCCCGCCTCACCGGGACGCAACGGAAGTTCATCAAGGGGCAGAAATACGTCTTGCTGGCGCATAAGGAAAATCTCACCAGCGAGGCGCGGAAAAATCTAAAGCTGCTGCTGGCCGCCAACAAACGGTTGAACACCGCCTACCTTCTCCGCGAGTTGTTCGGGCAATTGTGGGATTACAAATCCGAGGCTTGGGCGCGCCGGTTCTTCGACAATTGGAAATCCCAACTGCGCTGGCAACGCCTGAAGCCCTTCGAGGACTTCGCCGCGATGATCGAGCGCCACTGGGATGGCATCGCCGCCTATTGTCGCCTGGAAAACAAGATCGCGCTCGGCTTCGTCGAGGGCCTCAACAACAAGATCCGCGTTTTCCAGCGCCGAGCCTATGGCCTACGCGACGAAGACTATCTGCGCCTCAAAATCCTCACTTGCAGCTTGCCAGAATTATGAAAACACCCGAAAATCACCCACACAAAATCCCGAAGAGCCAAAATAATTAACCAAGTTATGGCAGATAAACTATGTCGAAGCGAGCGTTCTTTTGGGGGGAACGACAGGCGACGCCTCATTGGCGGCGGCGACCCACGCCCCGATCACAGCGGAGTCACGCGGCAGCGTCGCGCGCACCCACTCGAAAAGCGCCGCCTCTTGGGCGCTCGTCAGGTGGCTTTCGCTGCCTTTGTGATTGAAAACGACGACCCCGGTCAGGCCATGCTCGGCATAAAGCGAATGCCAACAATCACCGAGACCCGCGGACCGTGTCGTCATCAACAAGAAGGGCGGCGGCGACCTGCTGGCAACTCCAGCCGTCGTTCAGCAAGACCAGAGCATTGGCCCGGCGAACAACCCGCCCCTCGCTCCAGCCGTCGCGGGCCAAAGCGCGGAGTTCATTGCGTTCAGCGGTGCTGAGAAATCCGGGACGAATCGTGGGCCGTATTCGAATCCCGTTTCCCCGATCCGCAAAGCCTCATTTTCGGGCAATCAATGAGTCAGGGTATAATTAATACACGAATTCCCAACGCCACCTTTCAGATACAAGGGGCTGGGTGATTAGCCTCAATTTCACATTGGTAAGCCTCACCAACGAAACTCGCCGAGGTGGCGGCCAATGCCCCAGCCCCTCACCCTAACCCTCTCCCCATCGCAGGCAAGTTTACGCAGGCTGCGTAAACTTGCCTGCGGCGGGGAGAGGGGACGCGCCCGATCGATTCATTTATTTCTGGGCGTCGCCTATGAAACATCTTCCCGGTAGCCTGTCTTTAAAGCGCGCCGGCTTCCCGCAAGACTTCCTGCGCTTCCTTGAAGGCGTGATTGGCTTTCGGCACGCCGGAATAAATTGCGCATTGCATCAAGATTTCCTTGATCTCGTCGCGCGTCAGTCCGTTGTTGAGGGCGGCGCGCACATGCAGCCGAAACTCGTCCCATGCGCCGAGCGCGACCGTTGTCGCGAGCACGATCGCCGAGCGCATACGCCGGTCGAGCCCGGGGCGAGTCCAGATATCGCCCCAGGCCGTTTTTGTGATGAACTCCTGGAATTCACCATTGAATTCGTTCTTTGAGGCTTGCGCGCGATCGACCCAGGCATCGCCGAGAACGGCGCGGCGGACTTTCATCCCATTGTCGAAGCGTTCGTTCTCGCTCATCTTGCATCGGCCTCTGTCGTGATCTCTTTAGCGCTTCCGCGTCGGGCCGCGTCGCGCCACCGTCTTTCCTGCCGGCCTCCGGCTCGCCACCGGACGACGCGGTAGCTTCTTCGCTGCCGTCTTTTTGATGGCAATCTTCTTCCCTGTCGTCCTTTTGATGGCGGTCTTCTTGGCTGCCGTCTTCTTCACGGTGCTCTTCTTCACCGCGATCTTCTTGGCGGGGGCTCGCCTGGCCACGGTTTTTTTCGTCACGGCCTTGCGTACGGCGGATTTTCTCGTCGCGGCTTTGCGGGCCGGGGCCTTTTTCGCTGCGCTTGCCTTGGTCGCGGTCTTGCGCGCTGCCGGTCGCGCGCCGAGTTTCTTCGTGGCGGCTCTGCGGGCGGTCACTTTCTTCACTGCGACCTTTTTCACGGGGGCCTTCTTCGCGACGCCGCCGCGCGCGACTGCTTTCCTCGTCGCGCTTTTGCCGGCCGCCGCCTTCTTCACCGGCCGCCGACGCGGCGCCGGACGAGCAGCGACCGGTGCCGGCGCGGGGGGAGCTGCCGGTGCGCGCCGGCGTGCCGGCTTTTTCGCAGGCTTCGGTTCCGGTTCGTGAGGCGGAGCTTCGGGCAGGGCCTCTGCCGCCGCGGTCGCCGGAACTTCGGGCACTTGCGCGGTCACGGGCGCGGCCGGTGGCGAAACTTTACGAGGCGCCGCTTTACGGCGCGGCTTCTTCGGCGTTTCGGCTGCCGGTTCGCCGGCTTTCGGCTCGACGGCTTTCGGCTCGGCGAAGTGGAGACCCGATTCTTCGGCCGTCAGGAAATCGACTACGGTCCGATTGAATGCCTCCGGATCTTCGATGTTCGAAAGATGCGCAGTGTCGAGCGTTACGAGTTTGGCACCCGGAATCGCGCTGGCGACCAATGCGCCCATGCCGGGGGGTGTTGCCGGATCGTGGCGCCCGACGATGATCAGCACGGGATTGGTGACCGAGCGGAGCTCGGCGAGCTGATCCATATCGCGGACCGCAGCGCAGCAAGCGGCATAGCCAGCGGGCGAAGTTGCCTCGAGCGCGGCGAGGAAGGGCTCGACATCTGCGTGATGCGTCTCCCGAAAGCTCCTCGTAAACCAGCGTTCGACGACCTGCGGGGCGAGCGCCGGCATGCCGTTTTCGAGCGCAAAGCGGATCCGCTCATTGTAAAAATCAGGACTGCCAATTTGCGCCGCGGTATTGGCGAGCACCGCGCGGCCGATCCGTTCCGCCACATGGGTCAAGAGCCATTGGCCGACCATGGCGCCCATGGAGAGGCCGAGCCAATGGACCTTTTCGAGGCCGAGCACATCCATGATCGCGACCGCGTCCCGGCCGAGCTGCGCGATCGAATAGGGTCCCGCGGTCACTGGACTGCCGCCATGGCCGCGCGAATCATAGCGCACGACGCGGAAGCGTTTGGTGAATGCGGGTATCTGCTTGTCCCACATATGCAGATTTGTGCCGAGCGAATTCGAAAGCATCAATACCGGAGCGCTTTCCTCCCCTTCGACGAGGACATTGAATGCCTCGCCCGCAATGATCAGTTCAGTCATGCCTCACACCCCCGGAACATGGTTTGATTCGCGCGGCGCGCCGCGATCGAGGCGCGCGCTCAGTCTCCTAGACTAGCGAGCTCATCTTATGCCGTAATAGATCGAACGTGAATAGAATGCGGATTCCCGTGTGGCAAATTCGATGCGCGGCAGGGTGATGCTGCCGAGGTGCCTGCAAGACGGTCTGGGCGAAGCTGAACGATCTCGACACGTCGACGGTCAGCCTTCGGGAGTGTCCATCGTTCGAGCAAAGGGGCGAAGTGGATTTGCCGCGGTCGCCGAGGCGAAGGGCGGCCCGGCCAGCGTGACCTTTAAAGGAAGCGTCGAACAAACCGACATCGATCCGCTCGATTCTCACCGCGCTTCGGCTTCGGGCGGAGGCGGAATGGCCGGTTTCGCCAAGCGCGCGCAAGGGTTACGTTGACGGCCGTGGCGGCGGGCGGCTTATCGACTTGCAATGGGGTAGCCAATATCGGCAGCAAGCTTGTGCAACGCGGCGTCGCCTCGTCGGCGCCGTCGCCAAGAAGACGGCAGATCATTCTTCACGAATTTTGCAAACTCGGTCTCAAACTCAAGTTCCGCTTGACCCGCGGGCAGCGAAGTATTTCGATGGTGGTCGGATCCGGGAAGCGGTGGATGGCATTACCTGGATCCGAAAGATTTCTGGGTTCTCCTCCAGCAAGTCGCTTTCGCGAATGCGGTTTGCTGGAGGAGAACCGCCGGTTCCTACAGAGCGGCGGTAGCCCCGGCGGTCCGCGGTTGCATTCGCACAAATCGGCTCTCGAAGGCCGAATCGCTAGAGAAGGCCCCGGCGTTCCGGGCGAACGCTGGCGCGAAGAAAGCAGTGGAGGGAGGAAGCCATGCCGGTCGTCACCATGACCGTGAACGGAAAAGCGGCAAGCGCGGACATCGATTCACGCACTTTGCTTGTCCAGTTTCTGAGAGAAAATCTGGATTTGACCGGCACGCATGTCGGCTGCGACACATCGCAGTGCGGCGCCTGCGTGATCCATCTCGACGGCCGCGCAGTCAAATCCTGCACCGTCCTGGCCCTCTCGTGTGACGGGGCGGATGTCACGACGATCGAGGGGCTGGCACACGGCGGCAAGCTGCATCCGATGCAGCAGGCGTTTCAGGATAATCACGGCCTGCAATGCGGTTTCTGCACGCCCGGTATGATCATGACCTCGATCGACATCGTCAATCGCAAGGGCTCGCATCTCAACGAGCACACGATTCGCGAAGAGCTCGACGGCAACATCTGCCGCTGCACCGGCTATCACAATATCGTCAAGGCCGTTGCTCAGGGCGCCCGCGAGATGGCGCCCTCCGGCAGCGCCCGGGCGGCCGAATAGACCGAAGCCTTCGCAAAATCCGGCCCGAATAGAGAGGCCGGATCGTCATCCAATCTGCCGACCGGCCCGATTGGGCTGGCGACGCCAAGGAGAAAGCTCATGAGCGCGACCGGCATTGGCGCCTCTGTCAAGCGCACGGAAGACATTCGCTTCATCACCGGCAAGGGCCATTATACCGACGATATCAACCGGCCCGGCCAGGCTTACGCCTATTTTGTCCGTTCGCCGCACGCCCATGCGACGATCAATAGGATCGACCCCTCGGCGGCGCTCAAGACACCCGGCGTCGTCGCGGTGCTCACCGGCGCCGACGCTGTCGCCGACAAGATCGGCGCCCATATCCCTGGCTGGACGGTTCACTCCAAGGACGGCTCACCGATGAAAGTCGGCGCGTATCCGGCACTCGCGCACGGCAAGGCGCTCTACGTCGGCGACCCGGTCGCCGTCGTCATCGCCGACTCCTACGTTCAGGCTAAGGACGCGGCGGAGAAGGTCGTCATCGACTACGGCGTGCTTCCCGCCGTCATCGACACGGCGACCGCCGCCAATGCCGGCCAGCCGCAGGTGCATGGTTTGGCACCCAACAACACTGTCTTCAACTGGCATGTCGGCGATAAGGCCTCGACCGACGCGGCCTTCGCAAAAGCGGCGCATGTCACGAAGCTCGACCTTGTCAACAACCGCGTCATTCCCAATGCGATCGAGCCGCGCGCGGCGCTCGGCGATTATGATTCGGGAACCGGCACCACCACGCTTTACACGACCAGCCAGAATCCGCACCTCGCGCGTGTCGTTCTTTCTGCGTTTCAGGGTATAGCACCCGAACACAAACTACGCGTGATAGCGCCGGACGTCGGCGGCGGCTTCGGCTCGAAGATCTTCATCTACAATGAGGAGACGGTTTGCGCGTGGGCGGCCAAGAAGATCGACCGGCCAGTGAAATGGACTGCCGAGCGCACCGAATCCTTCCTCACCGACGCGCACGGCCGCGACCATGTCTCGCACGCCGAGCTCGCGCTCGACGCGAACGGCAAAATTATAGGCCTGCGCGTCCACACGATCGCCAATCTCGGCGCCTATCCGTCCGCGTTTTGGGCGTCAGTGCCGACCTACCTCTACGGCATCCTGCTCTCTGGGCAATACGACATTCCCGCCATTTATTGCGAGGTCGACGCGGTCTACACCAATACCGTGTCGGTCGACGCGGTGCGCGGCGCGGGGCGGCCGGAGGCGACCTTCCTCGTCGAGCGCATCGTCGAGATCGCTGCGCGCGAAACCGGCCGCGATCCGGTGGAGTTCCGCCGCGCCAATTTCGTCACCTCGTTTCCGCATCAAACTCCGGTCCTCCTGGCTTATGATGCCGGCAACTACGGTGCGGCGCTCGATAAGGCTCTCGACCTTGCCGACTATAAAGGAGTTGCTGCACGCAAAGCGGCCTCCGCAGCGAAAGGCAAGCTGCGCGGTATCGGCTTTTCCGCCTATATCGAGGCCTGTGGCCTCGCGCCGTCCGCTGTAGCCGGTGCGCTGGGCGCGGCCGTCGGCTTGTGGGAATCGGCCGAGGTGCGGGTCAACCCAATCGGCACCGTCGAAGTACTGGCGGGATCGCACAGTCACGGCCAGGGCCATGAGACGACCTTTGCCCAGCTCGTGTCGCAACGCCTCGGCATTCCCTTCGAGAATGTCTCGATCGTCCATGGCGACACCGACAAGGTTCAATTCGGCATGGGCACCTACGGCTCGCGATCCGGCGCAGTCGGCATGTCGGCGGTTTCCAAGGCGCTCGACAAGATCGTAGCCAAGGCCAAGAAGGTCGCCGGGCATGTGCTCGAAGCCTCCGAGAACGACATCGAGTTCAAGGAGGGCAAGTTCACCGTCAAGGGCACCGACAAGGCGATCGACTTCGGCTCGGTCGCGTTGCAGGCCTATATCGCGCATAAGTTCAATGGGCAGGAACTAGAACCCGGGCTGAAGGAAACGGCGTTCTGGGACCCGACGAACTTCACCTTCCCCGCCGGCGTCCACATCTGCGAGGTCGAGATCGATCCCGACACCGGGGTCACGACCATCGACCGCTGGACGGCGGTCGACGATTTCGGCGTGCTCATCAATCCGATGATCGTCGAGGGCCAGGTGCACGGCGGCGTCGCGCACGGGATCGGCCAGGCGCTGCTCGAAGGCGCCCGTTATGATGCCGCGGGGCAATTGTTGACGGCGAGCTACATGGACTATTGCATGCCGCGCGCCGACGATCTGCCGTCGTTCAAAGTTGAGACGGTGGAAACACGCTGCCCGTCCAATCCGCTCGGCGTCAAAGGCTGCGGCGAGGCCGGTGCCATCGCCTCGCCGGCCGCGGTGATCAACGCGATCACCGATGCGCTCGGTCACGAGGAGATCGCCATGCCAGCGACGCCACAGGCCGTCTGGCGTGCAGCCAAGAAATCAGCCCACAAACTGGCGGCCGAATAGGCCCCGCATGGTGCCCGGCGGCGCCTTGGGCGCGCCGGCCCGAGTTCGGGAGAATTCAAATGTATCCGTTCACTTATCATCGTCCGGACACTCTGCCGCAAGCCGTCGCTCTGTTGGCAAAGAGCAAGGATGGGAAACTGCTGGCCGGCGGCCAGACGCTGCTGCCGACCATGAAACAGCGCCTGGCGTCACCGGCCAACCTCGTCGATCTCAACAAGATAGCGGGGCTTGCCAGGATCGTCGGCAATGGCCCCCATCTGACCATTGGGGCGCTGGCGCGGCATGCCGATGTCGCGACTTCGGCCGTCGTAGCCGAGGCCATTCCGGCTTTGGCGGACCTTGCAACCGGTATCGGCGATCCGGCCGTGCGGCATCGCGGCACGATCGGCGGGTCGATCGCCAATAATGACCCTGCGGCGGACTATCCGGCCGCTTGCCTGGCGCTCGGAGCGACGATTGTCACCAATAAGCGGCAGATCCCGGCAGATGCGTTCTTCGTCGGCCTTTTCGAAACCGCATTGGCAGATGACGAGATCATCACCGAGGTCAGCTTTCCGAAGCCGACCAAAGCGGCCTATCAGAAGTTTCGCAACCCGGCCTCGCGCTACGCGATCGTCGGTGTTTTCGTTGCCCAAACGGGGACGGACGTCCGTGTCGCCGTAACCGGAGCGGGAGCCAATGGCGTATTTCGCGTCGGCGCGTTCGAACAGGCGCTCAAGAGCCGGTTCGAACCTGCAGCGCTGCATGGCAAAAACGTCGATCCGGCGGGCCTGAATTCGGATATTCACGCCGACGCAGACTATCGCGCCCATCTCATCAATGTGATGGCCCGGCGGGCCGTTGCTGCGGCGAGGTGACGGCGCAGGTCGGAAAAAGCGAATCGATCGGGCGCGTCCCCTCTCCCCGTCGCAGCCAAGTTTACGCAGGCGGCGTAAACTTGCCTTCGCTCGACCTCTCCCCGCATAGGGCGTCGTTTAGACGCCCGTCGCATTCGCCGGGCTATGCGCGGGAGAGGTGATGCCCACCCCGCAGCATGGCGCACTCAATCTTGCGTGTCGCCTAAAGCCTCTTCCCCACATGGCGGGCCTGGTATTGATGGACATCGCGCCCGACCATTCCTGTCCCGCGGCACGTCACCCAATAGACCGTTGGTCCAGAAGCCAATCGCCGCGTTCCGCGTTGACCGAATCCCATCATGCACTACAACCTGACCGGGGGCAGACGATCGGGAGTGTGACCCTTCTCTTCGGGTCTCTCCATTGGGAGCCTTGGTTCATGACCAAAATTACCGGCCGCATGGCGGAAGTGGGCCTTCCCACCTCGATCGATGCGACCCTGGCGCTTCTGACGAGCGCGGACTACGTCGCCGATCGGTCGCTCGCGACAGTGCTCTTTCTCGCCTTGCGAATGGGGCGGCCGCTCTTCCTCGAAGGTGAAGCCGGCACCGGCAAGACCGAGATCGCCAAAGTGCTCGCGACTACGCTGAAGCGCGACCTCATCCGTCTGCAATGTTACGAAGGTCTGGATCTCGCATCCGCCGTCTATGAATGGAACTATCCGCAGCAAATGACGGCGATCAGGCTTGCCGAGGCGGCAGGTGAAACCGATCGCGAGCGGCTCGAGAGCGATATTTTCTCGCGCCGCTATCTCATCGAGCGGCCTTTGCTCAAGGCGCTCGAGCCTTCGGCCGAAGGGCCGAAAGTCCTGCTCATCGATGAACTCGATCGGACCGACGAAGCTTTCGAAGCCTTTCTCCTCGAGATTCTTTCGGATTTCCAAATCACGATTCCCGAGCTCGGGACGATCCGGGCGGATCATCCGCCGATCGTCGTCATCACCTCCAACCGCACGCGCGAGGTTCATGACGCCTTGAAGCGGCGCTGCCTCTATCATTGGGTCGATTATCCCGATGTCGAGCGCGAGCGTGCGATTGTCGCCGCCAAAGCGCCGCAGGCGCCCGAGAAACTCACCCGCGAACTCGTTGATTTCGTCCAAAGGCTTCGCAAGGAAGACCTGTTCAAGCCGCCGGGGGTTGCCGAGACGCTCGATTTCGCCGCGGCGCTTTCCGAACTCGACGCGGTCGCGCTCGATCCTGCGCTCGTCACCGACACGCTCGGCGTCCTCCTCAAATATCAAGACGACATCGCCAAGATCGGCGGGACCCGGGTGCAGCAATTGCTGGACGAGGTGCATGGCGCGCCATCTGCGTCGCGGGCGAGTTAAGGTCTTGTCGAACGAGCCCGGTTCCGTTGCAGTCCCCGGCAAGCTGGCACAAAACATCATGCATTTCGGCCGTGTCTTGCGTGCCGCCGGCCTCGCGGTGGGGCCGGGCAGCATCATCGACGCGATTGGTGCCGTCGAAGCTGCCGGTTTTTCCGATCGCAGCGATTTCCACGCGACGTTGCAGGCCGTCTTCGTCAAGAAGCGCGAGGACATGGCCGTCTTCGACGAGGCTTTCCGGGTCTTTTGGCGAAAGCGGGGCTTCCTCGAAAAGCTGATTGCCCTGATGTCACCCGTGGCTAAGCCGCTCGGCGCGGAAACACCGAAGCCCGATGCCGGAGCGACGCGGGTCGCCGAAGCCATGAAGGCGCAGCGTGCGTCCGAGGAGGCGTCGCCCCAGGTCGAACTCGACGCGAGTTTCACGTACTCGCAGACGGAAGTCCTGCAGCGCAAGGACTTCGCGCAAATGTCGGCCGAGGAAATCGCCGCGGCCAAAGCCGCCATTGCCCGCCTCCGGCTCGCCGATGACGCAATCGAGACGCGCCGCTATGAAGTGGATTCGCGCGGACGGCGGATCGATCTGCGCACGTCGATCCGCCGATCGCTGCGCACCGGCGGCGCCGTCGTCGAGCTTACGTGGCGGTCGCGCCGCGCGCGCCTTTCGCCGATCGTCGCCATTTGCGACATATCCGGCTCGATGAGCGAGTATACGCGCATTTTTCTGCATTTTCTCCATGCGATCGCGACGAGCCGCCCGCATGTCGATGTGTTTTTGTTCGGCACGCGGCTGAGCAATGTGACGCGCGCCTTGCGCAGCAAGGACGTCGACGAGGCTTTGGCTTCATGTTCGGATGCCGTCGAGGACTGGTCGGGCGGCACGCGGATCGCCGCGTCCTTGCATCTTTTCAATCGGCAATGGTCGCGTCGTGTCTTATCGCGCGGTGCGATCGTCATTCTGTTCACCGATGGTCTGGAACGCGAAGACACTTTGGATCTCGCTGCCGAAATGGATCGGCTCGCACGGTCCTGCCGCAAACTCATCTGGGTCAATCCGCTGTTGCGCTTCGACGCCTTCGCGCCGAAGGCCTCGGGAATTCGGGCCATGCTGCCTCATGTCGACGAATTCAGGCCGATCCACAATTTGCGCAGCATGCGCGAGCTCTGCGAGCACTTGAGCCGGCCCGACCAAAGGGGAAACGCGGCCGACCCGCGGCTGTGGCTCGCGCGGGTAGGGTAGGGACCTTCATTGTCTCACCGCAATTGCCGCTTCGGCGGGGGCGGTGCCGGATACCGGCCCATACGCAAATTCCAGTAAGACCAAGACCGCGGGTCGATGATGCCGGGCGGCGCCTTGTCGAGCGCTTCCTTGAGATCGTTGTCGTCGACATAAGTGCGCAGCACCTTCATGTCCTCGTGTGTCGCGCGCGCGAAGGCGTAGGCGATGAAGCGGATCGGATCGGCCAGCGCTTCGGCGGGCGACTCGAACCAGACGAGGCGTTCCGCCAATGCCTTGGTATCGTCGTTGAGAGGAAGCGGCTTCATGGGATTTGGCCTCACCCCTCCGGCACGTTCTGCTCCAAGTCGTCGAGCCAGGCGCGGGCATTGCCGTCGGACGGCGCCCGCCAATCGCCGCGCGGCGACAAGGAACCGCCGGCCAAAACTTTCGGCCCGTTCGGCATGGCCGAGCGTTTGAATTGGCTGATCGCGAAGAAGCGCCACAGAAAGACACGCGAGCCAGGCGCGGATCTCGCCAAGAGTGTAGGATTTGCGCCGCTCGGCCGGAAAATCCGCGGGCCAATCGCCGCGTGCCGCATCGCCCCAGGCCGCCTCGGCGAGAAAGGCGATTTTCGCCGGGCGGAAGCCGTAGCGCAAAATATAGAAGAGGTTGAAGTCCTGCAGGTCATAGGGGCCGACTCTTCGCCTCGGTGCTCTGCGGCGTCTCGCCGGCCGAGACGGGGACGAGTTCCGGCGAAATCTCGGTCGCCAGGATGGACGCGAGCGTGTCGAGCACCGCTTGTTCGAACTGCCGCGTCGTGATCGTCCAGCGGATCAGGTGCTGAATGAGCGTCTTCGGCACGCCGGCATTGACGTTGTAATGCGACATCTGATCGCCGACGCCATAGGTGCACCAGCCGAGCGCCAGTTCGGACAGATCGCCGGTGCCGAGCACGATCGCCCTCATGAAAATTGGCGAGGCGAAACAAATAATCGGTGCGCAAACCGGCCTGCACGTTCTCGAACGTCACGTCGTAGACCTCTTCGCCCTTGGCGAAGGGATGCTCCAGCTCGGCGAGCATCTCGCCGGGCCGCCGGCTTGATGTCCAGTTCGCTGGCCGTGACGCCGAGCGCCCGCATCAGCTTCAACGCATTGGCTTTGGTCGCGTCGCTCGTCGCAAATCCCGGCATCGTGATAGGCGAGAATATTGGCGCGCGGATGGCGCAGGCGGTCCATCGCCTTGGCGGCGACGATCAAAGCATGGGTCGAGTTCGAGCCCGCCGGAAATGCCGATCACGACTTTCGCGATTTTGGCCGCGCGCAATCTCTGCTCGAGGCCGCTGACCTGAATATTATAGGCTTCATAGCAATCTTGCGCGAGGCGCTCTGGATTGGCCGGCACGAAGGGAAACCGCTCGATCGTCCGCGCCAAGCCGATATCTTGCAGGGGAGGCGACAGTTTGAACGCGATGCGCCGAAACCTCGCGACGAGTGCCGGCGTTGTGACGGCCGTTGTCGTCGAACGTGCCCTGCCGCAAACGTTCCTGGCGCAAGAGATCGAGATCGACGTCGGCGATGGCCGATTGCGCGGCTTGCGGAAAACGCTCCGACTCGGCGAGACGAACGCCGTTCTCGAAAATCGAAGTTTGTCCGTCGAAGGAAAGATCGGTCGTCGATTCGCCGCTGCCGGCGGCAGAGTACAGATAGGCCGCAAGACAGCGCGCCGATTGCGACTGGCACAAGAGCCGGCGCGTGTCGGCCTTGCCGATCGTGATATTGCTGGCCGAGAGATTGGCGAGAACGCTGGCGCCGGCGAGCGCCGCCTGCGAGCTCGGTGGCACCGGCACCCACAGATCCTCGCACACTTCGGCGTGGACGACGAAGCCCGGCAGATCCTCGGCTGCAAAGAGCAAATCCGGACCGAAAGGAGCGGTGCGCGGGCCGACCGTGATCTCCTGGCCTTCCGTGCCCAAACCCGAAGCGAAATGCCGATGTTCGTAGAATTCGCGATAATTCGGCAAATGCACTTTTGGCACGACGCCGAGAAGCCGGCCGCGGTGAATGGCGAGCGCGCAATTGTAGAGACGCGATCGCCAACGCAACGGTGCGCCGACGAGAATCAGCGGCAGCAAGTCTCGAGAGGCGGCAACGAGACGGTCGACGGCGCGTTCGACGCTCGCAAGCAGAGCATCCTGGAGCAGCAGGTCGTCGATCGCATAGCCGGAAATCGCCAGTTCCGGAAAGACGGCGAGCCCGACCGAGCGCGCCGCGAGGCCGCGCAGCATGGCCTCGATCGCCAGCGCATTGGCGAGGGGATCGGCTATGCTCGTGGTGATCGTGCACGCGGCAACGCGGACAAAACCATGCCGATAGATCGATCTAAAGCTCATTTCACTCACGAAATTTCATCCGTCCGAATTCGGCCGGCTGCGATTATAATCATCGCAATATCAGTTATTTAAATGGTCGGAGTGGCGGGATTCGAACCCGCGACCCCTAGTCCCCCAGACTAGTGCGCTAACCGGGCTGCGCTACACTCCGACTGAATGTCTTATAGATAAAGCTTTCTGCCTCGGCAATGCGGCTGACCCGGTCTTTCCTGTTCCGATTGCAGAGATTCCGACGCTCACGCGCGCCGTGCCTGCCACGTCGCGAGCGCCGCATCGACGAAGGCGCCGGCCGATCCCAAGGCATTTTGCGGATCGGCGAGCCGGGCGATCTCGTCGCGATCGAGATGGGGCGTGACGCGCGGGTCGGCGGCGAGGACTTCGGCGAGACTTCCCAGCCCGGCCGCGACCGCCCGCGAGGCCGCTTCAACGAGTTCATGTGCTTCGCCACGGCCGAGTTTCGCTGCCAAGGTGATCAAAAAACTCTCCGCCGCGGGCAGGCCTTGCAACGCGTCGAGATTTTGCCGCATCCGCTCGGGCATGACTTGCAGGCCTTCGAGCGTCGCCGCCATATTGGCGAGCGCTCCCGCCGCGAGCTTAAACAGTTCCGGAATGGCGCTCCATTCTGCCTGCCAGGCGCCCAGCGCCCGCTCATGCTCCTGCACCATGCCGGCCGTGAGCTGGCCGACGAGCATCGGCACCCTTTCCGCCGCGGCGAGCGTCTGCATCGAGCGGACCGGGTTGCGCTTGTGCGGCAAAGCTGACGAGCCGCCGCGGCCGGCTTCCGTAGGCTCGAAGGCTTCGGCCACTTCGAGCTGCATCAGCAGCGAAATATCGCGCGCGATCTTGCCGCAAATGCCGGTAAGGATCCCGATTTCGCAGGCGAGCGCAACGAGCCCGCCGCGCCGGGTATGCCAAGGCAGGAGAAGTTGCGCCGCATGAAGGCCCGGCAAATGGGCGACGAGACGGCGCGCAACATCGATGCCTTTGCCGCCGAGCGAGCCGAGGCTACCGGCGGCGCCGCCGAATTGCGGCACCAGGACTTCGGGCTTGATGCGGGCGAGGCGCGTGCGGCTTTCGAAACCCGCGACCAGCCATTGCGCCGATTTGAGCCCAAAGGTGATTGGGACCGCCGGCTGCAGCAGAGTGCGGCCGAGCATCAAAGTGTCGCGATGTGTCCGGGCGAGCTTCGCGGCCGCCGCGCAAAGCCGGTCGAGATCCGGCTCGAGCAAGGCAATGGCTTCGGCCAATTGCAGCATCAAAGCCGTGTCGATGACATCCTGGCTCGTCGCGCCGAAATGAACGAAGCTCGCCGCCTCGGGTTCACAGGTGCGAACCGCCGCGGTCAGAAGCTTGATGAAAGGAATGGCGAGCGTTCCGGCCTTCGCGGCATCGGCAAAGAGTTTTTCGCGCGCATCGCCGCGCGGGAGTTCATAAGCTTCGAGCGTCGCAGCAATATTTGCGGCGGCGCCGGCGGGAATGGCGCCGGCCTCGCCTTCGGCCTCAGCAAGCGCGATTTCGAAACGGCACATCTGCCGCAACGTGGAATCATCGCTGAAGACGGCCGCGGCTGCCGGCGTGGCAAAGAAGAAATCGGCGAAGGTGGTCATCAGTTTGGCTCAATTCTCGTCTCAGCCGCCACTTCCCCGGACGAGCCCGCTTCAGCGGGCGATGATCCGGGGTCCAGCGCAATAGGTTCGCCGAAGGCGTCTTTATGACTAATATGAAGTCTCGAAGGCTACGACTTTGTCGAGCCGCGTCATTGCGAGGAGCGAAGCGACGAAGCAATCCAGGGGCCGAGGAAATCGACTGGATTGCTTCCCGCTTCGCAAGCTCGCGGTCGCAATGACGGCCTCCGATATGAGTTTCGATTTGAGAGACCTGGTATAAAGCCGCATCATAGAGTGCTTCGCAACTTTTTTGCGCTGGTTCCCGGATGCCCTTCCGCTTGCGCTTCGGTCGCCCGGTAAAGTGGTGCTTTTCACCCGAATTGCTCGCCCTTCGATAGAGACGTAACGGAGTAAAGATTAAGGATCTAACATCCTGGTCAGCCGGAACTCTCTGACGCTGTCTGCCGTACAACCCCATCTGCTTTGGGGAAGCTAAAGTCATTGGGCCGGAAGCTATCAACCGGGCATTTCTTCGTCGATACTCGATTGCATTATTGGCAAAACCTCAGTTCCCGCGCGTTAGCCCGGATTTCTCAAACATTTAAGGTGCATCGGGGCGCCGAATCTTAGAAAGTTGTTTTGCGAGAACGACTTGCTTAGATCGAACGGAACTCCCCGATGCGGACGGACTGTAGCGCGAAGCTTTTCGGATTCTAAAGCGGTTGAACGGCGCGCGGTGGTGGCCAGTTTCGATGGCGGCGACATCACCTCCAATGCGGGCGCGCTTCTGTTGGGACAGGTGGATGGCGGCCTCGGGCTGATACGGCGGTTCGCGCAATGCTTCGATGACCGGCGCAACCCTGTCTACGTCGAACACCGGCTCGAAACCTTGCTGGCGCAACGGATTTTCGGACTGGCGCTGGGTTACGAGGACCTCAACGATCATGACGAGCTGCGCAAGGACTCGAGCTTTGCGGTGCTGGCGGGCAAGCTAGAGCCGGCGCTGCGCTCCGATTGCGAGGCCTTGGCGGGCAAGAGCACGCTCAATCGTCTCGAGCACACGCCCAAGCGCCATGCCGCCAAATATCACAAGATCGATTGCGACGGCGCGCGGGTCGATGGCCTGCTGGTCGATGTTTTCCTGGAAGCCCACGAACGCGCGCCGCGCGAGATCGTGCTCGATCTCGACAATACCGACATTCCGCTTCACGGCGGACAAGAGGGTCGATTTTTCCACGGCTATTACGACGAATATTGCTATCTGCCGCTGTATGTCTTTTGTGGACGGCATCTGCTGCTGGCGAAGCAGCGGCGCGCCGATGTCGCAGGCAGCGATGGCGCGGTCGCGGACATGGCGCGCATTGTTTCACACATTCGCCGGAGCTGGCCACGGGTACGCATCATTTTGCGCGGCGACAGCGGCTTTTCCAATGACGACCTGATGAGTTGGTGCGAGACCAACCGCGTCGATTACGTCTTCGGTGTGGCGCGCAATGCAAGGCTGGAAGCAGCGCTCGTCGCGGAGGCTGCCGCGGCCAAGCGCCGGTGCCTGAGTTCGGGCAAGCCGGCGCGGGTCTTCCGCGACTTCTCCTATCGCACGCTCAAGAGCTGGAGCCGAAACCGACGTGTCGTCGGCAAAGCCGAGCACACACCGGATGGCGCCAATCCGCGCTTCGTCGTCACCACGCTCAAACGTCGGGGGTGCCGCCTCGCCTTTGACGCCCGTGCTCTCTACGAGGATCTCTATTGCGCGCGTGGCGAGGCGGAAAACCGCATCGGCGAGCAGTTCGAACTGTTCGCCGATCGTGCTTCCTCCGCGACGATGCAAGCCAACCAATTGCGGCTGTGGTTCTCGGCCATGGCTTACGTGCTCGTCGATACTCTGCGCCGCGTCGGCCTGCGCCATACTGAATTCGCCGACGCGTCGGCTCAAACCATTCGCCTCAAGCTGCTCAAGCTCGGCGCTCAGGTGCGAAGGAGCGTGCGCCGCATTCACTTCGCGCTTGCTTCGGGATGCCCCCACAAGAACGAATTCGAACTCGCCCACCATTATCTTCAACGCGCTTTTGGCTCCGGCTGACGGAAAACCACCGCACCGGAAAGCAGGATCAAGATGCCGGTTCGCCGAGCCCTGACGCACGCGCCAAACGACTCGTATTGCGAGAGAATTGAAACCATGGGACTCGCAGCGCGGGAACCGAGCGGGCCGTGTCAGCGGCGATGTCCGGCCGATGTGAAAATCACGCCCAAGCCCGAAAAATAAGCCGCCGAACGACCCGTTTTTCAGCTAAAAACTGAATTCGTTTGAGAAATCCAGGTTAGGTGAACTTCGGATGACCAGCCTGAGACGCCATTGTAGGTGATGAGACACCATGGCGATCAATCGATGGGACTCTGCTGACACACGTGGACGATCACATCGCGTGCATTGTGCGGAATTGAACCCACCTGATCATAGGTTGTGTGCGGACCCTTACGAATGTTTAGTCCATCTAGATTAGCGGCGCTGACGCCGGTCACTCCTCGAAGTACGCTCGCGCGCTCCGCAAGAAACCGCCGCGCAGCCCTGCCCTTTATGCAGCGGTCCTTGAGTTGATACTGAACTCAACACCAAGCTGAATCACAATCGTGAACACCAACGTCGATTCCAGCCGCAGGAATGACCGCAAGCTCGTCTCCAGTTGCCTCGGGAGCGCTTCGAACGACAAGCCCTCCCGCATGCGCATCAGCCTTGTCGCGCAGCGGCAAATGGACGATTTTGCCTCGTACCTCTCAGCCTAAAGTGAAGACCTCGCTAACGAGCAGTTCGAACGGCTAGACCGTATTCTTCGCCTCGATCTCGGCAAAGCGCCACTCACTTGGGGCTATTTCCCCCTGATCGGCGCACCTTATCGCGGCTACCTGTTCCGCGTCGGTCGGCGGACTCATTATTGGATCATTTATACCGTCGATGAAGAGCTCGGGTTCGTCGATATCCTGCGATTTTGGAACGCCAGCAAAGACCCTCTGACATTCGACCTTTGACCATTTTCAAAGAGCGTTGTGACCGGCAGCCGTCGACCGCCTAGCCGTTCACCATACGCCGGTGTTCGGCATCGAAGCCCAAGGCTCCTGCACGGCCTTGGCCGCGCCTTTTTGCAGGAGCTCGATCGAAATACTGTCGGGGGAGCGAATGAAGGCCATGCGGCCTTCGCGCGGCGGCCGGTTGATGGTGACGCCGCCCTTCATCAGCCGGGCGCATGTCGCGTAAATATCGTCGACGCGATAGGCGAGATGGCCGAAATTGCGGCCGCCGGTATAGGTCTCGGGATCCCAATTATAGGTCAGTTCGACGAGCGGGGCGCTCGTCTTGGCGGCATGCTCGACGTCGCCGGGAGCGGCGAGAAAGACGAGCGTATAGCGGCCGGCCTCGCTCTCGACGCGGCGGACTTCGACGAGCCCCAACTTGTCGCAGTAAAACTCGAGCGATTTGGCCAAGTCGGTGATGCGCACCATCGTATGTAAATATTCCACCGTCCCACTCCTACGCCCGCCCTGTGCCGGTCTAGCACATCCCGGAAAAAAGCGGGAGGGTGGGCGCGAATTCACCTTGCCCCGGCAAAGCGCACGCTGCTACACGCACGGCAATTGGTGCCGCTCCGCGTGAGCGCGGCGCGCTTGCCGCTTTCCTGCAGGATAGGCCGCCCCAAGGAGGCGAGATGCAACAGCCCGCGCACGCCAAACAGAGGGCGGCTCTCCTCTCGATCGGCGCGAGCCTGCTGCTGACCCTCGGCAAGCTCACGGCGGGGGTTCTGTCGGGGTCGCTGGCGCTGATGTCCGAGGCCGGCCACAACCTTGCCGATACTGGCCTCACGATTCTCACTTATTTCGCGGTGCGCCTTTCCGACAAGCCGGCCGACGAAGAGCACCATTATGGCCATGGCAAAGTCGAGGCGCTGGCGGCGCTCGTCGAAACCGGGATTTTGTTCGCCCTGTCGGCCTACATCCTCGTGGAAGCCGTGCGCAGGCTGACGATCGAGACCGTCGCGATCGACGCCAATGCGCTGGCGTTCGGCGTGCTGATCATATCGATCAGCGTCGATCTCATCCGCTACGCTACACTCTCGAACGTCGCCCGCAAAACGAAGAGCGACGCGCTTGCGGCGGATGCGATGCATTTCGCCTCCGATATCGTCGGCTCGCTGCTCACTCTCCTCGGCCTCGTTGCGACGCGCCTCGGCTATCCGCGGGGCGATGCCGTCGCGGCTTTTGGTGTCGCTCTCTTCATTGCCATTGCCGGATATAGGCTCGCACACCGCACGGTCGATACGCTGCTCGATACCGCGCCGAAAGGCTTGGCCGCAAGCGTCCGCGCCATTGCCCGCGGCGTACCCGGCGTCATCGGCGTGGCAAGCCTCAGGCTGCGCCCCACCGGGTCGACGGTCGTCGGCGACATTGGAATTTCAATCCCGCGGACGCTGGATCTCGAAAAGGCCGCGACCATCGAGGCCAATGTCGGCGCCGCAATTGCAGGGGTGCATCCCGACGTCAAGATCACAGTATCGGCCAACCCCGTCGCGCTCGATGACGAAACCGTGCTCGAACGTGTGCTTCTCGTCGCCGCAAAGCGGCATGTGCCGATCCACAACGTGATCGTCCAGCAGGTCGACGGCCGCAGTTCCGTCAGTTTCGACGTCGAGGTCGACGGACACATGCCGCTCGGATATGCCCATGACATCGTGTCCGGACTAGAGTTTGACACGCGCAACGAGCTTGGCGCGAACATCGAAGTCGAGACCCATATCGAACCCTTGGAACCGCGGGAATTGCCGGGCCGGAATGCTCCGCAAGAGTTACGCGCCGGAATCACCGCCGCGCTCACAAGGCATGCCGTCATGCCGGTTACTGGCATTCACAGCGTGCGCGTGCGCGAGACCCCCGCCGGTCTCGTCGTCAATTATCATTGCTACGCCGCTCCCGATCTCAGCGTCGACGAAGTCCATCATGCCGTCGATGCGATCGAACGCGCGGTCATAGCCGATTTTCCAATGATCGCACGTCTCATCGGCCATGCCGAGCCGTCAAGCGCACGCGACGACCGCGTGACCGGCAAGGATTGAGTGCTATGCGAAGCCTTGCAGTCTTCCAAGAGACTGTCGCACTGCTCGTGGGCTTGAAAGCCCACGCATTGCAAGCTTGCAAGGCCCGAGAGAGGGATGACAATTTCAATGAGGCCTCTACTTAAGAAGTTTTCTTGTGTTCGGGCAGCCTGCTCATAGTGTCTCCACGGGAGAGCCCCATGATTGATCCAACGTTATTTTCGGCATTCGTCGCGACTGTCACAATTCTTATGCTGATCCCTGGGCCGAATGTCGGCCTGATCGTCGCAACCAGCGTTGCCCATGGCCCGAAATATGGGTTGCTCGCCGTCGCTGGCACCAGCTCGGCGATGGTCGTGCAACTTGCACTGACCGTCTTCGGCATGACCGAATTGCTCGGAACATTTGGTGCCTGGTTCGAGTGGCTTCGCTGGATAGGCGTCGCCTATCTCATTTATCTTGGCGTCGCTCAGTGGCGCGCACCGATGGTCGACCTGACAGGAACGAAGCCCGAGCCGAAATCGGCGCGGGCGGTCTACCTGCGGGCGGTCCTTGTCTCATTAACCAACCCGAAGACGCTGCTATTTTATGGCGCTTTCTTTCCGCAATTCGTCTCCGCCGAGACACACGTCGGAACGCAGATCGCCGTCCTGTCAGGGACTTTCCTGGCACTGGCGATCACGATTGACGGGGCATGGGCATTGCTTGCTGGCCACACACGCAGACTTCTTGTGTCACGCGGCCGTCTCCGCAACAAAATCTCGGGCGGCGTGCTGATCGGTGCGGGTGCAGCGCTTGCTCTAGTCCGGATCAAATGAAACTCGCACTTGAAAAGGGCGCCTCGGCGATGTTCCTCAGCCTGTTGAAAAGCCGCCGCTTCGCGCCCTTGTTCTGGTGTCAGTTCCTATCCGGCTTCAACGACAATTTCGTTCGCAACATGCTCGCCATGCTGGTCTTGTTTGAACTCGGCAAGGCCCAAGCGGGCGCCCTGATCACGTTGGCGGTCGGAATCTTCATTCTTCCGTCGATCTTCCTATCTGGTCTCGGCGGCGAAATCGCCGATTTGCACAACAAAGCCATGGTCGCGCGGCGCTTGAAATTTGCCGAGATCTTCATCCAAATGATCGCCGCAGCCGGGATCTGGCTGCCGTCGCTACCGCTTCTCTATGCAGCCTTGTTCGGGCTGGGCGTCGTCGCGGCTCTGTTCAACCCGATTAAATACGGCCTCCTTCCCGAGCATCTTGCGCCGCACGAACTCGTCGCCGGCAACGCACTCGTCGACGCGGCGACGTTCCTCGCCATCCTTCTCGGTCTGATCTTCGGCGGGATCGCCGCCGGACAAGTCCGGACGCCCGTGGAAGTGACGGCTCAACTCATGCTGATTGCATTCGCGAGCTTTGCAACGAGCCTGGGCATCCCCGCAACAAAAATCGCCGCACCCGATCTGCGCGCCAGCGCGAATTTATGGGGCTCCACCAGCAATGCACTCACAGAGATTTGGCGCGCACCGTTTTTGAAGTCCGCCGCGCAAGCCGGCTCTTGGTTTTGGCTCACCGGCGCCGTCACGCTCGCGCTCGTCCCGGTAGCGATACGCAAGACCACCAACGGCGGCCTCGATGTCGAGGTCGCGATCACCGCGCTTTTTGCCGTCGGCATGGCCATTAGTTCGCTGGGTGCGGCAATCTTCGCCCGCGGCCGCATCGCTTTTGGGCTGCCGCCCGTCGGGGCGCTCGGCATGGCCGGCTTTCTCCTCGACCTCGCGCTTGTCCATGGAGGTTCGATGACGCCCGCCGCACGCGATGTCGGCTTGCAGGAATTTTTCTCGCATGCACAGGGCTTGCGCATCGCCGCCGATGTCATAGGCGTCGCCGCTGCAGGCGGCCTTTTCATCGTGCCCATCTCCACCGCTCTGCAGGTTTATGCACCGCGCGAGCGTCTCGCCCGCACGCTCGCGGGCGTCAATGTTCTGAGTTCGATCTATATCGTCGCCGGATCGCTCGCCGCAGCTCTGCTTCAGAGCCTCGTAGGCATGACGGAACCGGTTTTGCTGGCCTTTCTCGGCGCAGCAAATGTCGGAGCTGCCTGGTACGTGCACGCGAAAGTCCGGGCCCCGCGGGCAGAAAGGACTGCAGGAGAAATCGCAACGCCTGGCTGACGGTGCGCGGGGATTTTTCGCAAGGCGGCTGACGATCTCGCAACCCGGCCGTAGGTAGCGGCGTTGCGATTCAATCGGCTCTGTGGTCTTTTGTCGTGTATCCAGCGGTCGCATCACCGGCCCGCTTGCTTTGCATCGAGGCACCGTATGCGCACTGATGTCGCCCAACCCATTCGTCTTACTGACTACCGGCCGCCGGACTATTTGATTGATGCCGTCGATCTCGACGTCGCTTTGCACCCGACCGCGACGCGCGTGACGGCGCGGCTCGCGCTGCGCCCCAATCCGGCCGGCCGCGCGGGCGCTGCCCTCATCCTCGACGGCGATGGCCTTATTGCCGAGAGGATCGCCCTCGACGGCGCCGCGCTCGATCACAAGGCGCCCTTCGTCACGCCCGACAGATTGACGATCGCGGCCCCGCCGCAGCGCCCCTTCAGCCTTGAAATCGAAACCGAAATCAATCCTTCGGCCAATACGCAGCTGATGGGGCTCTATCGCTCCGGAACCGCCTATTGCACGCAATGCGAGGCGGAAGGCTTTCGCCGTATCACCTATTTCCTCGATCGGCCGGACGTGCTCAGCGTCTATCGAGTGCGGATCGAAGCCGACGTCTCGGAAGCGCCCATTCTACTCAGCAACGGCAACAAGATCGACGCCGGGCCTATCGCGGGGACGCAACGTCATTTCGCGCTCTGGAGCGATCCTTTTCCCAAACCCTGCTATCTCTTCGCCCTAGTCGGCGGCGATCTCGGCTCGATTCATGACGAATTCGTCACGGCTTCCGGCCGCAAGGTCGCGCTTGGAATTTTTATCGAGCACGGCAAGGAAGCGAGCGCCACTTACGCCATGGATGCGTTGAAGCGGGCGATGCGCTGGGACGAAGAGGTGTTCGGGCGCGAATATGATCTCGACGTGTTCAACATCGTCGCGGTCTCCGAGTTCAACATGGGCGCCATGGAGAACAAGGGCCTCAACATATTCAACGATAAATATGTGCTCGCCCTGCCCGGGACCGCGACCGACATGGACTATGCCCAGATCGAAGCGGTCATCGCACACGAATATTTCCACAATTGGAGCGGCAATCGCGTCACTTGCCGCGATTGGTTCCAGCTCTGTCTGAAGGAAGGTTTGACGGTCTTCCGCGATCATGAATTCTCGGCCGATCAGCGGTCCCGGCCGGTGCGCCGGATTGCCGATGTCCGCACCTTGCGGGCCCAACAGTTTCCCGAAGACGGCGGGCCGCTCGCCCACAACGTCCGCCCCGAAACCTATCTCGAGATCAATAATTTCTACACGGCGACCGTCTACGAGAAAGGCGCCGAAATCATTCGCATGCTGAAAGTGCTCATCGGGCGGCGGGCTTTCGCGGCCGGCATGACGCTCTATTTCGATCGCTACGACGGAACGGCGGCAACGGTCGAGGATTTCATTTCCTGTTTCGCCGCGGCCGCGGGCCGCGACCTTACGCAGTTTTCGCGCTGGTACTGCCAGGCGGGCACACCGCAAATCGAGATCGCAGCCCGATATGACGCAGCAGCGCGGACATTCACGCTCGACTTCAAACAAAGCTGCAAGCCGACACCCGGCGAACCCGAGAAAAAGCCCTTCGTCATCCCCATAGAACTCGGCCTCGTCGGCAGCAAAGGTGAAAACCTGCCCCTCGTGACTTCGCACGAATGCGGTGCGAGCGCTGCGGAACTCGCCGCCGGGGTCATCGAGCTTTCGACCGAACAGCGCCGCGTGATTTTTCGGGAGGTGCCGAGCCGCCCGGTCGCCTCGCTGTTGCGGGGATTTTCCGCGCCGGTGCGTCTCGTTTATCCCGCCAGCGAGAGCGACCTCATTACGCTGATCACCTATGACAGCGACCCGTTCAACCGCTGGCAAGCCTCGCAGACCTACGCAACGCGGCTGTTGCTGCATTCCGTCGGCCTCATTCGCAGCGGCAAAACGCCAAGTCACGATGCCGCCTTTTCGGCGGCGCTGCAAAGCATGCTGCGGGGAAGCGAAGCCGATCCCGCCTTTGCCGCACAGGTTCTCTCGCTGCCGGGCGAGGCCGACATAGCGCGGGAGATCGAGGAAGGCGTCGACCCCGACGCAATCTTTGCGGCGCGCAAGAGTCTGCGGGCGGCGGTCGGTCGCGATCTCGCTTCTTCTCTTCTCGGCGTTTATGAAAAGCTCGCCGACACGGGACCTTACTCGCCGGATGCCGCCTCGGCCGGGCGGCGCGCCTTGCGTAATGTGGCACTCGATCTCTATGTGGCCGGAGATCCCGCGACGGGCACGCCGCTGGCCTTGCGCCAGTTCGAGACGGCGACGACCATGACCGACAAAATCGCCGCCTTGGGCGTCCTCGCCCACTATAAGGGCGAAGCGCGGGAGGCCGCGTTGCAGGCTTTTTTCCGCGCTTATGCGGGCGACGCCCTCGTGATCGACAAATGGTTCGCCCTGCAAGCCATGATCGCGGAATCAGAAACGCTCGACCGGGTCAAGAATTTGATGAACCATCCGGCGTTTTCTTTCGGCAATCCGAACCGCGTGCGGTCCCTGATCGGCGCTTTCGCCACCGGCAATCAGACGCGGTTCAATGCCCCGGACGGCAGCGGCTACGAATTCGTGACCGACATCGTCTTGGCGCTCGATTCCAAGAACCCGCAAGTGGCGGCAAGGCTTCTCGGCGCCTTCAAGAGCTGGCGGACGCTCGAATCCGGTCGCCGCCGCCTGGCGGAGGTCGCTTTGCGCCGGGTCGCCGCGGCGGAGAGCCAGTCGCCCGACGTCAGGGACATCGTCGAGCGCTCTCTGGCGTAATGACAAGGGTCATGCGTAATGAGCGCGTGCCGGGCGCATCACCTTCACGCGAGTTGGCACGGGCTAAATCTTTGGATTGCGTGGTTTCCCATATCGTCCGAGCATGGCGCTGCTGATTTCCGAAGACGAAGGGCGAAAACGGTGACAGTGCACGCAATTGACGAAAGCTACAACGAGTTAAATGCACTGTCACCGTGACCCCAAAATGCCGTCACGCGGGCAAAGCAGATCATCCGTGGGCATCTTGACGAATTTGACGGCCCTCTCGTCGATTTTCCACGCCGCGTCAGCCGGAAGCTCATCCTGGTCGCTCTGATCGCGCAGAATGGCGACCACGCTTTCCCTCATGACCTTGCCCTTGAGCTTGCAGAAGCCCTGGAACTCCGGGTTGCTTTTGGAATGCGGCGGAATTTGCAGGACGTCGTGGATGATATCGGTGCGGTCGTCCTCCAGCACCATGAATTCCGTGCCACAAATCAGCCAGGTTATCGAGGAAAAGCCGTTGTCTTCAGAGGCGCCCAAATCCTTGAGACCCAAATCCTTGTGCCGGCCTTCAATCGCCACCACCGGCTCATTGGAACCGCGCTGGCCGACGAGGGCCTTGGCGATATCGCCGTCACAACGGACTTTCTCGAAGCCGTCGCCAGCATAGGCGTGAGAGCAGCCCAGAAGGGCCAGCATAAAGATGCCGATGATTTTCTTCATGATGTCTTCCATGACCGGCGGTGCGCCCATAATAACCCCATTCTGTTAAATCGCGTCTCGCCGGGAAGATTCCCCGCGGGGCAAAGAGGCCGCCGCAAGGGCTCTTGCCATTGCTGTGCCGCCGCGCGACAAGCTCCCATGCTCCACATCAACGACATCACTTTGCGGCTCAGCGCGCCGCCGATACGATCGGCGCGACGATCACGGCGGCAATGGAAGGGAACAAGGGCAGAAAAGTGGTGCCTTTCAAGGGGCGCGCGCCTCAGACTGAAAACCGGCGCTCAGAGCAGGCCTCTTCAACGCTTCCCGCATGAAGCGCAACGCAAGGAGTGCGTAGATGCCGCCAATGTTATGCTTATGAACGTGCGCGTCGGGTTGAGTAAAGACAGAATAGTCCGATTAGACCCGAACCCCCGATCCCGATGAGCCCTTGGCCAATTTAGTCGGTCACTGCGAGCTGGCAAAAACAGGCTCTGACGCAATCTCGATGAGGCGCCTGACCGAAAGCGGTGTGAGGCAAGATCTGCTGACAATTTGTGACGCGCGGGGGCCAAAATGGGTGTTATCCCGCGCACGCGCAGCGAAAGCCTAGAGAAAATGCGCCTCCTCGCGCTTGATTTTCAAACCTTCATCGAGAGTGAGTCAAACTCACAGAGCGACGCCTATCCACAATTGCCGTCAATGCGCCGGGATGCCGTCAAGGTTAAACTCGAGAATGGATCATTCACTCTAACCGAGCAGGCATCCCGGTTTGCGTCTACCCCATAGGTATGTTCCGAACCTAACGCTGCACGCGGCCATGCAATATGATTTGGTTTCGATGGCTGTGCCCCATGTCCCAATGACGGCTGCATGTATTCGCCAGAGGCGCAGAAATCCGGAGGTTGACATGATGCGCGCTGCTTCGGTTTTTCCTTTTCGATCTGAGTTCGACGCCTTTTTGTTTGCACCGATCGGTGAAGAAAGAAATGGGATGCTACTCAGCGTCCTTTCAGCGCTGGCGCGACAGGACGTCGACCCTTGGGAGGAGGCTGCCAGTTTAGCTCGGTTGCCGGGGGATACTGCGACTCAGAGATTGGCCAGTTTGATTGCCGCACTTCCTGACGCGGCATCGGTGCATCGAGACGCCGGGACGATTGCAGCTCGCCTGATCGCGCTCTTGCCGCAACCGGCAAGTTCTGATGTCGCGTCGCGCAAGACTTTGCTCGGCACAAGTCCAATGAGAAATCCGCGGGCGTTCGTCATATGCTTGATCCTTATGGCATTTCTGCTGGCCGGCCAATGCGTCGTAGCCGGCCGTCAACCACCGGCGCAGGTTGACAATACTCATGCGGCGTTGTCCAGCACGGCTTTCCCTCAGATGTCAAAACCGAGCTTTAGCGATTGACGATCAAGTGGGCTTGGCGGATCGACTCTACATCAATGAGCTCGACTTGTCGTGATTGGAGACGCCAGCCAACTTTTCCGCGCCAAAGGATCGTGTCGCCGAAGCTGAAGCCGTTTGTCGGGTCTGAGTAGTTTCCGAGTTTTTCGCTCGCGCCTGACCGATGGCTACGCTCCCGCCCATCAACCTGCCAACCCGAATGCTGACGGACAGCGGCTCGCTCGACGATGCCATAGCCGGCAACTCATGCCTGATTGACAACAACAAGGCTGTCAGCGATGAAAGCGCTCGTTTATCAGGGTCCGGGCAAGAAAGCCCTGGAAGACCGACCAAAGCCGGAAATCACCGCGCCCACGGATGCGATCGTCAAGATCACCACAACGACAATTTGCGGCACTGACCTGCACATCCTCAAAGGTGACGTCCCGTCTTGCCAGCCTGGCCGCATTCTAGGTCACGAGGGCGCAGGCATCGTCGAGAAAGTTGGGGCGGCCGTCACGGCATTCAAGCCGGGAGACCGGGTCCTGATCTCCTGCGTTAGCGCCTGCGGCAAATGCGAGTATTGCAGAAGGCAGATGTACTCCCACTGCACGACCGGCGGCTGGATCCTTGGCAACAAAATCGACGGCACACAGGCCGAGTTCGCACGTATTCCCTATGCGGATACAAGCCTCTATCCAATTCCCAACGGTGCGGACGAAGAGGCGCTGGTGATGCTCAGCGACATCCTGCCGACCGGCTTCGAGTGCGGCGTGCTCAATGGCAAGGTTCAGCCGGGGAATACCGTGGCGATCGTCGGTGCGGGGCCGATCGGGCTCGCCGCATTGCTCACCACCCAGTTCTACTCGCCGGCCGAGATCATCATGATCGATCTCGATGACAATCGCCTTGACGTGGCGAAGCGCTTCGGCGCCACGGCGAGCATCAACAGCGCCGATGGCAAGGCTGTAGCGACTGTTATGAAAATGACGGCCGGGCATGGAGTCGACACCGCCATCGAAGCAGTCGGTATTCCGGCAACCTTCGAGCTATGCGAACAAATTGTCGCGCCGGGTGGCACCATCGCCAATATAGGGGTCCATGGAACAACGGTCGATCTCCATCTCGAGCAACTGTGGGACCGCAACATTTCGATCACCACGCGGCTGGTCGATACAGTCACCATACCGATGCTGTTCAAAACGGTCGGATCCCACAAGATCGACCCCAAGCTCCTGATTACACATCGCTTCAAGCTCGACCGCATCCTCGGCGCCTTCGAGACCTTCGGGCCTGCCGCCAAAACGAAAGCGCTCAAGGTAATCATCGAAGCTTAAGCACGATTGCGACGATATCGTCCGGCGCATCAAGCGGCAGGCCGCATTCGCCGAATGCTGGCAATAATTTGTGCCCGATTATGCATCGGGCAAAAACTGGAGGCATTCAATGGTCTCATTGCGCAACTTGCCGATCGCTTTTCGTGCACTCTTCAGCAGCTTCCTTATCCTGATTGGTGTCGGATACCTGATGGCTCTGTCGTACATGTACGTGGTTGTGATCGCACCTCATCAACAGATGGGGGAGGGCTTGGTGGCGGGTATCAGCGACGAATATCACGGCTTGCCGAAAGGACAAACCTTACTCGAGTCGGCACTGATGGGGCCGATGGCCGACAAGATATCCGATGCCGACCGCACCAAAGTTCTGCAGTGGGTACATGATGGTGCAAAAGCCGATGGCTATCCGCAAGTCGCACCGATTTTCGCCGATATTTGCGTCGCCTGCCATATGGCCGACGCCCAGTCGATCCCGCCGCTCGCGAGCTTCGGGGCCGTACAAAAAGTCGCGAAAGCCGACACGGGAACGAGCCTTGCCGATTTGGCCAAAGTTTCGCACATTCACCTGTTCGGCATCAGCATCATATTCCTGCTGACCGGAGCGATTTTCGCCTTGAGCGAAACGCCGATCTGGCTGCGCGTAGTTCTCGTTGTCGTTCCCTATCTGGCCATCCTGATGGACATAGGCTCTTGGTGGTTCACCAAATATCTCGATCCGGCATTCTTCGCCTACGTCGTCGTCGCCGGTGGAGCGTGCATGGGTTTGGCGCTCGCTGGCCAACTTCTTATTGCACTATGGGAAATGTGGATCGAGCCTCTCAAAAAATCCAAGACAGTATTGGAGCGGAATGTATCGGAGAATTGAGTTCCCCAAGTGATGGAATGCGGCCGACGCAGCTCGCACCACCGAAAGGATGCCGATGAAGATCAATTCAAAGGATTTTCGGGTGCCGGAAGGAAATGATGTCGATCTTGAGAAGTGGCCGACAAAAGTCGATCCCGTGTACAAGTCGACAGAGCAATACCAAGAACTTCCGAGAGAGCGCGTCGCGCAACTTAGGCGACGCCCAGAAATAGGTGAATCGCTTTGATAGCTTCGAGCGGCTTCACCGGCGTCCAATAGTGTGGACTGGTGCACATCGCCTTCTCTTCAGTCACGATCTTCTTGCGCCAGCGCGCTCAATATGTCATTCCGCCAGCCGCGTGCGGATCGACTGCAATTCCTGCCGACGCTCCGCGGTCGTTTCCGGATAAGTCATTTTGAGTCTTTCGAGCGCATCAAGGATGATTTGGGAGACGATCAGCCGGGCGTTTTCTTTGTCGTCGGCGGGAACGACATACCAGGGCGCGTCGCTCGTGCTCGTCGCGGCGAGGCATTCCTCATACGCCTTCATGTACTGCTTCCAGTATTTCCGCTCTTGGACATCGGCCAGGCTGAATTTCCAGTTCTTTTCCGGCTCGTCGATGCGTTGCAGAAAACGCTTTCGCTGCTCCTCCTTCGAAAGATGGAGGTAGAATTTGATAATGCGGGTGCCGTTGCCGTGGAGGTGTCTCTCCAAATCCACGATCGAACGGTAGCGATCGTCCCAGACCGCCTCGTCGTCGTGCGGCGTGTCCGGGATGCCTTCGCTGCCAAGAATCTCGGGGTGCACGCGGACGATCAGCACCTCCTCGTAATAGGACCGGTTGAAAATGCCGATCTGCCCACGCTCCGGCAGATCACGGGTGGTGCGCCAGAGAAAATCGTGTTGCAACTCGGCGGCGCTTGGATGTTTGAAGCTGAATACTTGGCAGCCCTGCGGATTGACTCCGGACATAACGTGCTTGATGGCGCCGTCTTTCCCCGCCGCATCCATGGCCTGAAAAATGATCAAGACGGCATAGCGATTGGACGCATAGAGCAGCTGCTGCTGCAAACTCAGTTGCGCAACGTGTTCTTCCAGAAGCTTTTTGTATTGCTCCTTTGATGTGTAGACGGGATCGACGTTGGTCGGCCACTTCTTGAGGTCGACCTCATCTCCCTCTCGCACCCGAAAATCCTTTGAATTGATCTTCATCCGTGTCCTCTTGGCTCCAGAGCGTGATTGTATCGGATTGAATCGCACAACTAGGCGATCCTAAGACGACGAAAAAGCGGAAACTTGACCAAATCCAAGACGACGGCGAAGGCAATGGCCGCGGCAAGCATGGCGGCCACAAGCAAGGCAGGCAAGGGCGTCATCGCGATTCCGCCGACAGCCAAAATCGAAGCGATCGCGATATCGGCAATGGACGAAACAACGAGCCAAAAGCTTGGGCGAGAGGACCACAGATGCCGCCGCTCACGATTGGTATAGGTCGTCGCCTGGTTGCCGAACACGACGACGACGAAAGCCAACGTCCGCAGTGCGTCAATGTCGAGCCCCATCCGGTAGGCGCCGAAAGCGAGGATCGATGTGCAAAACACCAGCTCGCCAATTCCCATGCTGACGCCCGCGGTCGTCAGTTTGCCGATTTGCCATGCATTTGGCGTCGGTGACGGTCGAACATTGTCGGTCGTCAACGCCATGCCGAGAAAGTCGCCGGTGATCATAATGAGGACCATGAGCAAAGGTGTCAGGATCGCATGCCCGGTCATGATCAGACCAACTGCCAGGAAGAGCACTTGCACCGTCTTCTTGGTAATGGAGTTCAGCGCATAACTCAGGATGCGCTGGAATGTCACTCGCCCTTCCTTGATCGCGGCAACGATGCCGGCGAGGCCGGGCTCGGTCAGCACCATGCCGGCGGCCGATTTGGCGACGTCGGTTGCCGTCGAGACCGCGATGCCGATCTGTGCCTGGCGCAGTGCCGGAGCGTCATTGGCGCCGTCGCCGCACATGCCGATGGTGTGACCGCCATTCTGGAACGCCTTGACGAGCTTGTACTTATCCTCCGGCAGGACACCGGCGAAGACCGCATAGTCCGCTGCACTGACGACATCGGGGATCGACCCCGGCGGACAGACGGCGCCATCGAGCCCCACCGCCTGCGCCACGATGGCTGCGGTCGCCGGCGCGTCGCCCGTCACCATGAAGGAGCTTGTGGCTGCGGCTAATAGAGCATTTATTCACGGGCGAACTCTTACTGGCAGGTGTTACGAAGGCGCGAATGGTGGATGTCCGAGTAGAACGGATCGCAGCGCATCTGGTCGACGATGAACCAGGCGGCGGCGAGGAGGAGCAGAATCGCCACCACGCTGAAGGCAAAGACAACCGGGTTTTGAAGCTCCTGTTCGATGCGGCGGTTTCGTTCCGCGCGCTGCTTGAGCTCCCGCTCGCGGTCGGCGGCGAGGGCTGCGCGCGCCTCCTTCTGCCGCGCGGCCCAGCGCTGCGCTTCCGGCGACGCGCCGCCCTCCATGGTCTCCCGTTCCCGCTCGCCGTCGGTCATCTCGATCCCTTGTAGAGCATGCGTGTGTGAATAATAACGACTTTGGCGAAGGTCCGGTAGGGGCCTCACTCTTAGTTCCGATTCGTCTTCTCCCCATTGCGATTGACGGCTTCGTCACAAAACCGAAGACAGAGCTGGACCAAGTGCCGGATGAGTTCGGGCGGGAAGCCGACACCACGCCGGCGCGTCGCTCATGTAACAAGTGCAACGAGGCGCTTCGGAGCGACCAAGCGATAGCTACGTCGGCTCAGAAATGTGACCTCGTTCCAATAGGGATCATCGTCGAGCCGCATGCCGACCAGCTCTTCGAGCCGACATAGGGAGGCACGAAAAACCTCCCGGAATCCGCGCCGACGAGGACAGTTTGACTGCCCGTCGGCGCTTTGCACCAGACCGATGGACGCCGTCACCTCGCCGATCCGGCGCGAAAATCTTGTCACTGACCCGGTAAGTCGGGCCGCGCTTCATCGGCACCTCTGCCTTTTCCGGAAGGGTCAGGCAAATCGCTCGCGATCGCTCCGCGTTATCTTCAGACATGGTGACGCCTTGAACTCCGAACCGGCGATCTTCGAGGCACGCGCTGTCCGGCATAACTCCAGCAGGCTCGAGGGCTCGTGCTTCAAACGAAGGGAAAGTTCAACTCGCTCAGTAGTTGTGGCGACTGCCGCGCTTCTCAATTTGCGCAGCGCCCTTCTCTCCCGGATTGGGATCGATAAAGACGTCGGCAACCCAGTAGCAGCTCAGGTCGCCGGCCAGTCGAACGCAGGCCAGAGGAAGCTTCTTTTCATCCACATCGACAGTCAAACCTCTGCCCATTGCCGTGCACGCACCGGACGCAATCAACGGGCGGCTGAAAGCTTCGAGACCGACCTTATCCTTTTTCGCTTGGAGTTCGGCGGCCTTCATCGCATCCGCCGGTGCCTTGCAGCCGAGGGTGGCGGCCTTGAGTGCGGCCGCTTCGGCCGGCGAATTTGACGATAGCGCGTATAGAGAGGCAGCAAGAACGGCAATCGATCTCATGCAATATCTCCTGCAACATCTCCGGCCCACACGATCGCGGCGTTGATCATAAAATGCCGGATATGGATAACCCTGTCGTCGTCCACGCCTGGCGCCTCGATGTCGGCGACCTCTTCGGTAACCAGATGCCGTCATTTGCGCTTGGCGAGAGCTAATCGAGCGTCTCTAATACATCTCGCCGCGGATCGGAATTAAATTCGATATTATATTTATATTTCAATAGCATAGATCTTCATCGCATTATTTTGCGGGGAGTTGAGGTGGCGAGAAGTCATCGCCGCGGCGCGATTCCAGTTTTGCGCCCGACGCAGCCGAGTCGAAATTTTCGACATGACTTACCGCGTGGTCGGGCTCTGCAAGGCGGCTCTGCTTTCATGCGCCAGCAACCAGCGCTTGCGGTCGAGTCCGCCGCCGTAGCCGGTCAGCGAGCTATCCGCGCCGATGACTCGATGGCAGGGCACGACGATCGCGACGGGGTTCGCGCCATTCGCCAGCCCGACCGCGCGCATCGCCTTCGGGCGGCCGATCTGAGCGGCGAGGGCGCCATAGCTGGTCGTCGTGCCGACCGGGATGCTGCGCAGGGCGGCCCAGACTTGGCGTTGGAAGTCGGTGCCCTTCGCCGCCGTCGGCAAGCCGGCAATCGCTTCGAATTCACCGTCGAAATAGGCTTGCAGCGCGCGTGCGGCATTCGAGGCGCGTGATCTCTCGCCGAGGCGAAACGTGCCGCCATTGTATCGCTGCAGGAGCCGCTGCATGCGGTCATCGTGATCCTCCCAATCCACGGCGCACAGGCGGCCATCGGCCAGTGTGACAATCCGCATTCGGCCGGTCGGCGTGCCGATGCGCTCCAGATAGAGGTTTTGGCTGCTCATGGCGTTCAATTCGGAAAGCACGGTGATGCCGCTTACCCGCACGACGGAGCAAAAGCTGGCGGTTTCCGGACGTGATCATCGCAATCATGTTGCAAATGACCATGTCCGAAAACCGCTAGACGCGGCTCGGGTCGCACGGCAATCTGTCGAAATGGATCTCGATCACGATGCCTGCTACCGCGCGATGTGTCAGCGTGATGCCCGTTTCGACGGAAACTTCTTCATCGCCGTGAAGACGACGGGCATCTATTGCCGGCCGATCTGTTCGGCGCGGACACCGCTGTCGGCGAACGTGATCTTTTTTCCGACTGCGGCGGCGGCGCAGGAGGCCGGATTCCGTCCCTGTTTGCGCTGCCGGCCGGAGGCGGCGCCCGACCTCGGCGCTTGGCGAGGGACGTCGAATACAGTGTCGCGGGCTCTTGCCTTGATCGAAATGGGCGCCCTGGACGAGGCGGATGTCGAGGCCCTTGCCGATCGCTTGGGCCTTGGCGAACGCCAGCTCCGCCGTCTCTTTCGCCAGCATCTCGGTGCCTCGCCGATCGCCGTCGCTCAGACCCGGCGCGTGCTGCTCGCCAAGCAATTGATCCACGAGACGCGGTTGCCGATGACCGAAGTCGCGTTCGCTGCGGGTTTTCGTAGCATCAGGCGGTTCAACGAGACTTTTGCCATTCTATTCGGCCGCGCGCCGGGCGCGCTGCGCCGTGCCAGCAGGCCCGAAGTGTCGGCAGGTCCACGCGGCGAGATCAGCCTGCTGTTGCGCTACCGGCCGCCCTACGATTGGACGGCCATGCTCGATTTTCTAAAGCTGCGCGCCATTCCCGGCATCGAGCGCGTCGGCGACGAGACCTATGCGCGTACAATCGAGTTCGACGGCGTGCAGGGACTCGTCTGCGTGCGCCCTGCCGAAGGCAATGCGCTGCGCGCGACGATCCGGTTTGCGCGGCTCTCGGCCCTGCCGGCGATAATAGCGCGGCTGCGGCGCGTCTTCGATCTCGCCGCCGATACGCTGCCGATCGTCGCCCATCTCGCGCTGGATCCAGCGCTCGCGCCGTTGGTCGCGGCCCGCCCGGGCCTGCGCGTTCCGGGCGCATGGGATGGGTTCGAGTTGGCGGTCCGCGCCATCCTCGGTCAACAGATCACGGTTCCGGCGGCGGTTCGGCTCGCCGGACGCCTCGTCGCGGCGCACGGCAAAATTCTCGCCGAACCTGAGACTGGCCTCACCCATGTCTTCCCGCGGCCTGCGGCATTGATCACGGCGGACCTCGCGCGGCTCGGCATGCCGCGCAGCCGGGCTGCCGCGCTCGGCGCCATGGCCGCGGCCGTCGTTGCCGATCCCGCGCTGTTCAGCGCAAGCCGGAGTCTCGAAGAGGCTGTCGCGCAGTTGCGCTCGATCCGCGGTGTCGGCGAATGGACGGCACACTATATCGCCTTGCGGCAACTGCGTGAGCCCGATGCGTTTCCGGCCACGGATATCGGCTTGCTGCGCGCAATGGCCGATGCCGATGGGCAGCGGCCGGGTCCCGACGAACTCCTCGCCCGTGCCGAGACATGGCGCCCGTGGCGGGCCTATGCCGCCCAGCATCTTTGGGCCGCGGCGTGAGCGGCGGGCCTTCCGGAAATAGAATGCACTGTCACCGTGTGCGCCCTGAGGGCGCGTTTCTCTAGTGGAGGAAGGTCCCACCCGGATAAGTGTCGATGGGTCCGGTAGCTGGCGAGCGGTCTGGGCGGGTAACTGCCTGGGTTGGAGCCTCGCGACAAAGGCCGCCGTGGGCGGCTGAGCGATCCGGCCGGCTGCAACGCGAGTGAAGCCTGAGCAGGCCTCGAAAGGTTCAATACGGACGCCGACCCGCCACGGTGATGGGGAAGGCCGCATCCATGGGGAAGGCATCGACATGCGCACCCATGGGGTCCGTCGGGGTATTGGGCGCGGCAGGTCGGAAGAGAGGAACGGGTAATCAGGGGAGACCCGCTCCCCGCGAGGTTCGGCCTCGACGGCGTCTTTGAGGGCGTCGGCTGGAAGCGGGAGTCGGAGAGGGGCGTAAGAGCGTTGAGGCCGGGTAACGCCGGCGGAGCAAAGGCCCCTTGCTTCAGAGGCGCTTTCGAAGAGGAGCGGAGCGGCGATTGGCGATGAGTCTGGAAACGCCGGATAAGATCAGAACCCTTCAGAGGAAGCTTTATGTGAAGGCGAAGGCGGAGCCCGGGTTCCGCTTCTATCTGCTGTACGACAAGATCTGTCGGGCGGACATTCTCGCCCACGCTTTTGCGCTGGCCCGTCGCAACGACGGCTCGGCGGGCGTGGACGGAGTGACGTTCGACGACATCGAGCGGGCGGGGGTGGAGGCGTGGCTCGAGACTCTGAGAGAGGACCTCGCCTCGATGACCTATCGACCCATGCCGGTCAGGCGGGTGATGATCCCGAAGCCGGGCGGCGGGGAGCGCCCTCTGGGCATTCCCACGATCCGGGATCGGGTGGCGCAGACCGCCGCCAAACTGGTGCTGGAGCCGATCTTCGAGGCGGACTTCGAGGACTGCGCGTATGGATACAGACCCAGGAGAAGCGCGGGCGACGCGATCAAGGCGACCCACCGGTTGATCCGGCAGGGCTATGCCGACGTCGTGGACGCCGACCTGTCGAAGTATTTCGACACCATCCCGCACGCCGAGCTCATGCAGAGTGTAGCTCGGCGGATCGTCGATGCGAAGGTGCTGCGGTTGATCAAACTGTGGCTGACTTCGCCGGTCGAGGAGCGAGACAGCGCGGGGCGACGGCGCATGAGCGGCGGCAAGAGCAACCGGAAAGGCACGCCGCAGGGCGGCGTCGTCAGTCCGCTGCTGGCCAACCTCTACATGAACCGTTTCCTAAAATTCTGGCGACTGAAGGAGTGCGGCAAGGCTTTCCGCGCACGGGTGGTCAATTACGCCGACGACTTCGTCATCCTCAGCTGCGGACACGCGGCCGAGGCGCTGGCGTGGACGCGGGACGTGATGACCAAACTCGGGCTGACGATCAACGAGGCCAAGACCTCGTTGAGGAACGCCCGCGTGGAAAGCTTCGACTTCCTGGGCTACACGTTCGGGCCGCAATACGCCCGCAACGGCAAGCCCTATCTCGGCGCATGTCCCTCGAAGAAGAGCCTGAAGCGGATCAAGGGCAAGATCGGCGACCTGTTACGGCCGTGCGAGATGGGCGCTTGGCCGAACGTGCGCAAACGAGTGAACCGCCTCCTCGGCGGCTGGGCGGCGTACTTCGGCTATGGAACCCTGAACGCGGCCTATCGCGCCGTCGATCGCCATGTCTGCGACCGCGTCCGGCGCTTTCTCAATCGGCGCTCCCAACGCGGCGGACGCGGTGCGCGCGTGTTCTCCTGGAGCGACGTCTTCGGAAAACTCGGCGTGCAGCGTCTAACCCGCGACAAACCGGCCGCGCCCGCCGTGAGCCTGACGTGAACTCTGTCGGAAAGCCGGATGCGGCAAACCCGCACGTCCGGTTTGATGAGCGGGGAAGGGAAACGGAGCCATTGGCCCGGCGCCTCAACGCCACCGCGCCCTTCCTCAACTCTACAATAGTAATAACCCGTAATAACCACGTAATAACCGTAATAACGTAATAAGGCCTGTCACCGTAATAAGGCCCCGTAATAAGGCCGCAAATATTCAACGTATTCCATTTCTTGTTTTCCTCGTCAGCCGTGTCTCACGGGCATGGGGTGGGATACATGCTTTCGGCATCTTCCCGCTTGACCCGTGGATGGGCCTTGCAGAACTCCTGCCGATATCCCGACCCGTGGTCATTGCACGGAACGCAATCGGACTGCTTCGACACTGGAGTGGATTTTTGTTCCGCACTGGCAACCACCACTGCGGCAGACAGGGCCGAAACCACAAGAGGCACGATCATCATCTTCATCTTGATCTCCTTTACAGAGGTCCTGACCCACAAACCTTGTGCACAAGCCCACTGTAACACTAACATTGCAAATTTAAGATGCAAAAATAAGCCACCATGGCAGTGAGTGCCACGAGTGCAGCTTGAAAGATCATCGCCACATCGGCGAAGCCGTGCAATGCCATGCGCTCACCCTGGACATTCAGACTGATAAGAAGGCACGTCAGACCGCCTACAGCTATCCTGCGTTTCCGGATGGATGCATTAAACGTGGCCGGTGTGTAGACCCAAATGTTTAGAAGTCTTCTTCAACCGTGTTGAACGAAGGGTCGATCAGACGGTCATGGCAGAGAACGCGGTCAATCACAGACATCTGGGCGGCCCCGAACTGTCACGAAAGCCGCTGTTTCTGCGCCTGATGCTATCCCATTTCCACTCGGTCGCGCCGGTTCCAACGAGGCCCGGAGGTATTACGGTCGGAGGTATGACGTATTACGCGTATTACGCGCGTATTACGGTATTACAGTGACAGTGCATTCTATTGACTTGTAGTCCGCTTGCAAGCATTGTGCGGCATGGCTCGGCTCGCGCGCGTCGTCATTCCCGGTCTGCCGCACCACGTCACCCAGCGCGGCAACGGCCGCTCGCGCGTGTTCTTTTCCGACGCCGATTACGCGCTGTATCGCGACCTGCTCGCCGCCTCCTGCCGGAGCGCCGGCGTCGATGTGTGGGCGTGGTGTCTGATGCCCAGTCACGTCCATCTCATTCTGACGCCGCGCGACGAAGACGGACTGCGCCGTGCGCTCGCGCCGGTTCATCGGCGCTACGCCGGCGTCATCCATCAGCGTCGGCGGCGCACGGGACATTTCTGGCAGGGGCGCTTTGGCGCCGTGGTGATGGACGAGGAGCATCTGGCGGCGGCGTTCCGTTACGTGTCGCTCAATCCGGTGCGGGCGCGGTTGGTCGCGCGGGCGCAGGATTGGAAGTGGTCGAGCGTGCGTGCGCATCTTGGCCGCGTCGACGACGGCCTGACCGACGTGCGCCCGGCTAGGAAGCGCTTTGCGCGCTTCGCGGACCTCCTCGATGGACCGGGTGACCCGGAGGCGATGGCGCGGCTGCGGCAAGGCGAAAGCATCGGCCGGCCGATCGGCTCGCCGGATTTTTTGGCGAGCATCGAGGCGCTCACCGCGCGCCAGTTGCAGCCGCGCAAGCGCGGACCAAAATCGGCGCGCGACGCTGACCCGCCGGGGAGCGACAATTGAATGCACAGTCGCCGTAATCGCCCGTAATCACCGGCGCGTAATCGCGTAATTGATCCGTTTTTCTTTTACTTCGGAAAGCTGCCATGATAATACCTAATTAGGTAATTCAACACAGGCGGATTATGGACATCACCAAAGACATCCAGTCAATGACCTCCTTCCGCAATCACTCGGCGGAGGTCATGCAGCATTTGAAAGAAACCGGGCGGCCCGTAGTGCTCACCGTCAATGGCAAAGCGGCGGCCGTCGTGCAGGATGCCGAAGCCTATCAGCGTTTGCTCGACCTTGCTGCGGCGGCCAGTGTCGAAGAGGGCATCAGGCAGGGGCGCGAGGATTTAGCCAACGGTCGCACCCGACCGGCAGAAGAAGTATTCGGCGAAATTCGCGCGGCTTATGGCATACCGCGTTGAAATAACGGCGCGGGCGAGCCGGAACCTCGGAACCATCCTTCAGCACATTCACGCAGAAGATTCAGTGCAGGCGCAGACCTGGTTCAACGGGCTGGAAAAGTCGGTTCTCAGCCTGAGCGAGCATCCAAGCCGCTGCCCGGTCACACCGGAGGATCCTGGACTTCGCCACCTCCTTTATGGAAAGACGCCCGACACCTACCGCATTATTTTCGTGATCGACGAGCGACGCCGGGTGGTGACGGTGCTGCATATCCGTCATGGCGCTCGCCAAGCCCTCAAAGCAGGGGAATTACGGTGAGACGCCCGCCCTTATCTAATTGCGAGCACCTTCGCTGACTTGCCTCGCATAATTCGGCAAATACGTAATTTCGTAATTTGTAACACCAGCAGGCATTCGAACTCTACATATCCTCCGGCACGATCCGCACCGCCCCCCGCGCGGCGCTCGTCGTCAAGGCGGCATAGGCCTTGAGCGCCATCGAGATCTTTCGCGCCCGCTTTTCGGGTTTCCAGGCGGCTTTGCCTTTGGCCTCCATCGCGGCGCGGCGATTGGCGAGTTCCGCATCCGAGACCAAGAGGTGGATGCGCCGGTTCGGAATATCGATCTCAATCCTATCGCCTTCTTCGACGAGGCCGATGGTGCCGCCTTCGGCAGCCTCGGGCGAGACATGGCCGATCGAAAGGCCGGACGTGCCGCCGGAGAATCGCCCATCAGTGATGAGCGCGCAGGCTTTGCCGAGGCCCTTCGATTTCAGATAGCTCGTCGGATAGAGCATTTCCTGCATGCCGGGGCCGCCGCGCGGTCCTTCATAGCGGATCACCACGACATCGCCTGCCTTGACCCGATTGCCGAGAATGGCGTCGACGGCGGCGTCCTGGCTCTCGAAAATGCGCGCCGGCCCGGAGAACGTGAGATTCAAGGCGTCGACACCGGCGGTTTTGACGATAGACCCGTCTTCGGCAAGATTGCCATAGAGCACGGCGAGGCCGCCATCCTTCGAAAACGCATGTGCAGCATCGCGGATCACACCTGCTTCGCGATCGAGATCGAGTTCCTTCCAGCGCTGCTCCTGGCTGAACGCAACCTGGGTCGGCACACCGCCGGGCGCGGCGCGATAGAAATCGACAATGCTCTGGCTCGCCGTGCGGCGCACGTCCCATCGCTCCAAAGCTTCGCCGAGCGTTGCCGAATGAACCGTCGGCAGATCCGCGTGGATGAGACCGGCCCGCTCCAATTCGCCGAGGATTGCCATGATGCCGCCGGCCCGATGCACGTCTTCGAGATGGACTTCGGCCGCCGAAGGCGCCACCTTGCAGACGACCGGCACGCGCCGCGACAGGCGATCGATGTCGCGCATGGTGAAATCGACGCCCGCTTCGTAAGCCGCGGCGAGGAGATGCAGCACCGTATTGGTCGAACCGCCCATGGCGATATCGACCGACATGGCGTTTTCGAATGCCGCAAAACTCGCAATCGAGCGCGGCAGCACGGATCGATCGTCCTGCTCGTAATAGCGCCGCGCCAGATCGACGATCAAATGGCCGGCTTCGACGAAGAGGCGTCTGCGATCGGCGTGAGTGGCGAGCGTCGAGCCATTGCCCGGCAGTGCGAAGCCGAGCGCTTCGGTGAGGCAGTTCATCGAATTGGCGGTGAACATGCCGGAACACGAGCCGCAGGTCGGGCAGGCCGAGCGCTCGATGACCGCGACTTCGGCATCGGCGAGCTGGTCGTCGGCGGCGGCCACCATGGCATCGATGAGATCGAGAGATTTCGTCTTGCCGCCAAGCACGATCTTGCCGGCTTCCATCGGTCCGCCGGAGACGAACACCGCCGGAATGTCGAGACGCAGAGCCGCCATCAACATGCCGGGCGTGATTTTGTCGCAATTGGAAATGCAGACGAGCGCGTCGGCGCAATGGGCATTGGCCATATATTCGACCGAGTTGGCGATGATCTCGCGCGACGGAAGGCTGTAGAGCATCCCGTCATGACCCATGGCTATGCCGTCATCGATGGCAATCGTGTCGAACTCTTTGGCGACACCGCCGGCCGCCTCGATCTCGCGGGCGACGAGTTGGCCGAGATCCTTGAGATGGACATGGCCCGGCACGAACTGGGTGAAGGAATTGGCGACGGCGATGATCGGCTTGCCGAAATCTTCGTCTTTCATGCCTGTGGCACGCCACAGGCCGCGCGCGCCGGCCATGTTGCGCCCGTGCGTCGTTGTGCGGGATCGATACAGCGGCATGGGTGGGTTCCGGAAAGCGAGCTGAGCCGCGGCGCTACGCGGCTCATTTCAAGAGACTATGTCTATTGCGTCGGCGCAAGATGCGCAAGGCGTGTCCAGCGGATACATGGGTAACAAAATGGACCGGATACATGGGTTACAGTTCTCCGGCCGCTGGAAACGCTTCTGCGGCAATGATCTGCGGACATGGGTGAGCGTCAAAGCACGCGATTCGCGCGCAATGAGCAGCGCCATTGTTCACAATCGATAGGGCTCGCGGCACGGCTTGACCCTTTCATCCGCATGCACAATGATCCGCCCCTTGGAATCAGAGAGCGGACATGCAGTCGATCAACGAACGCATTGCGACGGAACTTGCGGTGAAGCCCTGGCAGGTGGAGGCGGCGGTTGGCCTGTTGGATGGCGGGGCGACGGTGCCCTTCGTCGCGCGCTACCGCAAGGAAGTCACCGGCACCCTCGATGACACGCAGTTGCGCACGCTCGAAGAACGATTGCGCTATCTGCGCGAGCTCGAGGAGCGACGTAAGGTCATTCTCGAAAGTATCGAGAGCCAAGGCAAGCTCGACGACGCGCTTGCCAAGATCATCCTCGCAGCCGACAACAAGGCCAAGCTCGAGGACCTTTATCTGCCTTACAAGCCGAAGCGGCGTACGAAAGCCCAGATCGCGATCGAAGCCGGATTGGCGCCGCTGGCCGACACGCTGCTCGGCCATCCCGAGGCCGCCCCGGAAGACCAGGCTCTTGCTTTCGTCGACGCGGGGAAGGGCGTCGAGACAATTGCCACCGCGCTCGAAGGGGCACGGGCGATTCTCGTCGAGCGGTTTGCCGAATCCGCGGATCTCATCGGCCGCCTGCGCGAGACCTTCTGGTCACAGGGTGTGCTCTCGTCGAAAGTCCGCGACGGCGAACAGGCGGCTGCCGCCAAATTCGCCGATTATTTCGACTATTCGGGCGCACTCGCGAAACTGCCGTCGCATCGAATTCTCGCGATGTTCCGGGCCGAAAAGGAGGAGCTTCTCGACCTTCGATTGAAACCCGAAGCCGCGCAAGGCGCCGTCGGCTACGAGGCGCGGATCGCCGATCATTTCAAAATATCCGACCGTGGCCGGCCGGGCGACCGCTGGCTCCTCGCCACAGTCGGCATTGCCTGGCGCACGAAGATCGAACTGCATCTCAGTGTCGATTTGCGCATGCGCTTGTGGGAACTCGCCGAAACCGAGGCCATCCGGGTGTTTGCGGGCAATTTGCGCGATCTCCTGCTTGCCGCGCCGGCAGGGGCGCGCGCCACGATGGGGCTCGACCCCGGCTTCCGTACCGGCGTCAAAGTCGCCGTCGTCGACGCAACGGGAAAGGTCGTTGCGACCGACACGATCTATCCGCACGAACCGATGCGGCGGTGGGACGAAGCGATCGCCAAGCTCGCGAACCTCGCCCAAGCGCACAAGGTCGAGCTCATCGCCATCGGCAACGGCACGGCGTCGCGCGAGACCGACAAGCTGGCAATCGAACTTCTGCAACGCCATCCCGAACTTAAGGCGACGAAAGTCGTCGTCTCCGAGGCGGGCGCTTCGGTCTATTCGGCATCCGAGAATGGCTCGCGTGAACTTCCCGATCTCGACGTCTCGCTGCGTGGCGCCGTCTCGATCGCCCGCCGCCTTCAAGATCCCTTGGCGGAGCTCGTGAAGATCGATCCGAAATCGATTGGTGTCGGCCAATACCAACACGATCTCTCCGAACTCAAATTGTCGCGCTGCCTCGATGCCGTCGTCGAGGATTGCGTCAATGCCGTCGGCGTCGATGCGAACACCGCCTCCGCCAAGCTTCTGGCGCGTGTCTCGGGAATTGGTGAGACCATGGCCGAATTGATCGTACACCACCGCAATGCCAACGGCCCGTTTCGTTCGCGCCGGGCGCTCAAAGAAGTGCCGCGACTTGGACCGAAGACGTTCGAGCAAAGTGCTGGCTTTCTGCGCATCCTCGACGGCGAGGACCCGCTCGACCGCTCGGGCGTCCATCCCGAATCCTATCCGGTCGTCCGCCGTATCCTTGCCGCGACGAAAAGCGACATCAAAACGCTGCTCGGCAATGTCAACGCGATTCGCAAAGTCGATCCGTCGCAATTCGTCGATGCTGCCTGCGGGCTTCCGACTGTGACCGACATTCTGAAGGAGCTGGAAAAGCCGGGCCGGGACCCGCGGCCGGCGTTCAAGACGGCGACCTTCCAGGAAAATGTCGAGAAGATCCAGGATGTGAAGCCCGGCATGGTGCTCGAAGGTGTGGTCACCAATGTCGCGGCCTTCGGCGCATTCGTGGATATCGGCGTCCATCAGGACGGGCTCGTCCATATCTCACATCTGTCGAAGCAGTTCGTGAAGGATGCGCGCGAGGTCGTAAAGTCCGGCGAAATCGTCCGCGTGAAAGTGTTGAGCATCGACGTGCCGCGCCGCCGAATTGCACTGACCTTGCGGCTCGATGATCCGATCGAAGCAGAGGCCGGCGACCAGAAGTCTTCGCCTGCCGGCAAGGTGCCGTTGGCCGCGCGGGCGCAGCGATCAAACACGGCGTCGTCGAGCGCGCCGGGCGCTCTTGCTGAAGCGCTCATGCGCGCCGGCATGAAGAGTAAGACGCCTCCGCCACAGCGCTGAGTGATCGAGACGTCGCGTGTTCCCATGTTCCACCGAGCAGGCGGATCGCGACTCCGGCGGCGCGTCCTGGGTGAGCAGCAGCTAAGCCCGTTCGGACCGGATAGATTCATCCAAACGATAAGAATGCACGCCATGTCAATGAGTTGGAACACGTCTAGGGGCTATGGACGTGGCTATCGGCACACAAGACTCTGCGTTCGAAACCCTCTGTTAATCCTGATTGCAGATGATGCAGTCCGGATGCGGCCGGGGGCTTGCTATGGGTTTTTCTTCGGCGCGCGCAACGGTCATGCCGTCCGGTGTCGCACTCGAACGCCTGGTGAAGGTTGCGCCGAATGCGACGCTCTCTCTTTTGCTCGCGGCGGGCGGCGATGAGCGCACGCGACTCGATGCGGGCACCGGGCGGACGAAATATGGGACGCCGAGCATCCCGGCCGAAGACGAGATTTGGTTTTCGTCCGCGACCGCTTCGGCTATCGATCCGCGCGGATTCGCTGCTGCGCGGCGCGCCTTCGAAGCGCTTCTCGGCGACGCCGGGACGCAGCGCCTCGATCCGCGGATCTGGTTTGACGACTTGCGGGCGCGGCTCGTCGCGCAATTCGGCGTCGACGGCACCGAAGTCGTGTTGTCGGCCTCGGGGACCGAAGCGGAATTCATAGCCCTGACGCTCGCACGCGGACTTATGGCTCGGCCGCTCACCAATCTTGTCATTGCGCCGACCGAAACCGGCAGCGGCGTAATGAGGGCCGCGGCCGGCACGCATTTTCTCGACACATCGAGCCTCGCCGGGCCCGTTGCGCGCGACGCCGTGCTGCAAGGCTTCCAAGCGGCGGATATCATCGTCGAAGGTATCGCCGTACGCAATGCGCATGGTGTGCCGCGCGAGCCTGCGGATATCGATCACGAAGCGGCGGCGCGGGTCGCTTATGCGCTCGCGTCCGGACGCGACGTTTTGCTGCATGTCATGGATACGTCGAAGACCGGCCTCAGCGGCGTGACGCGCGAGGCGGCACGAAAACTCGTCGCGGCGGCGAAGGGTCGGGTTCTCGTCGCCGTCGATGCCTGTCAATTGCGGGCGCCGCCGGCGCGGTTGCGCGCCGATCTCGAAGCCGGATTCATGGTGATGGTCACGGGTTCGAAGTTCGCGGGCGGACCGCCTTTTGCGGGCGCGCTTCTCGTGCCGCTGGCGCTCATGCGCACATTGGAAGGGCGAGGCACGACGCCCGAAGGTCTCGACGCCTATTCGGCCACGCTCGACTGGCCTTCGACCTTGCGCAAGACGTTCGGGGCAGATCTCGGTGTCGTCGCCAATCTCGGGCTCGGCTTGCGTTGGGAGGCCGCATTGGCCCTCATCGAACCTTATTTCGCCGTCCTTGCCGACTTGCGGCTGCATATTCTCGATTGGTTTGCTGCTGCCGTCGAGAGCCGTGTTGCAGAACGTCCGCATCTGCGCCTTGCGCTCGCCGCGCCGCAAGACGCGCCGACGATTTTTTCGATCATCAGCCGCGGCCGTTCGGCGACGCCCGAGGGCGCGGCCTTGCTTTACAAGGGTCTGTCTGCGCCGATAGCGCCCTCCGGCGCGCCTGCAGCCCTCGCGCGGGCCTGCCATGTCGGGCAGCCGGTGCCGATCGGCAGCGAAGCTGCGCTCCGCATTTGCGCGTCCATGCCGCTCGTCCTCGACATTGTCCGCCGCATTGCCGAAGGCGAAACGATCGAAGATGCGTTTGCGCCCGCAGCGGCCGATCTCGATCTGCTCTTTTGCAAATGGGATTGGCTGGTTGCCCGCGACACGCAGGGCCTTGCGTCGACAGCCTGAGGTCGTCAGTATCCAAGCCGACGCCGGCCGACGGGTGCGTGAGACCCGCCGCGAGCTCCCGACCGCCCTCATCACTTGCGGCAAAAGTCGAGCGGCTGACGGGCTATCGGGCGCCTCAGCGCGGCGCGTGTGAGGCGGATGGCTTCGAGTGCGCCGATCGAGCGGCGCCGGGCGGTTTTGAGGACAGCGGACGTCGGCATAGAGGATGCGCCGCCCCTTGCGAGCGGAAGCAATTGGTCGGGTTCCGGAACCTGCTGGCGAGGCTATTGATTGAAGGCGTAATTCAAGCCGACCATGCCGGTGTAGTTCATCGCGTGAGTTTGACCCAGCTGCGCCGTGAAGGACGCAAGCCCGGTCCATGACGCGTCTATCTTCATCCGAGTGCCGATCGTCGCGGTGGCCCAGTCCCTCCCGAGCTGCACGGCCGGCATCGAATAGCTCGGCGCAGCCACTGTCGTGAGCGAAGCCGTCACGCTCCGGTTCAATGGGTCGAGTTCGTGGTTCCATACCGCTTGCGCATAGGGACTGAACTGGCCCCAGTCGAAGCTCGCCCGATAGCCGAGCGCGCTCACTTCGGAATCGCGCGTCTGGCCGGCGAACGCCAGGCTCGTGAAGCTGCCGGATTCCGTGAAGCCGCCGACATTGACCCGCTGCAAGATCAGGCCCGCCACGGGGCCGTGCTTCAGCCAGCCGGTCTCGAAGTCGTAGCCCATCTCGCCGGCGAGCGACAGGTCGGAGCCATTGGTCGAGCCGTTGTTGGGCTGTATGGTGATGCCGATCGGAACCAGCCGGTTCGTGCTGTAACCCAGCCAGCCCGCGCTGCCGATCACGTCGCCCCACCAGGCGCCGTTGCGATAGGCGCTATACAGGCTGAAAGCGATGTCGTCTTGACTGTAGCCGCCGCCGAGCGAGAAGGTCTGCGCCACCTGACCTGCGGTGAGCGCGCCGCCAGCGAGCCATCCGTTCTGCCAGCGGTAGTCGACGCCCATCGTACCTGAGATCGGAAAGCCCGGATCGTTCGGAAATCCCGCCGCGTCGTTGTTCATCTGCAAGTAAGACAACTGGCCGTTGACCCAGCCGTTCCAGCCACTTGTCCGCTGCCGCTGCGAGACGTCGATCTGTTGCTGGATTCCGGTCACCATCCCCAACGTCGTTTGCACCGCGGTTTCGGCGAGAAACGAAATCTCGTTCGGAGCGACGAGCAGATTATAATAATAGTCGGCTAAGATCAGCTGGCCCGCTTCGGTGAGATGTACGCCATCCATGAAGAGGTAAGTCTGCAGGGCATTCGCAGACACGAGATAGCCATTTGCCGCACTCGGCGTCGCGGTGGGTGCGCAGGTAACTCCATAGCCGGTGGGAGCGGTGGGAGTTCCATAGGCTGCTATGCCGCCTAAAAAGCCTGGCGGGACGCAAGCATAGGAAGTGATCGGAGCAGTGATACCGAACGCAGTCGGGTTATTTTCCACCGCCGCAATGACCGAAGAGGTATCCGCAGGAATGAACTTAACTCCGGCCGCCGCGAGATCGCTCCAGGTTGCAGTCATAATTGTCTGCCGGTAGGCCACTTCGGTTGGGGTCAAGCCGAGGATTGCATATTCATCAGCCACGATGATATAGCGTGCTCCTGCGGCCTGAAGATGAGCAACGCTATTGGTCAGGCTTTGGGCCTCACTCAGAAGAAAAGCATCCGCGGCCGCCGTATTTCCGCCAAAGGAATAGGTCGCAAGTGTAAAATCGTTTCCGCCGCTGCTGATCAGATACAGCGCATTAGGATTTGCTTTGCCATTCACTGAGGCCAAATAATTGTTGATTTGCGTGACTGTTCCGGGGAGTGCTGGATTCGTTCCGTTACCTATTATTTCGTACAGATTTTCAAATCCGGGCGTGCCGTTATCGATTGCGGAACCGATCGCGTAGTTTGTGCCGCCGGGCGTATTGGCGGGATTCGCCGTAAGGCCAAAGAAAGCGGCGAGAATTTGTGCGTTGCCGGCCCCGGGGCCAGTGTAGTGTGCGTTTCCGCCAATGGCCAGCGAAGCTGCGATTGCCGCATCATAAGGGGCGATGCCGGTAGAGGCATGCGCGAACCAACCGGTGTCGGTCGTGCTGTCGCCGAAGGCAGCGAATTGATTGAAGCTCTGGGCAGTCGCAGGACCGGCGACCGCAACCAACATGGCACCCAAAAGGGCTGCACGCATTTTCATGATTAATTCCCCCCAAAGATCACAATTTATCCCCTCCCGGCAGTTCACAGTCACGTGTATGAATGATCTGTGGGCAACTAAAGAGTGTGCTGCGTTTGTACAACAAATGCAGGTCACTCAACTAAAGCTTGATTTGTTGCGATGCGTTGATCCTGGCAAAACCGCATTTGAGGGGAGTGCGGGCCGTCTCTTCGATGATAGCGAGAGCAGCTTGGCCGCCTCAGTAGCACCTGAACGATTGTTCGGTTACGTCAAACGTTCGCCCGCGCCCATCTTTCCCCCGAAATTAGTGCCGATGATGAGAGAATAAGCATGAAGTGTTATATTTTTCACGCATTTAAGCATCGAGTTTACGTACTTTCCCCTAATCGACGTGCTTCAGGTCGTTGACTTCGCGCCCGTCCTCATCGATCAGGATCAGCTCCACTCGGATTTCGCGCTCGGCGTCAGCGCTGAAAGAGGAAGTATTTTTGCCCGACCCCACGACCCAACCCCCCGATCTCGATCCGCGCGATTGGGAGTCGTTCGGCGCCGATGCGCATCACGCGCTCGATCTCATGATCGCCTATCTGCGCGAGCTGCGCCAACGCAAAGTTTGGCAGCCGGCACCGGACGCTATTCGCGACCAATTCAAGCGTGCTTTGCCGCAAACGGGCCATCGCCTCGGCGAACTCGTCGACACGTTCGAAAACTTGATCCTTCCCTATGCAAACGGCAATACGCATCCGCTGTTCTTGGGGTGGGTGCAGGGTGCCGGCACGCCGGTCGGCATGGTCGCGGAAATGCTCGCGGCCGGGCTCGACGCCAATTGCGGCGGCCGCAATCACATAGCCATCGATGTCGAGAGCCAAATCACGCTTTGGCTTGCCGAGGCCTTCGACTTTCCGCCGACGTCGTCCGGCGTCTTCGTTACCGGGACGTCCATGGCGAATGTGCTCGGAGCCCTGGTCGCGCGCACGCACAAGCTTGGCCTGGACGTCCGTCGAGACGGACTTCGCGCCGCGCCACAGCTCGTCGGCTATACGTCGGTCGAGGCGCATTCGTGCATTACGCGCGCCTTCGAAATGATCGGAATCGGCTCTGCTTTTCTGCACAAAATCGCTGTCGACAGCGAAGGACGCATGCAAATCGAGGCTCTGCGCGAAGCCATAGCGGCAGATGAGAGCGCCGGTCTTTTGCCGTTTCTCGTCGTCGGCACGGCAGGGACTGTGAATACCGGGGCGATCGACGACCTATCGGCCCTTGCCGCACTCTGCCGCGAGATGGATCTCTGGTTTCACGTCGACGGTGCGTTCGGCGCCCTATGCGTTCTCTCGCCCGAATTGAAGCCTTTGGTCAACGGAATCGAACAGGCGCAATCCATCGCGCTCGATTTCCACAAATGGCTGCATGTTCCCTATGATGCCGGCTTCTTCCTATGCCGGGATGCCGAAGCCCATCGCGGCACGTTCATGAGTCCGGCCGCCTATTTGTCGCGGGCTCCGCTCGGTCTCGCGGCAGGCGACGTCTGGCCGACCGATCTCGGCCCCGATCTTTCGCGCGGATTTCGCGCCCTGAAGACTTGGTTCACATTCGAGGCCTTCGGCACCGAACGTCTTGGCGCCTCAATTGCGCACACGTGCCGGATCGCCCGCCATCTCGCCGACCTCGTTGCACGATCGAAGACGTTCGAATTGTGTGCACCCGTGGCTCTCAATATCGTCTGCTTCAGTGTGAGGGGAGAGGATGCGGGCGCGCGCAATCTCGAAATCGTCATGGATCTGCATGAAAGCGGCGTCGCCGCACCATCCTCGACCATCTTGAATGGAGCATTTGTGATCCGGGCGGCTATCGTCAACCATCGGACGCGCGAAGAGGACATGGAAACCTTCATCGCCGCGGCAGAGGCCAGCGCAGCGCGTCTTGCGGGAATGTCTTAACCCTCCACTAACGGTAATTGGCTACGGTCCCGCAGAACAATTCACTCTGCGAGTCACCGATGCAAAACTCTCCTGTTCCGGTCGTCGAAGCGCCGTCTACAGCGCCGACGGTCACCGTCGCGCGCGCGCATCAGGATTTCGGCCCCATGGCCGTGTTTCAGCGGATCGCCGCCGCCTATGACATGAGCCCTCTGCAAGTGGTGCGCGACTATGCCAGCCTGGCCTTCGGCCCGGGACGGGTGAGCTTCAACGATTATGTGCGGCTGCGCTTGTTCGATCGGGCGCATTGGGCCGGCTGTGATTTGCGCACCGTCGTCGGACAAAGATGCAATCGCGAGCTCGTCGTCACCATTAATTACAGGCATGACTGGTTCGGCCTCGTGACGGACAAGATCGCATCGACGAGCTATCTGGCTGCTTTCGGATTGCCGACGATCCCGATCGTCGCGATTTTCGCGCCGCGCTTGACGCGAGCGACACCACAGCGCTTGCGGACGAGCGAGGACCTGCGAAATTTTCTGCTTCGCGATGCAGCCTATCCTCTGTTCGGCAAGCCGACCGAAGGATTTCAAAGCCTCGGCTCGATCGCTTTGCGCCGGGCTCTTCCGCAGAGCGGCGAACTCGAGAAGATTGGCGGCGGGCGCGTCGGATTGGAGACGTTCCTCGACGACGTTACGAAGCATTATTCGAGCGGCTATATATTCCAGCCCTTCGTTGCTCCGCATCCCGAAGCGGCGGCTCTCCACGGCGAAAGGCTCGGAACTGTGCGCATCGTCACGATTCTCGAGGACGGGGAGCCGCGCATTTTCCGCGCCGCGTGGAAAATTCCATCCGGCGAGAATCTCGCCGACAATTACTGGCGAAGCGGCAACTTGCTCGCGAAGATCGATGGCGACACAGGCAAAATCGAGCGTGTCGTCTCCGGCACGGGCTTCGAGACGGTCTATGCGACACATCATCCCGATACCGGCGCGCCATTCGAGGGTGCCGCTCTACCGCAATGGGACGCGATGAGAGCCGTGGCTCTCGAAGCCGCCCGTGTGATGCGCCACATGCCGATGATCGGCTGGGATATGGGGCCGACGTCGGCTGGTCCGGTCATCGTCGAGATGAACGAGACGCCGGATTTCTTTCTCAATCAGTTCGCCGATGCGCGTGGCGTTCTCGAGCCGGATTTCGTGCGCTTCATCGCGGCGCAAAAACGCGCAGCAAAGGACTTCGAAATGCGCATGAAGAGCGATATCGCCAAATTGTGAGCCGCCCTGCAAGGTCCGGTCTTGTGAACGCCCGGCCGGCCGGGACCCACGCGCTGCCGAGCCATTTTTCGGAAAGCTATTTTACGTATTTCTACTAAGTAATTCTACTATATAGTGCGCAAAAATAGCGCATAGAATCAAATTTAAGGCGTCGTTCTGCCTGGAGCTGCACTTTTTTTGGACATAAAGTAAAACTAACCAGCCCTTCCTGCAACAACAGAAAGGGTAGAATGTTGAGGTTAGTGCATCTAATAATAGCGACTATTATCGCCTTTGGTCTTTCGATTGGGATTGCATCGGCTAAACGCTCCAATGAATCGTTTATAAAAGCATCTTACTATTCGAGTGGTCATCGAACTGCCAATGGAGAACATTTCAATCCGAATGGGTTCACTGCGGCGAGCCGGACCTTGCCTTTCGGCGCGATGCTGCATTTGACCAATCCGGCGACGGGCCGCTCGGTCATCGTGCGGATCAATGACCGCGGGCCGTTTGTTCGTGGCCGCGATCTCGATCTGGCGCGGGGCGCCGCGGTCGCGCTCGGCATGATCGAGCAAGGGACGGCTAATCTCAAGATCACCCGGCTGAGCTGAGAGCGCTTTTCATAAGCCTCAGCGGGGGAGCGCTGGCCCGATTTTCGGCTTTCTCGAAGTGAATCAGTGAAAAAGTGCAGGGCTTGCACGGCGCGGCCGATCGCCCGCGCTACAAGGCGCTCGGCAGTAGCATGGCCGTGGCCGTCATGGCATGGATCCGCGCGCCGACTGCCGCCGGTCACCGCGCGAGGGCGGATTGATGCGTTCAGCCCTCGATCTTCGCCAGTGCCGCGCTCGTCAAAAAGGCGCTGCGCGTCAAGCCGCGCACTTTGGCCGCCGCATCGATCGCGGCCAATGTGCCGGTATCCATCGAAATATTGACGCGCGTCTGTATGCGCGTCTCGACCAGCAAGGGCACGAGCGTCGCGACGCCGCCAGCCGCAAGGCTTTTGGCGACGGACGGATCTTTGGCGAGTTCGTCGATCGTGCGCGCCTTGGGCAAATCCTCACCGTCAGCGATGGCATCATTTGCCCAAAGCCGGGCGGCTTCGATAGCGTTGTGCGCGGCTTCGTCTTGCGTCTTGCCGGCGCTGGTGCAGCCGGGAAGATCGGGAAACCACACGCCATAGAGTGTGCCGGGTTGTTTCTCGATAAGAGCGACATAATGGGTGGGGAGCATGTTCATTTCCATCACAACCGGGGGGTTCTTGGCTTCTCCGGGTTGATCAGATCCACCCGGCTTGTTTGGCGATCGAGTCCGCAGTTCCTGGGGGGATTTCGCCGCGTCCTCTCGGGACAATCACCCGGCCTTTCTTGTCTGGGTGCTTGTAGACAAGGTGTTTTTTCGCCCTGTGCAATTTCCACCCTTCCTGTTCGAGGCGTCTACGGATTTTCATCAGGTCCTTTTCGATCGGCAACCCCCGTGCTGCTATTATGTGTATTTATATACATATAACAGCGGGACAGCCCAATCAAAAATGTGCATTTTACTACACATTTTGGAGCCGGGTGCGGCCACGAAGCACGCCATTCGTCCCGAAGATCTCTTGGCGCGCTGCGAGTGCGCCGTCGGAGTGGCAATCACGGCGAAATCGCCCGCGCGCCGGCACCGGCGAAGGTCTCGGCTGGCTCGCCCCTTATGCACGCAAGCCAGGATCCGTCGCTGCCGAACGGGTCCAAAAGGCCGCAGTAGCGTCACTCGAAAGCCTCTGGCACAGTTCGAAGCCGTGGCAGCCAAATCTTGGACCCGGGGGGAGCACAGTGGCGGAGGCAGGTCTCGAACAGAATAGCTCAGACAAGACGCAAGCGTTCACGCAGCATGCCGGCCGTGCGCGCGTCCTCGCTGAGGTTCACGCCCGACCGTTCTTCGCTTTGCAGGCGCCGCGGCGGCTCCTGCATTTCGGCTTCATGACCGATCATTGGGCGGCAATGCGCGACCGAGCCGCTTTGGAGGAATTTTGCCGCGCGCGTGCGGCGCCGCCGCCGGCGCCGGACGCCAAGTATCATCGCGTCGAGTTGCCGCCGGCCATTTTGCGCTGGGAACACCACACCGAGTTCACGACCTACACTTGGGAATTTCCGTCCCATGTTCCGAGTAGCGAGGCAGCGCCTGGCGCGGCCTTTTCGCCTCATCCCGACGAACTCGCAGGCCTCATGCATCTCGTGCCGCAGCCGGGGCCTTTGCTCGTCGCAGCCGATCTTCATCTTCTGCCGGAGGCGGCCGTCGGCCCGAGCTTTCGCCCGCTTTTCGGGCCGGGGCAGATCGCTGCTGCCGTGGTCGAGCAACAGGCCGCCGTGATCGCAACGGATTTTCATCCCGATGCCTTCGGCTTCGTACGCATCCTCGTGCTCGACCGCCGCCTCACGCCGCCCCAAGCGGGGGCGCTCGTTCAGCGATTGCTCGAAATCGAGACCTATCGGACGCTCGCTTTGCTCGGCCTGCCAGAAGCCCAAGACCTTGCGCCGTCGATCCAGCGGATCGAAACCGAATTGCCGCTGCTCATGAGTGAAATGCGGGAGAGCCAGGGTTTCGAGGCTAACAAGCATTTGCTCGACCGATTGAGCGCACTCGCCGCCGAACTCGAAGCCGGCGCCGCCCACAGCCATTATCGTTTCGGCGCCACCCGCGCCTACCATGAATTGATCGGACCGCGCCTCGAGGCGATCGGCGAGGAACCTTACGCCGATCTGCCGAGTCTTGCGGCTTTTCTCGCGCGCCGCTTGAGCCCCGCCATCCGCACATGTGCCGCGACCGAGGCGCGGCAAGAGAACCTGTCGCGCAAACTGGCGCGCACAGCACAGCTCTTGCGCACGCGCGTCGAAATCGAACTCGAAAGTCAAAACGGCGATCTTCTTCAGCAGATGAACAATCGCGCCCGCATGCAATTACGCTTGCAGCAGACCGTCGAAGGTCTCTCGGTTGTCGCCCTCACTTATTACATCAGCTCGATCTTCCACATTCTTTTCGAAGGCGTGCATGTTCGCTACGAGGCCTTGGATGCGACGCTTGCGACCGCCGCGATCGTCCCCTTCGTCTTCGCCTTCGTCGCCTGGAGCATACGACACCTGCGCCGGCACTATTCCGACGTGTGAGGGCGGCTCGCTTCTCAACCTGAGCGATTGGGCTTATTCGCATCTTTCCTTTGCAACGCCAATTTGAGTTCGCGCCGCCGCTCGGCCCGGCGCGCGACCGGCTGCAGGATCTTGCGAAACTCGTCGCGCTTTTCGTGAATGGCGGCGATCACGCGGCCGATCGGAATGCCCAGATCGACGAGCGCGGCTTCCGACAGCTGGAGGCTCGCTTCGATCGTCTCCGGCACGGCGTCGGTGACGCCGAGCCGATAGAGCAGCGTCGCGTGTTGTGCGTCTCTGGCACGCGCGACGATCGTGAGATCGCTGCGCAGAGATTTGGCGGCTGTGACGATGTCTTCCGATTGCCGGGGCGCATCGACGGTGATGATCAGCGCGCGTGCCGTGGCGAGGCCGCAGCGGGCGAGAAAGTCGGGGCGCGACGCATTGCCCCAATAGATTTCTATGCCGGCCTGCCGCAATTTTTTCACGCGCGCGACGTCCTGATCGACAGCGAGAAAGGGTATGTCGTGCGATTCGAGCATTTCCCCGACGAGCTGGCCAACCCGGCCGTAGCCGACGATGATGGCTTTGTGCGCGCCGGCGCCGGCCGGGGGGGCACTGATCTCCGCAAGCTCGGCATCGACAGGTGAAGTCCCGCGCGGGAGCCGGGCTGCGAGTTCCCCCAGCCAAGGAATGGCGAACATGGACAAAGTTACGCTGACCATGGCATCGGCGGCAATTCCGGCGGGCACGACTTTGCTGGCGATCGCGGCCGTAAGCATGACGAAGGCGAATTCACCGCCGGGTGCGAGCATCAGGGCCGCCTCGGTCGAGACCTTTCGGGGCAGGCGGAAGATGCGGCCTGCGAGGTAGATCACTACCAACTTGGCGATGATGAGAAAGGCTGTGAGGCCGAGCGTCCGCAGCGGCGCGAAGGCCACCGCCGAGAGATCGAGGCCGGCCCCGACGGAGACGAAAAAGAGGCCGAGCAAAAGCCCCTTGAAGGGCTCGATCGTCACTTCGATTTCGCGTCTATACTCGGTTTCCGCCAGCAGCAGTCCGGCGGTGAAGGCGCCGAGCCCCATGGAGAACCCGCTCATCGCGGACAATACGCCGGTCCCGATCACGACGAGCAGGCAGGCGGCGATGAAGAATTCGGTCGAGCCCGCGGCGGCGACGAGATGAAAGAACGGCCGCATGACGAGCCGGCCGCCGATCACGACCGTGCCCATGCCGACGATTGCGGGCAAGATCATGTAAACGACAATATCGTGCGGACGGCTGCCATGCGTGGCGAGCATGGCGATCATGAGCAGCAGAGGCGCGACCATCAAATCCTGGAACAGCAGCGTCGAGAAAATCGTCCGTCCCGCAGCCGATCCCAGCCGCTTGTGATCGGCCAGAACGGGGATGACTATGGCGGTCGACGACAAGGCCAACCCGAAGCCGAGAACGCTCGCCGAAGCCGGAGTTTCGCCAAAGGCCCAGGCGCCCAACCCCAGGACGGCGGCACAGCCGAGAATTTGCAACAGACCGAACCCGAAGACGAGCCGGCGCAGCCGCGCGAGGCGCTCCCAAGACAATTCGAGGCCGATCATGAAGAGCAAAAAGACGACACCGAACTCGCCGAGAACGGCGACATCGGCGATATTGTCGAGGGCGAAGGACGAAACCCAACTCGCCCAGGAATATTTCTTTGCGATGAGCCCGAGACCATAAGGCCCGAGCAGGATGCCCGCGGCGAGATATCCCAATATCGGCGACAACCTGAGGCGGCGAAACAACGGCGCGACAATGCCGGCCGTTCCGAGAAACAGGAGGATTTCCTTGTATTGATAAGGTGCAAAGCTCGGCATTGGTCTCCCGGCGCGGTCTTTCGTGGTATTCTATGCCCGAGCCTAACAAGAAACGAACCGTTTCCTGCTCGCAGGTCGGAACGCCAGAGCTAAGAGTTAGCACCACAACACAAGGGGGGACGAATTGAACATGGCGTCGCCGGTTCCTATCTGGAAGCTTCGCCGACCCTTCTCGTGATTCCTGATTTCAACGGATGTCTGGTGTAAATTTGACTCGGCACGAGCCGAGCGGCCACGCCAGGGCTTTCCCAACCCGACGCAATGGCGGAAGGCGCTTCCTGATTCCGGCTCAATTCTGCATGATCGCACAATGCTCGAATCGCCCTCCAACACCCCTGAACTGACCGTCAGCGAACTCTCGAGCGCTTTGAAACGCACGATCGAAGACCGCTTCGGCCTGGTGCGCGTCCGCGGCGAAGTGTCGAATTATCGCGGTCCGCACTCCTCCGGCCATGCCTATTTCAGCCTGAAGGATGAGGGAGCGCGCATCGACGCGGTCGTCTGGAAGGGCACGTTCTTGCGCCTCAAGACCAAGCCGCAGGAAGGCCTCGAAGTCGTCGTCACCGGGAAGGTGACGACGTTTCCTGGCAAGTCCGCCTACCAGATCGTCATCGAAACGCTCGAGCCGGCCGGCATCGGCGCGCTCATGGCGCTCGTCGAAGAGCGCCGCCGCAAGCTCGCGGCGGAAGGCCTTTTCGCCGAGGCGCGCAAACGGCCTTTGCCCTTCCTGCCCGAAACGATCGGCGTCGTCACATCCCCAACCGGCGCCGTCATACGCGACATATGGCATAGGATTTCCGAGCGCTTTCCGCGCCATGTCCTCGTTTGGCCGGTGCGCGTGCAAGGCGATACGTGCGCCGCCGAGGTCGCGGCCGCCATCGCCGGCTTCAACGCCCTGCCGGAAGACGGGCCGATTCGGCGGCCTCGTCTCATCATCGTCGCGCGGGGTGGCGGTTCTCTCGAAGACTTGTGGGGCTTCAACGAGGAAATCGTCGTTCGCGCCGCCGCGGAAAGCTCTATTCCGCTGATCGCAGCGATCGGCCATGAGACCGATTGGACACTCATCGATCACGCCGCCGATCTGCGCGCCCCGACGCCGACCGCCGCGGCGGAGAAGGCCGTGCCCGTGCGCAGGGACCTTGCCGCAGCGCTGGCCGACCTCGGCCGTCGGCATACGGGCGGCGCGCTGCGCACCCTCGAGCGTCGCCGCGCCGAGTTCCGCTCCCTCGCGCGTGCCTTGCCACAGGGCGAGGCGCTGGTTGGTGTACTGCGGCAAAGGCTCGACCGCGCGACCGCCGGGCTCGCCGGCGCATTGACCAGACGCCTCGATCAACGGCGTATTACTCTGGCGCGCCTAGCGCACCGTCTTGCGAGCCAAGCGCCGCAAGCCAAAATGGCGGCCGCCGGCCAGCGGCTCGAAGCACTCGGACATAGGCTGAGGCGTTGTCTATCGGTGGCGCGCGAAAAGCGCGTCCAAAGGCTCGCACATGTAGCGGCGAGGCGGGTGACGGCGTTTTCGGCACGCTGCCGCGTCGAAGGCGAACGAATGGTCACATTGCGACACCGTCTCGAGGGTCTCGACCGGCGATTAGGCCGGGCGCCGGCGGCGGCGCTGGCGCAGCGCAAGCAGAGCCTTGCCAACTATGCAACTCTGTTGCAATCGCTCGGCTATCGTCAGGTCCTGGCGCGCGGCTTCGTTGTCGTCCGCGATGGCCGCGGCAAGCCGCTGCGGCGCGCCGAAGCGATCGCGCCGGGCGAGAGGCTCGATCTTGAATTTGCCGACGGCCATGTCGCGGCGATCGCCGGGACTGAACCCGCGCCCGCGCAGACAAAGCGCGGCACAGCGAAAGCACGCAAGCAGAGCGAGCAAAGCTCGCTGTTTTGATCAATTTGGAGCATCTGCGCCTTTGCCATGCTGATCGCCATTCTTTCCGACATCCACGCCAATCGCGAGGCGTTCGATGCCTGCCTCGCCCATGCGCGGCGGGCCGGCGCCGAACAATTCGTGCTCTTGGGCGATCTCGTCGGCTATGGCGCGGATCCGGCTTATGTGGTCGAAGCCGCAGCCGAACTACAGGACCGCGGCGCGATCGTCATCAAAGGCAACCACGACGAAGCCGCTGTCGGCGAGATGGGCAGCATGAACAATTATGCCCGCGCCGCACTCGAATGGACGCGCGACGAGCTGAACAAGGCGCAAAAGGATTTCTTGGCCGCTCTACCGCTCAGCGTCGAGCAAGGTGAGGCACTCTATGTCCATTCCGAAGCGGCGCACCCGGCGAGTTGGATCTATGTCGTCAGCGCGCTCGAAGCCGAACGTTCGATGAATGCGACGCATCAGCGCGTGACCATTTGCGGCCATGTCCATCGCCCGCAGCTCTACTACCGTACCGGCAACAAGCCGCCGCTGGCGTTTCAGCCCAGCGTGGGGATGCCGATTCCCTTGGCAAAGAGCCATAAATGGCATGCCGTCCTCGGCTCCGTCGGCCAGCCGCGCGACGAGATCCCGTCGGCAGCCTACGCGCTTTACGACGCTGCCAAGGGCGCAATCATCTTCCAGCGCGTCGCCTATGACATCGAGAGCGCAGCGCGCAAAATCAACGCCGCAGGCTTGCCGCAGATTCTCTCGGCTCGGCTGTTCGTCGGACGTTGACGGGCTCGAAAATGTGATGCCATTGGTCATGACAATGACGGGTGGTGTAACTCTCAAATTCGGCGAGCAATATTGCATTGCGGCCATTGCGGAATAGAGCTTGACCAAAAGCATTTTTCGAGGGTTTTGAAATGCATGCCCATCTGCTCGCGGAGGGCGGGTTCATCGACGGCTTCCGCATCGGCAAGAAGTTGCACGCAGGCGGCATGGCAAGTCTTTGGGATGTCACGCGCGAGGATGCGGACGTTCCGCTCGTCATGAAAGTGCCGACGATCGACGACATGGACGACCCGACGGCCATCGTCGGCTTCGAAATGGAGCAGATGATCTTGCCCTTGCTGAAGGGCGTCCACGTGCCGAAAGTCTTCGCGCTCGGCGAATTTGCGACCCAGCCCTACATAGTCATGGAGCGCATTACAGGCGGATCCTTGTTGCCGAAACTCGACGCTGCGCCATTGCCGATAGCCGAGGTCGTCGTTTTGGGGATCAAAGTCGCCGACGCGCTCGATGACATCCATCGCCAGCATGTGCTGCATTTCGATGTCAAGCCTTCGAATATCATGCTGCGCGAGTTGGGTGAGGCGGTCCTGATCGACTTCGGCTTAGCGCGGCACGAAAGACTGCCGGATCTTCTGGCCGAAGAATTTCGTGTGCCGCTCGGGACGGCTCCTTACATATCGCCCGAACAGCTCAGGCGGAATCGAACCGACCCGCGATCCGATTTATTCTCCCTGGGCGTGCTTCTTTATCATCTGATCACTCGGCAAAGACCCTTCGGCTACCCGCGCTCCAAGGCCGCCTTGCGCCGCCGATTGTGGCGTGATCCTGTGCCGCCGCGAGCGATCAACGTGGCCTGTCCCGGCTGGCTTCAGGAAATCGTGCTGCGCTGCCTCGAGCCCGACCCCGCTTTGCGCTACCCGACGGCTGCGCAAGTCGCTTTCGATCTCAGGAATCGGGATGAGGTTCGCCTCACGCAGCGTGCCGAAAGGCTGAAACAGGACACGTGGTTCGCCGCCGCAAGGCGGTGGTACGCGACCAAACTCATGGCGGGCTCGGCGACGGAATCGCTTGCGCGGCAAGTGATGCGGGCGCCGATCATCGTCGCGGCGGTCGATCTGACCGAGGATCACGACAATTCGGGAGAAGTCCTGCGCAACACGATCGAGCGGGTGCTCGCTGTGAGCCCCGGCGTGCGGCTTGCTTGCGTGAATGTCCTGAAGACCAGTCGGCTGTCGGTGAATTACCCTCTCGACGACGAGGGTCGTAATGTTCATGTGTTGCGTCTCGTCGCTCTGAAGGAATGGGCGCGTCCGCTCAAGCTTGGCACCGCGCAAGTCACATTCCATGTGCTCGAAGCGCCGGATCCGGCCGCTTCCCTCGTCGATTATGCCCGCGTAAACCGTGTGGACCAGATGATCATCGCCGCGAAGACGCGGTTTGGCGGCGGCGGCCATCTCGGCAGCGTCGCGACGCGCGTTGTTACCGAGGCGCCATGCACGGTGACTGTCGTAAGGTGATGCGACGTGGAATGAAGGCCCGAGGCCCACGGCAACAGTGGCAAATTCCGCGCGGCTGGGCTATCTTGGCTTTCATGCGCGGGGGGATCGCCGGTTTTCCCAGACATGTTCCGAAGACCGGCGGTCCTAGTCTCCAAAGGCGATCAGTGAATCTTTCTTAGACTTGATGTTTGAGCTGCAATGAACCGCTATGAACGCCGCCCAACTTCCGCCGGCGAGGCCGAAGTCGAATATCTCGACGGAGAAATCCGCATCTTACGGCCAGGCACTTTCGTGCGTTGTGCCGTGACCGGAGTGCCGATTCCGCTTGAAGATCTGCACTATTGGAACGTCGATCTTCAGGAAGCCTATGCCTCGCCTGAAGCGAAGCTGAAGCGGCTCGGTCTCACGCTTGGTGTGCCGACCGGGAAATGACGCGCGCGCGTGCTGCGGTGACGGCTGCGGCGACAATCTCATCGAGGAGGCGCGCGTCGGCAAATTCCATGACGACGGGAACGGCCGTTGGCGGGGGAAGTGTCGGGTCGATCATCTCCCGCTCGAGAGAGGCGAAACGCACGAAGTCTTTTTCGGTGGTCACTAACTGCGCTCCACAGCGCTGGGCGGCGCGCTGCAATTCCCGGATTTCGCGCTTACTGTAGGTGTGGTGATCCGAAAAACTCGCCGCGCCGACGACTTCCGCGCCGGCAGAGGCGAGGCTTGCATAGAATTTTTGCGGCAGCCCGAGGCCCGCGAAAGCGTAGACTTTTCGTCCGGTCAGGCTTGCTGCCGCTGCCGTCGGAATTACGAGTTCTGCATCAATCACAGGACGCGCGGCAGCGCGGGCGAGAGCGGCGATCGATCGGCCGGCCGCTCCCTTCCCGACAATGATCACCGCGCTCGCGAGGTCCATCTGGTCGGCGAGCGGCGCCCTGAGCGGTCCGGCCGGCAGGCAATAGCCGTTGCCTATTCCGGCCACGCCATCGACCAGGAAGAGGCGCAAGTCTTTCTGCAACGCCGGGTTTTGCAGGCCGTCGTCGAGGATGAGAAGGCTGGCGCCACTCGCATGGGCCAGGCGGCCGCCGGCCAGCCGATCGGCGCCGACGATCGTTGGTGCAACGCGGGCAAGAAGCAGGGGTTCATCGCCGACGTCGCGGGCTTGATGATGGGAAAGGTCGACCCGCGCGGGGGCGCGGCGTTCGGCGGCCGACCGGTAGCCGCGTGACAGATAATAGGGGCGCTCGCCAAGCGCTATGAGACGCCGGCCAAGTGCCAAAGCCGTGGGCGTCTTGCCGGCACCACCAGCGACGAAATTGCCGACGCAAAGCACCGGCAGCGGCAAGCGCGCGCCGGTTCGGCGGATCTGTGCGCCCGCGGCCAAGCCATAAATCCAGGCAAAGGGCGCGAGCAGTCTCGCTGCCGGGTCTGCCGCAGTCTGCCACCAGAACGTGGGCGCGCGCATGGATCAGATCATCCCTAGCTCCGGCACCCCGAGTTGCGGCGGGCACCGAGCGGCAGCGCCGGAAAACCGTTCAGGCACATTGGTTGATCAATAATTGGGCAATGTGGGGTTCGAGCGTTTTCATGATCGTGCTCGAAGCGCCGCCGAGTTTCTTGACAGTCTCGCTCGCTATGCGCGACACACTGCGCAACTTGGCCGCGTCGGCGAGGAGAATTGTCAAGGCGCGCGCAAGCGTGTCGGCGTTGTCGATGCAGCACGCCCCGCGCGCATCGTCCAATATCTTGTAAACCTCGGCAAAATTGCCGACGAGCGGCCCGTGAAGAATGGCGCAACCGAGTTTCGCCGCTTCGATCGGGTTCTGCCCCCCCGAACCAACGAGCGATTTGCCGAGGAACGCAATATGGGCGAGCCGGAAAAAAAGTCCGAGCTCGCCCATCGTATCGGCGATGTAGACTTGCGGAAGAGGAGCGGCGGTCGCGTCCTGCGTGCGCTGGAGAAAAGCAAGACCTTGGGTTTCTGCCAGTGCGGCGATCTCGGGACCGCGGCGCGCATGACGCGGGACGACAATCGTCAAAAGACTCGGCAACCGGGCCGACAGAGCACGGTGCACCGACAAGACTATCTCGTCTTCGCCGGGATGGGTCGAGGCGGCGACCCATGTGGGACGGGTGCCGATACGTCCCGCCAATTGTGCCAGCACTTTCGGATCGGCAGGTGGCGGCGCCACGTCGTACTTCAGATTGCCGGCGACGAGGACATGTGCTGCGCCCAAGGCGGCGAAACGTTCGGCGTCTTCCTCGCTTTGCGCGAGACAAAGGTCGAGGCAGCCCAGCAGATCGCCGCAGCTTGCCGCGAGCGCGCGCCAGCGGCGAAACGAGCGCGGCGACATTCGGGCGTTGACCAGGATCATAGGGATCTTCCGCCGCCGGGCCTCGAAAAACAAATTCGGCCAAATTTCGGATTCGGCGATCAAGGCCAGATCGGGCCGCCAATAATCGAGAAAGCCTGCCATGTATTTGCCGACGTCGAGCGGCAGGTACTGATGAATGGAACCGGCGGGCAGCCGCGCGGCCATGATCGCAGCCGAACTCGTCGTGCTGGTCGAGAGCAGAATTTGGAAGCCTCGGACAGTGAGTTTTTCAACGAGCGGAAGAAGAGCGACGCTTTCACCCACGCTTGCGCCATGAAGCCAAGCGAGCTTTCCGTGCGGGCGCGGCAGGCTCGGCTTGCCGAATCGTTCTGCAAGGCGCGCCCGGTCTTCCTTGCCTTGCTGGCTCCGCCAATACAAAAACAGCGGCGTCAGGGGCGCAACGCCAGCCGTTGCGGCGCGGTAAATCGGAAGGAAGGGCAAACATTTCAGCACGGGCTTCAACTACCATAAAGCTGCGGCGAAACCTTGGCGGGCGCCGTTGTAAACCACACCCGCAACCTAGGCCGCCGACCTTTTGCCAACCTTTGCCCGTTACGAGAGCCGAGCGGGGATTCTTTTGAGAAACGGCACGGCGCGGCAGCCGCCGTCCCCCGCATTGGGCAAAGCTTCCTTCGCATCGCGGAAGCCTAACGGGTTTCCCATGCAGCTAATGATCGAAGGCGGCACGAAGGCAGTCGAGAAAGAGCTACAGAATTTCCTGCAAACGCTCAAGAGCTCGCCAGCACGCTGGGACAATTTAACCAGCTCGAGACTCTCGAACGAGCGAAACACATTAGCGGACTATGACAACAATGCAACTGAGAATTGCATTACTCTTTGCTCGGATCCAGCAGCCGGTGAAGATGGGCGATGAAGTAGCGCGTATGGGCATCGTCGACGGTTGCTTGGGCCTTCGCCTTCCAGGCGACATAGGCAGAGGCGTAATCGGGAGAAAGACCGACAAGGTCGATTTTGCCGAGGCCGCGAAACTCGGTTGCACCAATGTCTATGAGCTCGCCGCCGAACACGAGGTGGGGCAGTTAATTTGACGATTCCTGGCTCATGAATAGGTCAACTCCTGCCATGAAATCCGAGTTTGGCCACTACGCCTCTCAAGTCCCAGCGGCTGGAGGGCGGGAGACGGCTGCATGGATTTGCGCGACGATCGGCAACGGCGCGGCCACGAGAATGCCATGGCGCGTGTCGCGGCGATTGTAGGTGGGGGCGTCTCCGTCGAGGCTCGTCAAAAGGCCGCCGGCTTCATCCAAGATGAGATCAGCCGCCGCTATATCCCAGTCGTGGGAATTTTCAGAGACGAGCGCGGCGTCGAGTGTGCCCGCCGCGACATGTGCGATGCGCAGGGCGAGAGAAGGGATCTTTGGCAGAAGGTCGAAACTCAGCCCGGCGTTGAGCAGGTTCTGCGCCAAGCGCTGCGGCCCGGCGACAGTGGCGCCGGCTCGGAGTTTCGTAAGCGCCGAGACATGGATCTCGCTATCGTTGAGGCGGGCGCCGCAGTTATGTACGGCGACATAAGTCTGCGAGAGCGCGGGCGCATGAATGATGCCGACAATCGGACGCGACCTGAAGACGAGCGCAACCGCAACAGCCCAGGCGGGCAGACCAGCCGCAAAGGCTTTGGTCCCGTCGATCGGATCGATCACCAGTACGAGATCCTGCGCGAGCCGTTCGAATGTATCGACTGATTCTTCCGAAAGCCAAGCCGCGGCGGGCAGGAGTTTGCGCAATTCCTGCTCAAGATAGCGGTTGACGGCTTCGTCCGCTTCGGTCACCGGGGAGCCGCCGGCCTTATAGCTGATGGTTGCGTTGGTTTTCTCGCCGGACCGAAAAAAGCCGAGTGCCAAGCTGCCTGCGGTTCGTGTCGTTTCGACCAGCGCGCGGACGAGAGGATCTGCGTGCGAGAGACCTGCCGCCATGCCACTGCCGCGGTCGCCTGGCCGCCCCGGGTCTTGCTGGCCAGCACTTGTCACCGGAGCCTGCGGCAAATCTCGAACGATCTTCATTCCTTCTTCCATTCAAAACGCCTCTGCCCCTCGGCGCTCGCGTTTGCTCGAAGCAGCTTGCAAAAACAAAGGGTCACTCTCGGTTTCGCGGAAGGCAGACCGGAGATCGTCCCGGCGAGGGTCAGTCGCAATTCACCCATTGGCGCGATCGGCGCGTCTTCGCATCGCGCTCGCCGATATCCCACAAACCAGGCGAAACGCCGGGCAAGACCGAAGCACTTGTCCCGCGCGGGCGGGGTTCGATTGACACGTCCATTCGGCGCCGCAAACAAAGGCGGTCGAGAGCCGCTGGAAGCGTGCCAAATTCAGAAATCGGTCGGCCATGCTTACGGGTCCCGGTTCCTAACATAGGTACAAATTCCAGAAATGTCATAGTTTGGCGGCGGTCCGCAGGGGATTGAGTGGGCGCAGCGCGGGCCACAAGCGTGACAGATGAACTCACGTTGATGCGCCGCTCCCGCCGTTTGATGCCGATCATTGTTCTTATTAAGTCAAAATCTAAATTCTCGCCGTCTGATCGCTGCCCGCAGGAGTTGCCTGTTCGGAAGTCCGCCTCGCCCCTTCGAAAAGCGATCGAGACGAGAGCCGGCCCATGGGGACCGGCAAGCCTTCGGGGTAGCAACATGAAGCGAAACATGCTCGCCGTCGTATTTGCAGCCGCGACGTTGGGCTTCGTCGCGCCAAGCCTGGCGCAAGACGAGCCTATCAAACCGATTCAACCTGTAAAAATTACAAAACCGGCGCTCGTGGAACTCGGAAAGAAGCTCTACTTCGATCCTCGACTGTCCAAGTCAGGCTTCATATCGTGCAATTCGTGCCACAACCTCAGTATGGGTGGCACGGATAATCTACAGACTTCGATCGGTGATCATTGGCAGAAGGGACCGATCAGGGCACCGACAGTGCTGAACTCGTCGATGAACCTCGCGCAATTCTGGGACGGGCGCGCCAAGGACCTGAAGGCGCAGGCGGGCGGGCCGATCGCCAACCCTGGCGAGATGGCGTTCACGCACAAACTCGCCGTCGAGGTCCTCGAATTGATCCCGGCCTACGCCACCGAATTCAAGAAGGCGTTCGGTTCGGATGGGGTCGATATCGATCGCGTCACCACTGCGATCGCGGCCTTCGAGGAGACTCTCGTCACCCCGAATTCGCGCTTCGACAAATGGCTGAAAGGTGCCAAGAATGCGCTCACCACCGCCGAACTCGAGGGCTACAATCTGTTCAAGGACAGCGGTTGCGTAGCGTGCCACAACGGCGTTGCCGTCGGCGGCAACTCGTTCCAGAAAATGGGTGTGGTCGAGCCCTATAAGACCGAGAACAAGGCGCAAGGACGCATCGCAGTGACTGGCGCGGACGCGGACCGCATGAACTTCAAGGTCCCGACACTGCGCAATGTCGAGCTCACCTATCCGTACTTTCATGACGGCGGCGCGGCGACGCTCGGGGACGCCGTGGAGACGATGGGCAAGCTGCAGCTCGGTCGGGTTTTCACGGCCGACGAGAATTCCAAGATCGTCGCCTTCCTGAAGACCTTGACCGGCGATCAGCCCAAGATCGAACTGCCTATCCTGCCGCCGTCGAACGAGAAAACGCCGAAGCCTCAACCTTTCAACTGAGAACTTGGCAGTGGTGCGAACGAACGGGGGCCTTGCCAGCCGCACGAATGGTTCGCAGACGGGCACGCCATTACGGCCGATTGCGAAGGCCTTACCAACCTGGCGCCGGGAATTGCCTAAAGTTTTACACTCAGGGGCAATGCCCCGGCAGCCATAGACGACGAAAAGCCATTCAGAATCCAATATTTACTAGCAATTCACCTTGCCGGTTAGGAGAATCGACGACATTGGCGGCGAAGACTGGCCCGCAACGCATGTTTCGATCGACGGGAACTGCCCTACTGAGAGAAATATGCGATGCGGCTCAAAACATTGATGCATGTCCCGCGAAAGCCGACTCGCTTTTCGGGCATGTGCCCTCCGGCGCAAAGCGTGAAACCGCTTCGCAGGGAAAGTGGAATCAGCATGTCCAATGTCGTTTACATGTCCACCCGCCGCACCTGTGCGGCGCCCGATCTTCGTGCCGAGGGCGGTGTCCGCACGGTTTTTCTCGATCAGCGTTGCATTAGAATCGAACGAGTGTTCGCCGGCGTGAAGATGCGCCTGGCCGTGCCCGTCGATTCTTATCGAGGCGTGGTTCTGTCGTGTGACGAAAAGGATGAGCAACGTCTCTACCGGGTCACGCTCGCCCATCGCGATTGCGAGTTCTCGGTCGTCTTGCATGTAGCGACTGATTGGACGGACGTGCTCTCCATCTGGCAGCGTTGGGCACGTTTCTTTGCGCAGCCAGCAATTTTCAGTGAAGAGGCGGAGCAAAGTGAAAAGCTGCTCCGCACGGCGGCTCCCGCCCGTCAGCGCCGCCGCAACGCGACGCTTGCCAAACGCCGGCCCAGGATCTTGAACAGGCGGCGGCCAGGTCGCGTGGGCCCCGTGGCCAATCTCCTTGAAGGCGCGCGGGAACTCATCTCCTACGAATAGCCGGGCCTGGAATTGGGCTAGCAGATGCAGCCGGCGGGCTTGTGCTGCCTCCGCGCGACAATCAAAGCGCCATGTATTTGCGATGCGCGTACATCAGCACTTCGCCCTCGGCCGCGATTTCGACAGCTTCGGCGATACCGATCATGACGATATGGGTCGAGACTTCTTTTGCTTCGATGAGCCGACAGTCGAACGCCACCAATGCCGTGGCGAGCACTGGCGCGCCGGTTGCGAGCTTTATCCAGTCCCCCGCCGCGAACCTCTCTTCGAGCTCTTGCCCGGTCCGGCCGGCGAAAACGTCGGAAAGGCCCTGATCGCTTGCCGCCAGCGTATTGATGCAGAAGACGCCATTTTGGACCACGCGCGCCGCCGACGGCGAGGATTTATTGATGCAAAACAGCATCATCGGGGGCTCGACGGTGACCGAGCTGACAGCCGAGGCCGTTATTCCGCCGAGGCCCGCGACGCCATCGGTCGTGACAATATGCACTGCGGTGGGCAGCTGGCTCATCGCGTCGAGAAAATGCGCGGGATCGGCGGCGCCGGCATAGGCCGACAAATTCGGCGTCTCGCTTAGAATGACGGGAACTTTGCCCATCTGTTTGTCTCTCCCCGGTGCTGCGGCTGCGCGGGCAGGCCCGGCGCCCCTGCAAATCGCCGTCGGCCCGCGCCCGACTCCAGAGTGGCGCGCCTTCGGGAAGGCGGTATAGCAAAGCCATACAGACAAACAAAGTCTGCGTGGGTCGCCTGTGTCCAGCGGAAGGAGGGGAGAGGTGATGCGGGGCTTGTTCCTTTGGGGAGTCATTGCGGCCGCCGGCTTGGCTTCGCTGCCGGCTGCTGCACAAACCAAGATCGCGGTCGCGGGGCCGATCACCGGGGCGGACGCCGTCTTCGGTGCGCAACTTCGCTTCGGCGTCGAGCAGGCTGTCGAAGACATCAATGCATCGGGCGGCATTCTCGGCAAGAAGATCGTCCTCTCCGTCGGCGATGATGCGGCCGATCCCAAGCAGGGGGTTTCGGTCGCCAATAAATTCGTCGGCGACCAGGTGAGCTTCGTCGTCGGACATTTGAATTCGAGCGTGACGATGCCCGCTTCGGAAATCTACTCCGAAAACAATATTCTCGAAATCACGCCGGGCTCGACGAATCCGCAAATCACCGAACGCGGACTCGAGTTGATTTTCCGCACCTGCGGGCGCGACGATCAGCAAGGTGCAGTTGCCGCAGATTTTCTCGCCCGGCAGGCCGGCAAGAAGATTGCAATCCTGCACGACAAGACGACCTACGGCAAAGGCCTTGCCGACGAGACGCGCAAGCATCTGCATGCCCTGGGCGTCACGGAAGTGTTCTATGAGGGCGTCAGCAAGGGTGAAAAGGACTATTCCGCAATCGTCTCCAAAATCAAAGCCTCGGGCGCCGACATTGTCTATTGGGGCGGATTGCAGACCGAGGGCGGGCTCATCATAAGGCAGATGCGTGACCAGGGCGTCGCAGCGACGTTGATGGCTGGCGACGGCGTTGCCTCGGATGAATTTGCGGCGATCGGCGGACCGGGCGTCGAGGGAACCTTCATGACTTTTCCGCCGGATCCGCGCAACCGGCCGGAGGCGGCGGAGGTCGTCAAGAAATTCAAGGCGAGGAATTTCAATCCGGAGACCTATACGCTCTATTCTTACGCCGCCGTACAGATCATCAAACAAGCGGCCGAAATAGCGAAATCGCTCGACCCTACGGCGATCGCGAAGGTCATGCATTCGGGCTTGGCGTTCAAGACCGTGATCGGCGACATATCCTATGACGCGAAGGGCGATGTCACCCGCGCCGACTATACGGTCTTCGTCTGGAAGAAAGGCCCGGAGGGTAAGATCAGCTATTATGAGTTGGAGAAATAGCCGCTCGCATTTGGAGCCAACGCCTCCCGTCCGCGGGCCGGCCCCTGCTTTATTGCCGATGCGGATGATTATTTGTCGTCGGCGCCGAGGCGGCCTCCTGCGTCGCCGCATGATAGAGCCTGCGGATCTCGTCGAGATCGACGCGCGGCGCCGGAAGCTGGAAGTGCAAACCTTCCATCGTTTCGGCAGCGATTTGCGAGATGGCGAGGTTGCGGAACCATTTGTGATTGGCAGGAATCACATACCACGGCGCCTGTGCCGTGCTGCATCGGCTGAGGGCATCTTCATAGGCGCGCACATAATCATCCCAATAGGCGCGTTCTTCGTAGTCGGCCTTGCTGGTTTTCCATTGCCGCGCCGGGTCCTCGAGGCGCTGCTTGAATTGGCGCAATTGTTCGTCCTTCGAGATATGCAGAAAAACTTTAGGATCGTCGTCGCATTGTCGTGATGAAGCAGCTTCTCGCATTCGTTGATAAAGTCATAGCGCGCCTGCCAGATCGAGTCCTCGACCAGTTTGTGGACCCTCGTGATCAATACTTCTTCATAGTGCGAGCGATTGAAGATCGCGATTTCGCCTTTCCCCGGTGCATGCGGATGGGCGCGCCACAGGAAGTCGTGGTTGAGTTCCTCCGGGGTCGGTGGCTTGAAGTCGGTCACCCGCGCGGCCAGTGGATCCAAAGCGCTCATGACATGCCAGATCGTCCCGTCCTTGCCGGCGCTGTCCATACCCTGCAAATGATGAGCAAGCTGCGGGCGCCCTCGCCAACGAGGTTGCGCTGCAAGGCGGCGATCCGGCTCTTATACTGCTCGAGGTCGTCCTGCGCCTTTTCTTCGGACTCGTGTATGCGGTTATATTCGGATCGATGTCGGAAAGCCGAACCGTCCGGCCGGGCTCGATGCGAAATAATTTTCCGAACTCCATGCGCGCCTCCTGAATTGTCGTCTGTGGCGCTTCACCGGTGGGCAGCCCTCGGCTTCGCCCGATGCTTGCGGATCGAAGGGGATGAAATCGCGCGCGGAAGCCGGGTCCTCATCCCAGATTTACGAGGCCGGGAAAAACCTGCAGGAGCCAATAGGACAGGCTTTGCATCGTGCCGGTCAGAAAGCCAATTCCCGTCGCGATGAGCAAAACGCCGACGATCCGCTCGACGAGCGCAAAATGGCGCCGGAACCGTTTGAGGAATCCAATAAAGGGTTCGAGCGCCGCCGCTGCAAGAAGAAAGGGGACACCGAGGCCGAGGGAATAGACGGCGAGAAGACCTGCCCCGCGGCCGGCCGTTTCTTCCGACGCCGCAAGCGCCAGGATCGCCGCGAGAATGGGGCCGATGCAGGGGGTCCAGCCGAAAGCGAAGGCGAGCCCCATGATATAGGCCCCCCAGACGCCGATGGGCTTTTCGATGTGCAGCCGCTTCTCCCGATAGAGCCATGTCAGCCGAAACAGCCCGAGGAAATGCAGCCCCATGAAAATGATCGCCAGGCCCGCGAGCAGCGACATAGTGGCGATATGCTGGCGCAACAATTGGCCGAACACTTGGCCGAAAATCGAAGCCGTGGCCCCGAGCGCGACAAAGACGGTCGAGAAGCCGAGCACAAAGAGGCAGGCGGCAAGAAAAACGTCGCGGCGCGCCCGGCTCACCCGTTCGAAGGAGACATCTTCGATCGTGGTTCCCGCTATGAAAGTCAGGTAGGGGGGCACGAGGGGCAGCACACAAGGGCTCAAGAACGACAGGAGCCCGGCCGCCGCTGCAGTGGAAATAGTGACTTCGCTCGACATACCAGACCTTTAGTCCAAGCCGGGGTACAGGAATACTGGGCGCCGGGTCACAGTGGCGTGATATCGAAATACTTCATGAACGGTTAAAGCCTTGTTCATTGCGGTTTGTGTATGGCGATTAAGGCGGTGCAGCAAGGCTAAGGTCGCAGCAGCAGACCAGACCTCCTTTCGGAGCAGGACTCTTTTACCGGGACATGGTTTAGAATGGCGGCGTTCGGCCATCATCCGACGGGCTTTCATGGGATGCGAGAGATCAGCAATCTGGAAAACGGATATTTCAGCTTCTCCGGCAGCCAAACCGGCGTTTTGGACGCGACCGCGAGGCGGTTAGTTGCGCCGGCTGTCTTCGGTCTTCTCACCGAGACCCTTCGCGCCGTTCGGAACGGATCGCGACGAAGTCTGGTGAACCGCGCTGCCACTTTTCCTCATTCCGCTCTTGTCGACCTCGCCGAAAAGCGGCCGCGATGAGGGTTCTTCTCGCTTTTTTGATCAACATTTTGTTCAATTTCGTCGTCGGCCTGCTCGTCGCGAAATTCCTCGGCCCCGAGGAATATGGCCGGTTTGCCCTGGCGCTCGCGACCGCCATGGCGGTTCAAACCTTGTTTTTCGACTGGCTGCGCCTGGGAGCGACGCGATTTTACTCCGAGCGGGCGCGCACCGAGGAGCCGGCACTGCGAGCGACGTTCGACGTCGCTTTTGCTCTTTTCGCCTTCGGACTCGCTGCGGCCGCCGCGGCTCTACTCCTGTCGGGCAGGCATTTCGCGCTCTCGAACGGCCTCATCGGCCTGGCTGTGGCGGCAGCGGTCTCGAACGGGCTCTTCGACTACCACACCGCCTTGGTCCGCGCCCGGTTTCAAGACCGGTTGTATATACGGCTCGTCATCGTCAAGAATCTTCTGGCCTTTTGCCTGACCGGCGGGGGGGCCTTCTGGTTCGGGTCCGCCAAAATGGCGCTCATCGGCGGAATTATCAGCTTGACGGGCTCGATCGTCCTGACGCGCACATCTCTGGTCGATCCGGGCGCGGAGCCGCATGCTGCCCGTCTCGGCGTCGCGGCCGCGCTGATGCGCTACAGCCTGCCGATCGTGGCCGCCAATCTCCTCTATCTTTCGATTCCACTGGCCAATCGGTCCATCGTTGCCGTGCTCTACGGGTTCTCGGAGACAGGACAATTCTCGCTCGCCTATGACGTCGGCACGAAGGCGATCCAGGCCATCGGTTCGACGCTCGACGTCGTGCTCTTTCAGATCGCCGTCGCCACACACGACCGTGACGGGGCGGTCCGCGCGAAGGCGCAGATCGGCCATAATATGGCGATCGTCATCGCGATCATCTTGCCGGCTTGCACCGGCATCTGGCTGATCCTGCCGTCGATCGAGCAATTGATCGTGCCCTTTGCTTATCGGGGTCCTTTCGGCGACTATCTGACTTACATGATGGGCGGATTGTTCTCGATCGCGATCATTCAATTCGGCATCAATCCGATTTTCCAGATAGCGAAGAAGACGGCACCCTTGATCGGTGCGGCTTTGGTAGCCTGCGTCGTCGATGCCGCTCTCGTCCTGCTCTTGCCGTATCGGGCTCATGCTTCGGGGCTCGCGATCGCGCAGACTTGCTCTTATGGAGCCGCTCTGATCGTTTTGGTCTTTCTGGCGCGCTATTCGAAGCCGCAATGGCCGCGCCTGCATGATTTTTGGGCGACCGTGCTCGGGACTGCGGCCATGGCTGCAGCGCTTTTGCCTCTGCGGGAAGCCGATCCCGGGCTCATCACTCTCGTCGAGCAGGTCGTCGCCGGCGTGATCATCTACGGTTTTTGCGTCTTCACCTTCGATACGGCGGGTCTTCGCCGCCTTCTCATCGCCCGGCTCGGGCTCCTCGCTGCACGTTTCGGGACTCCGTGAGCGACGCGCATTTTTGGAGCCAGCGTTCACGCCACCGCGCGGATCACCTTCGCGGTCTTGTCGACGATCTCGTCGATCTGCGCTTCGCTGAGGATCAGAGGCGGCGTCAATATGATCGTATCCCCGGCGAGCCGGATCAAAATGTCGAAGTCGTGGAAGGCGTGCTCCATGGCGGCAAATCCGCGCCGGCCCGGCAGATCTCGTTGCGGTGCGAGATCGATCGCCGCCGTCAGCCCGCAGTTGCGAATGTCGACAACGTTCGGCAGGCCGCGCAAGCCGTGCACCGCATCGGCCCAAATCCGCTCGAGCCGCCGGCTGCGGCCGCAAAGATCTTCTTGTTCATAGAGTTCCAGCGTTGCAAGGCCGGCGGCACAGGCGAGCGGATGGGCCGAATACGTATAGCCATGGAAGAATTCGATCGCCTGATCGGGCCCCCTCATGAACGCGTCGTAGATTTTCTTGTCGACGATGACGCCGCCCATGGGGACCGTGCCCGAAGTGACGCCCTTGGCGAAAGTGATCATGTCGGGAACGACGCCATAGCGGTTTGCCGCGAACGCATGGCCGAGGCGGCCAAAGCCGCAAATCACTTCATCGAAGATCAGCAGAATGCCGTATTTGTCGCAAATGGCACGAAGCTTTTCGAGATAGCCCTTGGGCGGCGGCAGGACGCCGGTCGAGCCCGCCATCGGCTCGACGATCACCGCCGCGATCGTCGAAGCATCGTGCAACCCGACGAGGCCTTCGAGCGCCTCGGCCAAATGTCCGCCCCAATCCGGTTCGCCTTTGCAGAAGGCCTGTTCGGCGCGGTTATAGGTGGCCGGCAGATGGTCGACGCCGGCAAAAAGCGTCCCGAACATTTTGCGATTGGCGACCATGCCGCCGACCGCGGTCCCGCCAAAGCCGACGCCATGATAGCCGCGTTCGCGCCCGATCAGGCGCTGACGCGCCCCTTCGCCACGTACATTGTGATAGGCGAGGGCAATTTTCAGCGCGGTGTCGACGGCCTCCGATCCCGAATTGGTGAAGAAGACGTGATCGAGATCGCGGGGAGCCAATGCGCTGATCTGCGCGGCAAGGGCGAAGGCCTTGGGATGTCCGAATTGGAACGGCGGGGCGTAATCGAGCTCTTCCGCCTGCGCCTTGATCGCCGCGACGATCGGCGTCCGGCAATGGCCGGCATTGGCGCACCAAAGACCCGCGGTCGCGTCGAGGATGGCGCGCCCCTCGGGCGTGAAATAATGCATGTCCTTGGCGCTTGCCAGCAGCCTTGGGTTTCGTTTGAAGGCGCGATTGGTGGTGAAGCCCATCCAATAGGCCTCGAGATCGTTGGGAAGCCCGGCCGGCGCGGCATTAGCGGACATTGGAAGCTCCGAGAAGCGCGATGAGGCGGCACGCAGGAAAAAGCGAAACGTTTGGGCGCTTATCCTTCTCCATCGCAAGTCGGCAACGGCCGACTTGCGCATCCAAAATGCCCAACTCGGGCAGGCCCGAGTTGGGTGGGGAAGGTGGTCGGGGAAGCCGACCGGACGGGGTGCGGATGCGTGCTTGCTCCGAACCGACCCCACCCGGCGCCCATAGCCCGTCGCTCGCGACGGGCGTCCCTTCGGAACGCCCTATGGGCGCCGTCCTCCCCTTTGAAAAGGGGAGGGAGTTGCAGCTGCGAGAACGAGCGCAGTCTAATACACGAATGCGGCGGTCGTATTGCCATGCTTGCAACTCGACGCTCAGCGTTCGAACATGTCAATGCGAATTCGTCAGACGCTTGTCCAGGCGCAAAGCCAATGTTAAGATCATTCACATTAGCGACGAGCGGCGGGGAACAAGCTTTTGTTGACTGATTTCCTACTGGCGAGCCTGCATCATCTCGCGGTCTTTTCGCTCGTCGCCATTCTTGCCGCAGAGCTCGTTTTACTACGGCCGGAGCTTGATGGTGCGGCCGTAAGTCGGATCGCGCGGTTGGACGTTGCCTTTGGAATCGCCGCCGCCTGTGTTCTCGCCGCGGGATTCGCCCGCGTCTTCTTCGGCGCCAAAGGCGCCGATTATTATTTCCACAATTACATTTTTTGGACGAAGATCGGCCTTTTCGTCGCGGTCGGGATCTTGTCGATCCAGCCGACCTTGCGTTTCATCGCATGGCGGCGGGCTTTGGTTGCCGATCCGAAAGCCCTTCCGGCGGCCGCGGAGATCAAGGTCGCGAAAATATTCATTCACATTGAGGCGACCCTGGTGTTCATCCTGCCGATTCTCGCTGCGGCTATGGCGCGCGGCTACGGCAATGCTTGAACATCCCCGACTTGACATATCCAGGCCCCGCCTTTAGCCGCGTCCGATGCATGATCGTCCCGCCAAGACCCTGACAAACAAGACCAAGATCTTCTCGCCGAGGTTCGTGCCAGGGCTCGGCGAACTTGCACCGAATTACGATGTCCTGCTCTGCGACGTCTGGGGCGTCGTTCACAATGGTGTTGCTTATTTCGAAAAGGCGATCGATGCGCTGAGCCGGTTTCGCGACAAAGGCGGCTCGGTCATCCTCATCACCAATGCGCCGCGGCCGAAGGCTAAGATCGTCCGCTCGCTCGATCGGCTCAGGGTGCCGCACGACGCCTATGACGACATCGTCACGTCGGGGATGTCACCACTGCCATGATCGTGGCGCGCGGCAGCGAACCGCTGGCGCATATCGGCCCCGCCGTTGATGAATCCGTCTTTGCCGAAGCGGAGCAAATCGGCGGCCGCCCGATACCGCGTGTGGCGATCGAGGCGGCGTCCTACGTCGTCTGCACGGGGCTCTTTGATGCCGAGCATGAAGCGCCGGCCGATTACGAAGCGCGGCTCGCGCGGATGAAGGATCGCGGTCTCGATTTCATCTGCGCCAACCCAGATATCGTCGTCGAACTCGGCAACTCCCTCTATTATTGCGCGGGCGCACTCGCTGAACTTTACGAAGCGATGGGCGGCTATGTCATCCACGCCGGCAAGCCGCATTTGCCGATTTACGAGCGCGCGCTTGCTTTGGCTGCCGGCGTAAGGGGCAAGGCCTTCGATCACCGGCGCGTGCTCGCCATCGGCGACGGGATCAATACCGATATCAAAGGCGGCGCAAATCAGGGGATCGATGCGTTATTCGTAACCTCGGGCATTCACCGGCAGGACCTGCAAGGGGAGGCGGGGATCATCGACCTCGCTGCCTTGCAGCGCCTCCTCGAATCGCACGGCGTTGCCCCCAAAGCTGTCCTCGGCGCACTTGTCTGGTAGTGCAGGGGTTGCCCTAAATCCGCGAAAATTTCCAAGCAGGGTGCGCGCTACTATGTCGGCGCAGGTCCGCAATCGCAAGATTGGATTTCCGTTAAGTGCATGTTCTAACTAACGGATTGTTGTTTGGTCTGCGTCGGCGGGCGGGCCCAGCGGAGCGGAGAAGGCCTTGCGGCTGCATTGGCTAGGCTGCCTTGCACGTCGTGCGGGGGGTTTGCTATGACACCAAAACATCGCAATCGGATATATTTGGGGCAGCTCCGATGCCGGCAATTAGGATCAGGACATTGAAAACGAAACAATTTCGAACAGCGCTGCGCAGGCATCCTTTGGTCGCCGGCCTTATGGCGTTCGTCCTTTGCGGGGCTCTCGGCGGACAGGCTTTCGCAGCAGAATGCAGCGTGGACCTCGGCAACCTTTCGAAAAAGCGCCAAGCGATCATCGACGAGCTGAATAAGCTTTCCAAAGCCTCCCCAAAGGGGCAGCTCGATCCGACAGTTTCATGTCCAAGATTGCAGGCTCTCTCGGCCGCCGAACAGGAACTGCTCGCCTATATGAATAAGAACAAGGGCTGGTGCATGATCCCCGATGAAGTCGTGACGAATTTCGCGGAGGCTTCGGGACGATCCAAGTCGGTCGCGATCAAAGCCTGCGCCGTTGCCGAGCAGATCAAGAAGGGCATTGCGGCAGGCAATCAGAACGGGCCGAAATTGCCGACCGGCCCTTTGTGATCTTAACGCATGAGCCCGTTGCACCCAGGCCCACCGACCACGCCGGCCGTGACTGCAGCGCCGGCCAGTGCGCTGCCGGATGCGGTGTCCGGTCAATTTCTGCTTCGCCATGTTCCTATGGCATGGCTCGGGTATGTTCAGCTCGCCCGCCTCGATCGGCCAATCGGCTGGTGGCTGCTGCTTCTGCCGTGCTGGTGGTCGAGCGCGCTCGCCAGCATGTCGCGCCATGCGGCGCCCGATCCGCTGCATCTCTTGTTGTTCCTCGTCGGCGCCGTGGCCATGCGCGGGGCGGGAGCGACTTTTAACGATATCGTCGACCGCGACATCGACGCGCAGGTCGAGCGGACCCGGTTTCGGCCTTTGCCGTCGGGTCGCGTCAGCCGCCGCGCCGCCGCGATATTTCTTCTCGCCGAAGCACTTCTCGGCTTCCTCGTCCTCGTCAGCTTCAATCGGTTCAGTATCGCGCTCGGCTTTGCGTCGCTCGTCGCCGTCGGCCTTTATCCGTTCATGAAGCGGGTGACCTCGTGGCCGCAGGCGGTCCTCGGCCTGGCCTTCGCATGGGGCGGTCTGATGGGCTGGGCGGCGATTTACGGCTCTTTGGCCCTGCCCGCCTACCTCGTCTATGGCGGGGCGATCGCCTGGACGATCGGCTATGACACCATCTATGCCCTGCAGGACGTGCGTGACGACTCCATTATCGGGGTCAAGTCCACGGCGCGTCTGTTCGGCGAGAAGGTGGTGGCGTGGGTGACGCTCTTTTATGCGGTCACCGTCCTGTGCATCGGCGCCGCTGTGCTCTTATCCGGCGCGGCAGGTTTCTTCGCGCTTGCCGGCCTTGCGGGATTTGTCGTTCATCTCGCTTGGCAGGTCTTCAGCCTCCAACGGGGGCTCGACAGACAGCCGGTCGTTACGGCCTTGGCTCTGCGGCTGTTTCGTTCCAATAGGGAAGCGGGGCTCATTTTGTTTGCCGGCTTTGCCGCAGAAGCCTTACGTCTGTCCCTTGCGTGAGGTTCCTCATTCGGCACACTTGACGACAAACGAGTTGGGATCGAGCTTAACTTCTTTCTGGCCGGCGATCGTGCTGGTGATGTCTTCGGCCCGGCCGAAGGCGACGGGGCTCGCAAAGCCCATGGCTTCGCACCAAGCCGCCGCGACGACTTCCCCGCATCCCTTCGTCTGCAAGAAACATTCTTGCGTGCCGTAGCCGTCGTCAGCGGGCACGATGATCACATGAGTGTCGGCTGCCCGCGCCGCGCGCTGGAGAGCGGCGATCACCACAAGTCCGGCGAGAATCGACAGCACGACGCGCAAGAACTTGCGAAAGTCGAGCCGGATAATGGACATGGAAAAGCCTCCGCTATAGGAATGCGCTCGCCAGGAGCGTATCCAAGCCGCACGCGACAGCGCGTCGAGCTATTCTGCGCGATCGGTCCTAAATGATCGGTTAAACTAGCGCGCCAGGCTTGCGCCAATCTCGCCCGCTTGACGGGCCGGCGGTTCTCGCGCATGTTTCGCTGATGACGTGCTCATTCCGCCTCTGCCGGACCATTTGCATTATCGGCTAGTCTTCGCGCTGGCTGGAGCCGTCTCGTCCTCATTTCAGAGTTCAGATCCGACATCCCAGGCCAGCGTGAGCTGAAAGGGAACCTATGGCTTTGCAATTCTACAATACGATGACGCGTCGCAAGGAGGTTTTCGTGCCGATCGATGCCGCCAACGTCCGGCTTTATGCCTGCGGCCCGACCGTCTACGACCATTTGCATATCGGCAACGGCCGCATGCTGATCGTGTTCGATCTCCTCTTCCGGCTCCTACGCCACCATTTCGGCGAAGATCACGTCACCTATGTCCGCAACATCACCGACGTCGATGACAAGATCAATGCGCGGGCGGCGGAGCGCGGCATCGGCATTCGCGCGCTGACCGATGAGATGACCGAGATCTTCCAGGCGGATGCGGCAGCGCTCGGCTGCCTGCCGCCGACCATCGAGCCGCGTGCCACGGATCACATCCGGCAGATGCTCGAGATCATCGAAAAGCTGATCGACAAGGGCCATGCCTATGTGGCGGAAGGGCACGTTCTCTTCGATGTGCAGTCGATGCCGGACTATGGAAACCTGTCGAAACGCCCGCTCGACGACCTCATCGCCGGCGCTCGAGTCGAGGTCGCACCCTATAAGAAAGGGCCGACGGATTTCGTCCTCTGGAAACCTTCGCAAGCGGACGAACCCGGTTGGGAGAGTCCCTGGGGACGCGGCCGCCCCGGCTGGCACCTCGAATGTTCGGCCATGAGCTGGCGCTATCTCGGCGAGATCTTCGACATCCACGGCGGCGGCATAGACCTCGTCTTTCCGCACCATGAAAACGAAGTCGCGCAAACCTGTTGCGCCTTCGGACACAAGGTGATGGCCAATTTTTGGATCCACAATGGCCATCTCCAGGTCGAAGGCGAGAAAATGTCGAAGAGCTTGGGGAATTTCGTGACGATCAGAGAGCTCTTGACGACCGACAACTTTGGTGGCCGCGCTTGGCCTGGAGATGTGGTTCGGCTCGCGTTGTTGAAGACGCATTATCGGCAGCCAATCGATTTCACAGTGAAGGCGTTGGAGGAAGCTGAGAAAACTCTTGATCGCTGGTATGGGCTTGTCGAACCTACGTGGCCCACCATGAGCGCCGAACCGCGCGCGGACTTCATCGAAGCGCTCTATGATGACATCAACACCCCAGCTGCAATATCGAAACTTCATTCGCTGTTTTCGTCCAGCAGGCTAGGTGAATTGGAACTTGGGGTGAGCGAGCTCGGATGGGACGTGCACGATCCTGGATGTGCCGCGATTGCTGTCGCATCGGCCCAAACACTCGGTCTCATCAGTCAACATCCGACCGAATGGAATGCGCGAAAGCGAAGTTCTGCGAACATCGATAAAGCCAAGGTCGACACGCTCATCAAAGATCGCATCAAAGCCCGCGCCGCGAAAACTTGGGCCGAGTCCGACCGTATTCGCGATGAACTGACGGCCATGGGCATTACTCTCAAAGACAACAAGGACGGCACGACCACCTGGGAGGTGAAGCGATGAACCTCTCAATCAAGGGTGCGTTCGAGGTGAAATCATGAACGCAAGTGCTGTTCCGAAACCGGCGTTGCGGCCTTTTCTTCCCGCCGATGGCCCGGTGCTCGCGCAGATCTTTCGCGATTTGATCGCGCAACTGACCGGCGACGACTATGACGAGGCGCAGCGGGCGGCGTGGATGTCTCGCGCCGATGACGAGGCCCGATTCGCCGAGAGCCTCGCAACTTCGCTCACGCTCGTTGCGACGGTCGCGCACGCGCCGGTCGGCTTCGTCTCGCTCAAGGGGCGCGAGCATATCGACAAGCTCTACGTGCATCCGACTATGGCGCGCGAGGGCATCGGCATGTTGCTATGCGATGCGATCGAGAAGCTCGCGCAGGCACGCGGCGCAAAGCGCCTGACGACGGATGCGAGCGATACGTCGCGCCCTCTGTTCGAAAGGCGCGGCTTCGAAGCGACGCACAGACAGACCGTTGCGCTCGGGATGGAATGGCTCGGAAATACGCGGATGGAAAAGCAATTGGAACCAAGCACGAGGCGAGACCAAAGCCGATGACCCGCACGCGCCTCACTCTCTTCGATACAACCTTGCGCGACGGCGCGCAGACGACCGGCGTCGATTTCTCTCTCGAGGACAAGAGGCAGATCGCGGCTTTGCTCGACGGGCTGGGCCTCGATTACATCGAAGGCGGCTATCCCGGGGCCAATCCCCTAGACACCGAGTTCTTTGCCAAGAAGCCGAGGTTCCGGCAGGCGCGCTTCACCGCTTTCGGGATGACCAAGCGCGCCGGACGCTCGGCAGCGAACGACCCCGGCGTAGCTGCGCTTCTCGAAGCCGATGCAGACGTCATAACCTTTGTCGCAAAAACATGGGATTATCATGTCCGCGTCGCGCTCGGCTCGACACTCGACGAAAACCTCGAAGGCATAGCGCAATCGATCGAGGCCGCGAACGCCAAGGGCCGCGAGGCGGTTCTCGATTGCGAACATTTCTTCGACGGTTTCAAGGCGAACAGGGCCTACGCGCTGGAATGCGCCAAGATTGCGTATGCGGCCGGGGCACGCTGGATCGTGCTCTGCGACACGAATGGCGGGACGCTGCCGCACGAAGTCGAACGCATCGTCGCTGAAGTCGGCAAACATATCCCGGCCACGCATCTCGGCATCCATGCCCATAACGACACCGAAAATGCGGTCGCGAATTCACTCGCCGCGATCCGCGCAGGAGCGCAGCATGTTCAAGGCACGCTCAACGGGCTCGGCGAGCGTTGCGGCAACGCCAATCTCGTCTCGATCATTCCGACGCTGTTGCTGAAGCGCGAGTATGCGGACGTCTTCGAAATTGGGGTCACGCTCGAACAGCTCGCGACGCTGACGAAAGTGAGCCATACGCTGGACGAATTGTTGAACCGTGCGCCGAACCGGCATCAGCCCTATGTCGGCGCCTCGGCTTTTGCGACCAAGGCCGGGATTCACGCGTCCGCCGTTCTGAAGGATCCGGCGACCTACGAACATGTCACGCCCGAAAGCGTCGGCAATCGGCGCCGGCTGCTCGTGTCCGATCAAGCCGGCAAGTCCAACATCATGGCCGAACTCGAGAGGTTCGGGGTGCGTCTCGGCAAGGACGACCCGCGTCTCGGGCGTCTTCTCGAAGAGGTGAAGGACAAGGAAGCGCAAGGCTATGCCTATGAAGGCGCCGATGCGTCTTTCGAGCTTCTCGCCCGCCGCAGCCTCGGCAACGTTCCAGATTATTTCGAAGTGGAGAGGTTCAGGGTCGACGTCGAGCGGCGCCACAATGCGGCAGGTGAACTCGTGACAATGTCCGAAGCCGTGGTCAAAGTCCGCGTTGGAGGCGAGCTGTTGATTTCGGCGGCCGAAGGCAATGGCCCGGTCAACGCGCTCGATCTCGCGTTACGCAAGGATCTCGGCAAATATCAGCCGTTCATCGAAGATCTCGAGCTCGTCGATTATCGCGTCCGCGTCTTCCAGGGCGGCACCGATGCGGTCACCCGCGTCCTCATCGAATTCCGCGACGGTGCTGGAGATCTTTGGTCGACCGTCGGTGTCTCGGCGAACATCATCGATGCCTCGTTCCAGGCTTTGACCGATGCGATCACCTTCAAACTGATGAAGGCGGGGGCGGTTTAATAAGTCCGGATGATCGGCCCGCCTGTTCCCTTGGGGATGACGCGCCAGGCGGTGTTTCCTTTCGACGCTCGCATGTCACATGCGCGGGTCGACGGTTTCCTTCCGGGCGCCCAGCGCAGCATTTCTCGCAGCTGCGGTCTCGATCATCGGCAAAATATCTTCGATCGCTTCTGCGACGAGGTAGCGCACCTCAAACGCTGGCTGGATGAACCTGTGTTCGCGCATATGCTCGAAAAGCGCGAGCAGCGGCCGCCAGAAGCCGCCGATATCGGCGATAACGACCGGCTTCGTATGGCGATCGAGCTGCACCCAGGTCAATTGTTCGACGAGTTCTTCGAGGGTGCCAATGCCGCCCGGCAGCGCAACGAACGCATCCGCTTGTTCGAACATCAATCTTTTGCGCGTATGCATATCCGGGACGACGATATGCTTTTGTGCATCTTTGGAAAACTCATTATGCACGGTTAGGAACTCGGGGATGATGGCGGTGACCATGCCCCCGTTTTCGCGCGTGGCGCGCGCTACGGCGCCCATTAGGCCTCTGCTGCCGCCACCGTAAATGAGGCCGATGCCGGCCAAGGCCAAAGCGCGGCCGAATTTGCCCGCCGCCTGCTCGTAAAGCGGGTCGATTCCGGCAGCAGAACCGCAATAGACACAGACATTGCGGATCAAGGGATGGCCGCCGGATTTGGTGCTCGCTTCGCTCATGCCGCGCTTCTGGCGCGCGGTTGCCGGCGCCGTCAAGCCGGTGTTTGCACTTCGAACCATTCTCATCCCTTCAATTTCGTGGCGGCTCTGCAGCTGGCATTATATAGTCGACGCGACAGGCCATAACCGCTGATCGGTAGAATTGATCTTGTAAGACCTATGATCTGCCTCCGCTGCGGCCGTTTCGCGGCCGATATCCAGATATCCCAGGGTTTCTGAAGCAATTTCATGACGCGTTTGCAAATCGTCGCCCTGGCCTTGGGCTCCTGTTGCGTCGCCCTGGGTGCAGGGCTCGCTTGGCGTGCCCATGCACCCGACGGCGCGCCGCTGCTGCTCTCTTTGCTCGAGCCGCAGGCACAACCCACGCCAGTGGACTCCCGCACGGCGGTTCAGCGGCCCGAATTCGACGTTGTCCGCGTTGAACCTTCGGGCGAATCGGTCATTGCTGGCCGCGGCCGGCCGTACGCCAAGATCGCGGTCATCGCGGGTGGCAAGGTATTGGACCAGACTTCGGCCGATGGAGCCGGCCAATTCGTGGTCACGCCGACGCTCCCGCCGGGAGATTTCGAGCTCAGCCTGCGCGACGAAGAGGCCGCCCTTGAATTGCTTCAAAGCGTCGTCGTATCGGTCCCCCGTAGACTTGGCGACAAGACCATTGTCGCGCTCGCCGAACCCGGTAAGCCGACGGTTCTGCTCGCGTCTCCCCCGCTGGCGGCAAAGTCGGAAGAGACAGCGGCAATCCTTACGGCGGAAATCGACAAAAGTGGATTTTATGCCATGGGCAGCGCGAAGCCGAATGCGCATGTGCGCATCTATGCCGACAACAAGGCTTTGGCGGACGTGGTTGCCGGCTCTGACGGCCGCTGGTCGCTGCGGGTCGCGAAAGGCCTCGGTCCAGGACCTCACAGGCTGCGTGTGGATAGCCTCGATGCCGCCGGCCAGGTCGTGGCGCGGGCGGAAATTCCTTTCGAGGCTCCAGCCGATCTTCTCGAAGCGAAGGCCTCGCCGCCGCGGGCCGACGAGACGGAGGCACATGAGTCCTCGGCTGCCATAGACGTAAGCGCGACGGTGCAGCGCGGCGAAAACCTTTGGCGGATCAGCCGCAGGTTGCTCGGCGCCGGCCCGCGCTACACGCAAATCTATGAAGCCAACGCCAGCCAAATCCGCAATCCGAGACTGATTTATCCCGGGCAGGTCTTCGTTATCCCGCCCGCCGGCAAGTGAGTCTTCGGGCGATCGACCGCTCGGCCAGACGTTCCCAAGCCGCAGTATTACGGTTAAATCTTGTGAATGTGCGACATTCAAGGCAGCATGCGGAAAGAGGTGCGCTTGCGCCACACTGCGTCTATATGAGTTGACCAGCCCGGAAGTCTCGCACGGGGTCTCGCCGGCTCAGTATGAGACTTACGGGCTGAAGCGGGATGACTTGATGACTTAAGGTGGAAACGATTACCATCATTGCGACGGCAGCCAAGTTTACACGGGCGGCGTAAACTTGCCTGCGCAGCGAGCGCAATCGCGCTTACGCAGATTGCGTAAACTGGTCTGCGCGCCAATCCACGGCGCGCGTTCGCTCTGGAGCGCCTCGCACAGCGTGTCATCGGGTCGGCCGAACGCCGGACCCGTTGGCTTGCGATGATGGCTAATGATTCGATCAAAACTCATCCCGCTCCAGCCCGAACATCAGGCGATCCCGATCGGGTGCGCGGCCGCCCTCCAGGAGTTGCCGTCAAGCCGATCTTTCGTATCATTTTTCATTTGCGCCGAGGCGAGAACTTCGGCGCCAGGTTCGTCATGTTGCAGCAAGTCACAGCTTCCCCAAATCCCGCCGCGCCACGGCCACGCGTAAAGACCACTCTCGCCGAGATGTGGCGCCGGCTTTGGCCCTATGTCTGGCCGGCCGATCGCAAGGACCTGCAACGGCGCATCTACGCCGCCTTTGCGCTGCTTCTTCTCGCCAAGCTCATCACCATCGCAGTGCCCTATTCATTCAAATGGGCAACCGACGCGCTGTTGGGGAAATCGTCGGCGGTTCTGCCGGCTTTCGTCGTTGCGCCATTGGCCTTGACCTTGCTCTACGGCTTCTTGCGGGCCGGCATGGCGCTCGTGACGCAGGGGCGCGACGCAATCTTTGCGGCGGTCGCCATGCACGCCGTGCGGCGTCTCGCGCGCACGGTCTTCGTTCACCTCCATCAACTTTCGCTGCGATTTCATCTCGAACGCAAGACTGGCGGTCTGACCCGGATACTGGAACGCGGGCGGGAGGCGATCGAGACGATAGTCCGCATGACGGTCTTGACGGCCATTCCGACGGCTGTCGAATTCCTGCTCGTGCTGGCAGTTCTTTTTGTCCAGTTCGACGTGCGCTATGTCGCCAGCGTCATCGCGATGATTGCCGCCTATCTTGGCTTCACCTTCGCGTCCACGAACTGGCGGATCTCGATTCGCCGGTCGATGAACGAAAGCGACTTAGACGCCAATACAAAAGCGATCGATTCGCTCCTCAACTATGAGACCGTGAAGTATTTCAATGCGGAATGGCGTGAAGCCGAACGTTATGACAAGTCGATGGCGCGCTACGAACGCAACAGCGTGCGGACTTACACTTCGCTTGCCTTTCTCAACGCCGGACAGGCGGTGATTTTCTCGGCCGGTCTCACGGCGGTCATGGCACTGAGCCTCGCTGGAATAAAAGCGGGAACCAATACGGTCGGCGATTTTGTGCTGATCAATGCAATGATGATCCAGCTCTACCAGCCTTTGAACTTCATGGGCATGGTCTATCGTCAGGTTCGGCAAGCGATGATCGACATCGAAATGATGTTCGATATCCTCGACCATCACGCCGACGTTGCGGATCGCCCTGGCGCTCGGCCGCTCGAGGTTTCAGGCGGCAATTTGAGATTCGAAAATGTGAGATTCGGCTACACGACCGATCGAACGATTCTGGACGATGTTTCTTTCGACGTGCCGGCAGGACGGACATTCGCCATCGTTGGCTCTTCGGGCGCTGGAAAGTCGACGATTTCGCGTCTCATCTTTCGATTTTATGAGCCGTCGGCGGGGCGAATCACGATCGATGGTCAGGATATCGGCATGGTAACGCAGGAGTTGTTGCGCGCTGCCATCGGCATGGTTCCGCAGGATACCGTCCTCTTCAACGATACGATCTACTATAATATCCGCTACGGGCGATGGGATGCGTCAGAGGCGGATGTGCGCGAGGCGGCTCGTCTGGCCCAGATCGACACATTCATCGAGAGTGTTCCGGGCGGCTTTTCCGCGCCGGTCGGCGAGCGCGGCCTGAAGCTCTCGGGCGGCGAAAAACAGCGCATCGCGATAGCCCGCGCGATTTTGAAGGGGCCGCCGATCCTCGTCCTCGATGAAGCGACATCTGCGCTCGACAGCCTCACGGAGCGGCAGATCCAGGAAGCGCTCGAACGTATTGCGGACGGGCGAACCACGCTCGTCATTGCGCATCGCCTCTCCACGGTCGTCAACGCCGATGAGATTCTTGTCCTCGATAAGGGAAACATCGCCGAACGCGGCAGCCATGCGGAACTTCTTTCACAAAACGGTATCTATGCTGCCATGTGGAATCGCCAAAACGAAATCGAGCGTGCGCAGGAAGTTCTACGCCGCGCCGCAGCGGAGGAACGGTTAAGTCCAAGAGTAACGTTGGGCGACGGCCTCGATCGCGGCGACGGCGACCAGGACGGCGTTGTTCATCTTGGGCGGGGCGAGGAAGTCACGACGGGGTAGGGGACACGGACGGCGGCGAGGACTGTCCGAGAAGGACGAGGCATTCAATGTATCAGCCGCCATATCATCGCGAGGATCGCCTGCCAATTCATCATGCCTTGATTTGCGCCTATCCGCTCGGAACGATGATTACGTCCGGTCCCGGCGGTCTCGAAGGCAATCCGATGCCTTTCGTCCTCGATGAAAAGGCCGGATCGAAGGGCGTTCTGAAGGCACATATCGCGCGTGCGAACCGACAATGGCGCGAATTCGATCCGAAAAGCGAGGCTTTGGTGGTGTTCATGGGGCCGCAGACCTATGTCTCGCCGTCATGGTACGTGACGAAGCAGGAAGGCGGAAAAGTCGTGCCGACCTGGAACTACGCCTGCGTGCACGTCTACGGATCGATCCGATCGATCGAGGACCGCGATTGGTTGTTCTCGCAGATCCGTGATTTGACCGATCTCGAGGAGCGGGACCGGACGTCGCCTTGGTCGGTCGATGATGCTCCGCCCGGCTTCATCGCCTCGATGCTCGAGGCGATCATCGGGATCGAAATCACCATCAACCGCATCGAGGGCAAATGGAAGGTGAGCCAAAACCGCAGTGAGGCCGATCGGCAAGGCGTGATTGCCGGCTTGAAGGCGTCCGGCGACGAAACCGACCGCGTGATCGCGGACCTTGTGGCGGGGGCTGACGTGAAGAAATAAGTGCGCTATCGCTCATGCACTTCCTCTCCGCTGCACGGAGTTCCGTCGGATGTCCATCATCAATTCGATCCGCAAGCAATTGGTCCCGATCCATAAAGACGGCTACGTTTTCATCGCGATCTTCGCCGTCGCGGCTTTGCTGCTCGGCTGGATTTATGTGCCGCTCGGATGGCTGGGCCTGCTCTTGACGATTTGGTGCATCTACTTCTTCCGCGACCCGGTGCGGCTGACACCGCTCGAAGAAGGGCTCGTCGTGTCGCCCGCCGATGGTTTGATTGCGTCCGTCGGGCTCTCCCCGCCACCGCCGGAATTGGGGCTCGGCGCCGACCCCATGCAAAAAATTTCGATCTTCATGTCAGTCTTCGATTGCCACGTGAACCGCGCTCCCGTCGGCGGCCGCATCGCGAAGATCGTGTACAAGCCTGGTCTTTTCCTCAACGCCGATCTCGACAAGGCGAGCGAAGACAATGAGCGCAACGGCTTCATCATCGAAACTGCGGCAGGGCGAGTGGGGGTCGTCCAGATCGCGGGGCTCATCGCGCGCAGAATTGTCTGTTTCGTCGCCATCGGCGATCGGGTCGGGGCGGGCGAGCGGATCGGCATGATCCGCTTCGGGTCGCGTGTCGATGTCTACTTGCCCCCCAGCGGCCGCCCCTTGGTGGAGGTCGGGGCACGTGCCATTGCCGGTGAGACGATCCTCGCCGATTTCCGGGCCAACGAACCGCGCCGGGCCTTCAAGGCGAGTTGAACGAACACCCTAGCAGCGATTTTGCTGAATGTAGGTGCAACATCGAGTATAAGCCGACCATGAACAAATTTTTTGGTCCGCGGCTCTCTTCGTCGGAACGAGCGGACGTTTCTGCCGGCGCCGATTACGACGCGGCTCAGCATCTCGACGCCGAAATGCGGGCCGTGCCGAAGCGCGGCCTGTTGCGCCTGGCGGCGGTTCCGCGCGGTTCCGCTGCGGATCATTCTGCCCAACCTCGTGACGCTTCTCGCCCTTTCCATAGGCTTGACGTCGATCCGATTCGCCGTCGAAGGCGAGTTTGAGACGGCTGTCATTGCCGTCATCGTGGCAGCCATTCTCGACGGCCTCGACGGCCGCCTGGCGCGGGCTTTGCGGGGGACCTCCCGCTTCGGCGCCGAACTCGATTCCTTAGCCGATTTCGTCGATTTCGGCGTCGCGCCCGGGCTCATTCTGTATCTATGGAGCCTGCATCAGATCAAGAGTCTCGGTTGGTTCACTGCGCTGGTCTTCGCGATCGCCTGTGCGCTCCGCCTCGCCCGTTTCAGCGTGACGAGCGACAATCCCGATCGGCCGGCCTGGCAGGTGCGGTTCTTCACGGGGATGCCGGCGCCGGCCGGCGCGATCGTCGGATTGCTGCCGCTCTATCTCAATCTGTCCGTCCTCGCCGTGCCAAATACGCATGCTTCGGTGCCCTTCGAGATAGCCTATGTGCTTTTCGTCGCCTTCTTGATGGCGAGCCCGATCCCGCATTTTTCCGGCAAGAGGATCGGCCGCGTCCCGCGCGATTTCGTCATTGCGGTCCTGTTCGGCGTCGCGGTGGCTGTCCTTCTGCTCGCGACTTATCCGATGGAAATGCTTGCTTTCCTGAGCCTTGCCTATCTCGCGACCATTCCCTTTGCAGTGCGCCGTTTCAAATTCTTCACCGAAATCGATCGAGCGCGCGTTGCCGTGCCCGAACCAGTTGCGCCGGATGTCAAAGGGTGAGCCGGCGAGGCGGCTGCGGTTCTCTCAGCAGTTCACAAAACGCGCTTTCTCGATTAGGGTCCCGCCGAGCGATCTCCGGGTCTCTCCACGAATGAAGGGAATCGGGCTCCGTTTCTCATGGCGGCTGGAGCGGGTCCCGTTAAGGCGGACGCACGATTGCGATCCGCCATAGTGGGTGAATCCGCTCTAGATTCAAGAAAGTAGAGGCGATGTCTCAAGCGTCGGAAAAGTAGGTCCACTTTTCTAGGACATACTCTGACGCCGCGCGAGGGATGTCCATGCAGAAGGAATCAAATGTCGAAAGAAGAACTGCTCGAATTTCCTGGCACCGTCGTCGAATTGCTCCCGAATGCCACGTTTCGCGTGAAGCTCGAGAATGACCACGAAATTATCGCCCACACGGCCGGGAAAATGCGCAAGAACCGTATTCGCGTCTTGACCGGCGACAAAGTGCTCGTCGAAATGACACCTTACGACCTGACGAAAGGTCGTATCACCTATCGCTTCAAGTGATCTGAGCGGTCAAACATGGGCAACGAGCCTTGAGCGGCGATCCCAAGGCCTGGCGACCCAGGCTCGTTCTGGCTTCCGCCTCGCCGCGGCGCCTTGAGCTTCTGCAACAAATTGGCCTCGAGCCGGATGCGCTGCTGCCCGCCGATGTCGACGAAATTCCGAAAAAGGGTGAATTGCCGCGCATGCTCGCGGCACGCCTTGCCGAGGAAAAGGCAGAGGCTGCCGGAAGGGTCGCCAAAAAGCGCGCCGAGCTGGCAGGCGCCTATTTGATCGCGGCGGATACGGTCGTGAGTGTCGGCCGCAGGATCTTGCCGAAATGCGAAATCATGACTGAAGCGACGCAATGTCTGCGCCTATTGTCGGGGCGCGCGCACCGGGTTCACACGGGCCTGTGTCTCGTGACACCCAGCGGTGCGGTCCGGCGCCGGCTCGTCGAGACGCGGGTCCGTTTCAAGCGGCTGTCGGGCGACGAGATCGAGGCCTATGTCGCGTCGGGCGAATGGCGCGGTAAGGCCGGAGGCTATGCGATCCAGGGGCTCGCAGGCAGTTTTGTCCAGCGGCTCGTCGGATCCTATACTTCGGTCGTCGGCTTGCCGATCTATGAGTGCCTGTCGCTTCTTGCCGGCGAGGGCTATCCCGCCCATTTTTTCTGGCTGAACCGCGTCGATGCAGATGAAACGCCTTACCCCTGACAACAGGCGCGCAAATATGCGGACTTCGATCCGCGCATGTCCGATCTGCGGCAAGCCCGCAGTCCAGGCGGCATGGCCTTTTTGTTCGCCACGCTGCGCCGACATAGACCTGCATCGTTGGCTGTCGGGTGCCTATAGTGTTCCGACGGTGCCGGCCGATGAAGACGGCGAACCCAGCAAGGACTAGCCAATCTTAGACGCGTGTCTCAATTGAGCAGAAACTCGCTGCACGCGTATTTCAATTCGGCGGGCTTGATCAAGCTCGAATGCGCGACGGTGACCGAATGCAGGGCGCCTTCGATCTGGCGCACCCAGAAATCGAGGAACTTGCGCAGCTCCGGAAAATCCGGATGCAGGTCGTATTCCTGCCAGATGTAGGACTGAACGAGGCTCGGATGATCGGGAAGCCGATAGATGATATTGGCGGTCGTCAGACCATAGCCTTCGATCTGCCGGCGAAAGTCGCTTGACACCATGAACGTCTTGCCTCCAAGCGAATCAATACAGGACCCAAATTAAGCCGACGGGGCTTCGGCTGGCAAGCACGTGCCGCGCCAAAGCGGTGTGAAACCAAGATGTTAGCAGCCAAGTGCGAAGAGTGCTGATCGGTTTTGCGGGCCTCGGCGTGTTGCAATCCGCCGGCAGGCGTCAGCGCCAAGCCAAGCGCTCCGTTTGAAGCTTCTTGTTCGGCGCTTGGCCGAAGAAGGGCGAAAGGCTAGATGTTGATTGAGCTCCGTCTTTCATCTTTGCCATGCCGCTCGGGATTCGCATGTTCTTCTATGTCTCCAAAATCCTTTGGTACGTCGTCGAGCCCATCAACTTCTTGCTGATCATTGGCATCGCCGGCGTTCTATTCGGCTTTGGACGCTTCGCCCGCATCGGCAGGCGTGCGACGGCAGGCGCGATAATTCTGCTCGCAATTGCGGCATTTTCCCCGCTCGGCGGGCTGATGCTGCGGCCGCTCGAGGATCGGTTTCCTTTGCCGCCCGCGGACACGCCGGCGCTGACCGGGATCATCGTGCTCGGCGGTGCGCTCGATGAGGACATTTCGCTCGCCCGTAAATCGCCCGCCTTGCTCGCCGCCGCCTCGCGCTTGACCGGCGCGTTCGTCTTGGCGAAGCGCTATCCGCAGGCGCGCCTCGTCTTCACCGGCGGCAATGCGAGCCTGCACCCCACTGATCTCAGCGAGGCCGATGGCGTCCGCGATTTTTGGCTTTCCCTCGGGCTTCCGCCGGAGCGCATGAGTTTCGAGACAAAGTCCAAGAATACTTGGGAAAATGCGATCAACAGCCGCGATCTCGTGAAGCCGAAATCGGGCGAGACTTGGCTGCTTGTAACATCGGCCTGGCACATGCCGCGTTCGATCGGCATCTTCCGGCGTGCCGGCTTCACCGTGACGGCCTATCCCGTCGATTTCCGCACCTACGGCGATGATCGGGACTCACGCTTCACCTATGTCGTTCTCGATGAATTGACGGCACTCGATCTTGCCTTGCATGAATGGATCGGCTTGGTCGCCTATCATCTCACCGGCAAGACGGATGCCTGGTTCCCGGCGCCTTGAGGGGCGCGACGAATCTGCGCGACGGCAATTTGCACCAGCCTGAGGAACCCGAGGTCTATTGAAACCATGGCACTTACTCTCGTCATCGCCAACAAGGCCTATTCGTCCTGGTCTTTCAGACCTTGGATTGTGATGCGTCAATTCGGCATGGAATTTAGCGAGATCGTGATCCCGATGGCGCAAGAGGCGACGCGCGCGGAGATGTTGCGCTATGCGCCTACCGGGAAATGTCCCTCGCTGCACGACGGCGCCATTGCCGTCTGGGATTTGCTCGCGATCATCGAATATCTGGCCGAGACTTTTCCCGATCAAGCGATCTGGCCGCGCGACAAGGCGGCACGCGCGCAGGCGCGCGCCCTTGCCGCCGAAATGCATTCGGGATTCATGGCGGTGAGGCAGCATCTGCCGATGAACGTGCGGCGCAAGCCGGCGCCCCTCGATCTTGCCCCGGAAGTTGCTGCCGACGTCGCGCGTATCGAGGCGGCCTTCGCCGCTGCACGCCGGGAATTCGGCGCAGGTGGCCCCTTCCTGTTCGGTGAGTTTTCGGCCGCCGATGCGATGTTCGCGCCGGTCGTCAATCGTTTTCATGTCTATTGCGTTCCGCTCACGCCGGTCACGCGCGCCTACATGGATGCAATGCGCGCGCTGCCGGCCTTCGGGCGATGGCAGGCTGAAGCGGAGGCGGAACCTTGGCACATCGCCAAATATGATTCGATCTAGTACCCACTATCGCGGGTAGTTAAGTCGTGATTCAAGGCTGCATGAGCAGCAATATCATTCCAGAAGCTACGCCGATAATTCTGACGGCGGAAGAACGGGCCGAGCTTGAGAGCTTGGTGCGTTCGACGAAGACCGAACACCGCACCCGTTTCAAGGCGCGGATCGTTTTGCAGGCGGCGGATGGGGCTGCGACCCGCGCCATTGCCCGCGCGGTCGGCTGCACGATCGGCACAGCGTCCAAATGGCGGGTGCGTTACGCCAAGGACCGGCTTGCCGGCTTCAGCGAGACGGGTAACCGCGGCCCCGTGCCGAAATATGGCCCCGAGACAGGCCGACGGATTTTGGCGCTGCTCGACGAAAAGCCGCCGCAAGGCTTCGCCAATTGGACGGCTCCTTTGCTCGCCAAGGCGCTCGGCGACGTTCATGAGCAATATATCTGGCGTTTTCTTCGTGCCCAGAAGATCGATCTTTCCGGTCGCAAGTCCTGGTGCGAGAGCAACGACCCCGACTTCGTGGCGAAAGCCGCCGAGATCGTCGGCCTTTACATGGCGCCGCCCGAAAACGCGATCGTCCTCGCCGTCGATGAGAAGCCGGCGATCCAGGCCTTGGAGCGCGCCCAGGGCTACCTCAAACTGCCGAACGGACGGGCGATGACGGGCCAGTCGCATGATTACACGCGGCATGGCACCACGACCCTTTTCGCCGCGCTCGATGTCGCGACTGGCAAAGTCATCGGCCGCCACGCCAAGCGCCGACGGCGCGTCGAGTTCCTCGCCTTCATGAACGAGGTCATCGCCGCCTACCAGGACTGCCATATCCACGTCGTCCTCGACAATCTGTCCACCCACAAGCCCAAACACGACAGGTGGCTTGCACGGCACAAGAACGTCACCTTCCATTACACGCCGACCCACACATCTTGGCTGAACCAGATCGAAATCTGGTTCTCGATCCTTGCCGGAAAGTCCCTCAAGGGCGCCTCGTTCCAGGCCGTCGAAGAGCTCAAGGCCCATATCGACGCCTTCATCCGCACCTATAATGAAACAGCTCGCCCCTTCGTCTGGACCAAATCCGAAGTCCATCAGAAACGCCTCAAACCATGTTTCGCGGACCCGTGATTCCGGGTACTAGGGCGTGATCCCGAACGGTCTGACTTTTCGGATAAGATCATCCGTCGAAACAAAGACTTAGTAAAACGTCTCCGTATTCCCAGAATCCCGCCTGTCGCGCTTCACCCGGGTCGGGTGAAGGCGAACCACTCGGCAGCATAATACCGCGGCCGAGCTGAGTGGGCTCGATCCATGAACGCAAGCTCGTCAGATAAGAGAACCGTAATCTCTTGCACAACTTTCGGTGAGTAATTCATGCAATACAACAAGAAGTCGCTGAAACATTGAGAATAAGTGCTGTCACCTTCGCCTCCGATGCAAGATAAACTTGTGCCGGTATCCTTGGCTATTTCCAACAATTCTTCGACAAAAAAAACATATTTATCTTCGGCGCTGGATTTGTCCCTCTGACGGTCCAGGTAGAATTCTGCAGTTTCGACGAAGTTGCGAACCGCTGTTTCCTGCTCCTTTGACCAGCGGCCAGGACTCAAACGGCGTATTGAATTGGCTCTTGCCAGCTTGAGCAACAGCGATGCCGTGATGTGAAAATCGGCGCGAGGCTCCAGCATAAGACATTGACCATCACGCGGCAGTTTTGAGATTAGGCGGGCCGCCGCGGATTTGAAATCGACAAAATGGTGCAGCACAGATCGCATTATAATAAGATCAAAAAGGTCTTTCGGTATGCGATCCAACTCACCATCCGCTAGCCGAAGCAACCTAAGCTTTGAGGAATGGGGTAGAGGCTCGACTTTCTGACGCGTTAATCTCAGAAATTGCGTTGAAGCGTCCGATGCGACAACAGTATTCATCCCGCCAGCGCAGATTAAGCTAGCAGTGAGGTACCCAGAGCCACAGCCGATTTCGAGGATGTTTTGAGGGGCCTTTCGGGCGTGGCTGAGAACAAGGTTGCCGATTGTCGGCTCGACTGGCGAGACGACGTGTTTATCGTGCTCCTCCTCCGGATGACCGAAGGGACGATCTTCGGACAGAAGATAAATGTCATCGGTCTGAGTAAGCTCTGACAGCCAGCTATCTACGTTTTGGTCCATGGCTTCTCGGCTTCATAGAGTTTGCGGCGGCTAAGCGAACGCGCCTCCGCAAAAAGCTCAAACCACATCCACCAAAGAACCACAACTGGGCGCCCGGCGAGATTGCACGCCGGCACGCAATCGGCCGCCACGCGTTGATCAGTTTCCGTACGCCGTCATGCGTTCTCGTCCCCGATCATTTACGCATTTAAGGCGACGCTTCGCTAAATCCCTCAACTCGGCGCTCGAGTGCGGCGTGGCTGATTGTGCGCGCAGAAGTGGCGCTGGTCGAGGGTGGGCGCGCATCTGGCGGGCAAGGACGACGGCCAAACACGCGCGCCGGCATTGCGCGACGAGGCCGATCCTGGAATTCTGCGCGGGTCGTTTCGCCGACCGGATCGAGGCTGAGCCCGACGTTCGCCACATCGCCGCCGTTTTCGTTCACGCGAGCCGAACAACCGGTGCACTTTCGTTCCTACAGGCCTGATAGCGTGCTGGCCTTCAGGCAAGCCTAGCATTCTTTCGGAATAAGCCCCAAATTTGCATGCCCTGCAGTGAAGGTCTCGCAACAACCAATCGCGCCGACGACGTGCGTCACAACCTCGTGATTGCTGAAACTTCAAGACGCTGATTCTCGTAGTTGAGAGAGACGGGATCAACACGCCCGTTAGCTTACTGATCGTCGAATTGAAGAGCAAAACATGCCTATATTCAGCAGACAGGAAATCGAGGCACTTCTCGACAATTACCGAAAACTGTCCGACTCGGAATTGTACCGGGTCAACGGCGGCGAGACTTGTGGCGTTGGCGCGAAAGGCACGGCATGGCGGCCGGAATCGGTTGGCGCTCCACGCGCGAGCGACAAATCGGGCATGGTTGCTATGACGAAACAGGCGCCGCCGCAGCACAAGCTCGACGGTTTCTCCCATATGCGCAGAGGTCGGGCAACTGCACAGGCGCACGGTAGCGCCGCGGTGGTAATTCGGTTGGCGCCGGCGTGACATTCTACGCTTTCGGCGAGGCTAGCGGCGCGGGTCATTCAAATTGAGGCGGTTTGTGCGGACCGGAGGTCAGCGCTCCGGTGGGTCCGCGAGGACGTTTTGTCAGCAGGGTGAAAGTCCCTGTCGATGTCGGTCGGAGCTCCGTAGCCGAAGGTAACCGCGTCGTCGCGAGGCGGGGTGGAGAGCAACTGGAGGCGACCCACGGATCAAGTCCGGGGGCCATCGGCATGTGTCTGACCGGCGGCTTTGCGCTGGCGATGATGACGGAACCAGCCGTCATCGCGCCGGTTCTCTCGCAACCCTCGCTGCCCCTGCCGTTCTGCTCGGCGAAAAGGAGCGCCGCGATCGGCCTCTCGCCCGACCAGATCGCGTGCGCCAAGCGGCGGTTCGAAACCGAGGATCTTTCGATGATCGGGCTGCGGTTCCACGGCGATAAAATGGTTCCCGACGCGCGTTTTGCCACGTATAAGCGCGAATTCGGGGATCGGTTCGAGCCGATCGAGATCGACCCGAAGGATGCGGCCCCATCCAGTCGGCCACCGCACTCGGTCCTGACCGTGCATTTCGACGATCGCGCCGGCACGCCGACAAAACGTGCGGAAGAGCGGGTCATCGCTTTCCTGCGCCAGCGAACCGCAGCCCTGGCGTGATCGGCCGCATCGGAAAAGCGGCCTGAAATCGGCGGTGGAGCGCGTCTGGATTTCAGGTTACAGAACGCGAAAGGTTTGGGCCGCCGGTCGGGCGGCTAGAGCGGGATGAGGAAAAGTGGGACGCTGCGCGGGTTTTCCGACGCAATCAAGTTTACATAGATTGCGTGAACTTAGCTGCCTATTCCGCTCTAAATTATTGGAATCGATCACGTTCATGATTTCGGATTGGGTCAATCCGAAATCATCATGATCTTTCGGAGTTTTAGAATGCCGAGCGAACGCTGGTCGCCCGATTCTTGGCGGGCCAAGCCGATAGAACAAGCCCCGGTTTTTCCCGACGCCGCCGCCCTTGCCGACGTCGAGCGCCAGCTCGCGCAGTTTCCGCCGCTCGTTTTTGCCGGCGAGGCGCGCAAGCTCAAGGCCATGCTCGGCAAGGTGGCAAAGGGCGAAGCCTTTCTCCTTCAGGGCGGCGATTGCGCCGAAAGCTTCGCCGAGCACGGCGCCGACAATATTCGCGATTTCTTCCGGGTTTTCCTGCAGATGGCGGTGGTGATGACGTTTGCGGCGGCGTCTCCCGTCGTCAAGGTCGGCAGAGTCGCCGGGCAATTCGCCAAGCCGCGCTCCGCCGCCAAGGAAAAGATCGGCGGCGTCGAATTGCCGAGCTACCGGGGCGATATCATCAACGATATAGCTTTCGATGCGGCGGCGCGCACGCCCGATCCGCACCGCCAGCTCATGGCCTATCGGCAATCTGCCGCGACCTTGAACCTCATCCGCGCCTTCGCCTGGGGCGGCTATGCCAATCTCGAGAACGCGCATCGCTGGATGCTCGGCTTCGTCAAGGACAGTCCGCAATCGGCGCGCTACCAGGAACTCGCCGACCGGCTCACCGAAACCCTCGGCTTCATGCGGGCGATCGGGCTCGATCCCGAGGCGCACCAGGAACTGCGGCAGACGGATTTCTACACGTCGCACGAGGCCTTGCTGCTCGGCTTTGAGCAGGCCATGACCCGGATCGATTCGACGAGCGGCGACTATTACGCGACCTCCGGGCACATGCTCTGGATCGGCGACCGCACCCGCCAGCAAGGTCACGCACACGTCGAATATGCGCGCGGCATCAACAATCCGGTCGGGCTCAAATGCGGCCCGACGCTCGCGCCCGACGAACTTTTGCGCTTGATCGATCGTCTCAATCCGGGCAACGAACCTGGCCGCCTGACCTTGATCTGCCGGTTCGGCGCCGACAAGGTCGGCGATCATTTGCCTTCGCTCATTCGCGCCGTGCAAAGGGAGGGGCGGCAGGTCGTGTGGTCGTGCGATCCGATGCATGGCAATACGATCAAGGTGAAGAGCGGCTTCAAGACGCGCCCCTTCGATCGGATCATGAGCGAGATCCGCAGCTTTTTTGCCGTGCATCAGGGCGAAGGAACTTATGCCGGCGGCGTGCATCTCGAAATGACCGGCCAAAACGTCACCGAATGCACGGGCGGTGCGCGGGCGATCTCGGACGCCGACCTGCACGACCGCTACCACACCTATTGCGATCCGCGGCTCAATGCCGAGCAGGCGATCGAAGTCGCGTTCCTTATTGCCGAACTTTTGAAGGCGGAGCGCCTGCAACGGACGAGGCAGGCGGCCGACGCCGCGGAATAGGGTGTCGGTGCTGTTCCCCGCTTCCCGCAGGCGAAGCGATGCGGGTCGGCACTGTTGCATTCGTCAGCCGCAGGCGGTGAAATCGGCGCGGCGCTTCCCCGGTAAGGCGCGGCGGCTCCGCCAAGAGTGTCCGCCGGAGACGATCAACACGGACATGATTACCGATTACTCGATTACGGTGACAGTGCACTCTATTTCTGGAAGGCCGAACTTTGAGCGGAGTGGACGCATTAATTAGTGCACTGTCACCGTAATTTAGTGCGTAATTTAGTGCACTGTCACCGTAATTTGTAATTTGCCTGTTGCCCCGATCGAAATCGCATGGCGTCGACACTGCGATCGTCAAAACGGAAAAGACGGGCGTGTCAGCGTAATTGCGCCGAATCTCCAAGGACCGGCGCATCGGGCTTCATGTAAGGTTTTAGCGCCTTGAACGGAATGTCGACGTCGAACTCACCGCCGGGCAGGCCCGATATCGTGTCCACGGTGAAGATCACGATCGCCTTATCGGCGCCCCACAGCCAAGTGCTGCTCGCGACGGTGGACGCCACTCTCGCGTCGTCGAGATCGGGCGCGTCCCGCTCGCCGAACTGTTTGTGCAGATCCGCTTTGCAGAAGGCAGTTACGAATTTTTTCCAATTCCGACCCTTGGCGAACACGTCGTCGAAGGTGACGAGACGCCCCTTCGCCAAATCCCACGTAAACGCGCTTTGGCCCCGAGCATCACGGCTGCCGCCGGTGTAATCGTGCGTCGAAACCTGAAAGCTGACGATGCGGGCATCGAAGCGCACCACGCTATAGAAGCGCTGCGCGAACAATTTGAGTTCTCCAACATCGTCGCCGAACTGGAACAGCTCCTTGTCGTCCATACGCCACTTGTCGAGCGACAGCGTCTTGGAGATGAAATCATTGAACGCGGCCGACTGCGGCCCGCCGCTCATCCACGGATAAATGTCGCTTTCTTGGGTATCCGGCTTGGCACGCGTGCGAAACCGCATGCGCGGCTCGAGCACGAGCGCACCGGCTCTTGCAGCCCGCGAGCCGTCCAGAAGGCTGGCGCGGTCGTCATATTCCGTGTTCAGACATTCGGCGATGATCTTCCTCTCGCCAAACGTTTCGGGCATGGGCACGTTGGCGCCGCAACCCTTCATCACATGGGCGACCCACGCGCGCTGGGCGTTCTGAAAAGTTGCGAAGCTTTCAGGAGATTCGGATTTCTTCAGTGCGACATAGGCGTCGCCGAGCTTTTTGTCGGACTTCGAAAGCGCCGCATCTCGGCAGATGAGCCGATCACCGGTTGCCTTCGCCTTGGTGCAATCGAAGCTCGGACCGCTGTATCCGGCCTGGTAGTCCTGCGGATTGCCGTCCGGACGCGCAAGAGTGTAGATCACATCTCCTTCTGCCATCACCAGTTCGGAGTGTTCATCGAAGTAATAATCGCGCACGTCCTTGCCGCAATACACGCGATAGATGGTGAATTGGGGTCCGGTGAGATTATTCTCTTTCGTGAGCGTCCCGTCCTTGTCGTTGGCGAGCTTGCCGCTGAACGCCTCTATCTGATCGGTGACGCCGGATGAATATTTCGCGCCTTTGCAGGAAAGCGGCGTCGGGCCTTTGACTTCATCGTCGGCAAAATCGACGGCGTATTCCAGAAGCGGCGCGTCCTCTTTGCTCAGATCGCGGGGCTTCGCCCATGGCGCAGCCTTGGCCCCGATGATGCGCCAGACCCCCGCGAAGCCGGCTTCCGGTGAGGCCCCCGCAAGCATCATCGACTCGGCCACCGCCTGAGAAGAAAACACTAAAGCAATCAGACCTATAGCCCCGAATAGATGCGTCATGGAATTTGCCATTGCAATTGCCGCGCGGACATTATCGCAATAAATTCTCTCTGCTTGGGCCGTCACATCGCTGAGGGTTGCGCCCTTGCGATTCCATTCGCCGTATTCCGCCATACCCGACCTTCAAAACTGCTTCGGCTGCGGCGCGGCCGGCGCCTTTGCAACGTACCGCGCCACCGTGATCGCAGCTTCCCTTTTTCGCGCCTGGGCGATATCGAAGCTGTTCTGCATGCGCATGAGCGTGGCCATGGAGACGCCAAACGCCTTCTCAATCCGGATAGCCATGTCGGGCGACAGGGATGCCCGTTCATTGGGGAAAGCCGAAAGGGCGGCCCTTGTGATGCCGAGAGTTTTTGCGGCGTCCGTCACCGACAGTCCCAGCGGCTCGATGATCTCGGTCTTGACGAACCCATCGGGATGGGCCGGGTTCTTCATGCGAATGCCCTGTGCTCGGGTCATGGCTTCGTCGTAAATGACGCTATCGAGGGCCGACTTCTAAAGCGCGAAATACGCCTTCGGGATCGCCTGCAATGGCCTGCAGGTAAGCGCGCGCCGGCTGATCGGGTTCGCTGCGCCCCTGCTCCCAATCCCGCAGCGTTCCGAGCGGTATATGATATCGGGTGGCGAATTCTTCCTGCGTCATCCGAAGCGCTCGGCGCAGCGTCTTGATGCGCGGCACCCGCTTCATGCGGGTGAAATCGGCCTCGGTGAGCGGTTGCGCATCTGGGTCGGCGAGAGCCGCTGCATGCACGTCTTCATCGCTCATAGGCCGCATCGGAGTGACCGGAAACGGCCGTTCCGTGCCGTCGTCGAGTATCTCGACGGCGGTGCCGTCAGATCGAATTCTCGCGGTAATAGTGGTCTTGTTCATTTTTCTCTGCCCTGCGGGCTGAAATTATCCGAATCATAGCGCCGCGTTCGGTATAGGTCACATAGAGAATTACGCCGTCGCACATGCCGAGAAGGTTGATGCGCTCCTCGCCGTAGCTTTCGCGGTCGTCAATCCATTCAATAGCGAACGGATCGCGGATCGCTTTCATAGCGTGCTGGAACGCGATCCCATGATCCCGCGCGTTCCGCGCCGCCTTATCAACGTTCCATTCAAAATTATCGTCGTCCATAAAATATACTGATTACCAGTAGTTACTTCAAGGATCAAATTTTAACATTAGAAACATGTCCAATCGCAAGCCTTTGAGATGGCGAACGGTCAAGAAGTCGGACAACGTTCGAAGCCTCAGCAACGGGCCGACTATCCGACAGTCCGTGCCGGGCAAATGCAGCAGCGCCACGTGCCCCGCGTCAAACGCTCGGGCGTTCTTCCTCGCTGACGGTCATGGCATTGCCGCGCCAGACGAAATCATCGAGCAGCCAGGCGTCGACATAGATTGCCGGGAGCATGAGATCGCGCAGCGCGAAGAAGAACGGCGCGCGCCAGGTGAAATGCCAGCCGTTGCGGATCGCCATGAAAGTTTCGGCGCTGTAGAGGACCGCCGCGACGGCGAGAGCGACGAGCGGGACATTCCAGCCGAGCAGATGCGCGGCATAGGATCCGCAGATGAGCGGCAAGGCGCCGCCGGCAAGGATTTCAGGTGCGAATGCGGACGGAAAGGTTTTCCGCCGCATGCGGGCCCAGCGCACTTGCCGCAGCCAGACGTCACGGACCGAGCGTTTGCCCAAGGGCTGCTCGAATGGCGTGTCGACGAGATTGACCTTGAAGCCGGCGCCGCGCACGAGCTTGGTCGAGGCGGCGTCCTCGGCGATTTCGGCGCCGAGCGCCCGGATGCCGCCACCCGATTCGAGAATGTCTTTGCGCCACAGCATGTTCTTGCCTTGCGCGAAGCCCGAGCCGAAACCCTCGCCACAATATTGCCAGCGCGCCTGGAACGTGTTGAGGAAGGCGCATTCGAGTTCGGCGCCGAGGTTTTCGGGCCGCGATCCTTGTGGCATGGAACAGACGAGGCCGGTTTTCTTGCCCCAGCGCGCGAACAGACGCTGGAGATAGTCTTGCGGCATTAGGACATTCGAATCGGCGAGTACGATCCATTCGGACTTGGCGGCATCCCAGCCCCGTACGCAATTGTTGAGCTTCGGATTGGCGCTGACTTGCTCGTCACCGATGATGAGCCGGGCCGGAATGCGAGGATTGGCCGAGATCAGGCGCTGAATCAGGGCGACCACCGGATCGCTCGCGCGGGCGACGCAGAAGATCACCTCGTAACTGGGGTAATCGAGCTGAAAGCTCGACCCGAGCGTTTCCTCGCAGAAATTATCGAGCCCGCAGCAGGGGCGCACGATACTCACCGCGGGGCCGGCTTGAGGCGCCGGCATCGCTGCGCGTCGCGGCTTCGCCCGGGCCATGGCAACGCCGATGCTGACGAAGTTGAGCACGATCAAAATGAGGCAGAAAAGGCCTGCCCCGTAACCGATGTTCATCTTTCAAGCCCCCAGCTCGTTTCGTTCCCGGCCGCGACGAAGAACCCTCGCTTGCACAATCGGTTCAATCGCTCTTCCGCAATCCTGCCACGAAAATCTTCGATCCTGCGCGACCGTTGACGCGGCATTTTCAGCATATCTTGACAACATAGGTCAACATCGCTGCTAAGGACATGATCCAAGTCATTATGGCGCTTATCCCATCCGACCGGGATGCGCGCATTCATTACTAGCAACTCTTGGACCTGCGGGCGATCCCGCCCAAGCGCCGCTCTCGCGCAGATTTCGTTCATACGGAACGAGACGAGTGATCCGCACTTCGGGAGAATGCGCTCCAATTTAGAGAATTCTCAAGCTTTGGGATTTGCAAGTCGCATAACCCAAAGATCATAAGCAGGCACCGTAATCAAAAAGGCCCAGAAACGCTCGACTGGAGCCAGTATTCACCAAAAAAGTCCAGCAATTTTTCCACGCCACGCTCTAGAGGATCCAGGTCTGAGGCATATACACATCGGCCGTCTCAAAAACTACATACTCTAACTTTTCCTGTGCGCCCCTATTCTCATCGCCGGGCTGAGTTTAGACGATCCGAATAGGTACGAGCGCGGAAGAAAAAACTGCCCCAATGCCTGGCCAGTTCTTGACCAGCTCCTTCGAAGAGGTGCCCCTCTCCCCGCCGAATCCGGCGGATTTTCGGAACCACCCCGCCTTCAAATCAGGCTCATGTGACAGTTTGATGAGGCTGTTGCCGGGCAAGCTGCGAAGGCGTTGATAAGCGCAGCGCGTTTGGATGGAGTGAATCTGCCGATAAGAGCACCCCCGAGATGAGGAATTGCAGCGTATCCTCGAGACTATATTGGGCGTCCGGGGCGGCAAAGAATGAAACTACGGGCTCGCCCGAACCACAGGGAAAACGATGACAAGTCCCATAGTCCGTTTCGCGCCATCGCCAACCGGTCGCATTCACATCGGCAATGCACGACCGGCCTTGATGAACTTTCTATTCGCCAGAAAATATCATGGGCAATTCATCCTGCGCTTCGATGATACCGATATCGAGAGGTCGAAAGAGGAATATGCGCGGGCGATCGACATCGATCTTGCGTGGCTCGGCATTCGTCCCGACATGATTGTTCATCAGTCGCAGCGGTTTGCGCTCTACGATGCTGCAGCCGCCACTTTGCGCACGGCAGCGCGACTTTATCCTTGCTATGAAACTGCAGAAGAACTCGACAGAAAGCGCAAACGCCAGCAGGCGCGCGGGCTGCCGCCCATCTATGATCGCGCCGCCCTCAACCTTACGGCCGCGGACGTCGCACAGTTCGAGACCGCCGGGCGCCGGCCACATTGGCGCTTCAAGCTCGATCACACGATCATCCGCTGGAATGATCTGATAAGGGGCGAAAGCCACATAGATTGCGCGTCCCTGTCAGATCCTATCCTTGTCCGTGAGGACGGATCCTACCTCTACACCTTGCCGTCTGTCGTCGACGACATAGATCTTGGGGTCAGCCACATAATCCGTGGCGAAGATCATGTGACCAATACCGCCGTCCAAATCCAGGTCTTCCTGGCCTTGGCCGGAGCCAGCGCCGTACCGGTCTTCGCACATCACAATCTGCTGACGACAGCAAGCGGCGACGGTCTGTCGAAACGCACCGGCGCCTTGTCCATCGCCGACTTGCGCGAGGCTGGCATCGAGCCATTGGCGCTGGCTGCTTGTGCCGTGCTGACGGGAACCTCGGATTCGGTTCATCCGGTGCAATCGCTCGACGAACTCGTCGCGATCTTCGATTTGTCGCATGTCTCGCGCAATCAGGCCCGTTTCGATCAAGCCGAACTCGCGGCACTCTCGGCGCGTACTTTGCACCAAGCGTCTTTCGAAGCCATGCGCGATAGGCTCGCGGCGCACGACATCACCGGTTTCAAGGCGCAACCCTTCTGGTTTGCCGTGCGCGCCAATCTGACGACTTTTATGGAGGTTCTCGATTGGTGGCGCGTGGTCGAGGGCGAAATCGAGCCGCGCGTCGAGGACCCCGAGTTTCTTGCCATCGCGCAGAGCCTCTTGCCGGAGGAGCCGTGGGACGAGACGACTTGGAACGCGTGGGTCGAGGCGGTCAAGAAGCGCGCGCATCGGAAGGGAAGGGCGCTGTTTCATCCCTTGCGTCTTGCGCTGACGGGCCGCGATCAAGGACCGGAACTTGCGGCTCTCTTGCCGCTGATCGGTCGAATCAAAGTGCTGGGCCGACTATCCGGACGCGTCGCTTGATGCCGTCCGGGCCGGTCGTTTCGACGGTCTCACCCTGACCCTCAGGATAGGCCGTGCCGTTCTTGACCTCGCCCGTGGCAATGCCGGCGGAATCCTTGCTCGCGGTCGGGACTTGCGCGGCCGAAGCCGCATCGCGGCTCTCGATATCGTCCTGAGCATTGGCGGGATTGGGCTTGGCATCAATCTGCTTCGCCGCCTGCAAAGCCTTTGCGCGCTGGGATGGATCGAGTTTGGGGCGCGACATTTCGGCGGATTTTTCCGGTGTCACGATTATGTCGCCTCGCCGCTCATGTCCGAGTATGCGCTCGGCACCCGCCAAGGCCTCTGCCCAGGATTGGCCTGCGGGCCGGCACGTACAGGCCGGATCGAACGTTTTTTGATACTTCAGGGCGTTGGGCAGATCGGCATAGGGAGTTCCATCGAGTGAAACGGCGGTCTGGATCGCCTGTCCGGGGACTCGCGAGTAGACATAGGCGTCGGCATTCGGGCAAAGGGCCTTGCAGAGGTCGGTCAGGGTCTCGCCCGCGCCACGCCGCGCCGAACTGGTGAGCGGGAAGAAGCCGCCGTCGCAGCTGCGTACGCAAAGGGCTTCCGATCCCCCCTTCGGCGTTTGATCATCTTCGCTCGGCAGTGCTTGATCAGGCGAGACATCCATTGGCGGCGTCAGGTTGCCGCCGCCGAACAGGGACTCCAAAAAACCCTTCTGCTGCGGCTCGCCGCGGCAATAGGCATTGTAGCGCATGACGAGATCCTGGCGCTGCGCATTTTTGCCGAGCTGCCCTGCGGTGGCCTCCAATTGGGCCAGATTGGCCTGCATTTGCTGAATCCGGGCGTTGAGCGCCGGACATTGCGGCGGCGGTCCGTTGCCAAAAAACAGGAATTGCTGCCTGTTGCAGCCGATCGATTGCGCATAGGCCCGCGTGCGATTGATTTCGTCGCGTTGCTTTTGCGCAGCTGCGGCATAGGGATTGGTCCGCGTGTCGGCCTGGTCCAGCGCCGCAATCTGGGCTTGCAGACGGCCACAATCGAGGCCTTGCGCCTCAGCACGGGGAGCGGGCCCAAGGAGCGCGGCCGCCAGCACGAGCGCGGCCGAAATGCGGCGCCGAAACCCGGAACTCGAAAATTCCAAGTTCGAGGGACAGATCTTCGCAGCGCACCTCGCCGCTGGATATACCCCGAATTGAAAAGATTTCGAGGTTCCTTTCAAACAAATCGCAATCGCGGAGGCGATTTGCGGGAGCAGCACCGCCCGTTCCTTCAACGTGGCGGCATATTGGCGCGCGCGCAATGCGCGCGGTAGAGCCCGTTTGTGATTTCGCGGTTCGACCACGGGATCAACTCGTTGGTGCGCTGTGGATGGCGTCGTTGACCTGGCGGACCGGCTTATCCTTGACCCTTGGCACTAGGCACAAGGATAAGCCGGCCCCCTTGCCCCGGGGCGCGTCTTGGCGCCCCGGTCGACATCTCTCTAGACCATGCGTTAGAAAAACTACTAGACATTTCCGATCCTTGCGGATCGGTCCTCTCCCCCGTTGTGTCGCACATGCTCCGGCTCGCCGACGCTGAGCCTATTGGTGTCGAGCAAACGAGTCCATCCAATCGAAATGGGCACTGCGGCTTTACAGCGAGGCGAAGATTCACTCGAGTTTGTGCTTATGTCAGTGTCCTTCCTCACAAGGCAAAGCGGTTTTGCAGGAGATTTGGTCGGAAATACGCCTTCCACCGCATTTGCCCGGGGGCGATCCCGAACACCCGCCCCAGCACAGTCGCGCCGCAATGCTGCCAATCGCGGTATAGATGTCGCGCCGGCCGGCGGTGACCATACCGGGCATCAGGCCCGCGAGCCCTCTTTGCCAGCCTCCGGCATGCCGCTCTTTCGAACCGATTGGGAGATTTGCATCCATGTTCCTGTCGAATTTACGGCCGATCCTTCGGGGCTGCACAACGACCCTGCAGATCTTCCTCGCTTTGCTGGCTTTCGCACCTTTTTCGGTGGCACAGGCCGCTTCAGACGAACCGGATTTGATCTTTCGCAAAACGACGGTGTTCAAGTTTCTCACTCCGAACGACAAGCTTGCAACCTATGCGATCGACGACCCAATCGTCGAGGGTGTCGCGTGCTATTTCACCGTCCCGGAAAAGGGCGGCATTTCCGGCGCGCTCGGCTTTGCCGAACAAGTCTCCGACATATCCTTGGCCTGCCGCCAATATGGCACGATCAAGATCAAGGAGAAATTCGCACAGGGCGATGTCGTCTTCCGCGAGCGGCGCTCGCTGTTTTTCAAAAAAATGCAGATCGTGCGGGGCTGCGACCCTAAGCGCAACGTGCTCGTTTACATGGTTTATAGCGACAAGCTCATCGAGGGTTCGCCGAAGAATTCGACCTCGACCGTGCCGATTCAGCTCTGGGGAGCGGGCAATGACGCGCTGCGCTGCGGCGACTGGTTGAAGGAGTGAAGCGTTGACGGCATGCTCGCCTGTGTGCCACTTGCTCCGAGGAGGCCCGTCTCACTCGATTGCCCTGCCGATCGTCCCGCGCAAGCATCCGTGGCTTGGGAGCGGGTCGAGTTTGCTCAATCTTCGTCACGAACTCCGCTTCCCTCGCCGACTGACGTCCGCGGGACCCGCCTCGGGCCGGGCCAGGGATAGAATCCGTGGAAGGAGAGCCGCAGCCGATGCGCTGTGCTGCGACGCGACGGGCAACGCCGAACCTCTTTAAAACGACCGCTTTGCGCACGTCCTGCGCGGGATTCCGGGTTCCTCTCCACTCGATCCTTGCGGCCGATAGCCTGTCCTTGGCGCGGCCAAAGGCCGGCCTTTAGGGTTGCTCGGCTAAGTAAAGGATGTGCTGACCTCCGAAAATCCTGGCCCTGAATGTTCGGCGGGACCGGCTTGTATTTTCCGGCTCTTTGCGATTGTTTGGGAATCGACTCCGCGGCGCCCGGTCTAAGCCCGAGGCGCCGCACACTCCTTGCCGAGTTCTCCCCCCATGCGTCTTTCCCGTTATTTCCTGCCGATCCTGCGCGAAAACCCCAAAGAGGCGGAGATCCTTTCGCATCGCCTCATGCTGCGTGCCGGCATGATCCGCCAGGAGGCCGCCGGCATTTATGCATGGCTGCCGCTGGGCTTTAGGGTTCTGCAAAAGGTCACCCAGATCGTCCGTGAGGAAATGGATCGGGCCGGGGCGATCGAGCTTTTGATGCCAACCCTGCAGCTCGCCGATCTTTGGCGCGAAAGCGGCCGCTACGACGCCTACGGGCCGGAAATGTTGCGCATCAAAGACCGCCACGAGCGCGAATTGCTCTATGGGCCGACCAATGAAGACATGATCACCGAAATCTTTCGCGCCTCTGCACACAGTTATCGGGATCTGCCGAAAATCCTCTACCATATCCAATGGAAGTTCCGCGACGAGCAGCGGCCGCGTTTCGGTGTCATGCGTGGCCGCGAGTTCCTGATGAAGGATGCCTATTCTTTCGATCTCGACGAGGCCGGAGCACGGCGCTCCTATCAGCGCATGTTCGTGGCCTATCTGCGGATTTTCGCGCGCATGGGGCTCAAGGCCATTCCAATGCGGGCCGAGACGGGACCGATCGGCGGCGACCTCAGCCATGAGTTCATCATCCTCGCCGAGACCGGCGAATCCGCCGTATTCTGCAATGCCGACATCCTCGATCTGCCGATTCCGGGCGAGGATACACGCTATGACAGCGACCTTTCGCCCGTCATCGATGAATGGACGCGCCTTTATGCCGCAACTGAAGACGTCCATGACAAGCAAAGGTTCGAACGCGAGACGGCAGCGGAAAAGCGCATTCACAGGCGCGGCATTGAAGTCGGCCAGGTCTTCTATTTCGGCGAAAAATATTCAAAGCCCATGCACGCCTTCGTCACCGGGCCCGACGGCGTCGAGAGGCCGTTCTCGGGCGGCTCCTATGGGGTCGGCATTTCGCGCCTCGTCGGCGCCTTGATCGAGGCAAATCACGACGACAACGGCATCATCTGGCCAACGGCCGTTGCGCCGTTCTGCGTCGGGATCGCCAATCTCAAGACCGGCGATGCGGCGACCGATGCGGCCTGCGAGGAGATTTATGATGCACTCGAAAAAGCCGGAATCGACGTGCTTTACGATGACACTGACGAGCGTCCTGGGGCGAAATTCGCGACTTTGGATCTCATCGGCCTGCCTCATCAGGTCATTGTCGGACCGAAAGGGCTCAAGGACGGCAAAGTCGAAGTGAAGACGCGGGCGACAGGTGTACGGGAGACGGTGTCGGTCGGCGCAGCGATTGCGCGGCTAACCAGCTAGAGCAGGTTGATTTAAGGTGGAAACGATCGCCGTCATTGCGAGGAGCGCAGCGACGAAGCAATCCAAGGTGCGCGTATTCCCCCTGGATCGCTTCGCTTCGCTCGCGATGACGGCTAATGATTCGATCAAGACTCATCCCGCTCCTGAGCGCTGGAATGTCCGTTGCAAAGGCCCAAAAGGATCGTTACGAAAGTGAATTCCACAAGGCCGTTTGCGCTGTTCGAATGGATGATTGCGATCCGCTATTTGCGGGTCTCGGTGATTGCCGGCTTTTCGATCGTCGGCATCATGCTGAGCGTTGCCGCTCTGATCGTCGTCATGTCGGTGATGAACGGCTTCCACAAGGAATTGCTCGGCAAGATTCTCGGCATCAACGGACATATTTTTCTGCAAGCGGCAGACACGCCCTTGACGAATTATGACGAGGTGGCGAAACGCGCCGCCACTCTGCCAGGCATTGATCTCGCCCTTCCGATGGTCGAGGGCTCGGCCTTCGCCGCATCCGCCTTCACGCAGGGCGGCGCCGGAACTCTGGTCCGCGGGATCGAGGGGGCGGATATCAAGCGGCTGCCCGGAATCGCCGGCAATATCAGGGCCGGGACGCTCGACGGATTCGATGAACAGCATGGCGCCGCAATCGGGCAAAGGCTCGCCGACAACCTCAACTTGCGCGTCGGCGACAAGATCAAGATCATTACCGCGAATGGCGCGCAGACGCCGTTCGGCGTCGCGCCGCGCGTCAAGAACTATCCGATCGTCGCGATCTTCCAGATCGGCATGTCAGAATTCGATGGACTCTTCGTCTATCTGCCTTTGTCCGACGCGCAAGCCTTCTTCAACAGGGACGGGGAAGCGAGCGTCATCGAGCTCTTCGTTAGCGACCCGGAAAAAGTCGATGCGATACGCGCACGGCTCGAAGCCGCGATCGATCGGCCGATTTTCTTGACGGATTGGCGCGAACGCAATCGTACGTTTTTCGATGCGCTCACCGTCGAGCGCAATGTCATGTTCATGATTTTGAGCCTGATCGTGCTCGTCGCCGCGTTGAACATCATTTCCGGCCTCATCGTGCTCGTCAAAACGAAGGGGCACGACATTGCCATTCTTCGCACCATGGGCGCGACGCGGGGCGCGATCTTGCGCATTTTCCTGATGAGCGGCGCCTTGATCGGCGCGATCGGAACATTCGCGGGCTTCCTCCTGGGCTTCGCAGCTGCGGAAAATGTCGAGGCGATCCGTCAGGTCTTGAACACGCTCCTGCACGCCAATCTCTTCCCTGCCGAACTTTATTTCCTGTCGCATTTGCCTTCGGTCGTCGAGCCGCGGGAAGTTGCTGCCGTCGTCGGCCTCGCCTTCCTCCTGTCCGTCCTTGCAACGATCTATCCGTCCTGGCGCGCCGCAAGGCTCGATCCAGTCGAAGCCTTGCGCTACGAGTGACATGACGTTTCCAGTTCTCCAGCTCGAAAAAATCGAGCGCCGCTATGAGCAAGGCGCAACCTCGCTCACCGTTCTGCGCGGCGCCGATTTCGCCTTGTTTGCGGGGCAGTCGGTGGCGCTCGTCGCGCCGTCCGGGGCGGGCAAATCCACTTTGCTGCATATTGCCGGCCTGCTCGAGCGGCCGAATTCAGGGGAAGTTTCGGTCGGCGGGAAAACGACGACGCAAATGCAGGATGCTGCCCGCACCGCGCTGCGCCGCCACGAGATCGGCTTCGTCTACCAATTCCATCATCTGCTACCGGAATTTTCGGCGGTCGAGAATATCATGCTGCCGCAGATGATCGCCGGGCTCTCGCGCGGCGAGGCGCGCAAACGCAGCCTCGAACTGCTCGATTATCTCGGTCTCGCCGCACGCGCGAAACATCGGCCCGCGCAATTATCCGGCGGCGAGCAACAAAGGGTGGCGATCGCCCGCGCGGTCGCCAATGGCCCCAGCGTGTTGCTCGCCGACGAGCCGACCGGCAATCTCGATCCGAAAACCGCCGATCACGTTTTCGGGGCGCTCGAAACTCTGGTGACGGCGACGGGGCTCGCCGCATTGGTTGCGACCCATAACATGGATCTTGCGGCACGGATGACCCGGCGGGTGGCCTTGCAAGACGGCCTCGTGACCGAAATGCCGTGAAGGCGCGGAGGCGAGGAGCGCCACAGCCTTTTCCGTCAGTTGCAGGTCGATTTGAGGGCCACAGGTGAACGGATCCGCCTCCAGCCGGGTTCACTCGATGGCGTCCGGGTCCTGGCCGAGATCCTCGAGGCGTTTTCTGAGCTTTTGGATCTTGGCCTTCAGTTCCGCGTTCTGAAGCTGCAAGTCGTGCAAGTGCTGCTCGGGCGCCGCGACAGGGGTGGACGCGGCCGACGCCGCGGCATGGGTCTTCGCGTCGACGAATTCGACTCCGATGGCCTCCTTGTCGCGCCAGACGAGACGGGCGCGATAGCTGCGGCCCTTTTGCGGTATGTCGATCTCGAATTCGCCTGGAACGGCCAAAGTATCGCCCAGGGCAACTTTGGCGCCCGTCGCCGAAATATTCTTGATTGTGCAGTCGATCGTCGACATGCGGTTGTTGAAGATTATCTGCGCACGCAGGAATGATCTGATGCGCTCAGTCTGTCGCATTTCTTGCATTTTCAGCTCCCGCAGCGAAACTTCGGCTGCCTGCGCCCCGCTCTGGACCGGAACACGCTTTCCTTGATTCTGACACTTCGACCGGCTCACCTAGGGAAAGGCGTCCCGCAAAATCTAGGAGCCAGTATTGCGATTCAACCATCGGCTGGGCAACGTCTGTTTGCATCGCAGCACAAGCGGCGAAAAGAGCTGGGCAAGCCCAAATCTATTCGTGCCGAGGACTTGGCGGCATTTTGGCGTTGCCTCGAGGTGTCACGCGCCAGCTTTACTTGAGATTGACTAAAGGATGTTAAAATTTACTCAACCGTTACCAGCAAAACTCGTGCCGCTGCAGACGGTCGCCGTGCCACAGATGCAAAGGCGTAGCGCTTGTGCTAGACGAGAGAAGCTCACGGCAGGGCTGCATGGTCTCATCGATCATGTCGGGCCGACCAGGATATGCAAATCAGTGCACACTTGGTGCAGCAAACGGAGTTCGGCAATGCGGCGCCGCATCTTGTTGGTTTTCGGGCTGATCCTGGGATCCCTGGTCCTGGCGGGCTGCGACAATTGCGGCGGTTGGCAAAAGCTCAATGCGCCGAGCCTGACGCCGAGCCAGCCGAAATCGTGTCATGCGGAGCCGCGGCCGACCTGATCTTTTTGATCCAGCACCCATTCCGACCAACGGCCCGTCCGGTCGACTAGGCCGAACGCACATGCTTAGGGTGTTTGAATAGAAAATGCTGATGGAAGGCTTCCGCCGGCATGGGTTTGCCGAAAAGAAAGCCTTGCGCTTCCATGCATCCGTTGGCGGATAGGAAGGCTTGTTGCTCTGCGGTTTCTACGCCTTCGGCAATCACACCGAGACCGAAGCTCTGGCCGAGATAGAGAATGGCTTTTACGATCGCGGCGTCTTCGGGGTCCGTGCAGACGTCACGGACGAAACTGCGATCGACTTTGAGACGGCTCAAAGGGAAGCGCTTCAGGAAGCTCAACGACGCATAGCCTGTCCCATAATCGTCGAAAGCAATGCCGACGCCGAAATGATGCAGATTGTGCAGCGGGCGGACCATGGCTTCATCGTGGCGCAGAATGATGTTTTCGGTGATTTCGAGTTCGAGCGCTTCGGCCGGCAGGTCATGCTTGGCAAGCGTCTCCCGCACGACAAATTCGATGTCGCCCGTTTTGAACTGCACGCCGAAAACGTTCACGCTGATGCGAAAATCCGGCATGGCCGAGCGCCGCCACTGCGCCGCTTGGGCGCAGGCGGTCTCCAGGACCCAGTCGCCGATCATAGCGGCAAGGAGGCTCGTTTCCAGGACAGGGAAAAAGGCTCCGGGAGACAAGATTCCGCGCTGCGGATGCCGCCACCGCATCAAGGCTTCGGCGCCGATCAGGGTGCCATCGGACATGCGGACGATCGGCTGGTAGTAGAGCTCAAATTGTTTTTCCGCAGTGGCCTTGCGCAGCTCGATCTCGTAGGTTCGCCGGTTCAGCGCGGCATGCCGAAGGCCGGGTACGAAGAAGCGTCGGCAGTGACGGCCTTCGGCTTTGGCTTGGTAGAGGGCGAGATCCGCGTTGGCGAGAAGTTCTTCCGCCATGCGCCCATGCGCCGGACAGAGGGCGATTCCTATGCTGGCGCCGATGATGACGGGCTGTCCGTCGATCGTAAAGGGTTCCGCTATCGCTTTGATCAAGGCATCGCTGATCGCGGCAACCTTCAGAGGATCATCGAGGCCGGGCAGAAGCGCTGCGAATTCGTCGCCGCCGAGCCGCGCAACCGTGTCGTTCTCGCCGACCAGCTCGAGGATGCGCTCGGCGACCATTTTCAACAGCATGTCGCCTGCCGAATGGCCGAGTGTGTCGTTGACGTCCTTGAAGCCGTCGAGATCGATCAGGAGGACGCAGGCGGGCGCCTCGTTTGCGACGGCTTCATCGATCTTGTTGCGCAAGACCATGCGATTGGGCAATTCCGTCAGCGAATCGAGATGTGCGAGACGGAATAGCCATTCTTCACTCGCGAGGCGTTGCGTGACGTCGCGAATGATGGCGCCGAAACTCGCCTCGCCATCCCGCCGCCATTGCGACAGGGAGAGTTCGATTGGAAATTCGCTGCCGTTGCGGCGGCGGGCAATGAGCGAAATGGTTGAACCAACCAGGTCCGCCGATCCGGCGCCCGCAATCTCGGTGACGTCACTCGTCGGATTGCGGAACCGCTCCGGCACGATGATCTGCAAATTCTGGCCGATTGCCTCCCCTGCCAAATAGCCGAAGAGGTTCTCGGCGGCTTTGTTCCAAAAGGTGATCGTGCCTCCCCGGTCGGTACAGATTATTCCGTCGGGGGATGTCGAGGCGATATTCTCGAATAGGCTCTCGCTCGCGCGTTCGGCGGCGGCAAGGCGCCGCCGCTCGATCTGATCCACCGTGATCGCCGCAAAGTCGAGGAGCGTCCTGCGGTCACGCTCGCTGAATTTGCGGCGCGGCGCGTGATCTAAGATGCAGAATTCACCGAGGCTCTGGCCGGACGTGGATTGCAGCCGCGCGCCCGCAACAAAACCGATTTGGGTCGCGCCGGGCCGCGGCGCCAAGTGCGGATCGCGGGTCGCGTCGAGAATGACGAAGACGCCGTCGTCGCCGGCGCCACAACCCGAAAAAAAGCCGGGAAGATCGGCCGCGGTGGCGTCGACGCCATGGCGCGTCTTGACGAATTTCTGGTCCCAGCCGGTGATGGAAATTGCCGCAATTGGAACGTCGAATACCCGCGCGGCGAGCCCGACCAGCCGGTCGAAATCTGGTTCTTGGGCCGGGACGAGGCGGGAATCTGCAAACCGGGCCCCTCGCTCATCGTCGTTCGGCAAAGCAATGTCCATCGAATCCCCACCACGCGGTCAATCGCAAAGCTAATTCCTGGACGTTAACAAAAGCATAGGGCGGCTTCGATCGGCGCGGGAAAGGATTTCTTTGCCGACGGGGCTGCCTCGGTCTGCGATGCGGCGCCGGCGTTTCCGCCGCCGGGCGGGGAAGGCCGCCCGCCATGAACCGACGAAACCGGAACAAACCAAGGAAACTGTCAGGCAAGTATCCGGTCCAAAGTGTCAGACATGTTCCCGGTTGCACACAGATGGGGCGGCCCAAACGGGGGCGGCCGAGCGGAAGTGGCCATGGCCCGATTGCGCTTGCGCCGGCCGCCCCTCGCGCTTATGGCAAGGGCATGAACGGGCAAGCGCAACCTCGCGTCGCCGATGCGCAGGACCTCCAGACTGAGGTCCGCGTCGGCGAGGCGCAACCCGCGGTCTTCGGCAATCATCTGCCCTTCGCCCTCATCGCCGGGCCTTGCGCCTTGGAGAGCGCGAATCATGCCTTCGAAATGGCGGCGGCCCTGAAAGAAATCGCCGAGGCGGCGCAGATCGGCCTCGTCTTCAAGACGTCGTTCGACAAGGCGAACCGGACGGCGGCGGGCAGCGGCCGCGGCCTAGGTCTCGACGAAGCTTTGCCGGTTTTCGCCGAAATTCGTGGCAAGCTCGGCCTGCCCGTCACGACCGACGTGCACGAGGCTTGGCAATGCGCCAAGGTCGCCGACGTCGTCGATCTTCTCCAGATCCCTGCTTTTTTGTGCCGGCAAACCGATCTTCTCTTGGCGGCGGGCGCGACCGGCCGGCCGGTCAATATCAAAAAGGGTCAGTTTCTCGCGCCCTGGGACATGCATCACGCGGTCGCGAAGATTCGCGGCGGCGGGAATTCCCGAGTGCTCGTGACCGAACGCGGCACGAGTTTCGGCTATCATGCGCTCGTCAGCGATATGCGGGCGCTGCCGATCCTTGCCGAGACATGCGGCGCGCCCGTCATTTTCGACGCGACGCACAGCGTGCAGCAGCCGGGCGGCCAAGGGGAACGTTCGGGCGGCGAGCGCCGCTTCGTCGCCATCCTGGCGCGCGCCGCCGTGGCGGTCGGCGTGGCGGGGATTTTCATCGAGACGCACAGCGATCCGGAGCACGCAATTTCGGATTCCGAGACGATGATTCCTCTTAAAGATCTCGGCGCTCTGTTGAGCGATCTTCGGGCTTTCGACGAGCTGGCGAAGAAACGCCGGTTCTGATCTCATCCCCGCCCGCGATACGGCGGAACACCCTGGTCGGGAACCCAGGTTCCCGCAGGTAAATCTCCCACCTGCCAGAAGACGTCGATCGGAATCCCGCCGCGTGGATAAAAATAGCCGCCGATCCGCAACCAGCGCGGTTCGAGCAAAGCGACCAGATCCTTGCCGATCCGCACTGTGCAATCTTCGTGGAAGGCGCCGTGGTTGCGGAAAGAGCCGAGATAGAGTTTTACGGATTTCGATTCGACGAGCCAGTCGCCCGGCACGTAATCGATGACGATGTGGGCGAAATCCGGCTGGCCGGTCACCGGGCACAGCGAGGTGAATTCGGGCGCCGTGAAGCGTGCGACGTAATTTGCGTCCTTGTGCGGATTTTCGACCCGTTCGAGCCGCGCTTCGTCGGGCGAGGCGGGGAGAGCGGTTTTTTGCCCGAGCAGGGCCGCGCCGGTGGGGGTCTTGGTCATGGGGATGCCCGATATGGCGAAGATCTTGCGCCACCTCTCTTGCTAACCTCTATGTTCTTGCAAGTTCAAGGGCTATTCGGCTGAAGTGGCGGTCATGGAATTTCCCGCAATCCCTTGACAAGGGGCCGTGCGAAAAATCGGCTTTGGGCGAAGCCACTGAAGGCCGTTGCCGCGGCAGACCGAGCACGGTCTTCGAACAGGTCGCGAGCTTTATCCTGGGTGCTGCAACGTGCCGCTTTTTTCGCCGGCCGCTTCGTCGTAAAAGGCCGAGCCATAGTGAGCATGTCTTGGCGGTGCGGCCTCTCTTTGCCGCTGTAACGGGCGCTTGGCGTGCTCCAACCTGTTGATTTGGCGGTTAGTCCCATCGATCGAGCCAGGTTCTCTGACCGATTGGAACAAGCGCGCGAAGAACTCAGCCGAAGGGAAAAGATCATGACTGCGATCGTCGATATTGCCGCCCGCGAGATTTTGGACAGCCGCGGTAACCCGACCATTGAAGTCGATGTGACCCTGGAAGATGGGTCGATGGGGCGTGCCGCGGTTCCGTCCGGGGCCTCGACGGGCAAGCACGAGGCAGTCGAACTGCGCGACGGCGACGAGAGCCGCTACGCCGGCAAAGGCGTGTTGGGTGCCGTCGAGGCGGTCAATCGGGATATTTTCGAAGCGCTTGGCGGAATGGATGCTGAAGATCAGGTCGAGATCGACGAGACCATGATCGAGCTCGACGGCACGCCGAACAAGGCCCGCCTCGGCGCCAATGCCATCCTCGGCGTCTCGCTCGCGACCGCCAAAGCCGCGGCGGACGTGTGCGGGCTGCCGCTTTACCGTTACGTCGGCGGCACGCAGGCGCGTGTCCTGCCTGTCCCGCAGATGAATATTCTGAATGGCGGCGTGCATGCCGACAATCCGATCGATTTCCAGGAATTCATGATCCTGCCGGTCGGCGCACCGAGTCTTGCCGAGGCGGTGCGCTGGGGCGCCGAGATCTTCCACGTGTTGAAAGGCGCGCTAAAAAAGGCCGGCCACAACACCAATGTCGGCGACGAAGGCGGTTTCGCGCCAAACCTGCCCTCGGCCGAAGCCGCCCTCGATTTCATCCTCGCGGCCATTGACGAGGCCGGGTTCGAACCGAAAGAAGACGTCGCTCTGGGTCTCGACTGCGCGGCGAGCGAATTCTTTCGCGATGGGACCTATGTCTATGCTGGCGAAGGCAAGAGCCGTTCGCCTGAGGATCAGGCGCGTTATCTCGCCAAGCTCGTCGCCGATTACCCGATCGTCTCGGTCGAGGATGGCATGGCGGAGGATGACTGGGCCGGGTGGAAGATCCTCACCGATCTCTTGGGCGCCAAATGCCAGCTCGTCGCTGATGATATTTTTGTCACCAATGTCGCGCGGCTGTCCGAGGGGATAAAAAAGGGGATTGCCAATTCGATCCTCGTCAAAGTCAACCAGATCGGCACTTTGACCGAAACGCTGGCCGCCGTCGACCTCGCGCAGCGCGCCGCCTATACGGCAGTGATGTCGCATCGCTCCGGCGAAACGGAGGATTTCGACCATTGCCGATCTCGCAGTGGCGACGAATTGCGGCCAGATCAAAACCGGTTCGCTGGCCCGATCCGACCGGCTCGCAAAATATAATCAGTTGATCCGGATCGAAGAGGAGCTCGGCGATTCTGCGCTTTATGCCGGGTGGGGCGCCCTGAAGCTGCGCGGTTGATCTGGCCTGGAATTCCAGGCTAGGCCGCCGGCAGATCCAGCACGGCGCACAGGCCCCCGGAGGAGCTCGAATTGAGCCGGAGCGCCCCCCCGTAAAGCGTCGCCTGGTCGGCGACGATCGAAAGCCCGAGACCCGAGCCGGGCTTCGTCTCGTCGAGCCGGCGGCCGCGGCGCAGCGCCGCTCGGCGCAAATCGGGCGCCAATCCGCTGCCGTCGTCGTCGATCGTGACGCGGAGCAAATTCAGCCCAGCCTGGCCCTGGCCCGGCAGGGTGACAACCGAAACCGAGACCGAAGTACGCGCCCATTTTCCCGCATTATCGACGAGGTTGCCTATCATTTCTTCGAGATCCTGACGCTCGCCCAGGAATTTGATGTTTTCTGCGACACTTGCGGTGAAGACGAGTTGCCGATCTTGATAGATCTTCTCGAAAGTGCGCAGCAGCGCCGCGACGACGGGCGCGACGTCCGTGATGTTGCCGAGCGCTTTCGCCCCGACCGCAATGCGCGCTCGATCGAGGTGATAGGTCACCTGATCGCGCATGATCATCGCCTGTTCTTTCATTTTTTCGGCAAGCGGCGTCGCTTCCATTGTCGCTTCGTTGAAGATGACGCTGAGCGGTGTCTTCAAGGCATGCGCGAGATTGCCTACTTGGGTGCGCGCCCGTTCGACGACCTCCCGGTTGGCCTCCACCAGAAGGTTGAGTTCGGCAGCGAGGGGAGCAATGTCCTGGGGAAAATCCCCTTCGATCTTTTCGTTCTCGCCGCGCCTGATCGCAGCCACGCCATCGCGTAGTCGCCATAAGGGGTTCAAGCCATAGCGCAGCTGCAGAGCGGCGGAGCCCACCAGGGCGGCGGCGAGCACGGTGAATGTCAAGACGAGGTCGAGTTCGAAACTGGCGATTTCCGAGTTGATCGTCTCTGTCGTTGCAGCCACCTGCACGAGGTAGATGCCCTGGTCGCCAATGTCGATCATTCGTTCGACCATGCGCAAGCGCCGATCGTCCGGGCCCTTCACATAGCCTTTGCGCGCGCCGCCGACCCCAGCCGCAACGCCTTCGTCGGCGAGCTTGCGAAGTCGGGCGGCAAAAAGCGAGCGGGAGCTGCGGATGTCCGGCGTATTGGCGTCGAGGCGTGTGATCTGCCAATACCAGCCCGACAGCGCCAATTCGAAAAGAGGCTCGCCCAGCTGGCCGAAATCCGACCGGCTTTCGTCGCTAGAGCCGGGGCTGGTTGCAGCAATATCCGCAACGAGGGCGCGCAAATAGACTCCGAGCCTCTCGTCAAAGCCGCTTTCGGCCATCGAACCGTAAAGTGCCGAAAGCAAGAGTCCGGCGACAAGCAGGATCGCCGTGCTCAAGACTGCCGCGGAAACGAAAAGCCGCGCGGCGATTGACCAGGTCTTGGTTTTCGGAAGTCTCATTGCCGCACCGGCGCGTCAGGCGGAACAAACCCAGCCCGGACGATCTTGTTCTTCCGCGTCACTGGTTCCGCGTCAGCCACCGGTGACGGCTGGACCGGGCTTCGGCGGGCTGGCCGCGGACGCGTCCGGCTTGGGCGCCGTAACGACATATCCGAGCCCGCGCAAGGTCTGGATGATGTCGACACCGAGTTTCTTGCGCAAACGGCCAATGAAAACCTCGATCGTATTGGAATCGCGGTCGAAGTCCTGGTCGTAGAGATGTTCCACGAGTTCGCTCCGAGACACGACCCGTCCAGAATGATGCATCAAATAGGACAGCAAGCGGAATTCATGCGACGTGAGTTTCACCGGATTGCCATCGACGAGAATTCGCCCGGCACGGGTGTCGAGACAGACGGGGCCGCAGATCAGCTCGCTCGAGGCGTGCCCGGCGGCGCGGCGCAGCAGCGCGCGCATGCGCGCCAGGACTTCTTCGATGTGGAACGGCTTGACGACATAGTCATCTGCGCCGGCATCGAAGCCCTGCACCTTCTCGCTCCAGCGGTCCCGTGCGGTGAGGATGAGGACAGGCATTGTCCGGCCGCTCTTGCGCCACTCGTCGAGCACGGAAATCCCGTCCCTTTTCGGCAAACCAATGTCGAGGACCACCGCATCGTAAGGTTCGGTGTCGCCAAGAAAAAGGCCCTCCTCGCCGTCGAACGCGCGGTCGACGACATAACCCGCATGGGTCAAGGCAGCGCTGATCTGGCGATTGAGATCCTTATCGTCCTCGACGACCAAAAGGCGCAATTCGATCCTCCCCACGACGGTGCGATTCGCCAGCCCCTTCACCTGGTATTCTTTGAGCCGACGACTTGCCCGTTGCCGGCATTGACGAAGACGTGAATAACATGACCGTCGCGGCGTAGAAGATTTATTTCGTAGATGAATTCCTCACCCCAGCGGCAAAGCTTGACGCCGATCGCTTCGGCCTGGAAGCGGTTGGCCGCAGTCTTCATCAGCCGGAACGGTTCGGCAAGCTTGTGAGCGCCGATCTTTTCGCGGGTCTGCGCCGCCGAAAAGCACACGCGCTCTGCCGCCGGCTTCGCGGCCTCGGCCGCTGCACCGTAAGCAAAGCAACACGACGCGAATAACAGCGCAGCTCCCCGCATGAGCTGAGCCTCACCTCGAACCCATGAATGCGTGATGAACATCAAGCGCCGTGCTATCGTGGAGAGGAGAGCCAGTGCAATAATGACGGCGAATTTAAGCATCGCAGACGGCACCATGCCCGAGCCGAACCCTGCCACGAAATCAAAACAATTGCTCAAATATATGACGCAGCGAATACCTGCTGGGTCCGTGCCGCCCCGATCAGAACGCCGAAACGCATCTCCGGTAGAGCCAATCCCCCTCTGTCGAGAGCGAATACGAGGCCGCGTTCACCCGCTCACTCGGCGGCTTCGGCGACGGGCTTGGGCTTCGACCAGGTGAGGATCGGGTTACGTGCGGCACGCGTCTCGTCAAGACGCCGCCGCGGCGCGAAATAGGGCGCGCCCGAAAACCTCTCATTGTTGCCGGAGAGGGCCGAATTCGCGAGGTCGCGCAAAGTCGCGATGAAGAGATCCAGCGAGGCTTTCGATTCGGATTCCGTCGGTTCGATCAGCATGGCGCCATGCACGACCAGCGGGAAATAGATCGTCATCGGATGATATCCCTCGTCGATCATCGCTTTGGCGAAATCGAGCGGCGACAATCCGGTATCCTTCAGCCAAGCATCGTCGAACAAGACTTCATGCATACAGGTCCGCCCGCCGAACGGTTGTGAGAAGAGATCCGACAGCGAGACGCGGATGTAGTTCGCGGCGAGGACGGCATCCTCGGCCGCTTGCCGCAGGCCGTCTGACCCATGCGACAAGATATAGGCATAGGCACGGACGAACATGCCCATCTGGCCGTGAAATGCCGTGATGCGGCCGAGTGCTGCATCGGTCTCCGCCGGCTGTTCGACGAGAGCGAGGTCGGGCGCCCCGCCGACAAGCCGCGGTAGAGGCGCATGAGGCGCAAGACGGGCGGATAACACGACTGGGCCGGCGCCGGGGCCACCACCGCCGTGCGGCGTCGAAAACGTCTTGTGCAAATTGATATGCATGGCGTCCACGCCGAGTTCGCCGGGCCGAACCTTGCCTGTGATCGCGTTGAAATTGGCGCCGTCGCAATAGAAATAGGCGCCGGCGGCATGAACCGCTTCGGCAATGGCGACAATGTCTCTTTCGAACAGGCCGCAGGTGTTCGGATTGGTCAGCATGATCGCCGCGACTTCCGGCCCGAGTGCCGCCTGGACGGCGCCGGCGTCGACGGTACCGTCGTCGCGCGCGGCAATCGCACGGACTTCGAAGCCGACACGGGCTGCCGTCGCCGGATTGGTGCCATGTGCGGATTCGGGGACGAGAACCACGCGCCGCGTCGCCAATTCGCCGCGCGCCGCAATCGCCGCCTTGATCACCATCATGCCGCAGGCCTCGCCATGCGCCCCGGCTTTGGGCGACAGGGCAATCCCTTCCATGCCCGTTGCGACGAGCAAAGCCTCCGCCAAGTTGCGCATGAGCTCGAGCGCGCCCTGCACGGTCTGCTGCGGCTGCAAAGGATGGATGTCGGCAAAGCCCGGCAAGCGGGCCATCTTCTCGTTGAGCCGCGGATTATGCTTCATCGTGCAGGACCCCAAAGGATAAAGCCCTGCATCGATCGAGTAATTCTTTTGTGAAAGGCGGACGTAGTGGCGGACGGCTTCGGGCTCCGAAAGTCCAGGCAAAGTCAGGGGTGCGCGGCGCCCCAGCCCGCCGAGCCGCGCAGCAAAGGCTGCGGGTTCATCGAGGTCGACGCCGGTCACTTCCGGCCGGCCGATCTCGAAGATCAGGGGTTCTTCCATCTGAAGGCCCCGATTGGAGGTGAAAGTATCTGCTGCGCCGGCGCTGACCGTGCCGGGGCTGGTCGGACGTCCCTGCCTGTTCAACATTCAAAGGGCTCCCCGCAAGGCTTCGACGAAGGCCGTTCGATCATCATCTGTATTGACCTCGGTGTTGGCGACGAGGACGAGATCGTCATGGCGTTGCCCCGACAGAAGCCGTGAGAAAGGCACGCCACCGAGCACCCCGCGCTCCGCCATACGATTTATCACCTGCGCGGCATCGCCAGCGACCCGAATTGTGAATTCATTGAAGAATCTCGAAGTGACCACCTCGACGCCCTTCACGTCCGCAAGTCGCTCGGCAAGCTTCACTGCATGGGCGTGGTTGATCAGGGCGAGGCGGCGCAGGCCAGCTGCGCCGAGCAATGCAAGATGGATCGTGAAAGCAAGGCAGCACAGGCCGGAATTGGTGCAGATGTTCGACGTTGCCTTGCCGCGCCGAATATGTTGTTCGCGCGTCGACAAAGTCAGGACGAAGCCGCGGCGTTCCTCTGCATCGAGCGTTTCGCCGCAAAGTCGTCCCGGCATTTGCCGCACATATTTCGACCGCGTCGCAAACAGGCCGACGTAAGGACCGCCGAAGCTCAAAGCGTTGCCGATCGACTGGCCCTCGCCGACGACGATATCGGCGCCCATGGCGCCAGGCGGCTCGATCAACCCTAATGAAACCGCTTCGGTGAAGACTGCAACGAGCAATGCCCCTTTTGCATGGCAGGCCGCGGCGAGCGACGACAGGTCGCGCAGATTGCCAAACACGTCAGGCGTCTGCACGACGACGCATGATACGTCCTCGTCGAGAAGTTTCGCGAGATCTTCGCTCGCGTTGAGATCGGCCGGCGATTGCACGAGCTCGAGCCCCGAGACCGAGGCTTCGGTGTGAACGACTTGCGCATAATGCGGGTGGAGCCCGCCCGACAGCACGGCCTTGCGCCGCATGGTCAAGCGATGCGCCATCAATACGGCCTCGACCGTCGCGGTCGAGCCGTCATACATGGACGCGTTGGCGACGTCCATTGCAGTTAGAGCCGCGACCTGGGTCTGGAATTCGAAGATATATTGCAGCGTGCCTTGCGAAATTTCCGGCTGATAAGGCGTATAGCTCGTCAGAAACTCGGAGCGTTGGACGAGGTGGTCGACGCTCGCCGGGATATGGTGCTTGTAGGCGCCGGCCCCGACGAAGAAGGGAACCGAGCCCGCCGACATGTTCTTGCTGGCCATGTGCGACAGGATGCGCACGACCTCCATCTCGGATTTGGCGCGCGGCAGATCGAGCAGCTTGTCGAGCCGCTTGTCGGCGGGGATCTCGTCGAAAAGCCGATCGACATGATCGATGCCGATGCGCGCCAGCATTTCGGCGCGGTCCCCATCGGTCAAAGGCAGGTAACGCATTTGCATCCTCGTGATGGCTGCACCCATCCACAATTGCATTTCGTTTGTTGCCCCATCCGGCTCTGTCCAGCGGATACATGGGTAACAAAATGGACCGGATACATGGGTTACAGTTCTGCCGGTTCGATTTGGGGCGTCGCCTCACCGTTCCCGGCACTCCAATGTCTTCAGGAATTCGTTATAGGCCGCCTCGTCCATCAGGCTCGCGAGTTCGGCCGGGTTCGCCAATTTGATCTTGAGGAACCAGCCCGAGCCGTAAGGGTCTTCGTTGACGCGGTTTGGTGTATCCTGCAATTCGCCATTGACCTCGACGACCTCGCCCCCGACGGGCGCATAGATTTCGCTCGCGGCCTTGACGCTTTCGACGACGGCCGCCTCTGCTCCTTTGGCCAGCACCTTGCCGATCTCCGGCAGTTCGACGAAGACGACATCGCCCAATTGGCCCTGCGCGTAATCGGTGATCCCGACGGTGCCGCGATCGCCTTCGATGCGGATATATTCATGCTCTTTGGTGTAACGGAGCTCTGACATCAGTTCCCCCGGTAATAATGGTTGGGCACGAAAGGCATGGCTGCGACTTTGGCGGTCAGCGCCTTGCCGCGCACGACGACCTGCACTTTGGTCCCGAGTCCGGCGTGCGCCGCTGCGACATAGCCCATGCCGATCGGGCCGCCGAGGCTCGGGGCATGGCCGCCTGACGTGAGGCGGCCGATCCATTCGCCCCGCGGCGTCAAAATATCGGCACCCTCGCGCGCCGGCGCCTTGCCGTCGAGGCGGATGCCGACGCGTCGGCGGGGCGAGCCTTCCGCAAGCAAATGCTGGATTCTCGCCGCGCCCGGAAAGCCGCCTTCTGCTCGGCGGCGTTTGGAAATCGACCAGGCAAGCCCGGCTTCGATGGGGTTGGTCGTCGCGTCGATATCATGTCCATAAAGGCACAGGCCCGCCTCGAGCCGCAGCGAGTCGCGCGCGCCCAGCCCGATGGACCAAACCTCGGGTTCGGCGAGGAGCGCTTCGGCAAACTCGACCGCGCCCGCCGCGGGCAGAGATATTTCAAACCCATCCTCGCCGGTATAACCCGAACGTGTGATGAACAACGTTGCGCCCTGCCATTCGACCGATTGCCAGGACAGGAAACTCATCGTCATGATCGTCGGCATCTTGCGCCCCAAGGCGGCCGCAGCCTGTGGCCCTTGCAAGGCGAGCAAAGCCCTCTGCGCGAGAACAGTCAGAGCAAGGTCCGGCAAGGCGGCCGCGATATGGGCGAAATCGAAAGTCTTGGTTGCCGCGTTGACGACGAGCAAAAGCCGTTCCGCACTTCCCTCCGGCGGAAGTTTCGTCACCATCAGATCATCGAGGATATTGCCGTCCCGGTCGAGCAATTGCGTGTAGCGCATGCGCCCGACATCGAGCGCGGCGAGGTCGCCCGGCACGAGCGATTCGAGACGGCGCGCCGCATTCGCGCCTGCAAGCTCCGCCTGTCCCATGTGAGAAACGTCGAAAAGGCCTGCCGCCTGCCGCGTATGCAGATGTTCCGCGATAATGCCGGTATGATAGTGCACCGGCATGTCGTAACCGGCAAATGCGACCATGCGTGCTCCACGCGAGACATGCAGCGCATGGAGCGGCGTATGTGCCAATTCGGTGGTTGTTTGCAGAGCTTGATCGGACATGGGTCACACGACGAGTGGGCAACGCGGCGAAACGGTCGAAAAGGCTCAAAGCCCGACCGACTCGCCCCCTCTGTCCGGTGACCTGAGAGATTTCCCTCACGCGGGGCGGCAAAACCGACCGGTGAAGTTACGCCCTTCGGTGAGCCGCGCGCTTGTCAAATTCACGCGACTGCTTTCCAGAGTGTCATCCCCCGAGCGGTCCATTGGCCTGAGCGTTTCCGGGGCGGTTGCGCCTTCGGCGCCGCACGGCCGCAAAACCGTACGGACTCTCCCGCTGGGGTCGTCTGACCCCAACTTTCTGCGCCTGCAAAAGAACTCTGTCAATCGGCGCCGCTGAAAGCCCCCCGTTCTCTACAGTGCTTTCGGGCAGTTGGGCCATCCTCCTTTCGGCCCCCTTTCGGCTGTGCCGGGCGCGCACCCTGTCCTCTGATCTCAACCATGCCCGGCCAGAGAATTAAGGACCGCGGATGACGGCAAGGCGTCCGACTGCGACATGGACGGAACCAATTTCTGTTCAGCAGCCTGCGGCAAAACGGCAGGCTGCTGAACAGCGGCAGCCTCGAGATCAGCGATCTCCTTTTTGCGATGTTCGATCACGAAACGCGAAAGCGGCCCCCCATAGGTATAAAAGACGGTGGCCACCATCACGTCGTAGATTGCGCCCGGATTCCGTATGAGCGTTTCGACGATCAGCACCCAAACACGCCAGCGCATCTCGGGCCGATACAGGGTTACATGCCACATGATCCTGAAAAAGCGATGGATCTCACGCAGAGCGTCGCGAAGCTTGATCCGCGCACCGAGCTTGAGCCGGTGGAGCGACAGAACCATGCGGCGGGCGCGGCCGAAATAGGCCTTCGGATCGTAGACTTGCGCCAGCACTTCCGCCTGCTGATTGAGCACTTCTTGCCGGGGCCGCAAAGTCTCGAAATTGAGGCCGTCGAGACAGGCATCCCCCGCGCGTCCCGCGAGGTCGACGCCGACACTCTCATGCAACCTTCCTTCGATGGCGAGACGGCGTGTCAGCTGCGTGTTCGGGAGCGCATAGAGCAGGCTCACCATTGCGACTGGAATTGCCGCTTCCTCGATGCAATTCACCATCGCAGCGGTGGCGCCGGGTTTCTCCGTATCGAAACCCACCACAAAACCTCCAATTACGGCGATTCCGTAATCATGGACGCGGCGAACGCTGTCGGGAATGCTGCGCCGCGTGTTCTGCTTCTTTTTTGTGTGCCTGAGCGTTTCGGGATCGGGGCTTTCGATGCCGACGAAGACCATGAAGAAATTGGCATCCTTCATCATTTGCAGGAGCTGCGGGTCGTCGGACAGGTTCAGCGAAGCCTCGGTCGAGAGCATGTAGGGAAAGCCGTGCTTCTTCTGCCATTCGATGAGATGCGGGAGGAAAGCCTTCACCGCCTTCTTGTTGCCGATCAGATTGTCGTCGACGATGTCGAGATGGCCGCGATAGCCCAAGGCGTATAGGTAGTCGATCTCCGCCAGCACCTGCTCGGGCATCTTCGTTCGCGGCGCGCGACCATAAAGTTCTATGATATCGCAGAATTCGCAAGTGAACGGGCAGCCGCGTGAGAACTGCACGCCAATGAACATGTAGTCCTTGAAATTCAGCAGATCGAACCGCGGGATAGGACTGCGGGTGACGTCAGCCTCGAACTTGGGCGCAATGAAATCGCCAGTGCGCACGCCTCGGCGCCAGGCTTCAATGAAATCATCGAGAACACCCTCGGCTTCGCCCCTGACGCGAATATCCGCCGATGCATATACCTGCGGGCTGGACGTCACGTCCGGGCCGCCCACGACGACGGGCTTGCCCGCGATGTGCGCCAGTTCGATGACCTTCAGCGTATCGAACTGCTGGGCGAGCATGCCGCCGGTCATCACCATGTCCGCCCAGGCGACATCTTCCTGACGCAACTCCTGCGTGTTGCGGTTGGCCAGCCTGACGTTCCAGCCCTTCGGCAGCATGGCTGCCACGGTGATCATGCCCAGCGGAGCCGTAGGATAGCGCGCACCAAGCAGCTCACGCGCCCCCTCGTAGCCCCAGAAGGATTTCGGATTGAACAGCGGGCAGATCATCAGGACATTGCAGGCGTCGGAAGTCATCGCGGTTCCTTTTGATAGCCGTCGCCGAAGCAGATCAACGGCATAGTCAATGCTGGGTTCGCCGGTAGGCTGAGAAATCCGGCGGTGGCGCGCAACGACGCCTCGGCCAGCGGCGGCAGTTTGTCGCCCGGCAGATGGTGGGCGAAACCAAAGTAATCGTCATTTTCGGCCGAGCCAAGCCGAAATCGGCCGGGGCGCAACGCCCGAGACGAAATACTGCGCAAAATTTGCCCTATTCTAGGTTGTGCCTGAACATTCGTGCGGCTGAGACGGCGAGACTATCTATTATGCAGCCACCGATTTCACGAATAGGGTTTGGCCGCCATGACGAAAGGCTCCGATCTTCTGATAGCTGCCCTGGAAAACGAGGGCGTTGAACGGATCTTCGGCGTTCCCGGGGAAGAGAACCTCGATGTCGTCGAAGTCCTTGCGGAAGTCGAAAATCGAGCTCGTGCTGACCCGGCACGAACAGCCGGCCGCCTTCATGGCCGCGACCTATGGCCGATTGACGGGCAAGCCGGGCGTTTGCCTGGCGACGCTCGGGCCGGGCGCCTTGAACTTGACCACTGGCGCCGCCTATGCCTTGCTCGGTGCCATGCCGATGGTGATGATCACCGGCCAGAAGGGGATCATCAGCCGAAAACAGGCACGCTTCCAGGTCGTCGACATCGTTTCGACCATGGCGCCCTTGACCAAGATGGCCCACCAGATCGTCAGCGCGACGACGATCCCCTCGCTCGTGCGCGACGCCTTCCGGGTGGCGCAGCAGGAGCGGCCGGGCCCGGTTCATCTTGAGTTGCCGGAAGACATTGCCGCCGAAGAAGTGGCCGAGCTTTCCCCCGTGCCCTCCCACCCGATCAACATTCCCGTTGCGCCGTCCACCGCGCTCGACCGGGCTGCAGCGATGATCCTCGCCGCCGAGCGGCCGCTGCTGATGCTGGGCGCCGCGGCGAACCGGCCGAGGCTGGCCAACGCCCTGTCGCAATTCGTCCGCCGCGTCGGCATTCCCTTCTTCAACACGCAGATGGGCAAGGGCGCCGTCACCGGCGGCTCGGACCTGTACATGGGGACGGCGGCGCTCACCGAGCGCGACTATGTTCATCAGGCGATCGACCGCGCCGATCTGATCATCGCCATCGGTCACGATACGGTGGAGAAGCCGCCGTTCATCATGGGTCCCCAAGGACCGGTCGTGCTGCATATCGGTTATCTGCCGGCGGATGTGGAGGAAGTCTTCTTCCCGCATGCGGAGCTCGTCGGCGATGTCGGATTGGGCCTGGGGTTTCTCGCGGACCGCCTGGAGGGCAAGCTCACAAATGCTTCGGCGCTGCTGCCGCTGCGCGCCGAGATTCTCGCCCATGTCGGCGAACGGGCCGACGAGAGCAGGTTTCCGCCGACGCCGCAGCGCATCGTCCACGATGTGCGGCGAGTCATGCCCGAAGACGGCATCGTCTGTCTCGACAATGGCATGTACAAGATCTGGTTCGCCCGCAATTACCGCACCCATGTCGCCAATACTTTGCTGCTCGACAATGCGCTGGCGACAATGGGGGCGGGCCTCCCCTCGGCCATGATGGCGGCGCTCATCAACCCCGGCCGGCGCGTACTGGCGGTCTGCGGCGACGGCGGCTTCATGATGAACAGCCAGGAGATGGAAACCGCGGTGCGATTGCGGCTCAACCTCGTCGTGCTGATCCTGCAGGACAATGCTTATGGAATGATCCGCTGGAAACAGGCGGTCGATCAGTTCGCCGATTTCGGCCTGAAATTCGGCAATCCGGATTTCGTCGCTTATGCCGAGGCATATGGTGCGAGCGGCAGCCGGGTCGACGGTGCGGAGGGCCTGGCGCCGACCCTCGACGCCGCATTCGCGGCCGGCGGCGTCCATCTCGTCGTCGTGCCGGTCGATTATTCGGAGAATGTGCGCGTTCTCGTCGACGAATTGCGCGGCAATATGCGGGCGGCGGGGTAGGGTGTCGGATTTAATATCCGCATAGGACGTGCAGCTTTGCGCACTTTGCCGACATGCATGGAAATAAGCGCTCGATCCCGCGGCGGCCTCGTCTGGCACAAGAAACGCAAGCAAAACTGCAGCTTTCGAGACTACGAAAGTGGATGGATTTTATGGTCGACGTCAACGCGCCTTGACCGTGATCGAGCCGACGGTCGACCTCACCCGACGATCGCGTCGAACACCTCTCGAACGCTGGCGCGTGTCTCCGCGAGTTCGCGATCGAGTTGCGCAAAACCGGGCAAGCCGATCGCCGCCGCAAGACGATGCTTCACCGCTTCGCTCGTGCCGAGCGGCGAGAAGGCGCGGTCGACGAGCACATGGAGGACTTGCGTGACACTCGTAAAAAGCTGATGCGCGGAGACGAGCGTTGCAGCCTGTTCATCGCTCAGTAGCCCGAGGTCTCCGGCTCTCGCGATCTGCCGGCTCGGCGTCCCCTCCCATATTTCTTCTATGTCATGGGCGTGCTTCAAGGCCAGAAATTGCGCCACGAATTCGATGTCGAGCAGGCCGCCGGCGGCATATTTGAGATCGAAGGGATCGCTCTCCCCCGGCTTGCCTGCGCCTTTTTCCTGGGCGATGAGACGGCGCATGGAGGCGACGTCATGGCGAAGCGAGGCGCCGCGGCTTCGGCGCAGGATACGAGTCCGCGCCTCGGCGACTTCACGCGCGAGCGTCGCATCGCCGGCAATGATGCGCGCGCGGGTCAGTGCCATGTGTTCCCAGGTTTCCGCTTCCTTCATTTGATATGTGACGAAGCTCGAAAATTGCGTCGCGATCGGGCCTTGGCGGCCCGAGGGACGCAAGCGCATGTCGACGTCGTAGAGCCGCCCTTTGCGTGTCGTGACGGTCAGGGCCGAAATGAGCCTTTGCGCCAAGCGGGTATAATAAGGCAGCGCATGCAGACTGCGCGCACCGTCGGACTCCGGCCTATCTTCGTTGAAGTCGTAGATGATGATCAAATCGAGATCGGAGGCGGCCGTCATTTCGTGCGAGCCGAGCTTGCCCATTGCGAGAACTATGCAGCGCCCGCCCGCGATGCGGCCATAGGTTTCGGCGAATGCAGCAACCACATGCGCGAGCGTGGCGCGCACGAGCGCCGCGGCGAGTGCGGAAAAGGCCTCGCCCGCCGCGGCCGGCGTGATCAATCCGGAAAACAGCCTGAGGCCGATCAGAAAGGCTTCCTCTTGTCTGAATTCTCGGGTCATGTCGAGGAAATCTTCCGTCGCCTCCAGCGTCGAGATCAATTCCGTCAGCCGCGAATCGAAACCTTGCTCATCGAGACTCTCGCCGAGAAAATTTCGGTCCATGACCTCATCGAGCACATGCGGCCTGCGGATGATGATTTCGGTGAGCCGCGGCGCACTGCCGAGAATGTCGGCGAACAAATTGCGCAAGTGCGCGTTGGATTTCAGGATCGAGAGAAGCTCGACAGCTGCCTTCATGTGAGACAATGCTTGATCGAAAGCGGCGAGCGCCGCATCGGGATCGCCGGAGCCGGCGAAGGCTTCGACGAGTGCCGGGATGAGTTCGGTCAAGACCTCGCGCGCGCGTTCCGAGCGAACCGCGACACGGCGGCCATAATGCCAGCCGCGGATCGTCTCGGCGGCGAGGCTGGCACGCTTGAAACCGAGGCGGCCGAGCGTCTCGAGCGTTTCGGGATCATCGGCGACGCCGGTGAACACGAGGTTCCCGGACGTGGACGAGAGACCCGGCGCATGTTCGAAAAGCCGCGCATAATGCGCGGCGACGTTCTCGAGATGGCGGGTGAGGTCGGCCACGAAGGCCGCAAGATCGGGATAATCGCAGAGTAGAGCGAAGCGGCTGAGTTCATCGAAGTCGCGAGGCAGGCGCTGTGTCTGCTCGTCGGCGATCATTTGCAAGCGGTGTTCGATGTGCCGCAAGAACACATAGGCGGCCTCGAGATCGCGCAAGGCTGCATCGGTGATGAAGCCCTCGCGAAAAAGCTCCGCGAGCATGGCAAGCGTCTGGCGTCCGCGCAAACGCGGCCGCTTGCCGCCATAGATCAATTGTTGCGTCTGCACGAAGAATTCGATCTCGCGAATGCCGCCGCGCCCCAATTTGACGTCGTGACCGGCCGAGGCCACTTTGGCGTGCCCGCGTACCGCGTGGATCTGACGTTTCATCGCGTGAATGTCGGCTATTGCCGCATAGTCGAAATATTTGCGCCAGATGAAGGGGACGAGCCCGGCAAGAAACTTTGTCGCTACGGCGCGGTCGCCGGCGATCGGGCGCGCCTTGATCAGAGCGGCGCGCTCCCAGTTCTGGCCGAGCTCCTCATAGTAGGCGAAGGCCGCCGGCAGAGAAATCGCCACCCCAGTCGAACCGGGATCGGGACGCAAACGCAGATCGACGCGCAAAACGTAACCGTCCGCGGTCCGTTCCTGAAGAAGCTTGACGAGACGGCGTGTGATGCGGACAGCGAGCGAATTCGGCTCGGCAGCGGGCGGAAAAGCCGGACTTCCCGGATCGAAGATGACGAGAAGATCGGTGTCGCTCGAATAATTGAGTTCGCCGCCGCCGTGTTTGCCGAGGGCGAGGATGGCGATGCCGCAAGCCGAAGCCGGATCGGCGGGCATCCAAAGCAATTTTCCATGCGCTGCGAGGTCGCGCAGAATGAAGTGCAAGGCCAGCGCGACGAAGAGATCGGCCGCCGTCGTCAGAGCGTGCGTGACGTCTGCAACGTCCCAAGCGCCGCCGAGATCGGCCAGCGCGACGAGAAGCGCGGTGTCCTGCTTGGCAAGCCGCAAAGCCCGCATCGTCTCGCTTTCCGACTGCGTTTCGCACGCCAACTCGTATGCCTCCTGCAGGCGCGCCAGAATGGTCGAGAGGCCCGTCTCCGGCGGCGCTGCCGCGAGCCTGACGAGGCGTGCTGGCTGCGCGCGCACGAGCTGCCAAAGATAAGGCGAATGATCGGCGATACCGCAGAGGAGCGTGCGCCAGCGTGGCTCGGCTGCGATCTGCTGCATCTGCGCCCCTGCATCGCGCAAAAAAGCCTCGACGCGTTGCCGCGCCCGCTCACCATCGGCAGGACGCGGCGCTGTAACCACGCGCTCAAAGAGTGGCAGGCTGAAATCGGCAGGCGAAAGCGGCACGAAGGGCTCCTGGTGGTGCGCACCTGACGGATGGTGCTCGCCTGTCAGTTGAATTGCAATACTCACTCTCAGCGCGTTATGTGATCCAACCGACTCGATCGTTGGCGAATCCTTTCCACGCAAGTCGGCTGTTGCCGACTTGCGCATCTGAAGAGCCCAACTCGGGCAAGCCCGAGTTGGGTGGGAAAGGGTCGCGTGGCGTTTTCGAACCTTGCTGCGTCTATATTTGGACGACGCCTCAAATCTGGCGGTCCATCCCCATCTCTGCAGCTGCTTTTTCGGCCGGCGGCAGCGCAACAAGGGGCGGCGCATTTGTGCTTGCCGGGAAGGAAAGCACGACGTCGAGGCCCGGGCAATTGTCTTCGAGCCGCAACGTGCCATTGTGGAGCCGTGCCACCGCTGCGGCGAGCGACAGGCCCAATCCGAAGCCCGGTCGCGAGCGCGACGTCTCGAGCCGAACGAACCGGTCGAGAACATGTTCGCGATCGGCCAAATCTATGCCGGGGCCGCGATCTGCGACGCTGAGTTCGATGCGATCGGCATGGCGCCTGGCGGAAAGCCGGACGGCTTTTTCGACGGCCTTGCCGAGCGGGTGATCAACAGAACTCGGCAGCGTTTCGCCGCAGGCCTCGCGCCCGGCACTCGGTGCCGCATATTTCAGGGCATTGTCGACGAGATTGGCCAAGGCCTGACCGATGAGTTCGCGGCTGCCGTGCAGCCAAAGTCCCGGCTCGATGTCGAGAACGAGCGCCGAACCGCGATCCTCCGCCAGAGGTTCGTAGAGCTCGCCGACATCGCGCGCCGCCAAGGCCGCATCGAACTCGACCATGCCTTCGCCGGTCGCTCCCGATTCCGCCCGCGCAATCATCAAGAGCGCATCGAAGATGCGGATCAGATTGTCCGATTCCTCGATCACCTTCTCAATCGCCTGCCGATAATCGTCGGGCGTCTTCGCAAAGCTCAAGGCTTGCTCGGCGCCGCTGCGCAAACGCGTCAACGGCGTCTTCAGGTCATGCGCAATATTGTCGGACACTTCCTTCATGCCGGCCATCAGGATCGCGATGCGATCGAGCATGGAATTTAGGTTCTGCACGAGGCGATCGAGTTCGTCGCCGGTTCCGGCGAGCGGTAGACGGCCGGAAAGATCGCTTGCCACGATCGTCTGCGCTTTCGCATTGATCAGATCGACGCGATGCAAGACCCGGCGCGCCACCCAAAGCCCGCCCACCGTTCCGATCGCCACGAGCCATGCGAGCGAGGTGACGAGGGCACTTCCGAGAATGTGGCGCAGCCTCTCGCCTTCCTCGACATCGTGACCAACGAGCAGGCGAATACCGCCCGGCAGCGCAAAGATGCGCGCCATGGCGCGATGCTTGGCGGAAATATCGCCGGCGCGCAGATAATCCGTCTCGACGAGGCCCGGCTGGTCGAGGACGCCCGGCGGCAGGCTCAAAATATTGCCGGCAATCGGCTCGCCGGCATGGGTCGTCACCAGATAGAGATCGGCGCCTGGCTGGCGCGCACGCCGCTGAACCGCATCGACGAGTTGGGTAACGCCGCCTTCCTCAAATTGTTCGGCAAGCCCGGTGAGATCGGCTTCGACAGTCTGGGCGATCTGCGTGTCGATCAACTGCTGCATCTGCCAGCCGACGAGACCGAAGACGAGCGCCGCACCGATCGCCGATATCAGGAGATAGGCGAGCGAAATCTTGAATGCCGTCGTGCGGAAGAGCTTACCGAGCGCTGTCACGGATGATGTATCCGGCGCCCCGGACCGTATGCAGAAGAGGCGGATCGAACCCCTTGTCGATCTTGGCGCGCAATCGTGAAATATGAACGTCGATCACATTGGTCTGCGGATCGAAGTGATAGTCCCAGACATTTTCGAGCAGCATCGTCCGGGTCACGACCTGCCCTGCGTATTTCATCAAGTATTCGAGGAGACGGTATTCGCGCGGTTGGAGGGGGATTTCCTTGCCGTTGCGGGTGAGCTTGTGCGACAGGCGGTCGAGTTCCAGGCCGTCGACCCGATAGAGAGTGTCTTCACCCGCGGCGGGATGCTTGCGCCTGGCGAGAACCTCGATGCGCGCCAGCAATTCCGAAAAGGCATAGGGTTTGGGCAAATAATCGTCGCCGCCGGCGCGCAGCCCGCGGACGCGATCATCGACCTGGCCGAGCGCCGACAGGATCAAGGCCGGCGTGTCGATCTTTTGCTTGCGCAGGCCGCCGATCAGAGACAGACCATCGAGTTTGGGCAGCATGCGGTCGACGACGAGGACGTCGTAGTTCTCCGCGCAGGCCCGATCATAGCCCTCGAGCCCATCGGCGGCATGATCGGCGACATAGCCCGCCTCGTGAAAGGCTTTGACGAGATAGGCCGCCGCTTCCGAATCGTCTTCAATGATGAGAATGCGCATGGAAGACATATAGGCGATTCCGAAAAAAACGGCAGGTCGGACGGGGGGACCGACCTGCCGCCTCCTAATGCCGGCACCGCGACGGGGGGCTTGAGCGATGCCGGGGGAGTATGTACCGGCGCGGAGCACCGCGCCGGAACTCAGTGGAGTCACGAAGGCTGACGGATCGCCAGGGCGATGAACCTTTTGCCGTCGCTGGTCCTGACGCGCAGCAGGATTGCTTTGCGGCCGTCCTTCTTCGCCTCCGAGAGAGCAGTCCGAACTTCGGCCGGCTGGCTCACTGCCTTGCCGCCCACTTCGAGGATGATGTCGCCGGCCTTGAGTCCCTTTTGCGCCGCGGCGCCGTCCAGATCGACTTCGGTGATGATGACACCTTCCTTGCCGGCGCCGGGCACCGAACTCGCCGAAGCGAGGGAGAGACCAAAATTCCTCAGCTCTGCGGTGTCCGAATTATTCGTCTCGACCTTGGCTTCCTTGTCGCTCGGCAATGTGCCGAGCTTCACGGAAATCGTCTTTTGCGAGCCCTCGTGCCAGATCGACAGATCGGCCTTGGCGTCCGGGCTCAACGCGGCGATCTTGCGGGCGAGTTCGCGCGGGCCATCGACGCTTTCTCCGTCGACGCCCAAGATGACGTCACCGGACTTGAGTCCGGCTTCCGCCGCGGGTGCATCCTTCTGCACTTCGGCGACGAGGGCGCCTTTGGCGGCCGCGAGCCCGAGGCTGTCGGCGATTTCCTGCGTCACCGGCTGAATTTGCACGCCGATCCAGCCACGCGTCACGACGCCTTTTTCTTTCAATGCCTTGACGACGCTCTGTGCGACTTCGGCCGGAATGGCAAAGCCGATCCCGATGCTGCCGCCGTTCGGCGAATAGATGGCCGTATTCACGCCGACGACCTCACCCTGCCAATTGAAGGTCGGGCCGCCGGAATTGCCGCGATTGACCGGCGCGTCGATCTGTAGGAAGTCGTCATAGGGACCACCGCCGATATCGCGCCCGCGGGCTGAAATAATGCCGGCGGTCACCGTGCCGCCGAGGCCGAACGGATTGCCGACTGCAAGCACCCAATCGCCGACCCGCGGTTCCGCCTTGGCGAAATCGACATGCGGGAAGTCAGACCCCTGGGAGATCTTCAACAAGGCGAGATCCGTCTTCTTGTCGGTGCCGATGACTTTGCCTGGCAGCGCCTTGCCGTCGTCGGTCACCACCGTCACGTCGGTGGCATGATCGACGACGTGATAATTGGTCACGACATAGCCGTCGGCGGAAATGATGAAGCCGGAGCCTTGCGCCTGAGAAACGTGCGGCCGCATATGACGCTCGAGGGGGGTGCCCTCATCGCCGAAGCGCTTGAAGAAACGATAGAGCGGATCGCCCGGCTGCAGGTGCGGAGCTTCGCTGAATTGGTCGTCGCCCGTCTCGCTGATCTTCACCTTGATCGAGACGACGGCGCCGCGGACTTTAACGACCACATCGGCAAACGAAAACGGCTGGATGGGCTGCGCCGTATCGGCATGGGCGGGACGCGCGAAGGACGCACGCGGCCAGTCGACGTTGCCGGCATAGGCCGCGCTCAAAGCAATCGCCGCCGCGGCGCCGAGCAGCCCAGCGCGGCTCCAGCGACGAGGGGCAGGCGCGCCGCGGCGTTGCGGCAAAGCCTCGTTCGGCTGATGCGGAGGGGAATTGGGATCGATCATTCTAGGCATCTCCAGATTGCGAAGCAGAACGCCTCACGCTTCGTCGCCAAGATGACTGAGCGCGGCTTACCCCAATGTTTCGGGAAGATGAAAGTTTCGTAAGGTTGGGGCGCGCTCCTCCTCCCCGTGAGCAAAGCGAAACGGCGAGAGGCCGGGAGAGGGGCGAGGGGATTGGCCGCGATGTTGTAGCAAATCCCCCGGCCCCTCACCTCACCTCTCCCCGCGCAGGCAAGTTTACGCAGGCTGCGTAAACTTGCCTGCGCGGGAAGAGGGGCAATCCGCGTCGCGGCAAATTGATCATCCACGAATAGGCAGCTGCACTTATCCGCGAACACGCGCTAAACTCAAGCGCAACATTTACGACGCCGCGGGGGCTGGGCATGGCAGACGAGGACACGCCGGGGGAAGAGCCTGCCGCCGAGGTCCAGGCAAATGAACATGTCAAGGCCTTCTTCCTCGCCCTTGCGGCGAAGGGCAAGGACGCACGGAACGCCTGGCGGCGCGATCCGGCAAATGCCGACGTGCGCGTGACTTTCGCGGGAGTCGATTTTAGCGCGGAGCCGTGGGACACGATCGATTTTGCTGGCTTTGAATTCGGAGACGATGCGGATTTTTCCGGATGCAAATGGCGAGGCGTCGAACGCTCGGAATTCAGAGACGCCCCCGACGCTTTCAAACTGGGTCGGGCATCTTTCGCCGGCGCGATATTCGGCGATGGTGCCAACTTCACGGATGCGACGTACGGTGATTGGGCCGACCTCGCCGGCGCGACGTTCGGCAAATTGGCCGACTTCGACGGCGCGACATTCGGCGACGATGCCTCCTTTACAGGCGCGATATTCGGCTCCTGGGCCGCGTTTACCAGCGCGATATTCGGCACCTCGGCCAACTTCAGCGGCGCGACATTCGATTACTCGGCCAACTTCATGGGCGCGACATTCGGCATCTTTGCAAACTTTTCCGGCGCGACGTTCGGCGACAAGGCCAGCTTCAACCACGCGACCCTCAAAATCGCGGCGAGCTTCACCGGCGCGACGTTCGGCGACGAGGCCAGCTTCAACTACGCGACATTCGGCGAATTGGCCAGGTTCACCACCGCGACATTCGGCAAAGAGGTCGACTTCGCCGGCGCGACATTCGGCGATCAGGCCTACTTCGTCGGCGCGACGTTCGGCGATTGGGCCAATTTCATCGGCGCGGCATTCGGCGATGACGCCCACTTTGACGCCACGCTGTTCAAAGGCTCTGTCACATTCTCGGGACGACCCATCGAGCAATGGACCGCGGAGTTCGACCAATCCATAAAGCGCACAACCGAGAAAGAAAAGGATGCCCGAGCAAAGCTGAAACAACGGCACGAGCAGTCATGGAGATCCGATGGCTCCGGGCCGCACCTTTTCCGCAGCATGTCTTTCTCGGGCGCACGCTTCCTCGGCGCCGCCGTTTTCTCGGACCGCTCCTTCGATGGGACCGCCGATTTTACCGACGCCCGCTTTTACAGCCCGCCGGCATTCGACGGCGTGACCAATGCCGGGAGAATCGATTTCACCGGCGCGGCGATCCAATTCGTGTCGCCCAAATGGCCATGGTGGAAACCGCACTGGACGAAAAAGACGAAAGACGCTCTTCGCCTGCGCGCCTTTCGCAAGATCGCCGAAGACACCAAGAACCACGATCTCGAGCGGGATCTCTATATCGAGGAACGCAAGGCCGAGCGCGGCATCAAGTGCTCACGACGCTGGGCGCTTGTGAAGATCGCCGGAGAGCGCCTCGTCGAAGCGAGCTTGGTGATCTTGCGTCCTGACGGAGACACCCGGCCGGCGATGCTCAATTGGGGCGACGGGGCGCGAGTCCGCTTGCGGCGCGCCTGGGGCATGCGGGCGCGCAGCTTCCTTTTCGTATCGGAGCAATGGGCGGCCCACGCGTTGTGGATCATCGTAATGTTCGGCTATTTGGCGCTGGCCAGTTACGGCCGCAGTTTTGTGCGGCCTCTCGCATGGCTCGCCGCGAGCGTATTCTTCTTTCGCTGGCGCTATGATGCTGTTTTCGACACGGTCGATAAGAGTCATCTCGCTCCGAATGAGAGCGGCAAATATCAAGAAGCGATCCATATGGTCGCGTTCGCCAATGCCGTGCCGTTCGTCGGGCCGCTCTCGATCGACACCGAAATCAAAAGATTTCTGTTCTGCGCCGGCGCGCTTGCCAACTCTTGCCCGTCCATTCCGCCGCCCGGCTACCAATGGCTGGTGATCTCACAGAACCTCATTTCGATCACGCTCATCTTCTTCATCGGCCTCGCGCTGCGCAATTATTTCAAGATCAAGTGACGGGCGAAGAGCGCCGAAAGTCTCGTCCGGATCGGGGCCGGCCGCGACGAGACGGCGGATCGCCAGCACCGGCCCTCGATATTAGAGGTTTGCACGGACCCGCAGGTCCGCTACCTTCCGCTACTCGAGGAGCGGGTCCAAAAAACCGCCGGAGGGCTCTCGATGGCCATGACATTGGATCAAATCGCTGCCGTTCTCGGACCGACCGACAAGGAGATCGCCTCGGCGATCGTTGCAACAGACGCGACTGCCGAAGATCTGGAAGAAGCCTGGGCTTGGCTTCAGAACGACGAGGCACTCATCAATCAAGGCCGGCCTCTGCCGACCGGCAAGGTCGCCGAACTCATCGAAATCCTGTCCCCCGCCTCGGAAGACGAACAGTGATAGGGGCGCACGCCGGCCATCAGCCTCGCATGAAAAGGACAGGCTTGCGCAGCGCGCTCAAATGAGACATTGAGCAATTGTGACCCGCCGGTCGCAACGAGAAATGCCGATCGACACATGACGGGGTGGTTGATTTTCCTCAAGGCGGATGCGGCGAGCCGCCCCTAGTGCTGGGTGACGGCGGTCATCAACGCCCTGGAAACGCTCGGAATCCTTATGTACCTTCAGTTGAAGCAAGTCGAAGCCAGATCGGTGGAGGAGCGGGCGCTGCCCTTGATGGGCAATGAAGCCATCGCCCGCGGCGCCTGGGAGGCCGGCGTGCGCGTCGCCGCCGCCTATCCCGGCACGCCCTCGACCGAGGTCCTCGAGACCCTTGCGCGCTATCCGGCGACCGACGTCTGTGCGCAATGGGCGACCAACGAAAAAGTCGCCCTCGACGTAGCGTTCGGCGCCGCCTTGTCGGGCGTGCGCGCCCTTGCCGCCATGAAGCACGTCGGACTCAACGTCGCGGCCGATTCCCTGATGTCGCAATCCTATATCGGCGCCCATGGCGGCTTCGTCCTCGTCGTGTGCGACGATCCGGGCATCCACTCTTCGCAGAACGAGCAGGACACGCGCCTGTTCGCGCGCTTCGCCAACGTGCCGATCCTCGAGCCGTCCGACGCCCAGGAGGCGCTCGACTTCACCAAGCTGGCGTTCGAAATCTCCGAGACCTTCGATACGCCCGTCATCGTGCGCTCGACCACCCGTCTGTCGCATACCCGCAGCCTGGTGCGGATCGGCACGCGCAGCGAGCCTGCGCCGAAGGGCTTCGTCGACGCGCCGAACAAGACCGTGACCATCCCGGCCAATGCCCGCCGGCTGCATCCGAAAATCTTCGAGCGCGAGACGAAGGTCGGCCGCTATTTCGAGGACTCGCCGCTGACGCGCTGGGAGAAGGGCGAGACGCGGTTCGGCATCGTCACCGCTTCGACGGCCTACCTCTATGTCAAGGAAGTCGCACCGAAGGCTTCGATCCTGAAACTCGCCGCATCCTATCCGCTGCCTGAAGCCGCCATCCGGGCCTTCGCCAAATCCGTCGACCGGCTGCTGGTCGTCGAGGAGCTCGAGCCGGTTCTGGAAAAGGAGATCCGGGCGATGGGCCTTGTAGCGGAAGGCAAGGCGTTCTTCCCGCGCGCCAGCGAATTGTCGCCAGATCTGGTGCGCGCGGGTCTTGCCGCCGCCGGGCTGATCGAGGCCGCGCCGCCGGCCATCTCGCTCGACATCGAACCGATGGCGCGACCGCCGGTGCTGTGTCCGGGCTGTCCGCACACCGCCACCTATCTCGCCCTGCGTGGCATCGGTGCGCGCGTCGCCGGCGACATCGGCTGCTATACGCTGGCCGCGGTCGAACCGCTGCGTTCGATCGACACCACGGTATGCATGGGCGCCAGCATCGCCAACGCTGTCGGCATGGCAAAGTCGGGCACCGAGAAGAAACCGATCGTCGCCACGATCGGCGATTCGACCTTCCTGCATTCGGGCATCACGCCGCTCATCGACGCCGTCTATAACAAGGCCGACATCACCGTCGTCATCCTCGACAATGCGATCACCGCGATGACCGGCGGCCAGGACCATCCCGGCACCGGCCGCACCCTGCGCGGCGACAAGACCCACAAGGTCGACTACGAGAAGATTTGCCGGGCCGTCGGCGTCGAATGGGTGAGCACGATCGACCCCTATGAACTCGGCCACTTGTACCAGACGCTGCGCGAAGCGATCCTCCACAAGGGCGTTTCGGTCATCGTCTCATCACGGCCATGCGTGCTCGATCCGGTCAAGATCAAGGGCGCGCCGCTCGCCGTCACCTCCGCCGGTTGCGTCGCCTGCCAATCATGCATGAACCTCGGCTGCCCGTCGATCACCTGGACCGACGCGATCCACGCCGGCCGCCACAAGGTGGGCATCGACGCGTCGACTTGCATCGGCTGCACGTTGTGCGCGCAGGTCTGCCCTTCGGACTGCATCCAGCCGGTGATCCAATGACCGCGACGATTGCCGCGCCGCTGAACCAGACCGCGGTCGCAGAGAAGGCCGCGCCTCTGGCGCGCAACATCATGATCGTCGGCGTCGGCGGTCAGGGCGTCCTCATGATTTCGAAGGTGCTTGCGCAGCTCGGCCAGAAAGAGGGCCTGCAGGTCAAAGAGAGCGAAGTCCACGGCATGGCCAAGCGCGGCGGCATCGTGTTCAGCCACGTGCGCTTCGGCAAGGAGGTGTGGTCGCCGACGATCGCCAAGGGCGATGCCGATGCGCTGATTGCGCTCGAATGGGCCGAAGGTCTGCGCTGGCTCGATCACCTCAAGCCAGACACCGGCGTATTCGTCGGCGATACGCGGCGCATCGTTCCGCCCTTCGCCTGCCGCAACCGCAAGATCGGCGCGACGACCAATTACGCGCGGGAAACTCCGGCCGAGATCGTCGGCAGGGTCGCGGACGGCTACGCGCTCGACGCGACGTCGATCGCCAGGGATCTCGGCGATGCGCGCGCCGCCAACACGGTGCTTCTCGGCGCCTTCTCGTTATCGCTCGATTACCCGGTCGCCGATTGGCTCTCGGTGATCGACCAGCTCGTGCCGAAGAAGACACGCGAGGTCAACGCCAAGGCGTTCGAAGCCGGCCGCGCTTGGGCGGAGGCCGCACGCGCCGATCCAGGTCTGCGTTTCGACGGCTCCATCGCCAGATATTCCGCGCCCGGGCCGCAGAAGGACGTCGCGATCACGCTCGAGATCAATGCAGCCTGGTGCAAGGGCTGCGACATCTGCGTGAAACTTTGTCCCGAGCGCTGTCTCGTCCTCAACGATGAGCAGGTCGCAGTGCTGAAGACGCCCACCGCCTGCACCGGTTGCCACATCTGCGAATGGTTGTGTCCGGATTTCGCCATTTCCGTCAGCACGTTCGTGCGTGAAGCGACGAGCAACTGAATGTCACAGCCGCTCGTCTCTCTTCACGGCAACCAGGCCTGCGCGCTCGCGGCAATAGCCGCAGGGTGCCGTTTCTTCGCCGGCTATCCGATCACCCCGTCGTCCGAGATCGCCGAGCACATGGCGCGTGAACTGCCGCGCGTCGATGGTGTATTCGTCCAGATGGAGGACGAGATCGGCTCGCTCGCAGCCGTTATCGGCGCCTCGCTAGGCGGCGCCAAATCCATGACCGCCACCAGTGGCCCCGGGTTCTCGCTCATGCAGGAAAATCTGGGCTACGCAGCGATGACCGAAACACCCTGCGTCATCATCAACGTGATGCGCGGCGGACCTTCGACCGGCATGCCGACGCGACCGGCCCAGGGCGATCTGATGCAGACGCGCTGGGGCACGCATGGCGATCACCCGATCATCGTGGTGACGCCGGCCTCCGTGCAGGAGATTTATACGGAGACGGTCCGGGCCTTCAATCTCGCGGAAGAATTCCGCGTGCCGGTGATCGTGCTCTACGACGAGATCGTCGCGCATCTCCTGGAGTTGATCGAGGTTCCCGCACGGGACTCGCTCGCCACCGTCGATCGCAAATGGGCCGGTGGCGAAGAAAGCGGATTCCTGCCATATGCCGAAACAGCGGACCTGGTCCCGGCGATGCCCCGGCCGGGAAGCGGTCTTCGCACGCATGTTACGGGTCTGACGCACATGCCAGACGGCTTCCCGACCCAGAAGCCGGACCTCGCCGCGAAAGCCCTGCAGCGCATCCTCGACAAGATCGAACGCCACCGCCCAGAGATCGAGAAGTTCGAGGCGATCGCCACGGAGGACGCCGACATCCTGATCGTGACGGTCGGCATCGCCGCGCGCGCCGCGCGCCGGGCCGTGCAAACTCTGCGCGCCGAAGGCATCAAGGTCGGTCTCCTGCGCCCGATCACCCTGTGGCCGTTCCCTGAAGCAGCACTGCGCGAGGCCGCCGCGCGCGCGCGCGCGGTGCTCGTGCCGGAAATGAACGCGGGCCAGCTCGTCTTCGAAGTGGAGCGTCTCGCGAACGATCGAAACAAGGTCATCGGTCTCCATCGCATCGACGGCGAGCCGATCACGCCCAACGACATCAGCGCCAGGATCAGGGAACTCGCCGCCCATGAATGAGATCGTCCGCGGACCTTTCGACATCAAGGATTATCTGCGGCTCGAGCTGATGCCGCATTTCATGTGCCCGGGCTGCGGCCACGGCATCGCGCTGCGCGCCCTGCTGTGGGCGGTGTATGAACTCGACATCGACAAGAACAACCTCGCCGTCGTTTCAGGCATCGGCTGCTCAGGCCGCGTTGGCGCCTATATCGACGCCAACACGTTCCACACGACGCATGGCCGGCCGCTGGCATTCGCCACCGGGCTCAAGCTGGCGCGGCCCGATCTCACGGTCGTCGTGATCACCGGCGACGGCGATTGCCTGGCGATCGGCGGCAACCATCTGATCCACGCCTGCCGGCGCAACCTCGATATCACCTGCCTGATGCTGAACAACGAGGTCTACGGCATGACCGGCGGCCAGGTGTCGCCGACGACTGCGGCCGCGCGCCTGACCACCACCACGCCGACGGGCAATGCCGAACCGTCCTTCGACGCCTGCAAGCTCGCCGAAGCGGCTGGGGCCAGTTTCGTCGGACGGGAGGTCACCAGACAGGCTCCGGCCCTGAAAAACGTCATCAAAGCGGCCATCGATCATGCCGGCTTCTCTTTCGTTGAAGTGATGTCGGACTGCACCGAGATCTACGGACGCAAGAACGACCTTGGCGAATCGCCGGAAATGATCCTCAGTCAGAAGAGCGATATGCGTCCGGAGGCCTTCGGCAACGTGGCCGATCAGCCTTTCCGGCCGAACCGCCTGCAGACGGGCGTTTTCGCCAAATACGACCGGCCCGAATATGGCCGGACCTACCGTGAACGAACTGCCATCGAGCGCGAGGAAAGAGGACGCTGAGCATGGACCGCATTGAGATTCGCCTTGCCGGCAGCGGCGGACAGGGACTCATCTTGGGCATGCACATCCTGTTTCGCGCGCTCGGCCTCGAGGGCAAGCGCGTCGCCCAGTCGCAAAGCTATGAGCCGACCTCGCGCGGCGGCTTCTGCTACTCCGACCTGATCGTCACCGACGATCCTTCGGACTATCCGCTCGTCACGGGTCTCGACATGATCGCCGGCTTGTCCCAGGTCGGCCTCGACCGCTCATTGGCGCTGGTCAAGCCCAACGCGCTGGTCATCGTCGACGAACGGCTTGTTGCGGAGCCGCCGAACGGCTTCTCCAGACTGCATGTTCTGCCGATCAGCCAGAGGGCGATCGCGCTGGGCAGTCCGCGCATCGCCAATATCATCACCCTCGGCGCGCTGGCGCGGCTGACGGAGGTGTGCAGCAAGGATTCGCTCGAGACCGCCGTGCGCCTCGAAACGCCGAAAAAATTCGCCGACCTCAATCTCGCAGCCGTGCAGGAAGGGTTCGCGCTCGCCGCCGGATCGAGATCGTCAGGCGAAGCACGCACAGTTATGCAGGCATTTGCGGGCTAGCAGGCCGTTCGGTCGGCGCCCGTCTCGAATGCAATTCGTCCGACCCAATATAGATTCACTGCGCCCCCCGCGTTTTCTGGCTGGCGAAATAGACCACTTTGCGGGCGCGCATCACATCGCCCAAAGGTCGATGATCCATCAACGCCGACCATGGGTCGAAGGCGGCGGCTTCGACTCGGGCGTCGAACTGGCGGGCGGCGTCGCCCGTGAACTCCTGCTGCGCAATGCCCAAGCGGACCACGGTCACATAAGGCGCAATGGAGTCCGGGCCGATCGATGGAGGCATCTTCAATCCGGGAGAGCTGCTTCTTGTGAACCACCTGCGCCATCTCGCCGCTTGACAGCTCGGCAAGGCCTTTTGCGCGGCGCCGTTGTTTATGCAACAGTACCAAGACAAATGAAAGGCTGCCCAACCCGAGAAACCGGACTGCGCTGGACAGGGTCGCAGCCCAACAAATCCAAGGAGGAAAATAGCCATGAACAGAATAGTGCTGACTGGCGCTGTCCTATTGGTGCTGGGCCATGCTGCAGTCGCAGCCAATCCGGAGCAAAAGCCGGCGCGGCATACCGATCAGGCGCCGGTCCTGCAGCAGCCCGGGTCCGGCACGAAGGTCGATGAGGTCGCTCCCGACAGTGCCGCTGCAAAAGCGGGTATCCGGCCGGGCGACGTGATCATCGGAATCAACGGCAAGCCGATCAACACCTACCTCGACATCGCGCCCATCTTGGCGGCGAGCGGCGGGCGTCCGCTCACGATCGACATCGACCGGGGCGGCACCCGTGTCCGGGTCAAGGCGACGCCGCATCGCTCCAACGAACCGACGCCGCAGGACGGCGCGCAGCACTGGCTGCTCGGGATCACTCATACGGAAACGATGTCCGGCCAGGAGTCCGACAAGGCGGGCGCCATCGTGCCCCCGATCGCGCCGGCGGCACCGCCACCGCCGAACGCCCCGGTCAACACGCCGCGCTAGAAACTTTTCGGCCAAAGGCATATCGGCATCCGGCTCGACCGCGCCTGGTTCGGGCAGCCGTCGCTGTGATGCGTCTGCAGCAGATCGGTCGGTGCCTCGCAGCGCGATTGCATCAGATTGAATCGCAATCAGGCTTTAGGCTTTTGTTTTGACGCACGATCCTGTCCGGAAAGTCGGCAACTTTTCGGGCTCACGCTGTGAAGGCAATGCGAGCGCGTCGGTTGGGCTCAATTGCCGGAGCGGGAATCGAGTCGACTGGCAAGGCTGGGCCGGGCTAAATTGGATCGCCGAGCGGCCGGCAAGACACGTGGGCCGCCTCGCTCGAATGGAGGTCGTTCATGAAACTTCGTCTCGCGTCCATGCTCGTCGTCACACTCTTCGCCGCACCCGCGTTGGCCGAGGACCTGGATTTTTCGAAGATCAAGTGCAGTGAGTTCGTTGCGGCCCCCAAGGACCAGATCGGCACGATCCTGACCTGGCTGGAAGGTTATTACACCAAGGAAGATGCGCCGCCGATCATGTATGCCGACAAGACGGTGAAGGACGCCAAGGCCCTCGGCGATTATTGCAGAGCGCACGGCGACGACGACGTGATCAAGGCTGCCGAGACGGTCATGCCGGTCAAATAGGGTTGCCGAGCGGCTCCCGCGTAGGAGGTCACTCGGGTGCCCCCGGCGGGTCCACTTCGTCGATGTTCCGATCGGCGTCATCGACCGCAAGATGCGAAAGTTGCGTCGTCTCAGCGTTGCCGTGCACTGCAACAACGAGACGACGCCCAAAACCGAACCCGGAGATCTGCAGCCGATCTATCCGGTTCATTTCGGCAGCCATGAATCCGCTGGATATGCGCTAGCCCCACCGTCAAACAGCCTGATTGTTGCCGGCCGATTGCAATGCCGGCCGCGGCAGGCGGCGCTGTTGTGCGGGGAGGTTGCGTGGCGGCCTTGGCCGGGGCGCAACATCGGCGATCGGCAGCTGCCGTTTCGGCAGATGGATGAGCACGATCGTCCCCGTGCCCGGCATCGAGCGGATGCGCAGCGAACCGCCGTGCAGTTCGACGAGCGAACGGGCAATGGCGAGGCCGAGACCGAAACCTTTGAGACCATCATCGAGCATGCCGTGGCATTGCTCGAAGGGGCGGCCGAGATGCGGCAGCGCTTCGGCTGGAATGCCGATCCCACTATCTTCGACATAGATGTTCATCGCGCCCTGGGCGAGCCGCGCGCGCAAAGCGATGCGGCCGCGTTCGGGTGTGAATTTCACCGCATTGCGCAAAACGATCTCGAGAATTCTTTCGATTGCGCGGCGGTCGGCGTGGATCTTGGCCTCGATGAGATCGGTCGCGTCGATCGCGATCGATTTTTCACTCGCCCAGGTCCGCACGCCCCCAACGGCATTGGCAATCGCGGCGGCGACGGAAAATTCGGATTTTTCCAGCCGCACGCCGCCGGCATCGAGCCGCGACATGTCGAGAACGTCGGAAATCACGTCGAGCAGATGCTGGCCGCTGGCGCGAATGTCGCGGCAATAATCGACATAGCGCGGTGACCCCAGGGAGCCGAAGGTTTCCTGGCCCATGAGTTCGGAAAAGCCGATGATCGCGTTGAGCGGCGTGCGCAATTCATGGCTCATATTGGCGAGAAATTCTGATTTGACCCGGTTTGCGGCTTCCGCCTCGGCCTTCTGCTCGAGATATTTTTCGGCAAGCTCGGCGAGCTCCTGGGCCTGATGCTCTAAGGTCTGCCGCGATTTGCGAAGATCGGCGACGGTCGCCATCAACCGGTGCTCGGAATCCATCAATTGCTCTTGGTGCTGCTTCAGGGCGGTAATATCGGTTCCGACCGAGACATAGCCGCCGTCCTTGGTGCGCCTTTCGTTGATCTGCAGCCAGCGGCCATCTGCGAGAAGGGCTTCGTAGGTCCGCGCTTCACGAGCCTTGCCCGCCTGCTCCGGCTCTCCACCGTGCGCGATGTGCGATTGAACGAGGGGAGGCGTACCAGCGGCCATGACCGCCGCATAGGGCATTCCCCGCGTCACCGCATCATTCGGCAGATGGTGGAAACGCTGGAACTTCGAATTGCACATGACCAGGCGATTTTCGTGATCCCACAGGACGAAAGCTTCGGACACCGCCTCGAGCGCATCGCGCAGCCGCATGTCGGCTTTTGCCGTGCGTTCGGCGAGATTTTGCTGTTCGGATATGTCGATGGCGATGCCGACGAGATGCGAGTCGGATTTGCCGCTTTCGCAGACGAGTTCCGCCCGGGCGCGCAGCCAAATCCAGTCGCCGCGACCGCTCCTGATCCGGAAGGTGTGATCGACGGTATTGGTCGCCGCCGCGGTTATGACTTCGACCAATTCGGCAAGATCGCCGTCTTGCGGATGAATGAGCGCGTTGACCTCGCCGAAGGACATGAAATGGGTTTCGGCAGCCAGACCAAGGATTTCATACATCGAGTCCGACCAATAGATGCGGCCGCGCGCCAGATCCCAATCCCAAAGGCCGCAGCGGCCGCGGCTCAGCGCGGCCTCCATCCGTTCGCGTAGTTTCGTGCAAACTTCGCCCGCTTCGCGCGCCCGCGCGGCTTGCCAGAAATAGGCCCATGCGAGAGTGAAGATGACGATCACCGTCGCCATGAGTATGATGGCGATGCGCAAGGTCGCCGCGCGCCAATCGCTGAGGATTGCGCCGATCGGCTGCATGAAAGCAATTTGGCCGAAGGGCGGCTTCAGAGTTCTGACAGTCGCCAGCGCGTCGGTGCCGTCGGCGAGTGTGATGCGCAAAACGCCGGCTTTTTCCGCGAATGTCGTCAGCGGCTGGCTCGGGCCGAGGCGGTCCGGTAACTGGCCGTGGATCGCGCCGATGATCGCGCTCTGGGCCGGGTAGGCGGCGATAATCTCGCCGGCCTCATTGCTGACCAGAACATTGGGAGCGCGCGCTGCGGCGCGGTTGGGCAGCACGCGTTCGAGCGCTGCGACAGGATCTTGCGAAGCTCTTTCGAGCGTCAAATTGAAATTGTCCGTCGCCGTAGCCGAGAAGACTTCGAGGTCGCCGGTGGCGTCTTGGATCGTCCGCTCGAGTGCCTCCCGCCCGATGAGAAAGGAGACCGTCGCGAGCGTTGCGACGAACAACATGATCATGGCCGGCACAGCGCGGCGGACCCAGGGCTCGAGCACACGATAATGCAGGAATAGCGGCCGTTTTGCCGAACCGGCAAGCCCTCTGCCCGCGTCCGCATATAGATATGCGGACGCCTTGGCCGTGTCCGCACGGACCATGCGAAGCCCCCTCGAGATCGACCCGGAACGATGTGCCGCACCTTTCCGAATCACGGTCATCTGAATCCGTGTTTGGCGGTTTGTCCAGGATTTAATGTTGTGTGAACGTGAGATTTGATCGCCTGTAATATTGTCGCGCACAGCCAGCGGCATGGCCATCGATCAATCCTGCCAGATCGATAAAAATACGCGTCGATTCAAAAAGTTGGAGTATACCTTCCCGGGCCGGCAGCCTCGCCTTGACAGGATCGAAGGGGGCCGGCCTTGAGAAACCCTCCTTCGTTCCCGCCGAATTGGGATATACCTGCCGGGAACACAGACAGGATCCGGGCAAAGCGCGCGGCATCCACTAAGAGCGAGAAATGACCGATTTTTTCCGTGAAGTTGATGAAGAAGTTCGGCGCGACCGCGTCATTCTCTTTTGGCGGAAATATCAGACGTGGCTGATCGGCGGCGTTTTGCTGATCATCGTCGGCACTGCGGCGTGGCGGGTCTACGAAAACGCCCGCATCGAGGCCGCAGAAGCGGCCGGCGTCCGCTACGAGGCAGCTTTGCGCTTGTTGCAAGATGGAAAGACCGATGAAGCTTTGGCGGCTTTTGGCGCCTTGGCGCAGAACGGCCCGAAGGGCTACGCGACGCTGTCGCGCCTCGCGGGCGCCGCCCTGACCGCGGCGAAAGATCCGGAGGCTGGCATCAAGGCCTATGAAGCATTGGCCTTCGAAGGCAGCATTCCGCCTGCGATTCGGGCCCTCGCGCAATTGCGCGCCGCGATGCTGAGGGTCGATCGCGACGATCCCAAGCTTTTCGAACAAAGGTTTGCGCCGTTGGCGGCCCCTGGTCGCGCCTATCGCAATTCCTACCGCGAGCTGCTCGCGCTCGCAGCGTTCAAACGCGACGATTTCGAGGCCGCCGGACGTTGGCTCGACGAAACCGTCGTCGATCCCGAAGCCCCGCAAGCTCTGCGCGCCCGAGCCCAGGCTCTTCTCGGCCTCGTCCGTGCCGGCAAACTTCCCTCCCAATGAGCTTCGCCATTGCCATCATCGGGCGCCCGAATGTCGGCAAGTCCACGCTGTTCAATCGGCTGGTCGGCAAGAAGCTTGCGCTTGTCGACGATCAGCCGGGCGTCACGCGCGATCGGCGATCCGGCGAAGCCAAGCTCGGCGATCTGACCTTCACCATCATCGACACGGCTGGGCTGGAAGAAGGCGATGAAGCTTCTCTGTCGGGCCGCATGCGGGCGCAGACGGAAGCTGCGATGGAGAGCGCGGATGCGATCTTCTTTCTCATCGACGCGCGCGTCGGCGCCACGCCGCAGGACCATTTCTTCGCCAATCTCGTGCGCCGCTCCGGCAAGCCTTTGATCCTGATCGCCAACAAGGCGGAAGGCCGGGTCGGTGAAGCAGGGGCCTTCGAAGCCTTCGATCTCGGACTTGGCGATCCGATCGCGCTTTCGGCCGAGCATGGCGAAGGGTTTTCCGAACTCTATTCGGCGCTCTGCGAAGCGCTGCCGGAACAAACTGCGGCGCCTTCGGAAGATGAGACAGAGGCGGATGAGCCGCGCATCTTCGCCGACGACGAAGACGGCACCGAACTCGATCTCGGCAAGCCTTTGCGCATTGCGGTCATCGGCCGTCCCAATGCCGGCAAATCGACTTTGCTCAACCGCATCCTTGGCGAAGACAGGTTGCTCACTGGGCCGGAAGCCGGCATTACCCGCGACGCGATCGGCATCGATCTCGAATGGGCGGGCCGCAAGTTGAAAATGTTCGATACCGCCGGCCTGCGCAAACGTGCGCGCGTCAACGACAAGCTCGAAAAGCTCGCGGGCGCCGACGGTCTGCGCGCGGCGAAATTCGCCGAAGTCGTCGTTCTCCTCATCGATGCGGCGAAGCCTTTCGAAAAGCAGGATCTCACGCTGGCCGACATCGTCGCGCGCGAGGGCAGGGCGCTCGTCATCGCGCTCAACAAATGGGATTGTGTCGAACACAGAAGCGCCAGATTGGCCGAGCTGCGCGAAGAGGCCGCGCGGCTCTTGCCGCAAGTGAAGGGAACGCCAGTCGTTCCCGTCTCGGGCGCGACCGGCGAAGGTCTCGCGCAGCTCATGCAGGCGATCTTCCGCGCGCATGAGATCTGGAACAAGCGCATCGCGACGGCTCGGCTCAACCGCTGGCTCGCCACGACGCTAGAAACGACGCCGCCGCCGGCAGTTGCCGGACGCCGGATCAAGATCCGCTACGTCACACAATTGCGTGCCAGGCCGCCTTATTTCGTGATCTTCGGCAATCAGCTCGAAGACTTGCCGACGAGCTATGAACGTTTTCTCATGAATGGCATAAGGCAGGCGTTCGATCTGCCTGGCGTGCCGCTCCGCTTGTCGAAAAAGACGAGCGAAAACCCCTACGTCAGCCGCCAAAAGAAAGGCTGAATGGCGGCGGCCAGATTGCCGAAGAATTGGCCGCGTCAACTCACTTATCGCAACACCGCTCGGCAGTGTCGGTGCCGCTTGCCGCGCGGCATCGAATGCGGGGATAAGCCCCAATTTTTTGACCGTAATCAGCTTGCCACGAATATATGTTTGGCCTGCTGCGACGTTTCAGAATCGGCTGACGCGGAGAAATGTCATGAGTGCGATCATTGCGCTGGCCCAGCGCAAGGGGGGAGTCGGAAAGACGACTCTTGCTGTTAACCTCGCGGGTGAACTGTGTCGCCGTGGCGTGGACGTGTGTCTCGTCGACGCCGATCCGCAGCGTTCGGCCTGTCTCTGGGCGGAACCCGGGCATTTGAATTTCGATGTTCGCGAGTTGAGCCTCGGCGAGTCAGTGCCGCAATGGGCGCAGATCGTTCGGGGTTTGCCGCACACGCATGTCGTCTTGGATTGCGCGCCGCATGACCGGGTTCTGGGTGCGGCCTGCGCGCTCGCCGGGCTCGTCTTGCTGCCTTGCACGCCTTCCGGGCTCGATCTCGAAGCGGCGGCGCAGACCTTGGCGATCGTCAATGCCGTACGCCAAATGCGCAGACCCGACCTGAACGTCATCCTCGTGCCGAACCGGGTCGACGCGCGCACGCTCGAAGGCCGTCAGCTCATCGATGAAATGGCGAGTTTCGGCGAGCCTGTGGGGCCGGCGATCGGCTCGCGTGCGAGTTTCGTCCGGGCCTTCTCCGCCGGCCTGGCGATTTGCGATTTCGATCCGCAAGGGCCCGCAACAGCCGAGATCGAAAAGCTCTGCGATTTTCTCCTGCAGCTGCCGCAACGCTCGCCGGCATCTTGCCGCGAGACGGGCGTCGAACACGTGGTTTCCCCGGGCGAAACGCGAGCCAGCCAGGGTCTCAAGTGATTACTGAGCCTGTCGAGCTAAAACGGCAGGTGTGTTTAGGTAAACGAGAAGGAGACGTGGACGACGACAAGAATCGGTTTCATTTTTCGCGTCTTCGCGCTAACCTCGCTCGGCTGGCGGATGCGGCGACGTTTCCGGCAAAGGATGTTGCCGGCGGGTCGGATTTGGCGTTTGATCGGGCGGCGCCCGGCGGTATCGACAACGCACCGCCAGTGCCGCAAACTTGCCCGAAGTTCGGGCACGAAAGCATTTGCAAAACAAAGACATTGGACAATGTCGCTGCAGTGACGCCTCAGGCGTCTTGCAAAAGATACCCTGCGGAGTGCTCAGGTCCGCCGCATCTCCTGGGTCCGTAGGGTCGGCCGGCGCGTAGGTGGTAGGAGTGGCCTCCTCGAGACACCACCTGCCGCCGGCCACCTCTCCCCGAAAAAGCGCTGAAATTCCCCAAATTCCGCCAAGCGCGGCGGACCGGCCACTCGACCAACAAAAAACCGCCCCGTAGGGCGGTTCGGCCGATCAGCAAAGCCGGCGCGGCGAAATCACGCAAGCGGCTCACTTGATCTTGGTTTCTTTGAATTCGACGTGCTTGCGCGCCACCGGATCATATTTCTTGAACGACAATTTCTCGGTTTTGGTGCGCGCGTTCTTCTTCGTCACGTAGAAATAGCCCGTGTCGGCGGACGACAAGAGCTTGATTTTGATCATTGCGGCCTTGGCCATGGCATTAATCCGGTCTGAAAGGCTCGTAAAAAGCCACGGCCCTTACGAATGGAGCCCGCAACATAAGGATCGGCCCTCGCTTGTCAAGGACGCACGTGGCCTTGCAATTCCCAGTATAATGCTGACTTGCAGTTTGGCCACTTTCCCGGCTCCGGGGGCTTCGCGGCCCCGGTAAAGTGAGTGCCGTTAACCCGAGTTCCTCCCCGCGGTCGCCCTGCTTCGCCGTCACGTGCTGTGCGGTTTCAGCAGCGCGACCGGAGCGATGTCGGCCGTCACCCCCGTCGGCGGATCGCTGACGACGGTGCCGGTGCTGCCGCTGCTCAGGCTGAAACTGCCCGCGGTGTAATTGCCGATGAGCAGCAGCGACACCGAATGCGTCCCGTCGGTCACCGTCAGCGTTCCGCCCGACGTGTTGCTGGTGTAGCTCAGCGTCGTCGCCGAGGCGTAGTTCACCGCCGTCAAGTCGATCGCATCGGGCACGGTAAAGCCCGCCACCAACATGGCGTACGACCCGGTGCCATCGAGCTTCAGCGTGCCGCTCGACGCGAAGCCGATCGTGCTACTGCCCGCCGTCGCGCCGCTCTGCAATTCGAGCGTGCCGCCGGCGATCGTCGCGCCGGAAATCGTGCCGGCCGAATAGACGATTTCATGACCGCCGCTGCTGAGTGTCGTCGCCGCGGCGCTGCCATAGACATATTGGTGGCCGCCGCTCGATACAGTGCCGCCGCTGGCCGACCCGCCGGCCAGAATGTCCTCTATGCCGCCGCTGGCGATCGTCCCGGCCGCGGCGCTGCCGTAGACATATTGCAGGCCGCCGCTGAGCGCGACGCCGCTCGCCGTGCCGAAGTCGAACTCGGTGCCGCCGCTCGACACGATGGCGCCGCTCGCCGTCGCTCCGGACAGGATGTCCTGCAGGCCGCCGCTGGCGACCGTCCCGGCCGCGGCGCTGCCGTAGACATATTGCAGGCCGCCGTTCGACAAAGTGCCGCCGCTGGCCGTGCCGAAGTCGAACTCGGTGCCGCCGCTCGACACGATGCCGCCGCTCGCCGTCGCTCCGGACAGGATGTCCTCGATGCCGCCGCTAACGAGCACTGTCGCCGCGGCGCTGCCATAGACATATTGGACGCCGCCGTTCGACAAAGTGCCGCCGCTGGCGGTGCCGAAGTCGAATTGGGTGCCGCCGCTCGATACGATGGCGCCGCTCGCCGCCCCGCCGGCCAGGATGTCCTCGATGCCGCCGCTGGTGAGCGCCGTCGCGGCGGCGCTGCCGTAGACATATTGCACGCCGCCATTCGACAAAGTGCCGCCGCTCGCCGTGCCGAAGTCGAATTGCGTGCCGCCGCTCGACACGATGGCGCCGCTTGCGGCCCCGCCGGCCAGGATGTCTTCGATGCCGCCGCTGGCGAGGGTCGTCGCGGCGGCGCTGCCGTAGACATATTGGACGCCGCCCGAGAGCGTGCCGCCGCTCGCCGTGCCGAAGTCGAACTCAGTGCCGCCGCTCGCCACGATGGCGCCGCTGGCTGTCCCGCCGGCCAGGATGTCCTGGATGCCGCCGCTCACAAGTGTGGTCGCGCTCGCGGCGCCGCCGCTATAAACAAATTGAACGCCGCCGCTCGACAAAGTGTCGCCGCTCGCCGTGCCGAAGTCATATTCGCTGCCGCCGCTCGACACGATACCGCTGTTCGCCGTGCCGCCGGCCAGGATGTCCTCGATGCCACCACTCACAATGCTGGTTGCGCTCGCAGAGGCGGCGGCCTCGACATATTGGACGCCGCCGCTCGACAAAGTGTCGCCGTTGGCCGTGCCGAAGTCATATTCGCTGCCGCCGCTCGACACGATGGTGCCGCTATCAGTGCCGCCGGCAAAAATCTCCTCGGTGCCGCCGTTGCGAAGTATCGTCGCCGCGGCGCTGCCATAGACATATTGGACGCCGGCGCCACTCACCGAAGTCCCGATCGCGATACCGCCGCTGGAGACGGTTTCGTTGCCCGACGTCACGACATCGCCGGCGGCAGAGCCGCCGGCCAAGATGAACTGCTTGCCGCCGCTGACGATCGTCGCCGACGCAATGCCGCCCGACGATACATTCACCTTGCCGCCGCTGTCGATGACGGTCCCGCTCGCAACGCCGCCGGACACGACGTCGAGCGTGACTTTGCTGCTGACGACAAAGCCGCTTTCGACATAGCCGGAAGCAATTTCCAGCGTGCCGCCGCCGCTGACGGTCGTGCCGCCGGCAATGGCGCCGCCGAAGAGTTCCAGCGTGCCGCCGCTCGACACGATCGTGCCGCTCACCGTGCCGCCGGATGCCATCTCCAGCGTCACGCCGCTACTGATGACGTAGCCGCTGATCGTGTAGCCGGAGCCGATTTCGAGCGTGCCGCCGGCGCCGATCGTCGTCGTGCCGCTCGTCATCGCGCCAGCGAAAAGCTCCAGCGTGCCGCCGCTGCCGACGGCCGTGTCGCTGGTGATACCGCCGGATAAAACATTTTCGAGGCCGCCACTGCCGATCGTCGTGCCGATGGCGGTGCCGCCGGCGCTGACGATTTCATTGCCTCCACTCAAGATCGTGGTGCCGGACGCCGTCCCGCTGTCGCCGCTGAACCCGTCGACGACCTGTAGGCCGCCGACTCCGACGTACTGCTGGCCTCCGCTCAAAATCGTGGTGTTGATCGCCGTCCCGGTGCCATCGACGCCTCCGACGTACTGCTGGCCTCCGCTCGAAATGGTTGTGTCGATCGCCGTCCCGGTGGCGTTGTCTCCGATGAACTGCTGGCCTCCGTTCGCGATCGTGGTGCCGGTCGCCGTCCCGCTGCCGTAGTTGTTTCCGACGACCTGCACGCCTCCGCTCGAAATCGTGGTACTGGTCGCCGTCCCGGTGCCCTGGGCTCCGACGTACTGCGCGCCGCCGTCGATTGTGGTGCTGGTCGCCGTCCCGGTGCCCCAGTCAAGTCCGACGTACTGCACGCCACCGCTCGAAATGGTGGTGCTGGTCGCCGTCCCGCTGCCGTACCAGTATCCGACGAGCTGCGCGCCTCCGTTCGAAATAATGGTGCCGGTCGCCGTCCCGCTGCCGCCCTCGTATCCGAGGTCCTGGGCGCCACCGCTGTCGACGACTGTGCCGCTGGCTATGCCACCGGAGTAGACGTACTCAACGCCGCCGTTCACCGTGGCGCCGATGTCCGTGCCGCCAGGCAGGACGAATACCATCCCGGGGGCGCCCGCCCCATCGAAGCTCCCCACGACGATGTCCGTGGCGCTGCTCGCGTAGACGGTGACACCTGAATTGGACTGATAGACGACGACGCCGGTCGAGACGATCGCACCGCCCGGCTGGACCGTCGTGCCGCTCTGAGCGCCGCCCGGAGCGACCACGAGGTATCCGCCGCTCGACACATTGGTGCCGCTGGCCGTGCCGCCGAAGTCAACGGCCTCGCAGCCGTCGCTGTTCACGGTCGTGCCGATCGCCGCGCCGCTTAACGAGACATCGTCGGCGCCGCCGCTCAAGACGATCGTGCCAATGGTCGTGCCGCCTTCGACATCCTCATAGCCGCCGCTGCTGACGACCGTGCCGCTGGCAATGCCGCCGGACCCGACATCCTCATAGCCGCCGCTGCTGACGACCGTGCCGATGGCCGTGCCGCCGGAGTCGACAAACCCATCGCCGCCGCTGTCGACTATCGTGCCGATGGCCACCCCGCCGGAGAAAACCAACTCGCGGTCACCGGAGACGCAGACGAAGCCCGAGATCGATCCGCCCGAATAGATACCAAGTTCGAGACTCGCGCCGCTTTGAACGGTCACACCCTCGATGACATTCGCACTAACGGGAGACACGGGACCATAGGCACTCGTCAGAGCGAGGGCGATGAGACCACCGCTGCTGACGACCGTGCCGCTGGCCGTCCCGGAGAAAACATCCTCAAAGCCGCCGCTCAAGACGATCGTGCCGCTGGCAACGCCGAATTCGACTTCCTCATCTCCGCCGCTGCTGACGATCGTGTCACTCGCCGTGCCGCCCGAGAAGACGGCCAGCCAGCCGCCGCTGTCGACCGTCGTGTCGATGACGGTGCCGCCGGAGAAGACATCCTCAAAGCCGCCGCTCAAGACGGTCGTGCCGATGGCCGTGCCGCTGGACTCCACGTAAAGGGACACGCCGGAGCTGACGACGTAGTTGCTGATAATGGAGCCCCGGCCGATCCAGAGCGTCCCGCCGGCGTTGATGGTAAAGCCGCTTGCGATGCCGCCAAACAGATCCAGAGCGCCGCCGCTATCGACGATCGTGCCGCTGGCCACCCCGCCGGCGCTGACGGTTTCCGTGCCGCCATAAACGACCGTCGTGCCGCTCGCGGTTCCGCCGGAGAGGACATCGACGGCGCCGCCGCTCAGGACGATGAGACCGTTGCTCGTCTGACCCGACGAGACGTACAGTGTCTGCCAGCTGCTGACCGTGACTGCGGTCGTAGCGCTTAAAGTGATATCGGTTCCACCGCTGCCATCCGAGGACAGTTCGAACTGCTCACCGCCGAAATTCTGCGACGAATTGAAATTCAAATCATAAGTCTGGCTGTTTTCGACGACCTCCAGCTCATTGCCCGACAACAGCGTGGCGCTGCCGCCGCTGGCGTAACCCACTCCCGCGAGATTGATCGTATCGCCTTGCACGAAGCCGCTGATCACGGTGCCAAGCATGGAGGTGCCGTCGATCGTCAACATGCCACCCGAGCCGGCGAACGAAACCGCACTTCCCAACGAGCCACCGCTCGCCAGCACCAGCATTCCGCTGCTGACGACGTAATTGCTGAGGGTGTAGCCCCAGCCGACCGCCAGCGTGCCGCCGAAACCGATCGTCGTCGTGCCGCTCAGCAGGGCACCGCCGATGATTTCCAGTACGCCGCCGCTATCGACCATGGTGTTGCTCGCCTGGCCGCCCGGCAAGACGACCTCGATGCCTCCACTGTTCACCGTGGTGTCGATGGCCGTGCCGTAGACGAGTTGCCCGCCGAAGCTCTGGACGATCGTGCCGCTGGCGGTGCCGCCGGGCAGGACGAATACAAACCCCACGGTCGAATTGTTGCCCCCGACGACGATGTCCGTGACGCTGCTCGCGTAGACGGTGATACCTGAATTGGGCTGATCGACGACGACGCCGGTGGAGACGATCGCACCGCCCGGCTGCAGCGTCGTGCCGCTCTGAGCGCCGCCCGGAAGGACCACGAGGTATCCGCCGCTCGACACATTGGTGCCGCTGGCCGTGCCGCCGAAGTCAACGGCCTCGCAGCCGTCGCTGTTCACGGTCGTGCCGATCGCCGCGCCGGAGTTGACGAATTGGAGGCCGCCAATGTTGAGCGTCGTGCCAATGGCGGTGCCACCGGAGACCGTGCTTACGCCACCGCTGTTGACGATTGTGCCGCTGGCCGTGCCTTGGTAGAGCACCTGAACGGCGCCGCTGTTGATCGTCGTGCCAATGGCCGTGCCGCCGACCATCCACTGACCGCCGCCGCTGTTGACGATCGTTCCACTGAGCGTGCCGCCGGGGTCCACGGTCAGTTCGACGCCGGAACTGACGACAAAGCCGCTTTCGATATAGCCGGAGTTTATTTCAAGTTGGGCGCCGGGCTCGAGCGTGAAGTCGCTCGCGGTGGCACCAGATAGAAGGTCCAGATCGCCGCCACTGTTGACGACTGTGCCAATGGCCGTGCCGCCGCCGGCAACTGCGAGTACGCCGCCGCTGTCGACTATCGTGTCGGTCGCCGTGGTGGCGGGAGATGACGCCGCTGATATGTACGCCGAGTTGTAAAAAACCGTTCCTGTCGACGAGACGCCTTCATAAAAATATACAGGCTGCCGCTGCCGAGCGTCGTCATGAAACTCTCCCGTTATTTCCTCGAGCGGCGCGACCGGCGCCGCGGCCGATAATGACGTGTCGGCAATGCGATAGGGCGGTTCCGGTCAAATCGACCGTAACGAGCCGCGTGCAGTCGAACCGGCGCGGGCACGACAGGAAGTGCTCGTGGTCGAAGCGCGGACGCGGATCGTTGCGGCAGATGGAGCGGGTGTCATCGACCACGCGGTGGCGTGCGTCGAACGCGTTCGGCCCATCTGCGGTGGGGGCATCGGGCGCCGTCATAGAAGGCAAAGCCGGTTGGCCCGGCGCCGGCGCTGAAAAAATCGCTTCGGGCCTCGGCCGCCCGGCCGAGTTCCCGCCCTCGAACACGAAACTCACCTGAGGCCCCCGCCCGCGGCAAAAAATAAAATCAGCCAATCGTGCCGTATCAGTTGTGTCCTAGCATTTGTTCGCGCATTCGGCCAGATTTATCGAACCCGTCGTCGCCGCTTGCCATCCTTGTGTGTGTTGAGTGTTCCGGTCCTCTGCGATGTCAGATCGACCTGTGTGCCAACTTGCCGCAGCTGGCCATGTCCTCATCCGCGGTGCGGCGCCACCAGCGCTATCGAGGCGGGGGCATTGGGCGCCGGCATAAAAGCCAAAACCGTCTCCCGTCCAAGCCCTTTTCATCGCCCTCTTCGGCAGGCTCGTCGATTGGCCGCTGCGCTTCGGCGACCTCGGGCGCATTCGCGAGGCACGAAAAAGCTTCGTCGCCTCATGGCGGCCGGCCGGCCCGCCATGAGGCGATGAAACCGCAACAAACCAAGGAAACTGTCAGGCATCTGTCCGGTCCATAGGGTCAGATATGTTCCCGGTTGCACATATCGGCCGCGATGTTCGAGCAAACCGCCCGGTCGCACGCCTCGCCTCTCCGCGCATAGGGCGTCGTTTCGACGGCCCTCGCATGCGACGGGCAATGCGGGGAGAGGCGGCGGCACGCATCTTTGCGAAGCGATCGACGAAGAAGTGATGCCGAACTCGAACGGCAACGTTGCAAACCCGGGAGCCCTGTCAATAAGGCAATCCCACGTAATTCTCCGCCAGCGCCGTCATCGCCGCCCGCGAGCTCGCAAGATACTCGAGTTCGGCGCGCTGCATTCTCTGCTCGAAACTGCTCGTCTGCGGGAAACGGTGCAGGATCGACGTCATCCACCAGGAAAAGCGCTCCGACTTCCACACCCGCGCCAGCGCCGTCGCGCTATAGGCGTCGAGCCCGGCCTTCGACTTTTCCCTATAGTAATCGGCGAAGGCGCGGGTCAGATAGAAAACGTCGCTCGCCGCGAGATTGAGGCCTTTGGCGCCGGTCGGCGGCACGATGTGCGCAGCATCGCCGGCGAGGAACAGATTGCCGAAGCGCATCGGCTCGGCGACGAAGCTGCGCAAGGGGGCAATGCTCTTTTCGATCGAAGCGCCGGTCACGAGCCTGGCGACTGCTTGCGCATCGAGCCGGCGCTTCAGTTCTTCCCAGAACCTCTCGTCGGACCAGGCCTCGATCCTTTCTTCGAGGCTGCATTGCACGTAATAGCGGCTGCGTGTCATCGAGCGCATCGAACACAAAGCAAAGCCGCGTTCGTGGTTGGTGTAAATGAGTTCCGGCGAAACCGGCGGCGTCTCGGAGAGGAGGCCGAGCCAGCCGAAGGGATAGACGCGCTCATGTTCGGTGATCGCTTTGTCGGGCACGCTCTTGCGCGTGACGCCGTGAAACCCGTCGCAGCCGGCGAGAAAATCGCAGCGGATCTCGGATTCTACGCCGTCTTTGACGTAAGTGACGCGCGGCGTGCCCGTGTCGAAATCGTGGATTGCGACGTCTTCGGCCTCGTAGATCGTGGCGAGCCCGGCCGCGGCGCGGCCATCCATGAGGTCGTGCGTGACTTCCGTCTGGCCATAGATGACGACCGTTTTGCCGGTCAAGTCGCGGAAATCGATGCGGTGGCGGGCGCCGGCAAAGGCGATCTCGATCCCGTCGTGGACAAGGCCTTCTGTGTGCATGCGGTGGCCGACGCCGGCTTCGTCGATGAGGGCGGCGGCGCCTTGTTCGAGCACGCCGGCGCGGATTCGGCTCAAGACATAGGCGCCGCTGCGCCGCTCGACGATGATGTTGGCGATGCCGAGCTTATGAAGAAGCTGGCCGAGCAGAAGGCCTGCGGGTCCAGCGCCGATGATTGCGACTTGGGTGCGCATTTCATCCTCCCCAAGAAATCTCTTTTGCAACTTGCCAAAGCGATCGGCGATTCGCGACAGATTAGGCGGGCGCGGCCGCGAATGCTATGGACAGAGGAACCAAAAATTGGATGAAGATGTCGCTCTGTGTCAGTGCGGCGCGGCGGTTTCGTTGGCAACCATTTCCAAGAGGCTGCGCAGCCAAGCCTGGGCGGGATCGTCCTGCGAGCGCCGGTGCCAGACCATATATATCGCCAATTCGCGGATTACGCTGGCGGGTACCGCGTCGAGCGGGATCGCGGTGTGTGCGAATTCGCGTAGGACGCCGGAATGCAGCAGGCTCGGCAGGCTCGCCAGCATGGCACTGCCGCGCAAAAATTCGGCGCCGCCGGTAAAGCTCGGCACCGCAACCGCGATGTCCAGGTTGCGGCGAAATCCGCGGGCGTCGGCCGATCAGCTCACTTGCAATCGTCTCACTTGGAATAGGGCCGGCCGAACGGAAACGCGGGGGGGTCATCGGGGTCACCGGCAGGGCCGTAATAGCCGGCAAAGTATGGCGTTCCGACTCCGTCATAGGGGTTGTAGACGCCATAGCGATAGGCCTGATCGGGCGTAGCCCAGTAATAATTGTAGCGCGCGGCGTCGGCGGCCATCGCAAAGAGGACCGGGTTTTGCGACGGCGGGCGCCAGTTGCGCACGTGATAGCGCCAAGCGCCAATGCGATACTGTATCGGCAGCGGATAGAAGCCGAGCCCGCTGTCGGGATCGCCGACGAGTTCGGCAAAACCTCTCCCATGGCCTCGCGAAACCGCATGCGTGCGACGCGCGTAGGCAACGCCGACGCCTCCCAGCACGAAGCTGCGGATTGAACTGCGGTGAGACCTGCCGCTCACTTTAGCGTGATGGACGGTCCGTTTGGACTGCAGCGGAGCCCCAGCGACCGCGTTCGACGCGAATGCGAACGTCGTGGCGATCGCGACAACCCATGTTTTCCAGCCTCGACGCATTGCGCTGATCTCCAAACCTTGGTGCTTCCTGAGCAACGTCCACACGAAGATGGGGTGTCCATCCTTGCTATTCCACTGCCATCGCGCCGCAGGCGATCAAAAGTGAAGCGCGATCCCCCCGCGCCGTCACACCAATGCTGAATGATCACATAATATCTTGCGAAGACGTGCAGCATTGTTCTCTATCAAATCTGTTCCGCAATTATAATGGCAAAAAGGTAGGCAATAAGGCAGTTATGGCCGCGGGGCTCGATCTCGATGCATCCTTGTCCCTTGCCAGGCGAACGAGAATTCCAAAATCCGGCCCAGCAAGACGCGGATCGGCGGATTTGCGGGCATGCATGCCTTTAAGACCAATACGGGCAAGCGGCGCCACTGGGGCCTCATCCCGCAGTTTGACAGTATTGTCCTTCTGGTTGATGTTTCTCATGAATGGAATGGATGGTCACATGATGCGCGAACCCTGGCGCGGCCCGAGTTCGCATTGTGGCTCTCCCCACCAGGCGATGCCTGGTCCGCGGAGCGATGGCATTTCTGCTGCTAACGGCTTCGCCGCTTGGCGCCTTCGCCGCCGATGCAGCCAACGGCGGGGCCATAGCCAAACGCTGGTGCGCCGCCTGCCATCTGGTCTCGTCCGATCAGGCGCGCGCCAATACGGACGTGCCGAGCTTCGCCTCGCTCGCGCACAAAAAGCAGCGGCCGGAAAAACTCGAGGCTTTCCTTTCGGCTCCCCATCCCAAAATGCCGGACATGAGCCTGTCGCGCAGCGAGATAGATGACCTCGTCGCCTATATCGGCAGTCTCCGCCGGTAAAGCGAACTCACATCTGCTTTTGGCACGTCACCGACGCTTTATCATCTGGCGGTCGGCCTTTGTATCGAAACCAGAAATTCAGACCGAGACACGGCCCACCTCTAGCGTCCTTGGAATTGGCGGCGGAATTCCTATCATCTCCTCTTCGAAACCTCTCGCGGACAGACATATGCGGATATTGGTTCTGGGCGGCACGGGTGAGGCGAGCGCCTTGGCGCGGCAGCTCGCGGCGCGACCCGATCTCGATGCGATTCTATCGTTTGCCGGTCGAACCAAAATCCCCGAAGGCTGGCCGATCAAAACGCGGGTCGGCGGTTTCGGCGGCGTCGAAGGCCTTGCGCAGTATTTGCGTGCGGAAAAGATCGAAGCCCTCGTCGATGCGACCCATCCTTTTGCCGCCCGCATTTCACGAAATGCTCAGGCGGCCTGTGCAAAGGTTGGGACGCCGATCATGATTTTGACGCGGCCCGCTTGGCAGCGCGAGGCGGGCGACCGATGGATCTTTGTTGCCGACATGACCGAAGCCGCTGCCGCCCTCGGCCACGAGCGCAAGCGTGTCTTCTTGACGATAGGGCGCCTCGAGATCGCAGCTTTCGAGGCCGCGCCGCAGCATCATTATCTCGTTCGCTCGATCGAACCGCTCGATCCGCTACCACGTCTGCCGCACTTCCAATTCATTGCGGCACGCGGTCCTTTCGACGTCGCGGCGGAAGCCTCGTTGATGCAAAGCGAAAAGATCGATATTCTGGTGACGAAGAACAGCGGCGCGCCGGCGACCTTCGCCAAAATAGAGGCCGCACGGCAGCTCGGCTTGCCGGTCGTCATGATCGAACGGCCGGAACAACCCGACGCGCCCGCGGTCCATGATCCGGCAGATGTTCTGGCTTGGATCGATCGGCTGCGGCGAGAGCCTGTTCGAGTGAGATGAACGTGATCATAGAACTCCAATAGGCGCGAGACTTTTTGGCCTGAGGCAGGCCGCTCGCCATCGGCAAAGGCGAAGATCATAATTTTGCGAACCATCTTGACGTATACGTGAACTTGGTGTCTTATACACGCCGGAAACAGTCGGAAAGATGTCTTTTCAGCCCATTCGGCGGGGAGGAATGCTGAATCTTTTCGATCTCATTGGCGCGCTGCGCCGCACGTCAAACCGCAGACATTGCATGAATGCGCGTTGGCGTGCAGTCGCGCAACAGTCTCCGGCGCAAGCACAAACTTAGCGGAAACCTAGGGAAAACTGGGAGTTGCATCGATGCTCGCGACAGCGGATTTGGCCTTGAGCCAGGATCGCAATGAGGGCGGCGCCTCTGTGCCTTTGACACAATTACTGGATGACGCAGTCGATCGTTTCGCCGATCGGCCGGCGACGGACTTTTTTGGCAGCAGGTTAACCTATGGGGAACTCGGCCACCTCGTGACGCGCGCCGCACGCGGCTTTCAAATGCTCGGCGTGCGGCAGGGGACGCGGGTCGGGATTTGCCTGCCGAACACGCCCTATTACGTCATCTGCTATTTTGCGATCCTGAAAGCCGGCGGCACCGTCGTCAATTTCAACCCGCTTTACGTCGACCGCGAACTCGAGCATCAGATCGAGGATTCGTGTACCAAAATCATGGTGACGCTCGATCTCGAGCGGATCTACCCGAAGATTGCGCGCACCCTCGATCGCACCTGCCTGGAGCGTATCGTCGTGTGTTCGATGCGCAGCGTCCTGCCGTTTCCGAAGGGCGTTCTGTTCGCGTTGTTTAAGTCGGCGGAACTCGCCAAGATTCCGGATGATCTTCGCCACGTCAGCTTCGTCCGCTTGATCGCCGACCCGTCGGCACTGAGGCCTGTCGAGATTGATCCGCAAAAGGATCTGGCCGTGCTGCAGTATACCGGCGGGACCACGGGAACACCTAAAGGGGCGATGCTTACGCATGCCAATCTCCTCGCCAACGTCCGGCAGATCGTCGCCAGCGCTCCGAGCCTCGTTGCCGGGCAAGAGCGGGCGCTTCTGATCCTGCCTTTGTTCCATGTGTTCGCGATGACGGTCGGAATGAATTTGTGCATCGCGATCGGTGCCGAAATCATCCTTCTGCCGCGGTTCGACGTGGCGGAAGTGCTCGCCACTATCCAGAAGCTGAAGCCCACTCTGTTTCCTGGTGTGCCGACCATCTATACGGCGCTGAATGCCGCGGCGGGCCAAGGCAAGCATGATCTATCCTCGATCCGTTTCTGCAATTCGGGCGGTGCTCCTCTGCCCGTCGAAGTGTGCGCGCGCTTCGAACACTTGACCGGTTGCAAATTGGTCGAAGGCTATGGTCTTACGGAAGCCTCGCCTGTCGTCTCTTCCAACAGGTTCGACGGCGAGATCAAGGCGGCCTCCGTCGGGCCGGCCATGCTCGACACGGTGATCGAAATTCGGTCCCTCGACGAGCCCCAGCGGATTCTACCGGTCGGCGAGAAGGGCGAAGTCTGCGTTCGTGGCCCGCAGGTCATGGCGGGCTATTGGAACCGGCCGGCCGATACGGACGCTGTTTTCATCGATGGCGCGTTGCGAACCGGCGACGTCGGTTATCTCGACAAAGATGGCTATCTGTTCCTTGTCGATCGCATCAAGGACGTCATCTTGTGCAGCGGCTACAATGTCTATCCGCGGATCATCGAAGAGGCGCTCTACCAGCACCCCGCCGTGGCGGAAGCCGTGGTCATCGGGATTAGCGACGCCTATCGCGGGCAGGCGCCGAAAGCCTTCGCCACCTTGCGCGCCAATACGTCGGTAACGGCCGACGAACTGTTGCAGTTCCTCAAGGATTACGTGTCGCCGATCGAGATGCCGAAAGTGATCGAGATTCGCGCGTCCTTGCCTAAGACCGCAGTAGGCAAACTCGACCGCAAGGTGCTTACCCAAGAAGAGCAAGGCCGGAACGAAGCGGCTGCCTGAGGGGGCAGGCGGATGCAATGGGACCTGTCCGGAGACACGAGTGGCCAGCCCATCGCTGCGGTCGGAGACCGGAAGCAAAGCGCGAGGCGACGCGATCGCAAGACCCCGCGCTGCCGCTTTGCCGGATAATGCCTTACAGATAAAGGAAGCCCCCGAGTGGAGAAGCTCTATTCGGTGACCGAGCTGGCGAAGGAACTGGGCGTGACGCCCCGTGCCATTCGCTTCTATGAGGCCAAAGGTCTGATCACGCCGCAGCGTGCCGGGGGTACGCGTGTCTATACGCATCGCGATCGCGGCCGGCTGATTCTCATTTTGCGCGGCAAGAAGCTCGGCTTCAGCCTACGCGAGATCAAGGATTATCTCGACCTTTACGTGGTCGATACGACGTTCGTCGAACAGATCCAATTGTTACTCAAAGGCGTGCATACGCGGATCGCCCTCTTGGAGGAACAGCGACAGGCGGTGGAGGAAACCCTCGCCGAACTCCGAAATATCGAGCGCATCGCTTTGGACACCATGGCTCAGAGAAAAGATGTCCAAGCGAAGTCGAAAATGGCCTGACCGCCGTTCGACGGCGGTCGGGGGAAGATGTGGTTGAGCCGATCAAGATCGGCTCCGGACGCGTTTAACGTGGAGACAGACTTATGAAGACCGTGGTTATTGCGGGCTATGCCCGCTCACCTTTTACGCCGGCCAAGAGAGGCGATTTGACACGGGTGCGCCCCGATGATCTCGTCGCTCAAGTGGTGCGTGGCCTTGTCGAGCGAACCGGCGTCAACGTCGCGGATGTCGAAGATCTTGTCTTGGGTTGCGCTTTTCCGGAAGGCGAACAGGGCCTCAATATGGCTCGCCTCGTCGTCTTTCTCGCCGGCCTGCCGCAATCCGTCGCCGGCACGACGGTCAACCGCTTCTGCGGCTCTTCGATGCAATCTATTCATCAGGCCGCAGGTGCAATCCAACTCGGTGCCGGCGAGGCATTCATCTGCGCTGGGGTCGAAAGCATGACCCGGATCCCGATGGGGGGCTTCAATCCGATGCCCAACCCCGCCTTGGTTGCGGTATTGCCCGCCGCTTACATCGGCATGGGCGACACGGCCGAGAATGTCGCCAAGAAATGGGACATTTCCCGCAAGGCGCAGGAGGAATTCGCCGTCGTCTCGCATCGCAAGGCAGCGGCGGCTCAAGCCGCCGGCGCCTTCGAGGCCGAGATCGTTCCGATCAAAAACGGCCATCGCGAAATCAAGCTCGACGGATGTATCAGGCCCGAGACGACGCTCGAGGTTCTCGCCGACCTGAAGCCGGCCTTCGACGAGGCCGGCAGCATCACCGCCGGCACGTCTTCACCGCTCACGGACGGCGCCTCTGCCGTCCTCGTCTGCTCCGCCGATTATGCGGAAAAGAATGGATTGACGCCGCTCGCCAAGATCGTCTCCGTTGCGGTCGCCGGCTGCGCTCCGGAAATCATGGGGATCGGTCCGGTGGCCGCCAGCACCAAAGCGCTCGCCCGCGCCGGACTCGGTGCCGACAGGCTCGATGTCGTCGAATTGAACGAGGCTTTCGCCTCCCAGTCGCTCGCCTGCATCCATGACCTGAAACTCAACCCGCAGACGATCAATCTCGACGGCGGCGCGATTGCGCTCGGCCATCCTTTGGGGGCCACGGGTGCCCGCATCGTCGGCAAGGCGGCTGCGCTGTTGAAGCGGACGGGCGGGCGCTATGCCTTGGCGACGCAATGTATCGGCGGCGGCCAGGGCATCGCCACGGTTCTGGAGGCGCTGTGATGCAAGAAATCAAGAAAGAGATAAAGAAAGTTGCCGTGATCGGGGCCGGCGTGATGGGGGCCGGCATTGCCGCACAAGTTGCCAACGCCGGGGTTCCCGTCGTCCTCCTCGATGTCGTTCCCGATGGCGCGGCGAAGGCCGTCGAAAAAATGCTGAAGACCCAGCCGGCGCCATTCATGTCGGCCAAGGCCGCAAAGCTCATCACGCCCGGCAACACCGAGACGGATCTCGGCCTCGTCGCCGATTGCGATTGGATCATCGAGGCGATCATCGAGCGCCTCGATACCAAACAAGAATTATACGGAAAGCTCGAGACAGTTCGCCAGCCGGGTTCGATCGTATCTTCGAATACATCGACAATTCCGCTCGCAAGCCTCGTCGAACATCAGTCGCATGCTTTTGCCCATGACTTCTGCATCACGCATTTCTTCAATCCGCCGCGCTACATGCGGCTCTTGGAAGTGGTGAAGGGCAATGCGACTGGCGCAGGTGTCGTCGAATCCGTCTCGCGCTTCGCCGATGTCGCGCTCGGCAAGACGATCGTGCCGTGCAAGGATCGGCCGGGCTTCATCGCCAACCGGCTCGGCATTTTCTGGATGAATTGCGCGATGATCGAGGCGATAGATCTCGGCCTTGAAGTGGAAGAAGCCGATGCCGTGATGGGCAAACCTTTCGGCATTCCACGCACGGGTGTCTTCGGCCTGATGGATCTCGTCGGCATCGATCTCGGTCCCCACCTCGTCGTCAGCTTGATGGCGACGCTGCCACAGGACGATCCCTTCCGGCGGATGTTCCGCGACGTGCCCCTCATCGGCAAGATGATCGCCGAGGGCTATACCGGCCGCAAAGGGAAGGGCGGCTTCTACCGGCTCAATCGTGCCCAAGGCGGCAAGGCGAAAGAGGCGATTTCGCTGAAGACCGGCGAATACCGGCCGGAGATCAAGCCCGATCTCCCGGCGCTCGAAGGGGGCCGGGGCAATCTCAATGCGCTGATGTCGGGCACCGACAAGATCAGCCGCTATGCCGCACGCGTGATGGGCCAGACGTTGAGCTACGCCCTCTCGCTCGTGCCGGAAGTGGCGGACGACATCGATGCCGTCGATGAAGCCATGCGGCTCGGTTACAATTTTAAATACGGGCCGTTCGAACTCGCCGACCAGCTCGGCACGGATTGGCTCGCCGAAAAGCTCGCAGCGGAAGGGATTGCGGTGCCGCCGCTGTTGAAACGCGCCGCGGGCCGCAGCTTCTATCGGATCGAGGATGGCCGGCGCCAGCAATTGGGCGACGACGGCGCCTATCACGACATTGCACGGCCTGCAGGCGTCATCCTCCTTGCCGACATCAAGCGTACGAACAAGCCGCTCCTCAAGAATGCATCGGCCGCCGTATGGGACATCGGCGACGGTATCGCCTGCTTCGAGTTCACGAGCAAGATGAATGCGCTCGACCCGGAGACAATGGCTCTGCTCGGCAAGGCCATGGCTCTCGTGAAGGAGAAGTTCAAAGCGCTCGTCGTCTATAACGAGGCCGATAATTTCTCGGTCGGCGCCAATGTGGGGCTCGCCATGTTTGCCGCCAACATGGCCGCATGGGATCAGATCGAGGCGACGACAATGCTCGGTCAGACGACCTATAAGGCGCTCAAATATGCACCGTTTCCGACCGTCGGCGCACCCGCAGGCATGGCGCTTGGCGGCGGTTGCGAAATCCTCCTTCATTGCGCCCATGTGCAGGCCCATGCCGAGACCTATATGGGCCTTGTCGAAGCCGGCGTCGGGCTCTTGCCCGGCTGGGGCGGTTGCAAAGAGATGTTGACCCGCTGGAGCCTGCTCGGCCGGCTGCCGAAAGGTCCCATGCCGCCCGTCGCCAAAGTGTTCGAGCTGATCAGCACCGCGACGGTGTCGAAATCCGCCGCCGAAGCGAAGGAGCTGTTGTTCCTGCGGCCGACGGACGCGATCACGATGAACCGCAACCGGCTTCTCGCCGATGCCAAGGCGAAGGCCTTGCAGCTCGCGCAGGCCTATGTGCCGCCAAAACCCGTCGAGCTGACGTTGCCCGGCAAGACCTCGGCGGTCGGCATAAAACTCACGGTGGAGAGTTTCCATCGCCGTGGCATCGCCACGGATCACGACCTCGTCGTCGCCGGCGGCCTGGCGACGGTGCTGAGCGGCGGCGACGCCGATGTGACGAAGCCCGTGACCGAGGATGAACTCTATGCGCTCGAACGCAAAGGACTAGGCCAATTGGTCCGCACCGCCGGCACTTTGGCGCGGATCGAGCATATGCTCGATACCGGCAAGCCTTTGCGCAACTGAGACTTGGTTGGAAAGACGCAACTGAAGTGAAGAATGAGTTTCTTGACGATGGCCATTCATATCTAGGAACGTCATTGCGAGCGTAGCGAAGCAATCCAGTTCGGTCCCTCCGCTTCTGGATTGCTTCGTCGCTTCGCTCCTCGCAATGACGATAGCCAGCGTGAGTGCCCATCGGAGAGAACTGGCTCAAGATCGAGGATCATCATGCCCAGCTATCAGGCTCCCATACGCGATATGCGCTTTGTGCTTTACGAACTCAATGGCGGCAATGAAATCACCAAATTGCCCGGCCTCGAGGAAATGACTCCCGACATCATCGATCCGACGCTCGAAGCGGCGGCGCAATTCTGCGAGGAGGTCATACATCCGCTCAATCGCAGCGGCGATGAGGAAGGCTGCACGTTCGAGAATGGCGTCGTCTACACGCCGAAAGGGTTCAAGGACGCCTACCGGCGCTTCTGCGAAGGCGGCTGGACGAGCTTCGGCTGCGATCCGGTGTATGGCGGACAAGATGTTCCAAGATCGGTGGGCGTCCTGATTCAAGAAATGATGTCCGCCGCCAACACGTCTTTTTCCATGTATCCGGGCCTCAGCAAGGGCGCCTACCATGCCATTCACCTGCACGGCTCGGATGAACTCAAAAACACCTATTTGCCGAAACTAGTCGACGGCACCTGGACCGGCACGATGTGCCTCACCGAGCCGCAATGCGGAACCGACCTCGGCCTGGTGCGGACCAAGGCCGTGCCGGCCGACGACGGCAGCTATCGCATCACGGGAACCAAGATCTTCATCTCCGCCGGCGAGCACGACCTCGCCGAAAACATCATTCATCTCGTGCTGGCGCGCCTGCCCGATGCACAAAAGGGCGTGAAGGGCATAAGCCTGTTCCTCGTACCGAAATTCCTCGTCAAGGACGGCGGCACGCTGGGGCCACGCAACGGCGTCGCCTGCGGCTCGATCGAACATAAGATGGGCATCAAGGCTTCGTCCACCTGCGTGTTGAATTTCGATGATGCCAAGGGCTTCCTCGTCGGCGAGCCGCACAAGGGTCTGCGCGCCATGTTCACCATGATGAATGACGCACGCATGGCTGTCGGCATCCAGGGTCTCGGGCTCGCCGATGCCGCCCATCAAGGGGCAGCCACCTATGCCCGCGACCGCTTGCAAGGGCGCGCCCTGTCCGGAACCAAATATCCCGACAAACCGGCAGATCCGCTCACCGTCCATCCGGACGTGCGGCGTATGCTTTTGACCATGCGCGCGAGCGTCGAAGGTTGCCGCGCTCTGGGCGGCTGGGTGGCGCGTGAACTCGACCTTGCCGACCGCAGCCCCGACCCAGCGATCCGCCAGACCGCGGATGACTTCGTCGCTTTGTTGACGCCGGTCGTCAAATCCTTGTTCACGGATCTCGGCTCGGAGACGAGCAATCTCGGGGTCCAGATCTTTGGCGGCCATGGCTATATTCGCGAACACGGCATGGAACAGCTCGTCCGCGATGCGCGCATCACCCAGATCTATGAGGGCGCCAATGGCATTCAGGCGCTCGATCTCGTCGGACGCAAATTGCCGGCGAATTATGGCCGTCTGCTGAGGAGTTTCTTCCATCCGGTCAGCGCCTTCATCGAGGCCAAGGGCAAGGACCCGAAGCTCGCGGCCTACGTCCAACCGCTCGCCAAAGCCTTTGCGCGGCTGCAGCAGGCGACCGCCTTCATCGCGCAAAAGGGCCTGACCAAGCCCGATGAAGCCGGTGCCGCGGCGAGCGATTATCTGCGCCTCTTCGGCCTCGTCGCGCTCGCTTATATGTGGGCGCGCATCGCCGAAATAGCGCTCGCCAAGGCCGGCACCGCGGCGGATAGCGATCATTTCTATCAGGCCAAGCTCGCCACCGGCCTGTTCTTCGCCGAGCGGATCCTGCCGCAGACCGGCGCGCTTCTCTCCGCGATCCTCGCCGGCGGCAAGACGATGATGGAGTTTCCAGACGAGGCGTTTTGAGGGGGCGGGAGCAAGTCTCGGACGAGTTTGTCGACTTTTCCGGGACGTGCTCTGGGGGACGGAGTTCGGCTACGGCCGGCCGCCAGTCTCGGCGTGCCAGCAGTTGCGCCGAAGAGGTGGGGGAGTGCCGCAAACAGTCAAAGCGCGCAGTAGAGTCTCAGTTTGAAATTTGGTGCTCTTGACTTCTACCTATGCACCGTTCTCGTTCTTCACTTGTTGTTCAGCGAGCCGTGCAAGGTAAGATTCCATTTCGGAAAGATCATAATGTCCGTTGCTCCACGCTTGATCCGCGGACCTCAAGGCATTCACATATGGCGTTCTGTTTTCGCGGATACGTTCTGGCACAATTTTTTTGCCCCCAAGAAGAGCACCACCGCGAACACATAGGAGGTAGTAACAAACAGCCCTTGCGGTTCGGCCATTTCCTTCGATGAACGGGTGTATCCAGTTTAGCCGCCAAAGACCGTAAGATGCCAACATAGTAGGGGATAATACAAACCAGTTTTCTTGTATGAAGGAAATAAATCTATCCACCAAATCAGGAACATCTTTATAGTGCGGCGGAACGTGATTGCCAACGTATATGGGCTCGCTCCTAAATCGACCCGCAAATTGAGAAATATTGGCAACGGCGATATGGTTTAGAGACCATAAGAAGTATTTATCAAATGCGTTTGGGCCTTGCGCTAGACCTATATCAATGCAATTTAGAAGATAATCATATTGGCGCAGGAGATTTTTCTCTTGCATCAAGCCAAATAAAGCATTGTCATCATGTTTTCTGACCAGCATTCACTAAAAAGAGGCTTGGAGATCCAAGCCTCCCTCCCCATTCAGCGACTTACTCATGAATGAGCCGCACTGTCCGTGAAGCTTCACGGACGGATTCTTTCGTAATTCCGCTATTTTCTGGAGCATTACCATACGCGAAGCTTATGCGTTGCTCCTGTATGTCTTCCTCTGTAACGCCAGATTTCCGAGCAGCTTCGAAAAGCCGGTCAAGTTCTGGACGCGGGGGCGACTTTCCCAAAATCGATTTCCGTTCGGCCATACGAATCTCCCTTCGGCACTAGCAAATCATACACTCTTAGCGGTTAGCGAAGTGTGATCTTAAAACAACATATAGCCCTCAACCTTGCGCAGCGCCAGTCATTCAATATGCTTGGCGCTAAGCGTCGCCCCTCACCCTATTGCCTTGGTCGCTTCCACCAGCCGCGCGTTCGCCGTCGCGATCGCCAGAACGCGCCCTGTCTCATTTATGAGTTCGCCTTCGACGAAGGCGACGGTCTTTCCAAGCTGCACGACATTCGCTTCGCCGGTGATCGGCCCGACCTCGGCGGCGGCGAGGTAGCTGATGTTCATGCTGATCGTTGCCGTATGGAGCCGGCCATTGGTCTTGACGAACACCGCTGGTCCCATCGTGTCGTCGAGCATGGCACACCGGCCACGAACGCCCGCCTCGCTGTCTTCACAACCACCGCCGAACTTGTCTCTTGTATTGACGGTATGTCTCGCCGTGTAGGGATTCGAGATAGCGTTCTTCGGGAAGCACGACACCGAAATGAACCACGACCAGGAAAATGACCAGGGCTGCGCCAAAGCAATAGCTGCCGAACAGCACGCCGAGAGCCGCGAGCACACCCGCCATGCCGAGGTACATCGGGTTTCGGCTGATGCGATACGGCCCATCTCTGACAATGGCCGTCGCAGGCGAGGTCGGCCGATATGGCGTGCCGGCCTTCTGGAACAGACTGCCGCTGTATGCAAAGAGCGTCAGAGAAGCGACCAGAACCAGGGCTCCAAGGACGCTACGCGTTATTGAATATGTGAATCCGCCGAGCCAAAAGGCCTGAGCACCGATGCAGACCGCGATCAGCGCAAACAACAAGATCGGCGGCGGAACGAGCATTCCAACCTTCTTGCGTTCTTCAGATGCATTCATCGTGCTCGGCATTTGTGACTCCGTTGCGAACAGGCAGCCGACCCCACCGGATAAAGGCGGGGGCGGTATTGAGCGCTCGCGCAGCACTCACGCGGCGACTCTCGCCGGCGATTTCGCGCGCCATCTCCGGCGCCGGCGTTGCGATCTTTCGTGCGAGAAGGCCCGGAACCAGAGCGTTGGCGGCGCATGCGCCCGAGATGACGGCCGCTTCGACGCCGGGACCGTGCGTCGCGCTGCCGGCGACGACGAGCCCGGGCACGGGGCTCTTCGCGCCTTTCAGCCGGCCGGACCTGGACATACCGTAGATCGAGCCCGCGCTCGCATAATCATAGCGCGCATAGGTGACCGGGCTCGCATCGGTGCGATAGACGATGTGGCTCGAAAGGTCGGGAATGACCTTTTCGGCCGCCGCGATCAAACGGTCGCCGAACGCGGTCTTGCGATCCTCGTAGTCGGCGGAACGGCGCCACTCCTTCCAGTCATTGCCGCCCTCGGCCGGGAACCAGCGCCGGGCCTCCGCGTGCGGCAGCAGCGTGATGATCGCGATGGTCGAATGGCCGGGCGGCGCCGCTGTCGGGTCGACCAAGGACAGAGTTTCGACACCGACACGAGGATCGCCCGATACGTGCAGCGCCGGCCTGACGTTCGGCACGAAATCGACGCCGAGATGGACCATGAAGGCGGAGGTTGCGGGCTGCGCCGCGGCGATGCGCGCGCGGAAATCCGCTGGCAGATGTCGCGCCTCGACCAACTCCAGGAAAGTGCGCTTCATGTCGGCGTTCGAGACCACGGCCTTAGCTTTGATGCGCGTGCCATCGGCGAGCACGAGGCCAGCGGCGCGACCATCCTCGACCGCGATCCCGGCGACACGGGTCTTGAGCCGAACTTCGCCACCACGCTCTTCGATCGCCTCGACGAGGACATCGGCGAACCGTCCGGAGCCGCCGGCCGGATAGGTGCCGCAATGGAAGTAATAGCCGAATAGCGGGATCATCTGGCCGCAGGTCAGTACTTCCGATCCGTCACTGATATAACCGACCAACGCGTTGATCACCTTATGGGCTTTCGGATCGCGAATATGCTGCGCGACGAGCTCGTCGAACGGCTTGTCGAGCCAGTGAAAGGCAAGCGGATGTTCACGCGGGAAGGCGAGCATGACGTCGACGTTGGCCGGCAGTCCGGGAATGCCGCCATTGTCGCGGCCGGTCGAAAACAGACCGTCGTAGATGGCGCGGATGTCGGCAAACAGCGTCTCGAAACCCGCCGCGCTCGCCGGGAACAGGCGCCCAAGCTCGCGCACGTAGTCGTGCCAGTCGCGCGGCACGTCGAGTGTGGCACCCGGCAAGTGATAGGTGTGATCGACATGGCGCCACTCGAGCCGTTGTGCCACGCCGAGACGCTCGAGGACCGAGGCGACGGAGCCGCCGGGCCACAGACCGGAAAAATCATGCGGACCGGCATCGAAGCGGTAGAGGCAGGGCTCGCCCTGATGGTGAGCCTTGCGCAGGAACGTATGGCAGAAACCGCCCGGCACGACATGGTGCTCGGCGACGACGACCTTCAGTCCGGCGTCGGCGAGGAGGGCGGCTGCGGTCAGTCCGCCGATGCCGGCGCCGACCACAGCCACATCGAAATCTGAGCCGTCTCTAGCACCCCCGAGCGCGGGCGCTGGCCATTTGTAAGTTTCAAGCGAGCTGATGAACCGTTGCATTGCGAAGCGTATGAGCAGTTTCGGCCCGAATATGGAGACCAGAGCGCCAAAGATGACGATGCCGGCGGTGATCCAGGCACTGGCGTCCAACAGTCGCACTGCTGCGATAAGCAGGAACAACACGCCCCACAGGCCCGACAGAGCCATGTTGACGGCTTGGAAGACAGGGCTCTCGGCGGCTTGGGCGAAAGCCGCACGCGAATAATCCGCGGTCCAGGGCTTTCGCCAGGCAACGGTTGCAAGGGCGACCAACCCGAGGCCGACCAACGAGAGCGGCGCCGCGGTGGCGCCGATGAATTGGGGCGCGATCAAATAGGCGAGGCCGAGGCTCGCAAAGATGGCAAGACCGCCGATCTCAAGGCTCTTGATTTCGTGCTTATGGAAACGCCAGGCGGAGCCGGCGATCGACAGAAGCAATCCTGCCACGAGCGCTATGTGCGGTGTCGAGAGATCGAGCAAAGCCCAAAACAGCACGAATGGCGCAAGCGCGAACTTGACGGTGATGAAGGTCTTCATGGCCATCCTCCGAAGCTATTCGACCAAAGTGGCGCACCCGGCGCGCGCCTCCGTTCGGGTGACAAGTCGCCACCCGCTTCCCACTGGTCGAAGAAATTTCCGACCGGCATTGATTTGGTACTATGTTTACGGTGTAAACTAAGGGATAATGTTTACGATGTCAACATCAAAAGAACGGCCTTACCATCATGGCCAGCTGAGACCGGCCCTGATTGCCGCCGCAAAGGCCCTGCTCGATGAGGGGGGCCCCGGCGCTGTGAGCCTGCGCGAGACGGCGCGCCGCGTCGGCGTCTCGCCGACGGCGACGTATCGTCATTTCGCCGACAAGGAATCCCTGCTCGTCGCGGTGGCGGTCGAAGGCTTCCGCGAATTCGGCGCGGCGCTGGCCAAGGCTTCGCGCGACGAGACCAACCCTTTAGCCGCCATGGGAATGGCCTATGTCGATTTCGCCCTGGCGCGGCGCGGTGTGTTTCGGCTGATGTTCGGGCCGCTGATGGCGAATCGGGAAAAATATCCGGAATTGAAAACCGCAGCGGATCAGGCATTCAATTGGCTGCGAAGCGCCGTCCAAACCAGGGCGGGCGCGCAGCAAGATCCGGAATTGGCCGCCATCGCGGCCTGGGGGCTCGTGCATGGCCTGGCTCAGCTGTTTCTCGACGGCATTTTGCCCGAAGCCGAGGCCGAAACGCTGACCCGCGCGATCACATCGTGGCACATGCAGCCTGCGACCGCGTCAGTGCGAAATTTGCTCGAGCGATAGATTTTTCGTGCGCGGGCCAAAAAAGCCGATCGTCGCCATCACGATGAGCATCGCGCCAGCGATGAACACGAAGACGCCGTTGGCGCCGAACAGGTCGAGCAGGCGGGCGATGATGAAGGCGGTGAAGATCGCCGACAGCCGGCTCCAGGAATAGACGAAGCCGGCGGCGCGGGCGCGAATACCGGTCGGAAACAGCTCCTGCTGATAGGCGTGAAAGCTATAGGACAGGATGTTGCTCGCCAAAGTGAGGCCGACGCCCATCGCGATGACGATTGCGGGCGCCGTCGTCTGCGCGAAAGCGAGGCCGCAGACGAGGATGCCGGCGGCGGCGACGACGATGATGCTCTTGCGCTCGACGCGATCGCCGATTGCAAAGCCGAGTAGCGGGCCGAAGGGGGCGGCGATGGCGATGAGAACTCGTGTAGCCGAGGCTCGTCGATACGGTGACGCCTTGCTTGATCAGCAGCGTCGGCACCCAATTGGCGAAGCCGTAAAAGCCGACCGTCTGGAACACGTTGAAGATGCTCATGAGGATGACCCGCTGGCGAACCGGCGCGACCCACAGGTCGCGGAACCCGCCCGCGGCGGCGACCGGCTGCGGTGGCTCGGGCGGCGGCAGCGGGCGGCCGTATTCGGCCTCGACCCTGGCCTCGATGGCGGTGAGCACGCGGTCGGCTTCGTCCAGACGCCCCTGCTGGGCGAGCCAGCGCGGACTCTCGGGCAAGGCGCGGCGCATGAACCAGATGAAGATCGCCGCGTCGGCGCCGATGAGAACGATCCAGCGCCAGCCGTCCAGTCCAAACGGCGCGGTCGGGATGAGTTCATAGGCGAGAAAGGCGACGAAAGGCACGCAGCAGAAGCCGATCGTCTGGCAGCATGCGAAGGCTCGTCCGCGCATATACTTCGGCGCCAATTCGGACAAATAGGTCCCGATCGTCACCATTTCGAGACCAATCCCGATGCCTGAGACAAAGCGCCAGAAATTGAGCCCCAGGGCCGAATCCTGAAAAGCCAGAATGATATCGGCCGCGCTGTACCAAATGAGCGACCACGTGAAGATGGCGCGCCGGCCGAATTTGTCGGCCAAAAATCCGCAGGCGATCGTTCCGACGAACAGGCCGGCGAAGAGCGCGGCGATGAAGCTCGCGATACCCGTCGTGCCGAAGAGACCTCACGTCGTCGGCGTCAGGACGCCTGCCTTGACGAGCCCCGGCGCGACATAGCCGGAAAACAGCAAGTCGTAGAGTTCGAAGAAGAAGCCGAAACTCAAAAGGACGAGATAGGTCCAGATCGTGCGCGTCGCCGGCAGACGGTCGATGCGCGCCGAAATTTCCCCCGGGCTGCCGTGCGCGCCGAGCGCCGCGCCCTCGTAACCCATGCTTTCCCCCGGAACCGACGCCTGGGACGCCCCGATTTTCGCGCCAGGATAGACGATCGATGGTTAACCGGCAAAGGGATGCGCTGATTTACGGTGACGCTGCACCAAATCCCTCAACTCGGTGTTCGGCGCGGTCGCGACGCGCGCCGATCCGGCCCTGGTCGAGCTTTGGCGCGCATCTGGCGGGCGAGGACGATCGCCTCGTCGCAAGGACGCCAATCCTCAGTTAAGAGGTGATTTGGCAAAGTACCGCCGTAATTTCGGTAATTTCCATGATTTCGCGTAAATTCGCGTAAATTCGTAATTTCGGGCCCTGTGCGGGGCGCGCTCAGCAATGGGCGTCCTTACCGCGACCCGTAATATCGTAGGATCGTAATATCTTGATCTGCGGTAAAGTGTCACCGCAATATATCGTAACATCGTGATATCTTGATTTGTGGCAAAGTGTCATCGTAATCTAATCTCCGAAGAATGCTGTGTAGCAACGCCACCCGGTCTCGCGCCATCTCGTCGAACATGATCGTGCTCCCCTCGTCAAATTAGTCCGACGAGAGAATCACGATCAGGCCGTCAATTCAAAATCAAACAAGAAGCCAGTTAACTTGGCTTCATCGCGGTGCTTGCATCCGCCGATCGAGTTGCCCGAATGCCGAAAGTGTAGTTCTATAGCACCTTTAGCAATTCTTGCGGATGCTTACAGCTTTGCAGCGGCCGTAATGAGCGTCTGTTATCTCAACGCGGGATCTCGACATGGAGATTTCGCTAATGGCCGGCGCCAAGCGAAGATTTGACGCTGCCCCTCGCGACTGCGAGGTCAGAATTAACCGGGAGGACATGCATGGGTGAGACATCTTCACGTTCCGCCGCTACAAGGACGGCGATAACAAGCCGGTGAGCTTGAGCGAACAGATCTTCGTCGTCGACAAATCCTATAAATGCCCGACCTATATCCAGCGGACTCCACCCTGCCAGGGAAGCTGTCCCTCGGGGCACGACATTCGCGGCTGGCTCAACATCGTGCGCGGCGTCGAGCGCCCCCCGGCGGGAATGCCTTGGCAGGAATATGCTTTCTATCGCGCCGTCGAAGCCAATCCGTTTCCCTCGCTGATGGGGCTCGTCTGCCCGGCGCCGTGCGAGGACGGCTGTAATCGCAACGAGCTGGAAGATCATGTCGGCATCAACTCCGTCGAACACTTCATCGGCCAGTATGCCCTCGAGCACGGATTGAAGCTGCCTCCGCCCGGCGCGCCAACGGGCAAGCGCGTCGCCCTCGTCGGCGGCGGCGTCGCCAGCCTCGCCTGCGCCTACCAGTTGCGCCGTAAGGGACACGCCTGCACGATATTCGAGGCCCGTGCCGAGCTCGGCGGCATGGTGCGCTATGGCATTCCCGGTTATCGCACGCCGCGCGATGTGCTCGACCGCGAAATCCAGCGCATCCTCGACATGGGGGTCGAGGTGCGGACGGGCGTCAAAGTCGGCGTGCACGTGACGCTCGACGAGTTGGCGCACGACTACGACGCCGTGTTCCTCGGACTTGGCGCGCAATCCGGAACGCCGCTCACCGTACCGGGCGCAAATGAAGCCGCCAACTGCATCAGCGGCATCGCATTCCTGGAAGCCTTCAACGACGGCAGGCTCAAAGTCGGCGCCGGCCACGTCCTCGTCATCGGCGGCGGCGATACCGCAATGGACGTGGCTGCCGTGGCGCGCCGGCTGGGGCATATCTCGCAGATCCACGAAAAGGACCGGCCGGAATATGTCGTGCTCGGTCAGACGGCGCACGACGTGGCGACGACGGCTCACCGGGAGGGCGCCGACGTGACCATCGTTTACCGGCGTCCGATCGAGAAAATGCCGGCGTCGAAAGAGGAAATCGAACAGGTCACTCGGGAAGGCGTGAAGATAATCACCTCGCTCGCGCCGGTCGCGGTGGTGCTCGACAAACCCGGCCACGCAAAAGCTCTGCGCGTCGTCGAGGTGGATTGGACGGGCGGCAAAATGGTCGTCAAGGAGGGCAGCGAGCGAGACATCGAATGCGAATTGATCGTTGCCGCCGTCGGCCAGGGTGCCGACTTCACGGGCTTGGAGATGTTCGACAACGGCAAGGGCGCTGCCGCCTCTGACGCATACCGTCGCTCGCCCAAGCACCCAGGCGTCTTCGTCGGCGGCGACGTGATACGCCCGCACCTTCTGACGACGGCGATCGGTCATGCCTGGATCGCGGCCGAGAGCATGGATCATTACCTCAAGGGGGAAGAGCAACCTGGTTTGCCCAAGGTCAACGCGCATAGTTTCAGTCTGCTCGCGAAGCTGAAGGAAACCGGGCACGAACCCGCCGCGTACGACCACCGTCAAAGCACTGGCACCGATCACGCTGCCTATGCGGTGCACAATTTCGAGGATCGCTCGCGGGCCCAGATCGTTCCAGCCGATGATCTGTTTCTGGGGCATTTCTCTTATTCGGCCCGCCACCACCGCACCGAGAAAACGATTGATGCGAGCAATGTCCTTGGAAACTTCGAGGCGCGCCTCCTGCCTTTGAGTGAAAAGGAGGCGAAGGCTGAAGCCGATCGCTGCATGAGCTGCGGCATGTGTTTCGAATGCAATAACTGCGTTAATTATTGCCCGCAGGGCGCGGTCTTTCGGGTCAAGAAGAGCGAATCCACAATCGGCCGCTACGTCGATACGGATTACTCGAAGTGTATCGGCTGCCACATTTGCAAGGATGTCTGCCCGTCGGGCTATATTCAGATGGGCCTCGAGCGATAACCGCAAGAAATCAGACGCGCTGGGTCTACAGCAAGCCCCAGCGCGTGATGCAGCGGCTTCTGCGGGCGCATGTCGAGTTGCGCCAGCAGGCGTCCCACGGGTGCCGCGCCAAGAAATTGTTTGGCAATCGCCCTTCCAGAGCGAGGGCGCTGGACCTGATCGGCTAACACCAGCCGCCCTGATAAATTGAGGCTCATCGCGGAAACTTGTCGGTGGGTTTGACCGGGGGCATTGCGAAAATATTCGATAACACAATAAGTTACCAAGATTTGACGGGATCTTGCAACCTGTCACGTTTCCGCTATGAAAAAAGTGCTCTGCAAGGCTTCGTCGCGCGACGGCGATCGCATTCCCGGGTTTCGTACCGGCGCGCGGATCAAACGGCATGAGCGCGATCCGATAGCCTTGGTGATCACGCTGACGCGAAGCCAAAAACCCGTGTGCGGGCGGGTGCGGAAAAGTCCATTTCAGCTTTTACGACCGCAAGACGCGCCTGGCGCGCGATCTCTCCAACGGCAATGGGCGCGTTTATCTCGAATACGAGTTGCGCCGCGTCGATTGCGAGACCTGTGGCGTGAAACGGGAGCGGCTCGACTTGCTAGCCTCGAACACGAAGTTCACGAAGCGTCTCGCATTGTCGATCGGCGGCTTGTGCCGGACGATGCCGATCAAAGATGTCGCCAAGCGAATGAACCTCGATTGGCATACGGTGAAGGAACTCGAAAAGGAATACATGCGCGAGCAACTGGCGCGCAGTTCCCTGGTCGAAAGGTGGTATAACAAATCCTGACCATCTTCGCTGTTCGTGCAAATCACTGCCTTGCGCGAAGCCGAGCCTACGGCGGCCTGAATAGCCCCGCAGTTCGATCGCCCGCTGCGCGACCTGTAGCGTGGCGCCGGCTGCACGCTGGTGCGGGGCAAGGCAGGGGCGGCCATGAAATCTGCCAGAGCCCGATCACGCGGCGAAATTTCGCGGTTCCTATCGGCATCCCGAGCCGCCACACCGCCAACGCCATCCTGTGGCAAGCCGGGTTGCCGAAGGCGTTTTGAGTGGACGTGGGACCCGCATTCGGCCCGACAGCGGAATTTCGAACTGACGCGCCGCGGACCCAGACACCACACTTTGCAATCCCGCAAGAGAATCTGCTAAGGGAACTTCGTTCTAGTCTTGTTCACGTCAGGCCCCCGTCGCCATGGCAAAACCCCGTGCCTCATTCATTTGCCAAAGCTGCGGCGCGGTAACCCCGCGCTGGCAGGGCCGCTGCGAGTCCTGCGGGGCGTGGAATTCGATCATCGAGGAAGGTTCGAGCGCGGGCATCGGAGCACAAACCGCCCGCACTGCCCGCAAGGGCCGGATCTTCGCGCTCTCCGATCTCGCAGAGGCGAGCCCGCAAGCGCCGCGCGTCAAGACCGGTATCGGCGAACTGGACCGCGTGACCGGTGGCGGCTTTGTCCCCGGCTCGGTTCTGCTTCTCGGCGGCGAGCCGGGCATCGGCAAGTCGACCCTGGTCATTCAGGCCTGCGCCATGCTCGCCGCGCAAAGCCACCGCGTCGTCTATATTTCCGGCGAGGAAGCGGTCGACCAGGTGCGGCTGCGTGCCGAACGCCTGGGCCTCGGCAAGGCCGCCGTCGAGCTCGCCGCCGAAACCAATGTCGAGGACATAATCGCGACGATCGGCGAAGGCCGGCGTCCGGCTCTTCTCGTCATCAACTCCATTCAAACTATGTGGAGCGACCTTACCGAATCGCCGCCGGGCACGGTGAGCCAGGTGCGCGGCGCAGCCCAAGTCCTGATTCGTTTTGCGAAAATGACCGGAGCGAGCGTCATCCTCGTCGGCCACGTGACCAAAGACGGCCAGATCGCCGGGCCGCGAGTCGTCGAGCATATGGTCGATGCCGTCATTTCCTTCGAAGGCGACGGCGGGCGGGATTTCCGCATCCTGCGAGCCGTGAAAAACCGTTTTGGCCCGACCAACGAGATCGGCGTTTTCGAAATGACCAGCCGCGGCCTGGCCGAAGTCGCCAATCCTTCCGCGCTCTTTCTCTCCGGCCGCGACGTCGCGGCGGCCGGCACCGCGGTCTTTGCCGGAATCGAAGGGACGAGGCCCCTTCTCGTCGAAATCCAGGCGCTGGTCGCGCCAACCACGCTCGGAACCCCGCGGCGCGCCGTGGTCGGCTGGGATCAGAACCGGCTCGCCATGGTCATTGCCGTGCTCGAGGCCCGCGCCCGCGTAAGGCTCGGACAGCACGACGTTTATCTCAACGTCGCCGGCGGCCTGCGGGTCAGCGAACCGGCGGCCGATCTTGCAGCGGCCGCAGCCCTTGTCTCGTCCCTGACGGGGCGCAGCTTGCCGCATGACCGCGTCTTTTTCGGGGAAATCGGGCTCTCCGGCGCCGTACGGCCGGTCGCGCTGGCCGTGGCGCGTCTGAAGGAAGCCGCCAAGCTCGGCTTCGCCAGCGCGATGGTGCCGTCAGCTACGCTTGATGCGGCCGATGCTCTCGGGGGCAATGTCGCGCTGTGCTCTTGCGCCCATATTGCGGATCTCGTCACCGAGACGACGGCACCGCGTGAGAAGAGCGCGGCGCATGCCGCCGCACGGTCCAATCAGATGGGGTGACGGCCGGTGTCGGCTTGGTTATAAGGTGGTCGAAGCGGCGCAAGAGGTCCCATATGCCATCTTATCTCGATCTCGGTTTGCTCGTCATCATCTTCATCTCGGCGTTGCTCGCGATGTTGCGCGGCTTTACGCGCGAAGTGCTTGCAATCGCCTCCTGGGCCGCGGCCGCGGTCGCGGCGATCTACCTCTACCCGCTCGTCCTGCCTTATGTGCCCAAGTCGTACGTCAGCAAGGAAATCATCAGGGAAGCCATCGCCGCTGCGCTCGTCTTTTTCGTGACTTTGCTCATCGCCTCGCTGATCACCGCGAAAATTTCCGATATGATTCTCGATTCGAAGGTCGGCCCGCTCGACCGTTCGCTCGGCTTCGTATTCGGCGCCTTCCGCGGCCTCCTGCTTTGCGTCATCGCTTTTGTTTTCTTCTCCTGGCTCGTCCCCGAAAAGACGCAGCCGGAATGGGTGAAAAACGCAAGGATGAAACCCATTCTCCAGGCGACCGGCGATCAACTCATGGCGATGTTGCCTAATGACCCCGAGGGTATTTTCGCCAAACTTAAGCCCAAGCCAGCCGGCAGCGAGGAAGCTGTTCCCGACAGCGACACCGAGCAAAAACCGCCGGCGCCAAAGCCGGAGGGCGGCAACAAGACGTAACTGTTTGGGCCTGATCCGGGATTTTCCACGATTTCCCGCTTCCGTATGGAAGAAAGTCCTGGATTTTTGCCACGCGGAAATTATGTATTTTTGCGAAGGCGAGATTTTGTGAATGCTCGCCTGAACGTGCGTTCGCCATTTGCAAGTCATTCTCCCTTGCCGAATGCGTGAGCGGCGGCCTGAAGTTCGGCGGGATTCAAGCTTCAGCAAGCGTTTGAATCTACAATGCGAGGCGAACGGGACGCTTCGGTTGCAGGACGAGGCGAGCGAACGCGGTTCCGCGCGCCGATTCGGAGAGAGTTCATGGGTGAAACCGAGGAATTCGACCTCGATGCCGATCGGCTGCGAGAGGAATGTGGGGTTTTCGGCATCTTCGATCACCCTGAGGCAGCGGCGATCACGGCGCTGGGGCTGCATGCCTTGCAGCATCGTGGCCAGGAAGCCGCCGGCATAGTCACCTTCGATGGCCATCGGTTCAATTCGGAACGCCGACTGGGTCTCGTCAGCGAACATTTCTCCAATGCTGCCACGATCGAACACCTTCCCGGCCGTTCGGCCATAGGCCACGTCCGCTATTCGACGACGGGCGAGACCATCCTGCGCAATGTCCAGCCCCTGTTTGCAGAACTCAATTCAGGCGGATTCGCCGTCGCACATAACGGCAATCTCACCAACGGCCTCACTTTGCGGCGCGAACTCGTGCGCCAAGGTGCGATCTTTCAATCGACGACGGATACCGAGGCGGTTCTTCACCTCGTCGCGCGGAGCCGGCACACGCGCATCATCGAGCGCTTCATCGAAGCGCTGCGGCAGATCGAAGGAGCCTATGCGCTCGTCGCCTTGTCCAACAAGAAGCTGATTGGCGCGCGCGATCCGCTCGGCATAAGACCGCTTGTTCTCGGCAAACTCGACGGTCGTTACATCCTCGCCTCCGAGACTTGTGCACTCGACATCATCGGCGCGCATTTCGTTCGCGATGTCGAGAACGGCGAAATCGTCGTCATTTCCGAAGACGGAATTGAAAGTCTGCGGCCGTTTCCAAAACGGCCGGCGCGGCCGTGCATCTTCGAATATATCTATTTCGCGCGGCCGGATTCAGTCGTGCATGGCCGCTCCGTCTATAACGTACGCAAGGCAATGGGGGCCGAACTCGCCCGCGAATCGCAGGTCGATGCCGACGTCATCATTCCGGTGCCCGATTCCGGCGTACCGGCCGCGCTTGGTTTTGCGCAGGAATCCGGTCTTCCCTTCGAACTCGGCATTATCCGCAATCATTACATCGGCCGCACCTTCATCCAGCCCACTCAGACAGTCCGTGAACTGGGTGTGCGGCTCAAACACAGCGCCAATCGTGCGGCCGTCGCCGGCAAGCGCATCGTGCTCATCGATGATTCGATTGTGCGCGGGACGACGTCCGTGAAAATCGTGCGGATGATGCTGGAGGCCGGCGCACGCGAGGTTCACTTCCGCATTTCTTCGCCTCCCATTACCCATCCCGATTATTACGGGATCGATACCCCCGAGCGCGAAAAACTCCTCGCCGCTACCCATTCGCTCGAAAAGATGCGCACGTATATAGGCTCGGATTCGCTCGCCTTCCTGTCGATCGAGGGGCTCTACAGGGCGATGGGTGAGACGGCGCGTGACGCTTTGCGGCCGCAATTCACCGATCATTGTTTCACCGGCGAATATCCGACGAGTCTCACCGACGTCAGCGGCGAAACCAAGACGCAATTGTCGCTACTTGCGGAAGTCGGCTAAACGGTGACGCGCGACGCTCATGACGTTGCGAAAGGCGAACGAAACTATTCCGAAGGCCGGTTCATTTTGCCGCTTCACCGCGATCGCAGCCTCTCGCCTGCGGCCGGCTCAAAGGCCGGCGCCACTTCGCCTGCTCGACGTGCCAATTGGACGCATCATGCGCTGAACGAACCGAAGCCTTGGACGCGCTTTTGGCGACAATTTCGGCCTGATTCACTCGGAACGACGTTGTAGCGGCGGCAACTCGGCGGACGGCCAAATAGCCCCGTTCATGCGGCAATTCATCTGACCGGCGATTACCCATGTCCAAACTCCTTTCCGGCCGTCTGGCCCTCGTCACCGGCGCCTCGCGCGGCATCGGCCGTGCCGTGGCGCTGGAACTCGCGCGCGCCGGCGCCCATGTCGTTGCGCTGGCGAGAACGCAAGGGGCACTCGAAGAATTGGACGATGCGATCCGCGGCATCGGCAGCGAGGCGACCCTGGTGCCTTGCGACCTTAAGGATTTCGAGGCACTCGATCGGCTCGGCGCGGCGCTCTACCAGCGTTGGGGCAAACTCGATATTTTCATCGGCAATGCCGGCCTGCTCGGACCCCTGTCGCCGCTCGGCCACGTCGATCCGCCGAACTGGGACGATGTCCTGGCGGTGAATGTCACCGCAAATTGGCGATTGATCCGTTCGCTCGATCTCCTCTTGCGAAGGTCGGATGCAGGGCGCGCCATTTTCATGACGTCCGGTGCCGCACATAGGGCCGAGTTCAAGCCCTATTGGGGGCCATATGCAGTTTCCAAAGCAGCGCTGGAAGCCTTGGCGCGGACTTATGCAGCGGAGACTGCGACGACATCCAAAGTCAAGGTTATGCTCGTCGATCCAGGACCGCTGCGCACGCGCATGCGCGCGGCGGCTCTGCCCGGCGAAGATCCTCTAACGCTCAAGACGCCGGAGGATTTGGCGCCGCATCTTCTGCCGCTCTGCGGTCCCGCCTGGACGGAGACCGGTAAGCTCTTTGATTTCCAGCAAAACCGCCTCGCGTCCTTCCAGGCGCCTGCTTGAAACCCGCGCAAATCGAGCAAATGCGACCTCGTTATTGCCGGCCCGGCTCGAACCGCGACAGCCAGCGAACTCAATTGGTCTTGTCGGCACTGTGGGTCTTGTCGGAAGCGCCGGTCGTTTTCGTCTTTTGCGCCGCCGGAGTTGGACTGGCCGTCTTCTTCCCGCTCACCTTCTTACCGCTCGCGGCTCGCGAATTGTGCGACGCAGCCTCCTCCAATTCGGATTGCAGAGCCTTGAGCTCGTCCTTTGTGCGGTTTTTGGGACGTTCCGGATCCGTGCCGGCCGTCGGCCGATACTTCAATTCATCGACGGATTGGCGGTTTTGCCGAACGAAATCCTTAGGCTCCGGCGCCTCCGTCCATAAGCGGTTGTTGATAATAACATCGAGCGGCGTGCCGCCGCCATAGGGTTTGGCCGGCCTTGCCGACGGCTTTTCCGGCGCCGTTTCTTTCGGCGTGTCTTGGCCATGGTCCTCGGCTTGGCTTTGCGCGAGCGCCGTCGAGCCGGCAATGAGCACGACAGTAATTGCGGCAATGCGAAAATATTGAAAACGCGCCATTCGGTGTCACATCAGGTAGAGGCGAAGGAAATCCAGGATTTTCCCTTGCATCGCGTTCATGCCGAACAAAAATATCCGTATCATGGCGCGAGGGGGACAAGAATCGGAATATCCTCGCGGGACTTTGGTGATTATATCGAAGAGCGGAGAGAATTCTCTCCGGACTTGGATGCGGGGTAGTGAGCGGCTATTCCGGTCAGATGGCTTCATCCGACCGGAATATGTGCCACGTCGAAGGATTAGAGCAGGTCCTTTATGAGACATCGGCGATATCCGGTGTCTGAATATCGGAAAAGGGAATCCTCTTTTCCGGGGCACGCTCTAGGTGCGGCTCAAACGACAGCCGGCTGACTTCGTCTTGCGACAGCGCCGACACAAAGCCGGGAGGCACGACATGGACGTGGCAGACGGCAAGGGCCAAGGTCCCAGCGCTCTTCGTCCGGGCACCTTGGGCAAAGCCAGTGCGCAAAGCAGGACGGTATATCGGCAGAGCCGGGCACTGAGCAGCCAAGTGCCCGAGGAAGCGCTCGTCGCGGCGGCGCGATCCGAGGAAGCTGCCGGCGAAGTCCGGCCCGTGGCGGTCGGGGCACGCGAGGTGGCCGCCGCCGAGTCGCGGCCGGCGGGCTTGCTGCCCAAGCTCGCGCCCCAGCCGCAGGAACCTGCACCTCACCCGCAACCCTCCGCGAGGTCCGGCACGGACGGCGGCGAGGAGAACGCGTCGCCGAAACCCGATTTCGATCTGTTATCGAAGAACGTCGCCCGCGTCGTCAGTGAAGGGACGAAGGCCTTGAGCGCGGCTCTCGAGCCTTTGAAAAAGGGCGATGCCAGCAACAACTTGTCGGAAGGCGTAGCCAACGTTCTCCAATCCTTCGGTCGCGTTGCGGAATTCTGGTTGGCCGACCCGGCCCGCACGCTCGAAGCGCAAAAATCGCTGCAAACCAATTTTCTCAATTTATGGGCACATACGCTGCGCCGAATGAACGGCGCGGACGAGGAGCCGGTCGTTCCCTTTGATCCGACAGACAAGCGCTTTGCCGCGCCGCAATGGCAGGAAAGTCCAGTCTTCGATTTCCTCCGCCAGGCCCACGCGATCGCGACGAATTGGGCCGACGACCTCGCCACCCGCGCAGAGACGGCCGACGCCCACACCCGCGCGAAAGCGCGTTTCTATTTACGGCAGATTTCGAGCGCTCTGTCGCCCTCGAATTTCGTTGTGACGAATCCCGAGCTGCTCCGTGAGACATTGGCGTCGAGCGCCGAGAATCTCGCACGCGGTGCCGCGATTCTCACCGAAGATATCGAGGCTGGCGGCGGAACATTGAGGATCAGGCAAAGCGATTCGTCGAAATTCGAACTCGGCGTGAATATGGCCGCGACGCCGGGCAAGGTGATTTTCCGCAACGAACTCATCGAACTCATCCAATATGCGCCCGCAACCGAAGCCGTCTACAAGCGGCCTGTTCTCATCATTCCACCCTGGATCAACAAATTCTATATCCTCGATCTCAATCAAGAAAAAAGTTTCGTCCGCTATATGGTCGAACAGGGCCTCACGGTATTCCTGATCTCTTGGGTCAATCCCGATGGACGCCTGCGCGACAAGAGTTTCGAAGACTATATGCGCGAAGGTATCCTCGAGTCGCTCGACGTGATCAAAGAAGTGACGGGTGAAGAGGACGTAACCGCCTTGGGCTACTGCGTCGGCGGGACGCTTCTCGCCGTTACCCTCGCCTATATGGCGCGGGTCGGGGATCGGCGGATCACCAGCGCGACTTTTCTCGCGACGCAAACCGATTTTGCCGATGCCGGCGACCTCAAGGTTTTCGTCGACGAGGCGCAGATCAGTGCAATCGAAGAAAGCATGGCCGAGAAAGGCTATCTCGACGGATCAAGAATGGCGACGGCCTTCAATATGTTGCGGCCGAACGACCTGATCTGGGCGTTCGTCGTGAACAATTACATGCGCGGCAGAACGCCAATGGCCTTCGATCTTTTGACGTGGAATTCCGATTCGACGCGGTTGCCCGCCGCCAATCATTCCTTCTACATGCGCAATTGCTATCTTGAGAATAATCTGACAAAGGGCAAGATGGAGATCGGCAGTCAAAAGCTCGATCTCTCACAAGTGACGATCCCGATCTACAATCTCGCGACGCGAGAAGATCACATCGCGCCGGCGAAATCAGTGTTCAACGGAGCCAAATTCTTCGGTGGCGAAATGCGCTATGTTCTCGCCGGTTCCGGCCATATCGCCGGCGTCATCAATCCGCCGGGGAAGCCGAAATATCAATATTGGACGGGCCCACGCCCGCATGGCGAGTTCGAGGATTGGGTGCGCGAGACGACCGAGACAAAAGGCAGCTGGTGGCCCGATTGGATCGGCTGGCTGACCCGCCAAGCGCCCGAGAAGGTCGCGGCCCGCATTCCGGGGGGCGGCAAGCGCGAACCGCTCTGCGACGCGCCGGGCGAATATGTCCGCGTCAAGAACTGAAAGATGTTAAGCGATCACCCCACCGCGAATTGCCGAAGCGCTTTGCACATCGGACGATCGGCGCAGCGCTTGCTTCACGCAGCCTTCTCGGCGGCGCAAAGTGAGTCGCCATGTCCGATGTGTCCTATGAACAGGTTCTTGCGCCCGTATCATGATTTTCCCTTCGTAGAGCGTTGACGAAGCTTGCAAAGCCGGCCAACGATGATTCGCGAAGACCGGCGGCAGGCGAAACTTCGGATCGACCGTTCGGCCGCGCTCCGCGGAGCGCATGCGAGAGAGGAGAAAAGAAATGAAACTCGTCCGCTACGGACAGGCTGGCAAAGAAAAGCCAGGACTCATCGACGCCGCCGGCAAGATCCGCGATTTGAGCAAAGTCGTTCCCGATCTCGTGGGAGACTATTTGTCGGCTAAATTTCTCGCCAAGATCGCGCGGCTCAGACCGGCGAGCCTGCCCCTGGTACGCGGCCGGCCGCGGCTCGGCGCCTGCGTCGGCCGGCCGGGCAATTTCATCGCCGTCGGTCAAAATTATGCCGATCATGCTGCGGAATCGGGCCATCCGATCCCGAGCGAACCTGTGCTTTTCAACAAGGCTCCGACTTGCGTCGTCGGTCCGAATGACGACGTCGTCATTCCAAAGGGCGCCGAAAAACTCGATTGGGAGGTCGAGCTCGGTCTCGTGATCGGCGAACGCGCCTCTTATGTCGCCGAGCGCAACGCGCTCGACTACGTCGCCGGCTATTGCCTCGCCAATGACGTCTCGGAGCGCAATTTTCAATTGGAACGCGGCGGCAATTGGATGAAGGGCAAGAGCGCGCGGACTTTCGGACCGCTCGGCCCCTGGCTCGTGACGCCGGATGAGATCCCAAACGTGCAAAGGCTTGCCTTGTGGCTCGACGTGAACGGCGAGCGGATGCAGGACGGCAATACGAAGAGCATGATCTTCAACGTGAAGAAGATCGTTTCCTATATTTCACATTTCATGGTGCTCGAGCCCGGCGATGTGATCCTTACCGGTACGCCGGCCGGCGTCGGCGTGCACCGCAAACCGCCGCGCTATCTCAACGCTGGCGACATCGTCACTTTGGGTGGCGATTGCCTCGGCGAACAGAGGCAAACGATCGTAGCCTGGAAGAGAGGGCTTTGATCAGCGGCCGGCCCATCGTCGCATCGATCGAATGCGGCCCTCAGGTTAGAATTAGCGAGCCCCGAGCATGTTGTGCTCGAGGCCCTCGCTCCGCGCACGTTGCTTTGTCTTGTGCGTCGAGCCCAAGCTCCACGAGAGAAATGAACTATAGGCGAGTGGGCGAGCGGCAGGTCCGCGACGGGTGCGCGCGAATTGGCCAGGGGCCGCGCGATCAGGCAACCCGCGAGTTGCCGTCTCGCGCAACTCGCCACGCGTGAGCCTTTGGATCAGCACGGAAACTCCGGGCGAGAAGAAAGTTGCGGTACCCCCCTTCTGGTCCGCCACTTGCCGGAAATCAGTGCGGCAAAGGTCGCAATCGTCTTCGATGGCGATCATCAAATCATCGTCGAAGGCAGCCTGGCATCGGTAGTTGAAAAACTGAGAAAATTTATGTGGTGATCGGCCGATGCCGCCGGGCTTGTAATAGACACTCGCGCCTATTGATGCAGCGCCTCACCGTGCTGGGACAGATCGAGGCCTTCGCGTTCTTCATCGGAGCTGACGCGGAGCCGGCATACGCCGCTGACGATTTTCAACGTGATCCACGTTCCGACAGCGCACCAGACGATCGTCACGACGACGCCTATGGCCTGAAGGCCGAGCTGGCGCGGATTGCCCTCGAGCAGTCCGGCAACGCCGTTCGGGGCGTCTGGGCCGGCGCTCAGCGCCGCTGTGGCAAATACGCCGGTGAGCAGAGTTCCAATCGTGCCGCCGATACCGTGCACGCCGAACACGTCGAGCGAATTGTCGTACTTGAAATAATGCTTCACGACCGTACAGAACCAGTAGCACACGGCGCCGGCAATGGCGCCGATGACGAGACCATGCCACGGCAGCACGAAACCCGAAGCGGGCGTGATCGTGCCGAGACCCGCGACGGCACCCGAAATCACACCGAGCACAGATGGCTTGCCGCGCTTGAGCCATTCAATGCCGCACCAGACGGCGGCCCCAGCGCAGGCCGACAAATGCGTCGCGACAATGGCAAATACCGGGCGCGCGCCGACGCTGAGCGCCGAACCGCCGTTGAAGCCGAACCAGCCGACCCACAGCAGACCGGTGCCGGCGACCGCCAGCGACAGATCAAAAGGGGCCAGGTTTTCCTTGCCGTATCCCCGACGTGCGCCGATCATCACCGACGCTATGAGACCGGCGATGCCGGCATTGATATGGACGACGGTGCCACCCGCGAAATCGATCATTCCCATGGCGCCGAGAAAACCGCCGCCCCATACCCAATGCGCCGACGGCACATAGACGACGAACAGCCACACGACGCAGAACAGGCAGAACGCCGAGAATTTCATGCGGTCTGCGACCGCCCCGCCGACGAGCGCACAGGTGATGACCGCGAACGTCATCTGATAGGCCATGAACAACATTTCGGGGATCGTCTTGGCGAACGGGCTGATCGTGTCGATGGTCAGCCCATGCATGAACGTGCGCGCCAAGCTGCCAATCCAGGCATCGCCTCCAGAGAACGCCAGGCTATAGCCGGCTGCGACCCACAGAATCGAGACGATGACTGTTGCAGCGGCGCTTTGCGCCATCATCGCCAGCACGTTCGTCTTGCGAACCATGCCGGCATAGAACAGTGCCAAACCCGGCAGCGTCATCATCAGCACGAGGCCCGTCGATGCGATCATGAAACCGGTATCGGCAGCATCGATTTTGGGTTGGTCCGCGGCAAATACGCCGTTCGAGAACAAGCAGAAGACAACCGCAAGGATGGCGGTTCTGGACAGGCTCGATGCTTTCATTGAGACTACCTGAAGGCGTTTGGAGGGATTCCGCAGCCTTTCGGAGCGGCCGGACGCAGAGCTTAAGAATGATTAAGCTTTATGCCAAATGCCTAATTCGAAGGACCTGTGCAAAACAAACAGCCATTATGCTCAATTTTTTAGATGCCTAATTTGTATGCATAGAACATTCATTATTAGCATATGCTGTAAATTTAGGCATATGCCGCCGTTGCCGGACGGCGGCTCGGGTGAGGTTGGCTCAGGGAACGGCGAGACGCGGCAAAACGGCAATGTCGAGGGCGCGTTCGAGGGCATTGGCGATTTCGTCAGGAGCCGGATCGACGTGGCGATCCCGGTCCGTGCCCCGCGATGCGGCACCGAGTTCGCCCATCAACGCCATGCGTGCCGCGGGCTTGCCGAAGAGACCATGGACGCAGGTCCCGCGAATCCGATGATCGGCGGGAGCCGCGCCGAGTGCTCGTCCGCCCATGTCGCAGATCCATAGTGAATCTCGTAGCCTTCGAACAGCGCGCCGCCGGCCGGACGGCCTTCGGTGGCCGCGAGCCTCTATTGCCGGGTCAGCACGGTCTTCACGTCGAGCAAGCCCAATCCCGTTGCTTCCGCTCGAGGCCCTCGCCGCGCGCTCGCGGCTTTGATTATGCGTCGAGCCCGAGCATCAGTTTCAGGTTCTGGACGGCCGCGCCCGAAGCGCCTTTGCCGAGATTGTCGAGCTTGGCGATCAGCACTGCGTGTCGGCGCGCTTCATTGGCATAGGCGCGCAATTCAAGATCATTGCTGCCGTTGAGCGATTCCGGCTCGAGTATGTGTTCGGGAAGAGCCGGAACAACGCGGATATAGCCACCTGCACCGTAGCGATCGCGCCAAACGGCTTCGAAATCTCCGGCTTTCGGCTTTGTCGGCAATTCATCGAGGTGCAGCGGAACGCACACGAGCATGCCGTGCGCGAAATTACCGACGGAGGGCACGAAAAGCGGCCTGCGCGTAAGCGCGCCATGAGTTACGATCTCCGGCACATGCTTATGCTCGAAGCCGAGCGCATAGAGTTCGAAAGCCGGCGCATTGCCGGATTCGAACGCGGCAATCATCGTCTTGCCGCCGCCCGAATAGCCCGAGACAGCGTTGATCGTGACGGGAAAATCTGCGGGGACGAGGCCGGCATCGACGAGCGGCCGTAAAATCGCGATGGCACCGGTCGCATAGCAGCCTGGATTGGCAACGCGCGCCGCGGTTTTGATCGACGCACTCTGCTTCGGCGTGAGTTCCGGCAGGCCATAGACCCATCCGGGCGCGACGCGATGCGCGGTCGAGGCGTCGAGAATGCGCGGCGCCTTGTCACCCAAGGATGCGGCGAGCGCCGCAGTCTCACGAGCAGCGGCATCGGGCAGGCACAGGACGGCGAGATCAATCTCGCGCATGAGTGCGATTTTGGCATTCGGGTTCTTGCGCTCGTTCGCCGCAAGGCTCACCAAAGTCACGCCGGGCAGCACCGAAAGCCGCTCGCGAATGCCGAGCCCCGTCGTGCCGGACTCGCCATCGATGAAAATGCGCGCGTTCATGGCTCGCCATCCCGAAGCCGAAAACATAAGCGGATATTCACGGTGCTCGTCAACATGAACGCGGCCGTCGTTCTCAGGCCGGATGTCTCACTCCGGACATGATCTGCGCCAACCCATGCGCAGTTCCCGCGAAGCGGCCCCATTTCAGCGAGATTGAGACATCCGATCTATCGGATGTCTCACGACGACAGGCCGGAAAGCTTCGACTAGGTGCCGGGCAATCTGCCAGCGATGCAGAGGATTGACTTTAGCCGCCGTCGCAAACCCAGCGACGAATGGTGCAATTGTGGCCACCATAGGATTCGCAAGCCTCGGTCGCAGCCTCTTCTGCCGCCTCACGACTGGCCGCTCTCGCCCAGCCGCGCGCCCCGCAAGAGCCGGAGACGGCGAAAGCCGCACAAGCACCCTCGATTGAGTAGACCACATGGCAGGTCGTGTCGCCCTCTTTGGCACATTGGGCGACGGCCCTTTCGCGCGCCTCGGACTCAGAGCCATAGCCATAGCTCCAGCCATTGCGGTCGCACTTTCCGATTACCAACGCCCCTGCTGCCTGCGCGACGGGACCGGCTGAGAGCATTAGCCCCGCAATGGCAGACACGAATATGAGACTGCGTATCCCCGTCATGTCTTCCTCCAACGCATCCGCGCGACTTTCCCTCGGCGGAATTATCCGATCGAAAGAACCGCGCTCGAGATCTGCGGGTTGCAGCCTGTCGTCGATGAAACGCCCGGAAAGCCCGCGGCTAATCGAAGACATGCCTCGCCGCCACGTCACCCATACCACACTCGGCGACCCCAGGTAATCGCCAATATTGGTCAGGTGTGGCGGCCCATGACACGCGTGGGGCGAAGGATCAGCGTTTCGAGAACTGGAAGCTGCGGCGGGCTTTCCGCTTGCCGTATTTCTTGCGTTCGACGACGCGCGAATCCCGCGTCAGGAACCCTTCCTTCTTGAGGACGGGGCGCAATTCGGGCTCGTAATTGGTGAGCGCCTTGGCAAGGCCGTGCCGCACGGCGCCGGCCTGTCCGGAGAGCCCTCCGCCCGCCACCGAGACCGTCAGATCATATTGATCGACCCGTTTGGCAACACCGAGCGGCTGCTGCAGAATCATCCGCAGAACCGGACGGGCAAAGTAGACGTCGAGCGGTCGGCCGTTGATCGTGACCTTGCCGGTGCCGGGCTTGATCCAAACGCGGGCCACCGCGTTCTTGCGCTTGCCGGTTGCGTAGGCGCGCCCTTGCCTGTCGAGTTTTTGAACGTAAACCGGCGCCTCCGGTTGCGGTGTCGCCGTAGCGGTCTTGAGATCCTGGAGTGAAGAGAGAAGTCTCGGCCATGTTCAGGCGTTCCTGACATTCTTGGAATTGAAGCTGCCGACGTCGACGAGAGTGGGGTTCTGCGCCGCATGCGGATGTTCGGCACCCTTGTAGACACGCAAATTGCCAAGCTGCGTGCGGCCGAGCGGACCGCGCGGCAACATCCGCTCCACCGCCTTTTCAAGAATCCGCTCCGGAAAGCGTCCTTCGAGGATGAACTTCGCCTTGCGCTCTTTGATTCCGCCTTGAAAACCGGTGTAATGATAATAGATTTTTTGGTTGAGCTTGCGGCCGGTCAAGACGACCTTGTCGGCGTTGATGACAATGACGTTGTCGCCGTCATCCATATGCGGCGTGAACGTCGCCTTGTGTTTCCCGCGCAACCGCAGAGCGATGATCGATGCCAGCCGGCCCACGATCAAGCCTTTGGCGTCGATCAAAATCCATTTCTTTTCAACATCCGACGCCTTGGCCGAATAGGTCTTGCCATACATGGACGACATCCGTTGTCTTGGGGAGATCCGTTGTCTTGGGATCGAGGCCGGCGCGGACAAGACCGGCAGCCCTGAGCACATCCCACGTTGGCCGATGTGCCTTGGAAGTCGGCGTTCTTAGCCGCATCGAGCCGAATGGTCAATGCTCTATCGGCTACAAATTCACTAAATCAAAGTCTTATCACGCATGGTATTATAATACCTCATGCGGCTTCGTACGACGGAATTGAATAGGTGCCTGTCGCATGGGCGACAAGGTCCTCCCCGGCCTCCGAGAAGATCAAGACTTCGCCGACAGCTAGGCGTTTGCCGAGTTTCAGCAAGCGCGCCTCGCCGATCAGATCGCGCGGCTCGGGTTTGCGGAGAAAGTTAATGCTGAGGTTGGTCGTTACGGCGAGCGCCACCGGCCCTATCTGCGCGAGGACGGCTGCGTAAAGCGCGACATCCGCCAGCGAAAACATGGCGGGACCGGAAATCGTCCCGCCAGGCCGCAAATGGCGCGGATGATAGACAAGACGCATGCGCGCCGTCATCGGTCCGACCGCATCGACGCAGAAAGTCGGCTCGCCGTTGCCTTGCAGTTCGGGAAATTCGCGATCGAGGAAGGCCGCAACTTCCTCCGCGTTCATCTTTGGCCGCACCGCGCGCGCCGCCCCATTCGCCATCATTTGCGGGTGCCCCTCTTGAAGTAACTCGCCGCGGGTTCCGGCCGGCTCCGATCGATCAAGCAAAGCGCAAATCGATAATTTAGCACAATAGTCTCGGGTATGTTTGGTGGCAAAGGCGCGCCGCCGCATCATCGAAACGGCGGTCGTCGTCGCGCCGAGTGTCGAAGAACTGCCGAGGCTGACGGCCCATCCGCAAAAATGTCGCCTCACCGAAGCACGCTCGGCAAGTCCTGTGACGGCATCGGCCCATCCGATGTGACGAAGCACTAGCGCGACACGACGACCGGCGCCGCCGTCGGCTCGCCGACTTGAACCCAGACATTTTCGTCGCTCTGAGATTGCCGCTTGACAAAGCGATAGCCGGTCTCGCTCCACGGCTTGATTTCGCTATTCAGATTGTCGAGGACGAATTCGCCGCGATTGGTCTTGAGCGTCAAGATCGCATGGCCGTCATTGTGTTCGTCCTTGACGACGGTCATCAATAGAGCCTGGCGCGGAAACCCGAGCCCGATCAAAAGCCGCCGCTTCAGCAACGCGTAATCCTCGCAATCGCCCTTGCCGTCGGTCGGATAGTCCCATTGATCCGCCACACCCCAATGGTCCATGTCCGAGACAGGCTCGATCGTGGCATTGACCCAGCTGTTGATCCGCTCGATCTGCGCCAGAGCCTTCGCCGAGAGATTGATATCGACCGGTGCGGCGCGCCCATTGTCGCATTCGCCCTTATAGCGTTGGCAGAAATCAATCCAGCCGTAAGGAACGGTGGTCGGCGTGCCGACGGCTGCATAGCTCGCCTGCAGCGTCACCGCTGCCGATCCGGCTTGCGCCAGAGCGCAGCCACCCAGTAAGAGTGCGGCGAATGCGAGTGATCTCGTCGGAACCCGGAACATATCCCTCTGCCCCCACCTTCATGGGGCTGAAGTTGTCCGAATCCATTTGCAGCTGATCTAAGTAGAAAGATCGCATTTTATCTATTTAACATTTTCGTTTGCGAGTAAATTTTACGTATAAAAACTCTATACTTAAATCATTCGAATTTTAGTTGAACTGCCGAAGCCGCAGCCAAAATTCCTCGCGCCGGTACACACCATATCCGTCGAGTGCCTGAAATCGGCGAGGCAAAGCCCTATATTCCCCGATGCCAGTGCCCGAACCGCCCGTCGCGGAGCAAATTCATGACGCAAATGCCAGTTCCGACCCTTGCTGTGCCGACCGCTGCCCCCGGTCTGTTGTCGGCAGAGGATGTGGCGATCCTCCGCGACGCCGTCGAGCGGCTCGAACATACGAGCCTCGCCCAGCGCCTCTCCCTCGCTCTTGGCCGGCAGCTCGGCCGAATGGCGAAATTCGTTCCGGCACAAATTTCGGAAACAGTCGACAAAGCCGCGGAGGCGGCGATCCGGGCCGCCCTGCGCGTCGCGATGAGAAGCCTCGGAACCGAAGCCCGCCGGCAGCGCCGCGCGGCCCACAAAGCTGTTGCGACGATCGCGGGTGGAGCCGGCGGCGCTTTCGGGCTGTTGAGCTTGCCGGTCGAACTGCCGTTCTCGACGATCGTCATGCTGCGTTCGATCGCCGCCATTGCGCAGGCCGAAGGCGAAGACCTCGCGGCGCCCGAGACGAGGTTTGCCTGTCTGCAGGTCTTCGCGTTCGGAACCGAGGGCGAGTCCCATTCTTTGATGGAAAGCAGCTATTTTGCGGTGCGCAGCGTCCTCGCCAAGTCGGTGAGCGAAGCCGCACGTTTCGTGGTCGAGCGCGGCCTTGCCGAGGAGAGCGCTCCGGTGATCCTCAGGCTCGTGTCGCAAATCGCCGCGCGATTCGGTGTCGTCGTGACGCAAAAGCTCGCGGCGCAGGCGGTGCCCGTGATTGGTGCGGTGGGCGGCGCCGCGATCAACTATGCTTTCATAGACCATTTCCAGTCGGTCGCTCGCGGGCATTTCGCCGTGCGGCGGCTGGAGCGAATTTATGGGTCTGACGTCGTGCGAACGGAGTATGAAGAGCTGCGCCAAGACATTGCAGCTACCAGAGGTTAGAACAAACTTTGCCGGACCTGACAGGGACAGGTCTCGACCGCGGCTTAGTCGAGCGAGTTCGAGCGCCGGCGCCTGTTTTTGTTCGTGCAGCACTTGCGCTATGAGCTTGGCTTCGAATTTCTTCTCCTGCCGATTGAACATCCACCCAAAAACGACAATTCCGGCCACGGCGACGCCGAGTCCGACAAACCCGACAATGCCGCTGACCCTGTTGATGGCGTCGCCGAAGACAAAGGCGGCAAGGCTGACCACGCTGGCCCAAGTTGTTCCGCCTGCGGCATTGAAGACGAGAAAGGAACGCCAGGGATAGCGATTGGAGCCCGCGAGAAGCGCAGCGAAAACCCGCAAGATCGCGATGAAGCGACCGAAGAAGACGATCTTGCCGCCATGCCGGGCGAAGAGATAGCGGCCGAGCAATAAGCGGTTTTCGGTCAGACCCACGAATTTTCCGAAGCGTTCGAGAAGCCGTACGCCAAACCGACGGCCGATCCAAAACCCGAAATTATCGCCAATGATGGCGCCCGCCGCTGCAGCGAAAATGACATTCGAGATCGCAAGTTTGCCCGTCGCCCCCGAATAGACGCCGGCAAGCACCAAAGCGCTCTCACCCGGCAGGGGCAGCCCGGTGGCTTCGAACATGACGACGAAAAAAACGGCCCAGCAGCCATAATCGACGATGAGCGGCTGAATATGAGTTGCGAACAAAACGCCTCCCTTTCGGCGCCGCTGAGAAAGGCGCGCCCGCCTCTGTCTCTAGCTACCCTAGAGCGGGATGAGGACAAGTTGGCACCGGTTTTTCGGCGCAACCAAGTTTACGCAAATTGCGCAGACTTATCTGCCTATCTCGCTCTAAATTCTTAGAACCGATCACGTTCATGGTTTTGGACTGGTTCAATCAAAAACCATCGTGATCTTGCCGGCAACTGGCCTGGCTCGTAATCTCGAAGCGGGAACCCTCCGGCGCCCGCGCTCCCCATCCAATGAATTCAGCGGTCCGACAGGAATACATGCCAATCGATAGGTTGGTGCAGGATCGTGTCGGAAAAGCGAGGCGGATGGCGGGCGGGCGCCGATGAACCCCGCGCCAGCGCAACCCAGGCTGGGCACCAAAAGCATAATTCCACCTGATCGGGACCGAGTATGTGCGGAAACGCTCTCGCCGCGGCTCACGTTTGACCAACGAACGGACCAATATCTATTCCGGCAAATAATGTTCCTCTGATGAAACGAACCGGGACCGTATCACCAAGCTCCACCGTAATCGCGGCCGGGGCGTCGATTTCGATCGTCTCCTGCACCGCCGGCGAGAGGCTTTCAGCGCGGTGGTTCGCCGTTCCCGTGCACGGGAACGGCGAGCCGACGCCCCCAATCGAACCGGCAGAACTGTAACCCATGTATCCGGTCCATTTTGTTACCCATGTATCCGCTGGACACGGCGGCCGGCTGGCAGGCGGGCGAAGCCGGAGACCGAAGGCGATGTTTTCTGCGATCGTCATGCGTTTGAACAGCGCTTAGTTCTGGAGGACAGAGCCGACCCGCCGTTCCTGGATCGACTTTCCCAAGGCATCCTCACCGCCAAAAAGCATATGCCCTCTGTCCGGGTCTTCGAGTCCGGCAATGATCCGCGGCAGTGTCGTTTTGCCTGAGCCGGACGGTCTCAGAGAGCCAAGAGCTCGCCGCTCTCGATATCGAGACTGACGCCGTTCGACGCCGCCCGGACAGCTCATCTGATCCGCCGCCCTGCGCCTTGGAGCAGGACGCTCGATCGCCCGCGCATAATTTTACGTTATAATTACAAAATTAGATTGATTCCCACATGCCGTATGTTAATATCGCCGTATCATCAGGTAGTTGTCGTAGTACGCCTGTATGTCCATCTGAAACGAACCTTGGGCCGTAACACCGGCTCTGCCTGCCAAATCGGATGCTCCTATGCTGTCAGTCATTTCAGCCAACCGCCTCGACGACGGAACCGTCACTTATCTCGCCGCAGACGGGAAATGGGTCGGCTCGCTGGCGGCGGCCAAGGTCTTCGCCGCCAAATCTGACGCCGCGGTCGGACTCGAGGCGGCACGCCGTGCTGTTGAACGCAATCTCGTCCTCGACCCGTTCGTTGTCGAGGTCGCGGAAGTGCCGACCGGCCGGCGGGCCGTGAATTTGCGCGACGCGATCCGCGCTACCGGACCAACAGTGAGATACGGAGCCGTTCTAGATCACGGTGCCTCTCAATCGAACCAATCCGACATATCCGATGTCTTCATAAACGTGATCGATTGCAAAAATCTGGAACGGGATTCGCGATCAAATTTACGCAGTTTGCGTGAACTTCATCGGGCCGGCAAAGTGACGCAGCGTCCCACTTTTCCGCATCCTGCTCTAGAGGCCGCGCGGAGCTGACATGTACCGCTATGATGAATTCGACGTCGCCTTCGTCACCGACCGCGTGGCGCAATTCAGAGATCAGGTGGCGCGCCGCCTCCACGGTGAATTGACGGAAGAACAATTCAAGCCTCTGCGCTTGATGAACGGCGTCTACTTGCAGCTGCACTCCTATATGCTGCGGATCGCCATTCCATATGGAACATTGTCGTCGCGGCAGATGCGCAAGCTTGCCTATATCGCAAGGCGCTACGATCGTGGCTATGGCCATTTTACGACGCGCCAGAATATTCAATTCAACTGGCCGGCGCTCGTCGATTGTCCGGCCATTTTGAACGAACTCGCAAGCGTCGAAATGCATGCCATTCAGACATCCGGCAATTGCATTCGCAACGTGACCGCGGATCACTTCGCCGGTGCCGCCGCCGACGAGATCGAAGACCCCCGTCCTTATGCGGAAATCCTCCGCCAGTGGTCATCGCTTCATCCAGAGTTTTCCTATTTGCCGCGCAAGTTCAAGATTGCGGTCACGGGCGCGTCGAAGGACCGTGCCGCGATCCAAGTGCACGACATAGGCTATCAGGTGGTCAAGAACGAAGCCGGCGAAATCGGGCTTGCCGTCTTTGTCGGCGGCGGCTTGGGCCGTACCCCGCTCGTCGCGCATAAGATCCGCGATTTCCTGCCAGAGGCCGATCTCTTAGCCTACACTGACTCGATTCTGCGCATCTATAATCTCGAAGGCCGGCGCGACAATAAATACAAGGCGCGGATCAAGATCCTCCTACACGAAAAGGGCGTCGATGCGATCCGCGATGCCGTCGAAGCCGATTTCGCCGAGCACCGCGGCGAAGGGCTCACCTTGCCGGGCGCCGAACTCGGGCGCATCCGCGCTTATTTCGCCCCGCCTGTCCTTTCCGAGCGCCCCGCCGTTTCCAAGCTGATACAAGCCCGGAAAGCGCAAGACCGGAACTTCGCCCGCTTTCTCGCTTTCAACGTCACCCCGCACAAAGTGGCGGGTCATGCAATCGTGACCATTTCATTGAAGCCGATCGGCGGCATTCCGGGCGATGCGACCGCAGAGCAAATGGACGTCGTAGCTGGTCTCGCCGACACATATTCGCACGCGGAAATTCGCGTCTCACATGAGCAAAATCTCGTCCTGCCGCATGTCGCGCTCGACGACCTGGCGTTGATCTATGATCGTCTGGCGGCGCATGGCCTGGCGACAGTAAATATCGGCCTCGTCTCCGACATCGTCGCGTGCCCGGGTCTCGACTATTGCGCGCTGGCGACAGCCCGCTCGATCCCGGTGGCGCAACGCATTTCCGAACGCTTCGGCGATCCGGCAAGGGCCTCCGACATCGGCAACCTGAAAATCAATATTTCCGGATGCGTCAACGCCTGCGGCCATCATCATGTCGGCCACATCGGTATTCTAGGGCTTGAGAAAAACGGCGTGGAATCCTATCAGATCTCGCTCGGCGGAGCGGCCGATGAGACGTGCACACTCGGTGACATCACCGGGCCCGGATTTTCCCGCGACGACATCGTCGACGTCGTCGAAAAGATCGTCGAGACCTACGTGAAGATCCGCGCAAACAATGATGAGAACTTTTTGGCAGCTTATCGCCGCGTCGGTGCCGCACCTTTCAAGGAGGCGCTCTATGAGCCGGCTTGACGAGGTCGCCTTCGCAGATCCGATCGCAGCCGCGCGCGTAGCTGACCGATTCGCTGCGCTCGAGACTCCGAAATTCTTACGTCTCGTGATCGACGAATTATTTGCCGATCGCGACAAGACCGAGTGCGGGCTCCGCGCTGCGCCTCTCGAAACAGCGGTGAACGTCTGAAATGACACTTTTCAAGAACGGAGCCTTCGTCTCCGATCCGTGGCAGCGTGTCGATGTCACCGATGACCTGCCGCAAGATGGGAAAGTGCTGTTGTCTGTGGAACAATGGCGCCAATTCGCAGCCTCGCACCCGCGCGCCAATATCGCCTGTGGTCTCCTGCTCGAGCCCGGAATCGACGTCGAAGATTTCGCCCGAGACTATGACCGGCTCGCGCTCGTTGCGATCAACTTTCCGAAGTTCGTCGATGGCCGCGGCTATTCGATGGGGCGCAAGGTTCGCGAGCGGTGCGGCTTTTCGGGCGAATTGCGCGCGACCGGCGACATCCTATTCGATCAACTTCAGTTGCTGGTCAGATGCGGCTTCGACACGTTCGAAATCACGGATCGCGCGACGCTCGATTTGATCGCGCAGGGCCGTCGCCCCGGCCTCGCTCATTTCTACCAGCCGGGCTTTGGCCATGAGGTGCCCGCCGGCGCGCGCCCTTGGGCGCGCCGGCTCTCGTCATAGTCAATCGTGGGGCTGCCGGTCAGAGGCAACAGCCGGATCGCCGGACCTCGTAGTCCAGAGCCGGACGCGACCAGCCGTATAACGGTCGGCCCGCATGGCCGAGCCTCGATTCGGCATCGATCCTACGTTCGAGGATTGTCTTCAATCCGCAGAGAATAGGATGATCCGACCGTTCCATCGCACCGCGCACGACTTTGCGCTCGCATTCGCCTGCGGTGCGACCGAATTCGTGTACGACCCTCGCGGTGAACGCCCCCACGGAGAGGCCATGTAAATCCGCGGCGGATTTCACCCGCAGGGCGAAGACAAAGCCGATGGAAGCCACGGCGGCTTGCGCGACTTTCTCATTCGAACACGTGTGGATGATCTCGTCGACCAACACGGAAACCTCCCTCTGGGTACACCACCTCTGCATCGCAAATTCTTGGTTAAAAAATGGTTACGTCCCAAATCTTTCGAAACTCAGAGCGCCGCTCCGCGTTGCCAACTACAAGTGCAGGACGAAGCCGGCATTCTCGTGACCGGATCGCGGATGTTTCATGTTTCTCGACCCTCTCGTCGAATAAGGCGAACATTGAGCGCTTGCGATCGCGCCAGCAGCTCGCCTGTGCGAGACGCGCTAAGCGAATCGATTTCATCTTCGGGCAATAACAAAGAACCTCCCCACGCGCAGTGGGTTTGCCGTCGCGTCCCTGATTCACTCAAGGCTCCCGCAGGATTCTGCGGATAGGTTTTCTTGGATTGGTCTTCTTTTTGCCCGCTCGTGCCGCCTCGCCATGACAGTGCGGCGACACAAATGTATCATTCCAAAATTTCGCGTCGGTGAGGCGCAAATCTTTTCGAGCGTCGCGGATGGGGTCGCATAAAAAAATGCATGTCTATCCGCGACGACTAGTCCGCAGCACCCTGTTGCGCCGCACGCTGCCGGTTCGACGGGAAACGCTACGCGCGTCGGCCTGCAGCAACTCAAATCCGCACGGCACCCGAAAACGCACGGCGCCGCATACACCCCTTGCGGATCGCGGATCAGAAGTCATCAACTACGTCGCGAACGCTTCAAAAGAAGATTAGTTCCGGGCTCGGATTATTTTTTTAGTTTCCCATATTCTGCCTGCGTCGAAAAAGTCTTGCAGTGCAATATAAAAACTTATTAAATTAAGATGTACAGTCCAGCAATTTCAGAAGACTGTGCTTTCGTCTTGTGCACTGCGCTTTCCTCTTGTGCACTGCGCTTTCGTCTTGTGCGCGGTTATGGCACATACGGTTTCTTCGGGGTTTTCCGGCGTCTGCACGCGATCGACGGCTATTCGATCGAATCGGGGCAGCGGGATGGTCGCAACGAGGAAAACGGCGATCAAGGAACGGGGGTCTTCATAGCAGACCCGTCGAGCAAGGCGCGGATCCTGAAAGGGCCGGACCCAATCCGACCTCAATTCGCCTTGGCTATTTCGCCCGCTTGCGCTCTTCCTCAGCGATCGCCCTATAGTCGTATGTCGGGCAGAATTCTGTGCGATAGCCACCCCAGGCCGTCTGCTCGAGCACGCGGTTGACCTCACGCAGCCGAGCCGGTGGGACGCGCAGCGTGACCACCTGGCCCACGCCCATCATCACCTACCATGACACGACCTCGATCCCGCTCGGCGGGAACATTACGTAATAACCCGTGGCGCGCAGATGCTGATTGATTTCGTCCAGCGTCTTCAACTCGTCGTGACGCAGGAACACCGTCAAAAGAAAACTCGCCGCGGTGTCGGCTGTATTTGTTTGCGCCGCGACTTCTTTCGACCCAAACATCGCTGCTGCAAGGGGCAATGCCGCACCGATCTGTAACAAACGTCGGCGAATTGGGTTCATTCTCTGGTCCTCCGATCGGACGAGTGAGCCTCGCATGGGCTCCGGTCGAAGCGTGGGTCAATTCAATTCTTCGATACCCCGCTAACCGATACCCATTGCAACCTGGTGTGGTAGGTTGCGCACGAATCTTGGAGGAACCCGTGGCAGAACTCTGGCGTCTATCCGCGACCGAGCTTGCTCGCTTGATCCGCATCCGCGAGGTCTCGGCGCGGGAGGCGGCCGAGGCGGCGCTGCAACGGCTCGATGCCGTCAACCCGCACATCAACGCAGTCGTCGTACACCGTCCGGATCTTGTGCGCCAACACGCGGATGCGGTGGATCGTGCCACTGCCCGAGGCGAGGACCCAGGCCCTCTGGCAGGCGTCCCGGTCACGGTGAAAATCAATGTCGATCAGGCGGGCTTCGTCACCAGCAATGGCGTTCGGCTGCAGCGTGATTGGGTGGCCAAGGCCAACAGCCCAGTGGTCGATAATCTTCTGCGCGCCGGCGCGGTGATCCTCGGCCGCACGAATTCGCCGGCGTTCGCGCTGCGCTGGTTCACCAGCAATCTGATCCATGGCAACACCCGCAACCCGCGCGACCCATCGCTGACGCCGGGCGGCTCTTCAGGCGGCGCGGCTGCGGCAATTGCGGCCGGAATCGGCCATCTCGCGCATGGAACGGATATTGGTGGATCAATTCGCTACCCCGCCTATGCCTGCGGCGTGCACGGGCTGAAGCCAACTCTCGGCCGCATTGCCGCCTATAATGCCTCCTCGCCGGAGCGCGGAATCGGTGCGCAACTCATGGCAGTCTCCGGCCCGATCGGCCGCACGATCGCAGATCTCCGTCTCGGTCTGGCGGCAATGGCGGCTCCCGATTCTCGCGATCCGTGGTGGACGCCGGCGCCACTCGAGGGGCCTGCCGTGCCTCTGCGTGCCACGCTGTGTCTTCGCCCGGGCGGATTGCAGATCGTGAAGGAAGTCGAAACAGCCCTTTTGGACGCGGCGCGGCGGCTCGCCGACGCCGGCTGGCGGCTGGATCAGATAGAGGACGTGCCGTTGCTGCACGAAGCCGCCGAGGTGCAGGAACGGCTCTGGCTCGGAGACGGCTTCGCGGCACTCGCCGATGCGGCGGAGCGCGAGGGCGATCCCGGTGCGCTTGCGATTGTGGCGGCTTTCCGCGCCAAGGCGGAGACATTCGAGCCCGACGTCGTGGCCCGCGCACTTGTCCGCCGTGCCACGCTGACACGCGAGTGGCTGCGGTTCTTGGACGAGCATCCGGTATTGCTGGTGCCGGTTTCGGCCGAGTTGCCGTTTCCGGATGGGCTCGACCTGCAGGGTGAGGCGGGTTTCCAGCGGGTTTGGCAGGCGCAACTGACGCAGAGGGCTCTGCCGACCATGGGTCTGCCCGCCCTGACGGTCGCCACCGGCCTCATCGGCACTGTTCCGGTCGGCGTGCAGATCGTCGCCGGTCGCTACCGGGAAGATTTGTGCTTGAGGGCGGGCGAGGTCATCGAGGCCGGCGGCGTGCCGGCGTCTCCTATCGATCCAGTCGGTTGACCAGCGCCGCCGCGGCGCGCCGTCGGCCTGCGCAAGGCGCCCTGTGCGTTCGCAATTTTTCCCGCCACTCAGCGGAAAATTACCAAGGGTGAAAAAGCGATCACGGCGCGCGAGATGACGCCGTCCCATTCGGCGCGGACCTCGCCCGGAGCCGATGCGGGGGCCGTTTGTTTAGCCGCAGCAAGGGCTTCCGTAAGCGCAGCAAAGGCTTCGCCGGGTGTTCGTCGCAACGGCGGTTGCGCCTCGTCCGGATCGAGAGAGGTTTCGATCTCCGGTTCCGTCATCAATTCGATCTCGGGTTCCATCACCAACAGCTCCTCACTTGGGATCGAAGACTGCGAAATTTTCCACTCTGCCGTCAGCCGGCCTAAACCAGAGAAATTCGGCTTTCGTCAGGCAAGCCAATACAATCAGTCGGAATGCCGGGAGCCACAACTGGTTATCCCTCGCGGAAATCACAACCGGACAGGCGCGGCAATTGCGCGGCACGAGTGTCAATATAGGCCCTCAGCGCGACGGATTTTAGGGTTCCGTTCCAGCAGACTATGTTCCTTTGCAACGGAGCTGCATTATGGTGACACTGTTATGAACCCGAATTCGCCGGATGAAAGGTTGATTTCCGGCGGGATAGCGCGATTCAGCTATAGCAGTTTTCCGGCTTGCGGCGAGCGGTTGCAGCAGAAGCCCGATCCGATCGGAAAGAATATCGGAGCCCTTGCTGACGCTGTTTTCAACGACTTTCGATAATTTCGTATTCGCCTTCAGCCGCAACATTGCGGCGATAATGGGCTAACCTTCGTCGTCGAATTTGATGCCCACGGCAGCGATCTGAACCGGCGTCAGGTGACGCTACTTAGCCCGAGATAAGATCCTCACACCGATTTCCTGATTGCGTTGCCAGGCGACCTTGGCGTCGAATGATTGATTGGCGAGCTCGTCGACGAAGCCGATCCGCCCAGGCACAACGAAATGTGCGGCGAGCCTTAGCCGGGCGCCATGGGCAGAGCGATCGTAAATCCGACGATCAATCAAAAATCTGCCGTGCACATCAAGAATCTTGGCGGATTGCAGGCGGGTGCGCCAGCGCGGCTCCGATCGCTTCTCTCGTGCGGCGAAAGCCGTTCGTGGCTCGATACGTCTCCTTTTGCGGTCCTTAAGTTTCCGCGTATGACCTTAACGGTGTCCAAAATCGCGCTGTGGCAGATTTGCGGATCTGCGGGCGGCGGATCAGGGCTTTCCAGTCGGGGATGGAACCGATGTGGAAAAAGCGTAGCTTTCGGACGATCTCTCAGTGTGAACAGTGTAAATAGCTCAGGTACTTAACCACAGAACACTTGAGCAGTTTGCCAGCGTCCTATTAAGGAACACTTGGCGAATTCACTTAAATGAGCGCGGCCGGGACTAATTCCAGGCCAGAATGGTTCAAACGGGGTTGCAAGTGTCCGTGAACGAGAAATTCGGGATGAACATTCTGCCGGTCCAATGCAAAATGGCACGCGCAGGGCTCGACCTCGCAATAAGGGATTTGGCGCAGCGTGCCAAAGTCTCGCCGCACACGATTGCGAGATTCGAGCGCGGCGAACTGCTCAAAGTGCGGACGATCAAGGCCATAGAGACCGCCCTGCAATCGGCGGGCATCGAGTTCCTCTCCGAAAACAATGTCGGCGGGACGGGCGTGCGTCTACCGAAAACGGCACCCCGAGGTGCAATCGCCATAGACGTCGAAGATCTGAACAGCGAGAACGATGAATAGACGGTGTCGCTCCGCCAAAAATCATTGATCCATTAAACAAACAAACGTACGTATATCGGCCCGAAGCCCTTCGCGACAAGGCAAGACTGCGCTTCGTCGCACTGCGGCGGGCACACACACTCTCTCTCGCTCTCGCGCGCACGGCACGAACGTGTAGGATCGACAGATGAGAAATCGACCAGCCTCGGCTCCAGGCCGACAGCGGTCGCTGGAGGAAAGCCATGCTGCAGAATGCGAGTTTCGATTTCGGCCTCGGCGCCGATCTCGACATGCTGCGTGACGAGGTTCGCAACTTTGCCACGGACAAGATCGCACCGCGCGCCGCCGAAATCGACCGGACCGATGAATTCCCGCAAGACCTGTGGCCGGAAATGGGCGCGCTCGGCTTGCACGGCATCACGGTCGAAGAGGATTATGGCGGCGCCGGGCTCGGCTATCTCGCCCATTGCGTGGCGATGGAAGAAGTCAGCCGCGCCTCGGCCTCGGTCGGGCTCTCCTATGGGGCGCATTCCAATCTGTGCATCAATCAAATTCGCCGCAACGGCAGTGAAGCGCAGAAACGCCGCTATCTGCCGAAACTGATTTCGGGCGAGCATGTCGGCGCACTCGCAATGTCGGAACCCAATGCCGGATCGGACGTGGTCTCCATGCGTCTGCGCGCCGACAAGAAAGGCGACCGCTATATTCTGAACGGCAGCAAATTATGGATCACCAACGGCCATTATGCCGAAACGCTCGTCGTCTATGCCAAGACCGATCCGGCGGCCGGCGCGCGTGGCATCACCGCCTTTTTGATCGAGAAGGGGTTCAAAGGTTTTCGCGCCGCGCAAAAACTCGACAAGCTCGGCATGCGCGGCTCGCCGACATCAGAGCTGGTGTTCGAGGATTGCGAAGTGCCGGAGGAAAACGTGCTCGGCGATCTCGGCCGCGGCGTCAATATTTTGATGTCCGGCCTCGATTACGAACGTGCCGTTCTCGCCGCGGGTCCGATCGGCATCATGCAGGCCTGTCTCGACATATGCCTGCCCTACACACACGACCGCAAGCAATTCGGCGAGGCGATCGGCGAATTCCAACTGGTGCAGGGCAAGCTCGCCGACATGTATACGCGCTTGAACGCCTGCCGCGCCTATGTCTATGCGGTCGCCGCCGCCTGCGACCGCGGCCAGACGACGCGCAAAGACGCCGCCGGCGCCATCCTCTTCGCCGCCGAAGCGGCGACGCAAACCGCGCTCGATGCGATTCAATTGCTCGGCGGCAATGGCTATATCAATGATTATCCGACCGGCCGCTTGCTGCGCGATGCGAAGCTCTACGAGATCGGCGCCGGCACCAGTGAAATCCGCCGCATGCTGATCGGAAGGGAATTGTTCCAGGAGGGATAGGGCGCTCCTCGATGAATTGACCGACGCTTTGATGATATGATATCCATCAATCGATAGATATCATTAGCCGAGGGCCGAAAATGAGCGCGATTGCCAAGATCTTCATGCACGGGCGCAGCCAGGCCGTGCGACTGCCGAAAGAGTTTCGGCTTCCGGGCAAGGAAGTGCGGGTCCACAAAGTCGGCGAAAAACTCATCCTCGAACCTGTCGGCGCCGGCGACGACCGGATGCCTTGGGAGACGATCGATGCGCTTGGTGACAGGCCTTTCATGCCCGAGGGCCGCGAACAGCCGGCAATACCCGCGGACAGGCGCATTTTCGAGTGATCATCAACCTCGACACCAATGTGGTGATCGCGCTTTTGAATGGACGGCCTCCCGCCGTTCGAAGCCATTTCGATGCCGCGCGCGATTCGGGCGTCGCGCTCTCCATTTCGGCCGTGGTGTTCCACGAGATCATGTATGGCGCCGCGGCCAGCGCGCGCCGCGCCGAGAACGAGGAAAAGATCGCGCTGTTCATAGCGGCGGGCAATCTCGCCATTCACCCCTTCGAAGAAGCGGATGCGCGCCACGCAGCCGATATTCGCGCTCATTTGCGCAGGCTCGGGACCCCGATCGGACCCTATGATCTTTTCATCGCCGCCCAGGCAAGGCGGCGTGGCGCATTGCTCGTCACCGCGAACGGCCGCGAGTTCGAGCGCGTGCCCGGGCTGAGCGTAGCGGATTGGGCGGCATGAGCCGCCGGGTGACCGATGACGCAAGACCGGCCGTGGATGGACCATTGCGCCCGCCCGAGCGAATGGGTGCGACCTCGGGCCGGTCAGACGATCGATCTCACTCCGGTTGCGCTGGTGGCGCAGCATCACGGATGACGAAATGGCCGGGTGAGGCAAATTGGCGCACGGCTCGGTCTGGCATCGCAGAGAACCGGAATACTCAGCCCAAACAAGGGTGGCGAGCCGCGACGACGGGTTCGATCGAACCTGGGCAAATGCGCGAATGCGAGTTAAAATATAACTAATACAAGACGATTGGCTATTTGCATTTTCTATTGCCGCAGGCGGGGGCCTTAAATGATCCTCGTGTTTGGGAGTGGGTTCTCGGCCGCGGGGCCGGACCCTGAAGCCAGCGTTGCAGCGCCGACGCCGGGCTCTACGATTGTGCTTTTTATGATGGCGCCCGACGCCCCAGCCGCACATGTGCTGAACGAATCCGACGCACGCTATGGCGTGGTCGACGATGACACCTGCAAAGACTGCCGCAACGATCCGCCCGTCGACCACGAGCGCTTCCCGCGGTGTCCGCGCCGGTTCCAATGCACCCACCGCACCAATGTCGATTTGACCGCGGCCGTCCTGGCGCATTGCCGACAAGGCATGATCGGCGCCTGTCGCGTCGATGATGGAAATAATGGGAGGCCCTCATGACGACGCTCGGCACCGGCAACGCCTATTGGGGAGCAACCGTCAATTCGAACGGAACTTTTTTTTACAACTCGTCAGACGTCCTAAAGGCGGATTCTCCCGACACCTCGGTGGGCTTCACGACACTCGTCAACAGCGGCTGGCTCAATGTCTTCGCCGGCGGCACCGCCTTGTTCACGTCGATCGAGAGTGGTGGCGGCGAGACCGTCGACGGCGGCAGCGCCGGCTTTGACACCGTCTATGCGGGTGGCACCTTGCTGCTCGAATCCGGCAGCACCACCTTCGAGACAATCGGTAGCGGTGGCTACGAGGAGGTCCAGGGCGGCACGGACGACGACTTCGGAAATCTTGGCCGGCGGCCTCGAGGTGGTTCAGCTCAGCGGCTTGGCCTGGGGAACCGATGTCTATGCCGGCGCCGCCGGCAGCAGCTTCGGCCTGGTCGTCTCCTCCGGCGGCCAGACCTCCGACACCGTTGTGTACGGACCCAGTGGTGTGGAATACCTCTTCGCGGGCGGCTCGGCGACCAGTGCGACGCTGGTGAGCGGCGGGAGCCTGGATGTCGAGGCTGGCGGGTCGGCCTTATACACGACGGTCAGCACGTGGAGCGGCGAGACTGTTTTCAGCGGCGGCGAGGCCATTGGCACGACGATCGACTCTTTCGGCGAGCTGGACGACTCCGGCGGCACGGACATTGGCACGTATATCTCGAACGGCGGCGGAGAGTTCGTATATTCCGGCGGGGGTGCCATCTGGGCCTTCGTCTTCAGCGGTGGCCAACTGTACGAAGTCGGCGGCGACGCGTTCCAAATTTTCGTGTCGAGTGGCGGCTACCTGGAAGTCAACTCCGGCAGTGTGGACGACGAGGCGTTGATCTTACCCGGCGGCCTCGAGGCAGTTTATTCCGGCGGCGAGGCGAGCGGAACCTTTGTCTCTGCCGGCGTCGCCGACAGCAGCAATGGCCTGCACGTCTATTACGGCGGCACGACTGTCGACGCCCAATTATACAACAATGGTGCGGAGTATGTCTCCTCGGGTGGCACGGCTATCGGCACCACTGTCAGCAGCGGCGGCTACCAGGAAGTCGACTCTGGCGGCACGGCGAGCGCCGCCATCGTCTCCAATGGTGGTTATCTGCTTGTCGAGGCTGGCGGGACAGCTCTCGACACGACAGTCTCCAGCGGCGGCGTGCAGGCCGTCTCCGGCATGGCGAGCGGCACCTTCGTCTCCGAAGGCGGCGCCGAAGAAATCCTTGCCGGCACGGCGAGCGGCACCATCGTCTACAACTCCGGCACCGAGTACGTCCTCGGCGGCGTGGCGAGCGGCATGACGATCTCGAGCGGCGGCCAAGAGCAGGTCTTAGCCGGCGCGGACATCGACACGACGGTCTCGAGCGGCGGCCAAGAGGTGGTTTATGGCGGCACGGCCAGCGGAACCATGGTCTATGCCGGCGCCGCCGGCTCCAGCTTTGGCCTGGTCGTCAGTGCCGGCGGCGCGAGCCTCGACACCTTTGTCTACGGACCCAATGGTGAGGAATACATTTTCTCTAGCGGCACGGCGACCAGCGCGAAGCTGAGCGGCGGCGACCTGGATGTTCTGCTCGGCGGCACGGCGACCGGCACCATCGTCTCCAATGGTGGTGATCTGATTGTCGAGACTGGCGGGACGGCCTACGACACGACAGTCGACAGCGGCGGCGAGCAGGACGTCTCCGGCACGGCGAGCGGCACCTTCGTCTCCAAAGGCGGCACCGAAGTCATCCTTGCTGGCACGGCGGGCGGCACCATCGTCTACAACTCCGGCACCGAGTACGTCCTCGGCGGCACGGCGAGCGGCACGATCGTCTCCAGCGGCGGCCAAGAGCAGGTTTATGCCGGCACGGACGTCGACACGACGATCTCGAGCGGCGGCCAAGAGGTGGTTTACGGCGGCACGGTCAGCGGAACCATGGTCTATGCCGGCAACGGCGGCTCCAGCTTTGGCCTGGCCGTCAGTTCCGGCGGCGCGACCCAAGACACCTTTCTGTTCCTCGATGGTGTGGAATACGTCTCCTCCGGCGGCTCGGCGACCAACGTTACGCTGAGCAGCGGCGGCAAGCTGGATGTCGAGGCTGGCGGCACGGCAGACCACGTGTTCGTATCGAGCGGCGGCACGCTGAATGTGCGCGGCACGATCACCAGCAATGTCATCGTCTACAGCGGCGGCATCGAGAACGTTTCGTCGGGTGGCGTCGCCACCGGCGTATTCGGTTCGGGCACATTCATTTCAGGCGGCACGCTGAACGTGCTGTCGAGCGGCTCGTTGGATCACTCGACCGTCTTCAGCGGCGGCACGCTCAACATATCGTCCGGTGGCACCGCAGAGAACTTGTTCGTCTCGAGCGGCGGGACGGAGAACGATTACGGCTCGACCAGTGCGACCGCGGTGAACGGCGGCCTGGAGGTCTTGTATAGCGGCGGGAGTGCGACCGGCACGACGGTGAGCAGCGGCGGCATCGAGACGGTCTCTGCCGGCGGTATTGCGAGCGGCACGATCGTCGACCGCAGCGGCACTCTCAATCTCCTCGGCACGGCGAGCGGCGCGACCGTCAATAGCGGCGGTATCGAGTTCGTCTATTCCAGCGGCATCGACGTCAGCGGGACCATCCAGACCGGCGGCACTGAGACCGTATTCTCTGGCGGCATCGCGAGCGCGACCGTCGTCTCGGCCGGGTTGGCAGTCGCCACCTACGGATTGCACATCTCCTCCGGCGGCTCGAGCATTTCCGCTAGCATCGTCGGGCCGGACGGCGCGGAGTATGTCTCGTCGGGCGGCAGGGCGAGCGACACGATCGTCGATAGCGGCGGCCATGAGTTTGTTTTGGGGACCGCGACCAGCACCACGATCTTCAGCGGCGGCTTGGAAATCGTCAGCACCGGCAGCACGGATTCCGGCGCGCAGATCAGCGGCGGCGAGCAGGACGTCTACGGCGCAGCCAGCGGCGCCACGATCTTCACCGGGTCGCAGGTGGTCGAAGCCGGCGGCACGGCGCGCAGCACCACGCTCAGCGGTGGCGGGCAATACGTCGGCGTCTCGTCCGGCGGCACCGGAACGGCGACCAGCACCTGGATTTCGAACGGAGGCACTCAGTGGGTCGGATACTCGGGTGGCACCGGAACGGCGACCAGCACCACGGTTCTGAGCGGCGGCGACCAGTACGTCGGATACGAGTTCCGGCAGCGGGACGGCGACCGGCACCATTATTTCGAGCGGAGGGTACCAGTACGTCGGGTACGGCGGCAGCGGGACGGCGACCGGCACCACGATCTTGGGCGGCTGGCAGGACGTCGGATACGAAGGCACCGGGACGGTGACCGGCACCATTATTTCGAGCGGCGGCGTGCAGTGGGTCGGAGAACCCGACGGCAGCGGGACGGCGAGCGGCACCACGATCTTCAGCGGTGGCCAGCAGACCGTCGGATACGAAGGCACCGGGACGGCGACCGGCACCATTGTTTCGAGCGGCGGCATCCAGTGGGTCGGATTGGGCACCGGCATCGGCACGGCGAGCGGCACCACGATCTTCAGCGGCGGCTCGGAAACCGTCGGCTCCGGCGGCACGGCCGTCGGCACATTGGTCAGCGGCGGCACCGTCACGGTGTCGTCGGGAGGCACGTTCGAACTCATCGGCGCGAGCACATTGAGCGGCGTCACGCTCCTCACCGGAGCCGATTTGGACATCGGTTCGGCCTATACGTTGAGCGCTTTTGCGGTGAGCAGCGGCATCACTCTCGAAATATTGTCGGCCGGCACGGCGAGCGGCACCGTCGTCTCTCATGGCGGCAAAGTGTACGTGTCGTCGGGCGGCTTTGCCTCGGCAACGCTCGTCAGCGGCGGCAAAGAGTTCATTTATGCCGGCGGCTCTGCGCTCGGCGACGTGGTTACGTCGGGCAACGAAACCGTCTCCAGCGGCGGTTTTGCGGCCGGGACTTCGGTGAGTGGCGCCGGCGTCCAATATGTCTATGGCAGCGCCGCGGCGACGACGATCGGCAATGGCGGCACCGAGGAGATTTTTGCCGGCGGCACGGACAGCGGCGGCACTCTATCGAGCGGCGGCGTCCAGTATGATTCCGGCACGGCCAACGGCGATACTTTGTCGAGCGGCGGCGTCCAATATGTCTATGGCAGCGCCGCGGCGACGGCGCTCGTCAACGGCGGCATCGAGGAGATCTTTGCCGGCGGCACGGCGAGCGGCACCACCGTGTCGAGCGGCGGCAGCGAGTATGACTTCGGCACGGCCAGCGGCGGCACTGTGTCGAGCGGCGGCGTCCAATATGTTTACAGCGGCGGCGCCGCCAACGCGACCACACTTGTGAGCGGCGGCATCGAGGACATCCTGTCCGGCGGGGCCGCAAACGGCGCCATTGTGTCGAGCGGCGGCACCCAATTCGACTTCGGCACGGCGAGCGGCGGCACGCTCTCGGGCGGCGTCCAATATGTCTATGCCAGCGCCGCGGCGACGGTGCTCGCCAGCGGTGGCCTCCAGGATGTCATCTCCGGAGGGACGGCGAGCGGCGGCATCGTGTCGAGCGGCGGCACCCAATTCGACTTCGGCACGGCGAGCGGCGGCACGCTCTCGGGCGGCGTCCAATATGTCTACGGCAGCGCCGCGGCGATGGCGCTCGCCAGCGGCGGCATCGAGGACATCCTCTCCGGCGGGACGGCGAGCGGCGGCATCGTGGCGAGCGGCGGCACCGAGTTCGACTTCGGCACGGCGAGCGGCGGCACGCTCAGCGGCGGCGTGCAATATGTCTATGCCAGCGCCCTGGCCGGGACGGTCGGCGGCGGCGGCATAGAGGACATTCTGTCCGGCGGGTCGGCCAGCGGCGGCACCGTAGCGAGCGGCGGCACCGAGTTCGACTTCGGCACGGCCAGCGGCGTCGCGCTCAGCGGCGGCGTGCAATACGTCTATGGCAGCGCCGCAGCCGGGACGGTCGCCGGCGGCGGCCTCCAGGACATCCTGTCCGGCGGGTCGGCCAGCGGCGGCACCGTGTCGAGCGGCGGCACCGAGTTCGACTTCGGCACGGCGAGCGGCGTCGCGCTCAGCGGCGGCCTGCAATATGTCTATGGCAGCGCCGCGGCCGGGACGATCGCCAGCGGCGGGATCCAGGACATCGTTGCCGGCGGCACCGCCAGCGGCGTCACGCTCAGCGGCGGCCACCAATATGTCTATGGCAGCGCCGCGGCGACGACACTCAGCAGCGGCGGTCATGAAATCGTCTATTCGGGCGGCACGATCTCCGGCGCGACGATCGCCGGCGGCACGCTCGAATTGCAGAGCGGATCCACGGCGGGATCGAGCACGATCGGCTTCGTGTCGAGCGGATCGCTGAAGCTCGACGGCACCGGGTCGTACGCGATGTTGGTGGCGGGCTTTACCGTGCCCGATGCGATCGACTTGACGGCGGTGAACTACGCCTCGGCGACGACGCTGAGCTATACCAGCAACACGTCGGGTGGAACGCTGACGGTCACCGACGGGACGCATTCGGTGTCGCTGCTGCTGCTCGGCAATTACACGGCGGGCAGTTTCAGCCTGAGCAGCGGCAGCACCGGCACCGTCGTCAACGACCCGCCGACGGGGGTGACGACCGACCTCGCTCCGGTCGCGCTGGTGGTGCCGCACAGCACGTGACGGCCAAACCAGCCGACCGCGGCGCAGGAACTCGGGTTAACGGCGGCTCTTTTCCAGGCGATTGCAATCCTCGGGACCGGCCAGCGTTGGCACGTCTGTATACCCCATGTGCGTGAATGGCAGGAGCTGATGGCTTCATCCGTTCGGGGACGCGGCCAAACTGCAAGCTCGCGTCAAAACGAGAGTTTTCGAAGTGCGCGAACGCAAATTGCGCAAGCACAAATTATCTGGCACATTTGATTTATTATTTTCTGTATTGCCGCAAGCGGGGCCTTAAATGAACCTCGTGTTTGGAAGTCGGATCTCTGCCGCCGGGCTCGAGCCTGAAGCCATTGTCCCAACGACCGCGCGGGGCAGCGCGGCTGATATCACCAGCGTGATCTCGAGACGGTGCGCCTCGGGATTCGAGACACATTCGAATAATCATGCCCAAGACTCCCGTAGATAGGCTCGCGTCAAGCCTAAGCGAGGAATGTCCGTCATGACGACGATCACGATTTCCAGCGGCACGACGATCGTATCGACCACGATTTCCGACACCGCCAGCTACATTGTCGAGGACGGCGGCACGCTTGATGTCGGCAGCGGCGGCACGGTCTCGGGCCTCATCATAATTAGCAGCGGCGGCGCCGTGGATATCACCTCGGGCGGCACTATTCTTGACACAACTGACGCAGGCGGCACCGTCAATGTGTCCGCCGGCGGCACGGCGAATAACACGACGCTGAGCAGCGGCGGCATCGAGCTTGTGCAGTCCGGCGGCATTGCCGGCGACACTATTCTGAGCGGCGGGGCCATAGAGGTTCTGTCCGGCGGCACGGCCGACGGCACGATCGCGTTTGCTGGCACCGTCAATGTGTCCGCCGGCGGTACGGCGGATAACACGACGCTGACCAGCGGCGGCATCGAGTTTGTGCAGTCCGGCGGCATTGCCGGCGACACCATTCTGAGCGGCGGGGCCTTGGACGTTCTGTCCGGCGGCACGGCCGACGGTACGATCACGTTTGCGGGCGGCGGCACGCTGGTCCTCGATCAGTCGACGAGCTTCCACGGCCTGATTTCCGGCTTCACCTACAACGTTCCAGACAGCCTCGATGTTGGCGACATCGGCTTCGGCGCCAACACGACTGTGTCGTTCACCGAAGCGGCTGGTGCGACCAGCGGCACGCTTGCCGTCAGCGACGGCACGGAGACGGCCAACATCACGCTCGCCGGCCAGTACACGACCGGCAACTTCACTTTGGCCAGCGACGGCAGCGGCGGCACGCTTGTAACGGATCCCTCACTCTTTCCGCACCTCGAGATCCCGGGCGTGGCCCTCAACAACCCAAACGGAACGCTCAATCCGCTCGGGTCCGTTGCCGCCTTGTGTACCGGAGGTACGGAACCAAGCGGATTGCATTGCATAATCGCCCCCATCTTCGCCAATATTCTTGCGCAGTACGTCGACCCTGCAAACCAAAATCAAGAAGATAATGCAATCCTCCTTTTTCAAGAGTGCTATGGCGGCGGATTGCTTGCTGCAGCAGCAACCAAGCTGAATTCGATCCAAAGAGATGGTGTTCCCTGGCTCCCGTGGGTCGGAGGTGCTGCCGCCCCATGGTACCTTCCGGCTCAGTCCTTCAGCGGAATCGGAAACCGCCTTGGTGCTACCACATCCCCCTGGACCACAATCTTAATTCCACAGCTGACCAGCGCACCAAATGTATATCAGGCGATCAATACTGCAAATTCTCTGGATTTCTTCGACCCAGACCCGCAGGCGTCGAACACCAGCGCGTTTCCGCCAAAGCAAGACGATGGGGCGCAAAACATCGGAATCGGCGGACTTGGGAGTACAGGGACTTTTGCGTTTCTTTGGGACAGCGTCGCGATACCGCTTCCTGAACAAATTGAACCGTTCGCAGTCGGCCTGACCCCCTACTACGACGTCACCACTATGGCAGCGGCTATCACGCAAGCCTTTAACGCCGCACATTCTAATAACCCTGGCAACGGCACTCTCCACATCGTCGAGTTGATCGGCAACGATGCAACGCAAGCGAACCTGGAGCGACAGATCAATGCCTCAGGATTTAATGCCAATGGGCAATACATTTTCTATGCGAGCGGCCATGGTGCACTCGCCAATCCATTTTTATGTGCGCTCCAGTCGATCCCTCTTGTGGGCCCAGCGCTCTCAAACCAGGCTTCGTCACTCGTCGGACCTCTACAGAACGCGAACGTACCCGTAAACGAAGCCAATCCCGGATTAGTCAAGGGGACAAGGTCCGATCCCCAATTGACGCTGGATTACAGCGGCGTCGTCACGTCGAATACGGTTGAAGTGTTTTGGAACGATGTTTCGCTTGGGTATTTGCAGCCGGGACAAACCGAACAGGTCTTCAATATCGCCGACAACGCCGTTGTTGAATTCGAACACGATGACGATTGAGAACGCCGGCACGTCCACGGTCGCGGTGGACGCCGCCGACATATGGGCCAACGATGTAACGGAGACTCCTGTTCAGACCGTCAACTCTGTTGTTTCGTCGGGGCAGACGAGCGCCGATCTCTCGATTCCCACCGGTATCGTTATCGATGTTCTCTCGGGCGGGAGCGCCGGCTATCTGGACATCGAGGGCGGCACGGTGGTGCTGAGCAGCGGCGCCGTCCAGACCGATCTTTCCGTTGTCACGGAAGGCGGCACCCTGAGCGTCGCCTCCGGTGCGACCACCAGCAACACCCTGGTGAGCGGCGGCAGCGAGATTGTCTTTGGCGTTGCGAGCGGAACCGTTGTCGAAGGCGGAGGTCTGCAATCTGTCCAGAGCGGCGGCACAGCGGTAGGGACGACGGTCGACAGCGGCGGTACGCAATATGTGGCGTCGGGCGGCACCGTCAGCGGCACTCTAGTTGAAGGCGGCACGCTGGAGCTGGCAAGCGGAGCATCGGTGGCCGGCGGATCTATCACGTTCGCCGATACAAGCGATGTGCTGCAGATCGACGGCACCACCATGCCGTCCGCCACAATCAGCGGCTTTATGCCCGGCGACACGATCGACCTTGCAGGCGTCGCTTTTCACAGTGGCGGGAGCGCCACGCTGTCGTCCGGCAACGTGCTGCAGGTTGTCGAGAGCGGCGGGACATTCGATCTGAATTTCGATCCGTCGCAATCGTTTTTGGATGAGCAATTCACTCTCTCCAGCGGAGGGAGTGGAGAAACAATTGTAAACTTGGCCCAACTCCCGGTCTCTACGACTGTCAGTGTGACATCGGGGAAGGTCGCCGAGGGTCTTGTCTTAGAGAGCGGCGCTTCGCTGAACTTGCTCTCCGGCGGAGCTGCGGCAGATACGCAAATATTCAGCGGTGGTACGGAGCTGGTTTCGTCCGGCGCCGCCGAGGTTTTTGCCACCGTCAGTGGGGGTGCGATCTACGCCTTGAATGGCGGCGTGACTAACGAAGTAACAGTTGATGACGGCGGGATAGAGTATGTGCAGTCCGGTGGTACGGCGCGAGCTACCGTGCTGACCGATCTTGGGACGGAAATTGTTTCCAACGGCGGGTCCGCGGCCGGCGCCGTGATCGAGAGCGGCGGCACGCTTCAGGTCGGGTCCGGCGGCACCGCGATCGACACGACTATCCTCGGCGGCGGCAGCGAGACCGTCTCGGCTGGCGGCGTGGATTTGAACACTACGGTCTACGACGGCGGCATACAGACCATTCTGTCCGGTGGCGTGGCCAGCTGGACCGTTTTGCTGGACTCCTCAAACTCCGGCGACCCGGGCGAGCAGATCGTCGGCGCCGGCGGCGCCGTCGTCAGCGCATTCGTCGAGGGCGGTGCGCAATATCTCTTCGGAACGGCCAGCGATACGACGGTCGAGGCAGACCTCGATTTGCAGGCCGACGGCATTTCCTATGTGGAATTGGGCGGCGCCGCCTATGGCGCCGACATCGCGGGCGCCGGCACGTTGGTCGTGCTTTCGAGCGGCACGGCGAGCGGGACCATCATATCGAGCGGCGGCACGCTCGAAGTGTTCGGAAGTGCCAGTGCGACGGCGACAACGATCAGCGCCGGCGGCACATTGGAGATCGCCTCCGGATACACCCTCAGCAATTTCGTCGTCAGCAGCGGCGCGACCTTGGAGCTTACGGCCGGCGGCGTGGCGAGCGGCACCTTGATCAGCTCCGGCGGCACGTTCGAGGTCGGCTCGGGCTATACGCTGAGCGGTTACACAGTGACCAGCGGCGTCACGCTTGAGGTGGCATCGGGCGGAACGGTCAGCAACACGATCGTGGCCAGCGGCGGCACGTTCGAACTGCTGCAAGGTGCCAGCGCGACCAGCACAACAATCGAGATCGGCGCCATTCTGGACATCGATTCCAGCTACAACCTGTACCAATTCACCGTCAGCGGCGGCCAGACTTTGGAACTCGGGTACTTCGGCTTCGCAAGCGGCACAGTTGTGAACAGCGGCGGCAAGATTGTTGTTTCCGGCATAACCAGTACAACGACGGTCAGCAGCGGCGCCATCGAGCTCGTGTTGTCCGGCGGCGAAACCTACTACACGTCCGTTCTCGACGGCGGGACCGAGTTCGGTGGGCTCCGGCGGGACGGCCAGCGCGGCGACCGTGAACAGTGGCGGTTCGGCCGTCGTCTTTGGCCAGACGAACGCGACCACAGTCAGCAGCGGCGGCGTCGAACTGGTCCTGTCCGGCGGCGAGGCCGATTCCGCCACCATTCTGAGTAGCGGTATCGAATCGATCGGTTCGGGTGCCACCGCGGTTAGCGCCACGGTGACGGCCGGCGGACTGCAAACTGTCGGCAGCAGCGGCACGACGATGGTGACGGTCGTCGACAGCGGCGGCAAGCAATACGTGTCGCCCGGCGGCACGGCGGAATATACCATCATCAGCGGGGGAACGCTCGAGCTGGGCAGCGGTGCGTTGCTGGGCGGTTATCCGGTCGTGTTTGCCGGGCCCGGGGGCACGCTGCGGATCGACGGCACCGCCATGCCGTCCGATACCATCAGCGGCCTCGTCGGCGGCGACACCTTCGATCTTGCGGGAATCCCCTATGTCAGCAGCGGCAGCGTCAATCTGCTGTCCGGCAACGTGTTGCAGATCGTCGAGAGCGGGCAGACCTACGACCTCAATCTCGATTCGGCGCAATATTTCCTGAGCGAATACTTCACAGTGTCGAGCGGCGCCACGGGAGAGACCGAGGTAAGCCTGGTTCAAGTGCCCCTGACCACGTCCGCGGAGGTGAATGCGGGTCTTGTCGCCGAAGGCATCACGGTGGGACACGGCGGGTCACTGATCGTCCTCTCCGGCGGGACTGCCACTGCTACCGTGATCGACAGCGGGGGCACATTGTTAGTGTCATCCGGCGGCTTTGCCTACGCGACGACACTATTGAGCGGCGGCAGCGAAATCGTCAGCTCCGGCGGGATCGATCTCATCGCGCAGATTTCCGGCAGCAAGCAGGATGTGTTCGGCCTCGTCATCGAGGCTACGGTGCTTAATGGTTCGCAAGTGGTGGAGTTGGGCGCCACCGCGAGCGGCACGATCCTCAGTGGCGGCAGCGAGATCGTCAGCGCTGGCGCGATCGATGACGAGGCGCAAATCTCCGGCGGCACACAGTTCGACTACGGCACTGTCAGCGACGCCACGATTTTCACCGGCTCGCAGGTCGTCGAGGCCACTACCAGCGCCAGCGGCACGATCCTCAGCGGCGGCGCGCAGCTCGTCTACGGCTTGGCGAGCAGCGCGGTGGTCATCGGCGGTTCCGAGTACGTCGAGTTGGGTGGCCGAGCGATCGGCGCAACGCTCGAGGGTGGCACTTATGTTAGCGGGGCTTTCCTCAGCGCGCTTGCTTTCGTCTACGGCGCGGCGAGCAATACGAGCGTCGGCGGAACCGACGCGTATGAGTATGTGGAGTTCCGGCGGTACGGATACGAACGCCACGATCGTAGGAGACGGAACCGAAATCGTCAGCGCCGGTGGCGTCGCCCGCGCTGCCTTTGTCCAGGCTGACGGCACGATCGTGGATATTGGCGACGATTTCGATCCAACGATCAGTGGCGTCGTGACCTTCTATGCCGGATATGGCACACTCACGACCAGCGCCATCGAAACCGTCAGCGCCGGTGGTCTGGCCAGCGGCGCCCTAATCGAGGCCGGCGGCTATCAGATCGTCTTGTCCGGCGGCACGGCGAGCGGCACGACCGTTTCCAGCGGCGGCACGCTGGAGCTTTTCGGGGGCGCCACTGCCAGCGGCACCACGATCAGCAGCGGCGGCATCTTGGAAATAGGCTTCGGCGACGTCGTCAGCGGCACCATCGTCAGCAACGGCTTCACCCTGGAAATCGCATCTGGTGGGGTGGCGAGCAACACGGTCGTCTCCAGCGGCGGCACGCTGGAACTCCTGAGCGGGGCCATTGTCAGCGGCACGACGATCCGCTCTGGCGGCATCCTGGAGATAGGCACCGGCGATACGATCAGCGGCGCAATCGTCAGCAGCGGCATCACTCTGGAAGTCGCCCTCGACGCCACGGCGAGCAACACGATCGTCTCCAGCGGCGGCACATTGGAGCTTTTCGGCGAGGCCGATCAATTCGTCTTCGGCAACGCCGTTGCGACGGTCAGCACCGGCGGGACGTTGGAGATCGGTCCCGGCTACGGCCTCTTCGACTATGTCGTCAGCAGCGGTACCATTCTCGAGCTGACCAGTGGCGCCCTAATGGACGAGGTCACCGTCAATTCCGGCGCGACGCTCGAAATCGTTTCCGGCTACGTGCTGAGCAGCTATGTCGTCAGCAGCGGCGTCACCCTCGCGGTCGGGGCCGGCGGCTCGGCCATCGACATATCGGTCAGCGGCGGTACGGCCACTGTGTCGTCGGGCGGCACTCTGGAACTGCTTGGCTCGGACACGTTGAGCGGGGTCTCCCTCCTGACCGGCGCCGATTTGGACATCGGTTCGGCCTATACGCTGAGCGCTTTTGCGGTGAGCAGCGGCATCACTCTCGAAGTCTTGTCGGCCGGTACGGCGAGCGGCGCGATCGTCTCCAGCGGCGGCACGCTTGAGCTTTTCGGTGGCGCCATGCTGAGCGGCACGACGACCATCGCCAGCGGTGGCATCCTCGAAATTGCTTCCGGCTATGTCGAAAGCGGCTTTGTCGTCAGCAGCAAAGTCACGCTCGACGTTGCGTCCGGCGGCATTGCGAGCGGGACCATCATCGACAGCGGCGGCAAGGTGAACGTATCGTCGGGCGGCTTTGCCTCGGCAACGATCGTCAGCGGCGGCAAACAGTTCATTTATGCCGGCGGCTCGGCGCTCGGCGACGTGGTGACGTCGGGCAACGAAACCGTCTCCAGCGGCGGTTTTGCGGCCGGGACTTCGGTGAGTGGCGCCGGCGTTCAATATGTCGATGGCAGCGCTGCGGCCACGTCCGTCGGCAACGGTGGCATCGAGGAGATTTTCGCCGGCGGCACGGAGAGCGGCAGCATCGTGTCGAGCGGCGGCAGCGAATATGACTTCGGCACGGCCAACGGCGATACTTTGTCGAACGGCGGCGTCCAATATGTCTATGGCAGCGCCGCGGCGACGGCGCTCGTCAACGGCGGCATCGAGGAGATCTTTGCCGGCGGCACGGCGAGCGGCACCCTCGTGTCGAGCGGCGGCAGCGAATATGACTTCGGCACGGCCAGCGGCGGCACTTTGTCGAACGGCGGCGTCCAATATGTTTACAGCGGGGCCACTGCGAACGCGGCCACACTCGTGAGCGGCGGCATCGAGGACATCCTGTCCGGCGGGGCCGCAAACGGCGCCATTGTGTCGAGCGGCGGCACTGAGTTCGACTTCGGCACGGCGAGCGGCGGCACACTCTCGGGCGGCGTCCAATATGTCTATAGCGGCGCTACGGCGAGCGCGATCGCTATCGCGAGCGGTGGCATCCAGGATATCATCTCCGGAGGGACGGCGAGCGGCGGCGTCGTGTCGAGCGGCGGCACGCAATTCGACTTCGGCACGGCGAGCGGCGGCGCGCTCAGCGGCGGCCTGCAATATGTCTATGCCAGCGCCGCGGCGACGGTGCTCGCCAGCGGCGGCATCGAGGACATCCTCTCCGGCGGGGCCGCAAACGGCGCCATCGTGTCGAGCGGCGGCACCGAGTTCGACTTCGGCACGGCGAGCGGCGGCACGCTCAGCGGCGGCGTGCAATATGTCTATGCCAGCGCCCTGGCCGGGACGGTCGCCAGCGGCGGCGTCCAGGACATCCTGTCCGGCGGAAGGGCGAGTGGCGCCGTCGTGTCGAGCGGCGGCACCGAGTTCGACTTCGGCACGGCGAGCGGCGGCACGCTCAGCGGCGGCGTGCAATATGTCTATGGCAGCGCCGCGGCCGGGACGGTCGCCAGCGGTGGCCTGCAGGACATCCTGTCCGGCGGGACGGCCAGCGGCGGCACCGTATCGAGCGGCGGCACCGAGTTCGACTTCGGTACGGCCAGCGGCGTCGCGCTCAGCGGCGGCCTGCAATACGTCTATGGCAGCGCCGCGGCCGCGACGATCGCCAGCGGCGGCATAGAGGACATCATTGCGGGCGGCGCGGCGAGCGGCGTCACGCTCAGCGGCGGCCACCAATATGTCTATGGCAGCGCCGCGGCGACGACACTCAGCAGCGGCGGTCATGAAATCGTCTATTCGGGCGGCACGATCTCCGGCGCGACGATCGCCGGCGGCACGCTCGAACTGCAGAGCGGGGCGACGGCGGGATCGAGCACGATCGGCTTCGCGTCGAGCGGCTCGCTGAAGCTCGACGGCACCGGGTCGTACGCTATGTTGGTGGCGGGCTTTACCGTGCCCGACACGATCGACTTGACGGCGGTGAACTACGCCTCGGCGACGACGCTGAGCTATACCAGCAACACGTCGGGTGGAACGCTGACCGTCACCGACGGGACGCATTCGGTGTCGCTGCTGCTGCTCGGCAATTACACGGCGGGCAGTTTCAGCCTGAGCAGCGGCAGCACCGGCACCGTCGTCAGCGATCCGCCGACGGGGGTGACGACCGACCTCGCTCCGGTCGCGCTGGTGATGCCGCACAGCACATGAGGGCGAAGCCGGACGATGTGGGGTCGGCGCACAGGTCGATCCGATGCTACGGAGTGCCCAAAGCGAGAGATGGTGGCCGGTTCGCACAAAGAGAGGATGGTCTCGGCCATTGCTGAGGTGTGAATTTCGTCAAGATCTGCCGTTTCCGCGGTTTTCATCGCGGCAATGTGGCTTCTTGTTTGCAAATCGTAGGCGACTTCAATGATCTCACTCGCGTTGCATTCGAACCCCCTCTCCTCACGCAACAGCGCACTGATATTCTTTTTTTGCCGACACAAGAATTCTAATTCGCGTGGTGTGTGTCATTGATACCTTGTCCTTCCTTCTCGGCGGGCTGTCATTAGTGGTTTTGCACTGACCAAACCCAGCTGGTGCCAAAAGCTGGCTCCGGCTCACCATTCACGTCAGCCTGAGCGAACCGGCATCGATCATGATTTTTGTCATAGAACCAAAATCAAACATGCGATTGAAATTTTCCGGGCTGTCCGCAGGTAGCTCGTCACTCAGCATTCGTCCGGCACGGCAGAGCATCGAGGCAAATTCGTCGTTCGCACCGGGCTCTATCTCGCGAGCGGCGATGGCAAAATCACGCCAATATTTGCGCGCGTATTCCAGGGATATTTCCGTGTCATAAGTGAGGGGATGCATCATGTGGACGATTTGCGCGTCCTGCACTTTTTTTAGCACCAGCCCATGCAGCCGCGCGACCAACGGAACCCAATAATCCCAAAACGGGGCACCCATGAGCAGACTTGTCCCGGCCAGTTTGCGCCAGTTTTCGCGTTCCATGAAAAAATAGTCGAATCCTTCGTGGTAAGGTCGACCGATCGTGTCGGCGGGCGATTGCAAATCATATCGGTGTCCGAACACCAGCGAATGACGATACTCGGCCTGCAGATTTCGTATCAAATTTGCCGCGTCCAGAAAGATGATATCGGAATTGACTATTCCAACGATCCTGTTTTCATCCTTGGCCATCAGGCCACATAAGTGCGCGATCGGCACGAGAAAACCGTCCTGCGAGGTGAACTCGATAAAGTCGACATTCGGAAATATGTCGGCCAGTTCGTCGATTTCTTTCTTGACATTGACGGAACGGATAACGAAGCCGGCGCGAAGCCAAGAATCTATCGCAGCCTTTTGTACATCGAGGCGCCTCGGCATCAGGCTCGTAAAGATTGTCATAGGCAGGCGGGATTCAGGTGGTCTGCGATACTCCAACAAACCATCCAGGCTGATGTCGGGCGCGGCGCTGCTTGCTGCGGGCGCCTCCGCAATCGGCAAGCTCAATGCTCCGCCAAAAGCTTCAAGAGCGATATTGGTTTGGCGCAGATGTACGCAGGTCTCCAGCAAATGCAGGTAACCTTCAACGATTTTCGGGCTCACAGCAAGGCCGATTCTCTGAAAATTCAATGCCCTTCTCGGCTGCTCGGCGGCCGTCAAATTGGTCCCTACGCCAAGCATGGTTGCCGCCAAAATATGCTGATGCTCGTTATATTGTCGGTTGTGATCTTCGAAAAAGGCATAAACGCGCATTTGCAGCTCCAGCAATCGGTTTTCTACAGCGCGATAAGCCGTCTCCGTAGCATTGGCAGCGGCGACGAGCTCGCACCCCCTCGTCCCCTGAGCCCATTTCTTCAACTGTCTGATCATTTCATTCGTCCGCTGGCGTTGCCTTCGATAAATGCCTACACTGACTGGACTTTGCTGGAAAGATGTTTTGGCCCTGCCGCGACGCGGGGCCATCCCTTTAAGAACACAGGCGATTTTGGATATGGCTAAAGCGATCCTTCAGACCGGACGCGAGAGGACTGGAGCGAGGATGGAAGTGCAACAAGAAAATAGCCGCATACGGTTCTGCATCGTCACCCCCACCTATAATTCCGCTCTGTATCTCGAGGAAACAATCCTCTCTGTTTTATCCCAGCGCGGCGATTTCGAAATCGATTTTCATGTGCAGGATGGCGGCTCGACGGATGCAACCATCGCTATTGTGGAAAAATGGCGCGAAATCATCGCAGGCGGAACGTTTCCGATCTTCTGCAAAGCTATTCGGCTCGCTTACGCGCAAGCATCCGATCAGGGTATGTATGATGCGATCAATCAAGGCTTCGCAAGGCTCGCGCCCAACCCATCTGATCTCTTGACCTGGATCGGTTCTGACGATCTTTTCGCCGCCGGCGCTTTCGCCACGGTGCTCTCGGTGTCGCGCGCCCTTCCAGAAGCGTCATTTCTCGGTGGGCGCGCGACACTGATAGATGCCGATGGAATCATTCAAGGCATCCAGCCTATTTTGCATTATTCACAAAAATGCATGCAGCACGGTCTCTACGATGGTCGCTCGCTGGACTTCGTCATGCAGGAGGGCAGCTTTTGGCGCGGCTGGCTGTGGCACAAAGCGGGTGGGTTGGACACGTCGTTTCGGCTTGCTGGCGACTGGGATCTTTGGCGGCGCTTCGCGCAGTACGCGGAGTATTATGTCATCGATACGATTACAGCGTTCCATCGCAGGCGAGAAGGGCAACTCAGCCAACAAATGGACAAATATTATGACGAAATCGACGCGCGCCTGGATGAGCGTGGCAGGGCGGAATACGACGCGCTGAGCGAGGCTTTCCAAGAACAGATTCGAACATCGACTGAGAAAAATGTTGAATTTTCGGGTATCGTCGCTGTCTTAGCGGGCACTCCTCGCCAATGGAAACTCGAGCGCCGCTACCGGCCTGCGCCAGTTCCGCCACGTCTTCTCGACCATGGGCATGCTCACGAAACTTTTCCAGTGTGGATACTTGAGGGTGCCGGCAAGCGCGAAGGTCCCTTTGAGGAGCTCAATCTTCCTATGGGCGTGCGCTGGATGCATGGTCCCCTTCTGACCGCCCGCGTCGAAGTGCCGGCCGCAGGAGACTATGTCCTGGTTCTCCAATGTCGAGTTCGAGCGCACGAATTTGCATGTAAAGATTGACAGCGAGCAGGGAACGATCGTCAATTTCATTGTCACCGACGAGATTGCGGACACCCATCGCGACACGCTGCTACGTCAAAATGTCGAATTGCACGCCGGTGCCAACATGCTCACCGTAAGCGTTGAACCTCTCGATCCGAACTTGAGCAAGGTGACGCATAGATTGCTGTTCGTCGCGTGGCACGTCGAGCCCGCTTTACGGCGCCCGTCATTGTTTTCGCGTTTAACGAAGAAGGCTCATAGCGCCGCCTTCGGTTGAACCAACAAGTGCTGGCGAGCGGGTGATGCCGGAGTTGGTCGGGACATCGAGACGCGAACTAAGCCTTCTTCGACCCGATCCGCCGCAAGGCCGCGAAGAGCTTCTGCGGAGGTTGCCATGCCTTCCAAGGGAAGAAACGGCGCATTTTGTCATTCTCGATGCGCACAGTCTGGAGCTCCGTTTGGGCGGCGCGGAGTTCGTTTTCCAACGCGCTTACGTTCGCTCTTGAGGTCGCCAAAAGGCCGAGATGGATCTTGCGATCGCTTTCGAGACGAAAAATCTTGCCGCGCGCTTCGGCGAGATACAGAGTCAGTTCCGATATTTCTTTACGGAGCCGGCGTTCCGGCAAACCGCCGGCACCCCGCAATAGGCCCAGGACAAGGTCTTCCCATTCTCCCTTCTCGGCTAAAGGCGGCTTTTCGGCGCAGCTTTGCAACCAGTTAAAGCATTTTTGAGCAAAATGGCTGATATCCTGCTCGGTGAAGACGTCCTTGCCACGAAAGTCGCGAACGAGCGCCTCAAACTCTTTGGGCAAAGAGCGGTCAGCAGCAAGCAGCCAGCCTAGCATGCGCCGGCCGTTTTCCAGCCAAGGCTCTTTCTGCCAGTTGCGATCATGATCCAAATGCGCGAGCAACGGAGCTTCGATCGAAACTAATTTCGCGCCGGCTGCCGCAAAGGCAGCCGGAAGCCAATAATCCCACCAGGGCTGCCCGATACAAAGCTCGTCATCAATCCAGATGTTCTGGGCGGCGCCGGTTGCGAAGAAAAATGCATCGAATCCATAACAGAGCTCGCCGCTGGGCCGCAAGGTCGACGGATCGATGTTGAGACGCTCGACGAGCGCCATTCCGTCTTCGGCCTTGGTCAGAACAGTGCGGAGCACATTGGGCAAATCGAACAAGAAGCAATCGGCATTGACGATTCCTGCGATTGTTTGCCCCAATTCCCGGATGTGTTGAAGAAAATCAGCGATCGATGGACGGCTGCGGTGAGTAACAGCAAATTCGACGGGATAGTTCAGAGCGCCAAGCGCCTTGATTTCCTCGGCTGTATTAATGCTTATAATTGTAAATCCAGCGCGGCGCCATGACTCGATGCAGGCCCGCTGATAGACGCTCCCAAAATCCGTCGAGGATACGGGTCTCCGGATGGCAGGCGGTAAAGATGTGTAAAGTATCTCCAAGGTAGCTGACCTTAGTGAATTCATTGCGGCTCGAAGCCAAGGGGACTGCCAGTTCCTAGGATAGATCTGATTTTCGGTCGAGGTCAGAGGGAATTGACTTGGGGCGCCCTTGAACTCAAAATCGCGGCTTTCCTATTGGCATGCAGTGTCGGCAAGAAGTGTGTTGGGGCTGCCCAAGCGTTCGAGCCGATTGCTTGCATGCACGGTCGTGGCGATGGCGCCAGGTATGGCTCAATCTAATTGGTAAATCAATATGTTACATCACCGCCGCGGAAACGTTTTATGGGGAGGGCTCGATAGGGACTAGAAGAATGCGGACCTGTGTGTTTACGGTCATGCACGCGGGCAACGAGCGCTACTTCGGCGAGTTCCTCACCTCTCTGGCTAAGCAGTCGGATCTGGATTTTGAACTGCTCGTCATCAACGATGCCCCGTCGTGGCAAGATCGCTGCTGCGGTGCGGAGCGAATGCCGGAATTGCCGTTCCGCTGGCGATGGATCGATGTTGCCGGCTCTATTGTCGAGATCAGAAAACTTGGCCTTTCGATCTTGTGCCGCGAAAAGCTTGCCAATGCCGTCATCTTTATCGATTCCGACGATTGCATGGCGCCCAACCGTGTCGAGGTTTCCAAAGCGAAGCTGAAGTCGAAAGAGGTGCTCTTCAGCGAATTGATCTTGTTCGGCGAAAATCGAGATCCTTGCGCTATGCTGAAACATCACTTCGAAGATGGACGAGAACTTGGAATAGAAGATCTCACACGGTCCAATTGCCTCGGTCTCTCAAATACCGCTTGCTTGGTAGAAGATATAACGCCTCGATTTCGGAATATTCCGGACCACACAATCGCTTTCGACTGGGCCTTCTATATTGGCCTTCTTCATGATGGTTGTAGTGCCCGCTTTACTTCCAGCACTTACACGCTTTATCGTCAGTACGCTGGCAATACGGCGTCTCTGAGCGACATTGACGATGCACGGATCCTGCGAAGCGTTCTTGTCAAGGCACAACACTATCATTACGTTGCCGGCTTCAGCAGTGGCTTTTCGACGCTCCGGACAGAATTCGATCTGCTCTTGACGAAACTAAACGAAGACGGCGCATTTCGCCGCGCCTATTGCGCGCATATGAGAGCTAACGCCCCTCACTTTCCACTATGGTGGGAGAATGCTCGGGCCTGGGAAGGATTGCGATGAAAATCGGATCGACGGTAATTCGCAATTTCGCTGAGCCTTATATCATCGCCGAGCTCGGTGCCAACCATAATGGCGACATGCATTCTCGCCCGCACTCTGGTGCTCGAAGCCAAAAAAGCCGGCTGCGATTGCGCCAAATTCCAATCCTGGACGAAGAATTCCATTTTTTCAAAGAAGGTCTACGAAGATAACAAGTTCTTGGATGATGACTATCGCAACCGTACTGATTACACGCTCGAGAGCGTGGTCGACGCTTACAGCGTGTCCGAACATGAATTGGGCGATTTGAAAAAGCTCTGCGGCGATGTCGGGATCGATTTCGGATGCACCCCCTTTACGAAGCGTGAAGTCGATTTCCTGGTCGATGAATTGGACATCGCCTTCGTCAAGGTCGCCTCGATGGATCTCAACAATTACGAATTTCTCAAATATATAGGCGCGAAGAAGAAGCCGATTGTTCTGTCAACCGGGCTCAGCACATTGTCCGAGATTGACCGGGCTGTTCAAGCAATCGAGAGCACGGGCAATCGTGATTTGATTCTCTTGCATTGCATCGCGGTCTACCCACCGCGTGACGAAGCGATCAATCTCCGGAACATCGAGATGCTGCGGACGAATTATCCGGATTACCCGGTCGGCTTTTCGGATCATTCATTCGGAACTACCGTCCCCCTCGCGTCTGTGGCACTCGGCGCCTGCATGATTGAGAAGCATTTCACGCTCGACAAGAACATGCCGGGCTGGGACCATAAAGTGTCAATGACTCCGGACGAAATGGCCGAACTCGTGGTCGGCTCGAAACGGATCGTAAAAGCGCTCGGCACGACCCGGCGCGTGCTCTCGCAAGAAGATTATCAACAAATTCCGGCGTTCCGCCGCAGCATTGTGGCGGCGCGCCCCATTGCGAAGGGGCAGACGATCCAAATCGAAGACCTCGATGTGAAACGGCCGGGAAACGGAATCGAGCCGCAATATCTCGAGATCCTCGTCGGGCGCGTCGCCAAACGCGACATCAGCTTCGATGAAATGCTTACGGCCGATGACTTTTGATATTTTTTGAATTCGAGACGGGAAGGAGCACCGTCCATGAGGCGCACGGGCTCGCGTCGCAAACTCAGTTTTCTGGGTCGAGCCGTAATTCGTGGAACAGCACCGATCGCATTCCTTCTTCCCCAGTTCCGCTCTTGCTGAATTGAAGTTCGATCACAGGCTGCGGCCGCGAGACGTTCACCGGAAACGAGCAATCTCCGGACGTTTTCAACGCAGGGAGGCAGCGGTAGAAAGCGCATTCACGACTGTCTGAATACCCGCGTCGTCCAACCCAATCCAGAGCGGCAGCCTGATCAACCGTTCTGATTGCCGATCGGTGACGGCCAATGCACCATGCGCCCGCCCGTAGCGGCGCCCGGCAGGAGACGAATGTAACGGGATATAATGGAAGACTGATTCGATACCGGTGCGCTTCAATGTTTCAAGAACTTTCTGCCGATCAACATCGGACGAGAGTATCACATAGTACATATGCGCATTGTGTCCGCAGCCGTCCGGCACGATCGGACGTCGAAGGATGCCCTTCGAACTCCAATCTTTCGAGCAGATGGTGATACTGTCGCCAGAGCGTCAGACGCAACTCGGTGATGCGGTCGGCGTCTCCCAACTGCGCCCATAGGAATGCAGCGATCAGTTCACCGGGCAAAAACGACGATCCCATCTCTCGCCACGTGTATTTTTCGACCTCTCCACGAAAGAAGCGGCTGCGGTCGGTGCCTTTTTCTCGAATGATTTCTGCCCGCGATATCAAGTCTGGATCATTTACGAGGAGCGCACCGCCTTCACCGGAAATCACGTTCTTCGTTTCATGGAAGCTGTAGGCTCCGATGTCGCCGATACTCCCCAGTGCACGCCCTTTGTAATTCGCCATCAAAGCCTGAGCTGCATCTTCGACTACTCGTAGCCCATGACGCGCGGCAATCGCCATGATCGCGTCCATCTCGCAGGCCACACCGGCATAGTGAACGGCCGCAATCGCTTTGGTCTTGGGCGTTATCGCTGCTTCGATCAGCGCTTCGTCTAAATTCAGCGTGTCTTCGCGGATATCCACGAAGACCGGCACCGCTCCTCTCAAGACAAAGGCATTGGCCGTTGATACGAAAGTGTATGAAGGCATGATCACTTCGTCGCCCGGCTGAATGTCTAGAAGCAAGGCCGACATTTCCAAGGCTGCAGTACAGGAATGGGTGAGCAATGCCCTGTTTCCGCCGGTTCGCTGCTCGAGCCATTCCTGGCATTGCTTGGTGAAGCTGCCATCTCCGGCAAGTTGCCCATTCGCGTGAGCCTGGGCGATGTTCCGTAATTCCCCACCGCAGAGATAGGGCTTGTTGAAAGGGATCATTCGCCTGTCTTCCTCGCCACGAGCAATCTCGACCCGCCGAACGCAAAACTCACACCCCGCCGGATCAACTGAAATTCCAGTGCAATAATCCGTTTGAACAAATAGTTCAAATATCGATTGACGCGGAGCGCCGCTGCCGCATCGTAGGTTGCCTGACTTCGGAACTTCAATCGGGCGGCCGCCATAACAGGCAGCAAGAAGCTCACAAACGAGGTGCTGCGCACGATCTCGAAGCCTGCAGCCACGACCTTTCTTTCCAACTCGCCAGCCGAATATCTCATGACGTGATGGGCCACGCCGTCCGACGGGCTCCAGAGCCAACGATGCTGGGAAACCGTTATCAACAGTCCCCCGCCCCGCACGACGGATTTCTCAGTTTGCGCGAGAACGACCTTGTCTTCTTCGATATGCTCAAGCACATCGATAATTCCGACGACGTCAAAATGATCCCGATAGGGCATGGTTCGGGCATCGAGTTGAACGAGCTTTGCCCGCTCGCATGGCTGCGCCGCGAATTCAGTCCTTCCAGAAACAATTCGGTGCCAATGATCTCTGTCATCGGAAATTGACGCTCGATGCCCCTTAACACGAAACCGGTGCCACATCCGATCTCGGCAAAGCACCCTGGTTTGCCCGCGTCAGAGGCTTGCGGGTCGGGCATAGAAGCCCGTTTTCGAGCGTCATTGGCGGCTGCTCCGGCGGTCGATCATCGCCGCAGTCGGGCTCGCCTCGCGTCGCCGCCTAGCACTTAACTGAGATGCAGATGGCCGCCGCGGTGGTGGATGGCGCAACCACCGAGCTGACGATCCCCAACGCCTTTTCGACGTCGGTGATCGGAGCATTGGAAACATAGAGCAGGTCTCTGCTGTGCATGGGGAATTTTTGAGCGACGAACAAGCCATTCGGATCATGCAGGTTCAATCTATAGACAACCGGCGTCAGCCGGCCAGGCTGGATCAACGGACTGCCGGGCTGCAGAACACGAACGACGCGATCCGGCTCATAGCGGAACACGAAGACGCCGGCCGGGTCGGACCGGATATCGAGAAGCCCGCCGGCTTTCGCCAAAGCCTGCGACAGGTTGAGTCCTTCGGCGTCGAAGGGGATTTCGTCATTCTTGCCGGTCGCGCCATAGGCGATGAAAGTTTGCGGGTCGCGAATCAACGTCAAGACATCGTTGCCGCGCAGGTAGATATTTTCGCGCGAATCAGAGGCGACGCGGGTCATCGGCACCCGAACCGTGGCCGAACCGCGCGAAAGTTGGACATAGGTTTCGTTGACCGGGGCGCGAAGGCCCCCCGCCGCGGCGATGACATCCATGATGCGGTCGCCGGCAACGGTCAAAGGCACCCTGGCACCGTTGACGACCTCGCCGGTGACCGTGACCGTGTTGCTGACCGAGCGCGTGACGTTGATCAGCACCTGCGGCTGGATGGCCTTGCCCTCGAGCGCCCGTTCGACGATCGTCTGAACGTCCCGCGTCGTCCGGCCGGCAACGTGAATCCGGCCGGCGTAGGGAACCGAGATGGCGCCGTCGCGGCCGACCACCTGGTCGGGGATGGTCGCACTCTTCGAGCCGGTGCTGAACTTGTCGCCGACGAGCGGCGCCGAAAACAGCCCTCCGGCGCTCGCTTCCCAAATCGTCACCGAAACGCTGTCGCCGACGCCGATCCGGGGTTCGACCGAAGGCCGATAGTCGCCGAAATGCGCCAGGAAACTGTCCGGACCGGGTTGTCGCAATATGTCGACGACGGAGGAATCAATATCGACGAGCACGTAACGAGGAACCGTTGCCGCACCAGACTGCTGAACGATGTCATCGCCACTCGGCCCAGAGTTGGGGATGGCCGAACAGGCGGCCAAAAAGACCGGGGCCGCGGCCCAAAGAATGCGTGCAGCCGTCTGAAAACAATTCAAAATTCCCGACTCCGCCCGATCTCCGGGAACGTTCTACCACTGCGGCGCGATTGCAGCCACCGCTTGCCCTCCCATGGCGCAACCTTATCGATATAATGTGGCTTATGGGATACACTTCACCCGGCGAGGGAAATGGGTTTTGCCGCCGTCCCGCCCCCGCGTAAGTGTGCTCCGCGACGGTCCGGGAGGTAGAAACATCTTTTTATCAAAATCTTGCGCTCAGAAGCCAAATTCTGGCAGATGACGGGGTGTGGGACAGGTTTTCGGCCCGGTGGGTTCTTGGCAAAATTTCTAAACATGCCAGCGGCGCGAAGTTCTGACTCAGGGGGATTCCCAAATCGGCGAGTTTCTGAGTCGATGTGTTCCCGGTTTCGGGGTAGGACGTCTATGGCGGCGACTGTGTCACCCGGGCGGATATGACTTCAGCTCGTCTTCCGAGACGAGGTGAGCGGCATGTCGCGTTCGACCAGCTCATGCGTCACCTTCGGTATAATCCGCCCGCGCTCGCCCCGTTCCGGGCGCACCATTCGTAGCCTGCCATCGTCTTCTGCTGCAGCGGGGACGACCAGTCGCCTCCTTCGCCTTTCCGGCACGAAGGACCGGCAGCGATAAGGGCCGGCGGGATCGGGGGCGGGCTTGTTGCGGCCCGTCCCCAAACGCTCTTTTCCGGTTCGGCTACTCGGCAGCCACCTTGGGCAACGCGGCGAGGGCGGTATCGAGGGCCGCCTGATCGTAAGGCTCGTCCTTGAGCTGGCCGGCGAAGTAGGCGGTGTAGGCGCCCATGTCGAAGTGGCCATGCCCCGACAGGTTGAACAGGATAGTCTCGGCCTTGCCCTCACGCTTGCAGCGCAGGGCCTCGTCGACCGCCGCCTTGATCGCGTGCGAGGATTCCGGCGCCGGCACGATGCCTTCGCAGCGGGCGAACTGCACCGCGACGGCGAAGCATTCGAGCTGGGCGTAGGCGCGCGCTTCGATCAGGCCCAGCTCCTTGATGTGGCTGATCATCGGCGACATGCCGTGGTAGCGCAGTCCGCCGGCGTGGATCGGTGAGGGCACGAAGATCGAACCCAGGGTATGCATCTTTACCAACGGCGTCAGATGCCCGGTATCGCCGAAGTCGTAGGCGTAGCGCCCGCGCGTCAGCGACGGACAGGACGCCGGCTCGACGGCGATGATGCGTGCCTTGTTCTTGCCCTTGATCTTGTCGCCGACAAAGGGCAAGGCGAGGCCCCCGAAATTGCTGCCACCGCCGGCGCAGGCGATGACGATGTCGGGGGCGAAGCCGGCCATCGCCATCTGCTCTTGCGCCTCCAGGCCGATGACGGTCTGGTGCAGCAAGACATGGTTGAGCACCGAGCCCAGCGAGTATTTGGTGTCGTCGCGCTGCGCCGCCTGTTCCACCGCCTCCGAGATCGCGATTCCCAGCGACCCCGTCGAGTTCGGGTTCTGCTCCAGGATGGCGCGCCCCGACGCCGTCAGGTTGGATGGGCTGGGGATGCATTTTGCGCCGTAGGTTTCCATCAAGGCGCGCCGGTACGGCTTCTGCTCGTAGCTGACTTTCACCATGTAGACCTCGACCTCGAGGCCGAACAGGCTGCCGGCGAACGCCAGCGCGGAACCCCATTGCCCGGCCCCGGTCTCGGTGGTCAGGCGCTTGACGCCTTCCTGCTTGTTGTAAAAGGCCTGCGCCACCGCCGTATTCGGCTTGTGGCTGCCCGCCGGGCTGACGCCCTCGTACTTGAAGAAAATCCGCGCCGGGGTGTCCAGCGCCTTCTCCAGGCGCTCCGCCCTGACCAGCGGTGACGGGCGCCACATTCGATAGATGTCGCGCACCGGCTCGGGAATCTCGATCCACCGCTCGCTCGACACCTCCTGCATGATGACCGCCATCGGGAACAGCGGCGCCAAGTCGCCGGGCCCGATCGGCTGTCCGGTTCCCGGATGCAGCACGGCTGGCGGCGGCTTCGGCAGATCCGCCGCGATGTTGTACCAGGCCTTCGGGATTCGATCCTCGCCCAGCAGATATTTTTTCGTGTCCGTCATGGCACTCCCTTCCCGTTATCCCTCGGTGCGAATTGTTGATCGCTGACAATGATAGACGCCCGACGGGCAATTGGCGAGGCCGTAAGCGCCGCGTTTCGATGGAAACACCACTCAGCTCGCCTTCTTCGACCAGGTGAGTGGCAGCTCAAGTTCCACACGGTCATAGGTCACCTTCGGCGTGATCCGCCCGCGCTCGCCGCGTTCGAGACGAACCAAGCCGTAGCCTGCCATCGTTTTCAGCGTCCACGACAGGTTCGACTTGGCCTTGCCGGTGATCCGCGCCAGCTCGTCGAGCGAGCCAGGCGCCTGCTCCACGGTCACCCGCAGCAGGTCGCGGTTGCCCGCCGACAGCACCTTGGCGAAGGACTCCGTCGAGGTGAACCAAACCCTCGGCTCGTCGGGAGCAATACGTTGTTCTCCGCGCACGACCGCCATGGTGCGGGCTTTCATGTCCTCGTAGCTGGCGATGCCCACTTTCAGGGTCGTCATGGGATCACTCCTCTCTCGCGCAACACCGCGTCCACGGTGTTCCAGAAATCGCCGAGCAGCGTCGCCGCGTCCTGGAACTCGTAGGCCTTGATCGTCCGCTGGTGCCCCGGTTTAACCGGGGGATGGCGATGGTCCTGCGGGTCTCCGCGCTTCTGCCTCGCCACTGGATGGGCATTGTCGAAGCCGACCAGCCGCGCGCCATCCGGCCCGTGCTGTGTCAATGAGTAGTCCAGGCGGTGCGGCTTCTCCGCAGAGGTCACTACCCCGCGTCACGACGAAGCGGACCCAATGGCCGCCCTCCGGCAGAGTCAGGCCGTTACTTGCGAAATGAGACTTTGCGGCGCGGCTGGTCGCTTCAAGATTCTCGAAAGCGTTGAAGCGGATTCCGCGAATATTAGGGGCGCGCGCAAATTATCCCGCTGAACTGGCTTTGATAGTCTCCCACATTTTTAGTTGCAAAGTCAGGCGGGCGGCGGCAGGCGCGGCCTGCCAAACAAAGAAGGCGAAGCCGCGAACCTTCATCGCTCACTCCCTTTTCCGGCCAAGCCTCGGCGACACCGCCAGGCCGAGGAACACCATCATCGACTGATTGAGCCGCACGAGGTCCTCGTCATCCAGGCGCCCGACACGATTGCTGACCTTGGATTTCGGTACTGTCGTGATCTTGTCGACCATCAGGCGACACGTGGCGCGCAGCCCGTTCCGTTCGTTCGGCTCCACCGGCAGGCGGAATAACGGCGCTTCCGTTTCGTCCGTCGTGAAGGCGCAGATCGTGATGGAATCCGTCCCGTCGAAACTGTCGTCCTGCACGATGACAACGGGGCGCGGCTTGCCTGCATAGTCCTTGCCGCCCGCCGCCGTCCAGATGTCACCGCAATTCATTCATCACCCCAATCAGATACGGCGTCGATGAACGCCTGATCGTCGCGGGCATGAGCGCTCTCCGCCACGGCCAGCGACTGGCGATGCGCCTCGGACCGGAAGGAAGGGGCGCGCACGTCCGGCACCCAAATCTGAATCGGACGCAGCCCTTGTGCCCGCAGACGGGCTCGATGTTCGCCGACCTTCACGCGTGAGGGCTTGGGGCTGGATACTGAGGCCATAATCTTTCTCCCCCCATGGTTACATGTAACCTACCATGGATGGGGCCGCATGACCAGAGCTTTCGGGACAGCGGAGGGGGAAATTTGACGCCTCTCCATCGCTGCCCGAATACGCGCGCCCAGATGGTCTCCAGCCCAGCCAATTCGTGCTTTCCGCAATCATCGGGCTGTGGCGTAGACATAGTGCTCATCATCGTCGGGCATGGCCGGCAATTTTGTTTTCAGAAAGTTGGACATGGCTGCAGCGAATTGAAATAACATAAGGTTTCGTCTGGCCGGGTGATACGGACCGAGCCACTGAAGCGCAATTTTGACGCGGCCAAGCCCTTCTTATCCAGCCCCAGCATCAGACCCCGAGCATGCGTTTGACAAACTCCTGATCGGCGCGCAGCTGCCTCGATGTTCCTTCGAAGACGACTTCGCCTTTGGCCAATATGACATGCCGGTCGGAGAGTTCGATGAGATCCTCGAGGTTCTTGTCGACAACGACGATGGCGACGCCTTTTTGCGCGATGACACGGAGCGTCGCCCAGATCAGGTCGCGCACCTTGGGGGCGAGGCCTTCCGTCGCCTCGTCGATCAGCACGATTTCGGGATTGGACAGGAGCGCGCGGCCGATCGTCAGCATCTGCTGTTCGCCGCCGGAGAGCTCGTTGCCCCAGTTCTCGCGACGCTCATTGAGCCGCGGGAATATGTCGTAGACGGCTTCGCGGGTCCAGTCGCACCGTCCATCGCGGCCGCGCCGTTCGGCGAAGGCGAGATTTTCCTCGACGGTAAGATTCGGGAAAATGCCGCGCCCCTCGGGCACGAAGCCCATGCCGGCGCGGGCGATGGCGCAGGCGCGGGCGCCGGTGACGTCGACGCCGTCGAGGCGGATGGTGCCGCTCTTCGGCTTCAACAGCCCCATCAGGCTGCGCAGCAGCGTCGTCTTGCCCATGCCGTTGCGGCCCAGCAAAGAGACGGTCTCGCTGCGGCCGACGCGGAAACTCACGTCGCGCAAAACATGGCTCGGTCCGTAGAATGTGTTCAGCCCTGTCGCGGCGAGAATGTCGTCGCTCTTGGTTGGTGCGCTGAGGTTCATCCGGCGGCTCCCGGTTTGGCAGGACGGCCGAGATAGGCTTCGAGGACGGCTTCGTTGTTGCGGATTTCCGCCGGCGTGCCGTGCGCGAGCAGGCGGCCCTGGACCAGCACGGTGAGCGTGTCGGCGGCGGCGAAGACGGCGTCCATGTCGTGCTCGATGAGGATGATCGTGTGGTCGGTGGCGAGATCACTCAGCAAAGCCACGACGCGCTGCGTCTCTTCGAGACCCATGCCCGCCAGCGGCTCGTCGAGGATGATGAGATCGGCGCCGCTGGCGATGAGCATGGCGATTTCGAGCTGACGCTGCTCACCGTTCGACAATTGCGACGCGATCGCGCCGGCCCTGTCGGCGAGGCCGACCACCGCGAGAGCATGTGCCACAGCGGCTTCATCGCGCCGGCGATGGCGCGCATCGAATAGGCGCAGCGGCGAGGGGGCGCGCGCCTGCGCCGCGAGGGCGCAATTGTCTGTGACCGTGAATGGGCCGAAAATATTCGTGCGTTGGAAGGACCGGCCCAGTCCAAAGCGCGCAATGCGGTGCGGCGGCCAGCCTGTGACGTCGAGATCGTCGATCTTGACGCGGCCGGCCGACGGCGCGATCGCGCCGGACATGAGATTGATGTAAGTGGTCTTGCCGGCGCCGTTCGGTCCGATGATCGCATGGACGAGATTGGGTTCGAAGCGGATCGTGATGCCGCCGACGGCGATGAGGCCGCCGAACGACCGCGCCAGGTCTTCCGTCGACAGGGCTTTGGCGCGACGCGGCGGACGCACGGCTTTGGCGGGCGCTGCTAGTGCTGGCGCGCATTCGCGCTTGCGCGCGGCAAGGCGCAAAAAACCCGCGAGCCCGTCAGGCATGAGCAGGACGGCGAGGATCAGCGTCGCGCCGGTGCCGAGGCGCCAATGATTGGCGAGGAAGGGACCGACCAGGCTCGCGGTCTTCAATAATTCCTCGAGCGAAGCATAGGCGATCGCGCCCAGGATCGGACCGTAGAGCGTGCCGCCGCCGCCGAGGACAACCATCATGATGGCGAGGCCGGACTCGTGCCAGCTCATGAGTTCCGGCGTGACGAAACCGTCGATGCAGGCGAAGAGCGCGCCGGCATAGCCCGCGACCGCGCCAGCAACAACAAAGGCTGCGAGTTTGAAGCGATAGGGGTCGAAGCCCATCGCCGCCATGCGCATCTCGTTGACGCGTATGCCTTGGAGTGCGCGCCCGAAGGGCGAACGCACGAGCCAGTATAGTGTGAAATAGAGGATCACGAGCGAGGCGAGGCAGACGTAGTAAAATTGGGTACGATTGGAAAAGTCGACGAGGCTCGTCGCGCCGACGGTGAGGACCGGTTTGACATTGACATAGGCGCCATCCGAGCCCTTGGCGATATCGGTGTCGTGAAACAGGGAGAAGACCATCTGTCCGGCTGCGAGCGTCACGATGATGAAATAGAAGCCGCGGGTCAGCATGGCGAAAGCGCCAACGACGAGCGCGGCGAGACCCGCCAGGGCCGCGCCCGCGCTCAAAGCGACGAAAACGTTGGCGGCTGCATAGTCTGGCGAGACGAAATAGACCGCATAGGCGCCGACGCCGAAGAAGGCCGCGTGGCCGAAGCTGACGAGGCCTGTCACGCCGATCAGCAGATCGAGGCTCAAAACGAAAGCGGCGAGGATGAGAAGGCGCGTGCAGAATTTGACCGCATAGGCGCCGCCGAAGAGGGGCAAAACGAAGAAGAAGGCGACAAGCAGCGCGAAGAAGATCGCGACGGAGAGAGGCGGGCGCTTCAGCAAGTCAGGCGCGTCCGAACAGGCCGGCCGGGCGCAGCACGAGGACGAGCGCCATCAGCGCATAGATGATCACGCTGGAGAATTGCGGGACGAGCACTTTGCCGAAAGCGTCGGCGAGGCCGATGAGCAGCGAACCGACGAAGGCGCCGCGGATCGAGCCGATGCCGCCGATCACGACGACGACGAATGACGTGATCAACACACGGTCGCCGATTCCCGGATAGGCGCTCTCCACCGGGGCGGCGAGCATGCCGGCGGCAGCAGCCAGCGCTACGCCCGCTGCGAACACGAGCCGGAACAGAATGCGCGAGTTGAAACCGAGCGCCTCGACCATTTCGCGATTGGATTCGGCGGCGCGGATCAGTCGGCCGACGCGCGTCTTCTGGATGATAATGACCATCGCCAGAGCGAGCGCGACGCAGATCGCCATCAGCACGATGCGGTAGACGGGATAGCCGAGTGCCCCGGTGATCATGACGCTGCGTGCGAGATAGGGCGGTGTCGGGATCGACAGGGGATTGTTGCCCCAGACTGACTGCTGCACTTCGTTGAAGATGAGGATCAGAGCGAAGGTGAGCAGCACCTGCTGGAGATGATCGCGGGCGTAGAGATGGCGGATGAACAGCCATTCGATCGCCATGCCGAACAGGAACGCGAGCGGCAGGCCGAGCGCCAGCGCGACGAAGATGTCGCCGAATAGGCCGGTCAGCGTCAGCGCCGCATAGGCGCCGAGCATGTAGAACGAGCCGTGCGAGAGATTGATGATGCCGAGAATGCCGAAGACGAGCGTCAGGCCGCTCGCGGCGAGAAACACGACGAGCCCATATTGCAGGCCGTTGAGGATCTGGACGAGATAAAGGCTCATGAATTGCCTGGACCGCCATCGAGCAAAGGGGCTGAAGTCTCTCCGCCGGACGGCGCAGCGCCGTCCGGGTCGCCTAACGGCCGTGCGATCAGGTGAGGTTGCAGCCGGTCGTCTGGTCGGCGAGCTCCTTCGCGACGACGCCGAGATATTGGTTCACGCCGCCCTTGAGTTCGCGCAGATAGAAGTTCTGGACCGGATTGTGCGAGGAGGACAATTTGAAGGGACCTCGCGGACTGGCGAAGCTCGCTTGGGCCATGGCGGCGTTGAGCTCCTTGCGTTTCGACACGTCGCCGCCGACCGCCTCGAGGCCCACCGCGATCAGTTGGCCGGCGTCCCAGCCCTGCACGGCATAGACATCGGGCGCCACTTTGTAGGCGTCCTGAAATGCCTTGACGAAGGCCTTGTTCTGCGGATTGTCGAGGCTCTCGACATAGTGCAGCACGGTCTTGATGCCGTCTCCCGCTGCGCCGGCCGCCTTTTCGACGCCGTCGGTGAGGAAGCCCGGACCCCAAAGTGGTATGCCGAGTTGCGCTCCGGCATAATCCTTGATGAACTTCAGCGCGCCGCCGCCGGCGAAGAAGACGTAGACGGCGTCCGGTTTGAGCGACGCGATTTCAGCGAGCGCCGATTGGAACTCGACGTCGGGGAAGGGCACGGCGATGTCCTTCCGCACTTCGCCGCCGCCAAGGATGAAGGCGCGCTTGAAGCCGGCGACCAATTCCGCGCCCGCCGCATATTTCCAGGCGACGGTCACGACTTTCTTGTGGCCGGCGGCGAGCATGGCCTGTCCGGTTGCGAAGCCCACCTGACCATTGGAGAAGGAGGTGCGGAAGACATTCTCGGCGCACATGATCTGGGTGATCGCGTCGGCGCCGGCATTGGGATCGATCGTCGGCAAGCCTTCCTCGCGGGCGATCTTCACCATGGCCAGTGCCACGCCGGAATGGACCGTGCCGAACAGGACGTCGGCCTTCTCGCCCTGGATCAGCTTGGTCGTCAGCTCCGTCGCTTTCGGCGGCGCCGATTCGTCGTCGACCTTCACGAAGGTGATCTCGCGCCCGCCGAGCTTGCCGCCCTTCGATTTGACGTAGAGTTCGAGGCCGCGGTCGATGGCTTCGCCGAGCGGCGCATAAGTGCCCGAATAGGGCAGAAGCAGGCCGAACTTCAGCGGCCCGGATTGCGCCCAGGACGGACGGACGAAAGGCATGGAAAGACCGGCGACGCCAAAGGCGCCCGTGCGCAAAACATCCCGCCTCGTGATCGGCATATCACTCCCCTTCGGAAACTCGGATCACGCGACATATTGCAGCGTTCCGCGGCGGCTCGCGGCCACCTTCTTGTGAGTACAGTGCACTTTATTTCATGCCCGGCCTCAGTCAAGCTGGAATAAGTGCAGTTTATTGCGCAAACGCGCAACGAACGGCGGCGCGAAATATTGCACTTGGCTTCTCGACAGCCGCAGCATAGCTGTCGAGAAGACACTGTAATTCACGATCGGCAACGCCGTGTGTCAGAGCGTGAGGGAGGCGGAGAACGAGCGCAATGGCAGACAGCCGCGCGCGCCGGGATTTTCTCGGCAGCTCGTGGTTCGACCCGACCGAGATCCCAGAGTTGGCGTTGCGATGCAACGCACGGATGGGAACCATCCGCTGGCATCGCAACGCTGGCGCGTTGCATCGGTTCAATCCGGACGGATCAGGGATCGTTGGCGAATTTTGCGAGGATGGTCGGCTGAGGCTCGCAATCGCTCGCACCCCTATGCTACGTATGGCGTATTGAACTCGGTCAGCGGGATCGAACGCCGACGGAGGAGAGACATTGGCTGGAAAGGCGCATTTGGCCGAGGCGTTCCGCTGGTCGACCGCGGCGGAAGTCGAGCTGGTCGAGGTCCTGGCCTCCGGACTCGGCATGGGCGGCCCGGTCTTCGTCGCCGCAGCTGCCGGTCAACTGCCGCTCGGCCTCACCGTATCGCTCGGCGGCATGGCGATGAGCGGGGTTGCCATAGGTCAGAGCGCGAGAGCGCAGGTGCGAAGTTTGGCTTTGGCCTTCGCGCCCATGCTGGTTGCCGCGACGGCGGCTTCTCTCGCCGCCGGCCAAGTGGAGGGTCATGGCGCGATGAGCGATGCCATGATCGTCCTACTGGCCGGCCTGGCAGCGATGATCGGCAACTTCAGCCGCGCTTTGGCGGTAGCTTCGGTGCGGTTCGTCCTCTTCCTGATCATCAGTGTCAGCGCGACGCAAACCGCACCGAACCGGCTCGGTTTTTTGGTCCTCGTCACTCTTGGGGCGATGTGGGCAGCCGCTTTGAGCCTCAGTCTTGGCGCCTTGGTGCGCAGCCACCGGCGCCTCGGTCCGGGCGCGGATCGGGTTGCGGCGCCGGCATGGACTCTGGCGCAGCGATATGGGCGGTGGAAACAATCCCTCGCCCATCTATCGGGCTGGCAATACGCGCTGCAACTCGTGCTCTGCCTCGCCGTTGCAGGCGTAGCGCGGTGGGCATTGCCGACCCATCATCTTTATTGGATTGCGATCACCATTGCGCTTTTGACGCAGCGGCAATTGGAGATCTTTCCCGTCAGGACGACGCAGCGCGCGATCGGCACCGCGCTCGGGGCGGTCGGCGCCAGCCTCCTCCTCGCCTTTCGACCGCCGGCCTGGGACATCGCTATCGGTATCGGCCTGCTCGCCGGCTTCCGGCCTTTGCTGAGGGCGCGCAACTATCTCGCTTATTCGGCGATCATGACGCCGCTCATCATTCTGATCATGGAAGCGGGCCGGCCGGTCGCGGCGAGCGTGCTCATCGATCGCCTGGTCGCGACCCTCGTCGGCGCCGCCCTGACGATCGCGGCCAATCTCATAGTCTGCAAATGGCTCGGCGAGACCGCGTACGCAGAAAACCATTCGGGCCGCACGGCAAAAGAGCCGCCCCGCGGTTCCGGCCCGCAGACGTCAAGCCTATAAACTCGATGCCGCTTCGCCCATGGCAAAGATGGCGGCGCAGTCGTCTACGAATGCTCGGCGATCTTCGCAGCCAAGGTTCCGGCCTCGTGATGCTTGACCAGTTGCGACAGCGAGTGCTCGTCGACTTTGGCCAACACTTCCGAAAGCCTCTCGTGATCTCCAAAACCCTTGGCGAAGGAAGGGCCATAGATTTTCCGTAGCGTACCGATCTGAGTATTGCCGTGTTTGCGGCTAATTTCGCCGTTTTTGTCGCGATGGCGGCTATCGAGACCAGGTTTTGGCATGGGGTCCTCCTTGTGTCGGCTTTGGACGCGAGAGATTTTATGACTCCTTACGAGCGGTAAGTCGAGTTCGACCCGGCCGCGCGCCATGCGTCACATGTGTCGGCGTTCATTGGGGCGCGCGGCAACTTCGCCGCCGATGAAGGGCGGCCCGTAGCGGCGGCTCTCGTCGCCCTGACGGGATGCTCTGTCTTGGCGACGTCGGCGCCCAGATCGCCGAGACGTATCGTCGCGAACGGCCCCGACACGACGCGGCGGAGGTCGATGACCTTGCTGCCGGAAAGCACCTCGCCTTCAGACCATCGCATCGGCGAGATCCTTCATGGTAGGAACGAGAATGTCCGGCTGGTGAGGCGTGACCCCGAACGGACGGCTGCGGCGATCGATGAACGCCGTACGCATGCCTGCGGACTTGGCGCCGATGCAGTCGAAGGCGTGATTGGCAACGAAGAGTATCTGGTCGACGGGCAACCCGACGAGCTCCGCCGCCTTCGTATAGGTCGCAACATGCGGCTTGAAGGAGTTCGCCTCGGCGACGGAGATGACCTTGTCGAACCGGATGTTGTGGTAGCTTTTCGCGGTTTCCAGCATGTCCGGATCGCCGTTTGAGAGCACCACCAGCTTGTACTTGGTCTGCAGCCGGGCAAGCGCTTGCGGTACCTCCGGGAATGGTTTGAGCTTTTCGATCTCGCCGACCAGATAGCGGACCTCGTCCATCGTGTGCTCGATGCTGGCGCGCTCCATGACGTGCGCAACCGAGCGATGACCGATCTCCCGATACGGCGTATGCTCGCGGTGGAGCAAGGCGTCGATCATCGAGTTCTCGAAATGCGTCCGTCGCCACCAGGTGACGAAGGAGTTCGGATCGCCCTCCCAGCCCTTTGCCTTGAGGAACGGCGTCGCGATCGCCGTCAGGCCCGCCTGCATGTCGACCACCGTGCCGTATTGGTCGAACATGCAGACATTTACGCTGTCTTTGATCGCTTCGTGGCTCACGTGACTTCTCCTGCATTTGGCTGCCGCGCCGGTCTTGCTGTTCGAGCTTCGGCGATATGGAGGTGGCGCGAAGTCGTCGCTGCTGCGTGAATTCAGCTACGGATTCCGATGCAGCCGTAGCTGATTTTCAACAACGTGACAAAGCCCTCACATGCCCTTCAGCACGGTGCCGCCGTCGACGGTCAAAACTGCGCCGGTGATGAAGCTGCCGGCCTCCGAGGCGAGCAGCAGGACCGGGCCGTCGAGCTCGGAAAGCTCGCCGAGCCGGCGCGGAAACAATCGCTCTAGATAAGATTTGCCTGCCGCGCTCGCAAAAAAATCCGCATTGATCTCCGTCTGGAAATAGCCCGGCGCGACGGCATTGACGCGCACCCCGGCGCGGCCCAGTTCGAGCGCCATGGCACGGGTCAATTGGGCGACGCCGGCCTTGGCGGCCGCATAATTGCTCTGGTTCTTCTGCACGACGAGGGAGAGCACGGAAGCGATATTGATGATCGAGCCACGGCCGCGCGGTACCATCTTGCGGGCGACGACCTGCCCGACGCGCCAGACGCCGGTCAAATCCGTATCGATGACGTTGCGCCAAGAATTCTTCGCTCATGTCGAGAAAGCTTTGCGTATCGGCCATGCCGGCATTGTTGATGAGGATGTCGATGGGGCCGAGCTCGGCTTCCGCCGCTTCGACGGCAAATTCGACGCTGGCGCGGTCCGTCACGTCGAGCCTGACGCTCAGCGCGCGGCGGCCTTCGGTTTCGATGTCCTTTCGCAGGCCCTCGAGCCGTTCGAGCCGGCGTGCGGCAAGGACAATGTCGGCGCCGGCAGCGGCGAGGCTGCGGGCGAGATGCGCCCCAATGCCGCTCGAAGCGCCGGTCACGAGAGCGATGCGGCCGGCGAGCGAAAAGCGCGCGAATATGTCGGTCATGGAAGTCTCCGAGGGGGGTGTGCATCCTTCTCCCGCAAGCGGAAGAAAAATTCGCCCTGTTCAGCCATTTGCGGCGAGCTTTTTCGCCTCGCGGCGCCAGGCGTGCAGCACCCATTCCGTATAGCCGTTCGGCTGCGACGTGCCCTTGAAGACGAGATCGCAAGCGGCTTTGAACGCCGGCCCGTCATAGCCGGGCGCCATCGGCCGATAGTTGGGATCGCCTTCATTCTGCCGGTCGACGACGATCGCCATGCGCTTCAACGTCGCGAGGACCTGCTCCTTATCCGTGATGCCATGATGCAGCCAATTGGCAATGTGCTGGCTCGAAATGCGCAAGGTCGCGCGGTCCTCCATCAGGCCGATATTATGGATGTCGGGCACTTTCGAACAGCCGACGCCCTGATCGATCCAGCGCACGACATAGCCCAGAATGCCTTGCGCATTGTTGTCGAGTTCCTGCTGAACTTCTTCCGCCGACCAATTGCGGTCGCGCGCGAGCGGGATGGTGAGGAGGGGGCCGAGGCCGGTCTTGGCGCGGTGCGCGATCTCGCCTTGCCGGGCTGCGGACATCGACTTGATGATAGTGCAAAGCGTGCAGCGTCGCCGCGGTCGGCGAGGGAACCCAGGCCGTATTGGCGCCGGCCAAGGGATGGTTGATCTTCTGCGCGTACATATCGGCCATCATGTCGGGAGCCGCCCACATGCCCTTGCCGATCTGGCCATGGCCTTGCATGCCGCAGCCGAGGCCGATGTCGACGTTGCGGTCTTCATAGGCCTTGATCCATGCCGTCCCCTTCATCTCGTTCTTGCGGATCATCGGGCCCGCTTCCATCGACGTGTGAATCTCGTCGCCGGTGCGGTCGAGGAAACCCGTGTTGATGAAGACGACGCGATCTTTGGCCGCCGCGATGCAGGCGGCGAGATTGACGCTGGTGCGGCGTTCCTCGTCCATGATGCCCATTTTGAGCGTGTTCCGCGGCAGGCCGAGAATCTCTTCGACGCGGCCGAATGTGTCGCTGGCGTAGGCTACTTCCTCCGCGCCATGCATTTTCGGCTTGACGATATAGACGGAGCCGGCGCGGCTGTTGCGCAGCGCGTGTTTGGCCCGCAGGTCATGAAGCGCGATCAGAGACGTGATGGCGGCATCGAGGATGGTTTCGGGAACGGCCTGTCCCGCTGCGTCGAGCACGGCGTCCGTATACATGTGATGCCCGACATTGCGGACGAGCATCAGGCTGCGGCCCTGCAAGACGAGTTCACCGCCGGCTTTCTTCGTATATACGCGGTCTTGCTCCATTCGCCGCAGCACGTTGCGGCCGCCTTTATCGAAACTGGCGGAAAGATCGGCTTTCATGAGGCCGAGCCAATTGCGGTAGGCGAGAGTCTTGTCGTCGGCATCGACCGCGGAAATGCTGTCTTCGCAATCCATGATCGTGGTGATCGCGGCTTCGACGATGAGATCGGCGATGCCCGCCGTATCGGTTTCGCCGATCGGGTGCGTGCGGTCGATGCGGATTTCGATATGCAGGCCGTGATTGCGCAAGAGCACGGCCGAAGGCGCCACCGTTTCGCCTTTCAAGGCGACGAATTTTTCGGGTTGGACGAGGCCCGTCGTCTTACCGCCGGCCAAGGTCACTACCAATTCGCCGGCACGGATCGCATAGAGGGTCGCATCCGCATGCGAGCCGTGCTCCAAAGGGGCGACGCGATCGAGAAGCGCGCGCGCCCAGGCGATGACGCGCGCACCCCGCACCGGATTATATCCTGGTCCGCGCGCCGCGCCCTCCAAGTCCGGGATGACATCGGTTCCGTAGAGCGCGTCATAGAGAGAGCCCCAGCGAGCATTGGCGGCGTTGAGCGCGTAGCGGGCATTGGTGACCGGCACGACCAATTGCGGGCCGGCGATCTCTGCGATCTCCGGATCGACATTCGCCGTCGCAACCGAAAACGGCGCCGGATCCGGTCCAATATAGCCGATGCGTTCGAGCAAGCCCGCATAGGCCGCGGGGTCGAACGGTTTCGTCTTGTTGTCGCGATGCCAGCGATCGATCTCGGTTTCCAGAGCCTCGCGGCGGTCGAGCAGGGCGCGGTTGCGCGGTGCCAAGTCGCGCACAAGCGCGGCGAAACCGGCCCAGAAGGCTTGCGGTTCGACGCCGGTTCCCGGCAATGCCTCTTCATTCACGAAGTCATAGAGGACCTTTGCGATCTGCAAGCCTTCGACGGTTTGCCGCTGCATCATCAACTCCTTCAGTTGCAGGCGTTTCCTGTATGGGCGTCGGAGGCGTCTTGCAAGCTGTTCCGGGTCAATCCCTGCAAGGCATGTGGACGCGGGCCGCCGGTCGCCCAGTCCAATAGCTCGACGACGTGAACAACCGGCTTTCCGCTCGCCACGCCGAGCTGGGTCATGCAGCCGATATTGCCGCTGGCGATCAGATCCGCGCCGGTTGCCGCGATATTGGCGAGCTTGCGGTCACGCAGCTTCGTCGCGAGTTCGGACTGCACGATGTTGTAGATGCCGGCCGAGCCGCAGCACAGATGCGCTTCGGCGACTTCGCGCAGGGTGAAGCCCGCGGCTGCGAGGAGGCGTTTCGGTTGCGCCCGCACGCTTTGGCCGTGTTGCAGGGCACAGGCCGCTTGGTAGGCGACGCTGAGCGCGGGCTTGAGCTGCACGGGCGGCAAGCCCCATTCGTCGAGGAATTCGGATATATCGCGGGCTAGCGCCGAGACGCGCGCCGCCTTTTGCGCATAGGTGGGATCGTCGCGCAGCAGAAAGCCGTAGTCCTTGATCATGGTTCCGCAACCCGATGCGGTCACGAGTATGGCGTCGAGGCCGCTCGTTTCGATCTCATGCATCCAGGCATCGACGTTGCGGCGTGCGAAACCCTTGGCTTCGTCCGCGCGGCCGAGGTGATGGACCAAGGCACCGCAGCAAACCTCCCCTTTGGCGAGAATAGTTTCGACGCCGCAGCGCGCCAAAAGCCGCAACGTGGCGGCCCGGATTTCCGGCCTCAAGACCGGCTCGACACAGCCTTGTAGGAGGGCGACGCGGGCGCGACGCGGCGCCTTGGCCGGGGCCGCCGGCGATGGCTGAACCTCGTGCGAACCAGGCCGCGCGGCAGCGAGTTCGAGCATGGCCGCAACCGGTTTGAAGGCCGGCCAGCGGCGCATGGCCGGCAGGAAGATCCGCCCCAGGGCGGAGAGCCGCAGCGCCACACGGAAACGCGCCGGATAGGGCAATGTTTTCGCCAGCACGAGACGAAGGACGCGCTCAAAGGCGGGCCGCTCGTAAAGCGCCTCGATGTAGGTGCGGGCGTGATCGACGAGATGCATGTAGTTCACGCCCGAGGGGCAGGTCGTCATGCACGATAGGCAAGAGAGGCATCGATCGACATGTTTCACCAGCTGCGGCGTCGGCTGCCGCTCGTTTTCGAGCATGTCTTTGATCATGTAAATGCGGCCGCGCGGACTGTCGCACTCGTCGCCGAGCAACACATAGGTCGGACAGGTCGCCGTGCAGAAGCCGCAATGAACGCAGGTGCGGATTACGTGTTCGGACTCCGCGAAAGCCTTGTCCTGCAGTTGGGCCGGGGAAAAAAGCGTCTGCATTGTCAAAGACCCGGCCCTGAGGGGAAAAACCGCCCCGGATTGAGGACGCCGGCCGGATCGAAGGCGGTCTTGATGCGGCGCGACAGCTCGCCGAGCGCGCCCGATTGCGGCTCGAAACTCGGGATGACGGCGCGCACCGAAGCCGGCGCCCGGACCAGAGTAGCATAGCCTTTCGATTTGGCCGCGGCGGCGCGGACGAGGCTTGCACCGGCGTCGGCCGTCTCAGGCAGCGTCAGCCAGACGAGGCCGCCGGCCCAATCATAAAACCATTCGGCCTGCAAAGGCGCCAAGGCTTCGACAACCGCTTCAGCAACCGCCCAGCCATTCATCGGCGGAACCGAGATCCGCCACAAAGGCCGCGTGTCGGCGGCGAAGGGCCGAACGTCGCGCAGGGAGCGCCACAGAACGGGCGTTTCGACCTCGTCGACAAGAAAAGCGGTGCCGTAAGGCTGCAACTGCTTTGCCAGCGCATTGGTATGCGGCTTGACCGAAGAACAGAGGGCCTCGACTCTGAGAAGCGTCACCGAGGTGCCTGCAGCGGCGAGCGCCGCGATCGGAACCGCCGCCGCTGGCGCCGCGGGCAGATGCGCAGCGCCCGTCACTGCGGTACTCGATCCCACGGCCTTGGCCATCGCCATGGCGGCATCGCGATCGCAGAGGCCGGTCAGGACCAAAGTGGCAGAACTTCGCGGCCGCGGCGTCACTCTGACTGTGACGCGCGTGAGAATGGCGAGCGATCCCCAAGATCCGGCGATGAGCTTTGGCAAATCGTAGCCGGTGACGTTCTTGACGACTTTTCCGCCACCTTTGAAGATTTCCCCGCGGCCCGACACCGCTTCGAAGCCCAGGAAATGGTCGCGCGCGGCGCCGGCCGCGAACCGTCGCGGCCCCGAATAATTGGCGGCAATGGTGCCACCGATCGTGCCGCAGCGCTCTGCAGACCCGAACAAAGGCCCGAAATCCATCGGCTCGAAGGCCAGCATTTGGCCGTTCCTATCGAGCAAAGCCTCGATGTCGTCGAGACTTGTCCCCGCGGCAGCCGTGAGGACGAGTTCGGCCGGCTCATAGTCGATGTTGCCGCAGAGTTTGGTCAACACGATTTCGGTCGCGGCTTCGACCGGATGGCCGATCGCGGATTTGCTGCCGCCGCCGCGAACGGCAATCTTCGTCCGCCCCCCATTGGCGGCGGCGACCGCTTCGCGGATGTCTTCGACATCCCTCACTTCCAGGACAGTAGGGGTCTCGATCACGTTCAAAACCGCGGCAAATCGGGAAAGGCCAGTTGGCCGGCACGGACATGCATGCGGCCAAGTTCGGCACAGCGATGCAAAGTCGGAAAGACTTTGCCGGGATTGAGCAGCAGGTCTGGATCGAAAGCACATTTGACCCGCTGTTGCACCTCGAGATCGACGCTGTCGAACATGACAAGCATCAAATCGCGTTTTTCGACACCGACGCCGTGTTCGCCGGTCAGCACGCCGCCCACCTCGACGCAAAGCCGCAGGATGTCGGCGCCGAAGTCTTCCGCTTTCTGCAGATCGCCGGGCTTGTTCGCATCATAGAGGACGAGAGGATGCAGATTGCCGTCTCCGGCATGGAAGACGTTCGCGACAGCGAGTCCATAGGTTTGCGAGAGTTCGGCGATCCGCGCCAAGACACGGGGCAGGGCGCGCCGCGGTATCGTTCCGTCCATGCAATAATAGTCCGGCGAAACGCGTCCGACCGCCGGAAAGGCAGCCTTGCGCCCGGCCCAGAAGACCTGTCTTTCCTGATCGTCGCGAGCGACCTTCACCGTGACCGCGGCATTCTGGCGGCCGATGGCGGTGACTTCCTCGAGCAGAAGTTCGCATTCCTCGGGAGGGCCGTCCAGCTCGACGATCAGCAAAGCCTCGTCAGCCAAAGGATAACCCGCGTGGACGAAGGCTTCGGCGGCTTGGATGGCAATTTTGTCCATCATTTCCATGCCGGCCGGAATAATGCCGGCGGCGATGACATCGACGACGCACTGGCCGGCACTTTCGATGCTGGAAAATCCGAGCAGAACGGCGCGCGCCGTGTCCGGCTTCGGCAGGATACGGACAGTCACTTCTGTGACGACGCCGAGAAGGCCTTCGGAGCCGACGATGAGGCCGAGCATATCGAGCCCTGCGCTGTCGAGATGCTTGCCGCCGAGCCGAACGACTTCGCCAGTGAGCAGCACGAGCTCCACGCCGAGAACATTATTCGTCGTCAGCCCGTATTTGAGGCAATGCACGCCGCCGGAATTCTCCGCGACGTTGCCGCCGATCGTGCAGGCGATCTGGCTCGAGGGATCCGGCGCATAATAGAATCCGTGGTGCTCGACTGCTTGGGTGAGGCCGAGATTGGTCACTCCCGGTTGGGCGACCACGACCCGATTTTCGAAGTCGATTTCGAGGATGCGGTTGAATTTCGCCATCCCGAGCAAAACGCCGTCTGCGAGCGGCAGGGCGCCGCCGGACAGGGAAGTCCCGGCGCCGCGCGGCACGATCTTGACGTTATTTTCCCCGCACCAGCGTAGGATCGCCGCGACCTGCGCCGTCGTTTCCGGCAAGACGACGACGAGCGGCATCTGCCGGTAGGCGGTCAAGCCATCGCTCTCATAGGCGCGCATGCCGTCGCGATCGGCAACAACCGCCTCGCCCGGCACGATCGCTCTGAGTGCCGCGATGATCTCGTCTCTGCGGTCCAACACGGCTTGATCGGGCACGGGCATTTTCAGCGACATGGCGCTCCACCCACCTCTTTATTCTCGCGAACCTTAATCCCATGAATTCGGGGTTGTGGAAAGTGCCACGTTTGAATTGACGGATCAAATCCGTAGTAGCGGTCCGACCCGCCCGGCATCATACCTGACCGTATCGAGGATCAGGTCGAGCCTCGACTTGAAAAGATCGTTCCGCCCGGTCTCGCGCCGCTCCTTCGTCCGCAAAGCGAAGACAATCACGTTCGGGCTCAGCGGTCGACATCGTGCTCCGGCAGATGGGCCAACGTCGGAGTGTAGCGGCGTTGACGTTCTTCCAATGGCATTTCCAGCGCCTGTTTGAGCGCCGCCGCCCCCCTGTTGAGTTGAGCTGCAATTGTTGGGGCAGTGAATGTCGGACACCTCAGCGCGTTGGCTACCAGCGCCGACTCCAGCCTCTTCGCCATCCGCCGCCACCGCGGACGAGCCTTATGATAAACAACAATACGAGCGCGCCGATGGTCGCGTTGATGATCGCGTAAATGATGCCCGAACCGAGATGGATGCCGAGCCGCGGCAGCAACCATTCGCCGATGAACGCACCGAGAATTCCAATGATGAGATCGCCAATGATCCCGAAGCCGGCGCCTTGTGCGATTTTGCCGGCCAACCATCCTGCAACAAGACCAACGATCAGTATGATCAAGAGGCTTTCATTCGACATGTGCATTTTCATCTCCTCCAACGCTTCCGTGACGTAAACTGCGTTCTTCTTTCGGCACGTCAACGTTGATCGGTACTGCCGGTAAGGCAACCCGAGGGGCATTGAGACGGCAATGCTCCAAATATCCGTTCCTTAGAGTGGGATGAGAAAAAGTGGAAGCCGGTTTTCCGGCGCAATCAAGTTCACGCAGATTGCGCAAACTTATCTGCATATCCCGCTCTAAATCTTTAGAATTGATCACGTTCATGATTTTGGAAGGATTCAATCCAAAATCATCGTGATCTAGTGGAGCTGCACGTCCCGTCGCGCAGCGAGCTCTCGGCCATAGCGCTCTTTCCTTCAAACGATGCGCCATCGGCCCGGAATCCTGCGCGGATCGATCGCCGCGGCATAACGGTTCAAGCGAACGCGGCGAACAGCCCGCGCAGGCTCTCCAATAAGCCGGGTCGCTGACGTGTGTCGCCCAGCGTCGACAGAAAATCCTCCGCCCAATGGTCGACATCGTGCTTCAGCAGATGCGCCAGCATCGGAGCGTGGCGGCGTTGACGTTCTTCCAAGGGCATTTCCAGCGCCTGTTTGAGCGCCGCTGCGACAGCCTCGCTCTCATGGGGATTGACGATCAAGGCGCCATCAAGCTCGGTTGCCGCCCCGGCGAATTCCGACAATAGCAATACGCCGGGATTTTCTGGACATTGCGCCGCGACATATTCCTTGGCGACGAGGTTCATGCCGTCGCGCAACGGCGTCACCAGCGCCACATCGGCCGCGCGATAGAGCCCCGCGAGCACGGTGCGTGAATAGGATCGATTGACATAACGGATTGGCGTCCAAGTGGCCTCGCCATAGCGACCGTTGATCTTGCCGATCAGCGTTGTCACCTCGTCCTCGATAGCCATGTATTCCTTGATGTCAGCTCGGCTTTTCGGCGTGATCTGCAAAAGAACCACCCGCGAACGCCAGTCCGGGTTGAGCTCAAGAAAGCGATCGAAGGCGATAACCCGGTGCAGGATGCCTTTCGAATAATCGAGACGGTCGACGCCAAGGACGAGACGACAGCCGGCTAGGCTTTCTTCGACTTCCCTGACGCGGGGCAAACGCGCGGCGTTGCGCGCAAGCCGCGCAAAAACGGCCGTCTCGATGCTGACCGGAAAAGCGCCGATGCGCGTCTGGCGCCCATCGATCGAGAGCGTCATGGACCCTCGACCAATCGTCGCGCCGAATGGCGTGAGATAATGGGCAAAATTGTCGCGATCGCGCTCAGTCTGAAAGCCGACGAGATCGTAGTAGGTTAACGCGCCCAGAATAGCTTCGTGATGCGGCAGGGTTTGCAGAATATCCGGTGGTGCGCAGGGTATGTGAAGGTAGAACCCGATCGGATTGAGGTGCCCTCGCGCCCGCAGTTCTCGCGCCAGCGGCATCAGATGATAGTCGTGAACCCAGATGACGTCGTCTTCCTTGATGAACTCGCCGAGTTTTTCGGCGAACAGGCGATTGACGCGCATATAGCCGGTCTGGTCGGCGTGCGAATATTCCTGCAAATCGACCCGATAATGCAGAATCGGCCACAGCACCCGGTTCGCAAAACCGTTGTAGTATTCCTGAAAATCCGCGTCCGACAGGTCGATGACGACATAGTCGAGTTTGTGGCGCCGAACGACCCGCAGCTCTCCGGGTTGCTCATCGTTGATTTTGCCGCTCCAGCCGAACCAGACTCCGGTTCGGTTGCGCAGCGCCGCCTTCACTGCAACGGCGAGCCCTCCCGCCATCTGCCGATTGCCGGGTTCCGGCAGGGCCACCCGGTTGGAGACAATGATCAGCCGCGAGCCCATGCGTCCTCCCAACCCGCCGTCAAACGAATGGCAGTATTGCAGATGCAGGCTATCGAAGAAGTTTGCGGAGAATTGCGAAACGAGTGGCCTCGCGGACTGCCGGGACCGCCCCGAACATCTGGATCGCCGGGGTCTTTGCGGACAACCTGGCCGAAAGCGTCCAGGGACCGGAATTTGCGGGAAAGAAAACCCCTTCCAGGAGCAGCAAAATCATCTTCGGCGGCTTGGTGGCGGCCCCAGAACACGTCCCCTTGTCCATCGACAAGCGCCCCGACGCGAAAACTGCCGATCGATGTCAGATCGGAATTGCCTTCATCGATCAGCGCCCGATCGGCCATCTGCACACCATTGCGCCGCAAGTCGCAAACCTTTGCAGCTTCGGCAATAACCTCGCTGGCACCCGAAAGTTTTGTTCCAACGAAATAAGCGTCCTCGCCCGGCGGAGAAAAGCCGCGAATCCCGCTTTCTGCATTCAATCGACGCGGATGGATGGAGCGGACCTCTCTAGGAACGCCGAGTCTTCCAGAAAAATCTCGATCGCGATGGCGATATCGAACAACTCGCTTCAACCCGCGTTCACGGCAAAACGCCACAATCGCAAAAGCGTTCCCGAAATTCGTTTGATTTAAATAGGATGATATGTGGCGCCGAGAACACCTGTCATGGCGAGCCCGGCGGTTGCAGACGATGGCGCTGCGTTCGGGTGCGGCGTCGACCGTAGAGTGACGTTTCAGCTTCGCGTTCTTTGATCGCCGCGCGAGCCAAACCGCGGCCTTCGACCCGCCGGTCGTTTCAACCGGCGGCCTGCATGCGCAGAAAGCCGGCCTCGAGATCGGCTTGCAAGTCTTCGATATCTTCGAGCCCGATGGACAAGCGCAGGGCTGGACCGGGAGGGTCCCAGCGGGTCACGCTGCGATAAGTTCGGCAGTCGAAGGGAATGACGAGACTTTCGTACCCGCCCCAGGAATAGCCCATGCCGAAGAGTTGAAGACTGTCCAGGAACGCGGCGAGAGCGGCTCGAGAACAGGGGGCGAGCAAGATCGAGAAGAGTCCCGAAGCTCCCGAGAAATCGTGTTTCCAGATCGCGTGACCCGGACAGGTCGGCAGGGCGGGGTGAAGAACGCTGACGACTTCGTTTCGAGTAGCGAGCCATTCGGCCATGGCAAGCCCCTGCCGCTCGGCTTCGCGCAGCCGCAGTTCCAAGCTGCGCATGCCGCGCAGCGCCAAAAAAACATCGTCCGGTCCCGGGCACATGGCCAAAGCATCGTAAGTCGCCTGCAAGGCCTTGAGCCAGCGGGTATTTTTGGCGGAGACGAGGCCGAGGAGGAGATCCGAATGGCCGGAGAGATATTTGGTGCCCGCCTCCACGGCCATGTCTATGCCATGCGCGTGGGGCGAAAAAAAAAGCGGCGTCGCCCACGTATTGTCGAGAATGGTGCAGAGACCTTTGGCCTCGGCGACCGCGACAATCGCCGGAACATCCTGAATTTCGAAACTTTGCGAGCCGGGCGATTCGAGAAAGATGACGCTCGTGTTCGGCCGTACCAGGTTTTCGATGGCGGCGCCGATCCACGGATCGTAATAGGTCGTCTCGACTCCCATGCGCGTGAGCAGGCCGTTGCAGAGGTTGCGAGTCGGGCGATAGACGGAATCGGTGACCAGGATGTGATCGCCGGCTTTCACCGCTGCGAACAGTGCGAGCGAAATCGCCGCGAGGCCGGAGGGAGCGAGCACGGTTCCGGCCGCGCCGCAAATTTCGGTCCAGGCGCTTTCGAGCGCTTCCGTCGTCGGCGTTGCGTGTGTGCCGTAGACGTAGGGGGCATTTCGCGCGGAAAGATCCTCGAAGGTGGGGAAAAGCACAGTCGAGCCGCGATATATAGGCGTATTGACGAAGCCGTAATGGGCGAAGGGTTGTCGGCCGGCATGCACGAGCTTGGTTCGGCTCTTGAGATTCTTGCGCGATTCCGGCGTCGTCTTCGTCATAACCCCGTCCCGACTTCGCGCACTCCCTATACCCCGAATCCAAAGGATTTCAGGGTTCCTTTCCAGCACATCGCGGGCGCGAAGGCGATTTGCTGGAGCAGCATTGCCTATTCCATCGGAATGGCGGTGTGCGTCCCGATGATGGCCGCGCCGCGTCGACGGCACTGCAGCGCGGATCCGGCTCAATTTGCCGGTTGCGGCCCATGCTGCGGCGCAAATTGCTGGCCGCATCGGCTCGCGTCAAGTCTTTGCCACAAATTCAAGCCCGCCTGCCGGTTGTTACATAGAGCTTGACCTCGACACGAAATAGCCGCGATGGTCCGGGCTGGAGCATGTCTCGCATGCGGAGCTTCCCATCTGTCTAAAGAATGCGTTTTAACCTGTTGATATAGCGACTTTTTTCTGTCGGCAGGCCGATCCATTGAACTGCGCGTCGCGGGGATGTCCCGGAAAAGCAATCACTTTTCTGCTGTCTTGTCGTGGACATGCTCCTGATTATGGTTCTGGCGCATAGTCTCATCGAGGGTCCAACGGATCGATGAGAATATATGCTAGGGGCTCCTACGCCCGAACAATGGATCCTTCGTGGCGGTGGTCCGACCGTTATGCTTGGTGCCCGAGCGTAAGGATCAGTCGGCCCACCAGATCAAAAAGTTTGTGTTGCGATGCTTGCGGATGGGAACCATTCGTCAGCATCGCAACACTGCGGCGTCGGCGTTCGCTGGCTTGGATCGCATTGGCGGTGCCGATGCCGTGCAGCCATGGCTGGAGTGTTTCTATGGCGAAAATCTGCGCTTTCCTCGCCGCTGCGGTCCTTTGCCTCGGCGCGGCATCGGCCCGGGCAGGAACGCTCGACCAGGTCAAGAATCGCGGCTATCTCCAATGCGGATCAAATCCGGGTCTCGCGGGATTCGGCTTGCCCGATGACACAGGCAACTGGACTGGCCTCGACGTCGATTTCTGCCGCGCCATTGCGGCGGCGATCTTCAATGATCCGGCGAAGGTGAAATTCATCGTTCTCACCGCCAAGGACCGTTTCGCCGCGCTGCAATCGGGCGAAATCGATGTTCTGGCGCACAACACGACATGGACTCTTTCGCGCGAAGTCGGCCAGGGCCTGCTCTTCACCGGCGTCACCTATTATGACGGCCAGGGCTTCGTGGTGCATAAGAAGCTCAACATCTCGTCAGCCCTCGAATTATCAGGCGCATCGATTTGCGTCCAGCAAGGCACGACGACGGAGCTCAATCTCGCTGATTTCTTCCGCACTCACGACATGAAATACGAGCCGGTGGATTTCGCGACGTCCGACGAAGCCCTGAAGGCCTATGAACTCGGGCCGCTGCGATGCCTACACGACGGATGCCTCGGGCCTGTTTGCCCAGCGCATCAAGCTCAGCGATCCCGATGCGCATGTCGTGTTGCCCGAAATCATTTCGAAAGAACCCTTCAGCCCCGCCGTTCGGCAAGCCGACGATCAATGGTTCAACTTGGTGAAATGGGTGAATTTCGCCATGCTCGATGCGGAAGAGGCGGGAGTGACGTCGCGAAATGTCGATGAGCAAGCACGGTCGGAAGACCCGGAAATCAAGCGTCTGCTCGGGCTTGAGGGAAATTTCGGCGAAGGCTTGGGGCTGACGCGCGACTGGGCCTATCGGATCATCAAGCTCGTCGGCAATTACGGCGAAGTCTTCGATCGCAACGTCGGCGAGGGCTCTAAGCTGAAGATCAAACGCGGCCTCAATGCGCTGTGGTCTAAGGGCGGCATTCAATATGCGCCACCAATCCGCTGAGCGTGCATCAAATCGGCGAATGGAAGCCTATCCCTTAAGTGGGAATTACTCATATTGCTTGATAAGAATGATCTTGCTTGCGAAGAGCGGCCGTTTCCGGGGAGCCCTCGGGTGAGATTTTGGCGTGATACGCGCATGCGCAGCCTGGTCCTGCAAGCGCTTTTCCTGGTGACGCTCGGCATCCTCATCTATGCGGCCTTCGCCAACGCGCTCCTCAATATGCGGGCGCATGGCATTCCCACCGACTACCGGTTTTTGGATCAAGTGTCGGGCTTCGACATCAATCAGACGCTCGTCCCCTATAGCGCCAGTTCGACCTATGGCCGAGCTTTCTACGTCGGCCTTCTCAACACGTTTGTCGTTGCGGCGATCGGCATCGTCTTGGCGAGCTTTCTCGGCTTTCTCGTCGGCGTCGCTCGGCTCTCGGCAAATGCCGTAGCGGCGCGCCTTGCGACGATCTACGTCGAGGCGATCCGCAACGTGCCGCTGCTGCTGCAATTGCTGTTCTGGTACAATGCCGTTTTGAGCACTTTGCCGGGGCCCAGAGAATCGCTGGCATTCTTAGGCGCGATCTATCTCAACGTCCGCGGCCTCTATGTTCCGGCGCCGGTTTTTTCAGCGGGCTGGGCATGGTTTGCAGCGGCTTTTCTCGGTGGGCTTGGCGCCGCCTTCGCCTATAGCGCTTGGGCGCATCGACAGCGGCTGCGCATAGGCCGACCGCCATCGTTCGGCTCTGTTGTCGCGGCTTTGATTGTTGTCGTGCCGCCGCTCATTGCTTACCGCCTCTTTGCGAGTGAGATAACCGTGTCCGTGCCGCAGCTGAAAGGGTTCAATTTCGTCGGCGGGGCGAAACTCGTGCCGGAACTCGTCGCGCTCGTTCTCGGCCTCGTCCTCTATACCGCGGCCTTCATTGCCGAGATCGTTCGGGCCGGCATAGAAGCCGTGCCCAAGGGCCAGACGGAAGCTGCCGCGGCGCTCGGACTCTCGCCTGCGCAAACGCGCAAATATGTGATCGTTCCGCAGGCGATGCGGCTCATCGTGCCGCCCTTGACGAGCCAATATATGAACCTCCTCAAGAATTCGTCCTTGGCGGTGTTCATCGGCTACCCCGATCTCGTCCAGGTCTTCATGGGCACGGTGCTCAATCAGACCGGTGCTGCGATTCAGATCATCGGCCTCACGATGGCGGTCTATCTCGCGATCTCACTTCTGACCTCGGCGGCGATGACTCTCTACAATCGCCGCGTTGCGCTCGTGGAGCGGTGAGATGGCGCGGGAGTCCGAAACGGGTGGCGGCGCGGGCTCTCTGCGAAACAGGCAGTCCGATGTGAGTGCGCGGGTGAAGCGGCTTTTTTTTGCGTCACCGATTTCGATCCTGATGAGCCTGTTCGGGCTCGCGCTCATCCTTTGGGTCACACCCGGTCTGTTTCGTTTTCTCGTCCTCGATGCGGTTTGGAATGCCCCCGACGGCGTGCTCTGCCGCGCGCCGGGCGCCGGCGCCTGCTGGGCCTATATCCTCCATAAGCTTCCTTATTTCACCTATGGATCCTATCCGCTCGATCAGCGCTGGCGCGTCGATCTTGCGATGGGGCTCGGCTTTGGTCTCGTCCTCTGGCTCTTGTGGCTCGATGCGCCACGGCGCCGGCTTGGTGCAGTCTTCTTCTTCGTCGCCTACCCCTTTCTTTGCTTCATGTTGCTCTACGGATTGCCGGAACTTGGTCTCATCCGCGTCGCGACGGATTTGTGGGGAGGCATTTTCGTTAGCCTGCTCGTCGCCGGCGTCGGCATCGTCGTTTCGCTACCGCTGGGCGTCCTCTTGGCGCTCGGACGGCGCTCTGATCTGCCCGCGGTGAGCCTCGTCTGCACCGGCGTCATCGAATTCGTGCGCGGTGTGCCGATTATTGCCGTCCTGTTCATGGCCAACCGGATGTTGCCTTTGTTCCTGCCCGAATCCATGACGCCGGACCTGTTGCTGCGACCTCTCGTCGGCGTCGCTCTGTTCGCTTCGGCCTATATGGCGGAAGTGATTCGCGGCGGACTGCAAGGCATTCCTAGAGGACAATATGAGGCTTCGCGCGCGCTTGGATTACGGTTCTGGCAAATGCAGCGCCTCGTCATCCTGCCGCAGGCATTGCGTCTCGTAATTCCCGGCATCGTCAACACGTTCATTGCACTCTTCAAGGACACGACGCTGGTGGCGACGGTCGGCATTTTCGATTTTCTTCGGACCGTCGATTCGGCTAGGCTCGATCCCGATTGGGCCGGCCCGACGATCACGCCGACAGGCTATATATTCGCTGCGGTTTTCTATTTCGTGTTCTGCTTCGGCATGTCGCGCTATTCGCTCTTTGTCGAGCGCAGGCTTGCTGCCCGAGGCGATCGAGCGGAAAGAGCCGGAGGCCGATGAGCAAGGAAAAACCAATTGAACCCGCGTCGGCGCCGATCGCCGTAGAGATCGCTGGACTGGAGAAGTGGTTCGGACATTTCCATGTCTTGCGCGGGATAGACCTCAGCGTCGGACGCGGCGAGCGCATCGTTATCTGCGGCCCGTCCGGATCGGGCAAATCAACCCTGATCCGCTGCATTAATGCGCTCGAAACTTTCCAGAAAGGCCGCATAAGGGTCGAGGGCATCGCATTGTCGCGCGACGCCGCGACGATCGACGCCGTGCGCCGCGATGTCGGCATGGTCTTCCAGCATTTTCACCTGTTCCCGCATCTGACCATTCTGGAAAATTGCATGCTGGCACCCATCCACGTCCGCAAGACGACCAAAGCCACTGCCGAAGAGCTTGCCAAATATTATCTCGAACGGGTGCGGATCACGGATCAGGCGCAAAAATATCCCGGGCAATTGTCGGGCGGTCAGCAACAGAGAGCCGCAATCGCGCGAGCCTTGTGCATGAGCCCTAAAATCATGCTCTTCGACGAGCCGACTTCGGCGCTCGATCCGGAAATGGTCAAGGAAGTGCTCGATACAATGTTGCAACTTGCGACTGACGGCATGACGATGCTCTGCGTGACGCATGAAATGGGATTCGCGCGGCAAGTTGCGGACCGGATTATCTTCATGGACGGCGGGGAAATCGTCGAAATCGGGCGCCCCGACGCGTTCTTTTCCGCACCCAGGCATGAGCGCACAAAAATCTTTCTGGGTCGGATCCTGCGCTAGATCACGATGATTTTGGATTGCATCAATCCAGAATCATGAACGTGATCGATGCCAATAAGCTTGATCGCGCTGAAAAAGCCGCGCAACGGCCGAGTTTTCCTCATCGCGCTCTAACAATCATTTTAAGATCTTATGCCGGCAGATGTGCGCAGCCGCACTCCGGTCCGGCGCAGTGAACTTAAGATGAATGTGCCCTTCACAGAGGCTTCAGACGAATTGTCGGATGTTGACGTGGGGGCAGCTCACACAGCATTGGAGAGAGGGATGAACACGAAAGTGAAACTGGCTTTCGCGGCCAGCCTCGCACTCGCGAGCGCAGGCCTCCTCATGGGCTCCGCTTCGGCGGCGCCGATGAGCGGTATCGGCAAGGCTCTCGCGACAACGGCGGAAGTGCAGAAGGGTGTCGAAGACGTGCGTTGGTTTTGCCGTCCATGGGGTTGCCGTTGGTTCCCGGGCCCCTATTGGGGTGGCCCATACTGGGGCGGCGGTTGGCGTGGCGGCTGTGGCCATTGGCATCGCCATTGGTGAGAACGCGCCTCCAGATCACGATGATTTTGGATTGAATCAATCCAAAATCGTGAACGTCATCGACTGCGATAAGTTAGAGCGGGATACGCAGATAAGTTTACGCAATCTGCGTAAACTTGATTGCGCCGGAAAACCGCTTCCCGGTTTTCCTCATCCCGCTCTAGAGGCAAGGCATCCAGCCTCTGCCGAGAGGCGTCGAGCGCAGTGCATTCGACCGCTTTCCTTTTTTCGGTTTCTTGTGTAGCGAAGGCACCGCGCGTGGACGGCGAGCGAGCCTTCGCCGACCGCACGCGCGGGGAGTGCCGGCGCCTGAGCCCGCGGGGCTTCGCGCCGATCGCTACCCATCATCGTCGAGCGCCCACGGCACGCCCTCGTGGCCGCCGGCGCCGCGGCCGAAGCGCGTCGCGTCGGCATCGTCGAGGGACGCGGCGCGGGGGCGCGGCGCGGAAACGGCGATATAGCCCTCATCCTTTCGCGCGACTTCCGCCCAGTGCAGTACGGCGAGTGCCTTGCGCTTGCGGTTGGAGACATATTCCAGCGTCACCAGCCAGGTTGGGGCGGGATCGCGCGGGCGCATGTCTTGCACGCCGTTCTCGATGTTGGCGGCCACTTCGATCTGCAGCACGAGCCAGTCGATCAATTCACAATCTCGTAATGGACGAAACCGTGCCAGCGCCTCGCGCCAGACATCGGAGCGCTTCGCGCGCGTTCGATCGCGATAGAGGTGATGGCGCGTCCAGAGTTGCAGCAACCGCCATTTTTCGAAACTCGCGCGGCTCGTTTCGATTTCGTCGGCGTGCGGGCGGTCCCGGAGTTCCGCCTCGAGCCGAATGGCGTCGCGCAGCCCGGCGAAGAAGGCGGCCGCCTCGCTGCGCGTAAATGGCCGTGCGGCGGCGCCGAGGCGCGCGATTTGCGCTTCGTCGCCGATTTCACAAGCTGCGCCACGTTCGGTCATCACTTCCTCGTGACGATGGCGAGCGCCGAAGGAGCTCTTTCGCCGCCTGGGTTTTCGCCCGTTCTTCGACCAATATAAGCGCGGCCGTCCCGGCGCGCCAGACCTGGGAAGGGCAGTCGGCTCGGCGTCTTCGAGCCACGCGTCCGAACGCGCCGGCCGCCGGCGGCGGGCCGGCGACCGGATCGGCTCGCCCCCCGGGCATGAGCGCACGAACTTTCTGGGTCAGATCCTGCGCCAGATCACAATGATTTTGGATTGCGTCAGTAGAGAATCGTGAACGTGATCGATTGCGACAAGTTGGAGCGGGATATGCAGATAAGTTTACGCAATCTGCGTAAACTTGATTGCGCCGGAAAACCGCTTCCCGGTTTTCCTCATCCCGCTCTAGAGGCAAGGCATCCAGCCTCTGCCGAGAGGGGTCGAGCGCAGTGCATTCGACCGCTTTCCTTTTTTCGGTTTCTTGCGCAGCGAAGGCACCGCGCGGGCGGTGCTTCGCACCGATGCATCAGCTTCACGTAAGTTTGCTCGATGACACTTCGTCCTGCCGAGGATGTCCCACTCGGATGGACTGAAAAATGTGCGCCCCGGCGCGTGCCGCGCGTCGGGGCCGTTTCAGGCGAGCTGTGCGCGATGAAATCCGCATCGGTGCCGGGCAGACATTCGACGTTCGGGCCAATTGCGCGAGTTGGCCAAGGTTAGCGGCTGCGCGTGGTCATCGAAGGACCGGTCAGTTAAAACTCTAGGGGAGAAAAAAGGTTCCCCATTTTGATGAAATTTTGTTAACAACCGGATATCTTTCCCCATCTTTCACAAAGGGGAATAGCATGAACATCTTTCGACGTAATTTAACGTCATGATGTTTCAGTCTTTTTTAGACGTGCCGAAAACTTGATTTTCAATTCCGAATTGATGAGGAACAAAACATGAAGTTAATAAGAACATATACGGTCTTCTGACGGTCGCATCGGGGCTATGCTGGCCTTGCTCGCGGGCTTGTTCATCAGCTTGTTCACGAGCTTGTTCACGAGCTTGTTCATGAGCTTGTTCATGAGCTTGTTCATGAGCTTGTTCATGAGCTTGTTCATGAGCTTGTTCATGAGCTTGTTGCTGATCTCGGAGAGGGGCGAAACTTGAGCCGCGGGCCAGACCAAAACGGAGATCTCGCGTGTCGCGTTTCATTCGGGACGCTGCCGAACTCGCCTCGCTCGCTGCTTTCGTTACGCTGATTGCGCTTGTCGCGCGGTCGCTTGGGAGTGCTTGATCGAAGCCTGTTGAGAGCCGTGTTTCACGGCTTCAAGCGGGCGGCATTTTCGCGCAGAGTGGATGCGGGATCGGCGCCCGAAAGCACTCTTTGGCAACAAGTCAGATCGCATTCGACGACGGCGGAAATCAGGCGCCCGACCTGTCCGAGCACACATCGCCGAAAGAGAAAGCCGTGGAAAAGATGTTTGCCGAATCACCGAGGCGCCCGCACGAGGCGAGTGAATCGGCATCCGTGCCCATCGGTGTTGCGGAGAATTCGGCGGATTGGGGAGCGGGCGATGGCGATGCTCCCGGTCCTGCCGCGCGTCGCGAGGTTCTCGACGCCGTCGGTTTCGTGCATTTGCACGTTCATTCGTCCTATTCGTTGCGCGAAGGGGCCTTGTCGATCGGCAAGCTGGCGAAGCTCGCCAGCGCCGATCAAATGCCGGCACTGGCGATCACCGACACGAATAATCTCTTCGGCGCCCTCGAATTTTCCGAGAAACTCGCCAAAGAGGGCATTCAGCCGATCGTCGGCGCTCATCTCGTTGTTGATTTTCAGGATGGTGCGCAAATAGGCCAGCGCGGAGTGGAAAACGGTGCCGGGAGAGGCGGCGTAGTCTTGCTGGCCAAGGACGAGCAAGGCTACCGCAATCTGATGCATCTTGCCTCGCGCGCCTGGCTCGATCCGGAGCCTGGCGACCTGCCGCATGTAGGCAAGGCGAAACTCGCGGGCCGCAGCGACGGATTGATCATCTTGTCGGGCGGGCCAGCCGGCGCACTCGACCGGCGGCTCGCCGCGGGGCGGCCCGATCTTGCCGAAGCGCGTCTCAGTTTTCTCGAAAGCCTGTTTGCCGATCGGCTCTATGTTGAGCTGCAGCGCCACGGCCTTCCCGCCGAGCAGGAGATCGAACCGCAATTGCAGGATCTCGCCTTCCGGCACGGGCTGCCGCTCGTTGCGACGAACGAGGCCTATTTCGCCAGCGCCGGCGACTATGGTGCGCATGACGCCCTGCTCTGTATCGCCGAGGGCACGGTGATTGGCGATCCGGCGCGCCGCCAGCTCTCGCCCGAACATCGTTTCAAGAGCCGTGCCGAAATGCGCGACGTCTTTGCCGATTTGCCGGAAGCGACGCGCAATTCGGTCGAGATCGCACTGCGCTGCGCTTATCGGCCGCTGACGCGCAAACCCATTTTGCCGCGTTTCGTGAGCGCGGGAAGTGCCGAAGATGAAGCCGCTGAATTGCGCCGCCAGGCGGAAGCCGGCCTTGCAGCGCGCCTCGCGGCGCATGGGACGGCCGCAGGCATAGATGCGCAAACCTATCGCGAAAGGCTCGCCTTCGAACTCGACGTCATCGTAAAGATGATGTTCCCGGGCTATTTCCTGATCGTCGCGGACTTCATCAAATATGCCAAATCGGAGGATATCCCGGTCGGTCCGGGGCGCGGATCGGGAGCCGGTTCGCTGGTCGCCTATGCCTTGACGATCACCGATCTCGACCCTTTGCGTTTCGGTCTTCTCTTCGAGCGCTTTCTCAATCCGGAACGCGTCTCGATGCCGGACTTCGACATAGATTTTTGTCAGGATCGGCGCGACGACGTGATCCGCTATGTGCGCCGGCGCTATGGCGAGGACCGGGTCGCTCAGATCATCACGTTCGGATCCTTTCTGGCGCGTGGCGTCGTGCGCAATGTCGGACGCGTGCTCGAAATGCCGCTCGGGCAGGTCGACAAGCTCGCCAAGCTCGTGCCGCAAAACCCGGCCGCTCCCGTTTCGTTGAAACAGGCGATCGAAACCGAGCCGCGTCTGAAGGAAGCCGCCGCGGCCGAGCCGCGCGTCGCACAAATGCTGAAGATCGCAGAGACATTGGAGGGGCTTTATTCCAATGCTTCGACCCATGCCGCCGGGATCGTGATTGGCGACCGGCCGCTCGAAGAGCTGGTGCCGCTCTACCGCGATCCGAAATCCGACATGGCGGCGACGCAATTCAACATGAAATGGGTCGAACCCGCGGGTCTCGTCAAATTTGATTTCCTCGGTCTCAAGACGCTCACGACGCTCGCCACTTGCGTCAAGCTTCTCGCCCGGCGCGGCATTCGGGTCGATCTCGTGACGATCCCGCTCGGCGACAAGAAGACTTATGAAATGCTGGGACGCGGCGAGACGGTCGGCGTGTTCCAGCTGGAAAGTGCGGGCATGCGCAAGGCGCTCGTCGAAATGCGGGCGGATCGTTTCGAAGACATCATCGCCCTCGTCGCGCTTTATCGGCCCGGACCCATGGCCAATATCCCGACCTATTGCGCCGTGAAGACTGGCGAGCAGCAGCCCGATTATATCCATCCGAAGATCGAAAGCGTGCTGAAAGAGACGTTCGGCGTCATCATCTATCAAGAACAGGTCATGCAGATCGCGCAGATCCTTTCCGGCTATTCGCTCGGCGAAGCGGATCTTCTGCGCCGTGCCATGGGCAAGAAGATCAAGGCGGAGATGGATGCGCAGCGCGATCGCTTCGTCGCGGGCGCAATGGAAAGCGGGTTGACGAAATCGCGGGCCGACGAGATTTTCGACCTGCTCGCCAAATTCGCCGATTACGGTTTCAACAAGAGCCACGCCGCGGCCTATGCATTGATCGCCTATCAGACGGCCTGGTTCAAAGCCAATTTTCCGGTCGAATTCCTCGCCGCCTCTATGACGCTCGACAAATCGAGCACCGATAAGCTGGCGGAATTCTGCAACGAGGCGCGCCGGCTCGGGATCAATGTCGAAGCGCCGTCGATCAACCGCTCTCATGTGGATTTCGAAGTAGCGGAGGATGCCGGCGGGGCGTTATCGATCATCTATGCGCTGTCCGCCGTGAAGGGCGTCGGCGACGGCCAAGCAGAGGCGATCGTGGCGGCGCGTGAGAATCGGCCGTTTCGCGATCTCGGCGATCTCGCAGGAAGGATCAATCCGCGCGACGTCAACAAGCGCATGTTGGAGAGCCTGGTGGCAGCGGGCGCTTTCGACATGTTCGAACCCGAGCGGGCGCGGGTCTTCGCGGCGATCGAATCCGTGCTCGAGCTGGCGCACCACCGCGACGACGAGCGCCAGGCCGGGCAGGCGGCCTTGTTCAATGTCGACAGGATCGATCCCTTGGCGAGCGTCAAGATGCAGCCCTGGCCGCTCGCCGAACGGTTGCGGCGCGAATTCGACGCCGTGGGCTTTTTTCTGTCCGGCCACCCGCTCGACGCTTATTCCGCCGTCCTTTCCCGGCTCAAGGTGGAAAAATGGGCCGAGTTCACGCGCAGCGTCAAGCAAGGCGCTTCCGCCGGACGGCTTGCCGCGACCGTACTCGATCGTCAAGAGCGGCGGACCAAGTCCGGCACCAAAATGGGGATCGTGCAATTATCCGATCAGTCGGGCCAATATGAAGCGATCCTGTTTCAGGAAGGGCTCAACCAATATCGCGACCTTCTCGAAAAAGGCGCCGCCGTTCTCTTGTCGCTGCAGGCCAACGTCGATGGCGAAGACGTGCGGGCAAGGATCATCTCGGTCGAGCCTTTGGACGTGGCAGCGAGCAGAGTCCAGAAAGGCCTGCGGGTCTTTCTGCGCAATGACGAGCCTTTGGAGTCGATTTCCAGGCGTCTCACGGCAAAAGGCGACGGTGAAATCTCGCTTGTCCTTTTGACCGGTGCCGGCGAAGTCGAAGTGCGGTTGCCGGGCAAGTTTCAGGTGAGTCCGCAGATCGCCGCGGCGTTGAAAGCGATCCCCGGCATCGTTGCGGTCGAGCATGTGTGAGGGGGAATTCGTTAAGCAACAACCCAACGTCGAGATTAAGATCGATTCTGGGGACGCGATGGCTTGATGAAAGGACTCGAGAAGTTTCAGCTCCATCATCAAATCGCGTTCCTCCGATCCTTCTTTTGTTTGCTCAAGTGGCGTGTTCTTCGCGTCGTTGTCGCTCACGATGAGGTATCCAATGGGGACCGTCGTTCACGATAAGGGCATTTCACGTATAGTTCCGAACTTAAAAATCGAGAAGGGCAAATGGTACCTTGGGTTCATATGCCCAGATTGCGAAGCAAAGATCATTGCCCTTGAAGATAATACAAATGGTAAGGACCCCGCTAAAGTTATTGGCGCAGGGAAGTTCAGCATCGCCTGCGCGAAGTGCAAGGCAGACACACTTATATTCAATACGAGTGACCTCATTTCGCTACGAGCGGATGAGGATGGTGCGCTGCCAGCGAAGCTAAAACGCCTTAAGCCATCCAATCGGCCGCGCCAACCGATCGTAAAAGGACGGTACTCGAAAGCAAACGTCACCTTTGGAATACGCTTTCTCGAAGATCGACCAGAGTGTGCACTTATCGTCGCGCGCTGCGTTGCCACATGGAGCTACATCGAGACACAGTTGGCGGTCTTGTTGGCGTCGCTTCTTCACATTGATTTTAAGCCCGCGGCGGCTATTTTCCTAGCAATTCAGAACAGTCGAACTCAGCAACAAGTCCTCCGCGCCGCGGCCGAGGTGGTCTTGAATGAGCAGGACTTTGAGCTTCTAGAAGCACTGATGAACACGGTGGCGAGCGTAGAAAAAGAACGCAATGATTTGGTTCATGGCGTGTACGCTGGCTCAATGCTCATTGAGCGCGGGATCGCTTGGGCATCACAAAAAGACTACGTCGGACATACGGTAACTGTATGGGCATCAAACTATCAAAATATGAGCAGTGAAGCCCTTATGAGCAAAACATTCATATACGAACCAGAAGATCTGGAAACCGTCGCGTCCAAACTTGAATGGCTGCATGACATGATCAGCTCCATCCGCGGTTACTACGGTTCAGACAATGATGTCTGGCGAAGTGAACGATACAGGCAGCTAAGTGCCGAGCCTCTCCTCGCGGCCGAACTGTCTCGGATGCGTGCCGATCGAGAAGAAACTCCAAAACTAAACGCCTCTCCAAATCGAAAAGGTCGCAAACAGTAATAATGATCTTTCATACTCCGGTCGCTAACCTGGCCGCAGCCATCTGCCATTTACGATTTTGATGTCACAATCAAATTGCTTGGAGAAACTCTTCCCATCCAAAAGGGGGATTCTTTGGTTGCGTCTTCCCAAGGCAGTAGCGCTTTGCAGATGCTATGCTTCATCCACCAGCACCTCCGCCACGCTTTCCTTCACCAGCCTTCCCAGCGCCTCGAGCGCGGCGCGGCGCGGATATTTGGCCCGCGAGATCAAACACACCTGCCGACGCATGTGCAGGTCGCTCAGCCTGCGCATGACCAGACTTTCCGGGAGCGATCTGTGCTGCTGCCGCGCCAGGGCGGGAATCAAAGTCACTCCATAGCCGGCCGCCGTCATCTGCAAGAGCGTCTCGAGGCTCGTGGCCCGCATATCGGCCGAGACATTGCCCGCGAGGACATTGCCGGCGAGATCGGGGGCACCGCAGAGGTCGATGGCCTGATCGCGCAGGCAATGGCCATCGGTGAGGAGCAAGAGCGATTGCCGATCTATGTCGCCGGTGTCGATCATTTGCTTTTTGCAAAGCGGATGGCCGGCCGGCAGCGCAAGCCAGAAGGCCTCGTCGAACAAGGGGGTGCTCAGCAAGGTCTGAGCTTGCGGATCGGAAGCAGTGATTGCCGCATCGAGCTTGCCTGCGCTGACCCCTTCAATCAGCTGGTCCGTCAGGTCTTCGTGCAGGATCAACGGCATCGACGGGAGATCGCGTGCCAGGCGGGGAAACACGAAAGGCATCAGATAGGGGCACAGCGTCGGAATGACGCCCAAGTGCAACGGCCCCGCGAGAGGGTCGCGGCCTGCTTTGGCGATCGCGAAAATCTCATTGGCCGCAGCAAGGGCTTGCCGCGCCCGGACCAAGATCTCCGCCCCCTCAGCGGTTTGATGCACCGAACGGCCGTGTCGCTCGAAAATCGTCAGTCCGAGCTCGTCCTCGAGTTTAAGGATCTGTCCGCTGAGCGTCGGCTGGCTGACATGGCAGGCCTCGGCAGCCCGGCCGAAATGGCCGAAATCGGCCAACGCGACAATATAGCGAAGATCACGCAGGTTCATTTGATAGGCTCTGCCAATCTAAATAATCGTAACAATCGATTTGGTCAATCGTCTTCCGCCTCCTAGTTTGCCTTGGCGCGGCAGATCGCGCCCGCCCTTTGCTAGGGGAACCGCAAACTCCCATCCAAATCGGAAAGCTAGAGTTCCAACTCAATCAAGTGCATCCCGCCTGCCGCGGTGTTTGTGGAATTCGGCGGTATTCGGCAATGCGTGTCTGGCGACCTCGAAGAAAGAAGTCACGGATTAATTCTTGTCAGTGTGCGCTTGCCGTTTTGGCGTCTTGTTGCGCTGTAGCGCGGCATGCGCCACGGACAATCGGATTCAAATGCCGGTGACGAACACCAGCGCGTAATCCGATCGAGCGGACTACGCGCCGAGTCAATTGGTTGGAGCATGACCTTTTCGGAAAAGTGAACCAACTCTTCCGAGACAGGCCCTAAAGAGGAGAAAACCGTGTCTTCAGGGGAATTGACGACGACCGCGGGAGCGCCGGTTGCGGACAATCAGAATGCGCTCACCACAGGGCCACGCGGCCCTGTGCAGCTGCAGGATTATCAGCTCCTCGAAAAGCTCGCTCACCAGAACCGCGAGCGCATTCCCGAGCGCACCGTGCACGCCAAGGGCTGGGGCGCCCATGGCGAGCTGGTCATCACCGCCGACATTTCCAAATACACCAAGGCGAAGGCACCGCAGAAAGGCGCCAAGACGCCGATGCTGGCGCGCTTCTCCACCGTCGCCGGCGAACTCGGCGTCGCCGACGCCGAGCGCGATATGCGCGGCTTCACTCTCTAGTTCTACAGCGAGGAAGGCAACTGGGATCTCGTCGGCAACAACTCCCAGAAGTCATAATTGTTTCATACGGAACAACTCGAAGAAAATTACAGACACGATCGGAGACAGACATGGACGCAAAGTCAGACAAGAGCGCGGGCAAGTGCCCGGTCATGCACACGAGTGTTGAAGTCAGGTCCAACCGGGACTGGTGGCCGAACGAGTTGAACCTCAAAATGCTCCACCAGAACTCTCCCCTGTCCAATCCCATGGGCGAGACGTTCAATTATGCGGAGGAGTTCAAGAAGCTCGACCTCAAGGCCCTGAAGAAGGACCTCTACGCGCTGATGACGAACTCGCAGGACTGGTGGCCTGCGGATTTCGGCCACTACGGGCCGCTGTTCATCCGGATGGCATGGCACAGCGCCGGCACGTACCGCATCGGCGACGGTCGCGGCGGTGCCGGAGCCGGCCAGCAGCGCTTCGCGCCCCTCAACAGTTGGCCGGACAACGTGAATCTCGACAAGGCGCGCCGGTTGCTCTGGCCGATCAAGCGGAAATACGGCGACAAGATCTCCTGGGCCGACCTGATGATCCTGGCCGGCAACTGCGCGCTCGAGTCGATGGGCTTCAAGACCTTCGGCTTCGGCGGCGGGCGCGCTGATGTCTGGGAGCCTGATGAAGGCACCTACTGGGGCCCCGAGGACACCTGGCTTGGCGACAAGCGTTACAGCGGTGACCGGGAACTCGAGAATCCTCTCGCCGCCGTGCAGATGGGTCTGATCTACGTGAATCCGGAAGGGCCGAACGGCAACCCGGACCCGCTCGCTGCGGCCAAGGACATCCGCGAGACGTTCGCCCGCATGGCCATGAACGACGAGGAGACAGTCGCGCTCATTGCCGGCGGACACACCTTCGGCAAAACCCACGGCGCTGGCGATGCGTCACTGGTGGGGCCAGCTCCGGAAGCCGCCAGCATCGAAGAGCAAGGCCTCGGCTGGAAGAGTAGCTTTGGCAGCGGCAAGGGCGATGACACGATCGGCGGCGGCCCGGAAGTCACCTGGACCACGACGCCGACGAAGTGGAGCAGCAACTTCTTCTGGAACCTGTTCGGCTACGAATGGGAACTGACCAAGAGCCCGGCCGGTGCGCAGCAGTGGACACCGAAGGGTGGCGCAGGCGCCAATACGGTGCCGTATGCGCATGACAAGTCGAAGCGTCGCGCGCCAGCCATGCTGACAACTGACCTCTCCTTGCGGTTCGACCCTGTTTACGAAAAGATTTCGAGGCGCTTCTACGAGAATCCGGATGAGTTCGCGGATGCCTTCGCCCGGGCGTGGTACAAGCTGACGCACCGCGACATGGGCCCGCGCCCGCGCTATCTCGGCCCGGAGGTTCCCGCGGAGGTGCTGCTCTGGCAGGATCCCGTCCCCGCAGTCGATCACGCGCTGATCGACGTGAAGGACATCGCTGCACTGAAGGGAAAGATCCTCGCATCGGGCCTTTCCATCTCCCAACTGGTCTCGACCGCTTGGGCGTCGGCGGCAAGCTTCCGCGGCTCCGACAAGCGCGGTGGGGCGAACGGGGCGCGAATCCGCCTCAGCCCCCAGAAAGACTGGCAGGTCAACCAGCCTGCCCAACTGGCGAAGGTGCTCGAAACCCTCCAGGGCATCCAGAAGGAGTTCAACGTCGCGCAGTCCGGCGGGAAGAAGGTTTCGCTTGCCGACCTGATCGTCCTCGGCGGTTGTGCAGCAGTCGAGCAAGCGGCGAAGAAGGCCGGGCACGACGTGCAGGTTCCCTTCACGCCGGGGCGCACGGACGCGTCGCAGGAGCAGACCGATGTGCACTCCTTCGCCGTGCTCGAACCGGCTGCAGACGGGTTCCGCAACTACCTCAAGACCAAATACGCCGTATCGGCAGAGGAGCTTCTGATCGACAAGGCGCAATTGCTGACGCTGACCGCGCCTGAGATGACGGTTCTCGTCGGCGGCCTGCGCGCCTTGGGTGCGAACTTCGGGCAGTCCCAACATGGCGTCTTCACGAAGCGGCCAGAGACGCTCACTAACGACTTCTTCGCGAACCTGCTCGACATGAGCACCGCGTGGAAGGCGACCTCGGGAGACGAAGAGGTGTTCGAGGGACGGGATCGCGCGAGCGGCAAACCGAAGTGGACCGGCACCCGCGTCGACCTCATTTTCGGTTCGAACTCCCAGCTGCGCGCCCTCGCGGAAGTCTATGGCTCCGACGACGCGCAGCAGAAGTTCGTGCGTGACTTCGTGGCGGCGTGGACCAAGGTGATGAATCTTGATCGCTTCGATCTTGCCTGAGCTCAGCGGAGCGGCGTTTCAAAACAACTTGAAACGCCGCCCACACGCTTTGCCCTCATCATCCGCTGGGTCGCATCAGGACTCAAACCTGGCCAGACCATCTTCGTTTCACGTCCTTGCCAGCACCAAGCGCCCATTCACCTTGCCTGCGCGCAATCGGTCCAAAGCGAGATTGACGTCGTCCATCGGGATCTTTTCGACCGGCAAAGGTTTGATCCGGCCGGCCTTGGCGAGCGCGATCAATTCCTTCAACTCGTTCAAGCTGCCGACATAAGAGCCGCGCAGATCAAGCGCACGTATGATGAGCGCGGGCAGGGCAATCGTGAGCTCGCCGCCGAAAAGGCCGACGGCGACGTAAGTGCCGGCCTTGCGCACAGCAGCGATACCGAAATTTGCGGTCGAGGGCGCGCCGACGAAATCGACGACGCCGCCAATCGGCCCCGGCAAGTGACGCAAACTTTTCACGGCGTCGGGCACGCTGGAATTGACGCTGATCTTGGCGCCGGCCTGTTCGGCAGCCGCCCTCTTGCCGGCATCTATATCGGCGACGGCAATATTTTTGTAGCCCAAGGCCTGGGCAATATGGATCGCGCTCAACCCGACGCCGCCGGCGCCGATCACGAGTAGGAATTCCTTCTCCTTGTCGAGGTCGACTTTCTTGATCGCCGAATAGGCCGTGAGGCCCGAACAGGCGTAAGTCGCGGCCAATGTCGGATCGAGACCGCCGACGTCGATGAGATAGCGTGGGTGCGGCACCAAGCATTGCTCGGCATAGCCACCCGGACGGTGGACGCCGATGGCGCAGGGGGTCGAGCAAAGATTCTCGTCACCACGCAGGCAGGTCTCACATTTGCCGCAGCCGAGCCAGGGATAGACGAGAAAGACTTTGCCGATCTGGTCGTCGCCGATCGGCGCATCCGGCCCTTTTGCGACAAGCCGGCCGAGCACTTCATGGCCCATGACGAACGGTGGCGTGACGCCGCGTTCGGCAAGCATGAGCTTTTTGCCGCCGCCAAGGTTGTAATAGCCGTCTTGAAGATGCAGATCGCTGTGGCAGACGCCGCAGCGCGTGACGGCGATCACGACTTCGGTGCCGCTCGGCTGAAGATCGCCGCTTTCGATCGGGCTGACGGGTTCGCAACTCCTGACGACGGCATAGGATCGCATGATTTCTTCCTCTCGAATTAGGTGTCAAATGCGCCGGTTCTCGGCCTGCCAATGGGCCTTGCGCAGGCCCGAGCGCCGGAGTCCGCCTGCGAGGCGGCGGACTCGTCGAACGCGGCCGCCGCCGGCATACAAGACATTTTGGAAGATGAGCTCGGCCGGCATCGTACCTCCAGCATGTTCGCCACGGCATTTTGGGCGAACCTCGGCGGTTTGCCAAGTTTTGCGTTCAACTCTTGCTTTCCGGTCGCGACAGCACGGCCCCCGGCAATACCGGCGAGACTTGATCGACTGCGCGATCCCCGCCGTCGTGACGAAAGCAACAAATGGGAGAAAAAAACATGATCATCGATGCCTGGGGCCAGCATCCGACATTGCGTCATGCCCAAGATGAGATGTTCGCGTCCTTGCGGCGTTGGACCAAGGCGGATGTCCCGACGAAGGAACTGCCGGTTTCGGCGACGGTGCAAGCTTTGGACGCAGGCGGCGTCGACAAAATGCTGATCAGCGCCTGGGTCGCGCCGCAAAACGTGATGATTTCCAACGATGAAGTGGCCGATTTCGTCGCCGAAGCGCCTGATCGCCTCATCGGCGTCGGTTCCGTCGACATTGCGCGGCCTGCAAATGCTGTTCGCGAGATCAGGCGGGCTGTCGAGACCCTCGGGTTCAAGGCCATTCGCGTGCTGCCGTGGCTATGGCAAGTGCCGCCGACGGATCGGCTCTTTTATCCGGTCTATGCCGCGTGTTGCGAAATGAACGTGCCTTTCTGCACGCAAATCGGCCATACGGGTCCGCTCATGCCGTCCGAGCCCGGCCGGCCGATCCATCTCGATCGCGTCGCGCTCGACTTCCCCGAGCTCATGATCGTCGCAGGCCACATCGGTTATCCCTGGACGGACGAAGCGATTGCGGTTGCAACCAAGCACGACAATGTCTTCATCGATACATCGGCCTATTCGGTGAAGCGCTATCCTGCCGCTCTCGTCGAATATCTGCGCGGTCACGGCAGGACCAAAGTTCTGTTTGGCAGCAACTATCCGATGATCATGCCGAAAAAGGCGCTCGAGGGTCTCGACGACTTGGGTCTCGATGGGCAGACGCACGACCTGTTCCTAGCCGGGAATGCGGCGCGAGTTTTCAAGCTTGACGCGCCGCTTTAGAAACCTCGCTTCGGCTGGCCGGGATCTGACGCCACCATCCGGCCTACGGCGGCACGGAATCGGCCTGAACGCCTTGCAATCTACCCTGTCGCCCCCTATAAGCCCCTCCATCCCACACGCGGATTTCGCGGTCCTGACTCAAGGTCCGCACCCGGTGGCCCTCTTCCAAGGGCCTGATGTTCCGCGGCGGCTTCAACCGGAGAAATGTAAACCATGTCACTGCCTGACTTTTCGATGCGCGGCCTCCTCGAATTGGGGGCGCATTTCGGCCACCAGTCGCATCGCTGGAACCCGAAAATGGCACCCTTCATTTTTGGGACGCGCAACAATATCCATATCATCGACCTCGCCCAGACTGTGCCTTTGCTGCACCAGGCGCTCAAAGCCGTCTCTGACACGGTTGCGCGGGGCGGCCGCGTGCTCTTCGTCGGAACCAAGCGCCAAGCGCAAGATTCCATTGCCGACGCCGCCCGACGGTCGGCGCAATATTACGTCAATTCACGCTGGCTCGGCGGCATGCTGACGAATTGGAAGACGATTTCCGCGTCAATTCAGCGGCTGCGCAAAGTGCAAGAACAGCTCGATGCGGGCGCGAGCGGCCTAACCAAGAAAGAGCGCCTGATGCTGTCGCGCGAACGCGACAAACTCGAAAAGGCGCTCGGCGGCATCAAGGACATGGGCGGCACGCCGGATCTGATCTTCGTCATCGATACCAACAAAGAGCAATTGGCTATCAAGGAAGCCGCCCGGCTGCATATTCCCGTCGCCGCCGTGCTCGATACGAATTGTAATCCGGACGGCATCACCTATCCGATCCCCGGCAATGACGACGCCGGGCGCGCGATCAGCCTCTATTGCGATCTTATCGCGCGGGCGGCGATCGACGGCATTTCACGCAGCCAGGGCGCGGCCGGTGTCGATGTCGGTGAATTGGAGCGGCCGGTCGCGGAAGAACTGGCGCCGGAGCCGGCGCCAGTAGGCGAGGCGCAGACGGAGCGTTTCGAGCTTCTCACGGCGCCGCGCGGTGCGCCGGACGATCTCGCCAAGCTCCATGGCGTCGGCCCGCAGATCGTCAAAAAGCTCAATGATGCCGGAATCTTCCACTATTGGCAGATCGTCGCCATGACGCCGGAAGATGCGGCCAAGATCGACCATGATTTGAAGCTCGGCGGTCGCATCCAGCGCGACAATTGGGTTGCGACGGCGCGCGGCTTGACGCCAGGCGAAGACGCCTGAGCGAAGACGCCTGAGCGAAGTTGCTCGCGCATGCGAACAGGTGCGCCGATTCGGCTACAGCCGGGATCGGCGTCGCAATTGCCAAGTTCGGCGCCCGTCGCGAAAAGTGAAGCATCCGTTCTCGCGGAAATATTGCCCGCGCATCAACGCAAAGGAAAAGCGCAATGGCGAACGTCACAGCGGCCATGGTGAAGGATCTTCGCGAGAAGACCGGCGCCGGTATGATGGATTGCAAAACCGCTCTCAATGAATCCAACGGCGAGATAGAAGCTGCGATTGACTGGTTGCGGAAGAAAGGCCTTTCCAAAGCCGCCAAGAAATCCGGCCGCGTCGCTGCCGAAGGCCTGGTCGCGGTCGCCGTCTCGGGCTGCGACGGCGTCGCCATCGAAGTCAATTCGGAGACCGATTTCGTCGCTCGCAACGAAGAATTCCAAGCGCTCGTGCAAGGGATTGCCCGCGTCGCGCTGGAAAAGGGCCTGACCGACGTCGAAGCCTTGAAAGGCACGCATTATCCCGGTGGCGGTACAGTCGCTGACGCGCTCGCCGATGCGATTGCGACGATCGGCGAAAACATGAATTTGCGCCGCGCCGCCGCCGTGCACGTCAGCCAAGGCGTGATCGGTCATTACGTCCATAATGCAATCGCCGAAGGGCTCGGCAAGATTGGCGTTCTCGTCGCCTTCGAATTGGCGGGCGACACTTTGGTCTTGGCGCCGCTCGCAAAACAGATCGCGCTGCATGTTGCAGCCGCCAATCCGTTGGCGCTCGACTCCTCCTGCCTCGATGCCAAAGTCGTGGCGCGCGAAAAGGCCATTCTCGCCGAGAAGAATGCCGGCAAGCCGCCGCATGTCTTGGAAAAGATCGTCGAATCAGGGCTCAAGACGTATTACAAAGAGGTCTGCCTGGTCGATCAGCCATCGATCCATGCCGAACACGCCAACAAGACGATCGGCCAAGTCGTGAAAGATGCGGAAAAGGCCGCCGGTGCGCCGATTACGCTCAAGTCCTATGTCCGCTTCGCGCTGGGCGAAGGCATCGACAAGGAAGTGAGCGATTTCGCCGCCGAGGTGGCCGCGGCCGCGGGGCCGCCGCCGCCGACGAAATAGGCGGCTTGGGTTGCAGTGATCGGTCGATTAGCCCTTTGTCTCGAGCTTTTCGGCGAGCCAGATCTTGATTAAGGACTGATAAGGGACGTCGCGTTTGTTGGCGGCGGATCGCCCATTTTGGAAGTTCGCCGAGCGGCCGGACTCTTTCTAAAATCACCGCCTTCTGCTCGCCAGTATCTCGGCCAGCGTCACTGGCCGATAATCGAAAATATCGACGCCGACGTCATATTGGTGCGGCAATTCCTTGAGGTTACCGTGCGAATGGCCGTGCAGGTCGATTGCGCCCTTGCCCATCTTGTTCCAGTTGCGAAAGGGATAATGGCAAAGGACGAGGCGATGGCCCTCAATCTCGAGTTCGGCATAGTGCTGGGTGCTGGCCCATAGTCGGCATTCGATCGTGGCCGGCGGATCATTATTGCCGATGATGAGATGCTTGCGGCCGTTGAGCGCTGCGAGGAGGTCGGTGACGGCGGCACTGTCATGTTTCGGCGCGGCATCGCCGAGGTGCCAGACTTCGTCGTCGGGGCCGACCGTCTCGTTCCAGTGTGCGATCAAACCGGCATCATGGTCTTCGATCGAGCTGAAAGGACGCTTGTCGATCCTGATGCGCCGCGCGTCGCCGAAATGCGTATCGCTGGTGAAGAAGAGGCTCACGCGCTTTCGATCTCCCGATCATGGATCATAGTGCGGAAAGCCTGAGCAATTGCGGCACTTGCGCGTGGATCTCGGCGACGACGCTACGATCGAGACGGTTGAGCCATTCGGCGGGAATGGCCTTCGAACCATAAGTCGCGCCGGCCAACATGCCGGCGAGCGCGCCGGTCGTATCGGCATCGCCGCCTTGGTTGACGGTCTGGATCACAAAATCCGCAAAACTATCCGTGACAAAATAATAATGTAGGACCGTCTGTAAAGTGTGGACGACATAGCCCGAGCAACGGCCGCGGTAGGGTTCGAAGTGGAAAATCGGCATCTCGGACTGCAGACGGTCGGCATGGGCGCGCGCGCCGCTTTGCCCAGCGCCTGACAGCAAGGCCCGCGTCATGTCGACGAGGGCGAGCGCTGCCGCATCGGATTCAGGATGATGATGGGTGATATGGCATTGGGCGATGGTCCAGGCTCTGGCGTCCTCGTCGCGGCCCAAAGTCGCCAATGCGATCGGCGCGACGCGCATAGCCGCGCCATTGCCGCCATCCCCTTGCGATGGCGGCCCGTGTAAAGTGCCTTGCGCAATGTAGCGCCTTATCCCGCGCCGGCAGGTATTGCCGATATCGACCGGACCCGAGCGAAGCCAATTTGCGAATTCTTCGCAAATGTCGCGGGGATTGCAGGCGCCGCAGCGGATCAATGAACGGCCGAGCGCCAGCGCCATTTCCGTATCATCGGTGACTTGGCCCGCCTTCAATTTCAGCCAGCCGCCGCCGGTCATTGTCTTGTGCTCGCCGAATTGGGCGGCGATCTCGCTCCTGGCCATGAATTCGACCGTCGCGCCCAAAGCATCGCCGATCGCAAAGCCGAGAAAAGCGGCCAAAGCACGATCCTCTGTGGCTGCATCCGGCACCATGATTTTCCTATTACTCCGGTATTCGCGGCGGTTGACCGAGACTTGCCAGTGATTCGAACGAATGATCGACCAGCATCGCGAGGATTGCGACGACCAAAGCGCCTTGCAAGACATAGGCCGGGTTATTGGCCGCCAGCCCTTCGATGATCGGCGATCCCAGCGACAGGGCGCCGATGCTCGAGCCGATCGTCGCCGTCCCGATATTGATGATCGTGCTCGTCCGCAAGCCGGCGAGGATGAAAGGCCAGGCCAGCGGCAATTCGATCCGCGTCAGCATATGCCAGGGCGAAAATCCCATGCCGATCGCCGCATCGCGTGCAGCGATGGGAACCGTTTCGAGCCCGGTGATCGTATTTTCGAGAATGGGCAATATCGCATAAAGGACGAGGGCGACAAGCGTCGGCGCTGCCCCGTAGCCGAGAAGCGGGACACTCAAAGCCAGAACTGCAACCGGCGGAACGGTTTGGCCGATCGCGGCGATCGCATTGGCAATGCTGAAAAACTCACGGCCGCTTGCGCGCGTCACAAAAATCGCGGTTCCAATTCCAGCGATTGCGGCAAGGACACTCGACAGGCCGACCAGGATGCAATGCGCGAAAGCGAGCTCGAAAAAGCTCGCCCGCACATAGACGGGATGCGGAATGCTCGGAAACAAGGTGTGAAAAAAAGCGCCGCTCGCCGGAAGCCAAAGCAAGAGCGCCAATAAGGCCCCAGCAATCCACGCTCCCGGCGAGCGCAACAAGAGGCCGGCCTTCCGCACGAATGGATCTGGCGTGACCATCAGCCGTGCTCGATGATATCGCCGATCAAGACGGCGCCGATCGGGGTGCCGCTCTCGTCATCGACTCGAAGAGTGCTGCATTTCTTGGCCAGCATGAGATTGAGCGCTTGCCTGAGGCTTGCTGTCGCCGCGATGGATGGGGCTTTGGCCTCGACGCCCTTTCGCATACGTGTTTCGACCGAAAGGACATCCAAAGCCTGGACGGAGAATTCAGGCCCGCCGAGAAAATCGCGCACGAATTGATGCGCCGGAGCGAGCACGACCTCGGCCGGCGTGCCTTTTTGCATGATCCGGCCCTGCCGCATCACGACGATCATCGTAGCGAGCCGCAAGGCTTCGTCCATGTCGTGGGTCACGAAGACGATGGTCTTGCCGCTTTGGGCGTGAATGCGGCGGATCTCGTCTTGAAGATTACCGCGGCTCAACGGATCGAGCGCTGCAAACGGTTCGTCCATCAAGATGATCGGCGGATCGGCGGCGAGCGCGCGCGCGACGCCGATCCTCTGCTGCTGGCCGCCCGACAAATGCCGCGGGTAGCGGGCCAGCAGTTGGGTATCGATGCCGATGAGCGCGACGATCTCCTCGAGGCGGGCTTTGAGCCTCGCCTTCGGCCAATTCAGAAGCCGCGGCACGGCAAGAATGTTTTCCGCAATCGTCCAGTGAGGAAAGAGCCCTACCGATTGGATGACGTAGCCGATGCCGCGGCGCAGTTCGACCGGCGACACTCGGCTTATGTCCTTGCCCGCAACTTCGATTGATCCCGCATCCGGCACGATCATCGCGCTGATCATCCGAAGTGCGGTCGACTTGCCGCATCCGGAAGGGCCGACGAGAACGCAGAATTCGCCTTTGTCGATACGCAAAGAGAAATCCTTGACGGCCTCCGTGCCGGCGAAATGTTTGGCGACGTCGTGGAGAGCAATCATGCCCACCTCCGCGCCGCACGCTGCAAGAGCTGAAAGCCGCCATCCGCAATAAGCGCCAGGAGGATGATGGGAAAGGCGCCGACGAGGACCAGATCGAGGGCATATTGGCCAATGCCTTCGAACACGAAAGTGCCCAGGCCGCCAGCCCCGATGAGGGCGGCGACGGCGGCAAGGCCGATCGACTGAACCGTGACGATCCGCATGCCGGAGACCAGAGCCGGCAGAGCGAGCGGCAATTCGACGTCGAGGAATATGCGTCTCGCATTGAAGCCGAGACCGCGTGCCGCGTCTTTCACGTCGGCCGCAACTTCGGCAAGTCCGGTGGAAAAATTGCGCACCAGTGGCAACAACGCATAGAGCGTCAGAGCAATGACGGCAGGTGCGGCCCCGGTGCCGCCGATGCCGAGCCGGGCGAGAGCGGGGAGGCGTTCCGCAAGCGCCGACAAAGGCGCGATCAGGAGCCCGAACAGAGCTATCGAGGGGATCGTCTGCAGTATATTGAGGCTCGAAAAAACAATCGTCTTGATGCCGGGGCGGTGCAGCACGAGCAATGTCAGAGGGACGCCGATGAGGAGAGCGAACAAGAGCGCCGTCGCGACGAGTACGATGTGGCGCACGAGCTCATCGGCAAACACGGCGCGATGACTGATGAATTCCTTCACGAGCGAGAGGTCGTCGATGAGGCCGAAAAGAGCCATGAGCAGGACGGCGAGACTTAAAAGGATCGGGTATGAAATCTGCCCGACGAGACCCATGCGTGGGCGTTGCAGGGTACTCAGCGCGGCGAAGACGGCGACGGCAAAGAGAGCCCAAAATGTGAGACCGAGGGATTGCCGCGCCGCCGGCCGATCGGGCAAGGTCAGCAAAGTCGCAAATCGGCCGGCCGCGTAGAGGCTCGCCAGCAGCAAGAGCGCCGCGCCGGCCAAAGTGACGATGCAACGAGCGCGGCTCTCGCTCAAAAAAATCGCGGCCGTCAAAACGGCGAGCGCAACAAGCACGGCGGCTGCGGCGAGCGGCGGCGCTTGCCACAAGGACAGCGCTTGGGCCTTTGCGAGCCGGTTCGGGGCGGAGCTGAAGAAGCCGCCGAACAAGACAGCGAGCCATCCGCCGCCGCAGAGGACGAAGAGCACGTGATCCTGCACCTTCGGCAGGCACTGAAGAAAATCGCGCGGTCGTCCAGGCTCGATAGTCATGGGCAGGCCACCGGAGATCAATTCAGGATACCTTGCCTTTCGAAATAGTCGCGCGCAACCGCCTTGGGGTCTTCCGCGTCGACGGCGATCCTCTCGTTGAGCCGACGCAAGGTCGAAAGATCGAGGCCGGCAAAGACCGGCTTCAAAACGGTTCGGATTTGCGGATAGGTATCGAGCGCGGCGGCGCGCACGACAGGGGTCGGGGCGTAGACGGGTTCGGCATGCAGCGTGTCCCTCAGTGCTAAGAGGTCCAAAGCCGCGAGGCCTCCGTCCGTCGCATAGGCCATGGCGGCATTGACGCCCGAAATTCCATCCGCGGCCGCCTTCATCGTGGCCGCAGTCGCGCCGCCCGACAAGACGAGGAGCTGGGCGGCGCCGAGCTTGAAACCATAGGCGGCTTCGTATGCGGGCAGCCCGGCGTCGCTTTCGACGAATTCGGCCGAGGCGGCGAGTTTGATCCGCCCGCCGGTGCGGAGAAAGCGGGCGAAATCTTCGAGGCTCGCCAAGCCATTCTGCTGCGCCAGGGATTTCTGGACGGCGATGACCCAGCTGTTGTCGGCGGGCGCCGGATCGAGCCAGACGAGCCGGTTGCGGGCATAGTCGAGCTCCGCCGCCTTCGCATAGCCTTGTTGCGCATCCTTCCAGACTGGATCGCCGTCCAGATTGAAGAAGAAGGCGGCATTGCCGGTATATTCCGGATAGAGATCGATCGCGCCCGACAGGAGGGCGCCGCGGACGATCATCGTAGGGCCCAGTTGCAAGCGGTTCTTGGTTGCGATCCCGGCTCGGCTGAGAGCCAGGAGAATGAGCTCACCCAACAGCGCGCCTTCGAGATCGAGCTTAGAGCCGACGACGACGGGTGTCGCGGCCTGAAGCTTCGAAGTGACAGCCGCGGCGAGGCTTCCGGCGAGAACAAGGCGGCGCGTCGGCATGGTCAGTGCCTGATCTTGGCTGAGCAGTTCTAAGAATTCAAATGCGGCCACGCATGGCGGGCGCCATCATTGCGAGCCGCAGGCGAAGCAATCCAGTCTTTCTGATCCTTCTGGATTGCTTCCCGCTTCGCAAGCTCGCGCTCGCGATGACGGCTAATGACTTGATCGAAACTCATCCTGCTCTATGGGTCGCGGGAAGCAATCCAGAAGCGCAGGAAGGGGACTGGATTGCTGCGCAGATAAGTTTACGCAATCTGCGCAAGCTTGATTGCGCTCGCTTTGCTCCACGCAATGGCGCGCCCAGCGGGACTTTCACTTTCCTTGAAACTTCGTCGGGCGCTTTTCGAGAAAGGCCGTCACGCCTTCCTTGAAATCCGACGAAGCACCGGCGATGCGCTGCATCCGGCATTCGAGATCGATTTGTTCCTCGAAAGAATTCTCCGTGCTCTCCCAATAGAGCCGGCGAATGAGGCCGAGCGCGACGGAGGGGCCTTCGGCGAGATCCTGCGCGATTCGCAAAGCTTCCGGCACGAGGGCTTCGTCGTCATAGACACGGGTGACGAGGCCCCAGGCGAGGGCGGTTTCCGCTTGCAGCTTTTCGCCGAGAAGCGACAATTCGAGCGCCCGGGCGCGCCCGATGAGGCGTGGCAAAAGCCAGGTCGAGCCGCTATCGGGAACGAGCCCGATGCGGCGGAAAGCCTGCAGGAAATAGGCGGAGCGCGCGCATAAGACGAGATCGCCGAGGAGAGCGAGGCTCATGCCTGCTCCCGCCGCCGGCCCGTTGACGGCGGTCACGATGGGGGCGGAAAAGTTCCGAAAGCGCCGCAGAAGCGGATGATAAGCCGTCTCGAGCATTTTTCCCGCGTCGAGGCGGGAGCCGGCGGTTCGTTCGCCGCTGCCGACGTTTTGCAGATTGGCGCCGCTGCAGAAGCTCCGCCCGGCACCGGTGACGACGAGGCAGCGAATGGCCGGGGTCGCCGCTTCGATCGCGTCCAAGGCCGCGTTGAGCCCGTCGATCATCTCGGCTGAAAGGGCGTTCAAGACCTCGGGTTGGTTGAGGCGGACCGTTGCCACGATACCGGCAAAGTCCAGGCTGACGCATTTGAAATCCATGGTGTTGTTCCTCGCCAAGTCTCACTATGCGGGCTGTGAGGCGACACGCAACATTGAGTGCGCCGGTTTGCGGCCAGCTTGTCGCGGTCGACATGGCCAGCCCTGGATCACGGTTCGGAGGCAGGGGAGGCCCCAACGCTTTGCCGACCCCTATCATCACACGGGCACTCGCAGGGCCGCGACAGCGTCCCATAATTGGTCGAAATGCGAAATGATCCGATCCGGTGCAAAAATCCGGATCGGTTGGTCCGTATAGCCGAAATCGACGGCGACGACCGGGATCTCGGCATTTCGTGCGGTGTCGATGTCGGTCTTGGAATCCCCGACCATGATGGTGCGCTGCGCCGTGCCGCCCGCCCGCTCGAGCGTCATGAGCAAGGCGCGGCCATCCGGCTTGCTGACCGGAAATGTGTTTTTCCCGCAAATCGCCTGAAAGCGATGGGCAACGCCGAGCGTCTGCAGGAGAAGGATCGAAGCATGCTCGATCTTGTTCGTGCAGACGGCGAAATGCCAACCTTCCGCCTCGAAACGGTCGAGCGCGGCCGTGACGCCCGGAAAGAGCGCCGAGGCATCGGCGATATGGGCCTCGTAATGCGCGAGAAAGGCGTCGAACATTTCCTCGATCTCAGCCGGCGGAAATTCCGCGCCGGAATAAGCGAGGCCACGTTCGATCATGGCCTTCGCCCCGGCGCCGACGAGGCCTCGCGCCTTTTCATAAGGCATGGGCTGGACGCCGGCGCGCGCGAGAATCGTGTTGAGCGTGGCGACCAGATCGGGGGCCGTTTCGACGAGCGTCCCGTCGAGATCGAAGACGAGGAGGGGGCGAGATGGGGACATGCGGTTCGCTTCAGGGTAGTTGATGACGAAAGCAAACTGTGGCTGTCATTCCCGCCCGCCTGCGCACGACTGTCCGGTTCATGTAAGCACCAAATCGAGAGCAAGTTGTCTTTGGTCGAGGGGCGGCGGTCGTTGGATCTGTTTCAACCGCGTGAAGTCCTTGCGGTGCATCAGATTGCAGCGGATGAGTTCGAAACATCTCGAGCGCGCCGTATTTTACTTTGCTCATCTCTTGACCCATGCGAAGCAGCAGAAAGGCGATCAAGGCAACCGCGATCTGAATGCGCACGGCATTTTCGGAGCGGCCGATGAAGTGCCTGATTTTCAAGGTCTGCTTCACGAAGCGGAAGAAGAGTTCGATCTGCCAACGCCTTTTATAGAGATCGGCGATCTCCTGCGCCGGCGCATCGAGATCATTGCTGAGGATGCGCAAATGCTTGCCAGTCTCGGTCTCGACGCCGATTTCGCGCACCGCAGTCTGCATCGGGTTGCGGCGGCTCTTGGCTTGCCGGCCGGGCAAAAAGCCGATGCGATCGGAAAGCACACTTGACCCAGGCTCAAGCGGCATGTTGCGCGCGTCGTGAAGCGGCGTATTCGCCTTGAAGCGGGTCACGATACGGCAGCCTTCGGCATCGAGCCGCGCCCACCAGGCGAAGTCGTAATAGCCGAGATCGAAGACATAGGTCGCATCCTTGTCGATCGGCATGTCCTTGGCAGCGGTGATGTCGTTGACATTGGCCGGCGTCACCGCATGGTAGACGGGGCGGCCGAGATCCGGATCATAGATGATATGCGCCTTGGCGCCGCAGACATCGGTCGAAAAACGAGCCCATTCCGTGCCGACACCGGCAAGCTGCAGGCTCGTCGAGTCGATAAGCCGCACCGCATCGCCGATCTTGCGTTGGAGGCCTTTCGTCGCCATGCCGAGCATGTGTGCAAACAGGCCGGAGAACACCTCGTAGCTGCGGTCGCGGTTGGCATCCGAAAAGGTCGACCGAGCCGGAACCTTGCCGCCGACGTGATAGAGCCGCGCCTGATGGCTCGAAAGTCCGGCAATGATGTCGCGCAACGAATGGGCTCCCGCCAACTGGCCATAAAGCAAGGCGATCAACTGTTCGCGTGATTTCAATTTACGCACCAGCGCGTCGCTCCCATGGGCGTCCACAAGCCGGTCGAAGGCGGCCCAAGGAATGAGTTTGAGAAGATCGTGGAAGACGCTATTTTTGTGCCGCACGGTGTTGTTCCTTTTTCGTGTCCAGATGAGTTGCGAAACCCTCTGAACCGATTAGAATCAATGCCGTGCAGCTCTTCAAGAAAAAACGAACCGGACAGTCGTGCCCGCCTGCGTGGGAATGACAGCACCGTTCTTCCGTGCGCTGCGCCGGCCATTCGCCGACGCCAGCCTGTTTTGCAGTGCAGCGTGCCGCTTTGCAAGGGAAAGCCGCCTTCCGACGGGTTTGCCATATCGCGCTCAAAGCCGTGCTCGCGTATAAACGATGGGCCGATTTGCCGCGCCGCGCGCATCGGCGGAGTTCCGCCGCGGGAGGGTGCGGCGGGCGTCGCCGGATCACAGGCTCAGGAGCTTGATCATGAGTTTTTTGCCACCGGCCTATGCCGCTTCGCCGCGGGCCGGCTTCGGTCTCGAGCTTGGCCGTCGTGGCGGGCTCGTTGCGGCGCTTTCGGGGCTGGCGCTCGCCCTGGCGGGAAGCGTTGCGGCGCAGGCCGCGGCGAGCTACGAATTCCTCGCCGCTCCGGAGACCGATCTCAACCGCGTCTATCGGCTCGACCGTGCAACGGGCGAGATCGGCGCCTGCCAATATGGTTTGAAGGAAGGAGCGGTCGGGGTCACTTTGTGTTACCCGCCAGGCGAGGGCGCGGGCCCGCAGGGATCGAGCGAATATTCCCTCGTCGCCTCGCGGCATGAGCGCGAGGGCGGCATATTCCGGGTCGATTTGCGCTCCGGCACGATGTCGATCTGCTATGTCCTCAATGAAGCGGTCGTGTGCACGCCGCCGGCAAAATAAACGCGCTCGTCACGCTCCGGCGGCGGGCTTGACGGGAATTTGTCCAGGGCCTAACCGCTTGCGAGCCGGCAAAGCTGCGCTGCGCGTGAAACTCGGTAAAGTTCACATCATGGCCCTCAATCCCGAAGAAGCAAAACGTCTTGCCGCGGCTCGCGCTCTGGAATTGGTGCGGCCAGGCATGCGGCTCGGCCTCGGGACCGGCACGACGGCCGCCCATTTCGTCGATTTGCTCGGCGCCCGCGTGGCAAAGGGGCTCGACGTGATCTGTGTCCCGACCTCCGAGCGCACGAGGATTTCAAGCCGAGGCGCTCGCCATTCCGCTGGCGACGATCGCGCAAGTTCCGGAACTCGATCTGACGGTCGATGGCGCCGATGAATTCGACCCGCAGTTGCGGCTCGTCAAAGGTGGCGGCGGCGCCCATCTGCGCGAAAAGATCGTCGCAACGGCTTCGAAGCGCATGGTCGTCATCACCGATGCGTCGAAAGCGGTCTCGGTGCTCGGCAGATTTCCTTTGCCGGTCGAAGTGAATATTTTCGGCCTCGAATCAACCCGCCGGATGATGGCACGGCAAGCGGCGCTTTGCGGCTGCTCCGGCGAAATCCGCCTGCGAACCAATCCAGCGGGTTCGCCTTTCGTGACCGATAATGGACATTACATCGTCGATTGTCTGTTCGGCGCCATTGTGCACCCCGAAGCGCTCTCCATGCGGCTTTGGGAAGTGCCCGGCGTCGTCGAACACGGGCTCTTCATCGGCATTGCGAGCGGCGTCATCTGCGCCGGCGCAGGGGGCGTGGAGATCTTCGGGGTGCTCGAGTGAGCAAAGGCGCCGCGCAAGAAAGAGTGTGACGGTTGCGTGCTCATCCTTCCCCTCCTGTCTCTTACCAGGGAGCGACGCTTTGCAGCTCGTGTTCCGCTTGATCATGGGCTTCGCCATCGCGGCCTGTGCCGTCCTTTCGGCAGGTAGTGCGAGCGATCCTTGTTTTGCCGAGCCCGTCGCGGCGCCAAGCGCGGCTGAGCCGACGGCCTCCCACTTGACTGCGGCACGCGAACTCGTCGTCGCGAGCGGCATGGCGCGCTCTTTTACGGTCCTGGTTCCGCAGACCATGGAGCGCCTCGCCACCACGTTCACCCAGACACGTCCAGAACTCGCCCAAGACCTCGATTCCGTGCTCGCCGAACTCAGGCCCGAATTCGACACGCGAGCCGATCAGATGATCGATACGGCCGCGCATATCTTCACGAAACTCATGAGCGAAGCGGACATCGAGGCGGCCGACGTTTTTTTCGAGAGCGCGGCCGGCAAGAAATATGTCGACAGCCAGCCGGCCATTTTCAATGAAGTCGTGAACGCGATGCAGGACTGGCAGCAGACACTGGCACAAGACCTAGTCACGCGTGTGCGTGAAGAAATGAAGAAGAAGGGCCACGAGATGTGAGGCATCTCGTCCGATCGGCATTGGCTTTGCAGCGCCGATAAATTCAGGTCAAGGGGGCGAGAGGCGAGCATGGCCGAATTCGACGTCGATCTCTTCGTCATCGGAGCGGGTTCCGGTGGCGTTCGCGCTGCGCGGATGGCTGCCGGTCACGGCGCCAAGGTCCTGATCGCGGAAGAGTTCCGGATCGGCGGGACCTGTGTCATACGCGGCTGCGTGCCGAAAAAGCTGATGGTCTATGCGAGCCGCTTCAAAGACGAATTCGAGGACGCGGCGGGGTTCGGCTGGAGCGTCCCGCAAACCTCCTTCGATTGGGGAACGCTCGTCGCGGCAAAGGAAAAAGAGATTTCGCGTTTGTCGGGGGTCTATCGCGCCAATCTCGAAAAAGCCGGGGTTGCCATCATCGAGAGCCGTGCGGAAATCGAAGATGCGCACAGGGTGAGGCTTCACCGTGATGGCCGAGTGATCAGCGCGCGCGTCGTCTTGGTTGCGACGGGCGGAGAGCCGTCGCGCCTGCCCGGCGTCGCCGGCCTCGAACATACGATCACTTCGAACGAGGTCTTCGATGTTACGAAATTCCCGGATCGTCTGATCATCATCGGCGGCGGCTATATTGCGGTCGAATTCGCTTCGCTGTTCGCACGCCTCGGCAGCGCAGTGACGCTCGTAATGCGCGCCAGCAACATTCTGCGCGGTTTTGATGAAGACCTACGGCTGCATCTCCGCGAGGCCTTGTCTGCGGCCGGTGTCAGGTTCGAATGTGGCACATTGCCGGTCTCTATAGCTAAGAGAGGCGAGACCTTGTCGGTCACCCTCGCCAATGATCATGTGCTCGTTGCCGATCAAATCATGATCGCCATTGGCCGCCACCCGCAGACGAATGGGCTCGGCCTCGAAAAGGCCGGCGTCGCGCTCGATGCGAAGGGGGCGGTCGAAGTCGATGTGTTTTCGCGGACCAATGTCGAGTTCGATCTATGCTGTCGGCGACGTCACCAACCGGCTGGCTCTGACGCCGGTCGCCGTTCGCGAAGGCCAGGCCTTTGCCGATACGGTCTTCGGCAAGAAACCGACTGCGGTGGATCACACCAATGTCGCGTCGGCGGTGTTCACGACGCCGGAGATCGGGACGGTCGGTCTAACGGAAGCCAAGGCCCGCGCGGATTTTGCCTGCGTCGATATTTACACGACGAGTTTTCGGCCGCTGAAGGCGAATGTGTCGGGCCGGGCCGAAAAGACCTTCATGAAGATCATCGTCGATGGTGAGACGGACAGAGTGCTCGGCGTCCATATTCTCGGCCACGACGCCGGCGAGATGGCGCAACTCCTGGGGATCGCCGTGAAAATGGGAGCCAAGAAGGCGGATTTCGACGCCACTATGGCGGTCCATCCGACATCGGCCGAAGAACTCGTCACCCTGCGGACACGTACGGCGCGCTATGTTCGTGGAGCAGATCCGAGCGCCGAGGCGGCTCAGTAGACGTCGAACTTTTTTCGCAGCCAGTCACTTCCGGGCCTTTGCGCTCGCGAGACGCTTCGCCGGCATATTATGTGAGTTTTGCGGCACTCTGCGGCTTGGCTGCGACCCTCTTCGTTTATCGATCGCGCAGCAGCAATGCTGCCGCGAACTCGCCGCCAGTCCCGGCGCAAGCGACAACCGAGGTGAGAGATCAGGGCTAGAGCGGGATGATTTTAGGTTAGTCCATAACCTGCCTGTTTGAAATAGTTGGCGCACTCCTGAGGTGTGAAGTCATCGAGGATTTGGCCGATGCAGGCGCAGACGGCTTCGCGCGAGCGGGCAGCTCGTTTGCGGAGCAGGTGTTTTAGCTTCGCGAAGACCATTTCGATCGGGTTCAGGTCGGGCGAGTATTTTGGCAGGAAGAACCGCTTGGCGCCGGCGGAACGGATTGCGTCGCGTATGGCCTTTCTCTTGTGGCTGCTGAGATTGTCCATGAAGACGATGTCATCGGGGTTGAGTGAAGGGACGAGAACCTCCTCGACGTAGGTTTGGAAGCTCTGGCTGTCGATAGGCCCGTCGAGAAGCCATGGCGCCTCGATCCGGTCGTGGCGCAGCGCGGCCAGGAAGGTCATGGTCTTCCAGTGGCCGTATGGGGCCTTGGCCTTGAGCCTACGGCCTCGCGGCGCCCATCCTCTGAGCGGCGCCATATTAGTTTTGGTCCAGGTCTCGTCGATGAAGACCAGGCGCTCGAGATCAACGCGGTTTTGATGCTTTCGCCATTGTTCCCGCCGGCGTGCGACGTCAGGACGATCCTGCTCGCTGGCGAATACAGTTTTTTTTAAAACTCAGCTTCTCCGCGTGAACAAAGTTCCATACCGAGTGGTAATCAACCTTGAGGCCGCGTTCGGCCAGTTCGGCCACCAGCCCCCGCAAGGTGAAGTCTTTCTCCTTGATCCTCCGCAGCAGAAACTCGTGATGTTCGCCGCGAATGGCCTTGGGCTTGTATCCACCCATCTGGCGTGCTGCCGCGCTACCCGTTTCGAGGAAGCGCCGGACCCAAACGATCACCGTGCTGACCCCGAGATCAAATTGCGCAGCCGCCTGATGCCGCGACAGCCCGCCATCCACAACCGCCGCAACAACACGTTGGCGAAGATCCACAGAATAGGGTTTTGCCATCCATGCTGGCCTCCTTCCCAGCCAGCATGTTGAATCAGAACTAAGCCGATTCGGGAATCCCCAATCGAATCGGACTAAAGCCATCCCGCTCTAGCGGCGTGAGTTATTCAAAGTGAGGGGTTTTGTGAGGAACGGAGATCCGCATTCCCGACCGCGGACCTTTGGTCCGCTATTTCCTTCAATTTAATCGGCGCAGGCCACTAGCGCATGCGGTCTCACCGTAATCACTGTAATCTCGACGAAAATTTGCAATTATTTCCACGTGGCGAGCTTGGCCTGAATTTTTGCGGATAGCCGTTCGACTTGGTTTTGCGTCAACTGCTCACTTTGGTAGATCGTTAGCATGCTGAAGTTGCAGGCGGGCGCGCAGGTTCCAAGAATTGCCGTCTTCAACACACGCCGCACAGGTCGCCGCATCACGATCCAATCGACCCACCATGGCGATCCCAGCGAGGTGACGACGAGCGTCTCGCGTAGATTGTGCAATCGCGGCCTTATGCGGCCAAAATCGTCGGCGTGGTCATAGGCTGCGCCGGGAGCCCATACGCGATCAAACCAGCCTTTGAGAATAGCAGGAAAGCCGAACCACCATGTTGGAAAGCAAATGACGAGGCCTTCGGCGGCAAGCAAACGATCGATCTCCGGCTGCACGGCTCTCGAGTCATAACGTTGGCTGTAGTAGCTCGCGCGTTCCGCCGCAGAAAGCACGGCGCCGAATTCGCTGCGGCAGAGATCCTCGAGCCGCACCTCGTGCCCGGCGGCGCGCAGCGCCTTTGCGGCGTACATCGCCAGCGCGCAGCAAAGGCTTTCGCGGAGGGGATGGACGATAACAACAAGGCATTTCATCGAAATCGAGCCTACGACGGCTCGCGGCGGAAGTCTCGAAACAACGCACCGCGCCGAACCTCTGACGTCCGGCATCGTATGCTGCGGCCGAGCCATTTGGAACCGGATTTGAACGATCCCAGCCTTGTATGAATGTGCCCGCTCGTCAGGCGCGCGCAAACACCGCGCGAACCGCGCCCGTGAAGGTTCCCTCCTCCAGGTATTTCACGCCAAGATAGCCGCCGGCGATGATCGACAGCCACGCCAACAAGCTGCCGAGCGCCAACGTCGACATGCCGGTGATGCCCTGGCCGATCGTGCAGCCGAGCGCCATGACCCCGCCGGCACCCATCAGCGCCCCGCCGCCGAGGTGGCGCAAGAAGTCGTTGCGGTCGTTGAAGCTCTCGATCTGAAAGGTGCCAGTTGCCATCGCCATCAGGAAGCTGCCCACGATAACGCCGCCGACGACGGCGATGCCGAAATTGATGGTGGAGCCGGTATAGGTCATCAGATACTGCAGGCTCTCGCCGAGCGGCGACACGAAAGTGAGGGAGGCGAGCGGCACGGGATTGAACTCGTCGGCCGCCAAAATGCCGGTGACGACCCAGCCGGCGACCGCGGTCAGGCCGAGGATGACGCCGGCGGCGATGTTGCGTGGGCTGCGGCGAAAGTCAGCGTCCTTGAAGCAGAAGACCAGGAATGCCGCCGCAAAAGCCACAGCCACGATGGCGCGCAGGGTATTGCCGGGCAGGCCGAGCACAGAGGCCGCCATCTCGCCGATGCCTTGACTGGCGAGCCCGTGCGCCTTGAGGTCGATATTGGTTGCGTTCTCGAGCGCCATCCGTACCGGGTTCAGCAGCCCGCGCATCGTCATATAGCCGACGATGGCAATCACAACCGCGACCACCATTGATTTCAGATTGCCGGCGCCCAGACGTACTACCGTCTTGCTGCCGCAGCCACCGGCCATGGTCATGCCGAAACCGAACATTGCGCCGCCGATGATAGCGCCGAGCCAGCCGAAGTTCGCGGTGAGATAGACCGACTTGTTAACGTCGACGGCTCCGCTGAAATGCAGCGCCTGGGTTCCGATGATCGCCACTGCAATCGTCAGCACCCAAGCGCGGAAACGGCGCCCATCGCCCATCAGGACGAGGTCCGATATCGAGCCCATGGTGCAAAAATTGGTGCGCTGAACGGTGGCGCCAAACACGAGTCCTATGACGAGGCCACCAATGCCGACGATGGTGGTTGGTGAGAGTTCGCCCATTTATGAATATTCCTCCCGATCCCCAATTATTTCCGGGCACTTGTGTCAGCTTGAATCAAGCGACCGAAACCGCGGCAACTGGCCGACCAGCTCCGCCTCCGCCATCAGCGGGAATGTTCGATGGCGAATCGCTACTTTTTCCTGCTTTGCTGCGATCGGCCCGCTGCCTGTCGCCCGACACCCCCCTCGAAACCGGTGACCGAACAGAATCGGTCGCCGGAATCTCGAGCGTCGCACCGACGGACACAACCTTTAACGTCGTCTCGCCTTCATTATCGGCAGACGCGGGGCGGCATGCAATCGAGCCGTGCAACCGGCTAACACTCAGGAACCGACGCGCTGTATTCCGCTATGGGCAAGACCGTGGTCTGGTCTTTCACCAGCGCCTTGTAAGCGCCGCGTCCGAACTCGCTGTTGAGGTCGCCCCGGTAAGAGTCGAAGAACCTGTCGATCAACACGGTGCCGAGGAGGCCGACCGCAGTCAGCTCGTCACTGGCGGCGTCATATTCGAATTGAACCGCAGCCAACGGAAAATCTGCCGGTCCCGACATGACGGCGGCACCGTTGGCAGGATCATAGGTCGCGGCATGGGAGCAACAGGTGATCGCGTGCTCCTCCGCAGAGAGCTGACTCCGCGCCTTGTGATAGGTCATGAAGGCCGCCTGCTTGCCGTCATAGGACAGCCCATGAGCGCAGATCGCCATATAGGCGACGACGGCACCGTCCTTGCCGACGCCGCCCGGCCAAGTGTAGGCCGCCTTCTCGGCGTCGGATCTCGCGACATTGCGCGGCGTGGCCTTACCCAGCCGCAGCAGCAGACATGGCGTGCTAACGTAGGGGTAATTGAAAATATAATTGGCATGCGTCTCGAGCGCGCCCGCCTTGATCGGCTTGCCCGCCTTGTCGACGAGTTTGAGCCGGGGCGCGGCGTCGAGCGCGAACGACGGCTCGACCAGCCGGCTGGAAGCCGCCGCGGCGAGCGCCATGCCGCCGCACACTTTTACGAACCCACGGCGACTGACATTAGGCCGTTGCATTGGTCAAACCTCCATCATTACCCCAAGAAGCGTCGCAGGAGGGCTTAGCCCGCCTGCGACGCAACCCGAACCTGATCAGTTGGCGTTCCCTCAGAACATGTCGCGGTAGAGGCCGGCGCCCCACTCACGAGTGGCTTTGCCGAGCGCTTCCGAGCGCTTGTTGTCGAGCTGAACGTCGGTGAAGCCGAAGCCGACCTTGTTGTATTTGGCGGCCACCATGATGGATTCTTCCGGGTGGCCGTTGACCATCGAGTAGCAGACGGTCTGCGGGCTCACCCAGTCCATATCCTTGCCGGCCGCGGCCGCGGCGATCACTTTGGCGACGAAATGCGCCTCGCTATTGGCGGTGTTGCCCGACTTGGAGAACGGCATCGGCCGCGCGTCGCCGATGACGTAGCAGGTCTTGTCACCCTTGCAGAAGTACTTGTAGGGGTCGATGTCCGCCTCGAACTGCGGGCTCTTCATGTCGGCGAGGCCCAGATCCTCGATCAACTTGGCGGCGCGGACGCGCGGATAGATCGCGGCGTCGTCGAACTTGATGGTGTCGAAGTCAGTGGTGACCGTCTTCTTGATCGGGTCGACCGACTTGATCGTCGTCGACGGCTTGTAGTCGACATAGTCCTTGTAGAGCTCACTGAAGGCGGCGAGAAAGCCCGGCGCTTTCGGCGCGAACGGCTTTTCGCCGGGGTCCAGCAGCAAAATCTTGCCCTTGATCTTGTTCCTCTTGAAATAGTCGCCGATTAAGCAGGCGCGCTCGTATGGCGCCGGCAAGCAGCGGTAGTTGCCGGTCGGCACCGTGGTCAGGAACACGCCGCCCTCGAATTGGGCGAGCTTCTCTTTGATCGTCAGGATTTCCGAGCCTGGCATGAAGCCGGCCGGATAAGTCAGCTTGCAATATTCGACCATCGCGGGATCGGTGATGCCGATAGAGGCGTAGTTGTAGTCGATGCCGGGCGCCAGCGCGATGAAATTGTAGTCGATGTAGCCTTCGCTGGTGTAAGCGCGCTTCTTTTCGCGGTCGAGGTCGATCAGCTTGCCCTGCAGCCACGTATAATTGCCCTTGCGGGCGGCGTCGCAGAACGAGTACTGGACAAACTTGAGGTCGATGACGTCGTCGAGCCACAGATTGGTCAAATAGGGCGACATGAACAGGTAGTTGGGTTCGACCATGACGACGTCGAACTTCGGATTCTCTTTCTTGAGATACTTGGCCAGCGTGAGGCCTGCGGTACCGCCGCCAACAACCACACAGCGCGGCCCTGTGGCCTTCGGCAGGTCGGCCGGCCTATTGGTCCGTCCGCTCATCGCCGCGGCAGCCGGGCTGGTCGCGCTCACCACGGCTGTCGCCGCGGTCGCAGCCAGCGCCGCCGTGCCGCCGGTAAGCTGCAGGAACTGACGGCGCCCAAACCCTTTGGATGTATCGTCCGAACTTGATGTCATTACTCATTCCTCCCCAAGACTGTGTTCTTTTCTACACTTAATAAGACACTATGCCAAAGATCAAGCTCCGCGTCCATAGATATGTTGATGTGAAGATATAACGACCGAGAGATCAGGCATCACGACCATGACCGGCGTGACGACGAACGATCGGGAACGGTTGCAGCCTCTGGGCGCTGCAGGCAAACGAGTGGCGAGCTAAAGTGCGCCGGCCCCGTCCCCTCGCTGGCGACAGATGGCACGCTGGTCAGCTCACTGTGATTTTGGCCAGGCCGACGATATTGGAGCCGTCGTCGTCGATCCAGGTCATGACGACCTCGCCGGATTCGACAGCCTTGAACTTGAACCGAATATAAGGGTTCACTGAAATCGCCGGCTCGAAATCGACGGAGAAAACCTCCTTGCCGGCCACCATGCAAATGAATTTTTTCAGGATTTTGCGGGGGATCAGGTTGCCTTCCTTGTCCTTGCGCAGCCCGGTCTCCATCGGATGGTAGGCGAGCGCCTTGACCTCGATGAGGTCGCCCTTATTGGCTTCGGTCTTGTCTAGTTTGATCTTCGGTTCAGCGGCCATAACATTATTCCATCAGGTTCCGGTTGTTGTCGGCGTCGATCCCGTTCATGAACTGCCGCAGCCGCCTACCGTGACGGTCACTTCCTTCTTGCCCATAAAGACCGAACCGTCGTTCATCTTGGCGATGGCGGTTACGTTTTCGGTCTTGGCCAAGCGAATGCGCGTGCTGACGTCGACGACGCCGCTGGCCGGCGAAAAATGGAAGGTCGCAAGGCCAGGGCGGGGATTTCCTTCAGCCACGAGGAGGACATCGGTCACATGCGACTCCTCGGTCATCGGGCTGTCGACTGTGATCGTTATCGGCACCAAGCCGCCGTTTTCCGCAATCTTCGGCAAGTCAAGATGGACGCGAGCCTCCACCGGAGTCCGGCCGCCGGTGAATTGCTTGATGACCGCCTCGAAGCCGTTGGTCTCCGCCGCAAGGGCGGGGAGGGTGGAGCCGCCCAGCGCGGCGGCCGCGAAGGCGCCGGCGCCAATCGTCAAAGCCTGCCGGCGATCTACAGTGAGCTTCATTTCCAGGGTCCCCCCAAAATTTCGGATCTGAGTCCGAGATTTATTTGCAACGAGAATCACTCTACAATTCTCAGAGCGTGTTTGAAAAGCGACTTACTCGCAACTATGTTATCTTCATATTATGATATGAGGCCCGCTCCCGTCAACCTTCACGAAGTCGCGCCGCGGACCTCACATAAGCCTCCAGAGTCGCCGCGTGACACCGGCGTGAGTCATCGAGTGTCGATCGCCGCCGCGACCGCGGCGATCACGTCGTGGAGTGTGTTGCCGCTCATAAAGCCTCTGTGCGGTTCCCTGTCACAGCGTACTGCCATTCCCGAGAGCAAACTGAAAAACCTGCGCGCAGGCAAGTGACGTTCCCTGTCACTGCATAGTGCCATTCCCGAGAGCATGGGTCACCATCTCTGGGCCTGCGTGCCTTGGCCCGCTTAGCGGTGTCAAAGTCGGGCGAGTCAGCGCTGTTTGTTGCGTCGGGGGCCGAGGGTGGTGCTACGGTTGCGTCCATTTGCCGCTCCAACGCGAACGAGTGGGCCATGTGCGGATGGCTCCGAGTTGGCGAGGGTTTTCTTCACGAATGCAGCATTGGTCGGTGGGGCCGCGTGTTTGGCCTTTGAGCACTGTTCAAGTGACCGCTGGCCATAATGCCCTCCACAGATCGGGTCGCGGTCATAAGCTCGCATTCGACGATGCTGTGGCCCAAGACTATGCTGTGTCCCAAGTGGGTTGTCCCGATTGCCAGATCGATCGGCTCTGCATTACGTGTTGTTTGCCCTCGCAACCGTCCCATCACACCGGATGCCCGGTGTGTTCTCGTTCAAGCGGCGAGCGTGGCAGGTTCCTTGTGGCGCTCATGCTTGGCCATGATCGTCCACGCCATCCTTGCGTTCTTGTTGGCGAGTGCGATAGCCGCGACCTTCGTGGGTTGCCGCATCAGCAACGCTGTGAGCCAAGGCCGATGCTTGGCGCCACGGAGTTTGCCATAACGGACCACGGCCAGCGCCCCGGTCGTGAACAGGCTGCGCAGGTAGCGATCGCCTCGTTTGCTGATATTGCCGAGCCTGTCCCTGCTTCCGCTCAATGATCTTTCCCGTTTCGCGATCACGGAACGATTTACTGCGACACTTTGGCTCAATCCCCTTTCTTTAGATGAGATGAGCGATACGAACCGTCGGGCAGACGGGGTGATCGCTGACGAGAAGCAGAATTGGCCGAGTCAAGCGACTCACTAAAGTGCCACCGCAAGTCCACTACCGCCGCGGACGTGGCTCTTGTTGGATGCCCGCCATAGCCCGTTGCTGGCTACGGGCTATGGCGGGCATGACGGCGGCAGAGTTGCTCAGCTTAATAAACTAACAACCCCTAAGCCTTCAGCTCCGACGTGAAATAGAGCTTCATCGGTTCGAAATAATAATCCTTCCAGCCGTCGCGATAGCCCGTATGACCATCCGGAATCTTGCTGTGTTTCAGGGTCAATTTCGTGCCTTCCTCATGCGGCTCGAGCAGGACTTCGATCTCTGAATCCGCATCTTCCGGCGCAAATTCCGACGTCCGCCAGGATTGGATGATTTTGCGGTTCGGCTCGAGCCTCAGATTGTGTCCGGTGATATAGCCTTCCCAAGCCGAAAAAGCCGCTCCTTCGACTGGAACGATCTCCGCCGGACTTCCGGTCATATTGCTATGGCCGTGGCTGTCGAGCCAAGCGTCGTAGATTTGTTGGGGTGTGGCCGGAATAATGTCGGTCAGGATGAACGCGAAAGCCATGGCGACCTCCGTCATAAAGCGGGCTTCTCGTATTCGAAATCTCGACCCATTCATACCATGGGTCGCCAACACGAACGGATGGAATTAAGGCGACACTTTACTTAATCTCATGTCTCGGGAGGAACGATGCGGAGCATCGGGCAAAGTGCCTCTTGATAAGGAGGCCCAAAAGGCCGAAGTGAAAACACGGGATTTAATAAAACGTCCAGCAAGCCATGCCGAGTCCAATCCAACCGGATCGCGCCGGGCGTCACTTCGCGCTTATGGCGCGCGCGATAAGCCGGCGAAGGTCCCAATTCTTTCCGAGGATGTCGTCGAATTTCCACGCCCCGTCGTCGCGTGCGAAGCGATAGGTCAGCGCGTGCTCTTCGCCGCTCGAGATATGGAATTTCGCGACAGCCTCGGCTTTTTCGCCGCTCGGCTCCGTCGCCTCGACCATCGCGTCCAACGGCACTGCTCCGTTGCCGTCGGCGACGGGATCAAAGTCGAGAACCACGTCGCCGGTCTTGCGTTCGAACGCATCCATCTTTGACACGAGGCGCTGAAGGTCGCGCGTCAATCGGTGCTGGATCAGCGGATCGCGAAAATCGTGAAGGGGTCCAACGGACATGTCGCCTTTAGGACCCAATTCGAGACGATAGAGTTCCGTGACGATTTCGCGCGGCGAAAGCTCCGCCGCGTTGGCGGCGCCGCCGATCGCCAGAGCCGCCCCAAAGGCGAGAAAGCGGATGAAGTTCGACATCCCTCATGGCTCCTTTCCCTCGGGCGCGATCAGGCAGCCGGCGATGATTTTCCCGATGACCCGCAGCCTCGTCACTCCTGGTTCAGGCGTGCGACTGGATTCGAACATCGCCCCTGGCTTTCTCTTCGACAAACATAGCCATGCCCCGTGCAGACCGGCGTCGAGCCCCTACGCCGGCAGACCCGTCAGTCGAAATCAAGGGGCGAATTCCTTCTTTTCGAGCGAGAGGCAAGACGCCAATGGCGCGGGCTCCAACTGAAACACTTTGTCATCTGCGCCCGGTTTGACGAAATAGCCGCGTGTGGTCTCGCAGTCGTTGCCAAAGGCGATCCCGTCATCCTGAAAGCGAAGCGTCAATCCGCCGCCACGCGACGAATTTTCGATGGCGACCCCGCCGCCGTCGCAAGCGACGACGCAATCCGCAACGGCGCCTCCAAGACAGTCGCCGGCGGTGCGCAACGGGCGCTTGTCATCGCGCCGCTGCAGAGCAATAGCGAAAATGTACCTGATGTGGTCCGGGTTCTTAACAACCAAGGCGCCAGTGGCGTCTAGGCCTTCGACGCGCAGAAAGAACAGCATCTGCGTGATCTTTTGCCGGGGATGATCGTGCAGATGCTGCGTGTCGTAGACCTTTCGATAACACGCCTTGCGGCCCGGCTCGGGCGGCAGGATTTTTTCCATCGCCGAGATCTCCGGATGGGCATCGTGGGCATCGTCGGCGTTTGCGCCGCCCAACTGCAACCAAGCGAAACCGAGCGCGGCGCAGAAACTGATTCCTTTTCGCGACGCCATTGAAGATTTCATTTGAGCGGCCCACGCCGTCGCATGCGGCGTCCGAGTCTGTCGAGGCAAGTTTTCCCCGCTCAGACGCCGCGCCGCGAAATTTGCTTCTATTGGACCTTCCGCGCAAGGCGCATGCGTTGGCAAAGACGCCTCGACGCATTTATACAACAGGGCACCGACAGTGACGGTTGGACCGCTCATTAATTCTTCGGCTCCCCCCTCTTGAATGGCGAAAACTCGGGAAAGAAGCCGGCGTCGCCATTTGCGCGCGCCCATATATCTTGCATTGCCTTATAATATGCATGGCGTGAGATAGAGATAGCGCGAGACCAAGATGCAATCGAGCCCCCTCCACTACCTGCCGCTGTCGGCGCCGTTTTTCGGCATTTTGGTGCTGATCTTCGTCCTCACCGTGGCTTGGCTCGAGATCAGTGCGCTCCAATATGCGTTCACGCGGCTCGGGATTAGCTCGCGCACCGCGATTCTCCTGCTTTTCGCGTCGCTGTTGGGGTCTTATGTCAATATTCCCATTGCGGAACTTCCAGGCCAGCAGGTCCTCTCCGGTCAGGAGGTCGACTTTTTCGGCATGCGCTATCACGTTCCGATCATTGCCGAATATCCGGGGACCATCGTTGCCGTGAATGTCGGCGGCGCCGTGATCCCGATGATCTTGTCGCTCTATCTGCTGATTAAGTACGACCTGTGGATCAGGGGGCTCGTTGCCACCGCTTGCGTGACCGCCATAGTGCACTACTTGGCTTATCCGGTGGCCGGCGTCGGCATTGCCGTACCCGTCTTCGTTCCGCCGATTGCGACGGCCATCGTTTGTTTGCTGATCTCTCCCCGCGAGGCGGCGCCGCTCGCCTATATCAGCGGAAGCCTGGGCACGCTCATCGGCGCCGATCTGCTCAACCTCGGCAAGGTTCAAGGTCTTGGCGCGCCGGTGGCGTCGATCGGCGGCGCCGGCACGTTCGATGGAATTTTCATCACCGGAATCGTCGCCGTGCTGCTCGCGAGCTTTGTCCGTCCGAGCGGGCCGGTGGCTTCCGGGCCTCGACGCGTCTGATTTTTTATGGTCGAGCTTTGAACTCAGTCCGCTAGCATTTTCCACCGATGGGACTTGCCATGAACACGCCGGAGAAACATGCGCTCGTAACGGGCGCAGGGTCTGGAATTGGCCGGGCCGCGGCGCTGGGTCTGATGCAGGCCGGCTGGCGGGTCGGCCTCCTCGGCCGGCGCCTGTTGGCGCTCGAAGAAGCGGCAGCGCTCTATCCTGCCGGACTGTCCTTACGCATCGTCTGCGATATAGCCGTACCGGATTGAAGTGAGGGCGACTTTTGCGCAAGTCAGATCGGCCTTCGGCCGGCTCGATCCCTTGTTCAACAACGCCGGACGCGCCGCGCGGCGGCCGCGTCAGCAGCAACGGATCGATATCGGCAATGCGTCGACCGATCTCGCCGCGCCCATGGGCCGGGGCGTGCCGCAGGCCAACGGGACGATTGCCGTCGAGCCGCTGATGGATGTCGCGCAAGTCGGTGAGATGGTCGTCCATATGGCTGACCTGCCGCTCGACGCCAATGTCCAATTCGTCACGCTCATGGTGACGAAAATGCCGTTTATCGGGCGCGGATGACGAAGTTCATTCCAAAACATGCTCGAACAGGCTGCGCGAAGAGATGAACGGCTCGCGCGAACGCGTCGTCGACGCCTTTTTGCCAGGTTACGCGCGGCGTCGCAGTTCCGGGCTGGTCGAATATTGCTGAACGGCCTATGTTGAAGCAGTTTTTCCCCAGGCCGCATTTGCCCAACGATGCCGTCTCGTCTTAATAAATTCGGAGGATGCCTCTTCACCTCATCAAACTCTGCGTCGGCGCGCAAACGATCGGCGATCTCGAGTCCTTCGTCGCAGAGCGAATTCTCGCCCGGCGGCGGCGTGGCGAACCGGAAATCGCGTCGCATGTCACACGGATCACGCCGCGGCGCAGTGCCGAGCTCCTGGATGGCGGCTCCCTCTACTGGGTCATCAAGGGACGGGTCGCGGCGCGGCAAAGCTTGCTGTCGATAGAGCCGTTCGTCGATTTTGACGGCGTCGGTCGCTGCCGTCTCGTACTCGAGCCGCGGGTCATCGCGGTCGCGCCTCGCTCCTGCCGCGCTTTCCAAGGCTGGCGGTACTTGGCCGATCGCGATCGGCCGCCTGATCTCGATCTTAGGAGCGATCGTCGCTCGGAAATGCCGGAGGATCTCCGTCGGGCTTTGTGTGAACTTGGATTGCTGTGAAATATCTGCGGTTTTGCCGGGAAGAGGCAGGGCGCTGACCGCTGGCGGCGGTGAGGCTCGAAACTTGCCGGAGCAGGCTATTTCGGGGTTTCGGGATCGACGCCCTACGGTTTTTTCAGAAAAGAATGCGCCAGTCGCACCGAGACGCTTGCCGGGAAGGGGCCGACATACGAAATTCAATTTGGGAGCGATGCGCCGGCTCCGATCCGCAAGGGTGTTGGAATGTCCTTCGCTTCGTTGATCGGCGAGGGGAGATGGCGCCAATGTTCCTGCGAACTGTGGCTTGGTCGGGAGCGGCGTTTTGGGCCGTCGAATGACGTGAATACAGCGATTTTTGCGAGGATCCGTCCGGAAGCGGCGATCGGCCGTTGCTCGGAAGCGGCAGCGGGCGGCGGGTGGGTGCTCGAACGGTCGGCAAAGAAACAAAATGGAGCTTCGGAAGCTGCCGAAACTCGCCTATTCTCTTCGCACGCACGCTAAAGGCGGAGCCACAATGCCATATATTTTGGCTGGTTTTTTGGTTTTCTGGCTCTTGCTCTACGGGTTGCAGGCTTTCGCCCGCGCCAATCCGGCCGCACTCGCCCGTGCCCTCAAGCGTGGCGCCGGCTATGTTGCGCTGCTCGCCGCAGTGTTTCTTCTGCTGCGCGGTCGGGTTGATTTGGCGCTCGTCTTCGCAGTGCTGGGATTCTGGCTCGTCGGGGTGTCGCGGCGGGCATCCGCGCCTTTTTTTCGGCGGGCGGCGACCGCCCGGGCACGCTCGGCCGGCGTTTCGCGTGTCCGATCGGCGATGATCGAGATGGAGCTCGATCAAGCGACAGGCGAAATGCGCGGCACGAATTCTCGCCGGTCCCGACGAGGGAAAATCTCTCGAACAGATGATCCGGCCGCAGTGCGAAGCGCTTTACCGCTTGTGTCTGCGTGATGACACGGAAGGGGCGCGCCTGCTAGAAGTGTACCTCGACCGCCGGTTTCCCGGATGGCGTACGGCACGAGACAAAGAGCAGGACCCGGGGACCCGTCAGACGGGGAGTGCGGCGCGGCAGCAGGGCGCGATGTCCGAGGACGAAGCCTATGAAGTCCTGGGCCTTCACAAGGGGGCGTCGCGCGACGATGTCATGCGCTCGCACCGCTCGCTGATAAAGAAATTGCACCCCGACCATGGCGGGTCGACGGATTTGGCTGCGCGTGTGAACGAGGCCAAAGATGTCTTGATGCGCCGTCACCAATAACTCCTAACGCAAACGCGATACGATTGTCGGCCCTTTGAGAGGGTCGGCTCCATTCAGTTCTTGGTCGCGAAACAGGCGAAGCCTGAACGCTTCAGGGTCTTGCAGGCGGCGTCCGCTTCACCTTCTGCGAGCCCGGCGAAACGGGCTCGATAAAGCGTCTCCGCACCCTTCTGGACCTTTTCCGTAAAGGGCTGGGCCGTGCTCAACTTGCTGCGGCCTTCCGCTTTGGCGCGAGCAAGCAGATCATTGGCTTTCGCGATGTCATCTGTGGCACCGATCTGGATCATCCAGCCTGATTTCGCTGCAGTTGGACGCCCCGTGTCCGTAGCCACGACAGGCTCAGCGCGCGACGCTTCGGCTTTTGCGAGCTTTGCCGCGTCGGCCCTTTCTTTGGCTGGAGCCGGACCAACGACCCAACGCATGGATGAAGGCGTCGCGCTGGCCGTCGCCTGATGCGACGTCGACCCGTCGAGCACCGCGCGCTTTGTTCCGCCGGTTTCGACCCACTGGTTTTCGCCGGGTTTCGGCGTTGCCGCGACGAAGGCCGGCCGCGGCCGCGCAGGGGGCATCTGGTCGCCGATCGAGGCGACTTGGACCGGGTCGGGAGGTGCGGGCTCGCTCGCCAACTGCAGAGGTTTCGGCCCGGACCTCGGCTCCGGCATGGGCTTCGACTCGACCGCCGACCGTTCTGGCGACGATCCTCTCACGTCTGCTAGGTCTCTCTGTCCGGCCGCATGCTCCGCCGCCCTGTTTTCGGCGACGAGGGGGACCGTACGGGCGGTCGCGCCCTTGTCGATCTCGTGTTCGATCAGATCGGCCATGATGCGGTCGCGGCCCGAAGCGCTCTGACCGCCGAGAACGACGGCGACGATGTAGTGGCCATCGCGCTTCACAGAAGTGAGAAGATTGAAGCCGGACGAGCGCGTATAGCCCGTCTTGATTCCGTCCATGCCTTCGATTTGGCCGAGAAGATGGTTGTGATTGCGGTTGGCCACGCCGTCGAAATAAAACACCGGCGTCGAGAAGAAATGATAGTAACGCGGGAAGCGCTCCTGGACGGCGCGTCCGATAATGACGAGATCGTGGGCGGTCGTGACTTGTTCGTCATTCGGCAAGCCCGATGCATTGGCGTAATGCGTGCTCGTCATGCCGAGCGCATGGGCCTCGCGCGTCATCATCGCAGCGAAGCTCGGTTCATCGCCGCCGATCGCCTCGGCGATGGCAACCGCGATGTCATTGGCCGATTTTGTAACCACGGCCTTGATCGCGTCTGCTACGCTGATCGTGTCGCCCTCGTCAAGGCCGAGCTTGGTCGGCGCTTGGAGGGCGGCACGCGCCGAAATCCTTAGCCGCGTTTCGAGACGCATGTGCCCCTTTTCGAGCTGCTCGAAAAGTAAATAGAGCGTCATCACCTTGGTGATCGAAGCCGGATGACGCAATTCGTTTTCGTTGCGGGCGTAGAGCACGCGGCCGGAATTACCGTCGACGACAAGCGCGGCAATATTGGCGGCTCTGGCGCCGGGACGCGCGTGATGGTGAGCATAGTGGTACGCCATCGGCCAATGATGGCGATGATGGTGGCGGTGCCAGGCCGTGGCAGGCGTTGCCGACAGGCCGATCACCGCAAGAGACGTCATGGCAAAGCCGGTTACGGCGATCGAGGAGCGACAGATCGCTGCACAACGCTCGAACATATACGCTGATCCTTGGATATTCCGACTAGGCCGGACCTCGCAATGCGAAGGGCAAAGGCGACGCTCCGCTCCCGCTTACAAAAAACTTCAAGGACCAAGCTAAATCCTGCAGGTTAGCCGAACGTTAAGAGAAAAAATTGGATGCGCGCGAAGCGTGCTAAATCGGGACTTGCGTGCGACAAGTCGTCCGCGGCTATGCTGCAGTGCAAAATATATCTTGACGTCGATTGTGCGATGCACTAGTCTGCGCGTGTGGGCTTTAGGGTCCCACCGCACGTCCCGGCTCGTTCAGCCTATTGGCGCGAAGCCGGATTGTCCCGTCCGAGGAGAAAACCATGACCAATAACTTCGATGAGTTCCAAAAATACGGCAAGGAGCAGCTCGAAGCCGCGAGCACCGTCGCCGCTTCGCTTGCCAAGGGCTTGCAGACGATCGCTGCCGAAACCACCGACTATTCCAAGAAGTCGCTCGAGAACAGCTCGGCTTTCATCGAAAAGCTGCTCGGCGCCAAGTCATTGGACAATGCCATCCAGATCCAGTCCGAATATGCCAAGTCGGCCTATGAAGGTTTCGTCGCGCAGGCGACAAAGATCGGTGAGCTCTACACCAACCTCGCCAAGGAAGCGTTCAAGCCGGTCGAAAGCGCTATCGCCAAGGTTCAGTCAGCCGTTGCGCCCAAGTAATTTGAGCGTCGACGCTGTGAAGGCTCCGCGAGGGGCGGGGCCTGAATAGAGTTTGGTGGCGGTTCGCCTGAAACGGCGGGAAAGGCTCGACTTGCGTCGGGCCTTTTGTGTTTTTGTCCTTCGTTTTGACATGCCGCGGTTTGACCGCGGCATTTTTATGCTTTTGGCTCTGCCTTGAAGGGCGCGAAATTCGCCCAATTTTCGATTATCTTTGAATCGGCCTAGCCCCGGATTTGCATGGGGGAATGCCGGGGGCCGCAGAGCATGCGACTTACGCACAAAATCAGAGTGGTCGACACTGGCCAATCGGAGTTATGATTTCTAAATTGGTGGGGTGGGCTCAGTCCGGCGCGGCGTTTTCCGAGCATGTGACGAGGCGGGCCGAGCGAGGTCGGGTCAGAGGTTTGGCAAATGCGAGCGAGCCACGGAGGCCCATTTTGCGGATTTCCGACTGCGATGGCGAGACAGGAGAATTTGATCTGGGTCATGCGGCCGGGCGGCTGAAAAGGAAATTTGTGGCTGGACGGAGTGGAGGCGAAAGGATGCCGTGGCGGGCAATGAGCGACCAGCAGAAAGGCGGCGACCGGGGGCCGGGCGTCGGAACGGTCGTCGTTACGCGGCCCAAGACGCAGACCCGACGGCCCAACATGTATCGTGTATTGCTCCTCAACGACGACTATACGCCGATGGAATTCGTGGTCACCGTCCTGAGGAAGTATTTCAACAAAGGCCCGGAGGAAGCGACGCGCATCATGCTTCACGTCCATCAGCATGGTGTCGGCGAATGCGGCATCTTCACGTATGAAGTCGCCGAGACGAAAGTGACCCAAGTCATGGACTATGCCAGGAAGCACCAGCATCCTCTGCAATGCATCATGGAAAAGAAATAGAGATTGGAGCCTCAATGCCGTCCTTCTCGCGCAATCTCGAACAAACGCTGCATCGCGCTCTTGCGGTCGCCAACGAGCGTCATCATGAATATGCGACGCTCGAACACCTGCTTTTGAGCTTGACCGAAGACAACGACGCGGCGGCGGTGTTGCGGGCCTGTTCCGTCGATATCGAACTGCTGCGGAAGAACCTCCGCGACTATATTGACCAAGAGCTCGACAATCTCGTCAGTGACGGGCGCGAAGATGCCAAGCCCACGGCGGGTTTTCAGCGCGTGATCCAGCGTGCGGTGATCCATGTGCAGTCGTCCGGGCGGGAGGAAGTCACAGGCGCCAACGTGCTCGTGGCGATTTTTGCCGAGCGTGAGAGCCACGCCGCCTATTTCCTGCAAGAGCAGGATATGACCCGCTACGACGCGGTGAATTACATCAGCCATGGCATCGCCAAACGGCCTGGCCTCTCCGATCCCTCGAAGACGCCGCGCGGTGTCGATGAGGAAGAGAGCCGTGAGGCAAAAGACAAGGACCAGGGCGACTCGAAGAAAAAGGAAGGTGCGCTCGATGCCTATTGCGTGAACCTCAACAAGAAAGCCCGCGAAGGGCGCATCGATCCCTTGATCGGTCGCGACGCCGAGGTCATGCGCACCATCCAGGTCCTTTGCCGTCGCCACAAGAACAATCCGCTGCTCGTCGGCGATCCGGGCGTCGGCAAGACGGCGATCGCCGAAGGTCTCGCCCGCAAGATCGTCAAGAATGAAGTGCCGGAAGTGCTCGCCGATGCGACGGTCTTTGCGCTCGATATGGGCACCTTGCTCGCAGGTACGCGTTATCGCGGCGATTTCGAGGAGCGCCTCAAGCAAGTGATGAAGGAGATCGAAAACCACAAGAAGGCGATACTCTTCATCGACGAGATCCACACGGTCATTGGCGCGGGCGCCACTTCGGGCGGCGCGATGGATGCTTCAAACCTGTTGAAGCCGGCGTTGGCGCAGGGCACCCTGCGCTGCATCGGCTCGACGACCTACAAGGAATATCGGCAATATTTCGAGAAGGACCGGGCGCTGGTCCGCCGCTTCCAGAAAATTGACATCAACGAGCCGTCGGTCGAAGACGCCATCGAGATCATGAAGGGGCTGAAGCCCTATTTCGAGGAGTTCCACAAGGTGCGCTACACGGCCGAGGCAGTGAAAGCGGCTGTGGAGCTTTCGGCCCGCTACATTCATGATCGCAAACTGCCGGACAAGGCGATCGACGTGATCGACGAGACCGGCGCGAGCCAGATGCTGGTTCCGGAAAACAAGCGCAAGAAAACGATCGGCATCAAGGAAATCGAGACCACGATCGCCACCATGGCGCGGATTCCGCCGAAGACCGTGTCGAAGGACGATGCCGAAGTTCTCGAACATCTCACCGATACGCTGAAACGCGTCGTCTACGGACAGGAGCATGCGATCGAGGCTCTGACTTCGGCGATCAAGCTGGCCCGTGCCGGCCTGCGCGACGGCGAAAAACCGATCGGTTCCTATCTCTTCTGTGGTCCGACCGGCGTCGGCAAGACGGAGGTTGCGCGTCAGCTCGCCTTGAGTCTCGGTGTCGAACTCGTCCGGTTCGACATGTCGGAATATATGGAGCGGCACACTGTGTCGCGCCTCATCGGTGCGCCGCCCGGCTATGTCGGCTTTGACCAAGGCGGGCTCCTCACCGATGCGATCGATCAGCATCCGCATTGCGTCCTGCTGCTCGACGAAATCGAGAAGGCCCATCCCGATCTCTTCAACATCCTCTTGCAAGTGATGGATCACGGCAAGCTCACGGATCACAACGGCAAGCAGATCGACTTCCGCAACGTAATCCTGATCATGACGACCAACGCAGGGGCGGCAGACATGGCGCGCTCGGCCTTTGGCTTCACGCGGACGCGCCGGCAAGGCGAGGATGTCGAGGCGATCAATCACATGTTCGCCCCCGAGTTCCGCAACCGTCTCGATGCGATCGTGACCTTCGGCCATCTGCCGCGCGAGGTCATCATCAAGATCGTCGACAAATTCGTCATGCAGCTCGAAGCCCAGCTCGCCGATCGAAACGTTACGATCGAGCTCGCCGACGAGGCGCGCAATTGGCTGGTCGAGAACGGCTATGATGAACAGATGGGGGCGCGGCCCATGGCGCGCGTTATCCAGCAGATGATCAAGACGCCGCTCGCCGACGAAGTTCTGTTCGGCCGGTTGAAGAACGGCGGCACCGTCCGCGTCGTCGTGACCTCCGACGAAGCCGGCGTCAAGAAGCTCGGCTTCGTCTATCCCGAAGGTCCAGTGCTGCCGCGGCCGGAACGCGACATCGTCGAGGCCGGCAAGAAGCGCGTCCGTCCCGAGCCGGAGGTGCGCCGTGCCAAAGCGCGCAAGCAGAAGGATGATGACGGCGAAGGTGGCACGGATGAGGGCGATCCGATGCCCGACGGGCCGGAGCTCGAAGGTGAAGACGAGGCCGATCCCGCCGAAGATGAGGCCCAGGACGAAGCCGAGAAATCGGCCGGCATCGTGCCGAATGTGCCGCTGAAGACCTGAAGAAGCTTGCCCCTCCCGTTGCTGGGCGGGGCAATTGCCGCGCCCGGCTCGCTCCGCCGTGCGCCGATGGACGGGGTCAGCGCAGGATTTCGCCGATCTCGCGGATCCCTCGGAGCGCCTCGTGGTGCAACCGCTTTGCTGCGAGGGAAACGATCAGCCTTCCGCGTCGAGCGCCGCGACGATCTTGTCGCGGAAGCCCGAAATCACTTCCGGCTTTTCTATTGCGCTCGAGGGCCGGCGAAGCTGGACGCCGGTCCAGCGCGGCATGACATGAAAATGCAGGTGGAAGACCACTTGTCCGCCGGCGCTTTCGTTGAATTGCATGATGCTGACGCCGTCCGCATCGAGGGCTTTTTGAGCGGCGCGGGCGATTTTTTGCACACGCTTCATGAACTCGCCCAGAACCGCGGGGTCGACGTCGAAAATATTGCGGGCGGCACGTTTCGGAATGACGAGGACGTGGCCATCCGAACGCGGCATGATATCCATGAAGGCGAACGCGACGTCATCTTCATAGACTTTCTGGCAAGGCATTTCGCCGCGCAGAATTTTCGCGAAGATATTGTTGCTGTCGTAAGCCGCCGCCATGACTGCTCCGAGGGATTTCGTTGGTCTCAGGTTCTCTGGTCTTGGCCTCTCATACTTCAAAGTGATCCGCAACGCCACAGGCTCGGCCTCCGGAAAGGTCCGATGAGGCGGAAAATTCGGCGCCGAGACCGCCCGGATGCGGCACCGAAGAGGAGGCGGTCTTGCGGAGCGGTTGGGATAAATATGGAACTCTGCCGTGACTTGTGACTTGACACCGCGACGATCGGTATTCCTGCCGAGCGACGGCGACGGAAGCTCGGATCAGCCGACGCAAACCATGTGTCGTGTGAGAAATCCGGGCTAAGCTGAATTTTCAGATCTCTGGCTTTTGGAGGTGAAATCGATGAACCACGCGCGTGAACCCGTTCTCAAACCCGTTCCATTGAGCGAATTGCGGCCGACGCAAATCACGGTCGGCATGCGCGAGGTCGCCGAAAAGCGGCGAAGCTGGAAAGCGCAAAGTGAAGAGAAGGGCTCGGAATTCCTCGGCAAACACATGATTCCGGTGATTCTCGGCCCTAAGGAGCACCATTACGTCATCGACCACCATCATCTCGGCCGCGCCTTGATCGAAGAGGGCGCCAAAGATGTTCTGGTCACCGTCGTGGCGAATTTGAAAAAACTGGAAAAGGACGCCTTCTGGATTTTTCTCGACAACCGCGGCTGGATGCATCCGTTCGACGACAACGGACAAAGGCGCACTTACGACGACATTCCCAAATCCATCAGCGAACTCGTCGATGATCCGTTTCGCTCGCTCGCCGGGGAATTGCGCCGCGCCGGCGGTTTTGCCAAGGATACGACGCCGTTCAGTGAGTTTCTCTGGGCCGATTTTCTGCGCCGGCGGATCAAGCGCAAGGCCGTGGAAGAGCGTTTCAGCAACGCGCTCGAACAGGCCCTGGAGCTTGCAAAAAGCGTCGACGCGGATTTCCTGCCCGGCTGGTGCGGAGCCGCGCCGGAGGGCTGAGGCTCCAACACAACCGACCACAATGGCGATCAGGTCCAGCAACTTTGCCCCGACGGGCCACGCTGCCATGTGTTTTTGACGACCTGGATGCCCTCCGCGACGTGCCGAAAGAGCCGCCCTCTCGAGGCGACAAAACGTGCGGTTCGCCGCAAAGGCCGGAATTCTCGCGCTGGACGCGGCCTGCGTGAGACTTCCGGGCTCGGCCGGTGGGGCGATCTTGATTTCTGCGCGTCTCGGGGCGAGAAGATGAGCGACAGACACGGGTCGACGGGGATCTCATGGAAGAACTGATTACGCGCGTTGCGACCTCTGCCGGCATTGAACCCGACGTCGCGCACCAGGCGATTGCGGCGATCTTCGGCTTCCTCCAAAAGGAGGCGCCGCAGGCTCAAGTCTCTTCCGTGTTGGTGCAGGTGCCTGGCGCACAGGAAGCCGCAAACTCCGCCGAGAGTCCGGGCTTGGGCGGACTTATGGGGCTAGCCAGCCAATTGATGGGGCTCGGCCTCGGCATGGAGCAATTGCAGGCCGCGGGCAAGGAACTCTTCGCCTACGCCCGGGAGCGCACCGGCGACGAGACGATCCGGGAGATCACGGCCGCCATCCCGGGACTGTCGCAATTCGTCTAGCTCACGGCTGTCGCGCGCATTGAAGAAACCTCGCGCATTATGGAGTTTTTCGCTTTCTGCCAATTCCGATCGGGCCGACTCACCCGATAGATCGGATGACGCAATATCGGAAGTGCGCACCCACTTTTCCGGGACTTGCTCGAGCCCGCGATGCTGGCTGGACCTTTAAGCGAAACGGGTCGCTTGCTGATATTTGCGGTGGCCGCCGGCGGTGACACCCCGGGATCCCGAACGCCAGGACAGGATCCAGCCGAGGGCGGATGCCATGTCGTTCATCTGCGAGCCCCTCTCCCCAACGTTGGGGATTGACGCGCCGGGCCTTGAATCGTTCAACGGATCTTACCAGGATTGTGCCGCTGGAGTGGGATCAGTAAAGGTGTGAACCGGTTTTCCGGCGCGATCAAGTTCACGCGGATTGCGTAAACTCATCTGCCTATCCCGCTTCTAGATTCTCGGAATCGATCACCTTCAAGATTTTGGATTGATTCAATCCAAAATCATTGTGATTTAGCTGCCGGCACGGCCGCGCGAGGACCAAATCAATGTCTTACGGGACTGCCGACGAATTTCCCTCTGGCGATGAAGCGCAATGGCGCGCACTTGTCATGGCGGTCTTGAAAGGCCGCCCGTTCGACCGGCTCGTATCGCGAACCTGCGACGACATTGCAATCGAGCCGCTCTATGCGCGGCCAAAAAGTCCTTTGCCGCGTGTGCTCCGGCGAACGCCGGGAGATTGGCGGATCGCGCAGAGAATGGACCATCGCGCACCGTTCGATGCCAATCGGCAGGCGCTGAAGGATATTGCCGAAGGCGGCGATGCTTTGGTCTTGGTTGGAAACGAAAGCGCAGCTGCGCGGGGGTTTGGCGTGACCCTCGCCGACGAACGCGACCTCGCGGCTGCCCTTTCCGGCATAGATCTCGATTTGATTCCGCTCCGCCTCGATTTAGGGCCGCAGACCCCGATCATTGCGCAATGGCTCCTCGATCTCGCGTATGAGCGGCATTTCGTGGCCGCAGGCCTCGATGTCGATATCGGCTTCGATCCTTTGGGGGAGCTTCTGCGCCAAGGCAATTCGCCGCTCAGCGCTGCGGCCACGGGCAAAATTGCTGCGGAGTTGAGCCGGAAATTGCGCGATGCCGGCTTCGCTGGCCGAGTTTTTCTTGCCGACGGCCGCCCTTTTCACGAAGCCGGGGCGAGCCAGGCGCAAGAACTCGCGCTCGTCCTCGCCGCTGGCGTGACCTATTTGCGCATGCTCGAGGCCAATGGTCTCGCACTCCAAGCCGGATTCAGCGAAATCGGCTTCTTGCTGGTTGCCGATGCCGATGAATATTTGACAATCGCCAAGTTCCGGGCCCTGCGACATCTGTGGGCACGTATTGCCGAGGCATGCGGTGTCGAGGCTAAGCCTGCACGTCTTCACGCCGAAACTGCGTGGCGGATGCAAACGACCTACGATCCTTGGGTCAATATCCTGCGCAATTCACTTGCGGCATTCTCGGCTGGGATCGGTGGCGCCGATGCGATCGCGGTTCTGCCATTCACATCGGCGCTCGGCTTGGCGGACGAGTTCGCGCGCCGGATCGCGCGCAACAGCCAATTGATCCTGTTGCGTGAATCTCACCTCGGCGGCGTTGCGGATCCGGCTGCCGGCGCCGGCGGTTTCGAAGCCCTCACCGAGGCTCTCTGCGAAAAGGCTTGGAGCCTCTTCCAAATGCTCGAGGCGGCGGGCGGACTGATCGCCAATCTCCAAACCGGCCTGCCCCAAGCCTGGATTGCCGCGACGGCAAAAGCGCGCGGACGGACCTTGGCGCAGCGCAGCGAGGTGCTGACCGGTACGAGCGAATTTCCCAACCTCGCGGAAGCGCCCGTGGCAGTGCTCGCGCCACGTCCGCCAGGCCCGGACACGCCGGCGGCAGCTGGTCCCGGCCCGCAACTCCGGGTCGCGCCGCTGCCGTCGCACCGCGACAGCGAAGTCTTCGAGGCTTTGCGGCAGTCGAGCGCGGCGGCGTTTGCCGCCAGCGGCGCGGCCCCCAAGGTTTTTCTCGCCAATTTCGGGCCGCCCTCCGCATTTTTGGCGCGCCATAATTTTGCCGCAGCTCTCTTTGCAGTAGCCGGACTGGACGCGGCGCCGGGCGAGGGATTCACGTCCATCGACGCGGTTTGCACCGCTTTTGCAGCATCCGCCGCCAAGCTTGCCTGTATTTGCGCAGCGGATGGCCAATTGCAGAGCGAAGGCAATGCCTTGGCACTAGCCCTGCAGGCCTCCGGTGCACGCAGGATTTTCGTCGTGGCGGAACCGCATGCGGCGAGCGTGGCGGACCTGCCCGACGTCACGTTCCTGCATCGCGGCTGCGATATCGTCGCGGTGCTCCAAGACGCACTCGCTTCTGCTTTGGGCACCTGATCAAGATAAATTCTTTGGATATTTGGAGTGCAATGATGAGGAGACAGAAACTCGCCGGCTACGTTTCGATTTCTCTGCTCGCCATCGGCCTGACGGCGGCGCTCTCTCTGCGCGCGGCCGCGGGCGATCAGTTCGATGGCGTGTACAACGTCGACGTATCGACGGATGTCGGCAATTGCGACAAGACCTATCACGGCGCGGTTACGATTGAGGGCGGGCATGTCGTCTCGACGAGCGATGCGGCAGCCACGGCTTGGGGCATAGTCGGCTCGGACGGTACCGTTTCCATGCAATTCCATCGCGGCGACGAACTTGTACATGTGGCCGGCTATGCCAAAGGCGTTAAAGCTAAGGGCACTTGGAGCAACTCGGTTTCGCAATGCGGAGGACGCTGGTGGGCCGAGCGGCGGGGCTGAGAGGGACAGGATCTTTGATGCGATCGATTCTAATAATTTAGAGCGGGATGAGGAAAATCGGTTCCCACTTTTCCTCATCCCGCTCTAGGCATTTCCATCGAAAGACTTGTGGCTGCGGCGTCGACCGCCATTTATGCTCGGCTCGCCGGCCAGCGGGCGGCCAATTGGCAAATATCGCGGTGAAAATGCTCCCAGGGCGTGACGAAGATGAGCCGAATTCCTGATTTTTCGAGGCTGGGCTTTGCTCCCGCCGGAACCCCGCCGCCCGAGAGTCTCGGCGAGAGTCTTGGCGAATCTTGGGTCACGCCGGAGGGATTGGTCGTCAAGCCTCTTTACCAAGCTTCGGACCTCGCGGGCATCGCTCATCTCGACACATATCCGGGTCTCGCGCCTTTTCTGCGCGGCCCCTATCCCACCATGTATGTCACCCAGCCTTGGACGATCCGCCAATATGCCGGGTTCTCGACGGCGGAAGACTCCAATGCCTTCTATCGCCGCAATCTCGCCGCGGGCCAGAAGGGACTTTCGATCGCCTTCGATCTCGCGACCCACCGCGGCTACGATTCCGATCATCCGCGCGTCGCCGCCGATGTCGGCATGGCGGGCGTCGCGATCGATTCGATCTATGACATGCGGACCTTGTTCGCCGGCATTCCGCTCGACGACATGTCGGTTTCGATGACGATGAACGGCGCGGTTCTGCCGATCCTCGCGCTCTACATCGTTGCGGCGGAAGAGCAGGGCGTGCCCGCTGCGAAACTCGCCGGAACGATCCAAAACGACATCCTCAAAGAATTCATGGTGCGCAACACTTATATCTACCCGCCCGAACCGTCGCTGCGGATCATTGCGGATATTTTTGCCTTCACCTCGGCAAACATGCCGAAGTTCAATTCCATTTCGATCTCCGGCTATCACATGCAGGAGGCCGGCGCGACGGCAGATCTCGAACTCGCCTATACATTGGCCGATGGGATCGAATATATCCGGACCGGCCTGGCGGCCGGTCTCGGCATCGATGAATTCGCGCCGCGGCTGTCGTTTTTCTTTGCGATCGGCATGAATTTCTTCATGGAAGTCGCAAAGCTGCGCGCCGCACGCCTGCTCTGGGCCAAGCTCGTCGGGCAGTTCGCGCCGAAGTCCGACAAGTCCTTGATGCTGCGGACGCATTGCCAGACGTCGGGTTGGTCTTTGACGGCGCAGGACGTCTTCAACAATGTCGTGCGCACCGAGATCGAGGCGATGGCCGCAACGCAAGGCCACACGCAATCGCTGCATACGAATGCGCTCGACGAGGCTTTGGCGCTGCCGACGGATTTTTCCGCGCGCATCGCCCGCAACACGCAGCTCTTCCTGCAGCAGGAAAGCGGCACGACGAGGATCATCGATCCCTGGGGCGGCTCTTATTATGTCGAGAAGCTGACGGCCGAACTCGCCGAAAAAGCACTCGCTCATATCGAGGAAATCGAAAGCCTCGGCGGCATGACGAAGGCGATCGAAGCCGGCATTCCGAAATTGCGAATCGAGGAGGCAGCCGCCAAGACCCAGGCGCGCATCGACTTGGGCGCGCAAGCCGTCATTGGCGTCAATTGCTTCAAACCCGAGGAAGAGCGCGATATCGACGTGCTCAAGGTCGACAATGCGGCGGTGCGCGCCCGTCAGATCGAAAAGCTCGCGGCGCTGAAAGCCGAGCGCGACAACGGTGCCGTGGCACAAGCGCTCGATCGATTGACCGAAGGCGCGAAAGGCAATGCCAATCTTCTCGCGCTTGCCATCGAAGCGGCGCGGGCGAAAGCGACCGTCGGCGAGATTTCGTTCGCGCTCGAAAAAGTCTTTGGCCGCCATCAGGCGGAAATGAAGGTGATCTCGGGCGTCTACGCGCGCGAAGCCGGCGGCGACGAGCGCGAGGCCATCGCGAAAGTGAGGCGGCTCGTCGAGGCCTTCGTCGAGAATGACGGGCGCAGGCCGCGTATCCTCGTCGCCAAGGTCGGCCAGGACGGCCATGATCGTGGCCAGAAAGTGATTGCGTCCGGTTTTGCCGATCTCGGCTTCGATGTGGAACTCGGGCCGCTCTTTGCGACGCCGGAAGAGGCGGCCCGCCAGGCCGTCGACAAAAATGTCCACGTCATCGGCATCTCGTCGCTCGCGGCAGGCCATTTGCAGCTCGTGCCGCAAATCCGCACGGCGCTCGAACAGCAAGGCCGGCCCGATATCATGATCGTCGTCGGCGGCGTGATTCCGCCGCAAGACTTGGAGCCGCTGCGGGACATGGGCGCGGCCGCCGTCTTCTTGCCTGGCACGGCGGTGACGGATGCGGCCGAACGCGTCCTCGACGATCTCAGCGCGCATCTGGGCTATCAGCAGAGAAGCGCGGCGGAGTAGGGGCGGCGCGCAAGACGATGGCGACTCGATAACATGATTTTCGAGCTTTGCACTTTACCGGCACCGCAGCGCCCGAGCATTCGGAGCCTGAAGACCTCCAATTGGCGATGATATGCCTTCAAAGCAATAATTTGTGCCCCGCTCGGCACTGCTATTTTGACTTCGACCTACGCTTTAGGAAATTCAAGAAGTTTGTCAAACTCCAGGTCGCCACCGGATTACATGTCGTTCAATTGCTCTGACCAAAAACGACAAGACTAAAGACATCGCCGAAAGCACAAGAACACCAGCAAGCACTTCGTCCACTTTATAGAGACCGCTGGCTCGCAGTATGTAATGTCCGAGTCCTTGCGTGGAAGCAATAAACTCGCCAACGAACGCGCCTAAAATGGCAAATCCAATATTCAACCGACACGCAGCAAATATCCATTCGAGCGTTGAGGGAATTACAACGTGTCGAAGCAAAAATGGGTACGATGCCCCAGAAGCTTTGAAATATCGCAACAGCCTGTCGTCAGTCGTAGTCACGCCCCTGTAGCTCTGAAAAGCAGCTAGCCCGCATTATGCAGCCCATTGACCCTCACGCGGCGCAAAGTGCTGCTTTTGCGTGATCGTTTTCGGATTTCTCCCGATGGTAACGCACCCCGTCGTCGTCGGCGGAGCGCCAGCGTTCGGGGTGGAAAATGTTTTCGGGTTGACGGGAAGGGTTCGATTTTCGGGGTGTCACGCCCCGCCTGTTACGTGACGAGGCGCGGGATACGCCCGAGGGCGAAGCGCAAAATATCTTGTCCGGGACACGATGTCGGCAAGTGAACGCGGATCATCGTCTTCATCTCGACGACGTGCGCGGCGATTTTGATGAGGCGCAGGCGCAACGTGTCGAACTGCGCAACGCGCCACATCGAACGTTTCGGCATCGATGTGCGCAGGCCCCACATGAGCCAATAGGCCCCCGCGTGCAGGAACAGCCGTAACTGGTTGGCCGTGGCCTTCGTACAAGAGGTGCGGTCCGCCGCCAGATGCGTCTTCCACGATTTGATGTGGTTTTCGGCCTGGCCGCGCCGGCAATAGACATCCTCGTAGAGCACGCGGGCGTTGCGCTTCTTGAGATTGGTGACGACGAAGCGCGTGTCGGGCCCTTCCGCGCCAGCCTCGACGCGGGCGATGACGCGCTCGACGCGGCTCCAACTCGCGGCTCCGTCGTAGAACTCCTTGAAGCGGCGTATCTTGCCGTCTCTCGGCACGGCCTCGAAGCGTGCCTTCGTGCTGGCCTCAAGGACTTCGATGTGCCGGCGCAATGTCGTGGTCGGCGCAACGCCGAGGATATAATCGAGCTCGTTGGCGCGACAAAAGTCGAGAACCTCGGGAGCGCAATAATGACTGTCGCCGCGCAACATGATCTGCGTTTTCGGCCAATGGGCGCGGATGGCGCGCAACAGGCGGCGCAGGAAGGCTTTGATCTCCTTGCCGCCGGGTCGTTTGGCGGGACGAAGCACGGCGGTGATGAAGCGGCCCTCGCCATCGAAGACGACAATCGGCTGAAAGCCATATTCATCGTAATGCGCGTTGAACAATCGCAACTGCTGGCCGCCATGCACCGCGTCGAACGTGTCGTCCACGTCGAGCGTGATCCGTTTGGGAACCTTGTGGAAGGACTCGCAATAAAGATCGACCATGGCGCGGCCCATGCGCAGCAAGGCGCGGGCGTCGGGCAGGTTTTCCAGTCGCGAGATCGTCGATTGCGAGCACAGTTCGCGATCCGACGGCGCAAGATCGAGCGCCATCTTGAACATGGGATCGCTGCGAAGACTGGAGGCGTCGTTGCCGTCTTCATGGCCCGCCGCGATCATCAGCAGCCGAAAGCGGATTATGTCGGCGAGCGTGTGCGTGATCTGATCAGGCGCGCGCGGGTCTTTGATACACGCCGCCATGCGATCGGCGACGCGAAGGCGCTGCTCAACCTCGCGCAAAACCACAATCCCGCCGTCCGACGACAGCAGACCGCCATCGAATTTGGCGACGATTGCCTTGCCTGAAACAGGTGACAGGCCGGGCAGCGGCAGCATAGGATCATTCATGGCAGGTGTGGCTTCTCTGAAACGGCGCTGATTGGAGTCGACAACCAAATCATACGCTAAATCAGATATTTAAGCCACATCCGCCAGCATGGGCTGCATAATGCGGGCTAGAAAGACCGTGGACAAAAACACCAACATAACTTTCGAAAAATATTCGGTGCCAAACCAAATTATAGTCATAGGAGCAATCGCAAAAATCGGAATTGATGCAATTACGATTAGATATGGCTCAAGAATTGACGCCGCTCTCTTCTCCAGTCCAATGGCAACACCCGCGATAACGCCGACTATTGATCCAAGCGCTAGTCCGGAGATAATTTCGGCAGCGGTCGTCGCTGTGTCGCTCAACAGCGTGTCATGCGCGCCTCTAACCAAGGCGGAAGCGATCGTTGATGGACTTGCAAATAGAAAATTAAATCTAGCATCGATAGTCGCGGCGATTTGCCACGCTATTCCCAAGATTAGCAATGGAAGCAGCTGGAAGACAAATTTTCGAATTGTCGAAATTGTCATCCGCTCATCTCTACACTTGGTTTGTCATTCATAATCGCAAGCACGTGCTCAACATGTTCATGGAATGCGGCTGATCGTCTCCTCTTGGAAGGTGATAAGCTGAGGAGTTCAGCGCTGATATCGTGGCATTGCACGATACGGGCAGGATTCCCCACAAGAACAACGATCTGATCGGCGAGCGCGACCGCATCTTCGATATCGTGCAGAACAATTAGACACACGATATGTTTGTTGCGGATGTAATTGTGGAGGCGGTCAATGATTTGGAGTTTCAGCGGAAAATCGATTCCACCGAAAGGCTCATCGAGCAGTAGAATGTCGCGAGCCATCAGCAGTGCGCGGGCCAAGGCTAATCGCTGCCGCATCCCCCCCGACATCTGCACCGGATACAATTCGAAGCCTGACAAAAAAGATGCGATTTCAAGTGTCTGCAGCAATTTCTGATTAAATTCTTCAGTAATTAGTTGATTGTCAGCGAGGAGCGACTTCACCAGCGTCAAGTTGCCTTTGCCCGTTTTCCAAGGCAGCAGCATCTGCTCTTGCGGAAGAGAAGCAATTGACGGTCGTTTCGCAAAGGCGGGAAATGTAATGTTGCCAGACTGTGGTTGCTCTATACCATGTATTAAGCGCAGCAAAGTTGATTTCCCGATGCCGCTTGGTCCAACAATGGCGTGAATTTGGGCGTGGCTAAACGACCAATTTAGTCGTTTAAATATAGAATACTGAGCATACTTTCCTAGAAAGGAGAATGAAAGTTCATTTAGAAAAACATATGGGAGCTGCGCAGAAGATGTCATCCGAGTATCGACAGCTTGTTGCGGAAACCCGCGATGGTTGAAGTGGACCCCATTCGTAGGACCACGGGGGCTTGGATTTAAGGTGTAATCTCGCCTGCTCTTGTCCTTCAAAATTCAAGCTGCTTCTTGCTTCTTCTGCCTCTGCTGTGGGTATGTGGGCAACGCGTTTGCGTTGTCCAAGCGAAGCGGCATATCCACAGTCTTCGCCGCCGCCTCGATTGCGTCGATGCCGGCGCGCCACACCGCCATCGGCATCTGGTTGTTCATCGCCTGGTGCGGGCGCCGATGATTGTAAAAAGTCATCCAATTGCCGATACCAGCTCGCGCCTCGCGGCCATCGGCGTAAGCTTTCAGATGCACTTCTTCGTATTTGATCGACCGCCATAAGCGCTCGATGAAAATATTGTCCATGAAACGGCCGCGTCCGTCCATCGAAATCGCGATGCCCGCCGCTTCGAGCTTGCCGGTGAACGCGGCGCTCGTGAACTGTGCGCCTTGATCGGTGTTGAATATTTTCGGCCTGCCGTATCGAACCAGAGCCTCGTCCAGCGCGGCGAGGCAGAAGCTCGTATCCATCGTGTTCGACAGCCGCCACGCCAAAACAGCCCGGCTGGCCCAATCGATCACCGCCACCAGATACAGAAAGCCGCGCGCCATCGGGATGTAGGTGATGTCAGCCGCCCATACATGGTTCGGTTCGGCAATCGTCAGGCCGCGCAGCAGATAGGGATGGATCTTGTGTCCGGGCGCGGCTTTGCTCGTGCCGGGGCGCGGAACCAGCGCCTCGATCCCCATCACGCGCAGCAGCCGCTGCACCCGCTTGCGGTTGACCCCACGCCCTTCGGCATTGAGCGCAAACGTCATCCGCCGCGAGCCGTAGAACGGCAGTTCGAGATGCAGTTCGTCGATGCGGCGCATCAAGGCCAGATCGTCCGCCGCCGTAACTGACTTGGGCCGGTAGACGCCCGAGCGCGGCAGCGCCAACAGCGCGCATTGGCGGCGTACCGACAGATCATCCTTGCCCGGATCAACCATCGCCTTGCGGTCCGGCGCGCTCATCGCCCGGGCCTCTTGCCCAAGAAATCCCGTTCCACCGTCAGCTGGCCGATCTTGGCGTAGAGCTTGGCCGCCTCGCGCTCGCGCTCCTCCTCGCCATCGCCCGAACTACTCGCGCCTCGCGTGAACAGGCTCGCAGCGTTGTCGCAAAGCAGCTTCTTCCAGCCGTAAATCTGGTTCGGATGCACGCCGTGCCGCTTCGCCAGCTCCGGAACCGTCGCATCCTCGCGCAGCGCCTCCAGCGCTATCTTCGCCTTGAACGCCGCATCAAACTTCTTGCGTGACTTCGTCATTTTCTCGCTCCTTCGTGTCCGAAAGAGCAGGACGCTTCACACCTTAACAGGTGGTCCCAAATCCGGGGTCCACTTCAGGTCGCACGTGTCTGATCGCCAAGAAACTCGTGGTCCCTCGTAAAAGCATACAATGGATGTCCTATTTTCAATGTTCGCCTATTCCATTGGCGAAAGGACTCAGTGAACAATTCATGCGCAATTGTGATGCCTATCGGCGACTGAATCTTCACTCTATTAGTGAGCAAGAATGCGAGTTCCCAGCTATTCCACGCGTCAAAAGGCAGATCAGGGAGGCAGTTCATGTGAACGATCTCGGACAAAGCATCATTGGCGATGTGACATATTTCCTCGGCACTTAGAGAATCAAGACCATAGGTAGCCAATCCATAAGATGCGAAGTTTCGATGCACTTTTTGATCCGCAAGATAATCGGCTACTAAGTGAGGAGCACGCTGAGCGAGCGCAAATGCAATTTGTAAAGCGCGGAGGAACTGACCGATCGGCGATGCAGCAACTTTAGCTTCATTATCACCTAGGGCTTCAACGATGGAGTTTGTTGTCACCATCGCACTATATGGATAGCGAAGTGGAGGAATAAAACGCTCGACCGTAACGCGATTTTGGATTTTGCGATCATAATGTTTGCGAGCGATATGCTGGGCCACCCAAGGGGCTGTAGTAAAGGCTAAATCAGCTTTCCCATCAAATACCGGGGTCATTTCACTAACTCCAAACGCGTCAACCTGAACACGTTTTGTACCGGCAGAAAACATCGCACGAACAAATGTGTCGTTCGTGGCAGCTTTCTCGTAACAAGCAATCCTGAGCCCTTCGTATTGCTGCGTGAACCAGCTAAGACGACGGTCTGTGAAATCTTTCAAGAGCAATTCCAAGGGCCGCAACTGCGGGCTATTCCTTCTACTGGCTGGCTTTAAGTATATGCCCCAAAGGGCAACTTTATTTATGAAAGTAGTTAGAATTATTGGCGTTTGATCAGATCGTATTGGCGCGCGAAGCGCGGCCATAGGGTCTGCAAGTGCGATAAAGGTATTTGAGGGATTACGGGCAGATGCCGCCTGAAGAGTTTCGATAGCCGCGTCGTCGCCATTTGTTGGCGAATGAAGCACAATGGTTAAACGGTCGCCAAAGGCGTATTTGAACGCAGGACGATTTGTTGCACTTGATGCTTCCTCCTTAGAGCAAGCCATATCGCGTCCGATTGTGGGCAAGTGCGCCAATAACTGGATCGCGAAATAAATCGGCGCGTATAAGAGTGTGTCGGCGCAAGGGAAGATTTCTACTTGCATGATCCTACATCAGAATTTCGACTAGCCAGTGGTTATCGAGGCCTTGCACTAAGCGGATTTCTTCTTCAGCCGAACCCGTCTCGTATTTCCCGCGGACGGTCGCGAGAAATCCGGCTTGAAGCAATTCATCGAGTGCTGTGTGTGCTTCTGCCGCTGAGGAGCTGATGTTTTGATTAACGAGATGGGCCGCCAGCCTGCCGCGTGACTTTCGGTCGGTTTGCTTGCCAAGTTGATCAAACAATTCGTGAGCAACCTTCCGGTAGTATTCAGAGCGAAATGCCGCAGCGCGGCGCTGGACTGATCGCGACTTGAGATAGTTTCTAACGAAAACGTAAATCGTGATCAGCGAAATAATCGAAGCTATGCTTCCAGCTCGGGAAAGCCAGAGGTCAAAAAGGCTGACCAAACTTTCCTCTGGAGACTTTGGACTGCCTGCGTTAGACGCAACTCCCAGCTGTGAACGCGCAGGAATTTCGACTTTGAGCGCCGCAATCGCAAACTGATTGTCTAATGCATCCGAATGTTGATCCGTTTTTAAGTCGCCAATTTCCTTGCGGAGCTTCATCGTTCGATCCCAGGCGTCCGTCGAGATCAGAACGTTCTTAGGAAAACAATCTTCGTCGATCAAGCGCTTTACGGCGCGCTGAATAACCGGGCGCGGAATGTTTGAAAAATTGCGGGCCGCAATGTCGATCGTCGCTGATGGATTCGACCGCATAAACTCCAACGCACGTTGCAGTCCGGAGACAATAGCCTGAAGCTCGTGCGGGAAGGCCTTGATATTTTCGTCGGTGGTTGTAATTCCGGAGAATGCGAACGGGCCATAGTAAGATCCGAGAGAAAGAACGACCGGAAAACCGTTTTCTTCAGCGACGGAAACGGCGGGTTCGCCGGTGAGCGCAATATCAATATCGCCTCGTTGAAGCGCAGCGACCTCTGTGCCTGGAGCTAATTCCACAATCTTCATTTGCGTTAGAGAAAATTTGGTCTGGATGTCCTTCAAGATTGAATAGGCCGTCGATGGCGACGGAAACGATGAGATTTTACGGCCATTGAGGTCCTGCGGAAATTTGAAGTTGGCCATTGAGGAATCTTTGCCGATGCCCCAATTGGCGACCCGATTCACGAGTATGGCGATCGAACGGCCGGTGCCACCCCTCTCGCGTGACACCGCCGCAAATGCAGGATCCGCCAACCCGGCGATTGCGCCTCCGCCCACTACCGCAGCGAACACCTGGTCGTCATTTCCTGAATAAACGATTTGGATATCAATGCCTTCGTCACGGAAATAGCCAAGATCGGTGGCAACATATAGCGGCAAATAGATAAAAACCTTCGATTGCCCCCAGTGCGCTAAGCGCACCGTCTTAATCTCTGCAGCATGTCCAATGGAGCACTGGAGCACTTCACTCGATAAGAATGCGGCCAGAATTACTATTTCGAGAACGGTTCGCAATAGAGTCGTGAAATAACGGTGCGAGTTAAAATCGAAACTCGTATTCACTGTGCCCTCCCCGGAAAAGTCGATTTACCACGCCCGGCCCTCAACTAGTGTCGATGGGATGAAACGCTCCCACAGGGAACGGCCGCGCGGTTTTTAGAGCTGCGCGCCTAAAGCGAGGTAACAACTTTGGGTAGTCATCCCCCCAACTACATACATTCTATAGGCGAAAAAAAGCTTCCGACAACCTGTTTTGTTAGCTAATCCATAGTATACCGGGCTGATAACCGATTCGGAGGCCCGCTGGGGCGGGACCCCTCCAAGAACGCGAACCGTTGGGGGTGGAGCGGGTTTGCGCTCACAATATTCCTTTGACGCTCGTGCCCGCAAAAACTGCCGAGCCGTGAAAATCATGAGGGAATTTCAAGCTTTGACCATTGGACCGATGGTCAACATAGAGCGAAAAATTTGCCGGCCATACGATTACGCGTCCCATGCATACGCAGGTGCATTTAAGCGGTTTCTTAGCCGAACAGATCAAAAGCGGAAGGCAAGAGACGCAGTTCTCGATGTATTTCGACCCAGGTCAATTGAAGCTTTCGTTGATGTTGGAGCAGGCGATGGCACCCTGACAAAAATGGTATCTTGCGGCTGCAAGAACAAAACCCTTATCGAACCAAATCGTTTTTTTGCCAATCAGGCATCGCTCAGGCTGCCGGACGCGAATATCATTCAAGAGAAAATTCAAGACACTCATTTCGCGACGCGAGCAGATGCGGTCCTCGTCGCGCACGTCTTTTTTCACATACATCCTCGCGAATGGCTCGACGTTCTTCGAAAGTGCCGCGATCTTTTGCGAGGTGGGGGGATTCTCCTTTTACTGCTGCAAAACAAAGATACGGACTACATGAAAATTTTTGATGCCCTAAACGTCGATCACAAGAATCTTGACTTCGTTGTCGATCAAGGAATGCCTGCCGAAATCGGAATGGAAATCTTGGAATTTGGACAAATCCAATCGAATGTAGAATGCAGAGACGAAGTTGATCTCGTCGAAATTGGTGAGTTCCAACTCAACTGTCTGTTGGGTTGGGAACCAATGCCAGGAAAGCGCCTCATTGAAGTCACTGACAAGGTGACACGTCGAAGCGGGTATCCGAGAACGATTTCTTGTAGCCAGGACATTCTTGTTCTGTCGAAGCCCGACTGATCTAAACCTACCTCCCCGGCAACGGCATCGTTCCCCTGACGCATTGAAACGCCAGGCTGCCTTGCGCGACGCCGCCGTAAACCTGGAAGTACCGGCCAGTCGTCCTGTCGATCGAGGCGGTCAACGATACTTGCGGGGATTCACCAAACGACCAATGGATTGAAGTCTCGGAGATCCGGGCGGGAAACGTCCGAAGCTCTTGACGCAAGCCGGGCCTCGCGTAATGTATGCTGACAGTGGAGCTGTTTAAGTCCACCCATATATTATAGAAAACGCCGGCCTTGTCGGAACAATCAAACTCCAATATCTCCGCGTGTGCTTGCGCAATCATCGCTAAAGTGGAAGCTGTTATTGCAGTTTGCCGAACAAGGGTTTGGCCGATCATTTACCTTCGCTCCTTCTTCCTGTATTTCTTCATTCCCGAATACGCGAACCCAGCGGCGAGTTAGCTTCGCGATAGACACATCGACAGGCCTCGATGTTGGACGCCGATTCACAGCTGCGCCGTTTGTGCACTTTCTCACACCACCGCTTCCTCTGATGTAGGATGGTCCACGTTGGCGAACTCACGCCCAGCTCGAGCGTGACTAGCAGGCTGTTGAAAAAGTCGTGTTTGAAACCGTCATGCTTCGAGACGCGCCCCTTCGGGCCGCTCCTCAGCATGAGGGTTTCAACGACATCACGTGCATAGCCCTCACCCTGAGGAGCCCCGAACTAGATCCGGGGCGTCTCGAAGGGCGAGGGCGCCGAAAGCGTCTTTCAACAGCCTGCTAGATCGAGAGCGACTATGCCGAGGGTGACATGAAACGCAAGATCGCGGCGATTCTCGCGGCCGATATCGCCGAATACAGCCGGCTCGTCGCCGAAGACGAGGAGGACGCGGTCTCGCGTCTCGGCTCCTATCGCGAAGTCTTCGAGGATTTCGTCGGCAAGGCGGGCGGGCGCGTGTTCAACACGGCGGGCGACGCGGTGCTCGCGGAATTCCCCAGCGCCGTCGAGGCGACGCGCTGCGCCATCGACATTCAGGAATCGCTACGCACCCGCAATCTCACCTATCCGTCGAACCGGCAGATGCTTTTTCGCATCGGCATCACGATCGGCGACGTCGTCGAACGCGCCGGCGATCTTCTCGGCGATGGCGTCAATATTGCCGCCCGCCTCGAAGGTCTCGCAGCGCCTGGTGGCATCTGTGTCTCGCGCGGTGTCTACGAGCAGGTCGCCAACAAAATTTCCGTGCCTTTCCGCGACATCGGCGTGCAGGAAGTCAAGAACATTCCCCAGCCAGTCCACGCCTTCCTGGTCGAAATGGACGGCGCCGTCCCAGGCGCTTGGCGTCGGCCGCCAGCACCGAGGACGGCGCGCTCGCACGAGTTGCGTTGGCCGATGGTGGCGGGACTGGTCGCAGGACTGGTCGGTCTCAGTTTGGGTGCGGTGGCTCTTTCGCTCGTCGCAGCCAAATGGCTCGATCGGCAAGAGAACCGGCAAGAGAGCGCCCCACGCATCGCTGCGCCGCTCGCCGGGACGCTCGTGCCGCCAGGTGCCAGTCCGGCCGAAGCCTATGCGATCCTCGCCAAGTCCGGCGGCATCGTGCAGGACGCTCATAGCGCGCCGGAGCTCTACCACAATGCCCGCAGCTTCGAGGCGCGCGGCGATTCGGCCTCCGCCCGGCGCGATTACTTGGCGCTTGCGATGCTCGGGTCCGAGGCGCTCGACGCACATCTGCGCTTTGCCGCTCTGCTACGCGCGCAAGATGGGCGCGCCGCAGCGCGCGAGGTGTTTGACCGTCTGCGCGAAACAACGGGAACGAGCGCCGCCGCACTCGTCCATGCCACGCTTTTCGAGGGCGACGAGCGCCGCCGTCGCGTCGAAGCTTTCGCCGCCGCACGGCCCGATTACGCACCCGCGCAAATGCTCCTCGCCGACGAATATTCCGACGACCGCATCGGCGCTCAGACCATCGCCGACCGGCGCAAGGAAGCCGAAGCGCTCGGCCGATTCTTGGCCGCCGATGCGGAAGGCAAGCTCGCGCATTTCTTCCTCGACCAATCAGTCCTCGCCGAATGGCTCGAGCGCGCGCGCCGCCGTCACACCGCGCTGGAAGCCAATCTGGCGACTGCGACTTTGACGCCGACGGCGAAATTCATGCGCTCCAACGCCGGCTGGACGGTTGCCTTGTCCTTGCCTGAGCCTGCCACTGCCGTTGCGTGGCGTGTCGGCGAGACCGGCGATTTCGTCTCCTCAGGCTTTATGTCGGCGATCGATCAGCGCACCGGCCGGCCCATGCCCAATTCTTCTTTCGAACTGGATCGCGACACGCCGGCGACCAACCTCTGGATCCGCTACGAGGATGCGGCCGGCCGCAGCGTCGCAGCGTTCCCCATCCCCTTCGATCCGCACGCGGCCTTGGTCGAAGGCCAGCGGGAATTGCTCGAACGCTTCTGGAATTCCTGGATAGGCTTCGGCTCCGATGGCAGGCTCGTCTATTACACGCATCTCATGAGTTACCGCTGTGCCATCGCCAAGGCGGAATTGGGTTTCGACGACGGGCCGCTCTCGGTGAACCTGCCGATACCGCGTTGCGACGAGCGCGACCCGCACGCCATTCCAGGTGACGCGAGGCCTTATCTAGCAGCCCCCGCCTCGGCGAAATCCGTATCGGTGCGGCTCACCTATGTCGACGGCGCCCGTTCAGACACGCGCGTCTTCCGCAGACCATGAGGGAGGGGCGCATGCGGCTCATGCTTCTTCTTCTCGCCAATGTGCTTTGCGCCGGCGAAGCCGCGGCCGAGGGCTGCGTCATCAACGGCCAAACCATGGTCTGTCCCAATGGCGTGATCATCGGCGGCATCGGCCAGTCGGTCTTCTTCGGCAACAAAGCGCTCAGCGAAGGCACCGGCGAGCGGCACACTCTCGATGGCCGCGAGGTCCATGAATTCGGCAATTCGGGCGTGATCATCGGTGGGCACGGTGAAGCCGAGCGGATGCAATAGGAAGCCGGACAGCGCCAGCAAATCGCCGGAAAATTTGCAAGCGAATCGCTTGCCCGCAAGGACAAGCTCCTGGTAGTCGCGCGGGCGCCAATTACTCGCGTACACCGAACATCAAAACTTCCAAATCGTCGCGATTTATCCTACTCTGATCTTTCGGTGTATCCAAACGCATCTTCTCGATGGCAATCGTAAAACTCGTCAAAGCTTCAGAAGAATCCAGAGCACCGTGATTTCTGAGAAACTCCGCTAACCTGGATTTCTCAAACGAATTCAGTTTTTAGCTGAAAAACGGGTCGTTCGGCGGCTTATTTTTCGGGCTTGGGCGTGATTTTCACATCGGCCGGACATCGCCGCTGACACGGCCCGCTCGGTTCCCGCGCTGCGAGTCCCATGGTTTCGATTCTCTCGCAATACGAGTTGTTTGGCGCGTGCGTCAGGGCTCGGCGAACCGGCATCTTGATCCTGCTTTCCGGTGCGGTGGTTTTCCGTCAGCCGGAGCCAAAAGCGCGTTGAAGATAATGGTGGGCGAGTTCGAATTCGTTCTTGTGGGGGCATCCCGAAGCAAGCGCGAAGTGAATGCGGCGCACGCTCCTTCGCACCTGAGCGCCGAGCTTGAGCAGCTTGAGGCGAATGGTTTGAGCCGACGCGTCGGCGAATTCAGTATGGCGCAGGCCGACGCGGCGCAGAGTATCGACGAGCACGTAAGCCATGGCCGAGAACCACAGCCGCAATTGGTTGGCTTGCATCGTCGCGGAGGAAGCACGATCGGCGAACAGTTCGAACTGCTCGCCGATGCGGTTTTCCGCCTCGCCACGCGCGCAATAGAGATCCTCGTAGAGAGCACGGGCGTCAAAGGCGAGGCGGCACCCCCGACGTTTGAGCGTGGTGACGACGAAGCGCGGATTGGCGCCATCCGGTGTGTGCTCGGCTTTGCCGACGACACGTCGGTTTCGGCTCCAGCTCTTGAGCGTGCGATAGGAGAAGTCGCGGAAGACCCGCGCCGGCTTGCCCGAACTCAGGCACCGGCGCTTGGCCGCGGCAGCCTCCGCGACGAGCGCTGCTTCCAGCCTTGCATTGCGCGCCACACCGAAGACGTAATCGACGCGGTTGGTCTCGCACCAACTCATCAGGTCGTCATTGGAAAAGCCGCTGTCGCCGCGCAAAATGATGCGTACCCGTGGCCAGCTCCGGCGAATGTGTGAAACAATGCGCGCCATGTCCGCGACCGCGCCATCGCTGCCTGCGACATCGGCGCGCCGCTGCTTCGCCAGCAGCAGATGCCGTCCACAAAAGACATACAGCGGCAGATAGCAATATTCGTCGTAATAGCCGTGGAAAAATCGACCCTCTTGTCCGCCGTGAAGCGGAATGTCGGTATTGTCGAGATCGAGCACGATCTCGCGCGGCGCGCGTTCGTGGGCTTCCAGGAAAACATCGACCAGCAGGCCATCGACCCGCGCGCCGTCGCAATCGATCTTGTGATATTTGGCGGCATGGCGCTTGGGCGTGTGCTCGAGACGATTGAGCGTGCTCTTGCCCGCCAAGGCCTCGCAATCGGAGCGCAGCGCCGGCTCTAGCTTGCCCGCCAGCACCGCAAAGCTCGAGTCCTTGCGCAGCTCGTCATGATCGTTGAGGTCCTCGTAACCCAGCGCCAGTCCGAAAATCCGTTGCGCCAGCAAGGTTTCGAGCCGGTGTTCGACGTAGACAGGGTTGCGCCGGTCATCGAAGCATTGCGCGAACCGCCGTATCAGCCCGAGGCCGCCATCCACCTGTCCCAACAGAAGCGCGCCCGCATTGGAGGTGATGTCGCCGCCATCGAAACTGGCCACCACCGCGCGCCGTTCAACCGCTTTGAATCCGAAAAGCTTCGCGCTACAGTCCGTCCGCATCGGGGAGTTCCGTTCGATCTAAGCAAGTCGTTCTCGCAAAACAACTTTCTAAGATTCGGCGCCCCGATGCACCTTAAATGTTTGAGAAATCCGGGCTAAAGCGGTTCAAATTCGCCTTGCCCCCGACCCCTGTGTTTGCTTTCTTGCCGGCCGCAGAGATGGCTGAACTGGGTCAAACCGAAAATGTCGTTCGGCAGCGAGACACAACGAAAGTAATATTGGATGAAGGGAATAGTATTAGCCGGGGGCTCCGGCACGAGATTGTATCCGGCGACGCTCGCGATCAACAAGCAACTTCTTCCCGTCTACGACAAGCCAATGATCTATTATCCGGTTTCGATTTTGATGCTGACCGGTATCCGCGAGATCCTCATCATTTCTTCGCCGGAATATCTCGACAATTATAAGCGTTTGTTCGGTGCCGGCGAACAATTCGGCGTCTCATTCTCCTATGCGATCCAGCCGCGGCCCGAAGGCCTCGCGCAGGCTTTTATCATCGGACGAGAATTTGTCGGCAGGGACGGCGCGGTTCTCGTGCTCGGTGACAATATCTTTTTCGGTGCGGGCCTTCGCCAAATATTGGCGCGCGCCTGCGCCCGCCGCCACGGAGCGACGGTTTTCGCCTATCATGTCGAGGACCCCGAACGTTACGGAGTTGTCACCCTCGACGAGACCGGCAACGCGACGAACATCGTCGAGAAGCCGGCGAGCCCGCAATCGCCTTGGGCGGTAACTGGATTATATTTTTACGATAATAAAGTCTTGGACATAGCCGCGTCGATTAAGCCCTCGCCCAGAGGTGAATTGGAGATCACGGAGGTCAACCGCATATATCTCGAGATGGGCGACCTCCATGTCGAGCGGATGTCGCGCGGCTACGCCTGGCTCGATACCGGGACACATGAAAGCTTGCTCGAAGCCTCCGAATTTGTCCGTGTCATCCAGCATCGCCAAGGCGTGCAGGTTGCATGTCTCGAAGAAATCGCCTATCTCAACGGCTTCATCGGCAAAGAACAACTTCTGGCACGCGCACAAATGTTCGCGAAGACCGACTATGGGCGATATCTTCTCCGTCTGGCGCAAGATGCGGAAAATGCTTTCAAATGATCAATAAGTCTGGCTCGATGTTTGAATTGAATGGTCAAGCGTTATGTCGAATGTCGTCATAGTTCTTGGCATGCATCGCAGCGGCACCAGCGCGGTTGCGGGTGCTCTGACGAAACTCGGCGGCGCGGTGCCTACACATTGCATGGCGGAGAATGCGGGTAATCCGCGGGGCTATTTCGAATCCGTCGCATTCATGCATTTCCACGAAGACCTATTGGCTTCGGCGGGCTCCTCCTGGCAAGATTGGCGTTTGTTCAATCCCGGATGGTATAAATCGCCCGTAGTCGCGGGATTTAAGCAGCGCGCAAAAGACCTGTTCGAGGCGGAATTCCACGGCTCCGCACTGGCGGTGCTCAAAGACCCCCGTATTTGCCGCTTTGTCCCTTTCTGGCTCGATGTTCTGCGCGAGATGCAGGCGACACCGCACATCGTCATGCCGATCCGTTCGCCCTTGGACGTTGCCCAGTCGCTTGAAAAGCTTCATGGACTATCGCTTACCAAAGGCATGCTGCTCTGGTTGCGCCATGTTCTCGACGCGGAGGTGCAAAGCCGGGTGGAGGCGCGCTCGATTTTCACCTGGAACGACTTCCAATCGGATTGGCGAAGAATATCCGACAAGATCTCCGCCGACACGGGTCTGTCCTGGCCACGCAATTCGGATCGCGCATCGTATGAAATAGATCAGTTTCTCTCGAAAGAATTGGTCCATCACGAGACGGATCATTCCCAACTCGTCGTCCATTCCGATGTGCACGGATGGACGCTGCGTGCCTACGAGGCATTGCTGGAATTGGCGCGCAATCCGTTTTCCAATTCGGCCCTCGACACGCTCGACCAGGTTCGCACTCTTCTCGATCAGTCGAGCACAATGTTCGGTCGTATTCTCGTCGATTACGAAATGGGCCTGGAGGATTTGCGCGCACACGCCGATGCATTGACAAGCGAACGCGATCTCTTGCGCGTTCGTCAAAGCGAAGTAGTGACCGAACAAGCCGCCGCCGCGACGGAACTCGCTGCGCGTGCAGAATATGCCGAAAAAGAGCTCGCTGGGGCCATTCGCGCCGGAGAGGCGCTTTCGCAGACCCTCGCCGCCTCTGTTGCCGAACGCGACGCCTTGCGCGAGGCGCGCGCGCGGATCGCCGCGGAATTGCTGTCGCGGCAGCAGGAACTCGCCGAACAAGCCGCCGCCGCGACGGAACTCGCTGCGCGTGCAGAATCTGCCGAAAAAGAGCTCGCTGGGGCGATTCGCGCCGGAGAGGCGCTTTCGCGCACTCTTGCTGCCTCAGTCGCCGAACGTGATGCACTGCGCGTGGAGAGTGCGCGGATCACCACGGATTTGCTATCGCGGCAGCAGGAACTCGCCGAAAAAGCCGCTGCCGCAGCTGAGTTTTCTGCGCGCGTGGAACAAGCCGAAAAGGCGCTCGAAGAGGCCGCGCGCGACAAGGAATCGCTTTCGCAAAATCTCGCCGAAAAAGCCGCTGCCACGGCCGAACTTGCCGCACGCGCAGAACAGGTTGAAGAAGCGCTCGACGCCGCCGTTCGCGACAAGGAGGCTCTTTCGCAAACTCTTGCTGCCTCAGTCGCCGAACGTGATGCACTACGCACGGAGAGTGCGCGGATCACCACGGATTTGCTATCGCGGCAGCGGGAACTCGCCGAACAAGCAGCCGCCACGGCTGAAATTGCCGCGCGCGCAGAACAGGTTGAAGAAGCGCTCGACGCGGCCGTTCGCGACAAGCAGGCTCTTTCGCAGACTCTTGCTGCCTCAGTCGCCGAACGTGATGCACTACGCACGGAGAGTGCGCGGATCACCACGGATTTGCTATCGCGGCAGCGGGAACTCGCCGAACAAGCAGCCGCCACGGCTGAAATTGCCGCACGCGCGGAACGGGCGTCGAGCCATCGCGCTGCCGCGCAAGACGCTGCGCATGCACGTATTCTGGCCGAGGCGCGAAAGGTCCACGAAGCTCAGCGTCATGTTTTGCGCGGCCAGCTCATCGACGCGGAGGCAGCACTTTCGAATTTGACGACAAAGCACTCGCGCACCGGCATGTGGGCTACGCTCTTGCCGACGACGTTACGACGCCGGCAGCTGGCGCGGCGACTTATCCGCAGCGGTCTCTTCGACACGTCGTGGTATAAGAGCGAATATCCCGACGTCGAGCGGAGCGGATTGAGTGCAGCGGAACATTATCTCGAACTTGGCTTTTGCCGTGGCTATAAGCCGAACCCGTTTTTCGATACACGCTCGTATCTGGAGCGCTACGAGGATGTTCTAATTTCAGGCATGAACCCGCTTCTCCATTACCTCTTGCATGGATTTCGGGAGGGCCGCGATCCCGGCCCCGATTTCGACAACACTTTTTATCTCGAAACCAATCCCGATGTCCGCGCCAACGGGATGAATCCGCTGGCGCATTATTTGCGCTATGGGCGATATGAAGGCAGGCTCCCCGTGCGGCCGGGTTTGGAGACCACCAAGAATAAGTAAGTCAAGTTCAAGTTGAGCACCTAATATAGGGTCGTCATGGCCGGGCTTGTCCCACGACTGTCCGGTTCGTATTTTCTTGAAGAGCTGCACGGCATTGATTCTAATCGGTTCAGAGGGTTTCGCGACTCATCTGGACACGAAAAAGGAACAACACCGTGCGGCACAAAAATAGCGTCTTCCACGATCTTCTCAAACTCATTCCTTGGGCCGCCTTCGACCGGCTTGTGGACGCCCATGGGAGCGACGCGCTGGTGCGTAAATTGAAATCACGCGAACAGTTGATCGCCTTGCTTTATGGCCAGTTGGCGGGAGCCCATTCGTTGCGCGACATCATTGCCGGACTTTCGAGCCATCAGGCGCGGCTCTATCACGTCGGCGGCAAGGTTCCGGCTCGGTCGACCTTTTCGGATGCCAACCGCGACCGCAGCTACGAGGTGTTCTCCGGCCTGTTTGCACACATGCTCGGCATGGCGACGAAAGGCCTCCAACGCAAGATCGGCGATGCGGTGCGGCTTATCGACTCGACGAGCCTGCAGCTTGCCGGTGTCGGCACGGAATGGGCTCGTTTTTCGACCGATGTCTGCGGCGCCAAGGCGCATATCATCTATGATCCGGATCTCGGCCGCCCCGTCTACCATGCGGCGACGCCGGCCAATGTCAACGACATCACCGCTGCCAAGGACATGCCGATCGACAAGGATGCGACCTATGTCTTCGATCTCGGCTATTACGACTTCGCCTGGTGGGCGCGGCTCGATGCCGAAGGCTGCCGTATCGTGACCCGCTTCAAGGCGAATACGCCGCTTCACGACGCGCGCAACATGCCGCTTGAGCCTGGGTCAAGTGTGCTTTCCGATCGCATCGGCTTTTTGCCCGGCCGGCAAGCCAAGAGCCGCCGCAACCCGATGCAGACTGCGGTGCGCGAAATCGGCGTCGAGACCGAGACCGGCAAGCATTTGCGCATCCTCAGCAATGATCTCGATGCGCCGGCGCAGGAGATCGCCGATCTCTATAAAAGGCGTTGGCAGATCGAACTCTTCTTCCGCTTCGTGAAGCAGACCTTGAAAATCAGGCACTTCATCGGCCGCTCCGAAAATGCCGTGCGCATTCAGATCGCGGTTGCCTTGATCGCCTTTCTGCTGCTTCGCATGGGTCAAGAGATGAGCAAAGTAAAATACGGCGCGCTCGAGATGTTTCGACTCATCCGCTGCAATCTGATGCACCGCAAGGACTTCACGCGGTTGAAACAGATCCAACGACCGCCGCCCCTCGACCAAAGACAACTTGCTCTCGATTTGGTGCTTACATGAACCGGACAGTCGTGGGACAAACACGGGCATGACGCACTGTAATAACTATGGAGTGACACCCGGCCAAGCTCGTTGCTACATGACTGACTTAGTGTTGAGTGTCGACTTAGAAAGTTTTGCACGACAGAACGGCGTCGAAATTCGATTGGGCAAAAACAATTGAACAAGCAGTTAGAGGGCCGTACGCATGTTACGAAGTCTTTTCTCGAAGAACTCCGAAGCCGCCAAGCGACTGGCCGAAGACATCGAGATTCTTCACAAGTCTCCCTTGCTGGACCCGGTCTGGTATCGGCAAACTTATCTCGACCTTCGCGACACGCCTATCGACGTGGCGCGCCATTATCTTGAGCATGGCGCAGCTGAAGGGCGCAATCCGCATCCCCTCTTCGACACGAAATTTTATCTGGAGCAAAATCCGGATGTGGCGGAAGCTGGGATAAATCCGCTTGTCCATTTCATACTGCACGGCGCGAAGGAGGACCGCGATCCGCATCCACTATTCGCCGTGGGTTGGTATAAGAGACAAGCGCCGGATGCAGTGGAAAACGCACTTTTACATTATGTTAAAAAGGGCCGTTACGTGGGAATTGACCCGCATCCTCTATTCATGTCGGCGTTTTACCGGTTAGAATTTCCAGATTTGCAAGCAACTGATATCGAGCCGCTTATGCATTATCTGACATCTGGCGCAAACAGCGGCTTGAATCCAAATCCTTTATTCGAATCAGCATGGTATACCAATACTTATCCTGACGTTGCCACTCAGGGCATGAACCCGCTCCTTCACTATCGTCTGATTGGCGCCTTAGAGGGACGAAACCCTTCGCCCCATTTTAGTACTGTCCAGTATCTAAAATCGAATCCGGATGTCGCTGCCTCGAAAGCATTGACTGCGCTTGGCCATTACTTACGATATGGTGTTATCGAAGGGCGGAAAGCTGAAGCGGTCGGGCATAGCGAAGCTCGGGCGGACGGCTCGGATAGTTCTCGGGTGCATGCCTTACGGCTGGACTTAAAGACCCTGCCTCCCGCCGCAGATCATTCAAGCACCTATATAGACTGGTGCCGATTGAATGATCCAGGCGAGAGTATCTGCGCGGTGCAGCGGCGTCAGGCTGCCATGTTCGGCCGGAAGCCAGTCATCAGTCTCATAGTTCCGGTCTACAAAGTTCCTGCCAGCCTCATGCGCGCTTTGATCGATTCGGTCAAAGCGCAAACTTACCCACACTGGCAGCTATGTCTGGCGCTAGCTTGGTTCGAAGATAAAGAATTGACGCGATATCTAAAAGACGAGGCTCACAAAGAACCTCGGATCAAGCTTCGCATACTGAAGGAAAATGCCGGAATTTCGGGGAATTCAAATGTCGCTTTGGAACTCGTCGAGGGCGAATATATAGGACTTCTCGATCATGATGACACATTGTCGCCCAATGCCCTCTTCGAAATGGCGAGTGCCCTGAACGAAGATCCGAACATCGATTTCCTGTACAGCGACAAGGACACGATGGACGAAAGCGGCCACAACCGCTTCAACCCGCTCTTCAAACCGACTTGGTCGCCGGAGTTGATGTTGAGCATCAACTACCTGACCCATTTCAACGTCATGCGGACATCGCGCGTTCGTGAGATCGGCGGCTGGGACCCGAGCACTGACGGCGCCCAGGATTGGGATCTTTTTCTCCGCTTTATCGATAAGAACACGAAAGTTCATGCTGTCCGGCGTCCGCTATATCATTGGCAAATCATAGCGACGTCCGTCGCGTCCGGCTTGGGCGCCAAACCCTGGGCCGCCGAAGCTCAACTGCGAACCGTCACACGCTATCTGGAGAGGAGCGGCTGGTCGGGTTCGGTCGCGACCTTCGCCGCTGAAAACATCATTCGGGTGATGTGGAACAGTGACTTCCGGCCGACGATTCTGATTTTTGTGCTCGGGGAAGGATTTGTCGCGGAAGGCCCCGGCTGGGCGGCGGCGCGCACCGCCGCCATAGCATCCGGGGGCAGAATCCAAACTCAGTACCTTCGGATCGATGATGGTGGTTTCAGCAACGAGGCCAACATTATCGCGGCCTCCTCCGATGCCGAGGTCCTTGTATTCGTGGACGCCGAATGTGCGCCCATGGATGGATGGGTGACTGAATTGGTCGGTCCCCTGCAGAATGAGGCGCTGGCCGCCGTTGGCGGCAGATTGGAAAATTCGGCAGAGGAACTGATCGAAGGAGGCTGGATCTTCTCCGGCGGGCAGCCAATCCCGCTATTCCGGGGCGAAGACCAACGTTATTGGGGCATATTCGCCGGCCCATGGTGTTGCAGAAACTATCTTGCAGTATCCGGCTGCCTGATGGCGCTTCGGCGAAGCGTGTGGGAGTCTGTCGGTGGGTTTTCCAGCGATCCGGCCTGGAAAAGATACGATCTCGATCTCGGCGTCAGAATATCTGCGCGATCTGAAGGTCGTATCATGGTGAACACCTACGCGCGAGCCACCAGTTTGAAAGAAAGTGTGTTTGGACGACATGCGGGTTCTGCGCCTCGACCGTCGCCTCTCCTGGGCCAATTATTCCCCGAAGGAGATCCATTCTTTCATCCGAGCCTGAATATCACCGACGAAGGGCGCCCGGCTCTGCGACCGTGTCCGCCTCAACATCATTTTGATTTTTTCGAGGAAGCCAAATACTGCGCCGCTCAGTTTGATGCTCCGGCGAGTCTCTTCACCGCACCCGTTGCGCCCGGGGCGACCGGAATCCCAATTCGCTCGATAGCCTGGTTCGTCCCCAATTTCGACGTCGCATTCTACGGCGGAATCCATACGATCCTTCGTGCTGCCGATTACTTGCGGAACAAACATGGAGTACATACAACAATCGTTGCGCTCGGTGCGAAGGACCCGGAAGTTCTTCGCCTCACGATCGCGCGTGCTTTTCCCGAACTCGCCGGTTCCGCCGTCATAAAGGTGATCCAGAGTGTGGACATAGCGGACGATTTCGTTGTGGCAGATGCGGCGGTTGCGACCCTTTGGGTTACGGCTTACGCGATAATCCGTCTGAAGAACATCCAGCATCGTTTTTACTTCGTTCAAGATTATGAGCCGCTATTTTATCCTGCAGGCAGCACTTATGCCCTCGCGGAAGCGACTTATCGCTTTGGATTTCATGGAATTTGCAATACCTATCCGCTTCGACAACTCTATGAGCAGCATGGCGGGACGGCAGATCATTTTCTTCCAGCCGTGGACAATTCGGTGTTTCACAACGTAAGCCGGCCATTGCGGGACCCGAAAGAGCCTTTCATATTGTTCAATTACGCGCGTCCAGCGCATCCACGAAACTGTTTCGAGGTTGTGGCCGAAGGTCTAATCGAGATCAAGCGCCGCATGAGGGACAGGCTGCGCATTGTAACAGCCGGGGCGGAATGGGATCCGAAAGACCACGGTTTGGCGGGTATAGTGGAGCACATGGGACTACTGCCTTATCGTCAAACCGGAGAGCTTTACCGGTCAGTCGACGCGGGAATTGTCGCGATGGCGACGAGCCACCCGTCTTACCTTCCATTCGAGTTGATGGCCTGCGGAGCGCTTGTATTCACCAACTATAATCAGCACACTCAATGGCTACTGAAAGACCAAGAGAACTGTGTCCTCTTCAATTTGACCCGGTCGTCTATTGCCGATACTATAGAATGTACTCTCAGTGACCCGGAGCGTCTCGGCAAGATTGCGTCTCAGGGCGTTCGAACGATAGCCGAAAATTACGACGACTGGGATCGTCCGTGCAAGGCGATCGCATCCGCGATTTTGCGAGGGGCAAACGGCGGTCATGAAGAGCGATCGAGGCAGATTGTATCAAGGTGACGGACCGTTGTTTGCGAACCGGATTTTCCACGTCATGAACGGCACCCGGCACTGGGTACTCGACGCGAAGTGGTTCGCTGAGAACGGGTTCGTATGGCCAGACGATGTCGAGAATGTGAGTGATGCCGAACTATCCTCCATTCCCTTAGGACGGCCCGCGGCCAGAAAGTGGAACGTCGATAATCCGAAAAGCCTCGTTACCGAAAACGGATTGCAGATGCGTGAGATCGCGGGCTCGTTTCTGCACGGCACCGGGATCGAACTCGGGGCTGCCAGTAATCCGTTGCCGATCCCGGCCGATTGCACCGTGACGTATTGCGATACGCTCACCTACGATGAGTTGCTCGCGAGCCTTTATCCTGGTCAGTCCGTCGCGGACATGATCAAGCCGACGATACGGGCCAGTCTCGAAGATCTCAGCGCCGTGCCGGGCGACCTGGACTTCATCGCGGCCGCACATGTCATCGAGCACGTGCCCGATCCGGTCGGGGCCATGGTTCGCGCGGCAGCGAAGCTGCGGCCGGGCGGCCAGCTGTTGTTGATGATTCCGGACATGCGAGAGACATTTGATAAGGATCGCGCGCTCACAGAGTCTTGTTCATTTGATGCTGGATTTTTTTGCTCCATCGCACGAAAGAGACAAGGTCCACTTTCAGGAGTTCTATCGGTGCGTTTTTGCAGTTCCGGCAGAGCGATATGAGCTGGCTTGGACCAAGAATTGGCTGCAGCGTTTCCCAATTCACTATCACACGTGGACATATGAAAGCTTTAAAGTCATGGTCGAGGTGATAGTCAAAGGCCTGTCTGCATACAAGGATTACTGGTCCCATCCGACGCTTGGAAACGAGTTTTGCTTCATCCTGGAAAAATGATTTCAGTGCCAATTATGGAAGTTCATGAGGGAAAGAACTGTATCGATGCAGCACACCATCCCCTCTAAATCTTTAGAATAGATCATGATGATTTTGGATTAAATCAATCCAAAATCATCATGATCTAAAGGACCAAGAGAATTGTGTACTATTCGATCTGACGAGATCGGCGATCGCCGACACGGTTGAATGTGCTGTGGAAGACGCGGTTCGGTTCGAAAAGATAACGATGCGGGCAACGCGCACGACTGCCGAGACTCATAGCAATTGGGATCTGGCCTGCGAAGCTATTTCGTGTGCCATCTCGAGAGAAATCTATCCTGGCATCAAAACAAATCCGTCGCGGCAGGCTGCTGCAATGTGATGGAACAATTTTCGGCAGCCGGGTCTAAGGGATAAGTACATGTTTGATCGGATTTCCGATATAATTGAACTAAATCATGCTAGTCTAGAAACCGACCGAATGTTTTTAGACAAAGCTGTCAAATCAGTCGTATTCAACGCCGATAAGTCGCGGGATATAAAGATTGCACTTCTTGATGACTCCAATTTTTATGAGCAAAAGCTCGCAGAAATCTTCTCCAAAAGTGTCACGACCGTGCCGGATTTAGGGTTTTACTTTTTGCGAGATTTTACGGTACGTGGTCGAGGATTTTTATTCTCTGGTGACTGTCTTCTCGATAGGCCTGATCTTATTCCAGAATATGCGAGACGTTTAATCGACGGTAAACTATACAGGGAACTTTACCCTGATGCTCCGCTGCCAACTCGGCGAATTATCGGCCCAGCTTTGCACCTCACATCGGAGGCTTATCCGATTTATGGTCATTGGCTAGTCGACACATTGCCGAAAGCGTGGCTTTTCAAGGCAAGATTTGGCGAACAAATTGAAGGATTAAAGTTATTATTGCCGCATGACGTACCTAAATATGCTCTTGATATACTAATTGATGTTTTTGATTTTGATCAGAAATATTTCGAATATTATAACTTGCAAGAAGCTGATGTTATCATTGATAAGTTAATAGTTCCATCTTTACTTCATAATTACTATATGTTTCATCCAGCCGCTAATTCGTATGTTGATTTTGTCTTGTCTCATTGCCTAGAACGAGTACCGGTTACAAACTTCATTAACAATAAAAGCTTCGAAGATGGTGACCTGATCTATGTGTCACGGCATAATTTTAGGAATAAATCTATTACTTTACGGAGTATTTCCAATGAGGATAACGTTCATTCTATAGTACAAGACAATGGATTTAAGATAATATGCCCCGAATTATTGTCTTGGGTCGAGCAGGTGCGGCTATTTGCAAAAGCAAAAATCATAGTGGGAGAAGCCGGGTCTGGGTTGCATAATACGATTTTTTCCGACCAAAATGCAGTAGTTCTCAGCTTTCGGCCTAACAACCATATTCAAGCCACGATCGGCGCGCTAAGGGAGCAAACTTTAGTTCAATTGTGCCCGACTGAACAATTTTGCCCGACTGAAGAAGCCAGCAAAGATGGAAACGGAGAGTTCAAGATCGACGAGCAGAGATTAGTGCTGGCAATAGAAGCATGTAAAAGACTGGCTTTGGCTCGGCTTTGACTTTCATTTTATATTTTGACAACTTGGCGTTAGTATGATGCATCCCCTGGCGAGGACGGTGGCACACTCAAGGGTAGACTATGAATAACATCGATTTCACCAATTTTGGCGAGAGGATGGGGAGCGAGCCGCATGGGTTCGGCTATTACGCGCATCTTTCAATCTATGACTTCGTGCGGCCTCAGGCTGTTGGACACCGTGTGCTCGATGTTGGTTGCGGAACCGGCTATGGATCGAGCTACCTCAAGCAGTCTGGCGCACTCGAAGTTGTCGCGCTGGAACGGGATGAGGCGCTCGTCAACGAACTGACCCGGCGACACCCCGACATCACTGTTTACAGATGCGATCTCGATGGCGAAATCGCCTTCGGCGCAACGCAAGCTGGCCTCGACCGTGAATACGGCCGCTCAGGGGTATTCTTCACATGGGCTGGATTCGACGAGATGGACGAAGTCACCGGCGAAGGCTCTGCCGAGTTACTCGACGACGGCGCGATCGAGATCACGTTCGAATACCACAACGGCGATGAGGCCATCCTCAAAGCCCAACGAGACACTTCTTCAACAGCCTGCTAAAATCATGGCAGTTGGGATCAGGCCTGCGAAGCTATTTCCTATGCCATCTTCAGAGAGATTTATCCTGGCATCAAAACAAATCCGTCGCGGCAGGCTGCTGCAAAGTGGTGGAACAATTTTCGGCAGCCGAGCCTAAGGGATAAGTAAATGTTTGATAGGGTTTCTGATATAATTGAAGTAAATCATGCTAGTCTACAAAACGACCAAATGTTTTTGGACAAAATTGTTAAATCAATCGTATTCAAGGCAGATAGGTCGCGGGAGATAAATATTGTACTCCTGGATCATGCCAATTATTTAGAGCGACTCGTTGCAGAAGTCGATTCTAAACGCGTCACAACCGTGCCGGATCTCGGATTTTATTTTCTGCGAGATTTTACGTTACGTGGCCGAGGATTTTTATTCTCTGGTGACCGTCTGCTCGATAGGCGTGATGTTATTCCAGAATATGTGAGACACTGTATCGACAATAAACAGTGGGGGGACCTTTACCCTGATGCTCCGCTGCCAAGTCGCCGAATTATCGGCCCAGCTTTGCTCCTCACATCGGAGGCTTATTTCATTTATGGTCACTGGCTAGTCGACATATTGCCGAAGGCGTGGCTTTACAAGGCAAGATTTGGTAAACAAATTGAAGGATTGAAGCTACTACTGCCACATGACGTGCCCAAGTACGGCCTTGATATACTAATTGATATTTTTGATTTTGATCCGAAAAATTTTGAATATTATAATTGGCAAGAAGAGGATGTTATCCTTGATAAGGCTATAGTTCCTTCACTTCTTCATGATGACTATATGTTTCATCCAGAGACTAATTCTTATGTTGATTTTGTATTGTCTCGTTGCACAAATGTGCTTGCGGTTGAAGAGGAAAATGACAATAAAAACTTTGAGGATGGTGACCTGATCTATGTATCACGGCACAGTTTTAGGAAAAAAAATGCGACAATACGGAATATTTCTAATGAGGATAATGTCCATTCTATTGTACGTGATAACGGATTTACGATAGTATGTCCCGAGGAATTATCTTGGGTTGAGCAGGTGAGAGTGTTTGCAAAAGCAAAAGTCATAGTAGGAGAAGCTGGGTCAGGGCTGCATAATACGATTTTTTGCCGGAGAAATGCCGTAGTTCTTTGCTTTCGGTCTGGCACACATGTTCAAGCCACAATCGGCGCGCTGAGGGAGCAAACTTTAGTTCTATTGTACCCAACGGAGGAAGCCAAAAACAACGGAAACACCGAGTTCAAGATCGACGAGCAGAGACTAGTGCTGGCAATAGAAGGATGTAAAAGACTCGCTTTGGCTCAGCTTTGACTTTCATTTTGTATTTTGACAACTTAGTGTTGGTGTACCCTTACTTATTGAGGATCCGGTGAAATTTCTTGCGTTCGGCGGTTTGGCAAATTCTTCTGGGCAGATGATTCGTGGCGGCTTTCTCAGCGAAGATGATCGCAACAAACTGATCGCGCTGTTGCATCGCCTCGGCCTCGAATATCAAAAGCCGACGGTCATTCCGCGCAAGCTCGACGAAGAAAAGCAGAAAACCTTCATCGCATACTATGAAAACCTCTTGAATTCATTGGGCGACGACGAGGCCGTGCTGTTTGGGGGGCCGCGCATCCGACCCACGCTACTTGACCCGCCGGCTGTTGGGCTGCCAAACAAGAGACACTCGCGATCGAGCAAACGAGCGGGCGCCAACGCATCAACAGTCATGGCGCGATCGAGTTGTAAACCGGGCGAATCCGGATGATCGAAGTCGGGACCGTCGACGCCGCCTCGACGATTAGGCTTCAGGAATCGATCGAAGCGCTTTATCCGATGTTTGTGCTCATCCATGTGTTTGTGGACAATGCGCGCTATCATCACGCCAAACTCGTACGCGAATGGCTCGCTCGGCCCGGCTGCCTGATCAAGCTGCATTTCGTCCCGCCCTATTGTCCGCATCTCAATCCGATCGAACGATTATGGGACGTCATGCACAAGAACGTCAGGTACAACAAGTGCTACGCGACGTCCCGCCAGTTCGCCGAGGCCTCACGGGGTTTCCTGCGTGAACAAGTTCCCCGAAATTGCCCGAAATTCCATGTTTCGGTCACCGACAACTTCCGGGTCATCTGAAGTGGACCCCGGATTTGGGACCACCTGTTAAGGTGTGAAGCGTCCTGCTCTTTCGGACACGAAGGAGCGAGAAAATGACGAAGTCACGCAAGAAGTTTGATGCGGCGTTCAAGGCGAAGATAGCGCTGGAGGCGCTGCGCGAGGATGCGACGGTTCCGGAGCTGGCGAAGCGGCACGGCGTGCATCCGAACCAGATTTACGGCTGGAAGAAGCTGCTTTGCGACAACGCTGCGAGCCTGTTCACGCGAGGCGCGAGTAGTTCGGGCGATGGCGAGGAGGAGCGCGAGCGCGAGGCGGCCAAGCTCTACGCCAAGATCGGCCAGCTGACGGTGGAACGGGATTTCTTGGGCAAGAGGCCCGGGCGATGAGCGCGCCGGACCGCAAGGCGATGGTTGATCCGGGCAAGGATGATCTGTCGGTACGCCGCCAATGCGCGCTGTTGGCGCTGCCGCGCTCGGGCGTCTACCGGCCCAAGTCAGTTACGGCGGCGGACGATCTGGCCTTGATGCGCCGCATCGACGAACTGCATCTCGAACTGCCGTTCTACGGCTCGCGGCGGATGACGTTTGCGCTCAATGCCGAAGGGCGTGGGGTCAACCGCAAGCGGGTGCAGCGGCTGCTGCGCGTGATGGGGATCGAGGCGCTGGTTCCGCGCCCCGGCACGAGCAAAGCCGCGCCCGGACACAAGATCCATCCCTATCTGCTGCGCGGCCTGACGATTGCCGAACCGAACCATGTATGGGCGGCTGACATCACCTACATCCCGATGGCGCGCGGCTTTCTGTATCTGGTGGCGGTGATCGATTGGGCCAGCCGGGCTGTTTTGGCGTGGCGGCTGTCGAACACGATGGATACGAGCTTCTGCCTCGCCGCGCTGGACGAGGCTCTGGTTCGATACGGCAGGCCGAAAATATTCAACACCGATCAAGGCGCACAGTTCACGAGCGCCGCGTTCACCGGCAAGCTCGAAGCGGTGGGCATCGCGATTTCGATGGACGGACGCGGCCGTTTCATGGACAATATTTTCATCGAGCGCTTATGGCGGTCGATCAAATACGAAGAAGTGCATCTGAAAGCTTACGCCGATGGCCGCGAGGCGCGAGCTGGTATCGGCAATTGGATGACTTTTTACAATCATCGGCGCCCGCACCAGGCGATGAACAACCAGATGCCGATGGCGGTGTGGCGCGCCGGCATCGACGCAATCGAGGCGGTGGCGAAGACTGTGGATATGCCGCTTCGCTTGGACAACGCAAACGCGTTGCCCACATACCCACAGCAGAGGCAGAAGAAGCAAGAAGCAGCTTGAATTTTGAAGGACAAGAGCAGGCGAGATTACACCTTAAATCCAAGCCCCCGTGGTCCCAAATCCGGGGTCCACTTCAGGCATCAGCATGCTCGTTCCTAGGAATGGGGATTCTTAAATTAATTTTCAACATTGTACTCCTTGTTCTCTCAACTAAAATCCAGCTGACACGTGCGTTCGAAGCACCCGCAGATTTCGGATTTGTAAGGGCAAACCTGCGTTCGGTTTATCGCCGATTGAACGCCGTCCGTACGAGCAAGCAACTTTTGTTGTTCCCGGCGTCGGAATGGCGATTTCGTTGCGCAGTGACGGAAAAAATTGCAATCATAGTTCAGCGCATCCCATAGGATGTCTTCCCCACCGCCGCATGAGGTTTTGTGCGGCTCTAGCCCAAAAATCGCTAAAGTCGCTCATGTCGGCATCTATTCTTTTTGAATTGTTCAACCTCTCCGTGGGCGCCCGCCCGACCGGAATTGCAACTTACGCGCGTAATCTGACGCAAACAGCACAGGACCTCGGCTATTCGATCGATGGCCTATTTCACACTTATTTGACGCTGGATCGAAAAGACGAGGTTCTCACCGATATCTCTTTCTTTGACGCGCGCAACCGAGCGCCGTCCAAGATCGCAAAACATGTCGAACTCAATTGGCGTCGGATAGTCGGCGTGCCCACCGGCTTCCGTCCTGTGCGCCTGCCTCTCGCCGGCGTGGTCATCGATCCGCACTATTCGGGCCGGAGTTTCGGTACTTATCGTAATGCCTATGCCTTGCGCCTCTTCATGGAGATTTCGCGCTTCCACTTCAAGCGCTATGGCTCTTGCGCTACATGTCATCCGCCTGTAAAGCCGACGATCTTTCATGCGACGCAGGCAATTCCGATTAGAGTGCCTGGCGCCGCGAACATCTATACGATCCACGACATCGTCCCACTGCGCTTGCCTTACACGACTCTGGACGACAAGAAATTCTTTCTCAAGATGGTCCGCCATCTCGGCCGCACCGCGGATCACATCGTTACGGTCTCGGAAGCCTCGCGCCGCGATCTCATTGAAATCTGCAATATTCCGCCGCACAATGTCACCAACACATATCAGTCGGTTTCATTCCCGGAGGCGGTTCTTTCAGCGAGCGATGACGAGGTTGCCACGCATGTCGACCGGGCATTCGATCTCGACTACCGCGGCTATTACCTTTTCTATGGTGCACTGGAGCCGAAGAAGAACGTCGCGCGTCTCGTCGATGCTCACGTTGTTTCGGGAACGCCGTATCCGCTGGTGATCGCCGGGGGCCTCGGGTGGGAATACGAGTCCGATCTCGCGCGTATCGAACAATACGAGTCGACGCATTACCGAATAAGAAAGGATCGCATCCAGCGCGAGCAGAGGATTCGCCGCCTCGGGCATCTGCCGCTCTCTCATCTCGTCTCTCTCATTCGTGGTGCACGCGCCGTGCTTTTCCCCTCCCTCTATGAAGGATTCGGCCTGCCGGTCCTCGAAGCAATGCTTCTCGGCACTCCGGTTTTGACTTCGAATGTCGCTTCGCTGGCGGAAATCGCATCGGATGCTGCGCGGTTGGTGGATCCTTTCGAAATTGCCGACATCGCGCGCGGGATCCGCGATCTCGATCAGGATGAAGGCCTTCGCGAGGAACTTACGCGGAGAGGAAAGCTGCAGGTGAAAAAATTTTCGCCTGACGAATATCAAAAGAGGTTGGCCGATATCTACCGCAAAGTGGACGGCTCGGGCGCCCGTCTGCCTGACAAGGTCTCATGAATTCACAATGCCGAGTTTGCCTTCGAATACATGTCCGCGTCCCGCGTTCAGAACGTGAACACTAGTGCAGAGAGCGCGTGCACCTCGTGACTCATCAAGATCGACGCGCGACGAGCCCTCCCGGCCCTTCGAGCGATTACCCACTTTCGCGAAGATTTTGTCATGCAACGCCCAATCGCATACGACATAACACATCTGGAACATCGACTGAGCTATTCGGCTCCTTCGGGCATCGACAAGGTCGATCTGGCTTTCGCGCAGCATTTCAGTCTCAACTTGAAAAAACTTTGTGCTGCGGTCCACTATGGCTTTATGGATCCGATCATATTCGACCCCGTCCGCGTCACTCGGGTCGTAAATCGGGTTCGTAGTCGCTGGCTGGAAGACGCTTCGATTACGGAGGATTTGAAATATCACGAGCTCTCCCGTTGGCTGTTGAACGAGGTGAAGCAACCACCCAGGGAAAACAGACAGGAAACCGCATTTCGGAGAATTGCGGCCAACGGTCGTTCTCTGTTGCGGACCGCGGCGTTCTTACTTCTGCGCGATCACTCCAGGAAAATTCCAGAGGGCGCAATTTATCTCAACGTCGCGCAGCACGCATTCGAGCTCTCGTTTCATTTTCGATGGCTCTCGAAGCGGCGGGATTTGCGACCGGTATTTTTCATCCACGATCTATTGCCGTTGGATTTCCCGGAATTCTGGCCAGCCGGCCATGAAGAGCGGTTCGAAAGGCGGGTCGCTTGCGCCGCCGAATACGGCGCGGCGTTCATTACGGCAAGTCAGAGCGTCCGGGACCGGCTGCATGCCGAGTTGGTCAAGCGAGGGCGTCGGGATGTCCCTATCTTCACGCATCCTTTGCCTCCTCCGAACGACATATCCCGCGATACCGCTGCTGCCGACGCGGAACTCGGCAAAGCATCTTATTTTCTTGTCGTAGGGACCCTCGAGCCGCGCAAGAACCACCTCCTGCTGTTGAGCATCTGGCGGGAACTGATCGCTTCAGGGGGAAACGTGCCTAAGCTTGTTTTTGTCGGCAAGAGGGGGTGGTCCGATGAGCAGATCATCGCTACGATCGAACATCCGACCAAACTTGCGTCGCATGTCGGTGAAGTGTCCGGCTTGGCAAGCTCGTCATTGAGAGAACTGCTCATTCACGCCAAAGCCGTTCTGATGCCTTCGCTGGGCGAAGGTTTTGGTCTGCCGGTTATCGAGGCTCTCAGCGTGGGCACCCCCGTCGTAGCTTCGGATATTCCGGTGTTTCGGGAGATCGCCGGCGATTGCGCGATCTTTCATCATCCCCTCGATGGAATGGCGTGGCTGCGAACCATTCGCGAGCTTGCCGAGGACAATTCTCTCCTGACGCAGAAAGCGCGCGCCGCGGCGACAAGTTTCAGACCGACCAGCAATCAAGTTTATTTCGATCGCGTTGAAGAATTTCTTGGCAGCCTGCCGTAGTTTCAATGATACTCCAGGTGCAGCGGCCACATCGGTTTCATCTGTGGTATGCCACGCGACCGGGCGTCACCCGTCATGATTCGTCGTGGAGCCCTGCCTTTTCAACCCGATCCTTCTTAACTATCCGCACGGGACATTGCCTGCCAATAGGACAGGCCCGTATCGAGCAGCATCTTGATGCGTGGCACGGCGGAGATTGTTGCTATTTTATAGTCCCGTCCCGTCTCGAGAATGCCAGGCAATGTGGACTGAATCGGCTGGAAATTGTTCGCCGGAATTCCTTCGGCGATCGCCAGATTTCGCGCCACTTCGAGCGCCATCTGATCGATCCACCAGTTTCGCTCGCGCGGGTTGAAAAAATATTCCACCGCGTCGCCGGTCAGCCCAAAAAAGCGCTTTGCCCAGTCCGCCGCCGGCACAACCATCCAGGTCGCCCCGAAGCAGCGCCATGGCAAATAGCCATTGTAAGCCCCTTTGCCGATGAAGCCGAGCAAACGATCTTCTTTTACGATACGCGGCAAGTGCTGGTTTGCGAAAGCCGCGGCATCCGTGATGTAGCTGTCGGCGTCGCAAAAGAGGACCGTACATCCCAAAGTGTCGAGAAGGGCTGGCCCTTTAAAAAAGCGCGCGCTGGCGAAGTAGGATCGATCCGTTACGACGCTCTCCTCTATGCTGATCGCCAACGGCAATCCGCATTCCCGCGCCCTGGTCATGAGATTATCGAGCAGAACCGTGTCGGCCGCGCCGCGAAACATAACATGGAAATGCAGGCCGACGCGATCGCCGCAGGCATGGGAGAGCGACTCAATCCAACGATCAGCGAAGGCCTCGGCATAGATGAGATCAACCCAAATGCTGAACGCGGCAGTCCATTGCCCCTGCGGCGGCTGGATGAATTTCAACTCGCGACTGAATTGGCGCCCCCGTGCCGCCGCCAGATCGGCAAGCGACGGAAAAGTGCGGGCAAAGCCGGCGCTATATCCGAAGTCATCCTTGACGACGCGGTGAAAATCCGACGGCCGGGCGGCGAGGGCGAAATAGCGGAATGCGGCGTTCATGTCGCCGACAATGAAGTTCCTAATCCCGGCGATGATCTCGTAATAGTAATTATGCCGGGAATTTACGACTGCGGGCATCGAAAGCAGCTTGTCGAGCCAGTCAAGCAAGTCCAGCTTTGGACGCCAAGCCTGGCTTGCGGCGGTGGCCGGCGATTTCGACCAGAATGCCGGGTCGTGCAAACGCGCGCGCGCGGCGATCGCGAATGCATATGGGGCGGCGAATTCCGAGGGGCCGGCCGCCAACAGATCGAGGCACTCGGTCGCCAACTGGTCTAGCGTCCCGCCTTTCCGTGCGGTTTCGAAGCAGGTCTGGAAACTCCGGTTTGCCTCCTCCAGATTTCCGACCGGCAGATCGGCGAGCATCAGAACCGTCATCGATCCTCCTTTAATGGCTCATCGCGGCATTTTGTGGGAGGGTTAGCGGGGCTGGAATGAGGAAACCCTCGACAACACAAGGAGTTTTCGAGGTTTGACGGGACGTTGAAACCTGTCACGTTTTCGGCATGAAAAAAGTGCTCTGCAAGGCTTCGCTGCTCGACGGCTACCGCATTCCCGGGTTTCGCACTGGCGCACGGATCAAACGGCATGACCGCGATCCGATGGGCTTGGTGATCACGCTGACGCGACGCCAAAAAAAACCGTGTGCAGCGGCTGCGGAAAAGTCCATTTCAGCTTCTACGACCGCAAGACGCGCCTGGCGCGCGATCTCTCCAGCGGCAATAGGCGCGTTTATCTCGAATACGAGTTGCGCCGCGTCGATTGCCAGGCCTGTGGCGTGAGACGGGAGCGGCTCGACTTGCTAGCCTCGAACACGAAGTTCACGAAGCGTCTCGCATTGTCGATCGGCGGCTTGTGCCGGACGATGCCGATCAAGGATGTCGCCAAGCGAATGAACCTCGATTGGCATACGGTGAAGGAACTCGAAAAGGACTACATGCGCGAGCAACTGGCGCGCAGCGGACCTCCCAGCCCGAGCGTGATCGGGATCGATGAGATATCGATCAAAAAACGTCACACGTACCGCATCGTGGTGAGCGACCTCGACAAGCGCCGAGCGATCTGGTTTGGCGGCGACGGCCGATCGGAGGCGGACATGGATCGGTTCTATGCCTTTCTAGGCGAGGAAAACCGCGACAAAATCAGGCTCGCCGTGATGGACATGTGGAAGCCGTTCCGCAAATCGACGCAGGCGAACGCGCCGAGAGCCGCCATTCTGTTCGACAAGTTCCACATCCTGCGCCACCTCGGCGAGGCGTTGGATAAAGTGCGCAAGGTCGAATACGCCCGCCTCACCGGGACGCAACGGAAGTTCATCAAGGGGCAGAAATACGTCTTGCTGGCGCATAAGGAAAATCTCACCAGCGAGGCGCGGAAAAATCTAAAGCTGCTGCTGGCCGCCAACAAACGGTTGAACACCGCCTACCTTCTCCGCGAGTTGTTCGGGCAATTGTGGGATTACAAATCCGAGGCTTGGGCGCGCCGGTTCTTCGACAATTGGAAATCCCAACTGCGCTGGCAACGCCTGAAGCCCTTCGAGGACTTCGCCGCGATGATCGAGCGCCACTGGGATGGCATCGCCGCCTATTGTCGCCTGGAAAACAAGATCGCGCTCGGCTTCGTCGAGGGCCTCAACAACAAGATCCGCGTTTTCCAGCGCCGAGCCTATGGCCTACGCGACGAAGACTATCTGCGCCTCAAAATCCTCACTTGCAGCTTGCCAGAATTATGAAAACACCCGAAAATCACCCACACAAAATCCCGAAGAGCCCCTTTAATGTGGCCACCCCCACTGATAGGTCCAATAGGGCTGATCACTCCTGTAACCGCATTGACGAAGCTCATCATGGCAGTGCCCTGGGCGCTATTGCAACGGGGGAGTTTTTCCGACGATACCGTCGCGAAAAGCAATTCTTGGAACCATGTTGGGCCACGGCCATGGCAGGATCAAACTCTGTGCATTCCTTGATCTACCGAGACCTCTTCGACCATTTCCACACAAAAAACGTATGAGAAGATAGGTTTGTCAACCACGGATAGTGTTCCACTTTAAGTGTCTTCAGTGAGCGGTGCGAATGAATTCTCGCCTTCGTGCTCCCATTCAAGGCGATGATGGACACGCAGGAATTCCCGCGCATCGCCTGGGTTGGAAAAGCGGGATAGGATATTGGAGCTGCCGCGCACGTGCTCGGGAGCGGACGATATCCCGGGCGTTGACGCGCCGCCGAGAAACCGCACCAATTTGGCAACCAGCTGCGGGTTGTTCAATTCATCGTAGCGAACCAGCTCAAAGAGCTGGCCACTGGCATTGAGTTGAGCGACGGTGCGAGCGTAAAAATCGATATACCGGGTATGATGTGCAAGGAACTCCTCCGGATCAAAGTGCACCAGTGGGGCGGACGTTAGTCGCTTTCCATATACCCCTGTCTCCCGCGCGACGAGTTCTGAGGCGTAATTTGCCAGCACATTGGTGCGAACAAGCACGATCTTCGCGATTTCGTGGTCCGCAATAAGTTTGGCGAGCATCGACGGGTGATGGTGCTCGAATATCCTGAACCCCACGTGGGGCCGCTCGAAGCTCAGCGCATAGATGCGCTCAAGAAACCCCTCGGGATCCGTCGCGCGCAAGGCGCGCAACTCTATTGTAAGGTCTTCGGGCGCGCTGCCCTTTGGCCAACGCAGGAAAACCTCCCTCTGGTGAAATACTTCATCGTGACACCAAATTTCCTTCGCGCGCACGAGCTGGGTAGTGAGATGACTGGAGCCCGTGCGCGGGGAAGCGATGACAACAAAGCGCATGTCAGCCTCTCTGAGCCCTCTGCGCCACCTCTGCAGCCGCCCGCGCGGCGTCCAGTGGCGACTTGATCGCAGATATGCAACACGACAAAAAGCACATTCCTGCAGGGTTCGTAACGCCCCTCACAGGCTTTGCTTTCCAGTTCATACCGTTGTCAAGGTCCGAAAACGTAACCCATTTACCCTAGCCTGCCTCCCGCGCAAGATCCCTGAGCCGCACCGCATTGCCTCATGGGGAAGGTTTGTCGAGCTTCATATGGAAATTTCGATAATTCTGCATCTTCGAGTGTTTGGGCAACAGCCCTCTGACTCGCTCCACGGCAACGTCGTGGTCTTTCTCACCGGCAAGCAATGCCGACAGGTCGGTCAGCAACGTATTGCGGAATTTCTGCATCCGCTCAATTGCCCCGCGTCTGATGGCATCGGCATCAATTGCTCCGGTCTCAATCTTCCCTAACAGCTGCCCAACAGCGATGCAAACCTCACTCGCATCTGCCGCCACGATAATCGAATTTTCATTTGTATAGTACTCGTTTCTGCCACCACGGCTTTCAGTCGAAACGACCGGCAATCCGCAGAGCAAATACTCTATGGATGCATAGCACGCCCCCTCTTCTTCCGAGAGGATCAGGCCGACTTTCGACCTATTCAGCAGCGTGACAACTTGATTGGCGGAAACACCGCCAAATATTTCGATTGGCTTGAATTGCGCGAGATCCGCAGCCTTCCTGAGTCCATAATGTGGCTCGACAAAATCGTAAGTGATAAAAATCTTGTTTTCGACTTTTTCAGAAAGCCAATGTCTCTTGAAGAACAGAGGTTTTGAATTGCATACCGCCGAGAAGTTCTTCTCGACTTCCGGATTAATATTATAGATCCCCAAATCCACAAAGCAGGCGTTATTGACAAAGCTGATTCTGAAGGAAACGCTGAGCAAACGTACGAGTTGTAGTGCCGTATTGAACTCAGCCGAGGAGTTCATCAGGAACATTATCCGGTCAGGACCGATATGCGGGGTCGGAGCTTGCGCGATCGCCGCCATGATCCTCTCGAAAATTCGCCCGAGCCTCTGCGGCTGTGCGTACCATGAAAATGAATAGATCACATACGTCCGATGATCGAGTTCCTTGATGAGCGAAGGAAACACGTCGAACGAATCATGAAACCAAATGACTTGGTATTCACTGTTTCGGCAGAGATAATTCAGTTGCACGGCAGCCCTCAGGACTCGATGCGACCGCTAACCGCTGCGGCGCGCGTCCCGCCATCCCGGATCATCCATTTTGCGCTCTCGCCGAGCCAGTCGCAAAGCGCCTCGATAGCCAAGGCGTCATCGCGATGTTCTTGCCAGCTCTTTCGCAGCTCGTCGCGATATTCGGGGTCGTGTGCGGCCTTGACGACCTGCAGCAAAAACCGAAGGCCGCCGGGTTCGCCAAGCGATGCGGCGCTGTACGACTCGGCGCCGATCGGCGCGCGCAGCACGGCGACGCCGCGCCACGCCGCATATTCCACCATCGGCGCAAAGGCTCCGACGCCGGCGGCAAGATCGACGACGAGTTCGATCGCGTGTTCATAGAGGCGGCGCGAACTCAAATCGAATATTTCGACTCTGCGACGCAAAACCGGCTCTTGCGCGACCACCTCTTTGATGCGCGAAGCGGTCATGCCGTCGGGAGCGACCAGCAGGATAACGCTTCGCCTCTCCTTCTTGCTCGCCAGCGCGATCGCCACGGCGGCCGACACCGCGAATTCGACACTCGCGGGCGATACGGCGACGGCTATGGCGCGGGGACCAGCAAATAAGGGGCCGCCGATCAGATGCTCGGGGGTCGATTGCGAGAAATAGGGGATGGAAAAACCGCCGTCGATGCAAAGAACCGCCTCGCCACGTCGCTCGATCAAGCGTCCGAAGCGCGCCACTCCCGCGGTTTGGCAGGCATATCCTTCGTGCGTTCCTTCCGCCGGCATTTCGTCGATCGATCCCAGCGTCGCGACGACCGCGTAATTTCTTCCCGCTATCTCGTCGATATTGTCAGTCCCGTAGAGCCAGATATTGCCGACGTGGAAGCGCTCGAGAAGCGCCCCCGCGGTCTCGGCGACGGCGATTTCCTCCAGTTCGAGACCCGGCGGCGCCGCCTTCGTCGCCCAGATGCGCGCGCAATTCCGGATCAGTTGAACGAGGCAAACGCAGACCTCGTCCGGCGCCCCGTTCAACAGCACCAGCACCTTGGACTGCGACGCGGCGATGCCAACCATCGCGGCGATGTGCCGGGCCAGGAGCGGATTGGCGCGCAGTTTCGCAACGTCGACGAGGAACAGGTCCGCCGGCTCGGACCTGGCGATCCGATCGACGAGCGAATCCATGGCGGCCGATGTTATCGCTTCCTGATGGCGGTGGCTCGCGATCGATGCTTTGCGCAAAGCCGCCAGCTTCGATAGATCAAACGACAGGCTGATGCAGGCGTCGGCGATCGCCTCCAAATCCTGAAGTTGGTGCCATGGATGGGTCGGCTGGTAGCCCTCGAAAGTATGGGCGTGCGAAATCACCGGGACCGCGTAGGCGAGCGCCTCGCCGATGCGAATCTTCTGGCCCGTCGATTGATCGACCGGGCCGACGACGACGTCGACCATCTCGTAGAAAGATCGGACATTTTTCAGCGGGCCGATGACCTCGACGCCGTCACAATCCCGCAAGGCGTCGAGACCGACGCACATCGACCCCGCCAGGATGATCTTGATCGGCGCCATGAAATCGCGGAACCGGGGTATCGCGCATTCGAGAAAGCGTGAAACGCTTTGGATATTGATGCTGTTTCGCGCGCCCAGCATGCCGATGCGCAGATATCCATCCGAGCGCTCGGCCAATTCGAGGGAGCTGTGCCTTTCCTCGATGTAGGGGACCGTCAGGACTGGCGGGCCCTCCAGACTTTCAAGATAAGCTTGTTCTTCCGGCTTTATCGCCAAGGCCAGGTCGGCGCGCCGGACGCCGATAGCTTCCTGTTCGACCGTCGTATGAAACCACTCCGGATTGAGGCCGATTTCCGCCAGCCTCTCACGCCGGCCGGAAACACGATCATGGGTGTCGAGCACTTTCAGGCAGCCATGGCGCGTATGCAAAAACGCCCGGCTCAGATAGACATAATTTACCAGGAGAGCATCGAGCGGTCGGCGCGCACAGTACCATTGCAGGAAATGGTCGAGAGTCGGATCCCACCATTCATCGATCGTATGATCGAGGCCTATCGCTCCGGCGTGAATTTGAATGCTCGGCGGTATAATGTGAAACTCATCCCAGGCGTCGCGCATGGTGATGAACGCATGCTCGGGAATTGCGGTCCTCCAGTCGTGCTCAAGAGGATAAAGAAGAAAGTGTATGCGCGCCCCTCGTTGTCGAAGCGCCATGCAGAGGGCGTGCACGCGCTTGCGGTTGCCGAAGTCCAGGGGATAGCTTGGAGCTGGAGACAGCACGGCGATGTCAAGGTGCCGGTCCATTCTTCAATGCCTTCCGGCGTCCAAGCTCAGGTCGGATTGCGGACCGGAATCCACTATGTGATGTCCTAATAACAACAGCATGGTGAGGTTATAGTTGGCATGCACCTGCTGGGCAAAATCGGCGGGGTCGGTTACTTCGGCAAAGAGCCCGCGAGGCGTGCGAAGGCGCGGCGGCAAGCTGCTAAAATATTGGGTGAGGCCTTGCCAGTAGGCCTCTGCTTTCAAGTTTTCGGCGGCTTTATTTCTTATGAAGTCCGACACTGCTTGCCAGGCGTAGCGCTTCCGAAGCCAGCCTTGCCGCAGGCGATCGCAATTCACCAAATGGCGCACTTTCGCTTTGGGCGCCCAAATCACGCAAAACCCGGCAGCGCGGAGCTTCGAGACAACTTCAATCTCCTCGTTTGAAAGCAGCGCTCCGGCCGCACCATTGCGCCCCAGATTGGTCGAAAACGCCCCCGCCTCGAGCAGAGGTTCGCTTCGAAACGCCATATTGGCGCCGGCGATCCACTCGTGTTCATCGGCTATGCGAGGGCCTCCTCCCCAGTCGACCAGTGTGAGAGCACCGAGGAGTTCATCAGGCAACCAACTTGGACGTTCGTCCTGCCAAATCGGCGCGATCGGGCCACCGACAACAGCTGCCCTTGCGCCGAACTTATCGAAAGTATCGAGCAACTCTTCAAGCCAATCGGACGGGGCTACCGCATCATCGTCCAAATAAGCGATAAACTCAGTTCGGCATTCGTGCGCCGCTATATTGCGGGCGTTCGATAGGCCCGGCGTCGGGGTGTATATGTAGCGTATATTGTCGACACTATCATATTTGTCCAAATAGCTTTGCGCCCGCGCGGCGTCGGGGGAGTTGTCGACGACAATGATCGAATACTTATCAATAGCTATTGTCTGCTGCTTTAGACTGTGCAGTGCCGCCTCGAGCAGTTCATAGCGGTCGTAAGTGCAAACGACGGCGCTAATTCGAGGAAGGTTTGACATCGTCTGCTCCATTTTGAACGATGCCGACGCCGGAGCCGTCGATGCGCAATTCAACGAACTGGACGCCCAGCGAACGCGGATCCAAGCTGCCAGAATCGTGGTCTCGCGGCACGAACACAGAAGGCGCCACGAAGAGAATTTCGGTTCCCCGATTCACTTCGAGCTTTGGCAGATCGACACTCACCCTGACGAATTTCTCTGCGTCGTCGCGGCGCAGTTCAGAGGGCGCCCAGCTCCGGTCGATGTAACATGCAATTTCCGCGACATCATGCATTCGTATACTGTCGATCAATATCAGTTCCGCACGACAGGATTGCCGGCGATCGACGTACACCATGAAGCGAAATTCGGGCCGCGGCCCGGTCCATCGAAACGCCGTGCCATCGGGTGAAAATTCCAAACTATGAAATCCATCCGCAGGGTTACAGAACATCTTGGCCGTCACGACAACTCGCTTCATCAGGGGCGTCTGCAAAGCGCCTTGTTTAGGTAGAGGAAAATCGAGGAGTGCCAGGATCGCCTCGGTAGATCGTTCCAGATCAGCCAATTTTCTCGATATACTGATAATGGATTCCGACAAGCGGCCAGACTCTTCTATCAGTGCCCTTGCGCCAATGTCTCGGAAGCGTCGCTCCAATGGCGTCTCGGGCTCTCCCTGATCTGCGGGTCTATTATCGTGGCCTGCGATTGTCGCCATTGCCGTCTCATGACTTAAGAGTAACTCACAGAATAATGGAGCAATAAAAAGGGATTGTCCAGGATCCGAGACAGCATACTCTAGATGCAGAGGAGTTCGATCTCCTCGTCAGGTTTATCGAAGCCGCCGGCGCTGTGGGTGTCGTCCATCTTCCGCTCGTGATTTACCATCAGCATCAGACGGACGTGTCCTTGGTCGCCGCGGGGAAAATGACAGCAGGGTCCGCTGTCCGCCGTGTCGTGAACGACTATCTCGTTCGCGACGGGCTGACCGCGACCGCCGTCGGATTTTCCCGCTCTCCTTATCTCGACAAAACCCTAATGTGCCGGAGAGCAGAGCGGCGGCCTTCGGATGGCTGAGCGCTCGTCGTTTGCTGGGAGCCATCTCTGGCAGTGCGCATGCCCGGTAATTTTTACGACATGGAAATTGCCACAGCCTACCTCATGATATGGGCCAGACGCGGGATGCACCGATGGTCACCGTTTCAACAGCGTCGTTCGGAAGGGCTCAAGCGAATCGATCAGCTCTTCGGCGCTTTGGTTCCTGGAGTGCGGGACCGCGATTTGGACGCTTACGCGCGGATAAGCTCGATCCCGCAAGGCAGTCCGCCAGGGTGAACCGGTCGAGATGCTCGTAGAAGGCGCTTTTCGCGGCGGCTAGCATGGCGCGCAGGCGGCAGCGAGGCAGCAGCGTGCAAGCTCCTCCGTCGGGGCGAAAACACTCCACCAAAGCCTGATCCTGCTCGTGGCCGCGCACGACGTCGCCGACGCGGATTTCGTCGGCGGGCCGGGCCAGCATCACGCCGCCGCGTGCCCCGCGGATCGTGCGCACGAGGCCCGCCTCGGTGAGAAATTGGACGATCTTGTGAAGATGGTTGCGCGAGACGACCAGCTCGCGTGCAAGCATGTCGGTGCTGACGTGCTCGTCCGGCGCGGCCGACAACCGCATCAGCACGCGTAAGGCCAGATCGGTCGAGATGAGCAATCGCATGTGGTCTCCAAATTGGTATTGACTATACCATATAGTGAACCTAGCCTAGCTGGTATCACAAATACCAGTATTGTGCCGCCGAATAGAGGTCTTCACGAGCCGAACCTCAATCTTTGGCGCTCCTCGGTCTGCGCGATAGGGCCAAGATGCTGTAATGATTGCCCGCATCGTGCTTTACGTCATCGCCGCTTGCCTCATGGCGGCCCACTTCCTGCGCACTGGCAGTCTTATCGCGACTGGGCTGTGTCTGGCGGCACCAGCGCTGTTTCTCGTGCGCCGGCACTGGAGTCTGCTTCTTCTGCAATGGCTGGCCTATGGCGCAGCCGCCATCTGGCTTGAGACGGCTTGGCAAATTGCGACGATGCGCCGGGCCTTCGGCGAACCCTGGCTGCGCGCCGCCTTGATCATGGTCGCCGTCGCCGCCTTCAGCGTGCTGGCTGGCGTCCTTCTGCGCGGCACGACCTTGCGGGAGCGCTATCACCGCCGATGAACGGTCGGCGCCGGCCGACGCCCGTCGATGAAGTGCCAGACGGCAAGCACGGGGTGGCGCCATAGCATCCGCGGCCCAGACCAGCGCATCACCTGCCTGACGCGCTCGCGCATAACCGCCTTGTAGCAATGCACTGTGCAATGGACGCAGGTTGGCTTCGCCTCGCCGAAGAGGCAGCGCTCCAAGCGGCGCCGAGCATAGTCATGCAGCTCGATGCAGTCGTGACAGAGCCGTGCGTCCTTTGAACCGTGATGGGTCCGACAATACATACGTAGCATGGCGGCGATGGTCTTGAACTCGCGCGCGCGCCGGTTGAACCCCACCCTGCCTTCGGTGTCCCTCACCAACCAGGTCATGATCGCTCACCGTTGATCATGACTATTCTGATGGTGCTTATGTGCTTGTCCGGCGTGGCCGATCGCCGCATCAGGGCCGGCCGAGCCAGATCAGTCGAGGTGAGCAATCGCATTCGGCCCTCCAAATTGGTATTGACCACACCACATTTTCGGCATAAACAAAGTGGTATTACGTATACCACATTACCGTCCTGAAGGGAAGACCTCGATGAGCCTTGCCGAACCTCAATCCTTGGCGCTCCGCAGTCTGGGCGATATCGCGGTGAGCCTTCCCGGCTCCACTGCGATTTTCCGTCGCCACAAGCTCGATTTCTGCTGTGGCGGATCAGAAAGCCTGGAGAGCGCCGCGCGGAAGAAGGGACTCGATCCGGCGTCGATTGAGGCGGAGTTGGCGCGCTTATCGCCGCAGCAGAACTCCATTCCCGATAGCGTGGAAGACCTCATCCACTATATCCTCGAGCGCTATCATCAGGTCCACCGCCGGGAACTGCCTGAATTGCGTGATCTCGCGATTCGCGTCGAGCAGGTGCATGCCGAGCACCCCACGGTGCCTGTGGGCCTCTCCGATCTCCTCGCGCGCATGCACGCGGAACTCGAATCGCACATGCAGAAGGAAGAGCAAGTGCTATTCCCGCTCATGCTCGCCGGCGGCAATCCGATGATTGTGCATCCGATCGGCATGATGCGTCACGAGCACGACGAGCACGGCGAGAATCTCCGAGCCCTCGCCGCTCTGACCGGCGACATGACAGTGCCCGATGGCGCCTGCAATTCGTGGCGTGCTCTCTATGCTGGCCTTGCCAAGCTGGCCGAGGACCTGACGGACCACATACACATCGAGAACAATATCCTTTTCCCACGCTTCGAAACCTGACCGGGCGACGCCAGTCACCGCAGGTCGAATCTTCCCTCGGCGCAGTGACGAACTGCGCAATATCCTTAGCCAGGTGGAGGAGCCTCATGCACCTCGATGACCCAGCATTCTGGCGCGCCGGCGCCATCAGTGCAGTTGCGATCATGTCGGCGGTTCTCATTATGCTGACGATCGATAGCCTTGCGGCCATTAGCCCAGGCGGCTCCAATGTCCCGCGTTACACGGTGATCAATCAGCACATCGATTACAAGTTTGACGCAGGGCGCGGCAACGACGTGCCGGTGATCGGCGGGGCTGAACCTCTGTTCGGGAAGGCCGTGGATGCAGCGGCAGCTGAAGCGCTAATCGACAAAGGCAAGATGGTGATTCAAAGCCGTGCCTGTATCGACTGTCATACCTTCTTCGGCAATGGTGCCTATTACGCCCCTGATCTCACCAAGGCTTGGCTCGATCCTGCCTGGGAGACTTGGCAGGCCATCACGGGTGCTACGACGCGCGAAGACGCGATGGTGAAGTTCCTTATGAATCCGGAAAGAAATCGCACTCTGGACACGCGCGATGCCGAATCTCGGCATTACCCAGCAGGAGGCCGAAGCCGTCGTCGCCTATCTCAAATGGATGGCTGCCGTTGATACCAACGGTTTCCCGCCGAATTTCGGCCACATGCAGTCGAAGCAGTAGGAGTTCGCGATGTATCGCTCCCAGAAACTCGCGCTTAAATATCTGACGGCGGCCATCGCGTTGTTCGGCATCATGACGGTCGCGGGGCTGATGTCAGCCTATTACTATATCAATCCGGATTTCCTTTTTGGCGTCCTCCATTTCAATATCGCCAAAATTCTTCACATCGACACGATGATCATTTGGCTCCTGATGGGATTCATGGGAGCGATCTACTGGTTCTTGCCGGAAGAGTTCGGTCGCGAACTTGTCGGAATTCGGGTGGCAGAGATCTTGTTCTACGTATTTTTCGGGGCGGTTGCCGTCGTTGCAGTCGTCTTCATCGTGGTTCAATACGGCAATAGCAACGAGACTGCACTGTGGTTTATCAACCAAGGCAGAAAATACGTGGAGGCACCGCGCTGGGCCGCGATCGGCGTTGTCGTGGTCATGGCGGTCTTTGCTTATAACGTGCTTGGAACCGCATATGTGACGCGGAAGGTCACCGGGATTACCGCGGTGCTGATGATCGACCTCGTGCCGCTTCTTGTCCTCTATCTGGATGCGTTCCCCGCCATCCGTAACATGTCGGCCGACCTGTTCTGGTGGTGGTGGCTTGTTCATCTTTGGGTCGAGGCGACCTGGGAGGTCCTTATCGGCTGCATTATGGCTTGGTCGCTGATGCAACTTCTCGGCACCTCCCGACGGATCGTTGAACTTTGGCTTTACATTGAGGTGGCGCTCGTTCTCGGAACGGGAATTTTGGGGCTGGGACACCACTATTTCTGGATCGGCACGCCGAACTATTGGCTCACCATCGGCGGCCTCTTCTCGGCGCTCGAGCCGTTGCCACTGCTCGGAATGGTCGTGCATGCGGTCTATGACGCCGGCACTCACCACATGAAGACGACGAACCGACCAGCCTTCTATTGGCTGATGGCGGAGGCATTCGGCAATTTCCTCGGTGGCGGCGTCTGGGGCTTTATGATCACTCTGCCGCAGGTCAATCTTTATGCCCACGGGACGCAGTGGACGGTATCGCACGGACATTTTGCGTTCTGGGGTGCTTACGCATGTGGCGTGCTGTCGGTCATCTATCTGGTTGTCCAGAAGCTTCGCGACCTCGCGCACGTCGAGGGCACGCTTTGGAAGTGGTCCTTTGCCGCGCTGAATGTTGGTCTCATTGGCATGGTAGGCGCCCTGTTGGTGTCCGGCTTTGCGCAAGCATTCGTTGAACGTGCGATCGGCGGATCGACCCACGATGCGTTTATTGCCGGCCAGGCGAACCCATGGTTCGTCGAGGGGATGGTCACTCGATTCATCTTGGGGCTCGTGTTCGCGGGCGGCTATGTGGCTCTGGTGTGGGACTTGCTCACGATCGGCAGACGGATGCCTGTCCTGGTCGCCGCTGGAGCTGCCCAGTGAGCCAGATCAGCCTGCTACAGTCGGCATTGCTCCTGGGCCTCTACGTGGCGTTGGCCGGAAGCTATGGATTCGTGTACACAATTGCACGTCTTCAGGATGCATTAATCCTTCATCGGATGTCCTTCATTTTATACGGATTGCACGGTCTTACTGCGATCGCGATCGTCGCGTGGACGCCTCTTCAAATTGGCTGGAAGGGGCTGATTGTCGCGAGCAGCGCTGCATTTCTCGCGATCCCGCCGATAACCTGGCGCTTTCTCCAGCGCACTCATGAAACCGAGGTGCAAGGATGATTGCAAACTTTGCGACCATTTTGATCGGGCTGTGGCTCGTCTATCGCGCCATCTTTTCGATCCCGGCCGGTGATATGAGCCAGGTCGAGCTGATAACTGCCGGTGTCGTTTTGATCTTGCTTGCGCTGTGGGCACGACGAACCGATTCCATGAGTTGGCACAGTAAGACAAACATCGTGCTGGCCGTGCTCATTCTGCTGCTCGCCGCGGCGCACCGGGTGGTTGGAGTGGACCCGCTGGTATCGTTCTGGATGATTTTCCTCATCGGCATCGCGGCGGCCGTAACTGCCATGTGGTCGATACTGTATCGGCCCAATATCGTTCATGCGGCAGGCTCCCATTAGGACGGGGGCGGGCGCGTGATCGATGCGGCGGTATTGGTCCAACCGAAGCAGGATTACGATGAATTACGAGTCGCGCTAGGGACGCCCATTACTGAGCTCCCGCCGCACAGATCCCGGCGTGCGGCTTTCCCGCACCGGGGTCCCGTCGGAGGTCGGACGTGACCGGAGGTTTTGGACGCCCTCGGCCGGTCGGATCGCGACTTCTGTGACGTGCCGCTTCCGGTTCTGTGCCCCGAGGCATGCGCCATCGCTCACCGTTCCTGCGACCGGCCGCATTCGCTCCGCCGTCTCCGCCGCCGGTGTCACCCGGCTTTGTTCGAGGCACCCCAGGTACTATGCAGCCGCCCGAACTCCTCACTTGTTCCCCGACAGCTTGATCTCCTCGACCTCCTGTCGCGGCCCGGCATCGCAGCGCGACGGCGGGCCAGATGAGTTCTGCCCGGGTGCGACGTGCTCTCTTCGAACGTGATGGGTTCTCGACGACGGCAGTGTGGCGGCACCTCGCCATAGCGGTGCTGCTCATGTTGCCTTCGGTGCGTGTCAACAGCCTCGGCCTCTGCATCATCGCACCTTTCGCAGCTCAGACTCCCATGCCGCACGATTGCTGTGTATGCTCCGCCATAGTCGTCGCCTTCGACGACGCACCATTCGCTGCCAATCAGGCGCTACCCTTTACTGACTTGAGGTTTGATCACCATGTCGAAGCCTAAGGAGCCCCAGACCATCGCGGCGGCGAATGGCATTGCTGCCGACGAGGCGTTCGGCGCCGTCACGCCCCCGATCTATCTTTCCAGCACCTTTGCCTTCGCGGGCTTCGAAAAGGCGCAAGGCTACGAGTACACGCGCACTGCCAATCCTAGTCGCGATATGCTGGCGGACACGCTCGCCAAGCTGGAAGGCGGCGCCGCCGCGGTGATCACCGCTTCGGGCATGGCTGCGACCGATCTCGTGCTGTCGCAACTGGGACGGGACGATCTCGTCGTGGCCCCTCACGATTGCTACGGCGGCACATACCGTCTGCTCGCCGCCCGTCGTGATCGGAAACAGTTCGACGTCGATTTCATCGATCAGAACGACGACGCGGCGCTTTCCGCGGCTTTGGAGAGTTCTCCGTCGCTCGTGCTGATCGAAACCCCCAGCAATCCGCTGATGCGAGTGGTTGACATTCGGGCGATTGCGGCGCGCGCCAAGGCCGCGGGCGCCAAGGTCGCGGTGGACAATACCTTTCTGTCCCCGGCCCTGCAGCAGCCGCTCGCACTGGGCGCCGACTTCGTCATCCATTCCACCACCAAATATCTTAATGGCCATTCCGATGTGGTCGGCGGTGCCGTCGTTGCTGCCGACAAGGTGGATGGGGACGCTCTTTCGGCCTGGGCCAATATTACGGGCGTCACCGGCGCGCCCTTCGATGCCTATCTTACGCTGCGGGGATTACGGACGTTGTTCCCGCGGATCGAGCGTCAGCAGGCGACTGCAGCTGCGGTCGCGGGCTTTCTCGAACGTCATCCGCTGGTGAGCACCGTCTTCTATCCCGGCCTCCCATCTCATCCCGGCCACGCCATCGCCAAGGTTCAGCAGTCCGGGTTCGGCGCCATGCTGAGCTTCAAGCTTGTTGGAGGCGTCGAATCCGTTCGCCGCTTCGTGGGGGCGGTGGAGGTCTTCACGCTCGCGGAATCGCTCGGCGGCGTCGGAAGCCTGGTCGCCCACCCGGCGACGATGACCCATTCCGGAATGGGGGTAGAGGCGCGCCGTGCGGCCGGGATCACCGACAGCCTGCTACGGCTCTCGATCGGCCTCGAGGCGGAAGCCGATCTGATCGCTGACCTTGAAAGAGGATTGGCGGCGGCCGACACGCGCATACGAGGAGCCGGTTCGTGAGCACTTTCCGAATGGATGACTTCTCGAGGACGACCGATGGTCTCGCCGACACCGTCCTCAAGACGGAGTTTGACGCCACCGTCATCACGGACCGCGGCAGCATCAGCCGTTTCTGGAATCCTGGCGCTGCGCGCATCTTCGGCTTTAGCGGCGAGGAGGCGATCGGTGTCGAGGGCAACATCGTCAATCCCGGCATAAACGAGCTGGTCATTCCACACCGCAAGCACTCCTGGGCCAACATCCGCAAGATCGCGTCTGCCCCGGCGGCGACGAAAGCTCAGAGCTTCAAGGCGAGCGAATACAAGTCATGACGTCCTTCAAGCCATTGTGGGCAGAAATTCGCCTTCACAGTTCAAGCGTGACCCGGGCGGAGCGCCGCGCGATCTGTCCGGGTACCCCGCTCGCAAACGCTGACCAAATCGCAAGAGCGCTTTTTCGATGCCCGATTGGTCAATTCACCCAATTCTGCGCCATCCGCCGGACCGATCCGACTGCCACCGACGCACTGATCGCCGCCGTGGTTGAGCGCGCGAAAGCAGCAGGGTTGAAGCTCGCCGGCGTCCTGCAGCGGGACGTGCAGCGCCCTGGGCGGCGGCGCTGCGATATGGACCTCATCGACCTCGCGACCGGCAGGATCGTTCGCATCTCGGAGGATCGCGGCAATCTCGCGCGCGGCTGCCGGATGAATATGAATGCGCTCGTGGAAGCGGCAGAAATGGTCGAAGAGACGATCCGCACCGGGGCGCCGGATCTTGTCATCCTGAACAAATTCGCCAAGGCGGAAGAGGAAGGCGGCGGCATGCGCGACGCCATCGCGGCATCGGTGTCCGCCGGCATCCCAGTCTTTATGGGTGTCGGAACGCCGGCGATCCCGGCACTGCAACAATTCGCCGGCGCGCTCGTCACCCTGATTGATGCCGACGAAGCTGTGGTCGCCGCGTGGCTCTCAGCCCATTTCGGAGAGCAAACCGGGCGCTTCTCGCCGTCGGGCAAACTCGTTGCATGATCGCCGCCTGGGCAAAGTGTCGGGTGTCGGGATGAACGAATATCAGCGCTCGATGTGATGGTGGTGTATTTTTGCCAAGGAGTCGTGCACGAGATGCCGAGCGCCGCGGCGGTTCGAGAGATCGGCCCGTGAATATGGAAATGTCTGAATGTGTGGATCGGGAATGTGAGGTTCATCCGAACATTGAAGACCTATGCCGGGATCGACACGATTGCCGGCGTGCAGCAATGTCCGCTTTGCAGGAGGTATCGCCGCCGCCCGCCGAAATGTGCCCATACGAACATGGCCGTCACCGGTTGGGTACGATTATCTCCCGCTCGGTGATGATCAGATCCATCGGAATTTCGTGCGGCTGCGGGTAGATGGTCGCGAGGTCCGCCTGCGCATAACCGACGCCGATCACCCGCCGTCGTTTCGGCAGCGCGGCAAGCGTCCGATCGAAAAAGCCACCGCCATACCCAAGCCGAAAGCCGGCGCGATCAAATCCCACGACCGGCACGATCACGACATCCGGGATCACTTCCTCGCCCTCAGCCGGAACAGGCATGTTCCAAGCATCCCGTTCAAGCCGGTCGCCGCGTCTCCAAAGGCGGAAGACGAGGAGCGCAGCTTTCGCGACGACGACCGGCAAGGCGGCTCGGCCGCCGCGCGACTGCGCATCCTCCAGCCAGGAACGAAGATCCGGCTCGCCCCGGAACGGCCAGTATGCGCTGACGGTGATGCCCGACAGATCGCCGATGGCCTCATCAAGCCTCTCGGCAATCCGTTTCGAATGGTCGATGCGCGTGCTTGCATCGATTGCCAACCGTTCGCCGATCAGTTGCTCGCGCTTGGCTTTGCGCCAGCGTATCACGTCCATGTCCTGCACATCATCGGTTTGGATAGGAAGACCTGAACAAGCAGGATCTAGCTCATGCATGTAGCAGGGGGGAGAGGAATATTCATTGAAAACAATGTTGTCTTCGCTCTCGACCGTCTGCTTCTTCCCAGTTGCATTCATAACAATTCCTCCAGTGCGCTAAACAACGTTCGCTGTAACGAGCTTCCGGAATCCGGCTAGCCGCCTAGCTGCGCCGCTGTTGCGAATAGGATCCAGCTTGGGCGCGCCAATAATCGGCACGTCGCCTCTGTGCTCCTGAGGACCTATCGATTTCAGTCTCGGATATCGTATTCTGTTCGGCGACAATACGCTAGAGAATGCGGAAACATCTACTAGCGCGCCTTCGCTGACTTGCCTCACATAATTCGGCAAAAACGGGCGTGTCACCGTAATTCCTGAATTCCTGTGAGAGAAAGGCCGGTGTGCGCGCCCAATCACCGACTGTCGGATGCCGGAACAAGCCACCTCGTCATGGCGAGCAGCACAAGCAGGTATGCAACGCTCGCCGATCGTCCGACCGGTCCGAAAGAGCCGAAGTCCACGGTACTTTCAACCGCGGACGAGGTGATCATCGTCGCCTTCCGGCGGCATGCGCTGCTGCCGCTCGACGATTGCCTCTACGCCCTGCAGCCGACAATCCCTCACCTGACGCGGTCTTCCGTGCATCGCTGCCTGCAGCGTCACGGCATCAGCCAGTTGCCAGACGACTCCCGCTGAGCTTTCGCGGCACATTCGGTCACTTTCCTGTCTTCTTCCCCGAAGAAATCGCCCATACGGTTTGATAAAAATCAACATATGACTTGATTACAATCAATGCGCCGACGAGTGCCGGCCCCCTAAATACACTTTCAAGTGACTAAATACCTATTAAGCCGCCGAGAAGGATTACAGCCGTGACCGACAAGATTCCTCACAGCCCTGAAACCGAGCTCGACGAAGTGCTCGATCGCTGCAACGCAGTCCGCATGGCGCCAGTGCCGGAAGCGGACTGCCTGCCCGACGGGTTCACAGGAACGCTGGGGCACTTTCCGGTGTATTTCCCTGAAGAGATCGCGCACGCCGCGGGTTTGCTGCCCATCAATGTGCTCGGCGGCGGCAATCGCCTGGAGCTGAAGCACGCCGACGCCCACATGGGCTCGTTCGTGTGCTCGATCTGCCGCTCGACCGCAGAACTCGGCCTGAACGGCTCGCTGAGTAGTCTGAACGGGTTTGTCACCCATCCGATCTGCGACGCGGCAAAGCACCTCGCTGGCATCTGGGCTCGTAACTTCCCCGAACAGCTCTCGCAGATTTTGTATTTGCCCCAGAACGTGAATACCCCGGGCGCCGTCCGTTACATCGCTGCCGAGTATCAACGGTTGCGCGGCGAGCTGGAGAAAAGGGCCGGACGCAGCGTCGACGACGAGGCCTTGCGTTCCAGCATCCGCATTTACAACCAGAACCGGCGGCTCCTGCGCGAGATCTACGCCCTGCGTAGCGCCGAACCCTGGAAGCTGAGCTGCACCGAGTCCTACCTGCTGACGCGCGCGCGTACCCGAATGCCCTGCGAGGAGCATAGCGCCCTGCTCGAGCGAGCGTTGGATGCCATCCGCTACCGCAGCCTGCGGGCTCAGGACAAGCCGCGAGTCGTGTTTGTGGGCGGCTTTTGCGAGCAACCTCCGATCGAGATGCTCGAAACCATTGATGACAATTGCTACGTGGTGGACGACGACCTTCTTATCGGGCTGCGTTGGATCACCGAGGATGTTCCGGAAACCGGCGACCCCATCTGGGCGCTTGCCGAGAGTTTTGTCGAACGCTCCGCGGCAAGCCCGGTGCAGCACGACGAGCGCAAGACCAAGGAAGCCTATCTGATGGAGATGATTCGCGCGAGCAAGGCCGATGCCGCGATCCTCACCGCGGCGAAGTTCTGCGAACCCGGGCTCGACGAACAAGTCGCTTGGTCCAAGCACCTCGACGAGTCACATATCCAGTACCTGGTGCTCGAATTCGAGGAAAAGATGACCTCGTTCGAGCAGATGGCGATGCAGCTCGAGACCTTTGCCGAATCCCTGTTGTTCGCGCTTGCCGCCTAATAGGAGAAATGCCATGACGATCGAAATTCTCGAAGCCGCACCGACCGTCGACGCCGCCGCAACGCCATTCGACCCGCGTATCGACGGCCAGCGTCTTATGCACGACTGGTATGCGGGGCTGGAAGAAGCGCCCGCGCGGGGGCAGCACGTCGCCAACGTGTTCGTGATGGGCAACGCAGTCGAAATCCTGCGAACGTTCGATTTCCAACTCGTGTTTCCGGAAATCAACTCGCTGCAAACCGGCGTGCGCAAGGTATCGGAGGAGTACATACGCCTTTCCGAGGACTACGGCATGTCACCAGACGTCTGTTCCTACGTGAAGGCTGACGTCGGCCTGATACTCAAGGAGCAGCAGCATCCGGCAGGCCGTATTCCCAAGGCTCATATCGCCATCGCCTCGAACATGTGCAGCACCTTCATCAAGTGGGCCGAGATCTGGGAGCGATTGCTGAAGACACCAACTTTCGTGCTCGACCTTCCCGGGCAGCGCGCTGCGAACTGGCAGGTTCGGCCCGGCGATGCACAGCACGCGGCGGACTCGCGCTGGGTCGAGGCGCAGTTCCGCGACCTGATCCAGAAGTGCGAAAAGATCACCGGCAAGCGCTTCGACATGGATCGTCTGGCGGAAGTCGAGGACCGCGTCAACAAAATGGTGTTCCACTGGAACAACGTAATGGCACTCAATCGCGTGTGTCCTGCGCCCTACAACGCGATGCTGGACGGCCTGACCTATATCGGCATCATGAACGTGTATCGCGGTGCCCCCGAGGGCGTCGAGTTCATGCGCAAGCTTGAAGCGCAGTTGAAGGCTAAGGTAGCATGTGGCGAAGGGCGCGTCGCCGAGGAGCGCTTTCGGCTGCTGTTCTCGGGCACGCCGTGTTACGTTTCCATGCGGCGTCTGGTTGAGCTGTTCGAGACTTGGGGCGGTGTGTTCGCATACTCCGATTACCTGACATTCGCCGCGGGCGGAATGGATGCGGGAGAGCTGGTCTATGACACCTCGCGGCCGCTCGAGAGCCTAGCCGAAGTGACTGCGCTCGCCGCGCAGCGAGGCCTCTCCAACCAATTCTTCGCGCACGAGCGCCTGGCCCAGCAAATCAGAGATTACGACGTCGACGGGATCGTCTTTCACGGCATCAAGAGCTGCCGCTTCGTCTCTTCCGGCATGGCCGATACGCGCGATTACCTCAACAAGCGGTTGCAGGTGCCGAGCTTTTACATCGAGTCTGATCTCATCGATCCGCGCTATTGGTCGGACGCGCAGATCAAGAATCGCGTCGATGCGTTCTTCGAAACGCTACATCAGCGCGGCGGCGGCGCGCCGCTCGCGGGCAAGACCGTTCCAACCGCAACCGGGAGGGCCGCATGAAGTACGTTGCCGGAGTTGACGTCGGATCCACGCAGACCAAAGCGCTGATCATCGACCAGAACAAGACCATCGTCGGGCGCGCGCTGCTCGACATGGAGACTAGTATGGTGACCGTCGCTCAGGATGCATTCAAAGCGGCACTTGCCAACGCCGATATCACCGAGGACCAGGTCCTCTATGTCGTTGGCACGGGTTATGGCCGCTACAACGTGACCTTCGGCCACGAGCAGGTCACCGAGATCAGCTGCCATGCGCGCGGCGCCATCGCACTGTTCCCGGGGACGCGCACCGTCATCGACATCGGCGGTCAGGACACCAAGGCGATACGCGTCAAAGCCGATGGTCAGGTCGGCGACTTCGTGATGAACGACAAATGCGCCGCAGGCACCGGTCGCTTTCTCGGGGCGGCTTCCTACGCGCTCGAGATGCCGCTGTCGGACCTGGGGCCGCTGGCGCTCAAATCACAAAATCCGGTGCGCATCACCACGACCTGCACGGTGTTCGCCGAGTCGGAGATCATCAGTCATCTTGCCAAGGGCATGCTGCCGGAGGACGTGCTGATGGGCGTGCACCAGGCGATCACCAGCCGGTGCGTTTCGCTGGCGCGCCGTGTCGGGATCGAGTCGGAGGTGACGTTCACGGGCGGCGTGAGCCGCAACGTCGCCATCGTGAAGCTGCTCGAGGAAGCGGCAGGAATGAAGATCAACGTGAGTCCCGATGCGCATTTCTGTGGCGCGCTGGGCGCAGCGCTGTTTTCGCACGACCGCGCTTTCGGGGCTCAGAAGCAGCTAGCAACCATGGCTGCCTAGGAGAGGCAAATGCTATACGTCGCGGGAATCGATATCGGATCGACCTATACCAAGGCGATCGCACTTAATGCCCAGCGCGAAGTTGCCGGCACCGCGGTTCGCCGTACCGGCTTCAAGCTGGCGCAGGCCGCAGAGGCCGTTTTCGAGGAGCTGCTGAAGAACAGCGGCCTCGACCCCTCGCTGATCACCTACGTCGCGACAACCGGTTATGGCCGCTACACCGTTCCGTTTCGCAATACCCAGGTCACCGAACTCACCGCGCACGCCCAAGCCGCGATACATCTGTTTCCTGACACGCGCACCATACTCGACATCGGCGGCCAGGACATCAAGGCTATCAAAGTCGACGCCGAGGGGCGGGTGAAAGCCTTCCGCTTGAACGACAAGTGCGCGGCGGGCACCGGTGCGTTTCTCGAAAAGACCGCACGCTACCTCGGGCTAACCACCGACGACCTTGGCCCCTACGCCCTGCGCGCGACCAAACCAGTGAAGATCAGCAGCGTCTGTGCGGTCTTTGCAGAGTCGGAGGTGATCAACCATCTGTCAAACGGTGTACCGGCCGAAGACATCGTGATGGGCGCGATGGTGGCGCTCGGCGGCCGGGCGATCCAGCTCATGCGCCGCGTCGGGCTCGAGCCCGGCTACATGCTCACGGGCGGCATGACGCGCAACTTGGCGATGATCAATGCGCTCGAAGCGAACCTCATGGCGAAGCTCAACGTGGCGCCCAACGGGCTTGGCCAGTTGAACGGCGCCTATGGCGCGGCGTTTCTCGGCCTGCGCCGCGTTGAGAAGCTGCTCGCCGAGGGCAAACCCATACCGCCAACGGCAGTACAACTGGTGCCGGGTGAGACTGCGACGGTGCGTCGTTGGTCTGCGATGGCACCGAAAAAGCCCGTCGAGCCGTGCCGCGCTACCGGTGTGTGCCCGGTCGTCATGACGGCCGTTCAAAAGCCGCTCGAAGCGGCGGCATGAGGATCAGTCAGCAAAGGAGACAGCCATGACTTACGTTGTCACCGAAGCATGTATCAACTGCAAGCATACCGAGTGCGTCCAGGTGTGCCCGGTGGATGCGTTCCATGCCGGCCCCAATTTCCTTGTGATCGACCCAGACGCCTGCGTCGACTGTGGGGCCTGCGTGCCGGCCTGCCCGGTGGAGGCCATTTTCGGGGACGCCGACGTGCCGGCCTTGATGCAGCTATACGTCGGTCTCAATGCCGAGCTAGCCAAGGATTGGCCGGAGATCGTCCGCATGGAAAATCCGTTACCCGAAGCCAGCCTTTGGGCAACCGTAAAGGACAAGCTTGACCTGCTGAAGCGCGCCTAGGCCCGCGCTATCCGACGCAGTTGCAGCGGTCCAACAATTCAATGCGCTAGGCGTGCAAGCAGAATCGTGCGAAGCAGCGGGGTTCGCGCGGCGACACGGTGACGATCATTAGCCCCCGCTATTCGATAGGAGGAACGATGCAACTCATCAGCGACTACATGAACAGGCACCACAAGTACTGTGACGATGCCTTCGCGCGCGCCGAGGATATGGCAGCTGCCGGGAATTGGGCTGGCCTCGAGCGGGATTGTTCGACGTTTCTGCGCGAGATGGAACGCCATATCCGGCTCGAGGAAGAGCTGCTGTTTCCCGCGTTTGAGGAAAAAACCGGCATGACGGGTGGACCGACCGCGATCATGCGGATGGAGCACGAGCAGATGCGTGGAATGTTCGTGCAGATGCGCAGTGCGATGGAAGCGAAAGACCGGGAACAATACCTGGGCGCTGCCGAAACCCTGCTCATCCTTCTGCAGCAGCACAATATGAAAGAGGAGAGCATGATGTATCCCATGCTTGATCAGTCGTTAGGTGAGGACGCCCATAGCCTGCTCGCGCAAATAGAGAGCATCGCTGCCTAGCCGCGGACTTTTCATGTCATGCCGACAGCGCGACTCGGCACGCGGGTTTTGGGGATTCATATGAGTCAGGCGGGCTTACAGTTCGAACAAGCGCCACCGATTTCGGTGCCTTTTCGCTTTTTTCTGAGTGCGCCAATATTTCTCGTACTCGCCGCGGGGGTGCTGCTATGGCGCGGCCCCGAAGTCCTGGAGTTGCGGCTGTCCCTGCCGGCACTCGCCGTCACTCATCTATTTACCCTCGGGTTCATGTCCATGGTTATGGCAGGGGCCCTGATGCAGCTGCTTCCGGTCGTGGCCGGCGCGTCGATTGCGCGCCCACGTGTAATTGCCGCGATCACTCACACGGGGCTCAGCGTCGGGACGCTGTCACTCGCAGCGGGGTTTCTGTTCGGCGCGTCGTGGCTCTTCAAGGCAGGCGCCATAGCGCTGGGCATCGGGTTCGCGGTGTTCATCGGTGCGGGTGCCGTGAGCCTCTGGCAGTCGCACGTCAAGAGCGACACAACCCGGGCGATTCGGCTTGCGGTCCTGTCACTCTTCATGACGATCATATTCGGTATCATCCTCGCAGCGAGCTTCGGCTGGGGTTCTGCCCTGCTCGACGGTGCGATCCCGGAATTGCATCCCGCATGGGGCCTGCTCGGGTGGGCAGGGCTGCTCACAATCGGCGTCGCCTACCAGGTGGTTCCGATGTTTCAGATCACTCCCAAGTACCCCGTCTTGATGACGAAGTATCTGGCGGTGGCGGCATTGTTACTGCTGGCGCTCTGGTCGATTGCGTTGTGGCTCAACAACGGAGTGCGGAGTCCATTGGTGGTCGCATGTGCGCTCGCGCTAGCCGCTGGGTATACTGCTTTCGCGGCGATGACCATGGTTTTGCAGCAACGGCGCAGGCGCCACCAGCCCGATGTGACGCTTGATTTCTGGAGGGTGGGGATGGGGAGCCTGATCGGCGCGAATGCCGCCTGGGTGCTCTGCCTGGCTTGGCCACAGAATCTCCCGAGCACGGTCGAGGTACTCATCGGCCTGCTGGCGCTGTTCGGCTTCGCCGGCTCAATCATCAGCGGAATGCTGTACAAGATCATGCCGTTTCTCGTCTGGTTTCACCTGCAGTCGATGACCGGAGCCGGCCGCATCGTACCAAATATGAAGCAAATACTCGGCGAGTCGGACCAGCGGTTGCAGTTCAGGGTTCATGTGGCAGCACTCGCTTTGCTGCTCGCTGCGGTGGCGTGGCCCGCCATGCTCGTGTACCCGGCCGCGCCCGCGCTCGGCGCAGCCGGGGTGCTGCTCGAGGTGAACCTGCTCAAAGTTCTATTCATTCTGCGTAGTAATTTAGAAACGAACAAGACACTTTCGGCGGCCCGGCTGCATTGACCGTAATTAGTGGTCCTTAAGGAACCGCAGATGATGCGCGGCACGGGCTTGGCATCCGGCACCGTGGGGTCACGCAGGGCTTGACTGGCCGATCGGGCGGCCGCGCGATCTGCCGACAGGCGCTTACTCCGAAAAGACCGGCTTCCTGAGTTGACGCGTCCGCTTGGCGGCGGGTGGTTCTTCACAGTCCTTTCAAGCTACATATTTGGTCAGGCGGTGCAGCAGCGCATTGAAACGGCGCCAGGCGGCGGGATCGCCGCGGCGCAGCGCTGCGCAGGCCTGGCCGGCAAGGCGACATGCCGCGTCGGGCTCGCCCGCTGCCGCCAGCGCTTCAAGGCTCGTTAAAAGGATCTCGACGAGGGCATGAGAGCCAGACGACACAGGAGCGAGATACTCGGGGCCGTCACCGCGCGATCTCACCATCCTCCTCCGTCGCTGATTCCCAGATTCTCCTTGGCTTCCGGGCTCATCATCTGCGGTGTCCACGGCGGCTCGTAGGTGAGTTCGACCGCCACGGATTCGACGCCGGGCACAGTGCGCACGCTGTCGTGGGCACCCTCCGCCAGATAGCTGGTCGCCGGGCATCCGCGCGTGGTCGTCGTCATGGTGATGTGAGCAACTCCGCCATCCTCGATCGCGACCTCGTAGACGAGACCGAGATCGACGATGTTGTAGCCGAGTTCCGGATCGATCACGAGACGCAGTGCATCTTTGATCCGCTCTACGAGGTCGGCTTCGGCGGTCATCACGTCGCCTCCTTGGCGGCGCCGATCCGCACCAGCACCTTGTAAGTCTTCCCGTCGGGCTCGAAACCGCCGCGCCAGTCATGGCCGCGCTTCGCCAGCTCGCGAAAAAGGAAGATCGGCTCCCGACAAAGCAGCGCCGAGAGCACCTCACCCGCGGCCATTGTTTCGATCGCCGCGAGAATCCTCACCATCGGCTCCGGGGGCTCGAGGTCGCGGTTGTCGAAATGCTGCACCGGGTCAGGCCATGCGGAAGTGTCAGAGGTTGCAGGGACAGTTGGACCCTCCCCGGTTGCAGCAGCGTCCGACGGCCGAAACAGGACCTCCCATTCGCCGCCACCGAGTTCCTTGGCTTCGTGCGTGAAGCCCTTTGAGCCGAGCACATGCAGGAGCGGCGCCGGCTTGAAGGTTGCAAGAAGTCGAAGACCTTGTCCCGGCTCCAGAGCATTCACGGCTTCCATGATCGCTTCGAACGGGTCACCGCCGTCGCGTAAGATCGGCCGCACGTCCACTTCCACGAATGCCGTAGTCATCATTTCGTTCCTCTCCACGTCATTATCGGGCCAGCGCAAGCAGCAGTCGCGGCCTTTTCACGCCGTCCGGGAAACGGAGCGTCGTCGTCACGTCGGAAAGACTGCGCGCCCGCACGAGCTGCACGATAATTCCGCAGGTCGCGATCATCATCAGTGCAGCAGCGCCACGAAACATAGCCGATAAGTCGGCGAGGAGGGCGGCGGTGCCGCCCCATACCGCTACGAAATAGAGTAGGAACCATTTCGTTGCGCGCGGCTCGACCACGAGATCTTGCACTCGCGGCGTCGCCACTTTGCCGAGCACCGGCCCGTAGCATTCCAGCCAGGTCAGGAAGGCCACAATCTTGTAAAGCTGCGCAAGACCAAGACCTGACAACCAACCAAAGCTGACGAGGAAGACGAGTGCGCCAACATGGCGGTCGAGTGCACCAAGGCCGAGCAAGACGATCGTCAGGATCGCTGCGGTAGCCAGATTGGCAAGTGCATAACCGGCCATTCGACTGTTCAATTCGATCGCGCGCCGCCTGCGCGCTTGATAAAGATGCACGATGTCGCGCCCGTAGAGAACGAGGGCACCAAGACCCAGCAGTCCTGTCGCACCGAGGACCATGCTGAGGCTGGTGCCGACACAGATCGCGGCCACGCCGCCAACTATTGCGACGGCGAGCGCCGCTGCCCCAAGGTAAAAAGCGCCGTGCGTGCTCGCGCCATCAAGCTCGGGAGCGAGCATGAACATGGCCAGCAGGCGATAGCTTACCCCGATCGCCGTGAAGGTCAGCCATCCTCCAAGACCCGCGATAACGTGGATTGGCACGGCGGCAGCCGTCACATCGAGGAAGTGCGGGTACGTGGTGACGCCGCCAAGGACCAGTGCGAATATAATACCAAACGTGACCGTCGCACCGACGCTGAAAAGTCCAACAAGGACGAAACGGGCCGGCACGGCCAGGGGGCGCCCGTCCCACAGCGTGCGACCGAGATTCCACAAGGCCAGTGTGAATCCCGCCCCGAGAAGAATGCCACCGGCAGGTAAGAAGGGGACGTTTGGTGGGGCCTGTCCGGCCTGTTGCAGGAAGCCGAGAAGGAGCGCGGCCAGTCCGATCACGAGGCACACCAAAGCAGGCAGGGGTAGCGAATTGTTGTAGAGCGGACGCGCGACGAGAACGGGTACGAACTGAAAAAGCGCACCGCACATCAGGAGGCTCAACCACCCAATGGCGACAACGTGGACCAGAACTAGAGTCTCGGGTGCATCGATTGGCGCCGCGGGGAAGCCGTAGCCCGCTGCCATCAGGCATTGTGCCGCCACAAGGCCGACGAGCGCCACCGCGAAATATGACATCGTCCAGCGAGAAAGTGTGACGCTAGCCACGGCGAGATTCCTTCGAATGAAATGGGGCCAGCGGACGATCCGCTGGCGCCGTCAACCGCCCTGCGTTGCCTCACGCCGCTTTCGGCAGCCTGCCAATCTCGACCCGCCAGACGATCGGCCCGCTCTCGATATAGGCCCAGGAAAACTGCTTCGGATATTCGGCCTCGAGCTGGTAATAGAGTGGCTTGGGATCATGATCGTTGACGAGGACGAATGAGGCTCCGGGCGAGAGTTCGTCGACGAGCTGAAAAATCTTCTCGTGCCGCTGAGCCGGAACAAGGCTGCGCACATCGATCTCGTTGGCGATTGATGTTTCGGTTGCGTGGGACATTGGCAGCTCCTTTGGTCGCTGATTGCTGAGGTCGGTCTGGAACGCGACCGTTGTTCCGGTCACCGCGCGTTCCAAACAACTGGACGGATGCGGCTCGACATCTTTGAGCATATTCGGCGACAAAACATATATTGTCAATATATGTTTTAAGCGGGCTGAGCGGTCCGGTCCCTCGCTCCGTTCGGCCTTCAGCCGGACAGTGGCCGTGGGGAACAGCTTGCAAAAGATACCAAAGACATGCATCTTTAGTTGCGACGTCCTCAGATTTGGTTGCGCCACTTGCGACCGGCGGAGCCATCGATGCGATTGACAAATTTCTCAGATTACGCATTGCGCGTCTTGATGTATGCTGCGGCGCAAGGCGACAGGCTGATCACCATCGAAGAAACAGCCGAGGTCTACGATATCTCTCGCGCTCATCTGATGAAGGTTGTGAATCAACTGACCCGCGCCGGCTACCTAAAGGCCGTTCGCGGACGATCGGGCGGTCTCACGTTGGCCAAACGCCCGAATAAAATAAGGCTCGGCGATGTTCTGCGCGCGACCGAACCGGACTTCGCTCTCGTTGAATGCTTCACGCCGGAAAACCATTGCCTGATCACACGGCGCTGTCGCCTGCGTGGCCCCCTCAAGGAGGCGCTCGCCGCATTTACGGGGACGCTCGATCGTTACACGCTCGCCGACCTGCTCCTCAACCCCGACGATTTCGGAATCCGGCCAGCCGCCTAGCTGCAGCGCCATTACGAATAGGATCGAGCTTGGGCGCGCCATTAATTGGCACGTCGCCTCTATGCTCCAGAGGACCCGTCGGTTTCAGTCTCGAATACCGAAATTCTGTTCAGCGACAATACGCTAGAGAATGCAAAAACATCTACTAGCCCGGATTTCTCAAACATTTAAGGTGCATCGGGGCGCCGAATTTTAGAAAGTTGTTTTGCGAGAACGACTTGCTTAGATCGAACGGAACTCCCCGATGCGGGCGGACTGTAGCGCGAAGCTTTTCGGATTCAAAGCGGTTGAACGGCGCGCGGTGGTGGCCAGTTTCGATGGCGGCGACATCACCTCCAATGCGGGCGCGCTTCTGTTGGGACAGGTGGATGGCGGCCTCGGGCTGATACGGCGGTTCGCGCAATGCTTCGATGACCGGCGCAACCCTGTCTACGTCGAACACCGGCTCGAAACCTTGCTGGCGCAACGGATTTTCGGACTGGCGCTGGGTTACGAGGACCTCAACGATCATGACGAGCTGCGCAAGGACTCGAGCTTTGCGGTGCTGGCGGGCAAGCTAGAGCCGGCGCTGCGCTCCGATTGCGAGGCCTTGGCGGGCAAGAGCACGCTCAATCGTCTCGAGCACACGCCCAAGCGCCATGCCGCCAAATATCACAAGATCGATTGCGACGGCGCGCGGGTCGATGGCCTGCTGGTCGATGTTTTCCTGGAAGCCCACGAACGCGCGCCGCGCGAGATCGTGCTCGATCTCGACAATACCGACATTCCGCTTCACGGCGGACAAGAGGGTCGATTTTTCCACGGCTATTACGACGAATATTGCTATCTGCCGCTGTATGTCTTTTGTGGACGGCATCTGCTGCTGGCGAAGCAGCGGCGCGCCGATGTCGCAGGCAGCGATGGCGCGGTCGCGGACATGGCGCGCATTGTTTCACACATTCGCCGGAGCTGGCCACGGGTACGCATCATTTTGCGCGGCGACAGCGGCTTTTCCAATGACGACCTGATGAGTTGGTGCGAGACCAACCGCGTCGATTACGTCTTCGGTGTGGCGCGCAATGCAAGGCTGGAAGCAGCGCTCGTCGCGGAGGCTGCCGCGGCCAAGCGCCGGTGCCTGAGTTCGGGCAAGCCGGCGCGGGTCTTCCGCGACTTCTCCTATCGCACGCTCAAGAGCTGGAGCCGAAACCGACGTGTCGTCGGCAAAGCCGAGCACACACCGGATGGCGCCAATCCGCGCTTCGTCGTCACCACGCTCAAACGTCGGGGGTGCCGCCTCGCCTTTGACGCCCGTGCTCTCTACGAGGATCTCTATTGCGCGCGTGGCGAGGCGGAAAACCGCATCGGCGAGCAGTTCGAACTGTTCGCCGATCGTGCTTCCTCCGCGACGATGCAAGCCAACCAATTGCGGCTGTGGTTCTCGGCCATGGCTTACGTGCTCGTCGATACTCTGCGCCGCGTCGGCCTGCGCCATACTGAATTCGCCGACGCGTCGGCTCAAACCATTCGCCTCAAGCTGCTCAAGCTCGGCGCTCAGGTGCGAAGGAGCGTGCGCCGCATTCACTTCGCGCTTGCTTCGGGATGCCCCCACAAGAACGAATTCGAACTCGCCCACCATTATCTTCAACGCGCTTTTGGCTCCGGCTGACGGAAAACCACCGCACCGGAAAGCAGGATCAAGATGCCGGTTCGCCGAGCCCTGACGCACGCGCCAAACGACTCGTATTGCGAGAGAATCGAAACCATGGGACTCGCAGCGCGGGAACCGAGCGGGCCGTGTCAGCGGCGATGTCCGGCCGATGTGAAAATCACGCCCAAGCCCGAAAAATAAGCCGCCGAACGACCCGTTTTTCAGCTAAAAACTGAATTCGTTTGAGAAATCCAGGCTAGCGCGCCTTTGCTGACTTGCCTCACATAATTCGGCAAATACGGGCGTGTCACCGTAATTCCTGAATTCCTGGGAGAGAAAGGCCGGCGTGTGTGCGATCACCGACTTCCGGAGGCCGGAACAAGCCACCTAGCCCGCATTATGCAGCCCATGCTGGCGGATGTGGCTTAAATATCTGATTTAGCGTATGATTTGGTTGTCGACTCCAATCAGCGCCGTTTCAGAGAAGCCACACCTGCCATGAATGATCCTATGCTGCCGCTGCCCGGCCTGTCACCTGTTTCAGGCAAGGCAATCGTCGCCAAATTCGATGGCGGTCTGCTGTCGTCGGACGGCGGGATTGTGGTTTTGCGCGAGGTTGAGCAGCGCCTTCGCGTCGCCGATCGCATGGCGGCGTGTATCAAAGACCCGCGCGCGCCTGATCAGATCACGCACACGCTCGCCGACATAATCCGCTTTCGGCTGCTGATGATCGCGGCGGGCCATGAAGACGGCAACGACGCCTCCAGTCTTCGCAGCGATCCCATGTTCAAGATGGCGCTCGATCTTGCGCCGTCGGATCGCGAACTGTGCTCGCAATCGACGATCTCGCGACTGGAAAACCTGCCCGACGCCCGCGCCTTGCTGCGCATGGGCCGCGCCATGGTCGATCTTTATTGCGAGTCCTTCCACAAGGTTCCCAAACGGATCACGCTCGACGTGGACGACACGTTCGACGCGGTGCATGGCGGCCAGCAGTTGCGATTGTTCAACGCGCATTACGATGAATATGGCTTTCAGCCGATTGTCGTCTTCGATGGCGAGGGCCGCTTCATCACCGCCGTGCTTCGTCCCGCCAAACGACCCGGCGGCAAGGAGATCAAAGCCTTCCTGCGCCGCCTGTTGCGCGCCATCCGCGCCCATTGGCCGAAAACCGCAGATCATGTTGCGCGGCGACAGTCATTATTGCGCTCCCGAGGTTCTCGACTTTTGTCGCGCCAACGAGCTCGATTATATCCTCGGCGTTGCGCCGACCACGACATTGCGCCGGCACATCGAAGTCCTTGAGGCCAGCACGAAGGCACGCTTCGAGGCCGTGCCGAGAGACGGCAAGATACGCCGCTTCAAGGAGTTCTACGACGGAGCCGCGAGTTGGAGCCGCGTCGAGCGCGTCATCGCCCGCGTCGAGGCTGGCGCGGAAGGGCCCGACACGCGCTTCGTCGTCACCAATCTCAAGAAGCGCAACGCCCGCGTGCTCTACGAGGATGTCTATTGCCGGCGCGGCCAGGCCGAAAACCACATCAAATCGTGGAAGACGCATCTGGCGGCGGACCGCACCTCTTGTACGAAGGCCACGGCCAACCAGTTACGGCTGTTCCTGCACGCGGGGGCCTATTGGCTCATGTGGGGCCTGCGCACATCGATGCCGAAACGTTCGATGTGGCGCGTTGCGCAGTTCGACACGTTGCGCCTGCGCCTCATCAAAATCGCCGCGCACGTCGTCGAGATGAAGACGATGATCCGCGTTCACTTGCCGACATCGTGTCCCGGACAAGATATTTTGCGCTTCGCCCTCGGGCGTATCCCGCGCCTCGTCACGTAACAGGCGGGGCGTGACACCCCGAAAATCGAACCCTTCCCGTCAACCCGAAAACATTTTCCACCCCGAACGCTGGCGCTCCGCCGACGACGACGGGGTGCGTTACCATCGGGAGAAATCCGAAAACGATCACGCAAAAGCAGCACTTTGCGCCGCGTGAGGGTCAATGGGCTGCATAATGCGGGCTAGTTATGGACGCTAGTACAACGAGGTATGCAACGATCCCGAGTGGAACGAGCATCCAGCCGAAAGCGTGCTGATCTTCGAGCGTGTAAGCGGAGCACAACAGTGTGGACTGGGAGGCATAAAGCAGCCCAAATGCAACGATCATGCTCGAAAAGTAGAGTGCGTAGACCACTCTCGCGACGCCCGGCAACAGTGGCAAATAATGTGACAGCAGACAGCCCGCGGCGAAGAGGCTGATGACGTAGCTGGCGTTGACGCTTGGATAAATCTGGGTCAGATCAATAGACCGCGGAATCATCCAGAACAAAAACACCAGCGTCGCTGCGGCGACCGCGGCGGGCGCATAGGATGCCATTCGGCTCCAAGAAAAAAGCCGAGATACCGCCCAGCCACAGAATAAGAGCAATAGTGATTTTGCTAGCGCCTTTCTCGGCATCGTCGCACTGAAAATTGCGTCGATACGCGGCAAGAGCAAGAAGACAGGCAGCAGACAGACGATCAGCAGCTTAGAGATATTTTTCAAGATCGCGTCTTATCCGATCGTTGTTCGATTGTGGCGAAAACACACGCACGATCCGCCCGCCCCGGTCGATGAGAAATAGATCAGCCGAGTGATTGATCGTACCGTCGCTCTTGGCGAAGACCCAAATACCGAACTCCCGTGTCACCCGATCGAACGAGTCAGTCGAGGGCCGCGCCATGATCCATCCCTCAAATGCACCTTCTTGACGCCAAAGATCGAGCAGGCGTTTGGTCGTGTCGCGCACCGAATTGACGCTGATGCTCAAAATCACAAGCTTGCTTCGTTGTGCAGGAGACAGGTCGGAATAGAGTTCACGCAGTTCCTCGATAACGATCGGGCAGATCGTGACACAGGATCCATAAAACACGTGGAGAAGCACATCGCGTCCCCGCAACGACGTGAGGCGCCGCTCATTGTCGAATTGATCAAGGAATGTGATATCGGGCGCAGCTCGCGGGAGTGGGCCGGCCTCGACAAGCGCATAACTGTATGAGGTGAATGCGGAGAAACCCAATGTCCAGGCGGAGACCAGAGCTAGGCCGCCGCCCAGAATCAGCAAACAGATCAGCGCCGCAATGCTGCGATTTGCCAGACTGATAGTTGCTTGGCGATCGCTCGGCATGGACTCGGTTCCTGGGACTTTAAGGGCTGGAGGCGGCGGTTCTGCTGGAAAAAGCCCTATTTGCCAACCCGCCATAAATCACGCCGAACACCACTAGCAATCCGATGATGAAGACCACAACAAAGGCGGCAGCGATGAAAGCCGTCCGCTCGCTGATCGTCGCCAACGAAGTAATGGGCATGCTGCTATAGGCCGCAAATCGCCGCGGCACGCCGAGCATGCCGCCCAAATAAAACATGAAGAGGAATCCATAACCGCCGGCGACCAGGAGCCAGAGTCCCGCCTTGGCGAGCCCGTCTCGCGCCGAGCCGGAAAATTCATAGAGAAAGCCCCAGAGCATCAGAAAGTATCCGACGAGGAAATAAGTGTGGAAATGGGCCGGAACCCACATTGTGTTGTGGAATACGAAATTGACGGTGATCGTCGAGTTGACTACCGCGGCGAAACCGCCGATGACCCAGCCGACGATACCAAGACAGAAACAAAGCGGAACGAACCGCCACTGCATTCCCGAGCGGTAGACTTGCGCGATGACGCCGAAGACGGTGACGACGGTGGCCGGAACGGCGCTCAAATACGAAGCCACTTGGCCGATGTATTGGAGCGAAACGGGCTGTGCGAAATCCATATAGAGGTGATGGAAGAAAGCAAAGAGCACCAGGAGGAGCACGGCATTCCACGCGATTGCCACGACCGCGTTGGTTTTCCAGGGCCTGCCCGTGTACTTCGGCAGGAGTTCGTACACCATGGCCAGTCCGAGATACATGGTGATGTTGACGAGCGTGTGCCCCCAAAGAAAGACCATGTTCTTGAGGAGTAACGGATCGAGGGTGAGCGAGGGGCTGAACCACTTGAAAAGGTAAAGCATCAACAAAGCGGCACCATCGAGCGTCGTGACGATGCCGGGCACCAGGCAGCCGGCGGCGCTGATGAGGACGATCGGCGGAATTTCGACCCGGCCCGCGCTCGCTTTCCGCAAGTATTGCCACGCCAACGCGTTCGTCAGGCCATACTTTGCGATCAGCGCGCGGAACACGTCGATCTGGCCGAGAAGCCAAGCTACCCCAAGGACGATCAGCGAGAGGACGGCGAGCCCCAACGCCCAATCAGGCCATGCGCCATTGCCCATGAATGGCAACGGGTAGAGCAGGTACCAGCCCGGACCGAACCGGCCGATCAGGCATGCGATTACGAGGCCGACGACGCCGAGGACCGTGAGAACGTACATCGTCCACGCGATGACGAGATTGACGCGCACATAGCGTGCAAGAAGGTAAGCTACCGCGGCCAAGCCGCCCACGAACCCCGTGCCGGCCATGCCGAGGCCGTGGAGCGTCATGGCGGCATAGAAATAGTCAGGGTCGGCATTAATGATGCCAGCCTGGTTGGAGCGCATCATCAATCCCAGAAGCATAAGGACCAGGAAGAGGACCGGGACGGTCCATACCCAGAACTGCGTGACGCTTCGAATCGCCTGCCCGTATCGCTCGTCATCCATTGCTGCCGATCCCCTACTTCACGTCGAATTCGCTGCTCATCGCATGATGGCCAACACCGCAATATTCGAGACAGAGAACGTAATAATGCCCGGGCACGTTGAACGTGTATAATAATCGGTTGGTGTAATCGGGCATGGCTTGAACTTGCGCAATCAACTCCCCTCCCGAATTGTAGATTGCAAAATTATGATTGACGTCTTTCGAAGAAACTTCGAACGCCACCGTTTTGCCGGCCGGCAGAACGAGATTGCCGCTGGCGGAGGCGTCCTCGGAACCGGTTGTCAGCGTCCAGCTCCACATTTCGCCGATTACTTTGACGGTGACGTCCGGCTTCTGCTCGCCGGACTTGCGCGGATAGGGCGTCATCGGAAGCGTGAACGCCAATAAAATGATGGCCACGCCGACGATAATCACGAAATACACCGACCTGATCCGGTAGACCGTCGATGTCGCCGCCGAGGGGGCTTCCGAGGAAAGCCGCGCGCGGCCCACGAAAAGTGCGATTGCGACGATCGCGAGGCTTACGAGCAATGTTGTGACGGCGGCGTAATAAGCGGTCATGCGCACCTCTCCTCTGCATGCCGAAGAGAATACTTGCAAATGGCTCCGGGAAAGTAAAGGGATCGGATCAACTTCATTTCTCGACGACTGGCTGGACCGCGCGACTGATTGCCGGCCGATACGTCCAGTAGATCGCCAGTCCTGTGAACAGGAACCCGCCGGCGATGTTGCCGAGAGTTGCAGGAACCGCATTCCAGAGGATCCAGTCGAGGATCGTGATCTTGGCACCCATCATCATGCCGGTCGGAATGATGAAAAAATTGACGACCACGTGCTCGAAGCCCTGCGCGAAGAAAACGAAGATCGGCAGCCAAGCCGTCATCACCTTGCCGGCAGTCGAAGTGGTCGTCATCGCGAGCACGGCCGCGAGGCAGACCATCCAGTTGCACAACATCGCTTTGACGAAGCAAGTGACGAAGCCGGCAGCGCCGATCGCCGCATAGCCGATCGTCTTGGCCTCGGCGGTGCAGACGATCCGTGCAGCCACGCCGGCCGGTTCGCTCGTCCACATGTGGGTGAGGGCGATCGCCGCCAGTACGCCATATGCAATGCTGCCCAAGAGATTGCCGAGCATCACCCCTGACCAGTTGGTCAGGACTTGGCCCAGGCTGGCGCGACCCTCGAGCTACGGCAAGGGCACCAGGGCGAAATTGCCCGTCACAAGTTCGAGCAGCACGATGCTCACGAAGCCGATGGGGAAGATGATAGCTCCGACGATCGGTTGGCCCGTTGTGACCGCGCCGGTGAAAGCAAGCGTGGTCGCGACGCCCAGGAGGGAGCCCGAAAGTACGCCACGGATCATCAGGTCGCCGGGAGTTAGAGTGAGTTTGGTCGCGCCTGCATTGAGCATCGATAACGCTGCATCCGCCGGTTTCACGTAATCCATAATATTGATCCCTTCTCACCAGCTTGTCGGGCTGAGTGAGCTTGCAATTGGCATTCACCGGTGCAACGGCCGGATACCCGATCATCTGGCGCTCGAACAGATACAGGCGCAGCAGAAATCGAGCTTGTGGCGGCCGAAAATGTCGGTGGAGCCGGGAAGGCTGGCCGCGATATTGCCCAGACTGCGGAGCGCCAAGGATTGAGGTTCGGCCCGGCTCATCGAGGTCCTCCCTTCGGGACGGAAATGTGGTAGTTCCAATATCAGCTAACCTATGCCCAAAATGTGGTATAATCAATACCAATTTGGAGCACCCAGTGCAAATACTCGCCTCGACTGATCCGGCCTGCGGGTCCTGATGCGGCTATCGGCCACTCCCGGCGAGTACATAACCACCATCGAACATACCCTTCGCGGCCGCCGTGTGGGCGCTGCATCCAACGGCCGCCCGTCTCCCGCTTTCCGACGAAGCAGGAGGCGATCCGATCGCCGGCCGAGATGGCGGCGTGTGCCCGCTGCAGGCGCTGCTGTGCCTGATGCCGCTATAGCGGCCAGGGGGAGGCCGCGTAGGACTGCATCTTCACCCACACCGACCAGGTCCGTCCACTCGCGTCCTCTTCAATGAGATGTAAGCGCCCGAGCGCCGCGAGAGGACCGACGCGCGGCCCCTTAACACGGAGCTTCGATTGGCGCCGCGCCTTCAACCAGGTACCCGTGAGCGCGGAGACGTCGAGGACATCGAGTCCATGAACATACATGGACCGGCCTTGCGGTCGGCCCGAGCCGCGCGCCGCCAGACAACTGGCCACGAAAGCAGTGTCGACAGGTTGGAGCGTCAATCGGCAGCTAAAAAGGGGTCTAACTCACTTTTGGTGCAGGTTCTGGGGACGTTTGCAACGAGGCGCGCGCGAAGCAGATCGAGATTTGCGCGGCCATACATCTGACGCTTGACGAGTTTCAACTTGTGGATCTGGGCTTCGACCTGTCCGCTCGACCAAGGCTCGATCAACGCGGCCCGAACGGCGGCGTAATCCGCAGCGATGCCGTTTGCCAATGAAGCGATCGCGCTCTTTTTTGCCGTCTCGATCCAGGCATCAAGATCCGCGGGTTTGCGATGCCGGACCATATCGTGGAAACGATCCACGAGATCTCGAGCTGTTACCAGCATAGGAACAGCTGTTTCGATCGACGCGAGCAGACTTGCAACATCTTTCGAAGGGGCATCGCGCTGTGTTGTCATCATGCGTGCGATCCTACGCGCCGCTGGGACTTTCCTCGGCCGTCCGAGCTTGTCTGCCTCGTCATGACGCTTACGTGTTGCCCATTCCGAGACGACGCGCAGACTGCCGGAAAACCCCTTGGTCCGCAGCCGCCGCCAAAGTTCGGCCCCCATGCGGCAGCCGGCCGTCCACTCTGCTTCGAGAGTTACCGCGAATGCGTCAAGCGAACTCTCGCGGATGCGGAACACGTCGGCGCCGGCGCCGCGGACGATTTGGCGGATCGTTTGGCGCGCCAATCCAGTGCGGCGCACGATGTCCTTTATCGTGACACCATTGCCCTTCAGCGCGAGGACCGTGTCACTGGTTTGCTTGCGTCGCTCCCAACCTTCGAACTGCCGTTTCTCGGCAGCCGTGAGCACGTTTGGATCGACGCCACTGATGCCAATGGCCTCGCGGATTTGCCGCATATGACGACGCACGGCATCAAGGAAGGCGGCGCTCGCGTTCTCAAGGAGATGCCAGCGATCGGCGACCTGTACCGCCATCGGCGCCCCACGTTTAGCCGCCTCCGCATAACCGCCGCCCCTGTCACGCGCAACGATCTCGATGCCTGGATGCGCGGCAAGCCATGCGCTGACGGTCGCCACCTCACGGTCCGGAAGAAGATCGATGATCTGTCGGCGTTCCAGATCACAGACGATCGTGCCGTAGCGATGTCCCCGCCGCCACGCCCAGTCATCAATCCCAACAACTCGCGTCAGGGCTGGGAGCGCCCGCTGGCGGACGACCCTGAGCAAAGTGTCCTTGCTGATCGACACCATTAGGAGCTTCGCTAGGCTCGAAGCCGGGCGTCCGCCCAGCGCGATCCCAAGACGATGGACGATTGTCTCGAGCCGTCCGGTTCGACGCGCCGATGGCGGAGCGATCGCCTGATCGAGACGTTCAGCGAAGATCTGCACTGAACACCCCGAATTGCCGCAACGGAAACGCCGAACGGCGATCCGAACGTGTACGGTGCGACCGTGAGAGGGCAAGTCCAGGAGCTGCCGCCAATATCGGCTATGGATCCTCTGCGAAACATGTGCGCAGACCGGGCACAAAGATGACCTAGTGGCAGAGTGCGCCGAAACGCAAATTGCCTCGGCATCTATTTGCACCGCGTCCACGACCAAGCCCTTTGGCACAAGGCATTTGAAATCATCTTTAGCCACCGGCGGCGCTCCCCGAATTGAGTATGCGTCAAGCTCGGCGGTAACTGCACCAAAAGTGAGTCAGACCCAAAGTTGGACGCGTTTGCACAATAAGGGTAGCGGTGATTTCGGGATGCGGTAGTGCGCCCGTGCCATGCCAGACGCGCGCCACCGCAGCCCGGGCCGGCGGGCAGGCCGAGCGCACGCTTGCTTTGCACGAGCCGAGGTGCCGGATTGCGGCCTGGCCTTTGGTCTCGGAGCAGAGGTTGCACATGGCCCAAGCGCAGCCCAGAGTGGCCGATCCGTCAAGCGCCAGAGATTGACCTTGAAGCGGCGTCGTGAGGAGAGCAGCCTGGCGCAGGGACGAACCGTCAGCATCAACCGGGCGCCGGTCCTAACCCGTCTTCGCGGATTTGCCTGTTGAAAACCTGGTTTTGCGATTTTTTCTTTGGTCTAAGCGACTGATTTACTTCGCACGGGGCATCCCGATTTCGCTGAAAACAGCTGTAGTGAAGACCTACCCGATTCCCAGGGCGGGATTTGTGTGCATAGACTTGCGTCATCATGTTTCTGCGACGCACCGAGCGGAAGAAGGACGGCAAGACACACGCCTACTGGAACATCGTCGAGAACAAGCGTCTCGACAATGGCCGGGTCGTGCAGCGGCATGTGTTGTATCTGGGCGAGATCAATTCCTCGCAGGCTGCGGCGTGGCGCAGGGCGATCGAGGTATTCGACACGGATACGGGCGCTCCGCGTACACTGGCGCTGTTCCCGGAGGATCGCTGCGAGGCAGCTGCGGACGACGCTTCGGTGGTGCGGCTTCGTCTGTCGGAGCTGCGATTGTGCCGGCCGCGGCAATGGGGCGCCTGCTGGTTGGCCGGTCAGTTGTGGCGGGATCTGCACCTGGACCGGTTCTGGGCCGAGCGTCTGCCGGCGAGCCGCAAGGGGACGCGCTGGGATCGGGTTTTGCTGGTTCTGGTCGTCTACCGGCTGATCGCGCCGGGCAGCGAGTGGAAATTGCATCGCGATTGGTTCGCCAAGAGCGCCATGGCCGATCTCTTGGGTGCGGATTTCGGCCTGGCCGAAGCGCACAAGCTCTATGCCTGCCATGACCTCCTGCTCGCGCATAAGGAGGCGCTGTTCTCGCATCTCGTCGGGCGCTGGCGCGACTTGTTCAATGTCGATTTCGACGTTCTGCTCTACGATCTGACCAGCACTTATTTCGAGGTCAACGCATCGGATCTGCCGGAGGGCGACAAGCGCCGCCACGGCTACAGCCGTGACAAACGGCCGGATTGTCCGCAATTGGTGATCGCATTGGTGGTCACGCCCGAGGGGTTGCCGCTCGCTTATGAAGTGCTGCCCGGCAACACGGCGGACAGCAAGACGCTGCGGCTGTTCCTCGGCAAGATCGAGCAGCAATACGGCAAGGCACGGCGCGTCTGGGTGATGGATCGCGGTGTGCCGACCGAGGCGGTTCTGGCGGAGATGCGCAACAGCGATCCGCCGGTGCACTATCTCGTGGGAACGCCGAAGGGACGCTTGAACCGCCTGGAAAAACACTTGCTGGAGAAGCCCTGGCAGGAGGCAAGGGAAGGGGTTCAAGTGAAGCTGTTGGCCGAAGATGATGAGCTTTACGTCTTCGCCCAGAGCGTCGATCGCGTCACCAAAGAACGCGCCATGCGCCGACGCCAGATGAAATGGCTGTGGAAGCGGCTTCGGCAACTCGCCGCCATGCAGATCTCCCGCGAAGAACTGCTGATGAAACTGGGTGCCGCGCGGGCCAAGGCGCCGACTGCTTGGCGCCTCGTCGATATCGAGATCGACGAGGAAATCGCTGCGTTCACTTTTTCCCTCAACCGCAAAAAGCTGCGAAAGATAAGGCGCCGTGAAGGCCGTTATCTGCTGCGCACCAATCTCACCGACGACGATCCGGCCTTGCTCTGGCAATATTACATCCAACTCGTCGCCGTCGAAGAAGCGTTCAAAAACCTCAAGGGCGATCTCGCCATCCGCCCGATCTTCCACAAGGATGCGCAGCGAATCGAAGCCCATATCTTCATCGCCTTCCTCGCTTATTGTCTGCAGATCACGCTGACGCGCCGCCTCCACGCGCTGGCACCCGGATTGACCGCGCGCAGCGCGCTCGAAAAGTTCGCCGCCGTTCAGATGATAGATGTCCATCTTCCGACGACCGACGGGCGCGAGATCATGCTCACGCGCTATACCCATCCAGAGCCCGAACTCCAGCTTCTGATCGGCCGGCTGAAGCTCCGTCTGCCGCCGCAGCCGCCCCCCAAAATCACCTCGACCGCAATTATCCAAACCACCCGCCGTAGTGAAGACCTTTTGGTCTAAGCAATTGATTTATAATCCACCACCTCTTCAAAATCGCCCCAATCCGCGAAGACGGGTT